>NZ_CP158865.1:0-4972621 GCF_050990895.1 Kluyvera georgiana
ATGTGGATCCGCCCTTTGCAGGCGGAACTGAGCGATAACACGCTGGCCTTGTACGCGCCAAATCGTTTCGTACTTGATTGGGTGAGAGATAAATACCTCAATAACATCAACGGTCTGTTGAATGATTTTTGCGGTGCGGATGCCCCGCAGCTGCGTTTTGAGGTGGGCACCAAGCCCGTGACCCAAACGTTAAGAGAGACGGCAAGCGTCAGCGCTCCGGCGCAAACCGCCCAGGTGCAGGCCCCGCGTGTCGCCCCGGCCCCGCGCGCAGGTTGGGATAACGTCCCGGCGCCCGCAGAACCGTCTTACCGCTCCAACGTCAACGTTAAACACACCTTTGATAACTTCGTTGAAGGTAAGTCGAACCAGCTGGCCCGCGCGGCGGCGCGTCAGGTGGCGGACAATCCCGGCGGCGCGTATAACCCCCTGTTCCTCTACGGCGGTACGGGCCTCGGTAAAACTCACCTATTGCATGCGGTGGGCAACGGCATTATCGCCCGTAAACCGAACGCGAAAGTGGTGTATATGCACTCCGAGCGCTTTGTCCAGGACATGGTAAAAGCCCTGCAAAACAATGCGATCGAAGAGTTTAAACGCTACTACCGCTCCGTTGACGCGCTGCTGATCGATGACATTCAATTCTTCGCCAACAAAGAGCGTTCGCAGGAAGAGTTCTTCCACACCTTCAACGCCCTGCTGGAAGGCAATCAACAGATCATCCTTACCTCGGACCGCTATCCGAAAGAGATCAACGGCGTAGAAGATCGTCTCAAGTCTCGCTTTGGCTGGGGGCTGACGGTGGCGATCGAACCGCCTGAGCTTGAGACCCGCGTCGCTATCCTGATGAAAAAAGCCGACGAAAACGACATTCGTCTGCCCGGTGAGGTGGCGTTCTTCATTGCCAAGCGTCTACGCTCTAACGTGCGTGAGCTGGAAGGGGCGCTGAACCGCGTTATCGCCAACGCCAACTTTACCGGCCGGGCGATCACCATCGATTTCGTGCGTGAAGCGCTGCGCGACCTGCTGGCATTGCAGGAAAAGCTGGTCACCATCGACAACATTCAGAAGACGGTGGCGGAGTATTACAAGATTAAAGTGGCGGATCTGCTCTCCAAGCGACGTTCTCGCTCGGTAGCGCGTCCGCGTCAGATGGCGATGGCGTTGGCGAAAGAGCTCACCAACCACAGTCTGCCGGAGATTGGCGATGCGTTTGGTGGCCGTGACCATACCACCGTGCTGCACGCCTGCCGTAAGATTGAGCAGCTGCGTGAAGAAAGCCACGATATCAAAGAAGATTTTTCCAATTTAATCAGAACACTATCGTCGTGATCCTATGAAATTTACCGTAGAACGTGAACATTTATTAAAACCGTTGCAACAGGTGAGTGGCCCATTAGGTGGGCGTCCGACATTGCCGATTCTGGGTAACCTGCTGCTGCAGGTGGCGGACGGCACGCTGTCGCTGACCGGTACCGATTTGGAAATGGAAATGGTGGCGCGCGTGGCGCTGCTGCAGGCGCATGAGCCGGGTGCCACTACCGTCCCGGCGCGTAAATTCTTCGACATCTGTCGTGGGCTGCCGGAAGGCGCGGAAATCGCCGTCCAGTTGGAAGGCGACCGCATGTTGGTGCGCTCTGGCCGTAGCCGTTTCTCGCTGTCTACGCTGCCTGCTGCCGATTTCCCGAATCTCGACGACTGGCAGAGCGACGTGGAATTCACGCTGCCGCAGGCCACGATGAAACGCCTGATTGAAGCTACCCAGTTCTCGATGGCCCATCAGGATGTGCGTTATTACTTAAACGGCATGCTGTTCGAAACCGAAGGTGAAGAGCTGCGTACCGTGGCGACTGACGGCCACCGTCTGGCGGTCTGCTCCATGCCGGTAGGTCAGTCCCTGCCGAGCCATTCGGTGATCGTGCCGCGTAAAGGCGTTATTGAGCTGATGCGTATGCTCGACGGCGGTGACACGCCGCTGCGCGTGCAGATCGGCAGCAACAACATCCGCGCGCACGTGGGTGACTTTATCTTTACTTCTAAGCTGGTTGATGGTCGTTTCCCTGATTATCGCCGCGTATTGCCGAAGAACCCGGATAAACACCTGGAAGCGGGCTGCGATATTCTTAAGCAGGCGTTTGCCCGCGCGGCGATTCTCTCGAACGAGAAATTCCGCGGCGTGCGTCTGTACGTTAGCGAAAATCAGCTGAAAATCACCGCTAATAACCCGGAACAGGAAGAAGCGGAAGAGATCCTGGATGTCACCTATCCAGGAACCGAGCTTGAAATCGGTTTTAACGTCAGCTACGTACTGGACGTGCTCAATGCACTGAAGTGCGAAAATGTGCGCATCATGCTGACTGACTCCGTGTCCAGCGTACAGATTGAAGATGCGGCGTCTCAGAGTGCTGCCTACGTTGTTATGCCAATGAGACTGTAATGTCGCTCTCCCGTCTGTTGATCCGCGATTTTCGCAATATCGAAAACGCGGATCTTGCCTTATCCCCCGGCTTTAACTTCCTGGTTGGCGCCAACGGCAGCGGCAAAACCAGCGTGCTGGAAGCCATCTATACGCTCGGCCACGGCCGGGCGTTTCGCAGTTTGCAGATTGGCCGCGTGATTCGTCATGAACAGGACGCTTTTGTGCTGCATGGCCGTTTACAGGGCGCAGAGCGCGAAACGTCGATCGGCCTGACCAAAGACAAGCTGGGTGACAGCAAGGTGCGCATTGACGGCACTGACGGCCACAAGGTCGCCGAGCTGGCGCTGCTGATGCCGATGCAGCTGATTACGCCCGAGGGGTTTACTTTACTCAACGGCGGCCCCAAATACAGAAGAGCGTTCCTTGATTGGGGATGCTTCCATAACGAAGCCGGATTCTTCAACGCCTGGAGCAACCTGAAGCGTCTGCTCAAGCAGCGTAATGCCGCGCTGCGCCAGGTGAGCCGCTACGCGCAGCTGCGTCCATGGGATCTCGAACTTATCCCGCTGGCCGAGCAAATTAGCCGCTGGCGCGCGGAATACAGTGCCGGTATCGCCGAAGATATGGCGGATACCTGCAAACAATTTCTCCCGGAGTTCTCTTTGACCTTCTCCTTCCAGCGCGGCTGGGAGAAAGAAACCGATTATGCCGAAGTGCTGGAGAGAAACTTCGAACGCGACCGTATGCTGACCTACACGGCACACGGCCCGCACAAGGCGGACTTCCGCATTCGCGCCGACGGCGCGCCGGTGGAAGACACCTTATCGCGCGGGCAGCTTAAGCTGCTGATGTGCGCGTTACGCCTGGCACAGGGCGAGTTTCTAACCCGCGAGAGCGGCAGACGCTGCCTGTACCTGATAGATGATTTTGCCTCGGAACTTGATGACGCGCGGCGTGGCCTGCTGGCCAGCCGTTTAAAAGCCACGCAGTCACAGGTTTTCGTCAGCGCCATTAGCGCTGAACACGTTCTGGACATGTCCGATGAAAATTCGAAGATGTTTACCGTGGAAAAGGGTAAAATAACGGATTAACCCAAGATTAAATGAGCGAGAAACGTTGATGTCGAATTCTTATGACTCCTCCAGTATCAAAGTCCTGAAAGGGCTGGATGCGGTGCGTAAGCGCCCGGGTATGTATATCGGCGACACGGATGACGGCACCGGTCTGCACCACATGGTATTCGAGGTTGTGGATAACGCTATCGACGAAGCGCTCGCTGGTTACTGCAAAGATATCATCGTCACCATCCACAGCGACAACTCCGTCTCCGTACAGGATGATGGCCGCGGCATCCCAACCGGTATTCACCCGGAAGAGGGCGTCTCCGCAGCGGAAGTTATCATGACCGTGCTGCACGCCGGCGGTAAATTCGATGATAACTCCTATAAAGTGTCCGGCGGTCTGCATGGCGTAGGCGTCTCGGTCGTTAACGCCCTGTCCCAGAAGCTGGAACTGGTTATCCAGCGCGATAACAAAGTTCACCGCCAGATCTATGAGCACGGCGTGCCGCAGGCACCGCTGGCCGTCACGGGCGATACCGAAAAAACCGGTACCATGGTGCGTTTCTGGCCTAGCTATGAAACTTTCACCAACGTTACCGAATTCGAATATGACATCCTGGCAAAACGTCTGCGCGAGCTGTCGTTCCTGAACTCCGGCGTGTCCATCCGTCTGCGCGACAAACGCGACGGCAAAGAAGACCATTTCCACTACGAAGGCGGCATCAAGGCGTTCGTTGAGTATCTCAACAAGAACAAAACGCCAATTCACCCGAATATCTTCTATTTCTCCACCGAAAAAGACGGTATCGGCGTTGAGGTTGCGCTGCAGTGGAACGATGGTTTCCAGGAAAACATCTACTGCTTCACCAACAACATTCCACAGCGTGATGGCGGTACTCACCTTGCAGGCTTCCGTGCGGCGATGACTCGTACCCTGAACGCCTACATGGACAAAGAAGGCTACAGCAAAAAAGCCAAAGTCAGCGCCACCGGTGACGATGCCCGTGAAGGCCTGATTGCGGTGGTTTCCGTGAAGGTGCCGGATCCGAAGTTCTCCTCCCAGACCAAAGACAAGCTGGTCTCTTCTGAGGTGAAATCGGCGGTTGAACAGCAGATGAACGAACTGCTGGCCGAATACCTGCTGGAAAACCCGTCCGACGCGAAAATCGTCGTCGGTAAAATTATCGATGCGGCACGCGCGCGTGAAGCGGCGCGTAAAGCCCGTGAAATGACCCGTCGTAAAGGCGCGCTCGACTTAGCGGGCCTGCCGGGCAAGCTGGCGGACTGCCAGGAGCGCGACCCGGCGCTGTCTGAACTGTACCTTGTGGAAGGGGACTCCGCGGGCGGCTCTGCGAAGCAGGGGCGTAACCGTAAGAACCAGGCGATTCTGCCGCTGAAGGGTAAAATCCTCAACGTTGAGAAAGCGCGCTTCGACAAGATGCTCTCTTCTCAGGAAGTGGCGACGCTGATTACCGCGCTCGGCTGCGGCATCGGTCGCGACGAGTACAACCCGGATAAACTGCGTTACCACAGCATCATCATCATGACCGATGCGGACGTCGACGGCTCGCACATCCGTACGCTGCTGTTGACCTTCTTCTATCGTCAGATGCCGGAAATCGTTGAACGTGGCCACGTCTACATTGCACAGCCACCGCTGTACAAAGTGAAGAAAGGCAAGCAGGAACAGTACATTAAAGATGACGAAGCAATGGATCAGTACCAGATTTCCATTGCGCTTGATGGTGCAACCCTGCACACCAACGCCAGCGCTCCGGCTCTGGCTGGCGAACCGCTGGAACGCCTGGTAGCCGAGTTCAACGGCACGCAGAAAATGATCAACCGTATGGAACGTCGCTTCCCGAAAGCGCTGCTGAAAGAGCTTATCTATCAGCCAACGCTGGTGGATGCCGACCTCTCTGACGAACAGAAAGTCACGCGTTGGGTGAACGCGCTGGTGACCGAGCTGAACGAAAAAGAACAGCACGGCAGCCAGTGGAAGTTTGATATTCAGCACAATGCTGAACAGCAGCATTTCGAGCCGATTATCCGCGTGCGTACCCACGGCGTAGATACCGACTACGTGCTGGATAGCGAATTCGTTAACGGTGCTGAATACCGTCGTATCTTCACGCTGGGCGAGAAGCTGCGTGGTCTGGTGGAAGAAGATGCGTTCATTGAACGTGGCGAACGCCGCCAGCCGGTTGCCAGCTTCGAGCAGGCGCTGGATTGGCTGGTAAAAGAGTCCCGTCGTGGCCTTGCGATTCAGCGTTATAAAGGTCTGGGCGAGATGAACCCGGATCAGCTGTGGGAAACCACCATGGACCCGGACAGCCGCCGCATGCTGCGCGTTACCGTGAAAGACGCGATTGCCGCTGACCAGCTGTTCACCACCCTGATGGGCGATGCGGTTGAACCGCGTCGCGCGTTTATCGAAGAGAACGCCCTGAAAGCGGCGAACATCGATATCTAACGCTGCAGGTCGGATAAGGCGTTTACGCCGCCATCCGGCAATGTGCTGCATTGAGCCTGATGGCGCTACGCTTATCAGGCCTACAGATTAAAAACGCCTGAATTTTTTCAGGCGTTTTTTTATGCCTTGCGTACGCGAACTATACTTCACTACGTCTTCTCTTTTGCGTAATTCGAGGTGGAAAATGGGGCTGTTTGATGATGTTGTCGGCTCGCTTCTCAACGGTGATGCGGGTAAATACCAGGCTATCCTGAACTGGGTGAATGAGCAGGGTGGAATTCAGGTGCTGTTGGAGAAGCTACAAAACGGTGGCCTGGGTGACATAGTATCATCCTGGATCAGTAATCAGCATAACAATCAACCTATTAGCAGTGACCAGGTGGTGTCGGCGTTCGGAACGTCCGCCGTGTCGGATTTGGGTGAAAAACTCGGTACGGACGCCAGTTCCGCCTCAACGATGCTGGCGGAATATCTGCCAAAAATTGTTGATGCGCTCTCGCCAAAGGGTGAGGTCGATCCACAGGCGCACAACGACCTGTTGTCCGCCGGAATGGACCTGCTCAAGGGCGGTAAGTTATTTGGCTAGGCCATACAAAAGGGGAGAACGCGCAATGCGTTGTATCCCCGTTTTAGGCCGTCTTTGCTGCTGTTTTTTGCGCTAAATCGAGTTAGCATGAGGGTAGGCTCATTTAACCTGGGGATCTCATGGCTATTAAACTGATCGCAATCGACATGGACGGAACATTGCTGTTGCCGGACCACACTATCTCTCCTGCGGTGAAAAACGCCCTTGCGGCAGCACGCGCAAAAGGGGTTAACGTGGTTCTGACCACCGGGCGCCCCTACGCTGGCGTGCACAGCTACCTGAAAGAACTGGGCATGAACGAGCCGGGAGATTACTGCATCACCTACAACGGCGCGCTGGTTCAGAAGGCTGGCGACGGTAGCACCGTGGCGCAGACCGCGCTTAAGTACGATGACTATCGCTTCCTGGAAGAGCTGTCCCGCAAGGTCGGCTCCCACTTCCACGCGCTGGATCGCAACACGCTGTACACTGCCAACCGTGATATCAGCTATTACACGGTGCATGAATCCTTTGTTGCCACTATCCCGCTAGTGTTCTGCGAAGCCGAGAAAATGGATCCCTCCATCGAGTTTCTGAAGGTGATGATGATCGACGAGCCGGCCATCCTCGACCAGGCGATAGCCCGTATTCCGGCGGAAGTAAAAGAAAAATACACCGTACTGAAAAGCTCGCCGTACTTCCTCGAAATTCTTGATAAGCGCGTCAATAAGGGGACCGGCGTGAAGTCGCTGGCCGAGGTGCTGGGTATTAAGCAAGAAGAGATCATGGCCATTGGCGACCAGGAAAACGACATTGCGATGATCGAGTACGCTGGCGTTGGCGTGGCGATGGATAACGCGATTCCGGCAGTCAAAGAAGCGGCGAACTTTGTGACTAAATCGAACCTGGAAGACGGCGTAGCCTGGGCCATCGAGAAATACGTTCTCGCGTAATCCTTATGATGCCCGGCGCTCGTCGGGCATCAATATTAAGAATGTTATAAAACGCATCTTTGTATTATCAGGTGTGAAATCGCACATAAATCCCTCCAAATAAGACGTAACTTCTATAATCTCCACCCCCTCTTTTATCCCCCAGGTATCTTCTGCCTGTAATTACGTTTTTTCTATGAATAACAAATGCATCTGCCTGGTGCTGATGACGTCATCCTGCATGGTATTTCAGGCCACTGCCGCCACGGATTTGACGCCCCTGTATAGCTATCAGGATGATAACCAGGCCACGCCTTTGCCCGAAAACACAACGCAAGTTGCTGAAGTGAAACATCACGTTTTACCGTTTTGGGGTGACGAAGCGCGTCAGCGCGGTTATGAATTACCGCAAACCTTTGGTGTGAATATTAACTACATGAATATTCGACAGAATATTGATGTAGATAGTATCAACTTTAACGGATTGTCTCTGCGCGACCACTCGCTGGACAATGCCTTTAAAATCAACGTCGGTAAAACTCGCGAACGCAGCAAAACCGAAACGCTCAAGCTGGACGCCTGGCTGCTGCCGTTTATGAATGTTTATGGGCTGGTTGGCTATACCGATGGGCACTCTGTGTCGCAGATTGGCGTGGGGATTAAAGGGCCGCGTAAGTACCACTATCCCGGCAATTTGCAAAATCTGGCTTTCCAGCTCGACTTTAAAGGCACGACTTACGGAGTGGGCACCACGCTGGTTGGCGGGATAGGTAACTGGTTTACCGCTTTCGACGCTAACTACACGCAAACTCGGTTCGATATCCTGGACGGTAGCATTAATGCCTTTACCCTTTCTCCGCGCCTTGGCTACCGCTTCAGTACGCCGGGCAGTGATGCACTGCATCTCCCCGCGGGTAAATTAAACCTGTGGGTTGGCAGCATGTATCAGGACGTGCAGCAGGAATTTAAAGGCAGCCTCAATGATCTGACGATGCCATCAACCGCCCTACAGGATATGGTGAATCTGGCCAACAAAGAGGGTAAAGGCCGCTTTGATGTGAAACAGCATCTACAGTCCCCGTGGAACATGCTGGTGGGCGCGCAGTACGAGCTGACGCCTAACTTTAACGTCACCACCGAGATAGGCTTCGCGGAACGTAACAGCTTCTTTGTTGCCGGAGAGTATCGCTTTTGATCCGCGCTGGCCTCCTCTTTTGTCTCTGCCTGTTTGCGTCCTTGACGCAGGCCGCGCTGCCAAGCCGCAGCGAGGTTGACGGCTGGCTGCAAAAGCTAGGAGCCAGCGATAACTTCGATGCCAGCAAAGGTATCGACTGGGGCGTCATGCCGGGGCCGTTCTACACCCCTGAATTGGGGCTGGGGATCGGTACCGCGGTCGTCGGCATGTATCGCCCTGACCCCAACGACACGGTCAGCCAGAACTCGACGCTGACGCTTAGCGGTTATTTTAGCTCAACCGGCGCATTTGGCCTGACGATGCAAAATTATGCCTTTTTCGCCGACGATCGCTGGCGTTTCTTTCTTGATGGTGCGTTAACCGACACCCCAACATACTACTGGGGTCAGGGATTTACCGCGGGCGATAAAGACAGTCAGAAAGAACAGTACACCGCGCAGGTTCTGGATTTACGTCCCACGCTATACCGTCGGCTGGCGCCGAACGTTTACCTTGGCGTCGGCTGGTCGCTGAATGCCCAGCACGCAGCCCAGATGGACGATAGCGATCCGCCGAAAATAGAGTACACGGCGCAGGGAGCATCGGTGCTGAGCTCCGGCGGCAGTATCGAATTGAGCTGGGATGACCGGGATTTTGTTCCCAATCCGCGTCAGGGGCAGTATGCCGATGTGCGCTATACCCGCTTCACGCCTGACACCGGCAGTGATACCCGCTTTGATGAATATCAGCTGCACTACAGTCGCTACCACTCGCTGGACGATAAAAACGTGCTGGCGTGGGAGATGGATGGCGCGTTTACCCAGGGCGATGTGCCATGGAGCATGATGCCGCTACTTGGCAGCAACCAGCGAATGCGTGGTTATTACGAGGGACGCTATCGGGACAAAAATGTCGTTAGCGGCCAGCTGGAATATCGGCGCAAGCTTGACTGGCGGCACGGCGTTGTTGGCTGGCTTGGCGCGGGCACTATGGGGCCGTCGTTTCACGCGCTGGATAACGGACGTTGGCTTCCCTCGGCGGGCGTCGGCTATCGCTTTGAATTTAAACCACGGGTGAACGTGCGCCTGGATTACGGCATCGGTAAAGGCAGCAGCGGGTTCTATTTTCAGGTTGGGGAGGCATTTTGAAGGCGTTTATTCACACCCTTTTGCTTCTGGCGCTGTGCGTGGTCTCACGCAGCTACGCGATGCTGCCGGTACCGCTTGATTTAGCGACACAGGCGACCGTCCGGGCGACTCGCGCGTGGCCCGCGATGCCACCGCAGCCGTTACCAAAAGGGCTTCGCCCTTGCTGTGCCTTTGGCTATAACCTGCACGCCGCGCTGTGGGGGATATCGGTACCGCTATATCAGTTGGATAACGTGGTGAGCGCAGAGCACCTTGGGCAGCATCAGTACAACGATAAGATGCTGGCAGGGTTGGAAAATCTTACCGGTTTAAGTCGTGAGAACAACGGTATTCTTTACACCACCCGCGGCGGTTTTATCGATACCGCGCACGTGCGCGATACGGCGGATATGACGGTGTATCTCTTCAGCCAGCTGCTGCCGAAATTGGGCCAGCGATTTACCCTTGATTTGGATAGCGAACTGGCCCAACGTCGGGTGGTTTTTAATGCCTTTACCCCTCCGTCAGATCCTGCGGAACGCTACACGTTGGCGGCCTGGCTGGCGGCACATCTGGCGTTTCAGGTGGCAGAGTGGCATGAAATTGCCCAATGGTACGGGTTTGAGTCTGTTCCTGGATTTTCAGAAGGTATTTCCGCTTTTTCGCCGGAAGATCTCTATTCTAACTTGCTGGGCGCGCGCCTGGCGGCCTCCCTGATTCTTGATGGTCAGACGGTTTCCCAGGGCGTCTACGAAGCCGCAATGGGGACGGCTCTTACCCAGGCACTGACGCATCTTGGCGCGCAGTCCCCGGCTATCACTCGCTTTCATTTTGATATGCTCAACGGCCACTGGTGGAACAGCCAGAAGCGGGTGCCAGAGAAGTATCTGGTGCTAAAGCGTAATTACCAGATGGGCGATAATCGGCTACCTACGCCAGTGCCCGGTGAACGGACGACGCCGCAGCGCTTGATGCTGCCGCATCGCTGGCACGGAATGGCGCTCAACGCGCTGGGTGAACTGCAGCTGTGGCCGACGACCGATATGGCTCATTTGCCGTTGCCAGCGCGTTATTACACGCAGGTGGATTTTCCCGTGCTGGCGGCCAGCGCACAGCAGGCGGATCGTCACCAGCTTCGCTAAATATTTATGGAATAGTCCGTTCGCGTGGTAAAACCACGAGGTATCTTTTGAACGGGACTCCGCCATGAAACAAATCACCTTTGCGCCGCGTAATCATCAGCTTACCAATACCCGTACGTGGACGCCGGACAGCCAGTGGCTGGTTTACGACGTCCGCCCTTCCGGAGCTTCATTTACCGGCGAAACGATTGAGCGCGTGAACGTCAATAGCGGTGACGTTGAGGTGATTTATCGCGCCCATCATGGTGCGCACGTCGGCGTGGTGACGGTACATCCTGCCGCCGAGCAGTACGTCTTTATTCATGGGCCGGAAAATCCAGACGCAGACTGGCAGTATGATTTCCATCACCGACGCGGCGTGGTGACCGCGCAGGGAGAAACGCGCAATCTCGACGCAATGGATATCACCGCGCCCTATACGCCCGGCGCACTGCGCGGCGGGAGTCATGTTCACGTTTACAGCCCCTGTGGGCAGTTCGTGAGTTTTACCTACAATGACCATGTGATGCACGAATATGATCCGGCGCTGGACCTGCGTAACGTCGGCGTCGCCGTACCTTTTGGCCCGGTAGCGCCCCACGGTCAGCATCCCCGGGAATACGGCGGCAGCCACTGGTGCGTGCTGGTCAGTCAGACGACCGCCCAGCCGCAGCCCGGCAGTGATGACATCAACCGCGCTTATGAAGAGGGGTGGGTGGGCTCGCGAGCGCTGGCATTTATTGGCGATACCGTTTCGCTTGCCGGTGAGAAAGTGCCGGAGCTGTTCCTCGTTGAGCTACCGTTTGACGAGCAGGGCTGGAAACAGGCGGGTGATGCGCCGCTGCAGGGGACCGACACCACGCTTCCTGCGCCGCCCGCGGGCGTTCGCCAGCGACGGCTAACCTTCACGCATCAGCGTGCATTTCCGGGGCTGGTGAACGTTCCGCGCCACTGGGTGCGCAGCGATCCGCAGGGAACGCAGATTGCCTTTTTAATGCGTGATGACAGCGGTGTCGTGCAGTTGTGGTTGATTTCGCCAGACGGTGGAGAACCGCGCCAGCTGACGCACAATACCTCCGACATTCAGTCGGCGTTTAACTGGCATCCATCCGGAAATGGGCTAGGTATGGTGCTGGAAGGGCGTATTGCCTGGTGTGATGCTTCGAGTGGCGAAATCACTTTTTTAACTGACAAGCACGCCAATCAGCCATCGGCGGATGCCGTCGTTTTCTCGCCCGATGGACGAGCGATTGCCTGGATGGAGGAAACGGCTGGCTTTCGCCAGCTGTGGGTAACCGGAACCGGCTACTGATTTACTGGGCGGGCATCGGGGCCGGCGGGATCACCGAATTGGTGGCCAGCGTCTCCTGCTCGCTCTTTTCAACCCGTGAACGGACCGAACTGTCCTTGCGGAAGAAGTCCCACGGCAGCAGCACGGTATCCATCACCGCCGTAAACGGCATATCAAGGGCGACCAGTGATTTGGTGGCCCAGCCGTTATCACCGTCGCTCAGCATCTCCGCGCTGGCGCGCGTGCCGGGATAAGTGCCTTCTTTGCCGCCGGTGTGTGACATGACGCTGGAACATCCTCCTGACAAGAAGATTCCCCCAACCAACGCCGTTTTAATCAGCAGATTTTTCATCATGAGCTCTTCGTTGTTATGAGCATAAAAAAGCTCCTCCTCCGGGTTATAGCCACCCGTTGCCAAAATAGAAAGCCCAGACTTACCGCTCTGTGGCGGCTGTCGCAATTTGGCCTTTCGTGCTCTCACCCAGTGTAAGCCTTCTCCGGGAAAGTGCAAAAAAAGTCAGACATTGGGGCTTGAAAAAGGTTCTTTCCCCCTCATTTTATAGGTGTAGCCGGGAAGAACACGCCTGCGGGGTGTTCGGGCTTCACGACCTGTCCACGATGGAAGGTCTACTATTCTCGCTGATTTTCAGGAGCTATTTGATTATGCGTAACTTCGACTTATCCCCGTTATACCGTTCTGCCATTGGTTTTGACCGTCTGTTCAACCTGTTAGAAAACAATCAAACGCAAAGCAACGGCGGCTATCCTCCGTATAACGTTGAACTGGTTGACGAAAACCACTATCGCATCGCGATTGCCGTGGCCGGTTTTGCCGAAAGCGAGCTGGAAATTACCGCCCAGGACAACATGCTGGTGGTAAAAGGCGCGCATGCCGCAGAACAGAAAGAACGGACTTACCTCTATCAAGGTATTGCCGAGCGCAACTTTGAACGCAAATTCCAGCTAGCGGAAAACATCCACGTGCGTGGCGCTAACCTGGTGAACGGCCTGCTGTATATCGAACTGGAACGCGTGATTCCGGAAGCGAACAAACCGCGCCGTATCGAAATTAACTAATTCTAGCGGGCCGCCCGCGCGGCCCTGTGCATCAACTGGCTTGCCGATTGGGAGCCGGAAGGTATTTACTCGCTTCTTAGAAGGAGAAACACAATGCGTAACTACGATTTATCCCCTCTGCTGCGTCAATGGATCGGCTTCGACAAACTGGCGAACGCGCTGCAAAGCAGCAGCGAAGGCCAGAGCTTCCCGCCGTACAACATCGAAAAAAGCGACGATAACCATTACCGCATTACGCTGGCGTTAGCCGGGTTCCGTCAGGAAGATCTGGACGTACAGCTGGAAGGCACCCGCCTCACCGTTAAGGGCACGCCGCAGCCGCAGGAAAAAGAGACCAAATGGCTGCACCAGGGCCTGGTGATGCAAGCCTTTAGCCTGAGCTTCACCCTCGCGGAAAATATGGAAGTCTCCGGTGCCACCTTTACTAACGGCTTGCTGCATATCGATTTAACCCGCAACGAGCCGGAAGCTATCGCGCCGCAGCGCATTGCCATCAGCGAGCGCCCGGCACTGAATAGCTAACGTTATTTGCCCAATTAGCCCCGAGAAATCGGGGCTTTTTTTTGCGCGCGACACCACATTTATTCCCCTTGCTGCAATGGGTGTTTCAGATTAAAAAATGATCGCTCAGGTGGGTATATTTAAACAAGGGACATGTTATGAATGAGCAACAGCCGTTTGAAGTGATTAAAAACACCGATCGGGAAGGGAGAGAGTTTTGGTCTGCTCGAGATTTAGGACCATTACTTGATTATAAAGAATGGCGTAACTTTCATAAGGTTATCTTAAAAGCCGTGGTCGCATGTGAGGCAAGTGGTCAGCATGCGTCTGACCATTTTGTTGAATCCAACAAAATGGTCGAATTGGGATCGGGTGCGAATCGAAATCTTGAAGATATCAAGCTATCTCGCTACACCTGTTATCTGGTTGTACAAAATGGCGATCCGTCCAAACCGGTTATCGCTGCCGGGCAAACCTATTTCGCTTTGCAAACCCGACGTCAGGAGCTTCAGGACGACAATGCCTTTAAGTCTCTACGGGAAGATGAGAAGCGCCTTTTTCTGCGCAATGAGCTTAAAGAACACAATAAACATCTGGTGGAAACGGCCCAGCAGGCAGGGGGTGAAACCGCGCTTGATTTCGCAATCTTCCAGAACCATGGCTACAAAGGTTTTTATGGTGGTCTTGACCAGAAAGCCATTCACTAGCGTAATGGTTTGAAGAAAAGCCAGAAAATCCTCGACCATATGGGCTCAACGGAGTTAGCCGCTAATCTATTTCGCGCAACTCAAACCGAAGAAAAGCTCCGCCGCGATGAGGTGGATAGCAAGCAAATTGCCAATCAAACGCACTACGAAGTGGGTCAGAAGGTGCGTCAGACTATCCAGGATCTCGGGGGCACCATGCCTGAATCACTTCCCTCCCCTGAGAAAAGTATCCAGTAGTTAAAAATCGCTGCTAAGGGAAAAGCGGTGCCAGAATAGCGCGCCCTATTTGGCTGAGTAATGTGCGCCGCACTACATACAACCCCCCACAACTCAGACATAATCCATAGTGTTATTAATGTTATTCACAGGGAACATACTATGAGTGATATAGCATTGACGGTCAGCGTACTGGCTCTGGTGGCGGTGGTCGGGCTGTGGATTGGTAATATCAAAATTCGCGGCATCGGTTTTGGTATTGGCGGCGTGCTGTTTGGTGGGATTATCGTCGGCCACTTTGTCGATCAGGCGGGGATTACCCTGAGCAGCCCGATGCTGCATTTCATTCAGGAATTTGGTCTGATCCTGTTCGTCTACACTATCGGTATTCAGGTGGGCCCTGGCTTTTTTGCCTCTCTGCGTGTCTCCGGCCTGCGGCTGAATCTCTTCGCTATTCTGATTGTCATCCTCGGCGGCCTGGTCACTACCCTGCTGCATAAAATCTTCGCTATTCCGCTTCCCGTGGTGCTGGGCATTTTCTCCGGCGCGGTCACCAATACCCCCGCGTTGGGTGCCGGGCAGCAAATACTGCGCGATCTCGGCGAGCCGTTTAGCGTGGTCGATCAAATGGGGATGAGCTATGCCATGGCCTACCCGTTTGGCATCTGCGGTATCTTGCTGACCATGTGGCTGGTGCGTCTGTTCTTTCGTATTAACGTAGAAAAAGAGGCGCAGCAGTTTGATGAACAGGCCGGTTCCGGTCATTCGCACCTCAAAACCATCAATATTCGTGTCGAAAATACGAACCTGAATCGCATGGCGATTCAGGATATACCGGTCATCAACAGAGATAACATCATCTGTTCGCGGCTGAAACGGGGTGAAACGCTGATGGTGCCGTCGCCGACAACCCTGATTGAAACCGGAGACCTGCTGCACCTGGTGGGGGAAGCGGCGGATCTGCATAACGCGCAGCTGGTGATCGGTAAAGAGGTGGAGACCTCGCTGTCGACGCGTGGGACCGACCTGAAAGTGGAAAGGGTTGTTGTTACCAACGAGAAGGTTTTAGGCAAGAAAATCCGCGATCTGCACTATAAACAGCGCTATGACGTCGTGATCTCACGCCTGAACCGTGCTGGGGTGGAGCTGGTGGCCAGCAGCAATGCCAGCCTGCAGTTTGGTGATATCCTCAATCTGGTCGGCCGCCCTGCGGCGATTGACGCGGTAGCGTCAGAGCTGGGTAACGCGCAGCAGAAATTGCAGCAGGTGCAGATGCTGCCGGTGTTTATCGGCATCGGACTCGGCGTACTGCTTGGCTCTGTACCGCTGTTTATTCCCGGTTTCCCGGTGGCATTGAAGCTGGGGCTAGCGGGCGGGCCGCTGATTATGGCGCTGATCCTCGGGCGTATCGGCAGCATCGGCAAGCTCTACTGGTTTATGCCGCCGAGCGCTAACCTGGCGCTGCGCGAACTGGGGATTGTGCTGTTCCTCTCGGTGGTGGGGCTGAAGTCCGGCGGCGATTTTGTTGCTACGCTGATTCACGGCGAAGGGCTAAGCTGGATTGGCTACGGCATTTTCATCACCGGTATCCCGCTGCTGACGGTCGGTATTCTGGCGCGAATTTTTGCCAAAATGAACTACCTGACCCTGTGCGGCATGCTGGCTGGTTCCATGACGGACCCTCCGGCACTAGCCTTTGCCAACAACCTGCACGCGACCAGCGGCGCGGCCGCGCTCTCCTACGCCACGGTGTATCCGCTGGTGATGTTCCTGCGCATTATCACGCCTCAGCTGCTGGCGGTATTGTTCTGGGGGATGGGTTAACGGCCTGCACGCGACGCAGGTGGTAATCCACCTGATACTCACTGGCGTTGCGGAACATCACGGAATAGTTAAGAAACTCGCCGCTGTCGCTGTAGGAAAGGGAGGTGATACGGAGCAGCGGCGTCTGTTCCGGGACATTTAAGCACTGCGCCAGCTGCTTATCGGCCAGCACGGGCGCCAGGCTCTCATAGTTGCCGCTGATGGTGATCCCGCAATCTTTCTCAATATAATCAAACTTCGAGCCTTCCAGATGCACCAGCGACAGGTTGCGGAACAATTTCACCGGCATATAGCTGTCCTCCAGCATCAGCGGTTTACCCTCCACGCAGCGCACCCGGCGTGAGAAATAGATCCGTTCGTTAATCTGAATTCTTAGCTGGCTGGCAATCGCTGGCGGTGCGGGCATCATCTCAAAAATCAAAACATTGCTGGCTACCTCTTTCCCTTGTTGGCGCAGAATCTCCGCCAGGCCGGCGAGATTAGCGATTTCATGGTAAATATCTTTATGCGCCACATAGGTTCCGCTGCCGTGCCGTCTGATGACCAGGCCCCATTCAATAAGCAAGTCGATGGCTTTTCGGATGGTCATACGCGCGACGCCGAACTCTTCCGCCAGCTTTTTCTCTCCCGGCAACGGGCTGCCAATATTGAATTCTGACGAGTTAAGCCGTAAACGCAATCTGTCGGCAATGGATTTATAGATCATAACCAGGCCTCTTATCGTCTCTGGAACGAAATTAATAAACCACAGTTTCTTATTTAAAAATAATTCATTACAGACCATTAGGCTGTAACAACCTCAAAATAAAAAATAGCGCGATTGAAGATGTCTATTAATTATCAAAAAAGTAGACAACATTGCTTCAATTAAAACCATGAAAGCGATCACGAATCACAACCCGGCTGAATGTTGTCAGGAGGGGGGAATTCTTATTCTCGTAGCAGGCCGAAGATGAACATAACAAGGCCACTTACCCTACGAGTTGTTAAATGAGGATTGCTCAATGCTCAGTCAAATACAACGCTTTGGCGGCGCCATGTTTACCCCGGTATTGCTGTTTCCTTTTGCCGGGATCGTGGTGGGTATCGCCATCATGCTACGCAACCCAATGTTTGTCGGCGAAGCGCTCACTGCCCCTGATAATTTATTTGCCCAGATTGTTTATGTTATTGAAGAAGGCGGCTGGACGGTCTTTCGTAATATGCCCCTGATTTTTGCCGTCGGCCTGCCAATTGGCCTGGCAAAACAGGCCCAGGGGCGCGCTTGTCTGGCGGTGCTGGTGAGTTTTCTGGCGTGGAACTACTTTATTAACGCCATGGGAATAACCTGGGGCCACTTCTTCGGCGTCGATTTCTCCATCGATCCGACTGCGGGCAGCGGCCTGACAATGATTGCCGGGATTAAAACACTCGATACCAGCATTATTGGTGGTATTGTTATTTCTGGCATTGTCACTGCATTGCATAATCGTTATTTCGACAAACAGATGCCGGTTTTCCTCGGGATATTTCAGGGATCCTCTTTTGTTGTCATGGTTGCCTTCCTGGCGATGATTCCCTGTGCCTGGCTCACGCTGCTCTGTTGGCCAAAGGTACAGATGGGTATTGAATCGCTGCAAACTTTTTTACGCACCGCCGGATCGTTGGGCGTATGGGTTTATACCTTCCTTGAGCGTATTTTGATCCCCACGGGCCTGCATCACTTTGTTTATGGCCCCTTCACATTTGGGCCTGCAGCAGTAGAAAGCGGCATTCAGATTTATTGGGCAAATCATCTGCTGGAATTCAGTCAGACGACCACGCCGTTAAAGACATTATTCCCTGAGGGTGGTTTCGGTTTGTTTGGGAATTCGAAAATGTTTGGTACGCCGGGTATTGCCCTTGCGCTTTATTACACTGCCGCGCCAGAAAATCGTAAAAAAATCGCCGGGCTACTTACCCCTGCGGTATTAACAGCCGTACTGGTTGGCGTGACCGAACCGCTCGAATTCACCTTCCTGTTCATCTCACCCATGCTATTCGCCGTTCATGCGGTACTGGCGGCCACGATGGCGACGGTGATGTACATGTGCGGCGTGGTGGGAAATATGGGGGGGGGCCTGATTGATAGCGTGCTTCCGCAGAACTGGATTCCAATGTTCCACAATCATGCATCAATGATTTTCACACAGGTGGGGATTGGATTGTGCTTCACCGTGATTTACTTCGTGGTATTTCGCGAGCTGATCCTGCGTTTCAACCTGAAGACGCCTGGCCGTGAGGACAGTGAGGTCAAGCTCTATACCAAAGCCGATTATAAGACCGCACATGCCCGGACGACGCAGTTTGATCAGGCTGAGGGATATCTGCGGGCGCTTGGCGGCCCCGCCAATATTGTGAACCTCAACAACTGCGCGACACGGCTTCGTATCACACTCGCCGATATGGCAAATACGCAAGGCGACGAGGTGTTTAAAGCGCTGGGCGCGCATGGCGTCGTACGCCATGGCAACGCGATTCAGGTCATTGTTGGCCTGCATGTCCCGCAAATTCGTGACCAGATTGAAATGTTGATGAAAGACGCATCAGCGATCGAAAAACCTACCATGACGGAGGCAGTATCATGAAGAAGTTCTCAGTTGTAATCGCAGGTGGCGGCAGTACCTTCACCCCTGGTATTGTTTTAATGTTGCTGGCAAACCAGCAGCGGTTTCCACTGCGATCGCTGAAATTTTACGACAACGACGGTGCGCGCCAGGAGACGATCGCTGAAGCGTGCAAAATTGTCCTCAAGGAACAGGCGCCGGATATCGAATTCAGCTACACCACGGACCCGGAAACGGCCTTTACCGATGTCGATTTTGTGATGGCGCATATTCGCGTGGGTAAATACCCGATGCGTGAAAAAGACGAAAAAATTCCGCTGCGCCACGGCGTGCTGGGCCAGGAAACCTGTGGGCCGGGCGGGATTGCTTACGGCATGCGCTCGATTGGCGGCGTGCTGGAGCTGGTCGATTATATGGAAAAATATTCGCCGAACGCCTGGATGCTGAACTACTCCAACCCGGCGGCGATTGTGGCGGAAGCGACGAACCGTCTGCGTCCGAACGCTAAAATCCTCAATATCTGCGATATGCCTATCGGTATTGAAGGGCGAATGGCGCAGATTGTCGGCCTTCAGGATCGTAAACAGATGCGCGTTCGCTACTATGGCCTGAATCACTTTGGCTGGTGGACATCGATTGAGGATTTAGAAGGCAATGATTTGATGCCCAAATTACGTGAACATGTCGCTAAATACGGCTATGTTCCGCCATCAAACGATCCACACACTGAAGCCAGCTGGAACGATACCTTTGCGAAGGCAAAAGATGTGCAGGCGCTGGATCCGGACACCATGCCGAATACCTACCTGAAATACTATCTGTTCCCGGACTACGTGGTCGCGCATTCAAACCCGGAGCGTACCCGCGCCAACGAGGTGATGGATCACCGTGAGAAGAACGTGTTCAGCGCCTGCCGCGCGATTATCGCTGCCGGCAGCTCCTCCGCGGGCGATTTAGAGATTGATGAGCACGCTTCTTACATCGTCGATCTGGCAACGGCCATTGCCTTCAACACCCAGGAACGGATGCTGCTGATTGTCCCTAACAACGGCGCGATTCATAACTTTGACGCCGATGCGATGGTAGAAATCCCCTGCCTGGTGGGCCACAACGGACCAGAGCCATTGACGGTAGGCGATATTCCGCACTTCCAGAAAGGGTTGATGAGCCAGCAGGTGATGGTGGAAAAACTGGTGGTGGATGCCTGGGAGCAGCGCTCATACCAGAAGTTGTGGCAGGCGATAACGTTGTCGAAAACCGTACCGAGCGCCTCGGTGGCGAAGGCCATCCTTGATGATTTAATTGAAGCCAACAAAGGGTATTGGCCGGAACTGCACTAACCCTACCTGGCCAGCGTCTTCCCGGCGCTGGCTTCTTTTTTCTCTCCTGGTTCAATGCGATAGCCACATTAAAGCGAAAACGCCTTATCAAAGCGTCATCATCCAAACGATGCAGTATTCCGCTCGTTGCGATGGAGGGGGATGTTGAGACGCAAGCGTATTGATTATGGGCGTATTATCAGCATATTAATGGAAAACTCAGCGGCGCAGTGGCACCAATTGCGTTAAGGTTATGCCGCTGACTATTGCGATCACAAGGAACCGTCATGAAAATTTCCCGCCTCGGAGAAGCGCCCGACTACCGCTTTTCGCTGGCTAACGAACGCACCTTTCTCGCCTGGATCCGCACCTCGCTGGGGTTTCTTGCTGCGGGCGTTGGGCTTGACCAGCTGGCGCCAGACTTCGCAACGCCGGCCATTCGTGAGGCGCTGGCCTTGATGCTGTGCCTGTTTGCCGGTGGCCTGGCGATTTACGGTTATTTGCGCTGGCTGCGCAATGAAAAGGCGATGCGCTTGAAGGAAGATTTGCCCTATACCCGCAGTTTGCTGGTGATCAGCATGATGCTGGTCTTCGTGGCGGCAGTCGTCATGTTGCTGGTGCTGTATGCCGGATAGCCGTAAAGCCCGCCGTCAGGCGGACCCGGGGCTACAGCCAGAACGCACCTCGCTGGCCTGGTTTCGCACGCTGTTGGGCTATGGCGCGCTGATGGCGCTGGCCCTGAAGCACAACTGGCATCAGGCCGGTATGCTGTTCTGGATTTCAATCGTCGTGCTGGCAATCGTCGCGCTTATCCTCTGGCAGTACACCCGTAACCGCAACATCATGGATGTCACACAGAACGATTTTGCGCAGCCGCGGGTGGTGCGTGACAAATTTTTGATCTCCCTCGCGGTGTTATCACTCGCAATATTGTTTGCTGTTACCCATATTCGCCAACTTATTATTTTTATCAGGGATTTTACATGACAGGATGTCAGGTAATGGCCACAGCGGCCTGCTCTCGCAGTAACCTCAACGGCCAACGGGTGATGGATGACTCCACGCTGGCGTGTTTTATTCATCAACATATCGCCGCACAGGCTGGGCAAGAGATAACGTTCATCTGGCAGAGCGACGAGTCTACGCAATACGGGCTGGCCTATTTCCAGCGCGTGCTGGTGCTGCAAAAGCAGCACGCTGAAGGCAGGAAAATCCATAATGTATTTCAGACTAATGGATACCTGCCTGACGATGAGACGTGTTGCTTCTTTCATGAGAACGGCTGGCGGGTGGATTTGTTACTTGATGTACCTCTCGATCTTCCTGGCGAAAAAACAGCGCATCATCAGGCGATGCAGGCCATTGAGACATTGGCAAAACATGGCGTTGAGTTGCATGTGTTGGCGCAGGTAAACTACCTGAACAGCCTGCAGCCACAACGTTTCTACCGCTACTTACGCAGCCTTGGAACGCCGTACTTGCAGTTTATCCCTGTGGTCGAGTGCGACGAGAACGGCAAGCTTAGTGCCACATCAGTCACCGCCGAAGCGTGGGGCATATTTTTGACCAGCGTATTCGACTATTGGGTACGTGAAGATATTGGCCGGATCTGTGTTCAACTGTTTGAATCTACGCTTGGCATCTGGCGCGGTTATCCATCGAAAATGTGTGAGTTTAGCGCAACCTGCGGCCAGCAAATGCAACGCGAGTTAACGGCGTCGTGTCGGCAGTGTTCAGCGCTGCGTTTCTGCCATGGCGACTGTCCCAAACATCGTATTGCTGACGGAAAAAGCGTGCTTTGCGCGGGCTATCATCGTTTCTTTAACCATAGCGCACCGCATATGAAGGCCATGCGCGACTTGCTTAAACAACGACGCTCGCCGATGGAATTAATGGCGATGTTAAATCAGGGCCGATAAGCTTTCTCTGTTTGCCAACTGCCGTTGCAGGGTGGCAAACAGCTCAAGGTACCTTCCGTTCATTCTGGTATCACTATCACTCTGAGTGAAAATCCGCCAGGAGTGTCTATGTCGCTTGTGCTACCCCGTGATACCCATTTTCGCCATCCGCAGGAGAGCGTGGTCTTTCATTTCTGGCATCCGGAGAAAAGCATCAGCCACGAGCATAGCCATGAGTACTGCGAACTGTTTCTGGTGGGCAGCGGTAGTGGGATTCATGTCATCAATGAAAAACCCTACCTGCTGAGCAGCGGCACGCTGTGTTACCTCAATCGCCAGGACTATCACCTGTTCGAAGAGATGAAGGATTTGCAGCAGGTAAACCTGCTTTATCTGGGGCGCGACAGCTTCAACTTTATCAAGCATATCGATTATCTGCTGCCGCAGGAGGGGGAAAGCAACGTCTGGCAGCTGGACATCGGCATTATGCAGCGCGTATTTGAGCGTCTGGCGAGCCATAAGGCAGAGGAGTTTAGCGACCCAATATTGGCAGAAAGTCACAAGGAGATGATTTTTCTCGAAGTGTTGCACACGCTGAACCTCTGGCGCTATAAAACGCAAGATTTTCACTCCAGCGCAGATCGCATCAGCCAGGTGCTGATTCATCTGAACGGTCAATGGCAGCAGCCGCTCGATCTGGACGCGTTGTGCCAGACGTTTAGTCTCTCGCGGCGCACCTTACAGCGCGGTTTCAGCGACTATACCGGTGTTTCACCACAGCAGTATCTCGCCCGCCTGCGGCTGCTGCAATCACGCTATCAGCTACGTTTTACCAGTGACTCGGTGAACGAGATTGCTGCGCGTTGTGGATTCGGCGACGTGAGCTACTTTTCTCGTGCCTTTCGCCGTCAGTTTGGTGTTTCGCCGAATCAGTGCCGCTAGCTGACCAGAGTGGGAGGTAACGCATAAAAACGAATAAAAATAACACTAAGGGAAATAAAAGTAACATTCCTATCCTGATGTTTATAAGAGGTAAATTATCTTTTCTCTCATTTGAAACAACAAAAGTACCAGCGATATAAATCGGTTTTGTGCCTGCCTTCACTTGCCGCCCCCTGGCCGACTACGCAGAATATATTTGGCCGCATTTTTGCGGAATACCACGCATATAACGCCAGGGGAAAATGATGAAAAAGATCTTTTTATGCTGCGCTGCGGGCATGTCGACCAGTATGTTAGTTGAAAGAATGAAACAATCTGCCGCCAGCCGCGATATTGATGTGGACATTACCGCCGTCCCGGTTTCTGAATTCGAGCAGATTATTGAGGACGCCGACGTTATTTTGTTAGGCCCGCAGGTGAAATTCCAGCTTCAGCGTTTATCTGCCGTCGCCGAGCCGCAAGGGGTGCCGGTGGCCGCCATTGATATGATGCAATATGGCTCGATGCAGGGCGATAAAGTTCTGGATCATGCGCTGTCTTTATTAGCCAAAGCACAATAAGGACAGCGATTATGGAATATCGTTTTCCTGATAATTTCTGGTGGGGGACGGCGACCAGCGCGACCCAGTCTGAAGGCCGTATTCCCGGCGACGGCAAAGGCGATAATATCTGGGATTATGCTTCACACCACTTTAATGAGCGTTTTTTTCAGGGCGTCACGGCGGATGATACCTCGACGTTTTATCAGCATTATCGGGAAGACATTCAACGTGCCAAAGACATTGGCCTGAACTCATTTCGCACCTCTATTTCCTGGTCACGTCTGATTCCCGATGGTGACGGTGAGGTGAATCCGCAGGCGGTCGTCTTTTATAACGCGGTGATTGATGAATTACACGCGCAAGGCATTGAACCTTTTATTAATCTCTATCACTTCGATATGCCGATGGCGCTGCAGGAAAAGGGCGGCTTTGAAAATCGTGAAGTGATTGACGCCTTTGCTCGCTATGCGCGTATTTGCTATCAACTGTTCGGCGACCGCGTGCGTTATTGGTTCACCTTCAATGAGCCGTTAATTCCGGCGGAAGCCGGGTATTTACACCCTCGCCATTATCCTTATGTTACCGATTTCCGCCGCGCGGCCCAGGTGCTGCACCACATTGTGCTGGCGCACTGCAAAGCGGTGGCGGCGTGGCGCGAGCTGGGCCTGGCCGGGCAGATTGGCATTATTATGGACGTTATTCCGGTCTATCCGCGCAGCGACTCACCGGAGGATTTGCAGGCCGCGGCGATGGCCGATCTCTTTTATACCCGCAGCATCAACGAGCCTATTTTACTGGGGCGCTATCCGGAAGAGCTGGTGGCTATTTTGCGCGAACATGACCAGCTGCCGGAATATTTGGCGGAAGATTGTACGTTGATTGCCAATACGCGTATCGATCTGCTGGGCATTAACTACTACCGTCCACGCCGTGTAAAAGCGCGTGAAACGCCGCTGGCAGAACCGCACGGTTTTGTTCCGGAACGTTTCTTCGAAGAATACATCATGCCGGGACGCAGGATGAATACCTCGCGCGGTATTGAGATTTACCCTGCAGCGCTTTATGACATCGCCATGGTGGTGAAAGAACGCTACGGCAATTTACCGTGGTTCGTTTCTGAAAATGGCATTGGCATTCAGGACGAAGAGCAATTTATGGTGAACGGCCAGGTCCAGGACGATTACCGCATTGCATTCCTGAAAGAACATCTGGGATATCTCCATCAGGCGATGGCCGACGGCAGCAATTGCCTGGGCTACCACATGTGGACGTTTATTGACTGCTGGTCGTGGCAAAACGCCTATAAAAATCGCTACGGATTCTACCGTCTTGATTTAGCGACCCAGCAGCGGTCGCTGAAAAAGTCCGGGCAGTGGTTCTCCACGGTGATTGCCAATAACGGTTTCCAGGAGGAGTAACATGTCTTTCTTTGAACGGCTGGCCGAAAAAATGTTGCCGGTAGCCAATGCCATTGGCAACCAGCGCCATATGCAGGCGATTCGAAACGGCTTAATCTCTATTTTACCGCTGACGATTGTCGGGTCATTTTTCGTTATTCTGCTCAATATTCCGATTAAAGGATACATGGATTTTATTGCGCCATGGCGCGATATTCTTGATGTCCCTTTCCGCTTTACCGTCGGCCTGATGTCGCTGTACGCCGCGTTTACCATCGGTTCGTTTTTGGGGAAAAGCTATAAACTCAACGACGTGACCAGCGGGCTGCTGGCGATGCTCGCCACGCTGCTGATGATTGTTCCGGTGAATATTAAAGAGGGCGTCACCGTGGCCGGTGAGGCGATATCCGGACGCTATATTCCCGTGGCCTCGCTCAGCTCGCAGGGGCTATTTGGGGCGATCATTTCCTCACTGATTGCCATTGAAATCTATCGCTTTATTAAAGTCCGCAATATTGAAATCAAGATGCCGGCAGGCGTCCCTCCGGTGGTTGCCAGCTCCTTCTCGGCGCTGTTCCCGACGCTGGCGGTGGTGCTGATTTTCTGGGTACCGCGACACTTCCTGAATATCGATATTAACGCCATCATCAGCTACATCATCATGCCGCTGAAGGGCTTTATGACCGGTACTAACCTGTTCGGCGGTATCGTCACGCAGTTCTTTATCGACCTGTTCTGGGTGTTTGGGATTCACGGACACGCGGTGATGGGGCCGCTGATTCGCCCGCTGTGGGACCAGGCGATCGTGCAGAATATGGAGCTGTTCCAGGCCGGGACCAGCGCTTACGATCTGCCGAATATCTTCACCGAGCAGTTCTTCCAGTGGTACGCGCAGATGGGCGGTACCGGCTCCACGTTGGCGCTGGTGGTATTGTTTATACGATCGAAAGTTATCTATCTGAAATCACTTGGGAAGCTGTCGTTTATTCCCGGCCTGTTCAACATCAATGAGCCGATGATTTTCGGCGCGCCGATCGTCATGAACCCGATTCTGGCGGTGCCGTTTATCCTGGCGCCGATGGTTAATACGGTGGTGGTGTATCTCTTTACCATCAGCGGGCTGATCCCACGCATGATGGTCAAACCGCCGTTTACTATTCCGGCCCCGCTGGGGGCGTTGATCACCACCAACTGGAACCTGATTGCCTGCGGTCTGGTGTTTATCTGCTTCTTTATCTCGCTGGCGATCTACTACCCGTTCTTCAAGGTGTATGAGAAGAAAATGCTGGAAACGCAGCAGGCTCAGCAGGAAGAAGAGGAGAAGGCGAAGCAGCTGGCGAACGCCTGATGCGGAAAGTCAGCGCGCCAGCCTCTGTCCCGGCTGGCGCGCTTTTTTAGTGCCGCACTTCTATCACCTCCAGCAGCGTGGATCCGGTTTTCGCCTCGTGCGGCACGTCGCGGAAAATAGGCAGCGCTTCCCAGCGCAACCAATAGCGGTTTTGTGGGCTGTAATCGCTGTTCTGCGCCGCCACCAGTTGTACTTCCGCCTGTGGCGCAACGTTCTGTCGGGGTTGCCATTGATCGGCTGGCAGCGGCGGCGTGAGAGGGCGAGTTTCCACAACGGTAAGCGTCCGGTCATCAATAATCCACACGCCGCTTCCGGCCCACGTCGAGGTCCATTCCACTGCCATTTTCCCGCCGCCAATCGCCCGCGGCGCGCTGAGAGTCACGTCGGGCGGGATAGATCCGCCGCCGTTGAAGTCCCAGCGAAAATCCCACTGACTTATCTGCGCTTTTTGCCAGTTGCCTTTGCCATCCGGGCGCGCCAGATACGCTTGCGATAGCCCCCGATCATCATAACGATGGTAAATTAACACCGGGCGGGCATCGTTATCGAAACCCACCTCCTGCACCATGTTGATTAACCCGCCGCCGATCCCGGCGTTATCGACAATTTCACCCTGGTGGCGAGCAATCGGCAGCGCGAGCGGCGTACCGTCTGATTTCTCCCAGCGTTGCAGATCACGGCTGCGCACGTAGGAGAGATTATTGTTGGTTTCGCAGTGCGGCGTTTCGCGCCACATCCACACCATATGCCAGTAGCCGTCCGGCCCCAGCAGCGGCTGGCGGGCGTAGCCGTTGCGCGCCCCTTCACCGTTCAGCAGAGGTGTTTCTAACAGGCGTGACCATTGCTGGCGTTCGGTGTCGAAAATATTGTACAGATCGTCGCCGTTGCCGCTGCAGCCGTCGCGGTAGCGGAATATCAACCGCCCCTGCACGTCCTTAAAGAATACCGGGTAGGTGGCGCGTGCTTCCCGCTCGCCGGTCATCGCCGGAACGCACTCCAGCGTAGTGATGTCCAGCGGCCGGCGGCTGCGGAAGTAAATTAACGGATCGACGTGCATATTGCCGGAAAGATGCAGGTATCCGGCGCTATCGACGGCCATCGTCAGGTAATTGTGGGAATCGAAATCCGTTATATGGGCGTAACGTTCACGCTCGGGTAACCAGAAACCTTGCGGCTGAAACGTCTGCCACGGGCCATCGGGCAGACGACGTTGGCCGACGGTGATGCGGTGGGCCGCGTCATACCACGCGGCAAACTGGTGGTTTTCGTGGTTCATCAGGCAATAGAGTACGGTGAAATCTGCGCAGGCGTGGGCCACGGGCGCAACAACGATATCAGTCATCAGACGGTCTCCGGACGAGCAATAAAGGATTTTTTACGACGTAAGAAAAAGGCGGCCAGCACCAGTGCGCCAATCGGATGCAGCGTCGCACCGGCGTAAATCGGCATCGAGTAGCCAAAGTGGTCGATGATAGAACCGACAAAGCCGTTAAAGATAATCGAGGTGACGCCGCCCAATGCGCTCATCACGCCGATGGCGGTGGCAATCGCCACGCGCGGGGCCAGACCGCCCATCATGATGGTCGCCATGCTGAGCCAGGCGGTGCACATGAAATTAATCACCGTCATGATGGCGACGGCGGCCCAGGCATTGCTGATGGACGGCAGCAGGAACACCAGCGGCGCAAGACAGGTTACCGACCAGATGATGGTTAAACGGGCGCGGGTGGCGTCCATACCGCGCGCGACGAGACGGTCTGAAGCCCAGCACACCGCCAGCACGCCGAACACGGCCACCAGCGGCGGCAGCCACATCAACTTGCCCACTTCCGCCAGCGTCAGGCCAATTTTCTCCTGCATAAAACCCACCTGCCAGTACTGGTAGAAAAACCAGAACGGGTCGGTCAGCAGGCGCGCGATCAGCAGCGCCCAGATAGGCTTTGAGGTGAGCACCATTTTGTAGCGTTCAACCAGCGGTACGCCAGCGGCAGTATCCTGCACCACATCTTCCGCCGCCGGCGGCGTTTTGCGGCTGGAGATAAACCACAGAACGCCGACCACCACGCCCGCCATCGCCGGAATAAAAAACGCCCAGCGCCAGCCGGTGGACAGCGTCACCCACGCCACGAATGGCGGGGCGATAATTAGCCCCAGCGACTGAATGATATTGGTTAACTGGAAGGCAAACGCACGCTGCTCGGCGCGAAACCAGGTGAAAACCGCCAGCGTCAGCGCGGGCACAATCCCGGATTCCGCCAGCCCCAGTAAAATGCGGCCTGTAATGAGGCCGGTCATGGAGTGGGAAAGGCCGGTAATCAGCGTGGCGAGCGACATTAACACCATCAGCGCGCACAGCACGTAGCGGCTGCCGAAGCGGTCAACGATGCCGCCGACGAAGAAATACATGAAGGTGTAGGGGATCATAAAGGCGCTGATCAGCACCGAATAATCGCTGTTATCCAGCCCCAGCTCCTGCATCAGCGTGGTTTTGAGAATGGAAACAATTTGTCGGTCGAGCGAAAAGAAAAACAGTACGCAGCCGAGAAGCAAAAGCAGCACCCAGATGAGCAGGGTGAAGCCGCCCCGGCCGACAGATTTATCAGCCTGTTGCATTGTGTTCTCCGGTTTATCGTAGGGTTACGAGATAAACCGGAGTATATCGACGCCGTTTTAATGCCGGGGACGCAGAAGAATGGAGTGTGACGCGCGGCAATACGCTTTGACCTGAGATGCCACAATGGCGGGATAAGTGGCACGATTGTGATAAAGCAGCATCGCGCAACGGCGGCGATGCTGCTAGGGGTCAGCGTGGCTTAGCGCCCTTTCGCCAGGTACTGCGCCATTTCGACTTCCGGTACCATGCCGCCGCCGGTTGCCCATACCAGATGGGTAGCGTGATTGAGCTGGTCGGCGCTGAAGCCGTGCATCTGCTGATAGTCAGCAGAGGCGCAAACGTGTTGCGGACCGGCCATCCCCGCCAGCGCCGAAGGTTCAAGGCGAATCCCTTCTTCCTGCGCCAGCCAGCCCAGCATGTCGTACATCGTTTGATCGTCCAGGGTGTACAGACCGTCGAGCAAACGTTCCATCGCCCGGCCGACAAACCCCGAAGCGCGGCCCACCGCCAGCCCATCCGCCGCCGTCAGGTTGTCGATGCCAATGTCCTGCACGGAAATGGTATCGTGCAGCCCGGTATAAATCCCCAACAGCATGCAGGGTGAATGGGTCGGCTCGGCGAAGAAGCAGTGCACGTTATCGCCAAACGCCAGCTTCAGACCAAACGCCACCCCGCCAGGACCGCCGCCGACGCCGCACGGCAGGTACACAAATAGCGGATGGTCCGAATCCACCACACGACCCTGCTGCGCGAACTGCGCCTTCAGACGCTGACCGGCCACCGCGTAACCTAAAAACAGCGTGCGGGAGTTTTCATCATCAATAAAGAAGCAGTTCGGATCGGACTGTGCCGCTTTACGGCCCTGCTCAACCGCTACGCCGTAATCTTCTTCGTACTCCACAACCGTTACGCCGTGGCTGCGTAGTTTGGCTTTTTTCCATGCGCGCGCGTCGGCAGACATATGTACCGTCACCTTAAAGCCGATGCGGGCGCTCATGATGCCGATAGACATCCCGAGGTTGCCGGTAGAGCCTACCGCGATGCTGTACTGGCTGAAAAACTGTTTAAATTCAGGTGAAAGCAGAATGCTGTAATCATCTTCTGTCGTCAGCAGACCGGCTTCCAGCGCCAGTTTTTCCGCGTGGGTCAGGACCTCATAAATGCCGCCGCGCGCTTTAATTGAGCCGGAAATCGGCAGGTGGCTGTCTTTCTTCAGCAACAATTCGCCGCAGATGTGCTGTCCGAATGCTTTTTCCAGGCGTTTTTGCATCAATGGGATTGCAGCCAGCTCAGACTCAATAATGCCGCCGGTGGCTGCGGTTTCCGGGAAGGCCTGTGCCAGGTACGGCGCGAAGCGCTTCAGCCGGGCATGGGCATCCTGAACATCGTGCTCGGTCAGGCCAACATAGGGTAAACCTTCCGCAAGAGAGGTGGTGCCAGGGTTAAACCAGGTCGTCTCCTTGAGAGCGACCAGGTCTTCCACTAAAGGATGCTGGGCGATAAGTGTTTGAATGTTTTCCATAGTCAGTCTCTTTGCGCTTAGATAATAAAGGAAAGCAGGAATGTGCACGCCAGTGCAATAACCGAGGCGATAAATGTCGCGGTTGTATAGTATTTGAACGTCTCATTCAGGGTGGCGCCGCAGTACTGCTTCACCAGCCAGAAGAGGGAATCGGTCACGATCGTGCAGCCAATAGCGCCGGAACCGATGGCAATGGCGATGATCTCCGGGCTAACGTTAGGGTAGAGCGGCAGCATCGGCGCTACGATAGCCGTCGCGCCCATCATCGCCACCGTGGCGGAACCCACCGCGGCATGCAGAATTAACGCCACCAGAATCGGGTGCATATGCATGTTCGAGAGGAGCTGCGCAAGGATGTCCGCCAGCCCGCTGCTCTTGAGGATAGCGTTGAACGCGCCGCCTGCGCCGATAATCAGCAAAATGTTGGCAATCGAACCAAACCCGTTTTCAGTGTGGGTCAGCAGCGCGCCCATGCCGATGTGCTGACGCAGGCCGAGAATGTAGTAGGCCACGAAGACGGCAATAAACATCGCGGTGATCGGGTTACCAATAAACTCCAGCAGCGTATACACCGTGCTGCCTTTCGCCATGTTCAGCTCAGCAACGGTTTTGACCAGCATCAGGCCAATGGGTAACAGGACGGTAAACAGTGTAGCGCTCAGCGACGGCAGCGTACTTTCGTCACGAACTTTCAGGTCGGAAAATTCAGCCGGCACCGGTTTAAACGGCAGTCGGTTGCCGAGGAATTTCAGGTACAGCGGCCCGCCGATAAGCGAAGCCATGAGGCCCACCAGTAAACCGTAGACAATCACCGTGCCAATGTCTGCGCCCAGCTTATTCGCCACGAACAGGGCGGCCGGATGCGGCGGCACTACGCAGTGCACCGCCATCAGCGCCGTACAGAGCGGGATTGCCAGCTTCAGCAGTGAGGTATTGGTCTTTTTGGCAATCGAAAAAGCCAACGGAATCAACAGCACCACGCCGACTTCAACAAACAGCGTGATCCCGCAAATCAGCCCGACCAGCACCATGATGACATCAGCGGAAAGCCAGCGGCAGCGCTGTAGCGTCAGCCCAATGCGTTCTGCCGCGCCGGACACTTCCATCATTTTGCCCAGAATGGTTCCCAGGCCGATAACCGCGGCGAGGAAGCCCAGCGTACCGCCGATGCCGCTCTCAATGGCATTGACCATATCCAGCGGCCCCATACCCATCATCGTACCCACGAAGAAGCTGGCCAGCAGCAGCGCCAGAAACGGGTGGAATTTGAACTTCACGATGGTCAAAACGATTAACACGATGCTTATCAGCAGCGTGCTCACAACCCAGATTTGAGAGTGCATAACTCACCTTGCCCTGTGATTAACCTGGGGTTATTGGACAAAAATAAGGCAGGGTCTGACAAACGATATAAATCTCCACTCACATGAGCCAGATTGAATCAAGCGAGTGATTTACGTCTAATTACTCCGTAATTTTGCGACATGATTCACTCTGTGTCACCTATGTGCTGATTTTCAGCGCGGTTTTTTTTACACTCTGGCGAAGAGAATCAGGATGAAAGAGGTGAGTATGGATCCCCTGCGCGAGGTCAGAAATCGGCTGCTGAACGGCTGGCAGCTGTCGAAGCTGTATACCTTTGAAGTGGCGGCCCGGCATCAGTCGTTTGCGCTGGCGGCAGATGAGCTGTCATTAAGCCCCAGCGCCGTCAGTCATCGAATTAATCAGCTGGAAGAGGAGTTAGGCATTCAGCTGTTTGTCCGCTCGCACCGCAAAGTGGAACTCACCCACGAAGGCAAACGGGTTTTCTGGGCCCTGAAATCGTCGCTGGATACGCTCAACCAGGAGATTCTTGATATCAAGAATCAGGAGCTCTCGGGGACGCTCACCGTCTACTCGCGGCCCTCTATAGCTCAGTGCTGGCTGGTTCCGGCGCTCGGCGACTTTACCCGCCGCTACCCGTCCATTTCACTGACCATCCTGACCGGGAACGACAACGTCAATTTACAGCGTGCCGGGGTCGATCTGGCGCTCTATTTTGACGATGCGCCGTCCGCGCAGCTTACGCATCATTTCCTGATGGATGAAGAGATTTTGCCGGTCTGCAGTCCGGACTATGCCTCTCGTTATGGCCTCACAGGCTCGCTGGTGAATTTGCCGCACTGTACGTTGCTGCACGACAGGCAGGCGTGGAGCAACGACTCCGGGACCGATGAATGGCACAGCTGGGCGCAGCATTTTGCGGTGAATTTGCCGACATCGTCGGGCATTGGCTTCGATCGTTCTGATTTAGCGGTGATTGCGGCAATGAACCACATCGGCGTGGCGATGGGCCGCAAAAGGCTGGTGCAAAAACGCCTCGACAGCGGAGAGCTGGTCGCGCCGTTTGGCGATCTGGCGCTGAAATGCCATCAGCATTACTACATCACCACGCTGCCCGGCAGGCAGTGGCCGAAAATCGAGGCGTTTATTGGCTGGCTTCAGGAGCAGGTTAAATAGGCGTTTTATGCCGGGTGGCGGCTCCGCCTTACCCGGCATACTCATGCCCAATGTAGGCCTGATAAGCGAAGCGCCATCAGGCAACGGTCAGACGCGATTACACCGCCTGGCCCTGATGCGCAAAGCGTGACGCCAGCCGCAGCCAGCAGAGGAAAATCAGCAGCCCCATCAGCGTCATCAGCAGGCCGATGCTGCTCTGCCCGGTTTGCGGCATCATCGCCGACAGCCAGGCCAGCACGCCAGAGCCGATGTTTTGCAGCCCGCCCACCAGCGCCCCGGCGGTACCGGCGAGGAACGGGAACGGCTCCATCGCGCCGCTGGTGGCCAGCGGGAACAGCATACCTGCGCCGAAGAAGAACAGCGCCGCGGGGACCAGCAGCGTCCAGATATTCATCACGCCAAACAGGCCTGGGATCCACATCATCAGCCCGGCTAACAGGCAGCTCACTACCGACTGCCACATGAGCGTCGGGAAGCGTTTTTTTGGCCGCCCGGCAAACCAGGCGCCAAAGAATGCCGCCGGAATCGGCAGAATAAACAGGATGCTGACCGTCATGCTGCTGAGGCCCAACACGCCGCCCATCAGCACGCCCGAGCTCGCTTCAAACACCGCAATTCCGGCCAGACCGCCAATCAGCATGAGCAGGTAGCAGTTAAAGCCGCTGTTGCCGAACAGCGTTTTATAGCTGCTGATAAGCCGGGTTTTGGGCGCGCCACTCGGACGCGTCTCCGGCATCCAGCGCGCCATACTGAAGGTGACGCCCGCACACAGCACCAGCAGGAAACCGTAGCAGGCCCGCCAGTTAATCAGTGTTTCCAGCACGCCGCCAATCAGCGGTGCCAGCAGGGGGCTTACCAGAATACCCATGTTTAACAGGCTGTTGGCGTGGCGAAGCTGGCTGCCTTCATACAGATCGCGCGGCAGCGTCCGCGCCATCACGCCGCCGACGCCGGTGCCCATTCCCTGTAAGGCGCTGGCGGCAATCAGTACCGTCAGGCTGTGGGTGGTGATGGCAACCAGCGTCGCCAGCATAAAAATCGACATTCCCGCGAGGATCACAGGACGACGTCCCACGCGGTCGGACAATGGGCCGTAAAACAGCTGGGAAACGCCGTAAGTCAGCAGGTACGCCGCCATCACGCTCTGCACAGCCCCTTCACGCACGTTGAGGTCGCTCGCCATCTGGGCGATAGCGGGAATATAAATGGTCTGCGCCATTTGGCCGACAGCCACCAGCAACACCAGCATCACCAGGATGTTGACGTTTCTATCTCTTTTCATTTCGCTGATTACTTTATGGAATTTAGGTTTGTAAGAATAAACATCCAGGCTATGCGCCAAATCGGAGAGGAATCTACCACACTGCGGTGGCGATTTAATCATGTGTCATGTAAATGAAATGTGTGACGCAGGCAGGATTTATACACGTCGATCGGCAACAATAGTTGCCAGTTTTTCAGGATAGCCGCAGCACTATCGCCCCGGCGGCAATGCCGCAGGCGGCGACCAGGCGAATGCCCGCCACCCGTTCTTTCAGCAACAGCCAGGCGATCAGCGCGCCAAACAAAATTGAGGTTTCGCGCAGCGCGGCGACGACCGCCAGCGGCGCCTGAGTCATGGCCCACAGCGCCAGCCCGTACGAACCCATGGTGCCCATTCCGCCGAGCATACCCTTTTTCCAGTTCTGCGCCAGATATCTCGACGCCTCGCGACGGCGGGCAAGCATCGCCCAGCAGAGCAGGCTGGCGCCGTTAAGGAAAAAGGACCATAGCGTATAGCCCAGCGCCGTGTCGGAGAGACGGACGCCGGTGCCGTCAATCAGCGTATATCCGGCAATAATCCAGGCGTTCAGCAGTGCTAACACCACGCCTCGCTGCGAACCGCCGCGGCCATTAAGCGCCATCCCTAATATTGCCGTACAAATCACCGCAATGCCGCACCAGGCCAGCATAGAAAGACGATCGCCCAGAAACAGCACGCTGATGATGGCGACCAGCAGCGGCGCGGTGCCACGCATCAGTGGGTAGGTTTGGCTCATATCGGAAATTTGATAGGTTTTCGCCACCAGCACGGTGTAGATCACCTGTAAAACCGTCGAAGCGATCATAAACGGTACGCTGGCCGCCGATGGCGCAGGCGCAAAGGGAATGAGTACCAGTGCTATCAATGCGGCGGAGCCGGTGACGCCGATCGCCGAATAGAGTTTATCGTTTCCCGCCTTGACGATGGCGTTCCAGCTCGCGTGCAGCAGCGCGGCAAACAGCAAAATGCAGAAAACAGAAAGCGTCATGATCATGCGTGGTGTAGGGAGAATTCACCAAAACGTAACACAACCCTCTGGCGGAAAACAGGGCCAGAAATAGGGGAGAATCGGGACAGTTCAGAGGATTTCCCTCCGCGCGGAAATGTGATCTTTGCTGCATTTTTACGCAGATGAAAATATTTCCATTGTCAGCCTGAAAAAGCTGTGTTTGTATAAATTCACTTAACGAATGATGAGACAGACCCTGAATGACTCCATCCATGATGACTTCGACCCTACTAAAAACCGCGCTACCAGCCGCGGTGGTCGTCGTGCGTGTGGTGGTGGTCGTCGGCAATGCGCCGTAGGGTCAGGAACACACACGATTCCAAACCCCGCCGGCGCAAACCGGGCGGGGTTTTTAGTTTCTAGCCCCTTCCCGGATGGTCGGCCCAGAATAAAAGGACTGGAGCATGGCAAGTTCGGGCACAACATCACAACCGACCCGGTTTACGGGCGCGCAGTTAATCGTTCATTTACTGGAGCGTCAGGGTATCACCATGGTGACCGGCATCCCCGGTGGCACGGTGCTTCCGCTGTATGACGCGTTAAGCCAGAGCACGCAAATCCGTCATATTCTGGCGCGACACGAGCAGGGCGCGGGCTTTATTGCCCAGGGCATGGCGCGCACCCAGGGTAAACCGGCGGTGTGTATGGCCTGTAGCGGCCCCGGCGCCACCAACCTGGTGACCGCGATTGCCGATGCGCGCCTCGACTCTATTCCGCTGGTGTGTATCACCGGCCAGGTGGCCTCCTCGTTAATCGGTACCGACGCGTTCCAGGAAGTCGACACCTACGGTATCTCTATCCCCATCACCAAACACAACTACTTAGTCCGCAACATCAATGAATTACCGCAGGTTATTGCTGATGCCTTCCGGATTGCGCAGTCGGGTCGCCCTGGCCCGGTGTGGATAGACATTCCTAAGGATGTGCAGACTGCCGAAATCGACATCAGCGAGCTGCCGGAACCGGGCGGCCGCGCCGCCACGCCGGAATTCAGCGCCGGGAGCGTCAGCGAAGCGGCGGCGATGATTAACGCCGCGCAGCGTCCGGTGCTTTATCTGGGCGGCGGGGTGATTAACGCTCCGGAACGCGTACGCGAACTGGCCGAGAAAGCCAACCTGCCAACCACCATGACCCTGATGGCGCTGGGCATGCTGCCGAAAGCGCACCCGCTGTCGTTAGGCATGCTGGGCATGCACGGCGCGCGCAGCACCAACTTTATTCTGCAACAATCTGATTTGCTGGTGGTTTTAGGTGCACGTTTTGATGACCGGGCGACGGGTAAAGTGGCGGAGTTCTGCCCGAACGCGAAAATTATTCACGTGGATATCGACCGCGCCGAGCTGGGCAAAATCAAGCAGGCGCACGTGGCGATTCAGGCGGATGTGGATGACGTTCTGGCGCAGCTGCTGCCGCAGATTGACGCGCAGCCGCGTACCGAGTGGCGCGGTAAAGTCGCCGAGCTGCAACAAGAGTTCCCGGGGGCGATTCCGCAAGCCGGCGACCCGCTCAGCCATTACGGCCTGATCAACGCTGTAGCCGCCTGCGTAGACGACAACGCGATCATCACCACCGACGTGGGTCAGCATCAGATGTGGGCGGCACAGGCCTACCCGCTGAACCGTCCACGCCAGTGGCTGACCTCCGGCGGCCTGGGAACCATGGGCTTCGGTCTGCCTGCGGCGATTGGCGCGGCGCTGGCGAACCCGGACAAGAAGGTGCTGTGCTTTTCCGGCGACGGCAGCCTGATGATGAACATCCAGGAGATGGCGACGGCGGCGGAAAACCAGCTCGACGTGAAGATTATCCTGATGAACAACCAGGCGCTGGGGCTGGTGCATCAGCAGCAGAGCCTGTTCTACAAGCAGGGGGTATTTGCCGCCACCTATCCGGGCATGATTAACTTTATGCAAATTGCCGCCGGTTTCGGCCTTGAAACCTGCGATTTGAACAACGAAGCGGATCCGCAGGCGGCGCTGCAGGCGATTATCAACCGCCCTGGCCCGGCGCTGATCCACGTGCGTATCGACGCGGAAGAAAAAGTGTATCCGATGGTTCCGCCGGGTGCGGCGAATAGCGAAATGGTGGGGGAATAAGCCATGCAAAAACAAACTCATGACAACGTTATTCTGGAGCTTACCGTGCGCAACCACCCTGGCGTAATGACTCACGTCTGCGGGCTATTTGCCCGCCGTGCGTTTAACGTGGAGGGCATTCTCTGTCTGCCGATCCACGGCAGCGACCATAGCCGGATCTGGCTATTGGTGAATGACGACCAGCGCCTTGAGCAGATGATGAGCCAGATCGACAAACTGGAAGATGTGGTGAAAGTGGCCCGCAACCAGTCCGATCCGTCGATGTTTAATAAAATCTCCGTCTTCTTCGAGTAGTTCGCTCAAGACTTGAACGGTAGAGCGCTTATCGTTAAGGTAAGCGCTTTTGCCGGATGGCGGCATAAATGCCTTATCCGGCCTACCTGCCCGTAGGCCTGATAAGCGCAGCGCCATCAGGCGTTTCCCGGCCCCAGGACAAACCCATGATCACCATCGCCCTTATCGACGACCACACTATCGTCCGCTCCGGCTTTGCCCAACTGCTGGGGCTGGAAGCTGATTTGCAGGTTGTGGCGGAATTTGGCTCCGGGCGCGAGGCGCTGGCCGGTTTACCGGGGCGCGGCGTGCAGGTGTGTATTTGCGATATCTCGATGCCCGATATCTCGGGCCTGGAGCTACTCAGCCAACTGCCAAAAGGGATGGCGATCATCATGCTCTCCGTCCACGACAGCCCGGCACTGGTCGAGCAGGCGCTCAACGCAGGCGCGCGTGGCTTTCTTTCAAAACGCTGTAGCCCGGATGAACTGATTGCGGCGGTGCATACCGTGGCGACCGGCGGTTGCTATTTGACGCCGGACATCGCCGTCAAGCTGGCGGCCGGGCGTCAGGATCCGTTGACCAAACGTGAGCGTCAGGTGGCGGAGAAGCTGGCGCAGGGGATGGCGGTGAAAGAGATTGCCGCCGAGCTGGGGCTGTCGCCGAAAACGGTGCACGTTCATCGCGCCAACCTGATGGAAAAGCTGAACGTCAGCAACGATGTTGAACTGGCGCGCCGGATGTTTGACGGCTGGCAATGAACGCACTTTTCTCCCGGTTGATTACCGTTGTTGCCTGTTTCTTTATCTTTTCCGCCGCGTGGTTTTGCCTGTGGAGCATCAGCCTGCATCTGGTCGAACGCCCGGAGCTGGCAGTTCTGCTGTTTCCGTTTGGCCTGCGTCTGGGATTAATGCTGCAATGCCCGCGCGGCTACTGGCCGGTGCTGCTGGGTGCGGAATGGCTGTTGATGTGCTGGCTGGCGCAGGAGGTGGCGCTGGCCCATTTGCCACTTTTGATGATCGGAAGCGCCCTCACGCTACTCCCGGTGATGCTGATTTCGCGATACCGCCATCAACGCGACTGGCGCACGTTGCTGTTGCAGGGCGCAGCGCTGACGGCGGCGGCGCTGCTGCAATCGCTGCCGTGGTTGGGGCAGGGGGAGGAAGCCTGGAATGCGCTGTTACTGACCCTGACCGGCGGATTAACGCTGGCGCCAATCTGCCTGGTGTTCTGGCACTACCTCACCAGCACCACCTGGCTGCCGCTCGGCCCGGCGCTGGTGTCACAGCCGGTAAACTGGCGCGGGCGACACCTGGTCTGGTATCTGCTGCTGTTTATCGTGAGTCTGTGGCTACAGCTCGGTTTGCCCGCTGAGCTTTCGCGCTTTACGCCGTTTTGTCTCGCTTTACCGATTATTGCGCTCGCCTGGCACTACGGCTGGCAAGGCGCGCTGATTGCGACGTTGATGAACGCCATCGCGCTGATTGCCAGCCAGACCTGGCACGATCACCCGGTCGATTTACTGCTCTCGCTGCTGGTGCAAAGCCTGACCGGACTGCTGCTCGGCGCGGGTATTCAGCGGCTGCGTGAGCTTAACCAGTCGCTGCAAAACGAGCTGGCGCGTAATCATCGGCTGGCGGAACGTCTGCTGGAGACCGAAGAGAGCGTGCGCCGCGACGTCGCGCGTGAGCTGCACGACGATATCGGCCAGACCATCACCGCCATTCGTACGCAGGCGGGTATCGTACAGCGCCTGGCCCCCGAGAACGCGGGCGTTAAGCAAAGCGGGGCGCATATCGAGCAGTTGTCTCTGGGCGTGTACGATTCGGTGCGCCGCCTGCTGGGTCGCCTGCGACCGCGCCAGTTGGACGATCTCACGCTGGAACAGGCCATCCGTTCATTGATGCGCGAAATGGAGCTGGAAAGTCGCGGTATCGTCAGCCACCTTGACTGGCGAATTGATGAGTCATTGCTGAGCGAAAGCCAGCGCGTGACGCTGTTTCGCGTTTGTCAGGAAGGGCTGAACAACATTGTGAAGCACGCCAATGCCAGCGCGGTGACGCTCCAGGGCTGGCAGCAGGGTGAGCGGTTGATGCTGGTGATGGAAGACGACGGCAGCGGCCTGCCGCCGGGGTCGAACCAGCAGGGTTTCGGCCTCACCGGGATGCGCGAGCGGGTGACGGCGCTCGGCGGTTCACTCACGATTTCCTGTATGCACGGTACGCGCGTCAGCGTGTCGCTGCCCCAGCGCTACGCCTAAGGAACGGCCATGTTTCAGTTTTTAAAAGCTCCGGCCAGCGCGCCGCTTATCACCGACAAGCAGGAAGTGGACGCCCGCTACCGTTACTGGCGGCGGCATATCCTGCTGACTATCTGGCTCGGCTACGCGCTGTTTTATTTCACGCGCAAAAGCTTTAACGCCGCGGTGCCGGAAATTATCACCAGCGGCGTGCTGACCCGCAGCGATATTGGCCTGCTGGCGACGCTGTTTTACATCACCTACGGGCTGTCGAAATTTGTCTCCGGCATTGTTAGCGATCGCTCCAACGCCCGCTATTTTATGGGCATTGGGCTTATCGCCACCGGCGTGGTTAACATCCTGTTCGGCTTCTCAACCTCGGTCTGGGCCTTTGCCGTACTGTGGGCGCTGAACGCCTTCTTCCAGGGCTGGGGCGCGCCGGTGTGCGCCCGCCTGCTCACCGCGTGGTATTCGCGCAACGAGCGCGGCGGCTGGTGGGCAATCTGGAACACCGCGCACAACGTCGGCGGCGCGCTGATTCCGATCGTCATGGCGGCGGCAGCGCTGCATTACGGCTGGCGCGCCGGGATGATGATTGCCGGTACGCTGGCGATCGTGGTGGGCGTTTTTCTTTGCTGGCGGCTGCGCGACAGGCCGCAGGCGATTGGTCTGCCGCCGATTGGCGACTGGCGGCACGATGAGCTGGAAATTGCCCAGCAGCAGGAGGGCGCGGGGTTAACTCGTAAAGAGATCCTCACCAAATATGTGTTGCTCAATCCATATATCTGGCTGTTGTCTCTGTGCTATGTGCTGGTGTACGTGGTACGCGCGGCGATCAACGACTGGGGCAATCTGTATATGTCGGAGACGCTCGGCGTCGATTTGGTCACCGCCAACACCGCCGTCACCATGTTTGAACTGGGCGGGTTTATCGGCGCGCTGGTTGCAGGTTGGGGCTCGGACAAGCTATTCAACGGCAATCGTGGGCCGATGAACCTGATTTTCGCCGCCGGAATTTTGCTCTCCGTGGGCTCGCTGTGGTTGATGCCATTCGCCAGCTACGTGATGCAGGCGGCGTGCTTCTTCACCACCGGCTTCTTCGTCTTTGGCCCGCAGATGCTGATTGGCATGGCGGCGGCGGAGTGCTCGCACAAAGAGGCGGCGGGCGCGGCAACCGGATTCGTCGGGCTGTTTGCCTACCTCGGCGCGTCTCTCTCCGGCTGGCCGCTGGCGAAGGTGATGGAAGTCTGGCACTGGAGCGGATTCTTTGTGGTGATCGCCATCGCGGCGGGGATTTCCGCACTGCTGTTGCTGCCGTTTTTAAACGCTCAGGCACCGCGCGAAGCGTGACCTGCTTCACCTTTCTTAGCCAAACGACGTAAAACTAAGAAATTTTCCCGGTTTCACCTGGACGCTGTCTCAGGCCAGCCGCCTTGCTGATTTTTACAATACCGGCCATCACGCAGGTATAAAAATCAGGAGATACCCATGCTGGCCTTCTTAAACCAGGTGCGCAAGCCGACCCTGGATCTGCCGCTCGATGTGCGGCGCAAAATGTGGTTCAAACCGTTCATGCAGTCCTATCTGGTGGTCTTTATCGGCTATCTGACCATGTACTTGATCCGCAAGAACTTCAACATCGCGCAGAACGACATGATCTCCACCTACGGGCTGAGCATGACGCAGCTGGGGATGATTGGCCTCGGCTTCTCCATCACCTATGGCGTGGGTAAAACCGTGGTTTCCTACTACGCGGACGGCAAAAATACCAAGCAGTTCCTGCCGTTTATGCTGATCCTCTCCGCCATCTGTATGCTCGGCTTCAGCGCCAGCATGGGCGCGGGGTCAACCAGCCTGTTCCTGATGATCGCCTTCTACGCGCTGAGCGGTTTCTTCCAGAGCACCGGCGGCTCGTGCAGCTATTCCACCATCACCAAGTGGACGCCACGCCGTAAGCGCGGTTCCTACCTCGGCATGTGGAATATTTCCCACAACCTCGGCGGTGCGGGTGCGGCGGGCGTCGCGCTGTTCGGCGCGAATTACCTGTTCGATGGCCACGTCATCGGTATGTTTATCTTCCCGTCGATTATTGCCCTGATTGTCGGTTTTATCGGCCTGCGCTACGGCAGCGACTCCCCGGAATCTTATGGCCTCGGTAAAGCCGAAGAGTTGTTCGGCGAGGAGATCAGCGAAGAGGACAAAGAGACCGAAGAAAACGAGATGACCAAATGGCAGATCTTTGTTGAGTACGTGCTGAAAAACAAAGTTATCTGGCTGCTATGTTTCTCGAACATCTTCCTGTACGTGGTGCGTATCGGTATCGACCAGTGGTCCACCGTCTACGCCTTCCAGGAGCTAAAACTCTCCAAAGAGGTGGCAATTCAGGGCTTCACCCTGTTTGAAGTGGGTGCGCTGGTCGGCACGCTGCTGTGGGGCTGGCTCTCCGATCTCGCTAACGGTCGTCGTGCGCTGGTGGCCTGCGTGGCGCTGGCACTCATCATCGCGACGCTGGGTGTTTACCAGCACGCCAGCAACCAGTACGTCTATCTGGCTTCGCTGTTTGCGCTCGGCTTCCTGGTGTTTGGCCCGCAGTTGTTAATCGGCGTTGCCGCCGTCGGATTTGTGCCGAAAAAAGCGATCGGCGCGGCCGACGGGATTAAAGGCACCTTCGCCTACCTGATTGGCGACAGCTTCGCCAAGCTGGGGCTCGGGATGATTGCCGACGGCACGCCGATTTTCGGTCTTACCGGCTGGGCGGGCACCTTCGCCGCGCTGGATACCGCCGCCATCGGCTGTATCTGCCTGATGGCCATCGTCGCTATCTTCGAAGAACGTAAAATTCGCCGCGAGAAAAAGATTCAGCAGTTAAAAATGGCGTAAGTGTGTTTGGTAACGTTTGCCCGGTTCTGCACCGGGCTTTTTTATGCCTGGGCTCTGAGATCTGCTTTCATCGAGCTAACGCACATTATGGTATGCCCGATTATCGACAGCACGCAAAATCCCATTATCATGTCCGGGTTTAGCCTAAGTGAGAGCGTGCATGATCTGGTTAATTCTGGCCACCCTGGCGGTGGTATTTGTTGTCGGATTTCGGATCCTGACCTCGAGTTCTCGACGGGCTATACGCCGTCTCAGCGAACGACTGGCGATCACGCCAGAACCGGTAGAGTCGATGATCGACCAGCTAGGGAAAGCGCAGGGCGAAGAGTTTTTACGTTATCTGGAGCGCCCTAACGAAGCCCATTTGCAGAATGCGGCGCAGATGCTGCTGATCTGGCAGGTGTGCATCGTCGACGGCAGTGAATCCAATATGCTCACCTGGCATCGGCGGCTGCAAAAAGCCCGTCTCGCCGCGCCCATCACCGACGCCCAGGTGCGCCTGGCGCTCAGCTTCCTGCGCGAACTGGAGCCGGAGCTTAGCGAGCTAAATGCTTTCCAGCATCGCTACAACGCGCTGTTCCACGATGAAAACGGCGTCCACTGGCTGCATTGATGCCAATATTGGTGATTATATTTTTTATTGCTGCTGGGCGTGAGAATTCAATTGATCTAATAGCAAATAGGCTATAATTTATTTATAGCTTATTTGCTATGAGGGATCGCTAATGTGGGAGGTGGAAACAACGGATGTTTTCGACAGTTGGTTCGCGTAGCAAACCGAGGCACTCAAGGAAGATATGCTCGCTGCGATGGTGATTTTATCAGAATATGGGCCACAGCTAGGCCGCCCATTTGCGGACTCGGTGAACAACTCTGCTTTTTCGAATATGAAAGAGCTCCGCGTGCAGCATCAGGGGAGTCCCTTTCGGGCTTTCTTTGCGTTTGATCCTTCCCGTTGCGGCATCGTGTTATGTGCCGGTGGCAAAACAGGGCTAAACGAAAAGAGATTCTACAAAGAGATGATTAAACTTGCTGATTCCGAGTACCGTAAGCACCTTAACAAGTAAGGAATGATAATGGCGACCCTTAAAGAGTTAATAGCTAAACAGAGCCCGGAAAGTCAGAAGCGTATCGCTAAAAAAGTTGAAGAGATGCGTCAGACGATTGCCTTAAATCGATTAAGGGAAGAGCTGAACATGTCTCAAGCAGAGCTGGCTGCGGCAATGGGGGTGAAACAGCCTACCGTAGCGAAAATGGAGCAAGCAGACAACGATCCCCGTCTCTCAACGTTAAAACGTTATGTTACTGCGTTGGGGGGAGAGATAAGCATTGATGTGACCTTGCCCACTGGAAAGAGAGTGGCGTTTCATCTTTGATGTTTGTTGAATAGGCCAACATGGCTATTCGGTAAACAGTTGCTAAAACGTTAAATACGTCACACTTAAGATGTTACACTGCGTGTCTTTTCCGCAAAGACATCCTCCGCAGGTAACAAAATGAGTGAATATCGTGAAGAAAAAACCCGCGCTGACGTCGTTGCGCGGCCCAACTGGTCGGCGGTTTTTGCCGTAGCATTTTGCGTCGCCTGCCTGATTACCGTAGAGTTTTTACCGGTCAGCCTGCTCACGCCGATGGCGCAGGATCTGGGCATTTCCGAAGGCGTCGCCGGGCAGTCGGTGACGGTAACCGCGTTTGTCGCCATGTTCTCCAGCCTGTTTATTACCCAGGCCATTGGCGCGACTAACCGTCGCTACGTGGTGATTCTGTTTTCCGTTCTGCTGACGCTCTCCTGCCTGCTGGTGTCGTTTGCTAGTTCGTTCACGTTGCTGCTGTTGGGGCGTGCCTGTCTGGGGCTGGCGCTGGGTGGCTTCTGGGCGATGTCAGCATCGCTGACCATGCGTCTGGTTCCCGCCCGTACGGTACCGAAAGCGCTGTCGGTGATCTTTGGCGCGGTGTCCATCGCGCTGGTGATTGCCGCGCCGTTAGGGAGCTTTTTGGGCGGCATCATCGGCTGGCGCAACGTGTTTAATGCGGCGGCGGTGATGGGGCTGCTGTGTATCGTTTGGGTGGTGAGGGCGTTGCCGTCGCTGCCGGGCGAACCTGCGCATCACAAGCAAAACATGTTTAGCCTGCTACAGCGCCCCGGCGTGATGGCCGGGATGATTGCCATCTTCATGTCCTTCGCCGGGCAGTTCGCCTTCTTTACCTATATTCGCCCTGTCTATATGAATCTGGCGGGCTTTGATGTTGACGGCCTGACGCTGGTGCTGCTGAGCTTCGGTATCGCCAGCTTTATCGGTACGTCGTTCTCCTCCGTTATCCTTAAGCGCTCGGTCAAACTGGCGCTGGCCGGCGCGCCGTTGGTACTGGCCGTCTGCGCGCTGGTGCTCACGATGTGGGGCGGCGAGAAAGTGGTGTCCGCAGGCATTGCGATTATCTGGGGGCTAGCGTTTGCACTGGTACCTGTAGGCTGGTCGACGTGGATTACCCGCTCACTGGCCGATCAGGCGGAAAAAGCCGGTTCGATTCAGGTGGCCGTCATTCAACTGGCGAATACCTGTGGCGCGGCGATTGGCGGACTGGCACTGGATCGTCTGGGGCTGACCTCACCGTTAATGATTTCAGGCGCGCTGATGCTGCTGACCGCGGTGCTGGTGACGGTGAAGGTGAGGATCCAATAACGCCGCTGCCGGACGACGGCGTAAACACCTTATCCGGCCTACGGCGTTGAGGCCGGATAAGCGTAGCGCCATCCGGCTGTTATTTTACGGGCGTTCGCCCTGCGCCAGACGCGCATTAATATGTGCAATCACCCCGGGTAAATCCGCCAGTGAATCCACCACGTAATGCGCCCCGGCGGCGTACAGCTTGCTGGCCGCGTGCTCGCGGCGAGTCGCAATGTCCTCTTTCGACATTGTCTGATAGGCGTCCCATGTTGCGCCGAATTCGTTACCCGATACCGCCAGACCCACCGTCCACATACCCGCGTTAAGCCCCTCGCTGATGCCCGGCGCGGCATCATCTACCTTCACGCAGTGCGCCACCGCATCAATGCCCAGCGCAATCACGTTTTGCAGCGCCATCCACGGCCCCGGGCGACCACCCGCGGCCAGGTCGTCCGTTGCCACCCAATGATCCGGACGATAGCCATGCTCGGCGGCAGCGGGGACCAGGCGCTCCATCACCGCTCGTGGGTAACCGGAGCAGGAACCTATCTTGATGCCCTCGGCTCGTAGCGCCGCGATCGTGTCGATAACTCCGGCAATAGGAGAAGAAAAATCAACAACTTTAGCAATCTGTAGGGGCATGAAGGCGGCGTAGATGGCATCAATATCAGCTGTGCTCATGGCGCGGTCAAACTTTGCCTGCCAGCGCGCGTCAACAGCAGGTAATTTTCCCAGCGCTTCAATGTGTTGCCATTTACCCAGCCCCATTGGCACGCGTGCCTCGGCGAGGGTGATTTCCACATCAAATGCCTGACGGAACGCCTCGACGAAAATTTGCGTTGGCGCGAAGGAGCCAAAATCGACGGTGGTGCCCGCCCAGTCGAGAATAACAGCGTGAATACGGTTCATTATGGTTCCTTATTTCGTCCAGTACATGGCGGTACGAATGGCGGTCAGTAGGGCAGTGATATCGGCGGCATATACTTCGCCAATGTTGCCGATGCGGAAGCAGTCGCTTTGCGACACTTTGCCTGGATAGATAACAAAGCCCTGCTCCTTCAGGCGGCGATAAAATTCGCTAAAGCGATACTGCGGGTCCTCCGGTGAATAAAAGGCGGTGATAATGGGCGAGTGAAGTTCGTCATCCAGCAGTGTGTTAAAGCCCAGCGCCCGCATTCCGGCCACCAGGCTGCGCTGATTTTGCTGATAGCGTTGATGACGTGCCGCCACGCCACCTTCTTCCGCCAGCTCTTTCAGCGCCTGGGCAAACGCCAGGACGGTATGTGTGGGCGAAGTAAAACGCCATTTGCCGTGGTTATCCTCCATGCAGCGCCACTGGGCGTAGAGATCTAACGACAGCGAGCGGGAACGCCCTTTGCACGCGGCCAGTTTTTGCTCGCGGGCAATCACGAAGGCAAAACCCGGCACGCCCTGAATGCATTTATTGGCGGAGCTGATCAGATAGTCGATGTGTAATGCTGCAATATCCATGGGGATGCCGCCGAAGCTGCTCATGGCGTCAACAATGTAGGTTTTGCCATAGCGATGTGCCAGCGCGCCCACCTCATCAATCGGGTTGAGCATCCCGGTGGTCGTTTCGCTATGCACCATGGCGATATGGCTGATCGTCGGGTCGGCGTTGAGGATCGCGTCGATCGCCTGCACGTCCGGGCGCGCAACTTCGCCGCAGTCGTAAGCGTGATGGGCGATACCCATCAGGGCGGCCATCTCGACCATACGTGCGCCGTATGCCCCGTTGCTGACGATCAGCACCTTATCCTGCGGACCCAATGCGCTGCCCAGTACGGCTTCCACAGCATAGCTGCCGCTGCCTTGCAGCAGTACGGAGGTGTAGCCTTCGGCGGCGGTTGCCAGTGCGGTCAGCTGCTGGCGGATCTGTTCCACCACGCCGATATTGTAATCATCATCCCAGGTACAGCTATCGAACAGCATCGCTTCTTTCACGGTGCGAGAGGTGGTCAGCGGGCCAGGAGTCAGCAGCAGATAGTTACGCGAAGTCATGTTATTTACCTTTGGTCTATACCAGATTGCATTTATCATGACGATCTTTGCCGCGGCGGGTCAAAGGGAAAATCGCGCTGCAACAAAAAATTCATCTCTGCCTGTATAATGGCGGCAGACAAAACGGAAGCGAGTAAGCATGAAATCTATCCCTGGCGATATCCCGCAGTACCAGTTGATCAAGGCGCAGCTTCAGGCGCGTATTCAGAGCGGTGCGTTGAAAAGCGGTGATAAGCTGCCCTCTGAACGCGAACTGTGCGCGATTTTCAACACCACGCGCATTACCCTTCGCGAAAGCCTGGCGCAGCTGGAGTCCAGCGGGCTTATCTGGCGCGCCGATCGTCGCGGTTGGTTCGTTACGCCGGAACGCCTGTGGCTGGATCCGACCCAGAACACCAACTTCCATAAGCTATGCCGCGAGCAGGGGCGGGAGCCAAAAACCGCGCTACTGAGCGGCGCGTTAACGACCGTGCCTGTCGAGGTCATGGAGCCGCTCCAGCTCCAGCCGTTTGATCAAATCTATCTGCTGACCCGTCTGCGTTACGCAGATGGCCGCGCCGTGTGCTACTGCGAAAACCATTGTTTGCCCGCCCGCGTGCCTGAGCTGCTGCAGTACGATCTCAACGGCAGCCTGACCGAGGTATACGAGTCGCGCTACAACCTTGTCTATACCAGCATGCATCTGTCGTTCTACCCCACCGCCATGCCTGCGCAGGCCGCACAGGCGCTGGGCGTTATGGAAGGGCGCCCGGCGCTGTTGCTGCGCCGTCTGAACTACGACCAATACGGGCGAGTGCTGGATCTGGATATCGAATACTGGCGTCACGACAGCCTGCGCATTGAGGTGGATACCCACTAGCCGGTGCGCCGGATGTTGGCTGCGGGCCTTATCCGGCCTTCCAATCGTCTCGTCTCACCGCTATCCGGATAAGCGCAGCGTCATCCGGCGTGGACTGATTTATTCCTCTTTCATCGTTTTGTCACATAAGCCGTTTAGCGTAAAAGCAAATCTGGTATAGGCCAGAAAATGCAACGTACGCTATGAGGCTATTACGATGAAACTTTCCCGACTTGCTCTGCTGTCTGTCTTCGCTCTTGCCAGCGCCCCGTCATGGGCGGAATCGGTGGTCACGGTGTACTCGATCGACGGGCTGCACGATGGCGATAACAGCTGGTATCAGGTGCAGTTTGACGCATTCACCAAAGCGACCGGCATTACCGTACGCTATGTTGAAGGCGGTGGTGGCGTGGTAGTGGAACGTCTGGCAAAAGAGCGCACGAATCCGCAGGCCGATGTGCTGGTTACCGCACCGCCATTCATTCAGCGCGCCGCCGCCGAAAAGCTGCTGGCGACCTTTAACACCGATGCCGCAGAGGCTATCCCCGATGCCAACAACCTTTATTCACCGCTGGTAAAGAACTATCTGAGCTTTATCTACAACGGCAAGCTGCTGAAAACGGCCCCGGCGAGCTGGCAGGATCTGCTTGACGGTAAATTCAAAAATAAACTCCAGTACTCCACGCCAGGTCAGGCCGCTGACGGCACGGCGGTGATGCTGCAGGCTTTCCACAGCTTCGGCAGCAAGGAGGCCGGTTTTGCGTATCTCGGCAAGCTGCAGGCCAATAACGTCGGGCCATCTGCCTCTACCGGTAAGCTAACCGCGCTGGTCAATAAAGGTGAAATCTACGTCGCTAACGGCGACCTGCAAATGAACCTCGCGCAGATGGAACGTAACCCGAACGTGAAAATCTTCTGGCCGGCCAACGACAAAGGCGAGCGCAGCGCGCTGGCCATCCCTTATGTCATTGGCTTGGTCCAGGGGGCGCCGCAGAGTGAAAATGGTAAAAAGCTGATTAACTTCCTGCTGAGTAAAGAAGCGCAGACTCGCGTCAGCGAACTCTCCTGGGGAATGCCGGTACGCAGCGACGTGACGCCGGGCGACGAACATTACAAGGCCGCCACTGCCGCGTTGGAAGGCGTGCAGAGCTGGCAGCCAAACTGGGATGATGTAGCCGTTTCGCTGTCGGCAGATATTAGCCGTTGGCACAAAGTGACCGAAAGCGAGTAAGCCTGATGCTGATGAAAACGACCGCCGTTCACGCCCCTGCATCGCAGGGGACATCGGGGATAGTCCTCGACTCGCTGCGTGTTGCGTATCACGGCAACGTGGTGCTTAAACCGCTCTCTTTGACGATTGAACCTGGCGAAGTGCTGGCGCTGATTGGCCCATCAGGATCCGGAAAAACGACGGTGCTGCGTGCGGTGGCGGGCTTTGTGCAACCTGCTGGCGGTCGTATTCTGATTGGCGATACGGACGTCACCCACCAGCCACCCTACAAACGCGGGCTGGCGATGGTGGTGCAGAACTACGCATTATTCCCGCATCTGAAAGTGGAAGACAACGTCGCTTTTGGCCTGCGTGCGCAGAAGCAGCCGAAGGCGCTAATGAATGAGCGTGTCACGCAGGCGCTGAAAACGGTTGGCATGAGTGATTACGCCACCCGCTATCCGCATCAACTTTCCGGCGGCCAGCAGCAACGCGTGGCCATCGCCCGCGCGATTGCCGTGCGCCCGCGCGTGCTGTTGCTGGATGAACCACTGTCAGCGCTGGACGCACAGATTCGCCATAATATGGTGGAAGAAATCGCCCGTCTTCACCGTGAGCTGCCGGAACTCACTATTCTCTACGTCACCCACGATCAAACGGAAGCGCTCACCCTGGCCGATAAAATCGGCATTATGAAAGATGGCTCGCTGATTGCTCATGGCGAAACCCGCGCGCTATATCAGCATCCGCCCAATCGTTTTGCCGCCGAATTCTTAGGCCGCGCCAATATTCTCTCCGCCACCGCGCTGGGGATAGCGGAGGTTCCGGGGCTGGTGGACGTCAGCTGCGGCGGTGCGGTGATTCGCGCGTTCAGCCAGGGCAGCCACCACGGCTACAACAAACTGCTGTGCATTCGTCCTCAGCACCTCAGCCTGACGCCGCGTTCGGCTTACAGCAACCGCTTCAACGCCACACTGCAATCGGTGCATTGGCAGGGCGATTTAACCCATCTGCTGTGTGACGTTGCTGGCGAAACGGTGCGGATGGTGTTGACGCATGTCAATCCGCTGCCGCGCGTTGGCGACAAGCTGGCGCTGTGGTTTGAACCGGATGATGCGGTCCTGATTGAGGTATAACCATGTCACTCATTTTACCCCTGGAAAAACCGGCGATTAACCTACGCCCGCTGCTGTGGCTGCTGCTCCCGTTGCTGGTGCTGGCGATGCTGTTTTTCTGGCCTCTGTCACTCATCGTTGAACAGGCGCTACGCGGCGCCAATGGCGAGATCGGGCTCGAGACCTTCTGGCAGGTGGTCGACTCGAAACGCTTTGTCGGCGCGTTGCTGAACACGTTGCAAATCGCCTTTTTCGCCACCGCCGGTTGCCTGCTGCTGGGCAGCGTGATGTCGCTGATTCTGGTGTTTATTCCTTTCCCCGGCAGCGAGTTGATTGGTCGGGTCGTCGATACTTTTATTGCGCTGCCGACCTTCCTGATTACGCTGGCGTTCACCTTTATTTATGGGTCTGCGGGTCTGCTCAACGGTACGCTGATGAGCCTGTTTGCCTTTGAGCTACCGCCGGTGGATTTTCTCTACTCGATGCAGGGCGTCATTCTGGCGGAGATCACGGTGTTCACTCCGCTGGTGATGCGGCCGCTGATGGCCGCGCTGCGGCAAATTGATAAAAGCCAGCTAGAGGCGGCCAGCATTCTGGGGGCTCACCCTTTACGGGTGATTGGGCAGGTGATTTTCCCGGCGGCGCTACCGGCGCTGATGGCTGGCGGCAGCCTGTGCCTGCTGTTGACCACTAACGAGTTCGGCATCGTACTGTTTATTGGCGCGAAAGGGGTTAACACCCTGCCGATGATGGTTTATAGCAAAGCGATTCTGGAGTCCGACTATACGGTCGCCTGCATGATTGCGTTGATTAACATTGTCTTGTCGCTGGGGCTGTTCTCCCTCTATCGCCTGGCGGCATCGCGTACCGGCGTAAGGAGCTAGCCATGCTAATTTGGTCACCGAAAGGACGCGCAGCGGCGGGCGTTGTGGCTAGCGCACTGTTTATCGTGTTTTTTTTCCTGCCGCTGGCGGTGATTCTGATGTCCAGCCTTAGCCAGCAGTGGAACGGTATTCTGCCGAGTGGCTTCACGCTGAACCACTTTGTTAACGCTCTGCACGGTGCGGCATGGGATGCCCTACTTGCCAGCCTCACGATTGGCTTTTGCGCCAGCCTGTTTGCGCTGCTTTGCGGCGTTTGGGCGGCGCTGGCGCTGCGTCAATATGGGGTGAAAACGCAGAAATGGTTAAGTATGGTGTTCTATCTGCCGAGTGCGATTCCGTCAGTGTCCGTGGGCCTGGGCATTCTGGTTGCTTTCAGCCAGGGGCCATTGCAAATGAACGGCACCCTGTGGATTGTGCTGACAGCGCACTTTGTGCTGATTTCCGCCTTTACCTTCAGTAACGTGTCGACCGGACTGGCGCGCATTTCCGTCGATATTGAAAACGTCGCGTCGAGTCTGGGGGCATCGCCCTGGTATCGTCTGCGTCACGTGACGTTGCCGTTATTGATGCCGTGGATGGTGTCAGCGCTGGCGCTGAGTTTATCGCTCTCCATGGGGGAGTTGGGCGCGACGATGATGATTTATCCGCCGGGCTGGACGACGCTGCCGGTGGCTATCTTTAGCCTGACCGACCGTGGAAATATCGCCGACGGCGCGGCGCTGACCATTGTGCTGGTGGCCATTACGCTGCTGCTGATGATGAAGCTGGAGCGCATTGCAAAACGGTTGGGGCAGAAATAAAACGGTAGGCCGGGTAGGGCATCGCCGCCACCCGGCATCAATGTCGTTCGACCCTTAGAACCACGCCTCGAACATACCGCCGAAGTTCAGTGAATCCAGCTGCTGGTCGTCGGTACCGTTCACCTTCGCCGTACGCTTGTTATCAACCTGACCGCCGGTCACGTAGAAGCGCAGCATCGGGCGGAATTCCGGGCCCATGCCGATCGCGATGTTCTGCGACAGCGTCAGCTTCCAGCCGTGGTTGTCACCGCCTTTGTCGTAATCAACACGCTGGTAACCCGCTTCCAGCCAGGTGGAGTGCACGTCGTTCCAGAAGTACATCGGACGCACAATCGCGCCGTAGTTTTTACGGTTGTCGGTGTTGTCTTTGCTGTTGTCGTAGTCGTGGAACGCCAGCAGGTATTCCACCTGCGCCTGCTGGGTGAACTTGTAGTTACCCTCGAAGCTAGCGTAGATAGCGGTCAGACCGTCGGTTTTGTTGAACACGCTGTTATCCGAGTTATCCGAGTAGCGCAGGATAACCTTGTTCACGCCGCTGTCATCGCTGTTGGTATGGCTTAACAGCAGGCCGCCCTGCCAGGCATCGAGCTGCTTGTCGTTATCCACCGCTTTGGAGTCGAAGCCGTAGTTGGCGTACACCTCAACATCGATCGGGCCCGCTTTGATGTTGTGGGTTTTGGTGGTCAGCGCGTAGTGGCCGTCGTCACCGGTATCGGAGTTACCGGTACAGGTGATGCGCGACGGGTTCGACTCATCGGCCATCACTTCCGGGCTACAGGATTTCACCTGAGCCACCGTGGCCACGTCGAACTGCACGCCGCCGACGTCAAAGTTTTTCACCCCGGCGCCCTGACCGTCGTGGTTCATCCAGAAGTAGTCGTTGATACCCTGTTGCGGACGCTGGTGGAAGTCACGACCGGCCCAGATATAGGCGTTCGGGTTGGATTCCAGCACGTTGGTCACGCCGACGTAGGCCTTTTTCAGGTTCACTTCGTCGCTCCAGTGGTCGAACATCACGTTGATGTCCCAGATCGCGCCTTTTTCGCTCTTGAAGGCCTTGGTGAGCTGGAATTCGCCGCCGTTGCCTTCGTTACCCAGACGACCGATCGCCGAGGCGCCGTTATAAGAGCCGTCCACGCCGACGTATTTCTGATCGCCCGCCTGGAAATGCGCGCCGTAGCGCGCGTAGCCGCTGAACTTCAGGCCGAACGGTACCGCCATATCCGGCGTCGCCGCCGCGGTTTGCGGGTTGGTTTCCAGATCCACTTTCTTCGCGGCAGCAGCGTCCATTTTGGCCTGACGATCCGCCAGTGCTTTATCGACGGCTTTGGCCACAATGGCGTCGATTTGTTCCTGAGTAAATTCTTGTGCCATTACAGAGGAAAGAGGGCAAAGTGCGGCAATAACCGCCATAGCTAAAGGAAGTTTTTTTACAGTTTTCATGGTTATCTCAAATTAATTAATTATATTCTCAGACAATAACCATCCCGTTTCGGTGTAAATATAAAAGACGCCACCAAAACAAGCTGATTTTATTTTTAATATCGTAGGGGTACAGTTAAATAATTAGCGTAATCAATATCTCCGTAGTCAGAAAGCCTAAATATTAACGTTGGTAAAGATGAATTATCTCTTCCGATAGTTCACGTGCCAGCAGGGAATTCATTAAATGATCCTGCGCGTGTACCATAATTAAGGTCATGGGCTGACGCGCGTCACCTGCATCTTGCTCAATAAGCTTTGTTTGCATATGGTGCGCCTGGCGGGCATAGCCATCGGCTTCCCGCAGGAGATTTTTGGCTTCCTCCATTTCACCCTGACGCGCGGCGTGCAGCGCTGCGAAGCACAGCGATCTGGACTGGCCCGCGTTAATGATTATTTCCATTACCGCGTCCTCTAACCTAACCATAATAATATCCTCTAACTATTTAAAGTCATGATAAAAAGAGGTCGGAAATAATATATCAATGCTTAATGTTAAATTTGCCTGACTTCACTAATGGTTCCGACTTATGGTGCAGTCGATGGTATTTTTTTATTCTTTTATTTCATTGTTGAGCGTCTTTTAAACGCGCAGCAAAGGTTAATGCATGGTCTCATTGACCAACATGTAAATAACATGCGTGACCACCAGATTTAGCATCAAAAATAATTGATCGCTCAATCAAGAGTGATAACGAAAGTTCATTTTAAAATCTTTTACGCACGCTGTGGAATTCAGCGGCGGAGCATAATCTTGTACATTGATGCCTATCCTCGAAATGTAAAAAGTTATTGCGATTGTGATTTGATATGAAACTGAAACCGGTTTCTATTCATAAAAGCTAGAAGTGTGATACCCATCAATTTCTTATGCTTATGAGACTAATTATTTCGTCCTGGGTCACAGAAAATTGTCGTTTGAGGATGAAATGAGCATCAATTGAACAAGTGGTGCAAGAGAGGGAAGGTGGGCCTGACAAGCGTAGCCGCCATCAGGCGTGGTGCACACGTTGCCGGATGGCGGCTCCGCCTTATCCGGCCTACGATTGCGTATTGCTATTTCTGGGTGGGGCACTGAATCGTTTTTATCGCCTTCTCATAGGCCGCGCGATCGTTCTTATCCAACGCTCGCGTGGCGCTCTGCACCGCGGTTTTATTCTCAGCCGACTCCAGCACGCGATTGGCAAACTGCGTATCGCTCAGCCCGCTGTTTGTCGGGCAGTTTTGCTTCACGTCCTTCACCACCTGCTGTTTTTGTTGTTCGAACTTCAGCCCTTCGAGCGGTGCGGAAAACGCGACTGCTGGCAGCATCAGGCAGGCAGCGAGACAGATCTTTTTCATGACGGATATCCTTATGTTCATACGGTGAATTAACTATAGCTGGAATCCCGCTATACCGTTTTTACCCGACGGCGTGAGTCCAGCGAAATCAGTATCACCGAGGATAAAATCAGCAGCGTGCCTAACCAGTCCGGCAGGGTGAAGCTGATCCCGAGCAGCAGCAGCGACAGAAACGCGCTGCTCAGCGGTTCGGCGCAGCTGAGGATGCTGGCTTTCGGCCCGCCAATCATCTGTGCGCCCTTCAGGTACAGGCTGAAAGTCAGGGAGGTGCCAATCACTACCAGATAGAAAAAGGCCAGCAGCAGGTTACCGGTAATCACGATGTGGGTACCCTGCCCGGCGTAGAACGGCAGCAGCATCGCGCCGCCAAGGAGCATGCTCCAGCCGACAATCGGCAGCGTGCCGTAACGGGCAATCAACGTTGACGGATAGGTGGTGTAGAACGCGGCGGCGAAGGCCGAGGCGATCCCCCAGAACAGCGCCGCGCCGGAGATCGAGAGCGACGTCGGGTCGCCGTGGGTGACCAGCAAGAAAGTACCAATAAGCGAGGTGGCGATAGCGGCAAAGACGAAGCGGCCTGGCCGCGCTTTACGCATGATGGCAAACCACGCCACGATAATCGTGGGTGACAGGAACTGTAAAACGGTGGCGGTTGCGGCGTTGGATTTTTCAATCGCCATCAGGAAAGTGAGCTGAACGGTCATCGCACCGACCAGCGAGAAAATCAGCAGACTTATCGCGTCTTTGCGGTTTTTCAGGATACGGAAGATGCCGTCGCCGTGCAGGAAAGAGAACGTCAGCAGAATAAAACCGCCGGAAAGCAGGCGGATCATGGTCAGAAAGGGTGAGCCCATCTGACTGTGTTCCATGATGTACTGCGCGCAAACGCCGGAACTTCCCCACAATATTGCGGCAATTAAAACGTTAAGCATCCCTTTTCTGGTGGCACCCATTTTCCTCAACCCTGTCATATTATTTTGTTCTGACGGGCATCATAGCATGGCGGGAAGCGTGCCCCCAGCGGTGCGCCGGGGGCAAATGGGTTAGCTGAGATCGACGTTTTTGCTGCCAAAAAGCCAGGTCAACAGGAAACCGCCGAAGTAGGCGACGGCAAGCCCTGCTGCGTAAACCGCCATCCCCGCGTAGATGCCGCTGCCCGAGGTCATCAGCGGCAGTGCGACCAGGCCAGAGGGGCCGAAGACCGTGTTCAGACCAACCGGCAGCCCCATCCAGGCCACCAGACCGATAAAGAAGCCGCCGCAGGCGCCGCCGAGACAGGCGGTGACAAACGGCTTCATGCGCGGCAGGGTGACGCCGTAGATCAGCGGTTCGCCGACGCCGAGCAGGCCGGGGATGATGGCCCCTTTAATCTGCGTGCGCAGCAGCGAGCCCTGCTTCGCGCGATAGTAAAGCGCCAGTGCTGCACCGACCTGACCCGCGCCTGCCATGGCCAGAATGGTGAACAGTGAGTTGAAGCCCTGGGCTTCCATCAGCGCGAAGTAGACCGGTACAAAACCCTGGTGCACACCAAACATCACCGCCAGCAGGAACAGCCCCGCCAGTACCGCCGAACCAAACGGGTTACCGTTAAGGTGCAGGAATAGCCACGACATGCCGGTAAACAGGTAACCGCCGATAGGCATAATCACCACAAAGGTCACCGCCCCCATAATCAGCAGCGTGACGGCCGACGTGAGGATCATGTCGAGGTTGGCCGGCATAACGCGGCGTACCTGTTTTTCCACCCACGCGCCGATGATTGAGGCAATCAGCACGCCGATGATGTTGCCGCGGGGGTCAATGGTGTGGCCGAAGAAGTCGGAGATGCCGGAATAGAAGCCGACCGCCGCTTTCGGGTCATAGCCGAGGATAAACAGCGCGGCGATAATCGCCCCGTTCACGCCGGATCCGCCGAACGCTTTCTGCGCGTTATAGCCGATGAGAATACTCAGGAAGGTGAACATGCCTTTACTGAACACCTTCATGTAGCTGATGACATCAACCAGCGTGGCGTTCGGATGAGCGTTCTCCAGCACGAACAGCTGTTCGGCGAGCGTGGCGAACCCCAGCAGCAGACCGACGGCGATAAAACCGGGGATCAGCGGCGTAAAGATGGTGGCGAACTTCGCGAGGAATTTCTGCACGCTACTGGTTTGTTTGCCCTTTAGCTCCTGCTTTTTGGCGCTGGCAATATCGGCCAGCGAGGCGCTGGATTCAGCCTCGTCTGCCTGCGCCAGCGGTGCTTCTTCCAGCAGCAGGTTCATGATCTCCGAAGCGGTTTGTGCTTTGCCCGGACCGAGGATAACCTGGAATTGTTCGTTGCTGACCACCACGCCCATCACGCCTTCCACCTGGCGAATGGCGGCGACATCGGCGCGCGCTTCATCGCGCAGCGTTAAGCGCAGGCGAGTCATACAGTTCCCCGCCTGCACCACGTTTGGCGCTCCGCCAACCAGGGTAAGAATGCGGGCTATCATCTCTTTATTTATTTTTGCCATTCTATGAAATCCCCAGTGTGATGGATTAGTGTTGCAGCGCCTTGCGGATAAAGCCGCCGTTGTCTGCCAGCAGCTGTTTGGCTGCTTCTGCGCTCAGGTTAGCCAGCACCATCACGATGGCGGTTTTACAGTGGCGGCCACAGGCATCCAGCGCCGCCTGTGCGGTTGGGCGATCGCACTCGGTGGCTTCCATCACGATGGAAATCTGCCGTTCAATCAGCTTGGCATTGGTGGCTTCAACGTCGACCATCAGGTTGCTGTAGACCTTGCCGCTGCGGATCATCGCTCCGGTGGTGATCATGTTCAGCACCAGCTTCTGTGCGGTTCCGGCCTTCAGGCGGGTAGAGCCGGTCACCACTTCCGGGCCGACAACCGGTGTAATGGCGATGTCGGCGCGCTGCGCCATTTCGCCGTGCGGATTGCAGCTGACGATCGCGACCAGCGCGTTTTGCTGGTGGGCGTAGGCCATTGCGCCCAGCACGTAAGGCGTACGGCCGCTGGCGGCAATGCCGACCAGAACGTCATGTTGGTTAAAGCCCAGCGCCTGTAAATCTTCAGCCCCTTGCGCGGCATTGTCTTCGACGTTTTCAACGGCTTTCAGAATGGCGGTATGGCCGCCGGCGATCAGGCCGACAACTTGTTCCGGACGGGTACCAAAAGTGGGTGGGCATTCGCTGGCGTCGAGAATGCCCAGACGCCCGGAGGTGCCCGCGCCGATGTAAATCAGACGGCCGCCGTGACGGAACGCGTTGGCGACGCTGTCAACCAGCTGTGCAATTTGCGGAATATACGGCGTGATGGCGTGAGCAACCTGCTGATCTTCATTGTTAATGACCGTCAGCATCTCTTCGGTGGAGAGGGTGTCAATGTTGGCGCTGTTCGCGTTGCGCCGTTCAGTCAGCAATTTGCTCAGGTCGATATTCATAGGAAACCTCATCATTCACAGTGGCGAGCAGTATAAGGAATTAATTATTCCATTCATGTGAAGGTTATCACGATTAGACGCGTGAGGTAATGCGGTATTTATAGCTGTGGCGCGGAGGAGTGCGGTAATAAAGATGGAATATTTTATTACCGCAGGGGTTTTTAGCGCACGGTGCGCGGCTTAAGCAGACCGAAAAACAGGGCAATAGCATAGGAAATGGTCATCGCGAGGCTCATTTTCAGCATGGATTCGCCACCTAACCCGGACAACGGAGCGGCGATGCCGCCGCAGACGAACATTAGCGTACCCATTAACGCCGACGCGGTGCCCGACTGCGCGCTGCTGACGGCGCTCATCGCTTCGGCGCCGGAAACGGTACTGATCCCGCTCATAAACGATACCGTAAAGAACAGACCGACCAACGCCAGAATCGGCTGCTGGGACCAGGCCAACAGCAGCGTCACCGCCGCGCACAGCACCGCCAGCAGCAGGCCGCGGCGGAGTAGCGTTTCAGCGGCCACGCGGCGTGCCAGTTTCGAGAAAATGAGCGCGGCGATGATCAGCCCGATACCGTTCAGGCCAAACAGCAGACTGAACTGCATGGCGCTCATGCCGTACTCGCTCTGAATGACGAACGACGAGGAACCGATGTAGGAGAACAGCCCGGCCATCATAAAAGCCTGAATCAGGCAGTAACGCATAAAGCGGCGGTTCTTCAGTACCGGCGTTCCCTTTGGCTGCTGCGCGGTGCTGGCGCTTTGGGCCGGCAGCGTTTCATGGAGCACCGTCAGGCTTAACACCAGCAGCACGACGCCAATAGCGGCCATCGTCCAGAACAGAATGCGCCAGTCGAAGGCGGTAATGATGTAGCCGCCGAGTACCGGGGAGAGCACCGGGGCGATGCCGTTGACGGTCATCAACAGGGCAAAAAACTGGGTGAGCAGGGTTCCCTGATAACGGTCACGGGCGATTGAGCGCGATAGCACCGAGCCGCCAGCCCCGGCGAAACCTTGCAGGAAACGCCAGGCGATCAACAGGTGGATATCCTGAGTGACGGCGCACATCGCGGAAGAGAAGATAAACAGCAGCAGCGACAATGCCAGCGGTTTGCGGCGGCCGATCCGGTCGCTCAGCGGGCCAAAGAACATCTGGCCGAGGCCAAGACCGAGCAGCGCAGCGGTGAGGGACAGCTGGGTTTGCGTGCCGGTCGCGCTGAGCTGCTCGGTGATTTCCGGCAGCGCCGGGAGGTAAAAATCGGTACAGAGTGGGCCAATGGCGGAAAGCAGGCCCAGCACCACGACCCATGAAAGGGAAACACGCGGCATGAAAGCTCCTTTTGCAATTTTCGGGAGGGGAATGGTGTTAACCCCGTTCGGTAAATAAGAGAGTCATTGTGGCTAAAAAAGCCTACGCCGCCGGATTACGGCGACGATGAAATAAATATCCTGACGTTTAGAAAGAGAATGGCTAAACCGATACGAGCATCCTGATAATGTTCTGATACGTTATTTCCATTTCCTCTGCGGCGGCCTGTTGGGGAATTTGACGACGGTAAATCGTCCCTTCCACCATCACCGCCATCACCTCGACGCAGCAGCGAATACGGCTTTCGCTGAGGTGCGGGTAGGTCTGACGCAGGTGTTCGCAGGCGGTATTGAACATGCGCGCATCGGCCTCTTTCAGCCAGACCGCCACCTGCGGGTTACGGGTCGCTTCAGCGGCCATTTCCAGCATTAACGCATCGTCATCTTCGCTCAGCGTCATGCGCCAGGCCAGCATGTGTGGCATCAGATGAGTTTGGGTTTTGCCTTCCATCTCGGCGATACGATGGTCGATAATCCGGCGGATCATCTGTTCAATAATGGCATCTTTGTTACTGAAATAACGGTAGATTTGACCGACGCTCAGCTTCGCTTCGGCGGCAATTTGCGACATGCTGGCTGCGTGAAAGCCGCTGTTGCGAAAGCAGCGGCGGGCAGCGGCGATGATCTCATCCTGGCGGGCTTTTTGCCTGGCCTCCAGCTTGCTGGTCATGCATGTCTCCGAAAAAATTTGATAGTGAGAATGATCGTTCTCATTTTTCGCTCATTATACGTCGCAAGCGTCCGATGAAAAGCATTTTCTAATACGGATTTTTTCTTTTTACGTTGTGCAAAAAAGAATGGAGAAAAAAAGGTTTTTTTGTGAAATTAATCAGGTCGGCCAATAAAAATAAGGAATAAATATGCCTTTTGTGATTAAAGAAATTATTACGCAGGAAGATAAAGAAGAATTGCTTACCGGGCTGCGGGCGTACAACCGCCAGTTTATTGATGCCTCCGGGTGGGGCGATATTTGCGTTTATCTGCGCGACGAGCAGGATGTGATGCGCGGCGGCCTGATTGGCCAGCGCAAAGGCGACTGGCTCAGCATCGACTATCTGTGGGTGTGTGAAACGACGCGCGGTGACGGTGTGGGCAGTGAGCTTATCAGACGTGCGGAGGCGCTTGCCCGGGAGAAAGGCTGTTTGCATGCGTTGGTCGACACCATCAGCTTCCAGGCGCTGCCGTTTTATCAAAAACAGGGCTACCAACTGGTGAAGACGCTGGAAGATTTCCCGCTGGCGGGGATGGCGCGCCACTATTTGACGAAGGCGCTTTAAGGGATGCCGGATGGCGGCTCCGCCTTATCCGGCCTACAGATTGGAGTAAGAGTTGCCGAATGGCGGCTCCAGATTGGAGTAGGCCGGATAAGCGCAGCGCCATCCGGCACGGTTCTACGCGTGTCGCGTTTTCAGCGGCGCTTCTTTCAGCAGCCACGACAGCACAAACGCCACCACCATAATGCAGGCCGCCATAATGAACGCCGCGTGAATTGCCGAGCCAAAGGCGATGAGATAATCGCTGCGAATGGCCTCGGGAAGCTTATGAATCGCCACCGGGTTCATCCCCTGCGGAATCGTCGCCCCTTCCGGTAACAGGCTGGTCAGCCGTGATTGCAGCACCGAGGTAAACACCGCGCCAAACAGCGCCACGCCGATGGAGCCACCAATGGAGCGGAACAGCGTCACCCCGGAGGTCGCCACGCCATAAAGGTTCGCCGCCACGGTGTTCTGCACCGCCAGCACCAGCACCTGCATCACCATCCCAAGCCCCATCCCCAGCACGCCGGTAAACAGATACAGCTGCCAGGTTGGCGAGGTAATGGTAATGCGCGTCAGCAGCACCATCCCGACAAAGCCCATCAGCGTCCCGACAATCGGGTAGATGCGGTATTTCCCGGTGCGGCTAATGGCGCGTCCGCTGATGATCGAAGTCAGCAGCAGCCCGCCCATCAGGGGAATCAGCTGTAGCCCGGCCTCCGTCGGCGTGGCGTTTTTCACCACCTGTAGATATAGAGGCAGAAAGGTCACTGAGCCGAACAGCGACATACCGATGATAAACCCGATCAGGCTGCACAGCAGGAAGCTACGGTTGCGGAACAACGAAAGCGGAATAATCGGCTCAAACGCCAGCCGCTCCTCATAGATAAACCCGGCGATACCCACCAGACCAAAGGCCAGAATGCACCACAGCTGCGGGTCGCTCCATTCGCGTACCGTGCCGCCTTCGGTGGTGAACAGAATGATGCACACCAGCGCCAGGGTCAGGTAAATCGCCCCCAGCCAGTCAATCTGGTGCTGGCGGCGTGTGTTGCTGGCGTGGAATACCGCGCCGATGACAAACAGCGCAAAGAGCCCCAGCGGCAGGTTGATGTAGAAGATCCAGCGCCAGGAAGCGTGTTGCACGATAAAGCCGCCGATCAGCGGGCCAATCACCGTCGCCAGACCAAATACGCCGCCGAATAACCCCTGGTAGCGGCCACGTTCGGCGGGAGGAATAACATCGGCCACCGCCGCCATGCTGATCACCATCAGCCCGCCGCCGCCAAGCCCTTGCAGCGCCCGCATTAGCACCAGTTGGGTCATGTTCTGCGCCAGACCGCACAGCGCCGAGCCGGCGAGGAACAGCAGAATCGAGATTTGCAGCATCCGCTTGCGGCCAAACAGATCGCCGAATTTGCCGTACAGCGGCACCACGATGGTGGAGGTGAGGATATAGGCCGTCACGACCCACGAGAGCTTGTCGAGGCCACCCAGCTCGCCGACAATGGTCGGTAGCGCGGTTGAGACGATGGTCTGGTCGAGCGCAGAAAGCAGCATGACCAGCAGCAGTGCGCTGAACAGCAGACGAATTGAGGTCACGCCAGCCTGCTGTGGCTGCGTATTTGTCGTCATATCGGACGCCATCCTGTTCTCACTTGAAATTAATTAAATGCATAATTAATATTTATTGAAGATCGTGAAGAGGTCAAGGGATCCCGTTTCTATGCCAGCACAAAAAGATAACCTTAAACCGCGTAGACCGGGTCGTCCGCGCGGCAGCAAGCCTGATGCCGACAAGCGTGAACAGCTGATAGATATTGCTTTGCAGCTGTTTTCCCAGCAAGGTGTTGCGCGCACGTCGCTCAATGCGATCGCCCGCGAAGCGGGGGTCACGCCAGCGATGCTGCACTACTACTTTAATTCACGAGAGCAACTGCTTGATGTGATGATCGAAGAGCGATTTTTACCGCTGCGTGCCGAAATTGGCGGTGTGTTTGGCGATTATCCTGACGAACCGGTGCAAGCGTTGACTGAAATGGTCAAGAAACTGGCGACACTTGCAGCGCAGTACGAGTGGTTCGCCCCGCTGTGGATGCAGGAAGTGATCGGCGAGATGCCGGTATTGCGCCAGCATCTTCACGCGCGTTTTGGCGATGAGAAGTATCAGGCGACGTTAGCGATGGTGAAACGCTGGCAGGAGGAAGGGAAGGTCAACCCGCATCTTTCGGCGGAGCTGTTGTTTACCACCCTGTTAAGTCTGGTGCTGGTGCCGTTTTCTCGGATGCGTAAAGACGAGCGGCTGGCGATGCTGACGCCGGAGCTGATCGTCGGCAACGCGCTGGCGGTGCTGTTGCAGGGGATTGGCCCGGTATAAGCGTAGGCCCGATAAGCGTAGCGCCATCGGGCACGATGCGGCACATTGCCGGATGGCGGCGTAAACGCCTTATCCGGCCTACCGGGTAAACGGCGTTATTCGAGGGTAAACTGATTACTCTGCGCCAGCGCTTTAAACCACAGCCCGTTGCGCTTAATCTGCCGCTCGCCGGTTTCAAGGTCGAGGCGGTAGAACCCGTAGCGGCGTTTGAACGAGTTGAGCCACGACCAGTTGTCGATAAACGTCCACTGATGTACGCCGAAGCAGTTTGCGCCGTCGGCGATCGCGCGGTGTAGCTGCACCAAATGCTCTTCCATTAACGCGATGCGGAAGCCATCGTCAATCACACCATCCTCCTGGACCGGGCCTTCGGATTGCAGATCCATCGCGATGCCAATTTCGGCGAGATACCACTTAATATTGCCGTAATTATCGCGAATATTGGTGGCAATGTCGTAGATCGCCTGCGGATGAATTTCGTTGTTGTCGCGATACGGGTTAAAGCGGCCGTTCGGGTCAACGTAGTTTTCGAAGTAGAACTCCGGTGTGAAGTAGTCGAGGGTGTACGGCGTTTCGCGCGCCTGCACGCGGCGCGGCACGTAGTAGTTCACGCCGAGGAAGTCTATATGCGAGCCGGTAATCAACGAGACCTCTTCTTTGGTGGTCTCCGGCAGGCACTGATGCAGCGCCAGCAGCTCGCACAGCTCTTTCGGAAACTGGTGCTTCACCAGCGGGTCGAGGAAGCTGCGGTTAAACAGCAGGTCGGCGTACCACGCCGCTTTTTTATCTTCCGCCGAGTCGTTGCGGGTATAGGACGGCGTCAGGTTGAGCACCACGCCAATCTCGCCCGTCAGCGCCTGCTCACGATAGCACTGCACCGCTTTGGCGTGCGCCAGCATAATGTTAAACGCCACCTGCGCCGCCAGCTTGCCGTCTTTTTTGCACGGATAGTGGAAGTCATACAGATAGCCGCCTTCCACCGGCACAATCGGCTCGTTGAAGGTTATCCAGTATTTGATTTTATGGCCGAACAGGCGAAACGCCGTGGCGGCAAAACGGGCGAACAGATCGGTCACGTGTTTTGACTCGAAGCCGCCGTAGCGATTTTGCAACTCTTCCGGCATATCAAAATGGTAGAGGTTAACCATCGGTTCGATGCCGTTAGCGATCATTTCGTCAAAATAGTCGTTATAGAAGCGGACGGCCTCGGCGTTCGGCTCGCCGGTTTCCAGATCGTCGATCAGCCGCGACCACTGAATAGAGGTGCGGAATGAGTTAAAGCCGATGTGCTTCATCAGGGCGACATCTTCTTTGTAACGGTGCAGCGTATTGCAGACCGTCTCAGGGCCGATTCCCCGGTAAAAGCGCTCCGGCTGCGCGGCGTGCCAGCTGTCCCAGATGGAACGGTGAGGTTTACCCTCTGCGCCTTCGGTTTGCGGGCCAGAGGCGGCGGCGCCCCAGAGGAAATGGTTTGGAAACGCGTACGTGGTCATTTAATCTCCTGAATAAAAACAAAAAACTGCGCCGTTAGCGGCGCAGAAAAGCACTACTCTGCATTCACCTGAATGGACTTGATAAAGATATAGCCCCAGTCACCGGCGTATTTCCCCACGCTGATGGTGTTTTCACCCTGCTTGAGATAGACCGGAATCGTCATCCGCTGGCCGTGCTCGTCAGTTTGCGGAAATTCAATCTGGATAGGTTTATCGCCGTTAATCTGCACCGAGTTCTTCTTTCCACCCCATTTAGCATTGAAATCGAGGTGAAGTAGGTAGTTGCCGTCCCACGGTGCCGCAATCTTCCAGCTCGCTTTATCGCCATCATTGGCAAACGGTCCCAGGAAACCATCTTCGCCGGTTGCCAATTCATTGTCCGCGCTCTTGATCACCGTTTTCTGGCTTTGCTCCAGACCCTGTAGCTGACTGTCAAAGCGGCAGAAATCGGCAGGTGCTTTCGCGGTGGCTTCGGTGACGTTGACGGTCAACGTTTTGCTGCTTTTCAGTAGGCCATCGTCGGCAGTGAAGGTCAGCTGGTAGGTACCGGGTGTTGGGAACCAGGCGCGGGTGGAGGCCTTGTTGGCATCGCAAAAATGCGCCTGTTTTTTGCCCGTGCTGGTCCACTTTTCGCTCACTTTTCGTGACGGCAGATTGTCGTCCTGCCAGCGCGCATTGAGGCTAAGCCCGCTGTGCTGTGCGGCGGTGGCAGTTTCCTCAAGCGTAATGACCGGCGCCTTGTTTTTCTGCGTATGGGTGACGCTGATAACGTTAGACGGTGCCGATTGCCCGGTTTCATTTTTAGCAATGACGCGGTAGAAGTAAGTTTTGCCCAACGTCAACGACGTGTAGTCGTCGCGGAAGAGATCCATCGTTTCTGGATTCCATTCCTGAACACCGTCGGAAATATTATGTCCTACGACTTGCCACGGGCCGTCTTTCGACTCCGCACGTTCAACGTCGTAACTGCGACCAACAGCGGCACCCATCCAGTTGATGGCGAACGGCGAAGTGGTTTCACGTAGTTTCGGCGCATCCGGTACGGGGAGCGGGGCCATTTTTTCCTGCCCCGCGATCTGCGCGGCCGCTTTGCGCACCAGGTTGACGATCTCCGTTTCCTGATTGGCATCCCCTTCCGGGAAGCCCGGCAGATGGTAGCTGTAGTGGCCGGTGTACTCTTTATGCCAATAGAAACCGCCGTCGTGACGGTGTCCACGAAAACCCCAGATGAACCCCCCTGCGGCTTTTGCGCCGTTAACGTCGGTATGAACGATCGATTGCATGATGTTGTTCAACGCGTTGCTATCAAGCAACCCGAACTCACCCACCAGGTACACTTTCTTACCGCCGATGGCCTCCAGATCCTTTTTCACCTGTTCCGGGTGATTGTTTCCGGCGTTGGTGTAGTAATGGTTGCTGACGATATCCACGTTGGGATCGTTCACAGAGAAGTCGTTGATTTTTTTATAGGTACCGTCAACCACCAGTTGGTGCGGAGCCATTTTCTTAATCCACGCTGCCGTCTGCTTCAGGAATTCCGCATTTGTGTCTTCCAGTTCATTGCCGGTCTCCCAGGCCATAATGGCTTTTTCCTCGGAGTAGGTACGTCCGGTAAGCGTATTCGTGCGGGTGATCACCTGGCGAATGATATCGAGATACGCCTGGTAGGTTTTACTGCGCGTGTTGTAAAAATCTTCAGGTTTTTCATGGTAAAAAGCCGCGAGCTGTTCGCGACCACCCCACCACCACCAGTGATCGATAAACGGCAGAATCAGGCGCAGGCCCTGTTTATCGGCCTCGGCAATCATGTTGTCGTAAACCACCATCGCCTTTTCGTTCAGGCGCGGCATGCCGCCTGGCGTAGCGGGAGCCAGGATATGCGTTTCTCGTTCACAGGCTTCGTCGTTCTCCTGTTGCACTGAAAGCACGTAGACGCGCTGGGCCCTGGCTCCGGTTTGCACGATGGCTTTAATCCAGTTTTCTTGTTCTTCCGGGGTGGGCCATTTGAAATATTGACCCCAGCCGCGCGGGTCGGCTTTACAGACGCCGCGCGCATCGTTTTCAATCCGATGCAGCTCAGGGGCGTGGATCCCAGCGAAGCGAAATTCCTGGTTACCGTCCATCAGCTGCGCGCCCTGGCGGGTAATGAAGTTATCGAAGTGAGACGGTTCCGCCGCGAGCGCGCCAGCGCTGGTCAGCGCTGCCAGTACGGCGAGGAACAGGGATTTTTTTGCGGCTCGTTTCATTGCTTCTCTCCTTAGAACCAGACTTCCGCCTGTACGCCAAAGTTGACCGTATCGGTGTCGCCGCTGCGGCTGTAGCCACCGGCGTCGATGGTGTTGGTGCTCCAGTTGTAGTTGCCGTCGAGGGCATCAGAGACGCCTTTATCCCATTTGGCGTAAGTCACGAAGAAACGCAGCTGCGGGCGGCTCCAGAAGCCAGAGTCGAAGGTCAGCGTCGGCGCTATAGTGACTTTCGTCAGCCCGCCTTTGCCTTTGCCGTTAACCCCTTTGTAGTTATCGTCATCGAGGTATTCGTAGCCCAGCTCATACTGCATGGCGAAGTTTTTGGTGATCTGGTGATAAGGACGGATACCCGCGACCCAGCTGGTGCGGCCCCAGCCGTTATCGTCGCTGCTCCACCAACGGTAGTTTTTGTCTTTCTGGAAGTAGGCGAAGGTGGAAATGTCGATATCGCCCATTGAGGCCATGCTGTCGAGAACGATGCGCCAGGACTGAGTATCCTCAAGGTTTGCCCAGCCCCAACCGTTTTTACCCAGCGAATCGCCAGCCGCAAGGCCCCGCCCATACTGCATGACCAGTTTGGAATAGCCGCCCGTCAGGCCCCAAAAGCCGTCAAAATTATATACACCGGTCACACCGTAGCCTTTCTCTGCGGAGGTAGGGTGGTTTTCGTTGCGATTCATGCGGTGGCCGATCAGCTCCAGATCCAGCCCGGTACCGGCGATCTTTTTCAACCACAGGTTAAGCGAGTAGTCATCCGGGTAGCCCTGATCGCCTTTGTCGACCGGATAGGCTTTGGTTTCATCTGTGGGGGAGAAGGCGTAAACCCCGGCGTCGAAGCGGGCGAAGCCCAGATCCATGTTATCGAAGCCGCCGCCGGTGCCGTTGTATTGAATGTACTCCCAGTCAAACTGGTGGCTGGAGGTGTTGGAGCTGCTGTAACGCTTACCGCCCCAGAAGGTCATCTCTGGGGCAAAGTCGAGATTGGTGAGTTCGGCGTAGCCCTCGCGGAACTGTACGTCGTGCCCGTCATCGTCCTGACAGTTCCAGTCTGAGGTACATTTGCTCTGGTGGGTGATGTTGGCCTGAACTTTCGCCACGGCGCCGGAGTCGGATTTCAGCGTAACGGTAGGAATAAGCTCGATTTTGGTGTCTTCTTCGTTGCCCAGGCGCCATTTACCGTCTGGCATCAACCCGACGGAATCCACGCGGTTGCCGTCCGAGTTCGCCAGGATCCCTGAGCGCATGTAGCCATGTAGCTGGAAGTCATATTTTTCTGCGTGGGCCAGGCCGCTTGCGGCAGCGCTGATAAGTATTGCCAGAGGTATCAATCGGTTAAGTTGTTTCATCTTTCACTTTTCCCTTTTATTTTTTGTACGCAATAGCGCTTTTGTTAATGCGATGGGAAATTTACGGATCAAAAATGGAAATGTACATCCATATACGGAAAGCGCTTTCCATAATTGCCGGATCAAATCACAGATCCAGAGATTGTTCACTTGAAATCGTGATGTAGATCGACTTTCTATTCGAAGGAGATAAAAAAACCAGCGCCGGTATGGCGCTGGCAAGAAAAAAACTGTGAAGGGAATCGATTAGCGGGCTTCAGATTCCGCTAATTGCCGCTCGTAGACTTTGAAGAATGGGCGATAGATCATCCAGGCATTGAAGAAGGCGAACAGGCACATGAACATGTTTTTCCAGCTCCCGTTTGCCGTCCATGCAGCACCCAGTGGCGCTGGCATAGACCAGGGGAGCATCGCCACGGCGCGGTCAAGCACGCCGAGGTGGGTGAGATACCATGCAATGCAGGCGTTAATCATGGGGACGCCAATAAAAGGTATTAAGAATAATGGGTTAAGTATAATTGGGAAACCAAAAAGTATCGGTTCGTTGATGTTAAAGAGTGAAGGGATCAGGCCGATTTTGCCCACACTTTTTAGCTGCCGGGATCGGCTACGCAGCGCCATAAAAACCAACGGGAGCGTAGAACCAATCCCTCCGATCAGCAGGTAGAAATCCCAGAATCCTTGCAGGTAAATATGGGGCAGCGGCGTGATGCTGTTTGCTAATGCCTGCTGGTTTTCAAAGAGATAGGTCATCCAGAATGGATTCATGATGCCGGTAATAATCAGCGCGCCATGAATGCCAATAAACCAAAGCAAATTGCAGATAAGCAGGGATATCAGTAAGGCCGTTAGCGTATCGGAAGCAATGATAAGCGGCCGTAGCGCTTCGCTGATTAATTCCGGCAGGATCATCCCGGTATGTAGCTTCAATCCGGCATTGACGACCGTAATCGAAAGCATAATCACCAGCAGCGGTGCCAGCAGCTGAAAGCCGTTACGGGTCATGATCGGTACTTCGTCGGGTAGACGAATGCACCAGCCTTTTCGGTAAAAAATTCGGATGATTTCAACAGAATAAAAACTTGAAACCAAAGCACTAAATATCCCCATTCCGCCAAGGAAAAGATTGCTTCCTCCGTTTTCCTTGAAGCCAATGAACACCAGAAAGGCTAGGCACCCCGTCAGCCCGGAAAGACGTTCGGGTAGCTGATACTGCTTACCTAAACTGGCGCTGGCGCCGAAGGCGATGATCAGTGCGATGAGGCCGATCGTCAGCTCAAAGGTCGGTAGCAGCATGGGGCGAATTGCCTGATACCACGCGCCGTTGATGGTAAACGGCGGAAAAATGAACGGCACCATCAGGCTGCCAACGATGACGAACGGCATGGCCAACGCAAAACTGTCGCGCATGGCGGTGATGTGTTGGCTGCGGGTCAGAAGATTAGCGAAAGGCGTAACGCGCTGCTCAATCAGCGTCACAGCAACATTCATAAACTGAATGTTCATGGCGAACCTTATATCGGACGGAGAAGCCTGGATCATCGCCTACATCCCAACAAAGTGAAAGCCTGCAACCGGTGATCGTGCTCACATTTAACGGATTCACATACGGAAAGCGCTTTCCGTTTTGTTTCCTCCTGATTATAGTCCGCTCATCGTTACTACTCAGTCAGGAGTGTTCCATGAAGAAAATTATGCTTTGTTGTTCCGCTGGGATGTCCACCAGTCTGCTGGTGAAAAAGATGGTGGAAGAGGCGCAAAAACGCGGTCTGGAGGTCGATATCAAAGCGTTTGGCGTCGCCGAATTTGAACAGCAGGTGGGCCACTATCAGGTGGTGCTGTTGGGGCCGCAGGTCAAATACATGCAGAAAGATTTGCAGCAGAAAGCCAGCCCTTACGGCATCAAGGTTGAGCCGATCAATATGATGGATTACGGCATGCAAAAAGGCGGCGCGGTGTTAGATTTTGCCCTGTCCTTAATTGATAACAATAACTAAGGGATAAAGCATGAGCTCTCTGTACGCTAAATTAATCAGCGTGATAGAACAGAAAATCACGCCAATGGCTGGAGCAATTGGCCAGCAAAAGTACGTTACTTCTATTCGCGACGGTTTTATTCTCGCGCTGCCATTTATGATCGTCGGCTCCTTCATGCTGGTGTTTATCTTTCCGCCGTTTTCGCCGGATACCAGTTGGGGCTTTGCGCGTGCATGGCTGCAGTTCTCCCTGGATCACCGCGAAAGCCTGATGCTGCCGTTTAACTTCAGTATGGGCATCATGACGTTGTTTATCTCCGTCGGGGTGGCGGCAAGCCTGGCGCGTCATCATGAACTGGACCCGCTAACGTCTGGCATGCTGTCGCTGATGGGCTTTCTGTTGGTGGCCGCGCCGCTGAAGGATGGGCAGATTTCTGTCGCTTACTTCTCCGGTCAGGGTATTTTTACCGCGCTGCTGGTGGCGATTTACACCACCGAGCTGTACGCCTTCCTGCGTCGTCACAACATCACCATTCGTCTGCCACCGGAAGTCCCAACCGGCGTGGCGCGCTCTTTTGAGATCCTGATTCCCGTTCTGGCGGTAGCGCTGACGCTGCATCCGCTGAACCTGTTTATTGAAGCGCAGCTGGGGATGATTATTCCGGAAGCGATCATGTCGCTGGTTAAACCGCTGGTGGCGGCCTCCGACACGCTGCCAGCCATTTTGCTGTCAGTCATGGTGTGCCAGATTTTGTGGTTTGCCGGGATTCACGGCGCGCTGATTGTGACCGGCATTATGAACCCGTTCTGGATGGCAAACCTGTCGGTTAACCAGGCCGCGATGGCTGCCGGCACTGCGATTCCCCACATCTACGTTCAGGGATTCTGGGACCACTATTTGTTGATTGGCGGGGTGGGTTCCACGCTTCCGCTGGCGATTTTGCTGATGCGCAGCAAGGCGGTACACCTGCGGACGATTGGTCGTATGGGGGTGGTGCCGGGGCTGTTTAATATCAACGAACCGATCCTGTTCGGTGCGCCAATCATTATGAACCCGCTGTTCTTTATTCCGTTTGTGCTGATACCGATGGTCAATGCCACGCTGGCTTACTTTGCCCTCGACTTCGGCCTGGTTTCCCGCGTGGTGTCGATGACGCCGTGGACCACGCCAGCGCCTATCGGCGCATCGTGGGCGGCAAACTGGTCATTCAGCCCGATCGTTATGTGCCTGATCTGTATGGTGACTGCCGCCGTCATGTACTACCCGTTCCTGAAGGCGTACGAGAAACAATTGCTATCGCAGGAAACCGGCGACGCCGGGGCCGAAAGCCGCGTTGGGCAATCTGAGACCGCGTAATGTGTTGTATTGAGAGGATGTTATGGATTTAGAAGAACAAGTCATGGGGATTATTATCAACGCCGGTCAGTCACGTAGCCTGTGCTATGAAGCGTTGAACAGCGCCAAAACCGGCGATTTTGCCGACGCCGATGAGAAGATGGAGCAGGCGCAGCATTATGCGCGTGAAGCGCATCGGGTGCAGACTCAGCTGATTGAAGCCGATGAAGGCGAGGGGAAAACCAAAATGACGCTGGTGATGGTGCACGCCCAGGATCATTTAATGACCTCAATCCTTGCGAAAGAGCTGGTGGGGGAGTTGATTGAGCTTTATCGCACTCGCCACTAAACCCCATACTCCCCGGCGCCTGGGCGGCGGGGAGTTGGCGAATACCTGTACGTATTTATGTTACTATAGGGAGAAAACCGTAATACAGACGACACCATGCCTACTATTGATGATGTTTCAAAGTTAGCCAACGTTTCCCGTGCCACCGTTTCGCGCGTGTTGACGGGGACGCGTGGCGTTCGTGAAGAGAGCCGTGAGGCCGTATTACGCGCGGTAGAAGAGCTAAACTACCGCCCAAGTTTTGCGGCGCAGAATCTGGCGAGCAACACTTCCAGCTACGTTGGTATGGTGCTGCCCGCGCATGAAGCGGAGTTTAGCGCGACGCTATTGCCGCAGCTGTCGCAGGCGATTAAATCGCTGAATAAATCGCTAATGATTCAGTATGTTAATGATGCTGCTGAACAGCAGGCTGCGGTTGAAAGCCTGCAGCATCAGTGTGTTGCCGTGGTGACGTTGGGCCGTAACAGCGGTGACGTGGCCAGCAATGTCATCGCATTTGATGAGTTCTCCGCAAAAGGCAGCGCCAGCCAGGGCTATAACTACGCCTTTGCCACCGAAAGCGCATGTCGCTACGTGCTGGGCAAAGGCCACCGTAATATCGCGCTGCTGATGGACAACGAACACGACGTCGCCAGCAAGCAGATGCTTGATGGCTATCGCAGCGTCCTGCAAAACTACTCTCTGCCGTTTAATCGTCAGCTGTTGGTGATGGCCGACAACAATATTGAACAGGCGCTGCTGACCTTGATCAACAGCTTCACGAAATATACGGCGATCATCGCCAAACGTGATTGTTACGCCGCTGAGGCGATGCGCCTGCTGCGTGAATTCAATATTGCGATCCCGCAGGAAGTGTCGCTGGTGAGCCTGGAAGATTCTCCGCTGGCGTCGCTGGTTTATCCACCGCTAACCTGCATTGCTTATCCCGTTGAACAACTGCTCGAACATTGCGTGCAGCGTATTCGCGCATTAATTGACGGCCATTCCCTGTTTGTGCCAGAAGGGCGGGCATTTACCGGGCGTCTGGTGGCGCGGTCCTCGGTTGCGGATATTAGTTAATATGATCGATACGCGGTGAATCGCTTATTTTCACCGCGTAAAAAACATCGGGTTACAGAAATAAATCTAAAATATTTAATAAGTGAAACGTTAGTTAAATATTAGTTCTCCGTCAGTTCTGTGAAATCATATTCAATTAATGCCCATGCTACCGATTTACCCTGGTAATAGGGCATAACATCGCCTCTACGTAGGCTGACGACGGTGGAAAGCGTGGGGTCGGAAATCTTCCAGTTGCCCGCTTGTGGGGAGTACTGGCCGCTGTGGCGCAGGATACCAAGCGGCTTGCGTTCGGTGTTTTCCGTTGAAGAATAAGAAGAAAGTACCGAGAGCGTGTAATTACTACTGTCTATCTTCATAACGTGATAATCCAAAAAAGAACACACGTAATAAACAAGCGACAGCTTATTGCTACAACTTAAGCATGGATTAATTATTTGAATGGTGAATAATTCATGCTGTTTTATTGCAATAAAAGTTTGTTTTCGCCAGAATAAGCGCCACTATTGGTTAAAAAGTATCCTAAATGATTAAGCGCCTGATTAATTTACTCATTCTTATTACGGCATGTTATGCCTCCAGCGCTTTTGCGGTGAACTGTCAGCGCGCCTCGACGCCGCTGGAAAATACTATCTGTAATAACGATAACCTAAGCTGGCTGGATAACACCCTGTCGAGCGTTTACCGTGCGATGCTGGTGTATCGTGATGCGCGCCAGGTGCATCAGGAGTATGAGGCCTGGGAGAAATCTCTGGAAAGCTGTGCATCGGACAGCTGTATTGAGCGCGCTTACTATTCCGGGATCAGTAAAATTGCCGAAGCGCAGCCGGGCTTTGCGTGGGAAGGTCGTTGGTGGAATACCAGCGCAGCCAATATGAGCGGCGGGGTGATCCAATTCAGCCACAGCGCGGACTGGTCTATTACCGCCGATATTCGTATCTGGGCGGGTATGAATAAGGATGAGTTTACCGCGGAAGCGCGCAAGATTAACGGCATGGTGCTTATCGACGATATGGTCGACAGCAAACAGTGCAAGGTGTTGTTTATCCCCCGTAAAAGCGGGGCTATTCAGGCCTACAGCAATGCCGACTGGGGCTGCCGTCTATCAATGCCTAACGGCGCGTTTATTGATGGGCGCTACCTGAAGTCAGAGCAGGATCCGCGGCCAAAGGCAACGCTGCTGTCGCTGGAGATTTTCACCGATCCTAAAATGGATGAGCGCTTCCGCACGCTGGTTGGCGACGACTATCAGAAGTTCGTCGATACAGCGAATATCTATATCTATCATGAAGATATAGACAATATCGGCGCTACGGCGGTGTCGATGTGGGTCCGCGGTGCGGCCAATACCCGCACGGCTATCGTCATGTACACGGCCAGCAATATTTGGGCGGCGCGGGTTGAGCCGGATGATAAAGGGAAACTGGCGTTCTCGTACTTCAGCACCCAGGGCAACAATCAGGCCAAAATGCCGCGCACGATAGCGGAATGGAAGCTGCGCTATCTCGATCAGTAAGTTTCGGCCCGTCCCCTCTCCCGTGAAAAGGGAGAGGGGCATCTCAGGCGCCAGGCTACGCCAGCGTTCCCACCACGTTCAGGTCGGCGTCGTCCGGCACTTCATTGTACGACAGCACGTGCAGCCCGCTGGCAAACAGGCGGCCATAGCGTGAAATCACCGGGCGCAGCTGTGGCGTGACCAGCAGCAGCGGCGGCAAGCTCTTCGCTTTCATCTGCTCATAAATCATCGGCATCGTATTTTGCAGCTGGGTCAGAATGTTCGGGTCAACCGGGAAGCTGTCCAGCGCCACCTTACCGGCCTGCTGTGCCTGATTCAGCGCGCCCAGCAGCATATTTTCCAGCTGATTATCCATGGTGTAGGCTGCCAGCTGCGGGCGATCGCCGTTAATGTTATGCACGATAGCGCGGCGCAGGGCGTAGCGTACATCGGCGGTGAGCAGCACCGGATCTTTGGTCACCGCCGCGCTTTCCAGCAGCGTCGAGGCGATGGTGACGATATCTTTCAGCGACACCTGTTCCAGCAGCAGTTGGCGATAAATGCGCAGCAGCTGGCTGTAGTTGAGCGCGGCGTTCAAATCCTCCGCCAGTTTCGGCGCCTGTTGCGCCAGACGGGCGTGCAGATGGGTGATATCGTCGTAGTTAAACAGCTCCGGCAGATGCTCGCGGGCGACCTTGTTGACGTGCGTCGCCACCACGCTGGCGCAGTCGACGACCTGGTAGCCGAGGTTCAACGCCTTGGCCTTCTGTTCCGGGTCAATCCACACAATCGCCATACCGTAGGCCGGGTCGGTATCCAGCACGCCGTCGATTTCGCCGTACAGTTCGGTGCCGGGTATGGCCATCAGCTTCTCGGCGTTCACTTCGCCCAGCGCGGTGCGGATGCCGTTGATGTGAATGGCGTACTGCGCGGGCTTGAGGCGGAAGTTCTCGCGAATGCGAATTTCCGGCAGCAGCACGCCGCACAGTTCAGAGATCACCTGCCGCACCCCACGCACGCGTAGCGACAGCGGGCTGCCTTTCGATTCGTCCACCATGGTGACCAGCTTGTAGCCAAGGTTCAGGCCAATCGGCTCGACCAGCGGAATGCTGTCCCAGGTAATCGCCGGGTTGGTATCGGGGGCCAGCGCTTCACTGATGGCCTCCATGTCCGTCTCTTGCGGCGCGGGCTGCACCACCTTGCTTTGTCGCCAGGCGGCGAACACCAGCAGGGCGGTAAAGCTCAGGAAGGCGATATGCGGCATACCCGGCACAACGGCCAGAATGAACATCACGAATGCCGCGGTGTACAGCACCTTTGGCTTGGAGAGCAGCTGGGTTTTGATTTCGTCGCTGACGTCGTTACCTTCGCTGACGCGGGTCACGATGATCGCCGCGGCGGTCGCCAGCAGCAGGGACGGAATCTGGGCGACCAGACCGTCACCGATGGTCAGTAGAACGTACTGACGGAATGCGTGGCTGGCATCAAGATCGTATTTGAAGATCCCGATACAGATACCGCCGATCACGTTGATGATCAGTACCATAATCCCGGCAACGGCATCGCCGCGCACAAACTTGGATGCCCCGTCCATCGCGCCATAGAAGTCGGCTTCTTTCGCCACTTCCTGACGGCGGCTTCGCGCCTGCTGCTGGTTGATAAGCCCGGCATTCAGGTCGGCGTCGATGGCCATCTGTTTACCCGGCAACGCATCCAGCGTAAAGCGCGCGGAAACCTCGGAGATACGCTCGGCACCCTTGGTGACGACCACAAAGTTGATGATCATCAGAATGATAAACACCACGAAGCCGACAACGAAGTCGCCGCCAATCACCACCTGGCCGAAGGCTTCAATCACCTTACCGGCCGCGCCTTCCCCCTGATGGCCATTCAGTAATACCACGCGGGTCGACGCCACGTTCAGCGTCAGACGCATTAACGTGGTGATTAACAACAGCGTCGGGAAGATAGCAAAGTCCAGCGGACGCTGCATATTCACCGCGACCAGCAGTACGATGACCGCCAGCACAATGTTGAATGTAAACAGGATATCCAGCATCAGCGGTGACAGCGGTAGGATGACCATCGCCAGTACGCAGAGAAGCAGGATAGGCACGGCAATCTGCGCCTTGCGGAGCATGCCGAACATGTTTTGCATCTTACTGTTCGCCATTGGCTTTTAATACCTCTTGAGGAATGTCTATGTGCCTGTTCAGGCGGGGTTTTTGCTCAGCACGACCTTCGCGCCAGGACTTCAGCTGCATCACATAGGTCAGCACGTGAGCGATAGCGCGGAACAGCTGCGCCGGAATTTGTTGGTTCACGCGAGTGGTGTAGTACACCGCGCGCGCCAGCGGCGGAAACTCCACCACCTCAACCTTATGACTGGCGCCCACTTCACGTATCCACAGCGCCACGTCGTCAATGCCTTTGGCAACGATGTACGGCGCTTCCGCTTTCTGCGGGTCGTATTTCAACGCCACGGCGTAGTGGGTCGGGTTAGTGATAATCACGTCCGCTTCGGGCACGGTGCGCGAGATTTGTCCCATCGCCATCTGGCGCTGCAGCTGGCGGATGCGGCCTTTGATCTGCGGGTTACCGTCGTTGTTTTTGTACTCTTCCTTCACTTCCTGCTTGGTCATGCGCATCTTTTTGGTGAACATGAATTTGCTCAACGGCACATCAAGTAGGGCAAAAATCACGATAACGGCGATGAAATAGCTGACAACGTGATGAAAAATGCCAAAACCCTGGCCGATGGCCTGATACAGATACAGCCGCTGGAGATGCAGCAGGCTATCCATCTGGTCATGCACCATCGTGTAGACAACGGCAAGGATCGTCGCGCATTTCAGCATCATCTTGCCCACTTCCGTATAGTGGCTGGCGGAAAACATACGTTTAACGCCGCTGATGGGGCTGAGCTTTTTAAAATCGGGTTTGAGCTTCGACGGGGTAAAAATCCAGCCGCCCGGTACCAGGCTGGCGATGATGCAGGCCAGCGGAATGGGGACCAGCGTGGCGATAAAGCGTAGCAGCACCCACAGATTCAGCAGCAGAAACTGGTTGAGGACGTTCGGGTTATCGAGGTCCTTCGCCATGGTGCCGACGGCGGCAAACGACTCACCGATCAACAAACGGTAGTACGGCAGGAAGGTCGCCAGGGTGAAGAACGAAGCCAGCAGGCCTACCGCCATGGTTAAATCTTTTGAACGGGGAATATCCCCTTTTTGCCGCGCTTTGCGCAGCTTCCCGGCTGTGGGTTTTTCGCTTTTATCTCCGCTGGAGGCCATTACTGCACCCTTATGGCGTCGAGTTTCGCCAGAATTTCGTTAGTCAGGTTGAGATAGTGGTCAGGAATGTTGGTGACCAGCATCGAAATACACAGCAGGCCAAACAGCATGCTGATGGGAAAGCCAAGCGAGAACAGGTTTAGCGTCGGCGAAACGCGGTTGAGCAGGCCGAAGCCGCCCTGCACAATCAGCATGACGAAGGTTGTGGGGAGCGCAATTAGCGTCGCCGAGGCCATAATCCAGCCCAGCCCCTGAGCGATGAGCGTCAGCGTCGGCTGGTTGATGGCCTGGCCGATGGGCCAGTAGCTAAAGCCTTTAAACAGGATGGTCACCAACAGCAGATGCCCGTCCATAATGAAAAACAGCAGGGCGCAGAAAACGTAGATAATCTGCGAAATCACCGTGGTAGAGCTGCCGTTCACCGGGTCGTTCATCATCGCCATCCCCAGCCCCATATTCATCGACAGAATATGCCCCGCCGTTTGTAGGGCGACAAACACCAGCTGCAGCGCCATCGCGAAGAAGAACCCCCACAGCAGCTGTTCGCCAATCAGCACGATGGCGCGCAGCGAAAACAGTTCGTGAAGCACCACGTTGTTGGGCAGCATCGGGGTAATGATGATGGTCAACGCCAGCGCGGTACCGATCTTGATGCGGCGTGAGAAGACGCGGTTATCGATCACCGGCGCGAAATGTAAAAAGGCGAGGATGCGAAAGAAGGGCAGCACCAGGGCCATGATTGGCGTCCACAGCGCCTGAATATCGATTCCCATAATGGTTTAACCCACCAGCGCCGCCGCCTGATGGAAAATCTGGACGGTAAAATCGACCAGCTGCGTCAGCATCCACTTCCCGGCGAAAATCAATACCCCGAGCGTGACGACCAGACGTGGCAGGAAGCTGAGGGTCTGTTCGTTAATCTGGGTGGTGGCCTGGAAAATACTCACGCACAGGCCGACCAGCAGGCTGGGGATAATCGCCACGGCGGAAATCAGCAGGACGAGGTGAATGCCGGAGGCCATGATGTCACCGGCGGTGTCCATGTTCATCATCGCTACAGTCCTTGCACGCTGGCGGTTAGGGTGCCGACAATCAGCGTCCAGCCGTCGCACAGCACGAACAGCATGAGCTTAAACGGCAGCGAGACGATCAGCGGCGACAGCATCATCATCCCCATTGCCATCAGAATACTGGCGACAATCAGGTCGATGACCAGGAACGGGATGTAAATCATAAAGCCTATCTGGAAGGCGGTTTTCAGCTCGCTCAGCAGATACGCCGGGGTGACGATGGTCAGATCCTGCTCGCGGGCGTCGCCTTCAATGCCGGCGATGGTCATGATTTGCGCCATCGCTTTATTGTTGGTCTGCGCCAGCATGTATTTTTTCAGCGGCGCTTCAGCATTCACCAGCGCCTGCTTGAGGGTGATCTGGTCGTTCTGGAAGGGCTCAATCGCGTCGGTATACACGGTGGTCCATACCGGTCGCATCACCAGCAGGGTGAGCGCCAGCGCGATGCCGGTAAGGATTTTGTTTGGCGGACTCTGCTGTAACCCAAGCGCCTGGCGCAGTATCGCCAGCACGATAATGAAGCGGGTGAAGCAGGTCATCATCAGCACCATGATCGGCAGCAGGCCGAGCAGGGTCATCAGGATCAGGATTTCAATTTTGACGTTGTAATCCTGACCCGCGCCGTTAGCGGTCGTGCTAAAGAGCGTGATGTCGCCGTTCGCCGCCAGAACGGGCTGGGCGAACAGCAAACCAATGAGCAGCAGCAGCGGGACGCAGCCGCGGTAAAACGCGCGGTTCATCGGGTCAGCTCACCCAGTTCTTTGGCATTAAATTCGATGATGCGCAGGCCATATTTATCATTAAGCACCACGACTTCGGCCTTGCCGAACGCAATACCATTGACCTTAATATCCAGCGGTTCACCCGCCATTTTGTCCAGCTCAATCACCGAGTCGCAGTTCACTGCCATCAGTTCAGCCAGCGAGATGTTCACCGAGGACACTTCCAGCGTCAGCGTTACCGGAATGCGGCTGAACAGCGCCATGCGGCGCACGTCGGTCAGTGGCGCATTACGCGTTTCCGGCTGTAAATCGAGGCGGATATTCCCTTCAACGGTTTCATCATGGGTCATGTCGCTGAGGTTCAGGTCGTCCAGATCCAGAGACTGGCTCAGCTCTTGTTGTAAATCACTCATAAGGCTTCTCGGTTGTCTTGTCGTGGATATCGCATAAGAAAAGCTTGCTGCGATCTTCGGCAATAGTGGCTTCAAAAATCTGTTCTTTACCGATAAACACCGGCAAAGGGTCATTGATCGCGATCGGGATGATATCGCCTGGTTTGATGTCGGCAATTTGGGCAACGGTCAGGTTCAGGCTGGCCAGACGACCATCCAGCTTCAGCGGCAGACTATCGAACAGGCGTTCGATCTGCGCGGGACTCAGGCTGACGCTCTTCTCCACGCCGCTGGTGCTGTTATCCGGAGAGCGCAGCGCCGCCAGCATCTGGTCAATATGTGGATTGTCCAGCAGGACGGTAAAGCTACCGTGGCTGTAACCTTCGAGGGTGAAAGTGATGCACCAGGCCCATTGATTAATTACCGTGGAATAATCGACTTTAATTTCCAGGTCTTCGCCAAACGTCTCTTTGCAAATAACCAATGAGGTCAGTTCCTGACCCAGCTTGCTTTTCAGGCGTTCTTCCGTTTTGGTGATCGGGAGTGACTCATCCGGTTCAATATGGCTGCTGTCTTTACTCAGTCCATAATAATCATGGAGGATGTTTAGTAATAATATACGATCGATCACAAATGCAACATTCCCATAAGGTGTTGAGAATATTTGCGCATTTTTATAATTCTGATCGATTGCGAAAGTCATCGATTCTAACGCGGCATTAACCCGAAGCTTCTTCAGAAAATAAATACTCAGGCGCGCGTCAAGAATGTCAAAGCTATCGTTCATTACCTTAGGTAGCTTATGCCATGGGCGACCGAGTTTGCTGACATCCAGTTTTACCAGTTCAGGAAGATTATCCTGCTGATGGATTCTGATTCGCTGTGAAGCAGGGTACATGATTATTCCGGTTTGATAACGTGTCCTGATGAGACAATAAGGCGCCGTTAACGATTATCGATAACGGTCGCGAAAATTTTTCCTGGAAGCATTTGAGTTTTTAAAATGTTGTGACGCTTTAGGTCAACATCAAAGGTTCGTCGCCAGACGATGACTCAACTGCCTTTTATTCAGGATGCAAATTAGACCTTTCTGAATCATTTATTGCAAGTGGGTGGCGGTTATTAATCCATTATTTTTCCGCGTGCTTGTTGATTAATAACTTCTGTAAGTGCATGAAAAAAATAGATTAATGTTTTAATATTCATTAAAAATAAGACAATTCCTACTCCATGCGTATACTAGGCAGCATATTTTCACGGAAGGATTTTTTCCCCATGAAAATACCGCAGTCTTTAATCTTTATTAACATTATAAAAACGCTTTTAATCTTCTATGTAGCAAGGTGATTGCAGCGCACGTTTAATAAAGGTTTAGCGCATTATCCTTATTTGTTCTTTTTTACTGGTAATCCAAAATGAGCATTATCATTGAACGTGAAGATCGTCACGGGGAAGGTTTTGTCGCCGTTTCTCCTGCCAGCGTGGGCGTAATCTCATTAGCTCGCCGCGTTGCTAAATATAATGTATCAGTCCTGGTGACTGGTGAGACAGGAACGGGCAAGGAATGTGTCGCTAAATATATTCACGAACATGCCTGCGGCAGTGAAGCCCCGTACGTCGGGGTTAACTGCGCCGCTATTCCAGAAAGTATGCTGGAAGCGGTTTTATTTGGTTATGAGAAAGGTGCATTCACCGGCGCGGTGGCGAGTGTGGCCGGTAAATTCGAGCAGGCAAACGGCGGTACGCTGCTGCTGGATGAAATTGGCGATATGCCGCTGTCGTTACAGGCGAAATTATTACGGGTATTACAGGAGCAGGAAGTTGAACGCCTGGGTAGCCATAAACGTATTCCGCTGGATATTCGACTGATTGCCTCCACCAATAAAGACTTACAACAGGAAATCGCCGAAGGCCGTTTCCGTCAGGATCTGTTTTACCGTATTTCCGTGGTGCCTATTCACATCACGCCGCTGCGCGAGCGCAAGCAGGACATCCTGCCGCTGGTGCAGCGCTTTATTGCCAAATACCGCGCCTTCCACAAGGGCGACGTGCGCCTGAGCGACGATGCGCGCAACGCGCTGCTCGGCTATGACTGGCCGGGCAATGTGCGTGAGCTGGAGAACGTTATCCAGCGCGGCATGATTCTGGGTAACGGCGATGAGATTAAAGCCGCCGACTTTGGTCTGGTGGCCCGCGTGCCGCTGCCGGAAACCCCGTCAGTGGGCGTCATGCCTGCTTACCGCGAGCAGGATGCCGGCAGCTCGGCCATCCGTGACGTGAAGCTGCACGGACGTCTGGCGGAGTATCAGTACATCATCGATCTACTCAAACGCCATAAAGGCAATAAATCCAAGACCGCGGAGTTTTTAGGCATTACCCCACGCGCTCTGCGTTACCGCCTTGCGTCAATGCGCGACGAAGGCATTGATATTGAATGTTATTCCTGAGGCCAGGAAGGAAGAAATAATGGACAAGATTGCCGCCGCAGGTATTAACACCGCGCACCAGGCGCTGCTGGACCGTATGCAGCAAACGGCCATGCTGGCTTCCGCCGGCTCGGTCAATACCACACAGACGATTGCCCCGGCGAACAGCGCGTTTGCCAGCACCGACTCGGTCTCTTTTTCCCGCGTGTTAAATAACGCCATCGACAACGTGGACGCGCTGCAGCACAGCGCCAGCGCCAAACAGACCGCAATTGATATGGGTCAGAGCGACGACTTAGCCGGCGCGATGATTGAGAGCCAGAAAGCCAGCGTGGCCTTCTCGGCGATGATGCAGGTGCGCAACAAGCTCAACAGCGCGCTCGACGAAGTGATGAATATTTCGCTGTAAGGTCTGTACCGTGTTAAACAAAATCAAAGATCGTCTCCCTGCCGTCTCCCTCCCCGCTGGCATCAATAATCCGAAACTGCTGGTGATTGGCGGTGGTGTGGTGCTGGCGATCGCCATCATTGCGTCGCTGTGGAACCACAACCAGGGCTACGTCGCGCTGTACGGCGCGCAGGAGCAGGTGCCGGTCGCGCAGGTCGTGGACGTGCTGGGCGCGGAAAATATTGCCTACCGCATTAATCCGGATAACGGCCAGGTGCTGGTGACCGAAAACAAACTGTCGCAGGCGCGTATGGCGCTGGCGGCCAAAGGCATCAGCGCGGCAACGCCGGACGGCTATGAGCTGATGGATAAAGAAGAGATGCTCGGTAGCAGCCAGTTTATCCAGAACGTGCGCTACAAACGCAGTCTGGAAGGCGAGTTAGCGAAAAGCATCATGGCGCTGGACCCGGTAGAAACCGCGCGCGTTCATCTTGGGCTGAGCGAGTCCAGCTCGTTTGTGCTGACCAATAAACCAAACAGCAGCGCCTCGGTTGTGGTGCAGCTGCGCTACGGCAGACAGCTGGATGAACAGCAGGTGGCCTCGATTGTACAGCTGGTGTCCGGTTCCGTACCGGGCATGTCCGCCGAGAGCGTACGCGTGGTCGATCAGGCGGGCAATCTGCTGTCTGACGGCGTGGCCGGGCCGGACGGCAGCATCGCCGGTAAACGCCTGGGCGACGATGTCATGCAGCGTATCCGCGAAGATACCAGCAAGAATATCGCCAGCCTGCTGACCTCTCTGGTGGGTGCGGGCAACTACCGCATCAGCGTTGCGCCAACCGTGGACTTAAGCCGTGTGGAAGAGACTCAGGAACGTCTGGGCAAAGATCCGCGCGTCAGCGATGAACAGCTAAGCCAGGAGAACACCACCAACGAAATGGCGTTCGGTATTCCCGGCTCGCTGAGCAATCGCCCGGTGAACCAGAACCCGCAGGCCGCTGCCGCACAGGCGGCGGGCAATGCGGCTCCGGCTGCGGCGACGAACACCGCCGCTAACAATACCAGCGACCCTCGCTCCCTCAGCAGCCGTAGCCAGGAACAGCGCAAGTATGCGTTCGATCGCGATATCCGTCATATCCGCCATCCCGGCTACAAGCTGGAGAAGCTGAGCGTGGCCGTGGCGCTGAATCAGACCGCGCCAGCGTTGGCGAATATCACCCCCACGCAGCTGACGTCGATCACCCGTCTGGTGGAGAGCGCCGCCGGTATTGATAAAGCGCGTGGCGATGCGCTGACGCTGGACGTGCTGGCCTTCACCGCGCCGGCAGCCGACAGCATGCTGAATCAGAAATGGTGGAAAGACCCGGATATGCAGTACTGGGGACAAAACGGCGGTATTGGCCTGCTGGCCCTGCTGACGCTGCTGTTTGGCGTCCGTCCGCTGGCCCAGCGCCTGGGACGCCGCGAGCGTCTGGTTAACGAGGTTGAGCAGAATGAACGCGACCTGTTGACCGATGAGTCCGAAGTACAGGGTGACAACCTCACCGCGCTGCCGAGCACCGCTTTTAACAACAACGACGATCTGCTGCCGCCGCAAAGCTCCGGCCTGGAAACCAAAGTGGAGTATCTCCAGGTTCTGGCCCAGAGCGAGACGGAGCGCGTAGCGGAAGTTCTGAAACAGTGGATTAACAGCAATGACCGAAGCAACAGCAAATCGGAATAATAATTCAGGTAGCCGCAGCCGTCTGGAACAGGCGGCCATCCTGCTGATGAGCGTGGGAGAAGAAGCCGCGGCGCAGGTGATGCAGAAGTTGAACCGTGAAGAAGTCGTGCTGCTGAGTGAAACCATGGCGCGTCTGCATGATGTGAAGGTTAACCACGCGCGTCAGGCGATGAACAACTTCTTCTCCGACTACCGTGAGCAGAGTGGTATCAACGGCGCGTCGCGCTATTACCTGCGGAGCATTCTGGAAAAAGCGCTGGGCGGCGAAATTGCCCGCAGCGTGATTAACGGCATCTACGGGGATGAGATCCGCTATCGCATGGCGCGCCTGCAATGGGTGGATATTCCACAGCTGGCGGCGCTGATTGAGCAGGAGCACCTGCAACTGCAGGCCGTGTTCCTCGCCTTCTTGCCGCCGGATATTGCGGCCAGCGTGCTTAGCGTGCTGCCGAGCGAACGTCAGGACGAAATCATCTACCGCATTGCGCGTCTGGATGACGTTAACCGCGACGTGATCGACGAGCTGGATCGCCTGATTGACCGCGGCATCGCGGTGCTCTCCGAGCACGGCTCGAAGGTCGCCGGTATCAAACACGCCGCAAATATCGTTAACCGTATTCCGAGTAACCAGCAGGAGCTGCTGGAGCAGCTGCGTGAGCGTGATGAGAGCGTGGTCGACGATCTGCAGGATGAGATGTATGAGTTCTACATCCTCAGCCGCCAGACCCCGATGACCCTGCAACGCCTGATGGATGAAGTGCCGATCGATGAATGGGCTGTGGCGCTGAAGGGCACTGAGCCGGTGCTGCGTCAGGCGATCTTCAACGTGATGCCGAAGCGCCAGGTGACACTGCTGCAAAGCACTACCACCCGTCTGGGACCGGTGCCGGTCAGCCGTATCGAGCAGGTGCGTAAAGAGATAATGCAGACCCTGCGCCAGCTGGTGGAAGAGGGTGAGATTCAGGTACAGCTGTTCGCAGAACAGACGGTGGAATAAACCATGTTCAAAAAACGCAGTTTATCGCTGAGCGCCAACCGCCATGCCGCCACCGCGAAACCGCAGCTGCATAAATTCCCGCCGCTGCGTAAACGCTGGGCGACGCCTGACGCGCCGATGGACGACCAGACGGCTGCTGCGCCGGATCCGGCTGCGTATCAGCAGCAGCTGGAGGAAGGCTTCCGCGAGGGCGTCACTCAGGGCTTCGCTCAGGGGATGGCAGAGGGCAAAGAAGAAGGTTATCAGGAAGGTATGCGTCTTGGCTTCGACGACGGGATGCGTAAAGGATTGACCGAAGGTAAACAGCAGGCCCGCCAGCAGTTCCTGGACGCGGCGGCGCCGTTTGAACGCATCACCGCGGATGTGCAGCGTTTCCTCGACGGCTATGAACAGCGGCGTCGCGAAGAGCTGTTACAGCTGGTGGAGAAAGTCACCCGTCAGGTGATTCGCTGCGAACTGGCATTGCACCCGACGCAGCTGCTGGCGCTGGTGGAAGAGGCGGTGACTAGCCTGCCGCAGCCGCCGGAGCAGATCCGCGTGATGCTGAATAGCGAAGAATTCCGCCGCATCAGCGAAGCGGAACCGGAAAAGGCCCGCGAATGGGGGCTGGTTGCCGATCCGGCGCTGGAGCTGGGCGAATGCCGCGTAATCACCGATACCACCGAGATGGACGTTGGCTGTCAGCACCGCCTCGACCAGTGCGTCTCGGTGCTGAAGGACAACCTGCTGCCGGAAGCCGCGCATGAGCAGCCTTGATTTCGAACAGGCGCTGCGCTCCATTGAACAGATCGACCTGGCACGCGTTGCTGGGCGGCTGGTACGCGTCAACGGCATTCTGCTGGAGTGCGTCGGCTGTCGTCTGGCGATTGGCCAGCTGTGCCACGTCGAAAGCATCGAGCACGAGATGATGGAAGCGCAGGTGGTGGGCTTTGACCGCGAAGTCACCTACCTGATGCCGTTCAAGCAGCCTTCCGGCCTGATTGCCGGCGCGCGCGTGTTTCCCGCTGGGAAAAGCGAAGGCGTGATGATTGGCGACCAGTGGCTGGGGCGGGTGGTTAACGGCCTTGGCGAACCGCTGGACGACAAAGGCAAACTCGGCGGCGACACGCTGCTGCCGCAGCAGCTACCGCAGGTTCACCCGCTGAAACGCCAGCCGGTGGAAGCGCCGCTGGACGTTGGCGTCCGCGCCATTAACGGCCTGCTGACCATCGGCAAAGGCCAGCGCGTGGGCCTGATGGCGGGCAGCGGCGTGGGCAAAAGCGTGCTGCTCGGCATGATTACCCGCTACACCCAGGCCGAAGTGGTGGTGGTGGGGCTGATCGGCGAACGTGGCCGCGAGGTGAAAGAGTTTATCGAGAACTCGCTACAGGCCGAAGGGCTGGCAAAGTCGGTGATTGTCGCCGCACCGGCGGACGAGTCGCCGCTGATGCGTATCAAGGCCACCGAGCTGTGCCACACCATCGCCAGCTATTACCGCGATAAAGGCAAAGACGTGCTGCTGCTGGTCGACTCGCTGACCCGCTACGCCATGGCGCAGCGTGAGATTGCGCTGTCGCTCGGCGAACCCCCCGCGACCAAAGGCTATCCGCCGTCGGCGTTCAGTATGATCCCCCGCCTGGTGGAGAGCGCCGGCAACAGCGAAAGCTGCGGATCGATGACCGCGATCTACACCGTTCTGGCGGAGGGCGACGATCAGCAGGATCCGATCGTCGACTGCGCCCGTGCGGTGCTCGACGGCCACATCGTGCTGTCGCGCCATCTGGCGGAGGCGGGGCACTATCCGGCCATCGATATCGGCCAGTCGATCAGCCGCTGTATGAGCCAGGTCACCGCCCGTGAACATCAGCTCGCTGCGCGGACGCTCAAGCAGCTGTACGCCGAATACCAGAGTATTAAGCCGTTGATCCCGCTGGGAGGTTACGTTGCGGGCGCAGACCCGCTGGCCGATAAAGCCGTTCGCCTCTCTCCGGCTATCACGCAGTTCTTACAACAGGAAGTTCAGGACGCGGCGTTAATGGATTCGACCGTTAACGATCTGCGTACGCTGGCGCAAGCAGGGTAATGCACGATGAATAAACTGATTTCTACGCTGGAACAGCTTCATCTGATGCGCACGCGCGCGGTTGATGATCTCAGTTCGAAGCTGGCCTCGCAAAAGCAGGTCTGCCAGCGCTTCGAGAAGAATATTGATGCGCTGACCACGCTGGCCTCCGGGCTGGCTGAACAGAGCGTGAATAGCGCCGTGATGATGATTAACCAGTCGAAATATAAGCACAATATTCAACGTGTTATCGACTGGCAAAAGCAAGAGCAGGCGCTGGCTAACCTCGAAGCGCAAAAAATTCAGGGCCATCTGCTGTCCGAGGCGAAGCGCGAAAAGAGCCTGGAGCTGGTACTGGACGCCAAACGTAACGACCGACGCATGGAAATGAACCGTCGGGAGCAAAAAATGACTGATTCTGTTTCTGCCCAGTGCTGGCTGCGTCAGCAGCTGGCCGCCGCGCGCCAACGATAATTGTGATGAAGACCGCAAACAAAACCGCTCAGCCCAACCTGATGTCCACGCTGCTGGCTCGCCAGAAACGCGCGCAGTCCACGCCGTTCGTCAGCGCTATCTGCCCGACCTACAATCGCCGCGAGTTTTTGCCCTATCTGCTCTATATCTGGCAGTACCAGGACTACCCGGCGGACAAGCGTGAGCTGATTATTCTCGACGATTCTCCGACCAGTAACGCCGACCTTATCGAGATGATGACCGACCCGGCAACCTCGAACGTGCGCTACATTCATAGCCCGGAGCGGCTGGCGCTGGGCCATAAACGTAACCGGCTCAACGCGCTGGCGAAGGGCGAGTACATTATTTGTCTGGATGATGACGACTACTACGCGCCGGACAAAATTTCTTATCAGGTGGCGCAGATGCAGCTCAACAATGCGCTCTTCTCCGGTAGCGACCAGATCTATATCTGGTACAGCCACCTGGACAAAATCTACCTGACGCATCCTTTCGGCGCTAATCATGCGCTGAACGGCACCTTCGGCTATCACCGTAACCTGCTGAAAAAGCACCGTTACGAAGATGAGGCCATGAAGGCGGAAGAAGAAGGCTTCCTCAATAAATTCACCACCCCGGTGCAGCAGATCGACCCGCGGCGGGCCATCCTGTGTATTTCGCACAGCAGCAACACCTACGACAAAGACTTTATCCTCAGCAGCTCCACGCCGGTGGAGCTGACGCTGGAGGATTTTGTCAGCGACCCGAATTTACTGGCCCACTATCGTCGTCTAAGCACTGCACCGATGAATACGCAGGTGAACTGGTCGGTGTTTGAGAAGGTCGCGGTCATCTACAGCCCTGAACAGGAGGCGACGCTGGCCGAGCGCTGTGAAGCGCTGCTGGCGCTCGGCGTGCAGGCTGGTCAGCTCTGGCCGGTGGCAAAGGCTGACGCCAGCGAGGTGAGCGAACTTCAGACCCACTCGCAGATCGTGGATCAGGCGAAACAGCAGGGCTGGAAAAACGTGCTGCTGCTGGATGCCGGGCTGCGTTTCGTGCGTAAAGAGAACGTGGTGAACAACATCAACAAGCTGCTCAACGGGCTGGACCAGGTGGACTGGCAAATGCTGCTGTTGGGCGGCCGCTATGAGGATTTCATCCCTACCCGCTTGCTGCCCGGCGTCGCACGTATCTTTAACGCGGGCTGCGCGTGCGCCTATGCGGTAAACAGCGGCTATTACGATGCGCTGCTGGATGCCTATCGCCAGGCGGCTGAACTTGACGTCGGCATCGACCGCTGCTGGACGGCTCTAATGAAACTGCAAGGGATGTGGCTGGGTTTTAGCCCGAGCTTCGCTTTCCTGCAACACCTTCTGCATCCGCAAACCGGCGAGATGATTGACTGTACGCACTGGTTCTTTCGTAAACACCAATAATTCGCGACATCAAAAAGAGAACAACATGGAACTGATTGAACATTACCAACCTGAATTTGTTTCGCGTTTTAATGCGCGAGAAACGCCCTGCACTTGCCCTGCGTGTCAGCAGGGTAAAGAGGCATGGCCGCATGTTAGCGTGAAGCTGAAAAATCAGCAGCGCGAGACCTTAGATATTGGCTGCGAGACGGCGGCAAAAGAGATGTTGTTCAACCAGGAGGCATTCATCCTGCACACCACGCAGGCTGGCCCGCAGAGTGATGAACTGTTCTCTGCGTGGAGTGAAGCGCTGAACCAACAGTGTATCAATCTGGCGGTGCATCCGGCGCTGACGCTGGAAGTGAGCATGTATGCCATCGGTGTGCTGTTAAGCAAGGCGCAGCAACATCTGGATAATGGTGAGAACGATCCTGCGTTGCTGGTCAGTATGGGTGAGCAATTGGCTGCGTTGGCTGAGCAAGGCATCCTGACACAGCAGTTCACGATGCTGCCGCCAATTGCTGAGAACCGTATTGCCACGCTGAAAGAGATGGGCCAGATGCGCCTGAATCTGAACCTGCCGATGGTTGAGAAGATGGGGATGGCACTGAAACTGAGCGAACTGTCGATTATGCAGCCAGCCCGTCTGGCGGAGCGTCAGCTGATTCTGGATTCGGAGTGGTCTGCAATCACTCTGTTTGATGACCATCCGTACGCATTGCGCAACATTTTGATTTATAAATTGTACAGCGATGTGTTCCCGGGGATTGAATGTTCCAACTACGGCGAAGCGCTGCTCGGACTTGCTCGCCAGTTCTTCCACCTCAAAATGCTGTTTACCATCCGTGCCGAGCAAAGTGAGCTGACCCAGGAAGACGTAGTAATGCTGGTAAGTGCGCTGCGTGGTTGGCAGCAGCAGAATCCGTTTGCTGCCGAAGCTGATAAGACATCGGATTACAGCTTGTTGTGTGGATTGTCGCTGCTGTAATAGGCACATGCCTGGAAATGGACTGAAAAGTGAAAAATATAATTACCTTTGGCACGTTTGATGTTTTTCATGTTGGTCATTTAAATATTCTGCGGCGGGCAAAATCGTTCGGTGACAGACTGATTGTGGGCGTATCATCTGATGCGCTAAATCTTAAGAAAAAAGGCCGCTATCCGATTTATGCCGAGCAGGATCGGCTTTCTATTATCCAGGGGATCAGGTATGTCGATAGCGTGTTTTTGGAAGAGTCATTGGAGTTGAAGGAAGATTATATCAAAAGATATTCTGCTGATGTGTTAGTGATGGGGGATGACTGGCAGGGAAAGTTTGATTATCTCTCTCCCCTAATCGATATCGTTTATCTTGAACGCACACCGTCAGTGTCAACAACTTCAGTGATTGAAGTTATCAAGAATGTTTAAAACAGCACTAAAAATACCCAGCGTCTTTATTAGCACACCTAAACCACCTCCTGAGGAGGTGGTGATTGATTTACCATACATCATTATCAGAACGCGCTATCGATATACAGTATTGATGATTACTTGAGCTGCACGTTTACCTGCCATGCCATCATTAAAGGCATCACAATACTCAGTCTTAAGATGCTGGAACTGCTCATCGTGCTGCTGCCAGAGATAATCTTCAGAGAGATACTGACGTATGTCAACCATATCCTGGGCCACAGGAAGGAATGCTCTAACCTGTTGTTCAGGGCTATCGGCCGTACTAAATGATTTATTATCAGCTAACAATGTATCCATCCCTTCCCAGTTGAGTAAAATCACTTTCTTATCTGTATTAATAGCATCAAAAATAAATCCGCTATTGTCTGTGATTACGTAGTCAGCTCGATCAAGCAGTGCAAAGGTGATATCACTATCACAAACGAGGTTCTTCAGATAGCGTTTTGCTATTTTCAAAGCATTAGTCTCTGATTTCTTATAAAGAGTTCCATGATGTAGTTTTGTAACCAGGTTGTATTCGCGACTTAATCGTCCAAGTTTTTCCGCCCAGTGTATTAGTGAGCCCAATTCACCATATGTTGGGGCATAAAGAATGGTTGGTTTTTTAGCATCCAGTTTCAGATTTGATGGTACCACTTTGTTATAAGAGTCATTATGCCAGTCATCAAATCGAGGGTTACCGACGATATGGGTTTTGTCATCTAGCGATAGTGATGCTTTGGTGTAGTTGCTATAGCATAAAATAGTACTATATTTAGAGTTCCAGTCGGCATGATTCCATTTGTTTTTTGCCAGTCCATAAAATGTTCTGATATGTATTTTAGTTATATTGTCCAAATAATTTATATAATAAGGGCTAACAATGCATTTATATTTCTTTGATGTATTTAATACATTTGATATTAATGTGCAGCTAAGTCCCTGTACGTTAATTTTATTCAATGATGACAGCATGTCATTGACAAAACTTGGTTCAATTAAGTCATTAATGATTAGTTCACATGGGATTTTATTCTCAAGCAATGATTTAATAATGTTTCGGTAAACCTCATAGTGAAATGACGTTTCCATAAAAAAACCAACGCAATCATCTGTCATATTTAAATGTTTAACCATTATCTATTTCCATTAAAGTTACAAAATATTTTATATGCAATATTCATGCCACCAGTTGGTTTTGGTGGATGTGTAGACATATTGAAAGCTATGAGGGAGCGAATGCCCCCATACGGGAAGATATACTTCCTGTACGAGGGGGAGGAAAGTCAAACAGATGCTCTTGTATTTAAGATAAAATTATCGGATTCTATGAATTTATTAATTTCGGCCCACCATTGCGCATGAGAGAAGTGAGTAAGACATGAGTATTTTTTCTTATTGGGGCACCATTCGGCAAAGCGCTTTCCATCTGGCCGAATCCATTTTTTTCGTAGAGTGTTATGATAGAATCTTTCATCCATGATTAAATGCCCGCATTGACCATATTGACAGGAAACATCTATTCCCTGTGCATTCCACCCAAGTTTTCCATGGCGATAAGGGAGTCGTCGATTTGACGGAATAATGGAATACAATGCTGATATTGCGATATCAGTATATCCAGCAAGTGCAACTGGGCCAGAATCACAGGCTACCAACAGTTGACATTGGCTCATCAGATATACTGTCTGGGTAATAGAAAATTTATTGATAGCATTATAGACGTGAGGGCAATCGATGAGCATTGCTTTTTTGTTCTGATATTTATTGTTGTCACTACCAATAAATATAACTTGCCAGCCATGGGTGATAAAAGTTTGTGCTAATGCTTCCCAACCATGTTGTGTCCATGTTCTGTTTGGTGAGCCTATGTTGGGATGAAGCAGAACAATTTTTTCACTCGTTAGATTATTATCAGCAATAAATTTATCTACGGGTAATTTATCGATATTTTGAAAATCTAACAAAGCATTTTTATGACTATCTGGAATCTCGTTGGTGACCTCACTGATAAAGGCATCTGTCATGTGCATCTCTGAAACAATTTGCTCCCACCGTTCAAAAAAGTGAAGTTGTGAAAGTTCGGCTGAAATTTTTATTTCGGCTAATTGATCAGGGCTCAAACAATTAATGTCCCAAAACTCTATTTTTGATGGGCAGTTATCAATTAAGTCAGCATAAAGTTTATTCGTGACAAAGACAAAGTTGTCTGATGGATAGTGGTGTCGCAATGCATTAATTGCACCAATTCCATAGATGATGTCGCCCATGGAGGCCGATGAGTAGAATATTCTCTTTGAGTTCCCTTGTTTCTGGTGTTGTAGTATTTCGTTAGTGTAGAGTATATTTTGTGGAATTATGTCAAAGTACTTTCTAAGTAATGCCTGATGCCTTGTTGTTTCTTCATTATCGGTGCTTGAAAATATAATATAATGACTCTTTTTGTCGCTATTTGGAATAATGTTATTAAATTTTGTAATAATGTTTTTAGGGTGGATATCTATCAGATTCATTGCCACCATATTCATTGATAAAGGTAGTTGAAGGATGCTTTTGCATATCCCATTGAAAATTTTTGGATTGTTATCATGATGAAGAAGGAGTGCAGTGTTTTTATTGTTTGTATCATTGATTATTTGAGAAATATGCTCTCTTACTAACTCTTCATAAAGCTGTTTAAGGGTGGGGTGACTTGTTGAAAGTTTATCACAGTAGAAGACGGTTTCTTGCTGAAAATATTCTCTGGCAAGTTCTGAGACCTCTAAAGGGATGTTATAAATTTCTGAGAAGATAACCTTACCTTCGTTGTCGAGATGCACTTTCTCGTTGACTGGAAGAGAGGAAAACCCTCTTATATTATTCATTGCATAATAAGTTGTATCTGCCAAATGATGCCAGATACAGCTGGAAAATATCAATTCATTATCATTTCCCTGAAAAGGTTTATGACATTTTAATGTTTCTTTAATATTATGAAGCAAGACATTTAAGTTATTTTTTAAAATTTCACCATTGTCATATGAAAATTTATCGCGTAGTGCAAAACTGGTGATGCTAGATTCATAAATATAGAGTTTAAGTATGTTAAGATCTATTTTTAATTCACTTAATAGAATTAGTAGTATTTTGCTGCAGGCATCTGATTCCAGATGGCATTCGAGAGAAGATAAATTAATCTCAGAAAGAAATTTTGCTAATGATACCAGGGTTTTCTGCAATGCACCTTGCTGATAGCGGACGATGGATATGTTATGAGAATTAGTTCTCTCTTCATTTAATATCGTCTCCCCAAGAATAAAAATAATTTTACTATCATTAAGATCTTTTTTATTTATAAAATTTGCGATCTGATATGGGAATGTATTGCTGTTAGTATCGATGTATAGTTTTATGTTCATATATTTTCCCGATAAGGTATATCATCAGAATTATATTTACAAGCTGGCAAAGATTATCTTTTTTAATACTTAAAATTGAGTTGCTGGCTTTTTTTCATCAAGGTAAATAATTCTTTCCGTGGAAAAACAATCATAAATATCGTTTAAGCTGAGGAAGAGTTTATTAGTTTCATCTGACTCAGTTCCATTAAAGAAGACGAATTTTATGTCTTTGTTATATAGACTAAACATTGAGGTGCTGAAACATCCGCCTACATTTTTAGGCAGTAAACCAACCATCTGGAAATATTCCATTGGGGCACCTTCGGGAATAATGGTGATGTTATCACCAAGAATTTGACAAATTTCCTGATTTAAATCTACATTTTCTGAATGTCCTTTGTAAACAATTTTGCTGGCGCATGGTAACTTTCCAGAATCCTGCAAGAGAATAATATTAGATATTAATGATTTTTTATATTGCTCTTTATATTCACGATCCATGTAATTACTGGTTAAAAGGAGGAATGATTGTTCTTCTGCGGCATGTTTCTGTAATTTAATGAGAAGATCATTAGAAGTGTTGAATAGATGGCTCCATACTTCCGGCATTGCTATTTCTATATTTTCTTGAGGGTTGAAATCCATTGGTACTGTATGCTTATGTAAGTTGGTAATAAACGAGTTTTTTACCATGGTATTATTTTTAGGTTGGATGAGATAGTACTTTGTATCCATGAAATAATGCCATGTGTAATTATCTATATAATGCCATTTCCATACTCTGGCGTTATCATTAGAGGTTAAATGTTGTTGTAAAAGTTTCGCTCTGCCAGGCATCGAATTCTTAATGATAGCTTCGTCAACTTGACCCATAGCCATTCTTTGTAGCATCGTGCCAGTGCCATCATCGTAAAGATGGAGTTTAATTTTTTTAAATGGTGTTTCAGGTGTAATCCGTTTCATTAGCGGATAGAGAATATCATATTCTCTATATATATTAGTATGTATCTCTATATTTGCATCGGGTTTGCCAAGGATGAATTTAGCCAGACTGTCGAGTTTTAGTGTTAATCTGTCATTGACATTATCAATAAATACAGTCCTGCCATTCTGTATATTGGTCATGTCTATTTTTAATCTTTGAAATAATATAATGCTATAAACACTTTCATTTTCAATGTTGTTTACATAATCAATTAGTTCATAAGTAAGAGGTAGTGATGCTGGTTCTATATAAATTTTTAACGTTTTGATTGTCATGATTACTTATAGGTTGGAAAATGATGTCAGATACACTAATTTTCTGAAAACAGATAATGATTTATATTTAGCCGCAGTGGTATGTGCCGTCGTTTTAATTGTCAGGGATTTTACCCCTGCTGATACAACCAATTCTCCGGCGCGCTGGCATTCAGCAAATTCCCCAGAATCTCTTGTTGCATACTCATCAGCGCCCCGTTGTAGTCGTTGGCAATCCGACAATCAGCAGCCTGCTGCTGAAGGTTTTGCCAGAGGGCGGAAACAGAAGGCTGGTGGGCGGCGGGCAGGCGGGCGATCAGCTTTTTCAGGCCTTCGGTGCTCGGGTCAATCCCTAACTGGCCGAGAATCTGGTAGCGCTGCTGGCTGCTTTGCGACAGCTGCTGGTACAGCGCCATAATCTGCTCGTTCACGCTATCTAACGCGGTGGCGTCGCGGGCGACGATATGATGACGCTGCTTTTCGAGTAGTGTGGTCAGGGCATGATAGCGTTTACGATCTTCGGTCATGTCCTGAATCAGTGCTTTAACGCGTTGGGCTGCGTTAGTCATAAATTACCTCTGGAAATACTTCTGCATCGCATCGGTCAGCGAATCAATATTGACGCTGATTTTGCCGCTGCTGATGGCTTCTTTCATTTCGGCGACGCGCGCCATGTCGACTTCTGGCAGCGTGCTCAGCTGCGTTTGCGCATCGCCAAGAACCGGATCAATCGCGGCGCTGCGCGTCACGCTGGTGCCTTCCTGAGCCACGGTGCGGGTCTGCTCCGCGCTGCTGGCTGTGTTGATTGCGGTGGTCAGGTTGTACTGTGGTGCGGTTACTTTCATCGCTGCGCCCTCGTTCTCATTGTTTGGTGGTGGCGTATGAACCTTGCCCTGAGGAAGTCAGACTTCCTGTGCCGTTGTCAGTAAAGAGCGGCAGCTACGGGAAATAACTTAAACGTCGCGGGAAGTTTTTTAATTCCCACTGGCGTACACCATGTTTACCACGCCGATGTCGGCGACAATGGCGCTCACCACGCGACCGCTGCTCTCGTTTTTCACCTTAATAATCTCGCCTTTACGCCCCTTCTTCATCGCTTCGCCCATGGTCCGGGCCTCAACGCCATTTTGTTCCGCCACCATCAGCACCCGCTGGCCACGTTCAACCAACAGCGGTGACTCCAGCTGGTTGAGCGTAATCGGCTGGCGGTCGCGCACGCGGCGCTTCACGGTCAAACCGATGACCTCTGCCGGATCGTTCAGGTAGTCGCCGCGCGCGTTGCTGATGTTGAGTTTTTTAATCGTGATGTTGTCGGCGGAAATCTGCTGGCCGCGTTCGAGGGTGTTGTCAGCCACGACGACCGGCAGATAGATATCCGGTTTGACGGTGACCGCAATATCCCAGCCGTTGGCATCCGCACAGCGCACATCAAAACGCAGACGGTTGAGATCGAGACGGTCGCCGCCGGGGATCGATACGGCGGGTTCCTGGCGACAGGTAGCGTACTGCGAGGCCTCGGAGGGAATAAACAGGTTCATTTTCGCCTGATATTCCGGCCACCGACGGCGTTTCGCTTCCTGGCGAACGATGTCAGCCGCATGGAGCTGCACGGCAACATAGATTTGCTTACGCGCGCTGGTCGGGCGTTCTGCGGCTGCGGCGGACGCGGGGATCGCCGCGGAGAGCACGAGCAGGAAAAAACCGGCAAGGAAGCGGAAATTCCGTTTCACACTGGCGCTAAAAAAATGAATAAAAACATTATAAATCATGTAATTAAAACCTTGGCATGAATATTGCTATACGAATGAGCAGATCATGCAGGTTTTAGCATCACGAGGGTGTGAATTGTGAGTATTACTTTTGACAAAGCATTGGGCGTTCATCCACAGGCTGTAGCACTTCGACTTTCCCGAGCAGAGCTGCTTTCAGCCAATCTGGCAAACGTTGATACCCCCAACTTCCAGGCTAAAGATATTGATTTTGCCTCCGAGATGCAACGCTCACGGTCGAGTTTTTCCATGCAGACGTCAGCGCAGGAGATGTATCGCGTGCCATATCAACCCTCTTCGGACGGTAACACCGTCTCGTTGAACGTTGAGCAGGCCGAGTTTGCGAAAAACACCCAGGACTACCAAATGAGCCTGGCCTTTTTAAACATGAAGTTCACTGGCCTCAAGCAGGCCATTGAAGGCAAGTAATTCAACGCAGGTAACCACGCAATATGGCTTTTTCGGATATCTATCGCGTTTCGGGGTCGGCGATGACGGCGCAAACCGTTCGTCTTAACACTATCGCCAGTAACCTCGCCAACGCGGAAACCGCCTCCGCCACCGAAGACGGCACCTATAAAGCGCGTCGTCCGGTGTTTGCTGCGGTTTATAAAAACGATGAGTTGATGCACAGCCGTGCGCTCACCGGCGCGCGCGTGCAGGTGATGGACGTTATTGAAACGGGTAACGCGGTGCAGCGCTATGAGCCGCACAACCCGATGGCAAGCGACGACGGCTACGTCTACTACCCGGACGTCAACGTGGTGGAAGAGATGGCGGACATGATGTCAGCGTCGCGTGGGTTTGAAACCAACGTCGACGTACTTAACAGCGTAAAAAGCATGCAGCAAAGCCTGCTGCGACTTGGGGAAGCATAAGCATGAACGTTGATAACTCTTACGCCAATAGCCGGGCTTCCAGCTCCACGGACGGCATTACCAGCAACAGCACCGCCTCCGGCATGAACACCATGTTTATGCAGCTGCTGGTGGCGCAGATTCAGAACCAGGATCCGCTCAACCCCACCGACGGGACCGAGTACGTCAGCCAGCTGGCGCAGCTGACGCAGGTACAGTCGATGGAAACCATGTCGCAGCTGATGGCGAACAGCTCGGTGCTGATGGATAACCTGCAAACCCTCACCACCGGCAATTTGGTTGGTCAGCATGTGATGGTGCAGACCAACGCTATCGAGACCGACGGTGAAACCGTGCTCGATGGCCGCCTGACGCTGGACCACGCGGCAAACGTGGTGACGGTGATTGTCAAAGACTCCGCTGGCGTCGAGCACAAAATCGAGCTGGGCAAGCAGGAAGCCGGGCAGGTGGATTTCAGTATCGACCCGGAAGAACTCGGCCTGAGCGAAGGGAAATATACCCTGAGCGTGGTGACCGACACCGGTGAAGAGAACGTGCCGATTGAAATCGGCGGCGTGGTGAGCAACGTGCGCATCCCGCTCGACGGCAGCTCGACCGTACTGAACATCAACGGTCTGGGCGAAATTGCCTACAACAATATTACCCAGTTTGGTACCACCTCTAAGAACAAAGCCTGAAGTGAATCAGGCCGTTAATTAAACAGGAACGATTATGAGCTTTAGTATTGCAACTTCCGGTCTGAATGCCGTTACCGAACAGCTGAACGCTATCTCGAACAACATTGCTAACTCCGGCACCGTGGGCTTCAAGTCCGGCCGCGCTGAGTTCTCCGCGCTGTATGCGGAAAGCCAGCCGCTGGGCGTCGGCGTGTCGGCGGTAACCCAGAGCATCACCAAAGGGGGAAGCATCTCTTCCACCGGCACCGCGCTGGATCTGGCGATTAACGGCAACGGTTTCTTTATGGTTCGTGATAGCGCCGGTACCACTGCTTACACCCGTGCGGGTTACTTCGGCACCGACAGCCACGGCAATCTGGTGAACAATCTGGGCATGTACCTGCAAGGGTATCCGGTTGATGCCAACGGTACGCTACAGGTAGGGACCATCAGCAACCTGACCATCAGCAGCGGCTCGATTCCGGCGAAAGCGACCGAGAGCATCGACTTTACCGCGAACCTGGACGCGCGTGCGGAAGTGCCGGCGACCTCGCCATTCGACCCGAAAGACAACACCTCTTACAACAACTCTTACACCACTCAGGTTTATGACTCGCTGGGCCGTGAGCATACGCTGAACCAGTATTTTGTGAAGACCGGTGAAAACGAGTGGGAAGTGCATTACTACATGGACGATAAGCCGGTTACTGATGGTACTAATGCACAGGTACAAAAGCTCTCCTTCAATAGCCAGGGTATTCTGACTAGCCCTAGCGCAGTAGTTCCGGTAAATGCCTCCATTGATGGTGCCCTGCCACTGGAACTCAAGCTGAGCTATACCGGCACCTCCCAGTACGGTTCCGACTTTTCCGTCAGCAAAAACAAAGGCGACGGCTATGCCTCCGGTGAGCGTACCGGCCAGGCGATCGACGAAGACGGCAGCGTGTACGCCACCTTCTCTAACGGTGAGCGCCTGCTGCAGGGTCAACTGGTGCTGGCGAACTTTACCAACCCGAACGGCCTGCAGTCGCAGGATGGCACCACCTGGGCGCAAACCGCTAGCTCCGGCGCGCCGCTGACCGGCACGCCGGGTTCTGGCCTGCTGGGTTCTATCGTTTCCGGTGCGCTTGAGTCGTCTAACGTCGATCTGACCTCCGAGCTGGTGGGCCTGATGACCGCACAGCGTAACTACCAGGCGAACACCAAAGTCATCAGTACCAACGACAGCATGATGAGTGCGCTGTTCCAGGCGGTGTAATCGATGGATCGCTTACTTTTCACCGCGGTGAGCGGCGCGTCGCGCAGCCTGTCGCAGCAAGAGATCCACGCGAACAACCTGGCCAACGTCAACACCCAGGGCTTCCGCAGCGACCTCGACAACGCGTTGACCCAACAGGTGAGCGGCGAGGGCTATGCCTCCCGCTACCTGGCGCAGCCCACTCAGGGCGGTGTCGATTTAGCGCCGGGCGCGGTACGGGAAACCGGCCGCGATCTGGACATCGCCGTGAAGGGCGATGGCCTGATTGCACTGCGCAGCGGCAACCGTGAGGTCTATACCCGCAACGGCCAGATTGACATCAACGCCGAAGGGGAGCTGTCGATTAACGGGCTGCCGCTGGAAGGCGATAACGGCCCCATCGTGCTGCCGCCGTATGCCTCCGTCTCCATTGCTGAAGATGGGGTGATCACCATCGTGCCGGATGACGGCGACATTGCCGCGCCGATGGATATCGACCGCGTGAAGCTGGTGAACATTCCGGCCAGTGCGCTGAGCAAAAACGACGCAGGTTTCCTGGTGAGCAACGCGGCGTTTACCCCACGTGATGAAGACGTGACGGTGGCCGCCGGGCATCTGGAAACGGCCAACGTGTCGGCCATCGGCGAAATGGTCTCCAGTATTGCGCTCAACCGTCAGTTTGAAGCGCAGATCAAGATGATGAAAGCCGCAGAAGATCTCGCCACCGCAGGCAACCGCCTGATTCGCGGCACTTAAGAATACGATTAAGGAATACCAATGAATCCTGCTTTATGGATCAGCAAAACGGGTTTAGCGGCGCAAGACGCCCGCATGACCACCATTTCGAACAACCTGGCGAACGTTAACACCACCAGTTTTAAACGCGACCGCGCGATGTTTGCCGATCTGTTCTATCAGAATCAGCGCACGCCGGGCGGCCAGCTGGACCAGAACAACGTCTCACCGACCGGCATTCAGTACGGGACCGGCGTTAAGGTCGTTGGAACGCAGAAAGAGTTTACCGTCGGCAGCATCCAGAACACCGGACAAAGCCTTGATGTGGCGATCTCCGGCCAGGGTTTCTTCCAGGTCGAAACCGCCAACGGCGATATTGCCTACACCCGCGCCGGCAACCTGCAGAAAACGCCGGAAGGCGTGCTGACCAATGCCCAGGGCCTGCCGCTGATCCCGCAGATTGAACTGCCGGACAACGTCAAAGACCTGCAGATTGGTAAAGACGGCACTATTACCGCCACCGTGGCGGGCGAGGCCGATCCGGTTGAGCTGGGTCAGCTGACGCTGGTGAACTTCGTCAATCCGGCCGGTCTGGAAGCCATCGGCGGCAACCTGTACCTCGAAACCGCGGCCAGCGGCGAAGCGGTAGAGGGCGTACCGGGCGAAGAGGCGTTTGGTCAGCTGGAACAAGGGTCGCTCGAAGGCTCTAACGTGCAGGTCGTTGAGGAGATGGTCGATATGATCACCGTTCAGCGCGCCTATGAAATGAACGCCAAAATGGTCTCTGCCGCCGACGACATGCTGAAGTTTGTCACGCAGTCGATGTAACGGTAGGGCAGTGAAGTGAAAGAGATGAAAAAGCAGGTAGCAGTCGTTTTGCTGGCGCTGATGCTGTCGGGCTGTGAAAGCCCGGCGCTGCTGGTGCAAAAAGACGACGCGGCGTATGCGCCGCCGGAAGATTTCGCCATGCCGGAAACCCCGGTACGCGGCGGTGGAGTGTACAACAGCGGCTATAACTGGTCGCTGATTCAGGACCGTCGCGCCTACCGCGTGGGCGATATTCTGACCGTCAAGCTGGATGAATCCACGCAGGCCAGCAAGCAGGCGCGGACCAATTTCGGCAAGAAGAACGATGTCTCGTTGGGCATCCCTGAAGCCTTTGGGCACTCGGTCGATAAGCTGTCCGGCTCGGTTGACGGCAGCCGTAACTTCAACGGCAGCGCCACGTCGCAACAGCAAAACAGCCTGCGCGGGGCAATCACCGTCGCGGTATTTAAGGTGCTGCCTAACGGCGTGCTGGCGATTCGCGGCGAGAAATGGCTCACTCTCAACCAGGGCGATGAGTATATGCGCGTGACCGGGCTGGTGCGTGCCGATGATATCGAGCGCGATAACTCCGTATCGTCACAGCGTATTGCCAACGCCCGCATCTCTTACGCCGGGCGCGGCGCGCTCAGCGATTCGAACGCCGCGGGCTGGCTGGTTCGCTTCTTTAACCACCCGCTGTTCCCGATGTGATGGAGGCCATGATGCTTAAACGGATACTCTTTTTCCTGTGCCTCTTCAGCGTCTCGGCGGTGGCCCAGCCGCTGCGCGACGTGGTGGATATTCAAGGGGTGCGTGGTAACCAGCTGATTGGCTACAGCCTGGTGGTCGGCCTTGACGGCACCGGTGATAAAAACCAGGTGAAGTTCACCAGCCAATCGGTCACCAATATGCTGCGCCAGTTTGGCGTGCAGCTGCCGGCCAAAATCGACCCGAAGGTCAAAAACGTGGCGGCGGTGGCGATCAGCGCCACGCTGCCGCCGGGCTACTCCCTTGGGCAAAGCATTGACGTCACCGTGTCGTCCATTGGCGATGCCAAAAGCCTGCGTGGCGGCACGCTACTGCTGACTCAACTGCGCGGTGCTGACGGTGAAGTCTATGCGCTGGCGCAGGGCAACGTGGTGGTTGGCGGCGTGAAGGCCGAAGGGAACAGTGGTTCAAGCGTGACCATCAATACCCCGACCGTCGGTCGTGTACCGAACGGCGGCTCCGTCGAGCGCGAGATCGCTAGCGACTTCCAGCAGGAACCGATGGTGATGCTTAACCTCAAACGGCCAAGCTTTAAAACCGCCAATACCGTCGCCGTGGCGCTGAACAACGCCTTTGGCGCGGGGACGGCGACAGCGCAGAGTGCCACCAACGTGTCGGTGCGTGCGCCGATGGGCGCGGGGGCGCGCGTGGCCTTTATGTCGGCGCTGGAAGACGTGCAGATTAACGCCGGCAAGCAGCCGCCGCGCGTGGTGTTTAACGCCCGCACCGGCACCGTAGTGATTGGCGATGGCGTGATTGTGCGCGCCGCGGCGGTCTCCCACGGCAACCTGACCGTGACCATTCGCGAGTCGTCCAACGTCAGCCAGCCGAATGCCTTCGGCCAGGGCCAGACGGTGGTGACGCCACAGAGCGACGTCAGCGTGAACCGCGGTCGCGGTCAGATGGTGACAATTGCCGCGGGTACCAGCCTGCGTAGCATCGTGAATACCCTGAACAGCCTGGGCGCCGCACCGGACGATACCATGGCCATTCTTCAGGCGCTGCACGAAGCGGGCGCGCTGGATGCTGAACTGGTGGTGATGTAATGCTGAATGCCATTAATCGACAGACAACCGTGTTACCCGGCGACATTACCGGGCAGGCCAAACCGCAGAATCTGGAACAGGCCGCCGAGCAGTTTGAGGCGCTGATGCTGAAATCGATGCTGTCGCAGATGCGTAAAGCGTCGGATGTGCTGGGGGAAGATAACCCGTTCAACAGCAAGCAGCAGCGCATGATGCGTGATTTTTATGATGACAAGATGGCGTCCGAGCTGGCTTCGCAGCGCAGCACCGGTATCGCGCAGATGATCATCAACCAGCTGTCGCCTCAGACGACGGCAGCGCTTAAGAATGAGGCGGAAGCGGCCGCTTTACATGGACAACCGCAAGAACTTAAAACGCCCGTCGTTCCCGTAACCCGAAGGGCAGGAGTAAGCCATGAGTATGATTAATATCGCCTTCAGTGGTCTGCAGGCAGCCCAGCTGGGCATGAACGTCACGTCGATGAATACGGCCAACTACCTGACCTCCGGCTACAGCCGTCAGGGGATCATCCAGAGCGCCGTTGGCCCGATGGGCGAAGCCGGGATTTCGCCGGGCAGCGGTGTGCAGGTGGATAGCATCCGCCGTATCTCCAGTCAGTATCTGGTGAATCAGGTGTGGCAGACCAACACCAAGTCCAACTACTACAGCATGGGCAACCAGTACATCAGCGCGCTGGAGAAGGTGATCGGCACCGACTCAACCAGCATCGGTACCGGGCTTGATGATTTTGTCAGCGCCCTGAGCGAGTTGACTCAGGAGCCGGAGTCGCAGGCGCGGCGTCAGCAGCTGTTGAACCAGGCCAACACGCTGGCTACCCGCTTCAACAGCATGAACAACTTTGTCACCAGCCAGAAAGAGTCCATTACGACTCAGCGCGGGGCGATGGTCGATCAGATCAACACCCTGAGCGGCGGCATTGCCGACTACAACAAGAAAATTGTTGAGATGGACGCCACCGGTGGCAACAGCAGCACGCTCCGTGATCAGCGCGACGAGCTGGTGAAGCAGCTGAGTTCACTGGCGGAGGTCAAGGTTAGCGATGACAGCAGCGGCTATACCGTTTCGCTGACTAACGGCCAGCCGTTAGTCAGCGGTAAAACCGCCGGCCAGCTGAGCGTAGGCACGGACGGCAACGGGAATTCGACGTTAACCCTGAAGTTCTCCACCAGTGAGTTTTCGCTCAATCCGTCAGCCGGCGGTCAGTTGGGCGCGTTGTACGATTATGAAACCGGTACGCTCCAGCAGATGGGCGACGCCATAAAAGGCATGGCTGAAGCCATCGCGACCCAGTTCAACAACCAGCTGGCGAAAGGCTTTGATCTGAACCGGCAGCCGGGCAAACCGCTCTTTACCTTCGACCCGTCTAACCCGGCAGGTATGCTGCAGGTTAACGATCTCGAGCCCGAGGAACTGGCGTTGTCCGACAACCCCGATGAGCCGGGTAACGGTAACAACCTCAATATCCTGATCGAGCTGAAAAACCAAAAAGTCGATATCCCGGGCCTTGGCAACATGAGCCTGAACGAAGGGGCGGCGGCGATTATTTCCACCATCGGCATTGCCAGTAAGCAGAGTAAAACCGAAATGGACGCGGCGGTTGCCGTCAGCGAGAAGGCGCAAGAGCAGCGCGATAACCTCAGCGCGGTGAATCAGGATGAAGAAGCCCTTAACCTGCAGGTCTACATGCAGTCGTATCAGGCGAACATGAAGGTGATTGCCGCCGGTAATCAGGTCTTTAGCGATTTACTGAATATTTTTTAAGCGCGATCAGGAGTCTTAACCTATGCGTGTTAGTGGTCTGAATAATTCAAACGCCATGCTGGCGCAGCTCGGCGTGAACGGCAATCGCGTCGCGAAGTTGATGGAACAGCTGTCGACGCAAAAGCGCGTCAACGTGCCGTCCGATGACCCGGTGGCGGCCAGCCGTCTGGTGCAACTGGGCCGTGAACAGGCGGCGATTAAACAGTATCAAAGCAACATCACCAGCCTGAGCGGTAAGCTGTCGGTGCAGGAGTCACATATTACGGCGATGAGCAACCAGGTGCTGGCGGTGAGCGATAAGCTTAAGCTGGCCAACAATAGCACGCTGAGTGAGAAAGACCTGGCGGGCTACGGTGCGGAACTGGAGTCGATGCTGGACTCGCTGGTGGCGACGATGAACAGCAAGAATGAGAACGGCAGCTATCTGTTTTCCGGTACCAAGACCAACAGCAAAGCGGTCGAGCTGGTGGACGGTAAGTATGTGTATGGCGGTAACGATAACTCGCGTGAAACCATCGTGGCTAACGGCGTGGCGATTACCGAAAACACCAATGTCGCGCATGCGTTCTCTGGCTCGGGCAACGATCTTGAAATGCTGAACAAGCTGAAAGAACTGAGCGAAAAGATGCAGGATCCGAATCTGAACTATGCGGATTATCAGGATGACATCGCCGCGATGATCGACATGAACCAGTCGACCAGTGATAACCTGGGCGCGCTGTTGACCGACCTCGGTGGCCGTCAGAATCGCCTGACGCTAATCGATGATGCGCATACCGACGTGAGCTTGTCGAACGCGGAGGTGGAAACCGACCTCAACGCGGCGGACTCGGCGACCACCACCATTAATTTACAGCTGTACATGACCTCAATGCAGATCACCAATAAGGCCTACAGCATGGTCAGTCAGCTCAATCTCTTCAGTATGTTGTAATTGGTTATGCAAGTTGGTTTAAAAACAGGTTCTCTGACCACCTCCGCCCCGGCAAACGCCGGGCGCGGTACCATTGGCGCTCCTCAGACCGTGGGGCGCGTTAACGCCCCCGATACGGTCACCAACCGCAGCGCGTTTCCGGAAGCGGCGCTGCTTTCGCGTCGTCCGATGCGCTATAACGTGCAGCTCAATCAGCAGCTGACCGCGGTGCAGCAGGCTGACAGCTACCTGGCGAAAACAGAAACGCAGCTGCTACAGCTGCGTCAGTCCACCGCTCGCGGCGGTGATGCCAGCGCACAAACGCAGGCGCTGCAAAAACATCTCGCGCGCCGCACGCAGCTCTCCGGCGGGACGGTCGATCGTCATCTGACGGCGTCGCTGGAACAAAAAAGTACGGTGAATTTTACCCTGCCGGGCAGCGAGAAATTGCTGAGCCAGCCGGGGGGCGAAACGCTGGTCTTCTCGCTGGGCGGTCGCCAGCGCGAGATGGCGGCAGTGGTGTTACCGGAAGAGGCGACGCCGCGTCAGACGCTGGTGAAGCTGAACGTGGGCTTAGGGCGTTTAGGGATTCATGCCGCGCAGGCGGGCGGCGGAAAGCTCATCTTTAGCGTCGACGAAAGCCGCTGGGATCGTGTGAGCCAACAGCTTACCGTACGCGGTGAAGGCCAGCATTATCCCGCTGACGCTTTTACGTTGCTGGCGCCGCAGGCGGAAAGCGCCAGCAGTGATGAAGTGTTGGCGCTGTCGACGCGTCGGGAACGAGAAGGGCAGATGAAGCTGCAAACCACTCTCGATCACATCACCAGCCAGCGTAGCCGGCTGCGTCAGCAGCAGGAGCGAGTGAGTTCGCGCATCAACGATATGGCGACGGTGTACAGTCCACAGCAGGCGCTGGAGACCTCGCGCGGTCTGAGCGAAGCGCTGGCACGCAGCGGCAGCAGCTATAGCGCGCTTTCCCAGGCGCTGGGTACCCAGGCCAATGTGCATCTGAGCACGGTGAAAAACCTGCTGGGCTAGTGAATACCAAGGCCTACAATCGTGATGAACGTAGGCCTGATAAGCGCAGCGCCATCAGGCAGATGGCGCTATTTCGGCATTGGATACAGGAAAATCGAACCATTCTGCCCGACAACCAGCGATTGGTTGCTCAATGAGATCGGCTCCATCCAGTAGTTAGAGTACATCAACTGATCCACAAGCCCTTCAATCATTAACCCTCTTTGCTCTGAGCTGTAGTAGATAGGCGTCAGGTTAAAGTAAATCCGTCCCTGCTTTTTCTGCGTCGGGGTAAACTTCCCTTTCAGCACAAAGCGGTTGTCGTCAGGGTTGGTGATGTTTGCCATCAGAACGTTGCGAACGGTATGCAGGTTGACGTTGTAAATCTCTTTACGCTGCGACATCAGATCGTAAAACCCCATCTGGAAGCCGCCCGTTACCGGGCCAGTTGGCAACGCAGATGCTGACGGCATCAGCTTCGCCGCCAGCAGCCCGCCCAACAGCGCCAGCACGACGACCAGCGCGATCAGCAGATTAATTGGCTTTGCATGTCGCCAGTTCATTGAGCTTTCTCCGGGTCTCTCGCAGGATTAGGTTATTCAGCTGCACCGTATCGGTACGCCAGTGGTAAATCGCCATCGCCAGCTGCTTCTTGTCGCACTGGTTGCTCAGCATAAAGCTGTAGTTCATCGATGAGTTGTTGCTGTGGAAGTAGACGTTCATCGAGGCGGACTGCATTTTGATTTGCTGGTTCAGCGCATACAGCGAATCTTTTAACTTGCCGTAGAGATTGGCGGACATATAGGCCGGATCTCCCGTCGCTTCTACCGCGTAGAGGTGGATATTGCTGTAGACGCCGGGCTGCACCTCACGCGCGACCAGATGTTCTTCGCGCCCGCCGAACAAATACCAGCAGGCACCTGCGGTGGCGCTGGCGGTCAATAAGATGACCAGAATAAACGCGAGTATGCCCGAGCGGCGCGGCTTTGGCGCGACGACAGCCGCGTATTCTACTGCCGGTTCGATGTTGGTCGCTTTTTCGGCCACTTCAGCCGTGGCGTCAGGCTCTGGCTGCTGTGAGAGCAGCCAGGTTTCCTGGACGTCACGATCCTCCTCCGGATCGTTGACCTCATCCTCGTCTTTTTCCACCACGCAGCAGTATTCGGCCTCCAGAAGGTAGCCTTTGCGCGGGATGGTTTTAATAATTCGCTGGTTTTTGCCATCATCTTCCAGCGCGGTACGCAGCGCGTGGATAGCGTTTGGCAGGCTGTTGTTGCCGATCACCCGGCGTTCCCACACCAGGTTGGTTAACTCTTCGCGGGTGAAGATTTTTCCCGCATCCTGTACCAGGATATCCAGCAGCTTGAGCTGATACTCTCCGAGGCGTTTTCGTTCCCCGGTGGTTAAATGGAGAATAGAGCCTGAGGCGACATCAACCAGCCAGTTGTTTACGGAGCAATAGCGTTTATTCATTTATGCGTTATGGATTCAACCACCCCAGTAATATCGTGACAACCGTGCGAGTACCCGAAGACCTCAGCGATTATCTGATTGAGTTGATAACTCCATTTAGAATTCTTAATGAATGCCGCGTGCCTGCGGGAAATAAAAAGCGGACGTTATGTTCTTCCGTAAGAGGCGTGAATTTGAAGAAACAACGGAAACGTTTTTGTCTGTAATACACCTCAACGGGAAGGAATCATTTTTTCCTGCGCCCTTTTTACGCGATAAAAGTGTGATGCGCAACAGGCTTTTTAGCAATAGTGGCGGCTAAAAGGGGGCTGATTTTGCTGAAAGTTAACAGCCATCGTTAAATAAAACTTATGTTAATTAGGTGATCTCTTGGTGAATTAAATGTGTTAGTGGTGTGATCTAAATGCTTGTGAGTATTATTTGCGGGATGTGATGTGGTAGGAGAAAAAATGGATTTAATTTTTTATTTTATTGTGTCGCTTTAAATCAAGTTTGTTTTTATTTATCGGAAATACGAATGATGGTTTAGATATAATATGCTAAGAATTAATATTACTAATTAAATATGTTGAGTGTAAAGAAAAGTCAGGGTTGAAAATAAAATTAGGATATCTCTAAAAATAGGCTACAGGTGCACAAAAAACGAACTTCAAAATGGGGGAGTCTGCTGTTTGCGCAACGGATGAGGGATGAATGGAAGCGTTATTTCATTTTTTATGTATTTTTAATAATCATTTAAATCATTGGGTTATGATTTTTTTTGGTGAGAAATTGAGCAGTTGATGTTTATCGATTTAATCTTTGTTTCTGCCGTGTCGTCTTGAGTTATTACAACATCTGAATCACCAGGACGAAAAAGGAATCACTATGTCTCTTTCTATCTTTACCAATGCTTCCTCCATGGCATCCACCAATGCGATGAACAAATCCAACAACCTGCTGTCCACCGCAATGGAACGCCTGGGTACCGGTAAACGTATTAACTCCGCAGCTGACGATGCTGCCGGTCTGCAGATTGCAACCCGTCTGCAGGGCCAGACCAACGGCATGACCGTTGCTCAGCGCAACATCTCCGACGCAACTGCCATGCTGCAGACCGCAGAAGGCGCGTTCGATGAAGTGAGCAACATCATGTACCGCATGAAAGACCTCGCAACTCAGGCAGCGAACGACACCAACACGCAGAAAGACCGTGATGCGATCAACTCCGAGCTGAACGACCTGAACTCCGAGTTGACCAACATCATGAAAAACACCTCTTATGCAGGTGACAAGCTGTTCACGGGTTCCGATAGCAAATTTGCTAACGCGCTGAATTTCCAAATTGGTTCCAGCACCGACGAAACTATGCAGATCGATCTGTCTAAAGAGCTGAAAGGCGGAACAACTGCTTCTGGCGCTCTGGTTGATTCAAAAGGCGTTTTCAACGGTATCAGCAACGCATCTGGCGCAACTCTGACTGGCGCGAGCGGTGGCTACATGAAGTCTGATAAGATTGAAATCACTACTGCAGAAGGCGCTAAGTCTCTGATGGACAACCTGGAGTCTACGCTGAATGAAGTTGGCTCCGTACGTTCCAAAATGGGTGCGAGCATTAACCGTCTGAGCCACACCGCGGCGAACCTGGCGAACATGAAAGACAACACCGACCTGGCGCTGAGCAACATCCAGGATGCTGACTACGCGACCGAAGCGTCTTCCATGACCCGCAACCAGCTGCTGGCGCAGACCAGCATGTCCATGCTGAAAACCTCCAATAGCATGTCCAGCATGGTGATGTCTCTGCTGGGCTAATCCTTCGTGGATTAATGCAGGAAATAAAACACCGCTGTATAGCGGTGTTTTTGTATCCGCGCCCCCTTCCACCTGCCGGAAAAAGCGGAAATACCGATTCCCGCTCCCGCTTAAGTTTCTAATAAATAAAGATTTAAATATTGGCACGATAGTTGCTTGAGATACTGCATATTGATCGTGGCTTGCGTGCCTGGAGAACCTATTATGTCTGATTTTGACCCCACAACCCTGGCCTCCCAGCTGGCAAACTATGACATTCTTGCGCTGCAAACCTCAATTACTAAGCAGAAAAGTACGCTGCAAGCGCAAACCAAAGCGTTAGATTCGCTCCGCACCGCGCTGACAACCTTCCGCACGTCCATCACCGCGCTGAACTCATCCAGCGCCAGCGTGCTAAAGAATTCCGCGACCATGAACCAGGAAGGGATCGCGACGATTACCGCCAGCGCCAGCGCGCGCAAAGGAACCTATAGCATTAACGTCACCCAACTGGCCTCTGCCCAGCAGAAAAGCTTTGAAGGGATGACCGACGATGACATTAAAAATGCCAGCGGTACCCTGAAAATCAATCTCAATGGCGAAAGCATTGAGGTCGAAATGGATGGCCTTAATAGCCTCGCTGATTTTGCCGATGCGGTGAACAAAGCGGAATTTCCGAGCGTTAAAGATAATACTTCCACCACGGCGACCAGCGAGCAAAACGGCGTTACCGCCTCGCTGATGCGCGTGAACGGCGAAGTCTCACTGATGCTGAGCAGCGATCAGAGCGGTAAAAAGTACGATATCCAGTTGGATACCAGCGGTATGACCAACGGTCAGGATATCTTCGCCGGTGAAACAACCATCACCGACGGTAAAGACGCGATTTTCAAACTGGGCGATTCCGATAAAGAGTACTCCAGCAGCTCCAACACCCTCGACCAGCTGGTCGACGGCGTCTCGATTAAGCTGACCAGCACCACCGAGAGCGGCAAACCTCTGGTGATCACGGTTGACACCGATAGTACTGAAACGAAAAACCAGATTCAGGCCTTCCTTGATGCGTACAACACGTTGCGCAGCTCGATTTCCGATCTGACCGCAACCGGCACCAACGCTGATTCGCGCGGCGCGTTTGCAGGCGATGCCGGCATCTCCTCGCTGACCAGTGAGCTCAGCAACCTGCTGCGCGGCACCTTTGGCGATCAGAACATGAGTAAGTTCGGTATCTCCGCCGATAAAGACGGCAAGCTCAGCATTGATTCCGACGTGCTGGAAAAACAGCTTAAAAACGACCCGCAAACCGTGGCGCAGTTCTTTAACGGCAACGACGGCCTGATCAAAAAGATGGATAAATCGCTGGATAAATATCTCAGCACCAGCAGCGGCCTGCTGAAAGGGCGTCAGGAGACGCTGGATCGCCAGCAGACGGAAATTGACACCAAAACCGAAAAAATGAACACGCGTTATGAGTCTTCTTACAACCGCTATCTCAAGCAGTTTACGCAGCTACAGTCGCTCATGACGCAGATGAACAACACCATGAGTATGTTTAGCTAATTCTAAGGGAACCCATCTTCAATGTACGGTAATGAGCAGGAAGGCTACGGCCTGTATCAACAATCCGATCTGGCGATTCAGGCGGCGGCAGCCAACCCGCACCAGCTGGTGCTGATGCTGTTCCGCGGCATGATGGATGAGCTGGTACGCGCCAAAAGCCACATTGCGGCGCGTCGCTATGAGCGTAAGGCGCAGAGCATCAACAAGTGCATCGATATCCTTAATGCGCTGACCAGCTCGCTTGATTTTGACAAAGGCGGCGAGCTGGCGCTGAGCCTGGCGAATCTTTACGACTACTGCGTTTATCGTCTGTACGACGCCAGCAACAACCTCTCCATCGAGCAGATCGAAGAAGTGGAAGCGATCCTCGGCAACCTGCAGGACGGCTGGGAAAAAATGGGTCAGGCGGCATGAGTATGCAACATGCAATTCAGACGCTGACTCAGGCGCTACGTCAGGCAACGGAAGACCACAACTGGCCTTCCGTCGTTAACGTCGACGCTAAAATCGCCGAACTGCTGACCGTGATTCAGGGAAAAAATCTGTCGGTGGCCGAGCGTCAGGCGCTGGATAACCTCAAAAAGGTGCATCAGCAGGCGCGCGATTACTGCCAGGGCCTGAGCGATATGCTGGCCGCCAAAATGAGTCTGGTGGCGCGTAACCGCGAAGGGGCGACGGCATATGCCCAGTTTATGGATGATGAGGGGATGCGCTGATGGATATTCTGAACCTTTCACAGGGCGCGTTGAACGGCTCAGGTCTGCCTCTGCAGGCTGAAGCGATAGCCGGGCAGGTGGCGGAAAACGGTGCAGCACAGACCCCAACGGCCTTTAGTGACGCGCTGCTAAACGTGATCGACTCAATGATGACCGGGCAAACGCTCCCGAGCTCGCTGGCCGTAAGCGCGCATCCGGTCTCCGTTGATGACGACAACGATGATGCTGACCCGCAGCAGTTGAGCGGCGCGTTATTGAAAGACGACTCTCAGCAGCAGCTGCTCGAAACGCTGTTGATGACCAGTCAGATGCCGGTGCAGGCCGCCAACTATGTCAACGTGGCGCCGCCCGTTGATGATGCGCTGATGGCAAATGCGCAGACGATGATGGCGCCGCAGGCGCTGACGATGGGCCTTGCGCCATCGCTGCAGCAGCAGACGGTGACCGCGCCGAATTTTTCCGCTACGGAGACGGCGACCGTCGTTCAGCCGAGCGCTCAGTCGGTTTCACCCCTGCTGATGACGGCGATGACGCCCGTTACCACAATGACGACGCCACCGGTAGACAGCACGCCCAACGTCTCTCCGGCGACGCTCTCCACCGCCGCACCGGTCACCGCTACGCTGAAGATGGATCCCGAGCCTTCCCGCTGGAGCGAGCAGTTGCAAAGCGCGCTTGGCGATCGTTTGCAGGTGCAGGTAAAGCAGCAGATTCAGCACGCCACTATCCGTCTCGATCCGCCGGATATGGGCAAAATCGATATCTCGATGCAGGTCGACAATGGCCGCGTACAGGTACAGATCAACGCCAGCCACGCCGAAGTTTATCGTGCGCTACAGCAGACCAGTAACGACCTTCGCCAGAGCCTGACAGAGCAAAACTTCGTGCAGGTGAACGTGCAGGTGTCTTCCCAATCCGGGGGGCAGCAGCAGGGCAGAGGTCAACATTTCGCCGAGCAGCACAACGCCATTCAGGCGGGCGCGGAGCTGGCAGCCAACGTATCGGCTACTCAGGATTCCCGCAGCGATGACTCGGTACTCATGACGGTTTAAGACAAAGAAAAATATGAACGCAAAAACTCTCTCTTTCGGTCTCATTATCGCGCTCGTCACCGCCATGCTGGCGGCAGGCATGACGGTAGTTGGCACGCATTTGCTGCGCATGGATGAAGCCACTGGCAGTAGCTTCCTGTCGGGCATGTTCTCCAGCTCTGATAAAGGGTCCGTGGAGTTCGTGGAAATTAAAAACGTGGTGATCACTCTGAAAGGCAAAGGGGAATCCGAGCGCTATCTGCTGCTGGAGCTGAACCTGGCGACCAACGGCCCGGAAAATACCCGTAAAGCGCAGGACATGATCCCGGCGGTGCGCGGTGCGACGGTGAGCCTGCTCTCCGATCTGGACTATGACGAAGTGCGCAGCATGAGCGTTAACGTCCTGCACGACAAGCTGCAGGCTGCCTACGCGGCGCGCTTTAGCAGCCTGAAGATGGACGTGCCGTTTGACGACGTCATCATCAGCAAAATGGTCTTCCAGTGATAGATACGCCGCAATGGAAATGATGGACTTTATTGCGAGTGACACCCTGACGCCGGCAGACGAGGCGCGCTATGTCAGCGCGTATCTGCCGCTGGTTAATCGGGTGGTTAAACAGCTCTCATACCAGACCAGCAGCGTCATCGACCGCGAAGATATGGAGCAGATTGCCCTGATGGGTCTGCTCACGTCGCTGCGCCGCTACGGGCACCCGGACGAGCAGTTTGCCGCTTACGCCGTACAGCGTATTCGCGGCGCGGTGCTGGACGAACTGCGGCTGCTGGACTGGCGTCCTCGCCGCCTGCGGCAGAAGACCCACAAACTGAATGACGGTATCCGCGAAATTGCGCGCCAACTCGGGCGGACGCCCAGCTTCGAGGATATTAACCGCCACCTGTCGATCACGGCGGAAGAGTACCAGGAATATTTATTGCTGGATTGCGCCAAAACGATAGAGAGCCTGGATGAGCTGTTAGGGAATGACGTTCACGCCGGGGCGCTGGATAGCCGACCGCTGGAAGACGAAGTCGTCGTCAGCCGGACGCTACGCAGCGCGCTGGCGGCGCTTGATGAGCGTGAACAGCTGATCCTGACGCTTTATTACCAGCATGAAATGAGTCTGAAAGAGATTGCCCTCGTCCTTGATTTAACCGAGGCCAGGGTCTGCCAGCTCAATAAAAAAATCGCCCAAAAAATTCAGTCTTTTTTCCAGAAGTGAAAGGTTTATGCAGAAATTCTTCGGTATCGTAATCATCATGGGATGTGTGGTTGGCGGCTTTCTTATGTCCGGCGGTCACCTCGCATCGTTCTGGCAACCGGGTGAAATTATCATCATTCTGGGCGCCGGTATGGGGGCTATGGTCCTCGCTAACCCTCGTGCCGTACTGGCGGAAATGTACCGCCAGTTCCGCGGCATTATGCGCAAAAACGAATACACCAACGAGTATCAGCGCCAGCTGCTGATGCTGCTGTACGAACTGCTTGAACTGGTGCAGGACGGCGGCCTGAAGGTGCTGGATGAGCACATTGAAGCGCCGGAAAACAGCCCGCTGTTCCAGAAGTACCCGCTGATGCTGCGTGACAAAGCGCTGGTGACGTTTATCTCCGATAACTTCCGCCTGATGGCGATGGGCAAGATCAACGAACACGAGCTGGAAGGCATCCTCGAGCAGGAGCTGGTGGCGATGGAAGAGAACCTGCTGCAGCCGTCACGTTCGTTGCAGCGTACCGCAGAAGCGATGCCGGGCTTCGGGATCTGTGCGGCGGTACTGGGGATCATCATCACTATGCAGTCGATCGACGGCTCTATCGCGGTGATCGGCGTGAAGGTTGCCGCCGCGCTGGTCGGTACCTTCCTCGGCGTTTTCTTCTGTTACTGCTTAATGGATCCGGTGGCGAACGCCATGGAACAGCGCACCAAAAAACAGCTGGCGGTGCTGGAGTGCGTGCGTACGGTGTTGGTCAACCACGTTGCCGGTAAGCCGACGCTGCTGGCGGTGGATGCGGGCCGTAAGATGCTGCCGATGGACACCAAGCCGACCTTCGCGACGCTCGATGGTTGGGTGAACCAGATGATTGGTGAAGCCTGATGCGCGGGCGCAACAAAGAACATACCACCATCATTAAACGCTCCTCGCGCAAAAGCCATGATGCTTTTCATGGCGGCGCGTGGAAGGTCGCGTTCGCCGACTTTACGCTGGCGATGATGGCGCTGTTTATGGTGCTGTGGATTATGGGCGCGGTGACGGAAGAAGAGCGTAAAGAGATCGTCTCGCTGCTCAACGGCGAGTCCATTTTTGAGGGCAACAATATCACCCCGGTGACTCAAAAAGAGGGTAACGGTGGACAGATCGCGCTGCTCGATAGCCATCACGCGAAGCAAAAAGAGCTGCTCAAAGAGCAGGCGAAGAAAGACGCCGAGTTGGCGAAGCAGCTTAAGGGCACTGAAAGCCTCGGTGACGTGAACGCGCGCTCCAAAAATGAGATTGAAGATCTCGCGCGCATCATTATGAAAATCACCTCGGCCTACGACGCGCAGGCCAACCTGAAAATGGAGATTGTGCCGCAGGGGCTGCGCATCCTGGTGACTGACGACCAGAAGCGCGAAATGTTCCAGCGCAGCAGCGCTATCCTGACACCGTTCTTTAAGCGGCTGTTGACCGAATTTGCCCCCGAGCTGAACAAGATAGACAACAAAATCATTATTACCGGGCATACCGACGCCACCCGTTTCCGCGACCAGGTGCTCTACAACAACTGGAACCTCTCCGGCGAGCGTGCGATGCAGGCGCGATCGGTACTGACCCGCAGCGGCCTTGAACCTGGCAAAATTTTGCAGGTAAGCGGCATGGCCGACCAGATGCTGCTGGACCCGGAACATCCGCTCAGTTCGGCTAACCGCCGCATCGAAATCATGGTGCTGACGCACTCGGCCAGTGAATCGCTGTATCAATTCTTTGGCCAGCACGGCGAGAAGGTGATCAAGCCGTTAGCCGACAAGCTCACTCAAAACCCATAGCCTGATTAACGTTGTGAAGAGTTTTATTTTTACCATCCCTTTTGTACCTGTTCGGGCCGCCTTTGCCCGTCAGGTACTCTTTTTTTTCCTCTTTTCGATGCTGCTGATGTCCGCAGGGTACGTCAGCGCAAAGCCGCAGCCGGTGAACGCGCCAGCGGCCAAAACCGACAGTGAAGCGCAAAAGCGCAAACAGAACCGCGCCCGCCTGATGGCGAAAGCGAAGAAACGCGCCGTTGTGGTCCCGCCCACGCCGGAGCAGAAACGCCGCGAACTGGCGAATAAGCAGGCCGAACGGGCGAAAAACCGTGAAATTCTGGCGATGCACACCCGCTGGCAGCCCGGAGCGTTGGGCGGTTCAGAAGCGCTGTGGGATGAAGTCCAGGACGGGGCGGCCGCGGCGAAACGTCGGGCACCGAAGAACACCGCGAAGCTGCGTACGGTGATCCATCGGCTGGAAAGCCAGCTCGGGAAGCCTTACCTGTGGGGCGGCAACAGCCCGACCGACGGCTTCGACTGTAGCGGGCTGGTGTTCTACGCCTTCAATCATGTGCTGGACCGCAAGCTACCGCGCACCGCCAACGGCATGTATCGGGATAACGGCCTGAAGTCGATTCGCCAGAACAGCCTGAAGCAGGGCGACCTGGTCTTTTTCAACATTAACCAGCGTCCCGGCGCGGATCACGTTGGCGTATACCTGGGCGATGGGCGCTTTATTGAAGCCCCGCGTACCGGGTTAAAAATTCGTATCAGCCGGTTGTCCGATGATTTCTGGCAATCACATTACCTTGGCGCACGCCGCGTCCTGTAGGGCGGCGTGACGCTGTTAAAACACCTTTAGTATTGAGAACGTGACCATGACCCGTATGAAATTCGCCATTGATGATGGCTCGACCAACGTAAAAATTAGCTGGATTGAGAACGGCACGCTGAAGACCGTGGTCTCGCCGAACTCCTTCCGTAAAGACTGGAAAAGCGCGGCGCTGCTGCGTGGGCAGTCGGTGTACAACTACACCATCGGCACCACTAAATACACCTACGATGCGACGTCGGACAAAGCGTTATCCACCACGCACATCGACTACCAGTATGACGATCTCAACCTGTTGGCGGTGCATCATGCGCTGTTGCAGACCGGCATGACGCCGTGCGATGTCGAAGTGATTGTGACGCTGCCGATCACCCAGTACTACAACCCGGACGACTGCCAGCGTAACGAAAGCCGTATCGAAGCGAAGCGCCGCAATCTGATGCGCGATATCTCCCTCAACAAGGGTGAGCTGTTCCGTATTGTGGATGTCCAGGTGATGCCGGAAAGCCTACCGGCGGCGCTGTCTCATCTGCTGAACTCCAACGTCACGGAGTTCACCAAATCGCTGGTGGTCGACTGCGGCGGTACCACGCTGGATATGGGAGTGATCGTCGGCGAATTTGATGATGTCTCCGCGATTTATGGCAACAACGAAATCGGCGTGGCGATGGTCACTGACGCCACCCGTAAGCTGCTGGCGGCGGCCGACAGCGACTCCAGCTACCTGGTGGCGAATGAGCTTATCAAGCGCCGTCACGATATGGCGTTTGTGAAGAGCGTCATCAACGACGAATCGCGTATTGCGGAAATCCTTGAGCGTATCGAGATTAAAATTCAGGAACTCGGCGATCAGGTGGCCTATGAAGCGAAGAAATTCGCCAAAAACCCCAACCGCGTTTACCTGGTGGGCGGCGGCGCGCACCTGATTGAGAAAGCGGTGCGTGAAACCTACGCCACGCTGGGCGAGCGCGTGATCACCATCGATAACCCGCAGAGCGCGCTGTCGCGCGAAATCTGTCTGTACCATGCGGATTCCAGCGTCGAAACCGTCGCCGCGCCGCATATGGCCGAGGTGGGTGACGATGAGTAACAGGCACATTCGCCGCGTTAATCTCTCGCTGCATTTGTCGCCGGAACACTCGCGCGCGGACCTGCGCGCGATGCTGCAACTTAAGAAGTGGCATCAGGAGCTGAGCCAGGCGGGCAGCAACTCTGGCGATGCCAATATGGAAATGCGTCGTTTCCACCGCAACGTCTACCTTGCCGGGCTGCAGCTGCAGCTACTGAACCCGCAGTTGTGTAGCCATGTTGCTGAGTCAATGGGCCGGGAAAAGCTGACGCTGGATGCGCTGTGCAGCGAGCTGTCCGCCGCCTCGCTGCTGCCCGTGTCGGCCAGCCCGGCGACGGCACCTGCGGCCGAGCAGGTCGCGCCAAGCGCGGATTTTAGCAAGCAGCAGCTGCGGCAGATGCGCGCGCTGATGTCCGAAGCGCTCCAGCGCCAACCTGCGCCAGCCGCGCCGGACGACGGTGCGCGCGAGGAGCTGAGCCAGCTGCGCAGCGAAGTCGCGCAGTTGAAAACCTTGCTTAATCAGCAAAACCTGCTGCTGCAACAATTAAGGCTGTCTGGCCGCGCCGCTTCGCCTGCTGCTGAAGGCAGTAAAAACGGTGCGGCGGAAGAGGTCGATCTGAGCACCCTTGGCGCCCCCGCGCAAAAAATGAAGCAGATCCGCCAGAAAGGTATTTTTTAAGTGACGGGCGGTTTAAGTTGCCGCCGCTTTACGTCGCTTTTTCCGCACAATAATGAGAGATGAGGCTGGTATGGACAAAAGTGCGCATTATGTCGTTCGCTGCGTAGAGAACGCTAAATTCGATGTAGGTATCGATTTCGTTATTCAGCCTATCTTCGATTTATCCCGTTTTGCCTGTATCGGCGGTGAAGTGCTGGTGCGAGGCACCCATCGGCGTAACGTTGTACCGCCGGTCGAGTTTATCCAGCACCTTGAAGAGAATGGCACCATCGTGGAGATGGGCTACTATGTGATGGAAAAATCGCTGTCGTTTATTGCGCAAAAGCGTGCCGATGACCAGGAAGAATTCATGTACACGCTGAATATTTCTGCCGTACAGCTGAACGACCCGGAGTTTGCCGACCATGCGCTGGGGATTGTCGAGACCCGGCATCTGCGGACGGCGCAGTTGGTATTTGAAATGACCTCCGGACAGGTCGCGCTGACCGAGGTTGCACGTCAGAATCTGCAGACGTTACAGGATGAAGGCATCAATATCGCCTGGGACGGCATCGGCACGCTGGCGGCGCTACAGGAGCGGCTGGCCTACTGGGTTCCGGATTACATCAAGCTCGATCGCAGCTGTCTTACATGCAGCCAGCAGGACGAAACCGAGCAGATCCTCCAGCTGATTGCCCAGCACGACATTGATGTCATCATTGAAGGTGTTGAAAACTATACGCAAACTTCCAACATGCTGAAGCAGGGCGTGAAGTTCGGACAGGGCTACCTGTTTTCCCGCCCGATCAGCAAAGAGAGTTTTCAGCGCGAATACATGCAGCACCAACAGGCGCAAACGCGAACCTCTCACGCGCTGCGGTAAGTGTGGCCTTCCAGATGGAATGAATGAGCGATGTACAAAAAATACGCCAGTAAAGCCGATCGCAAAAACTATGCGCTAGTTGGTTTGGTTTTTTTAGGCTCGGTCGCGCTGGCGCTCTGGCTCACGTTCTACATTGCGCAGCGACAGCTGAATGTTCAGTTGGCTCATCAGGCGATACCTATTCGCAATGCGGTGGAAAACCTGCTGGAAGAAACGCGCAGCGTCGCTCGAGAAGCGCAGGGCTGGGTGGGAAAAACCTGTAACCGCCAGTTGGAAAGCCGCCTGAACGCGTTGCCTACGCGTGAAATGCGCATGCTGGTCATCAACCTGCTGGATGGCGATCGCATCACTTGCTCCTCCCTGCTGGCCAACCAGGGCGCGCGGGTCGATCTGAGCGGCTTTAGCGCGCAGGGTGTGAAAATTGATGATTCCGTGGCGTCGGCGGGCATTCCGGTCTTTTCTCTCTATCAGCGCCTCGCTAACGGCGGCATCGTGGTGTCGGCTGACCTGCGCTACCTGTGGGGCATTATGGGCAACAGCAACCGCGACGAACGTTTCGCGCTGCTGGTGAATAACAAACTGCTGACACAGAACGGTATTCTGGTCGGTGAGCAGGCAAAACTTGGCGCGCAAGACTACCAGCAACGTCAGCCTGGCGGGCTGTATACGCTGGCCTGGCGCTCGCCGGATACTGCCGATATCTGGCAGGAGATTCTGGGCTCCTGGCTGTATATCCTGGTTATCCTTGTCCCGCCGCTGCTGCTGACGACGCTGGCCTGGTCACTGCTGACGCGCCGTCGCTCGCTCTATCAGCACCTGGTGAATGCGGTACATGAAGACCGCATTACGCCCTACTATCAGCCGATTATTTGCGCCCACAGCAACCGGGTGATCGGCGCGGAAATCCTCGCCCGCTGGGAACATCCGGAGATTGGTTTCGTACCGCCGGATATTTTTATCCCGGTGGCGGAGAAAACGAACACCATTGGCCTGATGACGGAGAACCTGCTCAAACGCGTGCTTGCCGACTGCCAACGGCCGGACTGTGTGCTACCGGACGGCTTTACCTTCAACGTTAACATCAGCCACGCGCACCTGGTTGCGGAAGATTTCAACGCCTTTACCAGCGAATTCGCCGCCCGGTTTAAACGACTGCGTCAGCGCCTGACCTTCGAATTTACTGAGAACGAACAGATCAATTTCAATGATGATATTCTCAATAAAATCAAGGTAGTTCGTGACAGTGGCATCGCTATCTCGTTGGATGACTTTGGTACCGGCTTCTCCAACCTGTCGTGGATATCCAGCCTGAGCCCGGACAGCATTAAGATTGATCGTATGTTCATCAACCAGATTTCTCCTGATGCCTCTACGCCGCTCATTAACTGCGTCATCGATATGGCGAGGCAGATGGGCATTCAGACGGTCGCCGAGGGGGTAGAACACGACTATCAGGTGGCCTGGCTACAGGAAAATGAGATCGACTTTTTCCAGGGATACTTCTATTCAAAACCTCTCCCTTTCGCCGCATTTATCGACTATTTTCGTCACAATGTCATGACGCAGCACCTGAAAATGCCGCCGCTGCCGAAAGACACTTCTTTACAGCACTAGGTCAGGCGTCCCGCTAAGATAAACCGCGTATTCTTACGAGGTGATCATGAGCGAATTTTTCCAACGCCGCCGCGTGTACCGCTGGCAACGCGAGATAGCGGTCCTGCTGGTGCTGGCCGCAGTACTGATGTGGGGCGTTGATCGCTTTCGCAGCCCGACGCTACCGGACTCCTTTTCCGGTATGGCCGTACAAACCCTTGATGGACAAAATATCGACTTAGCTGCGCTCAGCGACACGCGGCCACTGCTGATTTACGTCTGGGCGACCTGGTGCAGCGTGTGCCGTTATACCACGCCATCGGTAGAGAAACTGGCGGCGCAGGGGGAAAACGTGGTGAGCATCGCGCTGCGTTCCGGCGACGATACCCGGCTGGCGCAGTGGATGCAGAAAAAGCAGCTCACCATGCCGGTGGTCAACGACGCGCGCGGCACGCTGGCGCAGCGCTGGCAGGTGAGCGTCACGCCGACGATCATTATCGTCTCTCAAGGGCAGCCGGTCTCGGTTACCACCGGCTGGACCAGCTACTGGGGTATGAAGGCGCGCCTGTGGGCAAACCGATAAACGAGCCCGGATATTATTGCTTTATTGATAATAGTCTATTGCTATTTATACCATTTATGTAATGAGTCGGCGGTCGTATCCTTCTTCGCATCACGTTACCGAGCGTAACGCCCTAAACCGAACAGGATACGACCATGAAAAACTTTACCGCGATTTTTGCTGCTTCCCTTCTCTCTGTTGCTGCCTTTAGCGCCGCTGCGCAAAGCGTGACGGCGACCGGCTCTACGCTGGACACCGCCGAAGCGGCGATTGCCCAGAAGGCCAAAGAGATGAACGCCTCTGACTACAAAATCACCAGCGCACGCATGGGCAACACCGTAACCATGAGCGCCGAACTGTACCAATAAGCGGGGGAACACAGCATGTTATTCGACAAATACACTCTGAACGGACTGCCGCTGACCAACCGTATCGTGATGCCGCCGATGACGCGTTCTCGCGCCGGTGCCGGTGATGTCGCGACCGAGATGATGGCTGACTACTATGCGCAGCGTGCCAGCGCGGGGCTGATTGTGAGCGAAGGTACTCAGATCAGCCAGCAGGGCCAGGGCTATGCCTGGACGCCAGGTATGTACACGGAAGCGCAGATTGCTGGCTGGAAAAAAGTGACCACTGCGGTGCATCAGGCGGGCGGTAAAATCTTCGCCCAGCTCTGGCACGTGGGCCGCGTTTCCCACACGGTATTGCAACCGAACGGCGCGCAGCCGGTCTCCTCTTCCGCCATTCAGGCCGAAGGCGTGAAGGTGTTTGTGGACGTGGAAGGCCGCGGCCCGGAGAGCGGCGTCGGCGCGATGGTGCAGCACGATATGCCGCGCGCGCTGCGCACCGATGAGATCCCGGCTATCGTTAACGACTATGCCCAGGCCGCGCGCAACGCCATTGCCGCCGGTTTCGACGGCATTGAGCTGCACGGTGCCAACGGCTATCTGATCAACCAGTTTATTGATTCGCAGGCTAACCTGCGCGACGACGAATACGGCGGCTCGCTGCAAAATCGCCTGCGCTTTATGAAAGAGGTGGTGACCGCGGTGTCTGAGGCGATTGGTAAAGAGCGTGTAGGGATTCGCCTGGCGCCGCTGACCACGCTGATGGGGTCGCGCGATGACACGCCGGAAGCCACCTATCTGGCGGCGGCCAGCGTGCTGAATGAACTGGGTATTGCCTATATTCATATCGCTGAAGCCGACTGGGAAGATGCGCCGGTGATGCCTGCGGCCTTCAAAGAAGCGCTGCGCATTATCTTCCACGGCACGCTGATTTACTCCGGTAAATACACCAAAGCGCGTGCGGAAGAGGCGCTGACCAAAGGCTGGGCGGATTTGATTGGTTTTGGCCGTCCGTTTATCGCTAACCCGGATCTGCCGCATCGTCTGGAAAATGATTTGCCGCTGAATGCGCCGGTGAAAGAGCAGTTCTTTGGCGGCGGTAAGGCCGGGTATGTGGATTATCCGACGGCAGGGTGATTAATGCGGCCCGCGCCCTAACCCTCTCCTCAAAACGGAGAGGGTTAGGGCGGTTGAATCCCGGTATTAGTGAATATTTTCTTAGTAGGTCACGGTAATGGTGACCGTATCGGCATAGCTATCTGCACGATAGTTTGCACTGGGAACCACAGCGTAGACCGTTTTGTTGACAGAGCCTCCGGTGCCGGTATCTGCAACCAGGTTGGGAGACGTGTTGCCCCATGTTATACCGGAGACGCCGGACGTTGATTTCAGTTGGTAGGGAACCAGGTCTGGATTGCTTGAGTTCGTGGCGGTGCTTTTCATGACGCCATTCCCGGTAGTGTCACCGTTTGAGGGCCTGAGCCCGATGGTGTAGGCCGTACCGTTTGTGCACGCGATGGTGAAGTTGCTATTGCCGGTAATATTGGTTTGATTGTACGTAACTGAACCCAGCGAAAGGGGGTTAGTGGCGATGAAATTGCACTGTTTGTTAACGGTGGCAGTGACGGAAAAAGTAAAGTTACCGACGACTAAACTGCCACAACTTGTGCCCAGGTTGAGTGGGTTAATCACGGCCGTGATCGACGCCGTGCTGGCGGAAAAGTTATCCGTATAGTTTCCTGGTACGGCCATGTTTTGCCCTTTAGGTATGAGGGCGTAGATGGTAAAGGAGCCGGTTAATTCACTGAAATCAAGCAGGCTCCAGGAGACCCTCTTGGGAGCAAAGCTGGCGTTGCTGTCCTGATTACCCCACACGGTGGTTAACCCACTGTCCTGGTAGAGCTGATAGTTAATTTTTGCCGCGCCTGAGGTCATTTGCCGAGGAATCGTTGAGCCGTTTGCGGATGCACCAATATTGAAACAGATGGTGGCCCCCGTGAGCGTGGTGAGACCTCTCGTGCAGGTGTAATTGACGGTCACGCCGATAGCGGTGGTGTCTGCATTGTTGAATGGGGCCACTGCGCTGGTGAACGTGACATTAGGTGCGGCGGAAACGGTACAACTCAGAGCAAAGCTTTTAAGCGGAAAAAAGCAGAGTCCTGCCAGTAAAATTAGTATTCTTAACCCCATGATCGCAGCTCCTTATTGGCACGTTAATGGCCCAATCTGTGGAATGTCTTGTGCTTTTTCCGGGTAATTGAACTGTGCCGTACAGCGGCCCGTGCGGGTGGCAACGCTGAGCGTGTTATGCGCTTCCAGAGTGTCGAAATAGACCATTCCGTCAAAGCCGACCACCGCGCTTTGGCCTCGTACGTTGTTTAGCGTCACAGATGACCCTTCAGGGATCACCTCGCCCTTCACATCTTTCAGCACGATCAGCGCTGAACGCACCGTTTTAACCGTAAAGTTCACCATTGCACCGGAACGATCGGCGGGGATCGCCACGGCGTTTACCGGATCGATGCGCATATTGGCCGGAAGATCCATCGGGTTAATGCTGATCTCATTTTTTTGATAGCTGTTGAGCGGTGTCACCAGCAACAACCCGCTGTCGTTGCTGGTACCAATAGGGTTGTTTTGCAGCAGCACCGGCACGTCAGGAACACCATCTGTAGAGACTACTGCGAAGCCATTGTTGATGGTCTGCGATGCAAACAGGCCGCCGCCCATCAGCACGAGTGCGCCGTCAGCACCGGCATACCCGGACTGATTGCCTGATATATTGCTGTAGCCGCCGTAAACTTTGCCGTATCGCCCGAGATAGCCTAGCTCGCCCTGGCCGCTTTGCTGAGCGTCCTGCTGGTTGAGCACCATATTCCAGCCCAGCCCCCCCTCGGACGGTTGGGTTTTGCTGGCGTTGAGCGAGTAGCTCATCTGGTCATTATTGCTACGCTGTACGGTGGCGCTGGTATTGATGTTGTTATCAAACGAGACGTTGAGCACCAGATACAGGTTGCGGTCGCGGCTGTGGTCAACGTTCTGGTTCAGCCCGGCGGTGAGGTACACGCGGTTGGACACTGACTGATACCAGTTAGCGTTGGTGTAGCGCTGTGTTGGCTGGCCGGGGGAGCGGTACTGTAAATAACCGATGCTGAAGCTACCGTAGGATTCCGTGTTATACCCGATCACGGTACTTTGATTAAGCGATGGTGGTGCCCCTCCGTAGCGGGTGGCGACATCATGGTAGTCTCTGGCCGTGGCAATCGTCGTGGTGCTGAAGTTAAAGCGGCTGTTGCTCCAGCGATAGCCGATGCTGTACAGGAAACCGTTTTTACCCGCGTCGGTGCTTGCCGCTAGCGCGGTGGAAATCGTCCCGCTGTTGCGGCCGGGGATCCAGTCGTTGCTGAACCCGGCATTAATCAGGCTTTCGGTGGCTTCGGCGTGCCCGCCGACGGTAAGGCTGTTGCTGAAGCCGTGCCGCCAGGTGCCGCTGAAGGCCGGCGTGCTGGCGTAGTCAAAGGACTCATAGCCGTAGTTATTACGCACAAAGCCCACTTCTGCCGACCATTCAGAGAGCCCCTGACGCAGTAGCGACTGGTCGTTATAAAATGAGAAGCTCTGCACGGTGGTTTTGCCCAGCGCATCGGTCATTGTGACCTGCGCTTCGCCTGAACCGTTGATATTGGGAAGCGTATTCAGCTCAAAGTTACCCGCCGGCACTTCGCCGTTGTAATATTTCACGCCGTTCATATACAGCTCGACGCTGGAAGGTAACGTCGCGGAGCCGAAGAACGAGGGCAGCGGCGTGGTTTGAGTATAGGGCTGAAGGCTGTAGTCGGTGCCTATTTGAAGGCCTGCGATACGCGTGGGGCGCGACCAGTTGACTGAGCTGGTGAGCATGTCACCCACGTTAAGCGCGATGGCTTGTCTGGGAAACGAGGTACGCCAGCTGGTGTCCAGCCGGACCGTACCGTTATTCTGGCTGACGTTATTGCTCTTGCCGGTGTAGCGCGAGATCTGCGTGGAACTCAATACGCCTAATGTGTTGAAGGCGCGAAGTTCGGTAAACGCGCTGGCATTGCTTTGCGCTTTTTCCCCCTGAGAGGCGTAGAGATCGTAATTCATCAATAGCCCGCGCGAGGTGGCGGCTTCGGGGTTGGGTACCTCTTCCGGGTTCACCTGGGTGATGCCCATATCCAGCTGCTGTAGTGGCGCCATCAGCGCCAGCGTCTGCTGATTTACGTCGTACTGCACCCGCAACTGGGGGAGGTCGTTAAGACAGACCGGATTAGGGGTATCCGCGGGTATTCGCAGGCCGATTTTACGCAGGCTATCGGCGCTGGCATAAAGCTTGTCGCGATCGTAGCTAAATCGTGCCAGGCCAATGGGATTCTGATTCAGGGTGACGTCGAGATAGAGCTCCGTCCCGGACAGTGGCGTGTTATCGGCAATGACCCCCTCCATGTTTTTCATTTCCGCAGACGTGCTCCTCGCTATAAATAACACGTTGAATAGTAAGATAATTAATAGACTGCTCCGTCCGCTATAGCGCTTGTACCGTTTTTTGGCCATTGACCGTTACTTCAAGCTTTTCTCCTTGACCGGCGCTGGCAGGAAGAGGCCAGCGCATCGTTGAGCCGGGCAGTACATAGCCCAATAGTCCAGGCGTAATATTTTTTCGGCTGCCGGATGCCGTAATGAGTGTGACCTCTGCGAGTTGGGCATGCCCGTCTCCCTGGTTACTTACCTGTAGCCAGGCGTGACCTTCACTGTGCGCCACCTGCCACTGCAGTTTGGCGAGCGTTTCGGCGGCGCCCGTCGGCTGGATAAACACCGGAACGGAGTAGTGCATAACAAACTGCAGGCTGTTTTTCTTCGTGGTGGTAGGCGGCAGCTCGTTAATCGACAGCCGATAGGCATCTTCCACTTTCATCGTCGGGCCGGTGCGAATCACACGGATAAGCTGTCTACCGCCGGGCGGAATGTTCAGCATGGGTGGGCTGATAACCAACCCTTGCGAAGCTGAAAGTTGGTCGTTATAGCCACTCTGGCTCCAGCGATAAACGCGTACCTGTGCGTTTATCGGGGTATCACCGGCATTGCTCAACCAGAGAGCCTCGGCGCGCTGGTTTTGTTGCAGAGTCAAGCTGACAGGAGTGACCTGCAGGCCGCTGGCGGCGCTATAGCCGCTAAAAAGAGCGAGCGCAATGCAGGCAAGCGCAGGCGAGAGTCGGAGCATAGGCCTTCCTTGAATCAATAGGTGAATGTTACCGTCACGGTGTCGGAATAGTTATCGGGCATGACGTTAGTATTCGTAACCCCTGCGTAGACGGGGACGGCCTGAGATATCCCCTGCCCGGTACCCGCTAAAATATTAGAGCCGGTACCGGAATTACTTCCCCAGACAGTTGAGCCGGTGGCGTCGGTATAGAGCTGATAAGACACTTTGTCCGGGTTCGCGCCAGTACCGGACATACTGCCTGCGCCAGACGTGTTGCCATTAGAAGGCTGCAGACCAATCGTAAAGGGCGTACCTTTAGAACAGGTTACGGTCAGGTTAGCGGTGGCCTTCGCAGGGACGACATTCGCGACGACGGATCCAAAGGAAACCGGGGAACCTGAGGTCATGGTGCAGGTTTTTGTAATAGTTATCTGAACCTGAAGGGAACTTGTTATGGGGGTATCCAACGCGGCATAGGCCGATGGCATAAAAAATATGAACATCGGAGCGAACAGTATGAACTTAAAAGACGTGTTCATCGTATTGACCTCTACATAGGTATTATTTTTCCCTAGTAAAACAATGACGTATGAAGCTATTTCCCTTCTATAAAAGTAGAGCAGATAACATTATTCTGCCAATTTGCCTTAAGGATTTTTATTAAAATAGAATGCACCTCACTTTATTTGAGGTGGAAATAATAATATAAAATATAGAATATATTTAAAGGCTAAGTGATTATTGGAAATAGAATAAAAGATATTAACGCAGAAGATAAGATGATGTTTGTTTATTAAAGATGAAATTATGTGTAGCATTAATTAAATTAAATGCTGAAATCAACCCGCAATTTTTCGGATCTTTCCCCAAAAATAGTAGGGCTCGTGTGCCGCTCTATTGCCGGGTGGCGCGCTGCTTACCCGGCCTACAACGGGCACCGTGCCCGTAGGCCCGATAAGCGTAGCGCCATCCGGCAATACCCGTCATGAGCACGGTACGGATATTCCTGAGAGCCTTAATGTACCGCTGATACCGCCGCTTCAATTCCTCTCAGCTTCAGCTGCGTCTCCTTCAACTCCGCCAGCAGCTTCTGTTCCTGTTCGCCATAGGCCATCAGGACGATGCAGCCTTCCATTACTTTTACGCTAACCTGCTGTCCGGTTTCGAACCCGGCCTCGCGCAGCCATTTCCCGGAAAGGGTAAGGCTAGGCGTGTTTTTGTTTGCACCCTGCGGGCGATATCCCACAATTAACGTGCGCGCGGTTTTTGCTGGGGGTAAGTCTGGGGTAGAATGCGGGGTAGCCATAATCAACTCCTTGATAGTTGGTGAGGTTAGACGCTCTGGCTGTGCTCCTGCACATCAGAGCGTTGTCCAGATAAGGAGGTTTAGGTGGCCTCCTATATGTGTCAGAGTAGATGGATAGGTGGCCTCATGTCAATCATATCGCGCGAAAAAAAACCAAAGGGTGGTGGGCAATCACCGCAGTTTAAAATGCGTATTGATCCGGCATTGAAGGAGCAGTTGGATGCTGTGGCGGCGGAAGAGGGGGTGAGTCTCGCCAGTTGGTTGAAGGAGTTAGCGAGAGAGGCATTGAGGAGAAAGGGGCTAGAGCCAAAAGGATAAATTATTTTCTACTGTTGGGTGCGTTATCTAATTTTTGCTGCGTAATTAGCACGGACGTAACGGTTAATATAGCTATTTAAACCTTCACCTGAGTGAGCAAGTTGGGTCATTTCTGCGACCATTTGTACACCAGGTGCAGTTGCATTATATAAATATGCAGAACCATCTGAAAAATAAACAGTAATTGAGTTTGTGCCTGTCTCGAATTGTGTGATTCCTGAATTATGACCTCTATTTTGATAAACAGTCATTCTTTACCTCTATCTTATTAATAAACTAATTAATTGGAGGCTTTATTATGAGCGTAAGGTATGAGCATGTTAATTCGGTAAAAGGGCCAGATATTTATAGGTGAGCTGAATGTAATTTTGGCGGAAGATCACAGGAGTCGAACCTGCCCGGGACCGCTGGCGGCCCCAACTGGATTTGAAGTCCAGCCGCCTCACCGGAGACGACGATCTTCCGCGCCTGCATTGCTACATGGAGGCGGGCGCATTATAGCTACTTTCAATCATTTACCACATCCCCCCAGGGCACATTTTTCGCCCCGTCGCCCCAGCATTTTCGGGCACTTCAGATAAAACCCTGCTTTTTCTTAGGGTTACATTTTCTGGCTCTCACGCTGCACTTTATTTACCGCACTTCTTGCGCGATCGATGGCGCAAAAACCAGCGGTGTACGCGAATAGTTGACCGTTTTCCGGCCATTTAGCCTCGCGTTTATGCATCTTTGGCCGCCCAGGCGTACGGCGTAAACGAACCGGGACAGTATCAGGACAATCGCAAGCGCTGCTGAGGGGAAGTACGGGAAAAACAGGGAATGGCTTTAGCGGAAAAAGTGAGCGAATTTTGGCGGAGATCGCAGGAGTCGAACCTGCCGGGAGCCGCAGGCGGCTACCACTGGAAATGAAGTCCAATCGTCTCACCGGAGACGACGATCTTCCGCGCCTGCATTGCTACATGGAGGCGGGGCGCATTATAGCCACTTTCAATCCGTTGCCACATCTTTACTTACATTTTTCAGCACTTTTTTTACTTCCTCCGCACGGCATGATTAGAAATTTCTTAAAAATCCATCATTTACACTTAGTCACACTCTACCTGCCAATACAGATCACATAAATAAAGAAACGTAATTTGATAACGAGATATCGCAATACACCTTATCAGACTAATGGTTTACAAAACATGTAACCGGTACCACTTCGGCTTCGGTGCGAAAAGGGTTTGAAAGATGAAGAGTGAAGTATTGTCTGTCAAAGAGAAGATTGGTTATGGCATGGGCGATGCTGCCAGCCATATCATTTTCGATAACGTCATGCTGTACATGATGTTCTTCTATACCGATATCTTCGGTATACCCGCAGGTTTTGTTGGCACCATGTTTCTTCTGGCGCGCGCGCTGGATGCCATCTCCGACCCGTGCATGGGGCTGCTGGCAGACCGTACCCGCAGCCGCTGGGGCAAATTCCGCCCGTGGGTGCTGTTCGGCGCGCTGCCGTTCGGCGTGGTCTGCGTGCTGGCCTACAGCACCCCGGACTTCAGCCATAACGGCAAACTGATTTATGCGGCGATTACCTACACGCTGCTGACCCTGTTCTACACGGTGGTCAACATTCCTTACTGCGCGCTGGGCGGTGTGATCACCAATAACCCCACGCAGCGCATCTCGTTGCAGTCCTGGCGCTTCGTGCTGGCGACGGCGGGCGGCATGCTCTCTACCGTGCTGATGATGCCGCTGGTGAATCTGATTGGCGGCGACAACAAAGCGCTGGGCTTCCAGGGCGGTATCGCCGTGCTCTCCGTGGTGGCATTCCTGATGCTGGCGTTCTGTTTCTTTACCACCAAAGAGCGCGTGGAAGCGCCGCCAACGCAAACGTCAATGCGTGAAGACCTGCGCGACATCTGGCAAAACGACCAGTGGCGCATCGTCGGCCTGCTGACCATTCTCAACATAATGGCGGTCTGCGTTCGCGGCGGCGCGATGATGTATTACGTCACCTGGATTATGGGGTCTCCGGCGCTGTTTACCGCCTTCCTCACCACCTACTGCGTGGGTAACCTGATTGGCTCCGCGCTGGCTAAACCGCTAACCGACTGGAAATGCAAAGTCAGCGTCTTCTGGTGGACCAACGCCATTCTGGCGGTGCTGAGCCTGGCGATGTTCTTCGTGCCGATGAACGCCAGCGTCGTGATGTTCGCCTTTATCTTCGTGATTGGCGTGCTGCACCAGCTGGTAACCCCGATTCAGTGGGTGATGATGTCCGACACCGTGGATTACGGCGAATGGCGTAACGGTAAACGTCTCACCGGCATTAGCTTCGCGGGCACGCTGTTCGTGCTGAAGCTCGGCCTGGCGTTGGGCGGTGCGATGATTGGCTGGATGCTGGCCGGCGGCGGTTATGACGCCGCGGCGAAAGTGCAAAACCCCACCACCATCAGCATCATTATTGCCCTGTTCACTATCGTACCGGCAATTTGCTACCTGCTGAGCGCCATTGTGGCGAAGCGCTTCTACACCCTGAAAACGCCGTTCCTGGTCAAGATGATGGCCGAACTGGCGAGCGGTGCGCACCGTACTCAGCAGGATTTTGAAAACGTATCTATGAAACAATCTCTTGAGAATTAAAAGGACGAGCTATGAAGATCAGTGATGGAAACTGGATGACCCAGCCGGGTCTCAACTTAATTCATCCTGTCCAGGTGTTTGATGTTGAACAGCATGGCAATGAGCTAGTGGTGTACGTGGCTCCGCGCGATGTACGGGAACGTACGTGGCAGCTGGACACGCCGATGTTCACTATTCGCTTTTTCTCTCCTCAGGAAGGCGTGGTCGGCGTGCGTATTGAGCACTTCCAGGGCGCGCTGGAGAAAGGCCCGCACTACCCGCTGAACGTGCTGAAAGACGTGAAGGTGCAAATCCAGAACACCGCCGAATTTGCCGAGCTGAAAAGCGGCAACCTGAGCGTGCGCGTCACCAAAGGCGAATTCTGGTCGCTGGATTTCCTGCGCAACGGCGTTCGCATTACCGGTAGCCAGTTGAAAAACAACGGCTACGTGCAGGACAGCAACGACAACCGCAACTATATGTTTGAGCGTCTGGACCTCGGCGTGGGTGAAACCGTGTACGGCCTGGGCGAGCGCTTTACCGCGCTGGTGCGCAACGGACAGAACGTCGAGACCTGGAACCGCGACGGCGGCACCAGCACCGAGCAGTCTTACAAGAACATTCCGTTCTACCTGACCAACCGCGGCTACGGCGTGCTGGTCAATCACCCGCAAAACGTCTCCTTCGAGATTGGCTCGGAGAAAGTCTCCAAGGTGCAGTTCAGCGTTGAAGGCGAGCATCTGGAATATTTCGTTATCGACGGCCCAACTCCGAAAGAGGTGCTGAACCGCTATACCCAATTCACCGGGCGTCCGGCGCTGCCACCGGCCTGGTCCTTCGGCCTGTGGCTGACCACCTCATTCACCACCAACTACGACGAAGCGACCGTTAACAGCTTTATCGACGGTATGGCCGAGCGCAATCTGCCGCTGCACGTCTTCCACTTCGACTGCTTCTGGATGAAAGCCTTCCAGTGGTGCGACTTCGAGTGGGATCCGGTGACCTTCCCGGACCCGAAAGGCATGATCCAGCGCCTGAAAGAGAAAGGGCTGAAGGTCTGCGTATGGATCAACCCCTACATCGGCCAGAAATCCCCGGTCTTCCAGGAGCTGAAAGAGAAAGGCTACCTGCTCAAACGACCGGACGGTTCTGTCTGGCAGTGGGATAAATGGCAGCCGGGTCTGGCAATTTACGACTTCACCAACCCGGAAGCCTGCCAGTGGTACGCCGACAAGCTGAAAGGCCTGGTGGAGATGGGCGTCGACTGCTTCAAAACCGACTTTGGCGAGCGTATTCCGACCGACGTTCGCTGGTTCGACGATGCCGACCCGCAGAAAATGCATAACCACTACGCCTATATCTATAACGAGCTGGTGTGGAACGTGCTGAAAGAGACCGTCGGCGTTGAAGAAGCGGTGCTGTTTGCCCGTTCCGCCTCCGTGGGCGCGCAACAGTTCCCGGTGCACTGGGGCGGCGACTGCTATGCCAACTATGAATCCATGGCGGAAAGCCTGCGCGGCGGCTTGTCTATCGGCCTGTCCGGCTTCGGTTTCTGGAGCCACGATATCGGCGGCTTCGAAAACACGGCGCCGGCGGACGTCTACAAGCGCTGGTGCGCCTTTGGCCTGTTCTCCAGCCACAGCCGCCTGCACGGCAGTAAATCTTATCGTGTGCCATGGGCGTACGACGAAGAGTCCTGCGACGTGGTGCGCTACTTCACCGAAATGAAGTGCCGCATGATGCCGTACCTGTATCGTCAGGCGGCGCTGGCGAACGAGCAGGGCACGCCGATGCTGCGCGCCATGATGCTGGAGTTCCCGGACGACCCGGCGTGCGACTACCTCGACCGCCAGTACATGCTCGGTGATTCCCTTGCGGTGGCGCCGGTGTTCACCGAAGCGGGCGACGTGCAGTTCTACCTGCCGGAAGGCCGCTGGACCCACCTGTGGCATAACGACGAGGTGCAGGGCAGCCGCTGGCATAAACAGCAGCACGACTTTATGAGCCTGCCGGTGTATGTGCGCGACAACACCCTTCTGGCGCTGGGCAACAACAACCAGGTGCCGAACTACGCCTGGCATGAAGGCACCGCGTTCCAGCTGTTCCATCTGGAAGATGGGCGTCAGGCTGTCTGCGAAGTGCCGGCGCAGGACGGCTCCGTTATCTATACGCTGACCGCGAAACGTCAGGGTAACGTGATTACCGTGACGGGCAACGGCAAAGCCAGCGGCTGGACGCTGTGCCTGCGCAATATCCAGCAGATTGCTGGCGTGCAGGGCGGGGCGCAGGCGGGGAGCGAGCTCGGCGTGGTGGTGACGGCGCAGGGTAATGAGCTGGTGATTACGCTCTAAACCTTCGCTGTCGTTTCACACTCACCCTTTCCAGATGTGGAGAGGGTGAGTCTTTCTCGTTTCATCACATATTCTCCCCATAGCATCAGCAAAAGATACAGACTCATCGGCAGTAAAAAACTCAGACGCAAACTGGTTGCCTCGACAAGCCAGGCCTGCGCCCATGGCAGCGCGGCACCGCCAATTCCTGCCATTACCATGGCGCCAGCCAGCAGACTCGCGAGAGCGGGCCAGCGGCTCAGCGCGTGGCCGAAAATCATGGGGTAAATCACCGAGTTCGCCAGCCCCACCATCAGTAACGCAATCCCTCCAGCGGCGCTGTTCATCACTACGGCAAATAAGAGCAATATAAAGCCGCTCAGGGTGGCGGTGCGAAAGATGGTGGCATGACGTGAGGGATGAGCGATAAAGCCAAACAGCAGACGCCCGACCAGCGCCCCTCCCCAGTAGAAGGAGAGTAGCGACAGCGCGGTGTCCGCACTCCAGGCGCCTGTGGCTATCAGGTAGGGGGGCAGATTCGCGGCCAGCGAAACCTCTGTGCCGACATAAAGGAAAATGGCAAGGATGGTCAACCGAATCTCCTTCACCCGCCACAGGCTGGCGACCGGCGGTGTGCGGACATGATTGATGCGGACATCCGGCAGTTTAAGCAACATGGTACCCGCCATCAGGGCGAGCGTGACAACCGCCAGCGCGCTAAACAGGCCGCTCACCGGCTGTTGTTCTGGCGATAAGCGAAACAGCAGCGCGATCCCCGCCGGTGCCAGCGTGGTGCCGAGTGAGTTTACCGCTGAGGCCAGGCTAAGGTTACCAATCTGACGCGCAGGCGTGCTGAGTGCCGTCAGGTAAGGGTTAGCGACAACCTGGAGTACCGACACCCCGGAGGCAATCACAAACATACCGAACAGCGCGCCGAAAAAAGTGGCGTTCACCACCGCCTGCGCCAGAATCAGCGACCCGGTTGTGCTCAGAAGCAATGCCCCCTGCAGTACCCGGCGATATCCCAGACGGGCCATCAGGCGCGCGCAGGGTAGGCATACCGCGAACGGTGCAACGTAGAAAATCACCGTCACCAGAATTGCCTGCTGCCAGCTCACGGCAAAGTATTGGCTAAAAAAAAGAATAATGGCGCTATTTATCGAGGTGATAATGCCCCATAAAAAAAAGACCATTGCCAGTAGGGTAAAGTGTCTATTCATATTTATATTCATTCCGAATGAGTGACCTGATACACAGACAGTAAAGGGCATATCAGATATGCTATTTTTATTTAATGCCGGAGTGGGTATGGAACTGGAAAATATCTTCCGTGATGTCTCCTTCAATAAAACGGAATTAACGGTGCTGCGTTATATTCAGAACGATCCCGAACAGTGTTTGCGGGAGGGGATTCGTTCGGTCGCGGCGCGTTGCTACAGTAATCCATCTTCATTGGTCAGATTATCAAAAAAGCTTAACTTCAGCGGCTGGCTTGAAATGGTTTATTTCATTAAGTTTAATATTACGTTGCCGCGGCTTGATGTAACCAATGATATCAACTTCATGCATATTCAGCCGCCTGAGCAACTGCCGCAGTTATTGCAGAATCTTCGCCAGCAGCGCATTCTTATTCATGGCAGCGGCTTTTCGCAGCTGATTGCCCAGTATATCTATAATAAGTTCCTGGTAACGGGGGTGAACGCCAGCCTGGCGCTATGGCCAGATTATGAAATTCTGGAGCAAAAAGCCGCGACGAAATTTGACGCAATCTGGATTATTTCTAAATCGGGTCGCAGTAGTTCATCCTTAAGCTGGGTGAAAGCATTAGAAGGTAAGGATATCGATCTCGTCTGTTTTACCGGCGATTATCAGAGCCCATTATCACAAGCCGCGAATACGTCATTTATTATTCATGATCCTCAGAAATATGATGATGATATTTACTGGAGCAATCCCTTCTTTGGGTACTGTATTTTGGGTTTTGAACGCCTGCTTAAACTGTGGTTCGATCAGGAACAGGGCAAGGGAACGGGCCGTTCCCTTGCCGGAGCGTGATTACTGCCAGCCTTCACATTGGGTGTCGCTGAGGTAGTCGTTCACCAGCGCGGTGGCCAACGACCATGAACCGACCAGTGGATGCGCCATCAGGGCGCGGACGGCTAACTCTCTGTCGCGGTTGAGGATCGCCGCGACGGCCAGCCGCTCGTACTCTTTAACGCACGAAATCATATTCTTTTGTGCGTCCGGTACGTGATGCGGGGTGACCGGCTGCAGCCCGTTTTTGCTCAAATCGCAGCTAATTTCAATAACATCGTCTGGCTTCAGGAAGTCCAGCGTACCGTTGTTGGACATTGACACCACGATGCGCTTGGTGGTCGTGCTGTTGACGGCATCCAGGATATCCAGCGCGACGCCCGCGTAGCCGCCGCTATCAGGTTCATCAATAAATTGCTGCAGCGTCAGCGCATCGCGCGTATTGAATTTCTCCTGCTGCGATTCGCTTTGCATGTAGCTGTTTTCGCGGCGCAGGTAATGCTTCATCCAGATATCAAAGGCCTGGCCCGGGTTGGCTTTCACATCTACCGCAGCCAGCTCCTGACGCATATCGCGGTTGATACGGGCAATCTGCTCGCCACGCGTTTCCGACGCGTTCTGAATCGCGGCCAGCGCCACTTCGCGGTAGTAGTAGTAATAGAGATATTCATTCAGTAGCTGGTTATCACACAGGCGCACTAATTCAGGAGAGAAGTATTGCATCGCCGTGTGCTCATAGAGTGCCGGAAGATTCACCAGCCGCTCAGTGACGTCTTCGCCTTTCACCGTGAAGTGGGTGAACCAGGAGAAGTGGTTGAGCCCGTAGCACTCTACCTTCAGATCTTCTTCATCACAGTTAAGAATGGTCGGCAGCTCGCGGATCAGTTCTGATGGCGCATCGCAGATGCCGTAGACCTGGCGCTTAAAGCCAGATTTGATGATAGCTTCGGTGACCAGACCCGATGGGTTGGTGAAGTTAAACAGGATGGCATCCGGCGCGGCATGTTCTTCGATCAGCCGACAATAGTTGAGGATCGCCGGAATAGAGCGCATGGCCATCGCGAAGCCGCCTGCGCCGGTAGTCTCTTGCCCCAGGGTGTTGTGCCGTAACGCGATACGTTCGTCGCGAATTCGGCTGTCATCGCCGCCCACGCGCAGCGTGGTAATCACGTAGTTGGCGTCTTTCAGCGCCTCGACGGGATCGGTGGTCAGTGAGAAGTGAATGTCCGGACGCAGCGTATTAAAAACATAGCGCGCAATTTCACCAAAGATGGCCAGATTTTCCGTGGAGTTATCGAGAAAAACGACCTCCTTTAAACCAATACGATACGCATTCCAGGCCAGAGATTTTGCCAGAAAAGCCGAGCGGACGCCGCCGCCACCTAAAACGGTTAATTTCATCTTATTTTCCTCAATTAATGCGTAGTGAGCCAGTTATCAACGTGCGTCCGAATTTGTCCTACTTTGACACCGTATATAACCTGTACTTCGTTTTTATTTCTGACGACTCCGTTAGCCCCCGTGGTTTTTAATAGCGCCTCATCGATCTTATCGAGGTCATGAATCGCCACGCGAAGTCGGGTAAAACAGTTATCTACTGAAATAATATTTTCTTTACCGCCAAGCCCCTGGATAATATCGTCCGTAGTGCTATTTCCCGTTTTGGCGGTGGCTTTTATTTTTTCACGATATTCAGCTTTGCTATAAAGTTTGACGTCATCATCGTCCTCACGTCCCGGTGTTTTAAGATTCAGTTTCAGGACCAGGGTACGGAATATCAGGTAATAGACCGCGAACTGCCCACAGCCAATCAGGATGTAACCCGGCCAGCGCGTTAATGACGCGGGTAACGGCAGGTTATAGATAATAAATTCAATCAGCCCTGACGCTCCCCACGGTCTGACGGTGAAGATATCGCAGATAGCCTGCGAAGCGGCGGTCAGCGTAGCGTGAATGACCCACAGCAGCGGTGAGACAAATAAGAAGGTGAACTCAATCGGCTCGGTGATCCCGGTGAGCATCGAGGTAATGATAGCGGGCAGCAGAATGGCTTTCGCCAGCGCTTTTTTCTCCGGCTTCGCCGTGTGGTAGAAAGCCAGTGAAGCGCCCGCAAGGCCAAAGATGGTAGTCATTCCCTGCTGTGAAAAACGCAGTGCGTCGTTCATCACCGGAGTGAGGTCCGGGTGACGCATATAGGCGAGAAAAATGGCCTGGGTGCCGGAGACGGTTTGTCCATCGACGCTGAGCGTACCGCCAATCTGCGTCAGCTGGAACGGCGACCAGACGAAGTGGTGCAGACCGGTTGGAATCAGGAATTTCTCAAAGAAACCGTAAACGAAGACCCCGGCCACGCCCGCATTTTTCATAAAGCCGGTCAGGGCGGCGATACCATGGGTCATGAACGGCCAAAACCAGGTAAAAGCAATAGCGTAAGCGATGACAACGGGCGTCATCGCGATAAGCGTGAGCTTTGCGCCACCGTACATCGAAAGCGCGCCGGGCAGTTCAATGGCGGAGACCTTGTTGTGCACCCAGGCGATAGTACAGCCGAGAATAATCCCTAAAAATATCCCCATATCAACGACGACAAAACCCAGGAGCTGCGTTTGCCCGGTGCCGTAATATTCGCCGTTAATTTTTTCGGCAATCCCACCGGTAAATTCCAGCCATGAGTGGTTAGCGCCAAGGAACATAATGAAGCACATCACTGAAACCAGTGCGACTTCGGTTTTTTTATCTTTTGCCAGGCCATAGCTAATGCCCACGCAGAATAATAAACCCAAATTACCGAATAACGGCCAGAACGTATCCCCTAATAGTTGGCCAAGTTGGTGGAGAAAACCGGTTTCCGAAAATAAAGTCGGGTTAGTCAGAACTGAACTTAAAGCCAGGATCAAACCGATAACAGGAAGAAATAATACTGCTCCTATCATCGCTCTGGAGAACTTTTGCATATTCTCCAGAACACGTTGGCGTATTCCAGACATAATAGAGGTTCCTTAAATGTAGGGCGTTTTTAATTATTGATATGCACTTCCAGTGAGTGAGTTATAGCAAGGATGGATGACGTGCGGAACCTGTTGCGAAGAATAGGCACAAACTGGCAGGAAATGAAAACAGGTTTCGGGGGAGCCCCCTCACCTTAACCCTCTCCCCGAGGGGGAGAGGGGACCGATTGTGCGGCTAGCATGTTTGGTTGTCTCCCTCGCCCCTTTGGGGAGAGGGCCGGGTGAGGGGAAACACTTGCACAATCTCGCCTGGCCGGGCTACTTCACCACGCCCCCCAGCATCTGCTGCGTGACTTCCTTCTTATCCATATTCACCGCATGCAGCTGTCCATTCACCGTCGGTTTTAGCGGTGCATCCGCTTGTACATTGCCGCTGGCCGTAAGCTGAACATTGCCATCGCCGTCGATCGGCAATGCGGGCCAGCCCCACTGCTGGAGCACGTTCAGCGGCACGCCGCGACCGTTAAGCGTGACGCGGGTCTGGCGCTGCGGCTGCTGTGAGACCGTGGCGGTGGCTTCCAGAATCCCTTTCTCGGTAAAGGCGCTCAGTTCGCTGATGTTGACCTGAGAGGCATCAGCGTTCAGCGTCATGGACGGGCGGCGGACGTCAACGCGGTTAAAGGTCGCCGCCGCACCGTTCAGCGTCGCGCTGCCGCCCCACACGCCCCACTGGCGGTTTTTAACCAGTTGCAGGTTGGCGCCGTAGCCGTCCAGCGCGGTGATCTGCCACGGGAAGGCCGGGTCGATATCGATAATCAGGTTACGGCTGGCGCCGAATTTCTTCAGCGTTACGCTTTGTAGCCACGGCGGCAGTTGCTCCATCCACAGCGTTTTCCAGTTCTCCGGCAGCGTATACTCCAGCCCGGCGAAGACCGCATCGTCCAGCACCAGGGCGTTAGCGTCGCGCAACCAGTTGCCGGAGCTGCGCACCATCCCCCCTTCCCAACGTGAGGTGAACTGCCGCAGCGCGATGCCCTGCGGCGAGAATTCCGCGTTGAGAATCGGGTCGAGCAGGTGCAGAGAACCGTAGATAAATTCGCTGGCGTTGAGCGACAATTTTCCATCGCTGCTCTGCCAGCCGCCCTGGCTCAGCGTCAGGTTGCGCAAGTTCAGGTCCAGATCGGTGACCGCCCAGTCTGGCCCCTGCAAGCGCGCATCGGTCACGTCGAGCCGGCCAATCTGTAATGACGGTACGGTGGTCAGCGGGGCAAGGAAGTCGAGCAGCGATTTATCGCTTTGCATGCGGATATCGTTGAGGCGCAGATTATCAACCACCCAGCTGCCGTCCGCGTTGCGGCGGGCATTGCCCGTCAGCGAGCCACGCGCCATATCCGCACCGACGGTGGTCAGGGTAACTTCATCGTTATTGATATCGCCCTCAATCAACACGTTGGTGGCCGGTACGCCGTTCAGCGCCAGCGAGCCTGCGCTCATTTGAATACGCGCTTTTTTGCCCAGCACGTTGCCGGCTTCCGGCGCCCACGGCATCACGCCGCCGGAGACACGCTGCGCGCTCAGCTCCCAGCCGGTTTCCGGGCTGTTGAGCGCCATATTGCTCAGCTGTAGGCGGTCGGCGACAAACGGCAGCGGCGCGGTGGATGGCGACAGGTTAAGGGTACCGTCCTGTAAAAGAATGGTATCAACATGCAGCGGATCGGTAATTTGCCGCGAGCTTAGACCAATATCTACGGTTTTCGCGACCAGCGTCGCGGGCTTGCCATCGCGGCCAAAAGTGACGTTTTGCAGCAGGATATGCGACGGGGACGAGAAGCGGTGATCCATCGCATCGAACTTCACCTGCCAGGTGGTGTTGTCGCTGAGCCACTGGCTGATGTGGCGCGCGCCCCAGCGCGTTTGCAGTAGAAAGTAAAAGGCCAGAATCACCAGCAGCAGGGCGATCAGCAGCCAGATAATGAGCTTTCCAAGAAATTTCATGATCTTCCGTCCTGAGAATGGCACATAAACCTGTTATGCATGATTTATGCGCAATCCTCAAGGCGGGAATCGTTTTATTCGATGTCAGCGGCAGTGGCTAACGCGCCACTGCCGCGAGGTGAATTACTCTTTCTCTGGCGGGAAAACCAGGTTCAGAATGATGGCGGTGATGCCGCCCGCGGCGATGCCGGAAGAGAGCAGGTTTTTCAGCCAATCTGGGGCAAACTGCAGAATCTGCGGCTGCTGGGAAACGCCCAGGCCAACGGCCAGCGACAGCGCGATAATCAGAATGGCGCGGCGGTTCAGCGGCTCGCGGGAAACGATGCGCACGCCGGAGGCAGCGATGGTGCCGAACATCACCAGCGTTGCGCCGCCGAGGACAGGTTCCGGAATGTGCTGTACGAAGCCGCTTACCGCCGGGAACAGGCCAAGCACGATCAGCATCAGCGCTACCACAAAGCCAACGTAGCGGCTGGCGACGCCGGTCAGCTGAATAACGCCGTTGTTCTGGCCGAAGCAGGAGTTCGGGAAGGTGTTGAACACCGCGGAGACGCAGGAGTTGAGGCCGTTTGCCAGCACGCCGCCCTTCAGGCGCTTCATATACACCGGGCCGGAAACCGGCTGCTCGGAAACGTCAGAAGTGGCGGTAATGTCGCCGATGGTTTCCAGCGAGGTGATCATAAACACCAGCATCAGCGGCAGCAGCAGATTCCAGTCGATGCCGAGGCCGTAGTACAGCGGGGTGGGGATCATAATCAGGCTGCTATTGGTCGGGGCCGCGTTTTCCGGCAGCATGCCGAGGAACCAGGCAATCAGATAGCCCGCTGCCATCGCGATCACCAGCGAAGCGATGCGCAAGTACGGGTTACGCTGGCGGTTAAGCAGAATAATAATGGCCAGCACTACGCCTGCCAGCAGCAGGTTTTTCGGTGCGCCGAAGGTATTGTCGGCCATGGCCGCATAGCCGCCGCCGATGGAGGTCAGGCCGACCTGAATCAACGACAGGCCGATAATCATCACCACCACACCGGAGACCAGCGGCGTAATCACGCGGCGCGCCAGGTGCAGCACGCGAGATAAGACCATCTCGGTGCAGCTTGCCAGCATCAGGGTGCCAAACAGCGCTGCCATCATCGTCGGCACGTCCGCGCCGCCGGTTTTCAACGCCGTGCCGCCCATAATCAGCGGAGCCACGAAGTTAAAGCTGGTGCCCTGAATCGACAACAGACCAGAGCCTACCGGGCCCCAGGCTTTAATCTGAATGATCGATGCCACACCGGAAGCGAATAACGACATGCTGATAATGTGCTGAGTATCTTCAGCCGGCAGGCCAAGGGCCTGACAGATCAGCAGCGCTGGGGTGATCACCGCGACAAACATCGCCAGCAGGTGCTGGAGTGCGGCGAAGAGGGTCTGCGGAAGCGGCGGACGGTCTTCCAGGCGGTAAATCAATTCGCTGGTTTGCTTATGCGCAATCGGTTGCGCATTGGCTTGTTCGAGTGTGTTAGAGGACATCTCAGAGGCAATCTCGTGGTGGAAAAGTGGCGATTTTAGCGGACTGGTTGGTAAAAGCAAACGGTTGCTTTCGTGCGCGGTAAATTATTGCGGAAAATAACCATGCCAGGTGCGCGTGTTTAACCGCGTGCGTTAACGAAAATGCTGACAAATAATACCTTTTTCTATCACTTTAGCGCTTTTCATGATTACACTTTGGGCCGATGCCTCAAGAAGAGGCGATCTCGACATCGGAAAATTGTCGCGTGTGAATGGATCATGCGTTTAGTCAGGAGCTGTAATTATGTTTCATCTCGATACCTTATCGACGCTCGTTGCCGCAACGCTCGTATTGCTGCTGGGACGAAAGCTGGTCCAGAGCGTTTCCCTTCTCAAGAAATACACCATTCCCGAGCCCGTCGCGGGCGGCCTGCTGGTGGCGCTTGCGCTGCTGGTGCTGAAAAAAAGCCTGGGTTGGGAAATCGACTTTGATATGAGCCTGAAAGATCCGCTGATGCTGGCTTTCTTCGCGACCATTGGTCTGAACGCGAATATCGCCAGCCTGCGCGCGGGCGGAAAAGTGGTGGGCACATTCCTGATTGTGGTGGTCGGCCTGCTGCTGCTGCAAAACTCGCTGGGTATTGGGATGGCGAAGCTGCTGGGGCTGGATCCCTTAATGGGGCTGCTGGCGGGCTCGATTACGCTGTCGGGCGGTCACGGTACCGGCGCGGCGTGGAGCAAGCTGTTTATTGAGCGCTATGGTTTTGAGAACGCAACCGAAGTGGCGATGGCTTGCGCAACCTTCGGGCTGGTGCTCGGTGGATTGATTGGCGGCCCGGTTGCGCGTTTTCTGGTCAAACACTCCTCGTCGCCGGAAGGCACGCCGGATGACCAGGCGGTGCCGACCGCGTTCGAAAAGCCGGACGTTGGCCGCATGATTACCTCGCTGGTGCTGATTGAGACCATTGCGTTGATCGCCATTTGCCTGACCATCGGCAAAATTATTGCGCAACTGCTAGTGGGAACCGTACTGGAGCTGCCAACGTTTGTTTGCGTGCTGTTTGTCGGCGTCATTGTCAGCAACGGTCTGGCATTACTGGGTTTTTATCGTGTTTTCGAGCGAGCGGTTTCCGTATTGGGCAACGTCAGCCTGTCGCTGTTTTTAGCCATGGCGCTGATGAGTCTCAAGCTGTGGGAACTGGCGTCGTTGGCGTTGCCGATGCTGATTATTCTGTCGGTGCAGGCGCTGGCGATGGGGCTGTATGCTATTTTCGTCACCTACCGCCTGATGGGCAAAAACTATGACGCGGCGGTGCTGGCGGCGGGCCACTGCGGTTTTGGTCTTGGCGCGACGCCGACGGCGATTGCCAACATGCAGGCGATTACCGAGCGTTTTGGGCCATCTCATATGGCGTTCCTGGTGGTGCCGATGGTGGGGGCGTTCTTTATTGATATCGTCAACGCGCTGGTGATTAAGCTGTTCCTGCTGCTACCGATGTTTGGTTGAAATAAAAATGCCGGAGCTTATCTCCGGCATTTTTTTGCCTGATGGCGCTACGCTTATCAGGCCTACAGGCGGTATCTCACCGTAGACCGGATAAGGCGTGTTCGCGCCGCCATCCGGTATCCCCGCTCGGTGCTTACTCGTCGTGTTCTTCCCACGCTAACGCGCGTTTCACCGCTTTCTTCCAGCCGCTATAGCGGAAGTTACGCTCGGTGGTCTCAATCCCCGGACGGAACTCGCGCTCAATCACCGCTTTCTCCTGCAGCTCATCCAGATTCTGCCAGAAGCCCACCGCCAGACCGGCCAGGTAGGCCGCGCCGAGCGCCGTCACTTCGCGCACTTCCGGACGCTCAACTCGAGTACCCAGAATGTCGGACTGGAACTGCATCAGGAAGTTGTTGGCCACCGCGCCGCCGTCTACGCGCAGGGCGTGTAGACGAATGCCGGAGTCTGCCTGCATCGCTTCCAGCACGTCACGGGTCTGGTAGGCGATGGATTCCAGGGTGGCGCGAATAATGTGGTTTGAATTCACGCCGCGCGTCAGGCCGAAAATCGCGCCGCGCGCATACGGATCCCAGTACGGCGCGCCCAGGCCGGTAAAGGCAGGCACCACGTACACGCCGTTGGTGTCTTTCACTTTGGTGGCGAAGTATTCAGAGTCGAATGCGTCGCTAATCAGCTTCATTTCGTCACGCAGCCACTGAATGGACGCGCCTGCCATAAACACCGCGCCTTCCAGCGCGTAGTTCACCTCGCCGCGCGGGCCGCAGGCGATGGTGGTCAGCAACCCGTGGCTGGAGGCCACCGCTTTCTCCCCGGTGTTCATCAGCATAAAGCAGCCGGTACCGTAGGTGTTTTTCGCCATCCCTTCTTTCACGCACAGCTGGCCGAACAGTGCCGCCTGCTGGTCACCGGCAATCCCGGCGATAGGAATACGCGTCCCGCCTTTACCGCCAATGTTGGTCTGGCCGTACACTTCGGAAGACTTGCGCACTTCCGGCAGCATGGCGCGCGGGATGTCCAGCGCGTCCAGCATCTTGTCATCCCATTCCAGGGTGTTGATGTTGAACAACATAGTGCGCGAGGCGTTGGTGTAGTCGGTTACGTGGACGCGGCCCTGGGTCATTTTCCAGATAAGCCAGGTGTCGACGGTGCCGAACAGCAGTTCGCCGCGCTTCGCACGCTCACGGGAACCTTCCACGTGGTCGAGGATCCACTTCACCTTGGTGCCGGAGAAGTACGGGTCCACCACCAGGCCGGTCGCTTTACGCACGTACTCTTCCATCCCGTCACGCTTGAGCTGCTCGCAGATATCCGCCGTACGACGGCACTGCCAGACGATGGCGTTATAAATCGGTTTCCCGGTTTCACGCTCCCACACCACGGTGGTTTCACGTTGGTTGGTAATACCAATAGCGGCAATCTGATCGGAGTTAATGTCGGCTTTTGCCAGCACTTCAACCAGCGTGGAGCTTTGGGTCGCCCAAATTTCCATTGGGTCGTGTTCTACCCAGCCTGGCTTCGGATAAATTTGTTCAAACTCACGCTGCGACACGCTGATGATGTTGGCGTCATGATCCATAACGACGGCGCGGGAGCTGGTCGTGCCCTGGTCGAGCGCAACGATGTATTTTTTGTCAGTCATAATGAACGTTCCGTAGTCAGATTACAGCGAAGCATTGTGTTGATTTTGGCTGGAGACCGCTTTCGGCTCTTCAACCTCGCAGGTGTCGCAGGGCAGGTGGCGACCGATCAGCTTGCGATAGCTGAACGCACCCAGTGCTGCACCGACGATAGGCGCGCACAGCGGCACCAGGAAATACGGGATATCTTTGCCGCCGGTGAAGGCTACGTCTCCCCAGCCTGCCAACCAGGCGAACGCTTTCGGCCCGATATCACGCGCCGGGTTCATCGCAAACCCGGTCAGCGGGCCCATTGAGGCGCCAATAACGGCGATCAGCAGGCCAATCAGCAGCGGCGCCAGCGGCCCGCGCGGAATGCCGTTACCATCGTCGGTCAGCGCCAGAATCACGCCCATCAGGATAGCGGTAATCACCATTTCTACCGCGAATGCCTGCACAAAATTGATATGCGGGTTTGGATAAGTAGAGAAAATACCCGCCAGCTCAAGACTTTCGACGCTGCCGCGCACCATATTGTGCGTGTGTTCGAAGTCGATGAAAAGATTGTAGTAAAGCCCGTAGACCAGCGCGGCGGCGCAGAACGCCCCGGCAAACTGCGCAACGATGAACGGGATGACCTTACGGCCATCAAAGCAGGCAAACAGCCACAGCGCGATGGTGACTGCCGGGTTAAGATGTGCGCCGGAAACCCCGGCGGTCAGATAGATGGCCATCGCCACCCCCAGACCCCAGATGATGCTGATTTCCCACTGGCCAAAGCTCGCACCCGCGACTTTCAGCGCCGCAACACACCCCACGCCGAAAAATATCAACAACCCGGTACCAAGAAACTCTGCGATGCACTGGCCTTTTAACGTTGATGACTGGCTCATAATCGGAATCCTGAAGACTAATTGATGATTATTGTGTTCATGAGCATTCATGACGCTCATGTTACCTTGTAGGTATAGTGTTAATTTATCGTTAACGAGCGTAAACGAGAAATATCGAAATCAAAATGTGTGTTGCTCGTCAAGAAATGAGCGTTTTCGCGCCAAAAAGCGAACGATTTCGCCGCAAAAAATGTGAGGAGAGAAACATTCCGCACGCTAAAGCGTTAACAATTTATTGCATATTGACGCTAACGCTCCAGGTCTATGCCGAAAATTGCGGAGAACCGCAATCTACAGGCTCTGGCGCTGGACAGGGGCGGCGGGGCTTCATACAATCGACCACAAGCCGTGCGCTTATTTACGTTAAGGCGTCACCGGGGTTCCGGGACGATATCAACGCCTTGCAAGATCAGGAGAGGTATGACGATGTCATTAGAAGTGTTTGAGAAACTGGAAGCGAAAGTTCAGCAGGCGATTGATACCATCACGCTGTTGCAGATGGAAATCGAAGAGCTGAAAGAAAAGAACAACACGCTGGCGCAGGATGTACAGTCTGCACAGCAGAGCCGCGAAGAGCTGGAGCGTGAAAACAACCAGCTGAAAGAACAGCAGAGCGGCTGGCAGGATCGTCTGCAGGCGCTGCTGGGCCGCATGGAAGAAGTCTGATTCCACCTCTCCCCGGGCAGTCATTATCGCCTGGGGAAGTTTTCCCCTCCTCGCTGATTTTCCCTGTTGAGTGAATTCGCGCATCCGCGCATTGCTCGTTTCCGTATATTTCAAAACGGCATAATCAATCTTTTTTTATTCTTTAATCATCGTTTCGATTTCTGGCAGGCTAGCCTCATTACAACACAACAGATAAGAGAGCGGGCGATGAACAAGTGGGGCGTAGGGTTAACTCTTTTGCTGGCTTCCACCAGCGTACTGGCTTCCACCAGCGTACTGGCTAAGGATATCCAATTACTGAACGTGTCTTACGATCCGACGCGTGAACTGTACGAACAATACAACAAGGCGTTCAGCGCGCACTGGAAAAAAGAGACCGGTGATAACGTGGTGATTCGTCAGTCACACGGCGGCTCTGGCAAGCAGGCCACTTCCGTGATCAACGGTATTGAAGCTGACGTCGTGACGCTGGCGCTGGCCTACGATGTTGATGCGATTGCCGAGCGTGGCCGTATCGACAAAAACTGGATCAAACGCCTGCCGGATAACTCCGCGCCGTACACTTCTACCATCGTGTTCCTGGTCCGCAAAGGCAACCCGAAACAGATTAAAGACTGGAACGATCTGGTGAAACCGGGCGTTTCCGTCATTACTCCGAACCCGAAAAGCTCCGGCGGCGCACGCTGGAACTACCTGGCTGCCTGGGGCTACGCGCTGCACCACAACAACAACGATCAGGCCAAAGCACAAGATTTCGTGAAAGCGCTGTATAAAAACGTCGAAGTTCTGGACTCCGGCGCCCGCGGATCCACTAACACCTTTGTAGAACGCGGCATTGGCGATGTGCTGATTGCGTGGGAAAACGAAGCGCTGCTGGCGGCGAACGAACTGGGGAAAGACAAGTTTGAAATCGTCACCCCGAGCGAATCTATTCTCGCCGAGCCGACCGTCTCCGTGGTTGACAAAGTGGCTGAGAAAAAAGGCACCACCGCGGTGGCGGAAGCCTACCTGAAGTACCTCTACTCGCCGGAAGGCCAGGAAATTGCGGCGAAGAACTTCTATCGTCCGCGTGACCCGGATGTAGCGAAGAAGTATGAAAATGCGTTCCCGAAACTGAAGCTGTTCACCATTGATGATGAGTTCGGCGGCTGGACAAAAGCCCAGAAAGAACACTTCTCCAACGGCGGCACCTTCGATCAGATTAGTAAGCGTTAATCTCCCTCTGACGCCCGGCAAATTTGTCGGGCGTTTTCTTTTAGTCATCAAAGTACGCTACTCTTCCCCCTGGTTTTTTCTGGGGAGACAACATGACAAGGTTAAAATACCTGCTGGTCGCGCTGCTGGTGATGGTGATAGCGGCGAGTGCTGGCGGCTGGTACTGGCTGCATTCCGGCAACCCGGATGCCCTGCGTCAGATTGTGCTAAAGCAGTGCGTGCCGAACCAATTGCAGCATCGGACCCCTGCGCCGTGCGCCGACGTGAACCCGACAGGCGGCTACGTGCTGTTTAAGGACCGCAACGGCCCGCTGCAATACTTGCTGATGCCAACCTACCGTATCAATGGGACTGAAAGCCCACTGCTGCTAGACCCACTGACGCCAAACTTTTTCTGGCAGGCGTGGCAGCGTCGCATGATCATGAGCGATAAACGGGGTTCAGAGGTGCCGGATAGCGCCATCTCCCTGACCATCAACTCCCGTACCGGGCGGACGCAAAACCATTTCCATATCCATATTTCCTGCCTGCGCAAAGACGTTCGCGAGCAGTTGGACGGCGATATCGCCGCCATTAGCAGCCGCTGGCTCCCGCTGCCGGGTGGTCTGATGGGGCATCAATATCTGGCGCGTCGCGTCACTGAAAATGAGCTGGCGCAGCGCAGCCCGTTCCTGATGCTGGCGGAAGAAGTGCCGGAAGCACGCGACCATATGGGGCGCTTTGCGCTGGCGCTGGTGAAGCAAAGCGATGACTCGCTGCTGCTGCTGGCGACCGAGCGTAACCTGCTGACGCTGAACCGAGCTTCTGCCGAGGAAATTCAGGATCATCGCTGCGAGATACTGCAATAACCCTACCTAATCTGGCGTTTACCTGTCTGGCCTGTCGTCGTATTCTTGCTGAAAAAAACGACAGGAGACAGGTATGTCGCTCTGGTTTTCTCATCCTCTGTTCCTTCCCTCACTCATTGTTGGCGTCACCATCCTGCTATGGGCCACCTCTCTGCTGCCGGAGTTTATTACCGCGCTGCTGTTCTTTGCGGCGGCGATGACGGCGAAAATCGCGCCGCCGGACGTCATTTTCGGCGGTTTTGCCTCGTCGGCGTTCTGGCTGGTATTCAGCGGTTTTGTGCTCGGGGTGGCTATTCGCAAGACGGGATTGGCCGACCGGGCCGCGCGAGCGCTGTCGGCAAGGCTGACGGACTCCTGGCCGTTGATGGTCGCCAGCGTGGTACTTCTGAGCTATGCGCTGGCGTTCGTGATGCCCTCCAACATGGGGCGTATTGCGCTGCTGATGCCGATTGTGGCGGCGATGGCGAAACGCGCGGGCATCGAGGACGGTAGCCGTGGCTGGTACGGCCTGGCACTGGCGGTGGGTTTCGGCACCTTCCAGCTTTCCGCCACCATTTTGCCCGCCAACGTGCCCAATCTGGTCATGAGCGGGGCCGCAGAAGGGGCTTACGGCGTTCATCTGAACTATGTCCCGTATCTGCTGCTGCACACACCGGTGCTGGGTTGGCTGAAGGGTGCCGCGCTGATTGTGCTTATCTGCTGGCTGTTCCCTGGCAAACCGCATCCGCCGCGCGAACTTGAGCCATTGCCGCCGATGAGTCGTGATGAGAAGCGCCTGGCGTGGCTGCTGGCGGTAGTGCTCACGCTGTGGGTGACCGAGAGCTGGCACGGTATCGGGCCGGCCTGGACGGGGCTGGTCGCCGCGGTCGTCACGCTGCTGCCGCGCGTTGGGTTTATTACCGGTGAAGAGTTTGCCAGCGGGGTAAATATTCGTACCTGCATCTATGTTGCGGGGATCCTCGGGCTGGCGATTACCGTTACCCAGACGGGCATCGGTGCGGTGGTGGGCAACGCGCTGTTGCACATCATGCCGCTGAATGAAGACGCGCCGTTTACCAGCTTCCTCGCCTTGACCGGCATTACCAGCGCGTTGAATTTCATCATGACCGCCAACGGCGTTCCGGCGCTGTATACCACTTTTGCCCAGAGCTTCTCCGATGCGACCGGTTTCCCGCTGCTGAGCGTGATTATGATTCAGGTGCTGGGCTATTCCACGCCGCTGCTGCCGTATCAGGCCTCGCCGATCGTGGTGGCGATGGCGTTAGGGAAGGTGCCTGCGCGCGCGGGCATGCTGCTGTGCCTGGCGCTGGCGGCGGTGAGTTATCTGCTGCTGTTGCCGCTGGACTATGCGTGGTATCAGGTGCTGGGGAAATTATAATAACTTGCGCGGATGGCGCTGCGCTTATCCGGCCTACAAAATAATAAAACCGGCCGTAGGGCCGGTTTAACCAGGCATTGATTGCGTAACTCGTAGGCCGGATAAGGCGTTTACGCCGCCATCCGTCACGAATGCCGCGTCAATGTCTTACGCGTTTTTAGCTGCTTCCGCTGCTTTAACGATCACCGCGAAAGCGTCAGCTTTCAGGGATGCGCCGCCAACCAGCGCGCCGTCGATGTCCGGCTGGGTGAACAGCTCTGCTGCGTTGCCTGCGTTTACGGAACCGCCGTACTGGATGATAACCTGTTCAGCGATTTTCGCGTCAGCTTTAGCAATGTGGTCACGGATGAATTTGTGCACCGCCTGAGCCTGCGCAGGAGTTGCTGATTTACCGGTACCGATCGCCCATACTGGTTCGTAAGCGATAACCGCGCCTTCGAAGGCCGCCGCGCCCTGAGTTTTCAGAACGGCGTCGATCTGGCGTGCACATACTTCTTCAGTTTTGCCCGCTTCGTTTTCTGCTTCGGTTTCACCGATGCACAGAACCGGAATCAGACCCTGTTCTTTCAGCACGGCGAATTTCTTGGCGATCAGCTCGTCAGATTCTTTGTGGTAGGTACGACGCTCGGAGTGGCCGATGATGATGTAGGTTGCGCCAACATCTTTCAGCATTTCAGCGGAGGTTTCACCGGTGAAGGCGCCAGACAGGTTCAGGTCAACGTTCTGCGCGCCCAGGTGGATGTGGCTGCCCGCCGCGGCGTGTTTAGCCATATCGATATACATTTCCGGCGGAGCGATAGCCACGCCGCAGCCAGCCACGCCAGCCAGCTCTTTACGCAGGTTAGCAATCAGCTCGTTTACCATGTGGCGGCTGCCGTTCAGTTTCCAGTTACCCATCACTAAAGGATGTCGCATTTCGATTCTCCACGCTTGTCAGCGAATTAAGGAATATGGCCGCCCGTCAGGGCAGCATGGTCTGTGAAACAGTATAGAGATTGAAAGGCATGAAGGCTTTGCTTTTTATCATTTATTCTCCCCTTCAAGATTTTCAGATAGCGCCAGCTTAATCGGTTCAACGGCGAAGGTCAGCCCTTTTTCGCCGTTATCTGCGACAACATAGCGCACTGCGCCTTCGGTACTGGCAAAGTAATGTTTGCCTTTCCCTTGTGTCAGCAGCTTCTGTAATTTCTGCTGGCTTTGCTGTTTGGTTAGCGTGGGAATGACCGCACGCATCAGGGCGCTCATGTACTCCTGCGCTTTGGCTTTTGCCGCCTTCTGCTCCGGCCCCTGAATCGGCAGCCAGGTAATCTGAATCGACTTAATCTTCAGCGTGCCGCGCTCCAGCGCCGTCGAGGCGTAGAGGTTTTCATTTATCTTACTGGCGGCACGGGTAATGGTGAGCTGATCGCGGCTGGAGGTAATCGAGCGGAACTCGCCGAGCGGCAGGCTGGGGTTTTCGGTATTAAACTTTTCCCGGAACTGGCTGATGGAGAGATCGAACGCCGGGGCGCCCGTGAGCAGGTATGGGGCAACGGCTGCAGGCGTTTCCGCTGACAGTACGGTCTGACTAAAACTCAGCGAGATGAGTCCTGCCAGACAGAGCGTTATCCATTGTTTCATGCCAATCGTCCTCCTCTTTTCAGATGACGATTAAAACGGGAACCGCCTCGCTTGTCAAAATGTGCCCACTTCAGGGTAAACTACGCGGCACAACGACAAAGGAAAGGGTACATGACTCTACAGCAATGGTTATTTTCCATTAAAGGGCGCATTGGACGCCGTGACTTCTGGATCTGGATTGCCATCTGGGCCGTGACGATGGTCGCGCTGTTCAGCCTTGCGGGCGGCGGGCTCGTCGACTTACAAACGGCGGCATTTATGTTGGTGTGTCTGCTATGGCCAACGGCAGCAGTGACCATTAAGCGTCTGCATGACCGGGGTAAATCTGGCCTCTGGGCGTTGCTGATGGTGCTGGCGTGGATGCTGCTGGCGGGCAACTGGTCCATGCTGCCCGGCGTATGGCAGTGGGGCGTTGGGCGTTTTGTTCCGACGCTGATTATCGTCATGATGCTGATCGACCTGGGCGCGTTTGTCGGCACCCAGGGCGAAAACAAATACGGTAAAGATACCCAGGCCGTGAAGTACCGCGCCGATCACCAGTAGTGTTCGGCGGTCATGTGGCCCGGACGACGGCGCAGGTGTTTGGTCATCTGCCGGGTCTCTTTCAACAACTGCTGGGTGTCGCGCACCATCTGCGGGTTGCCGCACAGCATGATATGGCTGGTTTCCGCGTTGAGCGGTAACCCTACCGAGGCTTCCAGCGCGCCGCCTTCAATCAGTGGCGGAATGCGCCCATTCAGCATCCCCGGTACGTTTTCCCGGCTGACAACGGTCTGAATACGCAGCTTGCCGTTATAACGTGCGGCTAATGACTGCATTTGCGGCAGATAGCTTAAATCGGCGGCGTAACGCGCGGCATGTACCAGCACCAGATTTTTAAAGCGATCGAGATCTTTGCCTTCTTCCAGAATCGACAGGTACGGGCCAATTGCCGTGCCGGTTGCCACCATCCACAACGTCTCGCAGTCAGGGATTTCATCCAGCACAAAGAAGCCGGCTGCCTCGCTGACGATTTGGACATCATCACCCGGTTTTAGCGCCGCGAGCCGTGGGCTGAGCTTGCCCTCCGGAACGGTCACCAGATAGAACTCGAGGTCGGGATTGCTGGGGGCGTTAACGTAAGAGTAGGCGCGCTGTACTCGCTCACCGTCGATATCCAGCCCCAGCTTGGCGAACTGCCCGGCGGTAAACGGATGAACCGGCGCGTGGACGGTAAGGCTAAACAGTGCATCGGTCCAGTTCTGCACTTTGACTACTTTGCCTGTAACCCAGTCTGCCATGGCGTATCTCCTCTCATTCGCGTTATCTTATCTTCACCGCGACGAGAAAAGATTTCCAGCCCGAAAGGGCTGGAAAGCTCGATTGATCAAATGATTTAAAGAATGTGGCGCTGGATTTCAGCGTCTTTGCGATCGAGGTAGTGAATAGACTGAATGCGGCGAATGGTGCGTGATTTACCGCGGATCAGCAGCGTCTCGGTGGTGGCGATATTTCCTTTACGGGTAATACCGTCGAGCAGATCGCCTTTGGTGATGCCGGTGGCGGAGAAGATAACGTTATCGCTGCGCGCCATGTCGTCCAGCGTCAGCACGATACCCGCTTCAATGCCCATCGCCTTGCAGCGTTCCAGCTCATTTTCACCGATACGACGGTTCTCTTCGCTATCGCCCTTCACGTGATGACGGGCCAACAGACGGCCATGCATATCGCCATCCAGCGCGCGAATCACCGCCGCGGAGACCACCCCTTCCGGCGCACCGCCGATGCCGTACATCACGTCGACTTCGCTATCCGGCATGCAGGTCAGGATAGAGGCGGCAACGTCGCCGTCGGGAATCGCAAATACGCGCACGCCCAGCTTTTGCAGCTCGACAATCACCTGGTCGTGACGCGGCTTGGCAAGAATGGTGACGGTTAATTCGGAAAGCGGCTTGTCCAGCGCGCGGGCAATGTTGCGCAGGTTTTCTTCCAGCGGTTTGTTGAGGTCGATGGAACCTTTGGCGCCTGGGCCGACAATCAGTTTTTCCATATACATATCAGGAGCGTTGAGGAAGCAGCCTTTGTCGCCAACGGCCAGCACTGCCAGGGCGTTTGCCTGGCCCATCGCCGTCATGCGGGTGCCTTCAATCGGGTCGACGGCGATATCCACCGCGTCGCCGTTACCGGTGCCGACGGACTCACCGATGTAGAGCATTGGCGCTTCATCGATTTCGCCTTCGCCAATGACGATGGTGCCGTCAATGTTGACCTTGTTGAGCATAATACGCATGGCATTGACCGCTGCGCCGTCGGCGGTGTTCTTATCGCCACGGCCCAGCCATTTGTAGCCTGCCAGCGCCGCCGCTTCGGTGACGCGCGAAAATTCGATTGCCAGTTCTCGTCTCATTACAAACTCGTCCAGGGAAGTAAAATTGTGCGAAGTTTAGCACAGCCCTTTTCGGGCTGTGGGTATGGCTACGCGTTGGAATAACGTTCGGTTTCCGGCATCCAGCGCTCGATCAGCGCATTGGCCTGCTGCGGGTAACGGTCATGAATATGGCGCGCCAGGCGCTGAACTTCTGGGATCATTGCCTGATCGCGCAGCAGGTCGGCGACTTTAAATTCGGCGTTGCCGGTCTGGCGAGTACCGAGCAGTTCGCCGGGGCCGCGAATCTCGAGATCTTTCTGAGCAATCACGAAGCCGTCGTTGCTGTCGCGCAGCACCTGCAGGCGCATCTGCGCGGTTTTCGACAGCGGCGCTTTGTACAGCAGCACGCAGTGTGAGGCCACCGCGCCACGGCCTACGCGGCCTCTGAGCTGATGCAGTTGCGCCAGCCCCAGACGCTCCGGGTTTTCGATAATCATCAGGCTGGCATTGGGCACATCGACGCCGACTTCAATCACCGTGGTGGCAATCAGCAAATGCAGTTCGCCCTGTTTGAACGCCTGCATAACGGCTTGTTTCTCAGCAGGCTTCATGCGGCCATGTACGAGGCCGATATTCAGTTCCGGCAGCGCCAGCTTCAGCTCTTCGCAGGTAGCTTCCGCCGCCTGCGCTTCCAGCAAGTCTGATTCTTCAATCAGCGTACAGACCCAGTAGGCCTGGCGGCCTTCGGTGGTGCAGGCGTTGCGCACGCGGTCGATGATCTCATGGCGACGGGTATCGGGGATCGCTACCGTTGTCACCGGGGTGCGGCCCGGCGGCAGTTCGTCAATCACCGAGGTATCCAGGTCGGCATAGGCGGTCATCGCCAGGGTGCGGGGGATTGGGGTGGCTGTCATGATCAGCTGATGCGGGTGGAAGCCCTGCTGCTGGCCTTTTTCCCACAGCGCCAGTCGTTGATGCACGCCGAAGCGGTGCTGTTCGTCGATGATCACCAGCGCCAGCCCGTTAAACTGCACCTGTTCCTGGAAGATCGCGTGGGTACCGACAATCATCTGCACCTGACCGCTGGCAATGGCCTCCTGCTGCGCCTGACGGGCTTTGCCTTTCTGCTTACCGGCTAACCAGCCGACTTCAACGCCCAGCGGCTCAAACCAGCTGCGGAAGTTGTTGGCGTGCTGTTCGGCGAGCAGTTCGGTTGGCGCCATCAGCGCCACCTGCTTGCCATGGGCGATGGCGCGAAGCGCAGCCAGTGCGGCAACCAGCGTTTTCCCGGAGCCAACATCGCCCTGTACCAGACGCATCATCGGCACATCCAGCGCCATATCGTGTTCAATTTCCGCGGTAACGCGCGCCTGTGCTCCGGTGGGCTTAAACGGCAGCGCCGCCAGCAGCTTATCTTTCAGCGCATCGTTGGCGCTGAGCGGCTGGGCGTGGAAACGCTGTGCGCCCGCGCGCAGGGCCAGCATACTCAGGTTGTGCGCCAGCAGCTCTTCAAGGATTAGGCGCTGCTGCGCCGGGTGCTTACCGGTTTCTAAATCGGCAAGCTGCAGCGTCGGCGGCGGGCGATGCAGCGTACGCAGCGCTTCCGGCAGGCTCATCATTCCCTGTGCCAGCTCTGGCGGCAGCAGTTCGCTGATGGCGCAGGTATCAAGTAAATCCAGCGCCTGGTCGGTGAGTTTGCGTAACGTGGCCTGTTTAATGCCTTCGGTGGTGGGGTAGACCGGCGTTAAGGTCTCCTGCAAATCCGGTGTGCTGAGGTCACCCTGTACGCGGTATTCCGGGTGGATCATCTCCGCACCGTACTTGCCGCGTTTAGCTTCGCCATAGGCCAGCACCCGCCGCCCGGTGGCGAGGCTGTTTTTCATCGCCGCGTTGAAGTTGAAAAAGCGCATCGTCAGGATGCCGGTGCCGTCGCTAATCTGGCAGGTCATCATCCGGCGGCCGCCGAAGGTGATATTGCAGTTCAGGACTTCGCCTTCCACGGTCACGTAGATGCCGGGAAGCAGTTCACCAATGGGATAAAGTTGGGTGCGGTCTTCGTAGCGCAGCGGCAGGTGCAGAAGTAGATCCTGCACCGTGTGCAGACCAATTTTTGCCAGCCGGCTGCTCTGCGCGGCGCCTACGCCGGTCAACGTGTTGAGCGGAACGGCATCCAGCAGACGGCTTTGCATAACAGTTACTCCGAGGCCTGCATAGTGGACCACCACGCGGCATCGGCTTCAATTTCGCCCTGCTCGTTGACGTGGGGATAAGGAAGCCCTTTGCGTTTAGCGACGTTTGCCAGCACCGGGTAGCCGCCTTCAAACAACAGACGCTGCTGTTCTTCGTCCGGTAGCATACTGTTTTCCCGACGATACATGCCGGCGTTCTGCCGCTGGCGCTGCGCTTCGTAGAGAATCAAGGCTGAGGCGACGGAGACGTTGAGCGACTGCACCATGCCAATCATCGGGATGATGATGTCCCGATCCGCGAGGGCTAATGCTTCCTGGGTGATACCGGTTTTTTCCTGGCCCATCAGGATACAGGTCGGGCGGGTATAATCGATTTCACGGAAGTCGACGGCTTTGTCGGACAGATGTGTCGCCAGAATCTGCATGCCCTGGCTTTTCAGATGGCCTACCGCGTCACCGATGGTCCGGTGGGTCTTTACCTGCACCCAACTGTTGCTGCCCGCTGCCGCCGAGGCCATCGTGCGCATGCGGTTACCCGGCCACACAGCGTGAACTTCGTGAACGCCTACAGCATCGGCGGTGCGAACGATCGCCGAAACATTATGAGGTTTGTGGACCTCTTCCATGCAGACCGTCAGGTCAGGCTGACGCCTGGCGAGCATCTCACGGATACGCGCATAACGCTGTAAGTTCATTTACACTTCATCCTTCCAATTGCCTCGGCGTTGGCCGCACTCATTCACCCCAGTCACGTACTGTTGTACGCTCCTGGGGACTCATTCGCTTGCCTCCTTGATGCAATTCGAATGATTTTGTGTAAAAAGCTAGTTTCGGTTACGGGTGACTTTGATGACGTCCGGCATCACGCGGATTTTGCGCATGATATTCGCAAGATGCACGCGGTCGCGGGCGGTCAGGCGGATAAAGGCGCTATATACGCGGCCGTCTTTCTCTTCCGTATTCAGGCTTTGAATATTGGACGTCGCGGTATTGATGGCTGCCGTCAGGTTGGCCAGCGCCCCCTGATGGTTGAACATATCAACCTTAATCTCGGTGATAAATTCCTGCGCCGTTTCTTTGTCCCACTCAACCGCCATGAACTTCTCAGGTTCTTTCTGATAGCCGCGAATGTTGCGGCAGGATTCATGGTGGATAACCAGCCCTTTACCCGGGCTGACGTGGGCGATGATCGGGTCGCCAGGGATTGGACGACAGCATTTCGCGAAGGTGATCAGTACGCCGTCTGCGCCTTTAATCGGCAGATGGGTATGCCCGGAGGCACCCGGTGCAGACGGGATAGCTTCGCCCTGCTGGAGGTTTTTCGCCACCACCACGCTCATGGCGTTGCCGAGGCCAATTTCGGCCAGCAGATCGTCAAGGGTGGCAAGACGCATACGGTCAAGTTCGCGCTGAACATGATCCGGCGGGATTTCCGCGAGCTTGCGGCTACCGCCCAGCGCGTGGTTCAGCAGACGGCGACCCAGGCTGACGGAGTCGTCGCGCTTGAGGTTTTTCAGCATCTGGCGAATTTTTGCGCGCGCTTTCGAACTGACGACAAAGTTGAGCCATGCGGCGTTCGGGCGTGCGCCCGGCGCGGTGATGATTTCTACCGTCTGGCCGCTGGAGAGCGGCTGCGACAGCGGGTAAGGCTGCCTGTCGACGCGCGCGCCGACGCAGGCATGACCGATGTCGGTATGCACGGCGTAGGCGAAGTCCACCGGCGTCGCGCCAGCGGGCAGTTCGACGATGCGGCCTTCCGGGGTGAAAACGTAAATCTCATCCGGGAAGAGATCGGATTTAACGCTCTCGATAAATTCAAACGAACTACCGGCGCTCTGCTGCAGTTCCAGCAGGCTTTGCATCCAGCGTTGGGCGCGGATTTGTGCGGTAGTACTGCTTTCGCCACCGTGCTCTTTGTAAGCCCAGTGTGCGGCAACACCCATCTCTGCCATTTGATCCATATCTTCGGTACGGATCTGGACTTCGACCGGGACACCGTGTGGCCCAATCATCGAGGTGTGCAGGGACTGATATCCGTTGGCCTTTGGAATCGCGATGTAGTCTTTTACGCGACCCGGGCGCGGCTTGTACAGGCTGTGCATCTGGCCCAGTACGCGGTAGCAGGTATCCAGATCGTGGACAATAACGCGGAAGGCGTAGATATCCATGATCGAGTGAAAACGCTGCTCTTTCAGCACCATTTTGCAGTAGATAGAGTACAGATGTTTCTCGCGGCCGCTGACGCGACACGGAATTCCCGCTTCCTGCAAACGCCCTTCAATTTCAGAAAGAATCTTCTGAATCATCTCTTTACGGTTACCGCGCGCGGCTTTCACCACCTCTTTAATGACGCGATAGCGGTTAGGGTACAGCGCTTCAAAGCCCAGCTCTTCGAGCTCGGTCTTGATGTGATGGATACCTAAACGGTGCGCCAGCGGGCTGTAAATTTCGAGCGTTTCACGGGCGATGCGGCGACGTTTGTCCGGGCGTAATGAGCCCAGCGTGCGCATGTTGTGGGTGCGGTCGGCAAGCTTGATGAGGATGACGCGGATATCCTGCACCATCGCCATAATCATTTTGCGAAAGTTTTCGGCCTGCGCCTCTTTCTTATCGCGGAACTTGAGTTTATCAAGTTTAGAGACCCCCTCTACCAGTTCAGCAACGCTTTTGCCAAAGAGCTGCTCCATGTCCTGGTAGGTGGCAGGGGTATCCTCAATCACGTCATGCAGCAGGGCGGCCATCAGCGTTTCATAGTCGAGTTTCATCTCGGCCAGAATGCAGGCTACCGCTACCGGGTGCGTGATATAGGGTTCACCGCTTGAACGTGTTTGCCCCTCGTGAGCGTCACGTGCAACGAGATAGGCCTGCCGAAGACGCTTAATCTGGTCTTCCGGCAGGTAATTTTGAATCAGCTGATTCAGGCTCTCAAACAGATACAAGGGCGACCCGCTATCTAATTAACGACGACCTTCAGCAATAGCGGTAACAGCTTGTAATTCAGCGGCTTCCTGCTCTTGCTGTTCCTGGCGCTCGCGCACGTCGAGGATCTGGTTGTTGATCAGACCTTCTTCGATTTCGCGCAGCGCGATCACGGTGGTTTTATCGTTTTCTTCCGGTACCAGCGGATCCTTGCCGCCTACCTGCATCTGACGAGCGCGACGCGCGGCGACCAGTACCAGGTCAAAACGGTTACCAATTTTCTCTACAGCGTCCTGAACAGTTACGCGTGCCATACTTTAATGCTCCACAGGTGAAGAAATGACTGGGCATGATACTGAAAGTGGGTTCAGTCTGCCAATAATTTGCTGATTAAAGCGTCATGTCGCTGCTTTTGGCGGCTCATACGCAGACGTTCAGCGCGGAGGATGGTCTTAAAATCACTCAGCGCGGTATCGAAATCATCATTGACGATAAGGTAATCATATTCCGCGTAATGACTCATTTCTGCAACTGCCTGAGCCATTCGTTTAGCGATGACTTCCTCGCTGTCCTGGCCACGGCCACGCAGGCGGCGGTCCAGTTCAATTTTAGACGGCGGCAGAATGAAGATGCTGCGCGCGCCCGGCATGCTTTTACGGATTTGCTGTGCGCCCTGCCAGTCGATGTCCAGGAAGACATCAACGCCGGTCGCCAGGACCTGCTCGATAGCCTGACGCGAGGTGCCGTAATAGTTGCCAAAGACTTCAGCGTGTTCCAGAAACGCACCTTCGCCAATCATCGAACGGAATTCGTCGTGATTCACGAAGAAATAGTGTTCACCGTGCACTTCACCCGGACGCGGCGAGCGCGTGGTATGTGAAACAGAGACCTGGGAGTCGTACAACGGTTGGGTTTTTAATAAAGCCTGAATCAGGCTGGATTTACCCGCGCCACTAGGGGCGGAAACAATATAGAGCGTGCCTTGAGCCATGAGTGTCTTTTGTATGTGATGATCGAAAGAGAACTTACATACGAGCCTATTATACACGGCGGCGCTGCGCGACGTAGCCTTTGTCACACTTTTTGCGCCAGTTTCTTTCATTTTGCGAGTCGCTTTCCTGAATTATCCCCATGTTGCTGCAACGAATGCGTTTTCCCTGAAGCCTGCTCGGGAAACGATACGATCGCCCTCGCGTGCAGAAAACGGCTGCATTACAAACAGAGCCAGCGTACTGACGGGGAAAGCATATGAAGGCATGGATGATGGGGCTGGGGTGGCTGCTGGCTATGCAGGCGCAAGCCAGCTGTCCAGTCTGGTCTGCCGCGCGGGCCGAGCAAGAGATTGCGCAGCTACAGGGGCAAATAGCAAAGTGGAACGCCGATTACTGGCGACAAGGCGTCAGCGGGGTGAGCGACGGCGTCTATGACCAACTCACTGCTCGGCTTACACGGTGGCAGCATTGTTTTGGTGCGAAATCAGTAGAGAGCACGAGTTTGCCGCCGTTACACGACGCGCTTAAGCATCCTGTCGCCCATACCGGAGTGCGAAAACTGGCGGATGCACGGGCTGTGGGGCAGTGGATGCAAGACAAAGGTGAGCTATGGGTGCAGCCAAAAGTCGATGGCGTTGCGGTAACGCTGGTTTATCGCCACGGGCAATTTTATCAGGCGATTAGCCGAGGGGATGGCCTGGTGGGGGAAGACTGGACGGATAAAGTCAGGCAGATACCGTCGTTGCCGAAGGCGGTACAGGGTGCTCTGGCAAACAGCGTTTTACAAGGTGAGATCTTTTTACGCGCAGAGGGGCATGTGCAGCGCAAAATGGGCGGCATGAACGCCCGTGCAAAGGTGGCGGGTATGTTAATGCGGCGAGGTGAACGCGAGCCGCTATCGGCATTGTCGCTGTTTATCTGGGCATGGCCGGATGGTCCGGCGGCGATGTCTGAACGGCTGGCGCAGCTGTCTGCGGCTGGATTTGAGCTTGCCCAGCATTATTCTCATCGGGTTTCCCGCGTTCAGGAGGTGGCGAACTGGCGCGAACGCTGGTTAACCACGCCCTTACCGTTTGCGACCGATGGCATTGTGATTCGGGAAGCGAAAGAACCCGCGGGCGCGTACTGGCTGCCGAAGCAGGGAACCTGGGTGGCTGCATGGAAATACGAGCCGGTGGCACAGGTCGCGCAGGTGAACGGTATTCACTTCTCGATAGGGCGTAGCGGCAAGGTCTCGGTTGTCGCAGAGCTTGAGCCGGTAAAGCTGGATGACAAGCAGGTCAGGCGGGTTAATGTGGGGTCCGTTGCGCGCTGGCGGCGTCTGGATTTCACCGTGGGCGATCAACTGCTGGTGAGCCTGGCAGGCCAGGGGATTCCCCGGCTGGATAGCGTTATCTGGCGCGGGCTGGATCGAACAAAACCTAATCCTCCGGTGGGAGAATACCATTCGCTAACCTGCTTTTTTCTGACGGATGGCTGTCGGGCACAGTTCTTATCTCGCCTGAACTGGCTGTCTTCACCGCAGGTTTTTAATCTGGAAGGTTTGGGAGAAGCAGGCTGGAACAGGCTGATGATGGCGTTACCGTTCGACCACCTTTTTTCCTGGCTTGAACTGCGGGCGGCCCAGCTAAAAGAGATACCGGGAATCGCGCCAGAACGCGCCGAACAGCTATGGCACCGTTTTGAGATGACGCGTCGCCAGCCTTTTCGGCTGTGGGTCAAGGCGCTGGGGACGCCGTTGCCCGAAGCCACGCTCAAGGCATCCGGCGATACCTCATGGCAACAGATTTCAGCGCGAGATGAGCTGGCCTGGCAAAGGCTACCGGGGATTGGGCCGGAGAGGGCCCACCGCCTGGTGATCTTTCTCCACCACCCCACGATCGTTGCGCTTGCCGACAAGCTACATACGCTGGGCGTGGCGGGATTTGATTAGTGTGTTTCGTGACGGTAGTGAAATACCGGTAGACCGAGCCGCAATCTCAGCGCCAGCATGCGGGCGGTAAAGCCGAACAGCAGCGTTGAAATCACCACCACATCGTGATTGCTGACGTAGTGCTGTAGCGCGACGTAAAGCACGGCGGCGGCAAAAGAGATGCCGGCGTAAAGTTCTTTCTGGAATACCAGCGGAATGCGCTTGCAGAACATGTCGCGCAACACGCCGCCAAAGACACCGGTAATCACCGCAGCAATGACGGCGATGATCGGGCCTTCACCCATATCCAGTGCAATCTGTGCGCCGATGATAGAGAAAACGATAAGCCCTACGGCGTCCAGCACCAGAAACAGGCGGCGCAGATACGGCATTACCGGCGCGACAATGGTCGTCAGCACTGCCGCAACGGCAACGGTGATGATGTATTCCGGATGCTGTACCCAGCCTAACGGATAGTGGCCAAGCAACATATCGCGTACGGAACCGCCGCCCAGTGCGGTGGCGGTGGCGATAATAATCACGCCAAAGGTATCCATGCGGCGACGCCCGGCGGCCAGCGCGCCAGTCATGGCTTCAGCGGTAATGCCAATCAGGTAGAGGATGTGCAGTAACATGTTTGCTCCCGGAATGAATGGCAGAAGGGTAGCGATTTGTGCGTGGGATCACGATTGAGATTTTCTAAGGAGAGTGGATTTTAATTACTAAAACTAATTTTAATTGCTGTGCTTATCGCAGTGATATTGGGATGTGTTGATTTTTATGATTAATTAACGCATTAAGAAATCTAATTAAAAACTTATGCTAACAGCCTAAAACGGCCACTTCATGATGAAGTGGCCGGAAGATCGCTTACTGATTACCCGTTAGCTCGCCGTACGGCAGCGTATCGTAATCTCTCAGTGATTTCTTGTTGTACGGGTTGCCAATCCAGCGCGTACTTTCCTCAAACTGAGGGTTGGTCAGCGCACGCGTTGGGTCGAAACCGTCATAGCTCAAGCCTGCCAAATCTGACCAGGTATGAATAAGCTCGGAACTGCTGTATTTGCGGTTCACGTCCTGCGAGAAATCGCGCGGATGCGCCTCATGCCACTTCTCCGAGGTCCACAGCAGGAACGGGATGGTGTACATGTGACGCGTCGGTTCTTGCTCATTACGCCCCTGAGTCTGATGCGGCGGCGTATCGTAGACTTCTTCCCCATGGTCAGAGAAGTACAGCAAGAAGCCGTTAGGATCCGTCGCCTTGTAGTCTTTAATCAGCGTAGAAACGATATAGTCGTTATACAGGTTGGCGTTGTCATAGTTGTTGTACGTGTCCTGCTGATCCTTACTTAAACCAGCCGGCATGCTGTCGGTTTTACCGGAGAATTTGTTCCAGTTCTCAGGATAGCGGTACTGGTAGTTAATATGCGTACCCAGCAGGTGAACGATAATGAACTTTTTCGGCGCAGGATCGGCCAGCACCTGCTTAAACGGTGCCAGCACGTTGGCATCGTATTCGCGGGCGCTTTGGGTGCGCTGCTGGTTCATGTAGAACTGCTGGTCGGTCTGCTTCGAGAACACCGTCAACATCGTGTTGCGCGACGTCATCGTCTGCTGGTTGGTTATCCAGAAGGTTTTATAACCCGCCTGCTTCATCAGGTTCATTAGCGAGGGTTTGGTCAGATACAGGTCCGGGTTCTGCTCATTCGCGAAGGTCAGCGCCTGCTGCAGAATCTCAATGGTGTAGGGACGAGACGTAACCACATCATTGAATACGGTAAAGTTAGGATCGGACTTACGCAGCGCATCCAGTTCTGGCGTGGTTTCACGTGGATAGCCGTACAGGCTCATATGCCCACGCTGCGTTGACTCACCGATAACCAGCACCAGTGTACGCGGCGCATTACCGGTGCTGTCTTTTAAATTCGCCAGCGGCGGCAGAGCGTGGTTGTCGTTGAGCAGTCGCGTCAGGCTATTGAGCTGATGACGATACTGGTAGTAGCCGGTAATGAACTGCCATGGTGCGGCAGGAGCAAGGCGGGTTGATACGCCATCCAGCACATCGGCAACCGGTTTGTCCTTCATCACTACCCCAGTGACGATCGGATGCAGGATCAGCCCGTACAGCAGGGCGAATGATACCAGCCAGCGCCAGGGCGTTGGGATATACACAGGACGCAGACGTGTCCACAGGAGGATAGCGATCGCCGTATAGACCAGCGCGACCAGCACTATTTTGAGGCTAAAGTACTGGCTGAAGAACTCGCCCGCTTCGTTGGTGTTGGTTTCGAACATCACGAATAGAACGCTTTGCGAGAACTCTTGCCCGTAAATTACGTAATAGCTAATTGCCGCGAGCGAGGCAGCCCAGAGAATGATGCCAATTAAGGCGCCGATAATGCGGGTTTTCCGGGGAAAGAGAAATACGGGCACCAGCCATAACAGGCTAAAGAGAATGGAATCTCTTAGGCCAGTCGAGCCGCTGTAACCTGTGGCATAGATAACAATCTGCAATGCTGTTGAAAAGAAGCAAAAATACAATACGGCCCAGCCAAGGGCTTTCCAGCTGAAGGCTGGCGTACTCAGAGTAGTCGTGAATTGCATGTGATTAACTTTATTTACGGTGAAGGCGGCCAGTCTAGCTACCAATGCTTAAGATATAATTAGATCGATATCAGGGCGTAAAAACAGATAGGCCTATTATCTGCAGGGATAAAAGGATGGCGTGAAATATCTGAGCAATAACGTTCTGAAATACCGTATCTCTTCCATAATCACCCTTTCATGAAGGGGTGGCTCATCATGCAGCGATACGGCAGAAAAATAAACTACCTGAATTAAAAATGCCCGCAGCATGGCGGGCATTGATTTTTAATATAACGCTTTGGTGTTACTCGATATTTTGAATCTGCTCGCGCATCTGTTCAATGAGAACCTTCAGCTCGATAGCGGAATTTGTGACGTCGGCATTAATTGACTTCGATGCCAGGGTATTCGACTCACGGTTGAATTCCTGCATCATGAAGTCCAGGCGGCGGCCAACGGCCTCTTTTTTCTTCAGGATGTTATAGGTCTCTTTGACGTGGGCTTCCAGGCGATCCAGCTCTTCGGCCACATCAATACGCTGGGCCATCAACACCAGTTCCTGCTCCAGGCGGTTGTTTTCCAACTGCACTTCCGCGTCTTCCAGCTTCGCCACCAGGCGATCGCGCTGCCACTGCAGAATTTCCGGCATATGGGCACGTACTTTGGTCACTTCGCTGCTAACACCTTCCAGGCGTTGTTCAATCAGCGCTTTCAGCGCCTGACCTTCGGTTTCGCGAGCGACGATGAAGTCGTCCAGCGTACCGTCCAGCGCATTCAGGATCTCGGCGGCGATAGCGTCCAGATCCTGCTCTTGTGCCGCCATCACGCCCGGCCAGCGCAGAATATCGACCGGGTTAATTTCCCCTTCGTCGCTCTGCATTTTGACCCAGTTCGCGGCGTTAACCAGCTGCTTTGCCAGGTTTTCGTTAAGAATAAGTTCGCCTTGCGCACTGGCATCCGGCTCAAAACGCAGAGTGCACTCTACTTTCCCGCGCGTTAAGCGGGTACGTAGACGTTCACGAACAACGGGTTCGAGGCTGCGGAACTGCTCCGGCAGACGGAAATAGGTTTCGAGATAACGCTGGTTAACAGAGCGCAGTTCCCAGGCGGCGCTGCCCCAACTGCCCTTAATTTCGCGGCGGGCATAGGCGGTCATGCTGCGGATCATAGACGTTCCTGTTTTTAAAGGAGAGATGGGGGGATTATAGCCCTCGGGGGCTTATGAGGATAGGAATAAGCACCGTTAATCCGTATAACACTTCATCCTTCAAGCTGTCTCTGTGTTGGCTGCCGTCGCTTACCCCAGTCAGGTACTTATGTACGCTCCTGGGGATGCGCGCCTTTGTCGCCTTGATACAGCTGGAATGATTTTGTGTATAATGCGCAGCCACATTCGTTTCAAGCCGGAGATTTCTATCATGCGTCCAGCAGGTCGTAGTGCCAACCAGGTGCGTCCCGTCACCCTGACCCGTAATTATACAAAACACGCAGAAGGCTCCGTGCTGGTCGAATTTGGCGATACTAAAGTGCTCTGCACCGCCTCTATTGATGAAGGCGTGCCGCGTTTTCTGAAAGGTCAGGGTCAGGGCTGGATCACCGCTGAGTACGGCATGCTGCCGCGTGCTACCCATACCCGTAACGCCCGTGAAGCGGCGAAGGGCAAACAGGGCGGTCGTACTATGGAGATTCAGCGTCTGATTGCTCGCGCGCTGCGTGCAGCGGTAGATCTGAAAGCGCTCGGCGAGTTCACTATCACGCTGGACTGTGACGTTATCCAGGCCGATGGCGGCACGCGTACCGCGTCTATTACCGGTGCCTGTGTGGCGCTGGCCGATGCGCTGGGCAAACTGGTTGCCGCAGGTAAGCTGAAAACCAACCCGATGAAAGGGATGGTCGCCGCGGTTTCCGTCGGTATTGTCAACGGTGAAGCGCTGTGCGACCTGGAGTACGTTGAAGACTCGGCGGCGGAAACCGACATGAACGTGGTGATGACCGAAGACGGTCGCATCATTGAGGTTCAGGGCACGGCGGAAGGCGAGCCGTTCACCCACGAAGAGTTACTCACCCTGCTGGCGCTAGCCCGAGGGGGAATCGAATCTATTGTAGCGACGCAGAAGGCGGCGTTAGAAAACTGATTTTTAAGGGCGACGTGGTCGCCCTTTTTTTTGTCCGTAATAAAGTGAGATGAGGAGCGAATCCATGAAACCGTATCAGCGCCAGTTTATTGAGTTTGCGCTTAACAAGCAGGTACTTAAGTTTGGCGAGTTTACGCTGAAATCCGGGCGAAAAAGCCCCTATTTCTTCAACGCCGGGCTGTTTAATACCGGGCGCGATCTGGCACTGTTAGGCCGTTTTTATGCTGAAGCGCTGGTGGATTCCGGCATCGAGTTCGATCTGCTGTTTGGCCCTGCGTACAAAGGTATTCCGATTGCGACCACCACCGCTGTGGCGCTGGCAGAACATCACGACAAAGACTACCCGTACTGCTTTAACCGTAAAGAAGCCAAAGATCACGGCGAGGGCGGTAATCTGGTTGGCAGCGCGCTGACCGGGCGCGTGATGCTGGTGGATGACGTTATCACAGCGGGAACGGCAATTCGTGAGTCCATGGAGATCATCCAGGCCAACGGCGCGCAGCTGGCTGGCGTGCTGATCTCTTTAGATCGTCAGGAACGTGGTCGCGGTGAAATCTCGGCGATCCAGGAAGTGGAACGCGATTACGGCTGTGACGTTATCTCGATCATTACCCTTAAAGATCTGATCGCTTATCTGGAAGAAAAACCGGAGATGGCTGAGCATTTAGCCTCGGTACGCGCATATCGCGAAGCGTACGGCGTGTAAAAATTGCCGGATGGCGCTGCGCTTATCCGGCCTACAGAACGTTTGTAGGCCCGTAAGCGTAGCGCCAACGGTGTTTACTGCAGTTGGGCGACAATCAGCGGCCAGCGGGCGTCAAAATCGTCTGTCGGGCGATACTTAAATTCGCTGCGAACAAAGCGCGAGAGCATGCCTTCGCAGAACGCGAGTAGCTGACTTGCCAGCAGCGTCTCATCGGTTTCGTAGCCTTCCCCTTCACGCATTTTGCGCTCGCGCAGTACCTGACGCAGTTGAGCCTCAATGCGCTCAAACAGCTGGTTAATGCGGCCCTGCAGGCGGTCTTGCTCAAACATCAGCGCGTGACCGGTGAGGATACGGGTCAGGCCTGGATTGCGTTCGCCGAAGCCCAGAATCAGCAGCACAATCAGACGTAAACGCGCGGTCGTATCCTTTTCGTCTTTCAGAATCAGGTTGATACGGGTAATCAGGCTATCTTCGATAAACTCGATAAGGCTATCGAACATGCGGGTCTTGCTTGGGAAATGCCGGTACAGCGCCGCTTCGGACACGCCAACGGACGCGGCCAGTTTTGCCGTCGTGATTCGCTGGCTGCCATCGCTGGATTCAAGCATCAACGCCAGGGATTGAAGTATTTCCTCGCGACGATTCCTTTTCGCAGTTTGCTTTTCTGCCATGTTCTAAAATACCCCTGAAAATAAAACACTTGTCAGGCGAGCATCCACACGGTGACCGCAACCATAAATTGCAGTGATCTTTTTGCATTATGACGCCGTGAGATGCGTAAAAAACGGGCACATCACATCCTGCATGATGTGCCTGAGGGCGAGTTATTGACGCCCGGAGTGGCCGAAGCCACCTTCGCCACGATCGGTGGCTTCAAACGATTCGACCAGATTAAACTCGGCCTGTACGACAGGAACAAACACCATCTGCGCGACGCGTTCGCCTGGCTCGATAGTGAAGGTGGTTTGCCCACGATTCCAGATGGAGACCATCAGTTGCCCCTGGTAGTCAGAGTCGATAAGTCCCACCAGGTTACCCAGCACGATACCGTGTTTATGGCCGAGACCAGAGCGTGGCAGCATCACCGCCGCCAGAGACGGATCGGCAATGTGAATCGCCAGGCCGGTCGGCAGTAAGGTGGTTTCCCCTGGCGCCAGTTCCACGGCGTCATCAAGACAGGCGCGCAGATCAAGGCCTGCAGAGCCAGCGGTGGCATAGGTCGGCAGCGGGAACTGCTGGCCAATACGCGAGTCCAGAATCTTAACGTCGATTTTTTTCATCATAACGGGTAACGATCTCGTCCAATAATAGTTGGCCCAGGAGTGACTTACTGGCGAGCGGTAAACGCTTCTCGCCGTCCTGCCAGAAAAGGTGCAATGCATTGTTATCGCTATTAAAGCCTTGATTTGATTGCGATACATCATTGGCGCAAATCAGATCAAGGTTCTTGCGGCTACGCTTTTGCCGCGCATATTCTTCCACATTATTCGTTTCGGCGGCAAACCCTACGACGTAGGGACGGTGCTCTTTCAGTGCGGCAACGCCTGCGACGATATCCGGGTTTTTCACCATTTTTATTGTGAATTCATTGCCCTGGGTGTCCTGCTTCTTAATTTTTTCTTCGGCAATAACCGCTGCGCGATAGTCGGCGACCGCGGCGCAGCCGATAAAAATCTGCTGTTGTGTGATGCTGGCCTGAACGGCGGCGTTCATCTCTTCAGCTGTGGTGACGTCAATACGTTGCACAAAGGCGGGCGTCGGCAGGGACACCGGGCCGCTGACCAGCGTGACGTTTGCTCCACGGCGCGCGGCGGCTTCGGCGATAGCAAAACCCATTTTGCCCGAGCTGTGGTTGGTGATGTAACGCACCGGGTCCAGTGGTTCGCGGGTCGGGCCTGCGGTAATCATGATGTGCAGATGTTGCAGATCGTTGACGGGGGAAAAATGTGCTGCGGCCATGTCGACAATCGCTAACGGGTCGAGCATACGACCCGGCCCAACGTCGCCGCAGGCCTGGCTGCCGCTGTCCGGGCCCCAGATCAACATATTGCGTGAGGCGAGTACCTCAAGATTGTGCTGCGTGGCAGCGGCACGATACATCTGCTGGTTCATCGCGGGAACAACGGCAACCGGCGACGGGGTGGCAAGACAGATAGTCGACACCAGGTCGTTTGCCATCCCGGCGGCCACGCGGGCAATTAAGTCGGCGGTGGCCGGCGCAAGGATAACGAGGTCAGCCCATTTGCCCAGCTCAATGTGGCCCATCGCCGCTTCGGCAGCGGTATCGAGCAGGCTGTCGGAGACCGGATAGCCGGATACGGCCTGCAGGCTCAGCGGGGTGATGAAGGCTTTTGCTGCGTCGGTCATCGCGACGCGCACGTCAGCGCCGCGCTCGCGCAGGCGACGCACCAGCTCCGGCGTTTTGTAGGCAGCGATACCGCCGCTGACGCCAAGAACAATTTTCTTACCGGCCAGGCTCATCATGATTTTTCCTGTTAGGGGGACACCAGAATTCGCGCATTTTATCACAATCCTGACAGGGTCGTGCGCTTACGACAGCGACACTTTGCGAGCCGCTACGCAAGGGTGATATCTGTGTCGTGCAGGGGGGATGGCACTGTGACATCCTAGCGGCAGCCATAAGAGGAGGCCATCATGGAGAGTCCAGAAGCCCTCATGCCGCGTGAAAAGATGCAGCGGTACGGGATTGAGTCGCTCACGGATGTTGAGCTACTGGCGCTATTTTTGCGCACCGGTACGCGGGAAAAAACCGTTTTACGTTACTCGCAGGATCTGTTGCGTCATTTTGGTTCGCTGTATGGCCTGCTTTCGGCGACCGAAAAAGCAATAACCCAGATCGACGGTATAGGTATTGCCAAATATGCCCAGCTTAAGGGCATTGCCGAGCTGGCGCGTCGCTACTTTAGCCTGCGGGTGCTGTCTGAAGATTCCCTGCTGAGCCCGGAGATGACGCGTGAGTTTCTGCAAAGCCAGCTCGCCGACGAGGAGCGGGAAATCTTTGTGGTGATCTTTCTCGATAATCAACATCGGGTACTCAAACACAGTCGACTTTTTTCCGGCACCCTCAGCCACGTTGAAGTGCATCCGCGCGAAATTGTACGAGAAGCCATCAAAGTAAATGCTGCTGCGGTGATCCTGGCACATAATCATCCATCGGGTCATGCGGAGCCGAGTAAATCAGACAGACTTATTACCGAAAGGGTGGTAAAATGTTGCCAATTCATGGATGTACGTGTGCTTGACCATCTGGTTATTGGCCGCGGTGAGTACGTTTCTTTTGCCGAACGCGGTTGGATTTAGCGGTTTATTACGCGATCCACCGGGATCTTTGTCTGTTCGGGACTTGAGCATAACGCCGGGTCAGCGTATACTACGCCACCTTTGAGAATCTCGGGTTTGGCATTTGGGCCTGGCAATCGAGAGTTCACTTAGAACTACGCGATGACCGGGCTGTAAAGCCTGACGAGGCGCCGATACCCCATACGAAGCTCGAGCTAATTTGATTTTTGGAGAATAGACATGTCCCGAGTCTGCCAAGTTACTGGCAAGCGTCCGGTGACCGGTAACAACCGTTCCCACGCACTGAACGCGACTAAACGCCGTTTCCTGCCGAACCTGCACTCTCACCGTTTCTGGGTTGAGAGCGAGAAGCGTTTTGTCACCCTGCGCGTATCTGCTAAAGGTATGCGTGTAATCGATAAGAAAGGCATCGATACAGTTCTGTCCGAACTGCGTGCCCGTGGCGAAAAGTACTAAGTACTTAACGAGGAAATAAATCATGGCTAAAGGTATTCGCGAGAAAATCAAGCTGGTTTCTTCTGCTGGTACAGGTCACTTCTACACCACCACGAAGAACAAACGTACTAAGCCGGAAAAACTGGAACTGAAAAAGTTCGATCCAGTTGTCCGTCAGCACGTTCTGTACAAAGAAGCTAAAATCAAATAATTTTAGTTTCGATGTAGCAAAAAACCTCGCCTCGGCGGGGTTTTTTGTTTTCTGCGCGTCCCTATAATAGAGACATCAGTATTCGAGCCGGAGACGTTATGCCTGAATTACCCGAAGTTGAAACCAGCCGCCGCGGCATTGAACCCCATCTGGTCGGAGCTACCATTCAGTACGCCGTGATTCGCAACGGACGCCTACGCTGGCCCGTCTCTGATGAAATCTACCGTCTGAGTGACAAACCGGTGCTGAGCGTCCAACGACGCGCCAAATACCTGCTGCTTGAACTGCCTGACGGCTGGATCATCATCCATCTGGGTATGTCGGGAAGTTTACGCATTCTGGCGGAAGAACTGCCGGCGGAAAAACACGATCACGTGGACCTGGTGATGAGTAACGGTAAAGTGCTGCGCTACACCGACCCAAGGCGCTTTGGTGCCTGGCTGTGGACGCCGGTACTGGAAGGACACAGTGTGCTTGCTCATCTCGGCCCTGAGCCGTTGAGCGCGGAATTTAGCGCGGATTATCTGCAGGCGAGATGTGCGAAGAAAAAAACGGCGATTAAACCCTGGCTGATGGATAATAAGCTGGTGGTGGGCGTCGGCAATATCTATGCCAGCGAGTCGCTGTTTTCCGCGCGGATCCATCCGGATCGGCTGGCGTCGTCGCTATCGGCAGAAGAGTGCGAACGACTGGTTGCGGCGATCAAAGCGGTGCTGCAACGATCGATTGAGCAGGGTGGAACCACGCTAAAAGATTTCCTGCAAAGCGACGGCAAGCCGGGCTACTTTGCGCAGGAGCTACAGGTGTACGGGCGGAAAGGGGAAGCCTGTCGGGTATGCGGGACGCCGATTATCGCCAGCAAACATGCACAGAGAGCAACATTTTATTGCCGGCAGTGCCAGAAGTAACCACGTTGCCCGGCCAGGCTAGCGCCGCCGGGAAACGCACAGAGGCTTACTTCAACTTCTCCATCAGCGCCTGATGCACATTCACGGGTAGAAAATGGGTCACATCGCCATCATGACGTGCGACCTCTTTTACCAGCGATGATGAGATAAACGACCACTCCTTCGACGGCATCAGAAAGACGCTTTCCAGCTCCGGCATCAGGTGGCGGTTCATATGCGCAAGCTGCATTTCATATTCGAAATCCGCCACCGCGCGCAGGCCGCGAATCAGGATATTGGCCTGCTGGGTACGGGCGAAGTTAGCCATCAGATCGCTAAAACCCATCACTTCCACGTTGCCAAGGTGCGCCGTTGCCTGCTGGGCCAGCGCCACGCGCTCGCTCAGGTCAAACATCGGCTTTTTACTTGGGCTGGCCGCAATAGCGAGGATGACCTGATCGAACATGCAGGCCGCGCGGGTCACGATATCAAGATGACCGTTGGTGATGGGATCGAAAGTGCCCGGATAAATCGCCCGTTTTTGCATAATCATCCTCAATGCGTTTTCGGTGGCAGGTACGGTTCCAGGAGTTGTAACAGGCGTTGTAGCGCGCCCTGGTTCTGATACAAGACCTCAACGGCGTGTCGACCGTAGAAGCTACGGTAATCTGCATCGCCCAGCAGTGAGGATACCTCTTTTTCGAGGCTTGCGGCATCGGTCACGGTGATAAGACCGCTCGCCTGTTCCAGACGGGCGCAGATATCTTTGAAGTTGAAGGTGTGCGGGCCCATCAGTACGGGAATAGCATGCGCTGCGGCTTCCAGCGGGTTATGCCCACCACGTTCAACCAACGAGCCGCCGACAAACGCCAGGTCGGCAATGCCATACAGCAGCATCAGCTCACCCATGGTGTCGCCAATGACCACCTGTGTTGTGGCGGAGGGGACTTCACCGGAGGAACGGGTGATAAAGCTCAAGCCAGCCTGACGCGTGAGGTTGATAGCGTCCGGGAAGCGTTCCGGGTGACGTGGCACCAGAATCAGCAGTAAGTCTGGATAGTGTTGTAGCAGTGCCTTGTGGGCGGCAATAACGATACTCTCTTCGCCCTCGTGGGTGCTGGTGGCTATCCATACCGGGCGGCGCGGCGCCCATTGGCGACGAAGCGTGACCGCTTTGGCAGCCAGCTGTGGCGTAACGGAAATATCGAACTTCAGGCTGCCGGTAATGGTTACCTGATTATTTTTGGCACCGAGCGCGACAAAACGTTGGCCATCTTCTTCATTTTGCGCGGCAATCAGCGTAATACGCTGCAGCAGCGTGCGTACGAATGAGCCCAGTTTGGCGTATCCGGCGGCTGAGCGCTCGGACAAGCGTGCGTTGGCAATCACCAGCGGAATATGGCGACGATGCAGAGCGGCAATCAGGTTCGGCCACAGCTCCGTTTCCATAATCAACACCAGTTTAGGGTCGATTTTATCGAGAAAACGGTTGAGGGCATCGGGTAAATCATACGGCAGATAGACGTGCTGAACGTCTTTGCCAAACGCCGACTGCACACGCTCGGAACCGGTTGGGGTCATCGTGGTCACAGTAATCGGCAAATCGGGGTAACGATGACGCAGCGCGCGAACTAATGGGATCGCCGCCAGCGTTTCGCCAACGGACACCGAATGCAGCATGATTCCGCCGGGCTTCAGCGGCTGGCGATAAAAACCGTAGCGTTCACCCCAGCGTTTTCGGTAGGCCGGAGCCTTACGTCCGCGCACCCAAAGCCGTATCCAGATGAGAGGCTGGATAAGGTAAAGAAGGGCGGTGTAAAGCAATTCAAGCATAATAAATAGCTGAGTTATGAATGTGCTGTGGATTCTAAGTATTTAGCTAAGGCTTTACCATTACTTTTGCTGTTTTTGGTCTAAATTATCCACAGCACAGGGGCTGGCCGTGGATATCACTGCCGAACCCCCTTTTTTATACTGTTCATTGCGGTTAACACCCATGGATATTTGGGGGCTGGCAAAGCCGGCGTTACGGCAAGGATAATGATTTTAATTAAATGATTTATAAGTGAAAAAAACTTTATTTGCGCGAAAGCTATCCGGTTCGGATTGCGGCTCAAGAAGTGGTACACTAGCGCATCAAAATAAGTGCAATATCAGTAATCAGGTAGCTGTTGAGCCTGGGGCGGTAGCGTGCTTTTTTCCTACTTTTACCGGAAAATCTCAACCAAAGAGTCGCTTGTGGAAAAGCCATTTCGAAAAATTCTGGTCATTAAAATGCGTTTTCACGGGGATATGTTGCTCACTACTCCCGTTATTAGCACGCTGAAACGCCATTATCCTGAGGCGAAGGTTGATGTCCTGCTGTACCAGGACACGATCCCTATTTTGTCTGAGAATCCTGCAATCAACGCGCTGTATGGTATTAAAAATAAAAAAGCCAAAACGGCAGAGAAAATAACCAATTTCGTCAGTCTCATTAGGGTATTGCGCGCCAATAAATACGATCTCGTCATCAATATGGCAGACCAGTGGATGGCGGCGGTGCTGGTACGCCTGTTGAACGCGCCAATGAGTATCTCGCAGGACTATCAGCACCGGCAGTCGGCCTTTTGGCGCAACAGTTTCACACATCTTGCACCTCTGACAGGCAGTAACGTCGTTGAGAGCAATCTCTCGGTGCTGGCCCCTCTGGGGCTTGATTCGCATGTGGCCGAGACGACCATGAGCTATAACCCAGTCTGCTGGCAGCGTGTGCGCGCCGAGCTTGATAAAGCTGGCGTTGGCGAGCGCTACGTGGTGATCCAGCCGACGGCGCGGCAGATATTTAAGTGCTGGGAGAACGAGAAATTCTCCCGGGTGATTGATGCTCTGCACGATCGCGGGATAGAGGTGGTGCTGACTTCCGGGCCGGGTGCGGACGATCTGGCCTGCGTGAACGCGATTGCTCAAGGCTGTCAGCAGCCGCCAGTGACGGCGCTGGCCGGTAAAGTTAGCTTCCCGGAACTGGGGGCATTGATTGACCACGCCGCGTTGTTTATCGGCGTCGACTCCGCGCCGGGACATATTGCGGCTGCGGTCAAAACGCCGCTGATTGCGCTATTTGGTGCGACGGACCATATTTTCTGGCGCCCGTGGTCGGACAATATGATTCAGTTCTGGGCCGGTGACTATCGGCCGATGCCGCCGCGCGAGCAGCGTAACCGCAATGAAATGTATCTTGCGGTTATTCCGGCCGAGGACGTCATTGCAGCTATCGACAAAATTCTGCCTGTTCACGAGGCCGAATCTGCAACAGGTGAAGCATGATGATCGTTGCATTCTGTCTGTATAAGTACTTTCCCTTCGGTGGTCTGCAGCGCGACTTTATGCGCATTGCTCAGACCGTTGCGGATCGCGGCCATCAGGTGCGCGTTTATACGCAAGTCTGGGAGGGGGAGTGCCCCGATGCTTTTGAGTTAATTCTGGTTCCGGTGAAATCCCATACCAACCACGGTCGCAACGCGGAATATTATACGTGGGTGCAAAACCACCTGCACGAGCATCCGGTCGCCAGGGTCGTGGGCTTTAATAAGATGCCTGGGCTGGATGTCTATTACGCCGCCGACGTGTGTTACGCCGAGAAAGTGGCGCAGGAGAAAGGCTTCTTTTATCGCCTGACGTCACGTTATCGCCACTATGCGGCGTTCGAGCGCGCCACGTTTGAACACGGTAAGCCGACGCAGTTGCTGATGCTGACGGACAAGCAAATTGCGGATTTCCAGAAGCACTATCAGACCGAGCCTGAACGTTTTCATATTTTGCCGCCGGGGATTTATCCGGATAGAAAATACAGTCAGCAGATTCCGAACGCCCGTCAGGTTTATCGACAGAAGAACGGTTTGACTGAATCGCAGAATGTATTGCTGCAGGTGGGATCCGACTTTACGCGCAAAGGCGTGGATCGCACTTTGTCCGCGATAGCTTCACTGCCGGAAAGCCTGCGTCATAATACGCAGCTGTTTATCGTAGGCCAGGATAAGCCGGGGAAATTCGCCGCGCTGGCTGAGAAATACGGCATTCAACGCAACGTCCACTTTTTCTCCGGGCGCAATGACGTGGCGGAACTGATGGCGGCGGCGGATTTACTGCTGCACCCGGCCTATCAGGAGGCGGCAGGCATCGTGCTGCTGGAAGCGGTAACGGCGGGGCTACCGGTGTTAACAACCGCCGTATGCGGATATGCGCACTATATTGCGGATGCAAACTGTGGCGCGGTGATTGAGGAACCTTTCCGCCAGGAAGCCTTGAATGAGCTCCTTCTTAAGGCATTAACCCAGCCAGCGCTGCGCGCGGCTTGGGCGGAAAATGCGCGCAACTATGCCGATACACAAGACTTATACAGTCTGGCGGACAGAGCGGCAGATATCATTATAGGTGATTTGGATGGTTGAGCTGAAAGAACCGCTGGCCACGCTGTGGCGCGGGAAAGATGCCTTTGAGGAAGTGAAACATCTGGAAGGCGAGGTATTTCGTGAGCTGGAAACCCGTCGTACGCTGCGCTTCGAGCTGGCGGGCGGCAGCTATTTTCTGAAATGGCACCGTGGCACTTCACTTAAAGAGATCGTCAAAAACCTGATTTCCCTGCGTATGCCGGTATTGGGCGCCGATCGTGAGTGGAATGCGATCCACCGCCTGCATGATGTGGGTGTCGATACTATGCACGGCGTGGGCTTCGGCGAGAAGGGGCTGAACCCGTTAACCCGCACGTCATTTATTATTACCGAAGATCTCACGCCAACCATCAGTCTTGAAGACTACTGCGCGGATTGGGCTGTGAATCCCCCCGCCCCCGCAGTGAAACGCATGCTGATTAAACGCGTTGCCACGATGGTACGCAAGATGCACGAAGCGGGTATTAACCACCGCGACTGTTATATCTGCCATTTCTTGCTGCATTTGCCATTCAGTGATCAGGAAGGGACGCTAAAAATTTCGGTTATCGATCTGCATCGAGCTCAGCTTCGCCGCAAGGTTCCACTGCGATGGCGTGATAAGGATTTGACTGGCCTGTATTTTTCTTCAATGGATATCGGGTTGAAAACTCGAGATTATCTTCGTTTTGTGAAGGTATATTTTGGGGGGCGTTTGAAAGATGTGTTTATCAAAGAAGCCATGCTTATAAATAAGATTGAAGCGAAGGCTGAACGTGTAAAAGAGAGAACATTGAGAAAAAATTTGTAGTTGATAATTAATTATACTATAAGAGTTATCTATGCATATCAAAGAATCTATTAAAAATAGTGAATGTTTTGATTTTTTTCCGCATGAGGAAAAATCTTTAGACATAATTAATGTTGCTTATGGCGTCGATGTTAATTTTCAATTCGGGGCGTCTGTATCTATAGTTTCATTACTTATCAACAATATATCAAGACATTTTTCATTTCACATATTTACTGATTCAGTTTCAGATGAATATAGAGATGCTTTAAGAGTTATTGCGAAAAAGTATCAATCGAAAATAACGCTCTACACATTGGATGGTGATGTTTTTTCACAATTTCCATCGGCCAATGCCTGGTCTCGAGCTACTTATTTTAGATTTGCTGCGTTTGAATATTTATCTGAGTTTATTGATAAGGTTATGTACATTGATGCTGATGTTATTTGTAACAATAGCATTGATAAATTTTACTACGAAGATATTAATAATGTCATAGCTGCTGTTATTCCTGATGTAGAGAGGAATAGAATTAAAGCTGCCGAGCGCTTTTCAATAACTGATTTTGCTGATAGTTATTTTAATGCTGGAGTTATTCTTTTAAATTTAGCTTTGTGGAAAAGTAAATCATGCTTTGAGCAAGCACTCAGTATACTACGCGATAGTAAATACAACCTGGCTTTCTTGGATCAAGATGTGTTAAATCTTATTTTCCGTGGTGATACCGTAATAATGGAAAGAGATTTCAATTGTATCTATGGAATGGACCGTGAGTTAATTAAAAAAGAGACTTATCGCGACTATATTAGAAAATCTACGGTGTTAATTCATTATGTCGGTTTAACAAAACCATGGCATGAATGGGCCATTGATTATGAGTCTGCACAGCCATTCAAAAGAGCATTTTTGGAATCACCATGGGGAAATAGTTCGTTAGTTAAAGCTAGTAGTGTCAAATTGATTAAACGAAAATCTAAACATGAAAAAAGACAAGGTCATTATTTAAAGAGCATCATGACATTTTTAAGCCAGTATAAATGTTAGTATGGTTCATGGTGATGATATAAGATTGTTTCCCTGTGCTTAATGATTAATTCCTATGGAAGTTTAGACTTTATTTTTGTTATGAGAGGCATTTATGAGTGACCTGAATCGCTTTTATTTCGATTTACCTGAATGGCTTGGTGAACGAGATAATATTCATCGTCAGTTTATTGGGAATTTCATTTCATGTCTTCATGGTGAACAATTAAAAGTAATAGTGACACCAGTAAAATTTCCATGTTATGGCCTCGAAAGGCCAGCAATAAAAGGTGGGATTACTTTTGCATTCCATTCTTATAACAATGATAAAAATGTATTTTCAATAAAGGAATCTCCTATTTATGGCTTGTACTCTATTGATAAAAATGGTTATTCCGGTTGGGCCGATATATGCGTGAATTTTGAGTCTTATTTTGATGAAATAAATAAAATAAATGCGTTCACTGCGAAGGAAATAATAAAAGAGAAAAAAGACTTTTTCGCAAAAACAAAAATATCAAAGCATGCGCAATCTGACTCTAAGATTGAACTGCCTGGAGATTATATATTCTTCCCCATGCAAATAAATTCTGACTCGGTTACAGATCATGAAAATATCAGCGCAATAGATGTTTTGGACTATATTGCAGATTTAGCATTGAAGACGAATCGATATGTCATTATTAAGCGACACCCACTTTGTAAGTCCAGAGGAATCAGTCTTAAACTTGAGCATCTACTGGCTACGAACAATAGAGTATTATCGGTGGACGCAAATATTCATGATTTAATTGATAGATGTAGTGCCGTTATTGCATGTAACTCTGGCGTAAGTATTGAAGCACTAATATCGGGTAAACCAGTCTTCTGTTTTGGTAAAAGTGAATGGTATGAAGCTAGCCATAAAATAGAAAAATTACAAGATCTTGATTTTGTTTTTTTCCAGGATAAACATAGCGGAATGTCAGAGTTTCAGGAAAAGATAATTGCCTACTTACTTTCTGAATATTGGGTCTCTTTTGATAAAGTTGAAAAAATCCAAGCAAAAATAAAGCAATGTGTTGATCTATATGAACCTAACTATGGTGATGATTTTTGTCATGATGAGGTAAGTGATAGCAAATACGTCAAGAATTTCCTGGATGCTCAAAGAGAGATTGCAATAATGAAAAGGAAACAGAAAAAATACAAAAAAGATTATGAACTTTTTTCTTTTATCAGTAGATTTGTTCTATTTTTCCCGTTCAAGGTTATTCTGTCTTTGTCAGGTCGAAAAAATAGGCACATAAATACATTGAATGATAAATAATTAATCTTAGTAACATTGATTACCCCATTTTCAGCACTACATTTCTATCTCTGTGCGCGTTAATTATTTTTAAAGGTATACGTAAATGCATGTTTTCATAATATCACTTCCTTTTGATATGGCTCGACGCAGTGAAATTGGGAGGAAAATGAATGAACTGAATATTGAATATTCATTTTTCGATGCAGTATATGGCAAGGATTTATCATTAGAAGAAAAAGAAAAGATATCTACAGATGATTTCAAACGGCGTTCGAAAAAGGAACCTATTGATGGTGAGCTTGGCTGTACATTGAGTCATATTCGACTATTTGAAAAAATGGTTCGTGATGATATGAAATGGGCATGTGTCCTTGAAGATGACGCGATCATCGATGAGTCGTTCAGAAGTTTTATATCAAAATTGGATGAGAAAAAACTTGTCGATGATACCCAGTATATATTGGGTGGTCAAGATGGTTTGGTCTATAGGAATAAAGTGGTACTGAGTCATTTTGATAAGGAAACAATCGGTGGACAAGTTTTCTATAAGGTAATATCTGGTCATGGTTATGTTTTAAGATCGTGTGGTTATTTGGTTAGTTTAAGTACTGCCTCTCGCTTAATAAAGCGATTTAATGAAGGTTTCTTTATTATTGATGAATGGGCCTATCTTATGAGAGAAGGTCATTTCTCAAACATATATTTAGCTGATTTTGTCCATCACCCAGAAGATCTGTCTAATAGCTGGTTAGATAAAGAACGTAAAGAAAATAACAAAGAAAAGAAAATTAAAAAGAAGAAATCTTATTTAAGAAAGAAAATATCATATTGTTACTGGATTACAAGACGTTATATACTTGGTTTTTGTTGGTGGAAATAAAAGTCTTACCATTACGTTATTCTGGCGTTGTCCGGACATCATCCCTGTGTCCGGCACTCTACCTTTAGAACACTTCTTTTTTATTGGTGGCGTTAGTCACTATCATAGATATGGCTATACCAATAACGATAGAAAAGTGCTGTAGGTTTATTGTTTCAAACAAACCCCTAATTAAAAAATCACCCAGAACAATTAAGAAAACTGTTAACCATCCTATTTGTGTGACGCCCGAACTTTTAATATATTGGCTTACTGATTTTTGTACTAATGCTAAAAGTAAAATCCATAAGCTAATTAATCCAAAAATTCCGCCAGCAAACCACATTGATAAGGACAGATTATGTGGGCCAATTGGCCTCTGGAAAAACCATTGAGGATGGGCTTCAATGTTCTTTGCATAGACATCAAGATATAACTCTTTCCCGTAACCATACCCTTTAATTGGATTATCAAGAATAAGGTCAAGAGCGGCTCCTTGTGTACCATTTCCATACCTTTCACTACTATTGGTCTGTTGCATTTTATGGAAAAGAGTAGAAAACTGATGGTCATTTTTTAAGTATGCATATCCTAATGGAAGAGCTGCAATTATTGCCACACAGAGTATCAGCCGCCATTCTTTACGAAGAATAGTCCAGACTAGCCCGGGGATCAGTACTGCAAGCCATGTTCCACGTTGAAGTGTTCCCAGGATCATTATTGATAAAATTGGGAGAAGAACGTAGAAAGCGGCGGTGGTGTATTTTTGTTTCAATGACCGTAGACCCATCAGTCCGATGGCCATGAATATAAAAGCATCCGATTTATATCTGTGTTCAAACTGTGTAAATGGAAGGATTCCATCTTTATATTCATGATAATATTGGATTCCATCGGCGATAGCCATGGGGATAATTGATGCGCTTAATGAATATATTAAAAGTTTTGCGATATCTTCCTTTTTTTCTTTATGTAGTACTATGACCATAGATAGTATGATGACTATGATCTTTTCGAGAATGTCTTTCTCAGCCGCTTTTATACTGATACTAGTATCTACAGATATTAATGTTGAATAAATGATACCAATGATAAAGAGGAAAAAAGTGATACTAATATTGTTTTTGAAAAAAACAAACACTTTTGTTCTTAATTGATAACAATAACTTACTGCGGTAATTAGCATTAGCAGTGTTAGTGCATGTTTGAATCGCGTAACACCTTCCAGAAAATAAATGAAAATATAGAGCGCGACAAGAGATCTATTCCAGAACGATTGCCAATTTACTTGTGGATTATTCTCACAGAGAAACATCTTTTATTCCTAAGGACTGTAGATATTTTTTCACCATGGTTGCAGATAAGGTTTCCATGGAAGTATTTTCAGAACGGCATACCACTTGATTCTTTCCATATCCTCCAATTAATCCTGGATCCGTTGGACCATAAAGTGTGATATTTGGGCGATCCAACGCCGCAGTTAAGTGGCTCAATCCGGTATCCACTGAAACAATAAATTCCGCCCCCGCCAGTTCATGCGCTACGGCTTCAAGGCTGAGACGCGGCAGAACTTCCACGTAATCAAACCCTTCAGCCAGGCGCTTCGCGCGGGCTTCTTCATGCGGCGCACCCCATGGCAATTTGATGCGTAGACCGCGCTCGCCCAGCAGGCGAATCAGCTCACGCCAGTTTTCTTCCGGCCAATGCTTATCATCGCGCGTCGTGGCATGCAGGAAGACGCAGTAGGGGGCTGCAGCAGGCGTATGTTCGCTCAGAAAATGTTGGGCAATGGCGTAGTCGCCCTGCGTATCGGGCTTGGTGTAACCGAGACTTTTGGCAAACAGCTCGCGGGTGCGCTCTACGGCGTGTTGCTGCTTAGGAATATGGTGGCGACGGTTGTAGAACAGGCTGGCCAGCGGTTCGCGGGCGCTACTCCAGTCCATGCCATGCTTGACGCCATGTGCCAGCCGGGTGACCAACGCGGCACTTTTTACCAGCCCTTGGGCATCAACGATCGCATCATATTTCACCGCCTGAACGGCATCGCGAAAGGCTTTACGCTCAGCTTTGATCGGAGCGGAGAACCACGCTTTGCGCCAGCGGCGAATCGCGACCGGAATCACGCGATCTACGGCCTCGTGCCAGGAAGGGATCTGCGCGAAGCCTTCTTCTACCACCCAGTCAAAGTGGATGCCGGGAATAGCACGCATCGCATCGGTTAATGCCGGCAGCGTGTGCAGGACGTCGCCCATTGAAGAGGTTTTGACGATCAACACTCGCATGCGTCAGGCTTCCTCGCTCGACAGCAGCGCGTTGAGCTCTTCCAGGACGCGCGCCGGGGTGATATCGATCAGACTCTGATGGTAGCCCTGTGCGGAGTCGCCTTTACGTACCTTGTGGTAGCCGGTAATCAATCGAATCACGCGCGCTTTGTTTGACAGCGGCGGCGTGAAGTCCGGGCTGCTTGGCCCGTAGAGTGCTACCAGCGGGCGATTTAGCGCGGCAGCCACGTGCATCAGGCCGGAATCGTTGGTGACGATCGCCTTACAGGCGGCAATCAGCACCACCGCCTGCTCCAGCTGGGTTTCCCCGGCCAGGTTGCGGCACCAGCCTTTTTGCTCGTCGCTGAGAGCGGCGATAATTTCATTGCCTGCCTCGTTGTCCTTTGCAGAACCGAAAAGAACAATCTGGTTACCCTGGTCGATCAGTTGTTTCGCGAGTGTGGCGTAGTGGTAGTGTGGCCAGCGTTTTGCCGGACCAAACTCCGCGCCTGGGCAAAAGCCGATCATCGGGCGGTCGCTGGAGAGTGAAAACGCGTTACAGGCCAGCGATTTCTCGCCTTCGTTCACCTGCAACTGCGGCCACAGCAGCGGCTGCGGCAGGTCTTTTGCACAGCGCATCACGCCTTTATCGTAGGCCAGCGCCACGTAGCGTTCGACCATCAGTGGCCAGGCCGCTTTATCCAGCACTCGCGCATCATTCAGCAGACCGTAACGCATCTCGCCGCGCCACCCGGTACGCAGTGGGATACCCGCAAAGAAGGGCACCAACGCGGATTTAAAGGAATTAGGCAGGACATAAGCGCGGTCATAGCGCCGCTCGCGCAGGCTATGACCGAGTTTGCGCCGTTCGCCAATTTCCAGCGCGCCATGCCCGAGCGGCATGGCAATCGCTTCATTGACTTCCGGCATCCGCGATAACAGCGGACGGCACCACGCAGGTGCCATCACGTCGATTATCGCCTGGGGATAGCGCGCCTTGAGCGTGCGATAGAGACTTTGCGACATCATCATGTCGCCCACCCATGATGGGCCGATCACCAGTATTTTCATGCTGAGTTCTTACGCGTCGCGGTTCAACCAGGCCATGTATTCCGTTACGCCTTCGGCGACGGTCTTGAACGGCTTATCGTAGCCGGCAGCGCGCAGATTGGTCAGATCGGCCTGAGTGAACGCCTGGTAGCGGCCTTTCAGCTTATCCGGGAACGGGATGTATTCAATGCTGCCTTTTTTGTGGAACGCCAGGGTGGCGTCTGCCACTGCCTGGAAGGATTCCGCACGCCCGGTACCGAGGTTGAAGATGCCGGATTTGCCGTTTTCCCAGAACCACAGGTTTACCGCCGCCACGTCGCCGACGTAAACGAAGTCGCGCTTGAAGCCATCGCTGCCTTCAAACAGTTTCGGGCTTTCGCCGTTGTTCAACTGGGTGTTCAGATGGAAGGCAACGCTCGCCATGCTGCCCTTGTGACCTTCGCGTGGGCCATAGACGTTAAAGTAGCGGAAGCCCACGATCGGCGAGTTCGCTTCCGGCATGATGCGGCGTACGTACTCGTCGAACAGGAATTTAGAGTAACCGTACACGTTCAGCGGTTTTTCAAACTCGCGGGACTCAATGAAGTCGCTGGTGCGGCCGCCGTAGGTGGCTGCGGAAGAGGCGTACAGGAACGGAATCTCACGCTCAAGGCAGTAGTGCAGCAGCTCTTTGGAGTACTGATAGTTGTTATCCATCACATACTTACCGTCCCACTCGGTGGTGGAAGAGCAAGCGCCTTCGTGGAACACGGCTTCGATGTCGCCAAATTCTTCACCGGCCATAATCTGGATCAGAAAATCTTCTTTATCCATGTAGTCGGTGATGTCCAGGTCAACCAGGTTTACGAACTTGGTGCCGTCTTTCAGGTTGTCGACGACCAGAATATCGGTAATGCCTTTGTCATTCAGCGCTTTCACGATGTTGCTGCCAATGAAGCCAGCGCCGCCGGTAACGATAATCATAACTGTAACCTTTGATATTGGTGGGCCAGGGCGTATCCCGGGCACGAATGCTTCTAATCATACCATCACATTAGCCCGCCTTCAGCCTTTCACCGTTCGGCTGGATGTGGGACGCGTGATTTATGCTGCAAATAATTCATTCAGACATGCATCATCTCGTATCAGCGTATAGCTTTGGGTAATATGTGCCAAATTTTACCGAATCTGGAGAGTTGCAATGCGTGGTGATTTTTACAAACAGTTAACTCAGGACCTCGACACCGCTCGTGCGGAAGGGTTGTTTAAAGAAGAACGTATCATCACCTCCGCCCAGCAAGCGGATATCACCGTGGGCGACGGCAGCCACGTTATTAACTTCTGCGCCAACAACTACCTTGGCCTGGCCAACCACCCTGAGCTGATCAATGCCGCGAAAGCCGGTATGGACAGCCATGGTTTCGGTATGGCGTCGGTGCGCTTCATCTGCGGCACCCAGGATAGCCACAAAGCGCTGGAGCAGAAGCTGGCAAACTTCCTCGGTATGGAAGACGCCATTCTGTATTCCTCCTGCTTCGATGCCAACGGCGGCCTGTTTGAAACGCTGCTGGGCGCAGAAGACGCCATCATCTCCGACGCGCTGAACCATGCCTCGATCATCGACGGTGTGCGCCTGTGTAAAGCGAAGCGTTTCCGCTATGCCAACAACGACATGGTTGAGCTGGAAGAGCGCCTGAAAGAAGCGCGTGCAGCCGGCGCGCGTCACGTGCTGATTGCCACCGACGGCGTGTTCTCGATGGACGGTGTGATTGCCAACCTGAAAGGCGTCTGCGACCTGGCGGACAAATACGATGCGCTGGTGATGGTTGATGATTCCCACGCGGTCGGCTTCGTTGGCGAAAATGGCCGTGGCTCCCATGAATATTGTGATGTGATGGGCCGTGTCGACATTATCACCGGCACGCTGGGCAAAGCGCTGGGCGGCGCGTCCGGCGGCTATACCGCGGCGCGTAAGGAAGTCGTGGAGTGGCTGCGTCAGCGTTCACGTCCGTATCTGTTTTCTAACTCCCTGGCGCCGGCTATCGTTGCAGCCTCTATTAAAGTGCTGGAGATGGTTGAATCCGGCGCTGAGCTGCGCGACCAGCTATGGGCTAACGCCCGTCTGTTCCGCGAAAAAATGACCGCCGCGGGCTTTACGCTTGCGGGCGCGGACCACGCCATTATCCCGGTGATGCTGGGTGATGCCGTGGTGGCGCAGAATTTCGCGCGTGAGCTGCAAAAAGAAGGGATTTACGTCACCGGATTCTTCTTCCCGGTGGTACCAAAAGGCCAGGCGCGTATCCGCACTCAGATGTCAGCGGCGCATACGACGGCACAAATTGAACGTGCGGTGGAAGCCTTTACCCGCATCGGTAAACAACTGGGCGTGATTGCCTGAGGGTGTCAGATGAAAGCGTTATCTAAACTGAAAGCGGAAGAAGGGATCTGGATGACCGACGTTCCGGAACCGGAACTCGGCCACAACGATCTGCTGATTAAAATTCGCAAAACCGCGATTTGCGGCACCGACGTGCATATCTACAACTGGGACGAATGGTCGCAGAAAACGATCCCGGTACCGATGGTTGTGGGTCATGAATATGTGGGCGAAGTGGTCGGTATCGGCCAGGAAGTGCGTGGTTTTAAGGTCGGCGACCGCGTCTCCGGTGAAGGTCACATCACCTGTGGCCACTGCCGTAACTGCCGCGCCGGTCGTACGCACCTGTGCCGCAATACCATCGGTGTGGGCGTAAACCGCCCGGGCTGCTTCGCTGAATATCTGGTGATCCCGGCGTTTAACGCCTTCAAAATCCCGGACAATATCTCTGACGATCTGGCTTCTATCTTTGACCCGTTTGGCAACGCGGTGCACACGGCGCTTTCTTTCGACCTGGTGGGTGAAGATGTGCTGGTCTCCGGCGCGGGCCCGATTGGCGTGATGGCGGCTGCGGTTGCTAAGCACGTTGGCGCGCGTAACGTGGTGATTACCGATGTGAACGAATACCGCCTGGAGCTAGCGCGCAAGATGGGCGTGACACGCGCGGTCAACGTCGCCAAAGAGAACCTCAACGATGTGATGGCTGAACTGGGCATGACCGAAGGCTTCGATGTGGGCCTGGAGATGTCCGGCGCGCCACCGGCGTTCCGCTCCATGCTGGATACCATGAACCACGGCGGGCGCATTGCTATGCTGGGGATTCCACCGTCCGATATGTCTATCGACTGGACCAAGGTTATCTTTAAGGGGCTGTTTATTAAAGGTATCTACGGTCGCGAAATGTTCGAAACCTGGTACAAGATGGCGGCATTGATCCAGTCTGGTCTCGATCTGTCGCCGATTATCACCCATCGCTTCGGCATCGATGATTTCCAGAAAGGCTTTGACGCGATGCGTTCCGGCCAATCCGGTAAAGTGGTACTGAGCTGGGATTAATCGTCTTCGTCTTAGTTGTCCCCGGGTATTTATTAGCGTTAAATACCCGGGGATTTTTTTGCCCGCTCGGATAACAGGCAGCAACAACTTTCGCTGACCTTGTACGGCTATCTATGTTAAAAATTGCCGTTAATTACACTGTTTGGCAGGATTTTATATGACCTACACCCCCGGTCTCCTGAGCGTCATCATGCCGCTTTACAACACGGGTGAGCCGTTCATCGCCTGTATGGATTCGCTGATTGCGCAAACCTGGAAGAATATCGAGATCATCATTGTGAACGATGGTTCGACGGATAATTCAGCCGATCTGGCGCAATCTTACGTGGACCGCTTCCCGCACGTTCATCTGTTACACCAGCGTAATGCGGGCGTCTCGGCGGCGCGTAATACCGGAATGGAAGTGGCAAAAGGGGAGTACATCGCTTATGTCGACGGTGACGATATCGCCTACCCGCAGATGTACGAAACGCTGATGACCATGGCGCTGAAGGACAACCTGGACGTCGCGCAGTGTAACGCCGACTGGTGTATCGCCGAGACGGGTAAGACCTGGGCCTCTATTCCGCCAGAACGTATTCGTTCTACCGAGGTGATGACCGGGCCGGACTGGCTGCGCAAAGGGCTGGCGAGCCGCCGCTGGCGTCACGTAGTATGGATGGGCGTCTATCGCCACCAGACTATCCGCGACGCGGGGCTGAGCTTTATTCCCGGCCTGCACCACCAGGATATTATCTGGTCGACCGAATTTATGTTTAACGCCAAACGCGCGCGTTACACTGAAGTACCGCTGTATAAATATTTCCTGCATGGCGCATCCGTTAGCCGCCTGCCGCGCACCGGCCTCAAGAACCTCGCCTACCAGCGCCATTACATCAAAATTACCCGCCTGCTCGACAAGATGAACCACGACTATGCCGGGCGGATTCCGATTTATCCGGAGTTTAAACAGCAGGTTATTTACGAAGCGTTGCGCGTCTGCCACTGCATTCGTAAAGAGCCAGACCAGAAGATTCGCGAGCGGATGATTGCCGAAGCGGAAGTCTCCGGCATGTTCAAACGGATGGTGAGTAACATTTGCAGCGTGAAGCTGGCGTATCAGGTGATGCTGTGGGCTATTCGTTTTAACAAGTGGCGCGATAAATCACTCACGCCGCGACGTCTGGCCCATCTCACGCTGGATCTGAAAGACTAACTGCTCTGCCACCCTTGCCACTGCAGCTGCATATACTGCACCAGCGTGCTGTGGGTGATGCTCTCGCTTAACACGTTGAAGAAGCGGCTGGCATAGACCGGCTCCAGCGGTTTCTTCGGCTTGCAGAGCCTCACGCCGCGGAACGGATTACGCGGCTCCATCGGTTGAAGGGAAGGCGGCATGCCACGATTCGGGGTTGAGGTGTCAATCTGCGGCTCGTTGAGCAGGCTGCTCGGGCGCACCAGAGTAATATCTGACGGCAGGTTGTAGACCATTTGCTGCAATACGCGCACGGTGGCCGGATGCGGGTGACCAATAGCGATTGCCGAACCGTTGCGGCGCGCGAGGTCGACTGCGCGATTAAACTGGCGACGAATATCCGCTTCGTTCTGGGTATCGTCGAGGAACACCCGGCGCTTAATGACCTTCACTCCGGTACCGTTAGCGGCCCGCATGGCCTGGCTATTGCCGATGGTCATGCTGTCGAGGAAGTAGAGATTATAGCGGCTGAGGGTCTGCATCACTTTCTGCATGCCAAACAGACTGGAGGTCATTGCACTGCCCATGTGGTTGTTCAGACCCACGGCGTAGGGCACTTTATCGACCGCTTCGCGAATAATCCGTTCGATCTCATCGCTGCTCATGTCCGGGCGTAGGGTATCTTTTTCCAGCGGCTGCTTGCTGAGCGGCGCCATCGGCAGGTGAATCAGCACTTCGTGCCCGGCGTTATGGGCCCTGGTGGCCATTTCACGCGCATGAGGGGCGTTAGGGAGAACCGCAACGGAAATGGTGGACGGCATCGCCAGCACCTGATTTTCCTGCTGTGGACGATAACCAAAGTCATCGATAACGATAGAGAGCTTACCGGCATAGCCCGGCGCGGCGAATGCCAGCGCACTGAGAAGTACGACTCGACGAAATTGAAGCAAAACTTATCTTCCCAACCACGGCAGTGGATTGACCGCCTGACCCTGGCGGCGAATTTCGAAATAGAGCGACGGTCTACCCTGACCCCCGCTGTTGCCCACCAGGGCGATCGGCTGCCCGGCACGGACCTGTGTGCCAACGCTGACCAGCGCGCTCTGGTTATACCCGTAGAGGCTCATATCGCCTTTACCGTGCTCGACTACCACGACAAGGCCATAGCCCTGTAGCCAGTCGGCAAGGATGACGCGCCCATCGGCAATGGCTTTGACTTCGGTGCCTTCCGATGCGCTGATGACCATCCCCTTCCAACGTAGCTCACCTTGTAGCTGTTCGCCATAGCGATGCAGCGTTGTCCCGCGAACCGGCCAGTAGGCCTGACCGCGAGGAGCGCCCAGGCCGCCGGTTCGCGCCATCAGTGAACGCTCACTTTCGGAAGGTTTGTAGGTAGTGCCTTTGCGGGTGGCCTCTTGCTGACGGTTACGTACCGCCTCGGCCTCTTTGGCTTCGCGCTCGGCGCGGGCTTTTGCCGCCGCTTCGGCACGCGCAATGCTATTGCGCAGGCGAGATTCGTTCGCCCGTAGCTCGCCAAGCTGTTGCTGGCCCTGCTGAATGGAGGATTCCAGCCCGGAAATCGTCTTCTGGCGCTCGTTACGCGCCGCTTCGAGTTTGGCCTGTTGGGCCTTCTGCTCGTACAGCAGCGTTTGCTGTTCGCTCTGCTTCTCTTCCAGCTCGGTTTTTTGCGCCGCTACGTCTTCGCGGGTTTGCTTGAGCTCGGCGATGGTTTCCTGCCGCGCCTGGTTCAGGTAGCCAAAATAGGCCTGAAGGCGCTGCCCGCGTTGGCTCTCTTCACCGCTGAGAATCAGTTGAATACCGGTATGTTCGCCCTGACGGAACGCGGCATCAAGCTGCGCGGCGAGGTTGCGCTCCTGCATCGCGCGCTGTTTTTCCAGCTTCGCAATGTTGGCATTCATCTCGGTGATTTGCGCATTGAGCTGCGCCAGCGAGTTTTGCGTTTCACGCAGTTGACGCGCGGCGGCGGCGATGGCCTGTTCCTGCGCTTTCAGCTGGGCGAGAAGGGTGGCGCGTTGTTGCTGCTGTTGGCGTACCGCGCGCTCTTTGGCGGCGATATCGGCCTGAATAGACTGGAGCTGCGAGCGGTCGTCCGCGTGGGCGGGCGTGGCGCACAGCAATACGCCAGCGCTGAGCACGCTGGCGTAAAACGTAGACCGAAGCGCTGCCTCGGCCCATTTAATGGAATAGATCGCCTTTCCCCTCATGGGGAAGGATTATTCCACGATGAACAGCGGCTTACCAGTCATCTGTTGCGGGATTTCCATCCCCATCAGCGCCAGCATGGTCGGCGCGATGTCGGAGAGCTTGCCGCCTTCCACCGCTTTGACGGTTTTGTCGCCAACGTAAATCAGCGGAACCGGCAGGCTGGTGTGGGCCGTGTGCGCCTGGCCGGTAGCCGGGTCACGCATCTGCTCGGCGTTACCGTGGTCTGCGGTCACCAGCAGTTGGCCGCCCACTTTCTCGACCGCATGAGTGACTTCATCCAGGCAGTGATCCAGCGCTTCAACGGCCTTCACTGCGGCTTCCATGACGCCGGTATGGCCAACCATATCGCCGTTCGGGTAGTTACAGATGATGGTGTCGTACTTGCCGCTTTCGATGGCCGCAACCAGCTTCTCGGTCAGCTCGGCGGAGCTCATTTCCGGCTGCAGGTCGTAGGTCGCGACTTTCGGGGAGTTGATCAGGATGCGATCTTCGCCTTTGAACGGCTCTTCAACGCCGCCGTTGAAGAAGAAGGTCACGTGCGCGTATTTCTCGGTTTCGGAGATGCGCAGCTGGGTTTTCTCATGCTTCGCCATCCACTCGCCAAAGGTATTTTCCAGAGACGCTGGTGGGTAGGCGCACGGTGCTTTGATGTCTGCCGCATATTCGGTCAGCATGATGAAATCGCCCAGCTTCACTTCTTTGCGGCGCTTGAAGCCGTCGAAGTCAGCGTTAACGAAAGCACGGGTGATTTCACGCGCGCGGTCAGCACGGAAGTTCATGAAGACCAGCGCGTCGCCGTCTTCCATTGCCGCATCGGCCTGGCCGGCTGCACGGATAACGGTGGCTTTCACGAATTCGTCGTTTTCATCGCGAGCGTAGGCAGCTTCCAGCGCGGCAACCGCGGTGTCAGCCTGGAATTCGCCTTTGGCTTCAACCAGCAGGTTGTAAGCTTGTTCAACGCGATCCCAACGGTTGTCACGGTCCATTGCATAGTAACGGCCAATGATGGAGGCTACGCGGCCTTTGCCCAGCGCGGCAAATTTCTCTTCAAATTTCTGCAGGGAACCGTTGGCGCTACGCGGCGGGGTGTCGCGACCGTCGAGGAACGCGTGCAGGTAGATTTTTTCTGCGCCACGTTCAGCGGCCAGTTCTACCATCGCCATGATGTGATCTTCATGGCTGTGAACGCCACCGGCGGACAGCAGACCCATGATGTGTACCGCTTTACCCGCAGCCACCGCTTTGTCTACCGCACCGCACAGCACCGGGTTAGCGAAGAACTGACGATCTTTAATTTCTACGTCAAGACGGGTCAGATCCTGATAGACGATACGGCCCGCGCCCAGGTTAACGTGACCGACTTCGGAGTTACCCATCTGACCGTCTGGCAGACCCACTTCCAGGCCAGAGGCGTGGATCAGGGTATGCGGACGTTTTGCCCACAGCGCGTCCATTACCGGCGTTTTAGCGCTGTAGATAGCGTTATCCTGATGCTCTTCACGGTAGCCGTAGCCATCCAGAATCACCAGTACCATAGGTTTTTTAGAAACCGACATTGCGACAACCTCATGCTCTAAAGACAGAAAATTTGCGTAATTTTACTACAGCTGAATCGATAAAATAACAATGAGAGATCAAAGAAAGCGGGGAGATGCACGAGGAAAAACGCACATTTTCCTCCTTTTTTCCGTAGCACTCCGCAGAAAACGCATTACATCGCGCGCGCTGGCTGTATTTGCGCCACGCCGCAGGTATACTCCTTCCCTGGTTTTTAAACATTACACGTCGGGAGCTGTTACCCCCCATGCAAGAAATTATGCAATTTGTAGGTCGTCACCCTGTCCTGAGCATCGCGTGGATCGCGCTGCTGGCGGCCGTGCTGTTCACCACTTTTAAAGGGCTGATGTCTAAAGTTAAGGTCATCAACCGCGGCGAAGCGACGCGCCTGATCAACAAAGAAGACGCGATTGTCGTTGACCTGCGCCAGCGCGATGATTTCCGTAAAGGCCACATTGCCGGTTCCCTGAACCTGCTGCCGAACGAAATCAAAGCCAACAACGTCGGCGAACTGGAAAAACACAAAGACAAACCGGTGATTGTGACCGACGGCACGGGTATGCAGGCGACGGATTCCGCCACCGCGCTGCTGAAAGCCGGTTTTGAAAAAGTATTCGTACTGAAAGAAGGTATTGCTGGCTGGAGCGGTGAAAACCTGCCTCTGGTTCGCGGCAAATAATTCCCTGCTCGTTCATCGGGTGAAGTCAGGAGAGCTGTCATGGCGAAGATTGAAATCTATACCAAAGCAACATGCCCTTATTGCCATCGTGCAAAAGCGCTGCTGTCTGAAAAAGGCGTCGCCTTTGAGGAACTGCCTATCGACGGTAACGCTGAGAAGCGCGAAGAGATGATTCAGCGCAGCGGCCGCACGACGGTTCCGCAGATTTTTATTGATGCACAGCACATTGGCGGCTGCGACGACTTGTATGCGCTTGATGCGCGTGGTGGACTTGATCCCCTGCTGCGCTAATGCTTCGCGTTCACGCCTGCAGAGGCAGGCGTGAAGCGTACCGCTTTTTTTAAGGACAACACGAAAGGGTTTTTTACACATGTCAGAACAAAACAACGCAGAAATGGCTTTCCAGATTCAGCGCATCTATACCAAAGACGTTTCCTTTGAAGCGCCGAATGCACCGCATGTTTTCCAGAAAGATTGGCAGCCAGAGGTTAAACTTGATCTTGATACCGCTTCCAACCAACTGGCTGAAGGTGTGTATGAAGTGGTGCTGCGTGTCACCGTAACGGCGACGCTGGGCGAAGAGACCGCATTCCTGTGTGAAACTCAGCAGGCGGGTATCTTCTCCATCGAAGGTATCGAAGGGACTCAGATGGCTCATTGCCTGGGTGCATACTGCCCGAACATCCTGTTCCCGTATGCGCGTGAATGCATCACCAGCCTGGTTTCCCGTGGGACTTTCCCACAGCTGAACCTTGCGCCGGTTAACTTTGATGCGCTGTTCATGAACTATCTGCAGCAGCAGGCTGGCGAAGGTGCAGAACAACATCAGGATGCCTGATGAACGCACTTAATGCTTCAATGACTGTGATCGGTGCCGGCTCTTACGGCACCGCTCTTGCCATCACCGTGGCAAGAAACGGCCACCAGGTCGTACTCTGGGGCCACGATCCCAAACATGTCGCGACGCTACAGCACGATCGCTGCAACGCGGCATTCCTTCCCGACGTTCCGTTCCCGGATTCGCTCCACCTGGAAAGCGACTTAGCGACCGCGCTGGCCGCCAGCCGCGATATTCTGGTGGTGGTGCCAAGTCACGTGTTCGGCGACGTACTGCGTCAGATGAAACCGCTGCTGCGTCCCGATGCGCGCCTTTTATGGGCGACGAAAGGGCTGGAGGCTGAAACCGGCCGCCTGCTGCAGGATGTGGCGCGCGAAGCGCTGGGTGACGAGATCCCGCTGGCGGTGATTTCTGGCCCAACGTTTGCCAAAGAGCTGGCGGCTGGTTTGCCGACGGCGATTTCGCTGGCGGCGACGGACCCGGTCTTTGCCGACGATTTGCAGCAGCTGTTGCACTGCGGCAAAAGCTTCCGCGTCTACAGCAACCCGGATTTCATCGGCGTCCAGCTGGGCGGTGCGGTGAAAAACGTGATTGCGATTGGCGCGGGCATCTCCGACGGCATTGGCTTTGGTGCCAACGCGCGTACGGCGCTGATCACCCGTGGCCTGACCGAAATGTCGCGCCTGGGCGTGGCGCTGGGCGCTGATCCGGTGACCTTTATGGGCATGGCGGGGCTTGGTGATTTAGTGCTGACCTGTACCGACAACCAGTCGCGCAACCGTCGTTTCGGCATGGCGCTGGGCAAAGGGGCGCAGGTTCAGGAAGCGCAGGACAGTATTGGCCAGGTGGTCGAAGGTTACCGTAATACCAAAGAAGTCCGCGAGTTGGCGCACCGTGTAGGTGTCGAAATGCCAATAACCGAGGAAATTTATCAGGTATTATATTGCGGAAAAAACGCGCGCGAGGCAGCATTGACCTTATTAGGTCGTGCACGCAAGGATGAGCATAGCGGCAATTAATCGCAGGAAACCTTTGTCATCCCGACGATCCGGCAAGCGCAGACTTGCCGATCGTTCCAATATGTCTGGAGTAAGCAATGTCGTGTGAAGAACTGGAAATTGTCTGGAACAATATTAAAGCGGAAGCCAGGGCTCTGGCGGACTGTGAGCCTATGCTCGCCAGTTTTTATCATGCGACCTTACTCAAACACGAAAACCTCGGCAGTGCTTTAAGCTACATGCTTGCCAACAAGCTGGCTTCTCCGATTATGCCTGCTATCGCGATTCGCGAAGTGGTGGAAGAGGCCTACGCCGCCGACCCGGAAATGATCTCCTCCGCCGCCTGCGATATTCAGGCCGTGCGTACGCGTGACCCGGCGGTCGACAAATATTCAACCCCGCTGCTGTACCTGAAGGGCTTCCACGCTCTACAGGCTTATCGTATTGGCCACTGGCTGTGGGGGCAGGGGCGTCGCGCATTGGCGATTTTCCTGCAAAATCAGGTATCCGTATCTTTCCAGGTGGATATTCACCCGGCGGCCAAAATTGGCCGCGGCATCATGCTCGACCACGCGACCGGAATCGTGGTGGGGGAAACGGCGGTGATTGAAAACGACGTCTCTATCCTGCAGTCCGTCACTCTCGGCGGTACCGGGAAAACCAGCGGTGACCGTCACCCGAAAATTCGCGAAGGCGTGATGATTGGCGCCGGAGCGAAGATCCTCGGCAATATTGAAGTGGGGCGCGGCGCGAAGATCGGCGCGGGCTCAGTGGTCCTGCAGCCGGTTCCGCCGCACACTACCGCCGCAGGTGTCCCGGCGCGTATCGTCGGCAAGCCGGAGTCGGATAAACCGGCGATGGATATGGACCAGCACTTCAACGGTATTAACCACGGCTTTGAATACGGCGACGGGATTTAGGGCCTTGCCCGGTGGCGCTGCGCTTACCGGGCCTACCAAACCGTAGGCCGGATAAGGCGTAGCCGCCATCCGGCAAATATCAGCTACGCAATACGGCGCCCGGATACCCCAGCTGGCGCCACGCCTCATACACCACCACCGACACCGCGTTCGACAGGTTCATGCTGCGGCTGTCCGGCATCATTGGAATACGAATTTTTTGCTCCGGCGGCAGGGCGTCCAGAATGGTCGCGGGCAGTCCACGGGTTTCCGGCCCAAACATCAGATAGTCACCGTCCTGATAGCTCACCGCGCTATGTGCGGGCGTCCCTTTGGTGGTCAGGGCAAACAGGCGCTGCGGGTTTTCGCTCTCAACAAAGGCGGCGTAATTGGCATGGCGCGTGACGGCGGTGAACTCGTGGTAGTCCAGTCCGGCGCGGCGCAGGCGTTTATCGTCCCAGGCAAAGCCCATCGGTTCGATGATATGCAGACGGAAGCCGGTGTTGGCGCACAGACGGATGATGTTCCCGGTATTGGGCGGGATTTCAGGTTCGAATAAAACGATGTTAAGCATGCTGCCCCCTTGGATTGCGGGGGGCAGGATAGCAGAATTTGCGAAAACCCTCACCCGAACAGCGTACGGCGTTTCGTACGGGGAGAGGGTTAGGGTGAGGGGAAAAACTGCACGGACTTACGCCGCGCTCCCCTGCTTAACTACCTGAAACGCCTGCGTCACTTCCGCACTTTGCACCAGAGAATCACGGCTAATCTCTTTAATCGACTTCGCCCCGGTCAGCGTCATCGCCACCTTCATCTCTTTCTCAACCAGATTCAGCAGGTTAGCCACGCCAGCCTGGCCGTGCGTGGCGAGCGCATACAGATACGCGCGGCCTAACAGTACGCTGTCTGCCCCCAGTGCAATCATCCGCACCACGTCGAGGCCGTTACGGATACCGCTATCGGCCAGGATCGTGATATCACCTTTCACCGCGTCGGCAATCGCCGGCAGCGCGCGGGCGGAGGATAGCACGCCGTCGAGCTGGCGGCCGCCGTGGTTGGAGACGACGATCCCGTCAGCACCGAAGCGTACCGCATCTCGGGCATCTTCCGGGTCGAGGATCCCTTTGATCACCATCGGGCCATCCCAGAATTCGCGGATCCACTCCAGGTCTTTCCACGAGATGGACGGATCGAAGTTATTCGCCAGCCAGCCGATGTAATCTTCCAGACCGGTTGGTTTGCCAAGGTAGGTTGAGATATTGCCTAAGTCGTGCGGGCGACCGTTCAGGCCCACGTCCCACGCCCACTGCGGATGGGTGGCTGCTTGCCAGTAGCGACGCACGGCGGCATTTGGGCCGCTCATGCCGGAGTGGGCATCGCGGTAGCGCGCGCCGGGAGTGGGCATATCAACGGTAAAGACTAGCGTTGAGCAGCCCGCCGCTTTGGCGCGCTCCAGCGCATTACGCATAAAGCCGCGATCGCGCAGCACGTACAGCTGAAACCACATCGGGCGTTTGATGGTTGGTGCCACTTCTTCAATCGGGCAGACCGACACGGTGGAAAGGGTAAACGGAATACCTTTGGCATCGGCAGCAGCGGCGGCCTGCACTTCACCGCGACGAGCATACATGCCGCACAGGCCAACCGGCGCCAGGGCCACCGGCATAGAAAGCTGCTCTTTAAACAGCGTGGTTTCGAGGCTCAGATCGGACATGTTTCTTAGGATGCGCTGGCGCAGCGCCACATCTGACAGGTCTTCCACGTTGCGGCGCAGGGTGTGTTCCGCATACGCGCCACCGTCAATATAGTGGAACAAGAACGGCGGCAGAATGCGCTGGGCGGCGGCGCGATAATCGCTTGCGGCGGAAATAATCATGCTTTTTTCTCCCTGGAAATATCAGTGTGGTCGTCGGGCAGGCGGGTGCTCCGCGCCTGGCGGGCCAGGTCTTCATCAAAACGTTTAATGGTGGTGTGAACGAAACCGAGGTGTGCCATCATCGCCTGACGTGCGCCTTCGGCATCACCGGCGGTAATGGCATCGAGAATGGCCAGATGCTGCTCGGTCAGCTTCGCAAAGACCGGCGGCACCAGATACATACGTTCGCGGCTTTGGATCACCGACGATTGCAACAGATCAAAAAAACCGCGCATGGTTTGTAGCAGCACCACGTTATGAGATGCTTCGGCGATGGCCAGATGGAAACGAACGTCGGCCTGCGAGGCGAGGTCCGGGTCATCGCTCTGGGTGGCTTCAAAGCACAGGCGGATTTTTTCTTTATCGGCATCGGTCGCGCGCATCGCGGCATACCAGGCGGTGCTGGCTTCAATGGCGTGGCGAGCTTCGAGGATATCAAAGCTGTAGTCCGGATCATCGGCCAGCAGCGTTTTCAGCGGCTGCACAATATTCTGCTCAGACCAACCTTCATGCTGCCAGCGCACGAAGGTGCCGCCGCCGCGACGGCTAAGCAGCAATCCTTCGCTCACCAGCTTCGCCAGCGCTTCGCGCAGCGAGTTGCGCGAGACGCCAAGCTGGGCTGCCAGCTTTCTTTCGGCGGGCAAACGCATGCCCGCCTCCAGCTGTTGTTCTTCAATCAATGCCCGCACGCGGCAGGCGACATCGTCTGACAGACGTTTGGGCAGTGTTATCACGGAATCATCCAGGTTAAGACGTAAGCCTGCAGCGTAGTGATGACGCCCACCATGCAGGTGAAGATCAGGCTGTGTTTCACGGTAAAGCGGAACAGGTCGGACTCTTTGCCCACCAGGCCCACCGCCGCGCAGGCAATGGCGATGGACTGCGGTGAAATCATCTTCCCGGTCACGCCACCGGTGGTGTTAGCGGCAACCAGCAGCACGTCCGACACGCCAATCTGCTGCGCGGCGGTAGCCTGAAGCGCAGCGAACAGCGCGTTGGAGGAGGTGTCTGAACCGGTCAGGAACACGCCGAGCCAACCGAGGAACGGCGAGAAGAAGGTGAACGCGTGACCGGTATGCGCCAGCGCCAGTGCCAGCGTTGACGACAGGCCGGAGTAGTTCGAGATAAAGGCGAATGCCAGCACCATGCCGATGGAGTAAATCGGTAACGCCAGCTCTTTCAGCGTAGAGCCGAAGGTGCTGATGGCATCTTTTGGCTTCATGCGCAGCCAGACGATAGAGAGCAGGGCGGCAAAGAGGATCGCGGTGCCGGTTGCCGACAGCCAGTCGAACTTATAGACCGCCGCGTAGGCCGTGGCCTGACTCACTACCGGCGGCATACGGGCAACCAGCTTGTCGAGATACGGAACCGAAACGTTAATCACCAGATCGTACAGCGCGCCGCCCGGGGCGAACAGCGCCTTAAACGGTGGAATACTCCACAGGGTGACGGTGGCGGTCAGGAACAGGAACGGTGACCAGGCGCGAACGATCTGCCCGGCAGTGTAGCCGGTACGCGCCAGGTTCATATCAACCTGGGACGCGCCCATATCGGCAAAGCGGAAAATACGTACCGGCTGCCAGCGCTTGAGGAACAGCGTCAGGCACACCAGCGACACCAGTGAGGAGATGATGTCCGGTAGCTCAGGGCCCAGGAAGTTAGAGCTCAGGTACTGGGCGATAGCAAACGAACCGCCAGCCACCATGACTGCGGGCCAGGTCTCCTTGATACCGCGCCAGCCGTCCATAATCGCCATGATCCAGAACAGCACGATAATGGTCAGGAACGGCAGCTGACGGCCAACCATCTGGCCGATTTCAAAGCTATCCAGCCCGGTCACCTGCCCGGCCACCAGAATCGGAATGCCCATCGCGCCAAACGCCACCGGTGCAGTATTGACGATCAGGCACAGACCCGCGGCGTAGAGAGGGTTAAAGCCCAGACCCACCAGCAGCGCGGCGGTAATCGCTACCGGTGCGCCAAAGCCAGCGGCCCCTTCGAGAAAGGCGCCGAAGGAGAAGCCGACAATCAGCATCTGTAAACGTTGGTCCGGGGTAATGGAAAGAATCGACGAGCGAATAATGTCGAATTGCCCGGTCCTCACCGAAATTTTGTAGACAAAAACGGCGGCGATAATAATCCAGGCGATAGGCCACAGACCGTAGAAGAAGCCGTACACCACTGACGCCAGCGCTCGGTCGACCGGCATTTTGTAGAACAGCAACGCGACGGCAAGGGCGATGAATACCGTCCAACTGGCCGCGACGTAGCCCTTCAACTTGAGCTTAATCAGCGCGAAGAAGAAGAACAGGATAGGGAGTGAGGCAATCAGGCTTGAAAGCCAGATATTCCCGGCCGGATCGTAGTTTTGTTGCCAGAGGCTCATGCAGGTCTCCAGGGGGCCACACGTACCGGTCGGCGGTGAGTCTGTGCTCATCTCTGCGTCACAGTTTGTGTAAAATTGGCCCTGCCAATAGGGTGGTGTAGGGATAATGACAATGAATGGTTAATCAAATGTTACTGCGTAGCAATGTGTTTGTGACGTTAAATGATGGAATTGTGAATTACCAGAGCTTTGGTTGTGAAATTGGTTGGGCCAATTTGAGGGGGAGGGAGAAGATAAGCAAAACCTTCTCCCGGGCGGGAGAAGGTTCAAGGCGGGGTATCAGAACTCGCTCTTTGCGAATCCGGTCATCACCTGCAGGCCCATTTCACGGCCAAGCGCCGTCATTGGGTGAACCACCACCAGGCCGCGGACGCTTTTCTTCAGCTTACCCATGTCGGCCTGTTCTTTTTTGGTGATTGGACGGCTGAAGCCCATTTTGGCCAGCTTCTGCGCCTCTTTGCTCAGCTTCTGCGTATGCACTTCACGCAGGCGAGCGATTTCGGTTTCGAGCTTGGTTTTTTCTTCTTCCAGCTCGGCATATTTTTCTGCGCTCTCGACCAGAGACAGACCTGCCTGCTGGTGGCGGATGGCGTCGAGCAGATCGCTCAGACGTTTGATTTCATTTTTCTCGATTTCTTTCATCTTGCTGATATCTGATAACAAAATAGACGTAATAGCGCTTAGTATGCGCGTTGTCGCTCATTTCTGGTAGTTAATTATACAAAATAAGGTAGTTTCTTCGGGCGATTATAAGTAGCTAATTAATGTAACGTTATGAATAGTATTGTTATTTCATAAAATAGTTAAGTTGATCGCTTTTTTGAAAATGAGTGGCGAAGAACCGCACATTTTCCTCAACCCTTCGCGCCAGGATTATCCATGCTTAGAGAAAGGTCTTAACGAGGGAGAGCGACGATGAGCAAAATGGGAGAGAACGTACCGCAAATCATTGATAAGGCGGTAGACTTTATGGCCTCCAGCCAGGCGTTTATGGAGTATCTGCAAAAGCGACCGTATTCAGACCGGGTTCCCGCCGATATTCCCGAGGATAAAGCCGAGATGTTCCGGGTGCGATTAGCCCATTATCGTAACCTTTATCGCCCGGTGGATACGCCGAAAAAGTAACATAAAAATCGGCGTAGTGACGCCAATTTAACGACTTCCCCTGCTGGTGATACATTGTGTACAACCAGCGTTTTTTGCTGCCTGTCTCTCCTGGTAAAAATTCCCCGCCGCAGGATGGCGAAAACGGCCATTGCGCATTATTTTCATATTATCAGCCATAAGCGTCTCGGCTGCCTGCAATTAAAAAAAACCAACTAAGCGTGAATCTGGGGCAGATATGTTTCTAAACTATTTTGCGTTGGGCGTGCTGATCTTTGTTTTCCTGGTCCTGTTTTACGGGATCATCATGATTCATGATATTCCCTATACCATTGCGAAAAAACGTCATCATCCCCACGCCGATGCTATTCATACTGCCGGCTGGGTCAGTCTGTTTACGCTGCATGTTATCTGGCCGTTTTTATGGATCTGGGCCACCCTCTACCAGCCCGAACGCGGCTGGGGCATGCAGTCACATATAAAATCTTCAGAACCCGCGCCAGCAGCGGATGACACGCTCGTACAGCTTTCTCGCCGGGTCGCTGAGCTGGAGCAAAAACTGGCGGAAATATCCCCCTCAGTCGACACGACAACGCCGGAGCAATAATCATGGATCTGTTGATTGTATTAACTTACGTGGCGCTTGCGTGGGCGGTATTTAAAATCTTCCGTATTCCCGTTAACCAATGGACGTTAGCCACCGCCGCGCTGGGCGGTATATTTTTGGTTAGCGGGCTTATTTTATTAATGAACTATAACCACCCGTATACCTATACCGCGCAAAAGGCGGTGATCTCAATTCCGATTACGCCGCAGGTCACCGGCGTGGTCAGTGAAGTGACGGATAAAAATAACCAACTGATTAAAAAGGGTGAGGTGCTGTTTAAGATTGACCCGACGCGTTATCAGGCGCGAGTCGACCGACTACAGGCCGATCTGGTGACAGCCACACATAGCGTCCAGACGCTGAAAGCTCAACTGTCCGAAGCGCAGGCCAATACCACCCGCGTTTCCGCCGAGCGGGATCGGTTGTATAAGGATTACCAACGCTATCTGAAAGGCAGTCAGGCGCGGGTAAACCCCTTCTCGGAAAGCGATATCGATAATGCCCGGCAGAACTATCTGGCGCAGGATGCGATGGTTAAAGGGTCGATTGCCGAGCAGTCGCAGATTCAGAGCCAGTTAGACAGCATGGTCAACGGCGAACAGTCGCAAATTGTCAGCCTGCGCGCACAGCTGTCGGAGGCCAAATATAACCTCGACCAGACCATCGTCCGCGCGCCAAGCGACGGATACGCCACTCAGGTGCTCATTCGTCCTGGCACCTATGCTGCCGCGCTGCCGCTGCGTCCGGTCATGGTGTTTATCCCTGAACAGAAACGGCAGATTGTTGCTCAATTCCGTCAGAACTCGCTGCTGCGCCTGGAGGCGGGTGATGATGCGGAAGTGGTGTTTAACGCGCTGCCGGGGCAGGTGTTCCACGGCAAGCTGGCGAGCATTTTACCCGTGGTGCCCGGCGGCTCATATCAGGCGCAGGGCGCGCTACAGTCGCTGAGCGTGGTGCCGGGAACGGACGGCGTGATGGCGTTGATTGATCTCGATCCGAACGCCGATGTGGATTCCCTGCCCGACGGTATTTATGCCCAGGTGGCGGTCTATTCCGACCATTTCGCCCACGTGTCGGTGATGCGTAAAGTGCTGCTGCGCATGACCAGCTGGATGCATTATCTCTACCTGGATCACTAGGACGACAAAATCCAGAGGGCGAATGTCGCTGCCTGAGCCATACTGATAGTTTTGTTGGCGCAAAGGAGATGAGAATGAAACTGGTCGGCAGCTACACGAGCCCATTTGTCCGCAAGATATCGGTCCTGTTACTGGAAAAGGGGATCGCCTTCGACTTTATCAACGAGCAGCCATATAGCGCCGACACCGGCGTGGCGCAGTACACGCCGCTGGGAAAAGTGCCCGCGCTGGTCACCGACGACGGCGAATGCTGGTACGACTCGCCGATTATCGCGCAGTACATTGAGCTGCTGGGCGTCGCGCCGCAGATGGTGCCGTCCGATCCGCAGCAGGCGTTGAGAATCCGTCAGCTGGAAGCGCTGGCGGACGGCATTATGGACGCCGGGCTGGCTTCGGTGCGCGAGCAGGCGCGTCCGGCGGCGCAGCAGTCGGAAGAGGAAGTGCTGCGTCAGCGTGAAAAAATCAGCCGCAGTCTTGATGCGCTGGAAGGCTACCTCAACGACGGTACGCTGAAGACGGATGAACTCAACCTGGCGACCATCGCCATCGCCTGTGCTATCGGCTACCTCAACTTCCGCCGCATTGCGCCGGGCTGGTGTGTCGACCGTCCGCAGCTGGTGAAACTGGCCGAAACGTTGTTCCTGCGCGAAAGCTTTGCCCGTACCGAACCGCCAAAGGCTTGATTGAACGCTATAACGCAGCGGCGCAGTCCATTGTACAATCCCTTCCTATGAACTCCCTCTCCCGTCGGGAGGGGTAACATTTAACCGTCAGGCCTATTCATGACTACCGATACCCGTTCGCTCTACAGCCAGCTTCCAGCAACCGATCGCCTGCTTCGCGATCCTGCATTCGCCCGTTTACTTGATGTCCATGGCCATTCGCAGGTGGTGGAACAGCTCCGCCAGATGCAGGATGAGGCGCGGCTAAACATTCGCGAACAGCAGGCGCTGCCCCAGTGGAGCGACAACTGGGCGCAGGAGACGGCGCGACGTTTGAGTCTCGACGCGCAGAGCGCGCTGCGCCCGGTGATTAACCTGACGGGCACCGTGCTGCATACCAATCTGGGGCGCGCGCAGCAGGCGCAGTCGGCGATTGATGCGGTGAGCCAGGCGATGCGCGATCCGGTGACGCTGGAGTACGACCTGGATGGTGCCGCGCGCGGGCACCGCGACCGGGCGTTGGCCGACCTGCTGTGCCGCTTAACCGGCGCGGAAGATGCCTGTATCGTGAATAACAATGCCGCGGCGGTGCTGCTGATGCTGGCGGCGACGGCGGCGGGCAAAGAAGTGGTGGTATCGCGGGGCGAGCTGGTGGAGATTGGCGGGGCGTTCCGCATTCCCGACGTGATGCGTCAGGCGGGCTGCGTGCTGCATGAAGTCGGCACCACCAACCGCACACATGCCAAAGACTATCGTCAGGCGGTGAACGATAACACCGCGCTGCTGATGAAGGTGCACACCAGTAACTACAGTATTGAAGGCTTTACGAAGTCGGTGGAGGAGGCCGAGCTGGCGGAAATTGGCCGCGAGCTGGGTGTACCGGTGGTGGCGGATCTCGGCAGCGGTTCGCTGGTGGATCTCAGCCGTTACGGGCTGCCGAAAGAACCGATGCCGCAGGAGATGATTGCCGCAGGCGTCAGCCTGGTGAGTTTCTCCGGCGACAAACTGTTGGGCGGCCCGCAGGCCGGGATCATTGTCGGCACCAAAGCGCTAGTCGCCCAGCTTCAGCAGCATCCGCTGAAGCGCGCGCTGCGCGCCGATAAAATGACGCTGGCGGCGCTGGAAGCAACGCTGCGGTTGTACCTGCATCCGGAAAAACTGGCGGCAGAGCTGCCCACGCTGCGCCTGCTGAGCCGCAGCGCACAAGACATTAACCAGCAGGCGCTGCGTCTTTGCGAACCGCTGGCCGCGCGCTACGACGACGAGTTTGCCGTTCAGGTCATGCCATGCGCGTCGCAAATCGGCAGCGGATCGCTACCTTCGGAAAGCCTGCCCAGCGCGGCTATTGCATTTACACCACTCGATGGTCGCGGCAGCCGCCTTGATGCGCTGGCTAACCGCTGGCGCAGCCTGCCCGTTCCGATCATTGGCCGAATTTATGATGGGCGTTTGTGGCTGGATCTACGCTGCCTTGAAGATGAATCCCGTTTCCTGGAGATGTTGCTGAAATGATTATTGCCACCGCCGGTCACGTCGACCACGGCAAAACCACGCTGCTACAGGCGATTACCGGCATCAATGCCGACCGCCTGCCGGAAGAAAAATCCCGCGGTATGACTATCGATCTGGGCTACGCCTACTGGCCGCAGCCGGACGGTCGCGTGCTGGGCTTTATCGACGTACCGGGGCATGAAAAATTCCTCTCCAATATGCTGGCGGGCGTGGGCGGCATCGACCATGCGCTGCTGGTGGTGGCGTGCGATGACGGCGTGATGGCGCAGACCCGCGAGCATCTGGCGATTCTCCAGTTAACGGGTAACCCGACGCTGACGGTGGCATTAACCAAAGTCGATCGCGTCGATGCGGCACGAATCGACGACGTTCGTCGCGAAATCCTTAACGTTCTGCGTGAGTATGGTTTTGAGCAGGCTACCTTATTTGAAACGGCGGCGACGGCGGATATCGGTATTGAAGCGCTGCGCGACCATCTGCGCCAGCTGGCTGCCCGCGAGCACCCGCAACATCAGCGTTTTCGTCTGGCTATCGACCGCGCCTTTACCGTGAAGGGCGCGGGCCTGGTGGTGACCGGGACGGCGCTCTCGGGCGACGTGCGGGTTGGGGACACCCTGTGGTTGACGGGGATAGGCACACCGATGCGCGTGCGCGGGCTGCATGCGCAGAATCAGCCGGTTGAGCGGGCGCACGGCGGGCAGCGTATTGCGTTAAATATCGTTGGCGCAGCGGAAAAGGGCGATATCAGCCGCGGCGACTGGCTGCTGACAGAAGCACCGCCGGAGGCCGTTGAGCGAGTCATTGTTGAGCTACACAGCCATATTCCGCTTGCCCAGTGGCAGCCGCTGCATATACACCATGCTGCCAGCCATATCACTGGCCGCGTGTCGCTGCTGGAAAATAATCTTGCGGAACTGGTCCTCGACACGCCGCTGTGGCTGGCGGATAACGATCGGCTGGTGCTGCGCGATATCTCCGCAAAGGTCACCCTGGCCGGCGCGCGCGTGGTGACGCTGAACTCGCCGCGTCGCGGTAAGCGTAAGCCGGAGTATCTGGCGTGGATTGCCGCGCTGGCGCTGGCGAAAACAGACGCTCAGGCGCTGGCGGTACATCTCTCTCGCGACGCGGTGAAGCTACGAGACTTTGGTTGGGCGCGCCAGCTGAGCACGCAGGGGCTGGAACAACTGATTGCCCAACCGGGCTTTATCCTCGCTGGCGACTGCCTGCTGGATGCGCCGCTGGCGGCACGCTGGCAGCGTAAACTGCTCGACGCGCTGGCGCTTTATCACGAGCAGCATAAAGATGAGCCCGGACCGGGGCGTGAACGCCTGCGTCGTATTGCACTGCCAATGGAAGATGAAGCGCTGGTACTCACTTTAATTGAGCAAATGCGCGAAAGCGGCGTTATCGCCAGCCACCACGGCTGGCTGCACCTGCCGGACCATAAGGCTGGGTTCACGGATGAACAGTTGGCTATCTGGCAGAAAGTTGCTCCACTGTTTGCCGATGAGCCGTGGTGGGTGCGCGATCTGGCGACGCAAACCGGGACGGATGAGAATATGATGCGCGGCGTTTTACGACTGGCGGCACAGCAGGGAATGATTACCGCCATTGTGAAGGACCGCTATTATCGTAACGACCGCATCGTGGCGTTCGCCAGCATGATTCGCGAACTCGATCTGGAAAAAGGATCCACCTGCGCGGCGGATTTCCGCGACAAATTGAACGTTGGCCGCAAGCTGGCAATTCAAATTCTGGAATATTTCAATCGCATAGGCTTTACGCGCCGCCGCGGTAATGACCACTTATTGCGCGATGCGTTGCTGTTTCCAGACAATAAAAATTAACAATTGATTGAGAAAACATATTTAATTAAACAATTAAATATATTTATCACTATAAATCGCGACATTGACAACAAAATGACGCGATTTTTATTTTTTATGCGGATGAAAGTGCTATCTGGATCGTGTTTTAAGGGTGGGTAATGCTATAGCCTCGTGAGCCTGCTTATTAAATAAAGGAACTATCATGACTGCATCAACTTTCTTCATCCCTTCAGTGAACGTGATTGGTAACGGCGCCTTAAAAGACGCGATGAATACCATGAAAGACTATGGCTATCGCCGTGCTCTGATTGTCACTGATGCAGTTCTGAACAAGCTGGATGTGGCGGCGGACATCCAAAAACGCCTGCAGGAATATGACATTCTGAGCGTGGTATTCGACGGTACGCATCCGAACCCGACGACCGTTAACGTGGAAGAAGGCCTGGAAATGCTGCGCGCTAATGACTGCGACTGCGTCATTTCTCTGGGCGGCGGCTCCCCGCACGACTGCGCGAAGGGGATCGCGCTGGTTGCGTCCAACGGCGGCGATATTCGTGACTATGAAGGCGTTGACCGTTCTGCTAAACCGCAGCTGCCGATGATCGCTATCAACACTACGGCGGGCACAGCGTCTGAAATGACCCGTTTCTGCATCATCACCGACGTCACGCGTCATATTAAAATGGCGATCGTCGACAAGCACGTGACCCCGGTACTGTCCGTCAACGACTCTTCCCTGATGGAAGGCATGCCGAAGGGACTGACCGCTGCGACCGGTATGGATGCGCTGACCCACGCGATCGAAGCCTATGTGTCTATCGCGGCCACGCCGATTACCGACGCCTGTGCGTTAAAAGCGATCACCATGATTATCGATAACCTGCCGACCGCGGTTGAAAACGGCAGCAACAGCGAAGCGCGTGAAGCGATGGCCTACGCCCAGTTCCTGGCGGGTATGGCGTTCAACAACGCCTCACTGGGTTACGTCCACGCGATGGCGCACCAGTTGGGCGGTTTCTACGATCTGCCGCACGGTGTGTGCAACGCGGTCCTGCTGCCGCACGTGCAGGTGTTCAACAGCAAAGTCGCGGCCGCACGTCTGCGTGACTGTGCGCAGGCTATGCGTATCGACGTCAGCGCGATGAGCGATGAACAGGGCGCGAATGCGTGTATCGACGCGATTCGTAAACTGGCGCGTCAGGTGAACATCCCGGCGGGGCTGCGTGACCTGAACGTGAAAGAAGAAGATATCCCGGTTCTGGCGACCAATGCGCTGAAAGACGCGTGCGGTTTCACCAACCCGATCCAGGCGACGCACGAAGAGATTATGGCGATTTTCCGCGCGGCCATGTAATTCCGCTTTGGCGGTGAAAAAAGCAGAACGCTTGCGTTCTGCTTTTTTTATGCTTGTGACTCGCCCTGAAAGGGGGCGACGCGTAGCGTCAGCTCGCGAAACAGCCCGTAAACCCACCAGGAGCGCATTCAATGCCGCCTGAGGCAAACGGCTAAATTGCCTCAGGCAGATGACAAAAACGGCATATCTCCCTTGTCTGATCAAAGCGTAACCGTATGCCGCTCTGGCACTCTTAAGGTTTACCAACCGTCACGGAGAGGGGTATGAACCCGTTTATTGTCGCTGATTCCTTAAAGTGTATTGGCTGCCGGACCTGCGAAGTGGCCTGCGTGGTGGCGCATCAGGAGCAGCAGGCCTGTGCGACCGTTTCGCGTGAGGCCTTTTTACCCCGTATTTGCGTGGTGAAGGGTGACGCTTTCTCAACGGCGGTGGCGTGTCATCAGTGCGAAGACGCACCGTGCGGTAATGTTTGCCCTACGGGAGCGATAACCCGTGAAAAGGATATGATTCGGGTCGATCAGGCGCGCTGTATTGGCTGCAAGAGCTGCATGCTGGCGTGTCCGTTTGGGGCAATGACCGTGGCCGTCCAGCAGGCACGGCCACAGGCGATTAAGTGCGATTTGTGCCGCCATCGCGAAGAGGGGCCAGCCTGTGTGGCCGCCTGCCCGACGGGGGCGCTGGCCTGTATTGATGTTGGCCAGCTTGCCGCATCGCGTTTAATGTAGGTTATTGAAGTTCCAGCTGAAGGTCAGGCTATAGCGCCATTCACGGCTGCGCGTGTCGGTTGGCATATCACCGACCGGTCGCGCAGCTTCGACCGTGACGCTGTAGTGTTTGTTGTCGCCAACCATCACCCCGGTTGCTACCGATGCCAGCCGCTGATGCGGTAACCCCGGCGCGTTGAACCAGGTTTGCGCGGTATCGGCCAGTACGTAAGGCTGTACGGTGGCAATCCACGTGCTCTCCTTACGTTGATGCAGATAACGCAACTCAAGCTGGCCGCCATAACCGTAGTCACCGCTGGCTTCGCCGTCCTGGTAGCCGCGGCCAAAGCGCTGGGCACCAAAGCTGATACGTTCGGGCTCGGGCAAATCGTTATCTGACCAATCGCCTTCCAGTGAGGTGGAGAGACGCCATGTATCCGTGATCATCCACGCCGCATCGATATTGCTTTTCCATAGCGTAAACGAAAGGTCGTTGCCTTGCACCGGCGCGGCGTCGGCAAGCGAAGAGGCATTAATCCCCTGGCGCAACGTCAGCTTGCCGTTGATGCTGGCACGGTCGAAGGCCTGAAAGCCGTTCATTCCGAGTTCGAGGGCCGGGTAGCGCACATGTGATTTTTGCGTCACGCTGCCCAACGCTTGATCGTTGACGACGGCGAGGATGTGGTTGTCGTTACGGCGGTCGGTGTAATCCACCCCGCCGTTAATATTGAACTGCCGTTTGCCGGTTAAGATCACCGGATAGCTGAACATCGCGCCACCGTTGTATTGGGTGGTTTTCTGGCGCGATTCTAAATAGCCATCGGAGAAGTTCAGCAGGCGCGAGTAGTCGCGAGGATCCTCGCGATAAAAGCTGCCCTTGAGCTGCATCATCAGCCCTTCGTCCGTCAGGAACTGTTGATAGTTCAACCCAAGATAGGATTTGCGCGTTGAGCTATCGAGCGGAATCAACGTGGCGACCCCCAATTGATCGCCGTAGCTGGTTAAATTGCTGAGTGAGCCGTTCACGAACGCCATATTCTGGCTGCGACGGGTGTCGATGGTTGAAGATATGTCCCAGATATGCGGCTGCATACTGACGGCCTGCATCGCCGCTGCGCCGTAGATATTCTGCGGCAGCTGAGCATTCGCGTCGACGGTCACGCCCGGCGTGCGTGTCATCAGTTGGGTATAGCGGTCGAAGGTGGCCTGGGTCAGCGGTTTTTCCGCCATGATTTTTGCCGCCAGACGTTTCAGGCGTTCGGCGATATTGGGGTTATTACTCTTAATATCGCTGTGGGCGACGTAGCCTTCGACAAGAACAATCTTGAGCGTACCGTCCTGGAAGTTGTCATCCGGAAGCCAGGCATAAGAGAGTGGGTAACCGTCGGCGCGATAGCGCAGCGTAATATCGTTAACCAGACCAATCAGCGTTTTTAGCGGAACTTGTTTATGTGCGTAGGGGACAAAAGGACGTAATAACTCTTTTAATGGATATACTGTACCGCCAATAAATTGAATATGATCGACTTTAATCAGTGTTTCAGGCGTTAATTTATTTTTGGGCACGCTAACGCTTAAACCTGGCGCGGCGGCTGCGGGGGCCTGCGGTGTGCTGTTTTGTTCTGCTTTGGCCGGGTTATTCGGGTCAATCAATGCGGGTAATGTGTCTGCTCTGGCAATATTAAGCAGAACGACCCCCGATAGCGCATAAACCAGGGTAGTTTTCATGACGCATTCCTTGTGTATTTTATTGTGCAAGGATGATTCTTGTTATTCTGCTGAAAAACGTGCCCCCATTGCGGGGGCACGGAAGGCATTAATAAATATATAGCTTATTTTTTTGTCGTTAACCCGCTGAGTAGGCCGCTTAAACCACCTAAAGTACCGCTGCTGGTTCCTGTGCTGGTTGTGCTACCGCTTGTTGAACCTGCATTGGTGGTTGTGCTCACGTTCAGACTACCCGTGACATTAGCCAGCAGGCCGCCGCTGGTTCCGGTACTGGTGCCGGTTGGTTTTACCAGACCACCGGCATCGGTCACGATATTACCGACGCTGGAGACAACCTGGCCTACGCCGCTCAGCGTTGGAGAGGTGGTGCCAACCTGGCTTCCCACACCGCTCACTGTCGTCCCGACTTGAGTCAGTAACCCGTTAACCGGGGTGCCCAAACCTGTAGCGGTCCCCACACCTTGGGTTACGCCCTGTACACCGGACAGTGTATTATTCACCACCGAGGTCACGCCGGTGGTTGTGGCGGTTACGCCCGGGCTTTGCAGTGTACTCGTCAACCCGGTCCCCGTGCCGCTCACGATCTGTCCTGCGCTGTTGACGACGTTGCCTACCACGCCGGTCACGCCCGCGACCGGCGTCCCGGAGGTGCTTGATGACAGGCCGGTACCTACGTTGGATACCGTGTTACCCAGCACGGTGACAGTGCTTGTTGTACCCTGCAATGTGGTTCCCACGCCGTTAGTATTTGAGGAATTACCTATACCATTAGTGACGCCGGTTCCTAGCGTATCGACAGCGTTACCCACGCCGCTCACCGTGGTCGAAATCGTTGAGGTCACCGGATTATTGCCGGTTGTGGTAGTCAGTTGGCTTCCCAGGCCGCTTAAGGTATCGCCTACGCCGGAAACCGCTTTGCCAGTATCGCCAACGATGCTGCTCACCGAGTTATTTGCCGTCGTGCCACCACCGTTGCTGCCGCCATCGCCGCCGCCATCACCACCACCATCCCCACCACCATCACCGCCGCCAGAGCCGCTGCCCTGGGTGCTGCCGTTTTTAGCCGTTGAATGAGAGCCCCCGCCGCTACCGCTACAGGCGGAGAGTGAGAATGCAATAAGAACCGCCATAGCAATAATGCTTAAATGGCTAACGTTTTTAGAGTTCATAACCATACTCCACCAGTTAAAACGCCGAGTGCGTATTAATCAGTGTAAGTAGAAAATAAAGCCTTGCATGGTGCGTTTCTTTTCATACGAAAGGCTGAATAAATCCGATTTTATTTAGGGATAAACAAAGTCTGCTATGTAAAATAATATGCGCTTATGAAACATGCTGTTACTTGTTTTTTAACACGTTAAGCCGGAGTGAATATTAGTGTTGAATGTTTAGTCGTAATGAAATGGCGCTTTAAATTGGGAGTAATCTGAGCGAGGAAGGGGGTAAAACTTTTTGGTGTTCGTTTTTAAAATAACAACTGAGTTCACAGAATATATCGGCCTCTAATACTAGAGGCCGATATATTGTATATTATTAATGTTCGCGCCAGGCTAAATCAATTTCTTCAGCAAGGATTTTCACCCCGGCTTCAATTTTGTCTGGATCCGGCACATAGTTCATACGCATGCATTGGTGAGTGTGTTCCCATGGCTTATCCAGACCCGGGAAGAAGAAATCCCCAGGCACCATCAGCACGCCGCGTTTTTTCAGGCGCTGGTAGAGTGTCTCGGTGGTGATCGGCAGATCTTTAAACCATAGCCACAGGAAAATCGCGCCTTCCGGTTTGTGGATCAGGCAACGCTCTTCCGGCAAATAGCGGCGAATAGTGGCGATGGTTTCCTGCACGCGCTGGTAGTAAAACGGCTTGATAACGGTATTCGACAGGCGCAGCAGATCGCGGCGCTTGATCATCTCGCACATGATCGCTGGGCCAATCCCGCCAGGAGCGAGGCTGATAATGCCGTTCATGTTGCTGATGGCAGTGATAATTTTTTCATCGGCGATGATGATGCCGCAGCGGCTACCCGGCAGGCCAAGTTTAGACAGGCTCATGCACAGCACGATATTCGGATTCCACAGCGGTGTCGCTTCGCTGAAAATAATGCCCGGGAAGGGGACCCCGTAGGCATTATCGATAACCAGCGGCACGCCGTGCTGATGCGCAAGCGCATCCAACTGTTTCAGTTCATCATCGGTGATGACGTTCCCCGTCGGGTTGGTCGGGCGTGACACGCAGATCATCCCGGTATCTTTGCCGATCGGCAGATTTTCGAAATCGACGTGATACTTAAACTGGCCCTCCGGTAGCAGCTCAATATGGGGGCGAGTTGAAACGAAAAGGTCGTCTTCTAACCCCGAGTCGGCATAGCCAATATACTCGGGTGTGAGTGGGAACAGGACCTTACGAGTGGTACCGTCGGCACGACGGCCAGCAAACAGGTTGAACAAGTAGAAAAACGCGCTTTGGCTGCCGTTTGTTAGTGCAATATTCTGTGGTGCAATATCCCAACCTAATTCATTACGCAGCATATCGGCCAACGCGACCAGCAGTTCGTTTTTCCCCTGCGGACCGTCGTAATTGCACAGCGCTTCAGAGACTTTGCCGCTTTCCAGCATCTCCGCCAGTAGATGCTTAAAATAGCTATTCATCTCTGGAATCTGGGCCGGGTTACCGCCGCCAAGCATGATGGCGCCAGGGGTGCGTAAACCGTCGTTGAGGTCTTCCATCAGGCGGGTAATGCCTGAATGGCGGGTGAATTTGTCGCCGAAAAGTGAAAATGTCATAGCCGGATTTCTATTGCTTGTTCTGTGAAGTGGGTAACGATAACGCCACTCACGATGTGGTGCAAATGGCACTAATGCAGAGTCCGCAGTGAATAAAATTGTTAATTGTAAAATTTTAAGTTATTTATTCTAAAAAGGCCCGCAATTATGCCGCGGGCCTGGAGGAGTGTAAATCAGCGCTTGCCGGCCCAGACCACCATGACTTTGTCCTCACCGTAGTCTCGTACAAACCCGTAGCCCTGAGAGAGCGACAGCGTGGTTTGTTTCCCTTCACCAATCGCCGGATGACGTGCGCGGAACTGCCCCAGTTTTTGCCAGTGCGCCAGCGTGGCGGCGGATTTTCCGGCGACATCCTGCCAGTTCATTGATGAACGCGTGCCTTGCAGCGGATCAGAACCCGTTGGGCCAAACGGGCGATTAGACTCATCGCCGTAAAAGATTTGCACTGCGCCCGGCGCGAGCAGCAGGAGTTCGGCGGCGTTGCCGCCTTGCTCGCGGAACAGTCGCGTATCATGCGATGAAAGGTAGCTCAGGACGTTAAAGCTTTGCAGCTTATCGGTCATTTGCTGCCAGATCGGGTCGATGTTGGCCAGGCAGTCGCTGGCCCTGGCGGCCTGATCCTGATAATCAAAGTTAATCATCGCGTCAAAGCCGTGTCGGTAGTAATCACTTTGCATCACGCCGTGGCCCCAGGCTTCACCCGTCATCCAGAATGGCGCATCGTCCATGGCCTTTTGCGGATTAGCTTTTTTCCAGGCTGCCAGTGCATCAACCGACTGCGATTTGAGCTGCTGCCAGGCCGCCAGCTCAACGTGCTTAGCCGTATCGACGCGGAAGCCGTCAATACCATAATCGCGTACCCATTGGCTGAGCCAGTGGGTGAGGTAGTCACGCGGTGTAAAACCGTCGACAGCGCGGGCGTGGGTATCCGCTTTGTGTTGATAGAAATTTGGCAGCCCGCTCGGGGTCGTCGATTCTGTTTTCAGATCGGGCAGAAATGCGAGCGACATGGTCAAATCATCAAAACCTGGGTTGTCGTAGTCGCCAATATCGGTGCGGATCCACGCCTTGCCCCACCATTTCTCCCATGCGGCTTTGTCGCTGAAGTTGATGTAGTCGTTAAAGCTGTGCCAGCTTTGCCCCGGGCCGGGCTTCCAGTCTGTCCAGCGCTGGCCCAGCGTTTTCGCGATCTCGTCACCTTTGAGGTATAGCGCGCCAAATTGATATTCCTGCATATCCGCCAGCGTGGCATAGCCAGTATGGTTCATGACCACGTCAAAAAGGATACGGATGCCGCGCTGGTGCGCACCATCAACCAGCGCGCGCAGGTCATCTTCGGTCCCCATATTGGCGTCGAGGCGGGTCCAGTCCTGAGTGTAGTAGCCGTGATAGGCATAGTGCGGGAAATCCCCTTTGGTGCCGCCGCCAACCCAGCCGTGAATTTGCTCGAGCGGTGAGCTGATCCACAGCGCATTGACGCCGAGTGCTTGCAGATAGTCGAGCTTGCTCGTTAATCCTTTTAGATCGCCGCCGTGGAAGGTGCCGATCTCCTGCATGCCGTCTTTATGGCGCCCATAGCTGTTGTCATTGCTGGGATCGCCGTTGACAAAACGGTCCGTAAGCACGAAATAAACGGTCGCGTTATGCCAACTGAACGGTGCAGTTGTGATGACGTCGGCGTTTTCCAGCAGCAGTAGGCCATTGCTGTTTTCTGCGGGCTGTAGCGTAATTTTGCTCTGGGTGACGATGGCGGTCTTCCCGCTATAAAAATCGCGCACAGTGCTGCCTTCTGCAAAGGTCTGACCGACATCCAGCGTCAGTGGCTTACCGTCCCAGCGCGGGCACTGGCGAATGTTCGCCTGTGCGCTGCTGTCCTGTGCCGCGCTTTGCACGGAGATAGTCAGCGTGGGCGTGCCGGAGCGGGTATCAATCTCCAGCGTATAGCTGCCGTCGCGAAACAGGCGCCACTGCGGCGCATCGCCCTGGCAAGGTTCGAGCGACAGCATCTGGTTAAGACGAATGGCGCCAGAGGGTTGCCAGCACTGTTGCTCAAGATTCACCCTCAAAGGACGGGTACCCTTTGTGAGCATTTTTTGACTGGTGAACTTCCCCGTTCCATCGGCAGAGAAGGCGGGAAAATCCTGCGCGGTCCAGCTGGCGGCATTGGCAAAAGCGGGGAGCAGTAGCGGTACAAGGGCGGCAAGCTTCATAGCGTTATCCTGTGCCAGAACGTGTTTTTCCCAGTGTGCCAGCAGGTTACCCCACTGTACTCCTCCTTCGCGAAGGAGGAGGAAAAGGGCTGAGTGATGGAGCTCAAAAAATGAGCTAAAATGAGATATGCCCGGCATTTTGTCTGCGCAATTTGTCCTATGCTGAATCGCGTCCGTTTGCTCGTTTCGGAATCGGACTATTTCTTAAGCGTGCGTTGAAGGGCTATTTTTGTTATAATTTGAGATTCAGCTCTCAATTTTATGAAATAAGAAGGCGTTGGAATGATTGCATCCGACCAGGAGACCTAATGATATCGACTCCCATTCGACGATATGGGGCCGCGATACTAATGTTACTCATCTGCACATTTTCAGGTGGGGTGTTCGCAAAAACACACACGGTAACAAAGCATCAGAAAGCCTCGGTAACAAAGACAAGTTTTAATAAGGCCAGCAGTAAACAAGAGTATTCTCGCAATAGTGTAAAGAGTAGTTCACTTCCTGATTTGCGAAAATACCCTTCCGGAACCCCAAGGAAAAGAGCGTTTCTCCGGACGGTAATGCCTTATATCACAAGTCAAAATACTGCCATCACGGCGGATCGTAACTGGTTGATTTCCAAGCAGTACGAAGGCCGTTGGTCGCCGTCTGAACGTGCGCGCCTGAAAGATATCGCCGCACGCTACAAAGTCAGCTGGAACGGCAACACCCGTAAGGTGCCGTGGAATTCGCTGCTTGAGCGCGTCGATATTATCCCGGGCAGCATGGTGGCTACGATGGCCGCAGCCGAAAGCGGCTGGGGTACGTCTAAGCTGGCCCGCGCAAATAACAACCTGTTCGGCATGAAGTGCGGCAGAGGCTGTAAAAATGGCGCAGGTTCCGTCAACGGCTACACCAAGTTCGGCTCCGTAAAAGAGTCGGTGCAGGCGTATGCAACCAACCTGAATACGCATCCGGCCTATGCCTCGTTCCGTAAGTCGCGCGCTCAGCTGCGTAAAACGGATCAGGAAGTCACCGCAACCGCGATGATCCATAAGCTGAAAGGGTATTCGACCAAAGGTTCGAGCTATAACGACTATCTGTTCGCGATGTATCAGGATAACCAGCGTCTGATTGCGGCACATATGTAATCGCTGCTGAATATCAAAAAGGCCTTCCATCGGAAGGCCTTTTTTGTGGGCGGGGGTCAGGCTTGAATCAGCGCCTCGCTGTGCTGCTCGCGATACTCTTTAGGCGTGGTGTCGTACTCTTTTTTGAATACCGAATAGAAATACTGTAGCGACGGATAGCCGCACATCTGCGAAATCTCGTTAATCGACAGCGATGTCGAAACCAGCAGGCTGCGCGCCTTTTCCAGCTTCTCGCTGTGGATCACGGCGTGAATGGTCTCACCCACTTCCTCTTTAAAGCGCTTCTCCAGATTCGATCGTGAGATGCCGACGGCGTCCAGCACCTGTTCAACCTTAATTCCCTTGCAGGCGTTATTGCGAATGTAGTGCATGGCCTGAATGACGGCCGGGTCGTTTAGGGAACGGTAGTCGGTTGAACGTCGTTCCATCACCCGCATCGGCGGCACCAGCACCCGCTGGAGCGGCAGAACCTCGTTATCGAGCAGGCGCTGCATCAGCTTGGCTGCCTGGTATCCCATCTGCCTTGCCCCCTGTGCCACTGACGAGAGCGCCACGCGGGAGAGGTAGCGGGTTAATTCTTCGTTATCAATACCGATGACGCACAGCTTTTCTGGCACCGGAATATGCAGATGTTCGCAAGCCTGCAGAATATGACGGGCGCGGGCATCGGTGACGGCAATAATGCCGGTTTGCGGCGGCAGGGTTTGCAGCCAATCGGCCAAACGATTTTGTGCATGCTGCCAGTTCTCCGGCGCGGTTTCCTGGCCCTGATAGATGACGCCGCGGTATTTTTCTTTGGCGACAATCTGGCTGAAAGCGTATTCACGCTCCTCGGCCCAGCGCTTACCGCTGGCGGTGGGTAGACCGTAGAAGGCGAAACGGTGGACGCCTTTTTCTTTAAGATGCAAAAATGCGCTTTCTACCAGCGCGTAGTTGTCGGTCGCGATGTAGTGAACGGGCGGGTACTGCTCCTGGCGGTGATAGGAGCCGCCAACGCCAACGATGGGGACGTCTACATCGGTGAGCAGCGCTTCAATAGTAGGGTCGTCATAGTCGGCGATAACGCCGTCACCCAGCCACTCTTTGATATTTTCGATTCGTGCGCGGAAATCTTCTTCAATGAAGATATCCCACTCTGACTGCGACGCCTGCAAATATTCGCCGACACCTTCAACCACCTGACGGTCAAAGGCTTTGTTGGCGTTGAATAACAGCGTCACGCGGTGACGTTTTCCAAACATGGTTCAGGGTTCCTCGCGAATCATGAGAGGTGTTGCCGATTACTGATTCGGCAACACCACGGACAGGCAATTACGCACGCCGTTTGGTCGCTGAGTCCATCCATACGGCAAGCAATAAAATCGCACCTTTCACGATATATTGCCAGAAAGTGGGGACGTCCATCATGCTCATTCCGTTGTCGAGGGACGCCATAATAAATGCCCCCATGACCGCACCGGCAACGCTGCCCACGCCGCCAGCGAGGCTGGTCCCGCCGATCACGCAGGCTGCGATGGCATCCAGCTCGGCGATGTTCCCTGCCGACGGTGAACCGGCCCCGAGACGTGAGCTCAGGATCAGCCCGGCAATTGCCACCATCAGACCATTAATGGCGAATACCGCCAGTTTGTTACGCTCAACGTTAATACCGGAGAGACGAGCGGCTTCAATGTTGCCGCCGATAGCGTAGATACGGCGGCCAAAGGCGGTACGGGTAGCCATAAACATGCCACCGAGCAGCAGCAGCGTAAGCAGCAGCACCGGCGTCGGAACGCCGCGATAATCATTCAACAGCCAGATAGCCCCCAGCACGATCACTGCCGTCAGGGCCTGACGACCCACTACGCCGGTGGAGGCAGGCGTTGACAGCCCCATCGACTGGCGGCGGACTCTGCCACGCCATTGCCAGGCGATGAATGCCATCAGCCCCACGGCGCCAAAGGTAAAACCGATGCCGTCCGGCAGATAGCTCTGACCTATTTGCGACATCGCTGCGCTGGTAGGCGACACGGTGGTACCGTTGGTGATGCCAATCAAAATGCCGCGAAATGCCAGCATCCCGGCGAGGGTGACGATAAACGACGGCACCTTACGATAGGCCACCCACCATCCGTTCCATGCGCCAAGTACCAGCCCCATCGCCAGCGTCACGATAATGGTGATCGGTAGCGGCCAGCCGAGCCAGACGTCGAAAATCGCCGCCGCTCCCCCCAACAGGCCCATCATCGAGCCGACGGAAAGGTCTATCTCAGCCGAGATAATCACAAACACCATACCCACGGCCAGAATGCCGGTAATGGCGGTCTGGCGCAGGAGGTTGGAGACGTTACGTGCGCTCAGGTAAGCGCCGTCGGTGGTCCAGGTGAAAAACAGCATGATCACAATAATGGCCGCGATCATGACGAAAACCTGTAAGTTCAGGGATTTTAGCCGCAGCGCCGGGGATGTCGCTGGGGCTGCCAGTTTCATTTCAGACGGATTGTTTTTCGACATGGCGTTCGCTCCTTAAGGCGGCTTCCATCACATTTTCCTGAGTCAGGTTATGGTTCACCAGGTTAGCTTTGAGTTTCCCTTCGTGCATGACCAGCACCCGGTCGCTGAGCCCCAGCACTTCTGGTAGCTCCGACGAGATAACGATGACGGCAATGCCTTGCTGCACCAATTGATTGATAAGCTTGTAGATTTCATATTTCGCGCCGATGTCGATACCGCGAGTGGGTTCATCAAGAATCAGGATGCGCGGGTTGAGCAGCAGACAGCGGGCCAGTATCGCCTTCTGCTGGTTGCCGCCACTCAGCCGCCCGATGGCCAGATCCGGCGAAGAGGTTTTCACCTTCAGCCGTTGTATCGATTGCAGGATGCACTGCTGTTCTTTGGCATCGTCGAGGCTGCTCAATGTTCCGCTGAAGTCGTTGAGCGCAGCCAGCGTGATATTCTTGCCTACCGCCATGACCGGCACGATGCCGTCTTTTTTGCGGTCCTCTGGCACCATCGCAATGCCGTGGCCTATCGCCTGCTGGCAGTTACGGATATCGACCTGTTTACCGTCGATAAAAACACGTCCCTCCCAGCGGCCTCGCCAGACGCCAAACAGACACTGTACCGCCTCAGTACGGCCTGCGCCGACCAATCCGGCAATGCCGAGAATCTCGCCACGTTTGAGACTGAAGGAAATGTCGTTAACGCGTTTGATATGACGATTAACCGGATGCCATGCGGTCAGGTGTTCGACGCGCAGGATCTCCTCGCCTGCGGTATGCGGTTCGCTGGGGTAGAGCGCCGTCAGCTCGCGGCCAACCATCATGGTGATGATGTCATCTTCCGTCATGTTGCTGGCGTCGCGGGTGCCGATATGCTGACCGTCGCGGATCACGCAGATCGTGTCGGATATGGCTTTGACTTCATTCAGCTTGTGCGAAATATAGATACAGGCGATGCCGTGGTTTTGTAGGTCGCGGATGATATCCAGCAGGACGGCGGTCTCCTGCTCGGTCAGCGATGCGGTGGGTTCATCGAGGATCAGCAGGCGCACCTGTTTATTGAGCGCTTTGGCAATTTCAACCAGCTGCTGCTGTCCAAGACCCAAATCACCGACGCGGGTATCGGGCGAAATCGCGAGATTGACCTGAGTCAGCAGCTTTTCGCAGCGCAGGGTCATGGTGTCGTAATCGAGCACGCCATGGCGGCTGATTTCCGCACCAAGAAAAATATTTTCCAGCACGGTCAAATGTTTAACCAGCGCCAGCTCCTGGTGAATAATAGCAATACCTTTACGTTCGGTGTCGCGAATGTGTGTCGGCTGTAGCGTTTCGCCGGCAAAAATAATTTCTCCGTCATAGCTACCATGCGGATAAATACCGCAAAGCACCTTCATTAAGGTCGATTTGCCGGAGCCGTTTTCGCCACACAGCGAAACAACTTCGCCTGGGTTTAATCTCAGGCTGACATTATCGATAGCCTTAACCACCCCGAAGGTTTTGGTAATGTTCTTCATTTCAAGTAAATATGACATAAGTACTTGTGCTCCACGTAAGCCTGGCTACCGGATATACCCGGTGGCTACGCTGCCCCGGCCTGATGGCCGGGGCATACTATTCAGAGTTCACTCTTCTTATGAAAACCATCTTTCACAACGGTATCGTCAATGTTGGTTTTATTGACTTCGATAGGGGTTAACAGGCGCGATGGAACATCTTTCAGCCCGTTATTGAGCGTGGCATCCGATTTTGGCTGCTGGCCATTACCTAACTCGACGGCAATTTCAGCGGCGCTGTTTGCCAGCAGGGTAATCGGTTTATACACGGTCATTGTTTGGGTGCCATTGAGGATTCGTTTCACCCCCGCCAGGTCAGCGTCCTGGCCGGAAATAGCCACCTTGCCCGCCAGGCCTTGCGCGCTTAACGCCTGAATGGCACCGCCTGCCGTCGCGTCGTTAGACGCGACAACCGCGTCAATTTTGTTGTTATTGGCGGTGAGGGCATTTTCCATAATCTTGAGCGCGTTTTCCGGCAACCAACCGTCAACCCATTGATCGCCGACGACTTTAATTTTGCCATCATCAATGTACGGTTTTAAGACTTTCATCTGACCGGCGCGGAACAGCTTGGCATTATTATCAACCGGCGAGCCGCCCATCAGGAAATAATTCCCCTGAGGAACCTGGTTGACCAGGCTCTGTGCCTGCATTTCGCCGACTTTTTCGTTATCGAAGGAAATATAAAAATCAATATCAGCATTATTTATCATGCGATCATAAGCTAATACTTTAATGCCTTCCTGTTTCGCTTCTTTAATGACGTTGCTAAGTACCTGGCCGTTATAAGGAATAATGACAAGGACGTCTACGCCACGGTTGATCATATTTTCGATCTGCGACATTTGCGTTTCTTCATTGCCGTTGGCTGACTGCACAAAAACCTGTGCGCCAAGCTGTTCGGCTTTATTAACAAAAATATCGCGGTCTTTTTGCCAGCGTTCGAGGCGTAGGTCATCAATGGCCATACCGATTTTAACTTCTTTGGCGCTGCTCGCCATGCTGGTGAGGAGCAGTGAGGCGCAGAGAGTGAGGCAAAGGTTCTTTATCTTCATAATCGTAATGCCTTTTGTAGGGATAAGGTGATGAGATTGGCGATAAAAGAAACGGAGATGACTTAACTCGCAGCAATTTTTTAACATGCAGGCGGCGGCTGGCAATTACAGATTTTTATCTTCCTATTACGATATTTCGTTTAATTGCTGATTTATGACCGCGATCTGATTTTCAAAATAGAGACTGAAAAATTTGCGTACATAAAATGAGGTTGATTCCATTTTATTTTGCGAGCTAGCGCACATTTGTGGATTCTCTTAATAGCAGTGTGAAATAACGTAATTGAGCGGCCGCCATTCAGAATTCACTATGACCAAACGAATTATTCCTCGCCGCCTGTCAGATTATGGAGTTCATTATGCAAGCATATTTCGACCAACTGGATCGCGTTCGTTTCGAAGGCCCAAAAACCGAAAACCCGCTGGCGTTCCGCCACTACAACCCGGACGAACTGGTGCTGGGCAAACGTATGGAAGATCACCTGCGCTTCGCCGCCTGCTACTGGCATACCTTCTGCTGGAACGGCGCGGACATGTTCGGGGTCGGCTCCTTTAATCGTCCATGGCAGCAGCCAGGTGAAGCCATCGAGCTTGCAAAACGCAAAGCCGATGTCGCTTTTGAATTCTTCCACAAGCTGAACGTACCTTACTACTGCTTCCATGACGTAGACGTCTCCCCGGAAGGCGCTAGCCTGAAAGAATACCTGAACAACTTTGCTCAGATGGTTGATGTGCTGGCGGAGAAACAGCAGCAGAGCGGCGTGAAGCTGCTGTGGGGCACCGCGAACTGCTTTACCAACCCGCGCTACGGCGCAGGTGCGGCGACGAACCCGGATCCGGAAGTGTTTAGCTGGGCGGCGACGCAGGTGTTCACCGCGATGAACGCAACCCATAAACTGGGCGGCGAAAACTACGTGCTGTGGGGCGGCCGTGAAGGTTATGAAACCCTGCTGAATACCGATCTGCGTCAGGAGCGCGAGCAGATTGGCCGCTTTATGCAGATGGTTGTTGAGCACAAACACAAAATCGGCTTCCAGGGTACGCTGTTGATTGAGCCAAAACCGCAGGAACCGACCAAACACCAGTACGATTACGATGCGTCAACCGTGTATGGCTTCCTGAAACAGTTCGGTCTGGAGAAAGAGATCAAGCTGAATATCGAAGCGAACCATGCGACGCTGGCGGGCCACTCGTTCCATCACGAAATCGCCACCGCCATCGCGCTGGGCCTGTTTGGTTCGGTTGACGCGAACCGCGGCGATGCGCAGCTGGGTTGGGATACCGACCAGTTCCCGAACAGCGTGGAAGAAAACGCGCTGGTGATGTATGAAATTTTGAAAGCGGGTGGGTTTACCACCGGCGGCCTGAACTTTGACGCCAAAGTCCGTCGCCAGAGCACCGACAAATATGACCTGTTCTATGGCCATATTGGCGCGATGGATACCATGGCGCTGTCGCTGAAAGTCGCGGCACGCATGATTGAAGGCGGCGAGCTGGATAAACGCGTTGCGAAACGCTATGCCGGCTGGAACGGCGAGCTGGGTCAGCAGATTCTTAAAGGCCAGATGTCGCTGCAGGATCTGGCGAAATATGCTGAGCAGAATCAGCTGGCGCCACAGCACCAGAGCGGGCATCAGGAGCTGCTGGAAGGGCTGGTCAATCACTACCTGTTCGACAAGTAATCTCGGTTTTTGCCGTACACCATGCCCGGGGCGTAAGCTTCCGGGCATCGTACCACCTAAAGGAGCAGTTGCGATGTATATCGGCATAGATCTAGGCACGTCTGGCGTTAAGGCCATTCTACTTGATGAGCAGGGCACCGTGCTGGCCTCGCAAACGGAAAAACTGACGGTTTCCCGTCCGCATCCACTGTGGTCCGAGCAGGATCCTGAGCACTGGTGGCAGGCGACGGATCGTGCGATGAAGGGGCTTGGGCAACAGCATAGCCTGCGCGGGGTGAAAGCCCTGGGGATTGCCGGGCAGATGCACGGCGCCACGCTGCTGGATAAGCAACAGCGCGTATTGCGACCGGCAATTTTGTGGAACGATGGTCGTTGCGCGCAGGAGTGCCAACTGCTGGAAGCGCAGGTTAAAGCCTCACGTAACATTACCGGCAACCTGATGATGCCTGGTTTCACCGCGCCGAAGCTGCTGTGGGTTCAGCGCCACGAAGCGGAGGTTTTCCGTCAGGTCGATAAAGTGCTGCTGCCGAAAGATTATCTGCGTCTGCGTATGACCGGCGATTTCGCCAGCGATATGTCGGATGCGGCAGGTACGATGTGGATGGACGTGGCGAAACGCGACTGGAGCGATGAGATGCTCGCGGCTTGCCAGTTGACCCGCGATAACATGCCCGCCCTGTTTGAAGGCTGCGGCGTAACCGGACACTTGCTGGCGTCAGTCGCCAGCGCGTGGGATATGCCTGCTGTGCCGGTAGTGGCCGGCGGTGGTGATAATGCAGCAGGAGCCGTGGGCGTCGGCATGGCGGATGCGGGCCAGGCGATGCTTTCCTTAGGCACTTCAGGAGTTTACTTCGCCGTAAGCGAAGGTTTCCTCAGTAAACCGGAAAGCGCGGTACACAGTTTCTGCCATGCGCTGCCGGGGCGCTGGCATCTGATGTCGGTGATGCTGAGTGCGGCATCCTGTCTTGACTGGGCGGCGAAGTTAACCGGTCTGGGGACGGTTCCCGCGCTGATTGCCGCGGCGGAGAAGGCCGATGTTAACGCGGGGCCGGTGTGGTTCCTACCGTATCTCTCCGGGGAGCGTACGCCGCACAATAATCCGCAGGCAAAGGGCGTGTTCTTTGGGTTAACCCACCAACATGGCCCGGCCGAGCTGGCACGTGCGGTGCTGGAGGGCGTAGGCTTTGCGCTGGCTGACGGTATGGACGTGGTGCACGCCTGCGGCGTGGAACCGAAAAGCATTACCCTTATCGGCGGCGGCGCGCGCAGCGCCTACTGGCGGCAGATGCTGGCGGATATTTGCGGTAAGCAACTGGATTACCGCACGGGTGGTGACGTCGGTCCGGCGCTGGGCGCAGCACGTCTGGCGCAACTGGCTATCCATAACGATCGTCCTTATGCTGACCTGTTGCCGCAGCTGGCGCTGGAGCAGGAGCATCGGCCGGATGCAGAGCGCGTTGCGCATTATGCGCCGCAGCGCGAGACGTTCCGCCAGATTTATCAACATCTGCAGCCATTAATGTCCTGATAAGCTTCACACCCCGCTCCGTTGAGGAGCGGGCATTTTCCCCTCTGTCTTGTCTTTATGTATTCCGAAACTGCCGCTTTTATTGTGTTGCCCCAATGTTAAGAAATCATCGTGAGCGATAATGACGACGTTGTCAGTAAGAGAGGTACGTTATGGGAACTATCGTTAAATCACCGCGTGTGGTCTTTATTGTCGGCATCGCGCTCTATTTGATGAGCATCTGGTCTGGTTGCTCGCAGCTGGAAGATAAAGCCTATTTTCTGGCGATGTTGGTACTGGGAATATTCACGATCGTGGCTTACCGACAGCCTGCGAAGATACAATTTGCTCAGTTATGCCGTCTGGTTTTATTGCTGGCGTCCGGACTGCTGCTGGTGGGGGTATGGAATATGCCGCTGGCGTTGCCCCAGAAAGGTATCGTCGTCGCGGCATGGTTTGCCTGTATGTACGGGGCGGCGCTGTGGCCGCAGCGAGAGTACGCTAGCTGACCAGCTTACGCTTATCCACGCGCTGGAGTGCGATTGAGAGCAGGAGGCTGCCCGCAAGGGTTATCGCGAAGACCCACAGGATATCCAGCGCGGGCCAGTTTTTGAGATCGATATTCCAGCTGCGCAGAAGGTAAATGATAAAGGCGTGAAACCCATAGATACCCAGAGAATGGCGAGAAATGAAGCCTAATCCCGGCAGAACGCGTTGATTGAGCGTGTTTTTAATCACGATGAATAGCGATGTCGCACAGAGAAAAACCATGGGACCACAGTAGACGTACCAGGTGTCGCCAAAGTTACCGCGCCATTGCAACTCATGCAGCGTGCCGCGCGAAATAATGCTGACGCCAGCGACAAACACTAACCCGCAGATCCACGTCAGCCCCCTGCGGTCCGTCGCCATCGTGCCCAATGCCCGGCCAAGCAGGCCGTAAAGTACGTAGTAAAAGGTATCTCCATTGATGTACAGGTTCACCGGCAGCCAGGTTGCGCCGTCGGTTTTGAGTGGCGGTGTGTTTGGGTTAGCAACAATACCGATGACCACCATCAGCGCTAACAGCATTTTGCCGCTGACGGCCTTGACCTCAATTAACGGTGAAACCAGATAAATCACCATGATGGCGAAGAAAAACCACAGATGGTAGAAAACTGGCTTTTGCAGCAGGTTCTTCAGCGACGTCTCCAGATTGATATGGGTAAAGGCGGCAATGAAGAGTAGCGCGAGAGCGCTGTAGAACAGCAGGCATAGCGCAATGCGCAGGAAATGACGCGGCTGCGCGCTGCGAGGGCCAAAAAACAGGTAGCCGGAGATCATAAAAAACAGCGGTACGCTAACGCGCGATGCAGAGTTCAGAACATTCGCCAGATCCCAACTGAGCGGGCTGATGTCGTGCGGGTGGGTCACAAACCAGGTTGTGGTATGGATCATCACTACCATCAGGCAGGCAATACCGCGTAAGTTATCAATCCAGCTAATTTTTTCTTGCATCAGATACCCTAATCTCCGCTATAAATGTATTCAGACCACGCTGCCGTGGGCGCTATTTCACTGGATAATTCTGAGTTTTGCACTCTGTGCTTGTGGAGCTGTGGTGAGATTCGCACAATGCGAAGTGTGAAAGGGTACAGCCTAAAATAACAGCCCGGTAAGATAAATAATGATGATGAAGTCTCTCTCTCCCTTGCTGGTGTTAATTCTGCTGGCTGGATGCTCGTCGGCTGAACAGCCGGTGGTGCAAAAAACGCAAAGCGCAAAAATGAATCCTGCGCGCTCGTTGAGCATGGAGCAGCTCTGCAAAGACAATGCGGCGGCACGTTATAATACGGCAGTGCAGAAGATAGACGTAACCGGATTTGAACGTTTCCAGGGCAGCTACGAGCTGCGTGGCTATACGTCACGTAATGAGAGTTTTGTCTGTTCATTCGACGCGGACGGCGGCTTTTTACACCTCTCAATGCGTTAAAACAGGCCCGGTAGCAGCAAAATCCGGCCTGTTTTTCCCAATTTTCCCTAAACAACCCCGTTTCATACTGTATATCTCGCAGCCAGCGGGTATACTGACTCCTTCCTTTAAATCCACACGTATCCAGCACGAAATCATATGCAAAAGTTTGATACCAGGACCTTCCAGGGCCTGATCCTGACCTTACAGGATTACTGGGCTCGTCAGGGCTGCACCATTGTTCAACCACTGGACATGGAAGTTGGCGCGGGCACCTCTCACCCCATGACCTGCCTGCGTGCGTTGGGGCCAGAACCGATGGCAACTGCCTACGTGCAGCCGTCCCGCCGTCCCACCGATGGCCGTTATGGCGAAAACCCGAACCGTTTACAGCACTACTACCAGTTCCAGGTGGTGATTAAGCCGTCTCCGGAAAATATTCAGGAGCTGTACCTTGGGTCTCTGAAAGAGCTGGGTATGGATCCGACCATTCACGATATTCGTTTCGTGGAAGACAACTGGGAAAACCCGACGCTGGGGGCCTGGGGTCTGGGTTGGGAAGTGTGGCTGAACGGCATGGAAGTGACGCAGTTCACCTACTTCCAGCAGGTCGGCGGCCTGGAGTGTAAGCCGGTGACCGGTGAAATCACCTACGGTCTGGAGCGTCTGGCCATGTACATTCAGGGCGTAGACAGCGTTTACGATCTGGTATGGAGCGACGGCCCGCTGGGTAAAACCACCTACGGCGACGTGTTCCATCAGAACGAAGTGGAGCAATCCACCTATAACTTCGAATACGCCGACGTCGACTTCCTGTTCTCCTGCTTTGAGCAGTATGAGAAAGAAGCCCAGCAGCTGCTGGCGCTGGAAAACCCGCTGCCGCTGCCTGCCTACGAGCGTATTCTTAAGGCTGCCCATAGCTTTAACCTGCTGGATGCGCGTAAAGCCATCTCCGTCACCGAGCGTCAGCGCTATATCCTGCGCATTCGCACCCTGACCAAAGCAGTGGCAGAAGCTTACTACGCTTCCCGTGAAGCCCTTGGCTTCCCGATGTGCAACAAGAATAAATAAGAGGCGGCCATGTCTGAGAATACTTTTCTGGTGGAAATCGGCACTGAAGAGCTGCCACCGAAAGCGCTGCGCAACCTGGCGGAATCTTTTGCGGCAAATGTAACCGCAGAGCTGGATAACGCGGGCCTCGCGCACGGTAAAGTTGAATGGTTTGCTGCCCCGCGCCGTCTGGCGCTGAAAGTGGCAAATCTGGCGGCCGCACAGGCGGATCGCGAAGTCGAAAAGCGTGGCCCGGCGATTGCCCAGGCGTTCGACGCGGAAGGTAAACCGAGCAAAGCGGCTGAAGGTTGGGCGCGCGGCTGCGGTATCACCGTCGATCAGGCCGAGCGTCTGACCACCGACAAAGGCGAATGGCTGCTGTATCGCGCACACGTTAAAGGTGAAAGCACCGAAGCGCTGCTGCCGAACATGATTGCCACCTCGCTGGCTAAGCTGCCGATTCCGAAACTGATGCGCTGGGGTGCTAACGATGTGCACTTCGTGCGTCCAGTGCACACCGTGACTCTGCTGCTGGGCGATAAAGTCGTTCCGGCTACCATTCTGGGCATTCAGTCTGACCGCATCATTCGCGGTCACCGCTTTATGGGTGAGCCTGAGTTCACTATCGACAATGCTGACCAGTATCCGCAGATTCTGCTGGAGCGCGGCATGGTGATGGCTGACTACGAAGCGCGTAAAGCTAAAATCAAAGCGGACGCCGAAGAAGCGGCTCGTAAGATTGGCGGTGTTGCTGACCTGAGTGAAAGCCTGCTGGAAGAAGTCACCTCGCTGGTGGAATGGCCGGTGGTGCTGACGGCGAAGTTTGAAGAGAAATTCCTCGCGGTACCGGCGGAAGCGCTGGTGTACACCATGAAGGGCGACCAGAAGTACTTCCCGGTTTACGACAACGCGGGCAAGCTGCTGCCAAACTTCATCTTCGTCGCGAACATCGAATCGAAAGATCCGACCCAGATTATCTCCGGTAACGAGAAGGTCGTTCGTCCGCGTCTGGCGGATGCCGAATTCTTCTTTAATACCGACCGTAAAAAGCGTCTGGAAGATAATCTGCCGCGTCTGCAAACCGTGCTGTTCCAGCAACAGCTGGGTACCCTGCGCGACAAGACTGACCGCATTCAGGCGCTGGCGGGTTGGATTGCCGGCCAGATTGGTGCTGATGTGAACCACGCTACCCGTGCGGGCCTGCTGTCTAAGTGTGACCTGATGACCAACATGGTCTTCGAGTTCACCGATACTCAGGGCGTGATGGGCATGCACTACGCGCGTCACGATGGCGAAGCGGAAGATGTGGCGGTGGCGCTTAACGAGCAGTATCAGCCGCGCTTTGCCGGTGATGATCTGCCGTCTAACCCGGTAGCCTGCGCGCTGGCGATCGCCGATAAGATGGACACCCTCGCGGGTATCTTCGGTATCGGCCAGCATCCGAAAGGCGACAAAGACCCGTTTGCGCTGCGTCGTGCCGCGCTGGGCGTGCTGCGTATTATCGTTGAGAAGAACCTCAATCTGGATCTGCAGACCCTCACCGAAGAAGCGGTACGTCTGTATGGTGACAAGCTGACCAACGCGAAAGTCGTCGATGAGGTTATCGACTTTATGCTCGGTCGTTTCCGCGCCTGGTATCAGGATGAAGGCTATAGCGTTGACACCATTCAGGCCGTGCTGGCGCGTCGTCCGACTCGTCCGGCAGACTTTGATGCGCGTATGAAGGCGGTGTCTCACTTCCGTACTCTGGAAGAGTCTTCTGCGCTGGCTGCGGCCAACAAGCGCGTATCGAACATTCTGGCGAAATCTGACGAGACGCTGAACGATATCGTTCACGCCTCCGTACTGAAAGATGCGGCGGAAATTAAGCTGGCGGGCCACCTGGTGGTGCTGCGCGACAAGCTTCAGCCGTATTTTGCCGAAGGTCGCTATCAGGAAGCGTTGATTGAACTGGCGTCATTGCGTGAGCCGGTAGACACCTTCTTCGAGAACGTGATGGTCAACGCCGACGACAAAGACGTGCGTATCAACCGTCTGACGTTGCTCTCCAAACTGCGCGAATTGTTCCTGCAGGTAGCGGATATTTCGCTGCTCCAGTAACACGAAAGCGTTAAATAAAAACCTGCCAGACGGCAGGTTTTTTTATATCTGCTGTTTTATTGCGTGAACCATTAATAATGGTCTGGTCTATATTAAATATTATTACATTGATAAATGGGAAATATTTTAGGAATACATAAAAATAAGTCAGCGCTTATTTTAAGGTAAAATACCGGTGGGTGCTTGAGACTGTTTGTCTCAGGTATTCATCGAAAGGCAAACAGAGAAAAGCCCCACCTGACTCTAAATCAGAATGAGGCCGCCTCTATGCATAGACACCATAAGGGTAGCCTCTTACTTGTTGAAAATCAACACAGGAGGCGATGGATGCCGCAAAAATCTATGTTGTATAGTTTAATAGTGATATGTCTCACTATTCTATTATTTACCTGGATGGTTCGTGATTCATTATGTGAATTGCATATTAAGCAAGGCCATACTGAATTAGCGGCATCTTTAGCCTGCGATATTAAACAGTAAGGGCTTATGGCGGGGATTATCCCCGCCATTCTGACGGTGTGATGCATTCTCAATGTACCCGATTAGATTGAGCTAAATAATATAAAAGCCTCCTGCATGCGGGAGGCTTTTTTCTTTCGGCGTCGCATGCTGAGTAAAAAATAGTCTTGAAATCCACCGGGCAATACGTTTATCCTTTGCCGCGACGAATCCCTCGTCTCACTGAGGCACACTGAAAATGGACAAACACACCTGCTGAATTCGAATCCTTGCCGGGCACATGCTGCGGGCAGGGGGGTTATTGATTTCACTCAGGAGTGCTTATGGCCCATTGTGCGCAATCCCCTTCTTTTATTTTGCATCAAGTCACCTGTCAGTTAGCGACGGGCGATACTCTTTTTGGCCCGCTGAATCTGTCGCTGGAGCGGTCGCGGTGCGGCTTGGTCGGGCGTAACGGCGTGGGTAAAACCCGTTTACTGCGCCTGCTGGCGGGTAAAGAACTCCCTTCTGAGGGACATATTGAGTCGCTCTCTTCATGGGCATATGTGGCGCAGCAACATGTCATAACCGCTGAGACGACGCTGTCTACGCTGCTCGGCTATGACATGCACTTTGCCGCGTTGCAGCGTATGGCGAGCGGCAACGGGCAGGCCGAAGATGTTGAGCTACTCGATGGCTATTGGGATCTGTCCGACCGCCTGAACACCGCGTTTCAGGCGGCGGGGCTGGGCGGCTTTGACCCGATGCGTCCTGCGATTTCGCTCAGCGGCGGCGAACGGGTGAAAGCGCTGCTTTGTGCGGCGTTTACCTCGGGGGCGGACTCTTTACTCCTCGATGAACCGACCAACCACCTCGATCGCTCCGGGCGCGAGTGGTTTTACCGCCAGCTTGATGAGTGGCGAGGCGGTGCGCTTATCGCCAGTCACGATCGCGAACTGCTGGCACGAATGCCGCGTATCCTTGAGTTGACGGCTTCGGCCCTACGCAGCTACGGCGGCAACTATGCGGATTATCAGCAACAGCGTGATACTGAACAGGCGGCGGCGAGTGCGGCGCTGGATCATGCCCGGACCGAACGGCGTCGCGTTCGGGCGCGTTTGCAAAAGGAGCATGATGATTGCCAGCGGCGTTCGGCGAAAACCCTGCGTACCGTAGATAGCCTGAATATCGCTTCTTTTGAACGCGTAAAGTACAAAGGCGCGGCACGCGAAAGGCCAGGCACGTTGCTCAATCAGCATCGGCAGCAACATGTGGCGCTTAATGATGCGGTGACACAGGCGCGAGAGCGTGTGGAAGACGACGCCCCGGTCATGTTTACCCTACCTGGAAGTCAGGTGGCGGCGAGCAAGCAGGTGTTGGTGCTGGAGTCGATGCAGTTGGCTCATTCGTCGACTCCGCCTCTCAACTGGCGGCTGGACGGCCCGATGCGTGTGGCGCTTCGTGGCCCCAACGGTTGTGGAAAAACGACGTTGCTGAAAACGCTGATGGGGCTGGCGTCACCGCTGAGCGGGTGTTATCAGCTATCGGTCAACGCCGCCTGGCTGGATCAACATCTTACTCAACTGGATCTCTCTTTGTCGGTTATGGCCCATCTGCGGGCGGGGGAGACGCCATTAGAGGAGGGCGCGCTGCGGACCCGGCTGGCACAGCTTCAACTGGGCGCAGATAAGGTTAATCTGCCGCTGGCGACGCTGAGCGGCGGCGAACGCTTAAAGGCGGCGCTGGCTTGTGTGTTGTGGCGTCGGGCATCGACGCAGCTTTTGCTGTTGGATGAGCCCACCAACCATCTCGATCTGGCATCGGTGCAGGCGATTGAGGCGGCGTTAGCGGGGTTTCCCGGCGCGATGATTGTGGCGTCGCACGATGAAGCGTTTTTACAGGGGTTGCGGCTGACACACAGCCTGACGTGGCAAGAGAGCGGCTGGGTTTTTACGACGTTATAAATAAAAAAATCCCCGCCATAAGGCAGGGATTTATAATTCTTAGCGGCGTGAACTTACAGAGAAGTTACGTTGCCAGCTGCCGGGCCTTTAGCGCCGTTTTCGATGGTGAAGGAAACTTTCTGACCTTCGTCCAGGGATTTGTAGCCATCGTTCTGGATAGCAGAGAAGTGTACGAACACGTCTTTAGAACCATCGTCAGGAGTGATGAAGCCGAAACCTTTGTCAGCGTTGAACCATTTTACGATACCAGTCATTTTACCGGACATAGAAATTACCTTTAGAAATTAATTGAGCCTTACGGCGATATGGCATGCTTTACAGAATTTAAAGCGTAAAGGAAATGTCGCTACGAGGGGTACCAATGGATAACCTTGAAGGGAACTGCTTTACTCAACTGCTTTGTGGTCTGTATGTCAAACCGTGGAGGCATTAACGCATACTTCAGACCTCAAAAGCAAACGTTATCTGCCCATATTTTTCAACGGACCGGGAATGTTCGGCGATCGAGTTCACGCTAATATACTGATAAATAGGTAGACTTAGGCTTATATGAGCGTTTGTAAAAAAACGTCATGAGACCCCGGCAGGCTGGCTGCCGGGGCAAGAATTAGGCTTTTTGCGCCGACTTCGGCAGCGATGCCGGGCCGCTGGCACCTTGATTCTGCTGATGTTTACTGGCTACGTGTTTGATCATCAGCGCAATCGCGGACAGCACCGCCGGGATAGCCAGCAGGGCGAAAATGGTTTTAAAGGACAGCTCGGCCTGCATCAGGAATGCGCCGCTGAAGGCGCCAAGAATCCCCCCGAAGCGACCCAGCCCCAGCATCCAGGCGACGCCGGTAGCGCGCCCCTGCGTTGGGTAGAACCCGGCGGCAAGCGCGGGCATTGACGACTGCGCGCCGTTCATGATGGTGCCAGCGATAAACACCATCACGCCCATCAGGACCAGGCTGCTGGTTGAGAAACCCACCAGGCAGACAAAAACGCCGGTCAGCAGATACCCTACTGCCACCACCTTATTGGGGTTAATTTTGTCCATCAGCGCGCCCAGTACCAGCACGCCAATACCGCCACCCAGCGGGAACAGAGCGGTAATGACCGAAGCCTGACTCAGGGTCGCGCCGGTTTCGCGGATCAGCAGCGGCAGCCAGCTGGTCAGCAGATAGAAAATCAGCAGCCCCATGAAGTAGGTCAGACACAGCATGATGGTGCCTACGAGGTAGCGTGGGGAGAAAATCACGCCCAGCGCGGACTGCTCTTTCACCTGGCCGACCTCCTGTAACACAAAGTACGTGTTGTCAGGCAGCGGCGCGATGCGGCGCAAAATGCGGGCAATCTGCTGTTGAGGCTGATTTTTTACCGCCAGATAACGCGCGGACTCCGGCAGCAGGAAAATAAGCGCTACGGCCAGCGCCAGCGGCATCATGCCACCGAGAATCAGCACGCTCTGCCAGCCATAGTGTGGGATCAACCATGCGGAGATAAAGCCGCCCATTGAGGAGCCAATCGGGAAACCGACGAACATCAGGTTCACCAGCAGCGCGCGACGGCGTTCGGGTGCGTATTCGCTCATCAGCGTCGCGGCGTTAGGCATTGCCGCCCCCAGCCCCAGGCCGGTTAAGAAACGCAGGATGGTCAGCTGCGTCAGCGAGGTGGCGAACGCGGTAATCAAACTGAAGCCGCCAAAAACCAGAATGGACAGGACCAGCACTTTTTTACGGCCGATACGGTCAGCCATTGGGCCTGCGGTTAATGCGCCCACGGCGAGACCAACCAGCGCGGCACTCATCACGGGGCCGAGATCGGACTTCTGCACGCCCCATTCTTGTACCAGGTCAGAGGCAATAAAGCCGATAATGGCGGTATCAAACCCATCCATGGCGACGGTCACAAAGCACAGCACCAGAATCATCCACTGATACTTTGAGAAAGGATGGCGGTTGATAAAAGCCTGAATATCCGTTGTTGTCTGTGTTGTCATGCGGTAATTCCTGCTAAGCGTTGTCAGAGAGCGGGTTTATCCTCTTGTCTCTCTCACGGGTAATGAGGTGTTTGGGCGATTATCGAACGTATTGTCGTTAATCGTTCATTTAATCAAATCACTTACCCGGCCTTCCCACAACGTACCGCCCGGCGGAAGTGTGCGATTATCGTTCCCTATGCTCTCGAGGAAACGCTGATTTAACAAAAAATGATTTAATATCATTATATTAGAGTGCTTTCTCTTATCTGATTTCATTGTCATAAATGTGATGGATGCAACAGGTTGTTAACATTTCTACAGAACGGCGGGGGAACGTATGAAAAAGGTATCTTGCGACGCGGCTCTGGACTATCCTTGTCACCGTTAGGCACGCGTGTGCCGGTTTGCGCTTTTTTTGGCTGAAGGAGTAAGAAAATGGCGACAGGAAAGTCCTGCTCTCGCTGGTTTGCGCCTGTTGCGGCGTTGTTGATGGTTGTTAGCCTGAGTGGGTGTTTTGATAAGGAAGGCGATCAGCGTAAAGCATTCGTCGATTTCCTGCAGAATACAGTAATGCGTGGCGGTGAACGCCTGCCAACGCTGACCGCTGACCAGAAAAAACAATTCGGTCCGTTTGTGTCCGACTACGCCGTCATTTATGGCTATTCACAGCAGGTAAGTCAGGCGATGGACGCGGGTCTGCGCCCGGTTGTTGACAGCGTGAACGCTATTCGCGTACCGCAGGATTACATGACCCAGCGCGAGCCGCTGCGTCAGGCAAATGGTTCGCTGGGCGTACTGAGCCAGCAGCTGCAAAACGCCAAAATGCAGGCCGATGCCGCACACGCTGCGCTGAAGCAGGCGGACGATCTGAAGCCGGTCTTCGATCAGGTCTATAGCAAAGTGGTTACCGCCCCGTCGCAAGCGCTGGAGCCGCTGATCCCTGCCGCGCAGGTCTTCACCCAGCAGCTGGTGCAGGTTGGCGACTTTGTTGCTCAGCAAGGTACGCAGGTGAGTTTTGTGGCGAACGGTATTCAGTTCCCGACGTCACAGCAGGCAAGCCAGTATAACGCGCTGATTGGCCCGCTAGCCGCGCAGCACCAGGCCTTTAGCCAGGCATGGACGGCAGCAGTAAACGCCACGAAATAAGCATAATGACAGCCCGGCACCCGCCGGGCTGTGTCGTTTTATCCCGCAACCTGCGGGTTCACGCAGTTCTTCTCTACCTTCCCTTGCAGCGCATCAATCAAGTTATCGACCGCGCAGGCCGCCATGTTGTAGCGGGTTTCGTGCGTTGCGGAGCCAATATGCGGCAGGGCGACGACGTTGGGCATCTTCAGCAGCGGGGAGCTGGCCGGCAGCGGTTCCTGCTCGAAGACGTCCAGCCCTGCGGCGTGGATATCGCCGTTACGCAGCGCGGAGATCAGCGCCTTCTCGTCGACCACCGGGCCACGCCCCGCGTTGATAAAGATAGCGGAGGACTTCATGCGCGCAAACTGCTCGGCGCCGAACAGATGGTACGTTTCATCGGTCAGCGGCAGGATCAGGCAGACAAAATCGGCTTCATCCAGCAGCGTGTTGAGGTCGCAGTAGCGAGCGTTGAAACGCTCCTCTGCCTGCTCGTGGCGACGGCGTGCGTTGTAAAGAATCGGCATATTGAAGCCGAAATGGGCACGCTGTGCCAGCGCCATCCCGATGCGGCCCATGCCGACAATCCCCAGCGTTTTATGGTGCACATCGATGCCAAACCAGTCCGGACCGATGCTCTTCGTCCACTCACCGCCTTTCACGCGCTCGGCCACTTCGACCACACGACGAGCGGAGCTGAGTACCAGCGCCATTACCGTGTCGGCGACCGTTTCGGTCAGCACCGTCGGCGTGTGCATCAGCAGCACGCGACGGGCGTTAAGCGCCTCGACGTCAAAATTATCGTAGCCCACGGAGATGGTGGACGTCGCGCGAAGCTTCGGCATCTTCTCCAGCAGGGCGGTATTGACGGCTTCGCTTGAGCCCAGCAGGCCTTCCGCGTTGGCGAATGCCTGAGCGTGTTGCGCCACCGTCTCCGGGCGTAGGTTAGGTACCTGGGTAACGGAAAAATGTTCTTCCAGGCGACGTAGCAAATCGTCAGGTAACGCTTTATAGAGAATAATGGACGGCTTCATGCGAATCTCCGTGAGTTAAAATTTAAGCGTGGCGTGCGCCAACGGGTAGCGGTTGATTATGAGCAGGCTTAACAATCAAAGTTAGCCATACTGAGGCAAAAAGCGCTATCCCCATAAAAATGTATGATGCCGACGGGCTGCCGGTAGCGCCGTTGAGATAGCCAACGAACCACGAGCCGAAGAATGAACCCAGTGCGCCCATGCTGTTAATCAGCGCCATTGCACCGCCTGCGACGTTGCGCGGCAGCATCTCAGGAATGATGGCGAAGAACGGGCCGTAAGGGGCGTACATTGCGGCACCGGCAATCACCAGCAGAATATAAGAAAGCCAGAAGTGATCGGCCCCGACGGCCCAGGAGCCGATAAAGGCAAAACCGGCAAGTAGCAGCAGCGGCCAGACGAACAGGCGGCGGTTCTGCAATTTATCAGAAGCCCAGGACACCACGATCATCGCCACCGTGGCGGCCAGATACGGCACGGAAGAGAGCCAGCCCACTTCGACCATCCCTAAGTTCGCGCCGCCGCTGCGGATGATCGATGGCAGCCACAGAACGAAACCGTAGACCCCGATGCTCCAGGCAAAATACTGCATGCACAGCAGAATCACGTTACGCGAACGGAAGGCCTCACCGTAGTTGCGAACGGCCTTAATTCCCTGCTGTTCGCGTTCCAGTTGCGCCTGAAGCGCGGCTTTTTCCGATTCGTTCAACCAGCCGACCTGTGAGGGCTTATCTTTTACCAGCACCCACCAACAGAAGGCCCAGATAACCGCCGGGAAGCCTTCAATAATAAACATCTCGCGCCAGCCGAGCGCCTGAATCAGGTAACCCGACACTACCGACATCCACAGTACCGTAACCGGGTTGCCGAGGATGAGAAACGTGTTGGCGCGTGAGCGTTCCGACTTTGTAAACCAGTTGCTGATGTAAATCAGCATGGCAGGCATGACGGCGGCCTCGACGACGCCGAGAATAAAGCGAATTGCCGCCAGCGCCGGAATATTGGTGACCATCCCGGTCAGCGAGGCACAGATGCCCCACAGCACCAGGCAGGTAAAGATGAGCTTACGTACGCTGCGACGCTCGGCGTAGATAGCGCCGGGAATCTGAAAGAAGAAGTAGCCGAGGAAGAACAGGGCGCCCAGCAGGGAGGAGATCCCTTTGGTAATACCCAGATCTTCGGTGATCCCGGCGGCGGAGGCGAAACTAAAGTTCGCGCGGTCAAGGTACGCCAGGCTGTACGTGATAAACACGATCGGCATGATGTACCACCAACGTTTTGCTGCGTTTGTTGAGCTGTTCATAGGCCTGCCTCTATTGTCGCTTCGCCGCCGCTGTATGTAGGGTACAGGGTGGCACTATCGTAACGTGACGTTATTCGCCTAACGCTTCACGCGTGGGTAAACCTTCACTGTCGCCCTGGACCTGAATGGCCAGCGCGCCAATTTTATTGCCTCGGGTGACGGCCTGATGCAGCGAACGGCCTTCCAGCAGCGCGCTGATGACGCCGACGGCAAAACCGTCCCCGGCACCGACGGTGTCGACCACGTTATCCACTTTTACCGGGGCAACGTTGCCCTGTTCACCGGAGGCTGTTTTGTACCAGGCACCGTCAGCGCCCGTTTTCAGCACCACCGCTTTCACCCCCTGATTGAGATAGAAATCGGCGATGCCTTCCGGCGTCTGCTGTCCGGTTAAAATCATGCCTTCTTTCAAGCCGGGTAAAACCCAGTCAGCCTGGAACGCAAGCTGGTTGAGTTTCTCCACCATTTCCGCTTCGCTTTTCCACAGCACCGGACGCAGGTTCGGGTCGAAAGAGAGGGTTTTACCCTGCGCTTTCATCGTGCGGGCCGTGTGGTCCAGCAGCGCATAAGAGCTGGCGGAGAGCGCTGCCGCCACGCCGCTTAAGTGCAGATGGCGGGCGCTGGCGAAGTAATCATCGTGATAATCGGCAACGGAGAGATGGCTGGCTGCGGAGCCTTTGCGGAAGTATTCCACAATGGGATCGGTTCCATTTTCGACTTTAGATTTTAGCTGAAAGCCGGTTGCATGCTGTGGATCGATGGTGACGCCGCAAGCATCAATACCCTCTTTTTTCAGCGAGTTAAGGACAAAGCGGCCAAAGCTATCGTTACCCACGCGGCTGACCCAGCCCACCTTCAGCCCCAGGCGCGCCAGACCGGTGGCCACGTTCAGCTCTGCTCCCGCCACGCGCTTGATAAAATGCTCCACGTCGGCCACGTCGCCGGTCTGCGTCGCCACAAACATCGCCATCGCTTCGCCGATGGTGATGACATCCAGGGAATGTTTCATCGCTTACTCCTTACGTAATAGTTCGACGTAGCGGCGGGTAACCGCAGCCAGGTCGGCCCCTTCCAGCGGAAACTCAATGCCACGCGGCACATCAATCGGTAGCTGGTTTAGCAGCGCCAGCCAGCGGGCATCGGCCTCATCAGGCGGAACCGCGCGGTAGCTGTCGTGATGCGGCACGGCGGCTTTAACGTGAATATAACCAACGGACGGCGCCAACTGCTCCGCCGCATTTTCCGGCGTATCGCCGACCCACAGCCAGTTGCCCATATCGAACGTGAGCTGTACGGGAAGTTTCTGCATATGGCAGGCGGCGTTGAAACGTTGCATTGGCGGCAGGCGTCCACAGGCCGTTTGATCGTTCTCGACCACCAGCTTCATGCCGCTGCTTGCCAGCCAGTCGCGTAGCGTGTTGAACGACTCGGTATGGTGAAAGTGGCCCAGCGACACTTTCAGCCACAGCGCACGCAGCGTGGCGGCTTCCTGAAGCAAAGCGGGGAGCTGAGGATTAAGAGAACCATCGGCCATAAACAGCGCTTCAGGCGCGGAGTAACAGGCCTGCAGGCCGGATGATTGAATCGCTGATGCCAGCGCGGGCAGCGCCTGAAGCTCTGCGGAGGTAAACATCTCGCGGCGGATTTCTACGCCATCAGCCCCGGCAGCGGCGATGATGGGCAACATGGCGGCTTGCCCGCCTGCGCTGCGTACTGCGTCGTGGCCATAAGCGGCGGTGACCACCATAATTTTTCTTTGCATAGGGACTCCGAATCTAACGCTATGTCTAATACGCTAGATGGAATCGGTTCCAAAGAAAATCTCACCGTGCTGAATTTATGATCGCCATCACGAAGGAAGATTAACGGGCCGTGGAACCACGCACGATCAGCTCGCCGGAAAAGACCTGCTCATGAATGGCATCCGCCGCTCCTTCAATGCGGCGCACCACCTGCTCTACGGCGGCGTAGCCAATCTGCCAGGTCGGCTGCTTGAGAGTGGTAATGCCCACGCCCGCCAGTTCGGCCCATTCCAGTTCGTCAAACCCCAGCAGGCCGATGTCGCTACCCCAATTCAAGCCGATGCGTTTGAGCGAACGTGCAACCTGAAGGGTCAGCGCGCCGTTGGCGGAGATCACCGCTTTACGCATTCCGCGGTGCTGCTGGTGGAACTGGCGCAGCGTGTTATCAAGCTGAGCGTTTTCTGCCAGCGGCACTTCGGCATTTTCGGCGACGACGCCGGGATAGCGGGCCAGCGTGGCGCGGAAGGCGCTCAGGCGTTCGCGCCGGGTGTTAACGGTGCCTAGCGGTTCGCTGAGGAACAGCAGCGCCTCAAATCCTTGCTCAATCAGGTGTTCAGTGGCGGTGGTAGCGGCCTGAGTGTTATCCAGCCCGACCACGTCGCAGGCGAAGTCCGGAATTTTACGGTCGATTAGCACCATCGGTAGCGCGGACTGCTGCAAACGTTGCAGCCCCTCTTCACGCATGCCGACGGCGTTGACGACAATCCCTTCGACCTGATAGCTACGCAGCAGATCAAGATAGTGCAGCTCCTGGTCCACCTCGTTATTGGTGTTACACACCAGCGGGGTGAAGCCTTTTTCGCGGCAGGCGGCTTCAATGCCGCTGAGCACGTTGACGGAGTAGGGGTTGGTGATATCGGCAATGATCAGGCCTATCAGGCGGGTACGACCGCGCTTCAGGCTGCGGGCCATCAGGCTTGGGCGATAGTCGAGCTCGGCAATGGCGGCTTCAATGCGGGCCAGCAGCGCGTCGGAGAGCAGATGCTTCTCGCCGTTAAGGTAACGGGAAATGCTGGTTTTGCCGGTTTTCGCCGCTTTTGCCACATCGCTGATGGTGGGGCGCGCTGATTTTGCCATGGGAAGGTCTCTCGCCTGAAAGTGACAACACCTTAGCGCGAAAATCTGTCTAATCAAGTATTTTGCCGGGTGGAGAGGCCACCCGGCGATGAGATTACTGCATCGGGCTTAAGGTAATTTCTACGCGACGGTTCTGCGCTTTGCCTTCTTCGGTGCTGTTGCTGGCGATAGGATTCGCTGGTCCCATACCGGTGGTACGCACGCGTGCAGCGGCGACACCCTGGGTGATCAGCGAACTGGCTACCGAGTCGGCGCGCTGCTGAGACAGCTTCATGTTGAGCTGCTGGCTACCGGTGCTGTCGGTATAGCCGACAACGTTCACCGCCGTTTTTTCATACTCTTTCAGTACCATGGCTACGCCGGTTAAGGTGTTGGCGCCTGCCGGTTTCAGGGTGGCAGAGGAGCTGTCGAAAGTGACGTTATTTGGCATATTCAGCACGATATTGTCACCGTTACGGGTGACGCTGACGCCGGTTCCCTGCATTTTTTGGCGCAGTTTCGCTTCCTGCACATCCATGTAGTAACCAACGCCGCCGCCGAGCGCCGCACCTGCGGCTGCACCGATCAGCGCGCCTTTACCGCGATCTTTCTTGGAAGACGAGAGCGCGCCAACGCCCGCGCCCACCAGAGAGCCAATGCCCGCGCCGATGCCGGATTTACCCACTTCGCGCTCGCCGGTGTAAGGGTTTGTGGTGCAGCCTGATATCGCCAGCGCGCCGCTGACGATGGCAGCAATCGCAAATACACGTTTTTTCATCTTAATTCCTTAATGACATTCTTATTTTTCGCCACAGCGACCGTGGCGCGTCATTATGACTGGCGAAATAGCTGAAAATTCTTGGGAACTCTCTGAAATTTGTAAGTAACATTGAATGGCGCAAAACATAACCGACACCACCTGCAGGAGCGCCCATTTGTCTACGTCATCTTCTCCCTATACCGTTTTAACCGCAGCCCACTGGGGCCCCATGCTTGTCGAGACCGACGGCGAGCAGGTGCTCTCTTCACGCGGGGCGCTACAGACGTCGTTTACCAATTCGCTGCAAAGCGTGGTGCGCGATCAGGTACACAGCAAAACCCGTGTGCGTTACCCCATGGTGCGAAAAGGCTTCCTGGCATCGCCGGATAGCCCTCAAGGCACACGCGGGCAGGATGAATTTGTGCGGGTAAGCTGGGATGAAGCGCTCACGCTAATCGATCGCCAGCATCGGCGTATTCGTGAAACCTATGGCCCGGCATCGATTTTTGCCGGCTCCTACGGCTGGCGTTCTAACGGCGTATTGCACAAGGCGGCGACGTTGCTACAGCGCTATATGAGCCTGGCGGGCGGCTACACCGGCCATCTGGGGGATTATTCGACCGGGGCCGCGCAGGCAATCATGCCGCATGTGGTGGGTGGGAATGAGGTGTATCAGCAGCAAACCAGCTGGCCAATGGTGCTGGAGCACACCGACGTGGTGGTGCTATGGAGTGCTAACCCACTGAATACGCTGAAAATAGCCTGGAATGCTTCCGACGAGCAGGGGTTGCCTTATTTTGAACAGCTGCGCCAGAGCGGTAAACGACTGATCTGTATCGATCCCATGCGTTCGGAAACCGTCGACTTCTTTGGCGAGTCGATGGAGTGGATAGCGCCGCATATGGGCACCGACGTGGCGTTGATGCTCGGCATCGCCCACACGCTGCTGATCAATAACTGGCACGATAGCGACTTTTTATCGCGATATACCGTAGGTTTCCCGAGATTTGCCCAATATCTGTTGGGCGAAAGCGATGGCGAAGCAAAAACTGCCGAGTGGGCAGCAAAAATTTGTGGTGTTCATGCCGATAAAATTCGCGAACTGGCAGAATTGTTCCATAAAAATACCACTATGTTGATGTCTGGCTGGGGAATGCAGCGTCAGCAGTACGGCGAGCAAAAGCACTGGATGCTGGTTACGCTGGCGGCAATGCTAGGGCAGATTGGTACGCCGGGCGGCGGCTTTGGGCTGTCTTATCATTTCGCCAACGGCGGCAACCCGACGCGGCGCGCGGCGGTACTGGCTTCGATGCAGGGCACGGTACCGGGCGGCGTCGATGCGGTCGATAAAATCCCGGTCGCACGCATTGTCGAAGCGCTGGAAAACCCCGGTGCGCCGTATCAGCACAATGGTATGGATCGCCACTTTCCAGACATTCGCTTTGTCTGGTGGGCGGGCGGCGCCAACTTTACCCATCATCAGGATACCAACCGCTTGATTCGCGCCTGGCAAAAGCCAGAATTGGTCGTGATTTCTGAATGCAACTGGACGGCAGCGGCGCGGCACGCGGATATCGTTCTGCCCGCCACCACCTCGTTTGAGCGCAACGATCTGACCATGACCGGCGACTACAGCAACCAGCACCTGGTGCCGATGAAGCAGGTTGTGCCGCCACGCGATGAAGCCCGTGACGACTTTACGGTGTTTGCCGACCTGTCAGAGCGGTGGGAGCAGGGCGGTCGGGCGCGCTTTACCGAAGGGAAAAGCGAGCTGGAGTGGCTGGAGACCTTCTACCGAATCGCCGCTCAACGCGGCGCGAGCCAGCAGGTGACGCTGCCGCCGTTTGAGCGTTTCTGGCAGGATAACGCGCTGATTGAAATGCCGGAAAGCGAGCAGAACGCGGATTTTGTTCGCTTTGCTGCCTTCCGCGCCGATCCGCAGGCCAATCCGCTGAAAACGCCGAGCGGCAAAATCGAAATTTACTCCGAGCGTATTGCCAGCTTCCAGTATGCCGACTGTCCGCCGCACCCGATGTGGCTGGCGCCGGATGAGTGGCATGGCAACGCGCAGCCTGGTCAGCTCCAACTACTGTCTGCGCATCCGGCGCATCGTCTGCACAGTCAGCTTAACCATACTTCTCTGCGTGAACGTTATGCGGTGGCGGGATGTGAACCAATTACCCTTCATCCGCAGGATGCGAAGATGCGCCAGATTGCCGATGGCGACCTGGTCCGCGTCTGGAACCACCGGGGGCAGGTGCTGGCTGGTGCGGTAGTCAGTGACGGTATTAAGCCCGGCGTGATGTGCCTGCACGAAGGTGCGTGGCCTGATTTCGCACACGAGAAAGGCGGAATTTGCAAAAACGGTGCGGTGAACGTACTGACCAAAGATATCCCCAGCTCGCGGCTGGGGAATGGCTGCGCCGGTAATACGGCGCTGGCATGGGTCGAGAAATATGATGGACCGGCGCTTACGCTAACGGCGTTTGATCCGCCTGCCAACGCATAATCCACGTGGGATGCCGGGTCTCCTCCTGCCACGCGCTGTCTTCAATACGAAAACCCTGCGCGTGGTAGAAATTCACCGCCCGGCTGTTTTTCTGATACACCTCGAGGCTGAGGTCGGAAAAGTGCTGCTTCACCACGTTGATCAGCGAACGACCGATGCCTTGATGGATGGCCTCTGGTGCAACGAATAGCGCGCCGACAAAGCGCGATTCAATGACGCTGACGAATCCTTGCAGCCGCTGCTCGTCTTCCCACACCCATGTTTCGGCGGCGGGAAGGTAGGTATCGCGCACAATGCTTAAGCTCTCCTGCCAGTACTGGGCGTTAATAAACGGATGCGCAAAGGTGGTGCTTTCTAGCCACAGTTCAAGTAAAGGGTCGAATTGCTTAGTGTTCCATTTTCTGATCATGCTTAACTCCAGGATGGCAGAAGCAGGTGGTTACGTGGTCGTTGACCAGCCCGCAGGCTTGCATGAAGGAATAACAGATGGTGGTGCCCACGAATTTAAAACCCCGTTTTTTCAGCGCTTTTGACAGCGCGTCGGAAGCGGGCGTTGACGTCGCGATTTCGCCAAGCGTCGTGGCCTGAGTCACGATCGGTGTGTGATTCACAAACGACCACACGAAGTCATTGAATGATTCACCGTTGGCCTCCATCGCCAGGTAGGCGCGGGCGTTGCCAATAATGGCCTGAATTTTACCCCGGTGGCGGATGATCCCGGCGTCCAGCACCAGCCGCTCGACGTCTTCTTCGGTCATGGCGGCGACCTTTACCGGGTCGAAATGGTGGAAGGCTCGACGATAGTTTTCACGTTTTTTCAGCACGGTTATCCAGGACAGTCCGGCCTGCTGGCCTTCGAGGCAGATCATCTCGAACAGTTTCTGGTTATCTCTTTGGGGGACGCCCCATTCGGTATCGTGATACTCAATGTAAAGCGGATCCTGGCTTACCCAACCACAGCGCTGCATTTGTTTCTCCCTGTTTTTGTCGATCACGCACGCATAATAATAAAACCCTGCACTTCGCTTGACGCCTGTCATAAAGAGACAATAGTTAATACAGGGATCTTTATCCCTAAAAACATAACAATAACTGCCAAAATTGGCTCTTTCTGGAGTCACTTAATGAATAATAAGAAATGCAATGGCCTTTGGCGATGTGTTGCGCCAGCGTCGGTTTTTGTGTGGATGTTAGTATCGCCACACGCGAATGCCTGGCAACAGGAATATATCGTGACTGACTCACAAAGTAATACTGCCGAGCGCTATACATGGGATAGCGATCACCAACCGCGGTACAATGACATTCTGGCGGAACGTATCGACGCCATGCAAATTGGCGTGGGATTGAATATGAATGTCCCGGACGCGACGCCGCTGGATGTGAGCAAAACAATGAGCGTTGGCTGGAATTTCCCGCTGACGGAGAGCATGACCACCGGGCCGGTAGCGACGTGGCACTATGATGGCTCTCCGGGCTTTATGTGGAATGAATTTGGCGATACCGCCAGCGCCGGTGCGCAAACCGACCCGCTCTGGCATGCGAGCGTGAGCACGCTCGGGTGGCGCGTGGATTCGCATCTGTGGTTGGGCATTCGCCCGTGGGCGCAGGTCAGCTATAACCAGCAGTTCGGCGAGAATCAGTGGAAAGCGCAATCTGGCCTGAATCGGATGCCGACCACGACGCAGGACGGCAACTGGGTGGATGTGACCGTGGGCGCAGATATGTTACTGAATTCACATCTGGCGGCTTACGCCGCGCTCTCGCAGGCGGATAATATGGCGGCTGGCGCAAACTATCTGTATACCATGGGCGTCAGCGCGCGCTTCTAATCATGCAATATATTCAGCGGCGGAATCATTTTTTCAATGTCATTCATTCCACCGCTGATGCATTTCATTCCATCCTCAATGCATTTCATGCCTTTTTGAACCAACGAAAATGTTAACTTCGTTATCGTTGGCAGCAGTTAATTCAAGAAGGCATCTTCATCATGAACGCTGCAACTAAAAATCACACCCGCTGGCTGACATTGTTCGGCACCATTATTACCCAGTTCGCCTTAGGTTCTGTTTACACCTGGAGCCTGTTCAACAGCGCGCTGTCCAGCAAACTGGACGCGACGGTCAGCCAGGTAGCGTTCTCCTTTGGTCTACTCAGCCTGGGTCTGGCGCTCTCTTCTTCCGTGGCGGGTAAACTGCAGGAACGCTTTGGCGTTAAACGCGTGACCATCGCTTCCGGCGTGATGCTGGGGCTGGGTTTCCTCCTGACCGCGCATGCGAACAGCCTGATGATGTTGTGGCTGAGCGCCGGTATCATCGTCGGTCTGGCCGATGGCGCTGGCTATCTGTTGACGCTCTCCAACTGCGTGAAATGGTTCCCGGAACGTAAGGGGCTGATTTCCGCCTTTGCCATCGGCTCCTACGGTTTGGGCAGCCTTGGCTTCAAATTTATCGACAGCCAGCTGCTGGCGAGCGTCGGGCTGGAAAAAACCTTTATGATTTGGGGCGCGATCGTGCTGGTGATGATCGTCTTCGGCGCGATGCTGATGAAAGATGCGCCGAATCAGGAAGTCCAGAAACATAACGGCGTGATGGAAAATGACTTCACGCTGGCGGAATCGATGCGTAAACCGCAGTACTGGATGCTGGCCGTGATGTTCCTGACCGCCTGCATGAGCGGCCTGTATGTGATTGGTGTTGCCAAAGACATCGCACAGGGGATGGTGCATCTGGATCTGGCGACTGCGGCAAACGCCGTCACCGTTATCTCGATTGCCAACCTGAGCGGCCGTCTGGTGCTGGGTATCCTGTCTGACAAAATCGCCCGTATCCGCGTGATTACCATTGGTCAGATTATCTCGCTGGTGGGTATGGCTGCGCTGCTGTTTGCTCCGCTGAACGAAATGACCTTCTTCGCCGCGATTGCCTGTGTGGCCTTTAACTTCGGCGGCACCATCACCGTGTTCCCATCGCTGGTGAGTGAATTCTTCGGCCTGAACAACCTGGCGAAAAACTACGGCGTCATTTACTTAGGATTTGGTATCGGCAGCATCTGCGGTTCGCTGATCGCCTCCCTGTTTGGCGGCTTCTACGTCACCTTCTGCGTTATCTTCGCCCTGCTGATTATCTCACTGGCGCTGTCTACCACCATTCGCCAGCCGAAAACGGAAATTCTGCACGAAGCGCACGCTTAATATTATCACTCTCCTCAATAAGATGATTCAGGCCAAATATTTTTGTAAATATTTGGCCTGATCACATCCGTAGCGAATACTTTTCCCCTTTCTTGTTGTCTACTTACCGCGCTTGCAAATGCGGCCCCATGGGCATACCGCATAAATTAACTAGTCTACTCATGCTGTGATTTGTAACTGGTTTTTTATTTTCCCTTTTTCCAGGGTTTTTCGAATGAGATATATCAAAGCGATGTCCCTGCAAAAGCTCAGTCTTTTGCTGGCGGTATACATCGGCTGGTTTATGAATTATTCCGTGTTGGTTCGTCGGTTCGAGGGGTATTTGTCGGACTTCAGCGTCGAGAAAGGGATGTTTATCGGCATTGAGCTGGTGAGTTCGCTGCTGGTGACGTTTTTCCTGTTGCGTCTGCTGTCGTTGGGAGGTCGTACGGTTTGGAAGGTGCTGGCAACGGCCGTGGTGCTGATTTCCGCGGGTGCCAGCTATTATATGACCAACCTGAATGTGGTCATTGGCTACGGGATTATCGCATCGGTGATGACAACCGATGTCGATCTCTCCAAAGAGGTGGTGGGCTGGCATTTTATTTCCTGGCTGGTGCTGACCAGCATTATCCCGCTGGTCTTTATCTGGTTTAACCAGGCGCGGGATACGTTGCTTAATCAACTGCTGACGTCAGGGCAGCGCCTGCGTGGTATCGGTATTGTGCTGCTCTGCGCGCTGCTGGTGTGGGGGCCCATTCGTCTGATGGAAGCCCACCTGAAAGAGAGCGAACGCCTTTCAAAGGTCGATCTGCCGAGCTATGGCGGTGTACTGGCCAACTCTTACCTGCCGAGCAACTGGGTCTCTGCGCTAAGCCTGTACGGCTGGACGCAGGTTGATGAATCGCTGGATACCAGCGATCTGATCGATCCGGCGAAGAAGTTTACCTACGTTGCGCCTAAAGACATTGATGACACCTACCTGGTGTTTATCATCGGCGAAACGACCCGCTGGGATCACATGGGACTGTTCGGCTATGCGCGCAACACCACGCCGGAGCTGGAGAAAGAGAAAAATCTGGTGGCGTTCCGCGGCTATTCCTGTGATACCGCGACGAAGCTTTCGTTACGCTGCATGTTTGTCCGGCAGGGCGGGGCGAGCGATAACCCGCAGCGCACGCTAAAGGAACAAAACGTGTTTGCGGTGCTGCATCAGCTCGGCTTTACCGGTGACCTGCTGGCGATGCAGAGCGAACTGTGGTTCTACAGTAACACCATGGCTAACAACATTGCCTATCGCGAGCAGATTGGCGCCGAGCCGCGTAACCGTGGCAAGAGCGTGGACGATATGCTGCTGGCGGATGAAATGAAAAACGTGTTGGCGCGAACCGGCGTTAACGGTAAACACCTGATCATCATTCACACCAAAGGCTCGCACTTTAACTACACGCAGCGCTATCCGCGCAGCTTTGCCCGCTGGACGCCGGAGTGCGTAAATGTGGATGATAAATGCAGCAAAGCGGAGCTGATTAACTCGTACGATAACTCGATCACCTACGTTGACCACTTCCTGGTCAACATCTTTGATCAGTTACGTGATAAGAAGGCCATCGTCTTCTATGCGGCGGACCATGGCGAGTCGATCAACGATCACGAACGTCTGCACGGTACGCCGCGCAAGATGGCGCCGCCGGAGCAGTTCCGCGTGCCGATGATGGTCTGGATGTCGGATAAGTATCTGGAAAATCCGGACCACGCGAAGTCGTTCGCATACCTACAACAGCAGGCGGCGATGAAGCAGCCGAAACGCCACGTGGAGCTTTATGACACCATTATGGGCTGTTTGGGTTACACTTCTCCGGACGGTGGGATCAACGAGTACAACAACTGGTGCCATATCCCCGAGGCGAAAAAATCGGCGCAGTGATGGCTTTCTGGCCGAACAAGGGGCTTTTGTTAAATAAGGGATTGACGAGGGCGGGGCGCAGCAGTAAGATGCGCCGCATTCGGTGATTGGCGCAGCCTGGTAGCGCACTTCGTTCGGGACGAAGGGGTCGGAGGTTCGAATCCTCTATCACCGACCAAATTAGAAAAAGCCGCTCTATGAGCGGCTTTTTTGCATCTGTAGTCCGCAAAGAGGATGAGAACCTCCGGGGGCAAGAGGTTCGACCCGAGCGTAGCGAGAGAACGTTGCCTCAGCAACGGCCCGCAGGGCGAGCCACGAAGTGGCGAGTTATCCTCTATCACCGACCAAATTAGAAAAAGCCGCTCTCTGAGCGGCTTTTTTGCATCTGTAGCTCAGCTCTCTTCTACGTGTTTTATCGCGAAGTAGACGCCCGCACGACCAGATCCGGCGCTTTGCCCTTACTGTAGCTGACCTTCTCACCCGCCAGAACGGCAAACAGGAGCGTGATGGCCTGGCGCGCCACCTCATCAAGATGCATATTCACCGCCGTCAGTGGCGGCGTGGATTCGCGCGCGCGGATGCCGTCATAGCGGGTAACCACGCGCATGTGATCCGGTATGGCGATGCCCTGTTCCTGAAAAGCGCGTACAGCACCGCTGGCAAAGGTATCGATCAGCACCAGCACGCCATCAACGTCAGGGTGTTCCTGTAATAGCTGATGTGCCGCGCGGTAGCCGGCATTTTCACCGTCGCTTTCATTGAGTGAGTAGACGACGGGGGACTGCCGTCCTTCACACCAGCGCTGGTAAGCCGCTTCAGTTTCCAGCGTTGATGTGCGCCGTGTGTTGCCGACAAATAGCGCACATTTACGGGCGCCGGAAGCCGTAAGGTGTGTGAGCAGAATCTGCGCCGTAGCCGCCGAATGCAGTTCAACCCATGGTACAGGCGTATCGGTCCCCGGCGTGCGGCCAATGGTCACGCAAGGGATACCAGCCTGCGCCAGCGCCTGTAGTTGGGGATCGTTTTCCGCCGGCTCAATCAGAATCGCCGCGTCGAAGCCGACCGCATCCAGCGGATTGGCGCCCGGTGGTACCAGAATCAAGGCATGCTGTTTTTCGAGCGCCATCATGGCGGAAGTAAGCGCAACTTCCATCATAAATCCCAGCCGGGAGGCGCCGGAAGCAATGGTTAACGGTACCGATGAGAGCAGCGCGATGGTATTGGTTTTGCCGGTGCGTAGCTGTCGGGCGCGGATATTGGGCGTGTAGTTCAGCGCGACAATCGCCTCTTCAATACGCCGCCGCGTCTCCGGTTCGACAAAGCGCGTGTTATGCAACGCATTGGATACTGTCCCTGGCGACACGCCGGCATGGCGGGCGACATCAATCAACTTTGCGCGTTTTTTTTCTTGAGCAGGCATTTGCTTGCAGCCTCCAAAATCTTTTGCACAGATTAACACACTTTTTTGTGCTGACCTTTTGCGTTGCTTTGCCAGCTGATGAATAAGCATTTTCAGAAAAAATTCTTCATTAAAACGTTTTAATGGAGTATTTTTACGCAAATTTATCCATCTGGAGGCTACGTGGCACACTTAACTCAGGATCCGACTTTTACGCTTGGACGCCGTCCATCCGGGCTCACCTTTATCGATAAAGAGAAGAGTTTCGGCGGGTATACCCTCTTTGCCCCGCAAACAGCAGAAGGGCGGGTTTATCTGGTTGATGAACAGGGCGAGGTGGCGCATCAGTGGCAGCTGCCGGTACGTGCAGGGCGCGATGCGGTGCTGCTGCCTAACGGTAACCTGGGATATAACGGTAGCCACCGTACCTCCGCGAATCTCTATCCCGCGTGGGATCTCTGGCATGGCGGTGATTTCTACGAAGTGACGCCGGATAACGAAATCGTCTGGCACTATGAAGACATCTTCCATCACCATGATGCGCAGTGGTTGCCGAACGGTAATCTGCTGTATACCGCCGCGTCGCCGCTGCCTGCCGATATCGCTGCCCGTGTGACCGGCGGCGACCCACGACGTGATGCGCCGGACGGCGTGATTCAGAGCGACGTCGTCAAAGAGGTCAATCGCGACGGTGAAGTGGTCTGGGAATGGCGCGCCTGGGAGCATTTGAATCCGGAAGATTTCCCGATTCATGACATCTTTGACCGTCGCCACTGGCCGATGATTAACGGCCTGTCGGTAACCCGTGATGGCCTGGTGCTGATGAGCCTGCGTACGACATCTGGCGTGATTGCCGTCTCTAAAGAGAGCGGCAAGGTTGTCTGGCACGCGGGGCCGGAAGTGGTGGCGCAGCAGCATACCCCGGTTGAAATGGAGAATGGGTCGATTCTTGTTTTTGACAATGGCAACCTGCGTCCGGGTGTGACCTCCCCGCATTCCACGGTGCTGGAGTTCAATCCGCAAACCCATGCCATTACCTGGCAGTATCGCGATATCTTCCCGCCTGCCTTCTTCTCACCCTATATGGGCAGCGCGCAGCGTCTGGCGAACGGCAACACCTTTATCTGTGAATCCGCATTTGGTCGTCTGTTTGAAGTGACGCCGGAAGGGGAAACGGTTTGGGAATATATCATTCCGTTCTTCAATGAGTATCCGGAGCACCTGAGCAAAGGCATTATTCCCGGAAAACAGAACAGTGCATTCCGCGCGCATCGCTATGCCGCCGACGCGATTGCCTGGTTGAAATAATCTCTGCCGCCAGCGCGTGCTGGCGGTCATTTTTTTGATGTTTAACGGGAGGCAATCATGCCGCAACCTGGCCTTACCACGCCGGACAACGACGCATTACCCTGGCAAACGACCTTTCTTCTGGCGCTTCAGCATGTACTGGTCGTCGCCGCGACCCCCATCACTTCCGTTTTTCTGATCGCCAAAGCGCTGCACTTTACCGATGCGGTGACCGCTTCGGTGCTGAGCGCTACGTTTCTGATGTGCGGGCTGGGCGCTATTCTGCAAAGCCTGGGCGTGAAGGGAGTAGGCGCACGCCTGCCGTTTATCATGGTGCCCGGCGGCGCGCCGATCGCGATTTTTGTCGCAATCGCTCTGCAAACCAATATCCAGACGGCCGTTGGCGCGGTTATCTTAACGTCATTGTTCTACTTTCTGGCGTTGCCTATTTTCCGCCGCTGTCTGCACCATTTCCCGCCCTTTATTATCGGCATTATGCTGCTGATGGTGTCGATAAACCTGATTCGTCTCTACGGCGGATTGATTATTGGCCAACCGGGAAGCACCGATTTCGCTCACCCGACCAGCATTATTTTATCGCTGGGAACAATCCTGATAACGCTGGTTTTCGCGCTGGTTTTTACCGGAATTCTGCGCCAGCTTGCCGTGATGTTTGGTCTGCTTGCCGGTACGCTGTTGGGCATGATGCTGGGCAGCTCCGATTTTAGCGGCGTCAGCCACGGCCCGCTGTTCAGCGTTCCGCAATTGTTTCCCTTCGGCTGGCCTATTTTCAACCTTTCTGCTTCGTTGCCGTTGCTGATTTACGCGGTAATTTCTATGGCTGAAGCCACTGGGCAAACGATTGCTACGGCGGAGATTGTCAATTCTACGCAAAATGTCCGTGAAGCGATTCCGCGTACGATTCGCGGCGATGCGGTTATGTCGCTGCTGGGTGGGATCTTCGGAACATCGCTGATTATTACCTCCGGCGAAAATATCGGCGTGGTGCGCACCACCAATGTCAAATCACGTTATGTCACCGCCGCAGCAGGGCTGCTGTTGATTCTTATTGCGCTGTTCTCGCCGCTGGTTCGTCTTGCGACCTGCCTGCCAGGGCCGGTGGTTTGCGGTACGGCGGTGATTGTGTTCAGCATTATCGGGGTGATTGGTATCGATATGATCGCTCGTGAACCATTGCACACACCGGGCAAAACCTACGCGCTGGCAATGGGGCTGGCGATGGGCATGCTGCCTATTCTGGTGCCGGGGCTTTATCAAAATTTCCCGTCAGGCGTTCAGATGGTGTTTGGTAACGGCATGGCGGCGGGGACGTTGACGGCGATTCTGGTCAACTCGCTGTTTAACTGGAGTGAAAAGCGAAGTCAGGCTCGTGTAAAACCATAGGTTTCTGAGAGCGGGCCGCTGGCCTGCTCTTATCCACGCAAAGAACTATGTTTTCACTGCTTGTTCACAATTATGTGACATATTCCATTGTATTTTTATATGCATAGACGAATCTTTTTTCGCGCTACTTATGGGTAACCTCAGCATTTTCAGCTGTGCGTTTTAACGTTCGCGGCATTAATCGCTCAGATAATCAGCATATCGAAAGAAATTTTTCATATAATGACTAATTGTTAATCACTGAATGTTGCAAAGTATTAAGTGAATAACTCTGCCTTGATGCCCATAGCATAAATTTCTCTGCTGAAAATAGTGCTTCGGGGTTTTTTTAATCTTTGCCCATCCATTCTCACCTTCAATACAAATCCCGGTTAACTGTATTGACGTTTTCACATTCTATTGACAGATTGTACGGCATGAGGGGCATTTCATGGAGAATCCGCACTGCAACTCAGATGTTCCAGTGAAAGGAATCCCTCGCCTCTATATGCATCGACCCAGCCGGTTAAATAAAAAATAAGGTCAGGCGGTGTAACCCAATGCAAAGGGTAAAAACAACACATATCACATTGGAGCAGAATAATGAGTATTTCCTTGAAGAAGTCAGGGATGCTGAAGCTGGGCCTCAGCCTGGTCGCGATGACCGTTGCTGCCAGCGTACAGGCCAAAACCCTGGTTTATTGTTCAGAAGGCTCGCCGGAAGGCTTTAACCCACAGCTCTTTACGTCTGGTACCACCTATGATGCCAGCTCCGTACCTATCTATAACCGCCTGGTTGAATTCAAAACCGGTACCACGGAAGTGATTCCGGGTCTGGCCGAGAAGTGGGACATCAGCCCGGACGGTAAAACCTACACCTTCCATCTGCGTCAGGGCGTGAAGTGGCAGGATAACAAAGAGTTTAAACCGACTCGTGGCGTAAACGCCGACGATATCGTCTTCTCCTTCGACCGTCAGAAGAACCCACAGAACCCGTACCACAAAGTCTCTGGCGGCAGCTATGAATACTTTGAAGGCATGGGTCTGCAAGACCTGATTAGCGAAGTGAAAAAAGTCGACGATCATACCGTTCAGTTCGTGCTGACCCGCCCGGAAGCGCCGTTCCTGGCCGACCTGGCGATGGACTTCGCCTCTATTCTGTCAAAAGAATATGCTGACAACATGCTGAAAGCCGGTACGCCGGAGAAAGTGGACCTGAACCCAATCGGTACCGGCCCATTCCAGCTGGTGCAGTACCAGAAAGACTCCCGTATTCTGTACAAAGCCTTTCCGGGCTACTGGGGCACCAAGCCACAGATCGATCGCCTGGTCTTCTCCATCACGCCTGATGCTTCCGTGCGTTACGCCAAGCTGCAGAAAAACGAGTGCCAGGTGATGCCGTACCCGAACCCGGCCGACATCGCGCGCATGAAAGAAGACAAGAGCATCAACCTGATGGAACAGGCTGGCCTGAACGTGGGCTACCTCTCCTTCAACACCGAGAAAAAACCGTTTGATGACGTGAAAGTGCGCCAGGCGCTGACCTACGCAGTTAACAAAGAAGCGATCATCAAAGCCGTTTATCAGGGCGCTGGCGTAGCCGCGAAGAACCTGATCCCGCCAACGATGTGGGGCTATAACGACGACGTCAAAGACTACAGCTACGATCCGGAAAAAGCCAAGGCGCTGCTGAAAGAAGCGGGCCAGGATAAAGGCTTCACCGTTGAGCTGTGGGCGATGCCGGTACAGCGTCCGTACAACCCGAACGCTCGCCGTATGGCTGAGATGATTCAGGCTGACTGGGCGAAGATCGGCGTACAGGCCAAGATCGTGACCTACGAGTGGGGCGAGTACCTCAAGCGTGCGAAAGCGGGCGAACACCAGGCCGTGATGATGGGCTGGACCGGCGACAACGGGGATCCGGATAACTTCTTCGCGACCCTGTTCAGCTGCGCAGCGGCGAAAGACGGTTCTAACTACTCTCGCTGGTGCTACAAACCGTTTGAAGACCTGATTCAACCGGCGCGTGCCACCGACAACCACGACAAGCGCGTTGAGCTTTACAAACAGGCGCAGGTGGTGATGCACGATCAGGCTCCGGCGCTGATCATCGCTCACTCCACCGTATACGAGCCGGTGCGTAAAGAAGTCAAAGGCTACGTGGTTGACCCATTAGGCAAGCACCACTTCGACAACGTATCGATCGAATAATAAAGACGACGCCTTAACAGGCTGCGCATGCTTCCTGCCCCCTTTGGGGCGGGAAGCCGCGCCGTATCTGCGCCTCTCGCGTTTATGAAAGGCGGCAGATTTGTGAGCAATACAGACGACCTGTGACCAGGCGGGCCGTCATTAGAGAGAATCAGGGTTATGTTGCAGTTCATCCTCAAACGGTTGGGTCTGGTGATCCCGACGTTTATCGGTATCACCCTCCTCACGTTTGCCTTCGTGCATATGATCCCCGGCGATCCGGTGATGATTATGGCGGGTGAGCGTGGTATTTCCCCTGAGCGCCATGCTCAGCTGCTGGCTGAACTCGGCCTGGATAAGCCAATGTGGCAGCAGTACCTCCACTATATCTGGGGCGTGCTGCACGGTGACTTAGGGATTTCATTAAAGAGTCGTCTCCCGGTGTGGGACGAGTTTGTGCCGCGCTTTAAAGCGACATTGGAACTCGGTATCTGCGCCATGATTTTTGCCGTCGCCGTGGGGATTCCGGTAGGCGTGCTGGCCGCGGTGAAGCGCGGTTCTATCTTCGATCACACCGCAGTAGGTCTGGCCCTGACCGGCTATTCCATGCCGATTTTCTGGTGGGGCATGATGCTGATTATGCTGGTCTCTGTGCACTGGAACCTGACCCCCGTTTCCGGGCGCGTCAGCGATATGGTGTTCCTTGACGACTCCAACCCATTGACCGGCTTTATGCTGATTGATACCGCTATCTGGGGCGAAGAAGGAAACTTTATCGATGCGCTGGCGCATATGATTCTGCCCGCTATCGTGCTGGGTACTATTCCGCTGGCGGTGATTGTGCGTATGACGCGATCCTCCATGCTGGAAGTGCTGGGCGAAGACTACATTCGTACCGCGCGCGCTAAGGGGCTGACCCGCATGCGCGTGATTATCGTGCACGCGCTGCGTAACGCCATGCTGCCGGTGGTAACGGTTATCGGCCTGCAGGTCGGTACGCTGCTGGCGGGGGCGATTCTGACGGAAACCATCTTCTCCTGGCCAGGCCTGGGGCGCTGGCTGATTGATGCGCTGCAACGCCGAGACTATCCGGTAGTGCAGGGCGGCGTGCTGCTGGTGGCGACGATGATTATTCTCGTCAACCTGCTGGTAGACCTGCTGTATGGCGTGGTGAACCCGCGCATTCGTCATAAGAAGTAAGGGGCCGTCATGTCACAAGTTACTGAGAACAAAGCACCGGTGCCGATGACCCCGCTACAGGAATTCTGGCACTACTTTAAACGCAACAAAGGCGCGGTGGTTGGCCTGGTGTACGTGGTCATCGTGCTGTTTATTGCCATCTTCGCCAACTGGATTGCACCGTATAACCCGGCGGATCAGTTCCGTGATTCGCTGCTGGCTCCGCCTGCGTGGCAGGACGGCGGCAGTCTGGCGCATCTGCTGGGCACCGATGACGTTGGCCGCGATGTGCTGTCGCGCCTGATGTACGGCGCGCGTCTGTCTTTGCTGGTTGGCTGTCTGGTGGTGGTGCTGTCGCTGGTGCTGGGGATCATCCTTGGCCTGGTGGCGGGCTACTTCGGTGGCCTCGTCGACAACATCATCATGCGCGTCGTTGATATTATGCTGGCGCTGCCGAGCTTACTGTTGGCGCTGGTGCTGGTGGCTATCTTCGGGCCGTCGATTGGTAACGCCGCGCTGGCGTTAACCTTTGTCGCCTTGCCGCACTACGTCCGTTTAACCCGCGCTGCCGTACTGGTGGAGGTAAACCGCGACTACGTGACCGCTTCTCGCGTGGCGGGTGCCGGGGCGATGCGCCAGATGTTCGTCAATATTTTCCCAAACTGCCTTGCGCCGCTGATTGTTCAGGCATCGCTTGGTTTCTCTAACGCCATTCTCGATATGGCTGCCCTCGGCTTCCTGGGGATGGGCGCGCAGCCGCCTACGCCGGAATGGGGCACCATGCTCTCTGACGTTCTGCAGTTTGCCCAAAGCGCCTGGTGGGTCGTGACCTTCCCGGGGCTGGCGATCCTGCTGACGGTGCTGGCATTTAACCTGATGGGTGACGGTCTGCGTGACGCGCTCGATCCCAAACTGAAGCAGTAAGAGGTTCGAGATGGCGTTATTAAATGTAGATAAATTATCGGTGCACTTCGGCGACGAAGGCACACCGTTTAAAGCTGTAGACCGCGTGAGCTATAGCGTGAGCCAGGGTGAGGTTGTCGGTATTGTCGGGGAATCCGGTTCAGGAAAATCGGTCAGCTCGCTGGCGATTATGGGGCTGATTGATTATCCCGGCCGCGTGATGGCTGAAAGCCTGATGTTTAACGGTCAGGATCTGAAACGTATCTCCGAGAAGGAGCGTCGCAACCTGGTGGGCGCCGAAGTGGCGATGATCTTCCAGGATCCGATGACCAGCCTTAACCCGTGCTACACCGTTGGCTTCCAGATAATGGAAGCGATTAAAGTGCACCAGGGCGGCAACAAGCAGACGCGCCGTCAGCGGGCAATCGATCTGCTGAACCAGGTGGGAATTCCAGATCCGGCATCACGTCTGGACGTTTATCCGCACCAGCTTTCCGGTGGGATGAGCCAGCGCGTGATGATCGCCATGGCGATCGCCTGCCGTCCTAAGCTGCTGATTGCCGATGAACCGACCACCGCGCTGGATGTAACCATTCAGGCGCAGATTATCGAGCTGCTGCTGGAATTACAGCAGCAAGAGAATATGGCGCTGATCCTGATTACTCACGATCTTGCGCTCGTCGCTGAAGCCGCGCACAAAATCATCGTGATGTACGCCGGTCAGGTGGTGGAGACAGGGGCGGCCAGCGAAATTTTCCGCGCGCCGCGCCATCCCTATACCCAGGCGCTGCTGCGCGCGTTACCCGAATTTGCTCAGGATAAAGCGCGTCTGGCTTCGCTGCCGGGAGTCGTGCCGGGTAAATACGACCGCCCGAACGGCTGTCTGCTGAACCCGCGTTGCCCCTATGCGACGGATAAATGCCGCAGCGTAGAGCCTGAGCTGAATACCGTTGACGGTGCTCGCCAGTCGAAATGTCACTACCCACTCGATGATGCCGGGAGGCCCACACTATGAGTACGCACGAGGCCACCTCGCAGCAGCCGCTGCTGCAGGCAATTGACCTGAAAAAACACTACCCGGTGAAGAAGGGGATGTTTGCCCCTGAGCGCCTGGTGAAGGCGCTGGACGGCGTTTCCTTTACTCTCGAGCGCGGCAAAACGCTTGCCGTGGTGGGCGAGTCCGGCTGCGGCAAATCGACTCTGGGTCGCCTGTTGACGATGATTGAAGTGCCAACCGGCGGCGAGCTGTACTACCAGGGTCAGGATCTGCTCAAGCGCGATCCGCATGCGCAGAAGCTGCGTCGGCAGAAAATCCAGATTGTGTTCCAGAACCCGTACGGTTCACTGAACCCGCGTAAGAAGGTAGGGCAGATTCTGGAAGAGCCGCTGCTGATTAACACCTCGCTCAGCAAAGAGCAGCGCCGTGAAAAAGCGTTGGCGATGATGGCGAAGGTAGGCTTAAAGACCGAGCACTACGATCGTTATCCGCACATGTTCTCCGGTGGTCAGCGCCAGCGTATTGCTATCGCCCGTGGTCTGATGCTGGATCCGGACGTGGTAATTGCCGATGAACCGGTCTCCGCGCTCGATGTTTCCGTACGTGCGCAGGTGCTGAACCTGATGATGGATTTGCAGCAGGAGTTGGGGCTGTCTTACGTCTTTATCTCCCACGATCTGTCGGTGGTGGAGCACATCGCCGACGAAGTGATGGTGATGTACTTAGGCCGTTGCGTGGAGAAAGGGAGCAAAGACCAGATCTTCAACAACCCGCGTCATCCGTATACCCAGGCGCTGCTCTCCGCGACACCACGTCTGAATCCGGACGATCGCCGTGAGCGTATTAAGCTGACCGGTGAGCTGCCGAGCCCGCTGAATCCGCCGCCGGGTTGCGCTTTCAACGCGCGTTGCCGTCGACGCTTCGGGCCGTGTACGCAGCTTCAGCCGCAGCTTAAAGATTATGGTGGTCAGCTGGTGGCATGCTTTGCCGTTGACCAGGATGAGAATCCAGAAAAGAGCGTGTAACGTACGCACTATCTTAAAGGCCGCAGAGGTTAAACTCTGCGGCCTTTTTGTTTTCGGGCGCAATTCTGAAAAAGGGTCTCTTCCGGCGAGTTGAAAGGTCGATTGCCGTATTATTGATGGCAAGCCGGGTTTCCCGGTGAGGCGCAATGTTGCGGGGGCTTGATCCCCGGCGGCATGAGTTGCAGGAAAGAGAAAGCCCCCGCACGTTGTTTGGTATAAACCGGCAACATAACGAGGGCCATTCACTTGCTAGACAACAAGAGGATAGCCGCGAATCGTTGCTATTGCAACACAGGCGGTTATATGACGCTCAACGAGGCATTAGTGCTTGCGGTTGTAACCTCCATCGTCGGCCCACTGGTGGTCGCGCTGGTACGTCACTTCTTCAGGTTCTAAGCTGACGGGGCGTCGTGACTGCCGCAATGGCACATGCGCCCGAACCGGGCCGCAGAGGAAACTCTGCGGCCTTTTTCGTTAGCCTCAACTAACCGTTATTGCGGATACGGCACCCAGGCGCCGCCGTTCAGGCGAACGTACGGTTTGCCCTGGTATTGCACGACCACCGCGTTGGAGTTTTCCGACACGGCGGCGGTCTGCGGGAGGTTGCTGGTCAGTGCGGACCAATCGACGCTGTCTTCAGTGAACAGCTTGCCGTCCACCGCGCGGGCAACCAGCTCAGAGATGGCGAGATAGCTGCTCGGCTGGCTGATATCAATCGCCGCCCCCTGGTGAGGCGCTTTCATGCCAAAGAACTTGATGGCTGCCGGAACGTGGGTAATTGATGGGCTTGGGATATCGCGCAGACCGGAAACTTGCATCTTATCGCCCTGCAGCGCTGCGCCATGCTCAGGCACAACAACTACCATCACTTTACGACCCGATTTTTCCAGCTCGGTAAAGAAGGCGTCCAGTTGATCAAACAGCTTCTGTCCACGGGCTTTATAGTCCGCAGTCTTACTCTGACCCGGATAATGGTTACCGTCGTGCAGAGGCAAAATATTGTAGAAGGTCGCTGAGCGGCCACCCGCAGGAATATCCGGAGACTGCATCCAGCGATTTAGCGTGGCGAGGTCGTCATAGACCGGCGAACCGTCGAATGAGAGCAGGTTGACCGGCAGTTTGCTCTGATCCATCAGCGGACTCTGCATACCGCCGTTTTCACGCACTTCTTTCAGGAAATCGCCGAAAACACCGTTGTGGTCGAGCATCAGGTTCTGCTTAAAGCCCAGCTTCGACAGATTGTCGAACAGATAGCACTGGTTACCCGCAGGCTGATACAGGCTAGTGTGGGATGGCTGACCGCAGCTGGCGCGCAGTAGACGGATCGCCGCCGGGCCGCTGTAAGAGGTGGCTGAGTTGAAGTTGCTAAAGCGAATATCAAAATGCGACCACAGCGGGTGCTGCATCAACGCGGCGGCTTCGAGATCGGAGTTTGCCAGCGAGCAGATGTTGATGACCAGTAGATCAAAGGGCTGAGCGTCAGCCGGCAGCTCCGTTGGGAAAGTGGTGACGCGCTTACTTTCCGAGGCGTAGAAGCTGTTCAGCCAGGCGTTCAGGTTATCTGATGTCGGCGGGGCAGTTTGTGCCGGAATATCGCCGCTTGCTGCTGCGCTTGTGCCCGTTGTTGCGGTTGGCGCTGCCGTGTTGGCGGTTGTCGCCGTCGCATTTTGCCCGGTTGGCCACAGGCTAAAGGAGGGGCCAACCAGCGCGCTCAGGTTAATCCATACCATGGCGATGACAACAAACACCGTAATGCGAATCCACTGGTTCAGGAACAGCCAGGCGACCAGCAGTACGAAGAATACGCCAACCATCTGCCAGTTGATAAAGCGAGTGATCAGGTCCCAAATGTAGTCGGCGCTAAACCCTGCAATTTGCGAGCCCTGGCTCATAATGCTTTCCGGTCCCGGCAGCCAGGTATCGTGCCAGAACAGTGCAAAGCCGATAGGTATCGCAATCCAGTGCCGCCAGCGGTGTAGACGACTGTTAGGCAATGGGAACAGCAGGAAGGCCATAAACACCAGGTTCTGCATGGCGTGGAAATTCAGATATCCGGCCCACAGCAGGCCAAATTTGACCAGGAAATAGAAGTTCCAGCCGGATAGGCCTCGCCAGTAATGCCAGGAAGAAGAAGGCGTCGCGGTGGCGTTTTGCGTCGAATTAGTCATTTTTTGATTTTGCCCTGACGGCCAGATCCCGGCGCAACACGCCTACTGGCTTAACATAACGGGGTTTAAGAAACATCAAGCGGAAGGCGTTTTCAATCCGGCGTTGATGATGGCGCGCCAGATACCCCAGCGGGAAAAAAATGAACGCGCACAGTACAACAAGTTGAATTATATCGCTTATTGACATCATGACGATTTCTCTTCGGTATCGGCGGACAAACGCAGAGGTTCGGGATAACGACGCCAGCCATTGCCCTCGTAAGTGGCGTTAATCACGTTTGTCGGTTTTGGCGCCATCTGCAGTGGTTTGGTCCAGAGTTCTGGCTTCACGTCACGCATGATCAACAGTTCGGAGGAAATTTGCTTATCTTCGAACCAAATCATGCGGTTAGAGAAAATATCGCCGGTAGGTAGCGGAAAAATATGGTTCAGCGCTTTGTCCAGATCGTTGACCCGGCAGAACGGCAGGAACAACACCAGACGTTGGTCGGCAATAGTGACAATGTCGCCCATACGGTGAGGGCGACATAGCGTGAGCGCTTGCTCGACGCGCAGCCCTGGCGCCGGGCGCAAAGCGACCATCACCCCTTTACTGTCTGCGGGGAGCAGGGTGTTATTAATCACTTTTTGCACCGAGTCGCAGAATACATCCCACTTCTGATAGCCCTTCAGCTTCAACGGCTCGGTATTGGCCAGCAAGGTGGTGAGATCTTCAGGGACGTGGCGATTGAACTGCTGCGTTTGCACACTTTCAATCAACGTCAGGCTGCGAGACAGCGGCGCATTTGCCGAAATCACCAGGTTGGCGCCGCAGCTGAGCAGCAAGCGTTCATCGGTGGCGCGCAAGCTTGGCGTCGTCTCGCGAACGATGATTTTTAATGCGCTTCCGCGCTGGCGACGCAGGGTATGAATATAGCGGGCCAGCTGTTCGACCTGGCTATTCTGGCTGAGTGAGAATATGACCGTTGCGGCCTGGGCGGTACGCGCGGCATTAAATACGGCGTCGTTAGTTTCGAATAACGTCCAGTGTTCTGAAAGAGGCGGTGCACCTTCAAGAATATTGATATTACTCAGCACCTCTTTTTCATCACTGCGCGGTTGCACGTTGGCAACTTCTTCCTGTGCTAAATGCCAGCCGTTGTCGTTTTGTTTAATTAAAAGCTGTTGACGTGCGCTAACGCCTTTTTCATTAGCCCAGTAAGATATATCCAGCAGTTGACTATCACCCTGGTAACGTAAACTCGCGAGGCCGGAAAGCGAACGATATTCACCTAGCAGAAGCGACGTTAAGGCATCAGCGTTGTTGCCAGGGCTAAGAACTAAAAGAGTGCAATGGTAGTATTTCGCCCATTGTTGAGACTTGTTTACCCAATCGAGAAGTTTCTTACTGGATATATTTCCCCAAGCATTGTGCGAACATAAAAGGATAACGAAATAATCCTTCGGTTCTAGCGTGCAGAGTAAATCGCGGCGCATAAAGTGTAGACCATTCTGGCTATCCTGCATGGCAAACAGCGCAATTTTTTTTGGACCTGAGTTGTCCTTTAACTCTATGAGGTTATTGGGGTTTTCACCCATGCTGACGACGGCAACATTCGCCGAATCTGGCTGCGCGGCAAGCGTCTGGTTTAGCAGGCTAACGGCATCCTCGTGGCGGTCAGTATTGATCCACCACACGCCGCCTGTGGGCATATGGCTCACTTCATCCCACAGCGACTGAATACCTAGCGAAAATATGGGGTTCATCGTGTCCCTCTTATCGACGAAAATCCTGCGTATAAGTTTACTAGTGTCAACGTCAGAATAAACCTAATATTGAAATTAAATAGCATCAGATTTAGCATGTATACTCTGAATAATTCGAGTTATCGTCAGGCGATAAGTGAGTGAATCCCCTGAAAATTGCATAACTATGTGGCTGGAATGAGTAGAAGTGGATGTGCTCATTGCCATCTGAAGTATGATGAGTATAAACGAATTTCATGGAAAGGTTGCCATTCGAAAGAGGTGGCGCATTCGTACTTTGATTTCAGAGGGAGTAAAGAAATGCCAGATAACGAACCTATGACATCGGTTGATTCGCAACTCGGCTACACTTTCCAGAATGACTTTCTCGCATTGAGCCGAGCTTTCTCTCTACCCAATATAGATTACACTGATATTTCCCAGCGTGAAAAATTAGCTGCGGCGTTTAAGCGCTGGCCGCTGCTATCAGAGTTTGCAGAACAAAAAGCCGAACAAAAATAAGGAAGCCGAATGGCTATTCTGGGATTACAGGGCGTGCGCGGTGGCGTGGGCACAACGTCAATCACGGCGGCCCTCGCGTGGTCATTGCAACTGCTCGGGGAGTCGGTGTTGGTCATCGATGCCAGCCCCGACAATATGCTGCGCCTGTCATTTAACGATGATATCGCTCGTGAAAGCGGCTGGGCGCGCGCGGTGCGGGACGGTAATGACTGGCGCGATAGCGCGCTCCGTTATACTGCGCAGATCGACGTGCTGCCGTTCGGCAAACTGCAACCCGGCGATCGACAGAATGTGGCCGTACTCAGCGACACGCTGTCGATCATCACCGACATTGTTCAGACGCTGGAGCGTGAGGGGCGCTATCAGTGGATACTCATCGACGTGCCGCACGGTTTCTATCCGTGGACGCCTGCGCTTATTGAGGCTTGCCACTACACGTTGACCATCGTGAAGCCTGACGCCAACTGCCATATTCGTTTGCATCAGCAGCCGCTGCCTGCCAATACCCATATTCTGCTTAACGGACTGTGCATGAGTAGCCCGCTGCAGGAAGATCTGTATCAGATTTGGCTGCAAACGCAGCGACATCTGTTACCGGTGGTGGTCCATCGCGATGAGGCGATGGCCGAAAGCCTGGCCAGCAAGCAGCCGTTGGGCGAATATCGCCATGACTCGCTGGCCGCGGAAGAGATGATTACCCTCGCAAACTGGTGCCTGATGCATTATGCCGGTCACCACCCGGCGGAGGAGCGCGAAACATGATTCGCCTCAGTAGCTGGATATTCGCCCCGTCGGTGTATGCGCAGCTGCGCGCGCGCTATATCGGCTATCGGCGTGCCGGCTCTTCCTGGCTCGCCGCGACGCTGGCCTGCCTGTGGGTCGGGCTGGCGTGGATGTTTTTACCGCTAGAAAACCCGCGCTGGCAGGCGCTGCAAGCACGTCAGGATGAGCTGTTTCCGCATATTCGTTTTGCCCGTCCTCGACCGTTAGATCCGCTACGTTACCTGCTGCAGGCGCTGTGGCTTATCATCAGCAAGCCGCCGGAAACGCGACGTGCCGTCGCCTGGCGGCCTTTAGCCGGCGTCGATCGGCTTCGTGAGCGTTATAATCAGTGGGCAGAATCGCTGCCTGGCCGCGTGAATGCGCAAACCGGTCATCTCGACCACAAAAAAGAGCTGGCGCACCTGAACCCAAAACTGCGGCGGTTTGTGCTTGGCGTTGCCGTGGTGTTATCGCTGCTGCTGGCGCTGGTGTGTATCACGCAGCCGTTTAACCCGATTTCACAGTTTATTTTCCTGATGCTGTTGTGGGGCGTGGCCCTGCTGGTGCGCCGTATTCCCGGTCGTTTCTCCGCGCTGATGCTGATCGTCCTGTCATTGACGGTATCCTGTCGCTACATCTGGTGGCGCTATACCTCAACGCTGAACTGGAACGACCCCGTCAGCCTGGTATGCGGGCTGATTCTGCTGTTTGCAGAAACCTATGCCTGGATAGTACTGGTCCTGGGTTACTTCCAGGTGGTCTGGCCGCTGAATCGTCATCCGGTACCGCTGCCGAAAGACATGAACGAATGGCCGACGGTCGATATCTTTGTGCCGACTTACAACGAAGATCTGAACGTGGTGAAAAATACCGTTTATGCTTCACTCGGCATCGATTGGCCGAAAGATAAGGTGAAAGTGTGGATCCTTGATGACGGTGGTCGTGAAGAGTTTCGTCAGTTTGCAAAAGACGTCGGCGTTGAGTACGTGGCGCGTGTCACGCATGAACATGCAAAAGCAGGGAACATCAACAATGCGCTGAAGCTGGCAAAAGGCGAGTTTGTGTCAATTTTCGACTGCGACCACGTGCCGACACGCTCGTTCCTGCAAATGACCATGGGCTGGTTCCTGAAGGATAAAAAGCTGGCGATGATGCAGACGCCGCACCACTTCTTCTCTCCAGACCCGTTTGAACGTAACCTGGGGCGTTTCCGTAAAACGCCGAACGAAGGTACGCTGTTCTACGGCCTGGTGCAGGACGGCAACGATATGTGGGATGCGACCTTCTTCTGTGGGTCGTGTGCGGTCATCCGGCGTAAGCCGCTGGATGAAATTGGCGGTATCGCCGTGGAAACGGTGACCGAAGATGCGCACACCTCGTTGCGTTTGCACCGTCGCGGTTACACCTCCGCCTATATGCGTCTGCCGCAGGCGGCGGGGCTGGCGACGGAAAGCCTATCGGCGCACATTGGCCAGCGTATCCGCTGGGCGCGCGGCATGGTGCAGATATTCCGCCTTGATAACCCTCTGTTTGGCAAAGGGTTGAAGTTGCCGCAGCGTCTCTGCTACCTCAACGCCATGTTCCACTTCTTATCGGGCGTGCCACGGCTGATCTTCCTGACCGCGCCGCTGGCCTTCCTGTTGCTACACGCTTACATCATCTACGCCCCGGCGCTGATGATTGCACTGTTCGTGTTGCCGCACATGATTCACGCCAGCCTCACCAACTCAAAGATTCAGGGCAAATATCGTCACTCCTTCTGGAGTGAAATCTATGAAACGGTGCTGGCATGGTATATCGCGCCGCCGACCATGGTGGCGCTTTTTAACCCGCATAAGGGCAAATTCAACGTGACCGCCAAGGGTGGCCTGGTGGAGGAAGAGTACGTCGATTGGGTGATCTCAAGACCGTATATCTTCCTGGTGCTGCTGAACCTGGTTGGCGTGGCGTTCGGTATCTGGCGCTATATGTACGGCCCGGAGAACGAAATTCTCACCGTGTGGATCAGTCTGGTATGGGTGTTCTATAACCTGATTATTCTCGGCGGCGCGGTTGCCGTGTCGGTCGAGAGCAAACAGGTGCGCCGCTCGCATCGTGTAGAAATCAAAATGCCGGGGGCGATTTCCCGTGAAGACGGTCACCTGTTCTCCTGTACGGTACATGACTTCTCCGACGGCGGCGTCGGCATTCGTATCAACGGCGACGCTCAGGTGCTGGAAGAGCAGAAGGTGAATCTGCTGCTAAAACGCGGCCAGCAGGAATATGTCTTCCCGACCCAGGTGGTGCGCGTGCTGGGCAGCGAAGTCGGTCTCAAGCTGCTGCCGATGAGCACGCGTCAGCATATCGATTTCGTACAGTGTACGTTTGCGCGCGCGGATACGTGGGCGCTGTGGCAGGACAGCTTCCCGGAAGATAAACCGCTGGAAAGTTTGTTCGATATTCTGAAGTTAGGGTTCCGTGGTTATCGTCACCTGGCCGAGTTTGCGCCGCCGGTGGCAAAGGAAATTTTCCGGTCGCTCACCTTGTTGGTGGCGTGGGTGGCCTCGTTTGTACCGCGCCGTCCGGAACGTGACGCGGTGGTCGAGCATCCGCTATCGGCTTTGGCTCAACAATAATGATGATTATGCGATGAAAAGAAACCTTTCCTGGATTTGTGCAGTGGCGGTGGGCATGGGCAGTTTACTGCCGCTCACGACGCATTCAGAAACGACGCCAGAGGTGTCGGTGACGCCCACCGTTCAGCAGGACGCTACGGCGCCTACGCCCGACGCCGCGCCGGTGGTCGTGGAAGACGCGCCAAGCCGCGACGTAAAGCTTTCTTTCGCCCAGATTGCGCCCCCGCCGGGCAGCATGGTGCTGCGCGGTTCGAATCCGGACGGTGGCGTGGAGTTTGGCATGCGCAGCGACGAAGTGGTGTCGAAGGCGCAGCTTAATCTGACCTACACCCCGTCGCCGTCCCTGCTGCCGATCACCTCGCAGCTGAAGGTTTATCTGAATGATGAACTGATGGACGTCCTGCCGGTGACCAAAGAGCAGCTAGGTAAAAAAGTGACGGCGCAGATCGCGGTCGATCCGCTGTACATCACCGATTTTAACCGCGTTCGCCTGGAGTTTATCGGCCACTACCGTGACGTGTGCGAAAACCCGGCCAACAATACCGTCTGGCTGGACGTGGCGCGTAACAGCTCCCTGGATTTGACCTACCGTTCGCTGAAGGTGCGTAACGATCTTTCGCACTTCCCGGTGCCGTTCTTTGACACGCGCGACAACCGCACGCTGGAACTGCCGATGGTCTTTGCCGCGTCGCCAGATCTGCAACAGCAGCAGGCGGCGGGAATTATCGCCTCATGGTTTGGCGCGAAAGCGGGCTGGCGCGGACAGAATTTCCCGGTGCTGTTTAACACGCTGCCGGAGCGTAACGCGATCGTCTTTGCCACCAACGATCGTCGTCCGGACTTCCTGCGCGAGCATCCGGCGGTCAACGCGCCGACGATCGAAATGATCGACCACCCGAGCAACCCGTATATGAAGCTGCTGGTGGTGTTTGGCCGTGACGATAAAGATTTGCTGAAAGCGGCGCAGGGCATTGCCTCGGGCAACATTCTGTTCCGTGGTGATAGCGTCACCGTGGATGAAGTGAAGCCGTTGCGGCCACGCGTGCCGTACGATGCGCCGAACTGGGTACGTACCGACCGCCCGGTCACCTTCGGTGAGCTGAAAACCTACGAACAGCAGCTACAGTCTACCGGGTTGGAGCCTGCCTCCATCAACCTGTCGCTGAATCTGCCGCCGGATCTGTACCTGATGCGCAGCACCGGCATCGATATGGACCTGAAATATCGCTACACCATGCCGCCGGTGAAAGACAGCTCGCGCATGGACATCAGCCTCAACAACCAGTTCCTGCAGTCATTTAATCTGGAGAGTACTCAGGACGTTAACAAGCTGATGCTGCGCCTGCCGGTGCTGCAGGGCCTGCTGGATGGCAAGAATGACATTAGCATCCCAGCGCTGCGCCTGGGGGCGATGAACCAGCTGCGCTTTGACTTCCAGTATATGAACCCGATGCCGGGCGGTACGCTGGAAAACTGTATTACCTTCCAGCCGGTACAAAACCACGTGGTGATTGGCGATGACTCGACGATCGACTTCTCAGACTATTATCACTTCTTGCCGATGCCGGATCTGCGTACCTTTGCTAACGCGGGCTTCCCGTTCACCCGTATGGCGGATCTGTCTGATACGGTTATCGTGATGCCGAAGACGCCGTCTGAAGCACAGGTTAGTACGCTGCTGAATACCGTGGGCGTGGTGGGCGGACAAACCGGTCTGGCGGGCACCAGCATGACCATTATCGATGATGGTAGCCAGATTAAGAGTAAAGATGCCGATCTGCTGCTGATTGGTTCTATTCCGCAGCAGCTCAAAGACGATAAGCATATCGACCTGCTGGTCAATGCGGCCCAAAGCTGGGTGAAAACGCCGGTGCGCCACCACGACCTGCCGAGCATTTATATGGACGAGGATGATCGTCAGGCCAGCGTGCAAACGGGCATTACCTCCTCAGGGCCGATGGCCGCGGTGGTGGGCTTTGAATCGCCTTATTACAAACAGCGTAGCGTGATCGCCCTGTTGGCGGATAGCGCCAGCGGCTATGACCTGCTGAACGGTGCGCTGAATGACAGCGGTAAGCGCGCGGCGATGTTTGGTTCGGTATCGGTAATTCGTGAATCTGGCGTCAGCAGCCTGCGCGTGGGGGACATCTACTACGTCGGCCATCTGCCGTGGTTTGAACGCGTTTGGTTTGCGCTCTCCAACCATCCGGTGCTGCTGGCTATCTTTGCGGCGATCAGCATCGTGCTGCTGGCCTGGGTTCTGTGGCGTCTGCTGCGTATCCTCAGCCGTCGTCGTCTGGATCCGGAAGACGAGTAAGCCGCGATGAAGATACTGAGCTGGATCGTTCTGCTGTGCGCCCTTGGCGGCCAGGTACAGGCTGCCTGTGACTGGCCGGCCTGGGAGCAGTTTAAAAAGGATTACGTGAGCGCAGAAGGGCGCGTGATCGATCCCAGTGACTCTCGCAAAATCACTACCTCAGAGGGGCAAAGCTACGGATTGTTCTTTGCCCTCGCGGCCAACGATCGTCAGATGTTCGCCACTCTGTTTAACTGGACGCAGAACAATCTGGCGCAGGGCTCGCTGCGCGAGCATCTTCCGGCCTGGTTATGGGGTAAAAAGAGCGAAGACGCGTGGACGGTACTGGACAGCAATTCCGCCTCTGACTCCGATATCTGGATTGCCTGGGCGTTGCTGGAGGCCGGTCGACTGTGGAAAAACGACGACTATACCGCCACCGGCAAAGCGATGCTGGCGAAGATTGCCGACGATGAAGTGGTGAACGTACCGGGACTGGGGGTGATGCTCCTGCCGGGACGCGTCGGTTTTGCCGAAGAGACGCGCTGGCGTTTTAACCCCAGCTATTTCCCTCCGCAGGTGGCGCAGTATTTCAGCCGCTTCGGCGCACCGTGGACCACGCTGCGCGATACCAACCTCAAACTGTTGCTCGACACTGCCCCGAAAGGCTTTTCGCCGGACTGGGTGAGCTACGAAAAAGCGAAGGGCTGGCAGCTAAAAGAGGCGAATGTCATCGGCGGTTATGATGCGATTCGCGTCTACTTGTGGGTGGGAATGATGAACGATGCAGACCCGCAAAAAGCGCGTCTGCTTAAACGCTTTAACCCAATGGCGGCGCAGACCGCCCGGCAGGGCCTTCCCCCGGAGAAAGTGGCGATCGCCACGGGGAAAGTGACCGGTGATGGCCCGGTTGGCTTTTCGGCTGCACTGCTGCCGTTCTTACAGGATCGTGATGCTCAGGCCGTTCAGCGCCAGCGTGTTACCGACCATTTTCCCGGCGCGGATGCTTATTATAGTTATGTTCTGACCCTCTTTGGTCAGGGCTGGGATCAACACCGTTTTCGCTTCAGCGCCCGCGGCGAATTACTACCTGACTGGGGCCAGGAATGCGCAAGTTCACACTAAGTTTACTCACCCTCTCTCTGGGGCTGTCGTTGGTACAGCCGGTCTTCGCGGACACCTCGGCGGAAGAGCAGTTGCTCAACCAGGTGCGTCTTGGCGAGGCCAGCAAACGTGAGGATCTGGTGCAGCAGTCGCTGTATCGGTTGGAGCTGATTAATCCCAATAACCCGAAGGTACTGGCGGCTCGCCTGCGCTACATGCTGCGTCAGGGGGATACCGCGGGTGCGCAGCAGCAGCTGAAAAAACTGGCGCAGGTCGCGCCGAATTCCGCGGAGTACAACGCTTCGCGCGCGGAAATTGGCCTGAATACCGATGCCGGGCGTCAGGCGCTACAGCAGGCGCGCCTGCTCGCCACCACCGGTCACGTGCCGGAAGCGCTGGTGGAATACGAAAAAGCGTTTAACGGCCCGCCGCCAGATGGCGACTATGCCGTAGAGTACTGGACGGCGGTGGCGAAATTGCCCGCCCGGCACAACGAAGCGCTCAAACAACTGCAATCGCTGAACCAGAAAAACCCCGGCAACGTTGGCCTGCAAATGACGCTGGCGAATACGCTCCTGGCCGACAACCAGCGCGATGCGGCATTTGCGGTACTCGAGCAGATGGCGAAATCGGCGGGCGGTCGCGGACCGGCAGCCGACCTCTGGTTTAAGGCCATTAAAAACCAGCCAGCCAGTCCCTCCAGCGTGCAGGCGCTACAGCGTTATCTGTTAATTTTCACCAGCGGTGAATCGGCGGACAGCGCGCGTGCGCTGCTGGCCGAGCAGCAAAAACAGCTGGCGGATCCGGTGTTCCTTGCGAAGGCGAAAGAGGCCGAAGCTGAGGCGAATAAACCGCAGACCTGGGAACTGTACTGGCCGCTGATCCGCAAAGGCGACGCGGCGCTGAAAGCCAATAATCTGGCGCAGGCGGAGAGCTTCTACCAGCAGGCGCGTAAGCTGGATGCCACCGACAGCTATGCGGTACAAGGTCTGGGCGACGTGGCGATAGCGCGTAAAGATAGCGCCGCCGCCGCGCGCTACTACCAACAGGCGCTGCGCCTTGACCGTGGCAACAGCGGCGCGGTGCGCGGGCTGGCCAATATCTATCGCGCCGAGTCGCCGGAAAAAGCGACCGCTTTTATTAACAGCCTCTCGGCCAGCCAGCGCCGCAGTATTGATGATATTGAACGTAGCCTGACCAACGATCGGCTTTCACAGCAGGCGGAAGCCCTGGAAAACCGCGGTGAGTGGGCGCAGGCAGCGGCGCTTCAGCGCCAGCGTCTGGCGCTGTCGCCGGACGATGTGTGGATCACCTATCGCCTCTCCCGCGACCTGGTGAGCGCCGGGCAGCGCGGCGAAGCCGACCGTCTGATGCTCAATCTGGCGCATAAGAAACCGACCGACGCCGAGCAGGTGTACGCCTACGGGCTGTATCTCTCCGGTAACGGTCAGGACCAGGCGGCGCTGACGCATCTGGCCGCGCTGCCGTCATCGCAGTGGACGGACAACATTCGCGAGCTGGACCAGCGTCTGCGTAGCGACCAGCTGATCGCCCAGGCAAACCGTCTGCGCGACGCAGGACAGGAGCCGCAGGCCATTGCGTTGCTGAAACAGCAGCCGGAGTCTGCGCGTATTCATTCAACGCTTGCCGATTGGGCGCAGCAGCGGGGCGATAGCGCCGCTGCGTTGGCCGAATACAACGCGGTGTTGGCGAAAGACCCTCATGATGAGGATGCCCACCTGGGGCTCGCGGAGGTCTATGCTGCTGACGGCAACGCGTTGGCGGCGCGCCAGCAGTTGGCTGAACTGCCGACAGAGGGTGAACGTTCGCTCAGTACCCAGCGCCGTATTGCGTTGGTCAGCGCGCAGCTGGGCGAGACGGATACGGCTCAGAAGATGTTGACAGCTCTGGTGCCGCAAGCGAAAGCGCAGCCGCCGTCAATGGAAAGCGCGATGGTGCTGCGTGACGCGGCGCGTTATCAGGCGCAGGACGGTAACCCGCAGCAGGCGCTGGAAACCTACAAAGATGCCATGGTGGCGGCGCAGGTTACCCCGACGCGGCCACAGGATAACGATACCTTTACCCGCCTGACGCGCAACGATGAAAAAGATGATTGGCTCAAGCGCGGCGTGCGCAGTGATGCCGCCGACCTCTATCGTCAGCAAGATTTGAACGTCACGCTGGAGCATGATTTCTGGGGCTCGAACGGTACGGGTGGCTATTCGGATCTGAAAGCGCACACCACCATGCTGCAGGTGGATGCGCCGCTCGCCGATGGGCGGATGTTCTTCCGTTCCGATCTGGTCAATATGGATGTCGGGAGTTTCTCCACCGACAAAAATGGCTACCATAAAGAGCAGTGGGGAACCTGTGATTTAGCCCGTTGTAATGGCTCTGCGAATCAGAGCGATAGCGGTGCTAGCGTGGCCGTGGGCTGGAAGAACGATACCTGGAACGCCGATATCGGTACCACGCCGATTGGCTTTAACGTTGTTGATGTGGTCGGTAGCCTGAGCTACAGCAACGACCTCGGCCCGTTGGGCTACACGCTCAACGCGCACCGTCGGCCTATCTCCAGCTCGCTGCTGGCGTTCGGCGGACAGAAAGACAACAGCAGCGGCGCACATCCCGGTACGACCTGGGGCGGTGTGCGCGCCAACGGCGGTGGTCTGAGCCTGAGTTATGACAAAGGTGAAGCCAACGGCGTATGGGCCTCGTTGAGCGGCGATCAGCTGACCGGCAAAAACGTCGCTGATAACTGGCGTGTGCGTTGGATGACCGGCTATTACTACAAGGTCATCAACGAGAACAACCGCCGGGTGACCGTCGGGCTGAATAACATGATCTGGCATTACCAGAAGGATTTGAGCGGCTATACGTTAGGTCAGGGCGGCTATTACAGCCCGCAGGAGTACGTTTCCTTCGCCGTGCCGGTGAACTGGCGTCAACGCACGGAAAACTGGTCGTGGGAGCTGGGGGGCTCTGTCTCCTGGTCGCATTCGCGTACGAAAACCGAGCCACGTTACCCGCTGATGAACCTGATTCCGTCGCAATGGAAACAGGACGCGAGCGAGGATAGCAACGGCGGCGGTAGCAGCCAGGGCTTCGGCTACACCGCGCGAGCCATCGTCGAACGCCGGGTCACATCCAACTGGTTTATCGGTGCTGGCGTTGATATTCAGCAGGCGAAAGATTACACCCCAAGCCATGCGCTGTTGTACGTGCGTTATTCCGCCGCCGGGTGGCAGGGCGACCTCGACATGCCGCCGCAGCCGCTGGTGCCGTACGCCGACTGGTAACTTCATCTATCCTGTTATAGGTATTCGTCTTATATAACCCGGCTTGATGCCGGGTTATAATTATCGCGCCAGAGTCCGTTTTGACTTTGTCGCCAGCCTCGTTATTCTCAATGCCTGAGCAATACGTTCGTATCTGTGGAGAGCTCTTTTGCGCGTCAGCCGTTCACTTACTATAAAACAAATGGCAATGGTTGCTGTTGTTACCATGTTGTTTTTGTTCATCTTTTGCTTTATTTTGCTGTTCCATTTCGTGCAGCAGGATCGCTATAACACGGCTGCACAATTAGAGAGTATCGCGCGCTCTGTACGTCAACCCCTTTCTGCCGCCATCCTCAAAGCGGATATCCCGGAAGCGGAGTCCATTCTTGGACGTATTCAGCCATCGGGCATTGTTAGCCGTGCCGATGTGGTGCTGCCAAATCAGTTTCAGGCGCTGCGCATGAGCTTTATCCCGGAACGCCCCGTTCCGGTGAACATCACCCGTATTTTCGAGCTGCCGGTGCAGATATCGCTGCCGCTCTATTCGCTTGAACGTCCGGCAAACCCGCAGCCGTTGGCCTATCTGGTGCTTCAGGCCGACTCCTGGCGCATGTATAAGTTCGTGATGAGCGCGCTGGCAACGATAGTGACCGCTTACTTTCTTTTGGTGCTGATACTGACCGTTGCCCTCACGTGGTGTATTAACCGGCTGATTGTCAGGCCGCTGCGCAGCATCGCCTATGAGATTCACGACCTACCGGGCGCAGACCGCATCGGGCATCAGCTGGCGCTGCCGCGCCTGCACCACGATGATGAAATCGGCACGCTGGTCCGCAGCTATAACCGTAACCAGCAGGCCTTATTACGCCAGTACGATGAACTCAGCAGCCAATCAACGCGTTTCCCGGTTTCTGACCTGCCAAACAAAGCGTTCTTGCTGGGGTTGCTGGAGCAAAGTCTGGCGCGCAAAACGCCGGTGGCGCTGTTGGCGATTGCCTGCGAAACCCTGCAGGACACCGCGGGCGTACTGAAAGAGGCGCAGCGTGAAATGCTGCTGCTGACGTTAGCCGAGAAGATTAAGCAGGTGATCTCCCCGCGTATGGTACTGGCGCAGGTCAGCGGCTATGACTTCGCCATTCTGGCGTATGGCGTCAAAGAACCGTGGCACGCGATCACATTAAGTCAGCAAGTACTTACTATCATGAATGAGCGTTTGCCGTTACAGGGCATCCAACTGCGCCCGAGCGCCAGCATCGGCATCGCCATGTCCAACGAAGGCCTGACGGCGGAGCAACTTTACCGGCGTTCACTCTCTGCTGCTTTTACCGCACGTCGTAAGGGCAAAAACCAGATTGAGTTCTTCGACCCTGAACAGATGATCAAGGCGCAGAAACGGTTGACTGAAGAGAGCGATATTCTGACGGCGCTCGATACGCAACAGTTTTCCATCTGGCTTCAGCCGCAGGTGGATACCGCCACCGGTAAGGTGTGTAGCGCCGAGGTGCTGCTACGCCAGCGCCAGCCGGACGGTAGCTGGGCGTTACCCAATGATTTGATCGACAGCATCGAGTCCTGTGGCCTGATGGTCACCGTCGGCCATTGGGTGCTGGAAGAAGCCTGCCGTCAGCTGGCGGTGTGGCAGTCGCGCGGCATTATGCTGCCGCTGTCGGTAAATATCTCTGCGTTGCAGCTGCTACACCACGATATGGTCTCCGACATGCTGGAACTGCTTAACCGCTACCGCATTGCGCCCGGCACGCTGGTGCTGGAAGTGACCGAAAGCCGCCGTATCGACGACCCGAAAGCTGCCGTGGCGATCCTGCGTCCGCTGCGGAACGCCGGGGTGCGTATCGCGCTGGATGACTTCGGCATGGGCTATGCCGGGCTGCGCCAGTTGCAACATATGAAGTCCGTACCGGTCGACATCCTGAAGATTGATAAAATCTTTATCGACACCTTGCCAGAAGACGCCAGCATGGTATCGGCCATTATTCAGCTTGGGCGCAGTCTCAATCTGAAGGTCGTGGCTGAAGGCGTTGAAAATCAACAACAATATGAATGGCTACGCGCGGCGAACGTCGATGTGTTGCAGGGTTTTCTCTTCGCCCGTGCGGTGCCATCGGAGGTGTTCGAGCAGGATTATCTCGGCCAGGAGAAATCGCTGCTACCGAGTGACAGAACATAGCGATTGTGCGTGTCAGCTCAAAGATTTAACAATTAAATATCAAATCAACGTACAAATATTTCGATTATGTTTCTTGGATGTTATTTTGTGCTCACAGGTGAAAATAAACCCTACTTTTCCTGTGGCTATAGCTTAAGGACATCCTATGAAAACCTCTTTCTTCAAAAGCCTCTATTTCCAGGTGTTAACGGCGATAGTGATCGGCGTGTTGCTCGGTCACTATTACCCGGAATTGGGCGCACAAATGAAACCGCTCGGCGATGCCTTCGTCAAACTGATTAAAATGATTATCGCGCCGGTTATCTTTTGTACCGTAGTAACAGGGATCGCTGGCATGGAAAGCATGAAAGCGGTTGGCCGCACTGGCGCAGTGGCGTTGCTGTACTTTGAAGTGGTCAGTACTCTCGCCCTGATTATCGGCCTGATCATTGTGAACGTGGTTCAACCCGGCGCAGGGATGAACGTTGACCCGGCGACGCTGGATGCCAAAGCGGTCGCCATGTACGCGGAACAGGCCAAAGATCAAGGGATTATCCCTTTCCTGATGGATATCATTCCATCGAGCGTGATTGGTGCCTTTGCCAGCGGCAACATCCTGCAGGTGCTGTTGTTTGCGGTGATGTTTGGCTTTGCGCTGCACCGTCTGGGTAACAAGGGCCAGCTGATTTTCAACGTTATTGAAAGCTTCTCGCAGGTCATCTTCGGCATCATCAACATGATTATGCGCCTCGCGCCTATCGGTGCTTTCGGCGCCATGGCCTTCACCATTGGTAAATACGGTGTAGGCACGCTGGTGCAGCTCGGTCAGCTCATCATCTGCTTCTATATCACCTGTATTCTGTTCGTGGTGGTGGTGCTGGGTTCTATCGCCCGCGCGACCGGCTTCAGCATTTTCAAATTTATCCGCTATATCAAAGAAGAACTGCTGATTGTGCTGGGCACCTCTTCGTCGGAGTCCGCGCTGCCGCGTATGCTCGATAAAATGGAGAAACTGGGGTGCCGTAAATCGGTGGTGGGTCTGGTTATTCCTACCGGTTACTCATTTAACCTCGACGGCACCTCGATTTACCTGACGATGGCGGCGGTGTTTATCGCCCAGGCGACCAACAGCCATATGGATATCTTCCATCAGGTGACGTTGCTGGTGGTGCTGCTGCTCTCCTCGAAAGGGGCGGCGGGAGTGACTGGCAGTGGATTTATCGTGCTGGCGGCGACTATCTCTGCGGTGGGCCATTTACCGGTTGCCGGTCTGGCTTTGATTCTGGGTATTGACCGCTTTATGTCCGAAGCGCGCGCGCTGACCAACCTGATTGGTAACGGCGTGGCGACTATCGTGGTCGCGAAACGGGTGAAACAGCTGGACGCTCAACAGTTGGACGACGTGCTCAATAACCGTCCGACTGCGAAAAAACCGCACGAATTATCCTCTTAATCCTCCCACTTACGCCCGTACTCCCTTGCTGGAGTGCGGGCTCCTGCGCATAATTAGGCGGCGTCATGAATGGGCTATGCTAGCCTATGGCTGTCGTGTATTTTATTTTTCCGAGCCATGTGACGTTTTTGCGATCGTGTGGTCTAACTGACGTATTTACTTCATTATTTTAGGCGATCGCCCGATGGCGGTTGTCTTTGTAACCAGGAACGTTCATCAGGGGTTCACATGCAGGGCACAACAATTCGACTTTTAGCCGGTGGTTTGCTGATGATGGCAGCGGCCAGCTATGTGCAGGCAGAAGCGCTCCAGCCGGACCCGGCCTGGCAACAAGGTACGCTGTCTAATGGCTTCCAGTGGCAGGTACTTGCCACGCCGCAGCGCCCGAGTGACCGTGTAGAAATCCGGCTCTCTATTGATATTGGTTCGCTGAATGAAAGCGCTCAGCAGACCGGCTTCAGCCACCTTATTCCTCGTATCGCGCTGACCCAAAGCGGCAGTCTGCCAACCATGCAGGCGCGCTCGATGTGGCAGCAGGGTATTGACCCAAAGCGCCCGCAGCCTCCCGCGGTCGTCTCGTATGATTACACCCGTTTTAACCTGAGTCTGCCGAACAACCGTAGCGATCTGCAAAAAGAGGCGCTGAACTGGCTGGCCAGCTCGTTGGGCAAACCGAACATCACCCAGGAAAGCGTCAATTACGCGTTAGGCGTGCAGGATATGGTCGCGACCTGGCCGCAGGATACCAAAGAAGGCTGGTGGCGCTATCGTCTTAAGGGGTCGACGATGCTGGGCCACGACCCGGCGGAACCGCTGAAAATGCCGGTAGACGCCAAACAGGTCGCCGAGTTCTATCAGAAATGGTACACCCCGGACGCGATGACGCTGATTGTGGTAGGCAACGTCGACAGTCGTGCAACGATTGAACAGATTAGCAAAACCTTTGGCGAACTGAAGGGCAAACGTGAGACGCCGGCAGCGCTGCCGACGCTGTCGCCGCTGCGCCCGGAGGCGGTCAGCATTATGACCAACGCGGTCCGTCAGGATCGTTTATCCATCATGTGGGACGCGCCGTGGACGCCTATCCGTGAGTCGGCAGCGCTGCTGCGATACTGGCGCGCCGATCTCTCCCGCGAGGCGCTGTTCTGGCATGTTCAACAGAAGCTGAGCCGAACCAACACCAAAGATATCGGGCTGGGCTTCGACTGCCGGGTGCTGTACCTGCGTGCGCAGTGCGGCATCAATCTTGATTCGCCGGGTGAAAAGCTGGAGAGCAATCTGGGGCTGGTGGCGCGAGAGTTGGCTAACGTTCGTGATAATGGGCTACCGCAGGATGAGTTCGATGCGCTGGTCGCGCAGAAAAAGCTGGAGCTGCAAAAGCTGTTTGCGACCTACGCGCGCATGGATACCGACGTGCTGATTAGCCAGCGTATGCGTTCGCTGCAAAATCAGGTGGTGGATATTGCGCCAGAGCAGTACCAGAAATTACGTCAGAGCTTCCTCGATTCGCTGACGGTGGAGATGCTGAATCAGGATCTGCGCCAGCAGCTGTCGCAGGATATGGCGCTGATTTTACAGCAGCCAACCGGCGAGCCCGAGTTCAATATGAAGGATCTCCAGGATACATGGAGTAAGATCATGTTGGCGTCGAAGCCAGAAGCAGCGGCAGTGGATGACAGTCATCAGGATGTGACGGATATTCCACCGGCGCAGTGATTTGCCCGGTGCGAGCCCCCTCACCCTAACCCTCTCCCCAATGGGGAGAGGGGACCGATCGTGCAAATGCTGATGCCCGCCTTTCTCCCTCGCCTCTTTGGGGAGAGTGGGCCGATCGTGCAAATGTTGACGTCTGCTTTCCCCCTCGCCCCTTTGGGGAGAGGGCCGGGGTGAGGGGAAAACTCCGCTCCCAGCCTCCAGACGAAAAAAAACCTCTCCCAACCGGAAGAGGTTTTTTTGTCTCTGCTGCCTTACGCCGGCATGGCCTCGCGCGGAATAATCGCCCCACGATGCTGAATCACGGTGCTCGCCGTCAGGTGGCCGCGTTTCGCCGCTGCCGCCGCATCGCCGCCGGTCAGGCGCACGGACAGGTAGCCCGCGCTGAAAGAGTCGCCAGCGGCGGTGGTATCAACCACTTTCTCTTTCGGCAGTTTAACCGCCGGCACGTCAACCAGTGCTTCACCGGAGATAGCCACCAGGCAGGAGTCTGCGCCGCGTTTCACCACCACTTCGCTCACACCAGCGGCCTGAGTGCGGGCAATGACTTCTTCAACCGGCTTCTCGCCCCACAGCGCGTCTTCGTCGTCGAGCGTCAGGAACGCGATATCGGTGCATTGCAGCATCTGCTGATAAACCTGCTGCGTCTCTTCTTTGCTGGCCCACAGGCGCGGACGATAGTTGTTGTCAAAAATGACCTTACCGCCGTTCGCGCGACACTGCTTCAGCAGCGCCAGCAGTTTCTCGCGGCTGGCCGGGCTTAAAATCGCCAGGCTGATACCGCTCAGATAGAGGTAGTCAAAGCTCGCCAGCTGTTCGCAGATAGCGGCGGACTGCTCACTCTCCAGCCAGAATTTAGCGGCGGCTTCGTTACGCCAGTAGTAGAAGGTACGCTCGCCGGTGTCATCGGTTTCGATGTAGTACAGGCCCGGCATACGGTCGCTCATGCGTTGAATCAGGTCGGTTTTGACGTTCTCTGCCTGCCAGGCGTCCATCATCTGCTGGCTGAAGGTGTCGGTACCCAGCGCGGTCACGTAGTTGACGCTGAGTTCTGCAGGGGAGACCTGACGCGCGATATAGACGGACGTATTTAAGGTGTCGCCGCCAAAGCCGCGGTTAACTTGTGCGCCCTTCTCGGACAGTTCAATCATGCATTCGCCAATCACGGCAATTTTTTTGGACATAGTCATCAACCTGATTCGGTAAATTTTTCGTAGTGTGCGCTGTGGCTAATCGATGGTCAACTATATTAAAACAACGTTCCATTATTTTTTTTGAGCTAGCGCGTGTTACGACGTATTTGTCGTCAATACGGAAAAATAAAATGCCCACGTTGGACATAAAGTTCTCAATGGCTACGCCGATAACCTTAACACCAGACCCTCAGACCCTCTATTCACAGGAAGCTTAAATGACGTTAAAGCAGGTGAGCCAGCGGGCGAGAGTTCCTGATACGGAGCTAGAAAGCCTACAGCAGCTGCGTTATTGGCAAGAGTGTGAGCGCGTCTATACCTACCAGCCTATCTACACCACGCAAGGCCGCCTGATGGCGATCGAAGTGCTAACGATAGTGACCCATCCCTCTCAACCGCAAAAACGTATTGCCCCGGATCGTTACTTCGCCGCAGTCTCTATCGGCCAGCGGATCCACGTCATCAAAGAACAGGTGGCGATGCTGGCAAAAAAGAAACAATTTTTTGAACAGAATAAGGTGCTGGCGTCGGTTAACGTCGATGCGCCTACGCTGCTGGAAATGCGCCAGGACCGGATATTGAGAACGATGATTGAAACGCTGCCGTGGCTGCGCTTCGAACTGGTAGAACATATGCCGCTGCCGCAGGACTCTTCGGTGGCCTCGCTGTGTGAATTCGGCCCGCTGTGGCTGGATGATTTTGGTACCGGGATGGCCAACTTCTCGGCGCTGAACGAAGTGCGCTATGACTACATCAAGGTGGCGCGCGACCTGTTCATAATGCTGCGCAAAACTCCGGAAGGCCGTAAGCTCTTCATCCTGCTTCTGGAGCTGATGAACCGCTACTGTGAAGGGGTGATCGTGGAAGGCGTTGAGACGCTGGAAGAGTGGCGTGAAGTGCAGCAGTCGCCAGCGCATGCGGCGCAGGGCTATTTTCTTTCTCGTCCAATACCCTTTGCCCATCTTGAAGAGGTATTTTTGTCCCTCTGAATCAGGCTGTTTCCGGTAAATCCATCTGTCTGGTCTATCTTTAGGACAGGCAAGGGAAGAAGCGAGGAAGCAGAATATGACCAGAGCAGGCAAAATTACCGCCACAGTAGCAGGGACTTTCTTGTTGTTGATCGTCGTACTCATCGTGGTGATAGCGACCTTTGACTGGAACCGACTCAAACCGACCATCAACCAGAAAGTCTCTACCGAACTTAACCGTCCGTTCGCTATCCACGGTGATTTAGGCGTGGTGTGGGAGCGCCAGAAGCAGGAAACCGGCTGGCGAAGCTGGGTGCCGTGGCCGCACGTCCATGCAGAAGATATTACGCTTGGCAATCCGCCGGATATCCCCGGTGACACGATGGTCCATCTCCCCCGCGTGGAAGCCACGCTCGCGCCGCTGGCGCTGCTGACCAAAACCGTCTGGCTACCGTGGCTTAAGCTGGTGAAACCCGACGCGCGGCTGATTCGCCTGTCAGAAAAAAACAATAACTGGACCTTTAATCTCGCCGGGGACAAACAGACAGACCCCAACGCACAGCCCTCCAGTTGGTCTTTCCGCCTCGACAATATTCTCTTCGACCAGGGGCGGATTGCGATTGATGACAAGGTTAGCAAGGCGGACATTGAGATCCTCGTCGATCCGCTGGGCAAGCCGCTGCCGTTTAGTGAGGTGACGGGCGATAAAGGTAAAAACGAAAAATCCAGCGTTGAAGATTACGTTTTTGGTCTGAAGGCGAAAGGGCGCTATAACGGCGAACCGCTGAGCGGCACGGGGAAAATTGGCGGCATGCTGGCGTTGCGCGGCGCGGATGCCTCGTTCCCGGTGCAGGCCGATTTCCGCTCCGGGAATACCCGGGTAGCGTTTGCCGGGGTGGTGAACGACCCGATGAAGATGGGCGGCGTCGACCTGCAGCTGAAATTCTCCGGCGATTCGCTGGCGGATCTGTATGACCTGACCGGCGTGCTGCTGCCCGATACGCCGCCGTTTGAGACCGACGGTCGGCTGGTGGCGAAAATTGATACTGAAAAGTCATCGGTCTTTGACTACCGCGGCTTTAACGGACGGATTGGCGACAGCGATATTCACGGTTCGCTTAGTTACACCACCGGTAAGCCGCGTCCGAAGCTGGAGGGCGATCTGGAGTCGCGCCAGCTGCGGCTGGCGGATTTAGGCCCGCTGATTGGCGTCGATTCTGGCAAAGGAGCAGAACAGTCGAAGCGTGCAGAGCAGAAAAAGGGCGAGAAAAGCATTCAGCCAGCCGACAAAGTGCTGCCGTATGACCGCTTTGAAACCGATAAATGGAACGTGATGGATGCCGACGTCCGCTTTAAGGGACGGCGTATTGAGCACGGCAGCAGCCTGCCGATTAGCGATCTCTCGACTCACATCGTGCTGAAAAATGCCGACCTGCGTCTGCAGCCGCTGAAGCTTGGCCTGGCGGGCGGTAGCGTCAACGCCAACATTCATCTGGAAGGGGACAAAAAGCCGATGCAGGGGCGGGCGGATATTCAGGCCCGCCGTCTGAAGCTAAAAGCGCTGATGCCGGACGTTGAACTGATGCAGAAAACGCTTGGTGAGATGAGTGGCGACGCCGAGCTCCGGGGCACCGGTAACTCCGTGGCGGCGTTGCTCGGCAACAGCAACGGCAATCTGAAGCTGCTGATGAACGACGGTTTAATCAGCCGTAACCTGATGGAGATTGTGGGGCTGAACGTTGGTAACTACATTGTCGGGCAGATTTTTGGCGACGATGAAGTGCGGGTGAACTGTGCGGCGGCTAATCTTGATATCGTTAACGGCGTGGCGCGCCCGCAGATTTTCGCCTTTGATACCGAAAACGCGCTGATCAGCATTAGTGGCACGGCGAGCTTTGCCTCTGAGCAGCTGGATTTAACGATCGACCCGGAAAGCAAAGGCATACGCATTATTACCCTGCGCTCGCCGCTGTACGTGCGCGGTACTTTCAAGAATCCGCAGGCTGGAGTGAAGGCGGGGCCGCTTATCGCCCGCGGCGCCGTCGCCGCCGCGCTGGCGACGCTGGTCACGCCGGCCGCCGCGCTGCTGGCGCTGATTTCCCCCTCCGAAGGCGAGGCAAACCAGTGCCGAACGATTCTGACCCAGATGAAGAAGTAAGAAGGAGCAGGCCGGATAGGGCGCTGTTGCGCCGCTATCCGGCAAATCCATGACAGTGACTAATGGCGTGTCTCATGGGTTAACAGCAGGATGTAGGCCGGATAAGGCGCTTGAGCGCCGCCATCCGGCAAATACACTACAGTGACTGATGGCGCGTCTCATGGGTTAACAGCAGCGCAATCAGCGTGAGCGCCGCCATACAAGCCAGATAGATGCCAACGGCGGCCAGCCCGTAGTTCGACTGCAGCCATGCCGCGATATACGGCGCGACCGATGCGCCCAGAATCGACGACACGTTGTAGGAGAAGGAGGCTCCGGTATAGCGGACTTCCGTCGGGAACAGCTCCGGCAGCAGCGCCCCCATTGGGCCAAAGGTTAGCCCCATCAGGCTCAGGCCGACCAGCAGATACAGCATAATCAGCGCCGGGTTCCCGGAGCCCAGCAGCAGCTGGAAGAAGAACAGCGCGAAAATAATAATCAGGCTGGTAATGACGATCATGCTTGGGCGGCGACCAAAACGGTCCGCCAGCAGGCCCGCGATTGGCACCATTACGCCAAAGCCAATCACCGCCAGCATCAGCATCCACAGCACTTCGTTACGCGGCAAACCCAGACCGTGTGGCATGGCGGCGGTACTGTAGGTCATCGAGTAGACGGTCATGATGTAGAACAGCGTATAGGTTGCCAGCATGATAAAGGTACCGAGTACCGTCACGCGCACGTGTTTGCTGAGCAGCGTGCCCATCGGCACTTTGACCTGTTTCTTCGCGGCGGCCACTTTGGCGAATACCGGCGTTTCATGCAGCGACACGCGAACGTACAGGCCGATGATGACCAGCACCGCCGAGAATATAAACGGCACGCGCCAGCCCCAGGTCATGAACTGCTCGTCGGTCAGCAGCCAGGAGAGCAGCAGGAAGGTGCCGTTCGCAAAGAAGAAGCCAATCGGTGCGCCCAGCTGCGGGAACGAGCCGTACAGCGCGCGCTTGCGCGGCGGGGCGTTCTCGGTCGCCAGCAGCGCCGCGCCGCCCCATTCACCGCCTAGCCCCAGGCCCTGGCCAAAACGCGCCAGCGCCAGCAGCATCGGTGCCAGAATGCCAATGGATTCGTAACTCGGCAGCAGACCGATCACCACGGTTGAAATCCCCATGGTGAGCAGTGAAGCAACCAGCGTCACCTTACGGCCAACGCGGTCGCCGAAGTGACCAAATAGCGCGGAACCGATAGGGCGCGCAACAAATGCAATCGCGAACGTTGCCAGCGACTGTAGCGTGGCCGCTGTCGGATCGCCCTGCGGGAAGAAGATGTGCGGGAAGACGATCACCGCCGCGGTGGCGTAAATATAGAAGTCGAAAAACTCAATGGCGGTGCCGATAAGCGAAGCCACGACGACTTTGTTACGCGAGTTAACCGGAGCGGTTGCCTGGTCGTTGTCGAGTGTTGTGCTGGTCATAGTCTTTTCTAATATGTATAGCGAACGAAAGGCCATATTAGACATAGCAAAAGCGACATTTCAATCTGTAACAGGATTGTAAAATGACGCAAGGAAGGGGAAAAAGTGGATAATTTTTATACCAGGAAATTGGCATCCATGAAATGCTTCACATTTTTTAAAGCTTAGAGGATAAAACTGCTTTTTGGTTAAATAAAAGTTACAGGCTGGATTTATATGCTGAAACGATGGGCTGGGCTGAAGTTTTCAGCCCAGCGGTAGGCTTAACGGTGGGTTTTGCCCGGCATGCGCGGGTCATCTTTGTACTCTGCGGTGGCAATCCATGCGGCGCAGAACAGGGTCAGGCGGGCGAAGAAGTAGAAGAAAGCCATCAGGCCAAGCACCGAACCAAACGCCGCGCCGGAAGGTGATTTCACCAGCGTTGGCAGCGTCCAGGTCATGATAATTTTGATCACTTCAAAACCGATGGCGGCAATAAAGGTGCCGCGAATTAATGCTTTCTTACGCGGACGATGGCGAGGCAGGCGCCAGAAAATCCAGAAGAACAGCAGGTAGTTGGCGAAGATAGAGATCGCCAGGCCAATCAGTCGCCAGGCGGGTTTCAGCCACTCGATGCTGTCGAGGTACAGCGCGGAGATAATCATCTGCTGGGCGGAACCGGCCACCGAGGTGATGGACAGCGTGACAATCAGCGCAACCAGCAGGCCAATCAGCGACACGAAGTCACGCAGGTATTTTACCCAGATGGCCTCCTGGTCCTGCGGCGTGCGCTCCCAGACGTCGCGCGACTGTGCGCGAATCGCTTCGCGTAGGTTGCCCATCCAGTTCACGCCGGAGTAAAGGGCAATCCCCAAACCCACCAGGCCGACGGTGGTACGCTGCTGGACGGCGGTATTAATGGTGCTTTTTAAGGTCGCGGCCAGCGTGGGGTCGCTGACGTTGTTGAGGATTTTATTGAAGATATCCTGCAGTAGCGTCGGATGTGACGCGAGGATAAAACCGGCGGCGGCAAACGACACCATCAGGATCGGAATCATCGATAAAAATGAGAAGTAGGTAATCGCCGCACCGAACTGGTTACCCATTCGGTCATTGAAGCGTTCGGCGGCGCGAATCAGGTGGGCGATGACCGGGCGGCGCTGAATCTTCTGCGCCGTGCTGGTGACGGTATCCAGCGCTTTGCTGGCCTTTTGCTGTAGACGTTTGTCGTTGTTTTCCGACGTCATCAGGGGAAATTTCCTTTTTATTGCTTTTACTTAAGTATAGAGGGTTATCAGGAGGCGGTGCGGTTTGCCCCGACCGGGGTGCCAGATTCAATCGACATAGTCGCGCAGCACCTCGGTTAACCACTCCATCAACACATGTACTCGGCGCGACAGGTTACGGCGGTGAGGGTAAATCAGCGATACCGGCATCGGTTCCGCCCGATACTGCGGCAGAATTTCTACCAGCGTGCCGCCGCGCAGCGCATCGCGAACGCCGACGCGCGGTGCCTGAATGATCCCCAGCCCCGCCAGGCAGGCGGCGTGGTAGGTTTCGGTACTGTTGACCGTCAGTACGCCGCCGGTTTTCATCCACTGCGTTCCGTTATCCCTTGCCACTTCAAACCCTTGCGGACGCACACCGAGGTTCACCGCATAGTGTACCAGCGCATGGCTGCTGAGATCTTCCAGTGATTCCGGATAGCCGAAGCGGGCGAGATACGCCGGGCTGGCGCAGTTGATAATGGTGAGCTTGCCGAGCGGACGGGCAATCAACCCGGAATCTTTCAGCGCGCCGACGCGCACCACGCAGTCAAACCCTTCACGAATGACATCCACCAGGCGGTCGCTGCTGCTGAGTTCCAGTTCGACGCCGGGATAGTGCTGCAAAAATTCGGGCAGGCGGGGAATGACCACATTCCGTGCGACAGCGACCGGCATATCCACCCGCAATCGACCACTGATGGTGCTGGGGTCGTTCTGGAACATGCCGTCCAGCTCATCGAGATTGCTCAGCAGATCTTTAGCACGCTCAAAGTAGACCATCCCATCCTGAGTCAACAGCACGCGGCGGGTGGTGCGATGCAGCAGACGGCAGCCAAGGTGGTTCTCCAGCGCCTGAATCTGTCGCGATACGCTACCTTTAGGAAGGCCCAGCGTGTCGGCCGCACGGGAAAAACTCTCCAGTTCGGCCACGCGGATGAATAGCTGCATTGCGTGAATTTTATCCATCAGAATGACCTATTGTTGTCGTGATTGAGACAGTGAAGCGTAATTAGCAGTATTTATTGTTCTTTTATCACCTAATAAGCTTGTTCTCAACGTACACACCACCTGAAATGAGGTTTCCTATGAACCAGCGTATTGCGATTGTGACCGGCGGCAGCCGCGGATTGGGAAAAAATGCAGTGCTGAAGCTCGCCGCACAGGGAACGGATATTATTTTTACCTACAACAGCCAACATGATGCTGCCCTGCAGGTTGTCGCCGAAGTGGAGAAAACGGGGGCGAAAGCGGCGGCATTGCAGCTGAACGTCAGCGAAACCGCGAGCTTTGCCGTCTTTGCCGAACAGGTGAAAAACCAGCTTAATCAGGTGTGGGGTCGGGAGACGTTTGATTATTTAGTGAACAACGCCGGTATCGGCCTCTATGCGCCGTTTGCCGAGACATCAGAAGCGCTGTTCGATGAGCTGATGAACATTCATTTTAAAGGGCCGTTCTTCCTCACCCAGCAGCTTCTGCCACTGATGGCTGACGGTGGGCGGATTCTTAACGTCTCGACCGGACTGGCGCGATTTGCACTGCCGGGTTACGCGGCTTATGCGTCGATGAAAGGGGCGATGGAAGTCCTCACCCGTTACCAGGCAAAAGAACTGGGTGCGCGAGGGATCTCCGTCAACAGTATCGCGCCAGGGGCCATTGAAACCGACTTTGGCGGTGGACGCGTGCGCGACAACGAAGAGCTGAATCAATACGTGGCCTCGCAAACCGCGCTGGGCCGTGTTGGCCTGCCGGACGATATCGGCGACGCCATCGCCGCGCTGCTCAGCGACAACCTGCGCTGGATGACCGCACAGCGTATCGAAGTTTCCGGCGGAATGTTCCTGTAACCGCTGCTCACTATTCATATTGTGCTGAAATAAGTCCGAATTTGGACTTATTTCATTTCTGGCCTTCCCTTTATTCAGCAATGTTTTATATTTCGCGAAATTAATATTTATTCTTCGTCCATCCTCTCAGTTTTTCCTTAATCATAATGTGATGAGTTATGTTAATGCGTAATGCCCCTTCGAGGGTTGTAAGTATTCATAATTATGATATTTAGATCGCTATTTATCTACGTAGAATGCCCCAGGCCAAACGGCGAGTTCTTATTTTATGCCGCGAGGATTACTCTTCCGGTCATTAAGAACAGTTTATTTTTAATGGGGAAACCGTTATGCAGGTAGTCATGTTTGACAGGCAGTCAATATTTATTCATGGAATGAAAATCAGCTTACAGGAAAATATTCCAGGAATTGATGTGTATGCCGTCAGCCAGGCCGATGACCTGTGGCGGCAGTTGTTACAGCATCCGGACGCGCTGCTCATTCTGGATGGGGGAATGGATCCCGGATTTTGTCAGTGGTTGTTGCAGGAGAAGTTCCAGCAGTTTCCGGAATCTAAATGCATCATCATCGTCAATGAATATAACCAGGCCTGGCTCAGTAATATGATGGCGTTTAATGTGCAGGCGATAATTCCGCGTGATGCCAGCGTGGAAGTATTCGTCCAAACTATCAAAAGCGTCATGCGTGGGTTAATCTGCCTGCCGGGTGACTGGCGAATGGAATATGAACAAACAAAACAGGGTCTGGACAATTTAAGCCAGCGCCAGCGAGAAATATTAACCCTCCTGGCGAACGGTGAAACCAATAAAGAGATTAGCCGGACGCTGAATATTAGCGCCGGGACGGTGAAAGCGCATCTGGAGTCTTTGTACCGCCGTCTGGATGTGAAGAATCGGACCCAGGCGGCGATGCTGCTTAATCACCGTCAGGACTTACAGCCCGGCGGACTGGAATAACGAGGCTTCAGCCTGGCGTTGGAACGCCAGGCTGCTTTGTTGCTCTTCTTCACGGAGCCACTCGGCCAACGCCGCATTAAAATCCCGGCGGTTAATGGCTTGCACTATCGCCGATTGACGTAACCCTTCCAGCCCCAGGCTAAAGGCCAGCGACAGCAGCGCGTCGAACTGGTGCTGAGCCAGCGGCACGTTGATATCCTGACAAAGCCACTGTCGATAGTTATCCACATCCTGTTCAAACAGCATTTCCGCCTGCGCGTGAGTTAAGCACCCATCAAAACGCTCGCCTTCGCGAATCAGATGCCCATAACCAATCACCCATAACCCCTCCGCATCGCGGTATTTCTCCAGCGAAAGCCCCTGAAAGCGCTTAATAAATTCCAAACCCTGCGGGCTCGGCGTGGTGATGCCTGTGCTCATAATGACCTCTCTTCGGGTGAGGCGAGAAGTGTAAAAGAGCCGTGCTCGCGCGCCTATTGGCCGGATGACGGGGAATTATCATACTCGTGGCTGAGTAGGCCAAAAAGCCAGTCATTGTGCCACTGCCCCGCAAGGAAATAGCTCTCGCGCAGCTCACCCTCAAGGCGGAATCCGAGTTTTTCCAGCGTGCGGCGTGAGGCGATATTGCCCGCGGTGACCGTCGCCGTCAGGCGACGTATGCCGCCGCTGCCAAAGGCATAGTCGCACACGGCGCGCAGTGATTCAGTACCGTAGCCTTTGCCCTGCGATTCAGGGGCGAATAAAAATCCCACTTCCGCGCAGTCGTGGTCGCGATGAATATAGCCGGTGATGCCGAGCGCCGAGTTTTGTCTATCGCGAACCAGCAGGCAGAGCCAGTGTGCGTCACCGGGAGACCAGCGAGGCAGTCGGGAATCAAAGGCGGCGCGGATCTCGCTCTCACTGCGCTTGTCCGCCACATAGCGCATCACCTGCGGGTGCTGCTGGAGAGCGAGAAAGAAGGGCCAGTCGCCGTCGACAAGCTGTGTGCAGACTAAACGTTCGGTGGTGAGCGCGATCATAATTTCACATTCTGAGTGGGAACACAGGACTGTTAATTTGCCTGATTTCGTCTATGGTGTAACGACAAAAATTACATAAAAATAACATATTAACCCTAAGGCGAATCGGCCTTGCCGTTGGTGAAGGAACGTGAAGATGTCGACGTCGTCGCGTCAGGTTGGTCAGCACTTTGAGCATTGCCTGAGCATTATTCGCCAGGCCTCCATTGAAATACTCACCCTGCTTAAGCTCCGCGTGACGGAGGGTAAAGATCCCCGCTGGTTTCTGGAACAGTTGGATCAGGCCCGGCTGAATCTCGGCGGTTGGGGGGCCGTCGCCCAACGCCTTGGCATCAACGACAGCCAGCTAAGTGAATTTATGCTGCAGCTGCGTCACCTTCAGCAGGGCATTCCCTCATATGAACACGGGCAAGGGGCGACGGAGAACCAGTTGATTGCGGCGCTGCGCTTTGTCGTGACGCTGGAGCAAATCAAGCAGCAGCAGCCTCTGCTCATGTTCAACACGGGCTATGCCAGCGATGCCGAACAGCCTCAGGAGCCCGCCTTGCGCCAGATTCGGGCCGTTGAGCTGACCCTCCGCGGGCTGATCGGCGAGGTTTGGCCTGACGAACCGCATTTGCATCATTTTCTGAAGTCGCAGTTCGGGGCGCATGAGTGCAGCCGTTGGCACTCGCGAAGTCCGTCGGGCGAACTGCTTGACGGCATGACCTTCAGCGAGATAGCGCTGTTGCTTATCGATAAGAAAACGTTCTCCCGCCATTTCACTTCGTTCTTCAACTATGCGGCCGCGCTGACGTTTCTGGCCGAGCAGCGCTTAACGCTGCACCTGTTCCTTGATGACATTCGGCGGATGCGAAATTCGGTACTTGCCCATCGGGCGTTGGGGGAAATGGAGTGCCTGCTGCTGGACCTATACGCGCAGCAGATTACCGCGCCGGTTCAGCGCGCCTATGAGCAGGGGCGCACCCGCGTTAATCCCGCCAGCCTGATGGCTGCAGACGGCGCTGAGGTACAGCAGTTCTGGGAGCAGGCGCATGACTATGCGCGCGCCTACGGTCAGGATGGGCGGCCCATTCCCGACAGCATCGAGCGGCTGTCGCAGAAAACACGACAGCGCGCCGATACGCGTGACCGCATTCTCGCCGCCTTGCTGTGGTGTGCGGTGGGCGTGACGGTGCTGGGGATGGTGCTGGGCGGCATCTGGCTACTCACCGCGGCGCCCGAGACGGTGCCGTCTACGGTATCATCGATTGAAGAACAGGCAGTCGCTGCGGAGGCTCGTGCGATGCCTCCGCCCCGTGAAATCCTCGCTCGGCGCGGGATTCTTTGGGACAGCAATGCGCTGCGTTCGGCGATCGATAGCAATAATATTGAGGTCGCCGAGCTCTTTTTACGCGGAGGGATGAACTGGCAGTTAGCCTGGACGGATTTGGCGATGTCCGCGGGGCATCAGGCGGTGCTTAATCTGCTCTTACGCTACCGCCAGCAGATGGACGAGCCGAAGCCCTGCCGACGGTTTATCAATACCCTTACGCACGAGATGTCGCAGGGCGCACCGCTTAATACGGTGCGAAAATCCTATCTTCAGGCCTTCTGCACGATCCCGGCGGTCGTGGCCCGTCAGCGGCAGGCGGTGGATAACGCACAGCGGCGCAATCAGGCTACGGGCGATGCTCAAAGCAAAAAATGGCTGCTGATACAGCGATCTATCTATGATGTGATTCGTTAAGAAGGGCGCGTGACGCGCGATGTGACGGATGGTACACCCCGTAACCTCCGCGCATCTCGCGTCACGCAATGCGATGACAGCAGACGATGTTGAGGATGATAAAGAAGTAAAGCTGAGGCGAGATTTTCCGCATGATGGAGCCACGCCACGAGAATAACTTACGCAGCCAGTTTTGCTCTGGCCTGACGATCATGGTTTACGCCTTTTCTGCTGACAGCGCTAAAAGAGTGTCGTAGACCACCTGCAGGCGTTCGAGATAGTGCGTAAACACTCCGGTTTTATCCTGAACGGGAATGCAGCGATCGAGATTGCCATGTACGTCGATACAGGCTGGCGGGAGCTCAATACGCCCCAACGCCTCGGACTCGACTGCAAACTGGATCTGGATTTCACCAAACATACTTGAGCGGATGATATGAATATTAACGCCGCTAAATATGCTGATGCTTAAGCGACCTTTTTCGCTGGGTTGAATTTGGTGATGATACATGCGCTCGGAGGCGGTGATTTGCGTGATAAGCTCCATGGAATAGGTGTTCCAGAATTTATCCATTTTATTGAGGTGGTTGAAAATCAGCAGTGATTTTTCTTCCAGAGAGGTTGTGATATCAGTCATCTTGGGTATCCGCAGCGCGCGAGGCGTCCTATCCTGAATGTAATCTATAGCGGCGCGAATGTTGATGTCGTGCGCATGTTTATGTCTATATAGGATGGGTAATCTGGCCATTGAGCTATTTAATTATGTATGCTGACAAAATAACATATTTCGGATGCGATGACGTGATTGTAAAACGTCAATAATAAAGTACTTGTTCTATACTTATTAATGGTTATTAATGTAATTAATTCGGGTTATTTCTCCCCGGAGATCCCGACTTTAATATAAATAAAGTAAACAGCAGTATAAAAATAACATGAAAAATGGGTACGTGTTTCTAAAAGGTAAATTTGTCGGGGGAGTACGGCGAGCCTAAGCAACAGATGGTGGGAGGCGCTTGCCAGGCCCGCCGTGACGACGGCCTGGCAATAAGGGTCAGACGTAGAGCTCTGCTTTTCCTACTGAGGAAAAGAGATGCATCTTGTGTTCAACCACCTGGCGGGCAGCTTCCATCGGCTTGATGTACAGCGCATTTGGCTCATGGCTATTGCCTTTGAGCTCGGCTTCCAGCGCAACAAAGAACGCCTTCTTCATATCGCTGGAAATATTAATTTTGCCGATGCCATACTTTATCGATTCCGCGACCTCGCTGTCTTTGTTGCCAGAACCCCCGTGTAAAACGAGCGGGATGTTCAGGCGCTGATGAATCTCTTGTAAGCGTTCCAGATCCAGTTTCGGCTGTTTACCTGCCGGGTAGAGTCCGTGAGAGGTGCCAATCGCCACCGCCAGCGTATCAACGCCCGTTTCGGCGACCAGGCGCTCGGCCTGCGCGGGGTCAGTGTAGAGGATCTCGCTATGCCCGCCTTCACCGCTCCCCTGGGCGACGCCAATGGTTCCCAGCTCGGCTTCGACCGAGACATTCACCGTATGCGCGGCTTCGACAACGCGGCGAGTGATCGCAATATTCTCCTCCAGCGGCAGCGCGGAGGCATCAATCATTACCGATGTATAACCGGTGCGGATTGCCCGCATCGCATGTTCAAAGCTTTGACCATGGTCCTGGTGGATCACCACGGGTACCGTGGCGGCGGTGGCCAGTGCGCGCAGATAGCCAATAAAGGCGTCACCCACAAATTCATGCTCCTCTGGATGAATTTCCAGAATAACCGGTGAACGTAGCTTCTCCGCTACTTCGATCACGAGTCTGGCAAATTCGGCAGAGGCGATATTGAAGGCACCAACCCCAAACTGGTTTGCCCGGGCAACGTGAAGCAGATCTTTCATATTTATCAGCATGACTTAGTTCTCCAGAACGGTTTGCGGGGCATCTGCTTTAATGAAGCGGAGGATAAGGGCGGTCAATACCGCGCCAGCCAGAATGGCAAACAGATAGCCCAGCACATGGGTAATAACATTAGGGATGAAAATCACGAATACGCCGCCGTGCGGCGCACGGGAAGCGCAGCCCAGCGCCATCGACAGCGCGCCGGCCAGACCTGAGCCGGCAACAATGGCCGGGATGACTCTGAGAGGATCGGCAACGGCGTAGGGAATTGCGCCTTCAGTAATAAAGGATAACCCCAGCACATAGGTGACTTTGCCGGTCTCTCTTTCCTGAGGGGTAAATTTGCTTTTGAAAAGTGTGGTCGCCAGCGCAATGCCCAAAGGGGGAACCATCCCTGCGGCCATGCAGGCGGCGATAGGTTCGTAGATACCCGTAGACATCAGGCCAATAGCGAACATACAAACCGTTTTATTTAACGGGCCGCCCATGTCGAATGCGACCATCATTCCCATAATTAAGCCCATGATGGCGGCATTGGTATTGCCCATATTGGCCAGGAAGGCTGTTAGCGCTTCCAGAAGCAGTTTGATCGGTTCACCAATCACCAGAATCATCAGGGCGCCGGTAATAAAAACGCTCAGCAATGGCACAATCAGGATGGGTTTTAGTCCCGCTATCGCCTTAGGCAGGTTGATATATTTCGCAATCACGAAGGTGACGTAACCCGCCATAAAACCCGCAAGCAGGGCACCTAAAAACCCAGAACCGGTATGAATAGCGAGCATGCCGCCGACGGCGCCGGACACAATTCCGGCGTTACCGCTGATGGATTTGCTGATGCCCAATGACAGAATCGGTAGCATCAGCGCAAAGGCGGCTCCTCCCCCAATATCAGACAGCATTTTGGCGATGGGACTGAAGTGCGGGTCGCCGGGTGTTGCCGCGGTAATGCCAAAGGAAAAGCTCAGCGCAATTAAGATGCCGCCGGCAACCACAAAGGGAATCATCAGGTTTACGCCCGTGATGAGATGCACATAGGCCTGAGAGAGCCATTTATGCTTTTCTCCTGCGGCGGGCGCGGTTTCAGTGGCTTTCTTTTGACTATCGGCCATGATTTCACCCGGCAGATTGCCGGAAACAATATCCTGTAATAATCCCGCAGCATCCTTAGCTGCACGGGTGACTGACACCTGAACAATCTTTTTTCCCGCGAAACGCGAAAGGTCAATCACCTTATCGGCAGCAATTAATACAATATCTGCGTGTTGAATATCCTCAGGGGTAAACAAATATTCACTTTCAACTGCGCCCTGTGTTTCAACCAGAATATTAAGACCCATTTTCTTAGCATTTTTCTTGAGATTCGCCTCTGCCAGGTAGGTGTGGGCGACACCTGTAGGGCAGGCGGTAATGGCTATAATGTTCAATGTTTTCTCCTCGAGAATTATTATTCTCTGGTGTTGTTTATTATTAAGCTGTAGAGTTCCTGCTGTGAATTAGCATTAAGTAATTTCTCAACAATATCATCGTCACCAAGGGCGATAGAAATTTTAGCCAGCACTCTTATATGGCCAGAACCGCTGTCGGCGTCTTTTACGGCAAAAAGAATGACCAGTTTGACATCGGTACTATCCATGGTTTCCCAATCAACCGTATTTTTTAATTTAGCAACGGCGATACGCGTTTCTTTTACCCACGGTGATTTTCCATGCGGTATCGCAATTTGGTTTTCGAACCCAGTTGAACCTAATTCTTCGCGAGCCAACACATCCTGAATAAATTTTTTCTTATCAGTAATTGCGCCTTCCGAGCACAGGCGGTCGGTCATTTTTTCGATAACATCGAGCTTAGTATCGGCGACCAGGTCAGTCAGTACGCAATCTCTGCTGAGCAGATCGGAAATAACAATTTTATCTAACATCATACTTCTCCTTAAGATCCAGATTCAGGTCGGCCCCTAAACACTCGGTCACGCGGGTAATATCTTTTGTTGAAAACAGGGCAGAAACATAGGCAATTGGAATATTGATATCATCAAGACGGATAGTTGAAATAATAAGATCGCAGGCCTTCTGCTGGAGTACCTCTTTGAGCCGCGCGCCGGGGACAATGTCAACAATATCCCACTCGGGGAAAGCGCGTTTTATGCGGCTGTAGAGCAATTGCGATGTACCTATTCCGCTAGAACAGACCAGAATTATTTTTTTGCTGACCTTTATTTTTTCAATCGCCGCCTGGATGTAAACCGTCAGATAGGCAACCTCATCATCAGAAGCGGAAAGGAGATTGAGCTCGTTGTTTATATTATCGACAGCCATTTTCACCGCCGCAAAAACTGAGGCGAGTTCCTGCCTAATCTCATCGAGCAGCGGATTATGAATAATGATGTTATAGGTCAGGCGATTTAGCATTGGCTTTATATGTGATATGAGCGCATGTCTAAGCACCTGATCGTAGGACAGATCGATATTAAGTGATGCTGAGACGGCCTTGATTAATAACTCGGAATAATCCCCGGCCTTATGACCGGTATAGATATGTTCATCTGTCGAGAGCGTTGTGGAATGAATTCCCGAGGAAACGATATACTGATATATGTAGCTTACCTCAATAGTTGGTAGCGCAATGTTGTATTCGGCTTCAAGCCACTCGATCGCTTTCTCAGCAATATGCCACTCTTTGTTCTCTGCCCGAACATAGTCATCCTGACAATGCTCCTGGTGCTGGTTTTTTGCACGACGAATCGTGACCAAAAGATGAGAGAATAAGTTCGTATAGTATGGCTCACATATTGAACATTGAAGCTCATCTTCAATAATTGATATCAATGTCATGCAATTGGCGACATTTTGTTTACCAAACTCTTTAATCAGCTGAACGCGCGAAAAACGGTCGATACGACTGTCGGTCATCTGATAGTTATTGAGTACGCTATAGGTAATGATATCTTTTAATGCCATGCGAATATTGAAATCGCTGCCTTTGATAAAGGTACCGGTGTGATTCTTTACGATCTTTAAATCAAACGAGGCAATCCAGACTTCGATTTTTCTCAAGTCCGTAACAATCGATGAACGGCTGATGAAATATTTCTCAGCAAGCTCATTAATTGACTGTGGTGCCGGTGAAAGCGTCAGTAAATCGGTGGTAATGCCAATAAGTCTTTTATTTTTTAAAATACTCTGGACGGCATTATCCCCCGGGGTATGCGGCAGGGAAAAGGCTTTATCGCCCACCAGTTTGAGGCCCAGCCCGGGCTTGCTGTCAATCTTGTGATCTTTGTTATGATAAAAATCGTTAATGGTATCAACATCTCTACGCAAAGTGCTGACTGAAATTTTTAATATTTCAGCAGCGCGGTTGGCCGGTAGCCATTCATTTTCGCCCGCCAGTAAATTGATCAGTTGAATTTGTCGTTGGTTCAGCACGTTCATTATCAACCTCTTTGTTGAGATATGGGTGCTTCTTTCATGCTAGTTATAACGGGGGAAGTCAAAACATTAAATACTAAAGGATGGGCACAATAGGAGCAGGAAGGTGAACAGATGTTGTGATGTTGAACAGATCTGAAGAAGAACGGTGATTCGCGGTAGAGGTCAAAGGGTGAAGAATAAAAATGGATAAACGCTCTTCCGCGGATGGTATCCCTATGTCGTTGGCGGGTTAGGTCACCTGACGGCGAATCTCTTCCAGTACCTCATTAAGGATAAACTGAACCCGCCACGGCTGATATTCACGCTTGCGGTAGATAGCGACCAGATCCAGCCACCACTCATATTGTTCGGCAAAGCAGGGGGCTAATACGCCAGCGTGAATATCGGCCTGTACGCTATTTTTCGGTGCAAAGACGATGCCTAAACCATTCCGCGCCAGCTCCAGCGCTGACTGGCTGTTATCGCACACGTAGTGGCCTTTAACACGAAAATCACGCACTTCCTGGCTGCCCGCAAGGCTAAACCGCCAGATATTGGCATCATCAATCATCATCGAATCCAGCAGGATGCAGGAGTGTTGTTCAAGCTCTTCGGGAGCGTTGATCGGGTGCTCCGCGAGGTACTGTGTGCTGGCATAGGCGCTGACCGCATATTTCGTAATAAAGTTGGCAACCAGTGACTCATTCTTTGGGCGCACGCAGGAAAGTAATATATCGCAATCTTCCGGGAAATCGGAACCTTCGTAAAATGATTTACGTTCAAGGTTAAATGTTTTTAAGCAAAGCGTAATGTTGCCAATATCTTTAATTGTATTGACTACATTTTTCGCTAAATAAGCGTTAATCATGGTTGGGGAGTAGATCGTGACGCGGCCATTTTTCTCATGCTTATAATCAGAGATGAAATTATTTAGCTGGTTCTCTTTCTCTAACAGGTCGTTGACGTAGGGCAGCAATGACTCGCCAAAACGCGTTAACGACAGCTTTCGGGAAGTGCGTTCAAAGATCTTTAAACCAATTTTTGATTCAACATCAGCAAGATACTTGCTCACGTTGGCCTGTGCCATCCCGAGTATGGTGGCGGCATGGCTGACGTTTTCGCTGGCTGCAATCACCGAAATTATTTTTAATTCCTGCGGTTTAATCTGGAGTTTTTTCATCACCGGGCTCTGTATATATAAGTTGATATAGTGCTATATAAATATTGAGATTGCAGCGATATAAATATGACCATTATCATATTTGGCATCAGGATATGATATTAGGTTGGAACCTCAGGAATGTCAATTAAGCGTACGGCGATGCTGCTTCTGTCGCTCTCATTTATCGCGGATGCCACGGCGGGAGATTTATCTGTCGGGGCGGGTGTAATATATAATGAGTCGGTTTATCGCGGATATAATGAAAATACCCATGCGGTACCCATTATAAATTACGAAGGTAATTCTTTTTATATTCGTCAGACCACATTGGGCTACGCGTTGTTTAAAGACAAACGTGACGAGGTCAGCCTGACGGCATCATGGCTGCTGACGTTTGACCCGTCGGATAACGACGATCGCGCCATGAAGCAGTTAGACAAGCGTAACGGTACGGCAATGGCCGGGGCGGCATGGTATCACCATGAGAAGTGGGGGAGCCTGAAGTTGTCCGCGGCGGCGGATGTGCTGGATAACAGTAATGGCTGGGTGGGCGAACTGTCCTGGTTCCGCGTGCTGCCGGTCGGGGCTCTGTCTATTACGCCTGCTGTGGGCGTCTATTACTATGACGATAGCTTTAACCGTTACTACTATGGCGTCTCGGGGGCAGAGTCCCGCCGCAGCGGTTTAGCGGCGCGAACGCCAGGGGAGAGCTGGATGCCGTACGTGGGGCTGACGTTGAAATACCCGCTTACCCGCAACCTGATTCTGCTGGCCAACGCCAGCTATAGCGTCCTGCCGGATGAAATTAAAAACAGCCCGATGGTCGACAGGGATGACAGTCTTACGCTGCTGACCGGGGTAAGCTGGCGATTCTGATTATCGCGCTTCCCGGTGACGGGCCATAAAAAAGCCAGACTTTCGTCTGGCTTTTGTCGTTCGGGCCCAGCGCCTTAGCGCATGGTGACAAACTCTTCCGCAGCAGTCGGGTGAATCGCCACGGTATTGTCGAAGTCTTTCTTGGTCGCGCCCATTTTCAGCGCCACGGCGAAACCTTGCAGAATTTCATCCATGCCGAATCCGATGCCGTGAATACCGACAATTTTCTCTTCCGGACCAACGCAGACCAGCTTCATGCGGCATGGCTGACGGTGCGAAGTCACGGCGGTATACATGGCGGTGAAGGAGGATTTATAGACCTTCACGGCATCGTCGCCGTACTGCTCACGAGCCTGCGGCTCGGTTAAGCCAACGGTACCGATCGGCGGATGGCTGAAGACCACGGTCGGGATGTTGCTGTAGTCCAGATGCTCGTCTGGCTTGTTGTTAAACAGACGCTCAGACAGACGACGGCCTGCGGCGACCGCGACCGGAGTCAGCTCAACGGCGCCGGTGTTATCACCCACGGCATAAATGCCCGGCACGTTAGTATTCTGGAACTTATCAACGACGATATAGCCTTTATCGTTGGTTTTCACGCCGGTTGCCGCGAGGTTGAAGTTGTCGGTAGCCGGTTCGCGGCCAATCGCCCAAATCAGGCAATCCACGGTCTGGCTGCGGCCATCTTCCAGCGTCAGGGTCAGGCTGCCATCGGCATTCTTGACCACCGCTTGCGGAATAGCGTTAGTGTGCAGCTGTGGGCCTTCGGCGTTCATCACTTCAACCAGCGTCTCGACGATCAGCGGATCGAAGCTACGCAGCGGCGCATGTTTACGCACGAACAGGTGAGTTTCCGCGCCCAGGCCGTTAATGACGCCCGCCAGCTCAACGGCGATATAGCCTGCGCCGACTACGGCCACGCGCTTCGGCAGCGCCGGGAGTTCGAAGAAACCGTCGGAGTCGATACCGTATTCCACGCCCGGAATATTCGGATGGCTTGGGCGGCCACCGGTGGCGATCAGGATATGATCGGCGGTGATCGTCTCGCCGTTCACTTCGATGGTTTTGGCATCGACGAAGCGGGCAAAGCCTTTGATTACATCAACTTTATTCTTACCCAGCACGTTGTCGTAAGAGGTATGGATACGGTCAATGTACGCGGTACGGCTGGCAACCAGTTTGTCCCAATCAAAGTTATTGATGGTGGTGTCGAAACCGTAGTCCGGGCCATACATATGAATCGCTTCGCGAATCTGCGCGGCATGCCACATCACTTTTTTCGGCACGCAGCCGACGTTAACGCAAGTACCGCCCAGATCTTTGGCTTCAATCAGCGCGCACTTCTGGCCGTACATGGCCGCACGGTTGATTGAGGCGATACCGCCGCTGCCGCCGCCAATGGCGATGTAGTCGTAATGTTTGGTCATGGCCGCTCCTCAAACGTTCAATGTTGAGCGGGTGAGCCTCATGCTCCCCGCCAAAATACTCGCGATTGTATACCTGAAACTGATAGGTTCCACCGATGCCTGCGATTACTCCGGCACGATCCAGTTCACCAGCGTATGACCGATGCCTGTTGGAACCAGCTTGCTGTGCAGCCACGGCAGCACGTTATTCATTTGTGCTTCCAGCTTCCACGGCGGGTTGATGACGATCATGCCGGAGGCGGTCATGCCGCGCTGGTCGCTGTCCGGACGCACCGCCAGCTCAATTTGCAGAATTTTGCGAATGCCGGTCGCTTCGAGGTCGTGGATCATGCGTTTAATTTGCTGGCGCAGCACCACTGGGTACCACAGCGCATAGGTGCCGGTAGCAAAACGCTTGTAGCCTTCGCTAATGCCGCTCACTACCGCCTGATAGTCGGTTTTAATTTCATACGGCGGGTCGATCAGAATCAAGCCACGGCGGGAAGCCGGCGGCAGCTTCGCTTTGAGCTGCTGGTAGCCGTCTGCGCGTTCTACGCGGGCGCGGTTATCTTTCTGGAATTCAGAACGCAGCAGCGGGAAGTCGCTCGGGTGCAGCTCGGTCATCTGCAGGCTGTCCTGCTCGCGCAGCAGCTGGCGGGCAATCAGCGGAGAACCCGGGTAGTAACGCAGTTGGCCGCTGCGGTTGAAGTGCTCAACCACCGAAATATACGGCACCAGCTCTTCGGGCAGATCGTCCTGCTGCCAGATGCGGGCGATGCCTTCCAGGTATTCCCCGGTCTTTTCGGCATGCTCGCCGCTCAGCTGATAGCGGCCTGCGCCTGCGTGGGTGTCCAGATAGAGAAACGGCTTCTCTTTCTCTTTCAGTGATTCAATGATCAGACTCTGAACGGTGTGTTTGAGGACGTCGGCGTGGTTGCCTGCGTGAAAGCTGTGGCGATAACTGAGCATGGATGCGGATATTCCGGGAATTAAACAAGATAACCGATAGTTTACCGCAGATTCGTAGAGATTACCGCTCCCGCGCTTTTATCGCCGTTGGCCAGGAGGAAAAACAAGTAGGCTGTGGAGTCAGAGTATAAACAACGTCAACCGACTGACCCTGGCGCTTGGGTTAGCCTGTTTCACGGCGTCAAGGAATGTGGCAAAGCTTGGATTAAACAGGGTGTAGTTATGCAGGAAGCGAGTCTGTTTGCGCTGTCCTTCTATTAGCCAATTGACCGACCAGACTGAACGGTTACCGATTAGCGTAGTTCCTCGTTTCACCTCAACAATACTGGCGAGCGGTATTGTTGAGGTGATGCTGTCTATGACCTCATAGAGGTTCTGCGCGTCAAAGTAGTAATCCGCTTTGTAGCCGCGAGAACGGCCAAATTTTTGCAGCATCAACGAAGAGGATGAAATTAATTTACGCCCATCTTTCTGATCGGGATGGTTACTCCGATAAAAAATTTTCGGGTGGGAAAAATAAAGAAAACAGTAAATATCAGTACGATAATCGGCAATAACACGGTCATATGCAATCCCTGCATTTTGGCGCTAAAACTATGACTGAAGAAACGCGTACATACAAGCGTACCTGGGTTTAGCGCTTACTTATCCTGGCGTTATTTATTCTGAAAGTATTTTTTTTATGATGATGATAATGGTTTTACTCTTTTTTATCCGTTAAAACGGCGGTCCTTATAAAAGAGAGAGGGAATTCCTTCATGTTCCATTATGGAAAATGTGTTGTTCGTGCGTTGTGCGTCTCACTGGTTTGCTGTTCTCTATCTAGCTGTATTTCATATGGTTTGCTTACGGCTACAGGGGGAGGTAGTGGACATAAATCCACCTGGAAATCAGATACCGTTACCGGGTTGTCTTTAGGTAAAGACAGTAATGGGAAAACGGGATGGGTGTTTGTGGGTAAGAATTATGACTATTTGCTGACTCAGGGAGGCGATAAAGTCGTCGCATTATTAAAAGATCCTGTTATTCACCGGGAAAATATTACTATACAAAACGATGTCCAGTTTCGGATCGATAAGGAGGATAATATATTCATAGGTTGGATTAATTTAACCTACGCGTGGACAAATCAAAAAGATAAAGATGCTGCGATGAGTTATGGATTTAGGTGTAAAAATAGCGGATCACTCTGCATATTATCTTTATTTGTCAACGATCTGGCAGGGACTATCCATGAGAAAAATAAAGATCAGAGTGCTGCACAGCAGTTGTCTTTCCATCATCCATTCAACGTTGAGTTCTACGAGTATAAAAACGGTGTTTCTATGGCTGCGTTGGGTCAAGGGCTATTGCCACTCACTCTGGTGCTGGATGCCGCCACGTTCCCTATACAGAAGGCGATATTCGCTAATTAAGTCAGCGTCGGTGGCGTAAGCATAATCGCGTCAGCACTGGATGCTGGCGCTATAATGATAGCTACACGTGATTGAATTTTATGTCACTCGCCTCCATATTGTCTAAATCGCGAAAAGCGCCTGTCGCGCGTTTTATCCACACTTCAACAGGACCGTGCTAATGACCAATCCGTTACTGACCCCTTTCGAACTACCGCCATTTTCCCAGATTCAGCCCGAACATGTTGTCCCTGCTGTCACTCAGGCACTGAACGACTGTCGCGAGAATGTGGAGCGCGTAGTCGCACAGGGCGCGCCGTATAGCTGGGAAAACCTCTGCCAGCCGCTGGCAGAAGTGGACGATGTCCTGGGGCGTATTTTCTCGCCAGTTAGCCACTTAAACTCGGTCAAAAACAGCCCGGAACTGCGTGAAGCCTACGAGCAGACGCTGCCGCTGCTGTCGGAATACAGCACCTGGGTTGGCCAGCATGAGGGGCTGTACAAGGCTTACCGCGACCTGCGCGACGGCGACAACTACGCCACCCTGAGCACTGCGCAGAAAAAAGCGGTCGATAACGCGCTGCGTGATTTTGAACTGTCCGGTATCGGCCTGCCGAAAGATAAACAGCAGCGCTACGGTGAAATCGCCACCCGTTTGTCCGAGCTGGGCAACCAGTACAGCAACAACGTGCTCGACGCCACCATGGGCTGGAGCAAGCTGGTGACGGACGAAAGCGAGCTGGCCGGGATGCCGGAAAGCGCGCTGGCGGCAGCGAAAGCGCAGGCGGAAGCCAAAGAGCAGGAAGGCTACCTGCTGACCCTGGATATCCCAAGCTACCTGCCGGTAATGACCTACTGCGACAACCAGGCGCTGCGTGAAGAGCTGTATCGCGCCTACTCCACCCGCGCCTCCGATCAGGGGCCGAACGCGGGCAAGTGGGACAACACCCCGGTGATGGAAGAGATCCTCGCGCTGCGTCACGAGCTGGCGCAACTGTTGGGCTTCGAAAGCTACGCCTTTAAATCTCTGGCCACCAAAATGGCGGAAAACCCACAGCAGGTGCTCGACTTCCTGACCGATCTGGCCAAACGCGCCCGTCCGCAGGGGGAAAAAGAACTGGCCCAGCTGCGCGCCTTCGCCAAAGCCGAATTTGGCGTTGAAGAGCTGCAGCCGTGGGATATCGCGTACTACAGCGAGAAACAAAAACAGCATCTGTACAGCATCAGCGACGAACAGCTACGCCCGTACTTCCCGGAAAACAAAGCCGTTAACGGCCTGTTTGAAGTGGTAAAACGTATTTACGGCATCACCGCCAAAGAGCGCACCGACGTTGACGTGTGGAATCCGGAAGTCCGCTTCTTCGAACTGTATGACGAAAGCAACGAACTGCGCGGCAGCTTCTACCTCGACCTGTACGCCCGCGAACACAAACGCGGCGGGGCGTGGATGGACGACTGCGTCGGCCAGATGCGCAAAACCGACGGCACGCTGCAAAAACCGGTCGCCTATCTGACCTGTAACTTTAACCGTCCGGTGAACGGCAAACCGGCGCTGTTTACCCATGACGAAGTGATCACCCTGTTCCACGAATTTGGTCATGGCCTGCATCACATGCTGACCCGCATCGAAACTGCCGGTGTTTCCGGTATCAGCGGCGTGCCGTGGGATGCGGTCGAGCTGCCGAGCCAGTTTATGGAAAACTGGTGCTGGGAGCCGGAAGCGCTGGCGTTTATCTCCGGCCACTATGAAACCGGCGAACCGCTGCCGAAGGAACTGCTGGATAAAATGCTGGCGGCGAAAAACTACCAGGCGGCGCTGTTTATTCTGCGTCAGCTGGAGTTCGGCCTGTTCGACTTCCGCCTGCACGCGCAGTACAACCCAGAGCAGGGGGCGAAAGTCCTTGAGACGCTGGCCGAAATTAAGAAACAGGTCGCCGTGGTGCCGGGCCCAACCTGGGGCCGCTTCCCGCACGCCTTCAGCCACATTTTTGCCGGCGGCTACGCGGCGGGCTACTACAGCTACCTGTGGGCCGACGTGCTGGCGGCGGATGCGTTTTCTCGCTTTGAGGAAGAAGGTATTTTCAACCGTGAAACCGGTCAGTCGTTCCTTGATAACATCCTGACCCGTGGGGGCTCCGAAGAGCCGATGGCGCTGTTCAAACGCTTCCGCGGTCGTGAACCGCAGCTCGACGCCATGCTGGCGCATTACGGCATCAAGGGCTGATTGTTCGCGTGAAAATTTGTTTACTGGATGAAACGGGCGCCGGAGACGGCGCCTTATCTGTTCTGGCCGTCCGCTGGGGGCTGGAGCACGATGACGACAACCTGATGGCGCTGGTGATGACGCCGGAACATCTGGAACTGCGTAAGCGAGACGAACCGAAACTTGGCGGCATCTTCGTTGATTTTGTCGGCGGGGCGATGGCGCACCGGCGCAAGTTTGGTGGCGGTCGCGGTGAAGCGGTGGCGAAAGCCGTTGGCATCAAAGGCGATTATTTGCCGGACGTGGTCGATGCCACTGCCGGGCTGGGGCGCGATGCGTTTGTGCTGGCCTCCGTCGGCTGCCGTGTGCGGATGCTGGAGCGCAACCCGGTGGTCGCCGCGTTACTCGATGACGGCCTGGCGCGCGGCTATGCCGATGCGGAAATTGGCGGCTGGCTTCAGGAACGTTTACAGCTGATTCATGCCTCGAGTCTGACAGCGTTAACCGATATTACCCCACGCCCGCAGGTGGTGTATCTCGACCCGATGTTCCCGCATAAGCAAAAAAGCGCGCTGGTAAAGAAAGAGATGCGCGTGTTTCAGTCGCTGGTGGGGCCGGATCTGGACGCGGATGGCCTGCTTGAACCCGCGCGCCGGTTGGCAACCAAACGTGTGGTGGTGAAGCGCCCGGACTACGCGCCGCCGCTAGCGGACGTGGCCACGCCTAACGCGGTGGTGACCAAAGGGCATCGGTTTGATATTTATGCCGGGACGGCGGTGTAATTCCGGGTGTTAGAAATAAAACGCCTGCTTGCGCAGGCGTTTCACGATGCTCAACGCGAGAGTTATTCTTCTTCGTCGTCGCGCAGCGGAACGATCAGCATATCGACGTGGACCGTGTTGATGAGCTGACGTGCAGACGACATCAGCTTGCTCCAGAAGTCCTGGTGATGACCACAGACGACCAGGTCCATATCGTATTTCTTAATCGCATCAACCAGCACCTGGCCCAGGTCGCCGCTGCCGCTCAGGGTTTCGGTGATTGGGTAACCCGCGTTGGTGGACAGTTCAGTCAGTGCGTGATGGGTCTCTTCGGAGATGCGCTTTTGCATATCGCCAAGATTCACGTCAATCAGCCCGGTGTAGAGATCGGAATAGTTTACGTCGACGTGAATCAGCGAAACTTTTGCATTGTAGGGGCGAGCCATTGATACCGCTTTTTCCACCAGAACTTTGCTCTCTGGGGAAAGGTCGACCGCGATCAAAATGTGTTTGTAAGCCATAGTGTTACTCCTTCCATAAAGTTGTCGATGACTGTTGGACCAGACAGCCCATGCGCTGTCCCTTGCCCGCGTCCTGCGTGCGACTTGCGCGGGGTTTGCCCTTAAAGACCTAATTGTAGAAGATATTTCTACCTTATAGCGGCCTTGAGGCGCCGTCAATGCATCCGGTTCGCCAATTAGTTAAACAAATTTTTCCATCTTACGTATTGATAACGATTAACCTTGTGGTAAAAAATTTAACTGATCTCCTACACTATTTAATGAGCCGTTCGGATAAATAAACGTGATCTGAATCGCACTCTTTTACTGAGGTGTTGGTGGGTTATTGGGGAGCGAGATGTCCTGGGGTCTCCGAGGACTGGTCGCCGGGGAGGAGTTATGATCAGCACGATTGCGCTGTTTTGGGCCCTGTGTGTCGTTTGTGTGGTAAATATGGCACGTTACTTTTCATCGTTGCGTGCATTATTGGTTGTACTACGTGGTTGCGATCCCTTGCTTTATCAGTATGTTGACGGCGGTGGTTTCTTTACCTCGCACGGTCAGCCGGGTAAACAAATACGCCTGGTCTGGTATATCTACGGGCAGCGGTATCGCGATCATCATGATGATGAGTTTATTCGCCGCTGTGACCGGGTCCGTCGTCAGTTTATTTTGACCAGTTCGCTGTGTGGCCTGGTGGTGATTAGCTTAATTGCCCTGATGATTTGGCACTGAGTAAAAAAAAACGGGCCAGTTTCCTGACCCGTTTTCTGTTTGTGCCAAACGCGCTTAAATAAGCTTCAGAGACAGCCAGTACAGCACGCCGGACAGCAGGATCGACGCTGGTAGCGTGAAGACCCAGGCCATCAGGATATTGGTCACGGTTTTTCTTTGCAGACCGCCGCCGTCAACGACCATGGTCCCCGCAACGGAAGACGACAGGACGTGGGTGGTGGATACCGGCATCCCCGTATAGCTTGCCAGACCGATGGAGACCGCGGAGGTCATCTGCGCTGCCATCCCCTGGGCGTAGGTCATGCCTTTCTTACCGATTTTCTCACCGATGGTGGTCGCTACGCGACGCCAGCCGATCATTGTGCCGATACCCAGAGCCAGCGCGACGGCCATGATAATCCAGACTGGCGCGTACTCGATGGTGCTCAGCATGTCGGTTTTCAGCTTCTTCAACAGACGCTGGTCATCGCCGCTCACTTCCGGCATCTTCGCCACTTTATCAGTGGTGTCAGAGATGCAGAGCATGATACGACGCAGCTGGCCACGCTGTTCTACGGAGAGGCTGTCATAGCTCTCTACGTTGGTCAGCATCGCTTTAGCACGATCGAGCGCGTTGATGGTGTTTGCCGGATGGCAGTGAAACTCAACGGCGGCCTCGGCTTCCGGGGTCAGCTTTTCAGCGTTGCTTGCCACTTTCAGCAGCAAATCGGGGTGCTGCTGGAAGAAGGTTTCAACGTTGTTGACCGCATCGCGGGTACGCGTGATTTCGTAGCCGGAAGCGTTCATATTGACCACGAAACCTGCCGGAGCAACGCCAATCAGGACCAGCATGACCAGACCAATGCCTTTCTGACCGTCGTTGGCGCCATGGGAGAATGCCACGCCAATGGCGGAGAGAATCAGAGCGATACGCGTCCAGAACGGCGGCTTTTTCTTACCGTCTTTCTTTTCACGTTCAGCAGGAGTCAGGTGGATACGGGCGCGTTTTTTGGTACCGCTCCAGTAACGGCGCAGCAGGAAAATCAGGCCGCCAGCGACAACCAGACCCACGATAGGTGAGATAATCAACGAAGCGAAAATGTTAATCACTTTCGGGATGTTGAGCGCCTCAACCACTGAGGTGCCGGTCATCAACGCATTGGTTAAACCAATACCGATAATCGCGCCGATCAGCGTGTGGGAGCTAGAAGCCGGCAGACCGAAATACCAGGTGCCGAGGTTCCAGATGATGGCCGCCAGCAGCATGGAAAAGACCATGGCGAGGCCGTGCGCGGAGCCCATATTGAGTAGAAGGTCCGTCGGCAGCATATGCACAATCGCATAGGCTACGCTCAGACCGCCCAATAGAACGCCGAGGAAGTTAAAGATCGCCGCCATCGCAACAGCAAGCTGTGAGCGCATGGCACGGGTATAAATTACGGTGGCAACAGCGTTCGCCGTATCGTGGAAGCCGTTAATCGCTTCGTAGAACAGAACAAACACCAGCGCCAGAACTAACAACAGCCCGGTATGTAAATCCAGGCCAGCAAACAAATGTAACATAGGACGTTACGCCATTTTGAGGACATGAACGCGCGGCATTATCAGGGACATTGGCGGCGCGGGCAAAGTGAAATCTCGACTTTTTTTGATATTTATCCGTATTCGTTAAATGGTTGAAAATAAATATTTCCTTTGTATCAATCAGATAAGTCGGCTTTGTCGAGATTTCACTGGTATGACATCCATGAAAAATTTACACTTCCAGACAATACCTATGTTGAGGATAGTGCGTGGAAAGGTTTGATGCCATTGTAGTGGGTGCCGGAGCGGCAGGAATGTTTTGTGCAGCCATGGCCGGGCAGGCAGGCCGCCGCGTGTTGCTGTTGGATAACGGTAAAAAACCGGGGCGTAAAATCCTGATGTCCGGCGGTGGCCGCTGTAATTTTACTAACCTTTATGTCGAACCCGCGGCCTATCTCAGCCAAAACCCGCATTTTTGTAAATCTGCCCTCGCGCGTTATACCCAGTGGGACTTTATCGATATGGTCGGCAAGCACGGCATTGCCTGGCATGAAAAGACCCTCGGTCAACTCTTCTGCGATGATTCTGCCGAGCAGATTGTTGCAATGCTGGTGGCGGAATGCGAGAAGGGCAACGTCACGATGCGTCTGCGCAGCGAAATCCTCAACGTCGCCCGTGACGAGCAGGGCTACACCTTACAGCTCAACGGCGATACTGTGGCAGCTGATAAACTGGTGATCGCCAGCGGCGGCCTGTCGATGCCGGGCCTGGGCGCTTCGCCTTTCGGCTACAAAATTGCCGAACAGTTCGGTCTGAAGGTGCTGCCGACCCGCGCCGGGCTGGTGCCTTTCACCCTGCATAAGCCGATGCTGGAGCAGTTTCAGGTGTTGTCCGGCGTCTCCGTCCCGTCGGTGATTACCGCTGAAGACGGCACGGTATTCCGCGAAAGTCTGCTTTTCACCCACCGCGGCCTGTCTGGCCCGGCAGTGCTGCAAATCTCGAGCTATTGGCAGGCAGGCGAGTTCGTCACCATCAATCTGCTGCCGGACATCGATCTCGCGGACTTCCTTGATGCGCAGCGCGCCGAGCACCCGAACCAGAGCCTGAAAAATACGCTGGCGATGCAGTTGCCGAAGCGTCTGGTGGAGTGTCTGCAACAGCTGGGTCAGGTTCCCGACGTGACCCTCAAGCAGCTTAACGTGCGCGAGCAACAGACGCTGGTTGAGACGCTGACAAACTGGCGCGTACAGCCGAACGGCACCGAAGGCTACCGTACGGCGGAAGTGACCCTCGGCGGTGTGGACACCAACGAGCTCTCTTCGCGTACCATGGAAGCGAAGAAAGCGCCGGGCCTGTACTTTATCGGGGAAGTGATGGACGTTACCGGCTGGCTGGGGGGCTATAACTTCCAGTGGGCGTGGTCGAGCGCCTGGGCTTGTGCGCAGGCGCTGGCGGAGTAAATTAATGCTGCTGGCTAAACAGCGTCAGCAGCGTCTCCACCTGTTCGTCGAGCGGGGCTAAATCCCGTTTGACGATCAAATGTAGCGGCGTCGCCCGGCGTACGCCATGATTTAGCGGCAGCGGCTTTAATATCCTCTGCGCCAGCTCCTCCTGAATTCTCTCTTCCGGCAGCCAGCCATACCCCACCTGATACAGCACGGCATCAATGGCGGCATCAATCGTCGAGAAGGTCCAGGCATCGTGCGTCTCCTGGCGGCGGCTATCGCTGTCGGCAATGCGGATCAGCGGCCAGGGGCGCAGCTGTTCGTCGCTAAGCGGACCGGTCTGCTGAAACACGGGATGATCCCGATGCGCGACGGCGACAAAATCGATATTCATCAACCATTCCCCACGGCCGGTAATATCCTGACGGCGCGTCAGCACCATCACGTCTGCTTCTGCCTGCACGTTATCGGTGTCGTTGGCGTTCTCCAGCACCTCGGTTAGCCGTACCTGCGTTTGCGGGTAGCGCTGCTGGAACTGGCGCAGAATGGCGAACAGTCTCTGGCGCGGGAAAATGCTGTCGACCACCAAATCCAGCCGCGTGCGCGTGCCTTCACGTAGCGTAGCGGCACGGCTTTCTACCCAGGCAAAGGCTTTGAGCAACGGTTTCACCTGGCCCAGCAGCAGCTCGCCCGCCGGGGTCAGCACCGCGCGACGCCCTTCGGGGACCAGCAAGGCCACACCCAGCCGCTCCTGCAGTAGCGACAGGTTATAGCTGACCGAAGACTGGCTGCGGTGCGTCTCCTCCGCGGCTTTCGCAAAGCTGCCTAGTTCGACTACCTTTTCCAGTAGCGCCCACTGTTCAAGGGTGGTTTTGTGCATGATTGATTTAAAAATTTGATGAATTTAATCCAAACATAGCGTTATTCATTTATTTTTTAAAGCAATAAGATCTCTGCATCGACACAAGGAGATTTAATTATGAGCAACTTTGATAAACATGATTTGAGCGGCTTCGTGGGTAAACATCTGGTCTACACCTATGACAACGGCTGGAACTACGAAATTTATGTGAAAAACGACAACACCCTGGATTACCGTATCCACAGCGGTATCGTGGCGAATCGTTGGGTCAAAGACCAGCAGGCCTACATCGTCCGTGTGGGTGAGAGCGTGTATAAAATTTCCTGGACCGAACCGACCGGTACCGATGTCAGCCTGATTGTGAACCTGGGCGACAAACTGTTCCATGGCACCATTTTCTTCCCGCGTTGGGTCATCAACAATCCGGAGAAAACCGTCTGCTTCCAGAACGATCACATCCCGCTGATGAATTCATATCGCGATGCGGGCCCAGCGTATCCGACGGAAGTCATTGATGAATTTGCTACCATTACCTTCGTTCGTGACTGTGGGGCGAATAACAATAGCGTGATTGATTGCGCTGCCAGTGAATTACCGAAAGATTTCCCGGCGAATTTGCGCTAAGTATTAATACCGACCTGAACGTTCTTTATTACACTAATATTCAACGAAGATTAATTTATTCTGATTATAAAATCTTTGTTGAGTGAACGTTGAATAATGTGAATCAGCGCCCAGTTACGATGTAATCTGGGCGTTTTTTGCATTAAAATCAAGTGAGTCATTAGGGCGGTAATCTATTGATTTCGTTTAGTTAGTATTTATTGTGCCTCCCTCTACAAGTTTCTTAATCTTATCCTAAGATAACATTGATACTTTTATCGTCATCGAATGTTGTCGGTTTGAATATCACGTTATCCATTGCTGTTTTTAAACAAAAACAACGCTCGAATCATTGATTGATGAGCCAGCTTCGCTCATTTGAGTAATAGGGTAAGGAACATTCATGAGTGATTTTCTGCCGTTTTCCCGCCCTTCTATGGGTGAGGCGGAGTTCGCGGCGCTCAAGGAAGTGCTGCAATCCGGTTGGATCACCACCGGGCCAAAAAACCAGGCGCTGGAAGAAGCGTTCTGCTCGCTAACGGGGAACCGTTTTTCCATCGCCGTCAGTTCGGCAACCGGCGGTATGCACGTCACGCTGATGGCGCTGGGCATCGGCCCCGGCGATGAAGTCATCACCCCTTCCCAAACCTGGGTTTCTACGCTGAATATGATCGTCCTGCTGGGGGCAACTCCGGTAATGATCGATGTCGATCGCGACAACCTGATGGTGACCCCTGAAGCGATTGAAGCCGCCATTACTCCGCGTACCAAAGCCATTATTCCCGTGCACTACGCGGGTGCGCCTGCGGATATTGACGGCATTCGCGCAGTGGCGGAGCGTCACGGTATCCCGGTGATTGAAGACGCGGCGCATGCGGCGGGCACCTACTATAAGGGCCAGCATGTGGGCGCGCAGGGAACGGCGATTTTCTCCTTCCATGCCATTAAAAACATGACCAGCGCCGAGGGCGGGCTGATTGTCACCGACGATGAACAGCTGGCCAACCGCATTCGCAGCCTCAAGTTCCACGGTCTGGGCGTCGATGCCTACGATCGCCAGACCCACGGCCGTGCGCCGCAGGCGGAGGTGATTAGCCCTGGATTCAAATATAACCTCGCCGATATTAACGCCGCGCTGGCGCTGGTACAGCTGGGCAAACTGGGCCAGGCCAATCAGCGTCGCAGTGAGATAGCCCTGCGCTACGTGCGCGAACTGGCGGATACGCCTTTTCAGCCGCTGGCCGTGCCGAGCTGGCCGCATCTGCACGCCTGGCATCTGTTTATTATTCGCGTTGACGAACAGCGCTGCGGCATCAGCCGTGATGCGCTGATGGAACAACTCAAAGCGCAAGGTATTGGCACCGGACTGCACTTCCGCGCCGCGCACACCCAAAAATACTACCGCGAGCGTTTCCCGGAGGTTTCTCTGCCGAATACCGAATGGAACAGCGCACGTATCTGTTCATTACCTCTTTTCCCGGACATGACCGATGACGACACTACACGTGTTATTACGGCGCTCCATCAGCTAGCGGGGCGTTGAAATGTTTGAGTATCCCTTAGTTAAAAAAGTCTCGGTGGTGATCCCGGTTTACAACGAGCAGGACAGCCTGCCGGAACTGATCCGCCGTACCGATGCTGCCTGCGCGACCCTGAATCGTGAATATGAAATTCTGCTGGTTGATGACGGCAGCAGCGACGACTCCGCGCGCATGTTGGTTGAAGCGGCAGAAGCGCCGGAAAGCCACATTGTGGCGGTGCTGTTGAACCGCAACTACGGCCAGCATTCGGCGATTATGGCGGGCTTCAGTCACGTCACCGGCGATCTGATTATCACCCTCGATGCTGACCTGCAAAACCCGCCGGAAGAGATCCCGCGGCTGGTTGAAAAAGCGGACGAAGGCTACGACGTGGTCGGCACCGTGCGCCAGAATCGTCAGGACAGCATCTTCCGTAAAACGGCCTCGAAGATGATCAACCGCCTGATCCAGCGTACCACTGGTAAAGCGATGGGCGACTATGGCTGCATGTTGCGCGCCTATCGCCGCCATATTGTTGACGCCATGCTCAACTGCCATGAGCGCAGCACCTTTATTCCTATTCTGGCGAATACCTTCGCCCGCCGCGCCGTGGAAATTCCGGTGCTGCACGCCGAGCGCGAGTTCGGCGACTCGAAATACAGCTTTATGCGCCTGATTAACCTGATGTACGACCTGGTGACCTGCTTAACCACCACGCCGCTGCGTCTGTTAAGCGTGGTCGGCAGCGTGATTGCGGTGCTGGGCTTTGCCTTCTCCATTCTACTGGTCGTGCTGCGCCTGGTGCTCGGTCCGGAATGGGCGGGGGACGGCGTGTTCATGCTATTCGCCATTCTGTTCATGTTTATCGGCGCCCAGTTTATCGGCATGGGCCTGCTTGGGGAGTATATCGGCCGCATCTATAACGACGTGCGTGCCCGCCCTCGCTACTTTATTCAACGTGTTGTTCGCCAGGAAAATCTGGATTCTGAAGAGGAAAATCGTTAATGAAAGCTGTTGTATTTGCCTATCACGACATGGGTTGCACCGGTATTCAGGCACTGCTGGACGCCGGATACGACATTGAGGCGATCTTCACTCACCCGGACAACGCGGGTGAGAATAACTTCTTTGGCTCCGTTGCCCGCCTGGCGGCTGAGCAGGGTATTACCGTTTACGCGCCGGAAGACGTCAACCACCCGCTGTGGGTGGATCGTATCCGCGCGATGGCGCCGGAAGTGATTTTCTCCTTCTATTACCGCAATTTGCTGTGCGACGAAATCCTCAACCTGGCGCCGAAAGGGGCGTTCAACCTGCACGGCTCGCTGCTGCCGAAATACCGTGGCCGCGCGCCGCTGAACTGGGTGCTGGTGAACGGTGAGAAAGAGACCGGCGTGACGCTGCACCGTATGACCAACCGCGCGGACGCGGGCGATATTGTGGCCCAGCAGAGCGTAGCGATAGCTGACTCTGACGTAGCGCTGACGCTGCACCGCAAGCTGTGCGCGGCCTCCCAGACGCTGCTTGGCGATGCGCTGGCGAAAATTCGCAGCGGCCAGACTGACGAGCGTGTGCAGGATCATTCGCAGGCGACCTACGTCGGTCGTCGTACCCCGGAAGATGGCCGTCTGGAGTGGGAAAAACCGGCGCAGGCGCTGCATAACCTGGTGCGTGCGGTGAGCGATCCGTGGCCGGGCGCGTTTGGTTTTGTCGGCACCAATAAATTTATCGTCTGGAAATCCCGTGTGCGTACCGACATGGCAGCCGCGAAGCCGGGTACCGTACTGTCCGTAGCGCCGCTGGTGGTTGCCTGCGGTGAAGGCGCGCTGGAAATCGTTACCGGTCAGAGCGCTAACGGCGTATACATGCAGGGCGCTCAGCTGGCGCCGGCGCTGGGTCTGGTGGCGGGCGCGTTGCTCTCCAGCCGTCCGTTTGTGGCGGTGAAGCGCCGTACCCGCGTGCTGATTCTGGGCGTGAACGGCTTTATCGGAAACCACCTGACCGAGCGTCTGCTGGCGGACGACAACTACGAGATTTATGGCCTGGATATCGGCTCTGACGCCATCAGCCGCTTCCTCGACTGCCCGCGCTTCCACTTTGTGGAAGGCGATATCAGCATTCACTCAGAGTGGATCGAATACCACATTAAGAAATGCGACGTGGTGCTGCCGCTGGTGGCGATTGCGACGCCTATCGAGTACACCCGTAACCCGCTGCGCGTGTTCGAGCTGGACTTCGAAGAGAACCTGAAGATCATCCGCGACTGTGTGAAGTACAACAAGCGCATCATCTTCCCGTCCACCTCCGAAGTGTACGGCATGTGTACCGATGCCAACTTTGATGAAGATAACTCTAACCTGGTGGTAGGGCCGATCAACAAGCAGCGCTGGATCTACTCAGTTTCCAAACAGCTGTTGGATCGCGTGATTTGGGCCTACGGGGATAAAACCGGCCTCAAGTTTACCCTGTTCCGTCCGTTTAACTGGATGGGGCCGCGTCTGGATAACCTGAATGCCGCGCGCATCGGCAGCTCCCGTGCTATCACCCAGCTGATCCTCAACCTGGTGGAAGGCTCGCCAATCAAGCTGATCGAAGGCGGCAAACAAAAACGCTGCTTTACCGACATTAGCGACGGTATCGAAGCGCTGTTCCGCATCATTGAAAACAAAGACGGCCGCTGCGATGGGCAGATTATCAACATCGGTAATCCGGACAACGAAGCGAGCATTAAAGAGCTGGCGGAAATGCTGCTCGACTGCTTCGAACGTCACCCACTGCGCGACCGCTTCCCGCCGTTTGCCGGCTTCCGTGAAGTGGAAAGCAGCGACTACTACGGCAAAGGTTATCAGGACGTTGAGCACCGTAAGCCGAGCATTCGCAACGCGAAACGCTGCCTGGACTGGCAGCCGACGGTTGAGATGCAGCAGACGGTAGAAGAGACGCTGGACTTCTTCCTGCGCACGGTAGAGCTGACGGACGAAAAACCATCATGAAAAAAGTAGGTTTGCGCGTTGATGTCGACACCTTTCGCGGTACCCGCGAAGGGGTGCCACGGCTCATGGCGGTGCTGAAAAAGCACCGCGTGCAGGCCAGTTTTTTCTTCAGCGTCGGGCCGGATAACATGGGGCGCCACCTGTGGCGCCTGGTAAAGCCGAAGTTCTTGTGGAAGATGCTGCGCTCACGCGCGGCATCGCTGTATGGCTGGGACATTCTGCTGGCCGGGACGGCGTGGCCGGGGCGTCTTATTGGCGAAGCCAACGCAGAGATTATCCGCAGCGTCGCGCAGGCGCATGAAGTGGGGCTGCATGCCTGGGATCATCACCGCTGGCAGCAGTGGAGCGGCATGTGGAACGAGCAGCAGCTGATTGACGAAATTGGCCGCGGCCTGTCCGCGCTGGAGACGATTATTGGTCATCCGGTCACCTGTTCGGCGGTGGCGGGCTGGCGCGCTGACCAGCGCGTGGTGAAGGCGAAAGAGTCTTTTGAATTTCTCTACAACAGCGACTGCCGCGGCACGCAGCCGTTCATTCCGCAGCTGAGTAACGGCGAGATGGCTACCGTACAGATCCCCGTCACTCTGCCCACCTGGGATGAAGTTGTCGGTAGCGTGGTCAGTGCGGAAGGCTTCAATCGTTGGCTGCTGGAGCGTATTCGCCAGGATACCGGTACGCCGGTGTACACCATCCATGCCGAAGTGGAAGGGGGCGCCTACGCCGAACAGTTTGACTATCTGCTGACCCTTGCGGCACAGCAGGAAATTCGTTTTTGCCCGCTAAGCCAGCTTCTCCCGGATGACTTCCGTCAGTTGCCGGTTGGGAAGGTGGTGCGCGGAGAAATCGCCGGTCGTGAAGGCTGGCTAGGCTGCCAACAACTCTTGAGCTCAGACGTATGAAATCCCTTCGCTATGGTATTTCGTTAGCTGCATTGTTTGTTCTGTACTACCTGGTTCCGCTTAACTTCCGGCTGCTGTGGCAGCCGGACGAAACCCGCTATGCCGAAATCAGCCGTGAAATGCTGGCGACCGGTGATTGGGTGGTGCCGCATTTCCTGGGGCTACGCTATTTCGAAAAGCCGATTGCCGGCTACTGGATTAACAGTATCGGGCAGTGGCTGTTTGGCCACAATAACTTCGCGGTACGCTTTGGCGCGGTGTTTTCTATCACCGTCTCCGCGCTGCTGGTGGTCTGGCTGGCGTGGAAAATCTGGCAGGATCGCAAAGTAGCGCTGCTCTCCGGCGCTATCTTCTTAACCGCATTTCTGGTCTACGGGATTGGTACCTACGCGGTGCTCGACCCGATGATCACCCTGTGGATGACGCTCGCCATGTGCAGCTTCTGGCTGGCGGCGCAGGCGAAGACCACCGGCGAGCGCTTCTGGGGTTACGTGCTGCTGGGCGTAGCCTGCGGTATGGGCGTCATGACCAAAGGCTTCCTCGCGCTGGCGGTACCGGTAATCGGCGTGTTGCCGTGGGTGATTGCGCAGAAACGCTGGCGGGAAGTGCTGGTCTGGGGCTGGCTGTCGGTACTGGTTTGCGTGCTGACCGTGCTGCCGTGGGGGCTGGCCATCGCCGCGCGGGAGAGCGACTTCTGGCGCTACTTCTTCTGGGTTGAGCATATTCAACGTTTTGCCCAGAGCGACGCGCAGCACAAAGCGCCGTTCTGGTACTACCTGCCGTTCCTGGTCGCGGGAAGTCTGCCGTGGCTGGCGCTGCTGCCTGGTGCGTTCAGGCGCGGCTGGCAGGAGCGGGAAGGGCTACGCGGCGCATTTTATCTGCTGGGCTGGGTGGTGATGCCTTTCCTGTTCTTCAGTATTGCTAAGGGCAAGCTGCCGACCTATATCCTGCCGTGCTTCGCGCCGCTGGCGATACTGATGGCGCGCTATGCGGTTGAGGCGGCAAAAGTCGGTTCGAAAGCGCTGCGGGTGAACGGCATCATCAACATCATCTTCGGCGTTGTGGGCCTGGTAGCGGTCGCGGTAGTCTCACCGTGGGGGCCGATGAAACACCCGGTCTGGATGCAGATTGAGCTCTATAAATGCGTGCTGGCGGCAGTGGCCTTCTTCTTCTGGGCGCTGATGGGCTGGGTATCGATTAAGCAGGGGGCACAGCGTTGGCAGCTGGCCGCGCTCTGCCCGCTGGGGCTGGCGCTGCTGGTGGGGATGGCGATCCCCGATCGCGTGACCAATAGCAAGCAGCCGCAGTTCCTGGTGGATATTGTTAGCGAGTCGCTGGCGCCGAGCCGCTATGTGCTGAGCAACAGCGTCGGCGTAGCTGCCGGGCTGGCCTGGGAGCTGAAGCGTAGCGATGTGATGCTGTACGGCCAGCAGGGCGAGCTGAAGTATGGGCTCTCTTACCCTGACGCGAAAAACAGCTTCGTATCTACCGAAGCGTTCCCTCAGTGGTTAGCGGAACATCGTCAGGAAGGGCCAATCTCGCTGGTGTTATTGCTCTCTCGTGACGTACAGTTAGCCGAACTGCCGCTGCCAAAACCGGATGAGGTGTACGTCATGGGCCGCACCGTCTTTATTCAGTACCGCCCGCAATGATCACGTGGGCCTGCCTGCTGCTCGCCAGCCTGTTGAGCTGTGGCGGGCAGCTATGCCAGAAACAGGCGACTCGCCCTGCCCGTAAAGGGCAGCGCGGGCGTCATCTGCTAACCTGGCTCGGGCTGGCGCTGGCGCTGCTGGGGCTGGGCATGCTGCTGTGGCTGCTGGTGCTCCAGCAGATTCCGGTGAGCGTGGCCTACCCGATGCTGAGCCTGAATTTTGTTTGGGTGACGCTGGCCGCACGTCTCATCTGGCGCGAGCCGGTGAGCCGCCGCCATTGGGCCGGTGTAGCGCTGATTATCGTCGGCATTGCGTTATTGGGGAGCAGCGCTTAATGGGGCTTATCTGGGCATTAATGAGCGTCGCGCTGGTGAGTGCCGCGCAGCTGACGCTGCGTGCGGCGATGACGACGCTACCGTCGGCGCAGCAACCGCTGGCTTTTTTGCTGCATCTTCTGCATTTTGAAACCGGCACGCTGGCGCTGCTGCTGGGTCTGCTGGGCTACGTGGCCTCTATGGCCTGCTGGTTCTTCGCCCTGAAGCGCCTGCCGCTGGCGAAAGCCTATGCGCTGCTGAGCCTGAGCTACATGGTGGTATGGCTTGCCGCGATTCTGCTGCCCGGCTGGCATGAACCCTTCTCATGGCGCGGCCTGCTGGGGGTTATTGTTATTATCGCCGGCGTCATTACCATCTTCTGGCCAAACAAACCGACACCTCACCGGTAGTCCGAATCGGGTAATGCCGTCTTCCCGGCGACAAAATGTGCAATAATGCCATTTCTGTTGCATCTATAAGGGATTATCTATGCCTGCGGCCGACGCCGAGGCGCAGCTTAGCGGCCTGCGCCTCAATTTGCGTATTGTCTCCGTCGTGATTTTCAATTTCGCCAGCTATCTCACCATTGGCCTGCCGCTGGCGGTGCTGCCCGGTTATGTTCATGATGTGATGGGGTTTAGCGCCTTCTGGGCCGGTCTGGTTATCAGCCTGCAATACTTCGCCACCTTGCTGAGTCGCCCTCACGCCGGGCGTTATGCCGACCAGCTCGGGCCGAAAAAAATCGTTGTCTTTGGCCTTTGCGGCTGCTTCCTGAGTGGGTTGAGCTATTTGCTGGCGGCGTTTGGCGGTGGCTGGCCGTTGATAAGCCTGGCGTTGCTGTGTCTGGGGCGCGTGATCCTCGGTATCGGGCAGAGCTTTGCCGGTACCGGGTCGACGCTGTGGGGCGTTGGCGTCGTCGGGTCGCCGCATATTGGCCGGGTGATCTCCTGGAACGGTATCGTCACCTACGGCGCGATGGCGATGGGCGCGCCGCTGGGCGTGCTGTGCTATCGCTATATTGGCCTGCAGGGGCTGGCGCTGGCGATTATGGCCGTGGCCGCCGTGGCGATTCTGGCGGCGCTGCCTCGCGATGAAGTTAAAGCGAAAAAGGGCAAACCGATGTCCTTTCGGGCGGTACTCGGGCGCGTCTGGCCCTACGGTATGGCGTTGGCGCTGGCCTCCGCAGGATTTGGCGTGATTGCCACCTTCATCACCCTGTTTTATGACGCCAAAGGTTGGGATGGTGCAGCGTTTGCGCTTACGTTGTTCAGCTGTGCTTTTGTGGGTACCCGCCTGTTATTCCCCAACGGTATTAACCGTCTGGGCGGCCTGAATGTCGCGATGATCTGTTTTGCCGTTGAGGTGATGGGGCTACTGCTGGTGGGTATTGCGATGACGCCAATGATGGCGAAGGTAGGCACCTTCCTGGCGGGCGCGGGCTTTTCGCTGGTGTTCCCGGCGCTGGGCGTGGTGGCGGTGAAAGCCGTGCCGCAGCAAAATCAGGGATCGGCGCTGGCGACCTATACCGTATTTATGGATTTATCGTTGGGCATCACCGGGCCGCTGGCCGGGCTGATGATGGCATGGATGGGCGTGTCGACCATCTATCTGGCGGCGGCGGGGCTGGTGGCGATAGCGCTGCTGCTCGGCTGGCGGCTAAAAAAACGGCCTCTCGCGTGAGTACGCCAGAGGCCGTGAGATCATCAAGCGAAATTAGTTGATGACCAGCGTATTAATGATTTTCTCAGCGTCAGCCTGCGCCTGTTGCTGGTTGTCTGCTGGCAGCGTCACCTGCAGGGTCAGCAGTTTGTTGTCGATTTTGCCCAGCACCACGGAGGAGTAAGCCGTCTGCCCTTTGGCAGAGATGATGCTATCAAGCTGCTGCAGCGTGTGGCCTTTCATCTCGATGGATTTGTTGGTCACCACCTGTAGCTGCGGGTCGCGGCTACGCTGCTGCTCTTCCAGACGATTCGCCAGTACGGAGAGCTCTTCATTGGTGCTATCGCCAACGATAACAATGATCGCTTTCTGACCGGTGGCATCCGAGTAGACGTGCATATTGTTGCTCTGGGTGCCCAGTTTACCGCTCTGGTCGGTCATCCCGGCAGGCAGCGTGAAGCTCAGCTTGCCGTCCAGCAGGTTAATCGACTGACCCGCAGCATCGCTGGCGGCTGCCGAACCCTGTGCCGGAGTGCTGGTATCGCTGTTGTCGCAGGCGGCAAGCCCCATCACCAGCAGGCCAATACCAACATATTTCACCAATTTGCGCATTGACTTCTTCCTTTCGCTAAATAGCCATAAACGGCTCATCCGCTTATCTTAACACAACCCGTCAAATGAACCTTTAACCTGGCTGCATTGCTGACAAATCAGATTTATCTGCCAGCCTTTTCAATAGCATATTCAGCAGTACGCCGTACATCGGCAGGAAGAAAATAATGCTGATAAGCACTTTAAAGCTGTAGTCGACGAGGGCGATTTCCACCCAGTGGTCGGCCATAAACGGGTCGGTGCTGCGCCAGAACGCAATGAAGAAGAACGCCAGCGTGTCGCTGATGTTGCCGAACAGCGTGGAAGCCGTCGGCGCAAGCCACCAGCGACGGTTCTGACGCAGGCGGTTGAACACGTGAACGTCGAGGATCTGCCCCAGCGCATAGGCCATAAAGCTCGCGGCGGCGATACGGGCGACGAACAGGTTAAAGTGCGCCAGCGCGCCAAAGCCCTGCCATTGGCCCATGTAAAACAGCGACGAAATCACGTAGGAAATCATCAACGCGGGGATCATCACCGCAAAGACAATACGTCGAGCCAGCGGTGCGCCAAAAATACGCACGGTGAGATCGGTCGCGAGGAAGATAAACGGAAAGCTAAACGCGCCCCAGGTGGTGTGGAAGCCGAAAATCGTTACCGGCAGCTGCACCAGATAGTTGCTGGAGGTGATCACCAGCAGATGGAATAGCGATAGCCAAACCAGCGCATGACGGCGCTGTATGGAGGTAAAGGGAGTCATATTGTACCTTTTTAGCGGTGGGGTGAGGGAACCCAATAATCTGCAAACCTATTGCAGGGGCGGAATGATACTGCTTTCGTGCGTCATTGCAATGGTTGTTTTTCGCGCAATCGTTAACCTGGTTGCGTCGTCGCGCCGTCGGCGTAAACTAGGCGCGATTTTTATGATGACGAGATGATAATGACCGATTTGTTCTCCAGCCCCGACCATACCTTAGACGCGCAAGGGCTGCGCTGCCCGGAGCCGGTAATGATGGTGCGTAAAACCGTACGCACGATGCCGGTCGGTGAAACGTTGCTGATTATCGCCGACGATCCCGCCACCACGCGCGATATTCCCGGCTTTTGCCGTTTTATGGAGCATGAGCTGATTGCCCAGCAGACCGCGTCGCTGCCGTATCGGTATTTGCTGCGCAAGAGCCATTAATCGCGAAGGCGGCCATACCCGGACTTTTTTCAAACCGTGGCCGCCATTTCCCCTCCCGCTAGCCTGCCTAACCTTGAACTGCCTCTCAGTTTTATTGTTTACCCTGTAAAGCCTCTGGCCAAATTATTGATGTAAATCGCATAATTTCCCCTCATTTCCCATCCGGCACCGCAAATAACAATGAAAAAATCACTCTTAGCACTTCTGCTTTGTTTAGGTACCTCTACGGCAATGGCTGAACCGGTCAATATCACGATTCTGGGCACCTCCGATCTCCACGGCACCTTCGTTCCCTGGGATTACTCGACGGATACTGAAAATCTGGCGGGCAGCCTGAGCCAGATTGCGACGCAGGTGCGCGAAGTGCGCAGCCAGCAGCCGAACGTTATCCTGGTCGACGCGGGCGACACCATTCAGGGCAACTTTGTCGAAACCTTCAAAAACGACAAAACCAGCCCGATGATCCTCGGTTTTAACGCCCTGGACTATGACGTCTGGGTAATGGGCAACCATGAGTTCGACTTCGGCCTGACGTCGCTGTCAACCTCACTCAACCAGTTTAAAGGCTCGGCGCTGGCAGGGAATATTCTGTGGGACAGCGGTAAACCTTATCTGCCCGCGTATAAAATCATTGAGCGTCAGGGGGTGAAAATCGGCATTATCGGCATGGATACGCCGATGACCGCGGAATTTGCCAAAGGCACCGATCGCGTCAAAGGGCTGAATTTTACCGATCCGGTTCAGGCGGTGAAGCAAACCATCCAGCAGATTCAGGGCGAGGTGGATGCCATCGTGCTGGTGGCGCACATGGGGATCGATAACGAGAACCAGCGGCCGGGAACCGGCGTTGGGGATATTGCGCGCGCCAACCCTGAGCTGGCGGCCATCGTCGCCGGGCACATGCATGTGAAGGTGGATAAAGAGATTATTAATGGCGTTATCGTGACGGAACCGGACAAATATGGCCGCGCCTTGTCGCGTATCGACCTGCAGTTTGAACAGCACAACGGCAAGTATGTGCTGATCAACAAAGACAGTTATACCTACTCTATCAAAGGTATGGCGTCAGACAAGGCGCTGGAAGAGGTCTATCAGCCGTACCACAAAATTCTGCGCGCCAACGCCAATCGGCCGATTGCGCAACTGACTGGTCAGGATCTGGTGCCGCCGGATGCGGTGAAAGGCATTCCGCAGGTCCATATTCAGGATACCGGCATCAGCAAGCTGTATCAGGAAGCCAGCCGCCACTATGCGCCGAAGGCGCAGGTGATTGCGCTGCAAATTGATAACGACCGCCCCAAACTGAATGTGGGCACCATTACGGCAAAAGATATCGCCTTTAACTATCAGTATGCGGGCGGCGAAATTACCGTGTATCAGCTGACCGGCAAAGAGCTGAAAAAGTACATGGAGTGGTCGGCGGGCTATTTCAATCAGCTGCATGATGGTGACGTCACCTACAGCTTTAACCCGCAGCGTCGGGCGTCCAAATATTCCACCAACGACTTCTTCGACGGTGTGACCTACAAGATTGACCTGCGCCAGCCTGTCGGGCAGCGTATTCGCGATTTGCAAATGGCTGATGGTACGCCGGTGACGGACAGCACGCCGATTCGTCTCGGAATGAACAGCTACCGCATGGGTCACCTGACGCAAAAAGGCGGCGCGCTGGAAGGCATGCAGTTCCCGGTGCTGTCGGATAGCAAGGCGGAATATGGCGAAGAGGCGGGCACTATTCGCAATCTGACGATCCGCTACCTGACGGAGGTGAAAAAAGGCCGGTACCAGGGGCAGGCGGTACAGCGCTGGCAGCTGGTTGGGCTGGAAGGCTACGATCGTGAACGTAAGATCGTCGAAAAGCTGCTGAATGACGGCAAAATCAGCGTACCGATGAGCGACGATGGGCGCTATAGCAACGTGGCGTCGTTCAATGTGAAGGGGCTGCTGTTTAACGACCCACAGGCGAAGAAGCAAAAGCAGTCGGCCTTGCAGGCGGAGCTTGCGGCGGCAAGCTCACCGGCAGCGAAGAAATTCGTGAGCGACCAGCTGGTGATTCTTGAGGCGATCAACGAGTAAGCGTTCAGAATGCCCCGGCACTTTGCGCCGAACCGCCTGATGGCGCTACGCTTATCAGGCCTACGGGGTATGTAACCCGTAGGCCGGGTAAGGCGCAGCCGCCACCCGGCACCAAGGGCAGTGCGCCTATTTCCTGCGCAGCAGCCGCAGCGCGTTCAGCGTCACCAGCACCGTCGCCCCGGTATCCGCCAGCACTGCCAGCCACAGCCCGGTCATGCCCAGCAGGGTGGTGACGAGGAAAATCCCCTTCAGTCCCAGCGCAATGGCGATATTCTGCCGCACGTTGGCGTGGGTGGCGCGCGCCAGGCGAATCATCTGCACCAGTCCGGTCAGACGGTTGTGGGTGAGCGCGGCGTCGGCGGTTTCCAGCGCCACGTCGGTCCCGCTGCCCATCGCAATCCCCATTGCCGCCGCCTTCATTGCCGGTGCATCGTTGATGCCATCGCCAACCATCGCTAGCGGACCCTGAGCGTTCAGCGTGGTGACCTCTTTCACCTTATCGGCAGGTAGCAGGTTAGCGCGGTAAGTCATGCCCAGCTCATCGGCAATTGCCTTCGCGGCGCGTGGGTTATCGCCGGTCAGAATGACGCCCTCAATGCCCAGTTCGCGCAAGCCATCTATCGCCTCGCGAGCCTCTTTGCGTACCGTATCGCGCAGCGCCAGAATGCCCAGCAGCGTGTCGTCGCGGGTGACCAGTACAACGGTGTTACCTTCGTTTTCTAACTGCTGAATCTGTGTCTGATAGGCTTCGGCCGGGAATTTCCCTGCGGCGCAGATAACGATGCGCTGACCATCGACCTCCGCTTCAATACCTGAACCGACCCGTGCTCGCTGCGCTTTAGCCTGCGGGATGGCCAAATTCCGCTGTTGCGCCTCACGTACTACCGCCTGTGCTAGCGGATGCGTGGAGCCTTGCTCAACGGATGCCGCGAGTGCCAACAGTGCATCTTCGTTCAGTTCAGTGGTGGTAATAATGCGCGTCACCTGCGGTTTGCCGAGGGTCAGCGTGCCGGTTTTATCAAACGCCATCTGGCGAATCAGACCAAGCTGTTCCAGCGCCGCGCCGCCCTTAATCAGCGCCCCATGGCGCGCGGCGGTGGCGAGGCCAGAGGTAATCGCCGCCGGGGTGGATATCACCAGCGCGCACGGGCAGCCAATCAGCAGCAGGGTCAGCCCTTTGTAGATCCACTCCTCCCACGAGGCGGAGAACAGCAGCGGCGGCACCAGCGTGACCAATAGCGCAATCGCCATAATCACCGGGGTATAGATACGGCTGAAGCGGTCGATAAAGCGCTCGATCGGCGCGCGACGCTCTTCTGCCTCTTCAATCAGGCGCAGGATGCGGTCAATGGCGCTGTCGCCCGGTTTTGAGATGACGCTCAGCTGTACCAGACGGTCGGCGCTGGTGGCGCCAGCCGGAACGCTCTCTCCGGCGCTGCGTTCAACGGGAATCGACTCCCCGGTTAATGCGCTTTCGTCAAAGCTGGCGAAGGGGGTGATCAGCTTGCCGTCAGCCGGCAGACGACCACCGGCAGCCACTTCAATCACGTCGCCGGGCTGCAAATCTTTCTGCGCCACGGTTTCACGCTGGCCATCGCGCACGCGCACGGCGGTGTCCGGCTTCAGCGCCATCAGCGCGCTCACGCCCTGACGAGCACGGTTCGCCGCCCAACCTTCCAGCCGTTCACCGATTAAAAACAGCAGCAGCACCATCGCGGCTTCCGCCGTTGCGCCGATAAACAGCGCACCGATGGCTGCGACGCTCATCAGCGTTTCAATCGCGAACCAGCTGCCGCTTTTCATCAGGCGCAGCGCCTGGCGGGCGATAGGGTATAGCCCAACCAACGTGGTGGCGATAAACGCGAGATTACCGAAGGGGTGATTGAACTGCTCCAGCCCCCAGCTGATCGCCATCATCACGACCAGCGCAATCAGCGGCAGGTTTTCCTTCAGGCGGGATCCCTGAGCCTCGGGCTGTGGCTCATCTTCGCTGCGCAGCGTATAGCCTGCGGCAGCGACTGCTTTTTCCACCTGTGCACGGATATCTTCATCGGCCTCGACCAGCAGTTTTTCGGTGGCAAACAGCACTTTTGCCTGTTTCACCCCGGCGACCTGGCTTGCGGCTGTCTCTACTTTACGGGCACAGGCGGCGCAGTCCATGCCGTTGACCACCCAGCTATAGCGTGCGTCCAGCGTGCTTTCTGGCACGGCTTCAGCGGTTGCGCACTGGCTGTCGCAGCAGCAGTCTTCCTGCGGCTGTGGCGCGGGGGCAAGTTTAAATGAGGAGAACTGTGGGGCTTTTTTGCCCTGCGTCTCTGGAGTCGACATTGTATCCTCCGGTTAATGATCGTTGTCTCATTAAGCGCAGCATACACTCTGGAGTCGACTCCAGAGTCAAGCAGGAAATTACAGATAAAGTGCGCGAACGATAAAGAAGTGTCCGGCAAAGTAGCAGGCGGCGTAAATCGCCGTATCGGCGCGGAAGCGGCGGCGATAGTGACTCACCAGCCAGACCATATTGCCGATAAGCAGCAGCGCCGCGCCGAAGAAGCCGGACATTGCGGTATCGGTTGGCCGCAGGAACCATTGCTCGCCCGCGACCCACACCATCACCAGCGTCATACCGATAAAGGCCAGTACCGGCAGGCGCATCTCCTCCAACCGCGTCCAGATAACCGCCACCCACAGCGCGCCAATCACCAGCAGCACGACCGGCAGCGGCCAGAAGAAGGTGAAGGTGAGCTGGCTCGTAAACCAGATGGTATACAGCAGATGCGAGAGGAAAAACGCCCCCACGGCGTACAGCATGCGCTGGCGCGGTAGCTGGGTTAACGCATCGCCCGCCAGCGCGGCGCACAGGCCTGCAAGCACCAGGTAGCTGATGGCGTTAAACATCGGCGCCTGCCAGGCAAGAAACAGGAGTAAAATGAGCGTGATAGGTTTAAACACCCAGCGTTGCCAGGTGGGGCCACGGTAGGCGGCATCTACATAGAGCCAGCCGGAGAAGAATACGGCGATGAACGACCAAAGCATATTAAGTCCCTGTATCTGTTATCATTAATGGGTACTGTGTAGCCAGTCTTGAATGTCCAGTGTAGTAGTGTGGATGACCAGATGACAATGGCTGACCGCGCCCTTTACTATGATTTGCGTAAATTCTTAAGAGAAACTGAAATGAGCAAAATGCCTCTTTTTTTCATCGTGGTGGTGGCCGTCATCGTGGTAGCCGCCTCGTTTCGCTACGTGCAGCAGCGACGCGAGAAGATGGACAACGACGCCGCGCCGCTGATGCAAAAGCGGGTGGTGGTGAGCAATAAGCGCGAGAAGGTACTGAATGACCGTCGTTCACGTCAGCAGACGGTGACGCCCGCGGGCAGCGAGATGCGCTATGACGTGAGCTTTAAGCCGGAGCAGGGCGGGCTGGAGGTGAGCTTCCGCGTCGAGGCGGCGCAGTATCATCAGTTGACGGTGGGCGACAAAGGCACGCTGAGCTACAAAGGCTCGCGTTTCGTTGAGTTTAAGGCAGACCAGTAAAACGCGGCCTGGTGCATGACCAGGCCGGCTGTCGTTACTTTTTCTTCAGGCTAGCGCCAATTTTTTTCTGCCACACCAGCAGTTCAAACACGCCAAACAGGAAGATGCGAATTTGTTCGCCGCGCGTCATCTGCGGGCCGTCTTTCGGCAGCGTGGATTTCAGCAACGCCATCTGCATACCGTGCATCAGCACCATGAAGATCAGCGCGACGTTGACGAAAATATTCAGCGGACGCGGGAACGGGTGGAACAGGTTCAATAGCAGAAATGCCCACACGCACAGCATCAACAAGCGACCCAGATTAATCAGCATCCTTTTCTCCCTGTACTTCACGTTGGTAGAGACGATAAGCCACCTGACCGGCGATTTTTTCCCGATGCAGATCCCAACTTGCGGGTACCGGCGGCAGGCCGTTTTCGACTTCGCTTTCGACGTAGATTAACGCGTCATTAGCCAGCCAGCCATTGCTCTCCAGTAAGTGTAACGTCTCTTCCAGTAATCCCTTACGAAACGGCGGATCGACAAACACAATATCGTGCGGCGTACCGGTCTGGTTGAGGAATGCGAGGGTATTCGTATTCACCACTTTTCCGTGCGTCGCCTTTAGCGTGGCGAGGTTCTTTTGCAACTGCTGGGCGACCTGACGCTCCATCTCAAGCAGCGTGGCGCTACCCGCGTAGCGAGAGAGTGCTTCCAGCCCCAGCGCGCCGCTGCCGGCAAAGCAGTCCAGGCAACGGGCGTCGACCATCGACGGCGCCAGCCAGTTGAATAAGGTTTCGCGCACCCGGTCGGTGGTGGGGCGCAGTCCCGGACTATCAGGAACAGGGAGTTTACGGCCGCGCCATTGCCCGCCAATAATGCGGATCTGGCCACTGCCGCCGGAAGTTGGTTTTTTCATTTGCTTGCTCTGGTCGCTCTTTCGGCCTGCTATTCTAGCGATCTGCTCTGCCGGGTGAAAGCGGTGAAGCCAGGGAAGTTAAGTGATAGACTAAGCGACTAATTTCATCATTATTTTAGCCTTCGCGTCGATTATGGCGAAGTGGCGCCATCAAAAACAGCGGGGAGTGTGGTTGCAAATGGCAAAAGAAAAAAAACGTGGCTTTTTTTCCTGGCTGGGCTTTGGGCAGAAAGAACAGGATCAGGTTGTTGAATCAGAAGAAAAAATTGAGTCTCAGCCGGTAGAGGAAACGCCTGCTGTTGAACCGGAAATCGTCGCGCAAGAGACCCCGGTCGTAGAAGACGTGCATACGATTGCCGAGAGTGAAGCGTTTGCGGCTGAAGTCGTGGAAGTGACCGAGCAGGTTGCGGAAAGCGAAAAAGAACAGCCGGAAGCGGTTGAGGAAATCGAACCGGTTGCTGAAGCACAGCCGGAAGCGGTCGAAGAAATTGAGCCGGTTGTTGCAGAACAACCAGAAGCGGTCGAAGAAATCGAGCCGGTTGTTGAAGCAGAGCCGGAAGTGGTTGAGGAAATCGAGCCGGTTGTTGAAGTACAGCCGGAAGTGATCGACGAGGTTCAACCCGAGGTGGTCGAGGAGACCCTCCCGGAGCAGGACGACGCGAGTGAACCTGAGCTGACCGACGAAGAGCTGGAAGCGCAGGCGCTGGCAACGCCGTCTGAAAACGAGATCGTCGAAGAAGAGGCGGCGGCGGAAGATGTGCCTGCCGACGACGCTCAGCAGGAGCAGGAAAAGCCGACCAAAGAAGGCTTCTTCGCGCGCCTTAAGCGCAGCCTGCTGAAAACGAAAGAAAATCTCGGTTCCGGATTTATCAGTCTGTTCCGCGGCAAGAAAATCGACGACGATCTGTTTGAAGAGCTGGAAGAACAGCTGCTGATTGCCGACGTCGGTGTGGAAACCACCCGTAAGATCATCAGCAGCTTGACCGATACCGCCAGCCGTAAACAGCTGCGCGACGCGGAAGCGCTGTACGGTCTGCTGAAAGATGAAATGGGTGAAATTCTCGCAAAAGTGGATGAACCGCTTAATATTGAAGGCAAAACGCCATTCGTTATTTTGATGGTCGGCGTCAACGGCGTGGGTAAAACCACCACCATTGGTAAGCTGGCGCGTCAGTTCGAACAGCAGGGGAAAAGCGTGATGCTGGCGGCGGGCGATACCTTCCGCGCGGCGGCGGTTGAGCAGCTCCAGGTGTGGGGCCAGCGCAACAACATTCCGGTGATTGCGCAGCACACCGGCGCAGATTCTGCCTCGGTCATTTTCGATGCCATTCAGGCGGCGAAGGCGCGTAACGTCGACGTACTGATTGCCGACACCGCCGGGCGTTTGCAGAACAAATCGCACCTGATGGAAGAGCTGAAGAAAATTGTCCGCGTGATGAAAAAGCTTGACGTTGATGCGCCGCACGAAGTGATGCTGACCATTGACGCCAGCACCGGGCAGAACGCCATCAGCCAGGCCAAACTGTTCCATGAAGCGGTCGGCCTGACCGGCATTACGTTGACTAAACTCGACGGTACCGCCAAAGGCGGGGTGATATTCTCCGTGGCGGATCAGTTCGGCATTCCGATTCGTTATATCGGCGTCGGCGAGCGTATAGAGGACTTACGTCCGTTTAAAGCGGGCGATTTTATTGAGGCACTTTTTGCCCGAGAGGACTAACAATGATTCGCTTTGAACACGTCAGCAAAGCCTATCTCGGCGGGAGACAAGCGCTGCAGGGCGTCACTTTCCACCTGCAGCCGGGCGAGATGGCATTTCTGACCGGCCACTCCGGCGCGGGTAAAAGTACCCTGCTGAAGCTTATCTGTGGGATTGAACGGCCAAGCGCCGGGAAAATCTTCTTCGGCGGCCACGACATCAGCCGCCTGAAGAACCGTGAGGTGCCGTTCCTGCGTCGCCAGATCGGTATGATTTTCCAGGATCACCATCTGCTGATGGACCGCACCGTTTTCGATAATGTGGCGATCCCACTGATTATTGCCGGCGCGAGCGCGGACGATATCCGCCGTCGCGTGTCGGCGGCGCTGGATAAAGTGGGGCTGCTGGATAAGGCGAAAAACTTCCCGATTCAGCTCTCCGGCGGTGAACAGCAGCGTGTCGGTATCGCCCGTGCGGTGGTGAACAAGCCTGCGGTACTGCTGGCGGATGAACCGACGGGGAACCTGGATAATGCGCTGTCGGAAGGCATTCTGCGACTGTTCGAAGAGTTTAACCGCGTTGGGGTGACCGTCCTGATGGCGACGCACGATATTGGGCTGATCTCCAGTCGTTCCTATCGCATGCTGACGCTGAGCGACGGCCACTTGCATGGAGGCCTGATGAATGAATAAGCGCGATGCCATCAACCAGATTCGCCAGTTTGGCGGGCGGCTGGACAGGATTCGCCAATCCGTTGGTAAAGGCGGTGATAACCGCAACGCGCCGAAACGGCCGAAGCCTGCGCCAAAGCCGAATTCACGCAAAACCAACGTTTTCAACGAACAGGTGCGCTATGCGTGGCAGGGGGCGCTGCAGGATCTGAAAAGCAAACCGTTCGCCACCTTCCTGACGGTGATGGTGATTGCTATCTCCCTGACGCTGCCGAGCGTCTGCTACATGGTGTACAAGAACGTCAATACGGCGGCGTCGCAGTACTACCCGTCGCCGCAGATCACCGTCTATCTGGAAAAAACGCTGGATGACGATGCGGCCGCGAAGGTGGTGGGCCAACTTCAGGCCGAGCAGGGCGTCGATAAGGTGAACTACCTTTCCCGCGATGAAGCGCTGGGCGAATTCCGCAACTGGTCGGGCTTTGGCGGCGCGCTGGATATGCTGGAAGAGAACCCGCTGCCCGCCGTGGCGGTGGTGATTCCGAAAATCGACTTCCAGACCACCGACGCGCTGAACACGCTACGCGACCGCGTGGCGCAGATTCAGGGCGTTAACGAAGTGCGAATGGACGACAGCTGGTTTGCCCGTCTGGCTTCGATTACCGGGCTGGTGGGACGCGTGGCGGCAATGATTGGCGTGCTGATGGTGGCGGCGGTATTCCTCGTCATCGGTAACAGCGTACGTCTGAGCATTTTTGCGCGTCGCGATACCATCAACGTGCAGAAGCTGATTGGCGCGACCGACGGTTTTATCCTGCGCCCGTTCCTGTACGGCGGGGCGCTGCTGGGCTTTGCCGGCGCGTTTCTGTCGCTGATCCTGTCGGAGATTCTGGTGATGCGTCTGTCATCGGCGGTCACCGAAGTGGCGCGGGTTTTCGGCACCCAGTTCGAGCTGAGCGGCCTGTCGTTTGACGAGTGCCTGTTGCTGCTGCTGCTGTGCTCGATGATTGGTTGGGTGGCAGCCTGGCTTGCCACGGTACAACATTTACGTCACTTTACCCCCGACTAAAAAAGTTCTGTTATACTCTTCCCCTGCGACGACTTCCGTTCGCAGGGGATGTGTTTTCAACCCCATCTTTCTGCCCTCGCAACTATCGCGTGTCACATTTTGTGCGTAATTTATTCACACTGTTGCATGGAACTTGTGGATAAACTCACTGTCTGATAAAAGAGCGGATGATATTCTCGTTGCTCATAGAGCCTGGCATGTTTGTTGCCTTCAGGGACAAGCCTCCGCCAGTATGAAGTGAATTGAGAGGATTTGAATGACCAAAGAAATGCAAAATTTAGCGTTAGCCCCTGTTGGTAACCTGGAATCTTATATCCGGGCTGCGAACGCATGGCCGATGTTGACGGCTGATGAAGAAAAGGCGCTTGCTGAACGGCTGCATTACCAGGGCGATCTGGAAGCAGCTAAAACGCTGATCCTGTCTCACCTGCGCTTTGTTGTTCATATTGCTCGTAACTACTCGGGCTATGGCCTGCCGCAGGCGGACCTGATTCAGGAAGGTAACATCGGCCTGATGAAAGCGGTGCGCCGTTTTAACCCGGAAGTGGGCGTTCGTCTGGTCTCCTTTGCGGTGCACTGGATCAAAGCGGAAATCCACGAATATGTACTGCGTAACTGGCGTATCGTCAAAGTGGCGACCACCAAAGCACAGCGTAAGCTGTTCTTCAACCTGCGTAAAACCAAGCAGCGTCTGGGCTGGTTCAATCAGGATGAAGTGGAAATGGTGGCTCGCGAGCTGGGCGTCTCCAGCAAAGACGTGCGTGAGATGGAGTCGCGTATGGCGGCGCAGGACATGGCGTTTGATATGTCTTCGGACGACGAGTCTGAAAGCCACTCCGTTGCTCCGGTGCTCTATCTGCAGGATAAATCGTCCAACTTTGCCGACGGCATCGAAGACGACAACTGGGAAGAGCAGGCGGCCAACAAGCTGACCGACGCGATGCAGGGCCTGGACGAACGTAGCCAGGACATCATCCGCGCCCGCTGGCTGGACGAAGACAACAAGTCTACGCTGCAAGAACTGGCCGACCGTTACGGCGTTTCTGCCGAACGTGTACGTCAGCTTGAAAAGAACGCGATGAAAAAACTGCGTGCGGCTATCGAAGCCTGATTTTTAGCCGCGTGCCCAATGAACCCTCGAATGTGAATTCGGGGGTTTTTGTTTTTGTAGGCCGGATAAAGCTTAGCCGCCAGCCGGCAATCTGCGCCGATCTGCCCGATGGCGCTACGCTTATCGGGCCTACGGTTTCGTCTCTCCGATAATCCCACCGTCATCACGCTTTCCTCTGTTTATTTCCCTTTTACCGCTGGCGCGAATGAAGCCGATGGCAAAGACTAAATAAGCGCTACGTATTTTTCCGTCTTTTAATGGCAGGGGGTTTACCGTGAGTAACGAGTCACTGAATCATCGGCGTTTACAGGCGACGCCGCGCGGCGTCGGCGTGATGTGCGGTTTCTACGCGGAACGCGCGGAGAACGCTACGCTGTGGGATATTGAAGGCAATGAATATATTGATTTCGCCGCCGGGATCGCGGTGCTCAACACCGGTCACCGCCACCCGCAGGTGATTGCGGCGGTAGAGAGCCAGCTTCAGGCCTTTACCCATACCGCCTACCAGATTGTTCCCTATGAAAGCTATGTATCATTAGCAGAACGTATCAATGCCGTGGCGCCGATTGCCGGCAATGCCAAAACGGCGTTCTTCAGCACCGGGGCCGAAGCGATTGAAAACGCGGTGAAGATTGCCCGCGCCTATACCAAACGTCCGGGGCTGATTACCTTTGGCGGCGGCTTCCATGGGCGTACTTTTATGACCATGGCGCTGACGGGCAAAGTGGCACCGTACAAAATCGGCTTTGGGCCGTTCCCGGGGTCGGTTTACCACGCCACGTTCCCGAACGCCGCGCACGGCGTGACCACGGACATGGCGCTCAAAAGCCTGAACCATATTTTTAAAGCTGACATCGCTCCGGATCAGGTGGCGGCGATCATTATCGAGCCGGTGCAGGGCGAGGGCGGCTTTAACGTCGCGCCGCCGGAGTTTATGCAGGCGCTGCGTACGCTGTGCGACACCCACGGCATTCTGCTGATTGCGGATGAAGTGCAGACCGGCTTTGCCCGTACCGGCAAGCTGTTTGCCATGGAGCACTACAGCGTGAAGCCGGATCTGATGACCATGGCGAAAAGTCTGGCCGGTGGCTTCCCTCTCTCCGGCGTAGTGGGCCGCGCCGAAGTGATGGATGCCCCGGCACCCGGCGGTTTGGGCGGCACCTATGCGGGTAACCCGCTGGCGGTGGCGGCAGCGCACGCCGTGCTGGACGTGATTGAAGAAGAAGCGCTCTGCACCCGCGCTAACCATCTGGGCCAGCATCTGATTGAGGTGCTCAATAAAACCCGCGAGCGCTGCCCGGCGATCGCCGACGTACGCGGTCTGGGGTCGATGGTCGCCGTGGAGTTTGTCGACCCGCGGACCCGCGAGCCGTCGCCGGAATTCACCAAATTGGTACAGGAACGCGCGCTGGCGGAAGGGGTGCTTCTGCTGAGCTGCGGCGTGTACGGCAACGTGATCCGCTTCCTTTACCCGCTCACGATTCCTGAGAAACAGTTTCAGCAGGCGCTGGATGTGATTCGTCGGGCACTCAGCGAGTGAATTTAATCCCCCATATACTCTAAGCCACTCCGATGAGTGGCTTTTTTTTGTCATTTTTGCGTTACAAATCCGTCAAAATTAACGTTTCAAATCCATAAAAATGGGGTATGTTTTAGCAGAGTATGCTGCAAAAGCACGGGCAGTATCCCTTAATATTAATATCTTATACTTAGCCTAGGGCTTGAATAAGAATAATGTGCTAAACAACAACATCACAACAATTGCAATAACCATAATAATGGGGAACCTCAGGATGAAAATGAAGGGCAAAGCGTTACTGGCAGGATGTATTGCACTGGCATTCAGCAATATGGCATTAGCAGAAAATATTAAAGTTGCTGTCGTTGGCGCGATGTCAGGTCCGGTTGCGCAGTATGGCGATCAGGAGTTCAGCGGTGCGGCGCAAGCGGTGGCCGATATTAACGCCAAAGGCGGCATTAAGGGCAACAAGCTGGAAATCGTGAAATATGACGATGCCTGCGACCCGAAACAGGCGGTGGCGGTAGCGAACAAAGTGGTCAACGACGGCATTAAGTACGTGATCGGCCACCTGTGCTCCTCTTCAACTCAGCCAGCGTCTGACATCTATGAAGATGAAGGCATTCTGATGATCACCCCGGCTGCGACGGCACCGGAGTTGACCGCGCGCGGCTATAAGCTGATTCTGCGCACCACCGGTCTGGACTCTGACCAGGGCCCAACTGCCGCAAAATACATTCTCGATAAAGTGAAGCCGCAGCGCATCGCGATTGTCCACGATAAGCAGCAGTACGGCGAAGGCCTGGCGCGCGCGGTGCAGGACGGTCTGAAAAAAGGCGGCGCTAACGTGGTCTTCTTCGATGGGATCACTGCCGGTGAGAAAGACTTCTCCACCCTGGTGGCGCGTCTGAAGAAAGAGAACATCGACTTCGTTTACTTCGGTGGCTATCACCCGGAAATGGGGCAGATCCTGCGCCAGGCGCGTGCTGCCGGCCTGAAAACCCAGTTCATGGGGCCGGAAGGGGTAGCGAACGTGTCGCTGTCTAACATCGCGGGCGAATCTGCTGAAGGCCTGCTGGTGACCAAGCCGAAGAACTATGACCAGGTGCCGGCGAACAAACCGATCGTCGATGCTATCAAGGCGAAGAAACAGGATCCGAGCGGTGCGTTCGTGTGGACCACCTACGCGGCGCTGCAGTCTCTGCAGGCGGGTCTGAACCACTCTGACGATCCGGCTGAGATCGCCAAATTCCTCAAGGCTAGCACCGTGGATACCGTAATGGGCCCGCTGTCCTGGGATGAGAAGGGTGACCTGAAAGGCTTCGAATTCGGCATCTTCAACTGGCACGCTAACGGTACGGCGACCGACGCGAAGTAAGTTGCTCTCAATGTAGGCCGGATAAGGCGTACGCCGCCATCCGGCAATGTATGCAGCAGTGCCTGATGGCGCTGCGCTTATCAGGCCTACACCGAGTGGTTCAAACTACCCTCGCACCCAGCCCTGTTCCTGCATCGTAAAGCCCAGCGCTTTGGCAAACGCCGCCATTTCCAGACTCTCTTCCGCGCCCGCTTTGCTGAGCAGCCAACGGCTAACCAGCGGGTTATCGCGCATCACCTCTTCCAGCAGATATTGCCCCACGCCGCGACGGCGGGTGACTTCGCGTACGCAAAGATCGTCCAACTGGCTCTGGTCTGCGCTGAGCGTGACGCGCACGGCGGCCAGCAGGCGCTCGTTAAAGCGAGCGGCGTACAAACGATGGTTGTCGTTGAGCGCTGATTCGGCGGGAATCCGCTCCGGCCAGATCTTGCCAAGGCAAATGCGGTCCTGGTCGCTAAAGGTCTCTAAACGAATGATGGTCAGTTTCATGGGCGGTGGGCTCCAGTCGCGAAAATGGCGGTCAGTGTACTCAATTTATTCTGCCGCAGGCTTTCTCTTTTTTGCCCTGGCAGCCAGGGGATTCGTTTTTCGATATTCACATAGGCAGCTTGAAACAGTATGGATCGAAAAATAGACAGAGTTTTAACCTAAAAACCAGCGTTTTATTCGGCTCTTTATGCCGTTATTTTATGCTGTATGGCGGACTTTTTTTTGTTTATCTATGGTAAAAATCAGAATATTATCTTTTCTTAATAGACTGAAAAATAGAGAATTTAGTCTGTTTTTAGCCAAAAAGATGCGCTAACCCATTAAAGATAATGGCAAAAATAGCGTTGTATATTAAAAGTACAGAATGCTTTTTAACCACTAAATTACAAAATATATACACGCCACGACGTGTAAACACGACATCACGAATGAGGATCCCGAAGTATGAAAAGGAATACAAAAACAGTAATCGCAGGGATGATCGCGCTGGCTATGTCTCACGCGGCTTTTGCTGACGATATCAAGGTTGCGGTTGTGGGGGCGATGTCTGGCCCGGTCGCGCAGTGGGGCGACATGGAGTTCAACGGCGCGCGCCAGGCCATTAAGGATATCAACGCGAAGGGCGGCATTAAGGGCGACAAACTGGTGGGCGTTGAGTACGACGACGCCTGCGACCCGAAACAAGCGGTGGCGGTGGCCAACAAAATCGTCAACGACGGCATTAAATATGTCATCGGCCACCTGTGTTCTTCTTCCACACAGCCTGCTTCCGATATTTATGAAGATGAAGGCATTCTGATGATCTCTCCGGGGGCGACCAACCCGGAACTGACCCAGCGCGGCTATCAGTACATCATGCGCACCGCGGGCCTGGATTCCTCTCAGGGGCCGACGGCGGCAAACTACATCCTCAATAAAGTGAAGCCGCAACGCATCGCCATCATTCATGACAAACAGCAGTACGGCGAAGGCCTGGCGCGCTCCGTGCAGGACGGGCTGAAAAAAGGCGGCGGCAATATCGTCTTCTTCGACGGCATCACCGCCGGTGAAAAAGACTTCTCCGCGCTGATTGCCCGTCTGCAAAAAGAGAACATCGATTTTGTTTACTACGGCGGCTACTACCCGGAAATGGGCCAGATGCTGCGTCAGGCGCGCGCCGTCGGGCTGAAAACGCAGTTTATGGGTCCGGAAGGCGTGGGTAACGCCTCGCTGTCGAACATCGCGGGTGACGCGGCGGAAGGCATGCTGGTTACCATGCCAAAACGCTATGACCAGGATCCGGCAAACAGCGCTATCGTCGATGCCCTGAAAGCGCAGAAGAAAGATCCGAGCGGTCCGTATGTGTGGATCACCTACGCCGCCGTACAGTCTCTGGCAACCGCCATGGAACGTACCGGCAGCGATGATCCTCAGGCGCTGATTAAAGACTTAAAAGCAAACGGCGCGAAAACCGTGATTGGGCCGCTGAGCTGGGACGACAAAGGCGATCTGAAAGGCTTTGAATTTGGCGTCTTCCAGTGGCACGCCGACGGCTCATCCACCGCGGTGAAGTAACCTTCATTTCCCCCTGGCGGGCGTAGATCCGCAGGGGTAGCAAAAGGCTAATTTATGTCAGAGCAGGTTCTCTACTTTGTGCAGCAGATGTTTAACGGCGTAACGCTGGGAAGCACCTATGCACTGATCGCCATCGGTTACACCATGGTGTACGGGATTATCGGCATGATCAACTTCGCCCACGGCGAGGTGTACATGATCGGTAGTTATGTCTCCTTTATGATCATCGCCGCGCTGATGATGATGGGCATCGACACCAGCTGGTTGCTGGTGGCGGCGGGCTTTATCGGGGCGATTGTCATCGCCAGCGCCTACGGCTGGAGCATTGAACGGGTGGCCTATCGCCCGGTGCGCAGCTCCAAGCGTCTGATCGCGCTGATCTCCGCCATCGGGATGTCCATCTTCCTGCAAAACTACGTCAGCCTGACCGAGGGTTCGCGCGATATCGCGTTGCCGAGCCTGTTTAACGGTCAGTGGATTGTCGGCAGCAGCGATAACTTCTCCGCCTCTATCACCACTATGCAGTTGGTTATCTGGATTGTGACCTTTATTGCCATGCTGGCGCTGACGCTGTTCATTCGCTACTCCCGTATGGGCCGCGCCTGTCGCGCCTGCGCGGAAGACCTGAAAATGGCCAGCCTGCTCGGCATTAACACCGACCGCGTGATTGCGCTGACCTTCGTGATTGGTGCGGCGATGGCGGCGGTGGCGGGCGTACTGCTCGGCCAGTTCTACGGCGTTATCAACCCGTATATCGGCTTTATGGCCGGGATGAAAGCCTTCACCGCCGCGGTTCTGGGCGGTATCGGCAGTATTCCGGGGGCGATGATCGGTGGGCTGATCCTCGGCATCGCGGAAGCGCTGTCCTCGGCGTACCTGAGCACCGAATATAAAGACGTCGTGTCGTTCGCGCTGCTGATCGTGGTACTGCTGGTGATGCCGACCGGTATTCTGGGCCGCCCGGAGGTAGAGAAAGTATGAAACCGATGCAATTTGCGATGGCGCTGCTGTCGGCGGCGATGTTCTTCGTCCTGGCGGGCGTCTTTATGGGCGTACAGCTGCAGCTCGACGGCACTAAGCTGGTGGTCGGCAGCGCGGCGGATATCCGCTGGCAGTGGATCTTTATTGGCACCGCGGTGGTCTTTTTCTTCCAGCTGCTGCGCCCCCTGTTCCAGAAAGGGCTGAAGAGCGTCTCCGGGCCGAAATTTATACTGCCGGCGATTGATGGTTCAACGGTCAAACAAAAGCTGTTCCTGATTGCGCTGCTGGTGATTGCCGTGGCGTGGCCGTTTATGGTCTCGCGCGGTACCGTCGATATCGCCACCCTGACCATGATTTATATTATTCTGGGCCTGGGGCTGAACGTGGTGGTGGGGCTGTCCGGCCTGCTGGTGCTGGGCTACGGCGGCTTCTATGCCATCGGTGCCTACACTTTCGCGCTGCTGAACCACTATTACGGCCTCGGTTTCTGGACCTGTCTGCCGATCGCCGGGCTGGTCTCTGCCGCTGCCGGTTTCCTGCTGGGCTTCCCGGTATTGCGTCTGCGCGGTGACTACCTGGCAATTGTGACCTTAGGCTTCGGCGAAATCGTCCGTATCCTGCTGCTCAACAACACCGAAATCACCGGCGGCCCGAACGGTATCAGCCAGATTCCAAAGCCGACCTTCTTCGGCCTGGAGTTCAGCCGCAGCGCGCGCGAAGGCGGCTGGGATACCTTCAGCAACTTCTTTAACGTCAAGTACGACCCGTCCGATCGCGTCATCTTCCTCTACCTGGTGGCGCTGCTGCTGGTGGTGTTGAGCTTGTTTGTGATCAACCGCCTGCTGCGTATGCCGCTGGGCCGCGCGTGGGAAGCGCTGCGTGAAGATGAAATCGCCTGCCGCTCGCTGGGCCTGAGCCCGACGCGCATCAAGCTGACCGCCTTTACCATCAGCGCCGCGTTTGCCGGTTTTGCCGGTACGCTGTTCGCCGCGCGCCAGGGCTTTGTTAGCCCGGAGTCCTTTACCTTTGCCGAGTCGGCCTTCGTGCTGGCGATTGTGGTGCTGGGCGGCATGGGTTCGCAGTTTGCCGTTATCCTCGCCGCGATTCTGTTGGTTGTGTCGCGCGAGCTGATGCGTGACTTTAACGAATACAGCATGTTGATGCTCGGCGGCCTGATGGTACTGATGATGATCTGGCGTCCGCAGGGCCTTCTGCCGATGACCCGTCCACAGCTGAAACTGAAAAACGGGCAAGCGAAAGAAGGAGAGCAGGCATGAGTCAGCCATTATTATCCGTTAACGGCCTGATGATGCGTTTTGGCGGCCTGCTGGCGGTCAACAACGTGGCGCTGGAGCTGCATTCTCAGGAAATCGTCTCCCTGATTGGCCCGAACGGCGCGGGGAAAACCACGGTCTTTAACTGCCTGACCGGCTTCTACAAGCCAACCGGCGGCACCATTATGCTGCGCGACCAGCACCTGGAAGGGCTGCCGGGCCAGCAAATCGCCCGCATGGGCGTGGTGCGTACCTTCCAGCACGTGCGTTTGTTCCGCGAAATGACGGTGATTGAAAACCTGCTGGTGGCACAGCATCAGCAGTTGAAAACCGGCGTCTTCTCCGGCCTGCTGAAAACCCCGTCGTTCAAGCGCGCACAAAGCGAAGCGCTGGACCGCGCCGCTACCTGGCTTGAGCGTATTGGCTTGTTAGAGCACGCCAACCGTCAGGCCAGTAACCTGGCCTACGGCGACCAGCGTCGTCTGGAAATTGCCCGCTGCATGGTGACCCAGCCGGAAATCCTGATGCTCGACGAACCGGCCGCTGGCCTCAACCCGAAAGAGACCAAAGAGCTGGACGAGCTGATTGCCGAGCTGCGTAACCATCACAACACCACCATTTTGCTGATTGAGCACGATATGAAGCTGGTGATGGGGATTTCCGACCGTATCTACGTGGTAAACCAGGGCACGCCGTTGGCTAACGGCACGCCGGAAGAGATCCGCAACAACCCGGATGTTATCCGCGCGTATCTGGGTGAGGCATAATATGGATAAAGTGATGTTATCGTTCGACAAAGTCAGCGCACACTACGGCAAGATTCAGGCGCTGCACGAGGTCAGTCTGCACATTAATCAGGGTGAAATCGTGACGCTCATCGGGGCGAACGGCGCGGGGAAAACCACGCTGCTTGGCACGCTGTGCGGCGACCCGCGCGCGACCAGCGGGCGGATTGTCTTTGATGATAAAGACATTACCGACTGGCAGACGGCGAAAATCATGCGTGAAGCGGTCGCGATCGTCCCGGAAGGGCGGCGCGTGTTTTCGCGCATGACGGTGGAAGAGAACCTGGCGATGGGCGGCTTTTTTGCCGAGCGTGACCAGTTCCAGGAGCGCATCAAGTGGGTTTACGAACTGTTCCCGCGCCTGCATGAACGTCGAATTCAGCGTGCGGGCACCATGTCCGGCGGTGAACAGCAGATGCTGGCCATTGGCCGCGCGTTGATGAGCCAGCCGCGCCTGTTGCTGCTGGATGAACCTTCTCTGGGGCTGGCGCCGATCATCATCCAGCAGATCTTCGACACCATCGAACAGCTGCGCGAGCAGGGTATGACCATCTTCCTCGTCGAGCAGAACGCCAACCAGGCGCTGAAGCTCGCCGACCGCGGCTATGTGCTGGAGAATGGCCACGTGGTACTCGAAGATACAGGAGATGCGCTATTGGCGAACGAAGCGGTGCGCAGCGCGTACCTCGGCGGTTAACATGGTATCCCGGGGAAAGCGCCTGCGCCGACCCCGGAAACGGCATACGGTTAAATTGAACAAAAGAGCCTGATGGCTCTTTTTTTGTACGTATTTGTTGTACAATAAACATGTACAAATGGGGAGGTGTTTTATGCGTACGGTTAACTATAGCGAGGCTCGGCAAAATCTGGCCGAAGTCCTGGAAAGCGCGGTGGCGGGCGACCCTGTCACCATCACGCGTCGCGGGCACAAGCCCGCAGTGATCATCAGCGCCGAAGAGTTTGAGCGTTATCAGACGGCGCGAATGGATGATGAGTTTGCTGCCATTATGGCGGTTCATGGCAATGAGCTTAGGGAGTTGGCGGATAAATGACTCTACAAATTATCTCAGCGGAAGAGATAATTCAGTTTCATGACAGGCTTCTCCGCGTTACGCCTGGTGTGACAGGCATGCCCGATCCTGGCCGCGCGGAAGCGCTAATGTATCGGGTGCTCAATCAAATCGAATATGAAGGGGTGACCGACGTGTGGTTGCTGGCGGCAATGCATCTGCTCGCCATATCCCGTGGGCATATCTTCAATGATGGTAACAAACGTACCGCCTTATTTATTACGCTGCTATTTTTAAAGCGTAATGGCATCTCGCTTGCAGCGAATCCGGATTTTGTCGAGATGACGGTCGACGCAGCGGCAGGGCGGCTGACGCTGGAGCAGATTGCCCTTCGTCTGCGTGGATGAGCCGTTCCCGGGGAAAGCGCCTGCGCTGACCCCGGGAATAACGTCATCCCTATCCGTGTCACAGGTCCCACTTTCCCTTCTTACCACCGTCACCTCCTTGCCATCCCTTTGTCGCCTTACTATCTTTTTTTTGTAATAAAAAAGTTATTTTTCTGTCATTCGAGCATGTCATGTTACCCCCGCGAACATAAAACGCGTGATATCGCGCATCCCGGCACAAAAAGAGAGATAACCGATGATATCGTTACGACATACAGCTTTAGGATTGGCGTTAAGTCTGGCATTGGCGAGCCAGGCGATGGCAGTGACTACGATTCCGTTCTGGCACTCAATGGAAGGCGAGCTGGGCAAAGAAGTTGACTCCCTGGCGCAGCGTTTTAACGCCGCCAATCCGGACTACAAAATTACCCCGATCTACAAAGGCAACTACGAGCAGAGCCTGAGCGCGGGTATCGCCGCTTTCCGCACCGGCAACGCCCCGGCGATTCTACAGGTGTATGAAGTGGGCACCGCCACCATGATGGCTTCGAAGGCGATTAAGCCGGTCTATCAGGTATTCAGCGATGCCGGTATCACGTTTGACGAATCTCAGTTTGTGCCGACGGTGTCCGGTTACTACACCGACGCCAAAACCGGGCATCTGCTCTCCCAGCCGTTTAACAGCTCTACCCCGGTGCTGTACTACAACAAAGATGCCTTCAAAAAAGCCGGTTTAGACCCGGAACAGCCGCCGAAAACCTGGCAGGACCTGGCTGACTACACCGCGAAGCTGAAAGCCGCCGGTATGAAGTGCGGTTATGCCAGCGGCTGGCAGGGCTGGATCCAGATTGAAAACTTCAGCGCCTGGCACGGTCTGCCGGTCGCCAGCAAAAACAACGGCTTCGACGGTACCGATGCGGTGCTGGAGTTCAACAAGCCGGAGCAGGTTAAACATATCGCGCTGCTTGCCGATCTGAACAAAAAGGGCGACTTCAGCTACTTCGGACGTAAAGACGAATCCACCGAGAAGTTCTACAACGGCGACTGCGCGATCACGACCGCATCTTCCGGCTCGCTGGCGGATATCCGCCATTACGCCAAATTCAACTACGGCGTCGGCATGATGCCGTACGATGCTGATGTGAAGGGCGCACCGCAGAACGCCATCATCGGCGGGGCGAGCCTGTGGGTAATGCAGGGTAAAGATAAAGAGACCTATACCGGCGTGGCGAAATTCCTCGAGTTCCTGGCGAAGCCGGAAATCGCCGCCGAGTGGCATCAGAAAACCGGCTACCTGCCGATCACGACCGCCGCGTACGACCTGACCCGCCAGCAGGGCTTCTATGACAAGAATCCTGGCGCGGATATCGCGACCCGTCAGATGCTGAACAAACCACCGTTGCCGTTCACCAAAGGCCTGCGTCTGGGCAACATGCCGCAGATTCGTACCATCGTGGATGAAGAGCTGGAAAGCGTCTGGACCGGCAAGAAAACGCCTCAGCAGGCGCTGGATTCTGCGGTTGAACGCGGGAATCAGCTGCTGCGTCGCTTCGAGCAATCGACCAAGTCTTAATCGCCAAATGCCGGGTGGCGGCTGCGCCTTACCCGGCCTACCAGTACGCGTAGGCCGGATAAGCGTAGCGCCATCCGGCACTGCTCAGGAATCAAAACTTCATGTCATCATCCCGTCCGGTGTTTAAATCGCGCTGGCTGCCTTATGCATTGGTCGCCCCGCAGCTGATTATCACCGTTATTTTCTTTATCTGGCCCGCTGGCGAAGCGCTGTGGTACTCGCTACAAAGCGTCGACCCGTTTGGGCTTTCCAGCCAGTTTGTTGGCCTGGATAACTTCGTCTCGCTGTTCCACGATCCGTACTACCTCGATTCCTTCTGGACGACGATCAAGTTCAGCGCCATGGTCACCGTCAGCGGCCTGCTGGTATCGCTGATTTTCGCCGCGCTGGTGGATTACGTGGTGCGCGGCAGCCGCCTGTATCAAACGCTGATGCTGCTGCCCTACGCCGTTGCCCCCGCTGTCGCCGCGGTGCTGTGGATCTTCCTGTTTAACCCCGGTCGCGGGCTGATTACCCATTTCCTCGGTGAATTCGGTTACGACTGGAACCATGCGCAGAATAGCGGCCAGGCGATGTTCCTCGTGGTCTTCGCCTCGGTGTGGAAGCAAATCAGCTACAATTTCCTGTTCTTCTTTGCCGCGCTGCAGTCGATTCCGCGCTCGCTGGTGGAAGCCGCCGCTATCGACGGTGCGGGCCCGATTCGCCGCTTCTTCAAGCTGGCGCTGCCGCTGATTGCGCCGGTGAGCTTTTTCCTGCTGGTGGTGAACCTGGTGTACGCCTTCTTCGATACCTTCCCGGTGATTGATGCCGCGACGGCAGGCGGCCCGGTACAGGCCACCACCACGCTTATTTATAAGATTTACCGTGAAGGGTTCGCCGGGCTGGATCTCTCGGCCTCTGCCGCGCAATCGGTGGTGCTGATGTTCCTCGTCATCATCCTGACCGTGGTGCAGTTCCGCTACGTGGAAAGAAAGGTGCGCTACCAATGATTGAGAACCGTCGCGGGCTGACTATTTTCAGCCACACCATGCTAATCCTTGGGATTATCGTGATTCTCTTCCCGCTGTACGTTGCGTTCACCGCGGCAACGCTGGACGACAAAGCGGTATTTGAAACGCCGATGACGCTGATTCCCGGTGGGCATCTGTTTGAAAACATGAAGACCATCTGGGTGAACGGCGTTGGGGCCAACAGCGCGCCGTTCTGGTTGATGATGCTCAACAGCTTCATCATGGCTTTCGCTATTACCGTCGGCAAAATCACGGTCTCGATGCTGTCGGCGTTTGCCATCGTCTGGTTCCGCTTCCCGCTGCGTAACCTGTTCTTCTGGATGATTTTTATCACCCTGATGCTGCCGGTTGAAGTACGTATCTTCCCGACGGTGGAAGTGATTGCCAACCTGAAAATGCTCGACAGCTACGCGGGTTTGACGCTGCCGCTGATGGCCTCGGCCACTGCGACCTTCCTGTTCCGTCAGTTCTTTATGACTTTGCCGGACGAGCTGATAGAAGCGGCGAGAATTGACGGCGCCTCGCCGATGCGTTTCTTCCGCGACATCGTGCTGCCGCTGTCAAAAACCAACCTGGCGGCGCTGTTCGTCATCACCTTTATCTACGGCTGGAACCAGTATCTCTGGCCGCTGTTGATCATCACCGACGTCAATCTCGGCACCGCCGTGGCGGGCATTAAAGGCATGATCGCCATTGGACAAGGCACCACGCAGTGGAATCAGGTGATGGCGGCAATGCTGCTCACCCTTATCCCTCCGGTCGTTATCGTTTTAGCCATGCAGCGGGCGTTTGTGCGTGGTTTAGTGGACAGTGAGAAATAACATGGCAGGACTGAAATTACAGGCAGTAAGCAAAAGCTGGGACGGCAAAACCCAGGTGATTCAACCGCTGACGTTGGACGTGGCGGACGGCGAGTTTATTGTGATGGTCGGCCCGTCGGGCTGCGGTAAGTCCACGCTGCTGCGCATGGTTGCCGGGCTGGAGCGAGTGACCAGCGGCGACATCTGGATCGATCGCAAGCGCGTCACCGAAATGGAGCCGAAGGATCGCGGCATTGCGATGGTGTTCCAGAACTACGCCCTCTACCCGCATATGAGCGTGGAAGAGAACATGGCCTGGGGGCTGAAAATTCGCGGCATGGGGAAAGCGCATATCGCGGAAAAGGTGCAGGAAGCGGCGCGTATTCTTGAGCTGGATGGCCTGCTGAAGCGCCGTCCGCGCGAACTGTCCGGCGGCCAGCGCCAGCGCGTGGCGATGGGGCGCGCCATCGTGCGCGACCCGGCGGTGTTCCTGTTTGATGAGCCGCTCTCTAACCTCGATGCCAAGCTGCGCGTGCAGATGCGTCTTGAACTACAGCAACTGCATCGTCGGTTGAAAACAACCTCGCTTTACGTCACTCACGACCAGGTGGAGGCGATGACCCTTGCCCAGCGGGTGATGGTGATGAACAAAGGGATTGCCGAGCAGATAGGCACGCCGGTAGAGGTGTATGAGAAACCGGCCAGCCGCTTTGTGGCGAGCTTTATCGGTAGCCCGGCAATGAACCTGCTGGAGGGCCAACTGGATGCGTCAGGCACGCGCTTTGTGTTGCCCAATGGAATGCAGCTCCCGCTTCCGGCTGGGCGTCGTGAATATGCCGGGCGTCGCATGACGCTGGGTATCCGCCCGGAACATATTGCGCTAAGCTCGCAGGCGGAAGGCGGCGTGCCGATGGTCATCGACACGCTGGAAATTTTAGGTGCAGATAACCTGGCGCACGGGCGTTTTGGCGAATTGAAAATGGTGGTTCGCCTGCCGCACCAGCAGCGCCCGAATGCGGGCAGCACGCTGTGGCTACATCTGCCGGATGAACATCTGCACCTCTTTGACGGTGAAACAGGAATGCGAGTATGAGCAACTGGCCCTATCCTCATATCGTCGCCCATCGCGGCGGCGGCAAATTAGCGCCGGAAAATACCCTGGCAGCGATCGACGTGGGTGCGCGCTATGGGCATACCATGATTGAGTTTGATGCCAAGCTGTCGAAAGACGGGCAGATCTTTCTGCTGCATGACGACAATCTTGAACGCACCAGCAACGGCTGGGGCGTGGCGGGGGATCTGAACTGGCAGGATCTGCTGCGTGTGGACGCGGGCAGCTGGTTTGCCAGCAGCTTTAAGGGCGAACCGCTGCCGCTGCTGTCGCAGGTGGCGGAACGCTGCCGTCAGCACGGTATGATGGCCAATATTGAGATTAAACCCACCACCGGTACCGGCCTGCTGACCGGCAAAGCCGTGGCGCTGGCCGCCCGCGAGCTGTGGGCCGACATGACGCCGCCGCTGCTATCGTCGTTTGAAATTGATGCGCTTGAAGCAGCGCAGCTTGCCGCCCCGGAGCTACCGCGCGGCCTGTTGCTCGACGAGTGGCGCGACGACTGGCGTGAGTTGACCACGCGGCTGGGCTGCGTTTCTATTCACCTCAACCATCGTTTACTCGATGAGGCGCGCGTGGACGCGCTGCGCGATGCCGGGCTGAAGATTCTGGTGTACACCGTGAACTCGCCCCAACGCGCGGCGGAGCTGCTGCGCTGGGGCGTGAACTGCATCTGTACCGATGCGATTGACGTGATTGGGCCGGATTTCCAGCCTTAATACTGCTTCAGCATGCCGCCGTTATTGTTGGGCAGCGGCTGCTGATTCGGCGTGAGCATGCCCGGCTGGGCCTGCTGCACGCGCTGCTGGTTGGCTTTGAGCTGGTTTTGCAGATGCAGCTGTTGCTGCTGCGTCTGCACCTGCCGCTGTTGATTCAGCATCCCTTTCTGCTGCTGTTGTTGGTTCAACATTCGCGACTGCATGCGCTGCTGGCTGGGGATCTCATAACCCGGCTGGTTCGGGTTATTGTCGATGTTCAACGGCGCAGCCAGCGCGGTGAACGGCAGCAGCGCTGCGAGAATCAGTAATCGTTTCATCATCTTTCCTCCTTGTAGGGGATCTCTTAAGTTTACTCCTTTCCCGCCAGAACGAGGATTATTTCAGCATTATGAACCAGGCTTAGTGGGGACCTCACCGCACGCTCTGGAGAATGATGATGATAACAACGCCGACGTTTATCCGCCGGGTAGCCCTTGCTGCTCTGCTCTCAGGAAGCTGTTTTAGCGCCGTAGCCGCGCCGCCTCCGCCTCCCGTCTCCTACGGCGTGGAAGAAGATGTGTTTCACCCCGTGCGCGCCCAGCAGGGCATGGTGGCCTCGGTGGATGCCGCCGCCACGCGAGTCGGCGTGGAGATTTTGCGCCAGGGAGGTAACGCCGTGGATGCGGCGGTCGCGGTTGGCTATGCGCTGGCGGTGACGCACCCGCAGGCCGGGAACCTTGGCGGGGGCGGATTTATGCTGCTGCGTACCAAAGACGGTAAAACCACGGCGATCGATTTCCGTGAAATGGCCCCGGAGCAGGCGACGCGTGACATGTTCCTCGACGATCACGGCAACCCGGACAGTAAAAAATCGCTGACCTCACATCTCGCCTCCGGCACGCCGGGCACCGTCGCCGGTTTCTCGCTGGCGCTGGAAAAATACGGCACTCTGCCGCTCAACAAAGTGATTCGCCCAGCGCTGAAGCTAGCGCAAGAGGGTTTTATCGTTAACGATGCGCTGGCCGACGATCTGAAAACTTACGGCAGCGAAGTGCTGCCCAATCATCCCAACAGCAAGGCTATCTTCTGGAAAGACGGCGAACCGCTGAAGAAGGGCGACAAGCTGGTGCAGGCCAATCTGGCGAAAAGCCTGGAGCTGATAGCCGAACACGGGCCGGATGCGTTCTACAAAGGGGCGATTGCCGATCAGATTGCCGAAGAGATGCAGAAAAACGGCGGATTGATGAGCAAGGCCGATCTGGCGAATTACAAGGCCGTCGAGCGCACGCCGATTAGCGGCACGTATCGCGGCTATGAGGTCTTCTCCATGCCGCCGCCGTCTTCCGGTGGGATTCACATCGTGCAAATTCTTAATATTCTGGAAAACTTCGATCTGCATAAATACGGATTTGGCAGCGCCGACGCGATGCAGCTGATGGCGGAAGCAGAGAAGCACGCCTATGCTGACCGCTCGGAGTATCTCGGCGACCCGGACTTTGTGAAGGTACCGTGGCAGGCGCTGACCAACAAAGCCTACGCTAAATCGATTGCCGACCAGATTGATATCAACAAAGCCAAACCTTCCAGCCAGATTAAACCCGGCAAGCTGGCGCCGTATGAAAGCAACCAGACCACCCATTTCTCGGTGGTGGATAAAGACGGCAATGCGGTGGCGGTGACCTACACCCTTAATACCACCTTTGGTACCGGCATCGTGGCGGGTAACACCGGCATTCTGCTGAATAACGAAATGGATGACTTCTCCGCTAAGCCCGGCGTGCCGAACGTCTATGGGCTGGTGGGCGGCGATGCCAACGCGGTTGGGCCGAAGAAACGTCCGCTGTCGTCGATGTCGCCAACGATTGTGGTGAAAGACGGTAAAACCTGGCTGGTGACCGGTAGCCCGGGCGGTAGCCGTATTATCACTACGGTGCTGCAAATGGTGGTCAATAGCATCGATTTTGGTATGAACGTGGCGGAAGCAACCAACGCACCGCGTTTCCACCACCAGTGGCTGCCGGACGAACTGCGGGTCGAGAAGGGCTTTAGCCCGGACACGCTCAAGCTGCTGGAAGCGAAAGGACAGAAGGTGGCGCTGAAAGAGGCGATGGGCAGCACGCAGAGCATTATGGTGGACCCGGATGGGACGCTGTATGGGGCCTCGGACCCGCGTTCGCCGGATGATTTGACGGCGGGGTACTAGTTTAATTGCCGGGTGGCGGCTTCGCCTTACCGGGCCTACAGGGTTAACCTTTGTAGGCCCGGTAAGCGTAGCGCCACCGGGCAATGGTTACTTCACCCGCGCCATAAAGTACGCATCCACATACTCCCCATTACGCAGCGCATAGTTGCGCCCGGTGCCTTCAATCTCAAACCCGTGCTTTTGATACACCGCCACCGCCGGCGCGTTATCGACAAATACGGTGAGTTCAATGCGGTCGACGCGCAGCCAGTTGTCGCACATATCGATCATGGTGCGCATGAGCGCGCTGGCGACCCCGCGATTTTGCCAGCGGGTATCGACGCAAATTCCGAAGTCGGCGACGTGGCTGCGGCGAGGGCGTTGGGGAATGGCAATACTGAGGTGCCCAACCACCTGTTCATCGATGCAGGCGACCAGCTGTTTGATGCCCGGCTGGTCGGCTAGCCGTTCTTGCCACATATGGCTGGAAGGATGAGGTACCTGTAGCGTGTTGTGATACACCTCCGGCTGGGCGTGGATCTGACGGATAGCGTCGAAATCTTTGGATTCAGCGTGGCGTATCACGATGTCACTCATTCTTCATTTCCTTTGTGGTGTAAAAGTCCCTTTTAACATCATTGATTTTGAAATGTGCGTCAATTGGCTTTTTTTGCAAAAATCACTGGACAGTTGCGAATGAGAATGATTATTATTGTCCTGCATTCAGGGCGTCCTTGCGGAGTTCCTGAAAGCACGACATTGCTCACATTGCTTCCAGTATTACTTTAGCCAGCTTATTGCTGGCTTTTTTTTGCCTGTCATTGCGCTATGGTATTCAGCAAACACTTCAAAAGGACTGAACCATGACTCTGCACTGCGCCTTTATCGGCTTTGGCAAAAGCACCACCCGCTACCATCTTCCCTATGTTCTGCACCGTAAAGCCGACTGGCACGTGGCGCATATCTATCGCCGCAGTCCGAAGCCGGACGAGCAGGCACCGCAATACGCGCACATTCACTTCACCAGCGAGTTGAACGATATTCTGCACGATCCGCAGGTGAAGCTGGTGGTGGTTTGCACCCATGCTGATAGCCACTTTGAGTATGCGAAAAAAGCGCTGCAAGCCGGTAAAAACGTACTGGTCGAAAAGCCATTCACCCCGACGCTGGCGGAAGCGAAGGAACTGTTTGCGCTGGCGAAAAGCAAAGGGCTGACCGTCTCGCCGTATCAGAACCGTCGCTTTGACTCCTGCTTCCTGACTGCCAAAAAAGCCATTGAGAGCGGTAAGCTGGGCGAGATTGTTGAGGTAGAAAGCCACTTTGACTACTACCGCCCGGAGGCGCCGACCCAGCCGGGCCGTCCGCAGGACGGCGCGTTTTATGGCCTGGGCGTACACACCATGGACCAAATCATCTCGCTGTTTGGCCGCCCGGATCATGCGGCGTACGACATTCGCAGCCTGCGCAATCCGGCCAATCCGGATGATACTTTTGAAGCTCAGCTGTTCTACGGCAACCTGAAGGCGATTGTGAAAACCAGCCATCTGGTGAAAATCGACTACCCGAAATTTATCGTGCACGGCACCAAAGGCTCCTTCGTGAAGTACGGTATCGACCAGCAGGAAACCAGCCTGAAAGCGGGCATTATGCCGGGCGATGCGGGCTTCGCGGCGGATAGTTCACTGGCGCAGCTGGAGTACGTTAACGAGGCGGGGGAAACGGTAAAAGAGCAGTGGCAGGCCGAGCGTGGCGACTATGGTCGCGTGTACGATGCGCTGTATCAGACGCTGACCCACGGTGTGCCGAATTTCGTCAAGGAAACTGAGGCTCTCACCAATATGGAACTGCTTGAACGGGCATTTGAGCAGCCGTCTCCTGCCACGATTACCCTTGCCAAATAAGTAAAAATGGCTCCTCTGCTCTTGTTCATATTTTTTGAACAGAGGAGTCAATTTTCACCCACTATCATCCTGAGCGGTTTACGTCCAAACTTGTTTCATCGAAAACATGAGGGGGTAAAAAATGATTTTCTTACGCAAAGCAAATGAACGTGGTCACGCGAATCATGGTTGGCTGGATTCCTGGCATACCTTCTCTTTTGCCGACTACTACGATCCGAATTACATGGGCTTCTCGGCGCTGCGCGTCATTAACGACGACGTGATTGATGCAGGCCAGGGGTTCGGTACTCACCCGCACAAAGACATGGAAATCCTGACCTACGTGCTGGAAGGCGCCGTAGAGCATCAGGACAGCATGGGTAACAAAGAGCAGGTTCCGGCGGGCGAGTTCCAGATTATGAGCGCCGGTACCGGGGTGCGTCACTCTGAGTACAACCCAAGCGCCACCGATAAGCTGCACCTGTATCAGATCTGGATCATTCCAGAAAAAACCGGCATCACGCCGCGCTACGAACAGCGTCGCTTCGACGCCGCGCAGGGCAAACAGCTGGTGCTGTCGCCGGATGCGCGTGAAGGTTCGCTGAAGGTTTACCAGGATATGGAGCTGTACCGCTGGGCGCTGGCAAAAGGCGAACAGTCGGTGCACCAGATTGCCGCCGACCGCCGCGTGTGGATTCAGGTAGTGAAAGGTGAAGTCTCGATTAATGGCACCAAAGCCACCACCAGCGATGGTCTGGCGATTTGGGACGAGCAGGCGATTTCGGTTCACGCCGACAGCGAAAGTGAAATTTTACTCTTCGATCTGCCGCCAGTTTGATCCGTCTTAAATAATTAGCGCAACCTCCCCAATCTTGCGGGGAGGTTGCGTCATCTCCGTGGTAAACTTCAGCAATATTTCACCTTTGTTTGCCACTGGACGATGAAAAAGAAAAGACCCGTACTTCAGGATGTTGCCGATCGCGTTGGCGTAACCAAAATGACGGTGAGCCGTTTTTTACGTAACCCGGAGCAGGTTTCCGAAGCGTTACGCGGTAAAATTGCGGCGGCGCTTGACGATCTGGGCTATATCCCCAACCGGGCCCCCGATATTCTCTCCAATGCTACCAGCCGCGCCATCGGCGTGCTGCTGCCCTCATTAACCAACCAGGTGTTTGCGGAAGTGCTGCGCGGTGTGGAAAGCGTCACCGACGCCCACGGCTATCAAACGATGCTTGCCCACTACGGCTACAAGCCGGAAATGGAGCAGGAGCGCCTGGAGTCGATGCTCTCCTGGAACATTGACGGCCTGATTCTGACTGAACGTACCCACACGCCGCGTACCCTCAAGATGATCGAAGTGGCCGGTATTCCGGTGGTTGAGCTCATGGATAGCCAGTCGCCGTGCCTCGATATCGCCGTGGGTTTCGATAACTTTGAAGCGGCGCGGCAGATGACGGCGGCGATTATCGCGCGCGGCCATCGGCATATCGCCTATTTAGGTGCGCGTCTCGATGAACGTACTATTATCAAACAGAAAGGCTACGAACAGGCGATGCTTGACGCGGGCCTGACGCCGTACAGCGTGATGGTAGAGCAGTCGTCGTCTTACACTTCCGGCATCGAACTGATGCGCCAGGCACGGCGCGAATTCTCCAGGCTGGACGGCATATTCTGTACCAACGATGACCTCGCGGTCGGCGCGGCGTTTGAGTGCCAGCGTCTGGGGCTGAAAATTCCGGACGATATCGCGATTGCCGGCTTCCACGGCCACGATATCGGCCAGGTGATGGAACCGCGTCTCGCCAGCGTCCTGACGCCGCGTGAGCGCATGGGGCGCATTGGCGCGGAGCGTCTGCTTGCCCGTATTCGCGGTGAAGTGGTGACGCCGAAGATGTTAGATTTAGGTTTCACTTTGTCACCGGGTGGTTCTATTTAGGCCCCACAAGTTTGAACTAGATCACACATATTCACTCATAATTCACTTCCGGCACGAATGGTTATTGCTTATCCAGTTGCTCAGCATGACAATGTTACCGATAACTGTTACCCGTAACAAATTCCCAGTGCCCAACAGGAGGACGCCTTGAGCACGACTAACCACGATCACCACGTTTATGTACTGATGGGCGTATCCGGCAGCGGTAAATCCGCCGTAGCCAGCGAAGTCGCACATCGCCTGAACGCCGCGTTTCTGGACGGCGATTTCCTGCACCCACGCAGCAATATCGTCAAAATGTCCTCCGGCGAACCGCTGAACGACGACGACCGCAAGCCCTGGCTGCAGGCGCTGAACGACGCCGCGTTTGCCATGCAGCGCACGAACAAAGTCTCGCTGATTGTCTGCTCCGCGCTGAAAAAAGCGTACCGCGACATTCTGCGTGAAGGAAACCCGAATCTCTCCTTCGTCTACCTGAAAGGGGATTTCGAGGTGATTGAGAGCCGTCTGAAAGCGCGTAAGGGCCACTTCTTCAAGACCCAGATGCTGGTGACGCAGTTCGAAACCCTGCAAGAACCGGGCGCTGACGAACGCGACGTGCTGGTGGTTGATATCGATCAGCCGCTGGAAGGCGTTATCGACAGCACCATTGAAGTGATTAACAAAGGCCGTATCGCGTGACAACTTTATCGTTAGTTTTAACAGCAGTAGGTTCCGTTTTACTGCTGCTGTTTTTAGTCATGAAGGCGCGTATGCACGCCTTCCTGGCTTTGATGGTGGTTTCTATTGGTGCAGGGCTTTTCTCCGGTATGCCGTTGATTAAAATCGCGGAAACCATGGAGAAAGGGATGGGCGGTACGCTGGGCTTCCTGGCTATCGTGGTCGCGCTGGGCGCGATGTTCGGCAAAATTCTGCATGAAACGGGCGCAGTCGATCAGATTGCGGTCAAAATGCTGAAATCTTTCGGCCACAGCCGCGCGCACTATGCCATCGGTATCGCCGGTCTTATCTGTGCGCTGCCGCTGTTCTTTGAAGTGGCGATCGTGCTGCTGATTAGCGTCGCGTTCTCTATGGCGCGCCACACCGGGACGAACCTGGTGAAGCTGGTGATTCCACTGTTTGCCGGTGTAGCCGCCGCTGCGGCGTTTCTGCTGCCGGGGCCAGCGCCAATGCTTCTGGCTTCCCAAATGCACGCCGACTTTGGCTGGATGATTCTGATTGGCCTGTGTGCGGCGATTCCGGGGATGATTATTGCCGGGCCGCTGTGGGGCAACTTTATCAGCCGCTACGTTGAGCTGAACATTCCTGATGACATTACCGAGCCGCACCTTGGCGAAGGCAAAATGCCGTCCTTCGGCTTTAGCCTGGCGCTGATTCTGCTGCCGCTGGTGCTGGTGGGGCTGAAAACGATCGCCGCGCGCTTTGTGCCGGTGGAATCCGAAACCTATCAGTGGTTTGAATTTATCGGTCACCCATTCACCGCGATTCTGATTGCCTGCCTGGTGGCGATTTATGGCCTGGCGTTCCGTCAGGGCATGGCGAAAGACAAAGTGATGGCGATCTGCGGTGCGGCCCTGCAGCCTGCGGGGATTATTCTGCTGGTGATCGGTGCGGGCGGCGTGTTCAAACAGGTGCTGGTGGATTCCGGCGTCGGTCCGGCATTGGGCGAAGCCCTGACCGGGATGGGCCTGCCGATTGCGCTGACCTGCTTCATTCTGGCCGCTGCGGTACGTATTATTCAGGGTTCCGCGACGGTTGCGTGTCTGACTGCGGTTGGCCTGGTGATGCCGGTGATTGAACAGCTGCATTACAGTGGCGCTCAGCTGGCGGCGCTGTCTATCTGCATCGGCGGCGGTTCTATCGTGGTGAGCCACGTGAACGACGCAGGCTTCTGGCTGTTCGGTAAGTTTACCGGCGCGACGGAAGCGCAGACGCTGAAAACCTGGACCATGATGGAAACCATTCTTGGTACGGTAGGCGCGATTGTCGGTATGATTGCGTTTACGCTGTTAAGTTAATGCACCACCCGTTGTAGGCCTGATAAGCGCAGCGCCATCAGGCTGTCCGGCGCATATTGCCGGATGGCGGCGTAAACGCCTTATCCGGCCTACAGACGGTCTTTGGCCGGGCAATTGCCCGGTTTTATCCCTTCATCCACATCCGAATGCCGTCCAGGAACATCTGGGTCGCCATCATCACCAGAATCAATCCCATCAGACGTTCTAACGCGTTAACCCCTTTCTCACCCAGCAGGCGCAGGAACAGCGACGACTGCAGCAAAATCACCACCGTGCCGCCCCAGGCAATCAGCAGCGCAATCACCAGGTGCGACAGATTATTGGGATACTGATGCGACAGCAGCATCAGCGTTGCCAGCAGCGTCGGCCCGGCAACCAGCGGAATGGCAAGCGGGACAATAAACGGCTCTTCACCCGCCGGCAGCCCCGAGCTGTTTCCCGTCGCGCTGGGGAAAATCATCTTAATGGCAATCAGGAATAAAATGATGCCGCCGGAGATGGAGACCGTCTCGGCGCGCAGGTTTAAAAACGCCAAAATCTTCTCGCCTGCGAAGAGAAAAATCAGCATCAGCAGGAGTGCGATTAAAAGCTCACGTATCATGATCGCTTTGCGGCGCTTGGGTTCCGTGTGTTTTAGCACCGACATAAAAATGGGCAAATTTCCCAGTGGATCCATAATCAGGATCAATAAAACAGCGGCGGAAAAGATTTCACTCATGACTCAAATTCCCTGATAATTGTTGTGGAATTTCTGCTCTACACATCGTCTTCGTTGCGGAGTTCAACGTAGAAAAATGTGACCCCTATTGCAGGGGGAATAAGTTGCATTTCTGATTGCTACGCAATCATTGATTAATTTCACTTGCGACTTTAGCTGCTTTTTGTAATGTGAAGGGATGCCCAGTGGAACTGGTAAGCAATAACAGCACATATCTGCAGGAAAATTCGTTATGAAAAATGTTGGTTTTATCGGCTGGCGCGGGATGGTCGGCTCTGTACTCATGCAACGCATGGTTGAAGAGCGCGACTTTGACGCCATTCGCCCGGTCTTCTTCTCCACCTCTCAGTTAGGTCAAGCTGCGCCGTCGTTCGGCGGCACCACCGGTGGTAAGCTTCAGGACGCCTACGATCTTGAAGCGCTGAAGGCGCTCGACATTATTGTTACCTGTCAGGGCGGCGATTATACCAACGAAATTTATCCTAAGCTGCGTGAAAGCGGCTGGCAGGGTTACTGGATTGACGCAGCCTCCTCGCTGCGCATGAAAGATGACGCCATCATTATTCTCGACCCGGTGAACCAGCAGGTCATCACCGACGGTCTGAACAACGGGATTAAAACCTTTGTCGGCGGCAACTGCACCGTCAGCCTGATGCTGATGTCGCTGGGCGGCCTGTTTGCCAACGATCTGGTTGAGTGGGCCTCGGTCGCTACCTATCAGGCGGCTTCCGGCGGCGGCGCGCGCCATATGCGCGAGCTGCTGACCCAAATGGGTCTGCTGCATAATCACGTCGCCAGCGAACTGGCCGACCCGGCTTCCGCCATCCTCGACATCGAACGCAAAGTCACCACGTTGACCCGCAGCGGCGATCTGCCGGTTGATAACTTTGGCGTCCCGCTGGCGGGCGGCCTGATTCCGTGGATCGACAAGCAGCTCGACAACGGCCAGAGCCGTGAAGAGTGGAAAGGCCAGGCGGAAACCAACAAAATTCTCGCGACCTCCTCGGTTATTCCGGTGGATGGGTTATGCGTACGTATCGGCGCGTTGCGTTGCCACAGCCAAGCATTCACCCTGAAATTGAAAAAAGATATTTCCATAAGTTCTGTGGAGGAATTACTGGCTGCGCACAATCCGTGGGCGAAAGTGGTGCCAAACGATCGTGAAATCACGATGCGCGAACTCACCCCGGCGGCGGTCACCGGTACGCTGACCACGCCAGTTGGGCGTTTGCGCAAACTGAATATGGGGCCGGAATACCTGTCAGCGTTCACCGTTGGCGACCAGCTCCTGTGGGGCGCAGCCGAGCCGCTGCGTCGTATGCTACGTCAATTGGCGTAAACATTTATTCATCGATGAGGGGTGGCAAACCACCCCTTTTTTTTGCGTAATACAAGGGAGTAAACGCAGTTATGTCTATTTTTCTCTCAGGAGTCAGGTAAAGCGTTGACTATGCTTTAATCAAGGTCTGTCACCTTGACTGAAGGTTGAACGGGGCCGAGAGAGGCACACAACTTCGTGCCGCACCGTTCAGGTCACAAATGTCGCCATTTAAATTGGATTGAGGCGATACAAAAACTAAGGATGATGAAGCATGTCTGATCGTGTTGATAGAGACGTGATTAATGCACTGATCGCAGGCCATTTTGCGGATCCTTTTTCCGTACTGGGGATGCACAGAACGGAAGCAGGGCTGGAAGTCCGGGCGTTACTGCCTGACGCGACCGACGTTTGGGTGATTGAACCAAAAACCGGGCGCAAAGTGGGCAAGCTGGAGTGCGTGGACTCACGCGGTTTCTTTTGTGGCATTCTGCCGCGTCGTAAAAATTTCTTCCGCTATCAGTTGGCTGTCGTTTGGCATGGCCAACAGAATCTTATTGATGACCCCTATAGCTTTGGCCCATTGCTCCAGGAAATGGATGCATGGTTGCTGTCCGAAGGTACCCACCTGCGCCCGTATGAAACACTGGGCGCGCATGCGGACACCATGGACGGCGTTACCGGGACACGTTTTGCCGTTTGGGCGCCTAATGCCCAGCGCGTTTCCGTCGTCGGGCAGTTCAACTACTGGGACGGTCGCCGTCACCCGATGCGTCTGCGTCGGGAAACCGGAATTTGGGAGCTGTTCATCCCCGGCGCGCATAACGGTCAGCTGTATAAGTTCGAGATGATCGACGCTCGCGGCGCGCTGCGGATTAAAGCAGACCCTTATGCCTTTGAAGCACAGATGCGCCCGGAAACGGCATCGCTAATCTGCGGGCTGCCGCCAAAAGTTGAGCAGAGCGAAGAACGCAAAAAAGCCAACCAGTTCGACGCGCCTATCTCTATCTACGAGGTGCACCTGGGTTCCTGGCGCCGTCATACCGACAACAACTACTGGCTGAGCTACCGCGAGCTGGCCGAGCAGCTGGTGCCGTACGCTAAATGGATGGGCTTTACCCATCTGGAGCTACTGCCGGTTAACGAGCACCCGTTTGACGGCAGCTGGGGCTATCAGCCAACCGGGCTGTATGCGCCGACCCGCCGCTTCGGTACGCGCGAAGATTTCCGCTACTTTATCAACGCCGCGCACGCCGCCGGTCTGAACATCATTCTTGACTGGGTTCCGGGGCACTTCCCGTCGGATGACTTCGCGCTGGCCGAGTTTGACGGTACCAACCTGTACGAGCACAGCGATCCGCGTGAAGGCTACCATCAGGACTGGAATACCCTGATTTATAACTATGGCCGCCGTGAAGTGAGTAACTTCCTGACGGGCAACGCCCTGTACTGGGTGGAGCGCTTCGGTATTGATGCGCTGCGCGTCGATGCGGTGGCGTCAATGATTTACCGCGACTACTCTCGTAAAGAGGGCGAGTGGATCCCGAACGAGTTCGGTGGCCGCGAAAACCTTGAAGCGATTGAGTTTCTGCGTCAGACCAACCGCGTGTTGGGCGAGCAGGTTCCCGGCGCGGTGAGTATGGCGGAAGAGTCGACCGACTTTGCCGGCGTCTCACGCCCGTCCGACATGGGCGGCCTGGGCTTCTGGTTTAAGTGGAACCTGGGCTGGATGCACGACACCCTGGACTACATGAAGCTCGATCCGGTTCATCGCCAGTACCATCACGACAAAATGACCTTCGGCATGCTGTACAACTACACGGAAAACTTCGTGTTGCCGTTATCGCATGACGAAGTGGTCCACGGTAAAAAATCCATTCTCGACCGTATGCCGGGCGACGCGTGGCAGAAGTTCGCCAACCTGCGCGCCTACTACGGCTGGATGTTCGCTTTCCCGGGCAAAAAGCTGCTGTTTATGGGCGATGAGTTTGCTCAGGGCCGTGAATGGAACTTTGACGGCAGCCTCGACTGGCATTTGCTGGAAGGCGACGATAACTGGCATCACGGGGTACAGCGTCTGGTGCGCGACCTCAACCATACCTATCGTCACCATAAAGCGATGCACGAGCTGGACTTTGACCCGTACGGGTTTGAATGGCTGGTGGTTGATGACCATGCGCGTTCGGTATTCGCCTTTGTCCGCCGTGACAAAGCCGGGAACGAAGTGATTGTGGTCAGTAACTTTACGCCGGTACCGCGCCACGACTATCGCTTCGGCATTAATCAGCCGGGCCGCTGGCGTGAAGTGCTGAATACCGATTCCGCCCATTACCACGGTAGCAACGCCGGTAACGGCGGCGTGGTGCACAGCGATAATCTCGAAAGCCACGGTCGCCCGCAGTCGCTGAGCCTGACGCTGCCGCCGCTGTCGACTATCTGGCTGGTACGGGAAGGGGATTAACCACATGGGGCAACTCGCAGCAGGGAAACCCGCGCCGCTCGGCGCCAGCTTTGACGGCGAAGGCGTGAACTTCACGCTTTTTTCGGCACATGCCCAGCGGGTAGAACTCTGCGTGTTTGACGCGCAGGGCAACGAGTCTCGCTATGACCTTCCCGCCCGGAGCGGCGACGTCTGGCACGGCTATTTGCCTTATGCGGGCCCCGGTTTACGTTACGGTTATCGGGTGCATGGCCCGTGGGATCCGCAGCAGGGCTACCGCTTTAACCCGGCAAAGCTGCTGCTCGACCCGTGCTGTTTTCGCGCCGAGGGCGACCCGGTAGACGACCCGCGTTTTCACGATGGCTACGACGCGCCGGATGAACGCGACAGCGCGCCGGTAGCGCCAAAATCAGTGGTCGTAGACTTAGCCTACGACTGGCAGGATGACGCCGCACCGCGCACCGCGTGGGGCAAAACCGTTATCTACGAAGCGCACGTCAAAGGGCTGACCCTGCGCCACCCGGGGCTGCCGGATGCCATCCGCGGTACCTATAAGGCGCTGGGCCACCCGGTGATGATCGACTACTTCAAGCGGCTTGGCATCACGGCGCTGGAGCTGCTGCCGGTGGCGCATTTTGCCAGCGAACAGCGTCTACTGCGGATGGGGCTGCGCAACTACTGGGGCTACAACCCGCTGGCGATGTTTGCTCTGTCGCCGCGTTACGCCAGCGCGCCCGAGCACGCGCTGGACGAGTTTCGCGATGCGGTAAAAGCGCTGCATCAGGCCGGTATCGAGGTGATCCTTGATGTGGTGCTGAATCACAGCGCCGAGTTGGATCTGCATTGTCAGACCTTCTCGCTGCGGGGGATTGATAACCGCAGCTATTATTGGTTGAGAGAAGACGGCGATTATCACAACTGGACGGGCTGCGGCAACACGCTGAATCTCAGTCACCCGGGCGTCGTGGAATACGCCCGTCAGTGCCTGCGGTTCTGGGTTGACGTCTGCCACGTTGATGGTTTTCGTTTTGATTTAGCGTCGGTGATTGGCCGAACGCCGGGCTATCGTCAGGATGCGCCGCTGTTTAAGGCTATCCATGACGACCCGGTACTGTCGACGGTGAAGCTGATTGCTGAACCGTGGGATATCGGCGACGGTGGCTACCAGGTGGGGAACTTCCCACCCGGTTTCAGCGAGTGGAATGACCGTTTCCGTGATGCTATGCGTCGCTTCTGGCTTGAGGAGTCGCTGTCGCTGGGGGAATTTGCCCAGCGCTTCGCCGCCTCTAGCGACGTCTTTCAGCATCAGGAGAGGCAACCGCACGCGGCCATCAACCTGGTCACCGCTCACGATGGCTTCACCCTGCGCGACTGTGTGAGCTTTAACAATAAGCACAACGACGCCAACGGCGAAGAGAATCGTGACGGAACCAGCAATAACCACAGCAATAATCATGGTATCGAAGGATTGGAAGCAAACCTGGATGTAATGGCGCGTCGGCAGGGTAGCGTTCAGGCGCTGCTGACAACGCTGCTGTTATCGCAGGGAACGCCAATGTTGCTGGCCGGTGACGAACACGGTCACAGCCAGCAAGGTAACAACAATGCCTACTGCCAGGACAATTCGTTGACCTGGCTTGATTGGGAAAACGCGGATGATGCGCTGACCGACTTTACCGCCGCCCTGATCCATCTGCGCCAGCAAATTCCGGCCTTAACGGTCGATAGCTGGTGGCAGGAGGGCGACGGCAACGTGCAATGGCTTAATCAGGACGCGCAGCCGCTGTCTGCCGAGGAGTGGCAGCACGGGGCGCGCCGGATGCAAATTCTGCTTTCCGATCGCTGGCTCATTACGCTCAATGCGACGCAGGACGTGGCAAACCTGAAGTTACCCGTGGGGGAATGGCGCGCCGTTCCTCCATTCACCGGCGATGAAGCGCCGGTCGTCATGGCTGTCTGGCATGGGCCCGCGCACGGAGTGTGCGTATTTCAAAGGTCATAGTCTCTGAATTACCCGGAACCCCGCACCTGTGCGGGGACTACCTAATAACCCGGAAGGACGAGCAACAAAAGGAGTTAATCATGGTTAGGCTAGAAAAAAACGATCCCTTAATGCTGGCTCGCCAGTTACCGATCAAATCCGTCGCCCTGATTCTGGCGGGCGGACGCGGAACGCGCTTAAAGGATCTCACCAATAAACGGGCAAAACCCGCTGTCCACTTCGGCGGTAAATTCCGCATTATCGACTTTGCATTATCCAACTGCCTGAACTCCGGGATCCGCCGTATCGGCGTGATTACGCAGTACCAGTCCCACACGCTGGTGCAGCACATCCAGCGCGGCTGGTCCTTCTTCAGCGAAGAGATGAACGAATTTGTGGATCTGCTGCCGGCTCAGCAGCGGATGCACGGTGAAAACTGGTATCGCGGTACCGCCGATGCGGTGACCCAGAACCTCGACATTATTCGCCGCTACAAAGCGGAGTATGTGGTGATCCTTGCCGGTGACCACATCTACAAACAAGATTACTCGCGCATGCTGATCGACCACGTCGAAAAAGGCGCGCGTTGCACCGTGGCGTGCATTCCGGTGCCCATTGAAGAGGCATCGGCGTTCGGCGTCATGGCGGTTGACGAAAACGACAAGATTATCGACTTCGTGGAAAAACCGGCTAACCCACCGGCCATGCCGAGTGACCCAAGCAAATCGCTCGCCAGCATGGGTATCTATGTCTTTGATGCGGATTACCTTTATGAACTGCTGGAGCAGGATGACGTCAACGAAAATTCCAGCCACGACTTCGGCAAAGATTTAATTCCGTTAATTACCAAAGCTGGCGCGGCTTATGCACATCCTTTCCCGCTGTCCTGCGTACAGTCCGACCCGGATGCCGAACCTTACTGGCGCGATGTGGGAACGCTGGAAGCCTACTGGAAAGCGAACCTCGACCTGGCGTCGGTGACCCCTGAGCTGGATATGTACGACCAGCACTGGCCTATCCGTACCCATATGGAGTCCCTGCCTCCGGCGAAGTTCGTCCAGGACCGCTCCGGTAGCCACGGCATGACCCTGAACTCGCTGGTCTCCGGCGGCTGTATTATTTCCGGTTCGGTGGTGGTGCAGTCGGTGCTGTTCCCGCGCGTGCGCGTGAACTCGTTCTGTAACATTGATTCGGCAGTCTTACTGCCAGACGTGTGGGTTGGGCGCTCCTCACGCCTGCGTCGCTGCGTCATCGACCGGGCCTGCGTGATTCCAGAAGGCATGGTGATCGGTGAAGATGCGGAAGAGGATGCGCGTCGCTTCTACCGTTCAGAAGAAGGGATCGTGCTGGTAACGCGCGAGATGTTGCGGCAGCTGGGGTACAAACAGGAGCGATAATGCAGGTTTTACACGTTTGTTCTGAGATGTTCCCGTTATTAAAAACGGGTGGCCTTGCGGATGTTATCGGCGCGCTGCCGGCGGCACAGATTGCCGAAGGGACTGACGCTCGCGTGCTGTTACCCGCGTTTCCGGATATCCGCCGCGGGATTACGGATGCCAAAGTGGTGACGCGTCGTGATACGTTCGCCGGGCGCATTACGCTGCTGTTCGGCCACTATAACGGCGTTGGTATTTACCTGATTGATGCGCCGCATCTCTACGATCGCCCTGGGAGCCCGTATCACGATACGCACCTGAACGCCTATCCCGATAACGTGAAGCGCTTTGCGCTGCTGGGCTGGGTGGGCAGTGAAATGGCCTGCGGTCTGGATCCGTTCTGGCGTCCGGACGTGGTGCATGCCCACGACTGGCACGCGGGCCTGGCTCCGGCCTATCTGGCGGCCCGCGGTCGCCCGGCGAAATCGGTGTTTACGGTACATAATCTGGCGTATCAGGGGCTGTTTTACAGCCACCATATGGATGAAATCCAGCTGCCGGCAGAATACTTCAACATGCACGGGCTGGAATTCCACGGGCAGATTTCGTTCCTGAAAGCGGGGCTGTTCTTCGCGGATCATATTACCGCCGTCAGCCCAACCTACGCCCGGGAGATTACCGAACCGCAGTTTGCCTACGGTATGGAAGGACTGCTGCGTCAGCGGCATAAAGAAGGCCGTCTGTCGGGGATTCTCAACGGCGTGGATGACAACGTCTGGAGTCCGGAAAAAGACCTGTTGCTGCCAGCAAGCTATAGTCGCGATACGCTAGAGAAGAAAGCGGAGAATAAACGGCAGCTGCAGATTGCGATGGGGCTGAAGGTCAGCGACACCGCGCCGCTGTTTGCCGTGGTCAGCCGCCTCACCAGCCAGAAAGGGCTGGATCTGGTGCTGGAAGCCCTGCCGGGCCTGCTGGAGCAGGGCGGTCAGTTGGCGCTGTTAGGCGCAGGCGATCCGGTATTGCAGGAAGGTTTTCTCGCCGCCGCCGCGGAACATCCGGGGCAGGTGGGGGTACAGATTGGCTACCACGAAGCGTTCTCGCACCGCATTATTGGCGGCGCGGATGTCATCCTGGTGCCGAGCCGCTTTGAGCCATGCGGCTTAACGCAGCTTTACGGTTTGAAGTACGGCACGCTGCCGTTGGTCCGTCGTACCGGCGGTCTGGCGGATACCGTGGCGGATAGCTCGCTGGAAAACCTGGCTGACGGTATCGCCAGCGGTTTTGTCTTTGAAGACAGCAACGCCTGGTCGCTGCTCAGAGCCATCCGCCGTGCTTTCGTATTATGGTCTCGTCCGTCGCTCTGGCGCTATGTACAACGTCAGGCGATGAACATGGATTTTAGCTGGCAGGTTGCTGCACACTCTTATCGTGAGCTTTACCAACGCCTGATCTAACTACGGGGATCTGAGTTATGAATGCACCCTTTACGTATGCATCACCGACCCTCAGCGTTGAGGCACTGAAGCACTCTATTGCCTATAAGCTGATGTTCATCATCGGGAAAGATCCGGCTATCGCTAACAAACACGAATGGCTGAACGCCACCCTGTTTGCTGTTCGCGATCGTCTGGTCGAACGCTGGTTGCGCTCGAACCGCGCTCAGCTTTCCCAGGAAACACGGCAGGTTTACTACCTGTCGATGGAGTTTTTGATTGGCCGCACGCTTTCCAATGCGCTGTTGTCGTTAGGCCTGTATGACGACGTGAAAAACGCGCTGGAAGGCATGGGGTTAGACCTCGAAGAGCTGATCGACGAAGAGAACGACCCGGGCCTTGGCAACGGCGGTTTGGGGCGTCTGGCGGCCTGCTTCCTTGACTCGCTGGCGACGCTGGCGCTGCCGGGGCGCGGCTACGGTATTCGCTATGATTACGGCATGTTTAAGCAGAACATCGTCGACGGTCGTCAGAAAGAGTCGCCGGATTACTGGCTGGAGTACGGTAACCCGTGGGAGTTCCCGCGCCACAACACCCGCTACAGAGTGCGTTTCGGTGGCCGCGTGCAGATGGAAGGCAAAACCAGCCGCTGGCTGGAAACCGAAGAGATTCTGGCGGTCGCCTACGATCAAATTATCCCCGGCTACGACACCGACGCGACCAACACGCTGCGTCTGTGGAACGCCCAGGCCAGTAGCGAAATCAACCTGGGTAAATTTAACCAGGGCGATTACTTCGCCGCGGTGGAGGATAAAAACCACTCGGAGAACGTATCCCGTGTGCTCTACCCGGATGATTCCACCTATTCCGGGCGCGAGCTGCGCCTGCGTCAGGAGTACTTCCTGGTCTCCGCCACGGTGCAGGATATTTTAAACCGCCACTACATGTTGCATAAAACTTATGACAACCTGGCGGATAAAATTGCCATCCACCTCAACGACACCCATCCGGTGCTGTCGATCCCTGAGCTGATGCGCCTGTTGATTGACGAGCACAAGTTCAGCTGGGACGACGCGTTTAACGTCACCTGCCAGGTCTTCTCATACACCAACCACACGCTGATGAGCGAAGCGCTGGAAACCTGGCCGGTGGACATGCTCGGCAAAATTCTGCCGCGTCATTTGCAGATTATCTTCGAGATTAACGACTACTTCCTGAAGACGCTGCAGGAACAGTACCCGAACGACACCGCGCTGCTGAGCCGCACCTCGATCATCGACGAGTCTAACGGCCGCCGCGTACGCATGGCGTGGCTGGCGGTGGTGGTGAGTAAGAAGGTCAACGGCGTTTCCGAACTGCACTCGAACCTGATGGTGCAGTCGCTGTTCGCCGACTTCGCCGCTATCTTCCCGACACGCTTTACCAACGTCACTAACGGCGTGACGCCGCGCCGCTGGCTGGCGTTGGCCAACCCGGCGCTCTCCGGCGTGCTGGACGAAAATATCGGCCAGACGTGGCGTTCGGATCTCAGTCAGTTGAGCGAGCTGGAACAGCACATCGATTATCCGAAGGTGAATCAGGCGGTGCAGCACGCCAAGCTGGAGAACAAAAAGCGCCTCGCGGCGTTTATTGCCCAGAACCTGAACGTGGTGGTGAACCCCCACGCGCTGTTTGACGTGCAGATCAAGCGTATCCACGAATACAAGCGTCAACTGATGAACGTGCTGCACGTGATCGCTCGCTACAACCGCATCAAGGCCGATCCGGATGCGAAGTGGGTGCCGCGGGTGAATATCTTCGCCGGTAAAGCGGCGTCGGCCTACTACATGGCGAAGCACATCATTCACCTGATCAACGACGTGGCGGACGTGATCAACAACGATCCGCAGATTGGCGATAAGCTGAAAGTGGTGTTTATTCCGAACTACAGCGTGAGCCTGGCGCAGATGATCATTCCGGCGGCCGATCTTTCCGAGCAGATTTCGCTGGCGGGGACGGAAGCCTCCGGCACCAGTAACATGAAGTTTGCGCTCAACGGGGCATTAACCATCGGTACGCTGGACGGGGCTAACGTGGAGATGCAGGAACACGTGGGGGCGGATAACTTCTTTATCTTTGGCAACACGGCTGAAGAGGTGGAGGCGCTGCGCCGTAAGGGCTACAGCCCGCGCGACTACTACGAGCAGGATGAAGAGCTGCGCCAGGTGCTGACGCAAATCGCCACCGGCGTGTTCAGCCCGAGCGAGCCGGGGCGTTACCGTGACCTGGTGGATTCGCTGATTAACTTCGGCGACCACTATCAGGTACTGGCCGATTTCCGCAGCTATGTGGACTGTCAGGACAGGGTCGATGAGCTGTATCAGGAGCCGGAGCAGTGGACCACCAAAGCGATGCACAACATCGCCAACATGGGCTACTTCTCCTCTGACCGCACGATCAAAGAGTATGCCGAGCATATCTGGTATATCGAGCCGGTAAGGCTGTAAACGTCAAACGGGGCCAATCGGCCCCGTTTCTTTTTCCCTGATCGCTTACGACGCCAGCGACAATTCAGGCTTTCCCAGCGTTTTCACCAGCCATGCGCTAATCCGTGACTGCTGTTCGGCGTTCAGCCACATTCCCTGCTTAGTACGACGCCAGATAGCATCGTCGAGGCGACGCACCCACTCGTGTTCGACCAGGTAACGCAGCTCCGCTTCGTAAAATTCATGGCCGAAATCTTCGCCCAGCCCGGCAATATCCTTCGCATCGCCAATAATCAGCTCGCTGTTGCTGCCGTAGGTGCGGGCAAAATGGCGGGCCAGTGACTCGCTGATGAACGGATAGCGGCGGCGCAGCTTCGCCGCGTAGTCGTCACGATCGCTGCCAATCTCACCGCCCGGCAGCACCGCGCCTTTGGTCCAGGCTGGGCCAATGCCTTGATAGTAAGGGGCCAGTTTTTCCAGCGCGTGTTCTGCCAGCTTGCGGTAGGTGGTGAGCTTGCCGCCAAACACCGACAGCAGCGGCGCTTTGCCGTGGTCGTCATGGATATCCAGCGTATAGTCGCGGGTGATCGCCTGTGGAGAGTCCGACTCGTCGTCACACAGCGGGCGCACGCCGGAGTAGGTCCAGACGATATCTTCACGAGCGAGCTGTTTCTTAAAGTGGCCGTTGTAGACCTTCAGCAGATAGCTAATCTCGCTTTCGTCGATTTCGACGTTTTTCGGATCGCCGTGGTACTCCACGTCGGTGGTGCCAATAATTGAGAACTCGTCCATCCACGGGATCACAAACACGATGCGCTTATCTTCGTTTTGCAGAATGTAGGCCTGCTTCTGGTTGTGTACGCGCGGTACCACAATGTGACTGCCCTTGATCAGTCGGATGCCGTATGGCGAAGGCAGATGCATCCCGTCGTCGAAGAACTGTTTGACCCACGGGCCGGTGGCATTCACCAGGCCGCGCGCCTGCCAGCGGAATTTTTCGCCGCTGTCGATATCTTCCGCTTCCACCACCCACAGGCCGTTTTCTCGTTTCGCCGAGATTGCGCGCGTACGGGTTCGGACTTCACCGCCTTTTTTCACCACCATTTGCGCGTTAGCCAGGACCAGGCGAGCATCGTCGACCCAGCAGTCTGAATATTCGAAACCACGCACGATTTCCGGCTTGAGGACCGATTCTGCGCCAAAACGCAAACCGGTAGACGCAGGCAGGCTGGTGCGCTTGCCCAGGTGATCGTACATAAACAGACCGGTACGGATCATCCACGCTGGGCGCAGATGCGGGCGGTGCGGCAGACGAAAACGCATCGGAATGGCGATGTGCGGGGCCATCTTCAGCAGCACTTCACGCTCGGCCAGCGCTTCGCTGACCAGACGGAATTCGTAGTGTTCAAGGTAGCGCAGGCCGCCATGGATCAGTTTCGAGCTGGCGCTCGACGTGGCGCAGGCCAGATCTCTGGCTTCCAGCATCAGCACGGATAATCCGCGCCCCGCCGCATCAGCCGCAATGCCCGCACCGTTGATACCGCCACCGATGACAATCAGATCTTTGGTTTCCATTATTGCTACCTCAGGGACTTTCGTTATAGCTCATTAATGTTCGATATCGCTCATAATAGCAAGTAAACGCGCTTTTGGTAACATTGAAAAAACATTTTAGAGTGATGTGCATAACATATTGGCGTTTACGTGGCCTGAGGACGTACACTTGGCGGTAAAATGTCGCCAGCAAGACAATACCTGCCATAACGATAAGAGAGCACGATGGAACAGTTTGAATGTATTAACGTAGAACAGGCGCACCAAAAGCTGCAGCAAAGCACCGCTGTACTGGTGGATATTCGCGACCCGCAGAGCTTTGCGATGGGGCATACCCCAGGTGCGTTTCATCTGACGAACGATACGCTGGGCGCGTTTATGCGCGATAACGATTTTGAAACGCCGGTGATGGTGATGTGCTATCACGGTAATAGCAGCAAAGGTGCCGCGCAGTACCTGTTGCAGCAGGGTTATGACCAGGTCTACAGCGTTGACGGCGGCTTTGATGCCTGGCACCGTCACTTCCCGGCTGAAGTGGAACACGCCGCTTTCTAAAAACGGCTGAGTTTGCCCATTCTTGATACCGCCTGCTGCCAGGCGGTCATTGCGCGCCTTAGCAACGTATCCGTCAGCGTTTGGGTATATACTGTCCTCTTTTGTGTGGAATAGAAGCGACCTGCTGAATGTTGATGATCACCTCTTTTACCAACCCGCGCGTGGCCCAGGCCTTTGTTGACTATATGGCAACGCAGGGGGTTATTCTGACTATCCAGCAGCATACGCGCAGCGATGTCTGGCTTTCTGATGAAGCGCAGGAGGCCCGCGTGCGTGACGAGCTGGAGCGCTTCCTCGAGAATCCGGCCGACCCGCGCTATCTGGCGGCGAGCTGGCAGTCCGGGCAGACTAACAGCGGCCTACACTATCGTCGTTTCCCTTTCCTTGCCACGCTGAAGGCCGGTGCTGGCCCGGTGACGATGAGTATCATGGCGGTCTGCATTCTGGTCTTTATTCTGATGAGCGTCATCGGCGATCAGCCGGTCATGCTTTGGCTCGCCTGGCCGTACGACGATTCGCTGAAATTTGAAGTCTGGCGCTATTTTACCCACGCATTCATGCATTTCTCGTTCGTCCATATCCTCTTTAACCTGCTATGGTGGTGGTATCTTGGCGGCGCGATAGAGAAACGCATTGGCAGCGGCAAGCTGGTGGTGATTACCGTCATCAGCGCGCTGTTGAGCGGCTTTATTCAGCATCAGTTTAGCGGTCCGTGGTTTGGCGGCCTTTCCGGCGTGGTTTATGCCTTGATGGGCTACGCCTGGCTGCGCGGGGAACGCGACCCGCAGAGCGGCATCTTCCTGCCGCGCGGGCTGATTATGTTCTCATTGGTCTGGCTGATTGCCGGGTGGTTCAACGTTTTTGGGATGTCGATTGCGAACGGCGCGCACGTCACCGGGCTGGTGATTGGTCTGGCTATGGCCTTCGTCGATACGCTTAATGTGCGAAAGCGAGCATAATTTTCCAGGGATTCATCATGAAACAAACACAACGTCATGACGCGATAATCGAACTGGTCAAACTCCAGGGCTATGTCAGTACGGAAGAGCTGGTGGAGCACTTTTCCGTCAGCCCCCAGACCATTCGTCGCGATTTGAATGACCTTGCGGAACAGAAAAAAATCTTGCGCCACCACGGCGGCGCGGCGCTGCCGTCGAGCTCGGTAAACGCCTCGTGGCACGATAGAAAAGCGACGCAAACGGCCGAGAAAGAGCGTATTGCACAGAAGGTGGCAAGCCAGATCCCGAACGGCTCGGCGCTGTTTATCGACATCGGAACGACACCGGAAGCGGTGGCCCACGCGCTGCTTAATCACAGCGACCTGCGCATCGTGACCAACAACCTTAACGTGGCTAACACGTTGATGGTGAAAGAAGATTTTCGCATTATTCTGGCTGGCGGTGAGCTGCGAAGCCGCGATGGCGGTATCATCGGCGAGGCGACGCTGGACTTCATCTCCCAGTTCCGTCTCGACTTCGGCATTCTCGGCATCAGCGGTATCGACAGCGATGGTTCGCTGCTGGAGTTTGACTATCACGAGGTGCGCACCAAACGCGCGATTATCGACAACTCCCGCCACGTGATTCTGGTTGTCGACCATTCGAAATTTGGCCGTAACGCAATGGTCAATATGGGCAGTATCAGCATGGTGGATGCGGTATACACCGACGTGCTACCGCCGCCGGGCGTGATGCAGGTGATTGCCGAAAATGAGGTGCAGCTGGAGCTGTGCTAAGGCCTGACAAGCTTCGCGCTATCAAGCGGCGGTCAGAAAGGAGAAACGTAAAACGTTTCTCCTTTTTTTGATTAAACCCCATACCCCATCATCTTCAGCAACTGCTGTGCGTGCTGCACCGCATCCTGACGATGTGCCACGCCAAGCTTCTGATAAAGGTTACGGATATGGGTTTTGATGGTGGTTGCCGCCACGTCCAGTTCACCGGCAATCTGCTCGTTGCTATAGCCTGAATAGATAAGCCCCAGCACCTGCCACTCACGCTGGGTGAGCGGGCTGGTACGGATGAGCTCCGGCACTTCCGGGTGGTTCAGCAGGCGCTCGACGAAGCTTTCGTCGAAGTGGGCGAACTTATGACGATGGTGCTGGTTAATTTCACGCAGAATGCGCTGGGCGCGGTGCTGGTCCAGCTCCGGCAGCGTATTTAGCTGAATCAGCTGGCGCAGCTGCTGGGCCATCGCTTCGCCTTCAATCACAAAGTGGCTGATAAACCCGGTGCGGTTGGCGAGCTGGAGCGCTTCCAGTAGCACGCGCTGGGCTTCATTCTTATTACCCGCCTGCCAGTGCAGCTGGTTGAGCAGCAGCAGGTTGCGGTTGAGATCGCTCATCAGTCGCAGCCCACGGGCATTCTCATTCAGCTCTTCGAGCACCATTTCAGCCGAGTCGAACTCGCCCAGCAGAATTTGCGCGCGGGCGATGTTACGCCACTGGCCCTGCAGGAAGTGGTTGTTGGCGAACTCCGGTTTTGGCGTGTGGCGCAGCCAGTTAGCCGCCGCTTTTTTATCGCCGACCATCTGCCAGTAGATGACGCGCACCTTATCCGCGTTGGAGACCCAGTCGCTGTGATAGGCACCGTTGCCGAGCAGATTTTCCAAACGGTTCAGGTGGTTGCGGGCGTTATCCAGATCGCCGCGCGCCAGCGAGCACTGTACCTGTAACGTCAGGCACTGGAGCTGCTGCTGCGGCTGGAAGCCGCTCAACACTTCAATACCGGTGCGGGCGGCGGTTTCCGCCTCGTCGAGACGTGCCCACGCCCACAGCAGCTGCGCGCGGATGCGCAGCAGGAATTCATGCATCGGCAGCTGTTCCAGATGCTGGTCGCGAATCAGCTGGAAGCCTTTTTCCTGACACTCCCAGGCGGCCTGTAAGAAGCCCTGGGCAAATAAAATCTCGCTTTGTTGAATCAGACTCCACAGCGCGTAGTGCCAGATATCGTGGCGGCGTGCCATCTGTTCTGTTTGCTGCATCACGGCAATGGACTGGCTGAGTAGCCCCTTGCAGTGCAGCACTTCACCATGCACAGAGGTGGCAACAATACGGCTGTAGAAGTTAGCCAGCGGCAGCTCTTCCAGCGCCACGGTCGACAGACGTTCGGCTTCGTCCTGATCGCCGTCGTTGATCGCCACCTGTGCGCGCAGGGCGTTGAAATCACCGTGCAGCGAGGTGTCCATTTCGGACGTCATCTCCTGTTCGGCGCGGGCCAGCAGGGTGTTCACTTCACTATAGCGGTGCTGGCTTTGCATCAGCCAGGCCTGGAGAAGCACCAGACGCGGGTTCTCCAACAGGCTTTCCCACGGCAGCGCAGAGAGCGACTCTTCAAGCAGCGCCAGCTCGCTGTGGTGGAACAAGCCCCAGGCATGGTTCAGCAGAATATCGCGTAGCATCGTCGGATCGCCCGCCGCCAGCGCGTGATGGATAGCTTCGCTCGGGAAGCCCTGGGCCATCCAGCTTTCCGCCGCCGCACGGTGGATTTCCGGCAGTTCGGAAGCCAGTTCCCACTGGCAGCGCTGACGCAGGAAGCTACAGAACAGCGGATGATAGTTGAACCACTCGCCGGAGTTATCCATACGCTGGATAAACAGCCCCTGGCGTTCAATTTCTTCAAGACGCATCTGGCCGTTTTCTTCACCGGTTACACGAGCGATGAGCGCATCGTTCATTGAACGCAGCAGCGAACTTTTCAGCAGGAAGTTGCGCGTTTGCGAATCGACGTTATCCAGCACCTCATCCACCAGATAATCGGACAGGTGGCTGGCGTTAATCCCCGCCAGACGACGTGCAGAATGTTGGGTGGCGTTATTACGCTGGCGCGCGGAGAGCGCGATAAGCTGGAGCGCAGTGGCCCAACCGGCGACATCGTCACACAGACGGCTGCTTTCCGCCGCTTCAATCGGCGAGGCTAAGCGGCAGTCGAAGAATTGTTTGGTTTCCGCATGCGTAAAGGAGAGCTGCTGGCTGCCAATCTCCAGCAGCTGATCGCGCACGCGCAGGTTGGCGATACCCAACTGCGGCAGATTGCGCGAGAGCACGACCAGCGTCAGGTTTTCCGGCTGGTGGCGCAGGAAGAAACGCATGGCATCGTGGATCACCGGGTTGGTAATCAGATGGTAGTCATCAATGACCAGATAGAGCGGACGTTGCCACTCGCTCAGCTCAATGAAAAGTTGCGCGAAAAGGGAGCTGAGGCTTGCGTACTGGCGCTTTTGCACCATGTTTTCGCTGGCCTCGCAATGCCCGCCCGTCGCCTGCTGGATAGCCGCGATCAGATAGCTGGCAAAGCGCTCCTGTTGGTTATCGCCCTCATCCAGCGAATACCAGCCAAGATCATTCATTCCTGCCGCCCATTGTGAGACGAGCGTGGTCTTTCCATAGCCAGCCGGACTGGTTATCAGCGCCAGACGATAATTGTTCGCGCCGGAAAGTTTCGCCAACAGCCGATCGCGAATCACCGTGTGTTCGAGACGGACTGGTCGACTGAGTTTTGACGGAATCAACATAGCTAATCACTTCACTGTGAGGATTGGAAAATGAGATTTTTTTTGCGCTTCGTAATTAATCCCTACAAAGGTCGGTCAAATGCCTATGTATTGCAAGTTATGTCCCGTTTTGATGTCCGCTAATTTGCGATATGTCACAATTTCTTTAATTTAATACCATCCACGTAGAACGGCTCGCAGAGCGCGGAAACACGGGGGTTTGTAACCTATTGTGGTGACAAGTGAAAATAAACTTTAAGCCCCCATGGAATAAAGAACGTTTAAAGATATGTCAGCGCACGTAATTTTCCATAGAAACAATACGTATTAATTTGTTGCTTATTTCCGTACGGGGATTGTTTCCTTATTTACATATTTACTGCGAAACGGCATTTCATTTTATGACCTGGCGCGAAGATCTCGTGGACATAATCCCCGAGACTGAATTCTGCAAAAAGGACCTACTTGTCTGGCTGAAAAATGCGCAAAACTGCCGTCAGTCGCTAACGTTATAGTGGCGGCGATCACACTTTTCGCTCATCCCTGCGACTCCTCCCCGCCTAATCCAGGACAGGAGGAGGAAGTCGCGCATCCAGCCAGGCAAACTACCGCTAACGTTTATGTAAAAAGGATTCGATTTCACTATGTCACAGCCTACTTTTAATCACGATTCATTCCAGGCTGCCCTGACGCGTCAGTGGCAGCGTTTTGGCCTGCAGGCCGCTTCCGAAATGACGTCTCATCAGTGGTGGCAGGCTGTGAGCGGCGCGCTGGCTGAACAGCTGTCGGCGCAGCCGGTAGCGAAGCCAGCAAAAGATCAGCGCCACGTGAACTACATCTCCATGGAGTTCCTGATTGGCCGCCTGACCGGCAACAACCTGCTCAACCTCGGCTGGTATGAAGGGGTGAGCGAAGCGCTGAAAGCCTACAACATCAACCTGACTGACCTGCTGGAAGAAGAGACTGACCCGGCGTTAGGCAACGGTGGTCTGGGCCGTCTGGCAGCCTGCTTCCTCGACTCAATGGCCACCGTCGGCCAGTCCGCCACCGGCTATGGTCTGAACTACCAGTACGGTCTGTTCCGCCAGTCGTTTGCCGAAGGCCAGCAGATGGAAGCGCCGGACGACTGGCAGCGCGGTAGCTACCCGTGGTTCCGCCACAACGCAGCGCTGGATGTGCAGGTGGGCATTGGCGGCAAAGTGGTGAAAGGTGAATGGCAGCCAGCCTTCACGATTACCGGTGAAGCCTGGGACCTCCCGGTGCTGGGCTATCGTAACGGCGTCGCGCAGCCGCTGCGCCTGTGGCAGGCGAAACATGCGCATCCGTTCAACCTGACCAAATTCAACGACGGCGATTTCCTGCGCGCTGAGCAGCAGGGTATCGACGCCGAAAAACTGACTAAAGTGCTCTACCCGAACGACAACCACACCGCGGGTAAAAAACTGCGCCTGATGCAGCAGTACTTCCAGTGCGCCTGTTCGGTGGCCGATATTCTGCGTCGCCACCATCTGGCGGGCCGTAAGCTGCACGAACTGGCCGATTTCGAAGTTATCCAGTTGAACGATACGCACCCGACCATCGCCATTCCGGAACTGCTGCGCGTGCTGATTGACGAGCACCAGCTGAGCTGGGATGACGCCTGGGCTATCACCAGCAAAACCTTCGCCTACACCAACCACACCCTGATGCCAGAAGCGCTGGAGTGCTGGGATGAGAAGCTGGTGAAAGCGCTGCTGCCGCGTCATATGCAGATCATCAAAGAGATTAACGACCGCTTTAAGAAGCTGGTTGACGCGACCTGGCCGGGCGATGAAGCCGTCTGGGCGAAGCTGGCCGTGGTGCACAGCAAACAGGTACGCATGGCGAACATGTGCGTAGTGAGCGGCTTTGCGGTTAACGGCGTGGCGGCACTGCACTCTGACCTGGTGGTGAAGGATCTGTTCCCGGAATATCATCAGCTGTGGCCGACCCGTTTCCACAACGTCACCAACGGCATCACGCCGCGTCGCTGGATCAAACAGTGCAACCCGGCTCTGGCCGCGCTGCTGGATAAATCGCTGAAAAAAGAGTGGGCTAACGATCTCGACCAGTTGATCAATCTGGAAAAATACGCCGACGATGCGAAGTTCCGTCAGCAGTACCGCGACATCAAGCTGGCGAACAAAGAGCGCCTGGTGAAATTCATCAAGGCCCGTACCGGGATTGAGATTTCAAGCAACGCGATTTTTGATATTCAAATCAAACGTCTGCACGAGTACAAACGCCAGCACCTGAACCTGCTGCACATTCTGGCGCTGTACAAAGAGATTCGCGAAAACCCGCAGGCTGACCGCGTACCGCGCGTGTTCCTGTTCGGTGCGAAAGCGGCGCCGGGCTACTACCTGGCGAAGAATATTATCTTTGCGATCAACAAAGTGGCCGATGCGATCAATAACGATCCGCAGGTGGGCGATAAGCTGAAAGTGGTCTTCCTGCCGGATTACTGCGTGTCGGCGGCAGAGATGCTGATTCCGGCGGCGGACGTTTCCGAGCAGATTTCCACGGCCGGTAAAGAGGCCTCCGGCACCGGTAACATGAAGCTGGCGCTGAACGGCGCGCTGACCGTCGGTACGCTGGACGGTGCGAACGTAGAAATCGCCGAAAAAGTGGGCGACGAGAACATCTTCATCTTCGGCCATACCGTTGAGCAGGTGAAGGAACTCAAAGCCAAGGGTTACGATCCGCTGAAATGGCGTAAGGCCGATAAGCTGCTGGACGCGGTGCTGAAAGAGCTGGAAAGCGGTAAGTACAGCGACGGCGACAAGCATGCCTTTGACCAGATGCTGCACAGCATCGGCAAAGAGGGTGGCGACCCGTACCTGGTGATGGCCGACTTTGCTGCCTATGTGGAAGCGCAGAAGCAGGTGGACGTGCTCTACCGCGATCAGGAAGCCTGGACGCGTGCGGCCATCCTGAACACCGCGCGCTGCGGCATGTTCAGCTCCGATCGTTCGATTCGCGATTACCAAAAACGTATCTGGCAGGCAAAACGCTAAGGACTGGCCTATGGAAAGCAAACGCCTCGATAATGCCGCGCTGGCGGCAGGCATTAGCCCTGACTATATCAATGCGCACGGCAAGCCGCAGTCTATCGGCGCAGACACCAAGCGGCGCTTGCTTGACGCAATGCATCGTCCCGCGACCGATTCGGTCGCGGCGACGCCGATACCGAACGTGATGGTTCTGACGTACGGTAAGAAAATGGCGCTGCCGGTTTCCGGCAGCGGCGAGTTTAGCTGGATCCTCACCACCGAAGAGGGCCAGCAGCATCACGGCAAGGCGTCGGGCGGCAAAAATCTCAGCCTGCCGACGCGTTTGCCGGAGGGGTATCACTCCTTAACGCTGACTCAGGATGACCAGCGTTGGCACTGCCGGGTGATTATTGCGCCTGAACGCTGCTATGAACCACAGCCGCTGCAAGAGGCGAAAAAGCTGTGGGGCGCCTGCGTGCAGCTCTACACCCTGCGTTCGGAAAAGAACTGGGGCATCGGCGACTTCGGCGATCTGAAGGCGATGCTGCCGGAAGTGGCGAAGCGTGGCGGCGCGTTTATCGGCCTCAACCCGATTCATGCGCTTTATCCGGCTAACCCGGAGAGCGCGAGCCCGTACAGCCCGTCGTCGCGTCGCTGGATGAACGTTATCTATATCGACGTTAACGCGGTGGAAGACTTCAGACTGAGCGACGAGGCGCAGGCGTGGTGGAAACTGCCGGCGACTCAGCAGAAGCTGAAGGCCGCGCGCGACGTCGAGCAGGTGGACTACACCGCGGTCACCGAGCTGAAAATGACGGCCCTGCGTATGGCGTGGAAACGCTTTGCCAAACGTCACGACGAGCCGATGGCGGCCTTCCGTTACTTTGTTGATAAAGAGGGCGAAAGCCTGTACTGGCAGGCGGCGTTTGACGCGCTGCACGCCCATCAGGTGAAAGAAGATAAGCTACGCTGGGGCTGGCCGGCGTGGCCGAAGGCGTATCAGAATATCGACAGCCCGGAAGTACACGCATTTTGTCAAAAGCATGCTGACGAAGTCGATTTCTACCTTTGGTTACAGTGGCTGGCCTACACCCAGTTTGCCGAGTGCTGGGAAACCAGCCAGCGCGACGCCATGCCGATTGGCCTCTACCGCGATCTGGCGGTGGGGGTGGCCGAAGGCGGCTCCGAAACCTGGTGCGACCGTGAACTCTACTGCCTGAAGGCTTCCGTCGGCGCGCCGCCGGATATCCTCGGGCCGCTGGGGCAGAACTGGGGCCTGCCGCCGATGGATCCGCATATCATCGCCGCGCGAGCTTATGAACCGTTTATCGAACTGCTGCGCGCCAACATGAAAAACTGCGGCGCGCTGCGTATCGACCACGTGATGTCCGTGCTGCGCCTGTGGTGGATTCCGTACGGCGAAACCGCCGATCACGGTGCCTACGTGCAGTATCCGGTGGATGCGCTGCTGTCGATTCTGGCGCTGGAAAGTAAACGTCATCGCTGTATGGTCATTGGCGAAGATCTGGGGACGGTGCCGGTGGAAATCGTCGGTAAGCTGCGTAAGAGCGGCGTCTACTCGTACAAAGTGCTCTATTTTGAGAACGACAGTGAGAAGACGTTCCGTGCGCCGAAAGCCTATCCGGAGCAGTCAATGGCCGTCGCGACCACCCATGACCTGCCGACGCTGCGCGGTTACTGGGAAAGCGGCGATCTGACGCTGGGCAACGCGCTGGGTCTCTACCCGGACGCAGACGTACTGCGCGGGCTGTATCAGGATCGTGAACTGGCGAAGCAGGGGCTGCTGGACGCGCTGCATAAATACGGCGCGCTGCCTAAACGTGCGGGGCATAAGGCATCGCTGATGTCGATGACTTCAACCCTGAGCCGCGGCATGCAGCGTTATATCGCGGACAGCAATAGCGCGCTGCTGGGCCTACAGCCGGAAGACTGGCTGCAGATGTCCGCACCGGTCAATATTCCCGGTACCAGCTCTGAATACCCGAACTGGCGACGCAAGCTCTCCACTTCGCTGGAAGCGATGTTTGCTGACGACGGCGTAAACAAGCTGATTAAAGATTTAGACAAGCGCCGGAAAGCGGCGAGCAAGAAGAAGTAAACCATAACCCGGCCGAGCAACGCGACGCCGGGTTTTTTGTCGGCCGGATAAGACAACGTCGCCATCCGGCGATGTGCGCCGTAATTGCCTGATGGCGCCACGCTTATCAAGCCTACCAATAAAAATGCCGGGCAAGCCCGGCATGTTGGTTTCTAAAGTGCGTGGCGTTACACCACCATCCCCAGCAGCAGACAACCGACCAGACCACAAACCGAGATAATGGTTTCCAGCATTGACCAGGACTTGATGGTCTCACCGATGGTCAGGTTGAAGTACTCTTTGAACAGCCAGAAGCCCGGATCGTTCACGTGAGAGAAGATAACGGAACCGGAACCTACCGCGATAACCATCAGCTCCGGGCTCACGCCGGTGGTGGCAATCAGCGGAGCGGCAATACCGCCAGCGGTGATGGCCGCAACGGTGGCTGAACCCAGCGCAATACGCAGTACGGCGGCGATAGACCAGGCCATAAACAGCGGAGAAACGTTGGACTCGTGCATGATAGACGCGATGTACTTATCTACGCCGGAGTCGACCAGTACCTGCTTGAAGGCACCGCCGCCGCCGATGATCAGCAGCATCATGGCAATGATTTTAATGGAGGAGATCAGCGTATCGTTGATGTCGTCCATCGAACGGCCACGGTTCAGACCGAAGGTAAAGATAGCAATCAGCACGGCGATCAGCGTTGCCATCACCGGGTCACCGAAGAACTCAGCGGCAGGCAGCAGCGCGTGCCCTTTCGGCAGCACCATCTCAGCCACGGCGCGCAGCGCCATCAGGATAACCGGTACCAGAGAGGTCCAGACGCTCACGCCAAAGGACGGCATCTCTTCATCGGTGAAGGTTTTCGGGTTGTGCAGACCTTCCGGGATCGGCTTGTCGATGCTTTTCAGGCAGCGTGCGTAAACCGGGCCCGCCAGAATGACGGTCGGAATCGCCAGCAGGGTACCGTACAGCAGGGTTTTACCCATGTCTGCGTGGAAGATGGTCGCGATAGCGGTCGGACCCGGGTGCGGAGGCAGGAAGCCATGGGTTACCGAGAGCGCGGCAGCCATCGGCACACCGACGTACAGCAGCGGAATACGCGCGTTGGCGGCAATGGTGAAGACCAGCGGCAGCAGCAGCACGAAGCCCACTTCGTAGAACAGCGCGAAGCCGACGGTGAAACCGGTCAGTACGACCGCCCACTGAATGTACTTGCGACCAAATTTGTCGATAAGCGTGGTGGCAATACGCTGCGCGCCGCCGCAGTCGGCCAGCATTTTACCGAGCATGGCGCCAAAGCCCATAATCAGCGCCAGGCTGCCAAGGGTGCCGCCAACGCCGTTTTTAATCGACACGATCACTTTGTCCAGCGGCATGCCCTGCATTAAGCCGACGGCTAGCGCCACCAGCACCAGAGCGATAAACCCGTTCATTTTGAAACGGATCATCAGCAGTAATAAGAGGATAACCCCGATAGCTACGATGATTAATGGCATAACTTATCCAGCCTTTAATTTGTTATGGGTAACGTCACTGTTGTTGCGACAACTTCCAATTGTCCCTACAGAGGGAATAGGTACTGACTTCTTCACGCCACCGTCTGTTGTATGACTCAGACAAAGGATAGCTGGCTATTTATTTAACGCGGTGGTGTGTGCCGCAATGATACGGGTAACATACGGAGGTTGAGAATAACCCCATGCATAGAAATGTGAAATCTGCGACGGTAGTCAAATAATTGGTAGGGTTATTGCCGTTTTTCGTGCAGCAATTTGCGAGGAATGTTGCGCGGTAACATGATGTCGTGGGAGTGGACGGTGCATCCCCGGGGTCGGCATAAACGACTCACCCGGGCTACAAACATGGGTAGCCCGGCCAAGCGAAGCGCCGCCGGGGATGAGCAGGGCGCTAACTTAGTAGTAAGAGTGCTCGCCGCGCTGGTGTTCGGTGAGATCGCGTACGCCTTTCAGGTCCGGGAACTCGGCCAGCAGCTGTTTTTCAATGCCGTCTTTCAGGGTGACATCGATCATTGAGCAACCGTTACAGCCGCCGCCAAATTGCAGAATGGCATAGCCATCTTCGGTGATTTCCATCAGCGACACGCGACCACCGTGGCCGGCGAGCTGCGGGTTAACCTGCGACTGCAGCATGTACTCTACGCGCTCCATCAGCGGGGCGTCGTCGGACACTTTACGCATTTTGGCATTCGGTGCCTTCAGCGTCAGCTGAGAGCCGAGCTGGTCGGTGACAAAATCAATTTCCGCATCTTCCAGATACGGAGCGCTCAGCTCGTCGACATAGGCGGTGAGCTGTTCAAATTTCAGGGCTGTATCACTTGCTTCCACCGCATCCGGCGGGCAGTAAGAAACGCCGCATTCTGCGTTAGGCGTACCAGGGTTAATCACAAATACGCGGATTTGTGTCCCTTCTTCCTGATTTTGCAGAAGTTTGGCAAAGTGCGCTTGCGCAGTATCGGAAATACGGATCATAGCTTTGACCTAATAGTTGACTACTTTAGTTGGTTATAATACGCCCATCGCTGGGGGTCTACAAGGTGCGGCACAGACACCATACCTGAACGCTCGCCGCGCCGTTTCGCAAAAGCAGGCGGGAAATTTCAGCCACGGTACTCCCCGTCGTGACCACATCATCCACAATCACCATATGGCGGTCGTGCACCGGTAATTCAAGCTGGAAAGCGTTTTTCAGGTTGTGCTTGCGCAACCGGGCGCTGAGCTGATGCTGGGTCGCCGTTGGGCGAATACGCGTGATGGCTCGGGGCTGATAATCGGCATGTAACCAGCGTGCCAGCGCACGACAGAGCAGTTCGCTTTGATTATAGCCTCGCCGCCAGTGACGGCGTTGCCACAACGGGACGCTGATGAGCTGAACGGGGGCGGGCAGGTCGGTACGTTGACGGACGGCCAGCAACAGCAGACGCGCCAGCGTGGAGGCCAGTTCTGCGTTACCGCTGAACTTGAAGCGGTGGATCAGTTGGCTGAGCGGAGGACGATAGTCGTTAATCGCCACCAGCCGCTGCCATGGCGGCGGTTTTTGCAGGCAGCGGCCGCAGGGGATGCTTTCGTTTTCAGCCGGCAGGCCGCACTGCGGACAATGACACCCTTGCGCAAACAGCGTTTTTGCACAGTGCGAGCAGATGCCCCATGCGGGGAGCGCCAGCGGCATTTGGCATAGCCAGCACGCGCCGTGGACTGTTAGCATAATCCCTCCTTAAGCGAAGAAACGAGAACGATAGCTGATGAACGACATCTGGTGGCAAACCACGGGCGAAGGAAATTGTCATCTTGTGCTGCTGCACGGGTGGGGGCTGAATGCACAGGTCTGGGATTGCATTACGCCGGAATTGAGCGCGCATTTTACGCTGCATCTTGTTGACCTGCCGGGTTACGGACGTAGCGGTGAATGGGGCGCCATGACGCTGGAAGCGATGGCGGAGAAGGTGCTGGAAAATGCCCCTGAACGAGCCATCTGGCTGGGCTGGAGCCTGGGTGGGCTGGTGGCAAGCCAGATTGCGTTGAACCACCCGACGCGCGTGCAGGCACTGGTTACCGTGGCGTCGTCTCCTTGTTTTAGCGCGCGGGATGAGTGGCCGGGCATTAAGCCGGAAGTGCTCAGCGGCTTTCAGCAGCAATTGAGCGAAGATTTTCAGCGTACCGTTGAACGCTTTCTGGCGTTGCAAACCTTAGGTACCGAAAGTGCCCGACAGGATGCCCGATCGCTGAAACAGGCGGTGTTATCGCTGCCGATGCCGTCGTCTGAGGTGCTCAACGGCGGCCTTGAGATCCTCAAAACCGCAGATTTACGCGCGCCGCTCACGGCGCTGGATTTACCGTTCCTGCGTCTGTATGGCCGACTTGATGGTCTGGTGCCGCGCAAGATTGTCCCGCAGTTGGATGCGCAGTGGCCGCAGAGCGAATCGTTCATTTTTGACAAAGCGGCCCATGCGCCGTTTATCTCTCATCCGCAGGCATTTTGCGCACCATTGGTGGCGTTGAAAAAGCAAATTGAGAAATAATTCTGTGCGGACGTGGTAAAAAAGATATTCATAGCAATACTTAAGCTGTTGCGGCAGGTGATTATTTCGCGCACCCGCGCAGCGCAAATAACAACCCTAAGGAGAGTAGAGGCTATGAAATTTGTTACAGGTATTGTTGCATCTCTGGTGATTGGCTCCCTGTCGTTTGGTGCGTTTGCTGCTAAAGAGATCCAGAAAGAAGATGTTGCCAAGCTTAAGCTGACGAAAATCGGCAACATCACCACCTCGCGTACCACCTCGCCAATGGATGCGAAGCGCGATCTGTCGAAAAAGGCGGATGAGCTGGGTGGCAAGTATTATGTGATTATTGCGGGTGGGAAAAACGAAAAAACCGTCCACGGTAACGCGGACGTCTACAAATAAGTTTTGCCTTTTACTCCCGACGCTGCTGACAGCGTCGGGGATAACATCTTAACGTAGCGCCCACCACTCACGCAGGCACGCTTTGCCTTCCGGGCAGCTTTTGCAGCTACCGCTCAGGCAACCCTCGGCGTCTTCCTGAATTTTCACCACTTTTCCCATCGCTTCTAAGCGGCTCAGCATGGCGTCAACTAACGCTTGCGGCGTATGCAGCTGGGCGCTGAGCTGTGAGGCTTCCATGCGTCCTTGCAGGGCCAGCGTGTCGCGTATTTCGATCAATGACGCCATCATCGCTCCTTAGTGGCAATCGCCAGCCGGGCTGGAGCAGCAGGAAGTCGGCGTTTTACGCGTCGCCAGCAGGGAGACATCCACCCGGCTACGGGCGCGGCGCAGCAGACCCAGCCCCACAATGTTAAACAGAATCACCGCCAGAATGCACACCAGGCTGTAGCGTGGATGCTGGCTGAAGCTGACCGTCTGGTAGTAGAGCGTGGACAGCGAGTAGGCGATATTCAGCCCCCACAGGATGGAGAACGTCATCCAGCCACGGCTCGATTCACGGGCTATCGCCCCCATGACCGAGATGCACGGAATGTAGAGCAGTACGAAAATCAGGTAGCTGTACGCTGCCGCCGCGCTGCCGAATTTGCTGCCCATCACGCCCATTGCGCCGGTTTCCATCTCGCCATCGCCTTTGCTGGCTTCGATGGGGTTAGCCAGTACGCTTAGGCTGAAGGTGTCTTTCAGGCCTTGCCAGGTTTCATCGAGCGCGCCCAGCAGTTCATCGCCGAGATGGAATTCCTGCGGGTTGAACGCTTCGTTCTGGATGTCTTCGGCGGTGTAGAGGGTGTTCAGCGTCCCCACCACCACTTCTTTCGCCATCGCCCCGGTAAACAGGCCGACGGTGGCCTGCCAGTTATCTTCATGCACGCCAATCGGTTTAAACACCGGCGTAATCACGCGGCTGACAGAGGCCAGCGCCGAATCATTAATGTTGTCGACGATCTTGCCGCTGAACGAGAAGCTGTTCAGCGCGCTCAGGAAGATGCTGACGATCACGATAACTTTACCGGCGCGCAGCACGAAGCCTTTCAGGCGCTGCCAGGTCTGGATGAACAAGCTTTTGATGTGCGGTACGTGGTAGACCGGCAGTTCCATCACGAACGGCGAGGCTTCGCCGCGCATGATGGTGTATTTGAGCATCAGGCCGGTGAGGATGGCGATAACGATCCCCAGCACATAGAGCGAGAAGACGACCAGCGCGCCACCCTGGCCGAAGAAGGCCGCGGCGAAGACCGCGAAGATAGCCAGACGCGCGCCGCAGGACATAAACGGCGCCATCATAATGGTCATCAGGCGTTCACGCGGGGCATCCAGCGTACGGGCGCCCATTACCGACGGCACGTTACAACCGAAGCCGACAATCAGCGGCACAAAGGATTTCCCCGGCAGACCAAGCGCCTGCATCAGGCGGTCCATGACGAAGGCGGCGCGGGCCATATAGCCGGAGTCCTCAAGGAACGAGAGGAACAGGTACATCATACCGATTTGCGGCACTAGCGGCAGAACGGTGTTGATACCGCCGCCAAGCCCCTGCGCCAGGAATACGGTCAGCCAGTCCGGGAAGTGCAGGGTGTAGCCAATCCACTGAATACCGTGAATAAACAGCGCTACCGAGCCGCCGTCAAAGATCGGCTGTAAGGCGCCGCCGATGTTAATCGCCAGCAGGAACATCAGGTACATCACGAACAGAAATACCGGCAGCCCCAGCACGCGGTTGAGGACGATTTTATCCAGCGCGGCGGTGAAGCGGCTTGGTTCGGCGGTCAGCGTATTGCTGACGGCGTCGCAGATAGCGGCGATGCTCTGATAGCGCGCGTCGGCGATATGCAGCGCCGGATCGTCCAGCTCTTCGCTCAGATGCGCCAGCGCAATGTCCAGTTTATGCGCTGCGTCACCGGCGTAGGCGCTGCTGTAGATGTCGCCTTCCAGCATCTGCATACCCAGCCAATGGCGCTGACGCTCTGGAATGTCTTGCGCCATCTCTTTGGCTAGATTATCGGCTTCGCGCAGCAGCGGCTGTGGATAGTGCACCAACTCCAGCTGCTGATTGCCCTTGTGGCGATCGATCGCCATTTTCAGCGCTTCAATGCCGCGAGCGCGGGTCGATACCAGCGGCACAACCGGGCAGCCGAGGCGAGCGGAAAGGGCGTCGACATCAATGCGAATCTGCTGTTTCTCGGCGATATCCAGCATGTTCAGTGCGACCACGCACGGAATGCCCAGTTCGAGCAGTTGCAGCGTCAGATAAAGGTTACGTTCCAGATTGGAGGCGTCGACCACGTTAATCAGCAGGTCGGCATCGCCGCTGAGAATGTAGTGGCAGGCGATTTGTTCATCCAGTGACGTTTGCGAGGATATGGTGGTCAGCGAGTAGGTGCCCGGCAGGTCGACGAGAGTGACCTGATGGTCGGTGGTGGCGAAAGATCCTTCTTTACGTTCAACCGTGACTCCCGCCCAGTTGCCTACGCGCTGGCGCGCGCCGGTTAGCTGATTAAATAAAGTTGTCTTGCCGGAATTAGGATTACCAATTAGACCGATGGTTAATTTTTTCATTTTTCAGACTCTTATTACCGGGCTGAAGTCATTACGCGACGGGTTCTAATTCGATTAGCGCGAGATCTTTTTTACGCAATACCAGGCTTACGCGACGAGTTTCAATATGGATAGGGTCGCCTAAGGGCGCAACGCGAACCACATGAAATGATGAGCCAGGCAGCATGCCCAGTGAGAGTAGTTTCTGCCGATAGGCTGGGCTAATTTCGCGGGAGAAACCAACAATCTTCCACGCAGTATCCGGTGTAAATTGCATAGAACCTACTTGTTTTATCGCTAGCTGGACGAGAGAGTGCCCGGAGGCTGCCGGGTGGCGGCATGGGCATCGTCAACGAATAAAGAATAAAATGCACTGCAAATGATGATAATGAGAATGGTTTTTATCATCAATACATAATATGCGCCTGGCGGGAGTTTTGCGCACTATTTGCACTTTTTTTGATATTCCTCAAGCAACTCAATGTAGCGAGAAATCAATTAACCGATATTTACATCGCTTAATGTTTAATTAAGGTTTCATTGGTTAATAAAATAAAACGTGACAAGGCTTATTATTAAAAACCGATCTGAAAGTCCTAATGGCTGGGCGAGCTATATATCCGGGAAGGAAAGGTAGGCCTGATAAGCGTAGCGCCATCAGGCACAATGCGAGCACGCAGTCGGATGGCGGCGTACACGCCTTATCCGGCCTACAAACGGATAAGGCGTTTATTGATTAGCGTTTTTTACCCATAGCTGCGGCTAAGGCGTCCATCATGGCGCTGTTACCGGTAGGCTGAGCTTCACGACCGCGCGGCTTGGCCGCTTTGGCTGCTGGACGCCCGCTGTTCTGCGGACGGTCATTACCGCCGCCGCGACGGGCATTGGTTTCACCCGGTTGCTCATCCAGACGCATGGTCAGGGCGATACGCTTACGCTGCAAATCGACTTCCAGCACCTTCACCTTGACGATATCGCCCGCTTTCACCACGGTGTGTGGATCTTCGACGAATTTATCCGCCAGCGAGGAGATATGCACCAAGCCGTCCTGGTGCACGCCGATATCGACAAAGGCGCCAAAGTTGGTGACGTTGGTCACCGCGCCTTCGAGGATCATCCCCGGCAGCAGGTCGTTCATGGTTTCCACGCCATCGGCGAACTTCGCGGTTTTAAATTCCGGACGCGGGTCGCGGCCCGGTTTTTCCAGCTCTTTGATGATGTCGGTGACGGTCGGCACGCCGAAACGCTCGTCGGTAAACTCGGAGGCTTTCAGACCGCGGAGTTCGCTGCTGTTGCCCATCAGATCTTTCAGCGCCTGCTGAGTGGCCGCCAGAATGCGTTCAACCACCGGGTAGGCTTCCGGGTGCACGGTGGAAGCGTCCAGCGGATTATCGCCGTGGTTAATGCGCAGGAAGCCCGCGCACTGCTCGAACGCTTTCGGCCCCAGACGACTTACCTTCAGTAACTGCTGGCGGTTCTGGAACTGGCCGTTCTCATCGCGCCAGGCGACGATGTTCTGCGCCATCATGCGCGTCAGGCCCGCGACGCGGGTCAGCAGCGGCACGGAGGCGGTGTTCAGATCCACGCCGACGGCGTTCACGCAGTCTTCGACGACCGCGTCCAGCTTACGCGCCAGCTGCGTCTGGCTGACGTCATGCTGATACTGGCCCACACCGATGGATTTCGGGTCGATTTTCACCAGCTCTGCCAGCGGATCCTGTAGACGACGGGCGATAGACACCGCGCCGCGCAGGGAAACGTCGAGATCCGGGAACTCCTGCGCCGCCAGTTCGGAGGCGGAATACACTGAAGCGCCGGCTTCGCTGACGATCACCTTCTGCGCGGTGACCTGTGGGAACTGTTTCTGCACATCGAGGAAGAAACGCTCGGTTTCGCGTGAGGCGGTACCGTTGCCGATCGCCACCAGCTCAACGTTGTGTTTTTCGCACAGCGCCGCGACGACAACCGCGGCTTTCGCCGCCTGCCCGGTGTGCGGGTAGATGGTATCCGTTGCCACCAGCTTGCCGGTGCCGTCAACCACCGCCACCTTCACGCCGGTACGCAGACCTGGGTCGAGGCCCATGGTCGCGCGCAGGCCAGCCGGCGCAGCCATCAGCAGATCGTGCAGGTTACGGGCGAAGACGTTGATGGCTTCATCTTCCGCGCGTTCGCGCACGGTGCCCATCAGCTCGGTTTCGAGGTGCATCAGCACCTTGATGCGCCAGGTCCAGCTTACCACGCCTTTGCGCCAGCTATCCGCCGGGGCGTTGTTCAGGCGCAGGCCGAGGTGGTCGATAATAATCTGTTCGCAGTGGCTCTCTTTCGGCGGTTCGTCGAACTGTGGATCGGCGTTGAGCGAGAGCTGCAGAATACCTTCATTGCGCCCGCGGAACATCGCCAGCGCGCGGTGGGAAGGGGTGGTGGAAATCGGTTCGTGATGGTCGAAGTAGTCGCGGAATTTCGCGCCTTCCTCTTCCTTACCGCTGACCACTTTGGCCACCAGATGGGCGTTCTTCCACAGGTAGTCACGTACTTTCGCCAGCAGGCCTGCGTCTTCGGCGAAGCGTTCCATCAGGATATAGCGCGCGCCGTCGAGGGCGGCTTTGGTGTCCGCCACGCCCTTATCGGCATCGATAAATTTCGCCGCTTCGGTTTCCGGGTCGTGGGACGGCTCGCTCCACAGCAGATCGGCCAGCGGCTCAAGGCCCGCTTCAATGGCAATCTGCCCGCGGGTACGGCGCTTCTGTTTGTACGGTAAGTAGAGGTCTTCGAGTTCGGTTTTATTGAGCGTGCCGTTGATGGCTTTTTCCAGCGCGTCGGTGAGCTTACCCTGCTCACTGATGGATTTCAGAATGACCTGACGGCGGTCTTCCAGCTCACGCAAATACCCCAGGCGAGTTTCCAGATTACGCAGCTGCGTATCATCCAGTCCGCCGGTGATTTCCTTACGATAACGTGCGATAAACGGCACGGTGTTCCCTTCATCAAGCAGGCGAACGGCGGCTTCCACCTGTTCGGCTCTGGCCTGAAGTTCACCCGCAATAATGCGGCAGAGCGAATCATTCATCATGGCTTGGTTTCACTGTTAGGTCATAAAATCAGGGGACAGTTATACGGATTGACTGGCAAAAATGCCAGTCATCAGCGGGGGCTTCGGATTGTTCCGGCGTTATTTTACGTAATCGATCGCATTTACGTACCAGCTGGCCTCGCCCGCTGGCGTATTGACGATCGCCAGATCGCCGACCTCCTTTTTCAATAGCGCGCGGGCCATCGGCGAGTCGATCGAAATGTAGTCCTTGCGGCCAAAAATCTCGTCGTAGCCGACAATGCGAAAACGCTTGGTATCGCCGTCGTCGTTTTCAATCTCCACCCACGCGCCAAAAAAGACTTTGCCTTCTTGCTGCGGCGAATAATCGACGATACGCAGATTTTCAAGACACTTGGTTAAATAGCGAACGCGGCGGTCAATCTCCCTTAAGCGTTTTTTATTATACTGGTAGTCAGCGTTTTCACTGCGATCGCCAAGGCTCGCGGCCCAGGTCACTTTTTTGGTGACCTCCGGGCGTTCTTCGCGCCAGAGATAATCCATCTCTTGTTTGAGCTTTTCGTACCCTTCACGGGTGATCAACGGTGTTTTCATCTTAAGTGCTTACCTGGCTGCCGAGGAAATATTGCGCACAATACGTATTACGTGAGCATACCGACAGAATAAATAATGTGTATTAAGATTCATTGTATACTTAACTCGCTGTTAAATATGCTTTGTAACAATTTAGCCTGGAATTTATACCAGATTTAGCTGGTCGCAAGCGCAGGCTTTTTTGAGAATACATGCTGATTAATTGTTGCGAACCTTTGGGAGTAAAAACAATGCAAGAGAATTATAAGATTCTTGTTGTGGATGACGACATGCGCCTGCGCGCGTTACTGGAGCGTTATCTGACCGAGCAGGGTTTCCAGGTTCGAAGCGTGGCTAACGCCGAACAGATGGACAGATTGCTGACCCGTGAATCCTTCCATCTGATGGTGCTGGATCTCATGCTGCCGGGTGAAGATGGCCTCTCCATCTGCCGCCGCCTGCGCAGCCAAAGCAACCCGATGCCGATCATTATGGTGACGGCGAAAGGGGAAGAAGTTGACCGTATCGTGGGCCTCGAGATCGGCGCCGACGACTACATTCCGAAACCGTTCAACCCGCGTGAACTGCTGGCCCGTATTCGTGCGGTGCTGCGTCGTCAGGCGAACGAACTGCCGGGCGCGCCTTCGCAGGAAGAAGCGGTTATCGCCTTTGGTAAGTTCAAGCTGAACCTCGGCACCCGTGAGATGTTCCGTGAAGACGAGCCGATGCCGCTGACCAGCGGTGAGTTTGCGGTGCTGAAAGCGCTGGTGAGCCACCCGCGCGAGCCGCTGTCTCGTGACAAGCTGATGAACCTGGCGCGCGGCCGTGAATACTCGGCGATGGAACGTTCCATCGATGTGCAGATCTCCCGCTTACGCCGCATGGTGGAAGAAGATCCGGCGCATCCGCGCTATATTCAGACCGTATGGGGTCTGGGCTACGTGTTTGTCCCGGACGGCTCTAAAGCATGAGGCGACTGCGCTTCTCGCCACGAAGTTCATTTGCCCGCACGTTATTGCTGATTGTCACCTTGCTGTTCGTCAGCCTGGTGACAACCTATCTGGTGGTGTTGAATTTCGCGATTCTGCCAAGCCTGCAGCAGTTTAATAAAGTCTTAGCCTACGAAGTGCGTATGCTGATGACCGATAAACTGCAGCTGGAGGACGGCACGCAGCTGGTCGTGCCGCCGGCGTTTCGCCGCGAGATCTATCGCGAACTGGGCATTTCGCTCTATTCCGATGAAGCCGCAGAAGAGGCTGGCCTGCGCTGGGCGCAGCACTACGAGTTTTTGAGCCAGCAGATGGCTCAGCAGCTCGGCGGGCCGACGGAAGTGCGCGTTGAAGTCAATAAAAGCTCCCCGGTGGTCTGGTTGAAGACCTGGCTGTCGCCCAATATCTGGGTGCGCGTGCCGCTGACCGAGATCCATCAGGGAGACTTCTCCCCGCTGTTCCGTTACACCCTGGCGATTATGCTGCTGGCGATAGGCGGCGCATGGCTGTTTATCCGCATCCAGAACCGACCCCTGGTCGACCTGGAGCACGCGGCGCTTCAGGTCGGTAAAGGGATTATTCCGCCGCCGCTGCGCGAGTATGGCGCGTCGGAGGTGCGTTCGGTGACCCGGGCCTTTAACCATATGGCCGCAGGCGTGAAGCAGCTGTCGGATGACCGTACGTTACTGATGGCAGGGGTCAGCCACGACCTGCGCACACCGTTGACGCGTATTCGTCTGGCAACCGAGATGATGGGCGAGCAGGATGGCTATCTGGCGGAATCGATCAATAAAGATATCGAAGAGTGCAACGCCATCATCGAGCAGTTTATTGATTACCTGCGTACCGGCCAGGAGATGCCGCTGGAGTTTATCGATCTCAATACCGTTCTCGGCGAGGTGATTGCGGCGGAAAGCGGCTACGAGCGAGAAATCGAAACCAATCTGCTGGATGGCGATATCCCGGTGCGTGTGCATCCGCTGTCCATCAAACGCGCGCTGGCGAATATGGTGGTGAACGCGGCCCGTTACGGTAACGGCTGGATTAAAGTCAGCAGCGGCCGTGAAGCGCATCGCGCCTGGTTCCAGGTGGAGGATGACGGTCCGGGTATTAAGCCCGAACAGCGCAAGCATCTGTTCCAGCCCTTTGTGCGTGGCGATAGCGCCCGTACCATCAGCGGCACCGGATTGGGGCTGGCGATTGTGCAGCGCATTATTGATAACCACAACGGGCTGCTGGAATTAGACACCAGCGAACGGGGCGGGCTGTTGATTCGCGCCTGGCTGCCGATACCGGCAGGCCAGATGCCATCGGGCAGCAAAGAAAGCTAAAAAAAACCGCTGGGGAAAACCCCGGCGGTTTTTGTTTTGGCGCTTGAACGACCTGTAAGCCTGATAAGCGTAGCGCCATCAGGCACGGTGCGGTTCGTTGCCGGATGGAGGCGTAACGCCTTATCCGGCCTAGACACGCTGAGTTACAGCTGCGGACCTGCGCTCACCAGCGCGGCGCCGGCAGGCGTATCGGTGTACTTCTCAAAGTTCTCTTTAAACAGCTTCGCCAGCGTTTCGGCCTTCTCCTGCCACTGCTCCGGCGAACCGTAGGTATTACGCGGATCGAGGATGTGGGTGTCGACGCCCGGCAGCGCGGTTGGGATCTGCAGGTTAAACATCGGCAGGGTGAAGGTTTCAGCGTTGTCCAGCGAACCGTCGAGGATGGCATCAATGATGGCGCGCGTATTCTGGATGGAAATACGTTTGCCGGTGCCGTTCCAGCCGGTGTTCACCAGGTAGGCCTGAGCGCCCGCCGCCTGCATGCGTTTTACCAGCACTTCCGCATACTGCGTTGGGTGCAGCGACAGGAACGCCGCGCCGAAACAGGCGGAGAAGGTTGGCGTCGGCTCAGTAACGCCGCGCTCGGTACCCGCCAGTTTCGCGGTGAAACCAGACAGGAAGTGATACTGCGTCTGGTCGGCGGTGAGGCGAGAAACCGGCGGCAGCACGCCGAACGCATCGGCAGTCAGGAAAATAACCTTGGTTGCGTGGCCCGCTTTTGACACCGGCTTGACGATATTGTCGATGTGATAAATCGGGTAGGAAACGCGGGTGTTCTCGGTTTTGGAACCGTCATCGAAGTCGATGCTGCCGTCTTCACGCACCACCACGTTTTCCAACAGCGCATCACGGCGAATGGCGTGGTAGATATCCGGCTCAGCCGCTTCCGACAGCTTAATGGTTTTGGCGTAGCAGCCGCCTTCAAAGTTAAACACGCCGTCGTCATCCCAGCCGTGTTCGTCATCGCCAATCAGACGACGTTTCGGGTCGGTAGACAGGGTGGTTTTACCGGTGCCGGAGAGGCCGAAGAATACGGCGACATCTCCTTTCTCGCCCACGTTCGCGGAGCAGTGCATGGAGGCAATGCCCTGCAGCGGCAGCAGGTAGTTCATGATGGAGAACATCCCCTTTTTCATTTCGCCGCCGTACCAGGTCCCGCCAATCAGCTGAATACGCTCCGTCAGGTTAAACGCGACAAAGTTTTCCGAGTTGAGGCCTTGTTCTTTCCACTGCGGGTTGGTGCACTTCGCGCCGTTCATGACGATAAAGTCTGGTTTAAACGTTTTCAGTTCTTCATCGGTCGGGCGAATAAACATGTTTTTGACGAAGTGCGCCTGCCAGGCCACCTCGGTGATAAAACGGACGGACAGACGCGTGTCTTCGTTAGCGCCGCAGAAGGCGTCAATGATGAACAGGCGTTTGCCGGACAGCTGTTCTGACACCAGGCCTTTCAGATGTTGCCAGATTTCAGGTGACAGAGGCTTATTGTCATTTTTCCCGTTACCCTTATCAGACCACCACACCGTATCGCGGGTCGTATCATCGCGAACAATGTATTTGTCCTTTGGAGAACGGCCGGTAAAGATACCGGTATCGACAGAAATTGCTCCCAGGTTCGTCAGTACACCACGCTCATAACCTTCCAGGTTAGGATCGAGTTCTTCTTGATACAATGTATCGTAATCGGGGTTGTAGACGATATCCTGTACGTCGTTAATACCATAAGCCTTGAGGTCCTGCGGGGTTATACCGTTGCGCATTTCACTGCTCCTTAGCCAATATGTACTACCATAAATTCTATGGGTATTTTAGGGGTGTTGACCGCGACCAGGCTCATAGATTTACGTATCCCGACAAACGTCTTACTTACGAAAACATTGTGACTCCTGTCACGAAGCGACAGGGATTATGACAGGAAATACCGCGTATTTGGCGCGAATGTTCTTAAATGGTTACAAAATGGTTTAATTGACGGCATAAATGTGAATGTAATCGCATTTATGAAAGAAAATTACGTAATGCTTTCAGAACAAAAATCGATTCACCTCGCCTGTCGGCAGGCGGTATTTCGCTTCTGTTTCGTTCAATGAGATACTGTATTTACCCTATCCTGAAGCAGGGACACTGAAATGGATACTGTGACACCGCTTTCCTCACCAACCCGCTGGGGGATGGTGCTCACCGGCGTCGTACAAGGATTGCTGTGCTACTTGCTGGTGACAGAACTTATTCCACACCACAGTTGGTGGATATTTTATGGATTGCCCGGCAGCCTGGCATTATCTTCTGTGCTGCTGTTTAGCGTCATCTCGTTTCGCCAACGCGCGCTGTGGGGCTGGCTGGCGCTCATTCTGGCGGTTGTCCTTGGCATGAGCGGATGGCTGAAAAGCAACCTTAGCGGTGATGATGCATGGCGGCAGTATGATGCCCTGTTCCGCTACGGCTGGTGTCTACTGTTGATGGCGCTGATGATTTTGCCGTGGATACAGTTTCAGCTGCATCCCCATCCGGGGAGTTATCGCTATGTGCATTTCTATGACCAACAGTGGCAGAACGCCCTGACGCTGCTGCTGATTGGTGTCGCTAATGGTCTGGTCTGGCTCATCTTCCTGCTGTGGAGCGGGTTGTTTGAACTGGCAAATATCACCTTCTTCTCCCAGCTGTTCTTTGAAACGGAATGGTTCATTTACCTCGTTATTGGCCTGGTGACGGCGCTGACGGTGATTCTGGCGCGGCAGAATGTGCGTCTGGTGACAGCCATTCATAAGCTGCTGACGCTGCTCGCCACCGGTCTGCTGCCGTTGGTTTCGCTGCTGGCTATTCTGTTCCTCGTCACGTTGGCGTTTACCGGGCTGGCGGTGATTTCTCAACGCGTGTCTGCCGCGCTGCTGCTGCTAACCTTAGCGCTGAGTCAGCTGTTGCTGACGGCGATGGTTTGGCAGCCGCAACAGCCGCAACTCGGCTATCCACGACCGCTGCGCTATCTCATCATGACGGCGATGATGCTTACACCGGTCTATGTGGCGATTGCCGGCTGGGCGTTGTGGGTGCGAATCGGGCAGTATGGCTGGACGTCGGAGCGTCTGCACGGCACGCTGGTGGTTGTGGTGCTGCTGGTCTGGTCACTGGGCTATGTGCTGAGTTTGCTGCGCCGCCGGGAAGATCCGTCGCTGCTGATGGGGCAGGTGCATTTGGCCGTATCACTGCTGTCGTTGGTCATACTGGGGCTGATCTATACCCCGGTTCTCGACAGTTGGCGCATTAGCGTGAATAGCCATATGTCGCGCTATCATGAGGGCAAAATTAACGCCGATCAGGTCAGCCTATATATGCTTTCACACAGCGGTAAACCGGGGCGTGAAGCGCTGCTGACGCTGCAAAAAGATCCGGAATTTACCCAGGATGCCAGGCGACAGAGGCAACTGACGCGGCTGCTCAATGGCGATCTCAACCCAACGGAAAAACTGACGCCGCCGATGCTGGCGAAAAACGTCGTCGTGGCCGCTGGCAGCCAGTCGCCGGACGCCGCGCTGTGGGCGGCAATTATTGAACGGCGCTATCTGGTGGAATCCTGCAGCGACGTCGATAGCTGCGTGCTGGTCAGTCAGGATCTTAACGGTGACGGTCAGCGGGAGCAGGTGCTGTATGCTTTTGGCGATCGCACCGTGCTGGTGTTTGGCCTGGGGGCAAAAGGCTGGGAGTTTAAGGCGAGCGCAACGCTACCTGCGGGAGTGAATAAAGAGAAGCTGCTGCGGGCGGTGGAAGAGGGCAAAGTGGGCGCGAAGCCGAAGCTCTGGCAGGATATGACGCTGGGGGATGAAACGGTGGTGCTGGAGTATCGGCGCTAAACCTCCGCGTTATGTTATTTCAGGTGGAATAGGCCGAACAGGGCATTTACGCCGCCATCCGGCACTCAGCATGATTGTGCCTGATGGCGCTATGCTTATCAGGTCTACGTCCCGGACGGCAGAATTAATGCACCTGCGGATCCGCCGGAGAAGCGTTATTACGAATCTCGGAGATATCCATCGCGTTAAACACGTAGTGGCTACCGCAGTAGTCGCAGTGCATATCGATCTCGCCTTCTTCTTCCAGAATGCTGTTGATCTCTTCATCCGGCAGCGTTTTCAGCGCGCCAGCGCAGCGTTCGCGAGAACAGGTGCACTTGAACTCTACGCTCTGCGGGTCGTACAGCGTGACCTCTTCTTCGTGGTACAAGCGCCACAGCACATCGTTGGCCGGCAGCGTGAACAGCTCTTCGGCTTTAATCGTGTCGGTCAGCGCCGCCAGATGGTCGAAGTCGTCCGGCTGGGCATTCTGCGCGGGCATCACCTGCAGTAACATCCCACCCGCGGCCGGTTTACCCTCAGACTCACCGGTACGGATAATAAGACGGGTAGGCAGCTGTTCGGAACGCTGGAAGTAATCTTCGAGGCATGCCGCCAGCGTATCGCCTTCCAGACCGACTACGCCCTGATAACGTTCACCCTCGGCTGGGGTAATGGTAATGACCAGATAGCCGTTGCCGATCAGTGTTTTCAGATCGGCATCTTCTGGAATCTCACCCTGCACACGGGCCACGCCGCGCAGCTGCTGGTGGTTGTTACCGTTGATCACCGCCAGCGTCATCGGGCCATCGCCCTGCAGCTGAACGGTGATATCACCTTCAAACTTCAGCGTCGCGGTCAGCAGGCTGGTGGCAACCAGCAGCTCCGACAGCACGTTTTTCACCGGCTGCGGGTAGTTGTGGCCTGCCAGAATCTGTTCGAGCGTTTCGGATACGGTGACCAGTTCGCCACGTACGGCATAGTTTTCAAACAGATAGCGATGTAATTGATCGTGTTGAGTCATAATTTTCTCTCTTGGGGTGGCAGTTATTCACTGTCGCCGTATTTAAATCTCATCAGGTCGCGCCGCTCTTTTTTATCCGGCCGTCTGTCCGGATGCGGCATGGTCAGCGCATTCAGCTTGCGCGCCAGGGCAACTTTTTCGCGCTTTTCGATACTTTCTGCCGTCTCTTCATATAGCGCGACGGCCTCCGTCGCCGGGCGGCGCTGCTCGGTAATGGCTTTCACCACCACGGTGCGTTCGTCATTTCCCTGACGTAGCGTCAATTGTGCGTTCAGTTCGACAACTTTACTGGGCTTGGAACGCTGCCCGTTATAGTGAACTTTACCGCCTTCAATCATCTCGCGTGCCAGGGCGCGGGTCTTATAAAAACGCGCGGCCCAGAGCCACTTATCCAGCCTGACGCCGTCAGTGGGCTTCTCTTTCATGGTCACTCCTTCACGTGCAGTGAGGGGATCAGACGACGGTAATCGTTAAGTGCGGGATGACGTAGATACGCTTTTTCCGCCATGCCCGAATCGGGGTTAGTGACGCCGAGGCAATAGCGAATCCCAAAGCGTGCGGCGGCATCCAGAATCGCTTCGCTATCGTCGATGAACAGCGTACGTTCGGCTTCCAGTCCCGTCTTTTCCGCCACGGCCTGCCATAACCGCTGATCCTCTTTCGGATAACCAAATGTATGGGTGGAAAGTAATAAATCAAGGTGTGCGTCGAGACCCGTGTGTTCCAGCTTCACCGCAAGGTTGTGCGGATGCGCGTTGGTCAGCAGGATACGGCGTTTGCCGCTGGCCTTCAGCGCATCCAGGAAGGGGACGGTATCATCGCGCAGCACCGCGCGCGGCCCCTGCTCGCTGGTCATCGAGCAGATATCCAGACCCAGCCGCTCGCTCCAGTAGTCCAGACAGTACCAGTTTAGCGTATGTTGCACCGCGTGGTATTCCTGGCGGATGGCTTCCCGAGCCGCCTGCAGGCTGATGCCATGCTTTGTGCTGTAGGTTTCCGGCACCAGTTTTTGCCAGAAATAACTGTCGAAGGCGAGGTCGAGGAGCGTGCCGTCCATGTCCAGAAGTACGGTATCAACCTCTTGCCAGGCGATGTCGAAATGCATGCTGAGTCTCCAGACGGAAGAAATGCGCGACAGAGTAACATAACTCCGTCGCGACTTGTGAGGCGGCTAGTGGGTCGGGAAATCGGACTTAAAGTCATCCGGTGATGAAAGCAGAACCGGGTTGATGCAGCTTTCATAGTATTTCTGAATTTCGGCCAGACGTTCCCGATGGCGATGATAGCGGCGCAGCGCCTGAATGCCGTTGTAAATTGTGCAGATAATCATCACCAGCATCAGCAGCGTGGTGGCCAGATAGTGCCACAGCCCGCTGCTGTCCGGCATACGGTGCAGGTTGATATGCTGGGTACCGTTGGCGTCGGTATAGAGATTCGTCACGATGCCTTCGGCGTGGAACGGGGTGTGCATCAGCATACCCGCCAGACGCTGGAACTCGTTCCACTGCTCGCGGGCTGGATAGTCATACAGGCTGGTGGTTGGGTACGGCTGGGTCACAAAGTCGCTACCTTCATCGCTGGTAATGAGGAAGCCACCCGGTGCCGGGCTATTGAGCGCCTGCGCCGCGCGCGCGGTTTCGCGCAGGATAAACGGCGCGGTGGAGGTCTCTACCAGATTATCCAGCGATTCGGCGCTGACCGGGCGCAGCAGGACGTTAACGCCGTCGAGCTTGCCGGAGTTGGCGCGCTTAACGAGCGCATCCCAGTCGCGGGTGTTGCCAAGGTTGACCAGAGCATTCTTCAGCCGCACGCAGTCGTCGGCGGCTGAACACAGATCTTTCGTTTTCAGCACAATATCGGCAAAGTCATCCAGCAGGACCATCCCGGATTTCTGAATGGCAGAGCGCAGCGCTGCGCTGACATGAGAGTCATCGTCCGCAGAAGGATGCAGCTGACGATTGACCGCTTGCACCAACGCCGTGGCTTTGCTGACGGTTTCGGATTCTGGCAGCGGCAGACGCGGCGCGTCGTTCCAGATAATCTGTGAACAGTCAAACGGCAGGAACGGCGAGCTTTCCTGCGCCGTCCAGGTGCCCGGTGAGTGAATATTACACATCCCGATGCCGCTCAGATGCAGCGTGTCGCCTACGCGTACGCCGGCCTGCGCTAACTGGCGAACGTCTTTGGCTTCTACGGTTTGGGCGCCTTTCAGCCATGAAATCGTAAACTTAAACGGCATATTCAGCGGCACGCTCACCCACATCATGACCACCACCAGCAACGCGCCGCCGGCAATGACTGCGCTGCGCAACCAGTGCTGAAGCGGGAAGTTTTTGACTTCATCATGCAGCGAGAGGAAACGCCCTTGACGGACCACGTGCCGGTCAAGGTAGATATCAATATCCGTTTTCTGCCCCAGATCCTGTGCGACAAAAGGCTGCCAGTGACGCGGATAGATGAGGTCGATAATGCCGAGCGAGATGTTGTTGATCTGTTCCTGATCGTTTTCACCAAACAGGCCCCAACGCTTAGGGGTGCCGCGCAGGCAGTGGATCTCGCGCAGAGAGGACTTGGTGGGGGGAGCAAAGAGTCCCCATAGCCCGCCAGCGAGCAGCAGCAGCGCTCCGCCCAGCACCCACGGGGTAAATACCGCAGGAGCAATCAGGCTGCAATAAAATAGCAAAAAAGCCGAGGCAATCAGCAGCGCCTCGCGCAGCCCGTCGGGGCGGCTGAGCGCGTGTTCTTCATGGGTTTCCTGGCGAATGTTGAGCAGTTCAATTTGTTCGCTTTCTTCGCCGCGAATGGAGGCTTGCGTCGAGGTGGTCGACTCCAGCGCGAAATTCTGGCTCTCTTGCGAGTAAGATTTGAGTGAATGGCCGTTGAGCCCGATGACCAGCGGCATATCGTCGGTGACGATAAGCTCAATGCTGTTTTCATCGTTAATATGCTGTTCCCAGAACGGCGGCAGGTGCACTTCCACGGAGTCGAGGAAATAGCGCCATTTATTCGGATCGTCGGTCGTAATGCCATAGCGCGTGATGGAGCGGGTCAGCGTGAACACGGTGCCGCTTTGCGCGTTGAGGGTTAGCGCCGTTGGCGCGATCGTCGAGCCGGACGCCGGAACCTGCAAATCGCGGTTCAGATCGCCCAGATAGTTTTCAACGCCCTGGCGCTCTTCGTCGGTCAGTTTTCGCGTGGTTGCGCCAGGAAAAAGGTGCAGCCACGGTAATTGAAGGCGTTTTGTCCTTTTACGAAAGAGCCAACCGACCAGCACGGCGCAGATCAGTATCGCTACGGTAAAGATCATCAATGTGCCCATGCTTTTCCCATCATACTTTTTCTTAGAGGTCTCTTGAGTCGCCCGCTTTTCTTATTAACCATCGGCACGTATTACAGAGGTACTATAAAGAGTTTATAGACTCTCGCAAAACGTAAGCATAACAAACCCATCCTCTGACGAGTATCAGTAAATTCTCAATTGCAATTCAAGCTCTTGACATTTATCTGAAAATGAGAGATAGGCAGGTAAAGGTTACGATGATGTAAATAAAACGCTTTATACATTGCCGGAACCTCATCGCTATCGCACAATGATAAAAGTCACCACTGCAAAGATCCGGCCCAATGAGCAAATCATTACAGAAACCTACCATCCTTCATGTTGAAACCGTGGCGCAATCACGCCTGTTTAATGTGGAAAGCGTTGACCTGGAATTCAGCAACGGCGTTCGTCGCGTTTATGAACGTATGAAACCGTCCTCACGTGAAGCGGTAATGATTGTGCCGATTGTCGACGACCACATTATTCTGATTCGTGAATATGCCGTCGGCACCGAATCCTATGAGCTGGGCTTTTCCAAAGGGCTCATTGACCCGGGCGAAACGGTGATGCAGGCGGCAAACCGCGAGCTGAAAGAAGAGGTGGGTTTTGGCGCGCATGAACTGACGTTCCTGAAAAAGCTGAGCATGGCACCGTCCTACTTCTCCAGCAAAATGAACATCGTGGTGGCGGAAAATTTGTACCCGGAATCGCTGCCGGGCGATGAGCCGGAGCCGCTGCCGCAGGTGCGCTGGCCGCTGGCTAACCTGATGGATTTGCTCGACGATCCAGACTTTAACGAGGCGCGTAACGTCAGCGCGCTGTTCCTGTTGCGCGAATGGCTAAAAGCCCAGGGCCGATTGTCATAAAAAAGGCGCCGCTGGCGCCTTTTTTATTCGTCTGATGGGCGGCGGAATGCCCGCTACGGCATCAAAACAGCTCGTGGGTTTCCCCGTTATCAATCACTTCCGTCCCCACCTCGTGAACCGCCTGTTGCGTCGGCTGCGTTCCGTCAATGAAGTACTCCTGGCGGCTGCTGCCTCCGTTGGCGAGCTGCCCGGTACTGCGGTCAATGTTGACCGTCACCACGCCCGGCGGCGGCGTCAGCGGCTGCTCTGGTACGCCAGCCAGCACCTGCTTCATAAACGCATCCCAGGCTGGCTGCGCGCTTTTTGCGCCGCCTTCGTAACCGGAAATCTGATCTTTGATCGCGCCAGAGGCGGTTGTGCGTCCCAGATCGCGACGGTGGTCGTCAAAACCAATCCATACTGAGGTCACCACATCCGGCCCGTAGCCGGAGAACCAGGCATCCTTCGAGCTGTTGGTGGTCCCGGTCTTACCGCCGATATCGCGGCGACCCAGATCGCGGCCTGCGCGCCAGCCGGTACCCTGCCAGCCCGGTTCGCCGAAGATGTTGGTATTCAGCGCGCTCTTAATCAGAAACGCCAGCGGGGTGTTGATCACATGCGGCGCGTATTCCTGACCGCCGCTCTGGGCCACCAACTGCTGGTTTGCCTGCTCCAGTTCCGGCATTGGAACGGTGGAGTTTTGCGGGGTCTGCGAGATAGCGACATCTTCTACGTCCTGATTCTCCAGCACGTTCGACTTCGGCGTATCACCGTAAATTACCGGCAGATTGCACTCGGCACAGGCAATTTTCGGCTTCGCTTCAAACAGCACGCCGCCCTGGTCGTTTTCAATTTTGCTGATGTAATAAGGGTCAACCAGGAAGCCGCCGTTCGCCATTACCGCGTAGCCACGCGCCACCTGCAGCGGCGTGAATGAGGCAGAACCTAACGCCAGCGATTCGGTATGCACAATATTTTCCGCCGGGAAGCCAAAGCGCTGCAGATATTCCGCCGCATAATCCACGCCCATCGCCCGCATCGCGCGTACCATCACCACGTTCTTCGACTGCCCCAGCCCCTGACGCAGGCGAATAGGGCCGGCGTACTGCGCCGGGGAGTTTTTCGGCTGCCAGTCGGAACCGGCACCGGCATCCCAGCGTGAGATTGGCACGTCGTTGAGCATACTGGCCAGCGTTAGGCCTTTATCCATCGCGGCGGTGTAAAGGAAGGGCTTGATATTGGAACCGACCTGACGCAGCGCCTGAGTCGCACGGTTGAACTTGCTTTGGTTGAAGTCGAAACCCCCGACCAGCGCGATGATGGCGCCATTTTTCGGGTTAAGCGACACCAGCGCGGAATTGACGTCCGGTACCTGTGCCAGCCACCAGCTGTCACCGTTCTGACGTACCCAAATCTGCTGACCGGCCTGTACGACGTCCGTCACCTTACGCGGGGTTGGGCCCTGTGCGGTATCGGAGCGATAAGGACGCGCCCAGCGCATACCTTCCATGCTTAACGACACCGAGGTGCCGTCGGCCAGTTCCACGGTTGCTTCCTGCGGATTGGCGGCTGTCACCACGGCGGGCAGCAGCGGGCCGTAAGACGGCAGCGGCCGCAGCGAGGCCCGAATTTTTTGACTGTCCCAGGGGGCTTCACCCGCTTTCCACAGCACGTTGGCCGGGCCGCGATAGCCATGGCGCATATCGTAATCCATCACGTTATTACGCAGCGCCTGCTGGGCCGCCTGCTGATTTTTACGCGTGATGGTGGTGTAAACGCGATAGCCGTCTTCGTAGGCCTGTTCGCCGTACTTTTTCACCATATCCTGACGCACCATCTCGGTGAGGTACGGCGCGGAGAAGGCGATTTCTGGCGCGTGATAGTTGGCGTCAATGGCTTCGCTGCGCGCCTGGTTGTACTGGGCCTGGGTGATATACCCCTCGCTCAACATACGCGACAGCACAACGTTGCGACGTGCGGTGGCACGGTCCAGCGAGTATAGCGGGTTGAAGGTCGACGGCGCTTTCGGCAGACCGGCAATAACCGCCATTTCGCTGAGGCTCAGTTGGTCGACAGGTTTACCGAAGTAAACCTGCGCTGCCGCTCCCACGCCGTAAGCGCGGTAGCCGAGGTAGATCTTGTTCAGATACAGCTCAAGAATTTCATCTTTGCTCAGCAACTGCTCGATGCGAATGGCCAGGAATGCTTCCTTAATTTTACGCATCAGCGTCTTTTCAGGGCTGAGGAAGAAATTACGCGCTAGCTGCTGGGTGATGGTACTGGCCCCCTGAGAGGCGTGACCGTTCACCAACGCGACGCTGGCCGCACGGAAGATACCAATGGGATCAATCCCGTGGTGCTCATAGAAGCGGCTATCTTCGGTGGCAATGAACGCCTTTACCATCTGTGGCGGAATCTGGTTGAGAGTCATCGGAATACGGCGTTTCTCACCGTACTGTGCGATGAGCTCGCCATCTGCGCTATAGACCTGCATGGGCACCTGCAGGCGCACGTCTCTGAGCGTAGCGACGTCTGGCAGCTGCGGCTCAATATATTTGTAGAGGCCATAAATCGAGCCTGCTCCCAGCAGAATGCAACAGACTGCAAGGATGAATAAATACTTTACGAACTTCACCGGAGATTTCCCATTGAGTGTCATTTGGGCAGTTTATAAACAAACGCGCGGTAGTATAAAGGCAAGCCTGATTCATTGATATAGCCGTCACCCGGCGGTGACGTAAGGATAATCGTGAAATGGCTTTCAACTGTTGGCAAATGGGTCTCCATATTAAGCAAGATAATATCTTTATCGTTGCCCTCCAGCGCGCCCGCCTGGGCTGGTCGCTGCGCCGCTGGTGGCTACTGCCGCTTGCTTCCCCCGATGACGATGCTCTGCTCGCCGCCCTTACGCCGTGGCGCCGTGAACTCCCCTGGCAGCATGCGGTAAGCATCGCGTTTCCTGCCAATAGAACGTTACAAAAAAACCTTCCTCGTGCCGCGATCGCATTGCGAGAAAATGAGCAAAACCAATGGATTGCCAGCGCGATGTCGCAGCAACTGGAGATGCCTGCGGAGGCGCTGTGTTTTGATTACCACCTGGCAGAGCCACAAGGCGACTGGAATGTTACCGCCGCGCAGCAGCGTGACGTCGCACGGCTACAGCATTTGTCACGCCGTCTGCGCCTTCAGGTGGTCGCGATTACGCCGGATGCCTGTGCGCTGCGGGCTTTTATGCCGCAGCTAGCAGAAGCGGATACCGTGCTGCTGTGGCGCGACGACGCACAGTGGCTCTGGGCCAGCCGGGAGCGATGGGGTAGCTGTGCGCTGCATGAGGTCGCCATGCTGGGGGAACGGCTGGGCATTACCTCGCCGCGGCTGGTGTGCTGCACGGCAGAGGAAACGCCATACCCTTATTTCGACCCCTGGAGTGCCATAACGCAAAAGCAGCCGCCGCTGCCGGTCTGTGGCGATGCCTTTGCGGTAGCGATTGGGCTGGCGATGGGAACGGTGATGTGATGATCCAGACCGTAAACTTTCTGCCATGGCGGCGGATCCGTTTTTATCAGCACCTTCGCCGCTGGGGCACGGGCATAGCGGCATGTTGGCTGTGTGGAGCCGTTGTGGTGCTGTCCTGCTGGCTGAACGGAAAAGCGGTACAGGCGGTGAATGACATGCATATTGCTGCAGAGCGGCAGATAGCCCAGCGGTTGATACTACGTGAACGTGAGCAGGCGGAACGGGAAAAGCAGAAGGTGCGGAATGCACAAAAACAGGCTCGCCGACAGGAAACACGCGCGTGGTCCGCCCGTCTCATGACGTTGGCAGAGGGCTTGCCTGCTCAGGCGTGGCTGAATGCGCTGGATTACCGTGACCATACGCTGTCGCTCTCGGCAACGCTGACGCGTTTTCCTGCGCTGACGGAGCTTGAACATCGCCTGGAGACCGTGCCCGGTTTTCAGCCCGCGAAGCCGGGAAAAATTCAGCGTGATAGCGCCGGACGTTGGCTGGTGCGCTTTCAGCTTAATGAGGAGAGAGCGCATGCGACTCCCTGATGGCTGGCGAGCGGTCTCAAGGCTGAACGCGCTGCGTCTCACCGGACTAATGGCGCTGCTGGCGGGCTGCGGGCTGTGCTTTTACATGATGAAGCAGGTCAACCTGACGTTCGAGAAAGGAAATGAAGCCCGCCAGCGGCAGCATGCGCAGTACGTGGCAGGGTGGCAGCGGCTGATGCCTCTGCGTGTCCTGCCTGAAGGGGCGGAGTCGACTGTGCCCCCTGTCGTCGCATTCTCTCCGGCTGCGTTTCAGCAGGCTGGGGCCAAACTGGTGAGCTGGCAACCTTCCGACAAGGGTGGTGAGCTGGTGCTCGATACGCCGTGGCTGCAGGTTGTTAGCACCTTTTCGTTGCTGGCGGAGCGCGATATGCAGGTGGCTGCGTTTGCGCTAACTGGAGAAAACGGCACGCTGCGTTTCACCATGCGACTGGTGCATGACGATGAACCTTAAGCGCTTACCCAGCATTCTCCTCGTGGTTCCGCTGCTTTGCGGTCTGCGCGATCCCTTTGCGCCAGTCGATGATCCCTGCCACAGCGCGCAGCTCAATCTCTGGCGCTATCGTGGAGCGATTGCCATGGATGGGCGGACGATTGGCCTCGTTCAGCGCGATGACGAGGTATGGCAACGTCTGGAAAACGACACCGTACTGAACACCGGGTGGCGCGTAACGACCCTCACGCCGGATGAGCTGACGGTGGATGTTGGCACGGGCTGCGAGCCGCAGCGCTGGCAATGGAAAAGAGAAGGAACGACCCATAATGAAAAGGATAAGTCTGCTGATACTGCTGCTTCTGCCGCTGCTAAGTCCGGCGAAAAACGTCACGCTGGTGGTGGATGACGTGCCGGTGGCACAGGTGCTGCAAAGCCTGGCCGACCTTGAGCAGAAAAATCTGGTGATTGCCCCCGACGTACAGGGCTCGCTCTCGCTTCAGCTGCGCAATCTGCCGTGGAAGCAGGCGCTACAGACGGTGATCACCAGCAGTGAGCTGGTGCTGAATCAGGAAGGAGGCGTGCTCTATGTCTATTCGCAGCGCTGGCGTGAAGAGAAGCAGGCCCGAGCGCTGGCGGAACAAACGCGGCGTCAGCAGAGGCTGCCGCTGAGCCACAGTAGCATCGTGCTGCACTATGCCGATGCCGGTGAGCTGGCAAAGTCAGGAGGCAAACTACTGAGTGCGCGTGGGACGTTGACCGTCGACAAACGGACTAACCGCCTGATTGTCCGTGACGATAGCGAACATCTGCCGGCGTTCAGCGCCTGGGCGAAGGAGATGGATATTCCCGTCGGTCAGGTTGAGCTGGCTGCGCATATTGTCACAATTAATGAAACCAGCCTGCGTGAGCTGGGGGTGAAGTGGAGCCTTGCGGATGCGGACGGTGTGGTTGGTGCAGGAAAAATCACTACGTTGAGCAGCGATCTCTCGGTAGCCGACGCCACCACTCGCGCCGGGTTCAACATTGGTCGCATCAATGGTCGGCTGCTTGAGCTGGAGCTTTCCGCCCTGGAGCAGAAACAGAAGGTGGATATTATCGCCAGCCCGCGCCTGCTGGCCTCGCACCTCCAGCCCGCCAGCATCAAACAGGGGAGTGAAATTCCTTATCAGGTCTCGAGTGGGGAAAGCGGCGCAACGTCGGTTGAATTTAAAGAGGCCGTGCTGGGCATGGAAGTGACGCCAACGGTGTTACAGAACGGTCGCGTGCGGCTGAAGCTGCACATCAGCGAAAACATGCCGGGCCAGGTGCTGCAACAGGCGGATGGCGAAGTGTTAGCGATCGATAAGCAAGAGATTGAAACTCAGGTGGAAGTGAAGAGCGGTGAAACGCTGGCGTTAGGCGGTATTTTTTCCCAAAAGAATAAAAACGCCAGCGACAGCGTGCCTTTTCTTGGGGGTATTCCGTTGCTGGGCCATCTTTTTCGCCGAGATGGTAAGGATAATGAACGACGTGAACTGGTGGTGTTTATCACGCCACGTATTATTTCTGCGCAATAGCAGAGAAGAATCAGGCGAATTTCAGTGGGAAGGCGTGTCCCGAGTTTGACGTGGGGCCAGATTTAGCATACAAGGAGTACCGATTTGAGTGTCAGTACGCACCGCTCCTTCTCCTGTAGTCTGCTGATTTAATCTGTTGCCAAACCAGCCGGAGTATTGAGATAATTTTCAGTCTGACTCTCGCTCTATTGCATAAGAGGTTTCAGTTCATGTCCTGCGACGCGCGATGTTCTGCGGCGCGGATTTATCATTAACGAATAGTCTTAGTAGTACCAAAAAAATGGCAGAGAAACGCAATATCTTTCTGGTTGGGCCCATGGGTGCCGGCAAAAGCACCATTGGGCGCCAGCTGGCTCAACAGCTCAATATGGAATTTTACGATTCTGATCAAGAGATTGAGAAACGAACAGGCGCTGACGTGGGCTGGGTCTTTGATGTCGAAGGCGAAGAAGGTTTCCGTGACCGCGAAGAAAAAATCATCAATGAGTTAACGGAAAAGCAGGGTATTGTTCTGGCAACAGGCGGTGGCTCTGTAAAATCACGTGAAACGCGCAATCGTCTCTCCGCTCGTGGTGTCGTCGTCTACCTGGAAACGACCATTGAAAAACAGCTAGCGCGCACTCAGCGTGACAAAAAACGCCCGCTGCTGCAGGTCGAAACGCCGCCGCGTGAAGTGCTCGAGGCGCTGGCTGACGAACGTAATCCGCTGTACGAAGAGATTGCCGACGTCACCATTCGCACTGACGATCAAAGCGCAAAAGTTGTCGCCAACCAGATTATCCATATGCTGGAAAGCAACTAATACTGGCCAGAAAAGTAGAACGCCAGCGAATATAAGTCACTAAGGTGGACGTCGCGTTATGGAGAGGCTTACAGTAACTCTCGGGGAACGTAGTTACCCGATTACCATCGCGGCTGGTTTGTTTAACGATCCAGCTTCCTTCTTACCGCTCAAGTCTGGCGATCAGGTTATGCTGGTCACCAACGAAACGCTGGCACCGCTTTATCTGGACCAGGTTCGAACCGTGCTCGAGCAGGCTGGCGTGAAGGTTGATAGCGTCATTCTGCCGGACGGCGAACAGTACAAAAGCCTGGCTGTGATGGATACCGTCTTCACCGCGCTTCTGCAAAAACCGCACGGTCGTGATACCACTCTTGTCGCCCTGGGCGGCGGCGTGATTGGCGACTTAACCGGTTTTGCTGCGGCGAGCTATCAGCGCGGCGTGCGCTTTATCCAGGTGCCTACCACTCTGCTTTCGCAGGTGGACTCTTCGGTTGGCGGCAAAACTGCGGTCAACCATCCTCTCGGCAAAAATATGATCGGTGCATTCTGGCAGCCAGCCTCCGTGGTGGTTGACCTGAATTGCCTGAAAACATTGCCGAAACGCGAGCTCTCTTCCGGCCTGGCTGAAGTCATTAAGTACGGCATCATTCTGGATGCACCGTTCTTCGAATGGCTGGAAAACAACATTGATGCGCTGATGGCGCTGGATGAAAAAGCGATGGCGTACTGTATTCGCCGTTGTTGTGAGCTGAAAGCCGATGTTGTCGCAGCCGACGAGCGCGAAACCGGGTTACGTGCTTTACTCAATCTTGGGCATACGTTTGGCCATGCTATTGAAGCCGAAATGGGCTACGGCAACTGGCTGCACGGTGAGGCCGTGGCGGCAGGTATGGTGATGGCAGCTCATGCCGCTGAGCGATTGGGTCAATTTGACGCCCAGGATACTCAGCGTATCATCGCGCTGCTCAAACGTGCGGGTCTGCCGGTTACCGGTCCGCAGGAGATGACGGCGCAAGCCTATCTGCCGCATATGCTGCGAGATAAAAAAGTCCTGGCTGGCGAAATGCGCTTAGTGCTGCCGTTGGCTATCGGGAAAAGTGAGGTACGCGGTGGCGTATCCCACGATGTGGTTCTTGGCGCTATTGCTGATACTCAGCAGGCGCAACTATAAGAAAGGTCTAGCCGCGTTCGCGCGGTGTTTTAACTTCAGGTGATGTGCAATTGTCGTGGCATAAGCCTTTTAGTGGGGTGTTAAATGGATGAATTTAAACCAGAAGACGAGCTGAAACCCGATCCCAGCGATCGTCGTACTGGTCGCTCTCGTCAATCTTCCGATCGTGACAACGAGCCACAGATCAACTTTGATGATGTGGATCTTGATGCGGATGAGCGTCGTCCGTCCCGTAGTCGCAAAGCACGTGAAGAAATTGAACCGGAAGACGAATACGAGGACTCTGACCCATCCGATGAGGATGATGCAGAAGAAGTCGTAGAGCGCCGCCCGCGTAAACGTAAAAATGTCGCGCCGCGTAAGCCTGCTTCTCGTCAGTACATCATGATGGGTCTGGGCGTCGTGGTGCTGCTGGTGCTGATCGTCGGCATCGGTTCGGCATTGAAAGCCCCGTCTTCAAACGATCAGAGAGCTTCTGCTGAGAAGAGTATTTCTCTGTCTGGCGGCGATAATGTCGATCAGGCCAATGTGAGCCAGAGCCAGCCTGCGCCGGAAGCGAACCAGCAGCAGGACGTTTCTCTGCCGCCTATCTCCTCTACGCCGACCCAGGGTCAGCAAACCGCTGCGCCTGACGGACAGCAGCGCGTAGAAGTACAGGGCGATCTGAATAATGCGCTGACTCAGCAGCAGGGCCAGATTGATGACGCCGTGGTCAATTCCACGCTGCCGACCGAACCTGCGACCGTCGCTCCTATCCGTAACGGCGCACGTCCGGCGGTAACGGCACCGGAAACCCCGCGTCAGACTGCGACCGCTCCGCGTCCGGAACGTAAGCACACGGTCATCGAAGCCAAACCGCAGCCGGTTGCCCCTGCGAAAACGCAGACGACGACGGCACAAAGCAAACCTGCTGAAGCGAAGCCGGTGACGACTGCGCCGAAGCAAACCGTAACGGCCGCAACGCCTGCGCCGACTAAAGCGCCGGCAGCTGAAACGGCGAAACCAGCGACTACCACCACCACTGCACCTGCAGCTACCGCCGCCGCGACGGCAGCCCCTGCAGCGGCAACCGGTAAATCCGCTGGCGATGTCGGTTCGTTGAAATCAGCTTCAGGCTCGCACTACACGCTGCAGCTCAGTTCCTCTTCTAACTACGACAACCTGAACGGTTGGGCGAAGAAAGAGAACCTGAAAAACTACGTGGTGTATGAAACCTCTCGTAACGGCCAGCCGTGGTATGTTCTGGTCAGCGGTATCTACGCATCGAAAGATGATGCCAAACGCGCCGTGACCACGCTGCCAGCCGACGTACAGGCGAAAAACCCGTGGGCGAAACCGCTGCATCAGGTTCAATCGGATCTGAAGTAATCGCCGTTTCGTTAGCAACCGCCCCGTTTGTACCATTGGGTATGAGCGGGGCGTAGAAGCGCAGGATGCTGTCGGAGCTTTCTCCACAGCCGGAGAGAGTGTAAGTAGTCAGGCCGCATGAAAAAAAATCGCGCTTTTTTGAAATGGGCAGGGGGGAAGTACCCGCTGCTCGATGAAATTCAAGGCCATCTGCCGAAAGGTGATTGCCTGGTTGAACCCTTCGTTGGTGCTGGATCGGTATTCCTGAATACCGATTTTTCGCGTTATATTCTGGCTGATATCAACAGCGACCTCATTGAGCTCTATAAAATCGTTAAAACACGCGCCGATGAGTACGTTGAGCAATCGCGGGCGCTGTTTGTGCCCGAGACCAATAGCGCCGAGCGCTATTATCAGTTCCGCGAAGAGTTTAATGCCAGCACCGACCTGTTCCGTCGCGCGGTGCTGTTTTTGTACCTTAACCGCCACGGCTACAATGGCCTGTGTCGTTACAACCTGCGCGGTGAGTTTAACGTCCCGTTTGGGCGCTATAAGAGACCTTACTTCCCGGAAGCCGAGCTGCGTCACTTTGCCGAGAAAGCGCAAAATGCCGAGTTCTACTGCGAGTCTTATGAAGACTGTATGAAGCGCGCCGGGAAGAATGCCGTGGTCTACTGTGACCCGCCGTACGCGCCGCTGTCGGCGACGGCGAATTTTACGGCCTACCACACCAACAGCTTTAGCCTACAGCAGCAGGAGGTTCTGGCGCAGAAAGCTGAAGAACTGATGGCGAAGCGAATACCGGTGCTTATCTCAAACCACCGTACGCCGCTCACGCTGGAATGGTATAAAAACGCAACGCAGATGCACGTCGTGAAGGTCCGACGCAGCATTAGCCGCAACGGCGGCACGCGTAAAAAGGTGGACGAGCTGCTCGCGCTGTATCGCCCGCCGGATAAAAAACAACGTTAAAGACCCTAATGGATAGGCTCTGAGGAGATGCGGATGAAACAGTACCTGATTGCCCCTTCAATTTTGTCGGCCGACTTTGCCCGCCTGGGGGAAGACACGGCGCGTGCGCTGGCCGCCGGGGCGGATGTGGTTCATTTCGATGTTATGGATAACCATTACGTGCCGAACCTGACCATCGGGCCGATGGTGCTGAAAGCGCTGCGTGACTACGGTATCACCGCCCCTATCGATGTACACCTGATGGTGAAGCCGGTGGACCGCCTGGTTCCGGACTTCGCCGCCGCAGGTGCCAGCATCATCACCTTTCACCCGGAAGCCTCCGAGCACGTTGACCGCACGCTGCAGCTGATCAAAGAGCACGGCTGCAAAGCGGGGCTGGTGTTGAACCCGGCCACGCCGCTGAGCTATCTCGACTACGTGATGGATAAGCTGGACGTCATTCTGCTGATGTCGGTGAACCCAGGCTTTGGCGGTCAGTCCTTTATTCCGCACACGCTGGATAAGCTGCGTGAAGTGCGTCGCCGTATTGATGAATCTGGCTATGACATCCGTCTTGAAGTCGACGGCGGTGTTAAAGTGAACAACATTAGTGAAATCGCGGCGGCGGGAGCAGATATGTTCGTTGCCGGTTCGGCGATTTTTGGTCAACCTGACTACAAAAAAGTCATTGATGAAATGCGCAGTGAGCTGGCAAAGGTAAGTCATGGATAAATTGCAAAGCATTCGCGGCGTCGCGTTTGACCTCGATGGGACGTTAGTCGATAGCGCACCGGGGCTGACGGCGGCGGTGGATAGCGCGCTGTACGCGCTGGAACTACCGGTTGCCGGTGAAGACCGCGTGGTCACCTGGATTGGCAACGGTGCCGATATTCTGATGGAGCGGGCGCTCAACTGGGCCCGTCAGGAGCGTGCTACCCAGCGTGCGGCGCAGGGGAAACCGTCCGTCGATAGCCACGATATTCCTCAGGATGAGCAGCTTCGCGTGCTGCGTCGCCTGTTCGATCGTTATTACGCTGAATTCGCAGAAGAAGGTAGCTTCCTGTTCCCGCACGTTGAGCAGACGTTGGCTGCGCTGCACGCCAGTGGCCTGCCGCTGGCGGTGGTGACCAACAAGCCGACGCCTTTCGTGGCGCCGATTCTGGCATCGTTGGGCATCGACGGCTATTTCTCCGCGGTAATTGGCGGCGATGATGTGCAAAACAAGAAGCCGCATCCGGAGCCGCTGCTGAAGGTCGCTGAGACGCTCTCCATTACGCCGGAAGCGCTGCTGTTTGTTGGCGATTCACGCAACGATATTCAGGCCGCAAAAGCGGCGGGCTGCGCCTGCGTCGGCCTGACCTACGGCTATAACTATGGCGAAGCCATCGCGCTCAGCGAGCCGGACGTTGTCTTCGACCACTTTAACCAACTTTTGCCCGCTCTTGGGCTTCCGAACAGTGAAAATCAGGAATCAGAACATGACTAAGCCCATCGTATTTAGCGGCGCACAGCCGTCAGGTGAACTGACAATCGGTAACTACATGGGTGCGCTGCGTCAGTGGGTCAATATGCAAGACGACTATCACTGCATCTACTGCATCGTTGACCAGCACGCGATTACCGTTCGCCAGGATCCGCAGGCGCTGCGTAAAGCTACGCTCGACACCTTAGCGCTGTATCTGGCCTGTGGTATCGACCCGGAAAAAAGCACCATCTTCGTACAGTCCCACGTGCCGGAACACGCGCAGCTGGGCTGGGCGCTGAACTGCTACACCTATTTCGGTGAACTGAGCCGTATGACTCAGTTCAAAGACAAATCCGCGCGCTATGCGGAAAACATCAACGCCGGTCTGTTCGATTATCCCGTGCTGATGGCGGCAGATATTCTGCTGTATCAAACCAACCAGGTGCCGGTGGGTGAAGACCAGAAACAGCATCTTGAGCTGAGCCGCGATATCGCCCAGCGTTTCAACGCCATCTACGGCGACGTGTTCAAAGTACCCGAGCCGTTTATTCCGAAGTCCGGCGCGCGCGTGATGTCGCTGCTGGAGCCGACCAAGAAAATGTCCAAGTCCGATGACAACCGCAACAACGTGATTGGCCTGCTGGAAGATCCGAAATCGGTGGTCAAGAAGATCAAACGTGCGATGACCGATTCCGAAGAGCCGCCGGTTATTCGCTATGACCTGAAAGAGAAAGCGGGCGTGTCTAACCTGCTGGATATTCTGTCTGGCGTCACCGGTCAGAGCATTCCGGAGCTGGAGAAACACTTCGAAGGCAAGATGTACGGCCACCTGAAAGGGGAAGTCGCCGAAGCGGTTTCCGGTATGCTGAGCGAGCTGCAGGAGCGCTATAACCGCTACCGCAATGATGAAGCCTTCCTGCAGAAGATCATGAAAGAGGGTGCGGAAAAGGCCAGCGCGCGTGCTTCCGAGACGCTGAAGGCGGTGTACGACGCAATTGGTTTTGTGGCTAAGCCATAATTGTCTGCTTCAATAAATAAAAAACCGGGATATTTCCCGGTTTTTTATTTTGGAAATAAATATTATTTATTTCACTTGTGCCGGAGCGCCGCAGCCGCCAATTATTTTAGAGATGGAAATAGCCGGGTGCAGTAAATAGTCGTATGAGCAATTATCTTTTTTGTTCTGGATAGAACCGGTGCAAGCTGTCAGGGTAGACAGCGCCAGCAGTACCGCTGCCGCTTTTAACATGTTTTTCATTTATAATCCCATTTAATTAAAAAAATTTATTTATGCATAATTCCGTATGCTTTAAAACATGATTGAATTAAGCCGCTAATATATAAACTTAAAATTAAATGTTGAGTCAACGCGGTTCGTTGTTATATCTATTAATAGATAATTTTAAATAATCTAACGCCTGAAAATAAACGAAATAAAACAATGATAAGCGAGCCATAAAAATATTATGGCACGTATAAAGAGTCACTAATCGGATTAATGGTAGGAGAACCAGTTTAACTTATTCCGTAAGCCAACGACGCGCCCAACGATAATCAGCGCCGGGCTGGCCATCTGCTGCGCCAGCTCGCCGAGCTGCGCCAGCGGGCCGTCGACGACGCGCTGGTTAACAGCCGTACCGTTCTCCACGATAGCGACCGGCATATCGGCCTGCATGCCGTGTTCAATGAGCTTCTGCTGGATGGTAGTGGCCTGATTCAGCCCCATATAAAACACCAGCGTTTGTTTTTCTGCTGCCAGGTTTTCCCAGTCCAGCTCGCCGCCGGTTTTCAGGTGGCCGGTGACCAGACGTACGCTCTGGGCGTAGTCGCGGTGGGTGAGAGGAATACCGGAGTAGGCCGAGCAGCCGGACGCCGCGGTAATTCCCGGTACGACTGAGAACGGAATGCCCGCCTGGCATAGGGTTTCCAGCTCCTCGCCGCCACGACCAAAGATAAACGGATCGCCGCCTTTCAGACGTACCACGCGTTTACCTTGTTGCGCTTCACGCAGTAGGATCTGGTTGATCTCGTCCTGCGGCACGCAATGGTAGCCCGCGCGTTTACCGACAAATACGCGATCGGCGTCGCGACGCACCAGATTCATAATATCGTCGGAAACCAGACGGTCATACACGACCACGTCCGCCTGCTGGATCTGCTGTAGCCCCTTAAGCGTCAGCAATCCGGCGTCCCCCGGCCCGGCACCCACGAGCACCACTTCACCGCGATGGTCCAGCGGAGTATTCAGCAACTGCTCGGTTTCGTCTTCTACTGCTTTCTGGTCCTGGTTCGCCAGCGATTGCGCCAGACGATCGTTCACAAACAGCTTTTCCCAGAAACGGCGGCGCTCACCCATGGTGGCGAACTGCTTTTTCACCCGCGCGCGCAGCTGGCCGGCATAGTGCGCCACCTGGCCCAGATGTTGAGGTAGCATCGCCTCGAGCTTTTCGCGCAGCAGACGCGCCAGCACCGGGGAAGTGCCGCCGGAGGAGACGGCCACCATCAGCGGCGAGCGGTCAATAATCGACGGCATGATAAAGCTCGCGGCTTTCGGGGCATCGACCACGTTACAGAAAATACGGCGTACTTCCGCTTCGTCGCTAACCTGCTGGTTTACCGCGTCGTCGTCAGTGGCGGCAATCGCGAGCCAGCAAGGGTCAAGCAGCGCTGGCTGGAAGTCGCCCTCGACAAGCGTCAGCATTCCCGCATCTGCCCAGACGTGGAACTGCGGAACGTAATCCCGCGCGTTTACCGTCAGGCGGGCGCCCGCGTCCAGCAGCAGACGTGCCTTGCGTTCGGCGACATCGCCGCCGCCGACCAGCAAACAGTCGCGATCGCGCAGTTGGCAAAAGATGGGTAAGTGATCCACGGGGCAACCTCACGGAATGAACAATAGAAATGCGGGGAATGAATAATGCGGGTAAGGATAACAGCAGACATCGTATGGAATATACGATTTTTCCTGCTGTTACCCCCTTAAGGTCATAAGTTTTTGCTATTACTTATGCCGAAAACGATCGGGCCTTTAGCTGTACCATATCGTCTTTGACGCGAACGTCGTAATGGGCGACGGAATGGCTTTCGTCTTCCATGCACAGGCCGTCACGCAGGCGGAAGCGCTGCTTTTTCAGCGGGCTGGCGACCCACAGTTCGCCCTGATGCTCGGCAATCAGGCCGCGGGACAGCACGCTCGACTCGAAGAACGGGTCGATGTTGCTGATAGCGAACACCTGATTGTCGGCGTAGGGACGGAACACCGCCACCTGCTGGTCGCCCAGCAGGGCGCAGACGCCGGTAGCTGGTACAATCGCGTCAATCTTGCAGATATTTACCCACTGGCTCATGCGTTTTCCTCCACCAGAGTTACCGGAATACGTTCGTACGGCGTGGCCGGGCGGTGCTGGGCACGTTCAGGAACCACCTGCACGTTCGGGTCACGCTGCTCGCTGTTGATAAAGTGTTTGAAGCGAACCTGAGCGGCCGGGTCGTTGACCGTCTCGGTCCATTCACAGGCAAACGCGTCGCGCAGGCGAGCGATCTCTTCTTCCAGATGGGCGTTCAGGCCCAGCTTGTCGTCGATGATCACGGACCGCAGGTAGTCGATACCGCCTTCCATGTTATCCAGCCACGGCGCGGTACGCGTCAGCTTATCGGCGGTGCGGATGTAGAACATCATAAAGCGATCGAGGTACTTGATCAGCGTGTCGCGATCGAGGTCTGCCGCCAGCAGATCCGCGTGGCGCGGTTTCATGCCGCCGTTGCCGCAGACGTACAGGTTCCAGCCTTTTTCTGTCGCGATAATGCCGACGTCTTTGCCCTGCGCTTCCGCACACTCACGGGTACAGCCGGATACGCCAAACTTCATCTTGTGCGGCGTACGGATGCCCTTGTAGCGGTTTTCCAGCTCCACGCCGAAGCCGACGCTGTCGCCGACGCCATAACGGCACCAGGTGCTGCCTACGCAGGTTTTCGCCATACGCAGCGCTTTGGCATAGGCATGACCGGTTTCGAAGCCGGCTTCAATCAGCTGACGCCAGATTTCCGGCAGGTCGTCTTTCTGCGCGCCGAACAGGCCGATACGCTGGGAACCGGTGATTTTGGTGTACAGGTTGAATTCACGCGCGATACGGCCCACGGCCACCAGCCCTTCCGGGGTGATTTCACCGCCCGCAGAGCGCGGGATGACCGAGTAGGTGCCGTCTTTCTGGATATTGGCGAGGAAGTTATCGTTGGTATCCTGCAGCGGTGTATGCTGCGGCTTCAGGATGTATTCGTTCCAGCAGGAGGCCAGCAGGGAACCGACGGTCGGCTTACAGACTTCACAACCGTAGCCTTTGCCGTATTTCGCCAGCAGCTCGCCGAAGGTTTTAATGCCTTCAACACGAATCAGGTGATACAGCTCCTGACGGGTAAAGGCGAAGTGTTCACACAGGCTGTGGTTGACTTCGATACCCTGTTTCGCCAGTTCGGCGTTGAGCACCTGGGTGACCAGCGGGATACAACCGCCGCAGCCGGTACCGGCTTTGGTTTCGGCTTTCAGCGCCGCGACGGTATGGCAGCCTTTATTGATAGCGGCGACCAGGTCGCCTTTGGTCACGTCAAAGCAGGAGCAGATTTGCGCGCTGTCCGGCAGTTTATCCACGCCGATAGATGGCTTACCGCCGCTGGCATGCGCGGGCAGAATCAGCGAGTCCGGGTTTTCCGGTAGCTCAATCGCGTTCAGCGCCAGCTGTAGCAGATTGCCAAAGTCGCTGGTGTCGCCCACCAGTACCGCGCCGAGCAGCGTTTTGTTGTCCTGGCTGACGATCAGGCGTTTGTAGACTTCTTTGCTTTCATCGAGGTAGACGTAGCTGCGTGCGCCAGGCGTACGGCCATGCGCATCGCCAATGCCGCCCACGTCGACGCCCAGCAGCTTCAGCTTGGCGCTCATATCCGCGCCCTGGAAGCTGTTTTCTCTGCCGAGGATGTGGTCAACGGCAACCTGAGCCATTTTGTAGCCCGGCGCCACCAGACCGTAGACGCGGTTTTTCCAGCTGGCGCATTCGCCGATAGCGTAGATATCCGGGTCGGAGGTCTGGCAGCGATCGTTAATCATGATGCCGCCGCGCTGGGCGACTTCCAGGCCGCACTGGGTAGCCAGCTTGTCACGCGGGCGAATACCGGTGGAGAAGACGATAAAGTCGACTTCCAGCTGGCTGCCGTCGGCGAAGCGCATGGTTTTACGCGCGTTTTCGCCTTCCTGGACGATCTCTTTAGTGTTTTTGCTGGTGTGAACCTTCACGCCCATGCTTTCGATTTTGCGCTTCAGCTGCTCGCCGCCCATCTGATCGAGCTGTTCGGCCATTAGCATGGGTGCGAATTCGATCACGTGAGTTTCGACGCCGAGGTTTTTCAACGCGCCAGCCGCTTCGAGGCCAAGCAGGCCGCCGCCCACTACCGCGCCGCGTTTGCTACGGCGCGCGCAGGATTCAATGGCGTTCAGATCTTCAATCGTACGGTAAACGAAGCAATCCTGAGTTTCAGACCCTTTGATAGGCGGGATCCACGGGTAGGAGCCGGTCGCCATAATCAGTTTGTCATAAAAGACGGTACGACCCGCGCTGGAATGGATCACCTTCTCTTTACGGTTGATGGTGATGGCGCGCTCGCCGACCAGAACTTTAACGCCGTGTTTCTCATAGAAGCCTTCGCGCACCAGCGACAGCTCTTCCGCGGTGTGGTGTGAGAAGTAGGAAGAGAGGTGTACGCGGTCGTAGGCGATGCGGGGTTCTTCACAGAAGACGGTAATATCGAACCGGCTGGCGTCGGATTTATCGAGAAGATCCTCGATAAAGCGGTGGCCGACCATGCCATTACCGATAATTGCGAGTCTGACTTTGCTCATTTTTGCCTCGATTTCTATTCTAATACTGCCTACCTTAACGATTCAGCTAGTGGGATTATTGATTCAAATCAATTTAGCCTTTGCCTACCCCTTAATGAGTAGGATGATGATTTTTAAGTGTTTTTGTAAGTTGCGGAAAATACTCAACTTTATTTGCTGTGCGTTTCTTGAACGAAAAGGGTGAAAAATAAGCGAAAGGAGAGGGGGACGTTTGTTAGCATTGAAAGAGGCTTTAGGCAGTCTCAGTTCACATCCTGTAGGCCGGATAAGCAAAGCGCCATCCGGCAATGTGCCACAGAGCGCCGGATGGCGCTTTGCTTATCCGGCCTACAACGGAAAGGGAGCGCAGCAGTTGGAGGAAGGAAATGCGCCCCTTTTCACGGCGAAAAGGGGCGAGGCAGATTAGTGAGAAGCACTCACCGCATGCTGACGATGACGGCTCACAAAGCCGAGGATAAGGCACATGACGAATACAACGGCATACAGGCCGTTTGCGGTCGTCAACGCCGCCAGCGGGCCGCTATGGGCAACGATAGGCCCGGTGACCACGAAAGTCAGCATGGTGCCGATGGTGCCGCAGGTCAGCACAAAGTTAACCAGTTTTGGTGAGGCGACTTTGGTCTGCAGGGAGCCCAGCGTAATAATTGAGGTGTAGATCGCGCTGGAGAAGAAGCCCAGAGTCAGGATAAACCATGCCAGGTGCTGCGGTTCGCCGTGGTTGAACAGGTACATCATCACGGTGGCAATACCGGCCAGCACGGTCAGGATACGCTGCAGGTCGAAGAAGCGCAGGATAAAGCTGAAGGCCCACATACCGAACATGTAAGACATCCAGAAGTCGCTGACCAGTTTGCCGGCATCGTTGAGGCTCATGCCCAGGCCCTTGGCGTATTCCGGTACCCAGGAGATAAAGCCCAGCTGGCCGAGGATGTAGCACAGCGCGGCGATGGACAGGAACAGCACGCCAATGCCCCACTTCTCTTTTACGATCGGCTGGTCGTTGTTCTGCGCTTTTTTACCCAGAATCGGGAAGTCGCAGCCGAGGGTCAGCACGAAGATAGCCACGTAGATCAGGCCAATGCAGGCGTATACCCAGTACCACTCAATGGTACGGGCCAGCAGCCAGGCTGCCAGCATCGGGAAGATCATCCCAGCCATGCTGAAGAAGGAGTCGGTAAACAACAGACGTGCGCCGCGCTGACGCCCTTCATACATATGGGTGATGAGGAAGGTACCAATCGACATGGTAATCCCGCTGACCAGCCCCAGTACGAACATGGCGGCGGAGAACAGCGCCAGGCTGTGGCTGGTCATCAGACCAATGACCGCCAGCACCATCAGGATGAAGCCAAAACGCAGCTGCGTTTTCAGCGGAACGATTTCCATCAACCAGGCGTTGAGGAAAATCGAGATCAGGATCCCAGCGTTCAGGAAGGTAAAGGTGTTACTCATGCTGGAAACGGGCAGATTGAAGTAATCGGCGATGTTTCCCATCACCATCCCGGTGACGATCACCAACGCACCGGTAAGGGCGTAGGAGAAGAAGCTGATCCATGTGAGCTTGATACGGTTGCTGTTAGTCATGACTGGCCTGTGAATAGTTGTGTAAAGCGCATTGACATTGCGCTGAGCGGGCAGATTTTAGTCATTGAGGTGATGTATTCATAGTTTTATTACGCAAACGTTGGCGTATTACACTTTTCATTGTGATCTGGATCACAAAATGGAAAGGGTGAATTCTTACCATGCTCATTATAAGCGTTACATCCGCGTAAACTTTGGTAAAGCACTGGCCTGAGGGGCTGTCCCTCTTTAGAATCAAGCCACTTGCTTCTCTACTGCACCTGTTAAAGGAATTCTCATGCTCAAATCAACTCTGGCGGCCGTGGCGGCTGTTTTTGCTCTCTCGGCGATGGCTCCTGCGGCTCTCGCAGCAACCACGAATCCGCACGTGCTGCTGACCACCTCCGCAGGCAACATCGAGCTGCAGCTGGATAGCCAGAAAGCGCCGGTTTCCGTTGAAAACTTCCTGAACTACGTTAATAGCGGTTTCTACAACAACACCACCTTCCACCGCGTGATCCCAGGCTTTATGGTTCAGGGCGGCGGCTTTAACGAGCAGATGCAGCAGAAGCAGCCTAACCCGCCAATTAAAAACGAAGCCGACAACGGCCTGCGCAACACCCGCGGCACCATCGCGATGGCGCGCACTGCTGATAAAGATAGCGCAACCAGCCAGTTCTTTATTAACGTGGCCGACAACGCTTTCCTTGACCACGGCCAGCGTGATTTTGGCTACGCGGTATTTGGCAAGGTGGTGAAGGGCATGGACGTGGCAGATAAAATCTCCCAGGTGCCGAGCCACAACGTTGGGCCATACCAGAATGTGCCGACCAAACCGATTGTCATCCTGTCGGCGAAAGTACTGCCATAATTTGCGCCGGGCGGCGTCAGGCATGAGGCTGCCGTCCGTATCGCTAAAGCACTCCACTCTCGGTAGAATGGCGGCAGATAAATGACCGGAGCCGCCATGATCCTGCTGATTGATAATTACGATTCCTTTACCTGGAACCTCTACCAGTATTTTTGCGAGCTGGGGGCCAGCGTGGTGGTCAGACGTAACGATGACATCACCCTTGATGACATTGATAAGCTGGCGCCGGAAAAAATCGTGATCTCACCCGGCCCCTGCACGCCGGACGAGGCAGGTATCTCTCTTGATGTCATCCGCCACTACGCGGGTACCGTTCCCCTCCTCGGCGTTTGTTTAGGCCATCAGGCCATCGCGCAGGCATTTGGCGCGCGCATCGTTCGCGCACGGCAGGTCATGCACGGCAAAACGTCGCCGATTACCCATCAGCAGCAGGGCGTTTTTCGTGGTTTGAATAACCCGCTGACCGTTACCCGCTACCACTCTTTACTGGTTGATCCCGATACGCTGGCCGACTGCTTTGAGGTTACCGCCCGCAGTGAATGCGGGGAAATCATGGGGATCCGCCATCGCGAGTGGGATCTGGAAGGCGTCCAGTTCCATCCGGAAAGCATCCTTAGCGAACAAGGGCACCAGCTACTGGCCAACTTTCTCCAGCGATAGTAGTTGCCATGATGTGATTTTTTATGCATATTTTGTGGATAGATTCTCACAATCATTGCTGCATCGTTTGAAGAAGGGCATGACATGGTAACCAAACAACCTGCGATCACCCGCGCGACCTTCGATCAGGTCATTTTGCCAATCTATGCACCGGCGGAGTTTATTCCGGTGAAGGGAAAAGGCAGTCGCGTCTGGGATCAGCAAGGCAAAGAGTACGTTGATTTTGCGGGCGGTATCGCGGTGACGGCGCTGGGCCACTGTCATCCGGCGCTGGTTGAGGCGCTGAAAACCCAGGGCGAAACCCTGTGGCACACCAGCAACGTGTTTACCAACGAACCGGCGCTGCGCCTGGGCCAGAAGCTGGTTGACGCCACTTTCGCCGAGCGCGTGGTGTTCATGAACTCTGGTACTGAAGCCAACGAGACCGCTTTTAAACTGGCGCGTTACTACGCGTCAACCCGTCATAGTCCGTACAAAACGAAAATTATCGCCTTCCATAACGCCTTCCACGGGCGTTCGTTGTTTACCGTCTCCGTCGGCGGTCAGCCGAAGTACTCCGACGGTTTCGGCCCTAAACCTGCCGATATCGTTCACGTGCCGTTTAACGATCTGCACGCGGTGGAAGCGGTGATGGATGACCACACCTGCGCGGTGGTGGTGGAGCCGATTCAGGGCGAAGGCGGCGTGCAGGCGGCAACGCCGGAATTCCTCAAAGGGCTTCGCGACCTGTGTGACAAGCATCAGGCGCTGCTGGTCTTTGATGAAGTGCAGAGCGGCATGGGCCGTACCGGTTCGCTGTTTGCTTATATGCACTACGGCGTGACGCCGGATATTCTGACCAGCGCCAAAGCGCTGGGCGGCGGCTTCCCGGTGAGCGCCATGCTGACGACCAACGACATTGCCAGCGCTTTCCACGTGGGTTCGCACGGCTCTACCTACGGCGGTAACCCGCTGGCCTGCGCTGTGGCCGGTGCGGCCTTTGATATTATCAACACGCCGGAAGTGCTGAACGGCGTCAGTGCTAAGCGCGAGCGCTTTGTTCAGCATCTGCAACAGATTAACGCGAAATACGATGTCTTCAGCGATGTGCGCGGGATGGGCCTGCTGATTGGCGCTGAGCTGAACGCGAAATACAAAGGCCGCGCGCGCGACTTCCTGTATGCCGCAGCGGATGTCGGTGTAATGGTATTGAATGCCGGCCCGGACGTGATGCGCTTTGCGCCGTCGCTGGTGGTGGAAGAAGTGGATATCGATGAAGGCATGCAGCGCTTTGCCCAGGCCGTCGCGAAAATTGTTAGCTAGTTTGCCGCTTTAACCAGCCGCCGTGCCGTGGGCGCTGGCGCCAGGCCACCGACGAAATGGTGTGCATGGTGTTCAGGTGCCCCAGAATTCGCTGGAGATGCTGTTCCATGGTGCTTAACGGCCCGTGGGACAGCGAATCCGGCGCTTCCATAATGTTGACCTCGCCGCTGCTCCCCGCTTCATCGTATTCCAGACGCTGCTGGCAGCGTTGTAGGGCAATTTCACACGACTCCAGGTACTGCTGCGCCAGATCGGGCGTCAACATGTTGTGCTCGCGCGCCAGCGTCGTCATGGCGTTGATGTGCTCGACGATAAACTGGCTGTGGGTGACCCACAGCTTCATGTCTTCAAGATAACGTGAATTAAAGCCTGGCTCCTGCATCGCCTGGTTCAGCGTGTTATACAGCGTGTTGTGCGCCTGGTTGACGCGCATGCGCTGGTAGGCCAGCTTCGGTGCCTGTGGGTCAGGGCTGAGGATCAGGCGGATAGCTTCCTGATCGGCCTCCAGCGCCGCCTGGGCGTTCTGGCGCAGCTGGCCGCTCTGCCACTGCGGCCAGAGCCAAATCATACCGCCGAAGGCGATCAGGCAGCCAATGATGGTGTCGATAAAGCGGGCGACAATAAACTCTTCGCCATTAAGCGTCAGGATTTGCAGGGTGTATACCGCGGTGATGGTAAAGCCGACGGTTGCCCAACCATAGCTGCGACGAATAATCAGGTAGCTCACTAACGTCACTATCAGCATGCCCGTTAGCGCCCAGCCCTGCGGCGCGTGGAAGTGCAGGGCCACGGCGGCAATTACCAGCCCGGCAAGCGTGCCCGCCGCTCGGTGGAAAATTCGCACCCGGGTCGCGCCGTAACCGTTTTGCGTGACCAGCAGCACCGTCATCAGGATCCAGTACGGTTTTGGCAGGTGCAGCGCCGCGCCCATCAGGCTGGCGATGCTCAGCATCACGCTGAGACGCGCGGCGTTACGCAGGGCGGGAGAGCGCAAAGAGAGGTAGCTTTTTAACGCGGGGAACAGCGGCAGACGGCGTTCTTTGTCGGCCATCAGGTTACGCGGGTACAGCGGGCGCTGGGAGCGCAGCACGCGGGCAATGCGGCTGAAGTGCCAGGCACAGAACTGACCAACCGGGTTATCCGGGTGCTGGTCGGCAATTTTTTCCAGCGCGCCAATCTGTTTATCCATGTTGAAGCGGGTAGGGTAGCGGTGATAGAGGATATCGTCCGCCAGCACGCGCAGGCGTGCGGCTACCGTCTGGGCATTCCAGCGGATCACCGCTTCCGCATGGCTGCGTTCAACCAGCTTCTGCACCTCTTCCGGCTGGTGCAGGCTGACGGAGATATGCTCCTGCAAATCCAGCCCTACCTGGAAGGCGCGCAGCAGGCGCTTATAGTCATTGTGCTGGTTCGCCGCCAGCATGTGTAGCTGCTGGTAGCATTGGGAAATCAGGTCCACCACCTTTTGCTGGCGAGTCAGCAGCGGCGGCAGCGCGGTGTTGGGATCGGTATGCTGAGTCAGTAAGCTATATTTTGCTTCGCAGTAGTCCGCAAGCTGACGGTAAAGCAGACTGAGCGATTCTCGCAGCGGCTGCTCGCGCCACATCCAGAACCACCACCAGTTGAACAGCCCGTACCATAATGTTCCCAGCGCGTAGATCAATAACGGCTGCCAGATAGGCATATTCCCTGCCAGGCTAAGGGTAAAAATGGACGCAATCAGCGAAGCGGGCAGCAGTCGTCCGTGCAGGGCGCTGATCTCCGCCGTAACGCCAAGCAGCAGCGCCAGCCCGGTCAGAATCAGTGGCAGAGGTACATCGCGCGCCAGCAGCAGCTGAACGGCGAGGCTACATCCTGCGAACAGACAGCCGCCAATGATCAGACGCTTGAAGAAACGTTTATGTGGCGTATCAAGCCCGGCAATGTTGCAACAGGCGGGCACCAGCGAGAACAGTAGGCCCTGCTTGAGATGACCGAGAAGTAGACCAATGGCAACGGGCAGACACAGCACCAGCGTTTGCCGCAGTGCATAGTTGACTTCCGGGTGGTAAATCAGCCTGCGCCACATAGGGGGAAAACAAAAACGGCGTACTGCATGACGCAATACGCCGTTTGGGCTGGATTAGCGGGTACCGTAAACGACAATGGTTTTGCCGTGTGCGGAGATCAGATTCTGATCTTCCAGCATCTTCAGGATACGGCCCACGGTTTCACGAGAGCAGCCCACGATCTGGCCGATTTCCTGACGAGTGATTTTGATCTGCATCCCGTCCGGGTGGGTCATTGCGTCAGGTTGTTTTGCCAGGTTCAGCAGCGTCTGCGCGATACGACCGGTGACGTCGAGGAACGCCAGGTTGCCAACTTTCTCAGAGGTCACCTGCAGACGACGCGCCATTTGCGAAGAGAGACGCATCAGGATGTCCGGGTTAACCTGGATCAGCTGTCGGAATTTTTTATAAGAGATTTCAGCAACTTCACAAGCGGTTTTTGCCCGTACCCACGCGCTGCGTTCCTGGCCTTCTTCAAACAGGCCTAACTCACCGATGAAATCGCCCTGGTTGAGGTAAGAGAGGATCATCTCTTTCCCTTCTTCGTCCTTGATGAGTACTGCCACTGAGCCTTTTACGATGTAATACAGCGTCTCTGCTTTTTCACCCTGGTGAATCAGCGTGCTCTTCGATGGGTACTTATGAATATGGCAATGAGACAAGAACCATTCGAGAGTCGGGTCTGTTTGCGGTTTGCCAAGCACCATGCGCGGTTATCCTCTGTTATAAGCTCTTCCCGGCGGCAAAAGCATTGCGGCCACCGGTTGCAATAGTATCCTTCCCGTTACCTGGGAAGTCGGCTGTCGCATACTGTCGCAGCCTGTAATGTGATGTCCTCTGCATACATGCAGTACGTTTATGTATTACCGTAGCATCCTGACTGTTTTAGCATAGCTTTAGCCGTGTGTCTCCTGGTGTCTCGCTTCAGCATGACGTCGATCGCCTTCCATTGCGAGAATTGTTATGTGCGCGTAATCTGAGAAGAAAATTGCAACCTTGGAGTTAAAAATTATGCAAGCGCGTGTGAAATGGGTTGAAGGGCTGACCTTCCTGGGGGAGTCCGCTTCTGGGCACCAGATCCTGATGGACGGCAACTCTGGCGATAAAGCGCCAAGCCCGATGGAAGTGGTGCTGATGGCCGCAGGTGGCTGCAGCGCTATCGACGTGGTGTCTATCCTGCAGAAGGGGCGCAATGACGTGACCGACTGCGAAGTGAAGCTGACCTCCGAGCGTCGTGAAGAAGCGCCGCGCCTGTTCACCCACATCAATCTGCATTTTATCGTCACCGGTAAAGGGCTGAAGGATGCGGCGGTTTCCCGTGCGGTGGATCTGTCTGCGGAGAAGTACTGCTCTGTTGCGCTGATGCTTGAAAAAGCGGTGAATATCACCCACTCCTACGAAGTGATCGAAGGGTAAGTCCTTTGCGAGCAACGGCTCCCTCGTTCCTTCGGGGAGAGGGAACCGTCCTGTCAATCTGCTAGTTTCGACCTTCCATTAAACGCTGCACCAGCGGCGTCATGATCAATTCCATCGCCAGCCCCATTTTGCCGCCGGGAACGACCAGCGTGTTCATATGCGAGATGAACGAACCCTGCAGCATGGCCAGCAGCCACGGATAGTCGATGTTGTCGAGGTTGCGGAAGTGAATCACCACAAAGCTTTCGTCCAGCGACGGAATGCCCTTGGCGGCAAACGGGTTAGAGGTATCAACCGTCGGCACGCGCTGGAAGTTGATATGCGTGCGTGAGAACTGCGGCGTGATGTAGTTGATATAGTCTTCCATCGAACGCACGACCGAATCCATCACCGCTTCGCGGGAGTGTCCGCGCTCGCTGGTATCGCGGATCATCTTCTGGATCCACTCAAGGTTAACGATTGGCACAACGCCGACCAGCAGGTCGACGTGGCGTGCGACATCATGCTGTGGCGTCACGACGCCACCGTGCAGCCCTTCGTAGAACAGCACGTCGGTCGGTTCCGGCAGCGGCTGCCAGGGGGTAAACGTGCCTGGCACCTGATTCCACGGCACCGCTTCATCGTAGGTATGCAGGTATTTTCTCGACTGCCCTTTACCGTGCAGACCATAGTCGCGAAAGGTTTGTTCCAGCAGGCCAAAATCGTTGGCATCCGGGCCAAAGTAGCTGATATGGCGGCCTAAATCGCGGGCTTTACGAATGGCCATATCCATTTCCGGACGGGTATAACGGTGGAAGCTGTCGCCTTCCACTTCTGCCGAACGCAGGTTGAGCTGAGCAAAGATTTTACGGAACGCGAGGCTGGTGGTGGTGGTGCCCGCGCCGCTGGAACCGGTAACGGCAATAACCGGATGTTTGGCAGACATGCGAATAACTCCCTGAAAAGACGACAAGGGAAGCGTGGTAAACGCCTCCTGCCGTTAGAGTATAGTTAACCGCGAAATTGGTTACGGGGCATGATATTGACGGTCTCGTGAAGTTCGGACCAGACCAGCACCGCTTCGCCGGTTTGTAGCTGCTGTTTGACGTCGGCGACCTTTTGCGCAAGTGAACGCTCATATTCACCATAATCAGTGCCTTCGCGCAAGACAAAGCTTTCAATCAGGTTGTCCAGCGTCTCCGGGTCGATATCCTGCCAGGGAATAATCATGCTTTCGCTCCCAGCCAGCGCATCAGCCAGGCGGGAATGCGTTTTTCCAGCCACATTTCCGGGTGGCGTAAAGTGCCGCCGATAAAACCCACGTGCCCGCCAAATTCCGTCAACTGATACTCCACGTTCTCCGGCAGCTCTTCCTGCGCGGGGATGGAGTGGTGATCCATAAACGGATCGTCCTTCGAGTGGATGATCAGCGTCGGCTTCGTGATTTTGCTTAAGATCGGCATCGCGCTGCACTGGCGGTAATAGTCGATGGCGTCGGCAAAACCGTGGATCTTCGAGGTAATCGAATCGTCAAACTCGCGGATGCGGCGCATGCTTTTCAATTGACGCAGATCGACCGGCAAGGAGCCGGGATAGGCCTTCAGCTTGCGGGCCGCATTGCCTTTCAGCAGGTTGAGCAGATAGCGCTGATAGACGCGCGAAAAGCCTTTATCCATGTGGTAGCTACAGGCTTCCAGCATAAACGGCGCAGAGACGATCACGGCAGCATCGATGGGCACCGCATTGCCTTCTTTGGCGAGCAGACAGGCGAGCATGTTACCGCCAAGCGAGTAGCCCACAGCCGCAGTAGGGGCGTGACCATATTCGCGCGCAAGCCAGTGCAGGAACCAGGTACCGTCTTCCGTTTCGCCGGAGTGGTAGATACGGTTCAGGCGGTTGGGCTCGCCGCTACAGCCGCGGAAATGCATCACCACGCCCAGCCAGCCCTGCGCTTTCGCCGCATTGATCAGACCGTGCGCGTACGGGCTGTACAGACTGCCTTCCAGCCCGTGAAACACCACCAGACGCGGCTTATGAATGGCGGCCTGCGGATCTTCGCTCCACGCAAGATCGACAAAGTCGCCATCCGGCAGCTCAAGGCGCTGCCAGTGGGGCGTGAACTGCACCTTACGCCGAATAAGGCGCGGCAGCATCGTCTGCAGATGCCGGTTGCTGACGCCGCGCATTGGCACGAAGTCGGCGCTGCTTTGGGTGTCGATGTTGAGATCGTGGTGGGTGGTTTCAGTCATGTCTACGCGATGTTTACTCGTTAATCTGCCGCCTACTATACCGTCACTTTGCCCTCGTGTTTATGAAAATGAGGCATAGGTAGTCGTTTTTATCCCTTTGGTTTCTGATCCTCATCACAAATTGTTACTTCAATTATTACTCTCAAGCTAATGATTCTTTCCTACGCTTAATTGATGACTTTCTCACCAGGGTGCACACTCTTTCCAGTGTTAAGCAATCAAAATGATTAGCTGAATCAGGAGGTTAATAATGTTATCTGGGCAAACGCCAGCACGAGTCTGGAACACCCGCCGCACGGAAAAACAGCGCCGTCTGGCTTCCGTTCCGGTGCAGGGTAAGGTGCTGCCGACCGCAGACCTGACCGCGATGCTGGAAAAACTGATCGCGCCGGGTGACCGCGTGGTATTAGAAGGGAATAACCAGAAGCAGGCAGATTTCCTGTCCCGCATGCTGGCTGAAGTCAATCCGCAGATTGTGCACGACCTGCATATGATTATGCCAAGCGTCGGGCGCAGCGAGCATCTGGATATCTTTGAAAAAGGCATCGCCCGCAAGCTGGACTTCTCCTTCTCCGGTACCCAGAGCCTGCGTATTTCGCAACTACTGGAAGATGGCCAACTGGAAATCGGCGCCATCCATACTTACATCGAACTTTACTCCCGTCTTTACGTCGACCTGGCCCCGAACGTGGCGCTGATTGCCGGTTATAAGGCTGACCGTAAAGGCAACCTCTACACCGGGCCGAGCACCGAAGATACGCCTGCGCTGGTGGAAGCCGCCGCGTTCCACGATGGCATTGTCATCGCGCAGGTGAACGAACTGGTGGATGACGAATGCGACCTGCCGCGCGTGGATATTCCGGGCTCCTGGATTGACTACGTGGTTGTCGCCGATAAGCCGTTCTTTATCGAACCGCTGTTTACCCGTGACCCGCGCCTGATTAAACAGGAACACATCCTGATGGCGATGATGGCGATTAAAGGCATCTACGCGGAACATCAGGTACAGTCGCTGAACCACGGTATCGGCTTCAACACCGCGGCGATTGAACTGTTGCTGCCAACCTACGGTGAACAGCTCGGTCTGAAAGGCAAAATCTGTAAACACTGGACGCTGAACCCGCATCCAACGCTGATTCCGGCAATTGAGAGCGGCTGGGTAGAAAGCGTGCACTGCTTCGGCGGCGAGTTGGGGATGGAAGAGTATATCCGCGCCCGCCCAGACATCTTCTTTACCGGTTCCGACGGCTCGATGCGTTCTAACCGCGCCTTCTGCCAGTTGGCTGGCCAGTACGCGGTAGATATGTTTATCGGCTCCACCCTGCAGGTTGATGGCTACGCCAACTCCTCCACCGTGACCCGCGGCCGTCTTTCTGGCTTCGGCGGCGCGCCAAACATGGGTCACGACCCGCACGGTCGTCGTCATGCAACGCCAGCCTGGCTGAATATGATCACCGAACCAGACCCAATGCAGCGCGGTAAAAAACTGGTGGTGCAGATGGTCGAAACCTTCCAGGCGGGCGTGAAGCCAACCTTCGTCGAAAAACTGGACGCGGTTGACGTGGCGAAAGCCTCCGGCATGCCGCTGGCACCGGTAATGATCTACGGCGATGACGTAACCCACGTGCTGACCGAAGAAGGTATCGCCTACCTCTACCGCGCCAAAGATCTTGAAGAGCGCCGTGCGATGGTGGCTGCGGTAGCAGGGATCACCGATATCGGGCTGGGCGTTGACGCTAAGCGCGTTGCCGAGCTGCGTCAGAGCGGCAAGGTGGTCTATCCGGAAGATATGGGCATTCGTCGTACCGATGCCACCCGTTCGCTGCTGGCAGCCGGTAGCGTCGCTGACCTGGTGGAATGGTCCGGCGGTCTTTACAACCCACCTGCGAAATTCCGGAGCTGGTAATGAAACTTCTGCCCCAGATTCAGGTTGAAGGCGGTGCCGAGTGGCTGGCGCGAACCGCCACGCAGTGTCTGATTGACGAAGCACGATTAAGCCCGAAACCCGGTCTGGTGGACAGTCGGGGGAACGGCGCGCACCACGATCTTACGCTTTCGCTAATGGAGCGCTCCGCACATAGCCTGACCCCTACGTTTCAGGCGCTGGCGCAGCAAAGTTGGCAGCGTCCAGCGGATATTGCGCTCAGACAAACCATAGGGCGACTCGGCCGTGAGGGCGAGCAGCAGATGATGGCCGCGACCCACGGCGTGAATACCCACCGCGGCGCGATTTGGGCGCTGGGGTTGTTGGTGAGCGCCGTTGCGATGCACGGTGGTGCCGGTGGCGCGCAGCAGATAGCCGCTACCGCAGCGGAACTGGCGAAGCTGCCGGATGACGCAGCGCCGAAGGTGTTCAGCAAAGGGCTTCGCGCAACGCATCGTTATCGTGTACCGGGCGCTCGTGAAGAAGCTCAGCAGGCGTTTCCGCACGTGATGCAGCGCGCGCTGCCGCAGCTGCGTTTAAGCCGCCTGCGCGGTAGTAGCGAGACGCACGCGAGGCTGGATGCGCTGATGGCGATCATGACCTCGCTGACCGATACCTGCGTACTTTCTCGTGCCGGGCTGGAAGGGCTTGATGCCATGCAGGACGGCGCGCGCGCCGTGTTGAATGCAGGCGGCAGCGCGCACCCGGCGGGTCAGGCGGCATTAGCGGAACTGGATAGCCAGATGCTGGCGCTAAACGCCTCGCCGGGCGGCGCGGCTGACCTGCTCGCCGCCACGCTATTTCTCGATCGCGTCGAAATCACGTCGAATCGCCGTATTTAAAGCATTAAGAGGATGTTATGGAACACATTACGTTAACCGTACCGGCCAGCCGCACCTTAAGCGGTAAAGCGCTGGCAGGCGTTGTGGGCTCCGGGGATATGGAGGTGTTATTCACCGCCGACCAGGGCCAGACGTTAACCATTGATATCACCACTTCTGTCGATAACAGCACCCGCCGCTGGGAAGCGCTGTTCAACCGTCTGCAGACGGTCAGCAGCCTGCCTGCGGGCAAACTGACCATCCATGACTTCGGCGCGACGCCGGGCGTGGCGCGCATCCGTATCGAACAGGTTTTTGAAGAGGTGAGCTATGCGTGATGACCGCAGTTTTATCGAATTAAAAGCACGCCAGCGTGCGCATGCGCTGCTGGATGAAGGCAGCTACCGTGAACTGCTCGACCCATTTGAAGGCGTGATGTCGCCGTGGCTCGGCGCACAGGGCATTGTTCCACAGGCCGATGACGGCATGGTGGTGGCAAAAGGCACAATCAATGGTAAACCGGCCGTTGTTGTAGCGATTGAAGGCGCGTTCCAGGGCGGCAGCATGGGCGAAGTGTCCGGTGCCAAAATGGCAGCGGCGCTGGAGCTGGCGGCGGAAGATAACCGTAACGGCATTCCTACTCAGGCGGTACTGAGCCTGGAAACCGGCGGGGTTCGTTTACAAGAAGCGAACCTCGGTCTGGCGGCGATTGCCGATATTCATGCGGCGATTGTGGATCTGCGTCGTTACACCCCGGTGGTTGGCATTGTGGCCGGTACTGTGGGCTGCTTCGGCGGGATGTCCATCGCGGCGGCGCTGTGTAGCTATCTGATTGTGACCCGCGAAGCGCGTCTCGGCCTGAACGGCCCGCAGGTAATCGAACAGGAAGCCGGGATTGAAGAGTATGACTCCCGCGACCGTCCGTTCATCTGGAGCATGACCGGTGGTGAAGTTCGCTACGAAAGCGGGCTGGTAGAAGCACTGGTCAACGACGGTGTGAACGCGGTGAAAGCCGCCATGAACGAGGCGCTGGCGAAAGGCGTTCCGGCAAAACATCGCACCGATAATTACGACTGGTATCTCGACCGCCTGAGCCATTTTGATACCCGCAAACAGGCCGATTCAGAACAGATTAGAGCGCTCTTCGCCCGGGAGGTGAAATGATGAGTAACGTAATTAGCCGTGGCGAATTATGGCTGGAAACGCTGGCGCCAGGCGCCAAACGTATTGCAGGGCTGTGCCCGTCCGTACAGGCCGCTGATGGCGAGCTGAACGGTGAAAACGTGCGCTTTATCGCCGTCGTTCCGGATGCCCATAACCACTATCCGCGCGCCACTAAAGGTGAAGTCGGTCTGCTGGAAGGCTGGACGCTTGCGAAAGTCGTCAGCGAAACCATCGCCGCCGATGCCAACAGCGCCGTGAAGCGCCCGATCGTGGCAGTGATTGACGTCTCCAGCCAGGCCTATGGTCGTCGTGAAGAAGGCTTTGGCATTCATCAGGCGCTGGCTGGCGCGGCTGCGGCGTATGCCAATGCGCGTCTGGCAGGCCACCCGGTGATTGGTCTTATCGTCGGTAAAGCGATGTCCGGGGCATTTCTGGCGCACGGCTACCAGGCAAACCGTCTGATCGCCTTCAACGATAAAGGCGTACTGATTCACGCGATGGGCAAAGAGTCCGCGGCGCGCATTACCCTGCGTACCGTTGAGGCGCTGGAAAAACTGGCGGCAACCATTCCGCCGATGGCCTATGACATCAGCAACTACGCCACCCTGGGCCTGCTGGAAAACCTGCTGGATATCAGCAACCCGGATGCCCCATCCGCACAAGACCTGGCGCTGGTGAAAAACACCCTGCAACAGGCCATCAACGACGCTCGTCAGGACCCTACGCTGAAAAGCCGTCTGGGTGCCGACAATCGCCGCAGCTCTGCCCTCGTACGCGAACGCATGCGAGCAAGCTGGTAAGTAAAAAAGAGACCTGCCGGATGTACGGCTCCATGGGCGCTTCCCGCGCCCATGCGGGCAGCTGCATCTGAAAAAATAATAATCATCGCGCCAGTGCTAACTTTTTTTCATTACAGGTGAAATATGACTTACGTAATTGTTCATGCTCTTGCTCCGATTTTCGTCATCATGTTGCTGGGATTCTGGGCCGGGAAGGCCAAAATGGTCGACAACAAAAATGTCTCCCTGCTCAACATCTTTGTGATGGACTTTGCGTTACCCGCAGCGCTGTTTAGCGCCACGGTACAAACGCCGTGGGCCGGTATCGTGGCTCAGTCACCGCTGATTGTGGTGTTGACGCTGGCGATGTGGATTACCTATGCCGCTATCTACTTTATGGCGACCAAATTATTCAATAAATCGCCGCAGGATGCCGCCGTACTGACGCTGACCGTTGCGCTGCCAAACTATGCCGCGCTGGGTCTGCCGATTCTGGGTAGCGTGCTGGGTGAAACCTCTTCCACCTCGCTTTCCGTTGCCGTTTCCATCGCCTGCGGTTCCGTACTGATGACACCGTTCTGCCTGCTGATCCTCGAACGTGAAAAAGCGCGTGCTGAAGGCGGTAACACCGGTTCTACGCTCTCTATGCTGCCGGTACTGATGTGGCGTTCGATTAAAAAGCCAATCGTAATGGGCCCACTGTTGGGGGTTATCCTTTCCGCCATTGGTATTAAAATGCCGGAGCTGGTGCTGGCGGCGATCAAACCGCTGGGTCTGTCTGCTACTGCGGCGGCGCTGTTCCTGACCGGTGTTATCCTCTCTGCGCGTAAACTGCAAATCAATACCGTGGTGATTACTTCCACCATCGCTAAGTTGCTGATTCAACCGGCTATTGCCTGGGGTATCGTGCTGATTTTCGGCCTGCATGGTTCCGTGGCTATCACTGCCATCCTGATGATTGCATTGTCCGCGGGCTTCTTCGGCGTGGTGTTCGGTAACCGCTTTGGCGTGCAGTCTCCAGATGCAGAAGCCGTGCTGCTGTTGAGCTCTGTACTGTGTATCCTGTCGCTGCCGCTGTTTATCTCGCTGACTTCAGGAATCTAAATCATGAGCACAACATTACGTCCACACGATCTTATCTGGCTGAACGCACGCGACGCGCTCGAGGATGTCACGGAATCCTGGGTGGATACCGTCTGGCATAGCGGTCTGCCGGTGGTCGTGCGGCGTGATGTTGATGCGCAGGGGCGTATTCCCGTGGGCGTCCGCGGGATGAAGCGCGACCAGCGCGCCGCCGGTTGGGTGAAAGCGGAGGCGGTCGTTCGCGTCTGCTCGCCGGAATCGCTGGTGGACCCGCAGACGCTGCTGCGTTCGCCCTTTATCTCTCAGCCGCCGCTTCAGGTGGCTTTATTATTGGCCCAGCAGTCGTGGCCGTGGACGTGGGGCATTACCGGGAGTACCGGCTATGCGCTGGCGACCGGGATCCCGGTGATCCACGCGGCAAGCGATCTTGATCTGCTGATCCGCGCGCCTCAGCCGCTCTCCCGACAAGCGCTGGAGAAGTGGCAGCAGCAGCTGATGGGCGGGCTGTGCCGGGCGGATACCCAAGTGGATACTCCGCGCGGCGGCTTTGCCCTTAATGAATGGCTGCGTGATGGAAAAGCGCTGTTAAAAACCTCACAGGGGCCGCAACTGGTGCGCAATCCGTGGGGCAGGGAGGAGTCATGAAAATTCTGTTTACCTTCCCGGGGCAGGGGACACAGCACGAAGGTATGCTGCAAAACCTTCCGGGGGCGGAGCTCGCTCAGGCGCGTGAAGCGCTGGGCGCAGAGGTGGATACACTGGATAGCCCTGAAGCGTTGAAACATACCCGAGCCGTTCAGCTGTCTCTGCTGATTGCCGGCGTTGCATGGGCGCGTGAGCTGGAACGTCGTGGTGTCGCGCCCGATATCCTCAGTGGACTCTCCATTGGCGCGTACCCGGCGGCGGTGGTTGCCGGTGCGCTCGATTTTGCCGATGCGCTGACGCTGGTGGCGCTGCGCGGTGACTTAATGGAGCAGGCTTATCCGCACGGTTACGGCCTGACGGCGATTATGGGGCTAACGTTAAATCAGGTGGAAAGCCTGGTGGCAGACAGCGAAACCTATATTGCCAACCTGAATGCCGAAACGCAGATTGTGATTGCGGGTACCGATGAAGCGATGGCGGAAGTGGCAAAACGCGCGATGGCCAAAGGGGCCAGTAAGGCTTCTCGTCTGGCGGTGAGCGTGCCGTCGCACTGTGAACTGCTGGCCGAGCCCGCGCAAAAGCTGGTTGAAGCGTTTAGCCGCGTGACGCTTTCCCGTCCGCGCTATGCCTACCTGAGCGGCAGTACCGGGCGCGTGCTGTGGCAGCCGGAGCGTATTGCTGACGACCTGGCGATGAATATGGCACGTACGGTACGTTGGCAGGAGGCGGTTATCTCCGCTAACGAACGTGAAGCGCGGCTGGCGATTGAAATGCCACCCGGTGGCGTGCTGACCTGCCTGACGCGTCAGGCAGCGTGGGAAGGGGAGTCTATCGCCCTGGAACGCAGCGGCATGGATGTGGCCGTGCATCTGGCAAAGCGCCTTCGCGCATGATGTGATGGCCCGATGGCGCTGCGCTTATCGGGCCTACGGCTCGCACCTGATGTAGGCCGGATAAGACGCGAAGCGTCGCCATCCGGCGATTCAGGCGTTCTGGTTCAGCGTCCTGGCGTACATGCGCCCTTCGGCGGCCAGCGCTAACAGGCTTGGGTCGCGCTCGCGGTTGCGGGCAAAGACAATCGCGATAAGCTGCTGCATCTGATAGGGTTCAGCCAGTTTTTGCAGCTTCACGGTATTCTCATACATTTTCTTCATTCGCCCCGGCATTAAACAGAAACCCACCCCTGCCTGTACCAGACTGAGCATGGAGAAGATGTCGTTGACGCGGGTAACGATTTCAGGCTCAAACCCGGCGATATGAAATGCTTCCTGAAAACCGGCGTAGGTGGCAAATCCTTCCGCCAGCGAGACAAATTTCTCATTGCGATAGTGGCGCAGGTCCGCCTTCATGGTGGCGTCCAGCGTAGCTGACATCGGTGCGGCGAGGTAGATATCATCGTGGAACAGGGGCAGCACTTCGAGGCTGTTGCGGTCGATTTCGCTTTCGGAAATGGAGATGAGGATGGCGTCCAGCACGCCGTCTTCCAGCATCTTCAGCAGCGCTTCGTTGGAGCCCATGGTGAGATCCAGCTCCAGATCCGGGCGGCGCAGCTTCATGCCCATAATCAGGTGCGGTACCGTCTCCAGCGTCAGTGAGTAGAGCGTACCCACGCGCAGGCGGCCCTGACCCACGCCTGCCGTTTTGCGCGCCTCTTCCAGCCCGCGTTCCATCAATTGGGTGACTTCCTGGCAGTACTCCAGCAGCGTCCACGCCGCCGGTTGTGCAATCAGGTTGCGGCCTTTATGAACGAACAGCGGACAACGAACGTTCTCTTCCAGCGTATGCAGCGCGCGGTGAACGCTAACGCCGCTGATGTTCAGCGCCTCGGCGGTGCGGGCGATGTTACCCTTCTCCATAAAGGTCATGAAGATGGTCAGCTTGCGGAAGGTAATATCGTCGGTGATTGACAGGTTCATCGCCCGCTCCCGTGGCTTAGTCGTTTTGCATCATCTGCTCAAGCTGCTCCTGCGCCTCAAGCCATGCCATTTCACACTCTTCCAGCCCGGATTTGGCGCTAGCCTGCAATTGCAGACACTCGGTCATCTCCGCTTTTCGGCTCGGATCGTACAGGCTGCTGTCGCCGAGCTTCTCTTCTGCCTTCGCCAACTGTGCGTTGAGCTTCTCCATCTCTTTTTCCAGACGGGTAATCTCTTTACGCAGCGGCTGCGTCAGGGTGCGTAGCTCGGCTTCACGACGCTTTTGGTCTTTGCGCGACTGGGCGCTGTTGGCGTTGTTTTCCTTCGGCGCGTCGTCGCTCTGGTTTTCCTGTTTCTGCACGTCGCTCAGCCACTGTTGATAATCTTCCAGATCGCCGTCAAACGGCTCGACTTTTTTGTCGTGCACCAGATAGAGGTCGTCTGTGGTGGAGCGGATCAGGTGACGGTCGTGCGAGACTACGACCAGCGCGCCTTCGAAGTCGATTAACGCTTCGGTGAGCGCCTGACGCATGTCGAGATCCAGGTGGTTGGTCGGTTCATCGAGCAGCAGCAGGTTCGGGCGCTGCCAGACGATCAGCGCCAGCACCAGACGCGCTTTTTCGCCGCCGGAGAAGCGGGCGGTCTGTTCGGTGACTTTATCGCCCTGGAAGCCGAACCCGCCGAGATAGTCGCGCAGCTTCTGCTCCAGCTCCTGCGGCGCCATGCGCGCCAGATGCTGCAATGGGGATTCATCCGCGCGCAGGAACTCCAGCTGATGCTGGGCGAAGTAACCGAGCTTGATGCCTTTGGCGAGGCCGATTTCACCGTGCAGCGGCTCCAGTTCGCCCGCCAGCAGCTTAATCAGCGTCGACTTACCCGCACCGTTACGGCCCAGCAGGCCGATGCGCGAACCCGGCACCAGGTTCAGCTTGATAGATTCAAGGATCGTGCGATCGCCGTAGCCCGCGCTGACCTTTTCCATTTTCAGTAACGGGTTCGGCAGGCTTTCCGGCGCGCGGAAGCTGAAGTGGAACGGGTTATCCACGTGCGCCGGGGCAATGAGCTCCATACGCTCGAGCATCTTGATACGGCTTTGTGCCTGCTTGGCCTTGGTGGCCTTGGCGCGGAAACGATCGATGTAGCTTTGCAGATGCGCCACGCGCTCCTGCTGGCTTTCGTACATTGCCTGCTGTTGCGCCAGGCGGGTGGCGCGCTGCACTTCAAACGAGCTGTAGTTGCCGGTGTACTCGAACATCGTTTCCTGTTCGATATGAATAATTTTGTCCACCACCGGGTCGAGGAAATCGCGGTCGTGGGAAATCAGAATCAGCGTGCCCTGATAGCTTTTGAGCCATCGTTCCAGCCAGATAACCGCATCGAGATCGAGGTGGTTGGTGGGTTCATCGAGTAGCAGCAGGTCGGAGCGGCAGATCAGCGCCTGCGCCAGGTTGAGGCGCATACGCCAGCCGCCGGAGAAGTCGCTGACCGGGCGGTCGAGCTGTTCATTGCTGAAGCCCAGACCGTGCAGCAGGCTGGAGGCGCGAGAGCGGATAGTCCATGCATCGATCGCGTCCAGCTTGCCGTGAACGGTGGCAATGGCGTGCCCATCATCGCGTTCGTTAGCGTCGTTTAGTTGGGCTTCGAGCTGGCGGAATTCACGGTCGCCGTCAATGACATAATCCAGAGCTGGCTGGGGCAGCGCAGGGGTTTCCTGGTTTACCCACGCCAACTGCCAACTGCTGGGATAGGTAAAGTTGCCGCCATCGGCGCTTATCTCGTTTTTCAGTAGCGCGAGCAGCGTGGATTTGCCGCAGCCGTTTTTCCCCACCAGGCCGACTTTTTGCCCTGGGTTGATGGTGGCCGATGCGTTATCCAGCAGGACACGCACGCCGCGACGAATTTGTAACGAGGAGAAAACAATCATAAGGCGCCGTATGTTCTGAATATGTTAAATTGTCATTGTGGTAATGTAATGTGGTAAGCGAATCGCTAGACCGGGCCGCAATGGTAGCCCAAAACGATGACTATACACAAAATCATTCAGGTTGCGTCCCGCTACCAGAAAGAGGATGTGATTGACGCCCGGGAGGGGAATAATGACGCAGACGGCGAAAGTATTGCTGATCTATGCCCATCCGGAATCACAGGACTCGGTAGCTAACCGGGTTTTGCTTAAGCCGGCTTCGCAGTTAAGCAACGTCACGGTGCACGATCTCTACGCGCACTATCCGGACTTTTTTATTGATATCCCTCGCGAGCAGGCGCTGCTGCGCGAGCATGACGTTATCGTCTTTCAGCATCCGCTTTATACCTATAGCTGTCCTGCGCTGCTTAAAGAGTGGCTCGACCGCGTGCTAAGCCGTGGCTTTGCCAGCGGTATAGGGGGAAACCAGCTGGCGGGAAAGTACTGGCGTAGCGTGATCACCACCGGCGAGCCGGAAAGCGCCTATCGTCACGATGGCCTGAACCGCTATCCGATGAGCGATATCCTGCGCCCGTTTGAGCTGACCGCTGCCATGTGTCATATGCACTGGATGAGCCCAATTATTGTGTACTGGGCGCGACGTCAGCCGCCCGATGAACTGGCAAATCACGCCAAAGCTTATGCTGACTGGCTGGCGGCTCCGATTGTGGCAGGAGGGCGATGATGGAAGGCTCCGATTTATTACTGGCGGGGGTGCTGTTTCTCTTCGCGGCGGTGGCGGCGGTGCCGTTAGCCGCAAGGCTGGGCATCGGCGCGGTATTGGGTTACCTGCTGGCGGGGATTGCGATTGGCCCGTGGGGACTGGGCTTTATCAGCGACGTTGACGAAATTCTTCACTTCTCCGAGCTGGGCGTTGTGTTCCTGATGTTTATCATTGGACTGGAGCTGAATCCCGCCAAGCTCTGGCAGCTGCGGCGACCCATTTTTGGCATTGGCGCCGCGCAGGTCATGCTCAGCGCGGCGATCCTCGGCGGATTGCTGCTGCTAACCAACTTCTCGTGGCAGGCGGCGGCGATCGGTGGGATCGGTCTGGCGATGTCGTCGACGGCAATGGCCTTGCAGCTGATGCGCGAAAAGGGGATGAACCGCAGCGAAGCCGGGCAGCTCGGCTTTTCGGTGCTGTTGTTTCAGGATTTAGCTGTCATCCCGGCGCTGGCGCTGGTGCCGCTGCTGGCGGGGGCCGGGGACGATCATGTCCACTGGCAGGCCGTTGGCCTGAAGGTGCTGGCTTTCGGCGGCATGTTGATTGGCGGACGCTACCTGCTGCGCCCGGTGTTCCGCTTTATCGCCAGCTCTGGCGTACGTGAAGTGTTTACCGCGGCTACGCTGCTGTTGGTCCTCGGTTCTGCGCTGTTTATGGATGCGCTGGGCCTGTCGATGGCGCTGGGGACCTTTATTGCGGGCGTGCTGCTGGCGGAAAGCGAATATCGCCACGAGCTGGAAATTGCCATCGAGCCGTTTAAAGGGCTGCTGTTGGGGCTGTTCTTTATTTCGGTGGGCATGTCGCTGAATCTCGGCGTGCTTTACAGCCATCTGTTATTGGTGGTGGGCTGCGTGGCGCTGCTGGTGGCGGTGAAGACCCTGGTACTGTATCTGCTGGCGCACCTCAACGGGATGCGCAGTGCGGAGCGCATGCAGTTTGCCGGTGTGCTGAGCCAGGGCGGCGAGTTTGCCTTCGTGCTCTTTTCTGCCGCCTCGTCGTTCAAAGTCTTCAAAGGTGACCAGATGTCGCTGCTGCTGGTGACGGTCACGTTGTCGATGATGACCACGCCGCTACTGATGAAGATAGTGGATCGGGTGCTCTCGCGACGCTTTAACGGCCCGGAGGAAGAAGATGAAGCGCCGTGGGTGGAAGATGACAAGCCGCAGGTGATCGTGGTGGGCTTTGGCCGTTTCGGTCAGGTGATTGGCCGCTTGCTAATGGCCAACAAGCTGCGCATTACCGTACTTGAGCGCGATATCAGCGCGGTCAACCTGATGCGCAAATACGGCTACAAGGTTTATTACGGCGACGCTACGCAGGTGGAGCTGTTGCGCTCGGCGGGGGCCGAACAGGCACAGTCGATCGTCATCACCTGCAACGAACCGGAAGATACCATGAAGCTGGTGGAAATCTGCCAGCAGCACTTCCCGCATCTGAACATTATGGCGCGTGCACGGGGACGTGTGGAGGCGCACGAACTGCTGCAGGCGGGCGTGGTACAGTTTTCTCGTGAGACCTTTTCCAGCGCGCTGGAACTGGGGCGTAAAGCGCTGATCTCGACCGGGATGCACCCGCATCAGGCACAGCGCGCGCAGCTGCACTTTAAGCGCCTGGACATGCGCATGCTGCGCGAACTCATGCCGGTCCACAGCGATACTCAACAAATTTCGCGCGTGCGGGAAGCGCGGCGGGAGCTGGAGGAGATCTTCCAGCGTGAGATGCAACAAGAGCGACGGCAGCTGGACGGCTGGGACGAATTTGAATAGAAGGTGAAGCATGGCGATACGTAAACGTTTTATCGCGGGCGCAAAATGCCCGTCGTGTCAGGCGCAGGATTCCATGGCGATGTGGCGCGAGAATAATATCGATGTGGTTGAATGCGTTAAGTGCGGGCACCAGATGCGTGAAGCGGATAAAGAAGCGCGCGATCACGTGCGCAAAGAGGAACAAGTGATCGGGATTTTTCATCCGGAGTAGCGATCCGTGCTGTCTTTTTTTAAGCTTATGGGTACACGGGTGTAGAATTCCGCTACAATCTGCGCCACTAAAATATTCCCATGCTCAGGAGATATCATGAAAGTAGCAAAAGACCTGGTGGTCAGCCTGGCCTATCAGGTACGTACAGAAGACGGTGTGTTGGTTGATGAGTCTCCGGTAAGTGCACCGCTGGACTACCTGCATGGTCACGGTTCCCTGATCTCCGGCCTGGAAAATGCGCTGGACGGTCACGATGTTGGTGATAAATTCGACGTTGCTGTTCAAGCTAACGACGCTTACGGTCAGTACGACGAAAACCTGGTACAGCGCGTTCCTAAAGACGTCTTCATGGGCGTTGATGAACTGCAGGTTGGCATGCGCTTCCTGGCTGAAACCGACCAGGGTCCAGTACCGGTTGAAATCACCGAAGTTGAAGACGACCACGTTGTGGTTGACGGTAACCACATGCTGGCTGGCCAGAACCTGAAGTTCAGCGTTGAAGTTGTGGCTATCCGTGAAGCAACCGAAGAAGAACTGGCTCATGGCCACGTTCACGGCGCGCACGATCATCATCACGATCACGGTGAAGACGGTTGCTGCGGCGGTCACGGCCACGACCACGGTCATGACCACGGCGGCGAAGGCTGCTGCGGCGGTGGCGGTAAAGGCCACGGCGGCTGCGGCTGCCACTAATCCCTCTCGTTCTTACGAACGACAGAGACAAAAAAAGCGGGGAAACCCGCTTTTTTTACGTCTTAATAATGGGGTGGCGGCGTCTCTTCAGACTGCGACGCGATGTGTGACGGCTGGCTGGCTTTGAGTTTTTCCGTTAGCAGACGCAGATGCTCTCGCAGTTTGGCCATCTCCATTTCATGAGCGGTCACCGTCTGGTTGAGATCCTCAATGGTGATCTCCTGGAAGGCCAGCCGGCTTTCAAGCTCCTCCAGACGCGCTTCGATAGTCGTTTCCTGCATGATGTCTCTCTCTACTCGGTTATCGCCAAAAGCGTTTCTGACGTGGCGGATTCTACGCAACTTTACCCTGGCATGCAGCACTGCCGTTCGTGAGCGGAAACTAATTTAAACAAAAAGAGTCTGAAAAGGGTCGATATCAGGAGCGTTCGTATGTAGATTTCCTCTACAACGTTTTATAGTACGCTTCTCATTTAGTTAACATGGGGCGAGAGGCCCCGGCCCTGGAGAGATGGATGAAATCACTGTTTAAAGTAACGCTTCTGGCAACCACAATGGCCGTTGCACTGAATGCGCCTCTGACCTTCGCAGCTGACGCGGCGTCGAAAGCGGCCCCGGCAGCAGAAAGCAAAGCTGCATTCAAAAATGACGACCAGAAATCTGCCTATGCGCTGGGCGCATCGCTGGGTCGTTACATGGAAAATTCTCTGAAAGAACAGGAAAAACTGGGCATCAAACTGGATAAAGACCAGCTAATTGCCGGCGTTCAGGACGCTTTTGCTGACAAGAGCAAGCTGTCCGATCAGGAAATTGAACAAACTCTGCAGGCTTTCGAAACTCGCGTGAAGACCTCCGCTCAGGCGAAGATGGAAAAAGACGCGGCTGATAACGAAGCGAAAGGCAAAGCCTACCGCGACAAGTTTGCCAAAGAGAAGGATGTGAAAACCTCTAAAACCGGCCTGCTGTTTAAAGTAGAGAAAGAAGGTACCGGCGAAGCACCGAAAGACAGCGACACCGTGGTTGTTAACTACAAGGGTACGCTGATCGACGGTAAAGAGTTCGATAACTCCTACACCCGCGGTGAGCCGCTCTCCTTCCGTCTGGATGGTGTCATTCCGGGCTGGACCGAAGGCCTGAAGAACATCAAGAAAGGCGGTAAAATTCAGCTGGTTATCCCACCGGATCTGGCATACGGAAAAACCGGCGTTCCGGGTATCCCGGCTAACTCGACCCTGGTCTTCGACGTTGAACTGTTAGACGTGAAACCGGCACCGAAAGCTGAAGCGCAGCCTGAAGCCGCACCGGCAGATAAGGCCGCTGAAGCGAGCAAAAAATAAGAGTCAGACAGCCGCCGCCCACTGGGCGGCGGCTTTTTATTATCGGCAGGATATAATTAATGCTGGAAAGCGCCTTATGCGCTGTATTACTTTAGATGCCCCTAATAGTGATGAGCCTGCCCTGACAACATAACGACAGGCTCCTGAAAAGGAGTGCTTTTTTTCATGTCCAGGTCGCTTTTAACCAACGAAACCAGTGAACTTGATTTACTGGATCAACGTCCTTTCGATCAGACCGACTTTGATATTCTTAAATCCTACGAAGCGGTGGTGGACGGGTTGGCGATGCTCATTGGTTCCCACTGCGAAATCGTGCTGCATTCACTTCAGGATCTTAAATGTTCGGCAATACGCATCGCAAACGGTGAACATACCGGGCGGAAAATCGGCTCGCCGATTACCGATCTCGCGCTCCGTATGCTGCATGATATGACCGGGGCGGATAGCAGCGTTTCCAAATGCTATTTTACTCGCGCCAAAAGCGGCGTGCTGATGAAGTCGGTCACTATTGCCATCCGTAATCGCGATCAGCGCGTCATTGGCCTGCTGTGCATCAACATGAACCTCGATGTGCCGTTCTCACAGATCATGAACACCTTTATCCCGCCAGAGACGCCGGAAGTGGGCTCTGCGGTTAACTTCGCCTCATCGGTGGAGGATCTGGTGACCCAGACGCTGGAGTTCACTATCGAAGAGGTCAATGCCGATCGCAACGTTTCCAATAACGCCAAAAATCGCCAGATCGTGCTTAACCTTTACGAGAAAGGCATCTTCGACATCAAAGATGCTATCAACCAGGTGGCCGATCGCCTGAACATCTCCAAACACACGGTGTACCTCTATATTCGTCAGTTCAAGAATGGCGATTTCCTGGGGCAAGATAAGTAATGCGTTTTGCTCTGATGGTGACCGGGCCAGCCTATGGCACGCAGCAGGCCAGCAGCGCGCTGCTGTTTGCGCAGGCGGCGCTGGCTGAAGGTCACGAGATAGCCTGTGTATTTTTTTATCGTGAAGGGGTATACAACGCCAATCAGCTGAGTTCCCCTGCCAGCGATGAGTTTGATCTGGTTCGTGCATGGCAATCACTGCATGATACGCACGGTGTGGCGCTGCATATTTGTGTCGCCGCCGCGCTCCGTAGAGGCGTGACCGACGAAACGGAAGCTGGGCAGCTTGGTCTGCCAACGTCTAACCTACAGCCGGGCTTTTCGCTGAGCGGATTGGGTTCGCTGGCCGAAGCCGCATTAACCTGCGATCGAATGGTGCAGTTCTGATGAAACACGTCGCATTTGTTTTCTCCAGCGCCCCTCACGGCAGCGCTGCAGGCCGTGAAGGGTTGGATGCGCTGCTGGCGACGTCGGCATTAAGCGAAGACCTTGGCGTCTTTTTCATTGGCGACGGCGTGTTTCAACTGCTCAGCCAGCAGGCACCCGGCGTTATTCTGGCGCGTGACTACATCGCCACTTTCAAGCTGCTGGCGCTCTACGATATTGAAAACTGCTGGATCTGCGCCGCATCAATGCGTGAACGCGGTCTGGCGGCTGATACGGCATTTGTCGCTGACGTGGAACCGTTAGAACCGAATGCCCTGCGTGAACGGCTTAATGGCTACGACGTCATTCTGCGCTTTTGAGGCCTCTATGCTGCATACGCTCAGTACCTCTCCCTGGCATTCCGATATTGCGGGTATGATCCGTCTGATGGCAGAAGGTGATGATTTGCTGCTGCTTGCTGACGGTGTGCTCGCGGCGGTGGAAAACAGCCACTTTCTTGAAATCCTGCGCGCTGCCCCCATATCCATCCATGTGTTGAATGTAGATGTGCAGGCGCGCGGTCTTTGTGCTCAAATTTCGAGCGATGTCATCATGGTCAGCTATACTGACTTCGTCAGGTTAACGGTAAAACACCCGGCTCAAATGACCTGGTAATGCCATACCGTTGTATATTTCTTGACACCCTTTCGGCATGGCCCTAAAATTTCGCGTCCTCATATTATATGAGGCGATTTATTACGTGTTTACGAAGCAAAAGCTAAAACCAGGAGCTATTTAATGGCAACAGTTAACCAGCTGGTTCGCAAACCACGTGCTCGCAAAGTTGCAAAAAGCAACGTGCCTGCACTGGAAGCCTGCCCGCAGAAACGTGGCGTATGTACTCGTGTATATACTACCACTCCTAAAAAACCGAACTCCGCACTGCGTAAAGTTTGCCGTGTTCGTCTGACTAACGGTTTTGAAGTTACCTCCTACATCGGTGGTGAAGGTCATAACCTGCAGGAGCACTCCGTGATCCTGATCCGTGGCGGTCGTGTAAAAGACCTTCCGGGTGTTCGTTACCACACCGTTCGTGGTGCGCTTGACTGCTCCGGCGTTAAAGACCGTAAGCAAGCTCGCTCCAAGTATGGCGTGAAGCGTCCTAAGGCTTAATGGTTCTCCGTTAAGTAAGGCCAAACGTTTTATATTAATGTCAAACTAAACTCTTTGAGTTTTGGACAATCCTGAATTAACAACGGAGTATTTCCATGCCACGTCGTCGCGTCATTGGTCAGCGTAAAATCCTGCCGGATCCTAAGTTCGGATCAGAACTGCTGGCTAAATTTGTTAACATCCTGATGGTAGATGGTAAAAAATCTACTGCAGAATCAATCGTATACAGCGCGCTGGAGACCCTGGCTCAGCGTTCTGGTAAAAATGAACTGGAAGCTTTCGAAGTCGCTCTCGAAAACGTTCGCCCGACTGTAGAAGTTAAATCCCGCCGCGTAGGTGGTTCTACTTATCAGGTACCAGTTGAAGTTCGTCCGGTTCGTCGTAATGCTCTGGCAATGCGTTGGATCGTAGAAGCTGCTCGTAAACGCGGTGATAAATCCATGGCTCTGCGCCTGGCGAACGAACTTTCTGACGCTGCAGAAAACAAAGGTACTGCAGTTAAGAAACGTGAAGACGTTCACCGTATGGCAGAAGCCAACAAGGCGTTCGCACACTACCGTTGGTAATCCCTTCGGAGTATTAGTCACCAGGCGGGCGCTTCAGCGAAGCTGCCCGCTTTGGGTTACTTAACTGAACGCCTAAAAAGATAAACGAGGAATCAAATGGCTCGTACAACACCCATCGCACGCTACCGTAACATCGGTATCAGTGCGCACATCGACGCCGGTAAAACCACTACTACCGAACGTATTCTGTTCTACACCGGTGTAAACCATAAAATCGGTGAAGTTCACGACGGCGCCGCTACCATGGACTGGATGGAGCAGGAGCAGGAACGTGGTATTACCATCACTTCCGCTGCAACTACTGCATTCTGGTCTGGTATGGCTAAGCAGTATGAACCGCATCGCGTAAACATCATCGACACCCCGGGGCACGTTGACTTCACCATCGAAGTAGAACGTTCCATGCGTGTTCTTGACGGTGCGGTAATGGTTTACTGCGCAGTTGGTGGTGTTCAGCCACAGTCTGAAACCGTATGGCGTCAGGCTAACAAGTATAAAGTACCGCGCATCGCGTTCGTTAACAAAATGGACCGTATGGGCGCTAACTTCCTGAAAGTTGTTGGTCAGATCAAAACCCGTCTGGGCGCGAACCCTGTTCCGCTGCAGCTGGCAATTGGCGCTGAAGAAGCGTTCACCGGTGTTGTTGACCTGGTGAAAATGAAAGCCATCAACTGGAACGAAGAAGACGCAGGCGTAACCTTCACTTATGAAGATATCCCGGCTGACATGCAGGAACTGGCTGACGAATGGCACCAGAACCTGATCGAGTCCGCTGCTGAAGCTTCAGAAGAGCTGATGGAGAAATACCTGGGTGGTGAAGAACTGACTGAAGAAGAGATCAAAAAAGCTCTGCGTCAGCGCGTTCTGAACAACGAAATCATCCTGGTAACCTGTGGTTCTGCGTTCAAGAACAAAGGTGTTCAGGCGATGCTGGATGCGGTAATTGATTACCTGCCATCCCCGGTTGACGTACCTGCGATCAACGGTATCCTGGACGACGGTAAAGACACTCCGGCTGAGCGTCACGCAAGCGACGACGAGCCGTTCTCTGCACTGGCGTTCAAAATCGCTACCGACCCGTTTGTTGGTAACCTGACCTTCTTCCGCGTGTACTCCGGTGTGGTTAACTCTGGTGATACCGTACTGAACTCCGTGAAAGCTGCACGTGAGCGTTTCGGTCGTATCGTTCAGATGCACGCTAACAAACGTGAAGAGATCAAAGAAGTTCGCGCGGGCGACATCGCTGCTGCAATCGGTCTGAAAGACGTAACCACTGGTGACACCCTGTGTGACCCGGATGCGCCGATCATTCTGGAACGTATGGAATTCCCTGAGCCGGTAATCTCCATCGCAGTAGAACCGAAAACCAAAGCTGACCAGGAAAAAATGGGTCTGGCTCTGGGCCGTCTGGCTAAAGAAGACCCATCATTCCGCGTATGGACTGATGAAGAATCTAACCAGACCATTATCGCCGGTATGGGTGAGCTGCACCTCGACATCATCGTTGACCGTATGAAGCGTGAATTCAACGTTGAAGCGAACGTCGGTAAACCTCAGGTTGCTTACCGCGAAGCGATTCGCGCGAAAGTTACCGATATCGAAGGTAAACACGCTAAGCAGTCTGGTGGTCGCGGTCAGTACGGTCATGTTGTTATCGACATGTACCCGCTGGAGCCGGGTTCCAACCCGAAAGGCTACGAGTTCATCAACGACATTAAAGGTGGTGTAATCCCTGGCGAATACATCCCGGCCGTTGATAAAGGTATCCAGGAACAGCTGAAATCTGGCCCGCTGGCTGGTTACCCGGTTGTTGACATGGGTGTTCGTCTGCACTTCGGTTCTTACCATGACGTTGACTCCTCTGAACTGGCGTTTAAACTGGCCGCTTCTATCGCCTTCAAAGATGGCTTTAAGAAAGCGAAACCAGTTCTGCTTGAGCCGATCATGAAGGTTGAAGTAGAGACTCCGGAAGAGAACACTGGTGACGTTATCGGTGACTTGAGCCGCCGTCGTGGTATGCTCAAAGGTCAGGAATCCAACGTGACTGGCGTTGTGATCCACGCTGAAGTTCCGCTGTCCGAAATGTTCGGTTATGCGACTCAGCTGCGTTCACTGACCAAAGGCCGTGCTTCTTACTCCATGGAGTTCCTGAAGTACGACGATGCGCCGAACAACGTTGCTCAGGCCGTTATTGAAGCCCGTGGTAAATAATCCACAGGATTAAAACCTAAGTCCCGTGCTCTCTCCAAAGGGGAGAGCACTATAGTAAGGAATATAGCCGTGTCTAAAGAAAAATTTGAACGTACAAAACCGCACGTTAACGTCGGCACCATCGGCCACGTTGACCACGGTAAAACTACCCTGACCGCTGCAATCACCACCGTTCTGGCTAAAACCTACGGCGGTGCTGCTCGTGCTTTCGACCAGATCGATAACGCTCCGGAAGAAAAAGCTCGTGGTATCACCATCAACACCTCCCACGTTGAATATGACACCCCGACCCGTCACTACGCGCACGTAGACTGCCCGGGGCACGCCGACTATGTTAAAAACATGATCACCGGTGCTGCGCAGATGGACGGCGCGATCCTGGTTGTTGCTGCGACTGACGGCCCGATGCCGCAGACTCGTGAGCACATCCTGCTGGGTCGTCAGGTAGGCGTTCCGTACATCATCGTGTTCCTGAACAAATGCGACATGGTTGATGACGAAGAGCTGCTGGAACTGGTTGAAATGGAAGTTCGTGAACTTCTGTCTCAGTACGACTTCCCGGGCGACGACACTCCGATCGTTCGTGGTTCTGCTCTGAAAGCGCTGGAAGGCGAAGCTGAGTGGGAAGCGAAAATCATCGAACTGGCAGGCTTCCTGGATTCTTACATCCCGGAACCAGAGCGTGCGATTGACAAGCCGTTCCTGCTGCCGATCGAAGACGTATTCTCCATCTCCGGTCGTGGTACCGTTGTTACCGGTCGTGTAGAGCGCGGTATCATCAAAGTTGGCGAAGAAGTTGAAATCGTTGGTATCAAAGAGACTGCTAAGTCTACCTGTACTGGCGTTGAAATGTTCCGCAAACTGCTGGACGAAGGCCGTGCTGGTGAGAACGTTGGTGTTCTGCTGCGTGGTATCAAACGTGAAGAAATCGAACGTGGTCAGGTACTGGCTAAGCCGGGTTCTATCAAGCCGCACACCAAGTTCGAATCTGAAGTGTACATCCTGTCCAAAGACGAAGGCGGCCGTCATACTCCGTTCTTCAAAGGCTACCGTCCGCAGTTCTACTTCCGTACTACTGACGTGACTGGTACCATCGAACTGCCGGAAGGCGTTGAGATGGTAATGCCGGGCGACAACATCAAAATGGTTGTTACCCTGATCCACCCGATCGCGATGGACGACGGTCTGCGTTTCGCAATCCGTGAAGGCGGCCGTACCGTTGGCGCGGGCGTTGTTGCTAAAGTAATGAGCTAATTATTGATTAATTAGCTTTGAGCTTAAAAAGGGCGCTTCGGCGCCCTTTTTGCTTTTTATGGTTTTATTCCGCCTGTATTTCGCACGATTTGCTCGCATATTTCCTCGTCGTTTTGCGTTCTGGTATTGTAATCATAATTATTCTCACTTACACTTTGTTCAGAAATTGAACGGGAGTAGGTATGTACGTTTGTTTGTGTAATGGCGTCAGCGATAAAAAAATTCGCCAGGCAGTGCGCCAGTTTCATCCGCAGTCTTTCCAGCAATTAAGAAAATGTATTCCTATTGGAAATCAATGTGGTAAGTGCGTTCGTGCGGCTCGAGAGGTGATGGAAGACGAATTAATGCAAATGCCAGAGTTCAAAGAGATTGCCTGAGCCCGGATTTCTTTTTTGACATCCCTGTAGGCCGTTCTACGCTTCAATAAGTGGAAGCGGAGGGTCTATATAATGAAAGGTGACGTTAAGATTATAAATTATCTCAATAAATTATTGGGAAATGAGCTTGTCGCAATCAATCAATACTTTCTCCATGCGAGAATGTTCAAAAACTGGGGCCTGATGCGCCTCAATGATATCGAGTATCACGAATCCATTGATGAAATGAAGCACGCCGATAAGTACATTGAGCGTATTTTGTTTCTTGAAGGGATCCCCAATCTGCAGGATCTTGGCAAGCTGCATATCGGCGAAGACGTCGAAGAGATGCTGCAATCAGATTTAAAGCTGGAACTGGACGGCGCAAAAGATCTGCGTGAAGCCATTGCCTATGCTGATAGCGTCCATGACTACGTGAGCCGCGATATGCTGATCGAGATACTCACCGAAGAAGAGCATCATATCGACTGGCTGGAGACTGAGCTGGATCTGATTGGCAAAATTGGCCTACAGAATTACCTGCAGTCGCAAATTAAAGTTGCAGATTAATCGTCGCCAGGCCGGCGATAATAAAACCCGCAGCCCCCAGAAATGGACCAAACGGCAGCGGGTTTTTTATTGTCTTCGCAGACCGTCTCCAGATAGCCTGAGTCAGGATGTAAGTGCCTGCCATCGCGCAGGCGGTAACAAGCAGTACCGGTAATGATTGCCACCCGTGCCACGCTCCCAGGGCCGCGAGATATTTTACATCCCCATACCCTAAGCCCTCACAGCGGCGTATTGCCCGGTATCCCCAGTAGAACATGCTCATAATACCGTAGCCGGCAAATATCCCCCAAAGCGCATCGCTGAGACTCGCCGGATGCAGACTGAGCTGGAATAGCACTCCAGTCCACAGTAAAGGACAGGTCAGACGGTTTGGCAGCAGACCGGTATGGGCATCATGCCAGCACAGGGCGCCGCTGAGCAGCGTATAAACCATAAAGAAGGGGAGGGCTAGAAGCATCATATCGGTGTCGTCCGAAGGGAAAAGTGACTTTAGTTTGCGAAGCGCGGGCATAGTTGGCAAAAGGCAATCTCAGCGACTGCGAGACGTTATCCAGGCAACCGTACGAGATTGCAGGTGTGCAGGTTGTTTTGCGAACGGTGTGCAGGATGTGGTGATTAATTTATAAACACGGCTTGCTTCACATGGGTATTTGTGTATAATGCGCGGGCTTGTCTAATATTGACAGGCGGTTCAATCTGAACCAGGTACTGCGTAAGCGATACCAGACAATGTTCCCAATTGGGGAACTCTGTAAGAACGGTTACACTCTCCCATCAATCGTAATGGGTTTGAGGAGTAACTATTTCGTCTATAAAATAATTGGAGCTCTGGTCTCATGCAGAACCAAAGAATCCGTATCCGCCTGAAAGCGTTTGATCATCGTCTGATCGATCAATCAACCGCGGAAATCGTCGAGACTGCTAAGCGCACTGGTGCGCAAGTCCGTGGTCCGATCCCGCTGCCGACCCGCAAAGAGCGTTTCACCGTTCTGATCTCTCCGCACGTTAACAAAGACGCGCGTGATCAGTACGAGATCCGTACTCACAAGCGTCTGGTTGACATCGTTGAGCCAACTGAAAAAACCGTTGATGCTCTGATGCGTCTGGACCTGGCTGCCGGTGTAGACGTGCAGATCAGCCTGGGTTAATCAGGTCATCGAGCGATTGAGAGGTTGATACAATGATTGGTTTAGTCGGTAAAAAAGTGGGTATGACCCGCATCTTCACTGAAGATGGCGTATCTATCCCAGTAACCGTTATCGAAGTTGAAGCAAACCGCGTTACTCAGATCAAAGATCTGGCTAACGATGGCTATCGCGCTGTTCAGGTTACCACTGGTGCTAAAAAAGCTAACCGTGTAACTAAGCCGGAAGCTGGCCACTTTGCTAAAGCTGGCGTAGAAGCTGGCCGCGGCCTGTGGGAATTCCGTCTGGCAGATGGTGAAGAATACACCGTAGGTCAGAGCATCAGCGTTGAACTGTTTGCTGACGTTAAAAAAGTTGACGTAACCGGTACCTCTAAAGGTAAAGGTTTCGCTGGTACCGTTAAGCGCTGGAACTTCCGTACCCAGGACGCTACTCACGGTAACTCCTTGTCTCACCGCGTTCCGGGTTCTATCGGTCAGAACCAGACTCCGGGCAAAGTGTTCAAAGGCAAGAAAATGGCAGGTCAGCTGGGCAACGAACGCGTTACTGTTCAGAGCCTGGACGTAGTACGTGTTGACGCTGAGCGCAACCTGCTGCTGGTTAAAGGTGGTGTTCCGGGTGCGACCGGTTGCGACCTGATCGTTAAACCAGCTGTGAAGGCGTAAGGGGATAGCAATGGAATTAGTATTGAAAGACGCGCAGAGCGCGCTGACTGTTTCCGAAACTACCTTCGGTCGTGATTTCAACGAAGCGCTGGTTCACCAGGTTGTTGTTGCTTATGCAGCTGGTGCTCGTCAGGGTACTCGTGCTCAGAAGACTCGTGCTGAAGTAACTGGTTCAGGCAAAAAGCCGTGGCGCCAGAAAGGTACCGGCCGTGCGCGTTCAGGTTCTATCAAGAGCCCGATCTGGCGTTCAGGTGGCGTGACCTTCGCTGCACGCCCGCAGGACCACAGTCAAAAAGTTAACAAGAAGATGTACCGCGGCGCGCTGAAAAGCATTCTGTCCGAACTGGTACGTCAGGATCGTCTGATCGTTGTCGAGAAGTTCTCTGTAGAAGCGCCTAAAACTAAGCTGCTGGCACAGAAACTGAAAGACATGGCTCTGGAAGATGTGCTGATCATCACCGGTGAGCTGGACGAAAACCTGTTCCTGGCTGCGCGCAACCTGCACAAGGTTGACGTACGCGATGCAACTGGTATCGACCCGGTTAGCCTGATCGCCTTCGACAAAGTCGTAATGACTGCTGATGCTGTTAAGCAAGTTGAGGAGATGCTGGCATGATTCGTGAAGAACGTCTGCTGAAGGTGCTGCGCGCACCGCACGTTTCTGAAAAAGCGTCTACTGCGATGGAAAAAACTAACACCATCGTTCTCAAAGTTGCTAAAGACGCGACCAAAGCAGAAATCAAAGCTGCTGTGCAGAAACTGTTTGAAGTCGAAGTCGAAGTCGTTAACACCCTGGTAGTTAAAGGGAAAGTTAAACGTCACGGACAGCGTATCGGTCGTCGTAGCGACTGGAAAAAAGCTTACGTCACCCTGAAGGAAGGCCAGAATCTGGACTTCGTCGGCGGCGCTGAGTAAGTCGGAGGAGTAATACAATGGCAGTTGTTAAATGTAAACCGACATCTCCGGGTCGTCGCCACGTAGTTAAAGTGGTTAACCCTGAGCTGCACAAGGGCAAACCTTTTGCTCCGCTGCTGGAAAAAAACAGCAAATCCGGTGGTCGTAACAACAATGGCCGTATCACCACTCGTCACATTGGTGGTGGTCACAAGCAGGCTTACCGTATTGTTGACTTCAAACGCAACAAAGATGGTATCCCGGCAGTTGTTGAACGTCTTGAGTACGATCCGAACCGTTCCGCGAACATCGCGCTGGTTCTGTACAAAGACGGCGAGCGCCGTTACATCCTGGCCCCTAAAGGCCTGAAAGCTGGCGACCAGATTCAGTCTGGCGTTGATGCTGCAATCAAAGCAGGTAACACCCTGCCGATGCGCAATATCCCGGTTGGTTCTACCGTTCATAACGTAGAAATGAAACCAGGTAAAGGCGGTCAGCTGGCACGTTCCGCTGGTACTTACGTTCAGATCGTTGCGCGTGATGGTGCTTATGTCACCCTGCGTCTGCGTTCTGGTGAGATGCGTAAAGTCGAAGCAGACTGCCGTGCAACCCTGGGCGAAGTTGGCAATGCTGAGCATATGCTGCGCGTTCTGGGTAAAGCAGGTGCTGCACGCTGGCGTGGTGTTCGTCCTACCGTTCGCGGTACTGCGATGAACCCAGTCGATCACCCACATGGTGGTGGTGAAGGTCGTAACTTTGGTAAGCACCCGGTAACTCCGTGGGGCGTTCAGACCAAAGGTAAGAAGACCCGCAGCAACAAGCGTACTGATAAATTCATCGTACGTCGCCGTAGCAAATAATTTTAGAGGATAAGCCATGCCACGTTCTCTCAAGAAAGGTCCTTTTATTGACCTGCACTTGCTGAAGAAGGTAGAGAAAGCGGTGGAAAGCGGAGACAAGAAGCCCCTGCGCACTTGGTCCCGTCGTTCAACGATCTTTCCTAACATGATCGGTTTGACCATCGCTGTCCATAATGGTCGTCAGCACGTTCCAGTTTTTGTTACCGACGAAATGGTTGGTCACAAACTGGGTGAATTCGCACCGACTCGTACTTATCGCGGCCACGCTGCTGATAAAAAAGCGAAGAAGAAATAAGGTAGGAGGAAGAGATGGAAACTTTAGCTCAACATCGCCATGCTCGTTCTTCTGCTCAGAAGGTTCGCCTTGTTGCTGACCTGATTCGCGGTAAGAAAGTGTCGCAGGCACTGGAAATTCTGACCTACACCAATAAGAAAGCGGCTGTACTGGTTAAGAAAGTTCTGGAATCTGCCATTGCTAACGCTGAACACAACGATGGCGCTGACATCGACGATCTGAAAGTTACGAAAATTTTCGTAGACGAAGGCCCGAGCATGAAGCGCATTATGCCGCGTGCGAAAGGTCGTGCAGATCGCATCCTGAAGCGCACCAGCCACATCACTGTGGTTGTGTCCGATCGCTGAGACTCTGGAGACTAGCAATGGGTCAGAAAGTACATCCTAATGGTATTCGCCTGGGTATTGTAAAACCATGGAACTCAACCTGGTTTGCGAACACCAAAGAATTCGCTGACAACCTGGACAGCGACTTTAAAGTACGTCAGTACCTGACTAAGGAACTGGCTAAAGCGTCCGTATCTCGTATCGTTATCGAGCGTCCGGCTAAGAGCATCCGTGTGACCATTCACACCGCTCGCCCGGGTATCGTGATCGGTAAGAAAGGTGAAGACGTAGAAAAACTGCGCAAAGTCGTAGCTGATATTGCTGGCGTACCTGCCCAGATCAATATCGCCGAAGTGCGTAAGCCTGAACTGGACGCAAAATTGGTTGCTGACAGCATCACTTCTCAGCTGGAACGTCGCGTTATGTTCCGTCGTGCTATGAAGCGTGCTGTACAGAACGCAATGCGTCTGGGCGCTAAAGGTATCAAAGTTGAAGTTAGCGGCCGTCTGGGCGGCGCGGAAATCGCACGTACCGAATGGTACCGTGAAGGTCGCGTACCGCTGCACACTCTGCGTGCTGACATCGACTACAACACCTCTGAAGCGCACACCACTTACGGTGTAATCGGCGTTAAGGTATGGATCTTCAAAGGTGAGATCCTGGGTGGTATGGCTGCTGTTGAACAACCGGAACCGGCTGCTCAACCTAAAAAGCAGCAGCGTAAAGGCCGTAAATAAGGAGCGTCGCTGATGTTACAACCAAAGCGTACAAAATTCCGTAAAGTGCACAAAGGCCGTAACCGCGGTCTGGCTGCTGGCGCGGATGTTAGCTTCGGCAGCTTCGGCCTGAAAGCTGTTGGCCGTGGTCGTCTGACTGCCCGTCAGATCGAAGCAGCACGTCGTGCAATGACCCGTGCAGTTAAGCGTCAAGGTAAGATCTGGATCCGTGTATTCCCGGACAAACCGATCACCGAAAAACCGCTGGCAGTGCGTATGGGTAAAGGTAAAGGTAACGTGGAGTATTGGGTTGCCTTGATCCAGCCGGGTAAAGTCCTGTATGAAATGGACGGTGTCCCGGAAGAGCTGGCCCGTGAAGCATTCGGCCTCGCTGCAGCGAAACTGCCGATCAAAACCACCTTTGTAACTAAGACGGTGATGTAATGAAAGCAAAAGAGCTGCGTGAAAAAAGCGTTGAAGAGCTGAACGCTGAGCTGCTGAACCTGCTGCGTGAGCAGTTCAACCTGCGCATGCAGGCTGCAAGTGGCCAGCTGCAACAGACTCACCTGCTGAAGCAGGTTCGTCGTGATGTTGCACGCGTTAAGACTTTACTGACTCAGAAGGCGGGTGCGTAATGACCGATAAAATCCGTACTCTGCAAGGTCGCGTAGTTAGCGCAAAAATGGAGAAATCCATTGTTGTTGCTATCGAACGTATGGTGAAACACCCGGTATACGGCAAATTCATCAAACGTACGACCAAACTGCACGTACATGACGAGAACAACGAATGCGGCATGGGCGACGTGGTTGAAATCCGCGAATGCCGTCCGCTGTCCAAGACTAAATCCTGGACGCTGGTTCGCGTTGTAGAGAAAGCGGTTCTGTAATACAGTACTCGTTCTCGATACGAATAAACGGCTCAGCGATGAGCCGTTTATTTTTTCTACCCTTATCGTTGAAGCGGTGTTATAATGCCGCGCCCTCGATATGGGGCTTTTTAACGACCTGAATTCGGGTCTCAGTAGTAGTTGACATTAGCGGAGCACTAAAATGATCCAAGAACAGACTATGCTGAACGTCGCCGACAACTCCGGTGCACGTCGCGTAATGTGTATCAAGGTTCTGGGTGGCTCGCACCGTCGCTACGCAGGCGTAGGCGACATCATCAAGATCACCATCAAGGAAGCAATTCCGCGTGGTAAGGTCAAAAAAGGTGATGTGCTGAAGGCGGTAGTGGTGCGCACCAAGAAGGGTGTTCGTCGCCCGGACGGTTCTGTCATTCGCTTCGATGGTAATGCATGCGTTATTTTAAACAATAACAGCGAGCAGCCTATCGGTACGCGTATTTTTGGGCCGGTAACTCGTGAACTTCGTAACGAGAAGTTCATGAAAATTATCTCTCTGGCACCAGAAGTACTCTAAGGAGCGAATCATGGCAGCTAAAATCCGTCGTGATGACGAAGTTATCGTGTTAACCGGTAAAGATAAAGGTAAACGCGGTAAAGTTAAGAATGTCCTGTCTTCCGGCAAGGTCATCGTTGAAGGTATCAACCTGGTTAAGAAACACCAGAAGCCGGTTCCGGCTCTGAACCAACCAGGCGGCATTGTAGAGAAAGAAGCAGCTATTCAGATCTCTAACATTGCACTTTTCAACGCGGCTACCGGCAAGGCTGACCGTGTAGGCTTTAGATTCGAAGACGGCAAAAAAGTCCGTTTCTTCAAGTCTAACAGCGAAACTATCAAGTAATTTGGAGTAGTACGATGGCGAAACTGCATGATTACTACAAAGACGAAGTAGTCGCTAAACTCATGTCTGAGTTTAACTACAATTCTGTCATGCAAGTCCCTCGGGTCGAGAAGATCACCCTGAACATGGGTGTTGGTGAAGCGATCGCTGACAAGAAACTGCTGGATAACGCAGCAGCTGACCTGACAGCAATCTCCGGTCAAAAACCGCTGATCACCAAAGCACGCAAATCAGTTGCAGGCTTCAAAATCCGTCAGGGCTATCCGATCGGCTGTAAAGTAACTCTGCGTGGCGAACGCATGTGGGAGTTCTTTGAGCGCCTGATCACTATTGCTGTTCCACGTATCCGTGACTTCCGTGGCTTGTCCGCTAAGTCTTTCGACGGTCGTGGTAACTACAGCATGGGTGTCCGTGAGCAGATCATCTTCCCAGAGATCGACTACGATAAAGTCGACCGCGTGCGTGGTTTGGATATTACCATTACCACTACTGCGAAATCTGATGAAGAAGGCCGTGCTCTGCTGGCTGCCTTTGACTTCCCGTTCCGCAAGTAAGGTAGGGTTACTGAATGGCTAAGCAATCAATGAAAGCACGCGAAGTAAAGCGCGTAGCTTTAGCTGATAAGTACTTCGCAAAACGCGCTGAACTGAAAGCTATTATCTCTGATGTGAACGCGACCGACGAAGATCGTTGGAACGCAGTTCTCAAGCTGCAGTCTCTGCCGCGTGATTCCAGCCCGTCTCGTCAGCGTAAACGCTGCCGTCAAACAGGTCGTCCGCATGGCTATGTGGGCAAGTTCGGGTTGAGCCGTATTAAGCTTCGTGAAGCCGCTATGCGCGGTGAAGTACCGGGCTTGAAAAAGGCTAGCTGGTAATTACCAATTGAATCACGGGAGTAAAGACAGATGAGCATGCAAGATCCGATCGCGGATATGCTGACCCGTATCCGTAACGGTCAGGCCGCGAATAAAGCTGCGGTCACCATGCCTTCCTCCAAGCTGAAAGTGGCAATTGCCAACGTGCTGAAGGAAGAAGGTTTTATTGAAGATTTTAAAGTTGAAGGCGACACCAAGCCGGAACTGGAACTGACTCTTAAGTATTTCCAGGGTAAAGCTGTTGTAGAAAGCATTCAGCGTGTTAGTCGCCCAGGTCTGCGCATTTATAAGCGTAAAGACGAGCTGCCGAAGGTTATGGCTGGCATGGGTATCGCGGTTGTTTCTACCTCTAAAGGTGTTATGACTGATCGTGCAGCGCGCCAGGCTGGTCTTGGTGGCGAAATTATCTGCTACGTAGCCTAATCGGAGGAAAAAATGTCTCGTGTTGCTAAAGCACCGGTCGTTGTTCCTGCCGGCGTTGATGTAAAAATCAACGGTCAGGTTATTACGATCAAAGGTAAAAACGGCGAGCTGACTCGTACTCTCAACGATGCTGTTGACGTTAAACATGCAGATAATGCTCTGACTTTCGGTCCGCGTGATGGTTACGTAGACGGTTGGGCTCAGGCTGGTACCGCGCGTGCCCTGCTGAACGCAATGGTTATCGGTGTTACCGAAGGCTTCACTAAGAAGTTACAGCTGGTTGGTGTAGGTTATCGTGCAGCGGTCAAAGGGAACGTGGTAAACCTGTCTTTAGGTTTCTCTCACCCGGTTGAGCATCAGCTGCCGGCAGGTATTACTGCTGAATGTCCGACTCAAACTGAAATCGTGCTGAAAGGCGCTGATAAGCAGGTAATCGGCCAGGTAGCAGCGGATCTGCGCGCCTACCGTCGTCCTGAGCCTTATAAAGGCAAGGGTGTTCGTTACGCCGACGAAGTCGTGCGTACCAAAGAGGCTAAGAAGAAGTAAGGTAACACTATGGATAAGAAATCTGCTCGTATCCGTCGTGCGACCCGCGCACGCCGCAAGCTCCAGGAGCTGGGTGCAACTCGCCTGGTGGTACATCGTACCCCGCGTCATATTTACGCACAGGTCATTGCACCGAACGGTTCCGAAGTTCTGGTAGCTGCTTCTACTGTAGAAAAAGCTATCGCTGAACAACTGAAGTACACCGGTAACAAAGACGCTGCAGCAGCTGTGGGTAAAGCTGTCGCTGAACGCGCTCTGGAAAAAGGCATCAAAGATGTGTCCTTTGACCGTTCCGGGTTCCAATATCATGGTCGTGTCCAGGCACTGGCAGATGCTGCCCGTGAAGCTGGCCTTCAGTTCTAAGGTAGAGGTGTAAGATGGCTCACATCGAAAAACAAGCTGGCGAACTGCAGGAAAAGCTGATCGCGGTAAACCGCGTATCTAAAACCGTTAAAGGTGGTCGTATTTTCTCCTTCACAGCTCTGACTGTAGTAGGCGATGGTAACGGTCGCGTTGGTTTTGGTTACGGTAAAGCGCGTGAAGTTCCAGCAGCGATCCAGAAAGCGATGGAAAAAGCCCGTCGCAATATGATTAACGTCGCGCTGAATACTGGCACCCTGCAGCACCCGGTTAAGGGTACTCACACGGGTTCTCGTGTATTCATGCAGCCGGCTTCCGAAGGTACCGGTATCATCGCCGGTGGTGCAATGCGCGCCGTTCTGGAAGTCGCTGGGGTTCGTAACGTTCTGGCTAAAGCGTATGGTTCCACTAACCCGATCAACGTGGTTCGTGCAACTATCGATGGCCTGGAAAATATGAAATCTCCGGAAATGGTCGCTGCCAAGCGTGGTAAATCCGTTGAAGAAATTCTGGGGAAATAAACCATGGCAAAGACTATTAAAATTACTCAAACCCGCAGTGCAATCGGTCGTCTGCCGAAACACAAGGCAACGCTGCTTGGCCTGGGTCTGCGTCGTATTGGTCACACCGTAGAACGCGAGGATACTCCTGCTGTTCGTGGTATGGTCAACGCGGTTTACTTCATGGTTAAAGTTGAGGAGTAAGAGATGCGTTTAAATACTCTGTCTCCGGCCGAAGGCTCTAAAAAGGCGGGTCGCCGTCTGGGTCGTGGTATCGGTTCTGGCCTCGGTAAAACCGGCGGTCGTGGTCACAAAGGTCAGAAGTCTCGTTCTGGCGGTGGCGTACGTCGTGGTTTCGAGGGTGGTCAGATGCCTCTGTACCGTCGTCTGCCGAAATTCGGCTTCACTTCTCGCAAAGCAGCGATCACAGCGGAAGTCCGTCTGTCTGACCTGGCGAAAGTGGAAGGCGGTATTGTTGACCTGAACACGCTGAAAGCAGCTAACATTATCGGTGTCCAGATTGAGTTCGCGAAAGTGATCCTGGCTGGCGAAGTTTCTACTCCGGTAACTGTTCGTGGCCTGCGTGTTACTAAAGGCGCTCGTGCTGCTATCGAAGCTGCTGGCGGTAAAATCGAGGAATAAGTAGCAGATGGCTAAACAACCGGGATTAGATTTTCAAAGTGCCAAAGGTGGCTTAGGCGAGCTGAAACGCAGACTGCTGTTTGTAATCGGTGCGCTTATTGTGTTCCGTATTGGCTCTTTTATTCCGATCCCTGGTATTGATGCCGCTGTACTTGCCAAACTGCTTGAGCAACAGCGAGGCACCATCATTGAGATGTTTAACATGTTCTCTGGTGGTGCTCTCAGCCGTGCTTCTATCTTTGCTCTGGGGATCATGCCGTATATTTCGGCGTCGATCATTATCCAGCTGCTGACGGTGGTTCACCCAACGCTGGCGGAAATTAAGAAAGAAGGGGAGTCTGGTCGTCGTAAGATCAGCCAGTACACCCGCTACGGTACTCTGGTGCTGGCGATATTCCAGTCGATCGGTATTGCTACCGGTCTGCCGAATATGCCTGGTATGCAGGGCCTGGTAATCAATCCAGGCTTTGCATTCTATTTCACCGCTGTTGTGAGTCTGGTTACAGGGACAATGTTCCTGATGTGGCTCGGCGAACAGATCACTGAACGTGGTATCGGTAACGGTATCTCGATCATCATCTTCGCTGGTATCGTTGCGGGACTCCCGCCAGCCATTGCCCATACTATCGAGCAAGCGCGTCAAGGCGACCTGCACTTCCTCCTGTTGCTGTTGGTTGCAGTATTAGTGTTTGCAGTGACGTTCTTTGTTGTATTTGTTGAGCGTGGTCAACGCCGCATTGTGGTAAACTACGCGAAACGTCAGCAAGGTCGTCGTGTCTATGCTGCACAGAGCACACATTTACCGCTGAAAGTGAATATGGCGGGGGTAATCCCGGCAATCTTCGCTTCCAGTATTATTCTGTTCCCGGCGACCATCGCGTCATGGTTCGGGGGCGGTACCGGTTGGAACTGGCTGACAACAATTTCGCTGTATTTGCAGCCTGGGCAACCGCTTTATGTGTTACTCTATGCGTCTGCAATCATCTTCTTCTGTTTCTTCTACACGGCGTTGGTCTTCAACCCGCGTGAAACAGCAGATAACCTGAAGAAGTCCGGTGCATTTGTACCAGGAATTCGTCCGGGAGAGCAAACGGCGAAGTATATCGATAAAGTAATGACTCGCCTGACACTCGTTGGTGCACTGTATATTACTTTTATCTGCCTGATCCCGGAGTTCATGCGTGATGCAATGAAAGTGCCGTTCTACTTCGGTGGGACATCGCTACTGATCGTTGTTGTCGTGATTATGGACTTTATGGCTCAAGTGCAAACTCTGATGATGTCAAGTCAGTACGAGTCTGCATTGAAGAAGGCGAACCTGAAAGGCTACGGCCGCTAAATGGTCGTCTGAGAAGTTACGGAGAGTAAAAATGAAAGTTCGTGCTTCCGTCAAGAAATTATGCCGTAACTGCAAAATCGTTAAGCGTGATGGTGTCATCCGTGTGATTTGCAGTGCCGAGCCGAAGCATAAACAGCGCCAAGGCTGATTTTTTCGCATATTTTTCTTGCAAAGTTGGGTTGAGCTGGCTAGATTAGCCAGCCAATCTTTTGTATGTCTGTACGTTTCCATTTGAGTATCCTGAAAACGGGCTTTTCAGCATGGTGCGTACATATTAAATAGTAGGAGTGCATAGTGGCCCGTATAGCAGGCATTAACATTCCTGATCAGAAACATGCTGTGATCGCGTTAACCTCGATCTACGGCGTCGGCAAGACCCGTTCTAAAGCCATCCTGGCTGCTGCGGGTATCGCTGAAAATGTTAAGATCAGTGAGCTGTCTGAAGGACAAATCGACACGCTGCGTGACGAAGTTGCCAAATTTGTCGTTGAAGGTGATCTGCGCCGTGAAATTAGCATGAGCATCAAGCGCCTGATGGATCTTGGTTGCTATCGCGGTTTGCGTCATCGTCGTGGTCTGCCAGTGCGCGGTCAGCGTACTAAGACCAACGCACGTACCCGTAAGGGTCCGCGCAAACCGATCAAGAAATAATCGGGGTGATTGAATAATGGCAAAGGCACCAATTCGTGCACGTAAACGTGTAAGAAAGCAAGTCTCTGACGGCGTGGCTCATATCCATGCTTCTTTCAACAACACCATCGTTACCATTACCGATCGTCAGGGTAACGCGCTGGGTTGGGCAACAGCCGGTGGTTCCGGTTTCCGTGGTTCGCGTAAATCCACTCCGTTTGCAGCTCAGGTTGCAGCAGAGCGTTGCGCTGACGCCGTTAAAGAATACGGCATCAAGAATCTGGAAGTTATGGTTAAAGGTCCGGGTCCAGGCCGCGAATCTACTATTCGTGCTCTGAACGCCGCTGGTTTCCGCATCACTAACATTACTGATGTGACTCCGATCCCTCATAACGGTTGTCGTCCGCCGAAGAAACGTCGCGTATAACGCTTCGTTTTCCAGGTTTGTTGGAGAAAGAAAATGGCAAGATATTTGGGTCCTAAGCTCAAGCTGAGCCGTCGTGAGGGCACCGACTTATTCCTTAAGTCTGGCGTTCGCGCGATCGATACCAAGTGTAAAATTGAACAAGCTCCTGGCCAGCACGGTGCGCGTAAACCGCGTCTGTCTGACTATGGTGTGCAGTTGCGTGAAAAGCAGAAAGTTCGTCGTATTTACGGCGTGCTGGAGCGTCAGTTCCGTAACTATTACAAAGAAGCAGCACGTCTGAAAGGCAACACCGGTGAAAACCTGTTGGCTCTGCTGGAAGGTCGTCTGGACAACGTAGTATACCGTATGGGCTTTGGCGCCACTCGTGCTGAAGCACGCCAGCTGGTTAGCCATAAAGCAATCATGGTAAACGGTCGTGTTGTTAACATCGCTTCTTATCAGGTTAAAGCGAATGACGTTGTTAGCATCCGTGAGAAAGCGAAAAAGCAATCTCGCGTTAAAGCCGCTCTGGAGCTGGCTGAACAGCGTGAAAAGCCAACCTGGCTGGAAGTTGATGCTGGCAAGATGGAAGGCACGTTCAAGCGTCAGCCTGAGCGTTCTGATCTGTCTGCGGACATTAACGAACACCTGATCGTCGAGCTTTACTCCAAGTAAAGCTTAGTACCAAAGAGAGGACACAATGCAGGGTTCTGTGACAGAGTTTCTAAAACCGCGCCTGGTAGATATCGAGCAAGTGAGTTCGACGCACGCCAAGGTGACCCTTGAGCCTTTAGAGCGTGGCTTTGGCCATACTCTGGGTAACGCACTGCGCCGTATTCTGCTCTCATCGATGCCGGGTTGCGCGGTGACCGAGGTTGAGATTGATGGTGTACTTCATGAGTACAGCACCAAAGAAGGCGTTCAGGAAGATATCCTTGAAATCCTGCTCAACCTGAAAGGGCTGGCGGTGAGAGTTCAGGGTAAAGATGAAGTTATTCTTACCTTGAATAAATCTGGCATTGGCCCTGTGACTGCAGCCGATATCACCCATGATGGGGATGTCGAAATCGTCAAGCCGCAGCACGTGATCTGCCACCTGACCGATGAGAACGCAGCTATCAGCATGCGTATCAAAGTTCAGCGCGGTCGCGGTTATGTGCCGGCTTCTGCCCGAATTCATTCGGAAGAAGATGAGCGCCCGATCGGCCGTCTGTTGGTCGACGCCTGCTACAGCCCTGTAGAGCGTATTGCCTACAATGTTGAAGCAGCGCGTGTAGAACAGCGTACCGACCTGGACAAGCTGGTCATCGAAATGGAAACCAACGGCACAATCGATCCTGAAGAGGCGATTCGTCGTGCGGCAACCATCCTGGCAGAACAACTGGAAGCTTTCGTTGACTTACGTGATGTACGTCAGCCGGAAGTGAAAGAAGAGAAACCAGAATTCGATCCGATCCTGCTGCGCCCTGTTGACGATCTGGAATTGACTGTCCGCTCTGCTAACTGCCTCAAGGCAGAAGCTATCCACTATATCGGTGATCTGGTACAGCGTACCGAGGTTGAGCTTCTTAAGACGCCTAACCTGGGTAAAAAATCTCTTACCGAGATTAAAGACGTGCTGGCTTCCCGTGGTCTGTCTCTGGGCATGCGCCTGGAAAACTGGCCGCCGGCAAGCATTGCTGACGAGTAACCGGATCACAGGTTAAGGTTTTACTGAGAAGGATAAGGTCATGCGCCATCGTAAGAGTGGTCGTCAACTGAACCGCAACAGCAGCCATCGCCAGGCTATGTTCCGCAACATGGCAGGTTCACTGGTTCGTCATGAAATCATCAAGACGACCCTGCCTAAAGCGAAAGAACTGCGTCGCGTAGTTGAGCCGCTGATTACTCTTGCCAAGACTGATAGCGTTGCTAATCGTCGTCTGGCATTCGCCCGTACTCGTGATAACGAGATCGTGGCAAAACTGTTTAACGAGCTGGGCCCGCGTTTCGCGAGCCGTACCGGTGGTTACACTCGCATTCTGAAGTGTGGCTTCCGTGCAGGCGACAACGCGCCGATGGCATACATCGAGCTGGTTGATCGTGCTGAGCCGAAAGCAGAAGCAGCTGCAGAGTAATTTGCAGTAAAATAAAAAAACCCGCCTCGGCGGGTTTTTTTATATCCCCTCTTCCCCCATCCTATCTACAATAGCCGTATTCTTTCTGTTCAATTCAGCGGAGTGTTGTCATGTGGTTACTGGACCAGTGGGCTGAGCGTCATATTACCGACGCACTGCGCCGAGGTGAGTTTGACAATCTTCCGGGGCAGGGCGAGCCACTCGTGCTTGATGATGACTCCGCTGTTCCTGAAGAGCTACGCTCTGGTTACCGGCTATTAAAGAATGCCGGATGCCTGCCACCAGAGCTTGAACAACGTAAAGAGGCGATAGCGCTGGCGGATATCCTGAAAGGTATTCGCCGTGAAGACGTTCGCTACCAGGAACTAAGTCGTCGATTAACGCTGTTGGAGCTCAAACTCCAACAGGCCGGTATCAATACTGACTTTCTGCGCGGCGATTATGCTGAAAAACTGATGCAAAAAATCAACGAGGAGTAGCGATGTACCGGATTGGCGAACTGTCTAAACTGGCTGGAGTCACTCCTGACACCGTCCGTTATTATGAAAAGCAGCAGATGATGAGTCATGACGTGCGTACCGAAGGCGGCTTTCGCCTGTACACCGCGGACGATCTTCAGCGTCTGAAGTTTATTCGTTACGCTCGCCAGCTTGGTTTTACTCTGGAGTCGATCCGTGAGCTGCTTTCGATCCGTGTGGATCCGGAGCACCATACCTGTCAGGAATCAAAAAGCATCGTCCAGGCCCGGCTTAGTGAAGTTGAGTCGCGCATTGAAGAACTTCAGTCGATGCAGCGTGCGCTAAAACAGCTCAATGATGCTTGTTGTGGAACAGCTCACAGCAGTGAGTTTTGTTCGATACTTGGGATCCTCGAGCAGGGGGCCGGTGCATCGTAAAATCGCCGTTGAATTTTTACACAATGAGGTCTACACTCGCCGCGTATCATTAACCTAATCAGGAGATCGTTATGAGCCGCTATCAGCATACGAAGGGGCAGATAAAAGATAATGCCATCGAGGCGCTGTTGCATGACCCGCTGTTTCGTCAGCGCGTTGAGAAAAATAAGAAAGGGAAAGGTAGCTATTTACGGAAGGAAAAACACGGTAAACAATATGGTCGGGAGGCCAGTGGCAAACAAGCGATACGCTTTTTTACCACTGGCTTTCTGCTTTCTGTAGCCTGATTAAGAACGGTTGTTTTGTTCTTTCAGCAGATCGCGAATTTCGGATAGCAGCACTTCTTCTTTTGTTGGCGCCGGCGCGGCCGCAGGTTCTTCTTTCTTACGATTGAGTTTATTCATCAGCTTAATCGCCATAAAGATGGCGAAGGCAACAATAATAAAATCAAACACATTCTGGATGAACACCCCGTAATGCATCACAACGGCAGGGATATCACCCTGCGCATCACGTAGCGTGACGGCAAACTGTTTGAAATCAATCCCACCAATTAATAGCCCCAGCGGTGGCATGATAATGTCCGCCACTAAAGACGACACGATCTTACCAAACGCTGCACCAATAATGACACCCACTGCCAAATCGACAACATTTCCTCGCATCGCGAATTCGCGAAACTCTTTAATAATGCTCATTTTATTCTCCCTTGTGCTAGCTGACGTTTATAAGTTTAACAAATGTTTATTTAATTTCCATTAGTGATAATAAATATGAAGGTATTAATTAACCCTTAAATAATAGAAGGTTAATAAAAAAGCGCTCTATTGAGCGCCTTTGGGAAATTAAAGGAAGAAAGGACTGGGCTGGAACAGGCGTTCGACGTCGGAAATATATTTTTTATCGGTCAGGAACATAATGACGTGATCGCCTTGTTCAATACGCAAATTGTCATTAGCAATCATGACGTCATTTCCGCGCACCACCGCACCAATAATGGTGCCTGGAGGCAGTTTAATTTCGTCAATCACTCGGCCAACCACGCGCGAAGTACTTTCATCGCCGTGTGCGACGGCTTCGATGGCTTCAGCAACACCGCGGCGGAGCGATGAAACGCCCACGATATCCGCTTTACGCACGTGGCTCAGTAGCGCGGAGATGGTGGCCTGCTGCGGAGAGATCGCAATGTCGATCACGCTGCCCTGGACCAGATCGACATAAGCGCGGCGTTGGATCAACACCATCACTTTCTTGGCGCCCATCCGCTTAGCCAGCATCGCCGACATGATATTGGCTTCGTCATCGTTGGTGACGGCAATAAATAGATCGACCTGATCAATATGCTCTTCAGCCAACAGCTCTTGATCCGAGGCATCGCCAAAGAAGACGATGGTGTTTTGCAGTTTCTCTGCCAGCTCGGCCGCTCGCTGTTGATTACGCTCAATCAGCTTCACGCTGTAATCTTTTTCCAGCCTGCGTGCTAGCCCCGCACCGATGTTACCACCGCCAACCAGCATGATGCGCTTGTAAGGTTTCTCCAGACGTTGTAGCTCACTCATTACCGCGCGAATATGCTGTGATGCGGCGATAAAGAACACTTCATCACCGGCTTCGACAATAGTGGATCCCTGCGGGCGAATTGGGCGGTCATGGCGGAAAATCGCCGCCACGCGGGTATCAATGTGCGGCATATGCTCACGCATCGTTGAGAGCGCATTACCCACTAGCGGACCGCCGTAGTAAGCCTTCACCACAGCCAGGCTGACTTTACCTTCTGCGAAGTTCACCACCTGCAGCGCGCCGGGATACTCAATCAGCCGGTAGATGTTGTCGATAACCAATTGCTCAGGCGCGATCAGATGATCGATCGGTACGGCATCGCTGTGAAAGAGCTTATCGGCGTCGCGTACGTAGTCCGGTGAGCGGATTCGTGCAATACGGTTTGGCGTATTGAATAACGAGTAGGCCACCTGGCAGGCGACCATATTGGTTTCATCCGAACTGGTAACCGCGACCAGCATATCGGCATCGTCGGCACCGGCTTCGCGCAGAACGCGTGGGTGGGAGGCGTGGCCTTGTACCACGCGAAGGTCGAATTTATCCTGCAGGCTGCGCAAGCGTTCGCCGTTAGTGTCAACGATCGTGATGTCGTTGTTTTCCCCGACCAGGTTTTCCGCCAGCGTACCGCCGACTTGTCCGGCGCCCAGAATGATAATTTTCATCAGTTGCGACCCGTTATTTCATCACTTTTTGATTAGCTTAGCGTAGAAGAAACCATCACCTTCTTCGGCACCTGGTAAATTCTGTTGGCCTGGCTGCTCTGGCGTACCGGTTTCGTGCAGTTCGGCATCCGGCGTGCGGGAGAGAAACGCGGCAATTTGCTGCTGGTTTTCTTCCGGCAGAATGGAACAAGTGGCGTACACCAGCGTACCACCTGGCTTCAGGTGTGCCCAGATTGCGTTGAGGATCTCGGCCTGCAGCTGTGCCAGCTCGGCAATATCACGGTCGCGACGGAGCCATTTAATGTCCGGGTGGCGACGAATCACCCCTGTTGCGGAACACGGCGCGTCCAGCAGGATACGATCGAACTGCCGATCGCCGCACCATTGTTCAGGATAACGACCATCACCCTGTTTCACCGTCGCTTTCATACCCAGCCGCTTCAGGTTGTCATACACGCGTGACAGACGTTTTTCGTCAACGTCGACGGCCAATACGTCGGCCTGCGGTGCAACTTCGAGAATGTGCGTGGTTTTGCCGCCCGGCGCACAACACAGGTCAAGGATTTGCTCGCCGTCTTCCGGCAGCAGGTAGTTTACGCATCCTTGAGCGGAAGCATCCTGAACGGTCACCCAACCTTCGTCAAAACCAGGGAGGGCGTGTACAGGCGCTGGCGTTTCCAGACGCACCGCATCCGGGTAGTCAGCATGCGGGAAACCCGTCATACCGGCTTCTGTGAGCAGATCAAGCCAGGCGTCGCGCGAGTGGTGAGTGCGGTTGACGCGCAGCCACATCGGCGGGCGCTGGTTATTGGCCTCAAGGATGCTTTCCCACTGCTGCGGATAGGCCGCTTTAATGCGTTTTACCAGCCAGGAAGGGTGAAGGAAGCGCAAATCACTTTGTGCGAATTCAGCGAGCAGTTCTTCCTGACGGCGCTGGAACTGACGCAGTACGCCGTTGATCAGCCCTTTCAGCTGTGGACGCTTAATGACGACGGCGCCTTCAACGGTTTCCGCCAGCGCGGCATGCGGTGGAATACGGGTATGCAGCAGCTGGTAGAAGCCCACCATGATCAGGTAATGGACGGTACGCTGTTTGCCCGTCATCGGGCGTTCCATCAGCTGTTGGATCATCCACTCAAGCTGGGAAAGGGTGCGCAGCACGCCGAAGCACAGCTCCTGAAGCAGCGCTTTGTCTTTATCGGCCACTTTTTGCTGCATGGCGGGCAGCACATTGCTTAACGACTGCCCCTTTTCGACGACCTGTTCAACGGCCTGGGCCGCCATACTGCGTAAATTAAGATGTTTTTTCATAACCGTAAAAATAAAAATGCCCGGAGACTCCGGGCTTTAAAAAGGTGTCAACCGTCAGAGTAGACGGTTTCCGGGCTCGAACCACTCCCGGCGTGAGTTAAGCAGATCCTGAGCGCTCATGGCCTTCTTACCCGCGGGTTGCAGAGAGAGAAGATTGAGGATGCCGTCGCCGGTCGCGACCTGAATACCCTGGCGGGTGGCTTCGAGGATGGTCCCCGGCTCGGCGCCTGCGGGTTTATCAATCACCGAAGCTTGCCAGATTTTAACCGGCTGCTCGTCGATAACGATGTAGCTCATCGGCCACGGATTAAAGGCGCGAATGCAGCGTTCCAGCTGAGCTGCGCTGAGCGTCCAGTCAACACGGGCTTCTTCTTTGCTCAGCTTCTCTGCATAGCTAACCAGAGCTTCATCCTGCACTTCAGGTGTCGCCGTGCCGGTTGCCAGCAAATGCAGCGTGTGCAGTAGGCCCTGCGGGCCAAGTTCAGCCAGCTTATCGTAAAGGCTGGCGCTGGTGTCGTCTGGGGTAATTGGGCAGGAGAGCTTATGCAGCATATCGCCGGTATCCAGACCCACGTCCATTTGCATGATGGTCACGCCGGTTTCGCTGTCACCCGCCCACAGCGAGCGCTGAATTGGCGCAGCGCCGCGCCAGCGCGGTAGCAGCGAACCGTGAACGTTAATGCACCCAAGGCGCGGCATAGTCAGCACGGCTTTCGGCAGGAGAAGTCCATAAGCGACCACGACCATGACGTCGGCCTGTAGATCCGCGACCAGCTTCTGATTTTCTTCAGGACGCAGCGAGGCTGGCTGAAAGACCGGAATGCCTTTTTCTTCCGCCAACACTTTTACCGGGCTTGGCATCAGCTTCTTACCGCGACCGGCAGGGCGATCTGGCTGGGTAAATACGCCAACCACCTGGTGCTCAGACGACAACAGCGCGTCAAGATGACGCGCTGCAAAATCAGGAGTACCCGCAAAAATAATACGTAGGGAATCTGACACGTTAATCCTTATCCTTAGGCACGCGCGTTCAGGCGATCCAGTTTTTCAACTTTCTGACGAATACGTTGCTGCTTTAACGGCGACAGATAATCGATAAACAGCTTACCGACTAAGTGGTCCATTTCATGCTGAATGCAAATAGCCAGCAGGCCGTCCGCTTCCAGCTCGAAGGGGTTACCATCACGGCCAATGGCGCGAATTTTCACGCGTTCGGCACGAGGAACCAGCGCCCGCTGTTCCGGAATGGACAGGCAGCCTTCTTCAATGCCGGTATCGCCGTCTTTTTCCAGTAGTTCCGGGTTGATCAGCACCAGCTGTTCGTCACGATTCTCAGAGACATCGATAACGATAATACGCTGATGGATATCGACCTGGGTCGCCGCCAGACCAATCCCTTCTTCGGCGTACATGGTTTCGAACATATCGTCCACGATACGCTGGATTTCGTCATTCACTTCTTTTACCGGCGCGGCGACTTTGCGAAGGCGCTCGTCCGGGATATGTAATACTTGCAAAACTGCCATAAATATCCAGAGTTCTGTTCAGGAGTAGGAAAGATTATTACCTCTATTCTAGACAAAACCCCCTCTAATTGACAGAGTCACTGACCAATCGCAAAGATTGCTAATGCCGCATGTGGCAAGGGGGAAAGGATGTCACCCGAGGAACTCGCCTTTCGTTTGTTAAAGGTGAATGATTTGTATGGCGATGGCATGCTGCACGCGCTGTGTGTGCTGCGTCAGGAAGCTCACATTACCCATCAAATGCTTTACGCTTTGGGCTTCAGCATTAAGCAGGCCGAACGTTTTTTCGCTTTTTCACCCGCCGAGATGGAGGCCGCCAACCGTTGGCTGGCGGAATCAGACAACCATCTTTTATTTGCGGATTCGCCCTTGTACCCGGAACCGCTTCGCGCCATTAGCGATTACCCGGCGGTATTGTGCGTCCGCGGGAATCTGGCATTGTTGCATTCCCCACAGCTCGCCGTTGTCGGGAGCCGGCAACACTCTCTGTACGGTGAGCGCTGGGGGCGCTATTTGTGTGAATCGCTGGCGAAACTCGGCATCACGATTACCAGCGGCCTGGCGTTAGGCATCGATGGTGTTGCCCATCGGGGGGCGTTGCAGGCGGGTGGCAGCACGATTGCGGTCCTCGGCAGCGGGCTGAATCATATCTATCCCTACCGACATCGGTCACTGGCGCAAAGCATTGTGGAACACGGCGGGGCGCTGGTGTCAGAATTCCCGCTTATGGCGATGCCCGCGCCTTACCATTTCCCGCGGCGTAACCGCATTATCAGCGGGTTAAGTCGCGGCGTACTGGTTGTGGAAGCCGCGCTGCGAAGCGGTTCGCTGGTGACGGCTCGTTGTGCGCTTGAACAGGGGCGCGAAGTGTTCGCTATCCCCGGGCCGCTTGGTCATCCGGGTATGGAGGGGCCGCATTGGCTTATCAAACAAGGCGCGATCGCCGTCACGGAGCCTGAGGATATTCTGGTGCTTTTCCCGGGATTAAACAGACATTTGTCCGAACGAGCAGAAATGGCAAATTATTGTGCAGATAAGGAATCCGTAGCATTGCCATTTCCTGAGCTCCTGGCTAACGTAGGAGATGAGGTAACACCTGTTGACGTCGTCGCTGAACGTGCCGGCCAACCTGTGCCAGTGACCGTGGCCCAGCTACTTGAACTGGAGTTAGCAGGATGGATCGCAGCTGTACCCGGCGGCTATGTCCGATTAAGGAGGGCAGGCCATGTTCGACGTACTAATGTATTTGTTTGAGACCTACATCCATAACGAAACAGACATGCGCGTAGATCAGGACAAATTGACTCGGGATCTTACCGATGCGGGGTTCGAACGTGAAGATATCTTCAACGCGCTAATATGGCTGGAAAAGCTCGCCGACTATCAGGAAGGCCTCGTAGAACCGATGCAGCTAGCATCCGATCCTCTCTCCGTACGTATTTTCACACAGGAGGAGAGCCAGCGTCTGGATGCAAGCTGCCGAGGGTTCCTGTTATTCCTGGAGCAGATTCAGGTGCTGAACCTCGAAACGCGGGAAATGGTTATTGAGCGCGTGATGGCTCTGGATACCGCAGAGTTTGAGCTGGAAGAGCTGAAATGGGTCATTTTGATGGTTCTGTTCAATCTTCCGGGCTGTGAAAACGCGTATCAACAAATGGAAGAATTACTCTTCGAGACGAATGAAGGTATGCTGCATTAAATCATTTTGTGGCATCAAGAGTTGTTATGGTCAAATCAGCACTGTTTTCGGTGCCTAAACACGAGCCCTGCCCGCAGTGCGGGGCCGAATTAGTCATACGGTCCGGTAAACACGGGCCGTTTCTTGGCTGTTCCCATTATCCGGAATGCGACTACGTTCGTCCCCTGAAAAGTCAGGCGGACGGTCATATCGTTAAAATTCTGGAGGGGCAGATGTGTCCCAAGTGTGGTGCCGTAATGGTGCTGCGTCAGGGGCGCTTTGGTATGTTCATTGGATGCAGTCAGTATCCAGAATGTGAACATACTGAGGTTATTGATAAACCGGATGAAACTGCGATTGCCTGTCCAGCCTGCCAGCAAGGGCATCTGGTGCAGCGCCGTTCGCGTTACGGTAAAACCTTTCATTCCTGCGATCGTTACCCGGAATGTCAGTTCGTCATTAACTTCACACCGGTTGCGGGGGAGTGCCCCGAGTGCCACTACCCGCTGCTTATCGAAAAGAAAACGGCGCAGGGCGTAAAGCGTTTTTGTGCCAGTAAACAATGTGGAAAGCCGGTTCCGGCGAAACAAATCAGTGAATAAAAACCTGCCATCAGAGGCCGTGCAGCGTGCGGTTGTTGCTCTGAATAATAAAGAAGTCATCGCCTATCCAACCGAAGCCGTGTTTGGCGTGGGTTGCGATCCTGATAATGAAGAAGCGGTAATGCGGCTGCTGGCGTTAAAACAGCGTCCGGTAGAAAAGGGGCTGATCCTGATTGCCGCGAGCTTCGAACAACTTCAACCTTATATTGACGACAGTCAGTTGACCGATGAGCAGCATGCCACGGTCTTCGCGCGTTGGCCCGGGCCGGTGACGTTTGTCTTCCCCGCGAAGCCAACGACTCCCGCCTGGCTGACCGGCCGCTTTAACTCGCTGGCCGTTCGCGTCACCGATCACCCGGTAGTTATTGAGCTCTGCCAGGCCTATGGCAAACCTTTGGTGTCGACCAGCGCGAACCTGACTGGCCTGCCTCCTTGCCGAACCACGGCGGAAGTGCTTGCGCAGTTTGGCGACGATTTCCCGATCGTGGATGCGCCAACGGGGGGGCGGATGAATCCGTCAGAGATTCTTGATGCCTTAACGGGCGAACGTTTTCGCCAGGGATAACTGATGGAAAGCTACGTCGTTTTTGGTAACCCGATTGCCCACAGCAAATCACCGTTCATCCATCAACAGTTTGCCGAGCAGTTGAACATCGCGCATCCGTATGGTCGCATGCTGGCGCCGCTGGATGGTTTCGTTGCGACGCTGGAGGCTTTTTTCCAGCAGGGCGGTAAAGGGGCGAATGTGACGGTGCCTTTTAAAGAAGAGGCTTTTTCACGTGCCGATGAACTCACCGAACGTGCGGCTCTGGCGGGGGCGGTAAATACGCTTAAACGCCTTGATGATGGACGAATCCTTGGTGACAACACCGATGGTATTGGGCTATTGAGCGACCTCGAACGACTTGGGCTGATTAAGCCCGGCTATCGCGTCCTGCTGATTGGCGCTGGCGGCGCGGCGCGCGGGGTGCTGCTGCCGTTGCTTTCGCTGGATTGTCGCGTCACCCTTACCAATCGGACTCATGCGCGGGCGCAGACTCTCGCGGAACTGTTTCGTCATACCGGCAGCGTCAGCGCGCAGCCGATGTGTGAGCTTGAAGGATACGAGTTCGATTTGATCATTAATGCCACCTCCAGCGGCATTTCTGGTGAGACGCCGCTTATTCCCGCTTCACTGGTGGGCCCGCAGGTATGTTGCTATGACATGTTTTATCAGCAAGGCAATACGGCATTTCTGGCCTGGTGCATTCAGCACGGCGTCAAACGCTATGCTGATGGATTGGGGATGCTGGTGGGACAGGCAGCGCATGCCGTTTTATTGTGGCACGGCGTTTTACCGGACGTTGAACCGGTGATCGCATCCCTCAAGCGCGAGCTGGGCGTATGAATCAGGCGATTCAGTTTCCCGACCGCGAAGAGTGGCGTGCCGATCTGCAGGCCGTTTGTTTTCCGGCGCTGGTAAACGGTATGCAGTTAATGTGCGCGTTAAATGCAGAAACGATGACTCATCGCTTTGGCGGCGATAACCCGCAGCAATGGCTCGCGTTGTTTAGCGAGAATCGCTGGGATCTTGAAGAAGAAGCCAGCGATCTGATTCGCGATCGGCAGGAAGACGCTCAGGGTTGGGTCTGGCTGTCCTGATCCAGATAGTCATCTTTCCATTTCACATAGTTATTGGCCGAATAACGTAATCCCTCGATTTCGGCCTCTTTTAGCGGTCGAATCTGTTTTACCGGGCTGCCCAGATAAAGGTATCCGCTTTCGAGGCGTTTATGCTGCGGCACCAGGCTGCCCGCGCCAATCATGACGTCGTCTTCGACGACCGAGCCATCCAGCAGAATCGAACCCATCCCGACCAATACCCGATTACCGATGGTGCAGCCGTGCAGCATCACTTTATGGCCAACGGTAACGTCTTCGCCGACGATTAGCGGATTACCTTCGGGGTTCCTGGCTGACTTATGTGTCACATGGAGCACGCTACCATCCTGAATATTGCTGCGTGCGCCAATCTGGATATAGTTCACGTCGCCGCGCGCGGCAACCAGCGGCCAGATGCTGACATCATCCGCCAGACGAACGTCGCCGATGATTGCGCAGGTGGGGTCAATCATCACGCGTTTGCCGATGACGGGGAATAAATCTTTATAGCGGCGTAGAACGGCAGACATGTTTACCTCATTAAAACGGTGTCATGGTGGGATACTTTCTCATTATCGGCCCAATCCTGGGGTTTCTCATCTCAAAAATTAAGCAAATTGCATACTTACAGAGCGAAAAGTGTGAAAAAACGACACTTAGAAAAAAAGTTGAGAAAAGGGGTTGTGCAAAAAACAAAGTTCCCTATAATGCGCACCCACTGAGACGGCAAACGTGAATCACTTCACACTAAGTAGCCGGGTTGGTTGAAGAGAAAAACCTGAAAATGAGGGTTGACTCTGAAAGAGGAAAGCGTAATATACGCCACCTCGCAACGGTGAGCGAAAGCCGCGTTGCACTGCTCTTTAACAATTTATCAGACAATCTGTGTGGGCACTCGAAGATACGGATTCTTAACGTCGCAAGACGAAAAATGAATACCAAGTCTCTGAGTGAACACGTAATTCATTACGAAGTTTAATTCACGAGCATCAAACTTAAATTGAAGAGTTTGATCATGGCTCAGATTGAACGCTGGCGGCAGGCCTAACACATGCAAGTCGAACGGTAGCACAGAGAGCTTGCTCTCGGGTGACGAGTGGCGGACGGGTGAGTAATGTCTGGGAAACTGCCCGATGGAGGGGGATAACTACTGGAAACGGTAGCTAATACCGCATAACGTCGCAAGACCAAAGTGGGGGACCTTCGGGCCTCACACCATCGGATGTGCCCAGATGGGATTAGCTAGTAGGTGGGGTAACGGCTCACCTAGGCGACGATCCCTAGCTGGTCTGAGAGGATGACCAGCCACACTGGAACTGAGACACGGTCCAGACTCCTACGGGAGGCAGCAGTGGGGAATATTGCACAATGGGCGCAAGCCTGATGCAGCCATGCCGCGTGTATGAAGAAGGCCTTCGGGTTGTAAAGTACTTTCAGCGAGGAGGAAGGCGTTGTGGTTAATAACCACAGCGATTGACGTTACTCGCAGAAGAAGCACCGGCTAACTCCGTGCCAGCAGCCGCGGTAATACGGAGGGTGCAAGCGTTAATCGGAATTACTGGGCGTAAAGCGCACGCAGGCGGTTTGTTAAGTCAGATGTGAAATCCCCGGGCTCAACCTGGGAACTGCATTTGAAACTGGCAAGCTTGAGTCTCGTAGAGGGGGGTAGAATTCCAGGTGTAGCGGTGAAATGCGTAGAGATCTGGAGGAATACCGGTGGCGAAGGCGGCCCCCTGGACGAAGACTGACGCTCAGGTGCGAAAGCGTGGGGAGCAAACAGGATTAGATACCCTGGTAGTCCACGCCGTAAACGATGTCTATTTGGAGGTTGTTCCCTTGAGGAGTGGCTTCCGGAGCTAACGCGTTAAATAGACCGCCTGGGGAGTACGGCCGCAAGGTTAAAACTCAAATGAATTGACGGGGGCCCGCACAAGCGGTGGAGCATGTGGTTTAATTCGATGCAACGCGAAGAACCTTACCTACTCTTGACATCCAGAGAACTTAGCAGAGATGCTTTGGTGCCTTCGGGAACTCTGAGACAGGTGCTGCATGGCTGTCGTCAGCTCGTGTTGTGAAATGTTGGGTTAAGTCCCGCAACGAGCGCAACCCTTATCCTTTGTTGCCAGCGGTTCGGCCGGGAACTCAAAGGAGACTGCCAGTGATAAACTGGAGGAAGGTGGGGATGACGTCAAGTCATCATGGCCCTTACGAGTAGGGCTACACACGTGCTACAATGGCATATACAAAGAGAAGCGACCTCGCGAGAGCAAGCGGACCTCATAAAGTATGTCGTAGTCCGGATTGGAGTCTGCAACTCGACTCCATGAAGTCGGAATCGCTAGTAATCGTAGATCAGAATGCTACGGTGAATACGTTCCCGGGCCTTGTACACACCGCCCGTCACACCATGGGAGTGGGTTGCAAAAGAAGTAGGTAGCTTAACCTTCGGGAGGGCGCTTACCACTTTGTGATTCATGACTGGGGTGAAGTCGTAACAAGGTAACCGTAGGGGAACCTGCGGTTGGATCACCTCCTTACCTTAAAGAAACGTTCTTTGAAGTGCTCACACAGATTGTCTGATGAAAAGTAAATAGCAAGGCGTCTTGCGATTGAGACTTCAGTGTCCCCTTCGTCTAGAGGCCCAGGACACCGCCCTTTCACGGCGGTAACAGGGGTTCGAATCCCCTAGGGGACGCCACTTGCTGGTTTGTGTGAGTGAAAGTCGCCGACCTCAATATCTCAAAACTCATCTTCGGGTGACGTTTGAGATATTTGCTCTTTAAAAATCTGGATCAAGCTGAAAATTGAAACGACACACTGTGTCTGTTCTCCGTAATAAGAACAGATAAGCGGTGTGTTCGAGTCTCTCAAATTTTCGCAATCAGAAGTGAAACATCTTCGGGTTGTGAGGTTAAGCGACTAAGCGTACACGGTGGATGCCCTGGCAGTCAGAGGCGATGAAGGACGTGCTAATCTGCGATAAGCGTCGGTAAGGTGATATGAACCGTTATAACCGGCGATTTCCGAATGGGGAAACCCAGTGTGTTTCGACACACTATCGTTAACTGAATACATAGGTTAACGAAGCGAACCGGGGGAACTGAAACATCTAAGTACCCCGAGGAAAAGAAATCAACCGAGATTCCCCCAGTAGCGGCGAGCGAACGGGGAGCAGCCCAGAGTCTGAATCAGCTTGTGTGTTAGTGGAACGGTCTGGAAAGTCCGACGGTACAGGGTGATAGTCCCGTACACCAAAATGCACAGGTTGTGAACTCGATGAGTAGGGCGGGACACGTGGTATCCTGTCTGAATATGGGGGGACCATCCTCCAAGGCTAAATACTCCTGACTGACCGATAGTGAACCAGTACCGTGAGGGAAAGGCGAAAAGAACCCCGGCGAGGGGAGTGAAAAAGAACCTGAAACCGTGTACGTACAAGCAGTGGGAGCACCCTTTGGGGTGTGACTGCGTACCTTTTGTATAATGGGTCAGCGACTTATATTCTGTAGCAAGGTTAACCGTATAGGGGAGCCGAAGGGAAACCGAGTCTTAACTGGGCGTTAAGTTGCAGGGTATAGACCCGAAACCCGGTGATCTAGCCATGGGCAGGTTGAAGGTTGGGTAACACTAACTGGAGGACCGAACCGACTAATGTTGAAAAATTAGCGGATGACTTGTGGCTGGGGGTGAAAGGCCAATCAAACCGGGAGATAGCTGGTTCTCCCCGAAAGCTATTTAGGTAGCGCCTCGTGAACTCATCTTCGGGGGTAGAGCACTGTTTCGGCTAGGGGGTCATCCCGACTTACCAACCCGATGCAAACTGCGAATACCGAAGAATGTTATCACGGGAGACACACGGCGGGTGCTAACGTCCGTCGTGAAGAGGGAAACAACCCAGACCGCCAGCTAAGGTCCCAAAGTCACAGTTAAGTGGGAAACGATGTGGGAAGGCTCAGACAGCCAGGATGTTGGCTTAGAAGCAGCCATCATTTAAAGAAAGCGTAATAGCTCACTGGTCGAGTCGGCCTGCGCGGAAGATGTAACGGGGCTAAACTGTGCACCGAAGCTGCGGCAGCGACACTATGTGTTGTTGGGTAGGGGAGCGTTCTGTAAGCCTGCGAAGGTGTCTCGTGAGGGATGCTGGAGGTATCAGAAGTGCGAATGCTGACATAAGTAACGATAATGCGGGTGAAAAACCCGCACGCCGGAAGACCAAGGGTTCCTGTCCAACGTTAATCGGGGCAGGGTGAGTCGACCCCTAAGGCGAGGCCGAAAGGCGTAGTCGATGGGAAACAGGTTAATATTCCTGTACTTGGTGTTACTGCGAAGGGGGGACGGAGAAGGCTATGTTAGCCGGGCGACGGTTGTCCCGGTTTAAGCATGTAGGCGGAGCGTTTAGGTAAATCCGGACGCTTACTAACGCTGAGGTGTGATGACGAGGCACTACGGTGCTGAAGTAACAAATGCCCTGCTTCCAGGAAAAGCCTCTAAGCATCAGGTAACATCAAATCGTACCCCAAACCGACACAGGTGGTCAGGTAGAGAATACCAAGGCGCTTGAGAGAACTCGGGTGAAGGAACTAGGCAAAATGGTGCCGTAACTTCGGGAGAAGGCACGCTGATATGTAGGTGAAGTGGTTTACCCATGGAGCTGAAATCAGTCGAAGATACCAGCTGGCTGCAACTGTTTATTAAAAACACAGCACTGTGCAAACACGAAAGTGGACGTATACGGTGTGACGCCTGCCCGGTGCCGGAAGGTTAATTGATGGGGTTAGCTGTAAGGCGAAGCTCTTGATCGAAGCCCCGGTAAACGGCGGCCGTAACTATAACGGTCCTAAGGTAGCGAAATTCCTTGTCGGGTAAGTTCCGACCTGCACGAATGGCGTAATGATGGCCAGGCTGTCTCCACCCGAGACTCAGTGAAATTGAACTCGCTGTGAAGATGCAGTGTACCCGCGGCAAGACGGAAAGACCCCGTGAACCTTTACTATAGCTTGACACTGAACACTGGTCCTTGATGTGTAGGATAGGTGGGAGGCTTTGAAGCGTGGACGCCAGTCTGCGTGGAGCCAACCTTGAAATACCACCCTTTAATGGCTGGTGTTCTAACGTAGACCCGTAATCCGGGTTGCGGACAGTGTCTGGTGGGTAGTTTGACTGGGGCGGTCTCCTCCTAAAGAGTAACGGAGGAGCACGAAGGTTAGCTAATCCTGGTCGGACATCAGGAGGTTAGTGCAAAGGCATAAGCTAGCTTGACTGCGAGAGTGACGGCTCGAGCAGGTGCGAAAGCAGGTCTTAGTGATCCGGTGGTTCTGAATGGAAGGGCCATCGCTCAACGGATAAAAGGTACTCCGGGGATAACAGGCTGATACCGCCCAAGAGTTCATATCGACGGCGGTGTTTGGCACCTCGATGTCGGCTCATCACATCCTGGGGCTGAAGTAGGTCCCAAGGGTATGGCTGTTCGCCATTTAAAGTGGTACGCGAGCTGGGTTTAGAACGTCGTGAGACAGTTCGGTCCCTATCTGCCGTGGGCGCTGGAGAATTGAGGGGGGCTGCTCCTAGTACGAGAGGACCGGAGTGGACGCATCACTGGTGTTCGGGTTGTCATGCCAATGGCATTGCCCGGTAGCTAAATGCGGAAAAGATAAGTGCTGAAAGCATCTAAGCACGAAACTTGCCCCGAGATGAGTTCTCCCTGACCCTTTAAGGGTCCTGAAGGAACGTTGAAGACGACGACGTTGATAGGCTGGGTGTGTAAGCGTAGCGATACGTTGAGCTAACCAGTACTAATGAACCGTGAGGCTTAACCTTACAACGCCGAAGATGTTTTGGCGAAGAGATGATATTCAGCTTGATTACAGATGACATTAACCGGCGAAAAGCGGGTTAATAAACAGAATTTGCCTGGCGGCTGTAGCGCGGTGGTCCCACCTGACCCCATGCCGAACTCAGAAGTGAAACGCCGTAGCGCCGATGGTAGTGTGGGGTCTCCCCATGCGAGAGTAGGGAACTGCCAGGCATCAAATTTAGCGTGCTGATATGGCTCAGTTGGTAGAGCGCACCCTTGGTAAGGGTGAGGTCCCCAGTTCGACTCTGGGTATCAGCACCACTTTTTCGGTTAAAGTTTGGCACTTAGTAAAGAATTTGTCTGGCGGCTGTAGCGCGGTGGTCCCACCTGACCCCATGCCGAACTCAGAAGTGAAACGCCGTAGCGCCGATGGTAGTGTGGGGTCTCCCCATGCGAGAGTAGGGAACTGCCAGACATCAAATAAAACAAAAGGCTCAGTCGAAAGACTGGGCCTTTTGTTTTATGTATTGTTTGTCGGTGAGCGCTCTCCTGCCCAGGACAAATCCGCCGGGAGCGGATTTGAACGTTGCGCAGCAACGGCCCGTAGGGTGGCGGGCAGGAGGAGGCTCGCCATAAACTGCCAGATATCAGATAGTGAAGAAGCCCATCCTGACGGATGGGCTTTTTTACGTCTATAGCCCTGCTAACCGAATCGCTGCGCTTGAATGGCGACAAATATCCTGTCCGGATGCCGACACAAGATCGGTTCAGTGCGCTTGTCGGCTTTGCCTTCCCCTGTCTACCATATATAGCGGTTGCTAATAAAAAGCGTCTACACCGTGTGAAGAGAGTTATCCCTGTATATTTAACGGAGCGTTATAGCGTCCTTGAAATAAAATGTACTGCTATCTCTTTATTCTATTTGGTGATTTTTATGCGGTGCTGAATAAGAAGGAAATATGTGAAAGGAATAAAATAAAACCCGCATCAGCGTGATTAATAAAATAACAACCGATGCGGGTCAAAAACAACGGGAGGCACGAACCTTTGCGGCCTTTCTGTTACTTGGTCAGCGCGACGATACCCAGCGTCAGGCCTGCCAGTGCCGCTGCACCACCGGCGATGGCTCCTGCGGTTTCCCAGTTGTCTTGCGTTGTTCCTTTCATACAGGTGTTGGTGTGAACCAGACGACCCTGGTCGTCATAGACCGGAACGCAAGGTGAATCATGTGCACAGCCCGCAAGCAGCGTTGCCAGCAGCGTCACCAGAATAAATTTTTTCATGATATAGCCTCTAAATAGTCCGTTTCATTACGCCGTCATGGACGTATTACGGAATGGCTTATTTTATCACCTGGATACCCGCGGTCTGATAGAGGAAATAATCTCAATTTATGAGTTACGTAAATATCGTGGAGAAGGAGTGTTAAATTGGCAGGATTGTGTGGAAATGATGTAGATGAAAATAACGAAATAAACGCCGCGCCAGTATAATAAGCGAGATCAGTGATAACGTATTGAGCCAATTGCATTTATTTGGCGACAAAAAAAGGCGTCCGAAGACGCCTTTCACCGGATAGTTTCTGAGGTTAGTCCGTGTGTTTGGTAAATCGACGTCTGACGACCACGAAGAATACCGGGACGAAGAAAATGGCCAGCAGCGTTGCTGTTAACATTCCCCCCATAACCCCGGTACCTACCGCATTCTGCGCGCCGCTACCGGCACCATGGCTGATAACCAGCGGCATAACGCCAAGAATGAAGGCCAGCGAAGTCATTAAGATTGGGCGTAGACGCATGCGTGATGCCTCGAGCGTTGCCTCAATAATCCCCTTACCCTCTTTTTCCATAAGATCCTTGGCGAACTCAACGATCAAAATAGCGTTCTTCGCTGATAAGCCGATCGTGGTTAACAGCCCCACCTGGAAGTAAACGTCGTTATTCAAACCACGTAGTGATGCTGCCAGCAGCGCACCGACAACCCCCAGAGGCACGACCAGCATCACGGAGAATGGAATAGACCAGCTCTCATAGAGTGCTGCCAGACACAGGAAGACAACGATCAGTGAGATCGCATACAGCGCAGGGGCCTGATTGCCGGATAAACGCTCCTGATAGGACATCCCCGTCCAGTCAAAGCCAATACCAGAAGGCAGCTTGCTGGCCATTTGTTCCATCAACGTCATGGCCTCACCGGTACTTTTACCCGGCGCGGCCTCACCCAAAATCTCCATGGAAGGCAGACCGTTGTAACGCTCCAGCCGCGGTGAACCGTAAACCCAATGTGAAGTGACGAAGGCAGAGAACGGCACCATCTCGCCGTTAGCGCTTCGCACGTACATATTGTTGACATCACCTGGCAGCATACGGAATTTAGCATCCGCCTGAACATATACCTTCTTCACGCGGCCATGATCGATAAAGTCGTTTACGTAGTAACCCCCCAGTGCCGCCGAGATTGTTTCGTTGATATCCGACAGCGAGATGCCGAGCGCCTGCGCTTTTTCCTGGTCAACATCGAGCTTGAACTGCGCGGTGTCTTCCAGGCCGTTTGGACGTACGCGAACCAACTGGTCTGGATGCTGTTGCACCATGCCCAGTAGCTGATTACGGGCCTGAGTCAGCGCCGTATGGCCAAGGTTACCCTGATCAATCAACTCGAAGTCAAAGCCGGTAGCCGTACCGAGTTCGATAATGGCTGGCATATTGAACGGGAAGACCATGGCGTCTTTAATCTGGCTGAAGGCCATGGTCGCGCGTTTGATGATGGACTCCGCGCTGTTCTTATCGCCGCTACGTTCATCCCACGGCTTGAGGCTAACAAACGCCATACCGGAGTTTTGCCCCTGACCGCTGAAGCTGAAGCCGTTAACGGTAAAGACGCTTGCCACGTTGGCCTTCTCGTTATTCAGATAGTAGTGGGTAACGGTATCCAGGACCTTCTGCGTACGTTCCTGCGTAGCGCCAGCCGGGAGCTGCACCATGGTCATGAATACACCCTGATCTTCATCCGGCAGGAAGGACGTAGGAAGACGGACAAACAGCACCGCCATCCCAACAACAATAAGCACATAGATGATCAGATAACGTCCGGTACAGCGCAGAATGCCGCTCACGCTGTTGGTATAGTGGTTAACGCTCTGATCAAACTTATTGTTGAACCAGCCGAAGAACCCTTTCTTCTCATAGTGATCGGCAGATCCTGGTTTCAACAGCGTGGCACACAGCGCAGGGGTCAGAATCAAGGCAACCAGTACCGACAGTGCCATGGCCGAAACAATGGTAATAGAGAACTGGCGGTAGATAGCGCCGGTAGAGCCGCCGAAAAAGGCCATCGGGACGAACACCGCCGATAGCACCATAGCGATACCGACCAGCGCGCCCTGAATCTGCGACATGGATTTCTCCGTCGCTTCCACCGGCGAAAGCTGCTCTTCGACCATCACACGTTCAACGTTTTCAACCACCACGATAGCATCATCGACCAATAGTCCTATCGCGAGCACCATCCCGAACATTGTCAGGGTGTTTATCGAGTAGCCAAACATCTCCAGCACGGCAAAAGTCCCCAGCAATACCACCGGCACGGCGATCGTGGGAATTAGCGTTGCGCGGATATTCTGTAAGAACAGATACATCACGAGGAAGACGAGGATAATCGCTTCAAACAGCGTTTTGACCACTTCGTGAATGGAGATAGTGACAAATGGCGTGGTGTCGTATGGATAGACTACCTTCATTCCCTGCGGGAAGAAAGGCTGCAGCTCCGCCAGCTTGGCCTTAATCGCGTTCGCAGTATCCAGCGCATTCGCGCCCGTGGCGAGCTTAATCCCCAGCCCTGAAGCCGGTTTACCGTTAATGCGGGCAACGACGTTGTAGTTTTCGCCACCTAGCTCAATGCGCGCCACGTCGCTCAGATGCACGACGGAACCGTCAGCGTTGACGCGTAGGGTCACTTTGCCAAACTCAACCGGATCTTTCAGACGGGTCTGCGCAATGATAGAGGCGTTAAGCTGCTGGCCCTTCACGGAAGGCGTACCACCTAACTGGCCAGCGGCAATCTGGTCGTTCTGTACCTTCAACTGATTGATCACGTCGACCGGTGTCAGGTTGTATTTGTTCAGCAGATTCCCATCGAGCCAGATACGCATCGCGTATTGTGCGCCAAAAAGCTGGACGTCGCCGACGCCGTTCAGACGACTGATCGGGTCTTTAACGTTAGAGGCGATGTAGTCCGAAATATCGTCCTGAACGGTATTCGGGTTATCGGAGATAAAACCGGCCACTAACAGGAAGCTGCTGCTCGATTTCTCTACGCTAATCCCCTGCTGCTGTACTTCCTGCGGCAGCAGCGGCGTTGCCAGCTGCAGTTTGTTCTGCACCTGAACCTGGGCGATATCGGGGTCTGTGCCTGAATTAAAGGTCAGAGTGATAGTCACCGAACCGGCCGAATCGCTGGTAGAGGACATATACATCAGGTTATCGATACCGTTCATGTTCTGTTCGATAACCTGAGTAACGGTGTCCTGTACGGTCTGAGCGTCAGCGCCCGGATAGGTAGCGGAGATAGCCACCGCTGGCGGTGCAATCGTAGGATATTGCGCGATAGGCAATTGCAAAATAGCCAACCCGCCGGCAATCATCAGAATGATGGCCAGAACCCAGGCAAAAACCGGGCGATGGATAAAAAACTTAGACATGGGTTTGGTACCTTATTGCGCAGCCGGAGCCGCGGTATCCTCTTCTGCCTTCACGGTCGCGCCTGGGCGCACTTTCTGTAGCCCACTGACGATGACTTTATCGCCGGACTTCAGGCCACTGGTGATCAGCCACTGGTCGCCAACAGCCTGCGCGGCCACAACGTTACGGGTTTCCACCTGATTTTTGTCATTGACCAGCAGCACGGTGGCATCGCCACGCGGCGTACGGGTGACGCCTTGCTGAGGAACCAGCATTGCGCTTGGATTTACCCCTTCATCGATACGTGCTCGCACAAACATGCCCGGCAGCAGCGTATGCTGTGGATTAGGGAAGATGGCGCGCAGGGTGATGGAGCCGGTGCTTTCATCTACGGTGACGTCGGAGAATTGCAGAGACCCTTTCAGGGCGTAGGGCTGACCATTTTCCATCACTAACTGGACGCTCTTCGCATCACCGCCCTGTTGCAGGCTCTCCTGCTTCAGGCGCATAAAATCGCTGCTGGACTGAGTTACGTCGACGTAAATCGGATCGAGCTGCTGTACCGTCGCCATCGCGTTGGACTGCCCGTTGGTTACCAGCGCGCCTTCCGTTACGCTGGACTTGCCGATGCGGCCAGTGATAGGGGAGGTCACTTTGGTATAGGCTAGATTGATGCGAGCGCTCTCAACGGCCGCTTTTGCTGCCATGACGTCGGCATCGGCCTGACGTGCGGTCGCGACCGCCTGATCGTAATCCTGCTGACTGATGTACTTCGTACCCAGCAGTGGGACATAGCGTTTTACCGTCAGATGAGCGATGGCTGCGGCGGCCTCCGCTTTTGACTCATCGCCTCTGGCGCTGTCATAAGCGGCCTGGTAGGTCGCTGGGTCAATTTGGTACAGGGATTGCCCTGCTTCAACGTCACTACCTTCCACAAAGTTACGCTTCAGAATGATACCGCTGACCTGTGGGCGAACCTCAGCGACGCGGAACGCAGAGGTGCGGCCCGGCAATTCTGTGATGATGGAGAGCGGCGCATTGTTCACGACATGAACAGTAACCTGGGGCATGGGGGCATGCGCTTGCTGATTGCCTGAATCATCGCAGCCGCTTAATAATGCCGCAGAGATAATTAGGCTGGTTAAGAGTGTAACTCTGGCGTGGCTCGTCATTGCGGTTCCTTATAGATTGATAGCCCGATTTGACTACAAATCTGAGAAAGAAAGGGTGAATAAAAAACAGTTCGTTATCCTACAAATAAACAACGATGGATGTAAGGGATAGTTATTTTGGAGTGGATGCTAAAGGCACGGAAACACAAAAAAAGCAGGATTGGAGAATAAACGAGGGCAAACCTCAGAAGATAATATTCATACAGTGAATGGTAATTCAGCAAAGCATACATTTACTATATTTATTTGTTTTTTGGTGAGTATCAAACTTTTTGGTAAATACAGCAGTTATTCTGAATGATAGATTGAATAGAGTAATATAAATTATTCATCGTTCATCCAGCGCTAAGCGATACATTCCATGGCAAGAAAAACGAAAGAAGAGGCGCTCAAGACGCGTCAAATGCTGCTTGACGCAGCGATTGAACAGTTTGCGCTGCGCGGCGTCAGCAACACCACGCTGACCGATATTGCCGATGCTGCTGGCGTAACGCGGGGGGCGGTTTACTGGCATTTTTCAAGTAAGAGTGAATTATTTAATGCGATGTGGCAGGAGCAACTCCCACTGCGTGATTTAATTCATCATAAATTGAAACAAATAGAGTGTGGGAATCCATTATTGGATTTGAGGAATAAGTTTGTATTAGGTTTGCAATATATCGCGGAAACGCCTCGCCAGCGTGCTTTGATGCAAATTCTGTATCATAAGTGTGAATTTAATAGCGACATGATGTCTGAATATGAAATCAGAAAGAAAATAGGCTTTGGCTATGATACTGTTCGCGATATATTGCAGGGGTGTGTGCGTAACCAGATATTACCTAAAGATACAAATATTGAGATTATATTAATCGTTTTATATAGCGCGTTTAGCGGTTTGATTAAAAACTGGTTAATGGCGCCACAGCAGTTTGATCTCTACCAACAAGCGCCGCTGCTGGTCGACAATCTGATGTCCGCGGTTTGTGCTCAAAGTCTATGGTCCGCTCGGCCTGCGCTGGTGGTCAATCAGTAGTCTGGTGGACATCTATTTTCCTATCCGGGCGTGACGCCGCGTCTCTTCTGCAACGTAGCACAGGCAATAAAAAAGGCGCTTCCCCATGCCGAGTAGCGCCTTCAAAATCAAGCAATTAACTGACTAGTATCAGTTCATGCCGTATTTTTTCAGTTTCTTACGCAGAGTACCGCGGTTGATGCCCATCATCAGGGCAGCGCGGGTCTGGTTACCACGGGTGTATTGCATCACCATGTCCAACAGGGGCTGTTCTACTTCAGCCAGTACCAGCTCATACAGGTCATTAACGTCCTGACCGTTCAGTTGAGCAAAATAGTTCTTCAGTGCCTGTTTAACCGAGTCACGCAGGGGTTTTTGGGTTACCTGATCCTGAGAGTTAACGGTAGAAACGGTCAGTACGTCAGAATTTACGCGTTGTTCGAACATAGTTCTGTCAGCTCTTTATTTCTATTACGCAAAATTTTCGAAGTATGCCTCCAACGCCTCCAGCTGTTCGCTGGCATCCTCAATGGCGTTGAATGTGCGCCGAAACTGGTCATTTGGAGCGTGCTCCTGGAGATACCAGGAGACGTGTTTCCGCGCGATTCGGTACCCTTTTGCCTGACCATAAAAGTCATGCAGTTCCCGAACGTGCGCACAAAGCAAGCGCTTCACCTCTGCCAGAGGCAGTGGAGGCAGCAGCTCCCCAGTGTCCAGATAATGCTGGATTTCCCGAAAGATCCAGGGTCTTCCCTGAGCCGCACGTCCTATCATCAGGGCATCAGCCCCCGTATAGTCGAGTACAGCTCTGGCTTTAAGCGGGTCAGTAATGTCGCCATTCGCGATAATCGGAATGGAAACGTTCTGCTTAACTGTCCGAATGCTGTCGTACTCAGCGTCTCCGTTAAACAAGCAGGCGCGGGTGCGTCCGTGAATAGTCAGAGCCTGAATGCCACAGTCTTCAGCCAGTTGGGCAATTTCTACACAGTTACGGTGCTCAGGAGCCCAGCCAGTGCGAATCTTAAGTGTGACAGGAACGTCCACCGCCTTAACAACCGCGTTCAGGATAGCCTTCACCTGATCCGGGTATTGCAGTAGGGCTGAACCTGCTAGCTTGCGATTCACCTTTTTTGCCGGACAGCCCATATTAATATCAATAATCTGGGCGCCGCTTTCCACATTAATGCGGGCGGCTCCGGCCATCTCTTCAGGATCGCTACCGGCGATTTGCACGGTACGAATACCTGGTTCATCCACGTGCACCATACGTAACCGAGATTTATCGCTCTCCCACACCTGCGGGTTGGAGGACATCATCTCTGATACGGTTAAGCCTGCTCCCATCTCGTAGCACAACGTCCGGAATGGTCTGTCAGTGATGCCAGCCATGGGCGCTGCGATCAGGCGATTTCTGAGCTGGTGTTGTCCGATACGCATGAGTTAAGAAATGACCATACTGTGACTGCAAGGCGGCGTATATTACGCATTTTTTGCACGAGATGAAAGGCCAAACTTTGAGCAATCAGATGTTGTAGATCAATGAATCTCAGTACTGAAAGCGAATCGACGATAAATTCCCATATTAATCATCTAATTAAATAAAAGTGAATGTTTTGTGCGCATTCAGAAAATCATCAAACTTCTCTCGCATTCTTACGTATCGGCGAGCGCTTGAACGATAAAATGATGATTTAATGAACAATATTGGTTCTATAAATGCGATCTGTCTCGCATTTATGAGGGGGATAAAACGCTCGGCTAGGGGAAAATGCGGCCAGTAGGCCGCATTCAGAGACGATTATTTTTTGCGGCCCGTAATACGGCACCACTCTTCTTTTTCGACGACGGCGTCGAGGTCGAAGAGGTCGGCATACGCTTCGCAGACGCTTTCCGCCTGGCTAGCCAGGATGCCTGACAGGCCCAGCAGGCCGCCTGTAACCGGCAGCACGCTGATTAACGGAGCCAGTTCACGTAACGGGCCGGCCAGGATGTTGGCGACTACCACATCGGCTTTCATGGCTTCTGGCTGGTTCTGCGGTAGATACAGCTCCAGGCGTTCGGAAACGCCGTTACGCTGGGCATTGTCGCGGCTGGCCTGAATGGCCTGCGGATCGATATCGATCCCGATAGCTTTCGCGGCGCCCAGCTTTAGCGCAGCGATCGCGAGGATCCCCGAACCGCAGCCGAAGTCGATTACCGTTTTGCCCGCCAGATCCAGACCGTCCAGCCACTGCAGGCACAGCGAGGTGGTCGGGTGGGTACCGGTACCGAAGGCCAGGCCCGGGTCAAGCATCACGTTGACCGCGTTCTCATCCGGCACCTCACGCCAGCTTGGGCAGATCCACAGACGCTCGCCAAAGCGCATCGGGTGGAAGTTGTCCATCCACTCGCGCTCCCAGTCTTTATCTTCGAGCTGCTCGATTTTATGCGCAAAACCCGCACCCAGCAGCGGATGCTGCTCAAGCAGGGAAACCACCTCTTTCATGTCGGTTTCTGCATCGAACAGGCCAATAACGTCGGTATCGCCCCACAGGCGAGTTTCACCCGGCAGCGGCTCGAAGACCGGCGTGTCATGCGTATCCTGGAAGGTGATGGAGACCGAACCGGCCTCCATCAGCGCATCGCTAAGATCTTCGGCATTGGCGCCGGTTGTGTTCAGTTTCAGTTGGATCCACGGCATGGCAAAACTCTTTATTTATCAGTAGAAATTACGGCTGCCTGCGGTGCAGGTTGACCAAAACGGTTCCCCACCACAAACGCCAGCAAACTTAGCAGTAACGAAGGCACTATCGGATGGAAGCCCAGATACTGAATATTAAACGTCGCCAGCACGGCATACAGCACGCCACCGACGATCATCCCGCTCAGCGCCCCGGCTGCATTGGCGCGCTCCCAATACAGGCCTAACACCAACGGCCACAGGAATACGGCTTCAAGCCCGCCAAAGGCCAGCAGGTTTAGCCAGATGATCATTTCAGGCGGGCGCCAGGCGGCCAGCAGCAGCAATGCGCCCAGAATAAGCGTAATAGCTGCCGACATGCGCTTCAGACGACGCTCATTCTGCATCTGTTCCGGATGCAGGTTCAAATAGAGATCTTTGATGATCGTAGCGGAACTTTGCAGCAATTGGGCATTAATTGTCGACATAATTGCCGCCATCGGCGCCGCCAGGAAGATCCCCGCCGCGAAGGGGGGAAGCACTTTCACCATCAGCGTGGGAATGACCAGATCCGGCACCGTGAGGTCCGGAATAACCGCGCGTCCCAGCGCGCCGGCAAGGTGCATGCCAAACATCAGGATGGCAACGACGATCGTCCCGATAATAATGCCCCGGTGCACCGCCTTGCTGTCTTTATAAGAGATACAGCGTACCGCCGTGTGCGGCAAACCGATAACCCCAAAGCAGACCAGCACCCAGAACGAGGTCATAAAGGTTGGCGACAGAATATCATCCGCCCCCTGTGGTGAAACGAGTTTCGGGTCAATCGCTTCCAGGGTTTGCACCGCGTGGCTCAACCCGCCCGCCGCATGCACAATACCAACCAGCAGGACGATGGTGCCGATAAGCATCACCAGACCCTGCATGGTGTCGTTCAGCACGCTGGCGCGAAAGCCGCCGAAAGCGGTGTACAGCGCAATACTGATACCAAAGATGAGCAGGCCGGTTTCATAGGGGATCCCTGCGGCGGTTTCCAGCAGACGCGCGCCGCCAATAAACTGGACGGTCATCGCGCCGACAAAGGCAACCAGCAGGCTCAGGCTCGCCAGCCAGACCACCAGGCGACTCTGGTAGCGGGCAAACAGCATATCGTTGAGCGTCACAGCGTTATAGCGACGAGCAAGGATAGCGAACTTTTTGCCCAATACCCCCAGCGACAGCCAGACGGCAGGTAGCTGAATCATCGCCAGCAGCACCCATCCAAGCCCGTACTTATAAGCCGCGCCCGGCCCGCCGATAAACGAACTGGCGCTGATATAGGTGGCCGTGAGCGTCATGGCAAGGACGATGCCTCCCATTGAGCGGCTACCGAGAAAATACTCATTGAGGAAGTTTCCGGTCGCTCGTTTACGCATGGCGTAAATCGACAGACCAAAAACGACAATCAGATAGGCGATAAGCGGCAGAATGACTTCAAGCTGCATGGTCGTCATCCTCCAGCGGAATATCACGATAGATAAATTTCACCATCGCCCAGCACAACAAAATAAATACCAGCGGTATCAGCAGGCAGGCCATCTCAAACCAGTGCGGCAGGCCCGTGAAGCCTTGAACAGAGTTTGGTATGTAAGCGCTCGCCAACCACGCAGCAAGATAGAGAAGGGTTAGCCACAGCGCCCAGCGCGCCTCTTTGTGGGCCTGAACAAAACGTTTGTCCATTTTTTGTCCCTTGTGGATGAAGAAAGCGGGGATTGTACCGCAAGGAAAAGATGAGGGGAGAGAAAAAGAAAAAAGGCCGGAAAATCCGGCCTTTTGCTGCGAGAACAGGATTATTTTTCCTGCAATCCGAGTTTTTTCTCCAGATAGTGGATATTGGTACCACCATGCTGGAAGTTCTCGTCGCTCATAATGCGCATCTGCAGATCAACGTTGGTTTTGATACCGTCGATGATCAGCTCCTGCAGCGCATTCTTCATGCGAGCGATTGCCACGTCACGGGTCTCACCGTAGCAGATGAGTTTGCCGATCATTGAGTCATAGTACGGCGGTACGGTGTAGCCGGCGTAGATATGAGATTCCCAACGAACGCCAAAGCCGCCCGGCGCGTGGAAGCGGGTGATTTTACCCGGGCTTGGCAGGAAGGTGTCCGGGTCTTCGGCGTTGATACGGCATTCCACCGCGTGGCCGCGAACCTGTACTTCTTCTTGCTTGATGGACAGCGGCTGACCGGCAGCGATACGCAGCTGCTCTTTGATCAGGTCGACGCCGGTGATCATCTCGGTAACCGGGTGCTCTACCTGAATACGGGTGTTCATTTCAATGAAGTAGAACTCACCGTTTTCAAACAGGAACTCGAAAGTACCCGCGCCGCGGTAGCCGATATCCACGCACGCTTTCGCGCAGCGTTCGCCGATGTAGCGACGCAGTTCTGGGGTAATGCCTGGTGCCGGCGCTTCTTCAACGACTTTCTGGTGACGACGCTGCATGGAGCAGTCACGTTCAGCCAGATAGATAGCATTGCCCTGGCCATCAGCCAGTACCTGGATCTCGACGTGGCGAGGATTTTCCAGGTATTTTTCCATGTACACCATGTCATTGTTGAAAGCAGACTTCGCTTCCGCTTTGGTCATGGCAATGGACTGCGCCAGGTCGGCGTCGCTGCGCACAACGCGCATACCGCGACCGCCGCCGCCGCCGGAGGCTTTGATGATAACCGGGTAGCCGATGCGTTTCGCATGTGCGCGGTTAGCGTCCATGTCGTCGCCCAGCGGGCCGTCAGAGCCCGGAACGGTCGGTACGCCTGCTTTCTTCATCGCGGTGATCGCAGACACTTTGTCGCCCATCAGGCGGATGGTGTCGGCTTTCGGGCCGATGAAGATAAAGCCAGAACGTTCAACCTGCTCGGCAAAATTGGCGTTCTCAGAGAGGAAGCCATAGCCTGGGTGAATCGCCACTGCCCCGGTGATCTCAGCTGCGCTGATGATAGCCGGGATGTTCAGATAGCTTTTTACGGACGGAGCCGGGCCGATACAGACCGTCTCATCCGCCAGCAGTACGTGTTTTAAATCGCGATCCGCAGTGGAGTGCACGGCGACGGTCTTGATGCCCAGTTCTTTACAGGCACGAAGAATACGCAGTGCGATCTCGCCGCGGTTAGCGATGACAATTTTATCCAGCATCTTCGCCTCGTTTACTCGATGACGACCAGAGGCTCGTCAAATTCAACCGGCTGACCGCTTTCTACCAGGATTGCTTTCACAGTCCCTGCTTTGTCAGCTTCAATCTGGTTCATCATTTTCATCGCTTCAACGATGCACAGGGTGTCGCCCACGTTAACTTTCTGACCAACTTCCACGAATGCTTTAGCATCCGGGCCTGGAGTGCGATAGAAAGTACCAACCATCGGGGAACGTACGATGTGACCACTGATTTCAGCTTTTGCCGGAGCTTCAGCTGCGGCTGGTGCGGCTGCCGCGACAGGTGCCTGCTGTTGCACAACAGGCGCTGCATAAGCCTGCTGCATCACTGGAATACCGGTGTTCGGCGCCGTGCGGCTGATGCGCACAGACTCTTCGCCTTCAGAAATTTCCAGTTCGTTGATGCCAGACTCTTCGACCAGCTCGATCAGTTTTTTAATCTTACGAATATCCATGAGTGGGTTCCGTACTCTTTGTTTAGTTTGATTGTGACAGGCGTTTTACCGCCGTCTGTAAAGCGTATGAATAGCCGTCAGCCCCGAGCCCGCAGATAACGCCGGAAGCGATATCAGACAGATACGAATGATGACGGAATGGTTCGCGCGCATGGACATTGCTGAGATGAATCTCGATAAACGGGATGCTCACCGACAGCAACGCATCGCGAAGGGCAACGCTCGTGTGCGTGAACGCGGCCGGATTGATCAGGATATAGTCAATATTGTCTTTAGCCTGATGAATACGGTCGATGAGGACGTACTCGGCGTTGGATTGCAGGCTGTCGAGCGTGACGTTCAAGGCTTCAGCTTCCGCGGTTAAGCGGCTTACGATCTGGGAAAGCGTCAGCGTGCCGTACTTCTCTGGCTCACGGGTGCCTAACATATTCAGGTTCGGGCCGTTCAAAAGCAAAATGCGGAACTTGTCAGTCATTGTGCTGCTATCTCCTGCAATTCTCGGGTAAAAAACAAAATATACCTTCGATGCGCGATTGTCACCTTTTCAGAGGCTGAAAACCCCCGTCAGGAAAACCAAGGTCGCACATTATAACTATTTCGTAGCATTTGGCAGCTAAATACTGGTCTTATCAGGGAAGATTATCAACCGCTATCGTGTAAAGAACGTCTGACTATAAGTGAATTGTGGTAAACCGCACATATCGCGACATCATCGCCACCATTGGCGAAACTTCTTGTAGCGACAGGCTAAAAGCACGATCGCGCAACCGGCATAGATGAGCGGTTGCGGTGAGATAATCTTCACCGACCACAGGTAATGTATCGGTGCAAGGATCGCGACAAGATAGACGAAGTTATGCAAAAGCTGCCAACGGCGTCCCAGTTTTCGTTGCATGGCCTGCGTTGAGGTCACAGCCAGCGCCAACAGGATAAGCCAGCAGGCTAATCCCAGCAGTAAATAGGGGCGAGTCACGATTTCGTGTCCCAATAGCGACAGATTCTGGATCCCCAGTTCCAGCACGCTGTAGCTGGTGAGGTGAATTGTCGCCCAGGTGAAACACCATAGCCCTAACAACCGACGCGTGCGAATCAGCAACGGCTGTTTAGCGTAGCGCGCCAGCGGGGTGACCAACAAGGTCGCCAGCAGCAATTTCAGAGCCATCCTACCGGTAAAGTGCTGAATATCCTTTACCGGATCGGCGCTGAGCTGTCCTTGCGAGACCGCCCAGAACAGCCAGACAAACGGTAAAAATGCGGCAAAATGCAGGAAAACTTTCAGCCAGGTTATCTGTTTAGCCGTTAAGCGCATTAAAAATTCTCCCGCAGATTCATCCCGCGATAAAGCGAGGCCACCTCATCGGCGTAGCCGTTAAACAGCAGCGTCGGTTGGCGCTGTACGTCGAGAATACCGCCAGAACCGATAAATCGTTCCGTTGCCTGAGACCAGCGTGGATGATCGACATGCGGGTTCACGTTGGCGTAAAAACCGTATTCGTCAGGAGCCGCCAGGTTCCAGGTGGTATCGGGGCGATCGCGGGTGAGCGTAATACTGACAATCGACTTAATGCCTTTAAAGCCGTACTTCCATGGCACCGTCAGGCGGATCGGCGCGCCGTTTTGCGGTGGCAACGCTTTGCCGTAAACGCCCACGGTGAGCAGCGTCAGCGGATTCATCGCTTCGTCGAGACGCAACCCTTCTATATAAGGATATGCCAGGCCGCCGCCGATAAAGCGATCCTTCTGCCCAGGCATAGTTTCTGGCGAGTAGAGGGTTTTAAAAGCCACATATTTCGCGTTGCTGGTGGGTTCGACGGCAGCCAGCAGCTTATGCAGCGGGAAGCCAATCCACGGCACCACCATCGACCACGCCTCCACGCAGCGCATTCGATAAATTCGTTCTTCCAGCGGAAAACGTTTGGTCAGGTCATCATGATCGAGCGTTAACGGTTTCGCCACCTCGCCACCAATTGTGAGTTTCCAGGGATTGGTCTGTAAACTGCCGGCGTTAGCCGCCGGATCGGCCTTATCTAACCCAAATTCATAAAAGTTGTTGTAGCCGGTGACTTTATTTTCTGGCGTCAGCGTCAGTTTGCTTTGCCATTGGGCGGGTTTATCAAAGGTAAGCGGCGCGCCTGAGGGGGCGGCAGGACGGTCATTGCCTTTAAACCAGTCCGTCAGACTGGAGGCGTGCAGGGGAAGTGAGGCGGCAGCGGTGCCAATGCCTAACATTTTCAACACCTGGCGGCGTTTGAGCATAAACACGGACTCGGCCGTGACGTCTGCTTCAGTCAGTTTTTTGCGATTCATAATGCTCTCCGTCATGCTTTTTTCTAAGCATGACGGAGGCCTGACATTAATGCGAATATGTCACGAAAAATTGCATTTTAGGCGATTTTGACCAGCGTACGGCCCTGAATCTGGTTGTTAATGATTTTGTCGGCAAATGCGGGCGCCTGGTCGAGGCTAATTTCCGTTGCGCTTTGGTGATAGAACGTTTCCGGCAGGTCCGCCACCAGACGTTTCCACGCTTCGGCGCGGCGTGCCGCTGGCGTCATGACGGAGTCGACGCCCTGCAGACGCACGTTACGCAGGATAAACGGCATGACGGTGGTCGGCAGCGCAAAACCGCCAGCCAGGCCGCAGGCTGCGACGCAACCGCCGTAATTCATCTGCGCCAGCACCTTGGTCAACACTTTGTCACCCACGGTATCTACCGCACCGGCCCAGACCTGTTTTTCCAGCGGACGGGTTTCGGCAAATTCGTCACGGCCCAGAATGCGGCTCGCGCCCAGCGCGCGCAGATAATCATGAGTGCTTTCGCGTCCGGAAACGGCGGCAACCTGATAACCCAGCTTATGCAGCAGCGCTATCGCGGTGCTGCCTACGCCGCCGCTGGCGCCGGTCACCACGATCTCGCCATCTTCCGGGCGCACGCCAGCGTCTTCCAGCGCCATCACGCACAGCATTGCGGTAAAGCCCGCGGTGCCGATAATCATGGCCTTACGCCCGTCCAGACCTGCCGGCAGCGGTACCAGCCAGTCACCGTTGACACGTGCGCGTTCGGACAGCCCGCCCCAATGATTTTCGCCGACGCCCCAGCCGGTCAGCAGCACCTGCTGACCCGTCGTGAAGCGGGGATCGTCACTGTGATGAACCGTACCGGCAAAGTCGATACCCGGCACCATCGGGAAGTTGCGGATAATTTTCCCTTTACCGGTGATGGCGAGCGCATCTTTATAGTTCAAGCTGGACCACTGGATGTCGACGGTGACGTTGCCCTGCGGCAGCAGACTGTCATCAACGGCCTTCACTGCGGCGAGGGTTTTGCCATCCTGCTGTTCTAAGATGAGTGCCTGCATAACCTTTCCTTACATGGTCTGATAGTGAAAAAATTTACCGGGGACTATACTCGCTTATCATCATTTGATATCGATTTGGCGCAATAAATTGCCAGATCCGCCAGGTTTGGTAGTATGCCAGCCTGGTTTGATATGTTAGTGCTTACTTCTTGTAAGACACGGACGCTGGCACCCGGCCTCTGTCGGGGATGATTAACCCACGGAGTTAACTCAGGGATGCGATTAACGACGAAGTTCTCAGCCTTTTTTACGCTCTTAACCGGGCTTACCATCTTTGTGACGTTAATTGGCTCCTCACTGAGTTTCTATAACGGCATACAGTATAAGATAGCCACTCGCGTGCAGGCCGTCGCGACCGTGCTGGATAATCGACTGGTCAACAGCTCGTTTGAAACGCTCGACTACCAGCTCGATGAAATCATGGTGCCGCTCGACATCGTGCGTATCGACTTTACCCTGAACGACAAATCACTGTTCCACCATACCCGCAACAGTAGTTATCTGCCGATGGGGAGCCACTATCAGTATCGCGAAATAACGGTGGCGTCGCTCAAGCATCCCGGTATGAAGATTCACCTGGTGTATCAGGATCCGATGGCCAACTATTTCCGCTCGCTGATGACCACCGCGCCTTTGACCATCACAATTGCCTTTATGGTGCTGGTGGTCTTTGTTGCTGTGCGCTGGCTGCGACGACAACTGGCGGGGGAAGAGTTGCTGGAGATGCGCGCTACGCGAATTCTTAACGGCGAGCGCGGGGCGAAAGCGAAGGGGACTATCCACGAATGGCCAGCGCGAACCAGTTCGGCGCTGGATACGCTGCTGTCGGAGATTCAGTTTGCCGGCGAACAGCGCAGCCGGCTGGATACGCTGATTCGCTCTTATGCCGCGCAGGATTCAAAAACCGGCCTGAGCAACCGTCAGTTCTTCGATAGCCAGTTGGCGACGCTGCTTGACGATCAGGAGAACGTCGGCGCACACGGCATCGTTATGATGATCCGCCTGCCGGACTTCGACTTCCTGCGCGACAACTGGGGCCGCGCGGCGGCAGAGGAGCACGTCTTCACGCTGATTAACCTGCTCTCTACCTTTATTATGCGCTATCCCGGTGCGCTGCTGGCGCGCTACCGCCGCAGCGACTTTACCGTTCTACTGCCGCATCGTACGCTGAAAGAGGCCGACAGCATTGCCGGACAGCTATTAAAAGCTATCGACGGTCTGCCGCTGGCTAAAATTCTCGATCGCGATGACATGATGCATATTGGCATTTGTGCCTGGCGCAGCGGGCAAACCACCGAGCAGGTGATGGAGCACGCCGAAGCGGCGGTACGTAATGCCGTATTGCAGGGCAGCAATAGCTGGGCCATTTATGATGATTCACTACCGGAGAAAGGGCGTGGCAACGTGCGCTGGCGTACCCTTATTGAGCAAATGCTCAGTCGCGGCGGCCCGCGTTTGTATCAAAAGCCCGCCGTCACCCTCGATGGCACCGTGCACCACCGCGAGCTTATATGTCGGATCTTCGATGGCAAAGAAGAGGTGATTGCCGCCGAGTATCTGCCAATGGTGCTGGAGTTTGGTCTGGGCGAAGAGTACGACCGCCAGCAGATTACCCGTCTGCTTCCTTTCCTCGGATTTTGGCCGCAGGAAAACCTGGCGATTCAGGTCACCGTAGAGTCATTGATCCGCCCGCGTTTTCAGCGCTGGCTGCGTGACGTACTGATGCAGTGCGAAAAATCGCATCGTCGACGGATTATTTTTGAACTTGCAGAGGTAGATGTCTGTCAACATATGACGCGTCTCCAGCCCGTCGTGCGTTTAATTCATGCGTTAGGCGTTCGGGTCGCGGTTACGCAGGCGGGGTTAGCCCTTGTCAGCACCAGTTGGATTAAGCAGCTTGAGATTGAACTGATTAAGATCGATCCGGTGCTGGTGCGTGACATTGAAAAGCGTAGCCAGAACCAGCTGCTGGTACAAAGCCTGGTAGAGGCCTGTAAAGGAACATCAATCCAGGTATTTGCCGCCGGTGTACGCAGCCGCAGTGAATGGCAGGCGCTGACAGAATGCGGAGTTTTCGGCGGTCAGGGGGATTTTTTTGCCTCTTCCCAGCCACTTGACGCAAATGTGAAAAAATATTCGCAAAGATATTCGGTTTGACCTGCTGTTTAACGTGTTTATCACGTAGAATAACGCGCGCGGTTTTTTCCGGGAGTGTGCATGTCTGCTCGCCGGGGGAAACGACGCATCACGCATGTGACGACCTTTGACAGGTACAAATCCAGGATGGAGCGGCAGTGAGTCTCCCTGCACTGAAGGAGTCAGGTTGGATTTGTAACAAAGGTAACGAACTGCACTAATTTTCACCGTTGCAGATGATTTTTGCGCCTTGTCGCTGCTGCGTGTGGTTGGTAAAGTAAGCGGATTTTATTTTTCCGCCCCAGCTTTCAGGATTATCCCTTAGTATGTTGAAAAAATTTCGTGGCATGTTTTCCAATGACCTGTCCATTGACCTGGGTACCGCGAATACCCTGATTTACGTAAAAGGACAAGGCATCGTATTGAATGAGCCTTCCGTGGTCGCCATTCGTCAGGATCGTGCCGGTTCACCGAAAAGCGTGGCCGCCGTAGGTCATGACGCAAAACAGATGCTGGGCCGTACGCCGGGCAACATCGCGGCTATTCGTCCGATGAAAGACGGCGTTATCGCTGACTTCTTCGTGACTGAAAAAATGCTCCAGCACTTCATCAAACAGGTTCACAGCAACAGCTTTATGCGCCCAAGCCCGCGCGTACTGGTCTGTGTACCGGTTGGCGCAACGCAGGTTGAACGTCGTGCGATCCGTGAATCCGCTCAGGGCGCAGGCGCCCGTGAAGTGTTCCTGATTGAAGAGCCGATGGCTGCTGCAATTGGTGCAGGCCTGCCTGTTTCTGAAGCCACTGGCTCCATGGTGGTTGATATCGGTGGTGGTACCACTGAAGTGGCCGTTATCTCCCTGAACGGCGTGGTTTACTCCTCTTCTGTACGTATCGGTGGTGACCGCTTCGACGAAGCTATCATCAACTACGTTCGCCGTAACTACGGCTCTCTGATCGGTGAAGCAACCGCAGAACGTATCAAGCACGAAATTGGCTCCGCTTATCCGGGTGACGAAGTGCGTGAGATCGAAGTGCGTGGCCGTAACCTGGCAGAAGGCGTTCCGCGTGGCTTCACGCTGAATTCCAACGAAATTCTCGAAGCGCTGCAGGAGCCGCTGACCGGCATCGTGAGCGCAGTGATGGTTGCACTGGAACAGTGCCCGCCAGAACTGGCTTCCGACATCTCCGAGCGCGGTATGGTTCTGACCGGTGGTGGCGCGCTGCTGCGCAACCTCGACCGCCTGTTAATGGAAGAAACCGGTATTCCAGTTGTCGTTGCTGAAGATCCGCTGACCTGCGTAGCGCGTGGCGGCGGCAAGGCGCTGGAAATGATCGACATGCACGGCGGCGACTTGTTTAGCGAAGAGTAGTCAGCATGAGGTTCAGGGTAGCCAGAAAGGCTACCCTCAATTTCACTGACACGAGAATACGCATAGCCTATGAAGCCCATTTTTAGCCGTGGCCCGTCGCTGCAGATTCGCCTTATTCTGGCGGTGCTGGTGGCGCTGGGTGTCATTATCGCCGACAGCCGCCTGGGTATGTTCAGTCAAATCCGAACGTACATGGATACTGCCGTCAGTCCTTTCTACTTTGTTTCTAATGGTCCCCGTGAACTGCTCGATAGCGTCTCGCAAACGCTGGCTTCACGCGACCAGCTCGAGCTTGAAAACCGTGCATTACGCCAGGAGCTGCTGCTGAAAAACAGCGACCTGCTGATGCTGGGTCAGTACAAACAAGAAAATGCCCGTTTACGTGAGCTGTTAGGTTCACCGCTGCGCCAGGACGAACAGAAAATGGTGACGCAGGTGATCTCAACGGTAAACGATCCCTACAGCGACCAGGTGGTTATCGACAAAGGCAGCGTGAACGGTGTTTACGAAGGCCAGCCGGTGATCAGCGACAAAGGCGTTGTGGGTCAGGTTGTGGCCGTCGCCAAACTCACCAGCCGCGTGCTGCTGATTTGCGATGCCACCCACGCGCTGCCTATTCAGGTGCTGCGTAACGATATCCGCGTGATTGCCGCCGGTAACGGCTGCACCGACGATCTCCAACTGGAGCATCTGCCTGCCAACACCGACATTCGTGTGGGCGACGTGCTGGTGACATCTGGCCTGGGCGGGCGTTTCCCGGAAGGTTATCCGGTGGGCGTTGTGTCTTCGGTTAAGCTGGACACCCAGCGTGCATATACCGTGATTCAGGCTCGCCCAACCGCGGGCCTTCAGCGTCTGCGCTATCTGCTGTTGCTGTGGGGTGCCGATCGTAACGGCACTAACCCGATGACCCCGGAAGAGGTGCATCGCGTGGCCAACGAACGTTTGATGCAGATGATGCCTCAAGTGCTGCCGTCGCCTGATGCGATGGGGCCACAGTTGCCTGCACCGGCAACCGGAATTGCTACTCCGCCTGCGGTTACGCCGCCACCGCCATCCTCCGCAGGAGGGCAATAGTGGCAAGTTACCGCAGCCAGGGACGATGGGTCATCTGGCTCTCGTTTCTTATCGCACTGTTGCTACAGGTTATGCCCTGGCCGGACGACCTCACGGTTTTTCGGCCAAACTGGGTGCTGCTCATTCTGCTGTACTGGTCGCTGGCGCTGCCGCATCGGGTGAATGTTGGCACGGGGTTCGTGATGGGTGCCATACTGGATCTGATCAGTGGTTCAACGCTTGGCGTGCGCGCGCTGTCGTTGAGCATTGTGGCGTATCTGGTGGCGCTGAAGTATCAACTGTTCCGTAACCTGGCGCTCTGGCAGCAGGCGCTGGTGGTTATGTTGCTCTCGCTCGCCACGGATATTATTGTTTTCTGGGCAGAGTTTTTAGTGATCAACGTCTCTTTCCGACCTGAAGTGTTCTGGAATAGTGTAGTAAACGGCGTGCTCTGGCCGTGGATATTTCTTCTGATGCGTAAAGTTCGCCAGCAATTTGCCGTTCAATAAGGTCGTTATGGTATCTCTCTATCTTGCTTCTGGTTCCCCGCGTCGTCAGGAACTGCTCACTCAGTTAGGTGTAACCTTTGAGAAAGTGGTCCCGGGTATTGAAGAAGTGCGCCGTCCTCATGAGGATGCGCCGCACTATGTGGCGCGACTGGCGCGCGAGAAAGCGCAGGCGGGCGTTGCCTTAGCCCGCGAGGATCTCCCGGTTTTGGGGGCGGATACCATTGTTATCCTCAACGGTGAAGTGCTGGAGAAACCGCGCGATGAAGCCCATGCGGCAGCGATGTTGCGTAAGCTTTCGGGAAATACCCATCAGGTGATGACCGCCGTTGCGCTGGCCGATAGCCAGCAAACGCTCGACTGTCTGGTGGTCACTGAGGTGACCTTCCGGATGCTCTCTGATGACGATATCGCAGCGTATGTTGCGAGCGGAGAACCTTTAGATAAAGCAGGTGCATACGGTATTCAAGGGTTGGGTGGCTGTTTTGTCAGGAAGATAAATGGCAGCTATCACGCCGTAGTCGGCTTACCGCTGGTGGAAACGTATGAGTTGCTGAGTAACTTTAACTCGCTACGTGAAAAAAGGGATAAACATGACGGCTGAATTATTAGTGAACGTGACGCCATCGGAGACGCGGGTGGCGTACATCGATGGCGGCATTTTGCAGGAAATTCATATTGAGCGTGAAGCGCGACGCGGAATAGTAGGCAATATCTACAAAGGTCGTGTCAGTCGGGTCTTGCCGGGTATGCAGGCGGCTTTTGTAGATATTGGTCTGGATAAGGCGGCGTTTCTGCACGCTTCCGATATCATGCCGCATACCGAATGTGTGGCCGGTGAAGAACAAAAACAGTTCACCGTCCGCGATATCTCTGAACTGGTACGTCAGGGTCAGGATCTGATGGTACAGGTGGTGAAAGATCCGCTGGGTACCAAAGGCGCGCGTCTGACCACCGATATCACCTTACCGTCCCGCTATCTGGTCTTTATGCCCGGCGCTTCTCACGTCGGCGTCTCTCAGCGTATTGAAAGCGAAGCCGAACGCGACCGCTTAAAGAAGGTGGTGGCCGATTACTGCGATGAGCAGGGCGGCTTTATCATCCGTACCGCCGCTGAAGGGGTGTGCGAAGAGGATTTAGCCTCTGATGCCGCCTACCTCAAGCGCGTATGGACCAAAGTGATGGAGCGTAAAAAACGCCCACAGACCCGCTACCAGATGTACGGCGAGCTGGCGCTGGCGCAGCGTGTGCTTCGTGACTTTGCTGACGCGCAGCTCGATAAAATTCGCGTGGATTCCCGTTTAACCTACGAAGCGTTAATGGAATTCACGGCTGAATATATGCCTGAAATGACCAGTAAGCTTGAGCACTATAGCGGTCGCCAGCCTATCTTCGATCTCTTCGACGTTGAGAATGAAATCCAGCGCGCGCTGGAGCGTAAAGTTGAACTTAAGTCAGGCGGCTATCTGGTTATCGACCAGACCGAAGCGATGACTACCGTGGATATCAATACCGGGGCTTTTGTCGGCCACCGTAATCTTGATGACACCATTTTCAACACCAACATTGAAGCCACCCAGGCGATTGCCCGTCAGCTGCGTTTGCGGAATCTCGGCGGCATTATCATCATCGACTTTATCGATATGAATAATGAAGATCACCGCCGCCGTGTGCTGCACTCGTTGGAGCAGGCGCTGAGTAAAGACAGGGTCAAAACCAGCGTGAACGGCTTCTCGCCGCTGGGACTGGTAGAGATGACCCGTAAACGTACGCGTGAGAGCGTTGAACATGTGCTGTGCACCGAGTGCCCGACCTGCCATGGTCGCGGTACGGTAAAAACCGTTGAAACGGTATGCTATGAAATCATGCGTGAAATCGTTCGCGTTCATCACGCCTACGACTCCGATCGCTTCCTGGTCTATGCTTCTCCTTCGGTAGCCGAAACGCTGAAGGGCGAAGAGTCCCATGCGCTGGCGGAAGTGGAGATCTTTGTGGGTAAGCAGGTCAAAGTACAGATTGAACCGCTCTATAACCCGGAGCAGTTTGATGTGGTCATGATGTAACAACGCAGCCTGCTGCGACCCAAGGAGAGATGCGTGAGGCGATTGCCGGGGATTTTACTGCTCACCGTTGCCACACTGGTTGTTGTTGTCGCGCTGCTGGTGAGCGGCCTGCGTCTGGCTTTGCCGCATCTGGATAAATGGCGTCCGGCACTGCTGAGCAAAATTGAAACGGCGACCGGGCTGCCGGTCTCCGCTTCGCAAATCCAGGCCAGCTGGCAGAATTTTGGTCCGACGCTTGACGTTCGCGATATCAAAGCCGGGCTCAATGATGGCGGCGAACTCTCTATCAAACGCGCCTCCATGGCGCTGGACGTTTGGCAAAGTCTGCTGCACATGCGTTGGCAGTTCCGCGAGCTGACCTTCTGGCAGCTGCAAATTCACACCAACACGCCGCTGCAGAAAAACGATAGCGGCGATGGCCTGAAGGGCGATCGTATCGGCGATCTCTTCCTGCGTCAGTTCGATCACTTCACCTTACGCGATAGCCATCTCAGCTTCCTGACCCTCTCCGGCCAGCGTGCCGAACTGGCGGTGCCGCAGCTGACGTGGGTGAATGACAAAAACCGTCACCGTGCCGAAGGCGAGCTGAGCCTTTCCAGCCTGACCGGGCAGCACGGGGTGATGAAAGTGCGCATGGATCTGCGTGATGAAAACGGCCTTCTAAACAAAGGTCGCCTGTGGCTGCAGGCCGATGATATCGACGTTAAGCCGTGGCTGGGCCGCTGGATGCAGGACAATATCGCGCTGACCAGCGCCCGCTTTAGCCTTGAGGGGTGGGCGACGCTGGATAAAGGCGAAATCGCCAGCGGCGACGTGTGGTTGAAGAAGGGCGGCGCCAGCTGGCAGGGCGACCAGCAAACGCATCAGCTCTCGGTGGATAACCTCACCGCGCATCTTTCACGGGAAAAAGAGGGCTGGGAATTCCGCATTCCCGATACCCGCATCACCATTGATAATACGCCATGGCCGCGCGGCGCGCTGGCGCTGGCGTGGATCCCGGCTCAGGAAGTTGGCGGACCAGACGCTAAGCGTAGCGATGAGCTGCGCATCCGCGCCAGCCACCTGTCGCTTGCGGGGTTAAACGGTCTGCTGCCCATTGCCGAGAAGCTCTCGCCGGAAGTGGCTGATATCTGGCGCACGGCTCAACCCACCGGCATGATTGATGCTCTGGCAATGGACATTCCGCTCCAGGAAACCAACAAAACACGCTTTAACGCCAGCTGGGACAACCTCGCCTGGAAGCAGTGGAAGCTGCTGCCGGGCGCTGAACACGTTTCAGGTAGCGTCTCGGGCAGCGTTGAGAACGGCGCGCTGCACGTCGCCATGCAAAAAGCGCTGATGCCTTACGAGCACGTGTTTCGCGCGCCGCTGGAGATTGCCAACGGTGTTGCCACCCTGAATTGGGTGAACAACGACCAGGGCTTGATGCTGGACGGGCGTAATATCGACGTGCAGGCGACCGGCGTTCGTGCCGCGGGCGGCTTCCGCTATCTTCAGCCAAAAGACGATCAGCCCTGGCTTGGCATTCTCGCCGGTATCAGCACTGATGATGGCGGTCAGGCGTGGCGCTACTTCCCGGAAAACCTGATGGGCAAGAAGCTGGTTGACTACCTGAGCGGCGCGATTAAGGCCGGGAAGGCGGAAAACGCGACGTTGGTGTACGGCGGTAACCCGCACCTATTCCCCTATAAGCACAACGAAGGTCAGTTCCAGGTCTACGTTCCGTTGCACGACGCAACCTTTGCCTTCCAGCCGGACTGGCCGGCGCTGACCAATCTTGATATCGAACTGAACTTTATTAACGATGGCCTGTGGATGAAGGCGGACAAAGCGACGCTCGGCGGCGTGACCGCCAGCAATCTTGAGGCGGCCATTCCAGACTACGAAAAAGAGAAGCTGCTGATCGACGCCGATATCAACGGCCCGGGTAAGGCGGTGGGTCCGTATTTCCAGGAAACCCCCCTCCACGATTCGCTGGCGGCGGCCCTTGAAGAGTTGCAGATTGACGGTGATGTGAGTGCACGCTTACATCTTAATATCCCCCTCGACGGCGAACAGGTCACCGCTAAAGGCAAGGTGGCGCTGAATAACAACAGCCTGTTCATCAAGCCGCTGGACAGCACGCTGCATAACCTCACAGGCAAATTCAGCTTTGAAAACGGCAACCTGACCAGCGAACCGCTGACGGCAACCTGGTTTAATCAGCCGCTGAATATCGATTTCACCACCGCCGAAGGGGCGAAAGCGTATCAGGTTGGCGTGAATATGCAGGCTGATTGGCAGCCAGCGAAAATGGGCGTGCTGCCGAAACAGCTCAACGATGCGTTGAAGGGCAGCGTGCCGTGGAAAGGCAACGTGGCGATTGAGCTGCCGTATCACGGCAGCGCCACCTACAAGGTAGGCATTACCGGCGATCTGCAGAATGTGAGCAGTAACTTACCTTCGCCAGCCAACAAAACGGCGGGTCAGGCGCTGCCGCTTAAAATTGACGTCGACGGTAATCTGCGCAGTTTCGACCTGACCGGCAACGTCGGTCAAAGTAACCACATTAACAGCCGCTGGCTGCTGGGCAATAAGCTGGCGCTCCAGAGCGCCATCTGGACCTCGGACAGCCGCACGGTACCGCCGCTGCCGCAGACGCCGGGAATTGAACTCAATTTACCGCCAATGGATGGTGCGCAGTGGCTGGCGCTGTTCCAACACGGCGCGGCAGATAGCGTTAGCTCGGCAGCCTCGTTCCCGGAAAGCGTTACGCTACGTACGCCGTCGCTGACCTTTGCCGGCCAGCAGTGGAATAACCTGAGCCTGGTCTCAAAACCGACGGCTGACGGAACACGGGTGGAAGCGCAGGGCCGTGAAGTTAACGCCAGTCTGACGATGAAGAACAACTCGCCGTGGCAGGCCGCGATCCGCTATCTCTACTACAACCCTTCGGCGAATCCTCTGGCGCAAGCGGCCAGTGCTGAAAGCACGAGCGTCACAGCCAGCGGCAGCGCTATCGATTTTCGCGGTTGGCCCGATCTTCAGCTGCGCTGTGCTGAGTGCTGGCTATGGGGACAAAAATACGGGCGAATCGACGGTGATTTTAGCGTCAAAGGCGATACGCTCTCGCTGGCAAATGGGCTGGTGGATACCGGTTTTGGCCGCCTGACCGCCGATGGCGTGTGGGTGAATGCCGCTTCTGGTCAGCGGACCTCGCTGAAGGGCAAAATTCACGGTAACAACGTTGATGATGCGGTGGCCTTCTTCGGCGTTTCCACGCCAATTCGCGACGCGTCCGTTGATGTAGACTACGATTTACATTGGCGCGATAAACCATGGCAGCCGGACGTCGCTTCGCTGAACGGCATTCTCAAATCGCGCGTTAGCAAAGGGCAGTTTACTGATATCTCTACGGGCCATGCGGGGCAACTGCTGCGCCTGCTGAGCGTCGATGCGCTGCTGCGTAAGCTACGTTTTGACTTTAGCGACACGTTCAGCGACGGGTTCTACTTTGACTCTATCCGTAGTACCGCGTGGATTAAAGACGGGATCCTGAATACCGATGATACGCTGGTGGATGGCCTGGAAGCGGATATCGCCATGAAAGGTTCAGTTGATCTGGTGCGCCGACAGCTGAATATGGAAGCGATTGTTGCGCCGGAAATCTCGGCGACGGTCGGCGTGGCGACCGCTTTCGCGGTAAACCCCATTATCGGCGCGGCGGTGTTTGCCGCTACCAAGGTGCTGGGACCCTTGTGGAACAAGGTCTCGATCTTGCGCTATCGCATCACCGGCCCGATCGACAAACCACAAATTAACGAAGTGCTGCGCCAGGCGCGTAGCAATAAATAGCCGTGATTTGACGCAAGCCTTGAATTGCCTCAATCTCATACGACCAACACCCAGAATACAGGCCCGCCATGCTGAAGGCTCGCGGGCATTAAAGAGTAGCGAAATAATGAGTCTAAACCTGGTAAGTGAACAATTGCTGGCGGCGAACGGCCTGAATCATCAGGACCTGTTTGCCATTCTTGGTCAACTCACGGAACGCCGTCTGGACTATGGCGATCTCTATTTTCAGTCCAGCTATCACGAATCCTGGGTTTTAGAAGACCGTATCATTAAAGACGGTTCCTACAATATCGACCAGGGCGTCGGTGTCCGTGCGGTCAGCGGCGAGAAAACCGGCTTTGCCTACGCCGATCAGATCAGTCTCCTGGCGCTGGAGCAGAGCGCACAGGCGGCACGAACCATCGTGCGTGATGCGGGCGATGGTAAGGTACAAACCCTGGGAGCGGTTGAACACCCGGCGCTGTACACCTCGCTGGATCCGCTACAAAGCATGACGCGCGAAGAGAAGCTGGATATTCTGCGCCGCGTTGACAGCGTCGCGCGTGCCGCAGACTCGCGCGTGCAGGAAGTCACCGCCAGTCTGACCGGCGTGTATGAGCTGATTCTGGTGGCGGCAACCGACGGTACGCTGGCGGCGGATGTTCGCCCGCTGGTGCGTTTGTCGGTTAGCGTGCAGGTGGAACAAGACGGTAAACGCGAGCGCGGCGCCAGCGGCGGCGGCGGTCGTTTTGGCTATGACTACTTCCTGGCCGACCTCGATGGCGAAGTCCGCGCTGATGCGTGGGCGAAAGAAGCCGTGCGTATGGCGCTGGTCAATCTGTCTGCGGTCGCTGCGCCAGCGGGTACGCTGCCTGTTGTGCTCGGAGCGGGCTGGCCGGGCGTGCTGCTGCACGAAGCAGTAGGCCACGGTCTGGAAGGCGACTTCAACCGTCGCGGTACCTCGGTCTTCAGCGGGCAGATGGGCCAACTGGTGGCGTCTGAGCTGTGTACGATTGTGGATGACGGCACGATCGGCGACCGTCGCGGTTCCGTCGCGATTGACGATGAAGGCGTGCCGGGCCAGTACAACGTCCTGATTGAGAACGGTATCCTGAAAGGTTACATGCAGGACAAGCTCAACGCACGCCTGATGGGCGTGGCGCCCACCGGTAACGGGCGTCGTGAATCCTACGCGCATCTGCCGATGCCGCGCATGACCAACACCTACATGCTGGCAGGCAAATCTACGCCGCAGGAAATTATTGAATCCGTTGAGTACGGTCTGTATGCGCCGAACTTCGGCGGTGGCCAGGTGGATATTACCTCCGGGAAGTTCGTCTTCTCCACTTCGGAAGCCTACCTGATTGAAAACGGTAAGGTGACTAAGCCGGTGAAAGGGGCCACGCTGATTGGTTCCGGTATCGAAACCATGCAGCAGGTGTCTATGGTCGGTAACGACCTGAAGCTGGATAACGGCGTCGGCGTTTGTGGTAAAGAAGGCCAGAGCCTGCCGGTTGGCGTTGGCCAGCCGACGCTGAAGGTGGATAACCTGACCGTGGGCGGCACGGCCTGACCTGAACGGTGATAGGCATGAATGGCGCGACGCCTGCAGTCGCGCCATTTTTTTAGCGTAAATGATCCAGCGGGATCTCGGGGTCCGGCTCGTGAGTGATGCGGTTACGTAAATCACGACGAATGATTTCAATAGACCAGAACCAGATCAGGTGCCCCACGATTTCGGAGACGTGCTCGTACCAGGGAAGCTCAAAAAGCGGCGGCGTTAATCCCATTAATGGGAATGAGATCATGTGGACGAAAAGTTGGGCTAAGGCGCCGGCAAGCAGACCCTGCCAGAGTTTAATTTTGGGGAAGACTTCCGCGACTACGCAATAGCCAACAGCGAAGACGATAGAAAAAATAATATGCGTGACGCCAACCCAGTTAAATATATGACCAGCAAATGTGTATACCACCGCATTAGGATCGGCAACACCTAACCAATCGCGTAGAAATACATAGGGAGGGTTCAGGAAATTGCGCGAACAATCAATTTGACCGGCCGCTCTGATCAATTGTTCCGGCCCGCATGCGCTGCTAAATAAATCAGTAGGGCTACGTGGAGGCAGCGGAACTTCTGCACCCCATTTAACGAAGGCCGAGACAATCCCAGCGATTAAACCAATGAAAGCGGCGAGTCCATAGCGCCGGCGTGAAGGCGGCGTCATTTCAAATAGATTCATACATGGCCCTTGTCTAAAGTAATCCTGAATATTGCACGCTTATTGTTTATATCTGTAACTAATATAATAGTCTCAATTTCAGATATGAATAATAAGATAGGTGACGCTCGCCGGTAGTGTCAATTCGCTAATCTTGATAGTCCAAAGATGGATATTTTAGATTAGCGATAACGATGTTGAGACTATATTCAGATAAAGCATATCTATAGTCTTTTTTAATGTTTAAAGTGATATCCCAGCACTACTCTTTCCTTCTTCCGCGCATTCCCTGAAATAAGTCCGCCACTTCGACAAAATACTCGGTCAGATAGTTGATACAGACTTGCACTTTTAGCGGCAGCTTGTCTTTCTCGGTATACAGGGCATACACCGGCCGGGGATCGGACTGATAACGCGGGAAGAGAATTTCTACCTCCCCGCGGTTGATCTCCTCGATTACCCACATCAGGGGCACATAGGCCAGCCCTGCTCCTGCCGAAAGCCAGCGGGTGAGAGTCATCGGATCGTTGGTGACAAAACGTCCTTGAGGGATGAGGCGCGTGGAAATGCCCTCCGGGGCAACCAGCTCGAATTCGTTATCTGGCCGAACGCTGTACTCCAGCCACGAATGATTGGCGAGGTCGGCAGGTTTTTCCGGTACTCCCGCCTGTTGCAGGTAGCTTTTCGCGGCGCACACCACCATCGGCATCGCGCCTAACCGACGTGAAAAGAGGCTCGAATCCTGTAAGGATCCGACGCGGATAACCACATCAAGCCCATCGGCAATCAGGTCTGGCGCGGGAATGCCGGTGACCAGATTGACCGTTAACTCGGGATACTTTTTCAACATATCGGCGGTGATCCGTGCGAGAACATTTTGTGCCATAGTTGAAGAGCAGCCGATACGCAGCGTTCCAATCGGCGTGTTATTAAACGCGTAGAGCTGTTCGTGAACGTCCTGGACTTCGTGCAGCATGCGGCGGCAGCCCTGGTAATAGATTTTACCGGCTTCGGTGAGACCAATGCTTCGCGTACTGCGATTAAGCAGTTTGACCTGGAGCTCATCTTCCAGTTTAGAGACAGTCTGGCTGATGGAAGAGACGCTCATCTGTAGCTGTCTGGCCGCGGCAGTAAAGGAGCCATGCTCGACAACTTTGGCAAACACCGACATCCGTTTTAATCGTTCCATTGTTCACTCTGGCTTAAAAGTGATTTGCATCACACTATGTAGATAAGGCGATAACAGTTACGTTAATATACTGTTAGTTGCATAACTAAATCTTCAATCTCACCTGCATGCTAGTCTGGTAAGGTCAACATGAGCCTGTTTCCTGTCATCGTGATTTTCGGTCTCTCTTTTCCACCGATCTTCTTTGAGCTGCTGTTATCGCTCGCCATTTTTTGGGTGGTGCATCGAGTGCTGGTGCCAACCGGGATCTATGATTTTGTCTGGCATCCCGCGTTGTTCAACACTGCACTGTATTGCTGCCTGTTTTATTTGATATCACGTTTGTTCGTTTGAGGTAGATGTGAAAACACTAACAAGAAATATCTCCCGTACCGCTATTACGGTGATACTGGTCGTCCTGGCGTTCATCGCAATTTTCCGCGCCTGGGTCTATTACACCGAATCCCCCTGGACGCGAGACGCGCGCTTTAGCGCGGACGTGGTGGCTATCGCCCCCGATGTGTCGGGGCTGATTACCGGCGTTCAGGTAAAGGATAACCAACTGGTTAGCAAAAATCAGGTTCTGTTTGTGATTGACCAGCCGCGCTACCAGAAGGCGCTCGCCGAAGCAGAAGCCGATGTCTCCTACTACCAGGCGCTGGCTGAAGAGAAAAGCCGTGAGGCCGGGCGTCGTAACAAGCTGGGCATCAATGCAATGTCACGTGAGGAAATCGACCAGTCTAACAACGTGCTGCAAACCGTTCTGCACCAGTTAGCGAAGGCCCAGGCAACCCGCGATCTCGCGCGTCTTGACCTTGAGCGTACCGTTATTCGCGCGCCAGCAGACGGCTGGATAACCAACCTGAACGTTTATGCCGGTGAGTTTATCACCCGTGGTTCTACGGCGGTGGCGCTGGTCAAACAGCACTCCTTCTACGTGATGGCCTATCTTGAAGAGACCAAGCTGGAGCGCGTGCGTCCGGGCTACCGTGCGGAAATTACGCCGCTGGGCAGTAACCGCGTGTTGAAAGGCACCGTTGACAGTATGGCGGCGGGCGTCACCAACGCCAGCAGCAGCGTCGACAGTAAAGGGATGGCGACCGTTGATTCCAATCTGGAATGGGTACGCCTGGCCCAGCGCGTGCCGGTCCGTATTCATCTTGATGACGAACCGGGTAACCTGTGGCCGGCGGGTACGACCGCTACGGTGGTGATCACCGGTGAAAAAGACCGTGATGTCAGCCAGATGACGTTCTTCCAGAAACTGGCGCTGCGCCTGCGTGAATTCGGTTAATCGCCATGGGCATCTTCAGTATTGCCAACCAGCACATCCGCTTTGCCATTAAGCTGGCCTGCGCGGTGGTGCTGGCGCTGTTTGTCGGTTTTCACTTTCAGCTTGAAACCCCGCGCTGGGCGGTACTCACCGCCGCGCTGGTAGCCGCCGGTCCGGCCTTTGCCGCGGGTGGTGAACCCTACGCGGGGGCGATTCGTTACCGTGGGATGCTGCGTATTGTTGGTACTTTTATCGGCTGTATTGCCGCGCTGGTGATTATTATCACCATGATCCGCGCGCCGCTGCTGATGCTGCTGGTGTGCAGCATTTGGGCCGGTTTCTGTACCTGGATCTCGTCGCTGGTGCGCGTCGAGAACTCCTACGCCTGGGGGCTTTCCGGCTATACGGCGCTGATTATCGTTATTACGATTCAGGCCGAACCGCTATTAACGCCACAGTTCGCGGTAGAGCGCTGCAGCGAGATCGTGATCGGTATTGTCTGCGCGATCGTCGCCGATCTGCTCTTCTCTCCGCGTTCGATCAAAAAAGAGATCGATAACGAATTAGATTCGATGCTCATCGATCAATACCGCCTGATGCAGCTGTGCATTAAACACGGTGACAGCGATGAAATGGATCGTGCCTGGCTTGCGCTGGTGCGCCGCGCTACCGCGCTGGAAGGCATGCGTAGCAACCTGAATATGGAGTCATCACGCTGGACGCGCGCTAACCGTCGCCTGAAAGCGCTGAATACCGTCTCGCTGACGATGATTACCCAGGCCGTTGAAACGTTTATCATGCAGAATTCGCGTCCGGAGCTGGTGACAGACGCCTACCGCGAGCTATTTGAGGAGCCGGTAGAGACGGTGCAGGATGTACATCGTCAGCTTAAGCGCATGCGTCGCGTGCTGGCGTGGACCGGCGAACACGACACGCCGGTCACCATCTACAGTTGGGTCGGTGCGGCCACGCGCTATTTGCTACTCAGACGCGGTGTGGTTGGCAACGCCAAAATCAGCGCCCGCGAAGAAGAAATTCTGCAAAGCGAAGTGGTGGTGAGGCCGGAATCCGCCGAACGTCATCATGCGATGGTCAACTTCTGGCGTACCACGGTCTCCTGCGCGTTGGGCATCTTATTCTGGCTATGGACCGGCTGGACTTCAGGTAGCGGGGCGATGGTGATGATCGCCGTGGTGACCTCTCTGGCGATGCGTCTTCCCAATCCGCGCATGGTCGCGATTGACTTCCTCTACGGGACGATCGCCGCTTTGCCGATCGGTGCGCTCTATTTCCTGGTGATCATGCCCGCCACCCAGCAAAGTATGTTCCTGCTGTGTCTGAGCCTGGCGGTGATGTGCTTCTTTATCGGCATTGAGGTGCAGAAACGGCGGCTGGGTTCGCTTGGCGCGCTGGCCAGTACCATCAACATTCTGGTGCTGGATAACCCGATGACTTTCCACTTCAGCCAGTTTCTCGACAGCGCGCTGGGGCAGATTGTCGGCTGCTTTATGGCGCTGATCGTTATTCTGCTGATTCGCGATAACTCGCGCTTGCGCACTGGGCGTGTGTTGCTGAACCAGTTTGTGTTTGCCGCCGTCTCGGCGATGACCACCAATATGGCGCGGCGCAAAGAGAACCATCTGCCGGCGTTGTATCAGCAGCTCTTTTTACTGTTGAACAAGTTTCCCGGTGATGTCGCTAAGTTCCGCCTGGCGCTGACGCTTATCATTGCGCACCAGCGCCTGCGCGACGCGCCGATTCCAGTCAATGACGATCTGTCGGCTTTCCACCGCCAGTTGCGCCGCACCGCCGATAAGGTGATTTCGGCCAGCAGCGACGATAAACGCCATTACTACTTCTCGCGGTTGCTGGACGAATTAAGCGTTTATCAGGATAAGCTTCGCGTCTGGGAAGCGCCTGAGCAGGTGACGCAGCCGGTTGAACGGCTGGTGGCGATGCTGCATAAGTATCAGAGCGCTTTAACCATCAATTAGTCAACTTCCCGGGCCGAATAGACCCGGGAAGTTTTACCACCACGCGGCCTCGTGTGCCCCCAGCGGCATCGCGGGCAGCGAGAAGCGCATCGGCGTGTGCGCCAACGACAGCGCGCTATTGAAGTAGCGCAGTTCGCCAAATGGCCCCTGTTCCACAGCCATACCGCCCGCGATGGCTTGAACATCCGGTGGCGGTACGTGACGCCATTCCGCCAGGCTTCCCAGCTCCTGTAGCCACGTTGCCGTTCGGCACAGCGACACATCCACCTGCCATGCGCCGCCTTCGTGACGCTGACGCTCCAGCGCCATCAACACACCAAGTGTTGCCAGGTAGCCGCTCAAATAGTCGTTGGGATAGGTTGGCCCCAACTGCGGCTGGCCCGCTTCGCCCTGTGCCACCGCCATTCCCGTTATCGTTTGAGCCAGTTGTTCAAACCCAGGGCGATCTTTCCATGGCCCCCGATGACCGTAGCAGTTCAGGTTCACGGTGATAATGTGCGGATTGTTGTGCGCCATTTCTTCATTGCTGAGACCATAGCGGGCGAGCGCGCCTGGGCGATAGCTCTGCACAAACACGTCACCCTCACGCACCAGCAGCGCCGCTCGCCTTGCCCCATCGGCGCTGGACAGCTCGAGGTAGGCGTTGCGTTTGCCGTGGTTGGTATCGACGTCAAACGGCAGAATACGTGGGCGATAGGGAGATGAGATATGCAGTACGTCAGCGCCCATCTGCGCCAGCCCGCGCGTGGCGGTCGGCCCGGCAATCACATGCGTGAAGTCCAGCACCCGCAGCGACTGAAGAACCCGCTCGTGACCGTACTGGCGAGGTTTGGGGGGGCTGTCTGTCAGACGCGTAAGGCGGATCAGCGGCTCCCGGCTGACCGCCTGCCCCTGTGGATGCGCCAGCCATTCATCATGACTACGGGCGATTGCCGCGCACAGCCCGGCGCGGGCGATCGTCTCTTCGAGCGCCTCGGCCTCCCACTTCGCTACCGCCTGTGCCACTCTGGCGCGATTATTCGGTACATCGAGGATATCGAGAATACCGTCACGCAGCCGCGGGTAGCCGCCATGGAGGAAAATCCAGCGGTTGTCCTGGGTGAGGTAGAAATCGGTAGTGGGATAGTCGGGATCGTTGTACTGCCAGTTATATCCGTTCTGTTGCTGAAAGGTCACCGCATGAGTCGATGCGGCAGCGCAGCGGACATCGACGTGAATGTCCTGCTGGGTACCTCTCAGCACGTCCAGCATAATCCCCTGCAGCGCCAGTATTGATGCGGCGGCGTCACCGATGGCAAACGGCGTGGGATAAATTGGCCCACAGCTGCTTAACGTCACTTTATTCGTAGCGAAATGCGCCAAACCGAGTTCCTGGCGCAGCTTATTGAAAACAGGATATTCACTCATCACAGCACGCTTCCCCGTCATTAATGCGACTTTCGTTATTCTGGCAACTATTGCCGTAAAAGCGATAGCTATACTTAACTGGAAACACTTTTCAGGAGGGTGTAATGACCACGCAAGCGCTACAGGACAATGACCTTTTTCAAACAGGCTATCTGGTAAATGGCGAATGGCGCCATCTCGATACCACCTTTGACGTGCTGAACCCGGCTACGGGTGAGGTGGTAGCAAAGGTGGTGAAGGCCGGGAGGCATGAGACCGAGCAGGCGATTGCCGCCGCGGCAAAAGCGTTCCCACAGTGGCGGGCAAAAACGGCGAAAGCGCGCTCGGAGCTGCTGTATCGCTGGTATCAGCTGATAATTGAAAATAAAAGCTGGCTGGCGCGTCTGATGACCATTGAACAAGGCAAACCGCTGAAAGAGGCGGAAGGCGAGGTGGATTACGCGGCAAGTTTTATCCAGTGGTTTGCGGAACAGGGTAAGCGGGCAAATGGGGAGATCATTCCCCCGGCTAAACCCGGCTCGCGCATTCTGGCGACGCGTGAACCGATTGGCGTGGTGGCAGCTATCACGCCGTGGAACTTCCCGATGGCGATGCTGACCCGTAAGCTTGGCCCGGCGCTGGCCGCGGGGTGTACCGGGGTAATTAAGCCTGCCAATAACACGCCGCTCTGCGCCTTCGCGCTGCTGGCGCTGGCGAAGAAGGCGGGGATCCCTGATGGCGTGTTGAATGCCGTTGCGGGCAATACGCAGGAGATCAGTGACGCCATTATGGCGAGTCACGATGTGCGTAAAATCTCCTTTACCGGCTCGACGTCAGTGGGGAAAACGCTGGTGCGTAACGCAACGGAAACGATGAAGAAAGTGTCGATGGAGCTGGGGGGCAATGCGCCCTATATCGTGTTTGAGGATGCGGATATCGACGCGGCGGTACAGGGGGCGGTAGCGAATAAATTCCGCAACGCCGGGCAGGTGTGCGTCAGCGTGAACCGTTTTTATATTCACGATAGTGTCTACGATCGTTTCACCAGCCAGCTTGCCGCTGCCGTGAAACCGCTGAAAGTCGGCAACGGTCTGGATGATGGCGTGGTCGTTGGCCCGCTGATTGAAGCGGCGGCAGTGAAAAAAGTGCGTGAGCACGTAGAAGACGCCGTCTCGAAGGGGGCGAAGGTGCTGGCTGGCGGGCAGCCTCACGAGCTGGGGGGCAACTTCTGGCAGCCGACGGTGCTGGGCGACTGTCAGGAACAGATGCTGCTGGCGCAGGAAGAGACGTTTGGCCCGTTGGCGGCGTGCTTCCGCTTCCACGATGAGGATGATGTTATTCACCGGGCGAATGATACGCCCTACGGCCTGGCCGCCTATTTCTACACGCAAAACCTGTCTCGCGTGTTCCGCGTTTCACAGGCGTTAGAGAGTGGGATGATCGGTATTAACGAATGTGCCGTATCGACTGAGCTGGGGCCGTTCGGCGGCGTTAAGGAGTCCGGGCTGGGGCGTGAAGGCTCGGTGCTGGGGCTGGAAGAGTACCTTGAGGTGAAAACGTTGCACATTGGGGGACTTTAGTTTTGCAGGATGGGAGAGGGCGTGAGATGAAAATCTATACTTTTGATTTTGATGAGATAGAGGATCAGGGCGATTTTTATCGGGAGTTCGCTCAACTCTTTGCCCTCGATCGTGAGTCGATTCGCGATTTAGATGCGCTTTGGGATGCGGTCACCGGCCCGCAAATGCCGTTACCGCTGGAGATCGAGTTCATCCATCTCAACGACAAGCAGCGCCGTCGCTATGGGGCGTTGATTCTGCTGTTTGATGAAGCAGAAGAAGAGCTGGAAGGGATGCTGCGTTTTAACGTTCAGCGGGCATAAAAAAGCCCTCGCATAAGGGCGAGGGCAAGTCGTCGGACAAGACGACGAGGGTTTATTTGTACAGCTCAGCCGTAGCGTGCCAATGGTCGCCGGTACGGGCTTCAATAATGCGGTAGCTGCTGGCGCCTTGTTTTTCGGCTTTAGCGGCTAATGCGCTGCGCATATCCATCGGGTCGCTACCGATCTGAGAAACAGAAACGGTGCCGACGGATTGCAGATTCTGTGCCTGCTCCGCGTTAACCTGTTGCACTGCGGCGCTTGCGCCGAAGGACAGAACGGATGCCAGACCAAGGGATGCGATGATCATTGCGCTTTTCATAATGTTTTACTCCTCACCATATTCTTCATTCTTCAGCGGTGAGAGGATGTTCTTTCTGATTCCTGGGACCGCTGGGTATTTAACTTTTCTACACTGCCGACGTGCTGCCTGATGCGAACTTATTTGTACAGTTCAGCCGTTGCGTGCCAATGAGCGCCGGTACGCGCTTCAATGATGCGATAGGATGATGCACCTTGTTCTTCCGCTTTTTTGTTCAGCATTTCGTGCATATCCATCGGAGATGAACCGACGGAACCGATGGAAACGGTGCCGATTGACTGACGGCTTTGTGCTTGATCGCTGCTGATAGAGTCAGCGGCAAACGCACCGAAAGAGATAACGGAAAGGATGCTCAGAGCGGCAACAGTTGTTTTGATTTTCATGATACTCACCTCGTCGAATTTTTTTGGAAGGTCTTTGTTTTGTGACCCTCATCACGAAATTAAGTATACACTAATCACCTAAAATATTAATACCCAGCTAATTGTTTCGCGTGTAATTAGGTGTCAAAAATCGTCATTTTTAGAACATATATGTATAAAAAAATACATATTTCGGTAAAGTTAAGTGTTAATTGTGATGATAATCAATTAGATATGATAATTTGATATTTTGTGCGGTTATGAATAGATATATTCACTGGATCTATGATTCTGACCAGAAAATCGCACTTAATGTTAACGAGACGGGAGTGAAACGTAGGGAAATTTGCCTTTAAAGCAGCTCCTCTGGTGGGCCAGAGGAGAAAGGAAGAGGGATTACAGCTCCTGTTCGAACAGAACCTGGATGGCCTCGTAGAGATCTTTAACGGTGAACCCGCGTGCCGGCGTGGTGAAAATCGTGTCGTCACCGGCAATACTGCCGAGGATGCCTTCCGCTTTACCCAGTGAGTCCAGCAGGCGGGCAATCAGCTGTGCAGCGCCGGGGCTGGTATGGATAACCACAACGGCATCGTTGTAATCAATATCCAGTACCAGATTTTTCAGCGGGCTGGTGGTGGTCGGCACGCCCAGCTCGGCTGGCAGGCAGTAAACCATTTCCATTTTGGCGTTGCGGGTACGCACGGCGCCAAACTTGGTCAGCATACGAGAAACTTTGGACTGGTTAATATTATCGAAACCTTCTTCCTGCAAGGCCTGAACAATTTCGCCCTGAGAGCTAAATTTTTCTTCCTTCAGTAATGCTTTAAAGGCTTTAACTAATTCTTCTTGTTTAGTTGAACTTCGCATAAGTCACCCGAGTATGGTGGTGAAATTGACATTATTATGCATATAGGTGAATTTTTATGCAAAATAATTTACTACAGAGGCTAAGCCAAATAGAGAAAGGGCGGATTTTAGCAAAAATTAGACCTAAGAAACATGCCTATATCACGGGATCCAAATAAGTTAAAAGTAAATGAAATGTTATTAAATTGCTGTTGTTTTACGCAACATGCTGAGTATATTGTAATCGATAGTTGATGAAAATTTGGTTTCGTAGAAAGGCCTTTTTCTGGGAGTAGTGCGGATGCTGTTGAATGGCCCGCATTCTGTAAGCAATTATATTGTAATTATTTACCTTGTGAATTAAGGTCGCCGCAATGGAGTAACAACTGGTATCTCCTGCGTTGGTTTATGCGGTCCACGACAGGTTGTTACCTGAAAGTCATTAACCATAATAAGGAGTTTAGGATGAAAGTCGCAGTCCTTGGTGCCGCCGGCGGTATTGGCCAGGCGCTTGCCCTACTACTAAAGACCCAACTGCCTTCAGGTTCAGAACTCTCTCTCTATGATATTGCCCCCGTCACGCCTGGTGTGGCTGTCGATCTCAGCCATATTCCGACTGATGTCAAAATCAAAGGTTTCTCCGGCGAAGACGCCACGCCCGCACTCGAAGGCGCTGATGTTGTCCTGATTTCTGCCGGTGTGGCCCGTAAGCCCGGTATGGATCGCTCCGATCTGTTTAACGTTAACGCCGGGATTGTCAAAAACCTGGTGCAGCAAATTGCCAAAACTGCCCCGAAAGCCTGTATTGGTATTATCACCAACCCGGTGAATACCACGGTGGCCATTGCCGCCGAAGTGCTGAAAAAGGCGGGCGTATACGACAAGAACAAACTGTTCGGCGTTACTACGCTGGATATCATCCGCTCCAACACCTTTGTGGCGGAGCTGAAAGGTAAAAGCGCTGGTGATGTGGAAGTGCCGGTTATCGGCGGCCACTCCGGGGTGACGATTCTGCCTTTATTATCGCAAATTTCCGGCGTGAGCTTCTCCGATCAGGAAGTGAACGACCTGACCAAACGCATCCAGAACGCGGGCACCGAAGTGGTGGAAGCGAAAGCGGGTGGCGGCTCGGCTACGCTCTCCATGGGCCAGGCGGCGGCGCGTTTCGGCCTGTCTCTGGTTCGCGCCCTGCAGGGCGAGAAAGGCGTGGTTGAGTGCGCCTATGTGGAAGGTGACGGACAATACGCCCGTTTCTTCTCGCAGCCGCTGCTGTTAGGTAAAAACGGGATTGAAGAACGTCAGTCGATTGGCAAACTGAGCGCTTACGAACAGCAGGCGCTGGAAGGCATGCTCGATACGCTGAGAAAAGATATTCAGCTGGGTGAAGATTTTATTAATAAATAAGGCGTGACGCCTTAGACGTGACAAAGGGGCCAATGGCCCCTTTGCTTTTCACGCCGTTTAGTTCGACGCCGGATATTCCTGAATCGTCACCTGCATCGTCAGTTTCTTATCATCACGCATCACGACCACCGGAATGACCGATCCCGGACGAATCTCGGCGACCTGGTCCATGGTTTCCAGCGCGGAAATCGCCGGTTTGCCGTTGACCGAAATAATCACGTCGTTGTTCTGAATACCCGCCTGTGCCGCCGGGCCGTCCGGAGCTATCTCATTGACGACAATACCCTGAATCTGCTCAATGCCGCTGCCCTGTGAGTGCAGTGGCGCTATTTCACGCCCGCTGATGCCGATAAAGCCACGAATCACGCGTCCGTCACGAATCAGCTTATCCATAATTTTGGTCGCCAGCTGGAACGGAATGGCAAAACTCAGCCCTTCAGGAGTTTCACCGTCGTTACTCTTATCGAAAGAGAGGGTGTTAATGCCCATCAGCTCACCCAGCGAGTTGACCAGCGCACCGCCGGAGTTACCGTGGTTGATGGAGGCATCGGTCTGCAGAAAGTTCTGTCGACCGCTCGGGTTGAGGCCGATACGACCGGTCGCGCTGATAATCCCCTGAGTAATGGTCTGCCCGAGGTTGTAGGGGTTGCCGATGGCCAGCACCACGTCACCGATGTGCGGTGTGCGCTTCGGGTTAATGGGGATGACCGGCAGGCCGCCGGTGGCGTTGATTTTAAGGACCGCCAGATCGGTCAGGCTATCGGAGCCGACCAGCAGGGCTTCAAACACGCGACCATCCTGGAGGGCGACGATAATCTGATCGGCGTCGTTGATCACATGTTTGTTGGTAATAATGTAGCCGCGCTCGTCCATGATCACCCCGGAGCCGAGCGTTTTGATTTCCAGCTGATTATTGGTGTTGCTGTTCAGACTGCGGTTATAAACGTTCACCACCGCAGGGGCAGCGCGACGCACCGCAGTGTTATAGCTGGCGGGCGCTTCATCTGTACTGCTAAAGCGCTCGGTGGATAGTGGATTCCACTGACGCAAAGAAGGGACGGTGACAATGAGTATGCCGCCAACCAGTAAACCAAGTGCAACTGAACGTAAGAGCTTTACAAGCATGATACAGGCATCGTTGATGAGGAAACTGGACGAAGCATACCACGAGAGAAACCGGACATACATTCCAGGCTATGCCCGGTTTCTCGTGGATTAGCGCAGAAGCAGGTAAATGCTTTCATTACCGCGCATCACATTGAGCGCAATGACCGCCGGTTTGGCTTCAAGCACCTTGCGAAGTTCGGCGATGGACTGTGTCGGCTGGCGGTTGATCCCCACGATCACATCATCTTTATGCAAACCAATCTGCGCCGCAGGGCTCCCTTTTTCCACGTCAGAAATGACCACCCCTTTGGTACCGCTTTTCGCCTGGCCATCGCTGAGCGATGCGCCTTCCAGCGCTGGGATAATCAGCTGCGCGCTAGCGGTTGATGAGGTGCTCTTGTCCAACGTCACCTCCACTTCCAGCGGTTTGCCGTCGCGCAGCAGGCCCAATTTGACCTTCGAACCCGGCTCCGTGGTGGCGATGCGGGACCGCAGCTCGGCGAAACTATTCAGCGGCTTGCCGTTCAGGCTGGTAATCACGTCGCCGGATTTAATCCCTGCTTTTGCTGAACCGGAACCCGGCAGCACTTCGCTGACAAAGGCCCCGCGCTGCACATCGAGATTAAACGCTTTGGCGATGTCGGCGGTCATCTCCATACCGCGGATGCCGAGCAGGCCGCGTTTGATTTCACCAAATTGAATCAGCTGCTGGGCCAGGGTCTGCGCCATGTTGCTGGGGATAGCAAAGCCGATACCGACGCTGCCGCCACCGGGCGCCAGAATAGCGGTGTTAATTCCGATCAGCTCGCCGTTCAGGTTCAGCAGCGCGCCGCCAGAGTTACCGCGGTTGATGGCCGCATCGGTCTGAATGAAGTTCTCCAGCCCTTCCAGGTTGAGGCCGCTACGGCCCAGCGCCGAGACGATACCGGACGTGACGGTCTGCCCCAGGCCGAACGGGTTTCCGACGGCGACGGCGAAGTCGCCTACGCGCAGTTTGTCGGAGTCAGCGATGGCGATTTGCGTCAGATGGCTGGCTTTCTGGATTTGCAGCAGCGCGATGTCACTCTGGTCGTCGCTGCCGATAAGCTTCGCTTCAAATTCGCGGCCATCGTTCAACTGAACGCTGATTTTTTGCGCGTCGCTGATGACGTGATTGTTGGTCAGCACGTAACCTTTAATGGCATCAATAATGACGCCTGAGCCCAAACCTTCAAATTGTTGGGTGGGTTCATTGGCCGTGTTGCCGCCATCATCACCAAAGAATTTCTTGAGTTCGTCCGGCACCTGCTGATTGACAGGTGCCGTGCCTTCAACCTGAACGCTCACCACCGCAGGCAGCACTTTCTCCAGCATCGGCGCGAGGCTAGGCAGCGCGCCCTGGCCTGGAACCTGCGTCGGCAGCGACGCGAACACTGGCGCCGGAGCGGCGAGGGATAACCCAACGCTTAACGCCAATGCACTTAACAGTAAAGTTGATTTATTCATTGATGCTGGCCCTCATGACCCTGGATGCAAGAACACGACTTCCCGAAAAGACTGATGTTATTGAAGTAAATATAGACGGCGTAGGCAGAAGAGGACGGGCGCATGTCATGCGCCCGTAAAATATTTGTGGAATGCAGATTAATCGCGTTTTGCGCCGCTACGCAGCAGGCCGGATGCACCGTCGGAGTAGTCGCGCGGCATCTGTACCGGTGCCTGATCGTTACCGGCTTCGGACTCGGCCAGACGGTTACGGAACGGGTTGGCTTCTGCAGACATGCCCGGCAGCAGGTTGCTGGAGCTTTTCGCCATGTGCTGGTAGATCTGGCGATAGTCATCAGCCATGTTATCGAGCAGCTCGGCGCTGCGGGCGAAATGGCTGACCAGCTCTTCGCGGTACTCTTCCAGCTCGGCTTTGTTTTTCTCCAGCTCGTACTGCAACGCCTGCTGCTGGCGTAATTTACGATTACCAAAACGCATGGCTACGGCACCGATGATGATACCGACAACTAACCCAATTAGCGCGTATTCCCAGGTCATGAACATCTCCCATTGTTTTGTTGTTCCGTAGGGTATTGGCGGCTTCGGCAACTCCATGCCAGCGCCCGATAGTGCCACTATAACCGCTAATCCTGTAGAAGTGGAATCCTGACGCATCATCGCGTAGTGTAGAACGGACTTTTTTTAGTCAATCGTGAAGTAAGACATACCGGTTTTCAAAGGAATAACAATTAGATCATGCAAAGCCAGTCCCCCACATCGCGCTACCTTCAGGCCCTCGAGGAGGGCAGTCATCAACCTGACGATGTCCAGCGCGAGGCGGTAAACCGTCTCGATACCATTTACCAGGAACTCCAGCATAAAACGCCCGTCTCAGCCCCGGTCGGTGGCCTGCGTGCGCGTTTTGGCAAACTGCTCGGCAAGAAAGAGTCTGACGCGCCGAGCGCCGTACGCGGCCTTTATATGTGGGGCGGCGTGGGGCGCGGGAAAACCTGGCTAATGGATATGTTCTATCAAAGCCTGCCGGGCGAGCGGAAGCAGCGCCTGCACTTCCACCGCTTTATGTTACGGGTGCACGAAGAACTGGGCGCGCTCCAGGGGCATACGGACCCGTTGGAAATTGTGGCTGAACGCTTTAAAGCCGAGACCGACGTGCTGTGCTTCGATGAATTTTTTGTTTCCGATATTACCGATGCCATGCTCCTCGGCGGCCTGATGAAGGCGCTGTTCGCGCGCGGTATTACGCTGGTCGCGACCTCCAACATCCCGCCGGATGAACTGTATCGCAATGGGCTGCAGCGCGCGCGCTTCCTGCCGGCGATCGAGGCGATTAAAGAGCACTGCGATATCATGAATGTCGACGCGGGCATCGACTATCGTCTGCGTACGCTGACGCAGGCGCACCTGTGGCTCTCGCCGCTCAACGCAGAGACCCGCCAGCAGATGAATAAACTGTGGCTGGCGCTGGCGGGGACGCCGCAGATGAACCAGACCACGCTGGAGATTAACCACCGTCCGCTGCCCACCCTTGGCGTAGAAAACCAGACGCTGGCGGTCTCCTTTAATACTCTGTGCGTCGACGCACGCAGCCAGCACGACTACATTGCGCTGTCGCGTCTGTTCCACACCGTGATGTTGTTTGACGTGCCGGTGATGACGCCATTGCTCGAGAGTGAAGCGCGTCGCTTTATCGCGCTGGTGGACGAATTCTACGAGCGCCATGTGAAGCTGGTGGTGAGCGCCGAAGTCGAGTTGTACAACATCTATCAGGGCGAACGACTGAAATTTGAGTTCCAGCGCTGCCTGTCGCGTTTGCAGGAGATGCAGAGCGAAGAGTATCTGAAACGCCCGCACATGCCGTAAATGCCACCCTCTCCCCGTGGGAGAGGGGCTGGGGGTGAGGGCATCAGGCCGCACATCTTCAAACCCCGAAAAACCCGCAGCAAATCACATAAAGGGGTCGACCTTTGACCCCGACTTCTCTATAATCTTGCGACCCCACGTTACAAGAGAGTTTTTTTCCCAAAACTTTCTCTGCGCCGGCATAGGCTATTCGAAGGGGTAGGTTTGCTGGACAATGTCGTGTGAACCTCAACTGACTAAACGTTTGGGTGTTCACCAACGTGTAACTTATTTATTTGGGTAAGCTTTTAATGAAAACTTTTACAGCTAAACCAGAAACCGTAAAACGCGACTGGTATGTTGTTGACGCGACCGGTAAAACTCTGGGCCGTCTGGCTTCCGAACTGGCTCTGCGCCTGCGCGGTAAGCACAAAGCGGAATACACTCCGCACGTAGATACCGGTGATTACATCATCGTTCTGAACGCTGACAAAGTTGCTGTAACCGGCAACAAGCGTACTGACAAAGTGTACTATCACCACACCGGCCACATCGGTGGTATCAAAGAAGCGACCTTTGAAGAGATGATTGCTCGCCGTCCTGAGCGTGTGATTGAAATCGCGGTTAAAGGCATGCTGCCAAAAGGCCCGCTGGGTCGTGCTATGTTCCGTAAACTGAAAGTTTACGCTGGCAACGAGCACAACCACGCGGCACAGCAACCGCAAGTTCTTGACATCTAATCGGGATTATAGGCAATGGCTGAAAATCAATACTACGGCACTGGTCGCCGCAAAAGTTCCGCAGCTCGCGTTTTCATCAAACCGGGCAACGGCAAAATCGTTATCAACCAACGTTCTCTGGAACAGTACTTCGGTCGTGAAACTGCCCGCATGGTAGTTCGTCAGCCGCTGGAACTGGTCGACATGGTTGAGAAACTGGATCTGTACATCACCGTTAAAGGTGGTGGTATCTCTGGTCAGGCTGGTGCGATCCGTCACGGTATCACCCGCGCTCTGATGGAGTACGACGAGTCCCTGCGTGGCGAACTGCGTAAAGCTGGCTTCGTTACCCGTGATGCTCGTCAGGTTGAACGTAAGAAAGTCGGCCTGCGTAAAGCACGTCGTCGTCCGCAGTTCTCCAAACGTTAATTGCTTTCTGCTTCGGCAGACGACAATTTGCGAAAAAACCCGCTTCGGCGGGTTTTTTTATGCCCACTGAACGGGGGCTGACGCGCTCTTTTTCCGCTTTTCCGGAATCCCCTCACCACAAGTCGTTCAAAATCTGGTAGACTATCTTCCAATTTTCTGCCCAAATGCGCGCGATTGTTCATTTTTTGTTTAGTTTGTGAACGAGAATGTCGTTTAGCGTGTAGCTGAGGCTTGTCATCTGGCTAGCCGCCGTTGTGGCTGGTAGCAGTAAAAATTCTGAATATACCTGGAGGTTTTCATGGCTGTCGCTGCCAACAAACGTTCGGTAATGACGCTGTTTTCTGGTCCTACTGACATCTATAGCCATCAGGTCCGCATCGTGCTGGCTGAGAAGGGTGTCAGCTTTGAGATAGAGCACGTGGAAAAGGACAATCCACCGCAGGATCTGATTGACCTCAACCCGAATCAAAGCGTTCCGACACTCGTAGATCGTGAGCTGACGCTGTGGGAATCACGCATCATTATGGAATATCTTGATGAGCGTTTCCCGCACCCGCCGCTGATGCCGGTTTACCCGGTTGCACGTGGTGAAAGCCGCCTGTACATGCACCGTATCGAGAAAGACTGGTACTCACTGATGAACACCGTGATGACCGGTTCTGCCGCGCAGGCTGACGCCGCGCGTAAACAGCTGCGTGAAGAGCTGCTGGCGATCGCGCCGGTCTTCACCCAGAAGCCGTTCTTCCTGAGCGATGAATTCAGCATTGTCGATTGCTACCTGGCGCCGCTGCTGTGGCGTCTGCCGGTAATGGGCATTGAGCTGAGCGGTGCAGGCGCGAAAGAGCTGAAAGGCTATATGACGCGCGTATTCGAACGTGACTCTTTCCTCGCCTCCTTAACGGAAGCCGAGCGCGAAATGCGCCTTGGCCGGGGTTAACTGAATGGAAGTTTCGCAACTTTCTCCGCGCCGCCCGTATCTGCTGCGTGCATTCTATGAGTGGCTGCTGGACAACCAGCTAACGCCGCACCTGGTGGTAGATGTTATGCTGCCGGGCGTGAATGTGCCGATGGAATACGCGCGTGATGGGCAGATCGTGTTGAACATCGCGCCGCGTGCGGTGGGTAATCTTGAACTGGCCAACGATGAAGTGCGCTTCAATGCGCGCTTTGGCGGCGTGCCGCGTCAGGTTTCCGTTCCGTTGGCTGCCGTGCTGGCGATCTACGCCCGTGAGAACGGTGCCGGAACCATGTTTGAGCCAGAAGCCGCGTACGATGAAAATGTCGAAGGCTTCAACGACGACGAAGACGTGGAAAACGGCGCAAGCGAGACCGTGATGTCGGTGATTGATGGCAACAAGCCGGATAGCGACGACGGAGACGATCCCGACGATACGCCACCACCGCCTCGCGGCGGGCGTCCGGCGCTTCGCGTTGTGAAATAGAAAACAGGCCCGTAGGGGCCTGTTTTGTTATGGCTATCGTTTAAACGTCACTTTCTCTGGCGTGTCGAGGTGAAGCGTCGTCTGGCTCGGCACCGTTTCGGCAATCACCCGCCCATGGCGGATAGAGTAGCGAGCCGGCGTCTGGCGACGTACGGCATCAAAACCGTTTTCCGCAGGGAGAACCACCAGGTTAGCGCTGTTACCGACCTCAAGACCATAATCCTGCAGATGCAGCGTTTTCGCGCTGTGGGTCGTTATCAGGTTCAGCCCATCATTAATCTGCCCGTATCCCATCAGCTGGCACACGTGTAATCCCATATGCAGCACCTGCAGCATATTCGCGGTACCCAGTGGATACCACGGATCGAAGACGTCATCATGACCGAAGCAGACGTTGATATCCGCCTCCAGCATCTCTTTGACGCGCGTGACGCCGCGACGCTTCGGATAGGTGTCAAAGCGTCCTTGCAGGTGAATATTCACTAGCGGATTCGCGACAAAGTTAATGCCGGACATCTTTAACAGGCGGAAAAGGCGGGAAGCGTACGCGCCGTTATAGGAGTGCATTGCCGTCGTGTGGCTGGCAGTCACGCGAGCCCCCATCGCATCACGGTGCGCCAGCGCCGCGACGGTTTCAACAAAGCGTGATTGCTCGTCGTCAATTTCATCGCAGTGTACGTCGATGAGTCTGTCGTATTTTTGCGCCAGGGCGAAAATTTTATGCAGCGATTCAACGCCATATTCACGGGTAAATTCAAAGTGGGGAATGGCACCAATGACGTCGGCGCCCAAACGGACTGCTTCTTCCAACAGCGCCTCACCGTTGGGATAAGAAAGAATGCCTTCTTGCGGGAACGCGACGATTTGCAGTTCTACCCACGGCGCGACTTCTTGCTTCACTTCCAGCATGGCTTTCAGCGCCGTCAGCGTGGGGTCGGAGACGTCAACGTGAGTACGAACATACTGGATGCCGTTGGCCATCTGCCACTTCAGGGTTTGCATGGCCCGCGTTTTTACATCTTCGTGAGTGAGCATCGCCTTGCGTTCGGCCCAGCGTTCAATGCCTTCAAACAGCGTGCCAGACTGGTTCCAGTTCGGTTCGCCAGCGGTTTGCGTGGTGTCCAGATGGATGTGCGGTTCAACAAACGGAGGGATTACCAGACCGCCTTCAACATCAAGCACATTGCCCTGTGGTGCCGATGCCGTTGCCTGAGGCTCAAAACGGCTAAAGCGCCCGTTTTCAATGGTGATTTGCCACAATCCTTCTCGCCCCTGCATGCGGGCCTGGCGAAGGGTAATATTATTATTCTGCATGGCTAACCTCCGGGGATTTAGCAAGGTTACGATTAAAGAGTGGGTTCAGCAGGATATAGCTGAATACGCCGCCGAGGACGGCATTGACCGGAACAATTCCGGGAATATAGTGACCCGCGGCAATGCCCAGCGCAACGGACAGAATGGCTACCCAGTTCACGGTAATAAATTGCGCGTTGTTGAAGTCGGCATATTTGCGGTGGTTCAACAGATAGTCGGCGATGATCACGCCACCAATGGGGGGAATTGCCGCCGACAGGAAGGTCAGCCAGCCGACAAAGTTATTGTAAAGCCACAATGCACACAGCGTGCCAATAATACCGTTCGCCACCGACAGCGTTCGGCTGGAAAGACCGGTAATGTTGGCGAAGCCCAAACCTGATGCGTACAGCGCATTGTCATTGGTGGTCCAGATGTTCAGGCCGAGTACCACAATCGCCGGCAACAGCAGGCCCTGGGCTATCATCACGTCAGAAATATCCGCTTGCCCAACAGCGGCAGCGCCCGCAGCCCCGAAGATAAACATCAATGAGTTGCCGAGGAAAAACGCCACCATCGCAATCAGCACCGCGCCTTTGGCGTTGCGGCCAAAGCGAACGAAGTCGGCGGTTAAGGTACCGGCGCTGACAAACGAGCCGACAACCAGCGCAAGCGCGGTGGAGAAATTGAGCGGCGTCTGCGGCACAATCGTTTTTAAGTGATCTAAACCACCAACGTCGCTCACCGCCAGCCAGACCGAGTAGCTGCCCAGAATGACAATCGCAGGCACGGCGATAATCGAGAGAATAGTCAGTGCCGAGATGCCGAAGAAGATGGTCAGGGTCATCAACAGCCCGGAAACCGCAATCAGGATATTGACGTCAATGCCTGTTGCCTTGCCAACCGGGATGGCAAACATGGCCACGCCGACGCCAAACCAACCGACCTGCGTGCCGCCGAGCAGCATGGAGGGAAGCCATGAGCCTTTTACGCCAAAGGAGTAACGAGCAAGAAGGTGGGTAGAGAGTCCGGTTTTTGCGCCGATGAAACCAAGAAATGCGGTGTAGATACCGAGAAGGAGGTTACCGAAGAAAACTGCAAGGAAGAAATCATGATAGGAAAGACCGGTACCGAGTGTTCCTCCGGTCCACATACTGGCGGAAAAAAACGTTAACCCTAACATCACAAACGTGAGTGGAACTACGCCTTTCCGCGCTGCCAGAGGGACGGGCCCCTGGCTATAATTGTTGTCCTGCGACACAACGCCTCCATGAATTTTGCCCAAAAAATCCGCCGCATAATATACAGTTCTCAGAATAAAGCAAACGTTTCCGCGTGATTTTTTGTTGGTTATTATTCATGGGGTTGATGATTTGGCCGGTTTCTCTCTGTTGACAGTCAATCCACGTCAGTGGGTTGAGGTTCCAGCATGGCTTGTGAACGAATGAGTTCGTCTGCAAGTAGTTGTTCGTCAGGCAACTGTACTTTGTACTCGCTCGCCATGATGGTATTCGGCAGGCCAGTCAGCGCGTAATGCGCCTCTCCCGCGCCTTTTCCCGCGCACAAAATCAGCCCGACGGGCGGGTTTTCTCCCGGCATTGTCCAGTGCTCTTTGGCATAGTTCAGGTACATATTCATCTGCCCGGCATCCGCATAACCGAATTTGCCTACCTTCAGGTCAACGAGCAACAGGCAGCGCAAGCGGCGATGGAAGAACAGCAGATCGACGCGGAACCAGCTATCGTCTATGCGTAATCGGCGTTGGCGGCCAACAAAAGCAAAATCGTCACCGAGTTCCAGCATAAAGTCCATCAGGTGGCTGAGCAGGGCATCTTCGAGATCCGACTCTGAATACTCGTCCTTCAGGTTAAGAAACTCCAGAATGAATGGGTCGCGTATGGCCTGCTCCGGCAAAACGTTTGGCTCGGCGGGCGCAGGTCGCTGCAACATGGCGGATTTGTCGTGGGACAGTAGCGTTCGTTCGTAAAACTGAGTGGCGATTTGCCGATCGAGTTGCCGTACGGACCAGCCGTTACGGAGCGTCTCTTTCTCGTAAAAAGCCCGGGCATCGGGATTTTTTACCGAGAGCAATCGCACGTAAGCTGACCAGGGAAGTGGAAAGATTTTTGCGAGTTGTACCAGACGTGAAGATTCTGCAGACACTGTCTGCGGAATTTCAATATGCTGAAAACATAGATAAAATGTTCTCATTTGCCACAAATTTCTGGTGGAAAAACCACGCTTATAGCGCAGGCTTAAATCTGCGGATAACCGCTCAATGAGCTGAATACCATAAGCCGCCCGTGATTCACCGCCCTGTTCAAACTCGACAATTCTCCTGCCGATTTCCCAGTAGGTTGCCGTCATTAAAGCGTTAATGCTACGGACAGTCTCAGTGTGGGCCGTATCTACTAATCGAATAATACCGTCATGGATTTGCTGATAATCGTCAGCGTGTTGTGGTGGTGTAGGTGTAGTCATGTCATCCCTGGCGCGAGAGTTGCGAAATAAAAATATATCGCTACCAATACGCTTCAGGCATAGCCCGGTCAATCCAGGAGAGGTGTATTACATTGCGTTGCAGCTGTATTTGCGAGCGGCTTTCGAAGAATGAATTCGTATGTATTTAGCAGAAAAATATTGGCTCCCCATCCATCAGCGTGAAGCTGGGGCAGGGGAGCCAGCAGGAATTACACTTCCAGGTAGTTCATGATCCCGTCAGCCGCTTTACGGCCTTCTGCGATCGCGGTGACCACCAGATCGGAACCACGCACGATGTCGCCACCGGCAAAGATTTTCGGGTTGCTGGTCTGGAAGGCGTTATCGCTACCTTCCGGGGCAATGATGCGGCCCTGAGAGTCCAGCTCGACGCTGTGTTTCGCCAGCCATTCCATGCTGTGTGGACGGAAACCGAACGCCATGACCACCGCGTCGGCAGGAACCACATGCTCGGAACCGGCGACGATTTCCGCGCGACGGCGGCCTTTGGCATCCGGCTGGCCCATCTCGGTACGCGCCATTTTCACGCCACAGACTTTGCCGTTGGCATTCACTTCCACACCCAGCGGCTGCACGTTGAACTGGAATTCCACGCCTTCTTCACGCGCGTTTTTCACTTCGCGTTTGGAGCCAGGCATGTTCTCTTCATCACGACGGTAAGCACAGGTAACATGCGTTGCGCCCTGACGAATGGAGGTACGCACGCAGTCCATTGCGGTGTCGCCACCGCCCAGTACCACCACGCGTTTGCCTTCCATGCTGACGTACGGCTCTTCAGTCGTTTCGCCAAAGCCCATGATCTGCTTGGTGTTGGCGATCAGGAACGGCAGGGCGTCGAATACGCCGGAAGCGTCTTCGTTCTCCAGCCCACCGCGCATTGACTGATAGGTGCCCACGCCGAGGAACACGGCGTCGTAATCTTTCAGCAGGTCGTCGAGCTGTACGTCACGGCCCACTTCCACGTTGAGTTTGAACTCAATACCCATACCGGTGAAGATCTCACGGCGGCGGGTCATGACTTCTTTCTCTAGCTTGAAGGCCGGGATACCGAAGGTCAGCAGGCCGCCAATTTCCGGGTGACGGTCGAACACCACCGCCTTCACGCCGTTACGGGTCAGCACATCTGCGCACGCCAGGCCCGCCGGGCCCGCGCCGATGATGGCGACTTTCTTGCCGGTTTGCTTCACGCCGGTCAGGTCCGGACGCCAGCCCATCTCGAACGCTTTATCGTTGATATAGCGTTCAATGTTGCCGATGGTCACGGCGCCAAACTCATCGTTCAGCGTACAGGAGCCTTCGCACAGGCGATCCTGTGGGCACACACGGCCACAAACTTCCGGCAGGGTGTTGGTCTGGTGTGAAAGCTCTGCCGCTTCAAAAATACGCCCCTCGTTGGCCAGCTTCAGCCAGTTCGGGATGTAGTTATGTACCGGACATTTCCACTCGCAGTACGGGTTACCACAGGACAGGCAGCGGTCTGCCTGTGCTTTGGCCTGGCCTTCGGAAAACGGCTCGTAGATCTCGATAAACTCGATCTTGCGGATCTTCAGCGGTTTCTTCGGCGGATCAACGCGCTGCAGGTCGATAAATTGATAAACGTTCTGACTCATGATGACCTCTTACTGCGCCTGCACGCGCAGCTCGGCTGCGCTACGACTACGGTGACCCAACAGCGCTTTCACATCGCTGGACTTCGGCTTAACCAGGGCAAACTTCGCGGAATAAGACGGCCAGTGCGCCAGAATCTCTTCACCGCGGGAGGAGCCGGTCAGCTGTACGTGTTCGGTGATCAATCCACGCAGATGTTCTTCGTGAATCGCCAGCGAGTCGACGTCCAGTACTTCTACCAGTTCCGGGTTCACGCGTTTGCGGAAATCACCGTCTTCATCCAGTACATAGGCGAAGCCGCCCGTCATACCGGCACCGAAGTTCACGCCCGTTTTGCCCAGCACGCAGACAATGCCGCCGGTCATGTATTCACAGCCGTTATCGCCGATGCCTTCCACCACGGTAATCGCTCCGGAGTTACGCACGCCGAAACGTTCACCCGCGCGGCCTGCGGCATACAGACGACCACCGGTCGCGCCGTACAGGCAGGTGTTACCGATAATGCTTGCTTCATGGCTGCGGAAGGACGAACCCACCGGAGGACGAATCGCCAACAGACCGCCCGCCATGCCTTTACCGACGTAGTCGTTGGCATCGCCGGTCAGGTACAGCTCAACGCCGCCGGCGTTCCACACGCCGAAGCTCTGGCCTGCGGTACCGTTGAAGTGCGCTTTAATCGGATCCGCCGCCAGCCCCTGGTCGCCGTGCGTTTGGGCAATGTAGCCAGACAGCGATGCGCCAACGGAACGATCGGTGTTGCGGATATCAAACCAGAAGGTTTTGCTCTGGCGTTCATCGACAAACGGTTTTGCCTGCTGCAGCAGTTGCGCGTTCAGCACGCCGTTATCAAACGGCGGGTTGTTCTCGGTGCAGTACAGCGCTTTGCCCGGGTGTGGCTCAGCGGTTTCCAGCAGACGAGACAGCTCCAGCTTCTGCTGCTTGGCGGTGAAGCCATCCAGCTCTTTGAGCAGGTCGGTGCGGCCAATCAGGTCAACGAGGCGGGTGACGCCCAGTTCAGCCATCAGCTCGCGGACTTCACGGGCGATGAATTCAAAGTAGTTGGTCACTTTGAACGGCAGGCCGTGATAGTGGTTCTTACGCAGTTTCTCATCCTGAGTTGCCACACCGGTTGCGCAGTTGTTCAGGTGACAAATACGCAGGTATTTACAGCCCAGCGCGACCATTGGCCCGGTACCGAAGCCGAAGCTTTCCGCGCCGAGAATTGCCGCTTTAATGATGTCGACGCCGGTTTTCAGGCCGCCGTCCACCTGCAGACGGATCTTGTGACGCAGGCCGTTAGCGACCAGCGCCTGCTGCGTTTCGACCAGACCCAGTTCCCACGGACAGCCGGCGTATTTCACGGAAGACAGCGGGCTTGCACCGGTACCGCCGTCGTAGCCGGCGATGGTGATAAGGTCCGCATAGGCTTTTGCCACGCCGGTAGCGATGGTGCCGACGCCCGGTTCGGAAACCAGCTTCACGGAGATCATCGCTTTCGGGTTGACCTGTTTGAGGTCGAAAATCAGCTGAGCCAGATCCTCGATAGAGTAAATATCGTGGTGCGGTGGCGGAGAAATCAGCGTCACGCCCGGTACGGAATAACGCAGCTTGGCGATGTACGGCGTGACTTTATCACCCGGCAACTGACCGCCTTCGCCCGGCTTCGCGCCCTGAGCGACTTTAATCTGAATGACGTCGGCGTTGACCAGATACGCAGGCGTTACGCCAAAGCGGCCGGAAGCCACCTGCTTGATGCGCGACACTTTGTTGGTGCCGTAGCGTGCCGGATCTTCGCCGCCTTCGCCGGAGTTAGAGTTGCCGCCGATGCTGTTCATCGCTTCGGCTAGCGCTTCGTGCGCTTCCGGGCTCAGTGCGCCAATCGACATCGCTGCGGTATCGAAACGCTTGAACAGGTCGCTCGCTGGCTCAACGTCGGCCAGGTTGACGGTCTCGCCGTTTGGCGTGATGGCCAGCAGATCGCGCAGCGTCGCCGCAGGGCGGTTGTTGACCAGTTCTGCATAGGCTTTGTAATCGCTGTATTCGCCGCTCTGTACCGCCTGTTGCAGGGTGCGCACCACGTCCGGGTTGTAGGCGTGGTATTCGCCGCCGTGGACATATTTCAGCAGGCCGCCCTGTTCCAGCGGTTTACGCGCCAGCCAGGCACGCTTCGACAGATTCAGCAGATCCTGCTGGAAGTCGTCGAACGACGCGCCGCCGATGCGGCTGACCACGCCCTGGAAGCAGTTTTCGACTACGTCGTCGTGCAGACCCACCGCTTCAAACAGCTTAGAACAGCGATAGGAGGCGACGGTCGAAATGCCCATTTTGGACATGATCTTATACAGACCTTTGTTGATGCCGTTACGGTAGTTCAGCATCACCGTGCGGTAGTCTTTCTCGATAGCATGGGTATCGATCAGGCGACCGAGAGTTTCATAGGCCAGGTACGGGTAAATTGCCGTCGCGCCGAAGCCCAACAGTACGGCAAAGTGATGTGGGTCGCGGGCGCTGGCGGTTTCAACAATGATGTTGGCATCGCAGCGCAGGCTCTTATCGACCAGGCGAGCCTGAATAGCGCCCACCGCCATCGGTGCCGGTACCGGCAGGCGATTTTTGGCGATGTTACGGTCAGAGAGCACCAGCAGTACGGTACCGTTACGCACCATCTCTTCAGCTTTGTCACACAGCGCTTTCACCGTAGCTTCGAGGCTGGTTTCCGTCACATCAAACGTGATGTCCAGCGTATCGGCACGGTAGTGCTCCTCTTTCATCGTCGTGAGCTGATTGAAATCGGAGTACAGCAGAATCGGTGATTTGAAGCTCAGGCGGTGCGCCTGGCCTTCCGCTTCGCAGAAAACGTTCATCTCACGACCGATGCTGGTTGCCAGCGACATCACATGCGCTTCACGCAGCGGGTCGATTGGCGGGTTGGTTACCTGCGCGAACTGCTGACGGAAGTAGTCGTAAATAATACGCGGCTGGCTGGAGAGCACGGCAAACGGGGTATCGTCACCCATTGAGCCGACGGCTTCCTGGCCGTTTTCGCCCAGTACGCGGATCACCGAGTCTAGCTCTTCGGCGCTGTAGTTAAACTGTTTCTGGTAGCTGGCAAGCGTATCGTCGTCCAGCTCACGGCTGCCCACCCGATCGTCGGCCAAATCTTCAAACGGCACCAGACGGCGAACGTTTTTCTCCATCCACTCTTTGTACGGATGGCGGCTTTTCAGATCGTTATCGGTTTCGGCAGAGTGCAGAATGCGTCCGCTGCGGGTGTCGATAACCATCAGCTCGCCTGGGCCTACGCGGCCTTTTTCCACCACTTCGTCAGGCTGGTAGTCCCAGATCCCAACTTCAGAGGCGCAGGTGATGAGCTTATCTTTGGTGATCACGTAGCGAGCCGGACGCAGACCGTTACGGTCGAGGTTACAGGCGGCGTAGCGACCGTCAGACATGACGATCCCTGCCGGGCCGTCCCACGGCTCCATGTGCATGGAGTTAAAGTCGAAGAACGAACGCAGGTCCGGGTCCATATCCGGGTTGTTCTGCCAGGCCGGTGGGACCAGCAGACGCATGGCGCGGATGATGTCCATCCCGCCCGCCAGCAGCAGCTCAAGCATGTTATCCATGGAGCTGGAGTCGGAGCCGGTTTCATTCACGAACGGCGCGGCGTCGTGCAGATCCGGAATCAGCGGCGTCTGGAACTTATAGGTACGCGCGCGCGCCCACTGGCGGTTACCGGTGATGGTGTTGATTTCGCCATTGTGCGCCAGATAGCGGAACGGCTGTGCCAGCGGCCAGCGCGGCACGGTGTTGGTGGAGAAGCGCTGGTGGAACAGGCAGATGGCCGATTCCAGACGCAGGTCCGCGAGGTCCAGGTAGAAGCGCGGCAGATCCGCCGGCATACACAGACCTTTATAGATATTCACCAGGTTCGACAAACTACACACGTAGAAGTCTTTGTCTTCCTGAAGGCGTTTTTCGATACGGCGGCGGGCGATGAACAGACGGCGTTCCATATCACGCGGACGCCAGCCCGCAGGGGCGTTAACGAAAATTTGCTCAATACGAGGCAGAGAGGAGAGGGCGATTTCACCGAGCACGCCTTCGTTGGTGGGCACATCGCGCCAGCCAACAATAGACAGGGTTTCACGCTGCAGTTCTTCTTCTACAACATGGCGGGCGGCCGCAGCCAGCTCAGGATCTTTATTCAGGAACAGCATCCCAACGGCATAGTTTTTGGCTAAGCGCCAGCCGCGTTCTTCTGCGACGATGCGGAAGAAACGGTCAGGTTTTTGCAACAGCAGGCCACAACCGTCGCCGGTTTTTCCGTCGGCGAGAATCGCGCCGCGGTGCTGCATACGGGCCAGTGCGTGTATCGCGGTACGCACTACCTTGTGGCTAGGTTCGCCTTCTATGTGGGCGATCAGGCCGAAACCACAGTTATCCCTCTCAAGGGATTTATCGTACAACATATCAGTGAACCTCCCCAGGCTCTACGGGACGCCCCCTTAATCGATTGCGCGCAAGGCACAGCAAGAGCATGGCGACGGGGTATGGCATTCTTTGCCTACCTCGCATTCGCCCTCTTTTATCCTTTTCGCGTAGGTCACACAAGTTTGAGGACTTGCTTAAGAGGGAATCTCAATTACTGCATAAATATGATGGGCAGACTGCCCATCCAGAAAGCTTCCAGCGGATTCCCAACTTATCGGGAATCCTTACATAGGTCAAATGGCAATCTTATTTATACAGAAATGTGCTATAGGGTAATTAAATAATTGAAAATAAATAAAAATATAACGATTTTGACGACTAGCGGCCAGGAGTAAGTGCCTTTGTGAGTGTGATCTGTCTCACTATATGAAAGCGCGGTTTTAATATGAATATACTGTTTTAATTGCAAATGGCAGTATTTAATGCTGGTGTGGAGTGTGAGGGTATAGGATCCCTCTGTTTTTCAACGGACGCTAGATAATTGCAAATAGCACGGCGAACATAAGCAAAAATAATCACTCTTGTTTTGAATGAAATTGCAGTAATTTTGATTTGTTATGCAATGGAGTAAAAGGTCTACATGGCGATTGATCCAGGTCATCGCCGATCGAGACTAAAAATGGCAGGCTTGGCCCCTTTCTTCAGGCCGGTCTATCAGATTATGCAGTTACAAAAATTAGTCAATATGTTTGGTGGGGATCTTACGCGTCGTTACGGCGAAAAGGTCCATAAACTGACGCTGCATGGTGGATTCAGCTGCCCAAATCGCGACGGAACGATCGGCCGCGGCGGCTGCACGTTCTGTAATGTCGCCTCGTTTGCCGACGAAGCACAGCAGCATAAGTCGATTGCCGACCAGCTGGCGCACCAGGCAAATCTGGTCAACCGTGCAAAACGCTATCTGGCCTATTTCCAGGCCTATACCAGCACCTTTGCCGAAGTTCAGGTGCTGCGCTCGATGTACCAGCAGGCGGTAAGTCAGGCAAATATCGTCGGCCTGTGCGTCGGCACGCGCCCGGACTGCGTGCCGGAGGCGGTGCTTGATTTGCTGAGTGAGTATAAAGATCAGGGTTATGAAGTGTGGCTGGAGCTGGGGCTGCAAACCGCGCACGATAAAACGCTGCACCGAATTAACCGCGGCCACGACTTTGCCTGTTATCAAAATACCACGCGGCTGGCGCGCGAGCGCGGGTTGAAGGTGTGCAGCCACCTGATTGTCGGCCTGCCGGGGGAAGGGCAGAGCGAGTGTCTGGAGACGCTTGAGCGGGTTGTAGAAACCGGCGTGGACGGTATTAAGCTACATCCACTGCATATTGTGACGGGTAGCATTATGGCGAAGGCCTGGGAGGCCGGTCGTCTGAACGGTATCGAATTGGATGATTACACGGTGACCGCCGGTGAGATGATCCGTCATACGCCGCCGGAGGTGATTTACCACCGGATCTCTGCCAGCGCCCGACGCCCGACGCTGCTGGCGCCGCTATGGTGTGAAAATCGCTGGACCGGGATGGTTGAACTGGATAAATACCTCAACGAACACGGAGTGCAGGGCTCGGCGTTGGGAACGCCGTGGGTACAGCCATAGCGCTCCGTTGGCCTGATAAGCGAGGCGCTAACAGGCAGCCCCGCATACATTGCCGGATGGCGGCGTTGCCTTATCCGGCCTACGATCTGTTTCACACCTCGATATAATCCTCGCATTTTTCGCACAACCTACCGCGCCGCGCCCAGAATTGGGTATTATTGAACGACGTTGTCGTTAAGGAACTCCTCATGAAGCAAATTCGTATGCTGGCGCAGTATTACGTCGACCTGATGATGAAGCTGGGTCTGGTACGGTTCTCCCTGCTGCTGGCGTTAGCGCTGGTGGTGCTGGCGATTGTGGTGCAGATGGCGGTCACCATGGTGCTACACGGCCAGGTGGAGAGTATCGACGTGATTCGCTCGATCTTCTTCGGTCTGCTGATCACCCCCTGGGCGGTTTATTTTCTGTCAGTGGTGGTCGAACAGCTTGAGGAGTCGCGCCAGCGCCTGTCCCGGCTGGTAGAAAAGTTGGAAGAGATGCGCGAGCGTGACCTCAAGCTAAACGTTCAGCTTAAAGACAACATTTCACAGCTTAATCAGGAAATTAGCGATCGCGAAAAAGCCGAGGCCGAGCGCCTGGCGACGCTGGAGCAGCTGCGCGTTGAGGTGCAGGAGCGCGAGGAAACGCAGATTCGCCTTGAGCAGCAGTCCTCCTTCCTGCGTTCTTTCCTCGATGCCTCGCCGGATCTGGTTTTCTATCGCAATGAAGATAAAGAGTTTTCCGGCTGTAACCGGGCGATGGAGCTGCTGACTGGCAAGAGTGAAAAGCAGCTGATTCACCTGCATCCGGAAGATGTCTACACCCCCGAAGCGGCGGCAAAGGTTATTGAAACCGATGAGAAAGTTTTCCGTCACAACGTCTCGCTGACCTACGAGCAGTGGCTCGATTACCCGGACGGGCGCAAAGCCTGCTTCGAAATCCGTAAAGTGCCTTACTACGATCGCGTGGGTAAGCGCCACGGCTTGATGGGCTTTGGTCGCGATATTACCGAACGCAAGCGCTATCAGGATGCGCTGGAGCGCGCCAGCCGTGACAAAACCACCTTTATCTCGACCATCAGCCACGAGCTGCGCACGCCGCTCAATGGTATCGTCGGTTTGAGCCGTATTCTGCTCGACACTAACCTGACCGCTGAGCAGGAAAAGTACCTGAAAACGATCCACGTTTCGGCGGTGACGCTGGGTAATATCTTCAATGATATTATCGACATGGATAAGATGGAGCGCCGTAAAGTTCAACTGGATAACCAGGAGGTCGACTTCACCGGTTTCCTCGCCGATCTTGAAAACCTGTCTGGCTTGCAGGCACAGCAAAAAGGGTTGCGTTTCGTAATGGAGCCGACGTTACCTTTGCCGCATAAAGTCATTACCGACGGTACCCGCCTGCGGCAGATTCTGTGGAACCTGATCAGTAACGCCGTTAAGTTCACTCAGGAGGGGAGCGTGGTCGTGCGCGTGCGCTACGATGCTGGCGATATGCTGCACTTTGAAGTGGAAGACTCTGGTATCGGCATCCCTCAGGAAGAGCAGGACAAAATCTTCGCCATGTATTATCAGGTGAAAGACAGCCATGGCGGCAAGCCCGCCACCGGTACCGGGATTGGTCTTGCGGTGTCGAAGCGTCTGGCGAAAAGTATGGGCGGCGATATTGAGGTTTCCAGTCAACCAGGACACGGTTCGACCTTTATCCTGACGGCCCATGCTCCGGCTGTGGCTGAGGAAGTGGAAGATGCGTTTGATGAAGATGATATGCCGTTGCCGGCGCTGCACGTGCTGCTGGTGGAAGATATCGAGTTGAACGTGATCGTCGCGCGCTCGGTGCTGGAAAAACTGGGTAACAGCGTCGACGTCGCCATGACCGGTAAGGCCGCGCTGGAGATGTTTACCCCTGGCGAGTATGACCTGGTGCTGCTGGATATTCAGCTGCCGGATATGACCGGTCTGGACATCGCTCGTGAGCTAACGGGCAAATACCATGCCGACGATCTGCCGCCGCTGGTGGCGCTGACGGCGAACGTTCTGAAGGACAAAAAAGAGTATCTGGACGCCGGCATGGACGACGTGCTGAGTAAACCGCTCTCGGTACCGGCGTTGACGGCGATGATCAAGAAGTTCTGGGATACCACTGCAGACGAAGAGGAGAGTACCGTGAGCCAGAGTGATAACGACAAATCGCAGCAGTTGCTCGATATTGCGATGCTGGAGCAGTACATCGAACTGGTTGGGCCGAAGCTGATTACCGATGGTCTGGCCGTATTTGAGAAGATGATGCCGGGCTACCTGGCGGTGCTGGAATCGAATCTCACCGCCCGCGACCAGAAAGGGATTGTCGAAGAAGGCCATAAAATCAAAGGCGCTGCTGGTTCCGTCGGGCTACGTCATCTCCAACAGCTGGGGCAGCAGATTCAATCACCGGATCTACCGGCGTGGTGGGATAACGTGGGTGAATGGGTTGAAGAGATGAAGTCCGAATGGCAGCACGACGTTGCGGTGCTGAAAGCGTGGGTTGCCAGCGCAGGAAAAAAATGACCCCGGCTTGACCGGGGTGCGCGAACACTGCGCCAACACCAGGGAACTGGTGGTTGCGTCAGATGATTGACATAATTTTGGTTTTTTTGACACAACCTGAAATACGATTGCACGCTCAATAAGATAGCAAAACTTAAAAAGTTTGTTACGTGAATCAGTAAAATGTGTGAAGCGTAACGACTTAATCAGAAATATTAATCAGCGTCAGAGAGTTAGCGAGAACAAGATGGCTTTGAGGAGTATAGCCAGGCTTAAACGTCTGGCCTGGCGGCTGTTGCTGATGCTGGCGCTGTTATGGGGCGGCGGTATTGCGGTGTTCAGTGTTTTGCCTGTGCCATTCTCCGCAGTGATGGTTGAACGCCAGATGAGCGCCTGGTTTTCGGGTGATTTCGGCTACGTTGCCCACTCAGACTGGGTCAGCATGGATGAAATTACACCGTGGATGGGGTTGGCAGTGATTGCCGCCGAAGATCAAAAATTCCCTGACCACTGGGGTTTTGACGTGTCGGCAATCGAAAAGGCGCTGGCGCACAACGAGCGCAACGAAAACCGCATTCGCGGTGCGTCGACGCTGTCGCAGCAGACGGTGAAGAACCTGTTCCTGTGGGATGGGCGTAGCTGGGTGCGTAAGGGGCTGGAAGCGGGTCTGACGCTCGGCATGGAGACGGTGTGGAGTAAGAAACGTATTTTGACCGTCTACCTGAATATCGCAGAATTTGGCGACGGTATTTTCGGCGTGGAAGCCGCGTCCCAGCGCTACTTTCATAAGTCGGCGAGTCAACTGACGATGGCGGAAGCCGCGCTGCTGGCCGCCGTGCTGCCTAACCCGATTCGTTTTAAAGCCAATGCCCCATCGGGGTATGTGCGTAGCCGTCAGGCGTGGATTTTACGGCAGATGCGCCAGCTCGGTGGGGAAGGATTTATGCGGGAAAATAAGCTGTATTAACCGTAGGCCTGATAAGCATCGCGCCATCAGGCATACAGTGGCACTGCCGGATGGCGGCGTAAACGCCTTGTCCGGCCTACAGACTATGCGTGTGTAGCCGGGCGCGGACTAGTCTTCGTCAAACCCGGCGTTAAACAGCGCGATTACCGCCGCCAGCGCCTCTTCTTCCTGCGGACCGGTGGCTTCCACTTCAATCTGACGGCCCTTGGCAGAGTCCAGCATCAGCAGCGCGATCACGCTATTGGCTTCGGCTTCGGTGCCTTCATCATTGCGCAGCAGCACTTCCGCATCGTAATGCTGCATCAGTTCAAACAGCTTCATCGCCGGGCGGGCATGCATGCCCAGCTTATTGGTGATTTCCACGGTCTGCTTTACGGTCATGATTTGCGTTTTTCCAGCGTCCGATGACGAGACTGCACGTTCTTACCGCGCGAGCGGAAGTAGTCAGCCAGCTGTTCGGCAACATAGACCGAACGGTGCTTACCGCCGGTACAGCCAATGGCAACCGTCAGATAGCTACGGTTGTTGGTTTCCAGCATAGGTAACCATAGCTCAAGATAGCTACGCGTCTGGTAAATAAAGTTGTGAACTTCCGTGTGCCTGTCGAGGAACGCGGCAACCGGTTTATCGAGGCCGGTCATCGGACGCAGCTTCGGATCCCAGTGCGGGTTCGGCAGGAAGCGCACGTCAAACACGTAATCGGCGTCGATAGGAATACCGTGCTTGAAGCCGAAGGATTCGAATACCATCGTTAGCTCACGCTCGCGTTTACCCAGCAGACGGGTGCGCAGCATTTCCGCCAGTTCATGGACTGACATCTCGGAGGTGTCGACGATCAGGTCGGCGCGAGAGCGCAGCGGCTCCAGCAGGTTGCTCTCTTCATCAATGGCGCTTTCCAGCGACAGATTCTTGCTGGAGAGCGGGTGCAGACGGCGAGTGTCGCTGTAGCGACGAATCAGCGTGTTGCGATCGGCGTCGAGGAACAGCAGCTGTGGGGAAAAGTTCTCCGGCAGGTTTTCCATTGCCCGTTCGAAGATTTCCGGAGTTTCAGGCATGTTACGTACGTCGATGCTCACGGCAGCCGAGATTTCGCGGTCGGCCAGCGTCTTTGCCAGCTCCGGCAGCAGTACCACCGGCAGGTTATCAACGCAGTAGAAGCCCATATCTTCCAGCGCCCTCAGGGCCACTGATTTTCCCGAGCCAGAGCGGCCGCTGACGATCATCAGTACCATGTACCGTTTCTCCTCAGTACGATGTGATGTCCATTACGCATCATCGTGGGTTTCCGTATCGGTGATGATTTGATACAGCTCTTCGTCGCTCTGCGCGGCGCGCAGGCGGCGGCAAATCGTTTTATCTGCCAGACGTTTCGCCACCAGGGAAAGCGTATGCAGATGGGTTTTGGTCTGGTCGGCTGGAACCAGAAGCGCAAAGAGTAAATCGACCGGCTGGTTGTCGATGGCGTCGAAGGCGATCGGCGTTTCCAGTTGCACGAACACCCCTACCGCACGCAGCGTATCTTCTTCGAGCTTGCCGTGAGGAATGGCGATGCCGTTGCCGATGCCGGTACTGCCCATTTTTTCACGGGTCAGAATGGCTTCGAACACCACCTGCGGCGGCAGGCTAAGCTGTTTCGCCGCCAGCTCGCTGATGATTTCCAGCGCACGTTTTTTACTCTGACAGTGCACAGCACTGCGGGTACATTCCTGGTTAAGGACATTGCTCAGTTGTAGAGCCGAATCGTTATTTGTCATAATTTCACCTAAGCATCGCCCGATATGCGGGCATATCGGGCGATCGCTCGGACAATCAATGTTGTTTTAGTTTATCTTTGTGCTTGGTTAACTGTCTCGCCAGTTTATCGATCAAACCGTCGATGGCGGCATACATATCCTGCCCTTCCGCGCTGGCATGAAGTTCACCGCCGTTCACGTGCAATGTCGCATCCGAGATGTGCGTCAGTTTCTCCACCTTTAACACAATATGGACCTGATTGATCCTCTCGAAATACTGCTCCAGCTTGCTGAACTTCGCATTAACGAATTCGCGCATCGGCTCGGTGATCTCGACGTTGTGTCCAGTGATGTTGAGCTGCATAGTGTCTTCCTTATCAGTTGTGTCAGACCAGCTGTTTACGCTGGTTAGACGGCGGAATGGATAAAGACTCTCGGTACTTTGCAACGGTACGCCTTGCCACCATGATACCCTGTTCAGAGAGCATGGTGGTCAGTTTACTGTCGCTCAGTGGTTTCGCGGGATTCTCCGCGGCAATCAATTTCTTAACCAGCGCCCGAATGGCCGTGGACGAGGCTTCGCCGCCGCCCTCGGTGCTGACGTGGCTGGAGAAGAAATATTTAAGCTCGAAAATGCCCCGTGGGCTATGCAAATACTTCTGCGTGGTAACACGCGAAATCGTGGACTCGTGCATCTCGACGGTTTGGGCGATGTCGGCCAGCACCATCGGTTTCATGTACTCTTCGCCAAGGTCGAAAAAGGCCTGCTGTTGCTCGACGATGCAGCGGCTGACGCGCAGCAGCGTATCGTTGCGGCTTTCAAGGCTCTTGATCAGCCATTTGGCTTCCTGCAGGTTGCTACGAATAAACTGGCTGTCGGCGTCGTTGCGGGCGTTATTACACATCCCCGCGTAGTGCTGGTTTATCTGTAGGCGCGGAATACTGTCGGCGTTCAGCTCTACCACCCAGCGATCGTTGACCTTGCGCACCAGTACGTCCGGAATCACATACTCCGGTTCGCCGGTCTGGATCGATTGGCCCGGGCGTGGATCCAGTGACTGGATCAGATCGACAGCTTCTTTCAGTACATCTTCTTTCAGACGGGTGACCCGCATCAGCGAGCGGAAATCGTGGTTAGCGAGCAGATCGAGATGATCGCTGATAATCAGTCGCGCTTCATCGAGGCGCGGCGTGTCTGGTGAAAATTGTGACAGCTGGATCAGCAGGCAATCGCGGAGATCTTTGGCGGCCACGCCGACCGGATCGAAACGCTGGATGCGCTTAAGTACCGCCTCCACTTCGTCCAGGCCAATCTCGTCGTCGCCGATGCTTTCGCGGATATCTTCGACGGTGACGGTGAGGTAGCCGGTGTCATCCACCGCGTCGACGATCGACGTGGCGATCGCCCGGTCGGTATCGGTAAACGGCGTTAACTCTACCTGCCACATCAGGTAATCCTGAAGTGACTGAGTGGTTTCACCCTGATAAACCGGTAGTTCGTCGTCTTGATAGTCAGCGCCAGTACCGGAAGGTGTACCGGCGGTGTAGATTTCGTCCCAGCTGGCGTCAAGCGGCAGCTCTTCGGGCATGTCCGGTTTTTCCAGCGCATCGACGCTGTCCAGCGTTTCGCTATCGACGGTTTCCTGAGTCTCTACTTCATCGTGAAGATCGGTTTGCTCGAGCAGGGGATTGCTCTCCAGCGCCTGCTGGAGTTCCTGCTGAAGTTCCAGCGTAGACAATTGCAACAGACGAATGGCCTGCTGCAACTGGGGCGTCATGGCAAGCTGTTGGCTGAGCCTTAATTGCAAACCTTGCTTCATGTTCAGAACGAATATCTCCCGCTAACGTCGATAACCACTACCCTATCAGAGTCTGAAGTCTTCCCCAAGATACACGCGTTTAACATGTTCGTCTTCCAGGATCTCCTGAGGTGTTCCGTGGGCAATCAGATGCCCCTGGCTGACGATGTAAGCGCGTTCGCACACCGCCAGCGTTTCACGGACGTTGTGGTCGGTAATCAGTACGCCAAGGCCGCTGTCGCGCAGATGTTCGATGATGCGTTTGATGTCGATAACGGAGATGGGGTCTACACCGGCAAACGGTTCATCCAGCAGGATAAACTTCGGGTTTGCCGCTAACGCGCGGGCAATCTCGACGCGGCGACGTTCACCGCCGGAAAGCGCCTGGCCCAGGCTGTCGCGCAGATGCTCGATGTGGAACTCTTCCATCAGCTCTTTGGCACGGTCTTCGCGCTGTTCATTGCTGAGGTCATCGCGGATCTGCAGTACCGCCATCAGATTATCGTAAACGCTCAGACGACGGAAAATCGACGCTTCCTGCGGCAAATAGCCGATGCCGCGGCGTGCACGGGCGTGCAGCGGCAGCAGGCTGATGTCTTCATCATCAATGATGATGTTGCCCGCATCGCGCGGTACGATACCGACGACCATGTAGAAGGTGGTCGTTTTACCCGCGCCGTTCGGCCCAAGCAGGCCCACAATCTCACCGGAGTTGACGGTCAGACTGACATCTTCCACGACGCGTCTGCCTTTATAGGCCTTCGCCAGATTTTTTGCAGTTAATGTCGCCATAACGGATTAGTTACTCTTCTTCTGTGCCGGAGCCTGGTCTTTGGATTTGTCCTGTAGCTGAGACGGAACCAGAACGGTAGTGACGCGTTTGCCTTTGTCGCTAAACGCCTGCATTTTCTGCTCTTTCACCAGATAGGTAATCTTGTCACCCTTGATGTTACTGTCTAACTGCTCAAGGTAGGCATTGCCGGTCAGTACCACGAAATCATTTGCTAATTCGTAGTGCATTTTCGATGCGCGACCTTTCACCGGCTTGCCGTTGTCCTGCATCTGGTAGAAGGTAGCCGGGTTGCCGTAGCCATCGATCACTTCTTTACCCTGCTGGTTTGCCGGGCGGGTGACGACCACTTTGTCGGCGTTGATTTTGATACTGCCCTGAGTCACGACAACGTTACCGGTGAAGGTCACGACGTTGCCCTGCATATCCAGCGACTGCTGATCGGATTCAATATGAATCGGCTGATTGGTATCGCCGGTCAGGGCCATTGCCGGCAGACTGGCTGCCAGCAGAGAAGCGACGAGCGCCAGCTTAAGGCTGAGTTTGTTTGTTCTGGATTTCATAAGAAGTTCTAACCTTTTCAATCAGCTCGGCGTTTTTGCTGCGTAAATTGCCGCGCATTTTCAGGCCGCTGGAATTAAATGTTGTTCCGTATAACGTCACCAGATCGTCAGAGGAAACGTCCTGAGTAATCAGGTTCACCTGGGCATTATCCGTCGTAATCTTACGCAGTTGTGCGTCTTCTGTCAGCGCGTTGATTTCAACGTGCCCGTAGAGATACAGCATGCGGTCGTTGGTCAGCTTCGCTTTATCGGCTTTAATCGACCAGGTTGGCACCTTCGCGGTGTCAAAGGTAGTCAGCACGGGGTGAGTAAACCACGACAGACCCTGATCGGAAAAATACTCCACGTGCTCGGCAATTAACCGATAGCTGAGCGCGCCTTCGGGGCTGTACACCACCGTATCGGTATGTTCGCTTTTATAGGTTGGATCGCCGGTATTTACTGCAACCGGGCCGCTGTCGTCTTTGTCGGCGAGATTCAGGCCGATGAGGACAAGCGCAACCAGCGATAGCAGAATGATAACCCAACGTCTGGTTTTACTCATATGGATTGCCCTTTGGCTTCGTCGAGCTTCCCTTGCGCCAGCAGCAGCAGGTCACAGACTTCGCGTACCGCACCGCGTCCGCCCGCAATGCGCGTGACGTAATCGGCGCGCGGCAGCAGCAGCGGGTGCGCATCCGCCACCGCGACGCTCAGGCCGATCTCTGCCATCACCGGCCAGTCGATCAGGTCATCGCCCACGTAGGCGACTTCATCCGGCCGTAGGCTCAGCTTCGCCAGCAGTTCACGATAGGCGATAAGTTTATCAGACTGACCCTGGTAGAGATGCGTAATACCCAGGGTAGCGCAGCGGTCTTCTAACAGTTTAGCTTTTCGCCCGGTAATAATCGCCACTTCGATGCCGGAGGTGAGGGCGCAGCGCACGCCGTAGCCGTCGCGCACGTTAAAGGCTTTCAGCTCTTCACCGTTGTTGCCCATATAAATCAGGCCGTCGGACAGCACCCCGTCGACGTCGAGGATCAACAGGCGGATTTTCTCCGCCTTCGCGATAAATTGTGGACTCACCGGCCCGTAACAGGTGGCGACCGATGCGACAGCGTTACTCATTCTTTATATCCTTGATTACACTACGCCTGCGCGCAGTAGGTCGTGCATATGTATCACACCTAGCAGATGGTCGCCATCGGCAACCAGCACGCAGGTGATATGACGTGATTGCATCAGGTTCAGCGCGTCGACCGCCAGCGTACCGGGACGAATGCGGATACCGCCCGGCGTCATCACATCGGCGATGCCAAGGCTACGTAGGTCTGCGCCGTTGTCGAAGATGCGTCGTAGGTCGCCATCCGTGAAGATACCCTTAATCTGCATATTGTCATCGCAGATGGCCGTCATTCCGAGATTTTTACGGGTAATTTCCAGCAGCGCATCCCGCAGTGAGGCATCTTCGCTCACGTGAGGGATTTCATCGCCCGTGTGCATAATATCGTTAACGCGCAGCAGAAGCTTGCGGCCCAGTGCGCCGCCGGGGTGCGACAGCGCAAAGTCTTCAGCGGTAAAGCCGCGGGCCTTCAGCAGCGCAACGGCCAGCGCATCGCCCATCACCAGCGCGGCGGTGGTGCTGGAGGTCGGCGCCAGCCCGAGCGGGCAAGCCTCGCGCGGAACTTTTACGCACAGATGAATATCTGCCGCACGGCCCATGCTGCTGTCCGGGCGGCTGGTCATGCAGATCAGCGGCACGCGCAGGCGCTTGAGCACCGGGATCAGCGCCAGAATCTCGTTCGACTCGCCGGAGTTAGAGAGCGCGATGACCACATCCTGTGGTGTCACCATGCCTAAATCGCCGTGCGCCGCTTCGCCGGGATGGACGAAGAAGGAAGAGGTGCCGGTACTGGCAAAGGTAGCGGCCATTTTGCGCCCGATATGCCCGGACTTGCCCATCCCCATCACGACCACTTTGCCGCCGCAGTAGAAGATCTTCTCACAGGCGTCGCTGAAGTCCTGATTGATGTATTGATCGAGCTGTTCCAGCCCTTCCCGTTCAACCTCCAGAACTTCTCTTCCCGCCTGCTGGAAGTCGAAATTTGGCTGCAAATCTATTTGCGACATAGTGTTATCCCGATTTATTCGATGAAGAGCGGCGTTGCCCAATAGAGCAGCGCCAGCCACGCAACAAACCCGCCGATTAACAGTAAACCTGCGCCACGGCCTATCTGGCGACGACGCCAGCACAGGAGGGCGAAGACCACGCTCACCAATACCATGACGCCATAGTCCCGGGTAAACGCGAGCGGGTTAAATGTCCCCGGCGCGAGAAGGGCAGGGATACCCAGAACGATAGCGATATTAAAGAAATTCGAGCCGATGATGTTGCCGACCGCAATATCATTTTCACCTTTACGCACGCCAGCGATGGCGGTTGCCAGCTCCGGCAGGCTGGTGCCGAGGGCGATGATTGTCAGGCCGATGGTCAGCTCGCTCATGGCGAAATAGTTTGCCAGCACCGTGGCGTTATCAATCACCATGCGGGTCGCCATTGGCATAATAATCAGCGCTACGCCGAGCCATAAGCAGGCGACGGGCAGCGAACCGTCGCGCGGCAGCTCGGCCAACTGCTCCTGGGTGAATTTATCGTTACCCTGGCGCTCGGCCAGACGCGCTATCTTAATGATAAACAGCAGCCACAGTGCTGCCAGCATAATCAGGAAAACGCCGTCCATTAAAGAGAGTTCGCCATCATACAGCACATACCCGGCCAGCAGGCTAACGACCAACATTAGCGGTATTTCACGGCGCAGGATATCAGAATGCACGGTAAATGGATGGAACAGCGCGGTCAGGCCGAGGATCAGTAATATATTGACGATGTTAGAGCCGATGGCGGTCCCGACGGCGACGTCTACCTGACCATGAAGGGAGGCGGCGGCGGAGACGATAATTTCCGGCAGCGAGGTGCCGATACTGACCACGGTCATGCCAATAATCAGCGGTGGAACTCCCAGAGCACGGCACAAAATGGAGGCGGAGTACACGAGGCGGTCGGCGCTGTAGACCACCAGAAGTAAACCAATAATTAACAGAGCCGTGGCTAAGAGCATCTAAAGTCCTTTATTCGGGTATAATCGTCGGTCCGCACGTCTGGACGTAACGAATTCCTAATTTTGACTTTATGCGCAGGAAAAGTAAAACAAATGCCAGATTTCGTTAACTCGTGCGGTTAGGATTCTGTAAGAATGCGCAATTGAGCAGGAAATGATTCCTCTTAAGGACCTGGAAAGGTAAGCCTATGAGCCAAAATATCGAGAATTTGGTCGATATGCACGACGTCACGTTTACCCGTGGCAGTCGGGTCATCTTCGACAAGATCTCGCTGTCGGTGCCGCGCGGGAAAATCACCGCGATAATGGGGCCGTCGGGGATTGGCAAGACCACGCTGCTACGCCTGATTGGCGGGCAAATCCCCCCGGATAGCGGAGAGATCCTCTTTGATGGCGAGAACGTGCCGCAGATGTCGCGATCTCGTTTGTACACCGTGCGTAAACGGATGAGTATGCTGTTTCAGTCTGGCGCGCTGTTTACCGACATGAACGTGTTTGACAACGTGGCGTACCCGATTCGCGAGCATACCCGGCTTCCCGCGCCGTTGTTGAAAAGCACGGTGATGATGAAGCTCGAAGCCGTCGGCCTGCGCGGGGCGGCTAAGCTGATGCCGTCCGAGCTTTCCGGCGGGATGGCAAGACGCGCCGCGCTGGCCAGAGCGATTGCTCTGGAACCCGATCTGATCATGTTTGACGAACCGTTCGTCGGCCAGGATCCGATCACCATGGGCGTGTTGGTGAAGCTGATTTCTGAACTCAACAGCGCGTTGGGTGTCACCTGTATTGTGGTTTCCCACGACGTGCCGGAAGTGCTGAGCATTGCCGATTTCGCCTATATTATGGCGGACCGTAAAATCATCGCTCACGGTAGTGCTACTTCGTTGCAGGAAAACGACGATCCGCGAGTGCGTCAGTTCCTCGACGGTATTGCCGACGGCCCGGTGCCGTTCCGTTACCCTGCGGGCGATTATCGCCGCGACCTCATCGGCACAGGGAGATAATCGACTCATGTTGTTAAATGCACTGGCAGCGCTTGGACATCGCGGGATTAAGACCATCGCGACGTTTGGGCGAGCTGGGTTAATGTTATTCAATGCCGTTGTCGGCAAGCCGGAGTTCCGCAAGCACGCGCCGCTATTGGTGCGCCAGCTTTACAACGTTGGCGTGCTTTCGATGGTGATCATCATTGTGTCGGGCGTGTTTATCGGCATGGTGCTGGGGCTACAGGGTTATCTGGTGCTGACTACCTACAGCGCTGAGACCAGTCTCGGCATGCTGGTGGCGCTTTCCCTGCTGCGCGAATTGGGGCCGGTGGTGGCCGCGCTGCTGTTTGCCGGGCGTGCCGGTTCGGCGTTGACGGCGGAAATTGGCCTGATGCGCGCGACCGAGCAGCTCTCCAGCATGGAGATGATGGCGGTGGATCCGCTGCGCCGGGTGATTTCTCCGCGCTTCTGGGCCGGTGTGATCTCATTGCCGCTGCTGACGATTATCTTCGTGGCGGTAGGCATCTGGGGCGGTTCGCTGGTCGGCGTAAGCTGGAAAGGCATTGATGCCGGGTTCTTCTGGTCGGCAATGCAAAATGCGGTGGACTGGCGTCTCGATCTGGTGAACTGCCTGATCAAGAGCCTGGTTTTCGCCATTACGGTGACATGGATTGCGTTATTTAACGGTTACGATGCAATCCCCACTTCTGCCGGAATCAGCCGGGCGACCACCCGTACCGTGGTGCACTCGTCGCTGGCGGTTCTTGGGCTGGACTTTGTGCTGACGGCACTGATGTTTGGGAATTGAGTGAATGCAAACGAAAAAGAGTGAAATCTGGGTCGGTATTTTTCTGCTGGTGGCCCTGCTGGCGGCGCTGTTTGTCTGCCTGAAGGCGGCGGACGTTTCGTCAATGAAATCAGAGCCAACCTACCGCATTTACGCCACCTTCGATAACATCGGCGGCCTGAAGGCACGCTCGCCGGTGCGTATTGGCGGCGTGGTGATTGGCCGCGTGGCTGACATTACCCTGGATCCAAAAACCTATTTACCTCGCGTGGCGCTCGACATTGAAGATCGCTACAACCACATTCCGGATACCAGCTCGCTGGCGATTCGAACTTCCGGTCTGTTGGGGGAACAGTATCTGGCGCTGAACGTCGGTTTTGAAGACCCTGAGCTGGGAACGTCTATCCTTAAAGACGGCGGCACCATTCAGGACACCAAATCGGCAATGGTGCTGGAAGATCTTATTGGTCAATTCCTTTATAACAGCAAGGGCAGCGACAATAAGAATTCAGGCGATGCGCAGGAATCCACAGATGGACATACTGATACGGCGACGCCTGCAACTGGCGCGACGAATTAATCTCAGGAGATACTCGACATGTTTAAACGCTTACTGATGGTCGCCATGCTGGTGATTGCCCCGCTAACGGCCGCAACCGCAGCTGACCAATCTAACCCTTACAAGCTGATGAACGAAGCAGCGCAGAAAACGTTCGATCGCCTGAAGAATGAACAACCTAAAATTCGTTCTAACCCGAACTACCTGCGTGATGTGGTCGATCAGGAACTGCTGCCGTACGTACAGGTAAAATACGCCGGCGCGCTGGTGCTGGGCCGTTACTACAAAGACGCTACTCCGGCGCAGCGTGAAGCCTACTTTACCGCGTTCCGTGAATACCTGAAGCAGGCCTATGGCCAGGCGCTGGCGATGTACCACGGTCAGACCTACCAGATTGCCCCGGAACAGCCGCTGGGTGACGCAACCATCGTACCTATCCGTGTGACCATCATCGACCCGAACGGCCGTCCTCCGGTGCGCCTGGACTTCCAGTGGCGTAAAAATACCCAGACCGGCAACTGGCAGGCATACGACATGATCGCTGAAGGGGTGAGCATGATCACCACCAAACAGAACGAGTGGAGCGACCTGTTGCGCACCAAAGGTATTGATGGCCTGACCGCGCAGCTGAAATCCATCTCCGCGCAGCCGATCACCCTGGAACAGAAAAAATAATGGCTGAACAGCTTAGCTGGACGCGCGACGGTGAGCGCCTGATGCTGCGCGGCGAACTGGACCAGGACTTTCTGGTGCCCCTGTGGGACGCCAGAAATGAAGCGACGCAGGGCGTTTCGGTGATCGATCTCAATGGTCTTAGCCGCGTCGATACTGCAGGTTTGGCGCTGCTGGTGCACCTGGTTGACCTGATTCGTTCCCAGGGCCGCAAGGTGAGCCTGGAAGGCGTCAGCGAAAAAGTGGCGACGCTGAAACGGTTGTATAATCTGCCTGAAGATATGATCCCTTAAAAATTTCAGCACGTTATTGCTTCTAATGTTCCTAAAGCCCCATCAATCTTAACGATGGGGCTTTTTGCTTGTTTAAGACTGCGCCACTTTCCTCTAAGATGTGGGGCTGTTTTCACTCTCAAATGAAATGTGAACCTATGGAAAATAATGAAATTCAGACCGTGCTGATGAATGCACTCTCCCTTCAGGAAGTTCTCGTTTCTGGCGACGGTAGCCACTTCCAGGTGATTGCCGTGGGTGAGATGTTTGAGGGCATGAGCCGGGTGAAGAAGCAGCAGACCATCTATGGCCCGCTGATGGAGTATCTTGCGGATAACCGCATTCATGCCCTGACGATCAAAGCGTATACCCCGCAAGAGTGGGCACGCGATCGCAAACTCAACGGTTTTTGAGCCATGGGGAACGCGGCAACGCTTTCCCGGTGGCGAACGTGAATACTTAACAGAGATTAGATTTGATGGATAAATTTCGTGTGCAGGGGCCAACCCGCCTTCAGGGCGAGGTCACCATTAGCGGCGCCAAAAATGCTGCCCTGCCGATTCTTTTTGCCGCTTTGCTGGCAGAAGACCCGGTAGAGATCCAGAACGTACCGAAGCTGAAAGACGTGGATACCTCCATGAAGCTGCTGACGCAGCTGGGTGCGAAGGTAGAACGCAACGGTTCAGTATGGATTGATGCAGGCTCGGTCAACGTATTCTGTGCACCTTACGACCTGGTGAAAACCATGCGCGCGTCTATCTGGGCGCTGGGGCCGCTGGTGGCGCGTTTTGGCCAGGGCCAGGTTTCTCTGCCGGGTGGGTGCACCATTGGTGCGCGTCCGGTCGATCTGCACATCTCTGGTCTTGAGCAGTTAGGCGCGGAAATTAAGCTGGAAGAAGGTTACGTCAAAGCGTCCGTCAACGGTCGTCTGAAAGGCGCGCATATCGTCATGGACATGGTCAGCGTTGGCGCGACCGTCACTATCATGACAGCTGCGACGCTGGCGGAAGGCACCACCATCATCGAAAACGCCGCGCGTGAACCGGAAATCGTCGATACGGCGAACTTCCTCAACGCCATGGGCGCGAAGGTGACGGGGCAGGGTACCGACCGCATCACCATCGAAGGCGTGAAGCGCCTGGGCGGCGGCGTTTATCGCGTTCTGCCTGACCGTATCGAAACCGGCACCTTCCTGGTGGCGGCGGCGATCTCCGGCGGGAAAATTGTCTGCCGCAACGCGCAGCCTGATACCCTGGATGCCGTGTTGGCCAAGCTGCGCGAAGCCGGTGCGGATATCGAAGTGGGTGAAGACTGGATTAGCCTGGATATGCATGGCAAGCGTCCGAAAGCGGTGAACGTACGTACCGCGCCGCACCCGGCGTTCCCGACCGACATGCAGGCCCAGTTCACCCTGCTGAACATGGTGGCGGAAGGGACCGGTGTGATCACTGAAACGGTCTTCGAAAACCGTTTCATGCACATCCCGGAACTGATCCGTATGGGCGCACGTGCGGAAATCGAAAGCAACACTGCGATTTGCCACGGCGTTGAGCAGCTTTCTGGCGCTCAGGTCATGGCAACCGACCTGCGTGCATCGGCAAGCCTCGTGCTGGCGGGCTGTATTGCTCAGGGCACCACTATCGTTGACCGCATCTACCACATTGATCGCGGCTACGAACGCATCGAAGATAAGCTGCGCGCACTCGGCGCCAATATCGAACGCGTAAAAGGCGAGTAATCGCTGCCGTTGTTAAACGCCCTCCGAGTCAGGGGGGCGTTCTCCCTCGCTATTTATCTTTCTTTGGCTGGCGCATCGCCTGTGTTCTATCGATAAACTCATGGGTTACCGGATCGTGGTAGCGTGATGGCCAGATGACCCATGGATCCGTCTCCAGCACCTTCGCAATAATCATTTCACCCTTAGGCCAGGGGCGTGAGAGCACGTTGGCGAGCGTTGACGAGCTCAGGCCATTTTTGCGTGATTCTGCGGCCATTGACGTGCCTTTTTTGCGCAGCCCGGCGATGATGTCCGCCGGATGCCAGTCGATTAACTTATCCATACTTCCTCCCTGAGAGCGCTGTTTAAATCGTCATGTTGGGCGAGGAATGTACTGTAACGCGCTTTTCAGTAAGATTCTAAAAAGTTCGTGTAAGTTGCATTAAATTAGGAAAACGTTAATTTTCAGGCGCGAAATAACGTCATTGGGAGTTTTCAGGAACTTTCCCGCGCATTGCGCGGGAGAGGGATTAGCGATCGCGTTGAACCGCCATGTGGGCGAGGCCAATAAGCGCATCGCGCCATTGGGAGTCCGGAAGGGGGGCCAGGGCGGCAATGGCTTTATCGGCTTCTTCTTCGGCACGCTGGCGCGTCCATTCCAGCGAGCCGCAGGCGGCCATCGCTTCTAGCACCGGTTCCAGCAGATGTCGGCCGTTACCCTGCTCGATAGCGCCGCGAATCAGCTGCGCTTGTTCCGCCGTGCCGTTACGCATGGCATGCAGCAGCGGCAGCGTTGGTTTACCTTCGTTCAGGTCATCGCCGACGTTTTTACCCAGCGTTTCGCCATCGGCGCTGTAGTCGAGCAGGTCGTCGATCAGTTGGAAGGCGGTGCCCAGGTAGCGGCCATAATCCTGTAAGCCCTTTTCCTGCTCTGGCGTACAGCCAGCCAGCAGGCCGGAACATTGGGCGGCTGCTTCGAACAGACGTGCGGTCTTACTGTAGATCACACGCATATAGTTCTCTTCGGTGATGTCCGGATCGTTCACGTTCATGAGCTGAAGGACTTCACCTTCTGCAATGACGTTGACGGCTTCAGACATGACTTCCAGCACCTTGAGTGAACCGAGGCTGGTCATCATCTGGAAGGCGCGGGTGTAGATAAAGTCGCCAACCAGCACGCTGGCCGCGTTGCCAAAGGCGGCGTTGGCCGTGGCCTTGCCACGGCGCATGTCGGACTCATCAACGACGTCGTCATGCAGGAGCGTCGCGGTATGAATAAATTCGATTAACGCGGCAATCTTGACGTGGGCGTTTCCCTGATAGCCAACGGCACGGGCTGCCAGCACGGCGATCATGGGACGAATCCGTTTTCCGCCGCCGCTAACGATGTAATAGCCAAGCTGGTTGATCAACTGGACGTCTGAGTTGAGCTGCTCAAGAATCGTCGCATTGACTCCCGCCATATCCTGCGCGGTTAACTCATTGATTTTTTGTAAATTCATCGCAAAAGCCGGGCTTAATGTCCTGTTTACCACTTATCCATACGGGATAACGAAGGTTTTACGTTAGAGTTGTAGCTACGATTGTACTGAAAAAACGCGACAGATAAACGTTGCCGTGCGCGTTGTGTTTTTTTTCTGCATCTATTGATGGTAGCACTTGTCAAAGGCTCGCGTTTTGCGTAATATTCGCGCCCTATTGTGAATATTTATAGCGCACTCTGAATCACACGAAGATGTGCGCGGAAGCGGAGTTTATATGTACGCGGTTTTCCAAAGTGGTGGTAAACAACACCGAGTAAGCGAAGGTCAGACCGTTCGCCTGGAAAAGCTGGACATCGCAACTGGCGAATCTGTTGAATTCGCAGAAGTTCTGATGATCGCAAACGGTGAAGAAGTCAAAATCGGCGTTCCTTTCGTTGATGGCGGCGTTATCAAAGCTGAAGTTGTTGCTCACGGTCGTGGCGAGAAAGTTAAAATCGTTAAGTTTCGTCGTCGTAAACACTACCGTAAGCAGCAGGGCCATCGTCAGTGGTTCACTGATGTGAAAATCACTGGCATCAGCGCTTAAGTTAAGGGGAGCAGATTAAATGGCACATAAAAAGGCTGGCGGCTCGACTCGTAACGGTCGCGATTCAGAAGCTAAACGTCTGGGCGTAAAACGCTTCGGCGGTGAAACAGTTCTGGCTGGTAGCATCATCGTTCGTCAACGTGGTACCAAATTCCACGCTGGCTCCAACGTTGGTTGCGGCAAAGACCACACTCTGTTTGCTAAAGCAGACGGTAAAGTGAAATTTGAAGTTAAAGGTCCGAATAACCGTAAATATATCAGCATCGTTGCTGAATAAGTTATTCGCGTCCCGGTAACGGATAAAAGCCCCGCAACACGTTGCGGGGCTTTTTACATTCGACGCCAGGTAAATGATGGTCTGTAGCGCTGTTTCAGGGTAGGAAATCCGGTATGAAGCAACAGGCGGGCATAGGTATTCTGTTGGCGCTCACCACGGCGGTTTGTTGGGGAGCATTGCCCATTGCGATGAAGCAGGTTCTGGAAGTCATGGAACCGCCTACCGTCGTTTTCTACCGCTTTCTGATGGCAAGCTGTGGTCTGGGCCTCATCCTGACCTGGAAGCGCAAGCTGCCGTCCCTGCGGCTCTTTCGTGACCCGCGTTGGCTGGTACTGCTGCTGATCGCCACGGGCGGGTTGTTTGGTAACTTCGTACTGTTTAGCTCATCGCTACAGTACGTTAGCCCAACGGCGTCGCAGGTGATCGGCCAGCTGTCTCCCGTCGGTATGATGGTCGCAAGCGTCTTTATCCTCAAAGAAAAGATGCGTGGCACGCAGATTATCGGGGCGACCATGCTGATTTGCGGGCTGGTAATGTTCTTTAACACCAGCCTTATCGAAATTTTTACCCGTCTGACCGATTACACCTGGGGCGTTATCTTTGGTGTCGGTGCGGCGATGGTCTGGGTGAGTTACGGCGTCGCGCAAAAGGTGTTATTGCGGCGGATGGCATCACAGCAGATCCTCTTTTTATTGTACACTTTATGTACGATTGCACTGCTGCCGTTAGCGAAGCCTGAGGTAATTGGGCAACTGAGCGACTGGCAGTTAGCCTGTCTGATCTTTTGTGGTCTGAACACACTGGTCGGCTACGGGGCGCTGGCGGAAGCCATGGCGCGCTGGCAGGCGGCACAGGTGAGCGCGTTAGTCACACTGACTCCGCTGTTCACTCTGTTATTTTCAGATTTATTATCAATGGCCTGGCCCGATTTCTTCGCCAGACCGATGTTGAACCTTTTAGGTTACCTCGGTGCGTTTGTCGTGGTTGCGGGCGCGATGTATTCCGCCATTGGTCATCGTCTATGGGGGCGGTGGCGTAAGCGTGAAGCGGTTGTTCCGTTACCCCGCGCAGGCGAATGATTTACGGAGAGTAAAATGAAGTTTGTTGATGAAGCAACGATCCTGGTCGTAGCAGGTGATGGCGGTAATGGTTGCGTGAGCTTCCGCCGTGAAAAATATATTCCGAAAGGCGGCCCGGACGGCGGTGACGGCGGTGACGGCGGCGACGTATGGATGGAAGCCGACGAGAACCTGAACACCCTGATTGACTACCGTTTTGAAAAATCCTTCCGCGCCGAGCGTGGTCAGAACGGCGCGAGCCGCGACTGTACCGGTAAGCGTGGCAAAGACGTCACCATTAGGGTGCCGGTTGGTACGCGTGTTATCGATCAGGGCACCGGTGAAACCATGGGCGATATGACCAAACACGGTCAACGTCTGATGGTGGCTAAGGGCGGCTGGCACGGTCTGGGCAACACCCGTTTTAAATCGTCCGTAAACCGTACCCCGCGTCAGAAAACCATGGGTACTCCGGGCGACAAGCGCGATCTGCAGCTGGAATTGATGCTGCTGGCGGACGTTGGGATGCTGGGGATGCCGAACGCCGGTAAATCGACCTTCATCCGCGCCGTTTCCGCTGCGAAGCCGAAAGTTGCGGACTATCCGTTTACCACCCTGGTGCCGAGCCTCGGTGTTGTCCGCGTTGATAACGAGAAGAGCTTTGTTATTGCCGATATCCCGGGTCTGATTGAAGGCGCATCCGAAGGTGCAGGCCTTGGTATTCGCTTCCTGAAGCACCTTGAGCGCTGCCGCGTACTGCTGCACATCATTGATATCGATCCGATCGACGGCTCCGATCCGGCTGAAAACGCAAAAATCATCATCGGTGAGCTGGAGAAATACAGCGAGAAACTGGCGAATAAGCCTCGCTGGCTGCTGTTCAACAAAATTGACACCATGGATAAAGCGGAAGCCGAAGCTAAAGCTAAAGCGATTGCGGAAGCGATGGGCTGGGAAGACAAGTATTACCTGATCTCCGCGGCAAGCCAGGTGGGTGTCAAAGACCTGTGCTGGGACGTGATGAACTTCATCATTGAGAACCCAATTGCTCAGGAGGAAGAAGCGAAACAGCCAGAGAAAGTTGAGTTCATGTGGGACGATTACCACCGTCAGCAACTTGATGAAGTGGCGGCAGAAGCCGAAGACGAAGAGTGGGATGATGATTGGGATGAAGACGACGAAGAAGGCGTTGAGTTCATCTACAAGCGTTAATATCCTTGCCGGATGGCGCTAGCACTTATCCTACCGGCAAAAGCCAACGGGCCGCATTTGCGGCCCGTTTTGTTATGTTCTTTGTAGGCCGGATAAGACGCGTTAGCGTCGTCATCCGGCAATAATGCACTCAGTTGTTCTGATAGATGTCTTTGTACAACCGACTCTCAAAACGCACCAGCGGAATACGCCGGTTACGCTGGTCGGCTGGCGGCACCGCGTAGCCCGACAGATACTGCACGAATGCCATACGCTGCCCGCTGGCGGTGGTGATAAATCCAGCCAGGTTGTACACACCCTGCAGCGAGCCGGTTTTTGCCGAAACTTTACCATCGACGCCCGCCTGATGCAGGCCTGCCCGGTACTGCAGCGAACCATCATGGCCTGCGAGCGGCAGCATCGAGATAAAGTTCAGCTCGTTGTCATGCTGGGCGATGTACTGTAGCGCCTGCATCATGGTGGCCGGAGAGATCAGGTTATGGCGCGACAGGCCGGAGCCGTCGGCGATAATCGTGTTGCCGAGATCGACGCCTGCCTGCTGGCGCAGGATCTGCCGTACCGCATCGGATCCCGCGCGCCAGGTGCCCGGTACGCCAAAGCGTGCGTGGCCAATCATGCGAAACACGGTATCGGCAATCATGTTGTCCGATTTTTTCAGCATGATCTTCAACAGATCATGCAGCGGCGCCGACTGTTTACTGGCGATCACCGTACCCGGCTCGTTGACCAGCGTCTGGCGTAGCAGCGTACCGGTGTAGGTAATGCCTGCCTGCTTCAGCTCGTCTTTGATAATCGCCCCGGCATAGCTGGCGCCATCCTGAATGGCGAACGCCAGGGGCAGCGGATCCGCACGCTGCGGCAGGCAGCCGGTAAGCGTATAGCGGTTGAGATCGCCCGGTACGACGTCCAGCTCGCAGTACTGCGCCTCTGGTGAGCCTTTCGCCAGCGTCCGCACCTGGCTGAACATGATGACCGGGTAGTAGGAGGCGATACGAATAAACGCCAGGTCGTTAGCTTTCTGCGCGCTGTAGAGCGAAATGGAGAAGCAGTTGCGGTCGACGATCGCTGCCGCTGGCGGTGCGCTAAAGCACTGGGTCATGTCGTTCCATGGCCAGCCGGGCGCTTTATCGTGGCTGGTAAAAATCGAGGTATCGATCAGGACGTTGCCGTCAATAGTTTGTACGCCGGATTTTTTCAGCGTCGCCACCATATTACGAATATCCTGACGTCTTAGCGTCGGATCGCCGCCAAATCGCGCAATCAGGTCGCCTTTCAGCGTACCGCTATCCACGCTGCCTTTGGTCTCAAGCGTGGTGGTAAAACGGAAATCGGGGCCAAGTTGCAGCAGGGCCGCCAGCGCGGTGAGCACCTTCTGGGTACTGGCCGGGAGCGCCATCTGCTGGCCGTGGTAATCAATCAACGGCGCGGGGGCGCCCACTTTCTGCACCAAAAGCGCGAGGTTGGCCCCGGCGGGAAGCTGATTGATATACTCATCAACATTCGCGGCCTGAACGCTAAACGCTATACTGGTGGTCAATCCGATGATAAATCTGGAAAATCGCATAATCTCGCGCTAACAACCTGGAAACAAGCCGTCATACTACGGCCCAACGCCCTGTAAAGTAAACGATGACCCGTAGTGAACTTCGGGGTAAAATGCGTATCAAATTAAAAATTACTGCTGACCTGGGGCTTCGCACCCGGGTCGGTTTTCTTTTGCTTCTGGCCTGGCGTTGATAGCGACCCAGGCGGGCTTAGCGGCCGGAGCGGGGCGAACCGCTCCCTACAGGAATGTTTAAGAGGTATAACAATGCAAGCTATTCCGATGACCCTTCGTGGTGCAGAAAAACTGCGTGAAGAACTGGACTTTCTCAAGTCTGTACGTCGCCCAGAAATCATTGCGGCCATTGCCGAAGCGCGTGAGCACGGCGACCTGAAAGAGAACGCGGAGTATCATGCTGCTCGTGAACAGCAGGGTTTCTGCGAAGGCCGTATCAAAGATATCGAAGCGAAGCTGTCCAACGCGCAGGTTATCGACATCACTAAGATCCCGAATAACGGCCGCGTTATCTTCGGTGCGACCGTGAAGGTGCTGAATCTGGACAACGACGAAGAACAGACCTACCGCATCGTGGGTGATGATGAAGCGGACTTCAAACAGAACCTGATCTCCGTGAACTCGCCGATCGCGCGTGGCCTCATCGGTAAAGAGCAGGACGACGTGGTGACCATCCGTACACCGGGCGGTGAAGTTGAGTTCGAAATCATCGCAGTGGATTATCTGTAAATTTTGTTCAACACTGAAAATGTTGACTGAGTGTAAAGATAAGAAAAAGGCCGCATAGCGGCCTTTTATCAAGCATAAGAGCGTGGCATGTTGCTAGCCCTCGTAAAGGAAAACCCTCATTTAACACAATGTTGTGTCAGAAATTAGGATATTCTTAACGTGGCAGCGAGATTTTGCGTTCTTTACCAGGGCGATAAAGCACCAGCATTTTACCGATGACCTGTACGTTACAGGCGCCGGTTTCGCGCACGATAGCGTCCACGATCAAGGTTTTGGTCTCGCGATCTTCCGAGGCAATTTTCACCTTGATAAGTTCATGGTGCTCTAACGCTTGTTCAATCTCGGCCAGTACCCCTTCGGTCAAACCATTGTTGCCAAGCATAACTACCGGCTTGAGCGGATGTGCCAGACCTTTCAGGTGCTGTTTTTGTTTAGTACTCAGATTCATCGTATATTTTTGCTTACGTTGGGATTGAAAACGGGTCATTCTACCGCCATCTCCCATATATCGCCAAATGGCGCGTAGAAATTTACGCCAAAAGGCTACGATGAACTGTCCCGATGGGAATGTTAAATGACAGGTAAAAAGCGTTCTGCCAGCTCAAGCCGCTGGCTTCAGGAACACTTTAGCGATAAATATGTTCAAGAGGCACAGAAAAAGGGGTTACGTTCCCGTGCCTGGTTTAAACTTGATGAAATACAGCAAAGTGACAAACTTTTTAAGCCGGGGATGACGGTTGTCGACCTCGGTGCTGCACCGGGAGGCTGGTCACAGTACGTGGTCACGCAGATTGGTGGTAAAGGCCGCATTATTGCTTGCGATCTTTTACCTATGGATCCAATCGTTGGTGTGGACTTCCTTCAGGGCGATTTTCGTGATGAACTCGTCATGCAGGCATTACTGGAACGCGTAGGTGACAGTAAAGTACAGGTTGTCATGTCAGATATGGCACCAAACATGAGCGGAACGCCGGCGGTTGATATCCCCCGGGCCATGTATCTGGTGGAACTGGCGCTTGAAATGGCTCGTGATGTGCTAGCGCCAGGCGGAAGTTTTGTAGTGAAGGTGTTCCAGGGCGAAGGCTTCGATGAGTATCTAAGGGAAATTCGCTCCCTGTTTACGAAGGTTAAAGTTCGTAAGCCGGACTCTTCGCGTGCGCGTTCACGCGAAGTGTACATTGTAGCGACCGGGCGAAAATCATAGACGGTGGTTTTTCAAACGAAAGTTTGAAAGAAACTGGATATAGAGTATCCTGACGCTGTTTTTAACACAGTTGTAATAAGAGGTTAATCCCTTGAGTGACATGGCGAAAAACCTAATACTCTGGCTGGTCATTGCCGTCGTGCTGATGTCAGTATTCCAGAGCTTTGGGCCCAGCGAATCGAACAGCCATAAGGTGGATTATTCTACCTTCCTGCAAGAGGTCAATAACGACCAGGTTCGCGAAGCGCGTATCAACGGACGTGAGATCAACGTTACCAAGAAAGATAGTAACCGTTACACGACTTACATCCCGGTTAACGATCCGAAGCTGCTTGACAACCTGCTGACGAAAAACGTCAAAGTGGTTGGCGAGCCGCCAGAAGAGCCGAGCCTGCTGGCTTCGATCTTCATTTCCTGGTTCCCGATGCTGCTGCTTATCGGCGTCTGGATCTTCTTCATGCGCCAGATGCAGGGCGGCGGTGGCAAAGGTGCCATGTCGTTCGGCAAAAGCAAAGCGCGCATGCTGACGGAAGACCAGATTAAAACCACCTTTGCCGACGTCGCAGGCTGCGACGAAGCGAAAGAAGAGGTGGGTGAGCTGGTTGAGTACCTGCGTGAGCCGAGCCGCTTCCAGAAGCTGGGCGGTAAAATCCCGAAAGGCGTCCTGATGGTCGGCCCTCCGGGTACCGGTAAAACGCTGCTGGCGAAAGCGATCGCTGGCGAAGCGAAGGTGCCGTTCTTTACGATTTCCGGTTCTGACTTCGTGGAAATGTTCGTCGGTGTCGGCGCATCTCGTGTGCGTGACATGTTCGAACAGGCCAAGAAAGCGGCACCGTGCATCATCTTCATCGATGAAATCGACGCCGTAGGCCGCCAGCGTGGCGCAGGCCTTGGCGGTGGTCACGATGAACGTGAGCAGACCCTGAACCAGATGCTGGTTGAGATGGACGGCTTCGAAGGTAACGAAGGTATCATCGTTATCGCGGCAACCAACCGTCCGGACGTACTTGACCCTGCGCTGCTGCGTCCTGGCCGTTTCGACCGTCAGGTTGTGGTCGGTCTGCCGGACGTTCGCGGTCGTGAACAGATCCTGAAAGTGCACATGCGTCGCGTACCGCTGGCGCCGGATATCGACGCGGCAATCATTGCTCGTGGTACGCCTGGCTTCTCCGGTGCAGACCTGGCGAACCTGGTGAACGAAGCGGCGCTGTTTGCTGCTCGTGGCAACAAGCGCGTTGTGTCGATGGTTGAGTTCGAAAAAGCGAAAGACAAAATCATGATGGGTGCGGAACGTCGCTCCATGGTGATGACGGAAGCGCAGAAAGAATCCACCGCATACCACGAAGCGGGCCACGCGATTATCGGTCGCCTGGTACCGGAACACGATCCGGTGCATAAAGTGACGATTATCCCGCGTGGTCGTGCGCTGGGTGTGACCTTCTTCCTGCCTGAAGGCGACGCAATCAGCGCCAGCCGTCAGAAACTGGAAAGCCAGATCTCGACCCTGTACGGCGGTCGTCTGGCGGAAGAGATCATCTACGGCGTTGAACATGTTTCCACCGGTGCGTCGAACGATATTAAAGTCGCGACGAACCTGGCGCGTAACATGGTGACTCAGTGGGGCTTCTCCGACAAACTCGGTCCGCTGCTGTATGCGGAAGAAGAGGGTGAAGTATTCCTGGGCCGCTCTGTAGCCAAAGCGAAACACATGTCCGATGAAACCGCGCGTATCATCGACCAGGAAGTGAAGGCGCTGATCGAACGTAACTACGGTCGTGCGCGTCAGTTGCTGAACGACAACATGGACATTCTGCACGCGATGAAAGATGCGCTCATGAAATATGAGACCATCGATGCGCCGCAGATTGACGACCTGATGGCCCGTCGCGACGTGCGTCCGCCAGCGGGTTGGGAAGAACCGGGTTCGTCCAACAGTAACAACTCTGGCAGCACCGGCAAGCCGAGTGCACCGCGTCCGGTTGATGAACCGCGCGCGCCGGACTCTGGCACCATGTCAGAGCAGCTGGGCGATAAATAAGTTCTCCCTCGTGGAAGACTGTGCATCATCTGAAACCCTGGGGCTTGCCCCGGGGTTTTTTATATTGAAGAAATAGATAACAAAAGGATTCGCTATGAAACTCACCGCCCAGGGCTCTATCCTGGATCTCTCCCATCCTCACGTCATGGGGATCCTCAACGTCACGCCGGACTCTTTTTCCGACGGCGGCACGCACAACACGCTGGTTGAGGCGGTGAAACATGCGAATCTGATGATTAACGCAGGGGCCACTATCGTTGATGTGGGCGGTGAGTCTACCCGTCCAGGCGCGCTGGACGTCAGCGTTGAAGAAGAGCTTGAACGCGTGATTCCGGTGGTAGAAGCCATCGCTCAGCGCTTTGAGGTATGGATCTCTGTCGATACCTCAAAGCCGGAAGTGATCCGTGAGTCAGCCCGCGCCGGGGCGCATATTATCAACGACATTCGTTCACTCAGTGAACCGGGGGCGCTGGAGGCGGCGGCCGAAACCGGGCTCCCGGTGTCGCTGATGCACATGCAGGGCAACCCGAAAACGATGCAGGACGCGCCGAAATATGACGATGTCTTTGCTGAGGTGAACCGCTATTTCGCTGAACAAATTGCTCGCTGCGAGCAGGCGGGGATCTCAAAAGATAAATTGTTGCTCGACCCGGGGTTCGGTTTCGGTAAAAATCTCTCCCATAACTATGCATTACTGGCGCGTTTGTCAGAATTCCATCATTTCGGCCTGCCGCTGTTCGTCGGTATGTCGCGCAAATCGATGATTGGTCAACTGCTAAACGTGGGGCCGTCGGAGCGCCTTAGCGGCAGTCTGGCGTGCGCAGTGATTGCTGCCATGCAGGGCGCGCATATTGTTCGCGTCCACGACGTCAAAGAAACTGTTGAAGCGATGCGTGTGGTTGAGGCCACCCTGTCTGCGAAGGGAAATAAACGTTATGAGTAATCGCAAATATTTTGGTACCGATGGGATTCGTGGTCGCGTGGGCGATGCGCCGATCACCCCTGATTTCGTCCTGAAGCTGGGATGGGCGGCAGGCAAGGTGCTGGCAAGCCACGGTTCGCGCAAAATCATCATTGGTAAAGATACCCGTATCTCTGGCTATATGCTGGAGTCGGCGCTGGAAGCCGGTCTGGCGGCGGCAGGTCTGTCTGCCTCCTTTACAGGTCCAATGCCGACCCCCGCGGTGGCCTACCTGACGCGCACCTTCCGCGCGGAAGCGGGTATCGTTATTTCAGCATCGCATAATCCGTTCTACGATAACGGTATCAAGTTCTTCTCTATCGACGGCACCAAGCTGCCGGATGACGTAGAAGAAGCCATTGAAGCCGAAATGGAAAAAGAGATCACCTGCGTGGACTCCGCGGAGCTGGGTAAAGCCAGCCGTATCGTCGACGCTGCGGGCCGCTACATTGAATTCTGCAAGGGCACTTTCCCGAATGAACTGAGCCTGAATGGTTTGAAAGTGGTGGTGGACTGCGCGAACGGCGCCACCTACCACATCGCTCCGAACGTGCTGCGTGAACTGGGCGCGACCGTGATCGCTATCGGCTGCGAGCCGAACGGCGTGAACATTAACGAAGAAGTGGGCGCGACCGATGTGCGCGCTTTGCAGGCGCGCGTGCTGGCTGAGAAAGCAGACGTTGGTATCGCGCTGGACGGCGACGGTGACCGCGTCATTATGGTTGACCATGAAGGCAATAAGGTTGACGGCGACCAGATCATGTACATTATTGCTCGCGAAGCGCTGCGTCAGGGGCAACTGCGCGGCGGTGCGGTCGGCACGCTGATGAGCAATATGGGCCTGGAAGTGGCGCTCAAACAGTTGGGTATTCCATTTACTCGGGCGAAAGTGGGCGACCGTTACGTGCTGGAAAAAATGCAGGAAAAAGGCTGGCGCATCGGCGCGGAAAACTCCGGTCATGTGATTCTGCTGGACAAAACCACCACTGGCGACGGCATTGTGGCCGGCCTGCAGGTGGTGGCTGCGATGGTGCGTAACCACATGAGCCTGCACGACCTGTGCAGCGGCATGAAGATGTTCCCGCAGGTGCTGGTCAACGTTCGCTATACCGACGGTAAATCCAACCCGCTGGAAAATGAAGCGGTGAAAGCGATTGCGGCGGAAGTGGAAGCCGAACTGGGAAATCGTGGTCGTGTGCTGCTGCGTAAATCAGGTACTGAACCGCTGATTCGTGTCATGGTCGAAGGCGAAGATGAAGCCCAGGTTACCGAGCTTGCCCATCGCATTGCCGATGCGGTTAAAGCGGCTTAAGCCGTGACCTAAGTGACTAAAAAGGCGGCGCTTGCCGCCTTTTTGTTGTCGACTACTCGTTGTTTTGCTGTTTTTTTCCGCAGTTGATACAATGTGTTGAAATTGCCCTTGCGAAGGTCATTCGCTTTGGTTAGTATTCACACCCGCTTCAGTGGGAAACTTAAATGTCCCGCTTAATTGGTCGAAGCACTTGGTACGCGGTGTCCCCGCAAGGAACAGGTTGATTATGTACGAAGCTCTTTTAGTTGTTTTCCTTATTGTAGCGATTGGCCTTGTGGTCCTCGTTATGCTGCAGCAAGGTAAAGGCGCTGATATGGGAGCCTCCTTTGGAGCAGGCGCTTCCGCTACACTGTTTGGTTCTAACGGTTCTGGTAACTTCATGACCCGTATGACTGCCGTGTTCGCGACGCTGTTCTTCATCATCAGTCTGGTTCTGGGTAACATCAACAGCAACAAGACCAATAAAGGAAGCGAATGGGATAACCTGACTGCACCGAAGACTGAGCAAACCACTCAGCCAGCTGCACCGGCTCAGCCGACCAGCGATATCCCGCACTAAGTATTCTGTACCGAGGTGGTGGAATTGGTAGACACGCTACCTTGAGGTGGTAGTGCCCTAACGGGCTTGTGGGTTCGAGTCCCATCCTCGGTACCAATATTCCGAAAAAAAGACGCTGAAAAGCGTCTTTTTTTTCGTCTGTAGAAAGCGGGCCTAGTCCGCTTTCGGGAAATCAACGACCGTATCATTCACCCGGTTCACCATGTTGGTGAACAGAATCGCGCTGACGGCGCTGATAATCTCAATCACCTGCTGGTCGTTAAAACCGGCCTGCTTCAGCGCGGTGACGTCCGCTTCCGGCAGCGTGCCGGTGGTGCTCACCAGCGTTTGTGCGAATTTCACCAGCGCATCAAGTTGCGCGTCTTCCTTATAATCTCCACGGCGCAGCGCGTGGATCTGCTCGCCGCTGAAGCCTGCTTTTTTCGCCATCATCGTGTGGGCTGCCAGGCAGTAATCACAGCCGGTGGCTTCACTGACCGAGAGGTTAATCGCCTCCAGTTCCTGGGCGCTCAGGCTGCCTTTATGCAGCATGACATTATGTGCCAGCGCCTGCTGTAACGCCGCCGGGGAGTGTCCGCCGATGGTCAGGTAGGCATTTGGCACTTTGCCCATGGCTTTTTTGATCCCGCCAAAAATCTCAGCGGCTTTACCGGTGGCATCTTGTTCACGAATCTCTGCTAAACGGCTCATGGTCTACTCCTGTTGTTCGAGGGTTTGTTGTGGCATGGGGACATCTTAGGATACGGCGGCGTGGTAGACTGGCCCTCTTCGTCTCATCTTTTTGTCTTATCGTCTCAGGAGTCGTATGGACAGTCTTAGCCATCTCTTAACGTTGCTGGCGCCGCGCTGTGAAGTGAACTTGCACTGTCGCTTTGGCGGCCGCTGGCAGGCGGGACACAATCAGATGCGGGCTGGCGTGGTTCCCTGGCACTTCGTGCTTAGCGGCGAAGGGCGGTTAACCGTCGGCAAAGAGACGCGGCAAATGCGGGCGGGCGATGTGATTATGCTGCCGCACGGCTCGCCGCATCTGATGGAAAGCCTGGTGGAGTGGGGGCAGGTATTGCCGGTCGCTCATCGCTTTAACGGCACGCTGACCGAGATGCGTACCGGCTCTGATGGCGATGCGCTAGAAATGCTGTGCGGTGAATTCTATTTCGGCCCCCACGTGAGCTGGCTGTTTGCGGAGGAAACCGAACTGGTTCATCTACATACCGATGAACGCGAGGATTGCCCGGAACTGGAAACGCTGCTGAACGTGCTGGTTCGTGAAAGCCTGGCAGAACATCCCGGCGGCAGCGCTATCGTCCGTAGCCTCGGGGATACGCTGTTGGTGCTGATGCTGCGCACGCTGCTGGGGGCGGAAGAACCGCCTGGCGGTTTACTGCGTCTGATGAGCGATGAGCGGCTGATGCCCGCGGTGCTCGCCGTGCTGGCAACGCCGGAACAGCCGTGGACGCTGGAGAGCATGGCGGCCAGAGCGTTTTTATCCCGCGCAACCTTCGCCCGTCATTTTGCCCGCGCCTATCATTTGACGCCGCAGGCCTGGTTAACGCAGCTACGTATGGCGCTGGCGGCTCGATTACTGCATCAGGACCGGCAGGCTCGCCTGGAGGTGATTGCTGAGCGCTGCGGTTTCCAGTCGCTGGCCTCATTCTCGAAAAGTTTTAAAAAGCACTACGGCCTGACGCCGGGCGAATGGCGGCGCCGTTAGTGACCGCTAACACAAGGCAATAAAAAAGGCCGCTTACGCGGCCTTTTGCATCAACCAGGCAGGCTTATTTGCCTTTGTTTTCCAGATTCTCAACCTGCGGCAGGCCGGTCGCGGAAGAGGCGGTCAGCAGACCCGCTTTCGCGTAGCCGAACAGCTTCTCACGGGTATCGGTAATGTCCAGATTACGCATGGTCAGCTGGCCAATACGATCGTCCGGTGAGAACACGGACTCGCCTTTCTCCATGGTCAGACGCTCAGCCTTATAGGTCAGGTTGTCAGACACGGTATTCAGGATGGAGTAGTCGTTGCCGCGACGCAGTTCCAGCGTCACTTCACCGGTAATCTGGCTGGCGACCCAACGTTGCAGGCCGTCACGCAGCATCAGCGCCTGCGAGTCGAACCAGCGGCCCTGATACAGCAGTTTACCCAGCTGACGACCATGTGAGTGATACTGTTCAATGGTGTCTTCGTTATGAATACCGGTCAGCAGGCGTTCGTAGGCGATGTGCAGCAGCGCCATCCCCGGGGCTTCATAGATGCCGCGGCTTTTCGCTTCAATGATACGGTTTTCGATCTGGTCGCTCATGCCCAGGCCGTGACGGCCGCCGATGCGGTTCGCTTCCAGCATCATCTCAACGTCATCGCTGAAGGTTTTACCGTTCAGCGCGACCGGATGACCCTGCTCGAAGCGGACGGTTACTTCTTCTGCCGGGATCTTCACGCTCTCGTCCCAGAACTTCACGCCCATAATCGGGTTGACGATCTTGACGCTGGAGTTCAGGAACTCGAGGTCTTTCGCTTCATGCGTCGCACCCAACATGTTGGAGTCGGTTGAGTAGGCTTTTTCGACGGACATTTTGTAGTCGAAGCCGCAGGCGATCATAAATTCAGACATCTCATGACGGCCGCCCAGCTCGTCGATAAAGTCGGTATCGAGCCACGGTTTGTAAATCTGCAGCTCGGCGTTGGTCAGCAGGCCATAACGATAGAAACGTTCAATATCGTTGCCTTTGTAGGTGCTGCCGTCGCCCCAAATGTTCACGCCATCTTCTTTCATGGCGGCAACCAGCATGGTGCCGGTAACGGCACGGCCCAGCGGAGTAGTGTTAAAATAGGTCAGGCCGCCGGTAGTGTTGTGGAAAGCACCACACTGAATGGCCGCAATGCCTTCGGCAACCAGCTGCTTACGGCAGTCGATCAGGCGGGCGTTCTCTGCGCCATATTCCATAGCACGACGAGGAATCGCATCATAATCATCTTCGTCCGGCTGGCCCAGGTTTGCAGTATATGCATAAGGGACAGCGCCTTTTTGTCGCATCCACAGCAGTGCTGCGCTGGTGTCGAGACCGCCAGAGAAGGCGATACCAATACGTTGACCTGCCGGAAGATGCTTGAGAATCGTCGTCATAAAGTAAAACCCTGCTTGATTGACTGAAGGAGAAATCGCTTTTCGCTGTCAGTGAATTTTTATGCAAAATAAATGAGTTTTCATTTAATCACGTTTTAACGGAGACCGGAAGGGATTCATGCATTTTTATTCAAAAAATCCGCGCCGTCAGCGAAGTTTATAAGGGGTACCATACCGCGATTGTCCACGCATTTCTTGTGCATAGAATGTGAGGTTGACAAGCTGTGACCCGGCTCACTATACTGTAGGCCGATTTTACGTCCCGTCCTCGGTACCAAATCCCAGCATTATTTGCATTTTTTACTCAAAACGCGTAAAATTTGCCACGTTTCAGGCGCGGGGTGGAGCAGCCTGGTAGCTCGTCGGGCTCATAACCCGAAGGTCGTCGGTTCAAATCCGGCCCCCGCAACCACTTTCCCTTAGAGTTCATTTTCAAATATACTGTGAAGACTTAGGCCTTCGTAGCTGGATTTGAAAAAAAATTCTTTCGGAAGGTTCTCCAGGCCGCAGTTGCGGCTATAGGGTTCAGTTATCTAAAGCCCCGATTTATCGGGGTTTTTTGTTATCTGACTACAGAATAACTGGGCTTTAGGCCCTTTTTTTATGTCTTGGGGGTGGGTTTGTCCACATTAGAGCAAAAATTAACAGAGATGATTACAGCACCGGTTGAAGCCCTGGGCTACGAACTGGTCGGCATCGAATTTATTCGCGGTCGCACATCCACACTGCGCATCTATATTGATAGTGAAGATGGCATCAATGTTGATGATTGTGCTGATGTGAGCCACCAGGTAAGTGCGGTAATGGACGTTGAAGATCCGATTACCGTGGCTTACAACCTGGAAGTTTCCTCTCCGGGCCTCGACCGTCCAATGTTCACCGCTGAACACTATGTGCGTTTCCTGGGTGAAGAGGTGACGCTGGTCCTGCGCATGGCGGTACAGAACCGTCGTAAGTGGCAGGGCATTATCAAAGCGGTTGACGGTGAGATGATCACTGTGACAGTCGAAGGCAAAGATGAAGTGTTCGCGCTGAGTAACATCCAGAAGGCGAACCTGGTTCCCCACTTTTAACAGTCTGGATTGAGGTGAAAGGCCCCGATGAACAAAGAAATTTTGGCTGTTGTTGAAGCCGTCTCCAACGAGAAAGCGCTGCCGCGTGAGAAGATTTTCGAAGCGCTGGAAAGTGCGCTGGCAACGGCGACAAAGAAAAAATACGAACAGGAAATCGACGTTCGCGTTGAAATCGATCGCCGCAGCGGCGACTTCGATACTTTCCGTCGCTGGGTCATTGTTGAAGAAGTCACCCAGCCAACCAAAGAAATTACCCTCGAAGCGGCACGTTTCGAAGATGAAAGCCTGAACGTGGGCGACTACGTTGAAGACCAGATCGAATCTGTGACCTTCGACCGCATCACCACGCAGACGGCGAAACAGGTTATCGTGCAGAAAGTGCGTGAAGCTGAACGCGCGATGGTTGTCGATCAGTTCCGCGACCAGGAAGGCGAAATCGTCACTGGCGTGGTGAAGAAAGTGAACCGCGACAACATCTCTCTGGAAGTGAAATCCGAAGGGCTGGCCGGTAACGCTGAAGCGGTGATCCTGCGTGAAGACATGCTGCCGCGTGAAAACTTCCGCCCGGGTGACCGCATTCGCGGCGTACTGTACGCCGTTCGTCCTGAAGCGCGCGGTGCGCAGCTGTTCGTCACCCGTTCCAAGCCGGAAATGCTGATCGAACTGTTCCGCATCGAAGTGCCGGAAATCGGTGAAGAAGTTATCGAAATTAAAGCCGCTGCTCGCGATCCTGGCTCTCGTGCCAAAATTGCGGTCAAAACCAACGACAAGCGTATCGACCCGGTCGGTGCTTGCGTCGGTATGCGCGGCGCGCGCGTGCAGGCGGTTTCGACCGAACTGGGCGGCGAGCGTATCGATATCGTGCTGTGGGACGACAACCCGGCGCAGTTCGTGATCAACGCAATGGCGCCGGCTGACGTGGCATCCATCGTGGTTGATGAAGACAAGCACACCATGGATATCGCGGTAGAAGCAGGGAACCTGGCGCAGGCGATTGGCCGTAACGGTCAGAACGTCCGTCTGGCTTCTCAGCTGAGCGGTTGGGAACTCAACGTGATGACCGTTGATGACCTGCAGGCGAAGCACCAGGCAGAAGCGCACGCGGCGATCGATACCTTCACCAAATATCTTGATATTGATGAAGAGTTCGCCACCGTTCTGGTAGAAGAAGGCTTCTCCACGCTCGAAGAACTGGCCTATGTGCCAATGAAAGAACTGCTGGAAATTGATGGTCTGGACGAAGCGACCGTTGAGGCGCTGCGTGAACGCGCGAAAAACGCCCTGACCACTCTGGCACTAGCCCAGGAAGAAAGCCTCGGTGACAACAAACCGGCTGACGATCTGCTGAACCTGGAAGGGTTGGATCGCGCACTGGCTTTCAAACTGGCCGCTCGTGGTGTTTGTACGCTGGAAGATCTCGCTGAACAAGGCGTTGACGACCTGTCTGATATCGAAGGGTTAACCGACGAGAAAGCGGGTGAGCTGATTATGGCTGCGCGTAACATTTGCTGGTTCGGCGACGAAGCGTAATAAACTGTAGCAGGAAGGAACAGCATGACAGATGTAACCGTAAAAAAGCTGGCCGCAGAGATTGAGACCTCGGTAGATCGCCTGGTACAGCAATTTGCTGACGCTGGCATCCCGAAGTCTGCTGACGACTCTGTGTCCGCACAAGAGAAACAAACCTTACTGGCGCACCTGAACCGTGAAAACGGTTCTGCGCCGGATAAGTTGACTTTGCAGCGCAAAACGCGCAGTACTCTCAACATTCCAGGTACCGGTGGAAAAAGCAAATCGGTACAAATCGAAGTCCGCAAGACACGCACCTTTGTGAAACGCGATCCGCAAGAGGCTGAACGCCTGGCCGCGGAAGAGCAGGCGCAGCGTGAAGCGGAAGAGCAAGCCCGTCGTGAGGCAGAAGAAGCTGCCAAACGCGAGGCGCAACAAAAAGCCGAACGTGAGGCCGCAGAACAAGCTAAGCGTGAAGCCGCTGATAAAGCGAAACGTGAAGCTGCGGAAAAAGACAAAGTGAGCAATCAACAGACCGACGATATGACCAAAACCGCCCAGGCTGAAAAAGCCCGCCGTGAAAATGAAGCTGCCGAGCTGAAGCGCAAAGCGGAAGAAGAAGCGCGTCGCAAGCTTGAAGAAGAAGCCCGTCGCGTTGCGGAAGAAGCGCGCCGCATGGCAGAAGAAAACGAGAAGAACGGTGTGGATGCCGCTGAGCCGACTGAGGACACCAGCGACTATCACGTCACCACTTCTCAGCATGCTCGCCAGGCAGAAGACGAAAACGACCGTGAAGTAGAAGGCGGCCGTGGCCGTGGTCGCAATGCGAAAGCTGCGCGTCCGGCGAAAAAAGGCAACAAACACGCCGAATCCAAAGCCGACCGTGAAGAAGCGCGCGCCGCTGTTCGCGGGGGTAAAGGCGGCAAGCAGCGTAAAGGTTCCACACTGCAGCAGGGCTTCCAGAAGCCGGCTCAGGCCGTTAACCGTGACGTTGTGATTGGTGAAACCATCACCGTTGGCGAACTGGCTAACAAGATGGCGGTAAAAGGTTCTCAGGTCATCAAAGCGATGATGAAGCTGGGCGCCATGGCCACCATCAACCAGGTCATCGACCAGGAAACCGCACAGCTGGTTGCCGAAGAGATGGGCCACAAAGTTATCCTGCGTCGTGAAAACGAGCTGGAAGAAGCGGTAATGAGCGACCGTGACACCGGCGCTGCGGCTGAACCGCGCGCACCGGTTGTGACCATCATGGGTCACGTTGACCACGGTAAAACCTCTCTGCTGGACTACATTCGTTCCACGAAAGTGGCCTCTGGCGAAGCGGGCGGCATTACCCAGCACATTGGTGCATACCACGTTGAAACCGACAACGGTATGATCACCTTCCTCGACACCCCGGGTCACGCCGCGTTTACCTCCATGCGTGCTCGTGGTGCGCAGGCAACGGATATCGTTGTTCTGGTTGTCGCAGCTGACGATGGCGTGATGCCGCAGACTATCGAAGCAATCCAGCACGCGAAAGCGGCGGGTGTGCCGGTGGTGGTTGCAGTGAACAAAATCGATAAGCCAGAAGCGGATCCGGATCGCGTTAAAAACGAACTGTCCCAGTACGGCATCCTGCCGGAAGAGTGGGGCGGTGAGAGCCAGTTCGTTCACGTATCCGCCAAAGCGGGTACCGGTATTGACGAACTGCTGGACGCTATCCTGCTGCAAGCTGAAGTTCTCGAACTGAAAGCGGTACGCAATGGCATGGCAAGCGGCGCGGTGATCGAATCCTTCCTGGATAAAGGTCGTGGCCCGGTTGCAACCGTTCTGGTTCGTGAAGGTACTCTGCACAAGGGCGACATCGTTCTGTGTGGCTTCGAATATGGCCGCGTTCGTGCGATGCGTAACGAGCTGGGTCAGGAAGTACTGGAAGCGGGTCCGTCCATTCCGGTGGAAATCCTCGGCCTGTCCGGTGTTCCGGCTGCCGGTGACGAAGTGACCGTTGTCCGTGACGAGAAGAAAGCGCGTGAAGTTGCTCTGTACCGTCAGGGTAAATTCCGTGAAGTTAAACTGGCTCGTCAGCAGAAATCTAAACTCGAGAACATGTTCGCCAACATGACCGAAGGCGAAGTTCACGAAGTGAACATCGTACTGAAGGCCGACGTACAGGGTTCTGTGGAAGCGATTTCCGACTCCTTGCTGAAACTGTCTACCGACGAAGTGAAAGTGAAGATCATCGGTTCTGGCGTAGGTGGTATCACCGAAACCGACGCGACCCTGGCTGCTGCATCCAACGCGATTCTGGTTGGCTTCAACGTTCGTGCTGACGCCTCTGCGCGTAAAGTGATCGAGTCTGAAAGCCTGGATCTGCGTTACTACTCCGTCATCTATAACCTGATCGACGAAGTGAAAGCGGCAATGAGCGGCATGCTGTCTCCGGAACTGAAACAGCAGATCATCGGTCTGGCTGAAGTGCGTGACGTGTTCAAATCACCGAAATTCGGTGCGGTCGCGGGCTGTATGGTTACCGAAGGTACCATCAAGCGTCACAACCCGATCCGCGTTCTGCGTGACAACGTGGTTATCTACGAAGGCGAGCTGGAATCCCTGCGTCGCTTTAAAGATGACGTTAACGAAGTCCGTAACGGCATGGAATGTGGTATCGGCGTGAAGAACTACAACGATGTTCGCGTTGGCGACATGATCGAAGTGTTCGAAATCATCGAGATCCAACGTACCATCGCTTAAGGTTGGTTGGGTGTAGGCCGGATAGGGCGTTTACGCCGCCATCCTGCAATGTTATGCCTGATGGCGCTAGCGCTTATCAGGCCTACAGCCTGAATACCGTATTAATTTCAAAAAGGGGCTGATAAGCCCCTTTTTTGTCTGGAGAATTTATTATGGCGAAAGAATTTGGTCGCCCGCAGCGCGTGGCTCAGGAGATGCAAAAAGAGATCGCAATCATCCTGCAGCGCGAAATTAAAGATCCGCGTCTCGGCATGATGACCACCGTTTCCGGTGTCGAAATGTCCCGCGACCTGGCCTATGCCAAAGTGTTTGTGACCTTCCTGAACGACAAAGATGAAGCGGCGGTAAAAGCCGGTATCAAAGCGTTGCAGGAAGCCTCTGGTTTTATCCGTTCGCTGCTGGGTAAAGCCATGCGCCTGCGTATCGTGCCGGAACTGACTTTCTTCTACGACGATTCGCTGGTTGAAGGGATGCGCATGTCTAACCTGGTGACCAACGTGGTGAAGCATGACGAAGAACGTCGTGTGAACCCGGACGACAGCAAGGAGGACTGATGAGTCGTCCTCGTCGTCGCGGCCGTGATATCCACGGCGTGCTGTTGCTGGATAAGCCGCAGGGCGCATCCAGCAATGATGTACTGCAGAAAGTGAAGCGTATCTATAACGCCAATCGTGCCGGGCATACCGGCGCGTTGGATCCGCTGGCGACCGGTATGCTGCCGATTTGCCTCGGTGAAGCGACCAAGTTTTCTCAGTATCTGCTGGACTCCGACAAACGCTATCGTGTGATTGCTCGCTTAGGCCAGCGCACCGATACGTCGGATGCAGACGGGCAGATCGTTGAAGAGCGTCCGGTGACTTTCAGCGATGCGCAGTTAGCAGAGGCGCTTGAGAGCTTCCGTGGCGACACCCAGCAGGTGCCGTCCATGTACTCTGCGCTGAAGTATCAGGGGAAAAAGCTGTACGAATATGCGCGTCAGGGCATTGACGTGCCGCGTGAAGCGCGCCCGATTACCGTCTACGAACTGCTGTTTATTCGCCACGAAGGTAACGAGCTGGAGCTGGAAATTCACTGCTCCAAAGGCACCTATATTCGTACCATCATTGACGATCTGGGCGAGAAGCTGGGCTGTGGTGCGCATGTGATTTTCCTGCGTCGCCTGGCGGTCAGCAAATACCCGGTCGAGCGTATGGTCACGCTGGAGCATCTGCGTGAGCTGGTTGAACAGGCCGAGCAGCAGGGCATTCCGGCGGCGGAATTACTCGATCCGTTATTGATGCCGATGGACAGTCCTGCTTCGGACTATCCGGTGGTGAATATCCCTGTAACGTCAGCGGTTTACTTTAAAAATGGTAACCCGGTACGGACGTCTGGCGCACCGCTGGAAGGTCTGGTGCGCGTGACGGAAGGTGATGAGGGCAAATTCCTCGGTATGGGCGAAATCGATGACGAAGGCCGCGTGGCTCCACGCCGTCTGGTGGTCGAATACTCCGAGTAAGCCAGGTTCTGTGGCTTGCGATAACCGGGCGCTGCGAGTAGAATATCGCGGCTTAACGTCTGCTTAATTGTTTAACAATTGGCAAGCGTTATCTCAGGGCTGCTGAATTAGAGATCGGCACCCTTTCTTTCTTTTAAATTTGGAGTTCAAAATGTCTCTAAGCGTTGAAGCTAAAGCACAAATCGTTTCTGAGTTCGGTCGTGGCGCGAACGACAGCGGTTCCACCGAAGTTCAGGTTGCACTGCTGACTGCACAGATCAACCACCTGCAGGGTCACTTTGCAGAGCACAAAAAAGATCACCACAGCCGTCGTGGTCTGCTGCGCATGGTTTCTCAGCGTCGTAAACTGCTCGACTACCTGAAACGTAAAGATGTTGCACGCTACACCGCGCTGATCGAGCGTCTGGGTCTGCGTCGCTAATTCTAGCGAGTTTCAGAAAGAGGGGCCTTTATGGCCCCTTTTTTCCACCGGACGACCGTCATTTATAAGAAAGTATGCCCGCAAGACGCTGCCTGGCGTTCTGGTAATCCTGCTTGTTTGCATCTTGTTGAGACAAAATTGAGCTGAAATTACCAACACAGCAGTATTTTGAAAGATAACGGGTATAATGTATTGTTGTTGTACATATTCTTCGTTGCAGAGGTTCGCGCGGCTAATGAGAGGCTTTACCCGGCGTCGGGTTAGGGTTGTCATTAGTCGCGAGGATGCAAAGAAGATCGGTTTCATCGGTCGGCACGCCAAAGGGTGTGCCGCCACTCATTAAGAAAGGATAGAATTTTGCTTAATCCGATCGTTCGTAAGTTCCAGTACGGCCAACACACCGTTACGCTGGAAACCGGCATGATGGCGCGCCAGGCAACTGCCGCTGTGATGGTTAGCATGGATGACACTGCGGTATTCGTTACCGTTGTGGGTCAGAAAAAAGCGAAACCAGGCCAGGACTTCTTCCCGCTGACCGTTAACTATCAGGAGCGTACCTACGCTGCTGGCCGTATCCCGGGCAGCTTCTTCCGTCGTGAAGGCCGTCCAAGCGAAGGCGAAACCCTGATCGCGCGTCTGATTGACCGCCCGGTTCGTCCGCTGTTCCCGGAAGGCTTCGTTAACGAAGTTCAGGTTATCGCAACCGTCGTTTCCGTTAACCCGCAGGTTAACCCGGATATCGTGGCAATGATTGGCGCATCCGCTGCGCTGACGCTGTCCGGTATTCCGTTCAACGGCCCGATCGGTGCTGCGCGTGTTGGTTATATCAATGACCAGTACGTACTGAACCCGACTCAGGACGAGCTGAAAGAAAGCAAGCTGGACCTGGTTGTTGCCGGTACCGAAGCTGCCGTACTGATGGTTGAATCCGAAGCTGAACTGCTGAGCGAAGACCAGATGCTGGGCGCTGTCGTATTCGGTCATGAACAGCAGCAGGTTGTTATTCAGGCGATCAACGAGCTGGCGAAAGAAGCCGGCAAACCGCGTTGGGACTGGCAGCCAGAAGCCGTCAACGAAGCGCTGAACGCGCGCGTTGCCGCACTGGCAGAATCTCGCCTGAGCGATGCTTACCGTATCACCGACAAGCAAGAGCGTTACGCTCAGGTTGACGTGATCAAATCTGAAACCATCGCGACGCTGGTGGCTGAAGACGAAACCCTGGACGCTAACGAACTGGGCGAAATCCTGCACGCTATCGAGAAAAACGTTGTTCGTAGCCGCGTACTGGCAGGCGAGCCGCGTATCGATGGCCGTGAAAAAGACATGATCCGTGGTCTGGACGTGCGCACCGGCGTGCTGCCGCGTACCCACGGCTCCGCGCTGTTCACCCGTGGCGAAACTCAGGCGCTGGTTACCGCGACCCTGGGCACCACACGTGATGCGCAGAACCTCGACGAACTGATGGGCGAGCGTACTGACAACTTCCTGTTCCACTACAACTTCCCTCCGTACTGCGTAGGCGAAACCGGTATGGTCGGTTCTCCGAAGCGTCGTGAGATTGGTCACGGCCGCCTGGCGAAACGTGGCGTGCTGGCAGTGATGCCGGAACTGGATAAATTCCCGTACACCGTGCGTGTGGTTTCTGAAATCACCGAATCTAACGGTTCTTCTTCCATGGCTTCCGTATGTGGCGCTTCCCTGGCGCTGATGGACGCAGGCGTGCCGATCAAAGCGGCCGTTGCGGGTATCGCGATGGGTCTGGTGAAAGAAGGCGACAACTATGTTGTGCTGTCTGACATCCTGGGCGACGAAGACCACCTGGGCGATATGGACTTCAAAGTAGCGGGTTCCCGCGACGGTATCTCTGCGCTGCAGATGGATATCAAAATTGAAGGTATCACCAAAGAGATCATGCAGGTTGCTCTGAACCAGGCTAAAGGTGCGCGTCTGCACATCCTGGGCGTGATGGAACAGGCGATTAACGCGCCGCGCGGCGACATTTCTCAGTTCGCTCCGCGTATCCACACCATCAAGATCAATCCGGACAAGATCAAAGACGTGATCGGTAAAGGCGGTTCTGTTATCCGTGCTCTGACCGAAGAAACCGGCACCACCATCGAAATCGAAGATGACGGCACCGTGAAGATCGCAGCGACCGACGGCGAGAAAGCGAAATTCGCTATTCGTCGTATCGAAGAGATCACCGCAGAAATCGAAGTGGGTCGTATCTACAACGGTAAAGTGACCCGTATCGTTGACTTCGGTGCCTTCGTGGCCATCGGCGGCGGTAAAGAAGGTCTGGTACACATCTCTCAGATCGCTGACAAGCGCGTTGAGAAAGTGACCGACTACCTGCAGATGAACCAGGAAGTACCGGTTAAGGTTCTGGAAGTTGACCGTCAGGGCCGTATCCGTCTGAGCATTAAAGAAGCAACCGAGCAGTCTCAGCCTGCCGCCGCACCGGAAGCTCCGGCAGCGGAACAAGGCGAGTAAGGTTTGCCTTTTGCCCTCCGCGTTTGCGGAGGGCACATTTCGCTGGCTGGATGCCTTGTTTGCATGCGGGGGACAGGACGTTCATCCAATTGTTGTCTTCGGGAGTGGGAAATGAAGCCTTTTTTGCGCTGGTGTTTCGTGGCGACAGCACTCACGCTGGCAGGATGTAGCAACTCTGCCTGGCGTAAAAGTGAAGTCCTCGCGGTGCCATTGCAACCGACGTTACAGCAGGAAGTAATCCTGGCACGCATGGAACAAATACTTGCCAGTCGGGCTTTAACCGATGACGAACGCGCACAGCTTTTATATGAGCGCGGAGTGTTGTATGATAGTCTCGGTCTGAGGGCATTAGCGCGAAATGATTTTTCACAAGCGCTGGCTATCCGACCCGATATGCCTGAAGTATTCAATTACTTAGGCATTTATTTAACGCAGGCAGGCAATTTTGATGCTGCCTATGAAGCGTTTGATTCTGTACTTGAGCTTGATCCAACTTACAATTATGCGCACTTGAACCGCGGCATCGCGCTTTATTACGGTGGCCGTGCGAAGTTAGCGCAAGATGATCTGCTGGCGTTTTATCAAGACGATCCCAATGATCCTTTCCGCAGCCTGTGGCTTTATCTTGCCGAGCAGAAGCTCGATGAGAAGCAGGCAAAAGACGCGTTGAAGCAACGCTTCGAGAAATCGGATAAAGAACAATGGGGATGGAACATTGTCGAGTTCTACTTAGGCAACATTGACGAAAAAACGTTAATGGAGCGCCTGAAGGCGGACGCAACGGATAACACCTCGCTCGCTGAGCATCTCAGTGAAACCAACTTCTATTTAGGTAAGTATTACCTAAGTCTTGGGGACAGGGACAGCGCTACGGCACTGTTCAAACTGGCGGTTGCGAACAACGTACATAACTACGTTGAGCACCGATACGCATTGTTGGAATTATCGCTCCTGGGCCAGGACCAAGATGACCTGGCAGAATCGGACCAGCAATAGCTGACGACTACATCAGCCCGTAATCTTTTTTGATTGTCATCACCTTCGCGGGTGAGGGCGTTGTTGTTCGTTAATACACCTACTTTGAGCCGGTTCACACTTTTCAATGAAAATTGCAGATCAATTTCATGATGAGTTATGTAGACTGGCCGCCATTAATATCGAGGCACTTGTACTACATGGCTGAATTCGAAACCACTTTTGCAGATCTGGGCCTGAAGGCTCCTATCCTTGAAGCCCTTAACGATCTGGGTTACGAAAAACCATCTCCGATCCAGGCTGAGTGTATCCCACACCTGCTTTCTGGTCGTGACGTGCTGGGCATGGCCCAGACTGGTAGCGGTAAAACTGCGGCGTTCTCTCTGCCGCTGCTGAACAATCTTGATCCTGAGCTGAAAGCACCGCAGATTCTGGTGCTGGCACCGACCCGCGAACTGGCGGTTCAGGTCGCTGAAGCAATGACGGATTTCTCTAAACATATGCGCGGCGTAAACGTGGTTGCCCTGTACGGCGGCCAGCGTTATGACGTGCAGCTGCGCGCCCTGCGTCAAGGGCCGCAAATCGTTGTCGGTACCCCGGGTCGTCTGCTGGACCACCTGAAGCGCGGCACCCTGGACCTCTCTAAGCTGAGCGGCCTGGTGCTGGATGAAGCAGATGAAATGCTGCGCATGGGCTTTATCGAAGACGTTGAAACCATCATGGCGCAGATTCCGGAAGGTCATCAGACCGCGCTGTTCTCTGCCACCATGCCGGAAGCGATTCGTCGCATTACCCGCCGCTTCATGAAAGAGCCGCAGGAAGTGCGTATTCAGTCCAGCGTCACCACTCGCCCGGACATCAGCCAGAGCTACTGGTCCGTGTACGGCATGCGCAAAAACGAAGCGCTGGTGCGTTTCCTGGAAGCGGAAGACTTTGATGCGGCGATTATCTTCGTTCGTACCAAAAACGCGACCCTGGAAGTGGCAGAAGCGCTGGAGCGCAACGGCTACAACAGCGCTGCGCTGAACGGCGACATGAACCAGGCCCTGCGTGAGCAGACGCTGGAGCGTCTGAAAGACGGTCGTCTGGATATCCTGATTGCAACCGACGTGGCAGCACGTGGTCTGGACGTAGAACGTATCAGCCTGGTTGTGAACTATGACATCCCGATGGACTCCGAATCTTACGTTCACCGTATCGGCCGTACCGGTCGTGCGGGCCGTGCGGGCCGTGCGCTGCTGTTCGTTGAGAACCGCGAGCGTCGCCTGCTGCGTAACATCGAACGCACCATGAAGCTGACCATTCCGGAAGTAGAACTGCCGAACGCAGAACTGCTGGGCAAACGCCGTCTGGAAAAATTCGCTGCCAAAGTACAGCAGCAGCTGGAAAGCAGCGATCTGGATCTGTACCGTGGACTGCTGGCTAAAATTCAGCCGACCGCAGAAGGCGAAGAGCTGGATATGGAAACGCTGGCCGCTGCGCTGCTGAAAATGGCACAGGGCGAACGTTCTCTGATCGTTCCGCCAGATGCGCCGATGCGTCCGAAACGTGAATTCCGTGACCGTGATGACCGCTTCGAGCGTCGTGGCGATCGCAACGATCGTGGTCCGCGTGACCGTGGCGACCGTGAAGATCGTCCGAAGCGCGAACGTCGTGACGTTGGCGATATGGAACTGTACCGCATTGAAGTGGGCCGTGATGACGGCGTTGAAGTTCGTCATATCGTGGGCGCGATTGCTAACGAAGGCGACATCAGCAGCCGTTACATCGGTAATATCAAGCTGTTCGGTACCCACTCCACCATCGAACTGCCGAAAGGCATGCCGGGCGAAGTACTGCAGCACTTTACTCGTACCCGCATCCTGAACAAACCGATGAACATGCAGCTGATCGGTGATGCTCAGCCGCGTCCTGAGCGCAGCGGTCGCAGCTTCGGCGGCGAACGTCGCGAAGGTGGTCGTAGCTTCGGTGGTGAGCGTCGTGAAGGCGGCCGTGGCTTCGGTGGCGAGCGTCGTGAAGGTGGTCGTGGTGATGGTCGTCGTTTCAGCGGCGAACGTCGTGAAGGCAGCCGCGGCCCGCGCCGTGATGATGCTGCGCCGCGTCGCGATGACTCCGCAGGCCGTCGCCGTTTCGGCGGTGACGCATAAGCCAGACGGCTTAGAAGCGTAAAGTAAAATATACAGCCCCGATCGCCATGATTGGGGCTTTTTTTATTTCTTTTGTACTCGTGTACTGGTACAGTGCAACACATTAAAATGCAGTAGCAAAATTATTCACTGGAGAAAAGGCTGTATGGCGACACTAACCACCACCCAAACGTCACCCTCGCTGCTTGGCGGCGTGGTGATCATCGGCGGCACCATCATTGGCGCGGGAATGTTCTCCCTGCCGGTGGTCATGTCCGGTGCGTGGTTCTTCTGGTCGATGGCGGCGCTGGTGTTCACCTGGTTCTGCATGCTGCACTCCGGGCTGATGATCCTTGAAGCGAACCTGAACTATCGTATTGGCTCCAGTTTTGACACCATCACCAAAGACCTGCTGGGCAAAGGCTGGAACGTGGTAAACGGCATCTCTATTGCCTTTGTGCTCTACATCCTGACCTATGCCTATATTTCGGCGAGCGGCTCGATTCTGCACCACACCTTTGCCGAGATGTCGCTGAACGTGCCGGCACGAGCAGCAGGCTTTGGCTTCGCGCTGCTGGTGGCGTTTGTTGTCTGGTTGAGTACTAAAGCGGTGAGCCGCATGACGGCCATCGTACTGGGCGCGAAGGTGATTACCTTCTTCCTGACCTTCGGTAGTCTGATAGGCCACGTGACGCCCGCCACGCTGTTTAACGTTGCCGAAAGCCACGCCAGCTATACGCCTTACCTGCTGATGACGCTGCCGTTCTGCCTGGCTTCCTTCGGTTATCACGGTAACGTACCGAGCCTGATGAAGTATTACGGTAAAGATCCGCGCACCATCGTGAAGTGTCTGGTGTACGGTACGCTGCTGGCGTTGGTGCTCTACACCGTTTGGTTGCTGGGGACGATGGGTAACATCCCGCGTCCAGAGTTTATCGGCATTGCCCAGAAGGGCGGTAACATTGATGTGCTGGTGCAGGCGTTAAGCGGCGTACTGAACAGCCGTGGTCTGGATCTGTTGCTGGTGGTGTTTTCTAACTTTGCGGTGGCCAGCTCCTTCCTTGGCGTAACGCTGGGTCTGTTCGACTACCTGGCAGACCTGTTCGGCTTCGACGATTCCGCGTTTGGGCGTTTCAAAACCGCGCTACTGACCTTCCTGCCGCCGATTATCGGTGGCCTGCTGTGGCCGAACGGTTTCCTGTACGCCATCGGCTATGCAGGCCTGGCGGCAACGATCTGGGCGGCGATTGTTCCGGCGTTGCTGGCACGTAAATCCCGTAAACGCTTCGGTAGCCCGAAATTCCGCGTTTGGGGTGGGAAGCCGATGATTGCGCTGATTCTGGTGTTTGGTGTGGGTAACGCGCTGGTGCATGTGCTGTCGAGCTTTAATCTGTTGCCGGTTTATCAGTAAGGCATTTGCCCGGTGGCGCTACGCTTACCGGGCCTACATTCTGATGTAGGCCGGATAAGGCATAGCCGCCATCCGGCAAAAAACGCACTAGCCCAACAATTCCTGCTTCACATCCATCGCCAGGTCAAACGAATGCAGCCGCGCCTGATGATCGAAAATCTGCCCGTTGACCATAATCTCATCCGCCTGTGTTTCGCGCAGGATGGACTCCAGCCCGTGGCGCACCTTCGCCTTATCGCCCACCAGTGACATCCGTAACGCCTGGTCGACGCCGTATTTCTCCGACGGCGACCAAAAATGCTCCATCTGTTGAATCGGCGGCGGCAGCTGCCCGGTTTCTCCACGGCGCAGCCTGGTGAATGCCTGCTGCATGGAGGTGAAGAGGAATTCCGCATCGCGATTACTGTCGGCGGCAATAATGTTGATACACACCATGGCGTACGGTTTCTCCAGCCGGGCGGACGGTTTGAAGTTCGTGCGGTAGAGATGCAGCGCCTGGAACAGCATGTCCGGGGCGAAGTGTGAGGCGAAGGCAAAAGGCAGGCCAAGCTGGGCGGCAAGCTGCGCGCCGTAAAGGCTGGAACCGAGCAGCCACACCGGAATCTTTTCGCCGTAGCCCGGCACCGGGCGCACCTGTGGATTAGGGTCGACCGCGTCGAACCAGTCCACCAGTTCCGCCACGTCGCGCGGGAAGTTATCGATATCGCCACTCATATGACGGCGCAGCGCTCGCATGGTCGGCTGATCGCTGCCCGGCGCGCGGCCAAGGCCGAGATCGATACGCCCGGGATACAGCGTGTTGAGCGTGCCGAACTGCTCGGCAATCACCAGCGGCGAGTGGTTGGGCAGCATCACGCCGCCGGAACCGAGACGCAAAGTGGTGGTGTTGGCGGCCAGATAGCCAATCAGCACCGAGGTCGCCGCGCTGGCGATGCCCACCATATTGTGGTGTTCGGCCAGCCAATAGCGATGATAGCCGCGCTTTTCAGCCAGCCGGGCGAGGTCGAGCGAATGGGAGAAGGCTTCTCGCGCGGAGGAACCCTGGGGGATCGGCGCCAGATCGAGCGCCGAGAAAGCAACGGTTTTGTCAGTCATAAAGGCTCACTTTGCTACAGCATAGTCATCAGATTGAAGGTCTTGTTCCAACCGGGCGGCCCGGACAGAAAAGCTGCATCTTTAATAATGCATTAAAATCTGACTACTGTTGTTAACAAAGTGAGCGGTTTTATCAGGCCTGTAGCTCCAGCCCGGCCAAACGCTTCCAGTAGCCGTTACAGTCGCTGTTGGCGGTTAACGGCAGCGGCGCGCCGCCGTTCTCGTTGGCGCGGAAGGCATCGAGCATGGCAAACGTCTCGTTACCCATCGGCGACAGACGTACCATATCCACCAGTCCGTGCATGGACGTTAGCTCGTTGCCAAGGTTGTAAACGTAGCCGCTCATGGTCTGAATACCGTTGAGCACGAACACCTGCTGATTCTCCTGCGACAGCATGCTGCGCCCGTTCGGGTACTTGATGCAGCAGGTTTCGCATTCGTCTTTTGGCTTGTCTTCCGAGCGTGCGGTAAAGCAGCGGGCAGAGTAAGCCAGCGGCAGATGGCCGTAGCTCAGCACCTCAACTTCAAACTTATCGCGGATACCCAGCTCTTCACACTGGTTAAGCAGATTGACCAGCCAGTCGCGGGACAGCTCCACCGGCATACACCAGCGCATCATTCCCTGTTTTTGCAGCAGGCGCAGCGTCACGGCGTTATAGCAGTTCAGCGCATGGCCTGCCACGAACGGCAGCTTGCGCTCGGCGCACAGGTTCACGACCCCAAGATCGCTGGCTTCCACCAGAAAATCACCGTTCTCAACGTAACGCTTGAGCTCACCCAGCTCGGATGACGCCTGCACCAGCGCGAGGGTGGAGAGCACCACCTGCTTGCCGCTAGCGGCCAGCGTTTTCGCCATATCCAGCCAATCGCCGACTTTGGTCGCGCGACGTTTGCTGCACACCGCTTCGCCCAGATAAATGGTGTCGGCGCTGCTGGTGGCGGCCTGCTGGTAGAAATCTTCCAGCGTCTCTTTTGACCAGTAGTAAAGCACTGGCCCTAATGAATATTTCATGGGAATTCCTACTGCCATTTACGGTGATACGCGCCGAGGGTGGTTTGGGTGCCTTCGGACATCGAACCGAGAGTGTCCATCCACGCGGCCTGCGGGACGAAGTTTTGCGGGTCAGCCATGCAGCGGTCGATAGCCTGACGCCAGACTTTCGCCACCTGGCTGACGTACGCCGGGCTACGCTGACGGCCTTCGATTTTTACGGAGGCGATGTTCGCCGCCAGCAGTTCCGGCAACAGCTCCAGCGTATTGAGGCTGGTGGGTTCTTCCAGCGCGTGATAGCGCTCGCCGTCGACCATATAGCGGCCTTTACACAGCGTCGGGTAGCCCGCATTTTCACCGTCCTGGTAGCGGTCGATCAGCACTTCGTTAAGGCGAGATTCCAGCCCCTGTGGCGTTTGCTGCCAGCGCACGTAGCGTGCCGGTGAGCAGGCGCCCACGGTATTCGGCGACTCGCCGGTCAGGTAAGAAGAGAGATAGCAGCGGCCTTCAGCCATAATGCACAGGCTACCAAAGGCGAACACTTCCAGCGGCACCGGCGTGACGCGGGCTAATTGCTTCACCTGATGAATAGAAAGTACGCGCGGCAGGACCACGCGGGCGACGTCAAAGTTGCGATGGTAAAAATTAATCGCCTCTTCGTTGGTTGCGGATGCCTGAACGGAGACATGGCGCTCAATATGCGGATAACGTTCTGCGGCATACTCAAGCATCGCGAGGTCGGCGAGAATCAGCGCGTCGGCGCCCAGCTGCGCGGCCATGTCCACGGCACGCTGCCAGCGTACGTAGCCGTCCGGGTGAGCGAAGGTGTTAATCGCGATATGCAGCTTACGGCCATGCTGATGCACGAAGCTCACGGCTTCCTGCAGTTTCTTTTCGGTAAAGTTCAGGCCAGCGAAGTGGCGGGCATTGGTATCGTCCTTCAGCCCGATATACACCGCATCGGCACCGTTTTCGATAGCCGCCTTAAGCGCCGGGAGGTTTCCGGCAGGGCAGAGCAACTCCATAATTCTTCCTGAGTTAGCGGCCCAGCAGGGCGCATTATTGTTAATGAATGGGAATTTTAGTTAACCTAACGCTAATCATTTTTGATTTGAGGCAGACAAAAGCGCATTGATTGCGCCAATAATCCCTCGGCCTCACGACATAATTGTTGATTTACGCCGCTATGTCGTTTATCTGATATGGCAAAATAACGGAACTATTGCATTCAGGGAGTAAAGCTTGTGTTGGATAAACTGCGTTCACGTCTGGTTCATGTTGCTCCGAGTTTAATGAGCGTTCCGGTAAAATTGACGCCGTTCGCCCTTAAACGCCAGGTGTTGCAGCAGGTATTAAGCTGGCAGTTCCGTCAGGCGCTGAATGACGGCGAACTGGATTTTCTGGAAGGCCGCTGGTTGAGCATTGAGGTGCGCGACATAGGCCTGAAATGGTTCACTTCCGTTGAGAATGAACGGCTTATTGTGAGCGATGCGGCCGAGGCTGACGTGAGCTTCAGCGCGGATGCCAGCGACCTGCTGATGATCGCTGCGCGTAAACAGGACCCGGATACGCTCTTCTTCCAGCGTCGACTGGTGATTGAAGGGGATACGGAACTGGGTCTCTATGTCAAAAATCTGATGGATGCCATCGAGCTTGAGCAGATGCCAAAAGCGCTGCGCGTGATGCTGATGCAGCTGGCTGATTTCGTTGAGGCTGGCCTAAAATCACCATCAGAAACCAAACATACATCGGTAGGTGAGCCATGCTGATTCGAGTAGAAATTGGAATTGATGCCCCGGGCATTGACGCGCTGCTGCGTCGGACCTTCAACCGTGATAGCGAAGCCAATCTGGTGCGCGAACTGCGTGAAGACGGCCTGATTACGCTCGGCTTGGTGGCCACTGACGATGAAGGCCACGTGGTGGGCTATGTGGCATTTAGCCCGGTGAGCATCGAAGGTGAAGAGCTACAGTGGGTAGGCCTGGCGCCGCTGGCGGTTGACGAAGCGTACCGCGGTCAGGGGTTAGCCCGTCAGATGGTCTACGAAGGTCTGGATTCGCTGAACGAGTTTGGCTATGCGGCGGTTGTCACGCTGGGCGAACCGGCGCTGTATGGTCGTTTCGGCTTTGAGCGCGCGGCACAATACGATCTGCGCTGTCGCTGGCCGGGCACCGAAGAGGCGTTTATGGTCCATCGTCTGGCTGACGATGCGTTAAACGGCGTACACGGTCTGGTGGAGTATTCCGACCACTTTAATCGTGTTTAAGGCTGTCCCGTAACGTTTCAAATGAACCGTCACCTGCGACGAGGCGCTCTTTCTGGCGCTTCGTTAGCTGCTTAATGCGGTACTCCAGGCGTAGCGCCAGCGAGTGCTCTCCCACTTCACCGGAAAATGCTAGCTGTAGCGCGCCTTTGCCGCGTAGCGCTTTCGCCCCTTTACCGCTCTGATGCTGGTGAAATCGCCGTTCAACATCGGTGGTGATACCGGTGTACAATTTGTCGTCCTCAGTACGGACGAGATAAAGAAACCAACGCACGTGTGCCAACCTGTCTGTGTAGGTGCACGCACCATAGCATAACGGAGAGAACAGATGGAAACCCTGGCAACCATTAGCCGCTGGCTGGCGAAGCAACATGTTGTTGGTTGGTGCGTGGCGAGTGAAGGCGAGCTGTGGTGCGCCAACGCATTCTACGTGTATGACCCGCAGCGCGTGGCGTTCTACCTGTTGAGCGAAGAGTCCACGCGCCACGGGCAGATGGCCGGCAAGCAGGCTCCGGTGGCGGGGACGGTAAACGGCCAGCCCAAAACGGTAGCGCTGATTCGCGGCGTACAGTTCAAAGGCGAGATCCGCCTGCTGGAAGGTGAAGAGGCCGATGAAAAGCGCGCGCTGTATGTCCGTCGTTTCCCGGTAGCCCGCATGCTTCCCGCTCCGGTGTGGGAGATTCGTCTCGACGAGCTGAAGTTTACCGACAACACCCTGGGCTTCGGCAAGAAGCTGCACTGGCTCCGCGACTAAAGCCGCGGTAGCTCAATGATAAAGCGCGTGGCAACGTAGTCAGATGTCACGCTAATTTTCCCACCATGTGCCCGCACGATCGACTTCACGATCGCCAGCCCGATCCCGCTGTTTTCGCCCTTACGCTGCCGTGACGGATCGACCCGATAGAAACGATCGAACAGGCGTGGCAGGTGCTCCGCCGCGATCGGTGTGCCCGGATTCTCAACGCGATACTCCACGCGTTCGTCAATCTCGCCAACCTGGACGGTGACCGACATCCCTCGCGGGGTATAGCGGATCGCGTTGGATAACAGGTTGTTGATCGCCCGGCGAATCATCAGCGGGTCGCCTGATATTAGCGACGACTGCCCCACGAAACAGAGCTTCACTTCGCGTTCTTCGGCCCATGCTTCAAAGAACTCGAACACTTTGAGCGTTTCGCTTTGCAGATCCAGCGGCACGCGCTCGGGGATCAGCAGGTTTTCATCCGCCTGCGCCAGAAACAGCATATCGCTGACCATTTTCGCCATCCGGTTGTACTCTTCCAGGCTGGAGTAGAGCACATCTTCCAGCTCTTTCACCGTACGGGGCTGGCTTAACGCGATCTCGGTCTGGGTGACCAGGTTGGTGATCGGTGTGCGCATCTCGTGGGCGATATCGGCGGAGAAATTGGCCTGGCGGCGGAACACGTCCTCGATCCGGCCGATCATCTGGTTAAACGAGATAACCAGCTGTTCCAGCTCGATCGGTACGCGGTTGGGATCCAGGCGCACGTCGAGATTTTCCGAGGTGATGTTTTTGATCGCCATACTCACGTCGCGCAGCGGCTGGTGGCCCTTACGGACGGCGATCAGCACGATCACGATAATCAGCAGGCTGATGACGGTCGCGATCATCATCAGATTGCGCTTCAGTTCATCGAGATAGTGAAGGTGGAAGTCGATCGACAGCGCGGTCAGCAGCGTGTAGGTCTGGTCGTGCGCGCGGACCGTAGACGCAATCACCCGATAAGTGGTGGCATGGCTGGCGTCGCCGCCGTGCTCTGCCATCTGACGCATGCCGCTGCCGGTCCAGCGAAACATCTGTTCGCTCTTAAGCTCATCGGAGAAATGTGAACTGGAGAGGATCGGCGACAGATCTGGCCCTCCGGGGGAGCGGTAAAGCTGCGGGTTATCGCGAGTGGTCACCAGCACGGCGGTATTACGGTAGCCCGCCAGCACGCTGCCGATATTGGCCATTTTTTCCGCCTCTGGGGTTTCCGGCGCGGTCAGCAGCGCGTTGAGCGTGGCGTTGACCTGTTTCAGGTCGCTCACGTCCTGCTCGGCGAAATGTTTTTCCACCGAGTGCAGCATAATGCCGGTAAAGGCGGCAAAAGCGACGATCGTCGCCAGGCTGATAAAAAAGGTCAGGCGGGTCGCCAGCGAGAACGGGCGACGCAGGCTAGCCTTCATCGCGAACCTCAAGCACGTAGCCGACGCCGCGCACGGTATGAATCAGCCTGGGCGTAAAGTCGTTATCAATTCTGGCGCGCAGGCGTTTGACGGCGACGTCGATCACGTTGGTATCGCTGTCGAAATTCATATCCCACACCTGCGATGCAATCAGCGAGCGCGGCAGCACTTCTCCCGGGTGGCGCAGGAAAAATTCCAGCAGGGTAAATTCTTTACTGGTCAAGGTGATGCGCGTGTTGCCGCGGGTGACTTTACGCGAAACCAGATCGAGCGTGAGATCGGCCATCTGAAACTGGCTCTCGACGATCGTTGCCGCGCCCCGACGCAGCAGGGTACGCACGCGCGCCAGCAGCTCGGCGAAAGCGAACGGTTTCACCAGATAATCGTCGGCGCCCAGCTCCAGCCCTTTCACCCGGTGCTCAATGGTGCCCAGCGCGGTCAGCAGCAGGATCGGCATACCTTTGCCGGCGGAACGCAGCATGCGCACGATATCCCAGCCGTTGACGTCCGGCAGCATGATATCCAGCACCAGCAGATCGTAATCGCCGGTCATCGCCAGGTGATAACCGTTAAGGCCGTTGTCGGCGCGATCCACCACAAAGCCCGCTTCCGTCAGCCCCTTACACAGGTACTCCCCGGTTTTGACCTCGTCTTCCACCACCAGAATTTTCACGCGCCCTCCGTCGCCGCTGTGTGATGGGGCCATTCTAATGAGGAGTGGGGGATGACGGAAGAACCACGATCGAAATACGCCTTGTCGGGGTTACTCAGCCCACGCGTTTTGCCGCTTCAGCTCCGCGTTAACCTTGTCGTTGATCTCTGTGAGCATGGCAGGAATATCGCCATCGCAGCTGGCGTAAATCTTGTTAAAGCCGTCGGCGGTAATCTGCCGTACCGGGATCCAGTTGGGGATCTGCGGCATGTAACGACCGTTCTTCGCGTAAGTGTCGGCGAACACTTCCCAACGCGGATCGTCATGATAATCTTTGATATTCAGCGTTTTGTTTACCGGCAGGCGGACGATCGGCATTGAGGTGCTGTCGGTTGCCATACCGATCTTCTGGCCTTCCGGCGAGATCAGAAACTCAAGGAATTTCTTCGCCGCCGCTTTGCGCTGGCTGGTTTTCATCAGGAACGCGGTGGTCCCTTCCGCCATGGAGATCGCGCCGCCAGGGCCTGCCGGTGGCGGTACCACGGTGTAGGTTTCTTTACCCGGATCTTTATCAAACAGCGCAATATGGTACGGCCCGGAGGAATACATGCCGGTTTGCCCGGAACGGAACGCGGTGTTGGCATCGGCGGTGGTGTGGTTGATCGCGCCAGGCTGCGCCAGCCCCTCGCACACCATGCCGCGCATAAATTCCATGGCGGTGACCATCTCTTTGCTGTCGAGCGCGGCTTTAAATTTCCCCGGTTGGGTGGCGACTAAATAGTTCGCCCCCGCCTGCCAGAGATACGAGGAAGAGAACGAGCTGGCATAGCCGCGGGTGGTGGCCAGCGGCATGGTGAAACCGTAGGTATCGTTTTTACCGTTGCCGTCCGGGTCGTCGTGAGTAAAAGCCTGAGCCACTTTTTTCAGCTCATCCCAGTTGCTGGGCGCTTTCAGGTTAAGCTTGTTGAGCCAGTCCTGGCGAATAAACAGCGCGTAGGTGTGCGCTGAAGTGGGGACGCCGTAGTATTTACCGTCCGGCTGCTGAGCCGATTTCCAGGCCGCGTCGTAAATATCGCCGCCGCCTTTCAGCTCGCTCGGTTTAATTTCATCGACAATCCCCAGTTGCACCATCTGACCCACGATAATCGCGTCGTTGAAGACCACGTCCGGCAGCGCGTTGCCGGTTGCCGCGCGCGCCAGACGCTGGTCAAAGTCGGTCACGGCGTTGAAGTACTTGATGGAAATTCCGGTCTCTTTCTGGAACTGGTCGGCGAGTTTTTGATAAATCACTTTTGAATCATTGCTGGCACGTATCCAGACGTCGAGCTGTTCGCTGAAGGCATTTTGTGAAAGGACACATAACAAGGCTAAACCAAGCGCTTTTGTTCTGAATTTCATAGAGAGACTCCGGTTTTGCGATAGGTATTATTTTCATCCCTGAACAGAGGTAAGGATTGGTGAAAAGGAAAACGAAACGATGATAGGAGTGCTATTTGTATGAAACAACGTTCTATTATGGCTAACCGGTCAATATCGCGTCGTTATGCGGGCTATCTCACAGGGAAAATAAACGTAAATATTACCGCTAAAATATAACCCAGTGAAAATGCTGATATTGCTGTTTTTTGGCAAATAGCGCTTAGCCTTAACCCGGCCATTAATTTGTGAGCGTTCTGGCATATTATTGATTAAATGTGATCGCGGTTAATTTCTCCCTGCCGATATTCTCTTTTTTAACGTTCGTAAAACCCGATTCATCTTTTCCGCGCGGATTTTCGCCGTGCGGATCACGTTATCCTCAGCCTTAAATGACAACTTTGTCATTATCCTGTCAGGTTACCAACAGAGTCACTCCCGTAAGGTAGTCGCCAGGCCAGCCCTTCTGATTCGGCCAAACAGGACGTGACATGTTGAAAGCAAAACCTTTAACGCTGCTGATGGCGTTTATGCTGGCCGGATGTACCTCGCTGGCGCCGGATTACCAGCAGCCCGAAAATATCGTTCCCCAACAATTTTCGCTGTCTGCGGGCACGCTGGTGGCGACCGGCGACAGCTGGCAAGAGACCGGCTGGCAAACCTTTTTTGTCGACCCGCAGGCAAAGCGATTAATCGACGTTGCGCTCCGTAACAACCGCGATCTGCGTATGGCGATGCTCAACGTTGAAGCCGCGCGCGCGCAGTACAACGTGACCGATGCCGGGCGCTACCCTCAGTTGGATAGCGCCTCTAGCGCGAGCTATAAAGGCGACCTGCAGGGCCGCGACGCTACGGATAAAAGCTATGACGTAGGGCTGAACCTGAGCTACGAGCTGGACTTTTTCGGCAAGCTGAAAAACATGAGCGAAGCCGACAGGCAGAACGTATTCGCCAGCCAGGCGGCCCAGCGCGCCGCGCAGATTGTGGTGGTGACCAACGTTTCGCAGGCCTATTTTAATCAGCGCCGTCTGGCCGCGCAGTTAGCCATTGCCAAAGAGACGCTGCGTAATTATCAGCAGTCTTACGGCTTCGTCGAGCAACAGCTGGTGACCGGCAGCACCAACGTGCTGGCTCTGGAACAGGCGCGCGGCGTGATTGAAAGTACCCACGCCGATATCGCTAAACGCGAAGGTGAACTGGCGCAGGCTAACCATTTATTGCAGCAGCTGCTGGGTACCTACAGCACGCCGCTGAGCGACAGCGCGCAGAGTGACGCGCTGAAACCGCTACCGCTGCCGGCCAATCTACCGTCGACCATTCTGCTCCAGCGTCCGGATATTATGGCGGCCGAGCACCAGCTGCGTGCCGCCGACGCCAATATCGGCGTCGCCCGCGCGGCGTTCTTCCCCTCTATCACCCTGACCAGCGGCGTCTCGACCAGCAGCTCGGCGCTCTCCAGCCTGTTTAACGCGGCGAGCGGCATGTGGAGCTTTATACCAAAGATCGACCTGCCAATTTTCAACGCCGGGCGCAATGAAGCCAATCTGGCGCTGGCAAGCGTGAAGCAGCGTCAGGCAGTGGTGACCTACGAGCAGAAGATTCAGGTGGCCTTTAAAGAGGTGGCGGATGCGCTCTCGCTGCGCGACAGCCTTCAGGGGCAATTCGTGGCCCAGCAGCGTTATTTAGCGTCGCTGCAAATTACCTTACAACGCGCGCGCGCGTTATATGCCAGCGGTACGGTGAGCTATATCGAAGTGCTCGACGCCGAGCGTTCAATATTCGCCACGCAGCAGGCCATTCTCGATTTGATTTATTCCCAACAGGTCAACGAAATCAATTTATTCACCGCCCTTGGCGGCGGTTGGAAAGCTTAACCCTTATTCAGGAGTCTTCAATAATGCGTCAATTCACTACTCTACTCGGCGGTATTTTTATGGTTATGGCGATGCAGGTTCAGGCGGCGGAAATGCAGCATGACGGGCATGGGCAAATGATGGATATGAGCGCGCAACCGGCGGTGATTAAAGGCACCGGCGTCGTGAAGTTGATTGATACGGAGGCGAAGAAAATCACCATTGAACATGAAGCAATCGCGGAAGTTAACTGGCCCGCGATGACCATGCGTTTTACCTACAGCGAACCGACGCCAGCGATTGAGCAGCTCAAAGAGGGCAGCCGCGTGGATTTCAGCTTCGTCCAGCAGGGGAATATCTCCCTTCTTCAGGATATTAAAACGCGCTGATGGCCATGACAAAAGCTCAATTAAAATATAGCGCGGCGATCGTCTGTAGCCTGCTGATTGGCGGGCTGGCAACGGCGGCGATAAGCCGCCTGACGGCCACTGACGCGCAGGTTAAGGCCGAGCCAGCCGAGCGTAAAGTGCTCTACTGGTACGATCCGATGAAGCCCGATGTGCGCTTTGATAAACCGGGCAAATCGCCGTTTATGGATATGGACCTGGTGGCCAAGTACGCCGATGAAGGGGGCGAGACCTCCACGAATGGCGTACGTATCGATCCCACTCAGGTGCACAATCTGGGCATGCGTACCGCGCCGGTGACGAAAGGGCGGCTGACCTACAGCCAGACGCTGCCGGCGAACGTCAGCTATAACGAATACCAGTTCGTTATTGTGCAAGCGCGCGCTGAAGGCTTTATCGAGAAGGTGTATCCGCTTACGGTCGGTGACAAGGTACGCAAAGGCGCGCCGCTGGTGGAAGTGACGATTCCATCGTGGGTGGAGGCGCAGAGCGAATATCTGCTGCTGGCCAGCTCCGGCGGTACGGCAACGCAGCTGGAGGGCGTGCTGGAACGGCTGCGTCTGGCGGGGATGCCGGAGTCGGACATCCAGCGGATGCGCACGACCCGCCGGGTACAAACGCGCTTTACTCTCAACGCGCCGATTGACGGTGTGCTCACCGCCTTTAGTCTGAAAAGCGGAATGAACATCGCCAAAGATAACGTCGTGGCGCAGATACAGGGTATGGATCCGGTGTGGATCAGCGCCGCTGTACCGGAATCCAAGGCCTGGCTGCTGAAGGATTCGACGCAGTTCAGGGTGGCGATCCCGGCCTATCCCGATAAAACCTTCCCGATCCAAAAATGGTCCATTTTGCCCAGCGTCGACCCAACCACCCGTACCGTGCAGGTGCGTATGCAGGTTAACAACCCGGATGAACTGCTGAAGCCGGGGATGAATGCCTACCTGAAGCTGAACACGCAAAGCGACGAAATGCTGCTGATTCCATCGCAGGCGGTGATCGATACCGGCGATGAACAGCGGGTGATTACCGTGGCCAGCAACGGTGAATTTATACCGAAGAAAATTCAGGTGCTGCATGCGTCACAGCAGCAGACGGGCGTGGCCAGCGGCCTGGCGGAAGGAGAGTCGGTGGTGCTGAACGGGCTGTTCCTGATTGACTCAGAAGCCAATATCAGCGGCGCGTTGGATCGTATGCGCCATACCGCTGACCCTCATGCCGGGCATTAAGGAGACGGTGATGATTGAATGGATTATCCGGCGTTCGGTCGCCAACCGTTTTCTGGTGATGATGGGGGTACTGTTTCTCAGCGTCTGGGGCGGCTGGACGATCGTCAATACGCCAGTGGATGCGCTGCCGGATCTCTCTGATGTTCAGGTGATTGTCAAAACCAGCTATCCGGGGCAAGCGCCGCAGATTGTGGAAAATCAGGTCACCTACCCGCTGACCACCACCATGCTGTCCGTGCCGGGCGCGAAGACCGTGCGCGGGTTCTCGCAGTTTGGTGATTCCTACGTGTACGTCATTTTTGAAGACGGGACGGATCTGTACTGGGCGCGATCGCGCGTGCTGGAGTACCTCAATCAGGTGCAGGGCAAACTGCCGCAGGGCGTCAGCTCGGAGATTGGGCCGGATGCCACCGGCGTCGGCTGGATCTTTGAGTACGCGCTGGTGGACAAAAGCGGCAAGCACGATCTCGCCGAGCTGCGTTCGTTGCAGGACTGGTTCCTGAAGTACGAGCTGAAAACCATCCCTAACGTTGCCGAAGTGGCGTCGGTGGGCGGCGTGGTGAAGCAGTATCAGGTGCAGGTCGACCCGATGAAGCTCGCCCAATACGGCATCAGCCTTGGCGAGGTTAAACAGGCGCTGACCACCTCCAACCAGGAAGCGGGTGGTTCATCGGTCGAGATGGCCGAAGCGGAATACATGGTGCGCGCCACCGGCTACCTGAAAAGCCTGGAAGACTTTAACCATATCGTCCTGAAAGCCGGGGATAACGGCGTACCGATCTATCTGAAAGATGTCGCGCGGGTACAGATTGGCTCGGAAATGCGCCGCGGTATCGCCGAACTGAACGGCGAAGGTGAAGTGGCGGGCGGCGTGGTGCTGCTGCGTTCTGGTAAGAATGCTCGTGAAGTGATTACGGCGGTGAAAGAGAAGCTCGCCACGCTGCAAAAAAGCCTGCCGGAAGGCGTTGAAGTCGTCACGACCTACGACCGCAGCCAGCTGATTGACCGCGCGATCGATAACCTGCGTTCAAAGCTGATTGAAGAATTTATCGTGGTGGCGGTGGTTTGCGCGCTGTTTCTCTGGCACGTGCGTTCGGCGCTGGTGGCGATCGTCTCGCTGCCGCTGGGGCTGTGCATTGCCTTTATCGTCATGCACTTCCAGGGGCTGAACGCTAACATCATGTCGCTTGGCGGCATCGCTATCGCGGTCGGGGCGATGGTGGACGCGGCGATCGTGATGATTGAAAACGCCCACAAGCGGCTGGAGCACTGGCAGGAAGCGCATCCCGATGAAAAAATGGACAACGCCACGCGCTGGAAAGAGATTACCGATGCGGCGGTCGAGGTGGGGCCGGCGCTGTTTATCAGCCTGCTGATTATCACCCTGTCGTTTATTCCCATCTTTACGCTGGAAGGCCAGGAAGGGCGACTGTTTGGCCCGCTGGCGTTTACCAAAACCTACGCCATGGCCGGGGCGGCGGCGCTGGCGATTGTGGTGATTCCGATCCTGATGGGGTTCTGGATTAAGGGAAAAATTCCGGCAGAATCGCGCAACCCGCTAAACCGTTTTCTGATTGCCCTTTATCACCCGCTGCTGCTGAAGGTGCTGAAGTGGCCGAAGCTGACGCTGCTGGTCGCCGTGCTGTCGATGTTTACCGTTATCTGGCCGCTGAGCAAGGTGGGCGGCGAGTTTCTGCCGAAGATCAACGAAGGCGATCTGCTGTATATGCCCTCGACGCTGCCGGGTATTTCGCCGGGACAGGCGGCGGTGCTGCTACAGCAAACCGATAAGCTGATTAAAACGGTGCCGGAGGTCGCATCGGTGTTCGGCAAAGCCGGGAAAGCGGAAACCGCGACCGACTCCGCGCCGCTGGAGATGATTGAAACCACCATCCAGCTCAAGCCGCAGGACCAGTGGCGGCCTGGGATGACCCTCGACAAAATCATCGACGAGCTTGACGCCACCGTGCGCCTGCCGGGGCTGGCGAACCTGTGGGTGCCGCCGATTCGTAACCGTATTGATATGCTCTCGACCGGTATCAAAAGCCCGATTGGCATTAAAGTTTCGGGCACTTCGCTGGCGGATATCGACGACGCGGCGCAGCGCATTGAAACCGTGGCGAAAACGGTGCCTGGCGTCGTCTCCGCGCTGGCGGAGCGGCTGGAAGGCGGGCGCTATATCGATGTCGATATTGACCGGCAGAAAGCCGCACGTTACGGCATGACCGTGGGCGATGTGCAGCTGTTCGTTTCGTCGGCGATCGGCGGAGCGATGGTGGGCGAAACCGTCGAGGGGGTAGCGCGTTACCCGATCAACATTCGCTACCCGCAAGGTTTCCGCGACGGCCCGACGGCCTTACGCCAGCTACCGATTCTGACGCCCGCCAGGCAGCAGATCACGCTGGGCGACGTGGCGAAAGTACAGGTGGTATCCGGGCCGACGATGCTGAAAACGGAAAACGCCCGCCCGGCGAGCTGGATCTACATCGACGCGCGCGACCGCGATATGGTTTCGGTAGTGCATGACCTGCAGACGGCCATTAGCCAGAATGTGACCCTGAAGCCTGGCACCAGCGTGGCCTTCTCCGGGCAGTTTGAACTGCTGGAGCATGCCAATAAGAAGCTCAAGTTGATGGTGCCAATGACGGTAATGATTATCTTCATTCTGCTCTATCTGGCTTTCCGTCGGGTGGAAGAAGCGGTGCTGATTCTGATGAGCCTGCCGTTTGCGCTGGTGGGCGGGATCTGGTTCCTCTACTGGCAGGCGTTTCATATGTCGGTGGCGACCGGTACCGGGTTTATCGCTCTGGCCGGGGTCGCCGCGGAGTTTGGCGTGGTGATGCTGATGTATTTGCGCCACGCCGTTGAGGCCGATCCTAAGCTCCAGCGCGCGGAAACCTTCACCGAGCAGGGCCTGGACGACGCGCTGTATCACGGTGCGGTGCTGCGCGTTCGGCCAAAAGCAATGACCGTCGCCGTGATTATTGCCGGGTTATTGCCCATACTGTGGGGGACGGGCGCGGGTTCAGAAGTGATGAGCCGTATTGCCGCGCCGATGATTGGCGGGATGATTACCGCGCCGCTGCTGTCGTTGTTTATCATTCCGGCTGCCTATAAATTGATATGGTTGTATCGCCACAAACGTAGCCAATAAAGTGTGCGATTGACGCGCGTAGGCCCGATAAGCGCATCGCTATCCGGCAGTCACGGAGTACATTGCCGGATGGCGGCGTAAACGCCTTATCCGGCCTACGCGCGGTGAACCCTTCGATATCAGGGAATAGGGAGACCCTTATGCATCACGTCCTCATTACCGGTGCCACTGGCCTTGTTGGTGGGCACTTACTAAACCTGCTGCGCCGCGAGGCGCAGGTGGAATCGATTGTTGCGCCTACGCGCCGTCCGCTGGAGCACGCATTCGGCATTGAGAATCCGCATGACCCGGATCTCAGCGCCGCGCTCGCGCAGGTCACCTCACCCATCGATACCGTATTTTGCTGCCTTGGCACCACGATACGCGATGCGGGCTCAAAGGCCGCGTTCAGCCATGTCGACTACGATCTGGTGTTGGAAACGGCTCAGACCGGTTTACGCCTCGGCGCGCAGCAACTGCTGGTGGTGAGCGCGATGGGGGCAAACGCGAATTCACCGTTTTTCTATAACCGTGTGAAAGGTCAGATGGAATCGGCGCTGATTGAACAAGGCTGGCCGCGGCTCACCCTGGCTCGCCCCTCAATGCTGCTGGGTGAACGCGGTACGCCGCGCTTAAACGAGCGCCTGCTGGCACCGCTGTTTAGTTTGCTGCCGGGAAACTGGAAGTCGATTGCAGCACTGGATGTGGCGAAAGCCATGCTGAGCACGGCAAAGAATCCGGGCGTGTCCCCGGTGACGATTTTGTCGTCGCGTCAGCTAAGAGAAATGGCCCGACAGTGAATTAGCCGGGCCATGGTGCGGATTACTGAATGTAGGTAAACGCGGTGGTAACGCGCTTCACGCCGCTCACGCGGCTGGCGATGTCGGCCGCGGCTTTGCCTTCACGGTCGGTTACCAGGCCCATCAGGAACACTTCACCGTTCTCAGTGGTGGCCTTCACGTTCGAGGATTTCACCTGATCGCTGGTCAACAGCTGCGAGCGGACTTTGGTGGTTATCCAGGTGTCTGACGAAGAGGTGCCCAGGCTAATCGGCTGGCCCTGACGGACTTCGTTAAACACTTCGGTGGCCCCATCAACGCCAACGGCAATCTGCTTCGCGCGGTTGGCGAGGCTGAGATCCGGCGCCTGACCGGTCAGCAGCACTTTGCCCTGATATGCGGTCACGTTGATACGCGCTTCTTTCTTAATCTGTTCATCCTTCGACAATGCGCTGTTGACGCGAACTTCCAGCGTGCTGTCGTCCACCTGAGTTCCCACCGTGCGCGGGTCTGTTGCGGCTTTGGTCCCCACTGCCGCGGTGCCAACAACGGCGGCGGCAATGCATCCCTGGAGCAGCAGTGCGGAAATAAGGACCGCGAGGGTCGAAATTACCTTCATGTGTTCTCCTTAGTCGTCCTGGTGTGGGAAAAGGGTGTTATCAATTAAATCGCACAGACAGTTCACCGTGAGCATGTGCATTTCCTGAATGCGCGCGCTGCGGTGCGACGGGATGCGAATTTCCACATCCTGCTGGCCCAGTAAACCGGCCAGCTCGCCGCCGTCATAGCCCGTCAGGGCCACGATGGTCATGTCGCGGGTCACGGCGGCTTCAACCGCTTTTACGATATCGCGGCTGTTGCCGCGCGTTGAGATGGCCAGCAGCACATCGCCAGCATGACCCAACGCGCGCACCTGCTTGGCATAGATTTCATCATGCAGGCGATCGTTGGCGATTGCCGTTAAGACCACGTTATCGGTATTAAGTGCAATCGCAGGTAGACCGGGACGCTCAGTTTCATAACGGTTAATCATGCAGGCCGCAAAATGCTGTGCATTGGCCGCGGATGAACCGTTACCACAACAGAGAATTTTGTTGCCGTTAAGCAGCGATTGTACCAGGGTCATCGCAGCTCGCGAGATAGCGTCCGGGAGCGCTTCCGCCGCGGCGATTTGGGTCTGGATGCTTTCAGTGAAGCACACTTTGATTCTTTCGAGCACGATATCCCTTTACATTCTATAAGCTAAAAGCGTTTTGAAACCATTCGATCTCATTGCCCGTGAAGGCTACCACATCGAAACGGCAATCCACAGTGTCAAAACTCCCATTGTGGCGGGCGAGCCACAAACGGGCAGTCTGTAACAGTTTGTTCTGTTTGCTGCGGGTCACGCTGGCGGCTGCGCCGCCAAACGTACTGGACGCGCGGTAACGCACTTCAACAAATACCGTCACCGCCCCTTCGCGCATAATCAGATCGATTTCGCCGCCGCGCTCATGCACGTTGGCGGCGATAAAGCATAGCCCCTGACGCTCCAGCCAGCGACGCGCGCGCAGTTCTGCGGCATCACCGGTCTGTTTCGTGGTTAGCTTGCCGGGACGATTTGCCCCTGCTGGTATTTGAGCCATGATAACTTCCTGTTAATCACGCAGTCCTGGTTGGCGCTCAGATCGCCGGTGTTGCCGTTCAGCTCAAAGCCCGGTACGCCGCGCATCTGAGAGAAATGATTGGCCAGCGCCCAGGCGTCAACGCCCATCGCGTACAGGCGGGCCAGCGAGTAGTCGTTGTTGACCGCACGCAGCGCCTGCTGCATCAGCGCCGGGTTGCTGCCAGCCAGCATCGGGATCTCGCTGTACTGTAAACCTTCCATCTCCAGACGGAAGTCCGGGCCTGCGGTACCCTGCGCGCTGCGCGAGCTGGCGTACAGCATCGCACCGCTCTGGCTACCGTTACGCATCGCGATCATCGGCTTGATAAAGGCGATTTCTTCCGGTGTTGCCAGAATATAGGCGGCATCGACTTTGCTGCTGCCGGTGATTTGCGCATCGGTTGGCGCGGCCGGAATGGTCAGCCCGCCGATGGTGACGCTCTGCGGCTGCGGCTGGGTTGAGGCCACCGGTGTACCCGACAGCGAGATGCCGGAACCGCCGTTGACGCCGCCGCGCAGTTCAGAGAGCGAACCAAATTTCTGTTGCAGTACAGTACCGCCGCCCAGTTGACGCCATTCATCGGCAAAGGCCTGAGTGACGCGTTCACCGAGCGCGTTACGCGGCACCAGCAGCAGCGGCGACTGTTTACCCTGGTCGTGAATGTGGCGCGCGGCGTCGCGAGCTTCATCTTCCGGTGACAGGGCGAAGTAGCAGATATTGGCGCGGCTCGTCACCGACTCCGGCTGATTCAGCGCCAGCACGTTGAGTGTCGTGTTGCTTTTCAGCATCTCGTCGACGTTGTTTTTCAACAGCGGGCCGACCACCAGGCTAACGCCATCCTGCTGCGCCTGCGCCAGAATCTGGTTTAACGGCTGAGACGAGGTGTCGTAAATTTTCAGCTCGGCGGAGGGATTCGCCGCCACGCTGGCAACGGCCTGCGGCTGTGGAGCAGGCGCTGGCGCTGCCGTTGGTGCTGTAGTCGCCTGTTCAGCGGCTTCTTCCGGCTGTGCTGCGGCCTGAACCGGCGCATCGGTGGCCGATGCTTGTACCGGCGCCTGGGTTTGCGGGCTGGTCAGATCGCTGATTTCAGCCTGTGACGGGCTGACGACGGGCGTAGAGGCCGCCTGAGCAACCTGCTCCGGGACGGCGCTGCCGTTAACCGGCGTGGCGCCGTTTTTCGCGGCTTCAAAACCTTGCTGAATGGTGCGGCCAAAGACCGATGCCTGGCCGCTTAACGGCAGCAGCAGGGCGATTTTATTGACCGACGCCGGTTTGAAGTTCTGCACGTTGGCCAGTTGCGACGGCAGAATCTTCGCGCCCGGATTCTGCGGATAGCGCGTCTGCCAGTCTTTGATGCCTGCCTTCAGCATGTCCGGATCGTTACGGTTATCAAACCACATGCGTTGCAGATCCAGCCAGCCTTGCAGATCGTTCTCATCGGCGTTGATCACCAGCGCGTTGGCTTGCTGCTGGGTCATAGCGGAGAGCGCTTGCCAGGTGGCGTCGCTATTCTGCTGTTTTTCCTGCTGGGTGGTTAACAGAGGCGCCTGAGCAATCAGGGCGCGCAGCAGCGTCAGAGAGGGCTTACCCTGCTCGGCGGTGATGGTATCCTGCCAGAAGCGGGCCTGGCGAACGCTGTCGAAATCTTCGGCTTTCAGCGGCTGCAGCAGCGCCTGAGCGCCGGCGTAATCTTTCTGCGCAAGCTTGATTTCAACGGCCAGCAGAGACTGTTCCTGACGCTGAACGGCATTCAGTTCTTTCGGCAGCTGGTTGTACAGTTCCAGCGCCTGCTGGCTTTTACCTTCTTTCAGCAGTGCACGAATGGCGAGTAATTGCCAGTTGGTCTTGCTATCATTCGAACTTTGCTGCATCTGCTGCAGGTAAAAGCCGGAATCAGCCTGCGTCGCGCCCTGAAGCTGGGCGGCACTCTGATCGGCAGGTTGCTGGATTCCACAGCCTGCGAAAATCAGCGCAGCCAGGATAACCGGCAGACAACGCGCGGCTTTCATACGAGAAAATGTTGAGGGTACCATTCTGTATCCAGTGATATTTTTTACGCAATGCTCAATATTAAATCGGCAATACGGACGAAACAATGAAACAACACGAATCGGCGGATAATTCTCAAGGCCAACTCTTTATTGTACCTACTCCTATCGGAAATTTGGCTGATATTACCCAACGAGCGCTCGAAGTATTGCAAGCTGTTGATTTAATTGCGGCTGAAGACACGCGGCACACAGGTTTATTGCTGCAACACTTCGCGATTAACGCCCGTTTGTTTGCTTTACACGATCACAATGAGCAACAAAAAGCCGAGACGCTGGTGGCGAAGCTGAAAGAGGGTCAGAACATTGCGCTGGTTTCTGACGCGGGTACGCCGCTGATCAACGATCCTGGCTATCACCTGGTGCGCACCTGCCGTGAAGCGGGGATTCGCGTCGTGCCGCTGCCTGGCCCATGCGCCGCGATTGCCGCGCTCAGCGCCGCCGGTCTGCCGTCCGATCGTTTTTGCTATGAAGGTTTCTTACCGGCGAAGTCCAAAGGCCGTCGTGATGCGCTGAAGGCGATTGAAGCCGAGCCGCGCACGCTAATTTTCTACGAATCCACCCACCGTCTGCTCGATAGCCTGGAAGATATGGTCGCCGTATGGGGCGAATCCCGCTACGTGGTGCTGGCGCGCGAGCTGACCAAAACCTGGGAAACCATCCACGGTGCGCCGGTCGGCGAACTGCTGGCGTGGGTCAAAGAAGATGAAAACCGTCGTAAAGGCGAGATGGTGCTGATTGTCGAAGGCCATAAAGCCCAGGACGACGAACTGCCCGCCGATGCGCTGCGAACGCTGGCGTTGTTGCAGGCTGAGCTGCCGTTGAAGAAAGCGGCGGCGCTGGCGGCGGAGATCCACGGCGTGAAGAAGAATGCGTTGTATAAGTATGCGCTGGAACAGCAGGGGGAATAAGCCCCTGCTGCCGGTTTTGCCGGGTGGCGCTTGCGCCTTACCCGGCCTGCTCATCGGGACAAGCGTTTAGTTAACGGGCACCGCCTCAAACACCAGCGTTTCCAGCGGCTGCAACGTAATCACCGTCGCGTTTTTATACTCAACGGGCACGGTTTTATTGCTGCCGTATACCGCTTTCAGACTAAACTGCGCCGCGTCTCCTGCCGGTATTTCGAAATCCTTCGCCAAATCCAGATAGTAGGTTTGTGGCTTATCCGATGGGTTGCGCAAACCGAGAATGGCTTTGTCTTTGCTCCAGGATGCCCAGCCGTACACGGCAAGCGCCGTCGGGTCGCCGCCAATCCAGTGGGTATCAACCAGCACGCTGGCATTTTCCTTCGACCATTTTGCAGCCTTCGCCAGCGTGTCCCACTTCACCTTGTTCAGCATGGATGGGGTAATATACAGCTCCTGCAGCTGGGTGCCGGTCGCGAAGTAGCTCCAGACCTGATCGGCAAAATCGCTGTCCGTTTGCACCTTCTCTAGCCCGTAATAGGCATTCTCGGCGCTGACTATCCCGTGGTACATCAGCGAGTTCAGCGGGAACAGAGGGCCTTTACGGACAATGGAGCGGTACGTCTCGGCATCGCGGTAGGTCATCCACTGCTGCACCGGCGTGCCGGGACCATACAGGTTGATGTCATCCCCCTGACGCCAGATTGAATCGGCGTAGAACAGCCAGGAGGGGCTGGCGTCGGTGCCGGTGGTCAGGTTGATAAACAGATTCGGGTTTGCGCTGCGCATATTGTGCAGCAGGGCGATTGACGCATCAAAATCTGAGGCGAACGGGCTGCCCTTGATATGCGAACTGGCGTTACCCATTCCGTCGAGCTTAAACGAGGTAATGTGCTCGTTTTTGATAAGCTTGATGATCTGCTCATTGAAGTTTTTAAAGTAGTTCGCTCCCGACAGCGCCAGCTTGCCGTCCACGGTTTCGAACCCATACTCTTTTGCATGCGAAACGCGAACGTCGCGCGGTTTGTTGTAGCCGCCCCACGGTGAAAGCCATAGCCCAACGGAGCTGTGCAGGCTGTCGGCTTTTTCTCGTACTTTGCTAAAACCGTTGCTGAATGCCGGGCCAAATAGCCAGCGTCCGGTCAGATCGTCCCAGCCATCGTCCAGCAGGAAAGCGTCCAGCGCCACGCCGCGGCCCGCAATGAACTCCTTGTTCCACTCGTCCATCCGCCCCAGCACATCCTGTTCGGTGTACGGAGTGAAAAAGCCGATATCCATCCAGCTGTTGTAGTGCAGATAAGGCTTGTAGGGCCGTGGACGTACGTCATTAATAAACTGGTTCACGCTACGGCGTAGCTGGCTGGTCTCCGGGAAAGTGCCGAACCAGGTGGTAAAGCTGACCGGCGTCTCTGGCTGAATCGGCGTTTTCAGTTCTACGTTGAGATTGGTGGTGGCTTCATAGGCGTAGGTATTCACGATCGGTTTATCCGGCAGGATAAAGAACGAGTCGGCAACGATCGGTGAGCTATTGATTGCGCCGTCTACGTAAGGTGCCTGAGACTGCTTTTTGGTTGGGAAGAAGGTGATTTTAGCGACGTCTCGCGGCTGCCCAACGGCGGCAATGGTGTAGCCGATGCTGGCGTATTTTCCCTTCACCAGGTTCAGCTTCACCATGACGTTAAAATCCGGGTGCGTAAAGTCGATAACAATCGCGTTGTCCTGTTTTTCAACGTGCTTGATTTTGAAATCCGCGGTGTGGATTTTGCTCTCATCCGGTAGCGTCAGAAAGAACAACTCCTGCGGCGTGAGCGGATGGTTAGCCCTGTTGTCCTTCACCACGACCGTTGAGTTTGTATCATCAAACGAGAGGGCAATATTGTCGTTATTGAGGGCGTAATTTGCCGCCACTGCGCCATGAGAAACACAGAGAGCCAGCAGTGAGAGAGTGAGCGCTTTCTTCATCGGGGTAAGATCCTTATTTGTTATTTTTCAGCATTCGGTTAATGGACTGCTCCAGCCAGTAGCGCTGGGTGCCAAAATTAATCCGCAGGTAGTTTTCGCCGTTTTGTACATAGTGGCTGCCGTCTTCTATGACCACGCCCGCCTGCCGTGCGAAATGTTGGGTTAGCTGCGTTGCGCTACGGTCATCCGCGCTCACGTCTATCCATGCCAGATACGACGATTCCGGGTTCATCATCTTCCACGCCGGGAAGTGGGTCTGGATGGCATCCGCCAGATACCGGGCGTTGCCTTGCAGATAACCGTTCAGCGCGTCGAGCCAGGGCAGACCGTGTTGATAGGCCAGAATAATTCCCCATACCCCGAACATATTGGGCGAGGTAATGGAGTTCTTCTCAAGCTGCTGGCGGAAGCGCTGGCGCAGCGAGTCGTTCGGAATCATGGAGTAGGAGGTTTTCAGCCCGCCCAGATTGAACGCTTTGTTGGGGGACGTGAGCACGATCAGGTTGTCCTGTGCGGCACAGCCAGAGGTGAGACAACTGACGAATTTGCCATCCAGAATGTGCTCAGCGTGAACCTCATCGACCACCAGAATCGTGCCGTAGCGTTGACAGAGATCGGACACCTGGCGTATCTCTTCCGCGCGCCAGATCCTGCCGGACGGGTTATGCGGCGAGCAGAAGAACCACAGCGTTGGACGGTGGGTTTTGAGCTGTTCTTCTATCAGATTAAAATCAAGCTGATAGCGGTTGTCTTCCACGCGCAGCGGGTTAGCAAGTACCTGCACGCCCTGGCGCTGTGCCGCCATCGCAAAAGGATCGTAGACCGGCGTATTCATCATCACGCTGTCACCCGGTTTGCAGAACGCCTGAACCGTGTAGTGCAGCGTGGAGACGGTGCCATAGGTTAGCGTGATCCACGACTTTTCTACCTCAACCTGATGACGTTTGCGCTGGAAGGCGATAACCGCGTCGTAGAATTCGTCAAAGCACCAGGTATAGCCAAAGGTGCCGTGTTCCACGATGCGCCGGAAGCCGTCAATCACCGCAGGCGGCGAGGTGAAATCCATATCGGCTATCCACAGGGGGATAAAGGACTCCGGGACGTCACCGAAACGCGAGCACACAAAGGCATGGTCCCATTTACGGCACTTATCACTTTGGCGCTCGATGATTTTGTCGAAATCAAACATCACTCCCCCTGTTAAATTAAGGCTTCAATGCCGGTTTTGACGCTCTGTACCTGCGGGCCGATGATCACCTGCACGCTGTGAGCATCAAGCACCACCACCGACAACGCGCCTGCCGCTTTCAGCGCCTGTTGATCGATAAGGCCCATATCTTTCACCACCAGACGCAAGCGGGTAATACAGTTATCAAGCGACTCAATGTTCTCTTTACCGCCGAGCGCACGCAGGATAAGACCATGATCGTATTTTGATTTTCCACGCGCGCGGGTGTTCGCCTCGACGGCTTGCTGCGCACCCTGAGTATCCACCTCGCGGCCCGGCGTTTTGATGTCGTGTTTGAGGATGTACCAGCGGAAGACAAAGAAGTAGATGGCAAACCAGGCAATACCGACCGGGAACAGCAGATACCATTTGGTCGACATTCCCTGCATCACGCCGAAAATCAGCAGATCCAGAATGCCGCCGTCGGTATTGCCGATGGTCACTCCCAACAGGGCCATTACCATCAGCGCCAGGCCAGACATGACGATATGGAAGGCGTAAAGCGCGGGAGCGATAAACAGGAACAGAAACTCAATCGGCTCTGAAATACCGGTGACGACGGAAACCAGCACGCCGGAAAGCAGCAACCCCTTAATGACCGGCCGATTTTCCGGACGCGCGGTGCGGTAGATGGCGTAAGCCACGGCGGGTAAACCGAAGATAAAGGTCGGCATAAACCCTTGCGACAGAAACGCGGTAACGTGCGGGCTAAACGGCAGGCCGGCTTTAAGCTCGGCGTAGAAGATATTCAGCGCCCCGGCGACCTCATGGCCATTCACCATTTCAATGCCACCAGCGGGGGTAAAACGCACCATCGCCAGCAGGATGTGGTGCAGACCAAAAGGTTTCAGCAGCAGTACGCCCACGCCGTAGAGGAAGGGGCCGAAAACGCTGGTGCTCTGGATGATATGCCCAATACCCGCGATGCCCAGCGCGACGTATTCCCACAGAAGAGGAATGAACAAACCCACCAGCGATAGAGTGAGCGCGGTAATGATCGGCACGAAACGAATGCCGCTAAAGAAGGCGAAGGCGTCATGCAGAACCGTGTCCTGAAAACGCTCGTGCAGAAAATAGGTGATAACCCCAACCACAATGCCGCCCAGAACCCCCATCTCCAGGGTTTGAATGCCCAGCACGATCGATTGTCCCACCTGTTTCATGGTGGCGGGGTCGGCAAGCTGGTGGGTGGCCGTCAGGTAATAGTTAATGCTCATATTCATCAGCATGTAGCCAACGAATCCGGCAAAGGCGGCGACCGCCTTGTTGCGTTTGGCAAGCCCCATGGGGATCGCCATAGCAAACATTAGCGGCAGATAGGTAAAAGCAAAGCCACCGACCATAGCGATAAAGCCAAAGGTCAACTGGGTAAATTCGCCGCCCAGAAAGGGAAAACTCGTAATGGTGGAAGGGCTGGTGACTGAACTACCGATACCCAGCAGCAATCCCATAAAGGCAAGAAGAGAAACCGGGAACATAAAGGTTTTTCCCAGGCTTTGGAAAAACTCCCATGATTTTGACTTAAAAGATTTTTTCTGTGTCATGTAGGGACCCTCGGATTTTTAGGATAATGGAAGGCGCTACCCGGTTTAAGGACGCGCCTTCATATTTGCGAGGCTTATAGTTATTTTGAGATATTGCTGTAATACGCTGTCGGATCAGGCCTCCGCCGGTAGCCGTAATCGATTCGCCGAGCCGCAGACGGCGATTTTGTTTCTCACCACCTCTTTCATGGCGTCCATACCAACCCGCATGTAAAAGCGCGGATCGTTGCCCTGCGGATTTTCAGCAAACCAGGCTTTGACGGCGTCAGAGAAGGCGATCTTCAACTCGGTGGCGACGTTAACTTTGCAGACGCCCAGCTCGATGGTGCGACGAACATACTCATCCGGCACATCACTCGCGCCATGTAACACCAGCGGTACCGTCACAACTTCCCGGATTTCAGCCAGCCGCTGGAAGTCGATTTTTGGCCGTTTGGTATACAGGCCATGTGCCGTGCCGATAGCCACGGCAAGGCTGTCAACGCCGGTCAGCTCAACAAAGCGTTTCGCTTCCTGTGGGTCGGTGAGAAACGCGCTTTCAGCATCGACGCTCATGTCGTCTTCTACCCCGCCCAGACGGCCCAATTCGGCCTCAACGCTGCAATCGTTGAGGTGGCAGAAATCGACCACCGATTTCACCAGCTTCACGTTTTGTTCAAACGGATAGTGGCTGCCATCGATCATCGCGCTGCGCACGCCGGCGTGAACCTTACGGCGAATGTCCTCCAACGATTCATGATGATCGAGATGCAGCGCCAGCGGCATGTCGTAAGTGATCGAATACGCGCTGCACAGGGCGTAGATCTCCTCCAGGGCAATATGTTTAAACGTGCCGGGTGTCCCCGCGAGGATCACGGGTGAGCGCATTTCGCTGCACACCTCGAGGATCGCCTGGATCGTTTCGGCGTTGTGGATGTTAAACGCCGGTACGGCGTAGCCGTTGGCCTGCGCATCCTGCAAAAGATATTTCGTTGAGATAATGCTCATAAGGAGATCCTCTTAAGCCTGCCACGGATGAATAATCACGCCTTGCACCACACGATTAACCGTGCCGCTGGCAGAGGGGGTATCTGGCGTATTGCCAACATGAATCGACTGAGTCAGCGCAAAGACCTGGGCGTACATCAGGAAACAGAACGCCTGTTCCATGTCGATAAACGAACGGGAAGGGGGCAGCAGGATATGCGGGCCGGCTTCGATGATGGCATCCGTTTCCGCCGCAATCGCGACCACGCGCATTGCCTGACGATCGCGGCGCAGTTCCGCCAGCAGATCCAGGTCGTACTGGCGCGTGTAAGGGTGGCTGGAGATGTACACCACGATAAGCGTTTCGCTATCGACCAGCGATTTTGGTCCGTGGCGGAAACCGGTTGGCGAGTCGTAGAAGGCCGCCAGTTTGCCAGCGGTTAGCTCCAGCACCTTCAGCGCAGACTCACGCGCGATACCTTGTAATCCGCCGCTGCCCAGATAGACGATGCGCTTCCAGGCGCCGTCGCCAAAGACCCCCTGGCTAAAATCGCCGAGCGAGTCGAGGATCGCCTGGCTGCGATCGGCCACGTCACGGAAGGTCTGGCTGTTGAAAACCTCCGGCGCGAATACCGCCAGGCAGCTTGCCATCATGGTGGTGATACTGCTGGTCATGGCAAAGCCGCGATCGTGCGTTTCGGCCGGCATCAGCAGGGCGAAAGCGTTATCGCTGTCGACCAGATTTTGGTACAGGCTGCCCGCTTCGTTACAGGTAATTGACAGGTGGTAGCACTCAGGAACGAACTGGTTTGCCAGCTCAACGGCAGCCACGCTCTCCGGGCTGTTGCCCGAGCGGGCAAATGACACCAGCAGCAGCGGATGTGCCGGGTTCAGGTAGTCCATTGGATTGGTGACGAGGTCGGTGGTGGGGACGGCGCTGATATTTTTCCCAGTGTGACGGGAAAGCCATGGGGCGATGGTTTCGCCAATAAATGCCGACGTTCCGGCCCCGGTCAGTACGATTCGCAGATCGGTTTTGCGTAACAGCGGTGTCAGAAAAGCATCAATGGTCGATCGTATCGCATCAATATTTTTCAGTGAACGGATCCAACTCGCGGGCTGCTGGCGGATCTCTTCCTCTGTCCAGGTACCGGTTGTCGAGGCGGCGGAGATATAGGTTTCTGGCATAACGTAAGTCCTTAGTCTTGTAAATTCCACATCAGACGCTGGCAATAGGTCGCTATCTTTCGTTTCGTTTCACTTGTTCACTTTATCGGTTGATTAAAATCTATAGAAAAGAAATCGAAAGTTCAACGATCGAATGAGAAATAAAACGAAAATTATGATCTTAAGAGGGGTGTTTTATTTATGTTATTGATATTTAAATGATTAAAATATTTTCCGATAAGAGGGATACTTTTTCATAGAAAGGAAAAGAAAGGCCTTGCGGTAACAAACCGAAGGCCTGAGGAAAACGGAGGTGCTACAACGAGAAAGGTTGGCCCTGAATCCAGATGTGCTGCAGGTGCAGTCCACCATCGAGTGCAATAATGCTGGCGCGTTTGCCGACCTTGAGCGATCCCAGTTGGCCATCGACGCCCAGCAAACGGGCGGGATGCAGCGACGCCATATGAATCGCCTCTTCGGGGAGTACGCCGGTTAATTCGACCATATTGCGTACCGCCGCATCGATCGAGAGCGTGCTGCCCGCCAGCCCTCCGGAAGCGGTCCTCACGATCCCGGCACGCATCTCCACCTGCTCGCCGCATAGCGTGTATCGGCCATCGGGCATACCGGCGGCCTGCATGGCGTCGGTAATCAGCACCACTCGCTCCCTGGCGCAGCAGCCGCAAAGCTTCATTGCGGCGGGGTGAACGTGGTGCCCATCGGCGATAAGCTCCAGCCAGGCTCGCGTATCGGTTAACCCGGTGCCGACCATCCCCGGTTCGCGGTGATGTAAACCGGTCATACCGTTGTAGCAATGAACCAGCCCGTCGGCACCCGCGTCAAAAGCGGCGCGGGTTTGTTCAAAGCTGGCGGCGCTATGCCCTAACATCACCCGAATGCCCCGTTTTTTCAGATGGATAATCGCCTGTAGCGCGCCGGGCTTTTCCGGTGCCAGCGCCACGACGCGCAGGGTTTGTCGGGAAATGGCAATCAGCTTATCCAGTTCCGCCAGGTTCAGTTCCCGAAACAGATCCGGAGGATGTGCCCCCTTATTCTGCGGCGTAAAATACGGGCCTTCGAGGTAGCTCCCCAGTATCTGTGCCCCCGGCTCACCGGAATCACAGCGTTGGGCGATACGCGCCAGCGCCCGGTGAATCGTCTCCAGCGGTGCGGTGACGGTGGTGGGTAGCCAGCTGGCTACCCCTTCGCATGCCTTATGGCGCGCCAGTTTATCGAGGGCGTCCGGCGCGTCGTCCATGACATCAACGCCCGCACCGCCGTGGACGTGGATATCGATATACGCCGGACACAGCAGCTCGGCGTTGCGGTGAGTTATGCCTGCCGGTATCGGTTCGATTGCGGTAATGGCGCCTTCTTCAACACGCAGCTGATGGTCGTCGAGCCAGCCTTGCTCCGTCAGCACGCGTCGGGCGCGAAGAATTTGCGTCATATTCCTTCCTCGACGGGACTCTCCTCGCGACAGCGGTCCAGCTCATCGACCAGGCAGGTCAAACCGCGGTGCCCGCACTCAAGGGCCTGCAGACGGAACGTCTCGCTGTTCAATTCATCGCGCTCCAGCGCCATCTCCAGCAACAGCTGTAAGTTGGTGCCGGTAATCACTTCTCTTCCGGCTTTTTGCATGGCAAGCGTCGAGGCCACGCGAAACGGCGTGCCGCCGAGCAGGTCGGTCAGAAAAACGATATCACCCTGGGGATCCAGCTCTGCCACCGCCTGCTCAAGCTGCGAGGTGAGCAGCGCGGTGGTTGAGGTTTCAGGAAAATCGATGGCGATAAACTGCGGCTGCTCGCCCAGGATCTGCTTCATGGCTTTTTCCATTCCGCTGGCAAAACCGCCGTGCCCCGTCAAAATAATACCTAGCATCTCAAACCTCTTTTGCTTTACAGGAAGTGACAGAATTTACCGACCACGCCGAGCACGACGGTAATGGCGATAAGACGCAGTGGGCTCCAGCCGCGACGCACCAGCCAGTACATGGTCAGGGTATACACCAGCGGTAAGAACGCAGGCATCAGCTTATCGATAACATCGGCCTGCAGTTTGACGACCGCATCACCGGCTTTGATTTCCAGCGTCGTGTTGAGGCGAACGTAGGTGGCGACCAGCGCGCCAATCACCGTCATCCCCACAATTGAGGCCGCGTGACCCACTTTTTTGGTGTTCGCCTTGATAAGCGGAATGGCGGCAACCCCCATGCGATACGCATAGTGCGCCAGGCCGAAGCGCAGGCCGAGATGCACCACGTTAAACAGCACGATAAACACCACGGCGCCAAGGATCGATCCCTGCAGCGCCAGGCTGGCGCCAATCCCGCCGCAGATAGGCAGCAGCGTTAGCCAGAACATGGCATCGCCAATCCCGCCCAGCGGTGCGCCAACGGCAATTTTGGTACTCTGAATACTGTTAACGTCCTGCTTCGAGCGCTCCATTGCCAGAATGATGCCAATAACAAACGTCACCAGGAAAGGGTGGGTGTTGAAGAAACCCATGTGGCCTTTCATGGCGCGTGCCAGGTCGCGTTTGTTGGTGTGAATCTTTTTCAGCGCGGGCAGCAGGCCGTACAGCCAGCCGGAAGCCTGCATACGCTCGTAGTTAAATGATGCCTGCAACAGCATGGAGCGCCAGGCCACGCGGTTAATGTCTTTTTTGCTCAGCTCAGCGCCAATGCTCTGATCTTCATAGACGTTTTCGTTAACGCCGGTCAGCAGCGTCTCTTCATTGTCGGAAACAGTCGGTAGGGTCTGTTGGTTAGATGCCATCTTCGAATTCCTCTTTCTGTGCCGCAGGTTGTGTCGGTTCTGGGGATTTACGTAGCAGATCAATCAGCGCCATGGCCAAAGCGGCGGCGGCGATAGCCAGTACCGGAAGCTTGAGCCAGGCCGCGGCAACAAAACCAATAATGAAGTACGGGATGTAGACGTTTTTCATCATAATTTTCAGCAGTACGGCAAAGCCGATGGCTGGCATGATGCCGCCCGCAACGCCCAGGCCGTCAATCAGGCGCTCTGGCAGAACGTCAATGGCGGTTTTCGCGTGCTCCGCGCCGAAATAAATGGGCAGAAACGCGCAGAGGAAGTAGAAAATCCCTAACGCCAGCAGTGCCAGATAATTGACCCGTTCAATCCCGTCGGTGTCGGCATTTGCCGCCATGCGGTCGCAGCGGGACATCACGCCGGACATCACGGAGAACAGGAAGGTAATGCCCATTTGCACCGCCACGGCGAACGGCACGGCGACGCCGACCGCGACATCAGGTTTGACGCCGGTGGTGATAGCAAACGTGGTCCCCACGATCGTACCGATAATGACGTTGGGCGGCTGGGCACCTGCCAGCGGAGCCAGACCCATCCATACCAATTCCAGCGTACCGCCGGTTAAAATACCGGTATGCAGATCGCCCAGAATCAGGCCGACCAGCGGCCCAAGGACCACCGGGCGGTGCATGTGCGTTAAACCGTTGAACATATCCAGGCCAGCGATAAAGGCGAGGATACCTAAAGCAAAAGCCTGCAACAGACTGATTTCCATTGTGAATCCCTCAAAGCAGTTTAAAGAGATCCAAAGCCGGCTCTGTCGGTACCCCTTGAACGAAACACTCCACGCCAGCGGCCTTCAGGCCGTTAAAAGCGTTGATGTCGTTGGCGTCGACAGAAACCGTTTTGGCAATTTGTTGTTTACCTTCGGCGTAGTGCATGTTTCCTACGTTGATACGCGTGACGGGAACGCCACCTTCAACCAGTTTGAGGAAATCGGCCGGTGTTCTGCACACCAGCAAAATTTTCTGTCGGTCGGCGGCGCGGTGGATGTTGTCGATGACTTTTTGTAGCGTCCAGAAGCGCACGGCAATCCCTTCAGCCAGCACCATTTCCATTAAATTCTGCTGTACGGTGTCTTCCGCCACTTCATCGTTGGCGACCAGCACCAGATTTGCCCCCGCAAATCCGACCCACTGCACGCCAACCTGACCGTGAATCAAACGTTCATCAATACGGCTTAAAACAATATTTGGCATCGCGTTTTCCTCTTTGTTGTTATCTGTTATGGGATGTCATGCCCTGACAGGCAGCGTGATACTGCTGCAGTATGTCCTGAATGTGGCTGATGATAAGTTCTCGCGGCGTGGCGATGAGATCCCCCTCGCGAACCTTGACGTACTGCAACGGCAAATACTGGCTGATGAGCGGCAGCGGGATCGGTTCGTCCGCCAGATTGCGCACCAGACGTTCGAAAGCGTCATCAATCTGTTCGTCCGGCCAGTAGTAACGAACGCGATCGGAATAGCTGTAGCCTCGTGCCAGACGGCGCGCGTTGCCGTCGCCGTGGTAGTGACTCTGCCAGTATTCCGGGCGATCGAGCATGACGGTTTCCAGCACATGACGCAGGCCGGAACAGGCTTTGGCGGGCAGCAACTCTTCCTCAATGGCAGCCAGTGAAAATAGCGCTTCGCGTAGGGCGAAGGTGAGCGCTGGGCCGACTTTCAGAATGGCGAAGTGATCGACCACCAGCTGGCGCAGCGACTGCGGCGTCTGGTAGTCGGTCGAGTGTGCTTCGAACACCAGCGTGTCATAGGCCTCCACCATCTTGCTCAACGCAACGGCTTTTTGCGGTTGATAATCAATGATGTGGGTGTGGTCGAATTCGACGCCAGGTTGCACCACCAGCGCGATAATTCGCGGCCATATGTCGCTCAGCCCCTGTTGTTCAAAGGCGTGGTGGTGAGCTTCCAGCGTGGCGCGTGCGGCCTCGGGCGTCGTTACCGCCAACTCGGTTAACGTTTCGTGTGCGCCGCCCGGCACCGGCACTTCAGTGCCAATAACGTAAACCAGATCCGCTTCGCCAAACTGTGCAATGCAGGTCTCTTCGGCGACCTTCGCCAGACGCGCGGCGCGCGCGGCGACAATGTCATCGGTTAAAGGAACCGGATCGTCCTGGCAGGACATGCTGCAATCCAGATGGATCTTTTTAAAGCCTGCCGCAACGTAGCTTTTGATCAGATCGTCGGCATGCCCCATGGCGATGGCGGCGGGCCGATCCTGCCAGCGATTTGGCCCCAGATGATCGCCGCCGAGAATCAGCTGCGACTGCGGAAAATGGAGTGAGTCGGCGAGTTGACAGACGAAACGGCGAAAATCGGCCGGGATCATGCCCGTATAGCCGCCGAACTGGTCAACCTGGTTAGATGTGGCTTCGATCAGCAGCGGCGTCTGGTTGGCGTGCGCGTAGCGTATTGCGGATTCCAGTACCAGTGGATGCGCGGAACAAACGGCATAAATCCCGTTCGCCTTCCCCCGTTTATGCTGCTCCACTATTTCAGTAAGATGTTTCACTTTCCTCTCCAGATAGGATGACTTCGGAATCAATCTTTCGTTTTGTTTCATTTGATACTGCATCATGGTGTTATAAAAATAAAACGAAAGATAATAGTTTTCCGATCTGTTTCACAAAAGAAACGTAATGAAAGGTTTTGGGGGTGAATTTCTGCCTGGAGAGGGACTTTATAAGACTTGCTTTTCGGAAAAAGAAAGGCGTTAATAGACCAAACGAAATGAAACGAAAGAATTTGACCAAAGGATTTCTTATGAGTAACAGCGAGTCTTCTGCAGATAAGCGGGTTTCAGGGACCAGCGAAAGGCGCGAGCAGATCATCCAGCGGTTGCGACAGCAGGGTAGCGTGCAGGTAAACGATCTTTCCGGATTGTTCGGCGTTTCCACAGTGACCATCCGTAACGATCTGGCGTTTCTGGAAAAACAGGGCATTGCCGTGCGTGCCTATGGTGGTGCATTGATTTGCGACGGCAACACGCCGGGCGTGGAACCCTCTGTTGAAGATAAAAGCTCGCTAAACACGGCGGTAAAGCGGCGCATTGCGCGGGCCGCCGTCGAGTTTGTCAAGCCGGGTCACCGCGTGATCCTTGATTCCGGTACCACAACCTATGAAATCGCGCGCTTGATGCGTCAGCATAGTGACGTGATTGCGATGACCAACGGGATGAACGTCGCCAACGCGCTGCTGGAAGCGGAAGGGGTGGAACTGCTGATGACCGGCGGACACCTGCGCCGTCAGTCCCAGTCATTCTATGGCGATCAGGCGGAGCATTCGCTGCAAAACTACCATTTCGACATGTTGTTTCTGGGCGTTGATGCTATCGATCTGGAACGGGGCATCAGTACTCATAATGAGGACGAAGCGCGGTTGAACCGGCGGATGAGCGAAGTGGCGGAGAAGATCATCGTGGTCACGGACTCGACTAAATTCAACCGTTCAAGCCTGCATAAAATTATTGATATGCAGCGTGTCGATATGATTATCGTCGATGAAGGGATCCCGCAGGAAAGTCTGGAAGGGCTGCGGAAAATCGGCGTCGACGTGATTCTGGTGCCGCTGTCGGAATAAAAAAATGGGGTATGCAAAGGCATACCCCTGTATGAGCTGGCGGGTGTGATTAGGTCACCGGTGCCGGGTTAAATACCGCCAGCTGGTTGTGCAATCCCCACTGATCCGAGAAGGTTTTCTTACGCCCGCTCGCCACATCAAGAATGAAGTGGAACAGCTTGGTGCCCACGTCTTCAATGGTCTCTTCACCGGTGGCGATGGTGCCGGCATTGATATCCATTAAGTCATACCAGCGGTTCGCCAGCTCGGTACGAGTGGCCATCTTGATGACCGGTACCGCCATCAGGCCATACGGCGTGCCGCGGCCGGTGGTAAACACCTGCACGGTAATGCCAGAGGCCACCTGCTGGGTACCGCAGACGAAGTCGCTGGCCGGGGTGGCGGCGTAAATCAGTCCGCGTTTGGTCGGGCGCTGGCCTGGTGATAATACTTCCACGATAGCGCTTTTGCCGGATTTGGCGATCGAACCCAGCGCTTTTTCCACCACGTTGGCGAGGCCGCCCTTTTTGTTGCCCGGCGAAGGGTTGGCGCTGCGGTCGGTTTTGCCCATATCAAGATAGTTATCGTACCAGGCCATCTCTTCGAGCAGACGCTTGCCCACTTCTTCATTGATGGCCCGCGGCGTTAACAGATGAATGGCGTCGCGAACTTCAGTGACTTCCGAGAACATCACCGTTGCGCCGCAGCGCACCAGCAGGTCAGAGGCGTAGCCGACAGCGGGGTTAGCGGTCACGCCGGAGAACGCATCGCTGCCACCGCACTGCATGCCCACCACCAGCTCGGAGGCCGGGCAGGTGACGCGCTGGCGCTGGTTGAGTTTTTCCAGATGGCGCACGGCAACCTGCAGGATATCGTCGACCATCGATTTAAAGCCCACGTGCTGTTCGTCCTGCAGGCGTACGATGCTGGCGCTGTCGACCGGGATGCTCTGCACATCTTCCGTGCCTTCCAGCAGACGCTCTGGCTGTAGCTTTTCGCAACCGAGACCCACCACCATCACTTCGCCACCGAAGTTTGGGTTCAGCGCAATATTATGGATAGTGCGAATCGGCACCACGGCGGCCGGTGCGTTAATCGCTACGCCGCAGCCGTAGAGGTGGTTCAGGCCGACCACGCCGTCGACGTTCGGGTATTTCGGCAGCAGGTCGCGTTCGATAATTTTAACCACGTAGTCCACAACGCCTGCCACGCAGTGCACGCTGGTGGTAATACCCAACAGGTTTTTGGTGCCCACGCTGCCGTCGGCGTTGCGGTAACCTTCAAAGGTGTAACCTTCCAGCGGCGGCAGCGGTTCCGGCACTTTGGTTGCTAGCGGCAGGGTGTTAAGCGGCGGCGCTTTCGGCAGCGTGACCGTGGATTCGTCGATCCAGCTGCCCTTGGCGACATCGCGTACCGCGTAACCGATAACTTCGCCGTAGCGAATGATTTCACCATTTTGAGGAATATCCACCAGCGCAACTTTATGCCCCTGGGGAATATGTTCAATTAATTCCAGACCGTCAGGAAAACGTGTTCCTGCTTTTAATCCATTATCATTGACAATAATCGCAACATTATCGGTGGGGTGTACTTTGATATAAAACGCAGTCGGCGATTCTTGTCTGATTTCAATGTTAGCCATTGTCCAGCATTCTCCAGCCAGGGGGTAAAATGAATTAAGTATATAAGTGTTTCTTTTCAGATAATGAAAAATAAAAGCACTTAAGTAATGGAATAAAGAATGTCAGGAGTTTGAATATAAAAATGTGATGCAGATCACTCATCCTCCTCATCCCTCGTGGGGCAAGGGTATCAATACGTGAAATTGTGCATCAGCGCCCAATGCTGTGTGCGCATGAACAATAAATTCAGTTTTAAAAGCAATTAACCTGGTGATTTGCACAATGCGTGGCGAAGGTATCCTGATTATACTGATTCACGATTTCATGGTGTCTGATTATTTATTGGGATTACCCGTCACTAATTAAATAATCAGCGAAATTCGCTTTAATAAAAATAAGAAGATTAAAGCATCCTGTACCCGAGGATAATAAAATGATACACGATACTGCTGACGCTGTTGAAGCAAAAAAGGGAATGCATACCCGTTATTTAATTCTGTTAATTATTTTTATTGTTACGGCCGTTAACTACGCTGACCGCGCAACGCTCTCCATCGCCGGTACCTCCGTGGCGAAAGAGTTGCAGCTAAGCGCGGTGTCCATGGGATATATCTTCTCGGCATTTGGCTGGGCCTATCTGCTGATGCAGATTCCGGGAGGGTGGCTACTGGATAAATTTGGTTCCAAAAAGGTGTATACCTATAGCCTGTTCTTCTGGTCGCTGTTTACCTTCTTACAAGGCTTTGTTGGTTTCTTCCCGCTGGCGTGGGCCGGCGTCTCCATGTTCTTCATGCGCTTTATGCTCGGCTTTTCTGAAGCGCCGTCCTTCCCGGCGAACGCGCGTATTGTCGCGGCCTGGTTCCCCACTAAAGAGCGCGGTACCGCGTCGGCTATCTTTAACTCCGCGCAGTACTTCTCGCTGGCGTTGTTCTCGCCGCTGCTGGGCTGGCTGACCTTTGCCTGGGGCTGGGAGCACGTCTTTACCGTGATGGGGGTGATTGGCTTCCTGTTGACCGGGATGTGGGTGAAGTTCGTACATAACCCGACCGACCATCCGCGGATGTCTAAAGAAGAGCTGAAGTTCATTGCCGACAATGGCGCGGTAGTCGATATGGACCACAAAAAGCCGGGTAGTGATGCGGTGAAAGGTCCGAAGCTGGATTACATCAAACAGCTGCTCAGCAGTCGTATGATGTTAGGTATCTTCTTCGGCCAGTATTTCTTAAACACCATCACCTGGTTCTTCCTCACCTGGTTCCCGATTTATCTGGTGCAGGATAAAGGCATGTCGATTCTGAAAGTGGGTCTGGTAGCGTCCATCCCTGCGCTGTGCGGCTTTGCCGGCGGCGTGCTGGGCGGGTTGTTCTCTGACTACCTGATTCGCCGTGGCTGTACGCTGACTTTTGCGCGTAAGCTGCCTATCGTGCTGGGCATGCTGTTGGCTTCGACGATTATCCTGTGCAACTACACCGACAACACCGCGCTGGTGGTCACGCTGATGGCATTAGCGTTCTTCGGAAAAGGCTTTGGCGCACTCGGCTGGCCGGTTATCTCCGACGTTGCGCCGAAAGAAATTGTTGGCCTGTGCGGCGGTCTGTTTAACGTGTTTGGCAACGTGGCCTCCATCGTCACGCCGCTGGTGATTGGTTATATCGTGAGTGAACTGCACTCCTTTAATGGCGCACTGATTTTTGTTGGCTGTTCCGCACTGATGATGATGGTTTGCTACCTGTTCGTGGTGGGCGACATCAAACGTCTCGAACTGCGGAAGTAAGCTGCGACTAACTTAAGGTAATGAACATGGATAACGCGATTTTTCCTAACAAATTCAAAGCAGCGCTGGCAGCGCAACAGGTTCAGATTGGCTGCTGGTCCGCACTTTCCAGCCCAATCAGTACCGAAGTGTTAGGCCTGGCCGGGTTCGACTGGCTGGTACTGGACGGTGAACATGCGCCGAACGATGTAACGACATTAATCCCGCAGCTCATGGCGCTTAAGGGCAGCCAGAGCGCGCCGGTGGTGCGCGTGCCGACCAACGAGCCGGTGATCATCAAACGTATGCTGGACATCGGTTTCTACAACTTCCTGATTCCGTTCGTGGAAACCCAGGAACAGGCGGCGCAGGCGGTTTCCTCCACGCGTTACCCGCCGGAAGGCATTCGCGGCGTATCCGTTTCGCATCGCGGCAATATGTTTGGCACCGTAGCGGACTACTTCGCGCAGTCCAACAAGAACATCACCGTCCTGGTGCAGATTGAAAGCCAACTGGGGGTCGATAACGTCGATGCGATTGCCGCCACCGACGGCGTTGATGGGATCTTCGTTGGCCCAAGCGATCTGGCCGCCGCGCTGGGGCATCTTGGCAACGCCTCGCATCCGGAAGTACAGCAGGCTATCCAGCATATTTTTGCCCGAGCGAAGGCGCACGGGAAACCCAGCGGCATTCTGGCACCGGTGGAAGCCGATGCGCGCCGCTATCTGGAGTGGGGGGCCACCTTTGTGGCCGTGGGCAGCGATCTGGGCGTATTCCGCGCCGGAACGCAGAAGCTGGCCGATGCTTTCAAAAAGTAACCGCTACCGAATTAACGCAAAATTGGGGAAATGACGATGAAAGTTGGTTTTATTGGTCTGGGTATCATGGGCAAACCGATGAGCAAAAACCTGCTGAAAGCGGGCTACTCACTGGTGGTTGCTGACCGTAATCCTGAAACGATTGCCGAAGTGATTGCGGCGGGCGCGGAAACCGCGACCACGCCAAAAGCGATTGCCGAGCAGTGCGACGTGATCATCACCATGCTGCCAAACTCGCCGCACGTCAAAGAAGTGGCACTGGGTGAAAACGGCATTATCGAAGGCGCGAAGCCGGGCACCGTACTGATTGATATGAGTTCTATTGCGCCGCTAGCAAGCCGTGAAATCAGCGATGCGCTGAAGGCGAAGGGCGTTGAGATGCTGGATGCGCCGGTCAGCGGCGGCGAGCCGAAGGCGATCGACGGCACGCTGTCGGTGATGGTGGGTGGTGATAAAGCGATTTTCGATAAGTACTACGACCTGATGAAAGCGATGGCGGGTTCAGTGGTTCACACCGGTGAAATCGGTGCGGGCAACGTCACCAAGCTGGCAAACCAGGTGATTGTCGCGCTGAATATCGCGGCGATGTCGGAAGCGCTGACGCTGGCCACCAAAGCGGGCGTGAACCCGGATCTGGTGTACCAGGCGATTCGCGGCGGCCTGGCGGGCAGCACCGTGCTCGATGCCAAAGCGCCGATGGTGATGGACAGAAACTTCAAGCCGGGGTTCCGTATCGATCTGCACATTAAAGATCTGGCCAACGCGCTGGACACCTCCCACGGCGTGGGCGCGCAGCTGCCGCTAACGGCGGCAGTGATGGAAATGATGCAGGCGCTGCGTGCCGATGGTCTGGGTACCGCCGACCATAGCGCTCTGGCGTGCTACTACGAAAAACTGGCGAAAGTGGAAGTGACTCGCTAAGGACGTTGAGCCCGGCGCTGCCGGGCTCACAAGGTAGGCCGGAACGGTGATGCGTCATCCGGCGTCGCGCGCTAATAGGCTCAGATATGAAAATCGTAATCGCCCCAGACTCTTATAAAGAAAGCCTTTCTGCCACCGAGGTAGCACTGGCGATAGAAAAAGGATTTCGGGAAATCTTTCCGGAAGCGCAGTTTGTGTCCGTCCCGGTCGCCGACGGCGGAGAAGGAACGGTTGAGGCGATGATTGCGGCGACGCAGGGGCGCGCGGTGACATCGACCGTCACCGGCCCGCTGGGCGATGCCGTTACTGCACAGTGGGGCATTTCGGGCGACGGCGGTACGGCGTTTATCGAAATGGCTGCTGCCAGCGGCCTCGCGCTGGTGCCCGCGGAACGACGCAACCCTTTGATTACCACCTCTTACGGTACCGGGGAGCTGATTCTCCAGGCGCTGGAAAGCGGAGTGAAGAACATCATTATCGGCATTGGCGGTAGCGCGACCAACGACGGCGGTGCCGGCATGGTCCAGGCGCTGGGAGCAAAGCTGTGCGATGCCAACGGGACGGCGATAGGCTTCGGCGGCGGCAGTCTGATGAGCCTCAATCATATTGATATTGCCGGGCTGGATGCGCGTCTACAGGCCTGTACGATTCGCGTGGCCTGCGATGTAACCAACCCGCTGACCGGGCCGTTTGGCGCATCCTGCATTTTTGGGCCGCAAAAAGGGGCGACGGCAGAAATGATTGCCGAACTGGACCGTAACCTGGCGCACTTCGCCGAGGTGATTCAAAAATCGCTATGCGTTGATGTGAAAGACGTACCTGGTTCCGGGGCCGCAGGCGGCATGGGCGCGGCGCTGATGGCATTTCTTGGCGCTGAGCTGCGCAGCGGTATTGAGATCGTCACCCAGGCGCTGAATCTGGAAGAACATATTCACGACTGCACGCTGGTGGTGACGGGCGAAGGGCGACTCGATAGTCAGAGCATTCACGGCAAAGTGCCGGTGGGCGTTGCCAGCGTGGCAAAAAAATACCATAAGCCGGTGATTGGTATTGCCGGTAGCCTGACCCGAGATGTTGGCGTGGTGCATCAGTACGGCATTGATTCGGTCTTCAGCGTACTGAACCGCATTGGCTCGCTGGAAGAGGCGTTCCGCGATGCGGCTGACAATATTTATCTCACCTCTCGTAACATTGCCGCCACCCTACAGGTGGGAATGCTGACGGAAAGGTGACATCAGCGCGCAAACCCTCTATACTGCGCGCCGAAGCTGACCAGACAGTCGCCGCTTCGTCGTCGTCCTCTTCGGGGGAGACGGGCGGAGGGGAGGAAAGTCCGGGCTCCATAGGGCAAGGTGCCAGGTAACGCCTGGGGGGTGTCACAGCCCACGACCAGTGCAACAGAGAGCAAACCGCCGATGGCCCGCGTAAGCGGGATCAGGTAAGGGTGAAAGGGTGCGGTAAGAGCGCACCGCGCGGCTGGTAACAGTCCGTGGCACGGTAAACTCCACCCGGAGCAAGGCCAAATAGGGGTTCATAAGGTACGGCCCGTACTGAACCCGGGTAGGCTGCTTGAGCCAGTGAGCGATTGCTGGCCTAGATGAATGACTGTCCACGACAGAACCCGGCTTATCGGTCAGTTTCACCTCTTAAAAAACCCCGCCTCGGCGGGGTTTTTGCTTTCTGGTCCCATTCAATCTCTCCTGTAAGCGCCCCCGTTTTGTTAGCGAAATCTTCTGATTATTTACTATATCCATACAAACAATGGAGTTATTGACTGAAACAGCGTGATGTTGTGATAGACCTCATTTTTCGCCGCAATTTTACATCACATTTCATTAACATTGTTTGTTGTCCGAGTTCACAAAATCCCTTTACGTTGTTTCGTTAAATAGAAAGGTAATTCTAAAAATAACATTAAAAACAGTATGTTATAAAATCCTGCGGCATAGGAAAATATGTTTTCTCCTCCATTGTTCGTAAAAAGAGAAATAACCTGGCTGATTTCTCGCTATTCATGGCATGAATTTCTCCTTATCGCTTTTTCCCGGGCAAAGAGTTGCAAGTTTTTTCTCCTTAACCCGCGCTATGATCTTCACACTCCAGGAAAAAGCAGTGAATAAGCCTGTGATGATTTGTTTTTTTGAAATATCAATCTGTATCAGAACAATAAACCCTACACACCAAGAGTGAGAATTTGTTATGGAAACAATCTCAGTTTCACCGACGCACACCTCGGCGGCGGCCGCACGAGCGGGCATGTCAGAAAGTGAATGGCAGGCGGCAATAAAGTTCGACAGTACCGATGTGGGTTGGGTCATTATGAGCATCGGGATGGCTATCGGCGCGGGTATCGTCTTTTTACCCGTGCAGGTAGGGCTGATGGGGCTGTGGGTCTTCCTGCTCTCCTCCATTGTCGGCTATCCGGCCATGTACTTGTTTCAGCGACTGTTTATCAACACCCTGGCCGAGTCGCCGGAGTGTAAAGACTACCCGAGCGTGATCAGCGGCTACCTGGGGAAAAACTGGGGGATTTTACTCGGCGCGCTCTACTTCATTATGTTGGTGATCTGGATGTTTGTTTACTCCACGGCCATCACCAACGACAGCGCCTCTTATCTGCATACCTTCGGGGTCACCGATGGTCTGCTGTCAGAAAACCCGTTCTATGGTCTGGTGCTGATTTGCGTGCTGGTCGCAATCTCTTCGCGCGGTGAGAAGCTGCTGTTTAAAGTCTCCAGCTTTATGGTGCTGACCAAGCTGTTGGTGGTGGCGGCGCTGGGCGTGTCGATGGTGGGGATGTGGCACCTGTACAACGCCGGTTCGCTACCGCCGATGGGTCTGCTGGTGAAAAACGCGATCATCACGCTGCCGTTTACGCTGACATCTATCCTGTTTATTCAGACGCTCAGCCCGATGGTTATCTCTTACCGCTCGAAGGAAAAATCCCGCGAAGTGGCGCGTCATAAAGCGCTGCGGGCGATGAATATTGCCTTCGGCATTCTGTTTGTCGTGGTCTTTTTCTATGCCGTTTCCTTCACGCTGGCAATGGGACACGACGAAGCGGTTAAAGCCTACGAGCAAAATATCTCCGCGCTGGCGATTGCCGCGCAGTTCATCAACGGCAGCACCGGTGCCTGGGTCACCGTGGTGAGCGTGATCCTCAATATTTTTGCGGTGATGACCGCTTTCTTCGGTGTTTACCTCGGCTTTCGCGAGGCGACGCAAGGGATCGTGATTAACCTGCTGCGTCGCAAAATGCCGATGGAAAAGATCAATGAGAAGCTGGTACAGCGTGGGATCATGATCTTCGCCATCCTGCTGGCCTGGAGCGCGATCGTACTGAATGCGCCAGTGCTGAGCTTCACTTCTATTTGCAGCCCTATCTTCGGCATGGTGGGTTGTTTGATTCCGGCCTGGCTGGTTTACAAGGTTCCGGCGCTGCATAAATACAAAGGCGCCTCGCTGGCGATCATTATCATCACTGGCCTGCTGCTCTGCGTCTCTCCGTTCCTGGCATTCTCCTGATTTTGGATGGTTAAGATGGTTGAAGTAACGATGAATCCGCTGTGGGATACCCTGATTCAAGCGGTTAAACAAAATGTGAAGCCTGCGATGGGCTGTACCGAGCCGGTGTCGCTGGCTCTGGCCAGCGCGATTGCCGCCTCGCATCTGGCGGGAAGGGTGAGTCATATTGACGCGAAAGTCTCTCCCAACCTGATGAAAAACGGCATGGGCGTTACCGTGCCGGGAACCGGCATGGTGGGGTTACCGATTGCCGCGGCGGTAGGCGCGTTAGGCGGCGATCCGCAGGCGGGGCTGGAGGTATTAAAAAGCGCCTCCGTTGAGGCCATCGCGGCCGGGAAGACGTTGCTGGCGAGCGGTAGGGTGTCGGTCTCGATTCAGGAATCGTGCGAAGATGTGCTGTATGCCAGCGCCACGGTGTATACCGACGCGGAGTCGGCTACGGTGACGATTGCAGGCGGTCATACTCGGGTGGTACGGATCGTGAAAAACGGCGTGACGCTGCTGGATGCCAGCGGCTGTGCCAGCGCCGGGGAAGAGGAGTCTACATCATCGCTGTCGGAGGTCACGCTGGCGCAGGTGGTTGAGTTTGCCGAGCAGGTCCCGTTTGAAAAAATCAGTTTTATTCTCGACGCGGCGCTGCTGAATAGCGCGCTCTCCCACGAAGGGCTACGTGCGCAGTATGGGCTACATATTGGCGCGACGCTCCAGCGCCAGCGCGAACGCGGCCTGCTGGCTAAGGATCTGCTGTCCGATATTATGATCCGCACGTCGGCGGCATCCGATGCGCGTATGGGCGGCGCCTGCTTGCCGGCCATGAGCAATTCAGGCTCCGGTAACCAGGGCATTGCCGCCACCATGCCGGTGGTCGTCGTTGCCGAACACCTGGGCTGCTCGCAGGAAAAAATGGCGCGCGGGCTGATTCTCTCGCACCTGACGGCTATCTACATCCACCATCAGCTGCCGATGTTGTCCGCGCTCTGCGCCGCGACGACGGCATCGATGGGCGCGGCGGCGGGGATTTGCTGGCTGATCGACGGCAGCTACCGCAGTATTTCGATGGCGATCAGCAGCATGATTGGCGATGTCAGCGGGATTATCTGCGACGGCGCGTCAAACAGCTGCGCGATGAAGGTGTCAACCAGCGTATCGTCGGCGTGGAAAGCGGTGCTGATGGCGCTGGATGAAACCGCGGTCACCGGCAATGAGGGGATTGTGGCGCACGATGTCGAGCAGTCGATATCCAACCTTTGCGCGCTGGCCTGTCAGTCGATGCAGCAAACCGATCGGCAGGTGATTCAGATTATGGCCAGCAAGCTGAACTAGCCGTTTGCCCCGGTTCAGGCCGGGGCGTTTTCTCAGGCCGCTCGCTCTTCTGCCTGGCGGCTTTCCGCCTGGGCGATGATGGCTTCTAACTCGCTCAGCATCTCTTCAACGCCAAACTCTTTTGGCGCGCTGACCGGCTGAGAGGTGACGACGGCTTTCACCGTTTGCTGCTTTTTGTTGTTTCTCTTACTCATTTTGACTTCCGCTATCCTGAAAAAACTACACCGGTAAATCTATCAGCAAAGCGCGAAGAGGGGTATCGGCAACGAGTGTGATATTCGCTTCATCACGAATAAATGCGCCATCGCCACAGGTTAACGCCTGTTTCTCCGCATCATGTGCCAGCGCGTGAACCGTACCGTGAATCGACTGCAGATAGGCGCGCGGCCCGTGCAGTTGCAAATTCACCTGTTCGCCTTTTGCCAGTTCGATATGGTGCAGCCACACCTGCTGACGCAGCTGTAAGCTGTGCTGGCTGCCGTCAGGGGAGGCTAACAGCTGGTGCGTCGCCTCTTGCAACTTCAGTTTCTGCACCCGCGCGTTTTCCCGTTCCGGGCAGGCGTCCAGCCAGATTTGCATCCGGGTCAAGGACTTATCTTTACTCAGGTTATGTTCGCTATAGCTCACGCCGGGCTGGGTGGCGATCAGCAGCGCCTCACCGGCTTTGGCCTGAATATGGTGGCCTTCGTTGTCGCGGTATTCGGCTTCGCCTTCCAGAATCAGGTTCAGAATATCGACTTTCGGATAGGTACGTGGCTGGAAAGCCGCGCCGGGAGCGAGCACTTCCTGATTCAGCACGCGCAAAGAGGCATAGCCCAGCAGTTTCGGATCGAAGTAGTGCCCAAAAGAGAAGGTATAGCGGGCCTGTAGCCAACCGAAGTCTGCTTGTCCGCACTGTTTCGCTGTTCTTGTGGTAATCATCTTCTTGACCCTCCTTTACACTAAATCAATGGTAAAGGTATGGACGCTGCATTGTTAGCCAGATATTCTGCCCGGTATGTTCAAATTTCCTGAATGAGCACGCCATGGCTAAAGAAAGAGCACTGACGCTGGAAGCACTACGAGTAATGGACGCCATCGACCGGCGTGGCAGCTTTGCTGCCGCGGCAGACGAGCTGGGCCGCGTGCCTTCGGCATTAAGCTACACCATGCAAAAGCTGGAAGAAGAGCTGGACGTGGTGTTATTTGACCGTTCAGGTCATCGAACAAAATTCACCAACGTTGGGCGCATGTTGCTGGAACGCGGCCGCGTGTTGCTGGAAGCGGCGGATAAGCTGACCACCGATGCCGAAGCGCTGGCGCGCGGCTGGGAAACGCACCTCACCATAGTGGCTGAAGCGTTGATCCCTACGCCAACCCTGTTCCCGCTGGTGGAGAAACTGGCGACCAAGTCGAACACCCAATTGTCGATTATTACCGAAGTGCTGGCGGGCGCCTGGGAGCGTCTGGAGCAGGGAAGGGCGGATATTGTTATCGCGCCGGATATGCACTTCCGCTCTTCGACGGAGATCAACTCGCGTAAGCTCTATTCGGTGATGAACGTTTACGTTGCGGCGCCTGACCATCCGATTCATCAGGAGGCCGAGCCGCTATCTGAGGTGACGCGCGTGAAGTATCGCGGTGTCGCGATTGCCGATACCGCGCGCGAGCGCCCGGTGCTGACGGTACAGCTGCTGGATAAGCAGCCGCGTCTGACGGTGACCTCGATGGAAGAAAAACGTCAGGCGTTGCTTGCCGGGCTGGGCGTGGCGACCATGCCGTATCCGCTGGTTGAGCAGGATATTGCCGAAGGGCGTCTGCGGGTGGTTAGCCCGGAGTACACCAGCGAGATTGACATTATTATGGCCTGGCGGCGCGACAGCATGGGCGAAGCGAAGTCCTGGTGCCTGCGCGAGATCCAAAAGCTGCTCACCGCGAAATAGGGTGGTAGTTGTAGGCCGGATAAGGCGTTTACGCCGCCATCCGGCGATCGACGCCGAATAGCCTGATGGCGCTGCGCTTATCAGGCCTACAAAACCCCGCAGTGTGCCTGGCCGGGATCGGGAAAGACGTTTCGGGTCCGGCCCAAAACGGTTGTCGCCGGGCGATCACCGGAACGATCGGCTGTAGGCCGGATAAGGCGTTTACGCCGCCATCCGGCGATTGGCGCCGAATAACCTGATGGCGCTGCGCTTATCAGGCCTACAAACCCCGCATTGTGCCTGGCCGGGATCAGGGAAGACGTTTCGGATCCGGCCCGAAACGGTTGTCGCCGGGCGTCCCGTTCTGACAGTTGAAGATCAGAATGACGATCCAGCCGATTACCGGAATGATCAGCAGTAACAGCCACCACGCCGAACGATCGGTATCATGCAGACGACGGAACTGTACTGCCCACCAGGGCAGGAAGACCAGAACACCATAAATGGTGGTGAGGATCCCTTCACCGCCAGCACGCTGCCAGCCAAGCATCTTATCCACCACGCCCAACACCAGCGTGAAAATGACGTTCACCAGCACGAACATCCAATACTCTTTGCGGCGGGCGCGGCCGCCAAACCCAATGTAATTACGTAGAACCTTGAGATACCAATCCATTTTTTTGCCTCAGTTGACCATTAATCACTTGTTTTTAAAGCGATCAAGCTAAGGATAGACGTGAATGAAAACCTGGTAAATATCGATGGCGTGAATTAATTGGGCATCGAGGACCGATGCCCGGTGTGCTTAACGGAAACGCTCGTCGCGGCCGTGCGGTTCATCCAGATCCTGCCATGGGCCTACCGAAATAATACCGGTCGGGTTGATGGTTTTGTGGCTGCGGAAATAGTGGTTGCGAATATGGGCAAAATCCACGGTTTCCGCGATGCCCGGCATCTGATAGATGTCACGCAGGAAACCGTGCAGGTTCAGATAATCGCTGATGCGGTGTTTGTCGCACTTGAAGTGGGTGACGTACACCGGATCGAAGCGGATAAGCGTGGTCCACAGACGGATATCGGCTTCGGTGAGCTGGTTGCCTGTCAGGTAGCGCTGCTGGCCGAGGATTTTCTCCAGACGGTCGAGCGAAACAAACACTTTTTCTACGGCTTCGTCATAGGCCGCCTGGCTGGTAGCAAAACCGGCTTTATAGACGCCGTTATTCACGGTGTCGTAGATCCAACCGTTCAACTCATCGATTTGCTCACGCAGCGCGGGCGGATAATAGTCGCCGGCTTTTGCGCCGAGCGCATCGAATGCCGTATTAAACATGCGGATGATTTCAGCGGATTCATTGCTGACGATGGTCTGGTTTTTCTTGTCCCACAGAACGGGAACGGTCACGCGGCCGGAATAGGCCGGATCGGCATGCTGATAGAGCTGGTACAGAAATTGGTGCTGATAGAGCGTATCGCCGGTTGCCGCCGGAAAATCGGCGTCGAAAGTCCAGCCGTTTTCGAGCATCAGCGGGTTCACCACCGACACCGAGATAAACGGCTCCAGCCCTTTCAGTTTACGCAGAATCAGCGTGCGGTGCGCCCACGGACAGGCGAGAGAAACGTACAGATGATAGCGATCTTTTTCGGCTGCAAAGCCGCCGCTGCCGGTCGGGCCCGGTTCGCCGTCGGCGGTTAGCCAGTTGCGAAAGGCGGAGACTGAACGCTGGAAACGCCCGCCGGTGGATTTGGTGTCATACCAGGTATCCTGCCAGACGCCGTCGATTAATTGTCCCATCATGTTCTCCTTCAGATAGCAAAAGCGAGGAGATATCTCCTCGCTTTTTGTTCATTCAGTATAGTGCGCTTACCACTTTTTATTCAGAACACGGTCGATGCTGAATGCGCCCGGACCTGTGATACCCAGCAGCAGGTAGCCGCCAGCGATGGTCAGGTTTTTCATAAACATCAGCGAGTTCATGCCTTCAGCAAAGTTGCTGTGGAAGATGAACGCGGTCAGCAGGGTGAAGCCTGCGGTGAACAGCGCGGTAGTACGGGTCAGGAAACCGAACAGGATTGCCAGACCGCCGCCAAACTCAAGCAGGATGGTCAGCGGCAGCAGGAACCCCGGGACGCCCATCGCTTCCATATATTGCTGTGTACCCGCATACCCGGTGATTTTGCCCCAGCCAGCTGTGATAAACAGAATTGGCATCAGAATACGAGCAACCAGGAAACCGATATCTTCTAATTTTTTCATCTTTCTCTCCAGAGAACCTTGCGGGTAGTTAAACCAATTTATTCAGCATTTACACGTCGATAGCGCGTTGTTGCTGTCGATGGAGAGAAATATAACTGCGACGTATGGCAATTGTTAGCAAGGAAAACTGTTGAACTTCTTCAAAGAATCTGAGCAATGAGGTAGAGACGTGGAGGCGATGACGGACTGAGGTGCGAGGTAATGGGGGTTTTATGGCGGTAAACGCTGATGGGACCGACGGTTTGAACAGCAGAAAAAGCCCGTATCAGCGCGCTGTCTACGGGGCTTTATGTTGAGCAGGCGCTGCTCGCCAGCAAAGGGAAATCAGCCTGCTTTGCGCAGCAGGCTCTTTGCCATTCGCCAGGTGCTCCACACGCCAATGCCGCGTCGCGCCCAGCGTACCAGAAAGCGCGGATGGCGCAGCGACACCACGGCCATGGCGCTGCTGGCGACCATCACCCACGAACGCAGACTGACGAGACGGCTCCAGCCGCGATCGTAAACCTGAGTGACATCCAGCCAGTCGCGGCGACCTGCGCTTAAATCCAGCCGCTGCTGCTGAATCTGGCGCAGCAGAAACGCTTTGCGCTGTTCCCGTTCCTGACGTGGGCTCATCATGGCTCTTCATCCTCAAGAAGGGCGCGGTCGTTGGCCAGCTCGTGGCGCGTATGCCGCAGTAACGTCGTACGTCGGGCCTTGCGAAGGGTCCAGATGCCGCCAATCAGCGCCAGCAGCAGCAGCGTGCCGGTGGTGGCAATCATCACGTGTAAACGATACTGCGGGTCGACCGCCCATATAATCAACACCAGCAGGCTCATCAGGCCGAAAGCGGTAAATAGCAGGGTAAGCCCTGCCATTAACAGCAGTTGGATGAGGTTGGCTTTCTCCTCTTCCAGCTCGACGACCACCAGTCGGAGTCGCGTTTCAACCATCTGAACCAGCAAGGTGAGAATGCGCTGACCAATGCCGAGGACGTTTTTCCCGGGGCCCTGCGCGTGCTGAGAATCACTCATGCTTAACGGCGCGTCAGCAGTACGCCCAGCACCAGGCCGACGGCGGCGCCAATGCCAACACCGGTCCACGGATTTTCGCGGACGTAGCCGTCGGCTTTCGCAGCGGCTTCGCGGGTCTGCTTCGCAATGGCATCGCCCGTTTCACCCAGACGGTCGCGGCTCTCTTTCAGCGCGCTTTCCGCTTTGCTGCGCAGTTTGCTCAACTCTTCTTTGGATTTATCGGTGGAAGCATTCAGGACTTCTTCCAGAGTATCTGACAGGGCTTTCAGCTCTGCACGTAACTGATCTGAGGTTGAATCTTTAGCCATCGTCTCTCTCCTGTTGGGGTTCCACTCACTCAATACGCGCGTGATTCCAGCGCGTTAAGTTCTTTTTTGGCGTCCTGCAGCTTATGCTCGCGTTTAGCCACTTTTTCCGCATCGCCGCTCTGCTTTGCTTCCCGCAGATCCTGCTCGCGCTCGCGAATTTCGTCCTTCTGCTCAGCGATCTTTTCCTGGTGATCGGCGCGAAGCTTGCTATCAGTACAGTTGGCTTTCACCTCGCTCAACGCCTTTTTAAGGCCGTTGATACGGTTCTGATTGTTATGCTTCTCGGCATAACCAATCTCACGCTGAATGTCCTGCTCTTTTTCCTGGCAGAGTGATGTTGCTGCCGCGCTCGCGCTAAGACAAGCGAGAGTGAGCGCAAGTACGATGCGGTATTTCATGTATTCATCTTCCATTTTGCACAGTACATCTGGAATGTACTTTTCCCAGTAGGTGAGTACCGAGACGGCACCCACATTACTAAGCATAGTAAGTAAAAGACTAAATCACCAAAGTAAGTGAAATTATTCAGATTCCTGGAAGTTTTTAGCCAAATCGATGTGAGGTATCACGCAGTCGTGACAGCCAGCTTTCGGGATCGTTATCTTCATCCTGGAGAGCGACAACGTAGACGTGCGGCAGGGTGCTATCCAGCACGCGCTTCGCCGCCGCGCTTTGCTCGCTGGATTCAAAGGTAATCAACAAAGAGTCATTCTGCGGGGTAATGCTTTTAAAACGAATACCGTTGGCATCAAGGTGGTGCGAGATGGAGAAGCCATCAGGCATGCTGGCCTGGTTAATCGGGCGAATCGCGAGGGTGGACTCTTCACGCTGCAGTGCGGCCCACATCCAGAGCAGCATGCATAACATCAGCATGATGCTCAGGCTCAATGCAAACCGGCGAAGATGAATGCGGTTCGACGCCATGATTACCCTCGATTACCGTATTTTTTCTTCCACATCACGATTAACGAACCGCACAGTCCAAAGACCAGCAGCACTACCGGTAGCAGCATCAGGCAGGACATCAGCGCATCTTCATATTTCTGGAAGACCGGCGTTTTACCGAGCAGGAAACCCAGCGAGACCAGAATCAATACCCACAGCAGACCGCTCATCCAGTTAAAGAACTGGAAGCGCGCGTTGTTGAGCCCGGACAGGCCGGCGATGGTCGGCAGCAGGGTGCGGACAAAAGCGATAAAGCGGCCAACCAGCAGCGCAGACAGGCCATGCTTATGGAACAGGTGGTGCGCGCGCTGGTGATAATGGGCGGGAAGATGGGATAACCAGTTCTGGACGATACGCGTGTTGCCCAGCCAGTTGCCCTGGATATAGCCAATCCAGCTGCCGAGGCTGGCGGCGACCGTCAGGAGAAATATCGTTTGCGGGAAGCCCATTGCGCCTTTGGCAATGAGCACGCCAACCAGCACCAGCAGGCTATCGCCCGGCAGGAAGGCGGCAGGCAGCAGCCCGTTCTCCAGAAACAGGATCATAAACAAGACGAAATAGAGCATGCCGATCATCGAGGGATTTGCGAGCGTCTCGAAATCCTGACTCCATAAGGCATTTAACAGTTGGGTTAGTAGTTCCATTCATGATTCCTGGTACATCGATTAACGTAATGCCTGAACGCGCTGCGACGTCTTCTCTATTTTTATTCTAATAGCATCGCGGTAAATACGCGCTGAACAGTCCCTGTTTTGGCGAAATAAACTTTTACTCAATGTCGAAACGACAAAATGCATGCAATTGTAACAAACGGCGTGGTTTCACGTCATAGAAATTGCAATTTGTTGCAGATTGATTTTGCGGTTTCGTGCGGGGAGAGGCTAGGGGATTTACAAAGGCTTACCCACACAGAAAGTCGGGCAAGCCTTGTCGAAAAAAAGAACGGTTTATTTACCGCCGATGGCGACGGTATCGAGGTGAACGACCGGGTTTTCGGCGAACAGGTAACGGTCGGCGTTGAACTCGAAATCATCGCTGGTTTCGTTGAACAGCATCAGCTTGGTGTTTTCCAGATGCTGCCACATGGCAATCTTCGCCGCGTGTGGATCCTTGCGGATGAGCGCCTTGAGGATTTGGTCATGGTCATCGCACCAGTTATCGACGGTTCGGGCGTCGATATGGTCGTGGAGTTTTTTCCAGTACGGGTTATGTACGCGCTGGGTCCACATTTTTTCAACGATGGCGGCCAGCGCGGTGTTCTGCGTCGCCAGGGCGACCTGCACGTGGAACTGGAGATCCCACTCGGAGTCGCGGAAGCATTTCTCTTTGCGCGCTTTTTCCTGGATCTCCATCAGCTTCATGATGTCCTGCTTGGTGACCTGGGTGGCGGCAAATTCAGCGATGTTGCTCTCAATAAGCTGGCGCGCTTGCAGCAGCTCAAACGGCCCGTAGTTGGCGAACTCCAGGTTTTCGTCCGGCGCCTGATGGTACTTCGGCTGATTGGAGATAACGTGGATGCCGGAACCTTTGCGAACTTCAACGTACCCTTCCACTTCGAGCATAATGATGGCCTCGCGCACCACGGTGCGGCTGACGCTTTTTTCATCGGCAATAAAGCGCTCAGCGGGCAGTTTATCGCCCACAAGGTAAACGCCTTGCTCAATGCGTTCTTTCAGCTCAGCGGCAAGTTGCTGATATAAGCGACGTGCGTCGGCGATTTCCATATACTCTCCAGGCAGGGTACGGCAGATTGAATTTGTTATACCACTTTTGCGAGCCACTCACCACAATTTGGCATGAAAAAAAGCCGCCTGGATCAAGGCGGCTTGAGCGAAAACAAACTTCTGTCGCAGATTAGTTTTGCGTGGCCTGCTGGGCCGGACGATTTTGGCCGGATTGGCCATCGTCAGCCTGCTTGTTCTGCAGGACGGTCCAGATAACCAGCGCGCCTAACAGGTCAAAGATTGCCAGTACGGCGAACAGCGGGCTGAAGCCGATGGTATCAGCCAGCGCACCCACCACCAGAGCAAACATGGTGCTTGCCATCCACGCCGCCATACCGGTCAGACCGTTTGCGGTCGCCACTTCGTTACGGCCAAAGACGTCAGAAGAGAGCGTAATCAGCGCGCCGGACAGGGACTGGTGAGCGAAGCCACCGAGGCACAGCAGGGCGATAGCGATATACGGGCTGGTGAACAGGCCGATCATGCCCGGGCCAATCATCAGCAGTGCGCCCATGGTGACCACCATTTTACGGGACACAATCAGGTTCACGCCGAACCAGCGCTGGAACAGCGGCGGCAGGTAACCACCGATAACGCAGCCGAGGTCAGCAAACAGCATCGGCATCCACGCAAACATGGCGATTTCTTTCAGGTCGAAGCCGTACACTTTAAACATGAACAGCGGGATCCAGGCGTTGAAGGTACCCCATGCCGGTTCAGCCAGGAAGCGCGGCAGGGCGATACCCCAGAAGCGACGGGTCTGAATAATCTGCCACGGAGACATTTTCTTCGCGTTGTTGGTCTGGTGTGCCGCTTCCTGACCGCCAATGATGTACTCGCGCTCTTCATCAGTTAATTTTTTCTGATCGCGCGGGTGTTTGTAGAACACCAGCCAGCACATGGCCCAGATGAAGCTCAGCGCACCGGAGATAATGAACGCCATCTGCCAGCTGTGCATCACGATAGCCCATACCACCAGCGGCGGAGCAATCATGCCGCCGATAGAAGAACCGACGTTGAAATAGCCAACTGCAATAGAGCGCTCTTTCGCCGGGAACCACTCAGAGCTGGCCTTCAGGCCCGCAGGAATCATGGCTGCTTCTGCGGCACCGACCGCGCCACGCGCCACGGCCAGACCGCCCCAGCTACCTGCCAGCGCGGTTGCGCCACAGAAAATAGCCCATGCGACGGCGAAGAAGGCGTAACCGATTTTGGTACCCAGGATGTCCAGAACATAGCCGGCAACCGGCTGCATCACGGTATAAGCTGCGGAGTAGGCAGCGATGATGTATGAATATTGTTGTGTGGAAATGTGCAGCTCAGCCATCAGCGTTGGCGCAGCTGCCGCCACGGTATTACGTGTCAGGTAACCCAGCACGGTGCCCATCGTCACCAGCGCAATCATGTACCAACGTAACCCCTTAATTTTACGCATGTAAACCTCATCGTGTTGTTATAAATGCGAGTCCTACAGCCATCTTCCCGTTATGCCGGGGGATGTCATTCTCGAAGGGCTTACCGTGGAAGTGCTTCCCGGTACGACCCGAACTTGCCAGTAAGTACGTATGCTGAATTCGGTATCCGTACCGCTCAATCAGGTGTCAGTATCGACCATCGCAAATACATTCCGTCGTTCAATGTGTTTCGACGGGGGGCAAGATAACTTGTCATACAACTTTAAAAGGTGAATACCGTCACAAAAGAGGTATTTTCCATAGAGTTTAAGGGGTAGATAGGCCAAGCCAGGCGTGGCGCGGCTTGCAGAGGCTTTTTTGCGATTTCATTGTCATTTTTTGTCAATGTTTATTGATCTAACTCACGAAAAAATCTTCGGTTTGGCGAAATTGGTGTGATAACTTTGTTGGCATTACAGATAAACATCTGACCCACTCGTTGAGAGGAAGACGATAATGACCCCGTTTATGACTGAAGATTTTCTGCTAGACACCGAATTTGCTCGCCGTTTGTACCATGACTACGCAAAAGACCAGCCAATCTTCGACTATCACTGCCACCTGCCGCCGCAGCAGGTTGCGGAAGATTACCGTTTTAAAAACCTGTATGACATCTGGCTGAAAGGCGACCACTACAAGTGGCGCGCGATGCGTACTAATGGCGTAGCGGAACGCCTGTGTACCGGCGACGCGTCCGATCGCGAGAAGTTTGACGCGTGGGCGGCGACCGTACCGCACACTATCGGGAATCCGTTATACCACTGGACCCACCTGGAACTGCGCCGCCCGTTCGGTATTACAGGTAAACTGCTGTCTCCGACTACCGCAGATGAAATCTGGGAACAGTGCAATGAGCTGCTGGCGCAGGACAAATTCTCCGCGCGCGGCATCATGAAGCAGATGAACGTGAAAATGGCCGGCACCACCGATGATCCGATCGATTCTCTGGAACATCACGCCACCATTGCAAAAGACGGTTCTTTCGACGTGAAGGTACTGCCGAGCTGGCGCCCGGACAAAGCCTTCAACATTGAACAGGCTACTTTCGCTGACTATATGGCCAAACTGGGCGAAGTGTCCGACATTGAAATCCGTCGTTTCGCTGACCTGCAGACCGCGCTGACCAAACGTCTGGACCACTTCGCCGCGCACGGCTGTAAAGTGTCCGACCACGCGCTGGACGTTGTGCTGTTTGCCGAAGCGAACGAAGTTGAACTGGATAGCATCCTGGCGCGCCGCCTGGCGGGTGAAACCCTCAGCGAGCACGAAGTCGCTCAGTTCAAAACCGCCGTGCTGGTGTTCCTCGGCGCTGAATACGCACGTCGCGAATGGGTACAGCAGTACCACATCGGCGCGCTGCGTAATAACAACCTGCGTCAGTTCAAACTGCTGGGCGCGGATGTCGGCTTCGACTCCATCAACGACCGTCCGATGGCCGAAGAGCTGTCCAAACTGCTGAGCAAGCAGAACGAACAGAATCTGCTGCCGAAAACCATCCTCTACTGCCTGAACCCGCGCGATAACGAAGTGCTGGGCACCATGATCGGTAACTTCCAGGGCGAAGGCATGCCGGGCAAGATGCAGTTCGGTTCCGGCTGGTGGTTCAACGATCAGAAAGACGGTATGGAACGTCAGATGACTCAACTGGCACAGCTGGGCCTGCTGAGCCGCTTCGTCGGTATGCTGACCGACAGCCGTAGCTTCCTGTCTTACACCCGTCACGAATACTTCCGCCGTATTCTGTGCCAGATGATTGGCCGTTGGGTTGCCGCGGGCGAAGCGCCTGCCGACATCCAGCTGCTGGGTGAGATGGTGAAAAATATTTGCTTTAACAATGCGCGTGACTACTTCGGCATTGAACTGAACTAAGGTCTGGGTGAAGGTATGCAATACATCAAGATCCATGCGCTGGATAACGTCGCGGTAGCGCTCGCTGATTTGGCTGAAGGAACCGAAGTCACCGTTGATGGGCAGACAGTAACCCTGCGCCAGGCGGTCTCTCGTGGCCATAAATTCGCTTTACGCGATATCGCGAAAGGTGAAAACGTCATTAAATACGGTTTGCCAATCGGTCATACGCTGGTGGACGTGGCGGCGGGTGAGCATATTCACGCTCACAACACGCGCACCAATCTGAGCGACCTGGACACGTATAGCTACCACCCTGATTTCCAGGCGGAAGTTGCCCAAGCGGCCGATCGCGACGTGCAGATTTATCGCCGCGCGAACGGTGATGTAGGGGTGCGTAACGAACTGTGGATCCTGCCGACCGTTGGCTGCGTCAACGCGATGGCACGCCAGATGCAGAATCGTTTTCTGAAAGAGACGAATGACGCCGAAGGTATCGACGGCGTGCATCTCTTCAGTCACACCTACGGCTGCTCACAGCTCGGCGATGACCACATCAACACCCGCACCATGCTACAAAACATGGTGCGCCACCCGAATGCGGGGGCGGTGCTGGTGGTGGGACTGGGCTGCGAAAACAACCAGGTTGATGCGTTCCGCGAAACTCTTGGCGAGTTCGATCCTGAACGCGTTCACTTTATGGTCTGCCAACACCAGGAAGACGAAGTGGAAGCGGGGATCGAACATCTCCATCAGCTGTACAACGTGATGCGCAACGACAAACGCGAGCCGGGTAAACTGAGCGAGCTGAAGTTTGGTCTGGAGTGCGGCGGGTCGGATGGCCTGTCCGGCATTACCGCTAACCCGATGCTGGGACGTTTCTCCGACTACGTGATTGCCAACGGCGGCACCACGGTACTGACCGAAGTGCCGGAAATGTTTGGCGCAGAGCAATTGCTGATGGATCACTGCCGCGATGAGGCGACCTTCGAGAAGCTGGTGACGATGGTCAATGACTTCAAGCAGTACTTTATTGCCCACGATCAGCCGATCTACGAGAACCCATCGCCGGGCAACAAAGCGGGCGGTATCACCACGCTGGAAGACAAATCGCTCGGCTGTACTCAGAAAGCGGGTTCCAGCAAGGTGGTTGATGTTCTGCGTTACGGCGAACGTCTGAAAACGCATGGTCTGAACCTGCTGAGCGCGCCGGGTAACGACGCGGTGGCGACCAGTGCCTTAGCGGGCGCGGGCTGTCATATGGTGCTGTTCAGTACCGGTCGCGGTACGCCTTACGGCGGTTTTGTGCCGACGGTGAAAATTGCCACCAACAGCGAGCTGGCGGAGAAGAAGAAACACTGGATTGACTTCAACGCGGGTCAGCTGATTCACGGTAAAGCGATGCCGCAGCTGCTGGAAGAGTTTGTTGACGTTATCGTCGACTTTGCTAACGGCAAGCAGACCTGCAACGAGCGCAATGACTTCCGCGAACTGGCTATCTTTAAGAGCGGCGTCACGTTGTAATAAAAATGTGATCTGATACGATAAAACGGCGTTTCATCTTCTGAAACGCCGTTTTTTTATGCATGCTTAACAGGGATCCCCTTCCATGACTGCGTATTGGCTTGCCCAGGGCGTGGGCGTTCTGGCGTTTTTGATCGGTATCACCACCTTTATCAACCGCGATGAACGACGCTTCAAGTTTCAGCTTTCACTCTACAGTGCCACCATCGGCGTGCACTTCTTTCTGATGGGCGCGTTTCCCGCGGGGATGAGCGCTGAACTCAACGTCATCCGTACCCTTATTTCGGTTTATACGCGCCGTATTTGGGTGATGTTTGTGTTTATCGCGCTGACGCTCATCCTCGGCCTTAGCAAACTGCAGCACGCCATGGAGCTGCTGCCGATTGCCGGGACCGTTGCCAGCACCTGGGCGCTGTTTCGCTGTAAAGGGCTGACGGTACGCTGCGTAATGTGGTGTTCAACTGCCTGCTGGGTGATGCACAATTTCTGGCTGGGCTCGATTGGCGGCACGTTGATTGAGGGGAGTTTTCTGGTCATGAACGGCCTGAATATCATTCGTTTCTGGCGCATGCAGCGTAAAGGTATTGACCCGTTCAAGGTGGAAAAGAAAATACAGGAAGAAAACCCCTCCACCTGACGGCGGAGGGGAGATGGGATTAGCTACGGAGCGCGTTTTTCTCGAGGCGAGCATCTTCTGCCTGGCATGCCGCCGCGGTGAACAGAACGTCGGTCGACGAGTTCAGCGCGGTTTCGCATGAATCCTGCAGTACGCCGATAATGAAGCCCACGGCCACAACCTGCATGGCGACATCGTTTGAGATGCCGAACATATTGCAGGCCAGGGGAATCAGCAGCAGCGAGCCGCCAGCGACGCCGGAAGCCCCGCAGGCACACAGCGAAGCCACCACGCTTAACAACAGCGCGGTCGGTAAATCAACCGGAATACCCAGCGTATTGACTGCCGCCAGCGTCAGCACGGTGATGGTGATAGCCGCACCGGCCATGTTGATGGTCGCACCCAGCGGGATCGAAACGGAATAGGTATCGCGGTCCAGATTCAGTTTTTCACACAGCGCCATGTTCACCGGAATGTTGGCCGCTGAACTGCGGGTGAAGAAGGCGTAAACGCCGCTTTCGCGCAGGCAGGCCATTACCAGCGGGTACGGGTTACGGCGAATTTTCCAGTATACCAGCAGCGGGTTGATCACCAGCGCCACCAGCAGCATACAGCCAATCAATACCAGCAATAGCTGCGCATAGCCCCACAGGGTGCTAAAGCCGGTGGTGGCCAGCGTGGAAGAGACCAGCCCGAAGATACCCAGCGGCGCGAAGCGGATCACCAATTTCACCATAAAGGTAACGGCGTTAGAGATGTCGTTGATCAGATTTTTGGTGGTCTCATTGCCGTGGCGCAGCGCAAAGCCCAGGCCAACCGCCCACACCAGAATGCCGATGTAGTTGGCGTTAAGCAGCGCATTCACCGGGTTGGAAACCATGCTCATCAGAAGGCCGCGTAGCACCTCGACGATACCGGACGGTGGCGCAATGTCTTCTGCCGCCGCGCTTAAATGCAGCGCAGACGGGAACAGGAAGCTAAACAGCACGGCGGTTAATGCCGCGGCAAATGTGCCCAGCAGATAGAGGAACAGGATGGGGCGAATATTGGTTTTTTGGCCCTGCTGATGGTTGGCGATGGAGGCCATCACCAGCATCAAGACCAGAACCGGTGCGACGGCTTTCAGTGCGCCAACGAACAGCGTGCCAAGCAGGCCAGCGGCAATGGCGGCCGGTTTAGAGACGAGGGCCAGGATAATGCCCAGGATCAGCCCAACCAGGATCTGTTTCACCAGACTTCCCTGAGTCAGAATACGGAGAAAACCGGATGATGCGGAAGGTTTCGTCATCATTGCATTCCTTAAAGTGATGAGTTGTGTCTTTCCAGTGACGTATTATTTGTTACGTTTATGTCTGGATGTAAAAAGATGTTTGCTCGATCGAGTATAAGGAAAGTCTGCGTTTGGGAAAGCATAAAATGCTGGAATTTACGCCACACGTCATATTATTTAACCAATAATTTACAACGTGTGACGACAATCAAAAGATGGAGAGGCCCGGGTAAGGCGTTTACGCCAGCCCCGGGCGATGAGGCGAGATTCCCGGCGTGGTTTTTCTCAGCCGGGAAAAAATTTTACATTTTCTTTTCTTTCAGATCGTTACGATGATTCACCCAGGCGTTGATGAGCAGCGTCAATGCCAGAATCCCACCGACAACGCCCAGCGATACCGAGATAGGGATATGGTAGAAATCGACGATCAGCATCTTAATACCGATAAACACCAGGATCACCGACAGGCCGTATTTCAGCATCGAGAAGCGCTCCGCCACGCCTGCCAGCAGGAAGTACATCGCGCGCAGGCCGAGAATGGCGAACAGGTTAGACGTCAGCACGATAAACGGATCGGTGGTGACCGCAAAGATAGCCGGAATGCTGTCGACCGCGAAGATCACATCGCTTAGCTCAACCAGAATCAGTACCAGCAGCAGCGGCGTGGCGAACAGTACGCCGTTTTTACGCGTGAAGAAGTGCTCGTTCTCGATCTTGTCGGTCATGCGTAGGTGGCTGCGCAGCCAGCGTACCAGCGGTTTATCGCCGATCCCGCCTTCATCTTCTTTCGCCAGCGCCATCTTGATGCCGGTAAACAGCAGAAACGCGCCGAAAACGTACAGCAGCCATTCAAACTGGGAGATCAGCCAGCTACCGGCGAAGATCATGATGGTACGCAGCACGATCGCGCCCAGAACGCCGTACACCAGCACTCGACGCTGCAACGCGGCGGGCACCGAGAAGTAGCTGAACAGCATCAGCCAGACGAAGACGTTATCTACCGCCAGCGATTTCTCGATCAGATAGCCGGTGAGGAAGGCCAGCGCCTGAGGGTCGGCCACCGCGCGGCCCTGGGTCTGCACCAGATACCACCAGAATGCGGCGTTAAACAGTAATGAGAGGGTGACCCAGACCAGCGACCAGCTTGCTGCCTGCTTCATGGACATGGTGTGAGCGCCGCGCCGCCCCTGTAAAAACAGGTCGATGGCCAGCATGATAACCACGACGACAGCGAATCCGCCCCAGAGCAACGGTGTGCCGACAGTATTCATAGAAATTTCCTTACGCATAAAAAAACGGCTAACGTCAGAAGACGATAGCCGTTGCTTTTTATGCATAGACCTCGCCTTCCGGCAAGGTCTCACTTACAACGAAAAAAGAATGCGCTGACGCATTCCTTTTTCGTTGCCCGGCGACCGGATACGTTTTCACGTATCGTAATGACGATCCACCGACAAGGAAGTTACTCCCCTTTGCAGGTAACAAAATATGACAGGCCATTGATTTCGTCAATGGCCGACAATATCCGTTTACGTTGCTTTACGCATCCGCCGGGAAGACGACGCCGGTCTGGCGACGAATCTCGGTCTGAACTTTGGCGGTAATGCGGCTGACTTCCAGCCCCGGGTGGTCAACTTCGTTGTTTTCGACCAGGCGCGCAAACTCTTCGGCTTCATACAGCATAGTATTAATATGCTGCGGCTGGCTGAGATCCTGCGCTTTACTGCCGCGCGGCACGAAGGAGACTTTCTGGCATTCGGAGATTTTCTCAATCACCAGCGCGCCCGCCTCACCCTGAATTTCGCTTGGCAGGGTAGAGTCGCTGACTTTCGAGTGTTGCAGCGTCACGCTGAAGTCGCCGTAGTCCAGCATCACCACGCCGTGGGCATCCACGCCGCTCTCCAGCAGGCTGGCCGAAGCCTGAATCTGCTGCGGTTCTCCCCACAGCGCGATGGCGGAGGCCAGACAGTAAAAACCGATATCCATAATCGAACCGTTGGAGAAGGCCGGGTTAAAGGTATTTGGATTTTCGCCGTCGAGATAGCGCTGGTAGCGCGAAGAGTACTGGCAGTAGTTGATAAACGCCTTACGAATCTGCCCAAGTTTCGGCAGCGCCTGCTGGAGCTGCTGGAAGTTCGGCAGGCTGGCGGTTTTAAACGCTTCGAACAGCACCACCTGATTTTCGCGGGCCGCGGCGATCACCCGCTCGGCTTCGTCAATATTGGAAGCCAGCGGCTTCTCGCAGATGACGTGCTTTTTATGGCGCAAGAACAGCTCGGTTTGCGGGACGTGCAGCGAGTTTGGGCTGGCAATATACACCGCATCAATATCTTCGCTTTGCGCCATCGCCTCTAACGAGGTGAAGAGGTGCTCAACAAGATAATCATTAGCGAAGCTTTGCGCCTGTTCAAGGCTGCGGGAATAGACGGCGGTCAACTTGAACTTGCCGGTCTCATGGGCGGCATCGACAAACTGTCGGGTGATCCAGTTTGTTCCAATCACAGCGAAACGTATCATAAACGCCTTCAGGCTCCATAAAGGGATTCTGCCGTCAATGTAACACGCCTTTATGACATTGCCAGTGCCCGACTACGCAGTTTCCTTTAACGAAAGATGCGTCAGCCAAAGGCGGGTATCAAACTCCAGTTGGTGGTACTGCGGCTCCATATGGCAGCACAGCTGGTAGAAGGCTTTGTTGTGATCTTTTTCTTTCAGATGCGCCAGCTCATGCACGACGATCATTTTCAGAAAGGGTTCCGGCGCATTACGGAAAACGGTCGCGACGCGGATCTCGGCTTTCGCTTTCAGCTTGCCGCCCTGCACGCGCGACACGGCGGTGTGCAGCCCCAGCGCGTTTTTCAATACGTGGATCTTGTTGTCGTACATCACTTTATTGATCGGCGGCGCGTTGCGCAGGTACTGGCTTTTTAGATCTTGGGTGTACTGATACAGCGCTTTGTCGGTGCTGATGTCGTGGCGGGTCGGGTAACGTTTCTGAAGGACGTCCTCGAGCCGTTTTTGCTCAATCAGCACGGTGACCTGCGCCAGCAGAGATTCAGGGTAACCCTGGAGATACGGTAGTGTGGTCATGACGGATATCTGAGTAATAACGCGGCTGCGGGAGGGAATTCTAGCACCCCGTACGGGCGGGATGCCAGAACAGACGCTTACTCGATGACGGCATCTTCAACGGCGTTGTAGCTGAAAAAGTCGAACCGCGCCTCCTGACAATGCAGCATGCTATCAACGCAGGCCATACCGACAAACGCGCCGGTAAATTCGCCGTATTGGCTGTATTCATCGGAAAAGCGCGAAGTGTCGTAGCGCGGGCCGATATTGTTATAGTGCTGACCATCAGCAGACCACGAACATTGGATTTCGCGGCCGTTAATCGCCATGGCGAGGTAAATCTCACCTTCCGGCAGCTTGACCTTTTGCGTCGCATCGCGCCGTTCGCCGTTATCAATATGCGTAATGGCGAGCTGCGCGCCGCCTGACGCTTCATCCCAGGTTTTATGCAGGAACAGGTAATTCATATTGTCGTAGTAGAGCACCAACCCGGCGCTGTGCTGATAAATTTCCGGCGTGAATGCCATCTTTGTGCTGATATCGGCATACACCGAGGTCAGCTTTTTCGCCACCAGGCTGACCTTATTTAACGAACTCAGAGATTCCTGGCCGCGAATGGCGAGATAGCCGGGCTGGCGGTTCAGACTGGTAAAGCGCTGAAAGCGGATCCGTGGCGTATAGAAGGTGTTATCCAGGGTAGCGGCATCGAAATCATCGCGTGCGGGTTTGGCGGGAAAAGGGTGCGGCGCTAACGTTGACTCTTCCACCAGATGCTGCGCAAGGTTGCCGCCCACCGCCAGGCGTAGCCAGCCATCCTCCGTCCACTGCATTTTCTGAATCGCGGTTTCGCGCCCCAGTGTGCAGCGTAGCGTGTCACGGAATGGGCGGCTGCACAGATGAGTCAGCCAGACTTCGCCGTCCGGCGTCTCAACATAGCTGCCGTGCCCGGCTTTTTGCAGATACGTCGCCGGGTTGAAATAGTGGGTTTTCAGATGCCAGGCATCCTGGCGTTCGTTAAAGTTTTGCGGCCAGGAGGTCAGAATGGGGTTTTGCGGGTCGCCTTCATACGGGCCGTCAACCTGGGTGGCGCGTGCCATTGTCACCGCGTGTCCGTAGCCGGTTCCGCCTTCGGCAACCATCAGGTAGTAGTTGTCGCCGCGACGGGTCAGATGAGGGGCTTCGATGCAGCCGCGGTCGGTGCCGCCGTGCCAGATACGTTTGGGATAACCGACAACGCGCTGTTCCTGCGGTGAATATTCCACCAGACATATCGCCCCCGGTTTTTCGTAATTTTCGCGGGTTTCCCACTCCAGTGATACAATCCATTTTTTACCGTCGTTATCGTGGAGAATTGAGGCATCAAACCCGGCAGAGTGTAAATATACTGGCTCACTCCACGGGCCATTGATATCACTGGCGGTAATTAAGAAATTATCGACGTCAAAATAGCGCGAGTTCATTGAATTCATCACGCCATAAATAACGTAAAACAATTTTTCTTCTTCGCACCAGGTCAGGCTGGGTGCCCAAATACCTTTCGCTGACGGTAACTTTTTTAAATCAGGGTTATTATCATCGGTAAGTACGTGGGTCAGTAATTGCCAGTTTTTTAAATCTCTGGAGTGATAAATGGGTAATCCAGGAAACCACTCGAATGATGAGACGGCGACATAATAATCATCGCCGCGACGGCAGATACTAGGGTCAGGATTAAAACCTTTAAAAATAGGATTCTGAATCATCGTTTTTATCCTCGATATTAAGTCTATGTGAGGATCTTAAAACGTTACTGCCGATGATGATATGTAGACTCTTTTTATTTATATAAGATTCGTACACTAGTGAGTGATTTACCTCACAAAAACATCTTTATTGCGTCGCCTGGCTGCCTACCGCGTCAGTAGTGCGGACTTTGTGGCGAAAAGCAAGCGGAGTGTCGTTCATCATCTCTTTGAATTTAAGACAAAAATAGGCGCTATCGGTGAAGCCAGCGCTTTGTGAGATATCGCTGATTTTCAGATCGGTATTTGTGAGCAGGTTGATGGCGATGTTCAGCTTGCGCAGCAGCATAAATTTCTTAAAGCTGATGCCGAAGGCGGACTTAAAGGTTTTTGAGAACCATGATTTTGACCACTGACAGCGGCGGGCCGCTTCTTCGGTGGTCATCTCGAAATTCTCACTGATATCAATGGATTGCAGTAGCTCGATAAGTTCGCTCAGATAGCGATGGCTGGTGTGTTCGGTGATCAGCACCGATCCTTTCAGGCTGTTAAACGCGTGCAGCAGCACGCTCTGCATCAGCGAGCGGAACAGCGGGTCGGTGAAGTCGGTAAACTCGCCGCACCAGCTGAGAAGCTGTTCCAGCCGCTCGGCCTCTTCACCGGACAGGTAGGCCACCGCGCCGCAGTGGGCGGCGGTGAGCGACAGATCATAACCGTCCAGCCACTCTTTTTCGAATTGCATAAGATAACGCTTGTGCGTGGCGGCGGCGGGAATAGCCATTTCATGGATCAGCAGCGCGGGTACAAAAACCAACGTATTATTTTTTATAGAAAATTTTTCATCACCAATGACGTAGCTTCCCGCCGAATCGCGAAACCACATCAGCTCATCCATCATATGATAATGAGGGACAACATTTATCCCATTGAAATTATTAATATTGTCTATACGGAGCGTAAAAAGCTCGCCGGTACGCACCGGAATCTTCTCGAAAACGGGAGATTCATCACTCATTGGGTACACTCTTCTTATATTAAACAGGATTCTTTATACATAACCCAATCGCCCTTCGCAATAACGTACTTATGACAGGTTAACGGTGGTTTTTACAGTTTTATTTTGGCGGAGATGCTATGAATATTGCCCGTATCAGTATGAAGGAAAAGTTTAGTTATGGATTAGGCGATACCGGATGTAATTTAGTCTGGCAAACGGTGATGTTGTTTATGGCCTGGTTCTATACCGATGTTTTCGGTTTAAGTCCGGCGCATATGGGCACGATGTTTCTGGCCGTACGCGCGTTGGATGCCGTTACCGACGTATTAATGGGCGCGGTAGCCGACAGAACCCGAACTAAATATGGGCAATTCCGTCCTTATATTCTGTGGTTTGCGATTCCATTTGGTGTTCTCTGCTGTTTAACTTTTTATACCCCTGATTTTGGTTATACCGGAAAACTGATTTACGCCTACGTCTCTTATACGCTGTTATCCCTGGTGTATACGGCTATTAACGTCCCGTATTGCGCCATGATCAATAATATTTCCAACGATTCCAGAGAGCGCGTGTCACTGCAATCCTGGCGCTTTGCGCTCAGCACGCTTGGCGGGCTGATTGTATCGCTCACCGCGCTGCCGCTGGTGGCCTGGCTGGGGAAAGGGAACGTGCAGAACGGCTACTTTTACACCATGATCGTCATGGGTTGCCTGAGCATTGTGTTGTTCTTTATCTGTTTTGGCCTGACCAAAGAACGTTTCATTACCGATATTTCGGCGAATAATCAAAGTAGTATTCTCGACGACCTGAAAACGCTGCTCGCCAATAAAGACTGGCGCATTCTGTTTGCGCTGAACGTGGTGAACCTGATTGCTGTCTTGTTCAAAGGCGGCACCACGCTCTATTACGTTAATAACATCATGGGACGTGCGGATCTGGGCAGCCTGCTGCTGACCGCTACGCTGGCCTCCGGGGTACTGGGCGCGATGCTGTCGCCTTTTATCTTCAAAAATATCGACAAAGTGAAAGGCTTTAAGCTGTCGATGACGCTGGAAGCGGCGCTGCTGATTGCCATGTATTTTGTCCCGGCTGGGAACGTAGCGGCGATTTTCGCGCTGGTGATTATCATCAATATTATTCAACTGGCAGCCACACCACTCCAGTGGAGCATGCTGTCCGATATTATTGATGCGGAAGAGAAACGCAGCGGCAAAAAACTCAGCGGCATTGTGTTTTCGACGAACCTGTTTGCTATCAAGTTAGGGATTGCCATCGGCGGCGCGTTGGTTGGCTATATGCTGGCGTGGGGTAATTATGTGGGCGGTGCCGCACAGCAAACGGACTCGGCGCTGGAGATGATCAAACTGCTGTTTACCGTCTTCCCTGGCGTTCTGGTCGCGTTGCTGATTGTCATCATGAGCAAATATAGCCTGGATGATAAACGTCTGTCTCATCTGGCGAAGGACGATTTACCGGCGTAATGTGACGTACTAAAGGCGGCAAATTGCTTGCTGCCTTAACGCATCATTGGTGATTTTGTGTATACTCACGCACCCTTTTCAGGGATAAGCCGAAATTTTACCATTCAGGAGGGCCGATGAGCCACACAGACAACGGTTTCCGTTCACTGACACTTAAACGTTTCCCGGAGACGGACGACGTTAACCCGCTGCTGGCGTGGGAAGCGGCGGATGAATATCTGCTGCAACAGCTGGACGATACCGAAATTAGCGGCCCGGTGCTGATCCTGAATGATACCTTCGGCGCGCTGGCCTGTGCGCTGGCTGAGCATACGCCGTACAGCATTGGCGACTCCTACTTAAGCGAGCTGGCGACCCGAGAAAACCTGCGCCATAACGATATCGCCGAATCGAGCGTGAAATTTCTCGACAGCACTGCGGAATACCCGCAGGCGCCCGGCGTCGTGCTGATTAAAATCCCTAAAACCATGGCGCTGCTGGAGCAGCAGCTGCGCGCGCTGCGTGAAGTGGTGACGCCAGAAACGCGCATTATCGCCGGGGCGAAAGCACGCGACATTCACACCTCGACGCTGGAACTGTTCGAGAAGGTTCTGGGCCCAACCACCACCACGCTGGCGTGGAAAAAGGCGCGTCTGATTAACGGCACCTTTACCAAACCGGCGCTGGCCGACACCGCCCAGACCCTGAGCTGGAAGCTGGAAGGCACCGACTGGACCATCCACAACCATGCTAACGTCTTCTCCCGTACCGGGCTGGATATCGGCGCGCGTTTCTTTATGCAGTACCTGCCGGAAAACCTGGAAGGGGAGATTGTGGACCTCGGCTGTGGCAACGGCGTACTGGGCATGACCCTGCTGGCGAAAAACCCGCAGGCGCAGGTGGTGTTTGTGGATGAATCGCCGATGGCGGTGGCCTCCAGCCGCCTGAACGTCGAGACCAACCTGCCGGATGCGCTGGATCGCAGCGAGTTTATGATTAACAACGCGCTCTCCGGCGTCGAGCCTTTCCGCTTCAACGCGGTGTTCTGCAACCCGCCGTTCCACCAGAAGCACGCGCTGACCGATAACATCGCCTGGGAGATGTTCCACCACGCCCGCCGCTGCCTGAAGATCAACGGCGAGCTGTATATCGTGGCCAACCGTCACCTCGACTACTTCCACAAGCTGAAGAAGATTTTTGGCAACTGTGAAACCATCGCGACGAATAATAAGTTTGTGATTCTGAAAGCGGTGAAGTTAGGTCGTCGTCGTTAATACGATTAACGGCGTCGCCGCCTTATCAGGCCTACGTTTGTAGGCCTGATAAGCGAAGCGTCATCAGGCAGTTGGGTGCAGATTGCCGGATGATGGAATAATCGTCTTATCCTCTATATTTCCAGCGCCAGCTTCGTCCCTTGCGCAATCGCCCGTCGGGCATCCAGTTCGCCCGCGACGTCGCTGCCGCCAATTAAGTGCACCGTCTTGCCCGCCGCCAGCAGGGGGGCTTGCAGCGTGCGGTTTGGCTCCTGACCTGCGCAGATAATCACGTTATCGACCGCCAGCAGCTGCGGCTCGCCGCCGATCTCAACATGCAGCCCCGCATCGTCGATCTTCTGATAGCTGACCGCCGGGATCATCTTCACGCCGCGAGAAAGCAGGGTCGTGCGGTGGATCCAGCCGGTGGTTTTACCTAACCCTTCGCCCGGCTTGCTGGCCTTACGCTGCAGCATCACAATCTGCCGCGGGCTGCGGGCCAGATGCGGCCCTTCCGGGCGCAGGCCACCTGCCTGCTGCAGGCTGGTATCGATGCCCCATTCCACGCAGAACTCGGCAATATTCTGGCTGGTTGGGTTACCGGGCTGGCTGAGATACATCGCCGTATCAAAGCCGATGCCGCCGCAGCCGATAATCGCCACCCGCTGGCCTACCGGCGCTTTATCGCGCAGCACGTCCAGATAGGTCAGAACTTTTGGATGATCGATGCCTTCAATAGGCGGTGTGCGCGGGGTGATCCCGGTGGCGAGGATCGTTTCATCAAAGTTGAGCAGATCGTCTGCGGTGACGCGATGATTCAACCTCAACGTCACACCGGTGACGTCGATCATCCGGCGGTAATAGCGCAGCGTTTCGTAAAACTCTTCTTTGCCGGGGATCTGTTTGGCGACATTAAATTGCCCGCCGATCTCTGCGCTACCGTCGAACAGCGTTACCTGATGACCGCGCGCGGCGGCGTTGATGGCAAACGCCAGCCCCGCAGGGCCCGCGCCGACAACCGCCAGGTTCTTACACGTGGTGGCCGGGAGAATCGGCATTTTGGTTTCGTGACAGGCGCGAGGGTTGACCAGACATGAGGTCACCTTGCCGACAAAAATCTGATCGAGGCAGGCCTGGTTGCAGCCGATACAGGTGTTGATCTCATCGGCGCGACCCGACTGGGCTTTTGACAGCAGCTCGGCATCGGCAAGGAATGGACGGGCCATCGACACCATATCGGCATCGCCGCGAGCCAGAATATCGTCGGCGACCTGCGGATCGTTAATACGGTTGGTTGTCACCAGTGGGAGCGTCACATGGCCTTTGAGCTTGCGGGTGACCCAGCTAAATGCGCCACGCGGTACCGGCGTGGCAATGGTCGGGATCCGCGCTTCGTGCCAGCCGATCCCGGTGTTGATGATCGTCGCCCCTGCGGCTTCGATCGCCTGGGCGAGGCGGACGGTTTCATCAAAGGTGCCGCCATTGTCCACGAGATCCAGCATCGACAGACGGTAGATGATAATAAAGTCGTTTCCAACGCGCTGGCGTACGGTGCGCACCACTTCAACCGCGAAGCGCATGCGGTTGTCGTAGTTACCGCCCCATTCATCGTGACGCAGGTTGGTGCGTGCGGCGAGAAACTCGTTAATCAGATAGCCTTCTGAGCCCATCACTTCCACGCCGTCATAGCCCGCCTCCCGCGCCAGCTGGGCGCAGCGTGCGAAGTCGTCGATCAGCCCCAGAATACCCTCATGCGTCAGTTCGCGCGGCGTAAAGCGATTGATCGGCGCCTGAAGCGAAGAAGGCGCCACCAGGTCAGGCTGATAGCTATAGCGCCCGGTATGCAGGATCTGCAGCGCAATTTTGCCACCTTCCTGATGCACGGCATCGGTAATCGTGCGGTGGTGCGGCAGTTGGCTGACGTCATTCAGCATCGCGCCGCCCGCCATCCCCACGCCGGTGGGATCCGGGGCTATCCCGCCGCTGACGATCAGCGCCACGCCGTGACGTGCGCGTTCGGCGTAGAAGGCTGCCAGGCGCTCAGCGCCGTCAGGGAACTCCTCCAGCCCGGTATGCATCGAACCCATCAACACACGGTTTTTCAGCTGGGTAAACCCCAGATCGAGCGGGGCGAACAGCGACGGATAGCTCATAAGGATGTCCAGTATGTGAAATTATTGTTATGTGGTCGGATGAGTTACTAATTTAGCCGTCGGCGGGGAAAAGGGAAAAGGGGAATGCAATGATTGTGATGGGATTCAAAGAACGCCCCCCCACGAAACCGTAGGGGGCGTGAGTTTACTGCTCGGTTGCCACCTGATTCTGGCTAACGCGCAGGGCTGCCAGCGCTTTACGCGCCGCTTTCAGCACCTGGTCGCACTGTTCTATCGTCAGCGTTAACGGCGGTTCGATGCGGATTGTTTTCGCGTTGTTCAGCGTGCCGGCCACCAGCACGTGCTGGCGGAACATCTCGCTGGCAAAGCTATAGCCAATTTCGTTATCGACAAACTCGATAGCCATCAGCATCCCTCTGCCGCGCGCTTCGCGGACCAGATCCGGATATTCGCGCGCCATACAGCGGAAGCCGTCCAGCAGCATATCGCCTTTCTGCTCCGCCTGAGCGGGCAGATTCTCGGTCAGCAAGACGTTGATGGTGGCCAGCGCCGCCGCACAGGCCAGCGGGTTGCCGCCAAAAGTGGTGGTGTGCAGGAACGGGTTGTCAAACAGCACCGAAAACACCTCTTCGGTGGCAATCGTTGCGCCAATCGGCATCACGCCGCCGCCCAGCGCTTTCGCCAGACAGAGAATGTCCGGCTGCACGTTTTCATGCTCGCAGGCGAACATTTTGCCGGTGCGGCCCATGCCGGTTTGCACTTCGTCGAAGATCAGCAGCGCGCCGAACTCATCGCACAGCTTACGCACGGCGGGCAGGTAGCCCTGCGGAGGCAGAATCACGCCGCCTTCACCCTGAATCGGTTCGAGGATCACCGCCGCCACATCGTCGCCGGTTTTCTGGCACTCGCTCAGCATCGTGCGCATGGCGTCGATATTGCCGAACGGCACGTGGCGGAAGCCCGGCAGCAGCGGCATAAACGGCTTACGGAAGGTCGATTTCGCGGTTGCGGACAGCGCACCAAGCGATTTACCGTGGAAGGCCCCGCTGGTGGCGATAAAGGTAAATTTACCGCGCGATGATTGATAAGCTTTCGCCAGCTTCAGCGCCGCTTCCACCGACTCGGTTCCGCTGTTGCTAAAGAAGCTGTATTTCAGCTTGCCCGGCGCCAGTGCGGCCAGCGTTTTGGCAAGCATGGCGCGCAGAGGATCAAGTAATTCCTGGCTGTGAAGGGGTTGTTTGGCGAGCTGATTCTGTACGGCGGAAACCACCACTGGATTACGGTGCCCCACGTTGAAAATACCAAAACCGCCCAGGCAATCCAGAAACTCCTGACCCTGGGTGTCGACAAGCGTATTTAACCCTCCCGCCTGCCACTCTACGGCTCCGTAATCCCCACCGGCAGTTACAGATTTTCGATACTCTAAAAACCCGGGATTCACATGCTCTTTAAAGTATTCCCTGACCTCCTGGTTAAGTGCTTTCATCTCCTCATGGTCAAGCGTTCGCTTTTCAATGAGATTCAGTGCGTGCGCGCTGCAGGCCAAAGCCGAGGCGCTGGAAGGTAACCTGTTCAAAATGTGCTCCTGGGGGTCACGTATCACACGATACTGAATTAAGTATTGCAGGGATTACGCCACTTCAGTGGCAACGCAGAAAATCGGGATAAATGCCAGGAGAAACCGGTTGTGTACAATATTTAATCGTCCAGCGGCTCGTGGATGGGGCTTAGAGCGGGAACGCAAAAGGGCAGGTTGCGCCAGGATGGGGCAGGTTTTGCGCCACCATCGCGCAGCCGGGCGTGCCATAAAAAAAGTAGGGCTTTTGTTAATTTTGCGATCTAACGCAAAATTAACAATTAAGGTTAATTAAATTCTCTCCGATATAACAACTGCTATACATTTTCTTTCAGCACCTGAAAAGGATGTCCGTATGTCTACCCTGTCCGATCCAAACCCGTCCACATCACCGCTGGACGAGCGTACCACGCTCATGTCGACCACCGATCTCGAAAGTTACATCACTCACGTTAATGATGCCTTTGTGAAAGTGAGCGGCTACAGCCGTGAAGAGATGCATGGCAAACCGCACAATCTGGTGCGTCACCCTGATATGCCAAAAGCGGCGTTTGCCGATATGTGGCGTACGCTCAAGCAGGGAGAGCCGTGGAGCGGAATCGTCAAAAACCGGCCTAAAACCGGCGGCCATTACTGGGTGCGCGCGAACGCCATCCCGCAGGTGCGTAATGGCAAAACGATAGGCTATATGTCTATCCGCACGATGGCTTCTGCTGAAGAGGTTGCCGCCGTCGAGCCGCTATATCAGGCGCTGCGGGAAAATCGCAGCAACAAGCGCCTGCATAAAGGTCTTGTCGTCAGCAAACGCTGGTGGGGCAAACTGGCGGGAATACCGCTGCGCTGGCGAATGCGTAGCGTCACGCTGGGATGTTACCTGCTGCTGGCCGCAAGTCTGCTGACGCTGGGGGCACCCACGACGGCAGTACTGGCATCAGCGCTGATAGTGCTGCTGGCGACCGCCATGCTGGAGTGGCAGATTATTCGCCCTATTGAGAACGTCGCTCGTCAGGCGCTGAGCGTGGCGACCGGCGAGCGCAACAGCGTTGACCATTTAAAACGCTGTGATGAGCTGGGGTTGATGCTGCGCTCCGTCGGCCAGCTGGGGCTGATGTGCCGTTGGCTAATTAACGATGTCTCAAGCCAGGTGAACAGCGTCAGCGACGGTAGCGATGTTCTGGCGCGCGGTAACGAAGAGCTGAACCAGCGTACTCAGGAAACGGTGGTCAACGTCCAGCAAACCGTTGCTACCATGAGCCAGATGGCGGCTTCCGTACAGAATAATTCCCAGACCGCCGCCGAGGCCGACAAGCTATCGCTGGCCGCCAGCGGTGCGGCATCGCAGGGAGGTCAGGCAATGCACCGGGTTGTGCAGACGATGGAAGATATTGCTGACAGTACGCAGCGCATTGGCTCGATTACCACATTGATTAACGATATTGCCTTCCAGACCAATATTCTGGCGCTGAATGCGGCCGTTGAAGCGGCGCGGGCCGGCGAGCAGGGAAAAGGATTTGCGGTGGTGGCGGGAGAGGTGCGCCATTTGGCCAGCCGAAGCGCGACGGCGGCTAACGAAATTCGCCAGCTGATTGAAGCCAGCGCCAGCAAGGTGCGATCCGGTTCTGAGCAGGTGCACGCCGCGGGGCGCACGATGGATGACATTGTCTCGCAGGTACAGAATGTCACTGAGTTGATTGCGCAGATTAGCCAATCGACGTCTGAACAGGCTACCGGGCTGTCTGATGTCACTCGGGCCGTGGCAAAACTCGATGAGATCACCCAGATGAATGCCGGGCTGGTGGCGGAAAGCGCCAACGTGTCGGCGATGGTCAAGCGCCGCGCCAGCCGGCTTCAGGATGCCGTCACCGTACTGCATTAATCCAGCTGTGAGATCTCCAGCGCCGCGCGGTCGATAACGCCAATAATCTGTTTCAGCTGCGCGTCGCTGACTTCCCCCTGGTTGACCTTCAGGTCCAGCACGGCCTTAAAGTTATCGATCGCCCGTTTCATCTGCGGATTTTTGCGCAGTTCATGCCCTACCATCCTGGCCTTTATCCGCGCCTGGATCTGTTCCAACTGATCCCGGTTTTTTTCCAGCGTCCGTGTGCCCTCGACGGTGATAGCGATTCGTTTACGCCCCCCGTCTTCTTCCTGAACCGTAATCAACCCCTGATCCTGGAGCAGATCGAGTGACGGGTAGATCACGCCCGGGCTTGGGGTGTAGTTCCCCTGGGTCAGGGACTCAATGGCTTTAATCAGTTCATAGCCGTGGCTGGCGTTGTCTTTCAGAATGCTGAGGAGCACCAGACGCAATTCGCCGTGGCCAAAGAAACGCTGACGTCGTCCACCATGATGACCACGGCCGCGATGCTCGGCATCAGAGAAAGGTCTCATTATTCACTCCTGGCTACAAGTTAGATATATCTAATTTATATCTAAATATGTGGATTTAGCAATCCAGAAATAGTGAAATTAATTATGGTGTTGATAATAAATGATTTTATTTGGTGGTGTGATTTTTAGTGCTCGTTTTTATCTATATCATAAAAATTGCTTGCTTTCTGTTTAATTGGCAATCATTATCATTTGCAAAATATTTAGATATATCTATTTGCCAGAGAGACGCTCAATGAAAGAGAAAAAGTACCCACAGCGCGTGCGCAATGAACTTCGTTTTCGTGAACTGACCGTGCTGCGCGTTGAGCGCATCGGCAACGCGTTTCAGCGCGTGGTGCTGGGCGGCGAGGCGCTGGAAGGCTTTAGTTCACTTGGTTTTGACGACCACACTAAATTATTCTTCCCGCAAGCCGGGACCAAAATCACGCCGCCGACGATAACCGATGAAGGTATCGTCTGGGCTGATGGCGTCCGTCCGCAGTCGCGTGACTATACCCCGCTGTATAATGCTGAACGCCATGAGCTGGCCTATGACTTCTTCATTCACGATGGCGGTGTCGCAAGCCAATGGGCGATGGAAGCGAAGGCGGGTGATACGCTGACGCTCGGTGGTCCGCGCGGGTCGCTGGTCGTTCCGGAAGATTATGCCTGGCAGCTTTACGTGTGCGATGAAACCGGCATGCCGGCGCTGCGACGCCGCCTGGAGGCGTTACGCACGCTGGCGCAGCGTCCGCAGGTTACCGCGCTGGTGATGGTGCGTGACGTGGCGGATAAAGCCTATCTGGCCGGTTTTGATGAGTTCAATATTGAATGGATTAGCGACTATAACGCCGCCGCCGTTGCCACGCGCCTGGCGCAGCTCACGGTGCCGTCATCCGACTACTTTATCTGGCTGACCGGTGAAGGGAAGGTGGTTAAAAACCTGACCGATGGATTTGTGACCGATGCGATTGACCCGCAGCTGGTCCGCTCCAGTGCCTACTGGCACGCCAAATAACGTTATTCTTCCGCCGTTTCACCTGCTACCAGGATGACTTCCTATGGCGCTTACCCGCGCCATTATCTCTTTTCCTTCTCCATCGCTACGATATTTATTGACGCTTGCCGTAAACAATCCCCTGAAGCTCGTCTTTTCCCTACTTTTTATACTTTTATTTTGCGCCTTTCTGACGTGAGTTATCTGTTGTTTTATTTTTATAATTCATTGTTTTTAATGGTAAATTAATCAATATCTGTAAGATATTGTGATGTCAATCACCTTATAGATTTTGCCAATACAAAATCTATAAAACTAGATGTTTGTCGAGTTTTCATCTAAAAATAGCGGTGAAGGGACTAGACACGACCATCTGATGGTTATCAAATGGTTAAAAACTCAGAGTCGAATGTAAAAAGTCGACAAAATTATAAAATGGTTAACCTGCTTACACGATTTACCTGCGTTACGACGCACCTTCTCTGGAGAAACTATGCATTCCACTGTTAATAAAAACGAAAGCCGAACCTTTTTCGGTCACCCCTATCCGTTGGGGTCGCTGTTCTTTACCGAAATGTGGGAGCGCTTCTCGTTTTACGGCATTCGCCCGTTACTGATCCTGTTTATGGCCGCTACAGTCTATGACGGCGGTATGGGATTAGCGCGTGAAAACGCGTCGGCGATTGTTGGTATCTTCGCAGGTACCATGTACCTGGCGGCGCTGCCGGGCGGTTGGCTGGCGGATAACTGGCTCGGCCAGCAAAAAGCGGTGTGGTACGGTTCCATTCTGATTGCGCTGGGGCACCTGTCTATCGCGCTGTCTGCGTTTATGGGCGACAACCTGTTCTTTATCGGCCTGATGTTTATCGTACTGGGGTCGGGTCTGTTTAAAACCTGTATTTCGGTGATGGTCGGCACACTGTATAAAAAAGGCGATGCCCGTCGCGATGGCGGCTTCTCCCTGTTTTATATGGGTATCAACATGGGGTCGTTTATCGCGCCGCTGATTTCCGGCTGGCTGATTAAATCACACGGCTGGCACTGGGGCTTTGGTATCGGTGGTATCGGGATGCTGGTCGCGCTGGTTATCTTCCGCGTGTTCGCCGTACCGGCGATGAAGCGCTACGACAGCGAAGTAGGGCTGGACTCCACCTGGAACAGCCCGGTGGTGAAAAAGAACGGCGTTGGCGCGTGGCTGCTGGCGCTGGCGCTGGGCGTCGCGGTAGTTATCACCCTGATTGCACAGGGCGTGATCGTGATTAACCCGGTGGCCGTTGCGAGCGTGTTGGTGTACGTGATTGCGGCGTCGGTAGCGCTGTACTTTATTTATCTGTTCGCCTTTGCGGGCCTGAGCCGTAAAGAACGCGCGCGCCTTCTGGTGTGCTTTATTCTGCTGGTTTCCGCTGCGTTCTTCTGGTCCGCCTTTGAGCAGAAACCCACTTCCTTCAACCTGTTCGCCAACGACTACACCAACCGCATGATCGGTGATTTTGAGATCCCGGCGGTGTGGTTCCAGTCAATTAACGCCCTGTTTATTATCCTGCTCGCTCCGGTCTTCAGCTGGGCGTGGCCTGCGCTGGCGCGTAAGAACGTGCGTCCGGGCAGTATCACCAAGTTCGTGATCGGTATTCTGTGCGCGGCAGCAGGCTTTGGCCTGATGATGATGGCGGCGCAGAATGTGCTGAGCAACGGCGGTGCTGGCGTTTCGCCAATGTGGCTGGTGGGGAGCATTCTGATGCTGACGCTCGGCGAGCTGTGCCTGAGCCCGATTGGTCTGGCGACCATGACGCTGCTGGCGCCGGAAAGAATGCGCGGCCAGATGATGGGGCTGTGGTTCTGCGCCAGCGCGTTGGGTAACCTGGCCGCTGGCCTGATTGGCGGCCACGTGAAGGCCGACCAGTTGGATATGCTGCCGGATCTGTTCGCCCGCTGTTCTATCGCGCTGCTGATCTGTGCGGCCGTATTGTGCGTGCTGATTGTTCCGGTACGCCGGATGCTGGAAAACAGCAAATCCAGCGCGGAGCAGAACCCGACGGCCAACGCCTGATAGCCGTTACAACATAACCAGCCGGTGCCGATGCACCGGCTTTTTTTTGCGCAAACGGCGGCCAAAAGAGTGACAGCTCACGAAAAAATGCAAGAACGTGAGCGGTTTCTTTGAAATCCCGCTCGATTCCAGTCCATAGTATAGACTTGTTTACTACGTGGTTAATTTAAGGACAAGAATATGCCAGCAGTCATTGATAAAGCGTTGGATTTTATTGGTGGTATGAATACGTCTGAGCCGGTGCCACAGTCTATGGACGAAAGTACAGCGAAGGGAATTCTGAAATATTTGAAAGAGCTGGGCGTACCCGCGAGTGCGGCCGACATTACGGCGCGCGGTGACCGCGAAGGCTGGAATGCCGGATTCACTCAGAAGGTTGCTGGCTGGGCCGACAAGGTTAACTCCGGTGAACACATGCTGATTAAAAACCCGGAATACTTCTCCGATTATATGCGCGAAGAGCTTCGTGCGCTGGTATAAACCCTAAGTCGGCGCTCTCGCTTTGACGGTGGGAGCGCAAAGTCTGTTGTTTATCTGCATATTTTTTCTCTATAAGCGATTTCGGGCTGGCTGCAATTAATCTGAAAACGTTTGGCCTTCCTTGAGCCATCATCTTCCCCCTTTTATAATTCCGCTAAGAAAGACCGAATTTAATAAAAATATAATTAAAAACATCATCATATGAATGATGCTTTTAGCTTTTACTCCCCTGTATCCAGAGATAAATATGAACCCTACCGTTAAATATCGTGCCGATATCGATGGGCTGCGCGCGCTCGCCGTACTCCTTGTGGTGCTCTTTCACTTTGGGCTGGGATTCCCCGGTGGATTTGTGGGCGTCGATGTTTTCTTTGTCATTTCGGGATATCTCATTGGCGGCCATATTTATCAAAGTAAGCTTGCGGGCCATTTTTCGTGGGGGCAGTTTTATGTTCGCCGCATAAAGCGAATTCTTCCCGCGCTGATCGCCGTCGTGATTGCGGTCTGGCTGGTGATGTTTTTTATCTCGACGCCCGCCGATTTCAGGAAATTAGGCCGCGATGCCGCGGCGACGCTGCTGTCGGTATCTAACGTTACGCTCTGGAATTCCATCGACTATTTCAGCCCCAGCGCCGAGCATAATCCTTTATTGATGACCTGGTCATTGGGCGTGGAAGAACAGTTCTACTTTCTCGCGCCGCTGCTGATTCTTGTTTTGACGCGTTTTGATAAAAAACTCTCTTTTTTACTGATGGGCAGCGTCACGCTGCTCTGTTTTGCCATTGCTGCCGCCGGAACCTTGCAAATTCCGCATAGCGCATGGTTTTTGACGCCGTTTCGCGCCTGGGAGCTTTTTGCCGGGGCGTTGTTGGGAATGGCCCATACCCACTTTCCCGCGGCATTCTCGGCAAAGGTTGATAACCTGAAATCTGCCGTGGGTGTTTTACTCATTGCCTGGTGTGCGTTTTTTTACGACGCGCAGACCTCTTTCCCGGGCCTGGGAGCGCTGCCCGTGGTGATGGGGGCCGTGTTGCTGCTGGATGGGCAAACGGCGCTTTTCAACCGCCGTGTGTTGACCTTGAAACCGCTGCGTTTTATTGGGCTCATATCCTATTCACTCTACCTGTGGCATTGGCCGGTTATCAGCCTTTATCACTATCTGTGTGAAGCGGAGCCGGGGAACGGGATGCGCGTATTGCTGATTGCGCTTTCTTTCCTGTTGGCGACGATAAGCTACTACCTCATCGAGAAACCTTTTCGGGCGGCGCAGCTGCCGCCATCCCGCGTATTCTGGCGCTACGGGATGGTGATGGGGCTGCTGACGCTGGTCTTTGCCACCACCTGGCTGCAAAAAGGTTTTCCGGCCCGCTGGCCAGACGATTTTGCCCGGATGCAGTTGGAGATAGAAGAGGCGGAAGATAGTTGCATGACGTCATACGGCAATATTCTCCTGACCGGAACCCCTCGCTGTACCGGTGGCGAGGCGCAGGAGAAAATTGCGCTGATTGGCGATAGCCATGCCGGGGCGCTGGCCGCGGCGTTTCGTAAGCTGGCGCACGACCGTCATCTGACGCCGGTCATTTTCGCGAAATCATCCTGTGCGCCGCTGTTCGGCGTGTATCGCCTTGCCGACGGCTGGCCGCTGCATGACGCGCAGTGTCGGGCATTCAAGCTCGATGTCGACAACTATCTGGCGCAGGATAAACAGATATCGACGGTGATTCTTACGGGGTTCTGGCAGTCCGGTTTGATGGCGGGAAAAGCCCCCTGGCAGTCTGAAACGACGCCGTCATTAGGCCCAGCTCAGGCGCTGCAGCAGGGGCTAACCGAGACCATCACGCGTTTGCAGAATATGGGTAAGCGGGTCATTGTGCTGGGCGATGTGCCGATGATGAGTTTTTCCCCACCCAAACGCGTGATGCGCTGCTTTAGCCGGGCGTTTGCCTATGCGAACCCGCAGAGCGCCGGAATGTGCGAGGTGGTGGGGCACGATAGCGTTGAGCCTGATGCCAGCGCGGCGCTGATCGGTAAAGTGTCGACGAAGCTAAATGCTGAATTCGCCAGCCTGAAAGACGCGTTGTGTGACACGGCGAGCTGCCGTTTTGCGGAGAGTGCGCATATTTACTACAAAGACCCACAGCATCTGACGCGATACGGTGCGGATAAAGTGCTGAAAAGCGTGGTGATGCCGATGATTGCGCGTTAAGGCGCGTGCTGAGATTATAAAAAAGAGGCCGATGAATCATCATTGGCCTCTTTTTCTTTGCCGGTCTTTTAGGGCGGCCTCATTGATAAATTTTCGCTAACTGTCCGCCGCGTGCGGGTTTTTTATGCCCTCAGCAAAATGGCGGTAAAAAACCACCGCCATTTTATTGCCACTCGAAAACGAGACAACAAAAAGGCCACTCGCGAGAGTGGCCTAACAGTATGTATTTGCTGCTTAAATTTGGTGGCCCCTGTTGGGTTTGAACCAACGACCAAGCGATTATGAGTCGCCTGCTCTAACCACTGAGCTAAGGGGCCAATTAGCCGACGATTATAATGTAACAACGGCCGCCAATCCAGCGCTAAGCGTGCACATGCTGTTTTTATAAACAACGCATTTTCAATTCGTTATACTCGTCTCACGATGTATAGGTCGAGGATATTATGGTTAAGGACATTATCGATTCAGAGCTGCGGGTATTGTTTTGTGGTATTAACCCGGGGCTGTCGTCGTCTTCGCTGGGCTATCCTTTTGCCCATCCAGCAAATCGCTTCTGGAAGGTGCTGCATCTGGCGGGGTTTACCGATCGCCAGCTGAAGCCGGAAGAGGCGGCGCAGATGCTGACATTTCGCTGCGGCGTGACCAAGCTGGTTGAGCGCCCGACGGTACAGGCCACGGAGGTGACGTTGCAGGAGCTGCGTAGCGGCGGCCAGGCGCTGATTGATAAGGTTGAACACTATAAACCTGCTGCGCTGGCGGTACTGGGCAAGCAAGCCTTTGAGCGCGGTTTAGGGCAGCGCGGGGCGACGTGGGGAAAGCAGACGTACAGGATTGGTGAGACAGAGGTATGGGTGTTACCGAACCCGAGTGGATTGAGCCGGATTACGTTGGATAAGCTGGTTGAGGCGTATCAGGAGCTGGACGTGGCGCTGAAGGCGCGAGGCCTGTAGGCCGGATAAACATAGCGCCATCCGGCAGACCCCGTGCAGATTGCCGGATGGCGGCGTAAACGCCTTATCCGGCCTACCGTTCCGGCGCGGGGAACAGGCAAAAAAAAGCTCCCAAAAGGGAGCTTTTTACGTTTTTACCGGGGCGATTAATCGTCCAGGAAGCTACGCAGCACTTCAGAGCGGCTCGGGTGGCGCAGTTTACGCAGCGCCTTCGCTTCGATCTGACGGATACGTTCGCGGGTCACGTCGAACTGTTTACCCACTTCTTCCAGCGTGTGGTCGGTGTTCATATCGATACCGAAACGCATACGCAGCACTTTCGCTTCACGGGCGGTCAGGCCAGCCAGAACGTCGTGGGTGGCGGCGCGCAGGCTCTCGGTGGTGGCTGAGTCCAGCGGCAGCTCGAGGGTGGTATCCTCGATGAAATCACCCAGATGCGAATCTTCATCGTCGCCGATCGGCGTTTCCATGGAGATAGGTTCTTTGGCAATCTTCAGCACTTTACGGATCTTGTCTTCCGGCATCAGCATGCGTTCAGCCAGCTCTTCCGGCGTCGGCTCGCGGCCCATCTCTTGCAGCATCTGACGGGAAATACGGTTGAGCTTGTTGATGGTCTCAATCATATGCACCGGGATACGGATGGTACGCGCCTGGTCGGCGATAGAGCGGGTGATCGCCTGACGGATCCACCAGGTTGCGTAGGTGGAGAACTTGTAACCACGACGGTATTCAAACTTATCAACCGCTTTCATCAGACCGATGTTGCCTTCCTGAATCAGATCCAGGAACTGCAGACCACGGTTGGTGTATTTTTTGGCGATAGAGATAACCAGACGTAAGTTCGCTTCAACCATCTCTTTCTTCGCACGGCGGGCTTTCGCTTCGCCGATGGACATGCGACGGTTGATATCTTTAACCTGCTCGATGGTCAGGCCGGTTTCTTCTTCAATCTGCTGCAGTTTCTGCAGGCTGCGCTGTACATCTTCTGCCACGTCGTGGAGTTTTTCAGACCATGGCTTGTTCATCGCGATAGCCGCGTTGAACCAGGTTTCGCTGGTTTCGTTGCCGGTGAACAGGGTGATGAAGTTTTTCTTCGGCATTTTGCACTGTTCTACGCACATCTTCATGATGATACGTTCCTGGGTACGCACGCGATCCATCATCACACGCATGCTGTTCACCAGGTAGTCGAACTGTTTCGGTACCAGACGGAACTGTTTGAATACTTCAGACAGCTTCAGAATCTCTTCCTGAGCGGCAGCGTGGCTACGGCCTTTGGCTTTGATGGTGTCGCGAGTGACTTCGTACTGTGTACGCAGTTCGGCGAACTTCTCACGCGCCAGCTCTGGGTCGATGCTGTTGTCGTCGTCGCTGTTGTCGTCGCTGTCGTCGTCTTCGTCTTCATCGTCGTCGTCCATCTCTTCCTGAGACAGTTCGGAACCAACGTGCGTGGCGGTTGGCGCCATATCTTCTTCGGCGTTCGGGTCGACGAAACCGGTGATCAGGTCGGACAGACGGGCTTCTTCCGCTTCAACGCGATCGTATTGTTCCAGCAGATAGGTGATGGCTTCCGGGTATTCGGCAACGGAGCACTGTACCTGGTTAATCCCGTCTTCAATACGTTTGGCGATGTCAATTTCGCCTTCGCGGGTCAGCAGTTCTACGGTACCCATTTCGCGCATGTACATGCGCACCGGGTCGGTTGTACGCCCGATTTCAGATTCCACGCTGGACAGAACCTGTGCAGCCGCTTCTTCTGCGTCTTCATCAGTGTTGTTGGAGGTTTCAGCCAGCAACAGATCATCGGCATCCGGTGCTTCTTCCATCACCTGAATACCCATGTCGTTGATCATTTGGATGATGTCTTCGATCTGATCTGAATCGACGATATCTTCCGGCAGATGGTCATTGACCTCGGCATAGGTCAGATAGCCTTGCTCCTTACCACGTTGGACAAGAAGCTTGAGCTGTGACTGCGGGTTTTGCTCCATAAGACGGTATCCACACTTAATTCATTTGATTGGTGTCGGTCGGCGAACGAACCGCCGACATTTAAAGCGAGGGCGTACTTATATTAGTGCCGCTGCGCCTCGGGCGGCTGTCGGGGGCTTCCCGATAGGTATTCGGCAGTTAAGCCGTTAAATTCATTTTTTTTCCAGGGCCTGTCTGATTTCCCAGAATTCCCTGCGCTCTTCACTGCTCAAACCGTGCGTGCGATCGCGAGCTATCAACTCTTCCTGTCGCTGTTCAAGCATTGAATCAAAAATTCGGTTTAGCGTGTCGGTGAACATTTTTTCAACATTCTCATCCTTTATATCGTTCCAGGTTGAGAGTTTTTCAAGTGTTGAGTATTCACTTGCCCCGCGATAATTCTCTAACAGCTGGCCCGTTGTCAGGCCCGGTTGGGCAACACACAGGTTGACCAGTTCAGTGAACAGGTTGAGCCCGGGTAGCTTCGCCTGAGCCAGCCCATGCATAGGAGGTACGAGTGGCGCCAGATTTGGGTTTTGCACCAGTAGTCCTATCAGTATACGCATAGGCGTCTGTTTTATCTGCTGAGGCGGGCGTACTACGCCACTTTCTGCCTGTTTTGGCATTAAACGATCAAGCGCCGCATCGTCAAAGATGCCCAGCTTCAGCCCCAGCGTCTGGCGCAGTTGAATACGGTGCGCGTCGCCAGGCACCTGGTTTATCAGCGGCAGCGCCAGCGCGGCGAGCTGCGTACTGCCGTCTGGCGAACTTAAATCAACCTGCGGTAAGAGACTGTTAAATAAGAAGGCGGAGAGCGGTTGTGCGTGCTCCATCCGTGCTTCAAAGGCCTCTTTACCCTCTTTACGTACCAGCGTGTCCGGGTCTTCACCATCGGGCAGGAACATAAAGCGTAGCTGACGACCGTCGGTCATGTATGGCATTGCGGTTTCCAGCGCACGCCATGCAGCGTCGCGGCCCGCGCGGTCGCCGTCGTAACAGCAAATCACGTTGTTTGTCGCACGGAATAACATATGGATGTGATCCGCCGTGGTTGACGTACCCAGCGAGGCAACGGCGTAGTGAATACCGTATTGCGCCAGCGCGACAACATCCATATACCCTTCGACAACCAGCAGACGCGGTGGTTCAGCGTTGTGCTGCTGGGCTTCATAAAGGCCATACAGCTGGCGACCTTTATGGAAAATATCGGTTTCCGGGGAGTTGAGGTATTTTGGCGTATCGTTACCGAGTACGCGGCCACCAAAACCAATCACCCGGCCTCGTTTATCGCGAATCGGGAACATCACGCGATTGCGGAAACGGTCGTAGGTTCTTCCCTGGTCGTTATTGACCAGCATTCCGGCATCGAGCAGCAGCTTCCTGTTGTCGACATTGCCGCCGAAACGTTTTAAGGCGTTATCCCAGCCCGGCGGCGCAAAACCAATAGCAAACTGCTGGACAATCTCGGCACTCAGGCCGCGTTGCTCCAGGTACTGGCGTGCTGGCTCGGCAATGGGTTGGGTGAAGGATTGCTGATAAAAATCATTTAACCCTTCCATTAGCTGATAGAGATTCTGACGCTGGTGACGCTCTATCTGGCTAAGACCTGTTCCGGCTTCGTACGGCACTTCAAGGTTGTGCATGGCCGCCAGTTCTTCAACGGTTTCAACGAACTCGAGCTTGTCGTAGTTCATCAAAAAGTCGATGGCATTGCCGTGCGCGCCGCAGCCGAAGCAGTGGTAAAACTGCTTATCACCGTTCACGGTGAAAGAGGGGGTTTTCTCGTTATGGAACGGACAGCACGCATGGTAATTTTTGCCCTGCTTTTTCAGCTTCACCCGCGCATCGATCAGATCGATGATGTCGGTGCGTGCCAGCAGATCATTAATAAATACGCGTGGGATTCGTCCAGCCATAGGCCCCGTTTATTTACACTTCATCCTTCAAACTGTCTCTGCGTTGGCCGCGTTCGTTCACCCCTGTCACTGACTTATGTCAGCTCCGGGGACTCACTCACTTGCCGCGTTACTCGGCTTGCAGCCTCGCCCCTTCGGGGCCAGCGCTAGCGCTGTTCAAAACGCTAACGCGTTTTGTGATACAGCATGAATGATTTTGTGTAAATGCTGATTTATAAACGAAAACAAGCCGCGCATTCCTTTCGGAAGCACGGCCTTGCAACTACAACTCGGTCTGTAACCTGAGAGCCGATGCCCTCAAGAGATTAGTACAGACGAGTACGGCGTGCGTTTTCGCGAGCCAGTTTCTTCGCGTGACGTTTCACTGCAGAAGCTTTAGCGCGCTTACGTTCGGTAGTCGGTTTTTCATAGAACTCACGACGACGAACTTCCGCCAGAACACCCGCTTTTTCACAGGAACGCTTGAAGCGACGCAGTGCTACGTCGAACGGCTCGTTTTCACGTACTTTAATTACCGGCATGTAACTCTCACCTTTAATAAATTCGGTTTGCCGCTGGCATCAACGCCAGCTTATTTCAAAATGGTGCGGAATTTTACTGCAATTGCTGTTGCTTTGTAAAGCGCCGACGCGTTTTTGAACGGGACTTTTTAAGGGTGAGGAGTATACACGAGGCTGCCTGCTGGGGCGAACAATGTTTTACAAGCCGGGACAGAAAACCTACACTGCGCGGTATTGAAACGAGGTAAATCTAGCCATGCGTGTACTGGGTATTGAAACATCCTGCGATGAAACCGGCATCGCAATTTATGACGACGAAAAAGGTCTGTTAGCCAACCAGTTGTATAGTCAGGTGAAATTGCACGCTGACTACGGCGGCGTGGTGCCTGAGCTGGCGTCGCGTGACCACGTGCGTAAAACGGTTCCCCTGATTCAGGCGGCCTTAACGGAAGCGAACCTGACGGCCAAAGATATCGACGCGGTGGCCTATACCGCCGGTCCGGGTCTGGTTGGCGCGCTGCTGGTCGGCGCAACGGTAGGACGTTCGCTGGCGTTTGCCTGGAACGTGCCGGCCATTCCGGTACACCATATGGAAGGCCATCTGCTGGCGCCGATGCTGGAAGATAATCCGCCGGAATATCCGTTTGTGGCGCTGCTGGTGTCCGGCGGCCATACGCAGCTGATTAGCGTCACCGGCATCGGTGAGTACACCCTGCTGGGCGAGTCAATTGACGATGCGGCGGGGGAAGCTTTTGATAAAACCGCCAAGCTGCTCGGTCTGGATTATCCCGGCGGCCCAATGCTGTCGAAGCTGGCTTCGCAGGGCACGGAAGGGCGCTTTGTGTTCCCGCGTCCGATGACCGATCGTCCGGGGCTGGATTTTAGCTTCTCCGGCCTGAAAACCTTTGCGGCAAATACTATCCGCAATAACGGCGATGACGATCAAACGCGTGCCGATATCGCCCGCGCCTTTGAAGATGCGGTGGTGGATACGCTGATGATCAAGTGCAAACGCGCGCTGGATCAAACCGGCTTTAAGCGTCTGGTGATGGCGGGCGGCGTAAGCGCTAACCGTACGCTGCGCGCGAAGCTGGCGACGATGATGCAAAAACGCGGCGGCGAAGTGTTCTACGCGCGTCCGGAGTTCTGCACCGATAACGGCGCGATGATTGCCTATGCGGGCATGGTGCGTCTGAAAACGGGCGTCAATGAATCGCTGGGCGTGACCGTGCGTCCACGCTGGCCGCTGGCGGAGCTGCCTGCCGCCTGATTCTCTGGCCGAGGCTCGTGATAAAAAGCCCTCCTGAAGAGGGCTTTTTTGTGCGTGTTATTCGGCGTCTTTGCGTTTGCGCTTTTTCAGGCGCGTCCAGATTTTCGTCTCCTGCCGTCGCCATAAACGCTGAATGTTGTCATGATGACGCAGCAGAATGAGGCACGACAGCATCGATACCGGGAAGGTGTACTGGGGCTTGAACCACCAGACGTAGAACGGCGCGACCAGCGCGCTGACGATGGCGCCCAGCGACGAATAGCCGCTCAGTAGAATCGTCAGAAGCCAGGTTCCGGCCATCACGCCGGTCAGATCCCAGCCGATAGGGGCAATTGCGCCGAACGCGGTCGCCACGCCTTTTCCTCCCTGAAAATGGAAGAAAACCGGCCAGATATGGCCCAGACAGGCGGCGATCGCGACCAGCCCAAGCCAGAAGGGGGTAAAGCCAAGGGCATAAGCGCCCCAGACGGGCAGCATCCCTTTCAGGATGTCGAAAACCAGGACGGCTACGGCAGCACCCTTGCCGCCGATGCGTAAGACATTCGTAGCGCCGGGATTACCGGAACCACTGGTGCGAGGGTCAGGCAACCCCGCGATGCGGCAGACCAGAATGGCGCTGGAAATTGAGCCGCAAAGGTAGGCAAGGAGGATCATTCCAGGCTCGATTGCACTCATAACGCTGTTCCATTTTGAAAATGTCGAAGTATTCTCTGCATCTGTGGATAATACGCATAATTCGCCGGAAGTGGTATCCGGTTTAGCCTAAAACCAAGCAGGTCGTGATGGATATTGTATTTATAGAGCAACTTTCGGTAATCACCACTATCGGTGTTTATGACTGGGAACAAACCATTGAGCAGAAGCTGGTGTTCGATATCGAATTAGGCTGGGACAACCGTAAAGCCGCCGCCAGCGACAACGTCGAGGACTGCCTGAGCTATGCGGATATCAGTGAAGCGGTGGTGGAGCACGTTGAAGGTAGCCGTTTCGCGCTGGTAGAGCGCGTCGCGGAAGAGATTGCCGACCTGCTGATGTCACGCTTTCACTCACCGTGGGTACGCATTAAGGTGAGTAAGCCGGGGGCCGTGGCGCGTGCCGCCAACGTGGGCGTGATCATTCAGCGTGGCCATAATCCTAATTAAACTCATTATTCGTCATATAACTTAAACCAAAATGATTTATACCGGTCTTAGTGCCGGGTTTATTTTATTGTTTACTTTTTAAGGGTTTATTTAATGAGCGATATGCACTCGCTGCTGGTGGCGGCTATTCTGGGTGTGGTCGAGGGATTGACTGAGTTTCTGCCCGTCTCCAGCACAGGCCACATGATTATCGTCGGCCATCTGCTGGGCTTTGAAGGTGATACGGCGAAGACGTTTGAGGTGGTGATCCAACTGGGTTCGATCCTCGCGGTGGTAGTGATGTTCTGGCGTCGGCTGTTTGGCCTGATTGGCATTCACTTTGGCCGTCCTCCGGTACACGAAGGCGAAGGCTCGGGTCGTTTGTCGCTCATTCATATTCTGCTCGGGATGATCCCGGCGGTGTTGCTGGGGCTGGTGTTCCACGACGCCATCAAATCGTTATTTAACCCGATTAACGTGATGTATGCGCTGGTGGTCGGCGGTATCCTGCTGATTGCCGCGGAATGCCTGAAGCCGAAGGTGCCGCGCGCGGTTGGCGTGGATGATATGACGTATCGTCAGGCGTTTATGATTGGCTGCTTCCAGTGTCTGGCGCTGTGGCCGGGCTTCTCCCGCTCGGGGGCGACCATTTCCGGCGGTATGCTGGTCGGCGTGAGCCGCTATGCGGCGTCGGAGTTCTCTTTCCTGCTGGCGGTGCCGATGATGATGGGCGCGACGGTGCTGGATCTCTACAAGAGCTGGCACTTCCTGACCGTCGGGGATATCCCGATGTTTGCCGTCGGGTTTGTGATGGCCTTCCTGGTGGCGCTGGTGGCCATCAAAACCTTCCTGCAGCTGATTAAACGTATTTCGTTTATTCCGTTCGCTATCTACCGCTTCATCGTCGCAGCTGCGGTCTACGTGGTCTTCTTCTGATGCCGTGCCCTCAGTCTTTTGGCTGGGGGCAACGTTTTTCCTTCCACTCCGCCACCGCCTGAATTCGGCGTCGCGTCAGCTCTTCACGAATTTCCGGGCCTTTAAATCCGGCCTCAATCACCTCTTTGTTGCCCACGCTTTTCGCCGCGATCCACGCTTCACGTAGCAGACGCCCCTGCGGGTAATCACAGGCTTCGAAGCGGGTACGTCCGCGCACATCGGCTTCGCTGGTGAGGGCAATCTGTTCTACACGCTGCGGCTTGCGCCAGGCGTCGATGGAGTCGAAAAGTTTCACCAGCGTTTTCGGCTGCAGGATGGGCAGGGTATGAATCAGGTCATGGAACTCCGCGACCAGTTTCGCCAGCTCGCGCATGTCGTTAGGCACTTTCAGGCGCTGACACAGCTGCTCGACCAGCTTGACGCCCGCCGGGCCGTGGCCGTGATGACGCGGCCAGAGCGCTTTGGGCGTCAGGCCTTTGCCTAAGTCGTGGCACAGCGTGGCAAAACGAACGTCAATGTCCGGGCTCAGCATCGCGGCCATCGATACCGTCATCAGCGTATGCACGCCGGTATCAATTTCCGGGTGCCATTTCTCCGGGGCTGGAACGCCAAACAGGGCGTCAATTTCCGGGAACAGCACCTTCAGCGCGCCGCAGTCGCGTAACGTCTGGAAGAAAACCTGTGGGTTACGGGTGCCGAGTGCGCTTTCCGTCTCTTTCCAGACGCGCTCAGGCGTCAGGTGCGCCAGTTCGCCAGCGTCGGCCATTTCGCGCATGAGCGCCAGGGTTTCGTCGGCGATACGGAAACTGAGATGCGCGTAGCGCGCGGCAAAACGCGCGACGCGCAGCACGCGTAGCGGGTCTTCGGCGAAGGCGGGGGAGACGTGGCGCAGGATGCGCTGCTGAAGATCTTGCTGGCCGCCGTACGGGTCGATAATGGTGCCGTCGGCGTCCTCAGCAAGCGCGTTAACGGTGAGGTCGCGGCGCAGCAGATCTTGCTCCAGCGTGACGTCCGGCGCGGCATAGCAGGTAAAACCGGTATACCCGGAACCTGACTTCCGTTCGGTGCGCGCCAGGGCGTACTCTTCGTGGCTATCCGGGTGTAAGAACACTGGAAAATCGCGGCCTACCTGCTGGTAGCCCGCATCAAGCATTTGCTGCGGCGTGGCGCCGACCACTACCCAATCTTTATCTTTGATCGGTAGGCCCAATAGCCTGTCCCGAACTGCTCCGCCGACCAGATAACTCTTCACGCCACGCTTCTCCTCATCATTTTCTTTCTGATAATACGAAAGAAGTCGACTTAAGGCGAGTTGGCTTAGTTCATCCAGCGATCTTTGCGCTTGCGGCTTGGAATGATGTGCGGCAGAACCAGACCGAAGATCAGGCCGATACCGAGCACGCCGCCGCCGTACATAAACCACTGCATGATGATGGTGCGCTGCTTATCGTCGAGCTGCAGGTTAGCGGCGTTCACTTTTTTCTGCGCCACGATAAGCTCGTTTTTCAGCTTCTGGTTCTCGTTTTTCAAACCGTTGATCACCGTATCGCTCTCAGCAACCTTTTTCTGCATTTCTGCGGTGCGCTGGTTCCAGGTGGTGTCGATGTTGTTCAGCTTGTCGGTCAGGGTTTTGACCTGGTTTTCCAGATCCGGCACGCGGGTGCGCAGGCTTGGCGTGGCGGTCAGCTCTTTGAGCGGGATCCACGCGGTACGGCCATTGCTGTCACGCACCTGGCCGTATTGGGTGTTTTCGTTGGTCTGCAGCAGGGTGACTTCCTCACCCGCGTTGACGGTGCCTGCCAGGCGATAGTTATCGCCCGGGCCGCTGCGTACCCAGGTGTTCAGTTCATCAGAGACGTAACGCTTTTCATCGGCATGAGCGACGGTAGAAGCGGTAAGTGCAAGTAAAGTAATGGCAATTAAGCGTAATTTTGGCATCAGATCATCGTTTTTGTCATAAAAGTGGAACGATAGTAGTGGCAACAGTCTGACGACGCAAAGCATTCTGCGGCAATCAGAATCCTCCAGGAGGAAAAAACGCCATCAGCGATTAGCCCGACAAATTGCGCATTGCATGGCAATTTGTCGCAAAATACTATCTACTGACAAAAAGAATACCTGTAAGTTCGCCACAAAGGTATTTCCGGGTAACGAAACCACAAGAATTCAATCATGGCTCAAGAAATCGAATTAAAATTTATCGTCGATAACGCTGGCGTTGAGACGCTGCGTAACCACCTTAGCACCCTCGATGCAGAGCATACTCCTGCAACTCAGTTGCTGAATATCTATTACGAAACCGCCGATAACTGGCTGCGCCGCCACGATATGGGGCTGCGCATTCGCGGCGATAACGGTCGCTATGAGATGACGATGAAAATCGCCGGGCGCACCGTGGGCGGCCTGCATCAGCGCCCGGAATACAACATCGACATCACTACGCCCGAACTGGCGCTCGACAAACTGCCTGCCGAAGTCTGGCCAAACGGCGAAATGCCGGAAGGGCTGGCGGAGCAGGTTAACCCGCTGTTCAGCACCGATTTCTCTCGCGAAAAATGGGTGGTGAAGCAGGGCGAAAGCCAAATTGAAATCGCGCTGGATCAGGGCGAGGTCAAAGCGGGCGAGCATCAGGAAGCCATTTGCGAGCTGGAACTGGAGCTGCTGAGCGGTGAAACCGCTGACGTGCTGGCGCTGGCGAAACAGTTGGCCGAGACCGGCCTGCTGCGCCAGGGCAGCCTGAGTAAAGCCGCGCGCGGCTATCATCTGGCGCAGGGCAACCCGGCGCGAGAGCTGCAGCCGCTAACGATTTTAGCGCTGCCGCCAAAGGCAACGGTAGGGCAAGCGATGGAGGCGGCGCTGGAAAAAGCGCTGGCGCACTGGCAGTACCACGAAGAGTTGTGGCTGCGCGGTCATAAAAAGGCGAAAACCGAAGTGGTTAATGCGCTGGGCCTGGTTCGCCATATTCTGACGCTGTTCGGCGGCATCGTGCCGCGTAAAGCCAGCGCCAGCCTGCGCGATGGGCTAACCCAGGTCGATGCGTTGATGGCAAGCGAGGCCTCTGCGCATGATGTGGTCTTTAGCCGCGAAACCGCGCTGACCAAACTGGCCTACACCGAGTGGCTGGTGACGCGCGGCTGGCAGACGTTCCTCGACGCCAAAGCCGAAGCCAAACTGGCCGATTCGTTTAAACGCTTTGCCGATATTCACCTTTCCCGTCAGGCTGCCGAGCTGCGCACGACGTTCGCCTATCCGTTGGGAGATGGCTATAGCGACCAGCTGCCGCGTCTAACGCGCGACATCAACACCGTTCAACTGCTGTCGGGTTACTACGACCACGAACGGGCGTCGCAATGGCTGGCCAACTGGCAGGGCCTACGCCACGCCATCGAGACACGTCAGCACATTGAAATTGAACATTACCGCAATGAGGCACTGTCGGTTGAGCCGTTCTGGTTACACAGCGGAAAACGTTAATTAACTTCAGGGAACCCGTGTATGACGCCGCTTTCTTCGCAGTTACAGCAGCACTGGCAAACGCTCCTCGATCGCGCCCCGGAAGATTTTCCCCTTGGGGCGCTGAGTACCGAAGCGCAGGCTGTTTTCACCTTTAGTGATTTTGTTCAGCAAAGTTTAACGGCGCACCCCGAGTGGCTGACGTCGCTGGAAAGCGAGCCGCCGCAGGCGGACGAATGGCGGCAATACGCGGGCTGGCTACAGGCCGAACTGGCGGAGGTTTACGATGAAGCTGCGCTGATGCGCGCGCTGCGTCTGTTCCGTCGGCGGATGATGGTGCGCATCGCCTGGTCACAGGCGCTGTCGCAGGTTTCCGAAGAAGATACGCTTCAACAGCTTAGCCACCTGGCGGAAACGCTGATCGTCAGCGCCCGTAACTGGCTGTATGACGCCTGCTGCCGCGATTGGGGTACGCCGTGTAGCGCCGACGGCGTACCACAGCCGCTGCTGATCCTTGGCATGGGTAAGCTCGGCGGCGGTGAACTGAATTTCTCCTCCGATATCGATCTGATTTTTGCCTGGCCGGAGCACGGCAGCACCCAAGGGGGGCGTCGTGAACTGGATAATGCCCAGTTCTTTACCCGCCTGGGGCAGCGGTTGATCAAAGTGCTCGATCAACCCACGCAGGACGGTTTTGTCTATCGGGTGGATATGCGGCTGCGCCCGTTCGGCGACAGCGGTCCGCTGGTGCTGAGCTTTGCGGCGCTGGAAGATTATTACCAGGAGCAGGGGCGCGACTGGGAGCGCTATGCGATGGTCAAAGCGCGAATCATGGGTGATGACGACGGTGTTTACACCAGCGAGCTGCGTGCGATGCTGCGGCCCTTTGTCTTCCGTCGCTATATCGACTTCAGCGTGATCCAGTCTCTGCGCAACATGAAAGGGATGATCACCCGCGAAGTGCGTCGCCGTGGCTTGAAAGACAACATCAAGCTAGGCGCAGGCGGCATTCGCGAAATTGAATTTATCGTTCAGGTCTTCCAGCTGATTCGCGGTGGTCGTGAGCCAACGCTGCAAAGTCGTTCGCTGCTACCGACGTTGACCGCAATTGAAGCGCTCAATCTGCTGTCAGAAAGCGATGCACAGGCGCTGCGTGAAGCGTATCTGTTCCTGCGTCGCCTGGAAAACCTGCTGCAAAGTATTAACGACGAGCAGACGCAAACGCTGCCCGGCGACGATCTCAACCGTGCGCGCCTGGCCTGGGGCATGCATTTTGCCGATTGGGAGACGCTCACGGAACGGCTGGATGCGCTGATGGCGCAGGTACGCCGCGTGTTTAACGAGCTTATCGGCGACGATGAAGAAAGTTCGCAGGAAGAGCAGTTGTCGGAGTCCTGGCGCGAACTGTGGCAGGACACGCTCCAGGAGGATGATTCACCGGCTGTGCTGATTCATCTGAGCGACGACGATCGTCATCGCGTGTTGTCGCAAATTGCCGATTTCCGTAAAGAGCTGGATAAGCGCACCATCGGCCCACGCGGGCGTCAGGTGCTGGATTCACTGATGCCGCATCTGCTCAGCGAAGTGTGCGCCCGCGAGGACGCGCTGGTGCTGCTGTCGCGTATTACGCCGTTGTTAAGCGGCATCGTCACCCGAACGACCTATCTGGAGCTGCTGAGTGAATATCCCGGCACGCTAAAACACCTGATTCGCCTGTGTGCGGCTTCGCCGATGGTTGCCAGTCAGCTGGCGCGCTATCCGCTGCTGCTGGACGAACTGCTCGACCCGAACACGTTGTACCAGCCGACGGCCACCGACGCTTACCGCGACGAATTGCGCCAGTATCTGCTGCGCGTGCCGGAAGAAGACGAAGAGCAGCAGCTGGAAGCACTGCGTCAGTTTAAACAGGCGCAGCTGCTGCACATTGCGGCGGCCGATATTGCCGGCACGCTGCCGGTCATGAAGGTTAGTGACCACTTAACCTGGCTGGCCGAGGCGATGATCGATGCCGTGGTTCAGCAGGCATGGGTGCAGATGGTGGCGCGCTACGGGCAGCCGACACACCTGCGCGAACGCCATGGCCGCGGTTTTGCGGTGATAGGCTACGGCAAACTGGGCGGCTGGGAGCTGGGGTACAGTTCGGATCTCGATCTGGTGTTTCTGCACGATTGCCCGATGGATGCGATGACCGACGGCGAACGTGAAATTGATGGTCGCCAGTTCTATCTGCGGCTGGCCCAGCGCATTATGCACCTGTTCAGCACCCGTACGTCATCCGGTATTTTGTATGAGGTGGATGCCCGTCTGCGCCCGTCCGGTGCGGCCGGGATGCTGGTGACGACCGCCGAAGCGTTTGCGGATTATCAGCAGAACGAAGCGTGGACCTGGGAGCATCAGGCGTTGGTGCGCGCCCGCGTGGTGTATGGCGATCCGCAGCTTCAGCAGCAGTTTGATGCGATCCGTCGTCAGATCCTGACCAATGCGCGCGACGGCGCGGCGCTGCAAACGGAAGTCCGTGAGATGCGGGAAAAAATGCGCGCTCACCTCGGCGGTAAGCAGCGTGACCGTTTTGACATTAAAACCGACGCTGGTGGTATCACCGATATTGAGTTTATTACCCAGTATCTGGTGCTGCGCTATGCCCACGAGAAGCCAAAGCTGACCCGCTGGTCGGATAACGTGCGCATTCTCGAACTGCTGGCGCAAAACGACATTATGGATGAGCAGGAAGCGCAGGCGTTAACCCGCGCTTACACCACGCTGCGCGATGCGTTACATCATCTGGCGCTTCAGGAGATGCCGGGCAATGTGGACCTGGCGAGCTTCGTCAAAGAACGCGAGCTGGTGAGCGCCAGCTGGCAGAAGTGGCTGGTTCAACCGTGAAATGTGCTATTATCGCGCGAAAATTTTGATTCTCTCAGGAGACACGAATGAAAGTTACGCTGCCGGAATTTGAACGTGCAGGAGTGATGGTGGTTGGCGACGTGATGCTGGATCGCTACTGGTATGGCCCAACCAGCCGTATTTCCCCGGAAGCCCCGGTGCCGGTGGTCAAGGTGGAGACCATCGAAGAACGCCCTGGCGGCGCGGCGAACGTAGCAATGAACATTGCTTCCCTGGGCGCGAATTCTCGTCTCGTGGGCCTGACAGGTATTGACGACGCGGCGCGGGCGCTGAACAAAGCGCTGGCCGACGTGAACGTCAAATGTGATTTTGTCTCCGTGCCGACGCACCCGACGATCACCAAGCTGCGCGTGCTGTCGCGTAACCAACAGCTCATTCGTCTGGATTTTGAAGAAGGTTTTGCCGGCGTGGATCCGCAGCCGCTGCATGACCGTATTCAGAGCAGCCTGCCCAATGTAGGGGCGCTGGTGCTTTCCGACTACGCCAAGGGCGCGCTGGAAAGCGTGCAGCAGATGATTAAGCTGGCGCGTCAGGCGAAGGTACCGGTGCTGATCGACCCGAAAGGGACTGATTTTGAACGCTATCGCGGCGCGACGCTGCTGACGCCGAACCTGTCCGAGTTCGAAGCGGTAGTGGGTAAATGTAAAAGTGAAGAAGAGCTGGTTGAGCGCGGCATGAAGCTGATTGCTGATTTCGACCTTGCCGCGTTGTTAGTGACCCGCTCCGAACAGGGCATGACGCTGCTACAGCCGGGTAAAGCGCCGCTGCATCAGCCTACTCAGGCTCAGGAAGTGTATGACGTGACCGGTGCCGGTGATACGGTGATTGGCGTGCTGGCGGCGACGCTGGCCTCCGGTAAGACACTGGAAGAGGCCTGTTTCTTTGCTAACGCCGCCGCGGGTGTCGTGGTGGGTAAACTCGGGACGTCAACCGTATCCCCCATCGAGCTGGAAAACGCCGTTCGCGGTCGCGCGGATACCGGTTTTGGCGTCATGAGCGAAGAAGAGCTTAAGCAGGCGGTGGCCGCCGCGCGTCGTCGCGGTGAGAAGGTGGTGATGACCAACGGTGTGTTCGATATTCTGCATGCGGGTCATGTCTCCTATCTGGCGAATGCGCGTAAACTTGGCGATCGTTTGATCGTGGCGGTTAACAGCGATGCGTCAACCAAGCGTTTGAAGGGCGAATCTCGCCCGGTGAACCCGCTGGATCAGCGGATGATCGTGCTGGGTGCGCTGGAGTCGGTCGACTGGGTCGTATCGTTTGAGGAAGATACGCCACAGCGCCTGATTGCCGGGATCTTACCGGATCGTCTGGTGAAGGGCGGTGACTATAAACCAGAACAAATTGCCGGTAGCGAAGAAGTGTGGGCGAACGGGGGTGAAGTGCTGGTGCTGAACTTTGAAGATGGTTGTTCAACGACCAATATTATCAAGAAAATTCAGAAGGATAGCGGTAAGTAACGCTTTATTTATGCCGGATGGCGCTACGCTTATCCGGCCTACAATTTCTCGAGTATCCGATTTACAGGCCGGATAAGGCGTAGCCGCCATCCGGCACTCAACGATGATTACTCTTTCTCGTCAGCAGCCGGCGCCGCATCGCGGTTTTCCAGCTCGCTAATGCGTTGTTCCAGCAGCGCCAGCTTTTCACGCGTGCGCAGCAGTACCTGCGTTTGTACGTCAAACTCTTCGCGACTGACGACGTCAAGGCGCGTCAGCTGAGACTGGATCACCTGACGAACTTTCTTCTCAATGTCATCCCCGAACTCTCGCAGACCTTTCGGCATGGATTCGTGGACCTGGCGGGCGATTTGTTCAATTTTCTTCGGGTCGATCATCTCTGTTTCCCTGATTCAGTCGGCATTACCGCTATTGTAGTGTCTTCTCCCGATACGATAAACCAGAATTGTGCGAAGCTTATGCATTGCCGAAGATAGTCATTAGCGTTATAGTGAGTACGCTTATTCTCAGGGCGGGGCGAAATTCCCCACCGGCGGTAAATCAGCTACGGCTGAAAGCCCGCGAGCGCTTCAGAAATTTTCTGAAGGTCAGCAGATCCGGTGTAATTCCGGGGCCGACGGTTAAAGTCCGGATGGGAGAGAGTAACGATTCAGTTGGGTTTATCCCGCTCGCGTTATCTATTTGCCGCTTGTCGGCACTCCTAAGACTGCCCTGATTCTGGTAACCATAATTTTAATGAGGTTTTTTTACCATGAATCAGACGCTACTTTCCTCTTTTGGTACTCCGTTTGAACGCGTTGAAAACGCACTGATTGCCCTGCGCGAAGGCCGCGGCGCGATGGTGCTGGACGATGAAGATCGTGAGAACGAAGGCGACATGATCTTTGCCGCCGAAAACATGACCGTTGAACAAATGGCGCTGACTATCCGTCACGGTAGCGGCATCGTTTGTCTGTGTCTGACCGACGAACGCCGTAAACAGCTGGATCTGCCGATGATGGTGGAAAATAACACCAGCGCCTACGGCACCGGTTTTACCGTCACTATTGAAGCGGCACACGGCGTCACCACCGGCGTTTCCGCCGCTGACCGCCTGACCACCGTTCGTGCGGCAATCGCCGATAACGCGAAACCGTCCGACCTGAACCGTCCGGGCCACGTATTCCCGCTGCGCGCACAGCCAGGCGGTGTACTGACCCGTGGTGGTCACACCGAAGCGACTATCGATCTGGTCAGCCTGGCAGGCTTCAAACCGGCGGGTGTTCTGTGTGAATTGACCAACGACGATGGCACCATGGCGCGCGCGCCGGAGTGCATCGAGTTTGCGAAGAAACATAACATGGCGCTGGTGACCATCGAAGATCTGGTGGCTTATCGTCGTGAACATGAACGTAAAGCCAGCTGATTGACAGTAAATCGCAAATGATAAAACCCGGTTAGCTCAGCGACCCGGGTTTTTTTATCGCATTAGCCGATACCCATCGACTGCAACACCACCAGACTCATTCCCATCACCGACATACCGCACAGCACGCCGTAGCTGGGGTTATTGTTAGGATCAATCTCTTTCGCCAGCGGCATCAGCTCGTCCACGGAAAGGGCGACCATGATGCCGGCGACCGCTGCCATAATCGCCGCCATGACCACCGGCGACACCATGCTGCCAAGAATCGCCCAGGCCAGTACGCCGCCGAGGATTTCGGCCATGCCGGAAATGCCCGCCCAGAATACCGCTTTACGCTTTGAACCCGTGGCGGCGTAGACCGGCCCGGCGACCGCCAATCCTTCCGGGATATTGTGCAGCGCCACGGCCAGCGCAATGCCAAAGCCCAGCTCAAGATTATTGCTGGCGGTGACGAAAGTGGCGATCCCTTCCGGGAAGTTATGCAGGCTGATACCCAATGTTAGCAAAACGGCGGTGCGACGAATATTGCGCGGCAGCGGCTGCGTATTCTTTTGCATCAGATCCTGCGGATGGGCATGCGGCAGCACCCTGTCGAGGGCGAAGTAGCCAAGCAGGCCAAAGACAAACATGCCGTAGCCGAGCACCGGCGGCATGCCCGGCGCATCCAGCGCTGCCGGCAGCATCTCCATCAGGGCGATGAGCAGCATAATCCCGGCGGCAAAGCCGAGGGAAAACGCCAGCACGCGGTTAGAAGGCTTCTGGCCGATCACCCCAAGAAAAGCGCCGATGAACGTCGCCGCCCCGGCCAATAATGTCAGAATCAGTGGAACCGACATTGTTTACTCCTTATGATAATGATTATCATTCATAATATTGAAAATCGTTTTCCCTTGCGAGGGCTGAACGCACTCTTTACGTCATCCTTACATTCAAATTTTCTGAAGATCATCATCACGCTTATCTGAGTTTATCCTCACTGAAAACAGGTTAATGTGGTGTTATCAAATCAATGCCTCTGGAAGGATAACACCATGTCTCGTAGCCGAATGCCAGCACTGTTTTTAGGTCACGGTAGTCCCATGAACGTACTGGAAGATAACCTCTATACCCGTACCTGGCAGCACCTGGGCGAGACGCTGCCGCGCCCGAAAGCGATTGTCGTGGTCTCCGCGCACTGGTTTACCCGCGGCACGGGGGTGACGGCGATGGAAACGCCGAAGACCATTCATGACTTTGGCGGCTTCCCGCAGGCGCTGTACGATACCCATTACCCGGCGCCAGGTTCCCCTGAACTCGCGCAGCGGTTGGTTGAGCTGCTGGCTCCGGTACCGGTGGCGCTGGACAAAGAAGCGTGGGGCTTTGACCACGGTTCCTGGGGCGTGCTGATCAAAATGTACCCGAAGGCGGATATCCCGATGGTGCAGCTGAGCATCGACAGCACCAAACCGGCGGCGTGGCATTTTGAGATGGGCCGTAAGCTGGCCAGCCTGCGCGATGAAGGCATCATGCTGGTGGCGAGCGGCAACGTGGTGCACAACCTGCGCACCGCGAAATGGCACGGCGATTCTACGCCATACCCGTGGGCCAGCTCCTTTAGCGACTATGTGAAGGCGAATCTGGACTGGAAAGGGCCGACGGAGCAGCATCCGCTGGTGAACTACCTGTCGCATGAAGGCGGGTCGCTCTCTAACCCGACGGCGGATCACTTCCTGCCGCTGCTGTACGTGCTGGGGGCATGGGATGGCGAAGAGCCCATCACGATCCCGGTAGACGGTATCGAAATGGGCTCGCTGAGTATGCTGTCGGTGGTAATTGGCTGACGATTACTCGACGAAGATGTGCGGATAGAAGCGTGAAAGATCCTGAGTGATCAGCGCTCTGTCCTCACGAATACCGATTCCGGCTGGCTGATCGTTAATCAGCCAGCTGCCGATCAGCATATAGCTGTCGCCAAACTTCGGCAGCGGATGGAACTGCTGGACGATCATCCCTTCTTCGCCGTACGGGCCTTCGACCTGCTCGATGGTTTTGCCATTTTCAACGATCGAAATGTTCGCGCCTTCGCGAGAGAAGATCGGTTTCACCACAAATTTGTCCATCTGCGGATGATCGTCTTCGGCGAAGTAGGCCGGGAGCAGGTTCGGGTGATCCGGGAACATCTCCCACAGTAGCGGCAGCAGCGCTTTGTTAGAGATGATGCTCTTCCATGCCGGTTCCAGCCAGCGCACGCCAGCGTCTTCCAGCTTGGTGGAGAACATCTCGCGCAGCATATACTCCCACGGATAGAGCTTGAACAGATTGCCGATCACCTGATCCTGCAGATCGGTAAACTGACCTTTCTCACCCAGGCCGATATCTTCGATGTAGAGGAATTCGGTTGCGACACCTGCTTCCGCCGCACAGTCCTGCAGATACTGAACGGTGCCGCGATCTTCTACGGTATCGCGGCAGCAGGTCATGTGCAACAGCTGGAATCCGTGCTGTTCGCGCAGTTCGTTAAAGCGATCGATCAGCTTTTCCTGCAGGCTGTTGAACTGGTCGCTGCCTGCTGGCAGATTGCCCGCGTTCAGCTGATCTTCCAGCCAGATCCATTGGAAAAATGCCGCTTCATACAGCGAGGTTGGCGTGTCGGCGTTATTCTCCAGCAGCTTCGGCTCGCCCTTGCCGTCCCACGCCAGGTCCAGGCGCGAATAGAGCGACGGCTGGTTTGTCTGCCACGACTGGCGGACAAAGCCCCAGGTGTGCTTTGGAATCCGGAATTTAGCCATTAGCTCATCGCTGGCGATGACGCGCTCGACCACCTTCAGGCACATCTGGTGAATCTCTGCGGTGACGTCTTCCAGTTTTTCCACCTGCGCGAGGGTGAGCTTGTAGTACGCTTCCTCGCTCCAGTACGGCTCACCGTACATGGTATGGAAGTTAAAACCGTATTCGGTCGCCTTTTCACGCCAGTCCGGGCGTTCAACAATACTGATTCTTTCCATGGCGATCAGCCACCCATTGAGCGGGAGGTGGTGCCGGTGGCGCTACGCTGCATGGTGGACTGTTTCGCCACCGACTCACCGAAGCCGCCGCGGGTAACGGTGCTGGTGGTTGCCGGTTTCGGCGCCATGGCGGTTTTCGGCACGTTCATCGAACGGCCCGGTTGGGCTGCGCCGTAGTTTTTACCGCTGGCGTCGGTGTATTTACCGTAGGCCGGGCTGGACGGGTTCTTCGAGGTGAAGACCGGCTGCTGCTGGTAGCCGCCCATGCCGCCGCTCATCATGCGGCCCATCATATAACCCGCCATCAGCGGCATCCAGAAGCTGCCGCTGCTTTGCGCCTGCGCCTGGTTCTCACCGGTTGGGGCCATGCCCGCCTGGGCAGGTGCCTGCTGGCACTGGCCTTCGCCGAATTCGGCTACGCAGTCTTCACGGCTGGCGTATTTCGGCGCGGTGCGTTCGGCTTCTTTCAGCGCGTTGTTGAACGTTGTTGTACACTCCGCGCTTTTGCCCGGGTTGGCAGCGGAGCAGTCGTCCGCATTCTGATACAGCGTGACGGTTTCATCGGTTTTCTCACAGCCTGCGAGCATAAAGACGGCGGTGACGGCCAGTGCAACCGGTGTGAGATGGCGCGCGCCCCAGCTTTTACGGAAAGCGGCGTGCTGAATGTTGTTTGTCCGTTTCATTTTATTCTTCCTGGACCCAGTGGAATGGTATTGCAATAGCGCTCAGGATAGTGGATGAGTGGTCGAAAATGAAGCGAAGAAGCGGCGAAAGCGGGGGATCTTTACGTTGCCTTACGTTGGCGCAAAAAAAGGTCCGCACGGGGCGGACCTTGTTGCCTGCAAACGTCAGCCTTAGCGGAGACGCGCTTTGCTGGTGGCCGGAGAGGTGTAGCCGTCGGCTGTGGCATCCTGCTGCGCATTTTCAGGCGCAATGGTGGCATTGGCGGTCGAAACCGGTTTGCCCAGGGTGTTGTTCAGCGCCAGCAGATCCTGCTCGTTCAGCGTGCCCAGTGCATTTTTGATATTCAACTGGTTGATCAGATAGTTGTAACGCGCGCTGGAGAGCTGTTGCTTCGCGTTGTACAGCGTGGTGGTCGCATCCAGCACGTCAACGATGGTACGGGTACCGACGGAGTAGCCCGCTTCCATGGCGTCTAAAGAACTCTGCGCAGAAACCACCGCCTGTTTGTAGGCGTTGATGCTGCTGATAGAGGCGTTGACGTTATTGAAGGAAGAACGCACGGTCTGCACCACGGAGCGGTGCGCGCTTTCAAGCTGCTCGCTGGCACCAACGAAGTTGTACTGCGCCTGTTTCACCTGCGAGTTGACCATTCCGCCCTGATACAGCGGCAGGGAGAAGCTCAGACCCACTTTGTTCTGACCGGCATCGTTATCATCGTACTGCGAAGAGCCGCGAGTTTTAGAGCCGCTGTAAGAGGTGTTAGACACCCCGGTAGAGGCGGTTAAATCCAGCGTCGGCAGGTGGCCGTCCTGCGCCTGGCGAATCTGCTCACGCGCCAGGTCCTGGCTCAGGCGAGCCTGCAACAGGGAGAGGTTGCGGTTCTCCGCCTCTTTCAGCAGAGAGTTCACGCCCTGCGGCTTATCGGTTTTGAAGCTGTCGACGTTCAGTGACGCCAGCTCCGGATAGTAGTTACCGGTGACCTGACGCAGCGCTTCTACCGCGTTGTCGAGGTTGTTACGCGCGGTGACTTCGTTCGCCAGTACGGTATCGTACTGTGAACGGGCGTTCTGCACGTCGGTGATGGCGACCAGGCCCACGTTGAAGCGCTGGGTGGTTTGGTCTAACTGACGGTAAATCGCCTGTTTCTGCGCTTCGGTGTAGGAGAGCGAGTCAATGGCGCTCAGCACGTTGAAGTACGCGGTTGCGGTATTAAGGATCAGCGTCTGTTGATCGGTCTGATAGGTCACATCCTGGATGCCCGCCGCTTTTTCTTGCAGGCTCAGCGCACGCCATTTGGACATATCGAACAGGGTCTGCGTCAACTGCAGCGAGCCGCTGGTGACGTTGGAGTTCACGCCGTTGCTGTCGCGGAAGCCGTTGGTGTAGGTATAATCGGCACCCAGACCTAACTGCGGCAACAGCGGGCTACGCGCTTCGTTGATCTTTTCGAATGCCGCATCACGATCTGCTGCAGATTTACGGAGATCCGGGTTACTGGTACGTGCCTGCTGATAGACCTGTAACAGGTTCTCTGCCTGGCTCATTGTACTGAAGCCCGTCAGGCTCAGGCCAATTAAGATAGGGAGCAATTTCTTCATTTGCATTTGCATTCCTTGTTGTGAAGCTTAGCGCTGATCTAATTCACAGAAAAATATTTGCCGATTGTACCAGAGTCCGCCATGTTAAAAAGTTGGCGTAACGTGCCATCTGGCGTTAATTTGCACCAATCTACCATAGAGTGAGTGGATCCTAAGGTAAACAGAGTTTAAATCCACAATTTCAACACAATTACTGCATAGGCCAGTCCATGACTAAATCACGTAACCCGGTGGTCACCCTCGCGAAAAACGATGTAGAAATTATTGCACGAGAAACCGTTTATCGCGGTTTTTTTTCGCTTGATGTGTACCGTTTTCGTCACCGTTTGTTCAATGGGGAAATGAGCGGAGAAGTTCGTCGTGAAATTTTTGAGCGCGGTCACGCTGCAGTCTTGCTACCCTTTGACCCAGTGCGTGACGAAGTGGTGCTGATCGAGCAGGTGCGTATTGCCGCTTATGACACCAGTGAGACCCCCTATCTACTGGAGATGGTCGCGGGCATGATTGAAGAGGGCGAAACCGTTGAGGACGTCGCCCGTCGTGAGTCGCTGGAAGAAGCGGGGCTGACCGTGGGTCGCATGAAGCCGTGTCTCAGCTATCTGGCCAGCCCCGGCGGCACTAGCGAGCGTCTGAGCATTCTGGTGGGGGAAGTGGATGCGACAACGGCCAAGGGCATCCATGGCCTGGCGGAAGAACACGAAGACATTCGCGTTCATGTGGTAAGCCGGGAGTATGCTTATCAATGTGTGGAAGAGGGAAAAATTGACAACGCAGCGTCTGTCATCGCTTTGCAATGGCTGCAGCTGCATTATCAGGACTTACGAAAAGAGTGGGCAAAATGAAGCGCTATACACCTGACTTCCCTGAAATGATGCGTTTGTGCGAAACCAACTTCGCGCAATTACGCCGCTTACTGCCGCGCATTGATGAAGCCGGCGAAACGGTGAGCTATCAGGTGGCTAATGCGCAATATCGCTTAACGATAGTCGAATCAACTCGTTACACTACGCTTGTGACGATTGAACAAACGCACCCGGCGGTGAGCTACTGGAGCCTGCCGTCGATGACCGTGCGGTTGTATCATGACGCGATGGTGGCTGAAGTGTGTTCAAGTCAGCAGATCTTTCGCTTCAAAGCGCGGTATGATTATCCAAATAAAAAGTTGCATCAACGCGACGAAAAGCATCAAATTAATCAGTTTCTGGCCGACTGGCTTCGATTCTGTTTAGCACATGGAGCGATGGCGATTCCGGTTTGTACATAGAACCGTTCGGGCTGCCTCTGGGGCGCTGCCAGCGACGACGCTGCCTGAAAGGATGATGTGTATGTTTGCATCGTGAAACCTAAGGACACCATTTGGAAAGCCTTTTAAACCTTCCTCTGGCTGGTGGGGCCAGTGTCAGGGTACTGCAAATTACTGATACTCACCTGTTTGCTGAAAAAGATGAAACGCTGTTAGGGGTGAATACCTGGGAAAGCTACCACGCCGTCTTGCAGGCGATACATGCCTCGGCGCGTGAAGTTGACCTGGTGGTAGCGACAGGCGATTTAGCGCAGGATCACTCATCCGCGGCCTATCAGCACTTTGCTGAAGGCATCGCGAGCTTTACTGCGCCTTGCGTTTGGCTTCCGGGAAATCACGATTTTCAGCCGTCCATGTACAGCACATTACAGGATGCAGGCATCTCTCCGGCCAAGCGCGTGCTGGTTGGCGAACACTGGCAGATCCTGCTGCTCGACAGTCAGGTTTTCGGCGTACCGCACGGCGAACTGAGCGACTTCCAGCTTGAGTGGTTAGAGAAACGGCTGGCGGAAATGCCGGAACGACATACCTTGCTGCTTCTGCACCATCACCCTCTGCCGGCGGGCTGTAGCTGGCTCGATCAGCACAGTCTGCGCAACGCCGGTGCCCTGGATAACGTGCTGGTGCACTATCCGCGCGTGAAGCATCTACTGTGCGGCCATATTCACCAGGAGTTGGACGTCGAGTGGAACGGGCGCCGTATCATGGCGACGCCGTCAACCTGCGTGCAGTTTAAGCCGCACTGCGCCAACTTTACGCTGGATACCGTTTCGCCTGGCTGGCGTTGGCTGGAGCTGCATGCCGATGGTTCGTTAACCACCGAAGTCTGCCGCCTCGCCGGGTCAAAATTCCATCCTGATACCGCATCTGAAGGCTATTAATGTCGACGCTTCTTTATCTGCATGGCTTTAACAGCTCTCCGTGTTCGGCCAAGGCCACGGCGCTTAAGCAGTGGCTGGCGGAGCACTATCCTGATGTGAAAATGCTGATCCCGCAGTTGCCCGTCTATCCGGCGGAAGCGGCGGAAATGCTCGAAGCGTTAGTGCTCAAGCACGGCGGTGAGCCGCTCGGCATCGTCGGATCGTCGCTGGGCGGCTATTACGCCACCTGGCTGTCGCAGTGTTTTATGCTGCCTGCGGTGGTGGTAAACCCGGCGATACGGCCGTTTGAGCTGCTGGTGAATTTCCTCGGACCGAACGAGAATCCCTACACCGGGCAGCAATATGTGCTAGAGTCACGCCATATTTACGATCTCAAAGTGATGCAAATTGACCCGCTTGAGGCACCGGATCTCATCTGGTTGCTTCAACAGACCGGCGATGAAGTGCTTGATTACCGCCAGGCCGTGGACTATTTCGCCTCCTGCCGACAAACGGTAGAGGAGGGCGGTAATCACGCATTTACCGGCTTTGAAGATCACTTCACACAGATTATCGATTTCCTGGGGTTGCATTAAGCAGCGCCAACTACCTACGAATAGATCATGACGCAATCTTCTTATAACGCTGATGCCATTGAGGTACTCACCGGGCTTGAGCCGGTTCGCCGCCGTCCGGGAATGTACACAGATACCACTCGCCCTAACCACCTTGGTCAGGAAGTGATTGATAACAGCGTGGATGAAGCGCTGGCCGGGCACGCGAAGCGTGTCGAAGTCATCCTCCATGCCGATCAGTCGCTGGAAGTTATCGATGACGGCCGCGGCATGCCCGTCGATATCCATCCGGAAGAGGGCGTACCGGCGGTTGAGCTGATCCTGTGCCGTCTGCACGCGGGCGGTAAGTTCTCCAACAAAAACTACCAGTTCTCCGGCGGCCTGCACGGCGTGGGGATTTCGGTGGTGAACGCCTTATCCAAACGCGTTGAAGTCAACGTTCGTCGCGACGGCCAAATCTACAGCATCGCGTTTGAGAACGGCGAAAAAGTCGAAGATTTACACGTTTCCGGTACCTGCGGGAAGCGCAATACCGGCACCAGCGTGCACTTCTGGCCGGACGAAAGCTTCTTCGACAGCCCGCGTTTTTCCGTATCCCGCTTAAGCCACCTGCTGAAAGCGAAAGCGGTGCTTTGCCCGGGCGTTGAAATCGTCTTTAAAGACAAAGTCAACGATACCGAACAGACCTGGTGCTACGCTGACGGTCTGAACGACTATCTCAGTGAAGCGGTGAACGGCCTGCCGCTGCTGCCGGAAAAGCCGTTTGTCGGCAACTTCTCCGGCGACACCGAAGCGGTGGACTGGGCGCTGTTGTGGCTGCCGGAAGGCGGCGAACTGCTGACCGAAAGCTACGTCAACCTGATCCCGACCATGCAGGGTGGTACGCACGTTAACGGTCTGCGTCAGGGCCTGCTCGACGCGATGCGCGAGTTCTGCGAATACCGCAACATCCTGCCGCGCGGCGTGAAGCTGTCGGCGGAAGATATCTGGGATCGCTGCGCCTACGTGCTGTCGGTGAAGATGCAGGATCCGCAGTTTGCCGGGCAGACTAAAGAGCGTCTCTCTTCCCGTCAGTGCGCGGCCTTTGTCTCCGGCGTGGTGAAAGACGCCTTTAGCCTGTGGCTGAACCAGAACGTGCAGGCGGCCGAGCTGCTGGCCGAAATGGCGATTTCCAGCGCCCAGCGTCGTCTGCGCGCGGCGAAAAAAGTGGTGCGTAAAAAACTCACCAGCGGACCGGCGCTGCCGGGCAAACTGGCCGACTGCACCGCGCAAGATCTCGCTCGCACCGAGCTGTTCCTTGTGGAAGGCGACTCGGCGGGCGGCTCCGCCAAACAGGCGCGCGATCGTGAATATCAGGCGATCATGCCGCTCAAAGGTAAGATCCTTAACACCTGGGAAGTCTCGTCTGACGAAGTGCTGGCCTCACAGGAAGTGCACGATATTTCCGTGGCGATCGGCATCGATCCGGACAGTTCGGATCTCAGCCAGCTGCGCTACGGCAAAATCTGTATCCTTGCGGATGCCGACTCCGATGGTCTGCACATTGCCACGCTGCTCTGCGCGCTGTTTGTGAAGCACTTCCGCGCGCTGGTGAAAGAAGGTCACGTCTACGTGGCGCTGCCGCCTCTGTATCGTATCGATCTGGGCAAAGAGGTTTACTACGCTCTGACCGAAGAAGAAAAAGCAGGCGTGCTGGAACAGCTCAAGCGTAAGAAAGGCAAACCGAACGTGCAGCGTTTTAAAGGTCTGGGTGAAATGAACCCGATGCAGCTGCGCGAAACCACGCTTGATCCGAACACTCGCCGCCTGGTGCAGCTTGTCATCAACGATGAAGATGAACAGCAGACTGATGCCACCATGGACATGCTGCTGGCCAAGAAGCGCTCGGAAGATCGCCGCAACTGGCTGCAGGAAAAAGGCGATATGGCCGATATCGAAGCCTGATTTCCAATCTCAAATTGAGCCTAAAAAGGAGACGCATGCGTCTCCTTTTTTATTGCCCGCGGGGCGGCTCAATCGCCAACCTCCGATGCTAATGAATCGATTCATTTCTAATTTCTGCGCTTTATGAAATGCCATTTTAAAATTTGGTATGACAGGTCACACTTTAGTTGTATGACTTCTACCATATTCTTCCGCTGGACATAAAACATACTTTTGAACATGGACGTCAATCTATGCAGCCAAGTGATTCGCATAGTGAATTTTATCTTTCCTTACAAGAGAATCGTCTATGTTAAGAAGAAAACTGGTTTTAAGCGTTTTATCTTTCTCGTTACTGATGGGGTCTGCGGCAGCGATGGCGAAAACGGTGTTCATCGCTTCAGATGTGCATCCCGCTGATTATCCGACGACTGCTGCGGTGATTCATATGGGGGAGAAGCTCAGTCAACAAACCGACGGGCGTCTCTCCATCAGGATGTTCCCAAGCGGGCAGATGGGAGATGAAAGCACCACGCTGGAAAAGACCCGCGCCGGGGCGATTGATATTCTGCGCGTTTCTATGGCGCCGGTTGGCGGCATCCTGCCGCAGGTGAGCGTCTTCAACATGCCGTTTGTGTTCCGCGATACCGATCATCAGCACAAAGTGCTGGATGGCGACGTGGGCAGCAAACTGGCGAAAGAGATCTCCGACAGCAACCTTGGGCTGGTTTTCCTTGGCTGGATGGACGCGGGCTCGCGCAGCTTGATCACCAAAAAACCGATCACCACCCTCGACGATCTGAAAGGCGTGAAGATCCGTCTGCAAAACAACCCGATTGGTCTCGATACTTTTAAAGCGCTGGGCGCTAACCCGATCGTCCTGCCGGTTGGCGATGTCTTCGCTAGCCTGCAAACCGGGGTGATTGACGCAGCAGAAAACAACGAGCCGACCTTTGATACCGAAAACTATGTGGTGGCCGGCACCAAATATTTTGACCTCACCGAACACTTTATGATCCCGGAAGTGCTCGCCTTCTCGAAGCGTAAATGGAGCAAACTGTCGGCGGAAGATCAGGCGCTGATCATGAAGCTGGCAAAAGAAGCGCAGGCGGAAGAACGCGTGCTCTGGGCTGAATACGTCGAGAAATCCAAACAGCGTCTGCAAAGCCAGGGCGTGAAATTCCTGCCGGTGGATAAAAAACCCTTTGTCGATGCCACTGCGCCGGTTCGCGAAAAATATGGCAAGCAGTTCAGCGACTTAATGCAAGAAATTCAGGACACCAAATAATCCCCGTGGCGGCAGGACGGCGCGTGCTGGCCTGCCCGTTTTGATCTGGAGATAACAATGAAAAATATCTATGTCCTGGTCATGGATGGCGTGTATCGGATCTGTATCTGGCTGTCAGGGATCAGCCTGTTATTTATGACGTTTATTTATCTGGTGGGGATTTACGCCCGTTTTCGTCCTGATTTTCCGGCATGGCTCGATTTTCTCCCGCATGCCTCAACCAGCTGGCCGGAACCGTTATCGCAGATTTGCATGATCACCTTCTCCTTCGTGGGGGCGGCCGCGGCCTATCGGGCCGGCAGCCACATCGCGATTACCATGCTGGTGGATCACATTAACCCGGCGATGAAAAAAGCACTGGCGGTGTTCGTCGATCTGGCGATGCTGGCCACCTGCCTGTTTATCATTCACTGGGGGATTATCGGTTGTATGGATGCCTGGGAGGACGTGGTGCCATCGCTGCCGTTCCTGACCTCGGGGATCACCCATTTGCCAATTCCGCTGGGGTCGTTCTTCACGCTGCTGTTTGTGGTTGAAAAACTGCTGTGCGGCCCGCAAACGCACCGCGAACTGGTGCAGTTTGGCTCGCCGAAAGTCGGTCACTAAGGGGCAAAAGCAATGGACTTAACGCTGATTATATTTGTCGTGACCTTCGTGGTGTTGATGGCCGTGGGGATGCCGGTGGCCTACGCCGTGGGGTTGACCGCCGTGGTGGTGACCGCCTTCGCGGACTTCTCGCTCGATGGCCTGGTTATCACCATTTTCCACAGTACCGATAACGTCAACCTGTTGACCATTCCCTTCTTCGTGTTCGCGGGGGCGATCATGGCAGAAGGGGGAATGGCGCGACGGCTGGTGGATTTTGCCGGGCTGTTTGTCGGCTGGATCCGCGGGGGGCTGTCGCTGGTTAACATTTTGGCCTCCACGCTGTTTGGCGCAATTTCGGGATCGTCGGTGGCGGATACCGCTTCGATCGGATCGGTGCTGATCCCGGAAATGGAGCGTAAAGGCTACCCGCGTTCTTTTGGCGCGGTGCTGACCGCCAGCGCCTCGGTGCAGGCGATCCTGGTGCCGCCAAGCCACAACTCGGTGTTGTTCGCTATCGTGGCGAACACTGCGGCGGTGACCATTCCGGCGATGTTCCTCGCCGGGATCATTCCGACCTTGGTGCTGTGCGTGACGCTTATCGTTATGTGTTTAATTGCGGCACGTAAAAACAACTATCCGAAAGAAGCGCGCGTTGAGCTGAAGCGCAAGATCAAGATTGCCTCCGACGCCATCTGGGGACTCGTGACCATTGTGATCATCTCCGGCGGCATCCTCTCGGGCTTCTTTACGCCGACGGAATCAGGGGCAATTGCCTGTATCTGGGCGATGTTTGTCACCTTCTTTGTCTACCGCGAATATAAGCTGAAGGATTTCCCGAAGCTTATCCACCGCACGATCAAAACCGTCACCATGGTGATGGTGCTGATCGCTTTTGCCGCCGCTTTTGGCTCGGTTATGACGCTGGTAGGGCTGCCGCAGGAGATCTCCGCCGCATTGTTGTCGCTGTCAGATAACAAGTACGTCATCCTGTTAATCATCAACATCATGCTGCTGCTGTTGGGCTGTCTGATGGACATGGCGCCGCTGATTCTGATTCTGACGCCGATCCTGCTGCCAGTGGTGGTAGAGCTAGGGATCGATCCGGTGCACTTCGGCATTATTATGATGATGAACTTAGGCATTGGGCTGATCACGCCGCCGGTAGGTTCGGTACTGTTCGTGGCCAGCGCCGTCAGCGGGCAGAAGATTGAAACCGTCGTGAAAGCGATGATTCCGTTCTACTGCGTGCTGTTCCTGGTGCTGATTGCCATTACCTATATCCCGATTCTGTCACTGTGGCTCCCGGGGCGCTTCCACTAGCCCGCTGGCGCGAAACGTGATTTTTCCGGTACTGCAAGGGGGTCTCACCGATCCCCTTTTTAAATGAGCTAATAAAGTAGGTCACTTCGGCAAACCCCACCTGCCCGGCAATCTCGCTCACCGGCAGCGCGCTGTGCAGCAGCAGCTCGCAGGCGCGGCGCAGGCGTAACGTATTGAGGTAGTCGTGAATATGCTCCCCGGTCTCGGCGCGAAAGCGGCGTGACAGATAGCTGCGCGATTTGCCCAGCTCCGCTGCCAGGGCATCAAGGCTGAATTTCTTCTGATAGTTCTCTTCAATCCAGAACATGACCGGGCTGGCAATACCGCTTGAGGTGTCGGTCATTTTTTCCTGCACCGGCGGCAGCATATTGAATAATGTCATTAACATACAGGCTATCTGTTCAGTGCTCAGCGCGGAGAGGCTGGCGGCGCGCGCGTAAAGCCCGAACAGATGATCGATATGGGGATGCATCTCGGCTAAATCGGCGACAAATGCCGGGCGGCCCCGTGTGGAAAGCATCTGCAAACGGCGGTGATTATCGGGAAAATGACGGAGAAGTTTGGCAATAGCGTGCTGATCGACGTGAATAATGGTACGGCGATAGCTGTCCTGCGCTTTCTCATCCACCATGATTTTATGCAACGTAAATGGCGGGAAGAAAAACAGTCGCCCGGGACGCATGGTGTACTGGCGATTGTCGACGATCACCACGCCAAAACCCTCTTCAACGTAGAGAATTTCCAGACACTGGTGCCAGTGATGGTAGCGCACGGTGTTGGCAAAAAGACGGCTGAATGACGCGACGGCGTCATTCAGCGTGATCAGCTCCAGATGTTCGGCATTCCAGGACGAAGTCATGTGCAATATATTTAAACTTTTACCGGTTTAATCTTACTACTAAACCACTGTTTTAAATTTTATCAAGCACCGGTTCACACAATACTATCAGTTGTGACCGGGTTAACATTTCTTCGCTGCCTGGATTCTCTATGCTTTAGCCACTTTCGAGGATGGTTAAATCAGGAGTCAGGACAGTGGCTGAAATATCAAAAATATTGTCATCACGTGAAGACGTTACAGCAACGTTGATGACGATGCTGAGCGCTCTCGATAAACAATTTCCCGCTGACGTCGCGCAGTTCTCGCTGGGTAACACCTGTGCGCACTACAGCACGGATATCGCGGAGATGGAGGGCTTATCGAGAGCGCTTTGGGGCCTGTTCCCGCTGCTGGCGGGCGGGGCGGACGTGCCGTTCAGCGACAAGTACATCACTGCCATTAAGTTAGGCACCGACCCGCAAAGCCCGTCTTACTGGGGCGAAACCGGGCCCTACGATCAGCGACTGGTCGAAATGGCCGCCTACGGCCTGGGGCTGGCGCTGTTGCAGGACAAGCTGACCGCGCATTTCAGCGACGCAGAACTGGCGAATCTGCATCGCTGGTTGAATCAAATCACCGATGCCCAGATGCCGGACAGCAACTGGAACTACTTCGCGGTGATTGTTCAGTTGGGCTTTAAGCGCGCCGGGCTGCCTTACGATCAGGCGGCGATTGACCGTCGCTTCAACATGATGGAAGCCTACTATCTTGGCGACGGCTGGTACTCTGATGGTCCCGGCCGCCCGAAGGACTACTATATTTCGATGGCGTTCCATTTCTATGGCCTGATTTACGCCACTCTTAACGCCAGCGATGACCCTACCCGCGCGGCTACCTTGCGTGAGCGCGCCAGCCTGTTCGCGAAGGATTTTATCTACATGTCCGCCGCCGACGGCGCATCGGTGCCGTTTGGTCGCAGCCTGACCTACCGTTTTGCCATGGTGGCTTTCTGGAGCGGCGTGGCGTTTGCTGAACTGGATGTGTTCTCACCGGGCGTCGTGAAAGGCATTATCCTGCGTCACCTGCGCTGGTGGTTGGCGCAGCCGATTTTCGATCGCGACGGTATTTTAACCCTTGGCTTCGCGTACCCGAATCTGGCGATGTGTGAAGACTATAACTCACCGGGCTCGCCGTACTGGGCGCTGAAAGTGTTCCTGATTCTGGCGCTGCCCGCCAATCACGCGTTCTGGCAGGCTCAAGAGCTGCCGCTGCCGAGGTTAGACCCGGTTCACGCCATTGTCCCCGCACAGCAGATTTTGCAACACGATGAAGGTTCGCAGCACGTGGTGATGCTGACCTCCGGGCAACTGGAGCTGAACAACTACGTCAATACCGAAGCGAAATACACCAAATTTGCCTACTCCACCCGTTTTGGTTTCACCATTGAGCGCGGGCGCTACGGTATCAAGCACGCGGCCTGCGACTCCATGCTGCTGCTGTCGGATAACGACAACTACTGGCGTGGTCGTCGAGAGTGCGCCAGCGTGGAGATGTTGGACGGTGCCATCTACTCCCGCTGGCTGCCGTGGCACGACGTGCAGGTCGATACCTGGCTGATTCCTTGCGGCGAATGGCATGTGCGTGTTCACCGTGTTAATACCGCGCGCCGTCTGCAGACGGTAGAGGGCGGTTTCGCGGTGATGAAGGCCGATGCGGAAATCACTGGGGGCCAAAGCCGCGTTCGTGCCGCTAATGGTACCAGCGTGGTGGTCGATCTCTCCCCGCACGCGGTGCGCCAGGCCGACTGCGTGATTACGCCGCCAAACAGCAGCGTGATGTTCCCGGAATGCGCGGCTATCCCAATGCTCTCTGGCGATATCGCCCCCGGCGAACACTGGTTGTGCTGTGCCGTCGTCGCTAGCGGTGACACCCATGCGCCGTTGCCGGCACTGCCGATGCTGCATATTGAAAACAATGCGCTAAGCGTCAGGGATAACGTGAGCGGAAAAATAACAAATTTAAGTTTATAACCCTCCGGAAAATACAATAAACCGGAATATCCCCTCGCCAGCTTTGAATTGTCATGATTCAGAGCTGGCACCCTACAAAGTTTTGTCGAGGACCGTATGGAAAAAATAGCGTCTCCAAACAGGCTTGAATATTACAAAATAAGTTCGTTTATCTTTTTATATTTCTTTACCTGGTCTGCCAGCATTGGCCTCTTTGCCATTTGGCTTGGGCAAAAAGCGGAGCTCAGCGGCGCAGTCATTGGCACCGTTTTTGCCGTTAACGGAATATTCTCGGTAATTCTTAAACCGATCTACGGCTATATTCTCGATAAGATCGGTATGAGTAAATATCTGCTCTATTTTGTGGTGGTGATGTCCGCCCTGATGGCGCCGTTCTTTATTTATGTTTATCAGCCACTGCTGCTGTCTTACACCACCCTCGGGATTATTGTTGGGGCGATTTATCTGAGCTTCGCATGGTATGCCGGTGTGGCGGCTTGTGAATCCTATGCCGATCGTTACAGCCGTCTGAACAGCATGGAGTTCGGTCAAATTCGTATGTGGGGCTCGCTCGGTTGGGCGGTGGCGTCCTCATTCTCCGGTCTGCTGTTTAATATCTCTCCGGCCTACAACTTTATTCTCGGCAGCGTAGCGTCGCTGGTCATGCTGGCAGTGTTAATCAGCCTGAAGGTCGATACCCAGACGGCGAATGCAAGTGCTGTGATTTCTAAAGATAAAATTGTCCTGAAAGACGTTTTCGATCTGCTGAAAAGCGGCAAATTCTGGGCCTTCTGCCTGTATGTGGCTGGGGTTGCATGGATGATGTTTGTCGCTGAGCAGCAGTTCTCCCGTTATTTTGTGACCTTCTTTGATGATGTTCATGAAGGGAATACCATATTTGGCCTGCTCGGCACGGTACAGTCCGGCACCGAATTTGTGATGTATATATTTATGCCGATGTTTGTGAATTATATCGGTGCAAAACGCGGTCTGATTATAGTCGGCGCATTAGTTGGCGCGCGACTGGTTATTTCAGGCCTGTGCGACTCTCATCTGCTGATTTCCGTTATTAAGCCGCTGTACGGTCTGGAAATTTGTCTGCTGCTGGTATCGGTCTTTAAATATATTGCCGAGCATTTCGATAAACGCGTTAATGCCACCATGTATTTATTAGGCTATCAGGCGATGCTGTATATCGGTAACGTCGTGGTCTCGTCCCCGGCAGGATTATTGTACGATCGTATTGGTTTCGAAAAAACCTATATTATTATGGGCGGAATTGCGCTGTTCTTTACGCTTATCTCCGCATTCACTTTATCCGCCTGTAAACGTCAGAATCATCGCCAGCCAGCCCTTGATGTGGCTGAAAATGGTATTTCTAAATAAGCCTTACTGATTGAAGGAACCGAATATGTTAAACCAAATCGTTGAGGAAAAATTACGTGAATTCCCGGGCGCTCCCGTTAATCTGCAAACGTTTAACGATGAGCTGTGCTCGGCGCGTAGCCATGTCCTTAAGCTGATTAGCCGTCATTTAACGGATTTCGGTGATAAATTCCCCGGCGAGGCCTGCGTTAAAGGTTATTACCCGTTAACCGAAAACGTTGAATGGACCACCAGCTTCTGGACCGGCCAGCTCTGGCTGGCGTGGGAAATGACCGGTGATGAGAAGTATCGGGCGCTGGCGGAAAAACACGCGCGTTCATTCGGCCTGCGCATTGCCGGGCGTCATGATACCAATACCCACGATCTGGGCTTCCTGTATACGCTCTCCTGCGTATCGGCGTGGCGCCTGACCGGCAATCGCGACGCGCGCGGTTTTTCCCTGCTGGCGGCGGAAGCGCTGCTCGAACGTTTCCACCGCAAAGCGGAAATCATTCAGGCCTGGGGCGTGTTGACCGATCCGGAGCAGGCCGGGCGCATGATCATCGACTGCACCATGAACCTGCCGTTGCTGTACTGGGCGACGGAACAGACCGGCGACCCGCGCTTTGCCGATGCGGCCCGCGCGCATGTGCGTCAGTCTGCGAAGTATCTGGTGCGTGAAGATGCTTCGACCTACCACACCTACTATATGGACGTGCAGACCGGCGAACCACGCTTTGGCAAAACGCAGCAGGGCTACGCCGACGACTCCTGCTGGTCGCGCGGCCAGGCGTGGGGCATCTACGGCTTTATGCTGAGTTTCCTCTACACCGGCGATAAGGAACTGATTAGCTTGTCGAAAAAGCTGGCGAACTACTTCCTTAACCGTTTACCGGAGGATGCGATCTGTCACTGGGATCTGGCGCTGGTCGGCACCGATGCGCTGCGTGATTCGTCATCGGCGGCGATTGCGGTATGTGGACTGCTGGAGCTGGTGAAGCATCTGCCGACCACCGATCCGGATCGTGAGCGCTATCAGCAGTGGGCGATGGGCATCATGTCGTCGCTGTCAAAAAACTATCTGATGGGGCTGGACGAGCCGGGTACCGGCGTGCTGAAGCATTCGGTGTATCACTTCGCCAGCGATAAAGGCGTGGATGAGTGCTGTAGCTGGGGGGATTACTTCTATGTGGAAGCGCTGGTACGTATGACGCAGAGCTGGAAGCTGTACTGGTAATATGTCGTCTGGAGTCGGCGTGTTTACGCCGACTCCAGTGAAATACGGGCTTAAACGCCCGCTTTCAGAATACGAATGCTCGTATCCAGCACGTCGCCTTTCACCGCTTCACCCCAGGCTTTCATGTGCGGGGTTTGCAGGTGCGCTTCAAGATGTGCCACGCTTTCCCACACTTCGACCATCACGATCGAGTCCGGGGCGGTCGTCTGGAAGCTGACGCCTGCCGCGTGGTCTACCATTGGCGCATAGCCGTGGCAGCCGTCTTCTTTCAGGACGGTCGGGATAATTTTCGCGAACTGATCCAGTACCGCCTGACGGTGGTGTTGGCCGGGACGGGTACGGATTTCAGCAATAACTGTCAACATGATTAACTCCTTCTAATTCCTGACTAACAGTTAACCAAAAATTTTCCCAAGATGCTCGCGATATTCTGCAACGTAGCGCGGAATGTCCGGCATTTTAATCACGTCGTTGGCGATAAAGGTTGGCAGCGCTTCCATTCCCAGGAACTGGTTGGCTTTGTGGAACGGCAGATACACGCCGTCAACGCCCACGCCGTGGAAGAACTGTTCTTTATCGGTAAAGGCTTCCATCGGTGCGTTCCAGGTCAGGGACAGCATGTAGGTTTTGCCCTGAATCAGGCCGCCAGAACCGTATTTCTTGCTCGCGTCGGAGCGGGTGCGGCCATCGCTGGCGTACAGGGAGCCGTGACCTTCGGTGAAGACGTCATCGATGTATTTTTTCACGGTCCACGGTGCGCCCATCCACCAGCCCGGCATCTGCCAGATGACGGAGTCCGCCCACAGGAAGTTCTGCACTTCGGCTTTGACATCGTAGTCGCCGTCGGCGCGAACCACTTTAACATCATGCCCGAGGTCGCGCAGGAAGGTTTCCGCGACTTCGGTCAGGGTGTCATTCAGCTGGCCGTTGGAGTGGCCGAATTTTTTCGCGCCGTTAACAATCAGGATGTTGCTCATTATATGTCCTCAATAAAATGCCTTTGTCAGCCATGATACTCGGCAACTTGCTACGGTTAAATGTGCAAAATGTGCAAAGTCTTTTGCTGAAATAGCAATAATCTCTTCAGCCACGAATATCGACCTGGAAACCGCCGTTGGGCACATTGCGGAAAGTCACGGACATATGATGTAACGCCGCGATGCGCTGCACGATAGACAGCCCCAGGCCGCTGCCGGTGGCATCCTGGCCCGGCGGGCGATAGAAACGTTCGCCGATGCGCGCCAGCGCCTCCGGGCTGATGCCCGGCCCGTTGTCGCGCACGCTAAACCCGTCAGGGGTCAGCGTCACGTCGACCACGCTGCCTGCCGGGCTATAGCGCACGGCATTGTCCAGCAGGTTACGCACCAGCAGACCCAGCAGCAGCGGCTGAGCCGTCCGGGTGACCGACTGAGCATTGAGATGCAGCCGCACTTCGATGCCTGCTTTTTGCGCCGTGTGGTAGATGTCCATGACGGAGGATTGCAGCAGCTCGTCCAACGCGACGCTCTGCACGTCCGCCAGCTGTTCGAGCGAATCCAGGCGCGAAAGGGTAAGCAGCTGTTCCACCAGCCGGGTGGCGCGGTCAATACCCTCATGCAGCTGCATCAGCGCTTTACGCTGGCTTTCTGGATCGTCCTGCGACATCTGCGCCACTTCGGCCTGCACCCGCAGCGCCGTTAAGGGGCTGCGCAGCTCGTGGGCGGCGTCAGAGGTAAAGCGCCGCTCGCGGGTCACCATGTCGTGGGTTCGACGGAACAACTGGTTGAGGGCATCCAGCAGCGGGCGCACTTCCGTCGGTACGCTATCGGTGTTCAACGGCTCACTGGCATCCGGGTCGCGTTGGCGCAGCGTGCGGGTCAGCTTTTTCAGCGGCGCCAGCTCGCGGCTCAGCAGCACGATCAGCAGCAAAAACATCACCGGCAGTGCGATAAGCCACGGCGTCAACTGGCTGGTAATGATATCCAGCGCCATCTCGCGACGGTAATCCCACTCCTGGCCGACAACGATGCGATACTTTTTATCGGCGGTGGTCAGCCAAAGAAAGCGCCAGGGGTCATCGTCATTGTTGAGTTGCCCGTCATCGAAACCATCCCGCCGATAGTGATAGGGAATGTCCGGCCCATTTTCACCGTCGTGCAGCACCATTTTGCCGTCAGTGGTGTAGATGGCGAAGGCCAGTACGTCGTCATCCAGATGGCCGTGTTTTACCTTTTTTGGCGTGCGGATCCACTGACGTGAAGCCGACAGGTCGGTAAAATCCATGGCGCTGATGCGTTTGGCAAATAACATCTGCTGGGTGTCGAAAAGCTCATCCAGCTTTTTGGTGGTTTGCTTCCAGGCGATGGCGCTGGCGAAACACCAGGTGATGGCGGCAAGCAGCATAAACAGCAGCGTCAGACGGACGCGCAGGCTAAGGTGGCGGAACAGATTCATTGGTCACCCAGGGTGTAGCCGATACCGTGAACGGTACGGATAAAGGCGCTGCCAAGCTTGCGGCGCAGATGGTGGACGTGGACTTCAATAGCGTTGCTGATGACCTCTTCATCCCAGCTGTAGAGCTTCTCTTCAATGAGCTTGCGGGGCAGCACGCGCCCGGCGTTGCGCAGCAGCAGCTCCAGCAGCGCGAACTCTTTGGGTTTGAGCACCAGCGCTTCGCCCTTTAGCGTGGCGGTCAGGCTGCCGGGATCCAACTCGACGTCGCCGTGACGTAGTACGCTGCTGGGCTGCCCATGGGCGCGACGAATCAGCGCCTCCAGCCTGGCGGCGACTTCAATCAGGGCAAAGGGCTTACAGAGATAATCGTCGGCGCCGAGACGTAACCCTTCCACACGCTGGCTAAGCGCATCGCGAGCGGTGAGGATGAGCACCGGCTCGCGGCGGGCGTTTTCGCGCCACTCGCGCAGAATATCCAGCCCGTCGATACCCGGCAGCGTCAGGTCGAGGATCACGGCATCGTAAGGGGCCGTGTAGAGCGCGGTTTTGCCTTCTTCACCACGGGTGAACCAATCAAGGGTGAAGCCCATTTTTCCCAGCCCGGTCTTAATGCCGTCGCCGATAAGCTTGTCATCTTCCACTAATAAAATGCGCATATCTTGCTCCTTGCCGACACTCTGAATGCCAAGTAAACCGCGCCTTTAGCGCCGCTGTACAGCAAAAAAAATTCTTTTTTCCGCTTAAGAAGTTGTTAAGAATTGGACGGTGTAATCGGCAGCACAGCCAATAACAAGGAGACATTATCATGAAGAAACTTGCTGCTTTCGCCGCCATTCTGGCACTGGCATCCGCACCGGCCTTCGCCGCTAATCAGGGCGGTTTTTCCGGCCCTTCCAGCACCACGACGACGCAAACCGGCGGCTTTACCGGCCCTAGCGGAACGGTAACCACCGCGGCAAACGCGAAATCAATGCGTGACGATACCTGGGTGACGCTGCGCGGTAATATCACCGAGCGTGTTTCCGACGATCTGTATATCTTTAAAGATTCCAGCGGCACCATCAATGTCGATATTGACCACAAGCGCTGGAACGGCCAGACCATCTCCCCGCAGGATCTGGTAGAAATTCAGGGTGAAGTAGATAAAGACTGGAACTCTGTCGAAGTCGACGTGAAGCAGATTCGTAAAGTGAATCCGTAACCCCACACAGCGCAAGATCGGTCAGGATTCACCGCCGCCCGGTGGGCAGAATAGGCCACAAGGAGGCAGTGATGAATGACCTGATAAGCGCGGCTTATTCCGAACGTCTGCGGCGCGTTTGCGACCACATTGAGCGTCATCTGGATGAGCCTCTGTCGATTGAGGCGTTAAGCCGGATGGCGCACAGTTCGCCGTTTCATTTTCACCGGCAGTTTACCGCCTGGAGCGGGCTTCCGCTCTATCGCTATATCCAGTGGCTGCGCTTGCGCCGGGCATCATGGCGGCTGGCGTTTAATCCGCAGGATAAAGTTATCGATATCGCGCTGGATGCCGGATTCCAGAATCCGGAGTCGTTCTCACGTGCTTTCAAAACCGCGTTTGGTCAAAGCCCGCGCCGGTTCCGGCAATCGCCGGACTGGCTGGCCTGGCACCAACGCGTTCCTAAACTTGCGTTACAGGAGCAGCATGTAATGGACGTAAAAATCGTTGATTTTCCACCTACCCGCGTTGCGATGCTGACGCATCTGGGGCATCCGGATAAGGTCAATGCCAGCGCGGCGAAATTTATTGCATGGCGACGCGAAACGGGCCAGTCGCCGATTGCCAGCAGTCAGACTTTTGGCATCGCCTGGCACGACCCGCAGACCACGCCGCCGGATCAATTCCGCTTTGATATCTGCGGCAGCGTCCGCCAGCCGATAGCCGAAAATGACGTTGGCGTGGTGAATAGCGAGATTCCCGGCGGGCGCTGCGCGGTGGTGCGCCATCAGGGAGCGCTCGACAGCCTCCCGGAGAGCGTGTGGTATTTATTCCGCGAATGGCTACCGGCCAGCGGCGAGACGCCGCGCGATTTTCCGCTCTTCTTCCAGTACCTGAATTTCGTCCATGAGGTGGCGGAACATGAGCTGCTGACGGATATCTATCTGCCGCTTCGTTAACTTCCTTGCAACCTATCTCACGGTTTGTGACTCAGACCGTGAGATAGGGTATTATCTGCGGCAATATTGCCGTCCGAACGGTCAGCATGCAGATTGAGGATCCCCTGTTAATGAGCGATATGGCAGAGCGCCTTGCGCTACATGAATTTACGGAAAACGCCTACTTAAACTACTCCATGTACGTCATCATGGATCGTGCGTTGCCGTTTATTGGCGACGGCCTGAAGCCGGTACAGCGCCGCATCGTCTATGCGATGTCAGAGCTGGGGCTGAACGCCAGCGCCAAATTTAAAAAATCCGCCCGTACCGTTGGTGACGTACTGGGTAAGTATCATCCGCACGGCGACAGCGCCTGCTATGAAGCCATGGTGCTGATGGCGCAGCCGTTCTCTTATCGTTACCCGCTGGTCGATGGCCAGGGGAACTGGGGCGCGCCGGATGATCCCAAGTCATTCGCGGCGATGCGTTATACCGAATCCCGCTTGTCTAAATACTCCGAGCTGCTGCTAAGCGAGCTGGGGCAGGGAACGGCTGACTGGGTGCCCAACTTCGACGGCACGATGCAGGAGCCGAAAATGCTGCCTGCGCGCGTGCCGAACATCCTGTTGAACGGCACCACCGGTATTGCCGTGGGCATGGCGACGGATATTCCGCCGCACAACCTGCGCGAAGTGGCGAAAGCGGCGATTACGCTGATTGAGAAACCGCAGACCACCCTTGACGAAGTGCTGGATATTGTCCAGGGGCCGGACTACCCGACCGAAGCGGAAATCATCACCTCCCGTGCGGAAATCCGCAAAATTTACCAGAACGGTCGTGGCTCCGTGCGCATGCGCGCGGTGTGGACCAAGGAAGACGGCGCGGTGGTGATTACCGCGCTGCCGCATCAGGTTTCCGGCGCCAAGGTGCTGGAGCAGATCGCGGCCCAGATGCGCAACAAAAAGCTGCCGATGGTTGACGATCTGCGCGATGAATCTGACCATGAGAACCCGACCCGTCTGGTGATCGTGCCGCGTTCCAATCGCGTGGACATGGAGCCGGTGATGCATCACCTGTTTGCCACCACCGATCTGGAAAAAAGCTACCGCATCAACCTGAACATGATTGGCCTCGACGGCCGCCCGGCGGTGAAAAACCTGCTGGAGATCCTCACCGAGTGGCTGGCGTTCCGCCGCGACACGGTGCGCCGTCGTCTGAACTATCGTCTGGAGAAAGTGCTGAAGCGCCTGCATATCCTTGAAGGTTTGCTGGTGGCGTTTCTCAACATCGATGAAGTGATCGAGATCATCCGTAACGAGGATGAGCCGAAACCCGCGCTGATGTCGCGCTTTGGCATCAGCGAAACGCAGGCGGAAGCGATCCTTGAGCTGAAACTGCGCCATCTCGCCAAACTCGAAGAGATGAAGATTCGCGGCGAGCAGGACGATTTAGCCAAAGAACGCGATCAGCTGCAGGCGATCCTCGCCTCCGAGCGCAAGATGAGTAACCTGCTGAAGAAAGAACTGCAGGCCGATGCGGATGCTTTCGGCGACGACCGTCGTTCGCCGCTGCACGAGCGTGAAGAAGCGAAGGCGATGAGCGAGCACGATATGCTGCCGTCCGAGCCGGTCACCATCGTGCTGTCACAGATGGGCTGGGTGCGTAGCGCCAAAGGCCACGATATCGACGCGCAGGGGCTGAGCTATAAGTCGGGCGACAGCTGGAAAGCATCGGTGAAAGGCAAGAGCAACCAGCCGGTGGTGTTTGTCGATACTACCGGTCGCAGCTACGCCATTGACCCGATTACGCTCCCGTCCGCACGCGGGCAGGGCGAACCGCTCACCGGCAAGCTGACGCTGCCGCCGGGCGCGACCGTCGAACATATGCTGATGGAAGGGGACGATACCAGGCTGCTGATGGCCTCCGATGCGGGCTATGGTTTCCTGTGTACCTTCAACGATCTGGTGGCGCGTAACCGTGCTGGTAAAGCGCTGATTTCGCTGCCGGAAAATGCCCATGTGATGCCGCCGCTGGTCGTTGAGGACGAGTCCGACATGCTGCTGGCGATCACCGCCGCGGGCCGTATGCTGATGTTCCCGTTGAGCGATCTGCCGCAGTTGTCGAAAGGTAAGGGTAACAAGATTATCAGTATCCCATCGGCGGAAGCGGCCAACGGTACCGATAGCCTTGCACACCTGTATATCCTGCCGCCGCAGAGCACGCTGACCTTCCACGTGGGCAAACGTAAGATCAAACTGCGCCCGGAAGAACTGCAAAAAGTGACCGGTGAACGCGGTCGTCGCGGCACGCTGATGCGCGGCCTGCAGAAAATCGACCGTGTGGAGATTGATTCGCCGCAGCGCGCGCAGGTGGACGATAGCGAAGAGTAAGTTTTCCCCGCCGCTGGGCGGGGGAAAATTTGCCGTAAAACCGTTGTTAATTCAGCCGTTGCGATTAACAATACCCTTTTGCAGGGGTCTGCAAGTAACAAAGCCCTGTCCGGTATACGTGCCCGTTATGCCTGGCTGGAAATGTGCGCCCGGCGTACATGACAGCCGCGCACCGACGGTATAATTCTAAGCGGTTCAGGGGTCAGAGGACGCTATGCTATTTATTTTACGTGTCATTATTGTTGTCATTTACTGCATCCTGGTATGCATTTTTGGCTGCATCTATTGTCTGTTCAGCCCGCGTAACCCAAAACACGTCGCCACCTTCGGACATATGTTTGGCCGCCTGGCGCCCGTCTTTGGTCTCAAGGTTGAAACCCGCCTGCCTGCTGGCGCGGAAAGCTTTGGCAACGCCATCTACATCGCTAACCATCAGAACAACTATGACATGGTTACCGCCGCAAACATCGTGCTGCCGCCAACCGTTACGGTAGGGAAAAAGAGTCTGGTATGGATCCCGTTCTTCGGCCAGCTGTACTGGCTGACGGGTAACCTGCTGATTGACCGCAACAACCGTGCGAAAGCGCACGGTACCATTGCGGAAGTGGTCAATACTTTTCAGAAACGCAAAATCTCCTTCTGGATGTTCCCGGAAGGAACCCGCAGCCGCGGTCGCGGCCTGCTGCCGTTCAAAACCGGCGCGTTCCACGCGGCTATCGCTTCGGGCGTGCCGATTATCCCGGTGTGCGTGTCGAATACCTCCAATAAAATCAAACTCAACCGTTGGAATAACGGCCTGGTGATTGTGGAAATGCTGGATCCTATCGACACCAGCGCGTGGGGCAAAGATCAGGTGCGCGATCTGGCGAAGCACTGCCGGGAAGTGATGAAGGCTAAAATCGATGAGCTGGACCAGGAAGTGGCCCAACGCGAAGCCGCCGCGAAAAAGTAATGCCCTGTTGACGGCGTGAGCAAACGCTCGCGCCGTAGATTTTTTGCTGTCGGGAAAGTGATTTCCCACTTTTGATTTGTCAGTTTTGATGGAGCTTATATGTCACTCAGTCGGCGTCAGTTTATTCAGGCTTCGGGCGTTGCGCTTTGTGCAGGCGCGGTGCCGCTGAGGGCGCAGGCCGCAGGGAAACAACCCGTGCTGCCGGTGCCTCCGCTGCTGGAGTCGCGTCGCGGACAGCCGCTGTTCTTAACGCTACAGCGCGCGCACTGGTCGTTCACTCAGGGCACTCGGGCGCCGGTATGGGGCGTCAACGGTCGCTATCTGGGGCCGACGATCCGCGTCTGGAGCGGCGATGACGTTAAGCTTATCTACAGTAACCGACTCACCGAAAACGTCGCGATGACCGTACGCGGTCTGCAGGTGCCGGGGCCGCTGATCGGCGGCGCGGCGCGTATGATGACGCCGAATGCCGACTGGGCGCCGGTGTTGCCAATTCGTCAGAGCGCCGCCACGCTGTGGTATCAGGCCAATACGCCGAACCACATGGCTCAGCAGGTCTATAACGGCCTTGCGGGTATGTGGCTGATCGAAGATGATGTTAGTAAGTCCTTACCTTTCCCTAACCATTACGGTGTGGACGACTTCCCTGTCATCATTCAGGACAAGCGTCTGGATAACTTTGGTACGCCGGTCTACGAAGAACCGGGCAGCGGTGGCTTCGTGGGCGACACGCTGCTGGTGAACGGCGTGCAGGGGCCCTATGTGGAAGTTTCCCGCGGCTGGGTACGTCTGCGCCTGCTGAATGCTTCCAACTCGCGTCGCTATATGCTGCGGATGAGCGATGGCCGCGCCCTGCACGTCATCTCCAGCGATCAGGGTTTCTTACCCGCGCCGGTCTCTACCACTCAGCTGTCGCTGGCCCCGGGTGAGCGCCGGGAAGTGTTGGTGGATATGACCAACGGCGATGAAGTGTCTATTACCTGCGGTGAGTCCGCCAGCATCATGGATCGTATCCGTGGCTTCTTCGAGCCGTCGAGCATTCTGGTTTCTACGCTGGTGCTGACCCTTCGTCCGACGGGGCTGCTGCCGTTAGTGACCGATAACTTACCGATGCGCATTCTGCCGACGGAAATCCTCAGCGGTACGCCGATTCGCAGTCGCGATATCCAGTTGAGCGACGATCCTGGCATCAACGGTCAGCTGTGGGACCCGCAGCGTATCGATATTACCGCGCAGCAGGGCACCTGGGAGCGCTGGACGGTTCGCGCCGACGCGCCGCAGTCGTTCCATATTGAAGGGGTGATGTTCCAGATCCGTAACGTTAACGGCGCGATGCCGTTGCCGGAGGATCGCGGCTGGAAAGATACCGTCTGGGTTGACGGTCAGGTCGAGCTGCTGGTTTATTATGGCCAGCCGTCGTGGCCGCACTTCCCGTTCCAGTACGTCAGCCAAACGCTGGAACTGGCAGACCGCGGTTCTATCGGACAGATTCTGGTCAACCCGGCTCCGTAGCCGGGCACAGCTGCAGGCTGGATAAGGCGGTTACGCCGCCATCCGGCCTGCAGCACGGAATGGCCTGATAGCGCTACGCTTATCAGCCCTGCAAAATCAGCATTGTTGCGCCGCAACGCTCGGGTTATCAACCGTTAAAAATTCCCGCTTCATTCATAGGACAATCGGGCTTATAATCCCCGACCTTTGATTATTTTTTTGCCAATTCTTTTGGAAGCAATATGAGCGCTATCTCCCTGATCCAACCGGATCGCGACCTTTTCTCCTGGCCGCAGTACTGGGCCGCCTGCTTTGGGCCGGCACCGTTTTTGCCGATGTCACGTGAAGAGATGGATCAACTTGGCTGGGATAGCTGCGACATCATTCTGGTAACCGGCGACGCCTATGTCGACCATCCGAGCTTCGGCATGGCGATCTGTGGCCGTATGCTGGAAGCGCAGGGCTTCCGCGTGGGGATCATCGCCCAGCCTGACTGGAACAGCAAAGACGACTTTATGCGTCTGGGTAAACCGAACCTGTTCTTCGGCGTGACCGCCGGCAATATGGACTCGATGATCAACCGCTACACCGCTGACCGTAAGCTGCGCCATGACGACGCCTACACCCCGGACAACGTCGCGGGCAAGCGCCCGGACCGCGCAACGCTGGTCTATACCCAGCGCTGTAAAGAGGCGTGGAAAGATGTGCCGGTGATTCTCGGCGGCATCGAAGCCAGCCTGCGCCGTACCGCGCATTACGACTACTGGTCGGATACCGTCCGTCGTTCGGTGCTGATTGACGCTAAGGCCGATATGTTGATGTTCGGCAACGGCGAACGCCCGCTGGTGGAAGTGGCGCACCGTCTGGCGCAGGGTGAAAAGATTACTGAAATTCGCGACGTGCGTAATACGGCGATTATTGTCAAAGAAGCGCTGCCGGGCTGGTCCGGCGTCGACTCCACCCGCATTGACACCCCGGGGAAAATCGACCCGATTCCGCACCCGTATGGCGAAGACCTGCCGTGCGCCGACAACAAACCCGTCGCGCCGAAAAAGCAGGAAGCCAGGGCCATCACCGTACAGCCGCCGCGCCCGAAGCCGTGGGAAAAAACCTACGTGCTGCTGCCGTCTTTTGAGAAAGTGAAGGGCGACAAGGTGCTGTACGCTCATGCCTCGCGCATTCTGCACCATGAAACCAACCCGGGCAGCGCCCGCGCGCTGATGCAGAAGCAGGGCGATCGCTATATCTGGATCAACCCGCCGGCTATTCCGCTCTCGACCGAAGAGATGGACAGCGTATTTGCCCTGCCGTACCAGCGCGTGCCGCATCCGTCATACGGCAAAGCGCGTATTCCGGCGTATGAGATGATCCGCTTCTCGATTAACATCATGCGCGGCTGCTTTGGCGGCTGTTCCTTCTGCTCGATTACCGAGCACGAAGGGCGAATTATTCAGAGTCGTTCGGAAGATTCGATCATCAATGAGATCGAAGCCATTCGCGACACGGTTCCCGGCTTTACCGGTATTATCTCCGATCTGGGCGGCCCAACGGCCAACATGTATATGTTGCGCTGTAAATCACCGCGTGCCGAGCAAACCTGCCGCCGCCTCTCCTGCGTGTATCCGGAAATCTGTCCGCATATGGATACCGACCACACGCCGACCATCAACTTGTACCGTCGCGCTCGTGAGCTGAAAGGGGTGAAGAAGATCCTGATTGCCTCTGGCGTGCGTTACGACCTGGCGGTGGAAGATCCGCGCTATATCAAAGAACTGGCGACCCACCACGTCGGCGGCTACCTGAAGATTGCGCCGGAGCACACGGAAGAAGGGCCGCTGTCGAAAATGATGAAACCCGGAATGGGCAGCTATCACCGCTTTAAAGAGCTGTTCGACACCTACTCGAAGCAGGCCGGCAAAGAGCAGTATCTGATTCCGTACTTTATCTCCGCACACCCGGGGACGCGCGACGAAGATATGGTGAATCTGGCGCTGTGGCTCAAGCAGCACCGCTTCCGCCTGGATCAGGTGCAGAACTTCTATCCGTCACCGCTGGCGAACTCAACCACCATGTATTACACCGGCAAAAACCCGTTGGGTAAGATTGGCTATAAGAGTGAAGATGTGGTGATTCCGAAGGGCGATAAGCAGCGCCGTCTGCACAAAGCGCTGCTGCGTTATCACGATCCGGCTAACTGGCCGCTGATTCGCACCGTGCTGGAAGCGATGGGCAAAAAGCACCTGATCGGTAGCCGTCGCGACTGTCTGGTGCCTGCGCCGACAATCGATGAAATGCGCGAAGCGCGTCGTCAAAACCGCAACACCCGCCCGGCGCTGACCAAGCATACGCCGGTGGCGCACCAGCGCCAGACGCCGACGGGAGCAAAGAAAGCGCCTGCTGCGCCGTCTCGTCCGGTTAATGCCGGTGCGAAGAAGCGCGCTAAAACGACGGTGGGTCGTTAAGAAAGTCATCCCGGCAGCATTAATGCTGCCGGGAAGTTCATCACCCTGGTGGATTAGCGTTAACGCTATTGCTGTTCTATGCGTGCCGTCGCGGCCCGCATTTTCGCCATCAGGCTACCGTCCTGCCTGCGAATAACGTCAGCGATTTTCCACTCATCCTCAATGCGCTGTAAGACGATCTCCTGAGTGAATGCTGTTTTACCTATTGTCACGTTAACCTGCACGCGAGCCCGATGAAGGGTGCTTTCCATTACATTCAGCGTATTGAGCCTGACAGGCTGAGTTGCCATACAGTCACAAAGCGGATTGTGATAAAGCAATCCATCGCTGCTTCTGTCTGCGTCCTGGCGGGAGACCGCGTGCTGATAGGCATTAATCACCCGGTCATAATCGGGTGAGACTATCCAGGTCCACGGCCAGGTATTATCGTCAATATGCTGGTACAACGTACGGATGAAATCTTCAGGGCGCGGTCTCTGCAACGCCGACAACGCGGCGAGGGTTTGCTGGTTGCTGGCGTTGAGCTGCTGGTACAGGCTATCCTGCTCGCTGATAATGTCGTCAATAACCCAGCGGCGGTTTTCCATCATCATGCTCAGCGTTTGCGTGACGCTTTCACCCCGATCGCGAAAGGGGCGAAAGCGTACGGTGGCCTCTGCATGAGAGGCATCTTTGCGGGTAATCGCGACGTTCTCCAGCACCAGATTGTCAAAATCCTGACAGTTGCAGATGGGGTCGTAACCCAACCAGCCCATATCTCCCGGCAGCGTTAAACGTTCATCCAGCGTTAGCGCCTGGCCCATTCGGGCTGAGACCATTGCGCCGCCAAACGTGGCGACGGGAGTGCTTTCGATATAAGGCTGATAAATCTGTCGGATGGTGTATTCAAGGGAGTCCGTTGCAGAGGTCACGGAACTGAATGTGGAGAAGATGAAGCACAATGACCCTGCGAGGAGATATTTCATAGCGACGTCCCGTAAGAAGAGCGATTGTCGCAAGGTTATCAAGACGCGGTGAGGGAAAGGTATTGATGATTTCTGAAAAAAGCCCGGCAATTGCCGGGCTTGAGGGGTTAACCGCCGAACTGGTCCGGATCCGGCCCTAACCGCTTGCCCTTATCCAGGGTCGCAATGTAGCTCAATTCGTCTTTATCCAGGCGGAAATCCCAGACGTCGAAGTTTTCTGCGATGCGCGATGGCGTGACCGACTTCGGAATGACCACCAGACCGCTGTCGAGGTGCCAGCGAATCACAATTTGCGCCGGGCTTTTGCCGTACTTGTCGGCAAGATGACGGATGACCTTTTGATCGAAAACGCCGTCGCCGCCCTGCGCCAGCGGGCTCCACGATTCGGTCTGAATCTTGTGGGTAGCGTTCCATGCGTTCAGCTGACGTTGTTGCATCAGCGGATGCAGTTCAATCTGGTTAATCACCGGTGCGATGCCGGTCTCATCAATCAGCCGTTGCAGATGTGGAACCTGGAAGTTACACACGCCGATGCTCTTCACCAGCCCCTGTTTTTGCAGGTCAATCAGCGCTTTCCAGGCCTGGATATAGTGGTCAGATGCCGGCACCGGCCAGTGGATCAGATACAGATCGAGGTAGTCCAGCTGTAAATGCTCCAGGCTCTCCTGCAACGCATCGGCGGCGCGCAGATGGGAGTCATTCCACAGCTTGCTGGTGATGAACAGATCTTCACGCGCAACGCCCGCGCTGTGAATGGCTTTGCCCACGCCCGACTCGTTCTTGTAGGCGGCGGCAGTATCAATAGAACGGTAGCCGACCTCAATCGCTTTGTGGATTGCGGTAACCACTTCTTCATTACTGGCCTGCCATACGCCCAGGCCCAGCTGCGGCATTACATTGCCATCGTGCAGTTTAATCACGGTTGGATGTGTCATGCATTTCTCCTTTTCATCAGCTTATTGGGGCATGCCCCGATAAGATTTGTATGATTAAGTCTGGTCGAAATATGCAAAAACGAAAGCTTGCTCGTCGCCTTTCAAGCTACAGATGCGCCGTTTGCGTCAGCTCACCCCAGCCACTTACGGGGGTAAGCTTCTGGGGTGTGCTCGACATGCTTAGAGCAAAAAGTGAGGAAGGGCTTAACGGGCTGCTTCGTAAATACGGCGGCTCACTTCGAGGGTAATATCCTGATTTTCACCCAGTTTGGTCATACCATGCTCTTCGAGTTTTTTCAGCAGCGCCGGGATGGAACTGCCGTCCAGACCGTAGTCGGACAGGCGAGTCGGCACGCCCATTTGTTCGAAGAAGCTGCGGGTTGCGGCGATAGCGGCGTCGATACGCGCGTCGTCAGAACCTTCGGTAATGTTCCAGACGCGTTCAGCGTATTGCAGCAGTTTGGCGCGCTTGGTTTCGCGTTTTTCATTCCACAGTGCAGGCAGAACGATAGCCAGCGTTTGGGCGTGATCCAGCCCGTGCATGGCGGTCAGTTCGTGGCCCAGCATGTGGGTTGCCCAGTCCTGCGGTACGCCTGCGCCAATCAGGCCGTTCAGCGCCTGAGTCGCCGCCCACATAATGTTGGCGCGCACGTCGTAGTTTTCCGGATCTTTCAGCGCTTTCGGGCCTTCTTCAACCAGCGTCAGCAGAATGCCTTCGGCGAAACGGTCCTGAATTTTGCCGTCAACCGGATAGGTGACGTACTGCTCAACGGTATGCACGAAGGCATCAACCACGCCGTTCGCGACCTGACGCGGCGGCAGAGTGTAGGTGTAAACCGGGTCCAGAATGGCAAACTGCGGCTGGACGTGCGAAGACATAAAGGCACGCTTGTCGCCGGTGGTTTTACGGGAGATCACCGCGCCTTTGTTCGACTCGGAGCCGGTTGCTGGCAGAGTCAGAACGGAACCCATCGGGATGGCGCTGTTAACGTTGCTGCCGTAGGTCTCGAGGATTTCCCACGGGTCGATGCTTTCATCATAGTGCGCTGCCGCGGCGATAAATTTGGTGCCGTCCAGGACGGAACCGCCGCCGACCGCCAGCAGAAAGGTCACTTTCTGTTCGCGGGCAATTTTCACCGCGTTCATCAGCGTTTCATAGGACGGGTTTGGCTCAATACCGCCAAATTCCAGCACGTCCAGCCCCTTCAGTGCGGTCAGTACCTGGTCCAGCACGCCCGTTTTTTTCACGCTGCCGCCGCCGTAGGTGATTAGCACGCGAGCGTCAGCGGGGATCTGAGCGCGCAGATTTTCGATAGCGCCTTTACCGAACAGAATGCGGGTCGGGGTGTGAAGATCAAAATTAAACATTGCTCGTTCCCTTCTTGGTGGATGGAAAAACAAGGCGGCGAAGGTCGTCGCCGAATGACATCATTGTGGTCCTCGTTGCCGTACCTCTCAATGCACATTTCTGCGTTTGTCTTGCCCATTTCTCCATAAGGCTGGATAATCACGTTAATCACGTTAATCACGTTAATCACGGCCACAATGAGAGCGTGAAAAAAGGTATCTGGAGCCTTCGTTGATGAACCGTGAAGCGATCTGTGCGCTGCTGACAGAAAAAATTAAGCAGCTGAAAAATAACGAACAAAACCTGCGTACCCTGCTGCCTGACATCCAGCTGATCTACGGCAGCCAGCCCAGTGGACGCACGCCGGTCATGTACCGGCCTGGCATCGTGTTTCTCTTTTCCGGCTATAAAATTGGCTATATCAACGATCGTACCTTTCGCTACGACGCCAATGAATATCTGCTGCTCACCGTACCTTTACCCTTCGAATGTGAAACTTTTGCCACCGCTGAGGCCCCGTTGGCCGGATTGCGTCTCGACGTCGATATTTTCCAGCTCCAGGAATTGCTCATGGATATCGGTGAAGACCCGCTTTTCCGCCCGGCGATGGCGGAAAGCGGGATTAACGCGGCGACGTTGTCCGAAGAGATCCTTTGCGCCGCCGAACGTCTGCTGGACGTGATGGAACGCCCGCTGGATGCCCGTATTCTCGGCAAGCAAATTATCCGCGAAATGCTCTACCACGTGCTCACCGGGCCGCGCGGCGGCGCGCTGATGGCGCTGGTGAGCCGCCAGACCCACTTCAGCCAGATTAGCCGCGTGCTCAAGCGGATTGAGAGCCAGTACAGCGAAACGCTGAGCGTCGATCAGCTGGCCGCCGAGGCCAATATGAGCCTGTCGGCGTTCCACCATAATTTTAAGTCGGTAACCAGTACTTCGCCGCTGCAATATCTGAAAGCCTATCGGCTGCACAAAGCCCGGATGATGATGGCGCACGACGGCCTGAAGGCCAGCGCGGCGGCGATGCAGGTGGGCTACGAGAGCGCGTCGCAGTTCAGTCGAGAGTTTAAACGGTTTTTCGGCCTGACGCCGGGTGAGGATGCGGCAAGACTGCGCGGAATGTAACGGGTAGGCCTGATAAGCGTAGCGCCATCAGGCAACGCTGCTGCACATTGCCGGATGCGGCATAAACGCCTTATCCGGCCTACAGATTGCAAGGCGACGCCATCAGGCGTCGCAGTATTTTTTCTTAATCACCACAATTACCGTGCCGAGCAGCCCGGCAACCAGCAGGAAGATCGGCAGAACCATCAGGAAGGTCATCACCTGATCTTCATGACGTTTCACGAATGGAATCATGCTGATGGCATAGCCAAAGCCGGTGACCACGCCAACCCACAGCAGCGCGCTTAGCCAGTTAAATAACTGGAAGCGACGGTTAGGCAGACCGGAAATTCCCGCCATCGTTGGCAGCAGCGTACGCACGAACGCCAGGAAGCGACCCGCAAGCAATGCAAGCAGCCCGTGACGGTCAAACATGCAGGTCGCGCGCTGGTGGTATTTATCCGGCAGCTGTGCCAGCCAACCTTTCACGACGTTAGTGTTGCCCAACCAGCGCCCCTGAATATAGCTCAACCAGCAGCCAAGGCTGGCGGCCGTCGTCAGAATGACGAGGGTAGGGACGTAGCCCATTACGCCCTTGGCGATGAGCGCCCCTGCCAATAGCAGCAGGCTATCGCCGGGTAAAAATGATGCGGGGAGCAGGCCGTTTTCCAGAAACAGCGTAGCAAACATGACCAGATAAACGATCCCCACGACGTGCGGATTCGCCAGTGCAGCAAAATCGTGCTGCCAAAGCGCGGCGACAATATCTTGAATAACGACCATGGACATTCCTGTGGAACAGCGTTTTCATTTATTGTACGCCCGAATTCTGAAGAACACCTTGATCCCGGACGCAACAAATGAAGCCGCATTGTTCAGTCTGGCTGACAACCGGGTGACATAGGTTTACGCCTGGCGGCGATGTGAACTCGGGAACCGACTGTTCTCAACATCGGTGGCGCCTCCGCTGGACGCGCCAAAAATATTGCTAACCCACCCGGCACTGACCGTACCGGGCTTGGGATATGTTACACGATGCGGGCGAATCCTGCCGCTAAATCCGCAATCAGATCGTCAACGTTTTCCAAACCGATGTGAAGGCGGATCAGCGTACCTTCAAAATCAATCACCCCGTCTGGACGAATGCTGGCCAGCTCTTCCGGCTGATTAGCCAGAATCAGCGATTCGAATCCGCCCCAGGAATAAGCCATGCTGAACAGCGAGAAGTGGTCGAGGTAGTTTGCCAACTCGTCATTATTCAGGCGTTTGTTCAGTACGAAGGAGAACAGACCGCTGCTGCCGGTGAAGTCGCGCTTCCAGAATTCATGCCCTTTGCTGCCCGGTAACGCCGGATGATTGACGCGCGCCACCTGCGGCTGTTGCGCCAGCCATTCGGCGACTTTCAGGCTGCTTTCATGGTGCTGACGCAGACGCACGCCGAGCGTACGCAGGCCGCGGCTGGTCATATAGGCCGTGTCGGCGTCGAGCATCTGCCCCATCAAATAGGCGTTCTCACGCAGTTGTGCCCAGCAGCGCTCGTTCGATACCGCCGTGCCGACCATGGCATCTGAGTGGCCAATCAGGTACTTGGTGCCCGCCTGAATCGAAATATCGATGCCAAAATCGAGCGCTTTAAACAGCACGCCTGCCGCCCAGGTGTTGTCGATCATGATGATGGCTTCAGGAGCGATGCTGCGAACGGCGGCGACGATCGCCGGGATGTCGTGAACTTCCATGGTGATGGAACCCGGAGATTCGAGGAACACGATTCTGGTGTTCGGCTGAATCAGGTTCGCAATTTCAGCGCCAATCATGGGATCGAACCAGCTGGTGGCGACGCCAAGCTTACTGAGAATTTTGGTGCAAAAATCCTGGCTCGGTTCGTAGGCGGTGTTGGTCATCAGCACGTGGTCGCCCTGTTCAACGAAGGCGAGGATAGTATTTGCCACCGCCGCCGCGCCGCAGGGGAAGAGGGCACAGCCGGCGCCGCCTTCCAGTTCGCACATGGCTTCCTGCAGCGAAAAGTGGGTCAGCGTGCCGCGACGGCCATAAAACAGCTCGCCGTTAGCGCGGTTGTGGGTCGCATGCTTCTTGGCGGCGACCGTGTCAAAAACCAGCGACGAGGCGCGTTGAATCACGCTGTTCACCGATCCCTGGGTATATTTTTTGCTGCGTCCGGCGTTAACCAGCGCGGTATCGAGGTGCTTGTCTGCCATGTTGGATATACCTGTTTTTATACGTCTGGACGTCTAAACTATCACGATTGCCTCAGCGATGTAGCGTTCCTCGCGCATACAGCAGAAAATTTTGCCAAAAACCGTGCAGAAAACTTTTTTACTGCGTAAGCGCAAGGAAAGTAAGTGTGATTTAAGTCAATATGTAAATACTAATGAGAACTACTATCAATTCGACGTTGTTTTGATATTATTGTGCTCAGATTTTGTGATTTACGTCCTGGAGATACACAGTGGGTAATAATTTGATGCAGGCGGATCTCTCCGTTTGGGGTATGTATCATCATGCCGACATCGTGGTTAAAGTGGTCATGATTGGCTTGATACTGGCATCCGTCGTCACCTGGGCAATTTTCTTCAGTAAAGGGGCAGAGCTCCTTTCTCATAAGCGCCGCCTCAAGCGCGAGCAGAAACTGTTAGCGGACGCGCGTTCCCTCAATCAGGCGCACGAAACGGCCTCCGCGTTTGACGCGCAGAGCCTGAGCAGCCAGTTAATTAACGAAGCGCAGAACGAACTGGAGCTCTCTGCGGGTTCGGAAGATAACGAAGGGATTAAAGAACGTACCGGTTTCCGCCTGGAGCGTCGCGTGGCGGCGGTAGGCCGTCATATGGGACGGGGTAACGGTTTCCTGGCGACCATCGGCGCTATCTCTCCGTTCGTCGGCCTGTTTGGTACCGTGTGGGGCATCATGAACAGCTTTATCGGTATCGCCCAGACGCAAACCACGAATCTGGCCGTTGTTGCGCCAGGTATCGCAGAAGCTCTGCTGGCAACGGCAATTGGCCTGTTCGCCGCGATTCCGGCGGTGGTCATCTATAACGTCTTCGCGCGCCTCATCGGTGGCTTCAAGGCTAACCTGAGCGATGTGGCAGCGCAGGTTCTGCTGCTGCAGAGTCGCGATCTGGATCTGAGCGCCAGCGGCGTGCATCCGGTTCGTACCGCCCAGAAATTACGAGTAGGTTAATGCCCTATGGCAATGCGTCTTAATGAAAATCTGGACGATACCGGCGAAATGCATGAAATCAACGTGACGCCGTTTATCGACGTCATGTTGGTTCTGTTGATTATCTTTATGGTCGCCGCGCCGCTGGCGACGGTTGATGTTAAAGTCAATCTGCCGGCCTCCTCCAGCCAGCCGCAGCCGCGCCCGGAAAAACCGGTCTACCTGTCGGTGAAAGCGGATAAATCGATGTTCCTCGGTAACGACCCTATTACCGATGACAGCATGGTGCCGGCGCTGGATGCGCTGACGGAAGGCAAGAAAGACACCACCATCTTCTTCCGTGCCGATAAAACGGTGGACTATGAAACGATGATGAAGGTGATGGATACGCTGCATCAGGCTGGCTATCTGAAGATTGGGCTGGTTGGTGAAGAGACCGTCGCGAAAAAATAATCTCATCCCGGATGGCGCATTCAGCGCCATCCGTTATTACTTCCCTAAGTAATATCATATTTATCTTAAGTCCTGTTTCAGCGAATTATATCCAAAACTATTTAAATAATATTTAGCGGCGCTTAAATGTAGCAATATAATTTAAATATGAGAGTGGCTAGTCTTAAATAACCTTCCTACGCTTAATTCTGAACGCTAACAATAATATATATCTACAGCGGGCGGAAAATATCATGGCCATAATAACATTGCGACAAGCTGAAGGTTCGCATCGCGACCTGATCTCGTTATCCTCAATTCGCCAAAGAGCAGACCGGCTATTATTGGTGCTGGCCTGGGTGATGTGGGGCGTTTCGCTGGGAGTGGGTTGGATGAATGATAACCCCAGTCTGGCACTGCTGGTGGCGACGATTCTGGCGGGACTTGCCACCTTGATGACGCTGATTTTTGCGGGCAAACTCATCACTCGCTTAGTTTATGCGTTTATTCTAATGGCCTATTCCGCACTGCTGATTCAGCTTGGCGGCAGCGAGACCGAATATCATTTTTCGGTATTTGTTTTGCTGTCTGCGCTGCTCGCCTGGCGCGACTGGCGGCCATTAATTATGGGCGCGGGGGTGATTGCTGTTCACCACCTGGTATTTAATTATTTACAGGAATACGGGTTGTTTAATATCACCGTGTTTATGCACGCCGGTCTGCATATGGTGATTATGCACGCGGTGTACGTCGTGGCGCAGACGGTATTCCTGGTCTTCCTGGCGGTACGGATGGAGCAGGATGCACGGTCGGCCAGCGAGGTTGCGAAGCTGGCGGCGGTCATTAACCGCGAGTCGGGCTACCTGACGCTGGAGCGCGACACCAAAACCAGCCGCTCACCCTTTGCGAAAACTTTTAGCCTGACGCTGGATGCCATGCGTAACACGCTTGAGCAGGTCAGCGGTAATGTATCGCAACTGCTGGATGCCTCACAGACGCTACTGCAACGTAACACCGCGCTCTCCGAACGCACCGACAGCCAGGCGCGGTCGTTAGCGGTCACCGCCAGCGCCATGGAGCTGCTTGCCGGTGCGGCATCGTTAACCAGTGAAAAGGCCAGCGAAGCGCGCGAACTCGCCGGGCAGGCCAGCGCTGTGGCGCGGGAAGGGGGGGAGAATATCCGTTCAGCCATGGCGTCCATGTCGCACATCCGTGATGAATCGCTGAAGATTGGCGGTATCCTTGAGCTCATCGACGGCATAGCCTTCCAGACCAATATTCTGTCGCTCAACGCCTCCGTTGAAGCCGCGCGGGCCGGTGCTCATGGGAAAGGGTTTGCGGTGGTGGCGGCTGAAGTCCGTACTCTGGCGCTGCGCTGTGAAAGTGCGGCGCGGGACATTCGTCAACTGGTGGCCGCTTCCGTCGAGAGTACCCATCAGGGCGCTGAGCAAGTAGAAAGAGCGGGGAAAACCATGGCGGCGATCATCAATAACATCGACAGCCTACAGGCCTGTGTCGACGTGTTGTCATCAATGAGCGACCAGCAGCGCGCCAGCGTATTACAGATGAAAGGCAGCATTGCGCATATCGACGCCAGCGTGCAGGAGAACGTGCAGCACGTGGCGCAAACTATTCAGGTTGCGCATCAGCAGCAACAGCATACCGGTGAACTTAAGTCGGCTATTTCCGTGTTCAGATTGGTGTAATGTCACAAAAATGAAAGATGTATAACAAGTAATTTAGTTGTGTGATAACTTTCGCAGTTGTTAGAAAACGTAATACCAGTACGAAAAATGACAATATAATTGCCAATCCCATCCTTCTACATTGAAACCACTTCAATTCAGGAGGATATAAGTGTGGCAAACGATACAAAGTTGTCTATTACCGAAAAGCTGGGATACGGCATGGGCGATGCCGCCTGCGGTATTGTCTACTCCTCGGTAACGATGTTTTTGACCTGGTTTTACACCGATATTTACGGCTTGTCTGCGGCGGCGGTGGGGGTGATGTTCCTCGTAACGCGCGTGCTGGATGCCATTACCGACCCGCTGACGGGCATTGTCGCTGACCGGGTCAAAACCCGCTGGGGCCACTTCCGCCCATGGCTGATCTGGTTTGCGATTCCCTACGCCGTGCTGGCGGTGATGACCTTCACTACGCCCGATTTTGGCGCTTCCGGTAAGCTGGTTTACGCCTACCTGACATATACCTTGCTGATGTTGTGTTACACCTTTATCAATATCCCCTACTGCGCGTTGGGTGGTGTGATCACCCGCGATGAGAAAGATCGCCTGTCGGCGCAATCTTATCGTTTTACGATTTCGTCTGTGGCCGGTCTGATGGTCTCTGTCGCCACGCTGTTTCTGGTCGACTACCTGGGTAAAGAAGATAAGCAGTTCGGCTTTCAGGCCACCATGGGCATTATGGGGGCCATCGCCATTGTGATGCTGGCTTTCTGTTTCTTCTCCACCAAAGAGCGCGTGGCGCCCGCGGTGGAGCAACAGGGCAGCATTCGCGAAGATCTGCGCTCGCTGCTGGCCAACGATCAGTGGCGGGTCGTGGCGATCATCACCTTCTTCTCCAGCATGGCAGGGGTGATGCGCAGCGCGGCAACGCTGTATTACGCCACTTATTTGATGATGGGCGGCGTCGAGTCTGCGGCCGGAACGGCGATGAAGTCGGCATTTGTGTCGACTAGCGTGGTCGGTACCATTATCGGCAGCATCGCGGCGGGCTGGCTGGCGAAACGTTACCGCGCGGTTTCGCTGTTTAAAAATATTAACCTGCTGCTGGTCGCCGTTGGTGTAGTGATGTTCTTCGTGCCGCCGACCTGGCTACCCGTCGTGTTCCCTTTGTACTTCCTTGTGGGATTCTTCCATCAGATGTATCAACCGTTTAAATGGAACATGATGGCGAACGCCGCCGACTACGGCGAGTGGAAGTTTGGTCGCCGTATTACTGGCCTGTCCTACTCCGGCAACCTGTTTGCGTTGAAAATGGGTATGGCGGTCGCTGGCGCGGTCGTCGGTTTCTCGCTGGGGCTGTTTGGCTATCAGGCGGGCGTCACCGAACAAACACCGATGGCGACGATGGGCATCGTTGGTCTGCTGACGTTGGGGCCATCGCTCTCGTACCTGGTGTTATGGTGGCTGTCGCGCTTCTATAAGCTGGACGACCGCGCCATGGCAACCATTCAACGCGACCTTTCCGCACGCCAGCAGGCGGCGGTGCAGGCCGAACCTGAAGCCGTCAGCGGCGTATTACATAAAGCCTGAGGAAACGACGATGACTTCACATGATTATCATAACCCGATCCTCTGCGCCGACTATTCGGACCCGGATATTGTTCGCGTCGGCGACGATTTCTTTATGGTTTCGTCGAGCTTCAACCATATGCCCGCGCTGCCGATCCTGCATTCGACCGACCTGGTGAACTGGCAGATCATTAATCATGTTTTTCAGTCTTTACCCCTGGCGGGCTACAACCAGTACCAGCCGGGAAAAGGCGTATGGGCACCGTCAATTCGCTGGCACGACAATCAGCTGTGGGTCTTTTTCAGCACCCCGGATGAAGGTATTTTCATGTGTCGTACCGACGATCCGTGGGGGGAATGGAGCGCGCCGCACTGCGTGCAGCCCGCGAAAGGCTGGATCGATCCCTGCCCGTTCTGGGATGACAACGGTGACGCCTGGCTGGTCCACGCCTTTGCCTATAGCCGTAGCGGAATCAAACACCAGCTTCAACTGTTCGCCATGTCGCCTGATGGTACCTCGCTGCGCGGTGAAGGGCAGATCATTTACGACGGCAGCAGCGACCAGCCGACGCTTGAAGGGCCAAAAGTCTACAAGCGCGGCGGCTGGTACTATATTTTTGCCCCAGCGGGCAGCGTCGAAACCGGCTGGGAAACGGTACTGCGTGCCCGCAGCATGAGCGGCCCCTGGGAGGCGAAAAACGTTCTGTTTCAGGGGAATACCCCGGTTAATGGTCCACATCAGGGCGGCTGGGTTGAGCTGGATGACGGCGAATGCTGGTTTGTCCATTTCCAGGATGCGCATCTGTATGGACGCATCGTTCACCTCCAGCCAATGCGCTGGGAGCAGGACGGTTGGCCGCGTATTGGTGAGCCGCTGGGGGATGACGGCGCCGGGCAACCGGTGATGCGCTGGCCGCGTCCGGCGAGCTTACCGCCTTCACCCCCATTATTGCCGCAAACCGACGATGACTTTGCCTCAGGCGTGCCGGGGCTACAGTGGCAGTGGCAGGCTAATCCGGATCCCCAGTGGTTGCTGCCGGGCGATGGCCAGTTGAATCTCCGCTGCTGCGAACTACCCCGCGGCGAAGAGAAACAACATTTCTATTGGCTGCCCAACCTGCTGCTGCAAAAATTTCCGGCCTGGCAGTTTAGCGCCGAAACCACGCTGACGCTGAATGCTGAAGCCAGCGGCGATGCGGGCGGTTTGGTTATCTACGGTGAACGTTATGCCGCGCTGCTGCTGGAAAAACGTGACGGGCAGTCTCGGCTGCTGTGGCTGACCGGCTGGATGAGCGATGCGGGCGTGGTACGCGAACGCCGCGAAGTCATCGCGACGCTGGATAGCACCACCTGCACAATGTCGGTCGAGGTTTCTCACGGCGGCATCTGCCGCTTTGCCTGGCGTAGCGGCGAGGCGAACTGGCAGCGGGTGGCTCAGCCTTTCGCCGCGGGCAAAGGGAAGTGGGTTGGGGCAAAAGTGGGGCTGGTAGCAGTGTCGTTAGAAAGCCAGGCGCAGCGCGGAAGCTGCTCGTTCAATCACTTTGCCATCGACATTATCGGCTGATCCGGGCGTTTTTCGTCGTTCTTTTCAACTTTCAGGATGACGTTGGACGTGCGGTAATGACCATCGGCGAGGCCGCGACTAATCTCAAGCGTTGCGGCCTCCCGGTTCAGGACGTGCTGATAGCAGGATTCCGTATGCGCCAGGATTTTGTCGCGCAGATGGGGGTAACGCGCCATCACTTCGCACAGCGCGGAGCCGAAGATCTCTTCTTTAATTTGATAGCCATAGATTTCGCGGCGATGTTGCCACTTCATTTTCACCAGCGCCGCGGGAATGGGTTCGGAAAGGCCGGAAATGCGGCGCCCCTCGGCATTTTTTTCCTCGCGCAGCGTCTGCAAATTACGCTGAAGAATGGTCTCATCACTGAGCTGTGGGCTTAACGCTATATTAGTCGCGCTAACATCGACAAGTTTCATACTCACTTATCCGTTAGATTATAAAACATTGGCGCGGTTCTTTCCTGGGTCATTAAATTAAGCCAGATTTTATTACCGTCCTCATTTATCTCCTGAGTTTTTAGCTCCATAATTTGACTTAACTCCAGCGCAGAGATCTCCCCCTGAACGACCAGGTTATTTAGCATAAGTGCAAAAGCTTCAATTTTAGCGATGCGATATAATCTGTCTTTAATATGACGATCGCGCTCCTCAAGCAATGGGTTACGCGATTGACCGCCGCCAATCAATATCTCGTCCTGCCACGTCGCGAGCGAGACTTTCTCCTGCTCAGCCAGCAGGCCTGGCGGTGTATCCTTGTTTTCCGCATCTATAGCGGCGATGCAGAAACGGGCTGGGATAAGGGTTTCAGCTATCATATAGGCGTCGTCTGTGAATGGCTGGAGAATGTTTTTTATTATAGTGAGGTTCGTTGACATTAACATGACGCACTTTTAAAATCAAAAAAAGTGGAGAAAACCATGAGTGGTATTATTTATTTTGTGATGGTGTTGCTGTTACTTACCGTCATTATTTTATTTTTTATGTATGGTCAAAATAACGCACCGTCTGATGCGAATAATGAAACCGTTCCCGCCCCGGCCCTCGCGCCACTGAACAAAGACGAAGGCGAAAATCATTTTGCCGGGCTCATGAGCCGGATTACCCCTTCCTGGTACTGGCGTATTAACCACGAGTATATCGATTTTGTCCAATCGACAATTAAGCGTATGTCGACAGATCAGCTAAAAGAAAAGGCGGGCCTGTTTGATGCGCAGGAACGTTGCCGGAATCTCAATGGCGCCGTCTATGAGTATTACGATGAGATTAAACGACGCTGCCTGAAAGGTGAACGGGTGACCGACGTCGACCCGGTGGTGCTCAGCCTGCAGCGGTGCTACGAGGAATTTGCTCAGGAGGCTTATCCCGAACTGGTGGCGTTGGTTTGGCCGGACTTCCAGCGACCCTTTATTCGTCCCCACGATGTGTAAGCCGAAGTGTTGATATGATGTTATGTGATTGCGATATACTAGGGCGAATTTGACTCGAAGACAGGACACTATGGAACGCTTTCTGGAAAATGCGATGTACGCATCGCGCTGGATCCTCGCCCCGGTTTATTTTGGCCTCTCACTGGCGCTGCTGGCCTTAACCCTGAAGTTCTTTCAGGAGATCCTGCACGTGCTGCCGAATATCTTCAGCATGGCGGAAGCTGATTTAATCCTGACCCTGTTGTCGCTGGTGGATATGACGCTTGTCGGCGGCCTGCTGGTGATGGTGATGTTCTCCGGCTATGAAAACTTTGTCTCGCAGCTCGATATCAGTGAACATAAAGAGAAGCTGAACTGGCTGGGCAAAATGGACGCCACCTCGCTGAAAAACAAAGTGGCGGCTTCGATTGTGGCTATCTCGTCCATTCACCTGCTACGGGTGTTTATGGATGCCAGGAACGTCCCGGATAACAAGCTGATGTGGTATGTGATTATTCATCTGACTTTCGTACTCTCAGCGTTTGTGATGGGTTACCTCGATAGCCTCACCCGCGCGAAAAAATAGCGATGTAGGCCGGACGGGGCGTTACGCTTGTCTGGCCTACCCATTCACGTTTTCGGTACGGTCCTACTTATCCGACGACGCCTGCCACAGATTTAACTGACCATCCGTCACGTGCTTATCAATCAGCGCCAACTCCTCGCGGGAGAAGTGCAGGTTTTCCAGCGCCTTCACGTTCTCTTCAATTTGCTCTGGTCGACTGGCGCCAATCAGCACTGACGTCACGCGGCTGTCTTTCAACAGCCAGCTCAAGGCCATTTGCGCCATTGATTGCCCGCGCTGTTGCGCCATATCGTTGAGTAAACGCAGACTGTTCAGGTTGCTCTCACTCAGCATATTTTCCGTCAGGCCGCGCGCCTTTTTGCCTTCCACCTGCATCCGCGAACCTTCCGGAATCCCGTTCAGGTATTTTCCGGTTAGCAGGCCCTGCGCCAGCGGGGTAAACGCAATACAGCCCACGCCGTTGCGCTCAAGCGTATCCAGCAGTCCGCTCTTGTCGACCCAGCGGTTGAGCAGATTATAAGAAGGCTGATGAATCAGCAGCGGAATTTTCCATTCACGCAGCAGCTCTACCATCGCCTGGGTGCGTTCGGAAGAGTATGACGAGATGCCAACGTACAGCGCCTTACCGCTTTGCACCGCCTGAGCTAACGCGCTGGCGGTCTCTTCCATCGGGGTGCGCTCATCGACACGGTGCGAATAAAAGATATCGACGTACTCCAGCCCCATACGCTGTAGGCTTTGGTCGAGACTGGCCAGCAGATACTTACGCGAGCCGCCGGAGCCGTACGGCCCGGGCCACATGTCATAACCCGCTTTGGTCGAGATGATGAGCTCATCGCGATAACCGGCAAAATCTTCCCGTAACAGGCGGCCAAAGTTCTCCTCGGCGCTGCCCGGAGGCGGGCCGTAGTTATTCGCCAGATCGAAGTGAGTGATGCCGCAGTCAAAGGCTTTGCGCAGCAGTGCGCGCTGATCGTCTAGCGCGTGAATATGACCAAAACTGTGCCATAGGCCGAGGGACAGGGCAGGAAGCTGTAAACCGCTGCGGCCACAGTAGCGATACTGCATCTGTTCATAACGGGCTGGGTTTGCTTGCCAGGCCATAACATCTCCTTCTCTCATTTTTGAAACGCTGTTTCCAGAATACTTGCTTTGCGCGCGAATGCCCGTTGGCGCGATCACACTGCCGGGAATTGGCTGGCGGATTCCCCTTTAGGGTTAGCGTTCAAATAGCGCTAGCCTCCGCTCAAATATTCGCTATATAATTTTATATATAACGATTGAGGGTACACTGATGGATAACCATTTTGGCAAAGGGTTGATGGCGGGGCTACAGGCGCCTTATGCCGATAGCGCGCAAAAGGTGATTGGTTTTTGCACCGACTATAAACGCGGGTTCGTGCTGGGCTTTTCGCACCGAATGTTTGAAAGGACAGGCGACCGGCAGCTCAGCGCCTGGGAAGCGGGGATTCTGACGCGGCGTTACGGGCTGGACAAAGAAATGGTGATGGACTTCTTTAAAGAGCATGACTCCAGCACGACCGTTCGCTACTTTATGGCGGGATACCGGCTGGAAGGGCAATAAAACCGGGCGCCAGGCACCCGGTCAATTAAGCCATTACTGCTGACGCTTATCTTCCGTATTGGTGTCAAAATCGCTGGCGGCATGACGTTCATGCAGCTGCTCATTCAACGGTCCATTGGTACGGTTGACGATACGACCGCGTTTCACGCCCGGGCGGCTGGCGATATCCTGCGCCCAGCGCAGCACGTTTTTGTAGCTTCCCGCATCAAGGAATTCCGCCGCGCCGTAGACGTTGCCGAGCACCACGTTGCCATACCATGGCCAGATGGCGATATCGGCGATGGTGTACTCTTCCCCTGCCACGTAGCGCCCGCGCGCCAGCTGTTTGTCCAGCACGTCCAGTTGACGTTTGGCTTCCATGGTGAAGCGGTCAATCGCGTACTCAATCTTTACCGGCGCGTAGTTATAAAAGTGACCAAAACCACCGCCGAGGAACGGGGCCGAACCCTGCAACCAGAACAGCCAGTTCAGCGTTTCGGTGCGCCCGGCCGGATCTTTGGGCAGGAAATGACCAAACTTTTCCGCCAGATAGAGCAGGATATTGCCGGACTCAAACACGCGGGTTGGCGGCGTGGTGGAGTGGTCGCTCAGCGCCGGAATCTTCGAGTTTGGGTTCACTTCCACAAAGCCGCTGGAGAACTGATCGCCCTCGCCAATGCGAATGAGCCACGCGTCGTACTCCGCTTCCGTGACGCCAGCCGCCAGCAGCTCTTCGAGCATAATCGTGACTTTCTGGCCGTTCGGCGTGCCAAGGGAGTAGAGCTGGAGGGGATGCTGGCCTACCGGCAGCGCTTGTTCATGAGTGGCACCGGAAATCGGGCGGTTGATATTGGCAAATGCGCCGCCGTTGTTTTGCTTCCATTCCCAGACTTTGGGGGGCTGATAGGTGTTCTCTGACATAATCGCTCGCCTTATTTTGATGATGTGTTGAGGTAGTGAAGTTTAGCAGCTTCAGGCAAAAATCCGGGCCTCTCTCGCGCACCTGTTGCCCATTTTTCAGATGAATATTTTTCCCGATAATGGGTCATCCTCGCATACACGGGTGTATGATTAATCCACTTTTATACACTTCATCCTTCAAGCTGCCTCTGCGTTGGCTGCGTTCGTTCACCCGAATCACTTACTTAAGTAAGTGATTCGGGATTCACTCGCTTGCCGCCTGGATGCACCTTGAATGATTTTGTGTATATTGGATTAATTTCAACGTGCGGGCGAGAAAATCGCACGCGATGTTTGAGGAAGGTTCATGAGCAAGGGAAGTACCAATAGTGACGCCCCATTTGGCACGTTGTTGGGGTATGCGCCGGGCGGCGTAGCGATTTACTCTTCAAATTACAGCAGCTTAAAACCAGGTGATATGCCTGATGATGCTTCGTTTCGTAGCTACATTGACAACGAATATATGGGCCACAAGTGGCAGTGCGTCGAGTTTGCCCGCCGCTTCCTGTTCATTAACTACGGATTTGTCTTCACCGATGTGGGCATGGCCTACGAGATCTTCTCTCTGCGCTATCTGCGTCAGGTGGTGAACGACGCCATTCTCCCGCTGCAGGCTTTTGCTAATGGCTCCCGCCGCGCGCCGCTCGTCGGCTCTTTGCTGATCTGGCAGAAGGGCGGTGAGTTTAATGAAACCGGCCACGTGGCGGTGATTACCCAACTGTTGGGCAACAAGGTACGTATCGCTGAACAGAACGTGCTGCACTCGCCATTGCCGGCAGGCCAGCAGTGGACCCGCGAGCTCACCTTAGAGGTGAAAGACGGCCATTACACGCTGCACGACACCTTCGACGACACCACCATTCTTGGCTGGATGATTCAGACTGACGATGCTCGCTATAGCCTGCCGCAGCCGGCGATTGCCGGTGCAGCGCTGAAGCTGGGCGGAGCGCGTCTGGAGAACAATGGTCAGTTTGATGGCAAATGGCTCGACGAAAAAGATTCGCTCCAGCAGGCGTATATTGCCGCCAACGGTCATGTGATCAACGCCGATCCGTACCAGTACTTCACCATGACCGAAAGCGCCGAACAGGAGCTGATTAAAGCGACCAACGAGATGCACCTGATGTATCTCCACGCCACCGACAAAGTGATGCGTGATGACAACCTGTTGGCGCTGTTCGACATCCCGAAAATCCTCTGGCCGCGCCTGCGTCTCTCCTGGCAGCGCCGTCGCCACGACATGATCACCGGGCGCATGGACTTCTGCATGGACGAGCGCGGGTTGAAGGTTTACGAGTACAACGCCGACTCTGCCTCCTGCCACACCGAAGGCGGCCTGATCCTTGAACAGTGGCTGAAAACCGGCTATCGCGGCAACGGACATAACCCGGCGGAAGATCTGCTGGGCGAGCTGGTGGGCGCGTGGAGGCACAGTCAGGCAAGGCCGTTCGTGCACATCATGCAGGACAACGATCTGGAAGAAAATTACCACGCCCAGTTTATGCAGCGCGCCCTTGAACAGGCGGGCTTCGAGAGCAAAATTCTCTACGGTCTCGACGAACTGCGCTGGGATGCTGCCGGTCAGTTAATTGACGGTGAGGGTCGTCTGGTGAACTGCGTGTGGAAAACCTGGGCGTGGGAAACGGCGATTGAGCAGGTGCGTGAGGTGGATGAAGACGAATACGCCGCCGTGCCAATTCGTACCGGTCACCCGGATAACGAAGTGCGCCTGATTGACGTGTTGCTGCGCCCGGAAGTGATGGTCTTCGAACCGCTGTGGACGGTCATTCCCGGCAACAAAGCCATTCTTCCGGTGCTGTGGTCGCTGTTCCCGAACCATCCGTATCTGCTGGATACCGACTTTGAGGTGAGCGAACATCTGGCCAAAACCGGCTATGCCATCAAGCCGATTTCCGGCCGTTGCGGCAGCAATATCGATCTGGTCAGCGGTCACGATCAGCTGCTGGATCAAACCAGCGGTAAATTTACTGACCGGAAAAATATTTACCAGCAGCTTTGGTGCTTGCCAAACGTGGCGGGAAAATATATTCAGGTATGTACCTTTACCGTTGGCGGTAACTACGGCGGCACCTGCCTGCGCGGTGATGAATCTCTGGTGATTAAAAAAGAGAGCGATATCGAACCGCTGGTGGTGATTAAAGATAAAAAATAGTAGGCCGGATAAGGCGGAGCCGCCATCCGGCAATCTGTGTCGGGTTGCCTGATGGCGCTTCGCTAATCAGGCCTACGTAAAGAAAGTCTGCAGTAAACACAACAACAAGACAAAAAAGGAAAAGAATATGCACGATCGGCGACTCGCCGCGCGCGCGGGGGAACTCAAACCTTCCGCCGTCCGCGAACTCCTCAAGCACAGTAAACTGCCCGGCGTGATTTCTCTCGGTGGCGGTATTCCGGCGCCGGAGCTTTTTGATACCGAAGGGCTGGAGCTGGCGGTGCAGAAGGTGATGAGCGAACGCTTTAACGATGCGTTCCAGTACGGGCTGACCGAAGGCTACCCGCCGCTGCGCCAGGCCGTCAGTGAACTGTGTCAGGCGCGCGGCGTGGCCTGTCAGGCAAGCCATGTTTATATCACCTCGGGCTCGCAGCAGTCGCTGGATATTGTTGCCCGTACCCTGCTCGATCCGGGCGATACCATTGTCGTTGAACGCCCAACCTACCTCGCGGCGCTGCAGGTGTTCCAGCTGGCGCAGGCCAACATCCTGAGCGTCGATACTGACGACAACGGCATGCTGGTGGAACAGCTCGCCGAGCTGCTGACCACCACGCGTGTTAAAGCCGTTTACCTGGTCCCGACCTTCGGTAATCCGGGCGGTAAAACGTTGAGCGACGATCGCCGCCGCCGTCTGGTGGAGCTGGCGAAGCAGCATGACGTGGTGATTATTGAAGACGATCCGTACGGTGAAATCAGCTTTACCGATGAAGTACAGCGTCCGCTGTACCAGCATGCGGTGGAATTAGGCTGTGAAGATCAGGTGGTCTATACCTCGACCTTCTCCAAAATTCTGGCGCCGGGCATGCGTATTGGCTGGATCGTGATGCCGGACTGGCTGGCTCAGCAGACGGTGATCGTCAAGCAGGCCGCCGATCTGCACACTAACATGCTGTCGCAGGTGATTACCGCCGAGTACCTGAGCCTGGGCCGCCTGGAAAACCAGATTGCGCTCATTCGCGAAGACTACCGTAAGAAGTGCGATGCGCTGGCCGACGCGCTGGAAAGCCGTCTGGGCGAGCATCTTGAGTTCAGCCGTCCGAAAGGCGGGATGTTCCTGTGGGCGCGCTTCCGCTATCCGTTCGATACCATGAAGTGGCTGGAGAAAACGCTGGAAAATGGCGTGGTCTACGTGCCGGGTGAAGCCTTCTATAACGACAATCCGGATACCCGTACGCTGCGTTTATCCTACTCTACGGTGTCGCTGGAAGGTCTGCAAACCGCCGTTGAGCGTCTGGCGAAGTCGCTGTAATGCTTTTTCGTTCCGCGCCGCCTGCTGGCGCGGAACGTCCTCCACGGATTTATTCCGTTTCCGCAATTCTGTCGTCAAGCCAGATCAGCATCAGCGATGCTAAAAAGGCGACGGTGACGGTGCCAATAAATAACCACATCAGAAATACCTCAGCTTATTGTTCTTATTATTCTGCTGTTCACTACCGCTTTCGCTTGATTCATAGCTGACATCGCAGGGTCCGATTAAAAAAGAAAGGTGAAAAATAAGAGGTTGTTCGTATCAGATCAACCCTATTTTTCGTGTGGCGGTGACGCATGAGGGGGAATCGCTATGCTCCCAGAGGGAGCCGCAGACTAATCCGTACAGCGTAGAGCCGCCGTACCTCGTGAAGAGGAAATCTTTGCTCAACAGAAATTGCTACCGTATTCGCCATTGAAATTGCGTACAGAATAAGCGGTAAAAATGAGTAATGGCGTTCCAGGTGTAAGCGACTATCAAGGGCCCGCGGGTGGATGGGGAGCGGTAAAAGCGGTCACCGCATCGGTATTTTCGCAAAAGGCCATCGCGCGCGATGTCATCGCGATGTTCCGCATGAATCAGGTAAAGGGGTTCGACTGCCCCGGCTGCGCGTGGCCGGACCCCAGCCATCGTTCGCCGATGGAGCTGTGTGAGAACGGCGTGAAGGCCGTCTCCTGGGAAACCACCAGCAAGAAAGCCTCTCCGGAATTCTTCCGCCAGCACACCGTGGCCGAGCTGTGGAAATACAGCGATTACGAGCTGGAGAATGTTGGCCGTCTGACGCATCCGATGAAGTACGACGCCATCACCGATACCTGGCAGGCCGTCGAATGGCAGGTGGCATTTGCCGAAATCGGCGAGCGCCTGCGCAGCTACGACTCCCCGGAACGCGTGGAATTTTATACCTCCGGGCGTACCTCCAATGAAGCCGCGTTTCTTTACCAGCTGTTTGCCCGCGAATACGGCAGCAGCAATTTCCCGGACTGCTCTAATATGTGCCACGGGCCAACTAGCGTCGGGCTGACCAGCGCTATCGGTCTGGGTAAGGGCACCGTCGAACTGGATGATTTCGCGCACTGTGACCTGGTCATTTGTATTGGTCATAATCCAGGGACTAACCACCCGCGGATGCTGACCACGCTACGCGAAGTGGCGCAGCGCGGCGGGCGTATTATCTCTATCAATCCGTTGGCGGAGCGCGGCCTTGAACGCTTTAGCTTCCCGCAAAGCCCGACGGACATGCTGAAAGGCCATGCCACCACGCTGAGCAATGACTACTATCAGGTCAAAATGGGCGGCGACGCCTCGCTGCTGAAAGGGATCATGAAGGCGTTGATTGAGATGGACGAAGCCAGAACCTTGCTTGGCCAGGAACCGTGTCTCGACCGCGCGTTCCTGGCTGAGCATACCCACGGCTATCAGGCGCTGTATGCCGATCTGCATCGCTGTCACTGGGCGGAACTGGAACAAGACTCCGGCCTGAGCCGCAGCCAGATGGAAGATCTGGCCTACCGTTACGACCGCTCGAAAGCCACCATCATTTGCTATGGACTGGGGATTACCCAGCATAAAAACGGCACCGAAAACGTCCAGCAACTGGTGAACCTGCTGCTGTTGAAGGGCAATATCGGCAAACCGGGTGCCGGTATTTGCCCGCTGCGCGGTCACTCCAACGTGCAGGGCGATCGTTCGGTCGGCATTAACGAGGCAGCGCCGGAAGCCTTTTTGTCGCGCCTGGAAGCCCACTTTGGCATTCGCGTACCTCGCAAGCATGGCCGCTCGAGCGTTGAGAGTATTCGCGCCATCGAGAGCGGTGACGCACAGGCGCTAATCTGCATGGGGGGGAATCTGGCGGTGGCGATGCCGCAACCGCAGCGTACCTTTGAAGCGATGAAAAAGCTGGATCTGCAGGTCCACGTGGCGACCAAACTCAATCGCTCGCATCTGCTGATGGCAAAGCATAACTACCTGTTCCCGGCGCTGGGTCGCACCGAGCGCGATATGCAGGCGAGCGGCATTCAGTCGGTCACCGTCGAAGATTCCATGTCGATGCTGCATGCCTCCTGCGGGGCGCTGAAACCGGCATCGCATTGGCTGAAGTCGGAGCCGGCGATTGTCGCCGGGCTGGCGCGAGCAACGTTGCCTGACTCGCCGGTAAACTGGGAAGCCATGACGGATAACTATGCGCTGATTCGTGAGGCCATCGCCAGCGTCATTCCGGCGTTTGCCAACTATAACGCGCGTATTGCCGAACCGGGCGGCTTCCGCATGGATACGCCCGCGTCGCGTCGCGAGTGGCGCACGGAGAGCGGTAAAGCGAACTTTATCGTTAGCCGTCAGCGCGCGGTGGATCGTCAGAATCAGCCGGATGATGCGCTGGTACTGGCGACGTTACGCAGCCATGACCAGTACAACACCACCCTATACGGCATGAACGATCGCTACCGTGGCATCACTGGTCGTCGCGATGTGGTGTTCTTAAGCCAGGCGGAAGCTGAGACGCGCGGTTTGGTAGAAGGTGACGTCATTAACATTCAAGCGCTGGAAGACAACGGCGAACCGAGCGTCGAACGTGCGATGTATGGCCTGACGGTGGTGGTTTACCGCATGGCTGCCGGTTCGATTGGCGCCTATCTGCCGGAAGCGAACGTGCTGCTGTCTCTCGATGCGGTGGATACCCAGAGCCTGACGCCTGCCTATAAGAGCGTGCCGGTCATCATTCGCAAGGCAATGTAGCGAGAGGGATAACGCGTCCACAACCCGGTTTAGCGGCCGGGTTGTGGTCTGAGCCGATTTGGGCTATCAGCGCTGTAATTCCGCCTGAGCTGCCGCCAGCTCCTCTTTGGCTTCATCCAGTTTCTGCTGTTTTTTAGCGACCTTATCCGAACGCCCTGACGACTGAGCCTCTTTTAATTCCGCCTGGCGTTCGTTCACCTTCTCCTGCTTTTCGGCGACCTTCTGCTGACGTTCCTTTTGCAAAGAGGCATCGGTACAGTGCGCTTCAACTTCAGCTAAGGCGGTGGTTAATCCATTCACCCGATGCTGATTATTATGCGTACGGGCATACTCAAGCTGGCGGGTAATTTCTTGCTTTTTGGCGGCGCAGCCGGTTAATTCGGCGGCGCTGACGCCAGTGCTGAAGCTGAAGAGGGCCGGTGCAATGACCAGAGTGCTCATTATTGTCTTTTTAATTGATAACATTTAACAAATATCCTGACGGTAATAAAAACAAAGCTTAAGTTAAATCTAATACACTATCTGTTAATAGATTTTAAAAGGCAATGCTAATTCTGTGGATATTTAGTTATTTGATCTTTATGGATAAAAACCAGGAATTTTCGCCTGTAGTACTTCCTGTGTTCAGCGCAGGCTCCCGCTTGTCGGTAAGCGATAGCCTGCGACCTGACCGATATTTATGGCGTACTCCCTTTCTGCTGGCGTTTATTGATGGTACGCAGCGCGGTGGACATGCTGTCCGGCGACACCAGGCTGTTGATGCGGAAGAAAAGAATATCAAAGGCGATCATCTGTAGGATCTGCGGCGTCACCATGCCGAGCTTCTCGTGCGCTTCGGTATAGCTATAGGGGATGACGTGTTCGGCGATCTGGCTGACCTTGTTTTTGCCGTAGCGGGTGATGGCTATCGTGTACGCCCCACGTTCGCGGGCCAGTTCCAGCGCTTCCACTACCTCCGCCGTTTCACCGCGCGCGGAGACCGCGAGCAGCACGTCGCCGGGCTGTAGCAAAGATGCCTGTACAATTTGCGTGTGGTAATCGTAGTTGAACTGCACGTTTAACCCACAACGAATCAGCTTGTGGTTGATATCCAGCGCGATCAGCGCCGAGGTGCCGATGCCGACGAGAACGATTTTGCGGCTGTCGATGAGTAACCGCGCGCAGGTGTCGATAGTTTGCGGGTCGAGCAGATCCAGCGACTGGTCGATTTTGCTGGCAAACAGGACGCGCGCTTTCTCAACCATCTGATGGGTAGAGTCGCTGGCTTCAATGCCTTCGTAGATTTCCTCGCGTGCCCGTAATTTTTGCGGATGGCTGGCCGCGGCGAGCCACAGCTTCAGCTCCGGAAAGCCGCTACAGCCGAGCGCTTTGGCATAGCGGATGACGGAGGAATCGCTGATACCCAGCTCCTGCCCCATGCGGGTGGCGCTTAAATCGGAGATATCAAAATTTCGCTCAATCAGATAGGTCGAAATACGCCGATCGCCGCCGTTTTTGGCCTCTGCCAGAGCCTGAATTTTGCTGATGATGGATTCCATTACGTACCTTATTTCTCATCATGGGAAGGGCGCGTTGCGCCCCGTGCCTGATTATGACTATTCCTGCGGATCGGTAAAGCCCAGGATCATGGCGGCGACAAATCCAACCCCCCATGCGCTGACAACCGCCAGCAGGAACGGCAGAATCTGTCCGGCGCCGACTAACGGCAGTAGCGATAATCCAGCAGTCCCAAACGGAATGATGATCCCTACTTTACAGGCGGCAATCACCGCACCGCCCGCCGCGCCGCCGATGCAGCCTGCGATAAACGGTTTGCCCAGCGGCAAGGAGACGCCGAACAGCAGCGGTTCACCGACGCCGATAATGCCTACCGGCAGCGCGCCGGAAATGGTTTTCTTCAGGCGCGAATTTTTGGTCTTCAGATAGACATAGGCCGCAGCACCCACCTGACCCATCCCGCCCATGGCAAGGATCGGGAACAGATAGTTCAGGCCAAAAGTATCGAGGATCTGCGCGTGAATAGGAATAAGCCCCTGATGTAAACCGGTCAGCAGCAGGAACAGGAAGCCGCCGCCAAGCAGCGCGCCAACCACGATAGAACCCGCGGAATTGTTGAGCAGGGAGAGCGCAACCAGGTCGCCCAGCCACTGGTTAACCGCGTGCGCCAGCGGTTGCAGAATCAGCAACGCGGCCAGTGAAGAAACCAGAATCGTCACCATCGGCGTCAAAATGAGATCCAGGCTCTCTTTGCAGTAGCGGCGGAACCACAGCTCAAATTTCGCGGCAAAGACGCAGACCAGCAGCACGGCGAAAATCCCGCCGCCGCCCGGCGTTAAGGCGCTGCCGAATAGCTTGATGTTGGCGAGATCCGGTGCGGCCAGTACGGCCGCCATCACGGCGCCGATAGCAGGGGATGCCTGCAGCTCTTTGGCGGTATTCATGCCGATCATCACCGCCAGTACCGTGAAGACCGCTTTACCCATTACCGTTAACAGGGCAAAGAGATCTTGATGGTTGGCAACAAATTCCGGACCGACCAGGCGGCAGACGTTCACTAACCCGAGAATTAAACCGCAGCCGATGAGCGCCGGGATGGTCGGGACGAAAATCGCCGCCAGAATATTCAGGCTGCGGCGGATGGAGAAAGGCTTGCGTTCTTCATCGTCTGCGGCGGCAGGGGCGATTCCCGCGTGATTCATGCGTTTAGTCAGGATACCTGTCACCTTCGACGCCGTGCCCGCACCAACGATAATCTGAAACTGCTCTCCGGCATCGACGGTGCCTTTAACGCCGTCCACTTTGCGCAGCGCTTCGGCGTTAAACAGACTACGATCGCGCAGGACGACGCGTACGCGGGTCATACAATTGGTCAACGTGGCGACGTTGCCGAAGCCGCCAATATGGTGTTCGATAGCGTCAGCGATAAGCTCCAGATGTTCTATTTTATTGGCCATGAGAGGCTCCTGATAATAGCTGATCTTTCAGGGAGACAAAGGGTTGCGCGGCCATCGTAAGCGCCGCATCGGGAGAGAGGCCCAGCAGGTTGCTCAGCACCGCCGCGCGCACGTTGTAGTTCACTTCCTGGAGTAGCGCCTGTGCCGTAGCGTTATCCACTTCGCAGATCTGTGCCACCATGTGCTCGGCGCGGCGCAGTAGCTTTTCATTCGAGGCTTTTACGTCAATCATCAGGTTGCCGTGCACGCGCCCCAGTTGAATCATGGTAGCGGTACTGATCATGCCTAACAGCATCTTCTGTGCGGAGCCGCTTTTCATCCGCGTGGAACCAGCCAGCGCTTCGGCGCCCACATCCGGAGCCACCGCCACGTCGGCTTTTTCTGAGATCGGGCCTGGACCGCGGGTGGTGAGGGCGATGGTCTTTGCGCCAGTCTGGCGCGCAAAGTCGAGCGCCGACATCACGAACGGCGTGCGTCCGCTGGCGGCGATACCCAGCACCACATCACGATCGTTCAGGCCGCGAGCACGGAGTTCGGCAACCGCGGCAGCACCATCATCTTCAACGTTCTCAACGGCTCGCAGCATAGCATCCAGCCCGCCGGCAATCACTGACTGCACCAGGTTTGGGTCGGTACCGAAGGTGGGAGGGCACTCGGCGGAGTCCAGCACGCCAAGCCGTCCGCTGGTGCCCGCGCCGACGTAAAACAGCCGACCGCCGCTTTTCATCTGCCCGACAATCAGACGTACGGCCTGCTCTACCTGCGGGAGAACGCTCTGAATGGCCTGCGGAACACGTGCGTCGTGCTCGTTGAGCAACGCCAGTACGTCCGGAAGCGGCAGGTCTGCCAGGTAGCGAGTAGCGACATTCTGTTCTTGCGCGATAGTGAAAGCGAGCGGGTTCATGCATTACCTCTGTTGGTATTCGACATTTTTAATATAAATAAATGTCGAGATTCGACAATGAGCAACATTCAGAAATGTGATGCGGGGCGAAGAACGGTGTTTTTGTGATAATGAGATTTATTATCAAAAAATCTTTACAGCTCGGATTTGAAGTTGTATTTTAAATGCATGTTTTAGATCCGGAGGTTAATATGAGCCATTACAGAATCCCAAAAAACTGGACTATCAAACGTTCAACCCCGTTCTTCACGAAAGACAATGTCCCGGCCGCGCTGCTGAGCCATCACAACACCGCCGCTGGCATCTTTGGTCAACTGTGCGTGATGGAAGGGACGGTGACCTATTACGGTTTTGCTGACGAGCAGGCCACGGAACCGGAAGTGAAGGTGGTCATCAACGCCGGTAGCTTCGCGACCAGCCCGCCGCAGTACTGGCACCGCATTGAAATGACCGACGACGCGCAGTTCAATATTAACTTCTGGGCCGAGCCGACATTTACCGGTGAAGAAGTCTACAGCGCGAAAAAATCATAATCGTGACGCCCCCTCATCAATTGATGGGGGGCCTGGTCCAATGGTGGGAAAACGTTATGTTCAAATTCTTCCGACAATCTTTATCGTCTGTTGATTATGGCGAGCGGGAGTTTTGCGGCGAGCAGACCCTGCTGTACGTTGCGGAATACTAGCAATATCTTTCATCTGCGGCTCCTTTAGGCCCGAATCGGAATCAGGAAAAAGCGACGGCCTCCACATCTTCGGCGAGGTTTCATAACGCTATGGCACAGTGTTCCTGAGCAGGCTATGTGTCTGACGTTGTTTGTTATGCTCCCGTCTCAAATATCCCCCTTCTAACCCGATAAAGCGCCAAATTGATTCTATACTCACTATCGGGTAGCGATTTAGCGCATTTAATCCCCCTGATGAGTGAAGTTTTGCCGTGTGTATTGGTGCGAGGTCAATAATTCATTTTTTGTTTTAATGATGTAAATTGATTTGGATCAATTTATGCATTTGTGAAAATTAAGTTAAATTGCGCATCAAGATATATTCTTTACACAAAATTACAATTAGTTCGCGATGCATATCAATACGAACAATTTCTTATTAATTGAAAAATCCTAAAATTAAATTATCTATTTCATTGATCTTATTATTTTTCTTTATTAATTGATCGATCAGGGCGATCTATATCCATTAAATCAATTGCCGATATCTATCAATAATAATTAATTGATCGTTTTTGACGATGTATATTCGCTGTGTATATAATTAAATCGAAGTTTGGGTTACGACGTTCTGGAAACAGGAATTATGGATACTAAATAGAATAAATTGGATCTGCATGTTGGGGTAATATATGAGGAAATGTATTATCTCGGATAACAGTTTTTTCCTTTTGGCATTGCAAGATGATGAAGTTATTCGGAGAGGAAATGTTGCAGCGATCCACTCCACACAATTAAAGTCACAGTGTTACTTACGTACGTCGGTTAGTGATATTTTCATAATTTATATTTCTGATATCGCCGAGCGACACCGGATACTGAGTTTAATTGCATCACTATGCTCTCATTGCCGAATTGTACTGTTATACAAGATGGAGAGTTCTCCCGGATGTGTCTATCAGGGGCCATTCCCTTGGCTCATCTCTGAAAAGATAGGTTTTTCAGATCTTTACTTGTGCCTGTATGAGGCGAGTAAATCTATTTTTGATCGGCGGGATTTCTCTGAACAAGAGTTGATTGTCTTTCGCTATCTATGCGAAGGCTACTCCGTTTCACAAATTAATAAATTAGCAGGGCTCAGCGAAAAGCATATTTATTATTTGCGGCAGAAAACTAAACGAATGTTTGGTTTGCGTGGGAATAATGCCGCGACAATGTCGTTTTATCTGGATATCTCAAAGCTGAATCGACGCTGGTGACGTTATTTCTGATATCCAGATAGCGGTGCTGCTGTCGGGATGTGGTCGTCTTCACATAAATAATCGATGCGTGTCAGGCAGAACCTCTATTGCCTGCCTTTAGCGCTGTTTTTAACAAAGTGAGAATAATATTCTCCATTAATCAGGAGTACATTTATGGGCATTAATAAAGTTGCGCTGCTAATTATCTCTGCGCTTTCCTTCACCTCTGCGGCGGCGCTGGCGGATACGACTACCGTAAACGGCGGCACCGTGCATTTTAAAGGCGATGTGGTGAACGCGGCCTGCGCCGTGGACGCCGGTTCTATCGACCAGACGGTACAGATGGGTCAGGTTCGTTCGGCAAAACTGGCGACCGCGGGCAGCACTAGTTCCGCCGTTGGTTTTAACATCCAGCTGAATGATTGTGACACCAGCGTTTCAACCAAGGCATCCGTGGCCTTCTCCGGCACGGCGATTGATACCACCAACACCACCGTTCTGGCGCTGCAAGGGTCAGCATCGGGCGGTGCCACCAACGTGGGCATCCAGATCCTCGATAACAAAGGCAAACCGCTGGCGCTCGATGGTGGAACCTTTAGCTCTGCCACCACCCTGAACGATGGCACGAACGTGATCCCATTCCAGGCGCGTTACTACGCGACCGGCGCGGCCACGGCGGGTACGGCGAACGCCGACGCGACCTTCAAAGTTCAGTACGAGTAATCCAACCGGCAGGGATGCCACGAGGGCCAGGAAGGCCCGAAATCAGGAGGGAACGGAGGTGAGAGTCATGCGTTGGACGACAGGGTTATTGCTGACGTTTCTGCTGCCGATCGTCGCGCAGGCTGGTAACCACTGGAACGTCACGTTACCCGGTGGTGGTTTACGTTTTCAGGGGGTTGTTGTTGCCGAAGCCTGCAGCGTGGCGGCGGAAGATCGCCTGATGACGGTAAAGATGGGCCAGGTCGCCAGCCATCGTTTTCATGCGGTTGGCGAAGAGTCCAATCCCATCGCTTTTGCTATTCATCTTGAAGATTGCAGTACGGCGGTCAGCCAGCACGTGGGTGTGTCGTTTCAGGGTGTCGCTGACGGTAAAGATCCTGACGTTCTCTCCGTGGGAGAGGGTGCGGGCATTGCTACCGGTATTGGCATTGCGCTGTTTGATGACCAGGGCCGTTTCATTCCGCTCAACCAGGCGCCCGCTCGCTGGATACGACTCAACGAGGGGCTGACCACACTGCATTTTGTGGCGAAATATCGTGCGACAGCGCGGCAGGTGACCGGCGGAACGGCGAATGCGCAGGCCTGGTTCGCTTTAACCTACCAGTAATTAACCGGACGCAGGAAATGACGGTGAATACAACAGGGGTAAACATGAAAAGAACGTTGATGGTGATGCGCGGCGCGCTGGCGATGCTGCTGCTGATAGCGGCTAGCGGGGTAAGCCATTATGCACACGCGGGCGTGGCGCTGGGTGCGACCCGGGTCATTTATCCGGCGGGACAAAAGCAGGTCCCTCTGGCGGTAACCAATACCGACGATAGCGGTACTTATCTCATTCAGTCCTGGGTGGAGAACGCCGACGGCGTTAAAGATGGCCGTTTTGTGGTGACGCCGCCGCTGTTCGCGATGCAGGGGAAAAAAGAGAACACGCTACGCATTCTTGACGCGTCCAATAACCAGCTGCCGCAGGATCGGGAAAGCCTGTTCTGGATGAACGTGAAGGCGATTCCGGCGATGGATAAATCTAAGCTCAACGACAATACCCTGCAACTGGCGATTATCAGCCGTATTAAGCTTTACTACCGTCCGGCAAAACTGGCGATGCCGCCGGAGCAGGCCGTCGAAAAACTGACGTTTCGTCGCGGTGCCGGCACGCTCACGCTGAACAACCCCACGCCGTATTATCTGACGGTGACTGAGCTCAATGCCGGTACCCGAGTGCTGGAAAATGCGCTGGTTCCGCCGATGGGCGAAACCCGGGTGAAAATACCCGACGATGCCAGCGGTGAAATCACCTTCAGGACCATTAATGACTATGGCGCGCTGACGCCGCGCATGATTGGCGCGATGCGTTAAGCCTCGGGGCAGTCCTATCCCTTGAATAGAATAAGAAACGATCGCCGGGTGAAGTGAAACCGGAGGGACTATGTCATATCTGAAATTTGGCCTCGCTTGTTTGCAGGTCCGGCGTATGCGGCTGCTTGCCGCTGCCATTTTGCTCGCGGCACCGACTTTTCTCGTCCAGGCGGAACTCTACTTTAACCCGCGTTTTCTGGCTGACGACCCTGCCGCCGTGGCGGATCTCTCTGGTTTTGAGAAGGGGCAGGAGCTGCCGCCGGGGACCTATCGGGTAGACATCTACCTCAATGACGGGTACATGGCTACCCGCGATGTGGCGTTCAGCGCCCGCGAAAATGGCGATGGGCTGATGCCCTGTCTGACACGCGGACAGTTGGTTAGCATGGGGCTGAACGCCGCGGCGGTCGACGGGTTGAGTGCGTTAGACGCTGACACTTGCGTGCCGTTAACGGCGATGATTGAGGCAGCAACCATTCGTCTGGATGTGGGCCAGCAGCGCCTGTACCTGACCATTCCTCAGGCCTTTATGGGCAATCAGGCGCGTGGTTATATCCCGCCGGAACTGTGGGACAACGGTATCACAGCCGGATTGCTGAACTACAACTTCACCGGTAATCGCGTGCAGAACTCGGTTGGCGGTAGCAGCCAATATGCCTATTTAAACCTGCAAAGCGGGTTGAACGTTGGCCCGTGGCGGCTACGTGACAACAGTAGCTGGAGCCACAGCAGCGGCTCGCAAAGTGAAAACAAATGGCAGCATATCAATACCTGGCTGGAGCGCGATATCACGGCCTTACGCTCGCGGCTGACGCTGGGAGACAGCTATACCAATGGCGATATCTTCGATGGGATTAACTTTCGTGGCGGGCAGATGGCTTCTGATGACAACATGCTGCCGGACAGTCAGAAAGGTTTTGCGCCGGCTATTCATGGTATTGCTCGCGGCACGGCACAGGTTTCTATCAAGCAAAACGGCTATGAGATTTATCACAGTACGGTGCCGCCAGGTCCCTTCACCATTAACGATCTCTATGCGGCGGGTAACGGCGGCGACCTACAGGTCACGATCAAAGAAGCGGACGGCAGCAGCCAACGTTTTACCGTACCGTATTCTTCCGTCCCGGTGTTGCAGCGTCAAGGTCACACTCGCTACGCGCTGACCGCCGGAAAATACCGCAGCGGCAATGAGTTGCAGGACGATCCCACGTTCTTTCAAGGTACCCTGATGCACGGGCTGGCGGCAGGATGGACGCTGTACGGCGGGAGCCAGCTGGCCGATCGCTATCGTGCGTTTAACGTCGGGGTCGGCAAGAACATGGGCAACCTGGGAGCGATGTCGGTGGACGTTACCCAGGCCAACGCCACGCTACCCGATGACAGTCGGCAGCAGGGCCAGTCGGTGCGGTTTCTCTACAACAAATCGCTCAGTGAGCTAGGTACCAATATTCAGCTGGTGGGTTACCGCTACTCCACGCGGGGCTACTTTAATTTTGCTGATACTACCTATCAGCGCATGAGCGGACACTCGGTGGTCACCGAGGACGGGCCGGTCTACGTGAAGCCGAAATTCACCGACTATTACAACCTTGCCTACAGCAAACGGGGCAAAGTACAGGTGAGCATTACCCAGCAGTTGGGACGAACGGCCACGCTGTATTTGAGCGGCAGCCAGCAAACCTACTGGGGAACCGGCAATGTCGATGAGCAATTCCAGGCCGGGCTAAATACCGCCGTTGACGATATCAACTGGACGCTGAGCTATAGCCTGACCAAAAACGCCTGGCAGGATGGTCGTGACCAGATGCTGGCGGTGAACGTCAACATTCCGTTCAGCCACTGGTTGCGCTCGGACAGCCAGTCCGCCTGGCGACAAGCGAGCGCCAGCTACAGCATGTCCAACGATCTCAACGGTCGGATGAGCAACCTCGCCGGGCTTTACGGCACGCTGCTGGAGGATAACAACCTCAGCTACAACGTGCAGACGGGCTATGCCAGCGGCGGCGAAGGCAGCAGCGGGAGCACCGGTTATGCCGCGCTGAACTATCGCGGCGGTTACGGTAATGCCAACGTTGGCTACAGCCATAGCGACGGGATTAAACAACTGTATTACGGCATGAGCGGTGGCGTGCTGGCGCATGCTGACGGCGTCACGCTGAGCCAGCCTCTCAATGACACGGCGGTACTGGTCAGCGCGCCGGGGGCGAAAGGGACGAAAGTGGAAAATCAGACCGGGGTGCGCACCGACTGGCGCGGCTACGCCGTGCTGCCTTACGCCACCGAGTATCGGGAAAACCGTGTGGCGCTGGACACCAACACGCTGGCGGATAACGTCGACCTGGATGACGCGGTGGTGAGTGTGGTACCGACGCACGGCGCGATTGTGCGTGCGAAGTTCAAGGCGCACGTTGGCATGAAGCTGCTGATGACGTTAATTCACAACGGTAAACCCGTACCGTTTGGCGCCATGGTCACCTCGGCGGGTAACCAGAATGCCAGCATCGTCGCCGATAACGGTCTCGTTTACCTCAGCGGCATGCCGCTAGCCGGAAAGGTGCAGGTCATGTGGGGGCAAGGCGCCAATGCACGTTGCGAAGCTGAATATCGGTTACCCGACGAGAGCCAGCAGCAGCCTCTGATTCAGCTATCGGCCACGTGCCGCTAAGGACATCACTATGACAATGCCTTGTTACCTGTTCAGCGCACTCCTGTCGCTATTTACCGCCAGCGCGCTGGCCGCAGATAGCACGATCACCATCAGCGGCCATGTGAGAGATAACGGCTGTGCCGTGGCGGGCGAGTCTAAGGACTTTATCGTCGATCTGATGGATAACGCAGCGAAACAGTTCAGCGCCGTCGGCGCGACCACGCCGGCGATACCTTTTCGTATTGTCCTTTCCCCCTGCGGCGGCGCGGTGAGCGCGGTGAAGGTAGGGTTTACTGGCGTGGCGGATAACGACAATACCAGCCTGTTGAAGCTTGACAGCGGCAGCGCTGCCGCCGCTGGCATGGGGGTGCAGATCCTCAATGGCCAGCAGACGATGCTGCCGCTCAATGCCGCATCATCCGTTCTTCCATGGACGACGCTGACGCCAGGCCAAAGCAACACGCTTAATTTTTATGCTCGCCTGATGGCCACGCAGGTGCCGGTCACGCCGGGCCACGTTAACGCCACGGCGACGTTCACCCTTGAATTTCAGTAAGTGGAGGCATCAATGAAATGGGCTTATTGCGGCGTGCTATCGGCGATCGTGCTGGTCGCCTTATCTTCGGCGCTATGGGCCGCCGATGTGACGATTACCGTCAACGGTAAAGTGGTGGCGAAGCCTTGCACGGTCTCGACCCGCAATGCTGACGTTGATCTTGGCGATCTCTACACTTTCAGCCTGCTTTCGGCAGGTTCAAGTTCGGCCTGGCATGGCGTCGAGCTGGATCTCATCAACTGCCCTGTTGGCACATCGCGGGTTACCGCCAGCTTTAGCGGCACGGCAGACGCCACCGGCTACTACCAGAATCAGGGAACGGCCAGAAATATTCAGCTTGAGCTGCAGGATGCGGGGGGCAAAACGCTTAATACCGGCGCGACGACAACGGTCACGGTGGATGAGACCTCGCAGTCTGCCCGTTTTCCGCTGCAGGTGAGGGCGCTATCGGTTAACGGCGGCGCGACCCAGGGAACCATTCAGGCGGTGATCAACGTCACCTATACCTACGCCTGAGCAGGAGAAAAGCGTTATGAAGAGAGTGATAACCGTGTTGACGATGCTGCTGATGGCCGGCTGGTCGTTTAATGCCTGGTCATTTGCCTGCAGGACCGCCAGCGGAACAACAATCCCCATCGGCGGCGGCAGCGCGAACGTCTATGTGGATCTGGCCCCCGCGGTGAACGTGGGGCAAAACCTGGTCGTCGATCTCTCGACGCAGATTTTTTGCCATAACGATTATCCGGAGACCATCACCGACTACGTCACCTTGCAGAGAGGTTCGGCATACGGTGGCGTGCTTGCAAGTTTTTCCGGCACCGTCAAATACAACGGTTCCAGCTACCCGTTTCCCACCACCACGGAAACCGCGCGGATAATCTACAACTCGAAAACCGATACTCCCTGGCCCACGATGCTCTATCTGACGCCGATTAGCTCCGCTGGCGGCGTGGCGATTAGCGCTGGAACGCTTATCGCCGTAATGATTCTTCGCCAGACCAACAATAAAAATAACGACGATTTCCAGTTTGTCTGGAATATCTACGCTAACAACAACGTCGTGGTACCCACCGGAGGCTGTGATGTCTCTGCGCGAAACGTCACGGTCACGCTGCCGGATTACCCAGGCTCTACAGCCATTCCGCTAACGGTGTATTGCGCGCAGAGCCAAAAGCTCAGTTACTACCTCTCGGGGACGACGGAGGATTCGGCAAACTCCATTTTCACCAACACCGCATCGGCGTCGCCTGCGAGCGGGGTGGGCGTTCAGCTTACCCGCAACGGCAGCATCGTACCTGCCAACAGTATGGTATCGCTTGGCACGGTAAGCACATCGGCCGTGAGCCTTGGCTTGACCGCCAACTATGCGCGAACCCGCGGCCAGGTGACGGCGGGAAACGTGCAGTCGATTATTGGCGTGACGTTTGTTTATCAGTGAGTGATGCGAGACAGCTCCGAGGGGCACAGAAACCAAAAACCCGCCTTTCAGGCGGGTTCTTCAACGCGTCGTCTCGTCCCCATAGCGCGAATAGCCCAAAGAATGCGGCGAACAATCCTTAGATGAAGTTCAACAATAGAAAGCTATGATGCGGCAAAAGGCGCGACCTGATGCCGCTTTTATGGCTGAAAATAGAGCAAATCCCCCCTTTTTTAGCCATCAACCCCTCTGCACGACTAAACGTCTCTCCGTCTAAATGTCTAAATAGCAGGTCATATTCCAATTTGCGCTAAAGGCCAGATAAAGGTTCTTTATCATCCATTTTTTACAGCCCTACACTCTGGTCATTGCTCATATATCAGGATTAAAGCGTATGACCGTTTACCATTCCGTCACCGAACTTATCGGCCAGACGCCGGTACTGCAGCTGCATAAGCTGGATACCGGACCGTGCAGCTTGTTTCTGAAACTGGAAAACCAGAACCCCGGTGGTTCAATCAAAGACCGGGTGGCGCTGTCGATGATCGATGAGGCGCAAAAGCAGGGGCTGCTGCTGCCTGGCGGTACCATTGTCGAAGCGACCGCAGGTAACACCGGGCTAGGGCTGGCGCTGATTGCCGCCCAGCGCGGGTATAAGCTTATCCTTGTCGTACCGGACAAAATGAGCCGCGAGAAGATTTTCCACCTCCGCGCCCTCGGCGCTCAGGTTGTGTTGACCCGTTCTGACGTTGGTAAAGGGCATCCGGCGTACTATCAGGACTACGCACAGCGGCTGGCAAAAGCGCTGCCCGGCGCTTTTTACATTGACCAGTTCAATAACGCCGCCAATCCGTTGGCTCACGCCACGACTACCGCGCCGGAGCTGTATCAGCAACTCGACGGGCAAATTGATGCCATCGTCGTTGGCGTAGGGTCGGGCGGTACGCTGGGCGGTCTGCAGGCATGGTTCGCCGAACATTCGCCGCATACCGAGTTTGTGCTGGCCGATCCGGCCGGTTCGATCCTTGCCGATCAGGTCGAAAGCGGTCGTTATCAGGAAGCGGGATCCTGGCTGGTTGAAGGGATTGGCGAAGACTTTATCCCGCCATTAGCGCACATCAATAACGTCCGTAAGGCGTTACGCATCAGCGATCGCGAAGCCTTCACTACCGCCCGCGAACTTCTACAGGTAGAGGGGATTCTGGCTGGTTCTTCAAGCGGCACGCTGCTGGCGGCGGCGCTGCGCTACTGCCGTGCGCAAACGACGCCGAAACGGGTGGTGACCTTTGCCTGCGACAGCGGCAACAAGTACCTGTCGAAAATGTTCAACGACGACTGGATGCGCCAGCAGGGCCTGCTGGCCCGCACACTGCGTGGTGACTTGAGCGATTTCATTGCCCTGCGCCACGATGAAGGCGCCACCGTTACTGCCGCACCGGATGACACCCTGGCGACCGTACTGGCCCGTATGCGCCTTTATGACATCTCACAGCTACCGGTACTGGAAGAGGGCGGGGTGGTGGGGATCATCGATGAGTGGGATCTGCTGAGCCACGTCCAGGGAGACAGTCAACGTTTTGGCTTGCCGGTGCGCGAAGCCATGACTCAGGAGGTTGAAACCCTCGACATCACCGCGCCTGAGAGCGCGCTGAAACCCATTTTTGATCGCGGCCAGGTGGCCGTTGTGGTGGATAACGAACGCTTCCTTGGCCTTATCACCCGCAGCGATCTCCTCACGAGCTGGCGTAACCGTCTTGAACAGTAAGGAATGAATAATGAAAACCTTCGATACCCTGAGCGTACACAGCGGCACTTTTACCGATAGCCACGGTGCGGTGATGCCGCCCATTTACGCGACATCCACCTATGCCCAACCGGCACCGGGACAGCACACCGGCTACGAGTATTCGCGTAGCGGCAACCCAACGCGCGCTGCGCTGGAGACCGCCATCGCTGAACTGGAAGGCGGCAGCCGCGGCTACGCCTTTGCCTCTGGGCTGGCGGCTATCTCCACGGTGCTGGAGCTGCTGGATAAAGACAGCCATATCGTTGCCGTCGATGATGTTTATGGTGGAACCTACCGGCTGATTGAAAACGTGCGTCGGCGCAGCGCGGGGCTGCAGGTGAGCTGGGTCAAACCCGGTTCGCTCTCGGCGCTGGAAGCGGCTATCCGTCCGGAAACACGCATGATTTGGGTTGAAACGCCGACCAACCCCTTGCTAAAACTGGCCGATCTGGAGGCGATTGCCGGCATCGCCCACCGCCACAAGCTTATCAGCGTGGCGGATAACACCTTCGCCTCGCCGGTAATCCAGCGCCCGCTGGCATTCGGTTTTGATATCGTGGTGCATTCCGCGACCAAATACCTCAACGGTCACTCCGACGTTGTCGCCGGTCTTGCGGTGGTGGGCGATAACCCGACTCTGGCAGAGCAGCTTGGTTATCTGCAAAACGCCGTTGGCGGCGTGCTCGATCCGTTCAGTAGCTTTCTGACTCTGCGCGGGATCCGCACGCTGTCGCTGCGTATGGAACGCCACAGCAACAACGCGCTGGCGCTTGCCCAGTGGCTTGAGCAGCAGCCGCAGGTGGAAAAAGTCTGGTTCCCGTGGCTGGAATCGCACCCCGATTATTCGCTTGCCCGCCGTCAAATGGCGCAACCGGGCGGAATGATCTCAATTGTGGTAAAAGGCGATGCCGAACGGGCAGAAGCGGTGATCAAAAAGTTGCGCCTCTTTACGCTCGCTGAGAGCCTGGGCGGCGTGGAAAGCCTGGTCAGCCAGCCGTTCAGCATGACCCATGCCTCTATCCCGCTGGAGCAGCGACTGGCCAACGGCATTACGCCACAGCTGATTCGCCTCTCTGTGGGCATTGAAGGGGTTGACGATTTACGCGACGATTTACGTCAGGCGCTGGCAGAGTAGCGATATTAACCGCCGTCAGTTCGACTTAAGTCTATACTTCATACCAAAAATATAAGCGACTGAAATAACGTCACTTATAATATGACATAGCGGCTGACGGCGCACCGAAACGAGTGCTACTCTGCGATCCATTCCCACGGTCAGGACGCCGAGCAAACGCCCCATGAGTAAACCCATCAAGCGGCTGGAAATCATCAAAAATGCCATTGAACTGGAAGATGATGAGATCATTGCCAGTCAGATTTCGCACCTGAAAGGCGACATTGACGATCCCGCGATTGACGCCATCATTCAGGCTCTTGAGGCCCGGCGCTATGGCGAGGCGATGAACGCCATCGTCAGTTGGCTGCAAAGCCAGCGCTCGATGACTCAATGGCAGGATCCGCGCGTTGCGGCCAGCAAGCTGGAGCTAAAAGCGCTGGAAACCCAGTTGCAGGCGCTGCTTGATGCCAGAAACGCAAGGCTGACCCAGCTTGATGAGTTTAACGATCTTTATATGCAGCATCTGGGGCCGCTGATGGCCGAGGTGCTGAGGCTGAGAAAGATCCTGGCGGAAGCCTCGCTGCGCAAGCGCGCTGAAATGTGCCATGACGAAGATACCTGTGAACGCCGTGCGCGTGACGAAGCGCGCGAGCAGTATGAAACCTGGCGCGATCAGCAGCAAAAAGCGCAAAAACGCCGCGAGCATCATGAAAATATGGCGCAGGAGGATCGTCAGGAACTCAAACGATTGTGGCGCCAGGCGAGCAAGCTTTGTCACCCGGATCTGGTCGACGATGCGCTGAAGGCAGAGGCTAACGAGATGATGGCCCAGCTCAACCAGGCCAGACAGCGCGGCGATCTGCCGACTATTCGTAACCTGCTAGCCCGACTGATGCGTGAGCATGAGCCAATGATGGCGAGCGAAAGACTGAACGATCTCACGCTACTGCTGCGGAAAATCAGCGCCACGCAGCAGCAAATTGCCAGCCTGCAGGCCGAAATGCTCGCGCTTGAGAAAGAGAAATCCTGGCTGCTGGTATCCACGCTTGCCGACCCGCAGGCCTATTTCCGCCAGCAGGAAAAAGCGCTGTCGAACACGATCGCCACTCTGCGCAAGCGCATCTTTGAGTCAGGGTTGGATGAGGTAGCTTAGCCATTGCTGGACGCGGACATTTATCGGAATGCCAGAAAGCAAAAACCCAGCCATAGGCTGGGTTTTCTGAATAAGTGGTGCCCGGACTCGGAATCGAACCAAGGACACGGGGATTTTCAATCCCCTGCTCTACCGACTGAGCTATCCGGGCAACGGGGCGCATTAAACCGTAATCGCCTCGCCTCGTCAACGAAAATTATAAATTTTGCGGCGAGTTGCACAATCTATCATCACCTTGCGTATTTTGCACGCGACGTCAGGCAAAAAAGGCGGTCCAGGCAGCGGAAATAGGCATCGCCAGCAGCAGCGCTGGCAGCATATTCACCACAGCGAACATCTTGATTCCGCAGATACGCAGGCCGGTTGCCAACAGTAACAGGCCGCCGACGGCGGTGAAATCAGCCATCATTGCAGGGGTGGTCAGCGGCAGGATCATAAAGGCGCAGAAGGCCAGCGTCAGTTGGATGACCAGCATCGGCACGCTGATGGCGCAGACGGCAAAGCCGAGTGAGCAGGCGAAAATCATGGCGGTAAAGAAATCGAGAAACGACTTGGCGATGAGTATGGTCGGATCGCCGGTCATTCCTTCGTGCATTGAACCAAAAATCCCGGTTCCGCTCGCGCAAAATAGCACGATGATCGCCACGTAGCTTTGAATAAAAGTCTCATGTTCCCGGCTTTTGCCGGGCTTAATCAGCCGTTTTTGCAGTCGGGAGACGCCGTTGTTGATCCCTTTTTCCAGATGGCAAAACTCACCGATCAGCGCTCCCACCAGTGTGGCCAGCACCATCACCGGCATGTTGGCGCACTTGATCACCAGCAGCAGGCCAATACCCAACGAGGCGAGGCCGAAGATCGAGGTCATGGAGACGCGAATACGCTCCGGAAGACGCTGGCTTAACAACGCGCCGATCAAACCACCGACGAGCACCGCCCCGGCATTAATAAATGGGCCAATTACCACGTTAACTCCTGTTACTTATATATAAGTCCTGCATTATTATGGACTGATTAATCGGTTCAGTGCTTGTTTCTCCGTGGTATTGGTGCATAAAAATTTCGTCTTGCACCCTCTGGTGAATGGTGCCATGATTGCGCGAAATTTCTCCTTTCCTCAATCGGGGCCGCCTGCAATGACATCTTTGCCATTACATCGCCAATGCCGCTTCGCCTGCTCGCGAAGGTCTGCCCCTTTCTCATTGTTCACCATGCGGTGACGCCAACGCACGCTCACTGCAGGACAACAGTAAGATTAGACCATGTCTGCTTTTACTGATGTCTGGCGGTCGGAGCTGTAACCCAGTTGCACCCAGACGCTTCGTGGGGCAGAGCCAGATGCTCTGCCCAGGACTTTTACTCTCCCTGAGTGGGTCGTTGCGCTTATGAAATCAATGAACATTGCTGCCAGTCGTGAACTGGTCTCTCGCCTTTCCACCCATCGTGTCGTGGTGGCGCTGGATAGTACCGACTTTACCGATGTGGCAGCAGTCGTCATTACCGTGGCCGACAGCCACAGCGGCATTCTTGCATTACTCAAACGCACCGGATTTAAGCTGCCGGTGTTCGTGCTAACGAGCGATGATATCAGCGCCCCAAACGGCGTAGATGCGGTCATCAGCGGTAAAGACCAGGAGTGGCTGGAGCTGGAAACCGCCGCCTGTCGCTATGAAGAAGAGCTGCTGCCGCCGTTTTTTAATACCCTGACTCAGTACGTTGAAATGGGCAATAGTACCTTTGCCTGCCCGGGCCATCAGCACGGCGCATTTTTTAAAAAGCATCCGGCGGGCCGCCAGTTTTATGACTTCTTCGGTGAGAACGTCTTTCGCGCTGACATGTGCAACGCCGACGTGAAGCTTGGAGACCTGCTGATTCACGAAGGCTCTGCCAAGCACGCGCAGAAGTTTGCCGCTAAGGTGTTCCACGCCGATAAAACCTACTTCGTGCTGAACGGCACTTCCGCCGCCAATAAGGTAGTGACCAATGCGCTGCTGACCCGCGGCGACCTGGTGCTGTTTGACCGCAATAACCACAAATCGAACCACCACGGTGCGCTGATTCAGGCTGGCGCGACGCCGGTTTATCTGGAAGCGGCGCGTAACCCGTTCGGTTTTATCGGTGGTATTGATGAACACTGCTTTGACGAGCGCTATTTGCGTGAGCTGATTCGTGAAGCCGCGCCGGAGAAAGCCGATGATGTGCGTCCGTTCCGCCTGGCGATCATTCAGTTGGGCACCTATGACGGTACTATCTACAATGCGCGTCAGGTGGTGGATAAAATCGGCCACCTTTGCGACTACATTCTGTTTGACTCCGCATGGGTCGGCTACGAGCAGTTTATCGATATGATGTCCGATACCTCGCCGTTGCTGCTGGATCTCAACGAAAACGATCCGGGCATTTTCGTTACCCAATCGGTGCACAAACAGCAGGCGGGTTTCTCGCAGACCTCGCAGATCCACAAAAAAGATAACCATATTCGCGGCCAGGCGCGCTTTTGCCCGCACAAACGGCTGAACAACGCCTTTATGCTGCATGCCTCAACCAGCCCGTTTTACCCGCTGTTTGCGGCGCTGGATATCAACGCCAAAATCCACGAAGGGGAGAGCGGGCGCCGTCTGTGGGCAGAGTGCGTTGAGCTGGGTATTGAAGCGCGTAAGGCGATTGTCGCGAACTGCAAGATGATCCAGCCGTTTATTCCGCCGATGGTGGATGGCCGCCCGTGGCAGGATCACCCAACCAAAACGATTGCCAGCGAACGTCGCTTCTTTAGCTTCACGCCGGGCGCGCGCTGGCACGGTTTTGAGGGCTATGCGCAGGAACAGTACTTCGTTGACCCGTGCAAGCTGCTGCTGACCACCCCGGGGATCGACGCAGAAACCGGGCAATATACCGAGTTTGGCATTCCGGCGACGATTCTTGCCCACTATCTGCGTGAGAACGGTATCGTGCCGGAGAAGTGCGACCTGAATTCGATCCTGTTCCTGCTAACCCCAGCGGAAACGCCGGAGAAAATGGCGCAGCTGGTGGCAATGCTCGGCCAGTTTGAACAGCATATCGAGGACGATACGCCGCTGGCCGACGTGCTGCCGACTATCTACAACAAGTATCCGGTACGCTACCGTGACTATACGCTACGCGAGCTGTGTCAGGAGATGCACAATCTTTACGTCAGCTTTGACGTCAAGGATCTGCAAAAGGCGATGTTCCGCAAAGAGAGCTTGCCGAACGTGGTGATGAACCCGCAGGACGCTAACAGCGAGTTTATTCGCGGTAATGTTGAGCTGGTCCGTATCAGTGATGCGGAAGGGCGCATTGCCGCCGAAGGCGCGCTGCCGTACCCGCCGGGCGTGCTGTGCGTGGTGCCGGGGGAAGTGTGGGGCGGTGCGGTACAGCGCTACTTCCTGGCGTTGGAAGAGGGCGTGAACCTGCTGCCCGGCTTTTCGCCGGAACTTCAGGGGGTGTACAGCGAGAAGGATGCTGACGGGATTAGCCGGCTGTATGGGTATGTTTTGAAGTAAGGTGCGGGGGGAACCCCTCACTCTAACCCTCTCCCCATGGGGGAGAGGGGCCGTCAGGTGCAGTGATTAACAATAGAACCGGGTTCCCTCTCCTTCGTGGGAAGAGAGGGACGACGCCTTAATGCACAACTGGCTGTGCTCCCGGCGCAACACGCTCATGTTTATATTTGAACAGCCCAACGAACGCCACCGCCAGCACCAGCGAGTAGCCGGCGAAAATCAGCCATACGCTTTGCCAATCGGTAATCCCGTCCACGGTGTACATCTCCACGACTTTCCCGCTCGCCATGCCGCCAAGGATGCAGCCAAAGCCGTTGGTCATCATCAGGAACATGCCCTGCGCGCTGGCGCGGATTTCCGGGCGGACTTCTTTTTCCACAAATACTGAGCCGGAAATGTTGAAGAAGTCGAAGGCGCAGCCGTAGACAATCATCGACAGTACCAGCAGCACGGTGCCGAACGGCGTCGGGTCGCCGTAGGCGAACAGGCCGAAGCGCAGCATCCACGCGAAGATACTGATCAACATGACGTTTTTGATACCGTAGCGGCTTAAGAAGAACGGGATGGTGAGGATGAACAGCGTCTCGGAGATTTGTGAAATCGACATCATCACGGAGGCGTGTTGCACGATAAAGCTGGTGGCAAACAGCGGATCTTTATCAAAGCTGTGCAGGAAGGTGTTGCCGAACATGTTGGTGATCTGCAGTTCCGCGCCCAGCATCATCGAGAAGATAAAGAAGATCGCCATGCGTTTGTTTTTAAACAGCGCAAAGGCGTCCAGCCCCAGCATGCTGCTCCAGCTTTGCTTCTGCTGCTGGTTAGAGACGGGGATGTGCGGCAGTGTCAGAGTGAACAGCACCAGTACCACCGACAGCGCAGCACCAATGTACAGCTGCATATGGCTCAGTTCGAAGCCGGAGAAGCTTACCGCCCACATCGCCAGAATAAAGCCAATGGTGCCCCAGATGCGGATTGGCGGGAAGTCGGTGACGATGTCCATGCCCGCCGATTTCAGGCGGTAATAGGAGATGGTGTTAATCAGGCCCAGCGTTGGCATATAGGCCAGCGAGTTGAGCAGAATAACGAAGAACATCGCTCCCGGCGTGGTGACCTCGGCGGCCATAAACAGCGTCCCGGCCCCGACCAGATGACAGAAGGCGTAGACCCACTTGGCGCTAATCCACTTATCCGCCACGATGCCCAGCAGCGTTGGCATAAAGACGGCGGCGATACCCAGTGAGCTGTACACCGCGCCGATAGAGGCACCATCGAACTTCAGCGTCACAAACATGTATGAGCCAAGCGTGGTCAGCCAGCTCCCCCACAGGCAGAACTGCAGGAAGGACAGTATCTTAAGCTGCAGCTTTAAATTCATGTTAATTTCCTCACAAATAGGACCGGATAGGCGTTCGCGTAATAACATCCGAAGGCATTATTTGTGCTGATTCTATCAATTGCTGTGATGAGACATTGTTAAGCGCCGCAAAAAATTGCAATTATTTTTACTTTGCACAACGAAATAGTGACAAAACTAACATTTCTGTATGAAGTTCAGGCGGGGAAGCCGCTTCATCCTGGTGAGATCGGGAAGAAGCGGCTGCGTTTGTGAGAATTATCACTTACGGCGATAGCTTTTCTGCGCCGTATTCACCTTGTAGAGATAGCGACGCGATTCCGCCGACGGATGGCGGGTGGTCAGCGTCTGATAGACGTCGCCTGGCGACATGCTGTTAATGATGTTCGCCGCCTGCACCTTATCGTTAGAGAAGACGCGCAGCACGCTGCCCGCACCGCCGTTATAGGCGGTAATCACCGCATAACGGCGCGACGTTGGGTTGTTGATACCGCCAAGGTAGATATTGTTGAGGATCGCCAGATAGGCGGTCCCGGTATCAATGTTGCTGGCCGGATCGAACAGGAAGCTACGGCTTGGCGTGCCGGATTTCCCCTGCGAGCGGAAGACGTCTTTCCCGGCGGTATGCTGCACCACCTGCATCAGCCCCATCGCGTCGGAACGGCTGACCGCATACGGGTTGAAGGACGATTCAGTCTGCATAATCGCCAGAATCAACGACTCGTCGATGCCGTATTTGCGTGAAGCCTGCCGCACCATGCCCAGATATTTGTGGGCACGCTTATCAAGGTGGTTCGGTACCAGATTAATGGTCACGCTATAAATAATGTGCAGGCCGTTGCTGCGTTTTTTCATCCGCGTTTGCAGCAGATAGTCGGCGAAGCGCGCGGCACGCCACTCCCAGCGAATAGCCTCGCCGGTGTTATCGACCACCTGGCCGTACAGGAACGGTTCTTTGGAAATCTGAATGTCGTCGGCGTCGGAGTAAAGGTCGACCGAGCTGGGGTCGTCACCCATCAGCAGCGTGGTGATGATGGCCTGGCGCAGGCGTGCAGCGGGTTCGGTACCGGCGATGGTTTCGACGGTGATGGTACCGTCATCGAAGTTGATATGGCTACGCGTCTGGTAGCCATCGGTGTATTTAACGTAGTCCTTCGGCCCGGCGATCAGTACTTCGTTAAACCCCCAGATGTTTTCAATATTATGGGCGAACTGGCCCATCAGAATGTCAAAACCGTTGGTGTCTTTTACCCAGGCTTCATTGTAGGCATCGCCCTTTTTTGAACCCGAGCAGGAAACAAGCAACGGCGCTATCAATGCCAGTGCAAATATTCTTTTTTTCATCATTCCGGGAGCGCGTGTTGTTGTTGTCTTAAAGGGCCTTTGGGCCCTTACTGTTTTTCTGGCGGCGTGTAGCCTTCAATGTGCACATCTTTGCCTTCAAACAGGAAGTTGACCATTTCTTCTTCCAGAAGCTTACGGTGCTCCACATTCATCATATTGAGTTTCTTTTCATTGATGAGCATGGTCTGCTTGTGCTGCCACTGCTTCCAGGCTTCTTTCGAAATCTCGTTATAGATGCGCTTTCCCAGCTCGCCGGGGTAGAGCTGGAAATCCTGTCCTTCGGCGTCGCGCTGCAGGAAAGTACAAAAAATAGTTCTGCTCATAATCAATCCTCTTATTTCGCCGCTCGTTAAACGAGTGAATCGGCGCGTAACTGCTGCAACAGGCGCTCAACCGGTGCGGCCAGCCCAACGACGGGCGGCTGGGCTAAGTTATACCAGAGAGCGCTGCCTTCATCCATGCATGAGGCGAATGAGGACACACTAAGCCACATAGGCACAATGTCCAGATGGAAATGGCTGAAAGTGTGGCGGAAAGCGGTAAGCTGGGTCAGCTTCTCTGCCGGAATCTGCCGCTCGGCCAGCCAGTCGCGCAGCGCCGTTTCATCGGCAAACTGCGGGAAACAGTATAGACCGCCCCAGAGGCCGCTAGGCGGACGCTGCTGTAAAAACACCTCGCGGTCGTGCTGCATCATCAGAAAATAGCCGGTACGCTCGGGGATGGTCTGCTTCGGTTTTTTACCCGGATACTGCGCCCAACTGCCGTTGGCGGCGGCGATGCAGCCGTTTTCCAGCGGGCAGAGCGAGCACTTGGGTTTTGAGCGGGTACACACCATCGCGCCCAGATCCATCATCGCCTGATTAAAACGCGAAACGCCCTCGGCAGGCGTGACCTGTTCGCTGATCTCCCACAGCCGTTTCTCGACCTCTTTTTTCCCCGGCCAGCCGTCCACGGCATAACAGCGCGCCAGCACGCGCTTCACGTTACCGTCGAGAATGGGAAAATGTTTACCAAGCGACAGCGATAAAATCGCCCCGGCGGTAGAGCGGCCCACGCCGGGCAGCGCCGCCACTTCGTCAAACGTTTCCGGGAAACGACCATGGTGCAGCGTGGCGACCTGCTGAGCGGCCTTGTGCAGGTTACGCGCGCGGGCGTAGTAGCCGAGTCCGGTCCACAGATGCAGGACGTCGTCCAGCGGCGCGTTAGCGAGGTCGGTGACGGTGGGAAAGCGTGACATAAACCGCTCAAAATAAGGGATAACTGTGGCAACCTGCGTCTGTTGCAACATCACCTCAGACAGCCATACTTTGTAGGGCGTCTTTTCAATTTGCCAGGGCAGGGTTTTACGCCCGTATTTGTCGTACCAGTCCAGCACCTGGGCTGAAAATTGAGACGCTTGCATAGTCAAAGCCGTGCTTCCGATATCGTGCGATTAGGGTGCCAGATTGCAGCACAGCGGTACTATGCTGTAAACAGGAACTTTCCGGTGCTTGCATCCGGCAACTAACTTTGGATAATGCCCGTTTCCCGAACACTCTCACAAGCAGACTTATTTTTATGAAGAACGACGTCATTTCACCGGATTTTGATGAAAACGGCCGCCCGCTGCGCCGCATTCGTAGTTTTGTTCGTCGCCAGGGGCGACTGACTAAAGGGCAGGAACACGCGCTGGAAAACTACTGGCCGGTGATGGGCGTTGAGTTCAGCGAAGAGCCCGTCGATTTCGCCGCGCTGTTTGGCCGCGATGCGCCGGTCACTCTGGAGATTGGTTTTGGTATGGGGGCTTCGCTGGTGGCGATGGCCAAAGCGCGCCCGGAGCAGAACTTCCTCGGTATTGAAGTGCATTCACCGGGCGTGGGCGCGTGCCTGGCCTCGGCGCACGAAGAGGGTGTTGATAACCTGCGCGTGATGTGTCACGACGCGGTAGAAGTCCTGCACAAGATGATCCCGGACAACTCCCTGAACATGGTGCAGCTCTTTTTCCCTGACCCGTGGCATAAAGCGCGTCATAATAAACGCCGTATCGTTCAGGTGCCGTTTGCCCAGTTCGTGAAAAGCAAGCTCAAGCTGGGCGGCGTCTTCCACATGGCAACCGACTGGGAACCCTATGCGGAACACATGCTGGAAGTGATGTCCTCCATCGAAGGGTATCAGAACCTGTCCGAGACTCAGGATTACGTACCGCGCCCGGATTCGCGCCCGGTAACCAAATTTGAACAGCGTGGTCATCGTCTTGGCCACGGCGTATGGGACTTAATGTTCGAGAGGGTGAAATAAATGGCAAAGAATCGTAGCCGTCGTTTGCGTAAAAAAATGCACATCGATGAATTTCAGGAAATCGGCTTCTCCGTTGCGTGGCGTTTCCCGGAAGGCACCAGCGAAGAACAGATCGACCAGACCGTCGATCAGTTTATCGATGAAGTGATCGAGCCGAACAAGCTGGCGTTTGACGGCAGCGGCTATCTGGCCTGGGAAGGTCTGATTTGCACCCAGGAAGTGGGCAAGTGCACCGAAGAACATCAGGCGCTGGTTCGCAAGTGGCTGGAAGATCGCAAGTTTGAAGAAGTGCGCACCAGCGAACTTTTTGACGTTTGGTGGGACTAACATCCTATATACACAAAATACTTCGAGCTGCATCAAGGCGGCAAGGGAGCTAACCCCAGGAGCGTACATAAGTACGTGACTGGGGTTAGCGAGCGCAGCCAACGCAGAGACAGCTTGAAGGATGAAGTGTATACGGGGCCAGCATTTGCTGGCCCGATTTATCTTGAGGGAAAGTTATGATGCGCAAAACGCTGCTGACGGCGGTACTTACGTTCACGGCGATGGCCGCCCACGCTGACTACCAGTGCAGCGTCACGCCACGCGATGACGTGGTGCTTAAGCCGCAAACCGTGCAGGTGCAAGGCGAAAACGGCAATCTTATTATTACCCCCAACGGCGACGTCACCTACAACGGCAAGGCGTATACGTTAACGCCGGCCCAGCGTGAGCAGGCCAAAGATTATCAGACCGAACTGCGCAGCGCGCTGCCGTGGATCGACGACGGTGCGCGTAGCCGGGTCGAAAAAGGCCGCGTGGCGCTGGATAAAATTATCGCCAAAGAAGTGGGCGAGAGCAGCAATATGCGCGGTCGCCTGACCAAGCTCGACGCGCAGCTCAAAGCGCAGATGAACCGCATTATTGAACACCGTACCGACGGCCTGACCTTCCACTACAAAGCGATAGACCAGGTTCGCGCCGACGGTCAGCAGCTCGTCAATCAGGCGATGGGCGGTATTCTGCAGGACAGCATTAACGAGATGGGCGCCAAAGCGGTGCTGAAAGGCGGCGGTAACCCGCTACAGGGCGTGCTGGGCAGTCTTGGCGGTCTGCAAACCGCCATTCAGAACGAGTGGAAAAACCAGGAAGCGGATTTCCAGGCGTTTGGTAAAGACGTGTGCAGCCGCGTGGTGTCGCTGGAAGACAGCCGTAAGGCGCTGGTTGGCACGCTGAAGTAAAATCCCCCGGCTACCTGCATTTCTGCGGGTAGCCAGATTCAGATTTTGTTTATCCGTCTCCCCTTCGCAGATTCCGTATGATGCGCTTTTCATACTAAAAGGAATTTGCCGATGAAGCTCGCCTGGACACGCGGGGTGTTTCTTCTTTGCTGTGTCACCTTGTCGGTTTTTGCCGACAGTAATATCCCTACCGACGATGTTATCAAGCAGCAGTTTGTGAAGCAGTCTGGCGGCATGATGCGTCTCGAGGGTTTCACGCTTCGTCAGCTTGAAAAGGAAGGCGAACGTACCACCTACAGGATAGAAGGCGATGTTGCCTCGACCGACAATCTCTACGATATGGTTGGGGCAGTGGGCGACTATATCTTCTTCGAACGTACATGGACAAAAGGTCAGACGGTTAAATTCTCAGCCATCATGACCACCGTCGGCACAACGGCCTCCGGCTGGGAAATGAAATTTTCCGCCCCGCAGACGGCGGCAAAAAATTCGGGGCGTCCGTTTAGCGGTAAGGAAGATCTCAGCACGTATTTAATTGTTAACGACCCCGGATTCAGGGCGCAACTGGCGAAAATAGACGCCCGGTTTTCCACCCGAATGGCCGAAGTACAAAAACAGCAGAGAAAATATGATGAGCTTAAACAGCAGCTTGTTGTACTGAACGAAAAAATACTGCGCGTATGGGGGACTAAGGATGATGGCCAACCGACCGGTCGTAATGGCTTTCATCATGCGTTATATCAGGAATTAGCCGCCGTGGATGCTAAAAACGACTTCGATGAGTTTGAAAAACAGTATGATGCCAGCGTTTATCAACCCGCTCTGAAGGCGTGCCAGAAAAAAAACGTTTGCGATTCAGCGTTCCTGGATGCCGCCCGTAACAGGGCGCTGAAGGAACATGAAAAAGAGGCTTATCGCCAACACCAACGAATGGTCGACAAGATTGAGTTTAAGATGGCTGAAAACGAGAAAAAAGAGGCGTCGTTCCTGAATGCGGCCAATGTGCTTCGTGACCAGATGGAGGTGCTGGAGTCCAGCAACCGGGAAATGAGTCGCGATGCTGCACAGTGGCGCGAAGGTGTTGAGCGGTTGCGTAAAGAAGGGATGATTCCCTGATAACCCGGAGTCGGCGCATCCGCGCCTCGTCCGGGTGATGTGGGGATTACATTAGCCCCAGCAGTTGCGGAATAAACAGCGAGATCTGCGGGATGTAGGCGATCATCATCAGGGCGACCAGCAGCGCGGCGTAGAATGGCAGCAGCGGCTTGATTAACTGCTGGATCTTCACTCCGGAGATAGAGCAGCCGACAAACAACGCGCTGCCTACCGGCGGCGTCAACAGGCCAATACACAGGTTGGCGACCATCATGATGCCGAAGTGTACCGGATCCATGCCCAGGTCCTGGGCGATGGGCAGGAAGATCGGCGTGAAGATCAGCACCGCAGGCGTCATATCCATAAAGATGCCGACGATCAGCAGCACAATGTTAATCAGCAGCAGGATCACCAGCGGATTCTCCGAGATCCCCATCAGCGTGTCGCTGATCATGTAGGGAATATCGGCGTTGGTCATCGCCCACGACATGCCGACGGAAAAGCCAATCAATAGCAGCACGATGGAGGTTGTGACCACCGACTCCAGGATAAGCTTTGGCAGATCGCGCCATTTCACTTCGCGGTAGATAATCACCGACAGGATAAAGGTGTAGACCACGGCAATCGCCGAGGCTTCGGTGGCGGTGAAAATACCGCCCAGAATCCCGCCCATCACGATAATCACCAGCAGCAGGCTCGGCAGGGCGTCGAAGAAGGCTTTCGCCGCCTGTGCGCAGGTCGGGCGCTCGGAGACCGGGTAGCCGCGGCGCTTCGCGATAATCGCGCAGACCACCATAATCGCCAGGCCCATCAGAATACCCGGCAGATAGCCCGCCATAAACAGCGAGGCCACCGACACGCCGCCCGCGGTCAGCGAGAAGACGATCAGTACGTTAGACGGTGGAATCAGCAGCCCGGTAATGCACGATGAGACGTTAACCGCAGTGGAGAACGCGGGGTCATAGCCCTTTTTGGTCTGAATCGGGTGCAGGGTGCCGCCCACCGCCGCAGCGGCGGCGACCGCAGAACCAGAAATAGAGCCGAACATCATATTAGCCAGCACGTTAACGTGGCCCAGCGAGCCGGGAACGCGGCCAACCATCACCTGCGCGAGGTTAATCAGGCGGATGGCGATCCCGCCGCTGTTCATCAGCGTACCGGCGAAGATAAAGAACGGAATCGCCAGCAGGGCAAAGTTGTCCAGGCCGTTAGCCAGGCGCTGGGAGACGGTAATGACGGCGATATCCCACGGGAACATCAGCAGCATCGAGGCAACGGTCGCGATGCCGATAGAGAACGAAATCGGCACGCCGATAAATACCAGCACAAAGAAAGCGCCGAACAGCGTTAAAGCAATATACCCGTCCATTAGCTCGCTCCTTCTGCGGACTGTTTCAGGCTAATCAGGCCGTTGGCGATAAACCACAGCGCGTAGAACATCATGATGAGGCCGGACAACGGCAGGATCAGATAGACGTAGCCCATCGGGATCTGCATCGCCGCGGAGACCTGCGCGGTGGCCAGCGTTTTGGCGATGAGCTTTAGACCGCCGGTCACAATGACCGCGCCGGAGAAGAGAAAAATTAGCAGGTTAATCACCACGCTCAGCAGCGTCTGCTTGCGCGGTTTCAGCGTCATGGCCAGCAGATCGATCGCCAGATGGCGCTGTGCGCCAACGGTATACGCCGCGCCGAGCAGGCCAACCCAAATCATCAGAAAGCGCGCCAGCTCGTCCGTCAGCGTGCTGGGTTGGTTTAACACATAGCGACTGAACACCTGCCAGACGACGCAGACGACCAGCGCCACCATGACCGCGACGGAGAACGCGGCGATCGCGCGGTCCACCGCCTGTTTAGTGCGGGTAAAAATCATCGTTTGTTATCCTGGTGAAGGCGGGCCAGATGCTGGCCCGCAAGGGAATTACTCTGCGGCGGCTTCAAATTTGGCCAGCAGCGCGGCCTGTTTCGGATCTTTGTTGAAATCGTCAAACAGCGGCTGGACCGCTGCGCGGAACGGCGCTTTGTCGACCTTGACGATCTCGCCGCCCATGGCCTTCGCCTGAGCACGCGTGTCTGCGTCGATTTTGTCCCACAGCTTCTGTTGATAAATCTGCGAATCCGTGGCCGCTTTCGCCAGAATCTGCTGCTGCTCCGGCGTCAACTTGTCCCAGGTTTTGGTGGAGATCACCAGGAAGTCAGGAATAGAGGCGTGCTCATCTTCAGAGAAGACTTTGGCAATTTCGATATGGCGCGTTTGTACCCACGATGGGACATTATTTTCCGCACCATCAACCACGCCCTGCTGCATCGCGGTATAAACCTCACCGAATGAAATAGGCGTGGGCGAACCGCCCATTAATTCAATCATTTTTATCGTAGTCGGACTGGCTTGCACGCGTATTTTCAGCCCTTTTAAATCTTCTGGTTTGGTAATCGGTTTTTTAGCATAAAAACTACGGGTACCGGCGACATAAGCGGAAAGAGCAAAGAATCCTTTTTCTTTAGTGGAGTCCATAATTTCTTTACCGACCTCGCCAAATACTACTTTATTAAAATGCGCCTGGTCTTTAAATAAGAACGGCAAATTATAAATGGCGTAAACGTTGTCGAAAGATTCCAGATCGCTGGCGGAACCCTTGGTCATATCCAGCGCACCGTTCTGTAATAGCTCCATGGTTTCACGCGCGCTGCCCATTTGGCTGCTGGGGTAAATACGGATGGTCATCTTGCCGTCTGACAGCTGCTTGACCTCTTTGGCCATTTCTTCAAAAGCCTGGTGCACCACGTGGCTGCGCTCAAGGTTGTGCGCCAGCTTCAACGTCACTTTCTCTGCGGCGGTGGCCCCAGCGGAAAGCAATGCGAAAAGCGACGCACAGATTAGCGTTTTACGAAAAAAGAGAGGTTTCATTAATAGGCTCCATGCACATTCATTATTGTGGTTTATATCTAGCTGACAGCGTTGAATTTCTGTATGACATATTATCCTGGTTGTCAGACAGCTTTAAGCTACCACTCTCACACTTTTAAATTATCTGCACATTAAATGCGGTTTTTGTGCGCTGGATTCTATTTATTATGTATTCATTAGTGGCTATCAATATCTGTTTTAAATATTAATAGTGAAATTATTCGGTAAGTATTGGGGTAATCACTCGGTTAAAATGAATGATATATTTCGCCATTATAAATAATGGCGAAATATATTTATTATTTATTCGCTGAGAAACAGTTCAAGCAGTGAGTTTAAAAAAAGTTTACCGTGCTCGGTTATCTGCCAGTATTGATCGCACTCGGTCAGGTAGCCCTGTGCCAGCGCTTCATCCAGCTGTGGGCGGATGATGCTTTCGTCCAGGCCGGTATAGGCGCTGAATTCGGCGCGCGGCGCGGCTTCCAGCAGGCGGAAGCGGTTCATAAAGAATTCAAACGGCTTGTCGGCGTTCTCTACGTCGTGCTGCCGCTCAAGATAACGTCCCTCCATATAGCCGCGCGGATGGCGGGTTTTCGCCGTACGCAGAATGCGGCCGTCCGGGAACGTCACTTTGCCGTGAGCGCCGCAGCCGATGCCCAGATAATCGCCAAAGCGCCAGTAGTTGAGGTTGTGCTGGCACTGATAGCCCGGTTTAGCATAGGCCGAGGTTTCATACTGCTGATAACCTGCGGCGGTTAGCAGCTGATGACCCTGCTCGAAGATATCCCACAGCGAGTCGTCGTCCGGCAGCACCGGCGGGCGCGAACCAAACAGAGTATTGGGTTCGATAGTCAGCTGGTACCAGGAGAGATGCGGCGGCGACAGCTCAATCGCCTGGCGCAGGTCGCTCAGCGCCTCTTCCAGCGACTGATCCGGTAGCCCGTGCATCAGGTCGAGGTTGAAGCTGCGCAGCCCCAGCCCGCTCGCCAGGCGCGCCGCGCGTTTGGCCTCTTCCGGCCCGTGGATGCGCCCAAGACGCTGGAGCTTGCTGTCGCTAAAGCTCTGCACGCCGATAGAGATACGGTTGACGCCCGCCCACTGATACTCCACGAAGCGGTCGGCTTCGACGGTGCCCGGGTTGGCTTCCATGGTGATTTCTGCATCAGAAGACAACGTCAGGCGCGCGCGAACGCCGTCCAGCAGAGCCTGCATCGCCGAGCCTGACAGCAGGCTCGGCGTACCGCCACCGATGAAGATAGTCTTTACTTCACGTCCCTGCGCATAAGCAACGTCGGCGTCTAAATCGCTCAGCAGATGCTGCACGTAGTCGTCGTGTGGGACTTCTCCCTTCAGCGCGTGCGAGTTGAAGTCGCAGTACGGGCACTTCTGCACGCACCACGGGATATGAATGTAGAGACTCAGCGGGGGCAGCTTAACCATGACGCATGGCTTCCAGTAACAGCTTCAGCGCCTGACCGCGATGGGAGATGGCAATCTTCTCTTCGCGGCTCAGCTCGGCGGCGGTCTTACCTTCCGACGGCACGAAGAAGATAGGATCGTAGCCGAAGCCGCCCTGGCCCGCTGGGGCGCGGGTAATCACGCCCGGCCAGGTGCCGTGGCATACTAGCGGCGTGGGGTCTTCTGCGTGGCGCATATAGACCAGCACGCAGTGAAACTGCGCCTGACGCTGGTCGTCCGGCACGTCTTTTAACGTTTCCAGCAGCTTTTCCAGATTCTGTTGGTCGCTGGCGTCGAGGCCGGAGTAGCGCGCGGAGTAGATCCCCGGCGCGCCGCCGAGAACGTCAACCGCCAGACCGGAATCATCGGCGATGGCCGGTAAGCCGGTCACCTGCGCGGCGTGGCGCGCTTTGAGAATCGCGTTTTCAATAAAGGTCAGCCCGGTCTCCTCGGCTGACTCTACGCCTAGCTCGGTCTGGGCGACGATATCAAGACCAAAATCGCCGAGCAGCGAAGCAAGCTCGCGCACTTTACCGGCGTTACCGGTCGCGAGGACAACTTTTTGCATGGGATATCCTAAAGTTTCAGGGCGTCGACGCCCGATGGGATCTGTTGCGGATGAATAATTTTAACCTGTTTATGCCGCCCCAGTTCACCTTTCTCGATGATGACCTGGCTTTTGGCGACCTTAAACTGTTTGGCGAGATACTTCACCAGATGAGCATTAGCCTGCCCATCAACGGGCGGGGCGGTGATGGCGACTTTCAGTTCGTCGCCATGTACCCCAACAATTGCATCCCGGCTGGCCTTTGGCTGAATATACAGCCGCAGTACCAGCCCGTCATCGCAGGGAGTGACGGCACTCATAGCGCCATCCACAGTCCTGGCAGCAGCATGTTGCCGGTGGCTTGCAGCACTTCGGCGATGCCCATATTGATGACGTACAGCAGCAGCACCAGCACCATTGGGGAAAAATCAATTCCTCCCATGGACGGCAGCAGGCGGCGGATAGGGCGCAGCAGCGGTTCGGCGAGCTGCATCAGCACGAACTCAACCGGGCTGCGGCCCTGGCTGACCCAGCTCATGATCGCCATCAGCAGCAGTACCCAGAAGATCAGCAGGCCGATGGTCTTGAGCAGAATCAGCACCGCAGAGATCCAGATAATTGGCTGGAAGGTGATGACCATAAACAGCACGATGGCTTTCACCACGCACAGAATAAAGGCCAGCAGCAGCGAAGAACTGTCCAGCGGGCCCATCGGCGGAATGACACGACGCAGCGGGCCGACGATCGGTTGAGTGATCTTCACCACGAACTGCGAGAACGGGTTGTAAAAATCGCAGCGCGCCCACTGCATCCAGACGCGCAGCAGTAGCACCATTGTGTACAGTTCAATCACTGTTGAGAGCAGGAAGGTCAACGTCTTCATGGCGTTCCTTGGGGTTCCTTATTTTTTTGTGTAATCACGCGCACCAAAAATCGCGGTGCCAATGCGTACCATTGTACTACCTGCCGCAACAGCGGCTTCCATGTCGTCAGACATGCCCAGAGATAGCGTGTCTACGGTCGGGTAGTCTGCTTTCAGTCGCGCGAATGCTACAGCCATTTCGCGGGCAACGGCAAACTGCCGGTCGTACTCTTTTTCCGGCGCGGGAATCGCCATTAAGCCGCGCAGGCAGACGTTCGGCAGGGCGGCAATAGCGGCGGCCAGCGCGTCAAGCTCTGCCAACGGAATGCCTGATTTGCTTTGCTCATCGCTGATATTGATTTGAATCAGCACGTTGAGCGGCGGCAAGCTGGCCGGACGCTGCTCGCTTAAGCGCACGGCAATTTTCAGTCGGTCCACGGTGTGGCACCAGTCGAAGTGCTCGGCAACCAAACGACTTTTATTGGACTGCAGTGGGCCAATAAAGTGCCATTGCAACGAGGTGATTCCCTGCTCGCGAAAGTGGAGAATTTTCTCTACCCCTTCCTGAACATAGTTTTCGCCAAACGCGCTCTGGCCCGCCGCAACGGCTTCTTCGACGGCGCTCGCAGGTTTAGTTTTACTCACTGCAAGCAGCGTTACTTCTTTTGAATCCCGGCCGCAACGTGCTGCTGCCGCTGAGATTTTCTCCCTGACCTGTGCCAGGTTATGCGCAATATCGTTCATATGGGCTGGTGGGTCTATGGATATACAAGAAATCGTGGCGCTTAGTGTAAAGCATAACGTCTCGGATCTACACCTGTGTAGCAGCGCAAACGCGCGCTGGCGTAGGGGAGGCAAGCTGGAAATCGCGCCGTTTACCGTCCCGGATCTCGAGGTATTGATGGCCAACTGGCTGAGTGATAGCCAGCAGCAGGCGTGGCAACGGCATCGGCAGCTTGATTTTTCCGTCTCGCTTCCCGGTTGTCCACGATTACGTGCCAGCGCGTTTGCTCACAGCCAGGGGGTATCGTTGGTACTACGCCTTTTGCCCACGCGGTGCCCGACGCTTGCTGAACTGCATACGCCGGTTGCGCTGGCTGAGATGCTCAACGAAGAAAGCGGATTGATTCTGGTGACCGGGGCGACGGGGAGCGGTAAATCGACCACGCTGGCGGCAATGGTGGACTATCTCAATCATCACCTGGCAGGACATATTCTGACGCTGGAGGATCCCGTTGAGTTTCTGCATACCAGCGCAGACTGCCTGATTCAGCAGCGCGAAATCGGGCAGCATACCGCCTCTTTCGCGGAGGCGCTGAGGGTGGCGCTACGTCAGGATCCCGACGTGATTCTGCTTGGCGAGCTTCGCGATAGTGAGACAATTCGCCTGGCGCTGACGGCGGCGGAAACCGGTCATCTGGTTCTGGCGACGCTACATACGCGCGGCGCCGCGCAGGCGATCGAGCGGCTGGTTGATGTGTTTCCTGCTCAGGAGAAAGAGCCGGTTCGCAACCAGCTTGCCAGCAGCCTCTGCGCAGTGCTGGCGCAGAAGCTACAGCCTGACAGCCAGGGCGGGCGTGTGGCGTTGTTTGAAATGTTGATTAATACACCTGCCGTCAGCAACCTTATTCGCGAGGGGAAAACGCATCAGATTGCTGGCGTGATGCAGACTGGACTGCAAAGCGGAATGCAGACCTTTAGCCAGAGCTACCAGCAGCGAGTGAAGGCCGGGATGCTATAAAAAGGAAATACCTATCGTTATTCGCCAGCATGATCGTCTGGCGAGCGCCATTAAGAAACCATGAATTCGCCTATCATACTATTGAAATCAAAAATGTGATGGCCGTGTTATTTTAATATTCATTGCTGGGATAATAATCAATTTCTCTTTTTATATTGTAAATTTAATTATTATCGCTGTTGCGGGGATGTACTTATTTGTAATTGCTGAGTGATTTTCAAAGGGCGGAAACAAAACTTCCTACGACGTTTATTCTAATATGGTATTGGTCATTACGCCATAGGTATGAGAACTTTGTAATTAGTTAATTACATTGTGTTGCGTAGGCTTACAAAAAAAGGTTGATATTCTTTTGACACTTCCAAGGTCTTCGTTCTATCCTATTTATGTAATTAGGACTAATCTTATGAAATAAGGTTTCACTTATCGGTTGGTTCTTATTATTAATGGTATTAGGTTTGCCTTTGCTTTGACTTATTAAATCACCATGATGGTGGATATAGACTATGGAGAGTTTCAAAATGTTTGAAGTAACTGAGAGTGTATCTAATTCCCGGAAGATTATCTTAATCACCCACCCGTCAGTACAAGCAAACGCGTTTGCAAACTATCTTACTGAATTACTTTCAGTTTCTGTCGATGTGCACAACATCAACAAACCGCTGATGCAGCGCCTTAACAAGGGCACTGTGGTGTTGTTCGATATTGCTGTTTCCAACAAAAAACTGAACGGCATCTGGCGCGATATTATCCGCACGCAGTTTGATTCCCCTCGCTTGTTAATTATCAACAGTGCGCAGAAGTATGAATTATACGAAATGGCGCAGTGGCCGGCACTGTACGGCGTGTTCCGTCATGACGACGAAGAATCGCGCTTAATTGAGGGCGTCAAAGCGGTCTTAAACGGCGAGCAGACGGCTGAATTGAGCGTGATGCATCCAGCTATGTATGCCGTTGAACATACACCGGAAAATCATGATAGCGTGCCGCTAACTGAGCGTGAATGTGAAATTCTCAATGAATTACGCCACGGTGCGACCAATATGGATATCGCTCGTGCGTTGTTTATCAGTGAGAATACCGTCCGCACGCATCTGTATAATGTATTCCGTAAGCTAAGCGTGAAGAATAGAACTCAGGCGGTAAGCTGGGCCAACGAAAATCTGCGCCACTAATCGGCGAGTCACCTATTCTGGCGTGTTCCCGGGAAATGATTCCCGGGGCTGCCCATGGCTAGTAACCCTGTTCGAAATAACTTTCCAGAATCACTACGGCTGAGGCGGAGTCGACGTTGCCTTTGTTCAACGCCCTGAATCCCCCATGTTCAAACAGCCCGGCGCGAGCCTCAACGGTGCTCAGACGTTCATCATGCAGCGTAATCGGCACGCCAAAGCGGCCGTGAATTTTATTGGCAAAATTACGCGCGCGCGCGGTCAGCGGCTGCTCGGTACCGTCCATATTCAGCGGTAGGCCGACGATGACCGTTTCAGGCTGCCACTCTTTAAGCAGACGGGCAATAATGTTCCAGTCGGGAGTGCCGTCCTGTGCCTTAATGGCGGCCAGCGGCCGGGCAGTGCCGGTAATACGTTGGCCAATCGCCACGCCAATGCTGCGCGTGCCAAAATCGAAAGCCAGTAGTGTTCCACTCATTATGCGTGCCCCGCAGCGCCTGACATCGTCAGAATATTAATCCCAATCAGCTTTGCCGCTTCTTTCCAGCGTTCACCAATTGGGGTTTTAAACAGGATATTGAAATCGGCTGGGGCGGTCAGCCAGGCGTTATCGAGGATCTCCTGCTCCAGCTGTCCTTTTTCCCAGGAAGCATAGCCCAGCGCGACCAGCACTTCAGACGGTTGGCGCTCGGTACCGAGGGTCTCCAGCACATCACGAGAAGTGGTGACAATCGTATTGTCGGAGATCCGGATACTGGAGGAAAACGACGCCGGCGGCGTGTGCAGAATAAATCCGCGATCTTCTGCCAGTGGGCCACCCAGCATGACGGGCTTATCCAGGCGAATCGACGGATCGCGGGGTTCCGGGGAGATCTTCAGCTTTTCGAGGATCCCTTCAACCTGCAAATTTTCCAGAGGTTTATTAATAATAATGCCCATTGCACCGTCGTCGTTGTATTCGCAGATGTAAACCACGGAACGGCGGAAGATAGGATCCTGGAGGGTTGGCATAGCAATAAGAAAATGATGCTGTAAATTCATTATCAGAGGTTCTTGTCCTGTTTTAAAAAGCAGCAATGCCCAGTATGAGGGGAAAGCGCACGGCTGTCACCAGGCTTGCCTGCGTATATGCAGCGCTGAACGCCCGGTTGGCGGCGGGTTCCCTCCCGCCGTATTAAAGCAACGTACTATTTTTGCAGGCGTTTTTCGATAGCATCCATCAGCATACCGGTGATGGAAATCGGATATTCCGCTTCGATTTCACGCACGCAGGTTGGGCTGGTGACGTTAATTTCCGTCAGACGATCGCCAATGATATCCAGACCAACGAAGATCAGGCCTTTGGCTTTCAGCGTTGGGCCAACCTTACGGGCGATTTCCCAGTCGCTTTCGCTCAGTGGACGCGGTTCACCACGGCCACCGGCGGCCAGGTTGCCGCGCGTTTCACCCCCCTGCGGGATACGTGCCAGGCAGTAAGGTACCGGCTCGCCGTCGATAACCAGCACGCGTTTGTCGCCATCTTTAATGGCCGGCAGGTAGTTCTGCGCCATGCAGTAGCGGCTGCCGAGCTCGGTCAGCGTTTCGGCAATGACGCCAATGTTCGGATCGCCTTCCTTCACGCGGAAGATGGACGCGCCGCCCATGCCGTCCAGCGGCTTCATGATGATGTCGCCGTGTTTTTCCCAGAATGCTTTCAGCTGCGCCTTGTTGCGGGTGACCAGCGTTTCCGGCGTCAGGTCGGAGAACCACGCGGTGAACAGCTTCTCGTTGCAGTCGCGCAGGCTCTGCGGTTTGTTGACGATAAGCGTCCCTTTCTCTTCCGCGCGCTCAAGAATATAGGTGGCGTAGATAAATTCGGTGTCGAACGGCGGATCTTTACGCATCAGGATAACGTCGAGGTCGGCGAGTTTAATATCCTGCTCGCTGCCGAACTCGTACCATTTTTCGTAGTTCTGCTCAACGCTCAGCAGACGCGTACGCGCGTGCGATTCGCCGTTGATCAGGTACAGATCGTTCATCTCCATATAGTGGAGTTCGTAACCGCGACGTTGTGCTTCCAGCAGCATAGCGAAGCTGGTGTCTTTCTTGATGTTGATGCTTGCGATGGGATCCATCACGATGCCGAGCTTGATCATTATTGTTCTCCTTTAACCCAAGTCACCAAAGCGCACCTGCAGTGCGGTGATGGCGGTGAGTGCGGTAGTCTCTGTGCGCAAAACGCGAGGCCCCAACAGAATATCAGTAAACTGGTAGCGTGCGGTCATGGCAATTTCATCGGCGGACAGACCGCCTTCCGGGCCAATCAGCAGACGCACGCGTTCCACCGGCAGCGGCAGCGTATTGATGCTGGCGCTGGCGCGCGGGTGCAGATTGAGCTTTAGCGCATCGTCCTGCTCGGCGCACCAGTCTTCTACGTCCATTGCCGGGCGAATCTCCGGAACCTGGTTGCGACCGCACTGCTCGCAGGCGGCAATCGCGATTTTTTGCCACTGCTGAATCTTCTTATTCAGACGCTCGGCATCCAGTTTAACGCCGCAGCGCTCGGAAAAAAGTGGCGTAATGAGGCTTACACCCAGTTCTATCGATTTCTGGATGGTGAATTCCATTTTATCGCCGCGCGACATCACCTGGCCGAGGTGAATATGGATGGGCGATTCACGATCGTCCAGTGCGCTGCTCTGGATTTCAACCGTCACGTTCTTTTTACCGGCGTCGGTGATGACGGCCTCAAAGACGTGGTTGCTGCCGTCAAACAGCTGGATGGCCTGGCCTTTGCCCATGCGTAAAACGCGCCCGACGTGATTCGCCGCATCTTCGCATAGGGCAACCTGCGTGCCGACGGTGAGTGATTCTGGGTGATAGATGCGAGGGATGCGCATAGTCTGAATTCCATCTGTGGCTACGCCCTCTCCGCCGGGGAGAGGGCAGGGCAAAATAACAATTGCCGCTAGTGTAGGTTAGCTCTTTTGCGCCTGGCAAGCCTGCAGCACATATGGATTATGGTTGCCCTGAATTTTGGCGATGCGCTGGTCGCGTTCGCACTCCCATTGGCTGACGGGATACATTTTGTCCCAGGCGTTGAACAGCTGGGTTTGCTGGCGGGAGAGCGTCAGCTGATAGCGGTCGCGCATATAGAAGTAGATACGGGCGATGGCGCCGCGTGAACGCTCCGGCGGCTCGGCGACTTTCTCTTTAAAGTCGATCTTCATGGCGCACTGGCCGTACTGACCTTCGCCGCCGTTCCACTGCCCGTACATAAAGTTGCCGCGATCGCCGTTCACCTCGCCGACGGCGGGCTGCAGGTTGTGCATGTCGCTTTCCATCTTGCGGTATTCCGGGTCTTTGGCGCAGTTCTTCCGGCCGCCATCCTGCCAGCACTGGCGCTGATGGCCGAACTGCCATGCCGGGACGACGTGTTCCCATTCGACGCGGCTGGCGCGGTTTTCATTTTTACGCACTTTATAGCCGCAGGATTCCAGATCGATAACGCCTTTCTTACCCTGCCAGTTAATTTTACAGCCGCAGTAGAAATCGCCTGGAACGTCGCTATTCACTTTTACGCCGGCGCTTTTCGCCTGGGAAAAGCTGTTAATACCCTCGGCTAAGGCCTGCCCGGAGAGTGCCGCCGCGACAAACGCCACGGCAAAAGACAAATTACGGTACATCACGAACTCCATCTCAAAACGAGTCCGCAACGTAACGAATGTGGTTGTCAGATGCAATCAGTCAGGTCAGAAAACTTCCAGATATTTCCGTTAGTTACATTTCGGCAACCAATGGCTCCCCGCAGTGGACGCAGCGGTAGGTCGCTTCACCACGCACGACGCGATTATGGCGGCGGACGGTGAGCTGATGCTGCTGGCAGCGGCAGCGATAGGGGAAGGTATTTTTGCGCACGGACTCCAGCTCGAACTGATGGGTGCGCCGCGCCGGTACGCCGAGCACACTCTCCATCATCCACTTCCACTCTTTACCGTGCGGCGCGACGCGGCCAAAGTGTTTCCACACCAGCAGATGCGCCAGCTCGTGCGGCACCACTTCATCAATAAACGCCTGCTGATTTTCCTGTAACAACACGGGATTGAGGCGAATCTCATACTGCTGAAGCCAGGCGGTACCCGCAGAGGTACCGCGCTGTTGATAGATCAGCTTCGGTTCGGGGTAGTTACGCCCCAGCGCCAGGTTGGCCTGAGCGAGTTTTTCCCGCAGGCTGCGCATGACGTTTTGCTGGACGGCGATAGGAATTCGAGGGGTTTTCATAACGGCTGAGAATAAAACGTGACGCGGGGAGGTGCAAGAAGAAGCTTCCTCCCAGGCGGGAGGAAGCGGGATGAAGGTTAGTCGCGAGCGCCAATTTCACGCAGCGGACGGCCCTGCATCAGGTTACGTTCAATGTGTTCCAGAGAGACGTTTTTGGTTTCCGGAATCAGCCACAGGGTCAGGAAGATGAACAACACGTTCAGACCGCCGTAAACCCAGAAGGTATTGGCGCTACCCAGCGAGTTCAGCATGGTCAGGAAGGTGGCCCCGACGATCATGTTCGCAATCCAGTTGGTGGCGGTAGAGCAGGTGATACCGAAATCACGGCCTTTCAGCGGCTGAATTTCAGAGCACAGTACCCAAATCAGCGGACCGGCGCTCATGGCGAAGCCAACGATAAACATCAGCAGCATCAGCACGGCGAAGTACTGGGCCACCGCGGAGTGAATGCCGATATGCATCATCGAGCCCAGCACGCCCATACCCACGGCCATCACGATAAAGCCAAGGATAAGGGTAGGTTTACGACCCCAGCGGTCAACCAGACCAATCGCGATAAAGGTGGCCAGCACGTTAGTCAGGCCAACGATAACGGTACCCCACATCTGTTCGGTGGTGTTGGTGTAGCCTGCCAGCTCAAAGATTTTTGGCGCGTAGTACATGATGACGTTCATACCGGTGAACTGTTGCATTACCTGCAGCAGCACGCCGAGGAACACCGCGCGACGGAAGTTGCTGTTCTCTTTAAACAGCGCCCAGCCGCTCTGTTTCACTTTCAGGCTTTCGCGGATTTCATCCAGCTCGCGTTTGGCTTCGGCGCTGGTATCACGCAGACGCATCAGTACGCGTTCGGCATCGTTAAAGCGACGTTTCGCCGCAAACCAGCGCGGGCTGTCCGGCAGGAAGATAACGCCAATCAGCAACAGCACCGCAGGGATGATGATCACGCCCAGCATCCAGCGCCATGCGCCGCTGTAGCTGAACGCGGTGTCGGACAGATACGCGCCGAGAATACCGATAGTAATCATCAACTGGTACATGGAAATCATGCTGCCGCGGATTTTCTCCGGTGCGATTTCAGACAGATACAGTGGCGCGGTGTAGGAGGCCACACCCACTGCCAGGCCCAGCAGCACGCGGGAAATCAGCAGTACTTCGACGTTCGGCGCGGCGGCGGAGAACAGCGAGCCGGCGACGAACAGGATCGCGCCGATCATCAGGCTTTTCTTACGCCCCAGCTTAAAGGAGAGCCAGCCGCTGCCGACGGCGCCAACGGCGGCACCGAACATCATCGAGCTAACCACCCATTCCTGCGTATGGGCACTGAGTTGGAAATCGGTCGTAATAAACGGTAGGGCACCGGCAATAACGCCGATATCAAGACCGAACAGCAGTCCGGCCAGTGCCGCCAGAAAACAGACAAAAAAGGTCATTGTCTTGTTCGAGCGACCCTGTTTTTTATTGTTAGGCATGATGCTCTCCATTGAGTCATTGATTCTATCGATGCTTAGGGTAGGAGACTATGTAGTAAAAAAATGTGATAACAATCACGACTGTGTAATCGGTTACACTGTTATTCATGTTATCTATGGGTTAAATATCAATTAAATCATGATGGTGTGCTTATTTTAGTGAGAGATAAAAAAACGATAATGAGATTTTACTGAAACATGAGGCAATAAGGTGAAAAGCTGTTTCATTCACGCGGCAGAAGGCTTTGTATCCCGAGTATTTTGAGATGTAATCGCTTTCATTAAAATGTTTTGAAATGTAAATTGATACGTAGAGGTTATGAATTGCGGGCATAAAAAAGCCAGCGCGAGGCTGGCTTTTATCGAACGGGGAGGGCTTATTTCAGGCCGGCCGCTTCGCGTAGCTGAGCGGCTTTGTCGGTTTTTTCCCATGGGAAAGTTTCGCGACCGAAGTGACCGTAAGCTGCCGTCTCTTTGTAGATCGGGTGCAGCAGGTCCAGCATCTGGATCAGGCCGTACGGACGCAGGTCGAAGAACTCGCGAACCAGACCAATCAGCTGCTCAGCAGGCACTTTTTCGGTACCGAAAGTTTCCACCATGATGGAAGTCGGTTCCGCCACGCCGATAGCGTAGGAAACCTGAATTTCACAGCGGTCGGCCAGGCCAGCGGCAACGATGTTTTTCGCCACATAACGCGCAGCATAGGCTGCTGAACGGTCAACTTTTGATGGATCTTTACCGGAGAACGCGCCGCCGCCGTGACGAGCCATGCCGCCGTAGGTATCCACGATGATCTTACGACCGGTCAGGCCACAGTCGCCCATTGGGCCACCGATAACAAAGCGACCGGTCGGGTTGATAAAGAATTTGGTAGACGCGTTCAGCCATTCGGTCGGCAGAACCGGCTTGATGATCTCTTCCATCACCGCTTCCTGCAGCGATTTTTGATCGATGCTTTCTGAATGCTGAGTCGACAGAACTACCGCATCAATACCGACAATTTTGCCATCGTCGTACTGGAAGGTGACCTGGCTTTTCGCATCCGGACGCAGCCACGGCAGGGTGCCGTTTTTACGCACTTCAGCCTGACGCTGCACCAGACGGTGGGCGTAGGTGATTGGCGCCGGCATCAGCACGTCGGTTTCGTTGGTAGCATAGCCAAACATCAGGCCCTGGTCGCCCGCGCCCTGTTCCAGCGGATCGGCACGGTCAACGCCCTGGTTGATGTCCGGGGACTGTTTACCAATCGCGCTCAGTACGGCACAAGAATTGGCATCAAAGCCCATATCAGAATGCACATAGCCAATTTCGCGAACGGTGTTACGGGTGATCTCTTCGATATCAACCCATGCGCTGGTGGTGATTTCACCGCCGACCAGCACCATACCGGTTTTGACGTACGTTTCACACGCTACGCGGGCTTTCGGATCCTGCTCGAGGATGGCGTCCAGCACGGCGTCGGAAATTTGGTCTGCGATTTTGTCAGGATGCCCTTCGGATACAGACTCGGACGTAAAAAGGTGTTTTGCCATATTTAATATCACCCAATGAGAATTTGGTTAGCTCAAACTGTTGTATTGAATAATCACGATGGAAGATTATACCACGGACTTAAGGGTTGCCGTCACTGGCAGTCTGAGTGTTAATCGGTATAGATGGATTAACATCTGGACGGCTATTGTAGGTCACATCTTCATCTCAATGCCAGTGTTTTTTGAGATAGCTCGCATTCTGTTGCAACTGAAATTGGAAATTTTTCCTGACACCGACGGCAAGCTGCACATTTATATTTTGCATTTTAGGTGGGTTATCGGTATAAAACGCCGCGCGCGGCTCATACAAAAAAGCACACGTCATTTTTCGTGTTGCCACTTCCAGCCGGGCTAAGACTTTAGCTTTGGCTTGAGGTTCGTCTTTTGGGGCGGCCGTGGAGGTGATACGAGATAATGAACCGTTGTATTCTGCTGATTCTACCGTGCCGTTCTGGCGCGAATATGTTCCCCGCAACCCGTCATTCTGCTTTGTATACCAGCCGATGTTATACCCATTTCGGCGCTTCTCAGGACTCCCGAGCCGGTAGGTAACGGAACACTGAACAAGGGCGCTCTTGTCACGGCAAGGGTTTTCTCGTGGTTTCGCTGAACCGTCATACCCGGTTCAGGTGCGTGTTTTACAATGATATGAAAAAGAAACCGGTCGCACAGTCGGTGCGTCAGCATGTTCTGCTGCCTCATCGGGCTGTTTATGGGTTGTTATCGCAACGTCACGCTGCGATAGTAGTTAACTGTTTTACACTTGTTATAAATAATTGAGGTTCGCTATGTCTGACGACATTTCATTGGATTCGCCTTCGTCAGCAGGCGAACGCGGTGTACTACGTTCCATGCAGGAGGTTGCGATGAGCTCCCAGGAAGCCAGCAAAATGCTACGCACATACAACATTGCCTGGTGGGGCAATAACTACTACGACGTCAACGAACTGGGCCACATCAGCGTTTGCCCGGATCCTGACGTTCCGCAAGCGCGTGTCGATCTCGCCGAGCTGGTTAAAGCCCGTGAAGCACAGGGTCAGCGCCTGCCTGCACTGTTCTGTTTCCCGCAGATTCTGCAGCATCGTCTGCGCTCGATTAACGCGGCGTTCAAACGCGCGCGTGAATCCTACGGTTACAACGGCGACTACTTCCTGGTTTACCCGATCAAGGTTAACCAGCATCGTCGTGTCATTGAGTCGTTGATCCACTCCGGCGAACCGCTGGGTCTGGAAGCCGGTTCCAAAGCCGAGTTGATGGCGGTGCTGGCGCATGCGGGCATGACCCGTAGCGTGATCGTCTGTAACGGCTATAAAGACCGTGAATACATTCGTCTGGCGCTGGTGGGCGAGAAGATGGGCCATAAGGTCTATCTGGTCATCGAGAAGATGTCTGAAATCGCCATTGTGCTGGAAGAGGCAGAACGTCTGAACGTGGTCCCGCGCCTTGGCGTGCGTGCGCGTCTGGCTTCTCAGGGCTCCGGTAAATGGCAGTCCTCCGGCGGTGAAAAATCCAAGTTCGGTCTGGCGGCCAACCAGGTTCTGCAGCTGGTGGAAATCCTGCGCGAACGTGGCCGTCTGGACAGCATTCAACTGCTGCACTTCCACCTCGGCTCACAGATGGCGAACATTCGCGATATCGCCACCGGCGTGCGTGAGTCGGCGCGTTTCTACGTTGAGCTGCACAAGTTGGGCGTTAATATCCAGTGCTTCGACGTCGGCGGCGGTCTGGGCGTGGACTATGAAGGTACCCGCTCGCAGTCTGATTGCTCGGTGAACTATGGCCTGAACGAATACGCCAACAATATTATCTGGGCGATTGGCGATGCCTGCGAAGAGCACGGTCTGCCGCACCCGACGGTGATCACCGAGTCCGGCCGCGCGGTGACCGCGCACCACACCGTGCTGGTGTCGAACATTATCGGCGTTGAGCGTAGCGAACATACCGAAGCGACGCCGCCGGCTGACGATGCGCCGCGCGCGCTGCAAAGCATGTGGGAAACCTGGCAGGAGATGCACGAGCCGGATAACCGCCGCTCGCTGCGCGAATGGCTACACGACAGCCAGATGGACCTGCACGATATTCACGTCGGCTACTCTTCAGGCACCTTTAGCCTTCAGGAGCGTGCGTGGGCAGAGCAGCTGTATCTGAACATGTGCCACGAAGTGCAGAAACAGCTCGACCCGAGCAACCGCGCGCACCGTCCGATTATCGACGAGCTGCAGGAACGTATGGCGGACAAAATTTACGTCAACTTTTCGCTGTTCCAGTCAATGCCGGATGCGTGGGGTATCGACCAGCTGTTCCCTGTGCTGCCGCTTGAAGGGTTGAATCAGGCGCCGGAGCGCCGCGCGGTGCTGCTGGATATTACCTGTGACTCTGATGGTGCGATTGACCACTACGTCGACGGCGACGGCATTGCCACCACCATGCCGATGCCGGAATACGACCCGGAGAACCCGCCGATGCTGGGCTTCTTTATGGTCGGCGCGTATCAGGAGATCCTCGGCAACATGCACAACCTGTTCGGTGATACCGAGGCGGTTGACGTGTTCGTCTTCCCTGACGGCAGCGTCGAGGTTGAGCTGTCCGATGAAGGCGATACCGTGGCGGATATGCTGCAGTACGTGCAGCTGGATCCCAATAAACTGCTTACTCAGTTCCGCGATCAGGTGAAAAATACCGATCTGGATCTCGAGCTGCAGCAGCAGTTCCTGGAAGAGTTTGAGGCCGGTTTATATGGTTACACCTATCTTGAAGATGAATAATTAAGATTATTTACCTTGCAGGCCGAGTTAATTTATTTTCTCGGTCTGCTATCTTCTAAATGTATTCTCAAAGATCCAACCTTCAGGCTTTCTATTCTCATTTATTGCCGTATTATTAATGTGGTTATTTATGGAGTGAAAGGAAGCATGAAATTTTTAAATATCAACTGGGCGATTCTTGGCCTTATTTTATTGGTGGGCGGTTGCTCCAGTTCAGGGCAATACGCCAGTACGCCTTCGTCATCTGTGGGAACCGCCTGGGGCGAGGATGTACACTCGACGGTTAAGGGCGTTAGCGTTGAGCGCGCAGAACGCGACCCACTCAACGTAGTATTAATCAATTATTCGACCGGGTACCCATCAGCTTACGAGACGCAATACAGTATTTCCGTAGGCGATCTGGAATATGCTGTTCGTGATGCTAATTTTAATTCAATTCCCATTTATAGAATCTATAATTCAGCGGCTAATAATAGTTTTACGTATGTTATTCATGCCACTGTTGGGCAGGTTTATCAATTATATGTGCGTAATTATAGTCGTGACACGAAGTATGAAATTGTGACCACGGTAGATGGGCTGGATGTGCTCAGCGGTAGGCCTGGTTCTTTGCAAAATAGTGGTTATATCGTGGATGCAGGGCGCTCTCTGGCCATTAAAGGGTTCAGGAAAAACCAGCATACGGAAGCCGCGTTCGTGTTCTCTGATATCCGCGATGCTTATGCCGCTAATTCAGCGCAGGGCGATGTGCGCAACGTTGGGGTGATTGGCTTTGCCGCCTTTGCGTTACAAGGCTCGGCCGCTAAATCCTTGCCGCCTTGTTCCGCGCAGGCCTTCCCGGCGGATAGCAAGGGTTACGCGCCGCCTCCCTGCCGTAAATAGAAGCCCACTTGAAGACCGGGAGTTTTAAGGCGATAATTACGTCAAATATGTTATATGCAAATCAATCCCTTCCTCGTCGGGCCTAACGACGCGGAGGGGATTTTTTTTACCCCGATTTAAAAGAGGTCACAGCCCATGAGCACCTTAGGTCATCAATACGATAACTCCCTGGTTTCCAACGCGTTTGGTTTCCTGCGTCTGCCGATGAACTTTATGCCGTACGACAGCGACGCGGACTGGGTCATTACCGGCGTACCGTTTGATATGGCGACCTCTGGTCGTGCCGGCGGCCGCCACGGCCCGTCGGCGATTCGTCAGGTTTCCACCAACCTGGCCTGGGAGCACAACCGCTTCCCATGGAACTTCGATATGCGTGAACGTCTGAACGTCGTCGACTGCGGCGACCTGGTTTATGCTTTCGGCGACGCGCGTGAAATGAGTGAGAAGCTGCAGGCGCACGCGGAAAAACTGCTGGCGGCGGGCAAACGCATGCTCTCCTTCGGCGGCGATCACTTTGTCACGCTGCCGCTGCTGCGCGCGCACGCTAAACACTTCGGCAAAATGGCGCTGGTGCACTTTGACGCCCACACCGACACCTACGCCAACGGCTGCGAGTTCGACCACGGCACCATGTTCTACACCGCGCCGAACGAAGGGCTGATCGATCCGAATCACTCTGTGCAGATCGGTATCCGTACCGAGTTTGATAAAGACAACGGCTTCACCGTACTGGACGCCGGGCAGGTGAACGATCGCAGCGTGGACGATATCATTGCTCAGGTTAAACAGATCGTCGGCGATATGCCGGTCTACCTGACCTTCGACATCGACTGCCTGGATCCCGCGTTTGCTCCAGGTACCGGCACGCCTGTCATTGGCGGCCTGACCTCCGATCGCGCCATTAAGCTGGTGCGCGGCCTGAAGGATCTGAACATCGTCGGGATGGACGTAGTGGAAGTCGCACCGGCTTACGACCAGTCCGAGATCACCGCGCTGGCCGCGGCGACCCTGGCGCTGGAAATGCTCTACATTCAGGCGGCGAAAAAAGGCGAGTAAGCCATTGTTGGAGGTTCCCGGCGCGGTTGAGCCTGGCCGGGAACCGTCATCTTGACGATTAAAACGCGTTAAACGGGTACTCTACGTAAACGCGGACTTCATTCCCGCTGACGTTATAGTCGCTGGCGTTGCTGGAAACGCGCAGCACCGAGTAGCGGACTTTAAACTTCAGATCTTTTGCCGGGCCGTCCTGGACCTGGTATTGCACCTGGTTAAACCACTCGTGCTCTTTACCGTTGTTGGTTTCCGCCGTCTTGATGTTGTCGCCGCGAACGTAGGCAGTGGTCCAGCTCAGACCCGGCAGGCCAAGGCCGCCGAAGTCCAGCGCATAGGATGCCTGCCATGAGCGTTCGTCTTCGCCGTTAAAATCAGACCAGTAGGAGTTCGCCAGCCAGATGGTGTTGCCTCCGTCGCCGACGCCGCCCTGATTCTGGTAGCCGCCGTAGTTATAGCCGGTGCTGCCGCTGCTCTGCTGGTAGGCAATTTTGAAGGTGTGAATATCCCAGATGTAGCTGGTTGCCAGGCTCCAGATGCTGTTGCTGCGCCCGGTATTCAGCGAGTCCGCATATTCCTGCTCTAGGCGAGAGTTATAGCCGTTGAAGTCGAATACCAGTTTCTGGTTTTCGGCCAGCGGCTGGGCGTAGTTCAGGCCGAGGTACTGCTTGTTCAGTACATCTTCCACGTGGGAAGCGTACAGCGCGCCGCTCAGCTGGTCGTTGAACTGGTAGCTCGCGCCGCCGAAGGTGATGCTTTTCAGGCCGCTGTTGTGGCTGTCGTCGCTCTTACGCTGCTCGTCGGTGAAGTAACCGGCGTTCACTTCCAGACCGGCGATCTCTTTTGAGGTCAGCATGGTACCGGTGTAGGTTTCATACAGCAGACGGGAGTCGTCGGCATAGATAATTGGCAGCGTCGGGCGCTGGGTACCGTAGCTCAGCACGGTGTTAGAGAAACGCATTTTGGCGGTTGCGCCAAACTTGGCGAGGTCGGATTTGGCACGACCGTCGTTGTCCTGCGCGAAGAAATCGATACCGCCCGCGCCGCTGTTACCGCGGCCGCCGTCCAGGCGCACGCCGTACTGGGCGATACCGTCTACGCCAAAGCCGATCGGGCCCTGGGTAAAGCCGGATTCAAAGGTGGCAATAAAACCCTGGCCCCATTCGCTTTTATCGTGCAGCCCATCGCGATAATCGCGTTTGATATAAGCGTTACGCAGGAACAGAGCCAGATGGCTGTCGTCAATAAAACCCTGGCTATCAGATTGCTGGCTAGCAAACGCCGGTGCAGAGACAATAATACTTAAGGCAACTAATGTTAATTTCTTTTTCACGGAGGGAACTTCTCTGTTTATAAAACTGTCAAATTGTGTTGTTACAATTTGGATAGTCGCCTGAATAAGTATCAAAAGCAATCATTGTATGAAGGGATGTTTCATCGACTGGGCCGCTGGAAGGCTCGCCGTGCGTGCGTTTTGGGATTGGCTATAGACTATTTAAAAATAAGGCTAAATGGCTTATGGGAAGTTTAATAATATATTGTCATTTTATTTTTTAGGATAACTGTCCAGCCTTTATCGTTGTGGCTTATATATTCCTCGTGGCTGGCGGATGAGTATATTTAACGGTTTGTGCGCTTAAATTATCAATTAGTGCCGTTTACTGGTTTTAATATTTTTTTCTTATTTGTGCAAGGGGGGCAATATTGCCCCCCGTGAATCTTTATTTAATCCCGTCGGCCTGTAGGCGATCGCGGATATGCTGCGCGCGTTCCTGAGTCGCCGGATGGTCGTCGAACATTGAGCTCTGGCGGCCATCTTCCAGTTTCGACAGCTTATCAAAGCTGGTGGCGAGACCGGTTGGATTGATGCCGCGTTTGCGCAGCAGGTCATAGGAGTAGTCATCCGCTTCTGATTCCTGCCGCTGGGAGAACTGCGAGTTCACCAGCTTCTCGCCAAGATCGCCAAGCTGCGACTGCGACAGGCTGCCGACGATACCGCCCGCTGAGGCTGCCGCCGCGCGCAGGGCGTTGGTCCCTATGGCCACCTGCATGCCTTTCTTCACATGGCCCAGCGCAACGTGGCCCATCTCGTGGCCGATGACCGCTTCCACTTCGTTATCGTTCATCAGGTCCATCAGGCCGCTATACACGCGAATACAGCCGTTGGCCATGGCGAAAGCGTTCACATCCTTCGCCACGTAGACTTTGTAGTTAACCGGCTGGCCGTTGATGTTGTCGCCAAGCGCGGCGGCGATTTTGTTCAATCGCTGCGTATAGGCGCTGTTGGACGGCGCGATGGTAGCCTTGCTGTCCATATCTTTACAGGCCTGATCGCTCAATGCTTGTACCTGCTGATCGCTCAGGGAGAAGGCCTGCAAAGCGCCGGTGCCTGAACTTAATAAGCCATTTGAATCCATATTCTGACAGCCGCTGAGCAGCAAAGTAGCGCCAAAAGCCAGAACCATCGCCCGTTTCTTCATGAGATTGCTTCCAAAGTCGTTTATCTGAAAATGCCCTGGAACTGCGCCGCCAGAGTTAGGCTAAGTATAAAGAATATCGCGGCTTACGGGCGAGAGGATTACATCTTGTTAACGCCTGTTCCAGAGATTTCTGAACAGGCAAAAGGATGCTCCATGTACATGCTTTGTCGCATAGGTTACATTGTTGACACTTTTTTCTGGCATAGCCCGTAACGTGCGCGCCTCGTGGCGTTAGGGTAGCCTTCAACAGTCCGAACTGGAGTCAAAATGTCCTCACGTAAAGAGCTTGCTAATGCTATTCGTGCGCTGAGCATGGACGCAGTACAGAAAGCCAATTCCGGTCACCCGGGTGCCCCGATGGGTATGGCTGACATTGCCGAAGTCCTGTGGCGTGATTTTCTGAACCATAACCCACAAAATCCGTCCTGGGCTGACCGTGACCGCTTTGTGCTGTCTAACGGCCACGGCTCCATGCTGATCTACAGCCTGCTGCACCTCACCGGTTACGATCTGCCGATGGAAGAACTGAAGAACTTCCGTCAGCTGCACTCTAAAACGCCTGGTCACCCGGAAGTGGGCTACACCGCTGGCGTTGAAACCACCACCGGTCCGCTGGGTCAGGGTATTGCGAACGCCGTAGGTATGGCGATTGCTGAAAAAACGCTGGCGGCGCAGTTCAACCGCCCGGGTCACGACATCGTTGACCACTTCACTTACGCGTTCATGGGCGATGGCTGCATGATGGAAGGCATTTCTCACGAAGTGTGCTCCCTGGCCGGTACCCTGAAACTGGGCAAACTGATTGCCTTCTATGATGACAACGGCATCTCCATCGACGGTCACGTTGAGGGCTGGTTTACCGATGACACCGCCAAGCGTTTCGAAGCCTATAACTGGCACGTGATCCGCGGTATCGACGGCCACGACGCCGACGCTATTAAACGTGCCGTAGAAGAAGCGCGTGCTGTCACCGACAAGCCGTCTCTGCTGATGTGCAAAACCATCATTGGTTTCGGTTCTCCGAACAAAGCGGGTACCCACGACTCTCACGGTGCACCGCTGGGCGCAGACGAAATTGCGCTGACCCGCAAGCAGCTGGGCTGGAACTACGGTCCGTTTGAAATCCCGGCTGACATCTACGCTCAGTGGGATGCGAAAGCCGCAGGCCAGGCGAAAGAAGCCGCGTGGAACGATAAGTTCGCTGCTTACGCGAAAGCCTTCCCGCAGGAAGCTGCAGAATTTACCCGTCGTATGAAAGGCGAAATGCCGTCTGATTTCGATGCGAAAGCGAACGAATTCATCGCGAAACTGCAGGCCAACCCGGCGAAAATCGCCAGCCGTAAAGCCTCCCAGAACGCGATTGAAGCCTTTGGTCCTCTGCTGCCAGAATTCCTCGGCGGTTCCGCTGACCTGGCGCCGTCTAACCTGACTATCTGGTCCGGTTCTAAAGCCATTAACGAAGACACCGCGGGTAACTACATCCATTACGGCGTGCGTGAATTCGGTATGACCGCGATTGCCAACGGTATCTCGCTGCACGGTGGTTTCCTGCCATACACCTCTACCTTCCTGATGTTCGTTGAATATGCCCGTAACGCGGTGCGTATGGCCGCGCTGATGAAGAAACGTCAGGTGATGGTCTACACCCACGACTCCATCGGTCTGGGCGAAGATGGTCCGACTCACCAGCCGGTAGAGCAGATTGCCTCCCTGCGCGTGACCCCGAACATGAGCACCTGGCGCCCATGTGACCAAGTTGAATCCGCGATTGCGTGGAAATACGGCGTAGAGCGTCAGGACGGCCCGACCGCGCTGATCCTCTCCCGTCAGAACCTGGCGCAGCAGGATCGTACCGAAGCGCAGCTGGCCAACGTGGCCCGTGGTGGTTACGTGCTGAAAGACAGCGACGGCCAGCCGCAAATCATCCTGATTGCGACCGGTTCCGAAGTTGAGCTGGCCGTGGCCGCTTACGAAAAACTGACCGCTGAAGGCGTGAAGGCGCGCGTGGTTTCCATGCCGTCTACCGACGCATTCGACAAGCAGGATGCGGCTTACCGTGAATCCGTGCTGCCGAAAGCCGTCTCTGCACGCGTCGCTATCGAAGCGGGCATCGCTGACTACTGGTTCAAATACGTGGGCCTGAACGGCGCGATCGTCGGTATGACCACCTTCGGTGAGTCTGCGCCGGCCGATCAGCTGTTTAAAGAGTTCGGCTTCACCGTAGAAAACGTCCTCGCGAAAGCGAAATCCCTGCTGTAATCCGCGTTTTCTGTGAAATGAAAGGGTCGCCTCGGCGGCCCTTTTTTTGCGGCTTAGCCGGAGAGTTGACCGTTATCCAGGCGCAGAACTTTGGCAAAATGACGCTGGGTGAACGCGACGTCATGGCTAATGGCGACAACGCTGCAACCCCTCGCGCGACACACCGCCAGCCAGTTTTCAAATATCGCCAGCCAGTGGGGATCAAAATCCCGACTGGGCTCATCAAGCAACAACATAGATGGCTTCATGGCCTCCAGACTTGCTACCGCGACCATACGTCGCTGCGCGGTATGGAGATCCAGCGGATGCCTATCAGCAACATCTTCCAGATGACACAGCGCCAGTGCGGCCTGGGTGCGCTGATTTATCTCGGCGGCCGGGCACTTCTGTAGCTTCAGACCGAATGCCACTTCTTGTGCTACGCTGCTGTGGAATATTTGATTTTCCGCCTCCTGGAACAGCACGCCAAAAACGGCGGCGCGGGCTCTGTTTTTAAGTGCGGAAAGGTCTTCTCCCCGCCAGCATACCGACCCGGAAGTGGGGTTCAGCAACCCCGCCATGACGCGCAGCAGAGTCGACTTCCCCGCGCCGTTATCGCCCGTCAGCGCCAGCCAGTCGCCTTCGACGAGAGTCAGTGAGATAGATTTCAGGCAATCGGCCTCTGCGCCTGGCCAACGGTAAGTTAGCTGATTTAAGGTCAACATAGCGGGGTCAAACCTCCATCATCAAGCTGCCATGCCCGCTGACACCAGGTGAGAAAAGGGGATGGGTGACGTTCAAACAGGACGATCAACGACTGCTGTTCCCGAGCCCAGCGCAGTAAACGCTCAAGCAGCATGGCGGTGGCCTCTGCCGTCAGACGGCTGAAGGCTTCATCGAGTAGCAGCAGTTTTGGCTGCATTGCCAGCGCACTGGCGATGACGACGCGCTGGGTTTCCCCGCCGGAGAGCGTTGCGGGATGGCGATGGCGCAGCGGTTGGCATGCGGTCAGCGAAAGGGCCGCATCGATGCGCTGAAGAATCTCAGCGTCTTCCAGACAGAGGTTTTCCGGACCAAAGGCCACTTCTTCTTCAACGCTGAAAGTACAGCCAGAAAGCTGTAAATAGGGTGATTGCTGGACGAGTTGAATGGAGGGGGCTCGTTCAACAAGCGAAAGCTCGCCAACGGGAATACCAAGTAGGGTTCCCTGACCCTCTATCGCGCCGGGAAGGTAATCGGGATACCAACCTGCCATAAGCTGCGCCAGCGTGCTTTTCCCACTGCCGTTATCGCCAAAAATGGCTACCATGCCGGGCTCGGCATGGTGAAAATCCAGGTATACAGGCGTGCGCGTTGCCTGCGGTGGGCGGTAGTTTAATTGCTCAAAAGTAACCATAGCCATGCTCCTGCTTCCACAAACATCATCAGCACCATCACATAGCGAGCCCACCGTTGAGCGGCGCTGTCTTTTGGAGCCCATAGAGTGGTACGGCGGGCGTGCAGACGAAAGGCGCGCATGTCCAGCGCCGCGCCGCGTACGACTAAATCATTGAGCGCATTGTGGGTGAGCGGCACGATAAGCGCAGGTATGGTACGTAGCCGTTGATACCAGCCTTCATCAAGCGGCACGCCGCGGGCACATTGGGCTTCATGAATCACGGCCAACTGACGCTTGAGTTGCTCCACAACCAGCAGCGGGCCGGCAAACAGATAGGCCATACCGGGCGGCACGCGTGAGGCAAAGAGCGCGCGGATAAACTGTTGTACCGGCACATACTGCATCCACAGCTGGGCGGTGGAGACGATTGCCAGAATACGCAGCCACAGCGTGATAGCGTTTGCCCATCGCGCCGGGTCGCGCGGCTGGCCGCTAATCCACTCGGCCAACCAGCCGCCATGCACTAGCCACAAACCGCACCCCAGCGAAAACATCAGCCAGGCGACATATTTTGCCCGCCGCCGTGTCGGCTTCAGCACCAGCAGGCAGACAAACGTCAGCACGCTATAGGCGGGGAGCAGCGTCTGCGCGGGCAACAGCAGCGTAGTGAAACCTGCCAGCGCCCACAGCGTTAACGAGGTGAACGGATGCATCAGCGTACGGCTGACATCGACGGGAAGTGGCGAGTGGTTCGCAGCGGCAATTGGCGTAGCAGCAGCAAGACGATAATCGCGGTCAGAATTTTATCGACGAGGTTGGCGCCAATGACGGTAACCGCAACGGACTCAATCAGGTTCTGCCCAAGCGAGTGCATCCAGGCGACAAACAGATCTGCGCCGCTACCGGTTACGCCGCCAAACAGTATCGTGCGGAGAGGAACGGCAACTACCGTTACCGCAAGCGTAATCACCACGCCGCTGACGATGACTTTTGGCAACGTACGGAACCAGCCAGCGCGCGCCAGCCAGCCTGCGACAAGGCCAATCACCATCGCCACCGGGGCAAAGGCTGCGGCAATCGGGTCAGTCAGCAGCCCCCAAAGCAGGTTAGTGAGTAAGCCGGTCAACATACCGATAACCGGCCCAAGCAGTACGGCGCTGATAAGCGTACCAATCGAGTCGAGAAAAATGGGCAGTTTCAGCATGCTAATAAGCTGCCCTCCGATCATGTTGATAGCGATAGCAATGACAATCAGCACTAAGGATTGGCTGGAAAATTGGCGGCGTGCCATAGAAAACCTCTTGTTGGGTAGCGTGGTAAATTAACGAGGAGAAATGTGCAGCTCTTCATAACCCGAAATGGCGCAGGGGCGTCGGCTAAAGGTCAGCGCTTCCAGTTCACCAATCACCAGTTCAAGCGTGGTCCGGACGGTACAGCCGGGCATCATATGGCCGCCCAGCGTGGCGCCCTGTGGATCGGAAATCGACAGATGAAGATGCTCGCCAGCCCGCTCAAGCGTGCCGCACAGTGAGATAACCTCAAAAGTGCCGTTGATAAAGGTCGTTTCTTCGCGCCCCGCATAGCGCAAAGCCACATTGCTCAGACTGCCCGTGCAACCCGCTATCCAGGCGGCCTGAATCTGCTGTTGTTGGATAAACGTTCGCAATTGGGAAAACACTTCCTGTCCAGGAAGCAGGCGGAGCGCATAGAAGCGAGCCGTAGAGGCGAGATTGGAATGCATAGCCATATTTGAAGGACTCCGAGACTCGGACGTGATGCTGATAATATAGACGTGAGAGAGGGTGCATTCTGATATAAATCAGTGTTTGCGACACCACAACGAAAAGATCCGGCAGTGCTTATTCACAATTCTGGGATATGGAATAAATTCCATCCTGCGCAAGTGTAAAATGTGATGCATGTCAGATATTAGGCGTCTCTGTCTGGACAATCATTCCTTTTATTCCTTGTTTCGCTTATTCTAGCTGAAGCGTTTCAGTCGATAAATTGTTCGACATTTAACCAATCAGTCACTGTTTGTGGCGGGTGAGGTTTCCCAAAGCGTTTGGCTGCATTACTCTGTTTGCCACTTTGCATCGGGATGACCTTGCAGGAGACCTATGACCGTACGCGTAGCGATTAATGGCTTCGGTCGCATTGGACGTAACGTGGTTCGTGCTTTGTATGAATCCGGACGCCGTGCGGAAATCACCGTGGTGGCAATCAACGAGCTGGCAGATGCTGCGGGCATCGCGCATTTGTTGAAATACGACACCAGCCACGGGCGCTTTGCCTGGGATGTTCGCCAGGAGCGCGAACAGCTTTTCGTCGGCGATGACGCCATCCGTCTTCTGCATGAGCGCACTATTGAGGCGCTGCCCTGGAAAGAGCTATCGGTTGATGTCGTGCTAGACTGTACCGGCGTATACGGCAGCCGCCATGACGGCGAAGCCCATATCGCCGCTGGCGCGAAGAAGGTGCTCTTTTCACATCCTGGCAGCAACGATCTCGACGCCACCGTCGTCTATGGGGTCAATCAACATGAATTGCGCGCGGAACACCGTATCGTTTCCAACGCCTCCTGTACCACGAATTGCATAATTCCCGTCATTAAATTGTTGGATGATGCTTATGGCATTGAGTCCGGTACGGTAACTACCATTCACTCTGCGATGCACGACCAGCAGGTGATTGACGCCTACCACCCGGATTTACGTCGGACGCGTGCGGCAAGCCAGTCGATCATCCCGGTAGATACTAAACTTGCTGCGGGGATTGCCCGTATTTTCCCGCAGTTTGGCGACCGTTTTGAGGCGATTGCGGTACGAGTACCGACCATTAACGTGACGGCAATTGACCTGAGCGTGACGGTGAAAAAACCTGTAAAAGCGAATGAAGTCAACCAGTTGCTGCAAAAAGCAGCACAGGGTGCATTTCATGGTATAGTTGACTATACGGAATTACCGTTGGTCTCCACTGATTTTAACCACGATCCGCACAGTGCCATTGTCGATGGCACGCAGACGCGGGTCAGCGGTGCTCACCTGATCAAAACGCTGGTCTGGTGTGATAACGAATGGGGCTTTGCTAACCGAATGCTCGACACCACGTTAGCAATGGCCGCTATTGGTTTCAGGCTCGACGCTTGAGCGTCGACAAAACTTTAAGTATCAACGAGAGGATTCACCATGTCTGTAATTAAGATGACCGATCTGGATCTGGCTGGTAAACGCGTTTTCATCCGTGCGGACCTGAACGTACCAGTTAAAGAAGGGAAAGTAACCAGCGACGCGCGTATCCGTGCTTCTCTGCCGACTATTGAGCTGGCGCTGAAACAGGGTGCAAAAGTCATGGTCACTTCTCACCTGGGTCGTCCGACCGAAGGCGAGTACAACGAAGAATTCTCTCTGCTGCCGGTTGTTAATTACCTGAAAGACAAACTGTCTGCTCCGGTTCGTCTGGTTAAAGATTACCTGGACGGCGTTGAAGTTGCTGCCGGTGAGCTGGTTGTTCTGGAAAACGTTCGCTTCAACAAAGGCGAGAAGAAAGACGACGAAGCGCTGTCTAAGAAATACGCTGCACTGTGCGACGTGTTCGTAATGGACGCATTCGGTACTGCACACCGTGCGCAGGCTTCTACCCACGGTATCGGCAAGTTTGCTGACGTTGCGTGCGCAGGCCCGCTGTTGGCGGCAGAACTGGACGCGCTGGGTAAAGCACTGAAAGAACCTGCTCGCCCAATGGTGGCTATCGTTGGCGGTTCTAAAGTTTCTACCAAACTGACCGTTCTGGACTCCCTGTCTAAAATCGCTGACCAGCTGATCGTTGGCGGTGGTATTGCGAACACCTTCGTTGCCGCTCAGGGCCACAACGTGGGTAAATCCCTGTACGAAGCTGACCTGGTTGACGAAGCTAAGCGTCTGCTGACCACCTGCGATATCCCGGTTCCGACCGACGTTCGCGTAGCGACCGAGTTCTCTGAAACCGCAACCGCGACCCTGAAATCTGTAAACGACATCAAAGATGACGAGCAGATTCTGGACCTGGGCGACGCTTCCGCAGAGAAACTGGCTGAAATCCTGAAAAACGCCAAAACCATCCTGTGGAACGGCCCGGTCGGCGTGTTCGAATTCCCGAACTTCCGTAAAGGCACTGAAATCGTTGCTAACGCAATCGCAGACAGCGAAGCATTCTCTATTGCTGGCGGCGGCGACACTCTGGCAGCAATCGACCTGTTCGGTATTGCTGACAAAATCTCCTACATCTCCACTGGCGGCGGCGCATTCCTCGAATTCGTGGAAGGCAAAGTACTGCCGGCAGTAGCGATGCTCGAAGAGCGCGCTAAGAAGTAATTCAGTTCAGGCGGGGAGACCCGCCTGTTTTTCAGCGCGCGTAACAGCTCGCGAACCTTCTTCAACGGCCGAAGATACAGATACAGGACTACGTAACATGTCTAAAATTTTTGATTTCGTAAAACCGGGCGTCATCACTGGCGACGACGTTCAGAAAGTGTTCCAGGTAGCAAAAGAAAACAACTTTGCTCTGCCGGCAGTTAACTGCGTGGGCACCGACTCCATCAACGCCGTACTGGAAACCGCTGCAAAAGTTAAAGCGCCGGTTATCGTACAGTTCTCCAACGGCGGCGCTGCGTTCATCGCAGGTAAAGGCGTGAAAACCGACGTTCCTCAGGGTGCTGCAATCCTGGGCGCTATCTCCGGTGCGCACCACGTTCATCAGATGGCTGAGCACTACGGTGTTCCGGTTATCCTGCACACTGACCACTGCGCTAAGAAACTGCTGCCGTGGATCGACGGTCTGCTGGACGCTGGCGAAAAACACTTCGCTGCGACCGGTAAGCCGCTGTTCTCTTCCCACATGATCGACCTGTCTGAAGAGTCCCTGCACGAAAACATCGAAATCTGTTCCAAATACCTGGCGCGTATGTCCAAAATGGGCATGACCCTGGAAATCGAACTGGGTTGCACCGGTGGCGAAGAAGACGGCGTGGACAACAGCCACATGGACGCTTCTGCCCTGTACACCCAGCCGGAAGACGTGGATTACGCGTACACTGAGCTGAGCAAAATCAGCCCGCGTTTCACCATCGCCGCTTCCTTCGGTAACGTACACGGCGTTTACAAGCCGGGTAACGTGGTTCTGACCCCGACCATCCTGCGTGATTCTCAGGAATACGTGTCCAAGAAACACAACCTGCCGCACAACAGCCTGAACTTCGTCTTCCACGGCGGTTCCGGTTCTTCTGCTCAGGAAATCAAAGACTCCGTAAGCTACGGCGTAGTGAAAATGAACATCGATACCGACACCCAATGGGCAACCTGGGAAGGTATCCTGAACTACTACAAAGAGAACGAAGCTTACCTGCAGGGCCAGCTGGGCAACCCGAAAGGCGAAGACCAGCCGAACAAGAAATACTACGATCCGCGCGTATGGCTGCGCGCTGCTCAGACGTCCATGGTGACTCGTCTGGAGCAGGCTTTCACTGAACTGAACGCGAAAGACGTTCTGTAAGAAAAGCCTTATTTTTGCCGAAAGCCCGCCGTATGGCGGGCTTTTTTATTGCCTTTTCAATACGATGGATGGGCATTAAAACGTGATCAACTTGGCAAAAATCTCATTTTTTGTTTACCCTTTATACCTGCCTGCATTTTTGCAGGCCGTTTTTAATTTCCCGTCCGGGTATCCATAAGGAATATTGAATGGAAGATTTAAACGTTGTCGATAGCATAAACGACGCCAGTTCATGGCTGGTGCGCAACCAGGAATTACTGCTGAGCTATGCGGTCAATATCGTTGCGGCAATCGCGATAATCATTGTGGGGATGATCGCCGCGCGCATTGTCTCTAATACCGTCAATCGCCTGATGCTGGCGCGTAAAATTGATGCCACCGTGGCGGACTTCCTTTCGGCACTGGTGCGCTATGCGGTCATTGCTTTTACGCTGATTGCCGCGCTGGGTCGCGTGGGCGTGCAGACCGCTTCGGTTATCGCCGTGCTCGGTGCTGCCGGTTTGGCCGTTGGTCTGGCGCTGCAAGGCTCGCTCTCTAACCTGGCGGCTGGCGTGCTGCTGGTCATGTTCCGCCCGTTCCGTGCGGGTGAGTATGTTGATCTGGGCGGCGTGGCCGGTACCGTGCTGAACGTGCAGATTTTCTCCACCACCATGCGTACCGTCGACGGTAAAATTGTGGTGATCCCGAACGGTAAGATTATCGCCGGCAATATTATTAACTTCTCGCGTGAGCCTGCGCGCCGTAATGAATTTATTATCGGCGTCTCTTACGATGCGGATATTGATAAGGTTAAGCAGATTCTGACGACGATTCTGGAGTCGGATAAGCGCGTGCTGAAAGATCGCGAAATTACCGTGCGTCTGAATGAGCTGGCGCCGTCATCGGTCAACTTTGTCGTGCGCGCCTGGAGCCTCAGCGGTGACCTGCAAAACGTCTACTGGGACGTGCTGGAGCGCATCAAGCGTGAATTTGACGCTAACGGCATCAGTTTTCCTTACCCGCAGCTCGATGTAAATATGAAGCCGGGAACCCCTTCCGCAGAGTAACGTCTTGCTGTCAAAAAATGCCGGACAGAGGTTCGGCATTTTTATGTGCAACGTTATTAGAGATATTTATATCCTATTAAAAATATCAATTTCCTCTAATAATTCTATCGCGTTATAGTCAGCGCCATTCCTGAACAACATAAAGAAAACTATCGTGATATCTTATTATTTTCAAGGTCTTGTACTTGGTGCGGCCATGATCCTTCCGCTCGGCCCGCAGAATGCGTTCGTGATGAATCAGGGGATTCGTCGCCAGTACCATCTGATGATTGCGCTCCTCTGCGCCGTGAGCGATCTGCTGCTTATTTGCGCAGGTGTGTTCGGCGGCAGCGCGCTGTTGATGTCTTCGCCGTGGCTGCTGGCCCTGGTCACCTGGGGCGGCGTGGCGTTTCTGCTGTGGTATGGTTTCGGGGCGCTGAAAACCGCGATGGGGAGCAATATTGAACTGGCGACCGCCGAGGTGATGAAGCAGGGGCGCTGGAAAATTATCGCCACTATGCTGGCGGTGACGTGGCTCAATCCACACGTTTATCTCGATACCTTCGTGGTGTTGGGCAGCTTAGGCGGCCAACTGGATGCGGTGCCGAAGCGCTGGTTTGCGCTGGGGACCATCAGCGCCTCATTCCTGTGGTTCTTCGCGCTTGCGCTACTGGCGGCCTGGCTGGCACCGCGTTTGCGCACGGCGAAAGCACAGCGCATTATTAACCTCGTGGTGGGCATCGTGATGTGGCTTATCGCTTTTCAGCTGGCGAAAGAAGGCGTTGGACATCTGCACGCGCTCCTTAACTAAGCCTCATCTGATGGACTTTCTCCTGGCAGCGGCTAAGCTTGCAGGCAAGACCCCCGTTGTCGGGTGATAACCAAGGAGATACAACAGTGAAGTTTAAAGTGATGGCTTTGGCCGCAGCAATCGGGTTTAGTGCAATGTCCGTACAGGCAAACGAGTTGCCTGATGGCCCGCATATCGTCACGTCGGGGACGGCGAGCGTGGCGGCGGTGCCGGATATCGCGACGCTGGCCATCGAAGTGAATATTGCCGCGAAAGATGCGGCGAGCGCCAAGAAACAGGCCGACCAGCGCGTTGCGCAATATCTCTCTTTCCTTGAGCAAAACGGCGTGGCGAAAAACGATATCAGCTCCGCCAACCTGCGTACCCAGCCGGATTATGACTACCAGAATGGTAAAAGCGTGTTGAAGGGGTACCGTGCGGTGCGTACGGTCGAAGTCACGCTGCGCCAATTGGATAAGCTGAATTCGCTGCTGGATGGCGCGTTAAAAGCAGGGTTAAACGAGATTCGCTCCGTATCGTTGGGCGTGGCGAAACCGGATGCCTACAAAGACAAAGCGCGTAAAGCGGCAATTGATGATGCTATTCATCAGGCGCAATCTCTGGCCGCAGGCTTCAATAGCAAACTGGGGCCGGTTTACAGCGTGCGTTACCATGTCTCTAACTACCAGCCAAGCCCGATGGTTCGCATGATGAAGGCCGATGCGGCGCCGGTTTCGGCACAGGAAACTTACGAGCAGCCGACTATTCAGTTTGATGACCAGGTGGATGTGGTGTTCCAGCTGCAGCCTGAGCAGGCTGCGGCACCAGCAGCGCCAGCTGCTGCGAAGTAATTCCCGCCAACCCCTTGCAACGCAAGGGGTTTTTCTTCGCGTTTAATCCTGACGCAGCACCTTATGCCCATAAGCCAACAGCGCGTCGGTGACTTTGCGCATCATACGGCTTTCCGGCGCAAAGCGGTGCCAGTAAAGCATCCGGCGTTGGAACAGGCCTGGCGTGAGGTCAATAAGCTCGCCGCTGGCTAACTCTTTCTCGATTTGCAGATGTGGAATCATACAGCAGGTGGTGCCTTGACGCGCCAGCTGTACGAAGGCTTCCGATGAGTTAACGATATGACACGGCACGCTGCCCGGCGGCAGGTCAAAGTTTTGCTGTAAAAACGCCTGATGCATATCGTCCAGATGGTCAAAAGCCACGGCGGGCGCTTTCAGCAGCGCAGAGCGAGTCACGCCGTTCGGGAAGTAGCGCTCGGCAAACGCTTTGGAACCGACAAACAGGTAGTCCAGCGCACCGAGCTGATCGACCAGGCAACTCGGCAGCGCCTGCGGTTGAATACTCACCGCGCCAACCACTTCACCACGACGCAGGCGCTCCTGGGTACGCGTTTCGTCCTCAACCTGAAGGTTCAGGCGAATAGGGGAGTTTGCCAGCACGTCTGCGAGAGCAGGCAGCAGCCAGGTCGCCAGACTGTCGGCGTTGACCGCCAGCGACAGCAGCAGCGGCGTGGAGCCGGTTTGCTCGTCGCCCAGCCACTCCTCTTCCAGCAGCTCAACCTGACGCAGCAATGCCAGCAGCTTTTGCCCCTGCTCTGTGGGGCGCGGAGGGACGGTGCGAACCAGCAGCGGCTGCCCGAACATATTTTCAAGCTGCTTAATGCGCTGAGAAACGGCGGACTGAGTGATGCACAGTTTCTGCGCGGCGCGCTCAAACCCACGTTCCCTGATAACGGCATCCAGCGCCTGTAGTGTTCTGTAGTCCGGACGTTTCATTGCTCTGAAATACTCCCCTGTAGGTGTTATCAAGCACTATGACATAAATTTACCCTGGATACAGACGAAATTAATTTGCCATTTACTGTGAAGTTCTTCACGAGTTACATCTTTTATTCGCCTGGCTCATGGGTCGAATTATGCCGGGGTTCTGTTCTATAATGCGCGGCAGTTGATGACACCACAGGCGATAACGATCATGACGCAGGATGAACTGAAAAAAGCAGTAGGCTGGGCGGCCCTTCAATACGTACAGCCGGGTACGATTGTCGGCGTAGGCACGGGCTCTACCGCGGCGCACTTTATTGATGCGCTGGGCACGATGAAAGGACAAATCGAGGGCGCGGTCTCAAGCTCTGATGCCTCAACCGAGAAGCTGAAAAGCCTCGGCATCACCGTTTTCGACCTGAACGAAGTTGACCGTCTGGGGATCTACGTGGACGGTGCGGATGAAATTAACGGTCACATGCAGATGATCAAAGGCGGCGGCGCGGCGCTGACGCGTGAGAAAATCATCGCCTCGGTGGCCGACAAGTTTATCTGCATCGCCGATGCGTCCAAACAGGTAGATATCCTGGGTAATTTCCCACTCCCGGTAGAGGTTATCCCGATGGCGCGCAGCGCCGTGGCGCGCGAGCTGGTGAAGCTCGGCGGTCGTCCAGAATATCGTCAGGGCGTAGTGACCGATAACGGCAACGTGATCCTTGATGTGCACGGTCTGGAAATCCTTGACGCTATCGCGCTGGAAAACACGATCAACGGCATTCCAGGCGTTGTGACCGTGGGCCTGTTTGCTAACCGCGGCGCCGACGTCGCGCTGATTGGTACCGCCGACGGCGTGAAAACCATTACTAAATGATCTGACTCAGGGGAATGACAAATTCCCCTCTTTTTTTTATTGAGGCTGAATTTGGTGACTTGTGTCACATTTCAATCTTCTGCCTGATTAACATCCCATGTTTATCTTCCCGTTTAGCATTTTATGCTGGCATTTCCCTCTGCGTGAGGCTTCCTCATGTTGCCGACGCAAACGTTCATATTGCCGCAATAATTTTTTTTGATATGTTGCTTAGGTGAACTTTCGTTCACCACAACATCAGTAAAACAAAGACGGGACGGGGAAATGGCTAAGGTATCACTGGAAAAAGACAAAATTAAATTTCTGCTGGTTGAAGGCGTGCACCAGAAGGCGCTGGATAGCCTTCGCGCAGCAGGTTACACCAATATCGAATTTCACAAGGGTGCGCTGGATAGCGAACAGCTGAAAGAGTCTGCCCGTGATGCCCATTTCATCGGCCTGCGTTCCCGTACTCAACTGACGGAAGAGATCTTCGCTGTTGCTGAGAAGCTGGTTGCCGTAGGCTGCTTCTGCATCGGCACCAACCAGGTGGATCTGAAAGCGGCGGCTAAACGCGGCGTACCGGTGTTCAACGCGCCGTTCTCCAATACGCGTTCCGTTGCCGAGCTGGTGATTGGCGAACTGCTGCTGCTGCTGCGCGGCATTCCGGAAGCCAACGCTAAAGCGCACCGCGGCGTGTGGAACAAACTGGCCGCGGGCTCCTATGAAGCGCGCGGTAAAAAGCTGGGCATTATCGGCTACGGCCACATCGGTACTCAGCTTGGCATCCTGGCGGAGTCGCTGGGGATGCATGTCTACTTCTATGATATTGAAAGCAAATTGCCGTTGGGTAACGCGACGCAGGTGCAGCATCTTTCCGACCTGTTGAACATGAGCGATGTGGTGAGCCTGCACGTACCGGAAAACGCCTCTACCAAAAACATGATGGGCGCGGAAGAGCTGGCGCTGATGAAGCCAGGCTCGCTGCTGATTAACGCCGCACGCGGTACGGTAGTGGACATTCCGGCGCTGTGCGACGCGCTGGCGCGTAAGCATCTGGCGGGTGCGGCCATCGACGTTTTCCCAACCGAACCGGCGACCAACAGCGACCCGTTCACCTCGCCGCTGTGCGAATTCGACAACGTGATCCTGACGCCACACATCGGCGGTTCAACCCAGGAAGCGCAGGAGAATATCGGCCTGGAAGTGGCGGGTAAACTGATTAAATACTCCGACAATGGCTCTACGCTGTCTGCCGTTAACTTCCCGGAAGTGTCGCTGCCGCTGCACGGCGGTCGTCGTCTGCTGCATATCCACGAAAACCGTCCAGGCGTGCTGACCGCGCTGAACCAGATTTTCGCCGAGCAGGGCGTTAACATCGCCGCGCAGTATCTGCAAACCACGCCGCAGATGGGCTACGTGGTTATCGATATTGAAGCCGAAGAAGATGTGGCGCAGAAAGCGCTGCAAAGTATGAAGGCTATTCCGGGCACCGTTCGCGCTCGCCTGCTGTACTGATTTTCCCGCACTGATGAAACGGGCAGGCCATTGGTCTGCCCGTTTTTTTCGCTTGCCTGCAACGTATACATCCTATTTACGAGCCTCGCCGCAAACGGTGATTAAAGGCGCCGCCGCGCATTGTCCCTTAGCAAAAGGGATTTACGATGGGGGCTCAGCAGGGGGCTGAAACGGCAAAGCCCCTACCGAAGCAGGGGCCCTGAAAGGAAAGGGACAATGATGAGACTGGTCATCATACTGCTGATTCTGTTAATCATCGCTCTGCCAGCATATTAACAGTATGAACGCAGGAGGGAGGTTCGCCTCCCTCACCCTTTACCGAGGAATGTAGGTCAAAAAAACGACGCTGTCAATTGCCTGAAACGGCCTACCACTGCCAGACTTTTGACGGCGTGATCACCGCGGGCAGCGGAATATCCCACTGCTCCACCGGCAGCGCGTCAACCTGCTGGCAATCGTGGGCATAGCCGACGGGCTGGATGCCGTGCTGCTGCCAGTTCTGCAGCGTGCGGTCGTAAAAACCGCCGCCCATACCTAACCGCTGCCCTTGTTCATCAAAGGCGACCAGCGGCGTTATCAGTACGTCGAGATTGGCAAGTGGCAGAACGTCACGCACATCAAGCTTCGGCTCGTGGATCTTCAAGCGATTAACGACCAGCTCACTGTGCGGATGGTAGTGCAGGAACAGCAGGTTACCAGGGCTGAACGGATGAAGCACCGGCAGGTATACGCGTTTGCCCGCGCGCCAGAGCTGTTCAATTAAAGGCTGGGTATCGAGCTCGCCGTCAAAAGACAAAAACAGCGCAACGGTTTTTGCCATCACCACCGGAGGCCAGGCCATCATGCGATCTGCGGCCTGTTCGCCGTAGAGAATTTGCTGCTGGAGCGTGAGCGCACGACGACGCTGCCGGATAATCTGGCGGATGTGCTGTCGGGAGTTTTGTTGCTCAGATGGATGCGTCATAAGACCGGTAGGTAGAAGGGGAATCTCCGAGATGCCGCCGCAGGCTGTAACCCTTGAACCCTTGGTTCAAGGTGAATGCGTCGTCACAGTTTTAAGGCTTCTCGGACGGACCGAGCATGCTCACCAACCATGGAGCGCCACATTCTTGTGGTATGAAATATCGGCTCAGGGGACTGGCCCGCTTGCGAACATCTCAGAGAAATTTTTTCTTCACAGTCACTCTACCATAGTAAACTGCAAAGTGTTATTCAAAGTTTGGTGCTGACTTATCGGATATGCGACCCTGGTCAAGCAATGCCTGTTCAATGGTCTGTTGTAGCATCCGAATGCGCTGTTCCATGCTTGAAGCATAGTCACGCGTTTTCGCCCTTTCCTGAGTTAACTCGTAGCTGATGTTCAACGCGGCGATGAAAACCAGCTGCTCAGTATTTGTGACTCTAGTGCGTTCTTTCAGATCTTGCAACCGCTGATTCAGATCGTCCGCGGCCTGATTCAAAGCATCTCTTTGTTCAGGCGGGCAATTCACTCGCAGTGAACGGCCAAAAATTTGGATATCGACGGGTTGTGCAGACATGCCACCTTCCTGCTGATTGACTGCGCGTCCTTCACTCTCAGGATGTGAAGGGGCGACACTATAGCTACCCTGGTATGAACTTACAAGCCCTTTTCTGGTATCTCCAGGGTCCAAAGTGGTAGCATACCATGAATTCCACCCAACAATGACGAATGCGCATGTCTATACAGAACGAAATGCCTGGTTACACCCTGCTGAACCAGCTGTTAAACCAACAAGGGGTAGGCCTGACGCCTGCGGAAATGCACGGTCTGCTCAGCGGTCTGCTTTGCGGCGGAAACAACGACAGCTCATGGCAGCCGCTGGTTCACGACCTGACAAACGAAGGTCTGGCGTTTGGCCACGAGCTTGCTGAATCACTGCGCTCCATGCATTCGGCTACCAGCGACGCGCTGGAAGATGACGGCTTCCTTTTTCAGCTTTATCTGCCTGAAGGCGACGACGTCAGCGTGTTTGACCGCGCCGACGCGCTCTCTGGCTGGGTGAATCACTTCCTGCTTGGTTTGGGCATGGTTCAGCCGAAGCTGGATAAAGTGAAGGGAGAAGCGGGCGAAGCCATTGACGATCTTCGAAATATTGCGCAACTTGGCTATGAAGAAGATGAAGATCAGGAAGAGCTGGAGATGTCGCTGGAAGAAATTATCGAATACGTTCGCGTAGCGGCGCTGCTGTGCCACGATACGTTCACCCACCCGCAGCCGACGGCGCCGGAAGTCCGGAAACCAACCTTACACTAAACATAATACCTGCTCTGCTCGTCGCAGCGCGAAGGGATTGAAAGGAGATGTCATGACACAGCAAGCGTTTCTCCGCCGCCGCCAGGCACTGCTGGCGCAAATGAAGCCAGGCAGCGCGGCGCTAATTTTTGCCGCGCCAGAGGTGACGCGCAGCGCGGATTCTGAGTATCCCTATCGCCAGAACAGCGATTTCTGGTACTTCACCGGCTTCAACGAGCCGGAAGCCTTGCTGGTGCTGATTAAAAGCGATGACACCCACAATCACAGCGTGCTGTTCAACCGCGTTCGCGACCTGACGGCGGAAATCTGGTTTGGCCGCCGCTTAGGACAGGACGCAGCGCCGGAAAAACTGGGCGTTGACCGCGCGCTGGCATTCAGTGAAATCAACCAGCAGCTGTTCCAGTTGCTGAACGGCCTTGACGTGATTTATCACGCGCAGGGGGAATATGCCTGGGCTGACGAGATTGTCTTCACCGCGCTGGATAAACTGCGCAAAGGTTCGCGTCAGAATCTGACCGCGCCGGACGCGATGATCGACTGGCGTCCGATGGTGTACGAAATGCGCCTGTTCAAGGACAGCGAAGAGATTGACATCCTGCGCCGCGCCGGTGAAATCAGCGCGCTGGCGCATACCCGCGCGATGGAGAAATGCCGTCCGGGGATGTTTGAATATCAGCTGGAAGGCGAGATTCTTCACGAATTTACCCGCCATGGCGCCCGCTATCCGTCTTACAACACCATCGTCGGCGGCGGTGAAAACGGCTGCATTCTGCACTACACCGAAAATGAATCTGAACTGCGCGATGGCGAGCTGGTGCTGATTGACGCGGGCTGTGAATACAAAGGCTACGCCGGTGACATCACCCGTACCTTCCCGGTAAACGGCAAATTTACCCCGGCGCAGCGTGCTATCTACGACATCGTGCTGGCGTCGCTGTACAAGGCGCTCGAGCTGTACCGTCCGGGCACCTCCATTCAGGAAGTCACCGGCGAAGTGGTGCGTATCATGGTGACAGGGCTGCACGGCCTGGGGATCCTCAAAGGCGAGATTGACCAGTTGATCGCCGATAACGCGCACCGTCCGTACTTTATGCATGGCCTGAGCCACTGGCTGGGGCTGGACGTTCACGATGTGGGCGTGTACGGCCCTGACCGTTCTCGTGTACTGGAGCCGGGCATGGTGCTGACCGTTGAACCGGGCCTGTATATTGCGCCGGATGCCGACGTACCGGCGGAGTATCGCGGCATCGGCGTTCGTATTGAAGACGATATCCTCATTACCGAAGACGGCAATGAAAACCTGACGGCGAGCGTCGTGAAGGATGCGGACGACATCGAAGCGCTGATGGCGGCGGCGCGCCAGCTATGAGCCTGATTATTGTCGGCGGCGGGATGACCGGTGCGACGCTGGCGCTGGCGGTATCGCAGCTGACGGCGGGCCGTCTGCCGGTGCATCTGATTGAAGCAGCAGATATCGACGGTGCTCAACACCCAGGCTTTGATGCCCGGGCGATCGCGCTGGCTGCGGGCACCTGCCAACAGCTGGCGAAGATCAATCTCTGGCAAGCTATCGCCGACTGCGCCACCCCGATAACCACTGTTCACGTGAGCGATCGCGGTCATGCCGGGTTTGTCACGCTGGAGGCTCAGGACTACCGTCTGGGGGCGCTGGGCAACGTGGTTGAACTGCACGACGTTGGTCAGCGGCTGTTCAGCCTGCTGCGCCGCGCCGCCGGCGTGACGCTACACTGCCCATCGCGCGTGGCGCAGGTTGAGCGGCAAACTGACGGCGTTAGCGTCACGCTGGATAACGGCGAAACGCTGCGCGGCAAACTGCTGGTGGCGGCCGACGGCTCGCGATCAACGCTAGGTGAACGCTGCGGAATTCACTGGCAGCAGGAGCCGTATAATCAGCTGGCGGTGATTGCGAACGTTACCACCGCTATCCCGCATCACGGGCGCGCGTTTGAGCGCTTTACCGAGCAGGGTCCGCTGGCGATGCTGCCGATGTCGCAGAACCGCTGCTCGCTGGTGTGGTGCCATCCACGTGAACGCCACGATGAGGTGCTCGGCTGGTCTGATTCGCGTTTCTGTGACGAACTGCAGCGTGCGTTCGGCTGGCGTTTAGGGCGTATCACTCAGGCGGGAGCGCGCAACGTATACCCTCTCTCCCTGACCACCGCGACACGTACGGTTTCGCACCGTCTGGCGCTGGTAGGCAATGCCGCGCAAACGCTGCATCCTATCGCCGGGCAGGGGTTTAACCTCGGCTTGCGCGATGTGATGACGCTGGCGGAAAACCTGGCGCAGGCGCACGCCGCGCGTCAGGATATCGGCGACTATGCGCTGCTCTGCCAGTACCAGCGTCAGCGGGCGGAGGATAAAGCCGCCACCATCGGCGTTACCGATGGGCTGGTGCATCTGTTTGCTAACCGTTGGGCACCGCTGGTTGTCGGGCGCAACGTGGGGCTGATGGCGATGGAATTATTTACCCCTGCCCGTGATGTACTGGCGCAGCGGACGCTGGGCTGGGTCGCCCGTTAAGAGCTGTAAGGAGTGAATGTGCAAAGTGTTGATGTTGCCATCGTAGGCGGTGGTATGGTCGGGCTGGCGGTGGCCTGCGGTTTACAGGGCAGCGGCCTGCGGGTTGCCGTGCTGGAACAATCTCTGCCGCAAGCGTTGGCCGCCGATGCGCCGCCTGCGCTGCGCGTATCCGCCATTAATGCCGGCAGCGAAAAGCTGCTGTCAAAGCTGGATGTCTGGCAGGCGATTGTCGCGCAGCGCGTCAGCCGCTACCACGGCATGGAAGTGTGGGATAAAGACAGTTTTGGCCGCATTGCGTTTGACGATCGCAGCATGGGTTACAGCCATCTGGGGCATATCGTTGAAAATGCGGTTATTCACCATGCACTGTGGCAGAAAGCCGAGCGTAGCGCGGATATCACCCTGATGGCGCCTGCGGAATTGCAGCAGGTCGCCTGGGGCGAAAACGAAGCGTTTCTGACGCTGAAAGACGGCGGCATGCTGACCGCACGTCTGGTGGTGGGAGCCGATGGCGCCAACTCCTGGCTGCGAAGCAAAGCCGATATACCGCTGACGTTCTGGGACTACCGGCATCATGCGCTGGTGGCGACCGTTCGCACCGACGCGCCGCACGATGCGGTAGCACGTCAGAGCTTCCACGGCGACGGCATCCTGGCTTTCCTGCCGCTTAGCGATCCGCATCTGTGTTCTATCGTCTGGTCGCTGTCGCCGGAAGAGGCGCAGCGGATGCAGCAGGCGGAGGAAAGCGAGTTCAACAAAGCGCTGAACATTGCCTTTGATAACCACCTGGGTCTTTGCCGGGTGGAGAGCGAGCGGCAGGTTTACCCGCTGACCGGGCGTTACGCGCGCCAGTTTGCCGCGCACCGTCTGGCGCTGGTCGGCGACGCGGCGCACACCATTCATCCGTTGGCGGGGCAGGGGGTTAACCTGGGCTTTATGGACGCCGCCGAGTTGATTGAAGAGCTCAAACGTCTGCATGCGCAGGGGAAAGACATCGGCCAGCATTTCTATCTGCGTCGCTACGAACGCAGCCGCAAGCACAGCGCCGCGTTGATGCTGGCGGGAATGCAGGGCTTCCGTGAACTGTTTGCCGGCGAGAACCCGGCGAAAAAACTGCTGCGCGATATTGGTCTTAAACTCGCCGATACGCTGCCCGGCGTAAAACCACAGCTGATCCGTCAGGCGATGGGCCTGAACGACCTGCCGGAGTGGCTTCGTTAAGTCGCTCACACTTTTACTCCCGGTGGTTCCACCGGGAGTCTTCCCCCTCATTTGAAAAATTCTAATTTCACCCATTTTTTCGCATTAGTTTTATTAATCCATCAAATTTTATGTTACGGGAAAGTCGCCCTGTTTTTCGCATGAAATATTATCTTATGCTGAATTGTTAACCATTATTGTTAATTAAATGTGGTGTAATTCGCTTTTTTCCAGTTGATTCCTCTGTATGCTTTTTGGCGGCTTTTGGTCATAAGCTAATGTGATGTCCCTTTTTTCCTGATGGTTTAGCACGGTGTTCGGTGGTAAGTTCAGGGAAAAGAGAACGTTTGCGTCGGTGCCTGGACGGGCGTCGGCGCGTGTTTTTGTGGTGCGATATATTCAACGAGGACATGATGGCTCAACAAACGCCTTTGTATGACCAGCACGTGTTATGTGGCGCGCGTATGGTAGATTTCCACGGCTGGATGATGCCGCTGCACTATGGGTCGCAGATTGATGAGCACCATGCGGTGCGTACCGACGCCGGGATGTTCGATGTGTCGCACATGACGATCGTCGATTTGCACGGCCCGCGCACCCGCGAGTTTCTGCGCTATCTGCTGGCCAACGACGTGGCGAAGCTCACCAAACCCGGCAAAGCGCTTTATAGCGGGATGTTGAACGCATCGGGCGGCGTGATTGATGACCTGATCGTTTACTACCTCACCGAAGATTTCTTCCGCCTCGTCGTTAACTCCGCCACCCGCGAAAAAGACCTCTCCTGGATTACTCAACACGCTGAACCTTATGCCATTGATATCACCGTTCGTGACGACCTGTCGCTGATTGCGGTGCAGGGGCCAAATGCGCAGGCGAAAGCGGGCACGCTGTTTAGCGATGAACAGCGCCACGCGGTAGAAGGCATGAAGCCATTCTTTGGCGTGCAGGCGGGCGATTTCTTTATCGCCACCACCGGCTATACCGGCGAAGCGGGCTATGAAATTGCCCTGCCGAAAGCGCAGGCGGCGGATTTCTGGCAGCAACTGGTCCAGGCAGGGGTGAAGCCTTGCGGCCTGGGCGCGCGCGATACGCTGCGTCTGGAAGCCGGTATGAACCTGTACGGCCAGGAGATGGACGAAGGCGTCTCTCCGCTGGCGGCGAATATGGGCTGGACCATCGCCTGGGAACCGGCCGATCGCAACTTTATCGGTCGCGACGTGCTGGAACTGGAACGCGAGAAAGGCACTGACCAATTGGTGGGCCTGGTGATGACCGAAAAAGGCGTGCTGCGCGGCGAACTGCCGGTGCGTTTTACCGATGATAACGGCAATGCGCGTGAAGGTGTGATCACCAGCGGGACTTTCTCGCCGACCTTAGGCCATAGTATTGCGCTGGCTCGTGTCCCTCAGGGCATTGGCGAGACGGCGATTGTGCAAATCCGTAACCGTGAAATGCCGGTGAAGGTCACCAAACCTGTTTTTGTACGTAACGGCAAGGCCGTGGCGTAACCGATTATTATTCTGGAGATTTTTTGATGAGCAACGTACCAGCAGAACTGAAATACAGTAAAGAACACGAATGGCTGCGCAAAGAAGCCGACGGCAGCTACACCGTGGGGATCACCGAGCACGCGCAGGAGTTACTGGGCGACATGGTGTTTGTTGACCTGCCGGAAGTCGGCGCGACCGTCAGCGCGGGCGATGACTGCGCGGTAGCGGAGTCCGTGAAAGCGGCTTCCGATATCTACGCGCCAATCAGCGGCGAAATCGTTGCGGTTAACGAAGAACTGGGTGATTCACCGGAGCTGGTAAACAGCGAACCGTACGCCGGCGGTTGGATCTTCAAGATCAAGGCCAGCGACGAGGCGGAAGTTGCCGCACTGCTGGACGCGACCGCATACGAAGCATTATTAGAAGACGAGTAAATACGCTTCATACTTCGCGCTGCAGGCGCGTTGGCTGCGTTCGTTCAGTCCAGTCACGTACTTATGTACGCTCCTGGGCATGCACTTACTTGCCGCCTTCCTGCAGCACGAATTATTTTGCGTATTCGGCGTTGTTTGTAGGCCCGGTAAGCGGAGCGCCACCGGGCAGGTCAGTTAGACAATCACGATTCACCGCACGTTTCAGGAACCATCGCTCATGACACAGACTTTAAGCCAGCTTGAAAACCGTGGCGCGTTTATTGAACGTCACATCGGGCCGGATGCCCAGCAGCAGCAAGAGATGCTCAAAACGGTTGGCGCGGATTCACTCAACGCACTGATTGAACAGATCGTGCCGAAAGATATCCAGCTTGCCACGCCGCCTCAGGTAGGCGAGGCCACCACAGAATTCGCCGCGCTGGCGGAGCTGAAGGCGATTGCGGGTCGCAACAAGCGCTTTAAGTCGTACATTGGCATGGGCTACACCCCGGTGCAGCTGCCGCCGGTTATCCTGCGCAATATGCTGGAAAACCCAGGCTGGTACACCGCTTATACTCCGTATCAACCGGAAGTGTCTCAGGGCCGCCTTGAAGCGCTGCTTAACTTCCAGCAGGTTACGCTGGATCTGACCGGTCTCGATATGGCTTCCGCTTCCCTGCTGGATGAAGCGACTGCCGCCGCAGAAGCGATGGCGATGGCCAAGCGCGTAAGCAAGCTGAAGAACGCAAATCGCTTCTTCGTTGCGGCTGATGTCCATCCGCAAACGCTGGACGTGGTTCGTACTCGTGCGGAAACCTTTGGTTTTGACGTTATCGTCGATGACGCCGACAAAGCGCTGGAGCATCAGGACGTCTTTGGCGTACTGCTGCAGCAGGTGGGTACTACTGGCGAAGTGCATGATTACAGCAAACTGATTGCAGAACTGAAATCCCGCAAAGTGGTGGTGAGCGTTGCCGCTGACTTTATGGCGCTGGTGTTGTTAACTGCGCCGGGTAAACAAGGCGCGGACATTGTCTTCGGCTCAGCCCAGCGCTTCGGTGTTCCGATGGGCTACGGTGGCCCGCACGCGGCATTCTTTGCCGCTAAAGATGAATTCAAACGCGCCATGCCGGGCCGTATTATCGGCGTATCGAAAGATGCGGCGGGCAATACCGCGCTGCGCATGGCGATGCAGACTCGCGAGCAGCACATTCGCCGCGAGAAAGCTAACTCCAACATCTGTACCTCTCAGGTGCTGCTGGCCAACATTGCCAGCCTGTACGCGGTCTTCCACGGTCCGGTTGGCCTGAAACGTATCGCGAACCGTATTCATCGCCTGACCGATATTCTGGCGACCGGCCTGCAGAAGAAAGGGCTGAAGCTGCGCCATGCGCACTTCTTCGACACCCTGTGCGTGGAAGTGGCGGATAAAGCGGCGGTGCTGGCGCGCGCGCAGGCTGCCGAAATTAACCTGCGTAGCGACATCATTAATGCCGTGGGCGTGACCCTGAACGAAACCACCACCCGTGAAGACGTGCTGGCGCTGTTTAGCGTGATCCTTGGTGAAAACCATGGTCTGGATATCGACACGCTCGATAAAGACGTGGCGCTCGACAGCCGCTCTATTCAGAACAGCATGCTGCGCGACGATGCGATCCTCAGCCATCCGGTCTTTAACCGCTACCACAGCGAAACCGAGATGATGCGCTATATGCACTCGCTGGAGCGTAAAGATCTGGCGCTGAACCAGGCGATGATCCCGCTGGGTTCCTGCACCATGAAACTGAACGCCGCAGCAGAAATGATCCCAATCACCTGGCCGGAATTTGCCGAACTGCACCCGTTCTGCCCGGTTGATCAGGCTGAGGGCTACCATCAGATGATCGGTCAGCTTTCCGAGTGGCTGGTGAAACTGACCGGCTACGACGCGCTGTGCATGCAGCCGAACTCGGGCGCGCAGGGCGAGTACGCGGGCCTGCTGGCGATTCGTCACTATCATGAAAGCCGCAACGACGGCCATCGTGATATCTGCCTGATTCCAAGTTCTGCCCACGGTACTAACCCGGCTTCTGCGCAGATGGCGGGGATGCAGGTCGTGGTCGTGGCCTGCGATAAGAACGGTAACATCGATCTGGCGGATCTGCGCGCGAAGGCGGAGCAGCATGCCGACAATCTTTCTTGCATCATGGTGACCTATCCGTCCACCCACGGCGTGTATGAAGAAACCATCCGTGAAGTGTGCGAAATCGTGCACCAGTTCGGCGGCCAGGTATACCTCGATGGCGCGAACATGAACGCTCAAGTGGGTATTACTTCTCCGGGCTTTATCGGCGCGGACGTTTCGCACCTCAACCTGCACAAAACATTCTGCATTCCGCACGGCGGCGGCGGCCCAGGTATGGGGCCTATCGGCGTGAAATCTCACCTGGCGCCGTTCGTGCCGGGCCACAGCGTGGTGCATATTGAAGGCATGCTGACCCGTCAGGGCGCGGTATCCGCAGCGCCGTTCGGCAGCGCGTCTATTCTGCCTATCAGCTGGATGTATATCCGTATGATGGGCGCGGAAGGGCTGAAGCAGGCAAGCCAGGTGGCGATCCTCAACGCCAACTACATTGCGACCCGCCTGAAAGACGCTTATCCGGTGCTGTATACCGGTAGCCATGGCCACGTGGCGCATGAATGTATTCTGGATATTCGTCCGCTGAAAGAAGAGACCGGCATCAGCGAGCTGGATATTGCTAAGCGCCTGATCGACTACGGTTTCCATGCGCCGACCATGTCCTTCCCGGTGGCGGGTACCCTGATGGTTGAGCCGACGGAGTCTGAAGGTAAAGCTGAACTGGACCGCTTTATCGACGCGATGCTGGCGATTCGCAGTGAAATCGACCGCGTGAAAGCGGGCGAGTGGACGCTGGAAGATAACCCGCTGGTGAACTCTCCGCACACCCAGAATGAGCTGGTGGCCGAGTGGAATCACGGTTATAGCCGCGAGCTGGCCGTTTTCCCGGCGGGCATGGCGAACAAATACTGGCCGACCGTAAAACGTCTTGATGACGTTTACGGCGACCGTAACCTGTTCTGCTCCTGCGTACCGATGAGCGAATACCAGTAATCCATTGATTGCACTATCTTCTAAAGGCGCTACGGCGCCTTTATTTTTGGGAGAAATGTATGGCTCTTGCATTAGTGACCGGCGCCAGTCGGGGGATTGGCCGGGCTACCGCGCTACAGCTGGCACAGGAAGGGTATACGGTGGCGGTGAACTACCACCAGAACGCGCAGGCGGCGGGAGAGGTCGTCAATACCATTACAGCGGCAGGCGGTAACGCCTTTGCGGTGCAGGCGGATATTGGCGATGAAGCACAGGTGGAAGCGATGTTTGCCCTGCTCGACAAGCAACCGGAACCGTTGATGGCGTTGGTGAATAATGCTGGGGTGTTGTTCACCCAAAGCCGCGTAGAGGCGTTAACCGCTGAGCGGATTAATCGGGTGTTAACCACTAACGTGACCGGCTATTTCCTGTGCTGTCGGGAAGCAGTAAAGCGCATGGCGATACCGCACGGCGGGAAGGGCGGGGGGATTGTCAATGTCTCCTCGGCCGCGGCGCGTCTTGGATCGCCGGGCGAGTATGTCGACTATGCCGCGTCGAAAGGGGCGATTGACACGCTGACTACCGGGCTGTCGATTGAAGTGGCGGCGCAGGGGATTCGCGTGAACGGCGTCAGGCCAGGCTTTATCTATACCGAAATGCATGCCGACGGCGGCGAGCCGGGGCGCGTTGACCGGGTAAAATCCGTCCTGCCGATGCAGCGCGGCGGCCAGCCGGAAGAAGTGGCGCAGGCGATTGTCTGGTTGCTGAGCGACAAGGCGTCGTATGTGACGGGGAGTTTTATTGAGCTGGCGGGCGGAAAATAGCGTTTTGATTGCCGGATGGCGGCGTAAACGCCTTATCCGGCCTACAGGTTAAGTTTCCGTAGGCCGGATAAGCGCAGCGCCATCCGGCAAAAATCACAGACTCTCGCCGTTGCTGGCAATCACCGCCTTATACCACTCAAAACTCTTCTTCCGTGAACGCGACATATCGCCCGTACCGTCATCGTGCTTGTTCACATAGATGAAGCCATAGCGCTTGCTGTACTGCCCGGTGGTGAACGACACGCAGTCGATACAGCCCCATGGCGTATAGCCCATCAGGTCGACGCCGTCATAGGTTACCGCCTTCATCATCTCTTCAACGTGCGCGCGCAGATAGTCAATACGGTAGTCATCATTGATGCTGCCGTCTTCTTCCACCTTATCGTAAGCGCCGAAGCCGTTTTCCACGATAAACAGCGGCTTCTGATAGCGTTCGTACAGCTCACACAGCGAATAGCGCAGGCCGACCGGGTCAATCTGCCAGCCCCAGTCGGAGGCTTTCACGTGCGGGTTCGGCACGCTGCCTTCAAAGCCGGAAATGGCATCGCCGCTGCCGCCTTCTGCCTTCACGGCGTTGGTCATATAGTAGCTAAAGCCGAGGTAGTCGCAGGTGCCTTCACGCAGAATGGCCTCATCGCCGGCTTCCATCCTGATGTTGAAGCCACGGCGTTCCCATTCGTTGAGCACGTAGCTTGGGTAGTAGCCGCGCAGCTGCACGTCGGTAAACACGTAGCGCTCGCGCATCGATTCCTGGGCGAACATCACATCTTCCGGCTTGCAGGAGAACGGATAGAGCGCCACCATCGCCAGCATGCAGCCGACTTTCATCTCGGGGTTAATGCGACGCGCGGCTTTTACCGCGAGGGCACTGGCCACGAACTGATGGTGCAGCACCTGGTACATAGTCTCTTCCGGATTTTCATGCTCGGTGTAAACCACGCCGGAGCAGCAGTAGCCGAAAAGCGGCGCGCGCCAGTTGCGCTGGTTGTTGATTTCATTGAAGGTCATCCAGTATTTGACCTTATTTTTGTAGCGCTCGAAGACCACTTCGGAGAAGTGGACAAAGAAATCAACGACTTTGCGGTTGGTCCAGCCGCCGTATTCCTGCACCAGGTGCAGCGGCATTTCAAAGTGGGAGAGGGTAATTACCGGCTCAATGTTGTATTTGAGCAGCTCATCGAACATGTCGTCGTAGAATTTCAGCCCTTCTTCGTTGGGCTGGCTTTCATCGCCGTTCGGGAAGATGCGGGTCCAGGCAATCGACGTGCGGAAGCATTTGAAGCCCATCTCGGCGAACAGCTTGATGTCTTCTTTGTAGTGCCCGTGGAAGTCGATAGCTTCGTGGTTGGGATAGTATTTACCCGGCACCACTTCCTGGGTTATTTCGCGCGGTACGCCGTGCGCGCCGCCGGTGAGCACATCACAGATGCTGGGGCCTTTGCCGCCTTTGTTCCAGCCGCCTTCAACCTGGTGTGCAGCAACCGCGCCACCCCATAAAAAGTCTTTCGGTAAGGTCAGTTTTTTCATCTTTGTCAGGCTCGCAGATTAGATTTAATAATACGGAGTCTAACAAAGGAATATTAAATGTCACGATATAACAAATTACCCCTCAGGGCATATGTTACATCGAAAAAACACCCTGTATTTTTATGCTAATTTCTTCGCCAGTTTGCGGCCTAATGACTCCAGAATATAGATAACCGGAATCTGCGTCGTAATATCGTAAACGCCGGCAATACGCGTTTGCGAGACGTGCCAGGAGAGATTGAAATCCGCCAGCTTCGCCAGACGCGAGTGTTCATGGCTGGTGATCGACATGACTTTACAGTGGTGCAGGCTAAACTGGCTGGCAAAACGGAGGATCTCTTCGGTTTCGCCAGAGACGGAGAGCACAATTGCCAGCGCATTTTTGGCCATATCATTGGTGACCGGAAAATAAGGGTCATCGATATGGTTACTGAACTTTCCTATATTAGAAAAGAACCGCGCACCATATTTTGCTAAGGACCCTGAAGTCCCCGCGCCGACAAAAATAATACGCTCAGAGGCGAGAATAACGTCGACCGCGCGATCCAGCAGTTTATCAAACTCATCATTATTGACGCTTTTAAAAAAGCTGATAATTTCACTGGCGCCGAAATTAGTCTGCTGCGGTTCTTCCTGCTCCAGATATAATTTGAAGCGAACGCGAAACTCCGAGTAGCCATCGCAGTTGAGCTTGCGGCAGAAGCGCATCACCGTGGTGGTGGAGACGCCCGCCGCGTCGGCCAGCTCACGAATGGTCATGTACATTACCGTGTCGCGATTTTTGATGACATAGTGATAGACCATCATCTCAAGATTATTGAGGCTGGCGATAGCGGCGTGGGAGAACATGCTCACGGTGGCGGATACTCGTTAATTTGAAAACCTAAAGGGAATAATACCATGCAGCCTAACGACATCACTTTTTTTCAGCGCTTTCAGGATGACATTGTTGCCGGGCGCAAGACCATTACGCTGCGCGATGCGGCAGAATCCCATTTCAAAACCGGTGATATTTTGCGTGTCGGGCGCTATGAAGATGACGGGTACTTCTGCACAATTGAAGTCCTTGCCACCTCAACCGTAACCCTGGATACCCTCACCGAGCGCCACGCGGAGCAGGAAAACATGACGCTTCCGCAGCTTAAACAGGTGATTACCGACATCTACCCCGGTGAGAACATCTTTTATGTTATTGAATTTAAATGTATTAAATGAAAAAGCGTACACCTGTTAGTTGAATGAGTTTGTTAACTTATTGATTATTCTTATTTTACAAAAAATCACCTTTTTATTTTAGCTTACATGTGTTCACTGGAACCATTCTCAGTTACGCTAGTGCCGTTGCTTGATTTGTCGTTCGCCCGGAGCGCGTAATGGATAAGAAACCACTCATTCAGCAGGGATACTCTCTGGCAGAGGAAGTTGCCAATAGCATTAGTCACGGTGTCGGTTTTGTGCTCGGCATCGTCGGGCTGGTTTTGTTGCTGGTGCAGGCCGTTGACGCCAATGCCAGCGCGACCGCCATCACCAGCTATAGCCTGTACGGCGGCAGTATGATTCTGCTGTTTCTCGCCTCGACGCTGTACCACGCCATTCCTTCGCGGCGGGCCAAAGTCTGGCTGAAGAAATTCGACCACTGCGCCATCTACCTGCTGATTGCCGGTACCTACACGCCGTTTCTGCTGGTGGGGTTAGATTCTCCGCTCGCCCGCGGGTTGATGATTGTTATCTGGAGCCTGGCGCTGCTGGGGATTCTGTTTAAGCTGACCATCGCGCATCGCTTTAAGGTGCTGTCGCTGGTGACCTATCTGACCATGGGCTGGCTATCGCTGATTGTGGTGTATCAGCTGGCGGTGAAGCTGGCGATTGGCGGCGTGACGCTGCTGGCGGTCGGAGGTGTTGTGTATTCGCTGGGGGTGATTTTCTATGTCTGCAAGCGGATTCCATACAACCACGCTATCTGGCACGCGTTTGTACTGGGCGGTAGCGCTTGTCATTTTCTGGCGATTTATCTGTACGTGGGCCAACACGCCTAGCTTCAGCGTAACCCCGGGCAGGTAAATGCCTCTCCCGGGATATATTTTTGTCGGCCGGATGAGACAACACCGCCATCCGGCCCCGGCACTGGATAGCCTGATGGCGCTACGCTTATCAGGCCTACGGAATATTGCAGTGTTATGCCAAACCTAATTACTCTTCGTCTAATGAATACGGCAGCGGCTTGATGCTTAAGGTGTTGGCATCGTCGCGCACGCGGAATACGCTGTCGGCTTCCATATCGTTGTTCATCACAACCTGCACCAGCAGTTGGCCGTCATCGAGCTGTACCGCGGCCAGCACCGTGCCGGTACGACGCCAGTTATCGCCCATCTGCAGTTCTAAATCTTCCCCGGCTTGTGGTACGCGAGAGGCTTTACCGGCCAGCGTCCACAGCGCGCGCTTGTTGGCGCCGCGGAATTTCGCGCGCGCCACCATCTCCTGACCGGTGTAGCAGCCTTTCTTAAAGCTGATGCCGCCTAGCGCCTGTAGGTTAGTGGCCTGCGGAATAAACTGCGCGCTGTTCACTTCATCAATCACCGGCAAACCGGCTTCAATATTCAGCGCCAGCCACTGCTGGCTGTTGTTAAGCTGCGCTTCACCGCGCAACGCCTCGGTCACGCGCTCGGCGGTTGCTTCGTCGGTCACCAACAGGAAACGTTCTTCCGGATGAGCAAACCACAGCAGAGACGTATCACCTTCCTGCAGGCAAGGTTTCCCGGCCCCCGGCAGCTCGGTAAAGAGATTCGCCAGCGCGGCGCGAGCCTGGAATCCGGCAACGCCCAGCAACACCAGCGCATCATCGGCGGCGATGGTGACTTTTGAGAACACGGCGTATTTCTTCAACTGGGTCAGCTGTGCTTCACGCACGCTGCGACGCTCAATCCAGGCGAAACCGTCCTGGCGACGGAACAGACGCAGGTTGCTCCACATTTTACCCTTGGCATCGCAGTGAGCGACCAGAAGATGTTGGTGCTCATCAAGCTGCGCCACATCTGCGGTCACCTGGCCCTGCAGATACTTTTCACTGTCGGCACCGGAAATGGTCGCCAGCGCCCAATCATCAAGCGTCATTAACGTCAGCGGTAAACGCGCGGAGGCGGAGGGCTGACGTGGAGGAAAAGGAGTAAAAGCCATATTGATATCCTGAATTGAGTAACGCGCTTATTTGTTCATGGTAAAAGAGATGTCCGCCATTGCAAGCGCTTTCGATGGCCGTTTTGTGCCGTTCGCGCGTTCTGCGAAGCGGCGCGTAATAAGATGAAAACCCTTCATTTCGCATGGCTTTTTTTGGAATATGACGCGTGCAACGTGATATTCCAGTAAAGTAACTGCAAAAAACACGTTAAACTAGTAGCAACGTAATGCTGGAAGGAAATTATGGACATCAATAATAAAGCCCGTATCCATTGGGCATGCCGCCGCGGTATGCGCGAACTCGACATCTCCATCATGCCGTTCTTTGAATATGAGTACGACACGCTGAGCGATGAAGACAAGGCCCTCTTTATTCGTCTGCTGGAGTGTGACGATCCGGACCTTTTCAACTGGTTGATGAATCACGGCGAACCGGCCGATGCTAGCCTTCAGCGCATGGTGCAACTTATTCAGACACGGAATCGGGAACGTGGTCCTGTGGCAATCTGATTTACGCGTCTCCTGGCGCTCACAGTGGCTCTCTTTACTGCTCCACGGGCTGGTGGCGGCGTTTGTGCTGCTGATGCCGTGGCCGCTGAGCTACACCCCGCTCTGGCTGCTTTTATTGTCGCTGGTGGTGTTTGACTGCGTGCGCAGCCAACGACGTATTCACTCACACCAGGGGGAGATTAAGCTGCTGATGGATTCCCGGTTGCGCTGGCGTAATCAGGAGTGGGAAATTCTGGGGGCACCGTGGATGCTGAATTCGGGCATGATGCTGCGGATTCGCCGTCCGGGCGGTCGTCGCCAACATCTCTGGCTGGCAGCGGATAGCATGAACCCGGAAGAGTGGCGCGATCTGCGGCGGATTCTCCTGCAGCAGCCCGCGCCCACTAAGCATTAAGAGAACTGTTCGGCCATTTCGCCGAGAATCTGTTCGCACCAGCTCTGAATGCGTTCGTCGCTGAGGTCATACTGATTGGTTTCGTCCAGCGCGAGGCCAACAAACAGCTGCCCATCGGCGATGACGGGTTTCGGGCTGGTGAACTCATAGCCTTCAGTCGGCCAGTAGCCGACAAATTTCACGCCTTTGGTCGCCAGTTTGTCGTGCAACATGCCCAGCGCATCGAGGAACCATTCGCCGTAGCCGAGCTGGTCGCCCATGCCGTATAGCGCGACGATTTTACCTTCGAGGTTCAGCGTATCCAACTGCTCCCAGACCGCTTCCCAATCTTCCTGAATCTCACCGAAATCCCAGGTTGGAATCCCCAGAATGAGCACGTCGTATTGCTCCATTAAGGCCGGGGAATCATCTTTCAGGTTATGTAATGTGATCAGTTCCGGGCCGATAATGTCGCGAATTTTCTCCGCTGCCATCTCGGTGTAGCAGGTGCTGGAACCGTAAAAAAGGCCGATATTCATGACGTACTGCTCTCGATTCTTGCGATGACGATGCGGCTAGTGTACCAGAAAGGGGCCTGATTCAGGCATAATGGTGCTGATTTAACACGCAGAGGGCTCGAAGTGGAAAAGGATCTTGCGCGAATTGAACAGTTTCTTGATGCGCTGTGGCTGGAGCGTAATCTGGCGGAAAATACCCTCAGCGCCTATCGTCGGGATCTGACCATGGTGGTCGAATGGCTGGCGCATCGAAACCTGACGCTGGAAAGCGTTCAGAGCGACGATCTGCAAAACTTACTCGCCGAGCGTCAGCAGGGCGGCTATAAGGCGACCAGTTCCGCGCGTCTGCTGAGCGCCATGCGGCGCTTTTTCCAGCATCTGTACCGCGAAAAAATACGTCAGGACGATCCCAGCGCGCTGCTGGCTTCGCCGAAACTGCCGCAGCGGCTGCCGAAAGATCTCAGTGAGGCACAGGTTGAACGCCTGTTGCAGGCGCCGCTGGTGGATCAGCCGCTGGAGCTACGCGATAAAGCTATGCTTGAGGTACTCTACGCGACCGGACTGCGCGTGTCGGAACTGGTCGGCCTGACAATGAGCGACATCAGCCTGCGTCAGGGCGTGGTGCGGGTGATCGGTAAGGGCAATAAAGAACGTCTGGTGCCGCTGGGCGAAGAGGCGGTCTACTGGGTGGAAAACTGGCTGGAACATGGCCGCCCGTGGCTGCTGAACGGTGTGGCGATTGATGTGCTGTTTCCCAGTCAGCGCGCGCAGCAGATGACCCGACAGACCTTCTGGCACCGTATTAAACATTATGCCCAGCTAGCGGGAATCGACAGCGAAAAGCTGTCGCCGCACGTATTACGACACGCGTTTGCCACCCATCTGCTCAACCACGGCGCGGACCTGCGCGTGGTGCAAATGCTGCTGGGGCACAGCGATTTGTCGACGACCCAAATTTATACGCACGTTGCGACCGAGCGGCTGCGACAACTCCACCAACAGCATCATCCACGCGCATGATGCTGATTTAAAAGGACGGATTATGAAAAAAGGTTTAATGATGTTTACCCTGCTGGCCGCCGCGTTCTCCGGCCTGGCCCACGCAGATGACGCCGCGATCAAGCAGTCGCTCGCTAAGCTCGGCGTACAGAGTACCGACATTCAGCCCGCGCCGGTTGCGGGCATGAAAACCGTGCTGACCAACAGCGGCGTGCTGTACGTCACCGACGACGGCAAGCACATTATCCAGGGGCCGATGTATGACGTAAGCGGCGCGCAGCCGGTTAACGTGACCAACGCGCTGTTGATGACCCACCTGAAGGCGCTGGAAAAAGAGATGATCGTTTACAAAGCGCCGCAGGAAAAACACGTCATTACCGTCTTTACCGACATCACCTGCGGCTACTGCCACAAGCTGCATGAAGAGATGAAAGACTACAATGCGCTGGGCATCACCGTGCGCTACCTGGCCTTCCCGCGTCAGGGCGTGCAAAGCCAGGCCGAGCAGGATATGAAATCTATTTGGTGCGCGAAAGACCGCAATAAAGCGTTCGACGACGCGATGAACGGCAAGGGCGTGCAGGCGGCGACCTGCGATATCGACATCGCGAACCACTATGCGCTGGGCGTGCAGTTTGGCGTCACCGGCACGCCGGCTATCGTGCTGAGCGATGGCTTTATGGTGCCGGGCTATCAGGGCCCGAAAGAGATGAAAGCGTTCCTCGACGAACATCAAAAACAGACCAGCGGTAAATAATTCGCGTGAAACAACAGACTCAACTTCGCCGCCGAGAGGTGGATGAATCCATCACCTTGCCCGCAGAGCTTTCGCCGCTGCTGCGTCGCCTGTACGCCAGCCGTGGCGTGAAGTCGCCGGACGATCTCGAGCGCGGCCTGAAAGGTATGCTGCACTGGCGTACCTTGACCGGCGTCGAGAAAGCCGTCGAGATGCTGCACGATGCCTTTGAGAATAACCTGCGCATTATGGTGGTGGGCGACTTCGACGCCGATGGCGCAACCAGTACCGCGCTGAGCGTACTGTCGCTGCGGGCGATGGGCTGTCGCAGCGTGGAATATCTGGTACCGAACCGTTTTGAAGATGGTTACGGCTTAAGCCCGGAAGTGGTCGATCAGGCTCACGCGCGCGGCGCACAAATGATCATGACGGTGGACAATGGGATCTCGTCCCATGCCGGTGTCGATCATGCGCACAGTCTCGGGATCCGCGTGCTGGTGACCGATCACCACCTGCCGGGCGAAACGTTGCCCAACGCCGATGCGATGGTGAACCCGAATCTCGTGGATTGCCCCTTCCCGTCGAAGTCGCTGGCGGGCGTTGGTGTGGCGTTCTACCTGATGCTGGTGCTGTGTAACCATCTGAAAGAGAAAGGTTGGTTTGAGTCTCGCGGCATTGCGGCGCCGAAGATTGTCGAATTTCTCGATCTGGTGGCGCTGGGCACCGTGGCTGACGTGGTGCCCCTGGACGTCAACAACCGTATTTTGACCTACCAGGGGCTGAGCCGCATTCGTGCGGGCGTCTGCCGTCCGGGCATCAAGGCGCTACTGGAGATTGCCAACCGCGACGCGGCTAAACTGGTGGCCAGCGATCTGGGCTTTGCGCTTGGGCCGCGTCTGAACGCCGCCGGGCGGCTGGACGACATGTCGGTCGGCGTGGCGCTGCTGTTGTGCGACAACCTCGGTGAAGCGCGCGTGCTGGCAAATGAACTGGACGCCTTAAACCAGACCCGTAAAGAAATAGAGCAGGGGATGCAGGCGGAAGCGCTGACGCTGTGCGAGCAGCTTGAGCGCAGCCGCGCCGAGCTGCCCGGCGGGCTGGCGATGTATCATCCGGAGTGGCATCAGGGCGTGGTGGGTATTCTCGCTTCGCGCATCAAAGAGCGCTTCCACCGTCCGGTGATTGCGTTTGCCCCCGCGGGGAACGGCCAACTGAAAGGTTCCGGGCGTTCTATTCAGGGGCTGCATATGCGCGATGCGCTGGAGCGTCTGGACACGCTGCATCCGGGGTTGATGCTGAAGTTTGGCGGCCACGCGATGGCGGCGGGGCTTTCGCTGGAAGAAGAACGCTTTGAAGAGTTCCAGCGCCGCTTTGGCGAGCTGGTGACCGAATGGTTGGATCCGGCGCTGCTGCAAGGGGAGATCCTTTCCGACGGCGAACTGAGTCCGCAGGAGATGACGCTGGAAATGGCGCAGATGCTGCGTGACGCTGGCCCGTGGGGGCAGATGTTCCCGGAACCGCTGTTTGACGGGCGTTTTCGCCTGTTGCAGCAGCGGCTGGTGGGCGAACGTCACCTGAAAGTGATGGTTGAACCGGTTGGCGGCGGCCCGCTGCTGGACGGTATCGCCTTCAACGTTGACACGACCGCCTGGCCGGATAACGGCGTGCGCGAAGTGACTCTGGCCTACCGGCTGGACATTAACGAGTTTCGCGGCAACCGGAGCTTACAGTTGATCATCGAGCATCTGTGGCCGATTTAGCATCTCTTACACTGTAAATAAGGGCGGGAATCCGCTAAGATTCCGCTCTTATAACCGCATTTTTCTCGTCCATTAAAAGAAAATAGACCATGTTTGAAATAAACCCGGTAAATAATCGCATTCAGGACCTCACGGAGCGTTCCGACGTTCTTAGGGGGTATCTTTGACTATGATGCTAAGAAAGAGCGTCTGGAAGAAGTAAACGCCGAGCTGGAACAGCCGGATGTCTGGAACGAACCCGAACGCGCGCAGGCGCTGGGCAAAGAGCGTTCTTCCCTTGAAGCGATCGTCGATACCCTCGACCAAATGGCCCAGGGCCTGGAAGACGTTTCCGGCCTGCTGGAACTGGCTGTAGAAGCCGACGACGAAGACACCTTCAACGAAGCCGTTGCCGAGCTGGACACGCTGGAAGAGAAGCTGGCGCAGCTCGAGTTCCGTCGTATGTTCTCAGGCGAATATGACAACGCCGATTGCTACCTTGATATCCAGGCCGGTTCCGGCGGTACTGAAGCGCAGGACTGGGCAAGCATGCTCGAGCGTATGTATCTGCGTTGGGCAGAAGCGCGCGGCTTTAAAACTGAAATCATCGAAGAGTCCGAAGGGGAAGTGGCCGGGATTAAATCCGTGACCATTAAAATCTCCGGCGATTACGCCTACGGCTGGCTGCGTACCGAAACCGGCGTTCACCGCCTGGTGCGTAAGAGCCCGTTCGACTCCGGCGGCCGTCGCCACACCTCCTTTAGCTCCGCGTTCGTGTACCCGGAAGTGGATGACGATATCGATATCGACATCAACCCGGCGGATCTGCGTATCGACGTTTACCGTGCCTCCGGCGCGGGCGGCCAGCACGTTAACCGTACGGAATCTGCGGTGCGTATTACCCACATCCCGACCGGGATTGTGACCCAGTGCCAGAACGACCGTTCCCAGCACAAGAACAAAGACCAGGCCATGAAGCAGATGAAAGCGAAGCTTTATGAACTGGAAATGCAGAAAAAGAACGCGGAAAAACAGGCGATGGAAGACAACAAGTCTGATATCGGCTGGGGGAGTCAGATTCGTTCGTATGTCCTGGACGATTCCCGTATTAAAGACCTGCGCACTGGGGTGGAAACCCGCAATACGCAGGCGGTACTGGACGGAAGTCTGGATCAATTTATCGAAGCAAGTTTGAAAGCAGGGCTATGAGGAACCAACATGTCTGAACAAAACGCACAAGGCGCTGACGAGGTAGTCGATCTTAACAATGAAATGAAGGCACGCCGCGAGAAGCTGGCTGCACTGCGTGAGCAGGGCATCCCGTTCCCGAACGATTTCCGTCGCGACAGCACCTCAGACCTTCTGCATGCGAAATTTGATGATAAGGAAGGCGAAGAACTCGAAGCGCTGAATATCGAGGTCTCCGTTGCGGGCCGTATGATGACCCGCCGTATTATGGGTAAAGCGTCCTTCGTTACGCTGCAGGACGTTGGCGGCCGTATTCAGCTGTACGTCGCGCGTGACGATCTGCCGGAAGGCATCTACAACGAGCAGTTCAAGAAATGGGACCTCGGCGATATTCTGGGCGCGAAAGGTAAGCTGTTCAAAACCAAAACCGGTGAACTGTCTATCCACTGCACCGAACTGCGTCTGCTGACCAAAGCGCTGCGTCCGCTGCCGGATAAATTCCACGGTCTGCAGGATCAGGAAGCGCGCTACCGTCAGCGTTACCTGGATCTCATCTCTAACGATGAATCCCGCAAGACTTTCAAATTGCGCTCTCAGATTCTGGCGGGTATCCGTCAGTTCATGGTGGGCCGCGGCTTTATGGAAGTAGAAACGCCGATGATGCAGGTGATCCCAGGCGGCGCGTCCGCTCGTCCTTTCATCACCCATCACAACGCGCTGGATCTGGACATGTACCTGCGTATCGCGCCGGAACTGTACCTGAAGCGTCTGGTGGTTGGCGGCTTCGAACGCGTGTTCGAAATCAACCGTAACTTCCGTAACGAAGGCATCTCCGTTCGCCACAACCCTGAGTTCACCATGATGGAACTCTACATGGCGTACGCAGATTACAAAGATCTGATCGAGCTGACCGAATCCCTGTTCCGTACCCTGGCGCAGGATATTCTGGGCCACACCGCGGTGCCTTACGGCGACCAGACTTTCGACTTCGGCAAGCCGTTCGAAAAACTGACCATGCGTGAAGCTATCAAGAAATACCGCCCGGAAACGGAGATGGCCGATCTGGATAACTTTGACTCCGCAAAAGCGATTGCAGAAAGCATCGGCGTACACGTTGAGAAGAGCTGGGGTCTGGGCCGTATCGTGACCGAGATCTTCGAGGAAGTGGCAGAAGCGCACCTGATTCAGCCGACCTTCATCACCGAGTACCCGGCCGAGGTTTCTCCGCTGGCGCGCCGTAACGACGTGAACCCGGAAATCACTGACCGCTTTGAATTCTTCATCGGTGGCCGCGAAATCGGTAACGGTTTCAGCGAGCTGAACGACGCAGAAGATCAGGCGCAGCGCTTCCAGGATCAGGTTAACGCTAAAGAAGCGGGCGATGACGAAGCGATGTTCTACGACGAAGACTACGTTACCGCGCTGGAACACGGTCTGCCGCCGACCGCAGGTCTGGGGATTGGTATCGACCGTATGGTTATGCTGTTCACCAACAGCCATACCATCCGCGACGTGATTCTGTTCCCGGCAATGCGTCCGGTGAAATAATCGCGAGAGCGAAAGGTGAAAAACCCGGCGATGGCCGGGTTTTTTTATGCTTGCGATTCGGGCAGCTGATGGCTACGTTCGGGCGAAATCGATAAATGCCTGACGCGCCTTCGCGTCTGCCGCCTCCATCACCATCCACGGGCTAAACGCCCACGGCGTCAGTGCGAGCGCGCGCAGCGCGTCGTCGAGCTCACACCATTGATACTCGATCACCTCGTCGGCATTTGGCTGTACGGCGCTGGTAATGCGGGCCGCATACACCGGACATACCTCGTTTTCGACGATACCGTTAGGCGCTACGGCACGATAGCGGAAGTCGGGGGCGACGGAGGTAATGTGGCTGATTTCGACGCCTAACTCAAAGCGGCAGCGGCGGGCAATCGCCTGTTCGAAGGTTTCGCCCTGCTGTGGATGCCCGCAGACCGAGTTAGTCCATACGCCGGGCCAGGCCACTTTACTTAGAGAGCGGCGGGTGACCAGAAACTGGCCGCGATCGTTAAATAACCAACAAGAGAAGGCGAGATGCAGCGGGGTAGAGAGAGTGTGCGCGGCGTACTTATCCAGTATTCCGCACGGTTGATCGTGCTCATCGAGCAAAATGACGTGTTCCCCTGCCATGGCAACTCCTGAAAATGAAAGATGACCCGGCATAAACCCACCGGGTCATATACTCAGGCAACCAGCGTAGCCCATAAGTGGGAAAAAGGCATTACCAAAACAAGCCCTGGCAGCATGTTAGCAACAGGGAAGAGCTTAATGTTACAAATGCGTAACCCTGTAGCCACCATCAGTAGCCCACCCGCGCAGGAGAAGTCTGCCATCATCGACGGCGTAATCATCGGCAGCAGAAACACCGCTAGCATTGCCAGCGCCAGCTGGATCACCAATTGTGGAATGGCAATGGTCATGACCGCGAAGCCCAGCAGGGTGGCAAAAATTCCAGCGGTGAACAGGTCGAGAATGGTTTTGATATACAGGATTGACGGATCGCCGCTCATCCCTTCGGTCATCGCCCCGAATACGCCCGTACCGCTGGCGCAGAACAACACCAGAATGGCGACGAACTTCTCGGTGAACTCGTCGTGGCTTAAGCCTTGTACCGGTGGCAGGACTTTGTTGATAAGACCACGTGTCGACCCGGCGGCTTTACCAATCCCGCTTTCCAGATGCAGCAACTCACCAAGCAGCGCGCCGACAATCATCGCCAGCACAACCGCTGGCATATACTTCACCTTTAGCACCAGCGTAATGCCCAGGCCGACAGAACATAGCCCGAAGGTCATCGGCAGCGCCGTTTTGACGCGATCCGGGAGTTTCCCTCCGGCCAGCGCGCCAATCAGTCCGCCAATTACCACGGCGGACCCGTTTACATAAGGACCGATTAACATGAGAGTTTCCTTTTCGCACTAGCCGTCGTGGCGCAGTGAGCCTTCGCCCCAGCGCGGAATGTTATCCACGTCGATGTCGAACAGGTCGAGCGCACGGTTGACGCTATGCGTAACAATGTCGTCCGCGGTTTGCGGACGTTGATAGAGGGCCGGAACCGGCGGGAAGATAATCCCGCCCATTTCCGTCACGGCGGCCATATTACGGATATGGCCGAGATTTAACGGCGTTTCGCGCGCCAGCAGTACCAGACGACGCCGCTCTTTAAGCACCACGTCGGCGGCGCGAGTCAGCAGGTTATCGGTCAGACAATGTGCAATCGCGCCCAGCGTTCGCATTGAGCAGGGGGCGACCAGCATGCCCAGCGTTTTGAACGATCCGCTGGAGATGGCCGCGCCCAGGTTGCCAATGGAGTGCACGACGTCCGCCATCGCCATCACTTCATCCAGTCGGTAGTCCGTTTCCAGCTCACAGGTTTTTTCCGCGCCTTTAGAGACGACCAGATGAACCTCCAGCGGTAGGGGCTGAAGCAGTTCCAGCGCCTTCACGCCATACTGAAAACCGGATGCGCCGCTGATGCCAATGATGATGCGTGGTGTCATTGTCTGTTCCTCTTACTCGAAGTCAGGCAGGAAGCGTTTCACGTCAACTTCTTTGAATTTAGAACGTTCAAAGTGATGTTTCAGGTGGAACGGCACGGTGCAGTCAAAAATAGTTTTACAGGACATTCCCTGCTGCAAAATGCTCGGACTGTATTCCGGCACCTGCGACGGATCCAGCGGATGGCAGCGCACGCCCGGAATGGTGACGGTATCAACATCGCCCTGATAGCGCGTTTGCATCGCCCATAGCACGTCATCGCTATCGAAGATGTCCACGTCCTCGTCCACCAGAATCACATGTTTCAGTTCCGGGAATGCGGAGAACGCCAGAAGCGCAGCTTGACGCTGACGACCTTCATCGGCTGGGGAGAATTTCTTGAACTGCATCACCGCCAGCAGTTTGCCGCCGCCCGCTGAGTGAGCGAAGACGTTCAGCAGTTTGCCCGGCATCGCGCGGCCCACCATATCCAGAATGCTGGCTTCGGTCGGGATACCTGCCATATTCACATGTTCTTCACCGGGTCCGACAGTGGTGCGCCAGATAGGGCTGTGACGATGGGTGACCGCTTTCACTTTAATCACTGGCAGCGCGTCTTTCGATTCACCGGTATAGCCAGGGAATTCAGGCATCGCGCGTCCGGTGTCGGTGTTCTGGTCTTCGCGAACTCGCACATTTGGCAGCAGTTCACCTTCAATGATGATTTCTGCGTGGGCAATCGCTTTTTCGTTGATAGTCAGGCATTTCACCATTTCTACGGCCTGCCCGCGCAGGGAACCGGCAATGCTCAGCTCATCAAAGCCCAGCGGCGTGGTCGGCGGCTCGAAGCAGGCGGCAATTTCGATAGCCGGATCAACGCCAATGCTGATGGAGATTGGCAGCGGCTGGCCCAGCTCCTCTGCTTTCATGCGGAATGCATCAATGTGGCGACCCGGAGTCAGCCACATTGACAGTTCATCGCGGCTCTGCACGCACAGACGGTGAATGGTGATATCAGACTCGTGGGTTTCCGGGTCGGAGGCGTAACACAGCCCCATGGTGATGTACGGACCGGCATCCTCTTCGGTGTTGGTCGGCGCGGGCAGCAGCTTACGCAGGTCAAAATCAGCATCGGTGGCCAGATGAATCACTTCCTGAGCTACCGCTTTTTCCGTTGTCAGTACCGGCGGGATTGGGCTCTGTACGGAGTCTTTCAGCAGATGCCCCAGTCTTTCCGGCGGGCAGTTCAGGAAGTGACTGACACGTTTACGCGAGCCGTTAATACCGATGGCGACACTGATATCGTCAAAACCTTTAATTTTATTAAACATCATGACCGGGCCGTTTTTACGGGTTGGACGCTGGCAGGTGCCACCGGCGCCAACGTAACGGTATACGCCGGAGAGTTCGGCATGCGGGTCAACTTCGGTGTCGGTTTCAACGTATTCACCCGGCAGCGTTTTCAGCAGCGCGAGCGCAGAGCGCAGGTCGCGTACGGTAGTATTATTTTTCACGGTGGATTCCTGTTGATATTCGGGAAGAATTTCTGCCGTCACCCTATTCCTTACTCACAATAGGGGCAAATACCGTTTCGCCAGGGCAGGGTAGATCAAAAAGATGTGGCTACACCCGCTGGGGGTATCGTGCGTACACTAGGGCAAAGTCATTTCAGGTATGGGGGACAAATGGATTTAAAACGGTTACGGTATTTCTGCCGGGTGGTTGAGCAAGGCTCGATAAGCCAGGCCTCCAGGGTGTTGAACATGGCGCAGCCGCCGCTGAGTAAGCGCATTCAGGAGCTGGAAGACGAGCTGCAGACGCCGCTGTTTTTGCGCCGCGGCAACCGCATTGAACCGACCGAAGCGGGGTTTTTCCTCTATCGAAAAGCCTGTGAGATTTTGCGCCAGGTAGAGGACACCGCGCGCGAGACGATGGAAATTGCTCAGAAAGATCGCCTACAGTTCCGCTTTGGTATGAGCCACCTGTTCCAGTCCTACTTCAAGCCGCTGCTGCTGGCACTGTATCAGCGTTACCCGGAAATTGAGGTCAATATTTCCGTTACCGATTCCAGCCATCTGGAGATGATGCTCAACGAGGGGGCTATCGACCTGGCGTTTATTCAGCGGCCTTATCGTAGCGAAGGCTTTGACTTTGTCTCGTTTGACCCTGTGAAGCTGGTGGCGGTGATCAACAAAAAATGTCTGCCGTCACCACCGACGAATCCCTTTGATTACAACGCACTGGGTGGGTTGCCGCTGGTGTTACTACACCGGGCGAAAGATTCTGGCACCTATGAGATGCTGATCGATCTGTTCCGTAAAGCGGGCGTTAACCCAAAGGTGATTATGCATATCACTCAGCCGGGGGTGATTCTTGACTGGCTGGAGTCGGGGCTGGCGGCGGCGACATTGCTGCCGTCGTCCGAAGTGTGCGCGGAAAAACTCAATGAATGCTACGTTGTGGATGTTTTCCCTTCGCCGCAGATTTTCTACCCGGCAATGGTGAAAATCCCGGCGGTAAACTGGTGTCCACAGGTGATGGAGCTGGTGGCGGAGGGTTTCCCGTTTGTCCATTATTCACCAACCTGATGGTTTGGCATCCTGCGCGAGCCTGCTATCATAGGTTTCCCGATCGTTGATGACCCGAGGATACGTTTTGCGAGCAGGAAGCCAACTCACTTCTCCACTACGACTGTTAATGTGCCTGATTATCGGCCTGGCGCTGTCCGGTTGCGCCGGAAATTCGTCAGAAGGCAGCTATAGTGGTTCGGTTTACACCGTGAAGCGTGGCGATACGCTATCGCGAATTTCGCGTATGACGGGTACCAGCGTGCGAGATTTGGCGCGGATGAACGGAATTTCTCCGCCCTATACCATCGAAGTTGGACAAAAGCTGAAGGTGAGCGGCGCGTCCTCTTCCAGTACGAAAAAATCGACTGCCAGCAAAACGGCAAAAGTGGTGCCTTCCTCTGCGGTACCGCAGTCATCATGGCCGCCGGTTGGGCAACGCTGCTGGCGCTGGCCCGCAAGCGGTAAGGTTGTCATGACGTATTCAACCTCAGAGGGCGGCAACAAAGGGATCGATATCGCGGGCAGCCGTGGACAGCCTGTGTATGCTGCCGGGGCAGGTAAGGTGGTTTACGTCGGCAACCAGCTACGCGGTTACGGTAATCTGGTTATGATTAAACATAACGAAGATTACATTACCGCCTATGCTCACAACGATAAACTGATGGTCAACAACGGGCAGAGCGTGAAGATTGGCCAGCAGATAGCCACCATGGGCAGTTCGGATGCGGATTCGGTGCGGCTGCACTTCCAGATTCGTTACCGGGCAACGGCTATCGATCCGCTGCGTTATTTACCGCCGCAGGGCAGTAAGCCGAAGTGCTAACCGGTTATTTTATCGTCACTTAGCACCCAGAGTGCTTGCCAGGCGAGGAGTAAGGTTTATAATGCTCCTCGCACACCTTTGCGGGCGTAGTTCAATGGTAGAACGAGAGCTTCCCAAGCTCTATACGAGGGTTCGATTCCCTTCGCCCGCTCCAGAATTCCCCTAACGTATTCATTCCTGAGCCTTTTTCTGATTCATACGTGACGGCGCTCGTGATCCTACTACAAAGGGTTCATACAGCCGATGGCGCAGCGTGATAATCTCTATCGACGTCCAAGCGGTATCTATGTTCTGCGGATCACCGTTCCGGTTCGTTATCGTGCCCTGATAGGGCAGCGTGAAATTCATGCATCTACCCGCACAACCCACCTTGCAAATGCCAGAGCTATTGCCGCGCGTTTGCTGGAGAAGTGGTATGCGTCTCTGGAAGAGTTCAGGCAAGTGGATAAAGAGAAAATCGGGGGCAATGCCCCATTGTTGACTGGCGCTGGCAAAATCAGCCTGGCGTTGTTTTGCGATTCGTTTGGTGTTGGGCTTGAGACTGTCGTCCAACATCTTCTGGCAGACAATGTGCCGCTTTATGCCCTTGTGTCGAATCAGCGTGGCTTCCTGATTGATGATTTCAGCACGCTTGACCGTGATCCTGACACGCATGGATTCGTTTTAAACAACGTTGCGCATGCCGAGGCTGCGGTAAACGGTTATATGCAGCTTTACCAACCGCAGTTTGCGCTTGTTGAATTGCTGAACGGACGAAAGGTTGAGGCCACTGCATTCAGAGCTAATAATGGCAATCCGCTTTCTCTCTGGCTGTTGGATTTACCCGGGGTGACGCTGAACGCAAGTTCTTTGTTCATCAACAACGTGCAGGCTGAAAAACTACGTAGCGCCTGGGATAAGGCGCTTACGAAATCAGAGCCAAAATTAAGTGCTCTGCCATGTGCTCCGGCAGTTGTAACACCAGCGATTCCTGTGGCCGCTACCATCAACCCGTATTGCAACCCGACATATGCCAGCATGACTGTTTCAGCATTGCTGGAAGCGTTTTTGGTCTATAAAAATACGGGTGATATCAAGTTGGCCAGTGAGGGGAAAATTCGTTCCAGAATTGAACACTTCACAGAGGTCATGGGCGATTTAACTCTAGGTGAACTGAATCGTGACATAGTGAAAGATTACGTCACCAAAATGCAGAATATGCCCGGTAATCTGTATTTGATGCGGCGAAAATACAAGATTTCAGATACGCAAAAGCTTATTGAAATAGCGCTCGCTGATGGTCAGCCAGTTATGAGCCGAGATGCCATTGGCAGGCATATTGAGTCACTGGGTTCTATGCTCAAATGGGCGAAGAGTGAACGTTATCTTTTTGATAACCCTGCTGAGAATGTTCTGGCTCAGCGCCGTGTGATGGTGCGTGAGCAGGATCGCCGCGACCTCTTCACCGATGATGAACTAGTGCAAATTTTCTCGGCTGACTGGTTTAAGAAAGGCGCGGGAACGCCCAATCAATACGGACGTTATACAAGCTTCCGCCCGTTTCACTACTGGTTGCCTCTGCTGGCATTATATGTGGGCGGGCGCATCAATGAGCTTTGCCAGCTTTATCTGGCGGATATTCGCGAAGATAAAAACGGTATTGCCTATATTGATTTTAACCTTGATGCGCCGGATAAGGTGATGGATGAAGAGGCACAGGCTGGCGGCGATAAATCATTAAAGACGGTGAATGCGATCCGTCAGGTTCCAATTCATCCGCGACTTATCGAACTAGGGTTGCTGGAGTATGTAGATGCACTGAAAGCTGCCGGGTATGATCGTCTTTTCCCTGAGTTGAAGCACAACAAACTCAAAGGATATCGTGCCGGCGCCTCAAAATGGTTTAACGAAAACTACTTTGGCAAAGTCCTCGGGTTCCCCCGTGACGGTAAGAAAACGTTCCATTCACTGCGGCATACTTTCATCAATGCTCTAGACGAGTTTGAGAACAATGAACGCACGATTGCGCAGCTTGTTGGACATGTTCGTGGCAGCACCACCGCGATGACAACCTATCGCAAGGATGCTGATGTGGGAGAGCAATTGGGCGTGATTTCACAGCTTAGCTACAGTTTGCCTGATATTGCGCAGTTTGATTCGCAAGCGGGTATCAAGGCGGTCATCAATGCGCGGCGCAGACATAAATCATAGGATGTGCCAAACGCGCCAAGAAGCTTTGTGGCACGTTTTTTATCAAGGGTCGTGGATTTACAGTGCAGAATTTGGAAGCGCTTAAAACGCGTCTGGAGAAGTCATTTGACCTACGATTGCACCCGCAGCCCTTCCACGCTTTCCTGCGGCAGACTTATCACTGTTTTAATGCTGGTTTCGATGCTGCGGATAATGTCTTTGCGTGGGCCGCTACGCCAGTCAGCGCTTGCGTAAAAAGCATCGAGAACCGCAGTCATTTTTTCAGCGCTGTCAAAGGTGCGAATGAGGTAGTAGCAATCCGGGTCATGAAGCGAGTTGCCAAACGACACGACATCGATCCCGTGGCGTTGGTGTAGGGGAACGCTGATTTCCTGCATGATGGTGTGAAAATCAGTTCCGGAGCCTTTGCGTAAGGTGTATTGCAGTATCTCGACGGTTCTCAACGTGTTATCTCCGTTGATAACTTGTGGCTTTCCCAGCCGAACTCTGAGTATGTCTGAGCCTCTTTTATAGCCACAATCGCCTGCCGAACATAAGGTATTGTCTCTTCCGGTAGTGCCTCTGTATTTTTCCAGCTTACTTCCGAGTGCTTGTCTGGTTCAGCAAGAAAAGGAACGCCGCTCCATTCTCTACATATAAAAAAAAGCCCTATCCATGAACGGTTTTCTGTCCACACATGCATAGTGTGCGCAAGTGTTAGCGCGGCGGGCGATGCCTGGACTCCCGTTTCTTCCTTTAACTCTCTGGCCGCAGCCGTCGAGAGGGGTTCTCCTTGTTCTAGCCCACCGGCTGGTAAGCTATAGTAACCGTCCATCCACCCCGTATTGCTTCTTCGCAGCATGCAGATTTCATTCCCTCTAAGAAGTAAGACGAACACTGCAATTGAAAGGTTATATCTTTCCCGGCCCATAATATCTGCTTTCCTTTTCTACTGATGACGCTGACTATATATACAGTATTTCAAGGTCGCAGGTATCTACCAGTTTTGGCAATCAATGCCCAAACTGAACTCTATTTAACGCCGAAGACAGACCGCCTTTATAAGGATTGTTGCGATGCTACGGAAAATTTCGGACGCAATGCCTGAAAGGGGGGCTGGCAAACCTAGGAGATCCACTTTTTCGCGCCCAGCTTATCTGGCTGCATTTACACCGCGAACATGTTGCGGGTTAACAGCTATCGGTTCAGGTTTATGTGTTGCGAAGGTGGGAAAACGGCAGGTTTACTTTTGAAGGGAAAGATTTAATACAATGAGCAAGAGAAAAGTGTGATTGTTAAAAATGTTAAAACATAAATTGTTCTTTAAGATGTAAACCCTTCCTCGGGGGGGAAGCCGGACATATCAACCCTAAAGCCATCTGAGAAGATAGCCTGTAGGTTTGCTCGGTTCCCCTTGCCAGATGAAGATCAAGTCTTCCTCGTGGTGTGACGACCTTTCTTGAAAGATGCATTATGCGCAAAAGTAGCTACTCAAGAATCCGCCGATATCTACTTTCACCCTCTGCTTGGCTGCATCAAACGCTTGCGCGCCCTACCTACCACAATCAACGTTACGCAGAGTTCCCATCCTGACGTTTTCCGCAAAAGAGCGGTGATGCTCCACCTGCCCGGATCGGTTTACCGCATGAGGTAGGTGTCACGGCCAACATAGCACACGTTGAGTTTCAATAAAAGTGTTATATATCATGTAGGTGCGTTCATATTCTGAACGCATTAAACCACATCATAAAGTTGGTAAAATGCAGCTATTTTTAACATGTTGAAAATATCCAGTCTAAATTTCCTGCACAGTTTTTAGTTGCTCATTGATATATTTGAGCAAGGTATCGAGGCGAACAATAGCTTGTGCTACAGGATCATGTTTAGAAATCTTAAGGCTTTCGGCTATTGTCTCTTTTTCCTTTGTAAACAATTGAATAGCAAAGTCGGGGATTAAATTGGAGTTTGTAAAAGCTTCTTCTAGGTCAGCCATGGTGAAGGGGGTGGCTTCCAGAGAATTGCTCTCTTTTGTTTCAAGCAGTTTTTGACGTAGAAGTTGGCAAAAATCATCAGCAAACTCTAGGCAAAGGGCGCGAACATCATTATTTGGTGCAGGGATTTCGATAACTTGTCCTCTATCACCAAGTCGAACGATTTTGGTGGCGACGTAGTATCTTCCGTCAACCCAAGCGTTTATGACAGGATTACCATCATGCGTTGCTGCATTTCGCGCATCCTGAAAAAAAGCCCCATGGCTTAGTTGCTGTATTTTTGACCAAGGTAACTGCTTGCCTGTAACTGTTTTTATCGAGTCTTTAAGCGTTTGAATGACATTCGTGAACGAGGAAAATCCATAAATAACAGCCTGACTATTTGACTCGGGAACCTGTTGGTTACTAGTAAATAAGTTAATCGATGTATCGCAAGCTGTTACGATGGCCGCTAAGTGGTATTGCAACTCTTCAATTTTTCCACCGCAATAGTTGGCAACCCAGCGACGATGGTTATCTGGCAGCTCGTTCATGATTTTCTCTTATCCTTAATGGGTTGGAGCATTATACATCTATCTAATGACTAGATTGTCCTATATCCATTTGTTAACTAATAAGTATGCCAACAAACGACCGTTTTCTGGCACCTCCCAATTGCACGCTTTCACACTGTTGGAAAAATAGCCTTGGCTTTTCTGGCAGGCCATCCTAATGTTGGCCTCGTTTTCTGGCAGGGGTCAGATGGGGAGATAACAATGGCTACTTTTGGCTACGGACGTGTTTCGACATCGCAGCAGGATACTGAGAACCAACGGCTGGAGCTTGGGCAGGCTGGGTGGCAAATTGATTACTGGTTTGCCGATGTTGTTAGCGGGAAGGTTCCGGCAATGCAACGTAAAGCGTTTTCTGAAATGCTCAGCAAAATCCGCGATGGTGAAACGTTGGTAGTTGCAAAACTAGACCGTCTGGGGCGTGATGCGATTGACGTCCTGCAAACGGTAAGGGCGCTGGCTGACCGTAATATCAAGGTTATTGTCCACCAGCTTGGCACGACTGATCTCACCTCCGCAGCGGGTAAGCTTCTGTTGTCGATGCTGGCAGCGGTTGCAGAGATGGAGCGCGATCTTTTGATTGAACGCACTCAAGCGGGATTGTCACGAGCAAAAGCTGAAGGTAAGAAGCTGGGAAGACCGTCTAAAATCGCGCCAGAAGCCCGTAGAGCGATTATAGAGAAAAAGAATAGTGGAACCAGTGTAAGTGCTTTAGCGCGTGAATACGGCGTTTCCAGGGCCACTATAGCTACGTTGCTTTAAACGTTTCTAACTTTTCATCACAACCGCGAGTTTGGGGTTGGTTAGCGTGTGAGATTCAAAGCGTGAAAAAGGTTGTGGCACCGTTTCCGGTAAGGGCAGCAAAGAAGATCGTCGAGGTTGAATGCCCCCACTTATGAGTCCGGGGGGCTAATGGTGGTTACTCAAATGAAGCCGCGATGATTTCCCCAGTGTTGGCGTTGAAAACACAAAAATATTGAAGCGGTGTTTGCATTCCAAGGCTATTAATCGCCTTAGCTTGTTGTCCGAACATTTGAATAGTTCGTTTGTTCTCGTCGTGCCAGAGGTAGGTGGTGAATCGCGATTGATCTTCGTTGCCTGACCATACATGAGGGAACGTCGCTTTCTTGTCCATTACCTGCCTGCACTCCCTGACCGGGTTGTGGTGCGTTTTCGCATAGCATTCCGGGCTGTTACCTGAACATAAGGCGTTTTGTTTTGTTAGCGGTTGTTCTGCACCTACAGCGGAAAAGGCGCATACGCCCAGCACCAATGAGAGAGTGCCCAGAGCCCCCCATGCAATTGCGCGTAGTGTGCTGATCTGCCGTTTTGATACAACATGAGCGACCACACTATAGCTGGCCCAGCTAAGCGCGGCTCCCGCTGAAATCGGTAATAAAAAGTCTGCTCCCGCCATGATTCCCTCACTTTCCAAACCACATCGCGCCTGATAGCGAACGCTGGTGACGCCCAACCGATGATGATCATCATACTTATTAGGCTTTAAATGTCACTATTGGTGTTTATTTTGAATCAGTAAGGATTGTCATGATTCAGGCGATGAATGCGAGTGACTAAGCTCGCTGACGAGAGGGTGGATTCAAAATGTCTCATATGGAGCGTGGCCTTACAGTGGTCAAAGTTGCACATTCAGTGCATGAAAAAATCCCTGAGAATACAGTTTGGCGAGCGGGTAAAAGAACTGCGCATTGCCACCGGAATGAGCCAGGAAGCGTTTGCTGATCGGTGTGGGTTCGCACGTAGCTATATGAGCCGCATTGAACGCGGTGGTTCTAATGCGTCTCTGGATGCGATTGAGGTGCTGGCTAACGCTCTGAGCGTTGAGCCGTGGCAGTTGTTAGCGTCTGGCTCAACTGATGATAACGACCCGGAACTGTTGGTTCCATTCGCGGCCGATGGTTCGTGTTTTCACCCCGGACTAGCGAGTTCGAGAGATGGCTCCTTTGGTGTAGGCGATAAGACCGCTCAGAAGCGTTTTGGCACGTTTTCAGAGGCTCTTGAGTATCTGCGTAGCATGGAGACAGCAAAATGGCGTAGGCCCAATGCCAGCGGTAATTGGGGCATTGTGTCAGCGGTGCGTTGGGACAAACTGAGAAAATAGCTCAGGTATAAGTTTATGAATTCTAAGGTAGTGTGAATGAACAGTGTTCATTCAATCTTGATAGCTTTCCGTGTCATCAGCCTTTTTCTGCCTATGACAGTTAATAAAACATCAAAATACAGGTGCGTTACGTAGGCGTTACAGTGGCGTTTATCTGAGAAGAGAATTGATATATCGCGGGGTTGAGTTGATGGCTTTTGAAATTGTCACGACAGTAATAGCATCCTCTACGGCATTAGTAGTTGCAGTCGTTGGCTACTGGCTCACAAAAAAACGTGAACGAGATGCTGAGTTGCGAAAAGAACGCTTAGATCACTATAAAGAACTTATTTCTAGTCTGAGTGACATTCTTGAAGGCGATAACAATTTACAGGGACAAAAGCGGTTTGCCGTAGCTTGCAACAACCTTAATCTCGTTGCGCCCGCATCAGTGATCAAGGCCCTGCAAGCGTTTCAGGACGAAACAAAGTCAAGCAATCCGAGCCGAACCCTTGAACGTCATGATGAGTTACTGTCGTTGCTGCTTATCGAGATGAGGAGAGACCTTAATATCTCACCTAGCTGTGAGTCTGCGTCGATGTTTCGGTTATGGGCGCCTGGGAAATCATTATGACACAGCCAAATTTCAGAAGAGTTCAAAAAAGAAATCCTCATCAATTAGTCGTTGATCAACATATCCACGCAGCGCATTGCATAAAAAAGTTTGCCGGTGAAAAAGGTTTAGTGGACGTTTTTGATAAATCAATTTCTCAATGGGTGCAGCGTAAGCCAGATGCCGCGATTTTTTGCGCGAAACGAGCTTGGGATCAACGAGCTGAAAAAGGTTATATGCATGGTTTTGAGACGGATTTTTTTCAGGTTATAGATAATATTAATACCCCTATCAGCGACAGAAATCATGCAGCCATTAGCCGTTATTTCCATTTGTGGCGTCTAAGAGGGGAGTCAAGAGATAACGAGAAAAAGGATTGGCAACTTAATGGTGTTTCAGGGGATTCGCTCACTATCGATGAACAAGAAATTATAGAAAGTAAACATGCGACCTTTGTTTTAGAAGGAGGTAGTTTTCCGCATCACTTCGCTAAAGGTATAGAGATACAAATTATGCTCGATAAGATTTGCCATTTAATGGAACCGATAACGTGGGGGTTATGGACCGCTAGCAGGGGCGAATTTTTAGTTGCTGATTACTATCCTGGTGATAGTGATGGTTTGGTGCCTTTTATCCCTGTTTCTCCCCGACATGTATTTTTTGGTAATGCTCCTGACAGGAATCTTCGTGTTCAAGAAGTGCGCGAATTGAACCGTGTTTCTGTAACATCTTCAAAAAACTACTACTTTTGCCGTAGCCTTGATAAGTGCCCGCTTTAAGGAATGGAGCTTTGCAAAACGTTGTAGTTCTTCCTACAAAGCCCTCCTACAATGCATCAAATTTTTGTTAATAAATCCATGGGATTACGAGATCTTTGGAGCGGGGGTGATTTCCCTTCGCCCGCTCCAAACTTAAGTATCCTGAAGTCTACCCACCTCAAGTTTCCTTTGATAAATAAGCGATTATAGCATTCTATTAGCCTATTGAACTCAATTGTACTTCCCTAGGGTCAAGCACAATGTGGGGGTATCAATGGGGGGATTATTGTCTCCCCTGCTGAAAGGTACCCCCAATGAAGCGGACTGCTCGTCAAGTTGAAACTGCAAAACCCAAAGAGAAGCCCTACAAACTGGCTGATGGTGGTGGTCTTTACCTGCTGGTTAATTCCAACGATAAAAGATACTGGCGTCTCAAATACCGTTCGTTAGGTAAAGAGAAGCTGCTCGCTATTGGCATTTACCACGATGTTTCTTTAGCTGAGGCCAGAAGTAAGCGTGAGGATGCTAAAAGAATATTAGCAGCTGGTAACGCCCCTTATCTCGAAAGAAAAATGGAGAAGCTCAGTCGCAAGCAGGACGCTGAAAATTCGTTTGAGGCTATCACTCAGGAGTGATATCAGCGTCGCTATGATCGCTAGTCTATCTCCTGGCGTGAGGAGATGATGAGAACCTTTGAGAAGGATGTATTTCCTTATATAGGCCACCGGCCAATCAAAGATATCAAACCGATGGAGTTGCTTGCTGTTCTTTCGAAATTTGAAGCGTGAGGGGCAACTGAAAAGGTCCGCAAGGTGCGCCAGCGTTGTGGAGAGGTCTGAATGGCAGTCCTGCACCAGATCTAGCCAGCGCTGTGATTCCTCATGAGAAAGAGCACTATGCTTTTTATCCCTGGATGAATTGCTTGAGTTTCTTCGAACTTTGAACACTTATGCCGGTAGTGTGCTTGTTAAGATTGCGATGCAATTCCCACTCCGAGCGTAAAATTACTTTCAGCCTTCACCACGCCAGAAGAAAATAAAAACAACAAGGTTGCGGTTAATGTACTGATTTTATACATGACACATCATCCTTAATTACAGAATTAACGGACGACAAGTCACCGCCCGGAATAGTTTTAGGTGCGATACGATGCTGTCCAATTTAGCGAACCGTCCAGGCCGGACTGAAATCCTCTTCTTCAAATAATTCAGTCAGTCCACTTATCTGTTTCAGACGAAGAACTTCGTCCCTGTCCATTCCCAGCTCCTTACCAATACGTTCATCTGCCCATCCGAGACGGGCCAGGTCTCTGACGATATCTGACATCGACGCTATCTGATGCTTCCCTCGGGCGCGGTTATGCCTGATCGTAGAGGCAATTCGTTCCGCCTGTCCCTTTCGTTCGGGATTGATACAGGTGACGGGCAGCCAGCCTTTCAGGCGTTTTCCTACCCCTGACGCGCGTCTGCCCAGCAGTTGCCGATGAAAACCATCCACGACCAGAAACTGATCTTTCTCTTCAGATACCACGACGGGCTGGGTAAAACCGTCTTCCTGCAGTGAGTGCTGCAGTAATTTTTTCTCTCCGGCAGCCATAACATTGGGGTTGTAATCGTTGGCCACCACTTCGCTGGCTTTCACCCACAACACCAGGTCTACAGGCTCCCGGGTAAAGGGACTAAGCTCATGAAGCGTTTTACGAAAATGATTGAGGGCAGCAACTTTTTCTTCATCTGAAATCTGCTGACTGAAATACCGGGTAATAAGACTGGCCACCTGTTCCCTGGTTACAATATCCCCCATTCCTTCCTCCTTTTTTTCATACGCGCCTGATAACGTTCGTAATGCCGGGGCTTATTCGGGCTGAAAGATAAGGTCCGGCACCAGAAGTCATTTTTGATGAGTGTTTTGCATATCCGCCGCCAGGAGGGAATATCCCTGCTGCCCAGATCATTCTCCTGTTCATCCGGAATATCCTCCGGGTAACCGTGCGTCTGATACCAGCGCAGGTATACCGCTATCTTGTTCCGGTAATGCTCGGCTGTTTTCTGTGGCATGACATCGAGAAGAAACATGGCATAACTACGCCAGGTATGATGTGCTGGTCTAGAGATGCGTTTGCGCAATGCAAAATAAGCGCCACTTTCATTAGCATAAATGGCCCCGCTGGCCGCGCCGGACACACGGGCACACATTCTCGCCCAGGTTTCAGGCTCCAGTACATGATAAAGCCACAGACCGCGGCGCTGTTCGGGGCCAAAAGGCTCACAGACCCGCATATTCCTCAGTGGGACGCCGGCTCTGTACATCAGGTCATACAGTGGGTTGTAAATGGCGCCCGTGCGGGCGTGGTAAATCCAGATGTCCCGGGCTTTCCAGTCATACAGGGGGCACATCGTGTAGGAAAACCCCGCGGGAGATGCAGTGGTCCAGGGTTTGTCATCGGCATAACGAAGCTTTCGCTGGCTGGTAAGACCTATAAACCGGTTCAGGGATTCATCAGCACGAACGCCGGTCAGTATGGCCACTCCACACTGATTGCTCGTAAACCATGTCGAAAACGCTGGGACAAACTCTTCAAACGTCATGGCGTAACGGTAAAAGGGGAAATACGCCATATCAGTAATGGCATCTGCCGGTGGCTGACGGACCCACTCCACATCGGGTTCCCAGCAGATCCATTCCGGTTGAAACTGTGAAACACCATTTACAGTCGTCAGCGGAAGAGCCACCCAGAAAAACGTCTCCGTCACATCACTGTAGAGATCCTTCATTTTCTGAACATGCTCAATCGTGGACTGATACTGGGCTTCCCAGTCAATGAACAGGACAGAGAAACGCCGGTGTTTCCTGCGGGCTATTGTGGCGACGATATGAAACAAAACGGTTGAGTCTTTTCCACCTGAAAAAGACAGGCAAACCTGAGAAAAGGTATCAAATATCCACTCCACACGGTCTGTAACCGCAGACAGCACATCTTCGCCGGTTCTGATCTTCTGTATCCGATTACGTTCCATAATGACGTTGTCTGACATAAATACCTGAAGGCCAAAGCCCGGTAATGTTAAAATAACTGTTCTGTTATCTATTAACCCAATTGTCATTGGGATGACAATATTAAGTTGAGTTTTCTAATTTATATTTGATCTGAGCCCCGAAAATGGAAATGTAAAGTTTAGTCATCTGGTTTTTCAGAGTGCGGGTTAATATATGTAAAGAGCCATTTTAAGATATTGTAGTATTAACCTTGCCAGGTGTATTATCGTTATCATCTGAAATTGTAATAACTCCTGCATGCATAAGAAAATCTTAAGGATAAGTTATGTCTGAAAGTATTTCAGGCACAGGTCATTTTAGCTTTAATATTTTCAATTGCGTCTTTTGATGTCGCAGCCACTCCTTGCTTTTCAGTGATAGTTATGTGACGAAAGACACACAAATGCGTTCTGGGCTCTCCAGAAACAGAGATTGTAATGATACTGATTCAAATTCACGGAAATCAGTAAGTGAAAAAAACATAGATTCTGTTGCAGAGAAACAGAGACTAAATCAACGAATTATGACAATAGACCTTGAAAGAAGATTGTTGCGGACGAAGAAAGGAAGCATGACTGCACAGGATAGAGTAAAATATGTGAGCTGACAAATAAACGTTCGGCTTTAAAAAGCAAAATTAAATAATCAACGCAATAAAACTATTTCATCTGAATGGAGTTCATGTTGAGTCAATAGCCCGTAAACACATCCAGCATAAGTTACAAGCTAATGTAAAGGAGCTGTGCATGAGCATTGAGTATTTCATAACTGTTTTCATTATATGCCTATCTCCGGGAATAGTCGTGGTTTATACGCTGTCGGCAACATTAGGCGGCGGGTGGAAAGCAGGATTCTGAACCTCTGTCGGATGTACAATTGCTACCGTCATTCATCTTATGATCGCTATGGCTGGTTTAGCGGCTGTTCTTCATGCCAGTGCAGTATTGTTTTAGACAATCAAGTTTTCTGGTGTGGCCTGAATCGCCACGGATTATTTAGACACTTCTGAGCCGTTGATAATATAGGTTTTCATATTCAGCCGGTGGCATCTGCTCGCTCGAACCATGCCGACGCTTACTGTTATAAAACATTTCGATGTAATCAAAAATATCGCTTCTGGCTTCGTCTCTCGTTCCGTAGATCTTTTTCTTAATCCGTTCGCGTTTCAGTATCTGGAAAAAGCTTTCCGCAACCGCATTGTCGTGGCAGTTACCGCGACGACTCATGCTGCCTTCCAGACCGTGCGATTCCAGGATCGACTGCCACTTATGCTCTTGTACTGACTGCCCTGATCAGAGTGAACCAATACCTGTTTTTGAGGATTACGCCTCCACACCGCCATAAGTAATGCGTTCAGGACAATCTCTTTTGTCATGCGGGGTTGCATTGACCAGCTGATAACCCTACGTGAGAACAGGTCAACAACCACGGCCAGATACAGCCAGCCTTCGAGGGTCCTGATGTAGGTTATGTCCGTTACTCAACGCTCATCCGGAGCATCCGGATTGAACTGTCGCCAGACCCGGTTCACTCCGCACTGCTGCCCGGTATCACGCAGATCGAGATGGATCTTGCGATAACCATAGACGCAGTCAGACTCGAGCCAGAACTGTTTGCTCTGCCTTCTTTATCCAGGGGTAAAGGCTGTGGGTGGTGATATCGAGACGTGTTGCAACGCTGGAAACAGAATGACCACGATTAACAACCTGTTTGACTGCTTCAATTTTGAATGCTTCAGGATAACGCTTACCGCTCATGGGGACCTCTCTTTAAGTGATCTGAAATGACTCTGAGGTGTCTGTTAAACCCGTGGCGATTCAATCGTCTGGTGTTCTACACATAGCGACCTTCTCAGGGTACATAATCAGTATGTCGGGGATCTCTAAAAACGAAGGGGTCGCCTTGCCGGGATACTTACACGGACACGGGGCGCGCATAAAGGAATGTATTATTCTGAATGTCATTGCATAGGTTAACTCAATGCAATAATAACTTCATATGCCGTTATGAAATTTATTCTATGTTTAATGTCACATTTTGTGCGGATAAATTTTTTATCTATTGAGTTGATAAGTGTGACGCAATTCGCACTATGCTAAATATTTTTGATCTAACTCGCCATTTTCATCCCCTGTTATTAATTCGTTTCCTCTTCAAAGAGGAAACTGCCTGTCTGTATAGAAATAAGAAAAGGCTTAGTATCTTACTCAACATAGTTGAAGTAACACGCGGATGGAGATGTACGCATATGCTCATTGCTCGTGACAATATTTTCTTGAATCAAACATTTAGTGATAAAAAAGATATTTTCTCTTTTCTGGCAACACACGCTGTGGCACAGGGGTGGGCTGAGGATGCTAATAAAATTGAAGCCGACCTATGGGAGCGTGAGAATCAATACTCTACCGGTTTTGAAAGCCAAATCGCGATTCCACACGCTAAAACAGAAAATGTCATCCAGGCAGGAGTGATTTTTATTCGACTGGCTAAACCCATTGACTGGGAAAGCCTGGATGATCAACCCGTACAAATTATTTTTGGTCTGTTGGTACCCGCATCAGGGGCCAAAATATTGCATTTGCAAATCATTAATAGTCTTGCGAGCCAGATCGTTGATGATAGTTTCAGAGAGTATTTATTCACAGTCAACGATGAAGAAGAACTATTTCATTATATGAAATCCCGTATCGAGATTGAGGAATAAACATGAATATTGTTGGCGTCACATCATGTATTGCTGGTCTGGCCCATACGCCGATGGCAGCCAAATCCCTGGAAAAAGAGGGCGCACGTCTGGGGCATCAAGTAAAAATTGAGCAGCAGGGGGCGATGGGCATCATGAATAAAATTACCGCCGATGACATTAAATCGGCTGATTTTGTGCTAATTGCTGCCGACCGCACCATTGAAGAAGAAGAACGCTTCGCCGGGAAAATAATTATTCGGGTAAAGATTGGCCAGTGTGTTAGCCACGCGTCGGACGTTATTACTAAGTGCGTCACAGCTATTGAGGCAAGACTGAAAAAATAAAAAAGGTGATGTCATGAAAAAATTAATGATAGATATCAAAAATCATCTTATGACAGGGATTTCCTTTGCACTGCCTGTCATTATTGCTGGTTCTCTGATGGTGGCGGTTGCTAAAATTATCGGCCTGGCGATAGGCGAGTCTGACCTTGATGCCTTCGCCAATAGCGATGGCCTGACAAACTGGCTGTATCTAACGCAGGACATTGGCTTTAAAACCATCGGGTTAATGAACTATGTTCTTGGCGCCTACGTTGCCTATTCTGTTGCGGGTAAAAAGGGGCTGGCTTCCGGGTTTACAGCAGGCTTAATTGCCTCGGTAACCGGGTCGGGTTTCCTCGGTGCGGCGCTTGGCGGTTTGCTCGCGGGTTATTCTTCTGAGTGGGTGGCAAAGAAGATTCAAATAACGGGTTCGGCGTCAAGCTCCGTCCCTCTAATTATTCTGCCATTTATCACCGTGGGTTTGCAGGTGTTAGTGATGCTACTGTTGCTGGGCGATGCGCTTAGCTGGCTGAACACGTCACTAATGGCATGGGTCCAGCGCATGACGGAAGATGGTACCAGCACCGTCGTGCTGGCGGCTGTGCTTGGCGGAATGATTTGTTTTGATCTTGGTGGCCCAGTCAATAAGGCCGCATGGGGAACGGCGAACGTTCTATTTCTTAGCGGCGTATATCTTCCAGCCATTCTGGTCAATGTTGCCATTATTATTCCTCCGCTCGGTTATGCTGCCGCCCGTTTTATTCGCCCGGATAACTATAGCCAGACACTGAAAGAAGCGGGTAATGGCTCGGTTATTATGGGAATTCTAGGCATCACCGAAGGGGCAATCCCATTTACGTTGCGAAATCCGGCGCGATTAATTCCTCTCAACGTTCTGGCGGGCATGTCGGGAGCGGTGACGGTTGCCTTCTTTAAAGCTTACCCGATTATGCCGCCGCTTGGTGGGTTATACGGTGGCTTCACTGTCGGGAATCCATGGGCCTATTTTATGGGGGCGCTGGTGGGTGCGGCTGTCATTGCTTTTGGCGCCAATATGCTGGTGAATTTTAACGATGAAGAATTAGCCGATAAATCCACTGACCATATGAGTGAAGAGATTGAAATAAAAATTGATTGAATTTTGCACTTTGCGTAATGGGAGGTTGGAATGAAAAACAAGGTTGTCCATATTTACAGTCATACCCACTGGGATCAGGAATGGTATTTTACTTCATCGCGCTCTCGTATTTATCTTTTTAATCACATCAAAAATGTGATTCGTATACTGGAGAATAATGATGACTTTCCCTGTTACCTGCTGGATGCGCAAAGTGCGTTAATTGAAAGCTATTTACAGTGGGCTCCGGAAGACAAAGACATTTTGTATAAGCTTATTGCTGAAAAGCGTCTGCTTACCGGGCCATGGTATACCCAGACCGACCAATTGGTTATTCACCAGGAATCAGTGGTCCGCAATCTGTGGTATGGCATTAAGGTCGCGAATGAAGCAGGCAACTGCATGGCTCTGGGCTATGTTCCTGACTGCTTTGGCCAGGGCGGCAATATGCCACAGATCTATAAACAGTTCGGTATCCACCACGCGCTGTTCTGGCGTGGTATCGCAGACAACACATTGCGGGAAACCGAATTTATCTGGCAGGGTGAAAACGGCGATCGGGTCTTTGCGGTGCAGATGCCATGGGGTTACCACTATGGCGGGCTGATAGATGAAAATCCGGAAAAAATGGCCGCTTTTTTGAATGAAAAAATGTCTCCGATTGAAGCTCGAAGCTTTCGCCAAAATTTACTTTATCCGCATGGTTTTGATCAGGCTCCGGTGCGTGAGAATTTGCCGGATCTGGTGAAGATGTTTAATGCCTGCGATGACGAACGGCACTACCAAATCAGCAGCCCTCTGGAGTTCATCACGGCGCTGGAAAAAGAGTCTGTCGGTGATGTGTGCGTATTGCAGGGGGAGCTGACTGAGGGCAAACACTCCCGCGTACACAAGACGATTTTCTCATGTCGGGCCGATCTGAAGTTACTGAATAACGAGATTGAATCGCTGCTGGTGAATACGCTTGAGCCAGTGCTGGCAATCAGCCGCAGCCTCGGGCATGAGTATCCGGCGAAAATTATCGCAGAGATCTGGAAGCTGATGTTTTATAACGCCGCCCATGACAGCATCGGCGGCTGCAATAGCGACGATACGAATCAGGATATTTTCTTCCGCTATAAGCAGGCTCGCGATTTAGCCATGAATTTGCTCGAGCTGCATAGCCGATTAATCGCCATTCGTACCCCGCGTGAGCACGATTACACATTTACGGTATTCAACCCACTAACCAGTCGCGTTGCGCCGCAAATCACCTTCGAAGCCTGGTTGCCAGGTATTCCATTCACGTTACGCGATGCGGCGGGTAAAGCATTGCCTTATGTGATTGAAGAACAAACCGATTTGACCCGCTACGTATTGAACCAGACCATTCGCCTTAATCCGGGCGAGCCGTATCATAAACCGGAGAAGGTTTATCGCACGAAAGTGACGGTCAACAGCAGTGACTTGCCTGCGCTGGGTTATACCCGCTGGTATCTTGATTTTGAGGCGAATGGCTCAAGTCAGCGAGTTACGGACAACACTCCGGTCATCGAAAATGCATTTTACCGCATAGAGGTGGAAGAGAACGGAATGCTCACCATCCAGCATAAAGCCACGGGTAAACGCTACGAGCGTCAGATGCTGCTGGTAGAAAACGGAGATGATGGCGATTCCTACAACTATTCGCCGCCGCGTGATGACTTGATTGTGACTTCGGAAGATTGCCTGGTTTCCATCTGCCGGGAGGACAACGGCCTGAGTCAGTCATTACAACTCGAATATTTACTTAACGTGCCGGGGGATCTTGAAGAGAGGGCGCAGCGTATTGCCACCTCTGCACTGAAAATTGTCGCGCGCGTGACGCTACAGCATGACGACATGATCCGCTTTACGGTTGACGTGGACAACCGGGTGTTGAGCCATCGGTTATGCGTGCATTTCGCGACGGACATTCTGGCGAACGTCTCTTATGCCGATCAGCTTTTTGGCGTTGTGTCTCGTCCGGTGCAGTTAAGCAACGCCCTGAAAGTATGGGAAGCGGAAAACTGGCATGAAAAACCGATTTCGATTGAGCCGATGCAAAGTTACGTAAACCTGCATGATGACAATCACGGTTTCACATTGCACACCAACGGCGTGCGCGAATATGAAATTGTAGGCGACAATTTCGATACCATTTCCGTGACGCTGTTCCGTTCGTTTGGGTACATGGGCAAGGAAAACCTGCTCTACCGTCCGGGCCGCGCGTCGGGTGAGTCGGTAGTCGCCACCCCTGATGCGCAACTTTCCGGACCTCTGTCTTTTGCATTTGGCTGGCGAATTTACCACGGTGCGTTTGATAACGCCCAGCATGCGAGAGTATCAAAATCACTGCTGACATCGTTTCCGGTGTATCAGGACAGCGATTTCCTCAATGGTCGACTGCGTTTTTGCCTGAGTGATGAGCAACGTACTTATCCGCACGAATACAGCCTGCTGACGCTTCCTGATGGTCCGGAAGATGCCCTGGTGAGTGTGGTGAAATGCGCCGAAGAGGGGGAGGGACTCATTTGTCGCTTCTATAACCCAAATCTGAATGCGGTAGCGACTGTTCCTGAGCTGAGTCATGCTCGCTACGTCTTGCTGGACGAGAAGACCCCCTCGCCGGAAAGGGCTGTCCTCAAACCCGGTGATGTGCAGACGTTGTACTTAGAACTGGCGTAAAGGGTGAGACATGAGACTGTTTACCAATAAGCGAGTCAGAGATATTTTCATCCAGATAGCCGGGGGGTATGTAACGCAAACCTCTCTGGCCAGAGAGATGAATGTGTCCACGCGAACTATCCGCAGTGACCTGAAAGCGCTGAACGATATCGTTAGTCGGTCTGGTAACAGTCTCATTCACGATCGTAAGAAAGGGATCGCGATTCGGGTGGATAATCCTGCCGGGTATAAAATGCTGCTGGAACAGTCTCAAAGGCCGTGGAAAGAGAGTCATTCACCCGCAGAGCGCCGCCGCAATTTACAGGTTGCTTTGCTGCGCCAGGAGGCAGATGTCTCACTTGAGGAACTGGAATCGTTATGGTTTATCAGCATCTACAGTCTGAGAAACGATATTGCTCTTCTTAAGCGCCACTTTGTGCTTTATGACCTGAGTATTGTTTCCGAAGGGACGGATAAATTTAAACTTTCAGGCGATGAAATCGCATTGCGCCGTTGTATTTACGATCACTTGTTGCGTTCAAAAGAGGTGGAAGAGGATTACCGCGAAATCTTTGATTCACTGGCACAGCTTTCCGATATCAAGCTGGCGCTGAGCGAGTATTTTGTTCGCCATGGACTGGTGGTGAGCGATGTTAATTTGCGCTTTTTTACTCTGGTTTATGGCATCGCCTGTGAGCGAATCCATCGCGGCAGTTGGCTGCTCGATTTTGAGTTTGAAGCCTGTGAACCGCACTTAAAAACAGTGGCTCGCGATATTCTTCACTTGCTGCTGGCGGATGAGCCAACACCTCTTCCACAAAGTGAAATCGATTATATGGCGATGAATCTAGCCGCATTTTGTGCCACAGCGGAAGAAAACCCCCTGGACCATCAGCAATATGATGCCGGGCGTGCAGTGATGAACCATTTTTTGAGCTATGTAAGCTCATCCTGGTTTTGCGATGTTCGCTACGACGAGTTGTCCCGCAAGAATTTGCTTAGCCATATCACAGCCATGTGCGTTCGGGTGGATAATGGCATCACCATTATCAACCCGCTGATTGAGCAAATTAAGCGGCACTATCCATTGATGTTCGAGATGACGCTGGCTGCTTTTAGCGAGCTGGAACACTGCTTCGCCAATAAAATCAGTGAAGATGAGATTGGTTATCTGGTGATGCACATTGGGGCCATTCTTGAGGAGACGCACCTGCAAGATGAAGGCAAAATTATCAGCGCGCTGGTCGTCAGCGATCAAGGAGGGGCCTCAACTCGCATCGTTTGCCAGAAAATTGCCAGGATGTACCCCAACATTGAGGTATCAAAATGTATTTCGGTCGAGCAATACAAAGCGATGGCCAGCGTGGGTGAAAGTATTGTCATTAGTCTGGTGAGCATTGAAGAGAAGAACAAACGGGTTATCACGTTGCCTCCGTTGCCAGAAAGATGGCAACTGGAAAATATAAAATACTTTTTAGCGGCTGAAAATGCGCCACCTGCGGCGATCGTGAATTATTTCTCTGCAGATCACTTTTTTGTTTTTGAAAACCATACCCATACTAAAGAATCGCTGATTAAATTTCTCTCTACTCAATTAGAATTAAAAGGACGGGTCGACCAAAATTATTGGGAGTCGGTTATGGAGAGAGAGGCAAGAGCATCAACATTACTGGATGATAAAATTGCTATCCCGCACCCATTGGGGCTCGTCGCTTTAAGTACTATGGTGACCGTGGCTATATTCCCAGAGGGAATTGAGTGGGATGCCGGGAAGAAAGTTAAGCTGGTCTTTATGCTAGCTATTAGCGAGGATGCTTTTGTGGATAGCATGATTGTATATGATTATCTGACGAATATTCTCGATGACGATGTGATAGATAGTTTAAGCCGGTGCCACAGTTACGCTGAGTTTATATCACTATCGCAGAAATACTTTATATAAAAATATATTTTAAAAATATCAGGTGGCTCTTTTTGGGGAGCGCTTGTTTATATGTTGCATTTTATCTTAATAATATAAAAGGAGTTAGTGGTGAAATATAAAAATTACCTCTGTGCATTATTTGTTCTCTCAACCCCGGCTATTTCTGGCATGACATTCGATACTCCGCAGGGCAGCCTTAAGCTGTATGGTGATGTTGAATTTAATGCTGATGCGGCGAGTCGTACCGGGCAATTAACCTCAGTGAAAACCAGTGCTGGTAAAGATTGGAAAGCCGGTGATTCGGAACGCTGGGATATCAACGGCCGTATCTTAATCGGCCTTGATGGTTATCGTACGTCGGCCAATAACCAGTTTGCTGGTTTCACCGTTCAGCCACTGGCGGATCTCTCTGGTTCGATGGATCTTGATGATGCGGCTTTCTTTTTCGGTCAGGAAAATAACTGGAAAATGAAAATCGGTCGCTATGAAGCCTTCGATATGTTTCCGCTTAATCAGGACACTTACATTGAGTATTCCGGGAATACGGCTAACGATCTTTACGACGATGGCTACGGTTATATATATATGATGAAAGAGGGGCGTGGTCGTAGCGACGGTGGCGCCATTCAGCTCAGCAAAATGAGTGGGCCGTTCTATTTTGAAGTAAACACCGCCGTGCGCGATGGGTCGAAACTTTTCCAGGACAGCAATTACCACGGTAACCACCTGGAAAACAAGAAAAATGTGATATACATGCGCCCAGTAATCGCCATGACCGTTGATGAATTTACGGCAGCGATTGCAATGGAAAGCAACGTAGTCAGTAACGCTTATGGCTATACGGACAGCTATGGCAAGTTTAAAGATCAGTCAAAACGAAATGGCTACGGGGCGACCTTCTCCTGGAATGGACAGAAATCTGACCCTGATAACGGAATGGTGGTTAACCTCAGTACCGCTTACATGGATGCAACGGGCGAAAAAGACTTTAGCGTAGGCATTAATGCGCTATGGCATGATTTCGAGTTAGGTTATATCTATGCGAAGAATGATGTCCAGGAGTTTAATGCCAATAATATTGATATCAGGAATAGTAGTGATTTTATTCTGGGTAAATACGATATCAACACTGTTCATGCTTCTTACCGTATTCGTAACGTGATGGAAATGGATAACTTTGACATTTATTTAGGCGCTTACTGGTCGCGCATTGATGTTAAAGAAACCAATTACGATGAAGATCGGTATGGTGCGCGCGTAAGATTTAAATATCACTTCTAATATTATCAGTTGTTGTGGGTCCTGCTTGCTGCATAAGTTATGGATTGCTCATCATTTCATTTGCGCTGTCTTATACAGTAAGCAGGTTACCTGTTCCCCCGTTAATGGATACACGCGATGCTTGTCATGTCTCCAGCTGCGCATGGGGGCATCCTCTGAAGAAGCTGCTTGTCGAAATCATCCACATCGAAAGGGGAGGATGGATTTTTTACCGTATCCCCAGTGCCTGGGTGCGAGATATTGCACCGCAGGCACTGCAACGATCGGTCGGTTAGAGAGGGAGTTTTTTGAGTGCTTCAAGGGCTGTTTGTAACACAGCCGCCATCTGGCGCTGTACTTCCGGGTCGCTCTGATGACGGGCGTGGATCTGGTGGCGCAGCTCGGCTACGGCATCCCGTAACGCAGGATCAAAAGCGGTTGGGGCTTCTCGCATTGCCTCAGTCATGGTGTTCATCTGCTGAGCGAAATGGTCCAGCCGCGCCAGGATGGCCTCGGCCATCGCTCTGTTTTCTGCCAGCCATGCCGTGCCTTCAGCTGCCAGCGCATAGCGCTTGCGGGTACCTTCCTGAGTGACGGTGACATAGCCGACATCCTCAAGCCAGGTCAGCGCCGGGTAGATGACGCCCGGGCTCGGTTTGTAAAACCCGGCGCTTTTTTCGTCCAGGCGTTTAATCAGCTCGTAGCCATAGCTGGCGTTCTCCTCCAGTAGGGCCAGCAGCAATAATTGCAGTTCATCGGCGCTGAACTTACGGCCGCGTAAGAACGGCGGGCGCCCGCCGTTACCAAAGAAGTCACCCCGATCGCCGCGGCCGGCGCCGAAGGGCCCTCCATGGTGGCGTCCAGCCATATGGAAGCACGCTTCATCTTCGTCAGCGAACGGGTTGAACATCGCCATGCGAGGATCATGGTGATGATGTGGGTGATGGTGATGGCCATGGGGGCCGCAGGCGTGGCGGTGGAATCGATCAAAAAACATAGGGTATTCCTTTTATAGCGTACGTGGATATCTGTTATGTATCGTAAGAGTGTATCTTAAGATAATTAAAGACTATATCTTAAGATACAGAAGATCAAGTGTGGTGGTAAAAAAGTGTCCAGGATGGCGGGATTGCTGGCTGTAGCAAAACGTCAGCTTAACGGGGGCGATGTGCTGGAAGACCAACACGCGGATGTAAACGGTCTCCGGAGTCTATGAGTCAGTAGGCGTTACCTCCCTTCATTTGTGTTTCGCCATTAACGATACGGACGATTTTCCCCTGCGTAGTGCCATCGGCACAACGTTCAGTAAACGCGCGTCTGTCGCTCCCTCATCCCGAAAATAATATTCTTTTTCACCGTAAGGTATTCCACAATAGAATATATATTATCGGTTCATTCACTATTTTTCAGCTTATCCATTTTTCAGTAATCGTTATTTATTATTCTTGATTGGCCCCATCTGTCAGATGTGTATAGTGAATTTCACTTTTATAAAGCGATTTTTATTAGCAAGGAGCGTTTATGCATCTGGCCCGGTTTCCTCGAATTTCACTTGGTCACTTTCCCACGCCTCTGGAGCCGCTGAATAATTTAAGCAAATTATTAGGTGGACCTAAAATATGGATTAAACGTGACGACGCAACCGGTCTGGCGACGGGAGGAAATAAAACCCGTAAGCTGGAATTTCTGCTGGCGGATGCGCTGGAGAAAAAAGCTGATGTGGTCATTACCCAAGGGGCGACACAGTCTAACCATGTGCGCCAGATGATTGCGGGTGCCGCGCGTCTTGGGCTAAAAGCAAAAGCGCTGCTGGAAAAACGCGTGACCGATTTTGGCGAAGACTATCAGCGTTCGGGTAACGTGCTGCTGGATAATCTGCTCGGCGGCGAGATTGTCGCCCATCTGCCTGGTGGTACGAATATGCAGCAGGCGATGGAAGAATACGCCGGGACGCTGCGCGAACAGGGCCACACGCCGTATATCATTCCCGGCGGCGGCTCGAATCCGATTGGTGCGCTGGGCTATGTGGCCTGCGCGGAAGAGTTGCTGTATCAGTCATCAGAGCGCCGTCTGCGTATCGATCATGTGGTTCACGCCACGGGCAGCACCGGTACCCAGGCCGGGTTAGTGGCGGGTTTTACTGCCACTAACAGTCATATTCCAGTACTGGGTATTAGCGTGCGAGCGCCAAAAGCACAGCAGGAAGAGAACGTCTGGAACCTGGCCTCACGGACGCGGGAACTGCTTGGCGTGCCGGGAGAATTGTCGCGGCATGCGGTGGTCGCGAATAGCGATTATGTTGGCGACGGGTACGGTTTACCGACGGAAGGGACCCTCGAAGCGTTGACGTTGCTCGCTCGTCATGAGGGCATTTTGCTTGACCCGGTTTATTCTGCAAAAGGCATGGCCGGGCTTATCGATCTCATCCGTAAAGGCCATTTCCGCTCGGATGAAAACGTCGTATTTATCCATACCGGCGGCGCGGCGGGTTTGTTTGGTTATCGCCAGGTGTTAGAGCATGGCTAAGCCTTTCCTGCTTGGCGTACTGGGCGGCATGGGGCCGCTGGCGACGCTGGATTTTCAGCGCCGTTTGCTGGATGCCACGCCCGCGCAAAGCGATCAGCAGCAGATCCCTTCGGTGGTCTGGAACGTGCCGCAAATTGTCGATCGTCAGAAAGCGCTGGCGGGCTCCGGGCCGTCGCCTTTGCCACAGTTACTCCACGGTATTGAGAAGCTGAATCAGGCGGGCGCAAGCCATATCGCCATTCCCTGCAACACGGCGCACCACTGGTACGCTGCGCTCAGCGAAGCGAGTGAGGCTCCCATCCTGCATATCGTTGATGCCACGTTGGATGCGCTGTCACAGTCAGCGCAAAAGCCACGGCGGGTAGGGGTGATTGCCACCCAGGGTACGCTGGAAGCGGGCTGGTATCAGCACCGTCTGGCGCAGCAGGACATCGAAGTGGTTGTGCCAACGGAAGAGGAACTGACGCAGTGGTTTGTGCCTGGCTGCTACGCGGTCAAACGCGGTGCGCTAAAGGAAGGGGGGGAGTGGCTGTCACTGCAGGCTAACGCGCTGTTTGCTCGCGGGGCCCAAAAGCTGGTGCTGGCCTGCACCGAAGTGCCTGTGGCGCTTGAGGCGGTCAATGCGCCGTTTCGTCACCTTACCTTCGACCCGGCACAAGCGCTGGCCGAGCGATGTTCGCAGTTATGGCAAATAACGAGATAAATGGTCCGGCACAGTTTCGGGCGAAATAATCGGTTTCATCAAAGGAAAAATAAAATGAAAAAAAGTCTCTGCTTATTAATCGCAGCGGGTGGTTTATGGGCAAATATGAGTTTTGCCGATACGCCAGCTGAAGTTCGTGTCGCTTATAGCGGCGGTTCGCAGGTATTAATGTTGGCAAAAGCCGACGGCTCTCTGGATAAAGCGCTAAATAGCAAAGTGAAATGGGTGCAATTTGCATCTGGCGCCGACGCGTTGAATTATTTTGCCAGCAATGCCATTGATATTGCTAATTTCGGGTCCAGTCCCGCCACGGCGGGTATCGTGCGTAAATTACCGGTCGAGATTATTGGCGTGTCGGGCGTGATTGCCAGCTACGAGCGACTGATTGGCAAAGATGGCATTGTGAAAATCAAGGATATCGAAGGTAAGCGCGTGGCTTATCCGCCAAACTCAACGGCGCAGTACGCCCTTGAAGCCGCAATTAGCGTGAACAAGCTGGATCGCAGCAAAATTACGCTGCTGCCGCTGCGTCCGGCTGAGATGGTGGCGGCCTGGAAACGCGGTGATATTGACGCGGGTTACGTCTGGGCGCCATTTGCCCAGGAGCTGGAGGCATCGGGCGGGCATCAGGTCTTTGCGACCAAAGATCTGCAGAAAGACGGCTATCTGATCTACAACAACTACGTCGTACGCAAAGCCTTTGCGGAACAATACCCAGAAGCGGTAACCGCCTTCCTGCGCGTGCACCAGCAGAAAGTGGATGAGTTCAGGAAAGATCCGGAGCGCGCCGCGGCGATTGTGGCTAAAGAGGTTGGCGCGCCGGTCACGACCGCAGCAAATACGCTCGGCGGGCTGGAATACCCAACGCTTGCCCAGCAGGGCACCGCAGACTGGCTGGGTAACGGAACACACACCTCCGACAGCGGCATTGGCAAAGCGTTGAGTAAAACGTCCAGTTTCCTCGCGGGTATCGGCGAGATCCGCAAGCGTGACATTCCCGCCAACTGGGATAGCGCGATTGAGTCCCGCTATATTCGTGATGCGGCGGTGGCGGCGCAATGAGATTGAGTCTGCATATCGCCATCAGCGTGCTGTCGGTGGCGGTTTTCTTTATCGTCTGGCAGGTGGCGGCGACGCGGCAGTGGGTTGACCCACTGCTCCTGCCATCGCTCACCGACATCGGGTTGACCACCGAAGAGCTGCTGGCGGACGGCTACCGTCAGGTGCCGCTCTGGGAGCATATCGCGGTGAGCCTGGCGCGCGCCCTCAGCGCGTTTGCGGTGGCGATTATTATCGGGATACCGCTGGGTCTCCTGATGGGGCTGTCGGACGGACTTTCGGCGGTGCTTAACCCTTTCGTTCAGTTTCTGCGTCCATTGCCTAAAATCGCGCTTATCCCGCTGGCGGTGGTCTGGCTGGGCATTGGCGAAGCGTCCAAATTTTTCCTGATTTTTATCGCCACGTTTTTGAGCGTCGTGGTGGGTGCGTCGGCGGCCGTTGAGCGTATTGGACGCTCGCGTATTCGTGTGGCGCAGACTCTCGGGGCATCCCGCTGGCAGATTTTCCTGCGCGTGGTGTTGCCGGATGCGCTACCGGACCTTTTCACCACCGTCAGGCTTTCGATTGGCATTGGCTGGACGTCGTTGATCGCGGCGGAAATGGTCGCGGCCAGTTCGGGGCTGGGTTGGATGGTCATCAACGCCAGCTCTTATTTACGCACCGATATCGTCATGCTCGGTATTTTGCTGCTGGGTGGCATCGGCTATTTACTGGATCTCTTACTGCTGGGACTGCAACGTCTGACGGTGCCATGGGCGGGGAAAGAATAATGAGTGCCATCACTCTCGAAAATGTATCGCTCGCTTTTGCGGCGAAACCACAGCCGTTTACGGTACTGGAAGATATCAGTCTGACCCTGAAGCGCGGCGAGTTTGTTGTGCTGCTCGGGCCGTCCGGCTGCGGAAAATCGACCATTCTGAACCTGGTCGCCGGGTTCAATAAACCGGATAGCGGACGGGTGGCGGCAGGCGGCAAAACGGTACGTCAACCCGGGCCCGATCGCGGAATGATCTTCCAGCAGCCCAATCTGTTTCCCTGGCTGTCGGTGCTGGACAACGTCACCTTTGGCCCGCGGCTGGGAAAACATCGTAAGGACGAAACCAACGCTCAGGCGAAGGCGTGGCTGGAGCGTGTGGGGCTGAAGGGATTCGAAAATCATGCGCCCTGGCAGCTTTCCGGCGGCATGAAACAGCGCGTGGCGCTGGCTCGCGCCTGGCTTCCTGGCCCGGAAGTGCTGCTGCTTGATGAGCCGTTTGGCGCGCTGGATGCGCAAACCCGGCTGATGATGCAGGAGCTGCTGCGTGAGGCCTGGTTATCCACCGGCACCACGCTGCTCTTCGTCACCCACGATGTGGAAGAGGCGTTGTTTCTCGCCGATCGCATTCTGATCATGTCGGCAAAACCAGGCAAGATCGTCGATGAGATCGTTCTGCCCTTTGGGCGCGAGAGGGATATCGAAACGCTGGCCGAACACCCCTCGTACAGCGAGATCAAACACCATGTTCTGCATCGGGTGCGGCTCGAAGCGAAGCGGCACTTGGGTTAAACCTTGGGAATGAATCAGCTCCTCTTAAGCAAATGCCCCCGCAGGGGCATTTAAACAGGATTTAGTCGAAGAGATAGGCGGTGACAAGGTTTTCGAGTAATTCCTGATGCCCACTTTGATGCTGAGGATTAAGGTTATTCTGTTCAGCATATTGGGCGAGTTGCGCAAGCGACAGGCGTCCTTGCATGATTTGTTGACCCAATTCGCCATTCCAGCCAGCATAGCGTTTTTCAAGGCGCTTATTGAGCGCGCCATCTTCAAGCATACGAGCGGCTTTCTTCAGTGACAGCGCCATCACATCCATTGCGCCAATGTGGCCATAGAACATGTCATATTTATCGGTACTTTGACGGCGCACTTTGGCATCAAAGTTCAGACCGCCAGTGGTAAACCCGCCAGCTTTGAGGATCTCGTACATCACCAGCGTGTTCTCTTCAACGCTGTTCGGGAACTGGTCGGTATCCCAGCCGAGCTGCGCATCACCGCGGTTGGCATCCACGGAACCGAAGATATCCAGAGCAATCGCGCTGGCGATTTCATGCTGGAAGGTATGCCCTGCCAGGGTTGCGTGGTTGGCCTCGATGTTGACTTTAATCTCTTTTTCCAGACCAAACTGCTTCAGGAATCCATATACCGTGGCGACATCGTAGTCGTATTGATGCTTAGTCGGCTCCTGCGGTTTCGGTTCGATCAGCAGCGCGCCACGGAAACCGATTTTATGTTTGTGTTCAACGACCATCTGCAAGAAACGACCAATTTGCTCGCGCTCTTGCCGCATATCCGTATTCAGGAGCGATTCGTAACCTTCACGGCCGCCCCACAGAACATAGTTTTCCCCGCCCAGTTTCTGGGTCGCATTCATGGCGGTAACGACCTGGGTTGCAGCCCAGGAGAACACTTCAGGATCCGGGTTGGTTGCCGCTCCGGCACCGTAACGTGGGTGGGTAAAGCAGTTGGCTGTCCCCCACAGCAATTTCATCCCGGTTTCTTGCTGTTTTTGCGCCAGCACATCGGTCATTACGGCAAAGTTATTCAAATATTCCTTCAACGATGCGCCTTCTGGTGAGACGTCGATATCGTGGAAGCAGTAATACGGGACATTCAGTTTATGGAAGAATTCAAATGCTACGTCGGCTTTCATTTTTGCCAGCGCGAGCGCATCGCCAGGCTGCTGCCAGGGTTGTTCAAAAGAACCCTTGCCAAACATATCCGCGCCATTCCAGCAGAAGTTATGCCAATAACAGGCAGCAAAGCGAAGATGTTCTTCCATTCGTTTGCCGAGCACGATTTCATCCGGGTTGTAATGGCGAAAAGCGAGTGGATTTGTCGTTTTAGGTCCTTCAAAGCGTACACGATCGAGCCGATCGAAATAATTTTGCATAATGAACTCCATAATTCACAAAGTGAAAAGTCAATAACTGTGGTTATCCTGTATTTTCCATCGCACCTTGATCAATTACGTAATTTCATTCGCAGATTAGGAGATTACCCAAACGTGATAACTATCACAAAAAAATTGTCATATATTCATCGTTGCAATAGAACTGTGAAAATTTATTTTTAGGGCGGATTCCTTTGACAAATGCCAGAAGAAAACGACGCCTTTGTAGGCGCTGTGCGCCCGGCACAGGCATTACGGGAGAGTGCAAAGGCCATATTGTTGCTACGTGTACGTAAGAAATATGTGTTTTAATGATCACAAAAGTAAAAAAACATAACTAGTTAATATAAAAACGCAATAGATTGTCGACGGTGACCTGTGCCAAAAAGTGTTTCACATTCACAAATGAAATCGGAGACCTGATTGGAATGCGTAAAAACATAATTCAAAATCGGCATGACGAATATCACAAATTAACACGGGGTGAGCGTATTGGTTATGGGATGGGTGACTTTGCGCAGAACCTGGTATTCGGTACCATCGGCGGTTTTCTCGCGCTACATATGCTGACGGTAAATACCATTAGTACGGCAACGGCTGGATTTATATTTCTTTTTGTTCGCATTGTTAACGTTTTTTGGGATCCGATGGTTGGAACCTATGTTGATAAAAGAAGTTCAGCAGCGGGTAAATATCGCCCATGGCTTTTAAGAGCCGGTATTCCGCTCGTTATTCTTTCCGCATTGCTGTTCGCTCCTATTCCAGGCGTCCGGGGTTCTGTTCCCTTTGCATTTATTATTTATTTAGCACTGGACTTAGTGTATTCAGTGGTCAATATTCCTTATGGTTCTCTTAATGCCTCATTGACGCGAGATCCGGAGTCCATTGATAAACTGACCAGTACCCGAATGATGCTGGCAAACACGGCTAACCTGCTTGTCTATACGATGTTCCCAATGTTTGTACAAATGGCTTCACCAAAAGACAGAAGCCTCAAAGATACTGGTTTTTTTGGCCTTGAGCTTAATATGGGTAACTATACCGATCCCTCCGCGAATTATGCATGGTTTGGCGTATACTCCATTTATATGTTAATAGGCGCAGCGGCACTTTTCTTCTGTTATAAGTTTACTAAAGAGCGTGTTGTCGCGACGGCGGAACAAACCGCTAACGTGAAAACAACCGATCTCTTCCTTGAGCTGAAAAATAACCGACCTCTGGTCATTCTCGGCCTGTTCTTCATGCTGGCCTTTACCTTTATGTTCTTTATGAACACCGTTAATGGGTTCTTCAATCAGTTTGTTGTTGGCCATTCAGAATGGATGGGCGCAATTGGCCTTGTAGCCTCAATTCCGGGTATTATCTTCCCTATTTTCTGGTCCAGACTGAAGCGTATTTTTGGTAAAAAAGGGTTCTTCCATCTTTTCCTTGGCATGTTTATCGTCGGTGAATTATTGACCTACGTTTGGTCACGTGAAGGAATGCATGATGCGCTTTGGCTGGCTTACATCGCGACATTTATCAAACAATGGGGCTTAACCTCGGCCACCGGTTTCATGTGGGCACTGGTTCCTGAAGTGATTGCTTATGGCGAATTGAAATCAGGAAAGCGCAACGCTGCAATTATTAATGCGATTATGGGGCTGTTCTTCAAGATTGGTTTTACGATTGGCGGCGCGATTCCATTATGGTTACTGGCAGCCTATGGCTTTAGCGAAACCGGAGCCCAACAAAGCGTCAGTGCTATCGATGGCATTATTATGACAGCAGTGTGGATCCCTATTATTTTGGCGATTGTGTCCATGATCATTATTCAGCTTTACCCTATCTCAGACAAAAATGTCACCGAGATCAACCGTCAGCTTGATGAGATACGCGTATAGTTTAAAAAATTATTCAAGTATTGAAAGATTTAAAATAAAAAATTATAGAAAGGTAGAATGATATGGCCATTATTCAAAACCCTGTATTACCTGGATTCAATGCGGATCCCAGTATTATCCGTGTTGGTGAAACCTACTATATTGCAAACTCTACATTTGAGTGGTTCCCTGGCGTTCGCTTACACGAGTCAAAGGATCTGCAAAACTGGAATCTTCTTCCCAGTCCGTTATCGACAACCACGCTGTTAGATATGAAAGGCAACCCTTCATCAGGTGGGATCTGGGCTCCGGCGCTCTCCCATGCTGACGGCAAATTCTGGTTAGTGTATACGGATGTGAAAATCACAGAAGGTGCCTTTAAAGACATGACCAACTACCTGACCACTGCGACGGATATTCGTGGCCCATGGTCGGACCCCATTAAACTGAATGGCGTTGGTTTTGATGCGTCACTGTTCCATGATGATGATGGGCGCAAATATATTGTTCAACAAACCTGGGATCATCGTGAATATCATCACCCATTCAATGGCATTACGCTAACTGAGCTTGACACCAGGACCTTAAAATTAAAACCAGAAACCGCGCGAACCCTCTATCACGGTACCGCTGTGGCACTGGTCGAAGGGCCACATCTCTATAAACGAGACGGCTATTATTATCTCTTCGCCGCGCAGGGGGGAACGGTGTTTACCCACCAGGAAGTGGTTGCACGTTCAAAAACCCTGGATGCCCACAGTTTTGAAACTGCGCCAGGCGAAGTGTTCATAACGAACGTCGATACGCCAGACAGTTACATCCAGAAGCAAGGGCATGGCGCTTTGGTTTCAACGCCTGCGGGTGAATGGTACTACGCCTCGCTCTGCGCCCGTCCGTGGAATCGTCCAGGAGAGTCAATCTATGATCCGCGTGGCTGGTCAACGTTGGGCAGAGAGACGTCAATTCAAAAAGTGTACTGGGATGAAGAAGGCTGGCCGCGTGTAGAAGGGGGGCACGGTGGAAAAACCTTCGTGGAAGGGCCAAAGGATGCCATTTACACCGAAAGCGCCAAAGATCATAGCCAGTATGATGCATTTACCTCATCGACGCTCGATCACAACTGGAATACGCTTCGCGTTCCGTTTAATGAAAAAATGGGCACGACCGGCGAGGGTAAATTAACATTAATTGGTCAGGGCTCGTTAGCCAATACCCATGACCTGTCGCTTATTGCCCGACGCTGGCAAGCCTTCTATTTTGATGCGCAAGTTAAGGTTAAATTTAATCCATTTAGCTATCAACAAATGGCTGGGTTAACAAACTACTACAACGATCGTCATTGGAGCTTTGTTTTTATCACCTGGAATGAAATTAATGGCTCAGTCATTGAAGTAGGTGAAAACAACCGTGGGAAATACACGTCTTATTTAAAAGATGATGCTATCAAGATTCCTGAAGGAACCGAGTATGTCTGGTTCCGCACGAAAGTTCGCAAACAAACCTATCGCTATGAATACAGTTTTGACGGCACTCATTTTACTGAAATTCCGGTCACACTAGATGCTGCGGTCTTGTCAGACGATTACGTCCTGCAAAGCTATGGCGGGTTCTTTACCGGAGCCTTCGTTGGCCTGGCCGCCGTCGACTATTCTGGTTATGAAGTCAGTGCAGATTTTTATGATTTCTCTTATCAGGAACTGGGTGACGCGTTAACCTCCGCGGGCACTTATAGCTGGGAGGCTAGCGAACTACGCTGAGCTAAATGATTCACTGACAATCTTGAGCAAGAGGCGGTAACTGATGCAGCTACCGCCTCGCATCAGGATGCGATAGATAGCGCCAGCATCTGCAATGGCAAGCCAATGGTATATCCAAAGTGGCTTCAGCAGATTGACAGGCGTGATGATGAAATACCGCAAATTTATATTTTCCCTTATGGTCGAAATATCGAAATGACATCAGTCATTTGGTTAATTCGCGTAGTGTCAGAATAGATTGTTTATCTATACCTACATTTGTTTTTAATTATCCAGAATATGGAGGGTTTATCACGCCATTATTTTAAATTTACCTCTGCATAAATAAAAATAAAATCAGCTTGTTTTGGTGGTATCTTTTATATTTACACCGAAACGGGATGGTTATTGTCTGAGAATATAATTAATTTGAGATAACCATGAAAACTGTAAAAAAACTTCCTTTAGCTATGGCGGTTATTGCCGCACTTTGCCCTCTTTCCTCTGTAATGGCACAAGAATTTACTCAGGAACAAATCGACGCCATTGTGGCCAAAGCCGTCGATAAAGCACTGGCGGATCGTCAGGCCAAAATGGACGCCGCTGCCGCGAAGAAAGTGGATCTGGAAACCAACCCGCAAACCGCGGCGGCGACGCCGGATATGGCGGTACCGTTCGGCCTGAAGTTCAGCGGCTACGCGCGCTACGGCGCGCATTTCCAGGCGGGCGATCAGAAATACGTCGGCGTGGACGGCTCTTATAACGGCGCCTCGGCGATCGGTCGTCTGGGTAACGAAGGCAACGGCGGCGAATTCCAGCTCACCAAGGCCTTCAAGAGCGAAAAAGGCGCGATCTGGGACATCAACGTGATGTTCGACCACTGGAGCGACGAAGTGAACCTGAAAAAGGCCTACGTCGGCGTGACCAACGTGCTGGAATCCAACCCGAACGCCTATATCTGGGCCGGTCGTGACTTCCACCAGCGTCCGCAACAGGGTATCAACGACTACTTCTGGATGAACCACGACGGTCAGGGCGCCGGGGTGAAAAACTTTGACGTCGGCGGCGTGCAGTTCGACGTGGCCACGGTGGCTCAGGTGAAATCCTGTAGCCCGGAAGTGATGGCCGATGAGTCGAACCCGTCGCGCATCACCTGTACCGGTAACTCCGATACCGGTGACGACGGCCACTACGCGCTGACCACCAAAACCCACAACATCAAAGCGGGCCCGATCGATGTTGAGGTGTACGCCAACTACGGCTTCGACTCCAAAGCGGTGGATAACGACAAGCAGCTCGATGCCTGGCAGGGCGGCCTGCTGTTAAGCCATACCAACAGCGATGACAGCGGCGTGAACAAGGTTATCCTGCGCTACTCGGATAACTCGGATAACAGCGTGTTCAACAAAACCGACGGTCTGACCGCTATCTACGCCAGCTTCGAGGGTAACTACAAGTTCACCCAGCAGGCGCAGGTGGAATACCTGCTGGCGTTCCACGACTACGACAACAGCAAAGACAACACCGACAACCGTAAAAACTACGGCGCGATTGTGCGTCCGATGTACTTCTGGAACGACGTGCACTCCACCTGGCTGGAAGCGGGTTACCAGCGTGTTGATTACGACAAAGGCGGTGACAACCACGGCTGGAAGCTGACGCTGTCGCAGAACATCGCGATCGGTATGGGCCCGGAATTCCGCCCGATGCTGCGCTTCTACGTGACCGGCGGTCAGGTGGACAACAAGCGTACGGCGAAGGTGAACGGTACCGACGACCAGCAGCTGGATTCACTGAACTTCGGCGGTATGTTCGAGGCGTGGTTCTAAGCTAGCGTGAGAAAATGCACTTTGCCTGGAGCAGCCGGGGAACCGGCTGCTCTATTGCTAAGATGGCCTTCAGGCAATAATCGTGGCCAGGCAACCTAATAATAAAAGAGGGATAATTGTTTTTTGTTATTATTTTAGTGGCAACATTTTCCTGCGTTACTATTTGGGCAAGAGAAGTAAAAAACCTCGTTAGCTACTATTTATTATAGTAAATTGGCCATAATAAAATTATCTGGTTGCTGCCTGATATATTCGGGGGTAGACTCGCGGCTCGGATAAAAAAACCACCTATAATATGTTACGAAAATACCAAGAAAATATTGCCGTTTTATTATTTTTCACAGCGCTTTATATCTACTCAAGGTTTTTATTACGTGCCACAGGGGACGGGCATCCGCATGCGATTAATATTTTGTTGTTATGCGGGTTGTGTGCATTTTTGTTCACGGCAAAAAGAACCTTTTTGATCGCGATCCCATTTTTTCTGTTGTTAACAGTATATGCCCCAATTGGTTTGACGTATGGTTACCCGACTTACCAGTATGTTTCGTCTCTCTTTGCCTCGAACATCGCTGAGTCGTTTGAGTTCCTGCGGTTAATTCCATTTAAAGCATACATGTATACTTTTATTTTAATACTGGCTCCGTTTGCGCTTAACCGGTTGGCGTTAAAATTTAAGATTAAACCCTGTAATAACAAATTGTTTATTTTATCCTTTGCGCTACTTTCATTTTACAGTTCTGGCGCGTTCCTGTTTGTGAATGAAGCACAGGAGTCGGTACAGCGGGTCAAGGATGAAAATGCTCAGCTTGATAGCTATGTCAGTAGAAATGATTGGGCCGATGTTCAACAGACTCGCCAGACTCAGTATGATGATTATTTCCTGGTCATTGGTGAGAGCGCCCGACGTGACTACTTTCATACCTATGGCTATCCGGTAGAAAATACGCCGTTCCTGGATTCCACCACAGGTGTTATCGTCAACGGGATGGAGTCTGCGGGAACCTACACGATTGGCTCACTGCGCCTGATGCTGACTCAGGGAGACAAAAGCACGGCGGCGCCCAACTACAATCTGAATCTGATAGGTCTCATCAAGAAAGCCGGTTTCAATACTTATTGGCTCTCCAATCAGGGGCAGTTTGGCGAATGGGATACGCCGATATCGGCGATTGCTAAAAAAAGTGATAAGACCTATTTCACAAAGCTCCGTGCATTTAATGAACGCAATATTTCCGATTTTGAACTGCTGCGCATATTAAAACCGATGGTTAACGCCAGCAGTAAACAGCGCAGATTCTTTGTGATCCACACAATGGGCTCACACCCCTATGCCTGCGATCGCATCGAGGGGATGAAAGATGCTTATAAAGTGCAGGAGAAAAAAGATGCATATATTGCCTGCTATGTCTCGAGTATCAAGCAAACTGACCAATTCCTTGAGACGCTACATGATATGCTGATGCACAATAAACAGGGCCGGAGTTTTTCGATGATCTATTTTTCCGATCATGGCATGGTGCATCGTGATGTTGATGGGGTTATTCAACTTAATAACAATTTTGTGAGTAAATATCATCACGATATTCCGCTGGTGAAAATTTCGTCTGACGATACCGGCAGGGTAGTGGTTAATAGTCAAAAATCAGGCATGATGTTCGTCAATGGCTTGGCCAGTTGGATGGGAATTAGCGCCCAGCAAATTCAGCCCTATAACCTATTTGATGGTGTCGCCGATAGCGAGGATTATGGTCTGAGCAAAAAGCCTTATAAAGTCGATGACCCGGCTATCGATATTTCCAGGGTACTCATTCGTTAGTGTCGGCTATCGATAAAAGCAAAACGCGACCAGCAAGGCCGCGTTTCGCTTTTGGATTAGTTTGATATGACACGACTAGCGACGCGTCAATGCCAGCCGAATTCCCAGGCCAATAAACGCCGTGCCGACCACGCGATCCAACACCTTTTGCAATGTCTGATTACGCGACACCGCGCCTGCGGCGCTACCGGCCAGAATGGCAAACGTGGCGTCGGTCATAAACCCGACCAGCGCATAGGCCATACCGAGGATCAGAAACGAAATGGCATGATGCTCGCCGTTTGGCATCACGAACTGCGGGAAGAAGGAGATAAAGAACAAAATCACCTTCGGATTGGTGAGGGTGGTAATAAACCCTTTTGATAGCAGGCCGCCGGTATTGGCCCTGTTTCGCTCCACCATCGGTTCATCGCCCTGTGACGATTTCCTGCTAAACGTGCCCAGTATCATTTTCCCGCCCAGATACATCAGGTATACCGCGCCAACGTACTTCACTACGGTGAACAGCAGCGGCGAGGCGGTAATCAACGCCGTTAATCCCACGGCGCTGGCGACCGCATGGGTGCAGCTACCGAGCGCGACGCCTGCGGCTGAAATCAGCCCAGCGCGGCGGCCGTTTGCCACGCTCTGGCCGACGACATAGGCCATATCGGGCCCCGGCGTGATAGAGAGCAGGAACACGGAGAGAATGAACAGCCCAAAATGGGTGATATCCAGCATGATGACCTCGGTTAGTGAATAAGGGTAACGCCGCTGCGGGCAAGCGCATCGGTGAGCGGTTGATCCAGCATGCCGTCGACGATCAGCGTGCTGGCGAGGCTGAGCTCGCCGATGGCGAAAGCGGAGGCGGCATTAATTTTCTCATGAGAGGCCATGACCACGGTTTCGGAGGCTCGTTCGCTCAGCAGACGTTTCACTCCTGCCTCTTCAAAATTTCCTGTCGTAAACCCGGCGCTGTGATGGACCCCTGTGACGCCCATAAAATACAGATCGGCGTTGATGCGGCTGGCGGCTTCGGTCATCGCCGTCCCGGTTGTGACCACCGAGTGCTTGAACAGCGTGCCGCCAAGCAGGATGACTTCAATTAACGGATAGTCGACCAGACCGACGGCGATGTTTGGGCTGTGGGTCACCACGGTGAACGACATATCGACTGGCAGCAGCTTGATCATCTCAGAGGTGGTTGTCCCCCCATCAACGATCACCACCTGGCCCGGGCAGATTAATGCCGCCGCTTTTTGCGCGATCGTTTTCTTTGCGTCTGGTTGCACGCTTTTTCTTGCTTCAAACGGGGCGATAGCGGCTGAGACCGGCAGCGCGCCGCCGTGGACGCGCTGGAGCAATCCCGCCGCCGCAAGCTCGCGTAAATCCCGGCGGATCGAGTCTTCCGAGACGTTGAAGTGCTGGCTTAACTCGGTAGAGTGCACTTGTTTATCCCGAGCCAGAATCTCAAGGATGTGCTGTTTTCGCTGGCTGGCTAGCATCATTTTCTCTATGCATGTTTGATCTTGAATGTGCACGATTATGCATGATAGGTTGTGCGCTGTCACCTGTTACCCAAAACAACAACCTACGTGGAGCATAAGATGCAAAGTATGATCATATTGATTGCAGGTCCAGTACGAAGTGGCACTAACGGCGATGAACGGTTGATGCATGAAAACCTGGCACGCATGGAGCAGACGGCGCTGGCTGTGTATCGGCTGGGGCATATCCCGGTGATTGGCGAGTGGCTGGCATTTCCACTCTCGGCGGCGGCGGGGTCGCAGAAAATTGGCGATGCCATCAGCGAAGCGTTTCTTTATCCCGTGGCTCACCGGCTGTTGACGCGTTGTGATGCGGTGCTGCGAATGGAAGGCGCGTCTAACGGTGCGGATAATGATGTCAGGGTCGCGAATGAGCTTGGGCTGGCGGTGTATTACTCACTGGATGAGGTACCCGTGAAGACGATGCAGGCGGAGTCCTGGCTCCGCCTGACGGGCAAAGATTAGATCCAGACGTCGTTAACTGCGGTGCGCGCGCCGCCCTCATGGCCGGTATTGAGCACGCCGCGCGGCTCAATGAGCAGCAGATGCGCTTCGTGTTCGGCTGCTGTTTTATGCTCAATACCCCGTGGGACAACGAACATTTCGCCCGCCTGAACTTCAACAATGCGATCCCGGAATGCGATCTCCAGCGTGCCTGCTAGGACGACGATCGTTTCGTCGGTTTCCGGGTGCGCATGCCAGATAAAATCGCCCTGGATTTTTACCACCTTGAATTGATAGTCGTTCATTTCAGCGACCACTTTGGGCTGCCAGTGTTCGCTGAACTGAGCAAGTTTTGACTCAAAATTGACGGGCTTCTGCATGAGTGATCCTCCTGTGATAAGAGCATCCAGCTTATAAAGCGGCAGGTGGCGCGTATTGTACGTTTGTGCAGGCAGGGGACGCCAGGCCGTGGAGCTTTAGCCAGCGCCCCGGAGACAACCCGATACAAGCATTGAAGTGGCGAATCATATGACTTTGGTCGGTAAAACCGGCCTGGATCGCGCTATCCGCCATACTGAACCCAGCCATGAGCAACTGCTTGCAGTAGCTGATGCGCCGCAGGATAACGTAGCGATGAGGGCTGGTACCGTACAAGGCTCGGAAGTCGCGGCTCAGCGCCCAACGCTCGCGACCGCTGGCGGCAGTGAGTTCTTCAGAAGAGATGCTGCGGTAAAAGAACTCGTGGATATAGTCTCTGGCCCGTTCGGCAGCCGGATAATCGAAGGCGCGACGATGAAAGCGCTGCCCGCCCACTGCTGACAGCGCGTGGGCAAGACCGTAGAGCGCTTCATCTTCTTCCAACGGCTGTAGCGGTGAATCAACGGCGCAGAGTAAAGGCGTAGCGGCTGCCAGCAGTCGCGGATCGGCGGATATCCCCCCTTTGATATACGGTAGTGACTGGCCGCCCAGGATGGACTGAATCAGCGATGGCTCAACGTAGAGCATGCGATAGCGGAAACCCTCTTCGGTTCCTGCTTCGCCGTCGTGGAGCTCATCAGGATGCAGGACGAGGGTTGAGCCGGGAAGGCCGTGTCGCATGCTGCCGCGATAACGGAAGCTCTGCACGCCAGACAGCGTGCGGCCAATGGCATAGGTATCGTGACGATGCGGCTGATAGCCATGCCCTCTGAAGTAAGCTTCAATAATCTCAATGCGCGATGGCGCGGTAGCCCGGCGAAGCCAGTCCTGGGTTGCGATGTTGTTTTTCATGCAGGAGTCCGCAGTTGGGCTGGCTGACGGAAGTGCTCTCGTTTTACCTGCCTCTCTTATTTATCGACAGAATATCACCGTCCAGCGACTAACGTAGCATTGATGATGGTGCTCCCGTTGTTGCATGTCACACAGTCCCCTTTGGTCCGGAATGTATACAACTGATCGGTGAAAATGAATTTCCTGGAGACGGATTTTTGTGCGCAAATTCGCTCGGAAAAAGTTCCGTTAGTCACGCCAATATTGTGAAGAAAATGTATCAAATACGACTTTATGACTAGGTTAATTCTTAGCCTTTATATTGTTGATGGTGTAAATTATTGCCTTGAAATAAGTAACAAGAGTAATTATGTTTTCTTATCATATTGATATTTAAAAAGTAATTTTGTTTTATAAAGTTATGTCAGCTAACTGTAAATTATTCTTTTGTGTGATCCATGGCTGTATTTTCCATTCGTCAATCGGTGTTTTCTTGAACCCTGTCACGTCCTTTCATTTCGTAGGCTTATGAAATAAATCTTTACGATCTTGATCACTAAAATATCTTTCGCAAAAAAATAAAATGCAATTCCATAAAAATGAAACACAATTCCAATTGAGGGTTATTGCATGTTTAAAAAATCTCTGGTCCTGATGGCATTATGTGGCGCTTCTTTCGCAGCATCGGCAGTGACTGTCGATCTCCGTCATGAATTTATTGACGGCGGCAAAACTGATAAAACGAACGCTGACCGCGTTTCTGTCTCTCACCGTTTTGCAAACGGCTTTGGCTTCTCGGTTGAAGCAAAATGGAAATCAGGTGGTAACAACACCGACCAACCGTTCTCTGATTTCGTCGGAAACGGTCATGAAGAATCTATTAGCTACCAATATAAATTTAATAAAAACTTCTCGATTCAGCCTGGCTTTAATATCGAAAGTAACGATAGCCGCTCTATTTATAAGCCGAACCTGCGCGTTCAATATAGCTTCGACAACGGCTTCTACGTCGCCGCGCGTTATCGTTACGACTACACCCGCTATCCGTCAAATGCCAATAAAGACGATGACAAAGTTAACCGTGGTGATGCATGGGCTGGCTACGTGTTCGGTGACTGGCGTACCGAGCTGAACTACGTTTATGCACGTAGCTCAGAAGGCAATGCACGTAACAACAACAAGCCGTATTCCCAGGAATATAACGTGAAAGTGGCATATAAAATCGACAAAAACTGGGCCCCGTATGGTGAAGTGGGTAACGTGGGCGTCAACGACCGTGATGACCGCCAGACCCGTTTCCGCGTGGGTGTCGCTTACTCCTTCTAATGACCTCACTGCTTTAGTGAAACCCCCGGCGAAGCTGGCCGGGGTTCTCTACTTTTCCCTGCAAACCTTGCCACGCTTTATTTGTACCTCGCCTGAATAATTTAATTAATGTTAAAGCGCAGTTGTGTCGCTATTACCCCACGTCTTTCGTATTCACATCATCGAAGAGGTTCGTGTATGAACAGCGCTATCGTCGTAGTATTACTTCTCATCGTCTGTTTCCTGATTCTGGGGGGCGGATGGTTTCTCATCATGCGCACAGAAATGAAAATAGAAAAAAAGATGCATACTGAATTTGAGTTAAAAAGAGAAGAGGAAAAACAGCAAAAGATACTACAAAAATATGAGGAGCTGCTGGCGATGGAAATTGAGTGGCACACGCAGCGACTGGCCAGCATCAGTTTTTTTATTGCCAAATTAAAGAAAAAGCAGGATGCCGAATATCGTAGTACGCAGCCCAGTATTAATGGCGATAACACGCAGCTTCATTCGAAAATAAAGGCGCTGATTTTCATTTACTTCCCGCATCTGCAGGATGATTACACCAAGCTCTGCAAACTGGCCGATTGCACGGTCTATTTTGATTATCTGTACGGGCGTTCAAACGACAGCGCGCGCGTGTTACGCGAGCTGTCCGACAAAATGCAGAAGTTCGCAGCCCAATCTACCGAGTTCCAGAACCGAATACGTAACGAGGTCACGGTGAAATGAGTGGCGGTCTCCATCGCCCCAGGTCTATGCTTAGCCTCGAACCCATATAAAAATAGAGGCAATGTCATGGATAAGGAACTACAGGATGCGGGCTATCGCGTCTATACCGGGGAAAAGATTGATGTCTATTTCAACACCGACATCTGCCAGCACTCCGGCAATTGCGTCAGAGGCAGCAGCAAGCTGTTTAACCTGAAGCGGAAACCGTGGATTATCCCGGATGAAGTAGACGTTGCCACGGTGGTGCGGGTGATTGATACCTGCCCAAGCGGGGCGCTGAAATACCGTCATCATGACTAAGCGAGGGTGCGATGGAGATTCTGGAAGGGCATAACAAGTTTTATGTGAATGATGCAAACGGCAACCAGGTGGCGGAAATCGTCTTTGTGCCGACCGGCGAGCATTTGAGCATTATTGAGCATACCGATGTCGACCCCAGCCTGAAAGGGCAGGGGGTAGGGAAACAGCTGGTGGCGAAGGTGGTGGCGAAGATGCGCCAGGAACAACGTAAGGTGATCCCGCTGTGCCCGTTTGCCAGGCATGAGTTTGATAAGACTCGCGAATACGACGATATTCGCGCCTGACCTTTTGCGCCAGCGTCGGCTGGCGCGAATCCTTAGCCCTTAGCGCAACTGCTCGATGATCAGCATCGCCGCGATTGCCACCATCAATCCCCCGGATATCCGGCTGACGACTCGTGCGGCCTGTGGACGGCTGGCCAGCAACGCACGTGAACCGTAACCCACCAGCAGATAGATGAGCGTACAGGTCAGCAGATGCATCAACCCCAGCGCTGACATTTGCATCGCCAGCGGCCATTGACCGTGCGGATCGGTAAATTGCGGCAGCAGCGCCAGAAACAGGAGAAAAACTTTGGGATTCAGGCCGCTGATGCACAGGCCTTTCAGCACCCACTGATTCCAACCGCCGCTCTGTTGACTGGCGCTGGAGACCGTTGCCGGGTGGCGCAGCAGCGAAATCCCTAACCACAGTAAATAGACCGCGCCCAGTAACGTGATAGCCGACAGCGCCAGCGGATGCCCGGCAATCAGTACACCGACGCCCGCGACGACCACAATGGTCGCCAGCAGATGCCCTGACATCAGTCCGGCTACCGCCGGAACAATGCGCCGACCGTGGATTCCGGCGCTGATGGTGTAGGCCCAATCGGCCCCAGGCGTCATGATCAGCAAAAACGATACCAGCCAGAAACCGGCCACTAAGCTCATCTCCATGACTCACATTCTCCATTATTTTTCATTGCGTTATCCCCGAAAACCCTGACCTGATATCGAGAAAGAATATCGTTATTTCCGCGCAATGAGCTTTCAATGTTATGCTGGGATTCGGTGCTTAGAGAGAGAATCTTCTAAATGGATAGCATTGATCGAAAAATTCTTGCTGAACTACAGGCGGATGGCCGTTTATCTATCACCGAGCTGGCTGAACGGGTAAACCTGAGCCTCTCACCGTGCCATCGACGCCTACGGGCGCTGGAGCAAGAGGGCGTTATTACCGGCTATCGCGCCAACCTTGATCCAGGCAAGATGGGCTTCAATTTTGTGGCGCTGGTGTTTGCGACGCTTAAAGAGGGTGACCGCAAAGCGGTTAGCGCCTTTGAGGAGGCGGTGGAAGAGATCCCACAGATCGTGCTGGCCCAGCGGCTGTTTGGCGACCCCGACTATTTAATGCAGGTGGTCACGCGCGATCTCTCGTCGTTTCAGAAGCTCTACGACCAAAAGCTCTCAGCGATGCCGGGCGTACAGCACCTGCGCTCGACGCTGGTGATGAAAACCGTCGTGCAGGATCGCGCTTTCCCACTGGAGTCGTTGAAAGAGAAATAGTTGGCTGAAACGTTTCATGTGCTAAAGTAGGGCGATAGGGGATGGCATTCCCCCTTGAACCGCCGTGTGGCTGATGATGCCTGTTTTTATTCCTGGACCGGGAATGAACAGGCACACCCCTACCGCGTCCAGGATGATCAATTCATCTAAGGATGCGTCCATGATTTCTGAACACTTCGCGCGTAAAAATACGCTTTTTTTTCTTGTGCAGTGGTTGCTGCTGGCGACGGTGATTGCCGTACTGGCCGGTTCCGCCTCCGCGCTCTTCCTCTATTCACTCGATTGGGCAACCGCGACGCGCATTACCCATCCCTGGCTGATTTGGCTGCTGCCGTTTGCCGGTTTTACCGTCGGCTGGCTCTACCTGCGCTTTGGCCGCTCGGTGGAGGGCGGCAATAACCTGATCCTTGAAGAAGTACATCGTCCGGCGAACACCATTCCGCTGCGGATGGCGCCGCTGGTGTATATCGGTACCGTCGTTTCGCATCTATTTGGCGCGTCGGTTGGGCGCGAAGGCACCGCGGTGCAAATGGGCGCTTCCATCGCTGACCAGTTTACTTCGTTGCTGAAGCTCGATAACGATGTGCGGCGAATGGTGTTGATGGCAGGGGTCAGCGCTGGCTTCTCCTCGGTATTCGGTACGCCGCTTGCCGGCGCTATTTTCGGCCTTGAAGTGATGGCGATTGGCCGCATGCACTACACCGCCATTTTCCCCTGCCTGCTGGCGGCGGTGGTGGCTGACCAGGTGGGCCTGATGTGGGGTGTTCATCATACCCACTACGTAATGTCGTTGATTCCGCCACTCTCCTTGTGGACGCTGGGGGCGGTGATTGCTGCGGGTTGCTGCTTCGGCCTGGCGACGCGCGTCTTTGCTGATGCCACGCACCTGATTGGCGGCGTGATGAAAAAATACGTGGCGTATGCGCCGCTACGTCCGTTTATCGGCGGGGTGGTTGTGGCATTGGCGGTCTATCTGGTGCAGGGGGATCGTTATATTGGCCTGGGTATTCCGGTGATTGTCGATGCTTTTCAGCACCCTCTGGCACCGTGGGACTTTGTCGGCAAGCTGGCTTTTACCGTCATGTCGCTGGGCAGCGGCTTTAAAGGCGGCGAGGTGACGCCTTTATTCTATGTCGGGGCCACGCTGGGTAACGCGCTGGCGCCGCTGCTCCATCTTCCGTTCGCTTTCTTGGCCGGCCTGGGCTTTGTCGCGGTCTTTGCCGGGGCCGCTAACACGCCGATCGCCTCGACGTTGATGGCGATTGAGCTGTTTGGCGCGGAGGTTGGCGTGTATGCCGCGATGGCCTGCGTGGTCGCCTGGCTGGTATCCGGCTATAGCGGGATCTATCGTTCTCAGCGGGTGGCTTGTCTGAAGCATCGGGTGGTGCCCATCGGGATCACACTGGCGGAACTTCCGGCCTGGCAGCGTAAAAATACGCGTTCGCAGCCTCCAGTCGATGAAGCGAAAGCGGATAGCTAATAACGTATTGTTGTAACGGAGTGGAATTCTTATTGCGAAAATGTAAATAACGAACTCAATATTTGTTATTTCAGAATGGCTGCGCATTCTGGCTATCTTGGTTTCAGCCCAACTACCCGGCATCGAATCAGGAGAAAACCAGAATGAGCAGACAAATCAAATTAGGTGCTTTTCTTCCCGGCGGCGGCCAGCATATTGCGGCATGGCGTCATCCGGATCAGCCTGCCGACGGCGCAACCAGTTTTGAATTTCACAAACAGCTGGCGCAAACCGCCGAACGCGGGCTGTTTGATGCTTACTTCCTGGCCGATGGCCTGGCGATTCCGGCGTCCGGCGTGACCGATGGCGGCACCGCCAAGGTGGCCGGTTTTGAGCCGGTGACGCTGTTTTCCGCGCTGGCGCCGTTGACCAACAATATCGGCTTTATCGCGACCGCCTCGACCACCTATGAAGAGCCGTACAACCTGGCGCGTAAGTTTGCCTCGCTGGACTTAATCTCCGGCGGCCGTGCAGGCTGGAACGTCGTGACCACAGCGACGGAGGCCGCGGCGCATAACTTCAACCTCGACACTCAGCATCCGCACGAATATCGCTATCAGCGGGCCAAAGAGCACGTTGAAGTGGTCAAAAAGCTGTGGGACAGCTTTGAGGATGACGCGTTCCTGCGTGATAAAGCCTCCGGCCAGTTCTTTGATCGCAGTAAAGTGCACGACACGAATCACGTCGGTAAATTCTTTAAAGTACGCGGGCCACTGAATGTGCCGCGTTCTCCTCAGGGCCAGCCGGTGATCGTCCAGGCCGGGCAATCTGAAAGCGGACGTGCGCTGGCGGCTGCCACCGCCGAAGTCATTTTCACCTCACACCAGCATCTGGAGACGGCGCAGACCTTCTATCGCGATATTAAATCTCGCGCCAGGGCGGCAGGCCGCAACCCGGATCACGTGCTGATCATGCCCGGTGTCGCACCGTTTATCGGCCGCACCGAAGAAGAGGCCAAAGAGAAATACCACAAGCTGACTTCGCTTATCGTCGAAGCTGACGGCATTGCGCTGCTGAATGGCCTGGCCGGCGGGGGGATCGACCTGGGTAAATTTGATCCTGATGGTCCGCTGCCGCCGCTGCCGGTGACTGAAGGCATGAAATCGCGCCCGGAGCTGATCCGCCAGATCGCCGACGAAAACAACTTCACCATTCGCCAACTCTACCAGTGGGTTGCGACCGCTCGCGGGCACTTTACCGTGGTGGGAAGCGCGGAGCAGGTGGCCGACACGCTGCAGGCGTGGTTTGAGAACGAGGCCGCAGACGGTTTCAACGTGCTGCCGCCGTGGCTGCCGGGCGGGCTGGACGACTTTATCGAGCTGGTGGTGCCTATCCTGCAAAAACGCGGCCTGTTCCGTACCCAGTATGAAGGTAAGACGCTGCGCGAAAACCTGGGGCTGCCGTTTGCCGATAACCGCTACAGCGCCGCGCGCAATGCCAAAGTGGCTTGAGGAGGATCTATGTTCTATTCCACCACCCGAATTCGCCTGAAGGCCCGCCAGACAACCGCGCCCGCTTACCGGCAATGGTATCAGCGCAGCCTGTCGCTGATTGCTCGCTACGGCCTGCTCGTCCTGTTTTTTGCCGGCTGGCAAATCGCCAGCACGGCAGGCTGGCTTAACGCTGCGGTAATCCCGCCGCTGGATAAAATCTTTGCCGCACTGTGGAACGGGATTACTCAGGGCGCACTGTTGGGTGACATCACCATCAGTTTACAGCGCGCCGGGTTAGCCTTTGCCGCCGCTATCGTGGTGGGGATTCCGCTGGGGCTGTTTATGGGGCAAATACGCCCGCTGGAGCAGGCACTGGATCCTATCTTACAGCTTTTCCGCCAGACCTCGGCGCTGGCGCTGTATCCCATCTTTATCCTGCTGCTGGGTCTGGGCGAAACGTCAAAAGTGTTCGTTATCTTTTGGGCGGCGCTGTTCCCGATTCTGCTGTCGACCATTAGCGGTGTGAAAGAGGTGGATGGCAAGCTGCTGGAGATGGCGCGGACCTTTGGTGCGGGTCGACTGACGCTCTTTTACCGGGTGATTGTTCCTGCCTCTGTGCCGTCCATCTTTGTCGGGCTACGTCTCTCCGCGACGACCGCGCTGCTGCTGCTGATTGCCGCAGAGATGATTGGCGCGAATCAGGGGATCGGTTTCCGGGTGATGAATGCGCAATATAACTTCCAAATACCGATGATGTTCGCGGCGATATTCCTGCTGGCGTTTGCCGGGCTATTAGCGAACGCCATTCTGGTCCTGCTGCAGCGTCGTCTGTGTCGCTGGAACTCACGTAACCATTAATTTTGCACGTTATTTTGCGTTTTTAAATTAAGCCTGATGGGAATTTCAATAATGAAAAAACAGATCTCTTTTGCGTGGGTAGCGGTACTTTTCCTCTTTGGAATCAGCACATCCGTGCGGGCTCAGGAAGCAGTCACGATGCGCTATATGGCGAGCTACGGCGGTATTTCCGCCCACGAATTAGCCGACGCACTGGGGTATTTTAAGGATACCGGAGTGTCGATTAAAAATGCCGGTTACGCCAGCGGTGGCCCGGAGTCTTTATTTGCGCTGGCGTCGAACAGCATTGATATCGGTTCTGCGGCCACGCCGGCGGTGATTAACGCCATTGCTAACGGTAACGATTTTGTCGCCGCTTACCCCACCAACGGTATTAACGAGACCACCAAATCTATCTTCTACGTGAAGGAAGACAGCCCGATTAAATCGATCAAAGATTTAGCCGGGAAAAGCGTGGCGGTGAATACGCTGGGGGCACACCTGGATTACACGTTGCGCGAGGCGCTGCGTCAGGCCAATCTGCCGGAAAACGCGGCGAAACCGGTGGTGGTGCCGGGCCCGCAGCTGGAACAGACTTTACGCTCTGGTCAGGTCGACGTAGCGGCATTTGGCTACTGGCAAACCACTTTTGAAGGGTCGGCGCGCAGCCATGGCGGCCTGCGTCCAATCTTCAACGATGCCGACGTACTGGGGCCGATTGCCGGGGGCTTCACGGTGCTGCGTGCTGACTTCGTTAAGCAGCACCCTGACGCGGCGCGCATCTTCGTGGTGGAATCGGCGCGTGCCCTGGACTACGCTCGCGACAACCCGGAAAAAGTGCGCGAAATTATGGCCAAAATCCTCAAGGAGCGCGGTGAGAACCCGGAAGTTGCGAAGTACTTTACCGGCTACGGCGTGCGTAAAGGCGGCCAGTCTGAACCACACGACGTGCAGTTCTGGCTCGATATCCTAGAGCGTGATGGCGTACTGAAAAAAGGCCAGCTCAAAGCCTCTAATATTTTGCTGAAAACGGAAGGTGTATGATGACTGCGACACTTCAGACGCCACGCGGCGATATCTCGATTCGTAGCTTACGCAAAACGTTCTCGCTGGAAGGTAAACCGTTCGACGTTTTCCGCGACCTCAACTTACAGATTGAGAGCGGGCAGAGTATTGCCATCGTTGGGCCGAGCGGCTGCGGGAAAACCACGCTGCTGCGTATTCTGGCGGGGCTGGAAACGCCGGATGCGGGCGACGTGGTGATTGATGGGCAGGCGGTGCATGGCATGAGCCGTGAGCGAGCGGTGATTTTCCAGGAACCGCGCCTGCTGCCGTGGCTGACGGTGCTGGAGAATGTCAGTTTCAGCCTCGACGTACAGGGCGTGCCGCGCAAGCAGGCCAGAGCGCGGGCGAAAGAAGCGATTGAGCTGGTGGGCCTCAGCCACTGCGAACAGGCGCTACCGAACCAGCTTTCCGGCGGCATGGCTCAGCGCGTGGGCATTGCCCGCGCCCTGACCATTCAGCCAGAAATTCTGCTGCTGGATGAACCGCTGGGCGCGCTGGATGCGATGACCAAAATCACCATGCAGGAAGAGCTTGTCCGTATTCGCGATGCGGAAAAGATGACGATGGTGCTGGTGACGCACGATCTGGAAGAGGCGATTTATCTCGCTGACCGGGTGCTGATTCTGCCGAAAATTAAAGGCGACCCGATTCGCACTATTGAAGTTTCGCTGCCGCGCCCGCGCGAACGTAGCAGCACAGAGTTCGTCGTCCTGCGTCAGCAATTAATGGCTGAGTTTGGTCTGCATTAATTATTGTTTGTAATATACGTGGCTTAATTTAATTTCCGCGCAAAGTGTAAGGCTGCTTTTTTTAATTAAAAAAAGCAGCCAAAGTCTATTTGTTAATGTTTTTTGTTAAATAATGGGTGATATTTTAAAATAATGTAAAAGTACGCTACTATTGTCGCACTCATTACATTTAGCTATGCGAATATCATCATTATGCCTGCTATTAATAAAAAACTATTTTCTCTCGCTACCATCGCACTGCTGGTCAATTCCGCTGCTTACGCCAATACTGAAACCACGCAAGAAACCGATGTTCTGCTCATTGGCGGCGGCATCATGAGCGCCTCTCTGGGCACCTGGCTACAGGAGCTGCAGCCGGATTGGAAGCAGGTGATGGTCGAGAAGCTCGATAAAGTCGCATTAGAATCGTCTAACGGCTGGAATAACGCCGGTACCGGCCACTCGGCTAACATGGAATTAAACTACACGCCGCAGCGCCCGGATGGCAGCATTGATGTCACTAAAGCGCTGGAAATTAACGAACAGTTTATGATCTCGCGCCAGTTCTGGTCGGCGCAGGTGAAGCGCGGCGTATTGAATAATCCGCACTCCTTTATTAATTCCACTCCACATATGAGTTTTGTGTGGGGCGATAAAAATGTGGAATATCTCGGCAAACGCTACGATGCGCTGCAAAAAACTACGCTGTTTCAGGGCATGAAATTCTCTACCGATCATCAGCAAATTGCCCAGTGGGCGCCGCTGGTCATGGCCGGTCGCGATCCGCAGCAGAAGGTGGCTGCCACCTGGACGCCGGTCGGTACTGACGTCAACTACGGTGAAATTACCCGCCAGCTGATCGGTAGCCTGCAAAAGAACGAACACTTTACGCTGCAAACTTCCTCTGAAGTGACAGAATTTAAGCGCAACGGCGATAACTCCTGGCACGTGACTATTGAAGACGTCAACAGCGGCAAGCAGCATGCTATTGACGCGAAGTATGTCTTCATCGGCGCAGGCGGCGGCGCATTGAAGCTGCTGCAAAAAACCGGTATTCCGGAAGCGGATAACTACGCGGGCTTCCCGGTGGGCGGTTCCTTCCTGATGACCGAAAACCCGGACGTGACCCGTCAGCATATGGAAAAAGTTTACGGTCAGGCCTCCGTGGGCGCGCCGCCGATGTCGGTGCCGCACATTGATGCACGCTTTATCGACGGTAAACGCGTGGTGCTGTTCGGGCCGTTCGCGACCTTCTCCACTAAGTTCCTGAAACAAGGTTCGTTCTTCGATCTGCTGAGCACGGCCACAACCAGCAACGTCATGCCGATGACCCACGTGGGTCTGGATAATTTCGACCTGGTGAAATACCTCATCAGCCAGGTGATGTTGAGCGATGATGACCGCTTTGCGGCGCTGAAAGAGTACTATCCGCAGGCGCGTAAAGAGGACTGGAAGTTGATTCAGGCCGGTCAGCGCGTGCAGATCATCAAGAAAGATGCGGATAAAGGCGGCGTGTTGAAGCTGGGCACCGAAGTGGTGGTGGATCAGCAGCGCACCATTTCAGCGCTGCTGGGCGCATCTCCGGGGGCCTCTACCGCCGCGCCTATCACCCTCAATGTGATTAAGAAGCTGTTCCCGGAACAGTTCAACTCACCGGAGTGGCAGAGCAAAATCCACAGTATTATCCCGAGCTTTGGCCAGAACTTGAACGGCAACGTGGCGCTGACCCAGCAGGTGTGGAACGACACCGCCGCGACGCTGGAACTGACCAAACCGCCGGTAATCGAGATGCCAGCCGCCCCGGTTGCGCAGGCTAAACCGGCTGAAGAGCAGCCGGCCAGCGCATCGCCGCAGCACGATATGGCGCTGTAAACCCATCGTTTTCCGGTGATAAAAAAGACCTGGCGGGTTACCCCGGCAGGTCTTTTTTACATCAAATATTGTTCAGCCTAAAAACATCACCGATACGCACATCAACCCGACAATCAGCGTAATCAGGCTACCGATGGAGCGGTAAGGCTTCAGCGCCGGGAGCAGGTAAGTCGACAGCGTCGGCATGATAAACAGAATCATGGCGATCAGCGGGCCGCTGATGGCGTAGATCATCGAAATCGCGTTCGGGTTAATGCAGCAGACGATGAACGTTACTGCGGATACCAGCAGGATAGATAGCCCGCGGTTGAACGAGCGGCTCTTACGCACGCCAACCTGATTCAGCGACGCTTTCACCATCTCACTCGCCCCTTCAATCACGCCAAAATAGGTGCCGAGGAACGATTTTGACATTGCCACGACTGCCACAATAATGCCGGAAATGGACAACCAGCCCGGAGAGTTGGGCATCATCGACAGCGCGGAGAGGATGGTAACGCCTTCCTCTTTTGCGGTAGTAATGTATGACGGCGGAATCGAGAGCAGACAGCTGAATACAAAGAACAGCACGCTCAGGCAGATAACCAAATACGCCACCTTCATGATTTTTTTGCATTTACCCATGGCTTGCTCGCCGTATTTCTCTCGACGGTCGATGGCGAAAGTCGAAATAATCGGCGTATGGCTAAAAGCGAAAACCATCACGGGGATGGACAACCACACCTGATGCAAGGTTTGCTTGTTGACCTCCATCTGCGTGGTCAGCAGCGACGGCTGCCAGCTTCCGGTCAAATAGATGGATAAGAACAGGAAGTAGGCGATCAGCGGGAACACCAGCATGCCCATCACGCGGATAGTGGTTTGTCGACCGGTCAGGAAGATCAGGTTCAGCAGCAGCACCACGCCCAGGCTAATCAATGCACGCAAGGGTAAATCGACGGGCGTATAGCGGGAAATCTGCTCGGCCAGCGAATTGGTGATAGCGACGGCGTAGATCAAGACCACCACGAAAAAGGCAATGAAATAGAGCGCGGTGATTAAACTGCCGATCTTTTTGCCATAGTAGTGGGTGACGGCGCCGGTAATGCCAACGCTTGCCGGAGTGTTAGCCGAAAGGATGAACTGACATAAAGCGCGGTGCGGCCAGTACGTTAACGGCCATGCAACCAGTGCGGTGATAAACAGAACTACCGCACCGGCGGCCCCTAGCTGGATGGGCAGGAAAAGGGTGCCCGCTCCGACGGCAGTGCCATATAGGGCAAAGCTCCATAGAGTTTCGTCTTTAGACCAAATTTTAGACATTATCTGAATATATCAACCATAAAACCAAAAAAATGGCGGACAATTTACCATAATTAGCTTTTCGTGTGGCTGAACATTTTCAGGCCGCTTGTTATCGGCCTGAAAAGAAGACTAATTTTGTGCGTAAAGATTCTGTTGGCGGCGTTTGATGATGCGATCGCGTAGCGTATCGTACGCCCAGTTGTAGAGCATGGTGTAAGGCAGGAAAAACAGGAAGAAGCCAATCTCCAGCGTGAGTGCCTGCAGCAGCGTTACGCCCAGCACGAACGACACGATGCTGACGCCGATGACGATAAACCCACACTCAAATCCCAGGGCGTGCAGGGCACGCACTTTTGCCGTCCGCTTTACGCGAGTGACCGGCCACAGGCGGTCAAAAACGGCGTTGTAGATGATGTTCCACACCATGGCGGTGGTGGCCAGAATAATCGTGAGTCCCCCCATTTCCAGTACGGGCCGTTGCATCAGCCAGGCGGCGGTAGGGGCGAGGATCGCGGTGGCGATCCCTTCAAAGCACACGGCGTGGAAAATACGCTCCGGGAGCTTTCTGCGATGTAATAAATCGTGTTGCATCTGATGACCTTCGTTTTATTGAACACTGTTATGCGCATTTTATGGGTAAATGTGATAAGTAAAAGATAGAATCCATCGATAAAGTAGATACTTCATGCGCTATTCCCCCGAAGCTCTGACCGCCTTCGTTGAAACCGTCTCCTGCGGTTCCTTTTCCGCCGCGGGGCGCCGTCTACGCAAAAGTCAGTCGACGATCAGTACCGCCATCGCCCATCTGGAGGTGGATCTCGGCGTCACATTGTTCGATCGTTCTGCGCGCCAACCGGTATTGACCCCGGAAGGCCAGCGGGTGCTGAGCTACGTGCAGGCGATCCTCGCCGCCAGTGAACGGCTTGATGAGCTGGCGGTTTCATTGAGCGGTGAAACGGAAGCGCGTTTAACCTTTGTACTGTCGGATACTCTGCATCCGGACGTGCTGGAAGATCTGCTGGCGCAGTTCGACCGTCGCTTCCCGCATACCGAGTTTGAATGTCTGGTGGGGGAGGATGATGATGTGGTCGATCTGTTGCAAAAAGGCCGCGCGCAGGTGGGGTTGATTGAGGCGCGCGACGACTATCCGACCGATATTGGTCATACCCGCCTGCCGATGCAGACGCGCATGGCGGTCTATGTCTCTCCCGATCATCCTCTGACCGCGCAGGCCCGCGTGGAGTGGGAGCAACTGCGCACGTGGCGCGAGCTGCGGTTGAATACCTATCTGGAGAATCGCTCAGCACCCGCACGCGGGCCGGTATGGTCGGCACCCAACTATCTGATGCTGTTGAGCATGGCGGCGCAGGGGCTGGGATGGTGCGTGTTGCCCTGTGCGCTGGTGGATGAATTTGCCAGTTCGGCGGAGCTGACTATGCTGGATATTACGGGCTGGCCCATGTCGGTTTCTATCGATTTGCTCTGGCATAAAGAGGCTCCCCTGGGCGCGGCGGGAAGCTGGCTGCGTCAGTACCTCCAGCAGGTGTCGACGTAGCGCATACGATAAGCAATTCCTTTGTGATAAGACTCACTTTTTTTAAACAATTGCGAAAAAAGTTGATAACAATCATCTACTATACGCAGATTATTTTGCGCTGAGGTTGAGATGAAAGATGTCGTTATCGTAGGTGCTGTCCGTACGCCCATCGGCTGTTTTCAGGGGGCGCTTGCACGTCATTCCGCCGTCGAACTGGGTAGCCTGGTGATCAACGCGTTGGTTGAACGCAGCGGCATTGCCGCAACGTCGATCGACGAAGTGATTATTGGCCAGGTTCTGACCGCAGGTACCGGGCAAAACCCGGCGCGGCAGTCCGCGATAAAAGGGGGGCTGCCGAATACCGTATCGGCCATCACCATTAACGACGTCTGTGGCTCGGGGCTGAAGGCGCTGCATCTGGCGACCCAGGCAATTCAATGCGGTGAAGCCGATGTGGTTATCGCCGGTGGGCAAGAAAATATGAGCCGCGCGCCGCACGTGTTGACCGACAGCCGTACCGGCGCGCAGCTGGGCAATAGCCAACTTATCGATAGTCTGGTGCATGATGGCCTGTGGGACGCCTTCAACGATTATCATATGGGCGTTACGGCGGAAAATCTGGCGCGCGAATATGGCATCAGCCGCGAGCAGCAGGATGCCTGGGCGTTAAGCTCACAGCATAAAGCCCGCAAGGCTATCGACTCGGGGCGCTTTCGCGACGAAATCGTTCCGGTGATAAACCCACAGCCTGGTGGTCAGCCGCAGATTGTCGATACCGATGAGCAGCCGCAAACCGATGCCAGCGCGGAAGCACTGGCGCGTCTGAGCCCATCTTTCGATCTGTCGGGCTCGGTGACGGCGGGTAACGCTTCGTCGATTAACGACGGCGCGGCGGCGGTGTTGATGATGAGCGAAAGCAAAGCGCTTGAATTGGGGTTACCTATCCTGGCGCGGATCCGTGCGTTTGCCAGCGTGGGGGTGGATCCCGCGTTAATGGGGATTGCACCGGTTTATGCCACGCGACGATGCCTGGAGCGTGCAGGATGGCAGTTGAATGATGTTGACTTGATTGAGGCTAATGAAGCTTTCGCCGCGCAGGCCATTTCGGTGGGTAAAATGCTGGAATGGAACGAGCAGAAGGTTAACGTCAACGGCGGGGCGATTGCTCTGGGGCATCCGATAGGCGCATCGGGCTGCCGAATCCTGGTTTCTCTGGTTCACGAGATGATTAAACGCGATGCACGTAAAGGCCTGGCGACGCTGTGCATCGGTGGTGGTCAGGGGGTTGCCCTTGCCGTCGAGCGAGACATTCAGTAACTCTGCTTTAGTTTCTCCATTCTTTTTTCCCTTTCAAAAAGACCTCATTCGAGGTCTTTTTTTGTTTCTATACGCTGAGTTAAGAGACCACGAAAGTATTCGTGTCTAGTTCCTTCCTTTATATATTTATTTTTATTTGTGTCATTTGTAAGAGATATGAATGAGTAAATGCTTAGCCGAGTCATTGCTTAAACATAAATTATTACTATTGCTAAGAATAACTCACGTTACTTCTTTTTTGGTAAGTTCATGTAAATTAAGTAAATTATAGAAAACTTAATTCATGGAAAATAAATCTTTGTGATCTAAGTTTTATTTTTTGAGGGTTATGTCTGTTTTTTGTTGAGCTTTATCACGTCCTCTTTGTGCCAGATTTTCTGAAACAAATAATTACGATCTCGATCACTAAAATAGAAATTTGGAAAAAATAAAATCCAATTCCATAAAAAAGAAACATAATTTCAATTGAGGGATGGCAAATGTTAAAGAAAACTCTGGCCCTGGCCGTATTATCTGGCATGTCTTTCGCTGCATCTGCGGTAACCGTTGACCTGCGTCATGAATATATTGACAGCGGTTCAAACGCTGACCGTGTTGCGGTATCTCATCGGTTTGATAACGGTCTTGGTTTTGGCGTCGAAGCAAAATGGAAAACGGGTGGTGATACTGATAAACAGGATCGTCCGTTTAACGAAATGGTGGGGAATGGTCACGAAGAATCCATTAACTGGCGCTGGAAGGCGACGGATAACTTTGCCCTGAACCCAGGCTTTAATATTGAGAGTAAAGACAGCTTCTCCATCTATAAACCGTATCTGCACGCGCAGTACAGCTTTGATAATGGTTTTTATGTGGCGGCGCGTTACCGTTATGAATATACCCGTGTACCGGCAACCTCCAGCAACGGCGGCGGCGTGGATGACAAAGTCAATAAAGTGGATACCTGGGTTGGCTGGGCGATGGGCGACTGGCGTGTAGAACTGAACTACGTTTATGCACGCAGTACCGTGGCGGACGATCAGCATAAGAGCCTGTATCGTAACAATAATAAACCGTACAGCACCGAATATAACGCTAAGATGGCCTACAAGTGGGATAAAAACTGGTCCCCGTATTTTGAAGTGGGCAACGTGGGTGTGAAATCGACCGATGAACGTCAGACCCGTCTGCGTGTTGGTGTGGCTTACTCCTTCTAAATAAACAAAACCGGACCCTCATCCGTTTTCCCCCCGGAGCATTTGGCCGGGGGTTTTCGTTTTTGTGGCGAACGAAGGTACTGCGCACACTAAAAGACTCTTCTCCCTAAAACTAACTCTTGTACACAGATCGCCGTTGACAGTTATCAGGGAAAAGGGAGGTGCATTTGGATTAATCACTCCATTGCGCTCCTTTTCAGCTCTCGCCACATAAATTGTACGGGCGCAGGGAGCGCGCAAGGGGCGGCCAGTCGCCGCCGCCCCCTGCACCCCCGGGCTCTGGCGGCAAAATTGCCACTGCGTGGTTCCCTCAGCTTATCCCTTACGGCTTTCGGGTCGGGCGCGAGGTAACACCCTGCAAAGCCGCGCCCTCAGCCCACATCCCTGCGGGCCGCAGGGATTATTAAGGGGGATGCGGTTATCCCCCTTAACACGTTCACCGGTGAAAAGATGCCATGTTCCACCTGACGCAAAGTGAACGGAACCTTTCACCTTACTGATAGATATCAGGTTTTGTCCTGCGAATTTGTGTGTAAGAGACTGGGACTAAAAAGGGAGCGGGACCGTCCGCATCTGGGAATAACTAAGGCAACATCTGTGTAAATCATCGACAAAAAAAAGCCCTCCAGAGGAGGGCAAGGCCAGTTACAGAAACACTAAACTCAAAATTCTTATGCTTGCATGAACTTACGTTCGGTTGGCAGTTTGGCGATATACAGCGCAGGTTTGCCATCTTTGTCAGAGCTGAACAGCACCGCGCTGTCGTCCGGGGTAAAGGACGGGTGCGGGTGAGTCACCTGACGGCTGTTTTGTACCGTTGCCCACGACGTATCGTGGCGGGCAACCGGGAAGTAGGCTTTCTTCGCCACGTCGAACGCATACAGATACGGATCGTTGTCGATGGTGTAGCCGCTGGTGTCCTTCACGTCGACCGGGGTACCGGAGCCGTCGCCGACCAGCATGGTGCCGTCGAAATTACTCATCAGGTGCGAACAGGCAGGCATTTGCATCAGCGCTTCGTTGACGTTGGTGTCCGGGTTGAAACGGTAAATGGTACGACCCTGTTTGCCTTTCAGATAGGAAACGTAAATCAGCGCGGAGCCGTTCGGAACCCAGAATTCGTGGGTGCAGCTTTCGCCTTCCGCATGTTCTTTAACTTTACGTACGTTGCTGCCGTCTTCGTTGACCATCCACATGCGCGCGTCGACCAGGTCGTGCGGGCCTTCGTGGCAGAATGCGACGGTGTTGTCGTCAAACGGACGGTAGATTGGATGGCCGAGCCAGTTTTTCTCTTCGTGGATCACCGCGCTTTCGCCGGTTTGCAGATCGACGCGCAGCAGGCGGCAGTGCGGGCCTTTATGGAAGAAGTCGTGGAACAGTTTCCAGTCGTTCAGCGGCGTCCAGTCGCTTTTAGCGATTTCAATGCCGACCAGCTTAGTACAATCGCTGTTGGACACCCAGGTACCGTAGCCAACCCACTCATCCGGCACGCGATAAACTTCGCGCTCGGCCAGCGTTTTCAGGTTAACTTCCAGCAGGGTGCGGTCGTTCTTAACGTAATAAAGGGATTTGTCATCCGGAGACAGGAAACCACCAAAGGTGTTGTCGCCAGCGCCTTCGGTCAGCTGTACGGCTTCGGCGTTTGCCACATCCAGTAAGTAGTAGTTCCAATGGCCATCGAACTCACCAGCAAACAGCAGATGGCTACCATCGTTAAAGAAGCACTTCTGATAGAAGTAGTTACGATGACAGGTGACTTCTGGTGGTGTTAAGCGGGTGACCTCCGCGCCGGTGTCCGGGTCGCGGCTGACCTCATAATTCAATTTTACCCGCATGCCTTTAGCCATGGTGCTCTCCTTTTACTGATGCGGTCGCGAGGTGCTATCAACTTCGCTGGCCGATGTGGATGTCATTTTAAAAATTAGGTGTCAATTTATCAAAACACTGTTTCAATGTTTGTGATGGCAGACGCACTTTATACGAAAAATCATCATTTCTGCGACTTTTTTGATAAGCCTTTTCTCCTCCCGTCAAGCGCATCTTTGATTTTGCTCCATCATTTACCTTCTACAGAGTATTTTTCAAAGAAAATGTAACTAGATGAATAATATTGTTTTTTGTTTTCTGGCTAGGTTGGTGAACGGCGTATTCGTGATCCCATTTGCATTTTTGATATTAATTCACAGGAAAAATGAAACGATGTTTTATTTGTAATTGAAAACCCATTTCATCAGGGATAAGATACGTGCATTAACAAAACGGAACGAAGTTTCGTTCTGTAATAGAACATAAGACCACATTTTCCTGGAGGTTCAGGTGGAAGTAAGACAGAGCATTCATAGCGCTCATGCTAAAACGCTGGATACGCAGGGGCTTCGCGAAGAGTTTTTAGTTGAGCAGGTATTTGTCGCCGACGAATACACCATGGTGTACAGCCATATCGATCGCATTATCGTTGGCGGCATCATGCCGGTGGCGAAAACCGTATCGGTTGGCGGCGAAGTGGGCAAGCAGCTTGGCGTGAGCTACTTCCTGGAGCGCCGCGAGCTGGGCGTTATCAACATTGGCGGCGCGGGTACCATCACCGTTGATGGCCAGTGCTACGAAATTGGCCACCGCGACGCGTTATACGTGGGCAAAGGGGCTAAAGAAGTGGTTTTCGCCAGCGTTGACGCGGCGAAACCGGCGAAGTTCTACTATAACTGCGCGCCGGCACACACCACTTACCCGACCAAAAAAGTAACCCCTGCCGATGTGGCACCGGTAACCCTCGGCGATAACCTCACCAGTAACCGCCGTACCATCAATAAATATTTCGTGCCGGACGTACTCGAAACCTGTCAGCTCAGCATGGGCCTGACCGAACTGGCGCCGGGCAACCTGTGGAATACCATGCCGTGCCATACCCACGAGCGTCGCATGGAAGTCTACTTCTATTTCAATATGGATGAAGACAGCTGCGTGTTCCATATGATGGGGCAGCCGCAGGAAACGCGTCACATCGTGATGCACAACGAGCAGGCGGTGATTTCGCCGAGCTGGTCGATCCATTCAGGCGTAGGTACCAAGGCGTATACCTTCATCTGGGGGATGGTGGGTGAGAACCAGGTCTTTGATGACATGGATCATGTAGCAGTGAAGGATCTGCGCTAGTCGCGGACAGCATTAGTTCAATGATGCCTGTCCGGTACAGGCGCTAACGATAAGGAATATAAAATGATTTTGGATTCATTCTCTCTGCAGGGCAAAGTTGCCGTTGTGACTGGTTGTGATACCGGTCTGGGTCAAGGTATGGCGCTGGGTCTGGCTGAAGCGGGCTGCGACATTGTGGGTATCAACATTGTTGAGCCAACCGAAACCATCGAACGTGTAACCGGCATGGGGCGTCGTTTCCTGAGCCTGACCGCTGACCTGCGTCAGATCGACGGCATCCCGGCGTTGCTGGAGCGTGCGGTGGCGGAATTCGGCCATATCGATATTCTGGTTAACAACGCAGGCCTGATCCGTCGTGAAGACGCGATCGACTTCAGCGAAAAAGACTGGGACGATGTTATGAACCTGAACATCAAGAGCGTGTTCTTTATGTCTCAGGCCGCAGCTAAGCACTTTATCGCGCAGGGCAAAGGCGGCAAAATCATCAACATCGCTTCCATGCTCTCCTTCCAGGGCGGCATCCGCGTTCCGTCTTACACCGCTTCCAAGAGCGGCGTAATGGGCGTAACCCGTCTGATGGCGAACGAGTGGGCGAAACACGGTATCAACGTAAACGCGATTGCACCGGGCTACATGGCGACCAACAACACCCAGCAGCTGCGTGCTGACGAAGAGCGTAGCGCCGCTATCCTCGATCGTATCCCGGCTGGCCGTTGGGGTCTGCCGAGCGACCTGATGGGGCCGATTGTATTCCTGGCTTCTCCGGCATCTGACTACATCAACGGCTATACCGTTGCCGTTGATGGCGGCTGGCTGGCGCGCTAATTTTTTAGCCAGCCCGATAAAAAAACCTGCTCCGGCAGGTTTTTTTATGCCTGTGAAAAGCATGAGAAGCATGAGATTTATCCATATTGTAAGGTGCGAATAATCCATGCTGAAATGATGATAATGAAATTATCACCTATGTATACTGCCTCTTATAGAGGCGATGTAACATGATGGGCTTTCATGTGAAAGTTAAATGTCCATCACAAAACGATGTGGCGCAGCAATATTGTCCATGTTAATAACCTTTCCCGCCTGACACTCCTGTTCATCGATCTCTTACTTTCGTTGTATGTCTTACTCTGTCTGGCAGGAAAATATGGCTTCAATCAGTAACGACCCTTCGCTCATGCCGCGTACCCAGCGCGACACCCGACGCATGAACCAGTTTGTCTCAATTGCCGCAGCGGTCGCGGGGCTGCTCTTTGGTCTCGATATCGGGGTGATTGCCGGCGCGCTGCCGTTTATCACCGATCACTTTGTGTTATCCAATCGCCTCCAGGAGTGGGTGGTGAGCAGTATGATGCTGGGAGCGGCGATCGGCGCGCTGTTCAACGGCTGGCTGTCATTCCGCCTCGGACGTAAATACAGCCTGATGGTAGGGGCCGTACTGTTTGTTGCCGGGTCGCTCGGCTCGGGTCTGGCGACGAACGTCGAAATGCTGCTAATCTCCAGGGTCATTCTCGGCGTGGCCGTCGGTATTGCCTCCTACACCGCGCCGCTTTACCTCTCCGAGATGGCCAGCGAAAACGTGCGCGGCAAGATGATCAGCATGTATCAGCTGATGGTGACGTTGGGGATTGTGCTGGCGTTTTTATCCGATACGGCTTTCAGCTACAGCGGTAACTGGCGTGCGATGCTCATCGTGCTGGCGCTGCCCGCAGTGGTGCTGATTGTGCTGGTGGTGTTCCTGCCCAATAGCCCGCGCTGGCTGGCGGAAAAAGGCCGTCATATTGAAGCCGAAGAGGTGCTGCGCATGCTGCGCGACACCTCAGAGAAGGCGCGTGATGAACTGAACGAAATCCGCGAAAGCCTGAAGCTGAAGCAGGGCGGCTGGGCGTTGTTTAAGGTTAACCGCAACGTGCGCCGCGCGGTGTTCCTCGGCATGCTGTTACAGGCGATGCAGCAGTTCACCGGCATGAATATCATCATGTACTACGCGCCGCGCATCTTTAAAATGGCCGGGTTCACCACCACAGAACAGCAGATGATCGCCACGCTGGTGGTCGGCCTGACCTTTATGTTTGCCACCTTTATCGCCGTGTTCACCGTGGATAAAGCCGGGCGCAAACCGGCGCTGAAAATCGGCTTTAGCGTGATGGCCGTGGGGACGCTGGTGCTGGGCTACTGTCTGATGCAGTTTGATAACGGCACGGCATCAAGCGGGCTCTCCTGGCTGTCGGTGGGGATGACGATGATGTGCATCGCCGGTTACGCCATGAGCGCCGCACCGGTCGTGTGGATCCTGTGCTCGGAAATCCAGCCGCTGAAATGCCGCGATTTCGGTATCACCTGTTCCACCACCACCAACTGGGTGTCGAATATGATTATCGGGGCTACCTTCCTGACGCTGCTGGATGCCATCGGCGCGGCGGGTACGTTCTGGCTGTATACCGCGCTGAACGTCGCCTTTATCGGTGTGACCTTCTGGCTGATTCCAGAAACCAAAGGGGTGACGCTGGAGCATATTGAACGCAAGCTGATGAAAGGCGAGAAATTGCGGGATATCGGCGTGTGATGCAGAGCCCGGTGGCGCTACGCTTACCGGGCCTACGTTTGATGTACCGTGTAGGCCGGGTAAGGCGCAGCCGCCACCCGGCTTTTTTTACACCTTCGCTAAATACAGCGCTGGCATCCCCTCAGCGTCCGAGGTATATAGCACCCACTTCCCGTCCGGCGAGAACGACGGATGCGGATGCGTCACCTGGCGATCGCCGTCCAGCACCTTCCAGCTGCTGTTGTGCTGGCAGATGGCTTTCTTGTCGCCGGTTTTCAGATCGAACACCCAGATAAACGGATCGTTGAGGCTGATATCCCCGGTTTTATGCGGCGCGCCGTCGCCGACGACCAGTGAACCATCGTGGTTGCTCATCAGGTGAGAGCAGGGCGGAATCTCCATCAGCTGGCGATTTTCCAGCGTTGAAGGATCGGCACTGTACAGATAGCGGTGCGGGCTATTTTCCTGATGGGCGACGTAATACAGCGCCGAGCCATCCGGCACCCAGAATTCATGCGTAAAGCTCTCGCCTGGCTGCTGCTGGCGCACGCAGCGAACGTTGCTTCCGTCGTTGTTAATCAACCACATGCGGGCGTCAATCGCATCGCGCGGCCCTTCATGGCAGAACGCGACGGTATTGTCGTCGAACGGGCGGTAAATCGGATGACCAAGCCAGCGTTTTTCCTGCAAAATGGTCCGCTGTTCCCCGGTTTTCAGGTCAATGTTAATCAGGCGGCATTCCGGGTTGGTAAAGTAGAAGGCGCGGAACTTCGACCAGTCGGTGAGCGGCTGCCAGTCGCTTTTCTTAATCTCAATGCCGACGAGCTGCGTGCAGTCGGAATTGGCGACCCAGGTGCCGTAGGCCACCCATTGGTCGTCGACTTCGTACACCACGTGTTCTTCCAGCGTCGAGAGATCCACACGACGCAGCTGGCGGGTATCTTTGACGTACCATAATGACTGGTCGTCGTCGGAAAGAAAGCCACCGAAGGTGTTATCGCCTGCGCCGTCGGTCAGCTGGGTTGCCTGCTGTGCGGCAATATCCAGTAAGTAATAGTTCCAGTGCCCCTCGAACGCGCCGCCAAAAATGAGCTTGCTCCCATCGCGGGTAAAGCATTTTTGGTAGAAGTAGTTCCGGTGGCAAATAATGTGTGGTGGCGTCATCCGGATCACCTCGTGACCGGTTTCGCTGTCCTTCTGATGGCGGAAATTCAGCGGGATGATTTTGCCTTTCATGTCCTTTCTCCTTGAATAAAAAAATACCCCGCAACCGAAGTTGCAGGGTATTAACACATGATGGCGCGATTAGCGCATTGCGCGTTTCAGGATACGTTCACCCTGGCGCTGGAAGTCGGCTGCCGCGTCTTCAACCGATTTCTGACCATAGTCGATGTACTGCAGAGTGGTACCGAACTGGGCCACGATCTGCGGATCGTCGAAGTACGGAGACACGCTCAGTTTCGCCGGCAGAGACTGCGCCAGACGCAGACCAGCAACGGACGGATCGCTCTCTTTCAGGATGCCGTCTTCGGTCAGGTATTTCACCGCAACCTTGCTCAGCGGCACGCCACGCTCCAGACCCAGCGTATCCACGCCTTCTTTGCTGTTCAGCAGGAAGTTGATCACTTTCGCTGCCGCTTCCGGGTTCTTGGTCGACTTACCGATAGACAGCATCTGCGCCGGTTTGAAGAACAGACCCGCGTCGGTGGCGCCCGGCAGCATTGGATAGCTACCCAGCTCCAGCTTCGCTGGCGGCTTCAGGTTGTCAGAGTATTTGTTAATGGTGGAGTTCCACATGTAGGTACCGCCCCACTCACCCTGAATCCACGGTTTCATCTCATACATGTTGCTCTTACCAAATGACGCATAGTATTTGGTGTCCGGCATCACGTGGCTATCGACCAGCTTTTTATACATCTGGAAGAACTCAACCCACTGCTCTTTGGTGTAGGAGAATTTCTTGGTTTCCGGATTAATCGCCGGGATGTTGTACTTCTGCGTCATATACGAGTTCAGCAGCGCCAGGGTGTCCTGGTGCTCGAGCACCACCGGGTAGTACTGTTTACCCAGCTTGCTTTCAAAGGTTTTACCCGCCGCCATCAGCTCGTCCCAGGTTTTCGGGTATTCAACGCCAGCCTGTTTCCAGGTTTCGTCGTTGAAATAGAACACGCGTGCGGTCACGGAGATTGGGATCCCGTTCAGCTTGCCGTTGACGGTGGTGGACTGCAGCTCTTTGGCATCAAACTGGCTTAAGTCGATCACGTCCTTCATTTTGTTCAGGTCGTAGAAGCCGTCGCCGTTTTTGGAGAAGATCGGCAGCCAGTTCCAGTTAGTCTGCATCACGTCCGGCTCGGTACCGCCTGCAATCTGGGTGGTCAGACGGGATAAGTGGCCGTCCCAGCCGGTGTATTCCGCTTTTACGTTAATGTCTGGATTCTGCTTATGGAACTCTTCCAGCGCCTTCAGTGTGACCTGGTGACGGCCGTTACCGCCCCACCAGGACATACGAAGATCGACATCCTTTGCCATTGAAGGGAGGGCCGTGAGGCCCAGGGTGGCGGAGATTGCTGCGCTTAAAAGCACTTTTTTCATTTTAATACTCCAGATTAGAGGGAGAGGTTCTGTTCAGTTTTAGCGTCAAAAATATGGCATTTATTCATGTCAAACTTGAAGTACACCTTGCGATGAAGCCCCTTATCAATCATTGGTTTAGCTTCATCTGAAGGGATGCGTGCCGTCAGCTCGTAGTTCGCGACTTTCAGGTAAACGAAGAACTCGTGCCCCATGTTTTCCACGCGAACCATCTCACCGCTACAGCCGCCTTCAGCGAACGGCTCGTCGGACAGGGAGACGAATTCCGGACGAATACCGTAGAACACTTCCTGATTTTCTTGCGCCGTCAGCTTGTTGTGCAGATCTTCGCTCAGCGGCATAAACTCATCGCCGATGCTCAGGTTCAGTCGACCCTCTTTGCTCACCAGTTTACTGGCGCGGATGTTCATTTCCGGCGCGCCGATAAAGCCTGCAACGAACATGTTTTTCGGTTTGTGGTACAGGTTGTCCGGGGTGTCTACCTGCATGATGTGGCCGAGCTTCATCACGCAGATACGGTCGCCCATGGTCATCGCTTCGGTCTGATCGTGGGTAACGTAAACGGTGGTTGCCGGTTTGCCGGATTTCTTCAGCTGCTTGTGCAGGTCGGAAATACGGATACGCATTGACGCACGCAGCTTGGCATCGAGGTTCGACAGCGGTTCATCGAACAGGAATACGTCCGGCTTTTTCACAATCGCGCGGCCTACGGCCACACGCTGTGCCTGACCACCGGAGAGCTGACGCGGCAGACGGTCCAGCAGCTCTTCGAGCTCGAGGATTTTCGCCGCTTCGTTCACCTGGGCGTCGATCTGATCTTTCGGCATTTTGCTCAGCTTCAGGCCGAACGCCAGGTTCTCACGTACGGTCATGTGCGGATACAGCGCATAGTTCTGGAACACCATCGCAATCCCACGCTCTTTCGGCGCGAGGTTGTTAACGATTTTCTCGCCGATACGCACTTCGCCGCCGCTGATGGTTTCCAGACCAGCCAGCATACGCAGGGTGGTGGACTTGGCGCAGCCGGACGGACCGACGATCACCATAAACTCACCTTCTGCGATTTTCAGGTCGATACCATGTACCGCTTTGAAGCCGTTGGAGTACACTTTTTCCAGTTTGTTGAAAATAACTTCAGCCATGATATATCCCTCTTAACCTTTAATTCCGCTGCTGGTCACGCCCTGTACGAAGTAGCGCTGTGCCAGGAAGAACACAATGATGGATGGCAGAATGGAGATGCTCGCCATTGCCAGAATTTCGTTCCACGGCGCCCCTTCGGTGACGTCGATGGACATTTTCAGTGCCAGTGCAATCGGGTACTTATCAACGCTGTAGACGTAGATCAGCGGGCCGATAAAGTCGTTCATGGACCACATGAACTGGAACAGGGCGACGGAGATAATCGCCGGCTTCAGAATCGGTACCACCACATACCACAGCACCTGGATGGAGTTACAGCCGTCAATCTGTGCCGCTTCTTCCATGTCGCGCGGTACGCCGCGCAGGAACTGAATCAGCATGAAGACGAAGAACCCTTGCGTGGCGAAGGCCAGCGGCAGGTACAGCGGCATATAGCTGTTCAGCATGCCCATTTCACGGAACATCAGGTACTGAGGAATCAGCAGTACGGTGCTCGGCAGCAGCATGGTGGTGATGAGCGTTGCGAACCAGAACTTCTTCCACGGAATCTCGAAGCGGGCAAAGCCGTACGCCACGATGGTGGAGGAGATAATGGTCAGAATCACTTTCGGGATGACATACTTGAAGGTGTTCAGCATGTAATGACCGAAGGTGTACTCGGTACCGGTTTTCCAGCCGTTAATAAAGCCGTCCCAGGTGGCGTGTGCCGGCCACAGGCTCAGCGTGGTGAAGATCTCGTGGTTCGGTTTGAACGACGCCGAGAACATCCACGCCAGCGGGTAGAGCATTAACAGACCGACAATCAGCAGGATGGTGTAGCGAACCCATGCGTTGATCTTCTCACGGCGAAGGGTGCGGGCAACCTCACGTTCAGCGATGCTTTGTGCGTCGGAGATTTGTTGAATATCAGCCATTTTTGCCTCCCTTATCGGCGGAGTAGAACACCCAGTATTTTGAAGACTTAAAGGCAATGGCAGCGAAGACTGCTACAACCAGGAACAGTACCCATGCCAGCGCCGCGCCGTAACCCATGTCGAAGTACTTGAACGCCGTGTCGTAGATGTACAGCGAGAACAGGTACGTTGAGTAGGTTGGGCCACCGCCGGTGATGACGTACGGTCCGGTAAACTCCTGGAATGCCTGAGTGGTCTGCATGATGAAGTTGAAGAAGATAACCGGCGTAATCAGCGGCACGGTCACTTTCATAAACATCTGCCATTTAGAGGCGCCATCAATCATCGCCGCTTCGTACTGAGACTGCGGAACGTTTTGCAGGGCCGCCAGGAAGATAACCATCGCGGAGCCGAACTGCCATACGCGCAGCAGGGTTACGGACATCAGCGCCAGAGATGGTTCGCCCAGCCAGTTAACCGGATCGAAACCGAGTACGCCGATAAAGCTATTTAGCAGGCCGTCGATGGCGAACAGCGCACGCCACAGCACCGCGATCGCCACGGAGCTACCAAGGATAGACGGAATATAGTAAGCGGTACGGAAGAAGCCGATTCCGCGTAATTTAAAGTTAAGAACAAACGCAATCCCCAAAGCAAATGCCAGTTTTAATGGGATTGTCAAAAATACGTAGGCAAAGGTCACGCCCATGGATTTCCAGAAGAGCGTGTCTTCGGTAAACATGTAGCGATAGTTTTCGATGCCGTTAAACACCGGTGGACTCATCAAGTCATACTCAGTAAAACTGAGGAAGAAAGATGAAACGAACGGGAAGGCCGTGAAGATTATCAACCCGATTATATAGGGTGAAATCCACGCCAAACCCAGCATTCTGTTTTCATTCATACATACCTACCTGGCGAACAAGTGTGTCAAACGGATTGGGTGTTGGTTACATCCCTCGCGCCTGCTGGCGCCAGAGCATTTAAAGCGTTAACTTGGTGTCGGTCATGCAGCCTTTCCCTGTAAGTGAATGTAATACAATAAAAATTAACTTCGTCCATTGTTCGGTGTTGTTGCGTTTCAAAATCTCATGCTTTGCGACAATCATTTTATAAAACACCGTTTTAAATTTATTTTATTGCGATTTGTTTCTACGTCATGCGATTAATCGTGAAAATGTGATCAGAGTCGAAACGATGTTTCATTATAGTGACGGCGATGGCGTTTTTGCCCTTCAGGCTGCACCATTCGGGGCTTCTGGTATGGAAGTTGACGGCCGCTAGTATCTATTAATCTTGATATAATTAATTGTTAAAACGATTAATTGGCTAATCTTTACTGGGGGCGAAAAATATAAAGCCTCAGCGAAAAAGATGAGGCTTTGATCACAATAAAGAACTTATTTGGGAAACATCAGGAATGTATTCGTGGGTATGACGCGTCAGCTATTTGTCGGAATCATCACAATTCCGATTGGCGTTAAATTTGTGCAATGGCGCATCAAATCGCCCGGCGAGACAAACATATTTTGATTGGTCCGCAGCGCAGCCAGCGGATCGAAACGCCTGACGGTGGTATCCAGGTCCAACAGCGACGCGTGCGCCTGGGCAAAATAGTAAATAGCTTCCGCCAGCGCATCGGTCATGGCCGGTGTCGGTTGCGTGTTATTGTCCATAAAGGCGTGATGCAGAGCTTCGCACAGCGCTTCATCGCTGGCGGTTTCCGGCGCGGCGTTCATATCATATTGATTGAAGGTCACCTGGCGCTGCTTCATCCAGTCGGCGGCTTTATCGAGCAGCGTTTCGCCTATGGCCGAATCCAGGTGCGTGGCGTGGCGGAACTGCAGGCGGAAGGCGCTTCCCGCATCGTCAAAGCATTGAGCGACGAACTGTGAACAGACCATCGGGTGTTTACCGGGCGTTTGCTGTTGCTGAATAAACTGGGTTATCGTCGCGGTCAGTTTTTTCAGTATCCGAATAATAACCTGCTGTTTTTGGCTGGTTATCGAGAATTTTTTATACATCAGCAGCAGTCCAACCATATACAGCCCGGCATGGTCATAGGGTTCCTGGTTATTCAGGTGCTGGCGTGCTGCCTGGGTGACGGGGGTGAGTGGAGCCCCTGTCGTGTGGCGATAAACATGAATGGTGCGGCCCTTGAAACGCTTTTCGGCGGGGTTGGTGGTCACCTGTGGCGGCGTTTCTTCTACGATTGTGGGCGGGCAGGTCTCAAAATACATTGCGGCATGACTGACCGGCGCATCGGTCAGAAAGGTAATTGCCCAGGAAATAAAACTTTTCTTCTCCGGTGAGAAAAGCAATACGTCCGCGGGGTGTAAATCGCTGAGTGTGAGTACTTTCATAAAATTCCCTTTTTCATTTCCTGACCAATAACGGCAGATGCGCACTAGCATAACGCGCATTATTTTTCGGCGACTGTGATGGAAATCGACGTTAGATCTCAGCGGAATGCGTGAAAATTCGTGCGGAATCTGAAAAGCGGGAAGGGGAAAGGGGCTATAAAGAATCGCCGCCTTTCGTGATGAAAAGCGGCTGATGTGTCGGCGATTATGCTTTCAGGAAATCCTGACGCACCGGAGTGAAGGTATCGAGCAGGGTGCCGGCTTTCAGGCACACGCAGCCGTGCATGATATTCGGCTGTTTGTACAGCGTATCGCCTGCGGTAACTACGTGCTTCTCATCGCCGATGGTGAATTCAAACTCACCGGACAGCACGTAGGTCAGCTGCTCGTGCGGGTGGTTGTGCATTGGGCCAATCGCGCCCTGTTCGAAGTTGACTTCAACCGCCATCATCTTGCCATCGTGTGCGAGAATGCGGCGGGTTACGCCATTGCCCAGATCTTCAAGCGTGGTTTCTTTATGGAAAATAAACATCCGGCTGTCCTGTTTTATGTTGAAACGGTGTTTCATTAAATTTATATCAGAAACGATCAAAAAGAAAACGCGAGCCGCAGATGTGGAAAGTTGATCACAACTTTGCTTCACTGGCTGGACGACAACGAACAAGGAACCACGATGAAAACGATCGGTCTGTTAGGCGGTATGAGCTGGGAGTCGACCATTCCCTACTATCGCCTGATTAATGAAGGGGTAAAGCAGCGTCTTGGCGGTTTGCATTCGGCGCAGATCTTACTGCACAGCGTGGATTTCCACGAGATTGAACTGTGTCAGTCACAGGGCGACTGGCCGCGTGCGGGCGAGATCCTCGCTCAGGCCGCGCGGGGCCTTCAGCAGGCGGGGGCGGAAGGTATCGTGCTGTGCACTAACACCATGCACAAAGTGGCCGAAGCGATTGAAACCGCCTGCGACGTGCCGTTCCTGCATATAGCCGACGCCACGGGCCGTGCGATTCAAAAACAACAGATGAACAATGTCGCGCTACTCGGCACGCGTTACACCATGGAACAGGATTTCTACCGCGGGCGTTTGCAGACGGAATTTGCGATCGATACGCCGATCCCGCAAGCGGACGAGCGGCAGAAGATCAATCAGATCATTTTTGACGAGCTCTGTCTTGGTGAATTCAGCGAGGCCTCCCGCGACTATTACCTGGGCGTGATAGCGGCGCTGGCGAAGCAGGGCGCACAAGGGGTGATCTTTGGCTGCACCGAGATTGGCCTGCTGGTGCCCGCTGAACTGAGCCCGCTACCGGTGTTTGATACGGCGGCGATTCATGCCGAAGACGCGGTGGCGTTTATGCTCTCTTAATCTCGCTAAGCACCGCCTCCAGCGGGTCGGTAATGCGTGACAGATGCGCCTGAAGATGGGCAGTAAACGTCTCCAGCAGCGCCGAGGCCGGGCGGTGCAGGGGGCGAATCAGACTGACGGTGAACGGCACGCCGACGCTAAAGCGGCGAATGGCAACGCCGCTGTTGACGTAGTCCAGCGCCGTTAGCGGGTTCACCACCGAAAGGCCGACGCCGGCTTTGACCATCGCACAGATTGACGCGGCGCTGTGCGTTTCAACGACCATGCGACGCTTCACCTTATGCTCATTAAACAGCGCGTCCAGCAGTTGGCGATAGCTGTCGGTGCGCGACAGGCTGATGTAGTTCTCGCCCTGAAAATCGGCAGGCGTTAGCACCGCTTTCGCGGCCAGCGGGTGTGCCTGCGGCAAAACGCACACCTCGTTGAGCGTAAGCAGCGGCGTGCGCTCGGTGCCGGCGGGCGTGTGCAGCGTCTCCGTCAGGCCCAGATCGTGGCGCTGCGCCGACAGCCACTCTTCCAGCAGCGGCGACTCCTGCGGCACGATTTGAATATTGACCTGCGGGTAGCGCGCGAGGAACGGCTGGAGCAGCGGCGGTAAAAAAGATTGCGAGAACACCGGCAGGCAGACAATCGACAGCTCACCCTGACGAAATTCGCGCAGGCTTTCGGCGGCGCTGACGATACGGTCCAGCCCATACCAGGATCGCTGCACTTCTTCAAACAGCCGCAGCCCTTGCACCGTCGGGTGCAAACGCCCTCGGCTGCGTTCAAACAGCTTTAAGCCGAGAACCTGCTCAAAGCGTGCCAGCTCGCGGCTGACGGTCGGCTGCGAGGTGTGCAGCATTCGCGCGGCTTCCGTCAGATTTCCTGCCGTCATAACGGCATGAAAGATTTCAATATGGCGCAGGTTTACGGCTGGCATCGGCGATCCTCACAGGTCTGTACTCCATATCATTTTTGCATAGACTCACGATAAAACGATATTTTTTATTCTCTTTCGCCTGTGGCGTAATCATAAAAAAGATAATTACCGGAGTCCGCTATGCCACGTCCGCTCAACAATACCGAAACCGACCTCACCGCCGACAACCTGCTGCGCCTGCCTGCCGAATTTGGCTGTCCGGTGTGGGTGTACGATGCGCAAATTATTCGCGCTCAGATTGCCAAACTGAACCAGTTTGATGTGGTGCGTTTTGCCCAGAAGGCGTGCTCGAATATTCACATTCTGCGTCTGATGCGCGAGCAGGGCGTGAAGGTGGATTCCGTCTCCCTCGGCGAGATTGAACGCGCGCTGGCCGCAGGCTATGAGCCGGGCGAAGGGCGTGACGATATCGTTTTTACCGCCGATATGATTGATGAAGCCACGTTGGCCCGAGTGCACGAGTTACGCATTCCGGTGAATGCCGGGTCAGTCGATATGCTTGAGCAGCTTGGCAGCATCTCCCCGGGGCATCGCGTGTGGCTGCGCGTTAACCCTGGTTTTGGCCACGGCCACAGTCAGAAAACCAACACCGGCGGCGAAAACAGCAAACATGGCATCTGGTACAGCGATCTGCCGGCGGCGCTGGCGGTGATCCAGCGTTATCAGCTGAAGCTGGTGGGCATTCACATGCATATCGGATCCGGCGTCGATTATGGCCATCTGGAGCAGGTGTGCGGCGCGATGGTGCGTCAGGTGGTGGAGTTTGGTCAGGATCTGGAAGCGATCTCCGCGGGTGGCGGGCTGTCGATCCCCTATCGCGAGGGCGAGGAGGCGATCGACACCGATCACTACTTTGGCCTGTGGGATGCCGCGCGTCAGCAAATCGCGCAACACCTGGGCCACCCGGTGAAGCTTGAGATCGAACCAGGGCGTTTCCTGGTGGCGGAATCCGGCGTGCTGGTGGCGCAGGTGCGCAGCGTAAAAGCGATGGGCAGTCGTCACTTTGTACTGATTGACGCGGGCTTCAACGATCTGATGCGTCCGGCGATGTACGGCAGCTATCACCATATTTCCGCGCTGGCGGGCGATGGTCGTGCGCTGGAAAACGCCCCGCAGATTGAAACCGTGGTGGCGGGTCCGCTGTGTGAATCCGGCGATGTCTTCACCCAGCAGGAAGGGGGCAAAGTGGAAACTCGCCTGCTGCCTGCGGTCGTCCCGGGTGATTATCTGGTGCTGCACGATACCGGTGCTTACGGCGCGTCGATGTCGTCAAACTACAACAGCCGACCGCTGCTGCCGGAAGTGCTGTTTGATAACGGCGTGGCGCGCTTGATTCGTCGTCGTCAGACGATTGAAGAGCTGCTGGCGCTGGAGCTTATCTGAGGGAACGCCCGATGGCGTTGCGCTTATCGGGCCTACGGGGATGTAGGCCCGATAAGGCGCTTGCGCCGCCATCCGGCACGTTATTTGTAATACGGTCCCGTCGTGACCGAATCGCGCAATACCAGCGTGCCGGTGAACGGCGGAATGGTTTCAATCTCTTCGCCCGCGGCCAGCTTAATGGCCTGGTCAATGGCGGTGACGATCATGTTGTCGATCGGCAGGTATACCGTCGACAGCCCCGGCTCCAGCCATTTGGCGCTAGGCGCATCATCAAAACCAAACAGCGAAATGTCCTGAGGAATATGTAGCCCCGCCTGATGCAGCGCCTTCGACGCGCCCAGCGCCATGTCATCGTTACAGGCAAACAGCGCGCTGAACTTCACTTTCTCTTCCAGCAGCGCGTTGCACATGTCATAGCCGCAGTTCATGGTGGAATCACCATGCTTCACTTTTGCCGGATCCCATTTTATGCCGTTTTGTTCCAGCGCCCGACGATAGCCCTGCAAACGCGCTTTACCGGTTGGCGTATGAATAGGAACGGTAATACAGGCGATGTCCCGGTGCCCTTGAGAAATCAGATACTCTACCGCCTGGAATGCGGCATCCTGCTGTTCGAAGAAGACGCAGCGATCGCGTGCCTGGCTGACGTCGCGGTTAATGACGACCAGCGGCATCGGCGTGCTGTTCACCAGCGACATGATCGCTTTTTCGCTCATATGGCGGGTGTAGAGCACGATGGCGTCGCACTGGCGGTCGGCCAGCATCTGCACCGCCTGTTCTTCACGCTCGGGCGTGTCGTGGCCATCGGTAACAATCAGCTGTTTACCCCAGGCTTCCGTTTGACGGGAGGCCTGCTGTAACAAACGCCCAAAGTAGAAGCCGTCGAAGGTAGAGACAACGAGGCCAATGCTGTTGCTGGTGCGATTGGCCAACGAGCGCGCCAGAAAGTTTGGCCGGTAGCCTAACTCCTCCATCGCTTTAAACACCTGCTTACGGGTGCTCTCTTTGACCTGACCGGTACCATTCAGTACACGGGAGACCGTTGCTTTCGACACGCCAGCGCGTATTGAGACATCCAGCATTGTTGCCATTGTTAATCCCTGAAACTCCGTGATGACCCGCAGTTTATCACAGACATTCACCACTCATACGAACTCTACAGCGGATAAAAAACCTATCGCGATCACGCTTTTGCAGTTAATCGCGCTAAGAACCGCGCCTCTGACATGCGGTATGCCAATAATGGTATTTCTTTCAGTTTGGAATACCAAAATGGAGGTTGGGAGCTTAATCACAGAACTTTTCATTGAAGATGATTATTTTTGGTATACCAAAAGGTGTTTGGCTGTACACCGGATGCGCGATAAAGCCCTTAAATTTGAGGTACTTTCTTATGGCATTGCAGGACAAACTGATTGATTCGTTGGGGAGTTTCGCCACGAAATTCAATAGCTATCGCTATATCATGGCGATCAAACACGCCTTTATTACGTTGATGCCGGTGATCATCGTTGGCGCTTTCTCCGTACTGATCTCCAACATGGTGCTGGATCCGAAAAATGGTCTCGCCAGCTTCCAGTCGCTGTCGTTTCTGGCGTCTCTCAAACCGATTACCAGCGCCATCAACTACGCCACGCTGAACTTCCTCAACATCGGCGCCGTGTTCCTGATCGGCATCGAGCTGGGAAGGATCAACGGTATTAAGACGCTGTTCCCCGGCCTGCTGGCGGTGATCTGCTTTATCTGCGTCACGCCGACCACCGTACAGATGATGGTCGACGGGCAGATGCACGAAGTTAAAGATGTGCTGCTGCGTCAGTTCTCTGATACCCGCAGCCTGTTCCTCGGCATGTTTATCGCCATTCTGTCGGTCGAGATCTACTGCTGGCTGGAAACGCGTAACGGGCTGAAGATCAAAATGCCGGACACCGTGCCGCCGAACGTCGCCGCGTCGTTTTCTGCGCTGATCCCGGCGATCATTACCGTCACCGCGATCGCCACCTTCGGCTTTATCTTCCATCAACTGACCGGCATGTACCTCTACGATGCGGTTTATCAGGTGGTGCAACAGCCGCTGGAGCGGGTGATGCAGAGCCTGCCGGGGATCCTGCTGCTGATGTTCGTCGCGCAGATTTTCTGGGTGATTGGCATTCATGGTAACCAGATGATCAAACCTATCCGCGAACCGCTGCTGCTAGGGGCGATTACCGTCAACATGAGCGCCTTCGAGCAGGGTAAAGAGGTGCCGAATATTATTACGATGCCGTTCTGGGACGTGTATATGAGCATCGGCGGCTCCGGGCTGACCATTGGGCTGCTGATCGCAGTGATGATTGCCACCAAGCGTAAAGAGATGAAAGAGATCGCCAAGCTGTCGATTGGCCCGGGGATCTTCAACATCAACGAGCCGGTGATCTTCGGTATGCCGATCATGCTTAACCCGATCCTGGCGATTCCCTTCATTATCACCCCGCTGGTGACCGGCAGTATCGGCTATTTCGCCACCGTCACCGGGTTTGCCGGTAAAGCGGTGGTGATGGTGCCGTGGACCACGCCGCCGCTGATCAACGCCTGGCTCTCCACCGCTGGCTCGATGGGAGCGGTGGTGACGCAGCTGATTTGTATCGTCGTGGCGGTGCTGATTTACCTGCCGTTCGTCAAAATCGCTTCCCGACGCGCCGAGATTTCCGAGCGCCTGGCGGCAAAATCCCCGGCTACCGATAACTTCTGAGGACGCTATGAGTACAAAACGGATAACGATTCCCGATGATTTTATTCTCGGGGCCGCGGCCTCGGCCTGGCAGACGGAAGGCTGGAGCGGGAAGAAGCCGGGCCAGGATTCCTGGCCCGATCTCTGGTACAAGCACGACCGTCACGTCTGGCATAACGGCTACGGCCCGGCGGTTGCCACCGATTTTATCAACCGCTTTCGCGAAGATGTGCAGTTGATGAAGCTGGCGGGGCTGACCCATTACCGAACTTCCATCAACTGGTCGCGTTTTTTAACCGATTACGAGGCGGTGACGGTGGATGAAGAGTATGCCGCCTATTATGACCAGCTGTTTGATGAGCTGCTGGCCAACGGTATTGAGCCGATGATCTGCCTTGAGCACTACGAGCTGCCGGGCTACCTGCTGGAGGCGTACGGCGGTTGGGGGTCGAAAAAGGTGGTTGAGCTGTATGTGCGCTACGTTGAGCAGGTGTTTGCCCGCTATCATCACAAGGTGACGCGCTGGTTTACCTTTAATGAGCCGATTGTGGTGCAGACCCGCGTCTATCTGGATGCGCTACGCTGGCCGTATGAACAAAACACCGGCAAATGGATGCAGTGGAATCACCATAAGGTGCTGGCGACGGCGAAGGTGGTGCAGCTATTCCGCGAGAAAGGATATCAAGGAACCGTCGGCTGCATTCTCAACCCGGAGGTGACCTATCCGCGTTCCTCCGCCGCTCACGATCTGCGGGCGGCGGAGGTGTACGATCTGTTCTACAACCGCGTATTCCTTGACCCGCTGGTGCACGGCGCTTACCCGGCAGAGCTGTTCACGCTGCTGGAGAAGCATGCGGTTGCCTGGGACTACAGTGCCGACGAACTGGCGATCATCCGTGATAATACGGTCGATGAACTGGGCATTAACCTCTACTACCCGCATCGGGTAAAAGCGCCGTCGCGCGCCTGGCATCCCGAGACGCCGTTCCACCCGGCCTGGTACTACGAACCGTTTGAACTGCCGGGCAGAAAGATGAACAACTCGCGCGGTTGGGAAATCTACCCGCAGATTGTCTACGACATGGCGATGCGCATCAAAAAGGACTATCGCAATATTCCGTGGTTTGTCGCCGAGAGCGGTATGGGGGTGGAAAATGAAGCCCAGTTCCGTAACGCCGATGGCGTGATTGCCGACGACTATCGGATCCGTTTTATCAGCGAGCATCTGTGGCAAACGCTGCGGGCGAGAGAAGACGGTGCCAACTGCCACGGCTATATGCTGTGGGCCTTTACCGACAACGTTTCGCCGATGAACGCCTTTAAAAACCGCTACGGGCTGATTGAAATCGACCTCCATAACGACCGCGCGCGACGGCCAAAAGCCTCTGCCCGCTGGTTCCGTCAACTGCGCGACAGCCGCGAGCTGACGGTGGATATCGATGATGAATGGCGCTGATTTTTGCTAAGATAGCGCCGGTATTGGCATAACGTACAGGTGAAATTGTGGAGAAGGCTACCGTCCCGCCGGAAAAGAAACCCTATCAGGAGATTGGCGATGATTTGCGCGCCCAGATTATGCAGGGCCGTTATCCCGTCGGGTCGCGCCTGCCGCCGGAACGCAATATCGCTGAAACTTACGGCGTTAGCCGTACCATCGTGCGCGAGGCGCTGTTAATGCTGGAGCTACAGGGGACGGTTGATATTCGCCAGGGCTCCGGCGTGTACGTGATGCGTATTCCGCAAGAAAGCGACGGTGAGGAAGAGCAGATGCTAAGCAGCGACGTCGGGCCATTTGAAATCCTGCAGGCGCGTCAATTGCTGGAGAGTAACATTGCCGCTTTCGCCGCGAAGATGGCCACCCGCGCAGATATCGACAACCTTAAGCAGATTATCGAACAAGAGCAGCGGGCGATTGCGCTCAATGACACCAGCCAGGACAACGGTCGACTGTTCCACCTGGTGCTGGCGGGCGCGACGCAAAATCAGATGCTGCTGGCGACTATCGAACGCGTCTGGATCCAGATGGACAGCAGCCCGCTGTGGCAGCAGTTTAACGCCCATATTGCCAGCCGCACCTATCGGCTGAAATGGCTCGGCGATCGGCAGACTATTCTGGCCGCGCTACGCCGCCGCGACGTCATGGGAGCCTGGCAGGCGATGTGGCAGCACCTTGAGAACGTCAAAAACAGTCTGATGGAGCTGTCTGACGAGGACGCGCCGGATTTTGACGGCTATCTGTTTGAATCGGTGCCCATCTTCCAGGGAAAATTAATGTGACCATTCTGCCGCTCTACGACCGCCCGCAGTATGCCGATCAGGTGACCGACTGGCTATGGCATGCCTTTGGCGGTGATGGTCTGTTGCGGGCATTTTTTGCCAGCATCATCGACCACAGCCAGCGTCCGGGCGCGCTGCCGTTGACGTTTATTGCCGTTGAGGACGCTAAACTGTTAGGGACGGTAGGGCTGTGGCGCTGCGATTTAATCAGCCGTCAGGATTTGTGGCCGTGGATGGCGGCGTTGTACGTCACGCCAGAGGCGCGTGGCCGCGGTCTGGCGGGCCAGCTACAGCGGCACGTGATGTCCTATGCCGCGCAGCAGGGATATACGGAACTGCATCTCTATTCGGCATGTCGGGATTTTTACGAACGCTTCGGCTGGCAGTACCTCGGTGATGCCCTCGATTACCCGGACACCACCGTCCATCTTTATCGCTACGATTTAACCTCTTCCGCCGGGGCTATCACCGAGTGACGGCGTACCAGCGTAGGGCTGAACAGGTGGGTGATATCCGGTAGCGGTTTGTTCTCTGCCAGCGCCAGCGCCAGTTCGGCGGCCTGGGTGGCCATGGTGACAATCGGGTAGCGGATGGTGGTCAGCCGTGGTCGCACGTAGCGGGAAACCAGCACGTCATCGAATCCAATCAGCGAAATAGCCTGCGGTACGTCGATACCATTATCATTCAGCACGCCCATCGCGCCCGCCGCCATCGAGTCGTTGTAACAGGCGACGGCGGTAAACTGCTTGCCGCGACCGAGCAGCTCGGTCATGGCCTGCTCGCCACCGCTTTCATCCGGCTCGGCAAAGGTCACCAGCCGGTCGTTGCACGGTAGCCCGTGCTCTTTTAGCGCATCGTAGTAGCCCGCCAGTCGGTCTTCCGCATCCGAAATCGCGTGGTTGGAACAGATATAGCCAATGCGCGTATGCCCTTGTTGAATCAGATGGCGGGTCGCCAGCCAGGCGCCGTAACGGTCGTCCAGCGCCACGCAGCGTTTTTCGAAACCGGGCAGAATGCGGTTGATCAACACCATGCCGGGCATTTGCTTCATTAAATCTGCCAGCTCAGCGTCGGGAATCAGCTTGGCGTGTACCACCAGCGCCGCACAACGGTGGCGGATCAGCTGCTCGATGGCCTGGCGTTCTTTCATTTCATTATGGTAGCCGTTGCCAATCAGCAAAAAATTGCCGGTGTGATAGGCGACCTGCTCCACGGCTTTGACCATGGCGCCAAAAAAAGGATCGGAGACATCGCCCACCACCAGGCCGACGGTTTCCGTTGATTGCTGTGCCAGCGCCCGAGCATTGGCGTTGGGATGATAGCTGAGCGTCTCCATGGCGGAGTGGACGGCCTGGCGCGAGGCATCGCTGGCTTTTGGAGAGTTGTTGATGACGCGGGAAACGGTGGCGACAGAGACGCCTGCCATCCGGGCCACATCTTTAATTGTCGCCATAATATGCCTTAAAGAAGATTCGAAGGGGTAAACGTTTACACCCTAACAGTTTTACGGAAATCCCGGTGCTATTCAAGGCCGAGTCTGTGGTGGATTGCACAATATTGATGCGTTTATAACGCTTTGTGGAAAAGTTACACCGCGCTTTTGCAACTAAACAGGAATATTCAAACGTTTGCTTACACTTTGCGAGATGCTGTTGCGAATGTCTGCTGGAGAACGCGTTACGCGAGTTGCTAATCTGATTATCCCAGAGGTATTGATAGGTGAAGTCGCCCACAAGGTTGACCACTCAATTACACCAACCTGCGCAGATGCGCAGGTTTTTTTTGCCTGAATATACGCTGTTACAGTTCCCCACAATCGCAATACCTCGTTGCATTTCCGCTCATTCTCTTGCGCTTTTAAACTGGCTGCCTGGCGGTAGGGGGGAGACAATAGCGGTCCCAGAGGTATTGATTGGTGAATGTTTCAAAGTACGCTTTGCGTACGCATCACTTACACCGACCTGCGCAGAAGCGCAGGTTTTTTTTTACCTCTGTCTCCCCGTCTGCTGCTTTTCCCCGCTTTTCTCGTGTACCCTTTGCAAAGACAAATCTTTGGCAAAAGGAGTTGGTATGCTTCTCTGTTTCTTCCGACAGCTTTTCAGGGTGTTATTTAGGGTACGGATGACCGGTAACACAGAGGCGTTAAGTCAGCCTAAAGTGCTGATTACACCTAACCACGTCTCGTTTATCGACGGCATTCTGCTGGCGCTGTTTCTCCCGGTTCGCCCGGTTTTTGCCGTCTATACCTCTATTTCCCAAAAATGGTTCATGCGCTGGCTGACGCCGATCATCGATTTTGTGCCGCTCGATCCGACAAAACCGATGTCTATCAAGCATCTGGTGCGCCTGATCGAACAGGGGCGCCCGGTGGTGATTTTCCCGGAAGGGCGCATTTCGGTCTCCGGTTCGCTGATGAAGATTTACGACGGCGCGGCCTTTGTGGCGGCGAAGTCCGGGGCGACGATTATTCCGGTGCGTATTGAAGGCGCGGAACTGAGCTACTTTAGTCGCCTGAAAGGGTTAGTGAAACGCCGCCTTTTCCCGCGCATTCAACTTCACCTGTTGCCGCCAACTACGCTGCCGATGCCGGAAGCGCCGCGCGCTCGCGACCGCCGCCGTATTGCCGGTGAAATGCTGCACCAGATTATGATGGAAGCCCGCATGGCGGTGCGCCCGCGTGAAACGCTGTATGAATCGCTGCTGACGGCGATGCACCGTTACGGCGAAAAAAAAGCGTGCGTGGAAGATATCAATTTCCAGCCGGACAGCTACCGTAAACTGCTGACCAAAACGCTGTTTGTGGCGCGTATCCTCGAAAAGTACAGCCAGAAGGGCGAAAAGATCGGCCTGATGCTCCCGAACGCCGGTATCAGCGCCGCGGTTATCTTCGGGGCGATTGCCCGCGGGCGTATTCCGGCGATGATGAACTACACTGCCGGAGTTAAAGGGCTGTCCAGCGCTATTACCGCTGCCCAAATTGGCACGATTTTTACCTCGCGCACGTTTCTTGATAAAGGCAAGCTCTGGCACCTGACCGAGCAGTTAACCCAGGTTCGCTGGGTATTCCTTGAAGATTTAAAAGGCGATGTCACCACCGCCGATAAGCTGTGGATCTTTTCGCGCGTGCTGATGCCGCGTCTGGCGCAGGTGGCGCAGCAGCCGGAGGACCCGGCGATCGTTCTGTTTACCTCCGGTTCGGAAGGCCACCCGAAAGGGGTGGTGCACAGCCACAAAAGCATTCTGGCGAACGTCGAGCAGATCAAAACCATCGCCGACTTTACCGCCAATGACCGCTTTATGTCGGCGCTGCCGCTGTTCCACTCGTTTGGTCTGACGGTCGGGCTGTTTACGCCGCTTCTGACCGGCGCGGAGGTGTTCCTCTACCCCAGCCCGTTGCACTACCGCATGGTTCCGGAGCTGGTGTATGACCGTAACTGTACCGTCTTGTTCGGTACCTCAACGTTTTTGGGCAACTACGCGCGATTCGCCAACCCGTACGATTTCTATCGTCTACGCTATGTCGTGGCCGGGGCGGAAAAGCTGCAACAGAGCACCAAAGAACTGTGGCAGGACAAGTTTGGCCTGCGCATTCTGGAAGGCTATGGCGTAACCGAATGCGCGCCGGTGGTGTCGATTAACGTGCCAATGGCGGCAAAACCGGGCACGGTAGGGCGCATTCTGCCGGGTATGGACGCGAGATTGCTGGCCGTGCCGGGTATTGAGCAGGGCGGTCGCCTGCAGGTGAAAGGGCCGAACGTGATGTGCGGCTACCTGCGCGTTGAAAATCCCGGCGTGCTGGAAGCGCCGACGGCGGAGAATCAGCACGGCGAGCGGGAAACCGGCTGGTACGACACCGGTGATATTGTCGCTTTTGACGCTCAGGGCTACGTTCAGATTCAGGGGCGCGCAAAGCGGTTTGCTAAAATTGCCGGCGAAATGGTGTCGCTGGAAACGGTTGAACAGATGGCGCTGGGCGTATCGCCTGAGAAGATGCACGCCACGGCAGTGAAAACCGATGCCAGCAAAGGCGAGGCGCTGGTGCTATTTACCACCGATAATGAACTGACCCGCGACAAACTGTTGCAGTATGCGCGGGCCCATGGCGTGCCGGAGCTGGCGGTCCCTCGTGACATTCGCTGGATGAAGCAGCTGCCGCTGCTGGGCAGCGGTAAACCGGATTTCGTCACCCTTAAGAGCATGGTTGCAGAGACGGAACACCCACATGAGTGAGTCAGTACACACTAACACCTCTATCTGGTCGAAGGGCATGATGGCGGTTATCGCCGCCCAGTTCCTCTCGGCTTTTGGCGACAACGCGCTGCTGTTTGCCACGCTGGCGCTGATGAAGCAGCAATACTATCCGGACTGGAGCCAGCCGGTGCTGCAAATGGTGTTTGTGGGCGCTTACATCGTCTTTGCGCCGTTCGTCGGCCAGGTGGCGGACAGTTTTGGTAAGGGTCGGGTAATGATGTTCGCCAACGGCCTGAAGCTGATTGGCGCGGCCATGATTTGCGTGGGGCTGAATCCGTTTATCGGCTATACGCTGGTGGGAATCGGCGCGGCGGCTTACTCGCCGGCGAAGTATGGCATTCTCGGGGAACTGACGACCGGCGATAAACTGGTGAAGGCCAACGGCCTGATGGAAGCGTCGACCATTGCGGCGATTCTGATCGGCTCGGTGGCCGGCGGCGTCGTGGCTGACTGGAATGTGGTGGGCGCACTGGCGCTCTGCGCGATCGTCTACGGCGGCGCGGTGGTGGCTAACCTCTTTATTCCCAGACTGCCAGCCGCGCGTCCGGGCCAGTCCTGGCGTTTTCGTCCCATGACCCACAATTTCTTTAACGCCTGCATTGTGTTGTGGCACAACGGTGAAACGCGTTTTTCTCTGCTTGGCACCAGCCTGTTCTGGGGCGCCGGGGTGACGCTGCGCTTCCTGTTGGTGCTGTGGGTTCCGGTGGCGTTGGGGATTACCGATAACGCCACGCCAACCTATCTGAACGCGATGGTTGCGGTGGGGATTGTGGTGGGGGCCGGGGCGGCCGCGAAGCTGGTCACGCTGGAAACGGTGGCGCGCTGTATGCCTGCCGGGGTGTTGATTGGCGTCGTCGTGGCGATTTTCGCCCTTCAGCACGCGATTTTGCCGGCTTACGTGCTGCTGTTTATCATCGGTATCTGCGGCGGATTCTTTATCGTGCCGCTGAATGCGCTATTGCAGGATCGCGGTAAACATACCGTTGGCTCGGGCAACGCGATTGCGGTACAGAATCTCGGTGAAAACAGCGCGATGCTGCTGATGCTGGGGCTGTACTCGCTGGCGGTAGCGGTGAATATTCCGGTTGTCGGCGTAGGCGTGGGCTTCGGTGTGTTGTTTGCGCTGGCGATTATCGTGCTGTGGCTGTGGGGTAAGCGACGCTGATGTGAACCCGGCGGCGCTTACGCTTGGCCGGGCTACGGCTATTCATTGTAGGCCGGATAAGCGTAAGCGCCATCCGGCACGATGCGGCACCTTGCCGGATGGCGGCGTAACCGCCTTATCTGGCCTACATTTTACGGTGCCGGGTAGGTATAGACCTGATGCACCGCTTCAATTTCCGCTAACACCTCTTCGCTCAGCTCCAGATGCAGACTTTCCACGTTAGTTTTCAGCTGCTCCATCGTCGTCGCGCCCAGCAGCGTGCTGGCGACGAACGGCTGGCGGCGGACGAACGCCAGCGCCATCTGCGCCGGGTCGAGGTTATGGCGTTTGGCAATGTCCACATAGGCGGCGACAGCCTTCTGCGTCTGCTCGCCGCTGTAGCGGGTAAAGCGGCTAAACAGCGTATTGCGCGCGCCAGCCGGTTTGGCGCCGTTCAGGTATTTACCGGTTAGGGTGCCGAACGCCAGGCAGGAATAGGCCAGCAGCTCAACGCCTTCAAACTGGCTCACTTCTGAGAGCGCGACTTCGTAGCTGCGGTTGACCAGACTATACGGGTTCTGAATGGTCACAATACGCGGCAGGTCGTGTTTATCGGCCAGATGCAGGTAACGCATCACGCCAAACGCGGTTTCGTTCGAGACGCCGATATAGCGAATTTTCCCAGCGCGCTGATACTCGGTGAGTGCTTCCAGCGTTTCCAGCAGCGATACGACCGGCGCGGAATCAGCCCAGGTATAGCCCAATTTGCCGAAGCAGTTGGTTGGGCGCTGAGGCCAGTGCACCTGGTAGAGGTCGAGATAGTCGGTTTGCAGGCGCGTCAGGCTGTTGTGCAGCGCGTCGCGAATGTTCTTACGGTCCAGCGCCTGATTGGGGCGGATGCCGCTGTCGTTATTGCGTGACGGGCCGCTAACCTTAGAGGCGATCACCAGTTTTTCACGGTTGCCGCGTTTCGCCAGCCAGTTGCCAACGTAGGTTTCAGTCAGGCCCTGGGTTTCCGGGCGCGGCGGCACAGGATACATCTCCGCGACGTCGATCAGGTTGATACCCTGACTCACGGCGTAATCAAGCTGTGCATGGGCGTCGGCTTCGCTATTCTGTTCACCAAACGTCATTGTGCCAAGCCCGAGGGTGCTTATCTCAAGAGAGCTGTGGGGGATACGGTGGTACTGCATAAGCCGGCTTCCTTTTATCAACAGCGTCGGGAAAGAGTCCCGACAAAGGAATATAAAAATGGCAGAGGGGAAGAAAAAGGGAAAGCAGAAAATGAAAAAAGGCCAGCAAGCGGCTGACCTCTCTAACTTTATCGCTTGATGATCTGTGATACGTCGTCGCGGTTAATCTGCATTTTATTGCCTTGCTGATCTTCGTAGCTGATAAGCCCGGTATCGTCATCGACTTCGGGTTTACCGTCGGTGAGGATCATCCGGCCATCTTTTGTTGCCATGACGTAATCACTGCTACAGCCGGAAACTGCAAACGCTAGACCTACTGCGGAAATCAATACTGCCCATTTTGTCATCGTCATCCCCTTCATCGCCGCACTCTCAATAGTCTAGTAATAACCGACCTCAGGGCTAGCATAAAGCAGGAAAATCTTAAAAAAATCAGACATAGCCCTCAAAAGAGGGCTATGGGCGACAGATTAGAGCGGATTTTTTTTGTTTCTCAGCAGATTGAGGCTTTCTACCGCGATTGAGAAGAACATGGCAAAGTAGATATAGCCTTTCGGCACGTGTATGTCGAAGCTCTCGAGGATCAGCGTAAAGCCGACCAGAATCAGGAACGACAGCGCCAGCATTTTCACCGACGGATGCCGATCGACAAACTCGCCGATTGAACGCGCGGCAAACATCATTACGCCCACGGCAATCACCACCGCCGCCATCATGATAAACAGGTGGTCAGAGAGGCCCACTGCGGTAATGACCGAGTCGAGGCTGAAGATAATATCCAGCAGCATGATCTGCACAATTGCGCCGAGGAACGAATGTACGTTCGTTTTCAGCCCTTCCTCATCACCTTCAATCGACTCGTGAATTTCCTTACTGGCCTTCCAGATAAGGAACAGGCCGCCCAGCAGCAGGATAATATCGCGCAGGGAGATGGCCTGATCGAACACGGTGAACAGCGGGTTGGTGAGCTTCACCACCCAGGCGATAGAGGCCAGCAGCGCCAGACGCATGACCATCGCCCCCATCAGCCCTAAACGACGGGCATGGGCGCGTTGCGCGGTAGGAAGCTTAGCCACAACCAGAGAGAGAAAAATAATATTATCGATCCCCAGAACGATCTCCAGCAGCGTCAGCGTACCGAGCGCAAGCCAGGCGTTGGGGTCGGTGATCCATGCAAATAACATTAGATAAGTCCTGCCAAAAAAAGCGAAAGCGTCAATAGATGTACTTTGTGGGTGCTGTGGGGCAATCCTGCCGCCAGCAGCACGAGGAGTATAATCCCGGTGCGCGGCAGGGCAAAAAAATTAATGCGTTTGCAGCATAAAGTGGCGCGCCAGCAAGGCGGCGGTGAAGTTCTTTTTGAGATAGAAACCGCGCGGCAGCGTCATAATCGGTTCACCATGCGCACCGATGGCTTCAGTCAGCGCTTTGCTGTTGGCTGCCTTTGGGCGTAGCTGCAGCACTTCACCGTGACGCGCGGTAATGCGTTCGACCTGCCCCAGAACAATCAGATCCATCAGCTCTTCCCAGTCCATTTGCAGCTGATGTTCTTCTTCCGGGCTCGGCGTCCACAGCAGCGGCGCGCCGACGCGGCGCTCGGCGAGCGGGATCGTCCGTTCGCCTTCTACCGGAATCCACAATACGCGCTTGAGCTTGTGGCGAACGTGGCTGTTTTCCCAGGTGACGCCGGAATTGCCGGTCAGCGGCGCCACGCAGACGAAGGTGGTCTCCAGCGGTCGTCCCTGGCGGTCAATGGGGATCGTTTTCAGTTCGACCCCCAGCGTGGCGAAGTCCTGCTCTGGCTTGCTGCCGGCGCTGGCGCCGAGCCAGATTTCCAGCAGCACGCCAATCCAGCCTTTATCACGCTTCAAATCCTTGGGGGGGACGATACCGGCCATCGCCGCCAGTTCGCCCAGCGAATAGCCCGCCAGACGCTGCGCCTGCGCAAGCAGCTCGGCCTGGGTTTTGGGCGATTCGGGAAGCGGGGCGAGCATTGACATGATGAAAGCGCCTTTTGGTGAAAAAATGAACGACTGTTTTGCCGGGTGTGGATAGAGTTTAACTTTTTCTGAGTAAATATATCAACGTGATGATTATAATGGATTTTTTAATCTATTTTTCAGCGTAAAAACGCCGTGAAAAAAGGTTTTCCAAATCTGGTCACTGACAATGAACAGGATCTTACACCATGTTATCCACAGAAAAATGGGATAACTGGGGAAAAGCCTCACTACTGTTTCAATTTACAGCCTTGACGTGCGACGAAAATCGAATTTTCGCACAAAAGATGTCTAAGATGTTGGCACAATCTGTGGATAAAATCGACGTTGCTCGATCTTTCATCAGTTGGAGGATCGCCTATGTGATGATCATCACGTTATGCGCTAATGCATGCGGATTAACTATAATAACTTAATGAAAAATATCATTTTACTGCGAAGGGCCTGCATGCGATTATTCAGAGTAGTCTGGGTTTTCCCTGGGTAATTCCGTACTTCTTCACAACTCTATCCACAGAAAAAGTGAATAAAATCGCGGATGAACGCGGTTCTCTGTTTATAACTCTGATGATTACTGTGAGTTATTCAAATGTTATTCGATGGTCGTGCTGTAATAGAGTGGTTTACCGTTTCCAGCGAGTGTGAAACAATCATTCACATTGAAGCTTATTTTGAGGTAGTCCGGTGATTGATGACGATGGCTACCGCCCAAATGTTGGTATTGTAATTTGCAATCGTCAGGGCCAGGTTATGTGGGCCCGACGCTACGGTCAGCACTCCTGGCAATTCCCGCAAGGGGGCATAAACCCCGGTGAGACAGCAGAACAGGCGATGTATCGGGAACTGTTCGAAGAAGTTGGATTAAGCCGTAAGGACGTACGGATCCTCGCTTCGACCCGAAACTGGTTGCGTTACAAATTGCCTAAACGTTTGGTGCGTTGGGACACAAAGCCGGTTTGTATCGGCCAGAAACAAAAATGGTTTCTCTTGCAGTTGATCGGCAATGATGCGGATATCAATATGCAAACCAGCAGCACGCCGGAGTTCGACGGCTGGCGCTGGGTGAGTTACTGGTATCCGGTGCGTCAGGTCGTGTCGTTTAAACGTGACGTCTACCGCCGGGTGATGAAAGAGTTCGCCAGCGTAGTGATGGCGCTTGCGGAGAGCGCGCCAAAACCGCAAAGCGCGCCTGCTTATCGACGTAAAAGAGGTTAAGCCACGCATATTATGCTCACTCGCTTACGCGAAATTGTTGAGAAGGTCGCGAGTGCGCCTCGTTTGAACGAGGCGCTGGATATACTGGTCACCGATGTCTGCCTGGCCATGGAGACCGAGGTCTGTTCCGTCTATCTCGCCGACAACGATCGACGCTGCTTCTATCTGATGGCGACCCGCGGCCTGAAAAAACCGCGCGGTCGTACCATTACGCTCGCCTTCGATGAAGGGATCGTCGGGCTGGTTGGCCGCCTGGCCGAACCGATTAACCTCGCCGACGCGCAAAAACACCCCAGCTATAAATACATTCCCTCAGTGAAAGAAGAGCGCTTCCGCGCGTTTCTTGGCGTGCCGATCATTCAGCGCCGCCAGCTGCTGGGCGTGCTGGTGGTTCAGCAGCGCGAGCTGAGGCAGTACGACGAAAGCGAAGAGTCATTCCTGGTGACGCTGGCCACCCAGATGGCGGCGATCCTCTCGCAGTCTCAGCTGACGGCGCTGTTCGGCCAGTATCGCCAGACGCGTATCCGCGCGCTGCCGGCTTCGCCGGGCGTGGCGATCGCCGAAGGCTGGATGGACGCCACCCTGCCGCTGATGGAGCAGGTGTATGAAGCGTCGTCGCTGGATACTCAACTGGAGCGCGAACGTTTAACCGGCGCGCTGGAAGAAGCGGCGAACGAATTCCGCCGTTACAGCAAACGCTATGCCGCCGGGGCGCAAAAAGAGACGGCGGCGATTTTTGACCTCTATTCGCACTTGCTTTCTGACGCCAGCCTGCGCCGCGCGCTGTTTGCCGCGGTGGATAATGGCTCGGTGGCCGAATGGGCGGTGAAAACGGTTATTGAGAAGTTTGCCGAACAGTTTGCCGCGCTCAGCGACGGCTACCTAAAAGAGCGCGCGGGCGATCTGCGTGCATTAGGGCAGCGTCTGCTGTTCCACCTTGATGACACCACGCAAGGCGCCAATGCCTGGCCGCCGCGCTTTGTGCTGGTGGCGGATGAACTCTCCGCCGCCACGCTCGCGGAAGTCCCGCAGGATCGTTTAGCGGGCGTGGTGGTGCGCGACGGTGCCGCCAACTCACACGCGGCGATCATGGTTCGTGCGTTGGGGATCCCTACGGTGATGGGCGCCGATATCCAGCCGTCGATCCTCCACGGGCGTACGCTGGTAGTCGATGGCTATCGCGGCGAGTTGCTGGTGGATCCTGAACCGATCCTACTGCATGAATATCAACGTCTTATCAGCGAAGAAAATGAACTCAGCCGCCTGGCGGAAGGAGACGTTGAGCGCCCGGCGGAGCTGAAAAGCGGCGAGCGCGTGAAGGTGATGCTCAACGCTGGCCTGAGCCCGGAGCATGAGCAGAAGCTGGGGCGGCGCATCGACGGCATTGGTCTGTACCGTACCGAAATTCCGTTTATGCTGCAAAGCGGCTTCCCTTCCGAAGAGGAGCAGGTGGCGCAGTATCAGGGCATGCTACAGATGTTCAACGACAAGCCGGTGACTTTACGTACGCTGGACGTCGGGGCGGACAAACAGCTGCCGTATATGCCGATCAGCGAAGAAAACCCCTGCCTCGGCTGGCGCGGGATCCGCATTACGCTCGATCAGCCTGAGATCTTTCTTGTGCAGGTGCGCGCGATGCTGCGCGCCAACGCGGCGACCGGCAATTTGAGCATTCTGCTGCCGATGGTCACCAGCCTGGAAGAGGTCGACGAAGCGCGCCGTCTGATCGACCGTGCCGGCCGCGAAGTGGAAGAGATGATCGGCTACGCCATTCCGAAACCGCGTATTGGCATCATGCTGGAAGTGCCGTCGATGGTCTTTATGCTGCCGCATCTGGCGAGCCGCATCGACTTCATCTCCGTGGGCACCAACGATCTCACGCAATATGTGTTGGCGGTGGATCGTAACAATACCCGCGTTGCCAGCATCTACGATAGCCTGCATCCGGGGATGATTCGCGTACTGGCGATGATTGTGCAGGAAGCCGAACGTTATGGTATCGATTTACGTCTGTGCGGCGAAATGGCGGGCGACCCGATGTGCGTCACCATCCTGATTGGCCTGGGGTTCCGACATCTGTCGATGAACGGTCGTTCGGTGGCGCGCGTGAAGTATCTGCTGCGCAATATCGATCTCGAAGACGCGCAAACGCTCGCCCAGCGCAGCCTGGAGGCGCAGATGGCGACCGAAGTGCGCCATCAGGTCGCGGCCTTTATGGAGCGTCGCGGCCTCGGCGGCCTGATTCGCGGCGGCCTGTAGGCCAATAAGCGCAGCGCCATCGGGCCGTCCGGCGCCCTTGCCGGATGGCGGCGTTGCCTTATTCGGCCTACATGCAGCGCCATTCCGTCACCTGGTCGAGCGAAGCTGCCCGCTTATACATATCTTTTACATCTTCGTCGCATCACCTCTCAGCACCCTTATGCTATCATTCGCACCTTTGGAGCGCCTGAAGCCTACGGCGCGCATCTCTACCGCTGTCCACTTTCGGCGGAATAACAAGCATTTGTGGTGACAGATGAATAGTGGTTATCTGCGTTTCCCGGACTTTGATCCGGTAATTTTCTCCATCGGACCGGTCTCCCTGCATTGGTACGGCATGATGTACCTGGTGGGTTTTATCTTTGCCATGTGGCTGGCGACGCGTCGTGCGAACCGCCCAAACAGCGGCTGGACCAAAAACGAAGTTGAAAACCTGCTGTATGCGGGCTTCCTCGGGGTATTCCTCGGCGGGCGCATCGGCTACGTGATGTTCTACAACTTCGACTCCTTCCTGCAGGATCCGCTGTATCTGTTCCGCGTCTGGGACGGCGGGATGTCCTTCCACGGTGGCCTGATCGGCGTGATCGTGGTGATGATTATCTTCGCCAAACGCACTAAGCGTACCTTCTTCCAGGTATCTGACTTCATTGCGCCGCTGATTCCGTTCGGCCTGGGCTGCGGTCGTCTGGGTAACTTTATCAACGGCGAGCTGTGGGGCCGCGTCGATCCGAGCTTCCACTACACTATGCTGTTCCCGGGGTCCCGTGCGGAAGACCTGGCGCTGCTGCCGTCGCACCCGGAATGGCAAACGCTGTTCGACACCTATGGCTCACTGCCGCGCCATGCGTCCCAGCTGTACGAACTGGCGCTGGAAGGGGTTGTCCTGTTCCTGATCCTGAACTGGTTTATCCGTAAGCCGCGTCCGGCGGGTTCGGTTTCCGGCCTGTTCCTGATTGGCTACGGTCTGTTCCGCATCATCTCTGAATTCTTCCGCCAGCCGGATGCGCAGTTCACCGGCGAGTGGGTGCAGTACATCAGCATGGGGCAGATTCTTTCGATTCCGATGGTGCTTGCGGGTATCATTATGATGGTCTGGGCGTTTCGCCGTCCGCAGAAACAGATCTCCTGAGGAAGCATGAAACAGTATCTCGAACTGATGCAGAAGGTGCTCGATGAGGGCACCCAGAAAAATGACCGTACCGGCACCGGTACGCTCTCCATTTTTGGCCACCAGATGCGCTTTAACCTGCAAGAAGGTTTCCCGCTGGTGACCACCAAGCGCTGCCACCTGCGCTCTATCATCCATGAACTGCTGTGGTTCCTGCAGGGCGACACCAACGTGGCCTATCTGCATGAAAATAACGTCAGCATCTGGGATGAGTGGGCCGATGAGAACGGCGATCTTGGGCCGGTCTACGGCAAGCAGTGGCGCGCCTGGCCGACCCCGGATGGCCGTCATATTGACCAGATCACCACCGTCATGAACCAACTGAAAAATGACCCGGACTCGCGCCGTATCATCGTTTCGGCGTGGAACGTGGGCGAGCTGGACAAGATGGCGCTGGCGCCGTGCCACGCGTTTTTCCAGTTCTACGTGGCAGACGGCAAGCTCTCCTGCCAGTTGTACCAGCGCTCGTGCGACGTGTTCCTCGGCTTGCCGTTCAACATCGCCAGCTATGCGCTGCTGGTGCATATGATGGCGCAGCAGTGCGACCTGGAAGTGGGCGACTTCGTCTGGACCGGCGGGGATACCCACCTGTACAGCAACCACATGGAGCAGACCGCCCTGCAGCTGACTCGCGAACCGCGCGCGCTGCCGAAGCTGGTGATTAAACGCAAACCCGATTCTATTTTCGACTACCGCTTTGAAGACTTCGAAATCGAAGGTTACGACCCGCATCCGGGTATCAAAGCGCCCGTGGCGATTTAATCTTCCTGACCCGCAAAACGGCGCTGCTCTCAGCGCCGTTTTTTTATTTTCTGAAGGCCGCTTCCCGTTTATTTGTCACCCGCTGCAACGCGTTAACCTTTTTCCGAAGCCCCACGTAAAACGCGCAATCCAGGCTCGCGCTCCGTTATTCAGCGCAGGAAACTGCCGCCATGAACAGAGAACAGGGCTACACCCTTATCGAAACCTTAATCGCCGTGACGCTGGTGCTCATTCTTGGCGCTTCGGGTCTGTATGGCTGGCGCAGCTGGCAGCAAGAGCAGCGTTTGTGGCAAACCGTCGGTTCACTACGGGACTATCTGCTTTATCTGCGTAACGATGCTAACTGGCATAACCGGGACCGTCGACTGCGGGTTAACCACGAAGCGCAGGGCTGGTGCCTCACGGCGGACGATGCGGTGCTGGAGGGCTGCCCCGCGGGAAACCCCGCCATTTTCAGGCCGCCGTGGGCCGAGGTTTCGCTGAGCAAAATGACGCCGAATCTGGCGTTTTTCGGCCTGCGAAACACCGCGTGGGCGGGAAGCCTGATGGTATCGAGCGAGGCGGGGTGCTGGACGGTTGTCATCTCCAGTTGGGGGCGAATTCGCCTGTGTGAGGGGGCCACATGTTGATGCGAGGTTTCTCATTGCTGGAAGTGATTATCGCTATGGCCATCAGCAGCGTATTGCTGCTTGGCGCGTCACGCTTTCTCCCCGCGCTCCAGCGGGGCGTACTGGCGCAGACGCAGCAGCAAACGCTGGAAGAGGAACTCTGGCAGCGGTTGTTCACGGTCGCGAAGCATTTGCAGCGTGCAGGGTACTGCGGGGATGACGACTGTGGCGGCGAGGCGCTGCAGATTGCACAGCAAGGGCAGTGTGTGATCGCCCACTGGGATGGCGACAGCAATGGTCTCTGGCAAACGTCGCCCGCCGACGAGGCTGACAGCATTGGCTTTCGGCTGCAGTCCGGCGTGCTGGAAACGCTACGCGGTGCGACCACCTGCGAGGGAAAAGGGTGGGACAAAATGACCGATCCCGCGGCGCTCACGGTAACGCATTTTCAGGTAGTACGCCGTTTGCTGAGCGGTTTCCCGCCGGAGCTGACCATTGTGCTGTCCGCCAGCGGCGCACATGGCAGCATGGTCACCGCGCAATATGGCGTGACGGGATATAATCAGTGAACGCCGAGCGCGGCGTTTCGTCGCTGGCCATGGTGCTGATGCTGCTGGTGCTCGGCAGCCTGATGCTACAAGGGCTGAATCAGGCGCAGCGCCAGCGGCTGGCAATGGTGAACGATGAAAGCCTGGCGATACAGCGCACGGCGCAGGCGCATTCGGCGTTGCAGTGGGGGATACACCAGCCATGGGGAACTGAAGCCGAAGCCCAGTGTATGACCTATACCGCAGATACCCGCGTTTGTCTGCGCTTATTGACCGACGGCAGGTTATTGCTGATAGCACAAAGCGACGGTTTCTCGCTGTGGCAATCCGGGCGTTGGGCCGCCGGTAGCCTTCAGTTCTCAGCCCATGGCTGGAGTGATTTTTGTCCCCTGAAAGAGGCGCTATTATGCCAGACACCCTGAAATCACGCGGTTTTAGCCTGCCGGAGGTGATGCTGGCCATGTTGTTAATGGTGATGGTGGTGACGGCGCTGGGCGGATACTACCGCGCGTTGGCCGCCGGTAACGCTCAGCTTAACCAGTATCGTCAGATGTGGCGCTATGCATGGGCGCAAACGCAGCAACAGGTCGCGCCGCTGCCGGAAGGCTGGCACAGCCAGCGGGTACAGACATCGTCACAACGTTGTGTCAGCATCAATGCTACTATTACCACCCCCATGGGCAGGCAAGGGCGTTTAACGCGTCTGCATTGCCCGGTCAGTCAGTAGTCAGGAGCGAATATGTTAAGGGTCTACCACTCCAACCGTCTGGACGTGCTGGAAGCGTTAATGGAATTTATCGTGGAGCAGGACCTGCTGGCTGACCCCTTCGAGCCTGAAATGATCCTCGTGCAGAGCACCGGGATGGCGCAGTGGCTACAGATGACGCTCTCCCAGCGTTTTGGTATCGCCGCCAACATCGATTTCCCGCTGCCCGCGAGCTTTATCTGGGACATGTTTACCCGCGTTTTGCCCGAGATTCCCGGCGAGAGCGCCTTTAATAAGCAAAGCATGAGCTGGAAGCTGATGACGCTGCTGCCGGGCATGCTGGACGAAGAGGCTTTTACGCCGCTGCGCCACTATCTGACTGACGATGCCGATAAACGCAAGCTGTTCCAGCTGGCCTCACGGGTGGCCGATCTGTATGACCAGTATCTGGTCTATCGCCCGCAGTGGCTCACGAAGTGGGAAGCCGGAGAGTTAGTGGATGACGTCGGTGAGGCGCAGCAGTGGCAGGCTCCGCTATGGAAAGCGCTGGTGGAGCACACCGCAGCGCTGGGGCAGCCGCAGTGGCACCGCGCCAATCTCTACCAACGCTTTATCGACACGCTGGAAAACAGCAGCGAGAAACCTGACGGGCTGCCGTCGCGGGTGTTTATCTGCGGCATCTCTGCGCTACCTCCGGTGTATCTGCACGCGCTGCAGGCGCTGGGCAAACATGTGGATATCTACGTGCTGTTCACCAACCCGTGCCGCTATTACTGGGGTGACATTAAAGATCCGGCGTTCCTCGCCCGGCTGATGGCGCGCCAGCGCCGACACTATCGTGAGCAGCGTGAGCTGCCGTTGTTCCAGGACGCCAGCAGCGCGCCGGGGCTGTTTAACGATAACGGCGAACAGGACGTTGGTAACCCGATGCTGGCCTCCTGGGGCAAACTGGGGCGCGACTATATCTACCTCCTGGCGGGGCTGGAGCGCTATCAGGAGCTGGATGCGTTCGTTGATATCGAGCCGGATAACCTGCTACACAACCTTCAATACGACGTGCTGGAGTTAAAAAACAGCGCCGTGGCCGGGCGCACCGCCGAAGAGTTTGCCCGGAGCGGCAACAAACGCACGCTGGCCCACGATGACCGCAGCCTGACCGTCCACGTCTGCCACAGCCCGCAGCGCGAGGTGGAAGTGCTGCACGACCGCCTGCTGGCGATGCTGGAGGCCGACCCGACGCTGACGCCGCGCGATATCATCGTGATGGTGGCGGATATCGACAGCTACAGCCCGTTTATCCAGGCCGTGTTTGGCAGCGCCACCGGCGAGCGCTATCTGCCTTACGCCATTTCCGACCGCCGCGCCCGTCAGGCACATCCTGCAATGCAGGCCTTTATTACGCTGCTTTCCCTACCGGACAGCCGCTTTACCAGTGAAGACGTGCTGGCGCTGCTCGACGTGCCGGTACTGGCCGCGCGGTTCAACATTGATGAAGCCGGTTTGCAGCACCTGCGCCAATGGGTCAGCGAATCCGGCGTGCGGTGGGGGATGGACGACGACAACGTGCGCGAACTCGATCTCCCGGCGACCGGGCAGCACACCTGGCGCTTTGGTTTGACGCGCATGCTGCTGGGTTACGCCATGGAAAGCCGCGAGGGCGAGTGGCAGGACGTGCTGCCCTATGATGAATCCAGCGGGCTTATCGCCGAGCTGGTGGGGCATTTGGCTTCGCTGCTCATGCAGCTTAACCGCTGGCGACAGGTGCTGACGCAAGGGCGTTCACTCGAAGAGTGGCTGCCGGTGTGTCGTGAAATGCTGAATGACTTCTTCCTGCCGGACCCGGATACAGAAGCGGCGCTAACGCTGATTGAACAGCAGTGGCAGGGGATTATCGCTCAGGGTGTGCAGTCGCAATACGTCGGTGAAGTACCGCTGGTGCTGCTGCGCGATGAGCTGGCTCAGCGTCTGGACCAGGAGCGTATCAGCCAGCGCTTCCTGGCGGGCCCTATCAACATATGTACCCTGATGCCGATGCGATCCATTCCGTTCAAAGTGGTGTGTCTGCTGGGCATGAACGATGGTATCTACCCGCGCGCGCTGGCGCCGCTGGGCTTTGACCTGATGAGCCAGAAGCCGCTACGCGGCGATCGTAGCCGTCGCGACGATGACCGCTATCTGTTCCTCGAGGCAATGATGTCGGCGGAAAAATCGCTCTATATCAGCTACATCGGTCGCTCTATTCAGGATAACAGCGAGCGCTATCCATCGGTGTTGGTGCAGGAACTGCTGGACTATATCGGCCAGAGCCACTGCCTGGAAGGTGATGAGGCGCTGAACTGCGATGAAAGCGAGCGACGGGTGAAGAACCACATCATGCACCTGCATAGCCGCATGCCGTTCGACGCGGAGAATTACCAGCATGATGAGCGCCAAAGCTATGCTCAGGAATGGCTGGCGGCGGCCAGCCGTCAGGGGGAAGCGCACGGCGAATTTATTCAGCCGCTGGAACCTGTTGAACTGACAACGCTGCCGCTGGAGCAGCTTCAGCGCTTCTGGCGTCATCCGGTTCGCGCCTTCTTTCAGATGCGCCTACAGGTCAATTTCCGTAGCGAAGAGAGTGACATTCCCGACACCGAGCCGTTTACCCTTGAGGGGCTGACCCGCTACCAGCTTAACCAACAGTTGCTCAATACCCTGATTGAAGAGCAGGCGCCGGATGCGATGTATCGCCGCTATCGTGCTGCGGGAGAACTGCCCTACGGTCCGTTTGGCGAAATTGCCTGGGAGGCACAGCGCCAGGAGATGACCGCGCTGGCGAGCCGGGTTATCGAATATCGTCGGGAAGGAAAGAGTATCGAAATAGACCTTGATTGCGACGGGGTTAACATAACCGGATGGTTACCGCAGGTTCAGGATAATGGGCTGTTGCGCTGGCGGCCATCTTTGCTTAGCGTGGCACAAGGAATGCAACTTTGGCTGGAACACCTTGTCTACTGTGCTAGCGGCGGCTGCGGCGAAAGCCGACTGTTGCTGCGCAAAGAGGGTGAGTGGTTATTCCCCCCGCTGGCGGCGAATGAAGCGAAAGCGTATCTGTCACAACTGGTCGCCGGATACCGCGAGGGCATGCGCCAACCGCTGCTGTTCTTACCAGAAAGCGGAGGTGCGTGGATAAAAGCCTGTTACGATGCCCAAAATGATGCCATCTTAAGGGACGAGGAAACGCAGCAAAAAGCACGCAGCAAGTTTATGCAGGTGTATGAAGGCAATATGGTGGTGAGCGGCGAAGGGGCCGATGTCTGGTATCAGCGCTTGTGGCGTACCCTGGAACCCGCGCAGTATGAGGCGATTATCGAACAAACGACGCCGTATCTGCTGCCGCTATTTCGTTTTCACCAGGCATAATTGCTGTATAAAAATTGCGCAATCTGAGTTGTTCATTTACTATGCGCAACGCGTCACGGACCGATGAGTGGCCGCCGTCAGACCCATTTGTCTGGCCGGGAGTTGCCCGCACAAGCATTAAGATTCAGCAGTATTTGTTAATGGTGAGGTCCGTGAATGCCCCGCAGTATCTGGTTGAGTATTGTAGTTTTTGTCACCGCCTTTTGGGCGACCGTAGGTCAGGCAGACACCGGATGGCAACCGATTCAGGAAACCATCCGTAAAAGCGAAAAAGATACCCGTCAGTATCAAGCGATTACGCTGGATAACAAAATGGTTGTGCTGTTGGTATCCGATCCGCAGGCGGTGAAATCACTGTCGGCGCTGGTGGTTCCGGTTGGCTCGCTGGAAGATCCTGATTCGCATCCGGGCCTTGCGCACTTCCTTGAACATATGACGTTGATGGGCTCGAAGCACTACCCGCAGCCCGATAGCCTCTCGGAATTCCTCAAGCTGCACGGCGGCAGCCACAATGCCAGCACCGCGCCGTATCGCACCGCCTTCTACCTTGAAGTCGAAAATGACGCCTTACAGGGGGCCGTTGACCGTCTGGCGGATGCCATTGCTGAACCGCTGCTGGAAAAAAAATACGCCGATCGCGAACGTAACGCGGTGAACGCCGAGCTGACCATGGCGCGTAGCCGTGACGGTATGCGTATGGCGCAGGTTAGCGCTGAAACCATCAACCCGGCGCACCCCGGCGCGCGTTTCTCCGGCGGCAACCTCGAAACGCTGAGCGACAAGCCGAACAGCCCGGTGTATGAATCGCTGTTGGCCTTCCGCGACAAATACTACTCCGCTAACCTGATGAAGGCGGTGATTTACAGTAACAAGCCGCTGCCTGAGCTGGCACAAATTGCCGCGCAAACCTATGGTCGCGTGCCGAATAAATCGATTGAACGTCCGGAAATTACCGTTCCGGTGGTCACCGACGCGCAAAAGGGCATTGTTATCCACTATGTTCCCGCGCTGCCGCGTAAAGTACTGCGCGTGGAGTTCCGCATTGATAACAACTCGGCGCAGTTCCGCAGCAAAACCGACGAGCTGATTACCTACCTCATCGGTAACCGCACGCCGGGTACGCTGTCCGACTGGCTGCAAAAGCAGGGGCTGGTGGAAGGCATTCGCGCCGATTCCGACCCGGTCGTTAACGGGAACAGCGGCGTGCTGGCAATCTCCGCCACCTTAACCGACAAGGGCCTCGCCAATCGCGATCGGGTGGTGGCGGCTATCTTTAGCTACCTCGACATGCTGCGCCAGAAGGGCGTCGACAAAAGCTACTTTGACGAGCTGGCCCACGTGCTGGATCTCGACTTCCGCTATCCGTCGATTAACCGCGATATGGACTACGTCGAATGGCTGGCGGACACCATGATTCGCGTGCCGGTCGAGCATACGCTGGACGCGGTGAACATTGCCGATCGTTACGATGCGCAGGCGATAAAAGATCGTCTGGCGATGATGACGCCGCAGAATGCGCGTATCTGGTACATCAGCCCGAAAGAGCCGCATAACAAGGTGGCCTACTTTGTTGATGCGCCGTATCAGGTCGATAAAATCAGCGCGGATACTTTCGCGAAGTGGCAGAAAGCGGCCGACGACATCACGCTGACTCTGCCGCAGCTGAACCCGTACATTCCCGATGACTTCACGCTGATCAAGAACGAAAAAAGCTACGCGCATCCGGAGCTGATTATCGACGAACCAAATCTGCGTCTGGTCTATATGCCGAGCCGCTATTTTGCGTCTGAACCGAAGGCCGATATCACCATGATCCTGCGTAACCCGCAGGCGATGGACAGCGCCAAAAATCAGGTGATGTTCGCCCTTAATGACTATCTGGCGGGCATTGCGCTCGACCAGCTCAGCAACCAGGCCGCCGTCGGCGGCATCAGCTTCTCGACCGGCGCGAACAACGGCCTGATGCTTAACGCCAACGGTTACACCCAGCGTCTGCCGCAGCTGTTTAGTGCGCTGTTAGAAGGTTACTTCAGCTATACGCCGACCGAAGATCAGCTTGAACAGGCAAAATCCTGGTACAAGCAAATGATGGACTCGGCGGATAAAGGCAAAGCCTACGAACAGGCGATTATGCCGGTGCAGATGGTGTCGCAGGTGCCGTATTTCCAGCGCGAAGATCGCAAGGCGCTGCTGCCGTCGATCACGCTGAAAGAGGTGATGGCCTACCGCGACCAACTGAAAACTGGCGGACGTCCGGAGTTTATGGTGATTGGCAACCTCAGCGCCGAGCAGTCCACGACGCTGGCGCGCAGTATCCAGTCGCAGCTTGGTGCGAACGGTAACGAATGGTGCCGTAACAAAGATGTGCTGGTGGAAAAACAGCAGAACGCCATCTTCGAAAAAGCGGGCAACAGCACCGACTCGGCGCTGGCGGCGGTGTTTGTCCCGCCGAACGTGGATGAGTTCTCCAGCTCGGCGGCAAGCGCCATGCTGGCGCAGATCGTTCAGCCATGGTTCTACAATCAGCTGCGTACTGAAGAACAGCTTGGCTACGCGGTGTTTGCCTTTTCGATGAACATTGGCCGTCAGTGGGGCATGGGCTTCCTGCTGCAAAGCAATGACAAACAGCCGGCGTTCCTGTGGCAACGTTTCAAAGCCTTCTTCCCGACCGCCGAGCAAAAGCTGCGGGCGATGAAGCCGGAAGAGTTCGCGCAGCTTCAGCAGGCGGTGATCGCCGACATGCTGCAAGCGCCGCAAACGCTCGGGGATGAAGCCTCACAGCTGAGCAAAGATTTCGATCGCGGTAATATGGCCTTTGATTCACGTGCTAAAGTAGTGGCCCAGATTAAGCTGTTAACGCCGCAGAAGCTGGCTGATTTCTTCCACCAGACCGTCGTTGCGCCACAGGGTATGACGGTGCTGTCGCAGGTTTCCGGAAGCCAGAATGGTAAGACGGACTATGCGCACCCCGAAGGGTGGAAGGTATGGGAGAGCATTAGCGCGTTGCAGCAAACCTTACCGATAAGACGAGAGAACGAATGACCGTAACTGCTGAGTCCCTTAATCCCCTGCGTTTGCCCCTCTACGGTGAGCGCCTGATTGAAGCCTCAGCGGGCACCGGAAAAACCTTCACCATCGCCGCACTCTACCTGCGGCTTCTGCTGGGGCTCGGCGGCGAGGCCGCCTTTCCCCGGCCGGTCAACGTCGAAGAGCTGCTGGTGGTGACCTTCACCGAGGCGGCAACCGAAGAACTGCGCGGGCGTATTCGCAGCAACATTCATGAACTGCGCGTCGCCTGCCTGCGTAACGCCACCGACAACCCGCTGTATGCCAGCCTGCTGGCGGAAATCGACGATCCTCAACAGGCAGCAAACGTCCTGCTGCTGGCCGAACGCCAGATGGACGATGCCGCGGTGTTTACCATCCACGGTTTCTGTCAGCGCATGCTTAGCCTCAACGCGTTTGAGTCGGGGATGCTGTTCGAACAGCAGCTGATTGAAGACGAATCTCAGCTGCGCTATCAGGCCTGCGCCGACTTCTGGCGCCGCTACTGCTACCCGCTGAACCGCGAAATCGCGCAGGTGATCGTTGAGTCCTGGAAAGGGCCGCAGGACCTGCTGAAATCGATCGACCGCTATCTGCAAGGTGAAGCGCCGCAGCTAAAAATACCGCTCAGCGCCGAGACGCTGGAATCACGCCATCAGCAGATCCTCGCGCAGATTGGCGACATCAAACAGCAGTGGCTGGCTGCGGTCAGCGATCTTGAACCGCTGCTGGAAAACTCGGGTATCGATCGCCGCAAGTTCAACCGCGGCAACCAGGGCAAGTGGATCGACAAGATCAGCGCCTGGGCGCAGGAAGAGAGCAAAAACTACCAACTCCCCGATGCGCTGGAAAAATTCAGCCAGTCGTTCCTGTCTGAACGCACCAAAGCGGGCGGAGAAGTGCCAACGCATCCGCTGTTCAGCGCTATTGAGCGTCTACTGGACTCGCCGCTCACGCTTAACGACCTGGTGATTGCCCAGGCGATGAAAGAGATCCGTGAGGCGGTGGCCCGCGAGAAGCGCCGCCGCGGCGAGTTGGGCTTTGACGATATGCTAAGCCGCCTCGATGAAGCGCTGGAGAGCGAAAGCGGCGATGCGTTAGCCGCCGCCATTCGTCAGCGTTTTCCGGTGGCGATGATCGATGAATTCCAGGATACCGACCCGCAGCAATATCGCATTTTCCGCCGCATCTGGCGGCAACAGCCGGAGACCGCGTTGCTGCTGATTGGCGACCCGAAGCAGGCGATCTACGCCTTCCGCGGCGCCGATATCTTTACCTACATGCGCGCGCGCGGCGATGTGGCGGCGCACTACACGCTCGACACCAACTGGCGTTCCGCGCCGGGCATGGTGGCTAGCGTCAACCGCCTGTTTGGGCTGGTCGATAACCCTTTTATGTTCCGCGATATTCCGTTCCTGCCGGTCAAATCCGCCGAGAAAAATGCCTCACTGCGTTTTGAGGTGGATGGCGAAAATCAGCCGGCAATGAACCTCTGGCTGATGCCCGGTGAGGGCGTTAGCGCAGGCGACTATCAGAACTTTATGGCCCAGCAGTGCGCGGCGCAGATTCGCGACTGGCTCACCGGCGGCCAACGCGGCACGGCGCTGCTGTGGCGCGGCGACAGCGCGCGTCCGGTGCAGGCATCAGACATTACCGTGCTGGTGCGTAACCGCCAGGAAGCCTCGTTGATTCGCGATGCGCTGAATGCGCTGGCTATTCCGTCGGTTTATCTTTCCAACCGCGACAGCGTATTCGAAACCCCGGAAGCGCAGGAACTGCTGTGGGTGCTACAGGCGGTGCTGACGCCGGAGCGGGAAAATACCCTGCGCAGCGCGCTGGCGACGGCAATGTTTGGCCTGAACGCGCGGGACATTGAACGGCTGAATCAGGATGAACACGCCTGGGATGCGCTGGTGGAAGAGTTCAGCGATTACCGGCTTATCTGGCAACGCCGCGGTGTGATGCCGATGATTCGTGCCCTGATGAACGCGCGTTCCCTCGCGGAAAACCTGCTCGCCACGCACGGCGGCGAGCGGCGCTTAACCGATATTCTGCACCTTAGCGAGCTGCTACAAGAAGCGGCCACCGGGCTGGAGAGCGAGCACGCGCTGGTACGCTGGCTGAACCAGCAAATCGCCGAGCCGGATACCAACGCTTCCAGCCAGCAAATGCGTCTGGAGAGCGACAAACACCTGGTGCAGATAGTCACTATTCACAAGTCGAAAGGGCTGGAATATCCGCTGGTCTGGCTGCCGTTTATCGCCCGTTTCCGTAGAGAGAAGCAGGCGTTCTATCACGATCGGGAATCCTTCGCGGCGGTGCTGGATCTTCACGAAAGCGATGAAAGCCTGGAGCTGGCCGAAGCCGAGCGTCTGGCGGAAGATCTGCGCCTGCTCTACGTCGCCCTAACCCGCGCCGTGTGGCACTGTAGTCTGGGGCTGGCACCGCTCACCGCACGGCGCAGCGACAAACCCACCGATACCGAACTTCATCACAGCGCGCCGGGAAGGCTGATGCAGAAAGGCGAGGTACTCGACGCCGCGGGTCTGGAAGCCTGTCTGCGTGCGCTCTGCGATGAGCACATTGCGCTGACGCTGGCGACATCGCCCGACGACGCGCGTTGGCAGGCCACTCAGGCACAAATGCCTGAACTGGCGGCGCGTCAGGTGCTGCGTCGCATCGTGGACGACTGGCGGGTCACCAGCTACTCCGGCCTGCAACAACGCGGCCACAGCGTGGCGCAGGATCTGCTGTCGCGCCTGGATATCGACGCCGTCGGCGCGGCGGAAACGCTGCCGGAGCTAACCCTGACGCCGCACAACTTTCCGCGTGGCGCATCGCCGGGTACCTTCCTGCACAGCCTGTTTGAAGACCTCGACTTTACCCAGCCGGTTTCATCCGAGTGGATGCTGGAAAAGCTGCAAAGCAACGGCTTTGGCGAAGAGTGGGAGCCGGTGCTGACCGCCTGGATTTCCCAGGTGCTGGCGGCGCCGCTGGCGGAAACCGGTATTGCGCTTAATCAGTTGAGCGCACAGCAAAAACAGGTGGAAATGGAGTTTTATTTGCCCATCAACCGCCCGCTCGACCCGCTGGCGCTGGATGCCTTAACCCGCCGCTATGACCCGCTTTCGGCAGGCTGCCCCACGCTCGATTTCCGCCAGGTACGCGGTATGCTGAAAGGCTTTATCGACCTTGTTTTCCGCCACGACGGGCGCTACTACCTGCTGGACTACAAGTCCAACTGGCTGGGAGAGAACGGCGAGGCCTACACCCAACAGGCGATGGTCGAGGCGATGCAGTCGCACCGCTATGACTTGCAGTATCAGCTCTATAGCCTGGCGCTACACCGCTATCTGCGCCATCGCATTGCCAATTATGACTATGAACGCCACTTCGGCGGCGTGATTTACCTGTTCCTGCGTGGCGTTAACCGCGACGCGGGGCAGCAAGGGATATTCACTACCCGGCCAGACCCCGCGCTTATTGCGGCCATGGATGCACTGTTTGCCGGAGAAGGCGAGGAGATGGACGCATGAGTCTCGAACAACGTTTGCTGGATGCCGCCGAGCAGCGTCTGCTGCGCCCGCTGGACGTGCAGTTTGCGCTGATGGTTGCGCAGGATGAGCACCCGGCGGTGATGCTGGCGGCGGCGATGCTCAGCCGCGATACCGGCGAAGGGCACGTGTGCCTGCCTCTGTCGCACCTGACCGCGACGATGCAGCCGAAAGAGCGCGCACGTGAATTCTGGCAGCAGCTGTTCAGCGATGCCGATGCGCCAGAAGACTGGGCTGCGTTGTTGCTGGCGTCTAAGGCCGTGAGTGCCGGTGAACGCCCGTCGCCGCTGATACTAAGCCGTGACCGGCTGTACCTCAACCGCATGTGGCATAACGAGCTGACGGTGGCGCGTTTCTTTAGCGACACCCAGACACCGCAGGCGGTGGACGAAGCACAGCTCCAGCAGACGCTAAACGCGCTGTTCCCCGCCAGTGACAACGTCGACTGGCAGAAAGTGGCCGCCGCCGTTGCGCTGACGCGGCGTATTTCGGTGATCTCCGGCGGACCTGGCACCGGGAAAACCACCACCGTCGCCAAACTGCTGGCGGCGCTGGTACAGATGGCGAATGCCGAAAAACTCCGTATTCGTCTGGCGGCCCCGACGGGGAAAGCGGCGGCGCGCCTTACCGAATCTTTGGGCGCGGCGCTGCGTAAACTGACGCTAAGCGACGCGCATAAAGCGATGCTGCCGACCGAGGCCAGCACGCTGCACCGCCTGCTGGGTGCGCAACCCGGCAGCCAGAAAATGCGCTACCACGCGGGTAACCCGCTGCACCTTGATGTGCTGGTGGTCGACGAAGCTTCCATGATCGACCTGCCGATGATGGCGCGGCTGATTGACGCGCTGCCGCCGCATGGACGAGTCATTTTTCTCGGTGACCGCGATCAGCTTGCGTCAGTAGAGGCGGGCGCGGTACTGGGGGATATCTGTAGCTGGGTGAACGCTGGCTATACGCCTGAACGCGCGGCCCAGTTAAGCCGCCTGGTGGGGAACGAACTTCCGGCGGGCGAAGGCCAAACGGCGGGGGCGCTGCGCGACAGTCTCTGCCTGCTGCGCACCAGCTACCGTTTTGGCAGCGACTCGGGGATTGGGCAACTGGCGGGCGCGGTAAACCGGGGCGATAAACAGGCCGTTGGCGAGGTCTTCGCCCGCGGCTTTAGCGATATCGAACTCAAACCGCTGCGCACAACGGATGATTATGCCGCCATGCTCGATGATGCGCGCATGGGGTACGGTCATTATTTACAGCTTTTACGCGCGCAGGCCGAGCCTGCAGAGGTGCTGGCGGCGTTCGGTGAATATCAACTGTTGTGCGCGCTGCGGGAAGGGCCGTGGGGCGTCGGCGGGCTGAATACACAGTTCGAACAGCTGTTGGCGCGTCATCGCCTGATTCAGCCGCAGCGCCACTCGCGCTGGTACGAAGGTCGTCCGGTGATGATTAGCCGTAACGACAGCGCGCTGGGGCTGTTTAACGGTGATATCGGCGTGGCGTTAGATCGTGGGCAGGGGATGCGCGTCTGGTTCCCGATGCCGGACGGGACGATCAAATCGGTGCAGCCAAGCCGCCTGCCGGATCACGATACCGCATGGGCGATGACGGTGCATAAATCGCAGGGTTCCGAGTTTACTCACGCCGCGCTGGTACTGCCGACGCAGCTGGTGCCGGTGGTCAGCCGCGAGCTGGTCTACACCGCGATTACCCGCGCGAAGTCACGCCTGTCGATGTATGCCGATGAAAATCTGTTGGCCGCGGCGATTGCCACACGTACTGAACGGCGCAGCGGGCTGTCGGCGATATTTGCGGAGATGGCATAGTGCGTAAAGGGGGCACAATGTGCTCCCTTTACCTTTAAAGCTGTCTGTTATACACAAATTCGTGCGATAGGACCGAATGTCTGTCAGTAAGGAGAGGGATTCCGTTCACTTTACGTAGGGTGGAATATGACGTTCTATCACCGGTGAACGGGCCAAGGGGGGCGGCCGCGCCCCCCTTGACAATCCCCGCGGCCCCGCGGGGAAATCGGTGCTTCGCACTACGCTCACCTACGCACTCCAGCCTGCGGCACGGCGAAACTCGACGTCCTGTCTCGGTTCGCCTCAGTCCGCCATCCATGGCGTCCTAACCTTGTCTTCCATTCTCCGGCTCGCCGATTTCCAGCGGGGACTCATCGGTTTCAGTGGCTCTGGTTTTTGCTGTTAACTAAAAGACTGCACTGGTATTGGTGGCGTCTAAATCGCCGAGGCGTTCCCTGTAGGCCGGGTCAGCCCACATGGATGTGGGCTGAGGGCGTGGTTCACATGGATGTGAACTCGCGCCCGACCCGAAGCCGGAAGGGATAAGCTGAGGGAACCACGCAGTGGCGATTGGCCGCCCCTTGCGCGCTCCCTGCGCCCGTACAATTTATGTGGCGAGAGCTGAAAAGGAGCGCAACGGAGTGATCAATCCAAATACACCTCCCCCCTTTCTGATAACTGTCGTCAAGGATTATAAGAGACAGCTTCAAAAGGGAAGAGGGCGCGGAGACCGATCGGCGCTGCTAGACTAAATCCGCCATCAGCACCTTCGAACGACGCTGATAGTTATACAGCTGCTTTTTACTCTCCGGCAGCAGCTCAACATCAACCGGCTTAAACCCACGCTCCTGGAACCAGTGAATACTGCGGGTGGTCAGCACAAACAGATGATTCAGCCCCATTTGCTTCGCCTGCGCGGTAATGCGCTCAAGGAGCACTTCGCCGCGCGAAGAGCTGCGATAGTCCGGATGCACCGCCACGCAGGCCATTTCGCCAATTTTCTCTTCCGGGAACGGATAAAGCGCGGCACAGGCGATGGTGGTGTTATCACGTTGAATAATCGTGAACTTGTCGATCTCCATCTCCAGCTGCTCGCGTGAGCGACGCACCAGAATCCCCTGCTGCTCCAGCGGCGCAATCAGGTCGAGAATACCGCCAATATCGTTAATGGTGGCGCGGCGGATCTGCTCGGCGCTCTCCATCACGATTTGCGTACCAATACCGTCGCGTGAGAACAATTCCTGCAACAGCGCGCCGTCTTCCTGATAGCTGATCAGGTGGCTGCGACGCACGCCGCTGCGGCAGGCTTTCACCGCGCCGCGCAGGAAGCGAGCGGTACCGGAAAGGTAGTCGCCTTCCTGCTCCAGCTCTTCGATGCGCGCCTGCGCTTCGTTAGGGAACAGTTCAGGAACGATTTCACCGGCCTCATTGTAAACGCCCTGCGATGAGCAGAAGCCAATCATCTTCTCGGCCTTCAGCTTAATCGCCAACTGAGTGGCAATTTCTTCTGAAGTCAGGTTAAAACTTTCGCCGGTAACGGAGACGGCAACCGGCCCCATCAGCACAATAGCGCCGCTGTCGAGCTGGCGGTGGATCGCCTCTTCATCAATACGACGAATGCGCCCGCTGTGGCAGTAGTCGATACCGTCATCCACGCCCAGCGGCTGGGCGATGATAAAGTTACCGCTGACCACATTGATGTGTGCGCCCTGAAGCGGCGTATTGTTCAGGCTCATCGACAGACGCGCGGTGATATCCAACTGCAGCTGGCCCGCCGCCTGTTTAACCAGTTCAAGGGTTTTGCTATCGGTGACACGAATGTGTTTATGATAGGTTGGCTGATGTTGATGTTCGGCCAGATTGGCGTCGATTTGCGGACGCGCGCCGTAGACCAGCACCAGGCGGATGCCCAGACTATGCAGCAGCCCTATATCATTGACAATGCTTGAAAAGTTCTCATGCTCAATGGCTTCGCCGCCAAGCATGATGACAAACGTCTTGCCCCGATGAGCGTTAATATAGGGGACTGAATGACGAAACCCCTCGACCAGTTCGGTTCTACGTTCCTTCACCACGGCACAACCCTCAATGCATGATTATTCGTAATAAGTGTATTTTTATTCTGTTTTTGCGCTAAACGCAAGCCGGAATTTGCCTAAACATGGGAAAAATCTCCGCCAAATTTCGCTTAACCAACGAATGTTTACCCTTTTATAGATGACAGTTTATTCGCCTTTGGTTAAAGTTTTCGGTCAATCATATTTTGCTTAATTTGAAATCGTCTTTTTTTGCCTGGGATAGAGCATGTCAGGAAGTCAGTCTTTGAGTCGCCGCCGCCTGTTAAAAGGGGCGGGCGCCATGTGGTTGCTAAGTGTCAGTCAGGTTGGTTTCGCTGCCGTCAGTCAGGTGGTGGCCGTCCGCATCTGGCCTGCGTCCAGCTACACGCGCGTTACGGTGGAGTCCAACCGCGTGCTCAAGTATCGGCAGTTTGCGTTGAGCAATCCCGACCGCCTGGTGGTTGATCTTGAAGGGGTGAACCTCAACTCGGTGCTGAAAGGGATGGCGGCGCAGATTCGCGGCGACGATCCGTTTATTAAATCCGCGCGTGTCGGCCAGTTCGACCCGCAGACCGTGCGCATGGTGTTTGAGCTGAAGCAGGACGTCAAACCGCAGCTGTTTGCCCTCGCGCCGGTTGCCAACTTTAAAGAACGTCTGGTGATGGATCTCTACCCCGCTAACGCGAACGATGTGCAGGACCCGCTGCTGGCGCTGCTGGAAGAGTACAACAAAGACGGTCTCGAAAAGCAGGTGCCGCCGGCGCAGAGCGGGCCGCAGCCGGGGAAAGCCGGTCGCGATCGGCCAATTGTCATTATGCTTGACCCCGGACACGGCGGCGAAGACTCCGGCGCGGTGGGGCTGTACAAGACGCGGGAAAAAGACGTGGTGCTGCAAATTGCCCGCCGCCTGCGCGCGCTGATTGAGAAAGAAGGCAACATGAAGGCCTACATGACGCGCAACGAAGATATCTTTATTCCGCTGAAGGTGCGGGTGGCCAAAGCCCAGAAACAGCGCGCCGACCTGTTTGTTTCTATTCACGCGGATGCCTTTACCAGCCGTCAGCCGAGCGGCTCATCGGTGTTTGCGCTCTCTACCAAGGGGGCCACCAGTACGGCGGCGAAATACCTCGCGCAGACTCAGAACGCCTCGGACTTGATCGGTGGCGTCAGCAAAAGCGGCGACCGCTACGTCGACCACACCATGTTCGATATGGTGCAATCGCTGACCATCGCCGACAGCCTGAAATTTGGGAAAGCGGTGCTCAAGAAGATGGGGCAGATTAACAACCTGCATAAAAATCAGGTCGAGCAGGCCGGGTTTGCGGTGCTGAAAGCGCCGGATATTCCGTCTATCCTCGTCGAAACGGCGTTTATCAGTAACGTTGAAGAAGAGCGTAAGCTGAAAACCGCGAAGTTCCAGCAGGAAGTGGCCGAGTCGATCCTCGCTGGCATTAAGGCCTACTTTGCCGACGGCGCAACGCTGGCGCGGCGCGGGTAACCGGGCGTGTCGCGTCTGAAAAGCGCTCACGGCGGCAATATCCGTGAAGCGGCGGCGCTGATGGGGATTTCCGCCGACCAACTGCTGGATTTCAGCGCCAATATTAACCCGCTGGGAATGCCTGAAAGTTTAAAACGGGCGATTGTCGCCCAGCTCAGCTGCGCCGAACGTTACCCTGACGTCGAGTATCAGCAGCTGCATCGGGCGCTGGCGGAACACCATGGTGTTCCGGCAACGTGGATCCTGGCGGGCAACGGCGAAACCGAATCCATCTTTACCCTCGTTCAGGGGCTGTGTCCGCGCCGGGCGATGGTGGTTGCGCCCGGGTTCGCCGAATATCGTCGGGCGCTGGAAACCGTTGATTGCGCCATCGATACCTTTTTCCTGCGTGAAGAGGACAACTGGCAGCTGACTGACCGTATTCTCCCGGCGCTGACCGCCGGGCTGGACTGCCTGTTTCTTTGCACGCCCAATAACCCTACCGGCCTGCTGCCGGATGACGCGCTGCTGGCGGCAATCGCCGAGCGCTGTCGCGCGCTGGAAATCGCGCTGGTCCTCGACGAAGCCTTTCTCGATTTTATTCCCGATGAAGCGGGCTTTATCCCACGGCTGGCGCAGTATCCGCACGTTTGGGTGCTGCGATCGCTCACCAAATTCTATGCCATTCCCGGCCTGCGGCTGGGCTATTTGCTGAACAGCGATGAACGAGCGGTCGCCAGGCTGCGTCAGCGGCAGATGCCGTGGTCAATCAATGCTTTTGCCGCGCTGGCCGCAGAGGTCATTCTCACTGATGTCGACTATCAGCGGGCTACCCACTGCTGGCTGGCTGAAGAGGGAGCGCATTTTTACCGGGCGCTGGGCGAGATTGAGGGGCTGAAGGTGTATCCGGGGCGGGCGAACTACCTTTTCCTGCGCTGCGAACGCCCGGAAGTTGAGCTACAGTACGCGCTGCTAGAAAAACAGATTCTGATTCGCAGCTGCGCCAACTATCCGGGGCTGGACGGGCGCTACTTCCGCGTGGCGATTCGCAGCCGCGAAGAAAACCAGCGGCTATTGACGGCGCTGCGTCAGGCGCTGGCCTGAACCCCGCCATTCACTGACGCGAGCAGATGCCGCTGCGGCCAGTGCGCCGCCAGGTCGCGCTGTGCCAGTGCCCAGTGCAGATAATCCACATCGTGATAGCGACGGTCGAGCATCAGCCCGACTACGCTGCCGCTGTGCGCCACCGTCAGGCCGTACAGGCCACACCGTTCGACAAGTGAAAGCAGCGCCGTAAAACCCGGCTTTGGCAGCAGAGTCTGGCTCGCGACAGCGCTGAGCGTCGCCGCTTCGCCGAGCAGGCTGGGGTTATTGCCCGTGCAGGCGGTTTGTACCTTATCCCATGCCTGTTGCAGCACCCCGGCGTTGGCCTCCAGCGCCGGGCGTCGCGGCAGGCGGTGATAGTCGGCGGTGCGAAGCTGAACCGGGTTCTCCAGCACCAGCAGATCAAAATGGGGGGCGGGGGCGCAGGCAATCTGGGTTTGTGCGTGGTGATGATCGAAAAGCGTTAGCGCATGAAACAGGGTGCTGTCCGTCGGCTCCAGCGATACGCACAGCGTTGCCAGTTCAGATTCACTGAGTGAATGTCCCAAATGATGCGCGGTGGCGACGGCAGTGGCGGCAATGTCAGCGGTGCTGCTGGCCATCCCTTTCGCCACGGGAATGGTCGAGTCAATCTCAATGCGCAGCGTCTGGCTCAGCGTCGGCGGATAGCCCCAGCGCGCCAGCAGCGTATTAACCATCGCCCGCGCCAGCGGTCGCTCATTGACGAGCGGCACGCCCTCGCGCACTTCCACGGTGCTATACCAGTCTATTGGGCAGGAGACGAGCTTTTCGCTGCCGAGAATCCAGCCCTGAATCAGTTCCCCACCGGAGGCGGGACAGCGCGCCACGCTCATGATTTTCCTTGCCTTGCCAAACGAAATATAACTACCGTAAATAAATATGCCGGTATTGTCATAGCGCAACGAAATCCTTCTTTCGCGGCGCTAGAGTAACCTGCTTTTTATTTTGTGCGGGCCGATGTGCCGGCATAAATCTGCAACCAACAGGTTTGGCATAGTATGTGCCAGGGAAGAGGGTGTAAATCCCTCGCAGCCCCCGCTGCTGTAATGCTGACGACCCCGTAGAAACCACTGATCGCTGGATCGGGAAGGACGGGTGAGGATGACGCTAAGCCAGAAGACCTGCCTGTTGGCCATTCACAACAACTTCGGTGGGAAGTGGGTTGCTTTGAGTCGTACAGTCTTCGGACTGGGCGTGCGCACGGCTATACCCGAGAACCACCCTGAATAGGGTCAGGGTATGGCAGCCAGGCAGCACGCATTTATCCTCGCAGGCACCGGCAGCGGCTGTGGTAAAACCACGGTGACGCTCGGCTTGCTAACGTTGCTTCAGCAGCGTGGCCTGCGCGTTCAGCCCTACAAGGTCGGCCCGGACTATCTCGACACCGGCTGGCACACCGCGCTGTGTGGCGTCGCGTCCCGCAATCTCGACGGCTTTATGCTTCCCCCTTCTACGCTCAACGCGCTGTTCGGCGAACAGATGCAGCAGGCCGATATTGCCGTCATTGAAGGCGTGATGGGCCTCTACGATGGTTACGGTACCGACCCCAACTATTGCAGCAGCGCGGCGATGGCGAAACAGCTGGGCTGCCCGGTCATCTTGCTGGTGGACGGCAAAGCGGTCTCGACCTCCATTGCCGCCACGGTGATGGGCTTCCAGCACTTCGACCCGAGCCTCAATATTGCGGGCGTTATCGTCAACCGCGTCAACAGCGATAGCCACTTCCAACTGCTGAAAAACGCCATTGAACGCTACTGCGACCTGCCGGTGCTCGGCTACGTGCCGCGTGCGGAAGGCGTATCGCTGCCGGAACGTCACCTTGGTCTGGTCACCGCTCGGGAAGCGCTCATCGATGGCCAGCCATGGCAGGATTTCGCCGCGACGCTGGAACGGACGCTGGATGTCGATCGTCTGCTGGAGCTGAGCGTATTGAACAGGTTACCGCCGGGCGAGTGGCCACCGATGCCGGCCAGCGGCGAGGGACTAACCCTCGCGGTCGCGGATGATGAAGCGTTCAATTTCTACTACCCGGATAATCTCGCGCTGCTGGAACGCGCGGGGGTGACCCTTGTCCGCTTTAGCCCATTGCATGACGCGGTACTTCCCGACTGCCAGATGATCTGGCTCGGTGGCGGCTACCCGGAACTGCACGCCCGAGCGCTTGCCGCCAACGCGCCGATGCTGGCCCAGCTGCGGGTGGCACATGAGCGCGGCGTGGCGATTTACGCCGAATGCGGCGGCCTGATGTATCTCGGCAGCACGCTGGAAGATGCGCAGGGCGAGGTGCACGCCATGGCTAACATTCTCCCCGGCGACAGCAAAATGGGCAAACGTCTCACCCGCTTTGGTTACTGTGAAGCGCAGGCCGAGCAGCAAACGCTGCTCGCCGCGCCCGGCGAAGTGCTGCGCGGTCACGAGTTCCACTACTCTGACTTCACCGCCCGAATCCCGGCGGCGATGGCCTGCCGAAAAACTCGCGATGGCGTCGTGCTTCAGCAATGGCAGGGGGGCTGGCAGCTTGGCAACACGTTTGCCAGCTATCTTCACGTTCACTTCGCCCAGCATCCAGCCATGCTGAATCACTGGTTCGCCGCCGCAAGGAGCGTTCTATGACGCTGCTCGCCTGGTGCTGTGCATGGCTGCTCGACGTTATTATCGGCGATCCGCAGAGTTGGCCGCATCCCGTGCGCTGGATAGGCAACCTGATTCATCTCGTTCAGCGCGTCGTGCGCCGTACTTGTCACAGCGATCGCGCCCTGCGTATCGGCGGCGGCGTGATGTGGCTGGCGGTGGTCGGGCTGACCTACGGCATCGCCTGGGGCGTGCTGCATCTGGCGACGTTGATTCACCCGGGGTTGGGCTGGGGCGTTGAGGTATGGATGATTTTCACCGTGCTGGCCGGGCGTTGCCTGGCCCGTTCCGCGCAGGACGTCGAGCGTCCGCTACGTGCCGACGATCTGGCTGAAAGCCGAATTAAGCTCTCGTGGATTGTCGGTCGCGATACCTCACAGCTCCAGCCGGAGCAGATTAACCGCGCGGTGGTGGAGACGGTGGCGGAAAACACCGTTGATGGCATTATCGCGCCGCTGTTTTTCCTGCTGCTCGGCGGCGCGCCGCTGGCCATGGCCTACAAAGCCGTCAACACCCTCGATTCGATGGTGGGCTACAAACATGAAAAGTACCGCGCTATCGGTATGGTCAGCGCCCGCCTCGATGATGTCGCCAATTTTATTCCTGCTCGCTTGAGCTGGCTGCTGATTAGCATCGCCGCATTTCTTTGCCGCTACGACGGCCCGCGCGCGCTGCGCATTGGCTGGCGTGACCGTTACAACCACAGCAGCCCGAACTGCGCGTGGGCGGAAGCCGCCGTCGCCGGGGCGCTGGGCGTGCGGCTCGGCGGCCCAAACGACTATTTTGGTCAGCGCGTGGAGAAGCCGTGGATCGGCGATGCCCGACGCGCTATCGCCATCGATGACATTTCCCGAACGATACGACTGATGTGGGTGGCCTCCACGCTGGCCCTGCTGCTGTTTATGGCGGTCAGGTACTGGCTAGTGGGCGCGGCCTGAGGAGAACGGCATGAACTATATCCAGCAACCGCAAGCGATTGAGCGCAAAAGCTTCGAGATAATCAGCGAGATTATCGCCGACATGCGCCCGACGTATCGCTTTGCCAGCCCGCTGCACGAGGCGATTATCAAACGGGTGATCCACACCACCGCCGACTTTGAGTGGCTGGATATTCTGTGGTTCGCGCCGGATGCCTTAACCCGGCTGAGCGAGGCGCTCAGCCGCCCGTGCACGCTGTACACCGACACCACCATGGCGCTCTCCGGCATCAATAAAAATCTGCTGGCGACCTTCGGCGGCGAGTGCCGCTGTTACATCAGCGACCCGCGCGTGGTGCGCGAAGCCAAAGCGCAGGGCATCACCCGCTCGATGGCGGCGGTGGATATTGCCGCCAAAGAAGAAGGCGACAAAGTGTTCGTCTTCGGCAATGCGCCCACCGCGCTATTCCGTCTGCTGGAGCATACAGAGCTGGACGTCAGCGGGGTGATTGGCGTGCCGGTCGGGTTTGTCGGCGCGGCAGAGTCGAAAGAGGCGCTGAGTAAAAGCAGCCTGCCGGGCATCGCCGCGCTGGGGCGTAAAGGCGGCAGCAACGTCGCGGCGGCGATCGTCAACGCCATTCTCTATCACCTGCAGGGGGCGCGATGAGCGAATCCGCCTTCGATGCCCCGGTATGGCATAACGGCAAAGCGCTGCGCAAAGGCTACACCACCGGCTCCTGCGCTACGGCGGCGGCGAAAGTCGCCGCGCTGATGGTGATGCGTCAGCACCTGATTCACCAGGTGTCAATTGTCACGCCGTCGGGCGTGACGCTAAACCTGAACGTCGAATCACCGCACGTCGAAGGCCTGCAGGGTATTGCCGCCATCCGCAAAGACGGCGGCGATGATATCGACGCCACCCACGGAATGCTGATTTTTGCCCGCGTGACCGTCAACGACAGCGGCGAGATTACCCTGCGCGGCGGCGAGGGCGTCGGCACCGTCACCCGCAAAGGTATCGGGCTACCCATCGGCAGCGCGGCGATTAACCGCACCCCGCGCCATACCATCGAAACCGCCGTCCGTGAGGCCATCGGCCCGGCGCGCGGCGCAGAAGTGGAAATTTTTGCCCCGGAAGGCGAAGAGCGGGCGAAGAAAACCTATAACTCACGGCTGGGTATTCTGGGCGGGATCTCGATTATCGGCACCACCGGCATCGTCACGCCGATGTCGGAAGAGAGCTGGAAGCGCTCGCTGGCGCTGGAGCTGGAAATGAAGCGCGCCGCCGGGCTTGAACGGGTGGTGCTGGTGCCGGGCAACCACGGCGAGCGCTTCGTGCGCGAACAGATGGGCATTGACCCACAGGGGGTGGTCACCATGAGCAACTTCGTCGGCTACATGATTGAAGAGTCGGTGCGCCTTGGCTTCCGCCAGATTGTGCTGGTTGGTCACCCCGGCAAGCTTATCAAAATTGCCGCCGGGATTTTCCACACCCACAGCCATATCGCCGACGGGCGCATGGAAACGCTGGTGGCCCATCTGGCGCTGCTCGGCGCGCCGCTTGAACTGCTTACCCAGGTGAGCGAGTGCGACACCACCGAAGCGGCCATGGAGCACATCGACGCTTACGGCTTCCAGACAATCTACAACCACTTGGCCGAACGCATCTGTCAGCGCGTGCTGGAGCGGCTGCGCTTCACGCAAAACCCGCCCATCTGCGATGCCATCATGTTCGCCTTTGATAACCAGACACTCGGCAGCAATCGTTCGGTCAGTGAGATCGTAAGGGACATGCGATGTTAACCGTCGTCGGAATGGGCCCGGCGGGCGTACAGCTGATGACGCCGCTGGCAGCAGATGCCGTAAAGCAGGCCGATGCGCTGGTCGGCGGCGTGCGCCATCTGGCGCAGTTTCCTGAGTTTGGCGGCGAACGCTGCGCGCTGGGCGCCAATATTCCCCGGGTGCTGGCGTGGATTGCGGCACGGCAGGCACAGAACGTGGTGGTGCTGGCCTCCGGCGACCCGCTGTTTTACGGCATCGGCACGCGGCTGATTGCCCACTTTGGCCGCGACAACGTGAGGGTGATCCCCGGCGTCAGCGCGGTGCAGTACCTGTGTGCGCGGGCGGGCATCGATATGAACGACATGTGGCTGACCAGCAGCCACGGGCGCGAAGTGTGCTTCGACACGCTCGCCGTGCATCGCAAGGTGGCGATGGTGACCGATACGCGTTGCGGGCCCAAAGAGATAGCCGCCGCGCTGGTCGCTCGCGGTAAGGGCCATCGTTGGATGGTGATTGGCGAAAATCTGGCGCTGGACAACGAGCGCATTCACTGGCTGCCGGTGAGCGCAGTCCACAACGACTATGAGATGAACACGGTGGTGATCCTCGATGAAAGATGAGCTGTTTTTACGCGGCGAAAAAGTGCCGATGACCAAGGAGGCGGTACGCGCACTGGCGCTCTCAAAACTAGAGCTGCACTGGGCCAGCCACCTGATTGATATCGGCGCGGGGACCGGCAGCGTGTCGATTGAAGCCGCGTTGCAACATCCGACGCTGGCGGTCACGGCGATTGAACGCAACCCGGCGGCGTTGCGTCTGCTGGCAGAAAACTGCCAACGCTTTGCCTGCGGTAACGTGTCGATTATTGCCGGTGAAGCCCCTGACGTCAGCGTCGAACGTGCCGACGCGATTTTTATGGGTGGCAGCGGCGGTCACCTTACCGCGCTGATTGACTGGTCGCTGCATCATCTGCGCCCCGGCGGACGGCTGGTGATGACCTTTATTCTGCAGGAAAACCTGCATTTCGCCCTTGAGCACCTCCAGCAGGCGGACGTGACGGCGATTGACTGCCAGCAGCTGAACGTATCCACGCTCACCGCGCTTGGTAGCGGTCACTACTTCAAACCGCATAACCCCGTTTTTGTCATTGCCTGTCAGAAGGAGGAAATCCATGAGTGATGCCTTTGATTCACGCTGTGTCTGGTTTGTTGGCGCCGGGCCGGGCGACCGCGAGCTGATCACCCTGAAGGGCTACCGTTTGCTACAACAGGCGCAGGTGGTGATTTACGCCGGTTCGCTGATTAACCCCGAACTGCTGAGCTACTGCCCGGCTGAGGCCGAGTGTCACGATAGCGCCGAACTGCATCTGGAACAGATTCTCGACCTGATGGAAGCCGGCGTGAAGGCCGGTAAAACGGTGGTCCGCCTGCAAACCGGCGACGTGTCGCTGTACGGCTCGGTGCGCGAGCAGGGCGAAGAGCTGACCCGTCGCGGCATTCACTGGCAGGTGGTACCGGGTGTGAGCGCGTTTCTCGGCGCGGCGGCGGAGCTGGGCGTGGAGTATACGGTGCCGGAAGTGTCGCAGAGCCTCATCATCACCCGCCTGGAAGGGCGCACCCCGGTACCGGAGCGCGAACAGCTGGAGTCTTTTGCCCAGCATCGCACCTCGATGGCGATTTACCTCTCGGTGCAGCGCATTAATAAAGTTGCCGAGCGGTTGATTGACGGTGGCTACCCGGCGACTACGCCGGTGGCGGTGATTTACAAAGCCACCTGGCCCGAGAGCCAGACCGTACGCGGTACGCTTGTGGATATCGCCGACAAGGTCCGCGACGCCGATATCCGTAAAACCGCGCTGATCCTGGTCGGGGATTTCCTCGGCGAGGAGTACCACTACTCGCGTCTCTACGCCGCAGACTTTAGCCATGAATACCGCAAAGCCTGAGCGCATTGCGCTCTTTTGCCTGACCCCCGGCGGCGTGGCGTTGGCGAAACGGCTGAGCGCCGCGCTGCCGATGAACTGTTATACCCGCGAAGGGCTGGTGGAACCGGGATTCCTGCCGTTTGACGGCGGCTTCGCGGCGAGCGTCGGGCAGGCGTTTCATCGCGATACGGCGCTGATTTTTATCGGTGCGACCGGGATTGCGGTACGCACGCTCGCGCCGCTGCTGATAGATAAATTCCATGATCCGGCGGTGGTGGTGATTGACGAGCGCGGTCAGCACGTCATCAGCCTGCTTTCCGGGCATATCGGCGGGGCGAACAACCTCGCCCGGCATCTGGCGGGCATTCTCGGTGTCGACCCGGTTATCACCACCGCCACCGACGTTAACGACGTGGCGGCGCTGGATACGCTGGCCTGCCAGCTTAACGCGCGGATGCACGACTTTCGCGCGGCGGTGAAAACCGTTAACCAGATGCTGGTCAGCCAGCAGCGCGTGGGGCTGTGGTGGGACGACATGCTCGCCGATGAGATCAGCCGCTGCGACCGACGCGGGTTTATTACCGTCAGCGACCTTAACGCGCTGCCTGAGCTGGATGCGCTGGTGTGCATCACCCTGCGCGCTACGCTGCCTGAACTGGCGTTGCCGCACTGGAAACTGGTGCCACGACGCATTGTGGCAGGCATTGGCTGCCGACGCGGCACGCCTTGCACGCTGCTCGGCGAGTTGTTGCATCGTCAGCTTGCGTGTCAGGAGGTAGACCCGCTGGCTCTGAAGGCTATCGGCAGCATCGCCCTCAAGCAGGACGAACTGGGGCTGATTCAGCTGGCAAGCGACCTTGACGTGCCATTTGACGTGTTCAGCGTGGACGCCCTGCGCGAACACGAACACCGTTTTCCCTCGTCGCGGTTTGTGAAGCAGACGGTCGGCGTGGGCAGCGTTTCAGGTCCGGCAGCGTGGCGGATGAGCAACGGAAATCTATTAGGCGAGACCCTGCGTGAACAGGGCGTCACCATTACTTTGGGAGTAACACACTGATGTTAAGCGTAATCGGAATTGGCCCGGGTTCGCAGGCGATGATGACCATGGAGGCCGTTGAAGCGCTACAGGCGGCGGAAATCGTTGTCGGCTATAAAACTTACACCCATCTGGTGAAGGCTTTTACCGGCGACAAGCAGGTGATCAAAACCGGGATGTGCAAAGAGATTGAACGCTGCCAGGCGGCGATTGAACTGGCGCAGGCCGGGCACAACGTGGCGCTAATCAGCAGCGGCGACGCGGGCATCTACGGCATGGCAGGGCTGGTGCTTGAGCTGGTCAGTAAACAGAAGCTCGACGTGGAGGTGCGCCTGATTCCGGGGATGACCGCCAGCATTGCCGCCGCCTCGCTGCTGGGCGCGCCGCTGATGCATGACTTCTGCCATATCAGCCTGAGCGACCTGCTGACGCCGTGGCCGGTGATTGAAAAACGCATTATCGCCGCCGGGGAAGCCGACTTCGTTATCTGCTTCTATAACCCGCGCAGCCGGGGCCGTGAAGGGCATCTGGCGCGCGCCTTTGAACTGCTTTCCGCCGTTAAAAGCGCCGACACACCGGTAGGCGTGGTGAAATCCGCCGGGCGTAAAAAGCAGGAAAAATGGCTCACGACGCTCGGCGCGATGGACTTTGAACCGGTGGATATGACCAGCCTGGTCATCGTCGGCAACAAAACCACCTACGTCCAGGACGGGCTGATGATTACTCCGCGAGGCTACGTGCTGTGAGTTTCGGGGAGGTTCTGGTGGTGGGCGGTACCAGCGATGCGCGGGCGATTTGCCAGCTACTGGATGCGGCAAACGTGCAATACACCGTCTCGGTCGCCACGCCCACCGGCGAAGCGCTGGCGGGGGATATTCAGGGGCAGGTGCGCTGCGGTCGTCTGGAAAAATCGGAGATGGTGGCCTGGCTTCGTGAACATGACACGCGCTGGGTGATTGATGCGTCGCATCCGTATGCCGAAGCGGTCAGCCGCAACGTGCTGGATGCCTGTACGGAAGCGGGCGTGCTGCTGAGCCGCTACCAGCGCCCGGATCAACGGGATGAACTGACGCACCCGCTGCTGCACTACGTCACCAGCATTGATGAAGCCTGTGAGCGGATTAAACCGCTGGGCCAGCGCGTGCTGCTGACCACCGGCAGCAAAGACCTGGCGCTATGGCGCGCCGGGCTGCCGGAAAAAACGCTGCTGGCCCGCGTGCTGCCGGTGCCGAACGTGGTACAGCAGTGCGCGGACCTCGGCTTTGGCGTGGGCGAGATTTTTGCTATCTGCGCGCCGTTCAGCGCCGAGTTTAACGCCGCGTTTTACCGACACTGCCGCGCCGACGTAGTGGTGACCAAAGCCTCCGGCGCGGAAGGCGGCTATCAGGAAAAGGTGCAGCCGTGCCTGGATGCCGGGCTTCCCTGCATCGTGATTACCCGCCCGGCACCGCTGGTGTCCGGCGACGAACTACTGGAAAGTCAGCCCGCCTTTGCCGAGCGCTTAGCGCGCTGGCTGGCCGCCGACAAAAGGAATCAAGCATGAAAAAAGCCCTACTGGTGGTGAGTTTTGGTACCAGCTACCATGACACCTGCGAGAAGAATATTGTCGCCTGCGAACGCGAGCTGGCGGCAAGCTGCCCCGACCGTGACCTGTTCCGCGCTTTTACCTCGGGGATGATCATCCGCAAGCTGAAAGCCCGCGATGGTATTGAAACCGATACCCCGCTTGAGGCGCTGCAAAAACTCGCGGACCTCGGCTATGACGATGTGGCGGTACAGTCGCTGCACATCATCAACGGCGACGAATACGAAAAAATCGCCCGTGAAGTGCAGAGCCTGCGCCCGCTGTTCAAACGCCTGACCCTCGGGACGCCGCTGCTGAGCAGGCATGACGACTACGTGCGCCTGATGGACGCGCTCGCCCAACAGATGCCCGCGCTCAACGCCAACGAAAAGGTGGTGTTTATGGGCCACGGTGCCAGCCATCACGCCTTTGCCGCCTACGCCTGCCTCGACCATATGATGACCGCCCAGCGCTTTCCGGCGCGGGTTGGCGCGGTGGAGAGCTACCCGGAAGTGGACGTACTGATTGAGAGTATGAGCCAAGAGGGCGTCAGCGCCGTACACCTGATGCCGCTGATGCTGGTGGCGGGTGACCATGCGATTAACGACATGGCCTCCGACGAAGAGGATTCGTGGAAGACACGGTTTAACGCCGCAGGCATTCCGGCGACACCGTGGTTGTGCGGGCTGGGTGAAAACCCGGTGGTACGCGCCATGTTTGTTGAGCATCTGCAGCAGTCTCTGGAGGCAGCATGAGCGGCAAACTGTATGCTCTGAGCACCGGTCCGGGCGCGTCTGACCTGATTACCGTACGCGCGGCGCGCATTCTGGGCTCGCTGGATATCCTCTACGCCCCGGCGGGGCGCAAAGGCGGCGACAGCCTGGCGCTCTCTATCGTGCGCGAGTATCTCGGCGAGCAGACCGAGGTGCGCTGCTGTCACTTCCCGATGAGCGCAGACAGCGCCGAAAAAGAGGCGGTGTGGGACGACGTTTCGGCGGCGCTGGTGCGCGAAGTGGAAGCCGGGAAAACCGTCGGCTTTATCACCCTTGGCGATGCGATGTTGTTCAGCACCTGGGTCTTTTTACTCCAGCGCATCGGCAGCCCGGAATGGCTGGAGATTGTTCCCGGCGTAACCTCGTTCGCCGCCATTGCCGCGCGCAGCAAAACGCCGCTGGCGATGGAGCAACAGTCGCTGGCGGTGGTCGCCTGCACCGCGCCGGAGGACGAGATTGAACGCGCGCTGGCGCAGCACGACAGCCTGGTGCTGATGAAGGTCTACGGGCGTTTTCCGCGCATCAAAGCGCTGCTGGCGAAAGCCGGGCTGCTGGACCACGCGCTGCTGATGGCCGAAGCCACGCTGCCCGGCGAGCAGTGCTGGCGGCATCTGGGTGAGGTTGCGGACGACCAGCCGCTGCCGTATTTCTCCACCATTCTGGTGAACAAACAGTGGGAGCCGGGACAATGAAACTGGAACAACAGCTGAAGCGACTGTCGCTCAGCGGACTGGCGGCGGCGATACTGCTGCTGGTGGTGCCGCAAGAAGCCTTTGCCATGCACATCATGGAAGGCTTCCTGCCGCCGATGTGGGCGCTGGCCTGGTGGCTGCTGTTTTTGCCGTGCCTGTGGTACGGGCTGGTGCGTCTGCGCCGCATCGTGCAGGAGGACAGCAACCAGAAGGTGCTGCTGGCGCTGTGCGGGGCATTTATCTTTGTACTCTCAGCGTTGAAGATCCCGTCGGTGACCGGGAGCTGCTCGCACCCGACCGGCGTTGGGCTGGCGGTTATCCTGTTCGGGCCGGGCGTCGTGGCCATTCTTGGCGCGATCGTGCTGTTGTTCCAGGCGCTATTGCTGGCGCACGGCGGCCTGACGACGCTCGGCGCGAACGGCATGTCGATGGCGGTGATTGGCCCCATCGTCGGCTATCTGGTGTGGAAAATGGCCCGTAAGGCGGGGTTCCGTCGCGATGTATCGGTCTTTCTCTGCGCCATGTTTGCGGATCTGGCCACCTACTTTGTCACCTCGCTACAGCTGGGTGTCGCCTTCCCGGATCCGCAGGCGGGTGCTGTCGGATCGAGCCTGAAGTTTATGGCGATCTTTTGCCTGACGCAGATTCCGATCGCCATCGCGGAAGGGCTGTTGACGGTAATGATCTACGACCAACTGACCAAACGGCAGCTGATCCCGGCGCGAGGGCATTAAGATGAAAAAGACGTTGATCCTGTTGGCGCTGGTAATAGCGCTGATGATCCTGCCGTTCTTCATCAACCACGGCGGCGAATACGGCGGTTCCGACGGCGAGGCCGAAAGCCAGATTCAGGCTATTGCGCCGGATTACCAGCCGTGGTTCCAGCCGCTGTATGAACCGGCGAGCGGGGAAATCGAAAGCCTGCTGTTTACCCTACAGGGCTCGCTCGGCGCGGCGGTGATTTTCTATATTCTCGGCTATTACAAAGGGCGTCAGCGTCGTGATGACCGGTCTTGACAGGCTAAGCTACCAGAGCCGTTGGTTTCACATCGCACCCGAGCGTAAGTTCCTGTTCTGGCTGTTGTTGATGGTGCTGGCCTTCAGCCTGCCGCCGTTGTGGCAGGCGCTGCTGATGGTGATGACCGCGGCGTTCACCTGCTGGCTGCTGCGTATCTCGCCGTGGCGCTGGTGCCGCTGGATGGCGCTGCCGCTGGGATTCCTGGCGGTCGGCGTACTGACGATTGTCTTCAGCATCAGCCGCGATCCGCAGACGCTGCTGGCGGGCGTGCCGATTGGGCCGTACTGGCTGGGGATTACGGCACAGGGAGTCGCGACCGCCAATGCGACCTTCTGGCGCAGCCTCGCCGCACTCTCAGCCACTTTCTGGCTGGTGCTGAACCTGCCATTTCCGCAGCTGATTGTGCTGCTGAAGCGGGCGCGGGTGCCGCGTCTGCTTACCGAGCAGATTCTGCTGACCTGGCGCTTTATCTTTATCCTGATTGACGAAGCCATGGCCATTCACCGGGCGCAGACGCTGCGCTTTGGCTACCGCAATGTCCGTCTTGGCTATCGCTCGCTGGCGATGCTGGTGAGCCTGCTGTTTACGCGGGTGCTGATGCGCTATCAGCAGATGAGCACCGTGCTGGATATCAAACTGTATCAGGGTGATTTTCATCTTTAAGGAACGCCATGCTTGCCACCTCTGACCTGGAATTTCGCTATCAGGACGCGCTCATTCTCAAAGGGTTAACGCTGGATTTTTCTTGCCAGGCCGTCACCGGGCTGGTGGGAGCCAACGGGTGCGGGAAATCGACGCTGTTTATGAATCTCAGCGGGCTGCTGCGTCCGCAGCAGGGGGCGGTGCTGTGGCAGGGTAAGCCGCTGGACTACAGTAAACGCGGGCTGCTGGCGCTGCGCCAGCAGGTGGCGACGGTGTTTCAGGACCCGGAACAGCAGATTTTCTATACCGATATCGACAGCGATATCGCCTTTAGCCTACGCAATATCGGCGTGGCGGAGGATGAGATCGCACGGCGTGTTGACGATGCGCTTACGCTGGTCGACGCCCAACATTTTCGCCAGCAGCCGATTCAATGCCTGAGCCACGGGCAGAAAAAGCGCGTGGCGATTGCCGGTGCGCTGGTGCTGAAAGCGCGCTACCTGCTGCTGGATGAACCGACAGCAGGGCTGGACCCGTCCGGACGCGCGCAGATGATGGATATCATCAAGCGTATCGTCGCGCAGGGCAATCATGTGGTAATTTCCAGCCACGATATCGATTTGATTTATGAAGTCAGCGACGCGGTGTATGTGTTGCGCTGTGGTGAAGTGCTGGCGCAGGGCGCTCCCGGCAAGGTATTTGCCCAGCGTGAGTTGATGGAACAGGCGGGGTTGAGCCAGCCGTGGCTGGTAAAGCTGCACACGGAGCTTGGGCTGCCGCTGTGTAAAACCGAGGCGGAGTTTTTTCGCCGCATGCGTGAAAAAGGAACGAGATGACCCAGGCCATTATGTTACAAGGCACCGCCTCTGACGTCGGCAAAAGTATGCTGGTGGCGGGGCTGTGCCGGATTTTTTATCAGGATGGCCTGCGCACCGCGCCGTTCAAATCGCAGAATATGGCGCTCAACTCCGGGATTACCCCGGACGGCAAAGAGATGGGGCGGGCGCAGATTTTTCAGGCGGAAGCCGCAGGTATTGCCCCGGACGTGCGGATGAACCCGATTCTGCTCAAGCCAACCAGCGACCGCAAAGCGCAGATTGTGCTGATGGGCGAAGTGGCGAGCAATATGGACGCCGTCAGCTATCACGACTACAAACCGCGTCTGCGTGAGCAGATCCTCAGCGTCTATCGCAGTCTGGCGAGCGAGTATGACGTGCTGGTGCTGGAAGGTGCGGGGAGCCCGGCGGAGATCAACCTGCGCGACCGCGATATCGTCAATATGGGCATGGCGGAGATGGCGCAGTGCCCGGTGGTTCTGGTGGCGGACATCGATCGTGGCGGCGTTTTCGCCGCTATCTACGGCACGCTGGCGCTGCTGCGCGACGACGAACGGGCGCGGGTGAAGGGCGTGATCATCAATAAGTTTCGTGGCGATGTGGCGCTGCTGCATTCCGGCATTACGCAAATCGAAGCGCTGACCGGCGTACCGGTGCTGGGCGTGATGCCGTGGCTGGAGGTCGATCTGGAAGATGAGGACGGCGTCGCTCTGCAAAAGGGCAAGTACCGCAGCGCGGGCGAGCGTGATGTGGATATTGCCGTGGTGCAGCTGCCGCATATCTCTAACTTTACCGACTTCAACGCGCTGGCCGCCCAGCCGGACGTACGAGTACGCTACGTGCGCCATGCGCAAGAGCTGGCGGGTGCGGACCTGATTATTCTGCCGGGCAGTAAAAACACGTTGGGCGATCTGTTGTGGCTGCAGGATAGCGGGCTGGCGCACGGGATTCTCCAGGCGCAGCATCAGCGTGTGCCGGTACTGGGCATTTGCGGCGGCTATCAGATGCTCGGCGATACGTTGATAGATGACGTGGAATCCGGGTTGGGTACGCTGCCCGGATTGGGGCTGCTCAATACCGTCACGCGTTTTGCACCGCAGAAAACCACCACGCGGGCCACGGCAACGCTCAACGCCGCGCTGCCGGGCTGGCTGGCGGCGGTGTCCGGTATGGCGCTGCAGGGCTATGAAATTCATATGGGTGAGACGGCGCTGGCGGGCAACGCGCTGCCGTTAATGCAGCTGTGTAAAAACGGCCAGCATCATGCGGATGGCGCGGTCAGCGCGGACGGACTGGCGTTTGGCACCTATCTGCACGGCCTGTTCGATAGCGACACCTTTACGCGTGCGCTGGTCAATGGGCTGCGTGAACGCAAAGGCTTACCGGCACGGGATAATGATTTTCAGTATGCGGAGTATAAGATGCAGCAGTTCGACATTCTGGCAGCGGCGATGCGGCAGCATATTGATCTTGAAAAGATTTATACGATTATGCGTGAGCATAAAGAAGGGTAGGGAAGCGGCGCGCCATTCGTGAGGATGGCGTACTTTCGCTGGATAACAGGCAAAAAAAACACCCTGATGGGTGTCATTTTAATTGGTTGCGGGGGCCGGATTTGAACCGACGACCTTCGGGTTATGAGCCCGACGAGCTACCAGGCTGCTCCACCCCGCGTCCGTCTTTACTCTTCATCGAGTAAACTTGCATCAGATTTTAATTGGTTGCGGGGGCCGGATTTGAACCGACGACCTTCGGGTTATGAGCCCGACGAGCTACCAGGCTGCTCCACCCCGCGTCCGTCATTACTCTTCCATCGAGTAACGTTACTGCTTCTGATTTTAATTGGTTGCGGGGGCCAGATTTGAACTGACGACCTTCGGGTTATGAGCCCGACGAGCTACCAGGCTGCTCCACCCCGCGTCCGTGGATGCGCACTATACTCTGCTGAGCATTTGTTGCAACCCATTTTTGATATAAAGCTCTCATTTTTTTATGAGTTGTGCGTATTAGGCACAATCTGAACGTTTTTTGTTCGAAATTATGACGGGGCAGCGCAATCGCATTTCAATACCCCTGGCGGTTTGTTATCTTCAGCGGGCACTTTCGATTATGCGGAATACAAAACACCATGAAAGGACGTTGGGTAAAATATGTGGCAACGGGGGCAATGCTGGCAATGCTGGCCGCCTGTTCGTCAAAACCGACCGATCGCGGTCAACAGTATAAAGACGGGAAATTCACCCAGCCTTTCTCTTTAGTCAATCAGCCTGATGCCGTCGGCGCGCCGATCAACGCGGGCGACTTCGCGCAGCAGGTGGGCCATATCCGTAGCGCTTCGCCGCGTCTGTATGGCAATCAGAGCAACGTATACAACGCCGTGCAGCAGTGGCTGCTTTCCGGCGGCGATACCCGTACCCTGCGCCAGTACGGTATCGATGCCTGGCAGATGGAAGGGACCGACAACTACGGCAACGTGCAGTTTACCGGCTACTACACGCCGGTGGTGGAAGCGCGTCATACGCGTCAGGGCGAATTCCAGTATCCGATTTACCGGATGCCGCCAAAGCGCGGCAAGCTGCCTTCCCGCGCCGGTATTTACGCAGGCCAGCTGAGCGATGCTTATATTCTTGCCTACAGCAATTCGCTGATGGATAACTTCATCATGGATGTGCAGGGCAGCGGCTACATTGATTTTGGCGACGGCTCGCCGCTGAACTTCTTTAGCTATGCCGGGAAAAACGGCTGGGCCTATAAGAGTATTGGCAAGGTACTGATCGATCGCGGGGAAGTGAAGCGCGAAGATATGTCGATGCAGGCCATTCGCCACTGGGGCGAAACCCACAGCGAAGCGGAAGTTCGCGAACTGCTGGAGCAGAATCCGTCATTTGTCTTCTTTAAACCACAGTCTTTCGCCCCGGTGAAAGGCGCCAGCGCCGTGCCGCTGGTAGGGCGTGCGTCGGTGGCGGCAGACCGTAACGTGATCCCGCCGGGTACCACGCTGCTGGCGGAAGTGCCGCAGTTGGACAATAACGGTAAATTTAACGGTCAGTACGAGCTACGTCTGATGGTGGCGCTGGATGTCGGCGGCGCGATTAAAGGCCAGCACTTCGACATCTATCAGGGCATCGGCCCGGATGCCGGACACCGTGCTGGCTGGTATAATCACTACGGACGCGTGTGGGTGCTGAAGTCATCCGGCAGCGCGGGTAACGTATTTAGCGGCTAGTGGCCCGATGGCGTATCCGGCCTACACATTAGCGCGTAGGCCGGATAAGCGAAGCGCCATCCGGCAATGAAATGCGCTCAGGGCGGCATTGTCCGCTCTTTTTGTTTTTAACTCTGAGGTTCTATGTCTGTGGTTATCAGTGACGCCTGGCGCCAGCGTTTTGGCGGCACGGCTCGTTTATACGGCGAAAAGGCGCTGCAGGTGTTTGCCGATGCGCACGTTTGCGTGGTTGGGATTGGCGGCGTGGGCAGCTGGGCGGCGGAAGCGCTGGCCCGTACCGGTATCGGCGCTATCACGCTGATTGATATGGATGACGTGTGCGTGACCAACACCAATCGCCAGATTCATGCGCTGGGCGGCAACGTTGGCATGGCGAAGGCTGAAGTGATGGCTGAACGTATTCGCCTGATTAATCCCGAATGCCGTGTGACCGTCATTGACGACTTTGTGACTCCGGATAACGTCGCGGCATATCTGGGCGTGGGCTACAGCTACGTGGTGGACGCTATCGATAGCGTGCGCCCGAAGGCCGCGTTGATTGCTTACTGTCGTCGCTATAAAGTGCCGTTGATCACGACCGGCGGCGCGGGCGGGCAAATCGACCCGACGCAGATCCAGGTGAGCGATCTGGCGAAAACCATCCAGGATCCGCTGGCGGCCAAGCTGCGTGAACGGCTGAAAAGCGATTTTGGCGTGGTGAAGAACAGCAAAGGTAAGCTGGGCGTGGACTGCGTCTTTTCCACCGAGGCGCTGGTCTACCCGCAGTCCGACGGTTCCGTGTGTGCGATGAAAAGTACCGCTGAAGGGCCAAAACGGATGGACTGCGCCTCAGGCTTTGGCGCGGCGACGATGGTCACCGCGACCTTCGGTTTTGTCGCGGTATCCCATGCGTTGAAGAAGATGCTGGCGAAAGCGGAGCGTCAGGCCAGCGCCTGACGCGCGGCATCAATCATGGCGTCATTCAGGGCCGACAGGCCCTGACTACGTGAGGCGCTCAACTGGCCGCGTAACCCGAGTTCATCGAAAAAGTCGAGCGGGCTGGTAGCCAGAATCGCTTCCGGGCGTTTGCCTTCCGCGGCGGTCAGCAGCACCGCCAGCAGGCCGCGCACGATCCTGCCTTCGCTATCGCCAAAGAAATGCAGCGTTCCGTCAGCCTCCAGCGAGTAGCCCAGCCAGACGCGGTTTTCGCAGCCGGCAATCTCTTTGGCCTGCGCTTTGAGATCGTCCGACAGCGAGGGGAGTTGTTTGCCCAGCAGAATCAGCTGCCGGTATTTATCTTCCCACTGGCTAAGTGCGCCAAACAGTTGCCGTAATGCCTCGGGCGTTACGGTGGTGCCGAACGGGTGTCCGGCGAGCAAAGGAGTCGTCATTAATCCACCAGAAGTTTGAGCGCCTGGTCAACGGCGTTGACCAGCGCGTGTACATCGTCTTGCGTATTATAGGGGGCGAACGAGGCGCGCAGCGTGCCGCTAACGCCCAGTGCCGCCAGCAGTGGCTGGGCGCAGTGCTGGCCGGCGCGCAGGGCAATACCGTATTCCGCCAGTAGCGTCACCATGTCGCTGTGATGAACACCTGCAAAATCAAAGGCTAACAGGCTGGAGTCCTGGCAGCGGAAGGATCGAAACCCCGGACGTTTTGCCAGCTCATCTTCCGCCAGCGTCGCTAAGCCCCGACTCCAGGATTCGGCCTGCACCATATCCACCTCGGACAGCCATTCCAGCGCCGCGCTCAGGCCAATGACGCCCGCGACGTTTGGCGTACCCGCCTCCAGGCGGTACGGCACCGGTTGGGTGGTAAAGCCGTCGAAGGTCACTTCGCTAATCATTTTGCCGCCGCCCAGCCACGGAGCCATGGCATCCAGCAGCTCGCTCTTGCCATAAAGTGCGCCAATGCCGGTCGGCCCGTAGAGCTTATGGCCGGAAAAGGCATAGAAATCGATGTCCAGCGCCTGCACGTCTGCCGGGAAGTGCACCGCGCCCTGTGCGCCGTCGACCATCACCACCATACCGGCCTGATGGGCGAGAGTAATCGCGCGCGCCAGATCCGGACAGCCGCCGGTGACGTTCGACATTTGCCCCAGCGCCAGAATGCGGCTGCGTGAGGTCATCAACGTGGTGAGCTGTTCGACGTCCGGCAGGTGGTTAGCGCCAAGAGGCAGTTGCACCACCTTCGCGCCAGTCTGCTCCGCGACCATCAGCCATGGCACCAGGTTAGCATGGTGCTCGGCGGTGCTGACGATAATTTCGTCGCCCGGCCGCAGGCGAGGGCGCGCGTAGCACTGGGCCACCATATTGATGGCTTCTGTCGTGCCGCGCGTCCAGACGATGTCTTTACCGCGAGGGGCGTTCAGCCAGCGGGCGACCTGATCGCGCGCGGCCTCGTAGCGCGCGGTCAGGCGCTGGGCTTCGGCGAACTGGCTGCGATGGACGTTCCCCGCGCTTAGCGAGTAGAACTGATTTGTCGCCTCGATCACCGCCTGTGGTTTTAACGCTGTGGCGGCGCTATCAAGGTAAACCCCGGCATCGTGCAGGGCGGGAAATTGCGCGCGAAACTGCGCGGGGTTGAAAGCGTTCATGGTATTCCTCGGTTCAATCAACCGATCGTGGCGCAAAATGAGCATTGATACAAGGTTTGTGCCAATCCTCGGAATCGTCTGGTTCTCCTGGCGCTATCCGACCAGTGTCTTATGCTAAATAACGTTAGGCAAATATTTTGGCCTGTTATGAAATGAGCTTTAAATAGCATAAATCGCTAAAGGAGAAGAAGATGAAAAAGACTGCCGCAATGATTTCTGCCTGTATGCTGACGTTTGCCCTGAGCGCCTGTTCTGGCCCAAACTACGTGATGCACACCAACGATGGTCGTAGCATTGTTTCCGAGGGGAAACCGCAGACTGATAAAGACACCGGTATGATTTCTTACACCGATGCCAACGGCGTTGAACAGCAAATCAACCATAGCGATGTGAAAGAGATGGTGGCGCTGGAGAAATAGCGCGCCGAATCGCAGGCAAAAAAAAGCACCGCAATTAGGCGGTGCTACATTAATCACTATGGACAGACAGGGTAAATGTACAGGAAGTGAAAAAGGGTAGCCTTGCTACCGTGATCTGAATTGCAGACCAATTGCAAACACAACAACACAACATCACAACCGTAAGCCAAAAGCCCTTCAGAACACGCATTCCAAAAAAAGCTTCTCGTTCCGGCTCAGGAAGTGCCGCCATCATAGGTATTTGCTGGTAGAAGCTCAACGGACAAATTATAATGGCTCAGATAAAAAAAACTAATAGGTTAACTGTTGTTTCCTATTTGTTAAATTCAATTAACAATTGGGTTCTGGGACCATGTCAAAGCGTTTGCCACCTCTTAATGCATTACGTGTATTTGATGCAGCCGCACGCCATTTAAGTTTCACCCGCGCGGCCGATGAGCTTTTTGTGACGCAGGCCGCAGTAAGCCATCAAATCAAGTCTCTTGAGGATTTTTTGGGGTTGAAGCTGTTCCGTCGGCGCAATCGTTCGTTGCTGCTGACCGAAGAGGGGCAGAGCTATTTTCAGGATATCAAAGAGATCTTTTCGCAATTAACAGAGGCAACGCGTAAACTACAGGCACGCAGCGCGAAAGGGGCGCTTACCGTCAGTTTATTGCCCAGTTTTGCGATTCAATGGCTGGTGCCGCGCCTCTCAAGCTTTAACTCAGCTTATCCGGGAATCGACGTCAGAATCCAGGCGGTGGACCGTCAGGAAGATAAGCTGGCCGACGATGTCGACGTCGCTATTTTTTACGGTCGCGGCAACTGGCCGGGGTTACGCGTTGAAAAACTGTACGCGGAGTATTTACTCCCGGTTTGCTCTCCTCTGCTGCTGACCGGCGATAAAGCGCTGAAAACCCCCGCCGATTTAGCCAAACATACGCTGCTGCACGATGCTTCCCGCCGCGACTGGCAAACGTATACGCGCCAGCTGGGGCTCACCCATATTAACGTACAACAGGGACCTATCTTCAGCCATAGCGCCATGGTGCTACAGGCTGCCATCCACGGACAGGGGATTGCGCTTGCCAACAACGTGATGGCGCAGTCAGAGATTGAGGCAGGCCGTCTGGTGTGCCCATTTAATGATGTTCTGGTCAGTAAGAATGCGTTTTATCTGGTTTGTCATGACAGTCAGGCAGAACTGGGTAAAATAGCGGCCTTTCGTCAGTGGATTCTGGCGAAAGCGGCCCATGAGCAAGAAACTTTTCGTTTTCGTTACGAACAATAAATGAATTTAGGGTAATACCATCATGACCAGCCGTTTTATGCTGATTTTTGCCGCTATCAGCGGTTTTATCTTTGTCGCACTGGGCGCATTTGGCGCGCACGTGCTGAGTAAATCGTTGGGCGTTGTTGAAATGGGCTGGATCCAGACCGGTCTGGAGTACCAGGCGTTTCACACGCTGGCGATTTTTGGCCTGGCGGTGGCGATGCAGCGCCGCATTAGTATCTGGTTCTACTGGAGCAGCGTTTTTCTGGCGCTGGGTACCGTGCTGTTCAGCGGTAGCCTGTACTGCCTGGCGCTCTCTCATTTACGCCTGTGGGCGTTTGTTACCCCGGTGGGCGGCGTCAGCTTCCTCGCCGGTTGGGTGTTGATGTTAATTGGTGCCATTCGACTTAAGCGTAAGGGTGTTGTTCATGAATAAGGTTGTGCTGTATTGCCGCCCTGGGTTTGAGAAAGAGTGTGCTGCGGAAATTACCGATAAGGCCGGGCGTCGTGAGGTGTTTGGCTTCGCGCGCGTAAAAGATAACTCGGGCTATGTGATTTTCGAATGCTATCAGGATGGCGACGCCGATAAGCTGGCGCGCGAGCTGCCGTTTAGCTCGCTCATCTTTGCTCGCCAGATGATCGTCGTCGGCGAGCTGTTGAAAGATTTACCGCCGGAAGACCGCGTCACGCCGATCGTCGGCATGCTGCAAGGCGTAGTGGAGAAGGGCGGCGATCTGCGCGTTGAAGTGGCGGATACCAACGAAAGCAAAGAGCTGATGAAGTTCTGCCGCAAGTTGACCGTGCCGCTGCGCGCGGCGCTGCGTGAGGCGAAAGTGCTGGCGCCGTACGAGACCACCAAACGTCCGGTGGTGCACGTGTTCTTTATCGCGCCGGGCTGCTGCTATACCGGGTATTCGTATAGCACCAACAACTCGCCGTTCTATATGGGCATTCCGCGCCTGAAGTTTCCGGCCGACGCGCCAAGCCGCTCTACGCTGAAGCTGGAAGAGGCATTTCACGTCTTTATTCCCGCCGACGAGTGGGACGAGCGTCTGGCAAACGGCATGTACGCGGTTGACCTGGGCGCCTGTCCGGGCGGCTGGACCTATCAGCTGGTGAAGCGCAACATGTGGGTTTCCTCAGTGGATAACGGCCCGATGGCGCAGAGCCTGATGGACACCGGCCAGGTGACCTGGCTGCGCGAAGACGGTTTCCGCTACCGCCCTACCCGCAACAACATCTCGTGGATGGTGTGCGATATGGTGGAGAAACCGGCGAAGGTCGCCGCGCTGATGGCGGAATGGCTGGTTAATGGTTGGTGCCGTGAGACCATCTTCAATCTGAAGCTGCCGATGAAAAAGCGTTATGAAGAGCTGTCGCAGAATCTGGCGCACATCCAGGCGAAGCTGGACGAGCACGGTATTAACGCGCAGATGCAGGCGCGCCAGCTGTATCACGATCGTGAAGAAGTGACCGTACACGTGCGTCGCCTGTGGGCGGCGGTCGGTGGGCGTCGCGACGAGCGTTAATAACGCATAGTCCGGTCGAATGTGATTTGTCGGCCGGATAAGGCAAAGCCGCCATCCGGCAAGGTGCTCAGAACTGCCGGATGGCGGCTTTGCCTTATCCGGCCTACGTCATGATGCTATCTGTTAAGTCTGAGCTGCTGCAAATTGCCATCAAGATGCAAATCGGTTTGCAGGCGCGCGATATCCCGGCACAAGAACGCCATCTCCCGGTGTTCTTCCAGTTTCTTCCGCCACTTATCCGGCACCTCTTCCAGATGTTCGTACAGCGCTTCCAGCGTGGGAAACTGCGTCAGCAGTTGGGTGGCGCTTTTGGGGCCAATTCCCGCGACCCCAGGTACTTTCGAACTGCTAATTCCCGCCAGCCCCCAGTAGTCGGGTAGCTGCTGCGGCTGCACGCCAAACTCTTTTTCGATAAACGGCACGTCCAGCCAGCGTTTCTGGAAGTAGTCGCGAATGCGCAGCGTGGGCGACAGCAGCTGACAGTAGCCTTTATCCGTCGAGACGATGGTCGCCTGATGCCCGGCGCTGGCGACTTTCACGGCCAGCGTGGCCGCGAGATCGTCAGCCTCGTTACCCTGGGACTCCCAACAGCGTACACCGCGCAGCTCAAAGGCGGCGCGCAGGGCGGGCATTTCGGCATGAAGATCGTCCGGCATAGGTGGACGACCGGCCTTGTAGTCTGGGAGTCGCTGATGCCGCCAGCCGCTGTTGCGTGCTTCATCGTCAAAAACCGCTACCGCATGCGTCGGCTGGCTGTGCGCAATCAGCAGATCCAGCGCATGCTGACAGGTTTCTACGCAGGGGGAACCCTGAACGGCATGAATACGGCGGATTAAGTTGAGTGCGTCAACAATAAGCAAATGGACGGCCACGGGCGTTCTCCCTAACAGATTGGGCGCTAAGGGTAACATTCAGGGACGGGTGAGGCTATCGGCGGGGGATAAAACGGGAAGAGGCCTCGCAAAACGAGGCCTCTGAAGTGCGTTAGTCGCAGGCTACCACTTTCATCGCCAGCCCGCCGCGAGAGGTTTCGCGGTATTTGGCGTTCATGTCTTTGCCGGTTTCGTACATGGTCTCGATAACTTTATCGAGACACACGCGCGGCACGCTGGTACGGCGCAGGGCCATACGCGCGGCGTTAACCGCTTTCACCGACGCAATGGCGTTACGCTCGATGCATGGCACCTGAACCTGACCGGCAACCGGGTCACAGGTCAGGCCGAGGTTATGTTCCATGCCGATTTCCGCGGCAATGCACACCTGCGCCGGGCTACCGCCCAGCAGCTCTGCCAGACCCGCTGCCGCCATGGAACAGGCGACACCCACTTCCCCCTGGCAACCCACTTCAGCGCCGGAGATGGAGGCGTTCATCTTGTAGAGTGAGCCAATCGCGCTGGCAACCAGCATGTAGCGTGCCAGCGAGTTGGCGTTCACTTCGCGGATAAACTTGTCGTAGTAAGCCAGCACCGCCGGAACGATACCGCAGGCACCGTTGGTGGGCGCGGTGACGACGCGCCCACCGGCGGCGTTTTCTTCGTTCACCGCCAGCGCAAACATGTTAATCCAGTCAACTACCGCCATCGGGTCGCTGCTGATTTTGTCCTGGCTGACCAGCATACGACGTAGCGCGGCGGCACGACGTGGAACGCGCAGTTTGCCCGGCAATACGCCTTCGGTCGTGGTGCCGTGCTCGATGCCGCCTTTCATCACCGCCCAGACGTCAGCAAAGTGCTTTTCCAGCTCTTCTTTGCTGTGCAGCGCGAGTTCGTTCTGCATCATCAGGCCAGACAGCGACAGGCCGGTTTCCTGGCAGTGACGCTGTAAATCCGCGGCGCTTTTATACGGGTATGGCACGGCAACCGGCGCTTCAGTCTGTTGGCCGAAGTGCTCTTCGTCGACGATAAAACCGCCGCCGATGGAATAGTAGGTTTTACTGTAAACGGCTTTGTCACCTGACAACGCGGTAATACGCATGCCGTTTTCGTGCAGCGAGAGGTTGTCGGCATGGAAGTTCATGCACTGATCAACCGGGAATTCCACTTCGTGCTGACCGTTAGCCAGCATCAGTCGGCCATGGGTATTCACGTCCTGGATAAACGCCGGAATGGCGTCGATATCCACCGTATCCGGCAGGTTTCCAGCCAGACCCATAATAATGGCGATATCGGTATGGTGACCTTTACCGGTCAGAGAGAGTGAACCGTAAACATCGACGACTACGCGAGTGATATCAGTCAGGATCCCACGCGCAATCAAGTCGTCCGTGAATTGTTTGCCTGCTTTCATTGGCCCGACGGTGTGTGAGCTGGAAGGACCAATGCCGATTTTGAAAATATCGAATACGCTAATCATGAGGCGTCCATTGTGTATCGAGGTGCGCCGCCCCGAAAGGCGGCGCAGGGGGATTAACTAAACAGAGAGTAGGAGATTGCGGAGATAGCGATGAGACCCACCAGCACAACGAAGACGTTGCTGATGTGACCGCTGTACTTACGCATTGCCGGTACTTTCTGAATTGCATACATCGGCATCAGGAACAGAATCATCGCGATGATCGGGCCGCCCAGGGTTTCAATCATGCCCAGGATGCTCGGGTTCAGGGTTGCCACAATCCAGGTGGTAACCAGCATGAACAGCGCAGTGATTTTGTTCAGTTTGTTGATTTCGATGGATTTGCCTTTGCTACGCAGAGACTTAATTACCATCCCGTTGAAGCCTTCACGTGCGCCCAGGTAGTGGCCCAGGAAGGACTTGGTGATAGCGATAATCGCGATAATCGGTGCCATCCAGGCGATAACCGGCGCGTTAAAGTGGTTCGCCAGGTAAGACAGGATAGAGATGTTTTGCTCTTTCGCCGCCGCCAGGTCCGCCGGGGACAGGCTCAGTACGCAGCTGAAGACGAAGAACATCACGGTCAGCACCATCATGATGTGGGCACGTGCCAGGATAGAGGAACACTTCTTCTCTGCGCCCTGACCGTACTCTTCACGCTTCGCCACCGCGAAGGAAGAGATGATCGGCGAGTGGTTGAAGGAGAACACCATCACCGGAATGGCCAGCCACAGGGTCATCCACAGGCCGTTGCCGGTAGAGGCCGCGCTGCTGAAGGACAGGGTTTCCAGTGCTGCGCCGCTCCACTGCGGGATCAGGTACAGCGCCAGCACCATCAGGGCCGCCACGAACGGGAATACCAGGATGCTCATCGCTTTAACGATCATCTGCTCACCGAAGCGCACGATAGTCATCATGCCGACGATCAGAATCAGCGACAGGATAGCGCGCGGCGGCGGCGTCATGTGCAGCTGGTGCGCCAGGAAGCTTTCCACGGTGTTAGTGATAGCGACGCTGTACACCAACAGGATTGGGTAGATAGCGAAGAAGTAGAGCAGGGTAATCAGTTTACCTGCGCCTACGCCGAAGTGCTCTTCAACGACTTCGGTGATGTCTTCGCCCGGGTTTTTACCGGACAGCACGAAGCGGGTCAGGCCGCGGTGTGCGAAGAAGGTCATCGGGAAGGCGAGGATAGCCATGATGATCAGCGGGATCATGCCGCCGACGCCGGCGTTGATCGGCAGGAACAGTACGCCCGCGCCGATGGCAGTGCCGTAAAGACCCAGCATCCACATCGTATCTGTTTTGCGCCATCCGCTAGCAGATTCTGCTGTGACGACCGTGCTGGTTTGAGTGTTTTCCATCTGTATCTCCTGGAGGAAGGAAAAATGCTAATTTTTTAGTCAAATAAAGTGAAAAAAAACAAAAACGTAATATTAAATTTTAGAAGTGTTGGTTTTTTTGTGATTTTTACCCAACACCATTTTCGACGAGCGCAAATGTACATTTAACTGGTAAATGTATCAGTGATCATGATCCCAAATGTAATAATCCACTTTTAGCTGGGGTTATTGCAGGTCTTTTTACTGTAATAACCTTTTGAGCGAAAATTTATGGTCGCGAAGGCTAGCATTCGCAGTATGTGTGGTAAATGGGGGTAGGGGTAAATACGATGTTTTTGCTGATAAAAATGATGGAAATGGCGTTTTTTAGCGCCGAATCATAATTATTGCTAATAATATGCGGTTGCATATAGCGCGCAAACGATTGGCTCTGCGCGAATTAGGGTATTTATGAGGGCGGTTTGAGAGAAAAACCGGCGGTGAAGACCGCCGGGTGAGGAGTGAAATACGCTGCGAATAGTGTCAGGCGCAGATTTCGTAGCAGGGGATGTAGGCGGAACCTGGCAGCTTCATGCGGTGCTGCGCCACGAAGCCCTGTAGCAGTTCGTCCATGCGGCGCATCATCTCTTTATCGCCGTGAATTTTGTACGGGCCGAACTCTTCGATGGCACGAATGCCTACTTCCTTCACGTTGCCCGCCACGATGCCTGAGAAGGCACGGCGCAGGTCTGCGGCCAGTACTTCAACCGGTTGATCCGGATAAAGCTTCAGGTTGGCCATGTTCTCGTGTGACGGCTCAAACGGCATCTGCAGGTCCGGCGCAATGCGCATCGACCAGTTGAAGCTGTAGGCGTCGCCGGTATCGCGGCGGTTCTCTTTCACCAGCGGCATCGCTTTTTTCATCTGGCGCGCCACTTCCACTTCATCATCAATGATGATCTTATAGTGGCGACGCGCGCCTTCGCCCAGCGTATGCACCACGAACTCGTCGAGCACGCGGAAGTAGTCGGCGCTCTCTTTCGGGCCGGTGAGGATAAGCGGCAGCACCTGGTCTTTGTTTGCCGGGTTCATGAGGATACCCAGCAGATACAGCAACTCTTCCGCCGTTCCCACGCCGCCCGGGAAAATAATGATGCCGTGAGCGATACGCACAAACGCTTCAAGGCGTTTTTCGATATCCGGCATGATGATCAGCTCGTTGACCAGTGGGTTTGGCGGCTCAGCGGCAATAATCGACGGTTCGGTCATGCCGATGAAGCGCCCTTCTTTGTAGCGCTGCTGCGCATGGCCGACCGCGGCGCCCTTCATTGGCGCTTCCATCGCGCCAGGACCGCAGCCGGTGCAGATGTTCAACTCACGCAGGCCAAGCTGGTTACCTACGCGACGCGCGTAGAGGTACTCGTTTTCGTTGATTGAGTGACCGCCCCAGCACACCACCATGCTCGGTGCTTCACCCACGTGCAGCGCGCGGGCGTTGCGCAGAATGGAGAACACCAGGTTAGTGATGTGGGTGGAGCTTTCCAGATCGAGATTCGGGAAACGTACGGTGTTATGAATCTGCCCGTAAACGAACAGAATATCGCGCAGTACGGCGAACAGGTTGGCCTGGAGTGAGCGGATAATGCGCCCGTCGACGAACGCCTCTTCCGGCGGATTAATCAGCTCAAGCTTAACGCCGCGTTCGCGACGCAGCACGTTAATATCGAAGCTTTCGAAACGGGACAGCAGCTCTTTACTGTTATCGGTCAGGCTGCCTGAGTTCAGTACGGCCAATGAGCAGTTGCGGAACAATTGATACAGGTCGGTGCTGGCCGTGCGTTTAAGCATGTCGACTTCCAGCTGCGACAACATATCCATTGAGCCAAGCGGGCTAATATGTGTAATCAAGTGGACTCCTTAACGGGACGAAAATCGTCTTCCTTAGTGATTACAATAGCCTCGCTGGCTTGTTTACTACAACCTCAGTCGCGGAACAATGTGCGCATTATTGAGAAATTGTTCAGCTTACTGACGCACCAGGCGGCCAATTGCCGGGACAAATTCACCGTTTGCTCGCCACGGGTTGATATCCAGCCCGCCGCGGCGGGTGTATCGCGCGTAAACGCTCAGGCTCTCCGGCGCGCAGAAGCGCAGAATATCGTTGAAGATACGCTCGACGCACTGCTCGTGGAACTCGTTGTGATGGCGGAAAGAGACCAGATAGCGCAGCAGCTTTTCCCTGTCGATCTGCGGGCCACGGTACTGAATTTGTACAGACCCCCAGTCCGGCTGGTGGGTGATCAGGCAGTTTGATTTCAGCAGGTGGCTGACCAGCGTTTCCTGCACGACCTTCTGGCCGGCTGCGCCGTTGAGGTAGTCGGCGTTGAACTGGTAGTTATCAATCTCGATATCCTGGTCATCAATACAGCTGCCGTGGAAATGGGCAATAGGCTGGCCTTCTATTTCATCGAGGCGATACAGGGCCACCGTCACGTTGCCCTGGGCGCAGGCGCTCAGGTCGCGTTGCAGCGTCTCTTGCACGGCTTGCCAACTGGCAAAACGCGTCTGATTGAAGCTGTTGAGATAGAGCTTAAAGCTTTTTGACTCCACCAGGTTCACCGTTGCGTGGCTTAGCTCAACGTGGCCGACCGCGACCTGCGGCAGACCTTTGGCGTTGAGCCAGGAAAGCTCGTACAGCGTCCAGATATCCGCGCCGTGGAAAGGCAGGGAATCGGCATGCAGCCCGAGCGGATCGCGGTTCAGGCTGCGCGGAACGCCCTGTAGCAGGCTGGCGTCGTAGGTATCGCGGTAATCTGTGGTTTTACCGAGCGTCAGGCCGGCAAGCGCCTGATGGTTATCATAAGAAGACATGTTTCACCGTTATAAAGCAGGTACACTATGGCTTCTAGTGTATCCTGGCTAACCTGAAGAGAGAAATTCGTGGATCAGCAGACTGCAGACGCATTACACGCCTTTACCCAACGCTATTGCGATGCCTGGCAACGCACCTACAACAGCCTGCCGCGCAGCGAAGAGCTTTACGGCATTCCATCGCCATGTCAGGTATCGACGAGCGGCGAAGCGGTCTTCTGGCAGCCGCAGGATTTTGACGGTGAACCGAATGTAAATGGCGTTGAACGGGCGATGGATATTGTGGTACAACAACCCATTCACACCTATTATACCACTCAGTATGCGGGTGACATGCAAGCGCTTTTCATGGGGGAAGCCCTGACGCTGCTGCAGGTGTGGAGCCCCGATGACTTCCGTCGCGTGCAGGAAAACCTGATTGGCCACCTGGTCACGCAGAAGCGCCTGAAGTTGTCGCCGACGCTGTTTATTGCCACGCTGGACAGCGAACTTGACGTGATTTCTGTCTGCAACGTGACCGGTGAAGTGGTCAAAGAGACGCTCGGAACGCGCAATCGCCTGCCTCTGGCCTCCTCCCTTGCGAGTTTCCTGACTCAACTTGAGCCTATTCTGTAAGACAGTTTGCCCATCCCTTTGTGAGAGATCTCTTACACGCACTGTGAGAGATCGCCAGATTATAAGTAAGACACTTATCCCTATGTTTTAGTAATTTCTTTTTATATCAATAAGATGATTGTTCTATAGCGTGATTTTCTTGCGCGTAAGCCTTAAGGGATTGCCTGAGGGGCGCTTGTAAGACGGCGCGAAATAGCGGATTCTATCTACGTCGACAGGGAGTCGCACAATGAAGTGAACATCAGGATGATGACGCTTCATAGGACACACCGGGAAGGTGATTCAAGGAAAGGCTTCAGGATGAAGCAAAAGGATAACGCAGGAACGCGTTAAAGGACACCTCCAGGACGGAGAACGAGAGCCAGACAGGATATCTGGTGGATCAGGAAGATCGGGACACACTCAAGGATTGGGTGAAATCACATCGGGGTGGTGTGATGCAGGATGCAACCGTTTAGGGACGAACTGGTCAGGAGACCATAGGAAAAGTTGTCACGGACGAGCAGGGAGCACTAAAAGTAGCTGGATTGCTGCGAAACGAACCGGGGGCACTGTTTTTACAGTGCCCCCTTTTTTTGTTTCCCGCCAACTAGTGGTATCCTGCGCGCGATTTTCATTCCTCAGAGGTTTCCATGACACGCCACGACAGCCTACGCGACCAATTACTGCTTATCGAAACGCTGCTGCGTCAGCATCAGCACTGGCAGGAGACGGCGCCGCACGAAAGCGCCTTTGCCAGCGACCAGCCGTTCTGCATGGATACCCTGGAGCCGCTGGAGTGGCTGCAGTGGGTGCTGATCCCGCGCATGCATCAGCTGCTGGATAGCGAAATGCCGCTGCCGAAAGATTTTGCCATCGCGCCCTATTACGAAATGGCGCTCGACGCCGCGCATCCGCTGCGCGCGATTATCCTGCCGCCGCTTGAGCAGTTGGATGCCTTCTTTACGAGCGATCCCCACTGATGCTGGAAATTATCTACCAGGACGAGTGGTTGGTGGCGGTGAACAAACCGTCAGGCTGGCTGGTGCACCGCAGCTGGCTCGATCGCGATGAAAAAGTGGTGGTGATGCAGACGGTACGTGACCAGATTGGTCAGCACGTTTTTACCGCGCATCGTCTCGATCGTCCAACTTCTGGCGTGCTGCTGATGGGGCTGTCCAGCGAAGCCGGGCGTCTGCTGGCGCAACAGTTCGAACAGCATCAAATCCACAAGCGCTACCACGCCATCGTGCGCGGCTGGCTGACCGATGAGGCGGTGCTGGACTACCCGCTGGTGGAAGAGCTGGATAAAATCGCCGACAAGTTTGCCCGTGAGAACAAGGATCCACAGCCAGCGGTCACCCACTATCGGGGCATGGCGACGGTAGAAATGCCGGTGGCGACCGGCCGCTACCCAACCACGCGCTACGGGCTGGTAGAACTGGATCCACAAACCGGCCGCAAACACCAGTTGCGTCGCCATCTGGCACATCTGCGTCATCCGATTATTGGCGACAGCAAGCACGGGGATCTGCGCCAGAACCGCAGCGCCGCGGAGCATTTTGGCTGCAACCGCCTGATGCTGCACGCCAGCGAACTCTCGATGACCCATCCGTTTACCGGCGAACCCTTGACGATTCGCGCCGGGCTGGATCACGTCTGGATGCAGGCTTTATCACATTTCGGCTGGCGCGGCCTTCTCCCTGAGAATGAAAGGGTTGAGTTTGTTGCCAACTGCGGTCAGGATGAAGCTATCCAGAAGTAAACAGGGAGTTAAATCATGGCTGAAGTAGGGATTTTTGTCGGCACCATGTACGGCAATTCGCTGCTGGTGGCGGAAGAAGCGCAAACCATTCTCGGCGGTCTCGGGCATCAGGCGAAAGTCTTTGAAGACCCGACGGTGGCGGATTGGGAAAGCTACACCGGTAAATACGCGCTGGTGGTGACCTCCACCACCGGTCAGGGTGACCTACCGGATAGCATCGTGCCGCTGTTTAACGATCTCCAGGATATGTACCAGCCGCATCTACGCTACGGTATTATCGCGCTGGGTGACAGCACCTACGCGAACTTCTGCGGTGGCGGCAAGCGCTTTGATGCGTTGTTGCAAGAGCAGGGCGCGCAGCGCATTGGCGATATGCTGATGATTGATGCGTCAGAAGACCCGGAGCCGGAGAGCGTCTCCAATCCATGGGTCGAGCAGTGGGCAACGCTGCTTAAATAAGCAAGGTTTATCCTCTTTCCGGTACGACGGCGTCGTACCGGCTGCTATTTGTTCATTTATCACATCATTAAATAATATTCACCGGCAATATTGTGCATTTGCACGATGAGCTGCCGCGTGCCTGTTCCTATACTGCTGTTAGCCATAATAATAACGATTGCCAGATTTCTCGCTCCTGACGCGTCGGGCTGGGCATGTTAATACCCGTGCTCTGTTTTCGGCCGTCGACCCAGTAGACAAGGATTTAACCATGACGATTCACACTTCCACGCCCGTTGTCACATCCATGCAGGTGATCCCGGTTGCCGGACGCGACAGTATGCTGATGAACCTGAGCGGAGCGCATGCGCCGTTCTTTACGCGCAATATTGTGATTATTCAGGATAACGCGGGGCATACGGGCGTGGGGGAAATCCCCGGCGGCGAGAAGATTCGCGCCACGCTGGAGGAGTCGATTCCGCTGGTGGTGGGGAAAACGCTCGGTGAATACAAAAACGTTCTGAACCGCGTTCGTGCGGCTTTTGCCGACCGCGATGCCAGCGGTCGCGGCCTGCAAACCTTCGACTTACGCACCACGATTCATGTTGTGACCGCCATTGAATCAGCCATGCTTGACCTGCTGGGCCAGCATTTGGGCGTTAACGTGGCCTCGCTGCTTGGCGACGGGCAACAGCGTAGCGAAGTCGAAATGCTTGGCTACCTGTTCTTCATCGGCAACCGCAAGGCGACGCCTCTGCCGTATCAGAGCCAGCCGGATGAGCAGTGCGACTGGTACCGCCTGCGCCACGACGAGGCGATGACCCCGGATGCCGTTGTACGCCTGGCAGAGGCCGCCTATGAAAAATACGGCTTTAACGACTTCAAACTGAAGGGCGGCGTGCTGGCGGGTGAAGAAGAGGCCGAGTCCATCGTGGCGTTGGCGAAACGCTTCCCGCAGGCGCGCGTGACGTTGGACCCGAATGGCGCATGGTCGCTCGATGAAGCGATTAAGATCGGCAAGTCCCTGAAAGGGACGCTGGCCTATGCCGAAGATCCATGCGGCGCCGAGCAGGGCTTCTCTGGCCGTGAAGTGATGGCGGAATTCCGCCGCGCGACCGGTCTGCCGACCGCTACCAACATGATTGCCACCGACTGGCGGCAGATGGGACACACGCTGGCGCTGCAATCGGTCGATATCCCGTTGGCCGACCCCCACTTCTGGACGATGCAAGGTTCGGTGCGCGTCGCGCAACTGTGCCATGAGTTTGGCCTGACCTGGGGATCGCACTCCAATAATCACTTCGATATTTCGCTGGCAATGTTCACTCACGTCGCCGCCGCTGCGCCGGGTAAAATTACCGCCATTGATACCCACTGGATCTGGCAGGAAGGTAATCAGCGCCTGACCAAAGCGCCGTTTGAAATTAAAAACGGTAAGGTGCAAGTACCGAATAAACCGGGGCTGGGCGTTGAGCTGGATATGGATCAGGTGATGCGGGCCAACGCGCTGTATCAACAATATGGGCTGGGGGCGCGCGACGATGCCATGGGAATGCAGTACCTGATCCCAAACTGGACATTTGATAACAAACGCCCCTGCATGGTGCGCTAAGCTTACTGCCGCCACTTCGCACAAGGACAGCTTATGAAGATTGTAATTGCCCCGGACTCATACAAGGAAAGCCTGAGCGCTCTCGAGGTCGCCAGTGCGATTGAAGCGGGATTTCGTGAGATTTACCCGGACGCCGAGTACGTCAAGCTTCCGGTTGCCGACGGCGGCGAAGGGACCGTTGAGGCTATGGTGGCGGCAACACAGGGGCGGGTGGTACAGGTTGAGGTGACCGGCCCGCTCGGTGAGCCGGTGCAGGGTTTTTATGGCATCTCCGGCGATGAATGCTGTGCGTTTATCGAAATGGCGGCGGCTAGCGGGTTGGAGCTTCTACCTCCCGATGCGCGTAACCCGCTGAAAACAACCTCATGGGGCACCGGAGAGCTGATTCGTCATGCGCTGGATCTCGGCGTGACGCGGATTATTATTGGCATTGGCGGTAGCGCCACCAACGACGGTGGCGCAGGCATGGTGCAGGCGCTTGGCGCACTGCTCCTGACCGCTGACGGCCAGCCGATTGCGCCCGGCGGTGCGGGGCTGTCGACGCTGGCAAAGATTGACATCAGCGGCCTGGATCCGCGCCTGGCGCAATGCCAGATAGATGTCGCCTGTGATGTGACGAATCCGCTTATCGGTGATAAAGGGGCATCGGCGGTATTTGGGCCGCAGAAAGGCGCGACGCCAGAGATGGTTGTGCAGCTCGACCGCGCATTGGCGCACTATGCCGGGCAAATTGCGCAAGATTTAGATCTTGATGTGCTGACGCTGGAAGGCGGCGGTGCGGCAGGAGGGATGGGGGCGGCGCTGTACGCATTTTGCGGCGCACACCTGAGACCGGGTATTGATATTGTGACCGACGCGCTGCACCTGGATGTGCTGGTCGCCGATGCGGATCTGGTGATTACCGGAGAAGGGCGTATCGATAGCCAGACGATCCACGGCAAGGTGCCGGTAGGCGTGGCGCGTGTCGCCAAACGCTATCAGATACCGGTGATTGGCATTGCCGGTAGCCTGACGGCTGATGTGGGCGTTGTGCACCAGCACGGACTGGATGCGGTGTTCAGCGTGCTGCATCGGATCTGTTCGCTCGACGAGGCGCTGGCAGAAGCCGGAACGAACGTTCGAATGGCCGCGCGGAATATCGCTGCGGCGATAAAAGTGGGGCAGTCGCTGTAGGCCGGATAGGGCAACGCCGCTATCCGGCAACTTGCGCGGTTCTGCCGGATGGCGCTTCGCTTATCCGGCCTACAGGTTTGGGCTAGCCCAGCATTTTCTTCGTTTCCCGCGTCACATTATCCATTTCATCCAGCAGTTCCAGCAGCTCCGGTTCCAGCTCTTCCGCCGGGGTGCCGCTACGCAGCTGGCTTTCAATCAGCTGACATAGATGTTTAAGACGGGGAACGCCGCTGTAGCCGCAGCTGCCGTGCAGTTTGTGAATGGCGTCGACCAGATTCTCCGGCTCTTCGCCGACCAGCTGCTCCTCCACCTTATTACGCACTTCCGGCAGGAAGGCGATCAGCATTTGTAGCATCTCCCGCGCCAGATCCGGCTTATAGGCGGCCTGACGTAGCGCTAACTGCCAGTCCAGCGTGGTGTTCAGATCGATCGGCGGTTCGACCGGCGTAGGCTGGACGGGACGCGGTGGCGTAATGACGCCAGGCTTATAGCGTAGCAGCAGGTCGTGCAGACGGTTCTCTTCAATGGGCTTCGCCAGATAGTCGTTCATCCCGGCGGTCAGCAGCTTCTCTTTCTGCCCGGCAAGGGCGTGGGCGGTGACGGCAATGACCGGCGTTTGCTGCTGATGCGGAAGCTGACGAATCAGCTCACAGGCGCGAATGCCGTCGATGTCCGGCATCTGGATATCCATCAGAATCAGGTCGAATTTCATCTGCTTAGCGCACTCAATCGCCTGCTGTCCGCTTTCGCACAGCTCAACGTGCTGCACCTGATCGTCCAACAGCGCGCCAATCAGTTTCAGGTTCGCCGGGTTATCGTCCACCGCCATCACCGTCATCGGCAGGCGATGCTCGGTCACCGGGACGGCCACCTGCGTGGGCGTACTGCGGCTGAATTCCTGCAGCACCGGCAGCAGACGGGTGACGGTCAACGGCTTAAGCAGGCAGGCAGCCGCGCCGTTTTGTTTCAGCGACTCGGCATCAACCTGGGCGTGACACGGCAGCGCCAGCACCAGATGGTCGGTCATGCCGAGCGCGGCATTCAACTTGTCGCGATGTATACTGAGGTCGCGCACCGAAACCGGTACGGCAACCAGCAGAATGTCGTAAAACTCGGTGGGCAGCGCGGCAATACTCACCGCATAGACGACCTCGAGCGGCGTTGTCGCCAGCATATCCAGCGTCGCCTGCGCGGCGGCGGCATTGGCCTCCACGTAGGCGATGCGCTTGCCTTGCAGGCTGCTGGTATCCGGCCCTTCAGAAATAACGTTCGGATTGAGATCGAGGTTGATATTGAACCAGAACGTTGAACCACGGTTGGGCTGGCTGTGGAAGGAGATATCGCCGCCCATCTCGCGCACCAGTTTTTGCGTGATCACCAGCCCCAGCCCGGTGCCGCCGTGGCGGCGGGAGATACTGGCATCGGCCTGGCGGAAGGCCTGGAACAGGCGGGACTGATCGCGCTCAGGAATACCGATACCGGTATCGCGGATCTGGACTTCAATTTGTACCTTGTTATTGCTGACGGCGCGCTGTTCTACCAGCACGTCAATGTTGCCGTTTTCGGTAAACTTGATGGCGTTGCCGACCAGGTTGGTGATGACCTGCTGCAGACGCAGCGGGTCACCGATAACGTTGTCCGGCACGTCATTCTTAATGTTCAGCGTCAGCTCCAGCCCTTTATCGTGCGCCGAATGCGCCAGCAGCGTGACTACTTCATCCAGCGAACTGCGCAACGGGAACGGAATGCTCTCCAGCAACAGCTTGCCCGCTTCCAGCTTGGAAAAGTCGAGCACATCGTTGATGATCGCCAGCAGGTTGTTGGCGGACCGCTCGATGGTATTGAGGTGGTCGCGCTGGGTCGGGTTCAGTTCGGTTTTCAGCGTCAGGCGGGTAAAGCCAATGACGCCGTTGAGCGGCGTACGCAGCTCGTGCGACATGTTAGCCAGGAACTCAGACTTGATGCGTGCCGCCTCCTGGGCGCGTTTCTTGGCGAGATCCAGCTCAACGTTCTGAATCTCCATCTGTTCAAGCGTCTCGCGCAGATCCGAGGTGGCCTGGTCGACGTTATGTTGCATCTCCTCGTGATAGGCGGCCAGCGACATGGCCATCGAGTTGATGCCGTTTTTCAGCATATCCAGCTCGCCGAGCATAAAGCCCTCAACGCGGCTGTCGAGCTGCCCGCGGCGGATCCGGTCAACGGTGTTCACCATGTTGCGTATTGGCCCGGTGACGTCCTGCATTAACCGCCAGCCGAAGATCAGCGCAATGCCGATACAAAACAGCATCATCACGCTGGAGATAAAGATCTCTTTATATTGCTGAAGCCTGACCGACTTGAGATCCAGCTCCAGCGCCACGTAGCCAAGCATATTGACCGGCGTTTTCGCGTCCGACTGCGGTGATTCATCCGGCGAGTAGTGCTCGGAGATAATCGGCGTGCGCAGGATCATGATATCCCCGTGGCGCGTCACGCTCAGCCTTCGCGGGAAGGGCATGCCGCGCGGCAGCTGTAGCTCGCCCGGATCCAGTTGATAATTGGAGGTAACGAACAGCTTGTTGTGTTCGTCATAGACGGAAATCGCCCGCACGATATCGGAGTGGCGACGGTGCAGAACGCTTATCAACTGGCCGATCGACTCACGGTTTTGCAAATTCATACCGTATTCGCTGGAGACGGCAAGCGGCTCGATAATGCTGGCGCCGGCGTCTTCCAGTTGACGCTGCAGGTCGTTATAGCGGTGGACGACGAAGAAGATGCTGAGCAGCAAACCGATTAATACGGTCGGCGCCAGGATCAAAATCATCATTCTTGCACGCAGGCTGTAGTTGGTCATGGAGGTCCGTTGTGGGAGAATCAGTGCAATATATTTGATTGAGAAAAATCTCTACGATGGCGCAATTCTACTCTGCAAAACGGCGCGTGACGACGCGCCAGATCATAACCGTGACAGTCAGCAGTCTTGATCCCTTCGGGCAAGGTGTGGCGCGCCACAACGGTAAAGCATTATTCATCAATGGGTTATTGCCAGAAGAACGTGCGGAAATTACCCTGACGGAAGACAAAAAACAGTACGCGCGCGGGCAGGTTAAGCGCCGTTTGAGCGACAGTCCGGAGCGCGTTGAACCCCGTTGTCCGCACTTTGGCATTTGCGGCGGCTGCCAGCAGCAGCACGCGTCGGTTGCACTACAACAGCGCAGCAAACGTGCGGCGCTGAATCGTTTAATGAATCGCGAGGTCGAGGAGGTCATCGCCGGGGAAGCCTGGGGATACCGCCGCCGCGCGCGCTTAAGCTTGAATTATCAGCCAAAAACGCAACGCTTGCAGATGGGTTTTCGCAAGGCCAACTCGAACGATATCATCGATGTGGTGCAATGCCCTGTTTTGGTGCCCAATCTTGAGGCGTTTCTACCCGCGGTGCGTGAGTGCCTGAGCAGCCTGAAAGGCCAGCGTCATTTGGGGCACGTTGAGCTGGTCAGCGCCGATAACGGGCCGCTGATGGTGCTACGCCATACGGCGGCGCTTAACGGCGAAGATAAAGAAAAACTGGAACGCTTTTCGCATTCTTCCGGCGTGGCGCTGTATCTGGCACCGGAAAGCGAGATACTTGAACGCGTTACCGGTGATGCTCCCTGGTATTCCTCAGACGGGCTACGCTTAACCTTCAGCCCGCGCGATTTTATTCAGGTTAACGACGGCGTGAATCAGCAGATGGTGGCGACGGCGCTGGCATGGCTGGACGTACAGCCTACCGACCGGGTGCTGGATCTGTTCTGCGGGATGGGCAACTTTACGTTGCCGCTGGCCAAACGCGCGGCCAGCGTGGTCGGCGTCGAGGGCGTGCCCGCGCTGGTGGCGAAAGGGCGCGAGAATGCCGAACTCAACCACCTGCAAAATGTCACCTTCTTTCACGAGAATCTGGAAGATGATGTAACACTTCAGGCGTGGGCGAAACACGGTTTTGACAAAGTTTTACTCGATCCTGCTCGTGCTGGCGCACCGGGCGTGATGCAGCATGTTATAAAATTAGCGCCGACGCGGGTGGTGTATGTTTCCTGCAATCCGGCGACGCTGGCGCGCGATAGCGAGGCGTTGCTGAATGCGGGTTACCAAATTCAGCGTCTGGCAATGCTGGATATGTTCCCGCACACTGGGCACCAGGAATCTATGGTGCTGTTTGAGCGTAGGTAATAACGGTGGCTTGTCGACTTCGACAGGCCGGTCCCTGAAAGGAGAGGACAATGGTTGCGGTAAGAAGTGCACATCTCAATAAAGCTGGTGAATTTGACCCACAGAAATGGATCGCAAGTCTGGGAATTTCCAGCCAGCAGTCGTGTGAACGCTTAGCCGAGACCTGGGATTATTGTCGCCGCCAGACCGTGGGGCGTGATGACGCCGAGCTGATGCTGTGGCGCGGGGTTGAGATGGTTGAAATCCTCTCAACGCTGAGTATGGATAACGACACGCTACGCGCGGCGCTGCTGTTCCCGTTAGTCGATGCTAACGTGGTCAGTGAAGAGGTGCTCAGCGAGAGCGCCGGGCAGTCGGTGGTGACGCTGATTCACGGCGTGCGCGATATGGCGGCCATTCGCCAACTGAAGGCCACCCATACTGACGCGGTTTCCTCCGAACAGGTCGACAACGTCCGTCGCATGCTGCTGGCGATGGTCGACGATTTCCGCTGCGTGGTCATCAAGCTCGCCGAGCGTATTGCGCATCTGCGTGAGGTGAAGGATGCGCCGGAAGATGAGCGCGTGCTGGCGGCGAAAGAGTGTACCAACATCTACGCGCCGCTCGCGAACCGTCTCGGTATCGGCCAGCTCAAATGGGAGCTGGAAGATTACTGCTTCCGCTACCTGCACCCGGCGGAATACAAACGTATTGCCAAACTGCTGCACGAGCGTCGTATTGACCGTGAGCATTACATCAATGACTTCGTCGGCCACCTGCGCAGTGAAATGAAAACCGAAGGGGTCAAAGCCGAGGTTTACGGTCGTCCGAAGCATATCTACAGCATCTGGCGCAAAATGCAGAAAAAACACCTCGCGTTCGACGAACTGTTTGACGTGCGCGCGGTGCGTATCGTCGCCGAGCGCCTGCAGGATTGCTACGCCGCGCTGGGGATAGTGCACACTCACTACCGCCACCTGCCGGATGAGTTCGATGACTACGTCGCCAACCCGAAACCGAACGGCTATCAGTCCATCCACACCGTGGTGCTGGGGCCTGGCGGCAAAACGGTTGAGATCCAGATTCGTACTAAACAGATGCACGAAGATGCCGAGCTGGGCGTCGCCGCGCACTGGAAGTACAAAGAAGGCACCGCCAGCGGCCAGCGCTCCGGTCACGAAGATCGTATCGCCTGGCTGCGTAAGCTGATTGCCTGGCAGGAAGAGATGGCCGACTCGGGCGAAATGCTCGACGAAGTGCGCAGCCAGGTCTTTGATGACCGCGTCTACGTGTTTACGCCGAAAGGCGACGTGGTGGATCTGCCGGCAGGCTCCACGCCGCTGGACTTTGCCTACCACATTCACAGCGATGTCGGACACCGCTGCATCGGCGCGAAGATCGGCGGGCGCATCGTGCCGTTCACCTATCAACTGCAGATGGGCGACCAGATTGAAATCATCACCCAGAAGCAGCCGAACCCAAGCCGCGACTGGCTGAACCCGAATCTGGGCTATGTGACAACCAGCCGCGGGCGTTCGAAAATCCACGCCTGGTTCCGTAAACAGGATAAAGACAAGAACGTGCTGGCCGGGCGGCAGATCCTCGACGACGAGCTGGAGCATTTGGGCATCAGCCTCAAGGAAGCCGAAAAGCACCTGCTGCCGCGCTACAACTTTAACGACGTGGAAGAGCTGCTGGCGGCGATCGGCGGCGGCGATATTCGCCTCAACCAGATGGTCAACTTCCTGCAGGCGCAGTTCAATAAACCGAGCGCCGCTGAACAGGATGCCGCCGCGCTTAAACAGCTGCAGCAGAAATCTTACACGCCGCAAAACCGCAGCAAAGACAATGGTCGCGTAGTGGTTGAAGGTGTTGGCAACCTGATGCACCACATTGCCCGTTGCTGCCAGCCGATTCCCGGCGATGAAATTGTCGGCTTCATTACCCAGGGGCGCGGCATTTCGGTGCACCGTGCGGACTGTGAACAGTTGGCGGAACTGCAATCGCACGCGCCGGAACGTATTGTCGATGCGGTGTGGGGCGAGAGCTACTCGGCGGGCTATTCGCTGGTGGTGCGCGTGCAGGCTAACGACCGCAGCGGCCTGCTGCGCGATATCACCACCATTCTCGCCAACGAGAAGGTCAACGTACTGGGCGTGGCCAGCCGCAGCGATACCAAGCAGCAGATGGCGACCATCGACATGACCATTGAAATCTACAACCTGCAGGTGCTGGGCCGCGTGCTTGGCAAGCTGAACCAGGTGCCGGACGTGATCGACGCGCGTCGACTGCACGGCGGTTAACTTCCCTTTTACCCTCTCCCTGTTGGGGGAGGGTAACGCTCTATTTTTGCAAGGAAACACCATGACTCAAATCGACCGACTGCTCGGCATTATGCAGCGCCTGCGCGACCCGGAAAACGGCTGCCCGTGGGATAAAGAGCAGACGTTCAGCTCCATCGCGCCCTACACGCTGGAAGAAACCTACGAAGTACTCGATGCCATTGCCCGTGAAGATTTCGACGACCTGCGCGGTGAACTTGGCGACCTGCTGTTTCAGGTGGTGTTCTACGCCCAGATGGCCCAGGAAGAAGGCCGCTTTGATTTCAACGACATATGTGCCGCCATCAGCGACAAGCTGGAGCGTCGCCACCCGCACATCTTCGGTGACGCCAGCGCGGGGAATAGCCAGGAAGTGCTGGCCCGCTGGGAGCAGATTAAAACGGCCGAGCGTGCGGATAAAGCGCAGCACTCGGCGCTGGACGATATTCCGCGCACCTTCCCGGCGCTGATGCGGGCGCACAAAATCCAGAAACGCTGTTCGGCGGTAGGTTTTGACTGGACGACGCTGGGTCCGGTTCTGGACAAAGTGTACGAAGAAATTGATGAAGTCATGGACGAAGCCAGGCAGGCGGTCGTCGATGAAGCTAGACTGGAAGAGGAAATGGGCGACCTGCTGTTCGCCACCGTCAATCTTTCACGTCATTTAGGTGTCAAAGCCGAGACCGCGCTGCAAAAAGCGAATGAAAAATTTGAGCGCCGTTTCCGCGAGGTCGAACGAATTGTGGCTGAACGAGGCCTGGAAATGACCGGCGTAGACCTCAATGTGATGGAAGAAGTTTGGCAACAGGTAAAACAGCAGGAACATGATCTCTAAAGAATTTTTGCGGGAAAGGGCGAAAAGTGCGAAATCTTAAATGACAAGCGCTTGATTTGCGTCAAAAACATTTACCCAAAAGGGGCTATTTTCTCACTCCCCATGTTTGTTTCTGCGGCGATTGAGGAGCGAGAATGAAAGTTTGTGGCGCTCGCCATGTTCGGGTATACTACTTTCCCGTCTTGGTTATTCCATCGTTTCACCCTAACTTCTCAGGTTCAGCATGACAACGAACTATATTTTTGTGACCGGCGGGGTCGTATCCTCTCTGGGTAAAGGCATTGCCGCAGCCTCCCTGGCAGCCATTCTTGAAGCCCGTGGCCTTAACGTCACCATGATGAAACTGGATCCGTATATCAACGTCGATCCTGGTACCATGAGCCCGATCCAACACGGGGAAGTGTTCGTTACCGAAGACGGCGCTGAAACCGACCTGGACCTGGGCCACTACGAGCGTTTCATCCGCACTAAAATGACTCGCCGTAACAACTTCACAACTGGCCGTATTTACTCAGACGTCCTGCGCAAAGAGCGCCGTGGCGACTATCTGGGCGCGACCGTACAGGTTATCCCGCATATCACTAACGCGATCAAAGAGCGCGTGCTTGCCGGTGGCGAAGGTCACGATGTGGTGCTGGTTGAAATCGGCGGCACCGTCGGCGATATCGAATCTCTGCCGTTCCTGGAAGCGATTCGTCAATTAGCGGTGGATATCGGTCGTGAGAACGCGCTGTTCATGCACCTGACTCTGGTGCCTTATATGGCGGCTGCCGGTGAAGTGAAAACCAAACCGACCCAGCACTCCGTTAAAGAACTGCTGTCCATCGGTATCCAGCCAGATATCCTGGTCTGCCGCTCCGATCGCGCGATTCCGGCAAATGAACGTGCAAAAATTGCATTGTTCTGTAATGTGCCAGAAAAAGCCGTTATTTCGATGAAAGATGTCGATTCCATTTATAAAATTCCAGGCCTGTTGAAATCTCAGGGGCTGGACGATTATATTTGTAAACGATTCAGCTTGAACTGCCCGGAAGCGAATCTGTCCGAATGGGAACAGGTTATCTACGAAGAAGCGAACCCGGCAGGCGAAGTAACCATTGGTATGGTCGGCAAGTACATTGAACTGCCGGACGCCTACAAATCGGTTATTGAAGCGCTGAAACACGGTGGCCTGAAAAACCGCGTGAGCGTCAACATCAAGCTGATTGATTCGCAGGATGTTGAAACGCGCGGCGTCGAAATTCTGAAAGATTTAGATGCTATCCTGATCCCTGGCGGCTTCGGCTACCGTGGTGTTGAAGGTAAGATCGCTACCGCACGCTACGCGCGTGAAAACAATATTCCTTATCTGGGCATCTGCCTGGGTATGCAAGTTGCGCTGATCGAATTCGCGCGCAACGTTGCGGGGATGGACAACGCCAACTCTACGGAATTTGTGCCAGACTGTAAGTACCCGGTTGTGGCGCTCATTACTGAATGGCGTGATGAAGAAGGCAATGTCGAAGTTCGTACTGAAAAGAGCGACCTCGGCGGCACCATGCGCCTTGGCGCGCAGCAGTGCCAGCTTAGCGATGACAGCCTGGTTCGTCAGATGTACGGCGCGCCAACAATCGTTGAACGTCACCGTCACCGCTATGAAGTCAACAACATGTTGTTGAAACAGATTGAAGCTGCAGGTCTGCGCGTTGCGGGCCGTTCCGGTGATGATCAGTTGGTCGAGATCATCGAAGTTCCGAATCACCCGTGGTTCGTTGCTTGTCAGTTCCATCCGGAGTTTACTTCTACGCCGCGTGATGGGCACCCGCTGTTTGCTGGCTTTGTGAAAGCCGCTGGCGAGTACCAGAAGCGTCAAGCGAAGTAAAAAAAGTTAGAACGGCAGCGCCCCACGAGGGGCGTTGTTTGTCTGGAGTTTTAGTTTAACTTGTACTGAGGAAAACCTAATGTCCAAAATCGTTAAAATCATCGGTCGTGAAATCATCGACTCCCGTGGTAACCCGACTGTTGAAGCTGAAGTACACCTGGAAGGTGGTTTCGTCGGTATGGCAGCTGCCCCGTCAGGTGCTTCTACTGGTTCCCGCGAAGCGCTGGAACTGCGCGATGGCGACAAATCCCGTTTCATGGGTAAAGGCGTACTGAAAGCTGTTGCCGCTGTTAACGGCCCGATTGCTCAGGCTCTGCTGGGTAAAGATGCTAAAGATCAGGCTGGCATCGACAAGATCATGATCGATCTGGACGGTACTGAGAACAAATCCAACTTCGGCGCGAACGCAATCCTGGCTGTTTCCCTGGCGAACGCCAAAGCAGCAGCTGCCGCTAAAGGCCTGCCGCTGTACGCTCACATCGCTGAACTGAACGGCACTCCGGGCAAATACTCCATGCCGGTTCCGATGATGAACATCATCAACGGCGGTGAGCACGCTGACAACAACGTCGACATTCAGGAATTCATGATTCAGCCAGTTGGCGCGAAATCCCTGAAAGAAGCCGTACGTATGGGTTCTGAAGTGTTCCACAACCTGGCTAAAGTTCTGAAAGCTAAAGGTATGAACACTGCAGTTGGTGACGAAGGCGGCTACGCGCCGAACCTGGGTTCCAACGCTGAAGCACTGGCTGTTATCGCTGAAGCTGTTAAAGCGGCTGGCTACGAGCTGGGCACCGACATCACTCTGGCGATGGACTGTGCAGCTTCTGAATTCTACAAAGACGGTAAATACGTTCTGGCTGGCGAAGGCAACAAAGCGTTCACCTCTGAAGAATTCACTCACTTCCTGGAAGAACTGACCAAACAGTACCCGATCGTGTCCATCGAAGATGGTCTGGACGAGTCTGACTGGACTGGTTTCGCATACCAGACTAAAGTTCTGGGCGACAAAATCCAGCTGGTTGGTGACGATCTGTTCGTAACCAACACCAAGATCCTGAAAGAAGGCATCGAGAAAGGCATCGTTAACTCCATCCTGATCAAATTCAACCAGATCGGTTCCCTGACCGAAACTCTGGCTGCGATCAAAATGGCGAAAGATGCTGGCTACACCGCTGTCATCTCTCACCGTTCTGGCGAAACTGAAGACGCTACCATCGCTGACCTGGCTGTTGGTACCGCTGCAGGCCAGATCAAAACCGGTTCTATGAGCCGTTCTGACCGTGTTGCTAAGTACAACCAGCTGATTCGTATCGAAGAAGCTCTGGGTGCACAGGCTCCGTACAACGGTCGTAAAGAGATCAAAGGTCAGGCGTAATCCTGTCTTTATCTGATATAGAAATGCCAGCCTTCGGGCTGGCATTTTTTTTACTTAAAATCGACCGCCATCTGCTGTGGAATCGAGAGTCCACGCGTGGTTTGTACGCAGCGATCGATATAGTCGGTAAAGCGCGGTGGTTTTGGCATGCCGATACTGAGCAACTTATCGTTGCTAAAGCGCACGTTCAGCGTGGCGAAAGCGCCATACAGCCGCATCGCTTTCAACATTAGCCGCTCGTTACACGGGCCGAAAATACCTTTCAGTTCACGCCGCATTTTCACCAGCGTTTCATAGCTAACCTGCGCATAGCGGTCGCCAACCGGTGCCTGCTCCAGCGCACGCGCCATTGCATAATCAATATCGGCAAAGCGAACGCTATTCTCTTCTCCCGCGGAGATATGTATCACTTCCCCTTGGACCAGCGGCGCATCCAGCAGCAGAAGCAGCGCGTTGGCACAGTAATCGACCGGCACCACATCAATTCTGTCCTCCATCGAGCACAGGAATTTTTGCAGCATCAGACCCATGCTGAAGACCCAGAAAATGCTGCTGGATGGCTGGCAGCCGTGGCGAGTATGGCCCACAACGATTGAGGGGCGGGCGACGATCAGGGGTAGCCTTGGAAGCTGCTGTTGCATCAGCTGTTCGATGGTCGATTTGGAATGCGTGTACTCTACCAGGTGTTCGGCTCGCTCGCGGAACTCTGCACTTTCAGCGACCAGAGAGTCCGGCTCTGGCGAGCAGGACATTGCCGTGCCGACGTGCAGGAAGCGCTGTAACCCTTCCACCTTTGCCATACGGCGAGCAAACTGTAGCGTACCTTCTACGTTTACTTTCCAGATCAGCGGGTTGTTGCCAAAGGAAGCCACGGCGGCGCAGTTCAGCACGTGGGTTACCTCGTCCAGGCGCGCATCACCGAGAAAACTCTCCGGATAGGCTAAGTCACCCAGCAGGATATTGTGTGGGGCAATCTTCGTCAGCTTCTCTTCGTCGATATTGAATTTACGTAAGTTCTCCTTAACCCTTGCGACAGCGGCTTCACCGTTATCTGCACGGACTAAAAGCAGTAAATTAACGCCACTGTGGCTATTGAGAATGGCTTCCAGCGCCGCGCCGCCCAGAAAACCGGTAACGCCCGTGATTAATAATGTATTCATGAATACTGTCTCGTCATAGTTGATTTGCGGATTCTAGGATCGGAAAAGTAAACGGCGATTAAATAAAGAAGGGGGTAATAAAGGGAGAGCTTAAGCTTATTTTAAGCTTACATACTGGCGCGGATTAAATTTGACATCTTGATATTTAAAAAGATTCAATAAATTTTATTCTTAAACTTAATGCATTGTTTATTATGGATTATATAAAATTAATAGTTGTGTCTTAACTGTAAGAAAAAACATTTTTTGTTACATCATAAATGACTTTTTAAAAGAAGAAAAACAATCCGCAGTGGGCCGCGCTACGGATTGTTTATAAAATGTATTTTTAAAAATATTTAGATAATCAAATCGAGTAATAATACAATTAACAGACCGACAACGGAGTTGGTTAATTCTAAAAGCCCCCATGTCTTAAAGGTGTCTTTAATCGACAGGCCAAAATACTCTTTGAATAACCAGAACGCGGCATCATTGACGTGGGTCAGCGTGTTGCTTCCCGAGGCGGTCGCCAACACCATCAACGCCGGATCAACATTAAAGGTGGTAATCATTGGCCCCACAATCCCCGCCGCGGTAATCGCAGAGACGGTACCTGCACCGGTAGCCAGTCGCAGCAGCACGGTGATAAACCACGCCATAATCAACGGCGAGATGGAAGAGGTACGCATCATATCGGCGATGTAATCGCCCACGCCGGTATCCATAATAATCTGCTTAAAGGCACCCCCTGCACCGATGATAAAGACGACCAGCGCAACTTTCTCAATGGCGGTGGAGTAAGAGCTCATCACCTCGGTCATGGACTTACCGCGCGCGGTACCGAATGCATACAGCGCGACCAGCACGGCAATCAGCATGCTGACCTGCGCGCTACCGATAAAGTTAAGAAACGAGATGACGGTAGCTCCAGCCGGGATAAACAGCTTAATCACGGTCACGCCGGTAATGATAATCGCCGGAATCAACGGCACCAGTAGGCTGGTGGCGAACGACGGCATTTCGTCATCGCGAAAAACCTTCTGTGATTCCAGCAGCTGTGGAATTGGGCGCTCCAGATTGCCCAGCAGTTTTGGCAGTAGAATGCCCGAGCAGATAACCGTTGGAATGGCGACGATAACGCCGTAGATATAGACCATCCCCATATCGGCGTGGAAAGCGGCAACCAGCGCCGTTGGGCCTGGTTGCGGCGGGAACAGGCTATGCGCGGTTGTTGCGGCGGCCACCATCGTGATGCCGAGCTTCAGGAACGGAATTTTGGCTTCGCGAGCAATACTGATCACCAGCGGCGCGAGGATCAGGAAAGCAACTTCGTAAAACATCGCCAGGCCGAATATCAGGCCAATGACCATGATTGCCCACTGTACTTTTTTCGGCCCGAAGCTTTGCAGCAAAGTCGAGGAAACACGCTGGGCCGCGCCGGAATCGACCATCAGCTTACCGAGGATCGCACCGAACAGAATAATTAATGCCAGATGCCCCAGCGTGCTGCCAACGCCCGCCTCGATCGATTTCCCGATAGCCTCCAGCGGCAATCCTTCACACACGCCAACAAAAATCGCCGCCAGCAGCAGTGCGAGCATCCCGTTGATCTTAAATTTCATATTGAGAATAAGTAGCAGTACAACGCCCAGGGCGACCCAGATCACCGGCAGGGCTTCAGCAAACGCGTTCATCCTTTTTCCTTGTCAAAATTTATAATTGGTATGATATGTAGCCGGTTTTGGATATTACTCACGAAAATGTGTCATACCAATTTGAATCACGCAGCAACATGTTAAACAGTGAAAGAGGGCGAATAACGATGTAATGAAAATGTTAATTTTCATCAAAAGGATTGGATACATCACAGAAAACCCCCGCTAAGTGCGTCGGCAAAAAAGCAACGTGCGGTTGCGCAAGAAGTGCGAGGGATCGCTGGCGCGAAATATGCAATAATGACGGTTTACCACTACTGAAGAGCCGATGATGCAGTACCCGATTAACGAGATGTTTCAAACCCTGCAGGGTGAAGGTTATTTTACTGGCGTCCCCGCCATCTTTATTCGTTTACAGGGATGCCCGGTAGGCTGCGCCTGGTGTGACACCAAACATACCTGGGATAAGCTCGAGGATCGGGAAGTTTCTCTGTTCAGTATCCTGGCGAAAACCAAAGAGAGCGATAAATGGGGGGCGGCAAGCAGCGACGATCTGCTGGCGATTATTGGCCGTCAGGGCTGGACCGCGCGTCACGCGGTGATTACCGGCGGCGAGCCGTGCATCCACGACTTAACTCCGCTTACCGCGCTGCTTGAGCAGAACGGCTTTAGCTGCCAGATTGAAACCAGCGGTACCCATGAAGTGCGCTGCACGCCTAGCACCTGGGTGACCGTGTCGCCGAAGGTGAACATGCGCGGCGGCTACGACGTGCTGTCGCAGGCGCTGGAACGCGCCGATGAAATCAAGCATCCGGTAGGCCGCGTGCGCGATATTGAAGCGCTGGATGAGCTGCTGGAGACGCTGAGTGATGACAAACAGCGTATTATTGCGCTGCAGCCGATCAGTCAGAAAGATGATGCAACCCGCCTGTGTATTGAAACCTGTATTGCGCGCAACTGGCGCCTGTCGATGCAGACGCACAAGTATCTGAATATTGCCTGATCCCTGATGTTCGACGGTTGCCGTCCGGTGACCGTCATCTGATGCCGTCAATAAACCTTGGCGCAAAATATCGTTTCTCCCTTTTCAAATTGTCTGCCGGCATCGTGTCGTGCGTATCTGTATCCTGATTTCGATGGTGGTGCTCTCGAATGTCATCTGCGTCACACTATTTTGGTAAGTTTCAGGGAAGAATAGCGGTGATTTTATTTTGTTATTAAAAATCATTGGATTAGGTGATCTTTAAAAACATGGAAAGGTTGCTATTTTGTTGGTTGATTGTTGTTTGCTGAAAAATTTTTTTGTAAACATATAGATGTGTTTAGAGTGTTCCCCGCGTAAGCGGGGATAAACCGGCCTGAATGTTTTGCTGCAACTTCATCCCGGCGTGTTCCCCGCGTAAGCGGGGATAAACCGATGTCGATAACCCGGCGTAACGGCTGCCGCAAGTGTTCCCCGCGTAAGCGGGGATAAACCGGCTATTTTGTTGTTTATAACAGGGGGTTTCGTGTGTTCCCCGCGTAAGCGGGGATAAACCGCGGCGAGAGCATACGACGCCGCCGCAATTAGAGTGTTCCCCGCGTAAGCGGGGATAAACCGACGATAAGCCGAACGCGTCCCCAGCGCATAAAGTGTTCCCCGCGTAAGCGGGGATAAACCGGTTATTGTTTTGCTTGTAATAACCTCAAACCGGTGTTCCCCGCGTAAGCGGGGATAAACCGTTTTAGCCACGGTTAACCCTCCTCAACGATTTGTGTTCCCCGCGTAAGCGGGGATAAACCGGGTAATACTAGCACGCAGACAGGGTCGCCCCAGTGTTCCCCGCGTAAGCGGGGATAAACCGCTAAGTGCAGTATTCCATAACCTAGCGCTAAGGTGTTCCCCGCGTAAGCGGGGATAAACCGCAGTTATGACCGTTTCGCTGGTAGTGGACTGTGTGTTCCCCGCGTAAGCGGGGATAAACCGAGGCAAAAAGCCTCAAGCGCCACAGCCATTATGTGTTCCCCGCGTAAGCGGGGATAAACCGCTGTTAAACCACACCGACTTTCCGGAACGATAGTGTTCCCCGCGTAAGCGGGGATAAACCGTAGTAGAGGATGTATCGGCTCCCAAGGCCTTCGTGTTCCCCGCGTAAGCGGGGATAAACCGACGTGGTTTGAACGCAAGGTGCTTAAGCCGGTGAGTGTTCCCCGCGTGAGCGGGGGATACACCAGATTGCACCGCCAGAACGAGCCTCTCCGCGAAAATCAGCACACCATTTAAACGAGATAAAAGGATGCATTACGATAAAGCCGTTGTTTTGATAAATACCGAACCATTACCTGCCGATGCTGAGATTCAGCTTGATGAATTGATTAATGCAGAACGCGATGATTTCCAGCGCATGATGATTTCTTCACTTTCTGAGGCGCTATTGGAAACAAGATATTGTGGAGGGGTGCAGGCCGCGAATGAACGTGGGCGAACATAATAGGCGATAATTATTCGGCCCCGTTGAGGACCCGGCATCGCTTCGCTCAGCCGGGGACGTTAAGCTTTACTTCGCCGCGTCGTTCATGACTTTCGAGAAGGTGTCCATCGGGCAGAAACCGTTGGCATCAACCGGGCAGCCTTTGAGCGACAGCGTGACGCGCTGCGGCGGTGTTTTCAGGGTTAATGCATCAGCGTTACGCAGCTGCTCGGCGCTCTGATAGACATACTCGATTTTCATCATATCGCGATTATCTTTGCCGTCATGCCAGCGCTGGAACACAATTTTCCCGCCGATTGGCGTGCGTTCGTACTGTCCCGGCAACGTGTAGGCGTTGAAATCCAGCGCCGTCAGCAGCGAGGCAATATTCGAGTCATGGCCTACCAGCACGGTGATTTTCGGCGTTTTCGCCGCCTCGGTTACCAGCGCATTATCGATATATTTCACCAGCGGTTTGGCGACGTTGCGCGCGACTTCTGGTGAGGTGAACAGGCTGTCCTGATAGCCGTTTTTAAGTTTTGACAGCAGACGCCATTGCCGATCGGTCTTAATTTCCCCCCAGGCCACCTGGTCAAGCGGGAACCCTTCGTAATATTGCAGCGTGAACGCATCGACCAGCGAGTTACCGATTGCCAGCGGCCCCTTAACGCCGGGCTCTTTCTGATAGTTGGCGCTAAAGCTGTCTTTCGCATCGCTCAGCGAACACTGTTGCTTCTCTTTGCAGGAAGGAGAATCCTGATAACGGGCAATCTGCGCCAGCAGCTTATAGCTCTCGTCGAGCTGTTGAGCCTGCCGCGCTTTCTCCATCGCCTGTACCGCCTTCTCGCGGAATGGGGCAGAGTCGTCGGTGATCACCGGGTTAAAGGTTGGGTCCATGGTGCCCATTTTTTCCTGGTGGTGGACGACAACGTCGCAGCCGGGGAAGGCGCCGTTAATAAAGAACTGGGCGGTGGCAACGGTACGTTGCAGGCTGTTGGCATAGGCGTATACCGTGTCCGGCGCTGGGCATTCCCCGCTGGTGACCAGTCCCTGCTGCGCCAGCCATTCACGCATATAATGGCCCATATAGACTTCGAGCACGCCGCCTTTGGTGGTGAGCTGGCCCCCGGGAACGTCCCATTCCGGCCAGGCGTTCGGCGTCGACTGTTCGAGCACGCTACCGTTAGTCGCCAACGGCGCGCGCAGGTTGTGACGGCTCATCACCAGCACCTGCTGAAGTTGATAGCCTTCGGGTGGGGTTTGCGCCTGGCTCAGTCCTGAGAACAATAACAGTGCCGGCATTGCTGCGGCGAGAAGCGTTTTTTTCATCCCTTATTCCTCACAATGTATTAACCAACCCAAAGAGTGTGACAGAACTTCGTCATATTTCCTGGGTAGATGCCGCATTCTGAAAGATTAGGGAAATTAATGTGATAGGAAACTACGGAAGGGAAGCGGGGAAGACGCGAACCGACTCCCCGCATGCCGACTGACTTACTCGCCGCGGTAGACGCAGCCTGCGGTGCAGGTTTCTTTCACCATTACCGCGCTAAGCAGCGGCACAACTGGTTTAACCTGTTCCCAGATCCAGCGGGACAGCACTTCGCTGGTTGGGTTTTCCAGACCCGGAATATCGTTCAGATAGTAGTGATCCAGACGATCGTAGGTTGGTTTGAACGCCGCTTTCAGTTCGGCAAAATCCATGATCCAACCGGTATGGGGATCGACTTCACCGGTAATCTCAAGACGCACCATAAACGAGTGGCCGTGCAGGCGACCGCACTTATGCCCTTCCGGCACATGTGGCAGATGATGGGCGGCTTCGAAGGTGAAATCTTTAAACAGTGTGGTGGACATCATGAACTCTCAGTCTTGCGGAAAAAAACGCCGCATAGTACCCGAATGCACATTTTTCTGCATTAACTAAAACCGCCAAATGGCCAAAGAGTGCAATAATTGTGCACGATGATAATTTTTGTCTATTCATATCAATGGGTTATTTAATCTGTTTTATTGCTATTAACTACCAGGAAAAGAGGTTAGTCCATTTGGTTATTTGATATTTCTATCCCTTCTTTAATTGTTATTATCCACGTCGTTAACCTTACATTCAGTTTTGTTTTTCCTGATTAGAAACAGCTTTGCTACTGGAACATAACAACGCATGACAACACAGTCTCCCCCTTCAGCTTTGCTCCCGCTTAACCCGGAGCAGTTAGCGCGCCTTCAGGCGGCCACTACTGATTTATCACCCACCCAGCTTGCCTGGGTTTCCGGCTATTTTTGGGGCGTGCTTAATCAGCAGCCTGGCGCCGTAGCCGTCTCTGCCGCACCGGCTGCCGTCGAAGTCCCGGCCATTACGCTGATTTCCGCCTCGCAGACCGGCAATGCCCGCCGCGTCGCTGAAGCGCTGCGTGACGATCTGCTGGCCGCGAAACTGAACGTGAACCTGGTCAACGCCGGGGATTATAAATTCAAACAAATCGCGTCGGAAAAGCTGCTGGTCATTGTGACCTCTACGCAGGGCGAAGGGGAAACGCCGGAAGAAGCGGTGGCGTTGCATAAATTCCTGTTCTCGAAAAAAGCGCCGAAGCTGACCGATACCGCCTTTGCGGTGCTGGGCCTTGGCGATACCTCGTATGAGTTTTTCTGCCAGGCAGGGAAAGACTTTGACAGCAAGCTGGCCGAGCTGGGCGGTGAGCGCCTGCTCGACCGCGTCGATGCAGATGTGGAGTACCAGGCCGCCGCTGCCGAATGGCGTGCGCGTCTGGTTGAGGTGCTGAAAGCCCGCGCGCCGGCTGCACCTTCCGTGCAGGCGGCAGCAAGCGGGGCGGTGAACGACATTCACTCCAGCCCGTACACCAAAGAGGCGCCGCTGTCGGCGTCGCTGTCGGTCAACCAGAAAATTACCGGCCGCGATTCTGAAAAAGACGTCCGCCATATTGAAATTGACCTCGGTGATTCTGGCCTGCGCTATCAGCCAGGCGACGCGCTGGGCGTGTGGTATCAGAACGATCCTGCGCTGGTGCAAGAGTTGGTGGAGCTGCTGTGGCTGAAGGGCGACGAGCTCGTCACCGTTAACGGCAAAACCCTGCCGCTGGCCGAAGCGCTGCAGTGGCACTTCGAACTCACGGTCAATACCGCGAATATCGTGGAGAACTACGCTACGCTGACGCGCAGCGAGTCCCTGCTGCCGCTGGTGGGCGATAAAGCCCAGCTTCAGCAGTATGCGGCTACCACGCCAATCGTCGATATGGTGCGTTTCTCCCCGGCACAGCTTGATGCCGAAGCATTAATCGGCCTGCTGCGTCCGCTGACGCCGCGCCTTTACTCTATCGCCTCTTCACAGGCGGAAGTTGAAAGCGAAGTGCACGTGACCGTCGGCGTCGTGCGCTACGACATCGAAGGCCGTGCCCGCACCGGTGGAGCCTCCAGCTTCCTCGCCGACCGCGTGGAAGAAGAGGGCGAAGTGCGCGTGTTCATTGAGCACAACGACAACTTCCGCCTGCCGGCGAACCCGCAGACCCCGGTCATTATGATTGGCCCAGGCACCGGTATCGCGCCGTTCCGCGCCTTTATGCAGCAGCGCGCCGCCGACGGTGCGGAAGGTAAGAACTGGCTGTTCTTCGGTAACCCGCACTTCACCGAAGATTTCCTCTATCAGGTTGAATGGCAGCGCTACGTGAAAGAAGGCGTGCTGAACCGTATCGATCTGGCCTGGTCCCGCGATCAAAAAGAAAAAATCTACGTACAAGACAAACTGCGCGAACAGGGCGCGGAGCTGTGGCGCTGGATTAATGACGGTGCCCACATTTATGTCTGCGGCGACGCCAATCGCATGGCGAAAGACGTTGAGCAGGCGTTGCTGGAAGTGATTGCTGAATTCGGTGCAATGGACATCGAAGCGGCGGATGAATTTTTAAGTGAGCTGCGCGTTGAGCGCCGTTATCAGCGAGATGTCTACTAATGAGCGAAAAACACCCAGGGCCTTTAGTGGTCGAAGGCAAACTGACTGACGCCGAGCGCATGAAGCGTGAAAGTAATTTCCTGCGCGGCACCATCGCGGAAGACCTTAACGACGGCCTGACCGGCGGCTTCCACGGCGATAACTTCCTGCTGATCCGTTTTCACGGCATGTACCAACAGGATGACCGCGACATCCGCGCCGAGCGCGCCGAGCAGAAGCTGGAGCCGCGTCACGCGATGCTGCTGCGCTGCCGTCTGCCGGGCGGGGTGATCACCACTACCCAGTGGAAGGCCATCGATAAATTCGCCGCTGACAACACGATTTACGGCAGCATTCGTCTGACCAACCGTCAGACCTTCCAGTTCCACGGCATTCTGAAGAAGAACGTCAAGCCGGTGCATCAGATGTTGCACTCCGTCGGGCTGGACGCGCTGGCGACCGCCAACGACATGAACCGTAACGTGCTGTGCACCTCCAACCCGTATGAGTCCGAGCTGCACGCCGAGGCCTACGAGTGGGCAAAAAAGATCTCTGAACATCTGCTGCCGCGTACCCGTGCCTATGCGGAGATCTGGCTCGATCAGGAGAAGGTCGCCACCACCGACGAAGAACCGATCCTCGGCGCGACTTATTTGCCGCGTAAATTCAAAACCACGGTGGTGATCCCGCCGCAGAATGATATCGATCTGCACGCCAACGACATGAACTTCGTGGCGATTGCTGAAAACGGCAAGCTGGTGGGCTTTAACCTGCTGGTCGGCGGCGGTCTGTCTATTGAGCACGGTAATAAGAAAACCTATGCGCGTACGGCAAGCGAGTTCGGCTTCCTGCCGCTGGAGCATACCCTGGCCGTGGCCGAAGCGGTGGTGACGACCCAGCGTGACTGGGGTAACCGTACCGACCGTAAAAACGCGAAAACCAAATATACCCTGGAGCGCGTCGGTATCGACACCTTTAAGGAAGAGGTTGAGCGCCGCGCGGGGATCAAGTTTGAGCCGATCCGCCCGTATGAGTTCACCGGTCGTGGCGATCGCATTGGTTGGGTGAAAGGGATCGACAACAACTGGCACCTGACGCTGTTTATCGAAAACGGTCGTATCCTGGATTATCCTGGACGTCCGCTGAAAACCGGTTTACTGGAGATCGCGAAGATCCACAAAGGCGATTTCCGCATCACCGCTAACCAGAACCTGATTATTGCCAGCGTGCCGGAAAGCCAGAAAGCGAAGATCGAGAAGCTGGCGCGCGACCACGGGTTGATGAATGCGGTGAAGCCGCAGCGTGAAAACTCGATGGCCTGCGTGTCGTTCCCGACCTGTCCGCTGGCGATGGCGGAGGCCGAGCGTTTCCTGCCGTCGTTTACGGACAAAGTGGAAGCGATTCTGGAAAAACACGGCATTCCTGACGAGCATATCGTGATGCGCGTGACCGGCTGCCCGAACGGCTGTGGCCGCGCGATGCTGGCGGAGCTGGGTCTGGTGGGCAAAGCCCCGGGGCGTTACAACGTGCATCTGGGCGGCAACCGCATGGGGACGCGTATTCCGCGTATGTACCGCGAAAATATTACGGAACCGGAAATTCTCGATTCCATTGACGAACTGGTTGGGCGCTGGGCGAAAGAGCGTGAAGCGGGTGAAGGCTTCGGCGACTTTACGGTGCGTGCGGGCATCATTCGCCCGGTGCTCGATCCAGCGCGTGATTTCTGGGAATAACACCGTACCCCCTCACCCTAACCCTCTCCCCGCAGGGGAGAGGGGACCGTTCGGTTTTCTCTGCCGCTCGGTTTTCTCCCTCGCCCCTTTGGGGAGAGGGCCGGGGTGAGGGGAAACACACAAACGAGGTCCATATGTCCAAACTCGATCTAAACGCCCTGAACGACCTGCCAAAGGTCGATCGCGTACTGGCGCTGGCCGAAACCAACGCCGAACTGGAAAAACTGAGCGCCGAGGATCGCGTGGCCTGGGCGCTGGAAAACCTGCCCGGCGAATACGTGCTCTCCTCAAGCTTTGGCATTCAGGCGGCGGTGAGTCTGCATTTGGTGAATCAGATTCGCCCGGATATCCCGGTGATCCTCACCGATACCGGCTACCTGTTCCCGGAAACCTACCAGTTTATTGATGAGTTAACGGACAAACTCAAACTCAATCTCCAGGTTTATCGCGCCAAAGAGAGCGCGGCATGGCAGGAAGCGCGCTACGGCAAACTGTGGGAGCAGGGTGTTGAAGGCATTGAGAAATACAATGACATCAACAAGGTTGAGCCGATGAACCGGGCGCTCAAAGAGCTAAACGCGCAGACCTGGTTTGCCGGCCTGCGCCGCGAGCAGTCTGGTAGCCGTGCTACGCTGCCGGTGCTGGCGATTCAGCGCGGCGTGTTTAAGGTGCTGCCGATTATCGACTGGGATAACCGTACGGTTTACCAGTATCTGCAAAAACACGGTTTGAAATACCATCCGCTGTGGGATCAGGGCTATCTGTCGGTTGGCGATACGCACACCACCCGCAAATGGGAGCCGGGCATGGCGGAAGAAGAGACGCGCTTCTTCGGGCTGAAACGCGAGTGCGGGCTGCACGAAGGGTAAGGTTAATCCCGTTTTGCTCATTAAATTTTATTATCCCGGTTATGCCGGGATTTTCATATTAGAGCGAGTAAAAAGCCTCATTTTGTACGCAAGAGAGGCGGTAAAACAGAGTGGTCTATTGATATAAATCATTGGCTGGCCTGGCAAATACGTGATGATGAATTACGTGTCTTTAGGTGGAGCCTTTGCAGCGATGTTCAATTATTGGGGAAAAACCCGCCGGGCAGAAAAGGAGGGGGGTGATGATTATCATTTACTCTGCTGGCATTCACTGGATGTAGCCGCTGTCGGCTACTGGATGGTGAAGCGCAACATTTACGGTCTGGCTGATGCATTCGGTCAATTAGGTATCAAGGACAGAGAGCAGGCCGCGCAGTTTTTCGCCTGGTTATTATGCTGGCATGATACCGGGAAGTTCGCCAATTCGTTCCAACGGCAGTATAGCCATCCCAATCTTTCGCTCCCTCCAGAAAGTCGGCAAAACTATGAATTTATCTCCCATGCTGATTTAGGTTACGGGCTATGGAATACCTGGCTAAATCAATATAGTGAATTATGGCCTGCTTCGACCCTCTCTCCTCGTAAACTGAAGCGCGTGATAACGATGTGGATGCCACTAACGACCGGGCATCACGGACGTCCACCAAAAGGGATTCCTGAACTCAATAACTTTCTCCAACAGGATAAAGACGCGGCCCGAGAATTTCTTACCAGTATCAAAGCGCTGTTTCCACTGATTGACGTTCCGGCATTCTGGGATGAAGACGAAGGTATTGAGGTTTTTCAACGGCTCTCCTGGCTGATTTCGGCGGCGGTGGTTCTGGCTGACTGGACCGGGTCGTCTACTCGTTTTTTCCCACTCATTGCCCATGCAATGCCTATCGACGCCTACTGGCGGCAGGCGCTGGAGAAAGCGCAGGCGGCGCTGGCTCTTTTCCCGCCGTCTTCTGCGGTGGCTCCTTTCTCCGGTGTTAATACGCTCTTTCCTTTTATCCGCCAGCCAACGCCGTTGCAGCAAAAGGCGTTGGAGCTGGAGGTGAATCAGGAAGGGCCGCAGCTGTTTATTCTGGAAGATGTCACCGGGGCGGGAAAAACCGAGGCCGCGCTGATTCTTACCCATCGTCTGATGGCCGCGGGTAAAGCGCAGGGGCTGTTCTTTGGTCTGCCGACCATGGCGACGGCGAATGCCATGTTCGACAGGCTGGCGAAAAGCTGGCTGGCGCTGTATGACTCCGATTCTCGCCCTAGCCTGGTCCTGGCGCACAGCGCGCGCCAACTGATGGACCGGTTTAATCAATCGCTTTGGTCGGGGGATTTATCCGGTTCGGAAGAGCCGGATGAAAAACAGGGCTGCGCCGCCTGGTTTGCCGACAGTAATAAAAAAGCGCTGCTGGCGGAAGTCGGTGTGGGAACGCTCGATCAGGCAATGATGGCGGTGATGCCTTTTAAACACAACAACCTGCGTTTGCTGGGCCTGAGAAACAAAATCCTGCTGGCTGATGAGATCCACGCTTACGATGCCTATATGTCTCGTATCCTCGAAAGCCTGATTGAAAACCAGGCCCGCAACGGTAATTCCACCATTCTGCTTTCCGCCACGCTGTCCCAGCAGCAACGCAACCGGCTGATCGCGGCGTTTGCACGTGGTACGAAGAGCAACGTGGAAGCGCCGCTGCTGGGCCATGACGATTACCCTTGGCTGACGCAGGTGGTGGGTAATGATGTAGTTTCTCAGCATGTGGCGACCCGCAAAGAGGTTGAACGCCGCGTCAACGTCGGTTGGTTAGACAGTGAGCAGGCGTGTATCGAACGCATTGAGCAATCGGTGCGGAATGGTAAGTGCATTGCCTGGATCCGAAATTCCGTGGATGACGCTATCCGCATTTATCGCCAGCTTTTCTCCAGGGGCATTGTTTCACCTGAAAATCTGATCCTCTTTCACAGCCGTTTTGCCTTTCACGATCGCCAGAAAATCGAAACTCAAACGCTGAATGTGTTTGGTAAAAAAAGCGCGGGTCAGCGCGCGGGTAAAGTCATTATCGCTACGCAGGTTATTGAGCAGAGTCTGGATATCGACGTTGATGAAATGATTTCTGACTTAGCGCCGGTGGATTTACTGATCCAAAGGGCAGGACGTTTACAGCGACATATCCGCGATCGTCATGGCCTGGTGAAAACGGCAGGGAAGGATGAGCGCGATGCGCCAGAACTGTTGATCCTTGCCCCCGAATGGGATGACGCGCCGCGTGAAGACTGGCTATCCAGCGCGATGCGCAACAGTGCCTACGTTTATCCCGATCATGGTCGTTTGTGGCTGACTCAGCGCGTATTACGACAACAAGGCGAGATTCGAATGCCGCAGTCAGCCCGGCTGCTGATTGAATCCGTCTATGGTGACGACGTTGCGATGCCGGAGGGGTTCGCGAAGACGGAGCAACTGCAGGAAGGGAAATATTATTGTGACCGGGCCTTCGCTGCGCAAAATATCCTCAACTTCGCGGCAGGATACAGCCCGGAAAGCAGCGATTTTCTGCCTGAGAAACTGTCGACACGACTGGCTGAGGAGTCCATCACGCTGTGGCTGGCCAGAATTATTGATGGGGTCGTGATGCCGTATGCGCCGGGAGAGCACGCCTGGGAAATGAGCGCGATGCGGGTACGCCAGGGCTGGTGGAATAAACATCGTGCAGATTTCACATTGCTTGACGGCAAGCCGCTTCAGCAGTGGTGCGTGGAGCAACATCAAAATCAGGAGTTTGCCGTGGTGATTGTGGTGTCGGAGGTTGAAAACAGCGGTTATTCAGCCTGTGAAGGATTAATCGGAATGATGGAGGTTTAGCTGCTAACCATATGAATAATTTCTCACTTATAACAACCCCCTGGCTTCCCGTACGTTTTAACGACGGTTCTGTGGGCAAGCTGGCGCCGGTCAATCTGGCCGATGAAAGCGTGGTGGATATCGCCGCTGTGCGGGCGGATTTACAGGGTGCGGCCTGGCAGTTTTTGCTGGGGTTATTGCAGTGCAGTATTGCGCCGAAAAATAGCGCCCGCTGGGAGGATATCTGGTTCGATGGGCTGAGCGCAGAGGCGCTACAAAAGGCGCTGGTACCGCTGGAGCCTGCTTTCCAGTTTGGCGACCAAACGCCTGCTTTTATGCAGGATTTCGAGCCGTTAAGCGGAGAGACCGTTTCTATCGCCTCATTGCTGCCAGAAATCCCCGGCGCGCAAACCACTAAATTTAATAAAGACCATTTTGTTAAGCGTGGCGTCACCGAGCGCTTTTGCCCGCACTGTGCGGCGCTGGCGCTCTTTTCATTACAGCTTAATGCGCCATCGGGCGGTAAAGGTTATCGCACCGGGCTGCGCGGCGGCGGGCCGATGACCACGCTCATCGAATTGCAGGAGTATCAGGGAAACCGGCAAACGCCCCTGTGGCGTAAACTGTGGCTCAATGTGATGCCGCAGGACAGCGCAGGGATGCCCGTGCCAAACCAGTGTGATGAATCTGTTTTTCCCTGGTTGGCCCCCACGCGTACTAGCGAACAGGCAAATGCCGTCACCACGCCGGAACAGGTGGATTTGCTTCAGGCCTACTGGGGGATGCCGCGCCGCATCCGCCTTGATTTTAATACCACCCATTCGGGGCGTTGCGATCTCTGTGAAGCCCAAAGTGATGAATTGCTTAGCGGGATGACGGTGAAGAACTACGGCGTTAACTATGCGGGCTGGACGCATCCGTTAACGCCTTACCGTCTGGCGTTGAAAGGGGACAGCGAGCGCTATTCCGTTAAGCCGCAGCCCGGCGGGCTCATCTGGCGAGACTGGCTAGGTTTAAATCAGGAAGGTACGTCAGAAAATAACACCGAATATCCGGCGCTGGTTGTCAAAACAACCGGTGCGCGTAGCCTCAAGGACACCAAAGTGGGGCTGTGGGGCTTTGGTTATGATTTCGACAATATGAAAGCCCGCTGCTGGTATGAACATCACTTCCCGCTGCTATTAACCGACAGTATTGTTCCCGATCTCCGGCTGGCGGCGCAAACGGCGTCGCGCAATCTCAGCCTGCTGCGTAGCGCGTTAAAAGAGGCCTGGTTTGCGGATGCCAAAGGCGCGCGCGGCGACTTCAGCTTTATTGATATCGATTTCTGGCATCTCACGCAGACGCACTTTCTTGCACTGGTGCATGACCTTGAAAGTGGCGAAAGCGCGGAAGAAAGACTGAGTCAGTGGCAAACGAATATCTGGAAACTTACCCGCCGCTACTTTGACGACCATGTTTTTACCAACCCTTATGAAGGGAGCGATCTCAAACGCATTATGCTGGCGCGTAAAAAGTATTTCGCGAAATCGGCGGAGAAGCAGAGCGCGAAAGCCGCCGGGGCAAAAAAGCAGGAGGCGGCTGAATGAGTATTGTGAAGGACGACCATAAGGTTACGTTACGCCGATGGCATGAAGAATTGCAGGAAACACGCGGCCTGCGTGCCAGCCTGCGTCGCAGTAAAACGGTAAATGAAGCCTGCCTGTCGGAGGGATTTCGCTCCCTGCTGATGCAGACTCACACCTTATGGAAACGTGAAAATGAGGAGTGGCGTTTTACCGCACTGGCGATCACGGCGGCGCTGGCTGCACATGTTAAATCGATTGATGAACGCCAGAAGTTTGCTGCCCAGTTAGGCCAGGTGACGGGCAGCAACCCGGTCATGTCCGAACTGCGATTTTCCCGGCTGTCTGCGGTGAAAACCCCTGATGAACTGTTGCGTCAACTATTGCGTGCGGTTCGGTTGCTTAACGGCGTGGTGAACCTTCCCTCGCTGGCAGACGACGTCTTCCTCTGGTGCCGGGAAAACGACGAACAGCTTAGCCATCTTCGCCGCCAGCAGCGGCCGACTGAATTTATTCGTATCCGCTGGGCGCTGGAATATTACCAGGCCGGTGAAGTTGATACGGACAATAACAAAGATCAATAAGGACTATCAGATGACCACATTTATTCAGCTGCATTTACTGACCGCTTACCCGGCTGCCAACCTGAACCGCGACGACACCGGCTCACCGAAAACGGTGCTGCTTGGTGGCGCAACGCGTCTGCGTATTTCTTCGCAAAGCCTGAAGCGCGCATGGCGTACTTCTGAGCTTTTTGAGCAGGCGCTCGCTGGAAATATTGGTATCCGTAGTGGGCGCATTGCGCGCGAGGCGGCGAATATTCTGATTGAAAAAGGGATTGAACCGAAAAAAGCGGTCGAGTGGGTAGAAAGTATTGCCAGCTGCTTCGGTAAAGTGAAGGCCGACAAGAAAGCAAAAGATATCCTGACTAACGCCGAAACCGAACAGCTGGTACATATCAGCCCGGCGGAATTTGATGCGGTAAAAGCCCTGGCGCATCGTCTGGCGGAAGAAAAACGTGCGCCGAAAGAAGACGAACTGGCGCTGTTACGCCGCGATCGTATGGCCGTCGATATTGCGATGTTTGGCCGCATGCTGGCGAATAAACCCGAATTCAACGTGGAAGCAGCTTGCCAGGTTGCGCACGCTTTTGGTGTCAGCGAAACGATCGTTGAAGACGATTTCTTTACCGCTGTGGATGATTTACGCCAGGCGGCGGCAGAAGATGCCGGTGCAGGGCATCTGGGAGAAACTGGGTTCGGCTCGGCGCTGTTTTATACCTATATCTGCATCGACAAAGATTTGTTGGTGAAAAATTTGAACGGCAATGAAGAGCTGGCAAACAAAACTCTACGCGCATTTACTGAGGCCGCGCTGAAAGTGTCGCCGACCGGCAAGCAGAACAGCTTTGCCAGCCGTGCCTATGCTTCCTGGGCGCTGGCGGAAAAAGGTACCGATCAACCGCGATCGCTAGCGGCCGCATTTTACAATCCGATCAACGGCACCAATCAGCTGGATGTAGCGGTAAAACGAATCACCGAACTGCGTGAAAATATGAATAAAGTCTATGAGCAGCAAACGGAATCTACCGGTTTTGACGTGATGAATAAGAAGGGAAGCATCAAAGACGTGCTCGATTTTATCTGCGCATAAGGGGTGGCTTATGAGCCAATATCTGGTTTTTCAGCTTCATGGGCCGATGGCCTCCTGGGGCGTGGATGCGCCAGGCGAAGTGCGCCACAGTCATGAACTTCCTTCGCGTTCCGCGCTGTTGGGGTTATTAGCGGCGGCGCTTGGTATTCGCCGCGATGAAGAGGAACGGCTGAACGCCTTTAATCGTCATTATGCATTTTTGCTGTGCGCCAGCTGTAGCCCGCGCTGGGCACGGGATTATCATACCGTGCAGATGCCGAAAGAGGTGCGTAAAGCGCGTTACTTCAGTCGTCGCGAAGAGTTACAGGATCCTGAGCTACTGAGCGCGCTGATTTCCCGACGCGACTACTATACCGACGCGTGGTGGATGGTCGCCATCAGCGCGACGCTGGATGCGCCTTACACGTTGGCGCAGCTTCAGGCGTCGTTACAACATCCTGTATTCCCGCTGTATCTGGGGCGCAAAAGTCACCCTCTGGCGTTGCCGCTTGCGCCGCAACTGCTGGAGGGGAGTGCGGCGGATGTGTTACGCGAAGCGTATCGTCAGTATCAGGATAAATTCAATGCGCTGAGACTGCCTCTCCCCGTATTACAGAATGAATGCTGGTGGGAAGGCGAACATGATGGCTTAACGGCGAATAAAATTTTACGCCGACGCGATATGCCTATAAACCGTCAGCAATGGCTGTTCGGTGAACGTACCGTGAATCAGGGGCCGTGGCTCAGCAAGGAGGATGCGTGTATCTCTCAAGAATAACGTTGCATACCCGCGAACTGGCGCCTTCACAGCTCTTACACCTGGTGGAGCGCGGCGAGTACGTCATGCATCAGTGGCTGTGGGCGCTTTTTCCTGGCGGGAAGGAGCGTCAGTTTCTCTATCGTCGTGAAGAGTTGCAGGGGGCGTTTCGCTTTTTTGTTCTGTCACAAGATCAGCCCGCTGCCAGCGCCATTTTTGACGTACAGACCCGTCCGTTTGCGCCTGCGCTGAGCGCCGGACAGACGCTCTGCTTTAGCCTGCGCGCTAACCCGACGATTTGCAAAAACGGGAAGCGTCACGATCTGCTGATGGAGGCGAAACGCCAGCTTAAAGCGCAGGGTGAAAGCCGGGAGAGCTGGGCCCATCAACAGCAGGCTGCGCTGGCGTGGCTGGCGCGTCAGGGAGATAAAAATGGTTTTACCCTGCGTGGGGCAAGCGTTGACGCTTATCGGCAGCACCAGATTCGCCGCGAGAAATCGCGGCAGATGATTCAGTTCAGCAGCGTGGACTATACCGGTATGCTGGTGGTTACCGAACCCGCGCTTTTCCTGCAACGTCTGGCGCAGGGATACGGTAAAAGTCGGGCGTTTGGCTGCGGAATGATGATGATCAAACCTGGAGACGACGCGTGACATTTGTGCCGCTCAATCCGATCCCGTTAAAAGATCGCACCTCGATGATCTTTCTCCAGTATGGTCAGATCGACGTGCTGGATGGCGCCTTCGTGCTGATCGATAAGACCGGGATCCGCACGCACATTCCCGTTGGTTCGGTCGCCTGCATTATGCTGGAGCCGGGAACGCGAGTTTCCCACGCAGCCGTGCGCCTGGCATCGACAGTAGGAACGCTGCTGGTGTGGGTGGGTGAAGCTGGCGTGCGGGTTTATTCTTCCGGGCAACCCGGCGGCGCACGAGCCGATAAGTTGCTTTATCAGGCAAAGCTGGCGTTGGATGATGAACTGCGGCTGAAGGTGGTGCGCAAAATGTATGAACTGCGTTTTCGCGAGCCGCCGCCCGCTCGTCGTTCCATTGAGCAGCTCCGCGGTATCGAAGGTTCCCGTGTGCGGGCGACCTATGCATTGCTGGCGAAGCAGTATGGCGTGAAGTGGCATGGTCGTAACTATGATCCGAAAGACTGGGAGAAGGGGGATGTCGTCAACCGATGTATTAGCGCGGCGACATCGTGCCTGTACGGGATTTCCGAAGCGGCTATCCTGGCGGCGGGATATGCGCCAGCTATCGGTTTTATCCATAGCGGTAAGCCGCTTTCTTTTGTTTATGACATTGCCGATATCATCAAATTTGACTCTGTCGTGCCAAAAGCATTTGAAATCGCCGCTTGCCACCCGGCAGAGCCGGATAAAGAAGTTCGCCTCGCCTGCCGCGATATTTTTCGCAGCTCAAAGCTGACGGGAAAACTGATCCCACTTATTGAAGAAGTGCTCGCCGCCGGAAATATTGAACCCCCTCAGCCTGCGCCAGATATGTTGCCGCCGGCGATACCGGAACCGCAAGCATTGGGTGATAGTGGTCATCGGGGGCATGGCTGATGAGTATGGTGGTTGTTGTTACAGAAAACGTACCACCGCGTTTGCGGGGCCGTCTTGCCATCTGGTTGCTGGAGATTCGGGCTGGCGTATATGTTGGCGATACTTCGAAACGTATTCGGGAAATGATCTGGCAACAGATCACGCAGCTCGGCGGTGGCGGAAATATCGTCATGGCCTGGGCGACTAATACGGAATCTGGTTTTGAGTTTCAGACATGGGGTGAAAACCGACGTATTCCGGTAGATTTGGATGGACTGCGTTTGGTTTCATTTCTTCCTGTTGAAAATCAATAAATTACGCGTTCTTTAATAATATGGAATTGTTATATAAACGTTGGTAGATTGTTTTGCCTTAAAAAAGAGCTTTTGGAACAAGTATATAGGTTTAGTGTGTTCCCCGCGTCAGCGGGGATAAACCGCTAAACAAGCGCGCGCCTGAATTGATGGAACTGTGTTCCCCGCGTCAGCGGGGATAAACCGCCGTCGCCTGGTGTCGCCTGTGGGCCTTCCTGGTGTTCCCCGCGTCAGCGGGGATAAACCGACAGCTTCCTTCGCGTTGCTGCAGCCGCTAAAGTGTTCCCCGCGTCAGCGGGGATAAACCGATCCTGACCATCGACCGCGCCAACCTACTGAGGTGTTCCCCGCGTCAGCGGGGATAAACCGACAACCCTGTACGGCCAGATGGCGATCAATTGGTGTTCCCCGCGTCAGCGGGGATAAACCGGTGGGATGCTAACGCCAGCCTGTTACCCGGCAGTGTTCCCCGCGTCAGCGGGGATAAACCGTTCTCCGCAGGCCCTATATTCTGGCTACGCCAGTGTTCCCCGCGTCAGCGGGGATAAACCGGCTACCGGTAGCGCCGCAGAGCTGGCCGACGTGTGTTCCCCGCGTCAGCGGGGATAAACCGCGTTTTTTGATCGGCTCGGCCGCGCCGGTGACGTGTTCCCCGCGTCAGCGGGGATAAACCGATAACAGCTACAACGGCCCGGAAATCATCTACGTGTTCCCCGCGTCAGCGGGGATAAACCGGCTGATCCATATACCTATCGATATAACTAGAAGTGTTCCCCGCGTCAGCGGGGATAAACCGCTGCTGAGTACGGGTTTTTTCAACACAAATAAGTGTTCCCCGCGTCAGCGGGGATAAACCCGCATGTTCTCTCGTCAGACTCGTTATGATTTCGTGTTCCCCGCGTCAGCGGGGATAAACCGTTGGCGGTGCTGTCTGTCATGGTGGATCCTCCGTGTTCCCCGCGTCAGCGGGGATAAACCGGTGTTGATTTCGTTACCGTCACGTTTAATCGGGTGTTCCCCGCGTCAGCGGGGATAAACCGAAAACATATCAAATAGAATTTGATGTATCTGAGTGTTCCCCGCGTCAGCGGGGATAAACCGCCGCTGAGCTTCTGCATCATGTTGTTGACGACGTGTTCCCCGCGTCAGCGGGGATAAACCGCGTGGAGGCTGCAATGGAGCTAGCTCAATTCAGTGTTCCCCGCGTCAGCGGGGATAAACCGTTCCCTGCGTCGTCCAGTTGGTGGCCGTCAACGTGTTCCCCGCGTCAGCGGGGATAAACCGTCGAGTTTGGTCGGCTTATCAGTTTCTCATCAGTGTTCCCCGCGTCAGCGGGGATAAACCGCAGCTTGATTCCCTGCTTACCTGCTGGGCCTTGTGTTCCCCGCGTCAGCGGGGATAAACCGCGTAGTTTGATGCGTTCGTGGTCCCGGTCTTAGTGTTCCCCGCGTCAGCGGGGATAAACCGATTTTCATCGGCCGCTTTAACGAAGCACTGGAGTGTTCCCCGCGTCAGCGGGGATAAACCGCCGGTGTAGTTACCTTCAGCATCAGAGCCACCGTGTTCCCCGCGTCAGCGGGGATAAACCGGTTATTCAGGTATCGAGTGGTTTTGCGCGCTGGTGTTCCCCGCGTCAGCGGGGATAAACCGCATCGCCCTACTCTCAGTCGAGCACAGATTCAGTGTTCCCCGCGTCAGCGGGGATAAACCGGTGATACCAATTACACCATTTATGACAATGTTGTGTTCCCCGCGTCAGCGGGGATAAACCGATTTCTACCCGGTTGAAACGGTTCCCCTGGAGGTGTTCCCCGCGTCAGCGGGGATAAACCGGGTTTTTGCTGGTTCGGGGTGGGTATCAAAAGGTGTTCCCCGCGTCAGCGGGGATAAACCGAACGCAGAGTATCAAACCGCTGGGTGCCATGTGTGTTCCCCGCGTCAGCGGGGATAAACCGGCCTCAGCGTTATCGGTGGCGCAGATGGCGACGTGTTCCCCGCGTCAGCGGGGATAAACCGGTGACGATAATACCGGGGCAGAGGATGAACTCGTGTTCCCCGCGTCAGCGGGGATAAACCGTTGGTTACGTTCACGTTAAACGTGATGGATCCGTGTTCCCCGCGTCAGCGGGGATAAACCGTGAACACCTGAATGAACAGCTGCAGGAGAGCCGGGAGGAAGTGAAAACCCTGCGGGCCAGTGAAAAGGCGCTGCAGAAAGAACTGCTGATGCAGGCCCGGGCTGAGCCGAAAGGCGGGAAGGTGACAAAATGACACCAGAAATCAGACGCCGTATCCACGCTTTCCGCAACGCCCTGGTGCTTGCGGCCGACACCCGCTCCAATGAATGCTTCCGGATGGACCGATGGAAGGAGCTGAATGCCTTCCCACACGGCTGCTGCGATCTGGCCAGCAACTTTCTGGCGCAGTATCTTCAGGACGGTGATCCGTCCCTGAAGCCGGTGATTATCCATATGGAGACGACTGAGGATTTCCGGGAAAAGTACCGGTCGACAGTAAAATCCCACGTCATCGTGGAGGTGACCGGCTGGTTTGTCGACCTTACCCTGAACCAGTTTGCGGAATATCAGGACCGGGTGGTGATTGATGACAGAACCGGCACGGTGGGCTCCCTGCTCAGAGATATCCAGGCCAGTGGCGGAACAGTCACAAAGCGCTGTATTCAGCTGGATGCGGGGCCGGACGAAGACGGTCATGAACTCTATGTCTGGCTTCGGGACACTGCAGACACCCTTCTGACGTCAGTGAAATGAGTCTGCCGGGGAGAACATATGAGAAGGTCTGACCAAAATGTTCCTCCGGAAGGGCACGGTAAGTCATCCCCCTTTATGGAAGAGGTTAGGGCGGTAGCAAAAGAAATTTACAGCAGCCAGGCTAACAGGAAACTGGCAAAAGATTTGATCATTGAGGCCATTAAGGAAGTACCTCTCCTGGGAGGCACTGTTTCTGCCACAGAAAAGTTTATTCAGGGTATCGCCGGGATAGAGCGGGAGCAAAGGCTCGAACGTCTTGAGACGTTTCTTCTGGGGCTTAATCGTGACTATGATGAAACAGTGGAATTTCGAGAGGAGGATCTGTTACCGGTCATAAGAAAACTGGCAACAGATGATGAAAAATCAAAGACCGAATATTATACACGCCTGTCGGTGACGCTGGGTCGAACTCCACTCAGCGAAATGCCTGATGGCAAGCGATACCATTTTATTCGCCTTGTCAGCACGCTGACCAGCTATCAGATCAGGTTTGCCCGGGAACTAAAAATCCGTCAGACCGAACCTGTGCATGGTAGTGCCTCCTCAGAAGAGGCCGAGCTGGCTCTTACGAGCCAGGATAGTGGCATAGCTATTCAGGCGGTGCGTGCCTTACAGAACGCTGGACTGTTAAAAGAAAGAGCGGCACCGGATACATGGAAAGGATCACCGTCAACGCCTCTGTACCAAACGACCTCTGACTTTGACACTCTGATGAGTCTGGTGTTTCACCCGGATGATTTTGCGCCAGAGTTCGTCGGGTTAACGCGCAAAGAGATAAGCGATATCATCATTGTAGGGACATACGGTTTTATTGATAACCTGTATTCGACCTATTTACCTGATGCTCTTCGCCGGGCGGGTATAAATGCAAAAATAGTCAACAATAACAACGATCATCTGATGACAGACTGGGCTCCGCTTTATCTTCATACAGGACAACATACCCATGGTAATGATGAATATGTAGAAGTTCATCTTACCCGGGAAGGTACACGTCCCCGACTTAATGAGACTGTGAAATACTACACCTGTCGGTTTGATAAAAAAACCTACGTGCAACCCAGGAGCAGAAGCTCAGGTGATGTGAAAAAATTCTGTAAGGAAATGGACAGGGTAGTCAGTTGTGTAATGGCACAATTGAAAGAACTGAAGTAACAAGCCTGACAGAGGTGAACATGGAGTCAGTCACTTCCGGTATCAGGACGGTTTGTTTAATGCAAAATTGAATTTTTAACGTGAGGCAGTTATGGCCAGACCAGTAGATGTAGAACGCCGAAATAAAATAATCAATGTGGTATTAACTAACGGCAGAGCAACCATTAGTGAACTGGCAAAAATGTTCAACGTAACTCCTGAAACGATCCGAAAGGATGTGACAGAGTTGCATGAGAAAAATATCCTTCAGCGAGGCCACGGGATTGTCCTCCCGGCAAGCAATTACACTGAAAATCCATTGCCGTTCAAGATTAGTTCACATGCCGAAGAAAAATCCAGAATTGCTAATTGTGCCGTTTCCCTGATTAGAGAAAACAATGTTATTTTCATCGACTCCGGAACAACTTTACTGCAACTTGCTAATGTGCTGAATATGTATGAAAACCTGACCATAATTACAAATTCGATGATGGCGGCACAGGCACTTTCAAACAGTAAAAATCAGTTACTGGTCACCGGCGGTGAATTAAGACCTAAAAGTTATTCATATGTCGGAGCCTGGACAATGAGGGCATTACGTCAGAGCAATATTGATATCGCATTCATGGGCTGTGATGGATTTCATCAGAATGGTCCTACTGTGGGTTCATACAGAGAGCTTGAAGCTAAAGAAATAGTACTTGAACAAGCCAGTAAGTCGATTCTTCTCGCAGATACATCCAAAATTTCATTACAGGGATTATATTGTTATTGTTCTTACAGTGAACTGGATACATTAATCTTTGAGAGGGAATTGACACCGGATGAAAGGAAATGCATTCCGGAATCAGTCAATATTTTGAAACCATTCTGACAGATTGTAAAAAACCACCTGCATAGCAGGTGGCTTTGACACGGCCCCCTAAAAGGGGGCTTAAACACTACCTTTCCAGTCCCAGCTGTATTTGTCTTTCTTCTTCCTCTTTCGCTACCTTGTCCTGGTACCGTACATATCGTCGGATTATTTCTTCGTTTGCCCCTACTGAATCCACAAAATATCCTCTTTGCCAAAAGTGATTACCCCAAAGCTTGTGCTTCCTGAGATAAGGAAACTTTGCGAACAGTCTGATGGCCGTTCGCCCCTTCACAAATCCCATTAACTCGGAAACACTTAAACCTGGTGGGGGTCCGACAACCAGATGTATATGATCTATTTGCACATTTAGTTCTACTACCGTGCATTTCTTCATGCTGCAGTAGATGTAGATACTGCGGTAAAGCTCTTTACCAAGGTTACCCTTGAGGATTTTGTATCTGTACTTCGGGGTCCATACGAGATGATACTGACAGCGATAGAATACGTGGGAAGCGGATTCATATCTGCTCATGCTATTTACTCCTTGATTTGCTGGTAACAAACCGGGGCAGTATTTAGCATGGGCATTCTACGGGCAAAGCCCCACATGAACGATCACCACCTCCATAGGAGGTGTTTTAAGATTGATAATTAAAATACAGGCATCAAGCCTGTATTTTATGATGGACTCATAATGAAATTATGATGTTGTCACCGTCAAATGTTACTTTAATATTATTAAAATTATCTACCCGAAGAAGCTTCTGATATTCATATTTTAGATCCAGTGATGAACCTACAACGACGACCCGCATGCCCGCAGCAAGAGCAGAGGTAATGCCGGCATCAGCATCCTCAAAAACGACACAATATCCCGGATGCTTATTGAGTCGCTCAGCAGCCAGCAAATAGGGTTCCGGTGATGGCTTACTTTTCAGGACGTCTTCGGCTGTAATTATGCATTCCGGGACCGGAATGCCTGCACCATACATGCTTGGCAATGCCACCTTTTTCGCGCCGGATGTTACAACAGCAAACAAATCATGGGGCAAGGAGGATAAAAAAGTAACCGCACCTGATACCGGAGCCATTTTACTCAGTTTTTCAATCGCGAGAGATTTAACTTCTTCAACACATTTTTCATTACTAAAATACGGTGATATTTTTGAAAGCGCTTCCTCTATTGTTCTGCCATGTATTATGGAATGAACATAGTTTATATCTAGATGATGCTTTTCAGCCCATTCACTCCACAATTCTTCTATACATTTGCCAGAATCGACCAGCGTTCCGTCAAGGTCAAAAAGTATAGCTTTACATATAATTTCAGTCATAATCCCTCCACAAATAAAAGGACAGGTATTAGTTAACCTTTAGCTTTCTTGTAATAAAGTGCACTTTCGGTGGCCAGGCGCATGGCCGTGGCCATCGCAACAGGATCACTGGCCTGTGCAATAGCCGAATTCACAAGAACAGCATCCATGCCCAGGTCAAACTACCGTTTTTGAGTCACCAATAGCCTTAGGTATTGATATCTGAACTGTTATTTTTTCCATAAAAAATTTCCTTCTGTGTAAAACTCAAACCCCAAATAATTCATTGCTTTTGTTTTTATCGTTAATCGCCTTATCAATATCGCTTTTTTCAGTTAGCTGAATACCGGCTATACCATATAGTTTCGCTTTGGAAGCAAAAGGGGCTATTTCAGTTTCATTAGATTCGTACAGAAATAATGAAATTAACATAGGAAGATTAACTCCTGTAATGACGCAGCCATTTTGGAGTTCATGGACAAGTTGACTTGCAACGTAATGGTGACAACTCAATCTGTCATTTATTAAAAAAACAATGCCATTGGTAGTATTTAGTTCCTTGCTTGCTTGCCTGTAACGATTTACAAGTTCCTCAATGCTTTCACTATCGTGAAATCCTATGGCCCTGACATTTTCTACCTGCCCAACAGTTCGTTCTGCTACGTTGACCAATTCGCTGGCGAGTAAACCATTTGAAGCAATTACGATTGCAATTTTCATGGATCCTCCCGGGTTAACTGAAGATTGATGATTGCTTTTGTGTAATTAACATACGATCAAAACAAAACCAAAACAAGATTTATAGATTCTGTTTTGGTTTGCTGTGTTTGTATTTTGTGAATGAGATCTCATCTTTGATGACAGATGTTTTTCATAGCCAGTATCTGGAAGGGCCCTGTTATGGGTATTCATAACCCGTTCCACCCGGAGTGGTACTGTCTCGTCGCCAATGGAATTCATATTTGAGCTAGATCACTGGAAAAGCACTGTGGTTTGTGAAATTGTTGGTTACTCTGCATCACAGAGATAAAGGCTTGCTGGATGGTTACCTGGCCTTTACGAAACAAATGCGGAAATGGCTTGTTTGCGGTTTTTCATGGGGATATTCACATGTGTCTTATGAAAACATCACAAACATCGGGGAGCTGGTCACTTTGCATAAACGACATTTGCCGCTCAGGCATTTCTCATGTAAGCCTGATTACTTTCTGCATAAGTGTATTTTTCTTTTTTAATAGAAAGGTGCACCAGAAGGATATCCTTATGTCCACCTTATTGAATAATTTCTTTTATGGAACTTATAGTTCTAAAAAACATATATCAAAGTGTTTATTTTTTTATACCTTCTACCAGACCATCTGTTGTAAGATACATTACATCATGAATAATATTCAATTTTTAGCTGGAAAAAGAATTATTAGTGCTTGTGGAATAAAAAGCCAAAAACCTGATGCAGGAATTAATATACATCCAATGATTGAAATAGTCATTATGCTATAACCCAGGAATTTAGGTGCGGGCTCCTGTGTTTTCTGTATAAAAACATGGAGCAATTGACCTAGCATGATAATAATTAATCCACAAAAAATAAACCAAAAATGATATTCAAGACTTATATCCTGGGCTATTACATTGAAATATCCTCTATAGCCGATTTCATTTATCGCACTATATCCTAAAATAACGCCTACTATAGTGTGAATAATGCCAGTTAAAAACATAAGTCGACCGCTTAATTTCCACATATCAATATCCCTTTATCAATCTAAATAAATAGCATTATTTTAATCAATAAAAACATGAAAAAATTGATCTTCTTCTAAAATGCCAACTTATGTTTCTACATTTTCAAAATGTAGTTATTTATACTGTTTTATATCTTCCATGTTCTCAATGGCTTGCTGTATCACGAAAACTCCCTGTAAATCAGAGAGCATTACTCTGATACCGCGGGCAAACGGACTTGTCAAAGCATTGAGGAAAATTGGTCGGTAACGAACTTTGTTCATGCTCGACTGGCTCCGCTATCCGGCATTTCGTCGACGGGTCCAGGCGGAGCTGCGGGCGACGGAAGTAGTGGTGCTACCCTTAACGCCGGAATCACCGCCTCCGGCTGACAACATGTCCGCAGCAGACCGGCCGGTGAAGCTGGACGGTCGCTGATACCGTGTTCCCCGCGTCAGCGGGGATAAACTCCCCCGATAGTGCAGAAGTTAATGAAACATCGTGTGCATGCCCCAGGCCCCCATTGAGATGAAGGCATTGATGCATTCTCGCGGTGAACAGCAGGGTGTGCTTAACTTTTGTGCCCACTTCCTGGAGTACCCGCCTTCGCCAGCTCTCGCATCAGCGGCATCATCACCCGAACCACCTCGCGGCTACGGCGCTCAATACGCCCCGGCAGTGCTTTATCAATATACTGCTGGTTGTCGAGTTGCGCGTTATGCCAGCTGGTACCGTCCGGGAAGCTGGCGCTTTTCGCGCGCTGCTGATAACCGTCCTTTTTGCCAAGCGACCAATTAGTGGCTTCGACAGAAAGTACGGGGATACCTGCGTTATCAAAAATTTCGGCATCGTTGCAGCAGCCGGTGCCCTGTGGATACAGGGGGTTAAGACCCGGGTTGGTGGCTGCGGCAATGCCGCGACTGTGGGCCAGCGTCAGCGCCCGGTCGCGGGTTAATTTGCGCACTGAGGCCGGGGTTTTGACGCCGCTGTTAAAATAGAGTTTGTCGCCGACGACCAGATTGTCGAGGTTAATGACCAGCAGGGTGTTTTTCTTTTCAGCGCTGCTCATACGCTTAAGTAAATTCTCAGCACCAAGCTTGCCTTCCTCTTCACCGCTGGTGGCGATAAAACGGATGCCATACTCTGTGGGAATATTTTTAAAACGTTCCGCCAGCTCCAGCATCACGCCGAGGCCCAGTGCGTTATCGTCGATGCCCTGAAGCGTCAGGCCGCCGAGATTCTGTTCGACGTCGCTATCGCTGTGCGGCGCGTAGGTGTCCAGATGCGCCATGATAATAATCTGCTGGCTGGATTTCCCTTCATGCGCCGCGATAACCGTACTGCCGACCACGTTATGCCAGTTTTTTCGGTTATCTTTGCTGGTGTAGATATAGCGGCTGTTAAAGGTACGGATATCGCTCTGGTAGCCCATTTGCGCAAACTGCTGACGAATATAGTCGGCAGAGAGCATTTCAGCGGGCGTGCCGGTGATGCGTCCGGGGAAATAGGTAGCAATATAGCGAGCCTGCGTATTGGCGATCGTGCCCAGCGACGAGGCGGCGGCCTGGGCCGGGAGGGTGAAGCATACGCCGAGCGCCAGGGCTGCCATGCAGTGGCGCAATGCGGAGAACATAGGAAGTCCTTACAACAGAGCAAAAAAATAGACGCGCTTAGTATGAAACTGTGATTTTCATTACACAATTTCAAAAGCTCTTAAATGCCCGAAAAATAGCATGTTAAGCACTTTTTGATATTTGCTTTTCCAGACCGTTATTCCTTTGAGTAACTACTCATTCCTTTTCGTAATTTCATTTGGTCTAAACCTACCCCTATAGTCCCTCTATTGCTGATTGTTAGCGAGTTGTAGCACGACCCCGCAGCAACAACCCAATAAGCGCCAACGACAAGATCGGCCCTCAAACACAACAGATATGCAATGAATCAGGCTTAAGGAACGGTTATGGACCAAAAACGACTTACTCACCTGCGGCAACTGGAGGCGGAAAGCATCCATATCATCCGTGAGGTGGCCGCCGAATTCTCTAATCCGGTGATGATGTATTCCATCGGCAAAGATTCCAGCGTAATGCTGCACCTGGCGCGCAAGGCGTTTTATCCGGGCACGTTGCCGTTTCCTCTGTTGCACGTCGATACCGGCTGGAAGTTCCGCGAAATGTATGAGTTCCGCGACCGTACTGCGAAAGCCTACGGCTGCGAACTGCTGGTGCACAAAAACCCGGAAGGGGTGGCGATGGGCATTAACCCGTTCGTGCACGGCAGCGCCAAGCATACCGACATTATGAAAACCGAAGGGCTGAAGCAGGCGCTGAACAAATACGGTTTTGATGCCGCCTTCGGCGGCGCGCGCCGCGATGAAGAGAAATCCCGCGCCAAAGAGCGTATTTACTCCTTCCGCGACCGCTTCCACCGCTGGGATCCGAAGAACCAGCGTCCGGAGCTGTGGCACAACTACAACGGGCAGATCAACAAGGGTGAAAGCATTCGCGTCTTCCCGCTCTCTAACTGGACCGAGCTGGATATCTGGCAGTATATCTATCTGGAAAACATCGAAATTGTTCCGCTGTACCTGGCCGCCGAGCGTCCGGTGCTGGAACGTGACGGCATGCTGATGATGATCGATGACGATCGTATTGATTTGCAGCCGGGCGAAGTGATCAAAAAACGCATGGTGCGTTTCCGTACCCTGGGATGCTGGCCGCTGACCGGCGCGGTAGAGTCCGACGCGCAAACGCTGCCGGAAATTATCGAAGAGATGCTGGTCTCGACCACCAGTGAACGCCAGGGCCGCGTGATTGACCGCGACCAGGCCGGCTCCATGGAGCTTAAAAAACGTCAGGGTTATTTCTAAGGAGCCGCCATGAACACCACTATTGCACAACAAATTGCCGATGAAGGCGGCGTTGAAGCGTATCTGCACGCCCAGCAGCACAAAAGCCTGCTGCGCTTTTTGACCTGCGGCAGCGTGGATGACGGCAAAAGTACGCTGATTGGCCGCCTGCTGCACGATACTCGTCAGATTTACGAAGACCAGCTGTCATCGCTGCACAATGACAGCAAGCGTCACGGCACTCAGGGCGAGAAGCTCGATCTGGCGCTGCTGGTAGATGGCCTGCAGGCCGAGCGCGAGCAGGGCATCACCATCGACGTGGCGTACCGCTATTTCTCCACCGAGAAGCGTAAATTTATCATCGCCGACACCCCGGGGCACGAGCAGTACACCCGTAACATGGCCACCGGCGCCTCGACCTGCGACCTGGCGATCCTGCTGATCGACGCGCGTAAAGGCGTGCTGGATCAGACCCGTCGCCACAGCTTTATCTCCACACTGCTGGGCATCAAGCACCTGGTGGTGGCTGTCAATAAAATGGATCTCGTCGGCTACAGCGAAGAGACCTTTAATCGCATTCGCGAAGAGTATCTGACCTTTGCCGAGCAGCTGCCGGGCAACCTGGATATCCGCTTCGTGCCGCTGTCCGCGCTGGAGGGCGATAACGTCGCCAGCAACAGCGACAAGCTGCCGTGGTACAGCGGCCCGACGCTGCTGGAAGTGCTGGAGACGGTGGAAATTCGTCGTACGGTGGATACCCAGCCGATGCGCTTCCCGGTTCAGTACGTGAACCGTCCGAACCTCGATTTCCGCGGTTTCTCCGGTACGCTGGCTTCCGGCACCGTGAAGGTCGGCCAGCGCATTAAAGTGCTGCCGTCAGGCGTCGAGTCTACCGTGGCGCGCATTGTGACCTTCGACGGCGATCTGCAGGAAGCGGCCGCAGGCGAAGCCATCACGCTGGTGCTGAAAGATGAAATCGACATCAGCCGTGGCGACCTGCTGCTTGACGCACAGGACGCGCTGCCGACGGTACAACGCGCTTCCGTTGACGTGGTATGGATGGCCGAGCAGCCGCTGGCGGCAGGGCAAAGCTATGATATTAAAGTCGCCGGGAAGAAAACCCGCGCCCGCGTCGACGGCATTCAGTATCAGGTCGACATCAATAATCTCACCCAGCGCGAAGTGGACGCACTGCCGTTGAACGGTATCGGCCTGGTGGACCTGACCTTTGATGAGCCGCTGGTGCTCGATAAATATCAGGAAAACCCGGTCACCGGCGGTCTGATCTTCATTGACCGTTTAAGCAACGTGACGGTTGGCGCCGGCATGGTGCGTGAACCGAATACCGAGGATGCCGTGGTGAATTCCGGGTTCAGCGCTTTTGAACTTGAGCTGAATGCATTGGTGCGCAAACACTTCCCGCATTGGGGCGCGCGCGATCTGCTGGGAGGCAAGTAATGGCGGCACATGACGAAAACGTCGTCTGGCATGCCCATCCCGTCACCGCGCAGCAGCGTGAACAACTCCACGGGCATCGTGGGGTTGTGCTGTGGTTTACCGGGCTCTCGGGCTCGGGTAAATCTACCGTGGCTGGGGCACTGGAAGAGGCGCTGCATGAACTTGGTGTAAGCACCTATTTGCTCGACGGCGATAACGTGCGCCACGGGCTGTGCAACGATCTCGGTTTTAGCGATGCGGACCGTAAAGAAAATATTCGCCGCGTCGGTGAAGTGGCGAAGCTGATGGTGGATGCGGGGCTGGTGGTATTGACCGCATTTATCTCGCCTCACCGTGCTGAACGGCAGATGGTGCGTGAACGCGTGGGGGACGATCGTTTCTTTGAGGTCTTTGTCGATACACCGTTGGCAACCTGCGAGGCTCGCGATCCGAAAGGGCTCTATAAGAAAGCGCGTGCCGGTGAACTGCGTAATTTCACCGGAATTGATTCATTGTATGAATCGCCCGAGCAGCCTGCGATCCACCTGGATGGTGAACAATTAGTAACAAATTTGGTTGCGCAATTATTAGATCTACTGAGGCAGAGCGATATTATCAGATCCTGAAAACGTGTCGGAGTTTGCCTGCTCCGACCTAACAGGATGATTTATGCGTAACACTCAGAACATCAACGTGGCCCAACCCGAGTCACTAGCCCCTGCTTATGATGAAACCACCTGGTCTTTGTCAGGGGCTTTTGTCGGCTTTGTGGCATGGTTGATGGCGCTGGGTATCCCCTACCTGCATTACGGCAATAACACGCTGTTCTTCTTCCTCTATACCTGGCCTTTTTTCCTTGCCCTGATGCCCGTGGCGGTGGTGGTGGGCGTTGCGTTTCACTCGCTGGTGAAAGGCAAGCTGGGTTACACCATTGTTGCAACGCTGCTGACCGTCGCCCTGCTGTGTGGTTTGCTATTCATGTGGATTATGAGTTAATCCTTTCGCCTGAGGCGTCGGCGGCAGCGATTGCGCGCCAATACGCAGGGGAAATGTGGTAAATTTCCGGCGATATGCGGTATCGCCTGCGGCCGGAGTGGAGTATGACGGCAAGTTATGGGATGATAGAGCCGTTTTTCAGGGGGCAGGATGGGTAAATTAACGCTGCTATTACTGGCTTTGCTGGTCTGGCTACAATATTCGCTGTGGTTCGGAAAGAACGGTCTGCATGACTTCAGCCGGGTCCGTGATGATGTATCCGTACAGCAAACCACCAACGCAAAATTAAAAGCGCGCAACGATCAGCTTTTCGCCGAAATTGACGACCTCAATGGCGGTCAGGAGGCGATTGAGGAACGCGCACGTAACGAACTCAGCATGACCCGTCCGGGCGAAACGTTCTATCGTCTGGTTCCGGATGCGTCTAAACGTACGCAGAGCGCGGGGCAAACGCAAACTAATCGATAACCAGTCCCAGGATGACGACATGGCCGTGACTTTTCCGGGCGTATGCGCCGTGGTGCCGGCAGCCGGATTTGGCCGCCGCATGCAAACGGACTGCCCAAAACAATATCTCTCAATCGGTAACAAAACGATTCTTGAACACTCGGTGGATGCGCTGCTGGCTAACGCCCGCGTCCAGCGGGTGATTATCGCCGTCTCTGCCGGAGACGAACGCTTCGCGCAGCTGCCTCTTGCGCAACATCCCCAGATTACCGTCGTTGAAGGCGGCGCCGAGCGCGCGGATTCCGTGCTGGCGGGCCTGCGCGCGATTGATGATGCGCAATGGGTGCTGGTACACGATGCGGCCCGTCCGTGTCTGCATCAGGACGATCTGGCGCGCCTGCTCAGCTTAAGCGAAACCAGCCGGGTTGGCGGTATTCTGGCCGCGCCGGTGCGCGATACCATGAAGCGCGCCGAGCCGGGGAAAGCCGCGATTGCGCACACCGTCGATCGTAACGATCTGTGGCATGCGCTGACGCCGCAGTTTTTCCCTCGCGAACTGTTACTGGATTGCTTAACCCGCGCGCTGAACGAAGGCGCGTCGATTACCGACGAAGCGTCGGCATTAGAATATTGCGGCTTTCATCCCGAGTTGATTGCCGGACGTGCTGATAATATTAAGGTGACCCGCCCGGAAGACCTGGCGCTCGCTGAATTTTACCTCACCCGCTCGGGTAACCCGGAGAATGCATAATGCGAATTGGACACGGTTTTGACGTACACGCCTTTGGCGGCGAAGGCCCGATTATCATTGGCGGCGTGCGCATCCCGTACGAAAAAGGGCTGCTGGCGCACTCCGATGGCGACGTGGCGCTGCACGCGTTGACCGACGCTCTGCTGGGCGCGGCGGCGCTGGGCGATATTGGTAAACTGTTCCCGGATACCGACCCGGCCTTTAAAGGCGCGGACAGCCGCGCGTTGCTGCGCGAAGCGTGGAAACGCGTCCAGGCCAAAGGCTACACGCTAGGTAATGTTGATGTCACCATCATTGCACAGGCGCCGAAAATGCTGCCGCACATCCCACAAATGCGCGTGTTTATTGCCGAAGACCTCGGCTGCCATATGGACGACGTTAACGTAAAAGCGACCACCACCGAGAAGCTCGGCTTTACCGGGCGCGGTGAAGGCATTGCCTGTGAAGCGGTCGCTCTGCTACAAAAGGCTACGTCATGATTCAGTTTGATGCACTGACCTACCTGCACGGCAAGCCGCAGGGGACGGGGCAATTAAAGGCCAGTCCGGAAGATTTTCTGGTGGTGGAAGATTTAGGTTTTGAGCCGGACGGCGAAGGCGAGCACATTCTGGTGCGCATCCTGAAAAACGGCTGCAATACCCGCTTTGTCGCCGACGCGCTGGCGAAATTCCTTAAAATTCACGCTCGTGAAGTGAGTTTTGCCGGACAGAAAGATAAGCATGCGGTCACCGAACAGTGGCTGTGCGCGCGCGTGCCGGGCAACACGATGCCGGATTTAAGCCAGTTTCAGCTGGAAGGCTGTCAGGTGCTGGAATACGCGCGTCATAAGCGTAAGCTGCGTTTAGGCGCACTAAAAGGCAATCAGTTTACGCTGGTGCTGCGTGAGGTGAGCGGCCGTGATGACGTTGAGACGCGATTACAGGCGATTGCCGAACGCGGCGTGCCGAACTATTTCGGCGCTCAGCGTTTTGGCATTGGCGGCAGCAACCTGCTGGGCGCGCTGCGCTGGGCAGAAAGCGGCGCGCCGGTGCGGGATCGGAATAAGCGCAGTTTTTGGTTGTCGGCGGCCCGCAGCGCGTTGTTTAATCAGATAGTGAGTGAACGCCTAAAAAAACCGGACTTTAATCAAGTTGTTGACGGCGATGCGCTACAATTAGCGGGACGCGGCAGCTGGTTTGTTGCCACCGATGAAGAGCAGGCCGTATTGCAGGCTCGCGTCGACGCGCGTGAATTAATGATTACCGCAGCGCTGCCTGGGAGCGGCGACTGGGGAACACAGCGTACCGCCCTGGAATTTGAACAGACCGTGCTGGCTGAAGAGATGGCGCTGCAGTCGCTGTTGCAGCGTGAAAAAGTCGAAGCCGCGCGCCGCGCCATGCTACTCTATCCGCAGCAGCTAAGCTGGAACTGGTGGGACGACGTCACCGTCGAACTGCGCTTCTGGCTGCCGGCGGGCAGTTTCGCGACCAGCGTGGTAAGGGAACTTATCAATACAACAGGTGATTATGCGAATATTGCTGAGTAACGATGACGGGATCCATGCGCCAGGCATTCAGACGCTGGCCAGAGCCTTACGGGAATTTGCCGAGGTTCAGGTAGTTGCACCCGATCGTAACCGCAGCGGTGCGTCGAACTCGTTGACGCTGGAATCCTCGCTTCGTACCTTCACTTTCGATAACGGCGACATTGCCGTACAGATGGGCACGCCGACTGACTGCGTCTATCTGGGCGTCAATGCGCTGATGCGTCCGCGCCCGGATATCGTGGTTTCAGGCATTAATGCCGGCCCCAATCTGGGCGATGACGTGATCTACTCTGGCACGGTTGCCGCCGCCATGGAGGGCCGCCATTTAGGCTTTCCCGCGCTGGCGGTGTCGCTAAACGGTCATCAGCACTATGAGACTGCCGCGGCGGTGACCTGCTCGCTGCTGCGCGCGCTCGCCCGCGAACCGCTACGCACCGGGCGTATCCTCAACGTCAACGTGCCCGACCTGCCGCTTGAGCAAATCAAAGGCATTCGCGTGACCCGCTGCGGCAGCCGCCATCCGGCGGATAAAGTGATTCCACAGCAGGATCCGCGCGGTAATACTCTCTACTGGATTGGGCCGCCGGGCGACAAATGTGACGCCGGGCCGGACACCGATTTTGCCGCCGTGGACGCGGGCTACGTGTCGGTGACGCCGCTGCATGTAGATCTCACCGCGCACAGCGCGCATGAGGTGGTCACCGGCTGGTTGGAGCAGGCGAGGGTCGATGCGCAATGGTAGTCAGTAAACGTATCCAGAGTCTGCTCAATCAGCTTCGTCAGCTGGGCATCCGCGATGAGCGCGTGCTCGATGCGATGGCGCAGGTTCCGCGCGATAAATTTATTGATGAAGCATTTGAACATAGCGCGTGGGAAAACGTCGCGTTGCCGATAGGCCAGGGCCAGACGATTTCACAGCCCTATATGGTGGCACGGATGACCGAGCTGCTGGAGCTGACGCCGGAGTCCCGGGTGCTGGAGATTGGCACCGGGTCAGGTTATCAGACGGCGATTCTGGCGCATATGGTGCATCATGTCTGCTCCGTTGAGCGGATAAAAAGCCTGCAATGGCACGCCCGGCGTCGCCTGAAGCAGCTTGATTTACATAATGTATCGACCCGCCACGGCGATGGCTGGCAGGGGTGGCAGGCACGCGCCCCGTTTGACGCCATCATCGTTACGGCGGCGCCGCTCGAGATTCCGGTTGCGCTCATGTCGCAGCTGGACGAAGGCGGTATTCTTGTTTTACCCGTGGGCGACGATCGCCAGTATCTCAAGCGCGTTCATCGGCGGGGAGACGAATTTATTATTGATACCGTTGAGGCCGTTCGCTTCGTTCCCCTGGTAAAAGGGGAGCTGGCCTGAGTCCCGGATTTTTCTGAGGGTATTCAGCGCAATTCAGCGTATGGTGAACACGTTTCCAGTGTTCATAGCCTGCGTTGCACGGTATTAAGTCACTGGCAGTTAACCTATTCCTGGGGGATAAATGAGCGCGGGAAGCCCTAAATTTACCGTCAATCGTGTTGTGGCATTATCACTGGTTTCACTTTGGTTGGCCGGTTGTACTTCTTCGAATAATGCACCAGCGCCAGTCAGCTCTGTGAACAGCGGAGGCTCCAGCAGCACGAACTCCGGCATGCTGATTACGCCGCCGCCCAAAATGGGCAGCACGGCGCAGTCAACGCCTCAGATTCAACCGGTACAGCCGGTTCAGACCCAGCCGGTGCAGGCGCAGCCGCAAGTCGCGCAGCCCGTTGCCGAGCAGCCGGTACAGATGCAGAACGGCCATATCGTCTATAACCGTAAATATGGCGACATTCCTAAAGGCAGCTATACCGGCGGCAGCACCTATACCGTGAAGCACGGTGATACGCTGTTCTACATTGCATGGGTTACCGGGAATGATTTCCGTGACCTGGCGCAGCGTAACAACGTTGCGGCGCCGTACGCCCTGAACGTCGGCCAGGTTCTGCAGGTTGGGAATGCTTCAGGCCAGCCGATTACCGGCAATAACTCGGTCGCCATGGCCAGCGCACAGGCCAGCAGCGGAAATTCCGGATTAGTCTCAAAACCTGCACAAAATTCAACCGCGGTTGTTGCGTCGACTCCGACAATTACGTATTCTGAGGATTCAGGTGAACAAAGTGCTAACAAAATGTTGCCTAACAACAAGCCTGCGACGACCGTCACAGCGCCTGTAACGGCACCCACTGCGAGCACGACCGTACCGAATGCCAGCAGTACTTCAACCAGTTCGCCAATCTCTTCGTGGCGCTGGCCAACTGACGGCAAGGTAATCGAGAACTTTAGCGGCACCGACGGTGGCAACAAAGGTATCGATATTGCGGGCAGTAAAGGACAGGCAATCGTCGCAACCGCCGATGGGCGCGTCGTCTATGCCGGTAACGCACTGCGCGGTTACGGTAATCTTATTATCATCAAACACAACGATGATTACCTGAGTGCCTACGCTCATAACGATACAATGCTGGTCCGGGAACAACAGGACGTCAAGGCGGGGCAGAAAATCGCTACCATGGGTAGCACCGGAACCAGTTCAACACGTTTGCATTTTGAAATTCGTTACAAGGGGAAATCCGTCAACCCGCTGCAGTATTTACCGCAGCGATAAGTCGGCAAAGTACTTCACATGAACGCTTTCAGGCGACGTCGGCGACCGCAGAGGTCGCCTGAAAAGTGACATGATAAGGTGCATTGCCTGGGGATCACGGGTAGGAGCCACCTTAAAATGAGTCAGAATACGCTGAAAGTTCATGATTTAAATGAAGACGCGGAATTTGATGAGAATGGAGTAGAGGTTTTCGATGAGAAGGCCTTAAATGAAGAGGAACCCAGTGACAACGAACTCGCGGAAGAAGAGCTCTTATCGCAAGGTGCCACTCAACGTGTACTCGATGCGACTCAGCTTTACTTAGGCGAGATCGGCTATTCTCCGTTATTGACCGCTGAAGAAGAAGTTTATTTTGCACGTCGTGCCCTGCGTGGCGACGTTGCCTCACGCCGTCGGATGATTGAAAGCAACCTTCGTCTGGTGGTAAAAATTGCCCGCCGTTACGGCAATCGTGGTCTGGCGCTGCTGGATCTGATTGAAGAGGGCAACCTGGGGCTGATTCGTGCCGTAGAGAAGTTCGACCCGGAGCGTGGGTTCCGTTTTTCAACCTATGCCACCTGGTGGATTCGTCAGACTATTGAACGGGCGATCATGAACCAAACCCGTACTATTCGTCTGCCTATCCATATTGTTAAAGAGCTAAACGTCTATCTGCGTACCGCGCGTGAACTGTCCCATAAGCTGGACCATGAACCGAGCGCGGAAGAGATAGCTGAACAGCTGGATAAGCCGGTTGATGACGTAAGCCGTATGCTGCGTCTCAATGAACGCATCACTTCAGTTGATACGCCGCTGGGCGGAGATTCTGAGAAAGCGCTGCTGGATATCCTGGCCGATGAAAATGAAAACGGCCCGGAAGACACCACGCAAGACGATGACATGAAGCAAAGCATCGTAAAATGGCTGTTCGAACTGAACGCCAAACAACGGGAAGTGCTGGCGCGTCGTTTTGGCCTGTTGGGGTATGAAGCAGCTACGCTGGAAGATGTCGGCCGCGAGATTGGCCTGACCCGCGAGCGCGTGCGTCAGATTCAGGTTGAAGGTTTGCGTCGTCTGCGTGAAATTCTGCAGACGCAGGGGCTGAATATCGAAGCGCTGTTCCGCGAATAAGCCTGTTTTTTTCAAAGAGGTCAGTCGTCAGACTGGCCTTTTTCTTTGCTTTTTTTCCGCGTTATTCCATCATCTTACGAATTAAATGCGTAAACTGCTCTCGTTCCTGCGGCGTCAAACGCTGTAAAAATTCATCATCCACGCGGTTTCCCACCGGCTGGCTCGCCGCCAGTAGCGCTTCCCCGTCCGGCGTTAAAAAAACAAAGCGCCGACGCTTATCATCGGGGTCATGCTCGCGTTTGACCCACCCACGGGCTTCCATTCGGCTCAGCATTTCAGCGAGCGTCGCCTTGGTGCTGACCGCCACGCTGGTCAACGCCACTTGTTCAATGCCCGGGCATTCGGCGATGGAGCGCATGACCGCATACTGCGGCTTGGTGAGTTCCGGCAACTCGTGCTGCCAGCGTGATGTATGCTGCTGAAAAAGATGGCGGAGCAGGTGAAACGCTTCGTTTTTGATCTCCATGATCGCTCTCCGGCAATGTATCTGCGCTTATGATAGCCGCTCCCGACTCATTGAACAAAAAATGCGAGCTTAGCGGAACAGCCTTGCCAGACTCGTCCAACAGGAGTAGCTTAACCATATTGTTCGTACACGAACGAAATGAGGTGAGAGATGAGACTGATTATTGGCATGACGGGAGCAACCGGCGCGCCGTTGGGGGTTGCGCTGCTGCAAGCGTTGCAAGGCATGCCGGAGGTGGAAACGCACCTGGTGATGTCGAAATGGGCCAAAACCACCATCGAACTGGAAACTCCGTGGAGCGCACGCGATGTCGCCGCCATGGCCGACTTCAGCCACAGCCCGGCCGATCAGGCCGCGACTATCTCTTCCGGCTCTTTTCAGACCGACGGCATGATTGTTATCCCGTGCAGTATGAAGACGCTGGCCGGTATTCGCGCTGGTTATGCGGATGGTTTGGTGGGGCGTGCCGCGGATGTGGTGCTGAAAGAAGGGCGCAAGCTGGTGTTGGTGCCTCGCGAAATGCCGCTCAGCACTATCCATCTGGAAAACATGCTGGCGCTCTCGCGCATGGGGGTGGCCATGGTGCCGCCCATGCCCGCGTTTTATAACCATCCGGAAACGGTGGACGACATCGTGCAGCACGTGGTGACCCGCGTGCTCGATCAGTTTGGCCTCAAACATGACAAGGCCCGTCGCTGGCAGGGTTTACCGGCGGCGAACCAATATTCACAGGAGAATGCATAATGGCTTTTGATGATTTACGTGGGTTCTTGCAGGCGCTGGAAGACCAGGGACAACTACTGAAAATCAGTGAAGAGGTCAATGCCGAGCCCGATCTGGCCGCCGCGGCCAATGCAACAGGCCGCATTGGCGACGGTGCGCCCGCGCTGTGGTTTGATAACATTCGCGGCTTTACCGATGCTCGCGTTGTGATGAATACCATCGGCTCCTGGCAGAACCACGCTATCTCTATGGGGCTGCCAATCAACACGCCGGTGAAAAAACAGATTGATGAGTTTATTCGCCGCTGGGATAAATTCCCGATTGCGCCGGAGCGCCGCGCTAACCCGGCGTGGGCGGAAAACACCGTCGACGGCGAAGACATTAACCTGTTCGATATTCTGCCTCTGTTCCGCCTGAACGACGGCGACGGCGGTTTTTACCTCGATAAAGCGTGCGTCGTCTCGCGCGACCCGCTGGATCCAGATAACTTCGGTAAGCAGAATGTCGGCATTTACCGTATGGAAGTGAAAGGTAAGCGTAAGCTGGGCCTGCAGCCGGTCCCGATGCACGACATCGCGCTACACCTGCATAAAGCGGAAGAGCGTGGCGAAGATCTGCCGATTGCGATTACCCTGGGCAACGACCCGATTATTACCCTGATGGGCGCTACGCCGCTGAAGTACGACCAGTCAGAATATGAAATGGCCGGCGCGCTGCGTGAAAGCCCGTATCCGATTGCCACCGCGCCGCTGACCGGTTTCGACGTGCCGTGGGGCTCTGAAGTGATCCTCGAAGGGGTGATTGAAGGCCGCAAGCGTGAAATTGAAGGACCGTTCGGTGAGTTCACCGGCCACTACTCCGGCGGTCGTAACATGACCGTGGTGCGCATCGATAAAGTTTCGTATCGCACCAAACCGATTTTTGAATCGCTGTACCTCGGCATGCCGTGGACCGAAATTGACTACCTGATGGGCCCGGCGACCTGTGTACCACTCTACCAGCAGCTGAAGGCGGAGTTCCCGGAAGTGCAGGCGGTAAACGCCATGTACACCCACGGTCTGCTGGCGATTATCTCCACGAAAAAACGCTACGGCGGTTTTGCCCGCGCGGTGGGGCTGCGTGCGATGACCACGCCGCACGGTCTGGGCTACGTGAAAATGGTGATTATGGTTGATGAAGACGTCGACCCGTTCAACCTGCCGCAGGTGATGTGGGCGCTATCGTCAAAAGTTAACCCGGCGGGTGACCTGGTACAGTTGCCGAATATGTCGGTACTGGAACTGGATCCGGGCTCAAGCCCGGCGGGCATCACCGACAAACTGATTATCGACGCCACCACCCCGGTTGCGCCGGACAACCGCGGTCACTATAGCCAGCCCGTACAAGACCTGCCGGAAACCAAGGCCTGGGCTGAAAAACTGACCGCTATGCTGGCTAACCGTAAGTAAGGAGGAAAAGATGATTTGTCCACGTTGCGCCGATGAGCATATTGAAGTGATGGCGAAATCGCCGGTGAAAGGTGTCTGGACCGTATACCAGTGCCAGCACTGTCTGTACACCTGGCGCGATACCGAGCCGCTACGCCGCACCAGTCGCGAGCATTATCCGGAAGCGTTCCGAATGACGCAGAAGGATATCGACGACGCGCCAATGGTGCCGAGCATTCCGCCTCTGCTGGCGGAAGATAAGCGTTAAAATCGCTCGCCTTTTTTACTGATTGTTCCACTCCGCGCAGCGATACGCGGAGTGGTTTTTTTTGTCAGATTGCCCATCCGCCAGCATAAAATGTAACCAGCGCAAGAGTGATTATCACTGTACCGATATTCAGTTTTTGCCATTCACGCGCGACCACGCGCCCAACGACCAGCGTCACAAAGCCGAGCATAATGCCGGTGACGATATTACCGGTCAGCACGATAAATACCGCACAAACCAATCCGGACATCGCATCAATAAAGTCATTAAAATCAAGCTTTGAGACGTTACTGAGCATCAACAGTCCGACGTACATCAGCGCTGGTGCGGTGGCATAGCCTGGGATCAGATAGGAGAGTGGCGATAAAAATAAAATGGCCAGGAACAGGCAGCCGACAACGGCGGCCGTTAACCCGGTTTTGCCGCCAGCGGCCGTACCGGCGGCGGATTCGATATACACCGCAGCAGGCGCGGCACCCACCAGACCGGAGAAGACCGAACTGATTGAGTCGCTGGTTAGCGCTTTACCGCCATTAATAATCTGATTGTCTTTGTCCAGCAGATTAGCCTGACCGGCGACGGCGCGGATGGTCCCCGTGGCGTCGAATACTGCCGTCATCACCAGCGCCAGTACGCTGGGCAGTACCGTTGGCTTCAGCGCTCCCATAATATCAAGGCTGAAAATCAGTGACTTACCATCGGCATCGCTCAAACTCGGCATCGCCACCAGGCCGTGATACTGTACGTCGGGATCGAAAATAAGACCAATGATCGAGATGATGATGATAACCAACAGGATCCCGCCTGGAACCTTGCATTTTTCGAGGCCAAAAATCACCGCCAGGCCAAGCAGGCTCATCAGTACCGGGAATGAGGTAAAGGATCCCAGCGCGACGGGCAGCCCTTCCAGCGGATTTTTAATGACCATACCTACACCGTTTGCGGCAATCAGCAGCAGAAATAGCCCAATGCCGATACCCGTGCCGTGCGCAATGCCGATAGGGAGGTTGCGGAGGATCCACGTTCGTATCCCGGTGACGGAAATGGCGGTAAAGATAACCCCCATCAGGAATACGGCGCCGAGGGCGACGGGCACGCTAATATGCTGCCCCAGCACCAGGCTAAAGGCGGTAAACGCGGTCAGGGAGATGGCGCAGCCGATCGCCATCGGCAGGTTAGCCCATAGACCCATCAGTAGTGACCCAAACCCAGCAACCAGGCAGGTTGCGACAAATACCGCCGCCGGAGGGAAACCGGCCTTACCCAGCATACCAGGTACGACGATGACGGAATACACCATAGCCAGAAACGTGGTTAACCCGGCCAGAATCTCCTGGCGAACGCTGCTCCCACGCGCTGAAATTTTGAAATACGCATCGAGTGTGCCGCGCGGTGACGAGGCGCTGGGTGCTTGCTGTATATCTCCAGACATAATAACGCCCTCAGAATAGAGTAAAAGGTTTCTATTTAATAGATTTTAAAATCAATCAGTTGCGCTCATAAACGAGTCTGCCATCGACATAGGTACGATAGATGGAACGATCGTCGCCCAGTGTCATCATGACGAACAGCTTGTCGGCCAGCGTGACGGAGTTGTCATAGCGCAGCTGCTGCAACGGTGTTGCGGTAGGCTCCAGCACGACAAAGTCGGCCTCTTTACCCTGAGCGAAGTTGCCAATCAGATTCTCCAGCCCAAGCGCTTTTGCGCCGCCCAGGGTGGCGAGATAAAACGCTTCATAGGCCGAAAGGCGGTAGCCCTGTAGTTGCACCACTTTGTAGGCTTCATTCAGCGTTTGCAGCATATTGAATGTGGTTCCGGCGCCAATGTCCGTGCCCATCCCCACTTTGACTTTTTTGTGCCAGGATTTTTGGAGATTAAACAGCCCGCTGCCGAGATACAGGTTGGAGGTTGGACAGAACGCGATGCTGGAATCCGTTTCGCTGAGACGATCCCACTCTTTTTCTTCCAGATGGACGCAGTGGGCGAAAACACAGTTTTTTCCGGTTAAACCATACTGGTGATAAACATCGAGATAGCCGTCGTGCTCGGGGTACAGCGCTTTTACCCATGCAATTTCATCTTTGTTTTCACAGAGATGAGTATGCACCCAGGTATCGGGGTACTCTTCGCGCAGGCGCTGTGCCATCGCCAGCTGTTCCGGCGTCGAGGTTGGGGCGAAGCGCGGCGTAATGGCGTAGAGCAGGCGGCCGTTTTTATGCCAGCGCTCAATCAACTCCTTGCTTTGCAGATAGCTGCTTTGCGCGTCATCAAGCAGGTAATCGGGCGCGTTGCGGTCCATCATGACCTTACCGGCAATCATGCGCATATTGATATGGCTTGCCGCTTCAAATAACGCATCGACCGACTGCGGATGTACCGTGCCGAACACTAGCGCGGTCGTGGTGCCGTTACGCAGCAGCTGTTTGATGAAGAAGGTCGACATTTCGCGGGCATATTCGAGATCCTGATAGCGGCGCTCCGCTGGGAAGGTGTGCTTGTTCAGCCATTCCAGCAGCTGTTCGCCGTAGGCGCCGACCATTTCACTTTGTGGGTAGTGAATATGGGTGTCGACAAATCCCGGCACGACTAATTTCCCGCGATAGTCGCGGATGCGGATGGTGTTAGGAATGCGATGCTTACCGTCTTCCCATTTCCCAAACCATTCCACTTTCCCGTTTGCGATCAGCAGTAGCCCATCTTCAACGAAACGTAACGCCGACTCGATCTCCTCCGGGTGGGTAACGGTTCGTGTAATGTCGATAAAGCTACCGCGTACGGCTTTTAATGTCTGTTCTTCGGCCATGACAAATTCCTTTCAGATTTAAAACGAATCCTTCGCAGAGGAGGCTGCCGGTAAAATCTCTTCTGGCCGATAACCGCCGGGAAGAATGAGATTCAGGATGATGGCGGTCAATCCACCCGCGCAAATAGGGTTTTCTACCAGGACATAAATTGATGCTGGCAATATTTTGAAAATTTCGGGATCGTAGGAGACGCCAAGCCCTAATCCCAATGAGGTGGCGACAATTAAGGTGTCGCGACGTTTGAGCCCGTTGGTGATGATGATGCGGATCCCGGCGATGGCTATCATGGAGAACATCAGCGTCATCGCGCCGCCGAGCACCGCCGAAGGAATGGTGGTAAAGAAACCGCCGATGACCGGGAACAACCCCAGCACCACCAGCATCACGGCGATGGCGCGCCCAATGTAGCGAGAGGCAACGCCGGTCATTTGGATCACGCCGTTATTTTGCGCAAAAGTAGTGAGCGGCAGCGACCCCACGGCGGACGCAATAACCGATACCAGCCCATCGGCCAGCACGCCGCCTTTCAGGCGCGACTGGTATTCGTCTCCCTGAATCGGGCGGTTCGACACCATCGCGGTGGCGGTAATATCCCCAACGGCTTCCAGCACGCTGAGTAAATAAATGGTGCCAACCACCAGAAAGTGGTGAAAACTAAAGTGAAAACCGTATTTGAACGGGGTAGGAATGGTGATGAGTGGCAAATTCTGCAGGGTGCTGAAATCCACCATTCCCAGACATAATGAAACAACGTAGCCCACAAATAAGCCAATGGCGATACCGCCCATGCGCAACAGAGGGCTACGACAGCAGTTGAAGCCAATCACGACGATCAGCACTAATAGTCCGACGCCAATATGCTGGTAGCTGCCGAACGTTCCGCTGCTTTTGGCTGCAAAGCCGCCGCCAAAATCAATAATACCGACTTTGATTAAGCTCAGGCCAATCATCAGCACCACAATACCGCTGACGGTCGGCGTAATCACCCGACGTAAATAGGGTAAAATAAAAGATGCGCCGACGACCAGAAAGGCGCCGACAAAGGAGATTCCGAGCAGCGAAGACATAATCAATTCTTCATGAAACCCGTCATTTTTCATGCTGCTGCCGAGCGCAATCATTACGGTGACAAAAGAGAAGTTAACCGACTGGATTGATAACAAACCGGAACCGACAATACCGTAGCGATTAACCTGTAGCCAGGTGCCGATACCGGAGGCGATCATCGCCATCGACACCAGATAAGCGGTGGTATCTGCGGAAAGTTGCAACGCCGCGCCAACGATTAATGCGGGTGTCACCATCGGGACGAAAATAGCTAATAAATGGGTTACCGCGCCAATAATAGCTTGATGAAACGGTGGCCGATCTTCCAGCTCATAAATAAGATCGGAACCGGTGCGAGTTATATCAGACATCCCTTCACTCCTTCTAAAGTAAATTTGATCATCTGATTCTGGGATTGTATTTCGCGAATTTTAGGTACAGGAAACCCTGAGAACGCGACATCTCAATTCACTCTGCAACCTTCATTTGAATAGATTCGGGTATCTAAACGGGCCGCCGTAGCGGCCCGCTGTCGTTACATGTTTCCTAATGCATGCAGTATTTTTTCTGGGGTAAAGTGCCATTCGCGTAACCAGACGCCGCAGGCGTCGTGAATGGCGGTGGCAATCGCCGGTGCGGCGCCGTTAACGCCAATTTCAGAGATGGACTTAGCGCCAAAAGGCCCGACTTTATCATCGCTGGGCACCAGTACCGCGCGGAAATCACGGGGAATATCGCCGATTTTAGGTGCGCCGTAGGCACGCAGGTCGCGCGTGAGCGGGTGGCCTTCGGCATCGTAGATAATTTCTTCGCTCAGGCTGTGGCCAATGGCGCGCAGCGTAGCGCCATAGATTTGCCCCAACGCCAGCTCCGGGTTAATCGGGGTGCCGCAGTCGAGCAGAGCGTAGAACTTATCGAGGCGAATTTCACCGGTGCGGGTATTGATCCCCAGCTCGACAAAGTTGGCGCCGTAAGGGAAGGCGAAATCAGGCGTGATATAGCAGGCGGTGGCGGAAAGCGCGCCGAAACCTGTGCCGGTTTCGCCCTGATGGGCAATATCACCAAAGCTCACTTCACCTTGCTTGCCGCGAACCACGCCCGGCGCAGCGATACTCACATCCTCCAGCGGCTCATTCAGCATTTGCGCGCCGTGGACGAGGATTTTGTCACGTAGATTTTCCGCCGCTTTACGCGCCGCGTTGCCGGAGAAGCAGGTGCCCGACGAGGCATAGGCCCCTTTATCGAATAGCGCGCTATCGGTGTCGCCGGAGATCACCTGCACGTCGGACAGCGGGCAGTGCAGTACTTCTGCCGTCAGCTTGGCGACGACGGTATCCAGCCCTGTACCGATGTCGGCGCCGCCGGACTGAACGATAAAGGTACCGTCAGATTCCAGCTTGATGAGACAGTTTGCCTGATCGATATCCGGGATCCCTGACTTTTGCATGATAATCGCTACGCCGCGTCCGATGCGCCAGTCACCTTGATGTGGTTTGGGCGATGACCATTGAATCATTTCCCGACCTTGACGCAGAATCTCTTCCAGCGCGCAGCTGGCAGCGGACGGTACTGAGGTTGGCGCTTTACCTTCACCAATCGCCCCAAGAATTTTTAGCTCCTGCCCTTCGTGCACGCGGTTGCGCTCAATCATCTCCAGCTGATCGATTTGCAGCTGCTCCGCCAGCTCCGCCAGAGCCATCGTCAGTGCGAAATTGCCTTTTGGCGCGCCATAGCCCTGATAAGCGCCGGTTGGACAAATATTGCTGTAGTAGGTGGTGACCTGGAAATCGACGTTATCGCAAGGGTACAGCGGCAGTGACAGCGCTGGGCCGTTACACGGCACCGTCAGAGCGTGGTTGCCATACGGCCCGGTGTTGGCGCAGAAATCCATCTTCACGGCGGTCAGGCGGCCATCTTTTTTCGCCCCCAGTTTTACCGTCACTTTGGCGACGTGGCGTGAGGTGTTAGCAATAAACTCCTCTTCGCGGGTATAGCGGAAATAGACCGGACGCCCTGTGACGCAGGTCGCCCAGGCGCAAACCTCTTCTAACAGAATATCCTGTTTTGAACCGAATCCACCGCCAACGCGCTCTTTAATGACATGAACCTTGTGTTGCTTCATGCCGACGAGGCGTGCCACCTGGCGACGTACGTGCCACGGCACCTGGGTTGACGCATGAATCACCAGCCGATCGCCGTCCATACGGGTAAAGCAGATGTGGGTTTCTGCCGGACATTGCTGGGCCTGGGTCGAACGGTAGGTACGTTCAATGATCACGTCGGCATCGGCAAAACCTTTCTCAATATCGCCGATGTGGCCATGGATGCTGGCGGCGATATTTTTACGCGGGCGTGCGCCGATCGGGAAGTTCACGATCATGTGCTCGCCGCGCTGTGCGGCGTGCAGGTTATCACCTTCCAGCGTATCCGGCGCGCCTACGCCGTACACAACCGGCTCGTCGTGTACGATAGGTGCATCCTCCGCCATGGCTTCATCAATCGACATGACAGGCTTCAGGACTTCGTATTCAACGTCGATGAGCTTGAGCGCGGCCAGTGCAATCTCTTCATTTTCCGCGACGACGGCAGCCACCCGGTCGCCGACGTGGCGCAGTTTTTTACCAAACATGCGTCTATCGAGCGGCGAGGGTTCCGGCGCGCTTTGCCCGCCGGGGGTGTAGTAGAGATCGGGGCAGTTGCGCCAGGTAATGACGTGGACAACGCCCGGCAGGGCTTCCGCGCGGCTGACATCAAGATGGCTAATCAGCGCATGCGCGTGCGGGCTGCGCAGCATTTTGATGACACAGGCATCTGCGGAGATGCGATCTTCGACGTAGCACGGTTTCGCCTGCACCATTTTGGCGGCATCCGTTTTAGGATGCAGCTTACCAATGACGGTGAGATCGTCACGGAATGTTGGAGCAATTTCCAACGAGGCGTTTGGGTCGGCTTTACGGGCCACGGCCAGTTCAACTACCTGATAATATTGCTGCCAGCCCGCATCACGGCTGAATAAACCGGACAGCGCATCGTCGATCTCTTCGCGACTGGGGGTGGGGATCCGATCAAGGAGATCGGTGATGATAAGCGCGGCAGCGGGGTCGTTATAGCCAGACTGCACAACGCCGACGTCTATCATTGCCTGCTGCACCAGGCTCGGCTCGTTCCACTTACCCAGTGATTCCGCAGTGAAAATTTTTGCCTGATCCAGTTGGGCGGCGATCAATAACGATGCGTTGACAATATGACCATTAAAAAGAATGGCGTCGGATCCTGCGAAACCAAAGCCGTCGTCGCTGTTACGCACCGCGTGCAGACCAAGATTAAACAGCATTTTCTGTACGTTTTCGCCGGGATTAACCTTTATCTCCTGAGCCGTACCGTTGAGCGTGAAATGAACAATCATGCTATTTCCTCCCCCATTTGCAGGCAATCGGCATACAGATCCGCTACGACGACACCGGTGATATAGCGTTTATAGGCAACACTGCCGCGCAGGTCTTCCTGCGGGAAAATCGCCGCGCTGACAGCTTGCTCCAGCGAATTTCCTTCCCGATGCTGTTTTTCGACATCGCGCAGGCGCTGCGACTGAGCGCAGACGCCATCGAGGGCGATGCGTATGCCGTCGTGATCGGTAAGCGCCACGGCGGCGGTCACAACGGTTAACCCGGCCTGTGAGCGGCTGATTTTGCGGGTGGCACAGGTTCGGTAAGGGTCTTGAATCACTATTTCGGTAAGCAGGCGATCGCCAGGATTAACCAGATAATCTTCCAGCGATAGCGTTTCGCCGTTTCCGAAGAGCAGTAAGGCATCCAGCGCCAGCAGTACGGGCAGTAAAACGCACTCTTCCTGCCGGGCGGCAATTTCACCGCCGATGGTGGATTGATTGCGCAGGTGGCGGGAGTAGATAAAGCCGAGAGCGTCGTGTAATGCATTGGGGATAAAAGGGGTATCGCGTAACGTTTGCAAGGAGGTCATCGCGCCAATGCGCAGCTTACCGTTGTCCCAGTCTACCCATGCCAGTTCCAGATCCTGCAGAGAAATAGCGATACGTTTTTCGGTGCGCGTCGGCGTGGCGTTGAGTTTGCTACCGCCAGCGAACCAGACGGCGTCATCCTGGTAGTGGCGCTTCAGTTCTAGCGCCTGCTCGACGGAGTCCGGTTTGAAAAATTGTTCGATCATAAACGTTCCTCGTGCTCCCCTCTTTGGTCAGGACAGAGGGTATATATCGGTTGCGGCCTTAACGGCCTGTGCATAGATGAGTTGTCAATTGAAATTGAGGGATATGCAGCAACATTCGCACCACTCTTGCGCAACGGAGGTATTAAAATAAAATTATGTGAGTAACTTCTAATCCTGAATCTACTTTGTGAAATATATCGCAGTTGGTCTGGGGGGCTTCGCGTGGTTTGCGGCGGCAGGAACTCTCATTTTTTTGGTTGCATTATTTTCTCGATAGCGGTGAGAATCTCTCATTATGATAATGATAAAAATAACGGCGAAAGATTGATGGAGAATATAGGCGATAGATAAGAGACATCTTTGTTTCTGAGATTGCTGACAAACCCCTTGCCTGATAGCACTAAACCGTGTTTCTACGACATATTGATATCATGCTATTTGTTGGTCGGGTAAGACGCAGTCGCCACCCGACACAAACACGGCTCCATACTTTGCCAGCAGTTTGAGAGACATCCTTGTCTCTCTTTTTGGCTCACTTTTCTTGTTCGCAGCGCTGAACGGTATCCACAATCATTTGATAACCCGTACAGCGGCACAAATTTCCCGCCAGCCCCCGACGAATTTCCAGGATGGTTAACGGCGAATTGTGCGGTTTGGCGAGCATGGCCGTGGTTGCCATGATAAGCCCTGGCGTGCAGAAGCCGCACTGTACGGCGCCCGATGTCGCATAGGCGTGCTGTATCGGCGATATTTTTTCGCCGCATGCCTCTCCCTCCAGCGTACGAATATGCTTACCGGCCGCCCAGGCCGCCAGATACAGGCAGCTATCAATGGCTACATCGTCAACCAGAACGGTGCAGGCGCCGCATTCACCTACGCAGCAGCCCTGCTTGACGCTAAGGAGCCCTTGTTCGCGGAGCAGCTCAGACAGCGGCATACCCGGCGCAACGCCGCCTTCAAACGAGATGCCGTTAATGGTGCATGCCAGCGTGATTCTGTCAGTGTGCTTCATAGCAGCTTTCCTCCGGCCGCAACGACGGCCTCGCTAACCACTTTTTTGGTCATGGTTTGAATGAGATGCAGGCGAAATTCTTTACTGGCGCGCCAGGACGAACGTGGGGCGACGTCCTGCAACACCGCCTCGCCGATAGCGTCCAGCGTGGCTTGCGTGAGCGGCGCATTGCGCGCGGTGTTCTCGGCGTGCTGACAGCGAATTGGGGTAGGCGCCGCTACGCCGAAAGCGAGGCGCAGCTCGCTAATGCCATCGTTATGCAGGCGGCAGCGCGCCGCGCAGCCAATGGTTGAAATATCCATCGCATCGCGCATGGCGTATTTAAAATGCGCACTTCCGATATTTTCGTCAGGCTGTGCGGGGAAGTGAAACGCCGCGACGATCTCCCCCTGCTCGAGGGCAACTTTACCCGGCCCGGTATGGAAACCGCTAATTGGGGTATAGCGGATGCCTTCAGGAGAGTGGATCTCCAGCATCGCCTCATAAATCAGCGTTGGGGTTGCTGAGTCGGCGCTGGTGGCTCCATTGCAGATATTGCCGCCATAGGTCGCGACGTTGCGTATCTGCGGGCCAGCAATGGACGCCGCCGCTGCGCACAGGGCGGGCAGGTGCCGCTGTGTCAGAGGGTGTTCAATCAATTCAGTGAAGGTCGTTGCTGAACCGATACGCAGATCGCCTCCTTGGGTGAAGGCGATACCGCGCAGTTCGTCCAGGCCATGAATATCGATAATGTGACGGTAGCGCGCATTGTGATGATGCAGTTGAATCAGGACGTCGGTGCCCCCCGCGAGCAATTTTGCCTGCGGGTGGTTAAGCAGCAGGCCGATCGCTTCGGCGATGTTGGCTGCACGATGATAAGTGGCTATATCAAACATGGTGTTATCCTTAAATCAGACCGGCCTGGTGAAATTCTTCAAACAACCGTTTGGGCGTCAGCGGCAGCGTATTAATGGCCACGCCGGTCGCCATTCTGACAGCGTTACGAATGGCAGCGGCGACGGGAATAATCGGCGGCTCACCCAGTGATTTATGCCCGTAAGCGGACTGCGGCTCCTGCGTTTCGATAAAGGCGCTTTCCAGGGGCGGCAGATCCGGCATGGTCGGCATTTTGTAGTCCAGCAGGTTTGGGTTACGCACGATGCCGCTTTGTGCATCAATGATCATCTCCTCAAATAGCGCCCAGCCGATCCCCATTCCCATGCCGCCATGAACCTGGCCTTCCGCCAGCAGCGGGTTGAGAATACGCCCGGAGTCATGAACGTTAAGCATGCGGTTGATGGTCACTTTGCACAGGTCCAGATCCACGCTCAAGTCGACAAAGGTGCAGCCAAACGCCGGTGGGTTAGTGGTGGTTTTTACCGAACACTCTGCCGACAGCTGGCCGCCGCGATCGGGGTGATAAAACGTATCCATCGCCAGCTCCTGTATGGATAACAGCGGTGTTTCCGGGCGGTCGATAAGGACGATAAAACCTTTCTCCAGCGTCAGGCTCATGGCGGATTGATGGAGCATCTCCGCGGCATGGGCGATAATTTTTTCTTTTAACTGCAGTGCGGCCTGACGCAGCGCAGGGGCGGCGACATAGCTTTGGCGCGAGGCGAATGCGCCAGGGTCGAAGGGGGTAATATCGGTATCCTGCGTTGAAATAACGTGAACGAAGCTGACAGGAACGCCGACGGTTTCGGCGACCATTTGGCTAAAGACGGTATCTGCGCCCTGGCCGATTTCCGTGGCGCCGCTCTGGACGTGAATTCTCCCGTCCTGATTCATCAGCAGGCGCGCACCGGCTATCTCTACGCCAACGGGCCAGGTATTGGAGGTATAGCTGAAGCAGGCGACGCCGACGCCGCGACGAATGCGTCCCTGCTGATGCTGACACTCCTCACGGCGCTTATCCCATTCAAAGAGCTCACGGCCTTTTAGCAGGCACTCCGGCAGCCCGGCGCTGTAGATTGTTTTGCCGGTAATCGGGTTGGTATCGCCTTCCCGCGCGGCGTTGCGCAGGCGCACGTCCAACGGATCCAGTCCTAATGCCGCCGCCGCGTCATCCAGCATGGATTCGACGGCGAAGACCACCTGCGGCGCACCGTATCCTCGCATGGCGCCAGCGGACGGTAAATTGGTGTAACAAGTGGTAGAACGGTAACTAAAGGCGCTGCGCGGGTAGAGATAGGCCACTTTATTTCCCCCAGCGGAGGCGATCGAATGGCCGTGTGAGGCATAGGCGCCGGTATTGGAGAGTACGTCCAGGCTGTAGCCTTTTAATGTACCGTCTCGATCGATCCCGAGCTGGCCGTTGAGCGTAAAGGCATGCCGGGTACGGGAAGCCAGAAAGCACTCTTCTCGGCTGAGGGCGACTTTCACCGGAATGCCGCCGAGTTTTGTGGTCAGAAACGCCGCCATCGGCTCTTCCAGCACATCCTGCTTATTGCCAAAGCCACCGCCAACGTAGGGCTTGATAATTCGGACCTGCGACCAGGATAGCCCCAGAGATTGTGCCACGACGCGGCGTACGATATGCGGAATTTGCGTGCTGGAGACAATAGTGATTCGCGAATCCTCCTCCATCCAGGCAAAGCAGGTGACGCCTTCCATGTGGCAATGTTGAATCACCGGCGTCTGATAGCGTCCCTGTATTTGATAATCGGCCTGCGCGATAGCCTGCGACACATCGCCTGTGGACATTTCGCTCTGTTTCAGTAAATTACCGCCCTCATGGATCTTAACGGCATCCGGTGAGAGCGCGGTTTCAGGCGTGGTAATCACGGGGAGAGGCTGCCAATCGACCTCGACTAACCGCGCCGCTTTCTCGGCGGTCAGTTCGTCTCTGGCGACCACGATAGCCACCGCATCGCCGTGGTGGCGCACATGGCGAGTGAGCAGGTAGCGATCGGCGACATCGCGCTTATCTTCATCTAATACCCATGCGTGGCCCGCCGTGGCAAAGGGAATGGCAGGCACGTCTTCCCAGGTAAATATCGCCAGTACGCCAGGCAGGCTTCTGGCTTCATCGCAGTGAATACTATTGGCATAGCCGTGTGCGATAGGGCTACGAACATACTTTGCATAGCACATGCCCGCCATCACATAGTCATCGGTATACCGTGCTCGCCCGGTGACCTTTGCGATGGCATCGACGCGCATGCAGGTATCGCCAACGGCGGCCGTTCTTCGAGTTCCCATTTCTCTTCCCTCAATATCAATCTATTTAGGTCAATATTGAGAACAGGCAATAACTACGCCAGTAATGGGGAATAAATAATTGAGAATAAGGAAGTGTGAGCGCTATATAAATATATCACGAAGTTGCTGCAAAATATGGAAAGGCATTCGTGCTAAATTATCAATATGATAAATATAAACTCATTATGATACGAAGCGATATGATAATGCGGGAAGGGAATTGGATATATATTGTTACTGAATGAATAAAAGTTAATGCAATATGATTTTATCTTCTTTTCCTAATATTCAATATCAATGCGTGTAATGTGCCGGGCCACGTTAGGCAGCCCGGCAGTTGGTATGGATTACACCATGCTTTTCAAACGGTAAATCCACTCCAGCGCCTGACGCGGCGTTAACGAGTCCGGATCCAGACCTTCCAGGGCCTCAACCGCCGGCGACACCTCTTCGGGTACGGACAGCAGCGACATTTGCGTGCCGTCTATCTGCGTGGCCGCCGCATTCGGCGAAAGGCTTTCCAGCTCGCGCAGCTTCTGGCGCGCGCGCTTAATCACCTCCTTCGGCACGCCAGCTAACTGCGCCACCGCCAGGCCGTAGCTCTTGCTCGCCGCGCCATCCTGCACGCTGTGCATAAAGGCGATGGTGTCGCCGTGCTCCAGCGCGTCCAGGTGTACGTTGGCGACGCCTTCCATTTTCTCCGGCAGTTGGGTCAGCTCGAAATAGTGGGTGGCGAATAGCGTCAACGCTTTGATCTTATTAGCCAGATTTTCCGCGCAGGCCCACGCCAGCGACAGACCGTCGTAGGTGGAGGTGCCGCGACCAATTTCATCCATCAGCACCAGGCTGTGTTCGGTGGCGTTGTGCAGAATATTGGCCGTTTCGGTCATCTCTACCATAAAGGTGGAGCGGCCGGAGGCCAGGTCATCCGCCGCGCCGACGCGGGTGAAGATGCGGTCGATAGGGCCAATCTCGACGCTTTGCGCCGGAACGTAGCTGCCAATGTAGGCCAGCAGCGCAATCAGCGCCGTCTGGCGCATGTAGGTACTTTTACCGCCCATGTTCGGGCCGGTAATGATTAACATTCGGCGCTGCGGCGACAGACTCAGCGGGTTGGCGATAAACGGTTCGTTGAGCACCTGCTCTACCACCGGATGGCGGCCTTCGGTAATCCGAATACCGGGCTTATCGGTAAAGGTCGGGCAGGTATAGTTCAGCGTATAGGCGCGTTCCGCCAGGTTGACCAGCACATCCAGCTCAGCCAATGCGCTGGCGCTTTGCTGAAGGTCGGCCAGGTGCGGCAGCAGTAGTTCAAACAACTCGTCATACAGCTGTTTTTCCAGCGCCAGCGCCTTGCCTTTCGAGGTCAGAACTTTGTCCTCGTACTCTTTCAGCTCGGGAATGATGTAGCGCTCGGCGTTTTTCAGCGTCTGACGGCGCACATAGTTAATCGGCGCCAGATGGCTCTGCCCACGGCTGATTTGGATGTAATAGCCGTGAACCGCGTTATAGCCTACCTTCAGCGTATCCAGCCCGGTGCGCTCGCGCTCGCGGATCTCCAGGCGGTCGAGGTAGTCGGTCGCGCCATCGGCCAGCGCGCGCCATTCATCCAGCTCTTCGTTATAACCCGGGGCGATCACGCCGCCGTCACGAACCAGCACCGGCGGCGCATCGATGATGGCACGCTCCAGCAGCTCGCGCAGTTCGGTAAATTCACCCATTTTCTCGCGCAGCATCTGTACCGGCGCGCTGTCAACGCTAGCCAACTGAGCGCGCAGTTCCGGCAACTGCTGGAAAGCATGGCGCATGCGGGCAAGATCACGCGGACGGGCGGTACGCAGCGCCAGACGTGCGAGAATACGCTCCAGATCGCCAACCTGACGCAGCACCGGCTGCAGCTCGGCGGTGGTATCCTGCAGTGCGCCAATGGTCTGCTGCCGCTCGGTGAGAATTTTTGTATCGCGCACCGGCATATGCAGCCAGCGTTTGAGCATACGGCTGCCCATCGGCGTGACCGTGCAATCGAGCACCGACGCGAGGGTATTTTCAAAGCCGCCGGCGAGGTTCTGGGTGATCTCCAGATTGCGACGGGTCGCGGCGTCCATGATGATGCTGTCCTGCTGACGATCCATGGTGATGGAGCGAATATGCGGCAGCGAGGTGCGCTGGGTGTCTTTGACATACTGTAACAGGCAGCCTGCGGCGCACAGGCCGCGCGCCGCACCTTCAACGCCGAAGCCGACGAGATCGCGAGTGCCGAACTGCAGGTTCAACTGCTGGCGCGCGGTATCAATTTCAAATTCCCAGAGCGGGCGACGACGCAGCCCACGGTGGCCTTCAATGAGCGACATCTCGGCAAAATCTTCGGCGTACAGCAGCTCGGCCGGGTTGGTGCGCTGCAGCTCTGCCGCCATGGTTTCGCGGTCGGTCGGTTCGCTCAGGCGGAAGCGGCCGGAGCTGATATCCAGCGTCGCATAGCCGTAGCCTTTGCTATCCTGCCAGATGGCTGCCAGCAGGTTGTCCTGACGTTCCTGTAACAGGGCTTCATCGCTGATGGTGCCGGGCGTGACGATGCGTACGACTTTGCGCTCAACCGGCCCTTTGCTGGTGGCCGGGTCGCCAATCTGCTCGCAGATGGCGACCGATTCGCCCTGATTGACCAGCTTGGCGAGATAGTTTTCTACCGCGTGATGCGGGATACCCGCCATGGGAATCGGTTCGCCGGCAGAAGCGCCGCGTTTGGTCAACGAGATGTCCAGCAGCTGCGAGGCGCGCTTCGCATCGTCGTAGAACATTTCGTAGAAGTCGCCCATGCGATAGAACAGCAGAATTTCCGGATGCTGTGCTTTTAGCTTCAGGTACTGCTGCATCATCGGGGTGTGAGCGTCGAGATTGTCGATTTTACTCATGGGGTGTAATCCAGGTCCCTGGTTAAAAGTGGAAAGCGAACTTTTTCATTTTCGTTTTTGTCGCAGTGGGTGGCTATGATAACGGAGATAGGTATTTCAGGGAAAGCGGTGAAGACGAAAGTGGGAGAGTTGTTCCAGTAGGATGTTCGCCGAGCCGGCGGCAGGCTGAATCGGGCGATTCGACCTGCCGCCGGAGTGGTGTTAACCGAACCTCGGCAACAGGTTAAAGGTGCTGCCGAACCAGCAAAGAATAACCATCACGCCAAATAGAATCACCACCGCGGGAATCGCTTTGCCGCCCCAGACGGTGAACATTTTGTCCGGGAAGCGCTCGCGCGATTTTAGCGCGAGGAACGCCGGTACGATCACCGCCCAGATGGTTGCGCAGAGCCCCGCGCCGCCGATGGCGTAGATAAAGCCGTTAGGGAAAATCAGATACAGCGCGGCGGGCGGTAAAAAGGTGAGCAGCAGGGTCTTGAATCGCCCGGACGGCGAATTATCCATTTTGAATAAATCCGCCAGATAGTCGAATAGCCCCAGCGTGACGCCAAAGAAAGAGCTCGCGACCGCCAGGTTGGAGAAGATCAGCAGGAAAAATTCGATGACGCCGTGCTGATTGGTACCTAAAAATGACTTCACCAACGAGTCGACGTTACCGCCTGAGGCGATAATCTCTTTAAAGTTGCTGCGATGGATATTGCCCATCGTGCAGTAAAGCCAGAACAGATAAATGACCAGGGCCAGTAGCGAACCAAAGACGATGCTCTTAATCAACTTATCTTTGCGTTTGCCGTAGCAGATAATCAGGCTGGGAATATTGCCATGGAAACCGAACGAGGCCAGGCAAACCGGCACGGCCATCAGAATATAGGGGAGGTAGGTTTTATTGGCTTCCGGTGCGGCGAGATCGCGCAGGATCGTGTAGTCAACCTGGAAGAAAAACGATCCAAATACCACGATAAAGGCGATGATCTTGATGCCAAGAAATAAAGAGGTAATGCGGCTGGCAGCCAGCGAACTGACCCACAGAATACACGCGACAAACACCGCGCTGCCGATGCCGACGATTCGCGGATTAACGTGCGTTCCGGTATTGATCGCGATAGTTTCGCTGATAATGGCGCCGTTTGCCGAAATATAGGCATAGGTGAGAATATACAGTACGAATGCGACGGTGATTCCGCTTATTACGTTCCACTTCGCGCCAATTAAATCTTTGGTAATGGTATTAAAACTGGAACCTACCGGGTAGTTCAGGTTCGCTTCCAGTAATAATAGCCCGGAGTGCAGCATCGAAAACCAGGCAATAATAAGAATAAAAGCCCCCCAAAAAAACCAGGCTCCGGCAAGGTCGACCGGTAAAGCAAACATCCCGCCACCGATTACGGTACCGGCAATTACCATAATTCCCCAGAATGAGGAATGTTTTGTATTTGAATTTTCTTCCATGGCTTTCCCTTATTGATAACGGCGAATGCGTTGTTGTTGTCAGGAATATCGTAATGCCAGGCATGAATAAGCCAGTGGCTATATTCTGGATATAACCACTGGCGTTTAGGTTAATTACACTTCAGTCAGTTTGGCGGTAAAGTGGCGCAGCACTTTAGGCTCGTAGGTAAAGGTTAATCCTTTAATATTGTGGGCATTCTCTTTGACATGTTCGAAGGCCTCAATAATAAAGTCCATATGCGTTTGGGTGTAGGTCGCGCGCGGAATGGTTAAGCGCAGCAGTTCTGCCGGACACGGCAGTTGTTTGCCGGTTTTCGGGTCGCGGCCCAGCAGGAATGAACCAATTTCTACGGCGCGGATCCCCGCGACTTTATACAGCTCGCAGGCCAGCGCCTGAGCCGGGAACTGGTCGGCCGGAATATGCGGCAGCAGCTTACCGGCATCGACAAACGCCGCGTGTCCGCCAGCCTGCTGACAGGTCACGCCAATGGCTTCCAGTCCATCGACCAGATATTGAATCTGGGTGATGCGGTAGGCCAACCAATCCTGATTCATCCCGTCGTACAGACCAACGGCCAGACGTTCCATCGCGCCGCCTTCCAGCCCGCCATAGGTAGGGAAGCCTTCCTGCACGACGCAGAGGGTACGACATTCGGTGTACACGTCGAAGAAGCTGTCGTCCTTGATACACAGCAGGCCGCCCATGGGCACCATGGCATCTTTCTTCGCCGACATGGCGAGCATATCCGCATACTTATAGGTTTCACGGGTGATCTCTTCAATACTCCAGTCCTGATAACCCGGTTCGCGTTGCTGAATAAAGTAAGCGTTTTCCGCAAAGCGCGCCGAATCCATCACTACCGGAATATCGTATTTCTTCGCAATCGCGTACATCGCCTTCAGGTTCGCCAGCGACACCGGCTGGCCGCCCGCCGAGTTACAGGTAATGGTTGCGACAATATACGGCACGTTGTTCGGGCCGACCGTTTCAATGCCGTGCTCTAAACCCTGCAGGTCGAAATCACCTTTAAAATCGTTACGCGCGGCGGTGTCGAACGCTTCTTTAATATATACGTTACGTACGGTACAGCCGTTAATCTGGCTATGGCCCTGGGTGGTGTCGAAGAAATAGTTAGAGAACGCCACCATTTTGCTGCGGTCGAGGCCTTTTTCCTGCTCGCGTTTTTTGATGAGCACCGGAATATAAATTTGCTCGGCGCCGCGTCCCTGGTGCGTTGGAATAGTGTGCTGATAGCCAAAAATATCTTTTACGGCATTGCACAGCGCATAGTAGCTACGGCTGCCGCTATAGGCTTCATCGCCACGCAGCATCGCTGCCTGCATATTTTGCGTTACCGCGCCGGTGCCGCTGTCGGTGAGCAGGTCAATAAACACGTCTTCGCTGTCGAGCAGGAAGGGGTTCATCCCGGCCTGAATAATGGCTTTTTCGCGGTGTTCGCGGGTGGTACGTTTTACTGGCTCAATGACGCGAATACGGAACGGTTCTGGCAGATGTTTAAAGTTATTCATGGTGTCATCCTTAAATCGTTATTTTTAGCGCGCGGCTCCCCGCTGGTTATTCATGAAATATGAAAAACCACTTATTGGCGCAATACGAATACCATCTCTGCTCTCGGTATATTACGGCATCAATCTACACGGCCTGTTAAAAAGGCGTGCAGCGTCGCTGTAATAAAACAGAAAGGCATAGATTTTTATGGAATATCAGAAATAGCGGTTACACCACTATTTACAATGATACAGGCGTGGAGTCGTTCGAGGAGTTAAGGACGGTGATTGACGATGACGTTGTCAATATTAAACCACTTCGAAATTTTATACGTTCTATTCAGGATGTTCATAATGTATGTTCTCCATCAGACACGCCCATACATTATGATAATTTATTTTTTTGTCTATTAACTGTGCATTCAATTGTGAATCTGGTCACGATTGATTATATCTACGCGCTAAAGCAGGGTTACGTTTCCTGAGCTTAATGAATAACAGAATAATCACCTATGCAATCACCCTGTCGCAAGGCCCCGCCGCTAGGGGGCCAGATGGACCTGCGGTACCGCCGCGTCAGGGTGCTGGTTCATGCTGATGTCTGCACCGTACCAGCGGTGAATCACCGGCTGCTGAATCACCTCCTGCGGCGTGCCTTGGGCGACCAGCTTGCCCTGATATAACAACAGAATAGTGTCGGCCCACAGGGCGGCGAGGTTGAGATCGTGCAGCACAATGCACACGTGCAGCTCGCCGCGGCGGGTCAGCTTCTTCAGCAGCCGCAGCAGGTGCTGTTGATAGAACAGGTCCAGCGCCGAGGTTGGTTCGTCGAGAAACAGCCATCCCTGCGGACCATCGTCGCGCCACAGTTGCGCCAGGCTGCGTGCCAGCTGCACGCGCTGCTGTTCGCCGCCGGAGAGCGCCGGATAGAGACGGCCCGCCAGATGGGTACAGCCGGTTTCGGCCATCACCCGCTGGATAAGCGCCGGGTCCACTTCCGCTCCCCACGGCGCGCGCCCCATGGCGATCACCGTTTCCACCGGCCAACTGGCGTTCAGCTGCGTGCGTTGCAGCATCACCGCGCGGCGGCGGGAAAGGGCAGCAGTCGACCACTCGGTAAGCGGTTTGCCTTCAATGTTCTGCTCGCCGCTGTCGGCGTTGAGAAAGCCGGAAAGTAGCCGCAGCAGGGTCGATTTTCCCGCGCCGTTGGGGCCAATCAGCGCGGTGACTTCGCCGCGCCGCAGCTCCAGCGACACGCCATCAATCACCCGACGTTTGCCCAGACGCAGCGACAGCGCGCGGGCGGAATAGTGCTTATCCATGGGCCCCCCTCTCCTGACGGAATATAAGCCACAAGAACCACGGTGCGCCGAGCAGGCTGGTCAGCAGCCCCACCGGCATCTCGGCAGGCGCGGCAACCGTACGGGCGAGGGTATCGGCAATTAACAGCAGAATGGCGCCCGCCAGCAGCGAGCCGGGGATCAGCCCGCGGTGATCCGGCCCGAGCCACATGCGCATCAGATGCGGAACCACCAGCCCGATAAAGCCAATCACCCCGCTTATCGCCACCGATGCCGCCACCAGCACCGCGCTACACAGCAGCAGCACGCGCTGCAGCACCCGGACGTTAACGCCGAGATAGTGCGCTTCTTCATCACCCAACTGAAGCAGATTGAGGCGCGCGGCCATCCACCACACCACCAGCGATGATGGGATAATCAGCGTGGCGGAGACCAACAGCGTCGGCCACTCCGCCTGCCCCAGGCTGCCCATCCCCCATAGTGACAGCTGGCGCAGCTGCGCGTCGTTGCTGATCCACGACAGCATCCCCACCAGCGCGCCGCACAGGGCGTTAATCGCAATACCGACCAGCAGCAGGCGCGAGAGCGAACCGTCGCCAGCCTTACTGAGCACAAAAATCACTGCCATCACCGTCAGGCTGCCGATAAACGCGGCCAGCATGGGCGCATACAGCGCCACCAGAACCGGTACGGAAATCGGCAGTACCAGCCAGAACGCCACCGCCAGCGCCGCGCCGCTGCTGATCCCGAGCAGCCCCGGATCGGCGAGCGGGTTGCGAAATAGCCCCTGCATCACGCAGCCGGAGAGCGCCAGCGCGCTGCCTACCAGCAGCGCCAGCAGCACGCGCGGCAGACGGATGGTGAGCCAGATATGGCGCAGCACCTCGTCGCCGGACGGCCAGAGGCTCGCGAGCGGTAGCCGCATGGCGCCGAGGGTGGTGGCGAACAGCGTCAGGCTAATCAGCAGCGCGACCATCAGCCAGAGCTGGCGGGAGACGGTGATTTGCATCAGGGTAGCTGCTCCGCTTTTTGCCGCAGCTGCAGCAGCGCCTGCGGCGTGCGCGGGCTGAACCCGAGCAAGGCCATATCGTCAACCACCAGCACCTGCTTGTCGCGCCCGGCCGACGTTTGCGCCAGACCCGGCAACTTCCACAGCGATGCTTCGCCGCCCATGCCTTTTAGACCGTCGGCGGAAATCACCACCAGATCCGGCCGGCTGGCGATGACGCCTTCCTGCGACATGGTGCGATAGTGGTCAAAGCCCTGCATGGCGTTTTGCAGACCCGCGAGCTTAATCGCGCCGTCCGCCGCCGTCCGCTGCCCGGCCACCAGCGCGCCGGAACCGCCGTGGCTGAGGATAAACAGCACGCGCTTATTCAACGGCTGGGCCGGAATTTTGGCCATATCGTCATGCAGCGATTGACGCAGGGCATCGCCCTGCGGGCCTTTACCCAACGCGTCGGCGATAACGCTGATTTTACGCTCCATCGCCGCCGCGTCGTAGCCGCCCGGTACGTTAACCACCTTCACCTTGCTGTCTTCTACCTTTTGCAGCACCAGTGACGGCTGTGCCTGGCTGCTGGCCAGCACCAGCGTAGGGCGCAGGGAAAGAATGCCTTCCGCATTGAGCTGGCGCAGGTAGCCGACGTCCGGCAGCGATTGTGACGCCGTCGGCCAGGTGCTGGTGCTGTCGCGAGCGACCAGCTGCGACTGGGTATCCAGCGCGTAGACGATTTCCGTCACGTCGCCGCCGAGGGTGATAATACGCTCGGCGGCGTTAGCCAACAGCGGCAGCGCCGCCAGCAGAATCAGCAGTCGTTTCATACGGTCTGCCCTTCCGCCGTCAGGCTATCGACCTGGGTGCGCCACCGTTGCTGCTCCGGATGGCCTTCGCTGCGCTGCCCGTACAGCTGGGCAATCTGGGTGCCGTCTTTGGCAAATAGCTCTACGCTGGTGACGTGACCGTCAACGGTCGGCTTACGCGTCACCCACACTTCGTCGATGGTCTCTTCACGCAGGTGCAGGGTGAAGGCGCTGTTGAAGATGTTGATCCAGCCGCGCATTGGCGTCAGCTTCTCCAGCACGCCGGTGAAGATTTGCACGCAGCCGCGGTTGCCAACGAAAATCATAAATTCATTGCCGTCCCGCTGCAGGGTTTCCAGCAGGCGAGGCAGGGCATCAGTATCGATGCGACAGGCCAGGTCGTCGTTGACCAGGCGGAAAGCCTGCTGGCGCGAGAGGTTGTACTTGCGCAGCAGCGCGAAGAACTGGTGGACGTCGGTCATTGCGCGCCACTCTTTTTCCAGCGCCGCGCCGTCGGCCGTGTCGGCATAGCGCGCGTTTTCCACCAGACGAACCGCCAGCGGCGCTGGCGTTGATTGGGCCTGTTCGGCAATCAGCGCCTGCCAGGCCTCGCTGTCCGTGTTGTTAGTGGTATAGACCTTCAGCACCGCGTCGCCGTGCGGGTCAAAGAACTGAATGCTCTCGCGGCCCCCATCGTTAACGTGAAACGCGCTGGCCCACTGGCTCAGGAACAGGCGCAGGTCGAGGGCGCGCGGGTTGAGTACCAGGCCCGCGTGGCCGTCGAGGTGCTGGTGGGTGAACGCGCCAACCTGCTCATGCACCGCGTACTCATTGCGGCAGATGCATTTGGTTTCGCCGACCTTTTCCAGCGAAGCGAGGATCGCGCGCGCATTATCCTGCAGGCGAACGGCATCGTGGCCGACGCGGGCTGCGGTCAGTTCTGCTTCGCTCACCCCCATTACGGCGGCGATATCGCGAGCGTATTTGGCGGCACCGCTGGCTTTGACGTCCTGATAGCGCTGCCACAGTTCATTTGATGCGTTTTGCATAACTCTCTTCCTTATCATTACCCCGGCCAGCGGCCGGAGGCAGATTTTGTTGATGTTGTTATCAGAAATCGACGTTGACGCCCAACTGCCAGGTACGGCCCGGCATCACCGCCAGCGACTTATCGTTGGCGTCCTGATTGGTGGACGTTTCAATGTTGCGGCTGCTCAGGTAGTCCCAGTATTTACGGTCAGTCAGGTTATACACGCCGCCGTTGATACGGACGTTCTTCGCCACGCGCCAGTAGGCCGTCCAGTCGAGCATGCCGTAGCCAGGTACGCGCATGTATTCGCTGGTGGAATCGGTAATCGCGCTGCCGGTGTTAGCGTAGCTCTCACGGTTGGTGGCAGTGGCGCGTTTGCCTTTCACGAAGGTGGCGGTCAGCGCGGTACCGTACACTTTCGACGGATCGTCCCACGCCACGCCGACGATCGCTTTCATCGGCGCAACGCTATCGAGGTCGACGTATTTGTCGCCGTAGTAGCTGGATTTTGACTTCCCTTCGCTGTAGCCGTAGGCCAGCGTTGCGCTCAGGCCGTCAACCTGCTCAAACCAGGTGCCAAAGTTGAATTTCGCGCTGATCTCACCGCCGTAGATATAGGCTTTATCACGGTTTTCCGCCTGATAAATGGTGTAGATGTTCGACGGTACGTTGGCGAACTGGGTTGGGTTGTTGGAACGGGTGTAGCGGGTATAGGCGATAAAGTCTTTATAGTTGTTGTAGAACAACGCGGTACGCATGGTGATCCCTTCGGTCACTTCGCCCTTCATGCCCCACTCGAAGTTGTCGCTGGTTTCGGTTTTCAGATCGGTATTGCCGATCAGCGCGTACTGACCGCGGCCCGCGTAGCTGGATCCGAGGTTCCATGAACCGTACAGCTGGCTGGTGTTCGGGAACTCCGCACCGCGTTTGTACTGCAGATAGGTCATCATGCGCGGCGTAATGTCGTACTGGAAGGTCAGCGACGGCAGCGCCTGGGTATCAGCGTTTTTGCCATACAGCGTGGAGACCGAGGATTCGGTCAGCACCGTGCTGTTGGTGGTCAGGCTGGAGAGGTTCTCCGGCTTGGTGGACTGGTGCACGACGCGAACGCCCGGGATCACCGCAAAGTTATGCCCGTCGAGATCGAAGTTGATCCGATCCTGCAGGAAGCCGCCGATCGTGTACTCGCGGCTGTCCGCTTCCGGCTGCATGATCTCGCTATAAACGCTTGGGATCGGCGACTGGCTGAACGGACGCTGGGTTTTGGTGGTGCTGGCGTTGAAACCGGCGCTCAGATCGTGACGACCCTGCGTTTTTGCTAATGCTGTCTGCATACCCCAGGTATCGGTGTCGTAGTCAGAGTAGACCGTTTCCATCGTGCCGGTAGTGCTGTCTGGCATGTAGGTGCGGTCGTGTGCTTCGGTATGCTGGTAATAGACCTTGGTGGACATGCTGTCGATGAAATCGTTCATCGGCGTCCAGTCGTCTTTCAGGCTCAGGCCCCAGCGGCGAGTCTGGCTGGTCTGCTGTGCGTTGCCGATGGTACTGTCGCCAGCGTTGTCCCACACATCGTAGTGGGTGTGGTTGGTTTTATGGTAGTAGTCGAGGGTGCTGGTCAGTTTGTGCTGATCGTTAGGCTGCCAGATCCCAGAGGCCATAAACGCGTCGGAGTGCCAGTTCGCCGGGAACGCGTCCACGCTCGAACTGTTGGTGGTGGTCTCCTGGCCATCGCGGCGGCTGTAGACAAAAATGCCGCGCAGCGTTTCGTCGCCGCCCGCTGCCGTCAGGCCATTGTGCCAGCTGCGGTCAGACGAGTCATACTCGCTGCGGTAGCTAAAAGCGCTGGTTTTGCCTGGATGCAGATAGTCGTCCGCCGATTTCGGCTGGAAGGAGACGTTGCCGCCGATGGAAGTATTGGCGGTCTCGGTGTCGGTCGCGCCAGATTGAATATCCACGCTGCCGTACATGTACGGGTCAATATAGTCGCGGCCGATGCCGAAGGTGTTTTGGCCGGCGCGGCTGACGTAGCTGCGGCCGGTGGCGTTCGGCTGCGCAATGCCGTCGACGTCGATGCCGACGCGGTTGCTCTCAAGGCCACGAATGTTGTAGCCGGTGTAGCCGCCGCGGTCGAAGCCGCTTTTGCCGTTGCCGGATCCGCCGCTAGCGCCGGTCGCGCCGATCAGCGGTTCATAACGCATAATGGAACCAAAATCGTTGGCCCCTTTGTCCTGAAGCTCCTGCGCGCTTACCGCGTGCTGGCTGCCCGGTTTGAGTACCGGTGCGGGGGCGGTGACGGTCATCTGTTCCGCGCTGTCGACGGCGGTTTTGTCCTGTGTTTCAGCCGCGCCCGCGGAAGTCTGATAGATTGCTGCGAGCAAAGAGGTCACCAGTAGGCTTTTCTTGCGCCACGCCTCTGATTGAATGGATTTGTACATAGTTGCCATGCCTTCATCGTTATTAGTATTGGCTCACGCGTAACTTCCAGAATCTGCTTTTCCGTAAGCATTTTGACGCTATCCAATTTTCAGTGATGCGAATGGTAATGATAGTTGTTATCATTTGCAACAAGGTTTGCAAATAAACCTGCTTGCATGCAACAATTTGATTACAATTTTGTTTTTTGACTCTCCCGAGATAGCGATGACCGAGAAAGCGGCTGTTACCATCACCTACTGTTCCCAATGCAACTGGATGCTGCGCGCCAGCTGGATGGCGCAGGAACTGCTACACACCTTCAGCACCGATATTGCCTGCGTAACGCTGATACCGGGTACCGGCGGGATTTTTGCCATTACCGTCGGGGATGAACTGGTGTGGGAGCGCAAGCGTGACGATGGCTTCCCGGACGCCGCCGAGCTCAAGCGTCGGGTGCGCGACGTTTGCTTCCCGGAAAAACCGCTGGGGCATGTGGATAAGCACGAAGGATAAAGCGGCTGCGAATGCGCCATTAAACGTGTATTATTAATGCATCTTTATTGATGAGGGACGGGCTATGGCAGGCAAACGCATCGATCGTGAAAAACGGACAATCAGCAGCATGATTACGCTTTATCAGCGCCGCTGTCCGCAGGCGTTGCACGATGCTGAGCATTACGAGATGCTGAACCGTTATGCCGATAAGCGGCTGGATAAATGCGTGTTCGGCGAACAAAAGCCAGCCTGCAAGCAGTGCCCGGTGCACTGCTACCAACCCGCAAAGCGTGAAGAGATGAAACAGATTATGCGCTGGGCGGGTCCGCGGATGCTCTGGCGTCACCCGCTTCTCACGATCCTCCATTTGATTGATGACCGACGCCCGGTTCCCGAGCTGCCGGAGAAATATCGGCGCAAAAAATAGCCTTACAGGGTACGGCAGTGACGACGATACTCCGACGGCGAGCGGGCAGTATGCTTGCGGAAGATGCGGCAAAAGTAGTTGCTGTCCTCAAAGCCACAGTGGTGGGCAATCTCTTTGATTTTCAGTTCATAGCCGCGCAGTAATTTCTTTGCTAACTCCAGGCGAACGGCGGTGAGGTATTCGTTAAAGCCGACGGTGCTGGATTTCTGAAACAGGTGCGACAGATAGTTTGGCGTGATATGAAATTTCTTCGCCACCGTCTCTCGGCTGAGCGCCCCGGCGGCGTGTTCGTCGATATATTCCTGAATCGCCAGAAATAATTCTCTGCTTTTGCTGACCGTATCCGCCAGATGGGTCAGTTGATCGATACAGTGGCTGAGCAGGCCGCTGAGCACTATCTGCGTCGTGGGCATCACCGGGCGGATCGCCAGCTCATTCATCGCCAGCAGTAGATACGAGCCTACCCGCGGGCCGAGTCGCGCCACGTGCTGCTTGCGGATCTCAACGAATTTTTTACCGTCGAAGCGTTGAAGGCTGAAGCCCAGTTTTTGTTTGCTGAACAGAATGCTCAGCGACGTCGCCGGGCCGTGCCACCGTGGGGCATTCCAGCGCCCGCCGGGAATATACAGCGCCTGCAGCGGCCCAAGCGGCGCTTCCAGGCAGCCATCCGGCAGCTCGCCTTCCAGCACAATTTCAAGGCGGGGAAACGATACGCTCATCGCCAGCTCTGGTGCGGGCTGCGAGGCTTGCGGGAAGCGTACGACGAGGTCTCCCTGGCGGGAAAGCAGCTGTTCCAGTACGGGGACGAGGGTTGACTCTGACATGCTCATGTCCTGTTGTTATTCTGGATTTTGAATCTCATCACACTTTATTTTGCTGTACACAAAAATCCAGCGTTGTGTAGCTATCTCATACAGAATAGCGGCCACGCCTGCAGTAACTTTTCATACATGTTGTGAAATGGTTAACAAAAGAGAGGCGGTATGGACAAGCAAGCGGCATTCTGGCTGGATGCACTGGGCGCCAACGGCGGACTGTCAGCAACGATGAAACACGAGCTGGATACCCAGGGCTATACGATCGTTCACGGCGTAGCGGATGCCGACTGGCTGGCCGCAATGCGCGAGCGAATTGATTTTCTGGTGGAGAAAGAAGGTGAAAACCTGGCGGTGGAGCACCATCAGGAGGAGACGGCGACGCGGGTGGCGAACCTGGTGAATAAAGGCGTGGTGTGGGAGAAAGTGTGGGCGCATCCGCTGATTCTGTCAGCGTGCCGCTATATTTTTGGGGGCGCGTTTAAAGTTTCCAGCCTCAACGCCCGTGAGGCGCTGTACAACGGTGGTCATCAGCCGCTGCACGCCGACTGGAAAAAGCCGCGTCCAGATTTTCCGAAGGTGCACCTGGTGAACACCATCTGGGCAATTGACGATCTCTCCGCCGCGAACGGCGCACCGCGTATTATCCCCGCCACGCACCTGCGCCCCGAGCTGCCGGAAGACGTGCTGCAAGATGTGGAAGCACCGCATCCGGACGAAGTGATTTTTGCAGCCCCTGCGGGTAGCGTGATGATTTACAACGCCCATGCCTGGCACGGCGGCATGACTAACCGCGAAGGTTCGCGCCGCCGCGTGCTACACGGCCTGTACATCGACCGGGCAGACGCCGCGCAGCAGGATCAGCGCCGCTGGCTCACCCCGGAAACCGCCAGCCGCTTGACGCCCGCGCAGAAGTGGCTGCTGGATGTGGAGTAGTGCACTGAACGAGCCCTCTCCCTTAAAAGGGAGAGGGGGGCCGTTACGCTAAATCTTCCCCGTTGCTGGCTATCACCTTCTTATACCACCAGAACGATTTTTTACGCGTCCGCGCCAGCGTCCCGTTGCCCGCGTCATCGCGGTCGACGTACACGAATCCGTAGCGCTTACTCATCTCGCCCGTCGACGCCGCCACCAGGTCAATACAACCCCACGTGGTGTAGCCGATCAGCGGCACGCCGTCTTCGATGGCATCGCCCATGGCGCGGATATGTTCGCGTAAATAGCTGATGCGGTAATCGTCGTCGATCTGTCCATCGGCGTTGACGACGTCCTTCGCGCCAAGACCGTTCTCCACCAGGAACAGCGGCTTCTGGTAGCGGTCGTACATCATGTTCATGGTGATACGCAGGCCGAGCGGGTCGATACCCCAGCCCCATTCGCTGGCCTCAATGTACGGGTTCTTCAGCGACTTCACGATGTTGGCCGCGTTGGTGTTATTCGCGTTCATGTCTGCCGATGCGCAGCGTGAGGCGTAGTAGCTGAACGACACAAAATCGACCGTATGCTTAAGCGCTTCATCATCTCCGGCCTCTTTGGCGATGGTCACGCCTTTTTCGCGGAACACCCGAGCCGAGTAGGCCGGGTAGCGGCCGCGCGCCTGCACATCGATAAAGAACAGGTTCTCGCGATCTTTCTCCAGCGCCGCCCACACGTCTTCCGGCTTGCAGGAGTAGGGGTAGAAGTTGCCGCCTGCCAGCATGCAGCCTACCTGGTTCTGCGGGTTGACCTCATGGGCGATTTTGGTGGCCAGCGCGCTGGCCACCAGCTCGTGGTGCGCGGCCTGGTACTTCACCTGATCCTGATTTTCGCCTTCTTCGAACACCAGCCCCGCACCGGAGAACGGACTGTGCAGCATAATGTTGATTTCATTGAAGGTCAGCCAGTATTTCACCAGCCCGTCGAATGCTTCAAAGCAGGTGCGGGCATAGCGGGTAAAGAACTCCACCATCTTGCGATTACGCCACGAGCCGTACTCGGTCACCAGGTGCATCGGCACGTCGAAGTGGCACAGCGTCACCAGCGGTTCGATACCGTATTTTTTACATTCGCGGAACAGATCGCGGTAGAAGGCGATACCTTCCTCATTCGGCGTCAGTTCGTCGCCGTTCGGGTACAGACGGCTCCAGGCGATGGAGGTGCGGAATACGCCGAAGCCCATTTCGGCCATCAGCGCGATATCTTCTTTATAACGATGATAGAAGTCGATCGCCTGGTGGCTGGGATAGAACTCATCATCGCGCAGCGTGAAACGCTTCTCCTGGCCCAGTTTGACCGGCAGGCGGTTGACGCCGTGCGGGATCATATCCACGGTGGTCAGCCCTTTGCCGCCTTCAAGATACGCTCCTTCGGCCTGGTTAGCGGCAATGGCGCCGCCCCAGAGGAATCCTTGCGGAAATGTCGACATGCGTTACCTCGCTAAAAAATTTATGAAATTTGTGCGGCTGTGGCGTTTACCGGCGCGCTAGCCTGACGTTGGCGTGCTTCGGCGGCGGCGTCTTCTACCGGAATGTCCTCAAAGCCGAGGATCAGCGTCAGCACGAACGACAGCACCACCGCCAGCGCCATCACGCCGAACACCCAGACGATGGTCATCGGGTTAGCCGGGTCGAAGAACTGCACGCTGGTAAACAGCCCCGGCGCGGCCATTGAATGGCTGGCCAGTCCGGCGATACCGGCGACCGCGCCGCAGATAAAGCCGCTGATCAGGCTGGCGATCAGCGGGCGCTTCAGGCGTACGGCGACCCCGTACAGCGCCGGTTCTGAGATGCCGGCCAGAATGGCGGACGCGGCGGCGGCCAGCGCGGTCTGGCGCAGTTCCGGGTTTTTGGTTTTCCACGCTACCGCCAGCGACGAACCGCCGAGCGACAGGTTGGCGCCGATTTCTGACGGCATCACCATGCCTTCTTTACCGGTTTCGGCAATAGTTTGAATGATGGTTGGGGTAAAGACGCGGTGCATCCCGGTCATCACCAGCAGCGGCCAGAGCGCACCCATAATGGCGACCGACAGCCAGCCCAGATAGCCGTGAATGGTGTACACCAGCGCGGAGATGGCGCTACCGATCCAGATCCCAATCGGGCCTATCAACAGAATCGCCAGCGGCGCTGCGATCAGCACGATCAGCATGGGTTTCAGGAAGTTTTTGGTGACGGCGGGCGTAATTCTGTCAACCCAGCGTTCAATGTAGGAGAGGCACCAGGTCATCACCAGCGCCGGGATCACCGTGTAGGTGTATTTCACGGCGGTCACCGGAATGTAGGCAAACTCGACGTGCTCGCCCTGTGCGGCTTTCGCCATCAGCTCAATAAAGCTCGGGTGCACCAGCACCCCGGCGATAGCAATCGCCAGCGACATGTTGGTTTTGAATTTCACTGCCGCAGAGGCGGCAACCATCAGCGGCAGGAAGAAGAAGGCGCCGTCACCGATGACGGTCAGAATGGTGAGCGTCGGTGCGCCTTTTGGCAACACGCCGGTCATTTCGAGGATCATCGCCAGCAGCTTAACCATCGATCCGCCGATAATCGCCGGGATCAGCGGTGACATGGTGCCGATCAGCGCATCGAGGATCCCGGCACCAATGCGACGCAGGGTCAGCTTCGGTTTCCCGACCGGGGCCGCTGGCTGCATGTCGTTCGGCAGCAAGTTGACCACTTCGCGGTAAGCCTGCGAGACGGTGTTGCCAATAATCACCTGGCACTGGCTGTCGGTGCGTACCACGCCCATCACGCCGCTGATGCCTTTAAGCGTCGCGCTATCAACCAGCGTGTCATCTTTCAGCACGAAGCGTAGACGGGTCATGCAGTGCGTGACGGCGGAGATATTCTCCACGCCGCCAAGCGCGCTCACCACAGATTGCGCCAGAGCCGCATAATTTTTAGCCATCGGAAAATCCTGTTTTATCAGTAGGGTACTTATGGTTCATCGCCTGAATGCTTCAAAAGATGAAACGCTGTATAGGAAACCGGTTCCACATAATCATCAAGTGTTTATTTTGTTGCTACAAGATCTAGATTTTGTTTTTGATTGATTCGTGAAACCGATCACAGGAAATAGCCCTGATGAAAGATTCACCCGTTTCGCCATTGCTGAAAATCGCCAGGCGGTGCAGTACACTGCGGGCAGATAATTTTTCAAAGGTATGAATATGACGACGATGCTAGAGGTGGCACGACGGGCGGGCGTATCGAAAGCCACCGTGTCCCGGGTGCTATCGGGCAACGGTTATGTCAGTCAGGAGACCAAAGACCGGGTGTTTTTGGCTATCGAAGAGAGCGGCTACCGGCCAAACCTTCTGGCGCGTAATCTGGCCACCAAAAAGACGCAAACGCTGGGGCTGGTGGTGACAAACACCCTTTATCATGGCGTGTACTTTAGCGAACTGCTGTATCACGCGGCGAGTATGACGGAAGATCAGGGGCGTCGTCTGGTACTCGCCGACGGCAAGCACAGCGCCGAAGAGGAGCGTGAGGCGATTCAGTATCTGCTCGATTTGCGCTGCGATGGCATTATTATTTATCCACGTTTTTTAAGCGTCGACGAAATTGACGATATTATTCAGCAGCAGCAACAGCCGGTGATGGTCATTAACCGTCGCCTGCGCCGAAATAGCAGCCACTGCGTTTATTGCGATCAAAAATCTTCCAGCCAGCAGGCGGTGGAAAAATTAATTACGCTGGGCCATCGTGATATTGCTTTTATTACCGGCTCGCTGGATTCGCCGACCGGCGTTGAGCGTCTTTCCGGCTATAAGGATGCGCTGGCGAAACATGGCATTACGCTACGTAATGAGCTGATTGTAGAAGGAAAATGGACGCCCGCCACCGGCGCGGCAGGTGTCGATATTCTGCGAGAAAGGCAGGTGACATTCAGCGCGCTGGTGGCCAGTAACGATGATATGGCGGTGGGCGCAATCAAGCGGCTTCATGCTCACGGAATAGCGGTGCCGCAGCAGGTGTCGGTGATTGGCTTTGACGATATTGCGTTAGCGCCGTATATGATTCCGTCCCTCTCGAGCGTGCGTATTCCGGTGACGGAAATGATTAAAGAGACGATTCACCGTCTTATTTTTATGCTCGACGGCGGTGATTTTAAATATCAACAAACCTTTCCCGGCGAATTGATTGAGCGCGAGTCCATCGTCGCCGGCCCGCACCGTTAATGTCGTCAGCTGTCATCGTCATTAGTGACGATGACAGCCTGTTCCGGCAGACACTCTGTCAAATCCCCTTATGAATCAATAAAATAAAAGTTGGCTCGAATAATGCATTCTCCCGCGCAATCACTGTCATAGCTGGAGAAGTTGATGAACCGTTTCATCATCGCTGATGCGAGTAAATGTATTGGCTGCCGTACGTGCGAAGTCGCCTGCGTGGTTTCTCACCAGCAGGATCAGGACTGCGCCGCGCTGACGCCACAGTCGTTCCTGCCGCGTATTCACGTTATTAAGGGCGTAGATGTTTCTACCGCCACCGCCTGCCGCCAGTGCGAAGACGCGCCGTGCGCCAACGTCTGCCCGAACGGCGCGATTGTCCGCGACAAAGGGTTTATCCACGTTATGCAGGAGCGCTGCATTGGCTGCAAAACCTGTGTGGTGGCCTGCCCCTATGGCGCGATGGAAGTGGTGGTGCGTCCGGTTGTGCGCGACAGCGGCGCAGGTCTGAAGGTGCGTGCGGAAAAAGCGGAAGCCAACAAGTGCGACCTTTGCTTCCACCGTGAAGAAGGCCCGGCCTGTATGGAAGCGTGCCCGACCCACGCGTTGTTCTGCGTTGACCGCAACAAGCTGGAACAGCTTAGCGCGGAAAAACGCCGTCGCGCCGCGCTGGAAAGCGCCGCGTCTATCTCTCTTTAATCATCCTTTATTTCTCTTTTAACAGGTCTGTTACTGATGAAAAAAATCACGAGTGTATGCCCTTATTGCGGTGCTGGTTGCAAACTGAAGCTGGTCGTCGACCACGGTAAAATTATTCGCGCCGAGGCGGCTGATGGGCAAACCAACCAGAATGAGCTGTGCCTGAAAGGCTACTACGGTTGGGATTTTCTGAACGATACCCAACTGCTGACGCCGCGTCTGACGCAGCCGATGATCCGCTATGAAAAAGGGGGCAAATTCACCCCCGTGAGCTGGGATGAAGCCATTCGCTACACCGCGAAACGGCTGAGTGAGATCAAAGCCAAATACGGACCGCGCGCCATTATGACCACCGGGTCATCGCGCGGTACCGGTAATGAAACCAACTATGTGATGCAGAAATTCGCCCGCGGCGTGCTGCACACCAATAACGTCGATTGCTGCGCCCGCGTGTGCCACGGCCCATCGGTTGCCGGGTTGCAGGAAGTGCTGGGTAACGGCGCGATGAGCAACAGCATCGGCGATATTGAAAATTCCCGTTGCCTGCTGGTCTTTGGCTACAACTGCGCGGATTCGCACCCCATCGTGGCGCGTCGCGTGATTAAGGCCAAAGATAAAGGGGCGAAAATTATCGTCTGCGACCCGCGCAAAATTGAAACCGCGCGCATCGCCGATCAGCATCTACAAATGCGTAACGGTAGCAATATGGCGCTGGTGAATGCCTTTGCCCATGTGCTGCTGGAAGAAGAGCTGTACGACAAAGAGTATGTTGCGCGCTACGCCACCGGGCTGGACGAGATGCGTGAAGTCGTTAAAGACTACGCGCCCGAAGCGGTGGAAGAACTGACCGGTATTCCCGCCGCACAGGTTCGTCAGGCGATGCGCACTTATGCGGCGGCGCCGTCGGCGACCATCATGTGGGGCATGGGCGTCACCCAGTTCGGCCAGGCGGTTGACGTAGTGAAAGGGCTGGCAAGCCTGGCGCTGCTGACCGGTAACCTCGGGCGTGAAGCCGTCGGCGTTGGCCCGGTGCGTGGGCAGAACAACGTGCAGGGCGCGTGTGACATGGGCGTGCTGCCAAATCAGTTCCCTGGCTATCAGGACGTGACGGACCCGCAGGTGCGTGAAAAATTCGCCAATGCCTGGGGGATTGATGCCAGCCTGATGGACGACAAAGTCGGCGTGCGCATTACCGAAGTGCCGCATCTGGCAATAGAAGGCAAGGTTAAAGCCTACTACATCATGGGTGAAGATCCGCTGCAAACCGAGGCGGATTTAGGGCTGGTGCGCAAAGGCTTCGAAGCGCTCGATTTCGTGGTGGTGCAGGATATTTTCATGACCAAAACCGCCGAACAGGCTGACGTACTGCTGCCCGCCACTTCCTGGGGCGAGCATGGCGGCGTCTTTACCTGCGCTGACCGCGGCTTCCAGCGCTTCGATAAAGCCATCGACGCGAAGTATAACGTCAAGCGCGACTGGGAGATTATCAGCCTGATCGCCAGCGAAATGGGTTATCCGATGCACTACGACGATAACCAGCAAATCTGGGACGAAATGCGCGAGCTGTGCCCGCTGTTCTACGGCGTGACCTACGAAAAAATGGGTGACATGGGCCACGTGCAGTGGCCTTGCCCGACGCTGGATCACCCCGGTACACCGTACCTGTATGAAGGTAATCAGTTTGCCACGCCGGACGGCAAAGGCCATCTGTTCGCCGCACCGTGGCGTGCCCCGGCGGAAAGCCCGGATGCAGATTTTCCGCTGGTACTGTGCACCGTACGTGAGGTGGGCCACTACTCCTGCCGCTCGATGACCGGTAACTGTGCCGCGCTGCAATCGCTGGCCGATGAACCGGGATTTGTGCAAATCAACCCGCAGGACGCAGAACGGCTGAACATCAAAGATAAACAACTGGTGTGGGTTTCCTCCCGCCGCGGTAAGGTCATTAGCCGCGCCTGCGTAAGTGAACGTATCAACGCGGGCTGTGTCTACATGACCTATCAATGGTGGGTAGGGGCCTGCAATGAACTGACTCAGGACAACCTCGATCCTATCTCCAAAACACCGGAAACCAAGTATTGCGCGGTGAAAGTGGAGGCGATTGTGGATCAGCTCTGGGCCGAAGAGCATGCGCTACAAAGCTATCAGTCGATGAAAATGCGTCTGAAAGCGGCGGTACACGGGTAATCACGATGAGTGCAAACGGCGTGCAGATCCGCATCTGCGGAAAGGTACAGGGGGTAGGTTTCCGCCCCTTCGTCTGGCAGTTGGCGCAGCAGCGCGGCTGTCTGGGCGATGTCTGTAATGACAGTGCCGGGGTACTATTGCGCCTGTACGGCGATGAAGCGGACTTCATCGCCGCGCTGTACCAGTACTGCCCGCCGCTTGCACGCATCGACAGTACCCAGGTTGAGCCGTTTGACTGGCCGACCATCCCAACCGACTTTACGATCCGCCAGAGCGGTAGCGGGGCGATGAGCACGCAAATTGTTCCCGATGCGGCGACCTGCCCAGCCTGTCTGGCGGAAATGAATGACCCGCAGGAGCGGCGCTACCGCTACCCGTTTATCAACTGCACCCACTGCGGGCCACGTTTTACCATTATTAACGCCATGCCGTATGACCGGCCTTTCACCGTGATGGCGGCATTCCCGCTTTGCCCGCAGTGCGAGGCGGAGTACCGCAACCCGTATGACCGACGTTTTCATGCCCAGCCGGTGGCCTGCGCCGAGTGCGGCCCGTGGCTGACGTGGCTTAGCGGCAGCCAGCGTGCACAGAAAGAAGAGGCGCTTCAGGCCGCCGTCGCGCAGCTGAATACTGGCGGCATCGTCGCCGTGAAAGGGATTGGCGGTTTTCATCTGGCCTGCGACGCCAGCAACGAACGGGCTGTTGAACGGCTGCGTGCCCGTAAGCATCGCCCGGCGAAACCGCTGGCGGTGATGCTGCCGAATAGCGACGCGCTGCCAATCGACGCAAGATCGCTGTTGAACACGCCCGCCGCGCCGATTGTGCTGGTGGATAAAGCACGTGTAGCGGGGCTTTGTGACCTCATCGCGCCGGAACTGGCCGAGGTGGGCGTGATGCTGCCCGCCAACCCGCTCCAGCATTTGCTGATGCAGGCGCTGGGTCGCCCGCTGGTGATGACCTCCGGCAATCTTAGCGGCAAACCGCCCGCTCTCAGCAATGACCAGGCGCTGGCGGATCTCGCCGACATCGCCGACGGATTCCTGCTGCATAACCGCGATATCGTCCAGCGCATGGACGATTCGGTGGTGCGCCAGAGCGGTGAAATGCTGCGCCGTTCGCGCGGTTTTGTGCCGGATGCGCTGCCGCTGCCGCCGGGCTTTCATCACGTGCCGCCCATGTTATGTCTTGGCGCTGATATGAAAAACACCTTCTGCCTGGTCCGTGGTGACCAGGCGGTTGTCAGCCAGCACTTTGGCGATCTGACCGACGACGGTGTTGAAAGCCAGTGGCAGCAGGCGCTGGGATTAATGCAGGCGATATACGATTTTACGCCGCAGGCCGTCGTCGCCGACGCGCACCGTGGCTACCGTTCCTCTCGCTGGGCAGACGCGAGCGCATTACCGCAGCAACGCGTGCTGCACCACCATGCGCATATTGCCGCCTGTCTGGCCGAGCACGATTGGCCGCTCGACGGCGGCGATGTCATTGCGATGGCGCTGGACGGTATCGGAATGGGCGAGAACGGCGCGCTGTGGGGCGGTGAGTGTCTGCGCGTTAACTACCGGGAATGCGAGCATCTTGGCGGCCTGCCGCCGGTGGCGCTGCCGGGCGGTGACCTGGCGGCGAAGCAGCCGTGGCGCAATCTGCTGGCCCACTGCCTGGCGTTTGTTCCCGCCTGGCAGACCTTCGCTGAAACCCAACCGCTGCAACAACAAAACTGGCCGCTGCTGAAACAGGCGATCGCGCGGGGCTTGAACAGCCCACAGGCCTCCTCCTGCGGCCGCCTGTTTGATGCGGTAGCCAGCGCGCTGGGCTGCGCGCCGCAGACATTGAGTTATGAAGGTGAGGCGGCGTGTCGGCTGGAGGCGCTGGCCGCCACCTGCTCCGGCGTGAGCCATCCGGTGATCATGCCGGTACGCGAGAGTCAGCTCGATCTCATGCGCTTCTGGGACACATGGCTGCGCTGGCAGGCGACACCCGCGCATAAAGCGTGGGCGTTCCACGATGCGCTGGCGCGTGGCGTGGCCGAATTGCTGCGTTCTCACGCCAGCCCGGCAAATATTTCCACGCTAGCGTTTGGCGGCGGCGTGCTGCACAACGCGCTGCTGCGTGCGCGGTTAATGCACTATTTACACGATTTCACTTTGCTCTTTCCGAAGCGCTTACCCGCGGGTGATGGGGCGATTTCATACGGGCAGGCCGTCATTGCGGCAGCTCGTCATCAGCTTTAAAGGAGTTATTCATGTTGTGGAATGTTCTTCGTCAACAGCCGCGGGCATCGCTGCTGGTGCTGGCTTTGGTATTGGCGAACCTACTGGCCTGGGGCTGGGCGTGGCAGGCCTTTGGCCATAACGGCGCGCTGATGGCCGCCAGCCTGCTGGCGTGGGGCTATGGCCTGCGCCACGCGGTGGACGCTGACCATATCGCGGCGATTGATAACGTCACCCGTAAAATGATGCAGCAGGGCAAGCGCCCGTTTGGCGTGGGAGCCTGGTTCTCACTCGGCCACTCTTCCATCGTGGTGCTGGCGTCGGTGGCGATTGCCGCCACGGCAACCGCTTTCCAGCATAAAATGAGCTGGTTCCACGATACCGGTAGCATTATCGGCACCACGGTTTCCGCCGTGTTCCTGCTGGCGATGGCGCTGGTCAACCTGGTTATCTTGCGTGGCGTATGGCGCAGCTTCCAGGCGCTGAAAAAAGGGGAGTCGGTTTCTGCTGACGTCCCGGTGACCGGCGGTCTGATGAATGCGCTGTTCAGCCGTACTTTCCGCCTGATCGGCAAAAGCTGGCATATGTATCTGGTCGGCTTCCTGTTCGGCCTCGGCTTTGATACGGCGACCGAAATCGGCGTGCTGGGTATCTCTGCCGCCAGCGCCTCCAGCGGCATGTCGATGTGGTCGATTATGGTTTTCCCGGCGCTGTTCGCGAGCGGAATGGCGCTGGTGGATACGCTGGATAACATCCTGATGGTCGGTGCTTACGGCTGGGCCTTCAACAAGCCGCAGCGCAAGCTGTATTACAACATGACTATTACCGGTGCTTCCGTGGTCGTCGCGCTGTTTATCGGTGGTCTGGAAGCGTTGGGGCTGATTATTGATAAGTTTGACCTGACGGGCGGCATCTGGAGCGGCGTGTCTATGCTGAGCGACAACCTCGGCAACGCGGGCTTTGTGGTGATTGGTCTGTTTGCGCTGTGCTGGCTGGTGTCGATGGTGAACTACCGCTGGCGCAATTATGACGCGCTGGTGGTGCGGTAAGATTTGAGCCGTTCCCGGCCAAGCGCAGCGCCGCCGGGGAAGCAGCAAATGCAAAAACAAAAAAAGCCCCGGGGCACCGGGGCAAAATCAGACTTCCATACTTCCTTGTGCTTGAGGGTTAAGTAAGACAGTGAACAACGCTTAACGACTTAACTGGCGAGCGACTTCAACAAACCAAAGGCTTCTTTCATTCTTTCCTCGCTGACCACGAACGCCCGTAACTGCTGGCTTTCGTCGTAGCCTTGCGCCAGCATGCCGTCGGCGCGGGTTTCAATGGTCCAGTTCAGATCCTGACGACGGGTTTCCCCGGCCAGATGCAGCGGCAGATCCGGCGTTTTCACCTTCACCAGCATATTGGGCAGCTTCAGTTCGCCGGGTTGGCCAAGGATGTTTTTCGCCAGGCACATGGCGCTGAGCAGAATCGGCTGCAGGAACGGCATCACCGTACCGTTAATTTCCGCACAGTCGCCCAGCGCGTAAATATCCGGGTTGCTGGTGCGCAGAGTGCTATCGACCTTCACGCCGCGATTAATCTCAAGACCTGCCATGCGTGCCAGCGCCGTTTCCGGACGCAGGCCGGTGGCGGCCACTACCGCATCAACCTCAACGTGGCGGTCGCGGTCAAAACTCGCGCGAATGCCGGTGGTGGTTTGTTCCAGCGATTGCAGCTGCGTTTTCAGCAACAGATGGATACCCATGTCGGTCAGACGATGCTGCAGACGACTGCTCACTTCCGGTGGCATCAGCGATGCCAGTACGCTGGCGGAATTGTCGACTACGGTGACGGCTTTGCCGGCGCGGCAGAAGTCCATCGCCAGCTCGCTGCCGATCAGCCCGCCGCCGATAATCAGCACCCGTTTGGCATCGCGCAGCGTACTTTGTGCCGCGCCAAATTCCTGCTGGCTGTTGAGGGTCAACATCAATTCTTTGCCCGGCACAGGCGGAACGATTGCCGCCGCGCCGGTGGCCAGGACCAGTTTGTCGTACCGCCATTCATGGTTCTGACTTTTGACCACGTGCGCCTCAGCGTCGATGTGGGTTACCCAGGTTTGCGGGAACAGGTTCAGGTTGTACTGTTCGGCAAACTCGCCGGCGGTTTGCAGGGTGAGGTCGGCGGCGGTTTGCCCCCGGCTCACTACGTGGCTTAAGTCCGGTTTGTTGTATTCATCGATGCTGTCGGCGGCGATGAGCGTCAGCTTGACGCTCGCATCCTGTTTACGGATGTTTTTCACCAGTTGGCGGGCCGCGAAGCCCGACCCAACGATCACAATGCCATGATTCATTTTGCCTCCGTTGCCAGTACGTCGAAGACGTCTTTACCTAACGAGCATTCCGGGCACAGGAAGTTATCCGGCACGTCGGTCCACGGGGTACCCGGCTGGACGTCCTGGTTAGGTTCGCCTTTGGCTGGGTCGTAAATCCACTGGCACACGCTGCACTGCATGCTTGGGCCGAGGTCGGCTGCTGCCGCGGCGGCACAGGCGCAATCTTCTTTTGCTGTGGCTGACGCGGTGTTCATTTCCGGCAGCGGTGCCAGCGACCACTGACGGGCAATTTCACGACCATGCTGACGGCACAGTTCCAGTGCATCCAGATCCGGACGCCATTTGGCTTTCAGGCTCAGTGACATTTCGAAACCGGCATCCTGCAAGCGGGTAGACAGGCGATCAACCGCACCGCCGCTCCAGCCGTGAGAACCGAAGGCGCTGGCGCGTTTGTTGCGAAAGCGCAGGCCGGTCATCTCTTCCACCAGTCCGGCGATTTTCGGCATCATCACGTTGTTCATGGTAGAGGTGCCGACCAGCACGCCTTTCGAGCGGAAGACATTGGTCAGGATTTCGTTTTTATCGCTGCGGGCGACGTTAAAGATTTTTACCGCCACGTTCGGGTCAACTTCGTTAATGCCCTGGGCAATGGCGTCCGCCATCATGCGGGTGTTGTTGGACATGGTATCGTAGAAGATAGTGATACGATCTTCCTGATAATCCGCCGCCCATTTCAGGTACAGCTCAACGATTTGCGTCGGGTTGTCGCGCCACACCACGCCGTGAGAGGTGGCAATCATATCGACCGGCAGGTTGAAGCCGAGGATTTCGGTAATTTTCGGCGTGACCAGGCGGCTGAACGGGGTCAGAATGTTGGCATAGTAGCGCTGGCACTGTTCGAACAGTTCGGTCTGGTCGACTTCGTCGTTGAACAGGCGTTCGTCGCAGTAGTGCTGGCCGAAAGCGTCGTTACTGAACAGCACCGCGTCGCCGGTCATGTAGGTCATCATGCTGTCCGGCCAGTGCAGCATCGGGGTTTCTACGAAGATCAGCTGTTTGCCGTTGCCGATATCCAGCGAATCACCGGTTTTCACCACGTTGAAGTTCCATTCCGGGTGATGGTGGTGACCGGTGATGGAGTCTATCGCGTTGGCAGTGCAGTAAATTGGCGTATCGGGAATCTGAGTCATCAGCTCGGTCAGCGCGCCGGCATGGTCTTCTTCCGCGTGGTTAATGATGATGTAGTCGATATCGGCAAGGTCGATTTCGCTGCGCAGGTTCTGGACGAATTCACGACTGAATTTATGGTCAACGGTATCAATCAGAACGTTTTTGCCTTCGCGAATCAGGTAGCTGTTGTAGCTGCTGCCGCGCAGGGTTTTGTATTCAGTCCCGTGGAAATCACGCACTTCCCAGTCACGTTGGCCAACCCAATGAATGTTATTTTTAACCAGAATAGACATAGCAACCTCAATTAATTCAGCGTTTTTCAAAAAAGATGTATTGCTTATTGCAGGTCACGTGCCAACTTTTTAATTCATTGATTTTGTTTGGTTAATAATATAACCCTCCTTTTTTGTTAGTCAAAATGACTATGCGTGGGGTTGTCAATATGACATCATGCACTGTCGAAATGACTATTTGAGGTTGCCATGAGCTTTTCTGTTGACGTACTGGCGGGCATCGCCATTGAACTCCAGCGCGGTGTCGGCCATCAGGACCGCTTCCAGCGCCTGATTACTACGCTGCGCCAGGTGCTTGAATGCGATGCCTCAGCTTTGCTGCGCTACGACGCGCGGCAGTTTATTCCGCTGGCGATCGATGGCCTGGCGAAGGACGTACTGGGACGCCGCTTTACGCTGGAAGGGCACCCGCGGCTGGAGGCTATCGCCCGTGCGGGAGATGTGGTGCGCTTCCCCGCTGACAGCGATTTGCCGGATCCCTACGATGGTCTGATTCCCGGTCAGGAGCGCCTCAAAGTGCACGCGTGTATCGGGCTGCCGCTGTTTGCCGGACAGAACCTGATTGGCGCGCTGACCCTCGACGGCATGTCGCCGGATCAGTTCGACGTATTCAGCGATGAAGAGCTGCGGCTGATTGCCGCGCTGGCCGCCGGGGCGCTTAACAACGCGCTGCTCATTGAGCAGCTTGAAAGTCAGAACATGTTGCCCGGCTCGGTGAGCGATTTTGAACAGGTTAAAGAGACGCAGATGATCGGCCTGTCGCCGGGCATGATGCAGCTGAAAAAAGAGATTGAGATTGTCGCCGCCTCTGACCTCAACGTGCTGATTAGCGGTGAAACGGGTACCGGGAAAGAGCTGGTGGCGAAGGCGATTCATGAAGGTTCGCCGCGCGCGGTTAGCCCGTTGGTTTACCTGAACTGTGCCGCGCTGCCGGAAAGCGTGGCCGAAAGCGAGCTGTTCGGCCACGTGAAGGGCGCGTTTACCGGGGCCATCAGCAACCGCAGCGGCAAGTTTGAGATGGCCGATAACGGCACGCTGTTTTTAGATGAAATTGGCGAACTGTCGCTGGCGCTACAGGCCAAGCTGCTGCGCGTACTGCAATACGGCGATATTCAGCGCGTTGGCGACGATCGTAGCCTGCGCGTTGATGTGCGTGTGTTAGCGGCAACCAACCGCGACCTGCGTGAAGAGGTGCTGGCGGGCAACTTTCGCGCCGACCTGTTCCACCGCCTGAGCGTGTTTCCGCTTTCGGTGCCGCCGCTACGCGAGCGGGGTGATGACGTGGTGCTGCTGGCGGGCTATTTTTGCGAGCAATGTCGGCTGCGATTGGGCCTGTCCCGCGTGGTGTTGAGCAGCGGCGCTAGGACGCACCTGCAAAGCTACGGTTGGCCGGGCAACGTACGCGAACTGGAACATGCGATCCATCGTGCGGTGGTGCTGGCGCGGGCGACCCGCAGCAGCGGCGAGGTCGTGCTGGAGGCGCAGCATTTTGCCTTTCAGGAAGGGGCACCGGCGGCGGTGGTTGAGGCAAAGCCTGTGGCGGCTGCCGTGCACAACTTACGTGATGCAACGGAGGATTTTCAGCGGCAGATGATTCGCCAGGCGCTGGAGACACATCAGAATAATTGGGCGGCGAGCGCGCGAGCGCTGGAGACAGACGTCGCCAACCTGCATCGGCTGGCGAAGCGTCTGGGCCTCAAGGATTAGAGTATCCCGGCCTGGTAGAAGTTTTGCAGATTAATCGCGCCGACCAGACGGTGGCTTTCATCCACTACCGGCGCGGCGCTGATTTTCAGCTTCATCAGCTTTTCTTTCGCATCGACGGCGCGCGCTTTATCGTGAATCGTCACGCCGCCTTTGGTCATTGCTTCGTTGACGCTGTCGGCCAGCGATCCGCCGCTCACCAGCCAGCGGCGCAGGTCGCCGTCGGTAAACACGCCATGCACCTGCAGCACATCGTCACAAACCGCCACCATTCCCATCCCGGTGCGGCTCAGCTCAAGCATGGCGTCCATCACGCTGGCGTGCACGTTGACCTGTGGAATATCCGCGTCTTTACGCATCAGGTGATGCACGCGGTTGAGCAGACGCGCGCCGAGCGCCCCGGCCGGATGCGAACGGGCAAAATCTTCTTCATTAAAGCCACGCGCCTGCATAACGGCGATGGCCAGCGCGTCGCCCATCATCAGCGTGTTGACGGTGCTGGAGGTGGGGGCCAGGTGCATCGGGCAGGCTTCGCGTTCAACGGAGATATCCAGCACCGCGTCGGCTGCCAGCGCCAGCGGCGAATTCGCTTTGCCGGTCATCGCCAGCAGCACGACCGATTTCTCCTGCAGACGAGGGATGAGGTAATCCAGCTCTTTGGCGCTGCCGGAATAGGAGATAAATAGCATCACGTCGCGGCTTTCAACCATGCCCAGGTCGCCGTGCAGCGCTTCAGCCGGGTGGACAAAGAAGGCGGGAGTGCCGGTACTGGCAAAGGTGGCGGCCAGCTTTTTACCGATATGGCCGGATTTGCCCATCCCGGATACGATCAGTTTGCCTTTGCAGTCGAGAATGGCTTTGGCGGCCTGAACAAAGGTCTCGTCAAGACGGTCGGGGAGGCGGCTGGCTTCCTGTAATTCCAGTAACAGGGCCTTACGCCCGGCGTCTAACAAAAAATCACTCATGACTTTCTCCGATAATTAGCGCGTCACACGGTCCAGTTTTGCGCGGCGATGATAAAACATTACGCCCATTGAGATCATCGATTGCATCATGATTGTTCGGAGTCGGTGATTTTTTTTCCCGCCGGACCAGAAGGCGCTTCCTTGCAGCGAGGCGGATGCTTTACCATATTTAACTCTTGCTGATATTGTTAAACGGAAGTCCCATGCTGAAGCGTCGCGTTCTGGCTTTACTCCCCCTGTGTGTCCTGCTCGCTGCCTGTAGCAGTAAGCCGAAAACGGCTGAATCACCGGCAACCACCTCCGGCGGTTTTCTTCTTGAACCCCAGCATAATGCGTTGATCCCGACCGGTGATTTTGCCAATAACCCGGCGGCAGAACAGTTCATCGACAAGATGGTGAGCAAGCACGGATTTGACCGTCAGCAACTGCACGAAATTCTCTCGCAGGCCAAGCGTCTGGACTACGTGCTGCGCCTGATGGACAGACAGGCTCCGACCGGCCTGCCGCCAACCGGCCCGAACGGTGCGTGGCTGCGCTATCGCAAACAATTTATTACCCCGGATAACGTGCAGAACGGCGTGGCCTTCTGGAACCAGTATCAGGGGGCGCTACAGCGCGCGCAGCAGGTTTACGGCGTACCGCCGGAAATCATCGTGGGGATTATCGGCGTGGAAACCCGCTGGGGCCGCGTGATGGGGAAAACCCGCATTCTCGATGCCCTGGCGACGCTCTCCTTCAATTATCCGCGTCGCGCCGAATACTTCTCTGGTGAACTGGAAACCTTCCTGCTAATGGCGCGTGATGAAAAAGACGATCCGCTGGACCTGAAAGGGTCGTTCGCCGGGGCGATGGGCTATGGGCAGTTCATGCCATCGTCTTATCGTCAGTACGCGGTGGACTTTAACGGCGATGGTCACATCAACCTGTGGGATCCGGAAGATGCCATCGGCAGCGTGGCGAACTACTTCAAACAGCATGGCTGGGTGACGGGCGACACGGTGGCGGTGCAGGCGATGGGCCAGGCGCCGGGGCTGGAAAACGGCTTCAAGACTAAATACAGCGTGTCGCAGCTGGCGGCGGCAGGCTTAACCCCGATGCAGCCGCTGGGTAACCATCAGCAGGCCAGCCTGCTGCGCCTGGATATTGGCACCGGCTATCAGTACTGGTATGGGTTGCCGAACTTCTACACCATCACCCGTTACAACCACAGCACCCACTACGCGATGGCCGTATGGCAGCTGGGGCTGGCGGTGTCTCAGGCCCGCGGTCAGTAATCTTCCTTTCTTGCCCCTCTCCGTCCGGGGAGGGGCTTGTTACATTTTGCATCATTTCTCGCCGTTTACATCTTAGATTTCATCCCTTATTGTTATGTTATAACATAATATAATGAGGCAAAGATGTTGACTCCTGTTTTTATGGCGTCCAGCGCGACGCGTCTGTTGTTGGCCTGCGCGCTGCTGGCTGTGCTTTGGCTGGCGGTCTGGTGGGCGGTCACGCTGCCATGATTGAACTGGACAACCTGGTCGCAGGCTATGAAGGCGTGGCGATCACGCCCTCGCTGAGCGGCGTGATTCACAAAGGCAGCATGACGGCCATCGTCGGCCTGAATGGCTGTGGCAAATCCACCTTATTGAAAACGCTGGCCGGATTTATTCCGCCGGTGAGCGGCGTGCTGCGCTGGTCGCCGACGCGCCCGACGATCGGCTGGCTGGCGCAGCGCCACGCGCTGGAGTCGCAGTTTCCGCTGACGGTGCTCGATGTGGTGAGTCAGGGGGCGTGGCCGCGTATTTCGCTACTGCGCGGCCTGCGTAATGACGTGCGGCGGCGAATTCAGGCCGCGCTGGCGCGCGTGGGGCTGACGGAGATGGCGAGAACGCCGATCGAAGCACTCTCCGGCGGCCAGTTTCAACGCATGTTGTTCGCCCGTGTGCTGGTTCAGCGCGCGCCGCTGGTGATGCTGGACGAGCCGTTTACCGGCATTGACGAGGCCACCACTCATGACCTGATGACGGTTATTCAGGAGATGCACCAGCAGGGACAGACCGTGCTGGCGGTGCTGCACGATAACCAGCGGGTCGCGGACTATTTCCCGGAAACTCTGCTGTTGGCGCCGCAGAATGCGCGCTGGGGGCTGACCCATGAGGTGCTGCCCGCGTTTCACTCCGCGAGGCCCGCATGATCTGGCATACCTTTTTTCAACCGTTTATTGAATTTGGCTTTATGCGTCGCGCGCTGGTGGTGTGCCTGGCCCTGTCGCTGAGCACCACAATTCTCGGCGTATTTCTGTTGCTGCGGCGTATGAGCTTAATGGGCGACGCATTATCGCACGCCATTCTCCCCGGTGTGGCGGTGGGTTATCTGGTGAACGGCATGTCGCTGCTGGCGATGACCGTCGGCGGCTTTATCGCCGGGATTGCGGTGGCGCTGGTGGCGGGGTGGGTGAGCCGGCGCACGCCGCTGAAGGAGGATGCCAGCTTTGCCGGATTCTATCTTGGCTCGCTGGCGCTGGGCGTCACGCTGGTGTCGCTACGCGGCTCAAACGTCGACCTGCTGCATCTGCTGTTTGGCTCCATTCTGGCCGTTGATAACGACGCGGCGCTGTTTGTGGCGGGCGTTGCCAGCCTGACGCTTATCAGCATCGCGCTGTTTTATCGCGGGCTGGTGAGTGAAGCCTTCGACAGCGCCTGGCTACAGGTCAATGCGCGCTGGCTACCGGTTCTGCTGCACGGCCTGTTTCTGGCCTTACTGGTGCTTAACCTGGTGGCGGGTTTTCAGGTGCTCGGTACGTTGATGGCGGTGGGCGTCATGATGTTGCCCGCCGTGGCAGCGCGCTGTTGGGCGAAGACCCTGCCGGGCATTTTACTGCTGGCGGCGCTGATGGGCAGCGTCTGCGCGTGGATGGGGTTGAGCCTGTCGTGGGCCGCCAATTTACCCGCCGGTCCTTCGATCGTTCTGACCGCCAGCGGCGTCTTTTTGGTCTCGGTGTTTTTTGGCAAGCGAAGCCGGCTGACCGTCAGTTGGCAAAAACTCACAAGATAGGGGAAAACATGAAACGTATTGGGGTGATTCTGGCGCTGGTATTGGGGCTATCGGCGCAAGGGGCGATGGCGAAAACGCTGAATGTGGTCAGCAGCTTTTCTGTATTGGGCGATATGGTGCAGCAGGTGGGCGGTGAACACGTACATGTCGACACGCTGGTCGGCCCGGACGGTGACCCGCATACCTTTGAGCCGTCGCCGAAGGACAGCGCGCTGCTCAGCAAGGCTGATGTGGTGGTGGTTAACGGACTGGGGCTGGAAGGGTGGATTGATCGGCTGATTAAAGCCTCCGGTTTTAAAGGCGAGCTGGTGGTGGCTTCTACCGGCGTCAAGACGCATACGCTGGATGAAGACGGGAAAACCGTGACCGACCCCCACGCCTGGAACAGCGCAGCCAACGGCGCGCTGTATGCGAAAAATATTATGAACGGGTTGATTAAGGCCGATCCGGAGGATAGCGCGGCGCTGAAGGCCTCTGGTGAACGCTATATCGCCCAGTTAAACGACATTGATCATTGGGCGAAAAGTCAGTTCGACGGTATTCCACAGGCGAAGCGTAAAGTCCTGACCAGTCACGATGCTTTTGGCTACTTCTCCCGTGCTTACGGCGTTACCTTCCTGGCACCGCAGGGGCTGTCGTCGGAAAGCGAAGCCAGCGCGGCGCAGGTGGCTGCGCTGATTAAGCAGATTAAGGCCGACGGTGTGCACACCTGGTTTATGGAAAATCAGCTCGACCCGCGATTGGTGAAGCAGATTGCTACCGCTACCGGTTCTCAGCCTGGCGGTGAGCTCTACCCCGAAGCGCTGTCTGCGCCCGGCGGCGTGGCCGACAGCTATGTGAAAATGCTGCGTCATAACGTGAAGCTGATTGCGGACAGCATGCGCTGAGCCTTGCTCTTTTTCGCCCTGATTTAGCCGGGGCGATACAATTTCGGAACCCCCCTCGTAAAATTGCCATCCCGTCCCCACATCTCTGCTGAAAGTGCTATCTTTGATGGCCTCTTTATCGGGCTTATGCGGAGCGACAATGACAGATTCAGAATTACTGCAGCTAAGCGAGCAGGTAGGCCTGGCGCTGAAGGCGCGCGGCGCGACCATGACCACCGCAGAGTCCTGCACCGGCGGCTGGATTGCGAAAACTATCACCGATGTGGCGGGCAGCTCCGCGTGGTTTGAGCGCGGTTTTGTCACCTACAGCAACGAAGCAAAATCGCAGATGATCGGCGTACGTGAAGTGACCCTGGAGCAGCACGGCGCGGTTAGCGAACCGGTCGTGGTCGAAATGGCGATTGGCGCACTGCGCGCGGCGCGGGCCGACTTCGCGGTCTCGGTCAGCGGCATCGCCGGGCCTGACGGCGGCAGTGCGGAAAAGCCGGTGGGCACCGTCTGGTTTGGCGTTGCCAGCGCCAACGGGCAGGGCGTGACGCAGCGTGAATGCTTCTCTGGCGACCGTGAATCGGTGCGTCGTCAGGCGACGGCTTACGCGCTAAAACTCCTCTGGCAACAATTTCTACAAAATACTTGATACTGTATGACCATACAGTATAATTGCTTCAACAGAACAGAATTCACTATCCGGTAACACCCGGTATGACAGGAGTAATAATGGCTATCGACGAAAACAAACAGAAAGCGTTGGCGGCAGCGCTGGGCCAGATCGAAAAGCAATTCGGTAAAGGCTCCATCATGCGTCTGGGTGAAGATCGCACCATGGATGTGGAAACCATTTCTACCGGTTCGCTTTCTCTGGATATTGCGCTGGGCGCTGGCGGCCTGCCAATGGGTCGTATCGTCGAAATCTACGGGCCAGAATCCTCCGGTAAAACAACGCTGACGCTGCAGGTTATCGCCGCGGCGCAGCGCGAAGGTAAAACCTGTGCGTTCATCGACGCCGAACACGCGCTGGATCCGGTTTATGCACGTAAGCTGGGCGTCGATATCGACAACCTGCTGTGCTCCCAGCCGGACACCGGTGAGCAGGCGCTGGAAATATGTGACGCGCTGGCGCGTTCTGGCGCGGTAGACGTTATCGTGGTCGACTCCGTCGCGGCGCTGACGCCGAAAGCGGAAATTGAAGGTGAAATCGGCGACTCTCACATGGGCCTGGCGGCGCGTATGATGAGCCAGGCGATGCGTAAGCTGGCGGGTAACCTTAAGCAGTCCAATACGCTGCTGATCTTCATCAACCAGATCCGTATGAAAATTGGCGTGATGTTCGGTAACCCGGAAACCACTACCGGCGGTAACGCGCTGAAATTCTATGCCTCCGTTCGTCTGGATATCCGTCGTATCGGCGCGGTGAAAGAAGGCGATAACGTGGTGGGTAGTGAAACCCGCGTGAAGGTCGTGAAAAACAAAATCGCGGCACCGTTCAAACAGGCTGAATTCCAGATCCTCTACGGTGAAGGCATCAACTTCTACGGTGAACTGGTTGACCTCGGCGTGAAAGAGAAGCTGATTGAGAAAGCGGGTGCCTGGTACAGCTACAACGGCGACAAAATTGGTCAGGGTAAAGCGAATGCTATCTCCTGGCTGAAAGAGAACCCGGCGGCGGCAAAAGAAATTGAGAAGAAGGTTCGTGAACTTCTGCTCAATAACCAGGACGATAAGCCTGACTTCGTTGTTGATAACAACAGCGTTGAAGAAACCAACGAAGACTTCTGATAACCTCAGAATCGACGCCAGGGCTGCTTATGCAGCCCTTTTGTTTATCACGATGGCAGGATAACGATGACTGAAAACTCACCGCGCCGTTCCGCCTATGCCCGTCTGCTGGATCGCGCTATCCGTATTCTGGCGATGCGCGACCATAGTGAACAGGAACTACGGCGCAAGCTTACCGCCCCGGTGATGGGCAAGAATGGCCCGGAGCCTATCGATGCGCCGCCCGAAGACGTGGAAAAGGTGGTGGCATGGTGCTTTGAGAACCGCTACCTCGATGATGGGCGCTTCGTTCAGCAGTTTATGGCCGGGCGCAGTCGTAAAGGTTATGGCCCCGCACGCATTCGCCAGGAACTGGGACAAAAGGGGATTACCCGTGAGGTCATTGAACAGGCGATGCGGGAGTGTGAAATCGACTGGGCTGCACAGGCGCTAGAACAGGCTCAACGAAAATACGGCGAACCGCTGCCAACCGTCTTCGCTGAGAAGGTCAAAATTCAACGCTTTTTGCTTTACCGTGGCTACCTGATGGAAGATATCCAGGAAATATGGCGAAATTTTGCTGATTGACCCCACTCGGGATTTTACTTCCCTCAAAAGAAAACTTATCTTATTCCCACTTTTTCCGTCCGGGCGCAGGTTGTTTTATCGCAACGAGTGTCTACGACGAATATCCCTTAAATACACAAAATCATTCAAGCCGCATTAGGGCGGCAAGTGAGTGACCCCCCTGAACGTACATCAGTAGGTGACTGGGGTGAACGAGCGCAGCCAACGCAGAGGCGGTTTGAAGGATGAAGTGTAGCTTGATTTCAGGATAATTATGAGCAAGAGCACCGCTGAGATCCGTCAGGCGTTTCTCGACTTTTTCCATAGTAAAGGCCATCAGGTAGTTGCCAGCAGCTCCCTGGTGCCGAATAACGACCCCACTCTGTTGTTTACCAACGCCGGGATGAACCAGTTCAAGGATGTGTTCCTCGGTCTCGACAAACGTAATTATTCTCGCGCGACCACCGCGCAGCGTTGCGTGCGTGCGGGCGGTAAACACAACGACCTGGAAAACGTCGGCTACACCGCGCGTCACCACACTTTCTTCGAGATGCTGGGTAACTTCAGCTTCGGCGACTACTTCAAACACGATGCTATCCAGTACGCATGGGAACTGCTGACCGGTGAAAATTGGTTCGCCCTGCCGAAAGAGCGTCTGTGGGTCACCGTGTATGAAACCGATGATGAAGCTTACGAAATCTGGGAAAAAGAAGTAGGCATCCCGCGTGAGCGCATTATCCGTATCGGCGACAATAAAGGCGCGCCGTACGCATCCGATAACTTCTGGCAGATGGGCGACACCGGTCCTTGCGGCCCGTGCACCGAGATCTTCTACGACCACGGTGACCACATCTGGGGTGGGCCTCCGGGATCCGCGGAAGAAGACGGCGACCGCTACATTGAGATCTGGAACATCGTCTTCATGCAGTTCAACCGTCAGGCTGACGGCACCATGGAACCGCTGCCGAAGCCGTCCGTGGACACCGGTATGGGTCTGGAGCGTATTACTGCTGTCCTGCAGCACGTTAACTCCAACTACGAAATCGACCTGTTCCGTAAGCTGATTGATGCCGTCGCGAAAGTGACCGGCGCGACCGATCTGAGCAACAAATCGCTGCGCGTTATTGCGGATCATATTCGTTCCTGTGCTTTCCTGATCGCCGACGGCGTGATGCCGTCTAACGAAAGCCGCGGCTACGTGCTGCGTCGTATCATTCGTCGCGCAATCCGCCACGGCAACATGCTGGGCGCGAAAGACACCTTCTTCTACAAGCTGGTTGGCCCGCTGGTGGAAGTCATGGGGGCCGCAGGCGAAGAGCTGAAGCGTCAGCAGGCGCAGGTTGAACAGGTTCTGAAAACCGAAGAAGAGCAGTTTGCTCGTACGCTGGAGCGCGGCCTGGCCCTGCTCGATGAAGAGCTGGCAAAACTGACCGGCGATACGCTGGACGGCGAAACCGCTTTCCGTCTGTACGACACCTACGGCTTCCCGGTTGACCTGACGGCGGACGTTTGCCGCGAGCGCAACATCAAGGTGGATGAAGCGGGCTTTGAAGCGGCGATGGAAGAACAGCGCCGTCGCGCGCGTGAGTCCAGCGGTTTTGGCGCCGACTATAATGCGATGATCCGTGTTGACGGGGCGTCCGAATTTAAAGGTTACGACCATCTGGAACTGAACGGTAAAGTCACCGCGCTGTTTGTTGATGGTAAAGCGGTAGAGTCTATCGCTGCGGGCCAGGAAGCCGTTGTCGTTCTGGACCAGACGCCGTTCTACGCGGAATCCGGCGGTCAGGTTGGCGATAAAGGTGAGCTGAAAGGCGCGGGCTTTAGCTTTGCGGTCAGCGACACTCAAAAATATGGTCAGGCTATCGGCCACCTCGGCAAGCTGGCAACCGGCGCGCTGAAAGTGGGAGATGGCGTGCAGGCCGATGTTGATGAAACGCGTCGCGCTCGCATCCGTCTGAACCACTCCGCGACGCACCTGATGCACGCGGCGCTGCGCCAGGTTCTGGGCACTCACGTTGCGCAGAAAGGCTCTCTGGTTAACGACAAAGTGCTGCGTTTCGACTTCTCTCACTTTGAAGCCATGAAGCCGGAAGAGATTCGCGCGGTTGAAGATCTGGTCAACGCCCAGATTCGTCGCAACTTGCCTGTTGAAACCAACATCATGGATCTGGAAGCGGCGAAAGCGAAGGGTGCGATGGCGCTGTTTGGTGAGAAATATGACGACCACGTGCGCGTACTGAGCATGGGCGACTTCTCTACCGAGCTGTGCGGCGGTACTCACGCTTCCCGTACGGGTGATATTGGTCTGTTCCGCATTGTGTCTGAATCGGGCACTGCGGCAGGTGTGCGTCGTATTGAAGCCGTAACCGGTGAAGGCGCCATTGCCTCTGTGCATGCGGAAAGCGATCGCTTAAGCGACATCGCCCAACTGCTGAAAGGCGATAGCCACAACCTGACGGAGAAGGTTCGTACCGTTATCGAACGTACCCGCCAGTTGGAAAAAGAGCTTCAGCAGCTGAAAGAGCAGGCGGCAGCACAGGAAAGCGCGAATCTTTCCAGCAAAGCTGAGACGATTAACGGCGTTAACCTGCTGGTGAGCGAGCTCGCTGGCGTTGAGCCGAAAATGCTGCGTACCATGGTCGACGATCTGAAGAACCAGCTGGGTTCTGCGGTTATCGTGCTGGCGACGGTAGCGGAAGGTAAGGTTTCTCTGATTGCTGGTGTGTCTAAGGATGTCACAGACCGTGTGAAAGCAGGGGAGCTGATTGGTATGGTCGCTCAGCAGGTGGGCGGCAAAGGGGGCGGTCGTCCGGATATGGCGCAAGCTGGCGGTACCGACGCGTCTGCACTCCCTGCTGCACTGGCCAGCGTGAAAGGCTGGGTAAGCGCTAAACTGTAATAACAATAAACGCACGCAGACGCCTTAACGTTATCTGTTACGGCGTCTTGCATATGCGGTACTGATAACGATAAAGTCAGGTTGAAGTCATGTAGATCGGCTAGACTTACATTTAACAGAATGTGATGCCGTGACTGCTTACACGTGAAGGTGTTTGTCATCGCTGACCTTTTGGCGTTATATGATGGAAAATGCCGGGATACAGAGAGACCCGACTCTTTTAATCTTTCAAGGAGCAAAGAATGCTGATTCTGACTCGTCGAGTTGGTGAGACCCTCATGATTGGAGATGAGGTCACTGTGACAGTTTTAGGGGTGAAGGGTAACCAGGTGCGCATCGGCGTAAATGCCCCGAAAGAAGTCTCTGTTCACCGTGAAGAGATCTACCAGCGTATCCAGGCTGAAAAATCCCAGCAGTCCAATTACTAAGTTCTCGCGTCTCACCCAGCGGGTGAGACGCAAATCCCACCGTTCGTCTCGTTTTATCCTCTGCATTAACCGTTTTTTCTTCTGCTTATCTCTTTGATGCTATTTTCCCTGGTTACCGTTTTGCGGCCTTCATCGCGTTTTATCTGTTGATAAAACATCCGTTCTGCTTTTTTTAACACCTGATTGCCTGTGAAATGTGCAAACGAAAAAAATCTGCGGAAAATTGTTTGACTTATAAGTCCCAGAAAGTAATATGTGCGCCACACAGCGACGATGAGCAGAAACAAGTTCTCGAAGCACTCGCAAGAGGTGTTGTTGGTGAGGTGGCCGAGAGGCTGAAGGCGCTCCCCTGCTAAGGGAGTATGCGGTCAAAAGCTGCATCCGGGGTTCGAATCCCCGCCTCACCGCCATTTGCATCCGTAGCTCAGCTGGATAGAGTACTCGGCTACGAACCGAGCGGTCGGAGGTTCGAATCCTCCCGGATGCACCATCTTCTCTGCAATAGCGCATTAGCGTTGTTACAGAAAATGATAGCGCTTTAGCGGCGATATCAAATCTGCAGTAAAGTAAGTTTCCCGATGCATCCGTAGCTCAGCTGGATAGAGTACTCGGCTACGAACCGAGCGGTCGGAGGTTCGAATCCTCCCGGATGCACCATCTCTTACTTGATATCATTTTTGATGGTATCAATATCGGCAGTAAAGCAAGTTTCCCGATGCATCCGTAGCTCAGCTGGATAGAGTACTCGGCTACGAACCGAGCGGTCGGAGGTTCGAATCCTCCCGGATGCACCATTCTTTGTTTTGCACGATACTTAGCTTTTCCGATGCATCCGTAGCTCAGCTGGATAGAGTACTCGGCTACGAACCGAGCGGTCGGAGGTTCGAATCCTCCCGGATGCACCATATTCTCCGAGATAACAGCTACACTGTTTTTTCAAGGTCTGCGAGATAATCGCCAGCACCAGGGAGGATAGCGTTGCTTTAGCAACGACCCACAGGGCGAGGCGCAGCCGAGTAATCCTCCCGGATGCACCATCTCCTCGAAGTCGCCAACCTTTTCTTATTTTTCTCGAATTAGTCTTTTTAACCAAAAAATCTTCTTCACACTTTTCTCATTGGCAACTCATTCTTTCTTCTATAATTTATCCTTGTATACACCCTTATTCTGGTGACATGACTGCAAGGAGAGAAATCCATGAAATGGTTCAAAGCAACGTCTGCGTTTTGCGCTGCGCTTCTGATGGCTATCTCGCTGTCCGGCTGTGCTGGCTCGTCAACGAAAGAGAGCACCGGTGGTTACATTGACGATACCGTCATTACCACCAAAGTGAAAACGGCGCTGTTTAGCGACAAAGATATCAAGTCCAGCGAGATTAACGTGCAGACCTTTAAAGGCCGCGTACAGCTGAGCGGCTTTGTGTCGTCGTCCGCGGACGCTAAGCGTGCCGTCGAGGTAACCCGTAAGGTGCAGGGCGTGCGTGTCGTTGAAAACGATATGCAAATAAAATAATCCGTGACATGCGGATGATGATAAGGCGCTGAAAGGCGCCTTTGTTGTCTCTGCGGCTAACAGCGACAATCATCCCCATTTACGATAAAGTAACGTCACATTATCCGATGGGTGAGAAGACGATGTACGAGCGCTACGCTGGATTGATTTTTGATATGGATGGCACCATCCTTGATACGGAGCCGACGCACCGTAAGGCGTGGCGTGAGGTTTTGGGTCGCTACGGTATGCGTTTTGATGAACAGGCGATGGTAGCCCTTAACGGTTCTCCTACCTGGCGTATTGCGCAGGCGATCATTGAAAGTCATCAGGCCGATCTGGATCCCCATCTTCTGGCGCGTGAAAAAACCGATGCGGTGAAATCGATGCTGCTGGACTCGGTTACGCCGCTGCCGCTGATTGAAGTCGTGAAAGCGTGGCATGGTCGTCGACCGATGGCCGTCGGCACCGGCAGCGAAAGCGCGGTGGCCGAGGCGCTGCTCGCACATCTGGGCCTGCGCCACTATTTTGCGGCCGTTGTCGCTGCCGATCACGTTAAACTGCATAAACCCGCACCGGACACCTTCTTACTGTGCGCGGAGCGTATGGGCGTGGCGGCGGAACGCTGCGTGGTGTTTGAAGATGCCGATTTCGGCCTTCAGGCTGCCGCCGCTGCGGGAATGGATGCTGTTGACGTTCGATTGCTGTGAATGAACTTCTGGCGTTGGGGTCGCTGTTTGCAAGCAGCTTTCTCAGCGCAACGCTGCTGCCGGGCAACTCGGAAGCCGTGCTGATTGGCCTGCTGCTAGCAGGCGCAAGCAAGCCCTGGCTTCTGGTAGTAATAGCAACAATGGGTAATAGCCTTGGCGGGGCTACAAACGTTATTCTTGGTCGTTTTTTTCCATTACGCAAAACATCGCGTTGGCAGGAAAAAGCGGTGGGCTGGTTGCGTCGCTACGGCGCGGCCACGCTGCTGCTGAGCTGGATGCCCGTTATCGGTGATTTGCTGTGCCTGCTCGCAGGCTGGATGCGCATTTCCTGGGGACCGGTACTCTTTTTTTTATGCCTGGGTAAAGCGCTGCGCTATATCGCAGTCGCGGCGCTGACGCTGCAAGGCATGACGTGGTGGCACTAATTGGATGGCTTGTGGAAGAGTCCTCATCTCCACGATGACAATTATGCTTAATAAAATGAATTCGACAGGCGGGAGGTCAATTTGATCCCGGACGTATCACAGGCGCTGTCCTGGCTGGAAAAACACCCTCAGGCTCTTGAAGGGATCCAGCGCGGTCTTGAGCGCGAAACCCTACGCGTTAATGCAGATGGTTCTCTGGCAACAACCGGTCATCCGGAGGCGCTGGGCGCCACGCTGACCCATAAATGGATCACTACCGATTTCGCCGAAGCGCTGCTGGAGTTTATTACTCCGGTCGACGGCGACATCAACCATATGCTGACGTTTCTGCGCGATGTGCATCGTCACACTGCACGTCAGCTCGGCGATGAGCGTATGTGGCCGCTGAGCATGCCGTGCTACATCGCGCCGGGTCAGGACATTGAGCTGGCGCAGTACGGCACGTCGAACATTGGTCGCCTGAAAACGCTGTATCGTGAAGGGCTGAAAAACCGCTACGGCGCGCTGATGCAAACCATCTCCGGCGTTCACTACAACTTCTCTTTGCCGATGGCTTTCTGGCAGGCGAAGTGCGGTACGCAGGATAAAGAAGCGATTTCAGCCGGTTATTTTCGTCTGATTCGTAACTATTACCGCTTCGGCTGGGTGATACCGTATCTGTTTGGCGCCTCTCCGGCGATCTGTTCTTCCTTCCTGCAGGGCAAACCGACGACGCTGCCGTTTGAGAAAACCGAATGCGGCATGTACTACCTGCCTTACGCCACCTCGCTGCGTCTGAGCGATCTGGGTTATACCAATAAATCGCAAAGCAATCTCGGAATTACGTTTAACGAATTGCACGAGTATGTGGCAGGATTGAAGCGCGCGATCAAAACGCCGTCGGAAGAGTATGCCCGCATTGGTCTGGAGAGAGACGGCAAGTATCTGCAGATCAACAGCAACATTCTGCAGATTGAAAACGAGCTGTATGCGCCGATTCGCCCCAAACGTGTGACCCGCGACGGCGAAACTCCGTCCGATGCGCTGCTGCGCGGCGGTATTGAATATATCGAAGTACGCTCGCTGGACATCAACCCGTTCTCGCCAATTGGTGTCGATGAGCAGCAGATTCGCTTCCTCGACCTGTTTATGGTCTGGTGCGTGCTGGCCGATGCGCCGGAGATGAGCAGCGATGAGCTTCTGTGCACCCGTACCAACTGGAATCGCGTGATTCTGGAAGGGCGTAAGCCGGGGCTGACGCTGGGCATTGGCTGCGAAACCGCGCAGTTCCCGCTGACCAAAGTGGGCAAAGATCTGTTCCACGATCTGAAACGTGTCGCGCAGACGATGGATAGCATGAATGGCGACACGGCCTACCAGACGGTTTGCGATGAACTGGTGGCCAGCTTCGATAATCCGGAGTTAACCTTCTCCGCACGCATTCTGCGTTCTATGCTTGATCAGGGGATTGGCGGAACCGGCAAGGCCCTGGCGGAACAGTATCGGACAATGCTGCGTGAAGAGCCGCTGGAGATTCTCAGCGAAGAGGATTTTGCAAAGGAGCGGGACGCTTCAAGAGCGCGTCAGCGTCAGATTGAAGAGGCGGATAACGAATCGTTTGAAGCGCTGCTGGCGAGACACGCCTGATACAAAAGAAAAAGGCCACATCACTGTGGCCAAAATATACATCTCTGAATCAGGGATGATGATAACAAATGCGCGTCTTTCATATAGTAAGACTGGCATGGGAACAAAGAGTTCAGTTTATTTTTAAAAAAATCACATTATCCTGAGGCAGAACGTGGCGGATTGCATAAATCATAGTTTATTCAATAAGTTAAATGTTTTTATCTTAATGAAAAAAATGCAGCGCGCGGGAGCAAGAAGGTGATATCGGAGGTTATGAAATGCCGTTGTTAGATAGCTTCACAGTTGACCATACCCGTATGGAAGCCCCAGCCGTTCGCGTGGCGAAGAAAATGAACACCCCGCACGGCGACGCGATCACGGTTTTTGACCTGCGTTTTTGCGTACCGAACAAAGAAGTGATGCCGGAAAGAGGGATCCACACCCTTGAGCATCTGTTTGCGGGCTTTATGCGCGATCATCTGAACGGTAATGGCGTTGAGATTATCGACATTTCCCCGATGGGCTGCCGTACCGGTTTCTACATGAGCCTGATTGGCACACCGGACGAGCAGCGCGTAGCGGATGCCTGGAAAGCCGCGATGGCCGACGTGCTGAAAGTGCAGGATCAAAACCAGATCCCGGAGCTGAACGTGTACCAGTGCGGCACCTACGAGATGCATTCTCTGAGTGAAGCGCAGGAGATTGCGCGCCATATTATCGAACGTGATGTGCGCATCAACAGCAATGATGAACTTGCGCTGCCGAAAGAGAAACTGCAGGAACTGCACATCTAGTTGATATGTGGATGTGGTGATAATAAAACCCTGGGGCTAGCCTCGGGGTTTTTATTTCTCGGGTTGTAATTATTTGCTATTTGAATGAAAAAAAGTAATGCATATCTTAAATAAAGATTTCTATTTTTATTTTGTGAGCTGTTAAACAAAATAATTTTGGATGCGGGCATTAACCCGTTTGTCGATCACATAAAATGAAAAACGTAATTGAATAGTCGAAAAACATAATAGAATCCCGCCCCGTAACTGTCAAAAATACCCCCAGAGAAACCGGTTTCATGACCAAAAATTAAAATGGGAGTGTATATGTCTACAGGGGATAGAATTTCTATTCGGGAGAAGATTGGCTATAGCCTTGGGGATGCCGCCAGTCATATCGTATTTGACTCGTCGGTGGCTATTCTGGCCTATTTTTACACCGATATTTACGGCCTGCCGCCTGCGGTAATGGGCACTATGTTCCTGCTGGTCCGTCTGCTGGATGCGATAACCGATCCGATTATGGGGGCCATCGCCGATGCGACTTCTACGCGCTGGGGTCGTTTCCGTCCATGGTTGCTGGCGATTTGTGTGCCGTTTGCTGTCAGTTGCGTGCTGGTGTATTCCATCCCGTCTTTCTCGGATACCGGTAAAGTGGTTTACGCGGTCGCGGCGTATATCTTTATGACGCTGATGTACACCGCGATTAACATCCCTTACTGCTCGCTCGGCGCAGCGCTCACCTCTGACCCGCGCGAAAGCCTGTCGTTGCAGTCCTGGCGATTTGCTATTACGCCTATCGGTGGCGCGCTGGGTACCGCGCTTATTCTCCCGCTGGCCGATTTCCTCTATCCGGCCGATCGGGCGACCGGCATCCAGGTTTCTATGGCTCTGTTTGGGGTGATTGGCTGCCTGATGTTTATTACCTGCTTCTTCACCACCAAAGAACGCGTTCAGCCGATTAAAGAAGAGAATCTCAACATTGCGCGCGACGTTAAAATTCTCTTTAAAAACGACCAGTGGCTGATTCTCTCCGTCTATAACTTCATGATGCTGGTTGCCGTGGTGCTGCGCGGCGGCGCGGTGGTGTATTACATCAATACGGTGTTGAATAAAGGCGCTGATATTATTTCTCTGTTTATGCTTGGCGGGATGTTCGCTTCCATGGCGGGGTCCGTGCTGGCAAAACCGTTTGGTACCCGTTTTTGTAAGGTGAAGCTTTCATTCTGGATTAACCTGCTCACTGCCGCATTTGGGGTTATTTGTTTCTTCGTTCCCCCACAGGCATGGATAGTGATATTTGTGATTCACATTATTATTTCTGTGATTCAGGGCGGTAACGGTGCGCTACAGTGGTCGATGATTACCGATACAAATAATTACGGCGAATGGAAAACGCAGCGTCGCATTACAGGAATGAATGTTGCGGCCAATATATTCATTATTAAGCTGGGGGTTGCCGTCGGTGGCGCCATTTTAGGTTGGGTATTGGCTTATTTCCATTACGAATCCGGCGTGGCCGTACAGTCCCCTTCCGCCGCTCAGGGCGTGATGCTGTTATTTACGATTGTTCCGGCTGTGTTCTACGTGCTGACTGCGTTCTCGATCAAGTTCTATGGTTTGAACGAAACCAGAATGAACGGCGTTGTTGATGACCTGAAAAAAGGCACATTTGCCCATTCGTAAGTTAAATCCTCGGGAAGGGGGAATCACGTATGCATCACGCTTTCATCGGTAAACCCCTGGAGGGGTTTGCCGAATTCTCGATGACCGTAGCGGCACAGGGCGCGGTATTACTGAAAAACAGGCCGCGGACGCTACCGCTGGATGAACTGGATACGATCGCCATTTTTGGCCGTACCCAAATCAATTACTATCGTAGCGGCACGGGGTCCGGCGGGGCGGTAAACGTTGTATCAACCTGTAACCTGCTGGATGCGATGCGCGAACGCTGCGGCGCGCGGATCAATAGCATCGTGGCGCAGAGCTATGAGCAGTGGGTTATCTCGCACCCTTTTGATAACGGCGGCGGAGGCTGGGCGCAGGAACCGTGGTTTCAACAGGAGATGCCGCTGAGCGATGATCTGGTTGCCAGGGCCAGCCTGGTTTCCAATAAAGCGGTGGTTGTGATTGGCCGCACAGCCGGTGAAGATAAAGACAATGCCGATGTGCCCGGCGGCTATCGCCTGAGTGATGCTGAATACGCCATGCTGAAAGCGGTATGCCAACGCTTCAATAACGTGATCGTTGTGTTGAACGTGTCTTCAATCATCGACATGTCATGGTCGGAAGATCCGGCGCTGCGGCCACATATTGGCGCCATTCTCTACGCCTGGCACGGCGGCCCGCACGGAGGTCGGGTGGTTGCTTCGCTGCTGTGCGGCGATGTGACGCCCTCCGGTAAGCTGACCGATACCCTCGCCACCTCGCTGGACGAGTACCCTTCAGCTGCCTGCTGGGGCGATAGCGTGCAAAATATTTATCAGGAAGATATTTATGTAGGCTATCGCTACTTTGAAACTTTCCGGCCGCAGTCCGTTCTGTATCCATTTGGTTTTGGGTTGTCCTACACGCGTTTTACCCTCCACGCTTTGCGGGCTGAGTTGATTGTCGATCCCTCGCTGTCGTTGCAGTTTACGGCGACGGTCGACAATGTGGGCGAGCGATTTGCGGGAAGCGAGGTGGTGCAGATCTATCTTGAAGCCCCTCAGGGGGTGTTAGGTAAGCCTGCGCGCCAGCTGATCGCGTTTGGGAAAACCCGGGTGCTACAGCCGGGCGAGCGTGAAACGCTGACGCTAACGGTGCCGCTGGAACGGCTGGCTTCGTGGGACGACAGCGGTGCTACCGGTCATCCCAACTGTTGGGTGCTGGAGGCGGGAACATACCGTTTCTGGGGTGGGAATCAGGTGCGTAATTTACAGCCGATCGGCGTTCAGGGCGAGGACGGCTACGTACAGCCGATGCTGCGGGTTGTGTCCTGTCATGAGCAGGCGCTGGCGCCAACGGTGCCATTTTCGCGACTGCGTCCCGGCAAACGCCTGACATCCGGCACGTGGCTTGAGGAGTGGGAGGAGACGCCGAGGAGAAAATTTTCTCTGCATCACCGTATTCATACGCGTCTGCCGTCGGCGCTGAGTCTGACTGGCGATCGAAATATTCGCTTTGCTGATGTGGCGCAGGGACGTGCCGATATGGCGGAATTTATCGCCCAGCTCGAGCCCGAGGAACTGGCCTGTCTGGTGCGCGGTGAGGGGATGTGTAGCCACAAGGTTACGCCGGGCGTGGCCTCAGCGTTCGGGGGCACCAGTGACAGCCTGTTGGAAAAAGGCATTCCGCTAGCCTCTACGGCTGATGGCCCTTCCGGTATCCGCATGGATAACGGCGCGCATGCGACGCTGATGCCCAGCGGTACGCTGCTGGCTTGTACCTGGGATCCGGTTTTGATTGAGCGTTTATACGCGATGGAAGGCAAGGAGCTACAGCGTAATCAGATCGATCTGCTGCTGGGGCCGGGAATGAACATCCACCGTCATCCGCTCAACGGGCGTAACTTTGAGTATTTCTCGGAAGATCCGCTACTGACAGGCATGATGGCGGCGGCCACGGTGCGCGGTATTCGTAGCGGTGGCGGCATTGCCACGCTCAAGCACTTTGCCTGCAATAGCCAGGAGCAGGCGCGTGCCCAGGCAAATGCGGTGGTTTCGGCGCGCGCGCTACGTGAAATTTATCTGCGCGGCTTTGAATATGCGGTGAAAGAGGGCGGCGCGATGGCGGTGATGACGGCGTATAACCCGATTAACGGCCACTGGTCAGCGTCAAACTACTGCCTGAACACGACGATTTTGCGCGATGACTGGGGCTTTCAAGGCATCGTGATGACCGACTGGTGGGCAAAGATGAATGATGCCATCGTCGGCGGTGACGCGACGGTTAACAACACGGCGGCGATGATCCGGGCACAAAACGATCTGTATATGGTGGTTAACAACAACGGCGCGGAGATTAATGCCGGAGAGGATAACACGCTGACGGCGCTGGCTGACGGAACCCTGACGCTGGGTGAGCTTCAGCGCTGCGCCAGCAATATTCTGTCGTTTATGCTGCACACGCAGGTGGTGAAGCGGGGCGAGGTGCCAAAAGTGCGGGTGCCGGTAATCACCACGGACAACGAGCTGTATATCGCAGATGCGATCAAAATCGCGCCCGAGTCGCGGCTACGCTACACCGAACCGCTGGCGATTTATATTCCGCACGCAGGAGCATATGACCTGCTGGTGAGCGTGAACGCGGCGGCGATGCCGCTGGCGCAGACGGCGACCAACCTGTTATTCAACGGTAAATTTGTCGCCACGATACAGACGCGCGGAACCCTGGGGCAGAGAGTGGTACAGAAGCTGTGTCGTGTGCAGCTGGAGCCGGGATACTACCGGGTGCAAACCGAGGTGATGAAAGCGGGTCTGGAAATCGACTGGCTGGAGTTTAAGCGTGTTGATTCCTGAGTGCCGTTTGTAGGCCAGATAAGGCAAGGCCGCCATCTGGCAATTTGCTCCGGGTAGACTGCTGTCGTTGCGCTTGTCAGGGTTATGTCATCTTGCTGTTATACAAGGATATTTTCGGTTTTCCGAACAAAAAAGCCAGCTCAACTGAGCTGGCTTTTTAACTAGTGAGCGCCACCGCCTCCACTGCCAGCGCCAAACGGCGGTCTGGCGAACCACACCAGCCCCAGCAGCACCAGGAAGATCCCCGCCGAAATCCAGAAGATTTCGTTGGCTGAGACAATCAGCCCCTGGTTGGTAATCTGCTGGGCTATCCAGCCGGAAGCCTGCTGCTGCGTCATCCCCATGCCTTGCAGCTGATCGTACATCTGCTGGGCATTGGGGTTGAACGGCGTCACCGACTCGGTGAGCTGAGCGTGATGCATTGCTTCACGGTTAGTCCACAGCGTGGTGGTAATCGACGTCCCGATGGAGCCTGCCAGCGTACGGGTAAAGTTCGACAGACTCGATGCGGCCGCCAGACGCTCAGGCGGTAGCCCGGAAAGCGTAATGGTGGTCAACGGCATGAAGAAGCACGCGACGGCGAAGCCCTGAATAAACTGCGGCCAGGCCGAGGCGCCGAAGTCCATTCCCGGTTCGAAGGTGTAGGCGCGCCAGTAGAAGCACACGGCATACATAATAAAGCTGAAGGTGACCAGACGGCGCATATCCAGCTTATGGGCAAATCGACCGATAATCGGCGACAGCAGCACCGGAATGACGCCTACCGGCGCTGAAGCCAGACCTGCCCAGGTTGCGGTATAACCGTAGACCTCCTGCAATAGCTGCGGCAGCAAAACAATCGCGCCGAAGTAGAGCATATAGGCCAGGCTGATACACAAACAGCCGATAGTAAAGTTTCGTGACTTAAACAACGACAGATCGACTATCGGGTTATCGTCGGTCAACTCCCAGACGATCAGGAAGCTTAGCGACACCACCGCCACGATGGTCAGCACAATAATTTCCGTGGAGTTGAACCAGTCGAGCTCTTTCCCCTGGTCGAGCATGACCTGTAGGCTACCAATCCCCAACACCAGCAGCGCCAGGCCAATGCCGTCGATACGCCTTTGCTCGGTTCGGGTTTCACGCCCGCGCAGGGTCTGGAGGCTTAACAATACCACTATCGCGCCAATCGGCACGTTGATAAAGAAGATCCAGCCCCAGTGATAGTTATCGCTGATGTAGCCGCCGAGGATTGGCCCGCAGATCGGGGCCACGATCACCGTCATCGACCACAGCGCCAGCGCGATTGAGCGTTTGGCGGGAGGATAGTTGCTGAGCAGCAAACTCTGCGACAGCGGGATCAACGGCCCGGCAACGATCCCCTGAATCACGCGGAAGAAGATCAGCATGCTCAGGCTGTTGGACATCCCGCACGCCCAGGACGCAATGACAAAGGCGACGGTCGACCACAGGAACAGCTTCACCTCACCGACGCGCTTCGCCAGCCAGCCGGTAATCGGAATGGAGATGGCGTTCGCGACCCCGAATGAGGTGATAACCCACGTCCCCTGGCTCAGCGATGAGCCAAGGTTACCGGCGATGGTGGGGATAGCCACGTTCGCGATGGTGGAGTCCAGCACCTGCATAAAGGTGGCCAGCGACAGCGCAATGGTCATAATGACCAGCTGCGCGCCTTCCAGCGGTTTTTGCTGTTGCATTACGCGCACCCCAGCATTAGTTGGCGTTGGCCTGGACGATGTCGTTAATCAGCTTGTTAACCGGATCGAGGCTGATTTCACGCGCATTGCTCTCGTAAACCGGGCTGGTACGAATCTGGTTAGCCAGCATCTGACCGTCGCGGTTGGAGGTATCAACCTTCACCAGCGTAGAGAGACCGATACGCAGCGGGTGTTTCGCCAGCTGATCGGCATCCAGTTCAATACGTACCGGCAGACGCTGTACGACTTTGATCCAGTTACCGGTGGCGTTCTGCGCCGGCAGCAGCGAGAAGGCGCTGCCGGTACCCATATCGAGACCGACCACTTTCCCGGTGTATTTGACGTCGTCACCGTAGATATCGCTGATGACGGTTACCGGCTGGCCGATACGCATGTGCGCCAGCTGCGTCTCTTTAAAGTTTGCATCTACCCACAGGTTGCTGGCCGGCACTACCGCCATCAGCGGAGTGGTTGGGCTTATCTGCGCGCCAGGCTGGACGGAACGGCGGGAAACATAGCCGCTCATCGGGCTGACAATTTTGGTACGTTGCAGGGCAAGCCAGGCGTTACGAACGTCGGTTGCCGCCTGGCGAACCGTTGGCTGATCTTCCAGTTTGGTCCCCAGAATCATCGCCTGGTTAGCGTTGTACTGCTGTACCGCCACATCGAGCGCCGCCTGAGCGCTGGTCACCGCATCTTTCGCGTGCTGCAGCTCTTCGCGGCCAATCAGGTTGGCGCTGCCCAGCGGAATACGACGGTTGAGGTCGGTTTGCGCCTGAGCCAGCGTGGTTTTGCGAATATCGATATTCGCCTGCAGCTGCTTGTTGTTGATCATCAGCTGGCGCATCTGGCGCACGCTGGAGGCCAGCTGGGTCTGCGCTTTTTCAAACGCCTGCTGAGCATCGGTCTGGTCAAGCGTGACCAGCACGTCACCCTGCTGGATGTAGTCGGTGTTGTCGGCCCAGACTTTCGTCACGCTACCGGACACCTGCGCCATGATTTGTACCTGGTTCCCTGCCACGTAAGCGTCATCGGTTTCCTCGAAGTGACGCAGAACCAAAAACCAGTAGGCCCCGTAGGCCACGGCAATAATAACAAAGAGCAAGGTCAACAAGATGAGGGCGCGTTTACGTTTGCCTTTCTTGTTGGCGGGTTGCTGCGGGGTTTGAGTCTCCGCATTTGCGCTCATGTGATTCTCCACATTTCTTATTATTGATATCGGCAACGCCGACCTGTTTACCAGAAAGGCCAGCAGGGGTTATCTGCTGGCCTGTTTGTTTTCATTGCGATCGCGGTAGTATCAGCGCAGGGCGTCGAGTACTGAGCCATCCTCTTCCATCTGATCCAGACGGGTAAGAAGTTTGCGGGTGATATGCTCAAGCTGATCTTTCTCAGCCGCGCTGAGAGACGACCAAAGCTGATGCAGGCAGTGATGCTGCGGAGGCAAAACCTCGCTCAGGAATTCGCGACCTTTGTCGGTGAGCTGCAGATGCAGACAACGGCGGTCATTGTCGCTTTCACGACGTTCAATCCAGCCGCGTTTTTCCAGTTCATCGGCGATGCGGGTGGCGTTGGTACGCGATGACCCGAGCGCGCAGCTGAGTTCGGAGGGCTGAATGCTGTGATTTTCTTGAGACTCCAGCGTAATTAGCGCCATAAACAACGTCTCGTTAATCCCTTGAGCTTTCAGCATTTTATTGCGGTTATCCAGCAGCTTACCCTGCATGTGCATACACAGGCGAGTCAGGAGAATTTCCTGAAAAGGGAACTCTTCGCAGCGGCTGGCGCGAAATTTCAGCATTTGTTCAATGGGCGTAAACGAACTATCCATCTGGGCATTACCTCATTAGTTACAGCCGATATAGTAACGACAGTGACAAATAAAGTAAATGAATTATTGCCAGTAATTTATGTGATGACCCTATGGCATAGGGGTGATGAATACGTATGCTCATCACCCCTCGCCGTTACTCGGCTGCCTGACGATGATAGCCCCACCACCAGACCAAAAGGTTGGCGACGGAAATCGCCGCGCCGGCCGCACAGACTCCGAGCCAGCCGGCATGCTGCCAGGCCCAGGCCGATAGCAGCGACCCTGCCGCACCACCGATAAAGTAGCTGGTCATGTAGCCTGCGGTGAGTCGGTTACGGGCGTCAGGCTGCACGCGATAAATCACCGTCTGATTGGTGATATGCACCCCCTGAACCGTCAGATCCAGCACCAGAATACCGATAATCAGCGCAATGGCGGAGGTCTGGCCGTAGCCAATAGCCACCCAGGAAAGCAGCAACAACACCAGGCCCCATGTGGTTGTCAGGTGTGCTTTGCCTTTATCCGCCAGCCCACCGACGGGACGTGCGCCCAGCGCACCCGCCGCGCCCGCCAGACCAAACAGGCCGATCGTGCCTTCCGAATAGTTGAACGGTGCGCCCGAGAGCAGAAACGCCATCGAGGTCCACAGAATGCTGAAATTGGCAAAAGTCAGGCAGCCGAGCAGCGCGCGGGTGCGCAGCAGCTTATTGTGCGCGAAGAGGCTAAAAATAGAGCCGAGCAGCTGCGGATAGTTAAGGTGCGTCTCCTGCTTGAGCTTCGGCAGACCACGCCACAGGGCGAAGGCCAGTACCACCATCAGCGCGCTGGCGACCCAGTAAACGGTACGCCAGCCGCCGAGGCTTGCCAGCAGCCCAGCGACGGTTCGCGCCAGCAGGATACCCAGCAGCAATCCGCTCATCACGGTTCCGACCACTTTGCCACGCTTTTCCGGTGAGGCGAGGGTGGCCGCCATAGGGACCAGAAGCTGCGCGACTACGGAGAAGAGTCCCGTAAGGGCGGTACCGAGGATCATCATGACCAGCGAACTGCTGCTGGCGGTGATCAGCATGCCTCCCGCGGCGAGCAGCGTCATGGTGACAATCAGCGCGCGACGTTCAAACATATCGCCCAGCGGTACGAGGAACAGCAGCCCGGCGGCGTAGCCCAACTGGGCGGCGGTAACGATAAAACCGGCCTGTCCGGCGCTTAGTGAGAAGTGACGGGCGATGGTTTCCAGCAGCGGTTGTGCATAGTAGTTACTGGCAACGGCAAGGCCGGTGGCGACGGACATTAAGGCGATTAACGCTGGGCTAAGCCCGTGAGCAGGTTTAGTCATGGTATTGAGAATGTGAGGAAGAATAAGGACGATAATAACGAAAGGCTGGGAGGAGCGGGAAAATGTCGCGTAGCGGAATGTGCTTTTTGATGGCGGTCGTTGTCTCGTATAGGCCGGATAAGACAAAGCCGCCATCCGGTGACCGGTGGCGGCTTTGTTTGATGGCGCCAGGTTTATCAGTCCTTATTCTGCGCTGCCAACGCTTCTTTCACCCAGCCGTCAAATACCTGCTGGTGGGCTTTAATCCAGCCATCAACCTGGCCCTGAACGTCGGCTTCCGATGCTTTACCGGCATGCATCATGGAGTTCTGCGCGTTAATGTCAGACAGCGGCAGTTTCATAATGGCGAACAGCTTCGCGGCAGCCGGGTTTTTCTCGGCCCAGGCTTTGTTGGCGACAATATGGATAGTGCTTACCGGGAAGCCGTAGTTAGCGCCGTTAGGCAGCTTGGTGTCGGCATCTTTCGGAACGCCTGGCAGGGAAGAGAACGGCACCTGCAGCCACACCACGTCTTTGCCCGGTTTCAGTACATCGCTCACCCAGTACGGCGTCCAGGTGTAGTAGAAGATCGGTTTACCTTCTTTAAAACGGGTAATGGTGTCGGCCATCATCGCCGCGTAGTTACCCTGATTATGATCGACGGTTTTGTTCAGGTCGTAAGCTTCCAACTGGTGGTTGATGGCCGTTTCACAGCCCCAGCCTGGCGTACAGCCGGTCAGGTCGGCTTTACCGTTACCGTTGGTGTCGAACAGTTTGGCAATCTTCGGATCTTTCAACTGCGCAATATTGGTGATGTGGTATTGATCGGCGGTTTTCTTATCGATCAAATAACCCTGTGCCGCGCCGCCAACCAGCGTCCCTTCACGATAGAACTTCTTATCACCGCCCGCGGCGGCGTACATGTCGTTATGCAGCGGGATCCAGTTGACGGCGGTGAACGTCGCATCACCAGCGGCAATAGAAGTGTAGCCGACGTTGTAATCGACTTCGTTCGGTTTACTGACGGTGTAGCCCAGTTTTTCCAGCGCGCGGCTCACCAGCAGCGTCTGGAAGGTCTCTTCTGACAGGGTGCTCTGCACCGGCTGAACGGTAATGCCTTTCCCTGGAAGGTCGGCAGCAAACGCGCTGGTGGAGACCAGCGTGGTAAAAGCAGTGGCTAAGACAAATGAGTGTCGCATCGTTGTTCCTTTAATAGTGATAGTCGTGGAGCGTTGGCCCGCCAGCGCGGGCCAACACGATGGTTACTTAGTGAAAGGGCGAAGCAGCAGACCCAGCGGGCCGGTGCTGTACCAGCGGCGATTGCCGCGGCTGCGGGAGTCCCGGCCTACGGCCTGCGTCAGGCGGTCGAGGATAATGGCGAGGATAACGATCCCCACGCCGCCGACCGTCGCCAGGCCCATATCGAGACGGCCAATACCGCGCAGCACCATCTGGCCCAGACCGCCGACGGCGATCATCGAAGCGATAACCACCATCGACAGCGCCAGCATCAACGTCTGGTTTACGCCCGCCATAATGGTCGGCATGGCCAGCGGCAGCTGCACCTTGAACAGCATCTGACGCGGGCTGGCGCCGAAGGAGCGCGAAGCTTCAATCAGGTCTGCCGGTACCTGGTTAATCCCCAGAATGGTCAGACGCACAATTGGCGGCAGGGCGAAGATAATGGTCACCACCACGCCCGGCACGTTACCGATACCGAACAGCATGACGATCGGCACCAGGTAGACAAACGCCGGGGTTGTCTGCATCGCATCGAGCAGCGGGCGAATAATTTTTGCCGCCCGCGGGCTACGCGCCAGCCATATCCCTAGCGGCAGGCCTATCACCACGCAGAACAGCAGGGCGGTGAGTACCAGCGCCAGAGTGATCATCGCCTGCGACCAGGCTCCGATGGCGCCGATGGCAATCAGCGAGATAAAGGTCGCGATGCCCATGCCTACGCTGGAGATCTGCCAGGCAATCAGGGCGAACAGCACGATCGCTACCGGCGCAGGCATCCCCAGCAGCAGCTGCTGGAAGGCGCTCAGGATGTAATCGACGGGCACGCGAATCCCCTGGAACAGCGGACGGAAGTGCGTAACCACCCAGTCGATACCGTGCGTCACCCAGCTATCGAGCGGGATCAGCGTTTTATGGAACGGGTCCATAATGTCGAAGTGTTCGGGCTGCGGCGCGGGCGCGCTGTGCAGCCAGTCGGCGTTGCCGCCGGACGGTGCCGAAGCCGGTGAACCCCAGGCATCGGCGGAGTTAGCCGCGCTATCGGCGGCCGGTGTGGTATCCCACGGGTTAGATTGATCAGCCATTGTTGTTTGCCCCCTCGCGATCTAATGCCTGTAGCAGCATTCTTTTTGAAATAACGCCGACGTACTGCTGCTCTTCCCCAACAACCGGTACGGCGCAGGGGGCATGACCCACATGAGAGAGCAATTCGCTGAGTGGCGTTTGCGCATCGACGGCCAGTGGCTCATCAAGAAGCGCCGCGTCAATTCCCTGATTGGCTTTGAGCGCCTCTTTCAGTGAATCGATGGAGACAATACCGACAAACTTATTCCCGCGTTCGATGACGTAGCCGTATTCACGGTCATCATCCTGCAGTAATTTGATGGCGGAGCGCGGGCCAAAGCCCGGTGTTTTACGGATCAGACCATCCGGATTACGGCGCGCAATATCCTTGGCGCTAAATACCTGGCTAATATCTACGCCGCGGAAGAAGGTGCGGACATAGTCATTTGCCGGATTATTCAGAATTTCATCCGGGGTACCGATCTGTACCACTTCGCCATTTTGCATAATGGCAATGCGATCGCCAATTCGCATGGCCTCATCAAGGTCGTGGGAAATAAATACCACGGTCCGCTGATGTTTGGCCTGTAATTTGACTAACTCATCCTGCATTTCGGTACGAATTAACGGATCGAGCGCTGAGAAGGCTTCATCCATTAACAGGATATCGGGGTTAATGGCCAGCGCGCGGGCTAAACCAACGCGTTGACGCATCCCGCCGGAGAGTTCGTCAGGATAGGCGTGAGCATAGTTTTCGAGGCCCACCTGGCGCAGGGCGTCCAGCGCTTTCTCCTGGCGCTCTTTCACCGGCACACCGGCCAGATCCATGCCAAACGCGGTGTTATCCAGTACGCTCATGTGCGGCATGAGGGCGAATGACTGGAAGACCATTGCAATTTTTTTACGGCGGACATCGCGAAGCTCGGCGTCGGATATTTTGGCAATATCCACGCCGTCAATCAGCACCTGCCCACGAGTCGGTTCGATCAGACGATTGAGAAGGCGTACCATGGTGGATTTGCCGGAGCCGGATAACCCCATGATGACAAATATCTCGCCTTCTTCAATGGCCAGACTGGCATCTTTGACGCCAAGCGATAACCCTGTTTTCTCCAGAATTTGCTCTTTGCTGAAACCTTTGTCGATATATTTAAATGCTCGCTGTGGATGCTCGCCGAATATTTTATAAAGATTCTTAATTTCTAATTTAACTGCCATGCAATATGAAATTTCCTGTTTTTAGTTTATGTCGATATGCTACCTGATGAAAATAATGACCTGTATATACCCTAGCATACTGAGACGATGTGACAACCCTCAATCTGTTTTCATCCGAAATAGCCGGCAGGGTGATATCGCTCTCATTTCCCATGATATAAGGGCTGAGCGCAAATTAGCGGTAGTTGATTTTTTTTATAATTTTGGTCAGGAATTTGGGTTGAGATCTAAAAAATGTACTGAATATTTTCTGAAAACTAGAAGGGGAATGGCGGAGATTATTTGTATGATGATGACGTTTTTTTAGGAAATATCCGGGTGGAAAATAAGGCCGTGTTTTGCTGAATTAACGTGAGATATTTGAAGTAAAATAATGCCCGTGTACGGCGATGATTCACGGGCACTCCGGGACTACATCCGCATGCCAACGGCCAGCCGGTTAAAGGCGTTCATCAGGCTGATGGCAAAGGTCATATCGCTGATTTGCTCTGCGCTGAAATAGGTTAACAACGGTTGATATACGCTGTCTTCGGCATGGGTTCTGGCGATGTCCGTCAGGTCTTCGGCCCATGCCAGCGCAGCCTGCTCCGCATCATTGAAGTGATTACTCACTCTCCATCCCGCCAGCGCATCCAGTTTGCTCTGTTCAACGCCCGCTTTGCGCAGCGCTTTGCTGTGCATTTCCAGGCAGAACGCGCAGCCGTTGATTTGCGATACGCGTAAATACAGCAGTTCCAGCAGCGTGCGCTCCAGCGAGCTTTTTTCCAGCGCGATACTGGCCTGTACCAGCCCGGCATAGACGTTGGGGCTGAGTTCACTATAGGGTTGGCGTAATGCAGTCATTGTCTTTCTCCTCGTTCAAGATGTGACAAAAATAGCACTATAATGGTCTTAGAAAGATGGCCATATTAAGAGTAAAAAATAAGACCATGAAGCAGAAGAGCGAACCGCGTTACCGGCAAATAGCTCGCCAGCTGAAGACGGCGATTGAACAAGGAGAGCTCGCGGCAGGCAGGCGTCTGCCATCAAGCCGTCTCTATGCTCAGGAACTTGGCGTTTCACGCGTGACGGTGGAGAACGCCTATGGCGAACTGGTGGCACAAGGCTGGCTTGAGCGACGCGGGCAGGCCGGTACGTATGTAAGCGATCACTTAACACTGGAGACTGCGCCAGCTGAGCCGCTTGGCTTTGGTGGCGAACAGTTTCAGCCACAACCGTTTCAACTGGGGCTACCCGCGCTCGACCTCTTTCCACGCGGAATATGGTCCCGTGTGATGGGGCGTCGGCTGCGAACGCAAACGCGTTTTGATTTAGCGCTTGGCGATGTATGTGGCGAAATGGTGTTACGCCAGGCGATTGTTGAATACCTGCGATTGTCGCGAAGTATTGAATGTGAAGCCGAGCAGGTATTTATCACCTCGGGCTATGCGGCCGCTATGAGCCTGACTCTACAGGCTCTGTCGGGGCGTGGTGAAGGGATGTGGGTCGAAGACCCCGGCTTTCCGCTGATTCGTCCCACCATCGAGCAAGAAGGCGTGACGCTGCATCCGGTGCCTGTCGATGCCGAAGGGATGGACGTTGACTGGGCGCTCAAACATGCTGCCGATACGCGTTTTGCGCTACTGACTCCCGCGCATCAAAGCCCGACGGGCGTCGCGCTGTCACTGCCGCGGCGGCGACAGCTGCTGGATTGGGCAGCGCATCATCAGGCGTGGGTGATTGAAGATGATTATGACAGCGAGTTCCGCTATCACGGCAAGCCGCTGCCGCCGCTGAAAAGCCTGGATGCACCGCAGCGGGTCATTTATATCGGCACATTCAGCAAAGCGCTATTTCCGGCGTTGCGTACCGCCTGGCTGGTGGCGCCGATGCCGCTGGTGGCGGCGTTCCGCCGGCAGGCTCAACGGGTGGCTTGCCCGGTGCCACTGCTTTGGCAGCAAACGCTGGCAGATTTCCTGCGTGAAGGTCACTTCTGGCGGCATTTGAAGAAAATGCGCCTTCACTATGCCCAGCGTCGTCGCTGGCTTGAAGCGGCGCTTGTGGCGCACGGTTTTCAGGTGGTGGAACAGCTGGGGGGCATCCAACTGGTGGTGTCGGTTGACGGGGATGACCGGATGATGGCGCGTCGGGCGCGAGAGGCGGGCCTGGCGGTGCAGGCGGTTAACGACTGGCGCATGGCTCATTGTGGAGGTGCCGGGCTGATTATGAGTTTTACCAATATTGCTTCACAGGCGATGGCAAATGAACAGGTTGCGGCGCTAAGGCGAGCAATAAAATAAAAACCCCGGAGCATCAAAGATACTCCGGGGTAGACGCGTTTTTATTATCAACATCGTTATGGTTATATTATCGGCGCGATCCCAATAATACGCCAATAAAAATCCCCACTGCCGCGGCAGCGCTCACACTTTGCCACGGTTTATCGCGAACATAGCTGTCCGCGGTGTCGGCAACATCGTAGGCGCTCTGCTGTAAACGGCTGCGGCCATGAATACGAGCGCGGGTTTCACTCAGCAACGCTTTGGCTTTGCGTCGTGCAGTTTCCACTTCATCTTTATTCTCGCTGGCCCAGCTCTTGAGAATATCCTCCAGGCTATCGGCTAATTGGCTGACATCGTTATGAATATCCTGTGCTTCATCTTCTGCTTCATTGCGGTTAAATAATTTGGGCATAACGTCCTCCACGAAATTTGCTGGAGCGTTAAGTGTAGGTCATCCGCTATAAATTGCCGTGATTTAACGTGTTTCTGGATTTATCTGAAAGCGAGGCGAATACTGATTCATGTAAGGTGGCGATGCAGTAAAAGATGACGAGGAAAAAATATGTATCTACGACCTGATGAGGTGGCGCGCGTTCTTGAAAAAGCGGGCTTTACCATGGATGCGGTAACCGCCAAAGCCTACGGCTATCGCCGGGGGGAAAATTATGTTTACGTCAACCGCGAAGCGCGGATGGGGCGCACCGCCCTGATCATTCACCCGGCGCTCAAAGACCGTAGCTTTAAATTTGCCGAACCGGCATCTGATATTAAAGCGTGCGATCACTACGAACAGTTTCCGTTGTACCTTGGCGGCGATGTTGAACAGCATTACGGTATTCCGCACGGCTTTAGTTCACGAATGGCTTTAGAACGTTTCTTAGATGGGCTTTTTGGCGAGAATATCTAAATAAGAGACTGGCATGGCCAGTCTCTTATTACCCTGCTATCAGGCTTTCGCTTGGGTGTATTGCTCGACGCGGAACAAGCGACGGCAGAAATCGAGGAAGTAGCCGTAAGCGGCGCCCATCACCAGCGATATGACCGCGTTTGAGCTGACCGCTGCGGCAATTTGATGCCAATCGGCACCCACGCTCAGCAGAATCAATACGTATACCGGCGACTGGAAGGTCACGTACGCTAGCGGATCTGCCACTCTTTTCATCCAGCCAGCCGGGCTGATTCGCGCGGCCTGGCGCATGATGAAGTCACGGTAGATACCGTACGGCCATGCAATAATAATGTTCACCGGAATCGCCACCAGTCGAGACGAAAGTGACTGCTCGAAGGTCATTCCCGAGAGAAAAATTTCAATCATCATGTTCACGACGGAACAGTAGACCACCATGGCGAAAGTGTCTGCTGCCGCATGACGCAGGCGTGACTGCGCAGAGAACATCGGTATGCTCCTCGAAAATGAACGTTAAAACTGAGAGAAAACGTGTTTATTGGCGTTTTGGGTTGGTTTGTTCAACGCGTATAGGTTATCCATCTACAATAAAACAAACAACTAGTGAAATATTTTTATTTAATGCGTTTTTATCAATAAAATACTCTGTTTTTGATTGTTTTTTAACCTGTGCGCTATTTTTGTTTTTGACTCTGATTTTTGTATTAAAAATCAATGTATTATGCTTTGTTATCGAACGGTTAATAGTATCGGAAGCGTAGGGCTTTTTTGCGTTTAGCGTGCTAATGCTGAAATTATTGTGATTGTCGTCACTAATGGTGTTTTTAACTGACTAAAAGGCTATTTTTTGGCATTAAACGCTGGTGGGGGGTATTGGAGGATATGCGTGATTTGTGGGTAAGCATTCAGTTTCGTGAGGAGAGGCGGTGAGCCAGGCTCACCGCGGGGGAGGTCTTAGCAAACGCCAAAGTCGCCTTCTTCACGATACGGGGCAACGTCATCGTTTTTCAGCGTGTATTGCTTACCGTGTTCATCGCTGGCCTGGACGGCCACAATGCTCTCTTCATGTGCTTCAATAACCTTCAATTTTGGACCGCCCATTTTAGGCTGGACCAGATCGCCAGGTGCAAACATCAACGTGCTCCTTTGTTGTCTCTTGTCTTTATTAACGTTGCCGTAGCGGCGACAGCGCTTACCGCCTGTTCCACGGCATCATGGCTAGCAGCCGCGCCATACCACAAAAGCCGGTCACCCCGGCCAGGGTTAAGCCTGCGCCCACGAATGCACTTAGCAAGAAGAAGGCGCTGGATACGCTATAACCCAGTAGGACGCCCAGTAAAATTAGCACGCCCGCGGCGATCTGTACCTGGCGCATAAGAGGTAGTGGCTGTGATTTATCCTCGACCGTCTGCAGGCCAGCCTGCCGCCAGGCGTCGATCCCTCCGTCAACTATTTTAACCTCTGCAGGTGCTGCGGCGGCAATCAGTCGCGCTTCGTTGTTACGCGTACGATTGCCGGACTGGCAGTGAAAAATCACGATGTTGTCAGCTGAGGCCTGAAGCGTCTGCCCTTTTTCGATGGATGCAAGCGGAAACGGTCGGGCCACGGGAATGTGTTCACGCGCATACTCGTCAGTATCACGTATGTCGATAAGGATGGCACCCTGCTCAAGGAGCGTAAGCGCCGCTTGTGGAGAGAGGTATTCAACGGTCATGTTCAGGTATTCCTCAAGGGCAAAAGAGCGTTTTTAGGGTGGCAACAATCTGCCTCACCGCGTCGTTTTTAATAAAGTAGTGGAGGCGTTGTGCGGCTCGCTGGCTGTCAATCAGCCCCTCTTCGCGCATGCGCGCCAGATGTTGAGAAGTGGCTGACGGGCTTAAGCCGGTCACTTTCGCGAGATCGCCAGCGCTAGTGCCTGGCGCATCGCACAGCATACAAAGGATCAGCAGCCGGTGGGGGTTGCTCATCGCTTTTAGTAGCGTGGCGGCTTCGCTGGCGCGAGCCTGCAGAAAATCGATTTCGGTCATAGTTTATTTTATGTTTATCTTAATTAAGAAGACTCTAAACTAAAGAGGGAGGGATGACAAGCCGTGTTGTGTTGGTAATGTACTTATTGCTTAGTGTGGTTATTATCAGTATTTGAAAAGTCCGGGTGGTGACAATATTAAGATTATTCCTACTTTCGTGCGTGCTCAGCACTTTTTGTTACGCAGGCAATTTGATGGCATGCCTTGTGACGTTAATTTCGTTAAGTTTTAAGAAAGAGTGTTAATGACTTTTGTTTATGCATTGAGTATCTACACTTTGAACATCATTAGTAGATAACATTTAGTGATTATTATTTATTTTTGAGAGTAAATAGATGGTTCTTTTACGATATTTTTACGTGATTGTTTGTTGCATTGATTTTCAATGCAGATATGATTGATGTCGCATTTCTAATGCACATAAGATATTGGCGATTAGCCTTAATTTATAAATAAAAATACTCTCCGTCTTTAATAAAGGCATGGAGGGCGATTACTTGTTTAATACCCTGTGGATGGAATCGAAGATTAATAATCATGGAGGGCTTTACGGCGATGCGCGGATAAATCGTTTTTACCCGGCAACCGTCAGCATCAATGCATATCAATCAGAGATGAAGAATGAAAACACAATTTCGTATTATGGCAGGTGTCATCGGCTTAGTGGTATCGGGGGCGGTAGCCGCTGCCGGTTCTACACAAGGTAAGGGTGGGCAGGTCGAATTCACCGGGGCCATTACGGATGTTTCTTGTAACGTGACCAGCGGCAGCACAAACCCGCAGGTCGACCTTGGCACGTGGGCACAATCCTATTTTACCGGTTCTGGCGTCGAGACGACCAAAAAGTCCTTCCAAATTAGCGTCCAGGATTGCCCAAGTTCGGTAACCCAGGTTGCCGTGCTGTTTGATGGCAACAAAGACAAGACCGATACGACATTACTGGCCATTGCCTCAGGTGGCGCAACGGGTGTCGGCATTAAACTGTATGAAGCAAACCAAAGTAAACAAGTCATTCTGGGTAAGGTAAGTGATAAACACCCGGTCACCGCTGGGTCATCAGGCACCAACACCGGTACCGCCGATTTGACCTTCTATGCCGACTACAAAGCCACCGGTACAGCCATAACCACCGGGGCAGCAAACGGTACTGCTACCTTTAATATGATTTACAACTAATTAAAGCTCTGAGCAGAAGGCGGCTTCTGCTCAATTTCTCTTTTATTCTTTAAATCTGGTTTTTCCCAATGAATCGTTTTATCGCGAGTCTGGCTATTTCTTTATTTATCATTTCATCTGGTGCTCATGCGGGGATCGTTATGGGGGGCACCCGCGTTATTTATGAAGAAGGTAAACGTGAGGCGTCTATTTCTGTTACGAATGCCGATGCCGCAATGCCTTATTTAGTTCAGTCATGGGTGGAAAATTATCTGACTACGGATAAGGGGCAGCCGCCGTTTATTGTGACGCCGCCGCTATTTCGTCTGGAACCTGAACAGAAAAATATGCTGCGAATTAATTATACTGGAGCACAATTACCCACCGATCGTGAATCGGTATTCTGGTTGAATGTGAAAAGTATTGCTCCAACGCAAAAAGATGATGTGAATAAGCTGCAGGTCAATATTAAATCGAAGTTTAAGATCTTCTATCGGCCGAAAAATTTAGCGGGCGAGGCGGAAAGCGCCTGGCAAGCGCTGACATTCAGTACGACGGGAAACCGGTTGGTTGCCCATAACCCCACCGCGTATTTTGTTTCCTTCTTTTCACTGTCTGTTGGTGGGCAGGAACTGGAATCGCCAGGCATGATTGCCCCTTTCAGCGATCAATCGTGGCCAGTCACGCGTTCAGGCGTCGTGAAGTGGCGGGCGATTAACGACTTTGGCGGCATTACAGACTCCGCGCAACAGTAATCTTGCTGACAACTCCCATCGTGAAAAAGAGAACTTCCGACAATGCGTTTGATGAGGCTGGCATTGGCCGTCATCCGCTTATGGCCTGGATTCCCGCGGCGTTGCTGCTGCTGTGCTACCACAATGCTACGCGGGCCGAGGACTATTTTGACCCTTCGGCGTTAGAGCTTTCCGACCCGCAACAGAAAATGGCCGATCTGCACTATTTCGCAAAACCCGGCGGCCAACAACCGGGTCGTTATCCGGTGGACGTGTGGATCAATAACCAGCAAATGGGCCATGAAACCATTGAGTTTGTCGATGTTAATGGCCGGCTGCAGCCACTTTTAACGCCAGCCCAACTGGCCGAGTATGGCGTAAACATTAGCGCGTTCTCGTCATTTGACTCGCTGGATGAAGGGGAAACCTTCAGCCTGATTGGCAAGTTCATTCCCGATGCTTCCAGCACGTTTGATTTCACCGAACAGCGACTCAAACTGAGCATTCCGCAGGCGGCGATGAATCTGCAAAGCCATGGTTATGTTGACCCTTCCCGCTGGGATGATGGCATTCCTGCCGCATTTGTCGACTACAACCTGACCGGTGCGCAGACACAGCAAAGCGGCGGTGACTTTCGCTCCAGCTATTTAAACTTGCGCAGCGGTATTAACCTGGGCGGCTGGCGGTTGCGCAATATTGCCGCGATGCAGTACGACAAAACGCGTCGCTGGCGTTCGCAAAGCACCTATCTACAGCATGACGTGCGCGCTTTACAGAGTCAGCTGCGCATGGGCGACACCTATACCAGCGGCGATATTTTCGATAGCGTGCAGTTTCGCGGCATTCAGCTGATGTCCAATGAAGAGATGCTGCCGGATAGCCAGCGTGGCTTTGCGCCGACGATTCGCGGCATGGCCCACAGTAACGCCAAAGTGACCGTCTCCCAGCATGGCTATGTCATCTATGAAACCTTTGTCGCGCCGGGCGCATTTGTCATTAACGATCTGTATCCGACTTCGCAGAGCGGCGATCTGGACGTGACGGTGAAAGAGAGCGACGGCTCAGAGCGGAAATTTACCCAACCGTTTTCAGCGGTGCCGTTTATGCTGCGCCAGGGACGCATAAAATACAGCGTCAGCGCGGGGCGTTTTTACTCCACGCAACCCCAGACCCGCCGTCCGCAGTTTATGCAGTCGACCTTATTCTACGGACTGCCCGCGGGTGTGACGCTCTATGGCGGCACACAAATTGCGGAGGATTACCAATCCTGGTCGGTCGGCGCGGGGCGGGGATTTGGCATGCTGGGCTCGCTGGGCGTTGATTACACCAGCGCGGTTACCCGTACGCCGTCCAGGCAGCGTTATAACGGCCATTCGGCGCGCTTACAGTATCAAAAAGACTTCGTTACTACCGGCACGACGCTGAGCCTTGCAAGCTATCGCTACTCTTCCAGCGGTTACTACGATTTTAGCGAAGCCAACGCCCTTGAGGGACGTTATGGCGAAACGGACAACAAGCGTAACCGTGAGGAGATCTCGCTGTCGCAAACGCTGGGAGGCGTAGGTAGCTTGTCCGCTTCTGCCTGGAAGCAAACCTATTGGCATTCCACGCGACACGATCAGACCGTTCATGTGGGTTTCTATAGCGCCTGGCGAAGCGTCTCCTGGGGAGTGGGGTATTACTATACGCAATCGTCGCAAAGTAATAAAAATGACCGCTCGTTCTCTTTTAACCTCAATATCCCATTAGGCGAGATGCTGCCGGATGCCTCCGTTAGCTACAGTACCACCTCCGATAACAACGGCTATACCTCTCAGCAGGCCTCGCTGTATGGTTCGGCGCTGGAGGAAAATAACCTCTACTACACCGTGCAACAGGGCTACGGCAACCATGGTCAGGGGGGGAACAGCGGCGTGTCGCTGGACTACCGTGGCGGCTATGGCGAAGCACAGCTTGGCTATCAGCGTGATAAAACCACTCATCAGATTAACTGGGGCGCGTCCGGATCCATTGTGGCGCATCCTCATGGTGTGACTCTGGGCCAGTATACCGGTGACAGTTTTGCCATCGTCCGGGCTCCCGGGGCGGATAACGTGGCGATTCAAAATGGCACCGATCTCCATACCGACTGGCGTGGCTATGCCATCGTGCCGACGCTCACGGCGTATCGTAAGAATGATATCAGCCTGGATACCGAATCAATGGCGGATGACACCGAGGTAGAACTGGAAGGGCAGACGGTGATCCCCGGAGGCGGTGCGATTGTCGAGGCGGATTATGAGACACATATCGGACACCGCGTATTGTTTACGCTTCGCGGCAAAAATGGCCCGCTGCCGTTTGGCGCGAGCGCAACGCTTGCGGGCGTAGCGGGCGCTGACTCAGGAATTGTGGCAGAGCAGGGACAGGTTTATCTCAGCGGCGTTCCGGATGATGGCACCCTGGTTGTGCGCTGGGACGTAAACCATGTCGCGCAAAGCTGTGCGGTTCATTTCCATCTTTCCAATCATCCACAGCGTAATCCGGTCAAAACGGTGAGCGCGGTCTGTTTATAAAAGGGCTTGAGTATGTACATCGGTTTTCGGCGCTTTTGCATTCTTGTTCTGCTCATGCTGGGGGCAAACAGCCCGCAAGCCTGGGCAGAAAGCTGCAGTAATACCATCGGTGATATGACCGTGAACACGCAGAACATCAAATATCTGCCTACGCTGCCGAACAATACGCAGATGTCCCATTCGATGGCGGATAATGGCAGCGGTGTTCGCTTTTCTTGCGATTTAGCGATCCCCGCCGCCGGGTGGAAGCGCGTGGTGTATCAGCAAATGGATACCCAGGGGGCGGCGACGGCGGTGAATGGGGTGCATATTTTTGCCAGTAAACTGAACGGTCTTGGTTACTCGCTGGGGTTTCAGTGCAATGGCGGCGCGGTGCATTACATTGATGGAAGCTCGTCTCCGGCGGGGAGTGAATCGGCAACCATCTGCGACAGTGCCGATATACCGGCGCTACTTGGCATGAAAGAGGTGATCATTAAGGCTTATGTCACCTTCTACAAAACCGGCGACGTACAGCTGAGCGGGGGCAACCATACTAACGTGGATGCACAGCCGCAGGTTGGGAAACTGTTTATGGAACTGCAGTCCGCATCGGGGAAAACCACGACCAGCACGTCGCCAACCTTCCTTGGACTCTCGGCGCTTAACGTCGATATCGGTGCCAGCGGGAGCTGCCAGGTCACCACTTCCACGATTCATGTGGCGTTAGGTTCAGTCAATAAATCCGAATTTAAAGGTATTGGCACGACCGGAGGTAACGCCCAGACGTTTGCTATTCCGGTTTATTGCTCTCAGCCGACCGAGGTACGGATAGGCTTCTTTGGTGTAGAAGATGCATCCGGGCAGCCGAATATTCTGGCATTAACAAAGACCAGCGCGGCAGCCAGCGGCGTTGGCGTGGCACTGAACTACGGCAATAACGGCGCGCCTGCCCCGGCAGCCGGTACGGCGGTGAAAATTAATGAAGCCACGAACCTTCCGATACTGAAAAAGGTGGCGGCAAGTAACGCCGCCAGCGCTGAGCGAATTAACTTCACTGCCCATTATGTGCAGACTGGCAATGTGGTTAACGCCGGGACGGCGAACAGTATGGCGACGTTTACGCTTATTTATAATTAATGGTGACGGGCGAAGCGCCCGTTTTCCTTCGCGTTCTTCTTTAGGTGGCGACAATGCGCGGAATATAAAAAAAGCCGCGAATGCGGCTTTTTTTGTGTGAACGTCAGGTTATTCGGTAACTTTTTTCTCAAGCTCAGCGGCACCATCTTTGGTTTTATCCCAGCCTTCCTGGGCACCTTTTTTGGTGGCATCCCATCCTTTCTCGGTGGTTTCCTTGGTCTTATCCCAGCCTTTCTGCGCGCCTTCTTTGGTGGCGTTCCAGCCTTTTTCCGTCCCTTCCTTGGTTTTATGCCAGGTTTTCTGCGCGCCTTCACTTACCTGGCTGCCGACGCTGTCGCTTTTCCCTTCGGCGGCATGTTTTGATTTCAGTTTCAGCTCTTCACCCTGATTCTGCGCCTGATGCAGTTTTTCCTTCGCGGTGTTGGCGTTTTCCTGTGCTGCGGCCACGGTGTCGTCAGTGGCGTGAGTCGTTGCGGCAAAAACCGGTGATGCCAGCATAAGTACAGATAATGCAATCATTGTCTTTTTCATAATGTCCTCATCTAACGATCTCAGTGTTATGAGCATGAACAAGGTTGGCATACCGGAGATTATGCGTCTCCAGGAATAAACTGTAAGTGAATCATCTGGGTTTTGAATGAATGTTATGATCGTTGGGGGCAAAGGTGGGCTTCGTCCACGACGGGTCGTATCGTAAGCGACCGGGCGGATTACGCACTAAAAGTATGGATTTTCCCTCGTCAGCGTCCTATCCTGAGAGCAAATATACGAGGTTATCATTATGAAAGATGTTGTTGATAAGTGCAGTACCAAGGGGTGTGCAATCGATATTGGTACAATTATTGAAAATGACGATTGTACCTTTCAAATCGAGCGAATTTTTCCGACGCAAAACGAAGCGGAGCTAGCGGCCGCTAAAATCCAGAAACTGGCTTCTGCTGCGGCATCGGATGGGAAACCAGAGGTTGAGTATCAGATTCTGAACGTCGACAACGAAGCAAAACTGGACGCTTCTGTGACATTCTCTTGTCAGGCAGAAAAGATCATTTTTGAATTATCATTACGGTCGGCATTCTGAGTGTAAGCGCGCCTGCCGGTATGTTCAGTGGATGAACGGCGGCAGGCCTGTTAAACGTACCTCCTGGACGCCCAGGTAAATGTGTTTATCTCCGACGGTTGCCATTGCGCTATATCGGGCTTTCTTGTCCTTTGTCGGAATAACCATAGAATTATGCCTTCAGTCTGGTTGATATATCCCTGATGCGCTTACCCACTAAATAGTGGACATATGGCTAATCGAGATAACTCCTGAAAAATATTCCTGTTCTTGCAAAAAAATATCTGGCCTGAATATAAGCAACTCGATATTCTGAAATGCTTTGTCTTTTTTGTGAACAGGAAAAAGTATGCTGAGTTCGTTACCCGATTTACACAGAAGTTTTGCAGAGCAACTCAAACTTAAATTTCAGTCAGATTCGCGAATTCATTCCCTTCTTGCCGGCGGTTCGATGATTCATGGCGGATTTGATAAATACTCCGATCTCGATTTTGTCGTTGTCGTCGACCCTCTCCACTATGACGAAATCATGGCGCAGCGTAGGGAACTTGCCGGAACATTAGGCCATCTGCTGCATGCTTTCACCGGGGAACATGTCGGAGAGCCTCGCCTGCTCATATGCCTGTATGGCCCTGAGCTCCTGCATGTCGATCTAAAATTTGTCTCCCTGGAAATGCTCACTCAACGCGTTGAGGAGCCCGCGGTATTATTTACCCGTGATAACACGGCGCTGGAGCGACAGCTGGCAAAATTTAGTGCCCACTGGCCCAACATGACGCCGGAGTGGTTTGAATCCCGAGCCTGGATCTGGCTTCATTACGCAGTGGTTAAGCTGGGAAGGGGCGAACTCTTCGAAGCGATGGGTATGCTGGCATTTTTCCGCGAGCAGATTCTGGGGCCCATGCTGTACCGTCGTGCAAATCTACCGCAACGTGGGGTTCGCCGTATTGAATTTCACGGCATTGATCCTGATGGCCTGCTGACTTCCACGCTGGCAACGCACGATCGTGATTCTGTTAGCCTGGCTATCAAAATGGCCGCTGATGCTTATATCAATCTGCGAGCTGATGCTGTGCCTGACAATATCGCAGACGATGCGGCCCGTTGGGCGGTCCTTACCATGCTGAACGAGTATTCTGACAGGGGTTAAATCTATACACTCCGGTCACTTACGCGGCCGGAGTGTAAAAGTATCATCGAATAGCCAAATCCCGAGGTGGATATCTCAATTCAGCTGCTGCAATCCATGCTGAAGCCAGGTTCAGGTGTCCAGGGGAGGGGAAAGTTCAAATGGTTGCTGAGGCCCTGGAACAGACGTTGAATTGGGCGTTCTCAGAACCTAATGCCACGCTTTATTCAATCCGGGCACTGACTCTCCAGCCATTGACCGACGACGGGCCATAATGTCTTTGCGCATCGCGCACGAAAAAATCCCATATGACCAATAGACGACAGACCAAACTCTGCGCGTCGTATCTCGCGGCGTTCTATTTTGGCGTTTTGCACCGGCTCCAACAAACGTGTAATAGCTTCAGTGTTAGCCCACGGGTCGTCATCAAAACCCATCACCAATACGGGTAACGTTATCTCACCTGCCCGTTGGCGTGCATTCCAGTCTGGGTCGTCGTAGAAATAACCCGGCATTGCGCTCCAGCGCCCCCACTGACGCATCACCGGAGCCGGTAAATCTTCACCCAGCCCCAGAAGCCTGGCAGGCATGTAGCCGAAGATACGGCACAGAACCGGGGCCAGAACACGCAATAAGCACCAGACGCGCACTTTTTCTACCGTTCGTTTTATCGTGCTCGTCACGCCAGCATGTGAAGCCACAATGGCTGCGGCACGCAAGGTTTGGGTGGCAGACGAAAGCAGAACGGCGTGACCTCCCACACTGTGCCCTACCGCCAGCAGGCTAACGCCAGGGAAACGCGCTTTAGCCCATGCGGTTATGCATCCGACGTCCTGCTCGATCCAGTCTGACATTGAGACGTTGTAGTGACGGACCCTCCCGGTCTTCGAAAGACCCGTGCCGCGGTAATCATAAGTGAGAACGCTGAATCCTCTGTTAAAAAGATACTCTGCAAATCCCTTATAAAATGCCTGCACAACCGCCGTTGCCGGGTGAATGATAACCATCGCCCTGGCATTGCTTCTCTCCCAAACCGTGGCGGCCAGAAATCCGCCCTGGCTGACGGGGATAGTGATCGAATTCATTTTTTGCGCCTTGCTTTTGTGGTCATACCAGTTGAGTCTGAATTCAATCTAGCCTTTGTTACGGAATTCGGCGATTTTTTTTCTATTTTGAGCCTGATGCCCGTTTTTCGCTCACAGCGTAACTCGTCCGCTGCGTGCCAGGTGCGGACTTTCCTCTTTTGTTAAACAAAGTTGTTGAAACGAAACCGTTTCATGATAAATCTATAAATATAATAAGACGAAAAGGAAGAACAAATGAAAATCAGGCTTGCAGTACCTGAAGAGGCAGAGGAATGTTGGAATATACGGAATCTTTCTATCCGGGAAGGATGTAAGCCAAGTTATTGTGCCAGAGTCCTTGAGGACTGGACGCCTGAAGCTATGCCTGAACATTACAGGGAGGTTATTACGGAAAATCCTTTTTTTGTTGTCGAGTTGCCTGATACAGGGTTGGTGGCAACGGGATATCTGGATCTTACCGAAGGTAGCGTAGAAGCTATTTTTACATTGCCGGATTATTTTGGTAAAGGTTTTGCTAGCCTGATTATTGAAACGATTAAAGATGAGGCGATTAAAAGAGGGTTGAAACAGTTAACCTTGACCTCAACACCAAACGCACAAACTTTCTACGAAAAGCATGGTTTTATGTTTATCAAGGAAACGACATCCCCATCAAGACTTGCCAAAACAGATCTGCGTTGCATGGATATGTCTATCACACTATCAGTCTGAATTTTCTTGTGCTTTTGGCAGGATAGCTCACCAACGGAAATCGAATCGCTACAAGTTCAGGAGCAGCTTCAAAACCTTGGGCTGGCTATAACTCATGTGTTCAATGTTTGCTCCTCGCTCGCGGCAGACCTCAGCTCAGGGAGATTGCCCACTTCGAGCCACAAGCGGAAGTTGGCGGGTTAGAGACTGTTGAAAAATTAATGGTTCGTAATGCAGGGATGCTTAAATAGTTGTATGTCTTATTGGCAGTTTTGCTCCTTGCTACAAAAAAGGAAAAAGTAAGTCCACAAATTTATTTGTTCTTGAAATATATGATTCAAGAGACACAATTACCTTCTATATTTGTATTGAAATAGCACATCAGGCTGGTTTTAAGGAGAAGGTGCTAAGTTTGGTAATAGGAAACAAAGAAGCTATTTAGCTTTTGCTAATAAAAAAGCTGCCCGTAGGCAGCTTTCTCACACAGCAATAACTATGGCGTGACGATATTGAACCAGAATTCAAATTTATCCATATAGCCCAGCATTTCGTCGAGCTTCGCACCGTCGCCTGAGATTTTAACTTCCCCTTTATCCTGCGCCTGTTTCAGCGTTTCTTCTTGCAGGATAATTTTGTTCAGGGTCGCGCGGTCCAGAGATATGGTCGCATCGGCATCTTTCGCTTCTGCATTGGCGGTATGATTCAGTACGCCGTTTTCCAGTTCCAGTTTGTATTTACCGCCGTCGCTGCCAAGGTCAATGTTAAACACCGACTTCGCATTGCCCGCTTTCTCGCCGTTGATATGGACTGCCAGATAGTCGAAGAACATTTCCGGAGTCATCGCACGCACGGTATCGGGACTGGCGGTATTTGGGGTTGGCCCCTTCAATACGCCATTACGCAGTTCCTGCGCGCCGGTCAGATAGAAGTTACGCCATGGGCCAGATTCAGCCTGATAGCCCAGTTGTTCCAGCGCATCCGCTTCCAGATTACGGGCATCCTGGTTGTTCGGGTCGGCGAACACTATCTTGCTGACGACCTGCGCAACCCAACGGTAGTTACCCTGATCAAAGTCTTCTTTGGCTTTCTTCATGATGGCATCCGGGCCACCCATGTAGTCAACGAACTTCTTAGCCGCTTCTTCTGGCGGCAGTTCGTCCAGGGTTGCCGGGTTGCCATCGAACCAGCCGAGGTACAGCACGTAGGTGGCCTTCACGTCATGGCTGACCGAACCATAGTAACCGCGGTTTGCCCAGGTGTGTGCGAGGCTATCCGGTAGCTTGAAGTTGGCGGCGATTTCATCCCGGGTCAGTCCCTGGTTGGCCATACGCAACGTCTGGTCGTTAATATAACGATAGAGGTCACGCTGGCTTTTCAGCAGGTTAACCACATTTTCGTTGCCCCAGGTCGGCCAGTGGTGCTGTGCCATGATGATTTCTGCTTTATCGCCCCAGCGAACAATCGCTTCGTTTATGTACTTAGACCACGGCAACGGCTCACGAATTTTTGCACCGCGCAGAGAGTAAGTGTTGTGCAGGGTATGGGTAACGTCTTCCGCAGACTCGATGAGTTTTTTCTCTTCGATATACCACAGCATTTCAGACGGGGCTTCTGACCCTGGGGCCAGCATAAAGTCGTAGGTCAGGCCATCAATCACTTCTTTCTGACCGTCTTTTTCAATGATATTCGTCGGTGCGATCAGGGTAACCGTACCCGCTGATGTTGTGGTTCCAAGACCTGCGCCAACCTGGCCCTTCGCATCGGGCTTCAGCAGGTTGCCATACATGTAGCTGGCACGACGACTCATGACGTTACCGGCCATAATGTTTTCAGCTACTGCGGCCTCCATAAAGCCAGAGGGTGCGTACACCTTTACCTTACCGGCCTTCACATCGGCTTCATCAACGACACCGCGTACACCGCCATAGTGGTCAACGTGGCTGTGGGTATAAATAATTGCGACAACGGGTTTTTTACCGCGATTTTTGTAGTACAGGTCCATACCGACTTTTGCGGTTTCGGCAGAGACCAGCGGGTCAACCACCGTAATCCCTTCTTTACCTTCGATTATGGTCATGTTGGACAGGTCGAGGTTACGGATTTGGTAGACACCGTCGGTGACTTCAAACAGGCCGCTGATATTAATCAGCTGAGACTGGCGCCACAGGCTTGGGTTGACTGTTGCGGGGGCCTTTTCACCTTCTTTGATAAACGCATACTGCTGTGGATCCCAGATGACGTTACCTTGTTCGCCTTTGATAACTTCAGTAGGCAGTGCGGCAATAAAGCCCTTATGAGCGTTAGTAAAATCGGTATTGTCAGAGAATGGTAATTGGTTATACAGCGCGTCGTTGGCTTGTTGGGTCGTTTCGGTTGCGTCTTTTGGGGTGATATCAGCATAAGCAGGCAGAATGACCGTTGACATCAGCCCGGCGAGCGCCAGACTTTTGACAATAAGCTTTTGTTTCATTGGGACCCTCTTTGACTTGTATTGGCTGGGTAAAACATTAGCGAAAGTAAGATATTCATACCGTTACAGATTTAGTGTAGATATTTATGTTTAAACAGGAGGTTTTTTTGCATTTTGCAATGTTGTAGCTGTACACAGGGTGGGGGGATTTTATTAGCAAGGCGATCATTAATAATGAGATATATTACATTAGTGTATTATTCTAAATTAGAATCGATTGCTGTAGCTCACGCTGGTGAAACAAAGTGGCGGGCTGTTGTATTTGACTTGAAAGACGAGTGATTTTTCCTGGGGTGACTGCATGTGCTGGTATTAAGGGCAAGCTCATTATTGTGGGGGGGGGGGGCCAGATCTCCTCAGGGGCATAATCATTATGTCGGAAGATCTCTAAAAGTGAATGGCACAGATTGCAGGGATGCTTACATAAGCGCCATGTTCGCTGTCTGGCTATTCATCGGTTCAAGTGGATTACGGTAGCCGGGGAAAACATAATCTCTGTGCTGACTAATGGTCTTCATCACTTCCAGAATAGCCAAAGCTTGCGCAGAAAGCGGAACGATATGCTCACGCTTCATCTTCATGCGACCAGCAGGGATACGCCATTCTTTTGCGTCAAAGTCGATCTCATCCCAGCAAGTCGTTGACGCTTCGGCAGGTCGGATCATCGTTAGTAATTGCCATTCAGATGCTAACATCCTGTAACATATTAATTTAATGGTGTATCCTCATTTCTATAGGAAAAATCCGCTTTAAAGCGGTTGCTGATTGTGATTATTAGTTTTGTGAGGCAATGGCAATGTGCGAAAGGACGTTAAAAAAAGATGTTTATTCTGAATGGGTTATACGCAATAGCCTGTACTGGATGACTTCTCTTACTCAGTGGAAACTTTGTGAAGATATATCCTCCTGGACAATCTCTTTTGAAAACGATGGTCCCGAATGCCTCTATGAATTCGAGAGGCTGCTGAATGATTATGCTTTGCGAGAAAAACTACAGCATAAAACGGGGGCGTTGAGAGACTCTATTGTCCATAAAGTGCTACGCAGTGTCGATGAAAGGCTTTCGTAATGGAATTGATGCCATTCAATTTTGATAGATTGCCTAATGGACGGGTTTTTATAAGCAACCTCGCTGGCTTTCATCACTTCATTAATGAGCAAGAGCTGCTAGATCTTTCTGATGAGCAAATTAGTGCAGAGCAATCAAACGCACTAGAAAGCAAGCTGTTCATAACCAACGAAAGCTCATCAGCTATTGCTCCCTATGCTTTAAGTTCAGCTTTTGCAAAACGATTGATGAATGAATTGGCGCTCAGGCCAATTTTCATGATTGTGCCCACACTGCGTTGCGACCATACCTGCAAGTATTGTCAGGTCAGTAGAGCTTCAGTGAACGCCCCTGGATATGATCTAAATCCCTTTCTCATACCTGACATCATTTCAACTATCAAAAAACTATCGACACCACCTTACAAGATAGAGATACAGGGTGGAGAGCCACTCTTGCGGTTCGATTTAATTCAGTCTATCTATGAGCAATGTGCTGAAACGCTGGGAAGTACCAATTTTGAGATGGTGGTAGCATCAAGCCTGTCTGTCTTGAATGAGGATATGCTTGAATGGTCGAGAGATAGGAACATAACGTTTTCTGTTTCGCTTGATGGTGAGGAAGTTGTTCACAACAGTAATCGAATTCTTGGTCATGGGCTTGCTTACAGTAGAACAGTGTCAGGGGTAGAGGCTATCAAACGGTCTTTAGGCGCTGGTCGTGTTGCAACGGTTACTACAGTTACTAAAGAACTTATCAGGCACCCTGAATCGATTGTCCAAGCTCACTTATCTCTTGGCCTCAAGGACATGTTTATCCGACCTGTTAGTCCCTATGGGTTTGCACAAAAAGCATCGTTCACCTTTTCTATGGACGAATACTTAAGTTTCTATGCCTCGTTGATAGATGAAATCCTTAAGATCAACAATAAAGGGATAAGGGTTGTGGAACATTCGGCCTCCATTCATCTGAAAAGGATCTTCAATCCCGGCTTTAGTGGTTATGCGGATTTAAAGTCGCCAAGTGGGGTCGTGCTTAACAGTATTCTTTTCAATTATGACGGTCGAGTATATGGTAGCGATGAGAGCCGTATGTTGCAGAAGGTGAATCCTGAAACGGAGTTCAGTGCGGGTGAGGTTAAGACGCTATCATTTTCCAAGAGTCCTTACTATAACGCAGTATTGAGTTCATCGTTCAATTTTGCTCTGCCAGGTTGTGATACATGCGCGTATCAACCATTTTGCGGTGCAGACCCATGCCAGAACATAAGTGTACAAGGTGAGCCTGTTGGTGATAGGAGTCGTTCAACGTTTTGTCAGTATCACAAGGGAATGTTCAGGTATCTGATGAACTGCATTTCAGAAGGTGGTCCGAAGGCTGAGATGCTAAAAGGATGGGCATATGTCTGAGGTTATCAGGAACGATATCTTTCATTTTGCTTCAAAAAAGAATGTGCCCACGGGATTCTATCGGTTATGCAAACAAAAACCAGTGAACCCTTTATTCTTTTTGCCCAATTTACTGGTAGTTGCTGAAGGCAATAATGATGCCATTCTACCATGCTTTGATTACTCTGTTATTAGCACTGAATTATGTGAGTCAATTGAAGATGGAGATATTGGGGTAATTAACAATGGCAATATGATCCGCGTTATTCTGTCCCGCAGAGCCAATCATAATACTGTCTTAGTAACGGAACGCTGCAATAACTTGTGTCTCTTTTGTTCGCAGCCACCAAAGAAATCAAATGATGACTGGCTACTTACCCAATCAGCCCTTGCTATCGCTTCATTTGGGTTGAATGGAGTAGTTGGGGTCAGCGGTGGTGAACCTTTGCTGTATGGAGATGATTTCCTTAACTTCATTGATTTTATCATCGAGAATTCATCAGGTACTGCTTTGCATGTTTTAACAAACGGACGCAAATTTGCTGATACCAACTTTACTCATGAAATGGCAAAGCGAAGTAAAAAGATAAAAATCACCTTTGGTATACCGCTCTACTCATCAAGACCACTTGTGCATGATCATTTGGTAGGAAGTGATGGCGCATTTAATGAAACGGTTAAGGGGTTAATCAATGCAGGGAACTCAGGGATTAATATCGAACTTAGAGTTATTCCGACACTGGCTAACTATACGGAATTGGATGACATCGTAGAGTTCGTTGGCCGTGTTTTCTCCAACATCAATCAGATTTCCCTTATGGGGTTGGAATCTATCGGTTGGGCGCGAAAAAACTGGTCAACAATCTTCATTGAACACAGCAGCTATAGTGAGAAAATAACCTCCGCTATAGACGCTGCACACAGGTCAGGTATACCTCTAACAATTTTTAATTATCCTTTGTGTCATCTTCCTGAAAGAGCCTGGGAGCTTGCTGCTCAGTCGATCTCTGATTGGAAAAATTACTATCCTAAAGAATGTGATGAATGCACTCAGAAGTCTTCCTGTGCTGGTTATTTCAGTTCTTCAACGGGCCGTTTCCATCAACCACCGAGACCAATTTTATGAAAAAATTTAATTTTGCTGCTCTACTTCCGGGGTTTTTCGCACTCAATAATTCTGTATGGGCAAGTGATTCATCTACCGGAGCAAGTGATTTGCCTGGTATGACTCTTAATGAACATGATTTAGTGATAGCCCCACTTAACACCGAAGTTCCATTCTACATTGCAGGGCATCGCAGTCATAGCTCCCATCGGAGCCATAGTTCTCACCGTTCATCATCAGGTGGCGGGTACTATGGTGGCAGCACTCCCTATTATCCAAAAACATACAGCTCACCAAGTTCATCTGGGTCTTCAAGTTCAGGAACAAGTTCCTCATCGTCCTCTTCCTCTGTGCGTTCGCTTCGTTCTAACGACAATAACAACTCTACTACTACGAATTCTGCTGGAACTACAGAAGCTAACCGTGCAAGTAATGGGCTGACTTCTGGTACAGAGAAGCGTAAGCGCTTAATCATGCGGGTTCAATTCGCTTTGCTGGACAAAGGTTATTACAACGGGAATATTGACGGCATAATGGGGCCTTCCACAAGGCAGTCAATAAAAAATTATCGCATTGCGAACGGACTACCAGTGCCCTCAAGTGAAACCTTAGATACACAGTTGTTAAATTCATTGAGTATTTTAGCTCGATAAATCAAGTATATTAAAAATTTTTCACTTTAACATTAACTTGTATGAATATATATTTCAGAGGCGATTAAATGTCAGTCAGCTATAACATATATAGAATGCCATATAAGAGTCTTCCAGAATTGACAAAAAAAGTCATTAAAGAAGGGCTTGTCGAACAAAAAACTATTCTACATCAATCTTATCAACTCAAATTTTATTTTTCTGATAAGTTAAAAGGAAATGAAGTATGGTGGTGGGATGTTTTTAGTGATTTCTTCAATGAAGAAATTGAAAAGCCTCATAATATATTCTATTTTGGCCTGCTAATAGGATTTAAAGAAAAGGACCCTGAGAATTGCTATCTTATCAGTCTTGGTAAATCACATTTTTATCTCAGCAAGTTTATTGAAGCAGACTTTGGGCTGAATGTGGCAATGCGTATAGCTAATGATGAAAATATTTTACTCAAGAAAAGCAGATTCTTTTGTGGGGGAAAGAGTCAGGAGGCATCCTCATACTCACAGTTTGTTCAAGGATCATATTTTCCTGGCGAATCCATCGAGCATCTCAAAACAAAAGCCAAAGAAACTGACAAGTGGGGATGTAATAATATAACTTTTTCTGATTCAATTCAGCTAAGTTTGGATGGTGCCCCTACTGCATTAGTCGATGTTTTCAATGATATTGATTCTTCGTTGGCAACCAAAGAGAAAATCGAATTTCCTAAATCGGAAAAAATCACTGACGAGTCAAAGATAGATGAGCTTGATAATTATCTACTTCAATCGATCATTACAGATGATGCAAAAGTTATTATTGATGAGATTCAATCTTTTGGTGCCTCTATTGTAATTAATAATTCTTTGACATTTTTTAAATTGCACACAAAAGTTGAGGGGAGTGGAAAGTATCTTCAATCATCAGATAAAATTAATGACATAAAAATAGCAGATGTAAAGAAATTCATAAAAACTAACGACATAAAAGATGTCAATAAAGTTTTTGTTAAGATAACTAATGAAAATAACAGTGGTCATACAGCCTCGTTAAAAGAAATATTGAGCATTACTTATAGCGAGGGCAGTGAGCACTTCTTCCTTAAGAGGGGAGGATGGAGTCGATTTAACTCTGCTTTTATGAAGTATTTGTCTACTTCTTTATCCAGTATAAAATTTGAGGTTAAAGATGCTCTTAAGGAAGACGACTTCAAAGTATGGCAAGCTGAAAAAATAAAACAAATCGCAGAAGGAACTTCTAAAGACAAATTAGAATATAGAGAGTATTATTTTAATGAAAAGATGTCTGATGAGAAAGGTTATATACTTCTAGATCGCCAGCTAAAAAAAATACCATCCTTACGTGATAATGGCAAGGACTACAATGTTGAAGTTGCAGATCTTTATAAAAATGGAGAGATTATTGCTGTAAAGATATCAGATAAACCGCATGATCTAATTTATAATATTGAGCAGTCAAAAACTACAATTCAAACTATAGTAAGAGGAGTAGTAAAATTTGAAGAGACAATTACTGATGTGGTTTTATGGATCTCAACTACTACAAAAGCTAAAAAATTAATTGACATCAATTCTATTCAATTTTTATTGGCGGTTCAAACTTGGAAGGAAGTTGTTGAAGGATTTAATCTGAAACCAAAGATATATTATTCACATCACGACAAATCCCAAAAGAAAAAGGGAAAGAAAAAAAACGTATCTTAAATCTCAACTTAGAATTGGTTATGGAGAAAGATATCAGGCTATAGCGTCTCAGTATCGCTCCAATATTGGTGTGGATTATGTATCACCGATACTACCAAAATTATTATGTTTTAGGTATGGTGATTTACCGCCATACCTCTTTTGTATTTATCTCGCAATGATGTTGTTTACTTTTGTTTAAGTCTTCTAAGCTTCATACTTTCTAATGAGAATAATAATAGAGTTGTGCTGTATATAAAACCAGAGTTAGTTAATAACTTTAAATTTAATGCTTCAGGATTTTCACTGAGAAAATGAAAGGCATAAACTAAGTATACAGCTAAAGTAGCCGTTCCAATTGTTGGTCCAATATCGCCTTGATCATGAGGTTCAAGGTTTACATTGAACTTAAAAATTAGCCATTCAAATCCCCAAGTTAAAAAAACAACTAATGTCATGGCTGCAAATAATTTCGCAATGTTATCTGCTGATGGATTCATTAGAACCGATTGTTCCTGAAAAAATTCGCAAAGTGAGAGTCCGAAAAAAATAAAAAAAAGCGGTCTGGAACTGAATTTTTCAAAAACTTTGAATAAGGCTTCCATTTTCTGCACCTTCAGGATTATATTAACTATTCTGATGCCTAGGCTACCAGAGCATTTAATCTTTGAGTTTGAACGTAATCACTCCACCATTGCATCAAACTCTGTCGTTCTATCAGATATTCTGCACGATTGTATGCTGCGATAATTTCATCTTTTTTAGAGTGGGCGAGTGCTGCCTCAAGAACTTCAGCTCTGAACTTACCAGACTCCTCTGCCGCTGTTCTTGCAATCGAACGCATACCGTGAGCTACAAGTTCGCCTCCAAACCCCATTCGGATAATAGCTGCGTTGGCTGTTTGTTCATGCATATGATTAAGAGGCGCTTTTATGCTGGGGAAAACCCATTCTCTATGCCCACTTATTGATTTCATTAATTCAAGGATGCGCAAAGCTTCTTTACTCAAAGGAACTTTGTGAGGCTTTTTCATTTTCATGAAATCAGCAGGAATGTTCCAAATGCTGTTGGTTGTATCAATATCAGACCACCTTGCGCGAACGGCTTCACCCGGACGAACCCATGTCAACAATTGCCATTCAATTAGCATACGTGTTTCCAACCGGATTGACGCATTCGTCAAAGATTCCATAAACCTTGGCAATTCGCTTGGGGGAAGGGCAGGCATATTTTGCTTTTTTGGTTTACTGAATCTTTGACCAAGGTTGTCAGCCGGGTTGAACTCAATAAGTTCTTCAGTAGCTGCCCACCGGAAGATTTCATTCAGACGTGAAATGATACGGCGTAGAGTTTCCAATACGCCTCGTTGCTCAATAGGATCAAGGTGTTGTTTTAAGAGCTTAGGTCGGATCTCATTGATAGGGACATTACCCAGACCGGGAAAGACATTTCTCTCTAAGCTGCGCCAGATGTCTGCTGCATGGTCTTGTGAGATACCTGATGTCTTTACCTTCTCATCTAACCATTTCCGCGCTACGGCTTGGAGAGTGTGCTCAGTAGCACTCTTTAATGCCTTCGCCTTATCGTTGTTATGGATTTGTGGATCAACACCATTTGCCAGAAAGGAAAGATATTCATCACGTAAGGCTCTGGCTCTTGCCAGTGTAAGGTGAGGATAGGTTCCAAGGCTCATTTTGGTTCTTTTTTTACTCACTGGCACTGCATACCTGAAATACCAATTCTTCTTTCCTCCTTTCGAGAGGGGAGCGATTCGTAGTATCAAACCATCTCCGTCAAACAAGTTGATTTCTTTGTCGGCTGGCTTGGTGCTTTTGATTTCAGTGTCAGTGAGCTTCTTAGCGATTTTTGCCATTTTAGGCCCCTCGGTTTATGGACCCTTCTTAGTGGGTCCCATTCAGGGTGCCATATGTGATAGTTCTCAGCAATTCTCACTGGACGACAATAGACGTAAAAAAGCCCGCAGAGCTTGTGCTATGCGGGCTTAGTAGACTTTATTGTACTTCAAACAACTAAAAAGTGGTGGAGCTGGCGGGAGTTGAACCCGCGTCCGAAATTCCTACATCCTCGGCACTACATGCTTAGTCAGTCTTTACATTCGCCTGGCACCTGCGGACAGACACGCCACTACCAAACTAGCCTGATTAGTTTTAACGCTTCAACCCCAGGCAGGGCTTCCACGCGATCTCTTTTGGGTTTGACCTCTCTTTGATCCCCGTCTTAAGAGCGGAAGCTAGGGAGAGAGGGCTCAGAGCAGGTTATTAAGCTGCTAAAGCGTAGTTTTCGTCGTTTGCGACTATTTTTTGCGGCTTTTTACGAGGCCAACCGCCCCTCGGCATGCACCTTGGGTTTCGCAAATCCCGTCGAATCCAGAATCAGCCCCAATGTGTTCACACAGTATAACAGATTTGTGACGCGTGACGCCAGCGCAAATCGTGAGGGATTGCAGCTGGTTGCGTTCTGTACAGCGTATGTAAACAGAGAAAATAATCTAAAATGACAGCAATAATATAAATGCCATTATTATTTGCATGATATATCATATTTTAAAATCACACCCTTATTTATGGTAGGGCACATTAATGCGACTTAAACACTTCATTGAAGTTGTTTAGCATCGCTTAAAGATATTTTATTTTTCCCCTGCTAGACCATCCATCGTGTTTTGTGAAATAAACTTATTTATAGTTTTTATTTGCTTTAATGCAGGGTGCGCGTTATAGCTTTTAAAGCGATCGCTCAGATGGTCGTAATGTAATGAATTGATTGTTATTTTAATAATCAATGTGTTGCACTTATATTCTATTGAATCAATTTCAAGGTGATGCCCATTATCAGGCGTTTTATCCTTATTGCCGCCGTGCGTAATTACCTTGCAGCGAGAGGAATATCAAGATGGCAGAACCAAGCGCACTTTCTCCGACCGTAGATATTATTAGCCGTGAAACTGGGAAGGAGATCACAAGTTATTCGCAAAGTGCTGACAGGGTCGTTAATCTCTCGCAAAGCAGCGTAGTGAAAATTAATGCTTCGCCTGAATCAGTTAATTTTTATGAACGGCAGGGCGACGATCTTATTGTCCACATGAAGGACGGTACGACGGTACGCTATCAAAGCTTCTTTACGCTTGATGCTAACGGCTTACACAGCGAACTGATTTTTGAAGATGAGTATGGCGTACATCGCGCAGCCTTCCCGTTTGCAACGGAAGCGGGCCCAATGGCCGCTGAGGCGGTGGTGCCGACCATTGTCGAAACCTCTATTGGTGCGCTGACCGGTAGTGCGGGCATTGCGGGGATCTCAACCCTGGGCGTGCTTGGCGCGATAGCTGGCGCCGCGGTGATCGGCGGAATTGCTATCGCAGCCAGTAGCAGTGGTGACGGTGGCGGGAATGACGGTCATAACAGCGGCGGGGGAGGCGGGAAGGATCCTGAGCCTGTTGCTACCCCTAAAATTTTTATTAGTCCTTTTGCCAACGATAACGCCCTGAACTCGGCCGAAGTTCAATTGAACCAACTGCTGTGGGGCTCAACACAAAATATCGCTTCCGGTCAGATGGTGACCATTACGTTAAATGGTAAAACCTATTTTGCGACGGTTGGCGGCGATGGCCTGTGGCGCGTGGAGATCCCTGCGGCGGATCTGCAGGCGCTGGCTAACGGTTCTCAGGTCGTGACCGTGAGTTACACGGAGAAAAGCGGTAAGGTCATTACCGCTAGTGAGACGATTACCATTGATACCTCCCAGCCGGCTGTAGCGATTGCAATCCTGTCCACCGATGGTCATCTGAGCGCGGCTGAGGCCCAACAACCGATGGAAGTGCGGGGAATCACCAGCCTGTACGGTACCGGCGTTACGCTTATCGTGACCTTGAACGGCAAAAACTATGTGGCGACCGTGGATAGCGCGGGTAACTGGAGCGTCTCGATCCCGTCGGCAGATCTGCAACTGCTGCAGGATGGTAATTACACTATCTCTGCTCGTGTCTCACTTGGAACCCTGTCGGCCCAGGCGACTCAGAATCTGGACGTGATGACCCATGACCTGCCTAAGCCGACCCTCAATACGCCGTTTGGCGATGGCTACGTCAATAGCGCAGAACATGCCGCTGCTCAGACCTTGACGGGGACGACCGGCGTAAAAGGCAGCTGGCAGACGGTCACGGTGACGATTGGTAATAAAACCTGGGAAACGACTGCGGATGCTAACGGTAAGTGGACGTTAAACCTTAGCGCTGCCGATATGGCGGCACTGGCTGCCGGTACCTTGCCGATAACCGTGGTTGCCAAAGATGCGGCAGGAAATACCGGACAGGTACAGGGCAACGTTACCGTCGATCTCACCCCGCCTTCGTTGGCTGTCCTGCCACTGACCAGCGACAATATTCTTAACCTACAGGAAGCGAAAGCGGGCCAGACGCTTAGCGGTATCGCATCGATTGAAGATCAGGGCCGTACGGTTTCCGTAACCCTGAACGGTAAAAACTACACGGCGCTGGTAGGCGTGGACGGTAAGTGGTCTATTTCCTTATCGCCTGCCGATCTTACCGCACTGCCGCAGGGGACTAACAACATTGTGGCAACCCTGACCGATGCGGCGGGCAATACCACCACGATAAACGGCAGTTTTAATGTTAAAACGCTGCTGCCTACGGTCACCGTCACGCCGCTGACCGGCGATAATGCACTGAATGCCGCCGAGGTTAAAACTGACCAGACCCTTTCCGGTATTACGAAAAACGCACCGGCGGGCAGTACGGTGCAGGTCACGATCGGCGATCAACGCTACATCACGCAGGTGGATGCCAACGGCAACTGGAGCGTGCAAATTAGCGCGGCTGATTTGCAGAAATTGCCGCAGGGGCCCACTAGCATTAGCGTGACCGTTACTGATCTTGCCGGGCAAACGGGGACCGGCAGTTCAACGGTTAACGTCGATACCCTGAAGGGTGGCGTGGCGATCAGTATTATTGCCGGTGACGATTATATCAGCAAAAACGAGGCCACAGGCCAGGTCACCATCCGCGGTACCAGCGCGGGGCTGGACGCAAATACCACCGTAACGGTAACCATTGGCACGAAGACATTCCCGGCGCAAACCGATGCTCAGGGCAACTGGTCGGTCACGCTGCCTGACGGAACGCTGCTGACCCAGCCGGATGGCGCGCTGACGGTTACGGCGACGGCGATCGGGCCTAATGGCGCGGTAAGCGACAACCATACTATCAATATTGTTATTAATAACTTGCCGAATGTCAGCTTTAACACGCCGTTTGGCGACGGTGTGCTAAACGCGCAGGAGATTACCCAGAACCAGACCCTCAGCGGTAAAACCGGCGTAAGCGGGGCAGGGCAGAAGGTGGTCATTACCCTCGACGGCGTTAATTATCAGGGAACGGTAGATGCCAACGGTAACTGGAGCGCCACCATTCCTTCAGGCGCGCTGTCGGGGCTGACCAATGCCAGCTCGCCGCTCCAGGTCACCGTTACGGTCACCGATATTGCCGGCAACACCGGTTCTCAGAATCTGAATGTTCCCGTTGATGTGGTGCCGCCGCAGGTCACCATCTCTGCGTTTGCAGGAAACAACTACCTAAACGCCAACGAAGCCAACATCACCCAGACGTTGAGCGGGACGGCAACCGATGTACAGACCGGGGATAAAGTCACCCTGGTGCTGAACGGTAAAACCTACACTACCACCATTGGGCAAAACGGAGCCTGGTCTATTCCCGTCACTTCGGCGGATCTGAAAGCGCTGCCGGACGGCACCATCAATATGACGGTCACGGTGACCGATAGCGCGGGCAACGCCACTGTGGTAACGAAGCCTATCCAGGTGGCGATAGATCCGACCAAACAGCCGGTGCTGAGTGTGGATCCGGTCACCAGCAACAATATTATCGATGCTGCTGAAATTAACCAGGCTATCACCATCACCGGTAAGACGCTCAATGTCCAGCAAGGGCAGACGGTTACCGTCTCCCTGGGGTCGCAGTCCTGGACCGGTACGGTGGATGCCAGCGGCATATGGTCTGTGCAGATCCCGCAGGGCGATCTGGCTGCACTGACCAGCAATGGCTATACCCTGGTGGCGACGACCAGCGACCAGGCCGGTAACACCGTATCATCACAGCATAACTTCACCATTGATAAAGACCTTACCGCTATCAGCGTGCTGCCAGTCACAGGTGATGATGCTATCAACGTGGCCGAGGCGGGAGCGGGTTTCAGTATCACCGGCATTTCCAGCAATCTGACGGCCAATACCATCGTCACCGTCACCCTGAACGGTAAAACCTATTCAAAGGCAACCGAAATTGACGGTACCTGGTCGGTGTTGATACCGGCAGCGGATGCCAAAGCATTGAGTGATGGCAAATCTACCGTCACCGTCAGCGCCGTTGATGCCGCCGGTAACCCGATTAGCGTCAGCCATGATTTTACGGTGATTATCAACAAAGTACCGTCGGCGACGATTAATACGCCATTTGGCGACGGCATACTGAATAGTGCAGAAGCTGCAGGTTCGCCAACGCTCACCGGTAGTACAGGCGTACTCGGCGCCGGACAGACGGTCGTGGTGAATATCGGCGGCATCAACTACAGCGCCACCGTTGATGCCAACGGCAACTGGTCGCTGGATGCGCCTGCCTCGTTATTAAATGCCCCGGATACTGGCTTAACTCCGATTCCCTACACCGTCACCGCGAAGGATGCGGCTGGAAACACCAGCGTCATCAACGGCACCATCGACGTTGATAAAACACCTCCAGCGTTAACGCTTCAGGCGGTCAGCGGTGGCTACGTTAACGCGGTCGAGGTGGTGCAGAGCGTGCCGATTAGCGGTACCGGCGGGCCTTACGATCCTGACCATCCACATACGATTGTTGTGGTCGTTAACAACCAGACCTATACCACTACGCTGTTAAGTAACGGGACCTGGAGCATCTCGCTGCCGGCGGGCGCGCTGGTAGGCCTGCCTGACGGCCCGATTAACTATACGGCCACCATCAGTGATTCAGCCGGTAACCCGACCGTGATGAAGGGCAGTTTTATTCTTGATGCCAATCCGGCGACCCTGCCAACCATTACCATCAATGCTATTTCCGGCGATGACTTCATCAATGTGAGTGAATCTTCGCAGCCGCTGGTGATTAACGGTAAAACCACCAACACCGAGGCGGGCAGTATTATCAGCGTTGTATTTAACGGCGTCACTTATACGGGTGCTCTGGTTCAGCCAGACGGTACCTGGTCGCTGACATTGCCTTCGTCGGTGATGACCGGGTTGACCAGCGGTACCCAGGTGATTACCGCTACCGTTACCGATGTCGCCGGTAATTCAGCCACCAGTAACCATAATCTGACCTTTGTGGCCGATGCCAGCAAACAGCCTTCCCTCACCGTTAATGTCATCGCCGGTGATGATGTGATTAACGCCATCGAGCATCTTCAGGCGCTGACAATCAGCGGCTCATCCCAGAACCTTACCGCCGGTCGTATTGTCACCGTTACGCTGAACGGTAAGACCTATACCGGGCTGGTGGACAGCACCGGCAAGTGGAGCGTTGACGTGCCGGCTGCCGATGTTCAGGCGCTGTCCAGCGGTTCCGGCTCGCAGCTGTATACGGTGACGGCAAATGCTACGGATATCGCCAATAACACGGCGACGCCAGTCAACCATACGGTAACGGTGGATCTGATCGGGCCGGCGCTTACGCTGAACCCAGGCAGTTTTGTTGCCGATGGCAAGGTCAATATCAGCGAAACGGCGGCTATCCAGGTGCTGTCGGGTACAGCGCCAGAAGGGCAGATCGTTACGCTCAACGTGGGCGGTAAAATTGTTGATACCGTGGCGGGGCCGGGCAATAGCTGGTCGATGACCGTTCCGCTGGACGTTTTGCAGAATCTTACCCAGGGCAAAGGCGAGTGGACGCTGAGCGCGACGGATGCGGACGGCAATACCACACAGGTGAAAATTCCTGTCGATGTCAACAGCACCACGCCACCGACCCTGACCATGAGCACGCCTTTCGGTGATGCGCTGGTCAATATTAACGATGCCCAGGCCGGTACAACGATTACGGGGACCAGTCGCGGTCTTGCCGCTAATACCGTGGTGACGCTCTATGTTGATGGCGTGGCGGTACGAAGTGGAACCGTGGGCAGCGACGGTAAATGGAGCATTATTGTTGGCTCTAACGATATCCCGGCTAACAGCGATGGTACGCATGTCTATACGGTCAGCGCGTCGGATGGATGGGGCAACCAGGCCGGTGCGACGGCCAACGTTGATTACCTGCTGACCAGACCGGCGCTGCCATCCCTCAGCGGTCTGTTTGGCGGCGATGGCATTATTAACCTCGCAGAAGCCACGCTCGGGCAAACCCTGAGTGGTTCAACCTCGGTAACCGGTCCGGGCCAGACCGTTAAGATAACCATTGATGGCATTAACCCAATTACGGTGCCGGTCAACAATGACGGCAGCTGGTCGTTAACGCTGCCACCGGCTGCATTGCTGGCATTAAGCGACGGTTCGCACTTAATGACCGTCACGATTGTCGACAGAGCCGGAAACGCCGTCACCGGCAGCGCCAGCTTTAACGTGCAGACCGATACGCTGCCGACGCCGACCCTGGCGGCGCCGTTTGGCGATGGTATTCTGAACGTGCTGGAATCCGGTGCAACAACCGGCACAATAGGCGGCTCTACCGGGCTGGCGAAAGCCAGTATCCAGAGCGTGACCATCCGCATTAACGGCGTAGATTACGGCCCGGCCACCATCAATGCCGACGGTAGCTGGAGCCTGTCGCTGACGTCCGCCCAGATGAAAGCCTTCCCGGATGGCAAGGTTAGCGTTGATATCACGGTTATCGATAATGCCGCCAACGTCTCGACGGGCAGCGGGAGCTTTACCGCCGCAACCCATTCGGCTCCGTCGCTTAGCCCGGTCGTGGCTTTTACCGACGGCGTGCTGAATTTCGTCGAATCAACCAGCAATCAGACCATTTCCGGCACCACGAATCTCTCCGGCGCCGGGCAAAAAGTCTCCTTGGTGTTAAACGGGGTAACCTACAGCGGAACGGTGCTTGCAGACGGTCGCTGGACTATCAATCTGCCAAAAGAGGTGCTGCAAAATCTGCCTAACGGTAGTTCCCAGACGCTGGCGATCACCGCCACCGACGCGGCGGGCAATACCGATACGCAGTCGGTGAACTTTACGGTCCATACCAGCCTGCCGACACCGTCTATCGTTGATCTGTTTGGCAGCGATAACCTGCTAAGCCTTAGCGAAGCCAGCGGACCGCTGACGCTGACGGGGACAACAGGTGTTACCAGCGGCACGCAGTATGTGAAGCTGACTATCGACGTCAACGGGGTCAGCTACCCGGCCACGGTGCTGGCGAACGGAAACTGGATCCTGGCGCTGCCGGCCAATGCGCTGCAATTCCTCAGCAACGGTAAGCACACCATTACGGTGACCGCTGAGGATCAGTTCGGCAACGTGAACGAATCGGTACGCGAATTCTCTGCTGCACTGAGTAACCCGGTGATCACCCTCTCCTCGGCGTTTGGCGACGGCAACGTCAGCCTTAGCGATGTGACAAGCCCGATGACGCTGACCGGCAACCTGACAACAGCGATACCGGGTAACTCGACGGTATCGGTGACCATCGGCGGTAAGACGTTCCCTGGCGTCGTTAACTCAGGGGGAACCGGCTGGTCTCTGACCATGAATCAGGCCGACTGGAGCGGCGTGACCAACGGTTTGCAAAGTATTGATGTGAAAGTGACCGACGTGGCGGGCAACGTGACCACCATTACCCAGCCGGTCAATATTGCGCTGATACAGCCGACAATCAGCGTCACTTCCGCATTTGCAGGCGGAACCCTGGACTACGGTGAGTCGCGGCTTGTACAGACGCTCACCGGCACCTCGACGAATCTGGAAGCCGGACAGAAGATTACGATTACTATCGGCGGTAAGACCTTCCAGACAACGGTGCAAAGTGACCATAGCTGGAGCCTGCAGGTCACGCCGGAGCAGATGGTGGGCATGACCAGCGGCACCATCACGCTGACGGCAAACGATAAAGCGGGTAACCCGACGATCGTCACCGGCACCACCGATCTTGGCCTGATTATCGATATCACACCGCCGGCAGCCTGGATCACCATCGATACAGTGGGCCTTAATAACTCGCTGAATGCGGCGGCGCTGGCTTCAGGCAGCACCACCATCAGCGGGAAAAGCAGCAATGTCTCCGGCGTGATTACGCTGGAGATTGGCGGGCACACCTACGAGAATATCCCGATTGGTAGCGACGGTAGCTGGCAGGTTATTGTGCCCAAAACCGATCTCAGTGAAGGGCCAAACAGCATTATCGCCAGTGGAGCGGGTGCCCCTAATGCGGTGGTGAACGTCACGGTGGATACCGTGGCGCCGAGCCTGGCGATTAACGCGTTTGCCGATTTGAACAGCACCGGTAAAGGTCTCGACCAGATCTTAACCGGGACATCCGATGCAAACGGCCGTGAAGTGCGTATTGAGTTGCTGAATTCAGCGGGTACGGTGGTGAAAGTCTACTACTCCACCGTCGCGGGCGGTAGCTGGTCTGCCTCCATTCCGAAAGGCGATTTGGCAGGCCTGAGCGACGGCGACTATACCTTCCGGGCCTCGGTAAGCGACAGTGCCGGTAACTCGTATCAGACAAAGGAAGAGTTCACCCTGGATGCGACGCCGCCGCTGCTGGATGTCAATTTCAACCTGCTTCCTGCGGTGCTGAATACCCTCGATATCAAAGATGGACTGGTGATTTCCGGCAAAGGTCAGCAGGGCGAAAGTCTGCTCATCAGAATTGGGCTGCTATCACTTCCGGCCACCGTGGGTCCCGATGGCAAATGGTCCGTGACCTTCCCGAAAGCCGATTTGCTGACCTTAACCGACGGCGCGCAGGTGGTGAGTGTTACCGCAACGGATGCGGCCGGTAATACCAGCACAAATTCTGTGACCCTCAACGTCGCTCTGAACAAGGACCTGGGCGTGGCCATTGACAGCGTCTTTGGCAATGACAGTGTGCTCAATATCGCCGAGTCTCAGGTTACTCAAATCCTCACCGGTCATGTAGACGGAGACTACCGCGGGGCAACCGTTAAGCTGACCATCGCCGGAACCAATATCAATATTCCGCTGGATAGCGTCGCCGTGGGCAACGATGGCAAGTTCTCCATTAACCTGCCGCCGTCACTCTGGCTGGGGCTGCTAAATCAGACCCTGGGCTTACAGCTGGTCGTCACCGATGCGAACGGCAACGTTGTACCGAGCAACAGCAGCGATCCGCTGGCGAACGTGCGCCTGTCGCTGGGCGACCTGCCGAAAGCGGCGGAGGCCGTTACGCTGGCCGTAGGTAACGTTATTGATGTCGATAACGTGATCAACAATGTTGAAAGCGCCACTGCCCATACCATTGGCGGTATTGTCAGCAACGCAAACAAAGTGGGCAGCGTAGTGCTGGTTATCGCTGGTCAGACGATTACCGGTACAGTTGATGCCGTTAAGGGGCTGTGGTCGGCCACGCTGGGGTCCTCTCTGCTTCAGGGACTGCAGGACGGAACCATTACCGGGAAGGTGAATATCACCGACCTCGACGGCAACCTGGTTAGCACCAATATCAGCTTTGGCGTGGCAAAAACCCTTCCGACCATTACGCTAGGTTCGCTGTTCGGCGACGGCACGCTTTCGCTGAACGAACTGGTTTCCGGCGTGATAAGCGGGACCACCACAGGGCTGGCGGCCGGGCGGCAAGTGACAATTACCATTGGCAGCACGGCGTCCTTCACCGCCACGGTAGACAGTACCGGTAAATGGTCCGTTAGCCTGCCGTCCACCGTTGCCGATGCGCTGAAAGCGCTGGGTACCACCGGACCGCTGACCGTCACCATGGCGGCAACGGATCAGTATGGTAATAATGCGACCAGCGTCAGCGGTTCGCTGAAGCTGGATCTGCTGGCGCCGGTGCTGAACTCGCTGACGCTGTTTGGCACTAATACCCTGAGCGCAGTGGGGGCGCAGACCGATAAGCTGATTACAGGCACGGTGGCCAATGCGGCCGACGGCTCGCTGATACAGGTGACCGTTGGCGGTAAGGTCTTTACCGGCACGGTGAGCGGCGGTTCATTCAACATTACCGCTAAAAGTACCGATCTGCTCGGCCTGACGGATGGTAATCTGACCGCCAGCGTGAAAATCACCACGCCCTCCGGCAACACCGTCACCGATGCAACGCATAACGCTATTGTTAACCTCACCAAACTGCCGGTGGTCAATATCACCTCCCTGTTTGGCAATGACGGCTATCTGAATCTGGATGAGGCCAATCTTGGGCAGACCATAGGCGGTACGGTCACTAACCTGGACAACGGTTTCATAAAGGTGACGATCGGCGGAGTGATACATGATAGCGTTGCCGTTACTGGCGGCGTCTGGTCTCTGGAACTGACCAAAGCTGAACTGAAAGGACTCGGTGACGGTAGCCTGACGCTGACGGCGTCGGTCACCGACAGCGCGGGTAACCAGGCGACGAGTTCCCAGGTGATCACCTCTATCGTGACTAACGTGCCGAAAATCACGCTTAACCCGCTGTTTGGCGGCAACGGCCTGGATCTTAACGACCTGCTGAGCCAGCAGTTTATCAGCGGTAGCGTCACCAACCTGGCGGCGGGAGCGCAGGTGAAAATCGCCCTGGGCGGCTTTAACTACACCGCGACGGTGAATGCAGACGGCACCTGGAAAGCGGCGCTGCCGACGGTTGATTTGCAGAAACTTGCCGACGGCCCGCTTAACGTCAGCGTTTCGGTTCAGGATATGGCCGGTAACAAAGATACCGTCAGCGTGACGCCGTCGGTGGCGATTAACACCTTGCCGACGCTGGTCGTGAACAGCATCTTCGGCGACGGCGGATTGAGTATTGCCGACCTGCTGAAAGCGCAGGTGATCTCCGGGACCACCAACGACAGTGGGATTGGATCCAAGGTAACGGTGACGCTGGGTACGCGCACCTATACCGCAACGGTTGGGGCAGATAAAACATGGTCTGTCAGCGTTCCGACCAGCGACCTGAGTCAGTTAGCGGACGGTAACCTGACGGTCGGCGTCACGTTGACTAACCCGGCGGGTAATGTCGCGTCAGGCAGCGGCGCGCTGACCGTGATTTCGCATAACCCGCCGTCGATCTCCCTGACCTCGCTGTTTGGCAACGATGGCTGGCTGAACATCAGTGAAGCCAATACGGCCCAGAGCATCACCGGGAAAATCAACGGCCTGGCCGACGGGGCAAAAGTGGTTGTCACCGTTGGCAACACAGTTCTCGACCCGGGCAAGATCACGGTGGACGCCACTACCGGGACCTGGTCGGCGACCGTTGATTCTTCCATCCTGAAAGGGATTACCGATGGCACCCTGAAAGTGACGGCGGGCGTCACCGATAAGGTCGGTAACACCAGCACCACCTCTGTGGATGTCAGCAGTAAACAGACGGCTCCGACGGTATCGATTAACCCGCTGAGTTCACTTCTGGGTCTGGTGGTACTGACCATCAGCGGTAAATCGACCAACGTGGGCGCAGGCGGTTCAATCAGGGTTTCACTGGTGAACAGTACGGCCTTTGCGGTGGTGACGCCGGATGCGAGTGGCAACTGGACGGCGTCTCTGGGCCTGGTGCTGAACCTTGGTGTTATCCTTAGCCTCACCAGCGTTCTGAATATTGACGCGGTGGATGCGGCCGGGAACCACACCTATCTTAACGTCGGCCTTAACGGCAGCATTATTTCCACCACGCCACCGGCCACGCTGATGGCAACTGAAGCTGAGACCCTGTCGGTGCTGGCTGCCAGCGAGTCCTCTGACGACCACAGCACGCTGGCGACCACCACCACCACGGCGGCGAAAGTCAGTGTCCTGTCGACCGAAAGCACGACTGAAGCACAGAGTGCAGAAAATCAACAGGCTACGGAAGAAAATGCCGCTACCGGTGCCTACACTATTGGAGGCGTCACTATCGATCTGGCCGACGGAACCCATCAGACCGGGGACTCCGTAACGGGCAGCGCCGGTAACGACACTATCCATCTTTCGTCTCTGGGGTTAACCCATATCGATGGCGGTGCCGGAACCGATACGCTGATCCTCGACGGGCTACATCTCCAGCTCGACCTGACGGCGTTGGGTGACAAAATCCAGAATATCGAAATTGTCGATTTAGGCTCGTCCGGCACTAACAGCATCACCCTTGACCTGCAACAGGCCTTAAGAATTACCGATAAACCTGAAGACGACCTGCTGATTAAAGGTGTGTCCGGCGACCAGGTGAATCTGGTGCAGGGGCAGGGAGATATCTGGAGCGTCAGCGGGCAGCGTGATATCGGCGGGATCCAGTTCGATGTTTATCACAACAGCTCTCAAAGCAATACGCTAGGTGATGTTCTCATCCAGCACGGGCTGCATGTCAATATGGTGTAAACCGGTTGTCGCCTCAGGGACGAGGCGGGTTCGGATGTAAAAATATCACCGGGGTAACCTAAGGTGGAGTGAATGACGAAAACAATCCTGCATTGCACAATGCTGGCGGCGCTGTTGATGGCATCGACGGGCAGCGCAAGAAGCGCGGAAGATACAAGATGGCAAGCGGCGCCGGGAGATGCTTACCAGGCACAACTGACTATCAAAGAGGCGATTCTTCGCGCCTTTGCACGTAACCCCAATATTTCGATGGCCGCGGCGCAAATTAGCGTCGGCAAGGCCAATCTTAGCGAGGCGGAAAGCGCCTGGTTCCCGCAGGTCTCTTTGCAAGGGAATACCGGACGTTCTCATCGAACCGACTCTTCCGGTTCGCTGAACAGTAACGCCTCAGCCGGTATTAACCTGCGCCAGCTGCTGTGGGATTTTGGCAAAACCAGCGGCAGTATTGATGAGCAACATAACCTGTCGGATGCCTATCGCTACCAGCTCTATGATTCACTGAATCAGGTCGGTATGCAGACGCTGCAAACCTATCTCCAGGTTAAGCGTTTTCAGGCGCTGGAGGAGTCGGCGAAAAAAAATACCAACTCGCTGAACAAAGTGCTGGAGATGGCTAAACTTCGCGCCGAAGCTGGGCTAAGTTCGCAGTCTGACGTATTGCAGGCGCAAACCCGTATCGCCGGAATGAACGCCACGCTGGCGCAATACACGGCGCAGCGGATCTCCGCTCAGGCAGCGCTCAGCGTGCTGACCGGCGTGACCGCAGACACGCTGCCCGACCTGCCGGTCGATCTGCTTAAGCAAAAAATCACCCTCAAAACGCTTCCCTATGAGCAAAGCTATGCGGTACGCAGCGCACGCGCTAAACAGCTCGCGGCTGACGATCGTATTCGTCAGGCTCAAGCTCAGCACTGGCCAACGCTGTCGGTGCAGGCCGGCCGTACGCGCTACCAGAGCAGCAGCAACAGCAGCAATTACTGGGACGATCAGATCCAACTGGTGGTGGATGCGCCGCTGTATCAGGGCGGGGCGGTCAGCGCGAGAGTTGACGCAGCGGAAGGCGATCGTGCCAACGCGCGTGCGCAGGTGGAGGCCAGCAAACTGGATATCAACCAGAAAGCGGCAACGGCATGGGCGGATCTGGCCGGATCGCAGCAGCGCCAGCAGGCTGGTGAAATACAGTACGCCAGCGCCGAGCGGGCGCGAGGGGTGTATCAGGGTGAATACCAGCTCAGCAAACGCAGTCTCAATGATTTGCTCAGCGTTGAACAGGATGTTTTTCAGGCCGATACCTCGACCATCACTGCGCGCTATGACGGCTGGGATGCGGCCGTACGCTATGCCGCTGCGGCAGATAACTTACTCGACATGTTAGGTATTGAGCGGAGCCGTACCGTGGGCGACACGCTGCCTTCCCTTTAAACGCACAGGGTACAGGAGATGTAGATGCAACAGCCCGAAACCGAAAGCTGGATCAATGTTATGGTGCGGGCGGCAGGGCGTTTTGGCCTGCCCGCTGACGCGCCGGCGGTACGTCAGCAGATGCGCTGGTTTGAATCCTTGCCTCTGAATGTACGTCTGGAGCGGCTGAGTGGATTAATGGGGCTACAGGTACGGACCGCCGAACTAAAAAATATGCGCTGGAATGCGCAGACCCTGCCGGTGATAGTCCAACTGGAATCCGGCGAGCTGATGCTGCTGGAGGCGATCGACGCCGACGGTCTGGTCAGCTACTGGCTCAGCGACGGCGGCGATCTGGTGCGTGAAGAACCGCTGGAAACCCTGCTCACCCGTGTTAAACCCGAGATTGTTCTATTGGGCATCGCCGCACGCGGGCGCGATTCGCGTATCGACGAGTTTACCCGTCCCTGGGAAGCACACTGGTTCTGGCGTCATTTCCGCCACAGCGGACGCAAGCTGAGCGAGATTGCGCTGGCCTCGATTGTTGGCAACGTGCTGGCGCTGGGGGGGATCCTTTTCTCAATGCAGGTGTATGACCGGGTTATTCCTGCTCAGTCGATCCCGACCCTGTGGGTGCTGTTCTTCGGCGTGTTGATGGCGGCGGCGTTTGAGTATTTTATTCGTCTTGCGCGAACCCATGTCTCCGACATTATGGGTAAGCACATCGACCTTAAGGTCTCCTCGCTGTTCTTTGCGCGGGCGATGGCCATCAAAAACGACGCGCGTCCCAAATCCACCGGCTCATTCATCTCCCAGCTCCGTGAAATTGACCAGGTGCGCGAGCTCCTGACGTCAACCACCGTCGGCGCGGCGATGGATATGCCCTTTGTTTTCCTGTTCCTTGGCATTATGGCGCTGGTGGGCGGCCCGCTGGTGGCGGTTCCGCTGATCGCCATCCCGTTGATTGTTATTCCTGGCCTGCTGGTGCAGTGGCCGATGGCGAAGCTGGCGAAAGAGGGGATGCGCGAGAGCGCTATCCGTAACGCGGTGCTGGTCGAATCGATCGAAGGGATCGAGGATATCAAAGCCCTGCAGGCGGAACCCTATTTCCAGCGCCAGTGGGAGCACACCCATTCGGTAGGTGCCGCAATCGGCATGAAACAGCGCGTGTGGGGCGCACGGCTTAGCGGATGGGCCTCTACTGTCCAGCAGATCACCTACGCCGGGATGCTGGTGTTCGGCAGCTATCTGGTGCTGGATGGTGGGATCACGACCGGTACTCTGGTCGCCTGTAGCCTGCTTTCCTCGCGTACGATTGCGCCGCTGATGCAGCTGACGATGGTCTTCTCGCGCTGGCAACATGCGAAATCGGCGATGACCGGACTGAATGAGCTGCTGAAAAAGCCGCTCGATAAAGAAGCCGACAAAAAAATGGCCCACTGCCCGGTGCTGGCGGGTCACTACCAGGTCCAGGGCTTGCAGTACAGCTATGACGAAGAGAAGGGCGAGCAGGCGGTACAGATCGGCGAGCTGGAGATTAAACCCGGCGAGCGCGTTGCCATTCTCGGCAAAACCGGTGCCGGAAAATCGACGCTGCTGAAGCTGCTCTCTGGCCAGGCGCAGGCCACGAAAGGCAAAACGATTATCGACGGCGTTGATATGGCGCATATCGACCCCGATGACGTCCGTCGCCAGGTGGGCTACCTCTCTCAGGATTCGCGTCTCTTCTTCGGTACGCTGCGGCAGAATCTGATGCTGGGGCATCCTCATGCCTCCGAGGCGGAACTTATCCAGGCGCTGCGTATCAGCGGAGCGATCACCATGGTGCAGCAGGATGCCGCCAGTCTTGACCGGTTGATCAACGAAGGTGGACGCGGGCTTTCCGGCGGGCAGCGGCAGATGGTGCTGTTGAGTCGGTTAATCGTTCGCAATCCACAGATTGTGCTGCTGGATGAACCCACCGCGTCAATGGATGAACAGCTGGAAGCCTGGGTTATCCGCCAGCTCCAGCAGTGGCTGACCGGGCGTACGCTGATCCTGGTAACCCATCGCCCGGCGTTACTCAATCTGGTGGACAGAATAGTGGTGATGGAAAACGGCAAAATTATTGCTGATGGTCCACGGGATTCGCTGCTCAAGCAGGCGCAGAATAACAGTAACGTGGCGTCTATCGCCTGAGGATATTGCCATGAGTCAACTGGGGATGCAGGAAGAGCTGGCGCGCCAGGGGCGGTTTTACTCGTCGATTATCTGGCTGTCGCTGATCGGTCTGGTGGTCTTTGTGGTCTGGGCGTGGTGGGCGATCCTTGATGAGGTGACTGTCGGTACGGGCAAAATCACGCCCTCGACCCATGCGCAGGTGATCGAAAGTCTGGATGGCGGGATCATCAAGTCGCTGGCGGTACGCGAAGGGGATATTGTCGAGCAGGGGCAGGTGCTGGCCCGGCTTGACCCGACACGGTTTCAGTCAAATTACGGCGAAGCGGCTGCCCGTGCCAGAGCGCTGCGTGCGTCCAGCGAGCGTCTACGTGCTGAACTGACCGGCGCGCCGCTGAAGTTCAGCGCCGAATCTATGCGCGAGCCGGATCTGGTTGCCCGCGAACAGCAACTGTATGAATCCCGTCGCCGCAACCTGAATGAAACGGTCAACAATCTGCAGAAAAACTACCGGCTGGTGATAGCGGAGCTGCAGATGACCCAGCCGCTGGTACAGAAAGGGGCAGCAGGCCAGGTTGAGGTGATCCGTCTTCAGCGTCAGGCCACCGAGCTACAGGGTAAAATCGATGAAGCGCGTAACCAGTTTGCGGTGCGGGCGCGGGAAGAACAGGTAAAAACCAACGCCGATCTTGATGCTCAGTTACAGGTGATGGCGGGGAAAGCGGATCAGTTGGATCGCGCTACGCTCTTTTCCCCGGTGCGTGGCGTGGTGAAGGATATTCAGATCACCACCGTTGGCGGCGTGCTCCAGCCGGGCGGTAAGCTGATGGAAATTGTGCCACTGGAAGATCAGCTGTTGGTTGAAACGCGGATTAACCCGCGTGATATCGCCTATATTCGCCCAGGCCTTGCCGCTACGGTGAAGGTCACCGCTTACGATACGTCGATCTATGGCAATCTGAACGGTACGGTCGAAGTGGTTTCGCCGGATACATTACAGGATGAGGTTCGCCGGGATCAGTTCTACTATCGGGTTTACGTGCGGACCGACAGCGCTGAACTGCGCAATAAAGCGGGGCAGCGTTTTCCGATCCTGCCGGGGATGGTGGCAAGCGTTGAGATTAAGACCGGACAAAAATCGGTGCTCGATTATCTGATCAAACCGCTGAACAAGGTGAATGAAGCGTTGCGTGAACGCTAGGAGCGTATCGAAAACCCTCCCCCGCCAGGAGAGGGTCAGCCAGTCGTATTAGCGGCCTGCATGCTTCATTATGCGGGCTTTATCCAACTGCCATTCACGATCTTTCAGATCGGAACGTTTATCGTGCTGTTTCTTCCCTTTCGCCACGCCGATTTTTACCTTGCACCAGGCGTTTTTCCAGTACAGCGACAGCGCCACCACGGTGTAACCCTCGCGGTTGATACGCCCGTACAGGGAATCCAGTTCGCGCTGGTTGAGCAGCAGCTTACGGGTGCGGGTAGGATCGCAAACGTAATGCGTAGACGCTACGGCCATCGGGGTAAAGTTGGCACCGAACAGGAACGCTTCACCGTCTTTCAGGATAACGTAGCTGTCGCCGATGTTGGCTTTACCTGCGCGCAGGGATTTCACTTCCCAGCCCTGGAGTGCCAGGCCCGCCTCAAATTCTTCTTCGATAAAGTATTCGTGGCGGGCGCGTTTATTCAGCGCAATCGTGGCCGATCCAGGTTTGTGTGCTTTTTTCTTTGTCATAATATCCTGAAATTATCGCTAATCTGATAAACCTAGCCTCAAGCTCCCGCGAGGCGTAATGCGTTATCTTAGCACGATATAGCCGGCGTCCGTTTTTTTTAACCGTAGATAAATGATACTATTTACGCCGTGTTCGATCATGGAAATTGCTATGCCTCAGATTAGCCGTACTGCGCTGGTTCCCTACAGCGCGGAGCAAATGTATCAACTGGTGAATGATGTGAATGCCTACCCGGATTTTCTTCCCGGTTGTACGGGCAGCCGCGTTCTGGAGTCTGGACCGACGCAAATGACGGCGGCGGTCGATGTTGCAAAAGCGGGTATCAGTAAGACCTTTACCACGCGTAATACCTTAACCGATAACCAGAGCATTTTGATGCACCTGGTCGATGGGCCGTTTAAAAAGCTGATTGGCGGCTGGAAGTTTACGCCATTAAGCCAGGACGCCTGTAAGATTGAATTCCATCTCGATTTTGAGTTTACCAACAAACTTATTGAACTGGCGTTTGGTCGTATCTTTAAAGAACTGGCGCTGAATATGGTGCAGGCCTTCACGATGCGTGCCAGAGAGGTTTATCGTGTCGGGTAAGATTGTCGTGGAAGTGGCCTACGCGTTGCCGCAAAAGCAGTATGTACAGCGCGTTACCCTGAATGAGGGGGCGACGATCGAGCAGGCGATTCAGGCAAGCGGCCTGTTAGCGCTGCGGGATGATATTGATCTGAGCAAAAATAAGGTCGGTATTTATAGTCGCCCGGCGAAACTGCAGGATGAGGTTCACGATGGCGACCGGGTTGAGATTTATCGCCCGCTCATTGCCGATCCAAAAGAGCTTCGCCGCCAGCGGGCGGAAAAGTCGGCGCAGAAAAAGGGATAACCCTCTGCTGCTGTTTGCAGACAATAAAAAAGCGCTCAATGAGCGCTTTTTTTCGTCAGCGTTGGCTTATTTGGTCAGCGCCGGTTTGTTATCGATGTTGGTCAGCACACCGCTGCTGTTGAAGGTCAACGTCAGTGTCTGCTGGGTCGCCTTTTCATGGCCTGGCTGCTGGCGGAAAACATAGAACCAGGTGTTGGTGCCGAATGGATCGGTCATCATCGGGGTACCTAAGGTGTAGGCGACCTGTTGCTGGGTCATGCCTGGACGAATTTTCGCTACATCGTTAGGTGCCAGGTAGTTCCCCTGACTAATATCAGGACGGTAAACCACTCGCTCCAGAGTGGAACAGCCTGCAGTCATCATCAGAAGAACCGCTGCGGCAGCAGTCAGCGTTTTACAGCGCATAGTGATTTGATTCCTTTTCGGGCCCGAGCAGTACGCGGCTCATATGTCATGTGCCGATGATAATAGACCTGAGGTAAGTTGGAAACCTTTGATATCAGGTCTTACGGCGTTTTTATTGTGAACTCAGACTCTGGGAAATCAAAAAAGTTTATGCGGCCAGCAACTCTTTCGCATTCGCCAGCGTATTGCGGGTGACTTCACTGCCCCCCAGCAGCCGCGCCAGCTCTTGCAGACGAGCCCGTTTATCCAGCGGCTGCATATGGGTTTCGGTCATTGCGCCGTCGGTCTCTTTGCTGACGTAGAAGTGGTGGTGCCCACAGCCTGCTACCTGCGGCAGGTGGGTTACGCACATCACCTGGGTTGATTCACCCAACTGGCGCAGCAGCTTGCCGACGACTGCCGCCGTTGGGCCGCTGATCCCAACGTCCACTTCATCGAAAATCAGCGCCGGGGTTTCCATTTTGCGTGCGGTAATCACCTGAATGGCCAGGGCAATACGCGACAGTTCACCGCCGGAAGCCACTTTGGCAATCGCCTGCAGCGGCTGGCCCGGGTTGGTAGTGACGCGGAATTCAATACGGTCTGCACCTTCGGCGGTCAGATGCTGCTCTTCAAAGCTGACGTCGATATCAAACACGCCGTGCGGCATGGAGAGCATATGCATGCTGTCGGTAATCAACTGCGCCAGTTCTTGGGCGCTGGCCTGACGCTGAGCGTGCAGCTGGCGCGCGGTGTCCAGTGCCAGTTGATGATAGCGAGAAACAGCTAGTTTGAGCGTTTCAAGCGAGTCGCTCTGGTCGTCGAGCAACTGCTGTTCATCCAACAGCGACTGATAGTATTCCGGCAGCGCTTCCGGCGAGATTTGATGCTTCCGCGCCAGGGAAATTTGTTTTGACAGACGCTGTTCCAGCTCGAACAGACGATTTGGATCGAGATCCATCCGGTCGCAATAATGGCGCAGTTCGTCGCTGGCTTCGCTTAGCTGAATGGCCGCTTCTTCCAGCATATCCAGCACGCCGGAGAGTTTGCCGTCCATGCTCACCAGTTCGCCCGCCAGCTGGCGGGCGGTATAGAGCTGGCTTTGCAGGTTCACGTCATCGCCGTCGGCCAGGATAGCCAGCGCATGCTGGCTCGTGGAGAGCAGCTGGCCGCTATTAGCAAGGCGCTTGTACTCTTCATCGATTTGTTCATATTCACCGGGCTGCGGATTGAACTCGATCAGTTCTTTCAACTGGTATTGCAGCAGCTCGGCTCGCGCGGCGCGTTCCTGACTTTGCTGCTGGTGAGCCGCCAGATCGCGGCAGCTCTGGTGCCAGAGGCGGTAATTTTCCGCCATCTGATGTGCGAGATTGGGCTCGCCGGCATAGGCGTCGAGCAGCGTTTTCTGGTGTTCGGATTTGACTAACAGCTGGTGCGCATGCTGGCCGTGGATCTGGATAAGCAACTGGCCCAGTTCGCGCAGTTGGGAAAGTGGGACGGCCGTGCCGTTAATAAAGCCACGAGAACGACCGTCGCTGCTGATGACGCGGCGCAGCAGGCACTCGCGGCCATCTTCCAACTGGTTCTCCTCGAGCCAGCGCAGGGCCGCTGGCGTGTCATTCAGCGCAAAGCGCGCGCAGAGGTCGGCGCGTGTGGCGCCAACGCGAACCATGTCGGCTTCCGCTCGGCCACCCAGGCACAGCCCGAGGGCATCAATTGCAATAGATTTACCCGCACCGGTTTCCCCGGTGATGGCCGTCATGCCGCTGTTGAAGTCGATTTCAAGTTCACGAACGATTGCAAAATTGCTGATGGTCAGTTGTGCCAACATAGCCGCTTTCCTGTATGAAAACCCATAACTGTGTTTTCATACAGTATAGACTGGTTTTTTATCCAGTAAAGAGGCGGCGATAAAATTAGAACAATTTTTTTGACCAGCCGAGTTTTGTGCTTAATGTATTGAAATAGCTGTAGTCTTTAGGGTGAATCAGATTCAGGTGATAGTCGCTGCGGCGGATTAAGACATCCTCGCCTTCCTGGATGGGCAGGGCAATCTGGCTATCACAGCTAATTTCCAGGTCGCTGCGGCGGTGCGAAAAACGCAGGCGGATGGTGCTGTTGCTGTTAATCACCAGCGGGCGCGCGGAGAGCGTATGCGGGAACATTGGCACCAGGGTTATTGCATCCAATGATGGGGTGAGAATCGGCCCCCCGGCGGAAAGTGAGTAGGCGGTGGAGCCGGTGGGGGTGGAGATAATCAGGCCATCGGAACGCTGGGAGAAGGCGAAGGTCTCGTCGATATACACTTCGAACTCAATCATGTGCGCCACTTTGCCCGGGTGTAGCACGACTTCGTTGATGGCGGTGCTGATACGCTTCTGACAGTTCTGCTGGCATACCTGAGCCTCCAGTAAGAAGCGCTTTTCGGCAATGTAATTGCCGTCCAGCACGTCGGCAAGTTGCTGATGGGCGTTATCCGGGTCGAGGTCGGTCAGAAAGCCGAGATTACCGCGGTTAATGCCAATGACGCTGATGTCATAGCGCGCAAGAGTCCGCGCTGCGCCGAGCATATTACCGTCGCCGCCAACGACTACCGCGAGATCCGCTTTCTGACCAATTTCGGCCAGCGTGCCGGTTTTCACATTATCGAGCTTCAGCTCCTGGGCTATCTGGCGCTCAACAATCACATCGAGGCCTTTGGTGCACAGCCAGCGATAGAGCATTTCATGTGTTGTCAGGGCCGTCGGGTGACGAGGGTGTCCTACAATACCGATACACTTGAAATGATTGTTCATTTTCTGAATGTCCTTGTGCCGAAGATTGGTGACAATGTGAGAGCTTCCCTTGAAACCCGAAATCTTATCCCCATAATAAGCGAAGTTAGCGAGATGATTGCGAAAAAACGCGGAGAAATTCATGAGTAGTAAAGAACAGAAAACGCCTGAGGGGCAATCCCCGGAAGAAATTATCATGGAACAGCACGAAGAAGTTGAGGCGGTTGAACCAGACGCTTCTGCTGAGCAGGTGGATCCGCGCGACGAAAAAATTGCGAACCTTGAATCGCAGTTGGCGGAAGCCGAAACCCGCGAGCGCGAAAGCGTGCTGCGCGTGAAGGCCGAGATGGAAAACCTGCGTCGTCGCACTGAAATTGACGTTGAGAAGGCGCACAAATTCGCGCTGGAAAAATTCGTCAATGAACTGCTGCCGGTGCTGGATAGTCTGGACCGTGCGCTGGAAGTGGCCAACAAAGACAGCGACGCGATGGCGGCGATGATCGAAGGTATTGAACTGACGCGTAAGTCGATGCTGGACGTGGTCGCGAAATTTGGCGTGCAGGTTGTTGCCGATATCGACGTGCCGATGGACCCGAACGTTCACCAGGCAATTGCGATGGTGGAGTCTGACGAAGTGGCCGCTGGCAATGTACTGATGGTGATGCAGAAGGGTTACACCCTGAACGGTCGTACTATTCGCGCGGCGATGGTGTCCGTCGCGAAAGCGAAGGCATAACCTTCGCGTTGCCCTCTCCCCAGCCGGGGAGAGGGGATATCTTTAATCCTGCACGCTTTCCCGAATCGGCTTAACCGGGTTCACCTGCACCTGCTTAATCACGTTATCCTGCACGTCGAGAATATCGATATCATACTGGGCGATACGTACCCGCGTACCTGCCGCAGGAATCTCTTCCAGCGCTTCAACAATCATCCCGTTCATGGTGCGCGCTTCGTCTTCCGGCAGATGCCAGTTGAAAGCCTTATTGAGTTCACGCACGTTGGCGCTGCCATCGATAATCACCGAACCATCATTTTGCGGGGTCACTTCTTCGGCGAGTGACGGTGACATAGAGGTGGTAAAGTCGCCGACAATTTCTTCCAGAATGTCTTCCACCGTCACCAGACCCTGAATATCGCCATACTCGTCGACGACCAGCCCCACCTTTTTCTTATTACGCTGGAACTTCACCAGTTGGGTGCTGAGCGGCGTTCCCTCCGGCACGAAGTAAATCTCATCGGCGGCACGCAGCATCACCTCTTTGGTGAACTCTTTTTTCTCGGTCATCAGACGATAGGCTTCGCGCACGCGCAGCATACTGATGGCGTCGTCGAGGGTATCGCGGTACAGCACGATGCGGCCATGCGGCGAGTGGGTGAGCTGGCGGACGATAGACTTCCAGTCGTCGTTGATGTTGATGCCGACGATTTCGTTGCGCGGCACCATGATGTCATCGACGCTGACTTTTTCCAGATCCAGTACCGATAGCAGCATGTCCTGGTTGCGGCGTGAAATCTGCGAGCGGGATTCATTCACGATGGTGCGCAGCTCATCTTTACTGAGCGCGCTGCTGATAGTGATGTCGGTTTTAATGCCCATCATGCGCATCAGGATGCGGGTGATGAGGTTAAGCAGCCAGACCAGCGGCATCATCAGAACTTGCAGCGGTGCGAGCAGGAAGCTGCTGGGGTAGGCGACCTTTTCCGGGTAGAGCGCGGCGATGGTTTTGGGCAGCACTTCAGCGAACACCAGTACCACAAAGGTCAGTACCCCGGTGGCGATGGCGACGCCCAGATCGCCGTACAGGCGCATGCCGACAATGGTGCCGAGCGCGGAAGCCAGGATGTTGACCAGGTTGTTGCCAATCAGCACCAGGCTGATGAGACGGTCAGGTTTTTTCAGCAGCTTTTCAACTCGCCGCGCGGATTTGTCGCCCTGTTTGGCCAGATGACGCAGCCGATAGCGGTTTAACGTCATCATGCCGGTTTCAGAACCGGAGAAATAGGCGGAGATGACCACCATGATGATCAGCGTCACGATCAGCGTGGTGGTAGAGATATGTTCCAAGAGAATTCCTTAGTACTTAGCCCACGAATTGTTGAATCACGCGGCTACCAAAGTAGGCGAGCGTCAGAATGCCAGCGCCCGCCACGTTAAACCAGACCACCCGGCGGCCGCGCCACCCTTCGTGATAGTGACCCCATAACAACACGATATAGACGAACCAGGCGATGATGGAAAGGACGGCCTTGTCGATATTTTCCATGCTAAACAGGTTATGCATGTAAAACAGGCCGGTACAGAGGGTCAGCGTGAGCAGAACCACGCCAACCTGGGTGATGTGAAACATTTTGCGTTCAATGACCATTAGCGGCGGCATTTCGTTGTTGAACGCCAGCTTCTTATTCTTGAGCTGATAGTCAATCCATGCGAGCTGTAGCGCATACAGGGCTGCGATAATCAGCGTCGCGTAGGAGAATAACGACAGGCCAATATGCACCATCATCCCCGGCGTCGCTTCCAGATGGGTAATAAACTCATTGGGCATAAAGGTGGCGAAGGCGAGGTTGATCAGCGCAAACGCATAAACAATGGGCAACAGCAGCCATCCGCGGTTACGCGAGGCGACGATGGTCATCACCGTACAGATCATCAGGCTCACCAGCGAGCCGACGTTTAACAGGCTGAGATTCTGCCCGCTGTCACCGCCCGGCAGGATACGGGCTTCCAGCGCAAATGCATGGCACACCAGCGCCACGGTGGCGGAAAGAATCGCCATACGCCGCCAGCCGCTGTTTTTTTGCAGCAGGCCGGGAATGATCAGCGCCAGGCTGATGGAGTAGGCAACAAGCGCGAGCAGGGCAAACACAGGCATAAAGAGTCGGCAGTCGTCAAAGTGAAGAAAGAGAAGCAGTATATACGCAAAATCCCTCGAGTTGTATCAAGGCGCGCAGGTGGTGTGAGGGCGATGGTGTCACGTTACGTGATATCAGCGCCAACCACGGCCTCACAACTCGCCCGGTGTCGTGTTATACTCCCGCAAATTTCCGTTTTTTTGTCGCGTGAGCGACTCACCGTTTCCACCCCAGGCGAGAGACAATGTTTGATAATTTAACCGATCGTTTGTCGCGCACGCTGCGCAATATCAGTGGCCGTGGACGCCTTACTGAAGACAACGTAAAAGAGACGCTGCGCGAAGTGCGCATGGCGCTGCTGGAGGCTGACGTTGCGCTGCCGGTAGTGCGTGATTTTATCAATCGCGTAAAAGAAAAAGCGGTTGGTCATGAAGTTAACAAAAGCCTGACGCCAGGCCAGGAATTCGTCAAAATCGTCCGTAGCGAACTGGTTTCGGCGATGGGCGAAGAGAACCAGACGCTGAACCTCGCCGCGCAGCCGCCGGCTGTGGTACTTATGGCGGGCCTGCAGGGTGCGGGTAAAACCACCAGCGTCGGTAAGCTCGGTAAGTTCCTGCGCGAGAAGCACAAGAAGAAAGTCCTGGTGGTTTCTGCCGACGTTTATCGCCCGGCGGCGATCAAACAGCTGGAAACCCTGGCCGAGCAGGTCGGCGTGGACTTCTTCCCGTCTGACGTTGGCCAGAAGCCTATCGACATCGTTAACGCGGCGCTGAAAGAAGCGAAGCTGAAATTCTACGATGTGCTGCTGGTGGATACCGCCGGTCGTCTGCACGTTGATGAAGCGATGATGGACGAAATCAAGCAGGTTCACGCGGCGATTAAGCCGGTTGAAACCCTGTTTGTCGTTGACGCGATGACCGGCCAGGATGCGGCGAATACCGCCAAGGCCTTTAACGAAGCGCTGCCGCTGACCGGCGTGGTGCTGACCAAAGTCGATGGTGATGCGCGCGGCGGTGCAGCGCTCTCCATTCGTCACATTACCGGCAAACCGATTAAATTCCTCGGTGTCGGCGAGAAAACCGAAGCGCTGGAGCCGTTCCACCCGGACCGTATCGCTTCCCGTATCCTCGGCATGGGCGACGTGCTGTCGCTGATCGAAGATATTGAGAGCAAGGTTGACCGCGCGCAGGCTGAGAAGCTGGCGACCAAGCTGAAGAAGGGCGATGGTTTCGACCTGAACGACTTCCTGGAACAGCTCAAGCAGATGAAAAACATGGGCGGCATGGCGAGCCTGATGGGCAAACTGCCGGGCATGGGCCAGATCCCAGACAACGTCAAATCGCAGATGGATGACAAAGTGCTGGTGCGTATGGAAGCGATCATCAACTCGATGACGCTGAAAGAACGTGCGAAGCCGGAAATCATCAAAGGTTCCCGTAAGCGTCGTATCGCCCAGGGCTGCGGCCTGCAGGTGCAGGACGTGAACCGTCTGCTCAAGCAGTTCGACGACATGCAGCGCATGATGAAGAAGATGAAGTCGAAAGGCGGCATGATGAAAATGATGCGCGGAATGAAGGGAATGATGCCACCAGGATTCCCCGGCAGATAATACGGATTGCATTTTGCCCAAAAATGAGTAAAATTTTCGGGCTTTTAATATGACACCGGGCCCCTTCCCTCGATGGGGCCCGGTTGTTCTATTCACACAAGAGGATGTTATGGTAACTATTCGTTTAGCACGTCACGGCGCTAAAAAGCGTCCGTTCTACCAGGTTGTTGTTACTGACAGCCGTAACGCACGTAACGGTCGCTTCATCGAGCGCGTTGGTTTCTTCAACCCGATCGCTTCTGGCGCGGAAGAAGGCACCCGTCTGGACCTGGACCGTATCGCACACTGGGTTGGCCAGGGCGCAACTATCTCTGATCGCGTATCTGCGCTGATCAAAGAAGCTAAGAAAGCAGCTTAATCTGTCACGGTGGTCATGATGAGCAAGCAACACACCGCACAAGCACCTGTTGATCCGATCGTATTGGGGAAAATGGGTTCTTCCTACGGTATCCGTGGTTGGCTCAGAGTGTTTTCCTCCACCGAAGACGCCGAAAGCATTTTTGACTATCAGCCCTGGTTAATCCAGAAGGCGGGTCAGTGGCAGACCGTTGAGCTGGAAAGCTGGCGCTACCACAATCAGGATATCGTCATTAAGCTGAAAGGCGTTGACGATCGCGATGCCGCGAATCTGCTGACGAACTGCGAAATTATCGTGGATTCCTCGCAGCTGCCGGCGCTGGAAGATGGAAGCTATTACTGGAAAGACCTGATGGGCTGCCAGGTAGTGACCACGGAAGGCTACGGTCTCGGTAAAGTCATCGATATGATGGAAACCGGGTCGAATGACGTTCTCGTCATTAAGGCAAACCTGAAAGATGCATTTGGCATCAAGGAGCGGTTGGTTCCGTTCCTCGATGGGCAGGTTATCAAGAAAGTCGATCTCGCTACTCGTACTATCGAAGTAGATTGGGATCCTGGTTTTTAAACCACCGGATAAACGGTAAAAGACGGCGCTATGTGGATTGGCATAATTAGCCTGTTTCCTGAAATGTTCCGCGCAATTACCGATTACGGGGTAACTGGCCGGGCAGTAAAAAATGGCCTGCTGAGCATCCAGAGCTGGAGTCCACGTGACTTCACGCATGACCGGCACCGTACCGTGGACGATCGTCCTTACGGCGGCGGACCGGGGATGTTAATGATGGTGCAACCTTTACGGGACGCTATTCATGCAGCAAAAGCCGCGGCAGGTGAAGGCGCAAAGGTGATTTATCTGTCACCTCAGGGACGCAAGCTTGATCAAGCGGGCGTCAGCGAGCTGGCCACGAATCAAAAGCTGATTCTGGTATGTGGTCGCTACGAAGGTATCGATGAGCGCGTGATTCAGACCGAGATTGACGAAGAATGGTCTATCGGCGATTACGTTCTCAGCGGTGGAGAGTTACCGGCAATGACGCTGATCGACTCCGTTTCCCGGTTTATTCCGGGTGTGCTAGGTCATGAAGCATCAGCAATCGAAGATTCGTTTGCTGACGGGTTGCTGGACTGTCCGCACTATACCCGCCCTGAAGTGTTAGAAGGGATGGAGGTACCGCCGGTTCTGCTGTCGGGAAACCATGCCGAGATACGTCGCTGGCGTTTGAAGCAGTCGCTGGGCCGCTCCTGGCTTAGAAGACCTGAACTTCTGGAAAACCTGGCTCTGACTGAAGAGCAAGCAAGGTTGCTGGCGGAGTTCAAACAGGAACACGCGCAACAGCAACATAAACATGATGGGCTGGTCTGAGACCCCCAAATATCAGTTTACCCAGGATAAGAGATTAAATTATGAGCAACATTATTAAGCAACTTGAACAAGAACAGATGAAGCAGGACGTACCTTCCTTCCGTCCGGGTGATACCGTGGAAGTGAAAGTATGGGTTGTTGAAGGTTCCAAAAAACGTCTGCAGGCATTTGAGGGCGTGGTTATCGCTATTCGTAGCCGCGGTCTGCACTCTGCATTCACTGTTCGTAAAATTTCCAACGGCGAAGGCGTTGAGCGTGTCTTCCAGACTCACTCTCCGGTAGTTGACAGCATTGCTGTTAAACGTCGTGGTGCTGTACGTAAAGCTAAACTGTACTACCTGCGTGAGCGCACTGGTAAGTCTGCTCGTATCAAAGAGCGTCTTAACTAAGAACGCTTTCACGCTGCATCCAAAGCGTGTTAGAAAACAAGGGGTTAGCTATATGCTAACCCCTTTTTTTATCTTGGTGTCCACGGAATGTCCACGCAGAATCGTTTTGTGTCCACAGGAGTCCACTGATAGCAGATAATAAAAAAACCTGCCGAAGCAGGTTCTAAAGCCAAAGCTGATGTTGTTGATGTCGGGTCGGGTGGGGCGGGGCTGGTTCAATTTCGCCCGGCTTCACAATGAATCGGGCGAGAGTCTCGTGGGTCACAAAGGTGCATCCACAGTTGATATTCTGACATTGGTGGTAACGTTCTTTCGTTTCCATACTCAGGTACCGGCTGGACCTTGCGTGAGCTGCATCTTGGCATAATGGGCAGTGCATCATAATCTTTCCCCCTCTACTGGCTTGAGAGAATGATAATCCTAAAACTTACATTTGCAAGTTGAAGTATGCATTTTTGCTGGTAGGCGTTTGAGGCTCACTATATGCCATGTTTTAATCGTCACCCCCTTCGTCCTCATATTCCACATCAGAAAGCATCACCTCAAGCTCTACAGCCGTCGTGAAGCCATTCCCGCCGAGGTTATGGATCACTTTGCTGATTATCCATGATTGCTCGTCTATGACGCGCTTAAAGCCCGAGACCCTGACCGGCATTTCTGGATAAATGTCTTCGCGACCGGTCGCCAGCATAATCGAGAACTCAGCAACGCCCCGCTGCAATTTATCCCACTTCGCCTGAGCCGCGCGCATCGCTTGCGCCTTCGTGGCGTAAATGGTCGTCAGCGCGAAAACGTTGTCAGCCTCACCGGCCATGTATTCACCCTCTCGGGCTTCCTGCTCTTTCTGCTTTTTGGCCGTGGCTTTACTGCTCACCGGTTTCGCTTTCGGGTGCTGTAACGCCCTGAGGTGCTGCACTTTGGGTTTTCGCTTCAGCTTTACCGCTTGCTTTTGTTTCGCCGGTTTCGGGTCTTTGGTATGCAACCATTTAGCGGTCACGCCGGTGTAAGCACCCCGGTCAGCAATGGCAAACTGATGCCGGTCGCCGTCACTGCGCTGGATCGTGATTTGAGGGATGGGCTTTCCGCTGGCCGTGGTGCCACTCCCCGCTTTGAGCATCAGCAATTTACCGGCTTTCACCGACACCGCGCCGCCGTTACGCTCCGCGAGACGGGTCAGGAAAACGGCGTCGGATTCCTGAGACTGGTCGATATGCGGAATCTGGATCCCCGCGAGAGAATCGGCGACGCTGGCCGTGAGTTTATTCCGTTCTGCTATCGTGTGGACGATAGCGCCGAGCGTGGTATCGTGCCAGGACTCTTCACGGCGAGAATTGAGCGTGCCGCGAAAATCCGCACTCCGGGCGCGGATGGTCACCGTATCAGGTGCGCCCCGGTGCTCCACCTCATCGACAGTAAATTGCCCCTTACCGACCAGCGAGAAACCTTTCCACCCGAGATACAGCGACAGTACCGCGCCGCGAATCGGCAACACGACCAGCCCGTCACTATCGTCGAGTTCAATATCGAGCTGGTCGGCCTCAAATCCCCGGTTGTCTGTCATCGAGAGGTTAATCAGCCGATCGCTGATATTGCCGGTGATATCTTTGCTTTCCAGTGTCAGCATAAAGTCGGGCGTCAGTGTGGCACCCGCGCCGGTGATAATATCCAGCATGATTATGCCCCCACCATCGACAACAGGTCGCCAGCTTTACCGACCAGACTCTCGGCCTGTTTGCCAATATCACCGTAAATCGCCGCCAGCGATTCATCGACGCGGGTTAGTGTCAGGGTGAAGCTGATTTTGCGCGGCGATCCATCCTCAAAAAATACTGTTCCGGTCTCCGAGACATTGCTGACAACAAACATCCCGTAAATCGTCCCCGTCCCGGAAATGAGCGGCCATGCGCGCCCCTGCTCGGCCATCGTATACAGCGCCAGCATCGAGACCTTACCGCCGGTCAGCTCAGGATACAGGTCACCGCTCAGGGTGATTTTATCTTCACCCTCGCCGAGGTACTGAAAAGCGTCACGCTTCCCGACACGGGAGTTTGACGCCCAGCCATAATCCGCGCTGCGCTGCATGCTCTGATAGGGCAGCGTCTGACGCATAAAAACAAACATACCGAGTGCCAGCATCATAATCAGTCTCCTTAATCGTGCATCATGCTTGCGCGAGCTTTAGAGCGTTTATCACGCTCATATTTTTCTAATGCATCCTGCAAATCGTTACCCAACCGACCGCCCGGCATACCATTGCCCGGCACGTTGATTTGGTAGGTTGGCCGACTCTGGTCGATGTAGGTTTTACCGGCGGGTGCCGTGACCGGCTGATAGCTGTTGTATGAGCTGATAGCGGGGCTGTAGCCGTTCTGCGTCGCCGCACTGGCTTTCGCTGCGGTCTGGTCAAGCGAGCTGGATTCTTTGTTGATAATGCCGAGTTTTTCGAGCACCCAATCGATCCCGCTTCGCAGCTTGTTAAAGGCATTAAGCGGCATCAGCAGCGCATCAGCCAGCGCCTGACCGAACATAACCCCAACATCACGACAACTGTTGAGCGTGTCCTGAGTCGCTTTCACCGGCGCTATCAGGTCTTTAAACCACTGCCAGACGCCGCGAAGTTTTTCGCCGAGACCGTCGAAAATGGGTGCTAGCGGTGCGAATATTTCCCCGACCGGCGCAAAGGCACTCATGAGCCCCTCGACCACACCAGCAAAGAATGCGCTGATAGGCTCCCAGTATTTACGGATAAGCAGCGCGCCAGCGACAACAGCCGCCGCAACGGCCACGACAGGCCACGTAATAGCGCCAATAGCCGCAATGACCCCGCCGCTGATTGTCGTAATTACTGCACCGAGTGCGCCAGCGGCCGCGATGCTGGCATTAATCCCGGCAATAACAGGCCATGCAACCAGACCGATGCCACCAATAACACCAATCAAAGCAAGCGCGCCACCGGCAATAAGACCAATGGTCTGAGCAAGTTCTTTATTTTTTTGTATCCAGCCATCGAGTCGTAAAACGTATTTTGTAGCCGTTTGGGTCAGATTGCGGAGCGACTCCTCTTGCTGGTCGTAAAGGTCAGTCCCGACCGCCTCGTAAGCAGACTGAAATTCTTTAAAGTCGCCGCCGAGATTGTTCTGCATGACCTCGACAAGTTCAGCGGTTTTTCCGTCCGAGTCTTTAATCAGGCGGGTCAGATTATCCAGTTTTCCGCTGGCCGCTGCGGCCATCAGGACGCTGGCCGACGAGCTGGCTTCTTCGCCGAAAATCGCTTTCATGTACTCTGAGCGCTGGCCGGTACCGAGTTTATTTTTCTCAAAACTCTGCTGCATTTCTTTCAGGATGGAGAAGATAGGCCGGGTGTTTCCCTTACTATCCATCGTTTTGACGCCCAGCTCTTTAATCGCGTCGTACGCCTTACCCGATGGTGCCTGTAGTCGACTCAATACGGCACGGCTACCGGTACCGGCCATCGAGCCGGTGATATTGTTGTCATGAAGTGCGCCAATCATCGCGGCGGTTTCTTCCAGACTCACACCCGCATTTTTCGCCACCGGTGCGACATAGGTCAGTGAGTCACTTAACCCGGCAAAGGTGGCCTGTGATTTATTCATGGTCATCGAGATCACATCGGCAATATGGGTTGCCTTATCATCTGCGAGACCGAAAGCGGATTTAGTCCCGATGAGTAATTTTGCGTTGTCCTCCATCGTTTCTTTGTTCGCAAGCGACATATTCAGGATGGCGGGCGTCTGCGCGAGAATGCCGTCTTTATCCGCGCCGGATTTCGCCACGATAATTTGTGCCGCCGCGGCGTCGTCAGCAGATGCGGCTGTATTATCACCCAGCGTTCTGGCTTGCCCTTTCAGCGCCTTCATGTCAGCCGATTCTTTATCGAGGCCAAGTACCGCCTGAAGCTCTGAGTTCTTCAGAGAAAAATCAAAACCGGGTTTGAGCACAGCGCCGCCAGCAACAACACCAGTGGTTGCCATCCCGACACCAGCCACCCCAACATTACGCGCACCAGAGGCGAGCTTCTGCCCGGACTCATAGCGCGATTTAACCGCGTTCAGTTTCGCCTGTTGCGTACTGACGCGCGCCAGTGCTTCACGCTGGCGGTTAAGCTGTACGGTTGTTTCACTGATGGTAGTTTTCAGTCGCTGCTCATCGGTCGACAGTTTACGGGTATTAATCCCGGCCTGACTGAGCTCTTGACGCTGGCGCTGCACGGACAACCTGAGACCGTTATATTTGAGCTGAAGGTCAGCCGCGCTTTTCTTCGCAAGCTCGAGCGCCCGAGCCTGTGCGCGGGTCGGGCTTTCGGTGTTTTTAAACTGGACGGCCAGCGCGGCGGCTTCCTGCTTTGCCTGTTTCAGTGACTGACCGGTTACCGCCAGTTGTGCGCTGGCTTTGCGAAAACCGTCGATTTTCGATGCCTGACCATTCAAATCACGCAGGGATTGCTGAGTCGTGCGGATATCACCAGACAGCGATTTACTCGCCGTCTGGATCGCTTTAAAGGGTCGGGTCGCCTGGTCGACAGCTTTCAGGAGCACTTCGAGTTTGAGGTTATTACTCATTCGTGTTTCCGCTTCGCTGTAGCGCTTTTTCACGCCAGTTGATGAGCTCGGTCAGGCTCATGGGGTATAGCTCTGATGGCGACCAGTGGAAAATTACCGCTATGTCAGCCATCAGGTCATCGACCGAGAGTTTTTTCGGGAAGGTTAAGCCGCCGAACTCGGTGACAAAAAAACCACCACCTTACCGGCAAACGACAGCAGGTCGGGCAGCTCCAGCGCGGCGGCTTCCTGTTCTGTCAGTGACGGTATGGTCATGCGTGGCAGCACTTTAATCAGCGCATCGACGTCGGAGTTTGCGACAGATGCCAGGCTGACACCGCGCAGGGTTCCGGCGGTCGGTTTTAACAGAGTGACATCGGTAATCACCTGCTCACCGCGCGTAATTGGTTTAATCAGAGTGACGATATTTTCGTTAATTTTTTCCATGATATTTTCTCGTTAAATTCAGGTTTCAGGATGCCCGGTCAGCCGCGCTGACCGGGGCAGAAATTACAGGCCGATGTTTTGTCGGTGCGCCTCGAGCATGTCGGTGCCGTTCACTTTTTCGATGAGGTTCACCGTGTCGATTTCGACCATTTCTTTACCGTTGATGGTCAGCTTGTAGTACGTGCACTCGAGAGAGATTTTCGACTCCGTGTCTTCACCCTGTTTAGCTTCGCCAAGGTCAACGTCTTTCTGACGACCACGGAGTACAACCTCGACCGGGATTGTCTCGCCGGTGTCGTCGCGCTGGTAAGACCCTGCAAAACGTAGCGGCACGGATGCAGCGCCAGTGGCGGCATATAACGACCAGATCGCGTCATCAGGGAAGCCACCGAGGGAAAACTCAGCCGACAGCGCATCGTCATCGAGACCAAGGTCAACGGAGGCAGCGCCATTCATCCCGCCGCCGCGATATTTATCGAGCTTGCGGGTCAGTTTTGGCAGCGTGACGGACTGCACGACGCCGAGATAACTCACCCCGTCGATAAACAGGTTCATGAGTTTGAGCTTGCGCGGTAATGCCATAGGTCAGGCTCCTTATTTGCTGTTCACTGACGAGATAAGATTCGCCAGATATTTGTCGGTGATACGCTGGCGCAGGGTCAGGTTTTCGAGCGGTGGCACCGGCGTATAGTCGTAATCAATAAACAGTTTTCCGGCCTTGAGGGTTTCCTTGCTGTTGGCCTCTTCGTCAAACCAGCACGTCGCATCGATGATGTAACCGCCGGTTTTCAGCTCGCGGAATTTCGCGTTAATACCATCGATAATGTCGCGAATCAGGGTAGCGGTGATCGGCTTATCGACCGCCCACATATGACCTTCGGCCATCGTATCGGCAATTATTTGCGCGGTGCGGGTGTAGTTTTCAAACTGAAACAGCGGGTCATCGGAGCAATTACGGTTGCCCCAAAAGCGGAAACCATCGGCACGAATCAGCGTCGTGATACCGGCCTCATTCAGCAGGTCGGCATCGGTGCCGGATTCCTGCAAATCCCAGAAGACCGACGCGCTGATACCGGTGACGCCGTTGACGCCGACGTTTGACAGGGTTTTATGCCACCCTATGTCATTGTCGATTTTGGCGCGCAGCCCCAGCGCGATCGCGGTTGCGTAGCTGGTTGTTGTCGCGTTGGCCGTAGTGTCCCACCCGAGGAAGTCAGGCCAGATAATCATGAGCTCACGGGCGCTGAAGTTTTCGCGATAGGCGATAACCTCGGAAATGGTTTTACAGCCCCACGCGCTAACGTAGGCAAAGGCGCGCAGCTTCTGAGCCACGGACGCAAGCGCGGTCGCGACCTCCTGAGTATCGAGACCCGGTACACCGAGAATACGGGGCTTCACACCTGTGACCGCTTTCGCCGTTAACAGCGCTTTCAGCCCGGTGTATTTGCCGTTCTCATCCGTGGTGCCGATGATATTAGAAATGGTTTGCGCCTGTGCCTCTTCGTCGTCGCCGGTACCCTCCGCGACGCGCACGACCACAACGACCGGTTTTGACTGGTCGGCAATGGCCTGTAAGGATTTTGACAGGGTGCCTTTGGTACCGGCTTTCGCAATGGCGTTTTGTGGGCTGGTAATCAGTACCGGCACATTGAGCGGGAACATTTCGGCGTCAGCATCACTGGCCGTGCAGACCATGCCGACAACCGCCGTTGATACGGTCGAGATTGTGCGCGTGCCGTCGTCAATTTCCACGACCTTGACGCCGTGATGATAATCACTCATCCGTTTAACTCCGTTAGTTGGGGTGAGTGATATTGTCTGGTTTACGCCTGTATGCGGCTATTTGTCAGGGTTCGGCGGTGGCTGACACAACGGGATTTGTCGCCGGGAATTTTTTATACAGCGTCGATATCCCCACATCAAAAATTATCGCAACACGCTGACGGGATTCTCCGGCCGCAATCAGTCGCCCGGCCTGAGCCCATTCGTCAGGCGTCAGTTTTGGCCGACGTCCTCCGACTCTTCCCTGTGCGCGAGCGGCATCGAGCCCGGCGCGGGTTCGCTCGACGATGAGCTCGCGTTCCATTTCCGCAAGCGCGCCCATGATGTGGAAGAAAAAGCGCCCCATCGGGGTCGATGTATCGATACTGTCGGTCAGGCTGCGGAAATTGACTCCGCGCTGTCGAAGCTCTTCGGTCATCGAGACAAGATGCCGCATGCTACGACCGAGCCGGTCGAGCTTCCAGACAACCAGCGTATCACCGGCCTGAAGTCGCTTTAAGGCGCGATTAAGGCCCGGCCTGTTGGTCGATTTTCCGCTGATTTTATCCTCGAAAATTAGCTCGCATCCTGAGCGTTCAAGCGCGTCACGCTGTAGCGCGGTATTTTGCTCATTTGTTGATACACGAACGTAGCCAACCTGCATCTGTTTTCCCCTATGCAAAAGCCGGAATGATGCCAGCCCGGCGGGAAAACTGCATTTTCTCAAACGTTGGTTTAGGAGACTTGCCAGATTTCGGTGATGCAGCGTCAAAAGACGTAGGCGAGACGGAGGGGACAGTCGCCGCTGGTAATGATAACCGTTTTGGAAAGATGCTAGGGGTTGGGCAAGCCTGGCAAGACGTCAAAGCAAGCCGTGTCGCTGGAGTTACATATACGAACAGCACCGGCAAACCAATCTTTGTTGTTATCACAGGGAGAAATACATCTGCACAGGGGCGTGCATTTGTGGACGGCGCGCCTATAGCCGGATTCACTCAGGTCTCATCTGGCTCCATTCTTAGTAGTGTTTCGATTATTGTCCCTGACGGGAGCACGTACAGCGTAGCCAGCAATATCGGCGTGGATGGTTCGGATGCTTTATGGTTGGAGTTGCGATAATGAAATATTTTAAAAACGAAAGCGGAACTGTTTACGCGTATGAAGATGCTGTAGATGAGAAATATGTGAAAAGTGGTCTAACGGAAATTAGCGAAGCTGATGCACTAGCTCTGGCAAGCCCTGCACCAACTCAGGCTGAATTAGTTTTACTGGCTGAGCAGAAAAAAACGGCGCTGCGCATGGCTGCTGATGCTGAAATAGAATGGCGACAATATGCAGTAAACAAGGGGATTGCGACAGACGAAGAGTCTGCCGCATTGGATGAATGGAGCTTATACCGGGTTCTATTAATGCGAGTTGATACGACAAAACCCGAATGGCCTACACCTCCAGCTGCGGAAAATTGATTCCCGGTGCGGTTGCGGTATCGATAGCCTCAACCGCATCAATGTAATCCAGTGTTTTATTCACTTTATTTGTTTCGGCATCAGTCAGCGTACGCGCCATCAGGAGTTTTGTTTGTAGCAGTGAAATAGATTGCTGTGCCGCTGTAATTAACCGTTGTTTATACTGCTCAGCCTCCACCACCTCAGCCGCGTGAGCTGTATCCTCATCAGTTACCCACTCAGTTCCGCTCCACTGGTCGTAAGGCGTAGACGGTGCCAGGTCGGTCAGGTCATCATCCAGTTCGCCAAGCGATTTAATAATGACTTCGCTTCCATCAGATTTTCTGTAAGCGGTATTTCCCCGCAAATCTGCAATCAGTTGCCACTCTTTACCATTCCAGCAAGCGGCCTGACCTGATTTAAATACTGGAGCCAGTGAAAGCGTAGAATATGCCGGTATGCCCGTACCCGCTAAAACCCGTACGTCATAAGTAGCCTTAAATTCGCCGGTAACGGGAGCAAAACTGCTAACTGTAGCGATGTGAGTTTCCGTTGCATTACCGTTTTTATCAAATAAAGCCGCCATTATTTCGCCCTCACAATCATATTCCACGCTACGTTTTTCATTCGGTTTTCATCCGCTGTCGAGACAACCTTGCTTGGGTCAAATGTAATTAACTTTTCAACTGCACCGCCTCCCTGAGCAGTTCCGTAATTTTTTGTAATGGAGAATACGCCAGTACATGATGCCGCTGAATTATCGTCAGAGGCGACAAATGTGCCGGTGAAATTACGCATGGCATCATCCTGTTCGCTCATCAGCTCTCGGTCGATATCAATTCCGCGCCCGTTATCCCATCCACGCGGCGCATAGCCACGCATATCAGCGGGTAATTTATTTTCTGGATGCAGTTGCGACAGCAGTGGGTATTTAACCGGGTCAAATGACTGTGCCATATACGGAATAAATTCCATTGTCATGCCAGGCCATATTTCCTGTGGCATAAGTTCCAAAGGCCAGTCGATACGCTGACCAATAAGTGGCGCACCAAAACGGAAATCTCCTAAACCAAGGTTTTCGAGAACCTCATCAGCGAGACCTGCGTCGGCGATTTCTTTCAGCGCATTTTTAATCAGCAGATATTGAGAATGCGGATTCGCTTTCGCTTCATGTGCTTTGACCTGCTTATCGACATAGCTCTTTACCTCGATAACACCGTCATCGACATATTTTCGGGTCGCCAGTACGACGGATGGGTCGACTTTTAGCGTAATGGATGCCGAGCTCGAGACGACCAGAATCATTCGAATGGTCTGCGTTCGACCGCTCCCCTCAGTGAGTAATGGCTTGTAGGTTTCCGGGCAGTTGGCGACCGCAATCAGTACGCCGGTATCGTCATAAAGGCCAATCTCACGGATCCAGAAACCGCCCTCATTTTCGGGGATGACCTGCTCGACAATAATCTGACCGGCGTCGTTGTCATCCACGGCCAGTGAGTTAATCGCCGCGATGCGGCGCTGATTAATCAGCGTGGTCTGTGTCGGCGATGGGGTCGGCAGTGTGCCGTTCGCGTCACCGACGCCCATTTGAGTGATATTCAGTTTGGTACCGAGTGCGGTCGCGTTTGCCAGTCGCGCCGCGCCCTGATTTGTCAGGGTGGCAAAATATTTCGTCGTCATGCGCTTACTCGCAGGTTATCAATCAGATGAATGGCCGAAGCCGGATAAAAATCACCACCAACGACAATCTCTTCAGTGGTGAAGGGGTAAACCGATAAAATGTCGCCGTCATAGCAGGTCGCACCCACGTAGGCTGGCCCGGTTGTGCTCAGGCTGATGGCGAGCCCGGTCAGGTGACGGCTCGCGGGCTTTGCGCCATAAATCAGACGCTCGAGCTCCTGAAACATTTCTTCAGTGATGCCGGTCTCGAGGACGCCCACAACCAGCCGAAACGTTCCCGGCTCCTCGTTAAGCTCCCACCACTCCTTAACCTGAATCAGATAGCCGAGCGGCTCCACCACGCGCCGCAATGCCGCGATGGTGCCTTTGTGCTGATGGATGTAAAACGATGAGGCGATGACGCTGCGTTTTGTCGCCTCCGGCCAGTTTTCATCCCACCGGTCGACAGAAAACGCCCACGCCAGATAAGGCAGCAGCCGCACCGGGCAGGTGCGCCAGTTCCACAACGTGCGAAGCGGTACCGGCACACGCTCGATATCTGCGGCCGCACGAGCGGCGGCAACCTCCAGCACCGACGAGCCAACGGGCAACAGCCGGTTATCACTCATCGGCACCTCCGTCAGCGATGCTGTATTCGGTGCAGTAAGATGCCTGGTATTGTGTGAGTACAATGTCGGCCAGTGGCGCGGCCAGCTCGACACGCTGCACACCTTCGACGTGCAGGGCGGCATAAATCGCCGACTGACGAATGTCGCGGCCTAGTCGCTGTTGCGCGGTGATATACGCTTTGAGCTTTTCTTCAGCGGCCTGACGGATGGGTTCGGCTTCCGGCCCGGGATAAAAATAAAGGGTCGCGTCAATCTGGTACGGCACGATTTCAGCACTCTGTACCGTCACCCGGTCGCCAACGGGGCGCACCTCTTCAGCGTTCAGCGCTTTTTCCACGACGGCCAGCAGGTCATCGGATGCGGTGCCGTCATCCTCGCGTGAAAGTACGGTGATGGTCACACAGGCCGGTGACGGGCTCACGACCGAGATATCAGCGACCCGCCCGTCTGCGCTGCGGCCGTGGTACTCATACGCGCCGACCGGGCCAGCCACGCTGAGCCCCTCATACGCCTGTTGCGCCCTGAAGCGTAAATCGGTGTCCGATTCCATAACCGCCGGTGTGGGCGGGATAGTGCTGTCATCGGCAGGTATCAAGGTCTGACGAGCGGTATTGTTGTTCCCGGCCATTACGTCGAGGTCATTATTATTCGCATAGGCCAGCGTGCAGCCTTTCCCGGCATCGTTCACACGCTGACGCCAGATGACTTCACGGTAGGCGTTTTCCTCCAGATATTTCACCAGCGGCTCAGACTCGAGGGCGAGAGTGCGCGCAACAGCGTCCTGTTGCTCTTCAGGATAAAGCGAGACCAGCGTCGCTTTGCGTTCCGCGAGAATGGTTTCAAAATCCAGCGTTTCCACGAAGTCGGGCACGGGGAGCTGGCTCAGGTCAATAGTTGCCATAGATTCAACTCACAGGGATGGTTAAAGAAAGTGGTTTGCCGGTGGCTTTTACTTCGCCGGTCAGGTCAACAACCATCTGGCCGTTAAACTGGCGCTCGACCGTCAGCGCGCTGATGCTGATGCGCGGTTCCCACTTCAGCAGCGCCATATAACAGGCGCACATAATTTGCAGCTTCAGCGCGTCGGTCTGCGGCTGGTCAATCAGGGAGAACAGCAGCGACCCATAATCGCGGCGCATCACGCGAGAGCCGACCGGCGTACGCAGAATGTCGCCACAGCTCTGACGGATATGCTCAACGTCAGTAATAGCGCGCCCGGTCTCGCGGCTCATGCCGATATAACGGATCGTCATTTCGTGCCCTCCGTCCAGTCGTTACCGTGCTGAATGCCGCCGTGAGCGTGCTTATCGACCGCTACGCCGTTTGATTTGAACGTACCGCCGGTGTGCTCGATATCGCCGCTCATCGTTCCGCCTTTGGTGACCTCGAGCGTCGCGGCTGTCAGTTTGTTGGTGCAGACCACTTCCGGGGTATCGAGGGTGATGCGGGTCTCGGCTTTCACCATCACCAGCGGCACCGTCGCGGTGATGGAGTCCGACGCCGTCACGTCTGCGGTTTTAATGCCGCTCACTGTCAGCGCGCCGGTCTCCGGCTCGTACTCGATAACCGCGCCATCAGCAAAATCGATATGCAGCGCATCAGCCGACGCCGACGGCGCAGGATGGTCATCAGAGAAAATACCGGGCAGCACAAAGGCGGTGTCGAGCTCGCCGCCCACGGCCAGCAGTAAAACCTGTTCGCCCACAGACGGAGCCCACCAAGTGCGAGAGCGACCGGCGCGCGTCGTCAGCCACTGAAGCCAGTCGGTAACGATGCCGCCAGTCTGGACGCGACAGCGCCCGTCATCGAGGTCGACTTCGACGATGACGCCGGTGCGGATCAAATTGCGTAGGAGGCGTAAAGCGTCCTGAAGAGTTGCGCGAGTATTCATACACTGGATGATGTTGCCTGGGGTACGGAACAGCAACCTAGCAGCGTTTTACCATGGACAGCACAACTTAAGTTAGGCATGCTGATACACATAAATTATGAATGGGAATGTAGGAGTCTTTATTGTGATAAAAGCAATAAGCGATACCCAAATTGATCTGGAAGCAAGTGCAGGATATAAACCTCCAACTATAGAGTCTGGTATAGCCCCATTACCATTTACTGATTTAGGCGATAGGGAGTTTGAACTACTTTCTTATTTGTTGGTGAAGCGTGAAATAGATGAGGGGAAACACCCCTTATTCACAAAAATAGTTTTAATGCAAGGTGTTGGGGAACGAGGTCGGGATTGCATTCTGTATCGTAATGACATTGTTTGCGGAGTTATTCAGTGTAAAAAGATAACCAGCCGAATTAGCAGGCCTGTAGTCATCAAAGAAGTAATAAAATTCTTGCTTTTTTACCTTCTTGATAACTCATTAATGCCTACCCCAGCAGCTCATCAATATCACCTCTATGCTGCAATGGATCTATCTGAGCCCGCTGCTATTTTTCTTAATTCTCATATCAGTGAATTAGATGTAGAGGTCAATGAAGGTAGGTTTGACAATTATGTCAAACAAGTCACTGATGATTACGAGTCATTTTCTTGCTTCAGGGAAAACCCACCAGTTGACAATGTGTTGAATTTATTTAAGGGGTTGTCTTTTTCCTTTTCAAACTCTATAGACTTAACTGCTCGTGTTTATAATTATAGCAACCTAGTTTCTTTGTTTTTTAGAACGGTAAGCATAGTGGATATCGAAGGGGCTGATAGAGTATTCAGAAAAGCACTGGATGATTATGGGATTAAATATTTAACAGATGACGATCTTAAAGCCGTACAAGGAAGAATTGGGAATATAGATAAAGAGCATAGAGTTAGTCTTGGAATTGCTGACTTTTACGGTCTTAGCCGGGATTTCTTTAGCCATATGGGAGAAGAGGATTTTAAAGCTGTACTCAGTTCCATTGCAGAAGTTCAACGACTGTTTGACAGGCTCATAATAAATATTTCACAAAAAAAGATGAATGATCTTGTTTTGTCAGAGATTACCGAAAATCTTTTAAATAAAGGACGTATTCATCCTTTCAGTGTCATTATTGCCCCGCCTTATCTTATTCGTCGAATCTTCCAAGAAACGTTAGGTAAGTCAATATCTAATGAATTTAAATCAAAAGATTTTATGAAAACGTTGACTAAAAAAGAAACTTTAGAGTTAGTGGTAACAGAAACACTCAATAGTAGCAATAGAGTAATGAATGGTGATCTTTCTCATCTTACAGGAAACGAAGATGACATTAATTTCAAAATGAGAATTTTTGAGCGAATACATCAAGGCTTTAGTACAATTACTGATGCTGAGAAACAACTAAGAAAAGATCTTGAAGTCCTACAGCCTATACTCGATGATATTGAAATGAGAGTGACCAAGTTAATTTGCCCACAAAGAACCATTATTATCAATGATACTGCATTTATTGATGATGCGGAAAAATTCAAAAAAGTTATCAATAATTTGATATCCTTTATGTAAAACCAAACATTCAATGATATTTTAATGGGAATGCCGCCAGTCATACCTGCGGCATTTAATAACTAACGACGTGTTACATACATCTTAAATAGATAATTTGCAGATAATAATATTTTCTATAGTTTGTCGGTCTTCAGCGTTAAACCCGATGAGCGGTCGGGCGGCGTACTGCACCGGCGCGCTGTTTCGCCCTGGCTTATCCTTCAGGCCGTACTGATGCACATTCACCATCCTTTGCACCTTGCCGGTAAATTCCACGACGGCAGCGTCATTTCCTGCCGTGGCTTTCATAAAGCGACTGGTGCGGAGTTTGGCGAACATTTCCCGCTTAACCCGACCTTTCTTCGCTTTCACCGGCTGGCGTTTTCGCGCGGCGTATGGGGTGCCGTCGGGCGCTTTCTGCGTTTTAATCCGGCGCTGTTGTCGGGTTCGCAGGGTCTTCGCGATATCTGCGGCCATCCTGCGCCGGGCGGTTGGTGACAGCGCCGCAATCAGACCCGCGAGCTTATCGTCGAACGGTTTAAAGTCGTTCATACCAGCGGCTCAGGTGGCTGAGGTTCTGGCACGGTCTCAATATGCAGCTTATTCCCGTCTTCCCTGACGATGGTGCGCTCGGTCAGCATCAGGCTGATACTGATATCGGCGCTGTCGTTGTCGTTGATATCGGCGAAATAGGTGAAGCCTTTTTTACGCCCCTCATCGGTCGTCATGATGTCGGCCTGATGGATGCGCAGCCATGCCTGAATCGGCACGAGCAGCAGCTCGATATCGCCGGTGAAGTCGGTCACCACCACATTGAGCGTGTACTGATTTTCGAAAGACAGCGACGCCGCCAGCGTCGAGGTAAGTTTTCCGTTATCGATAAAGATGCGCATCATTTCAGGGTTACGCGCCAGCACCGGCACGGCGTCAGTTAAGGCTTTTCGCAGACTCTTTGGCTTGTACATCGATTTTGTCCTGGCAGTTTTTTACCGTTCTGACCTGAAGCGCGCAGCGCTCGAGGGCGCTTTCGAGCTGGCGTATATCCGCACTCAGATCGCCATTGGTAGTCGGGTCACTTCCCGGCATCGGGCAAAGGCTGACCCTCGGGCAAGCGTTGTAAACAATCACCGGCGTCGGCACAGGCGGCGCGCTGGTGCAACCGGCGCACAGCATCAGGCAAATCAGCGCTATACCAGCGGCGTAGCTGTTCGTTTTCATTAAGTAACCTCGTGATGGTCTGTTCCCGACGTTGCGCCCGAGCTCCGGCATCCATGAGTTCGCCGCGCAGTAAGACCTGAGCGGTCTCGTTTTCACCACTGATACGGTGGGCGGTTTTGAGCTGGCTTTTCAGCATGCTGATAACCGTTTTTTGCTCACCCGCGACTTTATTTGCCCGTTCAAAAGAGCGGCTCAGGTTGGTGTTTTCGTGACGCAACCACAGCAGCCCGGCCACGGCCAGCGTTAACAACACAATCAGCGTTTTCATTTCACCCCCTTCAGGCAGTTTGCGCGCTCGCGCAAGCGGCGATTTTCGAGCCCGGTATTACGGACGCCATTCACAAACACCCAGCGAGTGAGCTGGTCACAGGCTTGCCACCATTGTCGGTGCTTCAGGTGATAAACCAGCGTTGAGCGACAGGCCGCACCGGTGCCGACGTTAAAGGCGAAGCTGACCAGCGTGTCATAGACCGCCTGTGGCATTTCCACCGGCACACAGACCGCGAGACGTTTCTCGACGTTCAGCACGTCGGCAACCAGATTCACGGCGGCTTCTTTCTCGGTGATATCCCGTTTCGGTACCACCCCGGCAGTGTGGCCGATGCCTGACGTCCACACACCCGCGCTGCACTGGTAAGGGCGCAACCGGCAACCCTCGAGGTCGGCAATCAGCGCGAGCCCCTCCGGCGAGGTGTGAAGCAAACGAAAATCAGGCACCAGTGCCGCCAGCGCCAGCACGACGGCCACACTGCAACGTTTAACGAATGAGCCCACGAATAACCCCCTTATCAATCCCCATCGAGACGAGATAGCGGTATTTCTTGTGCTGGTACCAGAAGTTCACCAGCGCGGTAAAAATGGCGCAGCCACCCCCGACATAAAGCGCCAGCCGTTCCGGCGTCTGCGTACCGAAATATGCCAGCACCACTGACAGCCAGTAGGTCAGAAAGGTCGTGATTTTTTCCATCGTCAGTCCCATAGGTTCACGGTCTCCGATACCGGCGCGGTGTCGACTTCAGGCAAGCTGACCTCCGTGCCGTGCGGCAGGACGACGCCCAGCTCGGCGAGACCCGGATTAGCCAACAGCACCGCCTCGACAACACCCTCAGTGCGCCCGTAATGGCGCTGGCATAACGTGTCGAGCGTGTCGCCCTGATGCGCGATGACGTTCATCAGATTTGCCCTATGATGCAGCGCGCTTTGTCCTGAATACGGGCGATAGACCAGCGCATGTCACGCCACATTTCATCAATTGTCGGGTCAATGCTGTCGGCCTTTTTGTCGCCTTTGGCGCTGGCATCGACGCCGCGATATTTCTCGTAGAGCGTCGCGGTCGTCATCGCTCGCACAGCGTTGAAATAGTGGAAAACCCGCACACTTTCACCGTCGAGCATATCCGTCGGCACGTTCTCAAGTAGCTGATAACCACAGGAGAGCTGATAATCGCGCCACTCGGCCAGCTCGGCGTTGGTCTCAGCCATCGCGGCGATAATCGCAGTACGTAGACGCACCGGCGTCACGGTCTGCTCGAGGCGCATTTCATCGCGTATACGCTTTGGGTCAACGTCGGGGAAAAAGGCGTTATTTTTAATCACCGGCTCCTCAACCGGCACTGGTGGAACGACCATCTGGTCGCGCGGTTGCGTCGGGTTGTTCATCACAATCATGGTCATGAGTTCCTCAGAAAATAGGTGGGCGGTGGTCGCCGGTCGCAGTTGCGGTAAATTACCGACATTGACCAGCGAGCCGCCCGGCGCGGGGCGCGTTCGGTTAACCGGTGACTTTCTTCGGGCGTCCTCGCCCTCGTTTCACCGGTGAATCTGGTTTTTTAGCGGGTGCCTTTTTCGCGGCGGTTTTCTTTTCCACTTTTTTGGCGGCGACCGGCTTCGGGAATACCTCGCGGGTGAGCGTCTCAATGTCCTTGCGAACACCGGCGTTAGTGTCGAGCTGTAAGGCGCGTTTCAGATGTCCTAGCGCCTCGGGAAGCTGACCGGCATCACGCAGCGCCAGCCCGGTAACCTTATGCAGCCGGGCGCGGACTTCGTCGGGCATGTCGGCGGCTTCAGTCATGCCGATGACCTCGAGCAACTGAGCGGCGTCGACGGGCTCACCGGCGATACGGGCGCGGGTTGCCGCGAGCGCGACCTCTTCGGCCAGCATGTAAGGCGCGGGGCGGGAATGGTTTTCCGGCATCGAGAGACCGAAGCGCAGCGCATAGCGCGCAATCTCAATCGCGCCGGTGATATCCCCCGCATCAAGACGCCAGAGCATCACCGTCATCAGAATGTCATCCTGTGCGCCGGTGCCGCTTTCCAGTACGCCAGCGACCCACGGCAGGTACAGCGGGAGTAATTCGCGTTTTTTATCCGCTTTGCGTTCTTTCGAGCGGATTTCTGAAAGCGTCCGGCGGTCTGCGGCCAGCTTAACGAGCATTTGCTCGTAAGCTGAGGCATGACGCAGCGGGGCGTTTTCCCGCTGCGATGCCTGAATGGCCGAGACCCGCATCGCGTGACGCTGTGCGGGGGTTGCCATCGGTTAAGCCTCCGTACCGTCAGTGGTGTCAGCCGGTGCGGTACCGGTCAGGGACTGCATCGCCTTGACCATTGCCGCCGCGAAGATTTCCGCGCTGGCCGCTTCCGGGGTGTCGGTTTCTTCCGGCTCGAGGATCTCGATATTTTCAATCAGACACCCGGCCTCGTAGTCCTCGATGACGAAATCGACTTTGACCTGTTCGTAGTTTTCCACCTGGTCGAGTTTCGGGTTCTCGACGATGTGGCGGCGGTGGCCGTCCTCGTACAGATAAATCGAAATGTTATCCAGCGTGGTGATGAAAATACTGTTCGCCGGGAAGAACGGCGCGCGCACAGCCTGAAGCTGACCGATGGTCTTCTGGCTGATAATCAGCTCACCGGCGAGCTGTTCACTGTTCGCCTGGAATTTATTAATCATCGGGAAGTATTTGTCGGTCAGGATGCGGCGACCACAGATAACCACCATTTCCGGGTTTTCACGGTGAATTTCCGCGACCAGCGATTCAAAGGCATCCATCACCAGCGCGTCGAGGTTGGCGTAATGACCACCTTTACCCACCTTGATGGTGTCCGAAATCACCGTACCGTCATCGTCGGTGACGCTGGACATCACGCGCTCAGGCGCGTCTTCGCGGTATTTCTGCAACCAGCCGACGGCCACGTCCTGAAGTAACGGGTTTTTGGTACGGTCGGAGGTCGCCGCGCGGCTCACGCCGTTAAAGCCGATGGTGATGTAATCCAGTGCCTGACGCTTGATGATGGCGTTGCGAATGCGGATCTGGAAATCCTGAAAACGCGCCCAAAGGTCGAGCTTGTTGTACTTCAGGTGATAGTCGAAGTTCACCGGGTGGCAGAAATAGCGGTACGCATCCATTTTCGAGAAATCAGCGGTTTTACGCTCGACGCCGCCGTCAGTGTCGGTGGTACTGGCAATGGAGCCGGTCACATCAATGCCGACTTTCTCTTCGGTCAGCTCGGAGACAGTCACCATGTTGATGAGTTTCAGGAAACTGGACGACTGCTGAATTTTGTCAAACAGAGTCTGAGTGACCGACGGCTCAACGGTGAATTTCTTGTTCAGGTCGCTGACCTCGATGCCGTTCAGCTCGGCGATACGGCTCAGGTACTGATTGAATTTAAAACGGGTCTCTTTACGCATGGATTTTATATTCCTTCGGGTTTATCAGGGGTTAGCAGTCGGTCAGCGTGGAGCCAGCCGCATCACCGTCACCGCCGGTGCTTAACTTACGGCGCGTCTGCGTTTTGTCTTCGGTGTGTTCCAGCGTGGTTCTGATGGCGCTGAATTGCTGCGTGGTGGCTGCGGCCTGTTCGGTCAGCGCCTTTTTGACGTTGGCGAGCTCAGTTTCAAGCTGGCTGAAACGTACCTCGGCGCTTTCGCTGCCGGTCAGCACCTGCTCGGCGATGGCGGTCACGGCTTCGTGCACATCACCGAATCGCGCGTCGTCGCTGGCCTGTTTACGGCTGAAGATGCTTTTCACCGTGTCGCTCAGACGGGTGATGATGGTCTCGGGCTGGTCTTCGAATTCCAGCTCGGCGAGCGTTGCCACAGAGAAGAAATTCTCAGGGCTGGCTTTAAAGCGGTTGAGGGGGTTGTGTTTCGCGGTACGGCAAAACTCGAGATATTCAGTACCGAGGCTTGCCGGGTCGTCAGTGACGGCCAGACCAACCAGATAGCATTTGCCGCTGTTGGCAAAGTTCGGTTGAATTTCCATTGAGGTATAGACTTTCTGTCCCGCCTTATTCATCGCGACGAGGTCATCGGTCGGTGTGATTTTGGCGAACAATGCCAGCTTGCCGTTGAGCGCTGAATCATCGTCAATCACTTCAGCTTTCAGCTCAGCCACATCGCCATAACGTTTAAATACGCTGTCAGGCAACAGGCCGCGCAGGTGCTCGAGGTTAATACGGCAACCGTAGACGCGCGGGTCATACGAATCAGCCATTTCCTGAATATCGGTCGCACTGATAACGCGACCGTCGCAGGTGTCACCCTCGACGCCGATGCGAAACCATTTCGAAACTTTTTTAGCCATGTGTCAGGTGTCCTGAGTTGGGTTATCGGGTCGGATGTAGTTTCCCGACTCAGCCCTTCGCCAGCCACCTGTTGCGGAAGTGCAACCCCTGACACAACAGTGGTTTAGCGATTCATCCCCCCTGAATCTTTAGCCTTGCCATGTACTCATCACGGCGAGGTTTTATGACCACTACAACCGACACATCATTACTCAGCGACCCGCGACGACAGGCCGCGCTTTTGTTCTGGCAAGGGTTCTCCGTGCCACAAATCGCGGAGCAATTGCAGGTTAAACGCCCCACGGTGCAGAGCTGGAAGCAGCGCGATAAATGGGAAGAGACCGCCCCTCTGAACCGGGTCGAGTTCACGCTCGAAGCGCGACTGATTCAGCTCTATGCAAAGCCCGACCTGACCGCTCACGACTTTAAGGTCGCGGATTTTCTGGCGCGCCAGATGGAGCGCCTCGCAAGGGTTAATCGCTACGGCCAGACCGGCAACGAAGCGGATTTAAATCCGAAGGTGGCCAACCGCAACAAAGGGGAAAAGAAGAAGCCGAAAAAGAACTTTTTCAGCGAGGAGGCTATCGAGAAACTCGAAGAGATTTTCCTCGAGCAGTCTTTCGAGTATCAGCTCGAGTGGTGGCGCGCGGGACTGGCGCACCGTATCCGGCACATCCTCAAATCGCGACAGATTGGCGCGACGTTCTACTTTGCGCGTGAGGCGTTACTACAGGCGCTGAAGACCGGCCACAACCAGATTTTTTTATCGGCCAGTAAGACGCAAGCCTATGTATTCCGTAAATACATTATCGCTTTTGCCCGACAGGTTGATGTCGAACTCACCGGCGATCCGATTGTGCTTGGCAACAACGGCGCAGAGCTGATGTTTCTCGGCACCAACGCCAACACCGCGCAAAGCCACAACGGCGACCTGTATGTCGACGAAATTTTCTGGATCCCCAACTTCCAGAAGCTGAAGCGCGTCGCCGGTGGCATGTCGTCACAGGAGCATCTACGCACGACCTACTTTTCGACCCCGTCGTCGCTGGCACACGGTGCCTATCCGTTCTGGTCGGGCGAACAGTTCAACCGTGGGCGCTCGGACAAGAGTGAGCGGGTCGATATCGATATCAGTCACGCCGCACTCGCGAAGGGTGTCGCTTGCCCTGACGGCCAGTGGCGGCAGATTGTCACCATTGAGGACGCACTCGCCAAAGGGTGCACCCTGTTTAACATCGATACGCTGAAGCGTGAGAACAGCGTCGACGAGTTCCGCAACCTGTTTATGTGCGAGTTCGTCGACGATAAAGCGTCGGTATTCCCGTTCGAAGAGCTTCAGCGCTGCATGGTCGACAGCCTCGAAAAATGGAGCGATTACGCGCCATTTGCCGACCGGCCATTCGGTCACCGCCCGGTATGGATTGGTTATGACCCGTCACTACGGGGCGACAGCGCCGGGTGCGTCGTCATCGCGCCGCCGGTTGTCGCCGGTGGCAAATTCCGCATCCTCGAGCGTCACCAGTGGAAAGGCATGGATTTTGCCCAACAGGCCGAATCCATTCGCGAGCTCACGCAGAAATACACCGTCGAATACATCGGTATCGATGCGACCGGGCTCGGTCAGGGCGTCTTCCAGTTGGTGCGCTCGTTCTACCCGGCAGCGCGGGAAATTCGCTACACGCCGGAAATGAAAACCGCGATGGTGCTCAAAGCAAAAGACACCATTCGCCGCGGTTGCCTCGAGTACGACGTCAGCGCGACCGACCTCACGCAGTCGTTTATGTCGATTCGTAAAACCATGACCAGCAGCGGCCGCAGCTCGACCTATGAGGCCAGCCGCACCGAGGAAGCCAGTCACGCCGACCTCGCGTGGGCAACCATGCACGTATTAATCAATGAGCCGCTGACCGCCGCGACAGGCGAACAGTCATCCAGCATTATGGAGTGGAATTAATGAGCAAAAAACGCAACAAGCGCCAGCAGCCGCGCACCGAAAACCGCACCGCCGCCCCGACGCAGAGCATGGAGGCGTTCACCTTTGGCGAGCCGACGCCGGTACTCGATCGCCGCGACATTCTCGATTATGTGGAGTGTATCGATAACGGCCAGTGGTACGAGCCGCCGGTGAGCTTCTCCGGGCTGGCGAAGAGCATGCGCGCCGCCGTTCACCACAGCTCACCGATTTACGTGAAGCGTAACATTCTGGTGTCGACCTACATTCCGCACCCGCTGTTATCCCGTCAGGACTTCACCCGGTTCGCGCTCGATTATCTGGTCTTTGGTAATGCGTTTATCGAAGAGCGTCGCAGCCTGACCGGCAAGCCGTTAAAGCTGGAAACCTCACCGGCGAAATACACCCGCCGTGGCATTGAGGATGATGTGTACTGGTACATTCAGAGCTACACGCAGCCGCACCAGTTTAAAGCCGGTTCCGTCTTCCACCTGCTTGAGCCTGATATTAATCAGGAGCTTTACGGGATGCCGGAATACCTGAGCGCGCTTAATTCAGCCTGGCTGAATGAGTCGGCGACGCTTTTTCGCCGCAAGTATTATCAGAACGGCGCCCACGCCGGGTACATCATGTATGTGACTGACGCCGCGCAGAGTAGTACCGACGTCGAGGCGCTGCGAAAAGCGATGCGTGATTCGAAAGGGCTCGGCAATTTTAAAAATCTGTTTTTCTACGCGCCGCACGGCAAACCGGACGGGATTAAAATTGTGCCGCTGAGCGAAGTCGCGACAAAGGATGACTTTTTTAATATCAAGAAAGTCAGCGCCGGTGACCTGCTCGATGCGCACCGCATACCGTTCCAGCTTATGGGCGGCAAGCCTGAGAACGTCGGCTCAGTTGGCGACGTTGAGAAGGTGGCAAAAGTCTTTGTGCGTAACGAGCTGACCCCGCTTCAGGCCCGGTTCATGGAGCTGAACGAGTGGGCGGGTGAAGAGATTATCCGTTTCGAAAAATACACGCTCGGCGACGACTGATAACCCCACCCATAGCCGCCCGTCGTGGCGGCTTTACCCCCACCGCACACAACGGCCTCAGCGCCACGACACGCCGTCGTCACGCCTCAACACCTTACGACTCACCCACGACCGTTTAAACGCCACTGTGACGCGCTCAGGCGCTGATAAATAAAAATAAATACCACGCTCAGCGCGCAATGCTTACCCCGCCACGCCTGCCCGCTTTATGGGTCGGTTTTAATGCAGGTGCACGAACACGCCGGAGGCGCGCCAGCACTGGCGGCGCTCAGACGCGACAGGGGAGGAAAACGCATGCAATTCGATGCAGTAATGAATGCATTCCTATTTTTCTGCTGAAATTTGAATTTTGTAGTTGGATAAATCAGCTCTTGCCACGAGCAATTCAATACCGTTCTCTCTTGCGTATTTGGCTATAGAATCCCGGATTTCACCTGTTAATCTATCGCCTATAATAACCGCATCAATGCATCGATTATTTAGCTGCACAGCGTATCCGTGAGCGCTTTCACTCATATCCTCACTGCTAACATACTTCAGGCTTCTAACTTCTTCTTCTTTCTTCCAGTCGTTATGCTTAGTCAATGAGAAACGACTGTTAATCGTGCTAGGAAGGCCTCTAACTTGTTCCAACAAATGTTTATATATATCTATTGTTGGCGCTGTCTCAACGTAGTCGACATCATCAAACTCAATACCTGATTCAACTAGCTTTTCTTTGTTATAGGCAAAGCAAACCCCTTGCATTCCATTGCCGTAGTAGCCCCACATCAAGCGACTATCATGCGCCTTGGTAAAGCATGCAACTACGATGTTTCGCTGAAGGTCTTCAACTAAGCTGGTTACTGTTTTCTTGCCTAACATATCATTTAAGAACTTATAAATCGGTGACAAATCATTAGAAAGAAAACAGCGTTCAATATTTACTCTGTTTTCCTTAAGGAAATTTGATTTTTTTATTATTGTCGCAACATCATCGCGACTAAGTTTACTTACATCTCTTGGGTCAAAATTAAAAAACATTTCAAACGGGTCATTAAGCCACCTGGCCTTTGAATGCCAAATAACATTATTGATTAGCTCATTAACCGTGTTCTCATTGTCTGCACGAAATCTAAATAAATGAGTATCGCTTGATAAATACATTCCATATCACCATCTAATCATACCCTTTCGCTCTATCCTATACATAAGCAAATATGTTGCAACACCCGTAGGTGTTGGATTCGAACCTATGACCGATTCGGGACGGCGATGAAGTGCTAAAACAATGACAACTGGCTATCTGGATCATCAACACTCATATCCTGAAAATCGCTTTCTTTCTCCATATTGGTAACCATCAGGATGAAGCTAATACCATCGAAAAGAGATGTTGGCTTTTCATACTCGATGATGAAGACGCCGTCATAGGTTCTGCCTAGCCAATACCCGCCGCCATACTCTTTCGCGCGCTGAAAGAACACCCAACCACCGGGCTTAAAATTCTTAAGACTATCGCCCCGATAAACTACCTGATAGTTACTATCGGACTTAGACATATTTACCTCTCAATATTGCTAACGCCTCGCAATGCGAGTTGTTCAAACCCGTTGATGCTAAAATCTAGTTTTTGCATCAACGTGTTTAACCTATTCAGCCTTATAGAAAATTTCGTCTTTTTCTTCGTCGCTTTCGCTGTGAGCTAGGTCGGCAATCAGGGTTAATGCGAGCTTTAAATCTGCTGGTTTGCAGTTGGCAATCAGCGATACCTCTGCGATGAATTGCACACAAGCCCACTTTTTCTGCGTCCGGCTGAAATGTTCCCCAACCATGAAATTCCTCCACGACTATATACTGTATATTTATACAGTAGCACGTTATGGCAAAAGAGTGAAAGCAAAAAAATTAGTCACCCGTCTGTCGTATGTTCATGATGCTGCTGGAAATATCCAACCATCAGATGAGCCTCGTCACCACCTCCATTCAACACAACTTTGCCTACTTTCATCAGATGCAGAGCTTCGCCACGGCTGATAGTAATGCCGGTTGTTATGCGTACTTTGTCGATGGTTTGGTCGATGGATAATTGCTGCTCATCGGTTCCGTGGATAAATTGCGCTCGTTTTGGTGGCTTTGTTTTTTTGAGACGCTTGGTTAGTTCGCGCCTTTCATGCCGACTCAGTGGCTTTGTTAAATCCAGCATCGGTGGTTCGCTTTCGCTTCCCGTACAGTTATTGACAGAACTCCGAGGGACGGCAAAGCCGTCCTGAAGGTCAACAGCCAAATCAACGGCGCGCTTCGGAACAATCTTCCATTGCGTGAGTCGGGTTAAAATTGGGGTGCCGGCACCGACGAGAGAATCGTAAACACCACGGATGGCGACAGTTTCCTCGCCGTACTGATTAAACTCGGCGCGTGGCTCGTACAACGTACGCACCTGCAATTCATCACGGCGCACGAATGGCCCACCCTGAGCATTGACATAACCAGCCCAATCACCAGCGTCAGCCGCATCATGAACAGCAGCAAACTCAACACTGAGGCCGTGAGCGGTCTCGGTATCAGCAAGGCGGCGCAACTCGCGGTAGACGGTCACCGGCGCACCACCGATAAACTGAAACTGACGAATGTGCCACCGTGCAGCCCATGCGGAAACCGCCGGTGCAGTCTCTTTTAACAGCTCACCGCTTTCATCATCGGTTTCACCATCGAGAGCATAACCATCGATATTTTTTGAAATGTATTTTGCGACATAGCCGGTCGCGCTGCCTTTTTCCGGGTCGATAGCTTCGGCGTGAAAGCGCGCTTTTTTGGCTTTATCACTCTTCAGTTCGTGGCGGTCTTCTTCCCACGCATAATGACGAATGATGAAGCGAACACGCTCAACATCTTCAGGCAACATAAACATCAGCATGTGCCAGTGAGGGGTTGCATCATGGTGCGGCTCGGCAACACGGATCCCGAAAATACGGATATCTTCTCGGTGTAGCTTTGCCCGGATTCGCGCCCACAGGCCAGTAAGATAACTTTGCGTATCTGACGGGCTGGCACCGTTCCATTTACTGTTACGGTAACCCGCTTTAATCGTGGCGTGATATTTAGACGGCGCAGTTAGTGTGTAAAATTCTCCGACATAACCGAGCTCATTACAGATATTTTCAAACCCGCGAATGCGGGTCATGAGCTCACAACGCCGAATAGCAGGGTTAGCAACGGAACCATCATATTTTTCAATCAGGCTGATACGGTTGCCGTCTTCGTCTTCGAGCTCCAGTCCTTTGAGAAACTCACGGGTGCGGCGCTTCTGCTCGCGCCAGTCGGTAACGCAGTTTTTACTCGCATATGGGTGTTTTTTCTTACTGACATTGCCGACGGCAATTTGCAGGTGTTCGCGCCATGCCGCCGCAACGCGACGCAGACGCTGACGCCACCATGATTCGGTAAACATACGAATAACGGCAGGGGCGACGTCATCCTGATTGAAGGCTTTACGGGTCACTCGTTCCCAGTGGGGAGGGGTAACGTTGAACTGGCGCGAGATATACCCGGCGCGCATGTACCAGGTATAAAGCGTTTTGAACTCACCGAAATCACGGTCATCAATATTGGCAAGCTCACCACGAATGAAGTTCGCTATATCAGCGGCAAGCAAATCAATGTCGGCGCGCGCCATATCCGGTAAGCGGTTGTATCGAGCCACCATATTGACCATACGAGATGCCAGATACTGAACTAACTGTGTATCAAACTGACCGGCAAAAACATCAGCAGATACATTCTGGTCAATGCCAGTACATTCATATTTTTTGGCGACCAGTTCGAGGCGCGGCAATGCCTTTTTACAGAAGCTGATTAAAAAGGCATTGGCTCGCTGACTACCCTGATTTTGCTCCAGCACCGCAGCAGTGCGGTAAACGTCAAACCGCACACTCTCTGGCTGAAGAGAAAGCACTTTTCGAGCATGCAGCAAAGCCGCGAACATACGATCGCGGCGATACTGTTGGTCATAGGTCAGATATGGGCTGGCTATAGCTGACCGCGCTGCGTTCCACGGGTAAGCGTAGGTGACAGCTACCATTTATTTTTCAGGCCCATAATTAAAGGCGGTTGCACACATTCGCCCTATAAGCTCGATTTCTGATACAAGCTCATCAAGAGTGACTAACTCAGAACTGCAAATATGATGGTGAATCAGCCCATTAATAAGCTGGTTAATCTTCGGGTAATAACCGATAGTATCTAGCCACTCTTCGCCAGCTTTTTTACCGGATTTAACGATTTTCTTTTCATTCAGGATGAATTGATATTGGTCGCTGGTAATAACCCATTTGTCGCCAATGCTGATATGAATACTCATTTGATTATTTCCTTACATGGAGCGCGAGGGGCGGCGCGGAGCATGTCTTTATATCTGGTGGTTAGCGCTTCGGTTGTCCAAACATCAGATAGCTTGATGCGCGCCAGCATATCGCCAGTAGGCTCAGCGGGTACTGCTACCCAGCCATCTGGAACAATGCGAGATTTTCGGCATTCCCGAAGCTCATCTATCTCATCTAGCAGGTCAGCAATAATGTCCATTTCTCGATAGCCGATTTCGCGCTTAAACGCCGCCGCAGATTCATCACAGTCCTGTTCTGCGTTTGGACTATCGAGGTTTTCCTGATACCACGACAATGACGTTTGATAGTCTTGAGCTGCCTTGCGTAGACGTGCGCGTTTGTCTAACTGGTTATTGGTCATTTCCTTAGCCATTAGTGCAGCTCCTGAGATTCGTTTTCGTAGCGGGTGGCTTCGCGGCGCAGAAGTTCAGCCGCTTCTTTGCCGGACATATCGTTATTGGTAATGTGAACGGCCAGAGCCTCAAGACGGATTGAAACGGCTAAAGCGCGGTCTTTGCGCTCTTCTTTTTTGGCCTCTTTAAACAAGGTCGCTAATACATCATCGCCAGCACTATTCGGCGTTGATAAGAAAATAGTTCTACTCATAAAGCCTCCTGAATTTGGGCAAAAGAATGCCCGGCGGGTTTACGCCATTAATTCCTGTTGTGGGTTAATTAGGCATGGTTAGCCGTTTTGGAAATAAGCTCACCACTGCACGAAAATGATTCATCGCTGTAATCAGCGCTTTTTTCTCGTCAGTCGTCAGCTCACTTAATTCGAGCTCATGACGAGCCGCCGGTATTTTTGCCAGAAAGAAAATCGCGGCCATTGCGCGGTTATTCTCTTCAAACAGTGGATCACGTTTATCACGCATATCACGAATAAATTGCTCCACTTCTTTACAGCTATCACCCCAAAAACGGGCGCGTAATTCAGCAATATGGTTTAAACCTGCCAGCCGCTCACCGGCGGTCAGTGGCGCAGACAGTTCAGCAGCTTCGATAGCCATGATTCCCCCTGCTTTTTGGTGGATAGACCAGCCAGTAAATCAGCCTGTGAATGGCTCGGGTGCCAGCGCTTTCCGTCCTTACCTGCGATCCAGCCGTGGCCGTAGTGCATACCCGGACTTTGCTTAACGAGAAGTGATGCAAATGACGGTTCGTTAGTCAGCATAAGCCCTCACACCAAACCGAAAGTTGCGCCAATGCCGGTCACTGAATCGACAACGCTCGACATTGCCGGGTTAGCCTGTAGACGTGCATGCAGCGCCAGCGCAGACAGTGAGAGCATGCGAATACCTGCGTTTACGCTCTCAACCATGCTGTGCTTCCGGTCTGAGGTCATGCGTTCAGTCGAGACCGCACCGTTTGCCAGTTCTCCGAGTGAACTCATAGCGCGCATGACGTAGGTCTGTAATTTGTCTTTCGCCAGCTCGTTCACCGGCACACAAGGCAGACAATGAATTTGAGCCAGAAAGCCATCGACAAGGGTTGAATCTTCGGTCAGGTCAGTCAGTAACCATAATTCAGGTGGCGTAAACTGATGAGGTTGTTCTGGGTTGAGCTTGTTGCGTAATGTTTGAACATTCATCCCGGCGCGCTCTGCCAGTTTTGCCATGTTGTGCCGCTTAGCAAATGCCCGGCACGCGTTGTCATAGTGAGGATGTTTGGAAACTTGAAAATCAAACATGCGCTTTCCCTTCAAATCTTAAATAATCGAGTTTATCAAGCAGTGACATAGCGGCAGTTGAGACCTTGCGCCAGAAGGCGAGCACGAAAGGCAACCATATTTATACGCGCAGCGCCTCCGTCTTTTTTACGAGGCATGATGAGTAAGTCACCATCAGCAACCATCTGTTTTACTGTGCGAAGGCTGTATCCATAGAGTTCAGCAAATTCGTCATATGTCATGAGGTCCGCGCCGGACGGGATTGCAATTTGTGGAGTCATAAGTGATTATTCTCTGTTAAGTGTAATTACAGTGCATTGGCGTGCATTTTTCAGTTTCAAGCAGAATCTAATCTTATTTATTTAAGGTGTCAAATTGGATTTTTGCGATAATTCGGATTTTTAAGATGAAATTGGATGAACTAGAAGGTGGAAAGGCTGTGTTGCAGCGCATGCTAGACGCTTATGGTTTTACTATGCAAAAGCAGCTTGGCGATATGCATGAACTATCATCTGGCACAATCAGTACATGGGTAAGGCGAGATTATTTCCCTGGTGACGTGGTGGTAGCTTGCGCTCTGGATACCGGGGTTTCGCTGCGTTGGTTGGCTACAGGGAAGGGGAGTAAGTTCGATACCGATCACACACAAGGTAAGATGAAGACGTTAACTCGTTTTGACATCTTTGCGGGTAATTTGGTTGAAAATGAAAAATGGATTGTTGATGCATCGCTCCTCTCAGATGCGATAACGAGCCCTAAATATGTTTGTAAGGGCCAGAATTCTTGGATTGTCGATTTTGACAAGACTGATATTTCTAACGGCCGTTGGCTTCTAAGTATCGATGGTGATCATGACATCTATGACGTTGCGAGAATTCCAGGCAACAAAATTAAAGTCAGCAACTCGGGTACTGATTTCCAGTGTGCAGTATCAGAGGTAGAGTGCATTGGTCTAGTACACCTAACCCTGAGCAGAACTAACTAAAAGAATTATGGCGATAAAAAAACTAGCCTCTGGTGATTGGCTTTGTGATTTCCGTGTCGACGGGGCTGATAGTCGCCGTGTGCGAAAGAAGTTCACCACTAAAGGTGAGGCTGTTGCCTTTGAACAGTATTACCGCGAAGAGGCTCAAAATAAGCCCTGGATGGGTGAGAAGGAAGACCGTCGACGCCTTAGCGAACTGATTGAGCTCTGGCATAACCTCCACGGGCAGTCTCTGGCCGCCAGCAAATCACGATTGGCAAAATTACATATAGTTTGCCGGGGTCTTGGTGATCCAATTGCGGGTCAACTTACCGCCAAAGATTTTGCGCACTATCGCGACAAACGTCTCAAAGGCGAAATCGACAATGGCTATCACGCTAACCCTAAAAAGTGGATTGCGCAGCCTGTCACCGTAAATAGAGAGCAGCAATATCTCGAAGCCGTCTTCAATGAACTGAAGCGTTTGGGGGAGTGGAGTCTGCCAAATCCTCTCGAAGGTGTACGGGTTTTCAAAGAAGCTGAAAAAGAAATGTCCTGGCTTACTCAGCCTCAAATTCTAGAAGTGCTCGAAGCCTGTGAGTCCTACGGAAAAATCTGCTTAACTCGCATCGTGAAAGTTTGTCTGGCGACAGGTGCTCGATGGAGCGAAGCCGAACGACTTACACGTTCGCAGCTCTCCCCCTATAAGCTGACTTTTACGAAAACGAAGGGAAAGAAAAACCGTACTATTCCGATCCCTCGGTGGTTGTATGACGAATTGGCTCCTTTGCAGGGAAAAATGTTCCATCCCTGCTATCAGGAGTTCAAGAAAATGCTAGCTCTGACCGATATACAGTTGGCTGAAGGGCAAAAAACTCATGTACTACGACATACTTTTGCTAGTCATTTTATGATGAATGGTGGGAATATTCTGGTACTCCAGCGAATACTTGGACATGCGAACATTCGCGAAACGATGCGGTACGCACATTTTGCTCCAGACCATCTTGAAGAGGCTGCGGAGTTAAATCCTATCGCACGAATAAAAATATAATGGGAAATTAGATGTGACTGATATCAAATTAAAAACAAAGAAGAAAAGGCCGCGTCCTTCACTGCGAGTAACCAACGTTTCTGACTTTGTTAGGCATGTGGTTGATTGGCGTCTAGATGGATACCCTCCAACTGTTTTTCGTGGGCAGCGTCACTACGGCTGGTATTCTACACCAAAAATTTTTCGTGATGATAATGACCTATATAATAGTGAAAATTTCGCGGTGAGAGATATTGTTTCCCTACATCCAAGTGAATTCGAATCTGATAAGACTATGTTTGATAGGCTAGTCAGAATGCAACACTTCGGCTTACCAACAAGGCTACTTGATGTCACAACAAATCCACTTGTTGCACTCTGGTTTGCAACAGAACCAAGTATTGATGAAGATGAGTTTCACGGTGTGATTCAGGCTTTGTTGATCCCTCAAGATCGACAGAGATATTATGACAGCGATCGTGTGAGTTGTATGGCCAATATAGCTAATTTGACCAAAAAGCAAAAAGAAGAGCTAGCTGGTTGCGTTAAAGAGGCTGCAAGTATAGAACAATTTAATAGTGAACCTATTGTGGATACCCTTGTATTTCATATTGGGATGGAAAAAGCACATTTTAGAAAAGTCGTGAATCCGGATGACTTACTTAGACCTGTTTATGTCAAACCTAAAATGTCTAACAAGAGAATTATTGCTCAGTCGGGAGCATTCCTTTTATGGGGCGTTATAAAAGATGCTTCGAAAGCAGGAGGAAATCTGAGGCAAGACAGAATTTGGATCCATGAAGATGATAAAGTACATATTCGAAAGGAGCTTGAATTGTTAGGGATACATGAACGGACTTTATTCCCTGAAATCGATAAATCAGCCAGTTTCATTACTGATTTATATGGTGCTAGCCATAGAGGGCGGGGTGTCAGTAGTCTTTTGTAGTGTCCAGTTAATGCCCGCACTGTATGCTTATGGTCGCATCTAGTTGCACTAGAGACACAGGTAAATAACTGTTTAAAATGAATAAATACCTGTTTATCAATGGCTCTGTGTAAGAGCTGATTTACTTAACCCATTAGTGAATATTAGAGAGTAGATGATTTATGAGTCTAAATAGTGAAGATGAGAAAAGAGTTACTGAAGATGATGCTAAATTAACTGATAGAGCGAAGAAGATAAGTGGTGAGCGAAGGTTAATCTCCCTTATGGCAAAAAATCCCGGCATTATAAATATCATGGAAATGTTTTCGTGGTTCTATATTTCGTTTTTAGTTTTTATGTTTCATAAATCTCCCGGGGCCAATGCCGTGCCTTCTGAAACACCCACCTTTTCCATGTTTTTAAATATGAGTTCAGGGGTTAAATCTTTAGTTTTAGGCTTGATTCCGTTGGCATTTACGATGGTGTATCGAGTATCTCCGTTACAAATGGTTCTTAGGCGCGCTTTGTCGATTAATGACGAAGTTAGAATTAATTCTATGGCTTTTGATGTTGTGGATGATAAACCTCAAAAAACTAAATCAGATTTGGCTGAGGGGTATTTAAGCGATTTGGTTATTAGCTCCGCTAGGTTATCTAAAGATATATATAGTCGAGGTAGTCTGTATTTACTGTTTGGGGTTATATTCTCAATAGTGGGGTTGGTGTTTTTTTACTCGCAAGTTCATGCTTCTGATCCGCAATCGCCCGTAGCTAATATTTCGACGTCTAGTAGCTTCGTAAATGAACTGATTTATCTTGCTCCGAAGTTTGGTATACTTTTTTTTATTGAGTTAATATCATTTTTCTTCCTCAAGCAATATAGAGTCACAATGGATGAATTCAGATATTATGAAGCGATAAAACGCTCTCGTGAGGAAACCTTAGCAGTGGTAAAACTACTTTCAGTTAATTCTGAGAATGTCGATTACATGGCTGTTCTAGATAGATTAAAGTTTAGCTCCAATGTTGGGAGACTTGAAAGCGGGCAAACGACAGAGCTCCTGGAAGCCAGGAAATTCGACAAAGATGAATTGGATTTTTTAGCCAAAATTGCCGAGGTTGTGGCTAAGAAAGGATGATAAGCAATGCGTGATGACCACAAATTGCCCATACAGCATGTTTTTGACCGCATTTCGTTGCACTAGATATACATATAACTAACTGTTTATAATTAAAAATTTATGTATTTCAATGGTGTCAGGTAAAAGCGTCTTAACTAAGATTCGCGCAAGCGACATCCTGTTAGAAAGGGCTGGCCGAAAGGCTGGCCCTTTTTTTATCCTCAAAGGCACCATGCGTTAACATTTGGTTGTTAAATCATTTACAATGCCCTCATTCATTGGAGGGCAGTGTGAGCGGCAGAGCATTCAACATCACAGCACTGAAACAGTGGGCCGCCGGACTTGCGCTGTTGGCTATGGCGCTGATTATCTTTGCTCCGCTGATCTCTGTGTCGCTACAGCAATCGCCAATGAGCGCGATGCCCGGTATGCACCATGAAATGACGATGCCAATGCCCACTCATCATTCGATGTCGGACAGCATACCCATTGACCACGGTGAAGCCTGCGGCTACTGCGTGCTGCTGACGCATATGCCAGGCGTAATGCTGGCGCTGTGTGCACTGCTGTGCGCGTTGTTGCTGCGCGTGACGATTGTGTCGTTCCCACCTGTCGTCACCCACTGGTGCTACTTTCCCTGGCTCTTTCCTGATACCCGCGCGCCGCCGCGTTTGCCTGCTGTACCTGCTTAAAAATAATCAATGACGCCTCAGCGTCACACCACTTTTCGCATGTATGAAGGAAGAGTATGACAACCTGCACCTCGCAGGCGGCATGGGTGCACCTGCTGCGCCGCCTGCATTTTTTTATCGGTCTGTTTGTTGGGCCATTTATTTTCGTCGCGGCCCTGACTGGCACGCTGTATGTCGCCACGCCGCAGCTAGAGAACCTGCTGTATCGCGATGCGCTACACGGCACCATTGGCGGAGAGCGGCAGCCAATAGCCGTGCAGATTGCGGCTGCGGAACGCGCGTTGGATACGCCGTTGCGTTTGAGCGCCGTACGACCTGCGCTGGAAGCGGGTGAAACCACACGCGTAATGTTTGCCGATCCGGCGCTTCAGGCCTCGGAAAATCGCGCCATCTTTATTGATCCGGTGACGTTGGCGGTGAAAGGCGATATGACGGTCTACGGCACCAGCGGTATTTTACCGCTGCGTCAGTGGATTGATTATGCGCATCGATCGCTATTGCTCGGCGATACGGGGCGCTTATACAGCGAGTTGGCCGCGTCGTGGATGTGGGTAGCCGCGCTGGGGGGAATCGTTCTGTGGGCCTTTACCCGCCCTAAGCGACGGATCAAAAACCGTCTGCAAAATACGCGCCGCGTGCATGTTACTCTTGGCTGGTGTCTACTGGCGGGGATGCTGCTATTTTCCGCTACCGGCTTAACCTGGTCGCAGTGGGCCGGGGGGAACGTTGATAAGCTGCGCGCTGCTTTTGGTTGGCTGACACCGCAGGTCAATACCCAACTGCACGGTGGTGAGATGATGGCGATGGATCCTCATGCGGAGCATCGCGGCCATTCGGGCGAGATGATGCCACATGTTTCACCGGTCGCCTGGGAGCGGATCGATGCCATCCTTAACGTTGCTCAACGCGGCGGCATCGATGCCACTCATCTGGAGATCCGCCCGCCGCGCAGCGCCGATCGTGCCTGGACGGTCACTGAGATCGACCGGCGCTGGCCCACGCAGGTCGATGCCGTTGCGGTCGATCCGCACTCTCTGGCGATTATCGACTATACGCAGTTTGCTGATTTTCCGTTGATGGCAAAGCTCACGCGCTGGGGTGTTGATTTCCATATGGGGATCCTGTTCGGTTTGCCAAACCAGCTTTTGTTGATCGCCTTTGGGCTGGCGCTGTGCGTGGCGATTGTGATGGGCTATCGGCTCTGGTGGATTAAACGTCCAGCCCAGACACAGAGCAGCCCGCTGCAAACGCTGACGCAAAGCTGGCTGGCGTTGGCGCTGCCTGCACGCATTGCGACACTCGTCGTCACTGCGGCACTTGGTCTGGCGTTGCCGGTGATGGGGGCAAGTTTACTGCTGTTTGTTGCTATTGACTGGGTGCGCTGGCGTAGCAGGGTCGCGCAGGGATTATCGCGCGCAGCTGAGTAGGCGCTTAACTCAGGGTGAACGCATTGGCGTTCGCCCTTTTTTATACATCTTAATTAGGGGTGTAATTATTATTGTACACATTGGTGGCGATTATTTTGCCTTTAATAGGCTATTGTAAATAATAATTTACGGATTTTGGATTGATATCTTTACTCATTATGATATTGTGAGAGCACCTCATTGAGGAAACAACTATCGCAAACGAGCCATAACAGGTAATGCCATCATGCAAAAAGACGCGCTGAATAACGTAAATATCGCCGATGAACAGGTTTTGATCACCCCGGATCAGCTGAAAGCTGAATTCCCGCTCACCGTTGAGCAGGAAGCGCAAATCGCCCAGTCACGTAAAACGATTTCTGACATTATCTCCGGTCGCGATCCGCGTCTGCTGGTAGTGTGTGGGCCTTGCTCCATCCACGATCCTGAAGCTGCCATCGAATATGCGCGTCGATTTAAAACACTGGCGGAAGAGGTCAGCGATAGCCTCTACCTGGTGATGCGCGTCTATTTTGAAAAGCCGCGTACTACCGTCGGCTGGAAAGGGCTTATCAACGATCCGCACATGGATGGCTCGTTTGATGTGGAAGGCGGTCTGAAAATTGCTCGTCGTCTGTTGGTTGAACTGGTTAGCATGGGGCTGCCGCTGGCAACCGAAGCGCTGGATCCGAATAGCCCGCAGTACCTGGGCGATCTGTTCAGTTGGTCAGCGATTGGCGCGCGTACCACAGAATCGCAGACGCACCGTGAGATGGCTTCAGGCCTGTCGATGCCGGTGGGTTTCAAAAACGGCACCGACGGATCGCTGGCGACCGCCATCAACGCGATGCGCGCCGCGGCGATGCCGCACCGTTTCGTGGGTATCAACCAGGCCGGTCAGGTTTGCCTGCTGCGCACTCAGGGTAACCCGGATGGTCACGTAATTCTGCGCGGCGGTAAAAAGCCGAACTACGGCCCGGAAGATGTGGCGCAGTGTGAAAAAGAGATGGAACAGGCGGGACTGCGCGCATCGCTGATGGTAGATTGCAGTCATGGTAATTCCAATAAAGACTACCGTCGTCAGCCTGCGGTAGCGGAATCCGTTGTCGCACAGATCAAGGACGGTAACCGTTCCATTATTGGTCTGATGATTGAAAGCAACATTCACGAAGGCAATCAGTCTTCCGAGCAGCCGCGCTGTGATATGAAATACGGCGTATCGGTAACCGATGCATGCATCAGCTGGGAAACGACCGATGCGCTGCTGCGTGAGCTCGACAAGGATTTACGCGGCCATCTGGCGGCTCGTCTGGCGTAAGAGGATTGTATGGTTGCTGAACTGACCGCGCTGCGCGATCAAATTGATGAAGTGGATAAGGCTCTGCTGAACCTGCTGGCGAAGCGTCTGGAACTGGTGGCGGAAGTTGGCGAAGTCAAAAGCCAGTACGGCCTGCCGATTTATGTCCCGGAACGTGAGGCTTCAATGCTGGCTTCGCGTCGCAAAGAGGCCGCCGCATTAGGCGTGCCGCCTGATTTGATTGAAGATGTGCTGCGTCGCGTGATGCGCGAGTCCTACTCCAGCGAAAACGACAAAGGCTTCAAAACGCTCTGTCCGTCGCTGCGCCCGGTGGTGATTGTCGGCGGCGGCGGCCAGATGGGGCGGCTGTTTGAAAAAATGCTGACCCTGTCCGGCTATCAGGTGCGGACGCTGGAAAAAGAAGACTGGGCAAACGCGCCAGAAATGGTGGCGGATGCCGGGATGGTCATCGTCAGCGTGCCAATCCACGTCACTGAGCAGGTGATTGCAAAGCTACCGCCGCTACCGAAGGACTGTATTCTGGTGGATCTGGCCTCGGTGAAAGCCGGGCCACTGCAAGCGATGCTGTCGGTGCACTCGGGGCCCGTTGTGGGGCTGCACCCGATGTTTGGTCCGGACAGCGGCAGCCTGGCTAAACAGGTGGTGGTCTACTGCGATGGCCGCCAGCCGGAAGCCTACCAGTGGTTCCTCGAGCAGATTCAGGTCTGGGGCGCGCGTTTACATCGTATCAGCGCGGTTGAGCACGACCAGAATATGGCGTTTATCCAGGCGCTGCGTCACTTTGCGACTTTCGCCTATGGCCTGCATCTGGCGGAAGAGAATGTGCAGCTGGAACAGCTGTTGGCGCTCTCTTCACCGATCTACCGCCTGGAACTGGCGATGGTTGGCCGTCTGTTTGCTCAGGATCCGCAGCTGTACGCCGACATTATTATGTCGTCTGGTAACAATCTGGCGCTGATTAAACGTTACTACCAGCGCTTTGGCGAGGCAATTGGCCTGCTGGAGCAGGGCGATAAGCAGGCGTTTATCGACAGCTTCCGTAAGGTGGAACACTGGTTCGGCGACTACGCACAGCGTTTCCAGAGTGAGAGCCGCGTCCTGTTACGCCAGGCGAATGACAGTCGGCAGTAAACGAAAACTGTATATACTTGAAAGCCAGGGGAAATCCTCTGGCTTTTTTTATGGGATGAAGACGATGGCTGAAGCAAACCTGCTGTTTGATTACACCGGACATCTGCCGGAATGCCCGACCTGGAGCGACGCCGAGCAGGCGTTGTACTGGGCGGACATCATGGAGTGTGAAATTCACCGCTATGTACCTGCGACGGGCGACCACCAGATCTTACAGTTCCCGGAAGAGGTTGGCTGCTTTGCGCTGAGGGAGAAGGGGGGCTTTATCGTCGCGCTACGCAGCGCAATCTGGCTTGCCGATAGCCGCGGTCTGCTCCAGCATAAAATCTGCGATAACCCAAGTAATCCACAGCTGGCGCGTTTTAACGACGGCGGCACCGATCGCGATGGACGTTTTTATGCCGGTACCTTCTGGGGGCCGGGTGATTACAACGGGGCGCTGTTGGTTAGGGTGGATAACCAACTGAGGCCAAAGGTGATTCAGTGTGATATTCACGGCGCCAACGGTTTGGCATTCAGCGAGGATAAAGGCTGGATGTATACCTCCGACACGCCAAACGGCGTGATTTATCGTACGCCGCTGGACGCTGACGGCGAACCGGGAGCGCGGGAGGTGTTCCGCTTGTTTCAGGACGGTGAGGGGATCCCGGACGGCGCGGCTATCGATGAAGAAGGCTGTTACTGGAGCGCGATGTTTGACGGCTGGCGCGTGGCGCGCTTCTCGCCAACGGGGGAGCAGCTTGCGGAATATCGTCTGCCGGTGCGTTGCCCGACGATGGTCTGCTTCGGTGGCGCGGATATGCGCACGCTGTTTATTACCACCACCCGAGAGAATATGTCGGCGGATGAGGTGGCGCAGTATCCGCTTTCTGGTGCCATCTTCACCCTGCACGTTGAAGTCGCAGGGATGAAGAAGCTACCGTTTATCGAACGTTAAACCGGGTCGACCGGTACCACGTTCTCGCTTGGGTAGCAGCCCAGCACTTTCATCGAGCGGGTAATACCGGAAAGCTCTTTGAGTGCTTTTTGCATCGGCAGCGCGTCCAGGTTCGCCTGGACGTCGAGATAAAACATCTCTTCCCACGGGTTGCCGTGAATCGGGCGCGATTCGAGCTTGGTCATAATCAGGTTGTGATTACGCAATACCAGCAGCGCTTCAACCAGAGCACCGGCCTGCTGCCCGGTGGCGATCAGCAGGGTGGTTTTCGCCGGTACCTGGTCGGAGACGTTCACCGCTTTGCGCGCCAGCACCAGGAAGCGCGTGATGTTCTGCGTCTGGTTCGCCTGGCAGTGTTCCAGCACCTGCAAGCCATACAGCTTGCCGCCGGCTTCGCTACCCAGCGCCGCGACGGTTGGTGAGTTGGCCTGCGCCACTTTTTCCATTGCCGCCGAGGTGCTCTCGGTATACTCAATTTTCCACTGCGGATAATGGCTCAGGAACTGGCTGCACTGCTGGAACGGCTGCGGATGGCTGTAGACCGTTTCAATGGTGTCGAGGGTGGTCGTGCCGTTGACCAGCACGCAGTGGTCGATAGGGACCGTCATTTCGCCCACGATCGACAGACTGGTATGCTGCAGCAGGTCGTAGACGTCGTTAATGCCGCCGGAGCTGGTGTTTTCAATCGGCACCACGGCGTAGTCAGCTTGGCCGGTCTCGACCTGATTAAAGATATCGGCAAATTTCAGGCAGCCGCTTTCGATGAACTGCTCAAAGTGGCGGGCGGCATACTGGCGGGCCGCCAGATGCGAGTAGGAACCTTTCGGGCCCAGAAACGCGATACGTGCGGAGTGCGGGTTAATTTTATTCAGGTGCTGCTGGAGCAGGGTTTGCTGGGTCAGGACTGAATCTTCAATGATGAGCTGGAACAGGCGGGTGATGTAGTGCGCGTCAAGCTGGTGGGCTTTGCCCAGCGTAATCAGGCGTTCCAGCAGATCGCGCTCGCGGTCGATGTCGCGGACCGGGCGGTGAGACGCCAGCTTGGCTTTACCCACCTCAATGGCCAGGCCGCGGCGCTCGGCCAGCAGGCTCACTAATTTCTCATCAAGGGCGCTTATCTTATCGCGTATCGCCAGTAACGGATTTTCCGAAGTCATCATGTTTGCCTTTCTTGTTATCAATAAAAAAGGCCCCCCGGTGTGGGAGGCCTTATTGTTCGTCTTCGCATTCTTTATCACACGACGAAACGCCTCCCATTCAGGGGAAGGTAAAAAAGAATGCGAAGAAAAACGGTAGAAGTTTCACTATCAGGTTAAATCCTTAGCGTGATGAGGTTTTACAGTACTCGTTCTGTTTTCGTTCTGTCAATAAAAAACGCGCCCGAAGGCGCGTTGGCGATACACATTAAAGTACAAAGTTCAGTTTACTCTTCTTCAACTTCTTCTACGAAGCTTGCGTCTTTCACCGACGTTGCGGCGCGACGGGCTTCCCCTTTGTGTTGCACCTTATTGAGCTGCCGTTCCAGCTTGTTGATCAATTCGTTAATGGCGGTGTACATATCTTCATGTTTCGCACTGGCGACCAGATGCCCATTAGGGGTATTCATCGTGGCGTCCGCTACAAATCCCTGTGGCTCTTTGGACAGAATGATATGCGGGTTGATTAAGTGGGTTTGCCATTTTTCCAATTTTGCGAGACGGTCTGCGACATGCTGGCGAATAGCCGGAGTAATTTCCATTTGTTTACTGGTAATGTTCATTGTCATAAATTTTACCTCTTGTCTTTCCGTCTTGGTGATTCCAGCATACCTCGGATTTGCTTAAAATGTGTGATGAAGATCACATTATTTTGTCACTTTTTGTCAGCGCATTCATTTTGTGAGTCAAGACAGGAAGAAGTGTTTTTTTACTTGTCGATTCCGGAAAATGCAGCCATATTTGATAGGATGACCAGGCGCTAAACCGCTTCAGCAAGTCATTAAAACGAATAAAAAAACGGCAGCCATCGGGCTGCCGTTTTGCTTTCTAAGATGTTTGAATCAGGACTGAGTGCTTTTGCCGTTGGCGGCAATGATTTTCGCGACTTTATCAGCCTGCGCCGTCATCTGCATTTCGCGGTAGGCGTTTTCCATCTTCGGCAGAGCGTCGCGAGTTGCCTGAGTATCCGGGAAGTTACGCATCATGTTTTCGACGCGGTTTACGACGGCTACCCACGCGCCGCGCGCGGTGTAGTAATCAACAACGGAAAGTTCATACTTCGCCAGACGGTCTTTCAGGAAGATAAGACGTTTGTTGGCGTCGGTGACGTATTGACTGTTCGGGTAGCCGCGCACCAGCTTCGAGAAGTCGTTAAATGCGTCACGGGCGTGCTGCGGATCGCGGTCTGAACGGTCGACGCCAAAGAAGCCCTGCAGCGCGCTATCGTCCAGCGCCATGTTGGTTAAGCCGCGCATGTACATCACGTAGTCGATGTTCGGGTGCGTCGGGTTCAGACGAATGAAACGGTCAATCGCGGCCTGAGCCAGCGGCAGATCGGCATTTTTGTAGTATGCGTAGATCAGATCCAGCTGTACCTGTTGAGAATATGGCCCGAACGGATAGCGGTTATCCAACGCTTCCAGTTGCGTTATTGCCTGTTTCCAGTTACCGTCCTGCAGCTTTTGCTGAGCAGTTGCGTAGATTTCATTAGGCGGATTATCAGGAACCTCTTCCTTTGAACCAGAGCACCCCGCCAAAGCCAGGCTCAACGTGGCCGCTGCCACCAGATATTTCATGCGCGTCATGACGTTTTGACTTTCCTCAAAATGTTTATACGGGATATTCACAGTTCCTGTTCCCGATTAAGACCAGCTACAATAGCACACTATATTAAACGGCGAAGCCGTAAAAACCCAACGTTAACGAAGAAGCTGTATATGGCACAACGAGTACAACTCACCGCAACGGTGTCCGAGTCACAACTCGGTCAACGCTTAGATCAGGCTTTGGCCGAAATGTTCCCTGATTATTCGCGATCGCGCATAAAAGAGTGGATCCTCGACCAGCGCGTTCAGGTCAATGGCAAAGTTTCAGACAAGCCGAAAGAAAAAGTCATGGGTGGCGAGTCCGTCGCTATCGATGCTGAAATCGACGAAGAGATCCGCTTTGAAGCGCAGGATATCCCACTCGATATTGTATATGAAGATGATGATATCCTCGTCATCAATAAGCCGCGCGACCTGGTCGTTCACCCGGGTGCCGGTAACCCGGATGGTACGGTGCTGAATGCGCTGCTGCATTACTATCCGCCGATTGCCGATGTGCCGCGTGCGGGCATCGTCCACCGTCTGGATAAAGACACCACCGGTTTAATGGTGGTGGCCAAAACCGTTCCGGCGCAGACACGTCTGGTGGAATCGCTGCAGCTGCGCGAGATTACCCGCGAGTATGAGGCGGTGGCGATTGGTCACATGACGGCGGGCGGTACCGTTGAGGAACCGATTAGCCGTCACCCAACCAAACGTACGCACATGGCGGTTCACCCGATGGGGAAACCGGCGGTAACGCACTATCGTATTATGGAACACTTCCGTGTGCACACGCGTCTGCGGTTGCGTCTGGAAACCGGGCGTACGCACCAGATCCGCGTGCACATGGCGCACATCACCCATCCGCTGGTGGGCGATCAGGTCTATGGTGGCCGTCCGCGTCCGCCAAAAGGCGCGTCGGATGAGTTCATTTCCGTACTGCGTAAATTTGATCGCCAGGCGCTGCATGCGACTATGCTTCGTCTCTATCACCCCATTTCGGGGATTGAAATGGAATGGCATGCGCCTATCCCGCAGGATATGGTCGATTTGATTGCCGTGATGCGTGCCGACTTTGAAGAACATAAGGATGACGTAGACTGGTTATGACCAAAATCATTGTCCCGGAATGGCCGCTGCCGCAAGGCGTGGCCGCCTGTAGTTCAACGCGCGTCGGTGGCGTCAGTGAAGGCGCGTGGGATTCCCTGAATCTCGGCGCTCACTGTGGCGATAATCTCGAACACGTTGAGGAGAACCGCAAGCGTATGTTCGCGGCGGGCCAACTGCCGTCGAAACCGGTGTGGCTGGAGCAGGTGCACGGTAAAGATGTGCTGCACCTGACCGGCGAGCCTTATGCTTCGAAACGTGCGGATGCCTCTTACAGTAATACGCCCGGGACGGTGTGCGCGGTGATGACGGCGGACTGCCTTCCGGTTCTGTTTTGCAATAAAGCAGGAACGGAAGTGGCCGCGGCACATGCCGGCTGGCGCGGTTTATGCGACGGCGTGCTGGAAGAGACCGTTGCCTGCTTCAAAGACCGTCCCGAGAATATTCTTGCCTGGTTTGGCCCGGCGATTGGTCCGCAGGCTTTTGAAGTCGGCCCGGAAGTACGTGAAGCGTTTATGGCCAAAGACGCCAACGCGGTTAGGGCATTTCGTCCTGTTGGCGAAAAATATTACGCAGATATCTATCTTTTGGCGCGTCAGCGTTTAGGGAATATTGGCGTAACCGCCATCTTTGGCGGCGACCGCTGTACATTCAGCGAAAAGGATGATTTTTTCTCCTATCGCCGCGACCGTATTACGGGTCGTATGGCAAGTTTTATCTGGCTGATATAACCTATAGAATCAAGACGATCCAGAAGGCAGATATTTTTTTCTCATAGACCAGGTCATTTAACCTTGAATAATTGAGGGATGACCTCATTTAATCTCCTGTAGCAAAATTGACCTATATATGGGAGGAGTCATGCGTCTGGATCGTCTTACCAATAAATTCCAGCTTGCTCTTGCCGATGCTCAGTCACTCGCACTGGGGCACGACAACCAATTTATCGAACCTCTTCATTTAATGAGCGCCTTGCTGAATCAGGAAGGGGGCTCGGTACGTCCTTTATTAACATCCGCGGGCATTAACGCCGGCCAGCTACGCACGGCTATCGATCAGGCGCTGAGCCGTTTACCTCAGGTGGAAGGCACCGGGGGAGACGTGCAGCCGTCTCAGGATCTGATGCGCGTGTTGAATCTTTGCGACAAGCTGGCGCAAAAACGCGGCGATAACTTTATTTCGTCGGAACTGTTCGTTCTGGCGGCGCTTGAGTCTCGCGGCACTCTGACCGATCTGCTGAAAACGGCAGGCGCAACTACCGCCAATATCACTCAGGCAATTGAACAGATGCGCGGAGGTGAAAGCGTGAATGACCAGGGTGCCGAGGACCAACGTCAGGCATTGAAAAAATACACCGTCGATCTGACTGAACGCGCCGAGCAGGGCAAGCTCGACCCGGTGATCGGCCGTGATGAAGAAATTCGCCGTACCATTCAGGTACTGCAACGTCGTACTAAAAATAACCCGGTATTGATCGGTGAACCAGGCGTCGGTAAAACCGCCATTGTCGAAGGGCTGGCGCAACGTATTATCAACGGTGAAGTGCCGGAAGGCTTGAAAGGCCGCCGCGTGCTGGCGTTGGATATGGGGGCGCTGGTGGCCGGGGCGAAATACCGCGGTGAGTTTGAAGAGCGTCTGAAAGGCGTGCTGAACGATCTGGCGAAACAGGAAGGCAACGTCATCCTGTTTATCGACGAGCTGCACACCATGGTGGGCGCGGGTAAAGCCGACGGCGCGATGGATGCCGGTAACATGCTGAAACCGGCGCTGGCGCGCGGGGAACTGCACTGCGTCGGTGCGACCACGCTGGATGAATATCGTCAGTACATCGAAAAAGATGCGGCGCTGGAACGTCGCTTCCAGAAAGTGTTCGTGGCAGAGCCATCGGTGGAAGACACTATTGCGATTTTGCGCGGTCTGAAAGAGCGTTATGAACTGCATCACCATGTGCAGATCACCGACCCGGCGATTGTCGCGGCGGCGACGCTGTCTCACCGCTATATTGCTGACCGTCAGCTGCCGGATAAAGCCATCGACCTTATCGATGAAGCGGCCTCCAGCATTCGTATGCAGATCGACTCGAAGCCGGAAGAGCTCGACCGTCTCGATCGCCGTATCATTCAGTTGAAGCTGGAACAGCAGGCGCTGATGAAAGAGTCTGACGAGGCGAGTAAGAAACGTCTCGACATGCTGAACGACGAGCTGAGCGATAAAGAGCGTCAATATTCTGAGTTAGAAGAAGAGTGGAAAGCGGAGAAAGCGTCGCTCTCGGGTACGCAAACTATTAAAGCGGAGCTGGAGCAGGCGAAAATCGCCATTGAACAGGCGCGTCGTGTCGGTGACCTGGCGCGTATGTCCGAGCTGCAGTACGGCAAAATTCCGGAACTGGAAAAACAGTTGGAAGCGGCGACCCAGTCCGAAGGCAAAACCATGCGCCTGTTACGTAATAAAGTGACGGATGCGGAGATTGCCGAAGTGCTGGCGCGCTGGACAGGTATTCCGGTGGCCCGCATGCTGGAGGGCGAGCGTGAGAAACTGCTGCGTATGGAGCAGGATCTGCATAGCCGCGTGATTGGGCAGAACGAAGCGGTTGAAGCGGTATCAAATGCGATCCGTCGTAGCCGGGCTGGTCTGTCTGACCCGAACCGTCCGATTGGTTCATTCCTGTTCCTGGGGCCAACCGGGGTAGGTAAAACCGAACTGTGTAAAGCGCTGGCTAACTTTATGTTCGACAGCGATGACGCGATGGTGCGTATCGACATGTCCGAGTTTATGGAGAAACACTCCGTGTCTCGTCTGGTCGGTGCGCCTCCGGGATATGTCGGTTATGAAGAGGGCGGCTATCTGACGGAAGCGGTTCGTCGTCGTCCTTACTCGGTCATCCTGCTGGATGAAGTCGAGAAAGCGCATCCGGATGTGTTCAACATTCTGCTGCAGGTGCTGGACGACGGTCGTCTGACTGACGGGCAGGGGAGAACGGTCGACTTCCGTAACACGGTGGTCATCATGACCTCTAACCTCGGTTCTGACCTGATTCAGGAACGCTTCGGTGAACTGGACTACGGGCATATGAAAGATCTGGTACTGGGCGTGGTCAGCCACAGCTTCCGTCCAGAGTTCATCAACCGTATTGATGAAGTGGTTGTTTTCCATCCGTTAGGTGAAAAACACATTGCGTCGATTGCGCAGATTCAGCTGCAGCGTTTGTACAAACGTCTGGAAGAACGTGGCTATGAAACACAGATCTCCGACGAGGCTTTGCAACTGCTGAGTAAGAATGGTTACGATCCGGTGTATGGTGCGCGTCCACTCAAACGTGCTATCCAGCAGCAGATCGAGAACCCGCTGGCACAGCAAATCTTGTCTGGCGAGTTGTTGCCGGGTAAAACCATTCGGCTGGAAGTGAAAGACGACCAGATTGTGGCAGTGCAGTAAGTCACAAAAAGAAGAAAACGAGCCCTACGGGGCTCGTTTTTGTTTAAAAACCAGGCGAAAATAAGAGGGTTGTATGAAAAATAGCCGAACGAAAAGTTTTTTCTATTTTATGCTTGCGGCTTCTCATTTTCTCCCTATAATGCGCCTCCACTGACACGGAACAACGGCAAACAAGCCGCCGGGTTAGCGAGGTTCTCCTGAGAACTTCGGCGAAGAAAGCGAAAATAAACTCTTGACTTCGTGGCTGGGTGGCGTATTATGCACACCCCGCGCCGCTGAGAAAAAGCGAAGCGGCACTGCTCTTTAACAATTTATCAGACAATCTGTGTGGGCACTCGAAGATACGGATTCTTAAACGTCGCAAGACGAAAAATGAATACCAAGTCTCTGAGTGAACACGTAATTCATTACGAAGTTTAATTCACGAGCATCAAACTTAAATTGAAGAGTTTGATCATGGCTCAGATTGAACGCTGGCGGCAGGCCTAACACATGCAAGTCGAACGGTAGCACAGAGAGCTTGCTCTCGGGTGACGAGTGGCGGACGGGTGAGTAATGTCTGGGAAACTGCCCGATGGAGGGGGATAACTACTGGAAACGGTAGCTAATACCGCATAACGTCGCAAGACCAAAGTGGGGGACCTTCGGGCCTCACACCATCGGATGTGCCCAGATGGGATTAGCTAGTAGGTGGGGTAACGGCTCACCTAGGCGACGATCCCTAGCTGGTCTGAGAGGATGACCAGCCACACTGGAACTGAGACACGGTCCAGACTCCTACGGGAGGCAGCAGTGGGGAATATTGCACAATGGGCGCAAGCCTGATGCAGCCATGCCGCGTGTATGAAGAAGGCCTTCGGGTTGTAAAGTACTTTCAGCGAGGAGGAAGGCGTTGTGGTTAATAACCACAGCGATTGACGTTACTCGCAGAAGAAGCACCGGCTAACTCCGTGCCAGCAGCCGCGGTAATACGGAGGGTGCAAGCGTTAATCGGAATTACTGGGCGTAAAGCGCACGCAGGCGGTTTGTTAAGTCAGATGTGAAATCCCCGGGCTCAACCTGGGAACTGCATTTGAAACTGGCAAGCTTGAGTCTCGTAGAGGGGGGTAGAATTCCAGGTGTAGCGGTGAAATGCGTAGAGATCTGGAGGAATACCGGTGGCGAAGGCGGCCCCCTGGACGAAGACTGACGCTCAGGTGCGAAAGCGTGGGGAGCAAACAGGATTAGATACCCTGGTAGTCCACGCCGTAAACGATGTCTATTTGGAGGTTGTTCCCTTGAGGAGTGGCTTCCGGAGCTAACGCGTTAAATAGACCGCCTGGGGAGTACGGCCGCAAGGTTAAAACTCAAATGAATTGACGGGGGCCCGCACAAGCGGTGGAGCATGTGGTTTAATTCGATGCAACGCGAAGAACCTTACCTACTCTTGACATCCAGAGAACTTAGCAGAGATGCTTTGGTGCCTTCGGGAACTCTGAGACAGGTGCTGCATGGCTGTCGTCAGCTCGTGTTGTGAAATGTTGGGTTAAGTCCCGCAACGAGCGCAACCCTTATCCTTTGTTGCCAGCGGTTCGGCCGGGAACTCAAAGGAGACTGCCAGTGATAAACTGGAGGAAGGTGGGGATGACGTCAAGTCATCATGGCCCTTACGAGTAGGGCTACACACGTGCTACAATGGCATATACAAAGAGAAGCGACCTCGCGAGAGCAAGCGGACCTCATAAAGTATGTCGTAGTCCGGATTGGAGTCTGCAACTCGACTCCATGAAGTCGGAATCGCTAGTAATCGTAGATCAGAATGCTACGGTGAATACGTTCCCGGGCCTTGTACACACCGCCCGTCACACCATGGGAGTGGGTTGCAAAAGAAGTAGGTAGCTTAACCTTCGGGAGGGCGCTTACCACTTTGTGATTCATGACTGGGGTGAAGTCGTAACAAGGTAACCGTAGGGGAACCTGCGGTTGGATCACCTCCTTACCTTAAAGAAACGTTCTTTGAAGTGCTCACACAGATTGTCTGATGAAAAGTAAATAGCAAGGCGTCTTGCGATTGAGACTTCAGTGTCCCCTTCGTCTAGAGGCCCAGGACACCGCCCTTTCACGGCGGTAACAGGGGTTCGAATCCCCTAGGGGACGCCACTTGCTGGTTTGTGTGAGTGAAAGTCGCCGACCTCAATATCTCAAAACTCATCTTCGGGTGACGTTTGAAATATTTGCTCTTTAAAAATCTGGATCAAGCTGAAAATTGAAACGACACACTGTGTCTGTTCTCCGTAATAAGAACAGATAAATGGTGTGTTCGAGTCTCTCAAATTTTCGCAATCAGAAGTGAAACATCTTCGGGTTGTGAGGTTAAGCGACTAAGCGTACACGGTGGATGCCCTGGCAGTCAGAGGCGATGAAGGACGTGCTAATCTGCGATAAGCGTCGGTAAGGTGATATGAACCGTTATAACCGGCGATTTCCGAATGGGGAAACCCAGTGTGTTTCGACACACTATCGTTAACTGAATACATAGGTTAACGAAGCGAACCGGGGGAACTGAAACATCTAAGTACCCCGAGGAAAAGAAATCAACCGAGATTCCCCCAGTAGCGGCGAGCGAACGGGGAGCAGCCCAGAGTCTGAATCAGCTTGTGTGTTAGTGGAACGGTCTGGAAAGTCCGACGGTACAGGGTGATAGTCCCGTACACCAAAATGCACAGGTTGTGAACTCGATGAGTAGGGCGGGACACGTGGTATCCTGTCTGAATATGGGGGGACCATCCTCCAAGGCTAAATACTCCTGACTGACCGATAGTGAACCAGTACCGTGAGGGAAAGGCGAAAAGAACCCCGGCGAGGGGAGTGAAAAAGAACCTGAAACCGTGTACGTACAAGCAGTGGGAGCACCCTTTGGGGTGTGACTGCGTACCTTTTGTATAATGGGTCAGCGACTTATATTCTGTAGCAAGGTTAACCGTATAGGGGAGCCGAAGGGAAACCGAGTCTTAACTGGGCGTTAAGTTGCAGGGTATAGACCCGAAACCCGGTGATCTAGCCATGGGCAGGTTGAAGGTTGGGTAACACTAACTGGAGGACCGAACCGACTAATGTTGAAAAATTAGCGGATGACTTGTGGCTGGGGGTGAAAGGCCAATCAAACCGGGAGATAGCTGGTTCTCCCCGAAAGCTATTTAGGTAGCGCCTCGTGAACTCATCTTCGGGGGTAGAGCACTGTTTCGGCTAGGGGGTCATCCCGACTTACCAACCCGATGCAAACTGCGAATACCGAAGAATGTTATCACGGGAGACACACGGCGGGTGCTAACGTCCGTCGTGAAGAGGGAAACAACCCAGACCGCCAGCTAAGGTCCCAAAGTCACAGTTAAGTGGGAAACGATGTGGGAAGGCTCAGACAGCCAGGATGTTGGCTTAGAAGCAGCCATCATTTAAAGAAAGCGTAATAGCTCACTGGTCGAGTCGGCCTGCGCGGAAGATGTAACGGGGCTAAACTGTGCACCGAAGCTGCGGCAGCGACACTATGTGTTGTTGGGTAGGGGAGCGTTCTGTAAGCCTGCGAAGGTGTCTCGTGAGGGATGCTGGAGGTATCAGAAGTGCGAATGCTGACATAAGTAACGATAATGCGGGTGAAAAACCCGCACGCCGGAAGACCAAGGGTTCCTGTCCAACGTTAATCGGGGCAGGGTGAGTCGACCCCTAAGGCGAGGCCGAAAGGCGTAGTCGATGGGAAACAGGTTAATATTCCTGTACTTGGTGTTACTGCGAAGGGGGGACGGAGAAGGCTATGTTAGCCGGGCGACGGTTGTCCCGGTTTAAGCATGTAGGCGGAGCGTTTAGGTAAATCCGGACGCTTACTAACGCTGAGGTGTGATGACGAGGCACTACGGTGCTGAAGTAACAAATGCCCTGCTTCCAGGAAAAGCCTCTAAGCATCAGGTAACATCAAATCGTACCCCAAACCGACACAGGTGGTCAGGTAGAGAATACCAAGGCGCTTGAGAGAACTCGGGTGAAGGAACTAGGCAAAATGGTGCCGTAACTTCGGGAGAAGGCACGCTGATATGTAGGTGAAGTGGTTTACCCATGGAGCTGAAATCAGTCGAAGATACCAGCTGGCTGCAACTGTTTATTAAAAACACAGCACTGTGCAAACACGAAAGTGGACGTATACGGTGTGACGCCTGCCCGGTGCCGGAAGGTTAATTGATGGGGTTAGCTGTAAGGCGAAGCTCTTGATCGAAGCCCCGGTAAACGGCGGCCGTAACTATAACGGTCCTAAGGTAGCGAAATTCCTTGTCGGGTAAGTTCCGACCTGCACGAATGGCGTAATGATGGCCAGGCTGTCTCCACCCGAGACTCAGTGAAATTGAACTCGCTGTGAAGATGCAGTGTACCCGCGGCAAGACGGAAAGACCCCGTGAACCTTTACTATAGCTTGACACTGAACACTGGTCCTTGATGTGTAGGATAGGTGGGAGGCTTTGAAGCGTGGACGCCAGTCTGCGTGGAGCCAACCTTGAAATACCACCCTTTAATGGCTGGTGTTCTAACGTAGACCCGTAATCCGGGTTGCGGACAGTGTCTGGTGGGTAGTTTGACTGGGGCGGTCTCCTCCTAAAGAGTAACGGAGGAGCACGAAGGTTAGCTAATCCTGGTCGGACATCAGGAGGTTAGTGCAAAGGCATAAGCTAGCTTGACTGCGAGAGTGACGGCTCGAGCAGGTGCGAAAGCAGGTCTTAGTGATCCGGTGGTTCTGAATGGAAGGGCCATCGCTCAACGGATAAAAGGTACTCCGGGGATAACAGGCTGATACCGCCCAAGAGTTCATATCGACGGCGGTGTTTGGCACCTCGATGTCGGCTCATCACATCCTGGGGCTGAAGTAGGTCCCAAGGGTATGGCTGTTCGCCATTTAAAGTGGTACGCGAGCTGGGTTTAGAACGTCGTGAGACAGTTCGGTCCCTATCTGCCGTGGGCGCTGGAGAATTGAGGGGGGCTGCTCCTAGTACGAGAGGACCGGAGTGGACGCATCACTGGTGTTCGGGTTGTCATGCCAATGGCATTGCCCGGTAGCTAAATGCGGAAAAGATAAGTGCTGAAAGCATCTAAGCACGAAACTTGCCCCGAGATGAGTTCTCCCTGACCCTTTAAGGGTCCTGAAGGAACGTTGAAGACGACGACGTTGATAGGCTGGGTGTGTAAGCGTAGCGATACGTTGAGCTAACCAGTACTAATGAACCGTGAGGCTTAACCTTACAACGCCGAAGATGTTTTGGCGAAGAGACGATATTCAGCTTGATTACAGATTACATCGACAGGCTAATGCGTGTTGATAACAGAATTTGCCTGGCGGCTGTAGCGCGGTGGTCCCACCTGACCCCATGCCGAACTCAGAAGTGAAACGCCGTAGCGCCGATGGTAGTGTGGGGTCTCCCCATGCGAGAGTAGGGAACTGCCAGGCATCAATTAAGTGAAGAAGCCCATCCTGACGGATGGGCTTTTTTACGTCTGTACGAAAGTAAAACAGGGTGAAATCCCGGGCGATTAATGCCCTCTGCAGGGCGGATAAGCGCAGCGTCATCAGGTCATCCCGGGGCACATTGCCGGATGGCGGCATAAATGCCTTATCCGGCCTACGTCATACTCCACTTTTTTTCCTCCCTATTCCCCTCTGTTCCTTCTGCACCTAATCCTAAATCGTGATCCTGCTAACAGAAAATGTGATTTTCATCACTAATTTAATAATAACAATTATATAACATTTTATTTACTAAAATATCTGCCTGCGTGACGTGTACGCCCGGTAAGGCAGGAGAGCGCTTTTGGCAGGAGTTAACAAATGGCCGTAACCAGTGTGACCCCAGAAGAATCGCTGGCCAACAGCGATACTCGCCGTCGCGTGATGGCAATCGTCGGGGCATCATCAGGGAACCTTGTTGAGTGGTTTGATTTCTACGTCTACTCGTTCTGTTCCCTCTATTTTGCTCACATTTTTTTTCCGTCAGGAAATACCACGACCCAACTGCTACAAACTGCTGGCGTATTTGCCGCAGGTTTTCTGATGCGCCCAATCGGTGGTTGGCTATTTGGCCGCATCGCGGACCGCCGCGGACGTAAGGTCTCGATGCTCATTTCCGTATGTATGATGTGTTTCGGCTCGTTAGTTATTGCCTGTTTACCGGGCTACAGCGTGATTGGCACTTGGGCTCCCGCACTGCTGCTGCTGGCGCGTTTGTTCCAGGGGCTGTCCGTTGGCGGCGAGTATGGTACCAGCGCCACCTACATGAGCGAGGTGGCGGTTGAAGGCCGTAAGGGCTTCTATGCCTCCTTCCAGTATGTCACGCTGATTGGCGGACAACTGCTGGCTGTTCTGGTCGTGGTTATCTTGCAAAATGTGCTCAGCAGCGAAGATCTTCACGCCTGGGGATGGCGAATTCCATTTGCCCTGGGGGCCGTACTGGCGATTGTCGCCCTGTGGCTACGGCGTCAGCTGGATGAAACCTCGCAGAAAGAGACGCGCACGCTAAAAGAAGCCGGTTCATTCAAAGGGCTGTGGCGTAACCGTAGAGCGTTTTTCATGGTGCTCGGTTTCACTGCTGCAGGGTCACTGAGTTTCTACACCTTTACGACCTACATGCAGAAATATCTCGTGAACACTGCCGGGATGAGCGCAAACCTGGCAAGCGTCATTATGACCGCTGCGCTGTTCGTCTATATGCTCGTCCAGCCGTTGTTTGGCCTGCTGTCTGATAAAGTCGGACGTCGTACCTCGATGCTCTGCTTTGGTGCGCTGGCTACCCTGTTCACCGTGCCAATTCTCTCTGCGTTACAGAACGTCACGTCACCATACGCGGCATTTGCGTTAGTCATGTGCGCGCTGCTCATTACCAGCTTCTACACCTCGATTAGCGGGATCCTGAAAGCTGAAATGTTCCCGGCGCAGGTGCGCGCGTTGGGGGTAGGCTTGTCTTATGCGGTGGCTAACGCCTTGTTTGGCGGTTCAGCCGAATACGTGGCGTTGTCAATGAAGTCGGCGGGTATCGAAACCGCCTTCTTCTGGTATGTGACGGTAATGGCGGCGATTGCTTTCCTGGTTTCACTTAAACTGCATCGCAAAGGAAAAGGTCTACGCTTGTAGGTTAATGTTGCGCGAGCTGCCACACCGCATAGCCGGTGGTGGCGCCGGCAACGTCCCATGCAAAGTCTTTCCAGCTCCAGCCGCTCCCCGCCGGGCGGCTGTCCCAAAGCTCTTTTGACGCACCCAGACTAATGGAGAACAGAAAGCCAATCGCCGCGCTGCGATCGCGGCTGACGCCCTGGTGCTGCGCAAACTCATTACCGGCGGCTGAAAGCATGGCCGAGGCAATAAAATGCTGAGCTTTATCCTGCCCGCTCCAGCTATCGTTTGCCATATGGCTGCAACCGCTGAGCGCCAGCATTGTGCAAATCAGAAGGGGACGTAGCATAAAGACTCCAGTCATAAAAAAGCCCCGACGTGCGGGGCTTCAGTTTACAGGATACGGCTAATCAGCCTGTCGATACGAATTCGACGCAGACGGCGAATCAGCTTGCGCACTTTTACCGGGTAATCCGCGATGCTTTGCAGGTCGCGGAAGTGATTAACCACCGTCGTGTGCTTACGGATGAGGTCCAGCTCTTTCTGGCGCATCGACGCTAGCTGTTTTTTCGGATCGTGAATCAGCACCGCGTTTTCCAGGTCCAGACGCCAGGCACGAGGGTTGAGGTTATTGCCGGTCAGCAGAATCCACTCGTTGTCGACCCACATCCCTTTAAGGTGATAGCTATTATCGCCATCTTTCCACAGGCGCACCGTCAGTTGATCGGTATTGATATAATATTGCAGGCGGCTCAGGAAGCGGCGCAGGTTAATTTCGTAGAGATAAGGCAGCGCGCCGATAATTTTAAACGGCTCATTTTCCGGAATATAGAAGTCATTCGCCGTTTTGTCACCGACGATAATCTCCACTTTCTTCCCCTCGCGCAGCAGACGAATAATGCTGCGGACCAGCAATGCTGGCAGGTTAAAGTAAGGGGTGCAGATAGTGAGCTTTTCTTCGGTGCACGGCATCAGGTGGAAAATAGCTTTATTCAGTTGGCTGGTTTTCCCCAGGCCAACCAGCGGCGTAACCGTCAGCTCATCATCACCGGCATTGCCTGTGAAATGGTAGCTGGTATCACGCAGTTCCTGGCGATACTGGCGGATATCATTTTTGATTTCCGGGCTTTTCGGGCGCTCGGTGTTGTCCAGGCGATTAACGCCACGGCCTTCGACCAGATTCTCCGATACCCAGTTGAACATGATATCGGCCATCTGCGGATTGCGGATACATTGGTAGCGATCATAACGATATTTATCGTGCTGATGCAGATAGACATCGTTGATGCTGGCGCCGCTATACAGCACGCAGTCATCAATAATGAAGCCTTTAAAATGCAGTACGCCGAGTGCTTCACGGGTATTCACCGGCACGCCATAAACGGGAACCTCGACACCGGGATTCTCTTTTGCGGTGCGGCAGTACCAGTCCGCGTTGGTATTGGATGCAGCAGCACCAATGCGCCCACGCTGTGCGCGATGCCAGTCAACCAGCACGCGAACATCGAGTTCCGGGCGTTGACGTTTGGCATCGTACAGGGCTTGCAGAATCATCTTTCCGGCGTCGTCCTGCTCAAGGTACAACGCGACGATACAGATTCGGCGCGTGGCGCTGGCGATTTTTGCGAGCAACGCTTCACGAAAATCTGCTGGAGCATAAAAAAACTCAATATCATCAACAGACTGTGAAAGCTTGGGTAGTTGGGCAAGGTGTTGTTGATGTTTATTACGCTTAAATTTTGACAACATCACAGTGCGTTTCTTCTCTGGTTTAGTGAAGGGTCCTCTGTACCACGCAGACGACGTAAGCGGTCAATGATACCATCTCTGTCGGTTAAGGGCAGCATTTCCAGCAGCTTACTCATCACTTAGCCTTAATGACAGCCCGACAATGCCATCTTCCAGCTGAATATCTACGTCAAAACCGAGCTTCCTCGCGAGGGCAATCATCCCGTGATTGTTTGGCATGGTAATGCCATTCAGGCGCTGCAAACCATGGGCCCGGGTATAGCTGATAAGTTTGTCCAGCAGACGCCCGCCTAGCCCCAGCCCTTTCAGGTCGGAGCGCACTAACACGGCAAACTCCGCGTCAATATTGTCGGGATCGGAAATGGCGCGAGTCACCCCCAGGATCTCAGTGCGATCGCCTGGCGAATAGACCGCGACGAAAGCCATTTCTCGATCGTAGTCGATCTGCGTCATATTGGCTAAATCGTCGTGGGTAAATTCGTTGATCTCGCTGAAATAGCGGTAATAAAGATCTTCTTTCGTGACTTGAGCGATAAATTGCTGCAGCAGCGGCTCGTCTTCCGGCAGGATCGGTCGGAACAGGCAGCGCTCGCCGTTCTTCATGGTCACCCACTCTTCAAGGTGCTGCGGGTAAGGCCGCACCGCCAGCCGACTTTCGCTTGAGCCGCTAAATGGCGCAATATCCAGCGTCACGTCCAGAGCGGTAAATTCGTTGCCAGAGGCAAGCAGCGGGTGAATATCCAGCCGCTGAATCTCAGGGCAATCAACTATCAGGTTCGACACCTGTACCAGCAGCTGGCTCAGCCCCGCCACATCCAGCGGTCGCAGCGCGCTACGCCCGCGGATTTTCTTGCTTTTAATCGCCTGAATGACCAGATAGCGCGCCAGCGTCATATTCAGCGGCGGTAGGGCGACTGCAGCCTGATCCTCCGCACGCCATTCCACGCCTCCTTCGCCCAGCATAATCAGCGGGCCGAAAACCGGATCGTGCTCGACGACGACGCGCAGCTCCTGAGCACCGGCGCGGTTTGCCATACTTTGCACCAGCAGCCCGTGAATGCGCGCCTGCGGCCAGGCCATTTTTACACGGTCCAGGATGGCGTCCGCCGCCTGCTGCACTTCGCTGGCGGTGCGCAGGTAGAGCATGACGCCCTGAACTTCAGATTTATGTGGAATGTCCGGAGAACGGAGCTTAAGCGCAACCGGATAACCAATCTGCTCGGCAATATGCACGGCCTCGGCGCTGTCGGAGGCAATCCAGGTGGGCAGCGTATTCAGGCCGTAAGTCTCTAAAATCGGCCGCACTTCGTGGGTGTCCAGCGCGCTGATGCCGTTATCAATCGCTTGTTGTAATAATTCATGCGCCTGGCCGGTATTGGCGGTCAGACTGTGCGGCAGCGCCGGGGTTTCCCGTAGTTGCTTCTGGTTACGCCGGTACTCCACCATATGCATAAAGGCCGTGATGGTGCCTTCCGGTGTGCGATAGGTCGGGATCCCGGCATCGCTGAACATCCGGCGTGCCTCGATAGACGAATACTCGCCGCACCAGTTGGTCAGTACGCTGATATAGTTAGCACGCGGATGTTGCTTAATCAGGTCAATCAAGGCCGCAGCGCTTTCGCTGCCTGGCGCGGTGGCACTGGGTGAGTGGATGACCATCAGCGCATCGAGGTCCGGGCTATTCAGCAACACATTCACCGCCGCCAGATAATGGCCAATACTGGCATCATCACGTAAATCCAGCGGGTTGTTGGCCTCAACGGTATCGGGCAGTAGCTGTTGAAGCTGCTGGCGCGTCTCGTCGCTCAGCGTGGCCAGCTTGCCATTACGCGCCCAGTGTTCATCTAACGCGAGCGCCGCAGGCGCCGCGCCGTTACTGATGATCATCAGTCGCTCGCCGCGTAGCGGCCGCATATGGCTGAGCGTTTCAACGGCAGAAAACAGTTCGTGCGTGTCCTGTACGCGGAGCAAACCTGCGCGCTGGATAGCCGCATCCCAGGCTGGATCCATACCCGAGTTCACGTGCAGTAGCCGCTGTGCCGCCGGGCTACGGCCGCTTTTAATCACCAGAATGGGTTTATTACGCGATGCGCTGCGGGCAGCAGAGACAAAACGGCGCGCGTCGCTGAGTTGCTCGAGATACAGCAGAATGGCGCTGGTTTTACTATCACGCGCCAGATAGTCGAGCAGGTCGTCGACGTCGATATCGAGGCTGTCGCCGAGCGCGATAAAATAGGAGAAGCCCATTTCGCGCTGCTGCGCCCAGTCCAGAATGGTGTTCGAGACCGCGGCGGACTGCGAGATAAAGGCCAGCTTGCCTTTGCGGATAGGGACCGGCGAGAAGCTGGCGTTCAGCCCCTGCCATGGCGCCAGCAACCCGAGGCTATTCGGCCCCAGCAGTCGCATCTGATAACGTGCGGCGCAGGCTTTTAGCTCGCTGAACTGGTCCGGAGGGGAGGAGAGAATAATACAGGTTTTGCAGCCTTTTTTGCCGAGTGACTCCAGCAGCTCAAGATTGCGGCGCGCATGGGTGCACAACACGGCGAGATCGGGCGAGAAGGGGAGGCTTTCTACCGTCGGCCAGGCCAGCACGCCCAGCACCGCTTTCCAGGCGGGCGTCACCGGTAAAACCGGGCCAGCGAAACCACCCGCCAGCAGGTTTTGCATCATCAGAAAACCGGCGCGCTGAGGTTTCATTGACGCGCCAATCACCGCAATCGATTTGGGTCTCAGCAGTGCTTCCAGCCCACGTTGGCTCATACCGGTCTTCCTTACGCGACAATGACGGTAAGAGTTTAACCGTTTTCCGCCTCGACTGCTGTGACGCTGCCCTGATGCTGAGATTTTCCTGCCAGATAGCGACTGCGAAAGCGGGTGAAATGTTCACTGAGTGCCGACGCAGCATCGGTGTCATTCGCTAAATCGAGCAGCGCAATCGCCACTTCAGCGGTGCAATACTGCCCTTCAGCGTGCACTTCGCGCAGGCTATAGGCTGACACGCGCGAAAGGTCGACGGAGATCAGCGGCAGGTTGTCCAGCCACGGGCTTTTGCGAAACATTTTGCGCGCTTCCGGCCAGGTTCCGTCTAACATAATAAAGAGCGGCGGCTTACCGGCGGGCGGGGCGCTTAATACTTGTCTATCCGCATCGGCGTAGGATGAAGGGAAGACGACCATCGGCTGATAGTCGGGGTTGCGGACCAAATCCAGCAGCGCCTGCGGTGGCTCCGTGCGCGACCACTGGAAAGCCTCAGTCTGCGGCAAAATATCGGCGATCAGGCGGCCAGTATTACTGGGTTTCATTGGCTCGGTATCGAACATCACCAGGCAGAAGCTGCTTTTTGCCGGCTGCGGCGTGATGGTGTCACAGAGACAATAGCGCTGCACCAGCAGGCAGCGCTGGCAGCGACGGACCCGGTTACCGCGGGCAAGAAAAGGACGAGTCGCGCGGGCAAGACGCTCGGCGCGCAACCGAAGAACGGCGTTATCAATCATGGGATTCGAACGGCAAAAACGCTATTGTCGCAGAGGCGGATACGGGGCACAAGATGTGCCCCGTGGGTATCAGGCTTGCAGGGCCTCGTTCAGCCAGCTTTCAAACGGCGCTTTGGGGACTGCGCCGTTGAGCATATCAATCACTTCGCCATTTTTGAAAATCATAATGGTCGGGATACTGCGAATACGGAAACGCGCGCTCAGTTCTCGTTCGGCTTCGGTGTTCACTTTTACGAAGCGCATCGTGCTGCTGCGCTCTTCGGCGACGTCTTCAAATATCGGCGCAAAATTGCGGCATGGGCCGCACCATGGCGCCCAGAAATCAACCACAACCGGGAGATCGTCCTTCAGCAGTTTGTCCAGCGTGCTGTCCGTGGCGTTAATAACATCGCCATCAAACAAGTCTTCACCACAGCGTCCACATTTTGCCGCCTCGTTAATGCGTTCTTCAGGAATGCGATTAAGCGCCTGGCAGTGGGCACAAACGGTATTCATAACTCACCTCTGGGTCATCGTGTTGCAGAACGGCAATGTTGCCGGATGTTTCTATAATGTTACACATTATCGTTCAGAGCGTATTAATCGACAATGCGTTTTATCCAATGGGTACAATAGTCGTGGTCTTTTGTACGAAGTCATAGCTAAGCGCTAGCACATCAGGTAATCTGCGCGCTTCGCGCAGCGCAGGTGGAGAAAAACATGAGCGACGAACTGAAAAACAAAAACGGCAAGGTCAAAGTGATGTACGTCCGCAGTGACGATGACTCGGACAAACGCACCCAAAATCCACGTACTGGTAAAGGCGGAGGCCGTCCAGGCGCATCCCGTGCCGGTACTTCCCGTGCCGAAGGCGGTCGTCGCCCTGCCCGTGATGAGAGAAAGGGTCAAAACAGCGATCGTGGCCGTGAGCGCGGTCGCGATCGGGATGTTGAACGCGATCGCGAACGTGGCGAAGGCTCACCATGGCGTACGGTTTCCCGTGCGCCGGGTGACGAAACCATCGTTAAGCCCGATCACGGCGGCATCAGCGGCAAAAGCTTTATCGATCCGGAAGTTTTGCGTCGTCAGCGTGCGGAAGAAACCCGCGTCTACGGTGAAAACGCCTGTCAGGCGCTGTTCCAGAGCCGTCCGGACGCGATTGTCCGCGCCTGGTTCGTGCAGAGCGTCACCCCGCGCTTTAAAGAAGCGCTGCGCTGGATGGCGGCGAACCGTAAAGCCTACCACGTGGTGGATGAAGCCGAGCTGGCGAAAGCGTCCGGCACTGAACATCACGGCGGCGTTTGCTTCCTGATTAAAAAACGTAACGGCACTTCCGTACAGCAGTGGGTCGCGAAAAGCGGCGAAGATGATTGCGTACTGGCGCTGGAAGATGCGGGTAACCCGCACAACCTCGGCGCGATGATCCGCAGCTGCGCGCACTTTGGTGTCAAAGGCGTGGTATTGCAGGATGCGGCGCTGCTGGAATCTGGTGCCGCAATTCGTACCGCTGAAGGCGGCGCTGAGCATGTTGAGCCGATCACCGGCGACAGCTTCATTGATGCGCTGGAGCAGTTCCGCGATGCGGGCTACACCATCGTCACGACCAGCAGCAACGGCCGCGGTCTGCCGCTGTTCAAATCAGAACTGCCTAAGAAAATGGTGCTGGCGCTGGGCCAGGACCGCGATGGCGTTTCCGAAGCGGCTGCAGCTATTGCTGACATGAGCGTGTCAATCGACGGGACGCGTGCCGTTGAAGGCCTGAACGTCTCCGTGGCGACGGGCGTGCTGCTGGCGGAATGGTGGCGTCAGCATAAAGCGTAAGAACGTGAATGAAAAAAACCGGTAGAGGCGACTCTACCGGTTTTTTTATACACGTTTTCGTTAGACTTGCTCCGGCAGCACCGGCATCCAGTCAATCGGCGTCTCGCCGCGCTGTTCGAGCCACTGGTTGGCCTGCACAAAGTGATTACTGCCAAAGAACCCGCGATGCGCCGACAGCGGCGACGGATGCGGCGCTTTCAGCACGCGATGACGCTGAGGGTCAATAATCGCCCCTTTCTTCTGCGCGTGCGATCCCCACAGTAAAAAGACCACGCCTTCACGATGTTCGTTAATCAGCGCAATCACCTTATCGGTAAAGGTTTCCCAGCCGAGGCTGGCGTGAGAATGCGCCTGTCCGGCACGCACGGTGAGCACGGTGTTGAGCAGCAGCACACCCTGGCGCGCCCAGCTCTCCAGATAACCGTGGTTCGGACGGGTAAAGCCGGGAATGGTGCCTTCCAGCTCTTTATACATATTCAGCAGCGACGGCGGCGTGGCAATACCCGGCTGGACAGAAAACGCCAGTCCGTGTGCCTGATTGGGGCCGTGGTACGGATCCTGGCCCAGAATCACCACTTTCACATCGCTCAATTCTGTATAGCGAAATGCGTTGAAAACATCTTTCTGCGGCGGATAAATGGTCACGCCCGACTGGCGTTCGCTGGCCACGGTCGCCAGTGTGTTAACAAAATAGGGCTGCTCTTTTTCGGCAGCCAGCACGTCGTGCCAGGTTAAAGGGGTTGTCATCTCGCTCTCCTGCGAATTTCTCTTGCTATAGCTTAACTGCTTCTTTCTCCATCACAAAATCGGATAGCGGCGTGCGAAGCCTGTAGTATAAAAAAAGTTGAATATTTACAAAGAATTTTGGTGGTGTTGGCGTGCGTAACTTGATGCAAAACAAGTATTTTCCCGCATGACCACTTTTGTGGTGTGGTTTTTATTGATTTAAATCAAAGAATCAAGGGTGTTCGAGGGGTATATATACACTCAAGCAACAATGGTTTTACCAATTGGCCGGGAAGCGGCCGGTTAAAAACGAATATAAAGAGCCTAGGGAGGCATCAAATGATTACTGGTATCCAGATTACTAAAGCTGCAAACGACGACCTGCTCAACTCATTCTGGCTGCTCGACAGCGAGAAAGGTGAAGCTCGCTGCCTGTGTGCAAAAGGCGGTTTTAAAGAAGATGACGTGGTTGCCGTTAGCGCGCTGGGCGATATCGAATACCGTGAAATCCCGGTTGAAGCGAAACCAGAAGTTCGCGTAGAAGGTGGTCAGCACCTGAACGTCAACGTACTGCGTCGTGAAACCCTGCTGGACGCGGTTGAGCATCCGGAAAAATACCCGCAGCTGACCATCCGTGTTTCCGGTTATGCGGTACGTTTCAACTCTCTGACTCCGGAACAGCAGCGCGACGTTATCGCCCGTACCTTCACCGAAAGCCTGTAATTTCTCAGGGGTGGGAAATGGAGGCGTTGGGGTAACCCGGTGCAAACAGACAAATCCCCCGCAGGGTACCTGCGGGGGATTTTTTTATCTCGACTGCTCGCGTCCGACCAGGATAGTGGTGAGCGTGAAGGAGAGCACTAGCGCGATGGCCACGCCAGAGATGGCGAAGATAAAGTAAGGGCCGATGTACGCGGGTAGGCTGAAAATACTTGATAAAATATAGCCATACAGTCGTACGCCAAAGAAGGCGATAAACGCTGAAGCCAGTGAGCTTGCGATCGTGGCGGCGATAAATGCTTTCTTGTAGCGGGTCAGTACGCCAAACAGAGCCGGTTCCGTAATGCCCAGCAGCGCGGAGATCGCAGCGGAAAGCGTCACCGTGCGGTTTTCCTTGTTCAGACGCCAGATGGCAAACGTGGCTCCGGCAATCGCCATATTGGCCATAAACATCATCGGCATCAGCATGTCGTAACCGCGATCGCTGAAGTTTTGTAGCGCGATAGGCGTCATCGCGTGATGCATCCCGGTCAGAATAGCGACCGGACGAATGGCGCCCACCACCAGCCCGGCGAAGCTCGCCGAAACGCCAAATAGCCCTTCGATAAACCACGCCAGCATTTTACCCAGCCAGATACCGATCGGCCCAATCACCACCAATGCCGCCAGCGCGCCGAGGAACAGCGTTAGCGTGGGAGTAAAGACGGTTTTCAGCACGTCGGGCATGATCCTATCGACCGCCTGGTGAATGTACTTCAGCGCCAGGATGGAGAAGATCACCGGGATCACGCTGGAGGCGTAGTTGAATACCGATACCGGAATGGCGTTAAACAACCAGAGCGCGGAGGCGGCATCGGCTTGATGCGTGGCGAGCGCTTTCGCTGCGTCAATCAGCGTAGGGTACATCAAGCAGGCGGCGACGGCGGCGGCCAGATATTCGTTGGTTTTAAAGATCTTCGCCGCCGAGACGGCAAGGAAGAACGGCAGGAAATAAAATACGCCGCTGGCGATAAGATCGATGATCATCACCGTTTCGCTTTTTGGCGATACCACTTTTAGCGCAATCAGCCCTGCAAGCAGGCCTTTGATCATCCCGGCACCGGCGATGGCAGGAACTATCGGGCCGAATACCCCGGAGACGGTATCCATAAACAGCGAAACCAGGCTTTTACGCTCTTTGCTTTTCCCGCTGGTGGCCGTTTGGCCATTGCCGAGAGCATCCTGAAGCTGCTCATACCAGCTGTTCACCTTCGGGCCGATAATAATCTGGAACTGATCGCTTTGCAGCTGTGCGCCCAACACGCCGGGCAGTTGCTTAATTTCTTCCTGCGCCACTTTATTATCATCAATTAAATCAAAGCGCAGCCGGGTCATACAGTGCCAGACTTTATTGATATTCTCCTGTCCACCTACCAGACGAATAATCCTGCTGATAGCCTCTTGCGTCCCCATAATGGCTCCTGCGGTATGTTTGTTGTTTTGTTTGTCTCGCTGAATGGTAAGTAAGCGCATCGTTAAAAACAAACCAATAAAATATGATTTCAATCACAACTTCCGTTTATGAGGTGGTTAAAACACGGCTTGTATTCAAATTGGTTCGTTTTTTAAATAAAAACAAACCTGTTTTTAGACCAAAAAATATATTGAATAAAAAGGTTTACCGAACGCTGAAAATAGAGTGAAGATAATGGCAATCTTATTATTATTTTCCACAGGGAGCCTTCTGTGAAACCCACGCTGATTACTGCGATTGATTGTTTTATCACGCGTCCGGACCGCCACAACCTGGTGACGGTCCGGGTGACGACCGACAACGGCACCGTTGGTTACGGCTGCGCCACCTTCCAGCAACGCCCGCTGGCGGTAAAGACGATGGTGGATGAATATCTGCAACCGCTGCTGGTGGGGCGCGATGCCAACAATATCGAAGATCTCTGGCAAATGATGAACGTCAACGCCTACTGGCGCAACGGCCCGGTGATGAACAACGCCATCTCCGGCGTGGATATGGCGCTGTGGGATATCAAAGCAAAACTGGCCGGGATGCCGCTATATCAGCTGCTGGGAGGAAAATCGCGCGATGCGATTGCCGCTTACACTCACGCCAGCGGTGAAACGCCGGAGGAACTGTTTGTCTCCGTGGATAAGCTGCTGGAGCAGGGGTATCGCCATATTCGCTGCCAGCTGGGTTTTTACGGCGGTACGCCGCGCGAAATGCAAACGCCGGAAAATCCGACGCCCGGAGCCTGGTTCGACCAGGATGAGTACGTCCGCAATACGGTAGAAATGTTCCGCCTGCTGCGCGCGCGCTACGGTCATCGTTTCCATATTCTGCACGATGTCCACGAACGACTTTTCCCGCAGCAGGCGCTCCAGATGGCAAAACAGCTGGAACCTTATCAGCCGTGGTTTATCGAGGATATTTTACCGCCGCAGCAGAGCGCGTGGCTGTCGCAGATTCGTCAGCAAACCAGCGTGCCGCTGGCGATGGGAGAGCTGTTCAATAATCCGGCGGAGTGGCATGACCTTATCGTCAACCGGCAGATTGATTTTATTCGCTGCCATATTTCACAGATTGGCGGCATCACCCCGGCCCTGAAGCTGGCGGTGCTGTGTCAGGCCTTTGGTATACGTTTGGCGTGGCATGGTCCGGGCGATATGACGCCTATCGGGGTCGCGGTGAATACGCATCTCAACATTCATCTGCACAACGCCGCGATTCAGGAGTTTATTCCGCGTTCCGCCGCCACGGATGCCGTTTTCCCCGGCGCGCCAGAGGTGAAAAACGGCTTTATCTATCCACCAACGGCGCCGGGTATTGGCGTGGGCTTTGACGAGGCGCAGGCGCTGGCGCATCCGGTAGTCTATCGCCCGCATGAGTGGACGCAGAGCCGCCTGCCGGACGGCGCGATGCATACGCCGTAGGCTAACTCTGCGGCTGCTGGCGAAAAGCGAGGTTGTCGCGATTATGGGGGATGACGTAGGTGCAGGAGTAGTTGATATCGACGATATCGCTTATTTCATAAACCTGCCCGCCGTCGAGGATCCCCCGATTGTTGATGTGCATGGCCGGGCTGCCTTTTTTACAGCCCAGTAGAGCGGCCTGTTCGCGGCTGACGCTAATGGCCCGATAGCTGGTGAGCAGGTGGGAAATTGGATAACCTTTTTCCAGCACGTACTGCTGTAGCGAGCGTTCAATGACCTCCTGGTTAAGGTCGCTGAACATGGCGGCAGGCATACGTGAGACTTCAATCTGGGTGGCAATATCATCCACGAAACGCAGGCGGCAGAACTGCCAGATAAAATCGTCGTCGGTCAGGCCGAAAATCTGCTGGTCCTCCCGCTCGGGACGCTTCTTGTGCAGGCTGATCATCCGGTAACGCATCTGGTCGAAGCGTTTTTCGGTAATGGAGTTATAGACCAGCGGATTGCCCCGCGTTTGCTCATTAATCCAGATGCCGGAACCCTGCACAATGCGCACCACGCCGATGCTGGCAAGCTTTTCCAGCGCCTGGCGGATGGTAAAACGCGATACGCCATACTCCTCGGCCAACTGGCGCTCAGGCGGTAGCTTACGTGGCCCGTCGCCGGGCTGTTGGTAAATTTTGCTGAGGAGGTCTTGAGTCACGAACTCTTTTTTCTTCATGGCCGCTGTCCCTTACCCATCGATATAAAAACGCCGGGAGCATGTCCCGGCGTTTGTTTTACTCTTCGGTGCTCTTTTCAGCAGCACCGGAACCGCTCGGTTTGCGGCGCTTGCCAACGTTCTTGGCATCGCGGTGACGCACCTTCACGCGCGGTTTTTCTTTGTCTTTCTCTTTTTTCTTCTCGGCGCGTTTCGCCAGCACTTTTTTCGACGGCTTGCCGGTCATCTTCTCGCTTGGCGCTCGCGTGGTCGGGCGCAGCCCGTCGATGACGCGCGCTTTCAGCTGCTCTTCGATATAGCGCCCGATCTTCAGCAACAGCAGGTGATCGTGCGTTTCAACCAGCGAAATCGCCGTGCCTTTACGGCCCGCGCGGCCGGTACGACCAATGCGGTGCAGGTAGGTATCGGCGCCGCGCGGCATATCGAAGTTAATCACGTGGCTGACGTCAGGGATATCAATCCCGCGCGCCGCGACGTCGGTTGCAACCAGCACATTCACGCGGCCATCGGTCAGACGTTTGATGCCTTCGTTACGCTTAATCTGCGGCATTTCGCCTTCGAGATAGCAGTTGTTGATCCCGGCCAGACGCAGCGTTTCCGCCAGCTCATGCACGCGCTCGCGCTTGCGCACAAAGACGATGGTACGGGTGGCGTCTTCCTGCTTGAGCAGGTGCTTAAGCAGCTCAACTTTGTGCTCATAGTTGTCGGCACGGTAGTACCACTGGTGGATCTTCTTGCGCTCGCGGGTGGACGGCGTCGCGGAGACTTCCACCGGATCTTCCAGCAGACGCTCGGCGAAGTCTTTAATCGCTTCGCCTTCCAGCGTAGCGGAGAACAGCAGCGTCTGTTTGCGCCAGCGGGTTTCACCGGCAATGTGTTCGATATCCTGGGCGAAGCCCATGTCCAGCATACGGTCGGCTTCATCGAGGATCAGCGTCTCAACGGCGCGGCAGTCGAAGTTCTCTTCTTTGATGTACTGCAGCAGACGACCGGTGGTGGCGACCACGATATCCTGGTTTTCGCTGAACACTTCGGCGTGGTTCATATACGCCACGCCGCCGGTGATGGTGGCGATGTCCAGATGGGTGTTTTTCGCCAGCTCACGGGCATGGTCAGCGACCTGCATTGCCAGCTCACGCGTCGGCGTGAGGATCAAAATACGCGGCGGGCCGGATTTTTTACGCGGAAAGTCGAGCAGGTGCTGCAACGCAGGCAGCAAATACGCCGCTGTTTTACCGGTGCCGGTTGGCGCAGAACCGAGAACATCACGTCCATCGAGCGCAGGCGGAATGGCGGCAGCCTGAATGGCAGTCGGGCGTGTAAAGCCTTTACTCTGGAGGGCTTCCAGCAGGCTTTCGTCAAGTTCAAGTTCGGAAAAAGTCGTTACAGTCATGATTACCTCTGTGTGAGGCGCTGATTATAGACGTTACGGCTGTAATCTTCATCTGTTTGTATGGCTATCTGTTCTCGGGTATTGTTCATAGCCGAATGCTTATGTGGATTGGCCTGCAAGGTTACTTATGACGTCTGATTCTAAATCCGCGCTGCGTCGCAACGGATTTACCTTTAAAAAGTTTTTTGTTGCCCACGACCGTTGTGCCATGAAAGTCGGTACAGACGGTATTTTACTCGGTGCCTGGTCGCCAATAGCCCGAGTGAATCGGATCCTCGATATCGGCACGGGAAGCGGGCTGTTGGCGCTGATGCTGGCGCAGCGCACCGAGGAAAACGTGACGATCGATGCCGTGGAGCTGGATGAAGAGGCGGCGAGTCAGGCGCGCGAAAACGTGAGCGAATCACCGTGGGCCGGGCGCATTGAGGTGCATACGGCGGATATCCAGCAGTGGGTCGCCGGGTTAACCACCCGCTACAACCTGATCGTCAGCAACCCGCCTTACTACGAGCAGGGCGTGGAGTGCGCTACGCCGCAGCGCGAACAGGCGCGCTACACCACCACGCTCGACCATCAGGCGCTGCTGGCCTGCGCCGCGAATGCGGTGACCGAAGACGGCTTTTTCTGCGTGGTGCTGCCGGAAAATATCGGCCAGACGTTTACCCAGCAGGCGCTGTCGATGGGCTGGCATTTACGCCTGCGCACCGACGTCGCGGAGACGGAGATGCGCTTGCCGCATCGCGTGCTGCTGGCTTTTTCCCCGAAAGGCGGCGAGTGCTATAGCGACAGGTTAACAATACGTGGGCCAGAGCAGCAGTACTCGGAAGGCTACACTGCGCTGACCCAGGCGTTCTATTTATTTATGTGAACCAGCGGCGAAAGCACCGATGGGCCGGACTCTTCGAGCAGTTCCGGGTAGTCCAGCGTGTAGTGCAGGCCGCGGCTCTCTTTACGCATCATCGCACAGCGCACAATCAGTTCGGCCACTTGCACCAGGTTGCGCAGTTCCAGCAGGTTGTTGGAGACGCGGAAACGTGAGTAATACTCATCCAGCTCCTGCTGTAGCATGGTGATGCGGCGCAGGGCTCGCTCCAGCCGCTTGGTGGTGCGCACAATGCCGACGTAGTCCCACATAAACAGGCGTAGCTCGTGCCAGTTATGCTGAATTACGACCAGTTCGTCAGAGTTTTCTACCCGGCTTTCGTCCCAGGCGGGTAGCTTCTCAACCTGACGGGCGTACGGCATGCGCTTATGAATATCTTCCGCCGCCGACCAGCCGTAAACCAGGCACTCAAGCAGCGAGTTGGACGCCATGCGGTTCGCGCCGTGCAGGCCGGTATAGCTCACTTCGCCAATGGCGTACAGGCCGTCAACATCGGTGCGACCATAGTCGTCGACCATCACGCCGCCGCAGGTGTAGTGCGCCGCCGGAACAATCGGCACCGGCTCTTTGGTGAGATCGATACCCAACCCCAGCAGCTTCTCGTAAATCATCGGGAAGTGCTGACGTACAAAGGCTTCCGGTTTGTGGCTGATGTCGAGATACATGCAGTCGACGCCGAGACGCTTCATTTCATGATCGATCGCGCGCGCGACGATATCGCGCGGGGCGAGCTCGCCGCGTGGGTCAAAGTCAGGCATAAAACGGCTACCGTCAGGGCGCTTCAGGTGCGCACCTTCGCCACGCAGGGCTTCAGTGAGCAGGAAATTACGTGCCTGCGGGTGATACAACGCGGTGGGGTGGAACTGGTTAAACTCGAGGTTAGCGACGCGGCAACCCGCTCGCCAGGCCATGGCAATACCGTCGCCGGAGGAAATATCCGGGTTGGTGGTGTACTGATATACCTTCGAGGCACCGCCGGTGGCCAGCACCACGGATTTTGCCGAGCAGGTTTCCACCTTCTCTTTATTACGGTCCCAGATCCACGCGCCAACGACCCGACGGGTGCCCGGCAGGCCGACTTTATCCGACACGATCAGGTCGACGGCATTACAGCGCTCCAGCACACGAATATTCGGGTGGCTCATCGCTTTACTGACCAGCGTGTTCTCGACCTCACGTCCGGTGGCATCCGCCGCGTGCAGAATACGGCGGTGGCTATGGCCGCCTTCGCGCGTCAGATGATAACTCTCTTCCCCGTTGGCCTGGATTTGCGTATCGAACAGCACGCCCTGGTCGATCAGCCACTGCACGCAGTGTCTGGCGTTGCTGGCGACAAAGGACACTGCCTGACGGTCACAGATACCCGCGCCGGCAATCAGCGTATCCTCAACGTGCGACTCGATGCTGTCCGTCTCGTCAAAAACGGCTGCAATTCCCCCCTGAGCATAAAAGGTGGAACCTTCGCTCATTGGGCCTTTACTGAGGACAATCACGGAACTGTGCTCCGCAAGACGCAGCGCCAGCGAAAGGCCAGCAGCGCCGCTGCCGATAATCAATACATCACAGGAAAGTTCTGGAAGTGAGTTCATCATCTTTGTTTAATTTACTAAACACGGTGATCGAAGATTAGCACTATAAAAGCGACATGTGCAGGGTTTTTTTACACTAAGGTTATAGTGACTAAACATGGTTGCTGAAAAGAGCGCGTGAGAGAGGGCAACAAATCTGAATAAAGCCAGGTGCTACCACCGCTATTTATGGTGAAATCAAGGCCGGGTTACGATACTCTTCACTGGATTTGCGTTTTTATTTCGCAACTTACACATCTGTTCACATCAGCAGACTTATAATGACAGACAATGAACGGCCTGCTGCGAAACAAAAAACAAAGCGTAACGGAACTTTACGAAAACCGGACACTCTAATCTTCTGCTTGCTCATAATGCAGTGTTGGAGTGGCATTCTGATTACGCATGGGAATAGGGTTTGGGGAGACATTACCTCGGATGAGCGAGCAGTTAACGGACCAGGTCCTGGTTGAACGGGTCCAGAAAGGAGATCAGAAAGCTTTTAACCTTCTGGTAGTACGCTACCAGCATAAGGTCGCGAGCCTGGTTTCCCGCTATGTGCCATCCGGCGACGTGCCGGATGTCGTACAAGAGTCTTTTATTAAGGCCTATCGTGCGCTGGATTCTTTCCGGGGAGATAGTGCTTTCTATACGTGGCTGTACCGCATTGCGGTGAATACGGCTAAAAATTACCTGGTTGCTCAGGGGCGTCGTCCGCCGTCCAGCGATGTGGACGCGAACGAGGCCGAAAACTTTGAAAGCGGCGGCGCTTTGAAAGAAATTTCGAACCCTGAGAACTTAATGTTGTCAGAAGAACTGAGACAGATTGTTTTTCGCACCATTGAAGCGCTTCCGGAAGATTTACGCATGGCAATTACCTTGCGGGAGCTAGATGGCCTAAGCTATGAAGAGATAGCGGTCATTATGGATTGCCCGGTAGGTACGGTTCGTTCACGTATCTTCCGTGCGCGAGAAGCTATCGATAATAAAGTTCAACCGCTTATCAGGCGTTGACGGAAGCGGGATACTGGAAAAGGTATTAGGCATGCAGAAAGAACAACTTTCCGCCTTAATGGATGGTGAAACGCTGGATAAAGAACTGTTAACTGAGTTAACACGTTCAACAGAGTTGCAGAAAACCTGGGAGAGCTATCACCTCATTCGTGATTCGCTGCGCGGCGAAACGAGTGAAGTACTTCACTTTGATATCTCCTCTCGCGTGATGGCCGCCATCGAAAATGAGCCCGCTCGTATACCGACTGCGCCGCTCATTCCTGAAGCCCAGCCAGCACCCCATCAATGGCAGAAAATGCCGTTCTGGAACAAGGTCCGTCCATGGGCCAGCTCGCTTACCCAAATGGGCGTGGCAGCTTGCGTATCACTGGCTGTTATTGTCGGCGTTCAGCACTATAATGGGCAACCAGATTCCTCTCAACCTGAGTCACCGGTATTCAACACGCTGCCGATGATGGGCAAAGCCAGCCCGGTTAGCCTGGGCGTTCCTTCCGATGCGTCGGCAGGTAACGGTCAGCAGCAGGTTCAGGAACAGCGTCGTCGTATTAATGCTATGCTGCAGGATTATGAATTGCAGCGTCGCTTGCATTCTGAACAGCTTCAGTTTGAGCAGGCACAAACTCAGCAGGCTGCTGTTCAGGTGCCAGGCTATCAAACTTTAGGAACGCAATCGCAGTAATGAAGCAACTTTGGTGTGCCATGTCACTTGTGGCTGGTAGCCTGTTCTTCTCCGCTAACGCCTCGGCTGATGTATCGTCCGGGGCGTTGTTGCAGGAAATGAATCTGGCCAGTCAGTCACTCAACTACGAGCTGTCGTTCGTCAGCATCAATAAATCCGGCGTGGAATCGTTACGCTATCGTCACGTGCGTCTGAACGGTCAGCCGCTGGCGGAGCTGTTGCAAATGGACGGTCCACGACGTGCGGTGGTCCAGCGCGGCAACGAAATCAGCTATTTCGAGCCGGGTCTCGATCCCTTCACGCTGAACGGCGACTACATTGTCGACTCCTTGCCTTCGCTGGTGTATACCGATTTTAAACGTCTGGCGCCTTACTACGACTTTATATCCGTCGGGCGTACGCGTATTGCCGATCGCATGTGCGACGTGATTCGCGTTGTGGCGCGGGACGGCACGCGCTACAGCTATATCGTCTGGGTTGATTCCGAAAGCAAATTGCCGATGCGCGTCGATCTGCTCGACCGTGATGGTGAAACGCTGGAGCAGTTCCGGGTGATTGCGGTCACCACGGGCGACCAGGTCAGCGGCACGATGCAGAACCTGGCAAAGGCTAATCTGCCGCCGCAGCTTTCAGTACCCACCAGTAATAATGTTGACCTGAACTGGTCCGCGGGTTGGGTGCCACAGGGCTTTAAAGAGATTTCCAGCAGCCGCCGCACGCTGCCGAGCGTTGATAGCCCGGTAGAGTCGCGCCTGTTTTCCGATGGTCTCTTTAGCTTCTCAATTAACATCAATCGCGCCACAGCCAACAGCAGCGATCAAATGCTGCGTACCGGCCGCCGGACGGTGAGCACCACGGTGCATAACCAGGCTGAAATTACCATCGTTGGTGAACTGCCGCCGCAAACCGCGAAACGGGTCGCAGACGGTATTCAATTCAAGGGTGCGCAATGATTAAAGAGTGGGCCACCGTTATCGCGTGGGACAACGGCATGGCGCAGGTCAGCTGCGACGTAAAAGCTTCCTGCAACAGCTGCGCTTCGCGCGCGGGCTGCGGCAGCCGGGTGCTTAATAAGTTAGGGCCGCAAACCACCCACACCATCACCGTGCCGAGTGCGGAACCGCTGGTGGCCGGGCAAAAGGTCGAGCTGGGCATTACCGAAAGCAGCCTGCTGGGTTCCGCAATGCTGGTGTATATGTCCCCGCTGCTCGGTCTGTTTGCGGTCGCCGCATTGTTTCAGGTATTGTTCGGCACCGATATTGCTGCGCTCAGTGGCGCGGTGCTGGGTGGTGTTGGTGGTTTTCTTATTGCGAAGGGCTTTTCGCCGCGTCTTGCTGCGAGGGAAACCTGGCAGCCGGTCATCATCAGCGTAGGGCTTCCCCCCGACCTGGTCCGCACGGCATCTTCATCTGAAATGAGCCAGTGATTACACTGGCTTTATTTTTTTGGAACGCTCCTCGCAGGAAGCGTTATGCTTGCGGGAAGAGCATTTCCTGGTTACGCGGTTGTAGTGTAGAATGCGGCGTTTTCGAACGACAACAATGTCAGGCTCCGTACCGCGGCCTCAAAGTATCCGTAAGGCATAAATATTTTAATATATGAAGAATATACGTAACTTCTCCATCATTGCACATATCGACCACGGTAAATCGACGCTGTCTGACCGTATTATTCAGATTTGCGGCGGCCTTTCTGACCGCGAAATGGAAGCCCAGGTTCTGGATTCAATGGATCTGGAACGCGAACGCGGCATTACCATTAAAGCGCAGAGCGTGACGCTGGACTTTAAATCAGCCGATGGCGAGACCTATCAGCTGAACTTTATCGACACCCCGGGCCACGTCGACTTCTCTTATGAAGTTTCCCGTTCTCTGGCGGCCTGTGAAGGCGCACTGCTGGTGGTTGACGCCGGGCAGGGCGTAGAAGCGCAGACGCTGGCGAACTGCTACACCGCCATGGAAATGGATCTGGAAGTGGTGCCGGTTCTGAACAAAATCGACCTGCCGGCCGCCGATCCTGAGCGCGTAGCGGAAGAAATTGAAGACATCGTCGGTATCGACGCTACCGACGCAGTACGCTGCTCGGCGAAAACCGGCGTAGGCGTGACCGATGTGCTGGAACGTCTGGTGCGTGATATTCCGCCGCCGGAAGGCGATCCGGAAGGCCCGCTGCAGGCGCTGATCATCGACTCCTGGTTCGATAACTACCTTGGCGTGGTTTCGCTGGTGCGTATTAAAAACGGCACCATGCGTAAAGGCGACAAAATTAAAGTGATGAGCACCGGTCAGGTTTATAACGCCGACCGTCTGGGCATCTTTACGCCAAAACAGGTTGACCGTACCGAGCTGAAATGCGGCGAGGTAGGTTGGCTGGTGTGTGCGATTAAAGACATCCTTGGCGCCCCGGTTGGTGATACCTTAACTTCTGCGCGTAACCCGGCAGAGAAAGCGCTGCCAGGCTTCAAGAAGGTGAAGCCGCAGGTTTATGCCGGTCTGTTCCCGGTCAGCTCTGACGATTACGAAAACTTCCGTGATGCGCTCGGCAAGCTGAGCCTGAACGATGCCTCCCTGTTCTACGAGCCGGAAAGCTCAACCGCGCTGGGCTTCGGCTTCCGCTGTGGTTTCCTCGGCCTGCTGCACATGGAGATCATTCAGGAACGTCTGGAACGTGAATACGATCTGGATCTGATCACCACCGCGCCGACCGTAGTTTACGAAGTGGAAACCACGGCGAAAGAGACTATCTACGTCGATAGCCCGTCCAAGCTGCCGCCGCTGAACAACATCTACGAACTGCGCGAGCCGATCGCCGAGTGTCATATGCTGCTGCCGCAGGCTTACCTCGGTAACGTTATCACGCTGTGTATCGAGAAGCGTGGCGTGCAGACCAACATGGTTTACCACGGTAACCAGGTCGCGCTGACCTATGAAATTCCGATGGCGGAAGTGGTACTCGACTTCTTCGACCGCCTGAAGTCGACTTCCCGCGGCTATGCGTCGCTGGACTATAACTTCAAGCGCTTCCAGGCGTCTGACATGGTGCGCGTTGATGTCCTCATCAACAACGAACGTGTTGATGCGCTGGCGCTGATCACTCACCGCGACAACTCCCAGAGCCGTGGCCGTGAGCTGGTGGAGAAGATGAAAGATCTGATCCCTCGCCAGCAGTTTGATATCGCGATTCAGGCGGCCATCGGCACGCATATCATCGCGCGTTCAACGGTGAAGCAGCTGCGTAAAAACGTTCTGGCGAAGTGCTACGGTGGCGATATCAGCCGTAAGAAAAAGCTGCTGCAAAAACAGAAAGAGGGTAAAAAGCGCATGAAGCAGATCGGTAACGTCGAACTGCCGCAGGAAGCGTTCCTCGCCATTCTGCATGTCGGTAAAGACAGCAAATAATCTTAAGGAGTTGGCATGGCGAACATGTTTGCCCTGATTCTGGTGATTGCCACACTGATCACGGGCGTTTTGTGGTGCGTTGATAAGTTTATCTTCGCGCCCAAACGGCGGGAACGTCAGGCGGCGGCGCAGGTCGCCACCGGCGAAGCGCTGGACAAAAAGACGCTGAAAAAAGTCGGCCCGAAACCGGGCTGGCTGGAAACCGGCGCATCGGTCTTTCCGGTGCTGGCGATCGTGCTGATCGTACGCTCATTTATTTATGAGCCGTTCCAGATTCCCTCCGGTTCGATGATGCCAACGCTGCTGATTGGCGACTTTATCCTGGTGGAGAAATTCGCCTATGGGATTAAAGACCCGATCTACCAGAAGACGATTATTGAAACGGGCCATCCGAAACGCGGCGATATCGTGGTGTTTAAATACCCGGAAGATCCGCGTCTGGACTACATCAAACGTACCGTCGGCTTGCCGGGCGATAAGGTCACTTACGATCCAATCGCCAAGCAGGTGACGATTCAACCGGGGTGCAGTTCCGGCCAGGCGTGCGGTAGCGCGCTGCCGGTGACTTACTCCAACGTTGAACCGAGCGATTTCGTTCAGACCTTCTCCCGCAGCAACGGCGGCGAGGCGACCAGCGGTTTCTTTGAGATGCCGCAGGGCGAGCGTAAAGCAGACGGCGTGCGGCTGGATCAACGTCAGGAAACGCTGGGCGACGTGAACCACCGTATTCTGACCGTGCCGATTGCTCAGGATCAGGTGGGGATGTACTACCACCAGTCCGGCCTGCCGCTGGCAACCTGGATCGTCCCGCCGGGGCAGTACTTCATGATGGGTGATAACCGCGATAACAGCGCGGACAGCCGTTACTGGGGCTTTGTGCCGGAAGCGAATCTGGTCGGTAAAGCGACCGCTATCTGGATGAGCTTTGAAAAACAAGAGGGCCAATGGCCTACCGGCGTGCGTTTAAGCCGCATTGGTGGGATTCATTAATCCTCTGTTCGACTTCACGCGGCGGCCAAGTGTGCGTCGCGTGAATTATTTAGTTTTAATCTATTCAAACTAACGACATCCCTTGTCGTTGCGTATAGAATATCCCCCCGAAGTTTCGGATGTCTCTTATGGGAGACACGGCACACGAAACCGCGTTGGTTTTCCTCAGGTCTGTTTCGTGTGCTGCATTGTGGACGCATTTATTTATTTGGTATCGCATGAACCCCATCGTAATTAATCGGCTTCAACGGAAGCTGGGCTACACTTTTCTTCATCAGGAGCTGTTGCAACAGGCGTTAACGCACCGCAGTGCTAGCAGCAAACATAACGAACGCTTAGAGTTCCTGGGCGATTCCATTTTAAGCTACGTGATCGCTAACGCGCTCTATCACCGTTTTCCACGCGTGGATGAAGGCGATATGAGCCGCATGCGTGCGACGCTGGTGCGCGGTAACACGCTGGCTGAGATCGCGCGTGAGTTCGAGCTGGGTGAATGCCTGCGCCTGGGGCCGGGCGAGCTGAAAAGCGGCGGCTTCCGTCGGGAATCTATCCTGGCGGATACCGTTGAAGCGTTAATCGGCGGGGTGTTCCTCGACAGCGATATTCAAACCGTCGAGAAGCTGATCCTCTCCTGGTACCAGACCCGTCTGGACGAAATTAGCCCGGGTGATAAGCAAAAAGATCCAAAAACACGCTTGCAGGAGTATCTGCAAGGCCGCCATCTGCCGCTGCCGTCTTATCTGGTGGTTCAGGTGCGTGGGGAAGCACACGATCAGGAATTTACTATCCACTGCCAGGTTAGCGGCCTGAGTGAACCGGTGGTCGGCACAGGTTCCAGCCGTCGCAAGGCGGAACAGGCTGCCGCCGAACAGGCGCTGAAAAAGCTGGAGCTGGAATGAGCGAAGAAAAAACCTACTGCGGATTTATTGCCATCGTCGGTCGTCCGAACGTCGGCAAATCCACACTGTTGAACAAGCTGCTCGGGCAGAAGATCTCGATTACCTCCCGTAAAGCGCAGACCACGCGCCACCGTATTGTGGGCATCCATACCGAAGGCGAGTACCAGGCGATCTACGTCGATACTCCGGGCCTGCATATGGAAGAGAAGCGTGCCATCAACCGTCTGATGAACAAGGCGGCCAGCAGCTCTATCGGTGACGTTGAGCTGGTGATTTTCGTGGTCGAAGGCACCCGCTGGACGCCGGATGACGAAATGGTGCTGAACAAACTGCGCGAAGGCAAAGCGCCGGTGATTCTGGCCGTCAACAAAGTGGATAACGTGCAGGAAAAAGCGGATCTCCTGCCGCATCTGCAGTTCCTCGGTAGCCAGATGAACTTCCTCGATATCGTGCCTATCTCTGCGGAGAGCGGGCTGAACGTGGACACCGTTGCCGGTATCGTGCGTAAGCACCTGCCGGAAGCGACACACCACTTCCCGGAAGACTACATCACCGACCGTTCACAGCGCTTTATGGCTTCGGAAATCATCCGTGAAAAGCTGATGCGTTTCCTGGGGGCTGAGCTGCCGTACTCGGTGACCGTTGAAATCGAGCGCTTCGTCTCTAACGAACGCGGCGGCTACGACATCAATGGTCTGATCCTGGTCGAGCGTGAAGGGCAGAAGAAGATGGTGATTGGCAACAAAGGCGCCAAGATCAAAACCATCGGTATTGAAGCCCGTAAAGATATGCAGGAGATGTTCGAAGCGCCTGTTCACCTGGAACTGTGGGTGAAAGTGAAATCAGGCTGGGCGGATGACGAGCGCGCGCTGCGCAGCCTCGGTTACGTCGACGATCTCTGAGAATAACCCCGATGGAGGGCTGGCAGCGCGCATTTGTTCTGCATAGTCGCCCCTGGAGCGAGACCAGCCTGATGCTGGACGTCTTCACGGAAGAATCGGGTCGCGTGCGCCTTGTGGCAAAAGGCGCACGTTCCAAACGTTCCAACCTTAAAGGTGCGCTTCAGCCCTTTACCCCCCTGTTAGTCCGTTTTGGCGGGCGTGGCGAAGTGAAAACGCTGCGTAGCGCTGAAGCTGTTTCGCTGGCACTTCCTCTGAGCGGCATTACGCTGTATAGCGGTCTGTACATCAACGAACTGGTGTCGCGCGTGCTTGAGCATGAAACCCGCTTTTCCGAACTCTTTTTTGACTATCTGCACTGTATCCAGGCGTTGGCTGGCGCAACGGGTTCGCCTGAACCGGCGCTGCGCCGCTTTGAGCTGGCGTTGCTAGGGCACCTTGGCTATGGCGTCGACTTCCTGCACTGTGCCGGCAGCGGCGATGAGGTGGACGACACCATGACCTACCGCTACCGGGAAGAGAAAGGGTTTATTGCCAGCGTGGTTATCGATAACAACACCTTTACCGGCCATCAGCTGAAAGCGCTAGCTAACCGTGAGTTTCCGGATATTGATACGCTGCGCGCAGCGAAACGCTTTACCCGCATGGCGTTAAAGCCGTATCTTGGCGGGAAACCTTTGAAGAGCCGCGAGTTGTTTCGACAATTTATGCCGAAGCGGTAACACTGATTGCACCCATCCCGCTTTTCACCCTCGCCTCTTTGGGAGAAGGGCCGGGGTGAGGGGAACGAAGTTAAAAATAAAAACACGAGGATTGTCATGGCTGAATTACTGTTAGGCGTCAATATTGACCACATTGCCACCCTGCGTAACGCACGCGGCACCGCTTACCCGGACCCGGTACAGGCCGCGTTTATCGCCGAGCAGGCCGGTGCGGATGGTATCACCGTGCATTTACGTGAAGATCGTCGCCACATCACCGACCGCGACGTGCGTATCCTGCGCCAGACGCTGGACACCCGCATGAACCTGGAGATGGCTGTAACCGAAGAGATGCTGGCCATCGCCTGTGAAACTAAGCCGCATTTCTGCTGCCTGGTGCCGGAAAAGCGTCAGGAAGTGACCACCGAAGGCGGTCTGGACGTTGCCGGTCAGTTTGACAAAATGCGCGATGCCTGCAAGCGCCTTGCCGATGCGGGCATCCTGGTGTCGCTGTTTATTGACGCTGACGACGCGCAGATTAAAGCCGCCGCTGATGTGGGCGCGCCGTATATCGAAATCCACACCGGCTGCTACGCCGATGCCGCCACCGATGCGGAACAGGCTAAAGAGCTCGAGCGTATCGCGAAAGCCGCGACCTACGCCGCAAGCCTGGGCCTGAAGGTTAACGCGGGCCACGGTCTCACTTATCACAACGTGAAAGCCATTGCTGCGCTGCCGGAAATGCACGAGCTGAATATCGGCCACGCGATTATTGGCCGGGCGGTGATGAGCGGCCTGAAAGGGGCGGTGGCGGAAATGAAGCGCCTGATGCTGGAAGCGCGCGCGTAATGGCGATTCTGGGGCTCGGGACAGACATTGTCGAAATCGCCCGTATTGAAGCGGTGATTGCCCGTAGCGGCGATCGCCTTGCGCGTCGGGTGCTCAGCGATAATGAGTGGGCCATCTGGGAGACGCACCAGCAGCCGGTGCGTTTTCTGGCAAAGCGTTTTGCGGTGAAAGAAGCGGCGTCGAAGGCGCTGGGCACCGGTATTCGTAACGGCCTGGCGTTTAATCAGTTTGAAGTTTTTAACGACGAAATGGGCAAGCCGAAACTGCGTTTATGGGGAGAAGCGAAGTTACTCGCCGAGCGTATGGGCGTGGCTCACATGCACGTGACGCTTGCCGATGAGCGTCACTACGCTTGCGCGACGGTGATTGTCGAAAGCTAGATTTTGTCTGCGTGGTGCAGTTGGACAAATTTATCCCACAGCTGCTCTTCGCTTTCCAGATGTGCCGGATCTTTCAGAATCGTATTCGGGATCGGGCACACTTTCTGGCAGGTTGGCGTTTCGTAATGGCCGATGCACTCGGTGCAGCGATCGTGGTCGATCTCATAGATGCTATCACCCATCGAAATGGCCTGGTTAGGGCATTCCGGTTCACACATATCGCAGTTGATACATTTTTTGGTGATTAACAGCGCCATCAGTAAATTCTCAGTAACTCGATCAACAGGGCGCGCATTATACGCGCATTTTCCACGCAGGCCATACCTTTTCTGTGGTCATCGCACCGCAGATCAAACCAGCTTTTTCACCAGCGCCTCGCTGTGGCGAATACGCTCCGGCGCCTTTTCCAGATCCTGCTGCACCAGGCCCATAAACAGGAGATCGGTGAGCATCATCTGCGCGCTGGTGGAGGAAATCGCGGCGCTGCGCGTTGCCTGCTCTTCGGCAATGGTATAAAGGCAGTGCGTCGCGCGCTGCTGTAGCGCGTTGGGCGAAAAGCCGGTAATGGCGAGCACTTTGCCGCCTACCCGTAACGTTTCGTCGGCAGCGAGATTGATCTCGCGACGCGCGCCGGAATAAGAGATGGCTAACAGCAGATCGTCCTGCGCCATCGCCTGAACGGTGGCGAGCAGGGCGTGCATATCAAGCTCCGCCACGGCGTTGAAGCCAATTTTCATCAGCTTCCAGCTAAAATTACGCGCCACCAGCCCGGAAGCGCCAATGCCGGTGAGAATGATGCGCCGCGCGCCGCGTAGCAGGTTGATGGTCTCCAGCAGTTTGTCTTCACTGTTAACGTCCAGTGAAGCATGCATTGCCGCGACGTTATCTTTAATTAGCTTCTCGCCGACCAGCCGTAGCGGATCGTCGCCGCAAATCTGATTATGCACCGGCACCGAGTGCGGGTTGACGTTGCTGGCCAGCGCCTCGCTGAGCGCCAGCTTCAGCGCCGGGAAACCCTTAAAGCCCAACTTTTGGGCGAATTTCACCACGCTGGACTGACTGACGCCAGCCTGACTGGCCAACTGCTGTGAACTTAAATGACGCGCCTGGTCCGGCTGCGCCAGAATAAAATCCGCCAGCTTACGATCGCTTTGCGCCAGCTGAGGATAACGCTGGCGGATACTGATTAGACAATTCATAAGAACCTCATGGGCAAGATCGCCACCTTGCGCCAGAACATCGTTCTGATCATCTGCAAGAATTATGTATTCTATTATACCGGAATATACCGAATTAAATATTCCATGCACCGGCAAAAACGCAACTCTTTTCGCGCATCACGTCCGTTAAGTCGCCGTTTGGCGAAAGACGGTTGGCAATCTGCTAGTCTGTGGGATGATTTGCTCAGGAATACAGGAGACGCTTTTGACTAGCCACTCTCGCCGCGTGGTGTTTTTCGACCTTGACGGTACGCTGCACCAACAGGACCTGTTCGGGTCGTTTATCCGCTATTTGCTGCATCGCCTGCCGCTTAACATGCTCTTGGTGCTGCCGCTGCTTCCCGCCATTGGGTTGGCGATGCTTATCAAAGGTCGCGCGGCCCGCTGGCCGATGAGCGTTCTGCTGTGGGGCTGCACCTTTGGGCGGCGGGAAGCCACGCTCAATGCGCTGGAGGCGAGCTTTATTATCTGGTTTCGCGCTACGGTGACGCCCTTTCCGGTGGTGCAGGCGCGTTTAGACAACTATCTCCAGCATCATGAGGCCGACGTGTGGCTGATTACCGGCTCGCCGCAAACGTTGGTAGAGCGTGTCTATGCCGATGCGCCCTGGATGTCGCGCGTGAACCTTATCGGCAGCCAGATGCAACGTGCGCTGGGTGGCCGGGTACTGTCGGTGCGCTGCCTTGGCCATGAAAAGGTGGTGCAACTGGAGCAGCGCCTTGGCGCGCCGCTGCGCCTGTACAGTGGTTACAGCGACAGCAAGCAGGATAACCCACTGCTCTTTTTCTGTGAGCATCGCTGGCGCGTCACGCCGCACGGCGAGCTGGAACAGCTGGAATAGCGGGCGCTGCGCTTTGCTGGATATTGTGTATAATGCGCCGCGTTTGAAAACCTGGAGTCCCGACGTTGTCCGACATTGAACAAAATCACGAATACTGGATGCGCCACGCGCTGGTGCTGGCTCGTCGTGCCTGGGAAGAGGGCGAGGTGCCGGTTGGCGCGGTACTGGTACACAATAATCAGGTGATTGGCGAAGGCTGGAATCGGCCGATTGGCCGTCACGATCCGACGGCACATGCTGAAATTATGGCGCTACGCCAGGGTGGGGTGGTGCTGCAGAACTATCGTTTGATCGACACGACCCTCTACGTTACCCTGGAACCGTGCGTGATGTGCGCGGGAGCGATGGTGCATGGGCGTATTGGCCAGCTGGTGTTTGGCGCGCGTGATGCTAAAACCGGCGCGGCCGGTTCACTGATTGACGTCCTGCATCATCCTGGAATGAACCATCGCGTTGAAATCACGGAAGGGGTGCTGGCGGATGAGTGTTCGGCCATGCTGAGCGACTTCTTTCGCCATCGCCGTCAGCAGCACAAGGCGCTGAAGCAGTCGCTAAAAAATAGCCTGTAACGGGGGGGAGCTACGCCACCGTCCGTTTTTCTCTTTCCGCACTCGGTGAATGTTGAAAAAAACGGCTGTAGGCTTCGGTTAAACGGGGCAATGAGCTAAATCCGCAGGCGCGGGCAATACTGGCCACCGAGCGTTCGGTGGTACGCAGCATTTCTTGCGCTTTCAACAGTCGGTAGCGTTGGACGAACTGTTCCGGCGTAAAGCCAGTAAACTCCTTGATAAACCGGTACAAAGTGCGTTTGGGAATGGCGCACTCTTCCGCCAGATGCTCCCAGATGACGTCATGTTGCAAATTGTCCCGAATGCTGCACAACAACCGTCGTTTTTTATCATCATAACGACCGCCCCGCGGTAATCTGACGCTGCTTTCCATCAGCATGCCAACAATCGTCAAAAGTATGGCTTCGGTTGTGACGAAATAAGTACTGTCATAATCATCATCCGTTTTGCTGTGAATCTCACCTGCCAGCTGCACCACGCGCGCCAGCGCCGCTTCGTTTAATGAGGATGGCCGCTCGCGGGTCTGCATTTGAAGCTGTATAAGCAGAGGCAGCAGCGATTTTACGAACTGAAACTCGCCGTCGCGGCGCAGCAGGATATTAATCAGCGACAGATGCCGGGTGGATTCGTAATAGTGAATGTCGTTGGCGGAGACGAAGAAAAAATCGCCCTTAAAGACCAGATTGACGCGATCGTTGATGATATGAAATCCGCAGCCCTCTTTCACGATGACGATTTCGTGAAAATCATGGCCGTGTATATCCGCCATCTCCTGATCGCGTGAACTGAACAGCGAAAACGCGTGGGTATCGGAGAGGAAGTAGTCCTGGGCGAGCATAATCTTCATTTTTCCTCTCCTGACATCGTTAAGTAACTGGCAGCGTTAATGCTTCCCCGGCGTGAAGCGGCCAGCTTTCGCCGTGCAGTCGGAGCACGCCGCCGCCGCGGGAGGCGCAAACCGTCAGCTGATTGTCGCGTAAGGTGAGCGTGACTTCACCCTCTTTAATCGGCAATGTGCAGTCCAGCATGCTAAAAGGCGCAAACCATGGCTCAATGGCGAAGGTTTCATACCCCGGCGTTAGCGGATGTAGCCCGATAAAGTAGCGCCCCAGCAGGTAGAGCGGGCTCGCTCCCCAGGCGTGGCACAGGCTCTTACCAAACTTGTCACCGTACATCGCGTAGTGTTCGTCGCCTTTAATATCCGGGTTGTACTCTTCCCAGAAAGTTGTTGCTCCCAGCGCCAGCATGCCGCCCCAGTAATCGCGCATCCGTTGCCAGACCACATCCTGTCGGCCACATTGGCACAGCGTATCCAGCTCGAAAAAGGTGAAGTAGGGGGTGACGATGGGGGCAATAGCCTCGTTCATCAGCACTCGCTCGACGATGGTCTGTCGCCGCTCGGGGGTTACGGTATCAAACATCAGCGCGAAGATGTTGGCATGACGAGTCACGTGACGTTTACCGCTCTCATAGCTATCGATATAGGCGCCTTGCGCTTCGTCCCAGAAAAAAAGGTCGATGTTTTTTGCCAGCTTATCGGCCCGCCGCTGCCACTCGGCAGGATCCGCACCGACGATCTCCGCGCACAGCGCCAGCGAGCGCCAGGCCTTCAGCAGCAGCATCTGTTCAGCGCACACCGCGCCGGTTTTATCGATTTCGGCCCAGTCGATAAAAATCCAGTCGCCTTCTTTACCGCGAATAAAACCGCTTTCGTCGATATCGGGCATCAGCCATTCCATCAGGCTGACCATTTTGCCGTATACCTGATGGACAAACTCCGCATCGTTGCTCATCAGGTAGTGTTTCTCAATATTAATCACCCACAGCAGCGAGTAGTCGACGATGGTATTGATATGCTGGCGCATCGGGTCGCGACCGCGAAGGGCGAGCAGGGTACGGCGGTTGATATCTTCATCGAAAAACAGATACGGGTTGATCAGCGTGCACTGCCAGGCATCGCCCGACCAGATCCAGCGGTCGCGCTTCACGCCATCAATGAAAAACAGATCGCTGCACAGGGCAAACGTCTCGCGCGAAACCTGCCAGATCTGATCGATCAGCGGGTCGTTGCTGCGGAAGCTGGCGCAGCGTGGTTTGGCGATAAATTCATGCTCCGCCGCCAGGCTGACTGCGCCATGTGCGACGTCGGGAATAAAAACGTAGCGGAAGGCGCGTTTACGGATTGTTGAATCCGGCGTGACGTTCGTCTGCGAGTAGTAGCAATATTGAGTGTCCAGCGCTTCCGCCTGGGATTCGCCATAGCACAGCGTCACCGGCGGTTGCGTATCGCTGTTGAAGCTGACCGCGAGCTGCCCATTCACGACGCGCACGAAATCGTACAGCACGCCGCCATTCATCGCGCGTTCACTCACCGGCAGCCGAGGTTCACGCTCAAAGTTAACGGCGTTGGGAGAGGTCTGCGCTGAGGTATAGAGCGCATCGCAGCCCGCCGGCGCGGTATCGATATAGTCGCTGGCAAACCAGCTTTCATCGCTGAAAATTTGCTCACCCTCGGCGCGCAGCGCGGGAAGCCCGCTGGCATTGGCGACGTAGAAGGTGAGCGTTTGCTCGCCCGCCGGGCAGGTCAGCGGGCCGTGCAGCGGCTGTTTTTTGCCGTCAATCAGCGCGTAGCCGGAACCTTCTACCTGTACGGTGAAGGTCTGCGGTTCGCTAAAACAGTAGCGGCGGGTAAAGATCACGCTTTTGCAGCAGTCTTCCAGGTGCCAATAGGCGGGCCAGTCGAAACCGCGCTCTTCGCGCTGCAGGTTTTGCAATAACGCGTGGCGGATCTCAAAGTCACCGGCCAGCCAGATCCATTTTGCGCGTGCATTACGCATTGTCATCATCAATTCCCCAGACCTTCTGCATTCAGTAATTTTTGTTCTGCGAGCTGCTTCTTAATCTCTTCATACTGGTTATCGAGAGTATAAAAACGCCCCATCCACAGCATCGAAACCACAATTAACCCCGCCGGGATCCACAGATAGCAGGCTTTAATTGCCATAATCGCCGCCGCCGACTGCTGCGCTTCCGCGACGTAACCGGTAGCCGAGAGCATAAAGCCGCTCAATGCCCCGGCTGCCGCCATCGCCACCTTGCCGATAAAACCGTTTACCGAGGTAAGAATACCCGCCGTGTTGATGCCGGTTTTCCACTCGCCGTAGTCCACCGGATCGGCCTGCATGGAAAAATAGATAGCATTACGCTGCCCGAAGCCCAGCGCCAGCAGCACCGCGCCGGACATCAGCCCCCAGACGTTGACGCCGGAGAGCATCATAATGACCATACCGCCGAGGTTGACGGCGCAGGCCAACTGATACACCTGAATCTTGCGCAGCCGTTTGGCGAGGAACGGTACGGTCAGCGTACCCAGCAGCGGCACAAATGAGGCGATACCTGCCGCTACGGAGGTGAGGGCGGTATTGCCGACGTAATATTTAAAGAAGTAGATAAGCGCGCCGGACTGTAAAAAGAACGCGCCCCACATAAAAAGAATATTGATGGCGAACACCTTCCACGGCGTGTTCTCTTTGAGCCCCTGCCAGGCGCGGCGCAGGGTCATCTTTTCCGGCGTAATGGCGTAACGCTCTTTCACGTTGCAAAAGCTGACAAACAGAAAGAAAGTCGACAGCACGCCGAACAGCGTGGCGGTATAGATAAATCCACGGTCCTGATTTCCGTTGCCCAACCAATTGACCAATGGCAACGTGGCGACCGAGACAATCGTCGAACCAATAAAACTGAACATTATTCTCACGGAGGATAGCACGGTACGCTCATGCGCATCGTTGCTTAAGAAAGGCAGCATCGCGTTATACGGAATATTGACCACCGTAAACATCACCGATAATAAAAAATAGGTGATAAACGCCCATATTAGTTTGCCGGTAGTGCCGAAGTCTGGAATATAAAAGGCGAGAATACATAACAGGCCAAAAGGGATGGCGCCAATCGCCAGCCACGGACGACAGCGGCCCCAACGGGTACTGGTATTATCAATGAGGATCCCCATTAATACATCCGTGACCCCGTCGGCCAGGCGCGTAATCAAAAACATAATGCCGATATAATAGGCAGGGAGCTTCATGATATCGGTATAAAAATACATTAAATATAATGAAATTAATTGCCACACTAAATTACAGGAAATATCGGCTACGGAAAAACCAAGCCGTAATCTCCAGGGAGACGCCGTTTTTGTTTCCATACAAACCTCATTGAACTCATGGGATAGTTGGCCGTATTAGCGATACGACCTGAGCATAGAGGTATTAGATAACAGCGTCTTTGCCGAGTCATCGGCTTGATTTGGCACTGGCGCGGAAACGAGCGTGACGCTGTCGGCGTTTTTGAACGGTAATCTAGTGTTTCGCCGGAAAATAGAGCAGAGAGGCGTCGTTGCCGCTCTGGTTGTCCTGGCGTAAAAAGGAGAACAGCCCGAAAAGGTTGTTGTCGCGGTGAAGCTCATCCAGGGTCACCACCGGGTAAGCCTCTGCGATCTCCAGCCGCTCCGTCGCCTTCTTCTCTTTTTCCTGCAAATAGCCTACCAGGCTTATCTGGTACTTCCGGATGTTCTCGACGTAGGCATAGGCCTCATGGCCGCGCGCGTAGCCATAGGTCAACTTGCTATACCATGCCTTCTGGCTGAGCAGCGGCAGACGCTGTTTGACGTCCGCCCAGCTATCCGGGTTGCCTTTTTGCCTGGCCGTCAGCGCGCGGGCGTCGAGCATATGGGCGTAGCCCATGTTATAGGCGGCGAGCGCAAACCAGATTTTCTCTTCCTGCGGCACGCTGTCCGGTACCTTATCCATCATGTCCTGCAAATAACGCATGCCGCCGCTGATACTCTGCTCGGCGTCGGTGCGATCGCTCAGACCTAAGCTCTGAGCGGTATTTTTGGTCAGCATCATCAGGCCGCGTACCCCGGTCGGCGAGGTTGCCAGCGGGTCCCAATGCGATTCCTGGTAGGAGATGGCCGCCAGCAGCTTCCAGTCTATTGCGCTGGCGTACTTTTCAAAGAGCGGCTGCAGGTCGGGAAGGACGTTATCCACCGCGCGCAGGAAAGAACGCGTATCGACGTAGTCAAAGTCGTCGCCGTGCCCAAGGTACTTTTCCTCCAGGCGGGCGAGGGTGCCGTCTTCATTCATATTATTGAAGAAGTCGAGCATCGCCGCTGAAAGCGTATTGTCGTTGTCTTTCAGGCTAAACCAGGTTACCGGCTGTTCGTCAGTGACGTCGAGAGCCACCGCCAGCTCCGGGTGTACACGCTGGAACAGGCCGATGGCGACGGAATCCGCAATCGTGTAGTTGAGCTTACCGTCGATGACCGCCTGCATGAGATCGACCGAGCCGCGTTTATCATCCACCGTCCAGGCCAGATCGGGGTATTTCTTCTCTTTAAGCGTCTGCAGGTCGTTGATGACTACCTGCCCCGGCGCGACGGTGAGTTGGTCTGCGGTGACGTTGCTCAGACTACGCGGGCGGTAGCTGCCAACGCGGTAGACCAGCTGTTGTGATACGGAATAGTAGGTTGGCCCTGGCTGGTAGCTTTGTACGCGTTCGCTGTTATAGACCAGGCCTGCAGCCAGTAAATCGGCATCGCCGTGGTCCAGGTCGTCAAACAGCTGGCTGATATTCTGGCGCACGGTCACCTTCAGCTTGACGCCGAGGTAGTCGGCAAACTGTTGTGCCAGCTCGTAATCAAGCCCATACACTTTGCCGTTAATGGTGGCGTAGGTCAGCGGCGACTGCACGGTACTGACGCGCAGCTCCCCCCGCTCCACAATCGCGGCGATGCGGTTCTCTGGTTTGCCAAACCAGGGGAGTGAGGGCCAGAGGGCCGCTGCCAGCAGCAACGTGACGACGCCGATGAGCAGATAATTAATCTTTAATTTTTTCAAATAGTTAATTCGCTGCAGTATCCGTGGAGGTCCCTGATAACATTACGGTTTGTTACAGAATGAGCGGCATTTTGCTTAAGATTGCGCCAGTTGGCAACTGATTCGCGATGTGTGTCACATCTATTGATAAAGACGAGAGATGATTTTATTTCGACGCAAACGGTTTCGTCAGGGCGCAGGATTCTCTATAATAGCCGCCGTTCTCCCCCATTGCGCACACTGAAAGCTGAGAAGACGAGAGACTTATGATGGAAATTCTGCGTGGTTCGCCTGCACTGTCTGCATTTCGTATTAACAAACTGCTGACGCGGTTTCAGGCAGCCAACCTCCCGGTAAGCAATATTTACGCCGAGTATGTCCATTTTGCCGACCTGGACGCGCCGCTGACCGAAGACGAGCGGGCCCGACTCGAGCGACTGTTGCAGTATGGCCCGAGCCTGAACAGCCATACCCCTACCGGTAAACTGCTGCTCGTCACTCCCCGTCCTGGCACTATCTCTCCCTGGTCTTCCAAAGCTACTGACATCGCCCACAACTGCGGTCTGCAGCAGGTGCTGCGTCTGGAACGCGGCGTGGCGTACTACGTTGAAGCCGCAAGCCTGACCGAAGCGCAGCTGAACGCCGTGGCGGCAGAACTGCACGATCGCATGATGGAGAGCGTGTTTGCTTCCTTGCAGGATGCGGAAAAACTGTTTGCGCATCACCAGCCTGCGCCGGTCTCCAGCGTCGACCTGCTCGGTGAGGGCCGTCAGGCGCTGATTGACGCCAACGTGCGTCTCGGCCTGGCATTGGCGGAGGATGAAATTGACTATCTGCAGGACGCGTTCAGCAAACTGGGGCGCAACCCGAACGACATCGAGCTGTACATGTTCGCGCAGGCCAACTCCGAACACTGTCGCCACAAGATTTTTAACGCCGACTGGATTATCGACGGTAAACAGCAGCCGAAGTCGCTGTTTAAAATGATTAAAAACACCTTCGAAACCACTCCGGACCACGTGCTGTCTGCCTATAAAGACAACGCCGCGGTGATGGAAGGCTCTGAAGTCGGGCGCTACTTTGCCGACCACAAAACCGGTCGCTACGATTTCCATCAGGAGCCAGCCCATATCCTGATGAAGGTGGAAACCCATAACCACCCGACCGCCATCTCTCCATGGCCGGGCGCGGCAACCGGCTCCGGCGGTGAAATTCGTGATGAAGGCGCCACCGGGCGCGGCGCGAAGCCGAAAGCCGGGCTGGTGGGCTTCTCCGTTTCCAACCTGCGTATTCCTGGCTTCGAACAGCCGTGGGAAGAAGATTTCGGCAAACCGGAACGTATTGTTACCGCGCTGGATATCATGACCGACGGCCCGCTGGGCGGCGCGGCATTCAACAACGAATTTGGTCGCCCGGCGCTGACCGGCTACTTCCGTACCTACGAAGAGAAGGTTAACAGCCACAACGGCGAAGAGCTGCGCGGCTACCACAAGCCGATCATGCTGGCGGGCGGGATCGGCAACATTCGCGCCGATCACGTGCAGAAAGGCGAGATCGTCGTTGGCGCGAAGCTGATCGTTCTCGGCGGCCCGGCGATGAACATCGGCCTCGGCGGCGGCGCGGCATCCTCTATGGCCTCCGGTCAGTCTGATGCCGATCTCGACTTCGCCTCCGTACAACGCGATAACCCGGAAATGGAACGCCGCTGTCAGGAAGTTATCGACCGCTGCTGGCAGATGGGCGATGCCAACCCGATTCTGTTTATTCACGACGTCGGCGCGGGCGGTCTGTCCAACGCCATGCCGGAGCTGGTAAGCGATGGCGGTCGCGGCGGTAAATTCCAGCTGCGCGATATCCTCAGCGACGAGCCGGGTATGAGCCCGCTGGAAATCTGGTGTAACGAATCTCAGGAACGTTACGTGCTGGCGGTTGCCGCCGACCAGTTGCCGCTGTTTGACGAACTGTGTAAGCGCGAGCGCGCGCCGTATGCGGTGATTGGTGAAGCGACTGAAGAGCAGCATTTAACCCTGAGCGACAGCCATTTTGACAACCAGCCGATCGACATGCCGCTGGATGTGCTGTTAGGTAAAACGCCGAAGATGACGCGCGATGTACAGACGCTGAAAGCGAAGGGCGAAGCGCTGGCGCGCGAGCAGATTACGCTGGCTGACGCGGTCAACCGCGTGCTGCACCTGCCGACCGTCGCTGAGAAAACCTTCCTCGTGACCATCGGCGACCGTACCGTTACCGGTATGGTGGCGCGCGATCAGATGGTGGGACCGTGGCAGATTCCGGTAGCTAACTGTGCGGTCACGACCGCCAGCCTCGACAGCTACTACGGTGAAGCGATGGCAATCGGCGAACGTGCGCCGGTCGCGCTGCTGGACTTCGCTGCCTCCGCTCGTCTGGCTGTAGGGGAAGCGCTGACCAACATCGCCGCCACGCAGATCGGCGATATCAAACATATTAAGCTGTCGGCAAACTGGATGTCCGCCGCGGGTCACCCGGGTGAAGATGCCGGTCTGTACGAAGCGGTGAAAGCCATCGGTGAAGAGATGTGTCCGCAGCTGGGCCTCACCATTCCGGTGGGTAAAGACTCGATGTCGATGAAAACCCGCTGGCAGGAAGGCAACGAACAGCGCGAAATGACCTCGCCGCTGTCGCTGGTGATTTCCGCCTTTGCCCGCGTGGAAGATGTTCGCCACACCATTACGCCGCAGTTGGTCACCGAAGACAACGCCCTGCTGCTGATTGATCTCGGCAAGGGCCACAACGCGCTGGGCGCAACGGCGCTGGCACAGGTTTACCGTCAACTGGGCGATAAGCCGGCCGACGTGCGCGACGTGGCGCAGCTGAAAGGCTTCTACGACGCGATTCAGGCGCTGGTCGCACAGCGTAAGCTGCTGGCCTACCACGACCGTTCTGACGGCGGCCTGCTGGTCACCCTGGCAGAGATGGCCTTTGCCGGGCACTGCGGCGTGGAAGCGGATGTTGCCAGCCTTGGCGACGATCGTCTGGCCGCGCTGTTCAACGAAGAACTGGGGGCGGTGATTCAGGTGCGCGTCGCTGACCGTGAGGCGGTGGAAGCGATTCTGGCGGCCAACGGTCTGGCCGACTGCGTGCACTTCCTCGGTAAAGCCGTTGAAGGCGACCGCTTCACCCTGACCGCCAACGGTCAGCCGGTGTTCAGCGAAAGCCGCACCACGTTGCGTATGTGGTGGGCAGAGACCACCTGGCAGATGCAGCGTCTGCGCGATAACCCGGAATGTGCCGATCAGGAACATGAAGCGAAAGCCAACGATAACGATCCTGGCCTCAACGTGAAGCTCACCTTCGATATCGCTGCGGATGTTGCGGCACCGTATATTGCCACCGGTGCGCGCCCAAAAGTGGCCGTACTGCGCGAGCAGGGCGTGAACTCCCACGTTGAGATGGCGGCCGCCTTCCACCGTGCGGGCTTTGACGCTATCGATGTCCACATGAGCGACCTGCTGGCAGGACGCACCGGTCTGGCGGACTTCCAGGCGCTGGTGGCCTGCGGCGGTTTCTCCTACGGCGACGTGCTGGGCGCAGGGGAAGGCTGGGCGAAATCGATTCTGTTCAACAACCGCGTACGCGATGAGTTTGAAACCTTCTTCCATCGTCCGCAGACGCTGGCGCTGGGCGTGTGTAACGGCTGCCAGATGATGTCGAATCTGCGCGAGCTGATTCCGGGCAGCGATCTGTGGCCGCGCTTTGTGCGTAACCACTCTGACCGTTTTGAAGCGCGTTTCAGCCTGGTGGAAGTGACCAGCAGCCCGTCGCTGCTGCTGGCCGGGATGGAAGGTTCCCGCATGCCGATCGCCGTTTCCCACGGAGAGGGTCATGTGGAAGTGCGTGACGGCGCACACCTTGCCGCGCTGGAAAGCAAAGGTCTGGTGGCGCTGCGCTTCGTCGATAACTTCGGTAAGGTAACCGAAGCCTACCCGGCGAACCCGAACGGCTCGCCGAACGGCATTACGTCGGTCACCAACGAAAGCGGCCGCGTCACTATCATGATGCCGCACCCGGAACGTGTGTTCCGTACCGTGGCGAACTCCTGGCACCCGGAAAACTGGGGCGAGGACAGCCCGTGGATGCGTATCTTCCGTAACGCGCGTAAGCAGCTTGGCTAATCCTTCCAGCCCCTCTTCGGAGGGGCTTTTTTTATTCTGCGGTGTCGATAGGGCGAACAACGTGATACCGGTATTGCGCGGGTGTCGGTAAATCCCGACATATCGCCCAGGTCAGTGTCTCCAAATGGAGACGCTTAATTATCTGATTTTTATGTTATTTATTTTTTCTGGAAAAGAGTGTCTCTAATCGGCGACATTGTGAGTGAATGACGCGCAATTCGTTAACTGCGATTTTTTCATATATTTTCCATATATTTCATTGTGTTAATTTATTGTTTTGAATATTGGCACACATCGTGCATAATATTAACCAGTGGCTCATTCACCTTCTTATGTCAGCCCCTTCGGGACGTGCTACATAAACTTCGAATGACGCACAACAAGGTGCCTGCCGTCCAGCAACTGATAATAGCGCTGCTTTATCAACCATCGGGCGAAACGTTGAGTTAGGCACCGCCTTATTCCATAACAAAGCCGGGCTTTTGCCCGGCTTTGTTATTTCTGGCCTTTTCCTCGCCGATATCCTCAGTTAGCATTCCGGTACGTTGATTTACTGAGACACCTCCGTTGAAACGCCTCTCTCTTTCGCCCCGATCGCTGCGCCAACTGGTGACGCTGGCCTTTCTGCTGATTCTGCTTCCGCTGCTGGTGCTGGCGTGGCAGGCCTGGCAGAGCCTGAACATACTGAGCGCGCAGGCCGAGCAGACTAACCGCACCACGCTTATCGACGCTCGCCGCAGTGAAGCGATGGCTAATGTCGCGCTGGATATGGAGCGTAGTTACCGCCAGTATTGCGTGCTGGATGACCCTACGCTGGCGAAGGTGTACCAGAATCAACGGAAGCGCTATAGCGATATGCTGGACGCGCATGCTGGCGTGCTGCCTGATGAAACCCTTTACCAGCGGCTGCGCCAGAATCTGCACGACCTGACGCAGCTTCAGTGCACGAACAGCGGCCCGCAGAAAGAGGCGTTGGCCCGGCTGGAAGCATTCTCCAGCGCCAACGCTGAACTGGTGCAGGCCACCCGCACCGTCGTCTTCTCCCGTGGGCAGCAGCTTCAGCAGGCAATTGCCGAGCGCGGCCAGTTCTTTGGCTGGCAGGCGCTGGTGCTGTTCCTGGTAAGTCTGGCGATGGTGCTGCTGTTTACCCGCATGATCATCGGGCCGGTGAAGGGCATTGAGAGTATGATTAACCGATTGGGGGAAGGGCAATCGCTGGATGGCGAAGTGATGTTCCGTGGCCCGCGCGAGCTGCGATCCGTCGGGCAGCGCATTATCTGGCTGAGCGAGCGTCTGTCGTGGCTGGAATCACAGCGCCATCAGTTTCTGCGTCACCTTTCTCACGAGTTAAAAACGCCGCTTGCCAGCATGCGCGAAGGTACCGAACTGCTGGCCGACCAGGTGGTTGGGCCGCTTACCGCCGAGCAAAAAGAGGTGGTTGCTATTCTTGATAGCAGCAGCCGCAACCTGCAAACCCTGATTGAACAGCTGCTGGACTATAACCGTAAGCTCAGCGAAACTGCCGTACGGATGGAGTATGTCGCGCTGGCGCCGTTGATCGAGATGGTCGTTTCCGCGCACAGCCTGCCCGCGCGAGCTAAAATGATGCGCACGCAGGTCGACCTGCAGGCGGCTGGCTGCCTGGCGGAGCCGACGCTATTAATGAATGCACTGGATAATCTCTACTCGAATGCGGTGCACTATGGCACTGAATCCGGTAACATTTATCTCCGAAGCCGTCGGGAAGGGGGGCGTGTTTCTATTGATGTCATCAATACCGGCTCACCTATCCCGGACGCAGAAAAATTAATGATTTTCGAGCCTTTCTTCCAGGGCAGCCACCAGCGCAAAGGCGCGGTGAAAGGGAGCGGTCTGGGGTTAAGCCTGGCGCGCGATTCAGTGCGCAAAATGCACGGCGAACTGCATCTCCTTGACGCTCAGGACGGCAACGTCTGTTTTCGCATCGAGCTTCCGGCCCCTGGGCTTGAAAAAACAACCACCTAAATCAATATCGAGTGACTATGCCCCAACGATTAGCACGTACGGGTCAACGACTACGGCAGTGGCGAGATGGCCTGTTAGGCCTGGCCTGCGTGATGCTCTCCGGATGTAACGCCACGCTTTTACCGCACAATGCGGGCGCCAGCGGCGAGGTCAGCGAGCCGCGACAGCAGGTGGCGGATTATCTGTCGACCGATTGCGATGACATCTGGTCGCTGAATGGCGGTACTGCCGAAAACAATCCACTTTACTGGTTGCGCGGTATGGACTGTGCCGACCGTCTGGCGGCGGCCCGCGCCCGTGCCGAAGCGAACTCTCTGGCTGCTGACAGCTGGCAGGGCGCGTTTAAGCGCGGCATCCTGTTGGCAAACGCCAAAATTGCCCCCGCGGAGCGACGTCAGCTGGTCAGCGACATTGACGCGCTGAGCCCGCAAATTCCTACCCGCATTCGTCCGCTCTACCAGGTATGGCGCGATGGTCAGGCGCTGCAATTGTCATTGTCCGAGGAGCGACTGCGCTATAGCAAACTGCAGGAAACCAGCGATGGTCAGCTGGACGCGCTGCGTCTGCAGCAGCAGCAGCTCCAGGCTGAACTGGATCTCACCACCCGCAAACTGCAAAACCTGACGGACATTGAACGCCAGCTTTCCAGCCGTAAGCCGGGCGCTGATATATCACATCCGGCGGCATCTGATGAGGATAAACATGAGTAACCGTAAACCTGCGCACCTGCTGCTGGTGGATGATGATCCCGGTCTGCTTAAGCTGCTGGGGATGCGCCTGGCTAGCGAAGGCTATCGCGTCGATACGGCGGAAAGCGGTCAGCAGGGGCTTCGCGTACTGGCGAAAGAGCGTATCGATCTGGTGATTAGCGATCTGCGCATGGACGAAATGGATGGCATGCAGCTGTTCAGCGAAATCCAGAAAGTGCAGCCGGGTATGCCGGTGATTATCCTCACGGCGCATGGCTCGATCCCGGATGCGGTTTCCGCCACGCAGCAAGGCGTGTTTAGTTTCTTAACCAAGCCGGTGGATAAAGATGCGCTCTATAAGGCCATCGATGAGGCGTTAGCGCGTTCTTCGCCTGCCAATGATGAGCAGTGGCGGGAAGCCATCGTCACCCGTAGCCCATTGATGCTGCGCCTGCTGGAGCAGGCGCAAATGGTGGCGCAATCGGACGTTAGCGTGCTGATTAACGGCCAGAGCGGTACCGGCAAAGAGATTCTGGCGCAGGCGATTCATAATGCCAGCCCGCGTCACGCAAAGCCGTTTGTGGCGATTAACTGCGGCGCGTTGCCGGAACAGCTACTTGAGTCCGAGCTATTTGGTCACGCTCGCGGTGCCTTTACCGGCGCGGTCAGCAACCGTGAGGGGCTGTTCCAGGCGGCTGAGGGCGGCACGCTGTTTCTCGATGAAATTGGCGATATGCCCGCGCCGCTGCAGGTGAAGCTGCTGCGCGTGCTGCAGGAGCGTAAGGTGCGCCCGCTGGGCAGCAACCGCGACCTGGACATTAACGTGCGGATTATTTCCGCCACCCACCGGGATCTGCCGAAAGCGATGGCGCGCGGCGAATTCCGTGAGGATCTGTTCTACCGCCTGAACGTGGTGAATCTGAAGATTCCGACGCTTGCCGAACGTACCGAAGATATCCCGCTGCTGGCAAACTACCTGCTGCGCCAGGCCGCCGACCGACATAAACCGTTCGTGCGCGCGTTTTCTACCGATGCGATGAAGCGTCTGATGGCGGCCAACTGGCCGGGCAACGTGCGTCAACTGGTGAACGTGATTGAGCAGTGCGTGGCGCTGACCTCTTCGCCGGTGATCAGCGATGCGCTGGTGGAGCAGGCGCTGGAAGGGGAAAACACCGCGCTGCCAACCTTTGTCGAGGCGCGTAATCAGTTTGAACTTAACTACCTGCGCAAGCTGCTGCAAATTACCAAAGGTAACGTTACCCATGCCGCGAGGATGGCGGGCCGCAACCGTACCGAGTTCTATAAATTACTCTCGCGCCATGAACTGGACGCCAACGATTTTAAAGAGTAGCACCGTACATACGAGTGATTTATGATACGGTAAGCAACCGGTTACGCGATAAAAACGACAGGAATACCATGAAAAAGATTGATGCGATTATTAAACCCTTCAAACTGGATGACGTCCGTGAAGCGCTGGCGGAAGTGGGCATCACCGGGATGACGGTAACGGAAGTGAAAGGCTTTGGTCGCCAGAAGGGCCACACCGAGCTCTACCGCGGCGCCGAGTACATGGTGGACTTTCTGCCGAAAGTAAAAATTGAAATCGTGGTCACCGACGATATCGTCGATACCTGCGTGGATACCATTATCCGTACCGCCCAGACCGGCAAAATCGGCGACGGCAAAATTTTCGTCTTTGATGTGGCGCGCGTGATTCGTATCCGTACCGGCGAAGAGGACGACGCGGCAATCTAAGCCCATCCTCATCTGCCTGCGGGGATACGCAGGCGGTCGGCGTAGGCCGGATAAGCAAAGCGCCATCCGACCTACATGAGGTGCCGGATGGCGGCGTAAACGCCTTATCCGGCCTACAAAGTTTCAGGCGGCCTTTGTATTATTCGTCAGCCTGCGCCAGCGGCGCGCTGGGCGAGCCGAGCAGACGTTTCAAGACGACCAGCACCATAATCAGCGCCACGCAACCCAGCGTCCATTCCCCCATCTGTGAGAAAAAGTGCCCGTAGGCGTCGACAGCCGTTTCGCTGATCTGCGATTCGGTGGTTTTTTGTGCCACCACGCCCGCCAGCCAGTTGGCGACGGAGCCGGTTGCCAGCATGTAGATACCGGTCAGTACGCCAGTGACGCCGGGCAGATTCAAGCGGGTAATTTGCGCCATCGCGACCGGGTCAATAAACAACTCCGCGAACCCCATTAGCGCCAGACCCACGATCATCATTCCCATCGACGCCTGGCCATGGACCTGCGCACCATGTGCGTTCAGCGCCAGCAGCATAAAGCCCGCGGCCATCAACGCCAGGCCAAAGGCGAACTTCAGCCACACCCGCAGCGTCGAGCTAATCCCCCCTTCCGGACGCGCCAGCCAGGCGAGCACGACGCCAGCGAACATCACCGCAATTGCATTCACTGACTGGAATAGCGCGGTGGGCACTTCAATATTCAACCAGTGGCGGTTGACGAAGTGGTCAATAAACAGGCTGATGGAGCTGCCGCCCTGCTGTGCCAGCACCCAGAACAGCGTACCGGTCAGCATCAGCAGAACGATCTGCCCCAGCGCGCGGCGTTGTTGTGGGAAACGCAGCATGATACGCGCCACAATCACCGCGGCGGCGGCACAGACAATGCTCAGCAGATAACCGGACCAGTCATTCTCCAGCAGCAGCGTAAAGAACACGGGGGCGACGCACAGCATCAGCGCCAGCCAGCCCCAGGTCGGCAGCACAAATTTCACCGCGCGCAGCGCCGGGCGATTTACCCCCTGCGTGTGGCGGAAGTGGCGGTGGCCGCCTAAAAACACCAGCAGGCCGATAAACATGCCGACTCCCGCCAGCGCAAAGCCGACGTGCCAGCCGTACCATTGGGCCGCCAGCCCGCAGGCGATCGGCGCGGCGATGGAGCCGATATTTCCGGCGGCATACAGCAGCGAGAAACCGCCGTCGCGGCGATGGTCATCCGGCGCGTAAAGCTCGCCGAGCAGGCAGCTGATATTGGATTTAAACAGGCCATAGCCGCAGATAATTATCGCCAGCGCAACATACAGGCTCCAGGTCGCGTCGGATTCGACGCCGAGCACCACGTGGCCGAGCGTCATCAGTAGCGCACCGGCAATCACCGCCGTGCGGTTGCCGAGCAGGCGGTCGGCGAGCCAGCCGCCCAGAATAGGGGTCACATAGACCAGAGAAGCGTAAGCGCTGAAAAGGTTGATCGCATGGCTGTCGTTAAAGCCGAGCTGGTGAGTGAGATAAAGGATGAGGAGGGCGCGCATGCCGTAAAAGCTGAAGTATTCCCAAATTTGAATCGCCACGATGTAGTAGATCGCGCGCGGTTGTGAGGGTGTTTTCATGTGAACTCCTTGCGGCGTGAAAAAAGGGAAGCGGCATGCCGCTTCCCTCTACTTTTTTATTATTTGTTGTTTGCTGCTTTCAGCACTTTTACGGTGTAACGGCCGTCAGCCTGACGATAAGCGCCATGGATGTCGGTTTCGAAGCCCGGATAGTGCGCGCCGATTTCGCACAGCATCTGCAGGAACTCCAGCACCGGACGGCTCTGCTCGGTGATTTTTTCACCCGGCATCACCAGCGGAACACCCGGAGGATACGGCAGGATCATGTTGGCGTTAACGCGGCCTACCATCTCATCGAGATAAACCTCTTCGGTTTCACCGTGCAGCTCTTTCTGGAAGGCGGCATACGGCGTCATTTCCATTTCCGGCAGTACTTCAAACGCGCGGAACATCAGGTCCGGCAGGTTGTGATGCTCAACCAGTTTATGGATATTCTGCGCCAGTTCCTGAATACGCATGTTTTCATAAAACTCCGGTGCCTCGCGGTACAGCGCCGGCAGGATGTTTTTCACGCGCAGGTTCAGGTCGAACGCGCGTTTGAACTCGGTCAGCGCGCGCAGCAGGCTCAGCGCCTTGGTTTTATCGATCCCGATGCTGAACAGGAACAGCAGGTTGTACGGGCCGGTTTTCTCAACGATGATGCCGCGCTCGTCGAGATACTTCGCCACCAGGCTTGCCGGAATACCGAACTCGTCCATGGTGCCGTCTTTCTTCATCCCCGGGGTCAAAATGGTGACTTTGATCGGGTCGAGGTACATGTGTTCGTTATCGATGTTTTTGAAGCCGTGCCACGGGCTGTCGGAGCGTAGCGGCCAGCATTCCGGGCCATCGATGTGATCCGGCTGCCAGACATCAAAGAACCAGCCTTCGGATTCGCCTTTCAGACGTTTGATCTCTTTACGGAACTTGATCGCGCGTTCGATAGAGCCATTAATCAGGCGCTTACCGGCATTACCTTTCATCATCGCCGCGGCGGTTTCGGTGGAGGCCACGATACCGTAGTGCGGAGAGGTGGTGGTGTGCATCATGTAGGCTTCGTTGAAAGTCTCTTCGTTGACATCACCCTTCACGTGAATCATCGAAGCCTGAGAGAACGCGGCCAGCAGCTTGTGCGTAGACTGGGTTTCATAGATCACTTTGCCTTCTACACGGCCACCGCTCATCCCGCATTTACCGGCATAAATCGGCGAGAAGTTGGTATAAGGCACCCACGCGGAGTCGAAGTGAATGGATTTCACATCCAGCGTTTTCTTGATGTAGTCGGTGTTGTACAGCAGGCCGTCGTAGGTGGAGTTGGTGATAACGGCGTGTACCGGCCAGGTGGCGTTCGGCGTCTCTTTCACGCGTTTGGCAATCGTCGCGTGCTGGAATTCGCTTTGCGGAATCCCACCCAGAATGCCGTAGGCGTTACGGGTCGGACGGAAGTAGATTGGCGTAATGTCGCTCATCATCATCAGATGGGTCAGCGATTTGTGGCAGTTACGGTCAATCAGTACGGTGCTGCCTGCTGGCGCTGAGTACATGCCGACAATCTTGTTGGCGGTAGAGGTGCCGTTGGTCACCATGTAGCTACGTTCGGCGTTAAAGACGCGGGCGATATACTCTTCCGCTTCTTTGTGCGGGCCGGAGTGGTCAAGCAAAGAACCCAGTTCGGAAACGGAAATCGACACGTCTGACTTCATGGTATTCGGGCCGAAGAAGTCATAGAAGATGCTGCCGACCGGGCTTTTCTGGAAAGCGGTACCGCCCATGTGGCCTGGCGTACAGAAGGTGTATTTGCCTTCGTGAACATATTTGAACAGCGCTTTGGTCAGCGGCGGCAGAATGGTATCGATGTATTCATCGGTATTCTGGCGAATTTTAGCCGCGATATCGGCGGCGGCGCCCAGCGCGTACTCGAAGAAGCGAACCTGCATGCGCAGATCGTTGAGGCTCACGTCGAGGGTGGAGTAGCTGTTAGCGAAAGCATAAACGGGCATGTACTCGTTCATCGCGCTGATCTCTTCACACAGCTCGAGATTGTATTTATCCCAGTCGAAGATCACGCCGCACAGACGGGCGTTGTTTTCAATCAGCTTCAGCAGGTCTTCGCGGTCATTTGGGTAAACAATCTGGAAGTTCAGGCCTTCCAGGGCGCGGTGAAGCTCACGGATAGGCTCTTCTTTAAAGTAGACGCCCATGTGATTCATGATAGCAATAACGTTCATAGTCATAGTCATGTTTCCAGGTAAAGGAGGCCCTTCCCACCGCGTTAGCGGCAGGGGAGGAAGGGCCTGCAGAAATAGGGGGGTTAGCGGTTAGAGCACTTCAGCCGGTTTGTTGTCGTGGTCGTCATGCTGACGCTGATGCATTTTGCGGCCATAGAACATCAGGATGACCAGGCTGACGATAAAGGTGCCGGACAGCTCGAAGGAGTTGGCACCCATCAGCGCGATAAAGCAGAACGCACAGCCCAGGATGGAGCACACCAGGCTCGCCGAGTTACGAATGTTGAAGCCTTCGAAGCGAATCAGGTCAACGCAGGAGTAGAAGTACGGCAGCATGGTCAGCAGAACCGCAATACCGGTCAGTTCACCGAACAGGTCAGAGGCTTTACCGCCGCTGGAGTTCATTATGGTGATGATAATCATCAGCGCGGTCATTTTGACGGCGGCGAGCAGCAGGCCTTTTTTCGGGATGCCGTTTTTGTCGACTTCGCCGTAAACTTTCGGGAAGTTACCATCGTTAGCGGCACGAACGCCCGCCTGGCCAACCAGCATCATCCAGGAACCCAGAGAAGTCAGGCACGCAAAGGCGGTAAAGGCAGACACCATTGGCGCAGCCCAGCTACCCATGATAGTCGAGGCGCTGACGGCGAACGGTGCGCCGGAAGAGGCCATGACGGAAGCCGGATACATACCGGAGATAACCTGCGTGGCGGCGATGTAGATAACACCGGCAATCGCGGTACCCAGCATAGTGGCGAGCGGCACGGTACGTTTCGGGTTTTTCACCATGCCGGTGCTGACGGCGGCAGATTCCACGCCGACGAAGGCCCACAGGCACAGCAGAATACTTTTGATAACCGCGTGCGGATCGGTGGTTGTCGAGGTGTTCCAGTTAGCCTGATAGGTTGCCATATCAAACCAGTGCCAGCCGATAACGGCGGTGACGACAACCGGGATAAGCACCAGCACCAGACCAATGGTCGTGAGTCGGCTTACCCAGGTCCCACCGAGCATATTCACGAAGGTGAACAGCCAGACGATGGCAATACAGGCGATACCCGCTGGAATCGGGTCATTTAATACTGGGAAGAAGGTCGATAAATAAGAGACGGCGGTAATCCCGATTGCCAGGTTACCAATCCAGTTGGCATGGTAATAAAGCACGCCGGTCTGGAAACCAAATGCCGGAGATAATTCACCCGCGTAGGCAATTGGGCCACCCTGTTGTGGGTTTTTGGTTGCCAGTCGCGCATAAACATATGCCAGCGACATCGCGCCAATAATAGAAATTACCCAACCCCAAATTGCAATACCACCGATGCTGGCGAGGTTTGCAGGTAATAAGGCAATGCCGCTCCCCATCATATTCCCGGCAACAACGCCGGTGCAGGCAAATAGCCCAATCTTCTTAGCGGAACTCATGTTCGTTTCTCCTGAGCAGTATTTTTAAGTCCGGACCGCGAGGTGAGCTATGGCGAGCGACCCGACCAACTGACGGCAATATTACTGAGCAGGCTAAGAGAAGTCCTAAAGTTAAAGTGAAATAAACACAAACATCGAAAAAATGAGGTGTTTAGCTTTTTGCATTAACATATCAGGATAAAAAGTTTATATCATGGAAAGGTAAATATTGAGTAATTACAAGGTGGTATGTTTTCTTCTTGCGGGAGGGGTGATGTTGCCGCAAGGTAACAATTAAAACCTTGCGACAACATCAATATTACATCTTGCGTGGCCTTATTTAACCATGATAATGATGGTCAACGCCCGCTAAGTGTTTTTAGGCAGGAAGGTTTGCAGATAAGGAACAATTTTCTCTATCGAAGTCTGAAATATTCCGTTCTGAATCCAGTACAGCGTATTATCACCGGGGCGTAAATTAAAAGCGGTGATATAGGCGTCAGCGGCAAGCCGATTCTCACCTTTCATTTCGTAGACTTTTCCCAGCACCACATAATTAAGCCATGACATTTCCAGCTCAATGCTTTTATTAATAGCCTCGTACGCGTTATCAATACTGCCTTTGCCTAACGCATCAATTGCCTGAATACGATATAATACTGCGCTATTTTTCAGTTCCGGCATATTGGCCACATGTTCTAATTCATGGCTTAACGACACCAGCTGGCTGCTATCAAACGGTTGCTGAGAATGGCGCAAGACATCCACCATCGCTTTCTGGGCATAGCCATAGGCGAAATCGGGCGATAGCTTAATAATACTATCGAGCATGCTGCTCGCCTTGGTTAAAGACGGCGCATCGCCCTGGGAAATTAATAACAGCGCCTGATAGAACTGCGCGAGTGACATCGGATGGGGCATATCCAGATGGGCCAGCATGGTTTGCATCTGTGCTGGCCATGGCTGCGTCAGCGCGGTAGAAAGGCTGTCAAAAAGATCGCGCTGAATAGACACCAGGTTTCCGTCGGTGACGAAATAACGCTTATCAAGCATCTTTGAACTGTCGGCGTTATCCACTAACAGTACCGACATAAAGCACTGTTGGGCGCGGTAGTGACGTTGGTTGACGAAGCTGATGGTCAGCGTTTTCCCTGAACTGCTGGGCTCATTGACGTTGTAGTTGGTTTTGTCATGCACCATAAAGGTGGAATAGGTATTCAGCGAGGTGGTAATCAGCGTTCCCAGCCCAATCGCGTAGGCCTGTTGCGATACCCAGTTATTGCACGATGCGCCCGGCTCAAAGCGTACGTCGATGTCGCGCGGGTTCAGCAACAGGTGCGAGCGGGTGATCTGCGGATGGGGACGAATAACGGTCAGTAACACCATCGCTATTAGCACGCCCAAAGAGAGCAGGAAGGCGATCTGAGTCCAGACGTTGGAATACCAGCGGCGTTCCGCAGTGAGTCGCGGGGCCACAGGGGCGTTTGCCGGAGCATGAGTGACCGTAGGAGCAGGCGAGACGACCGGCGTCTCAGGTGTTTGATTCTCTTCTCTTTCATCAAGCCACGTGACTTCAGCCGTCAGCTGATAGCCGCGTTTGGGTACGGTGATGATGTATTCGATGTGCCCATCGTCGCCGTCACGCAGCGATTTGCGTAGTTCAGAAATGCTCTGGGTGACCACATGACTGGTCACGATGTTACGCATCCAGATGTTATCGATCAGTTCATCACGGCTCAGTACTTGTCCTGGATGTTGGGCAAAGTACATCAGCAGATCGATTAATCGCGGTTCCAGAGTGAGCTGTCGGCCTGCACGGCTGATTTGATTAATAGAAGGCGTGATCAGCCATTCGCCAACGCGTACAACCGGTTGTTGCATATAAATGAATCGCCAAAGGATAAAAAATGGGACAGGAGATTAATCATAACACAACTCGCTGTGCGGTTTTTTGACCTTGCAGAGCGTAGGATGGAGGAGGAAGACGGGCAAAACATGCCCGTCTGGAAAGAAAAGATTACAACACTTTATGCGGTCCGAAGCATTCATAGTGAATACGATCGCTGCTGACGCCCAGCGCCACTAACTGTTTGGCCGCGTGCTGCATAAAGGCCACAGGACCACAGAGGTAGAACTGCATCTGTGGGTTCTGTAGATTCGCGGCCAGTGGTTCCAGCGCCATGAGCCCTTCGCTATCAAACGCGGCGGCCTGGCGGTCTGCCTCGGTTGGCGCGCGATACCACAGGTGCGATGTGAAGTGCGGCAGCTCCGCGCCCAGCGCGTTGACTTCATCAGCAAAGGCGTGAACCTCGCCGTTTTCCGCCGCGTGGAACCAGTTCACCTGCGCCGGATGGCGACTTTTCGCCAGGGTGTCGAGCATTGCCAGCATGGGGGTCTGGCCGACGCCGCCGGAAATCAGGGTCACCGGCGTTTGTGGTTCAACATTGAGGAAGAAGTCGCCTGCCGGCGCGACCAGATGAACAATATCCCCCTCTTTTGCCACGTTATGCAGCCAGTTTGACACCTGACCGCCGTTTTCGCGCTTCACCGCAATGCGGTAACCCCTGCCATCTGCCTTGCGGGTCAGTGAATACTGACGAATTTCCTGAAACTCAAAGCCCTCGGGCTTCAGCCATACCGCCAGATACTGGCCCGGTTGGTAATCCGCTACCGGCTGGCCGTCTACCGGCTCCATTTCAAAGCTGGCGATCAGCGCGCTACGCGGGGTTTTCTTCACGATACGGAAGGCGCGAGTACCTTCCCAACCTCCTGTTTTGCTGGCGTTGTCCTGATAAATTTCCGCTTCACGATTGATAAACACGCCCGCCAGTACCCCGTAGGCTTTACCCCATGCATCCAGCACTTCCTGGCCCGGGCTGAACATTTCGTCCAGCGTCGCCAGCAGATGCGCGCCGACAATATTGTATTGCTCCGGCTTGATCTGGAAGCTGGTGTGCTTCTGGGCGATTTTCTCCACCGCCGGCAGCAGGGCAGGCAGGTTTTCAATATTGCTGGCGTAGGCGGCAATAGCATTGAACAGCGCTTCACGCTGGTCGCCGTTGCGCTGGTTGCTCATATTGAAAATCTCTTTCAGCTCCGGATTATGGGTAAACATCCGGTCGTAAAAGTGGGCGGTGAGCTTCGGGCCGGTCTCTACCAGCAGCGGGATCGTGGCTTTAACGGTGGCGATAGTATGAGCATCAAGCATGGCAGGTCTTCCTTTCGTATTATCAATTGTTGCATGTTAAATGCATCTTATAAAAATAACCCTGCTATGTAAATGGTTCTTTGTAATAATGCGTTGCTGACGTTACAACGTGAATTATTTGCATCACAATCCTGAAAAGAAATCCATTTGCGCCCTGAAGCGCTTTATTGCTCAATCCCTTGTGTGGCTTGAAGGTAAACGTTTGCGTAATTTCGTTTGTCAAGACCTGTTATCACAGAACTAATCAGTTATACTGTGGGCCGTTGTCCAACAGGACTGCCTTTTTCAGGTCAAAATTTTATTGTTAGCTGAGTCAGGAGATGCGGATGTTAAAGCGTGAAATGAACATTGCCGATTATGATGCCGAACTGTGGCAGGCTATGGAGCAAGAAAAAGTACGTCAGGAAGAGCACATTGAACTGATCGCCTCCGAAAACTACACCAGCCCGCGCGTCATGCAGGCGCAGGGTTCTCAGCTGACCAACAAATACGCTGAAGGTTATCCGGGCAAGCGCTACTACGGCGGCTGCGAATACGTTGATGTCGTTGAGCAGTTGGCTATCGACCGCGCGAAAGAACTGTTCGGCGCCGACTACGCTAACGTGCAGCCGCACTCCGGTTCTCAGGCTAACTTCGCTGTTTACACCGCGCTGCTGCAGCCGGGCGATACCGTTCTGGGTATGAACCTGGCGCAGGGCGGCCACCTGACTCACGGCTCCCCGGTTAACTTCTCCGGTAAACTGTACAACATCGTCCCTTACGGTATTGATGAGTCCGGTAAAATTGACTACGACGAGATGGCTAAGCTGGCCAAAGAGCACAAGCCGAAGATGATTATCGGTGGCTTCTCTGCCTACTCCGGCGTGGTTGACTGGGCAAAAATGCGTGAAATCGCTGACAGCATCGGCGCATACCTGTTCGTCGACATGGCGCACGTGGCGGGCCTGATTGCCGCTGACGTGTACCCGAACCCGGTTCCGCACGCTCACGTTGTTACCACCACCACCCACAAAACCCTGGCGGGTCCGCGCGGCGGCCTGATCCTGGCGAAGGGCGGCGATGAAGAACTGTACAAAAAACTGAACTCTGCCGTGTTCCCAAGCGCGCAGGGCGGCCCGCTGATGCACGTGATTGCCGGTAAAGCGGTGGCGCTGAAAGAAGCGATGGAGCCGGAATTCAAAGTCTACCAGCAGCAGGTTGCGAAAAACGCCAAAGCGATGGTGGAAGTGTTCCTGAACCGCGGCTACAAAGTGGTTTCCGGCGGGACCGAGAACCACCTGTTCCTGCTGGACCTGGTTGATAAGAACCTGACCGGTAAAGAAGCTGACGCAGCCCTGGGCCGCGCCAACATCACCGTGAACAAAAACAGCGTCCCGAACGATCCGAAGAGCCCTTTCGTGACCTCCGGTATCCGTATCGGTTCCCCGGCTGTCACTCGTCGCGGCTTCAAAGAAGCGGAAGTGAAAGAGCTGGCTGGCTGGATGTGCGACGTGCTGGACAACATCAATGATGAAGCCACCATTGAACGCGTGAAAGCGAAAGTACTGGATATCTGTGCACGCTTCCCGGTTTACGCGTAAGCGTTGATCGTGTGATGTGAAAAAGGCCGCGAATGCGGCCTTTTTTTATGCCCGATGGCGCTACGCTTATCGGTCCTACTCGTAGGCCTGATAAGGCGAAGCCGCCATCAGGCAAACCCTCAGCGCTTATCTAACGAGATTTTGCCCGGCCCGACGATCGCCAGCTGCAGGAACGCCCCCGAGATACTGATGTTCTTGTAGAAGTTAATCATATTTGGCATCACCGCATCGCCGGTCATGTTCCAGTAGTGGTGCCCAATCACCGCCGTCCCCAGCGTATAGAACAGAAAGATCACCGCCAGCGGACGCGTAAAGAACCCTAGAATCACCAGAATAACGGCGGGAACTTCCATCACGATCGCGATGATGGCCGCCAGCGCCGGCATTGGTGTACCGATGGAAGCCATATACTGCACCGTGCCATCGTAGTGGAGCATTTTGGGATAGCCGGAGAGAATAAACAGCAGCACGATAGCGATACGGGCAACCAGCAGCAGCAGATCGCGCGAAGCGCCAAAGTCGAGATAGCGAAGCGAGTTCATGGCAGTTCCTTTGTGTAAGTACGTTTGATTTAAACGTAATACACAATTTTGTGGCCTGCCACACGGGGGCGAAAAATCAGTAGATTGGATGGTGCTTCGGTATGGCCCCTTCACCGCATTGATAAGAAGGGGCCGTCGTGCGCACCTGCTATAGCGACTTTAACGGTACGCTTTCATCACAAAGCGCGTCTTCACTGACTACGCGTCCCGACTGAATCAGCTTACGCAGCACGCGCACTTCGCGCCCGTTGTTGAGTGCTACCGCGCCGGCCAGCGCGCCTTCACGTAGCTGGAGCCAAATGGCTTTTCTGTCGCCCGGTTCACCACGACATAACCAGTTTTCTCCCTGCATTTCGCCAACAAACTGCAGGTTATCGCTGTGTTGATCGGTCCAGAACCAGCCCGGCGTGGCTTCCGGCAGGGGTAAACCGAGCATGGCGGCGGCGACGACCTGCGCCTGGAAGTTGGCATTTTCCCAGCTTTCTATGCGCCTTAAGGAGCCGTCCGGCTGGCGAGTGAGCGCCACATCTCCCGCGGCGAAAATCGCCGGGTCGGCGGTCGTGCAGGCGGCATCGACGATAATTCCGTTAGCGGTTTCCAGCCCCGCCTCGCGGGCCAGTGCATCGTTGGCCACGATACCGATACCGTAAACCACGGTATCAGCCTGTAGCGTTTCGCCATTTTGCAGGGTGAGTGAGATAAACTCGCCCGCTTCGGCGTGCTCAATGGCGCTGTTGAGCAACACCCGCACGCCGGCTAACTGATGGCGAGCCAGCAAATAATCGCGTACCGGAGCCGGGGCATTGCGGCCCATCACCGTTGACGCCAGTTCGACCACCGTCACCCGGCAGCCGCGCTGGGTGGCGCTGGCCGCCAGTTCGAGGCCAATGGTGCCCGCGCCGACGATGACCACCGACTTCCCCGGCTGTAGCGCAGCCCGGAGACGCTCGGCATCTCCCGCATGACGTAGGGTAAAACAGCGCTCGCCCAGCGCATCCAGCAGCGGTAGCGGCCTGGCGGCGGCCCCGGTAGCCAGCAGCAGCTGAGTCCAGCGGTAGGTTTGCCCATCGGCGAGCGTTAACGTGCGGGTTGCGCGATCGATCTCGCGAAGCGTCACGCCCAGATGCAACTGCACGTTGTGTTCCTGCCACCAGCTGGCGGGCAGAACCAGCTGAAGCTGCGGGTTATCGTCCAGCAGCATCGCTTTTGACAGCGGCGGGCGCTCGTAGGGTAGGTGAGCCTCGTCAGAAAAGAGGTGTAACGGTCCGCTAAACCCCTGCTGACGTAGCGCGGCGGCGGCCATCGCTCCCGCCTGGCCGCCGCCGATGATGGCAATAATCTGTTCGTTCATGGTGACTCCTTACAGATCCAGACCAGCCGCGACGTGCCGGATCCCACGGATCCCCAGACCGGCGTCGGCATTGATCATCACGCCGCTCAGCGTGCGGTTGTTGCGCCGTGACGCCAGCATCACGTACGGGCCGGTAAAATCTGCCGGATCGGGGAAAAACTGCAGCGGCAGAATGGCGGCGATTTTCTCCGGTGTTAGCGACTGCATAATCGAGGTGTCGTTTTGCCCCAGCGCCTGCGGGCCGCGCAGATCGGTCGCCATGCCGCACGGGCCGACACCGTTCACCCGCACTTTGGGGGCGAGTTCGTAGGCCAGTTGGCGAATCAGCCCGGTGGCCGCGTGCTTGCTGGCGGTATACAGGGGCCCGCCGCCGCCGGGATACCACGCGGCGTTAGACAGGGTAAAGATGATGCTGCCTTCGCTGGCGATTAATGCCTGGGCACAGGCTTTGGCGCCCAGCAGATAGCCCAGCACGTTAACGTTAAACAGCTCGTGGAAGCCGCTTTCCAGCGCCTCGGCGGGCGTATTGACCAGCGAAGCGTTGTGATCCCAGATACCCGCGTTGCCGATAAAACAGTCCAGCTTGCCGAAGGTCGTGAGGATACAATCCACCGCGCGCTGGTAGTCGGCATAGCAGGTCACGTTGCCTTCCACCGCCAGTACGTGTTCACCAAAGCGCTGGCGCAGGCTGGCAATCTTCGCTGTGGACAGCTCGAGCGTGGCGACTTTCGCACCTTCTTCAATAAAGCGTTCTACCAGCGCCAGCCCCAGCCCGGAGCCGCCGCCGGTAATAAACACAACGTTATCGCGTAAATCGCTCATCTGGCCTCCTCGGGTAAATCAATAAACACCTCGCCGCCTTCCACATGCACCGCATAGGTGGTGAGCGGATCGGTGGCGGGCAGGCACAGCGCTTTGCCGGTTTTCAGGCAGAAGCTGGCGGCGTGCAGCGGGCACTCCACCGTGGCGTCGTCTTCCAGATAGCCCTCCGACATCGAGGCGTTACCGTGGCTACAGCGATCGTTAATGGCATAAAACTCACCGCCAACGTGAAACAGCGCGATGACGGGAGAGGTTTCCAGCCGGAGGGCTTCCCCCTCCGGTAGCTCCGTGGCGGAGCAGGCAAATATGCGGCTCATCAGAACAGTACACTCAGGTTGTGGGAGGTGATCACCGCCTGATCGAGCACGATCTCACGCTCCAGTAAGCGCCATTCGTCGCCCGGCAGACGACGGACTTTATCCATGCGCGTGCCGACGTAGAACGTCTCGTCACGCTCTTTTTGTGCGCGGTACAGCAGATAGTTCAGGCGCACGGCGAACACGTCCGGCTGGTCGGTTTCGCTCACCTGCAGGTTGCTGATCATGTGGCGGGTGCGGGAAGGTGGCTCTTCGGCCCACGCCATGCCGGTTTCCAGCCGCGCGATGCGGCGTTCAAGCTGGTCTTTATTGTCGTTGAAAATCCAGGTGGTCGGCGGCTGTACGCCTTTGCGGCGGTCACGGGTTTGAGCATTGACCGTGGTGCGCATGGTGTAACGAATGCCGTCATCCAGCTGCGCCAGCCAGCCGCGGAACTGCCAGTCGTCCAGCAGACGCGCTTCTTCATACAGGAACTGGCTGATGCGGTGATGCAGCTCAGGGGAGACTAACGCGCTCATTTCATCACCTCCTGCTGGTATGCGGCGGTTTTTTCCTGCACTTCCTGCCAGCTTTCGCTGCTTAATAAATCGGCCCAGCGCTGATACATGCCGCGGGCAGCGGTTTCCGAGAAGATGTAGTTAGTGATCCCTGGAATGCCGTCTTCACGACGTTTTTCCTGGCCGAGACCCATCTCCAGGCACAGGTTGGTGTTGCGTGCCCGGTGGCCTTTGAGCAGTTTTTGAATCTCACACCAGTTTTCCGAGTCGTCCTGCTCAAGGAACCCTGCCGGGCCGAAGGCGCGGGTGGCGCTGTTTTCAAAAGCGGCTTTGACGTCATCAGAGGCGGCTTTATCGGCGATGCAGAACGCCCACACTTCGACTTTGTCCGGCCCGCGCGGATGCCAGACGCGCAGCGTGGCGGTGCCGTTCAGCCAGGAGAGCGTGGGGAAAATATTGTTGTGACCGGCGAGACGCAGCGCACGAACCTTACCCAGACGCTGCTCCGCCTCTTCATAGGTATCGCGATAGTAGCTGGAGACTTCGCCGTCGACCCAGACGTTGGCGTCCGGTTTCTCGGTAAAGAAGAAGCCGCTGCCGTGTCCATCCTGGCCGAACTGTAGCGCGTCTTTGGCGGTTTCCCATACCGGGCGGGCGGTTTGACCGTCTCCCAGGCGTTTGTCGCTGCCGTCGTCTTTCGCACCCAATACCTGTACGGCGGAAGCGTGGCTGAACAGCGCGTGATACTGGTCGCTGGCGAACTGTTCGGCGGGGAATTTCCAGTTACAGTCGATGGTCCACTTCTGTACGCCGCCGACGATTTCAGTGCCGCCTTCACGGCGATCCAGCACGCCGTCGAGATACCAGGCGATGTCGCCGAGATAATCGCGAAGATTCGGTGCGGTGGTATCCCAGTTACCGAAAATCAGCCCTTTGTAGCTCTCGACGCACGGCACTTCGTTCAGCCCCCAGTGGGATTTGCACAACCCTTGTGGGTAGGCGCGCGGCTCCAGCGGCACGTCGATCAGCTCGCCGTTAATGCCGTATGACCAGCCGTGATACGGGCAGGTGAAGGCGCGGGTGTTACCGCAGTCGGCATAACTCACGCGCATCGCGCGGTGGCGGCACTGGTTGAGAAACGCTTTGATGCTGCCGTCCTTCTGGCGCACCACCACCACGGCGTCTTCGCCCATATAGGTGTTAAAGAAATCGCCCGGTTTGGGGATTTGGCTTTCGTGGGCGAGAAACAGCCAGCAGCGTCCGAAGATGCGTTCCAGCTCCAGTTGGTAAATTTCAGGGTCGGTATAAATACGTGGGGTTACGCGACCGTTTTGCGTGTCGATCAGTCGGTAGATGTCTAAATTTGAGGGTATGGTCATATTTTTTAATCCTGAAAGCTAAGATGTATTGACCTTCTTTTTTTGTGCCCTAAGGATGTTGCTGGTTAGTTATCAATCTGTGAAATAGTAAATTTCTACCAGTTGAGACATTTTTTCGATAACAAGGAGAAGGGACATGGAACTGAGGCACCTACGCTACTTCGTCGCGGTGGCGCAGGAGTTAAACTTCACGCGAGCCGCGGAGAAACTGCACACCTCACAGCCTTCCCTGAGTAGTCAAATACGCGATCTGGAGCAGTGCGTGGGCGTAGCGTTGCTGGAGCGCGATAAACGCAAAGTGACCCTCACGGCAGCCGGTGAGTGTTTCTTGCAGGATGCGCAGGCCATTCTGGACAATGCGGAACAGGCCAAGCTGCGCGCGCGAAAAGCGGCGCTGAATAACGACCATCTGGCGATTGGCTTTGTCCCCTCTGCCGAGGTAAATCTGCTGCCAAAGGTGCTGCCGATGCTGCGTCTGCGTCAGCCTGAAACCCATATCGAGCTGGCGAGCCTGATGACCACGCAGCAAGAAGAGAAGCTGCGTAGCGGTGAACTGGACGTCGGGCTGATGCGCTATCCTGTTCATGGGCAAGATATTGAATTCATTGAGCTGTTTCATGAACCGCTGGTGGTGGTGCTTCCGGTAGGCCATCCATTATCCCGCGAGGAGAGTATTTCCGCCCAGCAGTTACACGGCGTGAACTTTATCACCACCGACCCAGACTATTCCGGCGAACTTTCATCGGTAGTGAATGCGTGGTTTGAGAAAGAGCGCAGCCAGCCGAATATCGTGCAGGTGGCGACCAATATTCTGGTGACCATGAACCTCGTTGGTATGGGGCTGGGGGCCACTTTGATACCCGGTTATATGAATAATTTTAATACCGGGCAGGTGGTTTTTCGGCCAATTAAAGGCGAAGCGCCGACGCTGGCACTGCTGATGGCGTGGAAAAAGGGCGAGCTAAAACCCGCCCTAAGGGATTTTATTGCGCTGGCGCAAAGACCGTTGGTTGAAGTCTAACGCGGGCGTGCTTCTCAGCGTCTGCCGTTGGTGCTGACAACTCTGGAGTGACAAAGAAGGAAAGTGATGCTCGTCACAATTTTCTGGTAACTACCTGCGTTAGTACTCTCCAGAATATGGGGAGAGTCATTAGACTATCGCCTCCATAACGGGAGGAACCCATGGTTTTGCACTCCACGCGCTGGCTGGCGCTCAGCTACTTCACCTACTTCTTTAGCTACGGTATTTTTCTGCCTTTCTGGAGCGTCTGGCTCAAAGGCGCGGGGCTCTCTCCCGAAACCATCGGTCTGCTGCTCGGCGCCGGGCTGGTGGCCCGTTTTCTCGGCAGCCTGCTGATTGCGCCGCGCGTGAGCGACCCTTCGAAACTGATTAGCGTTCTGCGCATTCTGGCGCTGATGACGCTACTGTTCGCGCTGGCCTTCTGGGCGGGCAGCAACGTAGCATGGCTGATGGTGGTGATGATCGGGTTCAACCTCTTTTTCTCACCGCTGGTGCCGTTGACCGACGCGCTGGCCAATACCTGGCAAAAACAGATAACCATGGACTATGGTCGGGTGCGTCTGTGGGGGTCGATTGCCTTTGTGATTGGCTCGGCGCTGACCGGCAAACTGGTCAGCTTGTTTGACTATCATGTGATTCTGCTGATGCTGAGCCTGGGCGTTGCCTCGATGCTGCTGGGCATGTTGCTGAAGCCGTCGGTGATGCCGCTCGGTGAGTCCCGTCATCAGGAATCGGTGGGCTGGCCGGCCTGGCGCGGGCTGGTGGTACAAAACTGGCGTTTCCTTGCCTGCGTGAGCCTGCTGCAGGGCGCGCACGCGGCCTATTACGGTTTTAGCGCAATTTTCTGGGAAGGCGCAGGCTACTCGGCGTCGGCAATTGGCTATCTTTGGTCGTTAGGCGTGGTGGCGGAAGTGCTGACCTTTGCCCTGAGCAAAAAGGTGTTCCGTCGCTTCAGCGCGCGGGACTTACTGCTGCTCTCCGCCATCTGCGGTGTGATTCGCTGGGGGCTGATGGGCTGGACGACCAGTTTACCGTGGCTGATTTTGATTCAGATTCTCCACTGCGGCACCTTCACGGTCTGCCATCTGGCGGCCATGCGCTACATTGCTGCACGCCAGGGCAGTGAAGTGATTCGCCTGCAGGCGGTCTACTCCGCGGTGGCAATGGGCGGCAGCATTGCGGTAATGACTATGTTCGCAGGCTTCCTCTATCAGCATCTGCACCAGGGGCTGTTCTGGGTGATGGCGCTGGTGGCCCTGCCTGCGCTGGTGCTGCGGCCAAAAGCCGTCGTCCGCTAGGTTTCGAGGATCTGGCAGATACGCTGCTGCTGATGTTCGCTGAGCGACTGCTCGGCGTGGATCAGCGGCGGCGAAAACAGCGGCAGCACAATCGCGTAAGGCGATATCACCAGCGTACTGTCTTTCGGCGCGCCTTCTTTCTGGAAGATATGTGCCGCCAGATACTTCACATTGAGCGGCAGCAGGGTCAACTCCCGCAGTTGCTGTTCAATCTCCTGTTCCAGCGCCGGGTTATCGCCGGTCAGCAACACCACCTGTTTTTCATGTAGCTCACTCTCCTGCATCAATCCCGCGCCAAAAATGACGGCAATGAGGGCCGCTTCATCGTCGCTGAAGCGCAGGGCGTAGCGCGTTTCAAAATCGGCCAACGCGCTGCGGGTGGTGCGGATTAAACGCGGATAGAGACGATGGATCTCTTCCGGTAGATGATGATCGATCCCAATCGCGAACACGCAGCGGTTAAGCGCCTGGGCCAGATGGATATAAAGCTGGTTGTGCAGCCCGCGTTCGTCGGTAAAGCGGCATCCGGCAATCTGCTGAAAACGCTCAACCAAATGGGCAACCGCCAGATGTAACGGCTGATCCTGCTGACGTCCTTCGTCGTGCGGGTTGGGTATTTTCAACAGCATAAAGAGCAGGGCGAGGAAATGCTGTTCACCAGGATTAGGTGTTTGCATGACCCGCCGCTGCCAGTGGCGCACGATGTCCGCCGCCATCTGGTATTCGTCGGTCGACTGGGTCCAGGCGCTCTGCAATAGCGTGAACTGGGGGCTGACACCCTGATGATGTTGCAGCAGGCAGTATTGTAGATACAGGCGTAAAAACTGCCCGTCCCGGTACTCAAACTCACGCTGCAGGCTGCGGGCGCAGCGGTTAACCAGCGCCTGGAGATTCGTTTCATCGTACAGCGTGCGGGCAATTTTCAGCTGTTTCAGCTGCGTTTTGATAGCCGGTGTAAAATGGTTAGCGACGAACTGCGGGCACAGACGCAGCGCACGGCGCAGCCAGTGCAGCAGGCACAGGCGCAGGTCGAGGGTGGTGCCTTCAATCCGATAGCTGCCATCCGCCTGAGTGGCGATTGCCAGATGATGGTAACGCTCAATCTCCTCTCCGGCCTCAACGATATCTTGCCGGGCGGTTGAAACATCGACATTATTTATCATGCCAATGTATTCCGCCGTGATGGTGTGCCCTGGGAGATACAGCATTAACAGCGCCTGGCAGCGGCGCTGGGGACTGGAAAGCACAGATGGGGGTTCGAGTACGGTCATCATCTGCTATATCCAGCTGTGGGTAACCTGGATTAAGGATAGACAAAAGATAGCGGCAACCACGGGGCTTTCGCTAAGGAATGCTGGTGACGCTCACAGAATTTTTCACTGAGGAACGGATGAAGAGAGTGAAACAATGCGCGGTTATGGTGTTTCTTGCGTTTTTATCATTAAACGCCAGGGCACATCCGCACAGTTTTATCACCATCACCAATCAATTGGTGGTGAGCGATGGCGCGCTGACCGGCATGAAAATGCGCTGGGTGATGGATGAGCTCACCTCGGCTGACCTGCTGTACGACGGGGGTAATGCAAAGCCCGGCGATGAGGTGTGGAAAAAACTGGCGGCGGAAGTGATGGCCAACGTGCTGGGGCAGCACTACTTCACCGAGTTCTGGCATAACGGCATAAAGGTGAAGTTTGACAATCTGCCCAAAGAGTACGGTCTGGCGCGTGAGGGGCACCAGGCGGTATTGACCTTCACGTTGCCCCTGGCCTCACCACAACCGCTGGCGGGGCAGACCTATACGTTCTCCACCTTTGACCCGACCTATTATGTTGATATGAGCTATGAAAAAGACAGCGACGTGGCGTTTGCCGCTGATTTTAAAGGCGCGTGCAACGTTAGCGTGCACACGCCGCAGCCGAATGAACAGATGCTCTCCTACGCCCAGTCGCTCGATAAAGAAGACGCACCGGAGGAGGACATGGAATTGGGGAAACAGTTTGCCCAGAAGGTGACCGTACAATGTCAGTAATTTCCGTTAACCGACGCCGTCCGGCGCGCCGCTGGGTTTCGCTCTGGCCGCTGGCGCTGTTTCTCGTGGCCGCCGCCGTAGGGCTGGCGTGGCTGTGGCAGGCGTGGCCGCAGGTGATGCTGAAAAGCGTTATCTGGCAGCGCGACGTTAACCAGCAGATGAGCGGTCTACTGAAAGCGGTTGCCGACAACCCCACACAGGCCGGCGGCGCGTTGCTACTCTTCAGCTTTGCCTACGGCGTGCTCCACGCGCTGGGGCCGGGGCATGGCAAAGTGGTGATTACCACCTGGCTGGCAACCCATCCGTCGAAACTCAAGTCGAGCATTGGTCTGACGCTGGCCTCCTCATTATTACAGGGCGTGGTGGCGATTGGGCTGGTGATTATCGTGCTCACCGTGCTACAGCTTCCTGCGCGCCAGCTGCATCTCAGCAGCTTCTGGCTGGAGAAGGGCAGTTACGCGTTGGTGGGCGTCCTTGGGCTGCTGCTGTGCTGGCGGGCGCTGAAAAAGCTGCGCGCGTTGCTGCGAAAACCCACATTTACTGCCTTCACACCGCATCATGAACATCATGATGGTTGCGGCTGTGGCCATCAACATTTACCGAATTCTGAACAGCTGGCACAGGGAGACGACTGGCGTGCCTGGCTGATGATTATTCTCTCTATGGGAATGCGTCCGTGTTCCGGCGCGATTATGGTACTGCTGTTCAGTAAAGTGATCGGCGTATTTGGCTGGGGCGTTGCTTCGGCGCTGGCGATGGCGGCAGGGACGTCACTCACTATCTCGTCGCTGGCGCTGCTGGTTCACGGTTTTCGCTCGCTGGCCGTGAAGCTGAGCGGTAATAAAACGCCGGTGCTGTGGCGGCAGGTGGGCTGGACGACGCTGGCGTTAGCGGGCGGCGTCATTCTGATTGCCGCGGCGACGGTGATGTGGCTGAGCGCGGTGCCGGTGGGCAGGGGGCTGAGGCCGTTTTAGCGTTAACGTCGAGGGGGCATAAAACGGTCTGAGCCCGAAAACATGGCATTGAGGGCTGTTCTTGTGTGGCATACCTCATCTGCGCCTCTTTTATCAGAGGCGCCAGAATCAGCGGTTTAAGCGTTAGTTCAAGGTATAGTCCAGCGTGATTTCCGCTTTTAACAGCTGTGATACCGGGCAACCGGCTTTGGCTTTGTGGATGATGCCATCGAACTGTTGCGCGTCGATACCCGGGACCGCCACCTTACTTTGCAGCGCGATTTTGGTAATGGCAAAGCCACCGTCGGTTTTATCCAACGAGACGTCCGCCGTGGTATCAATGGCATCTGCGGTATAACCTGCTTCGCCGAGCATCAATGATAACGCCATCGAAAAACAGGCCGCATGAGCCGCGCCAATCAGCTCTTCCGGGTTAGTTCCTTTTACACCTTCAAAACGGGTATTAAAGCCATAAGGCTGCTGGTTAAGAACGCCACTTTCGGTAGAGACCGTTCCTTTTCCGCGTTTGATATCACCTGACCAGTGCGCTGAGCCGTGCTTGTGAATTGTCATGCTCGTTCTCCTTTTGGCTAACAAAAGGCTAAGTATAGACGATGGATTGGGCGGCAACGGGAATAGAGATAATTCTGGGGAAGGGAGATAAAAAAGAAGCCCGCGAACGGGCTTCTTAATGACTTGCTGTATAAACTTAGCGCTTCAGCGCTTCGCTCAGTTCGTCGCGCATGTTTGCCAGCATGGCTTTGACCACGCGTGGGTTACCCGCAACGATGTTACCTGTCATCATGTAGTTATGACCGCCAACGAAATCGCAAACCAGCGCGCCCGCTTCACGTGCGATCAGCTCGCCCGCTGCAAAGTCCCACGGCTTCAGGCCGATTTCGAAGTAACCGTCAACGCGCGCAGCGGCCAGGTAGGCCAGATCCAGCGCAGCGGAACCGGAACGGCGGAAGTCCGCGCATTCGGTAAACATATTGCCGAGGATGTTCATGTAAGCGGTCGCGTGCTGCTTGGCTTTGAACGGGAAACCGGTGGCGATAATGGTGCCATCCAGATCGCGGGCAGAGCTGCCGCGCAGACGATAACCGTTGAGCTGTGCGCCCTGGCCGCGAGTGGCGGTGAACAGTTCGTTACGCATCGGATCGTAAACGACGGCCACTTCGGTACGGCCTTTAATGCGTACGGCAATAGAAACAGAGAAGTGTGGCAGACGTTTGATGAAGTTGGTGGTGCCATCCAGCGGATCGATAACCCATTGTACATCCAGATCTTCGCCAACATGTTCACCGCTTTCTTCGGTGATGATGGTGTGTTGCGGGTAAGATTTGCGAATGGTGTCGATAATCACCGCTTCGGCAGCTTTATCAACGTTGGTCACGAAATCGTTGCTGCCTTTCTGGCTCGCTTCAACAGCTTCTGGCGTTTCGTAGTTTTTGGCAATCAGGTTACCCGCCTTGCGCGCTGCGCGCACGGCGATGTTCAGCATCGGATGCATCAGGTTACTCTCACTGGATGTTAAAGAACGGGGAAAACGGCGCATATCATAGCAGCGAATTCGGATTCTGTCTCAGCTTTATGGTAATATGGCCGAATAATCTTTAGACGAAGAATGACAATGCTGCAAAATATCCGAATCGTGCTGGTCGAAACCTCCCATACCGGCAATATGGGCTCCGTTGCCCGCGCTATGAAAACCATGGGCTTAACTAACCTGTGGCTGGTTAATCCGCTGGTGAAACCGGACTCCCAGGCCATCGCCCTGGCGGCAGGCGCCAGCGATGTGATTGGCAGCGCGCAGATCGTCGATACCCTTGACGAAGCGCTGGCCGGTTGCAGCCTGGTGGTCGGCACCAGCGCGCGTTCCCGCACCTTGCCGTGGCCGATGCTCGACCCGCGTGAATGCGGCCTGAAAAGCGTCTCTGAAGCTGAACACGCGCCGGTCGCGCTGGTGTTTGGTCGCGAGCGTGTGGGTCTGACTAACGAAGAACTGCAGAAATGCCACTACCACGTGGCGATTGCCGCTAACCCGGAATACAGCTCGCTAAACCTGGCGATGGCCGTGCAGGTGATTTCTTATGAAGTGCGCATGGCCTGGCTGGCGGCGCAGGAAAGCGCTGAACCGAAGGTGGAACACGAAGAGACGCCGTACCCGCTGGTAGACGATCTCGAACGTTTCTACGGTCACCTGGAGCAGACGCTGCTGTCCACCGGTTTTATCCGTGAGAACCATCCGGGGCAGGTGATGAACAAGCTGCGTCGTCTGTTCACCCGCGCGCGTCCGGAAAGCCAGGAGCTGAACATCCTGCGCGGGATTCTGGCCTCTATTGAGCAGCAGAATAAAGGCAAGTAACCGCGTTAATGCCGGATGGCGCTTTGCTTATCCGGCCTACAACTCGAGCGGCCGGTAGGCCGGATAAGCAAAGCGCCATCCGGCAGATCAATACCGCACGGAACGTCAAATACCCGACTAAATCACTCAAGTAAATAGTTGACTGATTTAGTCGGGAATGTCAGACTTGCTCCTGCTATGCAATACCCACACTATTATTAAAAACCCCGGGCAGGGGCGAGTTTGAGGTTAAGTAAGACATGAGACTGACATCTAAAGGGCGTTACGCCGTGACCGCGATGCTGGACGTTGCACTCAACTCCGAAGCGGGCCCGGTGCCGTTGGCTGATATTTCTGAACGTCAGGGAATTTCACTCTCCTATCTGGAGCAGCTGTTCTCCCGTCTGCGTAAAAATGGCTTAGTGTCCAGCGTACGTGGTCCAGGCGGCGGTTATCTGCTGGGTAAAGAAGCAAACCATATCGCCGTAGGCGAAGTGATTAGCGCAGTGGACGAGTCCGTTGACGCGACCCGCTGCCAGGGGAAAGGTGGCTGCCAGGGCGGCGATAAATGTTTGACCCACGCTCTGTGGCGCGATTTGAGCGACCGCCTGACCGGTTTCCTGAACAACATCACCCTCGGTGAACTGGTGAACAACCAGGAAGTTCTGGACGTGTCTGGCCGTCAGCACTCGCACGACACCTCCCGCACGACTCGCGTACAAGACGCAATCGACGTTAAGTTACGCGCATAATCCAACCGCTCTGCTGCGTGATGCGCAGAGCGAGTTATAGATAACAATGAGATTTCAGAGTCAGGCCGGGAAAATCTCCCGTCAAGCGGTCGTACATCCAGCCGGTTGCCTGACTCCTTGCATTGAGTGATGTACGGAGTTAAAGAGCAATGAAATTACCGATTTATCTCGACTACTCCGCAACCACGCCGGTGGACCCGCGTGTTGCCGAGAAAATGATGCAGTTTCTGACCCTGGACGGGACCTTTGGTAACCCGGCCTCTCGTTCACACCGTTTCGGCTGGCAGGCTGAAGAGGCGGTAGATATCGCCCGTAATCAGATTGCCGACCTCGTGGGCGCCGATCCGCGTGAGATCGTCTTTACTTCCGGCGCAACGGAATCCGACAACCTGGCGATTAAAGGTGCAGCCAACTTTTATCAGAAAAAAGGCAAGCACATCATCACCAGCAAAACCGAACACAAAGCCGTGCTGGACACCTGTCGTCAGCTCGAGCGCGAAGGGTTTGAAGTCACCTACCTCGCCCCGCAGCGCAACGGCATTATCGATCTCAAAGAGCTCGAAGCGGCGATGCGTGACGACACCATCCTCGTCTCCATCATGCACGTGAACAACGAAATCGGCGTGGTGCAGGATATCGCGACTATCGGCGAAATGTGCCGTGCGCGCGGCATCATCTATCACGTTGACGCCACCCAGAGCGTGGGCAAACTGCCTATCGACCTGAGCCAGCTGAAAGTTGACCTGATGTCCTTCTCCGGCCACAAAATCTACGGCCCGAAAGGTATCGGCGCGCTGTACGTGCGTCGTAAACCGCGTATCCGTATCGAAGCGCAGATGCACGGCGGCGGTCACGAGCGCGGCATGCGTTCCGGCACCCTGCCAGTTCATCAGATCGTCGGCATGGGCGAAGCTTACCGTATCGCGAAAGAAGAGATGGAGACCGAAATGGCCCGTCTGCGCGGTCTGCGTAACCGTCTGTGGAACGGCGTGAAGGATATGGAAGAGGTCTACCTGAACGGTGACCTTGAGCAGGGCGCTCCGAACATCCTCAACGTGAGCTTTAACTACGTTGAAGGCGAATCCCTGATTATGGCGCTGAAAGACCTGGCGGTTTCCTCCGGTTCCGCATGTACTTCCGCAAGCCTCGAGCCATCCTACGTGCTGCGCGCGCTGGGCATGACCGATGAGCTGGCGCATAGCTCCATTCGTTTCTCTTTAGGTCGTTTCACTACCGAAGAAGAGATTGACTACACCATCAATCTGGTTCGTAACGCCATTGGCCGTCTGCGCGACCTTTCTCCACTGTGGGAAATGTTCAAGCAGGGCGTGGATCTGAACAGTATTGAATGGTCACATCATTAATCGGTATGCCCGTCATACTTCAAGTTGCAGATGCGTTGGCCGCGCTCGCTCACCCCAGTCACGTACTTGTGTACGTTCCTGGGGATTCGCTCCCTTGCCGCCTTCCTGCAACTCGAATTATTTAGGGCATCGATAAGGAGAATACATCATGGCTTACAGCGAAAAAGTAATCGATCATTACGAGAACCCACGTAACGTAGGTTCCTTCGACAACAGCGACGAGAGCGTCGGCAGCGGTATGGTCGGCGCGCCGGCCTGTGGCGATGTGATGAAGTTGCAGATTAAAGTCAACAATGAAGGTATCATTGAAGACGCGCGTTTCAAGACCTACGGCTGCGGTTCCGCCATTGCTTCCAGCTCCCTCGTCACCGAGTGGGTAAAAGGGAAATCCCTGGACGAAGCACAGGCGATTAAAAATACCGATATCGCCGACGAACTTGAACTGCCACCGGTGAAAATTCACTGCTCTATCCTGGCAGAAGACGCGATTAAAGCCGCAATTGCGGATTACAAAAGCAAACGTGAAGCAAAATAATTAAGAAGAGTTGAGGTTTTTATGTCGATTACCTTAAGCGACAGTGCAGCAGCGCGAGTGAATACCTTCCTGGCAAACCGCGGTAAAGGGTTTGGTCTGCGTCTGGGCGTCAGAACGTCCGGCTGTTCAGGTATGGCCTATGTACTGGAATTTGTTGACGAGCCGGCGGCAGAAGATACCGTTTTCGAAGACAAGGGCGTGAAGGTGGTCATCGACGGTAAGAGCCTGCAATTTCTTGATGGCACGCAGCTCGACTTCGTCAAAGAAGGTCTCAACGAAGGGTTTAAATTTACTAACCCGAACGTGAAAGACGAGTGCGGTTGCGGCGAAAGCTTTAACGTCTGATTTTGAGTCCTGCCAACCCCACCATAGCACCACTGCTGTGCGTGGGGTTTGTTTTAAATAGTTAACCCTGAGAACGTCATGGATTACTTCACTCTCTTTGGATTGCCAGCCGGTTATCACGTAGACACTCAGGCCCTCGCGGCACGCTTCCAGGACCTGCAGCGTCAGAATCACCCCGACCGTTTTGCCAGCGCCAGCGAAGCTGAACAGCTCGCGGCTGTCCAGCGCTCCGCGAATATCAACCAGGCATGGCAAACGCTGCGTCACCCGCTGACGCGCGCCGAATATCTGCTCTCTCTGCACGGCTTCGATCTGGCCTCCGAACAGCATACCGTACGCGATACCGCGTTCCTGATGGAACAGCTGGAACTGCGTGAAGAGCTGGACGAGATTGAACAGGCGAAAGACGCTGACCGTCTGGAAGCGCTGCTTAAGCGCATCAAAGCGATGTACAGCCAGCGTCAGCAGCAGATGGTAGCGGAACTCGATTCACAAACGTGGGACGCGGCGGCGGATACCGTTCGTAAACTGCGTTTTCTCGATAAACTCCAAAGCAGCGCTGAATTACTCGAAGAAAAGCTGCTCGATTTCTGATTCTGGAAGCTTAACATGGCCTTATTACAAATTAGTGAGCCGGGTCTGAGCGCCGCACCGCACCAGCGTCGTCTGGCGGTGGGCATTGACTTAGGCACCACCAATTCCCTGGTGGCTACCGTGCGTAGCGGTCAGGCGGAAACGCTGGCCGACAATCAGGGGCGTCACCTGCTGCCTTCTGTAGTGCACTATCAGGAGCAGGGCCACGTGGTCGGCTACGATGCGCGCACCAACGCCGCGCTGGACCCAGCCAACACGATTAGCTCCGTAAAACGCATGATGGGCCGCTCGCTGGCGGATATCCAGACGCGTTACCCGCACCTGCCTTACCAGTTCCAGTCCAGTGAAAACGGCCTGCCGATGCTGGTGACCAACGCCGGTGTACTCAACCCGATCCGCGTCTCGGCTGATATCCTCAAAGCGCTGGCGGCGCGCGCTACCGAAACGCTTGACGGCGAGCTTGATGGCGTGGTGATTACCGTTCCCGCTTACTTTGACGATGCACAGCGTCAGGGCACCAAAGACGCCGCGCGTCTGGCTGGCCTACACGTGCTGCGTCTGCTGAACGAACCGACCGCCGCGGCGATTGCCTATGGCCTCGATTCCGGTCAGGAAGGGGTGATTGCCGTCTACGATCTGGGCGGCGGTACCTTCGATATCTCGATTCTGCGCCTTAGCCGCGGTGTGTTTGAAGTGCTGGCCACCGGCGGGGATTCCGCGCTGGGCGGCGACGACTTCGACCACCTGCTGGCAGATTACATCCGCGAACAGGCGGGCATTGCCGATCGCAGCGACAACCGCGTACAGCGCGAGCTGCTTGATGCCGCCATCGCCGCCAAAATCGCCCTGAGCGATGCCGACAGCGTCACCGTTGAGGTGGCTGGCTGGAAAGGCGAGGTGACCCGCGAACAGTTTAACGATCTTATCTCCGCGCTGGTGAAGCGCACGCTGCTGGCCTGCCGTCGCGCGCTGAAAGATGCGGGCGTGGAAGCTGAAGAAGTGCTGGAAGTGGTGATGGTGGGCGGTTCGACCCGCGTGCCGCTGGTGCGCGAGCGCGTAGGTGAATTCTTTGGCCGCACGCCGCTGACCTCAATCGACCCGGATAAAGTGGTCGCCATTGGCGCCGCCGTACAGGCTGATATTCTGGTCGGCAACAAGCCGGACAGCGAAATGCTGCTGCTCGATGTGATTCCGCTCTCCCTCGGCCTCGAAACCATGGGCGGACTGGTAGAGAAGGTTATCCCGCGTAACACCACTATTCCGGTGGCTCGCGCGCAGGAGTTCACCACCTTCAAAGACGGCCAGACCGCGATGTCCATTCACGTGATGCAGGGCGAGCGCGAGCTGGTACAGGATTGCCGTTCGCTGGCGCGCTTTGCGCTGCGCGGGATCCCGGCGTTACCGGCCGGCGGGGCGCACATTCGCGTGACCTTCCAGGTGGACGCCGACGGCCTGCTGAGCGTCACCGCCATGGAGAAATCCACCGGCGTTGAGTCCTCTATTCAGGTTAAGCCGTCCTACGGCCTGACCGACGGCGAAATCGCCACCATGATTCAGGATTCCATGAGCTATGCCGAGCAGGACGTGAAAGCACGTATGCTGGCAGAGCAGAAAGTGGAAGCGGCGCGCGTGCTGGAAAGCCTGCACAGCGCCCTTGCCGCCGATGCCGCGCTGTTAAGTGCCGCAGAGCGTCAGGAAATTGACGAGGCCGCTGCGGCGTTAAGCGCGGTAGCTGAGGGCAACGACACTGATGCCATCGAACAAGCCATTAAAAACGTTGACAAACAAACCCAGGAATTCGCCGCTCGCCGTATGGACCAATCCGTCCGTGTCGCGCTGAAAGGCCAATCCGTGGACGAGGTTTAATATGCCAAAGATTGTTTTTCTGCCCCATCAGGACCTGTGCCCGGATGGCGTCGTTGTGGAAGCTGAGACCGGTGAAACCATTCTGGATGCTGCGCTGCGTAGCGGTATCGAGATTGAACACGCCTGTGAAAAATCCTGTGCCTGCACCACCTGTCACTGCATCGTACGTGAAGGTTTCGACTCGCTGCCGGAAAGCACCGAAGACGAAGACGATATGCTGGATAAGGCCTGGGGGCTGGAACCGGATAGCCGCCTGAGCTGCCAGGCCCGCGTTACGGATGAAGACCTGGTGGTCGAAATTCCGCGTTACACAATTAACCACGCGCGCGAGCACTAAGAGGATAGTATGGGACTGAAGTGGACTGACAGCCGCGAAATAGGCGAAGCGCTTTACGATACCTTCCCGGATACCGATCCGAAAACGGTACGTTTTACCGACATGCACCAGTGGATTTGCGACCTCGAAGACTTTGATGATGACCCTCAGGCATCAAATGAAAAAATTCTTGAGGCAATTCTGCTAGTCTGGTTGGATGAAGCAGAATAAGTCACCTAACGGGCTGCCCTTCGGCGGCCCGTTTGCTAATAAGGATAAATAAAATGACAGAAGCGATGAAAATTACCCTGTCTACCCAGCCAGCCGATGCGCGCTGGGGCGACAAAGCGGCCTATAGCATTAATGATGAAGGTATCGTCCTGCACCTGACCGGTCGAGACGACGCGGGTCTTATCCAGCGCGCGGCGCGCAAAATCGACGGCATGGGCATCAAGCATGTTGCGCTGAGCGGCGAAGGCTGGAACGTTGACCTCGCATGGGCTTTCTGGGCGGGCTACAAAGGGCCGAAAGGCACTCGCCAGGTCGAGTGGCCGGAGCTGGACGACGCTCAGCGCCAGGAGCTGGATAACCGTCTTACCCACATTGACTGGGTGCGTGACACCATCAACGCCCCGGCGGAAGAGTTAGGCCCGGAGCAGCTGGCGCAGCGTGCGGTAGATCTGCTGTGCGGTGTGGCCTGCGATAACGTTTCATATCGTATTACCAAAGGTGAAGATCTGCGCGAGCAGGGTTACGCTGGCCTGCACACCGTAGGCCGTGGTTCTGAACGTCCGCCGGTACTGCTGGCGCTGGACTACAACCCAACGGGCGATAAAGACGCGCCGGTTTACGCCTGCCTGGTGGGTAAAGGCATTACCTTCGATTCCGGCGGCTACAGCATCAAACAGAGCGCATTCATGGACTCCATGAAATCCGATATGGGCGGCGCGGCGACCGTGACCGGCGCGCTGGCGCTGGCGATCACCCGTGGTCTGAACAAGCGTGTAAAACTGTACCTGTGCTGCGCGGACAACCTGATCAGCGGCAACGCCTTCAAGCTGGGCGATATCATCCACTACCGTAACGGTAAAAATGTGGAAGTGATGAACACCGATGCGGAAGGTCGCCTGGTGCTGGCCGATGGCCTGATTGACGCCAGCGCGCAGAAACCTGAGCTTATCATTGATGCGGCAACCCTGACCGGGGCGGCAAAAACCGCGCTGGGTAATGATTACCACGCGCTGTTCAGCTTTGACGACAAGCTAGCGAACCGTCTGCTGGCGAGCGCGCAGGCTGAAAACGAAGCCTTCTGGCGTCTGCCGCTGGCCGAGTTCCACCGCAACCAGCTGCCATCTAACTTTGCTGAACTGAACAACACCGGCAGCGCGGCCTACCCGGCGGGTGCGAGCACGGCGGCGGGCTTCCTGTCTCACTTCGTGGAAAACTATCACGAAGGTTGGCTGCACATCGACTGCTCAGCGACCTACCGCAAAGCTGCCGTTGAGCAGTGGTCGGCTGGCGCGACCGGGCTGGGCGTGCGGACAATTGCGAATCTGTTGACCGCGTAGGCCGGATAAGCGTAGCGCCATCCGGCAAAATACTGGCGGGGGCGCTTCGCTTGCCCGCCCTACAGTAACCATTGAATTTGTGGCCTTATGTCCGAAACCAAAAACGAACTCGAAACGCTGCTGGAACAAGCGGCGACGGAACCTGCTCATCGCCCGGCCTTTTTCCGCACCCTGCTGGAGTCCACCGTCTGGGTACCCGGCGCGGCTGCCGATGATCAACAGGTTGTCGACGACAGCGCGCTGGAACTTCAGCATTGGGAAAAAGATGACGGCACCTCCGTTATCCCGTTCTTCACCTCGCTGGAAGCCCTGAAGCAGGCGGTGACCACTGAGCAGGCGTTTGTCGTCATGCCGGTACGTTCGCTGTTTGAAATGACCCTCGGCGAGACGCTGTTCCTCAACGCCAAACTGCCGACCGGTAAAGAGTTTACCCCGCGTGAAATCAGCCACCTGATTGGTGAGGAGGGCAATCCGCTCAGCACCCAGACGGTGCTGGAAGGCGGTAGCGCGCTGCTGCTCTCTGAAGTGGCAGAGCCACCGGCACAGATGGTGGAGTCGCTCACCACGCTGTTTAAAACCTTGAAAACGGTCAAACGCGCATTTCTGTGCTCCATCAAAGAATACGCTGATGAACAGCCAAACCTGCTGATCGGGATTGAAGCGGAAGGGGATATCGAAGAGATTATCCACGCCGCTGGCAGCGTCGCGACCGACACCCTGCCGGGCGACGAACCGATTGATATCTGCCAGGTGGTGGAAGGCGAGCCGGGCATCAGCCACTTTATGCTGGCGCATATTACGCCGTTCTACGAAAAGCGCTGGGGCAGCTTCCTGCGCGATTTTAAGCAGAACCGGATTATCTGACCCGAGGAAAGCCGCCCCGAAGGGCGGCATCCTGGCTTACTTGCCCTGCGCGATGCTCATCGCGCTAACGGCGCTGACGGAGTGACTCCGTTCGCTGTCGGTGCGAAGAAACAAGGCGGCAGAAACAATCAGCACGATACAGAAGTATCGTCTGTTCATTGCGCGGTCCATGCGAAGACCGCATCACAGCAGCACCGCTGGCGATAATGTTGCGATAGCAAGTGCTGAGACACGCTTGCAGTACGGCCATGGGACATCCTTTCCCGAAGCCAGCGCCCGTTTGCGAGACGGCGGAAAGGGCCGCTTACGATAATACGGTAAAAATGAAATAGTTTCTTTGGTTATTAACTTGACTTTAGTTCCGGCAAAAGAGAATATTTGCCTGCTGAGATACGCTTGCATTGCTTAAGCAATGTAGCCTGCTGGAAAGGCCGCGAACCGGACCAGCACAAAGAAACCGCTGTTACAGGCGGTTTTTTTGTGCCTGAAACCCCCTTGATTACCCCGTCGCCTCCAGCAGCAATAAATCCATCAACAGCACCAGATTGGACTCAAATGAAGTGATATCCGCCGCTTCGGCGGCAAAATGCGCGGCTTCGTCATACAGCGCAAAATGCAGATCCGCCAGTCCCGCCAGCGTATTGGCGGAGGCGCGGGTGAAGGCGACAACCGTCATGCCCACGTTGCGGGCGATGCGCGCCTTATCCAGCACCTGCTCGGTTTCGCCGCTGCGCGATACGGCGATAAACACCTGGTAGCGCGCGGCGTTGCTGAGAAAGATGTTACGGCTATCGCCCGGGCCGGAAATAAAGGCCGTTTTGCCGAGCACCTGCAGCTTTTTCGTCAGATACTCGGCAAAGAGATAAGAAAACCCTGCGCCATAGAGAAAGAAGCTTTCCTGCTCGCGCAGCAGGCGGGTAAACTGCTGCCGCTTGTCCGCCGTTGCCCACTGAAAAGACTGCTGGTAGTTGGCGATAAAGCGGTTGAACAATTCGGGAAATTCCGCGCAGGACTCTGTGCGTTGCGCCGCAATATGCGGCGTCTCCGCCAGCAGGCTTTTACAGTGCCAGATAAATTCGCTGTAGCCGCTAAAGCCCAGCTTCTGACACAGTCGCATAATGGTTGCCGTGGAGACAAATGTCGCCTGTGCCAGCTGGCGGACGGTGATCTTGCCCACCAGCAGCGGATGCTCCGTCAAATGCGCCAGCACCCGATACTCCGCGCGGGTTAAGGACGCTCCGCGCGTCAGCAGCGGTGCCAGGCGGTTATCCATTACTGCGCAGGCTCTATCGGCAGGTCGGCGCGGGCACCCCATTCACTCCAGGACCCGTCGTACAGGGTTACGTCGTTGGCCTCAAGCGTTGCTAATGCCAGTACGACCACCGCCGCCGTCACGCCGGATCCGCAGCTCACGATAATCGGCTGATGTAAGTCGACGCCCTGACGGGCAAAGATAGCTTCGAGCTGGTCGGTGGTTCTTAGCTCGCCGTCCACCACCAGCTCTCCCCAGGGCACGTTGCGCGCGCCGGGAATATGCCCGCGACGCAGCCCCGGGCGCGGTTCATCGACCTGGGCATCGAAGCGCGGCGCCGGACGGGCATCGACGATTTGCGCGGTGCCTTCATGGCTGGCCAGCAGCACGTCGGTCAGTCGTTTGATTGCTTCGGCATGGAATTTAGCCTCAAATTCGCCCTCAGCGGTTTGTACGTCTCCCTGCTCAAGCAGCAGGTCGTCACGCTGCCAACCGGCAAGACCTCCGGCCAGGATCGAGACCCGCTCAGCGCCAAAGGTGCGCAGCATCCACCACGCGCGCGGCGCGGAGAACAGGTTGCCTTCATCGTAAATCACCAGGTGTTTATCGCGGCTGACGCCCAGCTCGCGCATGGCGACGGCGAAAGCCTCCGGCCGCGGCATCATATGCGGCAGCGGCGAGGTGTGGTCGGAGAGGGCCTCAATATCAAAAAAGACCGCGCCCGGCAGATGCCCGGCGCGGTATTCCGCGTGCAGATCGCGATGTTCTTGTCCCGGCGGCGCCATGCGGGCGTCGATAATCTGAACTTCCGGGTCATCAACGTGCTCAGCCAGCCAGTCGGCGGCAACAAAATACGAAGTGGTCATGGTACCCTCCATTGATGAATCATAGAGAGATTGTCGGTGTTTTTGCTCACACCGACAAGCGACCCGCGGTTTATTAGCGCGTGGCTTCACCATTTTGCCAGGCATGTTGCAGCTGCGGCCAGTAATCCCGGTTGGCGATAATCATCTCGTCAAGAATGGCGCGCGCGTGTTCCATTGTTGGCACGGTACGGTTGAGGGTAAAGGCCTGTAACGCTTTTTCATAGCTGCCCTCAAGCGTGGCTTCAACCAACAGCTGCTCTGAGGCCAGCTGCTGCATTAACAGCGTCTGGTGGAACAGCGGCACATTGCCCATCCGCACCGGCTCCGGGCCATTGGCGGTGATGTAGGCCGGGACTTCTACCATGGCATCGTCCGGCAGATTGGCGATGGCGCCCTGGTTTTCAACGATCACTAAATGGCGCTGGCGTAAATCAAAGGCCAGAGACCGGGCCACTTCGACGATAAATTCCCCGTGCACGCCAACGTGGAAAGCGTCCGGCAGAATACCGGTTTGCTGATACTCCACCGCCGCCGCAAACAGCTTTTTCTCTCGCCCGTCCATCACTTCGTTGGCGCGCGTGTAGTCCGGGTTCTGATGCTCGACGATTTGGTTGGGCATCAGGTAATACTGCAGATACGGGTTCGGCAGATATTCCGGGAAGCAGTCCATAATTGGTTTGATATTACGCCAGGTTTTCACCCAGGACGGATCGGCATGCTGTGGATCGGTTTGCGCGGCATCTTCGGTCAGCAGGCCGAATTTCGCCACGTGGCGACGTAACTCAGGCAGTTTGTCTTCGCCATCGACCCGAACCTGGGTAAACCAGCCAAAGTGGTTGAGGCCAAAGTAGTCGACGTCGAGCTTGTGGCGGTCGACGCCGAGAATCGCCCCCATATTGCGCATGGCCGCCACCGGCATATCGCAGATATTCAGCACTCGCGCCTGCGGACGCAGTCGGCGAATGCCTTCGGCCACAATCGCCGCCGGGTTGGAATAGTTGACGATCCACGCTTTCGGATCGGCATAGCGCTCAACAAGGTCAATCAGCTCGACCATCGGCAGAATGGTGCGCAGGCCGTAGGCCAGCCCGCCAGGGCCGCAGGTCTCCTGGCCGACCACGCCGTGGCGTAGCGGAATTTTTTCATCCTGCTCGCGCATTTTGTACTGCCCGACGCGCATCTGGGCAAAGACGAAGTGCGCGCCGCTAAACGCCGTTTCAGGGCAGGTGGTCACGGTAAATTTGATGCTCTGGCTATGGTCGCGAATCACCTTTTCCACCACAGGGGCGATGGTGTTTTGCCGCGCTTCATCGATATCGTAGAGGCGAATTTCCGCCAGCGGGAAGTCGCTCAGGCGCACCATCAGGCTTTTGACAATGCCCGGCGTATAGGTGCTGCCACCGCCGGCGATAGCCAGAATAAATGGGGATTTCAACATGTTATAGCCTCCTTCAGAGAAACGTCTCAACGGCTTCTCGCATTTTTTTGACGTGCAGCCCGTAGACCACCTGAACGTTATTACCTTGTTTAATAATGCCTTTCGCACCGGTCGCCTTGAGCTGCGGCTCGTTAATCCGTGCGATGTCCTTCACGGTAACGCGCAGCCGGGTGTAGCAGTTATCCACCACCTCAATGTTGTCGCGTCCGCCTAATCCCTCGATGATGCTGGTGCCCAGCCCATCGTTATTGCCCTTCGCCTGATACTCCTGCTTGCTGTAGAGCTTCGTCTGCTGGTCATCCTCTTCGCGGCCCGGCGTTTTCATGTTGAAGCGCAGGATCAGGAAGCGGAAGATGACGAAGTAGAGCGCGAACATAATCAGCCCGACCACGATGTACATCGGCCAGTTGGACTTCTCCGTCCCCAGCGGCAGGTTATAGAGAATAAAATCGATAATGCCGTTGGCCCCGATGGCGTGGACGCCGAACAGCGAGAAAAGCATCATGCCGATGCCGGTCAGTACGGCGTGCACCACGAACAGCAGCGGCGCGACGAACAGGAAGGAAAACTCAATTGGCTCGGTCACGCCGACCAGCATTGATGTCAGCGCCGCTGGGATCAGAATGGCTTTCGCCGCGGCTTTGCGTTCCGGTTTTGCGGTGACGTACATCGCCAGCGCGGCGGCAGGTAAGCCGAACATTTTGCTGATGCCGCGTGCGTCCCACACCACGGTACTGCTCAACTGCTTGACGTCAGGGCAGGCCATTTCGGCGAAGTAGATGTTGCGCGCGCCCTGGTAGAGATTGCCGCAGACCTCGTGCGAACCACCCAGTTCGGTATACAAGAATGGGGTATAGACCAGGTGGTGCAGGCCGGTTGGCACCAGGATACGTTCGAGGAAACCGTAAATCGCCACGCCGAACGGTCCGGAGCCTTTAATCGCCAGTGCCAGCGCGCTGATACCGTGCTGCGCCCACGGCCAGAGTTCGCTCATCACCACGCCAAGTAAAATCGCGACCGGCAGAATGATGATGGTGACAAAACAGTGGCCGGAGTAAATCGCCATCGCCCCGGAGAACTGCACGCCGGAGTAACGGTTGTAGAGATAGCCGGTGAGCGCACCGGTGAGGATCCCGGCGAAAACGCCCATCTCCAGCACCTGCACGCCCAGCACCATGCTTTGCCCTGCGGTGCGCATCTGGTCGGCTGGGGCCAGCTCGCCCTGCCATTGCAGCGTGAAGTTCATGGCGTTGATAAACACAATAAACGTCACCAGACCCAGCAGCGCGGCGTAGCCTTTATCGCGGGCGGCGAGGCCGACAGGAATACCGACGGCAAAGATCATCGCCAGGTTCACCAGCAGTGAAACGGCAGATTTGGCAATCAGCTGCCCTAAATGCTGGACCGCAGAGTAGCCCAGAAAAGGGATATACTCTGCAAGACTGCCGTTGCCCAGCACGTTGCCGAAGGCGATAAACAGCCCGACAATCGGCAGAATCAGGACCGGGCCGTAGAGGGATTTACCAAAATTTTGTAGGGCATTAACGGCTCTTTTCATTATTTTCTCCAACGTTGAACCGCGTAGATGAGACCTCATGACCGGCAAAAGGTAGCAGCAGAAGGGCGGGGGGATCCAGCTATCCTATTGTTTTAAAAACAAAGTACGCATAACGTTACATGTTACGTTATGAGTTGTGATCGCCGTAACACCGCGGAAGTCTGGTTACGAATGTCATCCTCCAGTACTGGTAAACGTCTACCTGGGGCATAATACTGTGTTGACGACTCAAACAGACTTCACCAGTCAGAGGTTACAGGATGAAACCCTTTCGTTTGGCTACGCTGGCACTCGCGCTGGCAATGACGTTCACGATGGCAGGTTGCGACGATAAAAATGACGACAAACCCGCCGCCCCCTCGACGCCAGCCGCTACCGCACCGGCAAAACCCGATGCCGCCCAGCTTGAAAAACTCGCCCAGCAGAGCCAGGGCAAAACGCTCACCCTGCTGGATGCCTCAGAAGTGCAGCTCGACGGCGCCGCAACGCTGGTGCTCACTTTCTCCGTACCGCTTAACCCCGATCAGGATTTCAGCAAAACGGTCCACCTGGTGGACAAAAAGAACGGTAAGGTTGACGGCGCGTGGGAACTGGCGCCCAACCTCAAAGAGCTGCGGCTGCGCCATCTGGAACCGAAACGCGATCTGATTGTGACCGTCGACCCTGGGTTGGCGGCGCTGAATAAGTCGACTTTTGGTACCAGCGTCGAAAAAACGCTGACCACCCGCGATATTGCGCCGAGCGTTGGCTTTGCCAGCCGTGGCTCGCTGCTGCCGGGCAAGGTGGTGGAAGGGCTGCCGGTGATGGTGCTCAACGTGCCGCACGTTGACGTGAATTTCTTCCGCGTTAAGCCGGAATCGCTGGCCGCGTTCGTCAGCCAGTGGGAGTACCGCAGCTCGCTAAGCAACTGGGAGTCAGACGAGCTGCTGAAGATGGCCGATCTGGTCTACACCGGGCGATTTGACCTTAATCCGGCGCGTAATACCCGGGAAAAACTGCTGCTGCCGCTGAAAGATATCGCGCCGCTACAGCAGTCTGGCGTCTACATTGCGGTGATGAATCCTGCGGGGCAATACAGCTACAGTAACGCCGCAACGTTGTTTACCCTGAGCGACGTCGGCGTATCGCTGCACCGCTACCACGGCCAGCTTGACGTGTTCACCCAAAGCCTGGAAAACGGCGCCGCCCAGTCGGCAGTGGAACTGACGCTGTTAAACGACAAAGGCCAGACGCTGGCACAGGCGACCAGCGACGCCAAAGGTCACGCCACGCTGCAAACCGACAAAGACGCGGCGCTGCTGCTGGCGCGTAAAGACGGGCAAACGACATTGCTGGATCTGAAGCTGCCCGCGCTGGATCTGGCCGAGTTTGATGTTGCCGGCGATCCCGGTTATCGCAAGCAGTTCTTTATGTTCGGCCCGCGCGATCTCTATCGCCCCGGCGAAACGGTGATCCTCAACGGCCTGCTGCGCGACAGCGACGGCAAGCCGCTACCCGACCAGCCGGTGAAGCTGGAAGTGGTGAAACCCGACGGCCAGGTGGTTCGCAGCGTGGTGAGCCAGCCGCAGAACGGCCTGTATCAATTGACCTACCCGCTGGATAGTGGCGCGGCGACCGGCATGTGGCACATCCGCGCCAATACCGGCGACAACCAGCTGCGCGAGTGGGATTTCCACGTCGAAGACTTTATGCCCGAGCGCATGGCGCTGAGCCTGACGCCACAGACGACGCCGCTGGCCCCCGCTGACGACGTCAATTTCGCCGTTTCCGGCTACTATCTGTACGGCGCACCCGCCAGCGGTAACAGTTTGCAGGGGAAACTGTTCCTGCGCCCGCTGCGCGATGCGGTTGCGGCGCTGCCGGGCTTCCAGTTTGGCGATATTGCGCAAGACAATACCTCCCGTAGCCTGGATGAAATGAGCCTGACGCTGGATGACAAAGGGCGTGGGGCAGTGACCACCGCCAGCCAGTGGCAGGAAACGCATTCGCCGTTGCAGGTGATCCTTCAGGCCAGCCTGCTGGAGTCCGGCGGTCGCCCGGTAACCCGTCGGGTCAGCCAGGCTATCTGGCCCGCCCCCGAGCTGCCGGGGATCCGCCCGCAGTTCGCCAGCAAGGCGGTTTATGACTACCGCACCGATACCACCGTCAACCAGCCGATCGTTGAAGAAAATAGCCAGGCTGCGTTTGACGTTGTTTACAGCAACGCTGCCGGTGACAAAAAAGCCGTTTCTGGCCTGCAGGTGCGGCTGATCCGCGAACGCCGCGACTACTACTGGAACTGGTCGGAAAGCGACGGCTGGCAGTCCCGCTTCGATCAAAAAGATCTGGTGGAAGGTGAAGAGACGCTGGATCTCAAAGCCGATGAGACCGGCAAGGTCAGCTTCCCGGTGGAGTGGGGGGCTTACCGTCTGGAAGTGAAAGCGCCGAATGACGCGGTCAGCAGCGTGCGCTTCTGGGCAGGCTATAGCTGGCAGGATAACAGTGACGGTAGCGGCGCGGCGCGGCCGGATCGCGTGACCTTGAAACTGGATAAACCGAGCTATCAGCCGGGGGATAACATCAAACTACACGTAGCTGCTCCGGCGGCCGGTAAGGGCTATGCGATGGTAGAGTCCAGCGATGGCCCGCTGTGGTGGCAAGAAATTGACGTCCCGGCTCAAGGGCTGGATTTATCTATTCCGGTCGACAAAAGCTGGAATCGCCACGACCTCTATCTGAGCACGCTGGTGGTTCGTCCGGGGGATAAATCACGTTCCGCGACGCCGAAACGTGCGGTTGGCGTGTTGCACCTGCCGCTGGGCGATGAACAGCGTCGACTGAACGTGGCGCTGGAAAGCCCGCCAAAAATGCGGCCAAACCAGCCGCTGAGCGTCAAAGTGAAAGTGAATCGCAAGGAAGGTGCGGCACCGAAGCAGGTCAATGTGCTGCTGTCTGCCGTCGACAGCGGGGTGCTGAATATTACCGATTACGTCACGCCGGATCCGTGGCAGGCGTTTTTCGGCCAGAAACGTTACGGCGCGGATATCTATGACATCTACGGTCAGGTCATTGAAGGTCAGGGACGCCTTGCCAGCCTGCGCTTCGGTGGCGACGGCGACGAGCTAAATCGCGGCGGCAAACCGCCGGTTAATCACGTCACCATTATCGCCCAGCAGGCCCAGCCGGTAGCCCTTGATGACAACGGGGAAGGGACCATCACTCTACCCATCGGTGACTTTAACGGTGAGCTGCGGGTGATGGCGCAGGCGTGGACGAGCGAAGATTTCGGCAGCGCAGAACAAAAAGTGGTGGTCGCCGCGCCGGTGGTGGCCGAGCTGAACACGCCGCGCTTTATGGCCGGTGGTGATAACGCGCGACTGACGCTGGACGTCACCAATCTGACTGATAAGCCGCAGACGCTGAACGTCCAGATTGCAACGACGGGCCTGTTGACGCTGAATAGCGGTCAACCGTCGCCAGTGACGCTGGATCCAGGCGTGCGCACCACGCTGTTTGTCCCCGTCAGCGCCAGCGAAGGTTTCGGCAACGGCGAGGTGAACATAACCGTCTCTGGCATGAACCTGCCGGGTGAAACGCTGGCCGACCTGCATAAGCAGTGGAAAATTGGCGTCCGTCCAGCCTTCCCGGCGCAAACGGTGAACAATGGCGCGGTGCTGCAACCCGGTGAAAGCTGGAGCGTGCCGGCTAACCAGAATGCGCGCTTCTCGCCGGTGACACAGCAGGGCCAGCTTCTGCTCAGCGGAAAACCCCCGCTGAACCTGGCGCGCTACATCCGCGAGCTGAAGGCCTATCCGTACGGCTGTCTGGAACAAACCGCCAGCGGCCTGTTCCCGCAGCTTTATACCAACGCCGCGCAGCTAAAAACGTTGGGCATTGTGGGTGACAGCGATGACAAACGCCGCGCGGCGGTCGATATCGGTATTTCGCGTCTCCTGCAAATGCAAAAAGAGAGCGGCGGCTTTGGGCTGTGGGATAAAGAGGGGCCGGAGGAGTACTGGCTAACCGCCTATGCCATGGACTTCCTGGTGCGCGCGGCGGAGCAGGGCTATAGCGTTCCGGCGCAGGCGATTAACAACGGCAACAACCGACTGCTGCGCTATCTTCAGGAGCCGGGGCTGATGAGCGTTCGCTACACCGACGATAATGCCGCCAGCCGCTTCGCCATTCAGTCCTATGCCGGGCTGGTGCTGGCCCGACAGCAAAAAGCGCCGCTCGGCGCGCTGCGCGAACTGTGGGAACGCCGCGACCAGGCGCGCTCCGGTCTGCCGCTGATGCAGTTAGGGATCGCGCTGAAGGCGATGGGCGACGCGCCGCGTAGCGAACAGGCATTACAGCTGGCGCTGGCCACCAAACGCTCGGACCAGACCCGCTGGTTGGCAGACTACGGTAGCGACCTGCGAGATAACGCGCTGATGCTGGCCCTGTTGGAAGAGAACAAGCTGCTGCCGGACGCGCAGAATGCGCTGCTGCAAACCCTCTCCGAGCAGGCATTTAGCGAACGTTGGCTGTCAACTCAGGAGAATAATGCGCTGTTCCTCGCGGCGAGAAGCGTGCTGGACCTGCCGGGTAACTGGCAGGCGCAAACGACGCTGGACAGCCAGCCGTTGCAGGGCGATAAGGCGTTGACGCGCAACCTCGATGCTGAACAGCTTTCGGCGCTGAAAGTGACCAACAGCGGCCAGCAGCCGCTGTGGCTGCGCCTCGATAGCACCGGCTACCCGGAACACGCTCCGGCGGCCAGCAGCAACGTGCTGCACATTGAACGCCAGTTCTATGGCACCGATGGGCAACGTAAATCGCTCTCTTCGCTGCGCAGCGGTGAACTGGTGCTGGTGAAACTGGATATCAACGCCAGCCAAAACGTGCCGGACGCGCTGGTGGTGGATATGCTGCCCGCCGGGCTGGAGCTGGAAAACCAGAATCTGGCCAACAGTAGCGCTAACCTGCAGGACAACGGCAGCGAAGTGCAGGAGTGGCTGAACCAGATGCAGCAGGCGGATATTCAGCATATGGAATTCCGTGATGATCGCTTTGTGGCCGCGGTGGCAGTGAATGCCAATCAGCCGGTGACGGTGGTCTATCTGGCGCGGGCGGTGATGCCGGGGACCTATCAGGTGCCGCCAACGCAGGTGGAATCAATGTATGTGCCAGCCTGGCGTGCGGTTGGCGCGGCGGACGATATGCTGATCGTCGTACCGTAAGATGCGGATCGTCTGCTGGAAACGCCCCGTCTGGCGCTGGCTAGCCGGGGCGGTGGTCCTGTTTTGCGGCGCGATTGTGCTGGCGGATAAACAGTGGCCGCTGCCGTTGCATGAAGTGACGCCCGCGCGGGTGGTGGTGGCCGAAGACGGCAGCCCGCTGTGGCGCTTTGCCGACGCCGAGGGGATCTGGCGCTACCCGGTCACGATTGAAGAGGTGTCGCCGCGTTACCTCGACGCCCTCATTCAGTATGAAGACCGCTGGTTCTGGGAGCATCCCGGCGTCAATCCGTTTTCAATTGCCCGCGCCGCCTGGCAGGATCTCACCGCCGGGCGCGTGGTCTCGGGCGGCAGCACGCTCACCATGCAGGTAGCGCGGCTGCTGGACCCACATCCGCGTACTTTCGGCGGTAAATTTCGTCAACTCTGGCGCGCTTTCCAGCTGGAGTGGCACCTCTCTAAGCGTGACATTCTTACGCTATATCTCAACCGAGCGCCGTTCGGCGGCACGTTACAGGGGATCGGCGCGGCAAGCTGGGCCTATCTCGGCAAGCCGCCCGCTGAACTGAGCTACGCTGATGCCGCGCTGCTGGCGGTTTTACCGCAGGCGCCGAGTCGGCTGCGTCCGGATCGCTGGCCGGAGCGGGCGCAGGCGGCACGCAATAAAGTGCTTGATCGTCTGCTGATGCAGGGCGTCTGGCCTGCCAACGTGGTTAACGAGGCGAAAGAAGAGCCGGTTTGGCTGTTCCCGCGTCAGATGCCGCAGCTGGCGCCGCTGTTCGCCCGCGCGATGCTGGCCCGCAGCCGGGAGGAGAAAATTGTCACTACGCTGGATGCCGGGCTACAGCGGCAGTTGGAAGATTTGGCGCTGAACTGGAAATCGCGCCTGCCGCCGCGCAGCTCGCTGGCGATGATCGTTGTGGATAATCGAGACATGAAGGTGCGCGGCTGGGTCGGTTCGGCGGATATCGCCGATGACAGCCGTTTCGGCCATGTGGATATGGTCACCGCAATTCGCTCGCCCGGCTCGGTGTTAAAGCCATTCTTGTATGCCATGGCCTTAGACAGCGCCTTGATTCATCCGGCGTCACTGCTACAGGATGTGCCGCGCCGAATTGGCGATTATCGCCCCGGTAACTTCGACAGCGGTTTCCACGGCCCGGTGAGTATGAGCGACGCGCTGGTGCGATCGCTCAACCTGCCCGCAGTACAGGTGCTGGACGCCTATGGGCCGAAACAGTTTGCCGCACGTCTGCGTAATGCGGGGTTGCCCCTGATCTTACCCGCAGGTGCGGAACCGAATTTGTCCTTGATTCTCGGCGGTGCGGGCGCTCGTCTGGCCGATATTACCGCTGCCTATAGCGCCTTCGCCCGTCACGGAAAAGTGGGGAAATTGCGGATGCTGGCAAGCGATCCGCTGCTTGAACGCCCGCTGCTGTCGCCAGGCGCGGCGTGGATTACTCGTCGTATTCTGGCGGGAGAAGCGCAGCCCGTGCCGGATGCTTCGCTACCGCAGGTGCCGTCGCTGGCGTGGAAAACCGGCACCAGCTACGGCTATCGCGATGCCTGGGCGATTGGCGTCAACGCGCGTTACAGCATCGGCATCTGGACCGGCAGACCCGACGGCACACCGGTCGCCGGGCAATTTGGTTTTGCCAGCGCCATCCCGCTGCTCAACCAGGTGAATAACTTACTGGCTTCGCGCGGCGTGGGTCAGCAGGAAGGACGCGATCCGCGACCGGCATCGGTGAGCGCGGCGGAAATCTGCTGGCCGGGCGGCCAGCCGCTGCCGGTGGGCGACGCTAACTGTCGTCGTCGGCTATCGACCTGGGTACTGGATAATAGCCTGCCGCCAACGCTGCTGTTGCCGGAGCAGGAGGGGATGCAGGGGATTCGTTTCCCGCTGTGGCTGGACACCGCAGGCAAGCGGGTGGCGGCGGACTGCCCGGATGCTCGCCAGGTCACCCTTAACGTTTGGCCGCTTCCGCTGGAACCGTGGCTCCCCGCCGGGGAGCGCCGCGCGTCGCGACTGCCGCCGGTTTCAGCAACCTGCCCGCCGAGACAGTTGCAAAATGCCGCCCCGCTGATGCTCACCGGCGTGCGGGATGACGCGGTCATTCGCCGTCTGCCGGGCGTGCGAAGCGCACAGGTGGCGCTACAGGTCCATGGCGGAGAAGGGCGGCGCTGGTGGTTCCTTAACGGTGACCCGCAGGCGGAGGCGGACGACCGTCTGGTGTTAACGCTGGAGAAACCGGGTGCCTATCAACTGGTGGTGATGGATGATGCGGGGCAAATGGCGGTGGCTAACTTTACGCTACAGTGACGGGCATTGTCGGGCGGCGTAATCGGGTAGGCACGATAAGCGTAGCGCCTTCGGGCCGAACGGGCGCACCATGCCGACGAGAGGATTGGTAGCAGATCTGTTGCTTAAAAGTATTTTATTTTAAAAAAATGTTACCTTCATCCATAGGCAACGGCGCAGAGGCTCATTATAATCCGCGCCAGATCATACAACGCGTATGCACGACAACAGAATAAATTTTATTAGAGGTAATCATGGCTATTGAACGTACTTTTTCCATCATCAAACCAAACGCGGTGGCAAAAAACGTTATTGGCAGCATCTTCTCTCGCTTTGAAGCAGCAGGGTTTAAGATTGTTGGCACCAAAATGCTGCACCTGACCGTTGAACAGGCTCGCGGTTTCTACGCTGAGCACGACGGTCGTCCGTTCTTCGATGGCCTGGTTGAATTCATGACCTCTGGCCCGATCGTGGTTTCCGTGCTGGAAGGCGAAAATGCCGTTCAGCGTCACCGCGACCTGCTGGGCGCAACTAACCCGGCTAACGCACTGGCGGGCACGCTGCGCGCTGACTACGCGGACAGCTTCACCGAGAACGGTACCCACGGTTCCGACTCCGTTGAATCCGCTGCGCGTGAAATCGCCTTCTTCTTCGGCGAAGGCGAAGTGTGCCCACGTACCCGTTAAGGGGTCGTTTACACTTTATTTCGTGAATGCCGCGTGCAGACGTGGCATCCATGCGCCAGAATTTGTACAATGCAGCGCCCCCGGACGAGCAGACCGCTGTCCAGGGGCGCTTCTTTTTATCAACCCTCCAGGGGCCATAACGTGTAACAACGAGGCCGGAATAGAAAATGTCTGAACAAATTGTCACGCCTGAGAGCGCCATCCCGGCGGTTCCCAACAAAGATGGAAAAATTAACCTGCTGGATCTCAACCGTCAGCAGATGCGCGAGTTTTTTAAAGACTTAGGCGAAAAACCCTTCCGCGCCGACCAGGTGATGAAGTGGATGTACCACTACTGCTGCGACGACTTCGATGAAATGACCGACATCAACAAAGTCCTGCGCGGTAAGCTTAAAGAAGTCGCTGAAATTCGCGCGCCGGAAGTGGTTGAAGAGCAGCGTTCTTCGGACGGCACCATCAAATGGGCGATTGCCGTCGGCGATCAGCGCGTTGAAACCGTTTATATCCCGGAAGACGATCGTGCGACCCTGTGCGTCTCCTCACAGGTCGGCTGCGCGTTAGAGTGTAAATTCTGCTCTACGGCTCAGCAGGGCTTCAACCGTAACCTGCGGGTATCGGAAATTATCGGCCAGGTGTGGCGCGCGGCAAAAATCGTCGGCGCGGTCAAAACCACCGGCGTACGTCCGATCACCAACGTGGTGATGATGGGGATGGGCGAACCGCTGCTGAACCTGACCAACGTGGTCCCGGCCATGGAAATCATGCTCGACGACTTCGGTTTTGGTCTGTCTAAACGTCGCGTGACGCTGTCTACCTCCGGCGTGGTGCCCGCGCTGGATAAACTGGGCGACATGATTGACGTTGCGCTGGCTATCTCTCTGCATGCGCCGAACGACACCATTCGTGATGAAATTGTACCTATCAACAAAAAGTACAATATTGCCACCTTCCTGGAGTCGGTTCGCGGCTACATTTCGAAGTCCAACGCCAACCAGGGCCGCGTGACCATCGAATACGTGATGCTGGACCATATCAACGACGGTACCGAGCACGCGCATGAGCTGGCTGAACTGCTGAAAGACACGCCGTGCAAAATCAACCTGATTCCGTGGAACCCGTTCCCGGGCGCGCCGTATGGTCGTAGCTCCAACAGCCGTATCGATCGCTTCTGTAAAGTGCTGATGGGTTATGGCTTTACCACCATTGTGCGTAAGACCCGCGGTGACGATATCGATGCCGCCTGCGGCCAGCTGGCCGGTGATGTTATTGACCGTACCAAACGCACCATGCGTAAGCGTATGCAGGGTGAATCTATCGCCGTGAAAGCGGTGTAATCCCGCGCCGCGTGCGCCAGAAATGGCGCACGCAGAGTTAAGTGCTTAAGGATTAGGCGAAACGTACTGATCTGGTTAATAATTACGGTGCGTTTAATCAAGTATTGAGGCAGTATGTAGCGTTACATCGACAGCGTGAATAGGGCTTTTGACGCTGTTTTGGAGTAGGGTATACCGGGCAGCTTGTCTGTCTGTTCGATAACACGACCGGATGTTTCGCGGTGCGAGAACGGCTTCGCATCAGAACCTTAAATTTCACGAATCAGCAGTTGTAGCGAATGAATACTGAAACCAACCACGACCAACAAGAAGCACAAACTACGGGTGTCCGTTTGCGTAATGCCCGTGAACAACTCGGACTCAGCCAGCAAGCCGTTGCAGAACGCTTGTGCCTGAAGGTTTCCACCGTTCGTGATATTGAAGAAGATAAGGCGCCTGCTGAACTCGCTTCAACATTCTTGCGTGGTTATATCCGCTCTTACGCTCGCCTCGTGCATATTCCTGAGGAAGAGCTGCTGCCGATGATGGAAAAGCAGGCTCCGGTTCGCGCAGCGAAAGTCGCGCCGATGCAGAGCTTCTCTCTGGGCAAACGTCGTAAAAAACGCGATGGCTGGCTGATGAGCTTTACCTGGCTGGTGCTGTTCGTGGTGGTGGGGTTAACCGTCGCCTGGTGGTGGCAGAACCACAAAGCGCAGCAGGAAGAAATCTCGACCATGGCTGACCAATCCTCCGTTGAGCTGAAGGCCAACGGCAGCGATTCACAAAATATTCCGCTGAATACGGGCGCAGATGCGACCTCGTCTCCGGCAACCACCGATACTGCCGCCGCGCCGAACTCCAGCGCCGCAGTTCCGGCGGATACCTCCGCGCAGGCGCCGGCAGATGCCGCTGCGCCAGCCGCAACCGCCCAGAACAATGCCGTGGTAGCGCCGTCTCAGGCTAACGTCGATACGACCACCGCGCAGACCACCCCAGCAGCGCAGACCGCGACCCCGGGCGCGCTGCCGACCGACCCGGCACAAACCGCCGCGCCGGTGGCTGACGCTAACGCGCTGGTCATGAACTTCTCCGCCGACTGCTGGCTGGAAGTGACCGACGCCACCGGTAAAAAACTGTTCAGCGGCCTGCAACGTAAAGGTGGCAATCTGAATCTGACCGGTCAGACGCCTTATAAGCTGAAAATTGGCGCACCGGCCGCAGTGCAGATCGAATTCCAGGGTAAACCGGTCGATCTGAGTCGTTTTATCAGAACTAACCAGGTTGCGCGCCTGACCGTGAGTGCTGAACAATCACCGGCACAATAACAGACGCGTAATGCGGGAGATTTTTCATGCACAACCAGGCTCCTATTCAACGTAGAAAATCCACACGCATTTACGTTGGGAACGTGCCGATCGGCGATGGGGCACCTATCGCCGTCCAGTCAATGACCAATACGCGCACGACGGATGTCGAGGCGACGGTTAATCAAATCAGAGCGTTAGAACGCGTAGGTGCGGACATTGTCCGCGTCTCCGTGCCGACAATGGACGCCGCAGAAGCGTTCAAGCTTATCAAACAGCAGGTGAACGTTCCGCTGGTCGCCGACATCCACTTTGACTACCGTATTGCGCTGAAAGTCGCGGAGTACGGCGTCGACTGCCTGCGTATTAACCCGGGCAACATCGGCAACGAAGAGCGTATCCGCATGGTTGTTGACTGTGCGCGCGATAAAAACATCCCGATCCGTATCGGCGTTAACGCCGGATCGCTGGAGAAAGATCTTCAGGAAAAATACGGCGAGCCAACCCCGCAGGCGCTGCTGGAATCGGCGATGCGCCATGTCGATCACCTCGATCGTCTGAACTTCGATCAGTTTAAAGTCAGCGTGAAGGCCTCCGACGTGTTCCTCGCGGTGGAATCCTATCGCCTGCTGGCCAAGCAGATCGATCAGCCGCTGCACCTCGGGATCACCGAAGCGGGCGGCGCGCGCAGCGGTGCGGTCAAGTCCGCCATCGGCCTCGGGCTGCTGCTGTCCGAAGGCATCGGCGACACGCTTCGCGTTTCGCTGGCAGCCGATCCGGTTGAAGAGATCAAAGTCGGTTTCGACATCCTGAAGTCCCTGCGCATCCGCGCGCGTGGTATTAACTTCATCGCTTGCCCAACCTGTTCCCGTCAGGAATTTGACGTTATCGGCACGGTGAACGCGCTGGAGCAACGGCTGGAAGATATCATCACCCCGATGGACGTCTCCATCATCGGCTGCGTGGTGAATGGCCCCGGCGAAGCGCTGGTGTCGACGCTGGGGGTCACCGGCGGCAACAAGAAAAGCGGTCTGTATGAAGACGGCGTGCGTAAAGACCGCCTGGACAACGATGATATGATTAGCCAGCTTGAGGCCAGAATCCGCGCGAAAGCGTCGGTGCTGGATGAAGCCCGCCGTATCGACGTTCAGCAGGTTGAAAAATAACGAGATGGGAAGCCGCTTGCTTCCCGTGTATGATTGAACCCCGCGGGCGTGTTCTGCGCCGAGGGTTCATTTTTATATATAAAGAGAATTAACGTGGCAAAAAACATTCAAGCCATTCGCGGCATGAACGATTATCTGCCTGGCGAAACCGCCATCTGGCAGCGCATTGAAGGCACACTTAAGCAGGTGCTCGGCAGCTACGGTTACAGCGAAATCCGTTTGCCGATTGTAGAGCAGACCCCGTTGTTCAAGCGCGCAATTGGTGAAGTCACCGACGTGGTTGAAAAAGAGATGTATACCTTTGAAGACCGCAATGGCGATAGCCTGACGCTGCGTCCGGAAGGTACTGCGGGCTGCGTACGCGCCGGCATCGAACATGGTCTTCTGTACAATCAGGAGCAACGTCTGTGGTACATCGGGCCGATGTTCCGCCACGAGCGTCCGCAGAAAGGCCGTTACCGCCAGTTCCATCAGCTGGGGGCGGAGGTGTTTGGTCTGCAGGGGCCGGATATTGACGCGGAGCTGATCATGCTGACCGCGCGCTGGTGGCGTGCGCTGGGCATTGCTGAACACGTTAATCTGGAACTGAACTCCATCGGTTCTTTGGAAGCACGCGCGAATTATCGCGACGCGCTGGTTGCCTTCCTCGAGCAACACGTTGAAGTGTTAGATGAAGACTGCAAGCGCCGTATGTACAGCAACCCGCTGCGCGTGCTGGATTCCAAAAACCCGGACGTACAGGCGCTGTTAAACGATGCGCCGAAGCTTGGCGACTACCTGGATGAAGAGTCCCGCGAGCACTTTGCTGGCCTGTGCGCACAGCTGGATGCCGCCGGTATTGCCTATACCGTGAACCAGCGTCTGGTACGCGGTCTGGATTACTATAACCGCACCGTATTTGAGTGGGTCACCAACAGCCTGGGCTCACAGGGTACCGTCTGCGCGGGTGGCCGTTACGATGGTCTGGTTGAGCAACTGGGCGGTCGTGCGACCCCGGCCGTGGGCTTCGCCATGGGCCTGGAACGACTTGTTTTATTAGTTCAGGCAGTTAATCCGGAATTTAAAGCCGATCCTGTTGTCGATATATACCTGGTCGCCTCAGGTACCGGAACTCAGTCAGCCGCAATGGGCCTGGCCGAGCAGGTGCGTGATGCGTTACCGGGCGTGAAGCTGATGACGAACCACGGCGGCGGCAACTTTAAGAAGCAGTTTGCCCGCGCGGATAAATGGGGGGCTCGTATTGCCCTGGTTCTGGGTGAGTCTGAGGTTGAGCAAGCCACCGTTGTCGTGAAGGATTTGCGCTCTGGCGAGCAGACAACCGTAACGCAGGAAGGCGTTGCCGCGCATTTGCGCACTATTCTGGGTTAATCTCCAGGACATCATTATCAGGAGAAGGGCTGCGTGGAAATTCATAACGAAAACGATCAGGTTGAAGCGATTAAAAACTTCTTTGCCGAAAATGGCAAAGCGCTGGCCGTTGGGGTAATTTTGGGGATCGGTGCGCTGGTTGGCTGGCGCTACTGGAACTCTCATCAGGTAGACTCGGCCCGGGAATCTTCCATGGCCTACGAAAATGCCGTTTCTTCTCTTAGCTCAGGGAAACCGGAAGCGCTGGCCTCGGCAGAGAAATTCGCCGCCGAGACCAAAAACACCTACGGGTCGTTTGCTTCTCTGGAACTGGCGCAGGTCTTCGTTGATAAAAACGATTTGGCACAGGCGGAAAAGCAGCTGCAACAAGGGCTGGCCGCCGCTTCTGATGACAACCTGAAGTCGGTTATCAACCTGCGTCTGGCGCGCGTTCAGCTGCAAATGAAGCAGGCTGATGCGGCGCTGAAAACGCTGGAAGGCGTGAAGGGCGAAGGCTGGACGGCGATTGTTGCTGATTTACGCGGGGAAATCCTGCTCAGTAAAGGTGACAAGCAGGGCGCGCGTGCAGCGTGGGAAGCTGGCGCTAAGAGCGATGCATCTCCGGCGCTCAGTGAAATGATGCGCATGAAAATTAATAATTTGTCCGTCTGAGAGGGACCCGATGCAATTGCGTAAACTACTTTTGCCAGGACTGCTTTCTGTCACTCTGTTGAGTGGTTGTTCATTGTTCAGCGGCGAAGAAGACGTTGTGAAAATGTCTCCGCTGCCGACCGTAGAGAACCAGTTTACTCCGTCTACCGCCTGGGATGTTTCCGTCGGTAGCGGGATTGGCGATTTCTACTCCAACCTGCATCCGGCCTATGCGGATAGCGTGGTGTATGCCGCCGACCGTAAAGGCACCGTGAAAGCGGTCAACGCGGACGACGGTAAAGAAGTCTGGTCCGTGAATCTGGCGGAAAAAGACGGCTGGTTCTCCCGTAAACCGGCGCTGCTCTCCGGCGGCCTGACCGTTTCCGGCGGCCACGTGTACGTTGGCAGCGAAAAAGCGCAGGTTTATGCGCTGGACGCGGGCGACGGTTCTATCGTCTGGCAGACCACCGCGGCGGGTGAGGTGCTGTCTCGTCCAACCGCGAGTGATGGCCTGGTGCTGGTTCATACCAGTAACGGCCAGCTGCAGGCGCTGGATGAAAACAGTGGCGTCGTGAAGTGGACGGTGAACCTGGATATGCCAGCGCTCTCTCTGCGCGGCGAATCTGCTCCGGCTGTGGCCTACGGCGCGGCGATTGTCGGCGGTGACAACGGTCGCGTGAGCGCGGTTCTGATGCAGCAGGGCCAGCTGATTTGGCAGCAGCGTATTTCCCAGGCGACCGGCACGACTGAAATTGACCGTTTGAGCGACGTGGATACCACGCCGGTCATCGTTAATGGTGTAGTTTACGCCTTAGCCTACAATGGTAACCTGACGGCGCTGGATCTGCGCAGCGGACAGATTCTGTGGAAACGCGAGCTGGGCTCGGTGAATGATTTCATCGTTGACGGCAACCGCATCTACATCGTCGATCAGAATGACCGTATTCTGGCGCTGACCACCGACGGCGGCGTGACCCTGTGGACGCAGAGCGATCTGTTGCACCGTCTGCTGACCGCTCCGGCGCTGTATAATGGCAGCCTGGTTGTCGGCGATAGCGAAGGTTACATGCACTGGGTTAACCCGGAAGACGGGCGCTTCGAAGCGCAGCAGAAAGTTGACAGCTCCGGCTTCCTGACCGAACCGGTGATCGCCGACGGTAAACTGCTGATTCAGGCAAAAGACGGCACGGTTTACGCGATTACGCGTTAATTTCGGCTGTCGTAACTCTATTGGCGGCTCCTGTTTAATCAGGGGCCGTTTGCTATTTTTAGATTTTGAGTAAATGAGGCTTTAACATGGTACCTGTGGTCGCGCTTGTCGGGCGCCCTAATGTTGGAAAATCCACGCTCTTTAACCGCCTGACGCGCACTCGTGATGCGCTGGTTGCGGATTTCCCGGGTCTGACTCGTGACCGTAAGTACGGTCGTGCTGAAGTTGAAGGGCGTGAATTTATCTGTATCGATACCGGCGGTATCGATGGCACGGAAGAAGGCGTGGAAACGCGCATGGCGGAACAGTCGCTGCTGGCGATTGAAGAAGCCGACGTCGTGCTGTTTATGGTTGATGCGCGCGCCGGGCTGATGCCGGCGGACCAGGCCATCGCTAACCATCTGCGCGCGCGTGAAAAACCGACTTTCCTGGTGGCTAATAAAACTGACGGTATCGATCCGGATCAGGCCGTCGCCGATTTCTGGTCGCTGGGCCTCGGTGACATTCACCCGATCGCTGCCTCTCATGGCCGTGGCGTGACCACGTTGCTGGAGCAGGTGTTGCTGCCGTTCGTGGATGACGTTAATCCGCCAGAAGAGGTGGACGAAGATGCGGAGTACTGGGCGCAGTTTGAGGCGGAAAATGGCGAAGGAGAAGAAGAGCCGGAAGACGACTTCAATCCGCAGGATCTGCCGATTAAAATCGCGATCGTTGGCCGCCCGAACGTAGGTAAGTCAACGCTAACTAACCGTATCCTCGGCGAAGACCGCGTGGTGGTCTATGACATGCCGGGCACCACCCGTGACAGCATCTATATCCCGATGGAGCGCGATGAGCGTGAATATGTGCTCATCGACACCGCCGGGGTACGTAAGCGCGGTAAAGTGACCGATACGGTAGAGAAATTCTCGGTTATCAAAACGCTGCAGGCCATTGAAGACGCGAACGTCTGCCTGCTGGTGATTGATGCGCGTGAAGGCATTTCCGATCAGGATCTGTCTCTGCTGGGCTTTATCCTCAATAGTGGGCGCTCACTGGTCATCGTCGTCAACAAGTGGGACGGCCTGAGCATGGAAGTGAAAGAGCAGGTGAAAGAGACCCTCGACTACCGTCTGGGCTTTATCGACTTTGCGCGCGTGCACTTCATCTCTGCGCTGCACGGCAGCGGTGTTGGTAACCTGTTTGAATCTATTCGTGAAGCTTATGACAGCTCCACCCGCCGCGTGGGTACCGCGATGCTGACCCGCATCATGACCATGGCGTCTGAAGACCACCAGCCGCCGCTGGTGCGCGGTCGCCGCGTGAAGCTGAAATACGCCCACGCCGGTGGCTATAACCCGCCGATTGTGGTGATTCACGGTAACCAGGTAAAAGACCTGCCGGATTCTTACAAGCGCTATCTGATGAACTACTTCCGCAAATCGCTGGACGTGATGGGCACGCCTATCCGCATTCAGTTCAAGGAAGGCGAGAACCCGTATGCCAACAAGCGCAATACCTTGACGCCGACCCAGATGCGTAAACGTAAGCGTTTGATTAAACACATTAAGAAAAGCAAGTAAGCGTTCACGTTAAGCGTAAATTTGCCGAATACTCCGGGCCCGCATGATGCGGGCTTTTTTATTGCCCGTCGTTCAGATAACCAGATTCGTTCGTACAGATCCAAACTGAAGACATTGACACATTTGCATTATTGCTGAATTGTAAATGGAAATGGTGGCCGACTTTAACATCCGTCGGCCTCTGCAACCCAGCATGAGCAAAGGTGAAAACGTGCAGCGAGCGCGGTGTTATCTATTAGGAGAAAGCGCGGTGGTTCTGGAGCTGGAACCGCCGCTGACGCTGGAAAGCCAGCAACGGATTTGGGGGCTGGCACAGCGTCTGGCGGGGGTGCCCGAAGTGGTGGAAGTGATTCCGGGAATGAACAACATCACCGTGATGCTTCGCAACCCGGCGTCGCTGGCGCTGGATGCCATCGAGCGTTTACAGCGCTGGTGGGAAGAGAGCGAAGCGGTGACTCTGGACTCGCGGCAAATAGAGATTCCGGTGATTTATGGCGGTGAGCACGGCCCTGATTTAGCGGAGGTGGCGCGGCATACTGGCCTGAGTGAACAGCAGGTTGTTGAACGCCACGCGTCAGCGGACTACATCACCTACTTTATCGGCTTCCAGCCTGGTTTCCCCTATCTTGGCGGCCTGCCAACCGAACTGGCGACGCCGCGACGGGCGGAACCGCGTCTTGCCGTACCCGCGGGATCGGTGGGAATTGGCGGCAGTCAGACGGGGATCTATCCGCTGCCGACCCCCGGTGGCTGGCAAATCATTGGCCGCACCGATTTGCGCCTGTTCGACCCACAGCGAGAGCCAGCCACGCTATTGCAGCCCGGTGACCGGGTCCGTTTTGTGCCGTCTAAGGAGGGCGTGTGTTAGAGATTATTCGCGCAGGGATGAGTACCACCTTGCAGGACGGCGGGCGACACGGCCTTCGACAGTCGGGGATTAGCCGCTGCGGGGCGATGGATTCTGCGGCATTGCGCATTGCTAATCTGCTGGTCGGTAACGCCGCCGATAGCGCCGTACTGGAAATCACGCTGGGGCAGTGTGCCTTTGTTTTTCATCGCGACGGCTGGTTTGCTCTTGCGGGCGCGGACTGCGCGGCCACCCTCGACGGTCAGCCGGTGTGGTCCGGCTGGCGTTGGCCGGTGCGCGCGGGCCAGCGCCTCAAGCTGGCGTTGCCAAAACGCGGTATGCGCAGCTATCTGGCAGTGGCCGGTGGTTTCGATGTGCCTTGCATGATGGGCTCTTACAGTACCGACTTAAAGGCCGGATTTGGTGGTTTTGAGGGGAGAAGCCTGCAAGAGGGCGATCGCCTGCCGCTGCGCCCGACAACGCGTGAATTCCGCCAGCGTCGCGGGGTACGCCAGTTGCAGTGGGGCAACCGCGTGCGAGCTTTACCGGGGCCGGAATACCATGAGTTTTCCGCCGCCGCGCATGAGTCCTTCTGGCGCGCGCCATGGAAGCTCAGCCCGCAGAGCAATCGCATGGGCTACCGCATGCAAGGCCAGACGCTGGAGCGTACAGAGTCTCGGGAGATGTTTTCCCACGGCCTGCTACCCGGCGTGGTACAGGTGCCGCATAACGGACAACCGATTGTACTGATGAACGACGCGCAAACGACCGGCGGCTACCCGCGCATTGCCTGCGTGATTGAGGCGGACATGTACAATCTGGCGCAAATCCGACTCGGTGAAACGGTTCACTTTGACCTTTGCACGCTGGAAGAGGCGCTGGCGGCGCGAGCCCAGCAGCAGCGTTATTTTGCACAACTGGAATGGCGGTTGAACGATGAAGATTGACCTGAACGCCGATCTCGGCGAAGGCTGTGAGAACGACAGCGCGCTGATGCCGCTGATTACGTCAGCCAACATAGCCTGTGGATTCCATGCCGGTGACGCGCAGACCATGCGCCAAAGCGTACTGCTGGCGCTGAAGTATGGCGTGGCGATTGGCGCGCACCCGAGCTTTCCCGATCGGGAAAACTTTGGCCGTACTGCGATGCAGCTAGCGCCTGACGTGGTCTATGCGCAGATGCTGTATCAGATTGGCGCGCTGGCGGCGATCGCCCGCGCGGAAGGCGGCGCGCTAACGCACGTTAAACCTCACGGCATGTTGTACAACCAGGCGGCGAAAGAGCCGCTGCTGGCGGATGCTATTGCCCGAGCCGTGCACAATGTTGAACCGTCGCTTGTCCTGGTGGGGTTAGCCGGTAGCGAGCTCATTCGCGCAGGTATACATCATGGGCTGACTACTCGGGAAGAGGTGTTTGCCGATCGCGGCTATCTGGCGGACGGCTCGCTGGTGCCGCGCAGCGAGCCCGGCGCGCTGATTCACGATGAAGATGAGGCGGTGGCCCGCACGCTGGAAATGGTGCTGAACCGCCGGGTGATGAGCCGCGATGGCGTCTGGGCAGAGGTGAATGCCCAGACGGTGTGTCTGCACGGTGACGGCCCACAGGCGCTGGCGTTTGCCCGTCGGCTGCGCGAAGCGTTCGACGCCCGGCAGATTGCCGTAAGCGCCGACTGAGTTTCCTTCGCTCGTCGTCCGTCTCCGGCGAGCGCCTTGCTACAGCGACGCCGCCGCCCGCGCGGCGGTGTCGTACAGCGACGAGATGGTCCGCAGCAACTGGGCGGTCTCGCCAATCGAGTGTCCCGGAATACCGCTCTCCACCTGAATCGAAATCAGACACGCTTCACGCACGTCGCGGTATTTCATGCACAGCGCTTTCCCTTCTTCCGTGGTGTAGAAATAGAGCTCCTTACCCACTTTCTCACTGGTCACGTACCCCGCTTTGACCAGCTTTTTCAGCGCATAGGTCACCACGTGGGTATCTTCTACGTTCAGCACAAAGCAGATGTCGACCAGCTTCTTTTTGCGATCGCGGTGGTTCACGTGATGCAGGAGCGACACATCAAATGCCCCCATATCCGGCTCGCCCGCTGCGGTCATACAGCGCACCATCCATTTATTGAACGCGTTACTGGTCATGATCAGCGCGTATTCCAGCTCTGATAATTCCGCACAGCGCTCGGAAATCAGATGGCGCGAGGAGACGATCCGGCTTTCGTTGATATCGTTATTTGTGGCAGGTGTGGCCGATTTTTTCGAGGTCATAACTGTCCTTACGCAATTGTGACTATTCGCAAAGAATGTAAATGAAAAGAGATAGTATAAGAACGTTTTATTGATAAATTGTTTACATATTATCACCGTTCGGATATAGATTTTTGATACAGACCGATGACGCATACGTAGATTTACGCGGTCTGATGACACAACACAACATCGTTCGCCGCAATGCCGCACGCTTCACCTTGAGGTGACGCGATAAAAAAGAGCCTTCGGCGTGCAACGCACACTTTGGATAGGGTAAACGTTTATGGACGGTACGACACTGATGCCGCTTATCGGGATTCCGGTGGTGGTAATTGGCTTTGCGCTGCGCTTTAACCCGCTGCTGGTGGTGGTTGTCGCCGGTCTGGCGACCGGACTGCTGGTCGGCATGGATTTCGGCATGCTGCTGGAAACCTTCGGCGAAAAGTTTGTGAATAGCCGCTCGCTGGCGACTTTCATTCTGATTCTGCCGGTGATTGGCCTGCTGGAATACTACGGTCTGAAGGAGCGCGCGCAGGCCTGGGTGGCAAAAATTGCCAGCGCCACCTCGGCGCGTATTTTGATGCTCTACTTTGTGGCGCGTGAAGGTACGGCCGCGCTGGGCCTGATGTCGCTGGGCGGTCATGCACAAACCGTACGTCCGCTGCTGGCGCCGATGGCGGAAGGGGCGGCGTTAAATGAATACGGCGAACTGCCGCAGCACATCCGCGATAAAATCAAAGCGCACGCCGCCGCCTGCGACAACATTGCCGTCTTTTTCGGTGAAGATATTTTTATCGCCTTCGGCGCGGTGCTGCTGATTGACGCCTTCCTCAAAGAGAACGGGATTAGCGGGATTGAACCGCTGCATATTGGCCTGTGGGCTATTCCGACCGCCATTTCCGCGCTGATTATCCACATGATTCGCCTGCTGCGTCTGGACGCCAGCATTCGCCGTGACGTGATGGCGTGGCGCAACGCCCAGAGCACGAAGGCGGTGACGCCATGAGTACACTTATCACCATCAACCGTGTTTACTACCTGATCGGTTTTGTCGTGATGCTGCTGGTTATCATGACGCTACGCGACCGCGGCAACCCGAAACGTTTTACTACCGCGCTATTTTGGTTTCTGTTCGGCGGGATTTTCCTGTTTGGCGATCTGATGGTCCAGGAGTTAGGGAAATCGCTGGCTTATCGCATTATCGGCGGGGCGGTAATTGTCATCGCGCTGTTGGCGGGCTGCGGGTTAGTTGGCAAAGGCGAATACAAAATGTCGAGCGAAAGCGAGCGCGTTGCCTCGTCCAACAGACTGAAAAACTGGCTCTTCTTACCAGCATTGATGATTCCTGTCGTGACGGTCATCGGCACGCTGTTCCTGAAAGGCGTATCGATTGGCGGTGTCTACCTGCTTGACCAGAAACAGCTGACGCTGGCGGCACTGTGCGTGGCCTGCGTGGCGGCCATTCTGACCGGCTGGTGGTTGACGCGCGGTACGCCGCTGCATGCCATTCGTCAGTCTCGCCGTCTGGTGGACACCATCGGTTGGGCGGTGATTCTGCCGCAGATGCTGGCCATGCTGGGCGGCGTATTTGTGGTCGCGGATACCGGCGAATCGGTGCAGAAGGTGGTGAGCCTGTTTGTGAACCCGGATAACCGCTTTATGTTGGTGGTGATTTACTGCGTCGGCATGGCGCTGTTTACCATGATCATGGGCAACGCGTTTGCCGCGTTCCCGGTACTCAGCGCCGGTATTGCGCTGCCGTTCCTGATTCATCTTCACCACGGTAACCCGGCGCCGCTGCTGGCGATTGGGATGTATGCCGGTTACTGCGGCACGCTGATGACGCCGATGGCCGCCAACTTCAATATCGTGCCCGCGGCGCTGCTTGAGCTGAAAGATAAGTATCAGGTGATTAAGGTTCAGATCCCCACGGCGCTGCCGCTGCTGGTGGTGAACGTCTTTTTAATGTACTTCCTCGTGTTTCGCTAAGCGCGGTGACTTTTTCAGGAGCTGTTATGGAATTAACGCAACATCAGGCTGACGCTTTTGCCCGTATGCCTTTGACCTATTTGCGCCAGGAATATCCAAACCACATCATGCATCTGCTGAATGATGATGGCGACGTTCTGCCGCCCCGCGCGCTGCACCCGGTATTTTATGGCTGCTTCGACTGGCACTCGGCGGTGCACGGTTACTGGCTGCTGCTGCGCTGTGTGCGCCTTTATCCGCAACTGCCGTGCCGCGATGAAATCATCGCGTTGTTTGACGAGCACCTCACCGAGGAAAACGTCGCGCAGGAGCTGGCCTATTTTACCGCGCCGTTCCGTGCCTCGTTTGAGCGTCCTTACGGCTACGGCTGGCTGCTGGCGTTGGCGCAGGAGCTAAAACAGGCTTCTCTGCCACAGGCGGCGCGTTGGTTTGCGACGCTTGAGCCGCTGACGCAGGATATTCGCTGCCGTCTTATCGACTATCTCAGCAAGCTGACCTACCCGATTCGCGTCGGGACGCACTACAACACCGCTTTCGCGCTGGCGCTGGGGCTTGACTACGCTCGAGCGCTGGCCGATAAACCGCTGGAGACGGCCATTCTCAATGCGGCTAACCGTTTTTACTTCGCCGATACGCACTACCCGGCGCACTATGAACCGGGCGGCGACGAATATATTTCGGGCGCGCTAACGGAAGCGCTGCTGATGAGCAAAGTGGCGGGGAATTTCCCGGCGTGGTTCGATGCCTTCCTGCCGGAAGTGGCATCGGTATCGGCGCTGATGAGCCCAGCAGAAGTGAGCGACCGTACCGACCCGAAAATTGCCCATCTGGACGGCCTGAATCTCAGCCGCGCCTGGTGTATGAAACATATCGCCCGTGCTTTGCCGCAAGACCATGCGGCGCAGCAAGCGCTGGGCGATGCCGTGGCGCGCCATCTCTCCGCCAGCGTTGAGCATGTGGTTGGTAGCCACTACAGCGGCGGCCACTGGCTGGCGAGTTTCGCATTGTTGGCCCTGGAGTAAGCTTCTTAAAGTACTCCGGTGTCGCCGGGGTACCTTTTCCCATCAAGGGAAATGGCAAAATGTTATTGGGCTAATGGCGATTTCTGCTCCTCTCGACCATCCTTTCTTTATTCGCGTACTTGCGCGATTCCATATCCGCCGCCAGAAATACATCTCTTTGCCCAGGACATGATAATGCGTAACGCGCTTCTTCCTGTCATTGCCGCCGTGTGCCTGTTTCTGGCCGGTGTTGTTATTTTGAATACCCAGCTGTGGTACTCCTCTCGCGCGGAAAGTCTGGGCGGTGCCCGATATGCCGCCAATAATATTAACCTTATTCTCGATGAAGCTTTCCGGGCAACCCGCGTTGCCATCAATATTGCGGCCAAGGGATGTAATATTGATGGGCAATACCAGCTCGGCACGGAAGCGGCCTTGCAGCCACATTTGCGCACGATTGTTATCGTTAAGAATGGTACGGTCTGGTGCTCATCGCTACCGGGAAACCGTATTTTACTCTCGCAAATTCCGCCGATGGAGGCGCGCAAGCTGCTGTTGGTTCCTGCTCGCGAGACGTCGAATGGGCAGCCGATCCTTATCTATAGCACCCAGTTAGCCGCCAGTCGCATCCTGGTCACCATTAGCGATCGGCATATTCGCGGCGCGCTGAATGTCCCTCTGAAAGGCGTGCATTTTGCCTTACGGGTAGGGGAGTCGACGATTGGAATGTCTGGCGACGTGGTGAACGGAAACGCCCGTTATAGCGGACGAATCAGCTCAATAAAATATCCCTTCAGTATTGTCTACAATCAGCCGCCGTTATTTAGCCTTCAGCGTATGATTACTCGCGGACTGGGTATCCTGCTTTTTCTTGGATTGATCTCTATCGTTACGGCTTATGTGCTGGATAAATATCTGACCAAAGAGATGACGCCGGAAGAGATGCTGCGTCGGGCGATAGCCAACGGTGAAATCGTCCCTTTTTACCAGATGGTGGTGAACGGTAGAGAGGGGACGCTGCGCGGCGTTGAGGTACTGGCCCGCTGGAAACACCCGCGTGCGGGCTATATTTCTCCGGCGTCGTTTATTCCGGTGGCGGAAAAATCGGGGCTGATTGTGCCGCTGACGCGCAGCCTGATGGCGCAGGTCGTGGACAATATGAACGCCATCGAAAGCAAACTTCCGGAGGGTTTTCATGTCGGTATTAACTTTAGCGCGTCGCATATCGCCAAGCCGGATTTTGTCGGGGAGTGTCTGCGCTTTAAAGAACGTTTCCACCGCAAGGATCTCAACCTGGTGCTTGAAGTGACGGAACGCGAGCCGCTGCACGTGGATGAAGATTTGGTACAGACGCTGAACACGCTACACGAGAACGGTTTTGTTATCGCTCTTGATGATTTCGGTACCGGATACTCGGGATTGTCTTATCTGCATGATTTACATATTGATTATATTAAAATTGATCAAAGCTTTGTCGCTCGCGTGAATGCGGATCCGGACTCGACGCGCATTCTGGACTGCGTGTTGGACCTGGCCCGCAAGCTCTCCCTGAGCATCGTGGCTGAAGGTGTCGAAACCAAAGAACAACTCGACTATCTCAACAAAAACGACATTACGTTCCAGCAGGGTTACTATTTTTATAAGCCGGTGAAATTCACTGAATTGATCAAAATTCTGCTGTCTAAACCGAAAGTGAAGGTGATTGTTGAGTAATTCGCCGTGCGTATGAAAACGCACGTTGACCTGATAGCGCGTAACGTAGGATAGTCACCGTTTTGCCCGTCTTTATTCCAGGAGCTGTCTATGACGCACGAAATCCCGCTGAAATTTTATGACATCGTCGACGAATACTCGACCGAAGCCGCGCAGGCGGTGAACGACGCCGAGCGTGATGCGCTGGCACACTATTTCCAACTGCTGATTACCCGCTTGATGAACAACGAAGAGATCAGCGAAGAAGCGCAACAAGAGATGGCCGCTGAGGCGGGCATTAAAGAACAGCGCATTGATGATATTGCGGAATTCCTCAATCAATGGGGTAATGAATAGCACAATTTCTCGTTGGCACGGCCGCTGAAAAGTACGAGGTAAATTATGGGTCATCATTCTCCATCCGATTTTAATATCAGCACGCAAATTACCCAGCTAGGCCGGGATACTTCCCGTCAGGCAGGGTTTGTTAATGCGCCGATTTATCGCGGATCTACGGTGGTCTTTCCGACGGTTGACGATCTTGAACATAACCGCGCCGAATTTAATTACGGCACGATGGGGACGCCGACCATCGCCAGCCTCGAGAACGCCTGGAGCGTGCTGGCCGGTGCCGCCGGGACCGTACTGTCACCATCCGGGCTGGGGGCTATTTCACTGGCTCTGCTGACAACGCTGAAAGCGGGCGATCACCTGCTGATGCCCGATAGCGTTTATCGACCGACCCGCAATTTCTGCGCCGGTATGCTGGCCAAAATGGGCATTGAGACCACCTATTACGACCCGCTGATTGGCGCGGAAATAGCCTCGCTTTTTCGCGCGAACACCACCACGCTGTTCCTGGAATCGCCCGGCTCGCAGAGCTTTGAGATTCAGGATGTTCCGGCGATGACCCAGGCGGCGAAAAAACAGGGGATCGCCACCATTATCGACAATACCTGGGCGACGCCGATTTTCTTCCGTGCCCATGAACACGGTTGCGATCTCTCGCTTGAGGCGGGGACTAAATATCTCGGCGGCCATTCTGACCTGCTGATGGGGCTGGTGTCAGCCAATGACGCCTGGTGGCCGCGGCTGCGTAAAACCTACGATCTGATGGCCATGCTGCCCGGCGCGGAAGACTGCTTCCTGGCCCTGCGCGGGCTGCGCACGATGCATCTGCGCCTGAAAGAGGCTGAACAGCGCGGTCTGGAGATGGCGCATTGGCTACAGGCGCGTCCGGAAGTGCTGAGGGTTCTGCACCCGGCGCTGCCGGAATGCCCGGGGCACGAGATCTGGAAGCGTGATTTCACCGGCTCATCCGGGCTGTTTTCGCTGGTGCTTAAGCCCGAATTCACCAAAGCGGGGGTGGCGAATATGTTGGATCATATGCGTATTTTCGCCATGGGTTATTCGTGGGGTGGTTTTGAAAGCCTGATTATCCCGTTCAACTGCGCCGATTACCGCACCGCGACTACCTGGCAGCCCGGCGGCCTGACGCTGCGCATCCAGATGGGGCTGGAAGATATGGACGATTTGAAAACCGATCTGGCAGCTGGCTTTGACCGTTTACGCGCGGTGCGCTAAACCCAATAAGCCATCGCGGACACGTTTCTGTGATGGCGCTTCACGCATAATGCCTGCCGTATTGTTTTTCTTCATGAGTCGAATGCTATGAATATTGGTTTTATCGGCCTCGGGTCGGTGGTTGAAACCGCCTATTTGCCTGCGCTAAAAGCGCTGTCGCTGCCGGTGACCCAGATTTGCGGCTATGACCGCAATCCGCTGCGTGTGCTACCGGGTGTGACGGCCTATGAATCGCTTGCCGCACTGCTGGTGCAGCCCATCGACACGCTGTTTATTACCACCGTTTCGCTGGCGCATCTGCCGGTGCTTGAACAAGCGCTGCGTTCGCCGATTCCGCGCATTGTGGTGGAGAAGCCGATCGCCGCCACGCTGGAGCAGCTTACCGCACTGCGCCAGTTGCTTTCGGTGCCGGATAACGCGCGGCGCGTGCTGGCGCTGGATCACTGGATGGCCCGTGACGGCGTGCTGTGTCTGGCACAGGGGCGAATGGATGACCGCTGGCAGCCTGAAGATGGCGCGGTAATTGACCGCCCGGTGGTCACCTCGCTGGACGATATTGTCAGCATCGACGGCTTTCTGCTGGAGCCAAGCGGCTATAACGCCGCGGGTGAACCTATCGCGCTGAATTTTGCCACCGGGCAACCGGATAGCCGCCAGCTGCGCCACCCGGACGGGGTGATTGTCGATATTGGTACCCACGTACTGGCGATGATGCGTGAGACGGTGCGCTATCTCGGCGGCAGCGATGACATTGTGCTGCGCGCTGAGCGAGTCAGGGACCGATTAGGGCGGCCCATTGCGCTGGGCGATATCGAAACGGCAGAGGGTGAGGCTCATCTGGTCGGCACGCTGGGTGGGATTGCGGTCAACCTGTGGTTGAATAAATACGCCGGGCCGGGCGTTGAACGTAAGGGGATCCGCATTACCTTGCGCGACGGGCGAGTGATAAGCCAGAACCGTAGCCCCGAGGGCGAGCGCGCTGAGCTCATTTGCGGCGATTCCGTTCTCGGCTGGACGCGTCGCGGCGCAATTTATGCCCACTGTCTGGGCGAGCAGATTCTGGGCGCGCAAAGTTTGTATTCCCGTGCGCCGCAGGAAGTGGCGAAGCTCACGGCGCGGCGTATTGGCGAGGTCGAGGCGCTGCTGCAGATTCAGCAGCGGTTACGCGGGACGCACTGAGACGTGATAAAATGGCGGCACAATACGATGTTAAGGAGTCGCCATGGAATTCATCTGCCCAACCTGTCAGGCCTCGCTGGAGGTGCAGGGCCAACAGGCGCACTGCGCGCACTGTGATAAAACCTTTACCCTCGAGCCACGCTGCCCCGAGTGCCATAAGCCGCTGGAAGTGTTAAAAGCCTGCGGCGCGGTGGATTTCTTCTGCCAGAACGGCCACGGGATGATCTCGAAAAAGCGGGTTGAGTGGGTCTCTGGTAGCGAATCTGCGGGCCAGTAGCGCTGTTGCCGGGTGGCGGCGATGCCTTGCCCGGCCTACACCTTTGCCACTCTTATATCCGCTGGATAAGCGAAGCGTCAGGCGCGTCTTTAATGTCGATCATTCAGGCCGTTTTTGACGTGCGCGCGTTTTCTTCACCGGCGTCACCGTTTTAATTTCGCTCTCGACCCAGCCGTCTGCCAGCCGGGTCGTCAGCATCTCACCGGCTTTTGCCTGCTTCGCCTGTTTCAACACCTTGCCATCGCTGGCGGTGGTGACGCTATAGCCGCGCGCCAACGTCGCCAGCGGGCTGACGGCTTCCAGATGCGTGACCGCATTGCCAAAGCGTTCGCGCTGTTCGCTGAGGCGTGCGCGAATGGATTCGGCCAGGCGATATTCCATCTGCTGGATACGCGACTGGGCGCGATGAATACGCGGCTGCGGATTCTGCTGGTTCAGACGTTGCAGCATGCGCTGCTGGCGCTGATTGGCCTGTTTGATCTGGCTTTCCAACGCGCTGCTCATACGCTGACGCAGCCGTTCCAGTGAAGTTTGTTGACGCGCCAGACGCAGCTGCGGGTGCTGCTGCTGTAGGCGATGGGACATCTGAGTAAAACGGCGGCTGCGGTTGGCGAGGTAGTAGTCCATCGCCATGCCCAAACGCTGTTGGGCGGATTGAATCTGGCGCAGCAGTTCCTGCTGGTTACGGCTGACGATTTCCGCCGCCGCCGACGGCGTCGGCGCGCGCAGGTCGCCGACAAAATCGGCGATAGTGACATCGGTTTCGTGGCCAACGGCGCTAACCACCGGAATGCGGCTGGCAAAAATAGCGCGCGCCACGCGTTCGTCGTTAAAGCTCCATAAATCTTCCAGCGAGCCGCCGCCGCGCCCGACGATTAACACGTCGCACTCGCCGCGCGCGTTGGCCAGTTCAAGGGCGCGCACGATCTGCCCCGGCGCATCGTCGCCCTGTACCGCGGTAGGGTAGATAACTACCGGCAGCGAGGGATCGCGGCGTTTAAGAACGTGGAGAATATCGTGCAGCGCCGCGCCGGTTTTCGAGGTAATCACCCCGACACAGTGGGCCGGGGAGGGCAGCGGCTGCTTATATTGCTGATCGAACAACCCTTCAGCCTGCAGTTTGGCTTTCAGCTGTTCATATTTCTGCTGTAATAGCCCTTCGCCCGCGGGCTGCATGCTTTCGACGATAATCTGGTAATCGCCGCGCGGCTCGTACAGCGTGATGTTGGCGCGTACCAGCACCTGCTGTCCGTGCTGTGGGCGGAACGTCACCCGGCGGTTGCTGTTGCGGAACATTGCGCAGCGCACCTGGGCGTTATCGTCTTTTAAGGTGAAGTACCAGTGGCCGGAAGAGGGCTGGGTAAAATTGGAGATCTCGCCGCTAATCCACACCTGGCCCATCTCTTTTTCGAGCAGTAGACGCACCGACTGGTTAAGACGGCTAACGGTAAAAATTGCGGGGCTTTGTGAGGATAACATGTGAGCGGGATCAAATTCTAAATCAGCAGGTTATTCAGTCGATAGTAACCTGCTAACGAGCGAGTGCAAGCATTTTATGCAAAAAAGTGTGGATGCAATCGCTTACGCTCTGTATAATGCCGCGGCAATATTTAATAACCTCCCAGGTGAGATATTGCCCATGCTACGTATCGCAAAAGAAGCCCTGACGTTTGACGACGTCCTCCTCGTTCCCGCTCATTCTACCGTTCTGCCGAACACGGCTGACCTTAGCACTCAGCTGACCAAAACCATTCGTCTGAACATTCCTATGCTCTCTGCGGCAATGGACACCGTGACTGAAGCGCGCCTGGCGATTGCCCTGGCACAGGAAGGCGGCATTGGTTTTATCCACAAAAACATGTCTATCGAGCGCCAGGCGGAAGAAGTTCGTCGCGTGAAGAAACACGAATCCGGCGTGGTCACCGACCCACAGACCGTGCTGCCAACCACCACGCTGGCGGAAGTGAAAGAGCTGACTGAGCGCAACGGCTTCGCGGGCTATCCGGTTGTGACCGAAGACAATGAACTGGTAGGTATCATCACCGGTCGTGACGTGCGTTTCGTCACCGACCTGAGCCAGCCGGTGAGCGTCTACATGACCCCGAAAGATCGTCTGGTGACCGTTCGCGAAGGCGAAGCGCGTGATGTGGTGTTCGCTAAAATGCACGAACGTCGCGTCGAAAAAGCGCTGGTGGTTGACGATAGCTTCCACCTGCTGGGCATGATCACCGTTAAAGACTTCAAAAAAGCCGAACGTAAACCGAACGCCTGTAAAGATGAGAAAGGTCGTCTGCGCGTTGGTGCCGCAGTGGGCGCGGGCGCGGGCAACGAAGAGCGCGTTGATGCGCTGGTTGCCGCGGGCGTTGACGTCCTGCTGATCGACTCCTCTCACGGCCACTCCGAAGGCGTGCTGCAGCGTATCCGTGAAACCCGAGCTAAATATCCTGACCTGCAAATCATCGGCGGTAACGTTGCGACTGGCGCTGGCGCTCGCGCACTCGCCGAAGCCGGTTGCAGCGCGGTGAAAGTCGGTATCGGCCCTGGCTCCATCTGTACAACTCGTATCGTGACCGGCGTGGGCGTTCCGCAGATCACTGCCGTTTCTGACGCGGTTGAAGCGCTGGAAGGTACCGGTATTCCGGTTATCGCCGACGGCGGTATCCGTTTCTCCGGCGACATCGCTAAAGCGATTGCCGCTGGCGCCGCTGCCGTGATGGTGGGCTCTATGCTGGCCGGTACCGAAGAATCCCCGGGCGAAATCGAACTCTACCAGGGCCGTTCTTACAAATCCTACCGCGGTATGGGTTCTCTGGGCGCGATGTCCAAAGGCTCCTCCGACCGTTACTTCCAGAGCGACAACGCCGCTGACAAACTGGTGCCGGAAGGTATCGAAGGCCGCGTAGCGTATAAAGGCCGCCTGAAAGAGATCATTCACCAGCAGATGGGGGGCTTGCGTTCCTGTATGGGTCTGACCGGTTGTGGTACCATCGACCTGCTGCGTACGAAGGCTGAATTCGTGCGTATCAGCGGTGCGGGTATCCAGGAAAGCCACGTTCACGACGTGACCATCACCAAAGAGTCCCCGAACTATCGCATGGGCTCCTGATAAGTTTCCGCGCCCGGTTTTAAACCGGGCGTTTTGTTATTGTTTCACTTGCCTCGGAATTATCGTCAAATGACAGACAATATTCATAAACATCGCATTCTCATCCTCGATTTCGGATCGCAGTACACCCAGCTGGTCGCGCGTCGCGTACGTGAACTGGGCGTCTACTGTGAACTGTGGGCATGGGATGTTACTGAAGCACAAATCCGTGAGTTTAACCCGAGCGGCATCATCCTCTCCGGCGGCCCGGAAAGCACCACCGAAGCAAACAGCCCGCGCGCGCCTGAGTACGTCTTCAACGCCGGTGTGCCGGTCTTCGGCGTCTGCTACGGTATGCAGACCATGGCAATGCAGCTGGGCGGCCACGTTGAAGGTTCTAACGAGCGTGAATTCGGCTACGCTCAGGTTGAGGTACAGACCGACAGCGCGCTGATTCGCGGTATCGAAGATTCTCTGACCGCCGACGGCAAACCGCTGCTCGACGTATGGATGAGTCACGGCGACAAAGTGACCGCGATCCCGGAAGGTTTCGTCACCGTTGCCAGCACCGAGACCTGCCCGTTCGCCATTATGGCGCACGAAGAAAAACGCTTCTACGGCGTGCAGTTCCACCCGGAAGTTACCCACACCCGTCAGGGTATGCGCATGCTGGAGCGCTTCGTACGCGATATCTGCCAGTGTGAAGCGCTGTGGACCCCGGCTAAAATCATCGACGACGCCGTTGCGCGTATTCGCGAGCAGGTTGGCGAAGACAAAGTTATTCTGGGCCTGTCCGGCGGCGTGGACTCTTCCGTCACCGCGATGCTGCTGCACCGCGCCATCGGTAAAAACCTGACCTGCGTGTTTGTGGACAACGGTCTGCTGCGTCTGAACGAAGCCCAGCAGGTGATGGATATGTTCGGCGACCACTTCGGCCTGAACATCGTTCACGTGGAAGGCGAGCAGCGCTTCCTGGAAGCGCTGAAAGGCGAGAACGATCCGGAAGCCAAACGTAAGATCATCGGCCGTGTGTTCGTGGAAGTGTTCGACGAAGAAGCGCTGAAGCTGGAAGACGTGAAATGGCTGGCGCAGGGGACTATCTACCCTGACGTAATCGAATCTGCGGCGTCTGCCACCGGTAAAGCACACGTCATCAAATCTCACCACAACGTGGGCGGCCTGCCGAAAGAGATGAAGATGGGGCTGGTTGAGCCGCTGCGTGAGCTGTTCAAAGACGAAGTGCGCAAAATCGGTCTGGAACTGGGCCTGCCGTACGACATGCTGTACCGTCATCCGTTCCCGGGCCCGGGTCTCGGCGTTCGCGTGCTGGGCGAAGTGAAGAAAGAGTACTGCGACCTGCTGCGTCGTGCGGACGCTATCTTCATTGAAGAGCTGCACAAAGCTGACCTGTACAACAAAGTCAGCCAGGCGTTTACCGTGTTCCTGCCGGTACGTTCCGTTGGCGTGATGGGTGATGGCCGTAAATATGACTGGGTTGTTTCCCTGCGTGCGGTCGAAACCATCGACTTTATGACCGCGCACTGGGCGCACCTGCCGTATGACTTCTTAGGCCGCGTCTCTAACCGCATTATCAACGAAGTGAACGGCATTTCCCGCGTGGTGTATGACATCAGCGGTAAGCCGCCAGCAACGATCGAGTGGGAATAATTTCCCCTCTCCGTTAGCATGTAAAACCCTCTGTCAGGCAGAGGGTTTTTTTATGCCGTTTAGCCACGTAGACGATGATACAGCAAACTCGGCTCTGCTCCCGTCACGTCGTCAATCTCTCTGAGCAGCGTCAGCCCGCACTTCAGCAATACCTTCTGCGATGCCAGATGGTTTTTGCGTACGATACCGACGACCTCCTCAAGTTTTAATATCGTAAACGCATACTCCACCGCCGCAAGGGCAAACTCCGTAGCCAGCCCTTTTCCCCACGCTTCGGGCGCAAAGCGGTAGCCCAGGTTATTCACCGCACCGAAGGGATATTCGACAATGCGTAGCCCACCAAAACCGATAATCTGTTCGGGGGCATCCCGCAGGCTGAACGCCCAGTTGCCGAAGCCGTGAGCATCGCGATGTTCAAGCCACCCCGTCAGGATGCGGTGAGAGTGTTCGATATCCGGATGTGGGCCAGCAGGGTTAAAGGTGTTGGTCGCGGGATCGCCGTAGATGCGGTAAAGCGCGTCAAGATCGGTCGCCGCCACCGGGCGGAGGATCAGGCGCTCGGTTTGCAGGTGCATGGGAGTTATCCTTGTCGTGAAGCGTGTTGATCGTTGTTTTTTGTTATGCGAGCAGTCTGGCACAGCGCAATGGTCACCGCCAGCCCTGCGGCTATCACAGCCAGTGCCGCGGATACGGTAAGGCTTCCCTGCATACCCAGCGTCTGATTGAGCCAGGCGTAGGCAAGCGGCGAGGCGGCGGCCAGCAGTTGGGCCGGGATCAGCAATACGCCAGTGCGGCGGGCATAGTCTTCAGCGGCAAAGAGTTGAAGTGGCAGCGTGGCCTTGAATACCGTGGTCAGGCCATTGATTGCGCCGTATCCGAGAACAAACCCTCCGGCGGCCCAGCCAATATGCGTGCTGCCTATACCCAATGCAAAGCACAGCGGTATGAAAAATACCGTGAGCAGCGTCAGCCTGATGGGGGTTAACGCTGAGCCGGAGGCGACTTCAAGAAAGCGCGCGCCGGTCTGCCCGACGCCCCATAGAATACCCACGGCGATGGGGAGAGCGTGGGCGGCGATAAACTCCGGCAGATGTGTAGAGGTGCCGTTAGAGATAAAGGTCACGATGGCAATCAGTGCAGCGTAAAGCCAGCCAATATGCCCGTTGCGGGAGAGGGGAGCGGTGGGGCTGCGTGGGCTCACTGGCGGCAGTTTTTGGTTGGGCATTGGAATGAGAATCAGGGCGCTAAGAAACCCGAGCAGACTGTACACCAGCAGCGCGTGTCGCCAGTCGATTATCGTGAGTAATGCACTGCCCAGCGGCCAGAATAGCGCGGAGGCTAGCCCGCCGGCTAAGGTGACGCGTGAAATGGTCGCTCTGGCTCGCTGGCCGTAGAGATTCACCAGCGCGGCAAACAGACCGTCGTAAAGTGCCAGCCGCATCCCGACGCCGGTCAGTATCCAGGCGCAGTACCAGCCCGGCAAGGTGCGTATGAGCGACATTAAGAGACAGCCTATCGCCATCAGCATTGTGCCACTCACCACCACGCGCTGACCGCCAAAATGCGCCAGCAGGCGGGCGACCCAAGGTGAAAGTAGCGCCATCACCAGCATGGCCAGCGTCAGGCCGAAATAGATATGCGTCGCTGCCCAGCCGGTCTCTTGCGTAATCGCGCGGGCGAAGGTGCCAGGCATATAAAATGAGATCCCCCAGTTAATCAGCTGGTTGCCTCCAGCGGCAAGGGTAACAGAAAGAGGGGCGGCGGGTGTTTTCATTATATTCTCGTCAGTTATGCAGTTGCTGGCAGCATAACGCTCAGGCTATTGTGCTGGCAGAGCCCTCCGTTTATGACCCTGATAAGAGAAACTTTGCATGACGACGCTGAATCTGGGATATCTGGCAACCTTCCGCCTGGTGGTGCAGCGCGGCAGCTTTTCGGCGGCGGCTGATGCGCTGGGTATCTCTCAGCCTGCAGTGAGTCTTCAGGTTCGCCAGCTTGAACAGTTCTTACAGACAAGGTTGATTGAACGTACCGGGCGCGGCGTGAAGGCGACGGCGGCAGGAATGGCGCTGCTGCTGCACGGCGAGCGGATTGAACAGGCGGTGAATGAAGCCGTGCAGTCGGTAAGCGAATGCAGCGAGCAGGTGAGCGGCCAGATTTCGTTGGGCACCGGGGCTACGGCGTGCATTCATCTGCTGCCGCCGATGCTGCAGGAACTGCGTGAGCGTTACCCGCGGCTGACGGTGGGGGTGACCACCGGCAATACCCCGGATATCGTGCGGGCGATAGAAGAGAATCGGCTCGATTTGGGGCTGGTCACCTTGCCCGCGAGCGGGCGCAGTCTGGAGGTTATGGCGGTTCAACGAGAGGAATTTGTGCTGATTATTGCTGCAACGCAACGGACGTCAATGGCAACGCCCGCCGCGTTGCGGGATCTACCGCTTATCGCGTTCGAGCAAGGAAGCGGCACGCGTAGCCTGATTGATGGCTGGTTCCAACGAGCAGGCTTAGACGTCCGGCCGGTGATGCAATTGGGCAGTATTGAAGCGATAAAGCGCATGGTGGCCGCCGGCCTGGGTTACAGCATTATTCCGCGTATGGCGGTTGAGGCGCCTCGTGACCGGGAAGGGTTACATGTCTGCTCGCTGGCACCGCTGCTGCACCGCCAGCTGGCGGTGGTGATGCGCCACGATAAGATCCTCAGTAAAGGAATTGCTGAGTTAGTAAAGCTGTTGCAAAGGACACCCGCGTGCCCTCGGGATTAATCAACCAGCTGTAGCTGCGGGTGCGCTGGCGCGGTCACGTTCTCCACGCGAATATCCATCTGTGGATAAGGCAGGTCGATATGATTGGCGTCCAGCGCCTCTTTGATGTTTTCCAGCATATCGTAATAGGTGTCCCAGTAATCCGCATTGCGTACCCACACTCGCACATAAAAGTTCAGCGATGAGGCGCCCAGCTCGCCCAGACGGACGGTGACGCCGCGCTGGCGGTCAATTCGCGAGTCTTTTTCAATCAGCTGATTGATGACGCGTTTGACGTCAGCAATGCGGCTCTGGTAACCCACGCCAATCACCAGGTCGATACGGCGGAACGGATGGCGGGAGTAGTTGATGATGTTGTCTGCGATAATCTTGCCGTTGGGGATCACCACTTCTTTGCTATCGCCGGTCAGCAGCGTGGTGGAGAAAATGTGCACCTTCTCTACCGTACCGGTCATAGCGCCAATCTGTACTACTTCGCCGGCGCGGAAAGGGCGCAGGGAAACCAGCAACACGCCCGCGGCAAAGTTGGAGAGCGAGCCCTGAAGCGCCAGGCCGACGGCCAGGCCTGCAGCGCCGATAACGGCGATGATCGATGAGGTTTCGATCCCCACGCGGCCCAGCGCGGCAACGACGGAGAAAGCCAGCGTAATGTAGCGTACCAGCGCGGTGAAAAACTGGACGATAGTGATATCGACTCTACGCTTGAGCAGTAGCTTCTCCAGCCCGCGGGACAGCAGGCGTGAGATGGCTTTACCGACAAATAACAGGATAATAGCTGCAACGACATTCCAGCCAAATTGAATAACCGCATCGCTGTGGCCCGCCATCCATTCAACGGCATTTTTTATTTTTGGAAATAAGGTAAAACCGGTCATCACAAGCCCTGCCTGGTTAAAAATAATGGCGAAAAAATCAAATGAAGATATATAAAATATCTATATATTTGTTTTTATATATCTGAGGTGTATGGGTTAGCGATTATTTGCGCAGTTATTGTCTTTTTTCTGCCCATTTATCAAGAGTATAAAAAACAGCGCGAATGTTGCGGCGAAGCGAAAATAAAATTTTGTGTATTCGTGCGAGAAACGTTTTTTTGCCCAATTTGCCACAGGATATGACCAATCATGCAGATCCCTTACCGGATGGTTAAACGGGACGCTTAGCCATTCGGTAAGGAATCTTTCGGGGGATTAACGATCGTTGGTTTGTGCGGGGGGAGTCTGTTGCGACAGGCTGCTCTGCTGGGATTCTTTTTTGTCCTGGTGGTGATGCCACGCACCGATGGAGGAGTAGACGAAGCGTCCGAAGAAGAAGAGGAAACTGATAAGCAGTACGATCCGGGTCATTCGACTGTTAAATCGGTGTCGTTTTCGTAGGCTGGTAACCTGGCTCACAAAGGGGTCCTTTAGCAATACCCATAGACGGGCGATTTGTACATTAAGGCACAGAGTGGCGCACGGGTCAATTGAGATGAATGTAAAAAACCGTCAAATAAAACATTAATTAATGTTATATAAGATATTATACGTATTCACAAAGATAAATTAATAATTAGATGAACGGCAAAGAAAACGAAATTATTGTTTTTATGTACGCGGTTTCTTGACTCACATCAAACTTCATTCGTAACCGATAACTAAAATTCTCGCTATACCCGCGCATTACCTTCTTTCGCGGACGTTTAAGCCAGGTTGGATGCCTGTCTGAAAATACCCAGCAGGATTTGGGGTATCTATAGAGCATCTATGAATTTCTGTAAAATATATAAGCAATATCGCGATTGCTGGTGGGGCCTTCCGCTGATATTGCCACTTCTGATATTGCCAATAATTAGACTTGCTAATACGTACACCTATGTTGGCGGCGGCAAGACCTACCTTTATTATCTGCCAATGCCGTTTCTGCTGTGTATGATGCTGTTTTTCGGCTGGAAAGCACTGCCTGGATTGATTATCGGTATTGGCTGCTATCTTACGCGCGATCTGCATGTGGTTGAAGAAATGGGCATCACGCTACAGTTTCTGATTCCTACGCTGGTGGCATGGGGCGGCTATCAGTATTTCAACAGCGGGCGTAAAATGGTGTCGCATGGCGACACGCGGCTCATGGCACAGCGGTTGTTCTGGCAGATGTTTATCCCTGCCACGCTGTTTATGCTGCTGATCCAATTTACGTTGTATATTGGTATATACCCGAGTTTCAGCGATGTACAGTGGACCTCGCCGCTGACCCAGCGCAATCTGATCAACTACCAATCGCTGCTGATGGGCTACCTGACCGGCGTGCCGCTGTGTTATTTGCTGATTAGGTTAATCCGCAACCCTTATTATATTCGCGCTTTTATTTCTCAGGTGCGCCTGGACTTTGATCCAAAAGTGAAGTGGCCGGAAATGATAGTCTGGAGCGGCTTCGTGCTGGGGATTTTCTCCATGCTGATGATGCCGCTGGACAGTGGCAGCACCATTTTCAGTACCAACTATACCATCTCTTTGCTGCTGCCCATCATGCTGTGGGGATCGATGCGCTTCGGTTACCGCTTTATTTCGGTGGTCTGGACGCTACTGCTGATTGTGGCGATTCACTACCATTATCACTACGTGCCACACACCGCAGGTTACAGCGTACAGCTGGCAATTACCTCGTCCAGCTTCCTGGTATTCTCGTTTATCATTGCTTATATGGCCATGCTCTCAAGCCGTCAGCGGGCTATCCACGAGCGGGTACGGCGGATGGCCTTTATCGATCCCGTGGTCAATCTGCCCAACATGCGCGCCTTGAATCGGGCAATAAGCAAAGCGCCATGGTCGGTACTGTGTTTCCTGCGTATGCCGGATCTCGAGGTCCTTACCCGGCACTACGGGATTATGCTGCGTATCAACTACAAGCAGAATCTGGCGGAGTACCTGAGCGAGGTGCTCCGCCCTGGCGAAGGGGTGTATCAGCTGACCGGCAGCGACCTTGCAGTACAGCTGCATACGGAATCCTACAAAGAGCGTATTGAAGATCTCTATGCGCGTCTGAAAATGTTCCGCTATAGCTGGAACGGTATGCCGTTACAACCGCAGATTGGCCTCAGCTACTGCTACATTCAATCGCCAGTATCACACCTTTCGCTGATGCTGGGGGAGCTGAATACGGTAGCCGAGCTGTCTCTGGTGACCGACCGCCCGGAAAATCTCCAGCGGCGCGGCGCGCAGCATTTGCAGCAGGAACTGAAGGACAAAATCGCCATGATGGTTCGCGTTCAGCAGGCGCTGGAGAACGACCGTTTCCGCCTGATGGCGCAGCCGATCGTCGGTATTCGCGGCGATGATTATCACGAAGTGCTGTTGCGTATGCTGGGCGATGATGATGAGTTGATCTCGCCAACGCTGTTCCTGCCGGTCGCCCACGAATTTGGTATGGCTTCGCGTATCGACCTGTGGGTACTGGAAAATACGCTGCGCTTTATGGCCAGCTGTCGGGCGACCAACCCCGGTATGCGTCTGGCGCTGAACCTCGCGCCATCAACGGCAAGCGGGCTAGGCTTTTCCCAACAGGTGGCGCTATTGCTGGAAGAGCATGGCATCGAAGCATGGCAGTTGGTCTTTGAAATTACTGAAAGTCATTCGTTGGTCAATGTGGAACAGGCTCGTCGCACGCTTCGAGAGCTACAGGAACTGGGCTGCCGGGTGGCAATAGATGATTTTGGTACCGGATACGCCAGCTACGCCAGGCTTAAGCATATCAGCGCTGATATCCTCAAAATTGACGGCAGTTTTATCCGCAATATTGCGACCAGCAGTATGGACTATCAGATAGTGTCGTCGATTTGCCATCTGGCGCGGATGAAGAAAATGCGCGTGGTGGCGGAATATGTGGAAAGCGAAGAGATTCGTCAGGCGGCAATTGCGCTGGGTATTGATTATCTGCAGGGTTATAGCATCGGTAGGCCAGCTCCCCTTGAGGAGCTGGCGGCTGCGGAGTGTGAAAGCGTTGAATCAGGCCGCGACAACCTCGTCGGGCGCACGCTCCTCGGTGATTTTTAACAACCAGCCGGTGACGCTCTCCCAGTACTCCTGCTCTTTTTCCAAATCGAGCAGCACCAGCGCGTTCTGGGTAAACCAGTCGTGCGGGAAGCAGAGCGTCCAGTGGTTGGCTTCGGTCGTGAGCTTCAGCGTCGGCGGCGTAGTGGTTGCCTGACGCTGGTTGTTCAGCAGCACGCCCAGGCGCAGCAGCTGGATCATCGGCAGGAACTGTTTCTTCTTAAACAGCGTGAAGCGCGGCAGCTCGTCGAGCTTAATGGCTTTACGATGGAAGCGCACCAGCGTCGCCATCAGATATTGCTGCTCCTGGTTGAAGCCCGGCAGATCGCTGTTTTGCAGAATGTAGGCCGAGTGGCGATGCATACCGCTGTGGTTAATATTTAGCCCCACTTCGTGCAGCATCGATGCCCATTTGAGCAGCGCGTTCAGCTGCGGGTTACCCAGCTTCGGGTTCTGCTCCAGCCACTGATCGTACATTTGCATGGTGGTTTCGAGCACGCGCTGGGCCTGCTCGCGGTCGATGTTGTACTGGTTTGCCAGGCTTTGCGCGGTGCGGCTACGCACGTCCTGATGGCGGAAGCGGCCTTCCATCTCATACAGCACGCCTTCGCGCAGCGCGCCGTCAGACAGGCGCAGCTCTTTAATCGCCAGCGCGTCGAACACGCCACAGAGAATCGCCAGCCCCGGAACAAAGACCCCTTTACGCTCTTCGGACAGGCCTGGCAAACTCAGGCTGCTGAAGTTTTTAAACTTCAGCACCTCTTCAACCAGCTTTTCCAGCCGCTCAGGGGTGATAAAACCGTCTTTCTCGCCCATTTCGAGCAGCACTTCGTGCGCGGCCTTGATGGTGCCGGAAGCGCCCATCGCCACGCTCCAGCCCTGAATACGGAACTGCCACGCGAGGGTTTCCAGCTTTTGTACCGCCGCCAGGCGGGCGCGCTGGAAGTTCTCGCGATTGATGGTTCCTGCCAGGAAGAACTGCTGCCCGAAGCTCACGCAACCCATGCGGCGGCTTTCTACCAGCTTGGGTTCGAAATCTTCGCCAATCACCAGCTCCGTTGAGCCGCCGCCGATGTCGATGACCAGCTTGCGGCCCTTTTCCGGCTGCGTGTGTTCGACGCCCATGAAAATCAGACGGGCTTCTTCATTCCCGGAGATGATTTCAATCGGGTAGGGGATCACTTTTTCCGCGCGCTTGAGAAACTCGGTCGCATTGGCGGCCTGACGTAACGAGTGCGTGCCCACGATACAGACGCTGGAAGGGGAGAAGCCCTGTAGTCGCTCGGCAAACAGCGACAGGCAGCTTAACCCGCGTTCCATGGCCTCTTCGCTCAGCATGTTGTTCTCATCCAGACCATCGGCCAGATGAACGCGCTGTTTCAGGCGGCCGATGATCTGCATCGCGCCGTCGACGACGCGCGCAATGACCATGTGAAAACTGTTCGAACCAAGATCAACCGCCGCAAACTCCTGCGGCCGGGGTGCTTTGCTTTTTATTGGCATAGGTTAGTCAGGTTGTTCAAGTGATTTGATGTAATCGTAAATCGCCTGCTGCGAGCGGACCTTACGGCGGTTGCCGCGCGGAACATAGCGATTACTCAGTTCTTTATCAATAAAACGGGCTTTCACCGTGTCGCTAAACAGAATATCGATAATATCGAGGATCCGTTGTTTGAGACGCGGATCGAGCAGCGGCGTCGCCACTTCAATACGGTAGTCGATATTACGGGTCATCCAGTCAGCGGAGGAGAGATAAACGCGTTTATCGCCGCCGTTCTCAAAAATATAGATCCTGTCGTGCTCAAGGAAACGGTCAACGATGCTAATCACACGAATATTTTCGCTGATCCCCTCTAATTCAGGGATCAAAGAGCACATGCCGCGGATCAGCAGGTTGACCTGCACGCCTGAACTGGAGGCCGCATACAGGCGATCGACCAACCCTTTATCCACCAGGTTGTTGAGCTTAAGGGTGATCCCGGCTGCGATACCGTTCTGTGCGTTGGCGATTTCGCGGTCGATCATCTCGTACAACAGGCGGCGCGAGTTCTGCGGTGAGACCAGCAGATAGTCGAAGCTCACCGGACGATAGGGGTTCTCAATAAAGTTAAATACCCGGCGCACTTCGTTGGTGATACGCGCATCGGCGGTGAGCAGCGAGTAGTCGGTGTAAATGCGCGCGGTTTTCTCGTTAAAGTTACCGGTGCCGATATGGGCGTAGCGCACCACGTCATCGCCTTCTTTACGGGAGATGAGGAACAGTTTGGCGTGAATTTTCAGCCCCGGCGCGGAGAAGATGACATGTACTCCTGCTTCGGTGAGCCGCTTCGCCCAGTGGATGTTGGCCTCTTCGTCGAAGCGCGCCTGTAGCTCGACCACCACCGTCACTTTCTTACCGTTGTGCGCGGCGTGAATCATGGCATCAATGATGCGCGAGTCTTTTGCCACGCGATAGATGTTGATTTTGATCGCCAGCACGCTCGGGTCGAAGGAGGCCTGACGCAGCAGTTCCAGCACGTGTTCAAAGGTGTGGTACGGATAATAGAGCAGGACATCGCGCTCGCGAATGGCGTCAAAGCCGTTGCGGAACTTATCAAACCACAGGTGACGCAGGCGCGGCATCGGCTTGTTGACCAGGTTGGCCTTACCGACGTTCGGGAAGCCGATAAAGTCCTTAAAGTTGTGGTAGCGGCCGCCCGGCACGATCGAGTCGTAGCGGGAAATGGTCAGCTTTTTGCGCAGCATTTCGACCATCGCATCCGGCATGTCGCGCTGATAGACAAAGCGCACCGGTTCGGCGGTGAGGCGCTGCTTGAGGCTCGAGGACATCAGCTCCATCAGGCTCGACTCCATTTCGTGCACCAGGTCGTACTCGGCGTCACGGGTCATTTTCATCGAGTAGGCGTTGAGCGCATCGTAGTCGAAGAAGCCTTTGAAGATGTCGTCAAGGCAGTAGCGCAGGATGTTATCCAGCAGAATCATCGGCTTGCGGCGGCGCGGCGTTTCCGGCGGCAGGTTAACGAAGCGCGGTACCTTATCAGAAGGAATTTCCAACAGCGCGTAGTTGATTTCGTCGCCGCGGATAATTTCCACCGCCAGATAGGTGTAATCGTCTTTCAGGAACTGCACCAGGTCGGTTTCACGGTTCAGCAGAATCGGCGTGATGTGCTGGCGCAGGTGTTGTTTAAAGTAGTGGCGCAGCCAGCCCTGTTGGTTGACGGACAGCTGGCGCTCGTTAATCAGGAAGATCTGGTTACGCGCCATCTCCAGCAGCAGTTCGTTGTACAGTCCATCGAACTCCTGGTCGGCCTTCAGTACCCGAGCCTGGATTTTACTCAGCAGGTGGCGGGAATGTGTGGTCACGCCCTGTTCTTCGCTGATAATGATGCGGCGCTTCAGCTCCGCAAAGCGGACCTTATAAAATTCGTCGAGGTTGTTGGAGTAGATCCCCAGAAAACGCATGCGTTCAATCAGCGGGTTACTTTTATCTGCCGCTTCCTGAAGGACGCGCTCGTTGAAGGACAACCAGCTCAGTTCTTTTTCGATGTACAGTTTTTCCTGACCCATTACTACTCACACTCCGGTTAATTCACGGGACGCGGCAAAGTCGTCTCACTGTTTATATTGCTAGCTTTGCCGGGTTATGTCCAACTGTGTCATCTTAGTATGACAGTTATCCTGTTTCGCCTACGAAAATATTCGCTGTCCGTTTTGATATGTAAGCTTTTTTTAGCCTTTCTACGAGCCTGTAGCGCTGATAGAAAGGCATAAAAAAGAGGGCCATAAGGCCCCCGTTATCATGCGTATCGAGATGAGACTACTCTTCGGCCGCGTAGCCTGCAGGCGGCAGTTGCACGCCGTCGAGCCAGGCGTGATTATCCTGCATCTTCAGGCGGCCATCGAGAAACCAGCCCACCACCAGCGGGTAGATAGCATGCTCCTGAACCTGCACGCGCGAAGTGATTTCCGCTTCGTCATCACCGTCAAAAACCGGCACCTTGGCCTGCAAAATGACCGGTCCGCCGTCCAGCTCTTCGGTCACGAAGTGCACGGAAGTGCCGTGTTCCGCATCACCGTTCTCCAGCGCCTGACGGTGCGTATTCAGCCCGGGATATTTCGGCAGTAGAGAAGGGTGGATGTTGAGCAGTTTGCCCTGATAGTGCTGTACGAATTCAGCGCTCAGGATGCGCATATAACCCGCCAGCACCACGACATCCGGCGCGTAGGCGTCAATCTCGTGCATCAATTCGCGGTCGAACGCTTCGCGGCTGGCGAACTGGCTGGCAGACAGCGCGTGCTGGGCAATACCTGCGGCGCGGGCCCGCTCAAGGCCGAACGCGTCGGCCTTATTGCTGAACACTGCCCGGATGGTGCCATGAATCCTTTTCTGCTCACAGGCATCAATAATGGCCTGTAAGTTGCTGCCGTTGCCGGAAATCAGCACCACGATATTTTTCATTTACTCGATGACCACACGCTGTTCGGAATCCGTGGCTTTGATATAGCCGATTTTCCACGCGTTTTCACCTTTTTCGTTCATCAGGGCGATGGCTTTATCGGCCTGATCCGCCGCCAGAGCGATCACCATGCCGACGCCGCAGTTAAAGGTGCGGTACATTTCATGACGGCTAACGTTACCGGCATCCTGCATCCAGTTGAACACCGCCGGCCACTGCCAGGAGGATTCGTCGATCACCGCCTGGGTGTTGTCCGGCAGTACGCGCGGAATGTTTTCCCAGAAGCCGCCGCCGGTCAGGTGGGCGATCGCGTGAACGTCGACGTTCGCAATCAGTTCAAGAATGGATTTCACGTAAATGCGGGTCGGTGCCAGCAGATGATCGGCCAGGGTTTTGCCTTCCAGCATCGTGGTGTCCGGGTTGCAGCCGCTGACTTCGACAATTTTGCGCACCAGCGAGTAGCCGTTGGAGTGCGGGCCGCTGGAGCCCAGCGCGATCAGCACGTCGCCGTCGGCAACTTTGCTGCCGTCGATGATTTCAGATTTTTCGACCACGCCCACGCAGAAACCCGCCACGTCGTAATCTTCGCCGTGGTACATGCCCGGCATTTCAGCAGTTTCACCGCCGACCAGCGCGCAGCCGGACTGCAGGCAGCCTTCGGCGATGCCGTTGATCACGCTTGCCGCCGTGTCGACGTCCAGCTTGCCGGTAGCGTAATAGTCGAGGAAGAACAGCGGCTCGGCACCCTGAACCACCAGATCGTTAACGCACATGGCCACCAGGTCAATGCCGATGGTGTCATGACGTTTTAAATCCATCGCTAAACGTAACTTCGTGCCAACGCCGTCAGTGCCTGAAACCAGCACCGGTTCACGATATTTTTGTGGCAGTGCGCACAGGGCGCCGAAACCGCCTAATCCACCCATCACTTCCGGACGGCGCGTTTTCTTCACCACCCCTTTGATACGGTCAACCAGAGCGTTTCCTGCGTCAATATCAACACCGGCATCTTTATAGCTGAGAGAGGTTTTGTCGGTCACTGCAAGTCTCCACGCATTTGCGATAGCAAGAAAAATCGGCGCAATTCTATCAGTCCAGGCAAACGTTTGCGAGCCTATTCTGCACCCAATTTTTCACCTGCGAATTTTGCCGTGTTTCCATCATTAAATTGGTCAAATATGATACTGCTCACGAAAATGAAACCGGGTACTCCCTTGTCCTTGCATCCTCTCTGATGAATCCACATCATAGTAATGAAACCGGTTTCTGTTTTTGTTGCATAACGCCCGGTAACCGATCTGAGAATGGCCAGAAGGGATTGAATGGAATGAAAATTGCTGCCTTTGATATTGGAGGTACGGCCTTAAAAATGGGGGTAGTCGCCGACAGCGGCGAACTGCTGGAAAAAGGGAAGCAGCCTATCACTGACAGCGACGGCGAGCAGATTCTCGCGGCGATAGAAGGCTGGATTACCGCCCATCCCGAATGTGAAGGCGTCGCCATCAGCGCGCCGGGCTACGTTAACCCGCATACCGGCTACATCGAAATGGGCGGCGCGATTCGTCGCTTCGACCATTTTGCCATTAAAGAGTGGCTGGAGGCGCGCTGCGGGCTGCCCGTCGCTATCGAAAACGACGCTAACTGTGTGCTATTGGCCGAGCGCTGGCAGGGCAAAGGGGCCGAACTGTCCGATTTTCTGGTGCTGACCATCGGTACCGGCATCGGCGGCGCCATTTTCTGCAACAATCAGCTGGTGCACGGCGCGCGTTTTCGCGCTGGCGAATTCGGCTATATGCAAACTTCACGCCCCGGCTCTCGCGACGTACGCCGTTATTCCATGAACGAAAACTGTACCCTGCGCGTACTTCGTTATCGCTATGCGCAGCATCTCGGCAAAACGCTGGAAGAGGTCACCGGCGAGGAAATTTTCGACCGCTTCGACGCGGGTGATGTCGTCTGTCAGCGGCTGGTCGCCGAATTTTTCAACGGCCTGGGCACCGGTCTCTATAACCTGGTGAACCTGTTCGACCCGCAGACGATTCTCATCGGCGGCGGCATTGTTGAACGCCCCGGTTTCCTGGCGCTGATGCGCGAGCACCTTGCCTGGTTTGGCATTGCCGATTACATCGATACCGTCAGCCACGGCAACGACGCCGGGCTTATTGGCGCGGTTTACCATTTCAATCAGCACTATTCGCAGCGACAACTTACTGATTAACGAGGGAAAGATATGTCTGGATTCAAAGCTGGGTTTCTCTGGGGCGGCGCGGTCGCAGCACATCAACTGGAAGGCGGCTGGAAAGAGGGCGGCAAGGGGGTAAGCGTCGCGGACGTGATGACCGCAGGTGCGCACGGCGTGCCGCGTGAAATTACCGACGGCGTGCTGCCGGGGAAAAATTACCCCAACCATGAAGCCATCGACTTCTACCATCGCTATAAAGACGATCTGAAGCTATTCGCTGAGATGGGCTATAAATGCTTCCGTACCTCTATTGCCTGGACGCGTATTTTCCCGAACGGCGACGAGCTGACGCCAAACGAAGCGGGCCTGCAGTTCTATGACGACCTGTTCGATGAGTGCCTGAAGCTGGGTATTGAGCCGGTTATCACGCTGTCGCACTTTGAGATGCCGTATCACCTCGTCACGGAATACGGCGGCTGGCGCAACCGTAAGCTGATTGAATTCTTTGTCCGCTTCGCCAAAGTGGTGTTTACCCGTTACCAGCACAAAGTGAAGTACTGGATGACGTTTAATGAAATCAACAACCAGGCCAACTACCACGAAGATTTTGCACCGTTTACCAACTCTGGTCTGAAGTACCAGCCGGGCGAGGATCGCGAGCCGGTGATGTACCAGGCGGCACACTACGAGCTGGTGGCCAGCGCCCTGGCGGTGAAGGCGGCGCGTGAAATCAATCCGGCGCTGCAAATTGGCTGCATGATCGCCATGTGTCCTATCTACCCGCTGACCTGCGCGCCGAACGACATGATGATGGCCATGAACGCCATGCATCGCCGCTACTGGTTTACCGACGTGCACGTGCGCGGTAAATATCCGCAGCATCTGCTGAACTACTTCGAGCGTCGCGGTTTTGCGCTGGATATTACCGAGGAAGACCGTCAGGCGCTCACTGAGGGCTGCGTCGACTACATCGGCTTTAGCTACTATATGTCGTTTGCCACCAAGGCCACCGAAGATAACCCACAGCTCGACTACGACGAAACCACCTGCCTGGTTTCCAACCCGTATGTGCAGAAATCCGACTGGGGCTGGCAGATTGACCCGGTGGGTCTGCGCTACTCGCTGAACTGGTTCTACGATCACTATCAGCTGCCGCTGTTTATCGTGGAGAACGGCTTTGGCGCCATCGACGTGCTGGAGAGCGACGGCACGGTGAACGACCAGTACCGTATCGACTATCTCTCCGCGCATATCGCGGAAATGAAAAAAGCGGTCGTGGAAGATGGCGTGGATCTGATGGGCTACACGCCGTGGGGCTGTATCGACCTGGTTTCCGCGGGCACCGGCGAGATGAAAAAGCGCTACGGCTTTATCTATGTCGACAAAGACAACGAAGGAAACGGTACGCTGGCGCGCAGTCGTAAAAAATCTTTTGCCTGGTATCAAAAGGTGATTGCAACCAACGGCAGTGAGCTTTAACTCGCTGAATAGATAAAATAAAACCCCGCTCGCCGGGGTTTATTTTTATCCTGTCTTATACTGACAGATGCGCCATTCGCCGCTTTGCTTGATCCTGGTCAATCATCATAGGTATGGCGCAGCCGAAAAAAAGCGGTATAATCCCGCGATTTTTTTTGTGGCTGCCCCATCTAAAGGAGAAAGAGAATGAAGATTGTGGAAGTTAAACACCCACTCGTCAAACACAAGCTGGGCCTGATGCGTGAGAACGACATTAGCACCAAACGCTTCCGTGAACTCGCCTCCGAAGTCGGTAGCCTGCTGACTTATGAAGCCACTGCCGGTCTGGAAACGGAAAAGGTGACTATCGAAGGCTGGAATGGCCCGGTAGAAATCGACCAGATCAAAGGTAAGAAAATTACCGTTGTGCCAATCCTGCGTGCAGGTTTGGGTATGATGGATGGCGTACTGGAAAACGTCCCTAGCGCGCGTATCAGCGTGGTGGGTATGTACCGTGACGAAGAGACGCTGGAGCCGGTACCGTACTTCCAGAAGCTGGTTTCCAACATTGATGAGCGTATGGCGCTGATCGTTGACCCGATGCTCGCGACCGGCGGTTCCGTTATCGCCACCATCGACCTGCTGAAAAAAGCGGGCTGCTCCAGCATTAAGGTGCTGGTGCTGGTTGCTGCGCCGGAAGGTATCGCGGCGCTGGAGAAAGCGCATCCGGACATCGAGCTGTACACCGCATCGATCGACCAGGGGCTGAATGAGCACGGATACATTATTCCGGGCCTCGGCGATGCCGGCGATAAGATTTTTGGTACCAAGTAAACGAAAAAATAAAAAGAGCCGACTTTGATAGTCGGCTTTTTTTTGAATAAAAAACCCAGACTAATAACACAGAGGAAAACACAATGACGCGCCGCGCAATTGGGGTAAGTGAGAGACCACCGCTTTTACAGACCATCCCGCTTAGCTTGCAGCATTTATTCGCCATGTTTGGCGCAACCGTGCTGGTGCCCGTGCTGTTCCACATTAACCCGGCTACCGTGCTGCTGTTCAACGGCATCGGCACGCTGCTGTACCTCTTTATCTGTAAAGGGAAAATCCCGGCCTACCTCGGGTCGAGCTTTGCCTTTATTTCTCCGGTGCTGCTGCTGCTGCCGTTAGGTTATGAAGTGGCGCTGGGCGGCTTTATTATGTGCGGCGTATTGTTCTGCCTGGTCTCTTTCATTGTGAAGAAAGCGGGTACCGGCTGGCTGGACGTGATGTTCCCGCCGGCGGCGATGGGTGCAATCGTTGCCGTCATCGGTCTTGAGCTGGCGGGCGTAGCGGCCAACATGGCAGGCCTGCTGCCGCCGGATGGCCAGTCTGCGGATACCAAAACCATTATTATTTCCCTGGTGACGCTCGGCGTGACCGTGTTCGGCTCCGTGCTGTTCCGCGGCTTCCTGGCAATTATCCCGATTCTGATCGGCGTGCTGGTCGGTTACGCGCTGTCCTTCGTGATGGGCGTAGTGGATACCACGCCGATTGCGCAGGCGCACTGGTTCGCGCTGCCAACCTTCTATACCCCGCGCTTCGAGTGGTTCGCTATCTTCACTATTTTACCGGCGGCGCTGGTGGTGATTGCCGAGCACGTCGGTCACCTGGTGGTGACGGCGAATATTGTCAAAAAAGATCTGATTCGCGACCCGGGCCTGCATCGCTCAATGTTTGCCAACGGTCTGTCGACGGTAATTTCTGGTTTCTTCGGTTCTACCCCGAACACTACTTACGGTGAAAACATTGGCGTGATGGCGATTACCCGCGTGTACAGCACCTGGGTTATCGGCGGCGCGGCGATTATTGCGATTCTGCTCTCCTGCGTCGGCAAGCTGGCGGCGGCGATCCAGATTATCCCGCTGCCGGTGATGGGCGGCGTGTCTCTGTTGCTGTACGGGGTGATCGGCGCATCCGGTATCCGCGTGCTGATCGAGTCGAAAGTGGATTACAGCAAAGCACAGAACCTGATCCTGACCTCCGTTATTCTGATAATCGGCGTGAGCGGCGCGAAGGTACACATCGGCGCGGCCGAGCTGAAAGGCATGGCGCTGGCGACGATCGTGGGTATCTGCCTGAGCCTGGTCTTTAAACTTATCAGCGTACTGCGCCCGGAAGAAGTGGTGCTGGACGCCGCGGACAGCGACGAAGCGAAGTCGTGATCCGCAAACCGGGCGGGATCGCCGCCCGGTTCTCTCATCCGTTATTTCTGTGGTAAACTCTTCACGTTTTTTCGTAAGCCCATGTTGAGGTCTCCTCTGAACGCACCGGCACAGCTCTCTTTGCCACTTTATCTTCCCGACGACGAAACCTTTGCGAGTTTCTTCCCGGGCGATAACCCTTCTTTACTTGCCGCACTGCAAAATGTGCTGCGGCAGGAACATAGCGGATACATCTATATCTGGGCGCGCGAAGGCGCCGGGCGCAGCCATTTGCTGCACGCGGCTTGTGCCGAACTCTCTCAGCGCGGCGACGCGGTTGGCTACGTTCCGCTGGATAAACGCACCTGGTTTGTACCGGAAGTGCTGGAAGGAATGGAGCAGCTCTCGCTGGTCTGTATCGACAATATTGAGTGCGTGGCGGGAGACGAACCGTGGGAGATGGCGATCTTCAACCTTTATAACCGCATTCTGGAATCCGGCAATACGCGCTTGCTGATCACCGGCGATCGTCCGCCGCGCCAGCTGAATTTGGGCCTGCCGGATCTCGCCTCGCGCCTTGATTGGGGGCAAATATACAAGCTCCAGCCGCTCTCGGACGAAGACAAGCTCCAGGCCTTGCAGCTGCGTGCCCGTCTACGTGGTTTTGAAATGCCGGACGATGTCTGCCGCTTTATGCTCAAGCGCCTGGACAGGGAGATGCGAACGCTATTCCAGACATTGGATCAGCTCGATCATGCCTCCATCACCGCCCAGCGTAAGCTGACCATCCCGTTTGTAAAAGAAATTCTGAAACTCTAGGTTTCCTGCGCGCCGTAAGGGCAAAGCTGGAAGGCACATACCGTCTGGCGCGGACAGCACCGGATCTCCGGCATTTCATTGCCGGGGCAAAGCGTCCGTTGTTTGAAATAATCCCACAGCGAAAGGCTATACGGGAACGCGTGCAGCACCTGAATTTTTCTGACTTTCCCGTTCACGACCATGCCAAATGGTGTGCTGTCCATGACCGAACCCTGACGTAAAAAGTAGTCGCCTTTACACCAGAGGATCATCTGTAGGTTTTTGGCGCTGACGGCCAGACTATACATGGTCCCGGTATCAGGGCAGACAATGAATTTCTGAATATTCCAGTTCATTTTGCTCCTTATTATCAGGTTTTCTCGGTGTGTAAACGCAGAATTACCGATGTGAGTTGAACTGTCATCTCAGTTTAAATAGTTTTTAAAAACATGGTGTTATATATAAAAACTGAACGTTCATGACAAACGTTATCAGCGCTAGGCGCTATGTCAGTGCGGCTCGGAGAGAAAGCTGATAGTTAAGCTGAGCTTATTAGAAGGAAATGCCCGGCGTCGCGATGCTCGGCCGGGCGGGGGATTAACTGTTGAGGGGCAAATCGTTGAGCAAATGCTGCATCAGCAGCGGAATTGGCCTGCCCGATGCCACGCTTTTGCCGCCTTCACGCCACAGCGCCGTCCCGCTGACGTCAAGATGTGCCCACGGAATATCTGCAGGGCAGAAGTGATGCAGCAGCCAGGCGGCGGAAGCGCTGATCGCCGCGTTGTTGGTCGGCGTGTTGCACAGATCGGCAATCGCGCTCTCCGTTTGCTTTTTCAACCGCGCATCGAGCGGCAAGGACCACACTTCATCACCGCTCTGTTCACCGGCCAGGGTTAACGCTGAACGCAGTGCCTTATCCTGGGTCATCAACCCGCTCAGCTCATAGCCCAGCGCTTTGACTACCGCACCGGTGAGGGTGGCTAAGTCGATGATATAGCGCGTTTGTGCATGGCGCTGGCTGGCCCAGGCGATGGCGTCAGAGAGCACCAGACGGCCTTCGGCATCGGTATTGTTGATCTCCACCGTCATGCCGTTGCAGGCGCGCGCCACGCTACCCGGCTGCATGGCGTCCGGACCGATCGCGTTTTCCGCCAGCACCAGCACGCCCATCACCCGCACCGGTAACGCCAGCTCGGCGATGCTTAGCATCAACCCCAGGACGTTGGCTGCGCCGCACATGTCGTATTTCATCGTATACATGCCCGCGCCGTCTTTCAGCCACAGACCGCCGGTATCGAAGGTGATGCCTTTGCCGACGTAGCTGCGTACCGGGCCATAACTCGCTCCCTCATAGTGAATCGCCAGCAGACGCGGCGGACGGCTGGCTCCTTTACCCACCGCGTGCAGCAGACCCAGACCCTGCTCGACAATCGCTTGTTCATCCAAAACCTCACAGCGCAGGGCAGGGAAGGCCGCACACAGGCGCTGAGCTTCTTCCACCACAAACTGCGGTGTGCACTGTTCAGAGGGAATATCCGCCAGGCGACGGGCGGCAACCATCCCGTTGGCGATAGCCTGCTGTTGCTTAAACAGGGGCTCAAGGCGTGCTAGTTCGCTATCCGGGCAGTAGGCATGAATATGGGTCAGACGCGTATCGTTTTGAGTCGTGGTTTTCAGCCCGAGATCCGTCAGGCGGTGCTGCTGGTTAAACAGGAAGCGTAGAGTTTTCGCCAGTACCGTGTCGTGAATGTGCGTACAATCCAGCAGTACCTCGCGGCACGCTGGTGAAGCAAACAGCGGGCGCAGAAAAGCCAGCAGTGAGTCGGTCAGATTGTCCTGCCAGGCGCTTTGCGGCACCAGCGTAATACGGGCGAATGGTCCGCAGCCGAAGCAGGTATCCGCCAGTTTTCCCTGTGAGGCGCGCGCCGTCATCTCGGCAATCAGCGGGTTATTGCGTAGCGCATCCTGCTGGAGCAACGGGCTGTCGGGTCTGGTGATAAGATGACACTGTTCCTGTTCGCTGGGCAGCGCCGTGACTAAGTGGTAGTGAATCATCGTTTACTCCTCAATGGGCGCGCGAATGCGATCGGCATAGGCCTGCATCCAGGCGTCGTCCACCGGTTGATAATGAGTTTTCTCTTTGACGCGCTCGGCGCGGAACACCGTGAGCGGCTGGGTAGCGGTCGCGACCACGAAAGAGAAGGTTTTGATGTTGGTCGCGGCGCCGAACTCGCCTTTGCGGTTCATACAGACCACGGAGAGATCGCCCGCGCGGCCAAAGCGCGACATCAGCTTATCTTCCAGTTCGTAAACCACGGAATCAGCCGCCTGCTGCGGCGTCATTCCCTGTTCCATACGGCGGACGATTTCATAGCTGGTGCAGCCTTTCATTAAATCTTCGCCCACGCCGGTGGCGGTAGCCGCACCGATTTGGCTGTCGCAGTAGAAGCCAGAGCCGATAATCGGCGAGTCGCCAATCCGCCCGCGTTTTTTCATAAACAGGCCGCTGGTCGAGGTGGCGACGCTCATTGATCCTTTTTTATCGAGAGCAATCACGCCGACGGTGTCGTGGCCATCGTAGGGGCTTAACCCTTTATCCAGCGTTTCGCGACAGCGCTTGCGGTAGTGCTGCATCGCGCGCTCGGTGAGCATCTTTTTCTCGGCGAAACCCTGGCTCAGCGCCCATTCGCGCGCGCCCTGGCCGACCAGCAGCGAGTTATAGCGTTGGCGGCCCAGCGCCTGCGCCACTTTTACCGGGTTGGCGATATCGACCAGATTGCCCACCGCGCCAAAGGCCAGGGTGTCGCCGTCCATCCATGCCGCGTCCAGCTCAACCTCGCCGTTCTCGGTCGGCAGGCCACCATAGCCCACCGATTTATAGAACGGAAAATCCTCTACCGCGACCACGGCATCCACGACGGACGTTGTTGCTGCGCTACCAGCCGCCAGCGCGGAAGCCGACTCGCCTACGCCTTCCAGCGCCATGCGCCAGGTTGCAATAATTCCCCACATCCTTTGTTACTCCTGTTTTGCTAACGTGCCGGATTCCTCAACGGCACTGATTTCCGCATTGCGGTACTGCTTGTCGACGATGCGCATAAACGGCAGGTACAGCATCGCGCCAATCAGCAGGTTAAGAATTTGCATCACGCTGCCGGAAATATGCCCGGTGACGATAAATCCGCTGATGACCGGCGGCAGCGTCCACGGGATAAATACCCCGGTAGTGACCGCAACCGCACCGATTTTCATCGCCAGATACTGAACGGTCACCAGCACCAGCGGTACCAGGTTGAACGGAATCAGCATGATCGGGTTCATGATCACCGGCAGGCCAAACAGCACCGGTTCGTTGATATTAAAGATGGAAGCCCCCGCGCCCAGACGCGCCACTTCGCGCATGTTTTTACTGCGGGCGAAAATTAGCATCGCGATGACCAGCGACAGCGTGGCCCCAGCGCCCCCCATCCAGATCATGTCGAAGAACTGCTCGGTAATAATGTGCGGCGGCGTGACGCCCGCCTGAATGGCGGCGATGTTGTCGGTCTGGTTTTCCATCCACAGCGGACGGATGATGCCATTGACCATGGAGCCGGAGTTGATCCCCACCGACCACAGAATCGTGATGCTGAATACCGTCATCAGCGCGCCGAAGTAGGAGGTGCCGAAGTGGCGAACCGGGGTGGCGACGACGTCGTAAATAAACTGATGAATGGTGTTGTAGTGGGTGTTTTCAAAGCCGATGCGGATAGCCAGCACCAGAATCATCACCACCAGCGCAGGGATCAGCGCGGCAAATGATTCCTGTACCGCGGGCGGTACGCCTTCAGGCATTTTGATCACCAGCTTTTTGCGCTTCAGCCAGCAGAACAGCTCGGTCCATAGCAGCGAACCAATCATGGCGACGAATAGCCCTTTGGTGCCAATCCACTCTACCGGCATGACGGTAATACCGCCGTTCTCGGCGACCTTAATAAACGGTGTCAGGATCAGGAAGCACACCAGCGCGAGGATGCCGCTGGAGATTTTGTCATCGCCGTAGTGCTCCGCCAGACGGTAGGCAACGAGGAAGCTAATAAACAGCGACATGGTAGAGAAGACCGCGTTAAACGGAATCTCGATAATGGCGCTCCAGCTGGCACCAAAAGTGCTGGACATAAACTGCTGATAGCTCTGATTCGGGAACGACGAGATAACCAGCAGGATGGAGCCGACGATAATAAACGGCATAAAGGAAACATATGCGCCGCGGATGGCGCCGAGATGACGTTGCTGTGCGGTTTTCGCCGCAATCGGCATCAATTTATCTTCTAAAAATCCCAGAACATTGTTCATTGTGAACTCCGTATAAGATTAACGGACATTGTGTGTGTTATGTAATAGAAAACGACGAGGGGATTATCGGAGAAAGGTGGGGGCGGAAAGGTGAATCGGGTCACAATGCATCGACTTAATCTATATAAATCTCATATGATTGGTTACTTATTTTTTAAGGAATAGCATGGAAATTAAGCTGCACGCTAACGCGACGACGACGCCTCGTATCCGCAAATATCTCCAGGAATCGCATAAAAGTGACCGTGAACTGGCAGTTGAATTGGGTATTTCGGTGACGACGGTTCGCCGCTGGCGTAATCGCGAGCAGACGGCAGATCGAAGTACGACGCCAAAGGTAGTACACAAAGCGATGAGACAAGAGCAGATTGTATTGATTAACGCCCTGCGTGAAATTCTGAGCGCACCGTTGGACGATCTGCTGTTTATCGTGGTGGAAGGTTTAGGTATTCCGCTATCACGAGCAACGCTCAGCCGTTATCTGGCGCCGTCTTATCCGAAAACGGCTGGACAGATGCTGCAAGGTAAGAAAGCGCTCAAGGCGGGCATTCGGCCGCAGACGCTGACCCTGCACTACCGCTCGCTGTCGCTGCATATGGATGATGATGGCGATCATCACCTGATGTGGGCGCAGGAGCCGGTAAGCGGTTGGTGCGCGGCGCGGATCTACTCGGGGATGTCGTCACCGCTGGTGATTCACTGGCTGGATGAGGCGCTGGCGCAGTTTCCGGGTGATATCCAATCTGTTGAGATTAAAAGCGACGAGTGGCTGAATGATGGGTATATCGCCACGCTGCGCCAGCATCTTGCTGAGCGAGGAATAAACGCCAGCGTAATGCATTCGGGCGAAAAACGGCAGGCGGTCACGGTGACCTCACCGCTGGCAGAGATCATTCCGGCGGCCAGCATCTACACGCCGGACGAGCTGGCGTGCAGGCTGTGTGGGTTATTCAACGGCGGGAAACAACAGAAAAAGCTGGGGAATGTGACGCCGCAGGCCTTTCTGGAAGCGCTGCGGCCTTAAAGCGAATTAGCCCACAATCTCCAGCACCTGTTCTGGCGGGCGGCCAATGCGGGCCTGGCCGTTTTTGACGACGATAGGGCGCTCAATCAGCTTCGGGTTCTCGACCATTGCCTGGATAAGCTGCTCTTCGCTAAGCTGGCTATCGGCAAGGTTCAGCGATTTGTAGAGATCTTCTTTCTGCCGCATCAGCTCGCGGGCGCTGCTGAGGCCAAGCATCTTAATCAGCTTAGCCAGGGTTGCGGCGTCTGGCGGCGTGTCGAGGTAGAGCACCACGTTGGGGTCAATGCCGTTATCTTTCAGCAGGCTCAAGGTCTCGCGGCTCTTTGAGCAGCGTGGGTTGTGGTAAATCGTGACCGAATCCGTCATCGTCTCTCCTGTTACATTTTCTGATAAGGGCGGAAGCGTTCCTGCAGCTCTCGCAGCTGGTCGATGCGCGCATCGTAGCGCGCCTGCTGCAGGCTGCGTAATTTCACCTGCGCGCTGGCGGCGCTCAGCAGGGAAATTGCCTGGTCGAGTCTGCCGACCAGCGCCATATTTTCGGCCCGTGCGGCCAGCTCCTGGTCGCGGTTGCCCAGCTTCGCTTCCGCCTGGGCCAGCAGATCCCAGCCGTTGGTGTCATCTTTGTTATTAAAGGTATAGCGGTTAAGAATGGTGGCCGCTTCGCCAGCTTGCCCGCCCTCTAACAGGGCGTTAGCCAGGTTAAGCTGGAGGACCGGGTTGGTGCGCAGCTCGCGGGCATTTTTCAGCCGACTAATTGCCTCGTTGGTTTTGTTCTGGCCCAGGTCGATGTCGGTGGCGAGATCGAGGAACCAGGCGTTTTGGCCGTCGGCGCTCAGCAGCGGCTGGAGCAGCTTGCTGGCTTCGGCGTAGTTTTTGGCTTCCATGGCCAGCAGCGCGCGGCCGTACTGGGCGGCGTGCTGTTCGCGCACGTTGCCTTTCGACCAGCTGTCGAGTAGGTCGCTGCCGAGCTGGTTTTGCCCGTTGTTGTACATGCCAAGCGTACGCGCTTTAGCAAAGTAGAAATCGGCGGAAGACTGCACCACCACCGGACGCATCTGGTTGGCGCGGTTACGCGCATCGGACAGACGGCTCTCGGGTAAGGGGTGGGTCAACAGCATTTCCGGCGGACGTGAGGAGTAGCGTGACTGATCGAGCAGTTTCTCCATAAACGCGGGCATGGCCTGCGGGTCGAAGCCGGCGCGCTGAAGTACCTGAATCCCGATGCGGTCAGCCTCTTCTTCGTTCTGGCGGGTAAAGCTGATCATGCCCTGTTGGGTACCGGCTAAGGTACCGCTCAGCGCCGCCATCCCGGCCTGCGGGCTGGCCATCGCCAGCAGAATGGAACCGAGCGCGCCGACCCAGGTCAGCGGAGCATTGCGCTTTTGATCTTCCATTGCGCGCGCCAGGTGGCGTTGCGTGACGTGGGAAATTTCGTGCGCCATCACCGATGCCAGCTGGCTTTCGGTATCTGAGTAGCGGAACAGCGCCGAGTGCAGCACCACGTTGCCGCCGAAGAAGGCGAAGGCGTTAATATCGTCGTTATTGATTAGATAAAAATGGAACGGGGTACGCACGGAAAACGCGTGTGAGACCAGCCGCATACCGAGCGAGTTGATGTACTGCACCAACAGCGGGTCGTTGATCAGCGGCGCGCTTCCGCGCAGTTGTCGAACATAGTAATCCCCCATCTGCATCTCCTGCCCAATGGAGAGCGTGCTTCCTGCGGATGTCCCCATATCCGGCAGATTATCGGTTGCGTCCGCAAACGCAGGAGCAATCTGGCCGAAAGCGAGTGTCGCAATAAGGGATGCCAACAGCGTTTTTTTCAACTGCCTGAACATAACCTCTGTCCTGTAATGTGGGATGTGCCTGTTTTGACCAACAGCATAATGTTACGTTCCATTATGGGTTGCTTTGGCAGTGTATCTATCTGCTAACGGGTTGAAAACGATAATCACGAGATTGCGGGTTAAAAATAAAAAGCGAAGTCTTTTTTGTGACACTTAGATACAATTCGTGTTCTGTATGAAAGCGATAGGCAATTCAGGGAATCGATTTATGCTCGAGATGTTAATGCAATGGTATCGCCGCCGATTCAGCGACCCGGAGGCCATCGCGCTGCTGGTCATTCTGGTGGCCGGTTTTTGCATCCTGTTTTTCTTCAGCGGCCTGCTGGCGCCGTTGCTGGTCGCGCTGGTGCTGGCCTACCTGCTGGAATGGCCCACCGTCCGCCTGGAGCGTATGGGGTGGTCGCGTACCTGGGCTACCAGCGTGGTGCTGGTGCTGTTTGTTGGCATACTGCTGCTGATGTCGTTTGTGGTGATGCCAATTGCCTGGCAGCAGGGAATTAACCTGATTCACGATATGCCGGGCATGCTCAATAAACTCTCCGACTATGCCGCCACGCTGCCGCGACGCTATCCGGCGCTGATGGATGCGGGGATTATCGACGCCATGGCGGAAAACATGCGTACCCGCATGTTGACGATGGGCGACTCGGTGGTGAAGTACTCGGTGGCATCGCTGGTAGGACTGCTAACCCTGGCGGTCTATCTGGTGCTGGTACCGCTGATGGTCTTCTTCCTGGTGAAGGATAAAGAGCAGATGCTCAACGCCGTACGCCGCGTGCTGCCGCGTAACCGCGGGCTAGCGGGGCAGGTGTGGAAAGAGATGAACCAGCAGATCACCAACTACATTCGCGGCAAGGTGCTGGAGATGATTGTGGTGGGGATCGCCACCTGGCTCGGCTTCCTGATGTTTGGCCTCAACTATTCGCTGTTGCTGGCGGTGCTGGTGGGGCTGTCGGTACTGATTCCCTACATTGGTGCCTTCGTAGTGACCATCCCGGTGGTCTGCGTGGCGCTGTTCCAGTTTGGCCTGGGGACCGAGTTCTGGAGCCTGTTTGCGGTCTACCTGATTATTCAGGGGCTGGATGGCAATCTGCTGGTGCCGGTGCTGTTCTCCGAGGCGGTAAACCTGCATCCGCTGGTGATCATTCTCTCGGTGGTGATTTTCGGCGGCCTGTGGGGGTTCTGGGGCGTGTTCTTCGCCATTCCGCTGGCAACGTTGATTAAGGCGGTCGTACACGCCTGGCCGGATGGGCTGGTGGTAGAAGAGGATTCGTCAGACTGACGTGTGGCCGGGCGCCGACCCTGAGAAAACGCCAATGCTTCCCGGCCTCGCTGCGCTTGGCCGGGTTGCTGATTGGTCTTAGGCGTTGGCTTGCAGCCAGCCCAGCACCACGTCATGGTGGTTGCTGGTCTTGAAATCATCAAAGACGTGTTCAATTTTGCCGTCAGCGTCAATCAGGAAGCTGATGCGGTGAATCCCGTCGTAGGTTTTCCCCATGAAGGTTTTCTCACCCCAGATGCCAAACTGTTCGCAGACCTGGTGATCTTCATCGGAGAGCAGGGTGAAGTTCAGCAGCTCTTTTTCAGAGAAGCGGGAGAGTTTTTCCGGTTTATCGGTGCTGATACCCAGAACCTCAACGCCGGCTTTTTTCAGCTCGTCCATATTATCGCGAAGGCCGCATGCCTGCACGGTGCAGCCAGGGGTCATCGCTTTCGGGTAAAAATAGACCAGAACACGTTGTCCCTGGAAGTCGGTCAAATTTACTTGCTCGCCGTCTTGATCGGGCAAACTAAATTTCGGTGCGATATCACCGGCTTTCAGTGGGTTCATTACTCAGCTCCATCCTGTTCATCATGCTGTGAATAATTAATCACGTTTATACTGCCTTGCGCTTTCAATTCTGTACATAGGGCTTTGAACGCTTGCTCAATATTTGATGCATTTTGCGTAGCCGGGCTGTGGGCGGTAATTTGAATAAACAACTGCGCCGCACCTTCATCGGAGCCCGGTTGGGTGCGTGACACCAGCTCGGCAATATTCATCTCCCAGCTGTCGAACAGGGCAGTAAAACGCTCGATAATATGCGGTGAATCAGGAACTTCCACCTGAACCCATACGGTAGCCGGCATTGCCGGGCGTGGGCTGGCGGTGGTGCGTTTCATGACGATTAGCAGGTCCAGCTCTGCACCTTTCAGCGGTAGGGTGGACTCAATCAGCGTAATCGCATTCCATGTTCCGGACAGCAGCATAATAAAAGTGAATTCATCTCCCAGCATGGCCAACCGACTGTCTTCGATATTACAGCCGCAGCTGCTCACGTGACGGGTGATCGTATTGACGATGCCAGGGCGATCCGCGCCCAGGGCTGTAATGACCAGATAGTGTTGTAATGAGGCTGTCAAACCTGTTCTTCCTTTAAAAAGGTGCGGTATACCCTAGGAAAGCATAAAAAAAACCGGCATACAACATTCTGAAGGGCCTCAGTCTCTTGCTTTTATTACAGTACCAAACGTACCATTGAGTTTCATGTCCGCACGTCAGCACAGAGGATGGCCCATGTTCACGGGAAGTATTGTAGCGCTTGTCACGCCGATGGATGAAAAAGGTAATGTCGACCGTTCAAGCCTGAAAAAACTGATTGATTACCATGTCGCCAACGGAACCTCGGCGATTGTGTCGGTAGGGACTACCGGCGAGTCAGCGACGCTTAGCCACGAAGAGCATGGCGATGTGGTCTTAACTACGCTGGAGCTGGCCGATGGCCGTATCCCGGTGATCGCAGGAACGGGAGCAAATGCAACCGCAGAGGCGATTAGCCTGACTCAGCGTTTCAACGACAGCGGCGTAGTCGGCTGCCTGACCGTTACCCCATACTACAACCGTCCGACTCAGGAAGGTTTATTCCAGCACTTTAAAGCGATTGCCGAGCATACTGACCTGCCGCAAATCCTGTATAATGTGCCGTCCCGTACCGGCTGCGATATGCTGCCGGAAACCGTAGGTCGCCTGGCGAAAATTAAAAATATTATCGCGATTAAGGAAGCCACGGGGAACTTAAGCCGTGTTCATCAGATCAAAGAGCTGGTTTCAGACGATTTCATCCTGCTCAGCGGTGATGATGCAACCGGTCTGGACTTCATGCAGCTCGGCGGTCACGGCGTTATTTCGGTAACGGCGAACGTTGCGGCGCGTGATATGGCGGAAATGTGCAAACTGTCCGCAGCTGGAGAGTTCGCGCAGGCGCGCATCATCAACCAGCGTTTGATGCCGCTGCACAATAAATTATTTGTCGAACCCAATCCTATCCCGGTGAAATGGGCGTGTAAGGAATTGGGGCTTGTGGCGACCGACACCATGCGCTTGCCGATGACACCGATTACCGACCACGGTCGTGACGTGGTGGCATCCGCACTGAAGCATGCCGGTTTGCTGTAAAGTTTAGGGAGATTTGATGGCTTACTCAGTACAGAAGTCGCGCCTGGCCAAGGTTGCGGGTGTATCGCTGGTTTTACTGCTTGCGGCCTGTAGTTCCGACTCGCGCTATAAGCGCCAGGTGAGCGGCGATGAGTCCTATCTGGACGCTACGCCGTTAAGTGAACTTCACGCCCCTGCGGGCATGATCCTGCCGATCGAAAATGGCGACTACAACATTCCTGTCGCCAACGGCAGCGGTGCCGTCGGTAAAGCGCTGGACATTCGTCCGCCGGCTCAGCCGTTGGCGCTGGTGGCCGGTGCGCGAACCCAGTTTACGGGCGACACCGCCACGTTGCTGGTGGAAAATAGCCGTAGCGGCTCTCTGTGGCCGCAGGTGGTCAGCATTATTCAGGCGAAAAACTACACCATCACCAAACGTGATGATGCTAGCCAGACGCTGACAACGGACTGGGTCGAGTGGAATCGCCTTGATGAAGACCAGCAGTATCGTGGTCGCTATCAAATCTCCGTGCAGCCTCAGGGCTACCAGCAGGCGGTGATGGTGAAGCTGGTTAACCTGGAACAGGCGGGTAAACCGGTCGCCGATCGCGCTTCCCTACAGCGCTATAGCGCTGAAATGCTGAACGTGATTTCCGCAGGTCTGGATAAGAACGCCAGCGACGCACAGGCCTCTCGCGGTTCCGCGGGCGCAACCTTTGATGTACAGAGCGCTTCTGATGATACCGGCCTGCCAATGCTGGTGGTGCGTGCGCCGTTCAACCAGGTCTGGCAGCGTCTGCCGGGCGCGCTGGAAAAAGCGGGCATGAAAGTGACCGACAGCACTCGTTCTCAGGGCAGCATCGCCGTAACCTACAAGCCGCTGTCTGACAGCAGCTGGCAGGCGTTGGGCGCGAGCGATCCGGGTCTGGTCTCCGGTGACTACAAGCTTCAGGTCGGTGACCTGGACAACCGTAGTAGCCTGCAGTTCATCGATCCGAAAGGTCATACGTTGACGCAGTCGCAAAATGACGCCCTGGTTGCCGTATTCCAGGCCGCATTGAGTAAGTAATTTATCAGGGCTGGAGCAATCCGGCCCTTTTTTCTGTATAGTGACGCAAACGTGTGCGTCGGCAGAAAAGCACAAATTTTTATGGTTAATCATCACTGGAGTGACAAAGATGCAAAAGCTAGCTGAGTTGTATCGTGGTAAAGCGAAAACCGTATACAGCACCGAAAACCCGGATCTGTTGGTACTCGAATTCCGTAACGATACGTCAGCAGGGGACGGCGCTCGCATTGAGCAGTTCGATCGTAAAGGCATGGTGAACAACAAATTCAACCATTTCATTATGAGCAAACTGGCGGAAGCGGGTATCCCGACCCAAATGGAAGCGCTGTTGTCCGATACCGAATGTCTGGTGAAAAAGCTGGATATGGTGCCGGTGGAGTGCGTTGTCCGTAACCGCGCCGCTGGTTCGCTGGTGAAACGTTTAGGGATCGAAGAAGGTATTGAGCTGAACCCGCCGCTGTTCGACCTGTTCCTGAAAAACGATGCCATGCATGACCCGATGGTTAACGAATCCTACTGCGAAACCTTCGGCTGGGTGAGCAAAGAGAACCTGGCGCGCATGCAGGAACTGACCTTCAAAGCGAACGACGTGCTGAAAAAGCTGTTCGACGACGCGGGCCTGATACTCGTGGACTTCAAGCTGGAGTTCGGTCTGTTCAAAGGCGAAGTGGTGCTGGGCGATGAATTCTCCCCGGACGGCAGCCGTCTGTGGGACAAAAAGACCATGGATAAAATGGACAAAGACCGTTTCCGCCAGAGCCTTGGCGGCCTGATCGAAGCCTACGAAGAAGTGGCGCATCGTTTAGGCGTGAAGCTGGACTAAGTATGACGTCCCCGGCCTCGCCTGCGCGTAGGCCGGATAAGGCGTTGACGCCGCCATCCGGCAATGTGTTCGTCGCTTGCCCGATGGCGCTGCGTTGGCCCGCTCATCTTCCTTCCTGATGTATTTCCAGTGGTAATCCTGCCCGTAACCACCTACGATCGTATCAGTAACAATAAAAGAAGATCGAGGTAGTTATGCGTTGGCAAGGCCGTCGTGAAAGCGACAATGTTGAAGACCGCCGGAACAATTCCCAGTCGCCACTCTCCGGGCGCGGCCCTGGTTTCCGTATTCCCAGCGGTAAGGGCGGTATCATTCTGCTGATTGTCGTGCTGGTTGCGGGCTATTACGGCGTCGACTTAACCGGCCTGATGACCGGCGAGCCCATTGGTCAGAGCCAGCAACAAAGCTCGCAGCGCGTCAGCAACCCGAATGATGATGAAGCGGCAAAATTCACCTCGGTTATCCTTGCCACGACCGAAGACACCTGGGCGCAGCAGTTTAAAGAGATGGGGAAAACCTATCAGCCGCCGCGTCTGGTGATGTACCGTGGCGCGACCCGGACCGGCTGCGGTACCGGCCAGTCGGTGATGGGGCCATTCTACTGCCCGGCCGATAGCACGGTTTATATCGACCTCTCTTTCTATGACGATATGAAAAGTAAACTCGGCGCAGGCGGTGATTTCGCGCAGGGCTACGTGATTGCGCATGAAGTGGGCCACCATATCCAGAAACTGCTCGGCATCGAACCCAAAGTCCGTCAGATGCAGCAGGGCGCATCGCAGGCTGAAGTGAACCGCTTGTCGGTACGCATGGAGCTTCAGGCCGACTGTTTTGCGGGCGTCTGGGGTCATAACATGCAGAAACAGGGGATTCTGGAGGCCGGCGATCTTGAAGAAGCGCTGAACGCTGCCGAAGCGATTGGCGATGACCGCTTACAGCAGCAGAGCCAGGGGCGCGTGGTGCCGGACAGCTTTACTCACGGTACGTCACAGCAGCGCTATACCTGGCTGAAACGCGGCTTCGATAGCGGCGACCCGTCCCAGTGCAACACCTTCAGTAAATCGCTTTAACGGGATGTCGAAGGTCATGGATGAGCTGCTCGCGCAGGCCGCGCGGATGGCGCAGGAAGGCATTCGCCGCTTGTTGGTGGTTAGCGGTGAGCCTGACTGGTGCGCAGAGCAGGCAATAGCGTTTCGCAACGCTATCGGACACGACGTGCTGTGGGTGGGCCCGCAGACCGTAGACTCTCCTTTTTGCCAGCCTGGCAAACTTGTCACGCTGCTCGGTCGCGAGTTCCAGCACGCCATTTTTGACGCTCGCGCCGGTTTTGACGTGTCGGCGTTTGCCGCGTTAGCGGGAACCCTGCGTGCCGGTAGCTGGCTGGTGCTGATGGTGCCAGACTTCTCACGCTGGCCTCTGCAGCCCGATGCGGACTCGCTGCGCTGGAGCGATACGCCAGAGCCTATTGCCACCCCCCATTTTGTTCACCATTTTTGCCGTACCCTGGCCGCCAGGGCGCAGGTAAGAATCTGGCGTCAAGGGGAACCATTGACGCCGCTCAATGACTCTCCGCGACCACCATGGCAGCAGGCTAACGGTCAACCCGACGTTGAGCAGCAAGCGATTCTGTCAGCGCTGGCCAACGCCACCGCGCAGGTTTGTGTGGTGACGGCGGAACGTGGGCGTGGCAAGTCGGCGCTCGCCGGAATGCACATTCGACAGCTTTCCGGCACGGCGCTGGTCACGGCACCTTCCCGCGCTTCGGCGGAGGTGATTGCCGCCTTTGCCGGCGAGCGCTTTCGCTTTATCGCGCCGGATGCGCTGCTGGCCTCTGATGAAACCGCCAATTGGCTGGTGGTCGATGAGGCCGCAGCCATTCCCGCCCCGCTGCTGCATAAGCTGATGACCCGTTTTTCGCGGGTGCTGCTGACCACCACCGTGCAGGGATATGAAGGCACCGGACGTGGCTTTGCGCTGAAATTCTGCGCCGCGTTCCCGCAGCGGCAGGCGTTTACCCTGAGTCAACCCATCCGCTGGGCGGCCGGATGCCCGCTGGAAGCCGTGGTGAACGAGGCGCTGATTTTTGATGATGATGCGTTTACCACTATGCCGCAGGGCGCGATTACGTTGATGCCCGTGGCGCAGTCAGCCTGGCAAACGTCTCCAGCGCTGCCCCGTGCGCTCTATCAACTGCTTTCCGGCGCCCATTATCGCACCTCGCCGCTGGATCTGCGGCGCATGATGGACGCGCCGGGCCAGCATTTTCTGAGCGCTCAAAGCAGTGATGGTCCGGCAGGGGCGCTGTGGCTGGTCGACGAAGGCGGGCTTTCGGCGGAACTGAGCCGGGCAGTGTGGGCCGGTTTTCGCCGCCCGCGCGGCAACCTGGTGGCGCAATCGCTGGCGACTCACGGCGGCAGCCCGCTGGCGGCGACGCTTATCGGACGGCGCATCAGCCGCATTGCGGTACATCCGCTACGCCAGCGCGAAGGTCTCGGCCAACGGCTGGTCGAACGGGCGTGGCAGGACGCTGAGGGGTGTGATTATCTCTCAGTGAGCTTTGGTTATACCGATGCGCTATGGCGCTTCTGGCAGCGCTGTGGCTTTACGCTGGTGCGTATTGGCACTCAGCGGGAGGCCAGCAGCGGCTGCTACGCGGCGATGGCTATTCGCCCGCTGACGGCGGCAGGGGAGGCGTTGATGTTACATGAGCATCAGCGATTGTGCCGCGAATGGCGCTGGCTGCGACGGTGGGTAGATGAAAAAGTGCCTCTGGCGGAAGTGACAGAGACTATCCTTACTGAGGATGACTGGTGGGATTTGGCCGGTTTTGCCTTTGCCCATCGCCCGATGTTGGCGGTGCTGGCGAACCTGCACCGGTTGAGCGAGTTGACTGAACTGGCGATACCCGCGCTGCGCGGGCGTTTGTGCGGTGAGGCTGAGTCTGAACTGTGTGCTCGTCTGGGCGTGCAGGGGCGTAAAGCGCTGCTGGCCCGGCTTCGTGCGGAAGCGGCGCAGGCGATGCGCAGCGTTGACGCTGAACGCGCAAACCGGCTGGCGGAACAGCTCCCACAACTGCAATTTTTTTAACTGACTCATTCAGTTAAATGGCATGGTCATTATTTTGGTGCGGCGTAAACTGACCGTCAAAACCAAGGAGACAGCCATGACGCACGATCATTTTGTTGTTCAAAGCCCCGCGAAGCCCGCTCAACAGCTGCTGCTGTTGTTTCATGGCGTGGGCGATAATCCGGTCTCAATGGGGCAGATCGGCAGCTGGTTTGCGCCGCTGTTCCCGGATGCCTTGATTGTTAGCATTGGCGGCGCTGAACCGTGCGGCCCGGCACCGGGTCGTCAGTGGTTTTCGGTGCAAAGCGTGACCGAAGAGAACCGCCAGGCACGTGTCGATGCCATTATGCCGACCTTTATTGAAACGGTACGCTACTGGCAAAAACAGAGTGGCGTGGGACCGCAGGCCACCGCGTTGATCGGTTTTTCGCAGGGGGCGATTATGTCGCTGGAAAGCATCAAAGCCGAACCGGGTCTGGCTTCGCGCGTGATCGCTTTTAACGGCCGTTACGCCACGCTGCCGCAGCAGGCGACGACCAGCACCACGATCCACCTGATCCACGGTGGAGAGGACCGGGTTATCGATTTGGCCTGGGCGGTGAAAGGTCAGGAAGCGCTCCTGGCTGCGGGTGGCGATGTGACGCTGGATATTGTCGACGATCTGGGGCACGCGATTGACGATCGCAGCATGCAGTTCGCGCTCGATCATCTGCGCTATACCGTGCCGAAGCACTATTTCGATGAAGCATTGAGCGGCGGAACGCCGAAAGATGACGATATTATTGAGATGGTTTAAAGATTAACGGTTCGCTGGGAATCTGTAGGCCGGATAAGGCAAAGCCGCCATCCGGCAATTCGTGGCGGCTATGCCTGATGGCGCTGCGCTTATCAGGCCTACATGTGCTTATTTCTTCGGCTGGCCTTTCTTCGGCCAGTCGTCGTCATCGTCCCACTTATCGTTGCAGTCACGATGCGGCGGAAGCTCGGGTTTATCGGCAAGGAATTTTTTATGATCGACGCGACTAAGATCTTTAATCACGTTGATGATCACCCCCACCAGGAAAACCAGCACCAGAATCCACCAGTATTTTGTCAGCCAATCCATGCGCATTACCTCTTTTGTTATGCCGTCAGGCGACAAGTTGTTCCATGATACGCTGATACATGCGCGCCAGCATCTGCAGGTCTGCGGCATTTACGCATTCGTTTATCTTGTGAATGGTCGCGTTCACCGGACCCAGCTCAACAACCTGCGCGCCCATCTGGGCGATAAAGCGACCATCTGACGTCCCGCCGGTGGTCAGTAACTGCGGTTCTATTTCATTATAGTGCGCAATCGCGTTAACCACCGCGTCGACCAGCTTGCCGCGTGCGGTCAGGAACGGCTGCCCGGAGATCCACCAGTCTACCGAGTAGCGCAGTTGGTATTTTTCCAGCAGGGCGATCACGCGCTCTTTGATCATCGCGTCGGTCAATTCGGTGCTAAAGCGGAAGTTGAACTGCACGAACAGATCGCCCGGGATGACGTTGTTGCTGCCGGTACCCGCCTGGATGTTGGCAATTTGCATGCTGGTTGGCGGGAAGAATTCGTTGCCCTGGTCCCACTCGATAGACACCAGTTCGTTCATCCACGGCGCGGCGCGGTGAACCGGATTATCGGCAAGATGTGGGTAAGCCACATGGCCCTGCACGCCGTGAATCGTCAGGTTGCAGGTCATGGAACCACGACGGCCATTTTTCACCACGTCACCGACCACTTCGGTGCTCGACGGTTCGCCCACCAGGCAGTAGTCCAGGCGTTCGTTGCGCGCCATCAGCGCTTCCACCACCTTCACGGTACCGTGGGTGGCGCTGGCCTCTTCATCGGAGGTGATCAGGAACGCCAGGCGCCCTTTATGGTTCGGGTGCTGGGCGACAAAACGTTCTGCAGCAACAACCATCGCCGCCAGCGAGCCTTTCATGTCCGCCGCGCCGCGGCCAAACAGCATGCCATCACGAATGGTTGGTTCAAATGGCGGGTTAATCCAGCGATCGGCATCACCAGCCGGCACCACATCAGTGTGGCCTGCAAATGCCAGGGTTTCCCCTTTACCGCGCCAGGCCCAGAAATTCTGGGTATCACCAAAATCCATTGGCTCAACGGTAAAACCGATAGCGCGCAGACGTTCAATCATTAATGCCTGACAGCCCGCGTCATCGGGGCTGAGAGACGGGCGGCGAATAAGCTGCTGAGCCAGCTCAATGACTGGGCAAGACATAAACTAAACCTCGTTATTTTTCGTTATCTGCAAAAAGTCAAAACAGGGCGGCGGCATTAGCGCATCTGGGCGAGCCACTGGCCGTAACTGGCATCACTAAAACCCAGCAGCATAGGCTGTGCTGGCGCACAGAGCAATGGGCGTTTAATGATCGCCGGCATTTCCAGCATCAGCGCAGCGGCAGCGTCGGCATTGTTGATGCTCATACGCACGCTTTCATCCAGCTTACGCCAGGTGGTGCCACGGGTATTCAATAGGGCTTCCCAACCCAGCTCGGCAATAAAGGATGCCAGTAACTCGGGGGGCAGGCCGTCAACGCGATAATCATGAAAGCGATATTCAACCTGATGCTCGTCGAGCCAACGGCGGGCTTTTTTAATTGTGTCGCAATTTTTTATTCCATAGAGGATGGTCATGTTCCACCTTTATATCAGCAGGTTTTTTAGGGCCTCGAATATACACGGAATTACCGTGGCTGCCTGTTTTAATTTTATCCTGATAAACAGGCTGAAATTCGTACAGTTTATCATGCTGTCTACGACGAAAGTCGCAGTTTGTTCACTTTGTTGTAGGGTAAATTCTTATCATATGATTCACATTCCGATAACTATTTCAGAATGTTGCTGTTCGTCACATTAAATGTCAACATTCCAGCCCATAGTGGCCTCAAGCAGTAAACAATCGTTGGCAGCGGCAATCAAAGTAATCGGATTAACCGTATTCACAGGTCATACATTTGTACGTAATATACGCATAATAATAAGAGAGGTAGTTATGATCGAACGTGAACTGGGGAACTGGAAAGATTTTATCGAAGTGATGCTTCGTAAATAATTTCCAGATAGGTGAGTGATTAAGCGCTGTGTTCTTTCAATTACCATGATGGTGTTGTTTGCAGTACAGAGTCAATGCTCAACATAAAGATAAAAAGGCGACAGTGACTGTCGCCTTTTCTGTTTTTATTCAGGCTTCTCTTTTAACGGGAATCGACGACGTACCAGCACAAAGAACAGCGGGATGAAGAAGATAGCCAGCACCGTCGCCGAGATCATCCCGCCCACCACGCCGGTACCCACCGCATGCTGGCCGCCGGAACCCGCACCGGTGGTTAATGCCATAGGCAGAACCCCAAAGATAAACGCCAGAGAGGTCATCAGGATGGGACGCAGGCGCTGGCGACAGGCTTCGAGGGTCGCCGACATCAGGTCTTCACCTTTCTCATTCATTTCATTAGCAAATTCAACGATCAGAATGGCGTTCTTCGCCGATAGCCCGATAACCGTCAGCAGCCCCACCTGGAAGTAAACGTCGTTTTCCAGCCCGCGCATCCAGGTGGCCAGCAGCGCGCCAATTACCCCCAGCGGTACCACCAGCATCACCGAGAATGGCACCGACCAGCTTTCATACAGCGCCGCCAGGCACAGGAACACCACCAGCAGAGAAATGGCGTATAGCGCTGGAGCCTGGGCGCCGGAGAGCCGTTCCTGGTAGGACATTGCTGTCCATTCCAGACCAAAACCGGTCGGCAGCTGTTTGACCAGATTCTGCATCACGTCCATTGCGGTACCGGTGCTGACGCCCGGCGCGGCTTCACCGATAATTTCGACGGCCGAATAGCCGTTATAGCGCTCCAGGCGCGGCGAGCCGGTTTCCCAGCGCGAGGTGGCGAAGGCCGAGAACGGCACCATCTGACCCGCGTTGTTACGCACGTACCACAGATTAATGTCGTCCGGCAGCATGCGATACTTCGCGGCGGCCTGTACGTACACTTTCTTCACGCGGCCACGGTCCATAAAGTCGTTCACATAGCTTGAGCCCCACGCGGTTTGCAGCGTGTCGTTAATATCGTCGATTGAGACCCCTAACGCCTGCGCTTTACGCTGGTCGATATCGATTTGCAGCTGCGGGCTGTCATCAAGGCCGTTGTGGCGCACGCGGGTCAGCTGCGGATCCTGGCCTGCCAGCTCCAGCAGCTTATCGCGCGCGGCCATCAGCGCATCGTGCCCGGCACCGCCGTGATCCTGAAGCTCCATATCGAAGCCGGCAGAGCTGCCCAGACCGCTGATAGCCGGCGGGCTGCTGGCGTAAACCCGCGCTTCTTTGATTTTGTTCAGCGCCTTGGTGGCGCGCTCGATAATGGCAAACGAGGTGCCAGTGGTGCTATCGCGCTCGTCCCAGTCTTTCAGGCGGACAAACATGCGCGCGACGTTCTGCCCATTACCACCCGGGCCGGAACCGATGGTGGCAAAAATGGAGGTGATATTGTCCTTCTCGTTTTTGAAGAAATAGTCTTCAACCTGCTCCACCACTTTCAGCGTTTGCTGCTGAGTGGAGCCACTCGGCAGCTGGACCGAAGTCGTGAACATGCCGCGATCTTCCAGCGGCAGGAACGAGGAGGGCAGGCGCAGGAACAGAAATACCATGCCGCCCAGCAGTACCACATAAATCAGCATCCAGCGTACGCTGCGATGGAGGATTTTCGCCACGCCGGACTCATAGCGGCGCGCGCTGGCATCGAAGTGACGGTTGAACCAGCCAAAGAAGCCTTTGGTGCCGTGCACTTCGCCTTTATGAATGGGTTTGAGAATGGTGGCGCACAGCGCGGGCGTCAGAATCATCGCCACCAGTACCGACAGCACCATCGCCGAAACAATGGTAATCGAGAACTGACGATAGATAGCCCCGGTGGTGCCGCCAAAGAAAGCCATCGGGATAAACACCGCCGACAGCACCATCGCGATACCGACCAGCGCCCCCTGAATCTGGCCCATCGATTTGCGCGTTGCCTGCCTTGGCGTCAGCCCCTCGGTGCTCATAATACGCTCGACGTTCTCGACGACCACGATGGCGTCATCCACCAGAAGCCCGATGGCGAGCACCATGGCGAACATCGTCAGGGTGTTAATACTGTATCCGCAGGCGTAGAGAATGGCGAAGGTGCCCATCAGCACCACCGGTACGGCTATGGTGGGAATCAGCGTGGCGCGGAAGTTTTGCAGGAACAGGTACATCACCAGGAACACCAGCAGGATGGCTTCCAGCAGCGTTTTCACCACGTCTTTGATCGACGCTTTGACGAAGGAGGTGGTTTCGTAGGCGACTTTATACTCCAGGCCATGCGGGAAATAGGCTTTTAGCTCGTCCAGGCGCTGAATAACGCGCTCGGCGGTTGCCATTTCGTTGGCCCCTGAGGCGAGTTTGATGCCAAGGCCGGACGCCGGGTTGCGATTATAGCGGCTGAGATAGTCATATTTTTCCGCGCCCATTTCGACGGTGGCAACGTCACCGAGCGTGACTTCTGAGCCGTCCTGGTTAACGCGCAGGGTGATATCGCGGAACTGCTGTGGCGTTTGCAGGAGCGATTGCGCATTAATGGTAGCGTTCAGCGCCTGCTTATCAACGGAAGGCGTTCCGCCAAGCTGCCCGACGGCAATCTGCGCGTTCTGCGATTTAATGGCGCTGGTGACGTCGGAAGCGGTCAACTGATAGCTGTTGAGCTTGGCCGGATCCAGCCAGATGCGCATGGAATACTGCGAACCGTAGGCGTCAATGTCGCCGACGCCGTCAACGCGGCTGAGCGGGTCCTGAATGTTACTGGCGACATAGTCGGAAATATCTTGCTTATCCATACTGCCGTCGGTGGAGACGAAGGCGATGGTCAGAATGTTGGTATCGCCTGTTTTACGTACCGTGACGCCTTGCGTCTGCACCGCCTGTGGCAGTTTGTTCATTGCCGTTTGCAGCTGGTTTTGTACCTGCTGTACCGCTTCGTCCGGGTCGGTACCGGCGACGAAGCTCAGCGTGACTGTCGCCTGGCCGGTGGCGCTGCTTTGAGAGGACATATACATCAGGTTATCGATGCCGGTCATGTTCTGTTCGATAACCTGGGTGACGGTGTTTTCCAGCGTTTGCGCAGACGCGCCTGGATAGTTGGCGGTCACGCGGACGTTCGGCGGCGCAAGGTCCGGGTACTGCTCTACCGGTAATGAAAATATCGCCAGGGCCCCGGTAAGGCACAAAAGGATTGCTAGCACCCAGGCAAAAATGGGGCGATCGATGAAGAAATTCGCCATCAGGATCCGAACCTCGTGTTGGTCATTTTTTTTACGTACTGAATTGCGTCAAACACTGTAGCCGTAAGGCTCCCGGCAATCGTGGAGAAAATAAGAAGATAATGTAAATAATCATACCGCTTTGGCGAAACGGTTTGCATATCCTTACGCATGCCTATTTCTGCCCCGTGAAACGTAATTTCATTTAAGCTGAAATTTTTTGATCTGCCACAGCTTACTGACAAATAGTCGCCGATTCTGGGCAAATGGACATTGCCTGTACGGGGATTCCTCGGCTAATAAATAGGACTTATAAATATAAGGTTTTTTAACCATAGGCTGAGCGAGTATGAACCGTTTTATTAGGGTAGATAGCCAACAATGCATTGGATGCAGGGCGTGTGAAGTTGCCTGTGTGATGTCGCATAACGGAGAGCAACATGTGCTCGACGCGTCGCAGTTTATGCCGCGCATCACGGTCGTAAAAATGAACCATCAACGTGGGGCGGCTACCTGTCACCACTGTGAAGATGCGCCTTGCGCGCGCAGCTGCCCGAACGGCGCGATTCGGCAGGTTGATGATGCTATCCAGGTCGATCAGGCGAAGTGTATTGGCTGTAAATCCTGTGCGGTTGCCTGCCCGTTTGGCACCCTGCAAATTGTTCTCTCGCCGACTCAGGACGGGCGAGTAAAAGCCACGGCCCATAAATGTGATCTCTGCCATGAGCGCCCGGCAGGTCCGGCCTGTGTGGAAAACTGCCCGGCGGACGCTCTGCAGCTGATGACCAGCCAGCAACTGAGCGATATTGCGCGCACCCGACGCCTGCAAACGGCCTGTCGCGAAGCGCAGCCGTGGCACAGCGAGAGTCGTGCGGCGGCAGCGAAGGTTCAGCGTAGCAAGGTGCAGCAGATGGCGCAGACTCCCGCTCGGAATGAAGCGGATAAACTCAATCTGGCTGCCCGTAAAACCGGCTTCGGCGAAATTTATCTGCCGCTACGTCACGAGCAGGCGCAGCAGGCTTCCGCACGCTGCCTGAGCTGCGGCGAGCATAGCGTTTGTGAGTGGACCTGCCCGCTGCATAACCATATTCCACAGTGGATCGAACGGGTCAGCGCAGGGGATATTGACGCGGCGGTAGAGCTGTCGCATCAGACCAACCCGCTGCCGGAAATCACGGGACGCGTCTGCCCGCAGGATCGCCTGTGTGAAGGGGCCTGCACCCTGCGTGATGAGCACGGTGCGGTAACCATCGGCAATATTGAACGCTATATCTCCGACCGCGCGCTAGCCAAAGGCTGGCGTCCGAATATCGGCAATGTCGCCAGCAGCGGTAAGCGGGTGGCGATTATCGGCGCCGGGCCCGCCGGGCTGGCATGCGCCGACATTCTGGTTCGTCAGGGCGTGGAGCCGGTCGTGTTTGACCGTCATCCGGAAATTGGCGGGCTGCTGACCTTCGGCATTCCGGCGTTCAAGCTGGATAAATCGCTGATGGCCCGCCGTCGTGAAATCTTTAGCGACATGGGCATTCGCTTTGAGCTGAACTGTGAAATTGGCAAAGACATCACTCTGGACACGTTGCTGGAAGAGTACGATGCCGTGTTTGTCGGGGTGGGCACCTACCGTTCCATGAAGGCGAACCTGCCGAATGAAGAGGCGCCGGGGGTGTATGACGCGCTGCCGTTCCTGATCGCGAACACGAAAAACGTAATGGGCCTCGAGGCGTTGCCTGAGGAGCCGTATATCAATACTAAAGGGCTGAACGTGGTGGTGCTTGGCGGTGGCGATACGGCGATGGACTGTGTGCGTACCGCACTGCGCCACGGTGCGGCAAAGGTCACCTGCGCCTATCGTCGCGATGAAGCCAACATGCCTGGGTCGAAAAAAGAGGTCAAAAACGCGAAGGAAGAGGGGGCGGAGTTTGAGTTCAACGTTCAGCCCGTCACCCTGGAGCTGGATGCTGAAGGCCGCGTGTGCGGCGTTCGTTTCCTGCGTACCCAACTCGGTGAGCCAGATGGTCAGGGCCGCCGCCGTCCGACGCCGATTCCCGGCAGCGAATTTGTGATGCCCGCCGATGCGGTCATTATGGCCTTTGGTTTCCATCCGCACGGGATGCCATGGCTGAGCGCACAGGGCGTGGAGGTTGACGACTGGGGGCGCATTCGCGCCAACGTGCATTCGCGCTACCGCTATCAGACCTCGAATCCCAAAATTTTTGCCGGTGGCGATGCGGTGCGTGGTGCCGATCTGGTGGTCACCGCGATGGCTGAAGGACGCCATGCAGCACAGGGGATCCTCGACTGGTTAGGCGTCAAAATCACCTGCGTGCATTGACGGTACCTGGGCTTCACGGCGTAATATGGCGCGAAAGCGTTATCGCCGTGGAGCCTGTATGTCACTTAATATCAACGTTATTAAAGATAAAATCCTGTCCGAAAATTACTTCGTCCTGCGCAATATTACCTACGATTTAACCCAGAAAAATGGCGAAGTGGTGCAACACAAACGCGAAGTTTACGACCGTGGCAACGGCGCGACGGTGCTGCTCTACAACCGCCAGAAGCAGAGCGTGGTGCTGGTGCGCCAGTTCCGTGTCGCCACCTGGGTCAACGGTAATGCCAACGGCATGCTCATTGAAACCTGCGCCGGGTTGCTCGACGACGACGAGCCGGAAGCGTGCATTCGCAAAGAGGCTATCGAAGAGACCGGCTATCAGGTCAACAATGTGCGTAAAGTGTTTCAGCTGTATATGTCGCCGGGCGGCGTGACTGAAATCGTTCACTTCTTTATCGCCGAATACGACGATCGTCTGCGCGATAACGCGGGGGGCGGCGTGGATGACGAGGATATTGATGTGCTTGAGCTGCCGTTTACCCGCGCAATTGAGATGATTCGCACTGGTGAAATTTGTGATGGTAAGACGGTGATTTTGCTCCAGTATCTGCAAGGTTCAGGTCTGATGGCGTAATTTTCTGGCCAGCTCAATCCGATAAATCCGATTGAGCGCTGCCGCTTCGTCCTCCAGGATAGCCCCGGTAAGTTGATGCTTTTTTCTTCTGGGGTTGTACCGTCCATGCGTTACCGCATTCTCCTTTTTTTCTTCTGCATCGGGTGGCTCCCGACGTCGTTGACGTGGGCGGCGCCGACGCAGCAGCTCTTTTCCGACTGGTTAGTGACCTGTAATAACCAGAATTTCTGCGTGACCCGTAACGTCGGCCTGCACTACGGTCTGGTCATGACCCTCAGCCGCAGCGCCGGGGCGCATACCGATGCCCAACTGCGTATTGAATTGGGCGGGCTGGTTAACCCGGTGGCGGCGGTTCCGGCCATCGAGCCTCGGCTGCTGCTTGATGGCAAACCGCTAAAGCTCGGCGGCGAACACTGGAAAATACAGCCGAAATTACTGTCGACCGGCGATAGCGTCACGATAGACGCCTTCCTGCAACAAATTCAGGATGCCCAGGCGATTACGCTGGCGAAGGGCGTGCAGGTGATGTCCTTACAGGGGCTGAAGGCCGCGCTGCTGTTTATCGATGCTCAACAAAAGCGCGTGGGCAATGAAACCGCGTGGATCCGTAAAGGCGATGAGCCGCCGCTGAGCGTGCCGCCCGCTCCGCCGCTGAAATCTGTCGCAAAAGTCAGCCCTGCGCCGACGCCGCTCGGTCGCGATGAATACAACGACCTGCTCGATTTCGCCACCTGGCGGATGAACAACGTGCAGTGCTCGCTGGATCCACTGCGACGTGAAGTGTGGGTGACCGCGCTAACCGACGATAAGGCGCTGATCATGACCAGCTGTGAATCCGGGGCCTATAACACTATCTACCGCGCATGGCTGGCGTCGCGCAAAAAGCCGTTTGCCACCACGCCGATTCGCCTGCGTTTGCCGTTCCTGCCTTCCGGCAGGGAGGGGCGTGATATTGAACTGGTGAATTTGACGTTTAACGAACATACGCGTGAGCTGATTACGCTTGAGAAAGGACGCGCCCTCGGTGACTGCGGCACACAGACGCGCTGGCGCTTCGATGGACAGCGCTTTCGCCTGGCGCGTTACGCCACTCAACCGCAGTGTGACAACTGGCAGGGGGCGGACGCCTGGGCAACGCAGTGGGTTTCCGGTTAACGTTTTCACTTTCCCATCTCCATTCCAGGGGCAGTCGCCCCTCAACCTCCTTTCAATGTTGATGAAAATGTATCAACACCATGATTGATATAACGATTTTAGATGATGGCTTAACGAGAACTATTTCCTCAGGATGGTAGGCTTGTCGCTGCCTCGCGCAGATAGCGGAACGCCATAGCCGTTTGGTTATGGCTGGCATAACAAAAAAGCATATCTGGAAATCATGATCTTACTATCGATAGTTGATAACATAAGCGACATAAATAAATAACAAAGTAAGGCGTGTTCGCAAGAGTATGGCGGCCTTCAAAGTTTACCGGGCGGTCACAGGCGATACTAGGCGCTTCCTTCGGGAGTGCATCAGGACGTAATTGCGCTTCACCCTTTTAGTTTGATACGTGAAAGGAACCCTAAATGGACGACCAATTAAGACAAAGTGCCCTCGATTTCCATGAATTCCCCGTTCCAGGTAAAATTCAGGTAGCGCCTACCAAGCCGCTCGCCACCCAACGCGATCTTGCGCTGGCCTACTCGCCGGGCGTTGCCGCGCCGTGTCTGGAGATCGAAAAAGATCCGCTGGCGGCCTACAAATATACCGCGCGCGGTAACCTGGTGGCGGTGGTGTCCAACGGCACAGCCGTGCTGGGCCTGGGCAATATCGGCGCATTGGCCGGTAAACCGGTGATGGAAGGTAAGGGCGTTTTGTTCAAGAAATTCGCCGGTATCGACGTTTTCGATATCGAAGTGGATGAAACCAACCCGGACAAATTTATTGACGTCGTGGCGGCGCTGGAGCCGACCTTTGGCGGCATCAACCTCGAAGACATCAAAGCGCCGGAATGTTTCTACATTGAACAGCAGCTGCGCGAGCGTATGAACATTCCTGTGTTCCACGACGATCAGCATGGCACCGCGATTATCAGCACCGCGGCCATCCTCAATGGCCTGCGCGTGGTGGAGAAAAACATCTCTGACGTTCGCATGGTGGTCTCCGGCGCGGGCGCGGCAGCGATTGCCTGTATGAACCTGCTGGTGGCGCTGGGGATGCAGAAACACAATATTGTGGTCTGCGACTCGAAGGGCGTGATCTATGAAGGCCGCGAGCCGAACATGGCGGAAACCAAAGCCGCCTACGCGGTGAAGGATGACGGTAAACGTTCTCTGGACGACGTTATCGCCGACGCCGATATCTTCCTTGGCTGCTCCGGCCCGAAAGTGCTGACCCAGGAGATGGTCAAGAAAATGGCCCGCGCGCCGATGATCCTCGCGCTGGCGAACCCTGAGCCGGAAATTCTGCCGCCGCTGGCAAAAGAAGTACGCCCGGATGCGATTATCTGCACCGGTCGTTCCGATTACCCGAACCAGGTGAACAACGTGCTGTGCTTCCCGTTCATCTTCCGCGGCGCGCTGGACGTTGGCGCGACGGCGATTAACGAAGAGATGAAGCTGGCGGCAGTCCACGCGATCGCTGAACTGGCCCACGCCGAGCAGAGCGAAGTGGTGGCTTCCGCCTACGGTGACCAGGATCTGAGCTTTGGCCCGGACTACATTATTCCAAAACCGTTCGATCCGCGTCTGATCGTTAAGATCGCCCCGGCCGTGGCGAAAGCGGCAATGGACTCCGGCGTGGCAAAACGCCCGATTGCCGATTTTGACGCCTATATCGAAAAACTGAGCGAGTTTGTCTATAAGACCAACCTGTTCATGAAACCGATTTTCTCGCAGGCACGTAAAGAGCCGAAGCGCATCGTGCTGGCTGAAGGTGAAGACAACCGCGTGCTGCACGCGACTCAGGAGCTGATCACCCTGGGGCTGGCGAAGCCGATTCTGATTGGCCGCCCGAGCGTTATCGAGATGCGCCTGCAGAAGTTGGGCTTGCAGATTAAGCCGGGCGTCGACTTCGAAATCGTTAACAACGAATCAGACCCGCGCTTTAAAGAGTACTGGCAGGAATACTACAGCCTGATGAAGCGTCGCGGTATCACGCAGGAGCAGGCGCAGCGCGAGATGCGCAGCAATACCACCGCGATTGGTTCAATCATGGTGCAGCGCGGCGAAGCGGACGGTATGATTTGCGGTACGATCGGTGATTACCATGAGCATTTCAGCGTGATCAACCCGTTATTCGGCTACCGTGACGGCGTGCATACCGCGGGCGCGATGAACGCGCTGCTGCTGCCGAGCGGTAACACCTTTATTGCCGATACCTACGTCAACAACGATCCGACGCCGGAGCAGATTGCTGAAATCACCCTGATGGCGGCGGAAAGCGTGCGTCGTTTCGGCATCGAGCCGCGCGTGGCGCTGCTGTCGCACTCTAACTTTGGCTCTTCCGACTGCCCGTCGGCCAGCAAAATGCGCGATGCGCTGGAGCTGGTGAAGGCGCGCGCGCCGGAGCTGATGATTGATGGTGAAATGCACGGCGACGCCGCATTGGTTGAAAGCATCCGTAACGACCGCATGCCGGATAGCCCGCTGAAAGGTTCAGCGAATATTCTGGTGATGCCGAATATGGAAGCCGCGCGTATCAGCTATAACCTGCTGCGCGTTTCCAGTTCCGAAGGGGTGACCGTTGGGCCGGTGCTGATGGGGGTATCGAAACCGGTACATATCCTGACGCCGATCGCCTCCGTTCGCCGCATCGTCAACATGGTGGCGCTGGCGGTGGTTGAAGCCCAGACCCAGCCGCTGTAACAATGTTACCCGGGCGAGGCGTTTACGCCGACCCCGGGATGGCTCCGAGCTGCCCCGGCGGCGCTTCGCTTGGCCGGGCTACAGGAGCCAGTCTTTCACTTTGATAAATTCGCTCAGCGCCGCTTCCGGGCTGTTTTCATCCGGCTGGTAGTTATACTCCCAGCGTACCAGCGGCGGCATTGACATCAGAATCGACTCTGTGCGCCCGCCGGTTTGCAGGCCAAACAGCGTGCCCCTGTCCCACACCAGATTAAACTCCACGTAGCGCCCCCGACGGTAGAGCTGGAAATCGCGCTCGCGTTCGCCGTAGGCGATATCTTTACGGCGCTCGACGATCGGCAGATAGGCGTCGGTAAAGCCTTTCCCCACCGCCTGCATAAAGGCGAAGCAGTGCGCAAAGTCTGGGGTATTCAGGTCGTCAAAGAACAGGCCGCCAATGCCGCGCTGCTCGTTACGGTGCTTAAGATAGAAGTAGTCGTCGCACCACTTTTTGTAGCGCGGGTAGACGTCGTCGCCAAACGGCTGACACAGGTTGCGTGCGACGGTGTGCCAGTGCACGGCATCTTCGTTAAAGCCGTAGTAGGGGGTTAAATCGAAACCGCCGCCGAACCACCATACCGGCTCTGCACCGGGCTTTTCAGCAATAAAAAAGCGCACGTTGGCGTGGCTGGTAGGTACATACGGATTACGCGGATGGATAACCAGAGAGACGCCCATTGCTTCGAAGCTGCGTCCTGCCAGCTCCGGGCGGTGCGCCGTGGCGGAAGCCGGCATGGCGTCGCCGTGTACGTGGGAGAAATTCACGCCCGCTTGCTCAAACAGCGCGCCGTCGCGCAGCACCCGGCTGCGCCCGCCGCCGCCGGCTTCACGTTGCCAGCTATCTTCGATAAATGGACGGCCATCGAGCTGCTCAAGCTGCCGACAAATATCGTCCTGTAGCCCGAGCAGAAAGGCTTTGACCTGATCTACGTTAATCTTCATCAGCGGCGCTTCGCGTGGGCTTTCTGGTTATCAAACCAGTGGAAATAGCTAATGATGCCAGACGCAATCGCATCGGCAATTTTCTGGCGGAACGCGGCCGTACCCAGCAGTTTTTCTTCCGCCGGGTTGGTAATAAACGAGGTTTCCACCAGCACCGACGGGATCGACGGCGACTTCAGCACCACGAACGCGGCTTGTTCAGTGCTGCGGCTGTGCAGCTTATGCACGGGCTTGATTTTCTTCAGCACGTGCGAGCCGAGCGTAAGGCTGTTTTTGATGGTATCGGTTTGCACCAGATCGAACAGCACCTGCTGGAGCAGATGGTCCTTATCCTTGGCCTTTTTACCCGCCAGTTCATCGGCGGCGTTTTCACGGTCTGACAGGTATTTTGCCATGGCGCTACTGGCCCCGCGGTTGGAGAGGGCAAACACCGATGCGCCCGCAGCGGACGGGTTAGTAAAACCATCGGCGTGGATCGACATAAACAGATCCGCGCCGTGCTTGTGGGCAATCTCAACCCGGTCGTACAGCGGAATAAAGGTGTCGCCTGAACGGGTCAATTTTGCGTCGATACCGTTTTTCTGCAAAATGGCGCGCACGTTTTTAGCAATCGCCAGTACGACGTGCTTTTCTTTGGAACCGTTGTGGCCAATTGCGCCAGTATCAATCCCGCCGTGGCCCGGGTCCAACATCACCAGTCGGCGATTCGATGACTTTTTCGCCGGTTTGCTGTGACCATTGCTGGTTTTTAATGTTGTGTCTTTCGCGGCTGCCTGAGACGCGATTCCCGACAGCGTGAGCGCAGCCAATCCGGCTTTTAGCACCTGACGGCGCGAAGTCAGTATTTTTAAAGGTTTAAACGTGCTCATTCCGGCCTGAGTTGTAAAAACAAGAATCTGTATGTTATATCGTATCGCGATTTTCGTTACGACTGTTCGCGATGAGAATTGTTTTACTTTTCATTTCAATACGTGTCTGTACCTTATTATGCCATTTTTTTCACTGTGCCGCGTCAGATATTGGCTAAATTGACCGTTCACGCCATAATCACTGTTTTTAAACCTGAAAAGGTGGGCAATACCATGGAGATACGCGTTTTTCGCCAGTCGGACTTTGAAGAAGTCATCACCCTGTGGGAGCGATGCGATCTGCTGCGACCATGGAACGATCCTGAGATGGACATTGAACGGAAGGTCAATCATGACGTCAGCCTGTTTCTGGTGGCGGAAGTGAATGGCGAAGTGGTTGGCACCATCATGGGCGGCTACGACGGCCATCGCGGATCGGCCTACTATCTCGGCGTGCACCCGGAGTATCGCGGGCGCGGCATTGCCAACGCGTTGCTCAACCGTCTTGAGAAAAAACTCATTGCCCGCGGCTGCCCGAAAATCCAGATTATGGTGCGCGAAGAAAACGACGTGGTGCTGGGCATGTACGAGCGCCTGGGCTATGAACATGCGGATGCCCAAAGCTTAGGAAAGCGTCTGATCGAAGATGAAGAGTACTGATTTTTCGCCCGCCGATTACGATCCGCAGGGCCGCCTGCGCCTGCCGTTTCTGTTCTGGTGCCTGCTACTATTGCAGGCGCGGACGTGGGTGCTGTTCCTGATGGCGGGCGCGTCGCGCGATCAGGGCGACGCCTTACTGAATTTGTTCTACCCCGACCACAGTCTCTTCTGGATTGGCCTGCTGCCCGGCGTACCGGCGGTGCTGGCGTTTTTGCTTAGCGGACGGCGGCATGTCTACCCGCGCGTGTGGCGTCTTCTTCACCCGGCACTGGTGGTGGCTCAGCTTATTCTGTTGCTGTGGCAACCGTGGCTATGGCTGAACGGCGAGGCGTTATCCGGCGTGGGGTTAAGCCTGCTTGTTCTTGATATTTATGCCCTGTGGTGGCTGCTGAGCAATCGCCGTTTACGCGCCTGTTTTCGCGATGTTGCAGATTGAACGGCACTTTTTGTGTTTACGGGACTCCAATAGGCCTGACTTGAATTTATAGGAAGTAGGAATGAAATCGCTGCGTATACTCTTGTGTGCTCTGCCGCTGGCGCTGACCGGCTGTTCAACGCTGTCTTCGGTTAACTGGTCGGCGGCCTATCCGTGGAACTGGTTTGGATCTTCAGCTGGCGTGACCGAGCAGGGCGTTGGCGGCATTACCGGCACCACGGCGCTGAGCGAGCAGGCGATTAGCGACGCCCTCGGCAGCGATTACCGCCTACGTATCGGCATGAAGGCACATGACGGCAACATCGTCCGCTATTTTGAAGCGCTGCGCGGCGATAAAGTGGCGATGGTCATCAACGGTGACAGCGGTACCGTCAGTCGTGTCGATGTGCTGGATGACGGCGTGACTGCTGCCGACGGGGCGAAGGTCGGCGCGGCGTTCAATACGCTCTACGACAAAGCGTATGGTCACTGCCAGGCGGCAAGCGAAGACGAGAGTAACGTCGTGGAATGTAAAGCGAAAGATAGCCAGCACATCAGCTATCAGTTCTCTGGCACCTGGCAGGGGCCGCAGGGGCTCATGCCGCCAGACGATACGCTGAAAAACTGGACGCTGTCGAAAATTATCTGGCGACGCTAAATTTGATGTTGAATTGACCCGCTACGGTGAAAAGCGAGTACAATATGTGAGGTTTTTCTATGCCACGACGTCGTGGCATTTTATTTTCAGGAGGAGCGATGTCTCAGGTTCAGAGCGGCATTTTGCCGGAACATTGCCGTGCGGCGATTTGGATTGAAGCCAATGTGAAAGGGGATGCTAACGCCCTGCGTGCCGGCAGCAAAATTTTTGCCGAAAAGCTGGCGGCGTTCCAGGATAAATTCCCGGAGGCGCATTTAGGCGCGGTTGTGGCGTTTGGCCACGACACCTGGCGCGAGCTGAGCGGCGGCGTGGGTGCGGAGGAACTGAAAGATTTTCCTCAGTATGGCAAGGGGCTGGCGCCTTCCACGCAGTTTGACGTGCTGATCCACATCCTCTCTCTGCGTCACGACGTGAACTTCTCCGTGGCCCAGGCCGCGCTGGCCGCTTTTGGCGACGCGCTGGACGTGCAGGAAGAAGTGCACGGCTTCCGTTGGGTTGAAGAACGCGACCTGAGCGGCTTTGTTGACGGCACCGAAAACCCGGCCGGTGAAGAGACTCGCCGTGAAGTGGCGGTGATTAAAGACGGCGTCGACGCGGGCGGCAGCTACGTGTTCGTGCAGCGCTGGGAGCACAACCTCAAGCAGCTTAACCGCATGAGCGTGCCGGATCAGGAAATGATGATTGGTCGTACCAAAGAAGCCAACGAAGAGATCGACGGCGACGATCGTCCGGAAACCTCGCACCTGACCCGCGTTGACCTGAAAGAAGACGGCAAAGGGCTGAAGATTGTGCGCCAGAGCCTGCCGTACGGTACGGCCAGCGGTACGCACGGCCTGTACTTCTGCGCTTACTGCGCGCGTTTGCACAATATTGAACAGCAGTTGCTGAGCATGTTTGGCGATACCGACGGTAAGCGTGACGCAATGCTGCGCTTTACTAAGCCGGTGACCGGTGGGTATTACTTTGCGCCTTCGCTGGATAAGCTGGTTGCGCTGTAAGCCTGAGCAGCCCCCTTACCCTAACCCTCTCCCCATGGGGGAGAGGGGACCGTTTGATGCGGTTTGATGTAACGAAACTGATGGTCAGGTTCGTTTTTCACCTTCTTCCTTTCAGGGAGAGGGCCGGGGTGAGGGTCATTGCGACACCAATGGCTCCAGAATCCGCGCCAGTACCGCCTCTTCATTGTCTATCAACTCGTTATTCCAGAATCTCAGCACTCTCCATCCTTGTCGCTCAAGCCACGCCGTTCTCCGTGCATCATAACCGCTTCTTTCATCATGCTGTCCCCCATCCAGCTCGACGGCAGGATGTGCCGCACAGCATGCAAATCAAGAATATACGGCCCAACCGGATGCTGGCGACGGAACTTAAACCGCGAAAAGCGGCGATCCCGCAATTGATACCATAACCGGCGTTCCTGAGGTGTCAGTCTTTGTCTGAGCTGGCGAGCAAAACCAAATATATTCTCCATATCAGGCACTTTGCCCGTATATTTACGCTTTGTCAGAATGCGGTTACGATTCTGGAATTGTGCTCCAGAAAGTCGCATTCGCCGCTTATTCCCTTTTCAACTTCCAAATCACTAAACGGTATATAAAACCGTTACTCCTTTAGTACCCGTTATAAATACACTGATGCTCAGAAAGTCCTCACACTATAGGGTGCGCAATGGCGATTAAGTTACTGAAAAAAGGATACCTGACCCTGGCGGCTTCTGTGCTGCTGGTGGCGCAGGCGCAGGCGACGGAACTGTTGAACAGCTCCTATGACGTTTCCCGCGAGCTGTTTGCCGCCCTGAATACGCCGTTTGAGCAGCAATGGGCGCAGGAGAACGGAGGGGACAAGCTGACTATCAAGCAGTCCCACGCGGGTTCTTCCAAACAGGCGCTGGCAATTTTGCAGGGCTTAAAAGCAGACGTTGTAACTTATAACCAGGTGACCGACGTGCAGATTCTGCATGATAAAGGCAACCTGATCCCGGCTGACTGGCAGGCGCGTTTGCCGAATAACAGCTCGCCGTTCTACTCCACCATGGCGTTCCTGGTGCGTAAGGGCAACCCGAAGAATATCCATAGCTGGAACGATCTGGTGCGCCCGGACGTGAAGCTGATTTTCCCGAATCCGAAAACCTCCGGTAACGCGCGATATACCTATCTGGCGGCGTGGGGCGCGGCGGATCAGGCTGACGGTGGCGATAAAGCGAAAACCGAGCAGTTTATGACCCAGTTCCTGAAAAACGTCGAGGTGTTCGATACCGGCGGTCGTGGTGCAACCACGACCTTCGTGGAGCGTGGTCTGGGTGACGTGCTGATCACTTTCGAATCCGAAGTGAACAACATCCGCAAACAGTATGAAGCACAGGGCTTTGAAGTGGTGGTGCCAAAGGTCAATATTCTTGCGGAGTTCCCGGTGGCATGGGTGGATAAAAACGTGAAGGCCAACGGTACCGAGAAGGCGGCGAAGGCTTACCTGAACTATCTGTACAGCCCGCAGGCGCAGACCATCATCACCGATTACTACTACCGCGTGAATAACCCGCAGGTGATGGATAAGCTGAAAGATAAATTCCCGCAAACAGAACTGTTCCGCGTGGAGGACAAGTTTGGGGCCTGGCCGGAAGTGATGAAGACGCATTTCGCCAGCGGTGGCGAGTTAGACAAGCTGTTAGCGGCGGGGCGTAAGTAATGTTTGCTGTTTCCTCCAGGCGTGTGCTGCCGGGCTTTACCTTAAGCCTCGGCACCAGTCTGCTGTTTGTCTGTTTGATTTTGTTGCTGCCGCTCAGCGCGCTGGTGATGCAGCTCGCTGAGATGAGCTGGTCGCAGTACTGGGAGGTGATCAGCAACCCGCAGGTGGTCGCCGCCTATAAGGTGACTCTGTTGTCGGCGTTTGCCGCGTCTATCTTTAACGGCGTATTTGGTCTGCTGATGGCGTGGATTTTAACCCGTTATCGCTTCCCTGGCCGCACGTTGCTGGATGCATTGATGGACCTGCCATTCGCGCTGCCGACGGCGGTCGCCGGCCTGACGCTGGCATCGCTGTTTTCGGTAAACGGTTTGTACGGCGAATGGCTGGCGAAGTTTGATATCAAGGTGACCTATACCTGGATCGGCATTGCGGTGGCAATGGCGTTTACCAGTATCCCGTTCGTGGTACGTACCGTGCAGCCCGTGCTGGAGGAATTAGGTCCGGAGTATGAAGAAGCGGCAGAAACCCTGGGCGCAACGCGTTGGCAGAGCTTCCGTAAAGTGGTGCTACCGGAGCTGTCTCCGGCTTTGTTGGCGGGCGTGGCGCTGTCCTTTACGCGTAGCCTCGGCGAGTTTGGCGCGGTGATTTTCATCGCCGGTAACATCGCCTGGAAGACGGAAGTGACCTCGCTGATGATCTTTATTCGTCTGCAGGAGTTTGATTATCCGGCGGCGAGTGCGATTGCTTCGGTGATCCTCGCAGCCTCTCTACTGCTGTTGTTCACAATCAATACCTTGCAAAGTCGCTTTGGTCGGCGTGTGGTAGGTCATTAATGGCGGAAGTGACTCAATTGAAGCGTTATGACGCGCCCCGCTTTAACTGGGGTAAATGGTTTCTGATTGGTACCGGGGTACTGGTTTCGGCCCTTATTCTGCTGGTGCCGATGATCTATATCTTCGTCCAGGCATTCAGCAAAGGGCTGATGCCAGTGCTGCAAAATCTGGCCGATCCGGACATGCTGCACGCCATCTGGCTGACGGTGATGATTGCGCTGATTACCGTGCCGGTAAACCTGGTATTTGGCGTATTGCTCGCCTGGCTGGTGACGCGCTTTGACTTCCCGGGGCGTCAACTACTGCTGACGCTGCTGGATATCCCGTTTGCCGTTTCGCCGGTCGTTGCGGGTCTGGTGTATCTGCTGTTTTACGGCTCCAACGGTCCGCTCGGCGGCTGGCTGGAAGCACACAACCTGCAAATTATGTTTGCCTGGCCGGGCATGGTGCTGGTGACGATTTTCGTCACCTGTCCGTTTGTGGTCCGCGAGCTGGTGCCGGTGATGCTCAGCCAGGGCAGCCAGGAAGATGAAGCGGCGATTCTGCTTGGGGCTTCTGGCTGGCAGATGTTCAGACGCGTGACGCTGCCTAATATTCGCTGGGCGCTGCTGTACGGCGTGGTGTTGACCAACGCCCGCGCCATCGGCGAGTTCGGCGCGGTATCCGTGGTGTCCGGCTCGATTCGCGGCGAGACCCTGTCGTTACCGTTACAGATTGAACTGCTTGAACAGGACTACAACGCCGTCGGTTCCTTTACCGCCGCCGCGTTGCTGACCCTGATGGCGATTCTGACGTTGTTCTTAAAGAGTGCGTTGCAGTGGCGTTTACATAATCAGGAAAAACGCGCGCAACAGGAGGGAAATCATGAGCATTGAGATTGCCAATATTAAGAAATCTTTTGGTCGCACCCAGGTGCTGAATGATATCTCTCTGGATATCCCTTCCGGCCAGATGGTCGCGCTGCTGGGGCCTTCCGGTTCCGGGAAAACTACGCTGCTGCGTATTATCGCCGGGCTGGAGCACCAGACCAGCGGGCACATCCGTTTCCACGGCACCGACGTCAGCCGCCTGCACGCGCGCGATCGTAAGGTAGGTTTCGTATTCCAGCACTACGCGCTGTTCCGCCATATGACGGTGTTTGACAACATTGCTTTCGGTTTGACGGTGCTGCCGCGTCGTGAACGACCCAATGCTGCCACCATTAAAGCGAAAGTGACCAAACTGCTGGAGATGGTGCAACTGGCCCACCTGGCCGATCGCTATCCGGCGCAGCTTTCCGGTGGGCAAAAGCAGCGTGTGGCGCTGGCTCGCGCGCTGGCGGTGGAGCCGCAAATTTTACTGCTCGACGAACCATTCGGCGCGCTGGATGCGCAGGTACGTAAAGAGCTGCGTCGCTGGCTGCGTCAGCTGCATGAAGAGCTGAAATTCACCAGCGTGTTCGTTACCCACGACCAGGAAGAGGCGATGGAAGTTGCGAACCGTGTGGTGGTCATGAGCCAGGGCAATATCGAACAGGCCGACGAGCCGGATCAGGTATGGCGCGAGCCTGCTACGCGCTTCGTGCTGGAGTTTATGGGCGAAGTGAACCGCCTGCAGGGTATCGTGCGCGGCGGGCAGTTCCACGTCGGCGCACACCGCTGGCCGTTAGGTTACACGCCGTCCTATCAGGGGCCCGTGGATCTGTTCCTGCGCCCGTGGGAAGTGGACGTCAGCCGTCGCACCAGCCTCGATTCGCCGCTGCCGGTTCAGGTGCTGGAAGCCAGTCCGAAAGGGCACTACACCCAATTAGTCGTGCAGCCGCTGGGGTGGTACAACGAGCCGCTGACCGTAGTGATGCGCGGTGACGATGCGCCGCTGCGCGGTGAGCGTCTGTTTGTCGGCTTACAGAACGCGCGTCTCTATCATGGCGACCAGCGTATTGAGCCCCATGAGGCGCTTGCTCTCGCGGAGTCTGCCTGATAGGTTAATTTGCAGGTTTATCGCCCGGTGGCGCTTCGCTTACCGGGCCTACAGCGTATATCGTGATTTTGTAGGCCGGGTAAGCGAAGCGCCACCCGGCTTTTTCTTGGGCAGAAAACGTGAACACATTAGAACAAACCATCGGCAATACGCCGCTGGTCAAATTGCAGCGTCTGGGGCCGGACAACGGCAGCGAAATCTGGATCAAACTGGAAGGTAACAACCCGGCAGGGTCGGTAAAAGACCGTGCGGCGCTGTCGATGATCGTCGAGGCGGAAAAGCGTGGTGAAATCAAACCGGGTGACGTCCTGATTGAAGCCACCAGCGGCAATACCGGTATTGCACTGGCGATGATTGCCGCGCTGAAAGGTTACCGCATGAAGCTGCTTATGCCGGATAACATGAGCCAGGAGCGCCGTGCGGCGATGCGTGCCTACGGTGCCGAATTGATTCTGGTGACCAAAGAACAGGGGATGGAAGGCGCCCGCGATTTAGCGCTGGAGATGGCCCAGCGCGGTGAGGGCAAGCTGTTGGATCAGTTCAACAACCCTGACAACCCGTACGCACACTACACTACCACTGGCCCGGAAATTTGGCAGCAAACGGCAGGGCGTATCACTCATTTTGTTTCCAGTATGGGCACCACCGGCACCATTACCGGCGTGTCGCGTTTTCTGCGCGAGCAGGAAAAAGCGGTTACTATCGTTGGTCTCCAGCCGGAAGAGGGCAGCAGCATTCCGGGCATTCGCCGCTGGCCTGCGGAATATATGCCAGGGATTTTCAACGCCAGCCTGGTGGATGAGGTGCTGGATATTCACCAGAACGACGCGGAAAACACCATGCGCGCGTTGGCGGTAAAAGAAGGCGTGTTCTGCGGCGTTAGTTCCGGCGGTGCGGTAGCCGGCGCCATTCGCGTGGCGGAACAGAATCCGGGCTCTGTGGTGGTAGCGATCATCTGCGATCGCGGCGATCGCTACCTGTCTACCGGCGTGTTTGGTGAAGAGCACTTCAGCCAGGGGGCGGGGATCTAAACCGCAGGTGTATCCAGCAGGTCGGTGCCGTAGGAGTTGTCTACCGTACACAGCCAACGCCCTTCCTGCTGGCGAAACACATAGGTCGCACGGCGCGTGACCTGCGACGTACCGCCTTCCGCCAGTGGAATATCCAGCCGGGTTTCCATAATCACCAGCGCGTTATCACCGCCTTCAATAATCTCCATTCGCCCCTGCGTCACCACCAACCGGTGCTGAAAGTAGTCGGCGATAGCAATAAACGCTTTGCGAATATTCTCTTTGCCGCTGACGACCATGCCCGGTTTAACTACCAGGGTGGCGTCGTCGGCGTAGTACTCCATCAGCGTGGCGTAGTCTTCCTGTGAGATGGCGCGGTCACAGGCTTCGATAACGGCTTTTAGCGATGATGCTGGCATGTATTCTCCTTATAGATATGAGCGTTCCAGGCGGAGCTGCGCCGTAGACGAACTGGAGGACGATTGGGTCAGCTTATCAAGGAATTCCCACAGTTTCTGGTTCATTTCATGATAATCATGGGTACGCATTTCATCCACTGAGCGAATGAATGGCTTGTCTTTGGCCTCCGCTAACTCCTGTTCAGAGTGCTGAATCAGCCCTTCAACCGCCTTGGCGGTAAATTCCATATGGCACTGGAAGCCGTACACCTTATCGCCATATTGTACGATCTGACGTGGGCAACCATCACTTTCGGCCAGAATGACCGCCCCAGCAGCTAAGCCTGGCATGTCGTTGTGCCAGTGGCCGACGGTGAGTGGTGAGCCAAAATGGCTGAACAGCGAGTGCTGTCGACCTGCCTCGGTAAGGGTAATCGGGTAGTGACCAATCTCTTTTTCCGGGCTCTGGCAAACGGGCGCGCCCAGCGCTTCGCCAATCAGCTGCGAACCCAGACAGATACCGACCACGGTGCGTCCAGCGTCTATCGCCTGACGAATCAAATGCTGCTCGGCCTGTGAGTTAAAGTAGGGGCACTCAGCAAGCGTCGTTCGTGGCGACTGCGGTCCGCCGAAAACCACCAACATATCAAAGCCGTCAGCGTTGTCGGGGACACTTTCATGCCGGTAGACGTGAGTCCAGCTTACGTCGTGGCCGCGAGACTCGGCCCAGGGAATGTAAGCACCTGCGGATTCAAACGATTCGTGAAGCACAAAATGGACGCGCATGGATGTTCTCCGGTTAGAGGCTAAGCGCATGATGAATATCGGCGGCCAGACGGTTGATGTCGTTGTCGTTAAGGGTTGAAAGGGTGATACGCAGACCGTGTGCGGGCGCGTTGATGCCAAACGCTTCGCCTTCGCGAACCAGCCAGCCTGCTTTTGCCAGCGCAAACGCCGTACTCTGACTGGGGGTTGCCAGCGGTAGCCATAGGTTCAGGCCGTCCCCCTGGATCACGTCATTTACGCCATGTCGACATAGCGCCTGAGCTAATCTTTGCTGCTGACTGGCATAAAACAGGCGGGATTGAATGAGCGTGTGTTGATAAGCCTCGTCCGTCAGGCAGGCGTAGACCAGATCCTGTAACAGATGGCTGACCCATTGGCTACCGGCGTTAAGCCGTAGTCTTAGCCTGGCCGAGGTGGTCGGGTCGCTGGCGACAAAAGCCAGCCGCAGGTCCGGGCCTAGCGTTTTGGACATCGAGCGAACCACGGCCCAGTGCTGGGTTTGCGGTGTCAGCACCGGATGCCATGCGGTGGACGACAGCAGGGCAAAGTGGTCATCAACAATAACCAGTACCTGCGGGTAGCGACTCAGCACCTGCTGGATAGCGGCGGCGCGAGCGGCGCTCAGGCTGTAGCCTGTGGGGTTGTGGGCGCGTGGTGTCAAAATCACCGCGCGAGCGCCTTTGGCGAGCGCCCGTTCAAGCTTGTCTGCCACGAGTCCTTCGCTATCAATCTCTACCGGGCTGGCGTTAAAGCCGCTGTAGCGCAGTATGCTAATGCTGCTGAGAAAACAGGGGTCTTCCACGACCACGCTGTCGCCGGGGAGCAAATGTGCGCAGAGCAGGCGCTCAATGGCATCCACCGCGCCGTTGGTCAGGTCGATATCGCCAGCGGCGGGCATGGCATCCTGCATCCATGCTAGCGCCCAGTCATACAGCGCGGGAGATACCGGCGCATCGCCGTAAAGGCGTGGAGTACGACTGATGTGTGTAAGATAGCGAGCCAGATCGGGTAAACGAGTCGTGTCCGGGTTACCGCTGGAAAGGTCGGTGAGCGGCGTATGCGGATTCCCACCTTCCAGTGCTGCTGGCGCAGGCGTTTCTTTCACAACGGTGCCGTTGCGTCCGAGGCTTAGCGCCAGCCCCGAGGTCACCAGCCGTTTATAAGCAGACGCCACCGTATTTCGGTTTACGCCCAACCTGGCCGCCAGTTCCCTGACCGGCGGCAGCGTTTCCCCCTTCGCCAGTTGGCCGCTGGTGATATGCTGACGAATGCTGTCAAAGATTTCGTTGGCGCTTTTTCCGTCGATCATTATTGACCTATGACAAAATGAAATTTAGCATATGACGATAATAGTGAGGCGCTCGCCCGCTGTCCAGAGTCATGAGGAGAAGGAGATGGGGCAGGATAGTGAAATACAGTCGGTGCTCTTCAACGATACGCACCGCGCGCTGCAAACGGATATCGTTGCCGTGCAGTCTCTGGTGGTCTACGGCAGCGTCGGCAACAGCATTGCCGTCCCGGCCATCAAAGCGCATGGCCTGCGGGTCACCGCGGTGCCAACGGTACTGTTCAGCAACACGCCGCATTACGAGACTTTCTACGGTGGAATTATTCCCGGCGAATGGTTTGGCGGTTATCTCACCGCACTGAATGAACGTGACGCGTTGCGCGAACTGAAGGCCGTGACCACCGGCTATATGGGCAGCGCTGAGCAGATTGCCCTGCTGGCGCAGTGGCTGAAAATGGTGAAGATCACTCATCCGGATATCTGCATTCTGGTCGACCCGGTGATTGGCGATGTGGATAGCGGTATGTATGTGAAGGCTGAAATTCCAGAAGCCTATCGTACGCACCTGCTGCCGCTGGCGCAGGGGTTAACGCCGAACGTATTCGAACTGGAAATGCTCAGCGGTAAGCCCTGCGGCACGTTGAATGAGGCGATTGCGGCGGCACAGTCGCTGTTGTCTGATACGCTTAAATGGGTCGTTATTACCAGTGCGCCCGGGCAGACGATGGAGAATATTACGGTGGCGGTGGTGACCACGGAATCGACGGCCATCATCGATCACCCGCGTCTGGAAACAGATTTAAAAGGCACTGGCGATCTGTTCTGCGCTGAGCTGATTAGCGGCATCGTGAAGAAAAAATCGCTGTCTGATGCCGCGCATGATGCGGCACAGCGGGTGCTTGAGGTGATGAGCTGGACGCAGAAATGCGGCTGCGATGAATTAATTCTGCCGCCGACAGGGGAGGCGCGATGAAGAGCTACCGTCTGGTTATTCGCCATAATGGGCGTCTGGTGGGCCATTTTGAAACATGCGGGCAAAATGCGCTGGAGGATGCTTGCGTCGCGCGTGCGATGTTTGGCGTCACCGGAGGTTATCAGTGCGAACTGCAGGTGTCCGATTCTGAACGTCGGATACTGGAAAGTGGCCCGGAGGGCATGAAAATCCTGATGCGCGAGCCGTGCTTTCGCCCGGTGACCTCGCCGTTGTAATGAGTAGGCCGGATAAGGCGCTTGCGCCGCCATCCGGCAATCGTGCGGCACATTGCCCGATGGCGCTGCGCTTATCAGGCCTACAGGCAAAAAAAATGGCGCCAATCGGCGCCATTTTTATATGCGGTTAAGAATTACTTCTTAATGCGGATAACCGGAGTCTCACCCACGGTAACGCTACCGGAAAGCTTGGTCAGCTCTTTGATCTCGTCCATGTTGGAGATAACAACCGGAGTCAGGGTAGACTTGGCTTTCTCTTCCAGCAGCGGCAGATCGAACTCGATAACCGTGTCGCCAACTTTCACACGCTGGCCTTCTTCCGCGATACGTTTGAAACCTTCGCCTTTCAGTTCAACGGTATCAATACCGAAGTGAACGAACAGCTCGATGCCGCTATCGGATTCGATAGAGAAAGCGTGGTTGGTTTCAAAGATTTTACCGATGGTGCCGTCAACCGGCGCAACCATTTTGTTGCCGGTCGGTTTGATAGCAATGCCATCACCAACGATTTTCTCAGCAAACACTACATCCGGTACGTCTTCGATGTTGACGATTTCACCAGAGAGCGGTGCAATGATCTCAATGGTTCCGGTGTCTTTTTTATCATCAGAAACCAGAGATTTCAGTTTATCGAACAAACCCATGATCTTCTCCTAAGCAGTAATTTGGGCCGCGTCTCGTGGATTAGCAGATTGTTTTTTCTTCAATGAACTTGTTAACCAACGCCAGTAACTCTTCTGTTGTTGGTTGCGCAAGTGCTTGCTCTGCTAATACCTTCGCATCTTCGAAGTTCGTGTTACGGATAATCTTCTTAATGCGCGGGATAGAAATGGCGCTCATAGAGAATTCGTCCAGACCCATCCCCAGCAACAGAAGTGTAGCACGTTCGTCGCCTGCAAGCTCACCACACATGCCAGTCCATTTGCCTTCAGCATGAGAAGCATCAATAACTTGCTTGATCAAGGTGAGGACAGACGGTGACATTGGCTGGTAAAGATGTGAAATCATATCATTACCACGGTCAACTGCCAGAGTATACTGCGTTAAATCATTGGTGCCGATACTAAAGAAATCAACTTCTTTGGCTAAATGACGCGCAATGGTCGCCGCTGCTGGTGTTTCCACCATCACGCCGATTTCGATTGACTCGTCAAATGCTTTACCTTCGTCACGCAGTTCCTGTTTGTAGATCTCGATCTCTTTCTTCAGTGCGCGCACTTCTTCAACGGAGATGATCATCGGGAACATGATGCGAAGCTTACCGAAAGCGGAAGCACGCAGGATAGCACGCACCTGGTCGCGCAGGATCTCTTTACGATCCATCGCGATACGCACGGCACGCCAGCCCAGGAACGGGTTCTCTTCTTTCGGGAAGTTCATGTACGGCAGTTCTTTATCGCCGCCGATGTCCATGGTACGAACGATGACCGCCTGAGAGCCACAGGCTTCAGCAACGGCTTTGTACGCAGCAAACTGCTCTTCCTCAGTTGGCAGCGCGTCACGGTCCATGAACAGGAATTCGGTACGGTACAGGCCAACACCTTCTGCGCCATTACGCTCAGCGCCGTCGATGTCACGCACGGTACCGATGTTGGCACAAACTTCAACCTGGTGGCCATCAAGAGTGATTGCCGGCAGATCTTTCAGTTTTGCCAGTTCGGCTTTCTCAGAAGCAACCTGCTCCTGAACGGCACGAAGCTTGTCAATTTCTTCGTTCGTTGGGTTGACGTAAACCACGTTGTTTACGGCATCCAGAATCAGATAGTCGCCATTTTTCACCTGAGTGGTGACGCTACCGGTACCCACGATCGCCGGCAGTTCCAGGGAACGCGCCATGATAGAAGTGTGGGAAGTACGGCCACCGACGTCAGTGATGAAACCCAGCACCTTCTTCAGGTTCAGCTGTGCGGTTTCTGACGGCGTCAGGTCAGAGGCAACCAGGATAACTTCGTCCTGAATCGCGCTCAGGTCAATAATCGCCAGACCCAGGATGTTGCGCAGCAGGCGCTTACCGATATCACGTACGTCAGCCGCACGTTCTTTCAGGTATTCATCATCCAGTTCTTCCAGGGCAGTCGCCTGACCTTCGATAACTTCATGCGCAGCTGCATCAGCCGTCATGTTCTTATCTTTAATCAGGGCTATGATTTCCTGCTCCAGCTCCTCATCTTCGAGCAGCATGATATGCCCTTCGAAGATGGCTTCTTTTTCTTCACCGAAAGTTTCGCCAGCTTTAGTTTTGATAGCTTCGAGCTGCGCGGACGCTTTGGCGCGACCGCTCAGAAAACGTTCAACTTCCTGCTCAACCTTATCGGCAGAAATTTTCTTCCGGTCGATGACAATTTCATCTTCTTTCAGCAGCAATGCTTTACCGAAAGCGATACCCGGGGATGCTAAAATGCCTGAAATCATAACCCTACCTTACTTGTGACTGATATTTAAAAGAACTCGTTGAACTTACTCGAGTTCAGCCATCAGTTTAACCAGATGCTCAACTGCTTTCTGCTCGTCTTCACCTTCTGCGGACAGGGTGACAACGGTACCCTGAGTCAGACCCAGAGTTTGCAGCTTGAACAGGCTTTTCGCGCTAGCGCTTTTGCCGTTGGAAGTCACAGTGATTTCAGAAGTGAAGCCTTTTGCTTCTTTAACAAACTGAGCAGCAGGGCGGGTATGCAGACCGTTCGGAGCGGTAATGGTAACTTCTTGCTGGAACATTATATTTCCCCAACTTATAGGTTTAGTGTTGTGGAACTAAAGTCTAGCCTGGTGGCTACACTTTAGCCTGTATTACTCAATTCAAGCGACGTTCACAAATCAGCACTACCATCGGCGACAAACCTTCCGACGCAGACGCTTCTGGCCTTTGACGTTTCGCTTATCATTAAACATTATGCCGCGAAAGCAGGATTTGAACCAAATCATAAAATCGATTCAGCACAGGAAAACCTGTAATGAATAATTTCGCGGCTCAAAATAAATATGATGGTTAAATACCAGACCTACGGAGGTGAAGCAATGCCAGGGGGGGTAAAAGTTTGACGTGCACCACAAAAAAGCACCCGAAAGGGTGCTTTTTTACACAAATTTAACGCGCTGGCATTACTGTTGCAGTTCTTTCTCAGTGAAGAGATCTGCGAACAGCGCCGTGCTCAAATAGCGTTCACCCGAAGACGGTAGGATAACCACAATATTCTTATTGGTAAAGGTTTCGTCTTCCTGTAATTTCAGCGCTGCGGCAACCGCTGCACCGGAAGAGATCCCCGCCAGAATACCTTCTTCTTCCATCAGGCGACGCGCCGTGGAAATGGCTTCTTCGTTGGTAATCGTAACCACTTTGTCGATCAGCTTCAGATCGAGGTTACCCGGAATGAAGCCTGCGCCGATCCCCTGGATCTTATGTGGGCCCGGCTTCAGCTCTTCACCGGCCAGCGCCTGGGTGATAACCGGCGAGTCGGTTGGCTCAACGGCAACGGAGATAAGATCCGTTTTGCCTTTTGTGCCTTTAATATAGCGCGTCACGCCGGTCAGGGTGCCGCCGGTGCCTACGCCAGCAATGAAGACGTCAACCTGGCCATCGGTATCTTCCCAGATTTCCGGGCCGGTGGTTTTTTCGTGAATTTCCGGGTTAGCCGGGTTGCTGAACTGCTGCAGCAGCAAATATTTTTCTGGATTACTGGCGACGATTTCTTCCGCTTTTTGAATCGCGCCCTTCATGCCTTTCGCGCCTTCCGTCAGTACCAGGTTCGCGCCCAGCGCTTTCAGCAGCTTACGGCGTTCGATACTCATGGTTTCCGGCATGGTCAGCGTCAGCTTGTAACCGCGGGCCGCGGCGACGTAGGACAGAGCGATACCGGTGTTGCCGCTGGTTGGTTCAACCAGTTCTACGCCCGGTTTCAGCACGCCACGTTTTTCGGCATCCCAAATCATATTGGCACCGATACGGCATTTGACACTAAAGCTCGGGTTACGTGATTCAACCTTCGCCAGGATGCGCCCGTTACCGATGCGGTTCAGTCGTACCAGCGGCGTATGACCGATAGTCAGGGAGTTGTCTTCAAAAATCTTACTCATGGCCTGTCCTTAACTGTATGAAATTTGGGGTACTGGACCAGCATACCTGCTTAAAGATTCTGCGGAAGTAAGGATTTCGCATATCTATATACTGAAGGGAAATAATGGCAAGCAGGATGGAATAAGACAAGGTATAAGCCCTATCCCTCTGGATAGGGCTTGCACATAACGTGGGTGATTGGCTGTGTCGGGGCGTCACTTTTACGATGCCGGCCACCTGAGCAACTGCCTGAAACAGCAGGTACTTACTTCCACATCGCGTGTTTATCACGATAGCAGTCAACCCACATTGCCGTCGCGCCGCAGATGGCCACCGGGATGATCACCAGATTAAGCACCGGAATTAAGGTGAACAGGCTGGTCAGCGCGCCAAACTGCATGTTGGTGACCTTACGCGTGCGCAGCGCTTCTCGCATGGTTTTAAACGGCACCTTATGGTTATCGAACGGGTAGTCACAGTACTGAATCGCCAGCATCCATGCGCTGAACAAAAACCACAGCACCGGTGCGACCGTCTGACCAATGCCCGGAATGAAATAGAGCAATAGCAGCACAACGGCGCGCGGCAGATACCACGCCAGCTTTTGCCATTCACGTTTCATAATGCGCGGCAGGTCTTTCATAATACCGACAATACCGGTGTCTGGCGGGGTTGCGCCGGTTAAGCGCGCTTCTAGCTGCTCGGCCAGCAGGCCATTAAACGGTGCGGCTATCCAGTTGGCGATCGTAGAAAAGAAGTAGCCGAAGACCAGCAAAATCGAAATCACGATAACCGGCCAAAGCAGATAGCTAAGCCACTGCAGCCAGTCGGGAATACGCCCCATCAGCGAGGGGATCCAGCTTTCCAGCTTGCTGAACAGCCACCAGAAGGCGCCGCCCATCAGCACAATATTGACCAACAGCGGTAAGATGACGAATCGGCGAATGCCCGGCAAGCCGATCAGTTTCCAGCCCTGAGAGAAATAGTAAACGCCGCTACGCGCGGCAGGGGTGGACGATGAAACCATGGTCAGATGAAGCTCCTTTGTCTGACTACATTAAAAGACGACACTATATTAGCGAGTTGTTGGACAATGACCAGTTAAGAAATGTTCGAAAAACAAGCAAAAAGTACGATTTAATTCATCTTTATGCGGTGAATGTCATGTGTACACTTGCACTTGACGTGATGGGCAAATACTCTTAGTGAGTAAATGTTTGCCGTGGTGGCAAGGTGTTAGAACAACAGAGAATATAATGATGCAGGATTTGCGTCTGATATTAATCATTGTTGGCGCGATCGCCATACTCGCTTTACTGGTTCATGGTTTCTGGACGAGCCGTAAAGAGCGTTCCTCGATGTTCCGCGATCGCCCAATCAAGCGTATGAAGTCTCGTGACGCCGACGATGAGTCGGAAGACGACTTTGATGACAATGTTGAAGGCGTGGGTGAAGTTCGTGTCCACAAGGTCAATCACGCCCCTGGGGTTGCCGGGGAGCATGAAGCACCTCGTCACGCGCCCCAACACCAGTACCAGCCGCCTTACGAGCGTCAGGCGCCTCAGCCTGCGCGCGTGCAGGAACCGGTACCGCAGCCGCCCGTGCAACAGCCTCATCAGCCTGCTCAGCACGCGCCGGTTCCACCGCCGCAGCCTGTTCAGCAGCAACAACCTGTGCGCCCACCGGTAGTCGAACAGCCGCCGCACGCGCCGGTACAGCAGCCGCAACAGGTCGCTCAACAGCCCGTTGCGCCACAGCCCGCTCAGCCAGTAGAAGCGCCAGCGCCGCAGCCGGTACAGCAGCCTGAGCCGGTCGCTCAGCCCGCGCCGGAACCTGCTCAGCCGGCCAAAACAGAGCGTAAAGAGACGGTGATTGTGATGAACGTTTCCGCTCACCAGGGCTCACAAATTAACGGTGAATTGCTGCTCAACAGCATTCAACAGGCCGGATTTAAGTTTGGCGACATGAATATCTTCCATCGTCACCTCAGCCCGGACGGAAGCGGCCCCGCGCTGTTTAGCCTGGCAAACATGCTCAAACCGGGTACCTTTGACCCGGATAACATGAGTGATATGCAGACGCCTGGTGTGACCATCTTCATGCAGGTGCCGGGCTACGGCGACGAATTGCAGAACTTCAAGCTAATGCTCCAGTCGGCGCAGTACATTGCCGACGAAGTGGGCGGCGTGGTGCTCGACGATCAACGTCGGATGATGACCCCGCAAAAGCTGCGCGAGTATCAGGATCGTATTCGCGAAGTGAAAGACGCCAACGCCTGATAAGGTTCGTGTTTTTTCAATCCTTCCTGAACCCCCGCCTGTCGGGGGTTTTTTATCATTGATGGTGTGATATGCAACCAATAGAACAACGACTGAATGAACTGCGAGCGACGCTTCGCCATCATGAATACCTGTATCACGTGCTTGATGCGCCGGAACTGCCCGACGCCGAGTATGACCGCCTGATGCGCGAGCTGCGCGAGCTGGAGGCGCAGCACCCCGAGTTAGTTACCGCTGACTCACCGACTCAGCGCGTCGGTGCAGGGCCGCTGGCGGCCTTTAGCCAGATTCGCCACGAAGTGCCGATGCTGTCGCTGGATAACGTTTTTGACGAAGAGAGCTTCCTGGCGTTCAACAAGCGCGTTCAGGACCGCCTGAACAGCAGCGATAAGCTGACCTGGTGCTGTGAGCTGAAGCTTGATGGCCTGGCGGTGAGCATTCTTTATGAAAATGGCGTGCTGGTCAGCGCGGCGACGCGCGGCGACGGCACCACCGGTGAGGATATTACCGCCAACGTGCGTACTATCCGCGCCATTCCGCTGAAGCTGCACGGTGACAATATCCCGGCGCGTCTGGAAGTGCGCGGTGAAGTCTTCCTGCCACAGGCCGGGTTTGAAAAAATTAACGAAGAGGCGCGCCGTACCGGTAGCAAAGTGTTCGCCAACCCGCGCAACGCTGCCGCCGGTTCGTTGCGCCAGCTGGACCCGCGCATCACGGCGAAGCGACCGCTGACGTTCTTCTGCTACGGTGTGGGCGTACTGGAAGGCGGCGTGCTGCCGGATACTCATCTGGGGCGTTTGCTGCAGTTTAAAGCGTGGGGCCTGCCGGTCAGCGACCGCGTTACGCTGTGCGACTCGCCGGAGGAAGTACTCGCTTACTATCATAAGGTTGCAGAAGATCGTCCGACGCTGGGTTTTGATATTGATGGCGTGGTGATTAAGGTCAACTCGCTCGCGCTGCAGGAACAGCTTGGCTTTGTCGCCCGTGCGCCGCGTTGGGCGGTGGCGTTTAAGTTCCCGGCTCAGGAACAGATGACCTTCGTGCGCGACGTCGAATTCCAGGTGGGTCGTACCGGGGCCATTACCCCAGTGGCGCGTCTTGAACCGGTTCAGGTGGCGGGCGTGCTGGTCAGCAACGCAACGCTGCATAACGCCGATGAAATTGAGCGTCTGGGGCTGCGCATTGGCGATAAAGTGGTGATTCGTCGTGCCGGTGACGTTATCCCGCAGGTCGTTAACGTGGTGCTTTCTGAACGTCCTGCCGAAACGCAGGAGATTGTTTTCCCGACCCATTGCCCGGTCTGTAATTCCGACGTTGAACGCGTTGAAGGGGAAGCGGTGGCCCGCTGTACCGGCGGTCTGATCTGCGGTGCGCAGCGGAAAGAGGCGCTCAAGCATTTCGTCTCCCGACGCGCGCTCGACGTTGACGGCATGGGCGATAAAATCATCGATCAGCTGGTGGAGAAGGAGTATGTCCATACGCCGGCAGACCTGTTCACGCTGACGGCCGGTAAGCTTACCGGGCTGGACCGCATGGGGCCAAAATCGGCGCAGAACGTGGTTAACGCGCTGGAAAAAGCCAAACAAACAACCTTCGCCCGTTTTCTCTATGGTTTAGGCATTCGCGAAGTGGGTGAAGCGACGGCCGCCGGGCTGGCAGGCTACTTTGGCACCCTTGAGGCGCTGGAAGCCGCATCCATTGAAGAGCTGCAGAAGGTGCCGGATGTTGGCGTCGTGGTGGCCAACCACGTGTTTAACTTTTTTGCCGAAGCCAGCAATCGCGAAGTGATTCAGCAACTGTTGAAAGAAGGCGTCAGCTGGCCCGCTCCGGTGGTGGTCAACGCCGAAGAGATCGACAGCCCGTTTGCGGGAAAAACGGTGGTGCTGACCGGCAGCCTGAGCCAGATGTCCCGTGATGATGCCAAAGCGCGGCTGGTGGAACTCGGGGCTAAAGTCGCGGGCAGCGTGTCGAAGAAAACCGATCTGGTGATTGCCGGTGAAGCGGCGGGTTCTAAGCTTGTCAAAGCGCAGGAACTGGGTATTGCGGTGATTGATGAAGCCGAAATGCTGCGGCTGCTGGGAGTCTAAGGTGGATAAAGCGCAGCTGATTGAGATTGCTAATACCGAGATGCCATTTGGCAAGTATAAAGGCCGACGTTTAATCGACGTTCCGGAAGAGTATCTGCTGTGGTTCGCCCGTAAGGATCAGTTTCCGGCGGGCCATCTTGGTGAACTGATGCAGCTCACGCTGTTGATTAAAACCGAGGGGTTGAGCCAACTGGTACAACCCCTCAAGCGCTAACCTTAGACGCGGGCCTGCTCTTTGGCCTGCAGTTTTTCCGTCTGCGCTTTATAGCGGCGCGCCAGCACCGCACAGGTCATCAGCTGAATCTGGTGGAAGATCATCAGCGGCAGCACCATCATTCCCAGCACCGACGTCGGGAAGAGAATATTGGCCATCGGGATACCGTTGGCCAGACTCTTTTTCGAACCGCAGAAGACAATCGTAATTTCATCCGCTTTATTGAAGCCCATCCGCCGGGCGACCACGGTGTTAATCAGGATCACCAGCGCCAGCAGCACGATGCTCACGACCACAATAAACAGCAGTGAACCCACGCCCACTTTATGCCAGATACCGTTCACGACCGCTTCGCTGAAAGCCGAGTAGACCACCAGCAAAATGGAGGTCTGGTCGGTTTTGGCGATCCATTTCTTATGTTTTGTCACGAAGGCGGCGGTCCACGGACGTGACAGGTGGCCGAGGACAAACGGCAGCAGCAGTTGCAGCATGATTTTGCCGACCTGCTCCAGGCTGCCGCCCGCGCCGTGGACGTTCATCACCAGGCCAACCAACAGCGGGGAAAGGAAGATCCCCAGCAGGCTGGAGGCCGAAGCTGAACATACCGCAGCCGCGACGTTACCGCCAGCCAGCGAGGTAAAGGCGATTGCCGACTGCACGGTGGCAGGCAGAATGCACAGATACAGGAAACCGGCATAGAGCTGCGGGTCGACGTTAATGGGCGCCCACCAGGCAAACAGCACGCCCAGCACCGGGAACACCACAAAAGTGCTGCACATCACCCACAGATGCAGACGCCAGTGGCTGCCGCCGGCGATAATCGACTCACGCGACAATTTGGCGCCGTGCATAAAGAACAGTAGCGCGATGGCGGCGGTAGTCAGGTTTTCGAAAAACGGCACAAAATCGCCGCGCGCCGGGAAGAAGGTGGCGAGCAGGACGACGGCGATAAGCGTTAGCGTAAACGGGTCTAAAACGCGAAAAAGTTTCATAAAGACTCCTGAAGATCGATGCAGACATTTTGCTTTTTTATTTTTGAGAAATAAAATTGATTTATTGCATCCATTGATGAAAAAAACAGATGAATTACTCGCTGCGTCAGTTAAAGGTGTTTGTCACGGTTGCCCGAGCCAAAAGCTTCAGCCGAGCCGGGGAGATCATTGGCCTCAGCCAGTCAGCGGTCAGCCATAGCGTTAAGGAGCTGGAACATCAGACCGGCGTGCGTTTGATCGACCGCACCACGCGTGAGGTGGTGCTGACCGAAGCCGGGCAGCAGCTGGCGCAGCGGCTTGAGCGCCAGCTGGATGAGCTGCACAGCACGCTGCGTGAAGCAGGGCGGATTGGTCAACAGCTCAGTGGGACAGTGCGGGTGGCGGCAAGTCAGACCATATCCGCACACCTTATTCCGCAGTGTATTGCCGAGAGCAATCTGCGCTATCCCGAGATTCGCTTTGTGCTGCACGACCGTCCTCAACAGTGGGTGCTGGAAAGTATTCGTCAGGGGGACGTGGATTTTGGCATCGTTATCGATCCTGGCGTGGTCGGGGATTTGCAGTGCGAAACGGTACTGTCGGAGCCTTTTTTCCTTCTGTGTCGACGCGATCATTCATTTGCGGATTTGCCGTACGTCAGCTGGCAGGCGCTACAAGCGGCAAAGCTGGTGCTTCAGGACTACGCATCAGGAAGCCGAATGCTGATTGATGCGGCGCTGCGCCTGCACGATATTGAGGCGGATATCGTGCAGGAGATTGGTCACCCGGCGACGTTGTTTCCGATGGTGACGGCAGGCATTGGGATTAGCATTATTCCGGCGCTGGCATTGCCGCTTCCGGAGGGCAGCCCGCTGGTGGTCAAAAGGCTGGTGCCGGGCGTTGAGCGCCAGTTAATGCTGGTGCGGCGGAAAAACCGTTCGCTTTCCACCGCCGCGCAGGCGCTGTGGGATGTGGTACGCGAACAGAGCCAGCGCCTGACGGATGAACGCCAGCAGGAGCCGCTGTATCAGACGTAGATGTCGATCTGGTGCTCGTCGCTGGGCTTGTTGACATTGGCGATAGCAGTCACAGAGGCTTCTTGTTTTTCCTGTGCTTTTTCCGCTTGTTGGTTCTGCAGCTGGGCCAGCTGAGCTTCCAGCATGGTAATTTGCTCCTGAATCATTTCGGCCTGTTTCTGTTTTTCCTCCGCGCTGCCGCTGCCATCAGCGATTTCTTTCAGCTGTTGGGTCAGTTTGACAATTTGTTGGGTAATGCGCGCCATTTGCGATGCCGTATCGTTACCGCTCGGCGCGGCGGTGCTGGTGGTGGTTTTCAGGGCTGGAATAGAGGTAGAGCTGATAACGGTCATTGTGTACGCCTTATACGGGTAAATATAAGGAGTATCGGCAGAATGCGGCTGGACTTGAATGGCTGAGGGCGGGGGCGAATCGTCCAGATTGCAGATAGCAAAAAGGCGCCTTTTTACATTGGTGGGTCGTGCAGGATGACTCGCTTCGCTCGCCCTTCGGGCCGTCGCCGTAAACGGCTCCGTTGTCTCACTGCGTTCGACACCGAACCTGCCGCAGGTTCGAATCATTCAGATCGCAGATAGCAAAAAAGCGCCTTTAGGGCGCTTTTTTACATTGGTGGGTCGTGCAGGATTCGAACCTGCGACCAATTGATTAAAAGTCAACTGCTCTACCAACTGAGCTAACGACCCGAAGTGGTGGGTGATGACGGGATCGAACCGCCGACCCCCTCCTTGTAAGGGAGGTGCTCTCCCAGCTGAGCTAATCACCCACTTCGGTACTTCATTTTGTTGTAAGAAATCCAGCTGGCGAGAAAGTGGTGGGTGATGACGGGATCGAACCGCCGACCCCCTCCTTGTAAGGGAGGTGCTCTCCCAGCTGAGCTAATCACCCACTTCTCAATTTCTTACTCTACACGGCGGAGACTACATAAAGTAGTTGGTGGGTGATGACGGGATCGAACCGCCGACCCCCTCCTTGTAAGGGAGGTGCTCTCCCAGCTGAGCTAATCACCCCCGCTGTGTGGAGTCGCATTATAGGGAGAGTTGAAAATGAGTCAACGCCTTTTCTAAAGAATTTGTTCGTTCGTCGTAAAAATAAACAAAGCGATCGCAAAACGCGCTATGTTGTATGAATTATATGCAAAATCAGCAAAGCATGCGCTTGCGGTGGGAACAACCGAGTGGGAGTGCTAGAATATTGCCCACTTGTATTTCCGGGATTTGCCGGTTGTCGGCATCTTTATAAACGTAAGGCCATTTCATGAAAATCAAAACTCGCTTCGCGCCTAGCCCGACTGGCTATCTGCACGTCGGCGGCGCTCGTACTGCTCTTTATTCCTGGCTTTTTGCACGTAACCACGACGGTGAGTTTGTGCTGCGTATTGAAGACACCGATCTTGAGCGCTCAACGCCAGAAGCCATTGAAGCCATCATGGATGGAATGAACTGGCTGAATCTGGAGTGGGATGAAGGTCCGTACTATCAGACCAAGCGTTTCGATCGCTACAACGCGGTGATTGATGAAATGCTGGAAGCGGGCACGGCGTATAAATGTTATTGCTCCAAAGAGCGTCTGGATGCGCTGCGCGAAGAGCAGATGGCCAACGGTGAAAAACCGCGTTACGACGGCCGTTGCCGCCATGGTCACGAACATCACGCTGCCGATGAGCCATGCGTGGTACGTTTTGCTAACCCGCAGGACGGTTCCGTTATTTTTGACGACCAGATCCGTGGTCCGATCGAATTCAGCAACCAGGAGCTGGACGATCTGATCATCCGTCGCACCGACGGTTCCCCGACCTACAACTTCTGCGTGGTGGTCGATGACTGGGATATGGAAATTACCCACGTGATCCGCGGTGAAGACCATATCAACAACACGCCGCGTCAGATCAACATCCTGAAAGCGCTGAATGCGCCGGTGCCGGTTTACGCCCACGTGTCGATGATCAACGGCGACGACGGCAAAAAGCTGTCCAAGCGTCACGGCGCGGTCAGCGTGATGCAGTATCGTGACGACGGCTATCTGCCGGAAGCGCTGCTGAACTACCTGGTGCGTCTGGGCTGGTCCCACGGCGATCAGGAGATCTTCACCCGTGAAGAGATGATCGAGTTCTTCTCTTTGAATGCGGTCAGCAAATCTGCCAGCGCGTTCAATACTGATAAACTGCTGTGGCTGAATCATCACTACATCAACACGCTGGCGCCGGAATACGTGGCGACGCACCTGCAGTGGCACATTGAGCAGGAAAATATCGACACCCGCGTTGGGCCGCAGCTGTGCGAGCTGGTGAAACTGCTGGGCGAGCGCTGCAAAACCCTGAAAGAGATGGCGCAAAGCTGCCGCTACTTCTACGAAGATTTTGCCGAGTTCGACGCTGATGCGGCGAAGAAACACCTGCGTCCGGTTGCGCGTCAGCCGCTGGAAGTGGTGCGCGATAAAATTGCCGCCATCACCGAGTGGACGGCGGAAAACGTTCACCACGCGATTCAGGCAACTGCCGATGAGCTGGAAGTGGGCATGGGGAAAGTGGGGATGCCGCTGCGCGTTGCGGTGACCGGGGCAGGGCAGTCGCCTGCGCTGGACGTTACCGTGCACGCGATTGGTAAATCCCGCAGTATTGAGCGCATCAACAAGGCGCTGGGCTTTATCGCCGAGCGTGAAAGCCAGCAGTAATTCGCCTTTGGGCAAGAAAAAAGCGGGGAAACCCGCTTTTTTTACGTCTCGTCGTGGCTCAGCCCTAGCCGGGAAAGAAATCCGCAAATACCTTCACGCGCCAGCAAGTGGTGCAGGCGCTGCTGTTCCAGCGGCGTCATGTTCTGCAGGACGTCGGTAATCTGCCGCCACACGACCTCTGACTCATTTGTGCCGTAGCTGCGGGAAGGTTCCTCGAGCTGGCTTTGCGTGGTCAGGCTTCGCAGCGCCGGGGTATTGGCGAGGTAATCCAGCACCTCGGGCGTGATAAAAATCAGGCGTGCGCGACCCCCTTTAATACCCGGCATGGGTTCTGTGTGCCAGCCTTGCTCGCGAATCCAGCGGTTAACGGTTTGTCGGGTTATCCCTAAGCGCTCGGCGAGCTCTTCGGTCGACATTTTGGCAGGAAGTGTTTTCATCTCTCGCGTTTAACCACGGATTCCTAAACGTTGCAATAAACCGCTAATTCCTTCCCGGAGTAGCAGCGAGGTCAACTGCTTTTGCTCTGTTTCGGTCATTTCATCAACCAGCGTCAGCAGCAGCGTATGGAAGGGGTTATCGGAAATATAGGGAGCAGGGGGCTCTGAAGCGCGCTGCGCGCTGTGGATAAACTCCACGACTTCATCGTTGACGTGGACGACTCTGGCTTTCCCCCCCTGAACGCCGGGGCGAGGAGAGGTCTTCCAGCCTTCTTTACGCACCCACTTGTTAATGGTCTGGCGGCTATAGCCTGTCAGGTGGGCGATTTCCTCCGGCGTCATTCGTTCCTTGAGCATACTATTTCCTGAGTTGCTGTGTGGGAATTACAGGTTCATGTTATAGCATCGTTTTAGTGGAAAACGTGACATGCATAACTCCTGTTTGCGAGCAGGCGCGTAAACAGGCGCGTTTGTCTGCTTTTTCAGCGATTAGATGCCGTTAGCGAATTTTGCCGTTGACACTGTGCGAGGGAATTCATATTATGCCGCCCGTCAACTCGACAGCTTTACGTTGGGGCTATAGCTCAGCTGGGAGAGCGCTTGCATGGCATGCAAGAGGTCAGCGGTTCGATCCCGCTTAGCTCCACCAAATCCTGCTCCCATCAGGTTTTGGAACGTAAAGGTACTGTGGGGCTATAGCTCAGCTGGGAGAGCGCTTGCATGGCATGCAAGAGGTCAGCGGTTCGATCCCGCTTAGCTCCACCAAAATTTGAAACCCTCGCCTGACGGCGGGGGTTTTTTTCATCCTTGTTGTGTACAAAAATACAGCGGTTTACGTTCAAAAGTCCGGTACAGATCAGGATTTTATCGCTTAAACTTGCGCCAACAAATTCGCGACCATAATATTTAAAGAGTCAAATTACGTACGATAAAGGATATCGGCTGATACGCATGACGGTGATAAGGACTAACCCACTCAGGAAATTCTGCTTGGCTCTTATATTGAGCCTGGTGGCTATTCCATTTTCCAGATATATCTCTCCTACCGCTTTTTATGATGGGCATTCTGTATATCTGGCCTGGCTACCGCTTGGCGTAATGATTGCATTGATCATGCTTTTTGGTCGTCATGCTATTGCCCCATTAGCGATTGGTTTTACCGTCACTAACTATTGGCAACTGCATTTATCACCCTTCTATTCATTAACGTTGCTATTCTGTCAGTTGGCCGCTGTATGCATCTCCTGCGTTATTCTACGCTATACGCTCGGACGCCGGTGGCGGCATGGTAATCCCATAAAAAACATTGGTTTGAATGTTTTTTGGTTGGGCTTTGTGACCCCGATTATGGGCAAGGTTCTGATGTACGTTACCGGTGAGATAATTGACATCCCGGAGTTAATGTACAGTTATTTTAATATAACATCCGTTATTTATTCTATTGTTGATATACAGGGGCTGGTTTGTGCATCACTGATATTTACTCGTCTTTTTTATTACCCGTTCAGGATGTTCTTGAACCCACGTTATGCCAGGGCATTCTGGTATCGTAATATTGCTTGTTACACCAATCTTAGAAATAAGATATTTATTACCTGTTGGTTTATTAGCCTGATAGGTATGATGATATTTTTGTGTGCGCCGTTTGGCGATTATTATTTTGCGGGTTATCTGGTTCCGGCTATATTTATCTTTTTCTCTTTTGGCATCAGCCAGTTGGCTTACCCGCTGGTCGTCATGACCTGGACGGTTTCCGCCTTCCTGCTGGTGATGTACAACAAAAACTTCCTCCACGGTATACAAACTCAGTATTCGCTGGCTTTTATTCTGTCGTCGCTGATCTCCTTCACGGTGTGCCTGCTTTACCTGCTGCAGGTATACCATCGCAGCCAGCGACTGCAGGCAAAGTGGCAGGCGCAGGCCATGCAGGACCCGATAACTGGCTTACCGAACCTGCGTGCGCTGGAGGAGTATATGATGACGCCGCGCGCAGGCGCGATCAGCCTGTGTTGTCTGCACATTGGCAACCTCGACTTCCTCAGCCGTCACTATGGCATGATGATGCGTATGCATTGCAAACGCAGCGTCACACACATCCTACAGCCGATACTGTTCAGTGAAGAGAAGTTGTTTCAGCTGCCGGGTAATGAACTGCTGCTGGTGCTGAACGGCCCGGATACCGAAGCCCGGCTGAATCATCTGATTAATTTTCTAAGCAATAAAGAGATTCACTGGAACAATGCGGTTCTGAACCTGGAATATGCGATCTCCTGGGCGCCGGTGAGCCCGCGGGATAAAAATATGCACCATATGCTGGGGCAACTGAGCTGGTTGGTGGAGCAGGCCGATGAAGGGAATCAAATCCTGAAGCTGGATAACGGTCACGTTGACGCTTTCGATCAAAGCAGCGAACAGGTTGTGCTGTTAAATCGGGTTAAAAACGCGCTGGACTGGGGCGGTTTTGTGCTTTACGCACAGCCTATCAGAAAACCTTCTGGTGAAGGTTACTACGAGATCCTAAGCCGCCTCGTTGACGCTGACGGCATGGTGACGCCGGACAAATTTATCCCTGTTCTCGCGCAGTTTAACCTCAGCAAACGTTTTGACATGCAGGTGCTGGAGTACCTGTTCAGCTCGCTGGACGAGCTTCCCAATAAGAACTTCTCGGTGAATCTGATGCCGTACACCTTGATGCAAAAGGGTAGCGCCGCCGAGATTATCGCGCTATTCCGCCGTTATCACGTCGATGTTAAGCGCATTATTATTGAGATTACCGAAGAGCAGGCATTCTCCAACTCGGATGTCAGCGTCGCTAATATCCAGCAGTTGCGTCAGTTTGGCTGCCTGATTGCGATTGATGACTTCGGTACCGGCTACGCGAACTACGAGCGCCTGAAGCGACTGGAAGCTGACATCATCAAGATAGACGGCTGCTTCGTCCGCGATGTTTTAAACAATCCGATGGATGCGATGATTATTCGCTCTATCTGCGAGATGGCGAAGCTGCGAAATTTGTCCGTGGTGGCAGAATATGTCGAAACGGAAGAACAGCAACAGCTGCTGGAGCGCCTTGGCGTGCACTATATGCAGGGCTACCTGATTGATAAACCGCGTCCGCTCTGGCAGCTTGAGAACAAAAAAAAGGACCTGTAACAACGTTACAGGTCCTGATGTTAGCGACGGTGAATTACAGAACCAGCGCGGCGATAGACGCAGACAGTACGCTCACCAGCGTAGAACCGTAAACCAGCTTCAGGCCGAAGCGAGAAACCACGTTACCCTGTTCTTCGTTCAGACCTTTAATCGCACCCGCGATGATGCCGATGGAAGAGAAGTTGGCGAAGGAGACCAGGAACACGGAGATGATGCCGACCGCGCGCGGAGAGAGCTCAGCGGCGATTTTCTGCAGATCCATCATGGCAACGAATTCATTGGAAACCAGTTTGGTCGCCATGATGCTGCCCACCTGCAGGGATTCACTTGCCGGTACACCCATGATCCATGCAACCGGATAGAAAATGTAGCCCAGAATGCCCTGGAAGGAGATGCTGTAGCCAAACCAGCCGGTCACGGTGGCGAACAGGGCGTTCAGCGCGGCGATAAGGGCGATAAAACCGATCAGCATCGCAGCAACGATAATGGCCACTTTGAAACCTGCCAGAATGTATTCACCCAGCATTTCGAAGAAGCTCTGACCTTCGTGCAGGTTAGACATCTGAATGTTTTCTTCGCTGGCATCAACGCGGTACGGGTTGATAAGCGACAGAACGATAAAGGTGCTGAACATGTTCAGTACCAGCGCCGCGACAACGTACTTCGGCTCCAGCATGGTCATGTAGGCGCCAACGATAGACATCGACACGGTAGACATCGCCGTCGCCGCCATGGTGTACATGCGGTTACGGGACATTTTTCCGAGGATATCTTTATAGGCGATGAAGTTTTCAGACTGGCCCAGAATCAGGGAGCTGACGGCGTTGAAAGACTCCAGTTTGCCCATGCCGTTGATTTTCGAGAGCACGGTACCAATCGCGCGGATCACGATAGGCAGTACGCGAATGTGCTGCAGGATACCGATCAACGCAGAAATGAAGACGATAGGGCACAGGACTTTCAGGAAGAAGAAGGCCAGACCTTTATCGTTCATGCTACCGAAGACAAAGTTGGTCCCTTCATTAGCAAAGCCGAGAAGTTTTTCGAACATCTCGGAGAAGCCTCTGACAAAACCCAGACCGATATCGGAGTTCAGGAAGAACCAGGCCAACAGCACTTCAATAACCAGAAGCTGAATAACGTAACGAATGCGGATCTGTTTGCGGTTCGAACTGACCAGCAGGGCCAGAACAGCTACCACAACGAGCGCGAGAATAAAATGCAAGACGCGGTCCATATTTGCTCCAAACATGAGACGGGTTAAATTTTCGTGCACATTCTATGTAACATGATTAAATAAAACGAGATCTGTCTCTCACTATATTCAGAAGCTGTGAGCAAACTCAAAATTAGTGATCAAACATACATTTTTGTTATGTTGAGTAAATGTATGAAAAGTTTCCGTGTTGTACTACTCTCTTCTTAAGCGTATACCAAACCTTCCCAACCTCCAGTCTGGCTATTGGTTCCGGCTATCAGAATAATCATTATCACCTTGCTTAAATGAACTTGATAATCATTCTCATTCTGTTAGCCTAAAACATAGCAAAGGCTATGTTTTTGAGGCAGAGAATGACAAACAGTCGCATTGAAACTAACAGCTGTCGTACCGCACGCCGTATGCGGCTGGCGCTGATGGGGCCGGCATTTATTGCCGCGATCGGCTATATCGATCCGGGCAACTTTGCGACCAACATTCAGGCGGGCGCCAGCTTTGGCTACCAGTTGCTGTGGGTGGTAGTGTGGGCCAACCTGATGGCGATGCTGATTCAGGTGCTTTCAGCAAAGCTGGGTATCGCCACGGGGAAAAACCTCGCGGAGCAGATTCGCGACCATTACCCACGACCGGTGGTCTGGTTCTACTGGGTGCAGGCGGAAATTATCGCCATGGCGACCGATCTTGCCGAGTTTATCGGTGCGGCGATCGGCTTTAAGCTGATTCTGGGCATTTCGCTATTGCAGGGCGCGGTGCTGACCGGGATTGCCACCTTTTTGATTCTGATGCTTCAGCGCCGTGGGCAAAAACCGCTGGAAAAAGTTATCGGCGGCCTGCTGCTGTTTGTGGCTGCAGCCTATATCGTTGAGCTGGTGTTCTCTCAGCCCGCGCTGGCGCCGCTGACCAAAGGCATGCTCTTGCCATCGTTGCCAAACGGCGAGGCGGTCTACCTGGCGGCGGGCGTGCTGGGGGCAACCATTATGCCGCACGTTATTTATCTTCACTCATCGCTGACCCAGCATCTGCACGGCGGCAGCGCTAAAGAGCGCTATCAGGCCACCCGCTGGGACGTCGCTATCGCCATGACCATCGCCGGCTTCGTGAACCTGGCGATGATGGCGACCGCCGCAGCGGCTTTCCATTTCCACGGACATACCGGGATTACCGATCTCGATCAGGCCTACCTGACGCTTGAACCGCTGCTCAGCCATGCGGCGGCGACTATTTTTGGCCTCAGCCTGATCGCGGCCGGTCTCTCCTCTACGGTGGTGGGTACGCTTGCCGGCCAGGTGGTGATGCAGGGCTTTATTCGCTTTCACATTCCGCTCTGGTTCCGCCGTGCGGTCACCATGCTGCCGTCGTTTATTGTCATTCTGATGGGGCTGGATCCGACGCGTATTCTGGTGATGAGCCAGGTGCTGTTGAGCTTTGGGATTGCGCTGGCGCTGGTTCCGCTGCTGATTTTCACCAGCGACCGCAAGCTGATGGGCGAACTGGTCAACACGCGGTGGATTAAACGCCTCGGCTGGGCGATCGTTGCGGTGGTGGTGGCGCTGAACGGCTGGCTGCTGCTGGGAACCCTGCTGAATTAATTGCCCGATTGCCGTGACCCGCGACAGGTCACGGTTTTTCTGGCGTTTTTTCGTTACGCTGTGTTTTGCGTTTAACCTCAGCGAACGTTCATGAACTCTTTTGATCTCTCTTTTCTCAAATACCTTCAGGATAACAGCCCGCTCGCGGTCGATAGCGCGGTGCTGCGCTTTGGCAAAACGCTTTCCACCCTGAAGCGAACGATGAAAGAGCTTAACGAACTGCTGCCGGATGAAGCGCATCTCCATCAGGATAATGCGTTTATTACGACCGACATCACCTACAGTGATTACATCCAGTTTTTACAGCGCGTGCGTTTTAACCGCTATCTCACTACCGGTGAAGAGCGCGTTCAGGATCTGTTTGTTGCGCTCTGTCTGCACGATGTGGTCAATAAAAATGAGTACTATAAAAAGTTCTATGTCAGCGCCGGGACGGTGAAAAACGATAATACGCTCATGCTCAACCGGGTGCAGGAAAGTGGGTTAACGCTGCTGAGCATACCGAGAAAAGGTTCGCAACTGGTGGGCGATGAATTCAGCCTGCGTCTGGCAGCCTGTATGTCGATTCTGAAAACCGTCGAGATCGGTACCGGTCATCAACTGATTGCGCATCAGGCCAACGAGCCTATCAATCGTTCCATTGCCGAGCAGTTTCTCCATGAGTGTGCGCAGGAGATTACCCAGGCGGCGGCCTATTATGAAAAGGTCATCAGCCCGGTGATTCACCTTGGCTACAACGGGCGGAAATATCTGCTGGTCTATCTCAGTCTGGCGCTACAGCGTATTCGTCGCGGGCGACTCATTCACGACAGCTCGGCGGCGGCATTTCTGACCACCTATCCCTACCGCGTGCTGGCCGAGAAAGATGAAAATGCCTGCCTGGATATGCTTATCGCTTCGCTGACTTTTACCTGGCGCCCTTTTACGCTCTACGACGCGCGGCTGGTTGGGTACGTTAAGCTGGCCTGCGAGGTGATGTCCCACGGTCTGAAGGCAACGATTCACAATCATCACGGCTGGTTTGCCGAAATTTACCACTTTATCTATGCGGCCATTGTGCAGAACAAACTGCGCCTGTGGTTTGATGATAAAAAGTTGCACGATGTGCAGCGCCGTTATCCGGACCTCTGGCTGCACGTTCAGCGTGCGCTGCGGGAAATAGAATCGCGTTGGCAGATGTCATTTTCGGCGATTCATCTGGCGACCCTGGTGCTGATTATCAAAAAGCATGAACTGAAAAATCGCGTGGTCAGCGATGTGAAAAAGCGCGTCATCATTGTGACCAACTCATCAGAGAGTAAAGTGGGCTACTTCAAAGAGGTGCTGCTTTCGCGTTTTCACATTGAGGTGCTGGCCTGCGTCAACATCAACGAGCTGGACAGGCTCCAGCAGCAGGATTTCGACCTGTTAATTGCCTTTACCAATAAAATTGCCAGTCATCTTCGCCATGCTCAACTGAGCTACGTGAAGGTGAATTTCTATCTGACGCAGGATGATTTTCAACTGCTGCGTGAGCACGGGTTGAGCCCGGCGCGCAAAAAAATACCCGTTGACGCGTTCGTGCAACAGGTACAGGGGATGAGCCCGCAGGCGCTAAAAACCTTCCTCGAGCAGCACTACGGCGACGTCTTTATTTAACCCGCGGCTGGCGCACGCCGCGACACCATACCGCGTGCAGTTCATGTTCGGCGTTAAGCACCAGAATATCGGCATCTTTGCCGGGGGTCAGGCTACCTTTGCGATCCGCCACGCCCGCGAGGATGGCGGGATTGAGACAGGCGACCTGCGCCGCAGACACCCATCCGTGCGCCAGACGCTCCACCACGTTCTTGACGGAATCCAGAAAACTCATTTCCAGCTTGCGCACTTCCGGCCAGTCTTCGGCGCGGATGGTGCGGGTGCAGCCGTGGCAGTCGGTGATTTCCAGCGCATGTTGGCGGATACGAAATGTTTCCTGGCGCAGATAGTGATGAAACTCGAAGCCTTCCGGAAAGTCGACGTAGCCAAGACAATCGCTCATCATCACCTGCCGCCGATCCTTTTTCAGCCGATAGAGGATATCGAATACCTCCGGGCGCAGGGTAATTCCGCTTTGTTTTGCCACTTCTGCGTAGGTGTCTTCATAGTACATCAGCGCTCCCACCACGCCAGGCTCGCGGTGGTGTAGGCCGCGCATGGCGCTGAAGGCGTGTGTAAAATGACTCAAACCGGCGGTAATTGCCTCGCTGATTTCGTCAAACGTCGCATCGGTATGGCCCGCGGAAACGGTGACGCCGGATTGATGCAAATGGCGAATCAATGCCAGCGCTCCGGGAAGTTCCGGGGCCAGCGTCATCAGGCGGACGTGGCCGCGTGCGGCGCGCTGATAGCGCTCGAATCCGGCTATGCTGGGGGGCTGAACGCAGTCCAGGCGCTGCATGCCGATAAATTTCGGGTTGATATACGGGCCTTCCATGTGGATACCGACCGCTTCAGCACCGTCGGCTGGCGTGGCTTGCGCGATCCATTCGGCGGCGGTGGCCAGGCTTTCGCACAAGAAATCCTCCGGCTGGGTGGCCGAGGTCGCCAGCCAGGCCGTTACCCCCGCTTGTACTAAATCCTGACTCATGGCGCGCAGCGAGTCCCGCTCTCCCTTCCAGGCAAATGAACCTCGCCCCCAGCCGTGGACGTGGATATCGACAAACCCCGGCATCAGCATCGCATGGTGATAGTCGATGACGCGGCCACGCGGTGTTTCATCGATGCCGGTAATTTTATCGCCGCAGATGTGAAGGTAGCCGGACCGTATGCCATCCGGCGTCACAATTCGCTGACTGGCGAGAGAGAGCAGGGTGTCAGTCACCATGGGCCTCCTGTACGCGCGCGGCGGTTTCCAGCGCCATCTCTGAGCACAAACCGATGTAGTGCGATGGGTCAATCAGTGCGTCAATTTCCGCCTCGGTGAAGTTCTGCTGAATCACCGGATCCTGGCGCAGCACCTCGCCGTAAGGAATGCCTTCATGGGTACTGCGCATCGCCAGTTGGTAAACGCGCTCGTGCGCCGCATCTTTGCCGAGCTTCGCCACCAGATGCATCATGATTTTTTCGCTATTGATTAAGCCGTGGGTCAGCTGCACATTTTGCTGCATCCGCTCGGTGTTGATCACCAGCGTGCGGGTCAGTTCCTCGGCGCGCATAACGATCTCGGCGATGCACTCCATGCTCTCCTGAATATTGCCATCAAAGATAAAGTAGGCCGAGCTATCTGCCTCGAAGGGGCGTGGGCTGACGTACAGGCACGAGGTATGTACGGAGTAAAGTTTTTGTGCGTTAGCGATAATGCCTTTTGCCAGTTTCGGGTTGACCTTCTGCGGCATGGTACTGCTGCCGACGGTCCCTCTGGTAAAGGCTTCGGACACTTCGCCAAATTCTTCACTCGAAGTCTGGTAAACCTCTTCGGCAATTTTGTGCAGGGTAGTGGCAAGCAGGCACAGGTTGCTGATGTACTCGGTGCGATACACGCGCGAGTTGCGCGATGGAATGGCCATTGCGTGCATGCCTAAGGCTTTCGCTACGCTCTCCTGTACCCGTCGACCGGTTTCTCCGGTTGCGTGAAATGCGCCGACGGCGCCTCCCATCATCACGGTGAAGACCCGTTTTTCCGCTTCTTGCATACGCTGCTGGGCGTTGAGGAGTTCATCAATCCAGACGGCGGCTTTGTATCCCCAGGTGATGGGCAATGCATGCTTACCGTGGGTGCGTCCGGCCATGAGCGTGGCGTGATGCTCGCGCGCCATATGGGCCAGATTGCGCAGAATGTCATCAACGAAACCTTGCAGCACGACGTTGAACTGCTTCGCCAGATACAGCTGGGCCGTTTGCTGAATGTTCTGCGTGGTGACGCCATAGTGCACATACTTACCGCTTTCACTGTCGCAGGCTTTGACCAGCACTTTGATCATCGGTACAAAACCATGGCCAATTTCGCGTAACAGGCGTTCCATCTCGACCAGGTCGATATTCTCAACCCGGCAGTTGGCGGCGATATTCGCCGCCGCGCTGGCAGGAATCATCCCGTGCTCGGCCTGCGCCAGCGCCAGCGCGGCTTCGACGTCCAGCCATGACTGCACTCGAGCCTGCTGACCGAGCAGGGCTTTCATGCCGCGATCGTCAATGGTTTTACTTTTTGAATCATACAGTGCGCGCATTGCCGCCTCCTGGTTATTTATTTCGCGCCGACAATGCGGTCGTCAACCGCGTTGCGAACAAATTCTACGTGTGGGCCAAAAACCACGTGAACATGGTTGCTGGAGGGAATAAAGGTTCCCAACGAGCCGGACTCTTTGAGGATATCCATGTTGATTTTCTTCTGATCCTGCAAATCGATACGCAGGCGAGAAACACAGTTTTCGACGCGTTTGATGTTATCCCGGCCGCCGAGACCTTCAATCACCATGGCGGCGACCTTGTCGTATTCTTTATTGTTCAGTAAGGTGCTATCGGCAATTTCACTTTCGCGGCCTGGGGTCTTGATATCGAATTTACCGATTGCAAAACGGAACACGAAATAAAACACGACGAAGTTCACAATACCGAGAAGAATTAAATTTACCCAATGCGTATTTTCGTACATCAAGCCAAAAATGCCGAAGTCGAAAATGGTACCGCGAATATAACCGATGGAGACTTCCAGCATCTGTAGTGGGATAGTGAGTAAGCCACACAGCACCGCATAAACGATAAACAGTTTTGGCGCAATAAACAGGAAAGAGAATTCCAGCGGCTCGGTAATATTCCCCAGCATTGCCGTGAGTACGACGGTGAGAATCATTCCTTTGGCAAATTTCTTATTTTTGAAATAGGCCATATGGTACATCGCCAGGCCGATAGCCGGCACGCGGAACAGGGTCGTCAACATCTGTGAGGAGGCCAGGTAGCTGGTCAACGTAGGCATATATTCTTGCCACGCGGGGTGTGAAGGGCCCAGCTCAAAGAGGATCTTGTTCATTGCGGGCAGAATGCCGACGTAGGTTTGCCCATCAATAAGGTAGGTACCGCCCGCGGCGGTGAAGCGCACGGTGGAGCTCAGTACGTGATGCAGGCCGAACGGTATCAGCAGGCGGTTAAGCGTCATGTAGATGCCGGCGCCAATGTCCGGTGCCATCATAATGGTTGAGACGGCGCGCATTCCCGCGGTAAAAAGATCCCAGATAAAGGGGATGATCAGCCCAACGGGTATGGCAAAGGCAATCGCCAGAATCGCCACTGATTTCTTGCCGCTGAAGAATGCAAAGGCCAGAGGCAGCTGCAGCCGATAGAAGCGGTCGGTAATTTTGGCTGCCAGCAGGCCCGCGATAATGCCGCCCAGCGCCTCGATTTTTAGCGTCTGTACGCCAAGTACCATGCCCTGGCCCACCAGTGAAAGATCTTCTTTCGCCAGTGTCCCTGCGAGCTTGAGATGCACGTGCATGGCAATCAGCAACGTTAAATAGGCGACGACCGAGGCGAATACCGCAATGCCTTTTTCTTTTTTCGACATGCCGTAGGCAACGCCCATCGCAAATAATAAAGGAATATTATTAAAAACGACGCTGCTGATTAAACCTAGTGACGATAAAACCGCTTTGAAAATATCATTACCCAAAAAGGGGAGTTTATCGATCATATAGCTCTGGCCAAGCGCCGAGCTGATTCCCATGACCATCCCGACGGGGGCTAATACCGCGATAGGTAACAGAAGTGAACGACCGAATGTCTGAATTTCATTTTTAAAATTAGCATTCATGATGTTAATCCTGACGTGAAATATCTTGACGATAAGATACTGGCAGGATTTTTTTGCTCAAGGGCAAATGCTGATAAATAAGAAGCGCAGGATTTGACCATAAAAAAAGAGCCCGTAGGCTCTTTTTTTGTTATTCAGGCGCAGCGCCTGAATAATGGAAACTAGTGGTGACCATGTCCGTGGCCGTGTCCATGACCGCGCCCGCGTCCACGATGGTCATCACGGTCGCCCCAACCGTCGCGATAGCCGCGCTCGTAGGCCTTATTTCGTTTGTCCCAACCGCGATGCCAGCCGTTGTCGTGGCGATACCAGTGTTTATGCCAGTAGTCGCGGTCGCGCCAGCGGCCGCCGTCCCAGTAGTTACCGTAATTATCGCGATCGCCAATTTGTAATTTTACGGATGGCAGCAGGGTGATTTCGCCAGCATTAGCGAACATCGGGGCCGATGCTAACAACACTGCCGCCAGAATCAGTGACCTGAACATACTTCTCTCCTATACGATCGTGGCCAGAAAGGCCTGTTAACGCAATATTACAATTCGGTAAACATACGAATTATTGGGTTAACTCTTAAACCGCCAGGAGAGAGCACTTTTTGCTAAAATAGTCGTTATTTTATGCTACGCAAAATGGTATCAATTTCGGCACATTCTGCGGCGCTGAAATGACGGTTTGCCAGCATACCGATCGCGTCATCCAGCTGTGAGACCTTGCTGGCGCCAATCAGAACCGAGGTGACCGCCTGTTGACGCAGTACCCACGCCAACGCCATCTGCGACAGTTTCTGTCCACGCTGTTCTGCCAGTTCGTTCAGTTGGCGAACGGCGTTAATCTTGCCATCAGTGAGCTGTTCTGGCTTGAGGAAGATGCTGCCGCTGGCAGCGCGAGAGTCGGCAGGAATGCCGTTCAGGTAACGGTCGGTAAGCTGCCCACCGGCCAGCGGTGAGAAGGCGATACAGCCGACCCCTTCCTGCTGCAGCACGTTCAACAGGCCGTTTTCCACTCCACGTTCCAGCATGGAGTATTTCGGCTGGTGGATAAGACAGGGGGTGCCCAGATCGTTGAGTATGTCAATTGCCTGCTGCGCCAGTTCCGCCGGGTAGTTGGAAAGCCCAACGTACAGCGCTTTGCCCTGACGGACGACGTGATCCAGCGCGCGCATAGTCTCCAGCAGCGGCGTTTCTGGGTCCGGGCGATGGTGGTAGAAAATATCCACGTACTCAAGACCCATGCGCTTCAGACTCTGGTCAAGGCTGGAAATCAGATACTTACGTGAACCCCAGTCACCGTACGGACCATCCCACATGGTGTATCCAGCCTTGCTGGAGATAATCAGTTCGTCGCGATAAGGCAGAAAATCTTCGTGCAGAATACGGCCAAAGTTGCTCTCAGCGGAGCCTGGCGGTGGCCCGTAGTTGTTGGCGAGATCGAAATGGGTTATGCCGAGATCGAACGCGTGGCGAAGCAGCTGGCGGCTGTTCTCTACGCGGGTTTCATCGCCAAAATTATGCCACAGCCCCAGTGAAACGGCGGGCAGTTTGAGGCCGCTGTTGCCGCAGCGCTGAAACGTCATAGTCTCATAACGTGTTGGACTTGCCTGGTAAACCATTGTGTCCTCCAGAATTTCCGGTTGTGTATGCGCTTACACTAACGAATGTCTCTTCGCGCGTACACAGCTGAAATCTGTAAAATTTGCTTTCCAGAGGACTTTCTTATCAATACTGGACACGCTTAACACTTCTTCAATACTCAAAGAAATAACCGGCTGAAGGAGTGGCACCATGGCTTCGTCCTATACCGTGGCAGATTACCTGCTTGACCGTCTTGCTGACTGTGGCGTCGAGAGTCTGTTTGGCGTACCCGGCGACTACAATCTCCAGTTTCTTGACCACGTCATTGCTCACCGCACGCTGCGCTGGGTGGGCTGCGCTAACGAACTGAACGCGGCCTATGCCGCCGATGGCTACGCGCGAATGCAGGGCTGTGGCGCGCTGCTGACCACTTACGGTGTGGGGGAAATTAGCGCGCTGAACGGTGTGGCCGGTAGTTTTGCCGAGCACGTTCCGGTGCTGCATATCGTCGGTGCCCCTTGTACCGGCGCGCAGCTGCGTCGCGAATGTTTACACCACACGTTGGGTGACGGCGACTTTGACCATTTCCGCCAGATGAGTGCGCCAATTTCCGTCGCTCAGGGTGTGCTGACGGCGCAAAACGCCTGTCAGGAGATCGATCGCGTGCTGCAGACGGTGAGGCAATATTGTCGGCCTGGCTACCTGCTGCTTCCCGCCGATGTTGCCGCGCTGCCGACGGCGAAACCTGTAAGCGCTCTCACCGCAGCGCCACGGGTATCGGATAGGGCTCAACTGGAGGATTTTGTGCATCATGCGCGTAGCCTGCTGGAGGGATGTTCGCATGTGTCTTTGCTGGCGGACGTGCTGGCTCATCGATTTGGGCTTCAGGCGACGCTCAATCAGTGGATGCGTGCGCGTCCCATTCCACACGCCACGCTGCTGATGGGGAAAGGATTGTTTGATGAACAACAGCCAGGATTTGTCGGCACGTACAGCGGCGGGGCGAGTCTGCCGCAAACGCGAGAGGCTATCGAGGATGCGGAGGCGATCGTCTGCGTCGGCACCTGTTTTACCGACACTATCACCGCAGGCTTTACTCACCGGATTGCGCCGGAAAAATCAATTGAGGTACAGCCATTTTCCGCTCGCGTAGGCACCCGCTGGTTTAGCGGTATTGACATGCAGTCGGCGGTGGACGCGCTGATAACGTTGAGCGAAGACTTAGCCCCATGGCACACCGATGTCCGGCGGATATCCTCGCCAGCGGTGCTCGACACCGGGCATCTGACCCAGCGTCACTTCTGGCAAACGCTGCAGAAATACCTGCAACCGCACGATATTGTGCTGGCCGATCAGGGGACGGCTGCCTTTGGTATCGCGGCATTAACGCTGCCCACCGGCGCCAGTTTGCTGGTTCAGCCGCTGTGGGGATCGATTGGCTACACTTTACCTGCCGCATTCGGCGCACAAACCGCGTGTCCGGACCGGCGCGTGGTGCTGGTGGTGGGGGACGGTGCGGCGCAGTTGACCATTCAGGAGCTAGGCTCCATGTTGCGGGACGGGCAGCGGCCGCTGATTCTGTTACTGAATAATGAAGGCTATACGGTTGAGCGCGCGATCCATGGGCCAGAGCAGCGCTATAACGAGATTAGCCTGTGGAACTGGACCTTGCTGCCACAGGCACTGAATCTCGACAGCCAGGCCGAATGCTGGAAGGTCAGCAATGTCGCGCAGTTGAACGATGCGCTGGCGCGCGCCGCGCGCCGCGACAGGCTGACGCTGCTGGAGGTGATGCTACCCAAAATGGACATCCCTCCGCTGCTTAAAGCCGTTACCGACGCGCTGGAGGCGCGAAACAGCGGCCGTTAATCCTTACGCTTACGCGGCACCATCATCGTAGGTTTCCCCGCCAGCAATAGCCAGGCGGGGAGCATCACGATACACAGCAGCGGCAGCAGCGTGGTATCCGGTACGACGACGGCGGCCATAAACAGGCTGAGCCAGGCATCGCGGGTGACCACCAGCACTAACCCCATGATGGCGCAGGAGACGGTAATCGCGGCCGGCACCGCTTCCACGTGCGCATGCAGCATCAACCCCAGCGCCACGGCGACAAATACCGCCGGGAATATGCGCCCGCCGCGGAAACCGCAGGCCGCAGCAACGACCAGTGCCGCCAGTTTGCTCAGCGCGAAGAGCATATAGTCGCCCGCGCCGAAATTTTGCCCGGCGGTCAGGCGCTGCATTTCATCCAGCCCTTTAAACAGCGTTAACGGGCCGCCAATCGTGCCGATAATCCCCAGTACAAATCCACCGACGCCGAGAATTAGCACCGGATGTTTTAAACGGTGAACTAACCCATGCAGGTGCGGCAGGCACCAGACGCCGATCATACCGATGGCGATGGCGATGATAGCGACCATCGCGCCGCTGAAAATATCGACGATGCGCATCGTCTGATAATGCTCGATGGGGAGTGAGAACTGAGGGTGAAAGAACAGGCCTGTGGTCAACGCGCCCGCGGCGGCAGCCAGCAGAGGAGCAAACAGGCGATCCCACAGCGGCGCATCATTACTGCTGGTTAACGTCTGGGAAAAAATAAGCGCGGCGGCAACCGGCGTTCCGAACAGTGCGCCAATGGTGCCGGCAGCGGCGAGAATCGTCCAGTCTAGCGAACTGACCCGTGGGAAGAAACGTGCGCCCAGCGCCACGGCCAACGCAATATTGACTGACATAATCGGGTGCTCTGGGCCCAGGCTTACACCGCCCGCCAGCCCGAGGATCAAGGCGATCGCCAGCCCCGGTAGATGTGCGACGGGAACCGCGGCGCCGATCAGCGGCTCGCTGGCGGGATCCGGGCCCGCATGGCCTGGGCTATAACGAATCACCAGACCTACGGCGAGACCGGTCAGCGTCAGCATCAGGATAATCCACAGCGACGAATTCATATCCATGCCGAGCGCATCCGGTAGGTTGCGCCACAGCAGATGCTGGAGCACCGTAGCAATCTTCATCACCACGATCAAAATTAGGCTGGAGGCGATGCCAATCAATACCGCGGGGATGGAGAGCAACAACATCGTTCGGGCTCGCGGGTGGAGCATGGTGATATCCTTTTTGCTGAATACTGAGTTTACTGTGCATTTTCCCGAGCCGATGTTCAGCGCAAATGATGCTGAAACGATACGGCCCTACAGCTTATCCCGTTCTATACCTGCTAAAAAATACGCAAAAAATGTGACCTGGATCGATAATCCTGGGGCGCCAACATAATCGTCATTGTTGTTAACGCGCCTTGAATTTACAGTGTGGCAAAGATTTATTCTGACTTTAGCGGAGCCGTAAAGGAATGACAAAGTTTGCTTTAGTGGGTGATGTTGGGGGCACCAATGCGCGTCTGGCATTGTGCGATTTAGCCAGCGGTGAAATTTCGCAGGCGAAAACCTATTCCGGCCTGGATTATCCAAGCCTGGAAGCCGTTGTCCGCGTCTATCTCGACGAGCATAACGTGTCGGTCGAAGACGGCTGTATCGCCATTGCCTGTCCGATTACCGGTGACTGGGTGGCGATGACCAACCACACCTGGCAGTTCTCCATTGCGGAAATGAAGAAAAACCTTGGTTTCTCGCACCTGGAAATCATCAACGATTTCACCGCCGTCTCAATGGCGATTCCGATGCTGAAAAAAGAGCATCTGATCCAGTTTGGCGGCACCGAGCCGGTTGAAGGTAAGCCGATCGCCGTTTACGGCGCGGGAACCGGCCTTGGCGTGGCGCATCTGGTTCACGTCGACAAGCGCTGGGTTAGCCTGCCGGGCGAAGGTGGCCACGTCGACTTTGCGCCAAACAGCGAAGAAGAGGGGATTATCCTCGAAGTGCTGCGTGAAGAGATTGGCCACGTTTCCGCTGAGCGCGTGCTCTCCGGTCCTGGCCTGGTGAACTTGTACCGGGCTATCGTCAAGTCGGACAACCGGGTGCCGGAAAACTACAAGCCGAAAGATATTACCGAACGCGCGCTGGCAGACACCTGCACCGACTGCCGTCGCGCGCTGTCGCTGTTCTGCGTGATCATGGGCCGCTTCGGCGGTGATTTAGCGCTGACGTTGGGCACTTTCGGCGGCGTGTACATTGCGGGTGGCATTGTGCCGCGCTTCCTTGAGTTCTTTAAAGCGTCCGGCTTCCGCGGCGGGTTCGAAGACAAAGGTCGTTTCAAAGACTATGTACACCCGATCCCGGTGTATCTGATTATTCACGACAATCCGGGCCTGCTGGGCTCCGGCGCGCACCTGCGTCAGACGCTGGGTCAGGTGCTGTAATACACAGAGCCCGGGTTTTTCCCGGGCTCATTCCTGCCGTCGATGTTCCGTCAGCGGCTACAAATGCATGATCTGCCGAAACTCTTTCACCTTACTGCGGCTCACCGGCACCTGAAACTCAAGGTCGCGCAGGCGTAGAATGTAGGTGTTATTAAACCACGGCTCTATCTCGCGAATTTTATTCAGGTTCACACAGAATGAACGATGGCAGCGAAAAAAGTGACTGCTCGGCAGCTTGCTGCAAAACTCGGTAATGTTCATCGGCATCACGTACGATTCGCGGCGGGTGTAGACGAAAGTCATCTTTTCGTGCGCTTCCGCGTAGTAGATATCGCTGATGGGCGTCACGATGATGCGTTCATCTTTCACCAGATTAATAGTGTCGTTTTCACGCGGTGCGCTGGGGCTGCTGCTGACGATGCTCGATTGCTGCTGTTGCCAGGCCGCTTCCAGTTTTTGCAGCATGCTGACAATGCGGGATTCCTGATACGGTTTCAGAATGTAGTCGAACGCTTCCAGCTCAAAGGCCTCCACCGCATGTTCTTTCCACGCGGTGATAAACACGATAAACGGCTTATGGGCAAACTGACTGATGTTCTGTGCCAGCAGCACGCCGTCCAGTGACGGAATGTTGATGTCGAGGAAGATCGCGTCCACTTTGTTGTGCTGCAAAAATTTCAGCACGTCCAGACCGTCGTCAAAGGTGCCGACAATCTCCATCTGGCTGTGTTGTTGAATCAGCCAGGTGAGCTCCTGTTGCGCCAGGAATTCATCTTCGACAATGATGACTTTCATGGTGACTCCGGGTTAGGGCAATAAGGTGGCGGCGGCCGGAACGGACGTGCGCTGGTTAGGAATATAGAACGCGATCTCCGTTCCCGGCTCGAGTCGGCGAATATGCAATCCCTCACCGTATAGCAGTTTGACTCGGTGATGGACGTTCAGCAGACCAATTTTATTGCCAGGCATTTCATTGGCTTCCACCCGCGCGATGACCAGGGGATCGATACCCGGCCCGGTATCACGTACGGCAATACGCACGCGGTTGCCCGACTCGGCAATGCTGATGGTCACCACGCCTTTGCCTTTGCTACGTTGAATACCGTGTACGATGGCGTTCTCAACCAGCGGCTGGATCAACAGGCTGGGAATCACGCAGTTCACCTCATCATCAATATCGTAGATAACGGTCAGCTTGTCGCCAAAACGCGCCTGCTCAATGGCGATGTAGTCCTTAATCTGATACAGCTCCCGACGGATATCTATCTGCTCATCGTCTTTTAATTCAATGTTATAGCGCAGATAGCGCGACAGATTGAAAATCAGCTGTCGCGCTGTGTCCGGATTAAGGCGAATGGATGAAGAAATTGCGTTCAGCGCGTTGAACAAGAAATGGGGATTGATTTTACTCTGTAGCGCGCGCAGCTCTGCCTTATTTGCCATCTCGCGCAGCTGTTCGGCACGAGAGACCTCCAGCTGCGTGGAGATAATCTGCGACAGGCCGATAGCCATCTCCTGCAACGAGGAGGTGATCTGGTGCGCGTGGCAGTAGTAGATCTTGAGCGTACCGGTAATCACGCCTTTCTCCGACAGCGGGATCACCAGCATCGAGTGAATCTCCGGCGTACGATAAGCTTCATCATTGTTTTTAATGATGATTTCACCGTTGTTAATCGCCTGACGGGTGACCGGGCTGATGGAGTCATCGTTATTGTGGTAGTTATCTTCCCCGACGCCGACATAGGCCAGCACGCGTTCGGTGTTGGTGATGGCGACGGCGTCGGCGCGAATATCCTGACGAATGATGTCGCAAATCTGGCGCAGAGTGTCGCTGTTAATCTGACGAAATAGCGGCAGCGTTTTATTGGCTATATCCAGCGCTAGCTTGGCCTGACGCGCGGCGCTGGCTTCTTTCTCGCCCTCTACGCTTTGCACCAGCAGGACAATAAAACCGATGCACACGCTGCCGGCAATCATCGGAATACCGATTTTTGACACGATATCGACGCCGAGCGCGATGCTGGGCGCCCAGATGACCACCAGAATCATGGTCAGCGTTTCGCACAGCATGCCGCCGAGGATACCAATCTTCCAGTGCAGCTCTTTCGGTACCCGGCGGTTAATCAGCCCGGACAGGATCCCGGCGATAATACTGGTGATAAAACACGGCACGGCGGTGACGCCGCCTGCGTCAATCAGGTAACGGTGGATCCCGGCAATCACCCCTACGATGCCGCCTACCCACGGGCCGAAGAGGATCCCACCGGACATCACCGCGATAATTCGAACGTTAACCAACGAGCCTTCAACCGGCACGCCGGACCAGGTGCTGAAGATGGCGAACATCGAGAAGATGACGGTAACGGCCAGCAGCTCTTTCGCGGTATGGGCCGTTTTGTGCAACAGTTCGCGGAACAGGCGGATGCGGATCAGAAAAAAGAGACAGATCAGCATCAATGCGGCCCGGTCGTAGACCGCGAGCAGCATATCGAATATTTCGTGCATGGGGGCGCCGAATGTTTTCAGTAAAGTCTTATGATAAGTAACCCGAGGGCAGATGACCAGCAGTACGCGGAATAGGGAAAAACCTTAATTTTAAAAGGGGATTGTCAGGCAAACGTATTGTACAAGAAGAGATGGCCACTTCAGGGGGGACTTGAACTGCCTACAATGAAAAACAATGGATAATTTATTGTTGCCATTATGTTTTATATCCATTGAATCCCTTATTTTAATTAATGATTCTCGTTTTCATTGGTTCCTCTTTTTACCGATAAAACATTTTTTCGCTTACCCTCTCGACAGCGCTAATTTTTTCAGGTTATTTTCTGTTCATGCCACATCGGTGGCAGCGTCGCTCGAACGGTTCGGGCGCTTACGTAATCCTGAGGAACCTATGGCTGAATCCAGCTCTGAACGCCGTTTTACGCGTATCGATCGCTTACCCCCGTACGTTTTTAACATCACCGCTGAACTTAAGATGGCTGCGCGTCGGCGCGGCGAGGATATTATTGATTTCAGCATGGGGAACCCAGACGGCGCCACGCCTGCGCACATTGTCGAAAAGCTCTGCACCGTGGCCCAACGCCCGGACACCCATGGTTACTCAACTTCACGCGGTATTCCGCGCCTGCGTCGCGCCATTTCGCGCTGGTATCAGGACCGTTATGACGTTGAAATTGACCCGGAAAGCGAAGCGATCGTCACTATTGGTTCGAAAGAAGGGCTGGCGCACCTGATGCTGGCGACGCTCGATCACGGCGACACCGTGCTGGTACCCAACCCAAGCTATCCCATTCATATCTACGGTGCGGTGATTGCCGGGGCGCAGGTGCGTTCCGTACCGCTGGTGGAAGGCGTTGATTTCTTCAACGAGCTGGAGCGCGCCATTCGCGAAAGCTATCCGAAACCCAAGATGATGATTTTAGGCTTCCCGTCGAACCCGACTGCCCAGTGCGTTGAGCTGGAGTTCTTCGAAAAGGTGGTCGCGTTGGCTAAACGCTATGACGTGCTGGTGGTACATGATCTCGCCTACGCGGATATCGTTTACGATGGCTGGAAAGCGCCGTCGATCATGCAGGTGCCCGGCGCGCGCGACGTGGCGGTAGAGTTCTTCACGCTCTCTAAGAGCTACAATATGGCGGGCTGGCGTATCGGCTTTATGGTCGGTAATAAAACGCTGGTTAACGCGCTGGCACGGATTAAGAGCTACCACGATTACGGCACCTTCACTCCGCTACAGGTGGCGGCGATTGCCGCACTGGAAGGGGATCAGCAATGCGTACGTGATATCGCTGCGCAGTATAAACGTCGCCGCGATGTGCTGGTGAAGGGGCTGCATGAAGCAGGCTGGATGGTTGAAATGCCGAAAGCGTCGATGTACGTGTGGGCCAAAATACCCGAGCACTATGCGGCGATGGGCTCCTTAGAGTTCGCGAAAAAGTTGCTGCAGGACGCCAAAGTATGCGTTTCGCCAGGCATCGGTTTTGGTGACTACGGCGACACCCACGTACGTTTCGCGTTGATTGAGAACCGCGATCGTATTCGTCAGGCGGTGCGCGGAATTAAAGCGATGTTCCGCGCCGACGGTCTGCTGCCGTCAGAGCAAAAATCAGCGGGATAATTTTTCGCTCGCAGAAATGCAAACAGGAGCCAGATGGCTCCTGTTTTTTTTGCATTTTTATCGACTAGATCATCAGGGCAAAGGTGCCGGCAAAAACGATGACCATAAAGGAAATGCCCATAAAGAAATATTTCACGACTCATCTCTCCGCGTATCTTTTTTTCTACGCACTTATGAACGGTAGTGGTACTGCGAGCTGGTAACAACCGACGAAAAAAACGGACCTCTTTCGCGGCTGGCATCACCTCAGAATTCTGTGCTGTTGTGCTCCAGATGGCGCTAATGTACGCCTAAAAAAAGGGGGAAACAAGAGGGATTTTTTTATTAATTTTTAGTTACTTACGACTGTCGTGATTCGGCGACACTTTAATTTCATACGGTAATAAATTTCATTCTGGCGACGCTTCGTTTTGCCTCTGATGACGCCTTAAACCCTATTGATTTTGCGCCTATTTTTCTGGCGTTATTCCGAAAATGCTATCCTGGCGACAATTCCTGGTGTGACCGAGTGGAGTTAAGAGGGGACGCGTGTTTTTTGTTTTTTACTTTTTGTACTTACTGTGAATACTTCACTCACACGAATTGAATGTTCAGGGGATTAGGATAATGAGAAAAAGCGTAAGGCGGGCGATGCTAATGACGACAGCTTGTGTGTCGCTGCTGTTGGCCAGTGTGCCGCTGTATGCCCACGCGAACGATGTTCAGCAAAAGCTGGCGGCGCTGGAGAAAAGCAGCGGGGGACGACTGGGTGTGGCGTTGATTAACACCGCCGATAACACGCAGACGCTCTACCGCGCCGACGAGCGTTTTGCCATGTGCAGCACCAGTAAAGTGATGGCGGCAGCGGCGGTGCTTAAGCAAAGTGAAACGCAAAAAGACTTACTGAGTCAGCGGGTTGAAATTAAGTCCTCAGACTTGATTAACTACAACCCAATCGCTGAAAAGCACGTCAATGGCACGATGACACTCGGGGAGCTGAGCGCGGCGGCGCTGCAGTACAGCGATAATACTGCCATGAATAAGCTGATTGCCCATCTCGGGGGGCCGGGTAAAGTGACGGCATTTGCTCGCGTGATTGGCGATGACACTTTCCGGCTCGATCGTACCGAGCCGACGCTCAACACCGCGATCCCCGGCGACCCGCGCGATACCACCACGCCGTTAGCGATGGCGCAGACTCTACGCAATCTCACATTGGGCAATGCCCTGGGTGACACTCAGCGTGCGCAGCTGGTGACGTGGCTGAAAGGCAACACCACCGGCGCAGCCAGCATTCAGGCAGGGCTACCCACATCGTGGGTTGTCGGGGATAAAACCGGCAGCGGCGATTATGGTACGACGAATGATATCGCGGTTATTTGGCCGGAAGGTCGCGCGCCGCTCGTTCTGGTGACTTACTTCACCCAGCCGGAGCCGAAGGCAGAGAGCCGTCGTGACGTGCTCGCTGCTGCCGCCAGAATTGTCACCGACGGTTATTAGTCCTAAAAATGTGGAGTGATCTGTCGCTCCACTTTCTATTTATGCTCCCGCGTTGACTATTCTCTTCGATGTTTTGGCTGCGACTTCTGTATGATGATTAATGCTCATCTTGATCGCTAATGGGATCGTTTTTTTCAGGAAGAAAAAGTTCCTGTCAAAATGACGTATGTTCATGTCACGCCCATGAATTATTGAATTAAAAATAATATCACTAATAATTAATTGTATCGCCGAGTCTTTTTGTTGTAATTATCTGATTTACATTCGTAGGATTCCTGGTAGTTACCCCGGAAGATGTTTTTCCGCCTTTCTTTTCCTCTATTTCCGCACGGTTGTTTTTTCATCTTCTTTAGATGGATAAGAATATTGTTTTACTCTCATATTTATAAAGTTTTCGCTCAGAAAAGGATATTGACAATATTTAACCTCAATGAAATTATTCGATCACGGATAAGGAGGGGACAATGATGTCGCTAAATAATGATTGTGGAAGAATCAACTGTATGAGTTGCCCTTCTAACTGTGAAGTTAAACCCAATACTTCGCTGCGGGTTTCATTTTGCCAGAACTATTGTTTTTGTACCTGGCCTGAAACAAGTGGCTATTTTTCTCTCGGAGTCATGGAGGGACTTCTTAAGCAAAGCTATAACTATCTGTACCTTGGGTGTATTTTTGTTGATTTTTCTATCAGCTACCTACGTTGTTTTACCGATAAACGATGGGTTGATTATTTACGTGAAACAAAATTAAAAATTGTTATCGTTTGCGATAAATACCTAAAACCATTGGCAAATTATTGGTTTAAACATTCTAAAGATATTTTTCTCATTATATATCAACAGGATAAATTAAATATCGCCTGTGAGAAATTAAAGAAACGTTTTATCTATCAACGTGATGCTTTCTTTCGTGGGGAGGTTCTGTCGACGCTGGAATTTTCTGTCCTGAGCGCGCTGATTGCCGGTGAAAGCTGCAATCAGCTGGCCAGTGAACTGAATGTCGACATCCGGACGGTGTACGCCGCAAAGCGTCGCGCGGAAAAAAAGATGGGCGCAGATATTAATACACTATTTCGTTTTTCACACGCTCTGTAAATGTGACTAAATAATCAATCTCTATATTTATAGTAATCACCTTACGGTGAGGGAGGCCTGTACCCTAAATATTAAGAATGAATAAAGAATATCCCCAGGAACCATACGTCGATGCCATACTCGACGACCTTTTTGCTTATTGAACAAAAAATAACGTCTTGAATAAATATTAAAGCAAGCACTGGCAGCGACATAAAAGGAAGAATACAAGGAGTTTATTATGATGCCGATACCCTTAAAACCCAGGAAGTTAGCATTGTGTATCACTGCCGCATTGCTGGCGACGAATATCAGCATTAGCGCCGTGTATGCCGACACGCTAAATGCGAATAACACCCTTTATTACTATTCATCCGGTAATCCGAACGGCAACAACAGCGACTATACCAACTACGATGAAGTGGTTATCACGACCAATGCAATAGCGTCAACCAGCGGGCTGAAAGGCTGGGCTATTTATATGAACGGCGAAAATTACAAGTTTAACGATCTCACCGTTAACACTTCTGGGATGTTATCGGATGGCATTCATACCAAAAACGGCGGCGGTAATATCGTCATTGAAAATTACAATGCGATAACCAGTTCCTACAGTTCCGATGGTATCAACCTGGGACGAGAGCTGTCGGCAAACTATTCTCGGGTCACGGTGAATAATGAAACCAATATTAAAGCGGCGGGCATGGGCGTTCGCGCTAATGCATCGGTAAACAACGCGAATGCGGTAGCGACGATTACCCTAAATGGCCCGACGACCATCGAAACGACCTCGGCAGGCTCTAACGTGGCGGGCTATGCGGTGTATGCCGGGCAGGATACCGAAGCGAACTCCACGGCAGTAAAAGGCAAAGCGGAAATTTTCCTCAACGGCGATAGTACGATTAAAACGGTGGGTAAGAACGCCCACGCCGTTTATGCTCGCGCGTCTGGCACTATCTCCCTGGGAAATGTGAATATTTCGGCTACCGGGGATGGGGCTAACGGGCTGTTTGCCTCTTCGACAACGGCTGGTCAGCAGGCCGCCATTTTCCTCGCCAAAAACGCCACCATTAACGTCGCCACCGGCGCGGCAGTCTACGCCACAGGCGCTGAAGCGCTGGTGAAATCCTATGACATCGGCACGGCAAGCGAGACGGCAGGGATCTACGAAATTAACGGCAATATCGTCGCGGATAAGGACGGGCAGGTTCAGCTGCATATGGCGGACGGCAGCCGATTTACCGGCATCACCAACTCCAATCAGCTGGTGACGTCCACTGCGGATGCCGGGACTATCGCTTTGACGATTGATGGCGATAGCAGCCTCTGGACGATGACCGGCGATTCGGTGCTGTCATCGCTAACGCTGAACAATGGCACGGTCGCCTGGTCGGGGGCCGCGGCGGGAAATATCCTGACCGTTGCCGGGAACTATCACGGTGATAACGGCCTGCTGAAGCTTAATACGGTCCTGGGGGATGACAATTCGGTTAGCGATAAGCTGGTCGTTCAGGGCGACACCTCGGGGACCACGCGCGTTGCGGTGGCTAATGCGGGCGGAAGTGGCGCTAAGACGATTAACGGCATTGAAGTCATTCACGTTGACGGCGTTTCTGACGGCGACTTTGTGCAGGCAGGGCGTATTGTTGCCGGCAGTTATGAATATGCGCTACGTCGCGGAGAAGGGGCGCAATACAGTCATTGGTACCTGATGAACGCTGCCGAATCGCCCGAACAACCGGTGCCTGAGCAGCCGACATTGCGTCCCGAAAGTGGTTCGTATATCGCTAATCTGGCCGCTGCCAACACGATGTTTAATACCCGTCTGCACGATCGACTGGGAGATACGCAGTATATAGACATGCTGACGGGAGAGCTTAAGACGACCAGCCTGTGGATGCGCAATGTGGGCGGCCATACGCGCTTTAAGGATTCCAGCGGGCAATTGAGTACGCAAAGCAATCGCTATGTTTTGCAGTTGGGAGGCGATTTGGCGCAATGGAGTACCGACGGTCTTGACCGTTGGCACCTCGGCCTTATGGCGGGCTACGGTAACAATCAGAGCAACACGCGTTCTGATGTCAGTCGCTATCACTCTCGCGGCCAGGTGACGGGGTACAGCGTGGGATTATATGGAACCTGGTACGCCAATGACGAGCACAAAACCGGTACCTATCTGGACAGCTGGATCTTGTACAACTGGTTCAATAACAAGGTATACGGCCAGGGGTTAGCAAACGAGAAGTACGATTCCGATGGCATCACCGCTTCTGTCGAAGGGGGCTATAGCTTCCTGATGGGGGAGCGTAGCGATGGGCGTTCTACCTACTGGCTCCAGCCGAAAGCGCAGCTAACGTGGATGGGCGTGAAGGCCGACACCCATACGGAAGCCAACGGCACGCGAGTCGAAGGCAAAGGCGATGGTAATCTGCAAACGCGGCTGGGGATGAAGGCCTTTATCAAAGGCCATAGCGCAGCTGATGAGGGAAAAGGGCGTGAGTTCCAGCCTTTTGTTGAGGCTAACTGGATCTATAATACCAGGTCCTACGGCGTAGCCATGAATGGTGTCACGAACTATCAGGCTGGAACGCGCAATATCGGTGAGCTGAAGGCCGGTGTAGAAGGTCAGATAGGCCGAAATCTGCATATCTGGGGGAATGTCGCTCAACAGATTGGCGATAAAGGTTATAGCGATACACAGGGCATGCTGGGGATCAAATACGCATTCTGATGCATTTAACTACCGCTGATGTGCTGTGGTATCGAGACGCCATGAATATTTACGCTGAAGAGTTGCGCATCATTATTGACGTCATCATGGATATCCTCTTTTACGCACGAGAAGAGAATCGAGGTGATGTGGCATTCCGTCGGTTATTAGATGAAATAGAAGTGCGAGAGTATCCTGAATCGGTGAAAACGCTGTGCCAGCAGGCGGCAAACACCTGGTTTTTGTCCGGTAGCATCAAGGATACGGCGGACAAAACGACGTTACAGCAGTCGGCCGTCGTCTACTTGTTGGCCGCTTTTGGTCGGATTAACGCGCTGGCGGCCACGGAAGAATACATCCTGCAAAGAAACAAAGATCTGTTCGACCTACGCTAAGCGAATGATTATTTCCCTGAAAGATTTTCCCCGCGAGAGATCGCGGGGCTTTTTTATGAGGAGTTAGCGCTCTTTCTTGTGTCTTACCGCAAGAGAAACCATAGTTATTTAACGACACGTTTTTCTATCTTGTGAGGATGTGTACTGTGGAGATGTATCTGCAAAGAATGAAAAACGAATGGCTGGCGCTGCTCGACCAAACGGATCCTCAGATTAGACAACAGGCTGCGGATATTGCCGTTGCGCATGCGCAGGCGTTAAGCGTGGAATTTTATCGCGTGGTTCTTGCCGATCCCCATGCTGAAGAGTTTCTCAGCAATGAGCAGGTTGAGAAACAGCTTAAAACGGCGTTAGAGAAATGGCTTATCGATATCCTCTCCTGCAACGTGGGTGATGTTGAGGGGTTGATGGCCGCTCAGCATACCGTGGCAGAAGTTCACGCTCGCATCGGTATTCCCGTTGAGTTGGTTGAAATGGGGTTCCGGGTGTTAAAAAAGATACTTTACCCCGTTATCATTTATGGCCCACAACCGTCAGCTGACAAATTACAAATTTATCATTTTGCTATTAATAGCATTGATTTAGCGATGGAGGTTATGTCGCGGGCCTTTTCCTTTAGCGAAAGTAGTATGGCGAAAGAGGATGAGAATTATCGAATTTTCTCGTTGCTGGAAAATGCTGAAGAAGAAAAAGAACGGCAAATTTCTTCACTATTGTCGTGGGAACTGGAGATCATTTACAAGGTGGTACTGGATGGCGATCTTGGTAATACACTGCCATTAAGCCAGTCTGATTTCGGTCTATGGTTTAATCACAAAGGCCGACACTATTTTAGTGGCATCGCTGAGGTTGGTCATATTTCTCGCTTGCTACAGGATTTCGACGGTATTCTTGCGACGATCAACAATACCACCAAACCGCTCGACAGTAAGACTCACCGCAATAAGTTTTTATTGCAGCTCAGAAGCACGGTTTCTCAGATTACGACGCTGCTGCGCGAACTATTTGAGGAAGTCTCCCGCCATGAAGTGGGGATGGATGTTCTGACCAAACTGCTTAATCGCCGCTTTCTGCCGACGATCTTTAAACGTGAAATCGCCCATGCCAACCGCGTTGGCACGCCGTTGTCGATCCTGGTGATTGATGTCGATAAATTCAAACAAATCAATGATACATGGGGGCATAACACCGGCGACGAGATACTGCGCCGGGTGTCGCAGGTGTTTTATGACAATGTGCGTAGCAGCGACTACGTTTTCCGTTATGGTGGCGATGAATTTATTATCGTGCTGACGGAATCTACCGCTCACGATACGCTACGTACCGCCGAACGCATCCGCAGTCGCGTTGAAAAAACTAAAGTGAAGGCCCCCAACGGTGAAGATATTATGTTATCGCTGTCGATCGGTGCGGCGATGTTCAGCGGCCATCCGGACTATGAACGCTTAATTCAGCTGGCGGATGAGGCGCTGTATATCGCTAAAAAACGCGGACGTAACTGCGTCGAGATGTGGAAGGCCAGTTAATTAGTGAATACACATCACCCCAACTGGGTATTTTCTGATGGGGCGCCGCCACATATTAACGATCGTTGTTTAATGTCTGAGTAGCTATTTGATCCAATCGACCTTTTGTCATCATTTCAATTATTGCCTCCGTTATTGTCGCTATACTCTTTTGCTCCTGTGCCACTTCCCGCGCACAAACACCTTCTGAGTTCAGAGGCTAACCTTTATGACATGGCAACAATTCAAGCAGGCTTATTTGATCAAATTCTGGTCGCCTGTTCCGGCCGTTATCGCCGCCGGTATTCTTTCTACCTACTATTTTGGCATCACCGGCACCTTCTGGGCGGTCACCGGCGAATTTACTCGCTGGGGCGGCCAGCTATTACAGTTGGTGGGCGTACACAGTGAAACCTGGGGCTATTACAAGCTGATTAGCCTTGAAGGGACGCCGCTGACGCGTATCGATGGCATGATGATCATTGGCATGTTCGGCGGTTGTTTTGCCGCGGCGCTATGGGCCAATAACGTGAAACTACGTTTTCCCCGCAGCCGCATTCGTATTTTTCAGGCTATCGTGGGCGGGATGATTGCGGGCTTTGGCGCGCGCCTGGCGATGGGCTGTAACCTCGCGGCCTTCTTTACCGGGATCCCGCAGTTTTCGCTGCACGCCTGGTTCTTCGCGCTAGCGACTGCGCTCGGTTCGTGGTTTGGTGCGCGTTTTACGTTATTGCCTATGTTTCGCATTCCGGTCAATATTCAGAAAGTTTCTGCCGCCTCACCGCTCACTCAGAGGCCCGATCAGGCCCGTCGCCGCTTTCGTCTTGGGATGCTGGTGTTTGTCGGGATGCTGGGCTGGGCGCTGTTGACCGCGTTCGACCGTCCTAAGCTGGGACTGGCAATGCTGTTTGGCGTCGGTTTTGGCCTGCTTATCGAGCGTGCGCAAATCTGTTTTACCTCTGCCTTCCGCGACCTGTGGATCACCGGCCGTACCCAAATGGCGAAGGCGATTATTGCGGGCATGGCCGTGAGCGCTATCGGCATCTTCAGCTACGTTCAACTGGGCGTTGCACCCAAAATTATGTGGGCGGGCCCGAACGCAGTAATTGGCGGTCTGTTGTTCGGCTTTGGCATTGTGTTGGCCGGTGGCTGTGAAACCGGCTGGATGTATCGTGCGGTAGAGGGGCAGGTGCATTATTGGTGGGTTGGGCTGGGCAACGTCATCGGTTCAACGGTTCTTGCCTACTATTGGGACGATCTGGCACCGTCGCTGGCGACAAGCTGGGACAAGGTCAACCTGCTCACCACTTTCGGTCCGTTGGGCGGCCTGCTGGTGACTTATGCACTGCTGCTGCTGGCGATGCTGCTGATTATTGGCTGGGAGAAACGCTTCTTCCGTCGCGAGTTAACCGCGACCACTCAAAGAATGATCGCTAAGGAGGATGCATGAGCGCTATCGTGCCTGATTATCGTCTGGACATGGTGGGAGAGCCCTGTCCGTATCCCGCGGTGGCGACGCTGGAAGCGATGCCGCAGCTGAAAAAGGGAGAAATACTGGAAGTCGTTAGCGACTGTCCGCAGTCGATCAACAACATCCCCCTGGATGCGCGCAACCACGGTTACACCGTGCTTGATATCCAACAGGATGGGCCAACGATTCGTTATCTGATTCAAAAGTGACTCGCCGCTCCTGCCATCCGGCGGGAGCTACCCTTTCTCAAAGGTTGAGAGATTCGTAAACAGACTTTACGCTGAGATAGCGCATCAATTATCCATCTTGTTTGCCCGAAATCCCGTAGCGTTCGCGTTTTATGATTTTAAATGGGAATTCACTATGCGCAAGCGCGCTTACCTCACGCTTATCCTGCTGACGGGGCTTCTCTCTGGCTGTACGACGGCTTACACCATGACGACCCGAACGGGAAAAACGATTGATACGCAGGGGAACCGGTCGCGGATGCCGCGACCGGCATGACCACATACGCGGATACCTTCGGTTAGCCGGATGTTCGTGGACTATTTTGATAAGTTCAGGCAGCACAGATATGCTCTGAAATAAGAATGCCTGGCATCTGTCCTCATAAGAGATTGCCTGTCGATACATACAGGCAATCTCATAGTCTTAAACCCGACGCGTTGCCGCCTTCATGCTCATAACAAACGCCCTCAGTTCATTCAGCATCGCAACATCATCCTCACGATGTTTCTCAATGATTTTGACTATGGCAGAACCGGAAATGGCGCCCATCGCACCAGCCTGAATAGCATCCGAGACCTGATCGGGGGTGGAAATACCAAATCCCTGAAGTGCTGGAGGGGCCTGAAGATTCGTCAGTGTCTCAACCAAATGTTGCAGCGGCTTTGATGCTCCCTGTTCGGTACCCGTGACCCCTGCGCGGGATAGCAAATAGGTATATCCCTCACAGTGACGGGCTATCTCCATGAGTAATTTATTTTCCGCATTCGGAGGACAGATAAAAATGGGCGCAATATGATAGCGCATAGCTGCCTGACGGAACGGCTGGGATTCTTCGAACGGTACATCCGCTACCAGCACTGAATCTATCCCGACCCGCGCGCATTCGGCGTAAAATGCATCAATGCCTCGGTTGAATACAAGGTTGGCATACACCAGCAGGCCAATGGGAATGTTCGGGTGTTTTTGTCGAACATTAGCCAGCATCTCAAAGCACAGCGTTGGAGTGACGTTTGCGGCGAAGGCTCGTAGTGCCGCAGTCTGAATGGTTGGGCCATCTGCCAGCGGATCCGAAAACGGGATCCCCAGTTCCAGCGCGTCTGCGCCTGCTGTGATCAGGGTATCAATAATCCGGAGCGATTGTACTGGACCTGGATCGCCAGTCATCACAAAGGGAACAAAAGCACCTTCTCTGCGGGCTTTCAGCGCAGTAAACATATTTTTATAGCGTTCCATCAAATTTCTCCTCGTGCCTGCAGAATGTCGTGTACGGTAAAAATGTCCTTATCCCCTCTACCAGAAAGGTTAACCACCAGTAACTGCTCCCTGTCGGGATGTTCACGCATCATTCTCAGGGCATGCGCCAGTGCATGAGAGGACTCCAGGGCGGGAATGATGCCTTCTTCGCGGCTGAGAGTTTTAAAGGCGTCCAGCGCTTCATCATCGGTCGCGGCGACATAGTCGGCACGTCCGATGCTGTTCAGGTACGCATGCTGTGGTCCGACGGAGGGGAAGTCCAGGCCGGCGGAAATGGAACAGGACTCAATGATTTGCCCCTCATCGGTCTGCATCATCGGCGATTTCATACCGAAATAGATACCCGTGCGACCGTGCTTGAGTGGCGCGCCATGCTCGCCGGTTTCAATGCCGTGACCAGCAGGCTCCACGCCGATCAGACCGACACGTGGTTCATCAATAAAGTCGGCAAACATTCCAATCGCGTTCGATCCCCCACCCACGCAGGCGATAACCGCATCCGGCAGACGGCCTTCTCTTTCCAGAATCTGCACCCGGGTCTCTTCTCCAATCATGCGCTGGAATTCACGAACAATTGTCGGGAAGGGATGTGGACCCGCGGCTGTTCCGAGCATGAAATGCGACTTTTCATAGCTACCGGACCAGTCGCGAAGCGCCTCGTTGGAGGCATCTTTCAGGGTTGCGGAACCGCTGTGTACCGGGATCACCTCCGCCCCCATCAGACGCATCCTGAAGACGTTCGGCGACTGGCGCTCAATATCCTTTGCCCCCATATAAATGCGGCATTTCAGACCAAGCAGTGCGCTGGCGAGCGCCGAGGCGACGCCGTGCTGCCCGGCCCCGGTTTCGGCAATGATTTCAGTTTTCCCCATGCGCTTTGCCAGCAGCGCCTGGCCCAGAACCTGGTTGGTTTTGTGCGCGCCGCCGTGGAGCAGATCTTCGCGTTTGAGGTATAACGTGGTGCGGGTTCCTCTGGTGAGGTTGCGGCACAGGGTCAACGCTGTTGGACGCCCGGCGTAGTTTTTCAGCAGCCCGGTCAATTCGGTATGAAATGCCGGATCTTTCTGTGCGTTAACAAAAGCCTCTTCCAGTTGAAGCAGGGCGGGTATGAGGATTTGCGGGACGTACATTCCACCGTATTCGCCAAAGCGTGGGTTTAGTATGGTGCTCATTATTGCTCCTTAATGTCTGCGCAGTGCCTGGTGCTGTGGTCCGGACTCTGCACGTGAAGTGAAATCAGTGACTACGCGGCGCTTCCTGGCTGCGTTAATACGCGATGGACTTTTCGCGCATGACAAAATTTGGGCAAAAAAAAGCCCGCTCATGGCGGGCAGGGTATCGGTGTGCGGATTGCAGACGTGACGATACTGCCCGTTAACGGGAAGTGCGCCACCAGTCATGCAAAGTCATCACTGAAAATGTCATCGTTCGATACCTGTCTGTTTACATTTTGTATCAGTAAACTAGTTCGATGGTGTGATGTCAATCCTTTCTGCTCAAAAAAGGTACTGATTATTCTTCTGCTTTATGCTCCCTGGCAGGCATTGCTGTCAGATAGCTCCCTGTAATTCACTTTCTTGAAGCATTTGCTTGTGGTGATTAAGATGCGTCAGTTTGTTGTTGACTCTCCTGTAAGGTAAGACTGTAAGGTTCACATATTCATTCAGGGGGATGGTTGCATGTATCAAATAGGGCTGTTTTCAAAGATCTGTCGTGTGACGATAAAAACGCTTCATTACTATAATGAAATCGGTTTGCTTGTTCCTGCCTATATTAATCCTGAGAATGGTTATCGATTTTATACTTCTGACCAGTTAATGAAGTTTCATCAGATTGCGAGTTTACGTCAGCTTGGATTTACAATAACTGAAATAGTTACGCTTACTCAGGATGAAAACTCCTGTCACATAATTGAACAGCGACGCCTTGAAATACAGAAAAAAATTCGAGACATGGACGATATGCTTTCCCGAATTAACCACTATCTGCAACATAAAAAAAAGGAAAGAATTATGCAATATCAAGCTGTTTTGAAAGAAATTCCGGAATGTATTGTTTACTCCAGGCGTTTCATTGTTCCTGATTTACCCTCGTATATCAAATTAATTCCACCTATAGGGCAAGAGGTAATGAAGGCAAATCCAGGTTTAACTTTAGCGACCCCGGCTTATTGCTTCACTCTTTATCATGATAAAGAGTACAAAGAGAAAAATATGGATGTGGAGTTCTGTGAAGCTGTTGATGATTTGGGTAAAAACGAAGGAGATATTATCTTCCAGGTTATCCCTGCCATTACAGCTGTAACTGTAATACACAAGGGACCCTATGATTCATTAAGAAATGCTTACATCTACCTGATGCAATGGGTTGAAGACAATGGCTACTTGTTAACAAATCCCCCAAGGGAAAGCTACATCGACGGCATCTGGAACAAACAAGACTCCGCAGAGTGGATGACTGAAATACAGTTCCCTGTAGAGAAAGTTTAATCGAGATGCAGGCTGGCCCGGTTAAGGGCCGCCTGCTGAGCGCTGATGAAATGCAGAGAAGGGGAAGGCAGGTCAGGTTTACGGCGTTACGATGAAGATGCCAATACGTTTGCATATTCCGAAAAGACGTTCTTATTTATGCTATTCCGGATAGTACCATTTTTGACTTTAATCGTTCCGGCACTGGTCATAAAACGGACGATTAAAATGAAAATCAGAACGCTACCTCTTATCCTTATCTCTTCTCTGGCTTTTTGTTGCCCACTCTTTGCTGCCGAAGGACTGACGCCGTTACAGCCCGGGGCTACAACAGGTACCCATACCGGCGCGCTTCCGCCCGACGGAATTTACATAGCGATGACATCCACCTATGAAACCGGTGTGGTACGAAACGGCGGTGGTGATACGGCGAAAATCGCCGGGGGGAAAAATAAACTTTCTAATGTCGGGCTGGTGATGGCTGCCACATGGGTTCCCGGCGTAGAATTCCTCGGTGCTCGCTATGCGGCGATGATCGTACAGCCCTATAAGTTTATTCAGGTAAAAAACACCGGCCAACACACCACCGACCACACAAGCGGATTGCTGGGGACCAGCATTATGCCCCTCGCTCTTTCCTGGGATTTACACAACAATTTCCACATTGGCGCCGGGTTAGCCATCTATTTACCGGATGGCAAAACGGCCTATACCCGCAATGCGGCAACCGGGCGTAAAGAGATCTCCGGAGATAACGTCTCATGGGATTATTGGTCGTTTGAACCCAATATCGCCGTAAGCTATCTGACCGACGACTGGGGGATTACGCTTAATAATATTTTTGACTTCAATATGAAAAATAGCGAAACCGACTACCGCTCTGGTAGCACTTGGTATCTGGATGTGACTGCCACCCATCGTATCAACAATAACCTCACCGCTGGGCTTATCGGTAACTGGACTAAGCAGGTGACTGACGACAAGATTAACGGTAGAACGGTGCAGGGGGTTGAGGGTATTTATTCTACCGGCAAACGCGTCGAACATTTCAAAGCCGGTCCGATGATGAGCTATAGCGTCAGCGGTGCGATCGTTACCGGCCGACTATTGTTTAATTTGCACAGCGAAAATGATGCCGGAATGACCTTTTTCCATATTGGGGTATCGATGCCGCTATAGTCATGCAATACCTCCTTTATTCCCGGGCGTAATACGTCAGGTTGTCAGGAGCTGGAAGAAGCCACGTTTTCTGCTCCTGACGGTTCTCTTTGATAGCTATCACATGTTGGGGATTCCCGGCTTAAAAACTACATCCCGTTTGCTGACAATAATGCCTCCCCCTCACGGACAGGAGCGTTTATGTTCTCCGAAGAAGCTATCATGATGATTCCCGGCTGGAACGCATTTCCACATGCACTCCAGCAGGCTTTACTGCGTCAGTCGCGCGTTCGTAGTGAAAAAGCCGGCAGTATTGTCTTTCATCAGGGGGCCGAAGTAGAGGCAATTGCCTGGACGCTGAAAGGCCATCTCTTTGCTAATGTTCATCATGCAAACGGCAACCAGACGCTGCTCACCCACGTGCCAGTCGGACGTATGATCTTGTTTAACTTTGTCTGGAAACGCACCCCCTTAGACCGCAACTTTATCGCTATGACCGATGTCGAATTACTTATTCTCCCCCGGGGCAGCGCGACGCAGTTGCTGGCCCAGTTTGATGAATTCAAAATGCAGGTAATAGATTCTCTCACCGAGAGGCTTAACGATCTGGATCGGGTGCTGTACACCCATAAAGTGTCCTCAAGGGAAGCCTGCGTGGCGGCTTTTCTGGTGGATTGTGAAGAAGGCCAAAAAGGATTGCATCGCGAGCGTCACATTCCCTTTACGATGCAGTTTATGGCCGAATGCCTGCGGCTCTCACGTCCTTTTGTTGCCAAAACGCTCAGGCATTTCGCCGATCGCCAGATGGTGGCGCTCAACTACGGCAATATCGAAGTACTCGATCTTAATGGACTGAGGCAGGTCGCCAGCCGTGAGATTATGTGAATTGTGAACTACCGCGCGCGGCAAATGTTAATTCTTTCCATTTGCTAATCAGGTTAGCTGCCAGGATAAATACAGGCAAATCTGAAGCGAGACACCGACCATGTACTGTGAAGATTATCGTTATGAGGAGTCAGTTCCCACCTTGTCGCAGGATGTCGCTCTTTCCGATCCGCATATCATGACTAGAATGATGTTCTTCGTAAACCTGGTCACTACTGGTTCAATATCATCTGCGGCAGAGCGTATGGGAATATCTATTTCATCAGGCTCACGCTGGCTGTCCGATCTGGAAAAAGAGATCGGCTGTCCTCTTTATCGGCGCAACAATAAAGCTATGCCGCTGACCGATGCAGGTGACTATCTGTATCGCAATTTTTGTTTAATCGGCGAGAAGGTCGGCCAGTTAAAAAATGAGCTGACCCATTTTTCCACCGAGCGTCGGGGAACAATTCGCATATGCTGTACACCGGTGTATGCCGAACAATATCTGATTCCCATCGTCGCCAACTACCTGGCCGGTAACCGTCAGGTGAATATCGCCGTCCACGTCTCAGCCTTCGGTATTCAAAACTGGAAAGATCACGATATCATCATCGGTGCTGTTAATGCATTAAGCCACCAACATGAGCAGGAGCTCCCGCTGGTGAAACGTAATCTGATCGCTGAACCTTTCGTGACCGTCGCCTCGCCCCAGTATCTGTTGATAAACGGCACGCCGCAGCACCCGTCCGAACTGGTGCATCATCGCTGCCTGTTTGCCAGTTCTCTAACCGGCAGCAACGATTGGGCCTATGAGATTAATAGTGAAAGTCATTTTTTCAAAATTCCCAAATCTCTTGAGGTGTGCGACAGCACCCTGTTACGAAAATCGGTGCTTTCAGGGGCTGGAATAGCCTACCTGCCGGAATATGTTGTGCAGCGAGATATTCTCAATGGAAAACTGACTTGCTTGTTTAAAGAGATGAAAACATCACAATGGTTATTAAACATCTATTATCCAGCCCGTAGTCAGATAACCGAATGCGTGTCCTCTTTTAAACATTTTTTGATTGAGCAACACACTGCCACTTTTCATCAAATACGTACGGAGAGCTATTAAAAAAAGCCAGTGCCCTTTTCATATTTGCAAGTATAGTTTTTATTTTTAGTCTTCAAACCCAATGTTCGTATTGTTAATCTTATTTCAGTTAGTTTGTTTTCACGATAATAACATTACCCGTCGCAGATGTTTTATGAAGCATCTCCCCTTATTACGCATAATCTGTTGATAAGGGGGTAATTAAATTTATTAACTGGGTGAGAATTATGCAAAATACCAATAACATTGCCGATAAAACGGCTAATCATTCCAGCACCCGGAGTAACTTCGGTGGCTGGGGCTGGAGCATGGTTGGCTTCAGCATGCTGATGTACTACAACTTCGCCGCCTGGACCGCTGACGGCCTGAACGTTATCGTCCAAAGCTTTGTCGATCTCCACGGCTGGGATTTCGCCACGCTTCTCTCTTTCTCCACTCCCGCCGGCTGGATTGGCGTTATCGGCGCGCTGGTGATCGCAGAAATGATCAAGCGCAAAGGGGCGAAAATCGTTGCTATTTTTGGTCTGCTGGCACTGGGATTAACGATGATCTGGTTTGGTCGCGTTACTTCCTACGCCGAATACGCTATTGGCCTGGCTCTGATGAATCTGTTGGCCACCGGGTGCTGTTTCAACGTTCCCGCCACTCTACTTAATAGCTGGTTTCCAAGAAAAAAAGGGCTGGCTCTCGGCTGGGCAACCATGGGAATGTCGTTCTGCACCGCGACGCTGATCCCTATCATGTTCTTTCTTTTTGACCGCTTCGGCGTGCCTGGGGCTTATGCTGTTGTCGGTGGGACGTTAATTACCCTCGGTATCATCTCCATAATCTGGATCCGTAATACGCCGGAAGAACTGGGCTTGTACCCGGACAATGAACCGATTTCTCGTGAACAGCAGGCGGCAAATCTCGCGGCCCAGACCGATTACCAGAGTCCCTTTACCTACCGCGTACTGTTCCGCGACCGAGAAATGTGGCTGATTTCCGTCGGCTTCGGCCTGCTGTGGCTGGTGGATATTGGCGTTGTCAGTCAGTTAATCCCGCGGCTGATTTCGGTTGGCTATGATAAAGAAACCGCTGTCTGGATGTTCACCTCCGCCGCGCTGATTTGCGCTATTTTCAGTTATTTCTGGGGCTGGGTAGATGTGAAAGTCGGCACCCGAAAAGCCAGTATCGCTTACGCATTTTTCTTTGCTGTTACCCACGCCTGCCTGCTGGTTCGCGGTAACGACTACTTCATCTACTTCACGCTATTAATGGTTGGCGCCAGTATCGCTGGTATCAAAGAGCTATGTACCTCAATGGTTGGGACCGTGTATGGCCGCTACGACTTTTCCGCCGCTAACCGTCTGGTTTCAACTATTGCCTGTTTATTCCGGGTTAGCTGTTTTGCAGTTGTTGCCGTCAGTCTGAAATATACCGGTGATTATGATGGCGCTTATATCTCTTTTATCGCCCTGGATATTATTGCGGCCCTGTTAATTTTCATGATTAACGATAAATGCAAAGGCAAAACAGATTCGGTCGTCACCGGGTAAATATTTTCAGTGCCACACCAGGGTTTAACGTTTTCGTAAACTGCCGGTTCACGAGTATTAACGTCACTTATTCAGGAAGTTATACCATGCTGGAAAAAGAGATTATTTCGCCGCAACGCGCTGCCGCCATGGTGGAAGAAGGAATGACCATTATGATTGGCGGATTTATGGCAGTCGGCACGCCAGAAAAAATTATCGATGCGCTGGTAGAAAAAGGCGTGGGTAATTTAACGATTATCGCCAATGACACCGGTTTTATCGATCGGGGGATCGGCAAACTGGTGGTCAATAAACAGGTCCGCAAGATCATCGCTTCTCATATTGGCCTTAATCCGGAAACCGGGCGCCAGATGTCCAGTGGCGAGCTTGAAGCAGAGCTGGTTCCCCAGGGAACGCTGGTTGAGCGTATCCGCGCCGGTGGCGCCGGACTGGGTGGTGTACTCACCCGGACCGGTCTTGGCACGGTCGTGGAGGAGGGTAAACAGCAGGTGATTATTGACGGCCAGCCCTGGCTGCTGGAACACCCCCTGCAGGCCGATATCGCCCTGATTCACTGCTCCATTGCCGATACCGCTGGTAACGCAATGTTCAATAAAACCACCAAAAACTTTAACCCGGTGATGGCTACCGCCGCACGCCTGGTTATCGCCGAGTGCGAATCCATTGTGCCGATGGATTGCGCCGCCGCCGACCGTTACAACACGCCCGGCATTTTTATCGACTACCTGGTTAAGGGGGAAGATCACCATGGATAAAAACGCCGTAAGAGAACGCATTGCACGCCGGGTTGCAAAAGAGCTTCGCAAAGGGGATCTGGTGAATCTGGGGATTGGTCTGCCGACGCAGGTCGCCAACTACGTCGCCGACGATCTTGGCATCATTTTCCAGTCTGAAAATGGTCTGGTGGGGCTCGGTCCTATGCCGGATAGCGACAGCATCGACGCTGATTTAACTAACGCCGGCGGTCAACCGGTCACCGCCGTACCCGGAGCGGCATTCTTCGACAGCGCACTGTCGTTCGCCATCATACGCGGTGGTCATGTCGATGTGACCGTTCTGGGGGCGCTGGAGGTGGATCAGGAGGGCAATCTCGCCAACTGGATCATCCCGGGCAAGATGGTTCCCGGAATGGGAGGCGCTATGGACCTGGTGAACGGTGCCCGCCGCGTCATCATCGCCATGGAACACTGCGATAAAAAAGGCCAGCCAAAAATTTTGCCTCTCTGCCAGCTGCCGCTGACCGCCGTCGGCCAGGTCAATCTGATCGTGACGGAAAAAGCAGTCATTGAAGTCAATAACGGCCTGATTTTACGCGAAATCGCCGCGGATGCCAGTGTGGAGGAAGTGGTTGCGCAAACCGCTGCGCCGCTACGCATCTCTGAATCATTAATCCATTTTGCCTAAAAAAGGACACCATCAATGAAAGTGATACCGATTAGTGAAGCTAGCCCCTACAACCCACCGCTGCATCACGCCATGGTGGCGCTGAAGCTGTGTGATGGTGCGTTATGCGACGCCCGCCAGTTTTGGTGCGGATTGTCGCATTTTTTACCCGGAGGCGGCGCCGAGTGGGCCTATGACGATTCGCCGACGGAAAAACTCTACGTGGTACTGGAAGGCGCTATCACCATCCGTACCAGAGAGGAAACGCGTGTAGTCAGCAAAGGGGAAGCCGTTTTCCTCGCGCCGTTTGAGGGGCGTGAAGTGGTTAACCACACCAATTATCCAACCAGCATGCTGGTCATCGCCAGCAATACGTAACCAGTAAGGGATCATTATGGACACAACATGGGATAACAAAGTCAAAGCGCTGTTCAGCCTTGAAGGCAAAGTTGCGGTTATCACCGGCGGTGCAGGCGCGCTCGGAGAAGGTGTAGCCCGTGGCCTGGCGAACTACGGCGTTAAAGTCGCGGTAACCGGCCGTACCATCGCCACCCTGGAAAAAACTGTTCAGCAGGTGCAGGAGGCGGGCGGTGAGGCCCTCGCTATCGCTGGCGATATGACCGACGAAGTGGCGGTTAAAGCCCTGGCCGATCGCGTGGTCGCAGTCTGGGGAAAAGTCGACTTTCTGATCAATATTGCCGGCATTGCAATTCGGCATCCAGCGGAAGCCTTTGATGTTAATGATTTCCGCAAAGTAATGGACGTCAACATCACTGGTACCTTTATTCCCTGCAAAGTATTTGGCCAATTGTTTATCCAGCAGGGGTTCGGGAAAATCGTTAATACCTCATCGGTGCGCGCTTTTGCCGGACACCCCGGCGGCTACGCGGCTTACGGCACATCGAAAGGAGCTATTAATCTATTAACCAGGCAGCTGGCTACCGAATGGGCGAAATACCACATCAACGTTAACGCCGTCGCACCGACCATTTTCTGGACGCCGCTGACCCAGGAAGTCCTGGAAGACGAAAAACTGAAAAAGATCTTCCTTGATCGCATCCCGATGGGCCGGGCTGCCGTTGTGGAAGATATGGTCGGCACCGTCGTATACCTTTGCTCACCTGCCGCAAATTTTATTACCGGCCAGGTCATTTACATCGACGGCGGTTGTACGGCGGGCTAAGGAGATGGCAATGAACAATCCGCTCACACGCATCACGATCCTCGGCGGCGGCCTGATGGGCAGCGGTATCGCGCAGATCTTTGCCGCCCGAGGTGTGGAAGTCACGATTTATGATATCGACGCTGGCGCCTGGACCGCACCGGACACCATCCGCAGCAATCTGCGACGTATGCAGGCGGACGAGGCCACCATCGAAGACGTTGTAAGCCGCGTCGTTTTTTGCGATCGGCTGGCGGAGAGCGTTGAAGGGGCGCAAATCGTCTTCGAATGCGTACCTGAAAAGCTGGCCCTCAAGCAGCGGCTGTTTCATGAACTGGACGCGCTTTGTCCGCCAGGAACCATTCTCGCCTCCAATACGTCGGTCATCAGCATCAGCGAGATCGCTCGCGACGTGATCCACAAACAGCGCGTACTGGGCACCCATTTCTGGAATCCGGCCTTTCTGATCCCGCTGGTGGAGGTCATTCGCACGCGCTGGACCAGCGATGCGCTATTCGAACGCACATTTGACATCCTCGCCTGGGCAGGAAAACGCCCTGTGCGGGTCAATAAAGATGTGCCGGGGTTCCTGGTAAACCGGCTACAGCACGCCCTGTGGCGCGAAGCGATTTACCTTGTGGAGCAGGGCATCGCCGACGCGCGCACCGTAGACGAAGGCATCCGCTATGGTTTTGGTATCCGACTGCCGGCCCTCGGCCCACTTGAAAACGCCGATATGGTAGGGACGGACCTGACCCTGGCGATTCATGAATATATTTTTCCGCATCTGAATAACGCGACAACTCCCTCGCCTCTGCTACGCCGACTGGTGAGCGAAGGCAAGCTGGGCTTCAAATCCGGTGGCGGATTTCAGACCTGGGACGACGCATCAATTAACGAAAGTCGTGAGCGCCTGCTGAACTATCTGCAGCGTGTCACTCAGCAACCTGAGGAGTAACACTATGGGTAAGAAAGTTTTTGTCGATTTAACGCATCCATTTAGCGCCGACACTCCGCGCTGGCCCTATTTCGATAAGCCGCTGATCGACAGTGCGCATACCATGGCAAAAGGCGGCGTGTTAACCCAGCGTATTTCCTGCACCATGCACACCGGCACTCACTGCGATGCCCCGCGTCATGTGATGGAAATAGAATTCGACGGTAAAAGAGCGCGCTATACGCATGAAATGCCGGTCGATGCTTATACTGGCGAGGCGGTATGCCTGGAGATTAACGTTGGGCGCTGGGAATTAATTCAGCCACATCATCTGGAAGATGCCTGTCTCCGTGCAAATATCAGACCAGCAGAGTTAGCCGGAATGGTGGTATGCCTGAATACCGGTATGCATCGTAAATTTGATGATTCAAAAGAGTATTATCACTATTCCTGCGGTACTGGCGTGGAAGCTGGAAAATGGTTTGTTAAAAATAAAGTTAAATGCGTCGCTATGGATATGCAGGCATTAGATCACCCGCTACATACTGCGATGGGGAATAACGGTGCCACGCGTATGAATCTACTCGGCGCATCCGGACGTCCACTTACTGAAGAATATACTGAACAGTTCGGTGAAGAAGCCTATGCCGAATTTGATAAAGAGCTGTATATCAAACTTCACGGCCATGCCGCCTATGATGAAAAGTTCGGCGATCTAGAGGCTATTGGCTGCTGGGGAACCTGGGAACCCTGCCATAAGCAGATGCTCGGTCACGGTATTGTCGGCGTTGAAAACCTCGGCGGCAATCTGGATAAAGTTTCCGGCAAGCGTTTCCGTTTCTTCTGTTTCCCGCTGCGCTGGTATTTAGGCGATGGCTCGATGGTGCGCTGCGTGGCGGAAATTGATGAAGATGATATGAATAACGTGCCGGAAAGAACCTATAGCTACGGAGGCTGCATTTAATTAAATTTCTCCTGAGTTTTTATAAGTAATGTAGCTGACTAATTTGCTATTTAGTGAAAGGTAATCTGTGCCCGAAATAATATTTTTATTCATTTCTGGTGCATCACGCTTTTACGCCAAAATAATCTTGTAGCGATATTTTTATATTATTAAATATCAATGCCGCTCTGCATCGGAGGAGCAACCACATGAGTACAAAAGATGTTGTCATTGTCAGCGCCGCCCGTACGCCCATCGGCTGCTTTGGCGGCGCGCTCAAGGATCTCTCGGCTATCCAACTGGGTGAACATGCAACCACCGCCGCTATCGCCCGCGCCGCTATCAAACCGGACGATGTTGACGAAGTGATCATGGGTAACGTGCTGGGGGCCGGGCTGGGTCAAAACGTCGCGCGTCAGGTCGCTATCGCCGCCGGGATCCCGGTAGAGAAAAGCGCCTTTAACGTCAGCAAAGTATGCGGTTCCGGGCTCAAGGCAACCATTCTTGGCGCACAGGCCATCGCGCTGGGCGATGCGGAAATCGTGGTGGCTGGCGGCACGGAAAGCATGAGCAACGCCATGTACTTATCCGCCGCGGCCCGCTGGGGACAGCGCATGGGCGACAGCGCGCTGATTGACAGCCTGATTAGCGACGGTCTGACCGACGCTTTTTCCGGCGAGCATATGGGGATCACCGCTGAAAACCTGGCACAAAAATACCAGCTCACTCGGGAAGCGCTGGACGCCTATGCGGCGGAAAGCCAGCAACGCACTGAATGGGCACAGAAAAACGGTCGTTTCGACAATGAAATTGTGCCGATAAAAATCGTCACGCGTAAAGAAGAGCGTTACATCAAGGTCGATGAATTCCCCCGTCACGGCACTACGCGTGAAACCCTCGCCAGGCTACGCCCGGCGTTCCGGCCTGACGGTGTAGTCACGGCAGGGAACGCTTCTGGCATTAACGACGGCGCTGCCGCGCTCGTGCTGATGAGCCGTGAAAAAGCTGCCGCCCTCCAGCTTCAGCCGTTGGCAACGATCCGCGCCTGGGGCAGCGGCGGCGTCGATCCCAACATTATGGGCTACGGGCCGGTACCCGCAACGCGCAGGGCTTTATCCCGCGCGGGCTTACAGGTGGATGACCTCGACGTCATCGAGGCCAACGAAGCCTTTGCCTCCCAGTGTCTGAGCGTTATGAAAGGGTTGGGGCTGGATCCGCAGAAAACCAACGTCAACGGCGGTGCAATTGCTCTCGGCCACCCCATCGGCGCTTCCGGCGCACGCATTCTGGTCTCGCTGGTTCATGAAATGCAGCGCCGCCACGCTCGTTACGGCCTCGCTACGCTCTGTATCGGCGGTGGGATGGGGTTGGCCATGGTGGTTGAAAAAGAATAAGGAACAAGGAGCTAATTATGTCAGCACAAAACCACGTTATTTTGACCGTCGCCTGTACCGGGGCCTGGCCGCAGAAGAGCGACACCCCGTATATTCCACTTACCCCGCAGGAGCAGGCCGACGAAATCGTCCGCTGCTGCGAGGCCGGCGCCTCCATTGCCCACATTCATGTGCGTGATGAGGGAAGTCAGGCTTCGATGGATTTTGATCAATTCGCCGAGACCGTGCGCCTGGTTCGCGCGCGCTGCGATATCGTCATTAATCTGACGACCTCCGGCGGACTTGGCCTTAGCGACGAAATTCGCATGAAACCATTCCAGTTATTGCGGCCCGAAATGGCCTCTTTCGATGCCGGAACCATGAACTGGGCCCACGCAACAATATTCGAAAATAGCCCGCGCTTTCTGGAGAAACTCGCCGTCAGCATGAACGAGTGCCAGGTGAAGCCGGAGTTTGAAATCTTCGATGCCGGGATGATTTACAACGTTCTGTACTACATGAAGAAAGGACTGATCGTGGGGAATCCACACTTTCAGTTTGTCCTCGGTGCGCCGGGCGGCATGACGGCGGAAGTGCGTAACCTGATGTTCTTGCTCGATACCTGTACACAGCATCTGGGAGATAATTTCACCTGGTCGGCGTTGGGCATTGGTCGCGGTCACCTGCCGATTGTCCTCGCCGCGCTGGCACTGGGGGGCAACGTTCGGGTTGGCATGGAAGATAATATTCTCTATCGCAAAGGTGAATTGGCGCAATCCAATACCTGGTTCGTTGAGCGCGTTAAGCGGCTGGCTGCAGAGGTGGATAAAAGTATCGCGACCCCTGACGAAACTCGTGCCATCCTTGGCCTGATACGCCAGCAGCCTGTTAGCGCCTGATTGTGATCCTCCTTCCTGAATGCCGATCGCCTCTCTCTATGTGCAGGCGATCGCTTTCGATCGATATCTGAACGAGAACCCTTATATGAACATTTCGATTCCCCGGGAACCGCTGGCGGGTGAGACGCGGGTCGCCGCCACGCCCGCGACCGTTGAACAGATGCTGAAGCTGGGCTTTACGATCTCCATCGCCCGCGGCGCGGGGGCAGCGGCAAATATTACTGATGACGCATGGCAGACCGCAGGTGCAACGCTGTGTTCGCAGGATGAGGTCTGGCAGAGCGATATTATCCTGAAAGTTAATGCGCCTCTTGCGGATGAAATCCCTCTTTTGCGCCCAGGCTGCACGTTAATCAGTTTCATCTGGCCGGCACAGAACTCCGAGCTAATGGCGAAACTCGCCGCCCGCGACGTTACGGTGTTGGCAATGGATGCCGTACCGCGCATTTCTCGCGCCCAGTCGCTGGACGCCTTAAGTTCAATGGCTAATATTGCCGGCGGCTTTGGCAGCGAAGGTATGGCATCTGACGGTAGCGCCCTGCAGGGCGAACATCGCGAATGCAGCGCTGCGGAGGTAGCGGAAGCGCTGAAAAACGCCCGTTCAGTCATTATTACCCCCGGCTACGGTCTGGCGGTAGCCCAGGCGCAATATCCGGTACAGGAATTGACCAGCCGGCTGAACGCGCTAGGCGTGAAGGTAAGATTCGGTATCCATCCAGTTGCCGGGCGTTTACCGGGACATATGAACGTGCTGCTGGCGGAAGCCAAAGTCTCCTACGATCTCGTGCTGGAGATGGAAGAGATTAATGGCGACTTCAGTGATACTGACGTGGTGCTGGTCATCGGCGCCAACGACACCGTCAACCCCGCTGCACAGGAAGATCCCGGGAGCCCCATCGCAGGCATGCCGGTACTAGAAGTGTGGAAAGCAGAGCAGGTGGTAGTGTTCAAACGCTCGATGAATACTGGCTACGCAGGCGTACAGAACCCACTGTTCTTTAAAGAAAACACCACCATGCTGTTTGGTGATGCAAAAGCGAGCGTAGAGGCGATACTTGCGCAGCTCTGATTAATTGATTAGATGTACTGGATGCATTGCAGAGGGTGATGGAAAAGTACATCACCTCCTGAAATTTTGCCTGATGTAGAATCAGGGATTACATTAAATATCAATACTGCTCGTTCAGCGCAGGATAGTTCTGACACATTGTTAAAAAGTAAGAAGCTTACTGCTGTTTAACCGAATAATGGATAGGGCAGAGATAGGGTGGGCTTATACCTTTCAGCGAATCGCCACCTGTTACGGACGTACCGTGTTGAATGGCATTGACCTTAATAAATATGCTGGAAGACGATTTGGTACAGATCTTCCATAATTATTTTCCTGTCATGCCAGTCATTCAAAGGCGTTAAACTGTGACTCTGACTTCATACTCATCGAATTAATTAGCTGTTTGATGTCAGATACAGGATGGTTGTGTGCGAAGTAGCGATGGACACCAAGTTGTTGCACAAACAGCAAAGCTAACGTAAATTCAAGTATGTGAACTTTGTCTGCATATGGGAAAAACCATGGATGTGACAGCACTCAAAAAAACCACTCTTACCGAGCAGATTATGGAGCAGATTGCGTCCCAAATTACCTCCGGAAAGCTCAAGCCTGGCCAACGCCTGCCTAATGAGCGAGCGATGGGGGAGATGTTCAACGTGACGCGCAGCCGGGTGCGTGAAGCGCTACGTGCACTATCGCTGATTGGGCTTATTGAAATAAAACCCGGCGATGGCAGCTATGTCTGCGAAAATAAACCGCAGCTTCCCGAAGAGACGATGACCTGGATCTTCCATAAAGAGATTCATAACCTTGATGAAGTCTATGCTGCAAGAAAGCTGATAGAAGAAGAGGTTTACCTCACCGCGGTTGGCGTAGTAAGTCATGATGATCTTATTCGCTTTCAGGCCTTAATTGACCAGATGGCGGAGCTGATTGCCGGGGATGGCAAGCCGGAAACCTACCATCAGTTGCTTGATGAATACGATCTCTTGATGGGCCGTCTGTGCGGCAACCAGATCTATGACAAGCTGATGCAAACCATTGTGATGCTGCGTAAGGACTTCTCGCGTAAATTGCTTAACGCCGACGGGGCGATGGCGCACAGTTTTAAGCTGAGGTTAAGTATTCATGAGGCTTTCATCCAGAGGGATAAAGTCCATTTGCGTAAAAATCTGAAGTCCTTCTATCAGTCTTCGCGCAAATTCTACGATCGTATTGCGGATAATAAAGACAAATAAAATGGCCAGGGTTAAATCTGCTGAGAGAGCCTTTCGCCTGCTGGAATTGATTGCCAGCCATCGCGAGGGGTTAAGCTTTACCGAGCTGCAAACCAGCCTCGAGATTCCCAGAAGCTCCGCTCATAGTTTAATTCAGGAGTTTCTCGATAACGATTATCTACTTTATATGCCGGATACACGCTTGTATCACGCGGGTCTGGCGCTGATAAAAATTGCCGCTAACTGCATTGAAAGCACCGATCTGGTCCGCGACTTGCGTTTGTTGACCGCATTTCTGAGTAAACGGCTGTGTAAAACCAGCCATGCGGCGATTCTGGACGGTAGGCAGGTGGTTTATCTGGCGAAAGCGCTCGCCCAGGACGACCTCTCGTTAATGCGGCATATCGGCAATCATCTCCCGGCGCACTGTACCGCCGTCGGTAAAGTGCTGCTGAGCCAATACAGCGATGAGGAGATTACCTGGCTTTATGGCGACGCGCCGCTGGAGAAAATGACGGTCGATTCAATAGGGACGTTGCCGGTATTGCTTGCCGAATTAGGTGAGGTACGCCAGCAGGGATATGCGATTGAGCAACGCGAGGCCAACGAACGCGCGGCGTGTATTGCTCTGCCTATTTATTCTGGCGCAGGAAAAATGGTCGCGGCGTTTAGCGTGACCACTCTTGCCTACGAGTGGGAGTCGCTGGTGCTTGAGGATGTGCTGGCGGTGATGAAAGAGTGCCGGATCCTGGCGCAATAGCGATATTTTCAGCATATCGTCGAATCGTCCCCCGGAGGCGATGTTGTGTATTTGTCCGGGCTACACTCGCTCTCAGACTTCTGCGGTTCCGTAGCCCGTGCAAGGTGTTGTCGTATCATCCCAGATTATGTGCGCCAAGCGGCGGTGCGCCGAGGGTGCTTGTGAAGATCTCGCCGTCGATTTTTATCGGACAACGGGTGGTTTGCAGGGTTTTTCCACTCTTTAACCGAACTTCCTGCAACATCTTCAACGACTGAAAGCCTTCGCTGGCAATCAACTGCTGCCAGTCCATCACTTTCGCGCACCAGATATCCTCCGCTTCCAGAATGCGTAACCACTCCTCGCTTTTCTTATGCCGCAAGTGCGCCAGCAGGACCCGTTTGATCTCATCCCGACGGTTGAACCACTCTTTTGGTTCGTTAAACTCAAGCAGTGCCGGACATCCCAGCAGGTTTCCCAGAAGAGGAACAGGCGCCATTGCCAGCGCGATAAAACCATCGGCGGTAGGATAAATACCATAGGGTGCGGAAATATAAGCGTTGGCATTATTGACCGCGCTCCTCACCGGTGACTGTTGACCGTCGTTCAGCCAGGTGGTTAAGACTTCAAACTGCAGGTCGAGGATGGTATCCAGTAAACTCACCTGGACCAGGCATCCGCTACCGCTCTTGGCCCGCTGTACCAGCCCAGCCATGAGTCCCTGAACCAGATACTCTCCAGCGAAAATATCGCAAACGGAAAGGCCGAATGGAAGCGGAGGCTGATCCTTATCGCCGTTGAGCCAGCACAGACCTGAAAGCGCCTGAACCAGCAAATCCTGGCCCGGACGTGAAACCCAAGGACCTTTATCTCCGTAGCCGGAAATTTCACCGTAAATCAGGCCCGGATTGATTTCCCGCAGTGCTGCATAATCCAGGCCGAGGCGCTGTGAGACGCCGGGCCGGTAATTAAAGATAACCACATCGGTCTGCTCCAGAAGCGGCCGCAGGGCGTTTTTTTGCCCCTCGTCCTTTAGATTCACGGTGATGCTTTTCTTATTGCGATTAATCGCGTGGAACAGCGAGCTGTCACCATCAATCTGCAGCTCAGAAATATAGAGTTTACGACAGATATCACCGCCGTCCGGATTCTCAATTTTGGTTACGTTAGCCCCTAAGTCGGCGAGTCGAAGCGCCGCTGAGGGGCCAGAAAGAAACTGGCTGAAATCCAGCACATTAATGCCTGTTAGTGGTTTCATCAATCAGCCTCCGCTAAGTGAAAGTCGGCCTGAATCTGCGCCGTGTTTGCTCCTAACACTGGTGCAGGGCGGGAGGAGGAGGTGCGCTCGCCGTTGAAACGCAGCGGCGATTTCAGCATCGCGATCGTTTTGCCGTCATCAAGTTGAACATCCTGAGTCATATCCAGCGCGCGGAATCCCTCGCTTGCCATCAAAGTTGGCCAGTCACTCACCTCAGCGCACCAGTAGCCTGCTTTTTCAAGCTTTTCCAGCCAAAAGGCGGCGGTTTCGGTGGACAGAATTCCGGCTATCACCTGCTTGATCTCATCCCGACGGCTGAACCATTCGTTCGGTTCGCGGTATTCAGCGAGAGCTGGAGCCCCCAGAATTTTGCCCAACTCAACCACCGATCCCATGGCAAGCGCAATATAGCCTCTCCTGGTTGCATAAATACCGTAAGGTGCGGCGAGGTAAGCATGAGCGTTATTATCCGCGCTACGGCACGGGGCTTGGTGTCCATCGTTAAGCCAGGTGGTCAGAACTTCAAACTGCATGCTAAGCAGCGACTCCATCAGGCTAACTTCAACTCGCCCGCCGATCCGGGTTTTGCCGCGACGGATCAGGCAGGCGAGGATCCCCTCCACCAGATGCGCCCCAGCAAGCGAATCAGCAACCGATAGTGCAAATGGCGTCGGCGGTTGGTCCTTGTTGCCGTTTAGCCAGGTGAGACCCGACATGGCTTGCACCAGCAGATCTTGACCGGGCTTTTTAACCCAAGGCCCCTCGGTACCGTACCCGGTGACGGAGGCATAGACCAGCTGTGGATTGAGCTGACGGGCTTCTTCATAACCGAGACCGATTTTATTCATCACGCCAGGGCGAAAATTTTCGATAAGAATATCGGCCTGAGCGATCAGCTGCTTGACCTGTGCCAGCTCTCGAGGCTCCTTCAGATTGGCGGAGAAACTCTCTTTACCGCGATTGATAGTATGGAAAAGCAGGCTGTCGTTATTGATCCACTGATTGTTAAGACTCAGGTTTCTGCTGGCGTCTCCGCCCCGGGGACGTTCCACTTTGATGACCCTGGCTCCCATATCCGCAAGGCGTAGCGCAGCGGAAGGCCCGGCCAGAAACTGGCTGAAATCCAGTACCACTAAACCTGTTAAAGGAAGCATAGTTACTCCATTAAGCCGCGTGATTTTTGATAAAGCGTGTTCATGCTGGCGAACACGGTGCTGCTGTTACCACCGTTCATGACATATTCCCGTACCAGGTCGCCTGCATGATCCTGAAAGTTCAGAAAGCCGCTGTAGCGTGGACGCTTAGCCGAGCGGTCAAGAGTGGGAAGGGTGTCGGCGAAGAAATCCAGGCTGCGGCGGTTCACTTCTTCATCAAGCCAGGCCCCGCGATGTCCAGGTTGGCCGCCGTTATCAAAGAACAGTGTTCTCTGTACCTCTGCCGACGCGGTATAGCTGGCATAGGCGAGAGCCGCCTCTTGATGTTGGCATTTCGCGGAGATCGCAAGGCCGGTTCCACCGAGAACGGTTTTCAGCGGTTCGCCGTGCCAGGAGACAACATCTGTGGCTTTCAGCAGGTGACGGGCATATCCGGCGCGGGAATAGTTTGAATAACCATAGGCGAAAGGGCAGTAGCTCCAGTCATCGCGGGACGAAAGCATTTCGTGAACGGCGATGGGATCGTAGTCGAAAATCTCTTTCGAACAGTGGCTGGCCAGTTCGCGCAGCGCTTCAAGCGCTTCGATACCGGTGTCGCGGCTGGCGATATGCTGTTCATCAAACCAGGTACCGCCGCGGGTGGCGCAGAGCATGAGGAAGTCCATCAACAAGTTAATCGGGATCCCTGCGTAGATGACTTTTCCGCTGCGCGCGAGGGCGAGCAGGTCTTGCCAGGTTTCCGGTAGTACGAATTGACCCTGTTGCAGGTGATCCGGGCGATAGACGGCGACAGGCGTTGCCGCATCAATAGCCAGAGCGCTCTGAAAGCCGTTAAAAAGATAGCTTTCATGAGAGCCTCCCACTGAATTTGCTGCCTGATCGTCAAGGTAAGCTTTTGGCAAATAGTCCTGAAGGGGCAAAAGAATCGCTTTCTCCGCGACGAACCCCGCCCACGGATGGTCAATAACCAGCAGGTCGTAAAGTCGCGCCAGTTCATCCAGATCTCCATCGGCGAAGGCCTGCAATGAACGCTTTTCCCACACAATTTCGACATCAGGATTTAGCTCGTTAAACCGCTGTGCGGTGGCCACTACGGATGTAAATCCACGACTATGACCCCAGGTAATGCCCCTCAACGTCACCATAAGAACTCCTTTTTGTAATGAGCTTCACATAAAATTGGTAGTACCGCACTACCATTGAGTCACAGCCACTGTTACTTTTGTAGTCGGATTAGGTGAAATTGTGATCGACATTGAAAAATAATAATTGATTTACTTTTCCTGTTGACCATAAAAAAAACGAGGATTAGTTTTCAATTAGTTTCTATTTGTGGTTGTTAATTCACATATATGAACAATTGAGTCGAGGTTATTTTTGAAAACATAAACTAATTAACAGGAGAAGCTCTATGCTAGCGGGATTTTTTGTCTTGATGATCGCTTGTATGTTCCAGGGAAGCTTTGGTCTGGGTATGAAAAACTATCGGCCATTTTCCTGGGAAGCCTTTTGGGTGATATTTTCCATCATTGGTATATTGATAATTCCCATTGTCTGGACGTGGATTGAAGTCCCAGGATTTTTAAAATATATACTGGTTACCCCCGGCTGGATTTTAGCTATCGCTGCTGCCTGCGGTTTTCTTTGGGGAATAAGCGCTATCTGGTACGGCAAAGGTATTGATAATATCGGTATGTCTCTAACTGTTGGGATCAATACCGGCGTGGGATGTTCTCTCGGTTCATTAATCCCGCTATTTATTCTTAATAAAATTCCGCCCGCTAATTCATTAAGCTGGCTGCTGGCTGGAATGGCGGTGATGCTTATTGGCGTAGGGGTGATTACTAAAGCCGGTATTCTTAAAGATAAAGAATCAAAACAGGATGCATCGCGGGTAAAAAATGAAAAGTTCGTCAGCGGATTGCTCATGGCGCTGGCTTCCGGGTTTGGCACTGCAGCAATGAACATTGGTTATACCTACGCCAGTCGGGCCAGCGCTCTGGCAGTGGAGGACGGTATCAATCCGGTCAGCGCCAGCCTGATCGCCTATGTCATCGTTTTTGCATCCGGCGGCTTTATCTCTAATATCGGTTATGCACTGTGGGTGCTGAGAAAAAACAACACGTTTAGTGATTTTGCCCGGCCAGGTTCCTCCTTCGCATGGTTTAAAGCGTTGTTAACAGGGGGGATTTGGTTTGCTGCGCTAGGCTTATATGCCAAGTCAACCGCGCTGCTGGGCGACCTGGGACCGGTTATCGGCTGGATAGCGTTCTTGTCAGGGGCGCTGATTATTTCCAATGCTTGGGGTCTGAAAACGGGTGAGTGGCAAGGCTATGAAAAACCGAAAAAAGTTATGCTTCTGGGTAATGTGATTTTGGTTCTCTCCGTCGTTATCGTCGGATATGCCAACGGATTAGCTTAAAAAAGAGGATAAAGAAATGACAATGCAACTGGACATGCCCCAATACAGTAAACCTGTGGCCATTATTGGTGCGGGTGGGATCGTCACCGACTCGCACTTGCCTGCTTATCGTCAAGCCGGGTTCCAGGTTCTCGGTCTGTATGACCGTGATTATCAAAAAGCGCAAAGCGTAGCCAGCCAGTGGGATATTCCTCATGCCTGCCAGACGCTTGATGAACTGATCGAACTGGCGCAATCTGGGGGCTGCGTATTTGATATTGCTGTACCGGCCTCTGAGATTTTACCTATTCTGCAAAAATTACCTTCCGATGCCGGAGCGCTGATTCAAAAGCCGATGGGTGAATCTATCGAACAGGCCAGAGCGATTCTTGATTGTTGTCATGAGAAAAATATTACCGCTGGCATTAATTTCCAGCTGCGTCGTGCCCCCTTTATGATCGCAGCAAAAAAAATGATTAATGAAGGATTGCTGGGGGATATTCATGATGTCGAAATGCGTGTTATTTGTCAGACACCATGGAATCTCTGGGAGTTTTTATTCGAAAAGGAGCGCATGGAGGTCAATTATCACAGCATTCATTACATTGATGCGATTCGTTTCTTCCTTGGCGACCCGCAGTCTGTTTATTGCAAAACCATGAAGCATCCTAAAATGATGGAGCTGGCGCAAACTCGTTCATCAATCATCATGGACTACGGCGATGTCATTCGCGCCAATATTCATACGAATCACGGCCATGATTATGCACCGGATAAACAGGAGTGTTTCTTTAAAATCGAAGGGACCAGGGGCGCGATTAAAATTCAGATCGGGGTTATTTTGAATTACCCACAGGGTGCCGACGATAAATTCGAGTTTATCCTTGATGATGGTAAAGGATGGCGAACCTTACCTGTTGAAGGTACCTGGTTCCCGGATGCCTTTATGGGCCCGATGGCTGGCCTGCAGTGCAAACTTGAAGACCCGAATTATGTCTGGCTTAACGACATCAACGATGCGTGGAAAACGATGTGTGTTGTTGAAGCCTGCTACCAGTCAACCGCCAGCGGTGCGACCGCGGTGAAATACTGATTATTACGGGAGGTCCGGCATGTTGCACATTACCGATACCCATCTTCACCTTTGGGATCTGTCGCGTTTTCGGCTACCGTGGCTCAGCGCGGTTCCGGTGCTAAACCATGACGTTAGCTGGCAGGATTATCGCGCGTTGGTCGAGCATGATAGGTGGTGCATCGATCGTGCACTGTATGTTGAAGTGGACGTTGCGCCTGAGCAGCGCGGGTCGGAAAGCCTGTTTATGCGCGATCTCTGCGCAGATCCGACGAATTTTGTTGAGGGTGGCATTGTCTCGCTCGACCTGCAGCAGTCCGGGGCGGTAGCGCGTTGGCTGGATACCGATGCATTTCACCCGGCGGTGAAGGGCGTACGCCACGTACTGCATGTTGCCAGCCAACCGTCCGGAGCCTGCCTGACTCCTGACTTTATCCGTAATGTTAATGCGCTGGGCAACGCGGGACTCTGTTTTGAAGTATGCCTGCGTAATGAAGATCTGGCGGATGCGGTAGTGCTGGCTGAACGGACGTCAACAACTCTAGTTTTAAATCATATGGGTAATGTTGATAGCGTTCGCCTGGCGGAAGATGCCAACTATGCGGCGAACTGGCGGCGAAATATGCAAGCGTTGGCGCTGCAGCGGCATGTCTGGTGCAAAGTTTCCGGCGTCAATATTCCTGCGGGTAGTGATTGTAATGGTGTTCGCCCGGTTGTGGAGCAGTGTCTTGAGATGTTCTCTGGTGACAGGGTCGTTTTCGCCAGTAATTTTCCGGTCTGTTCGCTGAATACCGGGCTCGTCCCATGGGTCAATACACTTATACGCCTTACTGATGCGCTGGGAAGCGCCTGGCAAACACGCTTCTTTAGCCACAATGCGCAACAACTCTATCGGTTAAGGGAAGCATGACGCGAGGGTGTTTTTAACCGATATCTTTTAGAACATCAGGAGTGACACATGAGTACGACATTTAGCGGCATTATCCCTCCGGTTCCGACGTTGTTTGATGAGCACGAGCAGTTAGATCGGCTGGCGATGTCGAGGCTGATTGATCATCTGATTGCCAGCGACGTAAATGGTCTTTTCTTTCTCGGTAGCGCTGGCGAATTCGCGCATATGTCTGACAGTCTGCGCCAGGAAGTGATGCAGTTCTGTATTGAGTATGTCGCAGGCCGTAAGCCAGTGCTGGTTGGTATCTCTTGCCCGGGCACGCAGGCGACGATTGAGTTTGGCCGTAAAGCGCTGGAGGCGGGAACAGATGGTGTCGTCGTTATCAATCCGTGGTACAACCCGCTGGCCGAAGAGTACTTGTTTGAGCATTTCCGCTATATTGCCGAACAGCTGCCGTTGCCCATCGTATTGTATAACTTTCCGACGCTGACCGCGCAGGCGATACCCGTCTCCTGCATTCAGCGCCTGGCTCTGGCGTGCCCGAATATCGTAGGGTTGAAGGATACTGTTGATACACTAAATCATATTCGCGAGGTGATTCATGCCGTTAAGCCGCTGCGTCCCGATTTTTCCGTGTTCTCCGGCTACGATGAATATCTGTTCGGTACCTTAATTTTAGGCGGCGACGGCGCGATCCCTGCCAGCGCTAACTTTGCTCCGGAGCTGACCTGCGGTATTTATCAGCACTGGCGAAAAGGGGAGCTGAGTGAAGCTGTCGCATTGCAGCAGCGGCTTTCCTGGATCCCTCCGCTCTATGGCCTGGATGTGCCGTTTTATAATGTCATTAAATATGCGTTGCAGCTGACAGGTCTCGATGTGCCGGTTAATTCACTGCGCCCAACCAGGCCATTAACTGAAGAACGAAAAATTAAAATTCGTGAGGTGCTAAAGCAAAGCGCCATTATCTAATAAATTTATGAGGGTTAATATGAAAATTATCCAACGATTCAGTGGTGCAATTCAGGTTAAACCTGAAAAATATGCTTATTATGCACAACTACATGCTAATCCGTGGCCGGAAGTGAATGCCATGATTAAAGCCTGTAATATCTCTAATTACTCAATTTACTTTAAAGATGGCTGGCTATTTAGCTATTATGAATATCACGGTGATGATTATCAAAAAGATATGGCGAAGATGGCCGCAGATCCGGTTACCCAGCGCTGGTGGGATGAGTGCATTCCCTGCCTGACGCCCCTTGAAAGCCGAAAGGATGGGGAGCTGTGGGCATCAATGGAAGAGGTTTATCACCTGGAATAACCGCCTGTCGAGGTAAGTATTATGTTTATCGATAAATATTTCGAAGATTTCTCTCTGTCTGAGTGTCGGACAACAACGGGGCGTACCATCACTGAAAGCGATATTGTTATTCATGCCGGGCAGACTGGTGACTTTTATCCTCATCATATGGATGCCGAGTGGTGTAAAACTCAGCCTTTTGGCCAGCGTATTGCTCATGGCACCTTAACGTTTTCCATTGCCGTAGGAATGACGGCTGGCGTTATTAATTCTAAAGCCATGACTTATGGCTATGAGAAATTACGTTTCCCACACCCGGTTTTTATCGGCGATACCCTGCGGGTCAATATTTCTATTAGCGAAAAACGCGATCACCCGCGTAATGCAAAATATGGCCTTGTGACGGAAAAACTCGAGGTCGTTAATCAGCGCGATGAGTGCGTGATGGCGACGCAGCACGTGCTGCTGGTGGAAAAACGGGAGCTTGTGGATTAAATCAAAAGGAGTGCACCAATGACTTATCGAATGATACTTAATGAAACTGCCTGGTTTGGCGCCGGGGCGATTAACCATATCGTGGATGAAGTGAAACGCCGGGGGTATAAAAAAGGGTTGATAGTGACGGATCGGGTACTAGTGGAGTGCGGCGTGGTGGATAAAGTCACCTCCCTGTTGGTGCATTCAGGGCTGGAGTTCGACGTTTTTGCTGACGTCCTGCCTAACCCGACTATCTCGATGGTACAGCAGGGGGTTGAGGTATTTAAACGCACGTCGGCTGACTACCTGGTTGCTATTGGCGGTGGATCACCGCAGGATACCTGTAAAGCCATCGGGATTATTATCAATAACCCGGAATTTGCCGATGTCCGCAGCCTGGAAGGATTTGCCGCCACCCGGAAGCCCTGCGTGCCGATTATTGCCGTGCCGACCACGGCGGGTACCGCTGCCGAAGTGACCATCAACTACGTCATTACCGACGAAGAGAAGCGGCGGAAATTCGTTTGTATCGATCCGCATGATATTCCGCTGGTTTCGATCATTGATTCCGACATGATGAGCACCATGCCGCCAGCCTTAAAAGCCGCCACCGGGATTGACGCGTTGACACATGCGATTGAGGGATTCACGACCCGAGGAGCATGGGAGATGACGGATATGCTGCATCTCAAAGCGATATCATTGATTTCCCGCAGCCTGGTCGATTCCGTGGCCGGTCAATCTGAAGGAGGTGAGGGGATGGCGCTGGCGCAGTATATTGCCGGGATGGGCTTCTCTAACGTGGGGCTAGGCCTGGTTCATGGGATGGCACATCCATTGGGGGCGTTCTATAACATGCCCCACGGTGTCGCCAACGCCATTCTGCTGCCGCATATCATGGAATGGAACGCTGACTATACCGGGGAGAAATATCGCGACATTGCCCATGCAATGGGAGTAGACAAAGCGTATAGCGTGAACCTTGCGGATGCCCGCAGACTTGCTGTAGATGCTGTGCGCGCACTGTGTCGCGAGGTAGGCATTCCTCAAGGGCTTACTCTAGCGGGCGCAAGCAAGGAGGATATTCCTCAGCTGGCGCAGGCGGCTCTGGACGATGTTTGTACAGGCGGCAATCCACGAACGGCCTCTTTAGAAGATATAAAAGCTCTCTATGAACTGGCAATGTGACAGTTTACGGAATTCGGCATCGTACTATTGATAAATAATGTATGCTCTCATAGAACAGTTATGAGAATGTATACAAGTTAAGGTGCCTCTGGTCTTCTTAAATAGCTCAGAGGTGCCTGTGAAATCTGTTATAATATACAGGATTAATTGTGGTTTAATTTCATATCAAATATTGAAGTCTACCAAAATTGGTATTTTTGTATCTCGATACATTAGTCTTACATAGCGGTCGGCCCCGCCTGGCGCGCCAAAGGCATTGCGGGGCAAACGTCTTTTCAGCCCGAAGATGATTCATCCCTGCGCGTGATATTTCGCCAAATCCCCCCCGACAGTCTCAGGTTTTCCGGACCGCTTTTCAGGATTTGGGTTACACATTTCAGGTAATTGTCTTTCCAGCGCTCAATAAAAGAAGACTGGCTTTCGAACCTCTGCGGATCGACCATTTTCTCCAAAACAAAATGGATGCGCCCGTCTCGCCACACCGGAACACCAAATACGGTGGGTAAGTGCATTTTCCAGGCAAGTCGAGAGCAAAAGGTGGAGTAGGTAATCTGCTGGCCGAAAAAGTCGATAGTCGGCGCACTCAAATTCAGTGCGCCGTCGATCGCCACTACAAGCGACTGCCCACTATGTAAGGTCTGTATGCAGGCCCTGACCACGTCCGCTTCGCTTTTGTCACTGACCGAAATCAACCGCTCACCGTAGCCCCCTTTGAGCACGCCAGGCGTGGAAGCCACCCATTTGCTGTTCATTTCCAGCAAGGACAGGATCATCGGGCCGGCATACATTGCGCCCAGATGAGCCGATACAACAATGCAACCACGCTTATCGAGCTGCAGCCGTTGGAAAAACTGCTCGACATTCGATATATCGGCCAACCGGTACATTGGTTCGTCGGCCTGCTCTCCACGGCATTCAAGCCATTCGAGGAGATAATTATCTGCAAGATACCCCCACTTCGCCCGGCGTTCCCATTCATCGCGATCGATACCGGACTGTCTGCCGGCAACTTCCCATGCCCAGTCAAGGCGCTCAGGGGGTAGATTAACGGCAGATATTTGCCCATCAAGCGCCAGCAGCCCCTCTTCGAATGATTGAGGCAGATGGCTTGCTCTGGCCTGAATATAGTGCTCAAAGACGCTTTCCGCTTCGCTTGTTTTCCCCGCCTGTAACAACGCAGCCGCGGCATAACGGTTCCATTTGCTCGTCGCCCCTTTTTCCCTTGCCAGTTGTACAAACTCATCGCTGGCAGCAGCGTATTGCCCAACCTGGCGCAGTGCTCGGGCATACATTGCTCTGACATAAGGAAGATCAGGATGAGTTGCGAGCGACTGCTGCAGTAACGGAATGGCTTTCTCATTCTGACCCGTTCTGATTAAGGCATCGGCATACAGGGTCACGATACGTAAATTATCGGAGTTAAATTGCAGGGCTTGACGCCAATGCTCAGCGGCCTGAAGCTTCGCTTCCCGGCTGCGGCCGGATTGATAGTAGGCAAGCCCCAGGCTACGACGCAGTGCTGCACCATCCAACCCACGGGCTAATGCGGACTCCCCGGTCTGAATGGCTTCCTGATATTTACCGACAGCGCACAGCGTATCAACCGCCAGCCCCGCCGACTCCTGGCTTTCTAACGCGAAGAAAGGGAGCAATGCGCGGGCCAGGTCATGATCTTCTGGTAGGCGGCTTTTATTTAAGAAACTGAGGCAGGTCGCAATCATATCTCCCCGCGGGGGAACTTTGTGCGCCTGTGTTCTGGCCAACGAGATTGCCTGTAACTCTTTATCCACCAGCGTCAGGCTGCGCAAATGGAGGGCAAAAATTTTGCTATTGCTCGAAAAAGCGAGCCATGCCCGCTCGGTTAAGTCAGCAACAGTCGCATATTGTTTACTCTTAAGCAGCAGGCTTGCGACCAGCAGGACATCCTCCGGCTGGCACACATTCACCGCCAGCAGTTTGTTAACCACCTGTAGTACAGCGTCCTGATGATGCGATGCTAGCGGCGAAATAACCCAGCGTCGCAATAAATCACGGCTATTCTTTGCCGTCAGCACACGGTCGGACAACAAAGTCAGCGCTGCATCTGTTTCATCTTTACGCAGACACGCGATAGCGAAAAGAATAATGTTTTGCTCATTTCCAGCACTATCTCGCACTTTTTCGGGATGCTGACCGAAATAGTGACATAGTCCCTCCCAATCCTCTTGTTTGAGCAGGGTGGTTGGCGATATTTTTTTACATGTAGAGTGCAAGCTCATCGTATTTCCTTACTCCGCCTTATTCACGCATCCGCCTGATGGTTATCAGGAGAGAAGTCACCAGGTACGCGATGCCCAGCAACACGAAGAACAGTAACCACTTTGTTCCATCGGCATAGCGAGTGGTGTCAGACACCACCATTGGTTGAGAAATGATCAGCAAATACCGTCTCTCACGTAGCGCTTGAAGCTTCCCTTGCTGTAAGGTCTGTAAGGCAGATTCCCAGCGTGTTTTGGCGATCTCACTCTGCAGGCGAAGATCTTCAAACAGCGACAGACTTTCTGAAGAGCCTTGCGACCCTAACTTATTTGACAGGCGGTTACGTTGTTCGCCGATCTGCTTTTCCAGGACCTTGATTTTGGCCGACAGGCGAGGAATAAGGGGGTTCTGATCCAAACCATTCGCCATTAATTGCGCGTATTCCGCTTTCGCCTCGGCCAACTGCGTTTCAAAGCCAGCAATTAATTGATAAATCGCGCTTATGGTTTCCTGCGGTTCAATATCTTTTTGTATATGCTGTATTTTTAGCAATTCAAGCCGAGCTGCCCCCAGATTCTCTTGGGCCGATTTAACATCGTTTTCCAGCCACAAAATCCGTTCCTGCTGCATCCGCGCTGAAACGGTATTAACGTGCTGTTCAGCAAAAGCCAGAATGCGCTGGGCAAAAAACTCAGCCTGTTTCGCACTCCGCGCCTTCACGTTTAAACGCAGCATGCCTTGTTGAATATCGACAGCAACCGAGACTTTCGATAAATAGTAACGATAAGGATCATCATTAATACCCAGCGGCGCGTGGAAGCGGGAAAATAATGCGATATCGTCTTGCGAGAAATAAGATAAAAAACCGAGCTCTTTTTCCATCCGCTCCATCATTTCTTTCGAAAGTATAAACTCGCGAACCTGAAAGCCCTCCGACATCTCATTGCCTGCACCAAAGAAAGATGCTCCAGAAAAATTATCCTGGCTGGCATCAGTTTGTACAATAAAGGTGGCATCCGCGCTATAAAAATGCGAGGTTAAAATCCACGACATAAGCATAATAACCAGCAGCGGCAAAGCAATATAAAGAAAGAGCCGACGTAGCGATTGCTTGGCTTGCTGAACACGTCGCTCTTTAATAACCAATGACGCTCTACGGACAGAATTCGCATCCGTCGCGGACCACCCGGCGTCTGGGCGATGATGACTTTTCGCATCGGCCGATTTTTCCGTCTGGCGAAGGGCGCGTTCATCCTCTTTTTGTTGTAGTCGCGAGGCTCGGCTTTCTTCTGCTACCTTCGCTCTTTCCTCTTTCCATTTTTTAATACGTTCTGAATTTTCCACACTCTATCCGTATATTTTCTAATTATATATCAAAGGAGTAATCATCAGTTTGAATTGTCGCCTGATTTGACTGATATTGTTCAAAAAGCGCAGATGCCTGCGCTAAATCTTCACACATTGTAATTTTTCCATGTAGCAGTACGCCAAACGCATGACAGTGTTCTTTAATAAGCCGAGGGTTGCGCGTTAGCACAATCAACCCTTTCTGTTGCAACTGATAAGCTAGCGCCGCCTGCATACGCAACTGTGTGGCATTATCCCCGGTGTACAGCTTGTCATCAGCAATATAAAGGCGGCAGGGAAGCAGTAAATTAATGGCAAATGCCAGATGCGCTTTCATCGTGACAGAATATTCACTCACCCTGTCGGTATAGCGCTGTTCAAGCTGGGTCAATTGATAGCAGAAATGTGAAAACTCATCGCCATCCAGGCCATAAAGACTGGCCATCATGCGCGCGTTCTCTTCGCCGGTTAACCCCGGCAGAACAAAAGCATTTGCCCCCAGCGGGAGCGCATCACCCCGTAGCCCAATAAAATTCCCCTCATCAGGAGCATCCAGGCCGCACAGCAACCGGGTTAGCGTCGTTTTGCCTGAACCAGGGGCCGCCAGAATACCGATATGCTCATGGTAGCCCATGACAAAATCTGTTTTATCAAGGACCACCCGCGGGCCCTTATCAGACTCAAAATAGCGTGTACAACCTAATAAACCGAACACGAACGCGTCTCTCCTGAAGCTAAAGTCAGTGATTTCCAGTGTCACAAATCAGGTGAAAAATGATGCCCGCGAGGAATAACGTTGCGGAAAATGCCAGAGGGTAAAGAGGTTCAAGGTACAAGGAGTGATACCCCTCAAACATACCTTCTCTGACTATCTCATTAGCATGTAGTAGAGGGTTCCAGCTGAATATGCTTAATAATGAATAAGGCAATTCATTCGCCGTATAAAAGACAGCCGAAATCAAAAACATCGGTCTTAGCACCACAGGAACGGCTTTGTAGACCAGCGGAAACCGTTCAGACAATGCGTCACAAAAGTAACCAAACGATAACCCCAGAAGCCATGCGATAACCATCCCTTCAAAAATAAGGATCGGTTTTTGGGCCTCCCAACGGGAGAATATAAGAAAGTTAATTAATGAAACAATAATATAAATGATAACTGCATTAACAAATTCGACTGCGGCAAGAGCAAAAATCACATGTCTTTTCTTAATCTGCGAGACAACCGCTAACGATATGGAGAATGAATGGGTACGCATGGTTGCGGTAATGGTATAACGAAATAACAGATACGGTAATATACCTGCAATAACAAAACTGATATCGTCAGTAAATATGGGCACCGTGCGATTTAAATATTGAAAAGAAATAACGGTAATGGTTATCCATACCAGTGGGACGGCCAGCACCATCATATAGTTTAATAAATTACCGTTATAGCGTGTTTTGATATCGCGTGACATTAATAAAACGATTAACTCACAGACGGTAATGAGTTTCATAAAATAATAAGTATTTTTTTTCAAAATATTCATTTGGCGACGTTAGAAAGAATTAGAGCCGCGGGTCAAAAAGCTATCGAATGCGGCTTTCACCTTAGCGAAATCAGTCAAAGAGGCGTTCGAGATATAGATAACATCGCCGTCTTCTACCGGCATGGCCTGTGCTAAAAACACCGAGTCAGGTTGGCTCATATCGACATGATAGATATTCAGCTTACGCATCTGCTGTTTCGCCTGTTCCGCTTCGTTATGCTTGTACAGAAAAACCGCCTGCGGATCAGCAAGATTGTCGTTTAATCCTTTCGCCAGCGCTAAAGCATCCACTACGCTGGAATGACGCTGAACCAGAGCATGTTTCCCCTGAACACCCGCCGCGCCGAGCACATTAACATACTCGGTCACTTGACGCAGAGTGATACGGTCATCCGGCTGTAAGACAATATCCAACCCGGGATACTGATAAATATCTGACAGTCGCGCATTGAAATAATGCTGCTGGCGCGTCACGTGAACTTCCATCATATCGGCGCTGGTATTTTCTACTGCCGCCGCGGTTGCCAAAAAATGACTAAGACGATTCATACTCTGTTCGAGAGGGTAACGACCCGTTTTCCCGCTACCCTCGACCGTCACCATGGCTCCGGTGCGGGCGGTAAGCGTCACCAGCACCTGAGGATTCAGGACAACGCGCGAAAGTCGCTTTCTGATCTCTTCAGCCAGTTGTGTCACATCCATTCCGGTAACCGGAATTATCCCGGCATAAGGCACCTGAACGATATTACCGTCAGTCACAAGAATATTTTCAAAATCCGCCCGGTCGCCGCTCGCGTTATTGGATAAATATCCCGCCCCGCCTGAGGATAAAATAGTGATATGCAGCACATCGCCTTTAGCCAAAGATGTCCAATGCCAGTTATTTTCGGTAAAGACCGGATCGACAATAGTTTTCGGCATACTATCGGCATCACTCAGTTTTAATGTCGGCGTAACTTCGACCAGATGATAATGAGGATCGTCCTGATTAATCAGGCTGGATTTAAATGCCGCCCTGGGAATAGTGCATCCCGAAAGCAGAAAAAAAGTCGTTAATAATATAATGATTTTTTTCATAACTTATTTTATAAATGAAATAGCTGAAAAATGCTGCCCATTAATTAACGAGGCTGAGAGGCAATGGTTTTTACAAACGTTCCCACCATATGTTCCACGGTGAAGCGTTCTTGTAAAAATGACTGCGTCTGTTGGCAAATACCGGTTCTGCTGCGCCATAAATTGACCAACTTTTCTGCATAGCGGCAAGCCTGGTCAAGATTGACCGTCTGTGCATCATCAAGAATGAAACCCGAAACACCCTCAATAAAGCATTCTGCCGATCCACCTGCAGGGGTTGAAATCACCGGCACCCCGACCATTTGTGCTTCAATAAGCACATTAGGTAGCCCTTCATAACGCGAAAACAAAATGAATACGTTCATTTTTTGCAGCCAATACCCCACGTCACGCGAGACGCCAACGAATAGTATTCTCTCCAGAATCCCTAACTGTTCGGCGCGTTTCTGCGCTTCAGCGCGTAAATCACCATCGCCTACCAGCACAAAGCGCGTGGCGGGGTGTTGCTGTAAATAGCGTGCTGCAAAATCAATCCATGCAAAAGGGTTCTTATCGCCTACAAAGCGGAAAACGCCACCAATAGTCGTGTCCGCATCCTGGGTCTTTAGCGTAAACTGCTGCCAGATTTTATGTGGCACCTCAGAAGAGGGTTCAGTAGATGGCGGTAAGACGCCGTTATATACAACCTGGAAGTGCTTTGCCTCCAACTTTAGCCAGTCGGCATAATGGCGGGTCACACAATGGTTGTTACTCATAAAATCAACGCCAGGCACGACCGCCAGCGCTTGGTAGAGAGGCTCATATTCCGGCTTGAACAGACGCTTTCTCACCACTGGCGGTAAGCCACGTAATCCCAGTTGAATTCTGGGCACGCCAGCAATCAGCGCTGCAAGCGCAATCATCAGACAAGCGCCATCCTGCCAAACGGAGAGGTAATCCGGCTTGCGCTCGCATAAGTGGGGGACCAGAAGCTTGATGCCGTAGTTACACACCGGCGGCAGATGAGAGAGCAATAAGCGCAACTCCAGAGATTCTATTATCGCATCGTCAAAGAAGTTTCCGGTAATCTTCGCGATTTCAATCACTTCGACCTGTTCTTCCAGCACTTCTTTCAGGAAAAAGTCTTGCCTGAGTTCTGGTGCCAGGGAGCGAATAATGAGCTCTACCGGCTCTTCTATTTTCAGGTCGCCAATTTTCCCCTGTTGCCGATATTTTCTGGCGATCTCAATAGCCAGCCTGGAAATCTGACGCTCTGCACCGCCGCTACCTAGCGAGCCTGTACAGAGCACAAGACGACCAAAAGCTCCGACGGGAAGCTGCCGTGGCTGACGATTTCTATAGAACAAGATGGCATGCTTCATTGCAATAATACGAGTGTTGGTCCCCACAGGGATCGCTTTCCCTTCAAGGCGTTCAAGCAAATCACAGATCTTATTTATTTTGCCTAAATAATTGTTATATTTTTTCTGCACGCCGTTGCTAACCTTTTTAAGAATTAGCTGAGCATCTTTGGCTAGCCCCGTATTATATAAACGACGTGCATACTCATAACGTGCTTCATCATTGTTTTGTGCAATCAGCGTTTCGTAGAGCGCGTATGCACGCTCCGTTTCATTGACATCATGAAGAAACTCTGCTTTTTTTAGCATCGCTAATGAAGTTAAAGCCTCAGTCGGTAATTCACTGTCAATTAATGCAACAGCTTGCGCAAGCTTCTTCTCTTGCTTCAATGTTAAAAGCGTTTTTCCTAGTGCAGCTAACTTTTCTTCCTGCGTAATCATTACGACTTCCCTGATGTATTTTTTTGTAATGCGGTTATGCAGGTCGAGATCTGCCTTGTCACCGGCTCCGTTGGTCCATTCACTTTCTCCAGTCGCTGCCAATACTGCAAAGCCTGCGTGTAGTCGCGTAAATGCATTGCATTTAATGCGGCATATTTCAAGGCATAGGCATTTTCGCTATCAAAAACGAGTAATTTTTTCGCATAGTCTAGATGTTCATAAGACGCGATAGTGCTACCGCCATCCTTCAGTGACTCATTAAATAATCTGATAATTTGCTTATATTCACGCATCAGACGAGAAACATCAGGCTCAATTCGTTTCAGGCTAATCAATACAGACAATGCTTCATCCAGACGCCCTTCAGTTTTCTTCTGGCGTACATATTTAAGGGCTCTGGTTGCAACATTGCGACACTCTTTCTCAAACAACTCGTTCATTGAGGCATTCTGGAATGATGGAGAAATGCTCATGACGTTAGCAATCAAATCAATGAGGAACGGAATGTTGTTAATATGACGTATGCTGCGTAACATAATCGACTGCAGGCTGGTAATGTTCGAGTTACGAATCAAGGTCATGTGGGCCAACGTGCACGCGTCTTTCCAGGCACCAAGATTCACCAGCGTTCTTGCACAATATACGGTGCTAACGGGATCAAACTCCAGAAGTGGCCACACTATTTTCGCCCCTGCCAGGATATTTTCATAATCCTCACGCTCATACATTTCTCTTAATTTATCGCGCCATGCCATTTTAACTTCATTATTAAAGCGAGAAATACGTGAATGGGGATAAACCATAAATGCAGAGTAGCTATAGACTAGCGAAGTACTCAGTGAGACAAAATCATCAACCGAATGTAGCGACAGCGCGGTATTGTTCCATGCCTCAAAAACGTCGTGGATTTTATCTTTATACGAGGTGCGAAGCGCCTGATGATAGCTCATATTCTTGATGCAGAAAGCTGTGCGGATAACGAGACCGGTATCATGAATCGTCGACAATACCGTCAGCGCAAATTCTGACTCATGGCGGAGTAGCTGCTCGAGCGCATGCATGAAAATCAATTCATCACTGAATTTGATTGCCAAAGATAACGCCGTTTCCATAAACGCATCATTTAGGTGCTGCGATTGAATGCCGGCATGGAAAGCTTCAGAGAATGCGTTGCCATCATGGAAATATTGCGTGCTGCTCAGGAAATTAACCCATCCGCTTTGAGTTTCAGGATTCAATAATAGTACACGTTTCCAATATTGATATGACTTATCAAACAGCTGTAAAGCATCGGCTGAGCCGGCGGCAACGGTAAGGACTTCTTCATCTTCAATTTCATTGGAAAGCATCATCTCTGCCGTCGATAAGGCTTCCTGCCAACGCGCTAATCCATGTAGAGACCTCAGCCGACAACGTAATGTACTGTCAGTCGTACCGATAATTTTCTCAACATCACTAATATCCTGATAAGCCTGTTCATAATAACCTAAATGGCTGAAGATTACGGACCGAAGTTGGATTAGAACGGGCTCTTGCTGCTGATTTCTTAATGCGGCAAAAAGTTGTTGTGATGCAGCAATAATGTCGCCATCTGCAAGCTGCTTAGTGATCGATAAGGTAATCTCACGTATTTGGTCCTGTTTCTCTTGTCGCCCCTCATCAAGATGATGATTAGTATTATTGATCACTCCCTTAAAAATAGCCGCAACGATCGCGTCACCAAACATATCGGTATAATGAGTAAGATCGTCGCCATTTTTTTCCAGGGCTCGTTTCTGCCCCCACTTTTCCATCAAATTTGTCGGGTTAACGCAGGGAATATCCATCCTGGCGGCGATGGTGTCGACATTTTTAATCAACCGACTACGGGATAGAATGACGGTTCCAGCACGAGTCACGGCATCAACATGTGTCATAAACATAACGCGATCGCGACCAAGAAGCTGAACGATTTCCATCATATCCTGTTCGATAGCATGCTCATCCATCTGCTCGACATTGATATTGCTTAATAAGGCACGATCTTCTTCCGACATTCCGGCAAAACAGGGATCGTCTTTGAGATAGGCCAGCAGTTTGTGTTGATTTCCTTGCGTGGCCAGCGACCAGTACACGCGCGCCCGCTCTGTTTGGCTAAAAAATTCATAGAAATGACGGGTTAAATAATTTATTTGTAAGCAGAACCCATAGGCCATAATCTTCTTCTGACTTGAAATCTCAATGATATAGAAATCAGAACGACTATGTACGTCGGTGTTTGAATAGTTTACATTAGGTCTAAAAATAAATGGTCGGACCTTTTCAGGAATGTCTATCAAGCCCAAAATAAACCGAATCTGCTGTAATGCCTCGCTGCTCGTATGCGTAAAACCATATATTCTCTTAAAGTTTGCCTGGAAATTAAAATAAGGCTGAGCTCGTTTTACCGGACTCACAATACGGCAACTGCCAATGGCTGTAAGTGTAAACATCCCTGACGATTTCATTAAATTAATCCACGTGAAAGGAAGGTAAATAGTTATATTCAGGAATACAAAGAAGTCTTTTTATCGATATACCATTTTAGAGTTTGCTTAAGTCCTTCTTTGATATCAAATTCAGGCTCATATAAAAGAAATGTTTTTATTCTGGTAATGTCTGCCTGACTATGCTTAACGTCACCGTCACGAAAATCTTTATAAATTGGTTCAGCGCTAATTTGTTCTTCTCGCCATAAATTCAACCCGTTGCGAATGAGATAATAAAGCTCATTTAGCGAAGTTCTATCTCCAATAGCCACATTATAGACTTTATTTTTTGAGTCTAAATCATTAGTCGTTGCTGATAATAAATTAGCCTGAATAACATTTTCTATATAACAAAAATCCCGGCTTGTTGAACCATCACCATTGATATAAATTGGTTCATCTTTAAGCATCGATAGTATCCAGCGAGGAATAACTGCAGAGTATGCTCCGTTAGGGTTTTGCCGACGGCCAAATACATTAAAGTAGCGTAGACCAATAGCGTTAAAATCATAGCTGCGAGCAAACACCTCTGCGTACAATTCATTGACGTATTTTGTAACCGCATACGGGCTTAATGGCCTGCCGATTCGTTCCTCAATTTTAGGTAAATCGGGATGATCACCATAAGTACTACTGCTTGCGGCATAAGTGAAACCAGATACATGCGCATCTCTCGCCGCCGTCAACATATTTAAAAAACCATCAATGTTTGCGCTATTTGTCGTGATAGGATCCTGCAAAGAACGTGGTACGCTTCCCAGAGCGGCCTGATGTAAAACGTAATCGACATTCCCACAAACAGCCTGGCAATCGGCAAACGATCGGATATCCCCATGGACAAAGGTAAACCGGGACCATTGTTCTTCACTGACAGCGGCACGCACATCCTCTAAATTATGTTGATAGCCAGTTGAAAAGTTATCCAACCCAATTACTGTTTGATTTAAATTGAGTAGTTCTTCTAATAATCCAGAGCCGATAAAACCTGCTACACCAGTAATAAGCCAACGTTTTGGTTCAAGAACGAGTTGTATTTTTAATTCATCATAAGCTGTCATGATTATAACCTCACATCTGACTGCTCAGGTGAAAGGATATACTTCAAATCATAAAGTACATGTTTATCTTTTCCAAAACCACGAATATCAGTACTGCCCATCTTCTTAAACTGCTCATGGCCAACGGCGACAATAATGGCATCATAAGAAGCCGCCTTGACTTCCGATACAGGTATAATCCCGTATTCCTCTTCGACTTCCTCAGCATCCACCCAAGGGTCAAAAATATCAACATTACAGCTGTAATTTCCCAACTCTTTTACAACATCGATAATGCGGGTATTCCTGATATCCGGGCAGTTTTCTTTAAAGGTAAACCCCATAATCAGAACGTTAGAACCCTCAACATTAATCCCTTTTTTGATCATGGCTTTGATCAACTGTCCCGAAACATAGTTACCCATATTATCGTTCAGTCGACGACCTGCGAGGATAATTTCCGGATAGTAACCGATGCCTTGAGATTTATGAGTCAGATAATAGGGATCGACGCCAATGCAGTGACCACCAACCAGTCCAGGACGGAATGGCAGGAAGTTCCATTTACTTCCCGCTGCTCGCAGTACGGCTTCAGTGTCAATCTCTAATCGGTTAAAGATAATCGCTAATTCATTTACCAACGCGATATTGAGATCGCGTTGGGTATTTTCAATCACCTTAGCCGCTTCCGCGATCTTAATGCTTTCCGTTTTGTACGTCCCTGCCGTGATGATCTGTCGATAGATCTCATCAACTAGACAGGCCGTTTCTGCAGTTGAACCAGAGGTAATTTTCTTGATAGTTGTCAGACGATATTTTTTATCGCCGGGATTGATGCGCTCTGGGCTATATCCAACGAAGAAGTCTTTGTTAAATGTCATCGCAGACATACGCTCAAGAATAGGCACGCATTCTTCTTCAGTACACCCTGGATATACTGTAGATTCATACACCACAATATCCCCAGGCCTCAGTACTTTGCCAACAGTTTCACTTGCCCTAATCAAAGGCGTGAGATCTGGTTGCTTATAATCGTTGATCGGTGTCGGGACGGTAATGATGTAAAAATTGCATTCTCTGATTTCATCAATTGATGAGGTAAACGTCAGATGGCGAGCATTACGTAGCTCTTCTTCTGTGGTTTCGAGATTGACATCGATCCCTTCTTTTAGCTCGTGTATACGTTTATGATTAACATCAAAACCAACCACCTGACAAATTTTCCCAAATTCAGCAGCCAATGGTAAGCCAACATACCCGAGTCCAATAATGGCAATTTTTACATCCTCTTTGCTGATCATTACTGATAAGTCCCTTATTTAATAATTATTAATTTTAAATAAATCCCAGATGTTTTCTGGAACGCTACCGCCCCTGACGTTCTTAGCCAGCGTATCTATTTTTATCGAAATTACGACAGTTTCTAGTTTAAGCAAGGCTAGAAATTTTATATTTACTAATTTTAGTTAAATGGAGATTGTATGCAGTATCCGTTCTAAAACAACAATTAAAGATCGGATCTTTAATTGTAATTCTTAATGAGAAAACGCATAGCATTTTATTCTGGCAATAGAAGATATCGAGGGTCTCGCACGCCGAATTTAAGGGCGATCTCTTTTCTCCAGCGATACAAAGTTGACGGCGAGTTCATAAATCTATCCTGAAGCTCTTCCATACCGCTTTCGGTTAAGAAGTACTTCATCTTCATGATATCTTTGTTGCTAATCTTAAAGTTACATTCCCTTCGCCCTGTCGTTATCTTGTCACCATTTCGTCGATATAGGCTTATTTTCTTAATCATCTCCGACACAGATGTTGAGGTATCGAAAACAGCAATAACATTTTTTATGTTATCCAGCCAAAAAAGAGCCAAAGGCATCAATCGTGAGCTGGAAATGATGATTATTATTTTATTGATATTTTTATTCCGTGAGAAAAAAACCAATGTACTACGTAAGCTATATTGATTAAGATTCACGAATAAATAATTTCTTTCGTTTGTAATTAGTGACATTTCATCAATAACGCTAGCGACACCACCCCCAAAGTAAATATCATTAGGTGGCCAGAAATGTTGATACTTCATGAAGCCTCCATAACCTCAAAAAACACTATTTCATCCATGGAAAGGCAAGTGTGTGCTTTTAAGCACACCTACCCTCTAAAAAATGCCTAACAATCGAGTAATTGATTTTATTAATATTGCCAAATACATGAGACGAACTTTTACACAACAAGGATGTGATATCAACCCTCGCCATTCATAGCTAAAAACTATCAATCACTCATTCTTAGATTTGAATTACTAATGGATATCGGCATTTTAATACGATTATTGGTTGTATTATCAGCACCCCCTGTGAAACTGCATTTTCATCTTTTATTCAAAATGAGAAAATTCTCAAAACACAAAGAAACATTTTCTTACAAATTACCAGCATACATACTGGGTTAAAGGTAGCCTGACTGAATTATCCCCCATGTCTCTACCTTTAAATTCTTAGCTATACCGTGTGAGATTTTAATCAGTACTACTTGTAAATAGACCCGTTTTAGTTCCACGCATTTTTTGAGATCCCGGCCAGATGATGTTGTAATCGGTATTCCTCCGGCGTCAGGTTGTTCAGTGATTCATGCGGACGTTCACAGTTATATTCTGATAGCCATCGCTCCGTGATTTCCCGCACTTCATTCAATGTCCTGAACAGATAGAAATCGAGTATTTCTGTACGGTATGTCCGGTTAAAACGCTCAATGAAAGCATTCTGAGTCGGTTTGCCTGGTTTTATAAATTCCAGCTTTATTGCATGCATTTCTGCCCACTCCGGCAGAGTCAGTGAAATAAATTCTGGGCCGTTATCCATGCGAAGCATTACGGGCTCTCCCCGGTTCGCCGCGATCCAGTCGAGTACACAAACCATTCGCTGGGCGGACAAATTCAGATCAATTTCGATTTCCAAAGCCTCACGATTAAAATCATCAACGACATTGAACGTACGAAAACGACGACCACAGATTAATGCATCGTGCATAAAATCAACAGACCAGCTCTGGTTCAACGCTCCCGGTGTAGCCGGTGATGGCTTACGTACTGGCAGACGCTGTTTGCCTTTGCGACGAAATAGACTGCCTGTGTATTGTGAAAGTTTGTGTAAGAACTCGGGCAGCTCTGCAGCAGTAAGAAAGGGATAATATTGTTTTTTGTAGCCCTGCAAAGCACTACCGAGATCAGCCGCAGGGTTGTATTCGGCGCGGCCAGTAACAATTGCATATCGGAATACTTCGCTACAACGCTGGCGCACTTTACTGGCAAGCTCCAGCGCTCCTCACTTTTCCATACGTTGTAATACAGACGGAAGCTCCAGTGGCTTTATCCCATTAACCGGCTGTGATCTGACAAAGGGAAGACATTGTTTTTGAAAGCCCGGTTAACATAGTCAGCGTAGTTTTCTGACCAGCCTGAGACTTTTGCGTTGTATCATTCGAGAGCTATCGCTTCAAAAGTGTTCGTTACTGAGAGCTTTTGGCAAGTAGTTCGGCTTTTTAACTTCACCAGGATCTTTATCATTCGCTAGTGTTTTTCTTGCTTCATCATGCTTAGTACGGGCTTCCGCAAGCGAAATGTCCGGGTAGGTTCCAAATGAGAGCTTTTTTCCTTCCCGGCAAATCGATACTTCATACGCCAGTACTTTGAACCGTTAGTATTGACCATGAGATAGAGCCCTCTGCCGTCAGCGAGCTTATAGTCTTTATCTCTGGGCCTATGCAGTCTCGACCTGACGCGCATTCAGCGACAGTTTGGGGGCCCATTTTTCATTGAACAGGATAAGCACCCAATTAGGCCCCAAACGTTTATTGATTCACCTGGATATGGATTAACTTCAGTTGAAGTCGCATAGCCGGACAAGAGGGTTTATCGCTGATTATACGGGGGTTTTATTGAATTCGGTAGACGTCAGGAGAGGTGTATATGGTGTCCCCTGCAGGAATCGAACCTGCAACTAGCCCTTAGGAGGGGCTCGTTATATCCATTTAACTAAGGGGACGAAGCGGCACGAGTATAGCGTTTTTTGCGCATTCGGGTAAGTGCGCTGCCGCTTGACTGCTCAAACAGTCGCCATTCAAAGCTGTTTTTCCTCACGTTTCTGCTTTTTGGCCTCTTGTTCTGCTTTTAAACGTGCTTCTTCTTTGCGTTTGTTGCTCATGTCATTGCGAATTTGCGCGTGACTCATCAAGGCAAAGATAAACGTACCGCCGAAAATATTGCCTGCGAGGGTAGGGAGGGCGAAAGGCCAGATAAAATCACTCCAGTGCAACGTGCCGTTGAAAACCAGATAGAGTATTTCTACGGACCCGACCACAATATGGGTGGTATCGCTAAGGGCGATTAGCCAGGTCATCAGGATGATAACCACGATTTTCGCCGCGCCCGCGGCGGGAAACATCCAGACCATGGTTGCAATTAGCCAACCGGAAATGATGGCGTTAGCGAACATCTCCGTTGGGCTGTTTTTCATCACATCCATGCCTATTTTAATAAAGGCATCACGGGTCTCTTCCTTAAAGATAGGCATATACTCAAACGCCCACGCCGCGATACCGGTGCCGATCAGGTTGCCGAGCAGAACTACGCCCCACAGTCTCATCAGCAAGCCGACATTGCCCAGCGTCAGGTTTTGCATGACCGGCAGGACGGCGGTGACGGTATTTTCGGTAAACAGCTGCTGTCGCGCCATGATGACGATGATGAAACCGAAGGTGTAACCGAGGTTTTCGAGTAAATAACCGCCCGGTACGCCGGCCAGTTCAACATGAAAAATCCCTTTGGCGACTAACGATGCGCCCATCGATAGCCCGGCAGCGATTGCTGACCACAACAGTGCCATCGCGTCGCGCTCCATCTCTTTTTCACCTTCCTGGCGTATATGTTCATGAATCGCCATGGCTCGAGAGGGGAGTCGGTCTTCATTGATTTCGATTTTTTGTCCGCTAAGCTTCTCTTCGCTTTCCACCTTGATGTCATCCATCGCAATGATCCTGAATAAAGAGACGTATTGCTAAGCGTAGCGGCTGTTAGATTGAGGTGCGGTGGAGATATTCTGAAAGTGCAAAAATGGTAATATTTGTTTTTTTCTCACCGTTAGAATATAAGCGCCACGGCGTGCTCTTTACCAGGCTATGATCAGATCAACAAAATTGGCTATATAGACATCGTCGGCGTGCTGTTACAATCACTTACACCTAAACAGGCGGATACGATTAAGGTCCGTCATGGATGGCAATCAGTGATAGCCATAATCACCAGGGAGACATTTATGAAGCTTCGCCTGTCGGCGCTTGCGCTCGGAACAACACTGCTGGTGGGCTGTGCAAGTTCCGGAACAGAACAGCAGGGGCGTTCTGACCCGTTTGAAGGTTTTAACCGTACGATGTACAGCTTCAACTTTGATGTGCTGGATCCGTACATTGTTCGTCCTGTCGCCGTCGCGTGGCGCGACTACGTTCCGCAGCCCGCGCGTAATGGCCTTGGCAACTTTACCAGTAACCTTGAAGAGCCGGCCATTATGGTCAACTCATTCCTGCAAGGCGACCCGTACACGGGGATGGTTCACTTTACCCGCTTCTTCCTGAACACCATTCTGGGGATGGGTGGCTTTATTGACGTTGCCGGGATGGCAAACCCGAAACTGCAGCGCGTGCAACCGCACCGTTTTGGCAGCACGCTTGGGCACTATGGCGTCGGTTACGGCCCGTATCTGCAGCTTCCGTTCTACGGTAGCTTCACGCTGCGTGACGAAGGCGGCGATATGGTCGACACCACCTATCCGGTGCTCTCCTGGCTGACCTGGCCGATGTCTATTGGCAAGTGGATGGTTGAAGGCGTAGAGACACGCGCTCAGCTTCTCGACTCCGACGGCCTGCTGCGCCAGTCTTCCGACCCGTACATTATGGTGCGTGAAGCCTACTTCCAGCAGCATGACTTTATCGCTAATGGCGGCAAGCTGAAGCCGGAAGAGAACCCGAATGCGCAGGCGATTGAAGGCGATCTGAAGGATATCGATTCCGAATAACGAATCGACAGCAATAAAAAAGGGTGAACATTTGTTCACCCTTTTTTGATGTCGACAATCTATCAGAAGCGATAGTTGAAGTTAGTACCGAACAGCCACGCCTTACCTTCAGATTTGAAGGTGTAATCCCCTTCCTGAATGGTGACGTTCTGACCATGCATATAAGAAGCGCCGACGTCGATAGAGGCATCTTCGTTAAACGCATAGGTGGTACCGGCGCTCAGCCAGAAACGATCCTGGTCCGGGATGGAGATTGAGCGATGGTTGGCCGGAACCGGGCTATCGTCAAACGCAATACCGGCACGGAAAGTCCAGGTTTTGTCGTAGTAATAGGTGGTACCCAGCGCAATACGGTAGGCGTCTTTAAAGCTTTCGTCTTTATAGAACAGCTCCTGACCGTTTGAGCCGGTGGCTTTCAGCTCCTGGAACTGGCTCCAGCTGGTGTACGCGATGCTATAGTGAATCGCCCACTGTGGGTCAACGCGGTTATAACCGGAGATTTCCCACATTTCAGGCAGGTTCAGGGTCAGAGAACCAGGGACGGTGGCACCGCTGGTACCGTATGGTGCTGCAACGCCCAGACCAGGAAGCATCGCATTCCCCATAGGGGTAATTGAGCTTCTGTAATCGCCGTCGAAATCAATTTTAACTTCGGAGCGATAGGTCAGACCCCAGCGGTTGTTTTTATCCAGTTCGTACAGGATACCAGCGTTCCAGCCGTAGCCCCACTCATCACCCTTCAGGTGCGCAATCTGCGAGTCGGTGGAAGGTACACCCAGAGCGTTAGCCGCCCCAGGACCCGCTAAACCGGTGACGGCGGTGCTGATATCACCTGCTGTACGCTCAATTTTCGCTTTGGCATATACCGCATCAAAACCGAGGCCGAAGCTCCATGAACTGTTCAGACGATAAGCGCCGCTCAGGTTCAGGTTAAGTGTTTGCAGGTCAGTGGTGCCGCCAAACGGCCCCGCTGCGTAGTTATCATTAAACTCCGTAGCCAGACCATAGTTGGAGGTAACCGAAGCCCCCCAGCCAAACTGTTCATTAATAGGCATAACGAAGTGCATGTTAGGCACCCATGCCGTTGGTGCAATATTATCGGCGTCGGTACTTTTATTCGTTTTTGGCGAAGTGCCCGAAATATTCACATCAGGGTCGATATAAACCGCACCGGCAGAAAACGTCGGGCGATCGAACATCATAATTAACGCCGGGTTACGGCTGGCGTTACCTGCGTCATCGGCGATAGCGCCTTCACCAGAATAGGCACGGCCCAGACCAGAGGCCGAAAATTCATTAAGCTGGAAGCCCGCTGACCAGGCTTGGGTTGAAACAAGTGCCACTGCGACAGCAAGAGCAGACTTCGTGTAACGGGTTTTCTGGCTCATGACCATAACCTCATTGAGTTATTTTTATACAAACAATGTTACATGTAGTAACAGAAGCGCGAAGTGTAGGGGCTGGACTACGACAGAGAAATCAGACCAGTGACGAGAGTATAGGTCTGACCAGCTGGTATGTTGCAATATTGTTTATTAGATTTTTCTAAGATGTTGTTTGAAACGAGATCTGGTTGGCAAAAATGCGGGTTTGGTCATGGCGTCTGAATGCTGGAATTTGTTTTAGATCATTTTTAATTGTGATTTCGGTCACTTATCGCCTTGGATCACATTCTCGACTGGAGACGCACAATGGGCGGGCGTAAAATAAACGCATAGTTTATCTGGCACCCTGAGTGCACCAAACAGAGGAAATCTACGATGAGTAAATGTAGTGCTGATGAAACTCCGGTATGCTGCTGCATGGACGTTGGTACCATTATGGACAACTCCGACTGCACCGCATCTTACAGCCGCGTGTTCGCCAACCGCGCAGATGCGGAAGAAACGCTGGCGGCGCTGACTGAAAAAGCGCGTGGCGTAGAGTCCGAACCGTGCAAAATCACCGCTGACTTTAAAGAAGTTGAAGGCGGCGTGCAGCTGGATATCGACTTTGTCTTTGCCTGCGAAGCAGAAACCCTGATTTTCCAGTTGGGCCTGCGTTAATCGCCTCTGCGACGACCTCTCTCTTTACGCCCCCGCTGCCGATGCAATGGGGGCGTTTTCTTTTCTGCTCAGTGTGTTTTAGCTCGCATTTTTTCCTCTCCCTGATTGGCTAAGTGTAAAAAATTAGTTAAGAATGTTATCAGGTCAGACCACTTGGTCGATTTCCGATAACAGGGGAGAGTTATGAGTCAGGCGTTACCGCTAATCACCCGCCAGGGCGATCGCATTGCAATTGTCAGTGGGTTACGAACCCCTTTTGCCCGACAGGCGACGGCTTTTCACGGCGTACCCGCCGTTGATTTAGGCAAAATGGTGGTGGGTGAAATGCTGGCGCGCAGCGAAATTCCCCCCGAAGTCATCGAACAGCTCGTTTTTGGTCAGGTGGTGCAGATGCCGGCTGCGCCCAATATTGCCCGTGAGATCGTCCTCGGCACCGGGATGAACGTGCATACCGATGCCTACAGCGTGAGCCGTGCCTGCGCCACCAGCTTCCAAGCGGTGGCGAACGTGGCGGAGAGTCTGATGGCGGGAACCATTCGCGCGGGTATCGCCGGTGGAGCAGATTCCTCTTCTGTCCTGCCGATAGGCGTGAGTAAAAAGTTGGCGCGTACGTTGGTTGATGCCAATAAAGCCCGTACGCTTGGCCAGAAGCTCAAACTTTTTTCTCAGCTGCGTCTGCGCGATCTCTTGCCGGTACCGCCTGCGGTGGCCGAGTATTCCACCGGCCTGCGTATGGGCGATACCGCCGAACAGATGGCCAAAACCTACGGCATTACCCGCGAACAGCAGGATGCGCTGGCAAACCGCTCGCACCAGCTGGCCGCGCAGGCTTGGGCGGCGGGCAAGCTCACTGATGAGGTGATGACCGCCTACGTGCCTCCCTACCGGAACCCGCTGGAGCAGGACAACAATGTCCGCGCCAACTCTACGCTGGCGGACTACGCCAAGCTGCGTCCGGCGTTCGACCGTCAGCACGGCACCGTCACGGCGGCCAACAGCACGCCATTAACCGACGGCGCGGCGGCGGTGATTCTGATGACGGAATCGCGAGCGAAAGAACTGGGGCTGACGCCGCTGGGTTATCTACGTAGCTATGCCTTTACCGCCATTGATGTCTGGCAGGATATGCTGCTGGGGCCGGCATGGTCTACGCCGCTGGCGCTGGATCGCGCCGGGCTGACCTTCTCCGATCTGACGCTGATTGATATGCACGAAGCCTTTGCTGCGCAAACGCTGGCCAATATTCAGTGTCTGGCCAGCGATAAATTTGCTCGCGAGGTGCTGGGGCGCAGCCAGGCGACCGGCGAAATTGAAGAGAGCAAATTTAACGTGTTGGGTGGTTCCATCGCCTACGGACACCCGTTTGCGGCAACCGGGGCGCGGATGATCACGCAAACGCTCAATGAATTGCGACGCCGCGGCGGTGGTTTTGGGCTGGTAACTGCCTGTGCTGCGGGCGGGTTAGGCGCGGCGATGGTTCTGGAGGCTGAATAATGGACGCGATGAAATCGGCATTTACTTTCACCGTACGCCCGGACAACGTGGCGGTGGTCATCATCGACGTACCTGATGAAAAGATGAATACCCTAAAGGCGGAGTTTGGCGGTCAGGTGCGTACCATCCTCAAACTGATTCGGGATAACAAAGCGCTGCAGGGCGTGGTATTTATCTCCGCCAAACCCGATAACTTTATCGCCGGGGCCGACATTAATATGATTGGCCGCTGTCAAAGCGCGCAGCAAGCCGAGTCGCTGGCTCGTCAGGGGCAGCAGGTGATGGCGGAAATTCAAAGCCTGCCGATTCCAGTGGTGGCGGCGATTCACGGGGCTTGCCTGGGGGGCGGTCTCGAGCTGGCGCTGGCCTGCCATGCGCGCATCTGTTCTGATGATGGGCGAACGGTGTTGGGACTACCGGAAGTGCAGCTGGGGCTGCTGCCGGGGTCGGGCGGCACTCAGCGTTTACCGCGTCTGATTGGCGTCAGCACCGCGCTGGATATGATTTTGACCGGCAAACAGCTTCGAGCTCGTCAGGCGCTAAAAGTGGGGCTGGTGGATGAGGTTGTGCCGCGTTCGATTTTGCTCGATGCCGCTGCGGAATATGCGCGTAAAGCACATCATCAACATCGCCGTCTGTCGGTGCGCGATCGTATTCTGGCTGGTCCGCTGGGGCGTCATCTGCTGTTCAGCATGGCGGCAAAGAAAACCGCGCAGAAGACCCAGGGCAATTACCCGGCGACGGATAAAATTCTCCAGGTGATTGAAACCGGGTTGGCGCACGGCGCCAGCAGCGGCTACGAGGCGGAAGCTCGCGCCTTTGGCGAGCTGGCGATGACGCCGCAGTCGCGCGCGTTGCGTAGTATTTTCTTTGCCAGTACGGATATCAAAAAAGATCCCGGCGCCAGCGTTGCATCTGGCCCGCTGGGTTCGGTCGGCGTATTGGGCGGCGGTCTGATGGGGGGCGGTATTGCCTACGTTACCGCCATTAAGGGCAAGCTGCCGGTACGTATTAAAGATATCAACGCCAACGGCATCAACCACGCGCTGAAATACAGCTGGGATCAGCTGGAGCAAAAAGTACGCCGCCGCCATCTGAAACCCGCCGAGCGCGACGCGCAGCTGGCGCTGATTTCCGGCAGCATCGATTACCGGGGCTTTGCGCATCGTGACCTCGTAATCGAGGCCGTTTTTGAAGACCTCGCGCTCAAACAGAAGATGGTGGGTGAGATTGAACAATATTGTGCTCCTCACACCATTTTTGCTTCAAATACCTCTTCTTTACCCATTGGCGATATTGCAGCCCACGCACAGCGCCCTGAGCAGGTTATCGGTTTACACTTTTTCAGTCCGGTAGAGAAAATGCCCCTTGTGGAGGTTATTCCACATGCTGGAACGTCCGAACAGACGATCGCAACGACCGTCAAGCTCGCGAAGAAACAGGGCAAAACGCCGATTGTGGTCGCTGATAAAGCAGGATTCTACGTAAACCGTATTCTCGCACCATACATCGCCGAAGCCATGCGCATGCTTGTTGACGGCGAGCGCGTGGAAGATATTGATAATGCGTTAGTTAAATTTGGTTTCCCGGTTGGACCTATTCAGCTACTGGATGAAGTGGGTATAGATACGGGGACTAAAATTCTCCCTGTGCTGGAAGCGGCCTACGGCGAACGTTTTAGCGCCCCTGCAACGTTGATTCAGGCAATTTTGAATGACGATCGCAAAGGCAGAAAAAATGGCCGTGGTTTCTATCTTTATGGTGTAAAAGGGCGTAAAAGCAAGAAACAGGTTGATACCGCGGTCTACGCCCTGGCGGGCATGTCAGCGCGTAACGCCCGCTGCTCGGCAGAGCAGATTGCCGAACGTTGCGTGATGCTGATGCTCAACGAGGCGGCGCGTTGTGTTGATGAAGGTATCATCCGTAGCGCGCGCGATGGCGATATCGGCGCGGTATTTGGTATCGGTTTTCCACCGTTCCTCGGTGGCCCGCTCCGCTATATGGATGCGCTCGGCGCGGGTGAAGTGGTTGCCAGACTGCAACGATTGGCCGGTCTGTACGGTCCACGCTTTACGCCGTGTGATGCACTTTTGCAGCGGGCGGAGCGGGAAGAGACCTTTTGGCCCGAGGATGAACAGATTCAATGAATGGCTGTCAAAGTAGGTGAACCCTGATGAATCGCAAGGTTTCTGGCTATTTTGTAAACAGATGTTGACTATACTTACGCCAGTAAGGTAAAAATCAGCGTTTCATTCAGTGAATGGATAAGGCACAATGCCCGGCTACCGCGTCATCCTCAGGGTGACGCTGGTGCTTCTGGTTAACAAAAGCGGTGCAATATGCAAGTGTTTATTATGCGTCACGGCGACGCTGCCCTCGATGCAGCCAGTGACTCGGTTCGTCCTCTGACCGGCTGTGGTTGTGATGAATCTCGTCAGATGGCAATCTGGTTGAAAGACCAAAAAGTGGATATCGGTCGCGTTCTGGTGAGCCCATATCTGCGTGCGGAACAGACGCTGGAAGTGGTAGGGGAGTGCATGAACCTGCCAAAAGAGGTGGATGTTTTGCCCGAGTTGACGCCGTGCGGCGATATTGGTCTGGTCAGCGCCTATCTCCAGGCATTAGCGAATGAAGGCGTTTCATCGGTGCTGGTGATTTCCCACCTTCCGCTGGTGGGCTACCTGGTCGCCGAACTCTGTCCTGGCGAAGTTCCGCCGATGTTTACCACTTCCGCCATTGCCAGCGTCACCCTCGATGCTAACGGGAAAGGGACCCTGAACTGGCAAATGAGCCCCTGCAATCTCAAAATGGCGAAAGCGATTTAACGCGATCGCGGCTTAAGTCCTCTCTGTAGGCCGGATAAGCACAGCGCCATCAGCCATCCAGCGCACATTGCCGGATGGCGCTGCGCTTATCCGGCCTACGTTGACTTACGGTAACTCCGGCGGCAGCCACTCTTCTACTTCAATCAGCACCAGCAGCGCGGCGTCGCCGCCATACTCCTTCGATGCCTGATGAAAGGCCATCACGTGTGGATGTTGGGCTAGCCACAGCGGCGTCTGCTGTTTGAGAATATGTTTGCCGTGACCATGCATGACGCAGGCGCAGAACACATGTTCGCGGCGGCAGGCGGCGATCAGCGCGCCCAGTTCCTGCTTGGCCTGCATCTGCGTTAACCCGTGTAGATCGAGGAACAGTTCGGGCGAGTAGTCGCCGCGACGCAGCTTCTTCAGCTCAAAATGGCTGACATCCTGGCGCACGTATTTTACCGGCCCGTTAGTATTGAGTAGCGGCTGAAACTCGTCGGAAAAATAGTGGCTGTTGTCCGCCTGCTCCTGCAATAAACGCTTGGGCGGCACTTCGCTGATTTTCTTGCGCTGCGGACGGTGGACTATGGTGTCCTGCTTTATTTTGCGCGTGCCCGTCATCAACTGCTGGAAGAGCGCCTGATCCTCCTCGCTCAATGAGTTTTTGTTTTTCATCGATTCTTCTCAAATTCGCATTTTTCTCTAGTTTACCTTTTCGTTGTCGTTCCTGCAGCGAAAACGCTTTTTTCCCCGCGCCCTACGCAAGAATGCTGATTTATCGCCGTCTTCATGGCAAACTAGCCGCCGAATTTACCCCGACGCATGCCCTGGAGGACAACGTGGATAAGATTTTTGTTGAAGAAGCAGTCAATGAGCTGCACACCATTCAGGACATGCTGCGCTGGGCGGTAAGCCGCTTTAGCGCGGCCGAAATCTGGTACGGTCACGGAACCGATAACCCGTGGGATGAAGCCGTCCAACTGGTACTGCCGACTTTGTACCTGCCGCTCGATATTCCGGAAGATATGCGCAACGCGCGCCTGACCACCAGTGAAAAACAGCTGATCGTCGAGCGCGTGATTCGTCGCGTCAACGAGCGTATCCCGGTAGCTTACCTGACCAATAAAGCCTGGTTCTGCGGCCATGAATTCTACGTTGACGATCGCGTGCTGGTGCCGCGTTCGCCGATTGGCGAGCTGATCAACAATCGCTTTGCCGGCCTGATTAACCATCGCCCCGAGCATATTCTCGATATGTGCACCGGCAGCGGCTGCATCGCGATTGCCTGCGCCTATGCCTTCCCGGAAGCGGAAGTTGACGCTATCGACGTCTCTACCGACGCGCTGGCCGTGACCGAATACAACATCGAAGAGCACGGCATGATCCACAACGTCACGCCGATCCGCTCCGATCTGTTCCGCGACGCGCCGCAGCTGCAGTACGACCTGATCGTCACTAATCCGCCGTACGTGGACGAAGAAGATATGTCCGACCTGCCGTCAGAATATCGCCACGAGCCCGAGCTGGGCCTGGCCTCTGGTTCCGACGGCCTGCACCTGACCCGCCGCATCCTCGGCTGTGCGCCGGATTATCTGACCGACGACGGTATTCTGATTTGTGAAGTGGGTAACAGCATGGTACATCTGATGGACCAATATCCGGATGTTCCGTTCACCTGGCTTGAGTTTGATAACGGCGGTGACGGCGTCTTTATGCTGACCAAAGCGCAGCTTGTCGCCGCGCAGAACCACTTCGGGCAGTACAAAGACTGATTTATCCAGCACGCAACAACAGAACAACGATAACGGAGCCGTGATGGCAGGAAATACAATTGGACAACTCTTTCGCGTAACCACCTTTGGCGAGTCGCACGGCCTGGCGCTGGGCTGCATCGTTGACGGCGTGCCGCCCGGCATTCCGTTAACCGAAGCGGATCTTCAGCACGACCTGGACCGTCGTCGCCCGGGCACGTCGCGCTATACCACCCAACGTCGCGAACCGGACCAGGTGAAAATCCTCTCCGGCGTGTTCGAAGGCGTGACCACGGGTACTAGCATCGGCCTGCTGATTGAAAATACCGATCAGCGCTCTCAGGACTACGGCGCCATTAAGGACGTTTTTCGTCCGGGGCACGCCGACTACACCTATGAGCAAAAATACGGCCTGCGCGACTATCGCGGCGGCGGACGTTCCTCCGCCCGTGAAACGGCGATGCGCGTGGCGGCAGGGGCGATTGCCAAGAAATTCCTCGCGGCGAAGTTTGGTATCGTCATTCGCGGCTGTCTGACCCAGATGGGCGATATTCCGCTGGCGATCAAAGACTGGGGGCTGGTGGAACAGAACCCGTTCTTCTGCCCGGATCCGGACAAAATCGACGCCCTGGATGAACTGATGCGCGGCCTCAAAAAAGAGGGCGACTCCATCGGCGCGAAGGTCACCGTAGTCGCCGACGGCGTACCGGCGGGTCTCGGTGAGCCGGTATTCGATCGTCTTGATGCGGACATTGCCCACGCGCTGATGAGCATCAACGCGGTGAAAGGCGTGGAAATTGGCGACGGTTTTGAAGTGGTCAAACTGCGCGGCAGCGAAAACCGCGACGAAATTACCAAAGCCGGTTTCCAGAGTAACCACGCGGGCGGTATTCTGGGCGGTATCAGCAGCGGCCAGCAGATTGTAGCCAATATTGCGCTGAAGCCAACCTCGAGCATTACCGTTCCGGGCAAGACGATCGATCGCTTTGGTGAGGAAGTCGAGATGATCACCAAAGGTCGTCACGATCCTTGCGTCGGTATCCGCGCGGTGCCGATCGCTGAAGCGATGCTGGCAATCGTGCTGATGGATCACTTTATGCGCCAACGCGCGCAAAACGCCGATGTGACGACCTCAATTCCACGCTGGTAAACATGAGAAAAACCGTTATTGCGCTGCTGGCTCTGGTGGCCAGCAGCACCGCGCTGGCGGCAACGCCGTGGCAAAAAATCACGCAACCTATTAACGGTAGCGCCCAGTCTATCGGGGCGTTTGCTAACGGCTGCATCGTCGGTGCCGAAGCGCTGCCGTTGCAGTCGGATACCTATCAGGTGATGCGTACCGATCAGCGCCGCTACTTTGGTCATCCCGATCTGGTGCAGTTTATCCAACGTCTGGGCCGGAACGTGCAGCAGCACGGAATGGGGACGATGCTGATTGGCGACATGGGAATGCCTGCGGGCGGGCGCTTTAACGGCGGACACGCCAGCCACCAAAGCGGGCTGGATGTCGATATTTTCCTGCAATTACCGAAAACGCGCTGGAGCTCGTCGCAGTTGCTGAAGCCGCAGGCGTTGGATCTCGTCAGCGCCGACGGTAAGCGCGTAGTCCCGACCCTGTGGAAACCGGAAATCGGCCAGTTGATTAAGCTGGCGGCGGAAGACAGCGAGGTGACGCGTATTTTCGTCAACCCGGCGATTAAACAACAGCTTTGCCTGGAGGCCGGCAGCGATCGCGACTGGCTGCGTAAAGTGCGCCCGTGGTTCCAGCACCGCGCGCATATGCACGTGCGGCTGAAGTGCCCGGCCAATAGCTTCGAGTGTGAAGAGCAGGCGCCACCGCCTGCGGGTGACGGCTGCGGCGCTGAGCTGCAAAGCTGGTTCGAACCGCCAAAACCTGGCACCACCAAACCTGTGAAGAAGACGCCTCCTCCGTTGCCGCCTTCCTGCCAGGCGTTACTGGATGAACACGTACTCTGATGGACAGTTTCTCCGCGTTATTTATGGTTGAGCCGCTGATGCTGGTGGCGCTTTTTCTCATCGCTATTCTGGCGGGCTTTATTGATTCCCTGGCGGGCGGCGGCGGTTTGCTGACCGTCCCGGCGCTGCTGGCTGCGGGCATGCCGCCCGCGCAGGCGTTGGCGACCAATAAACTGCAGGCCTGCGGCGGCTCGCTTTCCGCCTCGCTCTATTTTATTCGCCGCAAGGTGGTTAATCTGGCCGACCAGAAGCTCAATATCCTGATGACCTTTATCGGCTCGATGAGCGGCGCGCTGCTGGTGCAGCACGTGCAGTCTGACGTTCTGCGCCAGATCCTGCCGATTCTGGTGATCGGCATTGGTCTCTATTTTCTGCTCACGCCGAAGCTTGGCGAAGCCGATCGCCAGCAGCGTCTCTATGGGCTGCCGTTCGCGCTGGTCGCTGGTGGCTGCGTCGGGTTTTACGACGGCTTCTTCGGCCCCGGCGCGGGCTCATTTTACGCGCTGGCCTTCGTCACGCTGATGGGCTTTAACCTCGCTAAGTCTACCGCGCACGCTAAGGTGCTGAACGCCACTTCTAACGTCGGCGGCTTGCTGCTGTTTATTATCGGCGGCAAGGTCATCTGGGCGACTGGCTTTGTGATGATGATTGGCCAATTTTTCGGCGCGCGCATGGGCTCGCGCCTGGTGTTAAGCAAAGGGCAGTCGCTCATTCGCCCAATGATCGTCATTGTTTCGGCGGTTATGAGCGCCAAGCTGCTCTACGACAGCCATGGACAGGAAATCCTTCAGTGGTTAGGGATGAGCTAATGACAAAGACGCATGACTACCAGCAGTTGATCGCCATCTTCGATGACTGCTTTGCCGACGAGTTTAATACTCGTCTGATTAAAGGCGACGACGAACCCATCTATCTTCCGGCAGATGACGAAGTGCCTTACAACCGTATCGTTTTCGCCCACGGCTTTTTTGCCAGCGCGCTGCACGAAATCTCCCACTGGTGCATTGCCGGCAAGGCGCGCCGCGAGCAGGTTGATTTTGGTTACTGGTACTGTCCGGACGGGCGCGATGCTAAAACCCAGGGGCAGTTTGAAGACGTCGAGGTAAAACCGCAGGCCTTTGACTGGCTGTTCTGCGTGGCGGCGGGCTTCCCGTTCAACGTCAGCTGCGACAACCTCGAAGGCGATTTTGAGCCCGACCGCATCGTCTTTCAGCGGCGCGTGCACGCGCAGGTGATGACCTATCTTAACGAGGGTATCCCGCCGCGCCCGGCGAAATTTATCAAAGCGCTACAGAATTATTACCAGACGCCGAGCCTTACGGCGGAACACTTCCCATGGCCGGAGGATCTCTAAGCCATGTTACAGAAAGAGGAAAGAAGATGATCGCGGAGTTTGAAGCACGCATTCTGGCGTTAATTGATGAAATGGTGGAACACGCCAGTGATGATGAGCTGTTTGCCAGCGGTTATCTGCGCGGTCACCTGACGTTGGCGGTTGCCGAGCTGGACGAGAGCGAAGCGCACTCGGCAGAGGCGCTGTATCGCAACGTGACCCAGAGCCTGGAAACGGCGATTGGCGCGGGCGAACTGTCGCCGCGCGACCAGGCGCTGGTCAAGGAGATGTGGGACAGCCTCTACCAGCAGGCTTCCCGCTAAGCCGGGTTGCCCGGTATCGCTGCCGGGCAAACTCCTGATGCAGGATGTGGTAGGCCGGATAAGCGCAGCGCCATCCGGCAGCCCGAGCAGTGCCGGATAGCGGCGTAAATGCCTTATCCGGCCTACTGTTTCTTTACCCGGTACATCTCCGCGCTTATTTTACCGCCTTTCCCTTCAGCAATTTTCGAACCCACAAACGATTTGGATTAAGACCTGCCAGCGTTTGCGCGTCCAGCGGCAGCGGTTCATTGCTCATCTGCGCCGCCAGCACTTCCGCGGTTAACGGCGCTGAGCATAGCCCTCGCGATCCAAGGCCGCCAAGCATAAACAGCTCGGGATAGATTGGCGCGGCACTCGCCGTCTCTGGACTCTCGTTCAGCGTGGCGTATTCGGCAAGCGTGGCGGCATAATCCGGCACGTTGCCGACCATCGGCAGATGATCGCGCGTGGCGCAGCGCACGCCGCAGCGGGCATCGTTAGCGCTGACATCGACCTCCTGCGGCCACGTCTGCTGTGGGAAACAGTCCAGCAACCGCTGGCGATTATGCTGCTGATCGTCCTCGTTGAAGGTCATCTCGCGCTGGCCGCGATGATAGCTGGCGCCGATACAGTGCTGCTGATTATTCGGATTCTGCGGCGTGAGATACCCGTCGTAGCACAGCACCTGTTCAAGCTTTGAGAGGCTTTCGGTGGTCGGAATATGGCTCACCTGCCCACCGACGGCATACACTGGTAATGCCTCGGTTTGCGCGAACTGATTGATGTTGTGGCCGTTTGCCAATACGACGCACGGTGCAATGCTTGTCTCTCCGTCGCTGAATGCCAACTGCCAGCCCTCGTCCTGCCGGGTGAGGGTGGTCAGCGTTTTCCCCCAGTGCGCCTGCAACCCTTGCTGGCGCGCCAGTTCAAATACGCTTGCGGTGAGCTGTGCCGGGCATAACCAGCCGCCCAGTGGGTACTGAATGCCACCGCAGCCTGTCTCTAGGCCGATACTGGCTCGAGCTTCTTGCGCCGTGACCGCGTGAGCGATCTCTTCGGGCAGGCCCAGCGTCAGCATTTGGGCAATCTTCTGTGCGCTTTTTTCATCCCAGCCAAGCTGCGTTACGCCGCACCATTGATGGTCGAAGGCGACGGGCAGCGTATCGTACAGTCGACGGGCATAGAGATAGGCCGCCGGGAAGAATTGCGCCAGCGCCGCATCGTGGGCGCTCAACAATGGATAGAGCGCCCCCTGACGGTTGCCGGATGCGCCCTGTGCGGGTTCCGCGTCGGCGCAGTAGAGCGTCACCGACCAGCCGCGGCGCAGCAGGGCGAGCGAGAGCAGGGCGCTGGCGATGCCGCCGCCGATAATCGCTGCTTCCCGTGCCTGGCTACCGCTACGCGCAAACCACGGCGTACGGGTGGCGTCGGGCTGAGGGGCCATCATTTCGCCGACCAGCATTTCGCGCTTACGGCCAAAACCTTTGCTCTTGCGCATGGCGAACCCGGCTTCCTGTAGCCCACGACGCACAAAGCCCGCCGAGGTAAAGGTCGCCAGGGTGCCTCCCGGGCGGGCGGTGCGAGCCATGGCCGCAAACAACGCGGGCGTCCACATATCCGGATTTTTGGCCGGGGCGAAGCCGTCGAGGAACCAGGCATCTACCTGCTGATTGAAGGTATCGTCGAGCTTATCGGTCAGTTCATTGATATCGCCGAACCACAGGTCCAGCGTCACTCGCCCTTCATCGAGCAGCAGGCGATGACAGCCCGCCAGCGGCAGCGGCCACTGCGCCTGAAGCTGCTCGGCCCAGGGGGCCAACTCCGGCCAGTGTTGGTGGGCCAGGCGCAAGTCATCGGCCTTCAGCGGAAATTTCTCAAAACTGACAAAATGTAATCTTTGTAGCGTAGCGTCAGGATGCTCACGGCGGAATGCGTCAAAAGCTTGCCACAGCGTCAGGAAATTGAGACCGGTGCCAAAGCCGCTTTCTGCGACCACGAAAAGTGGATGCGGGTGCAGAGGTAAACGTACCTCTATCTGGTTACCCCCGAGAAAAACGTAGCGGGTCTCTTCCAGACCGTTATCGTTGGAGAAATAGACGTCGTCAAAATCTCGGGAAACAGGTGTACCCTCACTGTTAAATTCGAGGTTGGCGGATTGTATGGCGTTTTGTTTCACGTAAGTTACTCGCGCGGCAAGGAGTCTGCCGATCTTAACGATGAGCGTCCGCAGGCGCAAATTTCTGCATAAATTTGCTGATCGGACTTGTTCGGCGTACAAGTGTACGCTATCTTGCGACTCGAAACTTTAAAATAGTGATGACTTACAGAGGTATTGAATGAAACGTGCAGTGATTACTGGCCTGGGTATCGTTTCCAGCATCGGTAGCAACCAGCAGGAAGTCCTGGCATCTCTGCGTGAAGGACGCTCGGGGATCACTTTCTCTCAAGAGTTCAAAGATTCTGGGATGCGTAGCCACGTATGGGGTAACGTCAAACTGGACACCACGGGTCTGATCGACCGTAAAGTGGTCCGTTTCATGAACGATGCCTCTATCTATGCTTATCTCTCCATGCAGCAGGCGGTTGAAGACGCTGGCCTGAAAGCAGAAGACTACCAGAACAACCCGCGCGTGGGCCTGATTGCCGGTTCCGGCGGTTCCTCCCGTGCGCAGGTATTTGGCGCAGACGCAATGCGCAGCCCGCGCGGCCTGAAAGCGGTTGGCCCGTACGTGGTTACCAAGGCGATGGGTTCTGCGGTTTCCGCGTGCCTCGCTACGCCGTTCAAAATCCACGGTGTGAACTACTCCATCAGCTCTGCTTGCGCCACTTCCGCGCACTGTATCGGTAATGCGGTAGAACAGATTCAGCTGGGTAAACAGGACATCGTGTTTGCCGGCGGCGGCGAAGAACTGGGCTGGGAAATGGCCTGTGAGTTCGACGCGATGGGCGCACTGTCTACCAAATATAACGAAACGCCAGAAAAAGCCTCCCGTACCTATGACGCCCACCGCGATGGCTTCATCATCGCAGGCGGCGGCGGTATGGTTGTGGTTGAAGAACTGGAACACGCGCTGGCTCGTGGCGCGCATATCTATGCAGAAATCGTTGGCTACGGCGCAACCTCCGATGGCGCAGACATGGTTGCTCCGTCTGGCGAAGGCGCGGTGCGCTGCATGAAGATGGCAATGCACGGCGTTGATACGCCGATCGACTACCTGAACTCCCACGGTACCTCCACCCCGGTAGGCGACGTGAAAGAACTGGGCGCTATTCGTGAAGTATTCGGTGACAACAGCCCGGCTATCTCCGCAACGAAAGCGATGACCGGCCACTCTCTGGGCGCCGCCGGCGTACAGGAAGCAATTTACTCTCTGTTGATGCTGGAACACGGCTTTATCGCCCCGAGCATCAACATTGACGAAATGGACGAGCAGGCGGCAGGTCTGAACATCGTGACTGAACCGACCGATCGTGAGCTGACCACCGTGATGTCCAACAGCTTCGGCTTTGGCGGCACCAACGCCACGCTGGTGATGCGTAAGCTGTAATTTTACGGCTGATGAGAAAAAGGAGCCTTCTGGCTCCTTTTTTTATGCGTTGACAACGGCCTGAAAGAACAGGCAAACTCGCGGCTCAACATTATCATCATGATAATGCGTAAGCGTTTAACGTCATCCGACGCACCTTAATCCTGATTGCCAGGTAGAGGGGGCGTGGCTACAGATCCTCGCCTTACTCAGCATTCGGAGTAAAGCATGACCGCAGTAACTCAAACTGAAAGTACTTCTTCATCCAACGTGTCGCTCTTTCGCATCGCGTTCGCGGTGTTTTTGACCTATTTAACCGTCGGTATTCCGCTGCCGGTAATCCCGCTATTTGTTCACCAGGAGCTGGGCTACGGTAACACCATGGTGGGTATCGCCGTCGGCATCCAGTTTTTCGCCACGGTATTAACGCGTGGCTACGCCGGGCGTCTTGCCGATCAGTACGGCGGCAAGCGTTCTGCCCTACAGGGCATGTTTGCCTGTGCCTTTGCCGGGGCGGCGTGGCTTGGCGCAGCGCTGCTGCCGGTGGATACGATGGTCAAATTTGGCCTGTTGATCGTCGGGCGCTTAATTCTTGGCTTCGGTGAAAGCCAACTGCTGACCGGCACGCTTACCTGGGGGATGGGGCTGGTTGGCCCGAAGCGTTCTGGTAAAGTGATGTCGTGGAACGGGATGGCGATTTTCGGCGCGCTGGCGGCCGGCGCGCCGTTGGGGCTGTATATCAATAGCCGATACGGCTTTGCCGTGCTGGCTGGCGTCACCATGGCGTTACCTCTGCTGGCCTGGGCCTTTAACGGCTCGGTGCGTAAGGTGGCGGCGATGGCCGGGGAACGCCCATCACTGTTCAGCGTAATTGGCCTTATCTGGAAGCCGGGGGTAGGGCTGGCGCTTCAGGGCGTGGGCTTTGCGGTGATTGGCACTTTCGTCTCACTGTACTTTGTCAGCAAAGGCTGGTCGATGGCGGGCTTCACCCTGACGGCCTTTGGCGGCACCTTCGTGTTAGTGCGCATTTTGTTTGGCTGGATGCCTGACCGCTTTGGCGGCGTGAAGGTGGCGGTCGGCTCGCTGCTGGTGGAAACCGTTGGTCTGCTGCTGCTGTGGCTGGCGCCTGACGCATGGTATGCGCTGGCCGGCGCCGCTTTGACCGGGGCCGGTTGCTCGCTGATCTTCCCGGCGTTGGGGGTTGAAGTGGTTAAGCGCGTGCCGCAGCAGGTACGCGGGACGGCGCTCGGCGGTTATGCCGCGTTCCAGGATATCGCGCTCGGTATCTCCGGGCCCTTGGCGGGCATGCTGGCAACCTCGTTCGGCTATGCGTCCGTGTTTCTCGGCGGCGCCATTGCCGCTATATTGGGAATTGGCGTCACGCTGTGGTCGTTCCGCAAATAGCGTTTATCGGCCGGCTCTGCGCACCTGAGAGCCGGTCGTCGCTTTACGCGGCAGAAAATATTTCACCTGGAACTCGAACATGTTGGTGTAGAGAATGGAGTAGTCGATGGGATTCTGCTGCTCGTCGACGGCCTGAGTTTGCATCCGGACTATCGGATCCAGCGCGCTAATGTGCAGGAGCTGCGCTACCTCTGGCGACGGCAAAATCGGCTGGATAGATTCATAACAACCCAGAATTTTCACCCCGCATTCATTTTCTATGTAGGCAAACTTGGAGTTCTTCATGTGGGCGATCGTCAGGTCGGGAAAACGGCTGGCAGAAAGCCAGGTTTCCTCCACCTGCATGGCGATATTGTCGATAAAACGCAGCCGTTTGGCGTAATAAACCGGTTCGCCGTGGCTGACCTTCAGGCTGGCGGCGATATCGTCCGACGCACGCTGCAGCTCAAATTTCAGGATCTGGCTCGTGGGCGTTTTGCCTTCGTTGCGCGCAATTTCGGTAAAGCTGTCGAGGTGCGTCAGTGACGCCTGAAAATGTTTGTTACGTAGGTAGGTTCCTGAACCGTGCCGCCGTTCAATCATCCCTTCCTCTTCCAGCGTTTTTAACGCCTTGCGTAAGGTATTACGCGAAACATCATAAAGCGTCGCCAGTTCTTTTTCCGAGGGTAGAAGATCGCCGACATTGTAGATTGAGCTGTTTAATCTGTTTTTCAGCAAATTTATGATGTTCTGATATACCACTTTTGAACCTCCTAAAACCTTTTTAAAACAAAAGGTTAAAAATCCATTTCGGCGAGAAAAAGGCGACACGTTCACGTATTGCATCATTATTGAACAACTTCGACGCCGTTAACTGTGATCGGAATACTAGTTACGGAAATTAACAATTATTAAAGTGGGCGTCAATTAATGACCTATTTTATTAAAAAGGATAAATAGTATGAAAAATATATTGCTGGTATGTGCGGCGGGAATGTCGACGAGTATGTTGGTCAAACGGATGCGTGAACATGCGGAGTCAGTCGATATTTCCGCCAATATTAATGCATTGGCCATTTCTGAAGCGAAAGAAAAAATAAAACAAAATGGCGTAGATGTGGTGCTATTAGGGCCTCAGGTGCGTTTTCAGCAAAAGGAAATTGAAGCGATTGTACAGGGTAAAATTCCTGTTGCGGTTATTGATATGAAAAGTTACGGGCAAATGGATGGTAAAGCCGTTTTAGAACAAGCGCTGCAATTATTAAATAAATAATGTGTTTTTTATTCAAAATTAAGGGATCATTATGGGGTTAATGAATTCATTTGAACGAGGAATGGAAAAAATCCTCGTTCCTATCGCTATAAAATTAAACTCTCAGATACACGTCTCGGCAATTCGTGATGCTTTTATTCTCTCATTCCCGATTGTTATGGCAAGTTCGCTGATTATTCTGATCAACTTTGCGATACTGTCGCCGGATGGCTTTATTGCCAGCATTCTGCATTTAGGAACACTGTTCCCAAACCTTGCTGATGCACAGCAAATATTCACTCCGGTGATGAACGGCTCAGTGAATATCATGGCGGTGCTGATCACCTTCCTCGTGGCTCGCAATATGGCTATCAGCTACCAGCAGGACGATCTGCTGTGCGGTTTGACGGCGATTGGTGCCTTCTTCGTGGTCTATACGCCGTATACCATTATCGACGGCCAGGCCTATCTAACTACCAAATATCTGGGGCCGCAGGGGCTGTTTGTGGCGGTTATTGTGGCGCTGCTCGCCAGTGAAATTTTCTGCCGACTGGCGCGTAACCCGAAGGTGACGATCAACATGCCTGCGGCAGTGCCGCCTGCGGTGGCTCGCTCCTTTAAAGTTCTTCTGCCGATTTTCTTCGTGATGATCTTTTTCTCGATAGTGAACTACCTGCTGTCAAAAATCTCGCCGAACGGGCTGAATGACCTGATCTACACCCTGATTCAGGCACCGCTGAAAGACATGGGCACCAACATTTTCACGGTGCTGATTCTGGGGCTGGTGGCGAACTTCCTGTGGATCCTTGGTATTCATGGGCCGAATACCGTAGCGGCGATTCGCGAAACCATTTTCTCCGAAGCGAACCTGGAAAACCTGTCCTATGCCGCATCGCACGGTTCAACCTGGGGCGCGCCATATCCCATTACCTGGGGAGGAATTAACGACGCCTTTGCCAACTGCGGCGGTTCAGGAATGACCTTAGGGCTGCTGCTGGCGATCTTTATTGCCTCGCGCCGCAAAGATTACCGCGATTTAGCGAAAATGGCCTTTGTGCCGGGGTTATTCAATATCAACGAACCGGTGATGTTTGGCCTGCCGATTGTACTGAACCCGATCCTGGTGATTCCGTTTATTCTGGTACCGTTCGTTAACTCGCTGATAGGGTATTTCTTTATAACTCTGGAAATAATTCCGCCGATTGCCTATGCCGTACCGTGGACCACGCCGGGGCCGCTGATTGCCTTCTTTGGCACTGGAGGCAACTGGATGGCGCTATTTGTCGGCGTACTGTGTCTAGTTGTGGCGACGCTTATCTACCTGCCATTCGTTATTGCCGCCAATAAAGTGAATACGTCCGCAGCGGCAGAACAAAATTCGTAATCCCTCATTAGATATTTTCGTCAGGGAAAGACGAATAATTTAGAACACTCACTCTGTATTTGTACTCCTCCTTCAGCCTGCGATGGCTGAAGGAGCATTATAATTATATTTTAAGGGTATCCTATGAATTCAAGTGCATTGAATATTAGTCTGTTGTCATTATCTATTCTGGTAGCATTATCGCCAATCGAAGTGATGGCAGCAAAATTAACCGTTGAACAACGCCTGGAGATGCTGGAAGCGGAGTTGTCGGCCAATAAAACAGCGCTGAAACAAACGCAGTCCGAGCTGTCGAGCTATAAAGAAAAAGTCGCCACGCTGCAAAAAAGTATTAAAGAAAATGATCAACGCAATGTGACTGCAACAAATATAACGACATTGTCACCGGCTGCGGAAAATATTGAAAATGAGAATAGTGAAAAAGAAACACGGGTGTCGAAGTCGGAGGTAACGGCAACGCAGCAGGTGGCGGTTATTAATACCGAAGGAAATAAACCGACGATTGAAAGCGTAACCATGAAAGATATCAGTAAGTTTGTGAAAGAGGATATCGGTTTCAGCTATGAAGGCTACTTCCGCTCCGGGTGGGGAACGTCTAACCACGGATCTTCACAAACCTATGCCGCCGGTTCGCTAGGTCGTTTCGGTAACGAAATGAGCGGCTGGTTTGACTTAACGCTCAACCAGCGGGTTTACAATCAGGATGGAAAAACCGCCAATGCCGTGGTGACCTATGATGGTAACGTGGGTGAGCAGTATAACGATGCCTGGTTCGGCGACAGCGATAACGAAAATATCATGCAGTTCAGTGATATCTTCCTGACGACGCGAGGCTTTCTGCCGTTCGCTCCTGAGGCGGATTTCTGGGTGGGTAAGCATAAGCTGCCGGAGTACGAAATTCAGATGCTGGACTGGAAAACGCTGACCACTGATGTCGCGGCGGCGGTGGGTATTCAGAACTGGAACCTGGGCGTCGGTCAGTTCGACGCCTCATTAAGCCGCAACGATGTGGATGTTTACTCGCGGGACTTCAACAATACTACCCAGATGAACACCAACTCCGTCGATCTACGCTATCGCAATATTCCACTGTGGCAGGATGGTTCACTGTCGCTAATGGGTAAATACGCGTTTGCCAATAAGACGGACGATCAGAAAAATAATGAGAGTAACAATAGCTACTTTGAGATGAAAGATACCTGGATGGCGACCGGGATCGTACGTCAGGAGCTTGAACGCAAAGGTTTTAACGAATTTACCCTCCAGGTGGCGAATAACTCCTACGCCAGCAGTTTCTCCAATTTCTCCGGTGCCAGTGACTCCATGGCGAACGGACGTTACTACTATGGCGATCACAGCAATGGTATCGCCTGGCGCTTAATCTCGCAGGGTGAAATGTATCTGGCGGATCGCATTATCATGGCGAACGCGCTGGTTTGGTCGCATGGCGAAGACATCTATAGCTATGAGAGCGGCGCGCACAGCGATTTTAACAGTTTCCGCGCCGTTATCCGCCCGGCCTGGATTTGGGATACCTGGAACCAAACCGGTGTCGAGCTGGGTTGGTTTGCGCAGAAAAACACGACCCAGCAGGGCCAGGATCTCAAAGAATCGGCCTACAAAACCACGCTCTACCACGCCTTTAAGGTTGGGCCAAGTTTGTTAGGTTCGCGTCCGGAAATTCGTTTCTACGGCACCTACATCAATATTATCGATAACCAGCTGTCGCAGTTTAAGTTTAACGATGACAGTAAAGATGAGTTTATGGCCGGGGTACAAGCCGAAGTGTGGTGGTAAGTTTATTGTGCGCCGGTCAATGACCGGCGCTTATTCATGGAAACGTTATGATTAAGCTGATTATTACCGATCTTGATGGCACTTTTTTAAACCGTGGCGGCGATTACAACCGCGAGCGGTTTGTACACATTAAACATCTGATGGCGCAGCAGGGCGTGGCTTTCGCATTGTGTACCGGCAAGCAGTGTGAACGCGTTGAGGAACTTTTTGGTGAACAGGTCCGTGATTTCTGGATCCTTGGCGATAGCGCGACGCGCATTAAGCATGACGGCGAATATGTCTACCAGTCGCTGATTAAAAATGCGCTGGGGCGAGAAATTATCGCCAAGCTGGAAGCCGTGAACAGCGAGCCGGTGATTATCGCCTGTACGCCGCACGGCGCCTACGTCAAAACGTCAATTGTGCCGGATATGCTGGCAAAGGTAAAAATGTCGTATGCCCATGTGGTGCAGGTGGACTCCTTCGCGGAGGTGGCGCACGACTTTGTCAAAATCTCACTGTTCGATATCAAAGGTCGTAGCCCGCAGATAAAACCACATCTCGCCGACTTTTTTGATAAGGCCTATATCGTGGTCTCAGAAGATGCGTGGATTGATATCGCTGACGTCGGGGTCCATAAAGGCCACACGGTGGAAATTTTGCAACAACGGCTTGGAGTTAGCAAAGATGAGACCATGGTGTTTGGTGATGGTCTGAACGATATTGCACTGATGACGCGCGCAGCCTGGAGTTTCGCCATGCGTAATGCCTTTGACGAAACCAAACAGGCGGCGCGATATATCACTGGCAGTAATGAGGAAGACGCGGTGATGACGACCATCGCGCAGCTGCTGAGCTTACAGCAGCAGCCACAGTAGTATCGCGGCAACAATGATCGCCACAAAGGCCAATCCCGGGCGCGCCGACAACGATTTCAGCGTGCTGATAACCGGCACGAACGGCGCATAAATAGGCTGGATATCGCGTGCTTCCAGGGTTTGGGCGTGGGCCACGCGTTCGCGTTCGATACGCTTAAGGAACAGCAGGTTCAGCAGCTCCTGTACCTGTACCTGGGTAAGCACCGTCTGCGGGGTGGCGTTCCAGTTTTGCTGGGCGAAATCGCGCAGTGTTTGTCCTTCCTGCGGCTCCAGCGGTTGTTTGAGCGCCGCCTGTAAAACGTTGAGCGTCGGGGCTGGATGCGTGCTGAGGGTCAGGCGCGCCTGCAATAGCGTCACCAGCGCGTTAAAGTGCTTTGCGGGTAACGGATCGCCGGACTTCACGCCGGAAAGCTCAAGCAGCGACTGCCAGATAAGCTTGCTGGAGTCACCGGTGGCGGCGGAAACCTTGGTCACCAGCTGATTCAGGGTGTTGTGCTCGGCAGGCAGCAGCGGTCGATCGGTCGCCGGGCGTTGCAGAGGCTGCGGTATGGAGAGCTGGCCTTGCTGAAGCAATTGCAGCACGTTTTTCAACTGCTGCGGCGTCAGTTGGCTAAGAGCCGTTTGCCCATACTGTTGACGGATATAGTCGCTGACGGCCTGGCGATTATTCCCCTGGTTCAGCAGTTCAGTTAGTTGCGATAGCGTCTGACGCGTGCTGAGCTTCTGTTCGGCTGCGCCAATACGCTGATTCAGATTCTGCTCGGCGGCAGGAAAGTGGCGCGCCAGCAGCGGCGTGTCGTTTTTCAAACCCAGATCGTGTTTTACGCCCGCCCAAACCTCTGCATTCTGCTGCGAGGTCATTGCTATTAAGCGCGTGATCAGTCGTTCCAGCACCGTGCGTTGCTGGGTACTAAGCGGCTGCTCTCCGGCAGGAGAGAGCGGAGTGGGGCCTGTCCCCGGAGGGCGCGCGGGCATACCTGAAATGGGTTGCGTCATGATTGATCCTTTCCAAACCGAATACTGATGCCCGGCGCAAGTATGCCTGGCGGCCAGATTATGGCACACTTCCCCGGTTTACTCTCGTTCTCAGACAGGTACTGAACCGTGAAAATCCTCGTTGATGAAAATATGCCCTACGCCCGCGAACTTTTTAGCCGTTTGGGTGAAGTTAAGGCTGTCCCAGGCCGTCCGATCCCGACCGAGGCGTTAACCGATGCCGATGCGCTGATGGTCCGTTCGGTCACTAAGGTGAATGAAGCGCTGCTGGGCGATAAGGCGATTAAGTTCGTTGGCACCGCGACGGCGGGCACCGATCACGTCGATCAGGCGTGGCTGGAACAGGCAGGGATTGGTTTCTCCGCCGCGCCGGGGTGTAACGCGATTGCGGTCGTTGAGTACGTGTTTTCTGCGCTGTTGATGTTGGCCGAGCGCGATGGGTTTGCGCTGGCCGACCGCACCGTCGGTATTGTCGGCGTGGGTAACGTAGGCGGACGCCTGCAAAAAAGGCTGGAAGCCCTGGGCATCAAAACGCTGCTCTGCGATCCGCCGCGCGCCGACAACGGCGAAGAGGGCGATTTCCGTTCGTTGGACGAGCTGGTGGCGCAGGCCGACGTGCTGACTTTCCACACGCCGCTGTATAAAGATGGCCCGTATAAGTCGCTGCATCTGGCCAACGAGGCGCTGATTGCCAGCCTGAAGCCGGGCGCTATTCTCATCAATGCCTGCCGCGGCCCGGTAGTGGATAACGCCGCGCTGCTGAAATGCCTGAACGCCGGGCAGAAGCTGAGCGTGGTGCTCGACGTCTGGGAACCGGAGCCGGATCTTAATCTGGCGCTGCTGGATAAAGTCGACCTCGGCACTTCGCATATTGCGGGCTACACCCTGGAAGGGAAGGCGCGCGGCACCACCCAGGTGTTTGAAGCCTATAGCCAGTTTATCGGCCAGCCGCAGGAAGTGGCGCTCTCGTCGCTGCTGCCCGCGCCGGAATTCGGCCGGATTAGCCTGCACGGCCCGCTCGATCAGCCTACGCTGAAAAGACTGGTGCATTTGGTGTATGATGTGCGCCGCGATGACGCGCCGCTGCGGAAAGTGGCGGGGATCCCGGGCGAATTCGATAAGCTGCGCAAGAATTATCTTGAGCGTCGCGAATGGTCATCGCTGACCGTCGAGTGCGATGACGCCGATGCGGCCGCGCTGCTGCAAAAACTCGGGTTTAACGCCGTACACTGTTAATGTCTTCTTAATGCCTCTGCCGGATACTCCGGCAGAGCCGCTTTTTTTCTGGAGTAAATCACCATGTCTGAAGGCTGGAATATTGCCATCCTGGGCGCAACCGGCGCCGTAGGCGAAGCCCTGCTTGAAACCCTTGCTGAACGTCAGTTCCCGGTGGGTGATATCTACGCGCTGGCGCGCACCGACAGCGCGGGCGAACATCTGCGTTTTAACGGTAAATCGGTCAGAGTGCAGGATGCGGCGGAGTTTGACTGGACGCAGGCGCAGCTGGCGTTCTTTGCGGCTGGCGTGGAAGCCAGCGCGACCTATGTTGAAGAGGCCACTAACGCCGGCTGTCTGGTTATCGATCTCAGCGGCCTGTTTGCGCTGGAGCCGGACGTACCGCTGGTGGTGCCGGAAGTGAACCCATTCGTGCTGGCCGACTACCGCAATCGTAACGTGATTGCCGTGGCCGATAGCCAGACCAGCCAGCTGCTGGCCGCGCTGAAGCCGCTGATTGATGACGGCGGCCTGTCGCGCATCAACGTCACCAGCCTGATCTCCGCCTCGGCGCACGGTAAAAAAGCCGTTGACGCGCTGGCCGGGCAGAGCGCCAAGCTGCTGAACGGTATTCCAATTGATGAAGATGATTTCTTCGGCCGCCAGCTGGCGTTCAACATGCTGCCAATGCTGCCGGATCGTGAAGGCGCGGTGAGCGACGAGCGTCGTATTGTTGATCAGGTGCGTAAAATCATGCAGGACGACGGCCTGATGATCTCCGCCAGCTGCATTCAGTCGCCGGTATTCTATGGTCATGCGCAGATGGTGACGTTTGAAGCCATGCGCCCGCTGTCGGCGGAAGAGGCGCGAGACGCCTTTGCGCGCGGCGAAGATATTGTGCTGTCTGAAGAGCGCGAATTCCCGACTCAGGTCGGTGATGCCACCGGTAGCGCCCATCTGTCCGTGGGCTGCGTGCGTAACGATTACGGCATGCCGGAGCAGGTTCAGTTCTGGTCGGTGGCGGATAACGTTCGCTTTGGCGGCGCGCTGATGGCGGTGAAAATCGCCGAGAAACTGGTGCAGGAGTATCTGTACTGATGTCTGAAATGGAGCAACTGCCTGTCTATCGAATTGCGCTGGGCATTGAGTACGACGGCAGCAAATACTACGGCTGGCAGCGGCAAAATGAAGTGCGCAGCGTGCAGGAGAAGCTGGAAAAAGCGCTCTCTCAGGTGGCTAACGAACCGATTAACGTTTTCTGCGCCGGGCGTACCGACGCGGGCGTACACGGGACCGGCCAGGTCGTGCACTTCGAAACCCACGCGGCGCGTAAAGATGCGGCGTGGACGCTCGGCGTAAATGCGAATTTACCTGGTGACATTGCGGTACGTTGGGTGAAAGCTGTTCCCGACGATTTTCACGCGCGTTTTAGCGCGACGGCGCGCCGTTATCGCTACGTGATTTACAACCACCGCCTGCGTCCTGCGGTGCTGGGCCAGGGGGTGACGCACTATCACCAGCCGCTGGACGCTGAGCGGATGCATCGCGCGGCGCAAAGCCTGCTGGGTGAAAACGACTTCACCTCGTTCCGTGCGGTCCAGTGTCAGTCGCGCACGCCGTGGCGTAACGTTATGCACATCAACGTGACGCGTTACGGTGCTTATATTGTGGTGGACATTAAAGCGAACGCCTTTGTTCACCATATGGTAAGGAATATTGTTGGCAGCCTGATGGAAGTTGGCGCAGGAAACCAGCCGGAGAGCTGGATTGCAGAACTGCTGGCGGCAAAGGACAGGACGCTTGCCGCCGCAACGGCGAAAGCGGAAGGGTTGTATCTGGTGGCGGTGGACTACCCCGCACACTTTGCGCTGCCTTCCGTGCCGATGGGCCCGCTATTTCTGGCGGACTAACGTAGTCATTTGGGGCTAAACAATATGGATCTTATCCGTTTTTTAATTGATTTCATTCTGCACATTGATGTGCATCTGGCGGAGCTGGTCGCGCAGTATGGCGTCTGGGTGTATGCCATTCTGTTCCTGATTCTGTTCTGTGAAACGGGGCTGGTGGTGACGCCATTCCTGCCGGGTGACTCGCTGCTGTTTGTCGCCGGGGCGCTCTCCGCGCTGCCGACGAACGACATCAACGTGCACGTGATGGTTGTGCTGATGGTGATTGCGGCGATTGTCGGCGATGCGGTGAACTACACCATTGGCAGACTGTTCGGCGAGAAGCTGTTCAGCAACCCAGACTCGAAAATTTTCCGTCGTAGCTACCTGGATAAGACCCATGCCTTCTACGATAGACATGGTGGGAAAACCATTATTCTGGCACGATTTGTCCCCATCGTCAGAACATTCGCGCCTTTTGTGGCGGGAATGGGCCACATGTCCTATCGTCATTTTGCGCTCTATAACGTCGCGGGCGCGCTGCTGTGGGTGCTGCTGTTCACCTACGCCGGCTATCTGTTCGGCGACCTGCCGGTGGTACAAGAGAACCTGAAGCTGCTGATTGTGGCTATCATCGTTCTGTCGGTGCTGCCGGGGGTAATCGAAGTGATCCGTCACCGTCGCAAGGCGGCAAAACAGGCAAAATAAACCCTGCACACGGGGCACGATTCAGCCGTGCCCTGTTACGACATGTTTCGCGGTTCGACCACTTTTTTATGCCAAGTTTCGGGCTGTTATGTTTTAATGTGCAACATTCATGGTCTATGAAGGGGAAAAGTGGCATTATGCGCGGCCCCTTAATGGCAAAACTGGCATCGACCAGGTTCAGGCAGAAAGGTTATCAATGAGCTGGATTGAACGAATTAAAAGCAACATCACACCTACCCGCAAGGCGAGCATCCCGGAAGGGGTATGGACCAAGTGCGATAGCTGTGGTCAGGTTTTGTATCGCGCCGAGCTGGAGCGTAACCTCGAGGTTTGCCCGAAGTGCGATCACCACATGCGTATGTCAGCGCGTAATCGCCTGCATAGCCTGTTGGATGAAGGGTCCCTGGTAGAACTGGGTAGCGAACTTGAGCCGAAAGACGTGCTGAAGTTCCGTGACTCTAAAAAGTATAAAGATCGTCTGGCATCCGCTCAGAAAGAGACGGGTGAGAAAGACGCGCTGGTGGTCATGAAGGGTACCCTGCATGAAATGCCGGTTGTCGCTGCGGCCTTTGAGTTCTCCTTTATGGGCGGCTCTATGGGTTCCGTGGTTGGCGCGCGCTTTGTGCGTGCCGTTGAGCAGGCGCTGGAAGACAACTGCCCGCTGATCTGCTTCTCCGCATCCGGCGGCGCGCGCATGCAGGAAGCGCTGATGTCCCTGATGCAGATGGCGAAAACCTCTGCTGCGCTGGCGAAAATGCAGGAACGCGGTTTACCGTATATTTCCGTGCTGACCGACCCAACCATGGGCGGCGTTTCCGCCAGCTTCGCGATGCTGGGCGACCTGAACGTCGCGGAACCAAAAGCGCTGATCGGCTTTGCCGGCCCGCGCGTTATCGAACAGACCGTTCGTGAGAAACTGCCGCCGGGCTTCCAGCGCAGTGAATTCCTCATCGAAAAAGGGGCGATCGACATGATCGTTCGCCGCCCGGAAATGCGTCTGAAGCTGGCCAGTATTCTGGCGAAGCTGATGAACCTCCCGGCACCGAATCCGGACGCGCCGCGCGAAAGCGTGGTGGTACCGCCGGTACCGGATCAGGAACCAGAGGCCTGATGATGTAAAGGGCAGGGCCGGTTGGCGCTGCCCTTTTTGCTATTATTCACCGTTGAAAGTTGCGGGCACCATGGACAAACATCTTATTCCTCAGGCCACGTCGCCCCTGGCTACGTGGCTTTCTTATCTGGAAAACCTCCATTCAAAAACCATCGATCTGGGGCTGGCGCGCGTCAGCCAGGTCGCGGGTTCGCTCGACGTGCTGCAACCCGCGCCGTTTGTTTTCACCGTTGCGGGCACCAACGGCAAAGGCACCACTTGTCGAACGCTGGAAACCATTCTGATGGCGGCGGGCTACAAAGTGGGCGTTTACAGTTCCCCGCACCTGGTGCGCTATACCGAACGTGTCCGCATACAGGGAGAGGAGCTGGCAGAAAGCGCCCATACGGCTTCGTTTGCCGCGATTGAGGCGGCGCGTGGCGAGACCTCGTTAACCTATTTTGAGTACGGCACGCTCTCGGCGCTTTGGTTATTCAAGCAGCAAAATGTTGACGTAGCGATTCTCGAAGTGGGCCTCGGCGGGCGGCTGGACGCCACTAACATTGTCGATGCCAACGTCGCGGTAGTGACCAGTATCGCGCTGGACCATACCGACTGGCTCGGCCCGGATCGTGAAAGTATTGGCCGCGAAAAGGCGGGCGTGTTCCGCGGCGGGCGACCGGCGGTGGTGGGCGAACCGGATATGCCGCACACCATTGCTGATGTTGCACGAGAAAAGGGGGCGTTGCTGATGCAGCGTGGCGTCGACTGGAACTATACGGTTGAGGCTGAGCACTGGACCTTTAGCGACGCGCGGGGGGAACTGCGTCATCTTCCGCTGCCGAACGTCCCGCAACCGAATGCCGCCACCGCGCTAGCTGCGCTACGCGCCAGTGGGCTTAAGGTGAGCGAAGAGGCTATCCGCGAGGGCATCGCCAGCGCGATTCTGCCGGGCCGATTCCAGACCATCCAACTGCAGCCTCGCGTGATTCTCGACGTTGCGCATAACCCGCATGCCGCAGGCTACCTTGCCGGGCGTCTCAAATCGCTGCCGAAAACCGGGCGAGTACTGGCGGTTATTGGTATGCTGCATGATAAGGACATTGCCGGTACGCTGGCCTGTCTGGAAAACGTCGTCGACAGCTGGTACTGTGCGCCTCTCGAAGGGCCGCGCGGTGCGACGGCCGAACAACTGCGCGAACATCTGCGCGCGGGGGCCGTGTATAGCAGCGTGGCGCAGGCGTGGCATGCCGCAATGGCGGACGCCGCGCCGGAAGATACGGTGCTGGTGTGTGGGTCTTTCCACACGGTAGCGCATGTGATGGAAGAGTTAGACGCGGGGAGTGCCGGTGGCAAGTAAGTTTCAAAACCGTCTTGTCGGGACAATTGTGTTAGTTGCTCTGGGCGTTATTGTGCTGCCAGGGCTGCTTGACGGGCAAAAAAAGCATTATCAGGATGAGTTTGCGGCTATCCCGCTGGTGCCTAAACCAGGCGATCGCGATGAACCGGATATGTTGCCGACGGCCACGCAGGCGTTGCCTGCACAGCCGCCGGAAGGCGCAGCGGAAGAAGTTCGCGCTGGCGATGCCGCGGCACCGTCGCTCGATTCCAGCCGTCTGGCGGTAAACGGTAACGGCGATCTGGAGCAGATCCCGCCAACGGCCGAACCGATAAAGCCAAAACCCGTAGAAAAACCGAAACCGCAGCCGAAGCCGGTGACGGATCAGGTTGCCGCCACCACGCCGCCGCCAAAAGCCGCGCCGGAAGAGAAACCGGCGCCGGTGGGTAAAGCCTACGTGGTGCAGCTCGGTGCGCTGAAGAACGCCGACAAGGTTAACGAAATTGTGGCCAGTCTGCGCGGCGCGGGCTATCACGCTTTCACGTCGCCTTCGACGCCGGTTCAGGGTAAAATCACCCGTATTCTGGTCGGCCCTGATGCCTCGAAAGATAAGCTGAAAGGTTCGCTTGGTGAGCTTAAACAGCTCTCGGGGCTGAGCGGTGTGGTGATGGGGTATACGCCGAACTAAGGCGTGGGGTTTTCCCCTCACCCCGGCCCTCTCCCCAAAGGGGCGAGAGAGTAAGTCGGCGCGAAGCTCATCGACGGCTCCCTACGGTCCCCTCTGGGCAGAGGGTTAGGGTGAGGGGCCACAAACAACGCCGAAAGCGACCAGAAAAACGATGGCGTTGAATATTTTTTCAGCGCCATTTTTTATTTATGCCAGGGAAGGAAATCCCTACGCAAACGTTTTCTTTTTCTGTTAGAATGCGCCCGAACTGGATGACAGGGCGTAAAATCGTGGGACAAATATGGTCTGGATTGATTACGCCATTATCGCGGTGCTGGGCTTTTCTTGCTTAGTGAGCCTTATCCGTGGCTTCGTTCGTGAAGCGCTATCGTTGGTCACGTGGGGTTGTGCTTTTTACGTAGCCAGCCATTACTACACTGACCTGTCTGTCTGGTTTACGGGCTTTGAAGACGAACGGGTTCGAAATGGGATTGCTATTGCGGCGCTGTTTATCGCGACGCTCATCGTCGGCGCTATCGTCAACTACGTGATAGGTCAGCTGGTGGAGAAAACCGGTTTGTCGGGTACCGACAGGGTATTGGGCGTCTGCTTCGGCGCGCTGCGCGGGGTGCTGATTATCGCCGCTATCCTGTTCTTCCTCGACACCTTTACCGGTATGGCAAAAAGCGAAGACTGGCAGCAGTCGCAGTTTATTCCCTATTTTTCGCCGGTTATCAGATGGTTTTTTGAATACCTTCAAAGCTCGTCAAGTTTCTTGCCCAAAGTATAAGCTTTGGGTCGTTGCTTAACGAGGAAAAGACGTATGTGCGGTATTGTCGGTATCGCCGGTGTCATGCCGGTAAACCAGTCGATTTATGATGCGCTAACGGTGCTGCAGCACCGTGGACAGGATGCCGCTGGCATCATCACCATTGATGCCAACAACTGCTTCCGGTTGCGTAAGGCGAACGGTCTGGTGAGCGATGTCTTTGAAGCCCGCCACATGCAGCGTATGCAGGGCAATATGGGTATTGGCCACGTGCGTTACCCAACGGCGGGCAGCTCCAGCGCTTCTGAGGCCCAGCCTTTCTACGTGAACTCCCCGTACGGCATTACGCTGGCGCATAACGGTAACCTGACCAATGCGCACGAGTTACGTCAGAAGCTGTTTGAAGAAAAACGCCGCCACATCAACACCACCTCTGATTCAGAAATCCTGCTCAATATCTTCGCCAGCGAGCTGGATAACTTCCGCCATTATCCGCTGGAAGCCGACAACATCTTCGCCGCCATTGCCGCGACCAACCGCCAGATTCGCGGTGCGTACGCCTGCGTGGCGATGATTATCGGCCACGGCATGGTGGCTTTCCGCGACCCGAACGGTATCCGTCCGCTGGTGCTGGGTAAACGTGACGTGGGCGACGGCCGCACCGAGTACATGGTGGCCTCCGAAAGCGTGGCGCTGGATACCCTTGGCTTTGAATTCCTGCGTGATGTTGCGCCGGGCGAAGCGATTTACATCACCGAAAAAGGGCAGCTGTTTACGCGTCAGTGCGCCGATAACCCGGTCAGCAATCCATGCCTGTTTGAGTACGTCTACTTTGCGCGTCCGGACTCCTTTATCGACAAAATCTCCGTCTACAGCGCCCGCGTGAACATGGGCACCAAGCTTGGCGAGAAGATTGCGCGCGAGTGGGAAGATTTGGATATCGACGTGGTCATTCCAATTCCGGAAACCTCCTGTGATATCGCGCTGGAAATCGCGCGTATTCTGGGTAAACCGTACCGCCAGGGGTTCGTGAAAAACCGCTATGTGGGCCGTACCTTTATCATGCCGGGCCAGCAGTTGCGTCGTAAATCCGTTCGCCGTAAGCTGAACGCCAACCGCGCCGAGTTCCGTGATAAAAACGTGCTGCTGGTGGATGACTCCATCGTGCGCGGCACCACCTCTGAGCAGATTATCGAGATGGCGCGCGAAGCCGGGGCGAAGAAGGTTTACCTGGCCTCTGCGGCACCGGAAATTCGTTTCCCGAACGTCTACGGTATCGATATGCCAACCGCTAATGAGCTGATTGCTCACGGGCGTGAAGTGGATGAGATTCGTCAGATCATCGGCGCCGACGGCCTTATCTTCCAGGATCTTGACGATCTGATTGACGCGGTGCGCGCAGAAAACCCGGATATTCAACAGTTTGAGTGCTCGGTATTTAACGGTGTGTACGTGACCAAAGACGTTGACCAGACCTATCTCGATTTCCTCGACTCGCTGCGTAACGACGATGCGAAAGCCGTTCAGCTGCAGAATGAAGTGGAAAACTTAGAGATGCATAACGAAGGATAAATCAGGACATGCCGGATGGCGACGCATCGCGTCTTATCCGGCCTACGGTCCACCCTTGTTGTAGGCCGGATAAGGCGTAGCAGCCATCCGGCTTTTTTATGGTTACGCCTCGTCCACCCAAATCCGCATTTCGCCCTCGCCACGGTTGGCCCAGCTAAACCACGGAATAAAGGTTAAGGTCTGCTTTTCGGCGACCGTCTGACGATTATCAAAGCTGTACAGCGGTTTCTCTTCCTGCGCAGTCGGGAGGCGTAGCCCCTCCGCCTGGATCAGTACTTTGCCTTTCAGCACGCCAACGCCCTGAAGTTCACGAAACGTGCTTGTTTTTGGCAGCGACAGGTTGTGCAATTCTGCGCCGTTATCCGCTCCTTCCAGGCAGTAGACCAGTGGCCCGCGCTGAATCGCCACTTTACCGGCGTTATGGCGCACACGCGAGTTCGCGTAGACACGGCGGATGGTCATCGGTAGTTGCAGCGTAATCACGTCGCCTTCCTGCCATTGGCGGTGCAGATGCAAATAGCCTTTGATGGTTTCGCCCTGCGCGGCTTCACCGTTCACTTGCACCTGCGGTGATTCACACCATTCCGGCAGGCGCAGCGCCAGCGTATGTTCGACCGCCTGTGGGTGGTTAAAGCGAATCGTGACCTGCTCATCCCACGGATAGTTGCCCTCAATTTTCAGCGCCAGCATCCGATCGTTCACCGTAAACTGCGCTTCGCTACCGGCGTAGAAGTTGATAAACAGCGCATCCGGGCGCGGGGTGAAGAGATAGTGGCCGATGGCGACAAGCGTGCGCGCGATGTTCGGTGGGCAGCAGGCGCAACCGAACCAGCGCTGACGTACCGGCTTGATGTGGTCGTAAATATGGTTATGCGGAATGCTTTTTGGGTGCGTTTCCAGCGGGTTTACGTAGAAGAAGTGCTTGCCGTCCAGCGCCATGCCGCCCAGCACCGTGTTGTAGAACGCGCGCTCCATGACGTCGGCGTAGTGGGCGTCGCCCTCCATCTCCAGCATGCGGCGGGCAAACATCATCAGGCCGATGGAGGCGCAGCTCTCGCCGTAGGCGGTGTCGTTCGGCAGGTCGTAATCGCTGGTGAAGGCTTCGCCGATACCTTGTGAGCCAATGCCGCCGGTGATGTACATGCGGCGCTGCACCATATTGTTCCAGATGCGCAGGCAGGTCTGGCGCTTCTCTTCATCCTGGGTCATGCGCGCGATATGCGCCAGGCCGGTCATTAGATACACCGAACGCACCGCGTGGCCGACCGCTTCATTCTGTTCTGACAACGGCTTGTGCGCATGGGTGTAACTTTTGTCTTTGATCATTCCCGGCCAGGCATCGCCCCAGCCTACCCAGTGGCGAGTGCCGCCGCGTTTTTCAAACTCAATATCGTAATAGTAAGGCTGCTGACCCCGCTCTTCGACGAAGAAACTGGCCAGCGCCTGATAGCGTGGCTCTTGTGTGACTTCGTAAAGCCGCATCAGCGCCAGCTCAATTTCCGGGTGCCCGGGATAACCGCGCAGTTGGCCGTCGTTCGGGCCAAAAACGGTGTCGATATGATCGGCAAATCGGCAGGCAATTTCCAGCAGACGGCGCTTACCGGTGGCGTTGAAGAACGCCACGGCGGCTTCGAAAAGATGTCCGGCGCAGTACATTTCGTGGCACTCGGCGACGTTGGTCCAGCGCTGGCCCGGCTCTTTCACGGTATACCAGGTGTTGAGATAACCATCTTCACATTGTGCTTGCGCCAGCAGTTCAATCACTTCATCGGCGGTTTGTTCAAGCCGGGCATCCGGCTTCTGGCTCAGAGACCAGGCGACCGCTTCCAGCCATTTGGTGACGTCACTGTCCTGGAAGACCATGCCGTAAAACTCACCCTGTTCAAGCCCGGCGGCGATGCGATAGTTCGCCAGCGCATGACTCGGCTCTGCCTCCGGAAGATTGTCATTAAGCGCTTCCCACTGATAAGGGATCACCACATCGCGGATCAGCCGCTGATATTCGCCCAGGAACGGGTCGGTGACGGTAATACGGTTCAGATCGGCTTCAATCACATCAGACTGCATCATGTTTACCTCAAGAAATGTGTGAATGTCTTTGGTGAAGATCGGTAGAAATACGTTTCATCATCGGGCCGTTGAGACGGCACTTCAGCAGGCACAGGGCGAGGACAAAGTGGAACAGCGCTGGAACCAGGCTTTGCAGCAGGGTAATGCCATGAATAGACGCTGGCGTCTGGTTCCCCAGCCCTGGTTGGTAGGCCACCATTATCAGGATCAGGCTGATAATGCCGCCGGAAGAGGCCCAGGAGAGCTTGATGAAAAAGAGGTTAAAGGCGAAATTCATGCCGGAGGAGCGCACGCCGGTTTTCCATTCACCGTAGTCGTCGGCGAAGGCCATAATCGAGAAGTGCAGCGGCAGGGTGAAGCCCTGAATCACGCTGTTAACCGCAATGCAGATCAGCCAGAGTCTCTGGAACTGCGGGCCGGTTGGTAGGAAGTACATACCAATGCCGAAAGCAACCAGCGCGAGGTTAGTCCAGTAGTACAGACGTACCATATCCACGCGGCGGGAGAGCGGATTGACGATCACCGCGCCAGCGATCCCGGCAATCGTCAGAATGCCGAAGAACAGCGACATGTAGGCCGCACTGCCTTGCAGCACGTAGGAGATAAAATACATATAGCCGCCGCCGCGGATGCACAGAATGTTCACCAGCAGGAACGACATAATGAGCATCATCAGCAGTTGATCATTTTTACGCAGCCCCTTCAGGTGTTCGCGGAGGGTGAAATTGCCCGCCAGCGATAAGGGGACGCGCTCTTTGACCCAGAAGAAGCACAACAGAAACAGCACCATGCCGATGGTACACAGCACGCTCACGCCGTACTGATAACCTTTCGCCAGGTTGCCGTTGCCGAAAAACTCGACCATCCACGGCAAGCCGACAGATACGAGGAACCCGGCGATACCGCTGAGCACAAAGCGCCAGGACTGGCAGGACATCACCTGATCGTGGCGGTTGGTGATGGCGTTAATCAGTGCGCAGTAGGGCACGTTGTTGGCGGTATAGCCGATGGAGAGCAGGAAGTAGGTCCCGAACGCCCACGCTATTTTTGCGTTGGGCCCCATATCCGGCACGGTAAAAGTCAGAATGCCGATGATGCCAAGCGGGACAGCTGTCCACAGCTGCCACGGACGAAAGCGCCCCCAGCGGCTGCGGGTGCGGTCGGCAATCACGCCCATCACCGGGTCGGAAATCGCGTCGAAAATTCGCAGCGTAAAGAACATCGCGCCGACGATAGCCGGGCTGAGCCCAAAGACGTCGGTGTAGAAAAAAAGTAAAAAGCCGCTTATCAAATCTGAGATGCAATGCCCGCCGGCATCGCCTAATCCATAGCCTATCTTTTCGCGGGTAGAGAGCGTCTCTCCCGCATCAACGGTCTGGACATCGGTATTCAGGTTATCAGCAATGGTCATAACCAATCCTCGAACAGGGTGTGATGATTCAAAAAGTCATTACGGCGTATCTCTGACGAATTTTTAGTAAATAACTAGCGGCGTTGAGGATAGAACCTGGGCGAGATGTGGGTATATAACGTAGATTTCAAATGGTGAAATTGATCTTATTTTTACTATAAATAAACCAAAAATAGTGACTGTTATCACAATTTATGTTGAGTGAAGAGGGTTTTACGCCGACGGGAACACATATTGGTGCTGGGTATTAAAATGTTTAGTAAAAATAAAACTTAAGATTGCAGGGGGGATGACCACGCGTGATACTCTTTGTCCCGTCAGGCCGTTAATGAGGTAAAGCGAAGGATGGTGAAGAAAACCCGAATCAAAGACATTGCCAGCGCGTGCGGCGTCTCGATTGCGGCAGTTTCTCGTGCGCTGAAAGGGCAGCCGGGGCTGAGCGATGAAACGCGACAGCGTATTCTGGCGATTGCCCAGGCGGAAGGGTATGACTTCAGCCGCCTGCGCAGCGGGCGCATCAAGCGGCTGCTGTTTTTGCTGCACCGCGAACACAATATCGCCAGTGCGCTGCCATTCTACTCCACGGTGATGCTCGGCGTGGCAGACGCCTGCCGTGAAAACGACATCGCGATGAGCTTCCAGCCGATTGGCCCGGAAGACGCGCTGGCGGAGCTGATTAATCTGCATCAGCCGGACGCGCTCATCTGCGCGGGATATCTTGAGCCGGAGGTACTGGCCGAGCTCCGCCAGGCCGCGCTGCCGGTGGCGCTAGTTGACCTGTGGGCGGCGGATTTTCCCTGTGTGAATCCCGATAACTACCACGGTGGCTTTGTGGCGACCCGCCATCTGCTTGAGCAGGGGAGAACGCGTATCGCGTTTCTGGGGACTTCGCAGCGCCACTACAGTATTCGCCAACGCGTTGAGGGCTATCAGCAGGCGCTGTTCGACGCCGGTCTGGTTCTGCCAGCGGCGTACCGCATTGAGGTGCCGCCGGTGAAGGATATCGAGCAGGCGCTGGTGGAGGGGATGTCACAGCTGTTGGCGCTGGCGCAGCCGCCGGATGCGATTTTCGCCTACAACGACGTGGCGGCGCTGGTAGCAATGCGCGAATGCGCGCGCCGGGGGATTCGCGTCCCGGAAGACGTGGCGATTGTCGGTTTCGATGATATCGACGCCGCAGCCTGGGCGCACCCGCCGCTGTCGACGGTGGCCGTCGATAAACGTGAGTTGGGGCGTGATGCTTTCCAGCTGTTGCTCAGTGAGGAGAGCGAAAGAAACCTGCTGCTGCCGGTAAGGCTGGTGGCCCGCGAAAGCTCTGTGACCGACGCCAGCGCGTCGCGGTTGCGTCTGGCGCCGTAATCCGGCAAAGTTGGCGCCATTACGGATACAAGGCGGTCATCGTGAAACGACTCATCATTGGAATCTCCGGCGCCAGCGGCGCTATTTACGGCGTGCGTATGCTTGAAGTGCTGCAATCTGTGCCGGATGTGGAAACGCATCTGGTGATGAGTCTGGCGGCGCGGCAGACGCTGTCGCTGGAAACGGACCTGTCGCTGCGTGAGGTTCAGGCGCTGGCCGACGTGGTGCACGACGCGCGGGATATTGCCGCCAGCATCTCCTCCGGTTCATTCAAAACGGCAGGCATGGCGATATTACCCTGTTCCATTAAAACCCTTTCCGGCATCGTGAACAGCTACACTGACGGCCTGCTGACGCGCGCTGCCGACGTGGTACTGAAGGAGCGTCGCCCGCTAGTGCTGTGCGTGCGCGAAACGCCGCTGCATCTGGGGCATTTGCGGCTGATGACTCAGGCCGCAGAGATGGGCGCCGTCATCATGCCGCCGGTACCGGCGTTCTATCATCGACCGCAAACGCTGGATGACGTCATCAACCAGACCGTCAACCGGGTGCTCGATCAGTTCGATATCGTCTTGCCGGACGATCTGTTTACCCGCTGGTCGGGCGCCTGACCGCGCACGAAAAAGTGCACTTTATGTATCTTTTGCCCTGTTTCAGGGCAAATCTGCAACGCCGATCAAATCCTCGCTATTAAATCATCCCGATTGCGTTTTTGTGCTCGATTTATACGCTGCGGCTGATATCTTCCCTGATGTTCACCTCTTGTTATCTTATTGTTAACATATTTAACGTCGTTTGGTGTTAAGGCGAAAAATATGGCACAGAAGATGCAATGTCAGGTTGGCAAGCACAACACAACATAACTATATCGCAGTTAACAACATCACGATTTAATAGGGGAACGTATGAAGAAGACGGTTCTTGCTCTCTCTTTGCTGCTGGGCCTCAGCAGCGCCGCCAGCGTTTTTGCCGCACTGCCGCAGAGCATTCGCATCGGTACCGATACCACCTACGCACCGTTCTCATCGAAAGATGCCAAAGGCGATTTTATTGGCTTTGATATCGATCTGGGCAACGAAATGTGTAAACGCGCCAGCATCAAGTGCACCTGGGTTGGGAGCGATTTCGATGCGCTGATTCCTTCGCTGAAGGCGAAGAAAATCGATGCCATCATCTCTTCATTGTCCATCACGGAAAAACGTCAGCAGGAGATTGCCTTCTCCGACAAGCTGTATGCCGCTGACTCTCGCCTGATTGCGGCGAAAGGCTCGGCTATTAAGCCGACGCTGGAGGCGCTGAAAGGCAAACATATCGGTGTGCTGCAGGGATCGACTCAGGAAGCCTATGCCAATGAAAACTGGCGGAGCAAAGGCGTTGACGTGGTCGCCTATCAAAATCAGGACCTGATCTACTCAGACATGGCCGCCGGGCGTCTTGACGCTGCATTCCAGGACGAAGTGGCCGCCAGCGAAGGCTTCCTCAAACAACCCGCCGGGAAAGATTTTGACTTTGCCGGTCCGTCGGTAAAAGACAAGAAATACTTCGGCGACGGCACGGGCGTTGGGCTACGTAAAGACGACGTTGAGCTGAAAGCGGCGCTGGATAAAGCGCTGGCGGAACTGCGTGCCGATGGCACCTACGACAAAATGGCGAAGAAATACTTCAACTTTAACGTCTACGGCGACTAAACCGTCAGAAGTATCATCATGGTGCATATATTTTGCGGTGCACCATGATGGTGCGTTTTTTGCTCGAAAGTTGTGCGAGGTTGCATAATTAAGCATTTTTAATGAGAAAAAAGCCAGCCGGAAGGGCAGAATACTTTGCCTTGATGGGCCGAAAGATGGCACGATAACTGCTCAGATAATTTCTAAAAACCCACAAGAATTTCGGTCTGTTGAGGATGATTATGAAAAAACTGGCGTTGTCTTTTTCTCTGGTCTTAGCGCTTGCTTCTGCTTCCAGCGCATTTGCAGCAATTCCGCAAAAAGTACGTATCGGCACTGACCCAACGTACGCACCGTTCGAGTCGAAAAATGCCCAGGGTGAATTAGTGGGTTTTGACATTGATCTGGCAAAAGAGCTGTGTAAGCGCATCCAGACACAATGTACCTTCGTGGAGAACCCGCTGGACGCCCTGATCCCCTCGCTGAAAGCGAAGAAAATCGATGCCATCATGTCATCGCTGTCGATCACGGAAAAACGTCAGCAGGAAATCGCCTTTACCGACAAACTTTATGCCGCCGATTCGCGTCTGGTAGTGAAAAAAGGTTCCCCGGTTACCCCGGACCTCGCCACGCTGAAAGGCAAGCGCGTGGGCGTGCTGCAGGGCACCACCCAGGAAACCTACGGTAACGAGCACTGGGCGCCGAAAGGGATTGAAATCGTCTCCTACCAGGGCCAGGACAATATCTACTCTGACCTGACTGCCGGCCGTATTGACGCGGCGTTCCAGGACGAAGTGGCGGCGAGCGAAGGTTTCCTGAAACAGCCTATTGGCAAAGACTACCAGTTCGGTGGCCCGTCTATTAAAGACGAAAAGCTGTTTGGCGTCGGTACCGGTATGGGCCTGCGTAAAGACGATACCGAGCTGCTGAACGCGCTGAACAAAGCGTTTGCTGAAATGCGTGCCGATGGCACCTACGACAAGCTGGCGAAGAAGTACTTCGATTTTAACGTTTACGGCGAATAATCATCACGAGTAACCCATCGCTTCGCACGCACGGGGCGATGGGCGTAAAGACAGGACTGGCAGCATGCTGTACGGGTTTTCACAGGTAATTTTTCAGGGCGCCCTTGTCACCCTTGAGCTGGCTATCAGCTCAGTGGTTCTGGCCGTGCTTATTGGTCTGGTCGGCGCGGGAGCCAAGCTCTCCCGAAATCGCGTACTGGCGTTAATTTTTGAGGGCTACACCACGCTGATTCGTGGGGTGCCCGACTTAGTGCTGATGCTGCTGATCTTTTATGGTCTGCAGATGGTACTTAACCTTATCACCGACTCGCTCGGCATCGGACAGTTTGATATTGACCCGATGATCGCCGGGATTATCACCCTCGGTTTCATCTACGGTGCCTATTTCACCGAAACTTTCCGCGGGGCCTTTATGGCCGTGCCGAAAGGGCATATTGAAGCCGCGACGGCCTTTGGTTTTACCGGCGGGCAAACCTTCCGTCGTATTCTTTTTCCGGCCATGATGCGTTACGCGCTGCCGGGGATTGGCAACAACTGGCAGGTGATCCTCAAAGCCACCGCGCTGGTGTCGCTGCTGGGGCTGGAAGATGTGGTCAAAGCCACCCAACTGGCCGGGAAGAGCACCTGGGAACCGTTCTATTTCGCCATCGTCTGTGGCTTGATTTATCTGCTATTTACTACCGTTTCCAATGGCGTGTTGCTGCTGCTCGAACGCCGCTACTCCGTGGGCGTGAAGAGGGCTGACCTGTGATTGAGATTATTCAGGAGTACTGGAAAGCGCTGCTGTGGAGCGACGGTTACCGTTTTACCGGCGTGGCGATCACCCTGTGGCTGCTGGTGCTGTCGGTGGTGATGGGCGGCATTATGGCGCTGTTTCTCGCTATTGCCCGCGTCTCAAGCAACAAATACATCAAGTTTCCGGTGTGGCTGTTCACCTATATTTTTCGCGGTACGCCGCTGTATGTGCAGCTGCTGGTGTTCTATTCCGGGATGTATACGCTGGAGATTGTCAAAGGCACCGAACTGCTGAACGCTTTTTTCCGCAGCGGCCTGAACTGTACGGTGCTGGCCTTAACGCTCAACACGTGCGCCTATACAACCGAAATTTTCGCCGGGGCGATTCGCTCGGTGCCGGCGGGGGAAATCGAGGCCGCGCGCGCCTACGGCTTCTCATCGTTTAAGCTCTACCGCTGCATTATTCTGCCGTCGGCGCTGCGCATCGCGCTGCCCGCATACAGCAATGAGGTGATCCTGATGCTGCACTCGACGGCGTTGGCGTTCACCGCGACCGTTCCGGATCTGCTGAAGATTGCCCGCGATATCAACTCGGCAACCTATCAGCCGTTTACCGCTTTTGGAATTGCTGCGGTGCTCTATTTGATTATCTCCTATGTGCTGATTCGCCTGTTCCGCAAAGCGGAAAAGCGCTGGCTCCAGCATATGAAACCGACTTCTACGCACTGAGAACATGATGGCTGATAAAAAACTAAACGTAATCGACCTGCACAAACGCTACGGCGAGCACGAGGTGCTGAAGGGCGTGTCGCTGAAGGCTAACGCTGGCGACGTGATCAGCATTATCGGTTCGTCGGGCTCGGGTAAAAGTACTTTCCTGCGCTGTATTAACTTCCTCGAAAAGCCGAGTGAAGGCACGATTATCGTTAATGGGCAGAATATTGGTCTGGTGCGCGATAATGACGGTCAGCTCAAGGTAGCCGATAAAAACCAGCTGCGCCTGCTACGCACGCGCCTGACGATGGTCTTTCAGCACTTCAACCTGTGGAGCCACATGACGGTGCTGGAGAACGTGATGGAAGCCCCCATTCAGGTACTGGGCCTGAGCAAGCAGGAAGCGCGCGAGCGGGCGGTGAAGTATCTGGCAAAGGTGGGCATCGACGAACGGCAGCAGGGTAAGTATCCGGTGCATCTGTCCGGTGGCCAGCAGCAGCGTGTTTCCATCGCCCGTGCGCTGGCGATGGAGCCGGAAGTGCTGCTGTTTGACGAACCGACTTCCGCGCTGGACCCTGAGCTGGTGGGCGAGGTGCTGCGCATCATGCAGCAACTGGCGGAAGAGGGGAAAACGATGGTGGTGGTGACCCACGAAATGGGCTTTGCGCGCCATGTCTCTTCGCACGTCATTTTCCTCCATCAGGGGAAAATTGAAGAGGAAGGCAAACCGGAAGAGGTGTTCGGTAATCCGAAAAGCCCGCGTTTGCAGCAGTTCCTCAGCGGCGCACTAAAATAACCCTTCTCGCCCTCACGGATGAGTGAGGGCGCTTTCCCGCCGATACACCCAGTCGTCAAAGTATTCACCGTTAAGCTGATAGGCTTTTTCCAGCACCTGCGTGCGGACAAATCCGTGCTTTTCCAACAGATGCGCCGAACTCTGATTATCGCCCAGCACCCAGGCATTAATCGCCCACAGCGAAAGCTGGTAAAAGCCATAGTCGCAAATGGCCGCGAGCGCTTCGCTGGCGTAGCCCTTACCCTGCGCAGAAGGCAATAGCGCGTAACCGACATCCGCTTCGTGCGGGTTTTTACTGCTGATACGCAGGCCAATATCGCCCAGCGGTGTACCCTCAGCATCGCGGATCACGAAAATCCCGGCTTCCCGGCAGCGCGCATTAAATACCGTACGTATCGCCGCTTCATCCAGCACTTCGCCCATATAGCGCATCACTTCGCGGTTTTGTCGCAGTTGTAAAAAGAAGTGCCAGTCGTGTTCATTGAAGGGGGAAAGCTGTAGCCGTGAAGTGCTAATGATTGCCATAAGAGTGCCATTGCGCAAAATCGTAAGGGATAACCTTAGCACCAGAAAACGAGCGATAACAGCCTATTAACCGCGAGCCGCTGTGCGTTCCAGACCTTGAAAATAGTGCAGTACCGTATTGCTCTCAGTTGACGCGCGCAGCTGCAGTGCGAGATTGAGGCTATCCAGCGTGCGGGCATGGGCAACCACCGGCGATTGCGCAGGAATCCGCCCCTCGGCAACCAGCCACTCCACGACCGTTTGCCAACGCCATAGCGGAGAGTTGCCTTTTACGCGCTGTACAGGCCCGGGAAACTGGCCGCTTCCGCGCGCGCCGTCTTTGAGCAAGGCGATAGCCTGACGAGAAACGCCGGTCAGTTCTGCGATATCGCTCAGACCGACCAGCGCGGCGTCGACAGATTCAACGCGGGCATTCAACCCAGGGGCTGATTCAACGTCCTGAATAGCCGAGAGGATGGCATGTTCCAGGGAGTCGCTTTCACGGTCGAAGTCGAGGTACACGGCGGTACCGTAGAAGCAGATTAATGCGTCATCGCAATGTGCCGCATATAAGGCGTCTTCCAGGCCGGGCGTGCTGATGGTGGCGCCGGAAAGCGTGAGTGTGAAGTTAAAGAGTGCTATTGTTACCTGCCTCTGGTGCTATGAATGCTTTGGCTGACAATGGTCAACCATGCGTATGATGAATCGGTACCGCTGGTGTCGACCAGATGCTCATCCTATGTTCGCGGTGTTCTGCGATACCGCACTTCAACCGCCCAAAGTAGTGAGCGCTACCGCTGCTGGTGCTAAATAGCCATCCGCGAGCCAACGCATAGGCAATGGCCGCTCTGATGTGTTTATCGGGATGTTCCTTCATCGCGTTGTTCCGGGGAGTATCAAACGAGTGTTGACGAGCGTCAACAGTTTTGCGCCTCATCGCTGTGCGCATACCGTTAGGGCTTCACGGTTTGTGTCGCGCTGCGCTAATACTTGCAGCTAATGTGAGGCGGCTTCCAGGTGAGGAGGGCCGGTGATAGCCAGGCGCTATCACCGGATAGACGCAAGCGGCGCTAGCCCAGAATATCGCCCAGCGCTTCCTCCAGATCGTACCAGCGGAAGGTAAATCCGGCGGCTTCCAGCCGTTTTGGCAGCGCGCGCTGACCGCCGAGAACCAGAACGGACGACTCTCCCATCAGCAGGCGGATAGCGGGAGCGGGAACGCGCAGAAAGGCCGGACGGTTTAAGACTTGCCCCAACGCGTGGGAAAACTGCTCGTTACGGACCGGGTAGGGAGAGACCATATTAAATGGACCGCGCAGATCGTTATCCAGCAGCCACAGGATGCCGTTGACCATATCGTCGATATGAATCCACGCCAGGTACTGCCTGCCGTTGCCGATGGGGCCGCCGAGCCCAAGCTTAAACGGCGGCACCATTTTGCTGAGGATCCCTCCGTTGCGGGCCAGCACCACGCCGGTACGCAGCAGACAGACGCGGGTGCGGTCGCTCTGGGCGGTACAGGCGATTTGCTCCCAGCGGGCGCACAGCTTATGGGTGAATTCGTTGTGCGGCGGCTCTTCTTCCGTGACCACGACTTCGCCAAGATCGCCATAGTAGCCGGTGGCCGAGCCGGAAATCAGCACGTTCGGCGGCGTCTCACTCGCCTGAATGAGTTCGCTGATACGCTGGGTGATTACCCAGCGGCTCTCGCACAGTTTCTGCTTTTGCGCGTGGGTCCAGCGCTTGTCGGCAATGGGTTCACCAGCGAGGTTAATGACTGCATCAATACCGTCGAGGGTGGACACCTTCTGCAAGTCTGGCCAAATCTCGACGCGTGCGTCGAGCATCTGCCGGGCTTTTTCCGGAGAACGGGTCACGACGCACGCCGTATGGCCCAGCGCCAGCAAGCGCGAAACTAAATGGCGGCCAATCAGCCCGGTGCCGCCGGTAAGCAGAATTCTCATACAACCTCCCGCAGGGGGCGCTTAGCGTTGCCAGCTTAGGCTGATGGACACCGAGTCGGCATAACGCAGCGCATGAAGTTTATCGACCTCCACTTCAGCATAAGTGACCCAGTGATGTTCGCGTGCGATATCGAGCACATCCTGAGTTAATTTTTCCAGCAAAGAGAAACGGTTATTCTCAACGTGACGAATAATATTTTTGGTGATGGTGCGGTAGTTCAGCGCATCGTTGATATCTTCGCTGCTGCGTGATTTCTCAGCCGGATAGCGAATTTGCAGATTGATGACGATGTCCTGACGATTCGCGATCTCCTCTTCTTTGATGCCGATAAAGGTGCGCAGGCGCAGGTTTTTGATGCGGATGACCGCGTCGGACTGAGACATTGCAGGTGTTCTCCTTATTTATTTTTGTCCACTTCATCATACACGAAAGCACCTGTCACACCGCAAGGTCTGACGTAGGGATTGCTGATTGCAAAATCCTCATGTTGTGGGCAAGTGACATCCGTATAAAGACAAGCTATGTTGGCAATCAGTTGTCATGGACGCCGATTCGCGCCTGCGTCGTTCGCTTTTCGTCTGCCCACCGTTGAGGAAACTATGAGCCAGCCCACTCTCACGCTTTGGTCCGATTCCGATTTCTTTTCGCCTTATGTGATGTCCGTTTACGTTGCCCTCCAGGAGAAAGGACTGCCGTTTTCCCTGAAAACCGTCAATCTCGACCTGGGCGAACATCTGCAGGCGGGGTGGCGCGGCTATGCGGCGACCCGTCGCGTTCCGCTGCTTGAGGTGGATGATTTTGTCCTGAGCGAATCTTCCGCCATCACCGAATACCTCGATGAGCGCTTTGCGCCGCCAGAGTGGGAACGGCTGTACCCCCACGACCCGCAAAAGCGCGCGCTTACCCGGCAGATTCAGGCATGGTTACGCAGCGACCTGGGACCGATCCGCGAAGAGCGCCCGACGTCGGTTATCTTTGCTGGTGAGAAAAAAGCACCGCTGACGGAGGCAGGACGTAACAGCGCGGCTAAACTGTTTGACACCGCCAGCGCGCTGCTGGCGCATGGTCGCCCCAATTTGTTTGGCGAATGGTGTCTGGCGGATACCGACCTGGCGCTGATGCTTAACCGGCTGGTGTTCAGCGGCGACGCTGTGCCGGAGCTGCTTGCTGACTATGCCGCCTTCCAATGGCAGCGCGCTTCAGTGCAGCGCTATGTGGCGCTTTCGGCAAAACGCGCAGGCTGAAAAAGTCGATGTAATCCATTATGATATTGGGCTTTATCATTGTGGGGATTTGATTAATGAAGCTGATGTTTGCATCGGATATTCATGGCTCCTTACCGGCTGCCGAACGGGTGCTGGCGCTGTTTGCCGAGAGCGGTGCGCGCTGGCTGGTGATTCTGGGGGATGTGCTTAACCATGGGCCGCGTAACGCGCTACCGGAAGGCTATGCGCCGGCACAGGTGGCAGAACGCCTCAATAGCGTTGCAGAGCGTATTATCGCCGTGCGCGGTAACTGCGATAGCGAAGTTGACCAGATGTTGCTGCAGTTTCCGATCACCGCGCCGTGGCAACAGGTGCTCACCGAACATCAGCGGCTATTTTTGACCCACGGGCATCTTTATGGACCAACGAATCTCCCGCCGCTGGCCGCGGGCGATGTGCTGGTTTATGGCCATACGCACCTTCCGGTGGCAGAAAAACGCGATCGGATATTCTTATTTAACCCCGGTTCAGTTAGCATTCCCAAGGGCGGTTTTGCTGCCAGCTATGGGCTGCTTGACGGGCATAAACTGCAAGTTTTAGCACTCAATGATCAACAGGTTATTGCAGAGGTTGCTATTAACCCGTAAGTTACCCATCAATCACAAAACGCGCCGTAAAGAGCGCTTTCAAGGTAAGGTTTTCGGATGGTCGAGCAGAATCATTTGGCAAGCACGGAATGGGTCGATATTGTCAGCGAAGACAATGAGGTCATCGCGCAAGCGAGCCGTGAACAGATGCGCGCGCAGTGCCTGCGTCACCGGGCAACCTATATCGTCGTGCACGACGGCATGGGCAAAATCCTGGTGCAACGCCGCACCGAAACGAAAGACTACCAGCCGGGGATGCTGGACGCCACCGCTGGGGGTGTCGTTCAGGCTGATGAGCCGCTGCTGGAATCCGCTCGCCGCGAGGCGGAAGAGGAGCTGGGAATTGCTGGCGTGCCGTTTGCCGACCACGGGCAATTCTATTTTGAAGATAAGAACTGCCGCGTTTGGGGAAGCCTGTTCAGCTGCGTCTCGCACGGGCCGTTTGCCTTGCAGGAAGAAGAGGTGAGCGAAGTGTGCTGGATGACGCCGGAAGAGATTACCGCCCGTTGTGATGAATTTACCGATGACTCGCTGAAGGCGCTGGCGCTGTGGATGACGCGAAACGCCAACAACGAAGCCCACGTTGAGGAAGAAGCCGAGTAATCGCTAGCAGCTTTCCCTCATGCATAAGCTGGAGACGATGGTTTTCCTGTCGCTCCAGTCTCCTTCATTAAGGCGTTCCAGAAGCGCGCGTCCGGCCTCCAGGCCAATTTTATGATGCGGTACAGCCATAGTTGTCAACGGCGGTTGGCATACCCGGCTAACGTCGCTGTCGCCAAAGCCGACGACGGCTAAATCATCCGGTACTTTAATACGCCGACGTTGGCATTCATATAACACTCCACAGGCAAGCTCATCGGAAACACAGACCAGCGCATCCAGCTCCGGCCATGCCAGAATAAATTCGGGAAGCTGAGAGGCACCCGTGGAGAAGTTTGCGGGTAGGGCCGCGTTAATCACACGGGTGGGCGACATATGGTGGCGCAACATCGCTTTATACCATCCATGTAAATGCTGCTGAAAAATCCACTGCTCCTGGTTGGCGCACAGTAAACCAATGTTCTGATATCCGCGATGGATAAGCATCTCAGTCAGCTCGAACATGGCGGCTACGTTATCAATCCCAATATTCATATCGAGAGGATCGGCCCGCATTGCACCGATTTCCATGACCGGAATCGAGGCGTTCTTTAGCCAGTGACGTACGGTGTCGCTATGTTCAACGCTAAGCAGTATGGCGGCGGCGATATTTGAGGCCAGCAGCGTTTCCAGCAACTTTTCTTCCTGTTCAAGACGATGTTGCGATTCTGCGAGCATGATTTGATAGCCTGCCGGCTGCAATATCTGCTGAAGCCCGGCAAACATGGCGGAACAGCCCGCCTCGGCAAGATTGGGCACCACCATGGCGATGGTCTTCGAAGAGGCAGATGCCAGCGCGCTGGCGGCGAGGTTGGGCATATACCCGAGTTCTGCAACCGCCGCTTCGATTTTTTCTCGTAGCTTATCGGAGACCTGTTCCGGCGTGCGAAGCGCGCGAGACACGGTCATTGTGCCGACGCCAGCTAATTGAGCAACATCGGCGATCGTCACCTTGCCGGTACTCCGCCGTTTTCGGGTAAGAGACATACATATTCCTGCTAAACAGACGTTTTTTATTGTCATCCATTGCTTCGTATGTCAGGGAGTATACGCCCTAAACGGGAAATTTTTCTGCGTTTTCATGTGATGATTGCGAAATGATAGCGCTATCACAAATCTGCGTGTTCTCGATTGATAGCGCTATCTTTGTGAGCGCTGTCTCAGATAACTGTTGTCTGGTTGCATAAAGTTTGCCCATCTTTTGCGAAAAGACGAGGGACAAAATGCTCAATACCTGGATCTCCGATGCCACAATTACGCTGCAACAGCGTGTCGATGACTGGTCGCAGGCGTTGGATATCTGCGCCCGGCCGCTGCTGGAAGCGGGCGTGATTGAAAAAAAATACGTGGCGGCCATCGTGGAACAGCACCATAAGCTGGGGTCGTACTATGTGCTTGCGCCGGGTTTGGCTATGCCTCATGCGCGGCCAGAAGAAGGCGCCAACGGTTTAGGGCTGTCGCTGCTGAAATTGCAGCAGGGCGTATCATTTGGTTGTGAAGAATTCGATCCTGTGGACCTCGTTATTATGCTGGCGGCACCGGATAAGCATAGCCATATTGAAATGATCTCTGCGCTGGCAGAATTATTTTCCAGCGACGAAGATATGCATAAATTACATCAGGCAACCCGTCTCGAGGAGATTAAAACTATCATCGCACGTTTCTAATTTATTTATACAATCCGACTTATAGCACATTACGCGCCTGCGTGATGGGAATGCACTCTACCCAAAAGGTGACAATAATGAAAATTATGGCAATTTGCGGTTCTGGCCTGGGCAGTAGTTTTATGGTTGAGATGAATATTAAAAAAGTGCTTAAAAAGCTCGAAATAGAGGCTGAGGTGGAGCACTCTGATCTGTCATCCGCTACCCCAGGAGCGGCTGACTTATTCGTGATGGCCAAAGACATCGCCGCCAGCGCGAGCGTGCCGGAGAGCCAACTGGTGGTCATTACTAACATCATTGATATTAACGAACTCGAAGCGCAGCTGCGCGCCTGGTTTGCCAAACAATAATTCTTTATAGCGAGGCGGATATGTTTATCCTTGAAACGCTGAATTTTGTTGTTGATATACTCAAAGTGCCTTCGGTGTTGGTCGGGCTAATTGCGCTAATTGGTCTGGTGGCACAAAAAAAATCTTTTTCCGATGTTGTGAAGGGAACGATTAAAACTATCCTGGGATTTATTGTCCTGGGCGGCGGGGCGACAGTATTAGTTGGCTCATTGAATCCACTGGGAGGTATGTTTGAACACGCCTTTAACATTCAAGGAATTATTCCAAATAATGAGGCGATTGTTTCTATTGCGCTTGAGAAGTACGGCGCGTCAACGGCGTTAATTATGGCATTTGGTATGGTCGCGAATATTCTGGTCGCCCGTTTTACGCGCCTGAAATATATATTCCTGACCGGCCATCATACTTTCTATATGGCCTGCATGATCGGCGTAATCCTGACCGTTGCGGGTTTCGAGGGTATCGGGTTGGTCTTTACCGGCTCGCTGATCCTCGGCCTGGTCATGGCATTCTTCCCGGCGCTGGCACAGCGCTATATGAAGCGTATTACCGGCACCGATGACATCGCTTTCGGCCACTTCGGTACGTTGGGCTATGTGCTTTCGGGCTGGATCGGCAGCGTCTGTGGTAAAGGGTCGCGCTCGACCGAAGAGATGAACCTGCCGAAGAACCTGAGTTTTCTGCGTGACAGCTCTATCTCCATTTCACTGACCATGATGATTATCTACCTGATCATGGCGGTCAGCGCAGGGCGTGAATATGTTGAAAGCACCTTCAGCGGCGGTCAGAACTATCTCGTCTACGCCATCATTATGGCGATCACCTTTGCTGCCGGTGTATTCATCATCCTGCAAGGGGTGCGCCTGATTCTGGCTGAGATCGTACCGGCGTTTACCGGTTTCTCGGAAAAGCTGGTGCCGCACGCACGCCCGGCGCTGGACTGCCCGGTGGTGTATCCCTACGCCCCTAACGCGGTGTTAATTGGTTTCTTGTTCAGCTTCCTGGGCGGATTAGTTGGGCTGTTCCTTTGCGGGCAGTTTAAGTGGGTGCTGATTTTACCCGGTGTGGTGCCGCACTTCTTTACCGGCGCGACGGCCGGCGTGTTTGGCAATGCCACCGGTGGCCGACGCGGCGCGATGATCGGCGCGTTTGCTAACGGTCTGCTGATCACCTTCCTGCCTGTACTGCTATTGCCTGTACTGGGGGCAATTGGCTTTGCCAATACGACCTTCTCGGATGCTGATTTTGGCGTCGTCGGTATTGTGCTGGGGAACCTGGCCCGCTACCTGTCGCCGTTTGCTATTACGGGCCTGGTCGTCGCCTTGTTTGCACTACTGGTGGCGTACAACGTTTTTGCGAAAAAGAAATCTGTGGGCGGTAGCGCGCAGGAGAACAACGGGGCTAAATCATGAATGTGAAAGAAGTGCGCGCACTGGCGCGTGAGATTCGCGTGGAAACCCTGAAATCGCTGACCAATCTGGGGTTCGGCCATTACGGCGGCAGCATGTCGGTGGTGGAAACGCTGGCCGTGCTGTACGGCGCGGTAATGAAAATTGACCCGGCAGACCCGGATTGGCCAGAACGGGACTATTTTGTGCTGTCGAAAGGGCACGCCGGCCCGGCGCTGTACAGTACGCTGGCGATTAAAGGATATTTCCCGATTGAGGAGCTTAGCACGCTGAACCAAAACGGAACGCGGCTTCCGAGTCATCCGGACAGACTCAAAACGCGCGGCGTGGACGCGACAACGGGGTCGTTGGGGCAGGGGATTTCCATCGCGGCGGGGATGGCGCTCTCGCATCAACTGGCGGGGCGCGCGAATCGTGTTTTCTGCATCGTGGGGGATGGTGAACTTAATGAGGGGCAGTGCTGGGAGGCGTTCCAGTTTATTGCCCATCATCGCCTGAATAATCTGACCGTGTTTGTCGACTGGAACAAGCTGCAGCTTGACGGCAGGTTGGATGACATTATCAATCCTTTCAACCTTGAAGAAAAATTCCGTGCCTTTGGTTTTGACGTGGTGACCGTAAAAGGCGATGACATCCCTGGGCTGCTGGCGGCGGTACAGCCGGTTCCGCCTGTTGATGCTCGCCCACGGGTGGTGCTCCTCGATAGCGTGAAAGGCCAGGGGGTACCCTATCTCGAGAATCTCGCTAATAACCACCATTTACGCCTGACGGATGAGATGAAAGAGACGATAAACGAGAGTATTCGCCAACTGGAGACTGAACATGATTAAGGTTGCCCCTACAGGACAAAAAGACGCTCTGGAAATGCGTAAAGTATATGCCGGGTTTGTTGCCCGGCAGATTGCCGAGGGTAGCCCTATCATTGCGCTGGAAGCCGACCTGATGAGCTCTATGGCGATGGACAGCGTTGCCCGCGAGTATCCGCAACATGTGATCAACTGCGGCATTATGGAAGCGAATGTGATTGGCACCGCCGCCGGACTGTCGCTCACCGGACGTAAGCCGTTTGTTCATACATTCACTGCATTTGCCAGCCGTCGCTGCTTTGACCAACTGTTTATGTCGCTGGATTATCAGCGCAATAACGTCAAAGTGATTGCCTCTGACGCGGGGGTGACCGCTTGTCATAACGGTGGTACGCATATGTCTTTTGAGGATATGGGGATTGTCCGCGGGCTGGCGCATTCGGTGGTACTTGAAGTCACCGATGCGGTGATGTTTGAGGATATTCTGCGTCAGCTCATCAACCTTGACGGTTTTTACTGGCTGCGCACGATTCGTAAGCAAGCGCCGAGCGTGTATGCGCCGGGATCAACCTTTACCATCGGTAAGGGTAACGTATTGCGTGAAGGTGGTGATATCACGCTGATTGCAAACGGTATTATGGTGGCGGAGGCCCTCGAGGCGGCACGCCAGCTTGAACAGGTTGGGGTAAGCGCGGCGGTGATAGACATGTTTACCCTTAAGCCTATCGACAAAATGCTGGTGAAAAACTACGCGGAAAAAACCGGACGTATTGTGACCTGTGAAAATCACAGCATCCATAACGGCCTGGGGTCAGCGGTGGCTGAAGTGCTTGTCGAAACATGTCCCGTACCGATGCGGCGGGTGGGGGTAAAAGAACGCTACGGTCAGGTGGGAACGCAGGACTTTTTACAGAAAGAATATGGCCTGACTGCGCATGATATTGTGTCGGCAGCGCGAGAGCTGCTGTAAATAAAAAGGCGACCAGTTGGTCGCCTTTTTCATGCCATCAGCAAGAATTACTGCTGCTGTGAAGACTGGATCGCGGTCAGAGCGATGGTGTAGACAATATCGTCTACCAGCGCGCCACGAGACAGGTCGTTCACCGGCTTGCGCATACCCTGCAGCATCGGCCCGATGGAGATCAGGTCGGCAGAACGCTGTACCGCTTTGTAGGTGGTGTTACCGGTGTTCAGATCCGGGAAGATGAACACGGTAGCGCGACCGGCAACCGGAGAGTTCGGCGCTTTGGATTTTGCTACGTCAGCCATAACCGCGGCGTCGTACTGCAGCGGGCCGTCGATCATCAGGTCAGGACGTTTTTCCTGCGCCAGACGAGTTGCTTCGCGAACTTTTTCTACGTCGCTACCTGCACCAGAGGTGCCGGTGGAGTAGGAGAGCATCGCAACGCGCGGCTCGATACCGAAAGCAATCGCGGATTCAGCGGACTGAATGGCGATTTCTGCCAGCTGTTCTGCGGTCGGATCCGGGTTGATCGCGCAGTCGCCGTAAACGTAAACCTGTTCCGGCAGCAGCATGAAGAACACGGAAGACACCAGAGAGCTACCCGGCGCAGTTTTGATCAGCTGCAGCGGCGGACGAATGGTGTTTGCGGTGGTGTGAACGGCACCGGAAACCAGGCCGTCTACGTCGTCCTGTTCGAGCATCAGGGTACCGAGAACCACGTTGTCTTCCAGCTGTTCGCGGGCAACGGTTTCGGTCATGCCTTTGTTCTTACGCAGTTCGACCAGGCGAGCCACGTAGCTTTCGCGAACCACATCCGGGTCAACGATTTCAACGCCAGCGCCCAGTTCAACGCCCTGAGATGCCGCAACGCGGTTGATCTCGTCTGGGTTACCCAGCAGGACGCAGGTCGCGATGCCGCGTTCCGCACAGATAGCGGCCGCTTTAACGGTACGCGGTTCGTCGCCTTCCGGCAGAACAACGCGTTTGCCCGCTTTACGCGCCAGCTCGGTCAGCTGGTAGCGGAATGCCGGCGGAGACAGGCGACGGCTGTGTTCAGAGGTCGCAGTCAGGGAATCAATCCATTCCGGATTGATAAAGTTGGCAACGTATTCCTGAACTTTCTCGATGCGCTCGCGGTCATCAACCGGAACTTCCAGGTTGAAGCTCTGCAGGCTCAGAGAGGTCTGCCAGGTGTTGGTGTTCACCATGAATACCGGCAGGCCGGTAGCGAATGCACGCTCGCACAGCTTGCTGATGCGCGGATCCATGTCGTAACCGCCGGTCAGCAGCAGGGCGCCGATTTCCACGCCGTTCATCGCGGCCAGGCAGGCTGCAACCAGCACGTCTGGACGGTCTGCGGAGGTCACCAGCAGGGAACCTGCACGGAAGTGCTCCAGCATGTGCGGGATGCTACGCGCACAGAAGGTCACGGACTTCACGCGACGAGTGTTGATGTCGCCTTCGTTGATCACGGTGGCGTTCAGGTGACGCGCCATATCGATCGCGCGAGTGGCGATCAGATCGAAGCTCCACGGTACCGCGCCCAGCACAGGCAGCGTGCTGTGGCCTTTCAGCTGTTCAGCGTCGATTTTCACAACCTGCGCTTTGGATGAGTCGTCGAAGATCTCAGACAGATCCGGGCGAGTACGGCCCTGTTCATCAACCGGTGCGTTCAGTTTGTTGACGATAACGCCGGTGATGTTGGTATTTTTCGCGCCGCCGAAGCTGTTGCGAGTCAGTTCAATACGCTCGTTCAGCTGTTCCGGGGTGTCGGTACCCTGAGACATGACGAAGACGATTTCCGCATTCAGCGTTTTCGCGATTTCGTAGTTCAGAGACTGAGCGAACTGGTGTTTACGGGTTGGGACCAGGCCTTCAACCAGCACCACTTCCGCATCTTTGCTGTTCGCGTGGTAGTTAGCAATGATCTCTTCCATCAGCACATCTTTCTGATTGCTGGAGAGCAGCGTTTCTACATGGCTCATCTTCAGCGGTTCAGCCGCCGTGGTGGTGGATGAGTTAGCGCGAACGATGGTGGTAGTCTGGTCAGGCGCATCGCCACCGGAACGCGGTTGAGCGATAGGCTTAAAGACGCTCAGACGAACGCCTTTGCGTTCCATAGCACGGATCACGCCAAGGCTGACGCTGGTCAGGCCGACGCTGGTTCCGGTAGGGATCAGCATAATAGTACGGGACACGGTTTATCCTCTTTCGTTACCGCCAGTTTCGGGCGGGATACAAAACAGCACCGCCAGCTAGGCTGGCGGTGTGATATCAGGCAGTCAGACGGCTGGCGTCTTGTGCAATGACCAGTTCTTCGTTGGTCGGGATAACGATGGCAGGACGAGTGCCTTCTTTGTTGATGAAGCCAGACTTGCCGAAACGGGCAGCCAGGTTACGTTCGTGATCAACTTCGAAGCCCAGAACGCCCAGTTTGCCCAGGGACAGTTCACGCACCATTGCCGCGTTCTCACCGATACCGCCGGTGAAGATAACCGCGTCCAGACGACCGTCCATCAGAGCGGTGTAAGCGCCGATGTATTTCGCCAGACGGTGGCAGTAAACGTCCATTGCACGTTTAGCGTCTTCTTTATCTTTGTAGTTGTCTTCTACATAACGGCAGTCGCTGGTCACTTCGGTCAGACCCAGCAGGCCGGACTCTTTGGTCAGCAGCTTGTTGATCTGGTCGATGCTCATGCCCAGGGTGTCATGCAGATGGAAAATGATAGCCGGGTCGATATCGCCAGAGCGAGTACCCATCACCAGACCTTCCAGCGGGGTCAGACCCATGGAGGTGTCTACGCACACGCCGTTACGGATAGCGGAAACGGAACCGCCGTTGCCCAGGTGGCAGGTGATGATGTTAACTTCTTTAACCGGTTTGTTCAGAACTTTCGCGGCTTCCTGAGTCACATAGAAGTGGCTGGTGCCGTGCGCGCCGTAGCGACGGATGCCGTGTTCTTTGTACAGGCTGTACGGCAGAGCATACAGGTAAGATTCTTCCGGCATGGTCTGGTGGAACGCGGTATCGAATACGGCAACGTTTTTGTCTTTCAGCTGCGGGAAGGATTTCAGCGCTTCGGCGATACCGATCAGGTGAGCCGGGTTGTGCAGCGGAGCGAAAGAGGCAGAATCTTTGATGCCCTGGATAACGGATTCGTCGATCACAACGGAGCTGGTGTACTTCTCGCCGCCGTGTACGATACGGTGGCCGATCGCGGTCAGCTGAGCAGACAGTTCTGGTTTTTGTGCCAGAATTGTATTAACGATGAAGTTCAGCGCTTCACTGTGAGCGGCGCCTGCACCTAAAGCCGCTTCTTGTTTACCGCCGTCCATTTTCCACTTAATACGTGCTTCTGGAAGATGGAAACATTCGGCTAAACCAGAGAGGTATTCTTCACCATTAACTGCATCGATGATTGCAAATTTCAGTGAGGAGCTACCGCAGTTCAGAACCAGTACTAACTTACTCGACATGGAAGTACCTATTTATGATACGTGGCTAAAAAAACGTCAATGAGTCATTAAGCGTAGCGCAGGATGACACCGACATTTATGATTAACATCATGCCCGGAACACTTTTCAGGCATGATCTAAGAAATACATATTGATTCTAAGCCATTTTGCATAATTTTCAGCCAATGGCAGAATATGCGATAATTTGATGTGCCGGAGTCTATAGAATCAGGTTATCTCAGGCTGGCACAGGATACCCGATTGCCGGGTCTATGCCAAAATTTTTTGAACGATGTCATACCCAGTTGTTGTTTTGCAAAAATATTTTAATCTTTATACGAGAAGTTGAGGTAAGCCATGTCGACTCCCGAGCAACGCCCGGTCAGTTTTTTCAGTTTGTTTAGCCGGGGGCAGCACTATGCAAAGACGTGGCCGCTGGAAAAACGTCTTGCGCCGGTGTTCGTTGAGAATCGCGTGATTCGCGCGACGCGCCATGCGATACGCTTGATGCCGCCGCTCGCTATTTTTACGCTCTGCTGGCAAATCGCCCTTGGCGGCCAGCTTGGCCCGGCAGTGGCCACGGCGCTCTTTGCGCTGAGCCTGCCAATGCAAGGTCTGTGGTGGTTGGGTAAGCGTTCCGTCACGCCATTGCCGCCGTCAATCCTGCAGTGGTTCTACGAAGTGCGCGGCAAATTACAGGAAGCCGGGCAGGCGCTGGCACCGGTCGAAGGAAAGCCGGATTACCAGGCGCTGGCTGACACGCTTAAGCGCGCCTTCAAACAACTGGATAAAACTTTCCTCGATGATTTGTAATTGATAGCGAAAAACGCATATAAAAGAAGACACAAACCTTGTGTCTTTTTTTATATGCTGCAAAGCGCAACAGGAGTCGAAAAATGGAAATGACCCATGCTCAACGTCTGATTTTGTCCAATCAGTACAAAATGATGACTATGCTTGATCCCGACAACGCTGAGCGCTACCGCCGCCTGCAGACCATTATCGAACGTGGTTATGGTTTACAGATGCGCGAACTGGACCGTGAATTTGGCGAACTCAAAGAAGAGACCTGTCGTATCGTTATCGACATCATGGAGATGTACCACGCGCTGCACGTCTCCTGGACCAACCTGAAAGATGCCGACACCATTGATGAACGTCGTGTGACTTTCCTCGGCTTTGATGCGGCGACCGAAGCGCGTTTCCTGGGCTATGTCCGCTTTATGGTGAATGTGGAAGGCCGCTATACCCATTTCGATGCCGGTACTCACGGCTTCAACGCGCAGACCCCGATGTGGGACAAGTACCAGCGCATGCTGAACGTCTGGCACGGGTGCCCGCGCCAGTATCATCTGAGCAGCAACGAAATTAATCAGATCATTAACGCCTGATGGAGGCTGCCGTGCAGTGCAAAGGTTTCCTGTTTGATTTGGACGGTACGCTGGTGGATTCACTGCCGGTGGTTGAGCGCTCCTGGCAGTTTTGGGCGGAAAGCTACGGCGTCGATCCGCAAGCGGTTCTGGACTTTATTCACGGCAAGCAGGCGATCACCACGCTGCGTCACTTTATGCCGGGTAAATCAGAAGCCGAAATTCAGGCCGAATTTCTGCGACTGGAGCAGATAGAAGCGAACGATCTCGACGGTATCCGCGCGCTGCCCGGTGCGATCGCGCTGCTTCAGCATCTTGATGCGCAAAGCATTCCGTGGGCCATCGTCACCTCTGGCTCCATTCCGGTCGCCCATGCGCGTCATCTCGCGGCGGGGCTGCCGGCGCCTGCGGTGTTCGTGACCGCTGAGCAGGTCAAACGCGGAAAGCCGCAACCGGATGCCTATTTACTCGGCGCCGAACTGCTGGGGCTGCCGCCGCAGGACTGCCTGGTGGTTGAAGATGCGCAGGCGGGCGTGCAGTCAGGGCTGGCGGCGGGCTGCCATGTTGCCGCCGTGAATGTCCCCCCGGAAACGCCCGAGCTGCTGGAAGTCGACTTTGTGCTCTCGACGCTGGCGTCGCTGCGGGTTGAAAAACGGGCTGATGGCTGGGTCAACGTCTCGCAGAATGCATGATCTTATGATTTAGCCCCACATCGTTGGGGCTTTTTTCTGTCACTATAGTCAACGGCTTTTTACTTGAACAACTTACCGCTTATTTGATGACAAGGATGTGCTGTGAACGGTGAACTGATTTGGGTGCTGTGTCTGCTTGTGGTTGCGGTGGTGCTTTTCGCCACCGGCAAGGTGCGCATGGATGCGATCGCGCTGGGTATTATCGTGGCCTTTGTGCTCAGCGGCACGCTGACCCTTAGCGAAGCTTTTTCGGGCTTCAGCGACCCTAACGTGATTTTGATTGCCGCGCTGTTTATTATCGGCGACGGTTTGGTGCGCACCGGTGTGGCCACCAACATGGGCTCCTGGCTGGTACAGGTGGCGGGAAACAGCGAAACCAAAATGCTGGTATTCCTGATGTTAACTGTCGCCGGGCTGGGGGCGTTTATGAGCTCGACCGGCGTGGTGGCAATCTTTATCCCGGTGGTACTTAGCGTCTCGGCGCGCATGAATATTTCCCCCTCGCGTCTGATGATGCCGCTGAGCTTTGCCGGGCTTATCAGCGGCATGATGACGCTGGTGGCCACGCCGCCTAACCTGGTTATCAACAGTGAGCTTATCCGCGAGGGGCTGGAGGGTTTCAGCTTCTTTAGCGTCACGCCAATTGGTCTGGTGGTGCTGGTTTTCGGCATCTTCTATATGCTGGTGATGCGCTTTCTGCTGAAGGGCGATGACGGCAACCAGCCGCGAGATGGCCGCAAACGCAGTACCTTCCGCGACCTGATTAAAGAGTATCATCTGACCGGCCGCGCTCGTCGTCTGGCGATTCGTCCCGGCTCGCCCATGATCGGTCAGCGTCTTGACGACATGAAGCTGCGCGAGCGCTATGGCGCCAATATTATCGGGGTGGAACGCTGGCGCCGGTTTCGTCGGGTGATTGTGAACGTCAACGGGGTGTCTGAATTTCGCGCCCGTGACGTGCTGCTGATTGATATGTCCGCCGCGGAAATCGACCTGCGTCAGTTCTGTAGCGAGCAGATGCTTGAGCCGATGGTGCTGCGCGGTGAATATTTTTCCGATCAGGCGCTGGACGTCGGGATGGCGGAAGTGTCGCTGATTCCAGAGTCCGAGCTGATTGGTAAAACCATTCGTGAAATGGGCTTCCGTACCCGCTACGGGCTAAACGTCGTGGGGATGAAACGCGATGGCGAAGCGCTCGATGGCTCGGTCGTGGATGAGTCACTGCAGTTGGGCGACATTGTGCTGGTGGTCGGCAACTGGAAGCAGATAAGCCAGCTGGCACAGAATGGTCGTGATTTCGTGGTACTCAATCTGCCGGTCGAAGTGAGCGATGCATCGCCGGCGCACAGCCAGGCGCCGCACGCCATTTTTTGTCTGGTGCTGATGGTCGCGCTGATGCTCACCGATGAAATTCCTAACCCGATTGCCGCGATTATCGCTTGCCTGCTGATGGGCAAATTCCGCTGTATCGATGCCCAGAGCGCCTATAAATCTATTCACTGGCCGAGCATTATCCTGATCGTCGGGATGATGCCGTTTGCGTTAGCACTGCAAAAAACCGGCGGCGTCGATCTGGTGGTGAAAGGGCTGATGGACGTGGGCGGCGGGCAGGGGCCTTACTTGATGCTGGGCTGCCTGTTCGTCATGTGCGCGGCGATAGGTCTGTTTATCTCCAACACCGCCACGGCGGTGCTGATGGCACCGATTGCGCTGGCGACGGCAAAATCGATGGGGGTATCACCCTATCCGTTTGCGATGATTGTCGCGATGGCGGCCTCGGCGGCCTTTATGACGCCGGTGTCCTCACCGGTAAACACGCTGGTACTGGGGCCTGGAAGATACAGCTTCAGCGATTTCGTCAAAATCGGCGTGCCGTTTACGGTGCTGGTGATGATTATCTGCGTAGTGCTGGTGCCGATTTTATTCCCGTTCTGATGAACGGGATAGGTAGGCCTGATAAGCGTAGCGCTATCAGGCATTAAGACGTGAGATGCCGGATGGCGACGTAAACGTCTTATCCGGCCTACAAACTCACCGTCGTCGGGGCGCTTACAGAGGTGAATCCTGACTTATTTCGTCCAGTGAAAGATGGAAGCTGGGGACGAACACCGCCATAAAATAGTCCATCTCTTCGCTGCGCCGGGAGGCCAGCGTTTTCTCCAGACGACCTTTCGCCAGCAGGAACTCGTTGTTCCCGGCAGAGAGCTCTTCCAGACACTTCAGGTAGGCGCACAGGGCGTCGGCCTGCTTCACAATCGCTTTTTCTTCTTCGCTGCTTTGATGTTCGTCGACAAGCGGCGCAAAAATATCGCGTAGTTCGTCCGGTACCATTTCAATCAGCTTCTGCTGGGCGATTTTTTCTATCGCCTTGTACTCCTGGGCAATCTGAGAGTTGAAATACTTGACCGGGGTCGGCAGATCGCCGGTTAGCACTTCGGAGGCGTCGTGATACATCGCCAGCAGCGCAATACGTTCGGCGTTGACCTGTCCGTTAAACTTGCGGTTTTTAATGGCGGCGAGCGCGTGAGCGACCATCGCGACCTGAAGGCTGTGTTCAGAGACGTTCTCGGTGCGCACGTTGCGCATCAGCGGCCAGCGGTTAATTAACTTCAGGCGGGAGAGGTGGGCAAAAAAATGACTCTGATTCATAGCAACCCTTACTCAGCAACTTTAGTAAAGGCATTGTGCGCAGAGATGGCCGCCGGATGCAAATGCCGACGGCCAATTCAGATGATGATTACAGCTGGTGATAGCCCGACAGGAAGCGGCCAAAGCGGGTGATGGCCATTTCCAGATCGTCTTCACGCGGCAGGGTGACGATACGGACGTGATCCGGCCACGGCCAGTTAAAGGCGGTGCCCTGAACCAGCAGGACCTTTTCCTGTAACAGGAAGTCCAGCACCATGCGCTGATCGTCGTGAATATTGAAGCGTTTCGCGTCGATTTTCGGGAACATGTACAGCGCGCCCTGCGGTTTAACGCAAGAAACGCCCGGGATCTCGTTAATCAGCTCCCACGCACGGTTACGCTGTTCGTACAGACGTCCGCCCGGCGTAATAAACTCGCTGATACTCTGATAACCGCCCAGCGCGGTCTGGATGGCGTGCTGCGCCGGAACGTTAGCGCACAGACGCATCGAGGCCAGCATTTCCAGCCCCTCAATGTAGCCTTTTGCGTGCTTCTTCGGCCCGTTGAGCACCATCCAGCCTTGACGGAAACCGGCCACGCGATAGGTTTTGGACAAACCGTTAAAGGTCACGGTCAGCAGATCCGGCGCCAGGGCGGCAATGGAGTGATGCTGCGCCTCGTCATAGAGGATCTTGTCGTAGATTTCGTCGGCGAAGATGATCAGATTGTGTTCGCGAGCGATCGCCACGATCTCCATCAATAGCTCTTTCGAGTATACCGCGCCGGTCGGGTTATTCGGGTTGATTATCACGATACCACGCGTGCGCGGGGTAATTTTCGCACGGATATCGTCGAGGTCCGGGAACCAGCCGGCGGATTCATCGCACAGGTAGTGCACCGCGTTGCCGCTGGATAATGATACCGCCGCTGTCCACAGCGGGTAGTCCGGTGCCGGCACCAGCATTTCGTCGCCGCTGTTGAGCAGCGCCTGCATGGCCTGAACGATCAGCTCGGAAACGCCGTTGCCAATGTAAATGTCTTCTACCGTCACGTCGCGCATACCGCGCGCCTGGTAGTGCTGCATAATGGCCTTACGCGCGGAATAGAGACCTTTGGAGTCACAGTAACCCTGCGCCGTCGGCAGGTTGCGGATCACGTCGACCAGAATTTCATCCGGCGCGTCAAACCCGAAAGGCGCCGGGTTGCCGATATTCAGTTTAAGAACTTTGTTGCCTTCTTCTTCAAGGCGTTTGGCCTCTTTGAGAACCGGGCCACGAATGTCGTAACAAACGTTGTCTAACTTTCTGGATTTTTCGATGGGGGACATGAACCTTTGACCTTTTTAGCTGTTATCGCCACTCCCTGCCGTGGAAGTCAGCACCGAACAATGTACTCCCCATCCCCGGCGTTTTGAAGGGTTAGCAGTAGAAGATTTTGTCGATTTTTTGTTGTTGGAACATTGTTTTTTACTAGGGAGTGACGGATGTCTGTGTTTGATGTTTTGTTAATTTATTGTTTTGTAGTTCGTTATGCCAATATTTTGCGATTGCGTGGTTTTTATGTCTAAGAAAAAAGAAATGATTTAGCTTAGGTATCGGCAACCTGGATATACTTTAAGCATGCTTCAACACTTTTAATTTAAAATAAAATTCCAACAAATAAGGATTAGTAATGATACCTACTTTTGTGAAGTTGATGTTAATGGCCGCTTCCGACAAAGATTAATATTTTTTTATATTTTGAAAAGTAATGAATGTGATTTGTTAGATTTCTTAAATTGTTTTGATTCTGAACCTTTTTCACTTTGAGATAGAGCTTATTTAGGCTTATAAATGTTATGGATTTCGGTTAATATGTCGGGGTTAGTAAGACTCTTATGAGTTAGTTTCGTTGATGATTATCCATGTTTGTTTTTATAACTCACTGTTATTCATCATGTTTATTAGCTTATTTAAAAACGTACAGCAATCTCCCTGAAGCATTATCGTGACCTCGCTTTCTACAACTCCCTACGCCAGGCTTCGCTCAGGGGGGAATCCGATAAATAGCTGCAGGCTAAAGGATATATTGTTAAAAGGAACTGTTGCCGATCGTGGCAACAGACAATTTTAATACTGACACTCGTCAGGCAGTCATTCGTCAGCGATTGGTGAAAGATGATTAAAGGATTAGCCTGAAATTTTTGAGTGCAGCATCAATAAGGCAGGTCGGCCTCCGAACCTGTAAGTGGATTAATATGATAAATGCCAATCGTCCGATACTGAACCTCGATCTCGATCTGCTGAGAACGTTTGTTGCTGTTGCCGATCTGAGTACTTTCGCCGCCGCTGCCGCTGCGGTATGTCGAACCCAATCCGCCGTGAGCCAGCAGATGCAGCGTCTGGAGCAACTGGTGGGAAAGGAGCTCTTCGCCCGTCATGGGCGAAATAAGCTGCTGACGGAGCATGGTATCCAGCTGTTGGGCTATGCACGAAAGATTCTGCGATTTAATGATGAAGCATGCACATCGCTAATGTTTAGCCCGCTTCAGGGACAACTGACGCTGGGTTCATCTGATGAATCGGCAGACACCATTCTTCCTTTTTTATTGAACCGAATTAGCTCGGCGTATCCGAAGCTGGCTCTTGACGTACGCGTGAAGCGTCATAGCGTCATGGGCGATATGTTGCGAAACAAAGAGGTCGACCTGGCGCTGACGACGCATCCGCTGGAAGGCTTTACCTCGACGGTACTGCGTACCTCACCGACGCTTTGGTACTGTGCGTCAGAATTTATGCTGCGTCCTGAAGAGCCGCTGCCGCTGGTGCTGCTTGACGATCCGAGCCCATTCCGCGATACGATTATTAAGACGCTGGATGCCGTAGGCATGCCATGGCGATTAGCCTACGTCGCCTCGACGCTCTCCGCGGTACGCGCGGCGGTGAAGGCAGGGCTTGGCGTCACCGCACGTCCGGTGGAAATGATGAGCCCCGATCTGCGTGCGTTGGGCAAAGGCGAGGGGATGCCAGAACTGCCGGAAACGGAGTATATGCTGAGCTACGATGCGGAAAGTGAAAACGAACTGACGCAGATGATCTTCCAGTCTCAGGAACCGCGCCATAATCCGTGGCCCTCGGCGGGAATGTATACTCCGGAAGAGGGGGAAAATACCCTTATATTCGAAAGGGACATTGATTAACATTCCGGTTGAAAAGTAGTAACAAAATGTAAGTGCAAAAAAGAATCGTAGACGATAAAAAATGAGTTTGCGGTTCTTTTTTTGTGCTTTTGCGATGTCGAGGAAAAAATCAATCTGATAATGTGATAATAATCATGTAATTAGAAATATTTTCCCATTCAATTCCCCCTCCGTCAAACGCGATGTCATATCACCTGCTAATGTTAAAAAAACGGATAGATTGTTGCCGTTTTACAGGTCGAATTAACAAAAGCGTGTCTTAGATCAAGAAAATACCCCTATTTGGGGGGATGAATCATCAGAAAATCCTGTCAAAATAGAGGGGTAATTCCGGTTATTGCTACAAAACGGACACGATTCAACAACAGGTAAACCGTAAGGTCTTCTGAAGCGAATCGAATCAAAGGGCACGTAATGTTAATGAAATACCTTTGATGTAAATTAATGTGAGGAAACTTTTGTTAAAGTTGACAAAAGGTTATAGAAAGGAGTAAAAAACCTCAACATTTTGCGGTCTACGTTTCCAGTTGGGCTGTTTGTAGGTTTTTTAATCCTCCCCATGAATCGATGTAGCGTCCATCTGCCGGTAAGAGCAGAGCAGGTCGTGCTACTTATTTGGTAAAGCTTTGCGTATGTCAACATCCACAGAAATCATCGCTCATCACTGGGCATTCGCTATCTTTCTGATCATTGCCATTGGCCTTTGCTGCCTGATGTTAATCGGCGGCTGGTACCTTGGCGGTCGCGCGCGCGCGCGAAGCAAAAACACCCCGTTTGAATCGGGTATCGACTCCGTTGGCTCCGCACGTTTGCGCCTGTCGGCCAAGTTTTATCTGGTCGCCATGTTCTTCGTCATCTTCGACGTGGAAGCGCTCTACCTGTATGCCTGGTCAACGTCCATCCGTGAAAGCGGTTGGGTTGGCTTTATCGAAGCCGCCATTTTCATATTTGTGCTGCTGGCCGGCCTGGTTTACCTCGTTCGCATTGGCGCGCTGGATTGGACGCCTGCGCGTTCGCGCCGCACGCTGGTTAACCCGGAAACCGACAGCGTCACTAACCGTAATACGCAGTAAAAGCGAGGCAATAAGATGGATTATACGCTCACCCGCATAGATCCTAACGGTGAGAACGACCGTTACCCTCTGCAAAAGCAGGAGATTGTTACCGATCCCCTGGAGCAAGAGGTGAACAAAAGCGTGTATATGGGGAAACTCGAACACGCGCTGCACGATATGGTCAACTGGGGTCGTAAGAACTCAATCTGGCCATACAACTTTGGCCTTTCTTGCTGCTACGTTGAAATGGTTACGTCATTCACTGCGGTGCATGACGTTGCGCGTTTTGGTGCAGAAGTTCTGCGTGCCTCCCCGCGTCAGGCAGACCTGATGGTGGTGGCCGGAACCTGCTTCACCAAAATGGCCCCGGTTATTCAGCGCCTGTATGACCAGATGCTGGAACCAAAATGGGTTATCTCGATGGGTGCCTGCGCCAACTCCGGCGGCATGTACGACATCTACTCCGTGGTGCAGGGCGTCGATAAGTTTATTCCTGTCGATGTGTATATTCCTGGCTGCCCACCTCGTCCGGAAGCCTACATGCAGGCGCTGATGCTGCTGCAGGAATCGATTGGTAAAGAGCGTCGTCCGCTGTCGTGGGTGGTTGGCGATCAGGGCGTTTACCGCGCCAACATGCAGTCGGAACGCGAGCGTAAACGCGGCGAACGCATTGCAGTGACCAATCTGCGCACGCCTGACGAGATTTAATTTGCGCCTGCGGGCGGTGGCATTTTGACTTCGCAAATCAACATACAACAGCGCGAAGGCCACTCCCGGCAGTCACCACGGACCTTTTGCAATGGTGAACAATATGACCGATTTAACCGCGCAAGAAGCGGCCGCATGGCAAACCCGCGATCACCTTGATGATCCGGTCATCGGCGAACTGCGCAACCGTTTTGGGCCGGATGCATTTACCGTTCAGGCCACCCGCACCGGGGTTCCTGTCGTTTGGGTTAAGCGTGAACAGCTGCTGGAAATTGTCGATTTCCTGAAGAAGTTACCGAAACCTTACGTCATGCTGTTCGACCTGCACGGTATGGACGAACGCCTGCGTACTCACCGCGACGGTTTACCGGCCGCGGATTTTTCCGTTTTCTACCACCTGATCTCCATCGACCGCAATCGCGACATCATGCTCAAGGTGGCGCTGTCTGAAAACGATCTGAACGTACCGACGCTGACCAAACTTTTCCCGAACGCCAACTGGTATGAGCGTGAAACCTGGGAAATGTTCGGCATCACCTTTAACGGCCACCCGAACCTGCGTCGCATCATGATGCCGCCGACCTGGGAAGGCCATCCGCTGCGTAAAGACTACCCGGCGCGCGCCACCGAATTCGATCCGTTTGAGCTGACCAAAGCCAAGCAGGATCTGGAAATGGAAGCGCTGACCTTCAAACCGGAAGAGTGGGGGATGAAGCGTGGGACCGAAAACGAGGACTTTATGTTCCTTAACCTCGGCCCTAACCACCCGTCTGCGCACGGTGCATTCCGTATTATTCTGCAGCTTGATGGCGAAGAGATTGTCGACTGTGTACCGGATATCGGCTACCACCACCGTGGTGCGGAGAAAATGGGCGAGCGTCAATCCTGGCACAGCTACATTCCGTACACCGACCGTATCGAGTACCTCGGCGGCTGCGTGAACGAAATGCCGTACGTGCTGGCGGTCGAAAAACTGGCGGGGATTACCGTGCCGGACCGCGTGAACGTGATTCGCGTGATGCTCTCCGAACTGTTCCGTATCAACAGCCACCTGCTGTACATCTCAACGTTCATTCAGGACGTCGGCGCGATGACTCCGGTCTTCTTCGCCTTCACCGACCGTCAGAAAATCTATGACCTGGTGGAAGCGATTACCGGTTTCCGTATGCACCCGGCCTGGTTCCGCATCGGCGGCGTCGCGCACGACCTGCCGCGCGGCTGGGATCGCCTGCTGCGTGAATTCCTTGAGTGGATGCCGAAGCGTCTGGACTCCTACGAGAAAGCCGCGCTGCGTAACACCATTCTGAAAGGCCGCTCCGTCGGCGTTGCTGCTTATACCGCAAAAGAAGCGCTGGAGTGGGGCACCACCGGGGCCGGCCTGCGTGCAACCGGTATTGGCTTCGACGTGCGTAAATGGCGTCCGTACTCTGGTTACGAAAACTTCGACTTCGAAATCCCGACCGGCGGTGGCGTTTCTGACTGCTACACCCGCGTGATGCTGAAAGTGGAAGAGCTGCGCCAGAGCCTGCGTATTCTTCAGCAGTGCCTCGACAACATGCCGGAAGGCCCGTTCAAGGCGGATCATCCGCTGACCACGCCGCCGCCGAAAGAGCGCACGCTGCAGCACATCGAAACCCTGATTACCCACTTCCTGCAGGTTTCCTGGGGCCCGGTCATGCCGGCGCAGGAATCTTTCCAGATGGTGGAAGCCACCAAGGGTATCAACAGTTACTACCTGACCAGCGACGGCAGCACCATGAGCTACCGTACCCGAATCCGTACCCCGAGCTATGCGCACCTGCAGCAGATTCCGGCGGCGATTCGCGGCAGCCTGGTATCCGACCTGATCGTGTATCTGGGTAGTATCGATTTTGTTATGTCAGACGTGGACCGCTAATTATGCACGAGAATCAACAACCACAAACCGAGGCTTTTGAGCTGAGTGCGGCAGAGCGTGAAGCTATTGAGCACGAGAAGCACCACTACGAAGACCCGCGTGCGGCGTCCATTGAAGCGCTGAAAATCGTTCAGAAGCAGCGCGGCTGGGTACCGGACGGCGCGATTTACGCTATCGCCGATGTGCTGGGTATCCCGGCAAGCGACGTAGAAGGCGTTGCGACGTTCTATAGCCAGATTTTCCGCCAGCCGGTGGGACGCCACGTCATTCGCTACTGCGACAGCGTGGTCTGTCACATTACGGGTTACCAGGGCATTCAGGCCGCCATTGAGAAGAAGCTGAACATCAAACCGGGTCAAACCACCTTTGATGGCCGTTTCACTCTGCTGCCGACCTGCTGCCTGGGCAACTGCGACAAGGGGCCGACCATGATGATTGATGAGGATACTCACAGCCATCTGACGCCGGAAGCCATTCCTGACCTACTGGAGCAGTATAAATAATGAAAAATATTATTCTGACTCCCGAAACCCATCCGCTGACCTGGCGTCTTCGCGACGACAAGCAGCCGGTGTGGCTGGAAGAGTATCAGGCGAAAAACGGTTATGCCGGCGCGCGTAAAGCGCTCGGTGGCATGGCGCCGGACGAAATCGTCAACCAGGTTAAAGACGCTGGCCTGAAAGGGCGCGGCGGCGCGGGCTTTTCTACCGGCCTGAAGTGGAGCCTGATGCCGAAAGACGAATCCATGAACATCCGTTACCTGCTGTGTAACGCCGATGAAATGGAACCGGGTACCTATAAAGACCGCCTGCTGATGGAACAGCTGCCGCACCTGTTGGTGGAAGGCATGCTGATCTCCGCGTTCGCCCTGAAGGCGTACCGCGGCTACATCTTCCTGCGCGGCGAATATATTGAAGCGGCACAGCATCTGCGTCGCGCCATTGCCGAAGCGACCGAAGCGGGCCTGCTTGGGAAAAACATTCTCGGCACCGGCTTTGACTTCGAACTGTTCGTGCATACCGGGGCAGGGCGCTACATCTGCGGCGAAGAAACCGCGCTGATTAACTCCCTCGAAGGGCGTCGTGCTAACCCGCGTTCCAAGCCGCCGTTCCCGGCGAGCTCAGGCGTATGGGGCAAGCCGACCTGCGTCAACAACGTGGAAACGCTGTGTAACGTCCCGGCGATTCTGGCGAACGGCGTCGAGTGGTACCAGAACATCTCGAAGAGCAAAGATGCGGGTACCAAGCTGATGGGCTTCTCCGGCCGCGTGAAAAATCCGGGCCTGTGGGAGCTGCCGTTTGGCACGACTGCGCGTGAAATCCTTGAAGACTACGCTGGCGGCATGCGTGATGGCCTGAAATTTAAGGCCTGGCAGCCGGGCGGCGCGGGCACTGACTTCCTGACCGAAGCGCACCTTGACCTGCCGATGGAATTCGAAAGCATCGGTAAAGCGGGCAGCCGTCTGGGGACGGCGCTGGCGATGGCCGTCGACCACGAGATTGGCATGGTATCGCTGGTGCGTAACCTGGAAGAGTTCTTCGCCCGCGAGTCGTGCGGCTGGTGTACGCCGTGCCGCGACGGTCTGCCGTGGAGCGTGAAAATTCTGCGCGCCCTTGAAAAGGGTGAAGGCCAACCGGGCGATATCGAGACGCTTGAGCAACTGTGTCGATTCTTAGGCCCGGGGAAAACCTTCTGCGCGCATGCGCCTGGCGCGGTTGAGCCGCTGCAGAGCGCCATTAAATATTTCCGCGACGAATTCGAGGCAGGCATTAAGCAGCAGTTCAGCAACACTCATGCGATTCATGGGATTCAGCCGAACCTGCTTAAGACGCGCTGGTAATCTAAAGATTTATTTATTTTGGAAGCACGCTAATGGCTACGATTCATGTAGACGGCAAAGAATACGAGGTTAATGGAGCGGACAACCTGCTACAGGCATGTCTCTCTATGGGCCTTGATATTCCGTACTTTTGCTGGCACCCGGCGCTTGGGAGCGTCGGTGCTTGCCGCCAGTGTGCGGTGAAGCAATATCAGAACGCGGAAGACACGCGTGGTCGCCTGGTGATGTCCTGTATGACACCGGCATCTGACGGCACCTTTATTTCTATCGACGACGCAGAAGCGAAGCAGTTCCGCGAGAGCGTGGTGGAGTGGCTCATGACCAACCACCCGCACGACTGCCCGGTTTGTGAAGAAGGCGGTAACTGCCATCTTCAGGATATGACCGTCATGACCGGCCATAGCTTCCGTCGCTATCGCTTTACTAAGCGTACCCACCGTAATCAGGATCTGGGGCCGTTCATCTCTCACGAAATGAACCGCTGCATCGCCTGCTATCGCTGCGTGCGTTACTACAAAGATTACGCTGACGGCACCGACCTGGGCGTGTACGGCGCGCACGACAACGTCTATTTCGGTCGTCCGGAAGACGGTACCCTGGAAAGCGAATTCTCCGGTAACCTGGTCGAGATTTGCCCGACCGGCGTGTTTACCGACAAAACGCATTCCGAGCGCTACAACCGTAAGTGGGATATGCAGTTTGCGCCAAGCATCTGCCAGCAATGTTCGCTGGGCTGTAACACCAGCCCGGGTGAACGTTACGGCGAACTGCGTCGTATCGAAAACCGTTACAACGGTACCGTTAACCACTACTTCCTCTGCGACCGCGGTCGTTTTGGCTATGGCTATGTGAACCTGAAAGACCGTCCGCGTCAGCCGGTTCAGCGCCGTGGCGATGACGTCATCACCCTCAACGCCGAACAGGCGATGCAGGGCGCGGCAGATATTCTGCGCCAGTCTAAGAAGGTGATCGGTATCGGTTCCCCGCGCGCCAGCATCGAAAGCAACTTCGCGCTGCGCGAGCTGGTGGGAGCGGAAAACTTTTACACCGGTATCGCCGAGGGCGAGCAGGAACGTCTGCAACTGGTGCTGAAAGTGCTGCGTGAAGGCGGTATTCATACCCCTGCGCTGCGCGAAATTGAATCCTACGATGCGGTACTGGTGTTGGGTGAAGACCTGACGCAAACCGGCGCTCGCGCCGCCCTGGCGGTGCGTCAGGCGGTGAAAGGCAAAGCACGTGAAATGGCAGCAGCGCAGAAAGTGGCTGACTGGCAGATTGCGGCAATCCTCAACATCGGCCAGCGCGCGAAGCATCCGCTGTTTGTGACCAACGTTGACGATACTCGCCTTGACGACATCGCGGCGTGGACCTACCGCGCGCCGGTGGAAGATCAGGCGCGCCTCGGTTTTGCTATCGCGCATGCGTTGGACAATAGCGCGCCGGCCGTTGAAGGCCTGGATCGCGACCTGCAAAACAAGATCGATGTGATCGTCCAGGCGCTGGCCGGGGCGAAGAAACCGTTGATCGTTTCCGGCACCAACGCCGGTAGCGCGGAGGTTATTCAGGCGGCTGCCAACGTGGCGAAAGCGCTGAAGGGCCGTGGCGCCGACGTGGGCGTAACCATGGTTGCGCGTGCGGTGAACAGCATCGGTCTGGGGATGATTGGCGGCGGCTCTCTGGAAGCGGCGTTAAGCGAGCTGGAAACCGGCGCGGCCGACGCGGTTGTGGTGCTGGAAAACGACCTGCATCGCCACGCTTCTGCGGCACGGGTTGACGCCGCGCTTGCCAAAGCGCCGCTGGTGATGGTGATTGACCATCAGCGCACCGCGATTATGGACAAAGCGCATCTGGTCCTCTCTGCGGCAAGCTTCGCAGAAAGCGACGGAACGGTTATCAACAACGAAGGCCGTGCACAGCGCTTCTTCCAGGTGTATGACCCGGCGTACTACGACAGCAACACCGTGATGCTTGAAAGCTGGCGCTGGCTGCACTCGCTGCACAGCACCGTGCAGAGCCGTGAAGTGGACTGGACGCAGCTCGATCACGTGATTGATGCGGCCATCGAGAAGCTGCCGCAGCTGGCGGGCATTAAAGATGCCGCGCCGGACGCCAGCTTCCGTATTCGCGGTCAGAAACTGTCGCGTGAACCGCACCGCTACAGCGGCCGTACGGCGATGCGCGCCAACATCAGCGTGCACGAGCCGCGTCAGCCGCAGGATAAAGACACCATGTTTGCCTTCTCGATGGAAGGGAACAACCAGCCTTCTGCTCCGCGTTCGCAGATTCCGTTCGCCTGGGCGCCGGGCTGGAACTCCCCGCAGGCATGGAACAAGTTCCAGGCCGAAGTGGGCGGCAAACTGCGCCACGGCGATCCGGGCGTGCGTTTGATTGAAGCATCGGAAAACAGTCTGGAATTCTTTACCACCGTTCCGGCAAGCTTCCAGGCGCAGGAAGGCAACTGGCGTATTGCGCCGTACTACCATCTGTTCGGTAGCGACGAAATGTCCCAGCGCTCTCCGGTGTTCCAGAGCCGTATGCCGCAGCCGTACATCAAGCTGAACCCGGCAGATGCCGCGAAGCTTGGCGTTAATGCGGGCGCGAATATCGCCTTTAGCTACGACGGCCAGACCATCGTTCTCCCGCTGATCATCTCTGAAGGGCTGGCGGCAGGGCAGGTGGGCTTACCGATGGGCTTGCCGGGCATTGCGCCGGTGCTGGCGGGTGCGCGCCTTGATAATCTGCAGGAGGCAAAAGCATGAGTTGGTTAACGCCGGATCTGATTGAGATCCTCCTCAGTATTGTTAAAGCCGTGGTCATCCTGCTGGTGGTGGTCACCTGCGGGGCGTTCATGAGCTTCGGCGAACGTCGCCTGCTGGGCCTGTTCCAGAACCGCTACGGGCCGAACCGCGTGGGCTGGGGCGGTTCGCTCCAGCTGGTTGCGGACATGATCAAGATGTTCTTTAAAGAAGACTGGGTACCGAAATTCTCGGACCGCGTCATCTTTACCCTGGCACCGATGATCGCCTTCACCTCGCTGCTGCTGGCCTTCGCCATTGTGCCGGTCAGCCCAAGCTGGGTGGTCGCCGACCTCAATATTGGCGTCCTGTTCTTCCTGATGCTGGCGGGCCTCGCGGTGTACGCGGTGCTGTTCGCCGGCTGGTCGAGTAACAACAAATACTCCCTGCTGGGGGCGATGCGTGCGTCTGCGCAGACCCTGAGCTACGAGGTGTTCCTCGGCCTGTCCCTGATGGGCGTGGTGGCGCAGGCCGGTTCATTCAATATGACCGACATCGTCAATAACCAGGCTCACCTGTGGAACGTTATCCCGCAGTTCTTCGGCTTCATTACCTTTGCGATTGCGGGCGTAGCGGTGTGTCACCGCCACCCGTTTGACCAACCGGAAGCCGAGCAGGAACTGGCCGACGGTTACCACATTGAATATTCCGGCATGAAATTCGGTCTGTTCTTCGTGGGGGAATACATCGGTATCGTTACCGTATCGGCAATGATCGTGACGCTGTTCTTCGGTGGCTGGCAAGGCCCGTTCTTACCGCCGTTCATCTGGTTCGCGCTGAAAACCGCGTTCTTCATGATGATGTTCATTTTGATTCGCGCCTCATTACCGCGTCCGCGCTATGACCAGGTAATGTCCTTCGGCTGGAAAGTGTGCCTGCCGCTGACGCTGATCAACTTGCTGGTAACGGCGGCTGTCATTCTGTGGCAGGCGCAATAAGGGGCGAATAGACCATGACCTTAAAAGAATTATTCGTAGGCTTCGGCACCCAGGTACGCAGTATCTGGATGATTGGCCTGCATGCGTTCGCCAAACGCGAAACGCAAATGTACCCGGAAGAGCCGGTTTACCTGCCGCCGCGCTATCGTGGCCGTATCGTGCTGACGCGCGACCCGGACGGTGAAGAGCGCTGCGTGGCCTGTAACCTGTGCGCGGTAGCCTGCCCGGTGGGCTGTATCTCTCTGCAGAAAGCAGAGACCAAAGATGGCCGCTGGTATCCGGAGTTTTTCCGCATTAACTTCTCGCGCTGCATTTTCTGCGGCCTGTGTGAAGAAGCGTGCCCGACCACGGCGATTCAGTTGACCCCGGACTTCGAGCTGGGCGAATACAAACGTCAGGATCTGGTGTACGAAAAAGAGGATCTGCTGATTTCCGGTCCGGGTAAATACCCGGAATATAACTTCTACCGGATGGCGGGTATGGCAATCGACGGCAAAGATAAGGGCGAAGCAGAGAACGAAGCTAAGCCTATCGACGTCAAGAGCCTGTTACCGTAAGGAGAGGGGCAATGGAATTCGCTTTTTATATCTGTGGCCTGATTGCTGTCCTCGCGACGCTGCGAGTGATTACGCACACTAACCCGGTACATGCGCTGCTGTATCTGATTATCTCGCTACTGGCAATTGCCGGGGTGTTCTTCTCGCTGGGCGCGTATTTCGCCGGTGCGCTGGAGATCATCGTCTATGCGGGCGCCATCATGGTGCTGTTCGTCTTCGTGGTGATGATGCTTAACCTGGGCGGCGCTGAAATCGCTCAGGAACGTGAGTGGCTGAAGCCGCAAATCTGGATTGGCCCGGCGATTTTGTCTGCCGTGCTGCTGGCGGTGATGGTTTACGCCATCATTGGCCTGAATGACCAGGGGATTGAAGGCAACGCGATTAGCGCTAAAGAAGTTGGCATCGCGCTGTTCGGGCCATACGTCCTGGCGGTAGAGCTGGCCTCTATGCTGCTGCTGGCGGGGCTGGTTGTGGCCTTCCACCTGGGACGCGAAGACCGTCCGGGTGAAGTGCTGAGCAATCGCGCAGGCGATAGCGCGAAAAGGAAAACGGAGGAACACGCATGATTCCTTTACAACATGGGCTGATCCTCGCTGCGATTTTATTCGTGCTGGGTTTAACCGGTCTGGTTATCCGCCGTAACCTGCTGTTTATGCTGATTGGGCTGGAAATCATGATTAACGCCGCCGCGCTGGCCTTCGTGGTCGCCGGCAGCTACTGGGGCCAGACCGACGGTCAGGTGATGTATATCCTCGCCATTACCCTCGCGGCTGCGGAAGCGAGTATTGGCCTGGCGCTGCTGCTGCAGCTCCATCGTCGCCGCCAGAACCTGAACATCGATTCAGTAAGTGAGTTGCGCGGATGAACATGCTTGCTTTAACCATTATTTTCCCATTAATTGGCTTTGTCCTGCTGGCCTTCTCTCGCGGGCGCTGGTCGGAAAACCTCTCCGCCACCGTGGGGATTGGCTCGATTGGTCTGTCCGCGCTGGTCACGACGTACGTCGGCATCGACTTCTTCGCTAACGGCAAGCAGGCGTTCAGCCAGCCGCTGTGGACGTGGATGTCCGTCGGTGATTTCAATATCGGTTTCAACCTGGTGCTGGACGGCCTGTCGCTGACCATGCTCTCGGTCGTGACCGGGGTTGGTTTCCTGATCCACATGTTCGCCTCCTGGTACATGCGCGGTGAAGAGGGCTACTCTCGCTTCTTCGCCTACACCAACCTGTTTATCGCCAGCATGGTGGTTCTGGTACTGGCCGATAACCTGCTGCTGATGTATCTGGGCTGGGAAGGCGTGGGCCTGTGCTCCTATCTGCTGATCGGTTTCTACTACACCGATCCGAAGAACGGCGCGGCGGCAATGAAAGCCTTCGTGGTAACCCGTGTGGGTGACGTGTTCCTCGCGTTCGCGCTGTTCATTCTCTACAACGAGCTGGGCACGCTGAACTTCCGCGAAATGGTGGAACTGGCGCCGGCGCACTTTGCCGCAGGCAATAACATGCTGATGTGGGCAACGCTGATGCTGCTGGGTGGTGCCGTCGGTAAATCCGCGCAGCTGCCGTTGCAGACCTGGCTTGCAGACGCGATGGCTGGCCCAACGCCGGTCTCCGCGCTGATCCACGCTGCCACCATGGTAACCGCCGGTGTCTACCTGATTGCCCGTACTCACGGCCTGTTCCTGATGACGCCGGAAGTGCTGCATCTGGTGGGTATCGTTGGGGCGATTACGCTGGTGCTGGCAGGCTTTGCCGCGCTGGTGCAGACCGACATCAAACGTGTACTCGCGTACTCTACCATGAGCCAGATTGGCTACATGTTCCTGGCGCTGGGCGTACAGGCGTGGGACGCGGCGATTTTCCATCTGATGACCCATGCGTTCTTCAAAGCGCTGCTGTTCCTGGCGTCCGGCTCGGTGATTCTGGCCTGCCATCACGAACAGAACATCTTCAAGATGGGCGGCCTGCGTAAGTCGATTCCGCTGGTGTATGCCTGCTTCCTGGTCGGTGGCGCCGCGCTCTCCGCGCTGCCGCTGATTACCGCGGGCTTCTTCAGTAAAGACGAAATCCTTGCCGGGGCGATGGCTAACGGCCATATCAATCTGATGGTGGCGGGTCTGGTCGGTGCGTTCATGACCTCGCTGTACACCTTCCGTATGATCTTCATCGTCTTCCACGGTAAAGAGCAGATTCATGCGCACGCCGGGAAGGGGATTACCCATCACCTGCCGCTGATTGTGCTGATGGTGCTGTCGACCTTCGTGGGCGCGCTGATTGTGCCGCCGCTGCACGGCGTACTGCCGGCAACGACCGAGCTGGAACATGGCCGCGTGCTGACGCTGGAAATCACCTCAGGCATCGTGGCGATTGCCGGTATCCTGATTGCCGCATGGCTGTGGCTGGGTCAACGTACGCTGGTGACCTCTATCGCCAACAGCGCGCCGGGCCGTCTGCTGGGGACCTGGTGGTACAACGCCTGGGGCTTTGACTGGCTGTACGACAAAGTGTTCGTTAAGCCATTCCTGGGCATCGCCTGGCTGCTGAAGAGCGACCCGCTCAACGCGCTGATGAACATTCCGGCGATCCTTTCCCGCTTTGCAGGCAAAGGCCTGGTGCTGAGCGCGAACGGTTATCTGCGCTGGTATGTTGCGTCAATGAGCATTGGTGCCGTGGTGGTGCTGGCGCTGTTGATGGTATTGCGTTAATTCGTTGGGGAGGGTTTTCCTCCCCATGAAAATGTCGTGCTGTTTTCCTGTTCCGGCGAGCGATGTCGCCACCGGATAGTTGAATAAGGAAATGAATTGCCATGTTATTACCCTGGCTAATACTGATTCCCTTTATTGGCGGTTTCCTCTGCTGGCAGACCGAACGCTTTGGCGTGAAGATGCCGCGCTGGATAGCGCTGATTACCATGGGGCTGACGCTGGCGCTTGGCCTGCAGCTGTGGCTGCAGGGCGGCTACTCACTCACGCAATCTGCCGGTCTGCCGCAGTGGCAGTCTGAGTTCATCCTGCCGTGGATCCCGCGTTTTGGGATCACTATCCACCTGGCTATCGACGGCCTGTCGCTGCTGATGGTGGTGTTGACCGGTCTGCTGGGCGTGCTGGCGGTGCTCTGTTCCTGGAATGAAATCCAGAAATACCAGGGCTTCTTCCACCTCAACCTGATGTGGATCCTGGGCGGCGTTATCGGCGTGTTCCTCGCCATCGACATGTTCCTGTTCTTCTTCTTCTGGGAGATGATGCTGGTGCCGATGTACTTCCTGATCGCGCTCTGGGGCCATAAAGCCTCCGACGGTAAAACGCGTATCACGGCGGCCACCAAGTTCTTCATCTATACCCAGGCGAGCGGTCTGGTGATGCTGATTGCCATCCTGGCGCTGGTGTTCGTGCACCACAATGCGACCGGCGTTTGGACCTTCAACTATCAGGATCTGCTGAAGACCCCGATGTCCCACAGCGTGGAATATCTGCTGATGCTCGGCTTCTTCATCGCCTTCGCGGTGAAAATGCCGGTGGTTCCGCTGCACGGCTGGCTGCCGGACGCGCACTCTCAGGCACCCACCGCAGGTTCCGTTGACCTCGCCGGTATCTTGCTGAAAACCGCGGCCTACGGTCTGCTGCGCTTTGCGCTGCCGCTGTTCCCGAATGCTTCCGCCGAGTTCGCGCCTATCGCGATGTGGCTGGGCGTTATCGGTATTTTCTACGGCGCGTGGATGGCGTTTACCCAGTACGATATTAAACGTCTGATTGCCTACACTTCCGTGTCCCACATGGGCTTCGTGCTGATTGCCATCTATACCGGCAGCCAGCTGGCGTACCAGGGCGCGGTGATTCAGATGATTGCACACGGTCTGTCCGCGGCCGGTCTGTTCATTCTGTGTGGTCAGCTGTACGAGCGTCTGCATACCCGCGACATGCGTCAGATGGGCGGTCTGTGGAGCAAAATTAAGTGGCTGCCGGCGCTGTCAATGTTCTTCGCCGTCGCGACGTTGGGGATGCCGGGTACCGGTAACTTCGTTGGCGAATTTATGATCCTGTTCGGCAGCTACCATATCGTGCCGGTGATTACGGTTATTTCCACTTTTGGTCTGGTCTTCGCTTCTGTGTATTCACTGGCGATGCTGCACCGGGCGTACTTCGGTAAAGCGAAGAGCGAAATCGCGGCAAAAGAACTGCCAGGGATGTCGCTGCGCGAGCTGTTCATCGTGCTGTTGCTGGTCGTGCTTCTGGTTCTGCTGGGCTTCTACCCGCAGCCGATTCTGGACACGTCACATTCTGCGATGGGCAACATCCAGCAGTGGTTTGTTAATTCTGTTTCAACTACAAGGCCGTAATTCGCCATGACAATAACTCCACAACAACTGATCGCGCTGTTACCGCTGCTGATCGTCGGCTTGACGGTGGTGGTTGTGATGCTCTCCATTGCGTGGCGACGCAATCACTTCCTCAATGCCACGCTGTCGGTCATTGGGCTTAACGCCGCGCTGGTCTCGCTCTGGTTTGTTGGCCAGGCGGGCGCGATGGACGTCACCCCGCTGATGCGCGTTGACGGTTACGCGATGCTCTACACCGGGCTGGTGCTGCTGGCGAGCCTGGCGACCTGCACCTTTGCCTATCCGTGGCTTGAGGGCTACACCGATAACCGGGAAGAGTTCTACCTGCTGGTGCTGATTGCCGCGCTGGGCGGCATTCTGCTGGCTAACGCCAACCATCTGGCGGCGCTGTTCCTCGGGATTGAGCTTATCTCTCTGCCGCTGTTCGGTCTGATTGGCTACGCTTTCCGCCAGAAACGTTCGCTGGAAGCGAGCATCAAATACACCATTCTGTCCGCTGCGGCATCGTCGTTCCTGCTGTTCGGTATCGCGTTACTGTACGCGCAGTCTGGCGACCTGTCGTTCCTGGCGCTCGGTAAGAGCCTCAGCGACAACATGCTGCACGAACCGCTGCTGCTGGCGGGCCTTGGGATGATGATCGTCGGTCTGGGCTTCAAGCTTTCGCTGGTGCCGTTCCACCTGTGGACGCCGGACGTATACCAGGGCGCGCCTGCGCCGGTTTCCACCTTCCTGGCGACCGCCAGCAAGATTGCCATCTTCGGGGTGGTGATGCGTCTGTTCCTGTACGCGCCGGTAGGCGACAGCGAAGCGGTACGCGTGGTGCTGGGGATTATCGCCTTCGCCTCTATCATCTTCGGTAACCTGATGGCGCTGAGCCAGACCAACATCAAACGTCTGCTGGGTTACTCCTCTATCTCTCACCTCGGCTACCTGCTGGTGGCGCTGATTGCGCTGCACAGCGGCGAGATGTCGATGGAGACCGTTGGCGTTTACCTGGCCGGTTACCTGTTCAGCAGCCTCGGCGCGTTCGGCGTCGTCAGCCTGATGTCCAGCCCGTACCGCGGCCCGGATGCAGATTCTCTGTACTCCTACCGTGGTCTGTTCTGGAACCGTCCGATTCTGGCGGCGGTGATGACGGTGATGATGCTGTCGCTGGCCGGTATCCCGATGACGCTTGGCTTTATCGGTAAGTTCTACGTGCTGGCCGTCGGCGTCCAGGCGCACCTGTGGTGGCTGGTTGGCGCGGTGGTCGTTGGCTCCGCGATTGGCCTTTACTACTATCTGCGTGTAGCGGTGAGCCTGTACCTGAGTGCGCCGCCGCAGCCGGGCCGTGATGCGCCGTCTAACTGGCAGTACAGCGCGGGCGGTATCGTGGTGCTGATCTCCGCGCTGCTGGTGCTGGTGCTGGGTATCTACCCGCAGCCGCTGATTAGCATCGTTCAGCTGGCGATGCCGCTGATGTAATCCAGCGTGATGATGTGAATAACCGCCGATTTATCGGCGGTTTTTTTATGCGTGAAAGCGTGTAGGGTAGTCGCGTATAAATCTGAATGGAGCCGCTAATGAGAACGCAAAAAAGATGTCTGGGACATGTCGCCATTGTGGTCGACGACTACGACCGCGCGATTGAGTACTACACGGACAAACTGGGGTTCACGCTCATTGAAGATACGCCACAGCCGGGTAAACGCTGGGTGGTGGTATCACCCAACCCGGAAAGCGACTGCAATCTTCTGCTGGCGCGCGCGTCCAACGAACGGCAGGAAGGTTTTATCGGCAACCAATGCGGCGGAAGAGTCTTTCTGTTCCTACAGACCGATGACTTCTGGCGCGATTACCATGCCATGAAGGCGAAAGGCGTGCATTTCTGCGAAGCGCCACGTGAGGAGGAGTACGGTACGGTGGTGGTGTTTGAAGATCTGTATGGCAACCGCTGGGATCTTTATCAGAACGCGCAGCCAGCGTAATAACAGGCGATCCCGGCGATCGCCTGTATCTTGTGACGTTACTTCGCCGCCAGCTCGCGACGAATGATTTCCGCCCCCGCGCTCAGCGCGTTGAGCTTGCCCTGGGCCACGTGGCGTGGCAACGGGGCCATTCCGCAGTTGGTTGACGGATAAAGTTTGTCGGCATCCACAAACTGCAGGGCTTTGCGCAGAGTATCGGCAACTTCTTCCGCCGTCTCGACGGTATGGTTAGCGACGTCAATGGCCCCGACCATCACCTTTTTACCGCGAATCAGTTCCAGCAGGTCCATCGGCACGCGGGAGTTATGGCACTCCAGCGAGATGATATCGATATTCGACGCCTGCAGCTTCGGAAACGCTTCTTCATATTGACGCCACTCGTTGCCCAGCGTCTTTTTCCAGTCGGTATTGGCTTTAATACCGTAGCCGTAACAGATATGTACGGCCGTTTCGCATTTCAGCCCCTCAATCGCGCGCTCCAGCGTGGCGATGCCCCAGTCGTTAACTTCATCGAAGAAGACGTTAAAGGCCGGCTCGTCAAATTGGATAATGTCCACGCCCGCCGCTTCCAGCTCGCGCGCTTCCTGATTAAGGATTTTGGCAAATTCCCAGGCCAGCTTTTCGCGGCTTTTATAGTGGGCATCGTACAGGGTATCGATCATGGTCATCGGCCCCGGCAGCGCCCATTTTATCGGCTGTTTGGTGAGCTGACGTAAATAACGCGCGTCATCGACAAAGACCGGTTTTTTACGCTCGACGGCTCCAACTACGGTCGGCACGCTGGCATCGTAGCGATTACGAATTTTCACCACTTCGCGTTTTTCAAAATCGACGCCGCTGAGGTGCTCAATAAAGGTGGTGACAAAATGCTGACGGGTTTGCTCACCGTCGCTGACAATATCAATTCCGGCCCGCAGCTGATCGTCCAATGATAAACGCAGCGCATCCTGTTTGCCCAGAATTAACTCTTCATTCTGCAGTTTCCACGGCGACCACAGCGTTTCCGGCTGCGCGAGCCAGGATGGTTTCGGTAAGCTGCCAGCCGTTGATGTCGGGAGCAATGTTTTCATAATAGATAACCTTTCAATGTGAATTCATTAAAGCGCGTAGTCGGCTGACCATTGCTCAAGAATATGTTTGTACGGTTTGATAAAGTGTTCTTCGGTGAATTTGCCTTGCTCAATGGCGAGCCGGCTGCGTTCTTCCCGGTCGTAAACAATTTTGGTTAATGAATGATCCTGCTGACTCAGATTCGGCTGATAGTGCAAACCTGCCGCGGAGTTAGCGTTATAAATTTCCGGGCGATAAATTTTCTGGAAGGTCTCCATCGTGCTGATGGTGCCGATCAGTTCCAGGTCGCTGTAGTCGCTCAGCAAATCGCCGGTAAAGAAGAAGGCCAGCGGCGCAACGCTGTTTTTCGGCATGAAATAGCGCACCTTCAGGCCCATCTTGCTGAAATAATGCTCGGTTAACGAGGTGCCGTGCTGCTGGTATTCCACTCCCAGAACCGGATGCTGATTGCCGGTCTGCTGATAGGCGTTCTTATTGGATACGCTGAGGCAGATGACCGGCGGCTTTTTAAACTGTGCTTTGTATTCCGCTGAATTAACGAAATGCTTAAAGATATTGCCATGCAAATCGCCAAAGTTTTCCGGAATCGTAAATTCGGTACGATGCTTATTATGTTCTAATAGCAGAACGCTAAAGTCATAATCACGAACGTAGGACGAGAAGTTATTGCCAACAATCCCTTCAATTCGTTCGTTGGTTTTTTTATCAATAATATTGGTTTTCAGAATTTCAATCGCCGGAAAGGCGGTGTCCGCAATATTCATTTCAACGGAAATAATATCCAGCTCAACGGAATAACGATCGCCCTGCGGATTATCCCAGTACGCTAAATTATTGAAGCGATTATCAATCATCTTGAGCGTATTGCGTAAGTTCTGCTGACGGTTTTCACCGCGGGCGAGATTGGCAAAATTAGTCGTAATACGGGTATTCTCAGAAGGATTATAATTTTCGTCGAAAAGGCTGTGCTTAATAGTAAAAGTAAAATCTTTATTCATGGCAGTCTTGCCTCCTGAGTCGGGATATGAAACCGAGCCTGTTGATTATTCGCGTGTTTTGCTTCACGCATCCGGCGGCTTCATGTTGCCAATAAGTTAATAATGTGTATTTTATGCCAGAGCCTCTGGGTGAGTGAAAGCGACTTAATTTCATTGCAACATGAGACATCTTCATGATGCGCTAGCGTTACGGCGGTTTTCCTCAACATCACTCGGCCCAACTCGACGGCGCGCGCAACGCCCTGACCTGGTAAATCCCGCTAAACGCACCTATAGTCGTGACAGATTTCCCGCAACAGGACTTAGCAATGCGCTTTAACGGATTGACCAAAGGTTTCTTTATTTTCATTCTTGCTCTCGTCACCTGGGCATTTTTTGACGTACTTTCCCCCTATTTTTCCGCCATTCTGTGGGCGGCTATCCTCACCGTGGTGTTCAACCCGGTGAAAAATAAGCTGCGTAGCGCGTTGGGCGAGCGCAACGAACTGGCATCGCTCATCACGATTGTCATTATCTGTCTGATTGTGTTTATTCCGCTGATGGCGATCCTGTCATCGCTGGCGCTTGAGCTGAACGTGATTTACACCAAGCTGCAGGAGAACAACACGCGTTTCCCGCAGGTTATTGCCAGCATTTTTTCGCATCTACCGCACTGGGCGCGAGGTTTTCTGATAGAGCACGACCTGGATAACGTCGCGCAAATTCAGAAAAAACTCTCTGACGTCGCGTTGGCGGGGGGGCAGTACCTGGCTGGCAGCGCGTTCCTGATAGGTAAGGGCACTTTCGGCTTTGCCATTAGCTTCGGCATCATGCTGTATCTGCTGTTCTTCCTGCTAAAAGATGGCCCGTATCTGGTGAATCAGATTCTGGACTCGCTGCCGCTGACCGATTTTGTGAAACAGCATCTGTTTGCCAAATTTGTCGGCGTCACCCGGGCGACGGTCAAAGGCACGGCGGTGGTGGCGGTCGTTCAGGGGACGCTGGGCGGTATCGCGTTTGCCATTGTCGGCATCGACGGGAGCGTACTGTGGGGGGCGCTGATGGCATTTCTGTCGCTGGTACCCGCCGTGGGCTCGGCGATTATCTGGGTACCGGCGGCGATATACCTCTTCGCCACCGACCAGCTGTGGCAGGGGCTCTTTATCGTCGGTTTCTTTATCGTGATTGTCGGGCTGGTGGATAACATTTTGCGCCCGCTGCTGGTGGGTAAAGACACCAAAATGCCTGACTACCTGATCCTGATTACCACCATTGGCGGTATGGAAATTTACGGCATCAACGGCTTTGTCATCGGCCCGTTGATCGCGGCGCTGTTCCTCGCCTGCTGGAACCTGTTCTCCGGGCGTGACCACGCGGGGAACGTCGAAGGGTTGGACGAAGAGTTTATGGCGGAAGGAAAAAATCCTCCAGATGCGTAATGCCATGACGATAACAAAAGGCGGCTGCGGCCGCTTTTTTTATTGTCACGCGGAAATGGGCATTTCCTATAATTTCCATGATGCTTATTGAATATTCGTCGCAGAAGGAAGCCATCGGTGAGAATAGCGACCATAACAAACTGGGCCTACGGCGCGACGGTCTGTCTGACTATCGCCTCCGGTATCGTCATGTTGATGGCCTCCAGCGCGGACAACACCGAACGTCAGGCGGTAGCGCAGCGGCAGGTGTTCGATCGGCTCACGGAGGAGATCGACAACGATGCCTGGGCGCTATCCGATCTGGCGCGCTTGTACGTCGTCGGTAAAGACCCGGACGTGCTGAAGGAATACCGGCAGAAGGAAACCGCGCTGAAATCGATTGAACACCGGCTCTCAAAACTGAAGGACGCCGGGGCGACGGGCGAGGAGCTGGCGCTGTTGCACGAGGGCGTGCAGATTGTCGATGCGCTGCAGGACGAGCAGCAAGCGGCGCTGGCCAATATGGCGCGCGGTGAAACCGCACAGGCGATGGCGCTGCTTTACGGCAAAATTTATGAGCAGGAGTTGGACAGCGCGCAGGAGAAAATCGATCACTTCCGCCAGCTTCTGGATAACCGCGCGCGCGATGCCATTGACGATGCGACACGGGCGTCCCGCACGCTGCGCACGCTGTCGGAAGTGATGGTGGGGCTGACGGCGCTGCTGTTTTTATTCGTGCTGGGCTTTATCTTACAGCACCGCGTACTGCGCCCGGTCGTGCGTTTGAGCGATGTGGTGCACCGGCTGGCATCGCAGGATTATGCCGTGGAGACGCCCGACTTTAAGCAGATTGATGAAATTGGCGATATGGCGCAGGCGGTGCGTATTTTCCGCGAAAACGGCCTGGCGCGACAGCAGCTGGAGAAAGAGCGCGATGCCAACTGGGCGATACGCGAACTGCTGGCGCGGATGACGCAGCGCCTACAAGGCTGCGAGAATTTTGATGACGTCATTAACGTGGCAGAGCTGTTCGCGCCGAACATTGCGCCCGGCGTGGCCGGACGGCTGTTTGTTCTCGACCGCGACCCCTGGCAGATGCGCTGTGTTGCCGAGTGGCTATCGCCGGAGGGGAAAGCGAGTCCTTTCCATCCGGATGAATGTTGGGCGGTACGTCGCGGCCAAAGCCATCCGCCGGTGCACGGCGAGCCGGATATCGGCTGCTACCATCTGCCGGAGACGTGCCACAGCCATTCCCTGTGCGTACCGCTGATTGCGCAGGGAGAGGCGATTGGGCTGCTCTCATTCCAGAATCTCAACGAGCAAACCGCCTCGACACGCGCCTATCTCGAGCTGATGGCGGAGGCGCTGGGGCTGGCCCTGGCTAACCAGCGGCTGCGCGACGCGCTGCTGGAAAAAGCACTGTACGACCCGCTGACCGGGCTGCGTAATCGCCACCACCTCGAAGATATGCTGGGCACTCAGCTGAACCAGGCCATGCGCAATAAGGAGCCGCTCAGTTGCCTGATGATCGATATCGATCACTTTAAACACATTAACGACCGGTTTGGCCACGAGGCGGGGGATGGGGTGATTAAAAGCGTCGCCGCGATTATTCAGCGCGTGGTGCGTGAGCGCGGCACGGCTTTCCGCTACGGCGGTGAAGAGTTCCTGGTGCTGCTTAACGGCATGGATGAAGAGGCCGCCAGCCGCGTTGCCACCGATATTTATAACGGCGTGCGCGAGATGGCGCTGCGTTTTGCCGGGACGGATATTGGCCACGTGGACGTCTCGATCGGCGTCGCCAGCTACCCGGAACATGTACAAAGTGACAACCTGCTGCGCGCCGCCGACGTGGCGCTCTATCGCGCGAAGGAGCTGGGGCGGGCGCGAATCGTCAGCTTTGGCATGCTGGAGGCCGGATGACCGGCATTGCGCTTGACCGCCGCTTTCCAGTACTGTGATTGAATGTAAACAGAAAGTGAAGCGGACCTATGCATCTCGATTTTCGCCAACTGCGCAACTTTGTCGCGCTGGTTGAATATGGCAGTTTTAATCGCGCGGCGGAGGCGGTCTGCCTGTCGCAATCGGCGTTCAGTCGCAGCATTCAGGCGCTGGAGCAGAGTGTCGGCCACCCGCTTTTTGACCGTCAGAGCAAGCTCCCGACCCTGACGCTGCATGGGCAAACCTTGCTGCCCTACGCGCGTCGCTTTCAGGAGCTGAACGTCGAGTTAAGCAGCCATCTGCGGGAAGCGGACGATGCGCAAAACGGCGAAGTGGCGTTCGGCTGCGGCCCGGCGCCCGGCGCACGGTTAATTCCGGTGGCGGTCGGTGAATTTCACCGTCGTCTGCCGCAGGCGAGGGTCCGTTTTCATATCGACAACTGGTATGCCCTGCACCATGCGCTGACCTCGCAGCAATATCCGTTTGTGGTGGCCGACAGCTGGCAGGCCGAGCTGGATCCGCAGCTGCGGGTTCAGCCGCTCAGCCCGCAGCGTTGTTTCTTCGTCTGCCATGCCAGCCATCCGTTGGCAAAGCAGGGACCCGTTTCTATTCAACAGATGTTGCGCTATCCGTTTGCCGCCCCCTATTTACCGCCGGGCGTGCGTAAAGTGTTGGCGACGCTGAGCCAGCGGCAGGACTTTACCCCGGCGATCCAGTGCGACCATATCTATGCGTTGTGGTCGACGCTGGCGCATACTGAGGCGATAAGCTTCGCCAGTGAAGACGGTTTTGCGCTGTGCCAGCACAGTCATCAGTTGGTTAAGCTGGAGTTGAGCGACCTGCCGGACGAGTGGCGGCTGATGCAGACTCGGTTTGCGATTATCTCCCCGGTTCATGCGGCCCAGCCGCCGCTTGCAGAAAAGCTGATGGAGATTATCCTGCATGCCGACCGTCAGCTTCAGCCGTTGGCGCAGGGAGTGGGCGCTTAACCGGCGTTGAGCGGCTGGCCTTGAGGATTGTACTGCGGCCAGTGTTTCTCCAGCTTCTGGCTTTTCAACGCCTGTTCAACAAACTGGCCGTCTACCCATTGCTTCGCGTCAAATGCGCTGCGAATCAGTCGGCCATTTTTGGCCTGCTCGACGCTGCTGCTGAAGCTCTCGGTCAGGAACGGATCGATGCGCGGCGAGGTGCTAAAATTCAGCTCCTGTGGCTGTAGCTCTTCGAGGAACAGCGCTTGTGGAATCTGGCTCTGTCTGGACATTTCCGCTGACCAGGCTTCACGATTGGCCTCATCGCTGATTTCCGCCGCGTTTTTCACCAGTACGTCGATAATCTGCTGGGTGGCCTGCGGCCAGGCTTCGATAAAGCTCTGCGTGCCCAGGAAGCCCGCCTGCGTGGTGTTCTGACGGCCGGAATCGCCGCTTTTCACCACCACGTCTATCTTATCGCCGCGCAGCGCCAGCAGCGAGACGCCGCCCCACACCGCATCGACGCGTCCGGCGGCCAGCGCCGCTTTGCCCGCGTTCCAGTCGAGATTGATCACCTGCAGCTGACGCTCGTTCAAACCGGCGCTTTGTAACGCACGGTCAAAGGCCAACTGATCGGCCGTGCCACGATAGACCGCCACGCGCTTACCCTTCAGGTCGGCCAGCGTTTTGATACCCGACGCTTTGGTAGCGGCGAGGTAGGATTCTGAACCGCGGCTGCCTAACAGCAGGCGCGTCGGCAAACCGTTGGCTTTACCAATAATGGCGGCCAGGTCGCCAAGGTAGACAAAATCAAGCTGTCGGTTGGCCAGCGCTTCATTCACCGCCGGACCGGCACCTTTAAAGAACTGCCACTGAATCTCGACGCCCTGCGGCTTAAACACGTCTTCAAGCTGATGGCGAATATACGCCATCCCCACCGGCCCCTCGATAAACGGCTGACTGCCCGCGCTTTGATCCGGTACGCCGATACGGATGGTGCGCAGCTCTTCGGCGTGAAGGCTGGTCATCAGACCGACCGTCGCCGTTAGCGCCAGTAAGGTGCGGCGAAAAAGTGCTTTCATCATAACGTATTGCTCCTCTGCGTTTTTTTCTCACCCTAAAGAGCCGCCAGCCCCGCTGTTAAATACTTTTATTGGCAAAGCAAAGGCAAAAAAAAGCTAAAGCAAAGGCCGCGTACCCGGCAGGCTGAAATGCATTTGTTGCATCGGGATTATTCACGTAACGCAATGGCGGCGTGGGAAAAGTCACGTTTTTATAGCGGCATAACTTCACGAAAAGTGGGCCGCTATGTCGCAGATACTCATCAGAACTCGTCTTCCCAGAAGGCCAATATTCCGGCTGAACGGCTGGCCGTGGCTGTTGCCCGCGCTGCTGTTTGTCCTGTGGTACATCGCCGCCCGCGAAGGCTGGATGCCGGAGCAGATCCTGCCGCCACCGTCGGTGGTTGCCGATACCGCGCTGTCGTTATTCAGCGGCGACCTGCTGGCGCAGTGGGGATTCAGCCTCCAGCATCTGGCGCTGGGTCTGCTGTTAGGAACCCTGGCCGGAACGCTGCTTGGCGCGCTGTTTGGTTTAGTCCCCGCGGCAGCGCAGCGGGTGGAGCCGCTGTTTTACGCGCTGGCGCAGATTCCCACGCTGGGCTGGATCCCGCTGTTTATGGTGCTGTTCGGCATTGATAACGGTCTGAAGCTGGCGGTGATTGTGAAAACCACCGTCGTGCCGATGACGCTGAATACCCAGCAGGCGGTGACCAGCGTGCCGCTGACGCTGAGTGAAGCGGGCAGGGTGATGAATTTTTCCCGCTGGCAGCACCTGCGCTGGCTGGTGATCCCGGCGAGCCTGCCGGGTTGGTTTACCGGCCTGCGGCTGGCGCTTTCACAGGCCTGGGTGTCGCTGATCGTGGTCGAACTGCTGGCTTCTTCGGAAGGTATTGGCTACCTGATGGTTTGGGGACGCCAGCTGTTTCAACTGGATATCGTCTTCGTCACCATTGCCGTGGTGGGGATTAGCGGCATGCTGATGGAGTGGGCGGCGAATCGCGCCTACTCGCGGCTGGTGTTCTGGCCGCAGCCCGCGACAGGTCGCCTGGCCTGGAAACCGCAGGCCAGCTGGCGCGCGCTGCAGCTGCCGGCGGTGCTGCTGGTCCTGTGGCAACTGGCGAGCCAGTGGGGCTGGATCGACGGCGCGTTGTTCTCCTCACCGCTGGCGGTGGCCGAGCGCTTTGTGTTGGGAATGGCAAACGGTGAGCTAACGTCGGCGATGCTGGCAAGCCTCGGGCGCGCGCTGTTTGGCGGCGCGCTAGGGATTGCGAGCGGCCTGCTTTGCGGGCTGCTGTTAGCGCTACAACCGCGTGCCGGGCACATCTTCACGCCAACGCTCAACGTTCTACGCCATATCGCGCTGTTTGCCTGGCTGCCGCTGCTGACCGCATGGGTGGGTAACGATAACGGCGGCAAAATTGTCTTTATCGCTCTGGCCTCCTTCTTCCCGATGTTCTTCAGCACCTTACAGGCCGTCACCCAGCGCAACCCGCAGTTGGATGAGGTGGCTGACGTCCTGCGTTTAAAGGGCTTCGCGCGTTTACGCTCCCTGATTCTTCCCGGTGCGGCGCCGGGTATCTTCGCCGGTCTACGATTAGCGCTGATTTATGCCTGGCTTGGCAATATCGGCGCGGAGTACTTCATGTCTTCCGGCGTGGGTATCGGCAGTCTGATGATCAACGCCCAGCAGCTGCTAGATATGCCGACCATTCTGTGCGGCATGCTGCTGGTCGGTATTACCGGTGCGGCGCTGGATAAAGCCGGGCGTTTACTGGAAATTCGCGCCACCCGCTGGCGCCAACAGGAGCAACTATGACCTCTTCGACGCTGGTCTCTTTTCAGCATGTGCGTAAATCCTGGCAGCAGGTGACGGCGCTACAGAACTTTAGCCTGGATATTGCCGCCGGTGAGCTGGTGGCGCTGGTGGGCAGCAGCGGCTGCGGGAAATCGACGCTGCTGCGCATGCTGGTAGGCCTGGAGCCGACCACTCAGGGTGAGATTCGGATCAACGGCGAACGGGTGACCGGCGTGGGTAAAGAGCGCGGCATCGTCTTTCAGGAACCCCGGCTGTTCCCGTGGCTAAGCGTTATCGACAACGTGATGCTTGGCCTCGCGGATGAAAAGCTTAGCCGGGCCGAGAAGCGCCAGCGGGCGCAGGCGATGCTGGCGCGCGTGCAGTTGACTGAGTTCGCCAGCGCGCTGCCCGCTCAGCTTTCCGGCGGTATGGCGCAGCGCGTAGCGATTGCTCGCGGCCTGGTCGCCCGTCCGCAGATCCTGATGCTGGATGAACCGTTTGGCGCGCTGGATGCCCTGACGCGCCACACGCTCCAGCAGGAACTATTACAGATTCACCAAAGCACCGGCACCACCACGCTGCTGGTGACACACGATGTGGAAGAGGCGGTGGCGCTTGCCGACCGGGTGGTGGTGCTTTCACCACGGCCGGGACGGATTCGCGAAGTGGTGAGCCTCGCGCTGCCGCACCCGCGTTTGCGCGACGACGCGTCGTTTACCGCCGCCTGCCGGCACATTCGCCAATTGATTACTTCAGCCTGATTCTCTTCTTTAAGGAGCAAATATATGGGACATCCTTCCGTCTACCCAACCGGCGCCACCCTCTACGATCCGCAGCGGGCGTGGAGCGGTTACACCCTTTTCCAGGCCACCGAACACGGTGCGGTGCTGGTGGACATGAACGGCCACGTGGTGCGTGAATGGCCAGAACTGCACGGGTTTCCCAATAAAATTCTGCCCGGCGGCGCGATTCTGGGTCACAGCGGCGAGCGCGACCCGCGCTACGGCATGCAGGATATGCTCGATCTGATTCAGGTTGACTGGGAAGGTAACGTCACCTGGAAATTCGACCGCTACGAGCAGGTGAGCGATCCCGGCAATGAAACCCGCTGGATGGCGCGCGCGCACCATGATTATCAGCGAGCGGGTAACCCGGTAGGCTACTATGCGCCGGGGCTGGAGCCGCAGGTGGAAGGGGGCAACACGCTGATTCTGGCGCACACCAACCTGGTGAACGAGGCCATTTCCGACAAGCTGCTGCTGGACGACACTATTATTGAGGTCGACTGGCAGGGCAACGTGGTATGGGAATGGCGCTGCAGCGACCATTTTGAGGAGCTGGGTTTTGACGATGCGGCGCGTACGGCGCTGTATAACAACCCGAACATGCGCGCCAGCGGCGGCGGCATGGGCGACTGGATGCATATCAACTCCATGTCGGCGCTGGGGCCGAACAAATGGTACGACGCGGGCGATCAACGTTTCCATCCGGACAATATTATCTGGGATGCCCGCGAATCGAATATTATCGCCATTATCGATAAACAGAGCGGCAAGATTGTCTGGCAGCTTGGGCCTGATTACAGCAAGCCGGAGCTGAAACATATCGGCTGGATTATCGGCCAGCACCACGCGCATATGATCCCGCAGGGGCTACCGGGAGCGGGCAATATCCTGATTTTTGATAACGGCGGCTGGGCCGGATATGGCGCACCGAACCCGGCGTCGGCGGACGGCGTGAAAAACGCCTGGCGCGATCATTCGCGGATCCTCGAGATTAACCCGATTACCCTCGATATCGAGTGGCGCTACTCGCCGTATGAGGCGGACCTGCCGCAGCCGACCGATTCTTACCGTTTCTACAGCCCGTACATCAGCAACATGCAGCGTCTGGAAAACGGCAACACCTTGATTAACGAGGGCTCGAACGGGCGTATTTTCGAGGTGACCCGTGACCATGAAATCGTCTGGGAATACATTTCGCCGTTCTGGGGCAAGACGCTGAATAACAATATGGTTTATCGCGCTTACCGTATTCCGTATGGCTGGATCCCACAGCTGGCGCGGCCGCAGGAGACGCCAATTGCCGCCGTTGATGTCCGCACCTTGCGCCAGCCCGGCGCGGCAGCGGCAGGCCCCGCGCAGAGCGTGGTGCGGGTGGCGGGCGTGCAGCCCTATAGCAAAAGTGCCGACGCGCTGTGCGTGGCGACGGATAATGACACGCTGCGCCGCAGTCCGAAGCTGTTCCGCGTCGCGGAAAGCGCCTTCAGACCCATCGCGACGGCAAGCGAGCTGGAGAGCGAACGACCGATCCTGCTGTTCGTGGGCGCGGAGCGCTGCGTACATTGCCGCAAACTCTGGCAGCTGCTGGCGCATGAAAAACTCAGCCAGCGGGTTGCCGCGCTCGACAGCCGCTATCTTGATGCGGACCAGCATCAGGAACTCGCCGCGGCCCTCGGCGTACGCGGTTTGCCGACGTTACTGGTGCTGAAACAGGGCCAGCCGACGGCGCGCGGGCCTGCGCAGCTGTCTGTGGAAGGGCTGCTGGCATGGCTGGATGAAAACGTGGCGTGAGCCTGAAAGGTTGAATGAGGGCAGGGAAGCCCACTTTATGGCAACAGCAGGCTTCACTTTTTTGCTGGAAGCCGATGTTGAATCGAGGCCGTTTTATGATAAAACCAGGTCATAGAGAAAACATGAAGGTCTGGCGGGCCGTTACCGGACAGACTGAAGAAGGTTGTCATCGCAGCGTTCTTTCGCTCTGTAATGGATGAAAATTTAACCCATGGCTTTACGCATAAGACGAGCAACATCCGCAGATTCCGTATTACTCAACGAACTTGGCTATCGCATCTATCCTGCTCATTTCGGGCATCTGTGGCGGTCGGAATCGGAATTGAATGATTACCTGGCGGGCGAATACTCGCTTTCCGTTCTTGAACAGGGCCTGAAAAGTCAAAACATCGGCTGGTATATTGCAGAAACCGAAAGGCCGCTTGGGTTTGCCAAACTGACATGGCAAGCCCCGATTCCCGACACCGACATTAGCGGCGTTCTTCTCAACAAACTGTATCTGTCCCCTACCGCGACGGGCCATCGTTACGGTGAGGCGATGTTTGCACATGCCCTCGATCTTGCACGAAATCGCGGTGAAAAATGGCTATGGCTGGAGGTGCTGGAACAGAACGAAGGCGCCCGTCGCTTCTATAAAAAACAGGGGATGGAGGACATTAAGGACATCGTTTTTGAAACGGCTTCGCAGCAGAGTGTCCTGAAAATAATGGCGATGCGTATCGCGACATAGCGCCAGTATTCCGTGTTTCTGGGGCTGTGAATGGCCTGCCGGTTCGTGCGTTGAAATGCCCTGAAAGCCTTACCCAAAATTTCCCACTTCCTTCAACCCGCCGTGATTCGTAGTATATTGAGTGTATTGTTGGTTATCAGGTGCGCTTTATGTCCTACTCCATTGGTGAATTTTCCCGGCTTTGCGGCATTAATGCCACGACGCTTCGCGCCTGGCAGCGTCGTTACGGCCTGCTCAAACCGCAGCGCACCGATGGCGGGCACCGTCAGTACAGCGATGCTGATATCCAGCAGGCGCTCAAAATTCTCGACTGGGTGAAAAAAGGCGTGCCGGTCAGCCAGGTGAAACCGCTGCTCTCCCGCCCGGGGGCACGGCAAACCAATAACTGGCTCACCTTGCAGGAGAGCATGCTGCAACGCCTGAAAGAGGGCAAAATTGAATCTCTGCGCCAGCTGATTTACGACGCCGGTCGCGAATATCCCCGCCCTGAACTGGTGACGGAAGTGCTGCGCCCGCTGCGCAGTAAAGTCTCGGCCAACGTCGCGGCAATGATGACGCTGCGGGAAATTCTCGACGGCATCATCATCTCCTACACCTCGTTTTGTCTGGAAGGGGATAAACGCGCGCCGGGTGATAATTACCTGATTACCGGCTGGCACCTTAGCGACCCTTGCGAAATCTGGCTTGAAGCGCTGAAACGCACCGGACAAGGGCATCGCATTGATGTGCTTCCCGCGGCGCCCGCGGCGCTGGCCCCGGAGATTTTCCCGCAGCGCAAATGGCTACTGGTGACCTCCGGTAAACTCACCGTCGCCCGCAAAAAACAAATAGACCTCTGGCAGCAGCAGGTCGATTCTCTTGATGTGATCCCGCTGTAACACCTCCCTCTCAGCCATCCCGACGCTTTTTCCCTGCCGCTGTTCAGGTGGCAGGGCTGATTTTTGTCATTTTAAACTCATCATAGAATTCTTTTTATCAAATTGAATTTAAAAGGATTAAAAATTTATTTCATCCAAAACTTGGACAAATATTATTAATTGTGTAAGTTTTAAGTATGCCATCACGATGTTGTTGCACGACAAGGTAGGATCTATGAGCGCATTGCCATCCGTCATCGACAGGTTTGTTGATTACTACTCCGGGCTGGACCACCAGCCCGCTTCGGCGCTTGCCGCGATCTATGATGCGGATGCCACGCTTGTCGATCCTTTCGGCACTCATCACGGGTTGCTGACGATCCAGCGTTATTTCACGCACCTGCTGGCTAACGTCAACGCCTGTCGCTTTGCCATTGAGACGCCGCTGTATGACGCGCCGCGTTGTGCCGTAGCGTGGACCATGCACTGGTCGCATCCCCGCATTGCTGCAGGCGCATCGCTGGCCCTGAAAGGGTGCTCGATGGTTAAGATTCAGGATGACCGGATCGTTCACCAGCGCGATTACTACGATGCCGGTGAGATGCTCTACGAACACCTGCCGCTGCTGGGGTGGGCGGTGCGTAGCGTCAAACGGAGGGTGCGCTCATGATGACTGTCCTCATCACCGGCGCAACCTCCGGTATTGGCGCCGGGCTGGCAAAATCGTGGGCCGATGACGGTTATCACGTCATTGCCTGCGGCCGCGATGCCGTGCGCCTGGAAACGCTGCGCCTGTACAGCCCCAATATCACTGCGCTTCAGTTCGACATGACCGACCTGGATGCCTGCCGCCAGGCGCTCAAGGGGTGCTACGCCGATCTGGTCATTCTCTGTGCCGGAACCTGCGAGTATCTCGAACGCGGCATCATCGATGCTGAGCGGGTCGCGCGGGTGATGACCACCAACTTTATGGGGCCGGTCAATTGTCTGGAAGCCTTGCAGTCGCAGCTGATTAGCGGCTGTCGCGTGGTGCTGGTGAGTTCAATGGCGCACTGGCTGCACTTCCCTCGGGCGGAAGCCTATGGCGCGTCGAAAGCGGCGTTAAGCTGGTTTGCCAACTGTCTACGTCTGGACTGGGAGCCGAAAGGCGTTGCCGTGACCGTGGTTTCTCCGGGGTTTGTCGATACGCCGCTGACCCGCAAAAACGATTTCCCCATGCCCGCTCAGGTGAGCGTGGAATATGCGGTGAAAGCCATTCGCCGCGGGATCGCAAAAGGGAAAAATCATATCGCCTTCCCGACCGCTTTTGGCGTTACGCTGCGCGCGTTGGCCGGGCTTCCCGTATGTTTGCAGCGCGTATTGTTACGCAGGATGGTGCGCTCATGAAGATTGCGATTATTGGCAGCGGCATTGCCGGGCTGACCTGCGCCTGGCGCCTCGCCGGCCACCATCAGGTCACCCTTTTTGAAGCGGAAGCGACGCTAGGCGGGCATACCGCGACGGTGGATGTCGCCACACCGCAGGGGCACTACGCCATTGATACCGGCTTTATCGTGTACAACGACCGCACCTATCCGCGTTTTATGGGGCTGCTGAGCGAACTGGGTATCCGCGGCCAGAAAACGCAGATGAGTTTCTCGGTGCATAATCCGCAAAGCGGCCTTGAATACAACGGCCATACGCTCACCTCGTTGTTCGCCCAGCGGCGTAACCTCGTGAACCCGGCATTCTGGCGGCTACTGAAGGAGATTGTCCGTTTTAATCGTCTGGCCAAACAGGCGTTAAACGATGCCGACCCGAGCGCCACTTTACAGATGTTCCTCGAAGAGCACCGTTTTGACGCCTTTTTTGCCCGTCATTACATTCTGCCGATGGGCGCGGCAATCTGGTCATCATCGCTACACGAAATGCGCCGTTTTCCGTTGCCGCTGTTTTTACGCTTCTTTGAGCATCACGGTCTGCTGGATATCCGCGATCGTCCGCAATGGTATGTGGTTCCCGGCGGCTCGCGAGAGTATATCCGCGCGATGCTGGACCAGCTAGGCGATCGCCTGACGCTGCGCCTCAACGCGCCTGTACAGCAGGTGATTCGCTACGACGGCGGGGTGAAAATCCAGCTTGAAGACGCCGTTCACGCCTTCGATCAGGTGATTTTCGCCTGTCACTCCCGACAGACGTTGGCGATGCTGGAGGAACCCACGCTTGCCGAGCGAGATGTTCTGGGCGCTATCGGCTGGCAGCGCAATGAGGTGGTGTTACACGGCGACCGCCGCTGGCTGCCGGTGCGTGAACGCGCCTGGGCAAGCTGGAACTATCGGCTGAGCGAGCAGGAACGGGACAGCGCCTGCGTGACCTACAACATGAATATTCTGCAGGGGGTGCCCGCAGGCAGCCCGCTGTTCTGCGTCACGCTCAATCCCGACGCCCCGATTGACGATCGCTACGTCTGGCGGCGCTTTGTTTACGAGCACCCGTTGTTTAACCCGGAAAGCTGGCGCGCGCAGGCGCGTCGCGGCGAGATCAACGGGTTACATCGCAGCTGGTTCTGCGGCGCGTACTGGTACAACGGTTTTCACGAGGACGGAGTACGCAGCGCGCTGGATGTCGTGCACGGAATAGGGGCGCTCAAATGAACAGTTGCCTTTACCAGGGCGTATTACGCCATCGCCGTTTTCAGCCTAAAGCGCATCAGTTTTGCTACCACGTTTTTATGGCCTGGCTCGATCTGGATGAACTGCCACAGCTTCCCACCGTGGGGGTGAAGCGCAATCGCTTCGCGGCGGCGGCCTTCTATGATGCGGATTATCCGTTGGGAACGCCGTTAAAGGCGCGTGCGCTGGAGCAGCTTGCCCTGCTGACCGGTGAGCAGCCGGATGGCCGCGTTATGCTGCTGACGCAGTTGCGCTACCTCGGCTTCCATTTTAATCCGGTCAATTTTTACTACTGCTATGACCGCGCGGACAGCCTGCGTTGGGTGCTGGCCGAAGTCCGTAATACGCCGTGGAATGAGCGCCACTACTATGCCGTCGACGCCCAGGCGCTGCTGCCGGTAGAAAAATCTTTCCATGTCTCGCCGTTTAACCCGATGGACATGATCTATCACTGGCGGTTTAACCCGCCGGGCAAAACGCTGCATATGCACATCGAAAACCATCAAACGGCGAAGGTTTTTGATGCCACCTTGACGCTGAAACGCGAGCCGCTGACGCGAACAAACCTGCGTTCACTGCTGCTGCGCATCCCGTTGATGACGCTGAAAACCGTACTCGCTATTTACTGGCAGGCGCTGAAGCTTTGGCTCAAGCGCGTGCCGCTCTACACCCATCCCGTGAGCAGGAGTAAACGATCATGACCGATCCCGTCTTTGCGCTTGAACCCGATATTCCGCGCAACGTCCGCATCGCGCGCTGGTTGCTTTTCCGGTTGCTGAGCGGCATTCGCCACGGCTCGCTGACGGTGCGGGAAGGGGCGCAAACCTTTCAGTTTGGCGACGCGTCTGCCGCATTGCGCGCCGAAGTGCATATTCTCTCCCCCAGGGTGTACTGGCGGGCGCTGACCGGGGGAAGCCTGGCGGCGGCGGAAGCCTGGATTGACGGCGGGTGGGAAACGCATGACTTAACGTCATTGCTGGAGATCTTTGCGCTCAACGGCAGCACGCTAGGAAAGCTGGAAAACGGCTTTCGTCTGCTGGGCAGGCCCATCGAGCGTCTGCGCCACTGGACGCGTCGCAACCATCGCCAGCAGGCGCGAGAAAATATCGCCGCGCATTACGACCTGGGTAATGAATTTTATGCGCATTTTCTCGATGAAGAACTGCTCTATTCCAGCGCACTGTTTACTGACGATGAGCAGGCGTTGACGCAGGCCCAGCAGGCCAAAATGGCGCGTCTTTGCGAGCAGTTGGCGCTCAATTCCAGTGACCATTTACTGGAAATTGGCACAGGGTGGGGCGCGATGGCGGAATACGCCGCGCGGCATTATGGCTGCCGCGTCACCACCACCACGCTTTCACAGGAGCAGTTCCTGTGGGCGAAAGCGCGCATTGCCCGCGCCGGGCTTGAGGATCGGGTGCAGGTGCTGCTGTGCGATTACCGCGACCTCACCGGGGAGTTCGACAAGCTGGTCTCGGTGGAGATGATTGAGGCCGTCGGCCAGCGCTATCTGCCCACCTTCTTCCGCACCTGCCAGGCGCGTCTGCGTCCGGGGGGAAAAATGGCGATTCAGGCGATCACCATTCAGGATCAGCGCTATCGCGACTACAGCAAAAGCGTGGATTTTATTCAGCGCTATATCTTCCCCGGCGGCTTTTTACCCAGCATCACGGTGATGAGCGAACTGATGACGCGGCATACCGATTTCGTGGTGCGCAACCTGTTTGATATGGGGCCGGACTATGCCCGCACGCTGGCGCATTGGCGGCAGCGTTTTACCCATGCCTGGCAGGATATCGAGAAGCTGGGCTTTGACGAACGCTTTCGCCGGATGTGGCTGTACTACTTCGGCTACTGCGAGGCCGGTTTCAACGCCCGTACGATAAGCGTGGTGCAACTGACGGCAGAGCGCGTATGAAACGCTATCTGCAGATTTTTCTGTTGGCCGTCGGCTTCGACCTTTACTGGTTTCTGGTGGTGTTCTTTCGTGAGCGAGGGCTGGTGTTGTGGCTCGGGATAGCCATTCTGGCGCTGATGATGCTGCCGCCCGCACGCCGCTTATATGCGCTATTGCTGGCGGTGGCGGGCAGCTGTCTGGATGCGCTCTGGGCGCTGACGGGGCTGATTGATTTTCATGGCGAAGGCGTACTGCCATTCTGGATGATTGCGCTATGGCTGATGTTCGCGACGGTCTGGACCCAGCTCGCCAGTTCGACCACGCTGCCGGGATGGATACTGGCGCTGATGGCGGTTTGCGGCGGGCCGGTCGCCTACTGGCTGGGACAACGTCTGGGCGCCATCACCTTTTTGCAGCCGACGATCGTCGTCGTCGGCGCGCTGACGACAGGCTGGCTGGTGTTAATGCTGTTATTTCACATTCTGTTGGGGAGACGGCAATGAAATCTGCGCTACTGATGCTGTTGTGTCTGGCGGTCGCTACGCCATCGGCCGTTGCCGCGGACTGGTTGAGCTGGCGGAAAGTCGGCGACGCGACGCTGACCTGGGGACCGTTCACGGTCTATACCTCCCAGCTCCGCGCGCCGGACGGGCAATATCACGGGTTAACTCAGGATCAGGCGCTGATCATCACCTACGCCCGGCATATTGACCGGGAGGATTTGGTTAACGCCACTCGCGAGCAGTGGCAGGCGCAGGGGATTCTGGCGCGTGAGGCGCAGAGCCAGGCCTGGCTGCGCATGCTGGCGGAATTATGGCCGGACGTCGAGCCGGGTACGCAGCTGGCCTTTGTGCTGAACGATAAACAGGGGCAATTCTGGTACCGCGCCTCGGCGGCGCAAACGCGCTTTATGCCGCTGGGGCCACGGCAGTCGGCGGATTTCAGCCAAAGCTTTCTCGCCATCTGGCTCGATTCGCGTACGCAATACCCGGAGCTGCGCCAGCAGCTCACTGGAGGTCAAAAATGAAACGTTTACTGGCTTTAAGTCTGCCCTTGATGATGCAACTGACCGGCTGTAGCGCCGACATCGCCGACTACCGCCAGCAGCAACCTCGGCTGGATATTTTCCAGTATTTCCAGGGGGAAACCCAGGCCTGGGGGATGGTTCAGGATCGCAGCGGCAAACAGCTGCGACGTTTCCACGTGGCTATCAATGGCGACGTGGTGGGCAATACCTTAACCCTGAATGAACGGTTTGTTTATGACGATGGCGAGAAGCAGCAGCGGGTGTGGCACATCAGGCGGCTTGGCGACGATCGTTATGAGGGAACCGCCGGAGACATCGAAGGGGTAGCCAAAGGGCAGGCGGCGGGAAACGCGTTCAACTGGCATTACAGCATGAATGTGAAAGCCAACGGCAAAACCTGGCTACTGCATTTTGACGACTGGATGTATCTGCAGGATGGCAACCATCTGTTTAACAAAACCGAGATGAAGAAATTCGGTTTCACCGTCGGTACGGTGACGCTGTTCTTCTCCCGTAAAGCGCCATAACGAGGAGGACGCCATGAAAACGCAACCGGTGATTGGAATCAGCAGCTGTTTAACCGGCGCGGCCGTGCGCTTCGACGGTGGCCATAAACGGACGGACTTTGTGATGGACCGGCTGGCACAGTGGGTATCATTCAGGCCTGTTTGCCCGGAGATGGCGATTGGCCTGCCGACTCCCCGCCCGGCGCTGCGGCTGGTGCAAACCACCGCAGGCGATATCCGCATGCGGTTCAGCCACGCGCCTCATGACGACGTCAGTGAAAAAATGGCCGACTTTAGCGCCGGGTATCTGGCCGGATTAGGCGAGCTATCCGGTTTTATCGTCTGCGCCAAATCACCCAGCTGCGGTATGGAGCGGGTGCGGCTGTATGACGAGAAGGGCAATCGCGGACGTAAAGAGGGTACAGGGCTGTTTACCGCCGCGCTGATGGCGAAGTACCCGTGGCTGCCGGTTGAGGAAGACGGTCGGCTGCACGATCCGCTGCTGCGTGAAAATTTTGTTGAGCGGGTCTTCGCGCTGCACGAGTTACAGCAACTGCGTAAAAATGGCCTGACGCGGCGGGCGCTGCTTGATTTTCATAGTCGCTATAAACTGCAATTGTTGGCGCATCATCAGGCAGGGTATCGGGAGATTGGGCCTTTTGTCGCTTCGCTGCACACGTGGGAGGATCTGGACGCATTCTTTGAGGCGTACCGCGATAAACTGATGGCGATTCTCAAGAAACCGGCTTCGCGTAAAAACCATACCAACGTGTTGATGCACATCCAGGGCTACTTCCGTAATCAGCTCAACACGCGGCAGCGTACGGAGCTGCGGGATGTGATTCTGCATTATCGTGCGGGGGTGCTACCTATTCTTGCGCCAATGACGCTACTGAAGCACTATCTTGCGGAATACCCGGATGGCTATCTGTTGACGCAGAATTATTTCGACCCCTATCCGCAGGACCTGGCGCTGCGTCTGGCGGTGAATTAGCGTTGGGAGGGGCGGCGGCGGTATCTTCCCGCCGCCGACACTGCGTATAATGCAGCGTCGACATCGATTATACAGGACTGCCGTTAATTCTATGAATCTCAACCGCTGGTGTTATTTGCTGCTGGCCCTCGCGGCGATCGCGAGCCTGTTTACCGCGCATCCTGTGATGATGTGGCTGCTGTTGGCGAACATGCTGACGCTGGTGATTTACGGGGTCGATAAGATGGCGGCGCGCAAGGACTGGCGAAGAGTGCCTGAAGCGACGTTACTGTTCTTTGGCGTGGTAGGGGGATGGATTGGCGCAATGGTTGGGCAGCAGGTTTTTCGCCATAAAACCCAAAAGCAGCCCTTCAAAACCTATTTTATGATCAGCGTCATCGTCAGTATCTCAGCCACCATCGCCATCTATTATTTCTCGCCGCTCCGCGCTTTTTAACCCTCAGCCTATTCTGCCCGCGGCCATGCTAACCCGCGGGAATTATCTCTCATTGACACCCTAAATGGGTCATTGTATAAAACCCCGCCTCAGTAATGAGTTTCATTTACATTAAAAAAGACCTCCCGGTTTTCGAGAACCCTGTTGATGAAGGATAGCGTTTAAATGAAAAAGACCCTCTGTGCGTTAGGCCTGGCGTTGGCGTCGGTCAGTTCTGCTATGGCAACGACCTATCCTCTGACCATTGAAAACTGCGGCTATCAAGAGACGTTCAGTAAACCGCCGGAGCGCGTTGTGGCGCTGGGGCAAAATACGGTTGAGATTTTGCTGCTGCTCGGCCTGCAAAATAACGTGGTCGCCAGCGCCTTCTGGCCAACCAGGGTGCTGCCACAGTTGGCAAAGCAGAATGAAAAAATAAAACTGTTGACGGTGGAAATTCCTACACTTGAATCTATTCTGGCGCAAAACCCTGATTTTGTTCCGTCACAAAACCCCCTCTTATTAGGCCCGGAAAGTAAAGTGGCTAAACGCGAAGACTTCGCGACCCTCGGTGTAAACAGCTATGTTTCACCCGGCATGTGCGCCACCAAAAAAGCCACCGGCGATATGTACGGCAGCCGTCAGCAGCTCTGGGATATGACCTGGCTGTATAAAGAGATTGAAGACTTCGCCACCATTTTTAATGTGCAGGAGCGGGGCACCGCGCTGGTGGCGGATTTCAAAAAGCGTGAAAATGCGCTGCGCACGGAGTTTAGCAAGAATAAAAAAGATCTCTCCTTCGTCTTCTGGTTCTCCAGCGCATCGCCTTCAGCCGATGCCTACGTTGGGGGGAAAAATAGCGCCTCTGGCTTTATTGCCAACGTGCTGGGCGGTCATAACGCCATTACGTCTGAAACCGAATGGCCGACGGTAAGCTGGGAAAGCATTATCGCGGCGAACCCGGATGTGATTGTGGTCTCCAGCCTCGATCGCAACCGCTGGGCGCTGGATAACGCAGAAGAAAAAATCAAATTCCTGAAAACCGATCCGGCAGTCAGCCAGCTGGACGCCGTGAAAAAAGGCCATATCGTGGTGATGGACGGGCAGGCGATGAACCCGACCATCCGCACCCTCTACGGCGCTGAACAAGTGGGCGAGCAGCTCAGAAAACTGGGGCTCAACTGATGACGGCGACCGCTATGACGTCGCGACAGGGGCTGTTTCTGACGACCTCGTGCCTGCTCTCTATCATCTTGCTATTGCTGGTGATTGCGGTTGGCGTCAGCGTGGGAGAACTAGCCATCCCGCTGCAAAACGTCTTTTACGCCATCGGTAATAAGATGGGGCTGACCGACGTCCCGCTTAATCGTATCTATGAAAGCGTGATTTGGGACTTTCGCCTGAGCCGCGCGCTGGTGGCGGCTTGCTGTGGCGCAGGGCTGGCTATCTGCGGCGCGGTATTACAGAGTCTACTGAAGAATGCGCTGGCGGAACCCTATGTCCTCGGCGTCTCTGCCGGGGCGTCGACGGGGGCGGTTTCCGTGGTCGTGCTGGGGATCGGCACCGGCGCGGTATCGCTGTCCGCCGGGGCGTTTGCCGGGGCCTTTGCCGCTTTTGCCTTCGTGGCTTTTCTGACCAACGGTGCCCGTGGGGGGAACGAACGTACTATTCTGGCGGGCGTTGCCGCTTCTCAGCTGTTCAACGCCATTACCGCTTACACCATCAGCACCTCTGCCAGTGCGCAGCAGGCGCGTGACGTGATGTTCTGGCTGCTGGGCAGTTTTAGCGGCGTGCGCTGGCCGGAATTCCAGCTGGTGCTGGTGGTCGTGGTGATTGGCCTGGCCGTTTGTTTGTATTATTCCCGGGCGCTCGATGCTTTCACCTTTGGCGATGATGCCGCCGCCTCGCTGGGGATTGCTGTCCCCTGGGTGCGCCTCATCCTCTTTACCACCACCGCGCTTATTACCGCGACCATCGTCAGCATGGCCGGCTCGATTGGCTTTGTTGGGCTGGTGGTTCCTCACGTGATGCGCTTCTTCTTTGGCCCGCTACACCGCACGCTGCTGATTGCCTGCGCGCTAGCCGGAGCGATTTTAATGGTGCTGGCGGATATCGCTTCTCGCCTGCTGATTGCGCCGCAAAGCCTGCCGGTAGGCGTGGTGACGGCGCTGGTCGGCGTGCCATTCTTTGCCATCATTATCTACCGTTCAAGGAATAAGTGATGAGTATCTGCGCTGAACATATTACCTGGAAGGTCGGTAAAAAAGTCATCGTCAACGACGTATCGCTACAGGTTGCGCGCGGTGAAACCGTGGGGCTGCTTGGCCCTAACGGCTGCGGCAAATCGTCGCTGCTGCGCATTCTTGCGGGCCTGCGTCGCCCGGATGCGGGCCGCGTGACGCTCGACGGTAAAGACATTGCGAAGATGGCGAAAAAGCAGCTTGCTCGGCGGGTGGCGTTTGTTGAGCAGCACGGTATGACTGAAGCCAATATGCGCGTGCGCGACGTGGTCAAACTGGGGCGGATTCCGCATCATACGCCGTTTTCTAACTGGAGCACGCACGATGACGAAACCGTCACCGCGGCGCTGCAACGCGTCGATATGCTGGATAAAAGCGAGCAGGGGTGGCTGAGTTTGTCCGGCGGGGAGCGGCAGCGTGTGCATATCGCCCGCGCGCTGGCGCAGACACCGACGGAGATCTTGCTCGATGAACCGACTAATCACCTCGATATTCACCACCAGATGCAGTTAATGCAGCTGATTAGCGAACTGCCCGTCACCAGTATTGTGGCCATCCACGATCTGAACCACGCGGCGATGTTCTGCGATTCGCTGATCGTGATGCAGAAAGGGCAAATTATCGCCAGCGGAACGCCGCAGGATATTCTCAGTGAGGAACTGCTGTGGGATGTTTTTCGCGTGAAGACCAAAATTGAGATTTCCCGCTTCCATGGTAAAAAACATATCCACTTTATCGTTTAAGGCCGGATAATTTCATGCTGCGTTTTCCCCTGCGCCCCGCCACGACGCTCTGGCCGCCCGTATTACTGGGTAGCCAGTTTGTTTTTAATATTGGTTTCTATGCGGTAGTGCCGTTTCTCGCGATATTTCTGCGCGACGATATGCTGCTTTCCGGCGGGCTGATTGGCCTGATTCTGGGGCTGCGTACTTTCTCACAGCAGGGGATGTTTATTATCGGTGGGGCGCTCTCCGACCGGTTTGGCGCACGTGCGATTATCCTGATCGGCTGTATTATCCGGGTCGTAGGTTATCTGCTGTTAGCGCTGGGTCAATCGCTGTGGCCGATTATTCTGGGAGCCTGCCTGACGGGGATCGGCGGGGCGCTGTTTTCACCGTCTATTGAAGCGCTGCTGGCCAAAGCGGGAACACAAAGTGAGGCGAGCGGCAAACGCAGCCGGGCGGAGTGGTTCGCGCTGTTTGCGGTCTGCGGTGAGCTCGGTGCCGTCCTCGGGCCCGCCTTGGGCGCGCTGCTGACGGGCTTTGGTTTTCGCCAGGTTGCGCTGGCGGGGGCAGGGTTTTTTGTCATTGCGCTGGTCCTGCTCTCATTCGCTTTGCCCGCCGCGCCGCGCCGCGCGCAGAAGATCAACGTCCTGCCGTGGTGGACGACATTTCGTCAGCCGCGTTTTGTGGCGTTTATTATCGCCTACAGTTCGTGGCTGCTAAGCTATAACCAACTCTATCTGGCGCTGCCCGTTGAGATCCAGCGCGCGGGCGGCAGTGAAAAGGATCTCGGGCCGCTGTTTATGCTCGCCTCGCTGCTGATTGTGGCCTTGCAGCTGCCGTTGGCGCGGCTTGCTCATCGCGTGGGGGCCGTCCGGATCCTGCCGGTGGGATTTTTGCTGCTCTCCACCGCTTTTGCCAGCGTGGCGCTGTTCGCCTCGACGCCGCCGGCAGAAGGCTGGCAGCGGTTAATTCCGTCGATATGTTTTGTGACGTTGCTCACCTTAGGGCAAATGCTGCTGGTGCCCTCGGCTAAGGATTTGATCCCCCGTTTTGCCACGGAGTCGACGCTTGGCGCGCACTACGGCGCGCTCGCTACAGCCGGCGGCGTCGCGGTGCTGGCGGGCAATTTAGCGTTTGGCGGGCTGCTTGACGAGGCGCTGACCCCCTCACCGCAGGCCATGTATCCCTGGCTACTGCTGGCGCTGTTTCCGTTGTGTAGCGCCGCGGCGATGGTGCTGATTTGCCGCCCATTGCTCACGAAAACCCGATTTGGCTAAGGAGGCTGTTTTGGCCTTCACTGGTGTATTGCTGACAACCGGCTGCACGGTGGGAAAGAGGGATTCCTCCGCCTACCGCTACGCTTTGCCCTGAGGATGCTGATATGAATCGTTTTTATCAACTCACCGCCACTCGCCTGGATGGTCAGCTCATCCCGATGTCCGACTACGCAGGCAAGCTGGTTCTGGTGGTCAATACCGCCAGCCATTGTGGCTTCACGCCGCAATACGCAGGCCTTGAAGCGCTCTATAAGAAGTATGCCGACCAGGGGCTGGTGGTGCTGGGGTTTCCCTGTAACCAGTTTGGTCAGCAGGAACCCGGTAGTGCAGATGACATCTCTCGGACCTGCCACATCAACTACGGCGTCAGTTTCCCGATGTTCAAGAAAGTGGAAGTCAACGGCGCGGCGGCGCACCCGGTATTCCGTTATCTGAAGGATGCATTGCCCGGCGTGCTCGGTGGGCGAATCAAGTGGAACTTCACCAAGTTTCTCATTGGCCGCGACGGCAAACCGCTTAAACGTTTTGCGCCGTTGACGACTCCGGAGAAAATGGAAGCTGCAATTAAGGCCGCGCTTGAAATCTAAATCCTCCTGTTGGTTGATTTTATTTCAGGAGGCCTGAGAGGGGGCTAAAAAAAGCCAGGGCTGATACTGTCGATAGAGAGATCGCTAAAATTGATGCTTATCACATTGACGCGTTCTTAAGTGAATTTAACTTAAATCTCTTTCTATACTCTTTATTTGTTCATCTCTTCAGAGGAATAAATAATGTTCGATCATGTGAAGTTCGGCGTAAGTGATTACGAAAAAAGTAGAACCTTCTTCCTCAACGCGCTTCAGCCGCTTGGCGTGAAGCTTATCGATGAAGGCACGCCGGACTACGGTGTTGAAATGAGTTCCGGCAATGTTTCACTTTGCCTGTTCCACACGAATGATAAACCGGCTCCTCTGCATCTGGCGTTTGTCGCCAAAACCCGGCAGCAAGTTGATGAGTTTTACAATGCTGCTTTGCGTGCGGGTGCCCTGGATAACGGCGCGCCTGGCCTACGTTCCTACGGCGAAAACTACTATGCTGCATTCGTCATTGCCCCTGATGGCCATAATATCGAGGCGGTCTGCCATGAGCCGGGCTGATTAAGGGGCCAGTTTAGATATCGGAACTTATTGTACGTTAAGGCTGTTTTTGACCTTTCAGCTTTAGTTGGCCACATCCCTTCAAACCTAAACCCGATATGAAATACAGGTCCATCACCAAAAAGAACTCCGCCAGATGACGGAGTTTGGTTGGTCATTAAGAAAGCACGCGTTGTCAGTCTTTCTGTATTATCAATCGCGAATAGACAGTGGCTTTACTCGGGTCTGACGAAGATGACGATGCCATCTGATCGCTTACCTGCACAACTTTCCAACCCTGCTTTGCCAGATCGGGTAGTGTGCCTTTAATCCCTCCACCGCAAGTAAAAACGGTACTGTCAGTAATATCCTGACGCCCAGTTTCCAGCGCGCCAACTTCAGGGGAGCCACAAAAGTGCGCTTCCCCGGCGGCGGAGGTTGCGCTTAACCCTAGCAGAACGATTACCAGCAACGATTTTTTCATCAGTTCCTCTTTTTCATGACGCTATATATCACAGCAAGGTAAGGCCGGAAAGACTACATTTTTACATCGGCCCAGGTGAAGAATTTCGGCTCCAGGAAACGATTATTTGCGCTGCCTACCCTTATTGGCATTGGTTCAGCGCTGGTTACGGGGTATTTGAAATCAACTCTGATAAAGTTGTGCTCACCACACTTATATATAATATATTCACTCCAGACTTTTTCATCGCCTTCTCTGTCAGATTTGTAGGTATCTACATCGCAGGTATCACTTTTATTTCCTACTTTGCCTACAAGTTTACTACCAGATAACTCTAGCTTAGTGCCTTCAATAGTAATTGTCCGTGATTTAAAATCGTTGTCGTTACAACCCGCAAGGAGTAGCGTAAGTATCCCTGCACTGAATAAGGTAGTGATTTTCATAGCAAGTCCGTTAATAAAATAAAAATTCAAAGTATTACAATGCAATGTTTTTGGCAACAAGCTATTAAATATTTTGTGAAAAACTACTAATAATAATGATGTGTAAGAAGTATGATTCTATAAATTTTAATAAAGTCAAGAAAAGCGGCCAGGGAGCAGTAAGGAGATAAAGTCATCATCTTCTATGACATCACTCGGTAATACTATATCAACGGGTGATATACAGAGGGCTGAGTGCTGACGGCAAATTCTTCAGCGCCAAAGGCGTTGCGCGATGCGGTTTACCCAAGAGAAAACGAACTCGTTGTTACAGTATCGTAGTATTAGCGGTGGGCAACAGTCCACCGCTAGCTCATTTAATGCTTCATTCCTGAAAGCTATTAACTCAGGTACGGAAAAAACTTAAATGATTCCCAAAGCCCACTATTAAGCGACACCAACCCAACGGCTATGTATGCCAGTACCGCGATAAATGTAATACTATACAATACTTTTTTCTTTAACTTCTGCCAGAATTTAACTACCAGGAATGACAATACAATTATCTCACCTAGCTGAATGAGCAATCGCGTTACCAGGTCACCAGCATCAAAAAGGTAAGCAAACTGAAGAGGGGCAAATAAGATGGTATAAAAAATATAAAGGATTGAAAAAATGATCCTTGCCGGGATTGAAGCGAATCCCCCTTCATATATGAGCATTTGCGAAGCCTGTAGTCCTGGCGTTAAGATAATTCCCCATAGCGTAAACCAGATAATAATTAAGGCGAGAACTTTGCGCGCGCCGCTGGCGAAAGCCAGCTGGTTTTCATAAGATATTGACGTAGATGTGGGCTGATGGAAATTTTCCCATGAGTTATTAACCGGCTGGGTGGGTTGGCTGGTGGGGGCTTCCCAGCTAGCAGCATTATCAGCACGCCACTTTTCATCATACTGCTTAAAAGGCTGCTCACTTGTCACATATTTACCGTCGCTATCTCTTCTGACGCTCATTGTTAACCCTCTGAATTTTATTGCTATAGTGTTTATAATTAATACTTAACTGAAATTTTAATGTTAAGTAATATCAACTATCATAGCGTATCTAAAATAAATAAGAAGATTAAACATTAGCTCCAAAGACAATCCGTCAGCTTGCGGGTTATTACTTTGCGAATTCTGGCGTCTAATCCTCTGCCACTACATCACCTACCGTTTCATCAGCCGACTCTTTGCCTGTGACCTGCCTGTTTCAACTCGTCCTGGTGGGCCACCAGCTGCGCATGGCATGGCACTTCGCTCGAGCGCTGGCAATTGCTTCCATTTTCACTTCATCCTGTATAGAGCGGGTAATTAATTTATCCAGCACTTCAACACTGAATACACTTACTCCTATTTCACCGCGATCTCGGGGGCGACCTGGAAAACGGTTTGGACGTCCTTCAGCACTAGATGAAAAACAGCAAATTATGGTGATTATAATGATTAAGGCTGGATTGAGGTTCAGCACCATTGCCCGGGAGTTCAGTACTACCCGGCAATCCATACTCCGGGTAGTACTGAACAGCAATAACTCTAAGTGACTGGCTGGATGGTCTGCTCGGTGCCAGGAGCGGACGTTGTTAAGCTCATGCAGTATCGATTCACGAAGAACATACGTTATATTTTGTCCTGATTGACACGGGATGAAAGCTCCTGATGGCTCTCTTTTCGCTCGCTGTAACGATCTGCAAGGTAACCGGTTTGTCCCTTAAGCAGCAGCGTGATTTTAAACAGCTCCTCGGCGACATCGACGATACGGTCATACCATGACGAAGGTTTCATTCGTCCGTTTTCGTCGAACTCTTGCCATGCCTTGGCTACAGAGGACTGGTTGGGGATCGTAAACATCCGCATCCAGCGACCCAGAATACGCATCTGGTTCACGGCATTGAAGGACTGTGAACCGCCGCAGACCTGCATTACCGCAAGTGTTTTGCCCTGCGAAGGACGAACCGCGCCTTCACTTAAGGGTATCCAGTCAATCTGCGCCTTCATCACCGCGCTCATAGCACCATGCCGTTCCGGAGAACTCCACACCATCCCGTCACACCATCTGACCAGACCGCGCAGCTCGGTGACTTTGGGATGCGTGTCCGGCGCATCATCCGGCAGGGGTAAACCGGAGGGGTTAAAGAGTTTCACCTCCGCGCCCATCGCCGTCAGCAGGCGACCCACTTCCTCCGCGGCAAAGCGGCTGTAGGAGCGCTCTCTTACTGAACCATACAGGATCAGAATTCTTGGTGGCTCCTGCAGATGCAGGCGTTCAGCGATGTCTTGATCAAAGCATTCCGTATTCAGGGCAGGAAATTGTTCCATTTTTCTCCTCCAGAGAGAGCAGATGATTTCAAAGTTAATATATATGATTTATCATATATATATTCTAAAGGGAAAGGAGTGGAAAATGCTACAACCTGTTCAGCTTTTCAAAATCCTGTCGGATGAAACACGGCTCGCCATTGTCATGCTTCTGCGAGAGTCCGGAGAACTGTGCGTGTGCGATATCTGTGCAGCTACCGCCGAATCACAGCCCAAAATATCACGTCATATGGCTATCCTTCGCGAGTCTGGGCTAGTTCTGGATCGTCGGGAAGGCAAATGGATTCACTATCGTCTGTCACCTCATATTCCTGCGTGGGCCGCTGAGACAATCACGACGTCCTGGCAGTGCCTTCGGGAAGATGTGCGGGAATGGTTGGCAAAGTCGGCCTGCATCTCTTGCTGAGGAAGGGAAACATATTCACATAATCATATGTAATGGGGTTTGAAATGTTTTTGGCAGGGAGTATATTTTTACTGACGCTGGTACTGGTGATCTGGCAACCCAGAGGTCTGAGTATTGGCTGGAGCGCGAGTATCGGAGCTGCGCTGGCGCTGGGTACCGGAGTCATCCATATCGCTGATATTCCCGTTGTCTGGAATATCGTCTGGAACGCGACAGCGGCATTTATTGCGGTCATCATCATCAGCCTGCTGCTCGATGAGTCCGGCTTCTTTGAATGGGCCGCACTGCACGTCTCCCGCTGGGGTAACGGACGTGGCCGCCTTTTGTTTACCTGGATAGTCTTGCTTGGGGCCGCTGTTGCTGCGTTGTTTGCCAATGACGGCGCCGCACTGATCCTGACGCCGATTGTAATTGCGATGCTGCTCGCACTGGGATTCAGCCAGGGCACGACATTGGCCTTTGTCATGGCCGCAGGATTTATTGCAGATACGGCCAGCCTGCCGCTCATTGTTTCTAACCTGGTGAATATCGTCTCGGCGGACTTTTTCGGTCTGGGCTTTACGCAGTATGCCTCCGTTATGATCCCCGTAGATGTAGCCGCGATTGCGGCCACTCTGGTCATGCTGCATCTCTTCTTCCGCAAGGACATTCCGGAGACGTATGACGTTTCGCTGCTGAAGACGCCTGCCAGTGTGATAAAGGATCCGGCAACGTTCAGGGTGGGCTGGATTGTCCTGTTATTGCTTCTTGTCGGTTTCTTTGTGCTGGAGCCTCTGGGGATCCCGGTCAGTGCGATAGCGGCTACTGGCGCAGCAGTACTGTTTATAGTGGCGAAAAGAGGTCATGCCATCAACACCGGAAAAGTCCTGCGCGGTGCGCCATGGCAGATTGTTATTTTTTCGCTGGGCATGTACCTGGTGGTCTATGGCCTGCGCAATGCAGGACTCACGGAGTATCTGTCTGACGTGCTGAACCTGCTGGCAGAAAAGGGGTTATGGGCAGCAACGTTCGGCACCGGTTTCCTGACCGCGTTCCTGTCATCGGTGATGAACAATATGCCGACGGTGCTGATTGGCGCACTGTCGATTGACGGGAGTACGGCGACTGGCGTCGTCAAAGAGGCTATGATTTATGCCAATGTGATTGGCTGCGATTTAGGCCCGAAAATCACCCCGATTGGCAGTCTGGCAACCTTGCTTTGGCTGCATGTGCTTGCCCAGAAAAATATAACGATTACATGGGGATATTACTTCCGCACTGGCATTATCATGACTCTGCCCGTGCTGTTTGTCACTCTGGCCGCGCTGGCGTTGCGGTTCTCCATCACTTTGTAATGAGATACAGATATGAGCAACATTACCATCTATCACAACCCTGCCTGCGGCACTTCTCGTAACACGCTGGAGATGATCCGTAACAGCGGCAACGAACCGACGATAATTTATTATCTCGATACGCCACCGACCCGTGATGAGCTGATTAAACTTATTTCAGAAATGGGAATTACGGTGCGTGCATTACTGCGTAAGAATGTTGAGCCTTATGAACACCTGGGTCTTGATGAAGAGAAATTTAGTGATGAGCAGTTGATTGATTTCATGCTTCAACATCCGATCCTGATTAATCGGCCGGTAGTCGTTACGCCGCTTGGCGCTCGTCTTTGCCGCCCTTCAGAAATAGTGTTGGATATTCTACCGGAAGGTCAGAAACGAGCGTTTACCAAAGAGGATGGTGAGAAGGTCATTGACGAAACGGGGAAGCGGGTTAAGTAATCTGCCCACTTCAAAATATCGGACGCCTGTTCCGTTATGCGGGCGTCCGCTCTTCGCTCATGAGAGACAACCATACTCAAATCTCCCATATTGCAGGAGATTTGAGTATGAACACGTCACCGTGGAACAAAGACCGTATCGTCGGCCAAAAAAGACCACTTCAGATATTCCATATCTGGGGAATCCGAATCAGGCTTGAACTAGAAGGTAAGATGCGCGATTTGGCTCTGTTCAATATGGCTTTGGACAGTAAGCTACGTGGCTGTGATCTGGTCAACCTCAAAGTATCTGATGTTGCATATGGTAGCTCGGTTTCCAGCAGAGCAACGGTGCTGCAACAGAAAACCGGTAGTCCTGTGCAATTTGAGATAACCAAAGGGACAAGAGAAGCCGTTGCTGCATTGATAAAACTTGGAAATTTGCATAGCAAAGACTTCTTGTTTCGGTCTCGGATCGGAACTAACCGGCACATATCAACCCGGCAATACAACCGAATTTTCATGGATGGGTAGAAAAACTAGGTCTAGAAGCTTCGCTTTACAGCACACACTCCATGAGAAGAACAAAACCTTACCTGATATACAAGAAAACCAAGAATCTCCGGGTGATCCAACTTCTGCTGGGCCATAAGAAACTGGAAAGCACAGTCCGTTATCTGAGCATTGAAGTCGATGATGCATTAAAAATCTCTGAATCGATTGAAGTATAGGGTCGTCAGGGCTGCAACAGCAGCCCTGTGCCAGAAGCGGACGATGTTCTAATGCGTGGAGAACAAGATTTCACTGCATCTAAATAATATGCGCATGTTTGGCGGAGTTTTAGAGGCAGAGAATGCTTAGCTAAACCTACTATCCTATTCCCGCTTGGCTACAGTTCGCCGACGGGATGTAATGTTTAATTTGGCAGAATTTGCATGCCGCCATCATTTCAACGCCTGCTTATCGCTCACAGCAGACCTTCCGCCCGCAAAATCTCGAATCATTTCTCTTTTCTGTAAGCGGAAAGGCGGCGCTCAAGGTTAGTCCGAACCTGCGGCCACTCATCATCAATGATACTGTACCGTATGGAAGTCCGTTTTCGACCATCAGGCATAATTCGTTCATTTCTGATGATGCTTTCCTGGACCGCGCCAATACGGAGAATGGCAGCCTGTGAGCGCTCATTTAATACATCAGTCGTAAACTGAACCCGAACACACTCCAGTTGCTCAAAGGCATATCGCAGCAGTAACAGTTTACTCTCGGTATTTGCAGCTGTTTTTTGCCAGCTTTGTGAATACCAGGTGTGACCTATTTCGAGCTTTCGGTTTTCTCTATCAATCTTCCAGAAACGTGTTGAACCAATGACGCGTTGGTCGGATGAAAGCGTTACAGCAAACGGCATGACTGTGCCTTCGGCTTGCCCCTTCAGGGCTTTCTGGATATACGAATCCGCTGTGGTAGCAGAGGGAACAACCGTAAATGGCAGAGACCAGAGTTCCCCATCCGCAGCCGCATCAATCAATAGCTGAGCATCTGTTTTAAGCAGAGGACGGAGCGTGACAAGCGATCCTTGCAATGTAGGCGTTATATTTGTGGCCTCACAGTTATTTTGGGGAGATGAATTGGGCTGCGTAATTCTGTACCGAATGACTTACTATGCCCCGTTTGCATTGAATAATCTCTCAGAATCTTGAGCAAATGGCGAGCGGTGGCGGTGAATGAAGTCGCTGGGGAAAACCGACGGGCAGCGAGGCCCGTCGGTTTCAGGTTAGCGGGCAATCAGGGCAAAAACGCCCCAGCCAAAGTATTCCCGCGTGTACGTTACGTGGCGTTGCGGAGCGAGGGTGAGCTCGGCGCGTACTTCCTCGGCAAAATCGTCATCCGGGTTTTGCGCCAGCCAGCGGTGCATCGTCAGCCATTTCGCCGCTTCATAGCGATCCCAGCCTTCCTGATCCGCCAGCACCATTTCCACCAGGTCATAGCCCTGCTCGCTGAAGGAGGCGACCAGGCCGGGAAGGGACATAAAATCGGCCACGGAACTCACGCCACAGGCGTTGGCGATAGCCTCCGTTTCAGGCAGACGACGCCAGTACGGCTCGCCGATAAGCAGCATTCCGCCTGGCCGCAGGCTTTTCGCCAGCAGGGACATCGTTCCCGCAACGCCCCCCGCAATCCACGTCGCGCCAACGCATGCCGCGATGTCGCATTTTTCTTCTGCAACGTAACCGGCGGCGTCGTTATGAAGAAAGTGCACGCGATCGCTGACATTCAGCTCTTCGGCACGACGTTTAGCCTGCGTGGTGAACAGCGGGCTCATGTCGATACCCAGGCCCGTCACGCCATAATCGCGCGCCCACGTACAAAGCATCTCACCTGAGCCGCTGCCAAGGTCGAGAATACGCGTACCCGGCGGCATGCGTAATACGCGGCCCAACGTGGCGTACTTTTCTGCGGTGAAGGGGTTATGGATACGGTGTTCACTTTCGCTAATAGTAAAAATACGAGGAATGTCCATTATTCTCTCCTTAACGGTTATCGGTCTGGGCGCGAACGTTGTTCAGGCCGGTCGTGTTAATGCGGTAGGGCTGACCGTTGACGGATTTGATCAGCTTTTTGGTTTTGAGTTTTTTGAAGACGGCAAGCGTGCAATCGGTGAGCAGCAACCCTTCGCGGCTGTAGCATTCAACGGCGGTAACGCGGCCGGAAGTATCGCGGACGTGCGCAATACGTCCACCTTTGGCGAGAACGTGTAAGGTACGTTGTTCCTGACGGGATAAATTCATACTGGAAAACCTGTTTAATCATCATGTGCAAAATGCGCAAACACACAGCGGTGTTCGCAGTCGATTTCGGCGCATTGATAATCAGTCCGGCCTGGAAAGGTCGGGAAAACTGATTATCAGATGATTACATTCTCCAGCATCAAAGCCTCGGGTTATGTTGAAAAGGTATTTACGCCGTGGATGTTAACACAGATTTTTTGTAGGGGAATGGCGAAGGTTTAAAAGTGTGATCCAGAGAGGGTCGGGGGCGTACCGAAAGCGAACGCTGAATACGTTAGGATAGAAACCACTAACTATTCATAATAAGAATAATTCCCCGTGCACCTGACATAAGGAACTGCGTCACCATCATGCTAATTAAATGGACTAAACGTCTTTTTTTGCTGGTCGTTTTTGTACTGCTCGGCGTGCTGGGTACGCGTGTTTACGATATCCAAAGCCAACCCGCACTGCAGCGCTGGCACACCTTTGTGCCGCACGAAATGCGGGCGAAAGAGATAGGTAACGCCAGCTGGCAGGATTACATCAAGGCGGAAAATCGCCTTTTTGAGTCGGTTCGCGTCAACGTCACCGACAAGTTAAGTCCTGATGAGCAGATCCCGTTTAATCGTTATTATGCGAAAAGCGCTAACTATCCCGGCAGCTTCTCCGTCGACTGGAATCGCTCTTTTATCCTGAAACCGCACGGTCAGCCGAAGGGAGCGGTGGTGTTAATTCATGGGCTCACCGACTCGCCCTACAGCATGCGACACATCGCGATACACTATCAACAGCAGGGGTACGTGGCGATAGGCATTCGTTTACCCGCGCACGGTACGGTGCCCGGAGCCCTGACGGATGTGGACTGGCAAGACTGGGCCGCCGCCACCCGGCTTGCGGTACGAGAGGCAAAAGCGCTGACGGCGAAACAGCTGCCATTGCATCTGGTGGGATACTCAAACGGGGGGGCACTGGCGCTGAAATACGCGTTGGATGCGCTGGATGACTCCACGCTGGCGAAACCGCAGCAGGTGATTCTGATCTCTCCGATGATTGGCATTACCGCTTTTGCCCGTTTCGCCGGGGTTGCGGGCTGGCCTGCGGTGTTTCCGGCATTTGCTAAAGCCGCGTGGCTTGGCATTGTCCCCGAATATAATCCTTTTAAATACAACTCGTTTCCGGTCAATGCCGCGCGTCAGTCCTACAGGTTAACCCAGGCGCTGCAAACGCAGCTGCTTGCGGCTTCCCGACAACATATGCTGAATGCGCTACCGCCGATACTGACCTTCCAGTCGGTAGTGGATTCGACGGTCAGCAGCGCCGCCGTTATCTCAGGCTTATATGAAAGGCTTCCGGCAAACGGCAGCGAAGTGGTGCTGTTCGACCTGAACCCGGCGGCGAGCGTGACGCCATTGCTGCGGGTATCGTCGACGACGGCACTCTCCCGGCTGCTGCCCTCGCCGCCGCGAAAATACGGCGTCACCATCGTCTCTACCGCCTCGGCAACCTCCACCGATAGCGAAGCGCGCACTCTCCCTGCGGGTGAGGTGAATGATATTGTTGAACCGTTGGGCATTGAGTATCCGCGCGATATTTATTCGCTGTCCCACATTGCGCTACCGTTCCCGATGAGTGATTCCCTATACGGACGTTACCCCGAACCGCGAAATGAATATGGAATTAGCCTGGGAACTTTCGCCGCACGCGGGGAGCGTTCGACGTTGGTTGTGGAACTGGATTTCTTGATGCGAATGTCATCCAACCCCTTCTTCCCCTATATGATTAAACGTATTGACTACACCATGGCCCCTTAGAGCATCGCGTATGAATATTTTTCTTGTCAGTGAACAGGGCGAGCTGGTTTTGCAAAAGGGCAGCCAGCTGATCGTTGAGTTTGATAATGGTATGCGGCTCGAGCTCTCTGAAAGCCCCACCCCCTTACCGCCGACCATTCCTCACGGTCTGTCAATTCGCAGCGATTGTCAGCCTCCAGCGCCATTGAATATCACGCCCGTGGCGGCAAACGGTATTGTCGTGGCGCTGAGTCAGGAAAATAGCGTTGGCATCACGATGCTTATTGCCGATGCGGCGCGCTGTTTGCAAACGGTAAAAGGCAACAATGTACTGATTAGGCTGAATAATGGGAAAACCCTCGAAGTGATGGAGGATTACGCCCGCCGTGGCCTGCTCATCTGGGGAGGCCGTGAGCCGATCCCCGGCCTGCCTATGGGCGAAGTGAAAGCCAGAACCGAGAGCCTGGGCCTGTACCCGCTGGCCAGTAACCTGATCCACCTCTTTCCCTGGCAGCTGGAATAGGGGGACGCGATGTGTTTGTTGCTGATATGATGCTTTTATGTGAACAACAGGGGCAGTGCATGAACGCCGACTCGATAGCAACACGATTCAAATACCCACGCTGGATTGATGCCGCCGAAAGATGTGTTAACCGTGTTTCTCCGCGATCGTCACGAGAGTCGAGGGCGCACAGCGATGGCCGTCAATTTTGATCTCAACGATCTCTATGCGTTTCGCGCGCTGGTGGAATACAGCAATTTCCGCCTTGCCGCGGAATCGATTTGCCTTTCGCAGTCGGCATTAAGCCGCCGGATAGAAAAGCTGGAGTCGGCGCTGGGGATTAAGCTATTCGACAGAACCACCCGCCACGTGACGCTGACCTTGTACGGGCAGACCTTTGCAGAACGTTCCGAACAGCTGCTGATGAACGTCGAGTCGGTGCTGGCCGATGTCAATAAAGCGAGCCAGGATCGTGTTGGGCTGGTGACGGTAGCGACGGTGCCCTCTGCGGCATATTACTTTATGCCCGATGTGATTCGCCGCTTCCAGCTGCGTTACCCGCGCGTGAGGGTTAAGCTCATTGATAGCAGCGCGGGAAATGTGATTGCTGCGGTCGCCAGCGGACAGGCCGACTTCGGCATCTGCTTTGCGTGCAATTTACAGCCGGATATCGAGTTTTTGCCGCTGGTGACGGACGTCTACGTCGCGGCCTGCCGACGCGATCACCCTATCGCCGGTAAAAAAAGCCTGACGTGGCAGACGTTTTATCAATATGACTATATCAGCCTCGATAAAACGTCCGGCAACCGTAATTTGCTCGATCAAATGCTGGCAGACGTGACGCCTGAACGGCCCAGCATCTGTGAAACGCGGCATGTGACGACGATGCTGGGGATGGTCGAAGCGGGGATAGGTATTGCTGCGGTGCCCGCTATGTCGATGCCCGACGCAGAACACTCGGTCTTAACCCACCGTCCGCTGACCCACCCGGAGGTGAAACGGACGGTGGGGCTTATCCGACGTAACGGGCGCATGCAGTCCTATGTCGCCGCCGAGTTAGAAAAGCTGATCGTCGAACAGTATCATGTTGGACACCGCCACGGCGCTTAGCGCGCTGGCAGGTTCAATGACTGGTTTGCAGCGAGAGCGCCCGGCGGCGATACAGATACAGCGTCGCCAACAATGCGCACACCGCGGCAAAGCTCATCCAGTAGCCGGGTGACGCTTTATCGCCGGTATATTCAATTAATGCGGTTGATATCACCGGCGTGAATCCGCCAAACACCGCGGTCGCCAGGCTATAAGCGAGTGAAAATCCCGCCACCCGCACTTCTACCGGCATGATCTCCGTTAATGCGGGGACCATTGCGCCGTTATACAAGCCGTAGATAAAAGAAAGCCACAGCAGCACCGAAAGCATCATGCTAAAGCTCGGGGCGTGAGCCAGCATGCTGAGTGCAGGGTAGGCGGTGATGAGCGCCAGCAGCGCCATCGTTACCAGCACGGTTTTGCGGCCAAAACGGTCCGACAGCGCGCCGCCTATCGGCAGCCAGATAAAGTTAGAGATGGCGACCAGCAGAGTCACCAGAAGACTGTCGGATGCGCTGAGCATCAGCACTTTTTTACCGAAAGTGGGGGCATAGACGGTAATCAGATAGAAGGCGGTTGTCGTCATGGCGACCATCAGCATGCCCGCCACGACAACCTGCCAGTTGGCCAGCAGGGTTTTAAAAACATCACGCATCGCCAGATGATGGCGACGGGTCTGGAACTCCTGAGTCTCTTCGAGCCTGCGGCGCAGCAAAAAGATAAACGGCACAATCAGGCAGCCGAACAGGAACGGAATTCGCCAGGCCCAGTCGTGGATCGTACTCTCTTCCAGCGCCATACTCAGCGCGAAGCCCATCGCCGCGGCCACCATAATCGCCACCTGCTGGCTACCTGACTGCCAGCTGGTATAAAAGCCCTTATTGCCCGGCGTGGCTATCTCTGCCAGATACACCGATACCCCGCCCAGCTCCGCGCCTGCGGATAACCCCTGTAGCAGACGGCCACAGAGTACCAGCAGCGGCGCCCACAGGCCGATGGCCTGATATGAAGGGATAAGGACGATCAGAAACGTGCCGGCTGCCATGATAGAAAGCGTGACAATCAGCCCTTTACGGCGTCCCACTTTATCGATGTAGGCACCCAGCACGATAGCACCGATTGGCCGCATCAGAAAACCGGCGCCAAAGACGGCAAAGGTCATCATCAGCGAGGCGAATTCGCTGCTGGCGGGGAAAAAGGTATGCGCGATGTAGGTGGCGTAAAATCCGAACAGGAAAAAATCAAACTGCTCCAGAAAGTTGCCTGAAGTGACGCGCAGTATCGCGCTAACCCTTGCCCGAATGGTCATTGTTGTCGCAGGTAGATGCATTTTTATCTCCAGTCTGTTCGTGACGCTTATAGCGCGCCTGTTTCAGCAGACTGGATCAGGACAATGAAGGAGATAAGCGCATTAAAATCATCGACTGATGCGTATTGCGCATTAATCTGTTTTAACAATTTCACGCAACCAACTGCAACATGGTTTTAACATATATCGGTTGTTTGAAGATGATTGATCGCATGCCGAAAATGATGGCTGCGTTTTGTGACCGGGATCATTCCGGCAGACGGCCCGGCGAGGGCTGGCTACGCAGCAGGGCGCGTAGCCACAACGGTCGCTATTACCTCACTGCATGCAGCGCAGCGTCGCTCTTATTCCCATATTTATTGAGCACTTGCTCAATCACCGAGGCCAGCTCGTTAATCTCAAACTTGGCGACGTAGCCATCGGCGTTGACCTTGCGGATGTGATCCTCGTTAGCGTTGCCCGATAGCGAAGAGTGGATCACCACCGGAATATTACGCAGACGCGGGTCTGTTTTGATCTTGCGGGTGAGGGTAAAACCGTCCATCTCCGGCATTTCGAGGTCGGTCAGCACCAGGGCGATTTTGTCGCTCACCGGAACCCCTTCCTGCGCTGCCTGCTGGGCGATCAGCTCAATTTTCTCCCACGCTTCTTTGCCGGTGACGTGCAGCTGTGCGGGGATATCCATAGCCTTGAGCCCTTTTTCCAGCATCGCGCGCGCCACTTTTGAGTCTTCAGCGACTATGGCCGTAGCCCCCGGCTTAATGTTGAACTTACGCGGATTGAGCGCTTTGGCGTGCAGATCGTGGTTTGACGGGGTGATGTCATACAGAATTTGCTCCACGTCGATAACCATGGCCAGGTTATTGCTCTCCTGATGGTCGTCGAGACAGGCAATGCTGGTGATGTACTTGCCGTTGACCGCCTTCTCAGCGGTGTGGATTTGCGTCCAGTCAAGGCGGGTAATGTTCTCAACCGATTCGACGGCGAACGCCTGCACGCTGCGGGCGTATTCGGTAATCAGCAGAATATTCAGCCCGTTGCTCGGGGTGCAGCCAGCAACCGCGGCGAGATCGATAACCGGGATAATCTGATCGCGAATATTCACCATCCCCATCAGCGGCGGCTGGATGCCAGCAGGGCGAGTGAAACTCGGCATTGGGACAATTTCGCGCAGCTTAAAGACGTTGATGCCGTACAGCTCTGACGCCTCGCTCTGCGAGGCTTTTCCCAGGCGGAACAGCAGCAGCTCAAAACGGTTGGACAGGGTTAAATTAGCCCTGTCGTCTATCTCTTTCTGGAAGTTATCCATGATGTCCTCATCGTGATAAAGCGTGAACTTATTACTTAAGTTATCGGCAAAATGAGGAAAAACGTTATTCTGCGGTGAAGGTGGCGAAATCTTCCGCCAGCTCGCAGTTCGCAAAAAGGCTTTGACACTCGGCCAGCAGGCGGCGACAGCCTTCGGCATCGTAGCGCGAACTCACGTGAGTGATAATTAGCCGCCTGGCGTTGGCGGCCAGCGCCAGCTGGGCGGTTTGCTCGCTGGAGGAGTGTCCCCGGCTATTGGCCTTCTCCGCCATTGCCGCTTCCAGCGTAACTTCGTGGACCATCAGATCAACGTCGCGGGCCAGCGCCAGCGCCGCTTCACAGGGTGCGGTATCGCCAAAAATGGCGATTTTTTTGCCCGGCGTGGCTGGCGCGAGATAGTGAGTACCGTCGATGATGCGCCCATCCGCCAGCGTAATGCGCTCGCCTGCTTTGAGCTTCTGGAACAGGGGGCCGAAGGGGACGCCGTCGGCAATCAGCCGCTTTGCGTCCAGCGCGCCGGGCTTGTCGTGTTCTTCAACGCGAAAACCATAGCACTCTACCGGGTGGTTTAACGGGTAGGCGGTCACTTTGCGCAGGCCGTCGTCGAGAATCTCGCCCGCGCTGATTTCCACTACCGTCAGCGGGAAGTCGGTCCATGAACCGCTCAGGCGCAGCGTCGTTTCAACAAACTCTTTCAGCCCCGTCGGGCCGTACAGCGTCAGCGGCTGGGCGCTACCGGCCATCGAGCGGCTGCAAATGAGTCCCGGCAGGCCAAACAGGTGGTCGCCGTGCAGGTGGCTGATAAAAATACGCTCGATCTTGCCGGGGTTAAACGGGGTATGCAGCAGCTGGTGCTGAGTGCCTTCGCCGCAGTCAAAAAGCCACAGTCCCGGTTGGGTCGGATGTTGCAGGTTCAGCAGCATTGCTGCTACGTTGCGGGTACGGGTTGGCACGCCCGCGGATGTGCCTAAAAAAGTCAATTGCATAGTGCCGCGCCCCTGGCGGTAAAAATAAGGTCTAAGGAGCCTACCATGATTCGCTGGCAAGATTTGCACCATTCTGAACTCACCGTCCCGGCGCTGTATGCGCTGCTGAAATTGCGCTGCGAAGTGTTTGTGGTGGAGCAAACCTGCCCATACCTTGACGTCGACGGTGACGATCTGCTGGGCGAGAACCGTCATCTGCTGGGCTGGAAGGATGACAGACTGGTGGCCTACGCGCGGATTCTGGTGAGCGAGGAAGAGATTGAGCCGGTGGTGATTGGCCGGGTCATCGTCAGCGCCGATGTGCGCGGCGAACGTTTAGGCCATCAGCTTATGACGCGGGCCGTTGACGCGTGCCAGCAGCGCTGGCCGCAGCGGGCGCTCTACCTTGGCGCACAGGCGCATCTGCGCGATTTTTACGCCCAGTATGGCTTTGTTACCGTCACCGACGTTTATGACGAGGACGGCATTCCGCACGTGGGTATGGCGCGCGAAGCAGTGCGCGCATAACCGCGAATCCCGGCTATAGTAAAAGACAAAGTCCGTTGATTTTCAGCGCGATATTGCCTTCGCGTCTATTTACTCCCTAATCGTGGGTACTGCAATTTACGGGTAGTACCCCTTATACTATGTGGTTTTTATGATAGGGAGGTGGGCGTGCGTTCGATTTTAGCAGCGTTGCAGCGCCTGTCAGCGCTTCTGGCAGACGATTTTCCCGCGTTGCCCGGCATGCGAATTCTTGAAGCGGCTTTCCCTCTGAATGATGCCTTTGACCCGCTCGCCTGGCTGAACGGTCAGGCGGTCTGGCCACAATTTTACTGGCAGCAGCGCAGCGGCAAGGAAGAGATTGCCGCGCTGGACACCGTGTGCACGTTTTCCTCGTTGGCGCAGGCAAATGCCTTTCTTGCCACGCTGCCGCGTGATGACATCCGCGTTTACGGCGTGAATGCCTTTGAACCGACGCGCGGCACGCTGTTTTTGCCGCGTCTGGAATGGCGACGCGAAGCCGGCAGGGCCACCCTGCGGCTGAATCTGTGGAGCGAGACTTCGCTGGCGCAGGATGCCGAGCGGGCGCGGGCCTGTCTGGCGGCGCTCAGCGCCCATCACGCCTCTGCTGAACTTTCGCTGCATCAGGAGAGTGAAACCCATCGTCCAGGCAAAGAGGGCTGGTGTCGGCTGATTCAGCAGGCGATCCAGGCGATCCGCGACGGTGAGTTCACGAAAGTGGTGCTGGCGCGCGCGACCGATCTCACTTTCAGCCATGCGCCGGACGCCGGTGCGCTGATGGCCGCCAGTCGCCGGGTCAATTTCTCTTGCTATCATTTCTACATGGCGTTTGACGCTCGCCGGGCGTTTCTGGGGTCATCGCCGGAACGTTTATGGCGGCGACGTGGCGTGCAGCTGCTGACCGAAGCGCTGGCCGGTACGGTGGCAGCGCATGACGATCCGATCGCCGCGCAGCGGTTGGGTGATTGGCTGATGCACGACGATAAGAACCAGCGGGAAAACGGCCTGGTGGTCGATGATATCTGCCAGCGGTTGCAGGACGTCACGCACGCGCTGGATGTGCTGCCTGCGGAAATCGTCCGCCTGCGTAAGGTGCAGCATCTGCGCCGTCGCATTCAGGCAGAACTCATGCAGCCGGACGATACGTTGTGCCTGCTACAGCTTCAGCCGACGGCAGCGGTCGCCGGGCTGCCCAGAGCGGCGGCGCTGGCGTTTATTGACCATTTTGAACCGTTTACCCGTGAAGAGTACGCGGGTTCCGCGGGCTATCTTTCGCGGCAGCAGAGTGAGTTTTGCGTCGCGCTGCGTTCGGCCAGGGTGGAAAACAAGATCGTGCGGCTGTATGCGGGCGCCGGGATTGTCGAAGGCTCCGATCCCGAGCAGGAGTGGCAGGAAATCGAAAATAAAGCGGCGGGGCTGCGCTCATTGCTATTCTCTGAATAGAACATTATCGACTCATATCAAAATCCTACGCTGTCGTAGTCTTTATACTGAGTCGCAATATTTGATACCGGACAAATTCATGTCAGTAAGCGCATTTAACCGACGCTGGGCGGCGGTGATTCTGGAAGCATTAACCCGTCACGGCGTGCGCCACGTTTGCATTGCCCCCGGGTCGCGTTCAACGCCGCTCACCCTTGCGGCGGCGGAAAACCGCGCCTTTATTCATCACACCCATTTTGATGAGCGCGGCCTTGGCCATCTGGCGCTGGGCCTGGCGAAAGTGAGCCGCCAGCCGGTGGCCGTTATCGTCACGTCTGGTACCGCCGTGGCCAACCTCTATCCTGCGCTGATCGAAGCCGGGCTGACCGGCGAAAAAATTATTCTGCTGACCGCCGACCGCCCGCCGGAGCTGATTGACTGCGGCGCGAATCAGGCGATTCGCCAGCCGGGAATGTTTGCTTCACATCCGTCACAGACCGTGTCGCTACCGCGCCCGAGCCAGGATATTCCGGCCCGCTGGCTGGTATCGGTGGTGGATGATGCGCTGGGTGCTCTGCATTCTGGCGGCGTCCACATTAATTGCCCGTTCGCGGAACCGCTGTACGGCGATATGGATGACACCGGGCTGGACTGGCAGCAGGCGCTGGGCGACTGGTGGCAGGGGGATAAACCCTGGCTGCGCGAAGCGCTGCATCAGGAGAGCGCGGTCCAGCGCGACTGGTTCTTCTGGCGCCAGAAGCGCGGCGTGGTGGTGGCGGGGCGCATGAGCGCGGAAGAGGGCAAACGCGTCGCCGAATGGGCCAAAACGCTGGGCTGGCCGCTGATTGGCGACGTGCTGTCGCAAACCGGGCAACCGCTGCCCTGCGCCGATCTGTGGCTGGGTAATCCGGCGGCGGTCAGCGAACTGCAGCAGGCGCAGATGGTGGTGCAAATCGGCAGCAGCCTGACCGGCAAACGGGTGCTGCAATGGCAGCTCGCCTGCGAGCCGGACGAATACTGGCTGGTGGACTCGCTCCCCGGCCGTCTGGACCCGGCACACCATCGCGGGCGTCGGCTGGTTAGCAATATCGAGCAGTGGCTGGAGAAGCATCCCGCTGAAAAACGTGCGCCGTGGGCCACGGTTATTCCGGCGCTCTCCGCGCAGGCCTGGCAGGCGGTGGCTGCTCAGAGCGAACGTTTCGGCGAGGCGCAGCTGGCACACCGTATTCGCCGCTATCTGCCGGATCAAGGGCAGCTGTTTGTCGGCAACAGCCTCGTGGTGCGCCTGATTGACGCTTTAGGCCAACTGCCTGCGGGCTACCCGGTTTATAGCAATCGCGGCGCCAGCGGGATTGACGGGCTGATTTCGACGGCGGCAGGCGTGCAGCGCGGCAGCGCGCGGCCAACGCTGGCAATCGTCGGCGATCTTTCGGCGCTCTACGACCTTAACGCATTGGCGCTATTGCGTCAGGTCTCCGCGCCGCTGGTGCTGATTGTGGTCAACAATAACGGCGGGCAGATATTTTCGCTGCTGCCGACGCCGGTGGAGGAGCGCGAGCGTTTCTACGCCATGCCGCAGAACGTCCATTTTGAACATGCGGCGAAAATGTTTGGCCTGAACTACCATCAGCCGCAGGACTGGGCGGCGCTGGAGTCCGTGCTCGGTGCCGCCTGGCGTGTGCCGGCCACCACGGTCATTGAACTGGTGGTTAACGACACCGACGGCGCGCAAACGCTGCAACAACTGTTGGCGCAGGTGAGTCATCTATGATTCTCCACGCCGTCGCCGAGCGGGGCGACCCAACGCAGCCGTGGCTGGTGTTTCTGCACGGATTTTCCGGCGACCATCGGGAATGGCGGCCGGTGGGCGAGCGCTTTACGCGCGCCAACCGGCTGTATATCGATCTCCCCGGCCATGGGAGCTCGGCGAACGTGCAGGTAGACGGCTTCGCCGACCTGGATGCGTTGCTCAAGGCGACGTTGCTTAGTTACAACATACTTAATTACTGGCTGGTGGGGTACTCGCTGGGCGGCCGGGCGGCGATGCACTTCGCCTGTCGCTCGCGGGCAGACGGCCTGGCAGGCGTTATCGTCGAAGGCGGGCATCCTGGCCTGATCGACGACGCCGAGCGCGCGCAGCGCTGGCGCAACGACCGACAGTGGGCGCAGCGTTTTGCCCAACAGCCGCTGGCTGAGGTCTTTGCCGACTGGTATCAGCAGCCGGTGTTCGCCAGCCTGAGCGACGAACAGCGCAATGCGCTGGTGGCGCTACGCCAGCAGAACCACGGCGTTGGGCTGGCGGCGATGCTGCTGGCCACCTCTCTCGCGGTGCAGGACGATCTGCGTCCGGCGCTGCAAGCCCGTACTTTCCCTTTCTGGTATCTCTGTGGCGAGCACGACCGCAAGTTTCAGGCGATTGCCGAAACGCAGGCGCTGCCTTGCCATATTATTCGTGATGCCGGACACAACGCGCACCGGGAAAATCCCGCAGGCGTCGTCGCGTGTCTGGCGCAGATTTTGCCTGCTAACTTATAGGAATCGCTATGATTTATCCTGATGAAGCTATGCTGTACGCCCCTGCCGAGTGGCACGACTGTTCCGAAGGCTTTACCGACATTCGTTATGAAAAATCGGCTGACGGCATTGCTAAAATCACCATCAATCGCCCGCAGGTACGCAACGCGTTTCGTCCGCTGACGGTCAAAGAAATGATCCAGGCGCTGGCGGACGCACGCTATGACGACAACATCGGCGCGATCATTTTAACCGGCGAAGGCGATAAAGCCTTCTGCGCCGGCGGTGACCAGAAAGTACGCGGTGACTACGGCGGCTACCAGGACGACAGCGGCGTGCATCACCTGAACGTACTGGATTTCCAGCGTCAGATTCGCACCTGCCCGAAACCGGTGGTGGCGATGGTGGCTGGCTACTCCATCGGCGGCGGCCACGTGCTGCACATGATGTGCGACCTGACCATTGCGGCGGAAAACGCCATCTTCGGCCAGACCGGTCCGAAAGTCGGCTCCTTCGACGGCGGCTGGGGCGCTTCTTACATGGCGCGTATCGTGGGTCAGAAAAAAGCGCGTGAAATCTGGTTCCTGTGCCGTCAGTACGACGCCAAAGCGGCGCTGGACATGGGCCTGGTGAACACCGTGGTTCCGCTGGCGGATCTGGAAAAAGAGACCGTACGCTGGTGCCGCGAAATGCTGCAAAACAGCCCGATGGCGCTGCGCTGCCTGAAAGCGGCACTGAACGCTGACTGCGACGGCCAGGCCGGTTTGCAGGAGCTGGCGGGTAACGCCACCATGCTGTTCTACATGACGGAAGAAGGTCAGGAAGGCCGCAATGCCTTCAACCAGAAGCGTCAGCCTGACTTTAGCAAATTCAAACGGAATCCGTAATGCGTAGCGCGCAGGTTTATCGCTGGCAGATTCCAATGGACGCGGGTGTGGTGCTGCGCGAACGGCGGCTGAAAACCCGCGACGGGTTATTCGTCTACCTGCGTGACGGCGAACGGGACGGCTGGGGAGAAATCTCCCCGCTGCCGGGCTTTAGCCACGAAACGTTGGATGAGGCGCAGTCGGCGCTGCTGGCCTGGGTGGACGCCTGGCGGCAGGGCGATGACCTGTCGCTGCCCGATGTGCCTTCCGTGGCGTTTGGCATCAGCTGCGCGCTGGCGGAAGTGAACGATGCGCTGCCGTTGGCGGCAGACTATCGCGCGGCGCCGCTTTGTACCGGCGATCCTGACGATCTGGTGCTGAAGCTTGCCGACATGCCCGGTGAGAAAGTGGCGAAGGTGAAAGTTGGCCTGTACGAAGCGGTACGCGACGGCATGGTGGTCAACCTGCTGCTGGAAGCGGTTCCTGAGCTGACGCTGCGCCTTGACGCCAACCGTGCCTGGACGCCGCTGAAAGCCCAGCAGTTCGCCAAATACGTTAATCCGGATAACCGTTCACGTATTGCCTTCCTCGAAGAACCGTGTAAAACCCGCGACGACTCGCGCGCCTTTGCCCGGGAAACCGGCATCGCGATTGCCTGGGACGAAAGCCTGCGTGAAGCGGATTTTCGCTTTGCGGCTGAACCGGGCGTGCGGGCGGTGGTTATTAAGCCGACGCTGACCGGCAGCCTGGCGCGGGTGAAAGAACAGGTCGATGCGGCGCATGCCCTTGGCCTGACGGCGGTCATCAGCTCTTCTCTCGAATCCAGCCTTGGGCTTACCCAGCTGGCGCGCATTGCCGCCTGGCTGACGCCGCAAACAATTCCGGGCCTCGATACGCTGGATCTGATGCAGACGCAACTGATTCGCTGCTGGCCGGAAAGCCCGCTGCCGTGTGGCGCGATTGAGGATATGGAGCCGTTACTGTGACTTTCGCAACCTGGCCATGGCGACACTGGTGCGCGCATCGTGACGGGAAGATAGCGCTGCGTTTTGATAATGAAAGCCTGAACTGGTCAACGCTGTGTCAGCGCGTCGATCGGCTCGCCGCCGGGTTTCAGGCGCAGGGCGTCAAGGCAGAGGATGGCGTGGCGCTGTGTGCGCGTAACAGCGCGGATGCGGTGCTGGCCTGGCTGGCGCTGCTCCAGTGCGGCGCGCGGATTTTACCGCTCAACCCACGCCTGCCTGCATCGCTGGTTGGCGAACTATTGCCGGCGCTCACCCTTAGCCATATCCTGAACCTCGATGCGCAAGCGCATTACGGCCTCCCGCCACTCAGCCTGCAAGAGGCGGAGGAGTATCGCGAGGTGGAGTGGCAGGCGGATCGTCTGGCATCAATGACGTTGACCTCCGGTTCGACAGGGTTACCGAAGGCCGCCGTACACCGCTGTGCGGCGCATCTGGCGAGCGCGGAAGGGGTATTGAGCCTGATACCGTTCGGCGAAAATGACGGCTGGCTGCTGTCGCTGCCGCTGTTTCATGTCTCAGGACAAGGGATACTCTGGCGCTGGCTGCTGGCGGGCGCGCAGATGGCGGTCAGCGAACGTCCATTAGCCGAGGCGCTGGCGCATTGCACCCATGCCTCATTGGTGCCGACGCAGCTGTGGCGGCTGCTGAACGACAATCAACCGCTGTCCCTGAAGGCGGTATTGTTAGGCGGTGCGGCGATTCCTGCCGAACTGACCGAACAGGCGGCGGCCAGGGGAATCCGCACTTTTTGCGGCTACGGTCTGACCGAATTTGCCTCTACCGTTTGCGCCCGCGAGGCCAACGGCGGGGACGATGTGGGCACACCGCTGCCGGGCCGGGAACTGCGGCTGGTGGAGGGCGAAATCTGGCTGCGGGCCAGCAGCATGGCGGCAGGCTATTGGCGCAATGGGCGTTTAACGCCGTTAGTTAACGCCGAAGGCTGGTTTGCTACCCGCGATCGCGGCGAGCTGCATGACGGTCGGTTGCGGGTAATTGGCCGACTGGATAATCTGTTTTTCAGCGGCGGCGAAGGGATTCAGCCTGAAGAGGTCGAGCGGGTTATCGTTCAGCATCCTTTGGTGAATCAGGTGTTTGTTGTACCGGTGGACGACGCTGAATTTGGTCAGCGCCCGGTGGCGGTGGTGGAGGGCGAACCCTCGCTGGATTTACCGCAGCTGGCCGCCTGGGCAAAAGATCAATTGGCCGGTTTTCAGCAGCCCTGCCGTTGGCTGCGTTTACCGGAAGCGATGACCCGCGGCGGGATAAAAGTCTCGCGGCACCAGCTGAGCCTTTGGGTTGCCTCGCAGTGACCTTCATCAATAATAAATTTCAGTTATTTTGTGAATAATAAACATCATTATTGCAGATGTATGGGTAGTAATTCGTTACAATCCCGGTGATTATTGTCCGTTTCCTACATTGAATCCGCCGTGTATCGCAGTACAATTCAGCGGGTTATGGGGTTTATTTTCGCTTTGCGTGAAAGGAATAAGATGAAAAAGAGCGTGTTATTGAGTCTGGCGGGGCTGATGTTTGTCTCTGCGTCAGCGAGTGCGATCAGTTTTAACGGTCAGGCCGGTAAAGATTATACCAACCTGGGCTTTGGTCTTGGCACCGAAACGTCGGGCCTGGCATTAACCGGTAACTGGACGCACAACGACGACGACGGCGACGTCGCGGGTCTGGGCCTGGGGCTGAATATCCCGCTGGGTCCGTTCCTGGCGACCGTTGGCGGTAAAGCGGTTTATACCGACCCTAACGATGGTGATTCCGGCTATGCGGCAGCGGTTGGCGGCGGCCTGCAGTGGAAAATTGGCGACAGCCTGCGTCTGTTTGGCGAATACTACTACTCTCCGGACTCCCTCTCCAGCGGCATCGACAGCTACACCGAAGCCAATGCGGGTGCGCGTTACACCATCATGCGTCCAATCAGCATTGAAGCGGGCTATCGTTACCTGAACCTGGCGGGTAAAGACGGCAACCGCGATAACGCCGTGGCCGATGGCCCGTATGTCGGCGTCAGCGCTTCATTCTGATTTTCTCCGGCGCAGCGTCCGCTGCGCCAGTTTTCTCTTCTTAAATCCTTCGCTTGCGTTATAGTTAATCGTCCTCTTTTTATTGGAGAAAGTGATGATAACGGTAGAGATGCTGTCCACCGGTGACGAAGTCTTATCGGGGCAGATCGTCGATACAAACGCTGCCTGGCTTGCCGATTTTTGTTTCCAGCAGGGTATTCCGTTGTCCCGCCGCAATACCGTGGGGGATAACCTGGACGATTTAGTGGCGATTTTGCGCGAGCGTAGCACGCAGGCTGACATCCTCATCGTCAATGGCGGCCTGGGGCCGACCAGCGACGATCTCAGCGCCCTGGCGGCAGCGACTGCGAAAGGTGAGTCGCTGATTCTGCACGAGGAGTGGCTGGCGTTTATGGAGCGTTTCTTCAGCGAGCGCGGCCGCGTGATGGCGCCGAGCAATCGCAAGCAGGCCGAGATTCCCGCCAGCGCCGAACTGATTGATAATCCGGTTGGCACCGCCTGCGGTTTTGCCGTTAAGCTCAACCGTTGTCTGATGTTCTTCACGCCGGGCGTACCGTCTGAATTTAAGGTGATGGTGGAACATGAAATTTTACCGCGCATTCGCCAGCGTTACCCGGTCGGCGAGCCGCCGGTTTGCCTGCGCTTAACCACGTTTGGGCGCTCGGAAAGCGATCTCGCCCAAAGTTTGCAACACCTCGATCTGCCGCCCGGTGTGACCATGGGCTACCGTTCTTCTATGCCGATTATTGAGCTGAAGCTGACCGGGCCTGCGGAACATCGCGAGGCGATGCTGGCGCTGTGGCCAGAGGTGCAGAAAGTGGCCGGGGAAAGCCTGATTTTTGAAGGTACTGAGGGGCTGCCTATGCAGCTGGCCCGCGTGCTGAAAGAAAAACAGCTGAGCCTGACGCTAAGCGAGCAGTTTACCAGCGGCCTGATTGCGCTCCAGCTTTCTCGCGCCGCTGCGCCGCTGCTGGCGAGTGAAGTGGTGCCGCCGCAGGATGAAACGCTGGCGCAAACCGCACGCTGGGCCGCCGAGCGCCGCGTGAATCACTTTGCCGGGCTGGCCCTGGCGGTGAGCGGGTTGGAGAGCGAGCATATTAACTTCGCGCTCTCGACGCCGGAAGGCACCCATGCGCTACAGGTGAAGTTCAGCAATACCCGCCATGGCCTGGCGATACGCCAGGAGGTCTGCGCCATGATGGCGCTGAATATGCTGCGTCGCTGGCTCCACGGCAAGCCGGTAGCCAGCGAGCATGGCTGGATTAACGTGGTCGATTCGCTGGTGCTGTAAGCGCCCGATGCGCAATGTAGGCCGGGTAAGCGTGTAGCGCCACCCGGCACATCACAGGCACAAGGCTCAATCACGTGAAATCGCCTGCGCCAGCAGCGAGATGGGATGCTCGCATCGTTTGCTGGTGGACATCTCAATCTGCCATTTACAGGTTTCGCAATCCGTTATCACCAGATCCGCGCCGCTGTTCTCAATTTGGGCAAATAGCGGTGCGCCTATCGCCTGCGACGTCGGGTAGTTCTCGCTTTTGAAACCATAGGTTCCGGCGATGCCGCAGCACTGCGATTCCAGCACCTGAAGCTCCAGACCCGGAATGCGCCGCAGCAGTTCCAGCGTATACAGCGACCAGCCCATCTTCTCCATATGACACGGCGTGTGATACACCACCTTCAGCGGCAATGATTTGAGCGGCAGCTCCGCGCCGTCGTCCAGCTTGCGCCACAGCCAGCGCGTCGCCAGCTCAATGCTGTCGCGCAGGTCGTGATTATCAACTTCCAGCAGATGCGGATACTCATCACGTAGCGTAAACGTGCAGGTGGATGAGGTCGCCAGCACCGGCAGATGGTGTGTCTCAATGGCTTCACGCAGCGAAGCCACGTTGGTTTGCGCCTGACGCCGCGCTTTATCAAAGAAGCCGTTAGCGATCAGCGGCACGCCGCAGCACTTCTCTTTGCTGAGCAGCTGCACGCCCACGCCCATCGCGTTAAGTACGCTAACTAGATCGAACCCCAACTGCGGGTGGTTGTAGTTCACGTAACAGCCGTGAAAGAAGGCAACCTGTTCAGCATACTGCGCTTGCCGTGCGGCGATACGCTGATAGCGGCGACGGAAGGTGCCGAAGGAATATTTTGGCAGGCTGCGGCGATGGTCTATTTTCAGCGCGGTATCCAGCAACTGGCGTACCGGTTTCAGGCCGGTGGTGGCGTTGACGATGGGCGCAAACGGCGTGGAAAGGCTGCCCATCAGGTCGGTGTGGCTAAGAATCGCATCGCGCAGGCCGGGTTTTTGCTGGCTATAGTCGGCGCGCGCGCGCTGGATAATATCGCCGATTTTCACATCGGATGGGCAGGCCACTTCGCAGCGCTTGCAGTTGATGCAGTACTTGAGCGCTTCATCGTACAGCTCGCTGTTTTTACGTCGCAGGCGCTCGCCGTCCGGCCCCGCCTGTTTTGGCCCGGGATAGCGCGGGTTGACGCGGCTCACCGGGCAGACGGTGGTGCACACGGTGCATTTGATACAGTTTTCAAAACTTTGCTGGCTCATGCGTCACCTCCCGCCAGGCCGATGATCTGTTTGGCGGCATGCAGGGCGGTCGCGGCACAAACGCCGCCGCCGCAGCCTTGCGCAATCGGGTCGTAGCCGCCCAATACCGAACCAATAGCGAACAGGTTTAACAGGGTTTTTCCGCATAAGGCGGGGCGCAAGGTGTTATCGACGATGACGCCAGACTGTTGCCACGGCTGCGGATCAAAAAAATCGTCGCGATACCACGCGGCACGCGGCGCGGGCTGCATAATATCCAGTCCCAGCACGGACTCGCGAATCCCGTCGCGTCCGGCGGTTAAGCCGTTGCTGAAAAAGCTGCCGCTGGCCAGTACGGCAAAGCGCGGGCGCAGCGGTATATCGCCGTGATTACGCGTCCAGATGGCCTGAATCTCCCCCTCGACGTGGCTGACGCGTACCACTTCGTCGCCCGCCATCCAGGTACCGCCGAGAGCGATAAACCGTCGCTGAAGTGCGGCGTGCAGGCGCATGCCCGGCACCGAGGGCGGCAGCGTAGGCAACAGAAATAACGCGCAGGGCAGGCGGGCGTTGAGCCAGTCGAACAGTGCGGTATCGCGCAGGCCAAAAACGGCGGGCAGCAGCAGCGCATCCTGCCCCGCGCAGAGCGGCAGTAATGCGTCATAAAGCGGTTGCCAGAGCACTTTTTCGTCCAGCACCCTGGCGATATTGGCGGCGCGAAACTCGGTGGGGTTGTCGCGCAGGACGTCCAGTTCCGGCAGATCGATTTCGGCGGTATCAACCGTCAGCCCCTGCTGTTGCAGGGATTCCGCTGCCAGATGCGGCTGGAAATCCAGAAAGCCGCTGATACCGACCACGCGAAGTGAACCTGCGGCCAGCGGGGCGATCGGCACTTCCGCCGGGCTGAGCCAGGCGGGGCGTAGCGTGCCGAGCGGCGTGACGCGCCGGTGCGGCTGCGCTGCGTGACCCTGCATTTTGATACCGCAATCGCTCAATAGCGTCTGCGTTTGCTGTGCATAGCGCAGCACGTTATCGCTGCCCAGGCGAGCATAAGGATGCTGCGGCGACTGCGCGGCCAGCAAGGCCAGCCCTGTTGCCGGGTTATCGATCCGTTGGCCGTCGGGCAGGGCGCCGAGCAAGTCCAGCGATCCGGACGAAAAATGCAGCGCGCTCTGGCCGCGCGTGACGATCGCACAGCGAAGTCCTGACTGCTGTAGTCGTATTCCGCACAGTAGCCCGGCCAGCCCACCGCCGATAATCACGCTATCAAATTTCATGACGGGACTCCTTGTCTAAACCACACAACCCCTGATACACCCAGCGGGTCAGCTCGCTTTCACGTAGCGCATCGCCCCAGGCAATAGGCTGCACGCCTTTCCAGCGTTCGTTGAGAAAATCGGACAGCTGCTCCAGCGACTGCGCAGCGGTGGTGACGTTATAGCGATGCAGCAGCCCGCTCGCCCGGCACGCGCAGAGTTCTCCCTGGCAGGTCCCCATGCCGACGCGCGTACGGCGGCGTAAATCCAGCAGATTGTTCACCGCCAGATTTTCCACCGCGTACTGCACCTCACCCGCGGTCACCGCCTCGCATTCACACACCACGCTGCGATGCAGGCGGCTGTTGCCAAGCCACTCCGGGGTACGGTCGCCATGGCGATAAACCGCTGAACCGCGCAGCGGCGCGGGCAGCGAAATCATGCGCTGCAAGGTTTTTTCCGCGGATTCCTGCGACCCGGGCAGCGGCGTGTCGGCGGTGACGCAGGGGCGATGATGATTCAGCTTGCGGCAGACGGCATCGGTGGCCCATTCCGCCATCAGGCGATAGGTCATCAGTTTACCGCCGGTAATGGTGATAAACCCTTCCAGACCGTCGCGCTCGGCGTGGTCCAGCAGCACAATACCGCGGCTGACGTTGCGTCCGCTGGGATCGTCGTCGCTGGCAACCAGCGGACGTACGCCGCAGTAGGCGCGCAAAATACGCATGCTGGCCATGCGCGGAGCGAGTTTTTCCCCTTCACGCATCAAAATATCTACCTCGTCAGGCGTGACGCGGCAGCGGTCGATATCGGCATAATCAATGTGTGTCGACGTGGTGCCAATCAGCGAAATAGTGTCGCCAGGCACCAGAATATCGGCGTCGGCCGGCGGGCGACAGCGGTTGATCACGTGCTGGTTCATCCGGCTTTCGAAGATCAGCAGCGATCCTTTGGCGGGGAACATGCGGATGCGTAAATCGGCATATTCCGCGATGCGTTGGCCCCAGATACCGGCCGCGTTAACCACCACCGGCGCATGCAGTTCACACATTTCGCCGCTGCGGTGATTCAGCAGCGTCACGCCCTGTATTCGATCGCCGTGGCGGATAAGGCCCATCACTTCATGAGCGGTCAGAACGGTGGCTCCGTGTTCGCGCGCGTCGAGCATATTGGCGGCGGTCAGGCGGAAGGGGTCTACTGTACCGTCCGGCACGCGTACCGCACCAACTAACGCGGGGTTGACCGACGGTTCCATTCTTCTGGCCAGGGCAGGGTCGATCGCCTCCGCGTCAATGCCCGCAGCGCGGCAGGCGTTGATAAAGGTGTGTTGGTACTGGAGGTCATCTTCTGGCAAGGTGATGAATAGGCCGCTGGTTGGCTCGATGCAGTGGCGAGCAATACGGCGCAGGATCTGGTTTTCGCTGATACACTCGCGTGCGGATTCACTGTCGGTGACCGCATAGCGCGCGCCGCTGTGCAGCAGGCCATGGTTACGCCCGGTTGCCCCGGTGGCGATATCAAAGCGTTCAACCAGCGCAGCCTTCAGGCCGCGCAGGGCGCAGTCTCGGGCGATACCGGCGCCAGTGGCGCCGCCACCGATAATAATGACGTCAAAATCATGTGCAGAGGCGCTGTCCATTTTGTGTCCTCAATGTTCGTTTTAAGCACATTAAGTCACATTGCCAATATGAATTGTTTGATATCGAACATATTCGAGCATATATCGAAAGCATTACCGCGCGTTTTGCGGCATGTATCGACTTTCTTACCGGCTTGCGTCGTGGGCCAACTGGTGCAAGCACGCGAGCAGCCGCTGCAACGGGCTCCCCTCGACCGGCGGTTCGCGGGCGATCAGTGAGATCTGGCGATAGAATGCGGGCTCCAGCGGCACTGAATGCAGCGGCTGCGCCAGCGTTTTGAGCGTCAGCTCTGGCAGAAGCGCGATGCCCAGCCCCTGGTGGATAAAGCTCATTGCGGTGCTGGGGTGGTTAAATTCGTATTTGATTTGCGGCGTCATATTCATGCCCGCAAACAGCGACATGATGCTCATTTCGTAGCGCCCTTTACTGACGATAAGCGGCTCGTCGCGCAGTGCGCTGAGCGAGACCTGCTTTTGCGCTGCAAAAGGGTGATGCTCGGGGACCACGACGGTAAAGCGGTCTTTGTATATCGGCGTGACAAACATACCTTCGATCGGAATATGCACAAAACCCGCGTCGATATCATTATTGCGAATTGCTTCAATAATTTCCGCGCTGTTGGCTTCATGAGGCACAATTTTTATATTCGGATGATGCTGTTCAAAATAGCGCACCACGGCGGGCAGCACGCTGGCGCAAATACTGGGGAAGCAACCAATGCGGAGCAGACGCTGCGGCGTCTTTTTTTCCTGTTCGGCAATTTCCTTCACCGCGTGAACTTCGCTCATTAACCGGTGCAGGTGAGCGACGATACGCTCGCCCGCGGGCGTCAGGCAAATCGCTTTACGCCGCTCGCGCAGCATAATAGCGACCCCCAGCTCCTCTTCCAGCGCCGAAATAGCCTGGCTGACCGCCGATTGCGTCATAAACAGGCGTTTACCGGCCTCGGTGAATCCACCGCACTCCAGTACCGTAAGCAGCGCGTTGATTTGGGTGAGTGTCATTAGATATCTCTAATTAAACTTATTAAAATGATTAATTTTACTAATTAAATAGCGATGCCTATTATTTTTCAACGGACTTAATCACAAAATCACGCACGCGATTATTTTTATTGGTGATGCATTCTTAAATTTATATATTTAAGGTGAATGCATTGCCGCGCGCCGTAGGGACAAGGTTGCAAATCAATGAAAGAAAAATTGTGGACTAAGGATTTTTGGGCCATCACGATTATTAGCTTTATTATTTTCTTCGTATTTTATGTCCTCCTGACGTTACTCCCGATTTATATAGCCGATAATCTACACGCCACCGCCGATAAGGCCGGCCTGTTGGTCACGTGCTTCCTCGCCGCTGCGATTGTCGTGCGCCCCTTTGCCGGGCAGTGGGTGGGGAAATATTCGAATAAAACGATTCTGGTGCTTTCCTCTCTGGCGTTTTTGGTTGTCACCGCGCTGTATCCATTTTGCCATTCTATTGAAGCGCTGCTGTTTATTCGCGTGCTGCACGGAATAACCTTCGGGATTATTACGACGGTAAAAGGGACTATCTCCGCACGGTTAATACCCGCCTCCCGACGTGGGGAGGGCATCAGCTTTTTCTCTTTAGCAATGGGGCTGGCGATGGTCGTGGGGCCGTGGATTGGTCTGAACATGGCGCGCCATAGCGCGTTCAGCCAGGCGTTCTGGATGTGTACGGCGGTGGCGACGATTGGCATTGTGCTGTCGTTGATGGTACGTGTACCGCCAGTCATTCGTCATGCGGACGGTTCGCAGCCGAAGCTTGGCTTCTCCGCCATGTTTGATAAAGCCGCGATGCCGTTTGCCATGGTCACCTTCTTTATGACCTTCTCCTACGCTGGGGTCTCTGCCTTCCTGGCGCTGTATGCCCGTGAGCTGGACCTGATGGCCGCCGCCAGTAATTTCCTGCTGTGCTATGCGGTGTTTCTGATGATTTGCCGCGCGTTTACCGGCAATGTGTGTGACAAAAAGGGACCGAAATATGTGGTCTATCCATGTCTGTTCGCTTTTACCGTTGGCCTGGTGGTGCTGGGCTATACCCATGGCAGCGTGTCGATGATTCTCGCAGGCGCGTTGATTGGCATCGGTTATGGTTCGGTCACGCCTATCTTCCAGACGCAGATTATCAGTTCGGTTGAACCGCATAAAATTGGCGTCGCCAACTCGCTGTTCTTTAATGTGATGGATGCCGGGCTGGCGATTGGCGCATTTGTGATGGGGCTGATGGTGGAAGGGGTAGGCTACCGGGCGATTTACCTGGTCGGTGCGGTGTTGGTGGTGCTGGCGGGCGCGCTGTATATCGCGCAGATGAAACGCCGGGGCGCGATGCCGTTAGTTAGCGCACACGAAGTGCACTAACCGTTACATCTCGATTTCGATATCGCCTTTTGCCCTGCAGCAGCAGGGCAAAATTTCGTCCGGCTGAATAAAGGCCAGCGGTTCAGTCAACCAGTCAACCTGGCCGGAGACCAGCCGCGTGCGGCAGGAACCGCAGTAACCTTCGCGACACTGGTACTCCACCTCAACATTGTGAGACTCCAGCGTTGCCAGCAGGGAAGGGTGCTCATCCTGGCACTGCAGACGCGTGCCAGTGATGCGGAGAAAAACGCGGCTCATATCAAAGCTGGAAGTTGCTGAGATCGTCAGTATCGACTTCCGAGTCAATCTGCCCAACCAGATAAGAGCTGACCTCCACTTCCTGCGGTGCAACCTGCACGTTATCAGAAACCAGCCAGGTGTTGATCCACGGAATCGGGTTAGAGCGCGTCTGGAACGGCAGATCCAGCCCCACCGCCTGCATACGGATATTGGTGATGTACTCAACGTACTGACACAGGATATCGCGGTTCAGACCAATCATTGAGCCATCGCGGAACAGATAGTCGGCCCACTCTTTTTCCTGCTGGGCGGCCTGCACGAACAGGTCGTAGCACTCTTGCTTGCACTCTTCGGCAATTTCCGCCATTTCTGGGTCATCCGCGCCGCTGCGCAGCAGGTTCAGCATGTGCTGAGTGCCGGTCAGGTGCAGCGCTTCGTCGCGAGCGATAAGACGAATGATTTTGGCGTTGCCTTCCATCAGCTCGCGCTCGGCGAAGGCGAAGGAGCAGGCAAAGCTGACGTAGAAGCGAATGGCTTCCAGCGCGTTGACGCTCATCAGGCAGATATACAGCTTTTTCTTCAGCTCGCGCAGGTTCACGGTCACGGTTTTGCCGTTGACGGTGTGGGTGCCTTCGCCCAGCAGATGCCAGTAGCTGGTCATCTCGATCAGGTCGTCGTAATAGCTGGAGATGCCTTCGGCGCGTTTCTGAATCTGTTCGTTGGTCACGATATCATCAAACACCACCGCCGGATCGTTGACGATGTTGCGGATGATGTGGGTGTAGGAGCGCGAGTGGATCGTTTCGGAGAACGCCCACGTTTCCACCCAGGTTTCCAGCTCAGGAATCGAGATCAGCGGCAGCAGCGCTACGTTCGGGCTACGGCCCTGGATGGAGTCCAGCAGGGTCTGATACTTCAGGTTGCTGATGAAAATGTGCTTTTCGTGTTCCGGCAGTGCCTGATAGTCAATGCGGTCGCGGGACACGTCAACTTCTTCCGGACGCCAGAAGAAGGAGAGCTGTTTTTCAATCAGCTTTTCGAAGATGTCATATTTCTGCTGGTCGTAGCGTGCCACGTTGACCGGCTGGCCAAAGAACATCGGCTCTTTGAGCTGATCGTTTTTCGTCTGTGAAAAAGTGGTGTATGCCATTGATGTCAATCCTGTCTGGAGAGTAATGCCGGATGGCGTTTACTTACCTGCTTACAATATCATCGCAAATAAATCCGTACACCAAATAGGGTTTTAGGTGGGTACGGAAAGCAAAGGCCGGGTCAGCATAGCGCTGCCCGGCAATCATTATTAGATCTTACAGGCGCCGCTTTCGCAGCCGTCGTCCTGAATGGACGGCACCAGATCGTCCTGCGCATCTTCCGCACCGTCGCGGGTGTTTTGATAGTACAGGGTCTTCACGCCGAATTTATAGGCGGTGAGCAGGTCTTTGAGCAGCTGCTGCATCGGTACTTTGCCTGACGGGAAGCGCGTCGGGTCATAGTTGGTGTTGGCGGAGATCGCCTGGTCGATAAACTTCTGCATAATGCCGACCAGCTGCAGATAGCCGTCGTTGTTCGGCATTTCCCACAGCAGTTCGTAGGCGTTGCCCAGGTGCTCATAGTCCGGCACGACCTGACGCAGAATACCGTCTTTCGACGCTTTGATGCTCACGTAGCCGCGCGGCGGCTCAATGCCGTTGGTGGCGTTGGAGATCTGTGAAGAGGTCTCGGACGGCATCAGCGCGGAGAGCGTGGAGTTACGCAGACCGTGGGTCTTGATGGACTCACGCAGCGCTTCCCAGTCGAGGTGCAGCGGCTCGTTGGTAATCGCATCCAGGTCTTTCTTGTAGGTGTCGATCGGCAGGATACCCTGGGCATAGGTGGTTTCGTTGAACCACGGGCACGCGCCTTGCTCTTTCGCCAGCTCGTTAGAGGCCTTCAGCAGGTAGTACTGAATGGCTTCGAAAGTCTGGTGGGTCAGGTTGTTGGCGCTGCCGTCGGAGTAGCGCTTGCCGTTTTTCGCCAGCCAGTAGGCGAAGTTGATAACGCCGATACCCAGCGTACGACGGCCCATCGCACCGCGCTGTGCGGCTTTGATCGGGTAGTCCTGGTAGTCCAGCAGGGCGTCCAGCGCACGCACGGCCAGCACGGCCAGCTCTTCCAGTTCAGCAAGGCTGCCGATGGCGCCCAGGTTGAATGCCGACAGCGTACACAGGGCGATTTCGCCGTTTTCGTCATTAACGTCGTCCAGCGGTTTGGTCGGCAGGGCGATTTCCAGGCACAGGTTAGACTGGCGCACCGGTGCAACGGCCGGGTCGAACGGGCTATGAGTGTTGCAGTGGTCAACGTTCTGAATGTAGATACGGCCGGTAGAGGCACGTTCCTGCATCATCAACGAGAACAGGTCGACCGCTTTCACGCGCTGTTTACGGATGCTGTCGTCGTTTTCGTATTTCACGTACAGGCGCTCAAATTCATCCTGGTCGGCGAAGAACGCGTCGTACAGCCCCGGGACGTCGGACGGGCTGAACAGGGTGATGTCGCCGCCTTTCAGCAGACGGGTGTACATCAGCTTGTTGATCTGTACGCCGTAGTCCATGTGACGCACGCGGTTACCTTCAACGCCGCGGTTGTTTTTCAGCACCAGCAGGCTTTCCACTTCCAGATGCCACATCGGGTAGAACAGCGTTGCCGCACCGCCGCGTACGCCGCCCTGAGAACAGGATTTCACCGCCGTCTGGAAGTGCTTGTAGAACGGGATACAGCCGGTGTGGAACGCTTCACCACCGCGAATCGGGCTACCCAGCGCACGAATGCGGCCGGCGTTGATGCCGATACCGGCGCGCTGAGAAACGTATTTCACAATCGCGCTGGAGGTGGCGTTGATAGAATCCAGGCTGTCGCCGCACTCGATCAGTACGCAGGAGCTGAACTGACGGGTTGGGGTACGCACGCCGGACATAATCGGCGTCGGCAGCGAAATTTTGAAAGTGGAAACCGCATCGTAAAAGCGTTTCACATAGCTCAGACGGGTTTCACGCGGGTAGTTAGAGAACAGGCATGCCGCCACCAGAATATAGAGGAACTGCGCGCTCTCGTAGATTTCGCCCGTAACACGGTTCTGTACCAGGTATTTGCCTTCCAGCTGCTTAACGGCAGCGTAGGAGAAGGTCATGTCACGGTCGTGAACGATGAACGAGTCCATCTGCTTGAACTCTTCTTCCGTATAGTCTTCCAGCAGATGATTGTCGTATTTACCCAGGTTAACCATGTTTTTCACGTGGTCGAACAGGGCCGGCGGCTCGAACTGGCCATAGGCTTTTTTGCGCAGGTGGAATACCGCCAGACGCGCGGCCAGGTACTGGTAGTCCGGCGCTTCACGGGAGATCAGGTCAGCAGCGGCCTTAATAATCGTTTCATGAATGTCAGACGTTTTAATTCCGTCGTAAAACTGGATGTGTGAACGCAGCTCGACCTGAGAGATCGACACGTTATGCAGCCCTTCCGCCGCCCAATCCAGCACGCGATGAATTTTGTCGAGGTTAATGCGCTCTGTGCGGCCGTCACGCTTCGTCACCAGCAGACTCTGATTCATGTGATTTTTACCTGTCCGTGAAAAGGAAAATATCCCCCGATTTATCCACAATTGCGGTAGTCGTAAAACCTGTGGATAAATACTACATGTAGGGGTTCGTTGATTAATTGAACGCTATATGGTGAGTATTCTAGTCTGGATTCTTTTGAGTACAAGGGTTGATTTTGGCGTTAAATTGAGGTTGATAAAGCGTAAAAAACGCTAAGTCCACGGCGCATAAGGGCTGGCGGGGATGTCAATAATATGCAAAAAAAAATGAAAATTTGATCGAGTGCTGATTTCTTCGGCGAAGAGAGAAATTGCGCAATATGATGTGGCGCAGTTTTGTCGTAAACGTCCCCTAATGATTGGTAGGGGACAAGTAGGCCTGATAAGCGCAGCGCCATCAGGCATTGACGTTCGATGCCATGCCGGATGGCGACGCTGACGCGTCTTATCCGGCCTACGGGTGTGGGCACGTAGGCCTGATAAGCGCAGCGCCATCAGGCATTGACGTTCGGTGCTATGCCGGATGGCGACGCTGACGCGTCTTATCCGGCCTACGGGGGCGGGCACGTAGGCCTGATAAGCGTAGCGCCATCAGGCGTTGGCGGTGTAAGCCTTAACTTATTCCGCTTTTGCCGTGGTGTGCAGCATATAGTTAACGTCAACGCCCGGCGCCAGCTTGAAGCGATTGGTTATCGGGTTGTAGTGCAGGCCAATCATATGGCGCTCTTTCAGCACGGTCTGGTCAACCCAGCTCAGCAGCTCGGCAGGCTTGATAAATTTCTTCACGTCGTGTGTTCCCTTCGGCACCATGCGCAGAATGTATTCCGCGCCGACCACCGCCATCAGCCAGGATTTGCCGTTGCGGTTAAGGGTAGAGAAGAACACCTGGCCGCCGGGTTTTACCAGCTGCGCGCAGGCTTTCACCACCGACTGCGGATCCGGCACGTGTTCCAGCATCTCCATGCAGGTCACCACGTCATATTGCCCGGCGTGCTTTGCCGCGTGTTCTTCGACGGTTTCCTGCACGTAGTCGACCGGAATACCAGTTTCCAGCGAGTGCAGCTTCGCGACCTGCAGCGGTTCAAAGCCCATATCTAACCCGGTGACCGTCGCGCCTTCACGCGCCATGCTTTCGGCCAGAATGCCGCCGCCGCAGCCGACATCGAGCACCTTTTTACCGAACAGGCCGCCAGAACGTTCGGCGATATAGCCCAGACGCAGCGGGTTAATGCGGTGCAAAGGCTTAAATTCGCCTTCCAGATCCCACCAGCGTGACGCGACGGCCTCGAATTTGGCGATCTCTTGGTGGTCAACGTTGTGCGCAACCGCAGCTTTTTCGGCATTCATGGGTGTTCCTGCTCCTTATTTCATTATTGTCTGCGAGTATATCAGCACCGACGCGCGAATAAAGCGTCTGGCAGGTGCTAATGGGTTTACCTGTCTTTACGCTAATGTGTTATAATTTGCGACCTTTGAATCCGGGAATACAGTAGAGGGATAGCGGTTAGATGAGCGACCTTGCGAGAGAAATTACACCGGTCAACATTGAGGAAGAGCTTAAGAACTCTTATCTGGATTATGCGATGTCGGTCATTGTTGGCCGCGCGCTGCCGGATGTCCGAGATGGCCTGAAGCCGGTACACCGTCGCGTACTTTACGCCATGAACGTATTGGGCAATGACTGGAACAAAGCCTACAAAAAATCAGCCCGTGTCGTTGGTGACGTCATCGGTAAATACCACCCGCACGGCGACTCCGCGGTATATGACACCATCGTTCGTATGGCCCAGCCGTTCTCGCTGCGCTACATGCTGGTGGATGGCCAGGGGAACTTCGGTTCCATCGATGGCGACTCCGCGGCGGCAATGCGTTATACGGAAATCCGTCTGGCGAAAATCGCTCACGAACTGATGGCCGATCTCGAAAAAGAGACGGTTGATTTCGTGGACAACTATGACGGCACGGAAAAAATTCCGGACGTCATGCCGACCAAAATTCCTAACCTGCTGGTTAACGGTTCGTCCGGTATCGCCGTAGGTATGGCGACCAACATTCCGCCGCATAACCTGACGGAAGTGATCAACGGCTGTCTGGCCTATGTCGATAATGAAGACATCACTATCGAAGGCCTGATGGAACACATCCCAGGCCCGGACTTCCCGACTGCCGCCATCATCAACGGCCGCCGCGGAATTGAAGAAGCCTATCGTACCGGTCGCGGCAAAGTGTACATTCGCGCACGTGCGGAAGTAGAAGTTGACCCGAAAAACGGTCGTGAAACCATCATCGTGCACGAAATTCCGTATCAGGTGAACAAAGCTCGCCTGATCGAGAAAATCGCCGAGCTGGTAAAAGATAAACGCGTTGAAGGCATCAGCGCGCTGCGCGACGAGTCTGATAAAGACGGTATGCGCATCGTGATTGAAGTGAAACGCGACGCGGTCGGGGAAGTGGTGCTGAACAACCTCTATTCCCAGACCCAGCTGCAGGTCTCCTTCGGTATCAACATGGTTGCGCTGCACCATGGTCAGCCGAAGATTATGAACCTGAAAGATATCATCGCCGCGTTTGTTCGCCACCGTCGTGAAGTGGTGACGCGTCGTACTATCTTTGAACTGCGTAAAGCGCGCGACCGTGCGCACATCCTGGAAGCGCTGGCGGTTGCGCTGGCGAACATCGACCCGATCATTGAACTGATCCGTCGCGCACCAACGCCGGCCGAAGCGAAAGCGGGTCTGGTGGCACAGGCGTGGGATCTGGGCAACGTCTCCGCGATGCTGGAACGTGCGGGCGACGATGCAGCGCGTCCGGAATGGCTGGAACCTCAGTTTGGCGTGCGTGACGGTAAATATTACCTGACCGAACAGCAGGCGCAGGCGATTCTGGATCTGCGACTGCAGAAACTGACCGGCCTTGAGCATGAAAAACTGCTCGACGAATACAAAGAGCTGCTGGAACAGATCGCAGAACTGCTGCACATTCTGGGCAGCGCCGAGCGTCTGATGGAAGTGATCCGCGAAGAGCTGGAGCTGGTTCGCGAACAGTTTGGCGACGAGCGTCGTACCGAAATCACCGCCAACAGCGCCGATATTAATATCGAAGATCTGATCAGCCAGGAAGATGTTGTCGTCACGCTGTCTCACCAGGGTTACGTCAAGTATCAGCCGCTTACCGATTACGAAGCTCAGCGTCGTGGCGGTAAAGGTAAGTCAGCAGCCCGTATTAAAGAAGAAGACTTTATCGACCGCCTGCTGGTGGCCAACACCCACGACACGATCCTCTGCTTCTCCAGCCGTGGTCGTCTGTACTGGATGAAGGTGTATCAGCTGCCAGAAGCGAGCCGCGGCGCGCGTGGTCGTCCGATCGTTAACCTGCTGCCGCTGGAAGCGAACGAACGTATCACCGCTATTCTGCCGGTTCGCGAGTACGAAGAGGGCGTGAACGTCTTTATGGCGACTGCCAGCGGTACCGTGAAGAAAACGGCGCTGACCGAGTTCAGCCGTCCGCGTTCTGCCGGTATTATCGCGGTGAACCTGAACGAAGGTGACGAGCTGATTGGCGTTGACCTGACTTCCGGAAGCGATGAAGTCATGCTGTTCTCCGCAGCGGGTAAAGTGGTGCGCTTTAAAGAAGATGCCGTGCGTGCGATGGGTCGTACTGCGACCGGCGTACGCGGTATCAAGCTGGCGGAAAAAGACAGCGTGGTGTCGCTGATTGTTCCGCGCGGCGAAGGCGCGATCCTGACCGTGACCCAGAACGGCTACGGTAAACGTACCGCGGCTGAAGAGTATCCGACCAAGTCGCGTGCGACGCAGGGCGTTATCTCTATCAAAGTGACCGAGCGTAACGGTGCCGTCGTGGGCGCGGTACAGGTTGACGACTGCGACCAGATCATGATGATCACCGATGCGGGTACGCTGGTGCGTACGCGCGTGTCGGAAGTCAGCGTGGTAGGGCGTAACACTCAGGGCGTGATCCTCATCCGTACGGCGGAAGATGAGAACGTGGTGGGTCTGCAGCGCGTGGCCGAACCGGTTGACGACGAAGAGCTGGACGCTATCGACGGTAGCGTGGCGGAAGGCGATGATGAAATCGCGCCGGAAACCGACAGCGATGACGACGTTGCGGACGACGCAGAAGAGTAATCGTACCCAACGTTGCGAAAGGGCTGGTGAAAACCGGCCCTTTTTTCATTAACATTGCGGTAAAAGTCTTTTACCGCTACCTTAACCACATCCTGTTTGCCATTGACGGCGGAGTTTCGTCAACTTGAAATATCTTGTCTCCTTTCGCACCACGCTGAAAGTCTCACGCTACCTGTTCCGGGCTTTGGCACTGCTACTCTGGCTGCTTATCGCGCTGGTGTCGGTGTTCTATATTGTGAATGCCCTGCATCAGAAAGAGTCTGAAATCCGCCAGGAATTTAACCTCAATTCCGATCAGGCACAGCGCTACTTCCAGCGAACCTCCGATGTGATAAAGGAGCTGAAGTACATTGCTGAAAACCGCTTAACCGCCGTCAACGGCGTGTTGCCCGCCATTTCCTCAAAAGACAGTTCTGACGTGCCGGATTTTGAGCCGCTATTCTCCGACTCCGACTGCGGCGCGCTCGATACCACCTGGCGCGGGCCGCTGGAGTCGCTGGCCTGGTTCCTGCGCTACTGGCGCGAAAATTTCTCGGCGGCCTACGACCTTAACCGTGTCTTTCTGATCGGCAGCGACAATCTTTGTATGGCCAACTTTGGCCTGCGTGAAATGCCGGTGGAGCGAACCGAAGCGCTGAAAGAGCTGCACCAGCGGATTATGGACTACCGCAACGCGCCGCAGGACGATCGCGGCGGCAATCTGTTCTGGGTGGGACAAGGGCCGCGCCAAAGCGTCGGCTACTTCTACGCGTTGACGCCGGTTTATCTGGCTAACCGCCTGCAGGCACTGCTGGGCGTGGAGCAAACCATCCGCGCCGAAAACTTCTTTACTCCAGGCAGTATGCCCATGGGCGTGTCCATTCTTGATGATAATGGCAACACGCTGATCTCGCTGGCCGGGCCGGATACACGCCTGCGTATCAGCACGCGCGGCCTGCAAGAGCGGCTGTGGTTTGGCTACACAGCCGGATATCGCGAGCTGGTGCTGAAGAAAACGCTGGCGCCTTCGTCATTAAGCATTGTCTATTCAGTGCCCTTGGACGCGGTCCTGGAGCGCATTCGCATTCTGGTGCTGAATGCTCTGCTGTTGAACCTGCTGACCGGTATCGCGTTGTTTACCATGGCGCGTATGTACGAGCGTCGTATTTTCTTACCGGCTGAATCTGACGCATTACGTCTCGAAGAACACGAGCAGTTCAACCGCAAAATCGTCGCCTCGGCGCCGGTAGGGATCTGTATTCTGCGTACCCAGGACGGTACCAATATCCTGAGTAACGAGCTGGCGCACAATTATCTCAATATGTTGACCCACGAAGACCGCCAGCGTCTGACGCAGATTATCTGTGGTCAGCAGGTTAACTTCGTCGACGTACTGACCAGCAACAATACCAACCTGCAAATTAGCTTTGTGCATTCGCGCTATCGCAACGAAAACGTGGCGATCTGCGTGCTGGTGGACGTCAGTTCACGCGTCAAAATGGAAGAGTCGTTACAGGAAATGGCGCAGGCGGCTGAACAGGCTAGCCAGTCGAAATCCATGTTCCTTGCTACCGTCAGCCACGAGCTGCGCACGCCGCTGTATGGGATTATTGGTAACCTTGACCTGCTGCAAACGAAAGAGCTGCCAAAGGGCGTCGACCGTCTGGTGACGGCGATGAATAACTCCTCCGGGCTGCTGCTGAAAATCATCAGCGATATTCTCGACTTCTCGAAAATTGAGTCCGAGCAGTTGAAAATTGAGCCGCGCGAATTCTCACCAAAAGAGGTGATGAACCACATCACCGCCAACTATCTGCCGCTGGTGGTCAGAAAACAGCTGGGAATGTACTGCTTTATAGAGCCGGATGTGCCGACGAAGCTGATGGGCGACCCGATGCGCCTTCAGCAGGTCATTTCTAACCTGCTGAGCAATGCCATTAAGTTCACCGATATCGGCTGCATCGTGCTGCATCTCAAGCGTGAAGGTTACTACCTGAGCATCAGTATTCGCGATACCGGCGTTGGGATCCCGGCCAAAGAGGTAGTGCGGTTGTTTGACCCGTTCTTCCAGGTGGGTACCGGCGTGCAGCGTAATTTCCAGGGGACCGGGCTGGGACTGGCGATTTGTGAAAAGCTGGTCAATATGATGGATGGCGATATTGCCGTCGATACCGAGCCGGGTATGGGGAGCCAGTTTACGCTGCGCATTCCGCTGTACGGCGAGCAGGACGCCACGCCGCTGGAGATTGACGGTCTGGCGAAGATTCGCTGCTGGCTGGCGGTGCGTAACGCCTCGCTCGCTGATTTTATTCAGTCGCTGCTCGCTTTCCACGGCATGAACGTGCAGATTTATGATGGCGAAACGCCGGCGCCGGATGATGTATTAATCACCGATGATGAACTCTCGCAGCCGTGGGCGGGGAGGGCTGCGGTGGTCTTCTGCCGTCGCCATATCGGCATTCCGCAGGAGTTCGCGCCGGGACAATGGGTGCACAGCATCGTTTCGCCACATGAATTGATGACTCTGCTGGGGCGCATTTATCGGGTTAAGGTGGCGACGAGCGGCGCGGAAGAACTGCAATCGACGCCGGAAGTGCCTGAGGACAGCAACGACGATATGATGATCCTTGTGGTTGACGATCATCCGATTAACCGTCGCCTGCTGGCCGATCAGTTAGGATCGTTAGGCTATCAGTGTAAGACGGCCAACGATGGCGTTGACGCGCTGAACGTACTGAGTAAGAACCATATCGATATCGTGCTGAGCGACGTTAACATGCCGAATATGGACGGCTATCGCCTGACCCAGCGCATCCGCCAGCTGGGGCTGACGCTACCGGTTGTTGGCGTGACGGCGAACGCGCTGGCCGAAGAGAAGCAGCGTTGCCTGGAGTCGGGTATGGATAGCTGCCTGTCGAAGCCGGTCACGTTGGACGTGCTAAAACAAACGCTGACGGTGTATGCGGCAAGAGTGCGTAAGGCGCGAGAGTAAGGGATTTTGTTGGTAGGCCGGATAAGGCAACGCCGCCATCCGGCAATTTGTGCGAGGTTGCCCGATGGCGCAGCGCTTATCGGGCCTGCATAAAGCAGGCCCGATAGGCAACAAGGTTTAGTCTTTGTCTGACGGCGACAGCGTCACGGAAGAGAGGTAGTTCAGCAGCGCGATGTCGTTTTCCACGCCCAGCTTCATCATTGCCGATTTTTTCTGGCTACTGATGGTTTTGATGCTGCGGTTGAGCTTCTTGGCAATTTCGGTCACCAGGAAACCTTCCGCGAACAGACGCAGAACTTCACTCTCTTTCGGCGACAGACGTTTATCGCCGTAGCCGCCAGCGCTGATTTTCTCCAGCAGACGAGAGACGCTTTCCGGGGTAAATTTCTTACCTTTCTGCAGGGCTGCCAGCGCTTTTGGTAGATCCGTCGGGGCGCCCTGCTTCAGCACAATCCCTTCGATATCCAGATCCAGCACGGCGCTCAGAATGGCCGGGTTGTTGTTCATGGTCAGTACAATGATCGCCAGTCCTGGGAAATGGCGTTTGATGTACTTAATCAGCGTAATGCCATCACCGTACTTGTCTCCAGGCATGGAGAGGTCGGTAATCAGCACGTGGGCATCAAGTTTTGGTAAGTTGTTAATTAGCGCGGTGGAGTCTTCAAATTCGCCTACAACGTTTACCCATTCAATCTGTTCCAGGGATTTACGGATCCCGAACAGCACAATCGGATGGTCATCGGCAATAATTACGTTCATATTGTTCATGTAAAGGCTACCTTGCTACAGCAAGCTCTTGACGTAGGCGTCAATGTCGCTGATGTATTTTTCTATGCTGGATGCATCTTTCTCACGAATAAGATGTTCAAGCGTTTCACATAACTGCTTGCCAGGTACCAGATTTAGCATGGCAAACACACCCTTAAGGCGGTGAGCTGTCTGTGCCAGTGCGGCAAAGTCCTTTGCCGCGGATTCAGTATACAGCCTGCTAACATCTTCCGGTACCGTATCAACAAACAGCGCATAATAGCCGCTGGCCTGAAGCTCGGCATTTTCATCACCACCCAACGGTGATTCCGTGACTTCTTCCTGTGCCAGTTGCTCTTCAATAAGCTGGAGCACGGCATCCTGCATCGCGTTACTCATGTTAAAGTTGACGCGCAGTTGGCCAGGGCCAATTTGGCGTACTCCAGCCTCATCATCGCTTAAAAGCAAGCCGGAAGCAGTAAGATTAGACGGATTATCAGTTAAAAACAGATCAAATTCTTGACTTGTTGCGCGTTCATCCGGGCTGATGCAGGTTGCCCCCCAGCTTTCCAGTTGACGCGTGACAATATTGCGAATTTCGTTGGAGGTGATATCCACCATGGCGACCACGTCATCGAGCAGCAGCTCTTCCGCTTCCGCATCTTCCTCGCGTACCGGCATTTTCACGTGCAGCGTATAGCGGGTACCCAGCGATTCCCGCGCCTTAATATTCAGGTGCCCGCCAAGCTTACGCGCCAGCTGATCGCACAGCCAGAAGGTGAGGGCGTTGGCCTTACCGTAGCGATCCGACTGGGTATCGTTGAGATACGGGAAGTGCAGGTTGTCGATTTCGCCATGCGACACGCCGTTGCCGGTGTCGAGAATGCGGAAGGTTAAACGTTCTTCCGCCGACTCCTCGGCGCTGATCTCAAGGGTAATTTTGCCTATCTGGGTGGTGGTGACGGCGTATTGAATCAACAGCAGCAGGATCCTGCGCAGAGCGTCGCGGTCACCGTGGCGTTGCGCTTTGGCCGGAACCTGATTGTTGATCAGTAGCTGCAGTCCTTTACGCTTGATTGACGGCAACACTTCCGGCACCACCTCATCTATCAACTCTTGCAGTGAGAATTGTGTGGTAGCGCCTTTCCAGCTGTCGTTTTCCAGCATGTTGGCCAGCTGAATTTCATCCACCAGTCGAACCAGCAGATCGGCGTGATTAGCCAGCCTCTGGCTGTCCGGAGTATTGATGTGGCTGGCTTCGTTTGCCAACGCTTTGATCGGTTGTTTCAGCGTGTCGCTGATGTTCTGCATGAACGCGGCGCGGCCCTGCTGGTTTTTCTCGTACAGCCGTTGCGCCTGCTTGAGTTTCTTGTTCACCAGCACTTCACGGTCCTGATCGCGGATGATAAAAATCTGCGTGCGCGGCGATACCTGACTGCGGAACTGGCGAATTTCATACAGTTCATTATTGATGGTGGCCTGAATCACCCCCTGATGCTGATCCGCCATGCTGGTGATGTTCTGCAGGTTCAGGTGCGGCAGCAGATGGTCGGCTATCTTGTTACTGATGACGGTGCGATTGGATTCCTGGTCGTGTACCAGCAACCCCAGCGGTAATAAAGAGACAATCTCTTCATTAATGGCTCTAAGCACGCGCAGCTCGTTATTGGTGCCGCTTGAGGAGACGCTGCTGCTGGTGCTGCCGCGCGTGGGCAGGTTACGGAAGGTGGAGTAGCCAAACAGCGCGAGTGCTAACAGGCCAATGTTCAGCAGCAGCGGTAGCATGATGTTCTGGAAGGTATCCAGCAGTAGCGTGCCGAACGGCACCTGCCACACCAGCCGCATACCGGTGGTATTCAGCGCCGACGTAATCTCGATGCGCGAGCTATTAAAGTTGATGGCAACGCTGTCGCCCGGATCTTTCTCCTGACTACGCTGGGCATTCTGCGCCGGATCGGGCTCGAGACGGAAGCTGTCCAGCGACATGGTCGGCGGCACGAGATCGTTAATCGGCAAATCGAACGCCACGACGGTCGCCAGGTGCCCGGGCTGATTAAAGGTGGTTCGCAGCGTAAAGTAGCGGCCGTTCTGCCAGGCCAGGCGTCGTAACGATGAGAAGGTTTCGCGCTCATCCAGCGTGTTGGCCTGCTGGAGCATCTCGGCGCGGCGCGAGTCGACAATGCTGCCAACCGTCGATTCTTTAAAGCCGGAAGAGAGGTCTTTGAGCGGTAGCGTAGAGATCAGAATCAGGCTGTTGTCCTGACCGTTAAGATAGTACATCGACCACGGCACGTTTTCTGCGCCCCAAAGGGTATCGAGATAGGTCGACATTCGCTGGGTAATGTCGAGCGTCGCGCTGTCGTGAGAACCGAAAATCAGCGCTTCGGTTTTACGCCGTGGTTTTTCCAGATAATAGACGTCCTGCTTCAGCCGCGTTTCCTGAAGGCCGTCGCCAGGTGCCGCATTGGTGCTGGAAGCGGCAATATTGTCGTAGATCTGCCAGGTGGTGTAGCGCCAGGTATCAATGCGCTTATGTACGGCATGTGTCATATCGACAATCTGATAGCTCTTATCTTTCAGCCATGCGTTAACCGCGCTCTGAATCATCACGCCCATCGTCACCAGCAGGACAATGATCATAAGAAGGAAGAAACGCGTGATGCTCCCCGGCAGCAGGGAAAATTTCGTCGGGCTCATCTTGTCGGACTGACTCATTGGCGTGTGTAACCCATCATAACGGCATCTGAATGAGGATATGCTCAAGCTTATAACGCGTTGAGGCATGCAAACCCTGTTTTTGTACTGCAGGCAGTATATACAAAAAATTCACCAGGATGCATCAACGAGGCAAAATCGTCGTGGGCGAGGGCGCGGTGGCCTGTATGTTGAAAAGGCGTTTTATTATTTCAGCGCAGGAGAAATTCGACATTGTGGATAATGTGTACAATTTAGCGCGTACTGTACAATTATTTACCAAACCACAAGGAAAAATAGCACTAAATAACAAGACATTAATTGTTATCGGTGTGCAATGACATTTTTTGTGCTGAAAAACGATTAGTTAATAGTCGTTATAATTTACGATGGGTAGCATACGTTGATTAAATTTGCGTAAAGAAAGGTAAAAAAAAACCGAATGCGAAGCATCCGGTTGAAATAGGGGTAAACAGACATTCAGAACTGAATGACGGTAATAAATAAAGTTAATGATGATAGCACTGACTATTTTAGTTATGGGTGAAGGTTTTGTTTTACCATTCAGTGCTATACATTTCATGTTTTTTAACTCATTGATTCAGTGTATATATTTTTTCTGTTTTTGATTATTAGTGCTATTTTTCCGGCCTTTTTGTGCTTATAAAAGTTCCCTTAAATTTACATTTAGAAACATCTATATGGACAAATGAAACATTTGAATGATTTTCGTATCATATTCCTATTGGATTATTCCTGTTTTTACAGCACAATGGGTCTGCCGACTGATTAATGAGGGTTAATCAGTAAGCAGTGGCATATATAAAGGCATATATATATAACAGAGGGTTAATAACATGAAAGTTAAAGTACTGTCCCTCCTGGTACCGGCTCTGCTGGTAGCGGGCGCAGCAAATGCGGCTGAAATTTATAACAAAGACGGCAACAAATTAGATCTGTACGGTAAAGTCGATGGCCTGCACTACTTCTCCAGCGACAACGGTTCTGACGGCGACCAATCCTACGTGCGTCTGGGCTTCAAAGGTGAAACTCAGGTTAACGACCAGCTGACCGGTTACGGCCAGTGGGAATACAACGTTCAGGCGAACAACACTGAAGGTTCTTCTGACCAGGCATGGACTCGTGTAGGCTTCGCAGGTATCCGCGTTGCTGACGCTGGTTCTTTCGACTACGGTCGTAACTACGGCGTTGTTTACGACGTAACTTCCTGGACTGACGTTCTGCCGGAATTCGGCGGCGACACCTACGGTTCTGACAACTTCATGCAATCCCGTGCTAACGGCGTTGCCACCTACCGTAACACCGACTTCTTCGGTCTGGTTGACGGCCTGAACTTTGCTCTGCAGTATCAGGGTAAAAACGGCAGCGTATCCGGCGAAGGCCAGACTGCTAACGGTCGTCAGGCTCTGAAACAGAACGGTGACGGCTTCGGCGGCTCCCTGACCTACGATCTGGGCGCAGGCTTCAGCATCGGTGGTGCGATCTCTTCTTCTAAACGTACTACTGAGCAAAACACCAGCACCTTTGCTATCAAAGATGACACTGGCGCAACTATTGGTAACAGCAAAATCTACGGTAGCGGCGACCGCGCTGAAACCTACTCTGCTGGCCTGAAATACGATGCTAACAACATCTATCTGGCAACTCAGTACACCCAGACCTACAACGCAACTCGTTTCGGCGGTTCCCCGAACGCTGGCGTTTACGGTTTTGCTGACAAAGCTCAGAACTTCGAAGTGGTTGCACAGTACCAGTTCGACTTCGGTCTGCGTCCGTCCATCGCTTACCTGCAGTCTAAAGGTAAGAACATCGACAACGGCGTACGTGACTTCGGTGACCAGGATCTCCTGAAATACATCGACCTGGGCGCGACTTACTACTTCAACAAAAACATGTCTACCTACGTTGATTACAAAATCAACCTGCTGGACAAAAACGACTTCACTCAGGCCGCTGGTATCTCTACCGATAACATCGTTGCACTGGGTCTGGTTTACCAGTTCTAATACTGTTAAGACCATTGCAAAAGGGGCCTTTGGCCCCTTTTTTTGTGCCGAATTTCAGCAAATTAGTGTACTCTTGCGCCGATTGCAGGAGGGTAATAACGGATGGAAATGACTTTTTTACGAATGGCGCTGTTGAGCGTCGTGATTCTGCTGACGGGTTGTGATAACGCCAGCGCGCCGGCAACACCCAAAGCGGCGGTGACCGTGCTGGAAGGGAAGACCATGGGCACCTTCTGGCGCGTAAGCGTGGTGGGCGTGGATAAAGCCCAGGCTGAAGCGCTCCGCAGCAAGGTACAAACCCAGCTCGATGGCGACGATCGTCTGCTGTCGACCTGGAAGAACGACTCGGCGCTGATGCGCTTTAACCACTCGCAGAGCACCACGCCGTGGCCGGTCAATGAAGCGATGGCGGATATCGTCACTGAATCGTTGCGCATTGGGCGTAAAACCCAGGGCGCGATGGACATTACCGTTGGCCCGCTGGTCAATCTCTGGGGCTTTGGCCCGGACAAACAGCCGGTCAGTACGCCAACTCAGGCGCAGATTGACGCCGCGAAAGCGCGCACCGGTCTGGACAAATTAACGGTTATCAACCGTGCGGACAGGCAGTATCTGCAAAAATCGATCCCCGATCTTTACGTCGATCTTTCTACCGTCGGCGAGGGCTATGCTGCCGATCATCTGGCGCGCCTGATGACGGAAGAAGGTATCTCCCGTTATCTGGTCTCGGTGGGGGGCGCGCTGGTGAGTCGCGGAATGAACGCCGACGGCCAGTCGTGGCGGGTCGCGATTCAAAAACCGACCGACCGGGAAAATGCGGTGCAGGCGATCGTCGATATCAACGGTCATGGCATCAGCACCTCCGGGAGCTACCGCAACTACTATGAACTCGACGGTAAACGCATTTCGCACGTGATCGATCCGCAAACCGGACGCCCGATTACTCACAAGCTGGTGTCGGTGACCGTCATTGCGCCGACCGCACTGGAAGCTGACGCCTGGGATACCGGCCTGATGGTGCTGGGGACCGAAAAAGCCCAGCAGGTGGTGCGCGAACAGGGGCTGGCAGTGTACATGATCATGAAAGAAGGCGATGGTTTTACCACCTGGATGTCGCCGCAGTTCCGCGCTTTCCTGGTCAATGGGAAAAATTAAAAAGCAAGATTGCGGGTTTTTTATTTCCTCCTTTTAGGCACTGTGGCAGTTACACTAGAAGGAGGAGCCTGTTATGACGATTGATACTCTACACAACGACGAGGCGCGCTGGCAGGCGGTTCTCGATCGCGATGCGAAAGCCGACGGTCAGTTTGTCTTTGCCGTGCTGACCACCGGTATTTTTTGCCGTCCTTCGTGCCGCGCACGTCATGCGCTGCGTCAGAACGTCCGTTTTTTCAGCGATGCCAGCGCGGCGCTAGCGGGCGGTTTTCGTCCCTGCAAACGCTGTCGGCCGGATGCGCTTTCGCCTGAGCAGCAGAAAATTGCCAAAGTGGCCCACGCCTGTCGGCTGCTGGAGCGGGATAGCCCGGTCACGCTTGATGCGTTGGCGCAGGCGGTCGCGGTCAGCCCGTATCACTTCCATCGCATGTTTAAATCCATCACTGGTTTAACGCCAAAAGCCTGGCAACTGGCGTGGCGCGCAAATCGCCTGCGTGAGGCGCTGAGCGAGGGGGAACCGGTGACGCAGGCGGTGCTGGCGGCGGGTTTCCCGTCAAGCAGCAGCTACTACCGTCATGCCGACGCGCTGCTGGGGATGACCGCACGTACTCGCCGTCGGGGTGGCGAAGCGACGGAGATTCACTATACCGTCGGTAAGTGCTCGCTAGGGCGCTGCCTGGTGGCGCTCAGTGAGCGCGGCGTTTGCGCCGTGCTGTTGGGTGACGATGAGGCTGGCCTGCTTAGCGAACTACGGCAGAGTTTTCCTGCCGCAACGCTGCTGGTTGCCGGGGCGGACGTCAGCGAGACAACCTCCGCTGTGATGGCGAGCCTCGAATCGCGCGCGGCGGCGCTGAGCTTGCCGCTGGATATCCGCGGCACCGCTTTCCAGCAGCAGGTTTGGCAGGCGCTGCGTGCCATTCCGCCCGGTGAAACCCGTAGCTACCAGCAGGTGGCAGAGGCTATCGGCAGGCCAAAGGCGGTGCGTGCGGTGGCCAGCGCCTGTGCGGCAAACCGGCTGGCGATACTGGTGCCCTGTCACCGGGTGGTGCGCGGCGACGGCAGCCTGTCGGGATACCGCTGGGGTGTGGCCCGTAAAGCCCGATTGCTCGCGCGTGAAAAAGAACAGGAGATCGAATGTTAGACTTGTTTGCCGATGAAGCGCCGTGGTCGGAACCGCTGGCGCCTGGCGCGATGATCTTGCGTCGGTTAGCGCGGGCGCACAGCACCGCGCTGCTGGCGGCTATCGAGCAGGTGGCGGCGGTTTCGCCATTTCGTCATATGGTCACGCCGGGTGGTTATACCATGTCGGTGGCGATGACCAACTGCGGCCCGCTTGGCTGGAGTACGGATCGTCATGGCTATTGCTATGCTGCCGTTGATCCACTCAGCGGAAAACCCTGGCCTGCGATGCCGGACTGCTTTCGCCAGCTGGCGCAGGAGGCGGCGAGCGGCGCGGGTTACCCCACGTTCAACCCCGATGCCTGCTTGATAAACCGCTACCAGCCGGGGGCGAAGCTATCGCTGCACCAGGATAAAGACGAGGTCCGGCTGGATGCGCCGATCGTGTCGGTTTCGCTCGGCCTACCCGCGGTGTTTCAGTTCGGTGGCCTGAATCGCAGCGATCCGCTGCAACGCGTGCTGCTTGAGCATGGCGACGTGGTGGTGTGGGGCGGTGAGTCGCGGCTGTTTTATCATGCGATTCTGCCACTCAAAGAGGGGAGCCATCCGCAGGTCGGTCCGTGGCGCTATAACCTGACCTTTCGTCGTGCCGCGGAATGACGAATAAAAATAAGAATTATTCTTGATGTAGTCTCTCAGCAGTTTACACTGCTGGCTGTTTTTTCTTGTCCTGGTCACTGTTATGGAACTTCTGTTACTTGTCTGGCGTCAGTATCGCTGGCCTTTTATCGGCGTTATCGCCTTAAGCTTGTTGAGCGCCGCGCTCGGTATCGGGCTTATCGCTTTTATTAACGTACGTCTGATTGAGACGGTGGATACCACGCTTGCCGTACTGCCGGAATTTCTTGGTCTACTGCTGCTGCTGATGGCGGTCACACTGGGTTCGCAGTTGGCGCTGACCACGCTTGGCCATCACTTTGTCTATCGCCTGCGCCGGGAATTTATCAAACGTATCCTGGATACTCAGGTGGAGCGCGTCGAGAAACTCGGCAGCGCCGCGTTACTGGCGGGGCTGACCAGCGACATCCGCGCGATCACCATTGCCTTCGTGCGGCTGCCAGAATTGGTGCAGGGGATTATTCTGACCGTGGGTTCCGCGGCCTACCTGGCGATGTTGTCGAGCAAAATGCTGCTGATTACCGCCCTGTGGATGGCGCTGACCATCTGGGGCGGTTTCGTGCTGGTGGCGCGGGTGTATAAACACATGGCGACGCTGCGTGAAACCGAAGACCGCTTGTACGACGATTACCAGACGGTGCTGGAAGGGCGCAAAGAGCTGACCCTGAACCGCGAGCGCGCGGAGTATGTCTTCGAACAAAAATTCACGCCGAATGCGAAAGACTACCGCCACCATATCGTACGGGCTGACACCTTCCATCTGAGCGCGGTCAACTGGTCGAATATTATGATGCTGGGGGCCATTGGTCTGGTGTTCTGGATGGCGAACAGTCTCGGCTGGGCCGACACCAACGTTGCCGCCACATACTCGCTTACGCTGCTGTTCCTGCGCACGCCGCTGCTGTCGGCGGTGGGCGCGCTGCCCACGCTGCTGAGCGCGCAGGTGGCGTTCAATAAGCTGAATAAATTCGCGCTGGCGCCATATCAGGAAACCTTCCCGCAGCCGACGGCGCACCCGAACTGGCAGACGCTGGAACTGCGCGACGTGACCTTCCACTATGAAGACAACACCTTCGCGGTGGGGCCGCTGAACCTGACGCTCAAGCGCGGTGAGATGGTATTCCTGATTGGCGGCAACGGCAGCGGTAAATCGACGTTGGCGATGTTGCTGACCGGACTGTATCAACCGCTATCCGGGCAGATTCTGCTGGACGGTCAGCCGCTGGCGACCGCCAGGCCGGAAGACTACCGCAAGTTATTCTCAGCGGTATTTACCGACGTTTGGCTGTTTGACCAGCTGCTGGGGCCAGAAGGGAAAACGGCGGATCCGGCGCTGGTTGAGAAATGGCTGAACCAGCTGCAGATGACGCACAAGATTACGCTGGAAGATGGACGCATTCTCGACCTCAAGCTATCGAAAGGGCAGAAGAAGCGTGTGGCGCTGCTGCTGGCGCTGGCGGAAGAACGCGACATCATTATGCTTGATGAGTGGGCGGCCGATCAGGATCCGCACTTCCGCCGTGAGTTCTATCAGATATTGTTACCGCTGATGCAACAGATGGGGAAAACCATTTTCGCTATTAGCCATGACGATCACTACTTTATTCATGCCGACCGCCTGCTGGAAATGCGTAACGGTCAGCTGAGTGAGCTGGTGGGTGAGGAGCGTGAACGCGCTTCCCGCGACGCGGTCGCCCGCACCGCCTAAGGTTTTTTTTGCCGCTCTGCCGATTTTTTCATCGTACGGGCGGCTTGTTTAAACTTTTTTACATCTCCCCGCGCTATGCTTAATTCGCCCGGCCATCCGGCTGGGCGACGTCTCACGAATAAGGATTATTCATGCCTCTGTTGAAAAAGAACAGCGCTCGTCTGCGCGATGAAGAGCGTCAGCGCCTGATCTGGCTGCTGACTACCGATAAAGCCGTGACTTCCGCGCTGCTGGGCAAACTCACGCTCGCCGAGCAGTATGATGAAGGCACGCTGGTTGACGACCTCGCCGAAGTCGGCAACTTAGTGGCGCACCTGCCGCCGCCGGATCTTGCCGATACACTGGAAGCGTTACCGTCCGAAGAGCGCCATGCATTGTGGAACATGGTCGAAGACGATCGTCGTGGGAAGGTGTTGCTGGAAGCATCGGAGAACGTCTGGGACGACCTCATCGAAGATATGAGCGACCGGGCGTTGCTCGATGCATTGCAAACGCTGGATATCGACGAACAGATTTATCTGGTGCAGCACCTGCCGCGTGACCTGACCGGACGCCTGCTGGCGTCGATGTCGCCGGAAGAGCGCGCGCGCGTACGCCAGGTGATGAACTACGCCCACGAGCAGGTGGGGTCGATCATGGAGTTCGAGGTGATTACCATTCGCCCGGACGTCACGTTGGCCTCGGTGCAGCGTTTTTTGCGCCGGTTGGGCAAAATGCCAGAAAACACCGATAAGCTGTTTGTTATCCAGCGCGATCAGACGCTGATTGGCGAGCTGGAGCTGAAAACCATTTTGCTCAATTCGGCGGATAAGCTCGTTCATGAAGTGATGGAATCTGACCCGGTCGCATTCCACCCGGAAGAAAAATCGGAAATTGTGGCGCGTACCTTCGAACGTGACAACTTGATCAGCGCCGCGGTAATTGATTCGCAGGGCAAGCTGATGGGGCGCCTGACCATCGATGAGATCGTTGACGTAGTTTATGAAGAGACCGACAGCGACCTGCGTCGCATGGGCGGCCTGAGCAGTGAAGAGGACGTATTTGCGCCAGTGACCAAAGCGGTGAAAACTCGCTGGGCGTGGCTGGCTATTAACCTTTGTACCGCGTTTATCGCCTCGCGCGTCATTGATGGTTTTGAACACACCATTTCGCAACTGGTGGCATTGGCCTCGTTAATGCCGATCGTCGCGGGCATTGGCGGTAATACCGGTAACCAGACCATCACCATGATCGTGCGCGCGCTGGCTTTACAGCATATTCAGCCGGGTAACTTCTCGTTCCTGATCCTGCGTGAGATGGGGGTAGCGTTGATTAACGGTATCGTCTGGGGCGGCATCATGGGCACCGTCACCTGGCTGCTGTACGACGACCTGGCGCTCGGCGGCGTGATGACGCTGGCGATGATCCTGAACCTGCTGGTGGCGTCGATTATGGGGGTGCTGATCCCGATGATCATGGCCAAGCTTGGGCGCGACCCGGCGGTCGGCTCAAGCGTGATGATCACCGCGATCACCGATACCGGCGGCTTCTTTATTTTTCTGGGGTTGGCGACGGTGTTTCTGCTTTAAGCTTCGCACGATGCTTCAGGCGTGCAGGCACGATCGCCATCATGATGAGCCCTGCCAGTACGCCAATCGCCAGGTTACCGGTACTGACCGTTGCGCCAACGGTAACCAGCATCACCAGCGTTTCCGGCCACGGCGCACGCTTGAGCGTCGCGGGCTGGAGGCTTGGCCAGCTAAAGGTCTTAAAGGCTACAATCACCATAATCCCCGCCAGTACCGCCATCGGGATCTTCGCCATCACTTCGCTTAATGCGGTGACCAACAGCAGCAGCACCAGCGCGGCGGCAACCGTCGAAACGCGGCTACGGCCTTTTCCCATCTCCACGTTGACGATGGTCTGACCGATCATCGCGCACCCGGCAATGCCGCCGTAGCAGCCAGCCAGCATATTGGCGATGCCGAGGCCCGCGCTTTCACGCGTTTTGTTCGAGGGGGTATGGGTGAGATCGTCCACCAGTTTAGCGGTCAGCAGCGATTCCATCAGCCCGACGAAGGCAATGCTCAGCGCGCAGGGCCAGATAATTTGTAGCGTCTCGAGGTTAAACGGCACCCGCCACTGAGTCAGCCCCGGCAGGCCGCCGCTCATGGAGCCTTCATCCCCCACGGTTGGCAGAATCTGCCCGCTGGTGACGGTAAACAGCGTCAGCAGCACGACGGCAACCAGCGGGGAAGGGATACTTTTTGTCACCCGTGGTAACCACAGTACGATCAGAATGGTGGCGGCAAACAGCGCGACGATAAGCGGACTGCGGCTCCAGAAGTGGGGCACCTGAGCAAAGAAAATGAGGATGCCGAGCGCGTTAACAAAACCGGTCATTACCGACTGGGGAATAAAGCGCATCAGTTTGGCCATGCCGCACAGGGCAAACAAAATTTGAATGATGCCAGCCAATAAAACCGCAGGTAGAATGTAGGCCACGCCGTGAACGTGGACCATCGGGCCAATCACCAGCGCAACCGAACCGGCCGCCGCCGTGACCATTGCCGGGCGTCCGCCAAGGAACGACATACTCAGACAGAGCACAACGGATGCAATCAGGCTGACTTTCGGGTCAACGCCAGCAATCACCGAAAACGAGATGACTTCAGGGATCAGTGCCAGAGCGGTAATGACGCCTGCCAGAATTTCACGGGTGAGCAGAGATGGCGAGCGCAGAATGCTCAATGATGAGGTGTTCGACATAGGTTATTCGCAGGTTATCGATGGCCGGTTTTCTATAAGCCACAGCTTCCGTGCGTACCATCACAAAGGGGGGAATAATACCGCTTCCCGTCACATTCTACTAGTACCAAATCTCATTTTCTGTACACATTTATTAAACATTTTAATAACAGATCTCAAAACTCAACTTAAATTTTAAACAATATTTAAATTTATCCGTCCTGGTGGTAACGTAACCGTACGGATGTTTTTACCTGCGTGTAACAACTCGACAGTCAAGTAAGGCCCCCTACGATGAAAAAAAAGATAGCTGTACCCAACTCACAGAAATCGGGTACCGAGAAGACTTCTGTGGCGAATAAGGCGAAGGCTCGTGCGGTTCACGAGACGGATGTATTGCTGATCGGTGGCGGAATTATGAGCGCTACGCTGGGTACGTGGCTGCAGGAGCTTGAACCAAACTGGTCGATTACCATGGTTGAGCAAATGGACAGCGTTGCGGAAGAGAGTTCAAACGGCTGGAACAATGCCGGTACCGGGCACTCGGCGCTGATGGAACTGAACTACACACCGCAGAAAGCTGACGGCTCTGTCAGCATCGAAAAAGCCATTGATATTAACGAAGCATTCCAGATTTCTCGTCAGTTCTGGGCGCATCAGGTGACACGCGGCGTGCTGACGCAGCCGAAAAGCTTTATCAACACCGTGCCGCACATGAGCTTTGTGTGGGGCGATGACAACGTCAACTTCCTGCGCGCCCGCTACCGTGCGTTGCAGAAGAGCCCGCTGTTTAACGGCATGCGCTATTCCGAAGACCACGAGCAGATCAAAGCGTGGGCGCCGCTGGTGATGGAAGGGCGCGATCCGCAGCAGAAAATTGCCGCCACCCGTACTGAGGCCGGCACCGACGTAAACTACGGCGAGATCACCCGTCAGCTAATTAATGCGCTGAAAAAGCGTGAGGGTTTTTCGCTCCAGTTAAACACCGTGGTCCGCCGTTTCCGTCGTAACGCGGATAACAGCTGGAGCGTGACGGTTTCCGACGCCAACAATAGCCATGAAAAGCGCACGATTAAAGCGAAGTTTATCTTTATTGGCGCGGGCGGCGCGGCGCTGAAGCTGCTGCAACAAACCAAAATCCCGCAGGCAAAAGAGTATGCGGGCTTCCCGGTTGGCGGTCAGTTCCTGGTGTGCGAAAACCCGGAAGTGGTGAATCACCATCTGGCGAAAGTCTATGGCCAGGCCTCCGTGGGTGCGCCGCCGATGTCGGTACCGCATATCGATACGCGTATCATTGACGGTAAACGCGTGGTGCTGTTTGGGCCGTTCGCCACTTTCTCCACGCGCTTCCTGAAAAATGGTTCGCTGTGGGACCTGCTGGCGTCCACCAACAAATCCAACATTTTGCCGATGCTTAACGTGGGTCTGGATAACTTCGATCTGGTCAAATATCTGGTGAGCCAGGTGCTGCAGAAAGATAAAGATCGTCATGCTGCGCTGCGCGCCTACTACCCGATGGCGAAAAAACAGGACTGGCGTCTGTGGCAGGCAGGCCAGCGCGTACAAATTATTAAGCGCGATGCCCGTATTGGCGGCGTGCTGCGTTTGGGCACGGAAGTGGTGAGCGACGATGAAGGCACCGTTGCCGCGCTGCTGGGGGCATCGCCTGGTGCGTCTACCGCAGCGCCTATCATGCTGGAACTGATGGAAAAAGTGTTTAAGGATAAGATGCAAACTGCCGAATGGCAGACGAAGATTCGTGCCGTGGTGCCAACCTATGGCTCAACGCTGACCGAAAATCCGCATCTGATTGAGCGAACGCTGGCCTACACCAGTGAAGTACTGGGTCTGCGTCATGAAGCGCCGCGTGACGCCGATCCGGTTCCGTCGGTTCAGGCGACGCCAAAGGCTGTCCCGGTGAAAGAGATTGCAGATATCGCGCTGTAAGCCCTATTCGCAGGCAGAAAAAAACCGGCATAATCGCCGGTTTTTTTATTAACGCACTTCGGCGTTATGCACCGTTTCCTGTGCTTCCCATACGCGGTATCTGACTTCCACGTTTTCCGGGGTATAGACGACGATTGGCAGCTTGCTGTTGTAGCGCAGCATGCCATCGTCACCCAGCGAGGCGGTGATGAATTTCCTGGTCTTTTTCTGGTCAGGACAAGCCATCATCGTTGACATCGGGCCGCTGACTTTCTCTACCACATAGTAGTCATAGCCCCAGCCTTCCAGCGTTTTGCTTTCCAGCTCGGCGCCCAGACGCTGATGGTTGCAGTCAACCTCCAGCGTTTTACCAATCAATAACTCTACCTTATAGGCCGACTCATCCTTCTGCGCCGGTAACTGAATCACCTGACGCTTCATACCTTTCTCAGCCTGCGGGTAAGGGGCGACCTTCTCCAGCGGCTGTTCTGCAGCCCAGGCACTGCTGGAAGCGCAGGCGATGGCGAGTAATGAAGCGGCAAGTTTATGTGATTTTTTCACTGTTCATCCTTTTTATCAGTTTGCAACGAAGAGAGAATAGCATTCCTGACGTGAATGGTAATCGTCTTTTACTGTATTTTGCATTAGGAATAGTTCTATATATTGATATGTTGTTCTGATCTGGTTTTTTTATCTATGTTTTTACGACTTTTGTATTTGATGATTCTACTGAGGTGCGGGCTGTCTCTTTTTTATGCTTTTCGATGAGAAATGTGCAAGGGAGGGCGAGGCCCTTACGTTGGTGTTGTTAAACCACGTAAAACTCTTACGGTGAAGTTTGAGAAGGCAACTTCCCGATTCACAAAGTATTATGATGGCTTATCACTAGGAAGTACGTATTGCTACTAATAATGTGATCTGGATCAACATTGATTAATCAATGCCCATTATTATTTCTCGTCGTTTGTTTGAAGGTGTTCAAAAAATGGTTGGTTTCGTTCTTTTTCTTCTGGCTATTGTTTTAATCATATTGATTTTCAAGCTGTTACCACGTAGTGCCTATAAATGGATCGGTTATGCCGTCTTAGCGGTGGTTGGTGTTTGCGTGATTGGTGGTGTTTGGCTCTATGTACAAAACCAACAAAATGCCGAACGTTATCGGGCAGAGCAACAGCAGGAACAGAGAGATCTCGTTACTTTCTTGAATGATGTTGATCGATGGGGGCAAGAGAACGCGAAGAAGGATAGCTCCGGCTATTACTCAATCAATACCCAACAAATCAAGCAATACGCCGCAGACCTTCACACCGCTCGGAAATATAGCTTTTATTTCTATGGAGTAACAACGCTGGGAGATAATCGAGTAACTACGACTCTTGATAAGCCTCTTAACGGAGTTAGCGAAGTGAAGATTGTTTGTGATGGGGCTTTGATGCAATCCGATTGTGAAAAAGCCGTTAAGAATGGCTACCGAGGCGGCTTCTTGCTTCACATCTACACCTTAGACGGCGGCAAAACTTTTAGCCCGACAAAAGGCTGGTTAGACCCTAAACCATGGGATAAAGAAGCCAAGCCAATTACGAATTAATATGCTAGCAGAGAATTTTATAATGATGAAAAGGATCTCCAGAGTAGGGTTATTTTCGTTGTTGGTAGTTTCTATAAGTGTATGTGCAAATCCACAGAGCGTTTACGGCGTCTATCAGGGTGAGAGTCCGAGATATGGCAAAAGATCGCTAGAGATTGGCCCGGATAAATTCAAAAATCGCGTGCGATACTGGTTTGTTAGCCCTGATGGTAGCCCTTCGGTTTATGAGGTCGCAGAGAAAATAAAACCGGGAACCTATCAACAACTCACTGTTAATAATGAAGGTGGGGCAGCACGGCTTATTTTCAAAGACGATACAGCAACTTTACAAGGCCGCTATGTTGGTAAAGTGGTTGATTCCACTGAGTTTAGGAAGATGAATAAATGAAAATTATCAGTGCCTTAGCAATCACAGTAGCTACAATGGGCATTGCTCAGACCGATGTTGTTGGAACTGTAAGCATCCCTGCAAAACGAACCATTCACTTTTAGTTCCAATGGCAATAATAAGAAAATTTAAAAAATGAGATTAATTCACTTAGTTAAATTTTTATTTTTTATTAAACAATTTGGTCACATTATCAATAAACTATAAATATAAATAACCCCGTTACATAAATTTAAAAATTAATAGGCTAATTATTATTCGTGAAATGCAATTTACATAATAACAGGGTTTTACTGGTATTACCTCTTGTTGGTTTTCCTTTTTTCCTATTGTAAAAAAAGGTATATGCAATTAGATTGCCGTTCGCCAATACTTTTGGTTTCGATAATTAAACTAGTTTGCTAGTACTTAATTTATTTATTAATACATTTATTCAACAATTGGTGATGGTATGCATATTAAACTTTCTATATTAGCTATAGCGATTTCTGCTATATCTATGTCTATTCAGGCTGAACCCTTACAAGCTCAAGCATTCAGAGATAATGCAGCCGCAAAGGCTTTTGCTTCTATTGCAGCTTCTGATTTGAACAATGCCACTCAGAAACTAAATGATGCTAAGGCAACGGGAACACAGGCAGACATTGATTCTGCTGCACAATCAGTAAGAGCTAAAACTCAAACAATGAATCTCGCTCAACAGCGTATCTCAGCAACTAGTGTTGCATTACAAAATGCTATAGCCCTGGATGCTAAAGCTGCTGCTAATGCACCTAAAGTACCACCTGCACCACCTGCACCACCTGTACCTATCAAGAAACCAGTGCATTACTTTGCTGAGTTCAAAGGTGGGAATAATGATCATTCTAATAATAGTCGTTCTCATGGGGGTAGTGGGAATGGTGGCGATAATGCACAAGCGACTCGTTCAGCAGGTGCTTTCAGTACTGGCGGTAGTCACATTGGTGGTGGGCGTACTAGTGGCGGTTTCCATTATTGATTGATTTGTGTTCTCTGATATGACCCCGCCCACTCGGTGGGGTTTCTTTTTTTCGGTGTGATGCATTTAAAAGTTATAAAAAATTGAAATCATGTTTGCAATGCTTTCATGAAAAAGTAAATACATTCTCAGTTAGGGCAATATCGCCCTGTTTATTGGAGTAGTTGAAATGGCAGATGCAGTAGAAACACCAAGCGTAGAAACAGTGGTAGCTGATGTATCGATCCGTTTAAACAGGCACAGGAAGCAGCACGTGTAGCTTTTGAAGACATTACTAACATCGGGGTGTGTTAATCAACGGGGAGCAGGTCACCCCAGTTTCACCCCACCCATGAGACGGGTATAAAAAAACCAGCCATAAGAGGCTGGTTTTCAATGTGTTTTTGGTCGGCACGAGAGGATTTGAACCTCCGACCCCCGACACCCCATGACGGTGCGCTACCAGGCTGCGCTACGTGCCGACGCATGGGAGATACTACCGCTTTTACCGCCGATTGCAAGCGGGTAACTCACTGATTGATTCATAATTAATCAATCAGTTAGCGATAAACCGTTTTTCCTCGGTCAGCACCTGTAGCAGTAAACTGAGCTGGGCTTTCTGGTCACGTATCCGGTCGCCCTCGGCGGTCCAGGTTTTATAGTGACCGTTGTGATCCAGCACCACGGTAATGGTCGGCGTGGTGATTGCCAGCGTGCTGCTATCCGCCGCAGTGACCCAGTTATGACGTCGGTTCGCGCTGAACAGATCCTGACCCTGCGAGTACTCATTGGCAGGGGTGCCAACGTGCAGCAGGCGCTGCATTAGCGTGGTCATCACATCTTTATGGTCGGTCAGCAGGTCGATACGCTGGGCCGGGGTACCAGGCCAGTGGATGACCAGCGGTACCTGTAGCTGGGCGCGCGACCAGTTGAAGCTGTTTTTCTGCCCGCTGAGCGGCACGCCGTGACCCGCGGTAATAATCACGACCGTATTCTTCAGCTTGCCAGAATCGCGCAGGGCATCCAGCACGCGGCCGATTTGCTCATCGACCTGCGCGGCGGCGCGGCCGTACTGACGGTCGCTTGCCTGGGCGTTGCTGACGTTCGTGCCGTTAAACGACACCCATGAGAACCAGCGTGTTTCATCCTGCGCATTGTTGGTTAGCCAGTTAATCCACTGGCTCGCCGTCTGGGTATCATCCTGTGATTTGCCCGGCGGCAGAGAGAAGTCGGACAGCAGTGCCTGGCGATAAATCGGGCTTTCGAAGCCGTCCGAAGAGAACAGCCCCAGCTGATATCCCTGCTGGTTGAGGGCGCTGATGAGCGCCGCCGGCACACGCGCGGCGAGCACGCCGTCCATATAGCCAGGCGAGATACCGTAGAACAGGCCAAAGATACCGCTATCGGCGGTGTTACCGGCGCTCATATGCTGGGTAAAGTTGACGTTATCGTTGGCAAAGCGTGCCAGCGACGGCATCTGCTGCTCGAAGCGCGAATAGTTCAGGCCATCGACGGTAATCAACAGCACATTCTGTCCGGCACCCATATCGCGATAGCGTAGCTCGCTGAGCGGGTATTGTACGGTGACCGCTTCAGGATCGCCTTGTTCTACCAGGCGGCGCTGATAATCCTGCGCATCGAGCAGGCCGTGTTTCTCCAGGAAGCGGCGGGCCGTCATCGGATAGGAGAGCGGCAGGTTGGCGCGCTGCATGGTGATCGGGCGATAGAAGTTGGCATCCGCCCAGATATACATCACGTGCGACGCGATAAATGAGGCAAAGAAGAACCAGGCAACCGGGCGTGCGTAGTGCCGACGACGCGTCAGACTGCGCAGCTTCTGCCAGCTCCAGGTCGCAAACAGCATTTCGACGAGCAGAATCACCGGCACGCTGATAAACATCAACTGCCAGTCGCGAGCCGTCTCATTTTGATCGGGGTTGATGACCAGCTCCCACACCACCGGGTTAAGGTGCAGGTGGAAGCGGGTAAAGACCTCGCTGTCGATGATCAACAGCGTCATGCCCGCCGTCGCCAGAATGGCGGACAGGAAGCGCATCAGGCGCTGGGACATGACGATAAAGGTCAGGGGGAACAGAATCAGCAGATAGGTGGAGAACACCAGAAAACTGAAATGCCCGACAAGGCTGATGTAGGAGAAAATCCGTCCTGCCAGCGTCGTCGGCCAGTCGGCGACAAACAGATAGCGGCTACCGAGCACCATGGCCAACAGCATGTTGAACAAGGCGAACCAGTGCCCCCAGCTAACCATCTGGGAGACCTTTTCTCGGTAAGGCTGACGATGTGTCACCATAAACTGTTGCTTGTACCCTTAGTGCGCAGGATCGCTATTAATGGAAGATTGCAGCGCCTGGGCAAAAGAACGCGCGATAGCCTGGCGCTGAGCCGGAGCTACGCTGCTGTTAATCAGGTTGGTTACCATATTGCCCAGCACCATCAGAGAAAGGTCGGTCGGAGCCTTATGTTGTTCCAGCACGTTAGCCAGCTCGCTCAGCAGCTGTTCTACGTGTTCATCACTATAGCGGGATTGTTGTGGCATAAATCGAAATCTGTCTGTTCATTAAAGGGCAGTATATTACCGTAGCAGCAGCATTTTTTCCGCTTTTTTTCGGCGTAACGCGTTATCCTTTGCGCATTATACTGCCGCGACCTCGGTAATATGCGAGTTGCACTGTTATATCGGGGATGGTTGAATACACCCGATCTTAAAGGAGAGTTTAACATGAGTCTGGATATCGACCAGATTGCTTTGCATCAGCTCGTCAAACGCGATGAGCAAAACCTGGACGTGGTGCTGCGCGACACGCTGTTGGAGCCGACTGCGCCGGTTGAAGAGATGATGGCCGAGCTGCATCGGGTGTATAGCGCTAAAAATAAAGCCTACGGCCTGTTTAACGAAGAGAGCGAGCTGGCGCAGACCTTGAAGCTACAGCGCCAGGGCGAGGAAGATTTCCTCGCATTCAGCCGCGCGGCAACGGGGCGTCTGCGCGATGAGCTAGCGAAATATCCGTTCGCTGACGGCGGTATTGTGCTGTTCTGCCACTACCGTTATCTGGCGGTAGAGTATCTGCTGGTGGCGGTGCTGAATAACCTCAGCAGCATGCGCGTCAATGAACAGCTCGATATCAGCGCGACCCACTACCTGGATATCAACCACGCGGATATCGTGGCGCGTATCGATCTCACCGAGTGGGAAACTAACCCGGAATCGACCCGCTACCTGACCTTCCTGAAAGGCCGCGTGGGCCGCAAAGTCGCCGACTTCTTTATGGACTTCCTCGGCGCCAGCGAAGGGTTAAACGCCAAGGTGCAAAACCGTGGTTTGCTGCAGGCGCTGGATGATTTCGCTGCCGAAGCGGAGCTGGATAAGAACGAACGTCAGAACGTGCGCCAGCAGGTGTATACCTACTGCAACGAACAGTTGCAAGCGGGTGAAGAGATTGAACTGGCGTCGCTGTCAAAAGAGCTGTCCGGCGTGAGCGACGTTAGCTTCAGCGAGTTTACTGCCGAAAAAGGTTACGAGCTGGCAGAGAGCTTCCCGGCGGACCGCAGCACCCTGCGTCAGTTGACCAAATTCGCCGGCAGCGGCGGTGGGTTGACGATTAACTTCGACGCGATGTTGCTGGGTGAACGTATCTTCTGGGATCCGGCAACCGATACGCTGACCATTAAAGGCACACCGCCGAATCTACGCGATCAGCTACAACGCCGGACATCAGGCAAAAGCTAATCTCTAAAGCCCGCATTAGTGCGGGCTTTGTCTATTTCCTTTCTGCGCATGGTGAGTGACCCCACTCGCAAATCCGCGATCGCTTCTTTTGTATGCAGGTTAAATCTTGACCTGACTCTCAGTTATTTCGCATGAAAATAAATAAAAATGCGTTTCATTTTAAATGCAAAATTATTTTGATTTTATAAGGGGAGCTGTTTTTACAACAGCAGCTCATGAACGCGGTTGTTTGTGCCAAATGCCGCGGAAAACTGAGAGGAAAAATAAAACATGCACAATACCTTCAGGCATTCCCGAATCGCGCTGGTTTCAGCGCTACTCTTTACAGGCCTGCTGAGCGGCTGCGACGATAGCGCTGCCGCCCTGCGTGCAGCGTCGGCAGCGCCGCAGAACGTCCAGTCGCCGGTACTGTCTGCCGACGATGGACACGTGGTACTGGTTTGGGAAAAGCCGCTCGCACAAGCAGAGAAGGTGGTTGATTATCATATCTATCGCGATGGGACCTTTATGGGGAGCGCGCGGGATAACCAGGACATTTACTCGCCAGCCAAACCCTATATCGATAACTTCTACCAGACGCTGGACGACGGCTGGCAGCAGAAAGTGGATTTGCGCACGTTTACCGCCGATGGCCTGAAAGCGGATACAGAATACCGTTTCACCGTGCGCGCCGTTTATGAGGACGGTAAAGAGTCTGCCGACAGCGCACCGATTACGCTACGAACAACCAAAATGCCGCACGTGGTGAACGTGAAAGACTTTGGCGCGGTGGGCGATGGCAAGACGTTGGATACCGCCGCGCTGCAAAAAGCGATCGACAGCTGCACCCTCGAAGCCTATCCCCAGGGATGCAAAGTCAGCGTGCGTGACGGCATATTTAAAACCGGCGCGCTGTTCCTGCATAGCGATATGACGCTGGATATTGCCGACGGCGCCACGCTGCTGGGTTCCGATAACCCGGCGGACTACCCGATGAGCAAAGGCTATTATCTCTATCCGTATACCGATAACCCGCTACCAAAACGTCCACCGTCGTTGCTTAATGCGCTGGAGGGGGATGACCGCGGCAGCTCGCATGCGGGCACCTTCCAGAATATTCGGATCGTCGGTAAAGGGAATATCGATGGTAATGGCTGGACACGGGGCATAAAGGCCGGCGGCGCGGAGTCGATTGTGGATGAGCTGGGTAACTCGCTGCCGCAGTACCGCGCCAGCAACGCGAAGAAGGTGGGGGAGGACGGCGTGCTGGCGAAATACCAGACCGAACAGGCGGTGGCGGAAGGGATGGACCGCGACAGCGCCTATAAAAACCGCCGCTCCAGCCTGATGACGTTACGCGGCGTGCGTCATCTTTATCTGGAGGGATTAACCCTTCTCAACCCGGCATTTCACGGCATCATGGTACTCGAGTCGGAGAATATCGCCTTCAACGCGCTGACGCACAAAACCTTCGACGGTAACAACGCCGACGGCATCGAGCTCGGCAACAGCCAGAACGGTTTGGTATTCAATAACTTCTTTGATACCGGCGATGATGGCATGAACTTCGCGGCGGGCTACGGCAAAGGCGTGGAGACGTTTGGCCAGAAAGCGCAAAGCGGCACGTGGATTTTCAACAACTACTTCCGTAAAGCGCACGGCGCGGTGGTGACCGGCAGCCATACCGGCGTGTGGATTGAAAAAATTGTCGCAGAAGATAACGTTATGTATCTGACCGATATCGGCCTGCGGATGAAAAGCCGGCCTTACTACGGGGGCGGGGCGCGCGATGTAGTATTCCGCAACAACGCGATGAAAGATTTAGCCAAAGAGCCGTTTATCTTCACCATCAAATACAGTGCGGATGTGAATGATACGACGCCCGCGGCGGAGCCCGCGCAGTTTCGCAACGTGACGGTCGAGAATGTGTCCGTCGACGGCACGGCGGCGAAAAAGAGTATTCTGGTGGACGGGATGACGGCTGAGGAGATGACCGCCGCGTACGGGATCGCCTATCTGCGCGACGCCTATCATCAGAATATTGCGTTTCATCGCGTGAAGTTCCGCAACACGCAGGCGAGCAGTATCACCTTCCTGCACGACAGTCAGTTTACCGATGTGACGTTTGAAAACACCGGGCAGGCCTGGCAGTTTGCGCAGGTGAACGGCATTACGCTATCGGATAGCCAGAATAACGAGGTGATTAGCGCCACCGGGAAGGAAAAAACGGTACGGGAAGCGGCGAAGAAGTAAAAAAAACGGCTCCCGATGGGAGCCGTTTTTTCGTCACGTAGACTCGCTGGCGATTAAGCGCGAACGAAGTCGATGTGAGCCAGTTTCGGCTTGAACGGGTGACGCTGCACCGCCTGAGCCTTAACTTTTTCTTCTTTACCATCAACAACGATGGTCAGAACTTCGCTGTAGAATTCAGCGTTGTTCTGCAGGTTCCACAGCTTGTCGTGATCCAGTTCAATAGCAACCGGAGCTGCTTCGCCACCATAAATGATAGCCGGGAACTTGTTAGCTGCGCGCAGGCGGCGGCTCGCACCCTTACCCTGCTCTTTACGTACTTGTGCTTCGATAGTAAACATTGAATAGCTCTCTTGATTAATCCTGCTACAGGCGACCCAGCAGCAGGCAAATGATCTGCTTCACGGATGTGAAAGCGGGCGGCATTATAGCCTCCAATCCCCGCGCGGGCAATGAAAACCTCGCCATCAAATCAGCAGCTAGCGTCAAGAACCTGGGTGCCCGGTGAGATGTTCCTAATCTGTCCGTGCGGTTTCGTTTATCCTCTACACTGAAGTGATAATCACTTTCAACAGGAGAGAATATGAAGCTATGGCCCGTCGTGACAGGTGTTGCTATTTCATTGGCGCTGGTGGCCTGTAGTTCGCCGACGCCGCCAAAAGGGGTCACGCCGATAAGTGATTTTGACGCGAGCCGCTATTTGGGCAAGTGGTATGAAATTGCTCGCCTGGAAAACCGCTTTGAGCGAGGGCTTGAGCAGGTCAGCGCGACCTACGGCAAGCGTTCCGATGGCGGTATTTCGGTCGCCAACCGCGGCTTCGACCCGCAAAAGGGAGAGTGGAAGCTCAGCGAGGGCAAGGCCTACTTCACCGGAAAGCCGACGACAGCTGCGCTGAAGGTTTCCTTCTTCGGCCCATTCTACGGCGGCTATAACGTGATTGCGCTGGATGATGACTACCAGTACGCGCTGGTGAGCGGCCCAAACCGTGACTACCTGTGGATCCTGTCACGCACGCCAACATTGCCGCCGCAGGTCCGGCAGAACTACCTCACCATCGCGCGTGGCCTGGGTTTCGCGGTTGATGACCTGGTGTGGGTAAAGCAGACGCGCGATTAACGTAGCTCGTTGGCCCGGCGGTATCGCCCCTCATAGTCGAACACTTTTTCACGAACCTGCCAGTAAGGGCCTTTCTTGCGGGCAACGACAAAATCCGGTGCGCGCAGCAGCGCCTGCTGGGCGATGATATCGGCAGGCATAATCCAGCGTAGCGGCACGCCGGGCGTGCGGGTATGTGGGCGGATAAATAGCTGCTCAAACGCCGTTTTTTGCGCCGGGGTGTGCAGGCGGAAACGCTCGCTCACGTCGGCACCGTCCTCGTCGTAGTAGGTGATTTTCAACCAGCCGCCTTTCTCGTCCATCCCGTCCTGCAATACCATGCCGCTACAGCGCAGCACCAGCGCATCTTTGAGCTTCAGCGCGGCCTTCAGCATATCGTCCGGGTCAACCAGCACCGTATCGCACTCGCGACAGCGGCGGGCGGCAATATCGTTTTCGGCGTTACACTGCGGGCAGTTTTTAAAGCGAAAGCGATAGTCACACTGCTCGCGATGGCCTTCATCGTCCTCCAGCCAGCCCTGACAGCGGCGGCCAAAGTGTTCAATCAGTGTGCCGTCGGCGGTGGTTTTGCCCCAGAAGGTGTTGGCAAAGCCGCAGCCGGGGCAGAACACCTGCACCGGCACGTTGTCGCTTTTGCCTTTCGGGGCACCCACTTCCGGCGCGTACAGGTCGTGCGGGTTGCCGGCATAATCAAGAATCAGACAGTCGGTTTTCCCCGGCGCCAGGCGCAGGCCGCGGCCAATTATCTGCTGATACAGACTGATGGATTCGGTCGGGCGCAGGATGGCAATCAGGTCGACGTGTGGGGCATCAAAGCCGGTAGTCAATACCGCCACGTTGACCAGGTAGCGGAACTGCTGATTTTTAAAGGCATCAATTAACGTATCGCGCTGTGGCCCTGGCGTTTCGCCAGTGATCAGGGCGGCGTCATCGGCGGGCAGCAGGCCGGTAATTTCCCTGGCGTGCTCGACGGTGGCGGCAAAGATCATCACCCCTTTGCGCGTCTGGGCGAACTCTTCAATCTGGCTGATGATGTGCGGCGTAATACGCTGCTGTTGTTTCAGCTCACGGTTGAGATCTGCTTCGCTGAACAGGCCGTTGCTGTTGGCTTGCAGGCGGCTGAAATCATACTGCACCACCGGCATATCCAGCCGCTCCGGCGGGGTAAGGTAGCCGTGCTTAATCATATAGCGCAGCGGTAGCTCATAGATGCAGTCGCGGAACAGCGCCTTTTCATCGCCGCGCACCATGCCGTGATAATGGAACTGATAAATCCAGCCTTTACCCAAACGAAACGGCGTCGCCGTCAGCCCGAGCAGGCGAATCTGCGGGTTGACCTTTTGCAGGTGGCTGAGAATTTGCTGGTACTGGCTGTCGTCATCGTCGCTGATACGATGACACTCATCGACGATCAGCAGCGAAAACTCTCCCTGGAAATGGTCGAGATTGCGGGCGACGGATTGCACGCTGCCAAAGACCACTTTGCCGTGGCTCTCTTTGCGCTGTAGCCCGGCCGCATAAATATCGGCCTCCAGCCCCAGCGCGCAATATTTCGCGTGGTTCTGCGCCACCAGCTCTTTGACGTGGGCCAGCACCAGCACGCGCCCGCGCGCCAGCCGCGCCAGTTCGGCGATAACGAGGCTTTTGCCCGCACCGGTAGGCAGAACAATAACCGCAGGCTGCGTATGGCGGCGGAAGTAGGCCAGCGTAGCGTCCACCGCTTCCTGTTGATAGGGGCGAAGTGTAAAAGTCATGAGCGTTGTGATTGTCCTTAACAGACAAATAGTATGCCATGAATCTTTTCACTTGAGTGGCAGGGTAAGCCCGTTATACTTACCGATTGTAATTACCCCTTTTTTCGGACGCTTCGTCCGGCACCCGGCACTTTTTACAGGCTAAAAATACTTCATGCGACTTGATAAGTTTATCGCTCAGCAACTCGGCGTCAGCCGTGCTATTGCCGGGCGTCTGATCCGCGGCCACCATGTGACCGTTGATGATGAAGTGGTACGCGATACCGCTTTCAAACTGCAACCTGAACATAACGTGGCCTATGAAGGCAATTCGTTGACCCAGCAGAACGGCCCGCGTTATTTCATGCTGAACAAGCCTCAGGGCTACGTCTGCTCAACGGAAGACCCGGATCACCCGACGGTGCTCTATTTCCTCGATGAGCCGGTTGCATACAAGCTGCATGCCGCGGGGCGTTTAGATATCGACACCACCGGGCTGGTATTGATGACTGACGACGGCCAGTGGTCGCATCGCATCACCTCGCCGCGCCATCACTGCGAAAAAACCTATCTGGTGACGCTGGAAAACCCGGTGAGCGACGATACCGCCGCGCAGTTTGCTAAAGGCGTTCAACTGCATAATGAAAAAGATCTGACCAAACCGGCGGTGCTGGAAGTGGTGACGCCGACCGAAGTGCGCTTGACCATCAGCGAAGGGCGCTATCACCAGGTGAAGCGTATGTTTGCCGCAGTAGGCAACCATGTGGTGGGGCTGCACCGTGAGCGTATCGGTGAGATTATCCTCGACCCCGAGCTGGAGCCAGGGGAATATCGCCCGTTAACCGCAGAAGAAATCGCCAGCGTTGGCGCGCCAATGCGCTAACCCACTGAACAGAGGTAGATTGTGACGTCCAGGCCGCGCTCGTCGTTAAAAATTGTTTTCATTCTTGGCCTTCTGGCCATGTTAATGCCGCTGTCGATCGACATGTACCTTCCGGCGCTGCCGGTGATTTCCGCACAGTTCGGCGTACCGGCCGGCAGCGCGCAGATGACCCTCAGCACCTATATTCTGGGGTTTGCCGTTGGACAGCTGCTGTATGGCCCGATGGCCGACAGTCTGGGACGTAAGCCGGTCATCCTTGGCGGCACGCTTATCTTTGCGGCGGCGGCGGTGGCCTGCGCGTTAGCGCCTTCTATCGACTATCTGATTACCACGCGATTCTTCCACGGCCTGGCCGCGGCGGCGGCGAGCGTGGTGATCAACGCCCTGATGCGCGATATTTATCCGAAAGAAGAGTTTTCACGGATGATGTCGTTCGTCATGCTGGTCACGACCATCGCGCCGCTGGTGGCGCCGATGGTCGGCGGCGCGGTGCTGGTGTGGTTTAGCTGGCACGCCATTTTCTGGATTCTGGCGATCGCGGCGCTGCTGGCATCGGCGATGATCTACTTCTTTATCGACGAAACGTTGCCGGTCGACAAGCGCCAGCCGTTTCGTCTGGGCACCACGCTCGGCAACTTCGCCTCGCTATTTCGCCATAAGCGCGTGCTGTCATACATGCTGGCGAGCGGTTTTAGCTTTGCCGCCATGTTCTCGTTTCTCAGCGCCGGGCCGTTTGTCTATATCGAGCTGAACCATGTCTCGCCGCAGCACTTTGGTTACTACTTCGCGCTGAACATTGTCTTCCTGTTTATTACGACCACCATTAATAGCCGCTTCGTGCGTCGGGTGGGGGCGCTGTGGATGTTCCGCGCCGGGCTACTGATTCAGTTTGCGATGGCTATCTGGATGGTGGTGACCGCGCTGCTGGACGTGGGGTTCTGGTCGCTGGTGCTGGGCATCGCGGCATTTATTGGCTGCGTATCAATGGTTTCGTCCAATGCGATGGCGGTGATCCTCGATGAATTTCCGCATATGGCCGGTACGGCATCGTCGCTGGCGGGAACCTTCCGCTTTGGCATTGGCGCAATCGTCGGTGCGCTGCTGTCGATGGCGACCTTTACGACCGCCTGGCCAATGCTGATTTCCATTGCGCTTTGCGCCTCCTGCTCGATCCTTTTCTATCTCTACGCCAGCCGTCCCCGCAAAACCGCGCGCTAATACACCTTTAGTAGGGGCGAAATACGCCCCTTTGTTGATACATATCAACAGAAATGCCATTGCCACTGGGGTGTAATGTTTCTTTTATGTAAAATCCATTAATGTAAAAAGTCACATTGTTGTAGATAAAAAGGTTGCGTTAGATCACAGTTACGGGTACATATAGCGCGGAAATGCATCAGTACACCGAACAATGTCGTATGAAGAATGTTGAATGCAGGCGTTTTTTTGCTGGATGCAAGACGATTTGTCAACAATGTGTTAATATGGATGTGAAATAATTGTGAAGCCATGTAGCTTCCGGGGAAAAACGTAATGACATTCCAGCTTTCAATCGTACATCGACTGCCACAGGACTATCGCTGGTCTGCGGGTTTTGCAGGTTCCAAAGTTGAACCGATTCCGCAAAATGGCGTGGCGGGCGACAACGCGCTGGTCGCGCTAAAACTTCTGAGTCCGGACGGCGATAACGCCTGGCCGGTGATGCACTCGCTCAGCCAGGCGTTGACAGATATTTCCGTTGATTGTTCGGTGCTGGAGTGCGAAGGGGAGCCGTGCCTGTTCGTCAAACGTCAGGACGAGTTTGCCGCGACCTGCCGCCTGAAAAACTTCGGCGTGGCGATTGCCGAACCCTTTTCCGGCAACAACCCGTTTTGACCGTCAGCTCAGCGCAATGAGCTGACGCGTATACGCCTGCTTCGGTTCGGCAAACACGTGCCGACACTCACCCTGCTCGACAACCTCTCCCTGTCGTAACACCATCACCTGATGGCACAATGACCGCACAACCTGCAGATCGTGGCTGATAAAGATATAGGCCAGACGGTGCTTTTCCTGCAACGCCTTCAGTAGCGTCAGGATCTGCGCCTGAACCGTGCGATCGAGCGACGAGGTCGGTTCGTCAAGGACGATCAGCTGCGGTTTGAGGATCAGCGCGCGGGCGATAGCAATACGCTGTCGTTGCCCACCGGAAAACGCCGACGGATAGCGCTGGCGGGTGTCGGGATCTAACCCCACTTCCTGCATCACGTGGATAACCTGCTGTTCACGCTCCGCGGCGCTCAGCGATGGATGGTGCACTTTCAGGCCCTCTTCAATAATCTGCAGCGCCGTCAGTCGCGGGTTAAGCGATGAGTTCGGATCCTGGAACACCACCTGAATACGATGACGCAGCGGCAGCATCTGCCGTCTGTCTCGTCCCTGAATGGCTTCGCCAGCAAAACGAATGTCCCCCTGTGAGGCAATCAGCCGCAGCAGCGCCAGCCCGGTAGTGCTTTTCCCCGAGCCAGACTCGCCAACCAGCCCCAGCGTTTCACCGGCCCGCAGCGTAAAGCTGAGTTCCTTCACCACGCGGTTATGATCGACAACCCGGCGCAAAATGCCTTTACGAATGGGAAATGCCACGCTGAGCTTGTTCACTTCGAGCAGCGGTGCGGCATTGGGCGGCAGAGGAACAGGCTCGCCCGCCGGTTCGCTGTCGAGCAGTTTACGAGTGTAGGGATGCTGAGGTGCGGCAAACAGCGCCGTTGCCGCATTTTGCTCCACGCAGCGGCCATGCTGCATCACCGCCACCCGGTCGGCCAGCTTGCGCACGATGCTCAGGTTATGAGTGATAAACAGCAGCCCCATATTCAGTTCGACGCGTAGTTCGCGCAGTAGCTGAAGGATTTGCGCCTGCACGGAGACGTCCAGCGCGGTGGTGGGTTCATCAGCAATCAGCAGCTCCGGGCGCGTCAGCAGCGCCATGGCGATCATCACCCGCTGGCGCTCGCCGCCGGAGAGCTGATGCGGGTAATCCGCCAGTCGCTTTGCCGCCTGACGAATACCGACGCGATCCAGACAGTCGAGTATCTCACCGCGTGCCGTCTCTTTATGCATCCCGCGGTGTAGCGACAGCACCTCGTAGAGCTGTTTTTCCAGGTTGTGCAGCGGGTTCAGCGACACCATCGGCTCCTGGAAAATCATTGCGATGCGGTTGCCGCGAACGCCACGCAGCGTCTGAGGGCTGGCGTGAAGCAGCGACTCGCCCGCAAAACGGATATCGCCCGTAGGATAGGTGACAGGGGGCTCCGGCAGCAGACGCAAAATGGAGAGCGCCGACACGCTTTTCCCTGAACCGGACTCACCGACCAGCGCCAGGGTTTCTCCGGCGTTCAGCGACAGCGATAGCTGTTCCACCACCGTGGTGGTGATGCCCTGCTGGCGGAAGGCGATAGAGAGGTTGTCGATTTCCAGAAGTGGCTGCTGCATCTTATACCGCCTTAGAAGGATCGAAGGCATCGCGTACCGCTTCGCCGATAAAAATCAGTAGCGACAGCAGGACCGCGACGCAGAGAAAGCCGGCGATCCCAAGCCATGGGGCCTGTAGATTGTTTTTGCCCTGTAACAACAATTCGCCCAGCGACGGCGAACCAAGCGGCAGACCAAAGCCGAGAAAATCGAGCGAGGTCAGGGTAGTAATGGAGCTACAAAGAATAAACGGAATAAAGGTCAGCGTAGCCACCATCGCATTGGGCAGCATGTGGCGCAGAATAATGCTGCGATCGCTTACCCCTAGCGCCTGCGCGGCGCGAATATAGTCATAGTTGCGGGTACGCAAGAACTCAGCGCGCACCACCCCAACCAGTGACATCCAGCCGAACAGCACGGTAATGGCCAGTAGCCACCAGAAGTTGGGCTGTACCACGCTTGAGAGCAGAATAATCAGGAACAGCGTTGGCATCCCCGACCATACCTCGATAACGCGTTGCCCCCAGAGATCGATACGCCCGCCGTAGTAACCCTGTATTGCGCCGACCACCACGCCCATCACGCTGGAACAGACGGTGAGAATCAGGCCGAAGAGCAGCGAGATCCGCGTGCCGTAGAGAATGCGCGCCATCACGTCGCGACCATTGGCGTCGGTGCCCAACCAGTTCTGCCTTGAAGGGGGCGAAGGGAAGGGAACATTGCTCGCATAGTTGATGCTGCTGGCGCCAAAGCGAACGGGCGCCCACAGCACCCAACCGTGATTCTCAAGCTGCTGCTGGAGCCACGGATCCTGATAATCAGCCGCGGTGGCAAATTCGCCGCCAAAGGTTTTCTCATCGTAGTTTTTCAGCACCGGCACGTACAGGCTGCCCTGATAGCTCACCAGCAGCGGGCGGTCGTTAGCGATAAGCTCGGCGCACAGGCTGCACAGAAATATCGCCAGAAAGATCCACAGCGACCAGTAGCCACGGCGGTTGTCGCGAAAGCGCGCCCAGCGCGCCTGATTTACGGCGTTCAGGGTCATCGTTAGCGGCCCTCAAAATCAATGCGGGGATCGACCAGCGTATAGCTAATATCGCTGACGATATTCATCAGCAGGCCAATCAGGGTGAAGATATAGAGCGTGCCGAACATCACCGGGTAGTCGCGTGAAACGGTGGCCTCATAGCCCAGCAGCCCCAGCCCGTTGAGGGAGAACATGACTTCAATTAACAGTGAACCGGTAAAGAACATACTGATAAAGGTGGCGGGAAAACCGGCAATCACCAGCAGCATGGCGTTGCGAAAGATGTGCTTCCATAAGATCTGGTTTTCGCCAACGCCCTTCGCGCGGGCGGTGATCACGTACTGTTTGCGGATTTCATCGAGAAACGAGTTTTTGGTCAGCATGGTCAGCGCCGCAAAGCCGCCAATCACCGTCGCCAGCACCGGTAGGGTGATATGCCAGAGATAGTCAGTGATTTTTTGATACCACGGCAGGGTGTCGAAATTGGCCGAGACCAGCCCGCGTAGCGGGAAAATATCGTAGTAACTGCCGCCAGCAAACAACACGATCAGCACGATGGCGAACAGGAATGCCGGGATGGCGTAGCCAATGATAATGCCGGTACTGCTCCAGATATCGAAGCGACTGCCGTTATAGACCGCCTTGCGGATGCCAAGCGGAATAGAGACCAGATAGATGATTAAGGTACTCCATAGCCCTAATGTGACCGATACGGGCAGGCTCTCCTTCATCAACTGCATCACTGAGGCGTTGCGGAACAGGCTGTTGCCAAAATCGAAGCGCAGGTAGTCGCCCAGCATCTTGAAATAGCGCTCGTGTAGCGGCTTGTCGAAGCCATAGCGTTGGGTAATTTCAGCGATCACCTCCGGGTCGAGCCCGCGTCCGCCGCGATACTGGCTCTCGGCAATATTACTGACGCCCGCGCGCGCCTGGCCGCCGCCCATTCCGCCGCCACCGCCGGGCAGGCTGCCCTGATGGCCGAACTCGACTGCCGCGATAGCCTGATCGACCGGACCACCCGGCGCAATCTGCACAATAAAGAAATTAAGCGTGATGATGGCCCATAGAGTTGGGATAATCAGCAGCAGTCGACGAATCAGGTAGGCGCCCATATTCTCTCCTTAGCGTCGTGATGCAGGCAGCGTGGCTGCTTTGTTGACGTCATACCACCAGGTGTCAAAACCGGGCGCGTCAATGCCGGATGAGTAGAGCGGATGCACCTGCGGGTAAGAGAACTTATTCCAGTAGGCGGTACGGCTGCCGGACATATACCACATTGGCAACATATAGTTATTCCAGGTCAGCACCCGGTCGAGCGCGCGGCCAAGCGGCACCAGCTTTTGCTTGTTGCCCTGCCAGCGGATGATCTGATTGATCAGGCTATCAATCGCCGGATTGGCGACGCCGGGCGCATTGTACGAAGAGTTGATGTAGGCCGACGACCAGGAGATCTGTAAATCCGCGCTGGGCCACGGCGTCGCCCGCCACAGGCTTGGCATCATGTCATAATCGCGCTTACGTAGACGATTGGTGAGCTGGGAGATATCTACCTGGCGGATGTCCATTCTGACGCCAAGCCGCTGTAAATTATGCTGGAACGGCATCACCCACTGATCGTTTCCGCCGGAGGCCAGCAGCAGTTCGAAGCGCAGCGGCTGGCCGGTTTTTTCATTGACCCGCTGTTGCCCCTTCAGAACCCAACCCGCTTCGTCCAGCAGGCGTCCTGCCTTCAGCAGATTTTCACGGTCGAAGCCGTCGCCGTTCGAGGTCGGCGGTTGATAAATGGAGGTGAAGACCTCCGGCGGCAGTTCGTTTTTCAGTGGCCCGAGCAGGAGCAGTTCATCGGCGTCAGGATAGCCGCGGGCGGCGTACTCGGTGTTCTGAAAATAGCTGTTGGGGCGGCTGTAAGCGTTATAGAACAGCGCTTTGTTCATCCACTCAAAATCAAACGCCAGGCTGACCGCCTGACGCACCCGACGGTCGGCAAATACCGGTCGCTGGATGTTAAAGGCGAGCCAGCGGGTATCCTGCGCGGCATCGTTCTTTTGCTGATCTTTCACGATATAACCGCTGGTAAAGTTTTTGCCAATATAGCGGGTGGCCCAGTTTTTGGCGCTGCTCTCGGAGCGCACGTCATAGGCTCCCGCCTTAAAGGCCTCGAAGGCGACATTATCATCCAGATAGTAGTCGTAGCGCAGCGTGTCGAAATTCCAGCGCCCGCGGTTAACCGGTAAATCGGCGCCCCAGTAGTTTTTGACGCGGGAATAGACAATGTATTGCCCCATCTTCCAGCTGCTGATGCGGTACGGCCCACTGGCCAGCGGCGGCGTGCTGAGCGGATCGCTGAGTTTATGATCTTTCCAGAATTTTTCCGGCAGAATCGGCAGCGTAAACAGCCCGAGCATGTCCTCTTTACCGGGCTTCGCCAGCTCAATACGCACGGTGAGCGGGGCGATGGCTTTGACGGTCGAGCCTTTGTAAATCAGGCGGAACTGCGGCACGCCCTCGGTCATAAATTTGTGGAAGGTAAAAGCAACGTCTTCGGCGGTTATTGGGCTGCCGTCGTGAAAACGGGCGCGGGGGTTAATCGTCAGTTCCATCCATGAATAATCGTCGGCATAGCGCGCACGGTCGGCCACCAGCGGATAGTAGCTGCCAGGCTCATCGTCCGAGGTGGTGAACAGCGCGTCGTACAACGATTCAGTGCGGACGGCGGCATTGCCGCGCAGCGCATAGCGGTTAAAGTTATCGAAGGTGCCGATAGCCGCAAGCGTGACGTTACCGCCCTTGGGCGCTGCGGGGTTGACGTAATCAAAGTGATGAAAATCAACGTCGTATTTGGGGTCGCCGATGACGGCAAAAGCGAAGCTCTCTTTGATGGTGTGCGCCTGCGCGGGTAAAACGCAAAGCAGCAGCAGGGCAAAACAGATACGCGCCAGGATCACGACAGGTCTACCCCACATTGAAACGTCTTGATTGAATACACCTTTTATCATGAAATCTTAATTGAGCATCATTCCATTGTGAAATACTTTGCAGGCTTATGGTATTCCGCCGTCAGGTCTTCCAACGTAAGCGGGCGGCTAATCAGGTAACCCTGCAGAAAATCTACGCCATGGTCACGCAGCCAGGCCGCCTGTTCTTCGGTTTCCACGCCTTCGGCAACCGTGACAATATCCAGCCGCTGAGTGAGCGTCAGCACGGCGTCCAGCACCGGGGAAGTGATGGTCTCCCGGCCAATGGCGTTGACAAAACCGCGGTCGATCTTGAGATAGTCGAGGGTAAAACGTTCGAGATAAATCAGCGCGCTGTGGCCGGTTCCGAAGTCATCAATCGCCACCTCAATGCCTTCGCCACGCAGCCAGCTAAACAGGCTCATTGCCTTTTCCAGATGGAGCATGTCGCGTTCGGTGATTTCCAGCACCAACTGGAAATAGTTGTCGGGCAGGCTTGCCGCGAGCTTACGGATATCTTGCTGGAAACTTTCCGCGTGCAGGTGCCCTGGGGCGATGTTAATCCCCAGCTTCGCGCCCGGTGGCAGAATGTCTTTCAGGGCGGCGGCATCTATGGCGATCAGTTCGAACAGATGCTGGGTGAGGGGAACAATCAGATTCTGAGCTTCGGCAAAACTGATAAAAGCATCAGGGGGAATATTGCCAGCTGTCGGATGCGACCAGCGCATGAGCACTTCAACTCCGGCAATCTGCTGATTTTTGGCATCGACCACCGGCTGGTAAACCACATAAAACTGATGGTGCTTGATGGCAGAGAGGATCTCTTTCCCCGGTCGTGAGCGAATGGTCAGGATATAGAAGCACAGCAACCCGCCAATCAGACCGCAGGTCAGGCCTAACAGCAGCGCATAGAGCAAGTTATCGGTCCCCGAGGCGTTGCTATAAAGATAGACCTCAAGCGGAACGCCTTTGATCTTCACATGGCGTACCGCGGTGTCGGTAATATCGCTCAGCGCGAGCGGTTTGCTGCTGAACGTCGAGATTGCCGTTTTGCCGTTCACCACCAGCGCCACGCCGTTGTACGGAGTTTGTTTCGAGGAGTAAAGCACCCACGGCATTAAATTGGCGTTAATCGAGGCGAAGATGCCGCGATTTTCCAGCAGCGGGCTCTTAACCCACAGCACAAAGGCGGGCGTGGTGGGCATCATCGGCGTACCGGGGAGGATCCCCATGACATGCGTTTTGTTCAGATCAAGATCCGGCACCAAATCTTTTAATGGCAGCGACATTTGTCCGGTAGCGGAAGAACAGTAGGCAATATGATCTTTCACCAGCAAAAACGCGCGGACGTTCATACTGAAGGCGGCGCGTGCGGTCAGCTCCGATGACACATCGTCACACGGGCTCATGGTCAGCGGCTGGAGTGAATCCATGGTAACGAGAATTTGGCGAAAATAACCGTTCAGGTAGTTCTGTAGGCTTGAGATAGTGGTATCGAACTGTACCGCGCGACGATGATGAAAAATAGAAAACTGGATCACCCCGGCAAGCAGAGCAATCATCAGGCCAGCGACAACGCTGGAAGAGATAATATGGCGGTTAATCGACGAATAACGAGTGAACATGCAACTTCTCTATGCTACGGAACTTCAAAGAAAAGAATACTGATGAAGCATAAAAAAAGCACTGCCGGAGCAGTGCTTTTTTTATGCTTACCGTCAGCCAAGGGAAACCGACGGTAAACCTCATTACGAACGACTCAGGACACGGCGAGCTTCGTTGTAACGCTTGTTCCAGTAAGGCTCATTCATGCTGGAAATGGTCACACCGCTGCTGGTGGATGCATGAACGAACTGATTATTACCAATATAGATGCCGACGTGGCGACCGGTAGAACCGGCACGGAACAGCACTAAATCACCGGTGCGCAGCTGACTGCGTTTAACGGATTTACCCGTTTCCTGCTGTTCCCAGGTAGAACGCGGCAACTCTAAACCGAACTGTTCACGGAAGGTGCGCTGTACGAAGCTGGAACAATCGATACCGCGTTTCGTGTCGCCACCCAGACGATAACGAACGCCTTTCCAGCCTGCGTATTGATCCATCAAACGTGATTTCACGTCGAGGTTACGCACCATATTTTCAAATTCATCCTGAGAGGCTTGCAGTGACGAGGCATCTTCGGTGCCCACAGCATGCGTCTCAGAATGCATGTTCTTTGCGGTATTACTGGTTGAACTACATGCAGAAAGCAGAACCGCAACTGCTACCGCTGGAATCGCTCGCAAGATATATCTCAAAATCGGCTGAGATTTGACCATTTTCGTTGTTTTCCCTTGAAGTCCTTAACGACCGTAGCCGTTATAAAAAATGCCAAACGCGTCTGAGACTAAATACACGCATTCAATGAGACAATTCTTTGAATTCAGTTTTGTGGTGCAGCGCACAAACTTTAATTTATGACAACAATAATTGCTCTTTGAAACGACAAACGCGAATGAGATTACCTTAACGAAAGCGGCATTGCGAGCGCTTTTGGCCGATTTTTTATAAGAAATAGTGATACACAAAGTTAAAATTTGTGAATGGGTAAAAATTCAGCGTTAGCGGGTAAAAAATCAGCAACCCATTCATTATTAGAGTGAATATTGTGACCGGAAGATGACGTTATTGAGAAGTTAATAAAAAATAAAAAGAGGGCGTTTGCCCTCTTTTTGGAATGCCAGATGGAAAGGTTATTTAATGACCTGATTTGCGTTTGGTGAAATAGGGTAAATTTCGCTCAAATAACCTAATCGCCATATCGCTTAATGGCGTCATCAGCACCCACGGCACGCCAATCAAAACGGCGGTGAGGGATCCGACGGCGATATCGGTAAACCAATGGGCGCCGATCATGACCCGAGGAAAGGCAAAAACCACAAAAATAACCAGTGAAATAAGGAATGCGCAGCGGCCAAAATAGCGCCACATAAATGCGGAAAATATCAGCAGCATCATTCCGTGATCGCCCGGGAAGCTATCGCGGGAACCGTCTTTGGTGGAGAAGTCAATAAAATCACTGACGCGGTGTACGCCCGGTACGGAAACCGACGGGCTACTGCGCGTGACGGGCAGCAGATTCTGCGCCAGCTGGTTGACGATCACCGCCGCCAGCAGCATCACCAGGCCAATAATGACAATACGACGGCGACCGTTGCTATCCTCTTTCAGCCAGAAACTCAGCATCAGGCAGCCCATTGCCAGCAGCGAGCAGCCGTCAAAGGCGCGGTTGTTGATGATGGCTAAAAACCATGCGTAGCCGAGATTGTCGGCGCTCAGTCCCTGGTTGAAAAAATGGAAAATCGCCAAATCAAGGCTCGACCACAGCCCGTGGTTCGCCGGCAGGAACCACGACATAAAAAGCGCCACGCCAGCGGCGTTAAGCAACAAAATTAAGGAAAAACGTCTACTCATCGTCATATTCACCGCAGTTAGTCTCGGCGCAAACCTTAGCGGTATCACCCTAAACGAAGTTTCAACAGCGCCGATTGTAGTGAATTCCAGTCACTTTCAGCGTCGTTAATCAGTTCAATGCGGCTATCGGGCGGGGCGACGTTTTGCGTTTCGATATGCAGGTCTGCCCCCTGACGGTTAATACGCACCAGGCCTTCAGGGATGCGCATCACGGCCTTTAGCCTGGCTACCGGGGCGAGTCGCGCCCACTCCAGCAGGCCGATGGTGTCAAAGGTGGTCTCGGCATCAAAAATCCAGCCGCAGGCGTAGTAACCTTGCCCCTGGTTCACGCTGCGACGCCAGCGCTGATGCTCAGGCAGGCTTAACGCGGCCAGACCCTTGTTCGAGGGATGCGAGTGAGCATGAGCGGCGCTGGCTTTCAGTTCAACCCGATTGCGGCGAGGAGTATCAAGCAGGGCGACGTCAATATTGCCCTGGGTTGCGTCAACGCGCAGACGCTCGCCGCCGTTCTCCTGCCACCATTCCGCCATTGCCCGTTGGCTTTCTGCCGTGGCGCGGTCGGCTTTATTGCTGACGATGATATCGGCAGACGCCAGCTGATCGCGGAAATTTTCGTTATGCCGGATCTTTTCGTCCAGCAACTGGCGTGGGTCCATCACGCAGAGCGTGGCTTGCAGGTCGATCCACGGCTCATAAACCGGCGCGGTGAGCAGATCGAGAATCTGCTTCGGATGGCCCAGACCGGTTGGCTCAATCAACAAGCGATCCGGTTTCCCCTGGCGCAGCAGCGTGTTTAAGCCGACCTGCATCGGCAGGCCGTTGACGCAGCACATGCAGCCACCGGGAATTTCCTTCAGCAGTGCGCCGCTGTCGGCCAGCAGCGCGCCATCAATGCCCACCTCGCCAAACTCGTTGACCAGCACGGCCCATTTTTCATCGGCGGGTTTATGGGCCAGCAGGTGCAGAATAGAGGTTGTTTTACCGCTGCCGAGAAAGCCGGTGATCAGATTGGTTTTAGTCACGAAAACTCCGGGATGAAAGAGAACAGTGTTACCTGGATCACTTTATCCTGGCGAAAACGAGATCAAAAGAGAAGTCCTGAAGCGGGCCAGAGATTAAATGGCCCGTTTGGTGGCCGGAAAGGTTAACGATTGAGCGCCGTCAGCACCGCCTGGCGCGCACCCTCCCGGACAAGACTGTGCCAGGCTTCTTCCACGGCCTGCACAAACTGCGGGTTGGCGGGCAGGTCGCTGCCGAAGATTTCTTGCAGCGTCAGCAGGGCCGCCACGCGGTTCTCATCATGGCTGGTTTCGACGATAGCACGAATTTTCTCGGCCAGCGGATCGCGAATATCAATGGCATTGCCCATATCGTCCACGCCGCTCACGTAGCGCATCCAGGCCGCCACGCCCAGCGCCAGCAGCGGCCAGCGGCTGCCCTGTTTTAGGTGAATACGAATACCGTCGAGCAGGCGCTGCGGGAGCTTCTGACTACCGTCCATGGCGATTTGCCAGGTGCGATGCTGGAGCGCCGGGTTGCTGAAACGCTCGATCAGGCTGTCGGCATAGGCGCCGAGGTCTACGCCGGAAATGCGCAGGGTCGGCGCTTGTTCTGCCATCATCAGGTGACGTGCGGCGCGGCGGTAGGAAGCGTCCTGCATACAGTCGCTGATGTGCGCATAGCCCGCCAGGTAACCGAGGTAGGCGAGGAAGGAATGGCTGCCGTTGAGCATCCGTAGCTTCATCTCTTCCCACGGCAGTACGTCGTCAACCAGCTGCGCACCCACGCTGCCCCAGTCCGGACGCCCAGCGACGAAGTTATCTTCAATGACCCACTGAATAAACGGTTCGCAGCTGATGGCGCAAGGGTCTTCCACGCCAAGCTCGCGGGTGATTTCCGCCAGCGACGCGTCGGTGGCAGCCGGAACGATACGATCAACCATGGTCCCGGGGAAGCTGACCTGTTCGGCAATCCAGCTTGCCAGCTGTGGATCGCGTTTAGCGGCCATGTCCAGCACCGCGTTTTTCACCACGTGGCCGTTGTCGGGAATGTTATCGCAGGAGAGAACGGTGAATGCCGGCAGGCCGCGCTCGCGGCGGCGGTGCAGCGCTTCGACAAGGATCCCCGGCGCGGAATGCGGCTCGTCAGGCGATTGCAGATCGTGGACGATCCTCGGCTGGGTCAGATCCAGATGCCCGGTGGCCGGATCGATGCAATAGCCTTTTTCGGTAATGGTCAGAGAGACAATCGCCACCTGGGGTTCGCAGAACTTTTCGATGATCGCCGCCAATGAATCGAGCTTTGCGTTCAGGCACTCTTTTACCGCGCCGATAATAATCGGCTGGTTACCTGCCGCACTTTTCTCCATGACGGTAAACAGATGATCCTGCTGACGCAGCTGGCTCATCAGCTGGTCGCCGCTGAACAGGCTGATTTCGCAGATTCCCCAGTCGCCGCCGTGCTGATTCAGCACCCGGTTGGTCAACAGCGCCTGGTGCGCGCGGTGAAAGGCGCCAAAACCGAAATGCACAATTCGCGAACGTAGCTGTTGTCTATCATATTGAGGTAACTGCACGTTGGCGGGGAGGGCGCACGAGGCGATTGTCTTCATTGTTTATACATCCGATTAACGATTAATTAACGTCGCCAGTGTAAAGTTATATGACAGAAAATTGAATTGGTGTGCCGTATTTATCGCGTTACTGTGAGCTGGATCAATCAATCCAGGCGGATTATTTGACGCTCCGGCAGAAACATGTATGGTAGTCGTCATTAACAGCGATTTTATTGGTATAACAACTTTAGAGGTGAGGCAATGGAACAAACCTGGCGTTGGTACGGCCCGAACGATCCGGTATCTCTTGATGATGTGCGTCAGGCTGGCGCTACCGGCGTAGTCACGGCATTGCACCATATCCCGAACGGTCAGGTATGGCCGGTTGAAGAAATCAAAGCGCGTCAGGCGCTGTTGGCGGAAAAAGGGCTGACCTGGTCTGTCGTCGAAAGTATTCCGGTGCATGAAGATATCAAAACCGGTTCTGGCCAGTACCAGACCTGGATTGCTAACTATCAGCAAAGCATCCGCAACCTGGCGGAATGCGGTATCGACACCGTATGCTACAACTTCATGCCGATCCTCGACTGGACGCGTACCGACCTTGAGTACACCCTGGAAGACGGCTCTAAAGCGCTGCGTTTTGACCAGATCGCGTTTGCGGCCTTCGAGCTGCATATCCTGAAACGCGAAGGCGCTGAAGCGGATTACTCCGCGGAAGAACAGCGTCAGGCGCTGGAATATTTCAACGCGATGAGCGAAGCGGAAGTCACTAAACTGACCCGTAACATCATTGCCGGCCTGCCGGGAGCGGAAGAGGGCTATACCCTTGACCAGTTCCGCGCGCGTCTGGCCGAGTACGATCACATCAGCAAAGATCAGCTGCGTGAAAACATGGCCGTGTTCCTGCGTGCGATTGTGCCGGTGGCGGAAGAAGTTGGCGTGCGCCTTGCCGTGCACCCGGACGATCCGCCGCGCCCGATCCTCGGTCTGCCGCGTATTGTCTCTACCATCGAAGATATGCAGTGGCTGAAAGACACCGTTAACAGCATTAATAACGGTTTCACCATGTGCACCGGTTCTTACGGCGTACGCGCCGATAATGACCTGGTGAAAATGATTGAAACCTTCGGCGACCGTATCCACTTCACGCACCTGCGCTCTACCTGCCGTGAAGACAACCCGAAAACCTTCCACGAAGCCGCGCATCTGCAGGGCGACGTGAACATGGTTGCCGTGGTTGACGCGATTCTGACCGAAGAACAGCGCCGTAAGAAAGCGGGCGACCTGCGTCCGATTCCGATGCGCCCTGACCACGGTCACCAGATGCTGGACGACCTGAAGAAGAAAACCAACCCGGGCTACTCCGCGATTGGTCGTCTGAAAGGTCTGGCGGAAGTGCGCGGCGTTGAGCTGGCGCTGAAAATGACCAAGTTCCGCGACCTGCTGTAAAGACGATTTTCCCGTCCTGACTCTCTTCTCCGGGGGGAGTCAACCGCCGCGGAGTCCTTGGGCCTCGAGTGTGCGCCGTGCGGTTTTTCTCTCTGCTCCTGGAGGGAGGGGGAATACGGCAAGTATAAAAAAGGACAGCCATTTGGCTGTCCTTTTCTTTTGCGCTGTGAAAACCGGTGCTTAGTCCGCGCGACCCATATAGCGTTTTTCTTCGATATGGATGCGAATTTTCTCACCGGCGGTCAGGTACTCAGGCACCTGCACAACCAGACCGGTGGTCAGGGTCGCGGGTTTAGTGCGAGAACTGGCGGATGCGCCTTTGATGCCCGGCGCGGTTTCAACGATTTCCAGATCGACCGTCTGCGGCAGTTCCAGCGCCAGCACCTGGCCGTCCCACAGCAGCACCTGCATGTCCGGCATACCGCCTTCCGGGATAAACTGCAGCTCTTCAGCAATCTGGTCGTGGGAGAAGATATACGGGGTATAGTCTTCTTTATCCATGAACACGTATTCGTTGCCGTCGATGTAGGAGAAATCAACGAAGCGGCGGTTCAGGGTCACGGTATCGACCATGTCGTCGCCTTTGAAGCGTTCTTCAACTTTCAGACCGGTGCTGACGTCAGAAAAACGCATTTTGTACAGCGTTGCTGCGCCACGGGCGCTCGGTGACTGAATATCAATGTTTTTTACAATCAGCAGCTTGCCGTTGTAATTCAGCACCATACCTTTTTTAATTTCGTTCGCTCTTGGCATTGCAATTATCCTGTGAAATAGGGGGCTAAAATATCGCGTAAAAGTACTCGTGCCGGGCGTTTCAGGCAAGCGGAATTAAAGGCTTTTGCTAACCCTCATGAAAAGGTGGTACTGTGCGCTACAACCACCTTGTCACCTTCAATAGAGAACCCGCGATGGAATGTCGTCCGGACTGCGGGGCTTGCTGCACTGCACCTTCTATATCCAGCCCGATTCCCGGTATGCCCAACGGCAAACCGGCTAACACGCCCTGCGTGCAGTTGGATGAGAATCAGCGCTGTAAAATCTTTACTTCTCCCCTGCGCCCGAAGGTGTGCGCAGGGCTCCAGCCCGCGCGCGACATGTGCGGCGCCAGCCGACAAGAGGCAATGACCTGGCTTCTGCATCTTGAAGCGCTGACGGCGCCCTAAACGTCTTTAATGCGCATCAGACAGCCGATAGTGCCGACGCACAGCACCAGCGCAATCCAGAATACGGTGTGGTAGTTCCAGATTTCTGCTACGACCCCTGCCAGTGAACCGGCGATAATCCAGCCTACGCGTGAGGTGTTAGCGTACAGCGTCGTGGCAGACCCGGCCTGGCCAGGCATCAGATCCTGGAAGTAGAGCATGCCAATCCCGCCGAGAATACCGATATAAATGGCGTTCAGCAGCTGCATCGCCAGCAGCAGCGCCGGGCTGTTGAAGGTCAGCATACCGATATAGAAGCATAGCCCCGCAACCGCCGCGACGCGCATCAGGAAGCGTTTACCCAGCCGTTTGGCAAAGTAGCCCGCAATCAGCATCGTCGGGATTTCCAGCCCGGCGGCGGTGCCCATCATCACCCCGGCCAGCTTTTCCGGCAGGTGCAGCTCGTTGATGATGTAAAGCGGCATGTTGATAATGTAGAGGCTGTTGGTTCCCCACATCAGGGTACAGATGACAAACAGCAGCAACGCATCTTTGCGGTTGGTGCGCGGCGCCTGAATCGCACCGCTAACGGCCACTTTCTCTTTGCGCATGGTCGGCAGAAACAGCCAGACCATCGCACCACACACCACAAACGCCACCGCCGCAGACAGATACATCACCGTGAAACCGAAACCCATCGCCAGCGCATAGGCCAGCGGCGGGCCGATCACCCACGCCAGCGACACCTGGGCGCGCATGATGGAACTGAACATCACCGCTTCACGACCGGTTTTATCCGCATGCTCACGGGCGAGGGCAAACATCTGCGGGTTGGCGGTAGAGCCGAAGCTGCTGAGGAACACGCCAACGAACAGCAAAATGAAGTAGTTGCGGTTCCAGGCGAACAGCGCGCAGGCCAGCACGCCCAGCAGGCAGCAGAAGACAATCAGGTTTTTGCGGTCGCCGCGTTTATCCGAATAGCCTGCCAGAAACTGGCTGACGAAAATGCCGATCACCGCGCTGCCGGTAAAGAAAAAACCGACCATCGCCGGGCGGACGTGGACCTCATTACTGAGAAACAGGCTCAGCGTCGGCGTTTGCAGCGCACCGGCAATACCGGTTAAAAACGCGACGATCAAAAATGAGGTCGAAGTGAAATCAAGCGATCGCCGTGGGGCGGCGGCGGTACTGTTTTGCATGGTGTTGTATCGGTCACTGTAGGAGAGGCGGCGAGTTTACGCCGCGAGCCAGATAATGAACAGTCACCTAAATCAAATTTGGCACGGAAAATTAAAAACGCATTTCAAAAAGCGAGCTTACATCATGCTGAAGTGATGGCGAGGAGCGTCATTGTGCTTCAGCAAATGTGGCAATAATGCTAACGAAATGTGCTGTGGATCTAATTTATGCGATCAATTTGCCAGCAAAACTTGCAGGCTGATTAAGAAAGGCACAGAATTATTGAAACGTTTCAGCGTCGTCTTCCGCGCTAATCCAGCCAGGTACGACGATTTTTTCTCACAAAAGCTGAATCGATTCAATTCGGCGAGCGAGGGGAACCATGTTCCAGTTAACTGTTCAGGATATCCATCCCGGCCAGCAGGCCGCAAATAAAGAAGAGGCTATTCGCCAGGTTGCCGCTGCGCTGGTGAGCGCGGGTAACGTCGCGGACGGCTACGTCGCCGGTATGCTGGCGCGTGAGCAACAAACCTCCACGTTTTTAGGCAACGGTATTGCGATTCCGCACGGCACCACCGATACCCGCGATCAGGTGCTGAAAACCGGCGTACAGGTTTATCAGTTTCCGCAGGGCGTCACCTGGGGTGAAGGGCAGACCGCCTATGTCGCTATTGGTATTGCCGCCAGCTCCGACGAGCACCTTGGCCTGCTGCGTCAGCTGACGCACGTGCTGAGCGATGACGCGGTGGCTGAACAGCTGAAGACCGCCACCACCGCGGAAGAACTTCGCGCCTTGTTGATGGGTGAAAAACAGAGCGAAGCGCTGAAGCTGGACAACGACATGCTGTCTCTGGACGTTGCCGCCAGCGATCTGGTGACCTTACAGGCGCTGAACGCCGCGCGCCTGAAAGAAGCCGGTGCTGCGGATGCGAACTTCGTGGCGAAAGCGATCAATGAGCAGCCGCTGAATCTGGGCCAGGGTATCTGGCTGAGCGACAGCGCGGAAGGCAACCTGCGCAGCGCTATCGCGGTCAGCCGTGCGGCCGCGCCGTTTGCTGTAGGCGAGGAGACGGCTTCCCTGCTGCTCACCGTGGCGATGGCCGATGCCCAGCCGACCGCCGTGCTGAATCGCCTGGTTAACCTGCTGCTGGACAACAAAGCTGAACGTCTGCTGAAAGCCGACGCAGCCACGCTGCTGGCATTGCTGACCAGCGATGATGCGGCGGCTGACGATGTGCTGAGCGAAGAGTTCGTGGTGCGTAACGAGCATGGTCTGCACGCCCGTCCGGGCACCATGCTGGTGAATACCATTAAACAGTTTAACAGTGACATCACCGTAACGAACCTCGACGGCAGCGGTAAACCGGCGAACGGTCGCAGCCTGATGAAGGTGGTTGCGTTGGGTGTCAAAAAAGGTCATCGCCTGCGCTTTACCGCCCAGGGTGAGGACGCTCGTCAGGCGCTGGACGCTATTGGCGAAGCCATTGCTTCAGGCCTTGGGGAGGGCGCATAAATGAGCAGAAGAGTAGCCACAATTACCTTAAACCCGGCCTATGATTTGGTAGGGTTCACGCCAGAAATCGAACGCGGCGAAGTCAACCTTGTGCGAACCACCGGGCTGCACGCGGCGGGTAAAGGCATCAACGTGGCAAAAGTGCTGAAAGATCTCGGCATCGATGTGACCGTTGGCGGCTTCCTGGGGAAAGACAACCAGGACGGTTTTCAGCAGCTGTTCAGCGAGCTGGGTATTGCCAACCGTTTCCAGGTGGTGCAGGGCCGCACGCGCATTAACGTTAAGCTGACCGAAAAAGACGGCGAAGTCACCGACTTTAACTTCTCCGGCTTCGAAGTCACGCCGGCGGACTGGGAGCGTTTTGTCAACGATTCCCTGAGCTGGCTGGGTCAGTTCGATATGGTGTGCGTCAGCGGCAGCTTGCCGGCCGGCGTCAGCCCGGAAGCGTTCACCGACTGGATGACCCGTCTGCGCAGCCAGTGCCCTTGCATTATTTTCGACAGCAGCCGCGAAGCGCTGGTTGCGGGTCTGAAGGCCGCGCCGTGGCTGGTTAAGCCAAACCGTCGCGAGCTGGAGATCTGGGCAGGCCGCAAGCTGCCTGAAATGAAAGACGTGATCGATGCCGCCCACGCGCTGCGTGAGCAGGGTATCGCCCACGTGGTGATCTCCCTCGGTGCGGAAGGCGCGCTGTGGGTGAACGCCTCCGGCGAGTGGATTGCAAAGCCGCCGTCAGTGGAAGTGGTTAGCACCGTAGGGGCTGGGGATTCAATGGTTGGCGGTCTGATTTATGGCCTGCTGATGCGCGAATCCAGCGAGCATACCCTGCGCCTTGCCACCGCCGTTGCGGCGTTAGCGGTAAGCCAGAGCAACGTTGGCATTACCGATCGTACCCAGTTGGCCGCGATGATGGCGCGTGTCGACCTGAAACCTTTTAACTAACAGCAGGGGAGAGGCGTATGAAAACGCTGCTGATTATCGATGCCAAACTCGGACAGGCTCGTGCTTATATGGCGAAGACCCTGCTGGGCGCGGCGGCGCAGAAAGCGCGCCTGGAGTTAATTGATAACCCAAACGATGCGGACCTGGCAATCGTGCTGGGCTCCACGCTGCCAGCCGATACCGCGCTGGTAGGCAAACAGGTTTACCTTGGTGATATTAACCGTGCGGTTTCCCACCCGGAACTGTTCCTGAGCGAAGCCAAATCGCACGCGCTGCCCTACGAAGCGCCGGCGCAGGCCGAGCCGACGGCTACCGGCGCGGTGAAGCGTATTGTCGCGGTGACCGCCTGCCCAACCGGCGTTGCGCACACCTTTATGGCGGCAGAAGCGATTGAAACTGAAGCGAAAAAGCGTGGCCTGTGGGTGAAAGTAGAAACCCGCGGTTCCGTGGGCGCTGGCAATGCGATTACGTCGGAAGAAGTTGAACAGGCTGACCTGGTTATCGTCGCGGCGGATATCGAAGTGGATCTGGCGAAATTTGCCGGTAAGCCGATGTATCGCACCACTACCGGTCTGGCGCTGAAGAAAACCGCGCAGGAGCTGGACAAAGCCATGGTTGAGGCCAAGCCCTACCAGCCTGCTGGCCAGAGCAAATCACCTGCCGATGCGGCCAAAAAAGAGAGTGGTGGCGGCGCATATCGTCACCTGCTGACCGGCGTGTCCTACATGCTGCCGATGGTGGTGGCGGGCGGTCTGTGTATTGCGCTCTCCTTCGCGTTTGGTATTAAAGCCTTTGAAGTCAAAGGCACGCTGGCCGCGGCGCTGATGCAGATCGGCGGTGGTTCAGCCTTTGCCCTGATGGTACCGGTGCTGGCAGGCTTCATTGCCTTCTCCATCGCTGACCGTCCGGGTCTGACGCCGGGTCTTATCGGCGGTATGCTGGCGGTGAGCGGCGGATCCGGCTTTATCGGCGGTATCATTGCCGGTTTCCTTGCGGGTTATGTAGCGAAGCTTATCAGTACTAAGCTGAAGCTGCCGCCGAGCATGGAAGCGCTGAAACCGATTCTGATCATTCCGCTGGTTTCGAGCCTGATTGTCGGCCTGGCCATGATCTACCTGATCGGTACGCCGGTTGCGGCGCTGCTGAACTGGCTGACCCACTGGCTGCAAACCATGGGCACCGCCAACGCGGTCCTGCTGGGCGCTATCCTGGGTGCGATGATGTGTACCGACATGGGCGGCCCGGTGAACAAAGCGGCATATGCGTTCGGCGTAGGCCTGCTGTCTACCCAGACCTATGCGCCGATGGCGGCGATTATGGCTGCCGGTATGGTTCCCCCGCTGGCGATGGGTATCGCCACGCTGGTTGCGCGTAACAAGTTCGACAAAGGTCAACGTGAAGGCGGCAAAGCGGCGCTGGTGCTGGGTCTGTGCTTTATCTCTGAAGGGGCGATTCCGTTCGCTGCCCGTGACCCGATGCGCGTTCTGCCTTGCTGTATCGTTGGCGGCGCGGTGACCGGCGCTATCTCAATGGCGGTAGGCGCGAAGCTGATGGCACCGCACGGTGGTCTGTTTGTTCTGCTGATTCCTGGCGCTATCACGCCGGTGCTGGGCTACCTGATTGCGATTGTTGCGGGTACGCTGGTGGCGGGCCTCTCTTACGCGGTGCTGAAGCGCCCGGAAGGCGAAGTTGCGGTAAAAGCGTAAGCGTTCAGTCAATGTGAAAAAGGGCCGATGATTCGGCCCTTTTTTTACGCCTGATGGCGGCTACGCCTTATCATGCCTACCCGAATCTGTAGGCCCGGTAAGCGCAGCGCCACCGGGCAATCAAGCCGCCGCGGATTCAGCCTGCTGCGCCTTCAGCCACGCAATCTCTTCCGCCCATATATCCGGATTAATGGTTTCCAGCACCAGCGGGATACCGTCAAAACGATCATCCTGCATAATAAAGCGGAACGCGTCGTGGCCGATGTTACCTTCGCCCAGGCTGTGGTGGCGGTCAACGCGGCTGCCGAACTCGCTTTTGGCGTCGTTCAGGTGCATGCCGCGCAGGTACTGGAAGCCGACGATACGTTCAAACTCGGCGAAGGTGTCCGCGCAAGCCTCCGTGGTGCGCAGATCGTAGCCCGCGGCAAAGGCGTGGCAGGTATCGATGCACACGCCAACGCGCGACTTGTCTTCTACGCCGTCAATGATCGCCGCCAGATGCTCAAACTTAAAACCGAGGTTACTGCCCTGGCCGGCGGTGTTCTCGATCACCGCCGTCACGCCTTCGGTTTGCGCCAGCGCGATGTTGATAGACTCGGCAATTCGCGCCAGACATTTGTCTTCATCGATCTGCAACAGGTGGCTGCCCGGATGGAAGTTCAGCAGCGTCAGCCCCAGTTGCTGACAGCGCGTCAGCTCATCAATAAAGGCTTCACGGGATTTCTCCAGCGCCTCTTCAACCGGGTGGCCGAGGTTAATCAGGTAGCTGTCGTGCGGCAGAATTTGCGCTGGCGTGTAGTGATACTTCTCGCAGGCGGCTTTGAAGTCGTCGATAACCTCAGTGGTTAACGGCGCGGCGCGCCACTGGCGCTGATTTTTGGTGAACAGGGCGAAGGCTGTCGCTTCGATTTCCGCGGCGCGAATGGCGGCGTTAGCCAGGCCGCCAGCGGCGCTGACGTGCGCTCCGATATATTTCATCATTGATTCCCTAAATAGTTCGAACTGCAGGAGGGCGACGCCCAGGCATGAAGCGGGTAACTCGCACCTCACGCGGCTGCAACTTGAAATATGACGGGAAAAACCCGCCATACTCAAAAGGGGAGAGTATAGCGGGTTCAGGGGGGTTAGTCGTTGTCGATTATGCCATCAGGTAATGAATCGCGAAGTTAATCGCACCGCCACCCACAATCAGCCAGATGAACAGTACCAGCGCCATCATCAGCGGTTTTGCACCGGCTTTTTTCAGTGCGCTAACGTGAGTGGTCACACCCAGCGCCGCCATGGCCATTGCCAGCAGGATGGTGTCCAGCGTAATCAGCATCTGCACAATGCTGTTGGGCAGCAGGTGGAACGAGTTAAAGATAGTGACCACGATGAACATGATGGCAAACCATGGGATCGTGATTTTACTTTTCTGCGACGCGCCTGCCGGAGCCAGCTGTTTTACACGCGCTGCCATAAACAGCAGGAACGGAGCCAGCATCATCACACGCAGCATTTTGGCAATCACCGCCGCGTTTTCTGTTTCTGGCGTCACCGCGTGACCGGCTGCCACCACCTGTGCAACTTCGTGCATGGTAGAACCGATGTAAATACCATAGGTTTCAGGCGTAAACCAGTGCGCCAGCAGCGGGTACATTGCCGGGTAGATAAAGATAGCCAGCGTCCCGAAAATGACTACCGTCGCGACCGCTACGGTCACTTTGCTCGCCTCGGCTTTAACAACAGGCTCGGTTGCCAGTACCGCCGCAGCACCGCAGATGCTGCTACCGGCACCAATCAGCCAGCTGGTGTGTTTGTCCAGACCGAACACTTTCTGTCCGAGCCAGCAGGCCATCATAAAGGTACTGCACAGCGTCAGCGCGTCGATAATAATTCCGCTTACGCCCACGTCCGCAATCTGGGCGAAGGTCAGACGGAAGCCGTAAAGAATGATGCCCAGACGCAGTAAATGCTGTTTGGCGAACAGTACGCCGCCGTCGCACGACTGCCAGAGTTTCGGGTAAATCGTGTTACCAATCACCATCCCAAACAGGATGGCCAGCGTCAGTGCGCTCATACCGACGCCTGCTACGGCCGGAATATTACCGATCCAGACTGCTGCGCCGGTAATGACGGCGCTAAGTGCGAGCCCAGGGATAAAATGTTTGATACCGCGATGATGATGCGTTTCTAAGGTGACCTGTGTCATAACCTTCTCCTTTGTCTGGCTAAAAGGTTACGCCCGGCTGGTTAAAAGGTAAAATTGATTATATATTTATAATTAATCGTAATAACTGGTAAGGGCGGCTCTTGCGGGCTGAAAACATATGCATATCACGCTGCGGCAATTAGAAGTTTTTGCGGAAGTGCTGAAAAGCGGTTCGACGACACAGGCTTCGCAGATGTTGGCGCTGTCGCAGTCGGCGGTCAGCGCGGCGCTCACCGACCTTGAGGGTCAGCTCGGCGTTCAGCTGTTCGACCGCGTCGGCAAGCGGCTGGTGGTCAATGAACACGGACGGCTGCTGTATCCGCGCGCGCTGGCGTTGCTGGAGCAGGCGGGCGAAATTGAACAGCTGTTTCGTGAAGATAACGGCGCCATCCGCGTTTATGCGAGCAGTACCATCGGCAACTACATTTTGCCGGGGGTTATCGCCCGTTACCGCAAAGATTTCCCTTCATTACCGCTGGAGCTGAGCGTAGGCAACAGCCAGGACGTGATTAACGCGGTGGCCGATTTCCGCGTCGATATCGGCCTGATTGAGGGGCCGTGCCATTCGGCGGATATTATCGCCGAGCCGTGGCTGGAGGATGAGCTGGTGGTGTTCTCCGCGCCAGACAGCGCCTGGCTACAGGGCGAGGTCACGCTGGATAAGCTGGCGAGGGTGCCGTGGATCCTGCGTGAGAAAGGCTCTGGTACGCGTGAAATCGTTGATTATTTACTGCTTTCACATCTGCCGCAGTTCCAGATGGGGATGGAGCTGGGTAACTCAGAGGCCATTAAGCACGCGGTGCGCCACGACCTGGGCCTCAGCTGTCTGTCGCGGCGGGTGATTGCCGAGCAGCTCGAGGCCGGTACGCTGAAGGAGGTGACTATCCCACTGCCGAAGCTGAGCCGCACGCTGTGGCGCATTCATCATCGACAAAAGCATCTTTCTAATGCCTTGAAGCGCTTTTTGCAGTACTGCGATATCTAAAACGGCCAGTGGATGCTTTACTTATAATAAGAGACCAATCATGAAGGTCTCTTATAACTGCGCATTTCTACCGTGATATAGCGAAATCGTCTGCTACAATCGCGCCTCATTTTTTGGATGGATAGCATTTTCACATGGGTTCCGAAACGAAAACCACACAAGCGCCCGCGTTACGTCGCGAACTCAAGGCGCGTCACCTGACGATGATCGCCATTGGCGGTTCTATCGGTACGGGGCTGTTTGTTGCGTCCGGCGCAACCATTTCTCAGGCGGGCCCGGGCGGCGCGCTGTTTTCCTATATTCTGATTGGCCTGATGGTTTACTTCCTGATGACCAGCCTGGGCGAACTGGCGGCTTATATGCCGGTATCCGGTTCTTTCGCCACCTACGGTCAGAACTATGTGGAAGAGGGCTTCGGCTTCGCGCTGGGCTGGAACTACTGGTACAACTGGGCGGTGACCATTGCCGTTGACCTGGTGGCCGCGCAGCTGGTGATGAGCTGGTGGTTCCCTGATACCCCAGGCTGGATCTGGAGCGCGCTGTTCCTGTGCGTCATTTTCCTGCTGAACTACATCTCTGTTAAGGGCTTCGGCGAAGCGGAATACTGGTTCTCGCTGATCAAAGTGGCGACCGTGATTATCTTCATCGTCGTTGGCATTATGATGATCCTTGGCATCTTCAAGGGGGCACAGCCGGTCGGCTGGAGCAACTGGACAACCGGCGACGCGCCGTTTGCCGGTGGCCTGTCGGCGATGATCGGCGTGGCGATGATCGTCGGTTTCTCCTTCCAGGGTACCGAACTTATCGGTATTGCGGCGGGCGAATCTGAAGATCCGGAGAAGAATATTCCGCGCGCGGTGCGTCAGGTGTTCTGGCGTATTCTGCTGTTCTATGTGTTCGCGATTCTGATCATCAGCCTGATTATTCCGTACACTGACCCAAGCCTGCTGCGAAATGACGTGAAAGATATCTCCGTCAGTCCGTTCACTCTGGTGTTCCAGCATGCGGGTCTGCTCTCTGCGGCAGCAATTATGAACGCGGTTATCCTGACGGCGGTACTGTCGGCGGGGAACTCCGGGATGTACGCCTCTACCCGTATGCTGTATACCCTGGCCTGTGACGGCAAAGCGCCGCGCATCTTCTCGAAGCTCTCCCGTGGCGGCGTGCCGCGTAACGCGCTGTATGCGACCACCGTGATTGCGGGCCTGTGTTTCCTGACGTCGATGTTTGGCAACCAGACCGTGTACCTGTGGCTGCTGAACACTTCCGGGATGACCGGCTTTATCGCCTGGCTGGGGATTGCGATTAGCCATTATCGCTTCCGCCGCGGTTACATTATGCAGGGTCACGATATTAACAACCTGCCGTACCGCTCCGGGTTCTTCCCGCTGGGGCCGATCTTCGCCTTCGTGCTGTGCCTGATTATCACGCTGGGCCAGAACTACGAAGCGTTCCTCGCCGATACCATCGACTGGGGCGGCGTCGCGGCGACCTATATCGGTATCCCGCTGTTCCTGGTTATTTGGTTCGGCTATAAGCTGACCCGTGGTACGCACTTTGTTCGCTATAGCGAAATGCACTTCCCGGAACGCTTTAAGAAATAGCGCGTCGGGTTCCCGGTGATAACAAAAACCTCTCTTCGGAGAGGTTTTTTTATGCGCGATGTTTTGTTACGTCTTGACATAACTTTAAACAATCTTAATTGATAATTATTATCATTACTTTTATCATCCTTGCCCATACAAATGGATGAAGCCACTTCCTTATCCCGGTGAAGACGATACCGGAGGGACCAGCCACATCTGCATAAAAACAGACCGTCAGTCAGCGGTACCAAGCAGCATTTGTGAGTAAGACCCTTTTGTTTTAATTCAGTATTCACCTCATGGAGAAAGGAAATGTTTAGGTTAAACCCCATCGTTCGGGGCGGGCTGTGCGCGTCCGTTATGTCCCTGACGCTGCCCGCAGCGGCCGCAGATAATCATGAAGTGCTGGTCGTCACGGCAGCGGCTACCGAACAAAGCGTGAAGGATGCTCCCGCGAGTATCAGCGTCATTACCCAGGAAGACCTGCAGCGCAAGCCGGTGCAGAACCTGAAAGATGTGCTGAAAGAAGTGCCGGGCGTCCAGCTCACCAACGAGGGGGATAACCGTCAGGGCGTCAGCATTCGCGGCCTGGACAGCAGCTATACGCTGATTCTCATCGACGGTAAACGCGTTAACTCGCGTAATGCCGTCTTCCGCCACAACGACTTCGACCTGAACTGGATCCCGGTTGACGCCATCGAACGTATCGAAGTGGTGCGCGGCCCGATGTCTTCTCTCTACGGCTCCGATGCGCTGGGCGGCGTGGTGAATATCATCACCAAAAAAATCGGCGCGAAGTGGACCGGTTCCGTCACTGCCGATACCACCATTCAGGAACATCGCGATCGCGGCGATACCTGGAACGGCCAGTTCTTCACCTCCGGCCCGCTGGTGGACGGCGTGCTGGGCATGAAGGCGTTCGGTAGTCTGTCGAAGCGTGAAAAGGATAGTCCGCAGAGCTCGACGACCAGCACGACCGGCGAATCACCGCGCATTGAGGGTTACACCAGCCGCGATGGTAACGTGGAGTTTGCCTGGACGCCGAATGAAAATAACGACATCACCGCCGGTTACGGCTTCGACCGCCAGGATCGTGATTCCGATTCTCTCGACCGCAACCGTCTGGAGCGCCAGAACTACTCGCTGAGCCACAACGGGCGCTGGGACTTGGGTAACAGCGAACTGAAGTATTACGGCGAAAAGGTGGTCAACAAGAATCCGGGGAATAGCAGTAATATCACATCGCAAAGTAATACCATCGACGGCAAATACGTGCTGCCGCTGGGGGCGATTAATCAACTGGTGACCTTTGGCGGCGAATGGCGTCACGATAAGCTGAGCGATCCGGTCAACCTGACCGGCGGTTCCAGCAGCGAAACCTCCGCCAGCCAGTATGCGCTGTTCCTCGAAGACGAGTGGCGCATCTTCGAACCGCTGGCGCTGACCACCGGGATCCGCATGGACGATCACCAGACCTACGGCGATCACTGGAGCCCGCGTGCGTATCTGGTGTATAGCGCCACCGATACGCTAACGGTGAAAGGGGGCTGGGCAACCGCGTTTAAAGCGCCATCGCTGCTTCAGCTTAGCCCGGACTGGAGTTCCAACTCGTGCCGCGGCGGCTGTCGCATTGTCGGTAGCCCGGACCTGAAACCGGAAACCAGCGAAAGCTATGAAATCGGTCTTTATTACCAGGGGGAAGAAGGCTGGCTGGAAGGCGTGCAGGGTAGCGTCACCACTTTCCAGAACGATATCGACGATATGATTAACGTGAGCCGTACGCGCGATCGCAATGCCGCGCCGGGCTATCCGAACTTTGTCGGTTTTGATAACGGCGTGCCGGTCTTCTCCTACTATAACGTGAATAAAGCGCGTATTCGTGGTGTCGAAACCGAGCTGAAGGTACCGGTTGGCGACGCCTGGAAAGTGACGCTGAACTATACCTATAACGATGGTCGCGATCGGAGCAACGGTGCAGACAAGCCGCTACAGGAGCTGCCGTTCCATACCGCTAACGGGCGTCTGGACTGGACGCCGCTACAGGATTGGTCGTTCTATCTGGCGGCCCGCTATAACGGCAAGCAGCGTGCGGTGAGCGAAACCTCCAAAACGCCGGGCGGCTACACCACCTGGGATCTTGGCGGGGCATGGCAGGCAACCAAAGACGTTAAGCTGCGTGCGGGCATACTGAACCTGGGCGACAAAGATCTGTCGCGTGACGATTACAGCTACAACGAAGATGGCCGTCGCTACTTTATGGCGGTGGATTACCGCTTCTAACCTGTGATGATGGTCGTGCCGGATTTAACCCGGCGCGACCATATTGCGCGCTCGCGTAGGCCCGATAAGCGTAGCGCCATCGGGCAAGCTCGCTTACCAGTAGCTACGCCAGTTCTGCACCGCACGCGTGATCGCTTCCATCAGGAAGTAATCCCCCCAGCTACAGCACTCGTTCACCCCAATTCCACCTTTGAAGTAGTACACCGAATGCTTCAGCAGCCCCTGGCCCGGCGTATGCTCGCGATTCACATAACCGTCGATCATATTGCCGATCATGCGTAGCGCCAGCGTTTCGTAGCTCTCCTTATCCGGATGCGTGGCCGGGAGATGTTTCACCAATTCCAGCAGCGCGCAGGCGACGATAGCGGCTGCCGAACTGTCGCGTTCGCTGGTGGGGTCGGTGAGCGCCAGATCCCAATAGCAGATAAGGTCGTCCGGCAGACGATTCAGGTAGTAGTTTGCCAGCGTCTGGCTGAGTTCCAGCAGGCGTTCGTCGCCGGTATACAGGTAGTTCAGCAGGAAGCCGTAAACGCCCCATGCCTGGCCGCGCGCCCAGCAGGAATCGTCGGAGAAGCCCTGATGGGTATTGCCAAAGCGCGGTGCGCCGGTCTCAACGTCCATATACCAGGTGTGGAAGGTCGAGCCATCTTCACGCACGATATAGCGACGTGCGCGCTCAATATGCTGCTTTGCCGCCTCGGCGTAGCGCGGGTCACCGCTCGCGCGGCTGGCCTCGTACAGCAGCGGCAGATTCATATTACAGTCGATGATCATACGTCCCTGCTGTTCGGGGTTGTTCAGCTCGCCCCAGGCCTGGATGATCCCGGCTTTTTCGTTATAGCGTTCCATCAGCGCTTCGGCGGCGAGCAGGGCGATATAGCCCGCTTCGCGGTTGCCGGTCAGGCGCTGGCCCGCCACGCATGACAGACTGTAGAGGAAGCCGAGATCGTGGTGGTTAGTATGATCGCGGTTGACGATCCGCTGGCCGAACGAGTGAATATGCTGCTCCGCCAGCGTGCGATAGCGCGCCTGTCCGGTCCATTCATAGGCCAGCCACAGCTGGCCGGTCCAGAAGCTGGTGGTCCACTCAATATTGTCGATGATGGGATAGATCCCTTTCTCGCAGGCCGCATCCGGAAAACGCTGGCCAAAGTAGTCCGCGTTGCTCTCAATTGCTTTCAGCAGGTCGGGCATTATCCCGCGAATCTTACGGCCAAGTGCTTCACGTTCGCCCGGCTGGAGCGGTTGGCAGGCGAGCGGTTCTTTGCTGATCGTTTCAGACGTCATGCTGTCATATTCCCGTTTTTAATTAATCGCTTCGTGTTTGATTTCCTGGCCTACAGCGTGCTTCTTGTGGCTGTAGCAGGCAGAGAGAGTGAGGGCGGATACGCCGGTAAAGACCAGGGCGATAATGCCCATAATCAGATAGGTATGCTCAAAACCGATGGTCTGATAGGCGTAGCCCGCAGGCGGCGCGACCACAATAGAACCGACGTAAATCATCGCCTGGTAGCCCAGCAGGTACATGGTGGCGTTAACGCGTTTGTCGAAATGTTCGGCGATATACTTAAATACCGACACCAGAATCAGCGCGATTTCAATGCCGTATAGCGGTTTCACCAGGCAGATAATCAGCGGGTCGCTGGTCAGGCCGGAGATAATCAAACGCAGGCTGATCACCAGCCCGGTGAGCAGCATCCCCTGCTTCGCACCGATGCGATTGATAATGGCGGGCACCAGCATCATGCCGAAGAACTCGGCGGCGGACTGGGCGGTACTCATATAACCGAACATGGCGTTACCTTCTTCTTTGGTGGCAAAGAAGGTGACGAAGTAGCGGGAGAACTGCTGCTCGGCGATAAACATCATCCACGCCACGCCGGCAATATAGAGCGCAAACATCCAGAATTTGCGGTTCGTCAGCAGGTGCAGCACGTCGGTAATCACAATCTTATCTTTCGACAGGACGTTGTTTTCCTCCTGGCCGAAATGGTCCACCTTCAGCGTCAGCAGCACGGCGAACATACACAGCGCCGAGACGCTGCTGATGGCAAAGTTGATTTTAGGCGAGATGTTATAGAGGAAGCCGGAGAACGACGAGGCGGTGGCCCAGCCCAGCGCCGCCCACATACGGATGCGACCAAACTCCATATCGTACAGGCGGCTGAAGCGGTCGACATAGGACTCTTCCGCCGCGACGCCGGCATACCAGCCGAGGCTAAAGAACAGCGCGCCGACGATCATCCCGCTGATAAAGTGGCTTTGCAGCAGCGGCAGGTAGATCCAGATATAGAAGGGGGCCATCAGCGCCGAGACAATACAGACAAAATAGAGCAGGTGCTTCTTCATGCCGATTTTATCCATGATGTAGCCGTACACCGGCTTAATCACCACGGCGAATACGCCATTCACCGCAAACACGGTGCCAATATCGACAGCGTCCAGCCCGGCTTTGTCGCCAAGCCAGATGGCGTACAGGCCGAAGCTTGCCGCCCAGGTGAAGGTAAAGAGGAAAACAAAGAGACTTAACTTGATATACGCCGAACGAGTCGACTGAATTGTGGTTGTCATTACGGTCTCCGCCGTGATTCAGAGGTCAGGTTTATACCAGCGTGAACGGGTTACCGTTCACGGTGACTTGTGGTGTAGCAGGGTCAAAATTCAGCCCCTCCGGCAGCGGGCATGCGGTGCCCTGGTCAGCGCTGACGTAGCAGGCCAGCCAGTGGGTACCGGGGCTCAGCGACGCGGACAGGCAGGGAATATCAGCGGGTGCGGCATACAGCACATTGCTGTTTGGCGGCGTGGTAACGACAAGCGATTGGCGATTGCCGTAAAGATTCACCATCTGGCTGTAATCATCTGCCGTTTGCACGGTGGCTGCATCGGCAAGTTGTTCGAGCCGCGTCTGGCGATGACGGTTGGCGGCAAATCCCCCTTCGACGCAGTTCAGCGCTCGCGGTGTGTTCACGCGATGAATGCGAACGTGGCCGCTTTCCAGCGGGATGAGCCAACTGGTGACCTCGACGTCGTCCCACGGACGCCACTCGCTGCGTACCCAATGCGCGGTCACTTGCGAACTGTCGCACTCGCGGCGGCCGCGATAATAGTCATCCCCCGCACTGAACAGCAGCATGGAATCGACGGCGGCGTGATTCAGCCCATAACGCCCGCGCTCCAGGGTGAAGCCGAACTGGCTGGAATAGGCGAATTTGCAGTATTTTTGCTCAAAGTTGACAAAGTTGTTCTTGTCGAACTGACCGGACATCAGCATCCAGGCGTGGCGGTTTTCACAGCTATGCACGATGATTTGCCCGGCTTCGGGAATCGGGTGAATGGTCGGCAATGCGGGCAGCGGTTCGCACTCGGCCTGCCAGAAGTCGCTCTCTTGCGGTAATGCCAGAATCAGCATTGCCTTTAGCGCCCAGTATGGTGAGCCGGGGCTGTTATAGTCTTCGGCCATAATGAGGTTCGGGTAGGCATAGCCGATCGTAAACAGACCGTCGGCGTCGAGGAATGGTTGCGTCTGCCAGTGCTCCAGATTGCGCAAAATCAGCCCTTTCACCACGCCCGGCGTGAAGACGTCCAGCCCGGTAAACGCCACGGCGCTCCAGAAGGCGACCTGCACAAAGCGATAGGTCAGGCTACGGCCAAACGGAATGCCCGCGCCGTCGGCGGTGAAGTAATAGCGATAATCCAGGGCAAACTGCTGGGCTCGTTGGCGGTAGCGCAGGCAGCGCTCCGGGTCGACGTCCTGCATAAAATGGCTGTAGATCAGGCCATAGAAATGGAAGGCGCTGGAGATGTAGTAATCGCGCGGCTTGCCTTTACCGTCGCAGTACCAGCCGTTGCCGAGCCAGAAAGGTTCGATGGCATCAAGATGTCGGTGGATCACCGCCATGTCATATTCACGGCCAACGCACTTCAGACCCAGTTGAATCAGCACCGGGAAAAAGTGCCAGTTATTGTCCGGCACGGCGACATCCGCGCTTTGGCTGAGCCAGCGCGCGAGGTTATCCTGCTCAGCGGCGGACAGCGCCTGCCACAGTCCGTTGTTCGGTAGCGCCAGACCGAAACCAAACGCGGCCATCTCAACGCAGCGCTGATCGTTATCGCCAACATCGCCCCAGTAGCCGGGATGCTGCGGGTTACAGCCGTTACGCACCCCGGTAATGAATTTATCGTGCCACTCCGGCGTTGTGCCGCCGCTAACCAGTGGAAACAGCCCCCACAGCAGACGAATAAAACCTTCCATTCCGGCAACCTCGTCCGGGTATTGCGCAGCGGTGTTTCCTGCGTGAAGGCGCGTGCAATCGGCCGACAGATGGGGAACCGCTGCCGTAATCCAACGTATTACTTGTGCACTGTATTCTTGTTTCGTCCGCATGATGAAATCCCGTTTCATATCGTTGATGGCGGACGAATAATAGGAATTTGCGCAGGCAGGCAAATGTGATTGCGCTCTTACTTTTACGCATGTCAGGTAATTAAAAATAATTTTATGGCGTATTTTGGCCTGAAAATTTTACTTCGATGATGAAAGTTTAAGTTTATTAACATTCGAGGCAAACGCGGTGGCTCACTCCCAGCGAACGGAAGACACGACTTATCTTGAGCAGATCCATCTCAACGATAAATCGATTTATTTCAATCGGATGCAGAATATGCCCGCCAATTACTATCACTGGCACCAGTGTGCGGAGATTCTCTCGGTGTCGCGTGGCGTTGGGATTGCGCTGATGGAGCACCAGCAGTACACGGTAAAACCGGGGCGCCTGTTTATTTTTCCGCCCGGCAAGCTGCACAAGGTGTACGTCGAGCAGGATGAACGTAACCTTTACCATCGTACGACCCTACACTTTAACCCGCTGCTGCTGGAACCCTGGCTGCGGGATTTTCCTCGTCAGCAGATGCTGTTGCGCCAGCTGTGTGGGCGCGGTGAGAAGGCGCGGGTGTTTGACGTTGGTGACCTGCAGCCGGTGATTGAAACGCTGTTACAACGCTTTGAAACGTTGACCCACGAGGAGAGCTGGAGCACCAGCGACAGCGCCTTTCTGATTATGCAGCTGATTAGTCTGCTGCCGCAGCAGGAGCAGGCGACCGGGCATAATACCTTTTCATCGACCATTATTCGCTGGCTGGAAAATCACTACCACGAACGCTGTTCGCTGGAGGAGATTGCGGCGGTAATGGGCTGTTCGCGCGGACACACCTCGCGGCGTTTTCATGATGAGACCGGCGGCACGATTCAGGAATATTTGATGATGCGGAGAATTCGTCAGGCTTGCGAATTATTGTTGCATTCACAGCTCTCGGTGCGGGAAATTGCTGAACGGGTCGGTTTTACCGAATACGCGTGGTTTATTACCTGTTTTCGCAAGAATATGGGTAAAACGCCGTTGCAGTATCGCAAGGCATATCCCTACACGCTGCCGGGCGCTAATTTGTAGGCCGGATAAGGCGTTTACGCCGCCATCCGGCAGGGTAGGGCATTGCCGGACGGGGCGCTACGCTTATCCGAACTACGCAAAGAGATGCTCGGCGTGGAACCGCAGATGGTCTTCAATAAAGGTGGCAATAAAGTAATAGCTGTGGTCGTAACCCGGCTGAATGCGCAGGGTGAGCGGCCAGTCTTTCTGCCGCGCGGCTTCGGCAAACACCGCGGGCTGTAGCTGGTCGGCGAGGAACTGATCGTTATCTCCCTGGTCAATCAGCAGCGGAATCGGCGCTTCAGCGCGGCTTGCCAGCAGCAGCTCGGTGCTGTCCCACTCGGCCCAGCGGGCGATATCGTCACCGAGATAGGCGCTAAAGGCTTTCTTTCCCCAGGGCACACGGCTCGGGTTGACGATGGGCGCAAAGGCCGAGGCGCTGCAATATTTGCCCGGATTTTTCAGCGCCAGCATCAGTGCGCCATGGCCGCCCATCGAATGGCCGCTGATGGCGCAGCGTTCACTCACGTTGAACTGTTCCTGAATCAGCGTTGGCAGTTCTTCACGCAGGTAATCATACATGCGGAAGTGTGCGGCCCACGGCGCCTGGGTGGCGTTTAAATAGAAGCCAGCACCCTGGCCAAGATCGTAAGCGGCATCGTTCGCCACGCCTTCACCGCGTGGGCTGGTGTCGGGCATGACCAGCACAATACCTAATTCTGCGGCAACGCGCTGCGCGCCCGCTTTGGTGGTGAAGTTCTCGTCATTGCAGGTCAGACCGGACAGCCAGTACAGTACCGGCGGCGGCGTTTTTTTACCTTCCGGTGGCAAAAACAGACTGAACGTCATCGGGCAGTTCAGCGTGGTGGAATGGTGCTGCCAGCGCTGTTGCCAGCCGCCATAACAGCGGTGCTCTTCAAGCATTTCCATGCGGGCTCCTCGCGGTTTTGGTCAGAATTAATAGTCCCATCATACAGATAATTCATCGCTGGTGAGTAACTTTCACTTCCGCATAACATTTACATGTTGCATCATAAAGATAACTTTACATTCACATTTGAGGCTTTCATGCCGGTACGAATTGCGCTCAGCGGCTTTCTGGTGCTGGTGGCCACGATGGGGATTGGCCGCTTTGCTTTTACGCCTCAGGTGCCGCTGATGATCGCGGAAGGTGAGCTGACGCTGACCAGCGCCGGGCTGGTGGCGGCGCTTAACTATCTGGGTTATCTGGTGGGAGCCTGGGATGCCATGCGTACCCATCGCGGCGTTGAGGCCCGGCTGTATCTTGGCATCATTGGTGCGGTGGCATTGACCTTTCTGTCCGCGTTAGCGGATAACGCCTGGCTGCACGGCGCGCTACGTTTTGTCATCGGCTGCATGAGCGGCTGGGCGATGGTGCTGACGGCGGCATGGGTCAATGAACGGCTAGCGCGTTATGCCAGACCGGGGCTCAGTGCGGCGGTGTTTGCCGGGCCGGGGGCGGGGATCGCGATAAGCGGTCTGCTGGCGGTCTTTATCCACGCGCAGTCGCTGAGTGCGGCGGCGGGATGGCAATTGTACGGCGTGCTGGCGCTGCTGCTGGTGGCATTGATTGGCCGCTGGCTGCCGCGTCCCGGCGAGCTGCACCGTAGCGGTGAAAAACCCGATCCGCTGACGTTAACCGTCAATCTGAAGCGCCTGGTGTGGAGTTACAGTCTGGCGGGCTTTGGTTATATTCTGCCCGCCACCTTTTTATCGCAAATGGCGAGCCAGCGTTTTCCTGAGAATCTGTTTGCACAATTTATCTGGCCGGTGTTCGGCCTGGCGAGCATGATAGGTATTGGGCTGAGTATCGCGTTGCGTCGATACGGTCACGCTTATCAGCGTCTGGCGGTCGTATTGTGGTTACAGGGGCTGGGGGTGCTAATGGCCTGGCTGCTGCCGGGAATCAGCGGGCTGGTGTGCGGGGCGCTGTTGGTGGGCGGCGGTTTTCTGGCCGCCGTTCAACTGTCGCTACTGTATGGCCGCGAGCTGGCGCCAAATCACGCCCGCTATATGGCCGGACTGCTGACCACCGGTTATGCCGTCGGACAGCTGATAGGGCCGATGACTTCGGCGCTCTCGACCTGGCTGACCCAACGACTGGAGCCCGCGCTGGGGGTTGCCGCAGTGGCGCTGTTGATTGGCGGCGCGCTGGTCTGGCGCCCGAAGTCTGAAAGGTAAGAGCGATTGCAATAATTATCGCGACGAATACTGGATTCTGTGCGTCGCCTCACGCACAATGAGTGCAAACTTTGCACCGACAAAAGCAAAGTGCACACCTGCAGGAGAAATAATAATGTCATCACTGAGTAAAGAAGCGGTCCTGGTACACGAAGCGCTGGTCGCCCGTGGTCTGGAAACTCCGCTGCGCCCACCGGTGCGCGAAATGGATAATGAAACCCGAAAGCGCCTGATTACCGGACATATGACTGAGATCATGCAGTTGCTGAATCTCGATTTAAGTGATGACAGTCTGATGGAAACGCCGCGCCGCATCGCCAAAATGTATGTGGACGAGATTTTCTCTGGTCTGGATTACGCCAATTTCCCGAAAATTACCGTCATTGAAAATAAAATGAAGGTTGATGAAATGGTGACGGTGCGTGACATCACGCTAACCAGCACCTGTGAACATCATTTCGTGACTATTGATGGTAAAGCGACCGTCGCCTATATCCCGAAAGATTCGGTGATTGGTCTGTCGAAAATTAACCGTATCGTGCAGTTTTTCGCCCAGCGCCCACAGGTGCAGGAGCGTTTAACGCAGCAAATTCTGACCGCGCTGCAAACGCTGCTGGGGACCAACAACGTGGCGGTTTCTATTGACGCGGTGCACTACTGCGTGAAAGCGCGCGGCATTCGCGATGCCACCAGTGCGACCACGACCACGTCGCTTGGCGGTCTGTTTAAGTCCAGCCAGAACACCCGCCAGGAGTTCTTGCGCGCAGTGCGTCACCACAACTAATACGTCAGCGGAGCAGGGAACATGGAGAGAAACGTCACGCTGGATTTTATTCGTGGCGTTGCCATTCTTGGGATCCTGCTGCTGAACATCAGCGCCTTCGGCTTGCCGAAGGCCGCCTATCTTAACCCGGCCTGGTATGGCGAGGTCACCTCGCGCGATGCCTGGACGTGGGCTATTCTCGATCTCTTTGCCCAGGTCAAATTCCTGACTCTCTTCGCGCTGTTGTTTGGCGCCGGGCTACAGCTATTGCTACCGCGCGGTTCTCGTTGGATCCAAAGCCGTTTAACGCTGCTGGCGCTGCTGGGTTTTATCCATGCGTTGCTGTTTTGGGACGGCGATATTCTGCTGGCCTACGCGCTGGTGGGGCTTATCTGTTGGCGGCTGGTACGGGATGCAGGTGAAGTCAAAGCGCTGTTTAATACCGGCGTGATGCTCTATATGGTCGGCGTGGCGGTGCTTATCTTGCTGGGGCTGATTGCCGATACGGGGCAGAGCCGCTCATGGATACCGGATGCTTCGAGCCTGCTGTATGAACACTACTGGAAGCTGAACGGCGGCCTGGAGGCGTTCAGCAATCGCGCCGATATGTTATCCGCTAACCTGCTGGCGCTGGGCGCACAGTATGGCTGGCAGCTGGCGGGCATGATGCTGATGGGGGCGGCGCTGATGCGCTGCGGCTGGCTGAAAGGGCAGTTCAGCCTTCGTCATTATCGCCGCTGTGCGGCCCTTTGCATTCCCCTCGGCATGGTGATTAATCTGCCCGCGATTGCCGCACAGTGGCATCTCGGCTGGGACTACCGCTGGTGCGCTTTCTTGTTACAGGCCCCGCGGGAAATCAGCGCGCCCATCCAGACGCTGGGCTACGCGGCGCTGGCCTATGGCTACTGGCCGCAAATCAGCCGTTCTAAACTTGCCGCCGCCGTCGTCTGCGTGGGCCGCATGGCGCTCACCAACTACCTGCTACAAACGCTTATCTGCACCACGCTCTTCTATCATTTCGGTCTGTTTATGGAATTCGACCGCCTGACGTTGCTGGCTTTCGTGGTTCCTGTCTGGCTGGTCAATATTCTCTTTTCCATGCTGTGGCTGCGCCGATTCCGTCAGGGGCCGGTGGAATGGCTATGGCGGCAGCTGACGGCAAAAGCCGCTGGCGTTTCATTCCGCAATACATTTAGATAACGATCGAGATCACAACCATTAACAAAATGGATGTAACCGTTTCCAGACGTGTGACCGCCCTCACGTAGTTGCCGCCAGCTCGCTGCCAGAATAGCGCATCTTGATGGACCCAGGAGGTGTCACGTGAAATGCAGCACTATTCAATCGGGCGGTGAGTATGGTCACCATTCGTGATGTCGCGCGCCAGGCTGGCGTTTCCGTTGCTACCGTTTCCCGGGTGCTGAATAACAGCGCGCTGGTGAGTCAGGATACCCGCGAGGCGGTGATGAAAGCGGTTGCCGCGTTAGGCTATCGGCCCAACGCTAACGCCCAGGCGCTGGCGACACAGGTCAGCGATACCATTGGCGTGGTCGTGATGGATGTCTCCGATGCTTTCTTTGGTGCGCTGGTGAAAGCCGTTGATACGGTGGCCCAGCAGTACCAAAAAAACGTGCTGATTGGCAACAGCTATCACGAAGCGGACAAAGAGCGTAACGCCATTGAAGTGCTGATACGCCAGCGGTGTAGCGCGCTGATCGTCCATTCAAAAGCGCTAAGCGACCGGGAATTGGCTGAATTTATGGCGCAAATGCCCGGTATGGTGCTGATCAATCGTATCGTTCCCGGCTATGCGCACCGCTGCGTTTGCCTCGACAACGTCAGTGGCGCGTTGATGGGCACCCGAATGCTGCTCAATCATGGCCATCAGCGTATTGGCTACCTGGCCTCCAGTCACAACATCGAAGACGACGACATGCGCCGGGAAGGGTGGGCGCGAGCCTTACTGGAGCAGAACATCGTGGCGCCGGACAGTTGGGTTGGCACCGGGACGCCAGACATGCAGGGCGGCGAGGCGGCAATGGTTGAACTGCTCGGGCGCAACGCCGGGCTGACGGCGGTTTTTGCCTACAACGACAACATGGCTGCCGGGGCGCTAAGCGCGCTCAAAGATAACGGCATTGCGGTGCCGCAGCAGGTTTCGGTGATTGGTTTTGACGATATCCCGATTGCGCGCTATACCGATCCTCAACTCACCACCGTCCGCTATCCGATTGTTTCTATGGCAAAACAGGCCACGGAGCTGGCGCTGCTCGGCGCAGCCGGGAAGCTCGACGGCGACGCTACGCACTGCTTTATGCCAACCCTGGTTCGCCGCCACTCGGTGGCCCTGCGGCAATTTGTGCATCCCATCACGAACTAAATTGTTAATCCGATGTAACCGTTTTCAATCTGTGAGTAAATTCACAGATTGTTAACATCGCGATGGCTATAGTGGCAGCGTTTATCAGGCTGAAACATGATGTAACGGTGATTAATCACTTTTTATAGCGTAGACCAGCTGCAAACACAGAATAAATCGTACTCTGGATCGTTACTCAACACGGAAGAACAAATTTTGATCAGTGAATTTCGTCGGGTGGTAACATTCCATTAACCATGCCCGCCGACTATTTTCACCCGTACTACCCTGCATAATAAAACCGGAGATACCATGAATAAGAAGGTGTTAACCCTGTCTGCTCTGATGGCCAGTATGTTTTTCGGTGCCGCAGCGCACGCTGCCGATACCCGTATCGGTGTGACTATCTATAAATACGACGACAACTTCATGTCCGTTGTGCGCAAGGCGATTGAGAAAGACGGCAAATCTGCCCCGGATGTTCAGCTGCTGATGAACGACTCCCAGAACGACCAGTCCAAGCAGAACGACCAGATTGACGTGCTGTTGGCTAAAGGCGTGAAAGCGCTGGCGATCAACCTGGTTGACCCGGCAGCTGCGGGCACGGTGATTGAAAAAGCGCGCGGCCAGAACGTGCCGATCGTTTTCTTCAACAAAGAACCTTCGCGTAAAGCGCTGGATAGCTATGACAAAGCCTTCTATGTCGGTACCGATTCAAAAGAGTCCGGTATTATCCAGGGCGACCTGATTGCTAAACATTGGGCGGCAAACCCGAACTGGGATCTGAACAAAGATGGCCAGATTCAGTTCGTCCTGCTGAAAGGCGAACCCGGCCACCCGGACGCGGAAGCGCGTACCACCTATGTTATCAAAGAGCTGAACGATAAAGGCCTGAAAACTCAGCAGCTGCAGCTGGATACCGCAATGTGGGATACCGCTCAGGCGAAAGATAAAATGGACGCGTGGCTGTCTGGCCCGAACGCCAACAAGATTGAAGTCGTGATCGCCAACAACGACGCGATGGCGATGGGTGCGGTTGAAGCGCTGAAAGCGCACAACAAATCTTCCATCCCTGTGTTCGGTGTCGACGCCCTGCCGGAAGCCCTGGCGCTGGTGAAATCCGGTGCAATGGCAGGTACCGTGCTGAACGATGCCAACAACCAGGCGAAAGCCACCTTCGATCTGGCGAAAAACCTGGCTGAAGGTAAAGGTGCCGCTGATGGCACTACCTGGAAAATTGAAAACAAAATCGTCCGCGTACCGTACGTTGGCGTAGATAAAGATAACCTTAGCCAATTCACCGGTAAGTAATCTTTAAATATATGGGGCGTACGTTCGTGCGCCCCATAAATACTGACTCAGAATTATCGCGGCCAGGTATATATATGGACAACAATAATAGAGAGCCGTCAGGTGAATTCTTGTTGGAAATGAGCCAGATCAACAAGTCTTTTCCCGGCGTAAAAGCACTCGATAATGTTAACCTGAGAGTTCGTCCACATTCTATCCATGCATTAATGGGTGAGAACGGTGCGGGCAAATCAACGTTATTAAAATGCCTATTTGGAATCTATCAAAAAGATTCCGGCAGCATTCTCTTCCAGGGTAAGGAAATCGATTTTCATTCCGCTAAAGAGGCGCTGGAAAACGGTATTTCGATGGTCCACCAGGAACTGAACCTGGTATTACAACGCTCCGTGATGGACAACATGTGGCTGGGGCGTTATCCCACCAAAGGCATGTTTGTCGATCAGGACAAAATGTATCGCGATACCAAAGCCATCTTTGATGAGCTGGATATTGATATCGACCCGCGTGCGCGCGTGGGCACGTTATCTGTTTCGCAGATGCAGATGATTGAAATCGCGAAAGCCTTCTCCTATAACGCGAAAATCGTGATTATGGATGAACCGACCTCATCGCTGACGGAGAAAGAGGTGAACCATCTGTTCACCATTATCCGTAAGCTGAAAGAGCGCGGCTGCGGCATCGTTTACATCTCGCACAAGATGGAAGAAATCTTCCAGCTGTGCGATGAAATCACCGTTCTGCGCGACGGGCAGTGGATTGCTACCCAGCCGCTGGAAGGGCTGGATATGGACAAGATCATCGCCATGATGGTGGGACGTTCGCTGAACCAGCGTTTCCCGGACAGGCAGAACGTACCGGGCGAAGTGATCCTTGATGTTCAGCATCTGACTTCGTTGCGCCAGCCATCGATTCGCGACGTCTCGTTCCAGCTGCGTAAAGGGGAAATCCTCGGGATCGCCGGGCTGGTGGGGGCCAAGCGTACCGATATCGTTGAAACGCTGTTCGGCGTGCGTGAAAAGTCGAGCGGGACCATTACCCTGCACGGTAAGAAAATCAACAACCATACCGCCAATGAAGCCATTAATAACGGCTTCGCGCTCGTTACCGAAGAACGCCGCTCAACCGGTATTTATGCCTACCTTGATATTGGGTTTAACTCCTTAATTTCGAATATCAAGAGCTATAAAAACAAAGTGGGCCTGCTGGATAATTCTCGCATGAAGAGCGATACCCAATGGGTTATCGACTCGATGCGCGTAAAAACCCCTGGGCATCACACGCAAATTGGTTCGTTATCCGGCGGTAACCAGCAGAAGGTCATTATTGGACGCTGGCTGTTAACGCAGCCTGAAATTCTGATGCTGGACGAGCCGACTCGTGGTATCGACGTGGGTGCGAAATTTGAAATTTATCAATTAATCGCTGAACTGGCGAAGAAAGATAAAGGGATCATTATTATTTCTTCAGAAATGCCAGAGCTGCTGGGTATTACTGACCGTATCCTTGTCATGAGTAATGGCCTGGTTGCCGGAATTGTAGAAACGAAAACCGCAACGCAAAACGAAATTCTCCGTCTTGCGTCATTGCACCTTTAATTTCAGGGGCTCGACATGAGTGCGTTAAATAAAAAAAGCTTTCTCACTTATCTGAAAGATGGCGGTATTTACGTTGTTCTTTTGGTTCTGCTGGCCATTATTATTATCCAGGACCCGACTTTCTTAAGTTTGTTGAACCTTAGCAACATCCTGACTCAGTCTTCCGTACGTATTATTATTGCCCTCGGCGTTGCCGGGCTGATTGTGACCCAGGGCACCGACCTGTCGGCGGGTCGTCAGGTTGGCCTCGCGGCGGTGATTGCGGCAACGCTGCTACAGTCGATGGAGAACGCCAACAAGGTGTTCCCGGAACTGGCCACCATGCCCATTTTTGTGGTCATCCTGATTGTCTGCGCGATTGGCGCGGTGATCGGCCTGATTAACGGGATTATCATTGCTTACCTGAACGTAACGCCGTTCATCACCACGCTGGGTACGATGATCATCGTTTACGGTATCAACTCCCTGTACTACGACTTCGTGGGCGCGTCGCCGATTTCCGGCTTTGACAGCGGTTTCTCGACCTTCACGCAAGGGTTTATCGCACTCGGTAGCTTCCGCCTTTCATACATTACTTTCTACGCGTTGATTGCCGTAGGGTTTGTCTGGATCCTGTGGAACAAGACCCGCTTTGGTAAAAATATCTTCGCCATCGGCGGCAACCCGGAAGCGGCGAAAGTTTCTGGCGTTAACGTGGCGCTGAACCTGCTGGTGATTTATGCGCTGTCCGGCGTGTTCTATGCCTTCGGCGGAATGCTGGAAGCCGGTCGTATCGGCTCTGCAACTAACAACCTCGGCTTCATGTACGAACTGGATGCCATCGCGGCCTGCGTCGTGGGTGGGGTTTCATTCAGCGGCGGTGTGGGTACGGTGCTCGGCGTGGTGACCGGTGTGATCATCTTTACGGTTATCAACTACGGTCTGACTTATATCGGCGTGAACCCGTACTGGCAATACATCATCAAGGGCGCGATTATTATCTTCGCGGTTGCGCTGGATTCCCTGAAATACGCGCGTAAGAAATAAGAGCTGTAAGATCGGTAAAAGAAGCCCGGCAACATGCCGGGCTTTTTACTGTGCTGCCTGGCATCGCTACTTGCTACGGGCCGCAATATACAATCCGCTGTTTTTCATCGCATAGCCAAAAACCAGCCCCACCAGCAGTGCAGGCAGCACGACTCGCCAGCTGCCGTTGCAGGCGAAGGTTGAACAGGCGCCGATAAAGGTACCGGGAACAAAAGAAAGCCAGCCATTCTTGGCCTGAAGACACATAGCGAAGGCCACAACCCCTGTCAGCAGATAGCTGACAATCGTCAGCGCTGGCGATAGCGCGCTGCCGTGGATAATGACTTCTGCCCAGAATACGCCGCTGACCAGCGTACAAAACGAAATACCCAGCCCTTTTAGCCCGCCCTGTGGACAGGCAAAATACGCGGTACAGCCCAGAAAACCCACCCAGCTAAGCAACCCCCAGGTCACGGCCACCCAACTCCAGATACCGGATAAAATACCGGTCGTTAGCGCGATGGCGACAAGTGTGCTCATAGCTTTATCCATCCGGCCCGCAGAGCGAGCCGGTGTGTTGAAGGACGTTAAAGCACCACAGCGTGCGCTTTTTCGCCCGGTTTGAAGGTAATCTCCCCAAGGCTAATACAGGCCACCGGGCAGACGTGACCGCAGAGCAGGCAGCCGACGCATTTTTCAGTATTGCAGTGCGGCGCGCGGGTCTCCTCATTCCACTCCATCGCCTGATGTCCGCCGTCATAGCAGGAGATGTAGCAGCGGCCGCAGCCGACGCATTTTTCCTGATTAATATGCGGATAGACGATATAGCTACGGTCGAGGTCTTCAGCCGGTACGATGTTGTGATTCGCGAGGCCAATCATCTCATCAAGCGAATCAAAGCCCTGATCGTTAAGGTAGTGGGACAGGCCGCTTATCATATCTTCGACAATACGATAACCGTACTGCATGATGCCCGTTGTCACCTGTAGCGTCGCCGCGCCCAGCAGTAAAAACTCGGCGGCGTCTTCCCATGTTTCAATCCCGCCAATCCCGCTGATAGGGAAGTCCTTCAGGTCGGGATGAGTGCGCAATTGCTGAATGAAGCGCAGCGCAATGGGCTTCACGGCTTTACCGGAATACCCTGATACGCTGGATTTGCCGTTGACCACCGGCATGCCGATTTTACGGTTAAGGTCAATATTGGTAATGGATTTCACGGTGTTGATGGTCGCTATACCATCAGCCCCGCCGCGTTTGGCCGCCAGCGCCACTTCGCACATATCACCGATATTCGGCGTCATTTTGGCCAGCATCGGCAGAGACGAACCGCGCTTCACCGCCCGGCAGTATTTCTCGACCAGTTCGGGGCTTTGCCCGACATCGCTGCCCATGGCGTGAGAGGTCATCTGCGGGCAGGAGAAGTTGCACTCAATCATGTCAGCGCCGGCTTCCTCGACGAGCTTCGCCAGATCCTGCCACTGTTGCTCATTTTCGCCCATGATCGAGGCGATCAGCACTTTGTCGGGGTAATCCAGCTTAAGCTGGCGGATCGCCGCCAGGTTTTCTGCCAGCGGATGCTCGGCAATTTGCTCCATGTTTTTAAAGCCGATAAACCCGGTATCTTCTTTGGTCAGATGATCGAAGCGCGGCGAGACTTCGTTGGCGATGAAGAAGCCAATGGTTTTAAACACGATACCGCCCCAGCCGCTGTCATAGGCTTTGGCACACATGTCGTAGCAGTTGCCCACCGGTGAAGATGAGAGGCAGAACGGGTTAGGGAATTTGACGCCGCAGAAGGTGACCGACAGATCTTTGGTTAACATGTTCATGCCTCCTCTAAATAGTGATGAATGGCCTGAGCGGCTTCTTTCCCGGTCTTCACGGCGTAGACCACGGTTTTGTCTCCTTTGACAATATCGCCCGCGGCGAACAGCGCAGGGTCACTGGTCTGGTAGTTGTGCGTTTCCACGATGTTGCGCTGGACCTGAATGTCCGCAAAGGCATCCAGTTCGGCGCGTTGACCGACGGCGAGGTAAATGCGCTCTGCCGTTAGCGTCAGCTCGCCGGGCAGGCGAACGTGCTGGAACGTCACCTTGTTGCCCGTGACGCTGATGGGGGTAAAGCCATCGATAATCGATACGCCCAGCGCCTGGGTGGTCGTGAACTCTTTATCGCTTGCCGGAAATTCGGCCAGCTCTTCGCGGGCCACGCAGGTGACGGACGGACAACCGAGAATTTTCAGCGTACTGGCAACGTCCATCGCCACGTCGCCGCCGCCGATAATCAGGGCGCTTTCCGGTACGGTGATGTTGCCGCCTGACATTCGGGCGCGCTGGAGGAAATCGACGGCGATTTCGACCGGAATTGCCTCGTTAAACAGGGGCAGCGTTGAGCCTTTGGACATTCCGACGGTCAGCAGCACTGCGCGGTAGTCGGCTTTCAGTTCAGCAAGCGTCGGGTTTTTACCGACTTCGCAGCCGCAGCGCACGGTGACGCCCATGTCGATGATGCGGGCAATTTCAGTATCCAGCACCTTTTGCGGCAGGCGAAACTCTGGAATACCGTGACGCAACCAGCCGCCCGGTTGGGCCTCTTTTTCAAAAAGGGTGACGTCATAGCCCAGATGGGTGAGCGTGACGCTAGCCTGTAGCCCCGCGGGGCCAGCGCCCACGATCGCGACTTTCCCTTTGTCCTTGCGGCCCGGCTGGTAAATCTGCATCGCCGTTTGCTGCTCGAAGTCGGTGACAAAACGCTGCAGGCGGCCGATATCAATCGGCGTATCTATGCCCGAGCGGGAACAGCCCTGCTGGCAAAGTTTTTCCGTAGGGCAGACGCGTGCACAAACCGCGCCCAACGCATTATTTTCTCGAATGGTTTCGGCAGCACCTTTAAAGTTACGGAAATATACCGAGCGAATAAACTTGCCAGGGTCGGTTTCCGCGGGGCAAGACTGGCTGCACGGTGCATCGTGGCACAGCAGGCAGCGGGAGGCTTCTTTGATCGCCAATAGCGGCGTAAAGGCAGGAATCAGCTCATCCTGGTATTCGTGTTGCGACATAATTGCTTCCTTAATGATTAGTTTAATTAAGGCAAAAAAAGTGAAACAACTTCAGGCAGGCTAAGCGGATGAGGGGGAGGGTTCTGTGAAAGCATTCACAAATAACCTGATAATCATTGTGGTTTAGCGTGGATCGCAGGAATAGATAAGATGCAAATAGGAACCATTAGTAATAGAAATTCATTAACTAATGTAATGACAGGAACACGGGTTTCCAGAAAAGACTCAGTTGGCCTTCTTTTTCTGTAGCTCCAGCAATTGATCTGGCGTGACGGCGGGATATCCCTGGGCGCCTTCCGGCACTTCTTGCTGGGCAGGAATCGGAATCAACGGGCCTAAGAAGCGCGGCTCGCGCTTGAACAGATAAAGATCGGCCAGCGCCCCGAAGCGGGCACCGAATTCGCGCAGGCGAACGCTCCACATATCTTTCGGAGACGGTACGGCGTAGCACTGCGCCTGAATGCCCATATGCAGGGCGATAAACAGCGCGCGCTCACAGTGGAAGCGCTGGGTAATGATAATGAAATCGTTGGTGTCGAACACTTTACGCGTGCGGACGATGGAATCGAGCGTACGGAAGCCCGCGTAATCCAGCACGATATCTTCCGGCGCCACGCCGGCTTTGATCAGATCGCGGCGCATGGTCATCGGCTCGTTATAGCTTTGCAGCGCGTTGTCGCCGCTCAGCAGCAGATAGTTGACCTTGCCGCTGTTGTAGGCGTTCAGCGCCCCCTGGATGCGGTAACGGTAATACTGGTTGATGACGCCGGTACGGTAGTACTTCGCGGTGCCAAGCACGACACCCACCTGGCGATAGGGAAGATCCTGTAGCTCGTCGTAGATATAAGGCGCCGTTTTCCAGCTCATCCAGCGGTCAAGACCCAGCACGGTCAACAGCAGCAGGCCGCACAGGACTAACAGGCTGTATAACACACGCTTTAACATGAACTTGGCTCAACCGTGGACGAGGGAGACATCAGGCTACTTTACCCGCCGGGCAAGCGCAAGAAACCATCGTTTAATTGCGGGGAAATTAGACAACGGAGGCGGATTGCCGTTTGTAGGCCGGATAAGGCAAAGCCGCCGTCCGGCAATCTGCTCCAGTCAGCCCGATGGCGCTACGCTTATCAGGCCTACGGGTTATGCCAACAGGACGCGATCGATATTATGGCAGCCGAGCGCTTTCAGCGTCGCGGCGGTGGCATCCCACTGAATCAGCGGGGCATCGGCGCGTTCAGCAAGAATGGCCCGTTGAATATCCGGGTAATCATAACCGTTCAGGCTCAGCAGGTTCAGCGCGCCCTGCAGCGGTGGCAGCGTGGGGTTAAACGCGGCGTTTTCAGCATAGCTGCCGCTGAAAATAGTACCATCACGCAGTTCCAGCGCCACGCCCGATGGCGATTGGCTGTACGGGGTATGGCTCTGATTCGCGGCCCGAATCGCAGCCTGTGAAAGCGCATCGCCATCAAGCGGATGGCCGTGATCCTCCGCGTCCATCAGCAGGGTTTTGATCTCCAGATCTTTCGGGCCAAAAGCATCCGGCAGGTAATCCTGTAACGTGTGTGGCTGACGGCCCGGCAGATTGATACGCAGCGCCAGCCCGCTGTTCAGCTCGTTCATAAACTGACGGCAGTGGCCGCACGGCGTGTAGTTAACGGTAATCGCCTGCAGCGCTTTTTCACCGCGTAGCCAGGCGTGGCTGATGGCGCTTTGCTCGGCATGAACCGTTTGTTGCATCGTCGCGCCGAGAAACTCCATGTTGCCGCCGAAGTACCAGGTGCCGCTGACACCGCGGGCAATGGCGCCAACGTTAAAGTGAGAGAGGTCTGCGCGGGCGCAGGCTGCGGCCAGTGGCAGGAGCGCGAAAGCGAGCGCGTCTTCGTCCAACCCCGTCGCCTGCTGCAGCGATGAGACCTGCCCGGCGCTTAACAGAGCAGGGAAGTGCGGATCGGCTAACAGCGGAGCGATAGCGGTCTGCAGGTCTGCCGCCAGTTGCGTAAAAGCAGATTGAAAACGTGGATGCATGGCGTTGTGCCTCATAACAATGTAATGGGATCGTAGTGTACGGGGCTCGCATGCCACAATTAGTGATCAATATCTCATTGTTAGTGCAACGTATGTAATCTCATTGGAAAATGTGTGATTTGTCTCGTTTTATCCCACCGCGGCCAGAATAATCGGGAACAGGAACGGTGCGATCAGCGAGGTAATAATCCCGCAGATGACCAGGGCCAGTGAACTAAACGCCCCTTCCTGGTAGTCCAGCTCCGCGCAGCGAGCGGTGCCGAGGGCGTGCGATGCGGTGCCCATCGACAGGCCGCGCGAAGCTTTAGTGGTGATACGCATCAGGTTCAACAGCGTGTGGCCAAACACCGCGCCGAGAATACCGACATAAATCACGCACACTGCGCTGATGGCGGGAATACCGCCGATGCTGCCGCTGACTGCCATCGCAATCGGGGTGGTGACCGATTTCGGCAGAATAGAGGCGGCGATTTGCGGCGATGCGCCCATCATTAACGCCACGGTGGTGCCGGTAATCATCGCCACCGCGCTGCCGATAAAGCAGATAGTGATAATGGATTTCCAGCGGGCACGAATCTGGTGCAGCTGTTCGTACAGCGGGTAGGCGAGGGCCACCACCGCCGGTTGCAGAAGGTCGTTCAGTACTTCGCTGCCTTTGAAATAGTGGTCGTACGGGATGCCGGTCAGCATCAGGAACGGAATAATCACCACCATAGAAACCAGCAGCGGGTTGAGCAGCGGCATTTTGAAACGCGCGCCCAGCTTACGGGCGGCAAAAAAGACAACCAGGGTCAGCGGCAGCGACCACCAAATATAATGAAGCATTATTTTTTCGCCTCTTCTTGCCCAACGACGTTACGTTCACCGTGTACCAGGTGTGAGCTCCAGCTCACGACCACCAGCACCACCAGCGTACTGACGGTACAGGAGACCACCACCGGACCAAACTGCGCGCTCAAGAGCGTGAAGTACTGCATCACGCCAACGCCAATCGGCACAAACAGCAGCGCCATATAGCGAATAAGCACGTAGCAGCCGGGGTTGACCCATTTGGCGGGCAGAATTTGCAGCGCCAGCAGGACGAAGAGGATAAGCATGCCGATAATGCTGCCGGGGATGGTGATGGGCAGCAGCGACGAAACAAAAATTCCGGCATAAAGGCAGGCGTAAATCAGCACGAATGCACGCAGGTATTGCCAGATAATATTCAGTGATTTGAGCATGGGATTCACCTTTGGTGGAATGCATTCATCATACAATTAAACCCTGAAATGTGCTACCGATCACATCATGAAATCTGAGCATACCTGATATAGATAAGCGGAACATTAGCCATCTGACCACAGGTTAGCTTTCAATGTGTACCGGGTGTGATAAATAGTGGAGAAAACGGCTCAGCGCCAGCGACGGGAGATCCTTCTTACGCCAGAATACGCCAACGCTGCCTTTCTGCTCAATGCGCGGCAGCGCCAGAATCGACAGCTGCCCCTGGCGCTGGTAGCGCTCGGCAAGGCGTAAAGAAAGAATAGAGATCATATCGCTGCTTTGCAGCAGGTTGACGCTGACGTTCATCGATGCCGATTCGATGGTGTTCTCCGGCAGCATTACGCCGTTTTCCACCAGCGCGTTATCAATACTCTGACGGATCGGCGTGCCGTTCGGCCAGACGATCCAGCGCCACGAGGCCAGATCGTTCCACGTCAGGCTGGCAAGGCGCGCCAGCGGATGGTCGGTACGCGCGACAAAACAGACCGGTTCGGTATACAGCACTTCATAGTTCAGCGGCAGCTCCAGCGCCCGGCCGCCGATACGCCCGACCACCACATCGACCACCCCCGACTGTAAATCGTGCAGCAGCGGCGTCATCACCTTTTCTTCAATATTCAGATGCAGCGTCGGCATTTCGGCCAACAGCGGGAAAATCGCCTGGGAAACGCAGTCGGTGGCCACCGGCGAGCAGCCAATTTTCAGGCTGCCAACCAGCCCGCCTTGCTTAAAGCGTTCCATCTCGAACTGTGAACGTTCGATATCGTTTATCAGCCGCTGGGCATGCTGGAGCAGCAGTTTGCCGCCCTCCGATGGACGTAGACCTTTACTGTGTCGCTCAAACAGCGTCAGGCCTAACTCCTCTTCAAACTGGGTCAGCCACTTCGACAGCGCGGGCTGAGTGATGTGCATTTTCTTCGCCACCTGGGTGAGATTTCCCTGCTCGCCGAGCGCCACCAGAATGTGCAAATGATGAAGCTTCAGTTTCTGCGTCCAGTCCGCCATCAGGTATAACCTCCAGGTTATGTTTGAGCATGAAATGCCATTGTACAACTCATTTCTCTTATCACAAAATGGCAACATAAAAGCAAAAAAAGAAACATCTTACCCTGTGCCGTTCGGGCCAGACGCGCGAACGGCGAAATGGATAACCTGCATTTACCGAGGCCCTCCCTATGACGCAACGACGTGAACTTCAGGCGCTAATCGACGCCGCCCCTATCGGCGCGATGCAGTGGCGCGTCATTATCTGCTGTTTCCTGGTGGTGATGATGGACGGGTTTGATACCGCCGCCATCGGCTTTATCGCCCCGGCCATTCGTGAGCACTGGCAACTGAGCGCCGCCGATCTTGCCCCGCTGTTTGGCGCCGGTTTGCTGGGCTTAACCGCGGGCGCGCTGCTGTGTGGGCCGCTTTCCGACAAACTCGGTCGTAAACGGGTGATTGAATGGTGCGTCGCGCTGTTCGGCCTCTTCAGCCTGTTGTCAGCGTTTTCGCCCAATCTGGAAATGTTAATTGTTCTGCGCTTCTTAACCGGCCTCGGCCTCGGCGGCGCGATGCCTAACACCATTACCATGACCTCAGAGTATCTGCCGTCCCGCCGTCGCGGTGCGCTGGTGACCCTGATGTTCTGCGGCTTCACCCTCGGTTCGGCGCTCGGCGGCATCGTCAGCGCGCAGCTGGTGGCGGTGATTGGCTGGCACGGTATTCTGGTGCTGGGCGGCGTGCTGCCGCTGGCGCTGTTCTTCGGCCTGCTGGTTGCGCTGCCTGAGTCCCCGCACTGGCTGGTTCGCCGTCAGCGTCCGCAGGCACAAATCAGCCGGACGATCAGCGCGATGACCGGCGAGCGCTACGAAAACACCGAGTTCTGGCTGGATGAACCCGCCGCTACGCAAAAGGGCAGCATCAGCCAGCTGTTCGCCGGGCGTCAGCTCACCATCACGCTGATGCTGTGGGTGGTGTTCTTTATGAGTCTACTGATCATCTACCTGCTTTCGAGCTGGATGCCGACGCTGTTGAACCACCACGGTATCGATTTGCAACACGCCTCCTGGGTGACGGCCGCGTTCCAGGTCGGCGGTACGCTGGGCGCGCTGTTGCTGGGGGTACTGATGGATAAATTCAATCCGTTCTGGGTGCTGGCCGTCAGCTATGCGCTGGGCGCGGTATGCATCGTGATGATCGGCCTGAGTGAAAACGGCCTGTGGCTGATGGCGCTGGCGATTTTCGGCACCGGCATCGGCATTAGCGGTTCGCAGGTAGGGCTTAACGCGCTGACCGCGACGCTTTACCCCACGCAAAGCCGCGCTACCGGCGTGAGCTGGTCTAACGCCATTGGCCGCTGTGGCGCCATCGTCGGTTCGGTCTCCGGCGGTATGATGATGGCGATGAATTTCTCATTCGACACCCTGTTCTTTGTGATTGCCGTTCCGGCCGCCGTTAGCGCCGTCATGCTGACATTGCTGACGCTGGTCGTACGCCAGTCATCCCGAGTACCCGAATCGCAGCCCGTCATGGGCGCGGTGAAAAGTTAAGGAGAATAATAATGACCGCGGATGTAAAACACGATCGCCAACAGTTCTACCAGCACATTTCCGGGCAAAACCTGACGCCGCTGTGGGAATCGTTGCATCACCTGGTGCCCAAAACGCCGAACGCCAACTGCGCACCGGCCTACTGGAACTATCAGGAAATTCGCCCGCTGCTGATGGAAAGCGGCACGCTGATTGGCGCGAAAGAGGCGGTGCGCCGCGTGCTGGTGCTGGAGAACCCCGGCCTGCGCGGCCAGTCATCGATTACCTCGTCGCTGTATGCGGGCCTGCAGCTGATCATGCCGGGCGAAGTGGCGCCAAGCCATCGCCATAACCAGTCGGCGCTGCGCTTTGTGGTGGAAGGCCGCGGTGCGTTTACCGCCGTCGACGGCGAGCGCACCCAGATGAGCCCCGGCGACTTTATCCTTACCCCACAGTGGCGCTGGCACGACCACGGCAACCCGGGCGACGAACCGGTTATCTGGCTCGACGGTCTTGACCTGCCGCTGGTGAACTATCTCGGCTGCGGCTTTGCCGAAGATTACCCGGAGGAACAGCAGCCGGTGACGCGTAAAGAGGGTGATTATCTGCCGCGCTACGCCGCCAACATGCTGCCGCTGCGCCACCAGGTAGGCAACTCATCACCGATTTTCAACTACCGCTATGACCGCAGCCGCGAGGCGCTGCATGACCTGATGCGTCTGGGCGAGGCCGACGAGTGGGATGGCTACAAGATGCGCTACGTCAACCCCGTTACCGGCGGCTACCCGATGCCGTCGATGGGCGCTTTCCTGCAACTGCTGCCGAAAGGCTTCCGGTCGCGTCAGGCGCGCACCACCGATAGCACCATCTACCACGTGGTAGAAGGCAGCGGCGAAGTGACCATCGGTGAGCAGACCTTCAGCTTTAAAGCGAAAGATATTTTTGTCGTGCCGACCTGGCACAGCGTGTCCTTTAACACGCCAGAAGAGACCGTGCTATTCAGTTTCTCGGATAGGCCAGTCCAGGAAGCCCTGGGTCTGTTCCGCGAAGCGCGCTATTAATCAGGAGAAGAAAAATGAGCAAATACGTATTTGAACCCCAGGCTCCGGTCGCGATTCCGGTTGTTGGCAGCGACGAGCAGTTTCCGGTACGCCGCGTTTACTGCGTGGGCCGTAACTATGCCGCTCACGCCCGTGAAATGGGCTTTGATCCGGATCGCGAACCGCCGTTCTTCTTCTGCAAACCGGCCGATGCCGTGGTCCCCGTTGCCGCGGGCGAAACCCTGAACCTGGCCTACCCGGCGCAGACCGACAACTATCACTATGAAATTGAGCTGGTGGTCGCTATTGGTAAAAAAGGTAGCGATATCCCGCTGGAAAAGGCCGAAGAGTATATCTGGGGCTACGCCACCGGACTGGATATGACTCGCCGCGACCGTCAGATGGAGATGCGCCAGATGGGCCGTCCGTGGGAAATCGGCAAGGCGTTTGACCTCTCTGCGCCGATTGCTCCGCTGCATAAAGTCGCCGACGCGCCGTCGCTTGAAAAAGCGCCAATCTGGCTGCAGGTCGATGGCCAGGATCGCCAGCGCAGCGATATTGAACATCTGATCTGGGATGTGAAAGAGACCATCAGCTACCTCTCCGGCTTCTTCGAACTGCAGCCGGGCGACCTGATCTTCACCGGCACGCCGGAAGGCGTGGGCGCGGTGGTGAAGGGCGAAACCATCACCGGTAACGTCGAAGGGTTAACGCCGATCGCGGTGAAAATTGTTTGAGGTGAGCGATGAAGCTGTACAGTTTTTTTAATAGTTCGGCCTCTTACCGCGTACGGATTGCGATGGCGCTGAAGGGCATTGATCACCAGACGGTAGGCGTCAACATCCGTATCGGCCAGCAGAACGCGCTGGAGTACCGCCGCCTGAACCCGGTGGGTCTGGTGCCCGCGCTTATCACCGATAACGGTGAATCGCTGGGCCAGTCGCTGGCGATTATTGACTGGCTGGACAGACATTTCCCGCAGACTCCGCTGCTACCGGCGAACGATCCGCAGCGCATGCGCGTGCTGGAAGTGGTGTACGCCATCTGTTGCGACATCCACCCCATCAACAACATGCGCGTATTGCGCTACCTCAGCGATGAGCTGAAGGTCAGTGAAGAAGAGAAAAAACGCTGGTATGCCCACTGGATCCAGCAGGGGTTGAGCGCGGTTGAACAACTGCTGCGCCGAAGCCAATCCGGGGCGTTTTGTTTTGGCGATGCGCCGACGCTCGCCGACTGCTGCCTGGTGCCGCAGTGGGCTAACGCCGAACGCATGGGCTGCGATCTGAGCGGATTCCCGCGCTGTAAAGCCGTTTATGACGCCTGTACGGCGCTGCCGGCATTTATCGCCGCCGCCCCGGAAAACCAGCAGGACAAGATCCCGGCGTAGTCAGAAAAGGAGAATTATCATGGCAAAAGTCACGCGTGCAATTATTGTCGGCGGCGGTATTGGCGGTGCGGCCACCGCGCTGTCGCTGGCCCGTCAGGGCATCCAGGTGATGCTGCTGGAACAGGCGCATGAGATCGGCGAAATCGGCGCCGGGATCCAGCTGGGGCCGAACGCGTTTTCCGCGCTCGACAGCCTGGGCGTGGGCGACGTCGCCCGTCAGCGTGCGGTCTTTACCGATCACATCACGATGATGGATGCGGTTAACGGTGAAGAGGTGATCCATATCGAGACGGGACAGGCGTTCCGCGATCATTTCGGCGGCCCGTATGCGGTCATTCACCGTGTGGATATCCATGCCACGGTCTGGGAAGCGGCACTCCAGCATCCAGGGGTGAAATATCGCACCTCCACCCATGTGGTGGATATTCGTCAGACGGCGGATGACGTCACCGTATTTGATGATAAGGGCAACAGCTGGACGGCGGATATTCTGATTGGCTGCGACGGTGTGAAATCCGTGGTGCGTCAGAGTCTGCTCGGCGATACGCCGCGCGTCACCGGTCACGTGGTGTACCGTGCGGTGGTGGAACGCGACGATATGCCGGAAGACCTGCGCATCAACGCGCCGGTGCTGTGGGCTGGCCCGCACTGCCACCTGGTGCACTATCCGCTGCGCGGCGGTAAACAGTACAACCTGGTCGTAACCTTCCACAGCCGCGAGACGGAAGAGTGGGGCGTGCGCGACGGCAGTAAAGAAGAAGTGATGTCGTACTTCAAAGGCATTCACCCGCGTCCGCGTCAGATGCTTGATAAACCGACCTCCTGGCGACGCTGGTCTACCGCCGACCGCGAGCCGGTAGAGAAGTGGGGTAACGATCGCATTACGCTGGTGGGCGATGCCGCACACCCGGTTGCGCAGTATATGGCGCAGGGCGCCTGTATGGCGCTGGAAGATGCGGTGACGCTGGGCAAAGCGCTGACCCAGTGCGACGGCGATGCCGCCCGCGCGTTTGCGCTGTATGAATCTGTGCGCATACCGCGTACCGCGCGTATCGTCTGGTCCACCCGCGAAATGGGCCGCCTGTATCATGCGGCGGGCGTTGAGCGTCAGGTGCGAAACCTGCTGTGGAAAGGGAAAACCCAGGACGAGTTTTACCGGGGGATTGAGTGGCTGTACGGCTGGAAAGAAGATAACTGTCTGGAACCGCGATAGCCGCGGTTGCCACGATGGGCTCTTTCTCTTTTAAGGATTGCCTCTTATACAAAAATTAGTGGGACAGGACCGAATATATATTAGTCAGGTGAAAGGTTCCGTTCACTTTACGTCAGGCAGAACATAACGTCTTTTCACCGGTGAACGGGCCAAGGGGGACAACCGCGTCCCCCTTGGCAATCCCCGCGGCCCGCAGGGAAATCGGTGCTTCGCACTACGCTCACCTACGAACTCCAGCCTGCGGCACGGCGAAACTCGACATCCTGTCTCGGTTCGCCTCAGTCCGCCATCCATGGCGTCCTGACCTTGTCTTCCATTCTCCGGTTCGCCGATTTCCAGCGGGGACTCATCGGTTTCAGTGGCTCTGGTTTTTGCTGTTAATTAAAAGACCGCACTGGTGTTGGTGGCGTCTAAATCGCCGAAGCGTTCCCTGAAGGCCGGGGCAGCCCACAGGGATGTGGGCTGAGGGCGCGGCTTTACAGGGATGTTACCTCGCGCCCGACCCGAAAGCCGTAAGGGATAAGCTGAGGGCACCGCGAAGCGGCGATTTTGCCGCCAGAGCCCGGGGGTGCAGGGGGCGGCGGCGACTGGCCGCCCCTTGCGCGCTCCCTGCGCCCGTGCAATTTATGTGGCGGGAACCGGATAAGGAGCGCAACGGAGTAATAAATCCGCATACATCTCCCTCATCCCTGATAACTGTCGTCGGGAATTGTGTATAAGAGACAGCTTCAGGGAGAGGAGGTCGAATGGGCCGCAAACTAACCCACCAGCGCCTTATCTTTGGCTAACATAAACGGCCGCAAATACCCCACGGCGTTTGACAACGGTATTACGTCATCGCTTAACGCAATATGCAACGTCTCACGAATATACGTCCGACGCGCCTCGATACGCGCCCACAGGTCAGGATAATCCTGCGCGATCTGCTGTTGTAATGCCGCATCCGCCAGCGCCACGCTCTCTTCGGCGCTCACCCCGGTATACCCCGGCACCGACGGAATGATATCGATCTGCACGATCATGCCGCTTTTCAGCGTTTCGGAGGCGTCAGGATAAACCGGTGATGACATCCACTCCTCATCGGCGCTCAGATGCCCCGGATTCAGATGCCAGCCGTACTGGGCTTTCGGCAGTACGCATTCGACTAAATCGTAAAGCTCGCCGCCCGACATACCGATCTTAATATGTTCAAGCCACGTCATGACCGCGCCAAAATAGGGCTTCACCACGCGGTCCAGATAATCACGCTGGTTTTCCGGCAGCTCGCTTTCATCGGCAATGACAAACCCGGTTCGGCTGGACAGCCCACCCTTAAACCCGGTAGTCATCGACAGCGGCTGGCCGCGTTCGACCTTTTTCCAGGAAGGGTAGAGGTTGGCCTTCTCAAAACGCTGCCCGGTTGCCGCGATGGTGACGATCGACGGTGCCTGCCCTTCGGCTGCAAGCAACGCGCCCAGATCCACTTCACGAATGCCCGGTTCGACGGCGTCCAGCGCAGCCAGCATGCAGCGAGAGGCGAGGTTGGCACCATACTCGTAATGGGCAATTTCGTTGGCGTTATTGACCGTTCTGGCCCCCTTATCACCGCCAATAAATAGATGCGCGGCGTTGACCAGATCGGCATGGGTACTCTGTTTTATTGCGTCGACGATAAACCACGGCAGGTCAAACAGATTCGCGTTGTCACTCCCGGCAGCCGTAAACATCTTCCAGCCGACCAAACCGACCTTCGACATGGCGCTCAGCCCCGTTTCGCTAAACAGCTGCGCCAGCGGTCTTTCGTTATCCATTGGCTGATTCGGCAGCGAGAACAGCGGGCAGTGCTTTAGCGTGACCGGAATACGCGAATGAGCCGCCATCTTCAGGTTTTCATTACCAAGGATCGCGGTGGCGTGCCCGGATTTATGCAGCACCAGCAGACCTTCCTCAAAGCGCGGGATAAACCCGGTCAGATACTCAAAGTTGCTCCCGTGCTCTTTATCGGCGTAAATCACCAGCGCATCGAAGCGCTCTTCCTGCATTCGCGCGAGCAGCTTATTTTTACGTTCAAGCAGGGTGGCGTCGGTCAGCGTGACCGGCGGGACGTCGCTGAAGCCGCGCGGCGGCTGGATACGCTTTAGCTGGATATCCCTGGTATTCATTATTCACCTCCTGATGTGTCGACTGGCAGTGGAAAGCGGCATACTAAGACGTTACCATAGCGCCTCTTTTTTTTCCGGATAACAATATGCGTGTTTTACTGGCACCGATGGAAGGTGTGCTCGACTCCTTAGTGCGCGAGCTGCTGACCGAAGTGAATGATTACGATCTGTGCATCACCGAATTTCTGCGCGTGGTGGACCAACTGCTGCCGGTAAAATCGTTCTACAAGCTCTGTCCGGAACTGCATAACGAAAGCCGCACGCCTTCCGGCACCCGCGTGCGTATCCAACTGCTGGGGCAATATCCCGAATGGCTGGCGGAAAACGCCGCCCGCGCGGTGGAGCTCGGTTCCTGGGGCGTGGATCTCAACTGCGGCTGCCCGTCGAAAACCGTTAACGGCAGCGGCGGCGGGGCCACGCTGCTAAAAGACCCGGAGCTTATCTACCAGGGGGCAAAAGCCATGCGCGAAGCCGTGCAGGCGCATCTGCCGGTAACGGTTAAAGTGCGTCTGGGCTGGGACAGCGGCGCGCGGCAGTTTGAAATTGCCGACGCGGTGCAGCAGGCTGGAGCCACTGAACTGGCGGTGCACGGGCGCACCAAAGAAGATGGCTATAAGGCCGAGCGTATCAACTGGCAGGCGATTGCCGATATCCGCCAGCGGCTTTCCATTCCGGTCATTGCTAACGGTGAGATCTGGGATTACGCCAGCGCGCAGGCGTGCATGGCCGTGACCGGCTGCGACGCGGTGATGATTGGTCGCGGCGCGCTGAACGTGCCGAACCTCAGCCGGGTCATCAAATACAACGAGCCGCGACTACCGTGGCCGCAGGTGGTCGATTTACTGAAAAAATACGCCCATCTGGAAAAGCAGGGCGATACCGGGTTGTATCACGTGGCGCGCATCAAGCAGTGGCTGGGCTATTTGCGCAAAGAGTACGCTGAAGCCACCGAGCTGTTTACCGCCGTGCGCGCTTTGCAGGAATCGAAGCTGATTGCCCGGGCGATTCACGACTGGCAGGCATAAAGTATCCGATCTGCATCACAATTTTCCCGTTGCTCCATTGAGCAAAGCGACCGTTAAATGAAATACTCGTAGACGATTGTTACTGCTACGGCAGGCAAAACCTGATTATCTGACGTTTGTCAGGAGTCAGGTTTTTTTGTTTCTGGGGTTCATATACACAAAATCATTCAAGTTGCATCAAGGCGGCAAGGGAATGAATCCCCAGGAGCGTACATAAGTCCGTGACTGGGGTGAATGAGCGCAGCCAACGCGGAGGCAGCTTGAAGGATGAAGTGTATAAATGCAGATCGCCAAAGTTCTTAATAATAATGTGGTGGTGGTTCTGGATGAACACCGGCGTGAGCAGGTGGTGATGGGGCGAGGGCTAGCCTTTCAGAAACGCGTCGGGGACTTATTGGATGAGTCGAAAATCGAGAAAATTTTTGCTCTGCAAAGCGATGAGCTGGCGGGGCGTTTAGGTGAATTACTCAGTCAGATTCCGCTCGAGGTGATGACCACCTGCGACCGGATCATCGAACGGGCGCGCGAGCGGCTCGGAAAATTGCAGGAAAGCCTCTATATCACGCTGACCGATCACTGCCATTTTGCCATTGAGCGGCAGAAAAACGGCGTCGCGCTGCGCAACGTGCTGCTGTGGGAGACCAAACGGCTCTACCCGAAAGAGTTTGCGCTGGGCCAGGAGGCGCGGGCGATGATTGCCCAGCGGCTCGGCGTTGAGCTCGCGGAGGATGAAGCCGGGTTTATCGCCCTGCATCTGGTGACCGCGCAGCTGAATAGCGAAATGCCCGAGGTCATGCACGTTACCCGGGTGATGCAGGAAATTTTGCAGCTGGTGAAGTATCAGCTGCGCCTGGAGTACAACGAAGAGTCGTTAAGCTATCAGCGCTTCGTCACCCACCTGAAGTTTTTCGCCCAGCGGATGCTGACGCGAACGGTGGTGGAAGACGATGACGCAGAGCTGCACAGCGCGGTGAAGGATAACTACGCCAAAGCGTGGAAGTGCGCGGAGACCGTCGCCCTGCATCTGCAAAACAGCTACCAGCGGTCGCTAACGACGGAAGAAATTATGTTTCTCGCCATTCACATTGAACGGGTGAGAAAAGAAGGGCGTTAACCCTTCCACAACCGGATTGTTACTGCATTATGCAGGCAAAACCTGAGCGCGACGTCTTACCGGCGTCGTTCTCGGGTTTTTTTGTTTTTAATACTCGGTCAAGGAATATTGCATGGAATACAAAGCACTCGCGCAGGATATTCTCAGCCACGTTGGTGGCAAAGAGAATATTGTGAGTCTGGTTCACTGCGCCACGCGGCTGCGTTTTAAGCTTAAAGAGAGCGCAAAGGCGGATGCCGACGCGCTGAAGGCCAACCCGGGCGTGATCATGGTAGTGGAGAGCGGCGGCCAGTTTCAGGTGGTGATTGGCAACCACGTCCACGATGTCTGGCAGGCGGTGCGCTATGAAGCGGGGATCACCGATGATAGCGAACCGGTAGCGGTGAAGGGAGAAAAAACGTCTCTCCTCGGCCAGGTGATTGACGTGGTTTCCGGTATTTTTGCCCCGTTTATCGGCGTGATGGCGGCGACGGGTCTGCTGAAGGGGCTGCTGGCGCTGGCGGTGGTGTGCGGCTGGCTTAACCCTGAACAGGCGACTTACAAAATCTGGTTTGCCGCCAGCGATGCGCTGTTCTTCTTTTTCCCGCTGTTTCTTGGCTATACCGCCGGGAAGAAGTTTGGCGGCAATCCGTTTATCTCGATGGTTATCGGCGGTGCGTTAACGCATCCGTTGATGATTCAGGCTTTTGAAGCCGCGCAGGCACCGGGGGCGAGCGCCGAGTATTTTCTCGGTATTCCGGTGACGTTTATCAACTATAGCTCGTCGGTTATCCCGATTATTCTGGCCTCGTGGGTCAGCTGCTGGATTGAACGGCGCAGCAACGCGCTGCTGCCGTCGGCGATGAAAAACTTCTTCACCCCGGCGATTTGTCTGGCGATTGTCGTACCGCTGACCTTCCTGGTTATTGGCCCGGTGGCGACCTGGCTCAGTCATATGCTGGCCAACGGCTATCAGGTGGTGTACGAAGTAGCCCCGTGGCTGGCCGGGGCCGCATTGGGCGGGCTGTGGCAGGTCTGTGTGATCTTTGGTCTGCACTGGGGGCTGGTGCCGCTGATGATCAATAACATGACCGTTCTTGGTCACGACTCCATGCTACCTATCATTCTCCCTGCGGTACTGGCGCAGGTTGGGGCGGTGCTGGGTATCTTTCTCGCTACCCGCGATGTGCGTCAGAAAGTGCTGGCGGGATCGGCGTTTTCCGCAGGCCTTTTTGGTATCACCGAACCGGCGATTTATGGCCTGACGCTACCGCTGCGTCGCCCGTTTATCTTTGGCTGCGTGGCCGGCGCGTTGGGCGGTGCGATTACCGCGTTCAGCAATAGCTACGCATTCTCGTTCGGCCTGCCGAATATCTTCTTCCCGGCGCAGATGATCCCGCCTGGCGGTATCGATGCCAGCGTGTGGGGTGGGCTTATCGGCACCGCGGTGGCCTTTATTCTCGCCTGTGCGCTGACCTTCTTTGCCGGATTACCGCGTAAAACGATTGAGCCCATGGCGGTCGTGAAAGCCGGTGAAAATGATGTGCTGTCGCCGATGACCGGCAGCGTACTGGCGCTGGATCAGGTGCCGGATAGCACGTTCGCCAGCGGCCTGCTCGGCAAGGGCGTGGCGATTATCCCGAGCGAAGGCAAAGTGATCGCGCCGTTCAGCGGTGAGGTGGCCTCGATTTTTCAGACTAAACACGCGATAGGTTTACTGAGCGACAGCGGGATTGAACTGCTGATCCACGTGGGCATCGACACCGTTAAGCTCGACGGCGCGCCGTTCACCGCCCACGTCAAAGAGGGCGACAAAATTCAGGCGGGCGATCTGCTCTTAACCTTCGATCGCCAGATGATTCTGGACGCCGGTTACGACCTGGCGACGCCGATTATTATCAGCAACAGCGATGACTATCCGGGGCTGGAGATCGTTGCCGCCAGCGCGGTCAGCGCCGGTCAGCCGCTGTTAACCGTACAGCATTAATCACAGGAGAGAGAGATGAAAACATTCCCACAGACGTTTTATTGGGGCGGCGCGACTGCTGCAAACCAGATTGAAGGCGCCTATCTTGAGGATGGTAAAGGACTATCCACTTCCGATGTGCAGCCGCAGGGCGTTTTTGGTGACGTGGTCGAACGCGTGGCGGGCGATACCGGCTTAAAAGATATCGCTATCGATTTTTATCATCGCTATCCGGAAGATATTTCGTTGTTTGCCGAGATGGGCTTTAACTGTCTGCGGGTGTCGATTGGCTGGACGCGTATTTTCCCGAACGGCGACGACGCTGAGCCAAACGAAGCAGGCCTGGCTTTTTATGACAAGCTGTTTGATGAAATGGCCAGGCACAACATCACGCCGCTGGTGACGCTGTCTCACTACGAGATGCCGTGGGCGCTGGTGAAAAACTACGGCGGCTGGGGCAATCGCAAGGTGATTGGTTTCTTCGAGCGCTATGCCCGCACGGTGTTTGAGCGCTACAAAGGCAAGGTCAAACTGTGGCTGACCTTTAACGAAATCAACATGTCGCTGCACGCACCGATGACCGGCGTGGGTCTGCCGGGCGACAGCAGCAAAGCTGAGGTTTATCAGGCCATTCACCACCAGCTGGTGGCGAGCGCGCTGGCGGTGAAAGCCTGCCATGAGATTGTGCCGGAGGGGAAAATCGGCAATATGCTGCTGGGCGGCCTGATGTACCCGCTAAGCTGCAAGCCGGAAGATGTGTTCAAAACCCTGCAGGAGAATCGCGGCTGGCAGTTCTTTGGCGACGTCCAGGCGCGCGGAGCGTATCCGGGCTATATGCTGCGCTATTTCCGCGACAACGGTTTTGCGCTGGAGATAACCGATGCCGACCGAGAAGCGTTGAAATCGACCGTCGATTTTATCTCGTTTAGTTACTACATGACCGGTTGCGTTACCGCTGACGAGGCGCTGAACCAGAAAGCGCGTGGCAACATTCTTAATATGGTGCCAAACCCACATCTGGAAAGCTCGGAGTGGGGCTGGCAGATTGACCCGCTGGGGCTGCGTACGCTGCTGAACGTGCTGTGGGATCGCTACCAGAAGCCGCTGTTTATCGTTGAAAACGGCTTAGGGGCGAAAGACAAAGTGGAAGCTGACGGCAGCATCAACGATGACTACCGAATTAGCTATCTGAACGACCATCTGGTGCAGGCACGGGAAGCGATTGAAGACGGCGTTGAATTGATGGGCTTTACCAGCTGGGGGCCGATTGACCTTGTCAGCGCGTCGAAAGCCGAACTGTCCAAACGCTACGGTTTTATCTACGTCGACCGCCACGATGATGGCAGCGGCACGCTGGCGCGCAGCAAGAAGAAAAGCTTTGACTGGTATAAAGAAGTGATTGCCACTAACGGCGCGAGTCTGAAAGCGTAAGCTTCGGTGAATTGTCGAATGGCGCTGCGCTTATCCGGCCTACAATGCTAACGATCCGTAGGCCGGATAAGGCGTAGCCGCCATCCGGCAATATTCACGCCGGTTTGCGGGCCCGCAGCAGGAAGATCATCGGCCGCTCTTTCTCTTCATCCAGCGCGGGATTGGCGGCAATCTGTTCCGCCGTTGGACCCCATTCATCCACATGCTCTATCACCAGCCCGGCGGCTACCAGCGCGTTAATCCAGCTGGCGAGCTTACGGTGCTGTTTTTTCACGCCGTCGGCAAACCAGTTGCTGATGCGTTCACCCTCCTGCTGATAGTGGCTCACCGGCCAGCTTTTTTGCCCGTTCTCGTCCAGCCGCCAGCCCTGCTGCAACGGCGCGGTGTAGATCGGATGCTCGGCGGAGAACACCAGCACGCCGCCCGGCGTCAGCGCCCGGTAAACGGTGGCCAACAGCGGGGCAATATCGGGCAGATAGTGCAACGCCAGCGAACTGTAGACCAGCTCGCAGCTGTTGGCGGCAAGGGTTAAGTTTTGTAGATCTTCACAGCGGTAGGCAATACCCTCGCCATCGGTCATCTCCTGCGCGCGCGCGAGCATACGGCTGGAAAGATCGTACCCGGTGACCTCTGCGGCACCCCGATCGCGCGCCCAGCGGCAAAACCAGCCGTAGCCGCAGCCGAGATCAACCGTGCGTAAACCGGCGAGCGGCGGCAGCATTTGCTGGATAGCAGGCCACTCTGGCGCGCCGTCCAGCCCTTTTACCGAACGGTCGAGCGTGGCGTAGCCTGCGAAAAAATTCGGGTCGTCGTAGATGTTCTGACTCATATTCACTCCCTGACGCTAAAATGTTATTAGCTGTTTTTAAGTATGTCTATTTATGTTCCCACACGCTTTACTAAAAGGATTTGATTCATTTAAATTATTATCACTTTCCTTCTTTTGTAACCGACCTATCACATGAACTTGACTCTGAAAAAAAGCGTGCTGTCCGGCTTGCCTCTGCTCATCGCGCTGGCTGGCTGCGCGCCATCGCACGATATTGGCAACCCGATTAAGCAGCAGGCTCCGGCCTCCAGCGTGGCGACGGATTTACCCGCTGCAGTGAAAAATGGCTGGCCGCAGAGCAACTGGTGGCAAGGCTACCACGACGCCCAGCTCAATAACTTGATTAGCCGCGCGCTGGCAAATGCGCCGGATATGCAGATTGCCGATCAGCGCATTAAGCTGGCGGAAGCGCAGGCCAGAATGTCGAAGTCATCGCTTGGCCCGGAAGTGGATTTCGGTGCCGACCTTGAGCGGCAAAAAATGTCGGCAGAAGGGCTGATGGGCCCGTTTGCTACCGATTTAGACGGTAATACCGGGCCGTGGTACACCAACGGGACTTTCGGCCTGACCGCCGGTTGGGATCTTGACCTGTGGGGGAAAAACCGTGCTGAAGTGAAAGCGCGCATTGGGGAAGTGAAAGCGCAGGTGGCCGAGCAGGCGCAAACTCGCGAGCTGCTCTCCAGCAGCGTGGCGCGCCTGTACTGGCAGTGGCAGACCGAAGCCGCCATCCACAGCGTTCTTGAGCAGGTGAAAAGCGAACAAAACAATATCGTTAGCGTCGACACCGCGTTGTTTGAGCACGGTATCACTAACTCCGCTGAAGGGGCCGAAAACGATATCAACGTTAGCAAAACGGATCAGCAGTTGGCCGACGTTGAAGGCAACATGAAAGAGATTGAGGCGCGGCTGATGGCGCTGACCAATAGCCAAAGCCAGTCGCTGAATTTGCACAAGGTTGAGCTGCCTGCGGTGGCCAGTAAAATGCCGTCCCAGCTGGGCTATGATCTGCTGGCGCGTCGCCCGGATCTCCAGGAGGCGCATTGGTATATTGAGGCCTCGCTCAGCGAAATTGACGCGGCGAAAGCGGCCTTCTATCCGGATATCAACCTGATGGCCTTCCTGCAGCAGGACGCGCTGCACTTGAGCGATCTGTTCCGCCATTCAGCGAATCAGATGGGCGTGACCGCGGGGCTGACGCTGCCAATCTTCGACAGCGGCCGTCTTAACGCTAACCTCGATATCGCCAGCGCGCAGAATAATCTGTCGGTGGCGAAGTACAACAAAGCGGTTGTCGATGCCGTCAATCAGGTGGCGAAAACGGCCAGCCAGGTCGAAACGCTGATGGCGAAAAACCAGCAGCAGGCGCAGGTTGAGAAAGACGCGCAGCGCGTGGTGAACCTGGCGCAGGCGCGGATGAACGCCGGGATTATTCCGGGCTCGAAGGTGAGCTTAGCGAAGCTGCCGGCCTTACAGGAGCGGATTAGCGCCTTGCGTCTGCACGGCCAGTGGGTTGATGCCAGCATTCAGCTGACTTCGGCGCTGGGCGGCGGCTATCATATGACCGATAAGTCGTAAGCGGCTACGGATTCATTCTCCCCTGTGTTGCAATACAGGGGGGAATGAAAAACCAATATTCAGATTAAATAATATTAATTGCTATTATATCTGTCAAAAATCTAATTTTTAATTTAATTAAAAATAAAAGCTTACCTCTAATTAAAATATGCTGCCGATCACGTATTTATATTTAATTCAATGACAGCGTGTTTTCCTCCCACTAGTATCGCTCACCAGAAAAACAATATCTCTGGTCTTATTTTTATTATTGAAAAATACATTCATTCTTTAAATATTATAGCCAGTTCCTCCTGATTTTATTGTGACATTAAAAAGCAGAGGACGATTGCGTGAAAAAATTAATAACTCTTGGGATGCTGGCATTTGTCAGCGCATCGGCGAGCGCGGTAACCATAGACCTGCGTCATGAATATACTGACACCTCGCAGGGGCAGAAGGACAGGGTGCTGATCTCACACCGCTTTGCCAACGGTTTTGGTTTCTCCGTCGAAGCTAAAACGAAATCGGGCGGTGAGCATTCGGATAAAGCCTTTAATGATGTCGTAGATAATGGCGATGAATATGTTCTGAGCTATCAATTTAATGCAATGCCGAATATAACCGTTCAGCCGGGTTTTGCCTTAGAAACGTCATCATCGAAGGCAATATATAAACCGTATATTCGTGGGCAATATAATTTCGAAGGTGGTTTTTATGTTGCTGCTCGTTATCGCTACGAATATACCCGTGATACATCCAGTACCAAAGATGATGAACACGTCAACCGCGGCGATCTGTGGTTAGGTTATAAAACCGGGCCGTGGACGTTTGAAGGAAATTATCTTTATAAGAAAAGCGAAGATTATAATCGTTACGATAACGGTAAAGATGATTACGAGCTGGATTTCAAAGTAGCTTATAGTATCGATAAAAACTGGAAGCCTTACGCGCAGATCGGTAACGTCTCCGTCAGCAGCGACGAAGACGATCGCCAGACCCGTTATCGCGTGGGTGTGCAGTACACTTTTTGACCCACACGACCTCTGAATATGACCGGGCGCTTCGGCGCTCCGGTTACTCTTCCGTCGAACGTTTTTCCCGCCGTTTGAACCACCAACGTACCGCCACGACCAGAGCCACCGCCAGCGCCAGCCAGATGATATGCTTCAGATGTTTATCCAGATGATGCAGCCACGGGCCGATAGCTTCTCCGCCCAGATAACCGAGGGTGGTAAACAGCAGCGCCCAGATCAACGCGCCGAGAATATTCAGCGGCAGGAAAATTTTTGGCGGCAGCTGGCTGGCGCCAATCAGCAGCGGGCCGATAACCCGGAAGCCATACATAAATCGGCTGCCGATGACAAACAGGTACGGATGGCGGTTTATCAGACGTTGCGCCTTCCTGATACGCGCCTGATGGCGTGAAAAACGCTTCAGTAGCCGCCCGCCAAACTTCCGGCCCAAAAGATACAGCACCTGATCGCCAATCATACCGCCCAGCGCCACCGAAATAACAACCAGCGGAAATTTCAATAGCCCCTGATGCGCCGCCACGCCACCGAGTAGCGTAATGGTTTCACCTTCCGCCATGCTGCCAATAATCAGCGCCGCGTAGCCATAGTGGGAAATCAGGTTATTGATATCCATAAAAACACTCGCTCCTTATAACATCATACTATTCATCATACACCCTCAGGGCGAGATTGCAGGGGCCGCTATTTTTTGCGTTGTACATAAAATAATCATTGGCGTGAATTATACTTACAGCAACGTGGTACGAAGCCGTGCAGAGGAGGCGTTATGAACCATGTATGGGGACTGTTCTCCCACCCTGACAAAGAAATGCATGTTATCCGCAGCGAGAACGAAACCGTTTCTCACCACTATGTGCATCACGTGCTGATCATGGCGGCCATTCCGGTGATCTGCGCCTTTATCGGCACCACCCAACTGGGCTGGAACTTTGGTGACGGCAACGTGGTCAGGCTGTCGCTGATGACGGGCCTGGGCATGGCGGTACTCTTCTATGCTCTGATGCTGGTGGGCGTAGCGGTGATGGGGCGGGTGATCTGGTGGATGGCGCGTAACTATCCGCAGCGTCCATCCCTTAAACGCTGTATGGTGTTTGCCGGCTACGTCGCGACGCCTATCTTCCTGAGCGGTATTGTGGCGCTTTACCCGCTGGTATGGCTGTGCGCGCTGGTCGGGACGGTCGCGCTGTTTTATACCGGTTATCTGCTTTACATCGGTATCCCGACTTTCCTTAATATTGACCGGGAAGAGGGGCTAAGCTTCGCCAGTTCGACCCTGGCTATCGGCGTGCTGGTACTTGAAGTGCTGCTGGCGCTCACGGTGGTGCTGTGGGGCTACGGCTACCGGCTATTCTGAGTTCTGATATGCATTGCTGATGTGAATTAAATTACGTCAGCAATGCAGCATTTGTTCACCATTATTTTCTGGCAGATGCCGCGTTCTACGCGCTATGATGGGCCATTCCGCTTCGCAACCGTTTGGTGCGAAGCGGTTGTCTATCATAATGTGCATAAATAACCGCCAGAATACTCACCATGCAGAAATTTCGCGTTTCCCTGCTCAGCCTCGCTCTCGTGCTGGCTGTGCCTTTTGCGCCTCAGGCGAGTGCTAAAACCGCCGTCTCCGCCGTGGCCTCGCAGCCGGAAATTGCTTCCGGTAGCGCGATGATTGTCGACCTTGAAACGAACAAAGTGATTTATGCCAACCAGCCGGATCTGGTGCGCCCGATGGCTTCCATCACCAAGCTGATGACGGCGATGGTGGTGCTGGACGCGCATTTACCGCTCGATGAAATGCTGACCGTGGATATCAGCCACACGCCGGAGATGAAGGGCATTTATTCCCGCGTGCGTCTGAACAGCCAGATCAGTCGTAAAAACATGCTGCTGCTGGCGCTGATGTCATCCGAGAACCGCGCGGCGGCCAGTCTGGCGCACCATTATCCGGGCGGCTATGACGCGTTTATTCGCGCTATGAACGCCAAAGCCAAATCGTTGGGGATGACCCGCACCCGCTACGTCGAGCCAACGGGGCTGTCGATTCATAACGTGTCGACCGCACGCGATCTGACTAAACTGCTGATTGCCACCAAACAGTATCCGCTGATTGGCCAACTGAGCACGACCAAAGAGGACACGGCGACCTTCGCCCATCCGGCGTATACGCTGCCGTTCCGCAACACTAACCATCTGGTATACCGCGATAACTGGAGCATTCAGTTGACCAAAACCGGTTTTACCAACGCGGCCGGTCACTGCCTGGTGATGCGCACCGTGATGAACAAACGTCCGGTGGCGATGGTGGTCATGGATGCGTTCGGTAAATATACCCACTTCGCCGACGCCAGCCGTCTGCGTACCTGGGTTGAAACCGGAAAAGTGATGCCGGTTCCTGCCGCAGCGCTGAGCTATAAAAAGCAGAAAGAAGCCCAGGTGGAAGGCAACATCGCGAAAGCCCAGCTTAGCGGGCAAACCACCCAGGACGATTAAATTTTCTTTATTCCGGCAGCGTCCAGTCACCATCGTTGAGTGGGCGCTGCATAATCACCGTATCCCGCCAGTCCCCCATCTTGTAGCCGACGCTGCGCAACTGACCCGCCACCTCGAAACCGTGTTTTTTATGCAGCCGCAGTGACGCGGTGTTGTTATTGCCGTCGCCGATCACCGCCAGCATTTGTCGCCATGGCCCTTGTTCGCATACGGCGATTAATGCCGTCAGCAGGCGGCTGCCAATGCCGTGGGCGGTCATATTGGTATCGATATAGATAGATTCTTCCAGCGTATAACGATAGGCCGGGCGAGGGCGATAGGGGCTGGCATAGCAGTAGCCGACGATGACCCCTCGATACAGCGCCACCAGCCACGGCAGCCCCTGCTGCTGAATGCTGTTCATCCGTTGCTGCATTTCATCAATGGAAGGCGGCACCTCTTCAAATGAGGCGCGGCCGTTAAGAACATGCCAGGCATACAGCGCGGCAATGGCTTGTACATCGTCAGCCCGCGCGTCACGGATTTCAATATCGGCGTCACGGGTGACATCAAGCGTAGACATGCTTGAATTCCTTATGGTTTCCATCGTTAAACTGGCTCGCAGTCGGCCTGATAAGCGTAGCGCTATCAGGCTCGGTGCGGCTCGTTGCCGGATGACGCTATGCTTATCCGGCCTACAACGAATTTCCCGACGTCATATCACGCGTCGGTTTTTTCGCCCCAGTACTTGAGTTTACTGGTCTTACCGATCCCCGGGTTCATGCTGTTGGTCGGATCGTTTTCACGGTAGTGGCGCTTGAGGTTTTCATCGGCTTCATACAGATGCCCGACGTTGTGCTCTGCCGGATACTGTGCCCCGCGCTCGCGCAGCAGCGCCAGCATCTGCTCTTTAAGTTCGTGAGCATCGACGCCTTTTTTCACAATGTAGTCCTGGTGGAAAACGTGGCACATAAAGTGGCCGTAGTAGAGTTTATGCACCAGCTTGCTGTCGATTTCCGGCGGCAGATGCTCGAACCATTCGGTGTCGTTGCGGCGTAGCGCAATGTCCAGCGCCAGAATATCCTCCACTTCATCCGCGTGTACCGCCTGATAACGGATGGCCGCACCTGCCGCCGCGAAGCGGTGCAGGAACGCTTTGCTGCCTTCTTCCGGCGTGCAGACAAAGAAGTCGCCTTCCGCCTGCTTGAAGTAATCCACCAGCCAGGCTTTGGCTTCGTCAATGCCGTCGCCGGACATTTTCAGCAACAGGTGGTGCTCATACTTATCGCGCCACGTTTTCATCCGTTCCGGCAGATGCGCCGGGAAAGCGTGGCCTAGCTTCTGCATAAAGCGGTCGGTGAAGTGCGGCTTGAATAGCGACACTTTTTCCAGCATCGCGTCGGCGCGGCCCTTCATGGTGAAGAAGAACGGCATTTTGTCGGTGCCGAGCTTATCGATCATCAGGAAAGTGTCTTTACCGTACTGCTCGGCGATATCGTAAATATCGCGGTGCATATACTCGCCCGCCACCGGCAGGTTGTTAAATTCGGCCAGAATATGACGGCGAATTTCCGTCAGCACGTCCGGCTGGTTAGTCCCGATGTAGAACACCTGCTGACGTTTTTCTGCCGGGAAGGTGTCGAGACGCGCGGCGAATACCGCCAGCTTGCCCGCGCAGCCGGAGGATTCAAACAGACGCTCCGGGTCGGCGTTGTAGCGCGCCGGGGTATCGGCGTTGACGTCGCGCACGCGGTTAACGTAGTCATGATCGTGAGCGTGACGGCCATCGTGACGCACATCGCTATCCTTCACGCGATCGTCATCAAGTTTGCTGAGGATCTGCTCCGGGGTTTCGCCCAGATCGATGCCCAGATGGTTAACCAGCGTCAACTTGCCGTTTTCATCAATGCGCGCAAACAGCGACATCTCGGTGTACGCCGGGCCGCGCTGCACCAGCGAACCCCCGGAGTTATTGCAGATCCCGCCGATCACCGACGCGCCAATGCAGGAGGAGCCAATCACTGAATGCGGCTCGCGGCCCAGCGGCTTGAGGGCTTTTTCCAGTGAATACAGCGTGGTACCCGGCCAGGCCAGCACCTGCTCACCTTTATCCAGCAGATGCAGTTTATCGAGGCGCAGGGTGCTAATAATGACGATATCGCGGTCGTAGTCGTTACCGCTGGGCGTTGAGCCTTCTGTCAGGCCGGTATTGGCGGCCTGCATCAGAATAATTTTGTCCGCATTGACGCAGGCGTTTAGCACGCGCCATAGCTCCAACAGCGAGCCGGGGAACACCACGGCTAGCGCATCGCCGTGCCCGGAACGGAAGCCTTTACGGTAGCGGGCGGTTTTGGCCGGGTCGGTGAGCAGGTGAGCGTGACCAACCAGGCGCGAGAGTTCGTTAATCAGCACGTTATTATCATTTGTAGTTTGAGAAGCCATTCTCCACTCCTTGTGGTGGGACAAATTGTCGTCTCTAAGAATAGCGCTTTGTATGATCATTGGGGGAGTGAATGTTTCTAAAAATCAGAGAATAACCTTAGCTTTCTATTCCGCGCTCCTTTACCTTTATGGCAAACTGCGGCTTTTCATCGACTCTCAGCCGCTCTCCCCGGCATGGATACAAGAGACTACAAAAATATGAAATGGCTATTTTCTGTTGGCGTCGCCGTGAGCCTGGCGCTGCAACCCGCTCTGGCGGAGGATTTGTTCGGTAACCATCCGCTGACGCCGCAGGCGCGGGATGCGTTCGTGACCGGGCTGCTGAAAAAAATGACGGTCGATGAAAAAATTGGCCAGCTGCGCCTGATTAGCGTCGGGCCGGACAACCCGAAAGAAGCCATTCGCGAGATGATCAAAGACGGTCAGGTCGGCGCGATTTTCAATACCGTGACCCGCCAGGATATCCGTGCTATGCAGGATCAGGTGATGTCCCTCAGTCGCCTGAAAATTCCGCTGTTCTTTGCCTACGACGTGGTGCACGGTCAGCGTACCGTGTTCCCGATTAGCCTTGGGCTGGCCTCTACCTTCAACCTCGACGCGGTGAAAACCGTGGGCCGCATTTCGGCCTATGAAGCGGCGGATGACGGCCTGAATATGACCTGGGCGCCGATGGTGGACGTCTCGCGCGATCCGCGCTGGGGCCGCGCTTCCGAAGGGTTTGGTGAAGACACTTATTTAACCGCCGTGATGGGTGAAAACATGGTGGAAGCGATGCAGGGGAAAAGCCCGGCGGATCGCTACTCGGTGATGACCAGCGTCAAACACTTCGCCGCCTATGGTGCGGTGGAAGGGGGTAAAGAGTACAACACCGTCGATATGAGCCCGCAGCGTCTGTTCAACGACTATATGCCGCCGTACAAAGCGGGGCTGGATGCGGGCAGCGGCGCGGTGATGATCGGCCTGAACTCGCTGAACGGCACCCCGGCGACGTCCGACACCTGGCTGCTGAAAGACGTGCTGCGCAACCAGTGGGGCTTCAAAGGGATCACCGTCTCCGACCACGGGGCGATTAAAGAGCTGATTAAACACGGCGTTGCCGCCGACCCGGAAGATGCCGTACGCGTGGCGTTGAAGGCCGGTATCGATATGAGCATGAGCGATGAATACTACAGCAAGTATCTGCCTGGGCTGGTGAAGTCCGGCAAGGTGACGATGGCTGAACTGGACGACGCTACCCGCCACGTGCTGAACGTCAAATACGATATGGGTCTGTTTAACGATCCGTACAGCCATCTGGGGCCGAAAGCATCCGATCCGCAGGATACGAACGCCGAAAGTCGCCTGCATCGCGCCGAGGCCCGCGAGGTCGCGCGCCAGAGTCTGGTGCTGTTGAAAAACCGTCTTGAAACGCTGCCATTGAAGAAAAATGCCACCGTGGCGGTGGTGGGGCCGTTGGCCGACAGCCAGCGTGACGTGATGGGGAGCTGGTCTGCCGCAGGCGTGGCCGGACAGTCCGTGACCGTACTGACCGGGATTAAAAACGTGATGGGCGGCGAGGGCAAAGTGCTGTACGCCAAAGGCGCGAACGTCACCAATGACAAAGGCATCATCGACTTCCTGAACCTGTACGAAGAGGCGGTGAAGGTTGACCCACGCTCGCCGCAGGCGATGATTGATGAAGCGGTTGCCGCAGCGAAGCAGTCTGACGTGGTCGTGGCGGTGGTGGGCGAGGCGCAGGGTATGGCACACGAGGCCTCCAGCCGTACTGAAATCGCTATTCCACAAAGCCAGCAGGACTTGATTGCCGCGCTGAAAGCCACCGGCAAACCGCTGGTCCTGGTGCTGATGAACGGTCGCCCGCTGACGCTGGTGAAAGAGGACCAGCAGGCCGACGCTATTCTGGAAACCTGGTTCGCGGGTACGGAAGGCGGTAACGCCATCGCCGACGTGCTGTTTGGCGACTACAACCCATCCGGTAAGCTGCCGATGTCCTTCCCGCGCTCCGTGGGGCAGATTCCGCAGTATTACAGCCACCTGAACACCGGGCGCCCATACAACGCCGACAAGCCAAACAAGTACACCTCGCGTTACTTTGACGAAGCCAACGGCCCGCTGTATCCGTTCGGCTACGGTCTGAGCTACACCACCTTCTCGGTTTCCGATGTGAAGATGTCCGCACCAACCATGAAGGCTGACGGCAGCGTGACCGCCAGCGTCCAGGTGACCAACACCGGCAAACGTGAAGGGGCGACGGTGATTCAGATGTACCTGCAGGACGTGACCGCCTCGATGAGCCGCCCGGTGAAACAGCTGAAAGGCTTTGAGAAGGTGACGCTGAAACCGGGTGAAACTCAAACCGTGAGCTTCCCGATTGACGTTAACGCGCTGAAGTTCTGGAATCAGCAGATGAAATACGCCGCCGAGCCGGGCAAGTTTAACGTGTTTATCGGCGTGGATTCCGCGCGCGTGAAGCAGGGCGAATTCGAGCTGCTGTAAGAGGGCGTGCGCGAACCTTAAGTTCAGTACAAACTATCAGACCGCACTCAACGGTCCCCTCTCTCCCCCGCGGGGAGAGGGTTAGGGTGAGGGGGCAACCCTCCAAACCCCACTCCCGCACCATTTTGTGATCCCCCTCGCTATTCTCCGCTCATCACTGTGCAATCTGCGCGAAACGGCCCGTTTAACGCGCTAACTAACCTCATTTTTGTGACGAACTTCACTTAACACCCACCCCGACACATCGCGTTTTGTGCGCTTGCTCAAAACCCGTCTCAGGTCGCCATAACAGGCGTGACCCCATTCACTAATACGTAAAAAAGCCCGCTTCTGCCCCGCGAGAGGCGCGGCGAATCCGCGTTAAATGCAGCTATCTCAACATTCGCAGGTAGCCACATGAAGATTTCACTGCATAACACCTCCCTCGACCGCAGCGGCAAAACGCCGCTGACCGCACAGCTGCAGCAGCTGATTGACGAAATTGACCGCGCAGGCGGCGGCACGCTGGTGGTGTCGGCGGGCGACTGGATGACCGGCACGCTGATTCTACCGTCCAACTTTACCCTGCATCTGGAGGCCGGCGCGCGTTTGCTGGCCAGCCCGAACGCTGAGGACTATCCGGCGGAGTTGACGCAAACCGTTGCTGAACTCTCCCGTATGGCGCTGATTTATGCGCGCAACGCTCATCACATTACGCTCAGCGGTGAAGGCTGTCTGGCGGGGGGCGCGAGCGCCTGGTTCGCCGAGCGCGCCGATGAGCAGGGCTATCGCCAGCCGAAAACCATGCGCCCGCGCATGCTGGTGCTGGAAGGCTGCCAGCAGGTGCGCATTCGTGATATCACCATCAGCGATTCGCCGATGTGGACCGCGCATCTGGTGAGCTGCAATCAGGTATTCATCCAAAATCTGACCATCGATAACGATCTGGCGCTGTCCAACACCGATGCGCTGGATATCGACAGCTGCCAGCATGTGCACATTAGCGATAGCTACTTCAGCGCTGCCGATGATGGCATCTGTATCAAAACGACCCGCAAGCCGCAGGAACTCCAGCAGGCGACCCGTCACGTGGTGGTGAGTAATTGCCTGATCCGCTCGAAAAGTTGCGCCATCAAAATCGGCACCGAAACCTTCGCCGATATCAGCCATATCGCGGTGCACAACTGCTCAATCTTTGAGTCCAATCGCGGCATCGGCCTGGTCTCCCGCGACGGCGGCCAGTTCAGCCAGATGATTTTCAGCAACATTCTGTTCGATTGCCGCCACGGTCACCCGTGCCACTGGGGAAAAGCCGATCCGGTCTTTATCTCGGTGCGCCATCGTGACCCGCAGGTTGAGCCGGGCAAGGTCGAAGACATCACCTTTAGCCAGCTCTCCGGCGTGAGCGAAGGAGCCATCAACCTGCACGCTGAAACGCCGGGCGATATTCGTCACGTTACCTTCAACGGGCTGTCGTTACAGCAGCTTTCCGGCCCCTCTGACGAGCAGGGTTGCTATGACATTCGCCCACCGTGTAACCCGGCGAGCCCAACCGGCATGGGGCTTGATAACGCCTACCGCGTAAACCCGCAAACCGGCCGCGCCTGGGGCGTCGATGCCTATCCTGGCGGCCTACCGGCGTTCTACGCCAACGGAGTGCAAGACCTGACGCTTCACGACACGCGTATTCGTCGCCCCACGCCGTTACCGCAGGGATGGAACATCAACGCCATCGTGCAGGAAAACGCCGACGCCTGAAGCTATTTGATGACGGCGCGGCTTTCGCCTCGCCGTTCTGTACTGTTCAAGGGGATGGAAAATGATAAAAAAAGTGCGGGAGATAAAACTCCACAACTACATCTGCTTCGGTCTTGCGGATGTGATCGGTTCAGGTGCGTTTACTCTGGTGAGCGCCTGGCTGCTGTTCTTCCTGACTACCTTCTGCGGCCTGACGCCCATTGAGGCAGGCTCGCTGTTTGCGGTGGCGCGCATCGTTGACGTTATCATGTGCCCGTGCATGGGGTACATTTCCGATAACTTCCACAAAACGCGCCTTGGCCGTCGTTTTGGTCGCCGCCGCTTCTTTCTGCTGCTGAGCATTCCGCTGGTGGCGGTCTACAGCCTGCTGTGGGTTCAGGGTTTCAACTACTGGATCTACCTGCTTGCGTATATCTTGTTTGAAATCGTCTACTCGATGATTATGATCCCGTACGACACGCTGTCGGCGGAGATGACCTCCGACTTTACCAAACGCTCGAAGCTGACCAGCGCGCGTATGTACATTGCCCAGTTCGCCGGCTTCACCGCCGCGTTCCTGCCGGGCCGCCTGCTGGCTTACTTTGGTTCTGACTCCTCCATCTCCTTCTTCTACGCCGGGGCGATTTTCACCGTCGCCTTTATGGTGGTGCTGTTCTTCGTCTACTTCGGCACCTGGGAGCGTTCACTTGAAGAGATTGAGCAGAGCGAGCGCAACGTCGAGCATCAAGAGAAGCAGCCGCTGGCAAAACGCCTGTTCGATATTTACTACGATTTTGTCTCTACGCTGAAGATCAAAACCTTCCGCTCCCACCTCGGCATGTACCTTGGCGGTTCAGTCGCGCAGGATATCTTCAACTCCGTCTTTACCTACTTTGTGGTCTTTGCGCTGGCGACCTCGTCAGTGGTGGCCAGTAACCTGTTGAGCGTGATCAACGGTCTGCAGTTCTTCGGCGTCGGCGTGGCGACCTGGCTGACGCTGCGTTACTCCCCGTCCCGGGCGTTTGCTACCCAGGCACTGATGGCACTGGTGGCCTTTGTGCTGTTTGCGCTGACCTACGTCTATGGCTCCACCAGCATGTCGCTGCTGTATCTGGCGGCGGGCGTGGCGGGGCTGGCGCGCGGCGGTATCTACTCCATTCCGTGGAACAACTACACCTTCGTGGCCGACGTGGATGAGATTCTGACCTGCAACCGTCGTGAAGGGATCTTCGCGGGCTTTATGAGCCTGCTGCGTAAAGCCTCCCAGGCATTCTCCATCTTCCTGGTAGGCGTCGCGCTGCAAATGTCCGGCTTTATTACCGGGCACAGCAGCCAGCCGCAGTCGGCGATCAACATGATCCTCGCCATCATGATCGTGCTGCCGGTGATTCTCACCCTGTGGGGCATCTGGTCGGCCTTCCAGTTCAAAGTGAACAGCCGTACTCACGCGGTGCTGAACGAAGAAGTGGCGCGCCTGAAGCAAGGCGGCAGCAAAGCCACGGTCACCGCCGACACCAAAGCGGTGATCGAAAGCCTGACCGGGATGCCGTATGACCAGTGCTGGGGCGATAACACCGTCGGGCACGTCAACCGCAGCCTGTTGAAAGCAAAACAGCAGCAGTTAGAACAATTGCATAACGCGTAACCGTTTGAAAATAAATCATGTAACCCGGGCGAGCGCAGCGACCCCGGGTTTTTGTGGATAACGTAAATGACCGATCAAAGTTTATATATTCAACAGGGTATCTGGGCGCGTCTGGGCCTGCCGCGCGAGCTGGTGTGGGGATTTGTCGGCGTCTTTCTGTTTATTACCGGCGCCACCATTGAACAAAGCTGGCTGGCCTCACTGCTACAACAGCGCGGCCTCGATGCGGTGCACATCAGCCTGCTGTCTTCGGTCTTTGGCCTGTGCGTGGCGGCGATCTCCTGGTTTTCCGGAATAGGCGCGGGCGTGCTGGGCGTACGTCGCCTGATGTGGCTGGCGACGATTCTCTATTTTGTCGGTTCGGTACCGTTTATCTTTGTCGCGCTGCCTGATAGCAACTATCCGCTAATGATGGTGAGCTACGCGGTACGCGGCATGGCTTATCCGCTATTTGCCTATTCGTTCCTGGTGTGGATCAACCAGCGCTGTGAAAGCCGCATTCTGGGGCGCGCCGTTTCCTGGTTCTGGATTGCCTTCGGCGTCGGCATGACCATCGTCGGGCCATGGTTCTCGGGCTTTATGATCCCACGGCTGGGGGAGACGACCACGTTGCTGTCCGGCTTTATTTTTGTGCTGGCGGGCTGCGGCTGTGCGCTGATCCTCAACCGCGATAAGCCTCAATGGCAGCAGGGGCAGGCGGTAGGTCAGGCGCTGGCGGAAGGTCTCATTGTGCTGGTACGTGAGCCGAAAATGCGTATCGCCGTGGTGGTGAAAAGCATCAATGATATCGGCAAGTTCTCGCTGGTGATCCTGATGCCGGTGTATCTGCCGCGCTTTGGCTTCAGCATTGAAGAGTGGCTGACCATCTGGGGATTGGTGAACGTGATCAATATCTTCGCCAACTACTTTTTCGGCTGGTTGGGCGACACCATCGGCTGGCGCAATACGGTGGTGTGGTTTGCCGGCACGCTGTGCGGGCTGGCGGCATTGGCAGTCTGCTACGCGCCGGTACTGTTTGGCCACAGCAGCGCAGCGCTGATTGCCGCGCTGGCGATCTATGCCATCGGTCTTGGCGCATTTGGCCCGTTGAGCGCGCTTATCCCTTCGCTGCTGCCGGAAAACAAAGGCGCGGCGATCTCCTGCCTCAATCTCGGATCGGGCCTCAGCAACTTCGTCGGGCCGTTTATCGTCACCCTGTGTGTGAATCCGCTGGGCGTTGAAGGCACATTGTGGGTGATTGCGCTGCTGTATTTCGCCGCCAGTTTGCTGACGATCCCGTTAAAAATGCCGGAACAGGGCTGAATTCTCCATTTTCGTCTACGCTTTTTGCTTAAGCGCCTGTTAATTGAGCGCAAAATAAGAGGAAAGCGTATGACGATTGCAAGGGGATGGACGCTGGCATTGCTGGCCGCGGTGAGCCTACCGTCACTGGCCGCCGAGCCGGTAAAAGTAGGATCAAAAATTGACACCGAAGGGGCGCTGCTCGGGAATTTGATTTTGCAGGTGCTGGAAAGCCACGGCGTCAGCACCGTCAATAAAGTTCAGCTGGGCACCACGCCGGTGGTGCGCGGGGCGATTACTTCCGGCGCGCTGGATATCTACCCGGAATACACCGGTAACGGCGCTTTCTTCTTCAAAGATGAAAACGACCCGGCGTGGAAAAACGCCAAAGCGGGCTATGACAAGGTGAAAGCGCTGGATGCGCAGAAAAATCATCTGGTCTGGCTTACGCCCGCGCCCGCGAATAACACCTGGACGCTCGCCGTGCGTAAAGACGTCGCCGAAAAAAATAAGCTGACCTCGCTTGCCGATCTGAGCCGCTATCTTAAGGATGGCGGCACCTTCAAGCTGGCGGCTTCGGCTGAATTTATCGAACGCCCGGACGCGCTGCCTGCCTTCGAAAAAGCCTACGATTTTAAACTCTCTCAGGATCAGCTGCTGTCGCTGGCCGGTGGCGACACGGCGGTGACCATCAAAGCGGCCGCGCAGCAAACTTCCGGCGTGAACGCGGCGATGGCCTATGGCACCGACGGCCCCGTGGCGGCGCTAGGGCTGCAAACCCTCAGCGACCCGAAAGGCGTGCAGCCTATCTACGCGCCCACGCCGGTGGTACGCGAAGCGGTGCTGAAAGCCTATCCGGATATTGAAAAATGGCTGCAGCCGGTGTTTGCCAGCCTGGATGAGAAAACGCTGCAAACGCTGAACGCCAGAATTGCGGTAGAAGGGCTGGATGCGAAAAGCGTGGCGGCAGGCTACCTGAAAGAAAAAGGGTGGGTGAAGTAACCGATTATATCCATGCCTCGTTGTTCTAACCGCGTGGTGGCGCTGCTGGCACTGATGCTGCTGGCCGCCAGCGCGCTGCCGTTCGCCAATTTTGCCCCGAACCGGCTGGTTTCGGGCAATGGCCTGTGGTTATGGCAAATTTGGTCATTTTCGCCGCTGGCGCTGCTGGTGGTACCGGCGGCGTTGTGGATTTTATGCTGGCTGCCCGGACGCTTTCCTGGCCTGCTTATTCTGCTGCTGGCGCAGGCGGGCTTCACGCTATTGCTGTGGGCGGCGGGTGAAGCCGCCAATCAGCTTGCGGCAAGCGCCAGCCCGCTGGCGCGCACCTCGCCTGGCAGCGGGCTATGGCTGTGGTTACTGTTGATGCTGCTTATCGCCAACGATGCGATTCGCCGTCTCACGGCACGCGCGCCGTGGCGATGGCTACTTAACGCTCAACTGTGGCTGCTGCCGTGTTGGCTGCTGGTGAGCGGGGCGCTGGATGGGCTATCGCTACTCAAAGAATATGCCAACCGCCAGGATACCTTTAATGACGCGCTGTACCAGCATCTGACTCTATTGTGGGGAACGCTGCTGCCCGCGCTGCTGATTGGCGTCCCGCTGGGGATGGCGTGCTGGCGTCATCCGCGACGGCAGTCGAGCGTCTTCACGGCGCTGAACATTATTCAAACCATTCCTTCTGTCGCGCTGTTTGGGGTGCTGATTGCGCCGCTGGCCGGGCTGGCGCAGCGCTTTCCGTGGTTGGCGACGTTTGGCGTGGCCGGCACCGGTCTGGCGCCCGCGCTGATTGCGCTGGTGCTCTACGCGCTGTTGCCGCTGGTGCGCGGCGTGGTCGCCGGGATGCAGCAGGTATCGCCACAGGTGCTGGAAAGCGCGGCGGCGATGGGCATGGGCCGTGGTCAAATTTTCCTGCGCGTGCAGCTACCGCTGGCGCTGCCCGTGCTGCTACGCAGCCTGCGGGTGGTGGTGGTGCAGACCGTGGGGATGGCGGTGGTCGCCGCGCTGATTGGCGCAGGTGGTTTTGGCGCGCTGGTGTTTCAGGGGCTGCTCAGCAGCGCGCTGGATCTGGTGCTACTGGGCGTGATCCCGGTGATTGCGCTGGCGGTAACCCTGGATGCGCTGCTGAGTCTGGCCGCCGCCTTATTACAAGGAGAAGCCGGTGATTGAATTTTCACAGGTCAATAAAACATTCGGCGGTCATCCGGCGGTGAAGAACCTTTCACTGCGCCTTGAGGAAGGCGCGTTCTCGGTGCTGATTGGCACTTCCGGCTCGGGAAAATCGACCACCCTGAAGATGATTAATCGACTGGTGGAGCCGGACAGCGGGATGATTCGCTTCGCCGGTCAGGATATCCGCGAGCAGCCGCTGCTGGCGCTGCGTCGACGGATGGGATACGCCATTCAATCGATTGGCCTGTTTCCGCACTGGACGGTCGCGCAGAACATTGCCACCGTACCGCAGCTGCTGAAATGGCCACAGGCCAGAATTCACGCGCGTATCGACGAGCTGATGGCCCTACTCGGGCTGGAAGCCACGCTGCGCGGGCGCTACCCGCATCAGCTTTCCGGCGGCCAGCAGCAGCGCGTAGGCGTGGCGCGGGCGCTGGCGGGCGATCCCGACGTTTTGCTGATGGATGAACCTTTTGGCGCGCTGGACCCGGTTACCCGTAGCGCATTGCAGCAGGAGATGCGCCGCATTCACCGGCTGCTGGGGCGCACCATCGTGCTGGTGACGCATGATATCGATGAAGCGCTGCGCCTGGCGGATAACCTGATCCTCCTCGACGGCGGTGAAGTGGTGCAGCAGGGCTCGCCGCTGCATATGCTCAGCGCACCGGGCAATGAGTTTGTCCGCACCTTTTTTGGTCGCAGCGAGCTGGGTGTACGCCTGCTGTCGTTACGCCAGGTGGCCGACTACGTGCGCCACGGTGAACGCGTTGCAGGAGAAGCGATAGCCGATTCGTTATCGCTGCGCGATGCGCTGTCGGGGTTTATGGCCCAGCGGCGTACGGTGTTGCCGGTGGTCAACGAGAAAGGCGTGGCATACGGGGCGCTGCATTTTGCCGACCTGCTGCGTGAGGAGCCTGCCGATGCGCATCCTTCGTGATCCGCTGCTATGGCTGCTGGCACTGTTTATCGCGCTGCTGATTGGCCTGCCGTATAGCGAGCCGCTGTTTCACACGCTTTTTCCGGAACAACCGCGCCCGCTGTATCAGCAGGCGGGGTTTCTTGCGCTGACGCTGGCGCACGGCAAGCTGGTGGTCATCTCCAGCCTGGCGGCGATTGTGATTGGCGTTGGCGCGGGCGTGCTGGTGACGCGTCCGGCGGGGCGCGAGTTTCGTCCGCTGGTGGAAACGCTGGCGGCGATGGGGCAAACCTTTCCGCCCGTGGCGGTTCTGGCGCTGGCGGTGCCGGTGATGGGCTTTGGTGAACAGCCGGCGATTGTCGCGCTGATTCTCTACGGGATTCTGCCGGTGCTGCAAGGCACGCTGGCCGGATTGGCGTCGGTACCCGTCGGGGCGCTGAGCGTGGCGGAAGGAATGGGCATGACGGGGGGGCAGCGGCTATGGAAAGTCGAATTGCCGTTGGCGGCACCGGTGATCGTGGCGGGTATCCGCACGTCGGTTATCGTCAATATTGGCACGGCGACGATTGCGTCGACGGTGGGGGCCAATACGCTGGGCACGCCAATTATCATCGGCCTGAGTGGATTCAATACGGCCTATGTAGTGCAGGGGGCGATTCTGGTGGCGCTGGCGGCGATTATCGTCGACCGCGCCTTTGAGCGCCTAAGCCTAAGGCTCAGCCGACACCGCCGCGCACAATAAACGAGTAGCCGGCGAGCATCACGCCACCGATACCGCTGATAGCCATCAGGGCAAAAAGGACGATCGCGGCGAATTTAGCTGACTTCATTGTGTACTCCTTTTGTTAACCAAAAGATTATACCGCGAAGCTCAGCTGTTAACGAACGATTAATTAGCAGGAAGTGCGAAGGCCACGCCATCCTCTTGCCAGCGTGCGAGCTGCTGCAGCTGTTGGGCGCCAGGGGCGGCGCCGCACCAGATCAGCAGCGTCTGGCCAGGGAACAGCTCCGGCTGAATCTGGGTGAGCGGGTGGGCCAGTACGTCGACGCGCCATCCCTGTTCACAAGCCACCCAGCCCTCCAGCCACAGCCGGGTGATATCGGTGACGTTCCAGCCGACCACCAGCGCGTGCGGCCCGGATTTACGTCGGGCAGAAGCGAGGCTGAGCGCAATATCGTTAATCAGTACGCCATCCAGCAGGCCAAGTAGAGTCGGCAGCGCCACCTGTGCGCTTTGCAGCCGCTGACGCAATGGGATGAAAAGATTATCGACCAGGGTTCGGGCGCTATGGCTGCGACGCAGCTCTTTCACCCATTGCCGCAGATGGGTGAGGTTGCCGCTACGCAGGTCGCGTAGCGCAGCCTCCTGCTGTTCCTGCCAGCCATCATTTGGCTCACTCAGCAGGTTTTTGACTTTACTGACCTGAACACCGTTTTCTATCCAACGCTGGATTTCGCGAATGCGGTCAATATCGGCATCGTTAAACAGGCGGTGCCCGCCGTCGCTGCGCTGCGGTTTTAACAGCGCGTAGCGACGCTGCCAGGCACGCAGCGTTACCGGGTTGATATCACAGAGCTGAGCCACTTCGCCAATCGTGTAAAGCGCCATCTTGTCCTCCGGGTATGCGGTCCCCCATTTAACTTTAGACGGGGTTTGCCGTCGCGGCCTGTTGCGGTTGTTTTTTATTCATTTCGTTCCCGGACGGAATGGGTAAAATGTGATCGGTAGCATTTTTTGCACTTTTTTTGCCATGTTTCAAAGAAAGTTATGCCGACTAAGTGTATGTTACGCAGTTTTATTTCTGCTGTGGTGTTGGGGTATGTACGAGTTTAATCTGGTGTTGCTGCTGCTTCAGCAGATGTGCGTTTTTCTGGTCATCGCCTGGCTGATGAGCAAGACGCGGCTGTTTATTCCCCTGATGCAGGTCACCGTGCGTCTGCCGCACAAGCTGTTGTGCTACGTCACCTTCTCCATTTTTTGTATCCTTGGCACCTATTTTGGTCTGCATATTGAAGACTCTATCGCCAACACCCGCGCCATTGGCGCCGTGATGGGCGGCCTGCTGGGTGGCCCGGTGGTCGGTGGGCTGGTCGGCCTGACCGGCGGGCTGCACCGCTACTCAATGGGCGGGATGACCGCGCTCAGCTGTATGATCTCCACCATGGTGGAAGGGCTGCTGGGCGGCCTGGTGCACAGCATCCTGATTCGCCGTGGCCGCCCGGATAAGGTCTTCAGTCCGTGGACGGCGGGGGCCATTACCTTTGTCGCCGAGCTGGTGCAGATGTTGATTATTCTGCTGATTGCGCGCCCGTTTGAAGACGCGCTGCATCTGGTGCAAAGCATCGCCGCGCCGATGATGGTGACCAACACGGTCGGCGCGGCCCTGTTTATGCGCATCCTGCTGGATAAGCGGGCGATGTTTGAGAAATATACCTCGGCGTTTTCGGCCACCGCCCTGAAGCTCGCCGCCTCGACCGAGGGGATTTTGCGCAAAGGCTTTAACGAGGAAAACAGCATGAAGGTGGCGCAGGTGCTGATTCAGGAGCTGGACATCGGCGCGGTGGCGATCACCGACCGGGAAAAATTGCTCGCCTTTACCGGCATTGGCGAAGACCATCATCTGCCGGGCAAGCCGATCTCTTCGCGCTATACGCAGAAAACCATTGAGACCGGCGAGGTGGTGTACGCCGATGGCAACGAAGTGCCGTACCGCTGTTCCATTCACCCCAACTGCAAACTGGGTTCGACGCTGGTGATCCCGCTGCGCGGCGAAAACCAGCGGGTCATCGGCACCATTAAGCTGTACGAAGCTAAAAACCGGCTGTTCAGCTCGATCAACCGCACGCTCGGAGAAGGTATCGCGCAGCTGCTGTCGGCGCAGATTCTGGCCGGGCAGTACGAGCGGCAAAAAGCGCTGCTGACGCAGTCGGAAATCAAGCTGCTGCATGCGCAGGTGAACCCGCATTTTCTGTTTAACGCGCTGAATACGCTGAAAGCGGTGATTCGCCGCGATAGCGAGCAGGCCAGCCAGCTGGTGCAGTATCTGTCGACCTTTTTCCGCAAGAACCTCAAGCGCCCGTCGGAAATTGTCACTCTGGCCGATGAAATTGAACACGTGAACGCCTATCTGCAAATCGAGAAGGCGCGTTTTCAGTCGCGCCTGCAGGTGCATCTGGAGATACCCGATGCCCTGTCAAACCAGCAGCTTCCGGCATTTACTCTGCAACCTATCGTGGAGAACGCCATTAAACACGGCACCTCGCAGTTGATGGACGTCGGCGAAATTACGCTACGCGCCAGCCAGCAGGGGCAGCATCTGCTGCTCGAGATTGAAGATAACGCCGGTTTGTATCAGCCCAATGCGCCATCCAGCGGGTTAGGTATGAGCCTGGTGGATAAGCGTCTCAAGATGCGCTTTGGCGAGGATTGCGGTATCTCGGTTGCCTGCGAAGCGGACCGTTTCACCCGTGTTACCCTGCGGTTACCTCTGGAGGAGAACGCATGATTAAAGTGCTGATTGTCGATGATGAACCGCTGGCGCGTGAGAACCTGCGCGTGCTGCTGCAAACCCAGACGGACCTGGAGATTGTCGGCGAGTGCGCCAACGCGGTGGAGGCTATCGGTGCGGTGCACCGGCTGCGTCCGGACGTGCTGTTTCTGGACATTCAGATGCCGCGCATCAGCGGCCTGGAAATGGTCGGCATGCTTGATCCGGAACATCGCCCATACATCGTGTTTCTGACCGCCTTTGACGAATATGCGGTTAAAGCGTTTGAAGAGCATGCGTTTGATTATCTGCTCAAGCCGATTGAAGAGAAACGCCTGGAAAAAACGCTCGCCCGCCTGCGGCAAGAACGCGCGGCACAGGACGTCTCGGTGCTCAGCGAGGGCCAGCAGGCGCTGAAGTTTATTCCTTGTACCGGGCACAGTCGTATTTATCTGCTGCAAATGGACGATGTCGCGTTTGTCAGCAGCCGGATGAGCGGGGTATACGTCACCAGCGGCGAGGGTAAAGAGGGGTTTACCGAACTGACGCTGCGCACGCTGGAGAGCCGCACGCCGCTCATCCGCTGCCATCGCCAGCATCTGGTGAACATGGCGCATCTGAAAGAAATCCGCCTGGAGGATAACGGCCAGGCCGAACTGCTGCTGCGTAACGGCCAGACCGTGCCGGTGAGCCGCCGCTATTTAAAGAGCCTGAAAGAGGCGCTGGGACTGTAATTCGTGTAGAATCGGTCATCGAATTTTTTCATCATCACCGTCGAAGGCACTATGGTCAGTAACGATATTTTACGCAGCGTCCGCTACATACTGAAAATGAACAACAACGATCTGGTGCGTATCTTCGCGCTGGGCGAAGCCGCAGTCACCGCTGAACAGCTGGTGCCGTGGCTGCGCAAAGAGGATGAGGAAGGCTTCGTACGTTGCCCGGACATTATGCTGTCGTGCTTCCTGAACGGCCTGATCTACGAAAAACGCGGTCGCGATGAATCCGCCCCGGCGCTGGCGGTAGAACGCCGTATTAACAACAACATCGTGCTGAAAAAGCTGCGCATCGCCTTTGCGCTGAAAACCGATGATATTCTGGCGATCCTGACGCAGCAGCAGTTCCGCGTATCGATGCCGGAAATCACCGCCATGATGCGCGCGCCGGACCACAAAAACTTCCGTGAATGTGGAGACCAGTTCCTGCGCTACTTCCTGCGCGGCCTGGCAATTCGCGAGCACGCGGCGAAATAATCTTGTCTGATTCCCGGCGGCGGCGCTGCGCCGTCGAGGAATGCTGGCTATTTCACCTCGCTAAACGCCTGCTCCCGCAAGAACCTTTCAACATTCGTCATCGTAAGCCAGTCTACCGTACAGTCGGTGATAATCATCCCGATAGAAATATCTTTTAGCGTGCAGAGTTGTTGAATGCTGGCTTGCGTAAAGTCGATGGTGAGAAACTCATGCGCGCGGTTATTCAGGAATTTCACCTTTTGGCTGACCCCGGGCAGCTGCATATAGCTGGCGGATATTTTATCCATTACGGCCTTTGCCTCCATTCTATTTTTAGCCTGCAACAGGTCGTATGGCGTTATATCTTCGGCGACTTGTTGCAGAACAACATCATCTTTATAGCGGTAGGTGAGAGTAATATCTAAGTCACCGACCTTTCGGCGGAAGGTTTTTGTTTGTGGCGGATGGTTACTGGCGGCGGTTTTCTGGACAAAGCTTTTGGCTATGTCCTCTTTACTGTCACAGGCCGATATATTTGCTACCATCCATGCAGTGACTAAGAGCGCAATAAACTTCTTTATTACCGGCATATGAATTCCTTTCAATCATCAAAAAAAAGCTTCCACCATGAAGAGCGTTTCACGAGAGAGGCTTTCAGTACTGTAGACCTGATAAGCGTAGCGCTATCAGGCAGTTCGGCGCGCATTGCCGGATGGTTGCGCTAATTAATTTTCTGGAATCCGTTACCCTTCAGCAGCTTCTGCGAGCGAATCATCGAAATATATTGCGCGGAACAATCGGTGATTGATGTCCCCGGTAATTTACAGAGTTCTTTAATACTTGCCTTAGTATAATCAATGGTTACATATTCCACTGCATAGCTATCCTGATAGTCGATTCGCTCCGTAATACCCTGTATTTTCTGGTAGGCTTCACTGATTTGCTGAAGCATCTTTTGTGCTTCTTCTTTATTTTGGGCACCCATACGAGAATAAATAATCTTGTTTTCAGAGGATTGGCGCAAAACAATATCCCCTTTGTAGTAGTAGGCCAACTTGATTTCGATACCTCTGATGGTGCCGGTAAAGGTTTGTGTTTCTTCGGATCCTTTGCTAGCAGCAATATTCTGGACAAAAGATTGCTCTTCGTTTTGGTTACCCAGTGGTTCATCTTTTTTTTGATCGCAGCCAATAAGGCCAACGGATAACGGCAGGGCTAATAATGACATTACAAGCGGGCGTAGGATTCGCATAACAATTCCTTTTTGTTAAACGCTTTCTTATAAAAAGGCATAAACGATTATAGGATTTGTGTCGGGTGTTTTCAGCGAATTTGTCTTTTTTCAGAATCCATAAAGAAAAACGCTGCCGAAGCAGCGTTTTTATATGCAGATTATTTCACCTGCTGGCCTGGTTTCGCCCCGTCATCCGGGCTTAACAGGAAGATATCTTTACCGCCAGGGCCTGCGGCCATCACCATCCCTTCCGAGATGCCGAAGCGCATTTTACGCGGCGCCAGGTTAGCCACCATCACGGTCAGACGGCCAATCAGCGGCTGCGGGTCCGGGTATGCGGAGCGGATGCCGGAGAAGACGTTGCGCTTCTCGCCGCCCAGATCCAGCGTCAGACGCAGCAGTTTGTCGGAACCTTCCACGAACTCGGCGTTTTCAATCAGCGCCACGCGGAGGTCAACTTTGGCGAAATCGTCAAAGGTAATGGTTTCCTGAATCGGGTCATCCGCCAGCGGGCCGGTTACCGGCGCTGCGGCAGCTTTCACTTCTTCTTTTGACGCTTCCACCAGCGCTTCCACCTGTTTCATTTCAATACGGTTATACAGCGCCTTAAAGGTGTTGATCTTATGACCCACCAGCGGCGCGTCGATCGCATCCCAGCTCAGTTCAGCGTTGAGGAAGGCTTCGGTACGCGCGGCCAGTTCTGGCAGCACCGGCTTCAGCCAGGTCATCAGCACGCGGAACATGTTCAGACCCATGGTGCAGATAGCCTGCAGGTCGGCGTCGCGGCCTTCCTGTTTTGCCACCACCCACGGAGCCTGTTCATCAACATAGCGGTTCGCCACATCGGCCAGCGCCATGATTTCACGGATCGCTTTACCGAATTCACGGCTGTCCCACGCTTCGCCGATGCTGGCCGCCGCGTCGGTGAAGGTTTTGTACAGCTCAGGGTCAGCCAGTTCAGCAGACAGCACGCCGTCGAAACGCTTAGCGATAAAGCCGGCGTTACGGGAAGCCAGGTTGACCACCTTGTTGACGATGTCGGCGTTGACGCGCTGGATAAAGTCTTCCAGGTTGAGGTCGATATCGTCGATGCGCGAAGAGAGCTTCGCGGTGTAGTAGTAGCGCAGGCTGTCGGCATCGAAATGTTTCAGCCAGGTGCTGGCTTTAATGAAGGTGCCGCGAGATTTGGACATCTTCGCGCCGTTGACCGTCACATAGCCGTGGACGAACAGGTTGGTCGGTTTGCGGAAGTTGCTGCCTTCCAGCATCGCCGGCCAGAACAGGCTGTGGAAATAGACGATATCTTTACCGATAAAGTGATACAGCTCGGCGTCGGAGTCTTTGTTCCAGTAGGCGTCGAAGCTGGTGGTGTCGCCGCGCTTATCGCACAGGTTCTTGAAGGAACCCATGTAGCCGATTGGCGCATCCAGCCAGACGTAGAAATATTTGCCCGGCGCGTTCGGGATTTCAAAGCCGAAGTACGGCGCATCGCGGGAGATGTCCCACTGCTGCAGGCCGGATTCAAACCATTCCTGCATTTTGTTCGCGACCTGCTCCTGCAGCGCGCCGCTGCGGGTCCACGCCTGCAGCATTTCGCTGAAGGACGGCAGGTCAAAGAAGAAGTGCTCAGACTCGCGCATCACCGGGGTCGCGCCAGATACTACGGATTTCGGCTCGATAAGCTCGGTCGGGCTGTAGGTTGCGCCGCACACTTCGCAGTTATCGCCGTACTGATCCGGTGATTTACATTTCGGGCAGGTGCCTTTAACGAAACGGTCCGGCAGGAACATGCCTTTTTCCGGATCGTACAGCTGAGAGATGGTGCGGTTTTTAATAAAACCGTTCTCTTTCAGGCGACCGTAAATCAGCTCGGACAGCTCGCGGTTCTCGTCGCTGTGCGTCGAGTGGTAGTTGTCATAGCTGATGTTAAAGCCCGCAAAGTCCGTCTGATGCTCCTGACTCATTTCGGCAATCATCTGCTCTGGGGTAATGCCCAGCTGCTGCGCTTTCAGCATGATTGGCGTGCCGTGGGCATCGTCCGCGCAGATGAAGTTAACCTCGTGGCCGCGCATTCGCTGGTAACGGACCCAGACATCAGCCTGGATGTGCTCCAGCATGTGGCCGAGGTGGATGGAGCCGTTGGCGTACGGCAGCGCGCACGTTACCAGAATCTTCTTCGCGACTTGAGTCATAGTGGGTATTACTTCTTCTGTTGTAAAAAGGGGTTTTGATATTACCAAAAGGGTAGTGGGTGCGCCATACATGCTTGACCGTAGCTGTGGTAGACTTAGGCGTACTGAAAGCAATTGAAAACAACAAAAGGAGTCGGGATGAACGCAGAATCCCAGGCCAAATCACCTGAACGTCTACGTGCGATGGTGGCCGGTACGCTGGCAAACTTCCAGCACCCCACCCTGAAGCACAACTTAACGACGCTGAAAGCGCTGCATCATGTCGCCTGGCTGGACGACACCGTGCACATCGAACTGCAGATGCCGTTTGTCTGGCACAGCGCATTTGAAGAATTAAAAGAGCAAACCAGCGCTGAATTGCTGCGTGTCACTGGGGCGAAAGCCATCGACTGGAAGCTGTCGCACAGCATCGCCACGCTGAAGCGCGTGAAAAACCAGCCGGGCATTAACGGCGTGAAAAACATTATTGCCGTCAGCTCCGGCAAAGGCGGGGTCGGTAAATCCTCCACCGCCGTCAACCTGGCGCTGGCGCTGGCTGCCGAAGGGGCGAAAGTGGGCATTCTGGATGCCGATATCTACGGCCCATCGATCCCGAATATGCTGGGCGCGGAAAACCAGCGTCCGACGTCTCCAGACGGCACCCATATGGCACCGATTATGGCGCACGGTCTGGCGACCAACTCCATTGGTTATCTGGTGACTGACGACAACGCCATGGTTTGGCGCGGCCCGATGGCCAGTAAAGCGCTGATGCAGATGCTGCAGGAGACCCTGTGGCCCGATCTCGACTATCTGGTTCTCGACATGCCGCCAGGCACCGGTGATATCCAGCTGACGCTGGCGCAGAATATTCCGGTGACCGGGGCTGTCGTCGTCACTACGCCGCAGGATATCGCGCTGATCGACGCCAAAAAAGGCATCGTGATGTTCGAGAAGGTCGAAGTGCCGGTGTTGGGCATTGTGGAAAACATGAGCATGCATATTTGCAGCAACTGCGGCCACCACGAGCCTATCTTCGGTACCGGCGGCGCCGAGAAGCTGGCGGAGAAATACCATACCCAACTGCTGGGCCAGATGCCGCTGCACATCAATCTGCGTGAAGATCTCGATAAAGGTACGCCGACCGTGGTCGCGCGCCCGGACAGCGAGTTCACCGAGATTTATCGCCAGCTTGCGGGCCGTGTGGCCGCGCAGCTCTACTGGCAGGGTGAGGTCATTCCGAGCGAGATTGCATTCCGCGCGGTATAATTCTCCCGTATTTCGTGCGGTACGCCTTGTGCCGCACGAACTAAGATTTATTTATCTGAACATATCCTTATTTATTATCTTACCTCCATTGCATATTTATTTTTATAATAATATCGCACCCATCAAAGGTAATTATTTGGTTATTTTGATGTTAATCAATTAAGCAATTTAATAACATTGTTTTCTCTCTCAGCGTATGAGATGTTCAAGTTCATCACCATTTGCAAAAAAATTGAGCGCTAATCATCTCCTGTTATTTGTGGTAATTATTATTAATGCGGCAATGGAGAGTAAAATGAATAATGAAACGCTGATAATGAAGTTGCGTGAGCTGCTGGTGTTGCTGATGCAGAGCCGCTCGCTGGCCGAGAAATCCGCCGATGCGATTCGCTACTGCCGCGAACAGATGATTGAGAAGGAGTTGCCGGTCAATATTTATGGTGAATATCGGGAGATGATTGAACATCTGACCGAACTGGCGGAAGAGAATAATCATATCGCCCCGGATGACCTATTACGCAGCGGCGGCGATTTACTATTAAGCATTCTGTTATTATATGAACGCCTGGCGGGTGAGATAGCGATTAATCAATATCTGAATCAGAAAGGCGTGCATTATTTCTAGTCGAAAAAACGGGCCAGCGGTGAGGCTATCGCCGCTGGCGGATTATTAACGGTGATAGAAAATTTCACCGTCGTAAATCTTGCTGATTTTGCCGTCGGTATCACCGATCTGCACATAGTTACCGCCCATATACGTCCAGCGGGTACCGGCATCCGGCGCAGGCAGATTACGCTGCTGCCACTGCTTGATGTTGTACTCCGGCGTCAGGTACATCGCGGGAGCGTTATCGCCAATTTTGAATCGCGTGAAATCGGCGGTGAACTCTTTCAACTCATACTGCTTGATGCCGGTGGCCGGAGCCGCCCATGCCGCACCTGCCGTTGCCAACAGTACGCCCAGAAGCATCATTTTTGTTTTACGCATACTATCCCCACATTATCCTGGATATAAAATTGCAGCTCCGTATGATTCCTGATGCGCGGGCTGAATGGCAAGCGCTGCTTTCTTAAAAAGTGTAAGCAAACAGCGGTGATGCGCGTTTTGAGGATTATTCTGTGAGGAGCCAACATGTTCAGGCTGGAAGATTTATCACTGTTCGTCCGCGCGGCGGCGCTTGGCAGTTTTAGCGAAGCAGCGCGAGAGGCTGGCATCCCGCCCGCGCAGGTTAGCTCGGCCATCAAGCGTCTGGAGACGGCGCTCAATATTCGCCTTTTTGCCCGCTCGACGCGCAGCTTACGGCTGACGGTGGAAGGTGAAACCTGGCTACCGTACGCTCTGCAAATGCTGGATGCGCTGCAAAACGGGCTACAGCAAATCAATACGCCGAATGATGAAGTCAGCGGCACGCTGCAAATTGCCGTGCCGTCCGATCTCGGGCGTAATCTTCTGCTGAATGTTTTCCGTGAGTTCCGCACGCGTCACCCGGCGCTGCGGCTGCGGATTTTGTTTTCCGATCATCGCACCGATGTCTTTAAAGATCCGGTAGACGTGGCATTCCGCTACGGTGAAAACGACGATGCGTCGTTCGTCTCGCTGCCCGTCGCCCCGGAGAACCGCCGGGTGCTGGTGGCATCACCCGACTGGATTGCCCGCCACGGCGAACCGCAAACGCTCGCCGACCTTGAACGCTGCAATGCACTAACCTACGTGCTGCGCGGACGCCCCTTCGACCGCTGGCCCCTCAGTCTCGACGGGGTAGAACACAGCGTGCAGGTTTCTGGCAATATCACCAGCGATGACGCAGAGGTGATCCGCCGTCTGGCGGTAGCCGGCGAGGGGATTGCGTTTAAATCGGGGCTGGATGTCAGCGACGATCTGCGAGAGGGGCGGCTTAAGGTGCTGCTGCCGCACTATCAGGGCGACAGAGTGCCGCTGAATATGATCTGCCCGCACCGCAAACAGCTCTCTGCCGCGGTGCGGTTACTGTATGAGGCGGTGAAAGCGGAGTGTGCGGCGAAGCAGCCATAGCCGCCGTTGCGCTGGACGCCTCGTCAGATTCGCCCGCACTGCCAGCCGCTTTCTGCGCGGTGCGGGTTGTCGGTATCAGACGGTGTTCGCCGTCATTGCGCCGTCGGTTTCAGCAGTCCGCCCGTCGATTTATTATTTTCTAAATATTGATGCTGAAAAATACACATACGTATCGTGTTGCGGTATTCGCCGTTAACGAAGAATTCATGTATTAACTCGCCTTCCTGGATAAAACCAAGCTTACGATAAATATGAATAGCCTTGTCGTTCTCTTTATCCACGATAAGGTAGAGCTTATAGAGATTCAGGACGGTAAAACCGTAATCCATCGCCAGCTTAGCGGCGCGTGTCGCCAGGCCTTTGCCCTGATATTCCGGTGAGATGATAATCTGAAACTCAGCTCGTCGATGAATATGGTTTATTTCAACCAGCTCCACCAGACCGGCATTATTGCCATTATACGAAATAACAAACCGGCGTTCGCTCTGATCGTGGATGTGTTTATCGTAAAGATCGCTTAGTTCAACAAAGGCTTCATAAGGTTCTTCGAACCAATAGCGCATCACGCTCGCGTTATTATCGAGTTGGTGCACAAAGCGCAAATCTTCGCGTTCAAGGGGTCTTAGCTTAATGTCTGATTGTTCTGGCATAATATTTTCAGCCTCTTTGTAAACTGAAAATATATTATCTATTTGTGGTGGGCGTCATCAAGATTTGAAAAAAATTACAATCAATTCAGGGTGATAGTTCTGCTCTCTATCAGACGAGCGTGTCTGGCACGCTCATCTGATGAGGATTGAGAGGTTAGTGCTTCACCAGCGTCGCAAAGTAATATACCAGCGGCACCGCCAGCACCCACAGTCCGATGGGAATCTCGCGCCATTTACCGGCAATCGCTTTGATCACGATATAAAACAGCAGGCCACCGGCAATCCCGGTACCGAAGCTGTTGGCAATCAGCGTGATCATCACCATCATCAGCACCGGCAGACCGTCGGTGAAGTTCGCCAGATCGACCTTGCGCAGGCCGCTGAACATATTCAGGCCAATCAGAATCAGTGCCGGCGCGGTGGCTTCTTTCGGGATCATCAGCGCCACCGGGGTGAACAGCAGCATCAGCAGGAACATTACCGCCGCGGCCAGCGCCGTCAGGCCGGTTTTGCCTCCGGCTTCTGCGGCGGCTGATGATTCAATCAGCGCGGTGGCCGCCGGGATCCCCAGCCATGGCCCGACCGCGGCGGCAATCGAGTCGACCATAAACGGACGATTGATATGCGGCATATTGCCCTCTTCATCCAGCAGCCCGGCTTCACCGCCGACCGCCAGGGTGGTGCCCATGGTGGAGAAGAACTCGGAAGCGAAGAAGACAAACAGGAACGGCAGGAAGGCGATATTGAGCGCCCCCAGCATATCAATCTGTCCTAGCACGGGCGTCAGTGAATGCGGCACATCGATAAAGTGGTTTGGCAAACGGGTGACGCCTGCCGGAATACCCACCAGCGTGGCAAATAAAATGGCCCACAGAATGGCGCCTGGAATACGGCGCGCCTGCAGAGCGATGGCCAGAAATAGCCCGAACAGTGCGACCAGCGCGCCAGGGGCCAGGAAATCGCCCAACATTAACGCGTTCGTTTTGGCGTTCGCCAGTACCAATCCCGCATTGCGGAACCCCAGCACCGCGACAAACAGGCCAATAGAGGCGGTTAATCCGAGTTTTATCGACTGCGGTACCGAGCGGGTGACGACTTCGCGCAGGCCGAATTTGGTCAGCAGGAAAAAGAGGATCCCCGACCAGCAGGCAATACCTAAACCAATCGGCCAGCCGATGTTTTCACTGCCCGCGAGCGTCACGCCCACCAGCACCGACCCGCCAATACCTGGGCCGACGATAAACGGCAGGTTGGCATAGAACGCCATCAGCAGCGTGCCGCCGACGAACACCAGAATGGTCCCCGTGGTGGCCGCGCCTTTATCCATTCCACCTACCGCCAGCAGGCCTGGAATGACCACTAAAAGATAGGCGGCGGCCAGAAAGCCGGTGATGCCCGCCAGACATTCGGTACGCAGCGAACTGCCGCGCGAGTGAAGCGCAAAGCGCCGTTCCAACCAGCTCCCGGAGGCGGTAGAGTTAAGGGTGTTATCGGCCATGATGTGGCGCTCCCATGATTATTGTTGTGCTGTGTGTTGTGATGAAATAACCGGGTCGACAATCTGTCGCGTCGTGCCGTCGGTCAGCCCTAAATCGGTTAAATGTGGCCCGGCGTTACAAGCAAGACAGGTGCCTTCAATCGCCTTAAAGACCCGATACGGCGGCTCCCAGTCGGCAACCTTCGCGCTGAGATCGCGCAGACTGCGGAATTCCGCGGCCAGCTCGTCGGCGGGTTTGTCAGAGAGCATCCCGGCAATTGGCATCGCCACGTGGGCCAGAATGCCGCCGTTTTGCGCCAGCGCCATGCCGCCGCCCGACTCGAGCAGCTGATTGGCCGCCAGAGCCATATCTTCGGGGTGACGGCCCAGCACCACCAGGTTGTGCGAATCGTGCGAGTAGCTGGTAGCAATCGCGCCGCGCAGCTCTCCCCAGCCTTCCAGCAGAGCAATCTGCGGCGTGGCGCCATGGCGGCCATGGCGGTGCTTAACCCAAATCAGGCTAAATCCGGCGGGAATCTGCACCTGGCCGTCACGGATCTCGACGTCCACTTCTCCCCATTGGGTAAAGCGCGCGCCGCGGATGTGGCGTAGCCGCGCGACGCCGTGTTGGATGCGGCCAACCCGCAGCGCGAAGTCATCGGCGCTGAGCGGATCCAGGTGCAGCGTATTGCGCGGCGGCGTCACGCCGGAGGCCGGGGGAATCGGTGCCAGCAGCTTGCCGTCGCGGGCGATTTGTTTACCGGCGACGTAGACCGCGCGGGCGGAGAGTTTATCCAGCGAATCAAAGACCACCAGATCCGCGCGGCGACCGGCGGCAATCAGCCCCAGATCGTTTCGCTGCAGACGAATGGCGGCATTCAGCGTGGCGAAACGCAGAACGTCGGTGGCTGCCAGTCCGTGTTCAATCAGCACATTGAGCAGGGCGATGATACCGCCTTTTTCCAGCAGCATATCCGGCGGCACGTCATCGGTGCAGACGGTAATCTGCGAAGAGAGGTGCGGCAGCGTTTGCAATGCTTTGACAATATCCGGCAGCAGGTAAGGGTGGGACCCCCGAATTTCGAGCGTCAGCCCGGCGCGCAGCTTTTCCAGCGCATCGTCGGCGGAGGTCAGTTCATGGTCTGACGTGACGCCTGCGGCCAGATAGGCCTGTAGATCGGCGCCGCTCAGCCCACGAGCATGGCCTTCAATCAGTTTGCCGCTGTCCAGCCCCGCCTGCACAATCTCCTGCATGCGGCAGCTGCCGTGCAGCACCCCGTGCATATCCATCACCTCCGCCACGCCGCGCACTTCCGGCCAGCCGAGCATGGTGTTCATTTCCGCGCCGGCGAATTCCGCGCCCGACATTTCCAGACCCGGCGTCGACGGGACGCTGGACGGCGCGGCAACCATTACCTGCAATGGCAGATGACGGCTCGCTTCCACGGCGTAGCGCACGCCCGCCACGCCCAGCACGTTAGCAAGCTCGTGGGGATCCCAGAAGACGGCGGTAGTTCCCTGCGCCAGCACTATTTCAGCATAGCGTTCCGGCGGCAGATGTGAGCTTTCGAGATGGACATGGGTGTCCATCAGCCCGGGAGAGAGAAATTCGCCGGGCAGGGAGTGGCGTTCAAGGGCGTCGCTGCGGCTACCGCGCGGGTGGACGCTGGCAATCATGTCGCCGACGATACCCACGTCGGCTTCACGAATTTCACCGGTCGCCATATCGACGATGTAAGCATCGGTGAGCAGCAGGTCGAACGGAACTTCACCACGAGCGGCCTGAACGGCGCGGCGGCGGTTTTCAGCATTGCTGGACATAACATCTCCGGCACAGGGATAATGTGCGCTACTTTAGGGGCAGAGCAAACGGTTGCCCAGCTGAAAAAACTAATCACCTGATAACTTCGGCTTATTCTGCGTGATCGTCACGAGTGAAGCACAACATGACCGAACCCTGGCAGCGATTGCCCGCGCTCTCGCTTAAACAACTGCAGTATTTTGTCACGCTGGCCCAACTGCGTCACTTTACGGACACCGCGAATCGTTTGGCCATTAGCCAACCGGCGCTCAGCAGCGCCCTGCGACAGACGGAAGCGGTGCTTGGCGGCAAGCTGGTGAATCGTACCGCTTCAGCGGTGACGTTAACCGAGCTGGGGGCGGCGATACTTCCCCATGCCCAACGGGTGCTGAGCGTTGCGCAGATGGCATTTCAGGATATGCAGCAAATTGTCGAGGCGGGCGGCGATGGAACGGTGCGCATTGGCCTTGTGCCGTCCGTCAGTTCGCTGCTGTTTCCGCTGCTGCCGAACGCGCTGGCGCAGGCGTTTCCACGGCTGCGGGTTGAGTTCCACGATCGCACCAACGATGCCCTGGTTGGTGACCTGCAAAGCGGGCAAATTGATTTTGGCATCGGCGCTATCGACAGCTCGCTGCCGGCTGATTTGCAGCTCTTCCCGCTACGTGAAGATCCTCTGGTGGCGGTTTTGCATAGGGATGACCCGCTTGCCGGGCAGCCACATTTACCGTGGAAACTGCTGGCCGGGCGCGATATTGCGGTATTCTCAAAGGGTAACGTGCAGCGCCTGGTCGGGGCATTGGTTGAAAGCCAGCGGCTGACGTTGAATACGCGTTATCAGGTGGACTATATCGAAACGCTGTACGGGCTGGTGCGCTCGCAGCTGGCGGTGGCGATTTTGCCGCAGCTCTACACCACTCACCTTGAAGATCCAACGCTGCGGGTCGCGCAGCTTCAGCAACCTGCGCTGACGCGTACGGTGGCGTTAATGCGCGGGCCGCAGACGCTACCGCCGCTAATTGAATCCTGCTTTACGCTGCTGCTCAAAGCGCTGCGCGGGAGCGCCGCCGAGTAGTATACGAGTAGCATAATAGAAGAAGGGAGGCGTTTGCCTCCCTGTATCCATCGTTATTGTTTGACGGTCAGCATGCCGTTTTCGCGGCCATGCGTCTTATTCCACGATGCGCCTTCAATGCCGTCTGCATTCATGCTGACGGAAATAATATATCCCGCTCCGCGAATTTCATAAAAATTGGCGTTAATACGCTTCACAACGGCTTTTTTGCCATTAACTGTCGCCGAGAAGAAACCGTTCGACAGCGTTGCTTTTAGCACATTAGAAGAGAGCGTCGCTTCACGCATGGGATCGGCAACGTGCGCCGCCTGAGCGTGTTGTTCCGCGTCGCGAGTGCGAGTCGCGTTGGCTGCGTTGGCATACGCCGCGGTCATGGCGGCGTTGTTGATACCCTGCTGTCTATTTTGCTCAGATAAATAGCATGTATCTTTAGAAATACCCTGCGCTTCACATTCAGCCATCCGCTGTGCCGGGCTTGAACAGCCCGCCAAAATAGCTGAGCCGGTCATTACAGCTAACAGTATCAATTTTGCTTTCATCATTAACCTTGCTTTTTATAAAGTTCAGAACGCAACCTGAATATATGTGTAACGTTCCTGGTATCATTATTGGGACGTTAATAATAAATTATTATCAGGTTGTGAATGTTATGAGTGATAACAGTCGCTCTCTATTACTGATATTGCGTTGCTACACACTACGACACCAAATGCTCCCGTTGCTACCAGCGCAAGGGAAACAATAGCGTAAGCAATAATAAGTTTTCTCATTGACTATCAATCACTAAGGCAAGTAAAAGCTTGCCGCTTTCTTTGTAACGCGAAGCAACTATCCAGTAAGTTGACTATATTAATATTGATTAAGATCATGTTTTTTGTTGATAGATTCAGGCGGTGAATGGAGTTGAGTTTAAATGTTATTTATTAATAAATTCATATTGTTAGCGATGCTCATCCTACCATTTGCCGATAAGGATTATTCCTATAGAAAATAGTTTTCATGATCTGAAGTTGAGGCGAGTCTGATGATTTTCTTTGTTTTTTTATTATTCCGTTCGTCGCGAGTTTAATTATGGTTATCTGATATTTTGTTTCGTATGAAAGAAAGTTATGACTGTCTTTTTTTATACGCCGCACGCGTGTTAATTAAAGTTTAACGATTATTAGATATAACCTTTCTCTTTGTGTTGTTATTTGTCGCGCGGGAAGAGGCTTGCTTAAGCGAGAAACTTCCCTTACGCTTGCAAAAAAGCGGCCACGCCGCTAAACGACTCGGGGTGCCCTTCCTGGTGAAGGCTGAGAAATACCCGTACCACCTGATCTGGATAATGCCAGCGTAGGGAAGTCAGAGACCGCCTGGTCATTGCTTCTTCGCGTTATGGCAGGAGCAAACCATGTACGTTGATCTGCTAAACCCCGCGCAATCCGCGCGCACCGCCCAACTTCTCCATCAGCACGCCCCTCTTGTTCACTGTATGACTAACGATGTCGTGCAGACTTTTACCGCTAACGTCTTGTTGGCCCTTGGCGCCTCGCCCGCGATGGTGATTGATGCCGGGGAAGCCGCGCAGTTTTCCGCCCTAGCCAGTGCGGTATTGATAAACGTCGGTACCTTAACCCAGCCGCGTGCGCAGGCGATGCGTGCGGCGGTGGAAAGCGCGAATGCGGCGAATGTGCCCTGGACGCTCGATCCGGTTGCCGTTGGCGCACTGACGTTGCGCAGTGAATTCTGCCGCGGCTTACTGCAATTACACCCGGCGGCGATTCGCGGTAATGCCTCTGAAATTCTGGCGCTGGCGGGCGAAAGCCGCGGCGGGCGCGGAGTTGATACCACCGATACGGCGGCGACAGCGCTGCCGGCAGCACAGAAGCTGGCGCGAGAAAGCGGCGCGATTGTGGCGGTGACCGGCGAGGTGGATTACATCACCGATGGTCAGCAAACGCTGGCGGTACAGGGCGGAGATCCGCTGATGACGCGGGTGGTTGGCACCGGCTGCGCGCTGTCGGCGGTGGTGGCGGCCAGCTGCGCGCTGCCGGGCAGCCGTCTGGAAAATGTGGCGGGCGCCTGCGCGCTGATGAAATTCGCCGGGCAGCAGGCCGCCGAGGGGCGAGGGCCGGGGAGCTTTGTCCCAGCCTTCCTCGATGCGCTGTATGCGATGCAGGCGGAGGTGGCGGCATGAAGCGCATTAACGCCTTGACCATCGCCGGTACCGACCCTAGCGGCGGCGCGGGCGTTCAGGCCGACCTGAAAACCTTCTCCGCGCTGGGTGCCTACGGTTGTTCGGTGATGACCGCGCTGGTGGCGCAAAACACCCGCGGGGTGCAATCGGTCTATCGCATTGAACCCGATTTTGTCGCCGCGCAGCTGGACTCGGTTTTCAGCGACGTGCGCATTGATACCACCAAAATCGGCATGCTGGCCGAGACCGATATTGTTGAAGCCGTGGCCGAACGGCTGGCGCGTTATCGTATCCAGAACGTGGTGCTCGACACGGTGATGCTGGCGAAAAGCGGCGATCCGCTGCTGTCCGCATCGGCGGTGGCGACGCTGCGTCAGCGTCTGCTGCCGCAGGTGTCATTGATTACGCCAAACCTGCCGGAAGCGGCAGCGCTGCTCGATGCGCCGCATGCTCGCGGTGAACGCGAAATGCTTGAACAGGGTCGGGCGCTGCGTGCGCTGGGCTGTGAGGCGGTGCTGATGAAAGGCGGCCACCTTGACGACGCCGAAAGTCCGGACTGGCTGTTTACCGCCGACGGTGAAATGCGTTTTACCGCGCCGCGCGTAGTGACCAAAAACACCCATGGCACCGGCTGCACGCTGTCGGCGGCGCTGGCGGCGTTACGGCCACGTCACGCAAGCTGGCAGGAAACGGTGCCGGTCGCTAAAGCCTGGTTGTCCAGGGCACTGGCTCAGGCGGATACGCTGGAAGTGGGCGAGGGGATTGGCCCGGTACATCATTTCCACGAATGGTGGTAGCTGTCCCGTCTGCGTGCCAGCAGCGTGTGCGTTAAAACCGACAAAAGTTGGACATTCTGCGCCCCCGGTACCAGGCTTATCCTGCTCAAAAAATTGAGCAGGACATCCAGCCGACATGATGTCGGCGCTTACGGGAGCATAGCTATGACTGATATTGCGCAGTTGCTTGGCAAAGATGCCGACAGCCTTTTACAGCATCGTTGTATGACCATTCCAGCCGACCAGCTCTACCTGCCTGGCCACGACTACGTTGACCGGGTGATGGTGGATAACAATCGCCCGCCTGCGGTATTGCGAAACATGCAGACGCTCTACAACACCGGGCGTTTAGCCGGTACGGGCTACCTGTCGATTCTGCCGGTCGATCAGGGCGTTGAGCATTCGGCCGGGGCCTCGTTTGCCGCCAACCCGCTCTATTTTGATCCGAAAAACATCGTCGAACTGGCTATTGAGGCGGGCTGTAACTGCGTGGCCTCCACCTACGGCGTGCTGGCGTCGGTTTCGCGTCGCTACGCGCACCGCATTCCGTTCCTCGTGAAGCTCAACCACAACGAAACGCTGAGCTACCCAAATACTTTCGATCAAACGCTGTATGCCAGCGTTGAGCAGGCCTTCAACCTCGGCGCAGTGGCCGTGGGGGCGACTATCTATTTTGGTTCAGAAGAGTCTCGCCGCCAGATTGAGGAGATCTCCGCGGCCTTTGAGCGCGCGCACGAACTGGGCATGGTGACGGTACTGTGGGCCTATCTACGCAACCCGGCGTTTAAGAAAGACGGCGTTGACTACCACGTCTCTGCCGACTTGACCGGGCAGGCCAACCATCTGGCTGCCACCATCGGCGCGGATATCGTCAAACAAAAAATGGCCGAAAATAACGGCGGCTATAAAGCGGTGAACTTTGGCTATACCGACGATCGGGTATACAGCAAATTGACCACCGACAACCCGATTGACCTGGTGCGCTATCAGCTGGCGAACTGCTATATGGGTCGCGCGGGGCTGATCAACTCCGGCGGTGCGGCGGGCGGTGAGACCGACCTGTCCGATGCGGTACGTACTGCGGTTATCAACAAACGTGCTGGCGGTATGGGGCTGATTCTGGGCCGCAAAGCGTTTAAAAAATCCATGGCCGACGGCGTGCAGTTGATCAACGCCGTGCAGGATGTCTACCTCGACAGCAAAATCACCTTCGCCTAGTCTACCGCCTTCCCATCCGCCCGGGTGGGAAGGCCGATCCCCTTCACACTTCGTTATCCTTTTGTGAAAAACATCACGCCCCCTTGTGCGCATGCCCAAAAAACAGCCGATTGTTAGCGTTATTTGTCCGTGGAAGCGCTGTTATTTTGTGCTTAGATTAGTCGTGAAACGCCTTTTCAATTCCCTAAAACCGTTTTATCGGATCAGTGTTGGACACAGGATTGTGACGCGATGAGCGGCAATCGAATGTTGTACTAAGGACACATAATGAAAATTGAATCTGTAAATGTCACCGTTTTCCAGCATCCTACCCGACGGGTCTCGGATAGCGCCGGGCACTCGCATCCGGGGCCAGAAAGCATGGCCAAAATGGCAATGCTGACGATTACCGCGGACGATGGCAGCAAGGGCTACTCGTTTGCACCACCGGAAATCGTGCGCCCGTTCGTGGTGAATACTTTCTTCCGTAAAGTGCTGGTCGGTCAGGATCCGTTCGACCGTGAACGCATCTGGCAGGACCTGGTGCACTGGCAGCGGGGCAGTGCGCATCAGTTGACCGAACGCGCGCTGTCGTTCGTGGAACAAGCGCTGTGGGACCTGATTGGGCGTAAGCTCAATATGCCGGTCTACAAACTGCTCGGCGGCTATCGTGACAAAGTCCCGGCCTACGGCAGCACCATGTGCGGTGACGACTTAGCAGGCGGTTTATCCACCCCGGAAGAGTACGCGGCCTTCGCTGAAACGCTGGTGGCGCGCGGCTACAAGGCCATCAAGCTGCATACCTGGATGCCGCCGGTCTCCTTCGCCCCGAACCCGAAAATGGATATCAAAGCCTGCGCCGCGGTACGTGAAGCGGTCGGCCCGGATATCGATCTGATGATTGACGGCTACCACTGGTACAGCCGCACTGAAGCGTTGTGGATTGGTAAAGAGCTGGAAAAACTCAACTTCGCGTGGTTTGAAGAACCGATGGAAGAGGACAGCATGTCGTCCTACGCATGGCTGGCGGAAAATCTCTCTATTCCGATTATCGGGCCGGAAAGCTTCGGCGGTAAGCACCACAGCCGTGCGGATTGGGTGAAAGCGGGCGCGTGCGACATTCTGCGCGCGGGCGCTAACGGCGTGGGCGGCATTACGCCGACCATGAAGGTGGCGGCGCTGGCGGAATCCTTCGGTATGGACTGCGAAGTACACGGCAACGGCGCGGCAAGCCTGGCGGTGGTCGGCGCGATCCGTAACTGCCGCTGGTATGAGCGCGGCCTGCTGCATCCGTTCCTCGACTACGACCAGCCGGCGGCCTATCTGAACAGCATCATCGACCCGATGGACGCGGATGGCTTTGTTCATCTGTCTCAACGCCCGGGACTGGGCGAAGACATCAATTTTGCCTATATCGAAGCCAATACCGTTAGCCACGACTGACATATAACAAAGACAGGCACGTACGGATTCGTAGCCTGTCGTACCCTACAGGCGACAGATAGATGAAAAAATCCTCCTTACTGGGAGCGTGTTTGCTCGCGCTCACGATGACGATGGGGAGCGGGGCGGCGTTGGCAAAAACGCCGCCGGATCAGCTCATCATCGGCATGAACATGAATAATCTGCTGACCCTCGACCCGGCCGCGATGACCGGTAATGAAGTGGTCGGTATCGTGGTCAATCTCTATGATTCGCTGGTTGAACTGGACCCAGAACAACTGACCAACGTCAAACCGGCACTGGCCAAATCCTGGGACATCAGCCCGGACGGCAAAACGCTGACCTTCCATCTGCAAAACAACGTCAAGTTTCACTCCGGCAACCCGCTGACCGCCGCCGATGTGGTGTGGTCGATGCGTCGTATTCTGCACCTAAACCTCGCACAGGCGTCGGTGTGGAAGTCTTACGGCTTCAGCAAAAAGAACGTCGATAAGCAGGTGACCGCGCTGGACGACTATACGGTGCAGATTGTGCTGCCAAAGGCGAACGATCCGCAGCTGGTGATTTACTCGCTCGGCGCGCTCGGTAACCTCGGCGTGCTCGACAGCAAAACCGTGCAGAGCCATGAACAGGATAACGACTGGGGCAACAAGTGGCTGACCACGCACGAAGCCGGTTCCGGGCCGTTTATGCTGGAGACCTGGCAGGCCAAAGACGTGCTGCGCATGAAGCGTAACCCGGACTACTGGCGGGGCGAGCCGAAGATGAGCCGCGTGGTGCTGCGCCATTTCCAGGAATCGCAGACCCTGCGTCTGATGATTGAAAAAGGCGACCTCGATATTGCCAACAATATGGCGGTATCCGATATCAACGCCCTGCGCAAAGATCCGCAGCTTACCGTCGACGCGGTACAACGCGGCACCATGTACTACGTGGCGATGAGCATGAAAGAGGCGCACTTCGCCAACCCGAAGGTACGTGAGGCGGTACGCTACCTGATTGATTATCAGGGGATTAACAAAGCGCTGATGCCAGGTTACGGCGTACTGCACCAGCGGCCAATCAAGGCGGGCATGCCGTCGACGCTGCCGGATCCGGGTTACCGCTTTGATCTCGCGAAGGCGAAAAAGCTGCTGGCGGAAGCGGGCTACCCGGACGGTTTTGATACCACCCTGCGCGTGCTCTCGGACCAGCCGTTCCTCAATATCGCCATTGCCGTTCAGTCGACGCTGATGCAGGCGGGGATCAACGCCAAAATCATCACCGGTACCGGCAACCAGATCTACGGCGCGATGCGCGAACGTAAGTTCGACATGCTGGTCGGTCGCGGGGGCAGCGGGATGGAGCCGCATCCGCACTCCAGCCTGCGCGCGCTGGTCTATAACCCGGACAACAGCGATGAAGCGCGACTCACCAACTTCCAGGGCTGGCGTACCGGTTTTTACGACAAACAGCTCAACGAGATGATTGATGGCGCGCTGCTGGAACGTAACCCGCAGAAGCAAATAGCCGATTACCAGGCGATTCAAACTCGTTTCGACGCACTGATCCCGGCGATGATCCCCGTCTCGCAGATGGTGGATTCGGTGGTCGTGCGCAACGAAGTGAAAGACTACAAACCCCACCCGTCGGCGACCACCTTCTTGCGTGACGTCTACAAAGTGAGCGAAGGAGATAAAGGATGAGTACGGCAATTCTCGCGCCCGGCTCCCGGACCCGGCGCTTTTCAAAACGGTTGATGCAGGTGGCGATTACGCTGTTTGGCCTGCTGCTGCTGACCTTTTTCATTGGCCGCGTGATGCCCATCGACCCGGTGCTGGCGATTGTTGGCCCGGATGCCGACCAGAGCACCTATCAGCAGGTCTATCACCAGCTGGGATTTGACCAGTCGCTGATGACCCAGTTTGGCATTTACTTCGTCAACCTGCTGCACGGCGACCTCGGTAACGCGCTGCTGACCGGGAAACCGGTGACCGACGATATTATCCGCGTCTTCCCGGCAACCATGGAGCTGGCGACGATGGCGATTATCGTCGGCGCGGGCCTCGGCATTCCGCTGGGCGTGCTGGCGGCGGCGCGTCGTAACAGTATTTCCGACTACGTGGTGCGCATTATCAGCCTCGCCGGTTATTCCACGCCGATTTTCTGGGTGGGGATGATGGGGCTGCTGGTGTTTTACGCCTGGCTCGGCTGGGTGGGCGGCGCCGGGCGTGTGGATCTGGGGCTGGACGGCATCGTGCCGCGTCGTACCGGGCTGATGACCGTGGATGCGCTGCTGGCAGGGAACAGCGAGGTGTTCTGGAATGCCATTAATCACCTGATTCTGCCCGCCGCGCTGCTGGGTTTCCACTCGCTGGCTTACATCAGCCGTATGACCCGCAGCTTTATGCTGGCACAGCTGTCGCAGGAGTTCATCATCACCGCGCGCGTCAAAGGGCTGACCGAACGTCAGGTTATCTGGAATCACGCGTTTCGTAACATCCTCGTGCAGCTGCTGACGGTGGTGGCGCTGGCCTACGGTTCGCTGCTGGAAGGGGCGGTACTGATTGAAACCGTCTTCTCCTGGCCGGGCTTTGGTTCCTATCTCACCGGCAGCCTGCTACTGGGCGATATGAATGCGGTAATGGGCTGCGTGCTGCTGGTAGGGGTGATCTTCGTGATGCTCAACCTGCTCTCCGACATGCTGTATCAATTCTTCGATCCGAGGACAAAATCATGACGGTTTCTCTGGATACTTCCCTTTCAGGCGCTAGCGGCGAAGGCCGCCAGCGGTTGGTCCGCGCGCTGGCGCGAGCGGGTGGCTTTATTGGCAAGATGGCGCGTAACCCGTTAACGGCGATTGGCGGCGGGATTATCTTCCTGCTGCTGGTGGTGGCGATTTTCGCGCCGCTGATTGCGCCCTATAACCCGCTGGTGCAGGACTTAAGCAACGCGCTTACCGCGCCGAATGCGCAGCACTGGTTTGGCACCGACGAGTTTGGCCGCGATATCTTCAGCCGTCTGGTGTATGGCTCGCGCATCACGCTGTACATCGTGCTGCTGGTGTCGGTCACCGTCGGCCCGCTGGGGCTGCTGCTTGGCGTCTGCGCGGGCTATTTCGGCGGCAAGGTAGACATGGTGCTGATGCGCGTCACCGACATCTTTATCTCCTTCCCAAGCCTGGTGCTGGCGCTGGCGTTCGTCGCCGCCTTAGGCCCAGGGCTGGAGCACGTGGTGATCGCCATTACGCTCACCGCCTGGCCGCCGATTGCGCGTCTGGCGCGCGCCGAAACGCTGTCGCTGCGTCAGGCGGATTTTATCTCCGCCGTGCGCTTGCAGGGGGCCTCTCCGGCGCGGGTGCTGTGGCGTCATATCGTGCCGCTGTGCCTGCCGTCGGTGATTATCCGTATCACCATGAACATGGCGGGGATCATTCTGACCGCTGCCGGTCTTGGCTTCCTCGGCCTCGGCGCACAGCCGCCGGAGCCGGAGTGGGGGGCGATGATCTCCAGCGGCCGTACCTACATGATGGAGTGCTGGTGGGTGGTGACGATTCCGGGGCTGGCGATTCTGATCAACAGCTTAGCGTTCAACTTCTTAGGAGATGGCCTACGTGACATCCTCGATCCTCGCAGCGAATGACGCTGCACCGCTGCTCGACGTGCGCGACCTGTGCGTCGACTTCGTCAACGGCAACGCGATCACCCATGCGGTGCGCGGCGTCTCCTTCCAGTTGGGGCGTGAAAAACTGGCGATAGTGGGGGAGTCCGGCTCCGGTAAATCCACCGTCGGGCGCGCGCTGCTGCATCTGCATCCGAAAAAGGCGCGTATCGAGGCAAGCTGCATGCAGTTTGGCGACATCGACCTGCTTAACGCCAGCGAAGCGCAGATGCGCACCATTCGTGGCAAACGGATTTCAATGATTATGCAGGATCCGAAATACTCGCTGAACCCGGTGGTGCGCGTGGGCGATCAGATTGCCGAAGCCTGGCTGACGCACCATCCGGGGCATAAGGCGGAGGCGAAAGCCAAAGCGCTGGAGATGCTCGACGTGGTGCGCATCCGTGACCCGCAGCGGGTTTATCACCTCTATCCGCATGAGATCTCCGGCGGTCAGGGGCAGCGTATCATGATTGCGATGATGCTGATTACCGACCCGGAGCTGGTGATTGCCGATGAACCGACCTCGGCGCTGGACGTTTCCGTACGTTTGCAGGTGCTGGGGCTGCTCGACGACCTGGTGAAATCGCGCGGTCTGGGGCTGATTTTTATCAGCCACGATATCAACCTGGTGCGCAGCTTCTGCGATCGGGTGCTGGTGATGTATGCCGGCCGGGTGGTGGAATCTATCGCCGCCTGCGATCTCGACAACGCGAAACATCCCTACACGCAGGGTTTAATCAGCGCGCTGCCGGATATGCACGATCGTCGCCCGGTGCTGCCGGTGCTACAGCGTCAGGCCTGCTGGCTGACGGATTAAGGAGGCATCATGATTGAAGTGAAAAATCTGAACCTGGTGTTTGGTGAGGGCGAGAAGCGCAACCAGGTGTTGTATGACGTCAATTTTCACGTCCAGCCCGGCGAAATTTTCGGGCTGGTGGGGGAGTCGGGTTCCGGCAAAACCACGGTGCTGAAGTGCCTGGCCGGGCTGTTTAACCACTGGCAGGGCGAGCTGGCGATTAACGGTCAGACATTGGATCACGCCATCAGCCGCGAACGCTGCCGTAAGGTGCAGATGGTGTTCCAGGATCCTTATGGCTCTTTGCATCCGCGCCATACCATCGGCGACATTCTGGAAGAGCCGCTGCAAATACACGCTATCAGCGAGCGCGACCGCCGCATCAACACGCTGCTCGACCGCGTGGGGCTTAACCGGGCGTTCCGCGACCGCTATCCGCACCAGCTCTCCGGCGGCCAGCGCCAGCGCGTGGCGATTGCCCGCGCGCTGATTCTCGAACCGCAGGTACTGCTGCTGGATGAACCCACCTCGGCGCTGGACGTCTCGGTGCAGGCGGAGATCCTCAATCTGCTGGCGGAGCTGCAAAAAGAGTCGAACCTGACCTACCTGATGGTGACCCACGATCTGGGCGTGATTGCCCATCTCTGCCAGAAGGTGGCGGTGATGCAGTACGGCAAAATTCTTGAAACGCTTAGCGTTGACGCGCTGGTGAACGGCGAGGCCAAAACGCCGTACACCCAGATGCTGGTTAACGCCAGCCGCCAGTACACGCGCGAAATGGCGCGGGAGGTGGCGGCTTACTAGCCGTTGTCGGCCCGATAAGCGAAGCGCCTTCGGGCAGTTCGGCGCGGGTGCCGGATGGCGGCGTAAACGCCTTATCCGGCCTACCCCTATTTTTCCAATTTGCCTCTGGGAATAATAAAAAATGCATCAATTCGCATACCGTATCGCCCTACCGTTATTACTGTCTGCCTGTACCGCCTCCGCGCTGGCCGCGGAAACCATCGACCTGCGTATGTCCTGGTGGGGCGGCAACAGTCGTCATCAGGTGACATTGAACGCGCTGGAAGCCTTCCATCAACAAAACCCGGATATCAACGTCAAAGCGGAATATACCGGCTGGGACGGACATACCTCGCGCCTCACCACGCAGCTGGCGGGCGGCACCGAGCCGGATGTTATGCAAACCAACTGGAACTGGCTGACGCTGTTCTCGAAAGACGGCAACGGCTTCTACGATCTCAATAAAGTGAAAGACGAAATCGGCCTTGACCAGTTCACCGCCAAAGACCTTCAGCCGGTGACGGTGAAGGGCAAGTTGAACGGCATCCCGGTCGCCATGACCGCGCGCATCTTCTACTACAACGACCAGACGTGGAAAAAAGCGGGCTTAAGCTATCCGCAAAACTGGGATCAGTTGATGCAGGCCGGGAAAACCTTTGAGACTAAGCTCGGCAAGCAATACTACCCGGTGGCCCCGGAGAGTCTCGGCGTGCTGGCGTTGCTCAACTCTTATATGGTGCAGAAATACAACATTCCGGCCATCAATGAGCAGAGCAAAAAGTTCAGCTACAGTGATGCGCAGTGGGTGGAGTTTTTCCAGCTCTATAAGACGCTGATCGACAATCACGTCATTCCTGACATGAAGTACTACGCTTCCTTCGGCAAGGGAAATATCTATGAGATGAAGCCGTGGATTGAGGGCGAGTGGGGCGGCGTGTACATGTGGAATACCGCCGTGACCAAATATTCCGATAACCTGAAACCACCGGCGAAGCTGGAGCTGGGTGGCTACCCGATGCTGCCGGGCGCCACCGATGCGGGGCTGTTTATGAAGCCGTCGATGATGCTGTCGATTGGTAAAACCACCCAGCACCCACAGGCGGCGGCAAAGCTGATTAACTTCCTGCTCAATAGTAAGGAGGGCGTGACGCTGCTCGGGCTGGAGCGCGGCGTGCCGCTCAGCAAAAGCGGCGCGGAGACGCTGAAGGCATCCGGCGTGATCAATGACAACGACCCATCGGTGGCAGGCATTAAGCTCGCGCTGTCGTTACCGGCGAAGGTCGGCGTGTCGCCGTATCTGGAAGACCCCCAGCTGGTGCAGGAGTTTGACAGCGCGCTGCAGTCCATCGACTACGGTAAGAAAACCGTCGCCGAAGCGGCGGCGGATTTCAAGCATCAGTCGGAACGCATCTTAAAACGCGCGATGCGTTAACGCAGAAGCGGGCAGTCCGGCGGCAGGCGGCAGCGCAGCGCCGCCGGTAAAATCTCCATGCGGAACGAGGTCCCGCTCAGCGGCTCGCCGTCGAGGTTAAAGGTCATCTCATGTGATGCGGTGACCTCAAACCACGGCGAGACGCTATCCACCAGATTCTCTTTACCGTCGTCGCTGGCGAGCGTATTCAACAGCGCGGGCAGCAGCTCTTCGCCGGTGAAAATTCGCAGATGCAGCAGGCCGTCGTCAATCAACGCCTCCGGGCAAAGCTGTTGCCCGCCGCCTGCCTGGCGACCGTTGCCGATGCCAATTACCAGCGCGTCGCCCTGCCAGCTAAAGTTCTCACCACGAATTTCGCAGCGGTCGGGTTTCAGGGTATCCATACGCATCAGGCCGTGAATCAAATACGAAACACCGCCCAGCGCGGACTTCAGCTTCTCCGGCGTTTCGGTGGTGATGCGCGTGCCAAAGCCGCCGGTTGCCATATTGATAAAGCAGGTCTCACGATTAACCTGGGCAATGTCCACCGGCACGTCACGACCGGCAATCGCCAGCTTAAGCGCGTTAGCCATATCGGTGGGAATATTGACGCTGGTGGCGAAATCGTTCGCGGTGCCGAGCGGCACAATACCGAGAGCGGGAACCCGCTCGCTGTCGCACTGAATCAGCGCCGTCGCCACTTCATTGATCGTGCCATCACCGCCGCCGGCAATCACCGTCGCCACCTGCAGCGCAACGGCTTCTTCGACGTAGCGTTCGGCATCACCTTTCTCCCAGGTGACGCGTACGTGAATCACCACACCTTCATCGCGCAGCTGCATGACCGCATCGCGCAGCTCGGGCGTACCGGCGCTTTTGCCGTTAAGTATCAATAAGCTTGCTGGAAAATCTGACATCCGTGAGGCCTCTTACAGGGGGATGTAAAGAGTGTAACAAAGGATACACAGATATGCCTGTTGTCTCTTGTAGGTGACAAACACCTTGCTCGCTTGTCTCTTATAAGTGACAATTAAAAACAGCAGAAGGAATGAGGGTAAAGGGATGTATAAATCTCAATTCTATCAGGATGAAAACGGTAATAAGCCTTTTAGTGATTGGCTGGCCCGGCTAAAAAAGAAGGATCGAATAGCCGCCGTAAAGATCGATACCAGACTAGACCGGGCTGAATCAGGCAATTTCGGAGACCACAAATTTGAAAGGGATGGCGTCTGGGTGCTACGTATTGATTATGGCCCAGGCTATCGAGTGTACTACTCCTTAGAAGAAGGGAAGATCATCCTTTTGCATATCGGCGGTACGAAGAAAACGCAGGCCGCAGATATTGATAAAGCATTTGAATATCTTAGAGATTTTAAAGCGAGGGCTAAATGACAGCAGCGACTAAAAAAATGGAGACCATCGCCCCAGCGGTAGACCGTGACAAGCTCATGATTGAAGCATTTCGAGCCGATCCTGATTATGCCGACCTCTATCTAAAAACCGCGCTCGAGGAGATTAACGAGGAAGGGGGGTTAGGAGGGTTCCTTATCGCTTTGCGCCGTGTATTAGAGGCTCGGGGCGGGATTGCCGAGGCGGCGAAAAAAACGGGGCTGGCGCGTCAAAGTATTTACCGTGCGTTATCTGAAAAGGGGAACCCGACGGTTACGACGCTAGCTCAGCTCGCTGCGGTAGCGGGTTTACAGCTCACCTTAAGTAAGGCGTCGCACTGAACTTTGCACGTCTTTAATAAAAAAATAAGCCCGTGTAAGGGAGATTACACGGGCTAAGGAGGTGGTTCCTAGGTACAGCTAGCATTTATGGGTTATGTTTTTCAGCGAGGGAATAGTATCTGGAATCAATAATTCCGTCTGTGATCCATTTCTAAGAATCCTTGCTATTGAAAAACAATATAAATGTACTAGCCGTTATGCGGATTCCGAGTGGATTGTCCTGAGAAATTACGCATCAGCAGGCCATACTCCAGCGCCATATCTTCCGGCACGGGTAACCATACGGTGTGGCCGTCGCCCGGCGCGACCGGCATCACTTCGCCTTTGGCGTTTTCCATATGCTCCAGCGTGAAGTTGACGTTGCCCTGCGGGGTCATCAGCTCCAGGCTATCGCCAATCAGGAATTTGTTTTTCACCGCCACCGCGGCCAGGTTGCCTTTACGCTCGCCGGTAAATTCGCCGACAAACTGCTGACGCTCGGAAACCGAATAGCCGTATTCATAGTTCTGATAGTCGTCATGGGTATGGCGACGCAGGAAGCCTTCGGTATAGCCGCGATGCGCCAGGCCTTCCAGGGTTTCCAGCAGGCTGGTGTCGAACGGTTTGCCCGCGGCGGCATCGTCGATGGCCTTGCGGTACACCTGTGCGGTACGCGCGCAATAGTAGAAGGATTTCGTGCGGCCTTCAATTTTCAGCGAGTGCACGCCCATCTGCGTCAGACGCTCAACGTGGGCAATGGCGCGCAGGTCTTTCGAGTTCATGATGTAGGTGCCGTGCTCGTCTTCAAAGGCGGTCATGTACTCGCCCGGACGTTTGGCTTCTTCAATCATAAACACCTGGTCGGTTGGCGCACCGACGCCGAGGGTCGGCTCAACGGTTTGCACCGGAATCGGCTCATATTTGTGGACAATGTTGCCGACGTCGTCTTCTTTGCCTTCCTGCACGTTGTATTCCCAGCGGCAGGCGTTGGTGCAGGTGCCCTGGTTCGGGTCGCGCTTGTTGATGTAGCCAGAGAGCAGGCAGCGGCCGGAGTAGGCCATGCACAGCGCGCCGTGAACGAAGATTTCAATCTCCATATCCGGTACCTGGCTGCGAATTTCTTCAATTTCTTCCAGAGACAGTTCGCGAGAAAGAATAACGCGAGTCAGCCCCATCTGTTTCCAGAACTTCACCGTGGCCCAGTTGACGGCGTTCGCCTGGACCGACAGGTGAATGTCCATCTCCGGGAAATGCTCGCGCACCAACATAATCAGGCCCGGATCGGACATGATCAATGCATCCGGCCCCATATCCACCACCGGCTTCAGGTCACGAATAAAGGTTTTCAGCTTGGCGTTATGCGGCGCGATGTTGACGACCACATAGAATTTTTTACCCAACGCGTGGGCTTCGTTGATGCCGAGCTGCAGGTTCTCGTGATTGAATTCGTTGTTACGTACGCGCAGGGAGTAGCGAGGTTGGCCCGCGTAAACCGCGTCAGCGCCGTAAGCGAAAGCGTAACGCATATTTTTCAGCGTTCCCGCCGGGGAAAGGAGTTCCGGTTTAAACATGATTTTCTCGTTCTGATGACAGGTCAGATTCGCCGCACCTGATGCGGCGAGTTGGGGAGTGCCCCCACATTAAGGGCGGGCATTGTAGCGCTGTGGGGAGGCGAGGTAAAGCGCCGGGTCGTCGCGGGAGGCAACCCGGCAGAGGATCTCCCCATCAGGTATTATCTTTGACGGTCTCGCTGGTGCCGTTGGTTTTCACCGAGGCGATGCCCTTATCACGCGACTGTTCGGTCGCGTACAGTTGGCTGGTGCCAATGACCTGATGGTTGCCCGCCTTCAGGTTGAAGTGGAATTTACCGTTGGTGGCCGTTTTCTTTTCATAATGCGCGTCCTGCGGGCTGTTGACCCGCACCGAGGCGATGCCTTTTTCCGCGGCCGCCCGGGTGGTGTACAGCTCGCTGGTGAGAATAATCTCCCCATTTCCCGCCTTCAGAACAAATCGAAACTGATCGTTGCTGCTTTTGCTTAATTCAAACCAACCAGCCATGGTGACTCCTTGATTAAATTAATATCGTTGAACGTATCGACTGACACTATGAGTATGGGAGAAATTGGCGAAGTTGCGAGCAGAGGAGAAGTGAGAGCGGCGAGCGTGCGCCGCTCGAAGGCATTATGCCAGACGGCAGGCGTCAGCTTCCCAGCGATAGCCTACACCGTACACCGCGCGAATAAATGACTGCTCGGCGTCGAGCAATTCCAGCTTGCGGCGCAGGTTCTTAATATGGCTGTCGATGGTACGATCGGTCACCACGCGGTAGTCGTCGTACAGATGATTCAGCAATTGTTCGCGCGAGAACACTTTACCCGGCTCCTGAGACAGCGTTTTCAACAGGCGAAACTCGGCGGGGGTGAGGTCCAGCGGGCGATCGCGCCATGAGGCCTGAAAACGACTTTCATCAACGATGAGCGGGCTTTGTTCGTCCAGCGTTTGGAGTTCGTGACGCGGCTTGCAGCGACGTAAAATGGTTTTCACGCGCGCAACCACTTCGCGCGGGCTGTACGGCTTGCAGATATAGTCATCGGCGCCGATCTCTAAGCCCAGCAGACGGTCAATCTCTTCAATTTTAGCGGTCACCATCACCACAGGGACGTCGGAGAAGCGACGAATCTCACGGCACAGGGTCAAGCCGTCGGTGCCCGGCAGCATCAGATCCAGCAGGATGAGATCCGGCGGCGTCTGATGCACGTACGGCAGCACTTTGTCGCCGTGGTTAATCAGCGTCGGCGCGTAGTGCGCTGCCAGTAAATAGTCGATGAGCAACTGCCCCAGCTTGGGTTCATCTTCCACGATCAGGATGCGCGGGGCATTTTCATCAATCGGTAACTCGGTCATATTTCTCTCGGTATTACGCGTTCCAGCGGTAACTCTACTTTAATGCTAACCCCACCAAAAGGCGAATGCCCGACGTGGAGGTGCCCACCGTGGGCGGTGACGATGTTCGCGCAAATGGCCAGCCCCAGGCCCGAGCCGCCGCTGGCGCGGTTGCGAGAACCTTCGGTGCGGTAGAAACGCTCGCATAGCCTCGCCAGCTGCTCGTCGCTGACGCCGGGACTGCTGTCGGCGAACTCCAGCACGATGCTTTGTGGGAGCAGTTCGGTGCGAATCAGCACCTGGCCGCCGCTGTCGGTATAGCGCAGGCTGTTTTCCAGCAGGTTATTGAATAACTGCATCAAGCGGTCCGGATCGCCAAACACCGCAGCATTTTCTGCCAGCGCCAGATTGAGCGTGAGCCCACGGCTGGCAAGACGTTCGCGGAAGGCATCGGCGGCGATTTCAATCAGGCTGATAATATCGACCGGCGATTTCTGGTAGGCCAGCGCCCCCTCATCGGACATCGACAGCTGATGCAGGTCATCGACCAGCTTGGTCAGGGTGGCGACTTCGGCCTGCAACGAAGTGACCGACTCCGGGGTGAATTTGCGTACGCCGTCCTGAATCGCCTCCAGCTCGCCGCGCAGTACCGCCAGCGGCGTGCGCAGCTCGTGGGAGATATCGGCCATCAGGTCGCGGCGCATCTGCTGGTTTTTTTCCAGCGTGCTGGCGAGCTGGTTGAAGTCCTGGGCCAGCCTGCCCAGTTCATCGCTGCTGCTGACCGGGACTCGGGTGGAGAAGTCGCCTGCCGCCAGCTTGTGGGTGCCTTCCACCAGCCGACGCACGGGGGCAATCAGCCCGCGTGCCAGCGGGAAGGTCGCCAGCGCCGCCAGCAATGTCGCCAGCCCGACGATAAGCCAGCTGGTGCGACGCTGCTGTTGATCGAAGTTGATATCGGTGTTGCGGGTCAGGCGCTCAACCGGTGAAGCGATAACCGCGCCGACCTCCATACCGTTGACGATAATGCCGCGCCGGGTGCCGTCGTGCGGCACCGCTTCGCGCGGGCCGACCAGCACGCGAGCGTTTTGGTCGACTACCCAGAACTGCGTGCGCCATCCGTGCGGTGGCATACCGCCGCGATCCGGGCCGCGTGGCGGTTCACCGTCCGGCCCAGGAGGGCCGGGCGGCTGGCGGTCGTCATTATTGTCATGCTCAAACGAACGGAGGATCTGGAAAATAAAACGATCGTTATTGCGTAAGAAGCGCCAGTTTCCGTGCTGGGCATACTGCTCAGCCAGCGCGTCGCTCAGCAGCTGCAACCGCTGCTCGTTGCCACGCTTGATATAGTCAATAAAGCCGCGCTCAAAGCTAATGCGCACGGCCCAGTGCATGCTGATCAGCAGCACGATGCAGGTGGCTAAGATGGCGAGAAACAGTTTGCCGGAAATACCCGGGCGCCATAATTTCACGGTCTACTCCTTCAGTTTGCGTCGGGCAATAACCACGTTTTTGCTGGTGTCGTCCGGCACCCGCGCGAAGACGAGAGCGGGAAGCGCAATAATGATGGCCATACAAATATAGGTGTACATAAAGACCTGATGCGTCGCCTCGCTGCCGATGGCGATATGCTGCTGGCCGAACATGCCCAGCAGAATCCCGGCGATGGTAACGCCGATACTCATGGAGAGCTGCATGATCATCGACAGCAAGCTGTTGCCGCTGCTGGCGAATTCGTCCGGCAGGTCTTTCAGCGTCAGGGTATTCATCGAGGAGAAACGGCTGGAGTTGACCATTCCCTGAATAAACAGCACCACCGGTAGCGCGTAGTACCAGCCTGCCAACGCGGTGAACATAAACAGCAGGCTGATTAACGACAGCCCGAGCGTGGCGAAGACCAGCACATGGCGGTAGCCAAAGCGGTTGACCACCTGTACCACAATCCGCTTCATGCCCATGCTGCCCAGCACCATCGGGATCATCATAAGCCCAGCGTGGAAGGGGCTGAAGCCCAGGCCGATTTGCAGGAACACCGGCGTCATAAACGGTAACATGCCGCTGCCGATGCGCCCGGCAAAGCTGCCTGCCAGCCCCAGCGAGAAGGTTGAGGTGTTAAACAGCTTGAGATTGAACAGCGCGCTGTCGTTGCCGCGCGCATGCCACAGATACAATCCAATCGACACGATACCGACGGCGACCAGCAGGCCCATCGTCAGCGATGAAATGCCAAGGCCTTTCTGGCCGTCGAGGGCTAAGGTTAACGTTGCCATGCCCAGCGCCAGCACCACGAAACCGGAAATATCAAATTTTCGCGTCTGGACGGTGTAGTTAGGCATCAACATCAGGGTGGCGATACCGCCCACGATGCCAACCGGGATGTTAATCAGGAATATCCAGTGCCAGGAGGCGTATTCCACCAGAATCCCGCCCAGCGCCGGGCCAAGCAGCGGGCCAACCTGGCCGGGCAGGGTCACGAAGGTCATCGCCGCCATATATTGCTCGCGCGGGACGATTTTCATCACCGTCAGCCTGCCGACGGGAACCATCATCGCGCCGCCAATCCCCTGAAGCACGCGCGCCATGACCAGCTCATTGAGCGTGCTGGACAGCGAGCAGAACAGCGAACCGAGGGTGAACAGGATAATGGCGGTGAAGAAAATATTACGCACGCCGACGCGGTCGGCGAGCCAGCCGCTGGCGGGCAGCATGACGGCGACGGTCAGCACATAGGAGACCACCACCATGTGCATATGCAGCGGGCTCTCCCCCAGGCTTAAGGCCATGGAGGGGAGGGCGGTGTTGACGATGGTGGTGTCCAGCGATTGCATAAAAAAGCCGAACGCCACGATCCAGAGTTGCCAGCGTACGTTAGCGGGTAGTTCAGTCATCGTTATTCAGTTACCGATTGTCGGGGTTGACGCGAAAAACGCAGACGCAGACGATCGAAGAACAGATAAACCACCGGGGTGGTATAGAGGGTTAGCAGCTGGCTCATCACCAGCCCCCCTACAATGGTAATCCCCAGCGGTTGACGCAGTTCGGATCCATCGCCCCCCGAAATCACCAGCGGCAGCGCGCCAAACAGCGCCGCCAGCGTGGTCATCATGATCGGGCGAAAACGCAGCAGACAGGCCTGGAATATGGCCTGTTCCGGCGGCAAATTGCCGTTACGCTGGGCTTCAAGGGCGAAGTCGACCATCATGATGGCGTTTTTCTTCACAATGCCAATTAATAGCATGATCCCGATAAGGGCGATTAGGCTGAACGGGGCATTGAACAGCTCCAGCGCCAGCAGCGCGCCAACGCCCGCCGACGGCAGCGTGGAGAGAATGGTCAGTGGGTGAACATAACTCTCGTACAAAATCCCCAGCACAATGTATACCGTCGCGATCGCGGCAACGATCAGGATCACCTGGGAGTTCATCGTGTCCTGGAATACCTGCGCCGTCCCGGCGAACGAACCGCGAACCGTGTTTGGCACGCCAAGCTGGGTCATCGTGCGGTTAATCGCGTCACTGGCTTCCGACAGCGATTTGCCGGTCGGCAGGTTGAAGGAGATAGTCGAAGCCGCCGACAACCCCTGGTGGTTGACCGACAGCGGCGCGTTGGAAGGCTGCCATTTGGCGAAATAAGAGAGCGGAATGGCTTTCCCTTCGCTGTTAATGACGAACATTTTATCCAGCGCGCTCACATCCTGGGTGTAGACGGGGTCAACCTCCATCACCACTTTGTACTGGTTCAGCGGCTGATAGATGGTGGAGATCTGCCGCTGGCCAAAGGCGTTGTTCAGCAGACTGTTGGCTGCCTCGACGCTAATGCCCAGCCGCGACATGGTTTCACGATCGTAGACCAGCGCCATTTCCGCGCCGTTGTCCTGCTGATCCGAGTTGACGTCCGCCAGTTCCGGCAGCGCGGCCAGCGCTTTGCGGATCTTTGGTTCCCATTCACGCAGGGCGCTGAGATCGTCGGACAGCAGCGTGTACTGATAGCTGGCATTCGACTGGCGGCCACCGACGCGGATATCCTGCACCGCCATTAAAAACAGGTTAGCCCCCGGCTCTTTGGCCAGCTTTTTCCGCAGGCGGTCGATAATCTGCTGCGCCGACTCCTGGCGTACGTCGCGTGATTTCAGGGTGATAAACATCATTCCGCTGTTCACCCGGGAACCGCCGGTAAAGCCGGTGACGTTGTCCACCGCCGGATCTTCACGAATAATCTTCATGAAATCCTGTAGTTTACCGCGCATCGCCTGGAAGGAGATGCTCTGGTCGGCCTGAATACCGCCCATCAGCACCCCGGTGTCCTGCTCCGGGAAAAAGGTTTTCGGGATGGAGATATACAGCCAGACGTTCAGCGCGATGGTTGCCAGGAACACCACGCCCACCAGTTTCGCGTGGTTCAGCACCCAGCGCAGCGATTTGCCGTAACCCTGCTGCATCGCGACCAGCAGACGCCCCAAACCTTTATTACGGGTTGGCGAATGCGGACGGCTGGATTTCAGCATCCAGCCGCACATCATCGGCGTGAGGGTCAGCGAGACGGCCAGCGAAATACCGATCGCTACCGATAGCGTGACCGCAAATTCCCGCAGCAACCTGCCGGGCAGGCCGCCCATCAGCAGCAGCGGCAAGAACACCGCCACCAGCGAAACGCTCATCGACAGGACGGTAAAGCCCACTTCGCGGCTCCCCTGTAGCGCGGCCTGTAGCGGTTTCATGCCCGCTTCCAGGTGGCGGGAAATATTCTCCAGCACCACGATGGCATCATCGACCACGAAACCGGTGGCGATGGTCAGCGCCATCAACGACAGGTTGTTGAGGCTGAAACCGCACAGGTACATCGCGGCGAAGGTGCCGATCAGCGAGACCGGCACCGCCACCGCCGGAATCAGCGTGGCGCGGCCGGAACGCAGGAACAGGAACACCACCAGAATCACCAGCGCCACTGAGATCACCAGCGTTTGCTCCACTTCCTCCAGCGAGGCGCGGATCGTCGGTGAACGGTCCTGGGCAATTTGCAGGTCGATAGCCGCTGGAATGGTCTGTTGCAGCTCCGGTAGCTCGGCGCGAATGCGATCGACCGTGTCGATAATATTGGCTTCCGGCAGTTTGCGGATCATCAGCAGGATGGCCGGTTTAGCGTTGGTCATCCCGGCGTTGCGCACGTCCTGCACCGAGTCGCTGACCGTCGCCACGTCGCTGAGACGCACCGCCGCGCCGTTGTTGTAGTGCACGATCAGCGGCTGGTATTCGGCGGCTTTTTTCAGCTCATCGTTGGTTTGTACCTGCCAGCGATGGGCGCTATCGTCGATCGCCCCCTGTGGTTTACGCACGTTGGCGTTGCTGATGGCCGTGCGCACCGCATCCAGCGAGACGCCCTGGTTAAACAGCGCCTGCGGGTTCAGGTCAACGCGCACCGCGGGCAGCGAGCTGCCGCCGACGTCTACGTCACCCACGCCGTCAATCTGCGCGATGCTCTGCGCCAGCTGGGTGGAAGCGAAATCGTACAGCTCGCCCTGCGAATAGGTGTCCGAGGTCAGCGTCAGGATCATGATCGGCGCATCGGACGGGTTGGCTTTGCGATAGGTTGGACGACTGGGCATCCCGCTTGGCAGCAGGTTTTGCGCGGCGTTAATCGCTGCCTGCACGTCGCGCGCCGCGCCGTTGATATCACGATCGAAGTTAAATTCGAGAATGATACGCGTACTGCCCAGCGAGCTGCTGGAGGTCATCTCATTGACACCCGCAATGCGCCCTAACGAGCGCTCCAGCGGGGTCGCCACCGACGAGGCCATGGTTTCCGGCGACGCGCCGGGCAGCGAGGCGCTGACCATAATCACCGGGAAATCGACCTGCGGCAGCGGGGCCACCGGCAGCAGGCGAAAACCAAGCACGCCGCACAGGGTGATGGCGATGGATATCAGGATCGTCGCCACCGGGCGGTAGATGAAGAGGGCAAAAAATTTCACTTACGCTTCCTCTTCACGGCGCGGGAAGCGGCTTTTCAGGTACAGCGACAGGCGGTCAAACAGCAGGTAAATCACCGGTGTGGTAAACAGGGTGAGTACCTGGCTGACCAGCAGGCCGCCTACCATGCCGATCCCCAGCGGGCGACGCAGCTCGGCGCCTACGCCGGTGCTCAGCATCAGCGGCAGCGCGCCAAGCAGCGCGGCGAGCGTGGTCATCAGAATCGGGCGGAAACGCAGCAGACAGGCCTGATAAATCGCCTCGCGCGGCGCCATTCCCTGCTCACGCTCGGCGGCCAGCGCAAAGTCGATCATCATGATGGCGTTTTTCTTGACGATACCGATCAACAGGATGATGCCGATAATGGCGATTACGTCCAGTTCATTGCCCGCCAGCATTAATGCCAGCAGCGCGCCGACGCCCGCGGTTGGCAGGGTCGAGAGAATGGTAATCGGGTGAATAAAGCTTTCATAAAGCACGCCCAGCACGATATACATCGCCACCACCGCGGCAACCACCAGCCAGATGGTGCTGTTCAGCGCCGACTGGAAGGCGAGGGTGCTGCCCTGGAACTCGGTGCGGATATCCGCCGGGAAGTTCAGGGTTTTCTCACTGTCCAGAATGGCCTGTACCGCATCGCCCAGCGAGTAGTTATCCGGCACGTTGAACGAAATGGTGGTGACCGGGAACTGATCGAGGTGGTTGATTGACAGCGGCGCAAAGCGCTGTTCAATTTTGGCGATCGCCGTCAGCGGTACGATGCCGCCATCGCTGCTGGTCAGGCGCACGTTATCCAGAGCCGCCAGGCCAGGCGTGGCGCGGGTGTCGTGTTCCAGCACCACGCGGTACTGGTTGGCCTGGGTATAGATGGTTGAAATCAGGCGTTGACCAAAGGCGTTGTACAGCGCGTTATCGACATCGGCCATCGAAATACCAAGACGGCTGGCGCTATCGCGATCGACGTTAACGTAGGCCACCAGCCCTTTGTCCTGCCAATCGCTGCTGACATCGGAAAGCTGCGGCAGCGCCTGAAGCTGGGTCATCAGCTGCGGCACCCATTCGCTTAGCGCATCCAGCGAGTTGGCCTGCAGCGTAAACTGGTACTGCGTACGGCTGACGGTGGTGTCGATGGTCAGATCCTGCGTCGGCTGGAGATACAATTCGATGCCTGGAATGCGGTCAACCGCGTGTTGCAGCCGGCTAATGACCGTCTGTACCCGATCGTCGCGCTCGTCGAGCGGTTTCAGGTTAATCTGCAAACGTGCGCTGTTGAGCGCCGGGTTGGTGCCGTCGACGCCGACAAACGACGTGAGGCTTTCTACCGCCGGATCTTTCAGGATAGCGTCGGCAACCGTCTGCTGGCGTTGCGCCATGCTAGCGAACGACACCGACTGTGGCGCCTGCAATGTTCCCTGAATAATGCCGTTGTCCTGAATCGGGAAAAAGCCTTTCGGAATGGCGATCCACAGGATCACCGACAGCGCCAGCGTGCCCAGCGCGACGCCGAGCGTCAGCCACGGATGATTCAGCACGCGGGCCAGCAGATGGCCGTAGCCGGCAATCACCCGGTCGAAGAAGCGCTCGCTGGCGCGGGAAAAACGGTTTTGTTTGCGCAGCGACTCGTGGCTGAGCATGCGCGCGCACATCATTGGCGTCAGGGTTAATGACACTACCGCCGAGATCAGTATTGCCACCGCCAGGGTGACGGCGAACTCGCGGAACAGGCGGCCCACGATATCGCCCATAAACAGCAGCGGGATCAGCACTGCAATCAGCGAGAAGGTTAGCGAGATAATGGTAAAACCAATCTCACCTGCGCCTTTCAGCGCGGCGGCCATCGGTTTTTCGCCTTTTTCGATGTAACGCGAAATGTTCTCGATCACCACGATGGCGTCATCGACCACGAAGCCGGTGGCGATGGTCAGCGCCATCAGCGTCAGGTTGTTGATGGAAAAATCGAGGAACACCATCACCGCGAAGGTGCCGACCAGCGACAGCGGCACGGCGACGCCGGGGATAATGGTTGCCGGGACGTTGCGCAGGAACAGATAGATGATCATCACCACCAGCGCAATCGCCAGCATCAGCTCGAACTGGGTGTCGGAAACCGAGGCGCGAATGTTGGTGGTACGGTCAGACAGAACCTCGACCTTAACGGATTTCGGCAGGCTTTCGGTCAACTGCGGCAGCATCTGGCGGATGCTGTCTGCGGTTGAGATGATGTTTGCGCCAGGCTGGCGCTGGACGTTCATCACGATGGCCTGCTTTTTGTTCGCCCATGCGCCAAGCCAGGTGTTTTCAGCGCCTTGCTCGATGGTCGCGACGTCGCCCAAACGAATGGCCGCGCCGTTTTTATAGGCGATAATCAGCGCCCGATACTCCTGCGCCGACTGCATCTGGTCGTTGGCCGAGAGCGTCACCGCGCGCGCAGGGCCGTCGAGGCTACCCTTTGCCGAGTTGACGTTGGCGCTGGTAATGGCGGTGCGAATATCTTCGCTGGTCAGCCCAATCGCGGCGATAGCCTGGGCGTTGAGCTTCACGCGCACTGCCGGGCGCTGGCCGCCCGCGAGCGTCACCAGACCGACGCCGGAGACCTGGGAAATTTTCTGCGCCACGCGGGTTTCAACCATATCTTCTACTTCCGTCATTGGGGTGGCGGAAGAGGTGACGGCGAGGGTCATGATCGGCGGATCCGCCGGGTTGACCTTGCTGTAGACCGGCGGGTTTGGCAGATCGCTGGGCAGCAGGTTAGTGGCGGCGTTAATGGCGGCCTGCACCTCCTGCTCGGCGACATCCAGCGGCAGCGTGAGCTGGAACTGAAGGGTGACGACCGACGCGCCGCCGGAGCTTTGCGACGACATTTGCTTCAGGCCGGACATCTGGCCGAACTGACGTTCGAGCGGCGCGGTAATCGCGGAGGTCACCACGTCCGGGCTGGCGCCCGGATAGAGTGTGACTACCTGAATGGTCGGATAGTCTACTTCCGGCAGCGCGGAGACGGGCAGGAAACGGTAGCCGATGATCCCGGCCAGCAGAATAGCCACCATCAACAGCGTGGTGGCGACAGGGCGCATAATGAACAGACGGGATGGGCCGCCCGTGTTGCTCGGCGGTAACACTTGCATCAGCCGCGTGCTCCTTTAGGGTCTGCAGCGGCAGCCGGTTTTTCCGCGCCAGCGGCGGAGGCGTCATGGGCCGTCACCACTTCCACTTTTGCCCCTTCGGTTAAGCGGTCGATGCCGTCGGTGACCACGCGGTCGCCGGCGGAGAGCCCCGCTTCAATCACCACTTTCTGGCTATCCTGGATACCCGGGATGACCGTGTGTTTGCTGACTTTGTTGTCGCTGTTCAGCACCCATACGAAGTGACCGTCATTACCCATTTGCAGCGCGGCAGTGGGGATGACTACCGCATTTTGCTGGGTATCAACCAGCATACGGGCGTTGACAAACTGATTCGGGAACAGCGCGTCGTCCTGGTTATTGAAACGCGCCTTCAGCTTGATGGTACCGGTGGTGGCGTCAATCTGGTTGTCGAGGCTCAGCAGCGTGCCGTCGCTCAGCTTCTGTTTGTTGGTGCGATCCCAGGCTTCTACCGTCAGCGTTTTACCCGCTTTTTGCGCGGCAACCACGGTAGCGATATCGTTTTCCGGCAGGGTGAAGACGAGGTCGATCGGATGCGTTTGGGTCAGCACCACGATACCGGTGGTGTCACCGCTGGAAATCTGGTTGCCGATATCCACCTGTTTTAAGCCTACGCGACCGTCGATAGGCGCAGTGATGCGGCTCCAGTCGAGCTGCAGCTGGGCGCTGGCGACGGCGGCCTGGTCGGCCTTAATCGTGCCTTCGGTTTCACTGACCAGCGACTGCTGGGTATCCAGCTCCTGGCGAGAGACAAGATTGGTTTTGACCAACTGCTGATAGCGGGCTAAATCGCGGCGGGCGTTGGCGAGCGTGGCTTTATCTTTTGCCAGTTGTCCCTGTGCCTGAGCAAGGTTGACCTTAAACTGGCTGGGGTCAATTTCTGCCAGTAGATCGCCGGCTTTGACCTGCTGGCCTTCCTGGAAGTGAATGGCCATCAGCTGGCCGTCGACGCGGCTGCGCACGGTAACGGTATTGGCGGCGGTAATGGTGCCCAGCCCGCTGAGATAGCGCGGTACCGCTTCGCTGGTGGCGGTAGCGGCCTGAACCGGCGCCAGCGCGCCGCCAAAGCGCCCACCGTGCCGCCCACCGCCAGCCGATGGCGCTCCCGCCGGTTTGGCCGCGGTGGAACCCGAGGTGTCAGAATTGCTGCTAAAGTGCCAGATGCCTGTCGCCCCCGCGACCACCACCAGCACGGCCAGCGCTACCCGCCAGCGAATCTTATGACTGCCTTTCATCGTTATAGGTGTCTCGTCCTGAATCATTTCACGAAATGATACTAGTTTAGTAACGGAACGCTCGGGAAAAATGGAGGAAATATGAAACACGGAAGGAATCGTCTGAATCGCGTCAGCTTTACGAGCCGCCTCGCAATCCGTGGCGATGAAAAACCGCGCAATCGCCGCGTGTGCTACCGTCAGCGGCGTTTAGCAGAGCGCTAAAACAGAAAAGCCCCTCCTGACGAAGGGGCCTTATATAAGGAAAGGGTTATGATGAGGCTAGTCATCATACTGGTAATACTCTTAGTCATTAGCTTACCGGCTTACTAAGATACCAGGGGGAGGAGCAATCCTCCCTTACCCTCATTCCTTTACGATAGGTCGAAAAAACAGCGAAGTCAACGACGATATATCAGGCAAAAACCACCTGCGCCCAGCGGGCCAGACCGGCGGTGACCGAGCCAAAATCGTCGCCACCGGCAACAGGAATGCCCGGCAGCTGTTCGGCCAGCGCTTTTTTAATCAGCGGCGAGCGCGCGCTGCCGCCGGTTAAGTAGATGACGTCCGGCTTTTCACTGCTGTTTTCCAGCGCCAGCTGCACCTGCTCAAGAATACGGGTCAGCGGCTGGTTCAGCGCCGCTTCCAGCCCGTCCTGGCTGATAGCGGTGGCCAGAGTGTCGCTGATAAACGGCAGGCGGGTGTCGATTTGTGCGTTTTCGGACAGGGCGATTTTGCTCTCTTCCGCGCTGCGTACCAGACGGTAGCTTAAACGCTGCTGCCAAACCTTGTAGAGCAGGGCGACTTTTTCCGCATCGCGGGCATCGCGCGCCAGGTCACGCAGCAGGCGGCCATTGGCTGAGCTGTAGAAGTCGGTCTGCGCCGGAACATCGTTGATCGCCACCGCGTTCCACCAGGGCAGAATCGGCAGGGCGATACCTTTTTCGGTTTCACCGCCCATACCCAGCAGCGGCATCAGGCTTTTAAAGGCCAGCGCGATATCCAGATCGTTACCGCCCACGCGACAGCCGCTGTGGCCGAGCAGACTTTGCTCACGGTCGTGACGGGTACGCCACTGTGGCCCCATTAGCAGCACCGAGCAGTCGGTGGTGCCGCCGCCGATATCAACGACCAGAACGCGTTTTTCTTCGCTGAGGCTGGCTTCGAAATCCAGACCGGCGGCGACCGGTTCGTACTGGAAAATCACGTCGCGGAAACCGGCACGTTGCGCCGCGCGTTGCAAAATGCCTACCGCCTGCGCGTTGGCATCGTCACCACCCAGCCCCTGGAAGTTAATCGGGCGACCAATCACCGCCTGTTCGATGCTTTCCTGAAGCTGCGATTGCGCCTGCTGGCGAATATGCAGCATCATCGAGCAAACCAGATCTTCGAATACGGCGACCTGCTGCGGCTTCAACCCGCTAGCGCCGAGGAAGGATTTAGGCGACTTAACAAAGTACACCTCTTCCGGATCGTCGATGTACTGCTTGAGCGACGCGAGGCCGAACTGCACGCTATTGCCCAGCACCTCGATATCTTCGTCGCGGTTGTAGTTCATCGCCCGGCGCAGCAGCGCCTGAGTTTCATCACCCGTTGCCGGTACCTGATGGTGGCGGTACAACCACTCGCTGACCGCTTCACGAGTCGGAGCCGACAGCATTGACGGCAGCAATGTACTGCCGTTTTCCATCATCAGCATGCGCGGCGCGCCATCCTGCATCACGGCGACAGAGCAGTTCGCCGTCCCGTAGTCAAAACCAATAAACACGTCAATCATCCCCATGCCAGTGAAGAAAGGGGGGCGACTTTAGCGGAATGTGGTGATGGCGGCAACAGGAATATGAAAGCAAGGTTTTCCCATGGATTAACCGCTATGCTGTAACGCAATCACTGCTGCCTGACGATAAGGATGAAGGATGTTTGAACTGCCCTGGCTGCCGCCATACGACTGGCGCTGGATGTTCGGTTTTTTACAGGCGCGTGCGGTCGCAGGTATCGAATGTTTTCATGATCAAAGCTATACCCGCAGTTGGAGGCTCGGGCCTCACCGCGGGCTGATCGCCATGACGCCGGATCCCGCCCGCCAGGTGCTGCGGGTCACGCTGTCTGCCGGGCTGCTGCCGGTCGCTGACGAAGCGCTGATACGGGTGGCGAAATTGCTGGATCTGCACTGCGATCCGCAACAAATCGCGCGCTCGCTCGGGACGCTGGCGGCGGCAAAACCGGGGTTACGACTGCCCGGCGCGCTGGACGCCTTTGAACAGGGCGTTCGAGCGATTCTCGGCCAGTTGGTGAGCGTGACGATGGCCGCGAAGCTGACCGGGAAAGTGGTGGCGCTGTATGGCGAGCCGCTCGCGCCGGACGCCTCTTTCTCGTTGTTTCCTACGCCAGAGCGGCTAGCGGCAGCAGACCCGGCGGCGCTGAAAGCACTGGGCATGCCGCTCAAACGGGCCGAAGCGTTAATACATTTTGCCCAGCGTGCGCTTAGCGGCGAACTGCCGCAAACGCAGCCGGACGACGTGGAGCAGGCGCTAAAGGCGCTACAGCAATATCCCGGCATTGGCCGTTGGACGGCAAACTACTTTGCGCTGCGCGCCTGGCAGGCGAAAGATATCTTTTTGCCGGACGATTATCTGATTAAGCAGCGCTTCCCGGGAATGACGCCCGCGCAGATTCGCCGTTATGCCGAACGTTGGCAGCCCTGGCGATCTTACGCGTTATTGCATATCTGGCACGCCGATGACTGGTCGCCTTCGTGATGCACGGGCGCATAAACCGTCACGATACCGCGACCGTTATTTTTTGAGGTGTAGCAGGCGGCATCGGCCTGGACCAGCACTTCCGCCAGCTGGGCGTTATGCTCGTGAATCAGCGTTAACCCTGCACTGGCACCGACACGGTGCAGCCGTCCTGCCCAGGTAAATTCATAATGCTTGATGGCATCGACAATGCGCTCGGTGGCGTTAAGCGCCTGTTCGGTGGAACAGTGACGCAGAATAAAACCAAATTCATCACCGCCGAGTCGCGCCAGAATATCGCTGGGGCGTAGCAGCGAGCGCATGAGGCCGGCAATTTCGTGCAGCAGAGCGTCCCCGGCCGCGTGCCCGGCGCTATCATTGACGGCCTTGAAGAAATCGAGGTCGAGCATCACCAGCGCATGCGACTGATATCCCCCCGGCAGCAATTTCAGCAGCCCTTTCAGCTGGCTTTCAAAGCTTGAACGATTGGGCAACTCGGTGAGCGCGTCGTGGCTGGCGCTATAGCTGAGCTGGCGCAGCAGGCGGCGCGACTCCGTAACGTCCTGAATGACCAGCACGAAACCGATATGCTCACCTTCCTGGGTGCTGAGCGGCGTCATGCTGTGATGGATATCAAAGCAGCCGCCGTAGCGGTTATGCAGGACTTTGTTTAGCTCGATATCGCTATCCAGATTTTCATCACTGTACAAGTTCTCCAGCCGTGGGCCCTGTTCTCCTTGCGTAATAAACAGGATCTCGCGCAACGATTTCCCCTGCGCTTCAGCCTGCTTCCAGCCGCTGATTTTCTCGGCGACCGGGTTCATAAAGGTGATATTTTGTTGGCTGTCGGTGCTGATCACCGCTTCACGAATCGAGTCGAGGGTGATGTGCAGGCGTTCTTTTTCCTGGAACAACGCCTCGTTGGTTTGGGTTATCTCCGCCACCAGCCGTTTGTTGGCTTCGCGACTTTTTTTCAGATCGTTAATATCTTCAATCTGCTGGATGAAATAGAGCGGCGTGCCGTCATCGTTGCGCACCAGCGAGACGGCCAGCAGCGCCCAGACCGCCTCTCCGTGGCGGGTACGATAGCGTTTTTCAAGCGAGTAGCTCTCAATTTCACCGCGGGTCAGACGGTCCAGCTGTTCAAGGTCTTGCGCTAAATCGTCGGGCCAGGTGACCTGTTGGAACGTCATTTGGTGTAGTTCTTCCGGGGGATATCCAAGGAACCTCGCCAGCGCTTTATTGACCTGTAACCACTGCCCATAGGCATCGACTATCGCCATACCGACGGCCGAGTATTCCATCGCGTTACGAAAGCGGGTTTCACTTTCCGCAATGCGACGCCGCTCACTGTATACGGCATACATCGCGATGCTCATCACCCCCGTGGGCAGCTGTACCATCAAGAACGGCAGCCCCAGCATATTGCTCAGCCGGTAGTTGTTAAGGGTATTTTCAATGTTCTCCTGTACCAGCGGATGCTGCGCGGAGAGGGTCAGAACCATCATGATGATGAGTAAAAAGATCAGGAAGGCTTCAATACGCGGTAGACGTACCGCGCTCCACATCATGAGCACCATAATGAAGGTAAAAGGCCAGGGCAAATACAACATGGCGATCGCGCTGAGTGCGAGGGTGATAACCGCGGTCAGTATCGTCGAGACCAGCAGCGCGCGGTTACGATAACGCTGAAAAGAGTCTGCCCGGATGAGCATTCCCAGCGGAACCAGCGCCAGAGCACCGGAGGCATCCGAGAGCATCCAGACCAGCAAGGTCTGGAAGGCATGGTTTCCGGGCGTCAAACTTGCCACCACAATACCGCTCAAAAATGGCGGGATCAGCGCGGTGGCGATCGCCATTTGGGTCCAGTGGCGTAAGTTTCTGAGCGGATTGTCGAGGTTCAGCCAACGGCGCAGCAGTAACGCGCCCGCCAACGCTTCCATAAGATTGGTCAGCGGATGAAGCAGCCCATTTTGCTCGGGGGCGTAAAGCGCGGTGGCGAGAACGATCCCCAGTACGCCAGCAACGCTCATGCAGGGCCATAGCGAACGGTTAACACGGTAGAAGGCGACGGTCATGATGGCCGTCGGAAACCAGACCGGCGACAGCACGTTATGGGCGTGCATGAGTGATAATGAAAAGAGGGTGAACAAAAAGGTCGCTGTCCACAAACCAAACAGTATTTGCAGCGAGTGTTGTCGTGATGCGGGGCGGAGAGAGCTAAAGCTGATATCGTTCTTCATTACCACTGTTTTTCCGGAGGCGACGCTGCTCCGACCATGCTGAAACAAGCCGTGATTATGCAACAACATTAGCGGAATTTATCAGATCCGTGATGCTAATTGACAATAATCATCAATTTGTGTCACCTGTAATATTATATTCACTAATGTATGGGGGCAGCAGAAACTGACGCGTGGGCGTTTGGTCTTTTGTCATCGCCGATCGATGTATTCGACTAGTATCGTTGCCCTGAAATCCCTATAATTGCCGCGTTTGGCGCTGATACACGTGACTATTCAGAACGTTTCCTCTTGAATACTATTGTCTATTCGTGCCGTCCTTCCTATCATCCAGGTTAATCGGGTCACAAAATTTATGACTGATAAGTCTCATCAGTGCGTCATTGTAGGCATCGCCGGCGCATCGGCTTCAGGTAAAAGTCTTATTGCGAGTACGCTGTATCGCGAGCTGCGCGAACAGGTGGGCGATGAGCACATCGGCGTTATTCCTGAAGATAGCTATTACAAAGACCAAAGTCATCTGTCGATGGAAGATCGGGTTAAAACCAACTATGACCACCCGAACGCGATGGACCACAGTCTGCTGTTCCAGCATCTGCAAACGCTGAAGCGCGGCAACCCTATTGAACTGCCGGTTTATAGCTACGTCGAACATACCCGCATGCAGGAAACGATTCATATCGAACCGAAAAAAGTGATCATCCTTGAAGGGATCCTGCTGCTGACCGACGCGCGTCTGCGCGAAGAGATGAACTTCTCTATTTTTGTTGATACGCCGCTGGATATCTGCCTGATGCGTCGCATCAAGCGTGACGTTAATGAACGCGGTCGTTCTATGGACTCCGTCATGGCGCAGTACCAGAAAACGGTGCGTCCGATGTTCCTGCAGTTTATCGAGCCGTCCAAGCAATACGCCGACATCATCGTGCCGCGTGGGGGCAAAAACCGCATCGCTATCGATATTCTGAAAGCGAAAATTAGCCAGTTTTTTGAATAACTCACACGAATTGTGTAACGTGCAATAAACGCCCTCAACCGCGATGGAAGAGGGCCGTCGTACAAAAGGAGAGTGATATGCGTCTGTGTGACCGTGATATAGAAGCCTGGCTGGATGAAGGCCGACTGTCGATTAACCCGCGTCCGCCGATTGAGCGTATCAATGGTGCCACCGTTGACGTGCGTTTAGGCAACAAGTTTCGCACCTTCAGCGGCCATACCGCCGCCTATATTGATTTAAGCGGGCCGAAGGCGGAAGTCAGCGCGGCGCTGGATCGCGTGATGAGTGAAGAGATTGTGCTCGCAGAAGGCGACGCCTTCTATCTGCACCCGGGCGAACTGGCGCTGGCGGTGACGCTGGAGTCGGTTACGCTGCCTGCGGATCTGGTCGGCTGGCTGGACGGTCGTTCCTCGCTGGCGCGTCTGGGGCTGATGGTGCACGTCACCGCGCACCGTATCGATCCGGGCTGGTCGGGTTGCATCGTGCTGGAATTCTACAACTCCGGTAAGCTGCCGCTGGCGCTACGTCCGGGGATGCTGATTGGCGCACTGAGCTTTGAACCGCTGTCGGGTCCGGCGGCGCGCCCATACAACCGTCGTGAAGATGCCAAATATCGCGATCAGCAGGGCGCGGTTGCCAGTCGTATTGATAAAGACTGACCCATCGCAAAGCGGATGAGGGTGCCATGAGAAGAATATTGACGACACTGATGATTCTGCTGGTGGTACTGGTGGCCGGCCTGTCATCGTTGGTACTGCTGGTCAATCCTAACGATTTCCGTAGCTATATGGTCAAGCAGGTGGCTGAGCACAGCGGGTATCAGCTGCAGCTGGAAGGCTCCCTGCGCTGGCACGTCTGGCCGCGGTTGAGCATTTTGTCCGGACGCATGGCCTTAACCGCCCCCGGCGCCAGCGCGCCGCTGGTGCGGGCGGACAATATGCGTCTCGACGTGGCGCTGTTGCCGCTGCTGTCCCACCAACTGCAGGTTAAGCAGGTGATGCTTAAAGGCGCGGTGGTGCAGCTGACGCCAGAGACCGAAGCCATCCGCGACCAGCGTGCGCCCGTGGCGCCAAAAGGAACCTCGCTGCCTCAGGAGCCGGGCGATCGCGGCTGGTCATTCGACATTGCCGGGCTGCAGCTCATTGACAGCGTGCTGGTATTCCAGCATGAAAACGACGAGCAGATGACGGTCCGCGATATTCATCTGCAGATGGAGCAGGATGCCGGGCATCAGGCGACCGTCGATTTTTCAGGCCGCATGAACCGCGATCAGCGCGACCTATCCCTTCGTTTCTCCGCCGCCGTGCAGGCGGGTAATTATCCGCAGAGTCTTGACGCGCAGCTGTCGCAAATCAGCTGGCAGCTTCAGGGGGCCGATCTCCCGGCCCAGGGTGTCAGCGGCAACGGCAGTGTGAATGCCAGCTGGCAGGAAGGGGAGAAGACGCTCAGCTTTAATGCGCTCAACCTGGTGGCCAATGACAGCACGCTGACCGGTAAAGGCAGCGTGGTGCTGGGCGATAAGCCGGTGTGGTCGCTGGACCTCCAGTCTGACAAGCTTAACCTCGATAACCTGCTGGTGCGTTCGGATATCCTCGTCAACGGCGGCGCGCAGCAGGCGCAGTCGGCGCCGAGTAAACCACGTCCAGTGATAGCCAACGGCGTCAATTTACCGCCTTATAGCGGTCTGACGAGCTTCGACGGATCGCTGTCAATGACCGCCAACCAGGTCGTCTGGCGCGGGTTGCCGTTTACCCATGTTACCCTGCAGGCCACTAACCAACGCGGGCTGCTGCGTATCTCTCAGCTGGAAGGTTCGCTGGCGGGGGGACAGCTGTCGCTGCCGGGCACGCTGGATGCGCGCAGCGGGACGCCGTTAGCCAAATTTCAGCCAAAGCTCGATAACATCGAGATTGGCAACCTGTTGAAAGCCTTCAACTACCCGATCAACATGGTGGGCAAACTGTCGCTGGCCGGTGATTTCTCCGGTTCGGTCATTGATGCTAACCACTTCCGCCGCGACTGGCAGGGGCAGGCGAATCTTGAGCTGAAAGAGACTCGTACCGAAGGGTTGAACTTCCAGCAGTTGGTGCAGCAGGCGGTTGAGCGCAGCACTGACATCCGTGCGCAGGAAAACTATGACAGCGCCACGCGGCTGGATGAGCTGACGACCGATATTGACCTCGATAGCGGCATTCTTACGCTCAATAATATGAGCGGGAAATCCTCACTGATGCAGATGACCGGTAAAGGCACCCTCAATCTGATGAAAGAGGAAGGCGATCTGCAGTTTGGTATTCAGGTCACTGACGGCTGGCAGGGGCAGGGCAAGCTGGTGGATATGCTGAAATCCACGTCTATCCCGCTGCGCGTTTACGGCAAATGGGAAGCGCTGAACTACAGTTTGCAGGTAGACCAGATCCTACGTCGTCAGCTACAGAACGAAGCGAAGCGCCGGTTAAATGACTGGGCGGAGCGCAATAAGAACACGCAGTCCGGTAAAGACGTCAAGCAACTGCTCAATAAACAGTAGCCTTGAGATAAGCCCGGCGGCATTGCGCCGCCGGGAAAGCGCTACACTTCGTAATCCCATTCTTCCTGCGGTGGCGGGATAATCTGCACTTTCTGCACCCTGTGGCTCTCAACCTGCAAGGTTTTCAGTTTCCACGGGCCAATCTGCACCTCTTCTCCGGCTGTAGGAATACGCTGCAGGTGCTCCATCAGTAGCCCGGCAATAGTGTGATACTCACGCTTTTCATCCAGCGGCAGCGGGATGTACTGCACCAGGTCTTCCAGCGGCATGTGGCCGTTTGCCGTCCAGCTACCGTCGGCATTTTTCTGGATATCATGGCGCGCATCAATCTCTTCAGCCTCGTTTGGCAGGTTCCCGGCAATGGTCTCGGTTACGTCGCTTAACGTCACAATCCCCTCGACCGAGCCAAACTCATCCACCACGAAGGCAAAGTGGGTACGTGCGTTGCGGAACTGTTCCAGCGCCGAGAGCAGCGGCAGCGCTTCCGGGAAGACCAGCGGCTGGCGGACCAACACGCGCAGATCCAGCGGCTCACCACGCAGCGACTGCTGCAACAGGTCGATAACGTGCACCACGCCGAGCAGGTCTTCTTCTTCATCACCACCGGTCACCACCAGACGGGTATGCTGGTTTTTCTCCAGCAGCGCGCGAACTTCGCTCTCCGGCGCGCTAAGGTCGATGTGCTCAATATCGTGACGTGAGGTCATGATGCTGCTGACGGTACGCTGGTTAAGGTTGAGCACACGCTCAATCATCCGCCGCTCCTGCGGGTCGAAGATTTGCTGATCGTCCTGGTCCACCAGCAGCGAGGCGGTGCCGACGTCGAGTTCGGCATCTTCTTTTTTGCCGCTGAGCAGACGCATGACCGCTTCGGTCGTGCGGCTACGCAGCGACTGATTGGCCGTGAGGAAGCGACGTCGGTTGAAGATAGCCAGCTGGTTTAAGAACTCAATCATCACCGAGAAGCCGATAGCCGCGTACAGATAGCCTTTAGGAATGACAAGACCAAAGCCTTCTGCGACCAGGCTAAAGCCAATCATCAGCAGGAAGCTCAGACACAGAATAACGATAGTCGGGTGACTGTTAACAAAGCGCGTCAGTGCTTTACTGGCCAGCAGCATCAGGCTGATGGCAATAATCACTGCCGCCATCATTACCGCCAGATGGTCGACCATGCCGACGGCAGTGATCACCGAGTCGAGCGAGAAGACCGCATCCAGCACCACAATCTGCGCCACCACGCCCCAGAAGCGCGCGCCGCGTCGCTGGGTTGGATTATCGCTGTCTTTCCCCTCCAGCCGCTCGTTGAGCTCCACCGTGGCTTTAAAAAGCAGGAAGAAGCCGCCGACCAGCATAATGAGGTCGCGGGCGCTAAAGGTGAAATCACGGATGCTGAATAAAGGCTTAGTGAGCGTGACCAGCCACGAAATAGAGGCCAGCAGCAGAAGGCGCATCAGCATGGCCAGAATGAGCCCAGTGACGCGCGCGCGGTCGCGCTGGGCTGGCGGCAGCTTTTCCGCCAGGATGGCGATAAACACCAGATTATCAATTCCGAGAACCAGCTCAATGACGACCAGCGTCACGAGTCCCGCCCAAATAGAGGGATCGGCAATCCATTCCATACGTTGGTTAAAACCTTATGTTACAAGACAAATTGATCATGAATAAAGCCGCGGCAAAATGCAACGTCTGCCGGTGATTTATCATGACAAAAACTAAGGATATTGTGAAAATAGGGGATAATATTTCCATGAAATATTTGATGGTGAGAAACTAATACTGCGATCTGTCAATATAAAGAAAATCCTAAAAACACTGGATTAATTAATCTTAATATTATTCTTAAAATTATTTTTTAAGCGGCAGTTACCTTGCCTGCTATTCGCTTAACTGCAACAATTCTCCCGGTACTGAATGGAATAGCCATTTATGTGCGTCATAAAATAGTCATGCAGGGGATGTTATCCCTGTAATTATATATCCAGGAATATTCCCTATTCTTTTGATGAATAGCTGGATTTCCTATAACAACATGATTTTTAGGTGAATTGGTAGCTGAAAGCCAAGGGCGGTAGCATGCCTGAAGGCGTGACGTAAAGCCTGAATTATTCTGTCAATAGCCTGCGGATGAATCCCAACTTTTTTAGGATATATGCCAGTTATATTCATCGGCAAATAAATGCATGGTGAGTTTACAGGTAATCAAATTGTACGGATTAATATAATTCGCACAGGATAATTTTCTGCCAAAGTGATAAATAATCAATGATGAAATCCAAACTAAAATTGATGCCATTATTGGTGTCGGTAAGCTTGATGAGTGGTTGCACCATACTTCCAGGCAGCAATATGTCTACCTACGGAAAAGATGTGATTAAGCAGCAGGATGCTGATTATGACATTGGCCGGATGGTGAATGTTTATCCGCTGACCCCGCGACTGATTGAACAATTACGCCCACGTCCCAACGTCGCGCAACCGAACATGTCGCTGGATCAGGAGTTAAGCAATTACCAGTATCGCGTCGGTTCAGGCGACGTGCTGAACGTCACGGTGTGGGATCACCCGGAATTGACCACCCCGGCGGGGCAGTACCGTAGCTCCAGCGATACCGGTAACTGGGTCCAGCCGGACGGCACCATCTTCTATCCCTATATTGGCAAAGTGCAGGTGAAAGGACGCACGCTAGCGGAAATTCGCCAGACCATTACCCAGCGTCTCGCCGCCTACATCACCGACCCGCAGGTTGACGTGAACGTTGCGGCCTTCCGTTCGCAAAAAGTGTATGTCTCCGGGCAGGTGAACAAATCCGGCCAGCAGGCCATCACCAACGTGCCGCTGACCGTGCTGGACGCGATCAACGCGGCGGGTGGCCTGAGCGAACTGGCCGACTGGCGCAACGTGGTGCTGACCCACGACGGTAAAGAGCAGCGCATTTCTGTGCAGGCGTTGATGCAGAACGGCGATCTGAGCCAGAACCGTTTGCTCTACCCGGGCGATATCCTCTTCGTGCCGCGCAACGACGATCTCAAGGTCTTCGTGATGGGTGAAGTGAAAAAACAGAGCACGCTCAAAATGGACTTCAGCGGTATGACGCTGACCGAAGCGCTCGGCCAGGCGGAAGGCATCGACCTGACGACCTCCGATGCCAGCGGTATCTTCGTGATTCGTCCAACCAAAGCGGGCAATAACGGCAAGATGGCCAACATTTATCAGCTGGATATGTCCGATGCGACCTCGCTGGTTATGGCAACCAACTTTATTCTCCAGCCGTATGACGTGGTTTACGTCACCACCGCACCGGTTGCTCGCTGGAACCGTCTGATCAACCAACTGTTGCCGACCATCAGTGGCGTTCGCTACATGACCGATTCGGCGAAAGATATTCATACCTGGTAACCGTCATGTTTAACAAAATTCTTGTGGTTTGCGTGGGGAACATCTGCCGTTCCCCCACGGCTGAGCGGCTGCTACGCAGTCATCTGCCGTCACTAACCGTCGAATCGGCGGGGCTGGGGGCATTAGTCGGGAAAGCGGCGGATGAACGCGCCGCGAGCGTTGCCGCCGAGCACGCCATTTCGCTCGACGGGCACTGCGCGCGGCAAATTTCTGGCCGTATGTGCCGTGAGTACGATCTGATTCTGGCGATGGAAAAACGTCACATCGCCACCCTGCATGAAATGGCGCCGGAGATGCGCGGCAAAGTCATGCTTTTTGGTCATTGGGATAACGAACGCGAGATTCCCGATCCGTATCGCAAAAGCCGGGAGACGTTTGAAGCGGTGTACCAGTTACTCGACAGGTCTGCCAGCCAGTGGGCGCAGGCACTGAAAGCACAGCAGGGATAACCATGACAGATAAAGTAAAACAGATAAGCCCATCGGTCTCGGGCAATGATGAGATCGACATTGGTCGTCTGGTGGGCACCGTGGTGGAAGCCAAATGGTGGGTCATCGGCATTACCGGCCTGTTTGCCGCCCTGGCGATTGTCTATGCGCTTTTCGCCACGCCGATTTACAGCGCCGATGCGCTGGTGCGCATTGAGCAAAATCAGGGCAGCGCGCTGGTGCAGGATATCAGTAATGCGCTTACCAGCAAGCCGCCGGCGTCCGAAGCGGAAATCCAGATGATCACCTCGCGCATGGTGCTTGGCAAAACCGTTGAGGATCTGGGGCTGGATATTGCCGTAAGCAAAAACACGTTCCCGATTCTGGGGGCTGGCTGGGAACGGCTGATGGGCCGCCAGAATGAGACGGTGAAGGTCAGCGCCTTTAACCGACCGGCGTCGATGGCTGAGAGCACCTTTACGCTTGATGTTATCAACCCAACGCGCTATCGATTGAGCAACGACGATGGTTTTAGCGCGGAAGGGAAGGTGGGTGAGACGCTGAATAAAGGCGGCGTTTCGCTGCTGGTCACCGGGATCGCCGCCCACGATGGCGCGAGTTTTACCGTCACCAAATATTCAACGCTGGGGATGATCAATAACCTGCAAAACAGCCTGAGCGTCACCGAGGATGGTAAAGAGTCCGGCGTGCTGACCCTCACGATGGTGGGTGAAGATAAAGATCAGATTCGCGACATCCTCAACAGTATTGCCAACAACTACGTGGCGCAGAACGTGGCGCGCAAATCGGAAGAAGCCGCGAAAAGCCTCGAGTTCCTCGAAGTACAGCTGCCGCAGGTGCGCAGTCAGTTGGACGTGGCAGAAAACAAACTGAATACCTACCGTCAGCAGCAAGACTCCGTAGACCTGCCGCTGGAAGCGAAATCGGTGCTCGATTCGATGGTGAACATCGATGCGCAGCTGAATGAACTGACGTTCCGCGAAGCGGAAATCTCCAAGCTGTATACCAAAATCCACCCGGCCTATCGCACGTTGCTGGAAAAACGCCGGGCGCTGGAAGAAGAGAAGGCGAAGCTGAGCAAACGCGTGACGGCGATGCCGAAAACCCAGCAGGAGATTGTACGCCTGACCCGCGACGTCGAGTCCGGGCAGCAGGTTTATATGCAACTGCTTAATAAACAGCAGGAACTGAAAATCACTCGGGCGAGCACCGTCGGCGATGTGCGAATTGTCGACCCGGCGATTACTCAGCCTGGCGTGGTGAAGCCGAAGAAAGCGTTGATCGTGCTGGGCAGCATTATTCTTGGCCTGATGCTGTCGATCGTCGGCGTACTGCTGCGCTCGCTGTTTAACCGCGGTATCGAAAGCCCGCAGGTGTTGGAAGAGCACGGCATCAACGTCTACGCCAGCATTCCGCTCTCCGAATGGCAGAAGTCGCGCGATAGCGTGAAAAGCGTCAACGGCGTGAAGCGCTACAAGCAGAGCCAGCTGCTGGCGGTGGGTAACCCGACCGACCTGGCGATCGAAGCCATCCGCAGCCTGCGCACCAGCCTGCACTTCGCCATGATGCAAGCACCGAACAACGTGTTAATGATGACCGGGGTCAGCCCGTCTATCGGTAAAACCTTCGTCTGCGCCAACCTGGCGGCGGTGATTAGCCAGACCAATAAGCGCGTACTGATGATCGACTGCGATATGCGTAAAGGCTACTCCCACGAGCTGCTCGGTACCACCAATGATAACGGTCTGTCCGAGGTGCTGGTGGGGAAAGCGACGTTTGAAAGCAGCGCGAAACGCACCTCGGTCGCGAATTTTGACCTGATCCCTCGGGGGCAGGTGCCGCCAAATCCGTCGGAGCTATTGATGGCCGAGCGTTTTAGCGAGCTGTTGAAGTGGGGCTCGGCGAACTATGACCTCGTGCTGATCGATACGCCGCCCATTCTCGCGGTCACCGATGCGGCTATCGTTGGCCGCCACGCGGGCACAACGCTGATGGTGACGCGCTATGCGGTCAACACCCTGAAAGAGGTGGAAACCAGCCTGAACCGCTTTGAGCAGAATGGCATCGCGGTGAAAGGGGTGATTCTCAACTCGATCTTCCGTCGTGCGACAGGGTACCAGGATTACGGATACTACGAGTACGAGTATCAGTCGGATTCGAAATAATAACATCCCCCTCACCCCGGCCCTCTCCCAAGGGGCGAGGGAGAACACCGAACGGTCCCCTCTCCCCTTGGGAGAGGGTTAGGGTGAGGGGAAAACCGCTCAACTGCTTATTCGGGGGATATACCATGACAACAGACAACCCGTTGATCTCCATTTATATGCCGACCTGGAACCGACAACAGCTGGCGATTCGCGCCATCAAGTCGGTGCTGCGTCAGGATTATCCTCACTGGGAAATGATTATTGTCGACGACTGTTCCAGCAGCTATGAGCAGCTTCAGCAGTTCGTCATCGGGCTAAACGATAGCCGCGTACAGTACACGCGCAACGACTTTAATTCCGGCGCCTGCGCGGTGCGCAATCAAGCGATCCTGCAGGCCAAAGGACAGTTTATTACCGGCATTGATGATGATGATGAGTGGACGCCCAACCGGCTTTCGCTGTTCCTTGAACACAAACAGCAGCTGGTGAATCACGCCTTTCTGTATGCCAATGACTACGTCTGTGAAGGGGAAGTGTACTCGCAACCGGCCAGCCTGCCGTTATACCCGAAATCGCCGTTCTCCCGTCAGCTGTTCTATAAGCGCAACATCATTGGCAACCAGGTATTTAGCTGGGCGTGGCGTTTTAAAGAAAGTCTGTTTGATACCGAACTGAAGGCGGCGCAGGACTACGACATCTTCCTGCGTATGGTGGTGGCCTACGGCGAGCCGTGGAAAATTGAGGCCGCTACGCAAATTCTGCACGTTAATCATGGCGAAATGCAGATCACCTCATCGCCGAAAAAATTCTCCGGTTATTTCAGCTTCTACCGCAAACACAAAGAGAAGTTTGACCGCGCGAGCAAGAAGTATCAGCTGTTCACGCTCTATCAGATCCGCAATAAGCGTATGACCTGGAAGACCTTCCTGACGCTACTGTCGGTGCGTAACGGCAAACGTTGGGTGGATGGACTGCGGAGTAAATGATGCTACTGGAAGATTTACGCGCCAACAGCTGGAGCCTGCGTCCGTGCTGCATGGTCATTGCTTATCGTATTGCTCATTTTTGCTCGGTATGGCGCAAGAAAAACGTGCTGAACAATCTGTGGGCAGCGCCGGTACTGGTGCTGTACCGCATTATCACCGAATGCTTCTTCGGCTACGAAATCCAGGCCGCAGCGACCATTGGCCGACGCTTCACCATTCATCATGGCTACGCGGTGGTCATCAACAAGAACGTGGTGGCGGGTGACGATTTCACCATTCGTCATGGCATCACTATCGGCAACCGTGGCCCGGACAGTCTGGCATGTCCAAGAATTGGCAATGGCGTTGAGCTGGGGGCCAATGTGGTGATTATCGGCGGTATTACCATCGGTAATCACGTGACGATTGGCGCGGGGAGCGTGGTGCTGGACGACGTTCCGGACCATGCGCTGGTGGTGGGCGAAAAAGCGCGAGTGAAGGTAATTAAATGAATATTCTGCAATTTAACGTTCGTCTGGCCGAGGGCGGCGCGGCGGGCGTGGCGCTGGACCTGCATCAGCGCGCGCTACGTCAGGGCTTGTCGTCAAAATTTGTCTACGGCTATGGCAAAGGCGGTAAAAAAAGCGTGAGTCACGACCGTTATCCGCAGGTGATAAAGCAGACCGGACGGTTAACCTCGATGGCAAACCTGGCGCTGTTCCGCCTGTTTAACCGCGATGTGTTTGGCAACCTCAATAACCTGTATCGCCAGGTCACCCGTACTGACGGCCCGGTGGTACTGCATTTTCACGTTATGCACAGCTACTGGCTGAATCTGGAGGATGTGGTGAGCTTCTGCGAGCGGGTGAAGGCGCATAAAAGCGATGCGACTTTTATCTGGACGCTGCACGATCACTGGAGCGTGACCGGTCGCTGTGCCTTCCTTGACGGTTGCGAAGGCTGGAAAAGCGGCTGTCAGAAGTGCCCGACGCTGAGCAACTATCCGCCGGTTAAGGTCGATCGCGCACATGCGCTGGTGGATGAAAAACGCCAGCTGTTTCGCCAGATGTTAGCGCTGGGCTGTCGCTTTATTTCGCCCAGTCAGCATGTTGCCGAGGCCTTTAACAGCCTCTACGGCGCAGGGCGCTGCCAGATTATCAATAACGGTATTGACGTGGCGACCGAAGCGATTCTCGCCGAGCTGACGCCGGTAAAACGCTTCTCCACGCGGCCTAAAATCGCCGTGGTCGCGCACGACCTGCGCTATGACGGTAAAACCAACCAGCAGCTGGTGCGCGATATTATCGCGCTGGGCGATAAGGTCGAGGTGCACACCTTCGGTAAGTTCTCGCCGTTTGAGGGCAGTAACGTGGTGAACCACGGTTTTCTGACCGATAAACGCCAACTGATGAGCGAGCTGAACCCGCTGGACGCGCTGCTGTTCAGCTCGCGAGTGGATAACTACCCGCTGATTCTATGCGAAGCGCTGTCGATTGGCGTACCGGTCATCGCGACCCATAGCGAGGCGGCAAAAGAGGTGCTGGCAAAATCCGGCGGTCGTACCGTGGATGATGTCGAGGTACTTACCTTAGTGCAGCAACCAAAAGCGGAGATTGCCGAGCAGATTTTTGGCACCACTCTTGAGAACTTTAGCGCGCGGAGCCGCAAGGCCTACAGCGGACAACAGATGCTGGAGGAATATGTCTCGTTCTATCAGAGTCTGTAGCTATCTGCTGCTGCCGTTAATCTACCTGCTGGTTAACGTGAAGCTGGCGCAGCTGGGGGAGAGCTTCCCCATTACCATCGTGACGTTCCTTCCGCTGCTGCTGCTGTTGTTTGTTGAACGCATTAATCTGAAAAAACTGATGATTGCCCTCGGGCTGGGCGTGGGGTTGACGTTGTTCAACTATCTGTTCGGACAATCGCTGGACCCAAGCAAATACGTCACCTCGACGATGCTGTTTGTCTATATCGTGATCATTATCGGCATGGTCTGGAGCATTCGCTTCAAAACCATTTCGCCGCATAACCACCGTAAGATCCTGCGTTTTTTCTACGTGGTGATTACCCTTGTGGTGGCGCTGGCGGCGCTGGAGATGGCGCAGATTATTCTGACCGGCGGCAGCAGTCTGATTGCGACGATTTCGAAATATCTTATTTACAGTAATAGCTATGTACTGAATTTTATAAAATTCGGCGGAAAGCGTACCACTGCGTTATATTTCGAACCGGCATTCTTCGCTCTGGCATTAATCTCAATTTGGCTTTGCATCAAACAGTTTGGTATCAAAACCCCGAAGTCTGATGCTATGATTCTGGCAGGGATAATTCTTTCTGGGTCGTTTTCAGGGGTGATGACATTTATCCTGTTCTATCTGCTGGAGTGGGCTTTCCAGTACCTGAACAAAGAAGCGATCAAGAAAAAGTTACCGTTGGCGATTATCTCATTAGGCGCATTTTTTATCGGTCTGGTGTTTGCGTTTCCCTATATTGCTGAGCGTATTGGCGATTTGGGGACGGAAGGGTCGTCATCGTATTACCGCATAATTGGCCCACTGGTGATGGTCGGTTATTCATTAACCAGTATTGATGGGGTCGTGCGATTTGGTTCTCTTTACGAATATGTTGCATCATTCGGAATATTTAACGGTGCGGATGTCGGGAAAACCATAGACAATGGTCTGTATCTGTTAATGATTTATTTTTCGTGGTTCGCTGTGATATTAACGGCAGGATATCTGTACTACGTTTTCAAAATGTTCATTAACGCTTTTGGGAATAATCGTAATTTCGCCGTGCAGCTGTATCTTTTCACGCCGATATCATTATTTTTTACCGGTTCGATATTTAGTCCGGAATATGTATTTTTAATTGTTTGTCCTTTTATTCTGCGTAAAGCGCTGAATATTGCTGACAGCAGATGAGGTGAAGCATGTTGTTAAGCGTAATTACCGTAGCGTTTCGTAACGTCGATGGCGTGATGAAAACCTGGCGTTCGCTGGCCCATCTGGCAAACGATCCGAGCCTCTCTTTTGAGTGGATTGTGGTGGACGGTGGCTCGAACGACGGCACCGCAGAATTTCTCGAAAAACGTAACGGGCAATACCAGTTACGCTACGTGAGCGAACCGGATGAAGGGCTGTACGATGCGATGAACAAAGGCATTCGCATGGCGCAGGGCAAGTTCGTGTTGTTCCTTAATTCCGGCGACAGCTTTCATGCGGATGTTTCGCAGTTCGTCCGCCAGCTGCGCGGCAAAAGCGACGACGCCATGTACCTTGGCGATGCGATGCTGGACTTTGGTGATGGCACCCAAATTCGCCGTAGCGCCAAGCAGGGTTGGTATATTTACCACAGCCTACCGGCAAGCCATCAGGCTATTTTCTTCCCGCTACGTGGGCTGAAAAATCATCCTTATGATGTGCAGTATCGTGTCTCTTCCGATTATGCACTGGCGGCCCGGATGTATAAGTCGGGATATGCCTTCAAGCGTATTAAAGGGCTGGTGTCGGAATTTTCAATGGGCGGCGTGTCCACTACCAATAATTTGCAGTTGTGCCAGGACGCCAAAAAAGTGCAGCGCGAAATATTGCGTATGCCGGGCCTGCTTACAGAATTGTCTTATTTATTACGCCTGCGCACGACGGGGAAAGCAAAAGCCTTATATCACAAAGCATAAGGATACCAAATGCAGGATTTATCTGGCTTTACGGTACCAAAAGGTTTCCGCGGTGCCGGGGGTATTAAAGTACAAATTTGGTGGGCGGTACAGGCCACGTTATTTGCCTGGTCTCCGCAAATACTCTATCGCTGGCGCGCATTTTTATTACGCCTGTTTGGCGCAAAAATAGGAAAAAACGTAGTGATTCGCCCGTCGGTGAAAATTACCTATCCATGGAAATTAACTATTGGCGATTATGCCTGGGTGGGTGATGACGCGGTGTTATATACCTTGGGTGAAATAACCCTGGGGGCAAACTCGGTGGTATCGCAGAAATGTTATTTGTGCACCGGTAGCCACGATTATCAGAGCGCACATTTCGATATTAACGCCGCGCCGATTGTGGTCGGTGAAAAATGCTGGTTGGCGACGGACGTTTTTGTCGCCCCCGGCGTCACGATTGGCGAGGGCACGATCGTCGGTGCCCGTAGCAGCGTATTTAAATCGCTACCGGCAAATATGATTTGCCGTGGCAATCCCGCAGTGGTTACGCGTGAGCGCGTAGAGAAAGTGACTCCCTAAACGGGACAATTTGAGGAAAATAGAATGTCAAAAGTCGCACTTATTACCGGCGTAACGGGGCAGGACGGTTCTTATCTGGCAGAACTGCTGCTGGAAAAAGGCTATGAAGTTCACGGGATTAAACGCCGTGCTTCTTCCTTTAACACCGAACGTGTCGATCACATCTATCAGGATCCGCACAGCAGCAACCCGAAGTTTCACCTGCACTACGGTGATTTGACCGACAGCTCCAACCTGACGCGCATTCTGCAGGAAGTGCAGCCGGATGAAGTGTATAACCTGGGCGCGATGAGCCACGTCGCCGTGTCGTTTGAGTCGCCGGAATACACCGCCGACGTCGATGCGATGGGCACGCTGCGCCTGCTGGAAGCCATCCGCTTCCTGGGACTGGAGAAGAAAACGCGCTTCTATCAGGCTTCCACTTCGGAACTGTACGGCCTGGTGCAGGAAATTCCACAAAAAGAGACCACCCCGTTCTATCCGCGCTCGCCGTATGCGGTCGCTAAACTGTATGCCTACTGGATCACCGTGAACTACCGTGAATCTTACGGTATGTACGCCTGTAACGGCATTCTGTTCAACCACGAGTCTCCGCGCCGTGGCGAAACCTTCGTGACCCGCAAAATTACCCGCGCGATCGCCAACATTGCTCAGGGCCTGGAGAAGTGCCTGTACCTCGGCAACATGGATTCTCTGCGCGACTGGGGCCATGCCAAAGACTACGTAAAAATGCAGTGGATGATGCTGCAGCAGGACCATCCGGAAGATTTCGTTATCGCTACCGGCGTGCAGTATTCGGTTCGTCAGTTCGTTGAAATGGCGGCGGCTCAGCTGGGAATCAAACTGCGCTTCGAAGGTAAAGGCGTGGAAGAAAAAGGGATTGTGGTCTCGGTAACCGGTCACGATGCGCCGGGCGTGAAACCGGGCGATGTGATGGTGGCCGTGGATCCGCGCTACTTCCGTCCGGCAGAAGTTGAAACCCTGCTCGGCGACCCGACCAAAGCGCATGAAAAACTCGGCTGGAAACCGGAAACCACCCTGCAGGAGATGGTTTCTGAAATGGTCGCCAAAGACCTGGAAGCAGCGAAGAAACATTCCCTGCTGAAATCCCACGGCTATGAAGTGGCGATCGCGCTGGAGTCTTAAGTATGACCAGACAACGTATTTTTGTGGCGGGCCACCGGGGAATGGTGGGCTCGGCCATCGTCCGACAGCTTGCACAACGCGGCGACGTGGATCTGGTGGTTCGCAGCCGCGATGAGCTTAACCTGCTGGATAGCCGTGAAGTGAACGACTTCTTCGCCGCTGAAAATATTGATCAGGTGTATCTGGCGGCGGCGAAGGTGGGCGGCATTGTCGCCAACAACACCTTCCCGGCGGATTTCATCTACGAGAACATGATGATTGAAAGCAACATTATTCACGCGGCGCATACGCACAACGTGAATAAGCTGCTGTTTCTCGGTTCATCGTGCATCTATCCGAAAATGGCTAACCAGCCAATGCACGAAAGCGAGCTGCTGCAGGGCACGCTGGAAGCGACGAATGAACCGTACGCGATTGCGAAAATTGCCGGTATCAAGCTGTGCGAGTCCTACAACCGCCAGCATAATCGCGACTACCGTTCGGTGATGCCGACCAACCTGTATGGGCCGAACGATAACTTCCACCCGAGCAACTCGCACGTTATTCCGGCGCTGCTGCGCCGCTTCCATGAAGCGGTACAGCAAAACGCCGCGGACGTGGTGGTGTGGGGGAGCGGTACGCCGATGCGTGAGTTCCTGCATGTGGACGATATGGCGGCAGCCAGTATCCATGTGATGGAGCTCGACCGCAGCGTCTGGCTTGAAAACACGCAGCCTATGCTGTCGCACATCAATGTCGGCACCGGCGTTGACTGCACCATTCGTGAACTGGCGCAGACGCTGGCGAAAGTGGTGGGCTTTAAAGGGCGGGTGGTGTTTGACGCCACCAAACCCGACGGCACGCCGCGCAAGCTGCTCGACGTTTCTCGTCTGCATCAGCTGGGCTGGTACCACGAAATCTCGCTGGAGGCTGGTCTTGCCAGCACCTACCAGTGGTTTCTGGAAAACCAGCACCGCTTCCGGGGGTAACGTATGTTTCTGAGCCAGGAAGCGTTTGCCACCGTCGTCCAGTCGACGCCGCTGATCTCCATCGACCTGATCGTCGAGAACGCGCAGGGCGAGTTTTTGCTGGGCAAGCGCACCAATCGTCCGGCGCAGGGATATTGGTTCGTGCCGGGCGGGCGGGTACAGAAAGATGAAACGCTGGCCCAGGCGTTTGCACGCCTGACCGAGGCCGAACTGGGGCTGAGCCTGCCGATGACGGCAGGCCGCTTTTACGGCGTCTGGCAGCATTTCTATGACGACAATTTCTCCGGTACGGATTTCTCGACCCATTACATCGTGCTCGGCTTTCGCCTGCAGGTAGACGCCGACAGCCTAACGCTGCCGGACGCTCAGCATAATGATTACCGCTGGCTGACGCCGCCTGCGCTGCTGGCGTCGGACAACGTTCATGAAAATAGCCGCGCCTATTTCCGGGTCGACAAAATGGCCGAGGTGCCGGGCCTATGAAGATTCTGGTGTATGGCATCAACTATTCGCCTGAACTGACCGGCATCGGCAAATACACCGGTGAAATGGTCGAGTGGATGGCGCAGCAGGGCCACGAGGTGCGGGTGATTACCGCGCCGCCGTACTACCCGGAATGGCAGGTTGGTGCGAAATACTCAAGCTGGCGCTACCGCCGGGAAAACGGCGACGCTACCGTCTGGCGTTGCCCGCTGTACGTGCCAAAGCAGCCGACGACGCTGAAGCGTTTAATCCATCTCGGCAGCTTTGCGCTCAGCAGTTTCTTCCCGCTGATGGCCCAACGCCGCTGGAAACCGGATCGCATTATCGGCGTGGTGCCGACGCTGTTTTGCACCCCGGGGATGCGCCTGCTGGCGAAGCTTTCCGGCGCGCGGACGCTGCTGCATATTCAGGATTATGAAGTGGATGCCATGCTGGGGCTGGGCATGGCGGGCAGCGGTCGCTCCGGCAAGGTGGCAAAACTTGCCAGCGCCTTTGAGCGCAGCGGGCTGCACAACGTCGACAACGTCTCGACCATCTCGCGCTCGATGATGAACAAAGCCTGCGAGAAGGGCGTTGCGCCGGAGAAGGTGATTTTCTTCCCTAACTGGTCGGAAGTTTCGCGTTTTCGCGAGGTACCGGAAACGTTGGTGACGGCGCTGCGTCAGCGTCTTGGCCTGCCGGATGAACGCAAAATTATTCTCTACTCCGGCAATATCGGCGAGAAACAGGGGCTGGAGAGCGTGATTACTGCCGCCGAACAGCTCCGTGAACAGCCGTGGCTGTTTGCCATTGTCGGCCAGGGCGGCGGTAAAGCGCGGCTGGAGAAAATGGTCGCCGAACGCGGGCTGGCTAACGTCAAGTTCCTGCCGCTGCAGTCGTATGAAGATTTGCCCGCGCTGCTGGCGATTGGCGACTGCCATCTGGTGATTCAGAAGCGTGGCGCCGCCGATGCGGTGCTGCCTTCTAAGCTGACCAATATTCTGGCGGTGGGCGGCAATGCGGTGATTACCGCTGAACCGCAGACCGAGCTGGGCCAGCTGTGTCTGGACAATCCGGGCATTGCGGTGTGCGTGACGCCTGAATCGGTTCCGTCGCTGGTGGCAGGGATCGAGCAGGCGCTGACGATGCCGAAGCGAAATGCGGTCGCTCGCGCCTGGGCTGAACGTTCGCTCGATAAAGAACACGTTCTCAACCAATTTATTGCTGATATTCGGGGTTAAACGATGAGTCAAACTACGCTTTTCCCGGTCGTGATGGCCGGTGGCTCGGGTAGCCGACTGTGGCCGCTGTCCCGAGTGCTGTACCCCAAACAGTTCCTGTGCCTGAAAGGGGACATGACGATGCTGCAGGCCACGGTGAACCGCCTGGACGGCGTGAAGTGCGCCAGCCCGGTGGTTATCTGTAATGAGCAGCACCGCTTTATCGTGGCGGAACAGCTGCGTCAGCTCAACAAACTGACCGAAAACATTATTCTGGAACCGGCGGGGCGCAACACGGCGCCAGCCATCGCCCTGGCAGCGCTGGCGGCTAAACGTCGCGAACCGGACGGCGACCCGCTGATGCTGGTGCTGGCGGCGGACCACGTCATTCAGGACGAAGAGGCCTTCCGCGCGGCGGTTCGTCATGCCACGCCGTATGCTGAAAATGGCAAGCTGGTGACCTTCGGCATCGTGCCGAACGTGCCGGAAACCGGCTATGGCTATATTCGCCGGGGTGATGTCACGCCGGGAACTGACGACACGTTGGCCTTTGACGTCGCACAGTTTGTTGAAAAACCCAATCTTGATACCGCACAGGCCTATGTCGCCAGCGGTGAATACTACTGGAACAGCGGCATGTTCCTGTTCCGCGCCGGGCGCTATCTGGAAGAGCTGGGCAAATATCGCCCGGATATTCTTCGCGCCTGCGAAAAAGCGATGGATGTCACCGACCCGGATCTCGACTTTATCCGCGTCGATGAAGCGGCGTTCCTGAGCTGCCCGGACGAATCCATCGATTATGCGGTAATGGAACAGACCGCGGATGCGGTAGTGGTGCCGATGGATGCGGGCTGGAGCGACGTTGGCTCCTGGTCATCGCTGTGGGAGATCAGCAACCACACTCCGGAAGGCAACGTGCACCATGGCGATGTGATCAGCCATAAAACCGAAAACAGCTATGTCTATGCTGAGTCTGGCCTGGTGACAACCGTCGGGGTAAAGGACCTGGTGGTGGTGCAAACCAAAGACGCGGTGCTTATCGCCGATCGCAACGCGGTGCAGGACGTCAAAAAGGTGGTCGAGAAGATTAAAGCCGATGGCCGCCACGAACACCATATTCACCGGGAAGTCTATCGCCCGTGGGGCAAATATGACTCGATTGATTCCGGCGATCGCTATCAGGTCAAGCGCATCACCGTGAAGCCGGGTGAGGGGCTGTCGCTGCAGATGCATCACCACCGTGCGGAACACTGGATTGTGGTGGCGGGCACCGCCAAAGTGACCCTCAACGACCAAATCACGCTGCTGGGGGAAAATGAGTCTATCTACATTCCTCTCGGCGTCACGCATTGTCTGGAAAACCCTGGGAAAATCCCGCTCGACCTGATTGAGGTGCGATCTGGCGCCTATCTGGAAGAGGACGACGTGGTGCGCTTCCAGGATCGTTACGGGCGCGTGTAGCGCGCGTATTGCGCCCGGTGGCGCTGCGCTTACCGGGCCTACAAAACCCAAACCGTACGCCGGATAAGCGAAGCGCCATCCGGCAACTCACGACACTGAAATTGATGACCCTCACCGGTCAGGGCCAACTGTTGCCTGAAGAAAGGTAAAAACATGACGAAATTAACCTGTTTTAAAGCCTACGACATTCGCGGCAAGCTCGGCGAAGAGCTGAATGAAGACATCGCGTGGCGCATTGGCCGCGCCTACGGTGAATACCTGAAGCCGAAAACTATCGTGGTGGGCGGCGACGTACGCTTAACCAGCGAGGCGCTGAAGCTGGCGTTAGCCAACGGCCTGCGCGACGCGGGCGTTGACGTGCTGGATATCGGGCTTTCCGGCACCGAAGAGATTTACTTCGCCACCTTCCATCTCGGCGTTGATGGCGGTATTGAAGTGACCGCCAGCCACAACCCGATGGACTACAACGGCATGAAGCTGGTGCGTGAAGGCGCGCGCCCCATCAGCGGCGATACCGGCCTGCGCGACGTACAGCGCCTGGCGGAAGCCAATGACTTCCCGCCGGTCAACGATGCCGCACGCGGTAGCTACCAGAAAATCAACCTGCGCGACGCCTACATCGATCACCTGCTGGGCTATATCGACGTGCAAAACCTGACCCCGTTGAAGCTGGTGGTGAACTCCGGTAACGGCGCGGCTGGCCCGGTGATTGATGCGCTGGAAGCCCGCTTCAAGGCGCTGAACGTGCCGGTAAGTCTGATTAAAGTGCACAACACGCCGGACGGCACCTTCCCGCACGGCATTCCTAACCCATTGCTGCCGGAGTGCCGCGCGGACACCCGCGATGCGGTCATCAAATACGGTGCCGATATGGGTATTGCTTTTGACGGCGACTTCGACCGTTGCTTCCTGTTTGACGAGAAAGGGCAGTTTATCGAGGGCTACTACATCGTCGGCCTGCTGGCCGAAGCGTTCCTCGAGAAAAACCCCGGCGCGCGGATTATTCACGACCCGCGTCTGTCGTGGAACACCGTGGACGTGGTGACCGCGGCGGGCGGCACGCCGGTAATGTCGAAAACCGGTCATGCGTTTATTAAAGAGCGCATGCGTCAGGACGACGCGGTCTACGGCGGTGAAATGAGCGCCCACCACTATTTCCGCGATTTCGCCTACTGCGACAGCGGCATGATCCCATGGCTGCTGGTGAGCGAACTGCTCTGTCTGAAGGGTAAAACGCTGGGTGAGCTGGTGCATGACCGCATGGCGGCGTTCCCGGCGAGTGGGGAAATCAACAGTCAGCTGGCGGCGCCGTCAGAAGCGATTGCCCGCGTGGAGGCGCACTTTGCCGGCAGCGCGCTGGAGATTGACCGTACCGACGGCATCAGCCTGGCATTTGCCGACTGGCGCTTCAACCTGCGCTCTTCCAATACCGAACCGGTGGTGCGCTTAAACGTGGAGTCTCGCGGGAATACGCCGCTGATGCAGGCGCGAACGCAGGACATTCTGGCGCTGCTTAATCAGTAATCATTGCCCCTCACCCTAACCCTCTCTTCAGAGAGGAGCGGGAACCGAACGTGCAGGCTGCGGATGGTTTTTTCTCCCTCGCCCCTTTGGGGAGAGGGCCGGGGTGAGGGGACACGACGAATAGGACCAACGATGACGACTCTAAAAAAGCGCGAACGAGCTAAAACGAATGCATCGTTAATCTCCATGGTGCAGCGTTTTTCCGACATCACCATCATGCTGGGGGGATTGTGGCTGGTGTGTCAGGCGGTTGCGTTGCCGTTTTTATATCTCCATCTGTTGATGGCGCTGGTGACGCTGGTCGTTTTCCAGATGATTGGCGGGATTACCGATTTCTACCGTTCATGGCGCGGCGTGCGTATCACCACCGAATTGCTGCTGCTATTGCAGAACTGGACGCTGAGCCTGGTGTTTGCGGCGGGGCTGCTGGCGTTTAACGATGATTTTAATACCAACTTTGCCATGTGGCTGGCGTGGTACCTGCTCAGCACCATCGGCATGCTGGCGAGCCGCGCGTTTATTCGCTATGGCGCTGGTGTGCTGCGCCATCGCGGCTATAACACCCGTTATGTGGCGGTAGCAGGAGATATGCCGGAAGGGCAGGCGCTGCTCGAGAGCTTCCGTAACCAGCCGTGGCTGGGTTATGAGGTAGTCGGTAGCTATTACGATGCCAAACCGGGCGGCGTTAACCCCGACTGGATGGGCAACCTTGAACAACTGCTCGACGATGCGCGCAGCGGCAAAATCCACAACGTCTATATCTCGATGGCGATGCAGGAAGAGAGCCAGATTAAAGAGGTGGTCCGTTCTCTTGCCGACACCACCTGCTCGGTGCTGCTGATCCCGGATGTTTTCACCTTTAACATCCTGCACTCACGGGTGGAAGTGGTGAACGGTATTCCGCTGGTGCCGCTGTACGACACGCCGCTCTCCGGGGTTAACCGCATTATCAAACGGCTGGAGGATATCGTCCTGGCGCTGGGCATTCTGCTGTTGATTTCGCCGGCGCTGTGCTGCATCGCACTGGCGGTGAAGCTGAGTTCGCCGGGCCCCATCATCTTCCGCCAGACCCGCTACGGCATGGACGGTAAACCGATCAAAGTGTGGAAATTCCGCTCGATGAAGGTCATGGAGAACGACAAGGTGGTGAAACAGGCGACGCAGAACGACCCGCGTGTGACCCGCGTCGGCAACTTCCTGCGCCGCACCTCGCTGGATGAACTGCCGCAGTTTATCAACGTGCTCACCGGCGGCATGTCTATCGTCGGCCCGCGTCCGCACGCGGTGGCGCACAACGAGCAGTACCGTCAACTGATTGAAGGCTACATGCTGCGCCACAAAGTGAAGCCAGGCATTACCGGCTGGGCGCAGATCAACGGCTGGCGCGGTGAAACCGACACCCTCGAGAAAATGGAAAAACGGGTGGAGTTCGATCTCGAATACATCCGCGAATGGAGCCTGTGGCTCGATATCAAAATCGTCTTCCTGACGGTGTTTAAAGGCTTTGTCAACAAAGCAGCCTACTGAGGAAGTGACATGGGCCTGAGAGAAAAAACCATCAATGGCGCGAAATGGTCGGCGATGGCGACGGTGGTGATTATTGGCCTGGGGCTGGCGCAGATGACCGTGCTGGCACGGCTGTTTGACGGCCATCAGTTTGGTCTGCTCACCGTGTCGCTGGTGATTATCGCGCTGGCGGACACGTTGTCGGATTTTGGCATCGCCAACTCGATTATTCAGCGTAAAGCCATCAGCCAGATTGAGCTGACCACGCTCTATTGGCTGAACGTTGGTCTGGGGATTGCGGTGTTTGCTGCGGTGTATCTGCTCAGCGATACCATCGCGCGATTGCTGCACAACCCGGATCTCGCGCCGTTGATCAAAATGCTGTCGCTGGCCTTTGTGGTGATTCCCCACGGCCAGCAGTTCCGCGCGCTGATGCAAAAAGAGCTGGAGTTTAACAAGATTGGCTCCATTGAAACGGCAGCGGTGCTGTCGGGCTTTACCTTTACCGTGATCAGCGCCTGCTTCTGGCCGCTGGCCATGACGGCGATTCTGGGCTATTTGGTCAACAGCGCCGTGCGTACGCTGCTGTTTGGCTATTTTGGCCGCAAAATTTACCGTCCCGGCCTGCATTTTTCACTGACCGCGGTCATGCCGAACCTGCGTTTTGGCGCGTGGCTGACGGCAGACAGCATCGTCAACTACATAAACACCAACCTGTCGACGCTGACGCTGGCGCGTATCCTCGGCGCCAGCGTGGCCGGGGGCTATAACCTCGCCTACAACGTGGCGGTGGTGCCGCCGATGAAACTTAACCCCATTATCACCCGCGTGCTGTTCCCGGCGTTTGCCAAGATTCAGGACGACACCGACAAGCTGCGAGTCAACTTCTACAAGCTGCTGTCGGTGGTGGGGATCATCAATTTCCCGGCGCTGCTGGGGCTGATGGTGGTCAGCAATAACTTTGTGCCGCTGGTGTTTGGCGATAAATGGCTGCACATCGTGCCAATCCTCCAGTTGCTGTGCGTGGTGGGGCTGCTGCGCTCGGTAGGCAACCCGATTGGTTCGCTGCTGATGGCGAAAGCACGGGTGGATATCAGCTTTAAATTCAACGTCTTTAAGACCTTCCTGTTTATTCCGGCGGTGATTATCGGCGGGCAGCTCGGCGGCGCGATTGGCGTCACGCTGGGCTTCCTGCTGGTGCAAATCATCAACACCATCCTCAGCTACTTCGTGATGATTAAACCGGTGCTGGGGCCGGGCTACCGCGATTACCTGCTGAGCCTGTGGCTGCCATTTCGTCTCTCCCTGCCGACGCTGATTGCAAGCTACGCGGTGGGGCGACTGCTGGAAGGCAGCGTTGCGCTCTCCGCGCTGCTGGCGATGCAGGTGCTGGCGGGGGTAGTCAGCTTTGCGCTGGTGATTGTGCTATCGCGCAATAGCCTGCTGATTGAACTTAAAAAACCGCTCTGTCGGAGCCAGAAACTGAAGATGCTACTGCGCGTTTCTGATTAACCGTTGATGTAGGCCTGATAAGCGTAGCGCCATCAGGCAACCCGGCGCAGATTGCCGGATGGCGGCGTTGCCTTATCCGGCCTACGTTCGACAATGACGCATTTTTGAATGATTTGCTTGAAACCCCTTTGATGAGGCCATGATGAAATTACTAATTTTGGGAAACCACACCTGCGGCAACCGCGGCGACAGCGCCATTATGCGCGGCCTGCTCGATGCGATTCTTCGCCAGCAGCCGGACGTTGAGATGGACGTAATGAGCCGTTTCCCGATCAGTTCCTCCTGGTTGCAGGGGCGTGAAATTATTGCCGATCCGCTGTATCAGCTGAGCCAGAAACAGCAGGCGGCGGCAGGCGTGAGCGGGCGCGTGAAGAAGGTGCTGCGCCGTCGCTTCCAGCACAAGATCCTGCTGGCTAAGGTCACCGGTGAAGGCAAGCTGCGCAACTTTGAGATTGCGCCAGAGTTTCACGATTTTGTGCGCTTCCTCGGCAACTATGACGCGATTATTCAGGTTGGTGGGTCGAACTATGTCGATCTCTATGGCCTGACCCACTTTGAATATCCGCTGTGCGCCTTTATGGCTAACAAGCCTATCTACATGATTGGCCACAGCGTCGGCCCGTTCCAGAACCCGGACTTCAACGAGCTGGCGAACTATGTCTTTGGCCGCACCAACGCATTGATTTTGCGTGAGACGGTAAGCCGTGAACTGATGGCGAAAGCGCAAATTGATACCAGCAAAGTGGAGCAGGGCGTGGACACCGCCTGGCTGGTAGAGCATCGCAACGAGAGTTTCGAACCGAGTTACGCGGTGCAGCACTGGCTGAACCTGACCGCACAGCGTAAAACCGTGGCGATCACCCTGCGCGAGCTGGAGCCGTTTGATAAACGTCTGGGCACCACCCAGCAGGCGTATGAAAAAGCGTTTGCCGAGGTAGTGAACCGTATGATTGATGACGGTTATCAGGTGCTGGCGCTTTCTACCTGTACCAGTATCGACCGCTACAACCGCGATGATCGTATGGTGGCCCTGCGGATGGCGCAGTACGTCAAAAATCGCGAGCATTTCCACATCGCCATGGACGAACTTAATGACGTGGAGATTGGCAAAATTCTTGCCTCCTGCGAGCTGACCATCGGCACACGTCTGCATTCGGCAATTATCTCGATGAACTTCGGCACGCCGGCGATTGCCATCAACTACGAGCACAAATCAGCGGGCATCATGCAGCAGTTGGGTATGCCGGAAATGGCTATCGACATCCGTCACCTGCTGGACGGCTCGATGCAGGGCGTGGTGGGCGATATTCTCAACCAGCTCCCGGCGCTGGGCGAGAAAGTGGCCGCGGCGGTTGAGGGCGAACGGCAGAAGGGCTTCACCATGATTGAGTCGGTGCTGAACCGCATTCGGGAGGGCCGATGAAAGTCAGCTTCTTCCTGCTGAAATTTCCCCTATCGTCCGAGACGTTTGTCTTAAACCAGATCGTGGCGTTTATCGAGATGGGATATGAGGTGGAGATTGTCGCCCTGCAAAAGGGCGACCTGACCAACACTCATGCGGCTTATACGCAATATCAACTGGCGGACAAAGTCCGCTGGTTACAGGATGAACCGGCAACCGCGCTGGAGAAGCTGCGCTACCGGGCCTTCAGTACCCTGCGCGGTTTACACCGTCCCGCCGTCTGGCGGGCCTTGAACGCGCGGCGTTACGGTCAGGAGGCGCGTAACCTGATCCTATCCTCCATTTGTAGCCGTACGCCTGCGCCGATTATCGCCGACGTTTATATCGCCCACTTTGGCCCGGCGGGAGTGACCGCCGCCAAGCTCCGCGAGCTGGGCGTGATTGACGGTAAGATTGCCACCGTTTTTCACGGCATCGATATTTCGAGCCGTGAGGTGTTGAACCACTATACCGGCGAATACCAGCAGCTGTTTCGCCGCGGCGACATGATGTTGCCCATCAGCCAGCTGTGGGCTGACCGACTGCAGGCTATGGGCTGCCCGACGGATAAAATCACCGTTTCCAGGATGGGCGTGAACATGGACCGCTTCTCGCTGCGTCCGCTAAAAGCGCCTGACGGCTGTTTGCAGATCCTCTCCGTTGCGCGTCTGACTGAGAAAAAAGGGCTACACGTGGCGATTGAAGCCTGCCGACAGCTGAAAGAGCGCGGCGTGAACTTTCGCTATCGCATCCTCGGGATCGGGCCGTGGGAACGCCGTCTGCGCACCCTGATTGAACAGTATCAGCTGGAAGATTGCGTCGAAATGCCGGGCTTCAAGCCTAGCCATGAAGTGAAAGCGCTGCTTGATGAAGCCGACGTTTTCCTTCTGCCCTCGGTGACCGGTGCCGACGGTGATATGGAAGGCATTCCGGTCGCGCTCATGGAGGCGATGGCGGTGGGGATACCGGTGCTATCGACGATACACAGCGGTATACCGGAACTGATTGATTCCGGCCATACCGGCTGGCTGGTGGACGAATACGACGCCACGGCGCTGGCGGACAAGCTGCAATCGCTGGGGCGCATGGATGAGCGCAGTCTCCAGCCGGTGCTGACGCGCGCACGTGAGAAAGTCGAAACCGATTTTAACCAGCAGGTGATTAACCGGCAGCTTGCCAGCCTGCTGCAAACGCTTTGCTAAGGAGGCGCTATGCACACCTTAACCCGACGTTACTTCCTCACCGCCGGGGCGACGCTTGCCGCAGCGCTGCCGGTACTTTCAGCGACCAGTGCGCGTGCCGCAGAGAAGCGCCTGACGGTGAACATACGTGACTATGTGCGCAACGGCGACTGGATTCGCGCATTCAATGACGCCTTTGCGCAGGCCGACACGGTCAACGTGCCGGCGGATGTAGTTTGCGACAATATCAATACCGCGATTACGTTGCCGCCGGGGAAAACGCTGGCGATTGCCGGCGCGCTGAAGGGCAACGGGCGCGGGCGCTTTATCCTGCAAAAGGGCTGCCAGGTGATCGGCAGCGGCGCAGGTAGCCTCTACAACATTACGCTGGATGTGCGCGGCGGCGACTGCACCATCGCTGGACTAACGATGAGCGGCTACGGCCCGGTGGCGCAGATTTTCATCGGCGGCAAAGATAAGCGCACGCTGCGTAACCTGACCATTACCCGCCTGACCATCACTAAAGCCAACTACGGTATTCTGCGCCAGGGCTACCATAATCAGTGGGTCGATGTGAACATCACCCACTGCCACTTCAGCTATCTGCAGGGCGACGCCATTGAGTGGAACGTGGCGATCAACGACCGCAATATCCTGATCTCCGACCATGTTATCGACCATATCGACTGCACCAACGGCAAGGTCAACTGGGGCATCGGTATCGGCCTGGCCGGTAGCACCTACGATAATGGCTACCCGGAAGAGCAGGCGGTGAAAAATTTCGTCGTCGCTAACATCACCGGCAGCAACTGTCGCCAGCTGGTGCACGTGGAAAACGGCAAACACTTTATTATACGTAATGTGAAAGCCAGCAATATCACACCGGAATTCAGCAAGCAGGCGGGAATAGATAACGCCACGGTGGCGATCTACGGATGTGATAATTTCGTTATTGATGGTGTCGATATGGTTAATAGCGCGGGAATGCTGATTGGCTACGGTGTTATCAAAGGTAACTATTTGTCTATACCGCAAAATTTCCGCTTAAATAATGTACATATGGATAATAGCGCGCTGCCTTATACGGTTCGCGGTATTCAAATTTCCTCTGGCAACAATCCCTCGTTTGTCTCTCTCACCAACCTCTCCATGAAGCACGCCTCGCTGGAGATTCACAACAAACCACAGCACATTTTCTTGAGGAACATCAACGTGATGCAGCTCTCATCTCGCGGGCCCGCGCTGAAGCTGAACTTCGATTTGCGCAAGGATGTTCGAGGGAAGTTTATGGCTAAGCAGGATACGCTGCTGTCGCTGGCGAACGTGCGGGCGGTGAATGAGAAGGGGGTGGCGGCGGTGGATATTGATCATATCGATCAGCAAGTGGTGAATGTCGAAAAAGTGAACTTTCATCTCCCTGACAGGCGATAAAAGGGCGATGTCTAAGCCCGTCTGACATTTCTATACTGGATATCATTTATCAAAAGATTATAATTGCCTGATTGATAGAATTAACTCGGGCTAATGCGTCGCTCCTGCGGGAGGGTGGTTATCCTTTAAATGCATACGGCATGATACTCGTTAAATGATTATGAATGATAAAGTTTGCTTTGTGGGTGCGTCAGGATTTGTCGGGACCCGCTTGATTGAGCTGGTTAAAGATGATTTTCGCATCAAAAACGTAGATAAGCAGCAGAGTCATTTCTTCCCTGAAGTTACCGAACTGGGTGATGTTCGTCATCAGGAGAGCATGGATGCCGCATTTGCCGGGTTTGATACCGTGGTGTTGCTGGCTGCCGAGCATCGTGATGATGTGAGTCCCACATCACTGTATTACGACGTGAATGTTCAGGGAACGCGCAACGTGCTGGCCGCCATGAACAAGAATGGCGTGAAAAATATCATTTTTGCGAGTTCGGTTGCCGTATACGGCCTGAATAAGGTCAATCCTGATGAAAGCCATCCAGAAGATCCGTTCAACCATTACGGTAAAAGCAAATGGCAGGCGGAAGAGGTACTGCGCGAGTGGTACCAGCAGGCGCCTGATGAACGCTCGCTGACCATTATTCGTCCAACGGTGATTTTTGGTGAGCGTAATCGCGGCAATGTTTACAACCTTTTGAAGCAGATCGCCGGCGGCAAGTTTGCGATGGTGGGCGCAGGAACAAACTATAAATCAATGGCCTATATCGGCAATATCGTTGAGTTTATCAAGTATAAGCTGAGCAATGTTGCGGCAGGTTATGAGGTGTACAACTACGTTGACAAGCCGGACCTGAACATGAATCAGCTGGTTGCCGAAGTGGAAAAAAGCCTCAACAAAAAAATTCCTTCCGTTCATTTGCCTTATGCAGTCGGTATGCTGGGCGGCTATTGTTTTGACCTGCTGAGTAAAGTCAGCGGGAAAAAATATGCCATCAGTTCAGTGAGGGTGAAGAAGTTTTGCGCCACGACGCAGTTTGATGCGACTAAGGTGCATACCTCAGGATTTGTTGCGCCGTATACCCTGTCTCAGGGCTTAGATCGAACGCTGAAGTACGAATTCGTCCACGAGAAACAGGACGATATCACGTTTGTGACTGAGTGATTTTTGCTGCGAAAAATCGGAAATGCAGTTTCGTAGCTGACTGAATGACGGGCTTTCCGATTCATCTGAGTCAAAATTGTCAGTTGATAGGTTGTAGTAGAGTTATTCGTTTTCCCTATGTTTTTGAGTTTCAAAGGATTAGCGAACCAACTCAGACGTTGACGGTCTGAAAGGCTATACTTTTTCAACTGAATAAAAGTGGACATTACCATGGTTAATTTGAAAGCAGTCATTCCGGTAGCAGGCTTGGGTATGTATATGTTGCCCGCCACGAAAGCGATTCCCAAAGAGATGCTGCCGATCGTCGATAAACCGATGATTCAGTACATTGTCGATGAGATCGTCGCTGCAGGCATCAAAGAAATCGTCCTGGTCACCCACGCATCGAAAAATGCGGTGGAAAACCACTTCGACACCTCGTACGAACTGGAAGCCCTGCTGGAACAACGCGTTAAGCGTCAACTGCTGGCTGAAGTACAGTCTATCTGTCCACCGGGCGTCACCATCATGAACGTGCGTCAGGCTCAGCCGTTAGGCTTAGGTCACTCTATTCTTTGTGCCCGCCCGATTGTTGGCGACCACCCCTTTGTAGTCGTGCTGCCTGATATCATTCTTGACAACGCATCTGCCGATCCGCTGCGTTATAATCTTGCGGCAATGGTGGCTCGCTTCAATGAAACGGGCCGTAGCCAGGTATTGGCAAAACGTATGCCGGGCGATCTTTCTGAATACTCAGTGATTAAAACAAAAGATCCTCTGGACAGCGAAGGCAAGGTTAGCCGTATCATCGATTTTATCGAGAAGCCGGATCAACCGCAGACGCTTAACTCAGATCTTATGGCCGTCGGCCGCTATGTGCTGTCTGCCGATGTGTGGAACGAGCTGGCGCAGACGGTTCCCGGTGCATGGGGACGTATTCAGCTTACCGATGCGATTGCCGAGCTGGCGAAAAAACAGTCTGTTGATGCCATGCTGATGACCGGCGACAGCTATGACTGCGGTAAGAAAATGGGGTATATGCAGGCGTTTGTACAGTATGGGCTGCGAAATTTGAAGGAAGGGGCGAAGTTTCGGAAAGGGATTGAGAAGTTACTCAGTGAGTAAGAGCGACCGGGTAAAACCACAGGCAACTAATTGATAAAAACGACAGAGGGTGTTCTTTGCGCTTGAGTAAGTGTCAAGAATATTCCTGTCGTTTTTGTGTAAATGCAATAATAACAATGTCTTGCTTAAGAAATGTTAGCTGTGCTTTCATGGCATTTCTTCTTGTTTATGACTGAATTTGGTAAGACAATTACCATTTGAGTATTAAGAGGAAACTCAGTTCGAGTAGCTGGAGTTTACCGCATCGTTGAAAAGTACTTAGCGCACTAGTAGCTGGTAAGCTAGGGGCGGTAGCATGCTGTTTTACCTATCAAAAAGATCTTTTTGGTTAATTTATAGCTTATTTTGCTCGTGTAATCATCAGTAACGCTGGGGAAAACTGCTTCATTTGGATATATTTGTTCTAATTGAAATAGTTGTTAGGTATTAACAAATAATCGACCAGGACTAAAAAATGGATAATATCCTTCAGTTAATTGGGCGCAATAAGGCATTATTTGTCGATGATGTTGCTAGAAATGAAAAAGAATTAAAGCAAATAGTTTCTTCATCTCGATTTCTCGTGTTGGGCGGTGCGGGTTCAATCGGTCAGGCAGTAACAAAAGAGATATTCAAGCGTAATCCGCAAAAGCTACATGTTGTTGATATCAGTGAAAATAACATGGTTGAGTTGGTTCGTGATATCCGTAGTTCTTTTGGTTATATTGATGGTGACTTCCAGACTTTCGCTCTTGATATTGGAACCGTGGAATATGATGCTTTTATAAAAGCTGATGGTAAATATGATTATGTACTGAATCTTTCTGCCCTCAAGCATGTCCGTAGCGAGAAAGATCCGTTTACTCTTATGCGTATGATTGATGTGAACATTCTCAATACTGATAAAACAATTGAACAATCTATTGCCTCAGGAGTGAAAAAGTTCTTCTGTGTGTCAACGGACAAAGCTGCCAATCCAGTAAACATGATGGGAGCATCTAAACGCATTATGGAAATGTTCCTGATGCGTAAGAGTAAAGATATCAATATCTCGACGGCACGCTTCGCAAACGTTGCGTTTTCAGATGGTTCTCTTCTGCATGGTTTCAACCAGCGCATACAAAAACGACAGCCACTGGTGGCACCTAATGACATTAAACGCTACTTTGTTACACCGCAAGAGTCGGGTGAGCTATGCTTAATGTCATGCATCTTTGGCGATAATCGAGACATTTTTTTCCCGAAACTGAGTGAAGCTCTTCACCTTATTTCATTTGCTGATATTGCTGTTCTATATCTTAAACAGCTTGGATTTGAGCCGTATCTGTGCGAAACGGAAGATGAAGCACGCGAGCTGGCTAAAACGTTACCTGCTCAGGGTAAATGGCCTTGCTTATTTACTTCGAGTGATACAACGGGTGAAAAAGATTTTGAAGAGTTTTTCACGGATAAAGAAACCCTTGATATGAATCGCTTCGTTAATTTTGGAATTATCAAGAATGAAGCTCTTTATGATCCAGTGCTTTTGTCACATTTTGAAGAAAAAATCCAGGCAATGAAAATATCGCTTGAATGGTCTAAAAAGGACATCGTTAAGCTGTTTTTTGAAATGATCCCAGACTTTGGACATAAAGAAACCGGCAAATATCTTGATAGTAAAATGTAAGTAAGGCTTCAACGTATGAATATTAATTCAATTATCGAATTTGTTCGCGACGTATACAAAACAAATGCGTTTATTCCTTTACATGCGCCAGTTTTTGATGGTAATGAAAAAAAATACGTACTGGATACACTTGAGAGCACATTTGTCTCAAGTGTAGGCAAATATGTCGACGACTTTGAACGTAAAATGGAAGCCTATACAGGGACTGCGCGTGCAGTTGCAACGGTTAACGGCACGGCGGCATTAAGTGCGGCATTGTATCTGGCCGGCGTGAAGCGTGGTGATTTAGTGGTCACTCAGGCTCTGACTTTTGTTGCAACCTGTAATGCGCTTTATCATTTGGGGGTAGATCCTGTGTTCACGGACGTGTCATCCGTTAGCTTAGGTCTTTGCCCTGTAGCACTCGACAAGTGGCTCTCTGAGAACACAGAATTGACTGAGCAGGGTTGTCAGCATCGTGTAACACGTCAGGTTGTTCGTGCAGTAGTTCCGATGCACACTTTTGGTCATCCTGTTGAAATGGATGAGTTGATCGCGGTATGCAAGAAGTGGCATCTTGTCCTGGTAGAAGATGCTGCTGAAAGTCTGGGGTCTTTTTATAAGGGCCATCATACAGGCACCCTTGGCGAGTATGGCGCTCTGAGTTTTAATGGTAATAAGATAATCACTACTGGCGGCGGTGGAATGATTTTCTGTCGTTCATCCGAAGCAGGGAAACGTGCTAAACATGTCACCACAACTGCCAAGGTTCCGCATGCTTATGAGTTTTACCACGATGAACCCGGCTTTAACTACCGTATGCCTAACCTGAATGCAGCATTGGGCTGTGGGCAAATGGAACGTCTGGATATTTTTTTGAAGCAAAAAAGGATGCTTGCCCAGCAATATGAAACCTTCTTTGAAGGTTCAGAATTTAAATTCGTCAAAGAGCCTGAATATGCAAAGTCCAACTACTGGCTGAATGCTGTAATTTGTGAAAACCAGGACTCTCGCGATGCTATTCTTGCACAAATGAACGAAGCAAAAGTCATGGTTCGCCCAATCTGGAAACTGATGCATCGTCTACCGATGTTTGAGCACGCAATGCGCGATGATCTTAAAAACTCCGAGACGATTGAAGCTCTGTTGGTTAACCTACCGAGTTCGCCAGTGGAATGAATGCGATGAAAACAGTAAAGCGCAAGGTAGCTGTTTTCACCGGTACGCGAGCAGAATATGGATTACTTTATTGGTTAATGAAGGATATCCAGAGTGATGAGGAGTTACAACTGCAACTTCTTGTCAGTGGTATGCACCTATCCCCGGAGTTTGGAAATACTTGGCAACAGATTGAGGAAGATGGCTTTTTAATCGATGAAAAAATTGAAATATTACTCTCATCTGACTCAGCAATAGGAACCGCAAAAAGTATGGGGTTGGGAGTTCTGGGGTTTGCGGATGCGTTATCGCGACTAAAACCGGATGTATTGGTTATTCTTGGCGATCGCTTTGAAGCACTTGCGGCGGCACAAACTGCAATGATTCTTCGTATTCCTGTCTTTCATCTGCATGGGGGAGAAATTACCGAAGGTGCCTATGATGATGCTATTCGACATGCCATTACAAAATTTAGCTATTTACACGGCACCTCGACAGAGGAATATAAAAACCGTGTAATTCAATTGGGAGAAGCTCCTGAGCGTGTCGCAAATGTGGGCGCTATTGGGTTAGATCATCTCAAACGCGGGCAGTTTATGACAATTGAAGAGTTGGCTGCTTCTTTGAACTTTCCGTTACAAAAACCTTACGCAGTTGTTACATACCATCCTGTTACTTTAGGAAATGAACCCGCCGAAGAGAGCTTTACTGCATTGCTGGATGCTCTTGATGAATTTCCTGAACTTCAGATTATTCTTACATATCCGAATGCGGATGATGGTGGTAGAAAAATTATCCCTCTAATTGAAGCTTATGCAGCTAAATCACCTAAACGTGTAAAGGCTATTCCATCGTTAGGACAGGTGCGTTATCTCAGTGCGGTTAAACACGCTGCTGTTGTGCTGGGTAATTCATCAAGTGGCATTATTGAGGTACCTGCATTTGGTGTTCCGACGGTAAATATCGGCGTACGTCAAAAAGGACGTATTGCTGCACAAAGCGTACTCAACTGCGATGCGACAACTGAGTCCATCACAGAAGCTCTGTCGTGCGCAATTACGCGAAGCTACATAAGAAAGGGTGAAGAAATTTCGAATCCTTATGGGCAAGGGAATACAAGTGCAAAGGTCATCAAGATGATCAAATCTATGCATTTTGTACCGAGTAAGACATTTTACGATATAAAGTGAAACTATATGACGCTTATCATTGCTGAGGCCGGGGTTAACCACAACGGCGACGAAAAACTGGCTTTTAAACTTGTCGATGCTGCTCATAAAGCAGGTGCTAATATCGTCAAGTTTCAAACGTTTAAGGCGAAGAACCTGGTCACAGCAGAAGCGGCGCAGGCAGACTATCAGGTCACGAATACTAAAAAGCAAGAATCACAGTTGGAGATGCTAAGTCGCCTTGAGCTTTCATGGGAAGCCCACCATAATCTGGCTCGTTACTGTAATAATCTTGGCATCGAATTCCTTTCTACCGCCTTTGATTCAGAAAGTCTGAAGTTTTTGGTGAACGAACTTGGGATTAAAAGGTTGAAACTACCATCAGGGGAATTGACGAATGCACCTTTGGTGCTGGAGCATGCACGTACTGGTTGTGACATTATTGTCTCAACCGGAATGGCGACGCTGGCTGAGATCGAGAGTGCGTTGGGCGTTATTGCTTTCGGTTATACCGCCTCTAAAGATGTGGAACCGTGTTTTGAAGCTTTTCAGCGAGCGTACTCATCTGAGGCAGGTCAAAGAGCGCTTAAAGAAAAGGTTATCATTCTTCATTGCACTACCGAATATCCGGCACCAATGGAAGAGATTAATCTGCGTGCTATGGATACTTTACATCAGGCGTTTGGGTTATCTGCGGGGTATTCCGACCACAGTGACGGGATAATGATTCCTGTGGCTGCCGTTGCGCGCGGTGCGATTGTTATCGAAAAACACTTTACGCTTGATAAAAATATGGAAGGACCTGATCATAAAGCATCGCTGGACCCTGTTGAGCTAGAGGCAATGATTGCTGCTATCCGTCAGGTTGAAAAAGCGTTGGGTAATAGCATTAAAGCACCTACAGTGTCAGAAATCAAAAATAAAAGCGTCGCGCGAAAAAGTCTGGTGGCTGCGAAGAAAATTACAGCAGGGGAATCGTTTACATTTGATAATCTGGCAATCAAGCGTCCGGGAACGGGGATGTCTCCCTATTTATATTGGGATTTGATAAATAAAGCTTCTGCTAACGATTATTCTCCTGGGGATTTGATTTGTGAATAATAATATTTCGGATAAGCCTCTCGTAATCATTGGCGGAGGCGGCCACGCTAGCGTAATTGTTGATATGCTTAAACAGCAAAAGCGAGATATTGTCGCTATCATCAGTCCTGATGATGTTACCAAAAGGAATGTATACACAGGAATTGATGTCTTGACGAATGACAATGAAATTGTTCGTTTTAAACCTGAAGACGTTAGATTGGTTAATGGAATAGGTGCATTGCCTGGTTCAGAAATTAGATATAAAGTTAATCTTTTTTTTAAAAGAATGGGCTATACTTTCGAAACGATTGTAGCGGACAACGCTTATGTATCATCTTTTTCTTTCCTGGAGGAGGGGGTGCAAATATTTCCGGGTGCTATTGTCCAGACCGGTTCGCATATAGGTGCTCATACGATCATCAATACCAGAGCTACTATTGAGCATGACGTACTGCTCGGAGCCTATAACTCTATCTCTCCGGGAGTTATAATCTGCGGACAGTGCAAGACTGAAGAACATGTTTTTATTGGTGCAGGTGCGACAGTTATTCAGAATATTGAAATTGGATCGAGAGCTACAATAATGGCGAATACATTAGTAACCGAAAATGTACAACCACAACAGAAAATTTATGCGCCACGTGCCTTGGTCAGATAAAACTGTAGAAGGTCTAAAATGACTCAGCAATGGAAAAATGTATTAATCTCTCCCGAAAGTTCAATTCTTGGCGCGCTTGAAGTTATTAATAAAGAAGCCTTGCGCATAGCGTTGGTTGTGAATGAAAAAAATGTGTTATTAGGTGTCATTACCGACGGTGATATTCGAAGGGGATTACTAAAAAACTTACCTCTTTCAACTGCTGTTCGCTTTGTAATGAATGAAAGTCCAATAACTGCAACGCCAGATGCATCAAAAAAAGAGCTAACAGAGATAATGTCAGCAAATGGAATATTATCTATTCCTATCGTTGAAAATGGTGTCATCATAGGTCTCGAGACTATTGCAACTGTGTCAACTGCTGAAAAATATGATAATCCAGTTTTTATCATGGCGGGTGGATTTGGTACACGGTTAAAACCACTCACTGATAATTGCCCGAAACCAATGTTGAAAGTCGGAGACAAACCTATTCTTGAAACAGTGCTGAAAAGCTTTGTCAGGGCTGGGTTCAGTAATTTCTATATATCAACTCATTTTTTACCTGAAGTTATTCAAAATTATTTTGGTGATGGGAAGGCGTTTAACGCTAAGATAAGGTATATCCATGAAGATATTCCGTTAGGAACCGGTGGCGCTTTAGGATTGCTACCTGATGATTTATCAGAATCTCTACCTCTGATAATGATTAATGGTGATGTCCTTACCAATATTGATTTCCGGCGTCTGCTTGCCTTTCATAATAGTAATAATGCTGACGCCACGATTTGCGTGCGAGAATATGACTACCAAATCCCTTATGGAGTTATTACAGGGGAGGGAAATAAAATCGTCAGTATGGTGGAGAAACCAGTCCATCATTTCTTCGTGAACGCAGGTATTTATGTCGTTTCCCCTTCAATCTTCAAGTCAGTACCTAAAAATCATCGAATTGATATGCCAACCTTGCTGGAAGGGGTTATGAATAATAACAAGGATGTGTTGATGTTCCCGATTCATGAGTATTGGTTAGATATTGGTCGCATGGATGATTTCAAGCGAGCACAAGCAGATATCCATTCTCTGGGATTTGAATAAATGAAAAAAGTAGCTGTCATTGGCTTGGGAAACATTGCTTCACGGCATCGGCGGAATATAAGGATTTTATTTCCTAATGTTTCTATTTACGCGATGTCATCAAGTGAGCGCACTGTTACTGATTTAACCAGTGATTGTGATGGATATCTTGCGAATATTAGCGCTGTAATTAATGAACAGGTTGATATGGTAGTTGTTGCTTCTCCTTCAACTTGCCATTTAAAACATAGTGCAGAATTGATCAGGGCAGGGATACCTGTTTTAATAGAAAAACCCGTAGCAGCAACTTCAGAAGATGCGGCGAAGCTTATGGAGATTGCCGTACAATATAAGACACCAGTGGCTGTGGGGTATTGCCTACGTTATCTTCCTTCAGCATCAAGAGTAAAAAAAATGCTGGAAGAAGATTTTGTTGGGAAAATTTATAATGTCAATATTGACATCGGTCAATATCTTCCTGACTGGCGTCCATCTAAAGATTATCGTGATAGTGTCTCCGCAAATAAGCATCTTGGAGGGGGGGCATTACTAGAGTTAAGCCATGAAATTGATTATGCTCAATGGTTATTCGGCGATCTTTGTAGGCTACATTCTATAATCCGGTCATCAGATGAACTGGAAATGAACGTTGAGGCCCTTGCCGATGTTACAGCAGCCAGTTCTTCAGGTGCTATTGTAAATATTCATCTGGATTTTTTGCAAAAAAAAGCATGGAGGCAATGTCACATTATTGGTAGCAAGGGGCGATTAGTATGGGATCTGATTCGAAATGAGATTCTTTTCTATAACGGCACAGGTTGTAATGTCATGTACAGCGAACCTGAATGGGATAAAAATGGCATGTACATTGAGATGCTGAAAGATTTTATTAATAAAATATACCAGCAAGACAATCAATGTATTTCTCTGGAAACGTCGGTTAAAGTTGTTACCTTTATTGAAGAGATCAAAAAAGAAGTTAAGTTTGGAGCTTTGCAATGAAAACTAATGCGTTTATCTTTGCCCGTGGCGGTTCAAAAGGATTGCCGGGAAAAAATATTAAGCCTCTGAATAATAAGCCTCTTTTGCAATACTCCATTGATACTGCAAAACAATGTCCTTCAATAAACGCGATCTACGTATCAACAGATGATGATGAGATCGCGCGTGTAGCAGAAGAAAACGGTGCTACGGTGATACGCAGACCCAATGAACTTGCTAGTGATACCAGTTCTGAATGGTTAGCTTGGAGACACGCTATTGAATGGGTAAAAAAACGAGACGGCGAGTTTGATGAGTTTGTCACGCTGCCCGCCACAAGCCCTCTTCGCAGTGTGGAAGATGTCGAGCGGGCAATTGCGAAGCGTGTGAATTCAAATGCTGATATATGTATTTCTGTTACACCCGCAAGCCGCAGCCCATACTTTAATATGGTAAAGTTTGTCGATGACGATTATGTCAGGCTTGTTGAAGAACCGGCAGGAGAAGTACAGAGACGGCAGGATGCTCCACCGGTCTATGATATAACAACTGTTGTGTACGCAACAACGCCACAATTTGTTCTTAATAACTATGGCTTATTTTCGGGGAGAGTCACAAGTATTATCGTTCCAAAAGAGCGGGCGGTTGATATTGATGATATTTATGATTTTTATATGGCAGAGATTTTATTAAGAGAAATGAAAAATGGCTGAAATGTTAAAAGGTAAGAAAATACTTATTGCTGGTGCTGGTGGTTTGCTGGGTTCACAACTGGTTAAAAAAATTATTGAAGAAGGTGGGTATGTTATATCAGGTGATAATAATCCGGATGTTGCTCAAGAAAAATTTGATAGGCTCGGCATTACCGAAAACTATGAGCTGCATCAGCTTGATATCACCAGTGTAGATTCTGTACGCAGCCTTCTTGCTGGTTCATCTGAATTGGATGGCGCTGTCAATGTGACCTATCCGAGAAATAAAACCTATGGTACTCATTTTTTTGATGTGACAATTGACAGTTTTAATGAGAATTTGTCACTTCACCTTGGAAGTTCATTCTTATTCGCACAACAATGTGCATCTTATTTTCAGAGGAATTTAAAGCCTTTCTCATTAGTTAATATATCTTCTATTTATGGAGTTGTAGCACCAAAGTTTGATATATATGACAATACATCAATGACGATGCCCGTTGAATACGCGGCAATTAAATCTGCACTTTTGCATCTTAATAAATACATTGTTGCTTATATTAATGATAGCCGTTTTAAGATTAATGCTGTGAGCCCTGGGGGGATTTTTGATCATCAACCAGAGGCGTTCCTACAGGCATATAAAAAGGAAACCAATGGCGCAGGAATGCTCGATGTCAAAGAAATACTTGGCAGCATTGTTTTCTTACTTTCTGATGAGTCAAAATATGTAACGGGGCAGAATATTATTGTCGATGATGGATTTACTCTATGATTTTTTTTGTAAAAAATAAAATTTTGGTACGCATTCAATCGGTTAGGTTATGATATGTAGCGTATATTTTTTTTATTATACTCTACTCATTTGCGATATATGACCTGTAAGAGAAAACTCCAAGAATCAGTAGTGGCTCTCTACTTTTAGATTATTTGTGTATGCTATTGAGACGCCGAAAGTTTCTGTCGGCACTAATGTCTTAGTGAGATCTGATACAATGCTCTTTACATATCCATTTGAAGTCGAGGACATTCATATTGAAATTGCATACGATGTGCTTATTGGAGCTGGCGTCAATATCTATGTTCCTAATCACTATTTTAGCGATACGAGTAAATCAATGTTTTTGTAAAGATATTCTAAAATTTAACTAATTATATTAGAGCGTGGATGTCGGGTTGGTGCTAATGTGACAATTTTCCCTAGAGTTACAATCGATGAAACTCTGTTGTCGATGCAAACAGTCTTGTGACAAAAGTGTGCTTTCTTTTTACGCTGCTGTTGGGAAATCGGCCAAAGTGATTAGAATAGTAGATGAATCGTATGCAAACTATAAATAAAATATTTTTTGCTTTATTTACTCAATAACAGTTTGGTTACCATTATGAGCTTGTTTAAACGTTCAGGGATTTATTTATCATCCAATATTTTAAATGCCCTCATACCGTTTCTCTTATTGCCAGTGCTGACCCGGAACTTGAGCCCCAGTGAGTATGGGCAAATAGCTATGTTTCAGACTCTTATAACAGGCTTTGCTGCACTTGTTGGGGTGAATACTATTGGCGCAGCTAACAGGAAGTTTTATGACGGAGAGCATGATTCTCTTCCTGTATATAATGGCGCATGTTTACATATATTATTTATATCAGTTCTAGTTTTATGTGCGATCTTTTATTTTCTTGGTGATAAAATTTGTTTATGGCTAAGTATACCTATCCAATGGATATACTTAGCGTTAGTTATTTCGTTTGCAAATTTCATCATCCAACTTCGACTTGGACAGTGGCAAATTCGAGAGCAAGCATTAAAATTTGGCACTATGCAAGTTAGTCAAAGCCTTCTAAATTTTGTTTTTTCAGTTATCCTCGTTGTTATGCTTAATTATGGGGCGCAAGGTCGGGTTGATGCAATTCTCGCAACTACTGCATTATATGCACTCTTAAGTGTTTTATTGTTATATAAGAATAATTTAATCAAGTTAACTGTGGTTCGGAAGGATTATATATCTGATGCATTATCATTTGGTCTTCCTTTAGTTCCACATGTAGTAGGTATGTTTTTCTTGAGTTCGCTTGACCGTTTTTTTATAAACAAAGAACTTGGTATCTCTGAAGCCGGCATTTACATGTTCGCTGTGCAACTGAGTCTTGGCGTTGCAGTAGTCTTTGATGCGATAAACAAGGCGATGATTACTTGGTTATTCAAGAGTCTGGCTAATAATCGGATTGAGCAATTAAAACGAGTTGTCAGGTTTACATATCTTTTTTTCATAATTGTATTTTTGCTGGGGTGTCTGTCTTTTATTATTGGCCCTTTGGTTGTACGAATTATTGGTGGTGATAATTTTGAAAAAGCGACTGAAGTTATCGGATGGTTATGTCTTGGTCAATGTTTTGGTGGGATGTATCTTATGGTCACTAACTACCTCTTTTACGCGAAACGTACTGGACGTTTAGCTATTGTTACTATTAGTACGGGGATGTTCAATATAGTATTACTTCTCATTCTTATTCATGTTAATGGTATTGTAGGTGTCGCTATGTCGTTTGCTACATCAATGTGCATTCGATTCTTTGCAACATGGTGGTTAACATCAAGATTGCATTTAGTATCCTGGAAAGTTTCTGGATAAATATGGTTGGATTATTTTTTGCCGATAACTAAAAAAGTCTCAGCATATTTGTGTTGTAAATATGAAACTAACATGCAGTTCACATATTAATTTGGATGTTAATATATAATTACTTAATCTGTATGCGTGAGTCACTGTACTTTTCAGTAATAATGAAGAATGCTCAGGTGAGCGTAAACATGTAAACACGTTCAAATATAATAACGACAGGAGATAGGATAGCGCTAAAGAAAGAAGGTCTACAAACGGTTTTCCTGCTATAGATTTATTATTTTGGCTGTCGATTTTTTGCGCCATTATTGAGTGTTATAATAATTTTTATAAAAAAAGATATTCAAACGGTTTTGTCAGTGGGGATATGATTTCATTTATCTTTATAGCTCCTATGTTTGAAGTGATAATCTTGGTTGTTGCATGAGGAGATATGGATTTCTTTTTTTAGAAAAAATAAATTTCGCAATGTTAACTCCCTGTTCAGTCTATAGAGTGGTTAAAAACAGTATGGTATGGATGAAAGAATTGTGAATATAACTTATTATTATTTATGGAATTATAATAAACTTCCTTTCGTCTATTCAATCATGGACAAGAATGAGAAGAATGTTTTGCTTGTTAATATTCAAGACTCATTAGACATGGAAACAAAATTAGTAAATCTTCAGGGGCTCGAGAAAATATACAAGATAGTACTTTTTAAAAATAATACCACTGAGTATATAAAAAATGTGTTGTATAGAGTTTTTATTTTTCCGTTCAAGAAAAAAAATGACCGGATAACGTTTTTTCTAGACGGATTTGTGGGGTATTATCCCCTACAGCTAGCAAATGTTGGTTCGCCTGATGAAATCAATTTTTATGAAGAGGGTGAAAGTATTTACTGTAAAAACGTTCTATTTAAGAAAGGTAAAACAATAGGGCTTAAGCAAATAGTCAATGAGTTAATAAAAAAAACGTTGTTTATTAGGGCTAACTCTATTTTTGATGTAAGAAATTTTTATGTTAGAGATAAGAGCAGGTTGGCCAATTTATTAAGGTTGGAAAATGTCACTCATTTGAACTGTGATATACAAGAAGTCAATGACATTGAATGCATTCGTGCTTTATCTGAAACGGATAAAGAGATCTTAAAGAAAGTTTTTTTTAGTGATGTTCAATTTGACTTTTCACTACAAGATGATGAAAAGGGTAGAGCGATAGTATTAACTCAGCCGACCTATCTTTTTGGTATTCATACAAAGGAAGAGGCAGTCGACTTATTTAATTCTCAAATCCTTAAGTTACAAAAAGAAAAATATAAAGTGTATTTAAAGATTCATCCAAAAGAAAAAGATGATATTTATATTAGGGATAACGTACAAAGGCTCAGTGGACGTTTTCCTTTTGAGTTTTTGGCTTTATATGACATCGTTTTCGATAAAGGTGTTTCTTATAATTCCACAGCTATTAACTCATGCCTAATAAAACAAAAAATCATGCTGAAAGATGAAGTTGCATATTAGTCTTAGCGAGTAATTAATTGGTTTTTTGTTTGATTAAAATAGTTTTATTCAGAGGGGTTTATAGTGATTCCAAAAAAAATTCATTATTGCTGGTTTGGTCGTGGCCAGATGCCAGAATTAGCAATTAGCTGTATTAAATCATGGAAAGAGAAACTTCCCGACTATGAAATAATCGAGTGGAATGAAGATAGTTTTGATGTTAATAGTAATGAATATGTGAAGCAAGCTTATGAATCAAAAAAATTCGCTTTTGTTACTGACTATGTGAGATTGTATGCCCTATATCACCACGGTGGTATTTATATGGATACTGACGTAGAAGTGCTAAAATCGCTAGATAAATTCCTTGTGCATGATGCCTTCACTGGTTGTGAAGACGATATGATGTGTGTGACGGGAACAATGGCTTCGATACAAGGGCATAAATGGATTGAAAATTTGCTTTCTGGGTATGATAGCAGAAAATTCATTCTTTCTAATGGGAGCTATGATAAGACACCTAATACGGGTGTTATCACTGAACTCACAATTAATCAGTATGGTTGGAAACCAAGAAATGAACTTCAGTTCCTTAATGAAGGACTTGTTATTTATCCATTTGATGTTTTTTGTGCGAAGCAATGGCGAACCGGTCGGGTGATTATAACTAATGATACACACACTGTTCACCATTTTTCAGCTTCCTGGCATTCAAAGTCGGATAAACTTAAACATCGGTTTAGTAAATTTATTGGCCCTCAGGCTAGTGCATATATTAAAAAGATTCTGAATAAATTTAAGGGATAAATAGTGAAAAAGGTCATGGTAGTCTTTGGTACGAGACCAGAGGCGATTAAAATGTGTCCCTTGGTAAAAGAATTGCAATCGAGACCAAAAATAAATACTGTTGTTTGCGTTACAGGGCAGCATAGGCAAATGCTTGATCAAGTCTTAAGTGCATTCAATGTGGTTCCTGATTATGATCTTTCTATAATGAAGGAGAAACAAACTCTCTTTGATGTAACCATCAATATTCTTGAAAAGATGAAAGAGATTTTAACGCTTGTTAAGCCCGATATTGTCCTTGTACATGGTGATACCACAACAACCTTTGCGACTGCTTTAGCATGCTTTTATCTTCAGATTACAGTAGGGCATGTTGAAGCAGGGCTTCGCACCTACAATATTGATTCTCCTTTTCCTGAGGAGTTTAATCGTCAAGCAGTTGGTGTTGTATGTAAATATCACTTTGCACCAACAGAATCATCAAGAGAAAATCTTTTAAGAGAAGGTAAAGCGTCGGATTCAATTCATGTTACTGGAAACACAGCAATTGATGCGTTGAAGACTACAGTTAAAAGTAACTACACACATGAGCATTTAAGTTGGGCTTCAGATAGTAGACTAATAATGGTGACGGCACATCGGAGAGAGAATCTAGGTGAGCCCATGAGAAACATGTTCAGGGCCATAAAACAGATTCTTGATGAAACTCCTGATATCAAAGCTATCTATCCTATTCATATGAATCCGGCAGTAAGAGATGCTGCACGGCAAATACTGGGTGAATCTGATAGGATTCGCTTAATAGAACCACTTGAAGTCTTTGATTTTCACAATTTTCTGTCTCGCTCCTACATTATTTTAACCGATAGTGGTGGTATTCAGGAAGAAGCTCCTAGCCTTGGTAAGCCTGTATTGGTAATGCGTAATACAACAGAGCGTCCAGAAGGTATAGCGGCTGGTACCTTAAGGCTAGTGGGTACAAGTGAAGATGTCATTTATAGTGCTTTTAGACAGCTTCTGGATGACCGCTCTGTATATGAAAAAATGAGTAGAGCCAGTAATCCCTATGGTGATGGTATGGCAAGTAAAAGAATTGTAGATATTTTAGAGCAAAGTCTGTAACTCTTTTTATAATATGTAGACGATATTTTTCATGTCATTTTTAATTTTCAAATTAATGCCTTTGTCATGGTCAATCGGAAATGAAATTTACAGTTCTAATGTCCTTATACTATAAAGAACAACCTGAGCATCTTTATCAGTGTTTACAAAGTATAAAAAACAATACTGCAAGTGCGGATCAGGTCGTGATTGTTTATGACGGACCAGTTGGTGAAGATTTAAATAATGTAGTTGGTATGTTTTTGTGCCAATTACCTATTGATATAATTGAAATTCCTGTGAATGTAGGACTTGGTGAAGCGCTCAATCACGGTCTGAAATTTTGTAAAAATGATATTGTCATGCGTATGGATACGGATGATGTATGTTTGCCTGATAGATTTTTTCACCAAATCAAGTTTATGGAACAACATCCTAATGTTGTTTTGCTCGGTGGCGCAATCAATGAATTTGATGAAAGTATGTTAATTTCATATGGGGTAAGATTTTCGGTTTCAGAGCACAAGGATATTGAAATATATGCTAAAAAGCGAAATCCCTTCAATCATATGACTATCGCTTTAAGAAAAAATATCATTGATAAGATTGGTGGCTACCAACATCATTTCTTGATGGAGGATTATAATCTATGGCTTCGGGTTATTTCTGCTGGTTATGAGACTTTTAATCTGAATAAAGTATTAGTTAATGTTAGGGCTGGTGATAAAATGATTAAACGACGAAAAGGATATGATTACATTGAAAGCGAAGTGAAGCTTGCTAAATTAAAATACAAATTAAAGTTGGATAATTTACTTGGTGTTTTAAGTTGTGCAATTCTCCGAATTATACCTAGATTATTACCAACATTTTTGCTACGTATAGTTTATAAAGGACTGCGTAAGTAAAACTAAGAAATATAATAATTACCTATGTGTGCTTACAGTGGCTGTGCTACTGGTTAAAATTTTATGCATGGATTATTATCTACGCCACATTCAAGCCGCGTATCGTTCGCGGTGACCATCCCCTGACAGGAGTATGTAATGTCCAAGCAACAGATCGGCGTAGTCGGTATGGCAGTGATGGGGCGCAACCTGGCGCTCAACATCGAAAGCCGTGGTTATACCGTCTCCATCTTCAACCGCTCCCGTGAAAAAACCGAAGAAGTGATCGCTGAGAACCCGGGCAAGAAGCTGGTTCCTCACTATACGGTACAGGAGTTCGTCGAGTCTCTTGAAACCCCACGTCGTATCCTGTTAATGGTGAAGGCGGGCGCGGGCACCGATGCTGCCATCGATTCCCTGAAGCCGTACCTCGATAAAGGCGACATCATCATTGATGGTGGCAACACCTTCTTCCAGGACACTATCCGTCGTAACCGCGAACTGTCTGCTGAAGGCTTCAACTTCATCGGTACCGGCGTGTCCGGTGGTGAAGAGGGCGCGCTGAAAGGTCCGTCTATCATGCCTGGCGGTCAGAAAGAAGCGTACGAACTGGTTGCTCCAATCCTGACCAAAATCGCTGCGGTAGCAGAAGATGGCGAGCCGTGCGTGACCTACATCGGCGCTGACGGTGCGGGCCATTACGTGAAGATGGTTCACAACGGTATCGAGTACGGCGACATGCAGCTGATTGCTGAAGCCTATTCTCTGCTGAAAGGTGGCCTGAACCTGTCTAACGAAGAGCTGGCAACTACCTTCACCGAGTGGAATGAAGGCGAGCTGAGCAGCTATCTGATCGACATCACCAAAGACATCTTCACCAAAAAAGATGAAGACGGTAAATACCTGGTTGACGTAATCCTGGACGAAGCGGCGAACAAAGGTACCGGTAAATGGACCAGCCAGAGCTCTCTGGACCTGGGCGAACCGCTGTCGCTGATCACCGAGTCCGTATTCGCGCGCTACATCTCCTCGCTGAAAGACCAGCGCGTTGCGGCATCTAAAGTGCTGTCCGGCCCGCAGGCTAAACTGGCTGGCGATAAGGCGGAGTTCGTTGAGAAAGTGCGTCGTGCGCTGTACCTGGGCAAAATCGTCTCCTATGCGCAGGGCTTCTCTCAGCTGCGTGCCGCGTCTGACGAGTACAACTGGGATCTGAACTACGGCGAAATCGCGAAGATCTTCCGCGCGGGCTGCATCATTCGTGCACAGTTCCTGCAGAAAATCACCGACGCCTACGCAGAGAATGCGGGTATCGCTAACCTGCTGCTGGCCCCGTACTTCAAAAACATTGCTGATGAATATCAGCAGGCGCTGCGTGATGTTGTGGCTTACGCTGTACAGAATGGTATTCCGGTACCGACCTTCTCTGCTGCAGTTGCCTACTACGACAGCTACCGTGCTGCGGTACTGCCAGCGAACCTGATTCAGGCTCAGCGTGATTACTTCGGTGCGCACACTTATAAACGCACGGATAAAGAAGGCGTGTTCCACACCGAATGGCTGGATTAATCTGAATTAGTTCATCCTTAAATGCAGGCCCGGAGCGCATCTCCGGGCTTTTTTATTGTCTGAAAACAGCATTCAGTCAGGTCTGATAGGCGGCGTTGTGGTAAATCGCGATATACTGACCGCACGCCGATCCGATACGACAACGTTGGATCACTCGGTGGTGATGCATTCACCTTCAAATGTTTAACCGGAAGAAGTTACAGAGCGAATGAAGATAACTATTTCAGGAACAGGTTACGTCGGCCTGTCGAACGGCATTCTGATCGCCCAGCACCACGAAGTGGTGGCCCTGGATATCATTCAGGCTAAGGTCGACATGCTGAATCAGAAACAATCGCCGATCGTGGATAAAGAGATCGAAGAGTATCTGGCGACCAAACCGCTGAATTTCCGTGCGACAACCGATAAACATGACGCTTACCGCGATGCCGACTACGTGATCATCGCCACTCCGACCGATTACGACCCGAAAACAAACTATTTCAACACCGCCAGCGTCGAGTCCGTTATCCGTGACGTGGTCGAAATCAACCCTAAAGCGGTGATGGTGATCAAATCGACCATTCCGGTTGGCTTTACCAATTCAATTAAAGAAAAACTGGGTATCGACAATATTTTCTTCTCGCCGGAGTTCCTGCGTGAAGGCCGTGCGCTGTACGATAACCTGCATCCGTCCCGTATCGTGATAGGCGAGCGTTCTGAGCGCGCCGAGCGTTTTGCCGCGCTGTTGCAGGAAGGGGCGGTGAAGAAAGATATCCCGACGCTGTTTACCGACTCGACGGAAGCCGAAGCCATCAAGCTGTTTGCCAACACCTACCTGGCGCTGCGCGTGGCCTACTTTAACGAGCTGGACAGCTATGCCGAAAGTCTGGGCCTGAACTCACGACAGATTATTGAAGGGGTATGTCTGGACCCGCGCATTGGCAACCACTACAACAACCCGTCATTCGGCTACGGTGGTTACTGTCTGCCGAAAGACACCAAGCAGCTGCTGGCTAACTACGAGTCGGTGCCGAACAACATCATCGGTGCGATTGTCGACGCTAACCGCACGCGTAAAGACTTTATTGCTGACTCCATCCTTGCACGCAAGCCGAAAGTAGTGGGCGTGTATCGTCTGATCATGAAATCCGGGTCGGATAACTTCCGGGCATCCTCCATTCAGGGGATCATGAAGCGTATCAAGGCCAAGGGTATTCCGGTCATTATTTATGAACCGGTGATGCAGGAAGATGAGTTCTTTAACTCCCGCGTGGTGCGCGATCTGGACGCCTTTAAGCAGGAAGCGGACGTGATTATCTCCAACCGTATGGCGGAAGAGCTGGCGGATGTGGAAGAGAAAGTATATACCCGCGATCTGTTTGGTAATGATTAAACGCTAGTTTTCCGCAGTAACCGGTGGCGCTTTGTCTGCCGGGCTACAACAAAAAGAAGCCCTCATCATGAGGGCTTCTTTTTTTAAACCTGATAAAACTCACGATACCACTCGACGAAGTTTTTAACGCCATCCTTCACCGACGTCTCAGGTCGGAAACCGACAAGGTCGTACAGCGGCTGCGTCTCTGCGCTAGTTTCCAGCACATCGCCTGCCTGCATCGGCATCATATTCTTCTTCGCCTCAATACCCAGTGCTTCTTCGAGCGCGGTGATGTAATCCATCAGCTCCACCGGTGAGCTATTGCCGATGTTATAGACGCGATACGGCGCCGAGCTTGTTGCCGGGGAACCGTTTTCGACCGTCCATTCGCTGTTTGCCTCTGGAATGACATCCTGTAGACGAATAATCGCCTCGACAATATCATCAATATAAGTGAAGTCACGCTTCATCTTACCGTAGTTATAAACGTCAATGGTTTTCCCTTCCAGCATGGCTTTGGTGAACTTGAACAGTGCCATATCCGGGCGGCCCCACGGACCATACACGGTAAAGAAGCGCAGCCCGGTGGTCGGCAAGCCGTACAGATGCGAGTAGGTGTGTGACATCAGCTCGTTGGCTTTTTTGGTGGCTGCGTAAAGCGAGACGGGATGGTCAACGCTGTCATCGGTGGAGAACGGCATTTTGCGGTTCAGGCCGTAGACGGAACTGGAAGAGGCGTACAGCAGGTGCTGAACTTTGTTGTGGCGACAACCTTCCAGCACGTTGAGATGGCCCACCAGGTTGGCCTGCGCATAGGCGTGCGGATTTTCCAGCGAATAGCGGACGCCGGGCTGTGCGGCAAGATGAATGACGCGATCGAACTGCGCTTCGGCAAACAGTTCGGCCATAGCGGCGTTATCATCGAGGTTCATCTTCACAAAGCGAAAATCCGATGATTGCAGCATGTTCAAACGCGCCTGCTTCAGGCTGACGTCGTAATAATCGTTCAGGTTATCAAGGCCAATAACCTGATGACCCGCGGCAAGCAGGCGCTGGCTCACGTGAAAACCGATAAAGCCAGCCGCGCCGGTGACCAAATATTTCATAGCATTCCTTAACACTCATTCAGATGCGAACGTCTCATTGCGCGCGATCATACCGTCTGCGCACAGAAAAATATAATCGTTATCTGCCATTTAGGTTATCGGAAAGAAGACTAAAGAGAAAACCCGGCGCGATGGCCGGGTTGGGGAAGGGGATTACTGGTGACGCGCGCGCAGATTTTCAATCACGGTAGTCAAATCCAGCTCCTGATCCTGCAGCAGCACCAGCAGGTGATACATCAAATCCGAAGCCTCATTCTTCAGCTCAAACTTATCGTGTACGGTCGCTGCCAGAGCGGTCTCCACGCCTTCTTCACCGACTTTCTGTGCGATACGTTTGGTGCCGCTGGCATACAGCTTCGCGGTGTACGAGCTTGCCGGGTCGGCGGTTTTACGCTCGGCCAGCAGTTGCTCAAGCTGATACAGGAACAACCACTGATGGCTGGTGTCGCCGAAGCAGCTTGAGGTGCCTTTATGGCAGGTCGGGCCAATCGGGTTAACCAGCACCAGCAGGGTGTCGTTGTCGCAGTCAGACGCAATGCTTACCACGTTGAGGAAGTGGCCGGAGGTTTCGCCCTTGGTCCACAGGCGCTGCTTGGTGCGCGAGAAAAAGGTCACTTTGCCCGTTTCCTGCGTTTTGGCCAGCGCTTCCTGGTTCATATAGCCCAGCATCAGTACTTCGCCGGATACCGCGTGTTGGATAATGGCGGGCATCAGTCCGTCGGTTTTCTGCCAGTCCAGTTGTTCACTTAACATACCCGAATCTCCACGCCCTGTGCTGCCAGGTACGCTTTTAGTTCACCAATATTAATAATCTGTTTGTGGAACACCGAAGCCGCCAGCGCGCCGTCAACATCGGCGTCACGGAAGGCTTCGAGGAAGTGTTCCATAGTGCCTGCGCCGCCGGAAGCGATCAGCGGCACGCGGCAAACCTCGCGGACCTTTTTCAGCTGTGTCAGGTCGTAGCCGTTGCGCACGCCGTCCTGGTTCATCATGTTGAGAACGATTTCGCCCGCGCCGCGTTTTTGCACTTCCTGCACCCAATCCAGCGTCTCCCACTGGGTCACGCGGGTGCGGCTCTCATCGCCGGTGTATTGATTGACATGATATTTGCCGCTGTCAGCGTCATACCAGGTATCAATACCCACCACGATGCACTGCACGCCGAAGCGGTCCGCCAGGCGGGTAATCAGCTCCGGGTCGGCCAGCGCCGGGGAGTTGATGGAAATTTTATCCGCGCCGAAGGAGAGAATGCGCGCCGCATCGTCGATGGACTTAATGCCGCCCGCCACGCAGAACGGAATATCAATCACTTCGGCAACGCGGGAAACCCAGCTTTTGTCAACCACGCGGCCATCGCTGGAAGCCGTGATATCGTAGAACACCAGTTCATCCGCGCCTTCATCGGCGTAGCGTTTGGCCAGCGGGACGATGTCGCCGATGATCTCGTGATTGCGGAACTGTACGCCCTTAACAACCTGACCATCACGCACGTCAAGACAAGGAATTATCCGTTTTGCCAGCATTGGATGGCCTCCGTTACGTTGAATTTACCTTCCAGCAGCGCGCGGCCGACAATCACGCCGCGCACGCCGGTGCCGCGCAGGGCAGCAATATCGTTCAGGTCGCCAATGCCGCCGGAGGACTGGAACGCCACCTGCGGGTAGCGGGCGCAGACCTCTTCATACAATGAAACGTTAGAGCCTGCCAGGGTGCCGTCGCGCGAAATATCGGTGCACAACACGTGCTGAAGGCCAACGGGAAGGTAGATCTCCACCAGTTCTTCCAGAGTCACGCCAGAGTTTTCCTGCCAGCCGCTCACCGCCACCTGTTTGGTGCCGTTATCGTCGATGCGCACGTCCAACGCCAGCACCAGATGTTCCGCACCAAAGCGTTGGAACCAGCTCTTGACGACTTCCGGCGATTTCACCGCCGTTGATCCCACCACCACGCGCGCCACACCCGCGTCCAGCAGCGCCGCCACGTCTTCTTCGGTACGCACGCCGCCGCCAACCTGCACCGGCACGTTCACGCCGGCGACCAGGGTTTTCAGCAGCGGGATCTGGCGCTGGGCCGGATCTTTTGCGCCGGTTAAATCAACCAGGTGCAGTACTTCCGCCCCTTGCGCCGCATAGTCTTGCAGGCGCGGCAGCGGGTCATTGCCGTAATCGCGCTGTTGGCCGTAATCGCCCTGATGGAGGCGCACCACGGTACCATTAATCAAATCTAAAGCTGGAATGATCATTACATCTCCAGGAAGTTTTTCAGCAGCTGTGCGCCCGCCGCGCCGGAGCGTTCGGGGTGGAACTGGACGCCATAAAAATTATCTTTCTGTACTGCGGCGGTAAACGCTTCACCGTAGTGGCATTGCGCGATGGTGTATTCATTGACCGGCATCGCGTAGCTATGGACGAAGTAAAAATAAGCGCCGTCCTCAATGCCGCGGAACAGACGATCTCCGGCTTTCGGATAGACGCGGTTCCAGCCCATGTGCGGCAGTGGCAAACCAAAATCGGTCATTTTCGGCACGTCCTGGTCAATAATCCCCAGCAGGTCGACGCCGTTCGTTTCTTCACTGCGGCGTCCCAGCAGCTGCATGCCAAGGCAAATGCCGAGCACCGGCTGGGTGCAGGCTTTAATCAGCTCGACCAAATCACGCTCGTGAATTTGATCCATCGCCGCCTGCGCGGTACCTACGCCCGGCAGAAACAGTTTGTCAGCGCGCAGCACCACATCCGGGTCACGGCTGACCACCGGCTCGTAGCCGTGACGGGCGATCGCCGCTTTCACCGAATTGAGGTTCGCGCAGCCGGTATCAAGGACAACCACGTTCATCACAGCACTCCTTTCGAGGAAGGAAGGGTGTTGCCGTCTACGCGAATCGCCTGGCGCAGCGTGCGGCCAAAGACTTTAAACAGGCTCTCTACGCGGTGGTGATCGTTTTTGCCTTTGGTTTTCAGGTGCAGCGTGATGCCCATTGCGTAGGAGAGCGAGCGGAAGAAGTGCTCGATCATCTCGGTGCTGAGGTCGCCTACGCGCTGGTAGGTGAACTCGGCTTTATATTCCAGGTGCGGGCGGCCGGAGATATCCAGCGCGCAGCGGGCCAGACATTCGTCCATCGGCAGCACAAAGCCAAAGCGGTTGATGCCGCGTTTGTCGCCGAGCGCCACCTTCAGCGCCTCGCCGAGCGCCAGACCGGTATCTTCCACGGTGTGGTGATCGTCGATATACAGATCGCCCTTCACGGTGATGTTCATGCGGAAACCGCCGTGGGTGGCAATCTGATCCAACATGTGGTCGAAGAAGCCGACGCCGGTGTTAATTTTGCTGCCGCCTTCGCGGTCCAGCCACACTTCTACGTCAATCTGCGTTTCACGGGTATTACGCTCAATGTGCGCGTAGCGGTCGCGGCGGGTGAGCTGTTCGCCAATCATCGCCCAGTTGAGCGTGTCGCGGTTATAGCGTAGGCCGGTAATGCCCATGTTGGCGGCTAGCTCTACGTCGGTAGCGCGGTCGCCAATCACGTAGCTGTTGGCGGTATCCATCACTTCGTTCGCCAGCCATGCGGTGACCAGCTGGGTTTTCGGTTTGCGGCATGCGCAGTTGTCGGCCGGCAGATGCGGGCAGATCAGCACATCGTCAAACACCACGCCCTGAGAGGTGAAAATTTGCATCATCAGGTTGTGTGGGCCATCGAAGTCCGCCTGCGGGAAGCTGTCGGTGCCCAGCCCGTCCTGATTGGTGATCATCACCAGCTTATAGCCGGCCTTCTGCAACTGCAGCAGAACCGGAATAGCGTCAGGTTCGAAGGCCAGTTTGTCAAAACGGTCTACCTGATAGTCGCTGGGTGGCTCAGAAATCAGGGTGCCATCGCGATCGATAAAGAGAAACTTCTGGGTCATACGGTCTCCGCTTTCAAAGCGTCAATCACGCGCTGGCTCTCAGCACGAGTGCCGATAGTGATGCGCAAACAGCCGCTTAAAGAAGGTTGTTTATTCTGGTCACGTAAGATAATGCCTTGATCCCATAAAGATTTAAATACGCTGCTTGAGGCTTTAATACGAGCCAGTACGTAGTTGGTCTCGGAATCAAATACCTGCTCGACGCAGTCGATGGTGCGCAGCGCTTCCACCAGATACTGACGTTCATTCAGGATTTGCGCGACGCGTTCGCGCATGGCGGCGATTCCCTGCGCGCTAAGCGCCTGGGCCGCAATATCGGCAACCGGGGTCGAGAGCGGATAAGGCGCAATCACCTTCATTAATAGCGCGATCACCTCTTCATTCGCCAGCGTAAAGCCGCAGCGCAGCCCAGCCAGTGCAAAGGCTTTGGATAGCGTGCGCAGAATAACCAGATGCGGGTACTCGGCCAGCCAGCCGGCTAGCGTCGCCTGCGGGCAGAACTCAATATAGGCTTCATCGGCCACGACCAGCGCTTTATCGCGGGTCATCTCCAGCAGGGTACGGAAATCCTGTGGGTTGATAATCTGCCCGGTTGGGTTGTTCGGGCTGCATACGTAAACCACTTTCACGTTGCTCAGACTGTCGGCAATGGCCGGCAGATCCAGCTGCCAGTCGGCTTTGGTCGGCACGGTGCGACATTCTACGCCGATGGTTTCGGCGCTGACGCTGTACATGCCGTAGGTCGGTGGGCAGAACAGCACCGCATCGCGGCCCGGTTCGCAAAACGCGCGCACCAGCAGTTCGATGCCTTCATCCGCGCCGCGACTCACCAGTACCTGCTCCGGCTTCACGCCCGCATAGGCGGCATAGTTTTCAATGACCGCTTTCGGCTGGCATTCCGGGTAGCGGTTCAACGTCTGCTGGCTGAGTTCGAACGGCACCGCCGTCGGGTATTCGTTGGCGTTCAGCCAGACGTCGCCTTTACCGCCAAGGCGGCGCGCCGACTGATATGGGGTCAGGGCGCGAACGTTGTCGCGGGCTAACTGTTCAATGCTCATGCTTGCTCCTTCAGGGCGTTCACGCGCAGGGTAACGGCGTTTTTGTGGGCGGTCAGCAGCTCGGCGGCGGCCAGCGTTTCAATGGTGGCGGCAATCGCCGAGAACCCTTCGCGCGATAATTCCTGCACGGTCATTCGTTTCTGGAAATCGGCCAGACCGAGGCTGGAACAGGTTGCCGTGTAGCCGTAGGTTGGCAGCACGTGGTTGGTGCCTGAGGCGTAGTCGCCCGCGGATTCCGGCGACCAGTCGCCGAGGAATACCGAACCGGCGCTGGTGATCTCATCAACCAGTTCACGCGCGTTGCGGGTCTGAATAATCAGGTGCTCCGGGCCGTAGGCGTTGGAGATAGCCACGCACTGCGCCAGATCGTTGGCCACAATCAACCGGCTGGCAGAGAGCGCCTGACGCGCGGTATCGGCGCGGGAAAGCTCGGCAAGCTGGCGTTCAACGGCTTGTGCTACGCCTTCGGCTAGCTTCGCGTCCGGCGTCAGCAGAATCACCTGTGAATCCGGGCCATGTTCGGCCTGAGAGAGCAGGTCGGAGGCGACAAAGTCCGGCGTTGCGCCGCTATCGGCGATGACCAGTACTTCAGATGGGCCCGCTGGCATATCGATGGCCGCGCCGTCGAGACGCTGGCTAACCTGGCGTTTCGCTTCAGTGACGTACGCATTGCCTGGCCCGAAGATTTTATCAACCTTTGGAATGGACTCGGTGCCCAGCGCCAGTGCCGCAATGGCCTGTGCGCCGCCGACGTTAAACACTTCTTTTACGCCGCACAGCTGCGCCGCATACAGAATTTCATCGGCAATCGGCGGCGGCGAGCACAGCACCACTTTTTTACAGCCGGCGATGCGCGCCGGGGTGGCCAACATTAATACGGTGGAGAACAGCGGCGCTGAACCACCCGGAATATAAAGCCCCACGGAGGCGATAGGGCGGGTCACCTGCTGGCAGCGCACGCCCGGTTGAGTTTCGATATCCACCGGCGGCAGAATTTGTGCGGTGTGGAAGGTATCGATATTACGTACCGCCGCCTGCATGGCCTGCTTTAGCTCGTCGCTCAGACGGCCTGCGGCCTGCTGAATTTCTTCTTCAGTGACGCGCAGCGCGTCAACTTCAGTTTTATCAAACTTCGCGCTGTATTCGCGCAGCGCGGTATCGCCGTTGTTTTTGACGTTTTCCAGAATGTCGGCCACCGTGCGGGTGATGCTGTCGGAAGCGGAAATCGCCGGGCGCATTAACAGCGCCTGCTGTTGTTCGGGGCTACAGCTGTTCCAGTCAATCAGGGTATTGAAGCTCATGGCGCTTACTCCATCATCTTCTCAATCGGCAGTACCAGAATCGAACTGGCACCCAGGGACTTCAGTTTTTCCATGGTTTCCCAGAACAGGGTTTCGCTGCTGACCATGTGCATCGCCACACGCTGCTGATCGCCAGCTAACGGCAGAATGGTTGGGCGCTCGGCACCTGGCAGCAGGGCGATCACTTCTTCCAGACGTTCGGTCGGCGCGTGCATCATGATGTATTTTGATTCACGAGCCTGAATCACGCCCTGAATACGGGTTAACAGGCGGTCGATCAGCTGCTGTTTCGCTTCGCTCATTTCGCCGTCGCGCTGAATCAGGCAGGCTTTGGAGCGGAACATCACTTCCACTTCACGCAGGCCGTTGGCTTCCAGGGTCGCGCCGGTAGAGACCAGGTCGCAAATGGCGTCGGCAAGGCCAGCGCGCGGGGCGACTTCAACGGAGCCGTTCAGCAGGCAGGATTTAAAGCTGATGCCTTTCTGGTCGAGATAACGTTTGAGCAGGTGCGGGTAAGAGGTGGCAATACGTTTGCCGTCAAGCGCAGCCGGGCCGTTCCAGGCTTCATCCGCCGGGGTCGCCAGCGACAGACGGCAGCCGCCGAAGTCCAGACGACGCAGGGTAAAGTAGCGCGGGTCTTCGCCTTGTGCGCGGCGGCTCAGCAGCTCTTCTTCCAGCACGTTTTCACCGATAATGCCGAGATCGACCACGCCGTCCATAATCAGGCCCGGAATATCGTCATCGCGAACGCGCAGGATATCGATCGGCATATTCTCCGCCATCGCAATCAGGCGCTGGGTGTGGAGATTAATTTTGATACCGCAACGGGCCAGTAATTCGCGTGAATCATCGCTCAGGCGGCCTGATTTCTGAATAGCTATGCGTAAACGGCTGTTATCTAACATTCTGTATTCCTCATTACCCTGCTGAATTTGGTTCAAAAAAAAGCCCCCGGAAGATGATCTTCCGGGGGCTCTCTTGCGTTCATGCACCACTGGAAGATCTGAATGTCTCCCAGCACACATCGCCTGAAAGACTAGTCAGGATGATGGTGATGATGGTGGTGTTTAAATTGAACGCGGCTCATAAATTTCTCGTTGAATGACTATTCACTTGATGTCTTTTAACCTAAACCACTTTTGTCGTTGAGCGCAAGCGCTTTTTTCATTCATTAAATCAATTCATGTTGCCACTATAAATTGTCAGTTTTCTCGCGGTGGCGTAGCCTTATGAGAGGAGTGCAGGTTGAACCAGGAGATAGCGCAATGAAGAAGGTGGCAATTGTCGGTTTGGGGTGGCTGGGTATGCCGCTGGCGCTGTCGTTGATGGCGCGTGGCTGGCAGGTAACGGGCAGTAAAACGACTGATGATGGCGTGGAAGCCGCGCGAATGTGCGGTATTGATAGCTATCCGCTGCGGCTCGACCCGCAACTGGTGTGTGAGGCTGATGACCTGGACGCCTTAATGAATGTTGACGCGCTGGTCATCACGCTCCCCGCGCGCCGCAGCGGCACGGGAGACGATTTCTACCATCAGGCGGTGCAGGAGATTGTTGACTCCGCGCTGGCGCACCATATTCCGCGCATTATCTTTACCAGCTCAACGTCGGTCTACGGTAAAGAAGAAGGGCTGGTGAAAGAGAGCACGCCGCGTGAACCGGTCACCGCGAGTGGCAGAGTATTGAAAGAACTGGAAGACTGGCTTCATCAATTACCGGGGACGTCTGTCGATATTCTGCGTCTGGCCGGGTTGGTGGGTCCGGAACGGCATCCCGGACGTTTCTTCGCCGGTAAATCCGCGCCGGATGGCCAGCAGGGCGTGAACCTCGTCCACCTGGAAGATGTTATCTCCGCTATTACGCTTTTATTACAGGCGCCGAAGGGGGGGCACATTTATAACATTTGTGCGCCGTTGCATCCTGCCCGCGGTATTTTCTACCCGCAAATGGCGCGTGAACTGGGGCTGGCGGTTCCGGTCTTTAGCGATAGCGGTAACGGTAAAGGCAAAATCGTCGACGGTAATCTCATTTGCCGCGAGCTCGGCTTTGAGTATCAGTATCCTGACCCGTTACGTATGCCGATGGAATAATCGCCTCTGTTTTAGCAAATAGTGCTATAGATGAGATTTATGATTCGGCAGTTGCTGAATTATCAGACATTTAGACGAGCTAATCTGTTGAACATGCTCTCAGCGGCTTGTATTTTTGCTACAGTTTGGGGCAAAATATGTCGAATGTAAAAAATTGAGATTAACCGACGTGCTTGCCGCGTCGGTTATTTTTTTTACATCAAAACAACCATCAAATTAAAGAGGCCGGGCTTCGTACCGGATAGATACTTACTTAAAAAACGACAGTCGTTGTCGCTGAGGAAACAGAAAAAAAATGGGGCAATTTTTCAATTTTGCGCCGGCCATCGCCGTAATGGAGACTGACCGTGTCGCATAACGTTACTCCAAACACCTCTCGCGTGGAATTACGTAAAACGCTTACGCTTATTCCGGTTGTTATGATGGGCCTGGCCTATATGCAGCCGATGACGCTGTTTGATACGTTCGGTATCGTATCTGGCATGACCGATGGTCACGTGCCAACAGCTTATGCCTTCGCTCTGGTGGCGATTCTGTTCACCGCGCTGAGCTACGGTAAGCTGGTGCGCCGCTATCCTTCGGCGGGCTCTGCCTACACTTATGCCCAGAAATCCATTAGCCCGACCGTTGGCTTTATGGTGGGTTGGTCTTCGCTGCTCGACTATCTGTTCGCGCCGATGATCAACATTCTGCTGGCAAAAATATATTTCGAAGCGCTGGTGCCGTCGATACCGTCATGGGTATTCGTGATTGCGCTGGTTGCCTTCATGACCGCCTTTAACCTGCGCAGCATCAAATCGGTCGCCAACTTCAACACCGTGATCGTGGTGTTCCAGGTGGTCCTGATTGCCGTGATCCTGGGTATGGTGATTTACGGCGTGGCGCACGGCGAAGGTGCCGGTACGCTGGCAAGCAACCGTCCGTTCTGGTCGGGTGATGCGCACGTGATCCCTATGATTACCGGGGCCACGATTCTGTGCTTCTCCTTTACCGGCTTTGACGGTATCAGCAACCTGTCTGAAGAAACCAAAGACGCTGAGCGCGTGATTCCGCGTGCTATCTTCCTGACGGCGCTGATTGGTGGTCTGATCTTTATCTTCTCCACCTATTTCCTGCAGCTCTACTTCCCGGATATCTCTCGCTTCAAAGATCCGGACGCCTCACAGCCTGAAATCATGCTGTACGTGGCGGGTAAAGCCTTCCAGGTTGGCGCGCTGATCTTCTCCACCATTACCGTGCTGGCTTCAGGTATGGCGGCGCATGCGGGTGTGGCGCGTCTGATGTACGTGATGGGTCGTGATGGCGTGTTCCCGAAAAGCTTCTTCGGCTACGTGCATCCAACCTGGCGTACCCCGGCGATGAACATCATCCTGGTTGGCGCGATTGCGCTGCTGGCGATTAACTTCGACCTGGTGATGGCAACGGCGCTGATTAACTTCGGTGCGCTGGTGGCGTTCACCTTTGTGAACCTGTCCGTTATCTCTCAGTTCTGGATCCGTGAGAAGCGTAATAAGACACTGAAAGATCACTTCCAGTACCTGTTCCTGCCGATCTGCGGCGCGCTGACTGTTGGCGCACTGTGGGTGAACCTGGAAGAGAGCTCTATGGTTCTGGGCCTGATCTGGGCCGGTATCGGTCTGATCTACCTGGCCTGTGTGACCAAGAGCTTCCGCAACCCGGTTCCGCAGTACGAAGATGTTGCATAACTGAATTTAAAAACGATGGTTGCAAAACCGGAGGTCTGGGCCTCCGGTTTTTTTTTGCCTTAAGTTTATGGAGTGATTAAAAAATCAATATTAATAACCGCTGGGAATAATATAGAGCTTTTGGTTATTGGAGCCCTCCGGCGGGGTCAGGAATAATTTTAAGACTGATAATATTGAGTTAATTGATTCTTATGTGGCACATGATAATAAGTGGGATAATTTGCGGAGCCCTACTGGGATTCGTTATGCAGCGCGGTCGCTTCTGCCTGACGGGTGGCTTTCGCGATATGTATATCAGCAAAAATAACCGCATGTTTTACGCGCTGTTGATTGCTATCTGTATTCAGAGCATCGGCGTTTTTGCGCTGATTCAGCTAGGCGTGGTGCAGTATGACGCGGGCGCGTTCCCGTGGCTGGGCACCGTGGTTGGCGGTTTCGTTTTCGGCATTGGTATCGTTTATGCGGGCGGTTGTGCTACCGGCACCTGGTATCGCGCCGGGGAAGGGCTGATTGGCAGCTGGATTGCGCTGGTTACCTATATGGTGATGAGCGCGATCATGCGTTCACCGCACGCCGCGGGGCTCAACAAATTCCTCGGTCAACACACGACCGCCCACAACGGCATTGCCGAAACGCTGAATATCTCCGTCTGGCCGATTATCGTTCTGCTGGTGGCGGTGACGCTGTGGTTTGTACGCAAAGAGCTGAGCAAACCGAAGCTCAAGGTGGCTTCTCTGCCGCCGCGCCGAACCGGTCTGGCGCATCTGTTATTTGAAAAGCGTTGGCATCCGTTTGTCACCGCCATTCTGATCGGCCTTATCGCACTGCTGGCCTGGCCGCTGAGCGAGGCCACCGGGCGCATGTTTGGCCTCGGTATCACCTCGCCGACCGCCAATATTCTGCAGTTCCTGGTAGGTGGCGACAGCAAGTACCTCAACTGGGGCGTCTTCCTGGTGCTGGGGATCTTTATCGGTTCGTTTATCGCCGCGAAAGCCAGCCGCGAATTCCGCGTCCGTGCTGCTGATGCCAGCACTACGCTGCGCAGCGCGGGTGGCGGCGTATTGATGGGCTTTGGCGCCAGCATTGCCGGAGGCTGCTCGATCGGCAACGGTCTGGTGATGACCGCGATGATGACCTGGCAGGGCTGGATTGGCCTGGTGTTTATGATTCTCGGCGTGTGGTGCGCGTCGTGGATGTTGTATGTTCGCCCGCAGCGGAAAGCAAAACTGAAAACCGCAACGGCTTAAGGAGTAGAAAAAATGGTTGTGAAGAAACTGGACGTAGTCACGCAGGTTTGCCCGTTCCCGTTAATTGAAGCGAAGGCGGCAATGGCGGAACTGGCCAGCGGCGACCAGCTGGTGATTGAGTTCGACTGTACTCAGGCGACGGAAGCCATCCCACAGTGGGCGGCGGAAGAGGGCTTTACGGTCACCGACTATCAGCAGTCTGGCGATGCCGCATGGACGATTACCGTACAGAAGTAATGCTATTTGCATGACCCGATGCCGGTAGGCCGGATAAGGCAATTCCGCCATCCGGCAATCGGGGCCGTATTTTCCTGATAGCGCTTTGGCTATCAGGCCGACTTTCGCTTACACAATCTCCTGCGCGTACTGATACAGCGCCTTCAGCAGCGACAGCTTCTCATTATTCCCTTCATACTGCCCGTACAGCATCTCCAGCTCCTGCGCGTAGGCCTGTAAAAATTCCGGGGTGAAGATCTGTCGACGATGTTCCAGCCAGCGCTGTTGTTCATTTTCATCCAGCGTGCCGGGGAAGTTGCGCGCGCGGAAGTTAAACAGCAGCTTCTCAATACGCGGATCGGCGAAGGTAATGTCCAGCGCCGGCAGATTGCGCGGCTCAGTCTCCAGCACGATTTTCATCGCTGCCCGGTCAGCGTCGCTAAAGAAACCGTTATAAAGCTGGGCGTCAACGTTGTCCGAGGGAACAAACGGCTCGGCTTCAGCAAAAATCGCCACCACCTTCTCGCGCACCTGCGGGTTATCACGCAGCAGTTTCAGGTTATCCAGGCAGTGCTGTCGATTAATGCCTAAGCGGTCTGCGTCTTCCGGGCGCAGGGTATTGGCCTGCGCCAGTACCGGGCACTTATTCAGATGCACCAGCTTAATCGGAATCGGCGAGCTGTCGCCGAGCTCGGCCTTCGGCGTATACAGACGCTCGCGCAGCGTATCGGCGTCCAGCTCGAGCAGCGGAGCGATGTCGCCCGCCAGATCGACCATGATCACCGCGTTACGGTTATCCGGATGCCAGGCTAGCGGCGCAATCCAGCTGGTGTTTCCGCGCCAGGCGCCAAACATCCCGGAGACATGCACCAGCGGCTTCATCTGCGGGACGTCGATCAGCGTCATCAGCTTGTTCTTGCCCCGGTAGGCATACAGATAATCAAACAGCTTTGGCTGCTGGGTCTTCACCAGCTTCGCCATGGCGATGGTGGCGTAAACGTCGGCCATCGCATCATGGGCGTTACTGTGTTCAATACCGTTGGCTTTGGTTAAATGCTCCAGACGAAAGCTCGGCAGACCGTCATCGTTTTCCGGCCAGTTAATGCCGTCCGGGCGCAGGGCATAGCAGGCGCGCATCACGTCAAGCAGGTCCCAGCGCGAATTGCGGTTTTGCCAGCTCCAGGCGTAAGGGTCGTAAAAGTTACGGTAGAAAATATTGCGCGTCACTTCATCATCAAAGCGGACGTTGTTGTAGCCCACCACGCAGGTTTCCGGCACCGTGAAAATATCGTGAATACGTTTGGCAAATGCCGATTCATTCTCGCCTTTGGCGCGCGCTTCCTGCGGGGTGATGCCGGTAATTAACACCGCTTCCGGCTGCGGCAGATAGTCGTCCGCCGGCTTACAGTAAAAAACCTCCGGCTCGCCGATGATGTTGAAGTCCTTATCGGTACGAATAGCGGCGAACTGCGCGGGTCTGTCGAGGGAAGGACTGGTTCCGAACGTTTCATAGTCGTGAAACAGGAATCCCGGCGCGCTGGAGGTCTCTTGCATGGCGTTAACTGTGTCCGTGTATGGCATTGAATACCCATGGTAAACGATTTAGCCTGGCATCAGAAGCGCCACAACCGTTTCTGGAATCCGACACGCAGGGGATTTTTTTGTGGGAAAATAGAGATATGTCATATTTTCTTGCAATTTAGCCCTGTCATGAGGCACAAACTTCCGTAAAAAGGACGGCGAATTTGTAAAAGTTGAGGATGTTCCGTTGAAAGCCCGTTTTCTTGTTGCCGTTTCTTTGCTCGCTTCGAGCGTTTCGTGTGCATTTGCCGACAATGTCGCAATGCCTGCTGTCACCCCGCCCGCCATTAAAGCCGGTTCGTGGGTACTTATGGATTATACAACCGGGCAGATTTTAACCGCAGGTAATGAACATCAGCAGCGCAATCCGGCCAGTCTGACCAAGCTTATGACCGGCTACGTGGTGGATCGGGCGATCGACAGCCATCGTATTACGCCGGATGACATCGTCACCGTCGGGCGCGATGCCTGGGCGGCGGCTAACCCGGTGTTTAATGGTTCATCGCTTATGTTCCTGAAAGCGGGCGACCGCGTTTCGGTTCGCGATCTGAGCCGTGGCCTGATTGTTGATTCCGGCAATGACGCCTGCGTGGCGCTGGCGGACTACGTGGCCGGCGGCCAGCCGCAGTTCGTCAAAATGATGAATGACTACGTGCAGAAGCTGAATCTGCGAGACACGCACTTTGAAACCGTTCACGGCCTTGATGCGCCGGGCCAGCACAGTTCGGCTTACGATCTGGCAGTGCTGTCACGCGCGATTATTCATGGTGAGCCTGAGTTCTACCATATGTACAGCGAGAAGAGCCTGACGTGGAACGGTATTACCCAGCAGAACCGTAACGGCCTGCTGTGGGAAAAAACCATGCACATCGACGGGCTGAAAACCGGGCATACTTCCGGCGCAGGGTTTAACCTGATCGCGTCATCGGTGGACGGTCAGCGTCGCCTGATTGCCGTCGTGATGGGCGCCGACAGCCCGAAAGGGCGTGAGGAGCAGGCGCGTACGCTGCTGCGCTGGGGTCAGCAAAACTTTGATACCGTGCAGGTTCTGCAAAACGGTAAAAAAGTCGGTACCGAGCGTATCTGGTATGGCGATAAAGAGAAGATTGCCCTCGGTACCGATCAGGATTTCTGGTTAGCGCTGCCGAAAGCCGAAGTGCCAAATATTAAAGCCAAATACGTGCTGGATAAAAAAGAGCTGGAAGCGCCGCTGGCCGCCCATCAGCGGGTGGGGGAAATTCAACTGCTCGACCGCGATAAAGTGGTGGCGCAGTGGCCGCTGGTGACGCTGGAGAGCGTTGGCAAAGGCGGGCTGTTCTCGCGCTTAAGCGATTACCTGCATCACAAAGCCTGATGTAAACTCTATTTTATCGATTAGCGCCCCTCTTTTCAGGGGCGTTTTTGCGCTCCCGGTGGTCGTTGCCTGGCGGAGCAGGTACAATTTGCCCTTTCGTTTTTTGTGGAGAGTGGGTGTGCGTCCGGATAAGTCACTCAGCCCGTTTGAAATACGCTTATATCGACACTATCGTACCGTGCACGGCGCACGCATTGCGCTGGCTTTTGTCCTGACGTTTCTTATCGTCCGCCTGCTTGGCATTCCTGACGGCTCCTGGCCGTTGATCACGCTGGTGGTGGTCATGGGGCCGATTTCGTTCTGGGGCAACGTGGTTCCGCGAGCCTTCCAGCGGATTGGCGGTACGGTACTTGGCTCCGCGCTGGGTCTGGTCGCCCTCAAGCTGGAACTTATCTCACTGCCGCTGATGATTATCTGGTGCGCGGCGGCGATGTTCCTCTGCGGCTGGCTGGCGCTGGGTAAGAAACCGTATCAGGCGCTGCTGATTGGCATCACGCTGGGGGTGGTGGTGGGCGCGCCGCCGGGCGATATGACCACCGCGCTGTGGCGAAGCGGCGACGTCATTTTCGGCTGTCTGCTGGCGATGCTATTTACCGGTATCTGGCCGCAGCGGGCGTTTATCCACTGGCGTATCCAGATGGCCACCTTCGTTACCCAGTTTAACCGCATCTATCAGGCGGGCCTGTCGCCGAACCTGATTGAGCGGCCGAGGCTGGAAAAACACCTGCAAACGGTACTCAACGACGTGGTGAAAATGCGCGGCCTGATTACCCCGGCCAGCAAAGAGACGCACATTCACAAAGGCATCTTTGAGGCGATCCAGACCGTGAGCCGCAATCTGGTGTGTATGCTGGAGCTGCAAATTAACGCCCACTGGGCGACCCGCCCAAGCCATCTGCTGATGCTCAACGCCCAGACGCTGCGCGAAACCCAGACCATGACGCAGCAAACGCTGCTCTCCATCGCCCACGCGTTGTATGAAGGTAATCCGCGCCCCATTAAGGCCAACAGCGAGAAGCTCAACGACATTGTCGCCGAACTGCGCCAGCTGGTGAACGACTACAAGGGCGATAACCTTTCGGAAACGCCGATTCATGGCTACGTTTGGCTGAGCATGGAACTGGCGCGTCAACTGGAGCTACTCTCCAGCCTGATGTGCCGCGCATTGCGTAAATAAAAGGCAGATGCGCAGGGTTTTGCGTCTGGTTGTTTCGATTCAGCTGGATTTAGGGTTATGATGAACCCAAAGCAAAAATGATTGTTTGCCGCAACGGTGATACGCGAAGTCATACTGGTTGAAGGGGATATCAGTAATGTGTACCTTATCGTGTAGCCGTTGTTTTAACGAATCCGACTCTCAACTATCAGGGGTATAAAAATGGAAACCACGAAACCTTCGTTTCAGGACGTACTGGAGTTTGTACGTTTGTTCCGTCGTAAGAACAAACTGCAGCGCGAAATCCAGGACGTTGAGAAAAAGATCCGTGACAACCAGAAGCGTGTCCTGCTGCTGGACAACCTCAGCGACTACATCAAACCGGGCATGAGCGTTGAAGCTATTCAGGGCATTATTGCCAGCATGAAAGGCGACTATGAAGATCGCGTTGATGACTACATCATCAAAAATGCTGAACTGTCTAAAGAACGCCGCGACATCTCTAAGAAACTCAAAGTGATGGGCGAGCAGAAAGGCGAGTAACCGTCATTCTCGGGTGGCGGCGCTGCCGTCACCTGGTCAATTCCGTTTTCCTTTCTTCCTACCGCCACAACCTCAGTGACATCGCGAGCAATGCGGAGTATAAAGCTCTGTGTTTGATATATTAGCCACAGTGATGTGGGAACATATTGATATCAAAGGATCTCGCTAACCATGCAGCAACATCAGGAAGCGCAATCATGATGCTGGTGACCGGCGGCGCACGCAGCGGCAAGAGCCGCCACGCTGAATCGTTACTCAGCCAGTATCCTCAGGTTTGCTATATCGCCACCTCGCAGATTTTCGACGCCGAGATGGCCGAGCGTATTCAACATCATCGGGATAGTCGCCCCGCGCACTGGCGCACCGAAGAACGCTGGCAACATCTTGCCGACATCATTACCCCCCACAACGATCCCAACGAAGCCATCTTACTGGAATGCATCACAACGCTGGTGACCAACATTCTCTTTGCCTCGGGCAACCCGGACGAGATTGAGCGATGGGACTTCGACGCGCTGGAACACGAAGTTAACGCCGAAATCGACGCGCTGATAGCGGCTTGTCGAGCCTGCCCGTCGCCAGTGGTGCTGGTCACCAATGAAGTGGGGATGGGCATCGTGCCCGAGAATCGTCTGGCCCGGCATTTTCGCGATATCGCCGGGCGCGTGAACCAAAAGCTGGCGCAGGCGGCAGATGACGTCTGGCTGGTGGTATCAGGGATTGGAGTCAAAATAAAATGAGCCGACTGTTTTTCGCCACACTTTCGTTTATGAGCCGTCTGCCGGTGCCGCAGCGCTGGTCACAGGGGCTGGATCTGGACCGCTATGTCAGCGGCGTCATTACGTTTCCGATTATTGGGCTGCTGCTTGGCGCGCTGAGTGGGCTGGTGTTTATCATCGTCCAGGCGTGGTGTGGCATCCCACTGGCGGCGTTCTTTGCCGTACTGGCGCTGGCGCTGCTGACCGGCGGCTTCCATCTGGATGGGCTGGCGGATACCTGCGACGGTATTTTCTCCGCACGCCGACGTGAAAAGATGCTGGAAATTATGCGCGACAGCCGTCTCGGTACGCACGGCGGCCTGGCGCTGATCTTTGTGCTGCTGGCGAAAGTGCTGGCCCTCAGCGAACTGGCGCTGCGCGACACGCCGATGCTGGCCGCCATTGCCGGTGCCTGTATTGCCGGGCGTGCCGCGTCGGTGCTGATGATGTACCGCCATCGCTATGCGCGGGAAGAGGGGCTAGGTAACCTGTTTATCGGCAAAATCAGCTTCCGCCAGACCTGGGTTACGTTGGTCATCGGTGGTGCGCTGGTTACCGCCATGCTGGGTGTGCATGGCCTGCGTGCGTTGCTGGTGGCGTTTATTGGCGTCTTTATTTTAGGCCTGTTGCTGAAACGCACGCTCGGCGGACAAACCGGCGACACGTTGGGGGCGGCAATTGAGCTAGGCGAAGTGATTTTCTTGCTGGCGCTACTGTAAGCCAGCGTTCAACGGGGTAAATAATAAATCATGCAAACACTGGCTTCATTATTAGCGGCGATTCCTGACGTCGATAACGCCGCGATGGCGCAAGCACAGCAACATATTGATGGGCTGCTAAAACCCACCGGCAGTCTTGGAAGGCTGGAATCTTTGGCGGTACAACTGGCCGGTATGCCGGGGCTGCACGGCACGCCACAGGTGGCGAAGAAAGCCATCCTCGTAATGTGCGCTGACCACGGCGTCTGGCATGAAGGGGTCGCGGTCTCTCCTCAGATTGTCACGGCAATTCAGGCGGCAAATATGACTCGCCACAACACCGGCGTCTGCGTGATGGCGGCACAGGTCGGTGCCGACGTACACGTGATGGATGTCGGCATTGATGCCGATCCGATTCCCGGCCTTATTGATATGAAGGTCGCGCGCAGCAGCGGCAATATTGCGCAGGGTCCGGCGATGAGTGCCGAGCAGGCGCAGTCGGTACTGATGTCGACCATCAATTATACGCGCCAATTGGCAGAGCAGGGCGTGACGCTGTTTGGCGTGGGCGAGTTGGGCATGGCGAATACTACCCCGGCAGCGGCGATGGTGAGCGTGCTCACCGACAGCGAGCCGGAAGCGGTGGTAGGCGTAGGCGCAAACCTGCCGCAGACGCAGCTGGGGCATAAAGTTGAGGTCGTTCGCCGCGCTATCGCTGTGAATCAGCTGAACGCCGACGATGGTCTTGACGTGCTGACGAAAGTAGGCGGCTATGACCTGCTGGGAATGACCGGCGTGATGCTCGGCGCTGCGTCCTGTGGCCTGCCGGTGGTGCTGGATGGTTTCTTGTCCTACGCGTCGGCGCTGGCCGCCTGTCGGATTGCGCCTGGCGTGAAGCCGTATCTGATCCCTTCGCACTTCTCCGCCGAGAAGGGCGCGCGCATCGCGCTCGCGCATCTGGAGCTTGAGCCGTATCTGCACATGGAGATGCGTCTTGGTGAAGGCAGCGGCGCGGCGATGGCGATGCATATCGTGGAATCGGCTTGCGCCATGTACAACCGCATGGGCACGTTGGCGGGCAGCAATATCGTCCTGCCGGTATAAGGTTCTTACTTCGCTATCATTTGGCGAAGTAACCATTCCCGCAGCGTCACAATATCCCGGCGCTGCGCGGTTTCTTCGGTCGCCACCAGATAGTAGTTTGCGCCGGGCAACGTCATGTTGAACGGCGCCGTCAGCACGCCACGTTGTAACAAATCTCTCGCCAGCAACTCACTGGCAATCACCACCCCTTGGCCCGCGACTGCCGCCTGTAGCGCATGCGTCTCATCGCTGAAGGTCAATCCAGCATGGATATTTAAGCCCGCAGGTCCGTAGCGCTGTTGCCAGTGTTCCCAACTGGGTTCATCGGCGGGGACGCGGCGGTTTTCGACGTGGAACAGCGTGACTGACTGTAAATCCTCCGGCTGGCGTATGTTCAGTGCCGGGCTGGCGACGACGATAAAGCGATCGGTATACAGCAGCGTGCAGTGCAGCGCCGCTTCCGGCGTCTCGCGGTAGCGAATTGCCACGTCTACGGTACGCTGGCTGAGATCGACGCGCTCGACGCTGGTGTGCAGGCGCAGGTCTATGGCCGGGAATTCCGTTTTAAAGTCCGCCAACCTCGGCACCAGCCAGTGGGTTAAAAAATTGGACGTGGTGGTGACCGTCAGCGAGGGCGGCTGCTGAGCGCGAAGTACCTGTGTTGTGGCCTCTTCGAGTGCGGCAAAGGCGCGCTGAGTGCCTGCATAAAGCACTCGGCCACTTTCCGTCAGACTCATGCCCTGTGCGCTGCGCTCGCAGACCCGGCACCCAAGCACTGACTCCAGAAGTTTGATTTGATGGCTGACTGCCGTGGCGCTCACACCCAGCGTGTCGGCGGCCCGTTTAAAGCTCTGGCTTTCGGCGACTGCGTGGAACGCCCGCAGCGCGCCAAGCGGCGGGAGGCGTATTTTTTTCATGCCTGAGTTTTTCTCATCTATAGCTGAAAACTATGCGTTTGTTTAAGCCATTATACAGGGCGTAGGCTACCCGGCATGTAAAGCGAGAAGTGAATTATTCTCATGATGATGTCGGGAGTCGAAAATGAGTACAGAGATACATAACGCTACGTTGCCGAGCGAAGCGGGTGCGCTACGCGCCATTGCGCTAGGTTCCGGGACCGCTGCGGGTGGCTTGTTGCTGAAAATGGCGACAATGGTTGGAGTGGGGAGCAGCATGATCTTGTTGACCGCATTGGCTGTGAGCATCGGTCTGGGGGTCATGTTGGCACGTCAGCGGGGGATAGCGCGTCACGGCTTTCTACTGGCCGCCGCGGGCTGGTTGCTGGTGCTGCTGACAATTCTGAACGGTCATATAGGAAACGTGCTGTTACCCGGTATTCTCATCGGCGGTGTGGGGCTGGGGCTCGCTCACGGTCGGTACGTTGTTGAGAAACGAACGGGCACGACGATAAGTTGCGTTGTGGCGTTGACGACCGTTTTACTGATTCAGGCTTGTACAGCACCGGGATTGATGGGGTACGTCTTTGCTTTTGCGTTACCCATCGATCTCGCCTTACTGGGGGCTCTACTGGTCCGGATTGCGGAACAGGAAAAGCGTTAAAAGCAAAAATCCCGCTTAAGTTTCCTTAAGCGGGATTTTAAAATGTGGCTCCTCTGACTGGACTCGAACCAGTGACATACGGATTAACAGTCCGCCGTTCTACCGACTGAACTACAGAGGAATCGTTGTGGAGTCGTATCTTAGCGGCGAAAAAACTTTTGTCAAACCCCAATTACCGCTTTGTGGTGCAGTTGCCTATTCCATCAACAATTTGTCGCCATTCCAGACAAAAATTAAGGAAAAATGTTTTGCAGGATCGGTGATTCTCCCTCATCATTTGAAATGGAGTTTCAACTTTCAGATCTAAGGTCCATTTTGAACGTCACCGCCGTGCTTCGCCAGGCCGTCTCGCGTACGCCCTGGTATCAAAAACGCAAAAGTTATCGAGTTCTCTTCTGGCGTGAAATCACCCCCCTTGCTGTACCCATTTTTCTGGAAAATACCTGCGTTTTGCTGATGGGGGTGCTGAGTACTTTCCTTGTTAGCTGGCTGGGAAAAGAGGCGATGGCGGGCGTAGGCCTGGCCGATAGCTTCAATATGGTGATTATGGCCTTCTTCGCCGCGATTGACCTTGGGACAACGGTGGTGGTGGCGTTTAGTCTCGGCAAGCGGGACCGTCGCAAGGCGCGTGCGGCGGCGCGACAGTCGCTGGTGATCATGACCCTCTTCGCGGCGATACTGGCGGCGGTCATTCACTATTTTGGTGCCGGAATTATTAATATCGTTGCCGGTGACGCGACGCCCGAAGTTAAGGCGCTGGCGCTGACCTATCTCGAGCTGACCGTTCTGAGCTACCCGGCCGCTGCGATTGCGCTGATTGGCAGCGGCGCACTGCGTGGTGCCGGGAATACGAAGATCCCGCTGATGATTAACGGCGGGATGAATATTCTTAACATTCTGATTAGTAGCGTGCTGATTTACGGCGCTTTCGGCTGGGGCGGTCTTGGTTTTGCCGGGGCGGGTCTCGGGCTGACCATTTCACGCTACATCGGCGCGGTGATGATCATCATTGTGCTGATGGTTGGCTTCAATCCGGCTCTGCGCATTCCGCTTAAAAGCTACTTCAAGCCACTGAATTTCGCGATTATCTGGGAAGTGATGGGGATTGGGATCCCGGCTAGCGTTGAATCGGTGCTGTTTAACGGTGGCAAACTGCTAACCCAGATGTTTGTTGCCGGGATGGGGACTGATGTCATTGCCGGTAATTTTATTGCCTTCTCGGTGGCGGCACTGATTAACCTACCGGGTAACGCCCTGGGATCGGCATCGACTATTATCACCGGTAAACGGCTTGGTACCGGTCAGCTCGCGCAGGCGGAACGTCAGCTGCGTCACGTCTTCTGGATGTCGACTATTGTACTTACCGTGATTGCGTGGGGGACGGCACCGTTTGCCGGGCTGTTTGCGTCGTTCTACACCCATGAAGAGGATGTCAAAGAGGTGGTGAAAATCCTGCTGTGGATGAACGCTGCCTTTATGCCGATCTGGGCGGCTTCCTGGGTGCTGCCTGCGGGCTTTAAAGGGGCACGCGACGTGCGCTTCGCCATGTGGGTCTCCATGCTGAGCATGTGGGGCTGCCGAGTGGTCGTGGGTTACGTGCTGGGTATCCTGCTCGGTTGGGGTGTCGTTGGCGTCTGGATGGGGATGTTCCTCGATTGGGCGGCACGTGCCACGCTGTTTTATCGTCGTCTGGTTACCGGGCGTTGGGCGTGGAAATATGCGCCAGCGAAAAAAGAAGACGCCGCCTGAGGGTGGGTTGCGGGTAAAATCGGCAATAAACGTCAGTTTTCAGCCTGATTGCAGATTTAATCAGCAAACGATTTATTTTCTGCAAATCAGGCTTTGACAACCACGGGGTACCCCGATAATATGCGCCTCGTTCACACGATTCCTCTGTAGTTCAGTCGGTAGAACGGCGGACTGTTAATCCGTATGTCACTGGTTCGAGTCCAGTCAGAGGAGCCAAATTTAGAAAAGCCTGCTTTCGAGCAGGCTTTTTGCTTTTCTGCGTTCAGCCACTTCCTCGACATCGCCATGGCGAGCCGAGGAAAGGGGTTAACGGAACGGCGGTTCGTTGAAGGTGCGTAACTTACGTGAGTGCAGGCGATCGCCTTCAGCACGCAGCAGGTCGATGGCGCGAATGCCAATCTGCAGGTGCTCTGAAATCGCCCCTTCATAGAAGCGGTTAGCCTGACCGGGCAGTTTTATCTCTCCGTGCAGCGGCTTGTCTGACACGCACAGCAGCGTGCCGTAGGGGACGCGGAAACGGTAGCCCTGCGCGGCGATCGTCGCGCTTTCCATATCAATGGCTACCGCCCGGCTAAGGTTAAAGCGCAGTGCGGATGCCGAATAACGCAATTCCCAGTTGCGGTCGTCGGTGGTCACTACCGTGCCGGTACGTAATCGCTGTTTGACTTCCTCTCCCGGCATGCCGCTAACCTGCTTGGTGGCATCGTACAGGGCGCGCTGTACCTCGGCGATACTCGGGATCGGAATATCCGGCGGCAGCACGGCGTTGAGTACGTGGTCGTCGCGCAGGTAGGCATGCGCCAGCACGTAGTCGCCAATCGATTGACTCTCGCGCAGGCCGCCGCAGTGACCAATCATCAGCCACACGTCCGGACGCAATACCGCCAGGTGGTCGCAGATATTTTTGGCGTTGGATGGGCCGACACCAATATTAATCAACGTAATTCCCTGACCGTCTTTAGTGAGCAAATGCCAGGCCGGCATCTGGTGCTTTTTCCACGCCAGATCGGAAATCGCTTCCTCCGGCGCTTCGGTATCGGCGGTGATCCAGATTCCGCCCGCGCAGGAAAGCGATACATATGGGCTGTCAGGATCGAGGATCTGACTGCAACCCCAGCGCACGAATTCATCAACGTAGCGGGTGTAGTTGGTGAACAGCACGAATGGCTGGAAGTGCTCTACCGGTGTGCCGGTGTAGTGACGCAGGCGCGCCAGCGAGAAGTCGACGCGGCGGGCATCAAAATGCGACAGCGGATAGAACTCAGTGGCATGGGTTAAGCCATCGGCCGTTTCATCGCCAATCTGCGACAGCTCGGTCGTCGGGAAGAAACGTGTGAGATCGGCGCTCATGGAGCGATCGAGATTGAGGCCGTCTATCACATACGGATAGGGGATCTCGTGCTGTGACAGGCTGACTTCAATATGGGCGTCGTAATCTTCATATAGCAGCGACAACTGCTCCAACAGATAACTGCGGAACAGCGTCGGGTGGGTGATGGTGGTCGTGTAGCAGCCGGAGTGGGTAAAACGGCCAAACGCACGGGTTTTCTGCGCTTTGTGCGCGCAGCCGCTCCAGGAGACCGAGAGCTGGGGATAGACAAATAATCCGTTGGCCCGCGCTTCGGCGCCAGGCAGTGATCGATCCTCAATAAACAGACGGATGGCGTCACGTAATGCATTTACCGATTGATCGTACAGCGCCTGGAGTTGATCCAGCGCCTGCTCAGGGGTCAGACTCACGCCCGTGTTACTCATCGTTCGCTCCTTGTGTCAGGTCTGCAGCTTTCCCGATAGTATGTCAGCGGATGATGAAACAAAAGCGCTAGCCGGCTTCCTTATAACAACTGATTAACCTTTAACCATATTCTTCATGCTCAAAGGGAATAGCAGCGCGGTGGGCGAAAAAAGCTATAATTAACCGATATCTGCCGTGAATGAGGAAAGGGAAATGGGACCTCGTGTAAAACTCTGGTGTGCGTTAATTCTGACAGCGGCTAGCCACAGCGCGCTGGCCGTCACTTATCCGCTTCCGCCGGAGGGAAGCCGTTTGGTCGGCAGTACGCTGAACATCACCGTGCCAGAGAATAACCGGCTGCCGCTGGAGGCGTTTGCGGCCCAGTACGGGCAAGGGCTGAGCAACATGCTGGAAGCTAACCCGGGCGTGGACGTGTTTCTGCCGAAATCGGGATCCTCGCTGGTGATCCCGCAGCAACTGATTTTACCGAACACCGTACGGCAGGGGATCGTGGTGAACGTTGCCGAAATGCGACTTTATTATTACCCACCGGGCAGCAATACCGTTGAAGTACTGCCGATCGGTATTGGTCAGGCTGGACGTGAAACGCCGCGAAACTGGGTGACAGCGGTCGAACGTAAACAGGAGGGGCCGACCTGGACGCCGACGGCGAATACCCGTCGTGAATATGCGAAGCGCGGCGAAAGTTTACCTGCTTTTGTGCCTGCCGGGCCGGATAACCCGATGGGGTTGTATGCCATCTATATTGGGCGGCTTTATGCCATTCATGGCACCAATGCGAATTTCGGTATTGGCCTGCGCGTGAGTCAGGGCTGTATCCGCCTGCGCAACGACGATATTAAATACCTGTTTGATAACGTGCCGGTGGGAACGCGGGTACAGATTATCGATCAGCCGGTGAAATACACCGCTGAGCCGGACGGCAGCCGTTGGGTTGAGGTGCACGAGCCGTTATCGCGCAACCGCACAGAATACGAATCGGATAACAAAGTTCCGTTGCCAATGACGCCTGCTCTGCGTAGTTTTACTGAAGGGCAGGGGGTTGATGTGAATCGCGCAAGATCGGTACTGGAGCGTCGCTCGGGGATGCCGGTGAATATTAGCGTCTCGCACAACACCCTTTAAATTGCACAATGCAGATTGCCAAAGCCCGCGCCGTGCGGGCTTTTTGCTGTCAATTAGCAGGGAGAATGAGATGAGCACCGTCGTAAACTGGGGCGTACTGGGCTATGCCCGAATTGCCAAAAATTCGATTATTCCCGCGATTTCGCGGGCGGATAATGCGCGCCTGTACGGTGTCGCATCGCGTCATCAGGCCGACTTGCCAACCGGCGAATGGGAACAGAGCTACGGTGATTATGCGGCGCTGCTCGCCGAACCGGCCATTCAGGCAGTTTATATTCCGTTGCCGAACTCACTGCATAAAGAGTGGGTACTTCGGGCGCTCGAAGCGGGCAAGCACGTACTGTGTGAAAAACCGATTGGCCTGACCGCCGCCGAGGCGCAGGAGATGTGCCAGGCGGCGACGCGCCATAATCGCTTGCTGATGGAAGCGTTTATGTATCAGTACACCGACCGTGTACGGGTGATCAAACAGGTACTGGAAAGCGGCGCGCTGGGCGATATTCGACATATTAACGTCTCGTTCCGTTTTCTGCTGGATCGTCCAAATACCATTAAAATGCAGCCAGCGCTGGGCGGCGGGGCGCTGTACGACGTGGGCTGTTATCCGGTGAACTTTATCGGCATGGTGACCGGACGTCTGCCGGTACGCTGCAAAGCGCTGTGCGAAACGGACCAGGGCGTTGATACCAATCTTTCGGCGCTGCTCCAGTACGAGGATGGGTTGATTGCCAATATTCACTGCGGATTTAACGCATATGGCCGCAATTATGCGGAGATTATCGGCACGAAAGGCATGCTAATTGTCGATAAACCGTTCCTGGACGATGCGGGGGCGCTGCATCTGCATACCGCCGACGGCGTGCGCGAACTGCCGGTTAGCGAATCCGACCGCTATCAGGCGGAGATTCGCCATTTCTCCAGCGCGGTGCTCAACCAGCCTTCGCGGCTGATTCCGCTGGAAGAGACGGTGCGCAATATGCAGGTGCTGGATATGATTCACGCCGCGCTGTAATCCTCCGCTCGCGACGCCGGATGCTGCCGGCGTCGCGTTATCGCGCAAACCGTCGCGCCCCCAGAACGCACAGGATGACGCCGAAACTCACGATGATCATCTGCGGGTTTACCGCCTCGTGAAGAAGTAGGGCAGACAGCGCCAGTCCTAAAAAAGGCTGCAACAGCTGTAGTTGCCCAACGGCGGCAATCCCTCCCGCCGCCAGCCCTTTGTACCAGAAGATAAAACCAATCAGCATGCTGAATAACGAGACATAGCCAACGGCCAGCCATACCGAAGGGGAAAACGCGCCGAACAGGGGCGGGCGAGTGATAAATGCGGCTAAAAGCATTACCGGCAGCGATATCAACAGCGCCCAACCAATGGTCTGCCAACCGCCGAGTTCGCGCGTCAGCTTTGCGCCCTCCGCATAGCCCAGACCGCAGGCCAGCACAGCGCCAAGCATCAGCGCATCGCCAGTCAGAGACAGCGTCGCACTTTGAAAGAGAGCAAAACCCGCAACGAGCAAACTGCCAAGCAGTGAGAATATCCAGAACGCGATGCGTGGTCGCTCACCGCCACGTAGGACGCCGAAAATCGCCGTCGCCAGCGGCAGCAGCCCAATAAAAACAATCGAGTGGGCGGCGGTAACGTAGCGCAAGGCAAGCGCGGTGAGCAGCGGAAAGCCAATAATGACCCCCAGAGATACAATGAGCAACGGCAGGATTTGCCCGCGATGCGGCCTGGGCTGACCAAATCCCTTAAGCAGCGCGACGGCGACCAGCCCCGCGATAGAGGCGCGTAAAAAAGTCAGAAAGAACGGATCCATTTCCAGTACCGCTATTCGCGTCGCCGGCAGCGAGCCGCTAAAAATGATCACCCCCAGCAAACCGTTGAGCCACCCGGAATGCACCTGCTGTTTTGCGCCTACGATATTCATCTCCTGCTCCTTGTCGTTGAGTGATTCTCGCAGCGATGGTAGTTTCTCATATTCGATACAATCAAATTATTGTCATGGATATATTGTATGAAGGCGCGCTATAAAACGCTGGTTGACGCTTATGCCCTGGCTATCTGCAGCGGGAAACTGGTGGCAGGAAGCCGTTTACCCACGCATCGGCGATTGGCTGCAGAGCATCATATTTCTTTAGCGACGGCGACCCGCGTGTACGCCGAGCTGGAAGCGATGGGGCTCGTGAGCGGTGAAACGGGGCGCGGCACCTTTGTGCGAGAAATCGCATTAGCGATGGGGCACGGTATCGATCAGCAGGCGATCGCCGCAGATGTACTTGATCTTAATTTCAACTATCCGTCGCTGCCGGGGCAGGGCGATCGGCTGCGTGAGGGGCTGCGCCAGTTGGCCAACGTTGGGGATATTGAATCGCACCTGCGTTATCAGCCCCACGCGGGAAGGATAGGGGAGAGAGAAATTATTGCCCACCACCTCAATACTCACGGCCTGACCGCACGCGCGGAGAATGTGCTGATTGTTAACGGCGCTCAGCATGGGCTAGCCGTTGCGGTCATGGGGTTGCTGCGTCCCGGCGACGTGGTGGCCGTCGATGCCTTAACCTACCCAGGATTCAAAGCGCTAGCGACACTGTATCAGCTGGAGCTGCTCGCGATTCCCGTCGGCGATGACGGCCCCGATCTCAATGTGCTCGCGCGTTTATGCCGGATGCGACATCTGCGAGCGGTCTACACCATGCCAACATTGCACAACCCTCTCGGTTGGGTGCTGAGCGCCCGCCAGCGGCAGCGGCTGGCATCCATCGCCCGTCAGCACGACCTGCTGGTGATTGAAGACGCAGCTTACGCCTATCTGGTTACACGTATGCCATCGCCGGTGGCGAGCTATGCGCCGGAAAGAACGGTTTATGTAAGCGGCTTTTCGAAAGATGTTGCCACCGGAATACGCGTGGGGATGGTCGTCTGCCCGGAGGCCTGGCGTCCGGCGCTTGAACGTGCTATTCGGGCAACCACGTGGAATACGCCTTCGTTGATGAGTGCGCTGGTTTGCCAGTGGATTGTTGACGGGACCGTTTCACAACTGGCGAAGCAGAAAAGGCGCGATGCTCGCCAGCGCCAGCTTCTTGCCCGCGAAGTGCTGGGGCCGCTGCCGTGTATCAGCCACCCGGACTCATGGTTTCTTTGGCTACCGCTGGCCGAGGAGAGTCGGGCTGACAGGGTGGCGAAGCAGTTAATGGATAAGCAGATTTCAGTTTCAACCGCTGAACCATTTTGCGTGACAACCCACGTCCCGCAGGCAATTCGCGTGGCGCTAGGTTCGGTCTCGATGGCTCAACTCCGCGTTGCGCTGGCGGCAGTGCGCGAAGCGATTGAATATGAACAGAGTCGGTAGCGGAAAGTCGAAAAGCAAAAAGCCTGCTCGAAAGCAGGCTTTTCTAAATTTGGCTCCTCTGACTGGACTCGAACCAGTGACATACGGATTAACAGTCCGCCGTTCTACCGACTGAACTACAGAGGAATCGTGTGAACGGGGCGCATATTATCGATGTCCCTACGGCTTGTCAAAGGGTGAAAAGCGCGAATAAGTTCGTTTGCTGACAATTTCAGCAATTTTGCCTTTCTTGCTCATTTTCTCCCCGCTTTGCACCGCGAAAGTGCATCTTTACCCCTAATGGGGCATAGGGCAATCTTCTGACTGGTTGCAAAAAGGCCTTCAGCGATAGGTTTAGCCGGTTTTAGCGAGATAATAAAAACTGGCAAGCATCTTGCAACTCCTCCGATTACTTAACGCCAGCGTGGCAGTGGATCTCTTACCGGAGGCAAAAATGAACTTAAGACGACTGAAATACTTCGTGAAAATCGTCGATATCGGCAGTCTGACCCAGGCGGCTGAAGTGTTGCATATCGCACAGCCCGCACTGAGTCAGCAGGTCGCAACGCTGGAAGGTGAGCTTGACCAGCAGCTGCTTATCCGTACCAAGCGCGGTGTGACACCGACCGAAGCGGGTAAGGTTCTCTATACGCATGCCCGTACCATTCTGCGCCAGTGCGAACAGGCGCAACTGGCGGTCAATAACGTCGGGCAAACCCTCAGCGGCACCGTTTCAATTGGCCTTGCGCCGGGAACGGCGGCGTCCTCGATCACCATGCCGCTGCTACAGGCTGTGCGTAACGAGCTGCCGGAGGTGCTGGTCTATCTGCATGAAAACAGCGGCACGGTGCTAAATGACAAGCTGCTCAACGGTCAACTGGATATGGCGGTACTGTACGATCGTGCGCCGCTAGCGGGGATTGTGAGCCAGCCTTTGTTGAAAGAAGATCTGTATCTGGTAGGGACTCGCGACTGTCCTGGGCAGAGCGTCGATCTCACCGCCGTTGCCGAAATGAATCTGTTCTTACCCCGCGACTATAGCGCGGTACGTGCTCGCGTTGACGAAGCGTTTTCGCTGCGCCGCTTAACGGCAAAGATTATTGGTGAAATTGAGTCAATCTCAACGCTGACCGCCGCCATCGCCAGCGGTATGGGCGTGACCGTACTGCCGGAGTCGGCGGCGCGTTCGCTATGCAGTGCGGCGAACGGCTGGATGGCGCGCATCACGACACCGTCAATGAGCCTGCCTTTATCGCTTAACGTTTCGGCACGCGGTCAGCTCTCGCCGCAGGCGCAGGCGGTGAAAGAGATTTTGATGTCGCTGGTTAGCCGCCCAATGCTGGATAACCGTGAATTGCAGCTTGTGAGCTAAGCTTATATTCCATTCAGGAATATGTTGCTGGTTTTTATTATTTGTTTGTCAGGTCGACAAACTTTAACAATAGCGTCATATCTGACTGAATCGGGGTGACGCGTGAACTTCCAGCAACTTAAAATTATTCGCGAAGCGGCACGGCAGGATTACAACCTGACCGAAGTTGCCAATATGCTCTACACATCGCAGTCTGGCGTAAGCCGACATATTCGCGAACTTGAGGAAGAGCTAGGGATCGAGATCTTCATTCGTCGCGGGAAGCGTTTATTAGGCATGACCGAGCCGGGCAAAGCCCTGCTGGTGATTGCCGAACGTATTTTGAATGAGGCCAGCAACGTTCGCCGCCTGGCCGATCTCTTTACCAACGATGCATCCGGCGTATTGACGATTGCCACTACGCACACTCAGGCGCGCTATAGTCTGCCGCCAGTGATCAAAGCTTTTCGTGAAATCTTCAAAGATGTGCGTCTGGAGTTGATTCAGGGCACGCCGCAGGAAATTGACGCGCTGCTGCACAGCGGCGGCGCCGATATCGGTATCGCCAGCGAAAGGCTCAGCAATGATGCCACGCTGGTAGCTTTCCCGTGGTTCCGCTGGCATCACAGCCTGCTGGTTCCAACCGATCATCCGCTCACACAGACCACGCCGTTGACGCTTGAAGCGATTGCCCGCTGGCCGCTGATTACCTACCGCCAGGGGATTACCGGGCGCTCGCGCATTGATGAAGCCTTTAACCGTAAGGGATTGACGCCGGATATCGTCCTCAGCGCCCAGGATTCCGATGTGATCAAAACTTACGTCGAGCTCGGGTTGGGTATCGGCCTGGTGGCCGAGCAATCGGGCGATGCACAGGAATCGGGTAGCCTGGTGCGGCTGGATACTCATCACCTGTTTGATGCCAACACCGTCTGGCTGGGGCTTAAACGTGGTCAGCTACAGCGGAACTATGTCTGGCGTTTTATTGAGCTATGCAATGCCGGACTGTCGCTGGAAGAGATCAAGCGCCAGGCGATGGATCTGGAAGAAACGGTGCTGGATTACCAGATTTGATGATTCTGCGGTGAATACCGCAGAAAAGCAAAAAGCCTGCTCGAAAGCAGGCTTTTCTAAATTTGGCTCCTCTGACTGGACTCGAACCAGTGACATACGGATTAACAGTCCGCCGTTCTACCGACTGAACTACAGAGGAATCGTGTGAACGAGGCGCATAGTACTGGGCATGGATATTTGTGTCAACACTAAATTTAACTTGCTGATTCAACTGGCTGAATTTAGCGCAAGCTGTTGTTTTAGTGTACTGCCGGGGGATTTTCATCCTGCTGGCTATTATCTCGTAACCGTTGCAATGGGTCCTGGCCGTAGAAGCTGCAAAAACGTTGCCATAGCGCCGGGAACCGCGGGGCAAAAAGTTCAGGCGCGCTGAAAAAGTATTCAGAAAGCACCGCAAAACACTCTGCCGGGTCGGTCGCGGCGTAGGCATCAATGCTGGCAGCGTTTTCGCCAACTAAATCAATCTCATCCTGGATGTTATTCATCGCGGCATGCAGGTCGTGCTCCCAACCCGCGACTTCACGTAGCGGGATAAACGGCACGCCGCTGGCACGGTCACCGTTGCGCGTATCGAGCTTATGCGCGACTTCATGAATAATCAGATTAAAACCGGAGGCATCGAAGGAGTCCTGGATATCGAGCCAGTTGAGCACGATGGGCCCCTGTTGCCAGCTCTGGCCGGACTGAACCACCCGTTGGCTGTGTATCAGCCCGATATCGTCCTCCCATTCGTCGTCGACAATAAACGGAGCAGGGTAGATGAGAATTTCATGGAAACCGTCAAGCCATTCTAAGCCAAGTTCCATAACGGGCAGGCAGAACAGCAGCGCGATACGCGCTTCGGTGATCGGTTCGACGGTTAGCCCCTGTAAAAACACCATCCGCTTTTGTTGGAGGAAACGGTCGGCAAGCTGAACCAGCTTCACCTGCTCGTCCATAGACAAGTTGGCTAACAGCGGGATCGCCAGGGCCTGCGCCCACGGCAAATCGGCTTTATCGGCAGTGTCACTCGTTTTCCAGGGCCATTTAATCATCATTCTGCTCGTAAACTCGTCACTTGAACGTAATTGAAGAGACTGGGTCTGTTAAAATGCCAAAATTCCTGGCATGATGGCAACCATCAAAACGGAGAGATGCCGGAGCGGCTGAACGGACCGGTCTCGAAAACCGGAGTAGGGGCAACTCTACCGGGGGTTCAAATCCCCCTCTCTCCGCCACTATTCAATCACTTACGCCATTCTGTTTCAACGACCAGCATCACACTTGGTATAGACTGGGTATATCTTCCCGTTCCGATCTACGCTATCAACATTCTCTGAATTTTATCCTCTTCACTCGCGCACCAGGTTGCCTGACGTGCTGGCGGCTATCGCCATTTTGTTCCTCGATTTTCTCCGGGGCAGATTTTCTTTGCTAAGATTTTTGAGCTGCGGATTTTCTGATACCGCGGTGATTGATGGTGACGTTTAAATAACCTATGGTCGGGTGAGCAAAGATGAAGTATATCGTTCTGCTGATAATGATTATTTCCGTACTGTACGTGCATTTCAGGGGGAAGGTTCGGTTTCGCTTCTGGCGTCAGCTTTCAGACCATTCGACATTTACTGCACCGCTGAATGGCTTCATGTACCTTTTTTCTCGCGTCGCCAACACGCCATATTTACATCCAGAATCGTTTCCCGAGCTTACTGTACTCCAGGAGCACTGGGAGGTGATCCGTGACGAAGGCATTCGGCTGCAAAATATGGAGAAAATTAAAGCGGCTGAAAAATACAACGATGCTGGCTTCAACTCGTTTTTTAAAACCGGATGGAAACGTTTCTACCTGAAATGGTATGAGGAGGCGCATCCTTCAGCCAATACGCTGTGCCCAAAAACCACAGAGCTGTTGCGCGGCATTCCTTCGGTGAAGGCGGCCATGTTTGCGACTCTCCCTGACGGTAGCCGCTTACCGCGTCACCGCGATCCTTACGCGGGATCGTTGCGTTTCCATCTTGGTCTGTTGACGCCGAATGATGACCGCTGCTTTATTGAGGTCGACGGCGAGCGCTATAGCTGGCGGGATGGTGAGGGCGTTCTGTTTGATGAAACCTACATACACTACGCAGAGAATACCAGCGGTGAGAATCGCCTGATTTTATTTTGCGATATTGAACGCCCGATGCGTTATCGCTGGGCGCAAAAGGTAAACCATTGGCTGGGGCGTAACTTAATGAGTGCGGCGGTGGCACCAAACGATGTCGGCGATCGTATTGGCGGTATTAATCGGAGTTTTCGTTATATTTATCAGATACGTATTGTGGGGAAACGGCTGAAAAAATGGAATAAGGCTGTGTACTATATCGTGAAATGGCTGCTGTTTGCGGGGATCGCGGCCCTTATCTGGCGAGCCTTTTGAACCGGCGAGCGTGGTGGGCGTTTGTGAAAAATAGGCCGGGGACCGTTTCCTTTGTTTAAATTTAAACAACGTTGCGGTTTGCCGAGAGTTTTGGATGTGCGTAAATGCGCAATTGTGCAATTTTTACGGACATCCTGTTGCGCTCTATAATCGTATGGAATGGAATTAATCAGGTATTTCTATGCATATTTTACCGCCTATCCGCCCGGAACAAAGTATCCAGCGTTTGACGGCACTGCTTGAGCCGATTGCCGAAAAAATGAAGGTTGTGCCGCGAAAGCGTATGACCTGGACCTACAAAAACCAGCCCCAGCTGTACTTATTTCAGCAAGGCGAGCTGTCAATTCTCAGGGCTTCCGACGGGCTGCTGATTGTCTCCGTTTACGATCCACACCTGTTCGGTATTGCTGAAATGATCCAACCCGTACGGGGCCATTTGCTGCGTGCTGAAACCGAGTCAACGATCCTGCGCGTTGATGCCAAAACGGCCATGGAGCTGTTTCGTGAGCACGGCGTGTGGGAAGACGTGGCCGCGCTGCTATCCTACCATACGGCCTATCTTTTTTATCGTGATGCGCTGGTGGTGCAGCAGCGGACCTATTCAGTGATTCGTAACCATTTGCTGGACATGAGCCAACTGCCGGAAGAGATGCGGATGCGCGTATCGATTCTTGATTATATTCAGGAACGTACGCACCTGTCGCGCAGCAGCATATTAAACGTGCTATCCGCATTGAAGAGTGGTCACTATATAGCGTTTAAACGTGGCGGCTATCTCATGGAACTCCATAATTTGCCGGAACGTTTTTAATAACTTGAGCTTCCCAATGATTAAATGCCACCGCCTGATGCGGTGGCATTTAATTACACGTTGATAAGGGGGCGGAGAACATCATTAAGCTTCTGCAATCCGGCTGCGTTTTGCTCCTTCAGGTATAAATGATTCATCAATCGTATTTGATCAAGTTTTGACAGTGACACATAAACCTGGTGTGCCTGACTGTGTTCGTCAAATATTTCGGCAGTTTTCACATTCAGCAGATAGTCCGTTTTCAGATTTAACGTCATGTTATCGAGAATCGATTTATTCTGCTGATAGAGTGAGTTCATCGCCGTCGCGTCACGCGATGGTGAGCCATTTTGTACCACAGGAATTTGAATTGCGTCGATTTTGCTCAGCACCGCGGGCGGTTCTGCAGTACAGGCCATGAGGCAGAAGGGCAATATAATAAGAGAAAGTTTACGCATAATTTTACATGAATTAAATAAGCATGCTGCTCATTATCTTTTTTCACAGCAGTACGGCGAGTGTTGATTTATCCATTTTTAAATAATGCAACGTCTTGACGTCCAAATTTAAATTTAAACGCGTTATCTTTTTATCGGTATCTCTGCCGGTGCTAGCCTTACGCCATTGTTATTTTGTTAAGTATCACCTGCCGCCGAGTATATCTCTACGTATCTTCTTTCCTGCGCGGCGAAATGTATAAACAGAGGCTTTATGAAACTGAATAAAATGGTTGGCTGTATGGCTATTGCCGGGGCGTGTTCAACATCCCTGATTTCGCTGCCCGCTATGGCACAGGAAATGGGTAACGATGCCACGGTACAGACCAGAACGAGCAATGACGCGCTGTACAAAACCCTGCCGTTCGCTGACCAGACCGACTTTATGAATGCACACAAAGGTTTTATCGCTCCATTGCCACAGGAACTGATTAAGGGCGCTGCGGGCAACGTGGTATGGAATCCTCAGCAGTACAACTTCATTAAAGAGGGTGAGAAAGCGCCGGATACGGTGAATCCGAGCCTGTGGCGTCAGTCTCAACTGATTAACATTGGCGGCTTGTTCGAAGTCACCGACGGCGTCTACCAGATCCGTAACCTCGACCTCTCAAATATGACCATCATGGAAGGTAAAGAGGGGATCACGGTTATTGACCCACTGGTCTCCGCTGAAACGGCGAAAGTGGGAATGGACCTGTACTACAAAAATCGCGGTAAGAAGCCCGTTGTGGCGATTATCTATACCCACAGCCATGTGGATCACTACGGCGGCGTGCGTGGCGTTGTGGATGAGGACGACGTGAAATCCGGTAAGGTAAAAGTTTACGCGCCCGCAGGCTTTATGCAGGAAGCCGTGTCGGAAAACATTATGGCCGGGAATGCCATGAGTCGTCGTGCCAGCTACATGTACGGCAACCTGCTGAAGCCGGGGGCGAAAGGCCAGGTGGGCGCGGGTCTGGGAACCACCACTTCTGCAGGGACCGTGACGCTGATCGAGCCGACTGATTACATTACCCATACCGGGCAGAAAGAGGTCATTGACGGCTTAACCTATGATTTTATGATGGCTCCAGGTTCGGAAGCGCCGTCAGAAATGCTGTGGTATGTGGAAGAGAAGGGGATGATTGAAGCGGCGGAAGACGTGACCCACACGCTGCACAACACTTATTCTCTGCGCGGCGCGAAAATTCGCGATCCGCTGGCGTGGTCGAAGTATGTCAATGATGTGATTGATCGCTGGGGCGGTAAGGCGAAAATTATTATCGCTCAGCACCACTGGCCAACCTGGGGCAATGAGAACGTCGTTAAGCTGATGAAAAGCCAGCGTGATATGTATCGTTATATCAACGATCAGACGTTGCGTATGGCTAACCAGGGCCTGACTCGCGATGAAATCGCCGCCAATTTCACGCTGCCGCCGGGCCTGGCAAACTCATGGGCCAGCCGCGGCTATTATGGTTCCGTGAGTCACGACGTGAAAGCGACATACGTGTTTTATCTCGGCTGGTTTAACGGCAACCCGGCAACCCTTGATGAGCTACCGCCGACCGACGCCGCGAAGAAATACGTCGATTACATGGGCGGCACCGATGCGATTATGCAAAAAGCTAAAGCGGACTACGCGCAGGGGCACTATCGCTGGGTCGCGCAGGTCACCAATCATATCGTCTTCGCCGACCCGAGCAACCAGGCAGCACGCAATCTGGAGGCGGATGCGCTGGAGCAGCTGGGTTATCAGGCTGAGTCAGGTCCATGGCGCAACTTCTACCTGACCGGCGCTCAGGAACTGCGTAATGGCGTCGTAAAAGGGCCTACGCCGAATACGGCCAGCCCGGATACCGTCAAGGCGATGTCGCCGGAGATGTTCTTCGACTATCTGGCCGTGCATATTAACGGCGAGAAGGCGGCGAACGCGAAAGCGGTGTTTAATGTCGATCTTGGCAGCGAGGGGGGCAAATACAAGCTGGAGCTGGAAAACGGCGTGCTGAACCATAGTGCGAACGTTCAGGCCAGCAACCCGGACGCCACCATTGTGCTTAACCGCGATACTCTAAACAAAATTATCCTGAAGCAAGAATCACTGCAGCAGGCAGAAGCGCAGGGTGACGTACGTGTCACTGGCAATCATGCGAAGCTGGACGAGATGCTGGGCTATATGGATAAATTCGAGTTCTGGTTCAATATGGTAACGCCATAAGCGTTAAGGAAAGCCCGGGCGAGGCGTGAGAGCGCCGCCGGGCATTCACGATAATCTGTTACGCGCCGGAGCTGGCGCGTACCACCAGTTCTACCGGTAGCAGAACGTTCGTCTCACTTTTCCCGGACAGCAATATCTCCAGCGCTTCGCGCCCCAACCGCTGCTTATCGACGGCGATCGTAGTTAACGGCGGCTGTGACCACGCCGCAGGTTCAATATCATCAAAGCCCACTAACGCCACGTCTTGCGGCACGCGGATCCCGCGTTCTGCACACACCGCTAACACCAATAGCGCGGTGGCATCGTTATAGGTAAAAATGGCATCAGGCGGCTCGGCGAGGTCAAAAAGCTCGTGAATGGCCCGTACCAGTGATTGTTCGGTATCAACCTGCGGTAGCGCGATAGCCTCGTACTCCGGTGGCATTAGCACCCGTGCCTCATACAGAGCCTGGCGGTAGCCTTTTTCACGCTGACGGATACTGTAGTGCGAGAGCGTACTGGCGAGAAAGGCGATGCGCTGACGGCCCTGTGCCAGTAAATGACGGGTGGCAAGGTAGCCGCCCTGCATGTTGTCGGGATTGATACACGGAAGACCCGGTGACCAGAGGTCGATCAGCACCAGCGGCAGCTTAAGTTGTTCCAGCATGGCTATCAGCTCCGGCTCAAAAAAACCGGCACAGATTAGCGCATCAGGCTGATGCAGCATCACCTGCTCGGCCAGAGCGTCACCGGGGCCGGTTGCCAGAAAACTCAGGGCGATGCCCTGTTCACGGCATTCGGCCTCAATGGCTAAAAACAGCGGTGAATAGAAGGGCAGCGCACGGTTGATATTATGCTGGCGATGGAGCAAAAACAGAACGCGTTTTATTTTATCGCTGCGCAGGCGCGAAAAATCGTAACCCTGCTGCTCGGCGGCGGCGATGATGCGTAGCCGCGTCTCCTCGCCCAGACCCGGCTGGCCTTTCAATGCACGTGAAACCGCACCGGGTGATACGCCGCATGCGGCGGCGATATCACGTATTCTGACTGCTTTAGCCATCTCACTCCCACTCTGTGTTAACGACGCTGTTCACCCAGCCACGCCGCACCGCGCACACCACTACTGTCGCCATGATGCGCCTGTATAACCGGGGTACAGCATTGCCGGCCAAAAACATACTGTGCAATGCGTTGTTGTAGTCCCGTATACAGTTGAGGAATATTTGACACGCCGCCGCCAAGCACAATGGCATCGGGATCAAGGGTATTGATCACCCCGGCCAGCGCTCTTGCAACCTGATCCTGATAACGATCCCACAAGGCGGCAATGGCCGTATTGCCCGCGTTCAACTGGGTAATAATGTCCGGCACCTTATCATGTTTACTAAATTTCTGAAAATACTGTCGTTCCAGGCCGCTTCCTGAGATAAAACTCTCTATACAGTTGCTCTGTCCGCAGTAGCAAACGTCGCTGTCACCGTCTTTCTGGGGGTGATAGTGAGGAAGAGCGTTGTGCCCCCATTCGCCAGCACAGGCATTTGGCCCGGTAATCAAACGGTTGTCGACGCATAACCCCCCGCCGCAGCCGGTGCCTAAGATAACGCCAAACACCACGCCGTAGCCTTTTCCGGCGCCATCGATGGCTTCCGATAAGGTGAAGCAGTTGGCGTCATTGGTGACGGCAACGGGCATGGCAAGCTGTTGTTCAAGATGATCAACAAACGGCTGTTGATTTAGCACCAGGATGTTCGAGTTTTTGATTAAGCCATCGCGAGCGACGGCGCCGGGGATCCCCAGGCCTATGGAGATATTTTGCTGCGTGGCTTCGCGGGCTGCATGGATAGCGCCGATCACGGCTTGAAAGAAATCCTCATAGCGCTGTTTTGGCGTGGCGTAGCGCTGGCGATAAACCACTTCACCGCCGTCATTTAATACCACCGCCTCTATTTTGGTTCCGCCAATATCCAGTCCTAATCTCATGGTTGCTGTCCTGTTGTGGTAAACGATGGCGAAAGTGTAGGTTTTTTGTTTACTATACAAAATGATTGATGTGAGAAAATGTGACGTATATAGCGTTGAAAAGCGATAAATAGGCGTTGTAAGGCGATTTTTGTATAGTAGATAAAAGAAGACGCAATGAAAAAGGCCCTGTGATTCAGGGCCTGAAGAGAGATTAGAAGTGGTAACTTACGCCCGCCTGGACGCTGGCATCGTTATCCACATCGCCGGTACCGAAGTACACGCCGGTATTCAGGGAGAAATCTTTACCGATGGTGGTATTAATCCCTGCGCCGAAGATACCCATTGTGGCGTTATGACCGTCAGTGTTGTGATAGTCCGCCGCTTTGATATCGGTGTTATCGCTAAACTCGGTTTGATAGCGCGCATCCAGCCATGGATACAGTTCAACGTTTTTATTGAGATCCGCCAGTTTGGTGGTCACCCGCATACCGATGCCGGTGTTCCATTCCGATACCTGGCTGTCGCCGAAGGTGATGGCCTGGTCAGAGAAGCCGTCTTCCTGCGCTTTATCCCAGCCGAGGGTTGCATATGGCTGGAGGACCGTTTCGCCCGGTAATACGATGTTAACGCCCGCACGTGCCTGGGTGGTGTACAGATTCCCGTCGGAAGAGCCGTCCAGCGCCTGGGTCATGCCGGTGGTGGCATTGCTAACGTTGTTTGCCGAAGTGGAATAGCGCATATCACCATAGCTGAAGCTGCCGTCAACGAACATGCCCCACAGGTTATCGTGCAGAGACTGCTGCCAGCCGCCGTACACGCTGTAGTAGTTGCCGTAGACGCTGTCGTTAAAGTTGTTGCTACCGCCGTTGGTGCTGCGATCGCGGCTGCGGGTCCAGCCCAGCGCGATACCGCCGGTCAGGCTATCGCCATTGTTGAGATGTGAGGTCCAATCCACACCGCCCTGTACGCCCTGGGTAATGTCTTTATAGCCAACGTCATCGCTGTAATCGCCGTTCTGGTAGAGGAAATCACCCCACACCTGCGCACCATCGACACCGTGGCCGAACAGGTTTTGCAGGTGTACCTGGTTCAGGCGGTTCGCCAGATCGTCGGTGATCATACGGCCCGCCTGCTTGGCGGCATCCAGACCGGCGATCATGCCCTGCACGTCGCTGGCCAGTTCGCCACGAGAGCTGCTGAACAGAACGTTATAGGCGGTCCCGGTTGTATCCTGAAGGCCCGCTGCCGCGACCTGCTGCTCGGTCAAGGTATCTTCGTAGTTATACGCGCCGCTACGGCTTTCCACCTGCTGAGAACCATTGGCGAAGGTGGCGGTGACGGCATCGGTTGGGGTGCCTGAAGCGGTGGTGAAGGTGGCGACTTCGACGTTCTGCTGGTTAGCGGTGCTGAGAGCGGTGCTGGTGACGACCAGGGTATCTCCCGCGCTGGCATCAACATTGCCCAACTCAGCCTGACTATCTGTCGACATATTGACCTGAACGTCATTGCCGGTGGTGTCCGCCGTTAGCGTTGAACCGTTGTCAATGTTCCAGGTGGTATCGTTGTCGACTTTATCGGTAGTGATATCGTTGTTGCCCGCGGTGTTTACCGTGTTGATATTACTGATCTCACCATTGATAGTGCTGCTCTCGTCAAGATTGAGAGTATCGGTACCTTTGGTGCCACCATCAATGTTGCCGTTGACCTGTGAGTTGTTGGCTAGCGTGATGGTGTCATTGCCAGCACCGGTGTTGATATCGCCGTTGACCGTACTGTTATCCACGTAAATGGTGCTGTCGGCATTTCCTTTCAGCGTGATATCACCGTTAACGGTTGAACCATTGGTTATATTAACGTTTGTGGCGGCAGCGGTTTTGCTATTGTTATTTAGTAGAGCGATATCACCTGTAATATCGCTGCTGTTGATATTCAGATTCAGCGTATTGGTGCTGTAGGCGGCAATACCGACATCATCAAAATGGGGATTGGCTGGAGGTATTAAAGCAGCGACTTTACTGCCTTCAGCATCAAGGCTGGAGTTGGTTAATGAAATTGTCGTTGCTGATTTCGCGCTACCGGCATAAATACCGGCGGAGCTAATAGTGCTATCGCCGCTGACGGCGATATTCTGCTCACCCTGACCGGCGCTGATAATACTGCCATTTATGTGACTGCCGTTGATAATGTTAACATTGTGGGCACCAGCGTCCTGCGGATCCAGATAGATGGCTGCGCCGTGCATATAGTCTTTGTCGCCCGCTGTTGGGCCACCATTGCCGTTATTATCATAGGCAACGCTGCTGTTTTCACCATTCAGCGTCGAGTTGTCAACGGTAACAGTGGTGTTCGTTGTCGTGCCGACTGAGCCGACTTCAATCATGTCTGCGGTTGAGTTATTTTCCAGAGTGATGTTAGCCGTACCGCCATTACTCCCGTCGATATAGTAACCGGTCATATCGGACTGGTTAACGACCAGCGATTGGGTATCGTTGTCACCACGATGGCCGTCCATAAACACATCCGTATGCAGGGTTGTCTCATTCGCGATAACGGCATTTGTAACACCTGAATCCTGGTAGTAGTTACCATCTGGGTAGAGCGTTAAACCACAGGTCTGAGAAATGTCGTTACCGGCACAGGTATCAGCCAGCGCAGAGCCAGAAAAAGAAGCCAGCGAAATAAAAATACACTGCGATAACAGCGTTAATTTGGTTTTGTTGCGCATTTAAAAATCCTTAAGAAATTCATATTAAAAAACATCGCGATAATATGCCTTTTAAGGGGGGTCTTAATTTTATAAATGTAATAGTGTTTATTGTTTTCTTTTTGCCAGAGATCACAATAGTATTTTTAAAAACATATGAGAGCATCAGTTTTAAATTTGCGTCGTGAATGTTTAAGCGGGTAAAATGATCGTTTTTCGTCTATTTTATGATTATTAAGAGGTTAGCGTTATACTAGCGATCGATAATTAATTAAATATGTATTTTTTACACTGACATTTAATTATATTGTTTTACATGTTTTGTTACATTGAGATTAAAAAATATAAAACTATCGAAGTGAGTCAAAATAACGGATATTTATATTTAAGCCGAATGGCTTATGCTGAAGTAAAAAAAAGCCCCGAGAGGGGCTTTGAGTGAGAATGAGTGAGCAAATTTAGCGCTGAGTACAGCCTGCACACTGTTTATTCTGTATCTGTTGGAAGAAATCATTCCCTTTATCATCGACCAGAATAAACGCCGGGAAGTTTTCTACCTCAATTTTCCAGATAGCTTCCATCCCGAGTTCCGGGTAGGCCACGCATTCCAGACTCTTGATGCTGGTTTGCGCCAGCACGGCGGCCGGACCACCGATGCTGCCGAGGTAGAAGCCACCGTGTTTGTGACAGGCGTCGGTCACCTGCTGGCTACGGTTACCTTTCGCCAGCATCACCATGCTGGCGCCGTGAGACTGCAGCAGGTCAACATAGGAGTCCATGCGGCCAGCGGTGGTTGGGCCTAAGGAGCCGGATGCATAACCTTCAGGCGTTTTTGCCGGGCCAGCATAGTAAATGGGGTGATCTTTGACGTATTGCGGCAGCGGCTCACCGTTATCCAGTCGCTCTTTGAGTTTGGCGTGCGCAATGTCGCGGGCGACGATAATGGTGCCGTTCAGCGACAGACGGGTAGAGACCGGATGAGCAGACAATTGAGCCAGAATCTCGCTCATCGGCTGGTTGAGGTTGATGCTGACCGCATCGCCTTCACCCTGTTGACGCAGTGCCTCGGGAATATATTGCGCCGGATTGTGCTCCAGCTTCTCAATCCAGATGCCGTCACGGTTGATTTTAGCCTTAATGTTACGGTCGGCAGAGCAGGAGACGCCCATCCCAATCGGACACGATGCACCGTGACGTGGCAGACGGATCACGCGGATATCATGGGCAAAATATTTACCGCCAAACTGTGCGCCGAGACCGAGGTTACGGGCTTCTTCCATCAGCTCTTGTTCCAGCGTCACGTCGCGGAACGCTTGACCGTGCTCGTTACCTTCGGTCGGCAAACCATCGTAGTAGCGAGTGGAGGCCAACTTGACGGTTTTCAGCGTCGATTCTGCGGAAGTTCCGCCAATAACAAAAGCAATGTGGTACGGCGGGCAGGCCGCTGTACCCAGCGTACGCATCTTCTCAACCAGGTAATTTTTCAGCTTCGCCGGGGTGATCAGCGCCTTGGTTTCCTGATACAGATACGTTTTGTTCGCGGAACCGCCGCCTTTGGCGATACACAGGAATTTATATTCGTCGCCATCTACGCTGTAGAGGTCAATCTGCGCCGGCAGGTTGGTGCCGGTGTTCACTTCTTTATACATGTCCAGCGCGGCGTTCTGCGAATAGCGCAGGTTGTCGGAGATATAGGTGTTATACACGCCCTGCGACAGCGCGGCTTCATCGCCACCCCCGGTCCATACGCGCTGGCCCTTTTTCCCCATGATGATTGCGGTGCCGGTGTCCTGGCAGGTTGGCAGCACGCCTTTAGCGGCAATATCGGAGTTACGCAGGAACTGCAGCGCGACGTATTTATCGTTTTCACTGGCTTCCGGGTCGCTGAGGATAGCGGCGACCTGTTGCTGATGAGAAGGGCGCAGCATAAAGGCAGCATCGTGAAACGCCTGCTGGGCCAGCAGGGTTAACGCTTCAGGCTCAACCTTGAGAACATCCTGACCGTCAAATTGGGCAACAGAAACGTGCTCGCGGCTCAGCAGATAGTATTCGGTATTGTCATGAGACAGCGGGAAGGGGTCCTGGTAGACAAACGGTTTGTTCGACATAGCTCTTCACTCCATAAAAATAAAACCGTCGGAGGTTGCCCTCCGACGGTTATGAATCAGAACATCATAGACATCCACGGGTAGCCGATGACCAGCAGGGCGACCAGGAAGATGCCGCCAAAGATGGTGCCGAGGCGCCAGTAGTCTTTGGTTGGCAGGTAGCCGCTGCCGTAGTAAATCGGGCTTGGGCCGGTGCCGTACGGGGTGATGATCCCCATGATACCCAGCGAGGTCACCATCAGCAGCACGAACACTTCCATATTCATACCCGGAATAGTGGAGGCAATCGTGAGCATCGCCGGCAGTAGCGCGGTGGTGTGCGCGGTGGTGCTGGCAAACAGATAGTGCAGCAGATAGAACGCCAGCAGCAGCACGATGGTCGCCACGCCCGGAGAGATACCGCTCATCAGCATACCGCCTTCTTTACCCAGCCAGCCGATAAAGCCGGTGGAAGAGAGGCCGTCGGCCAGCGCCACGAGGGTGGCAAACCAGACAAAGGTGTTCCAGGCCGCTTTGTTGCCGGTAATATCGTTCCACTCCAGCACGCCGGTCCACAGCATCAGGCCGATGATCAACAGGGCGGCCATTGCGGGTTCAATCCACGCCGCAGCGAAGATCCACATCATCAACGCGCAGCAGACGAATACCAGCAGCAGAATTTCATTGCGTGACAGTTTACCCAGTTTTTCCAGCTCACGAGCGGCCCACAGCGGCACTTCATCGTTCACCTTCACTTCCGGTGGGTAGAACCAGTAGGCCAGCAGCGGCATGGTGAGGATAAGCAGCACGCCGAGCGGCAGGAAGGCGATAAACCAGGTGCCCCAGGAAATGTTGATACCGACAATACTTTTCACCAGCGCCAGCGCCAGCAGGTTAGGGGCGAGGGCTGACAGGAACATCGAGCTGGTAATACAAGCGGCGGTGATAGCCACCCACATCAGATAGGAGCCGATTTTACGGGCGCTCGGGTCGTTCGGTTTAGAGCCATACAGCGGCGGCAGGTTGGCGATAATCGGGTAGATGGTCCCGCCGCTGCGCGCGGTGTTAGAGGGCGTAAACGGTGCCAGCAGCAGGTCCGCCAGCGTGATGGCGTAGCCGAGCGTCAGGCTGCGGCGACCGAGATATTTCACCAGAATCAGCGCCAGTCGGCGACCGAAACGGGTTTTATCGTAACCGGCGGCGAACATGAAGGCACCAAAGATCAGCCACACGGTCGAGTTACCAAAACCGCTGACCGCCCATTTAAAGGAGGCGCCCGCCAGATGGAATTTATCGGCAGCCATCTGTTCCGGGCTAAACAGCACCCATTGGCTGCACAGCGCAATGGCGACCACGCCGGTCAGACCAATGACGGCACCCGGCAGCGGTTCGAAGATAAGGCCAACGATCACGCCGACGAAGATGGCAAAGTAGTGCCAGGCATAAGGTGGAAGCCCGTCAGGAACCGGGACGAAAAGTAATAGCACGGCCACGATAATGGGCAGGGCCATCATCACAAGACGGTTTTTCTTGCCGTCTTTCGGTTTACTCACCGGCGTCGGCGAGTGCGATGTCGCAGATTTCTCGTTCATATTACGCTTCTATAAGTAGTTAATAATTCGATTCGCAAAAACTGCCTTTCTGCTTTTTTTAGTTTTTTTACTTTATTTATCTTTCAAAAGTGTTGCAGGCAATTTTGAGTATGGGTCATTGACGCTATTTTATTTAGCACCAATGTGAAAAATTCTTATATTTATATAATGCTCTTTTGAAGGCGATTACAATTGATCACGATCAAAAAAAGACAAGCGCAGTGTTATTTTTCTTCTGATCAGAATAACCCTATAAGATTATAGGTTATTGGCGGTTATTGAGTATGATAAAAATTATATAAAGGAGATTTTTAGTTCCTGTATTAAATTTTATATCATTGTTTTTGTTGGTTTTTATTTGTGTTTGCGACTGGTTTGTCCACTGTTTGCTAAGTTATATTTTTAAGCGATTTTATTAAATAATTGTGAATGAAATATATTCTAATTAGTAACACCATGGGGGTATTCCTGTTATTCGTGGGATTAAATAGTTTTATAACTAACGTAATGACTTTAGTAACTAAAATTATCGCTATATTAATATCATGATATCGGCATAACAAATAACTCAAATGCAGCCCGATCCCGAATTCTTGAATTTAATTTTTTAAAGTTTGGAGTTTATTCTTATGAACAGTGATCATCGCGTACTTAGCTCCTTTACCTTGCCCAATGGCACCGAGTTGAAAAACCGTCTGTTTATGGCCCCCATGACGACGTGTTCAGGCTATTTCGATGGCTCAGTCAGCAGCGAGCTGGTGGAGTACTACCGTGCCCGTGCCGGACGTATCGGCACCATCATCGTCGAATGCTGCTTTGTGGATGACTTAGGTCTGGCCTTCCCGGGGGCTCTGGGGATCGACAGCGACGATAAAATTGCCGGGCTGGCGAAAATTGCCGAAGCCATCAAATCCCAGGGCTCCAAAGCGCTGCTGCAAATTTATCACGGCGGCCGTATGGTCGATCCGAAGCTGATCGGTGGGCGCACGCCGGTCGGCCCAAGCGCCGTGGCTGCGCCGCGTGAAGGCGCAGCAACACCGGTCGCGCTGACCACGGAAGAAGTGGAAGGCATGGTCGGTAAATTTGGTGAAGCCGTGCGCCGCGCTATCCAGGCCGGTTTCGACGGCGTGGAACTGCACGGCGCGAATACCTATCTGATCCAACAATTCTATTCCCCAAACTCTAACCAACGCGACGACGAGTGGGGCGGCAGCCGTGACAACCGCGCAAAATTCCCGCTGGCGGTGCTGGATATCACCCATAAGATGGTACGCCAGTATGCGGATGATGCCTTTATTATCGGCTATCGCTTCTCGCCGGAAGAGATGGAAGTCCCGGGGATCCGCTTCAACGACACAATGTATCTGCTGGAAAAACTGGCCGCACGAGGTCTGGACTACCTGCACTTCTCCGTCGGTGCAACCCTGCGCCCGTCCATTGTAGAGACCAACGATCCGACCCCGCTGATTGAAAAATATGTCGCGATGCGCTCTGAAACGCTGGCCCAGGTGCCGGTGATGGGCGTGGGCGGTGTGGTTAATGACAGCGATATTGAAAGCGCCATGGATCACGGTTATGACCTGGTGGCCGTCGGCCGTGCCTGCATTGCCTATCCGGACTGGGCGGACCGTATTGCGGACGGCCAGACGCTGGATCTGTTTATTGATAGCACCCAGCGTGAAGCGCTGAACATTCCGGAACCGCTGTGGCGCTTCTCGCTGGTGGAAGCGATGATCCGCGACATGAGCATGACGGTGTCAAAATTTAAGCCGGGCGTATTCGTGGAGACCGTTCAGGATGATGCCGGCGAACTGGTTATCAACGTAAGCCTGGAAACCGACCGTATTGCCGATATCGAGCTGACCGGTGGCGTCGATCAGGACGTTGAGTTCGTCACCAGCTTTGAAGAGATTCGTTCCCGTATCCTCGACGCGAATACGCCACATGTTGACGCCATTTCCGGTGCGACCAGCCAGAGCGAGGCGGTGAAAAAAGCGGTCTCCAAAGCGATGGTGAAATCCAGTAAAGCGCTGGCGGCGGAAGAGGGCGGCGATGCCGCAGCGCCAAAAGCCTACGACGTGGTCGTGGTGGGCAGCGGTGGCGCCGGTCTGGCGGCGGCGATTCAGGCCCATGATGATGGCGCCAGCGTGCTGATTGTTGAAAAAATGCCGACCATCGGTGGCAACACGATTAAGGCTTCTGCCGGGATGAACGCGGCGGAAACCCGCTTCCAGCGCGTGAAAGGCATTCAGGATAGTAAAGAGCTGTTCTACGCCGAAACGCTGAAGGGCGGTAAAAACAAAAACAACCCGGCGCTGCTGCATCGCTTTGTGGAAAATGCGCCGCAGGCGATCGAATGGCTGGCGGATCGCGGCATCATGCTCAACGACATCACCACCACCGGCGGCATGAGTATTGACCGTACTCACCGTCCAAAAGACGGTTCTGCCGTGGGCGGTTATCTCATCAGCGGCCTTGTGCGTAATGTCACAAAACGCGAGATTGATGTCATGCTCGACACTTCGGTGGTCGATATTGTGATGGAAGGCGGTGAAGTATCGGCGGTACGCCTGCTGACCGAGGAGCAGGAGAGCGTCACCATTGCGACCCGCAGCATCATTGTGGCGACCGGCGGTTTCAGCGCTAACAGCGAGATGGTGGTGAAATACCGCCCGGATCTGGCGGGCTTCGTGACCACCAACCACAAAGGCGCAACCGGCGGCGGTATTGCCCTGCTGGAGCGTATTGGTGCGGGTACGGTGGATATGGGCGAAATCCAGATTCACCCGACAGTGGAACAGAAAACCTCTTATCTGGTGTCGGAATCCATCCGCGGCGGCGGCGCGATTCTGGTGAGCCAGCAGGGCAACCGCTTCTTTAACGAAATGGAAACGCGCGATAAAGTCTCGGCCGCTATCATTGCGCTGCCGGAGCAATATGCCTACATCGTCTTTGATGAACACGTCCGCAGCAAAAATAAAGCGGCAGATGAGTATATCGCTAAAGGACTGGTCACCAGCGCGAGCACCGCGAGTGAACTGGCGGCTAAACTGGGACTAGACGAAGAGACTTTCCTCGCCACGCTTGCCCGTTATAACGATGCGGTAGCGAAACAGGACGACGAAGAGTTTGGTCGTAAAACGGCGCTGCGTGCACCGATTAATGAAGGGCCGTTCCACGCGATTCAGATTGCGCCAGGCGTGCACCACACTATGGGCGGGGTGACCATTAATACCGAAACCCACGTGCTGAATGCGCAAAAACAGGTGATTCCAGGAGCCTTTGCTGCCGGTGAAGTGGTCGGTGGTATCCACGGTGGCAACCGAATTGGCGGGAACGCTGTTGCTGATATTATTATCTTTGGTACGCTCGCTGGCCATCAGGCTGCGCTGCGCGCGCAACAGGTGCCCTGGGCCATGCTTGAATCAGCGTAACCCAGTCCCATAGCCCGGCATTGCCGGGCTATTTCAACTGATTTGAAGGGGGAGTTTGATGTCAGATACCGCTCGGGTATACAGCTATTCCGCCGTTCTGATGGGGTCGCCCATCCTGTTAAAACTCTTCGTTCACGATGAGGCCCTTGCCTCTCGCGTTTTCCGTCTGATTAAGCAATATGAAGATCTGCTGACCGTAAATCGTGCTCAGTCGCAGGTGATGGACATCAACCATGCGGCAGGCCAACGTGCGGTGAAGGTCAGTCACCCGGTTTATACCTTGATCAAATGTGCGAAAGCGGCGAGCGAACTCCCGCAGAGTGCTTTTAACCTGGCGATTGGACCGTTGGTAAAACGCTGGCGCATCGGCTTTAAGGGCGACAGCGTGCCGCCTGCGGATGAAATTGCGCATCTGTTGACGCTGACCAAACACGAGCAGGTCATCCTCAACGATAGCGACGAGAGTGTTTTCCTGGCGCTGCCGGGAATGGAGATCGATCTCGGCGCGATCGCAAAGGGCTATATTGCCGACCGCGTGCGCGATTTTTTATGCCAGGAGGGCGTGGAGCAGGGGCTCATCAATCTTGGTGGCAACGTACAAACGTTGGGTACGCCGGAAGGGGGGTGGTCGATTGGCATAAAAAAACCGTTCTCTACCGCCGGGGCGATGATTGGTACGCTCAACGTCGAAAATAAATCGGTGGTGACCTCCGGCATCTATGAGCGTTTTTTTGAACAAGATGGCCAGCTGTATCATCATATCCTCGACCCGCGTACCGGCTACCCTCTGAATAACGAACTCGATAGCGTGACGATCGTCAGCACAAACTCCATCGATGGCGATATCTGGACCACGTTGATGTATGGCATGGGTGTCGAGAAGGGCTGCGCGGCGCTGCGCGCAAGGCCGGATATTGAAGCGATTTTCGTGACGAAAACGAAAAAGGTGGTCCTGTCTTCGGCCCGCCACTATCGTTTCACGCTACTGGATAACGACTATCACCTTACTGACAGTACTGTTTGAGCAGGCCGTATTGTTCCGGCTGCAGGCGATAGCGATAGACCGGGCGACCGGTCGCACCGTAGTGAATACTGGTAAAGAGGATATTGATCTGCGCAAGCCAGATCAGATACTTACGACACGACACGCGGGAAATGTTCACTGCCTGCGCCAGGTCGTCGGTGGAAAACTCCGTTTCCGGGTGTGTATCAATCCACTGACACAATGTGCGCAGAGTCTGTGGCGTCAACCCCTTCGGCAACCGCTTGGTGTCTGCCAACTCGGGCGAACCACCGTGCAGCAGGCGATCGACGTCGGCCTGTTCATAGTAGGCGTGGCTCCCCATCAGCTGTTTTTTTTCGCGCCAGCTCAGTAGCGCTTCTTCAAAACGCGGGAACTGGAAAGGCTTAATCAGATAGTCCACCACGCCGTAGCGCAGCGAAGTCTGAACGGTGGCGGCATCGGAAGCGGAGGAGATCATGATAACGTCAATCGCTCGCCCGGCATTACGGACTTCTGGCAGCAGATCCAGCCCGTTGTCCTGCTGCATATAAACATCCAGCAGGATAAGGTCGATAGACAGTGAAGGATCCACAAGCTTATCTCGCGCCTGCTGGAGCGTAGACGCGATACCGCAGCAGGCAAAACCGTCCACTCTCTCGATATAGCAACGATTCAGGTCGGCCACCATGGCATCATCATCGACTATTAACACATTAATCACGCGCTGTTCCTCTCGCTGTCCCACGGAATATGTACAAAAAATTGCGTAAATACGCCCGGCTCCGACTCGACGGAAAGCGTCCCGCCAAGGTTTTCCGTCTGCTGGCGGGCCAGGAACAGCCCGACACCGCGGTTTTCGCCTTTGGTTGAAAATCCTTTATTGAAAATAGCGTCAATGCGCACCGGGTCTATCCCTGGGCCATCGTCGCTGACTTCGCCGCTAAGCCAGCCGTTCTGGTAGTGTAGCAGCAAGCCAATTTCACCTTCGCCCTGGTCGGCCATGGCGTCGAGGGCGTTCTCAATCAGGTTGCCGAGTACGGTCACCAGTACCGCCACCTGTTCTTCGTTCGGGTTATCGGGCACCAGACTCTCTTCCGCCAGCGTCAGATTGACGCCCATATCGCCCGCACGGTTGATTTTACCCAGCAGGAAACCGGCAATAATCGGTGATTTTATTTTGTGCTGCAGCGTACCAATATCCGCCTGATAGTTCTGTGCGGTTTGCAGAATGTAGTCTTCGAGCTTGTCGTAGCGCTTCATGTGCAATAACCCAAGAATGACGTGCAGTTTATTCATAAATTCATGGGAGTGGGTGCGCAGGGCGTCGATATAGTTGACCAGTCCATCCATACGCTGCATCAGCTGGCTCACTTCGGTTTTGTCGCGGAAGGTGCCGATGGCACCAATGACGCGCCTGTTGTTGCGCAGCGGAACGATATTGCATAGCAGCAGGCGACCATTGCAGCCCATTTCACGATCGGTCACCGGCGAGCCGCTGGCGAGCACTTCTTTGAGATTGCTGAGCAGCGGTGCGTGTTGCTCCGCCCCTAAAGCATGGGCATCAGCCGAAAAGAGAATGTGACGTGCGGCCTGATTAATCAGGGTTACGCGGCCTTTGTCGTCAACGGCTATAACCCCTTCACGCATGGATTGCAGCATGGCCTGGCGCTGCTCGAACATTCTGGAGATCTCATGCGGCTCGAAGCCAAATAAGATATTTTTCAGCACGCGTACCAGCCCCCAGATACCCAGCGTGCCCACCACCGCGCTAAACAATACAAACCAGATGGCGTTCCAGCGTGCTTCGCTAATCTGTTCATCCACCTTCTGCAGTGAAATACCGACAATCGCCACGCCAATTTGCCGATGCTGGTTGTCGTAGATGGGCGTAAAAACGCGCAGCGCTTCTGCCAGAACGCCGTGATTAATTGACAGATTCTCATGGCCTTTGAGCGCAGGCTGCAAATCGGCACCGATAAAATGCTGGCCAATCAGATGGGTATTGGGGTGCGAGTAACGCACCGCATCCATGTCCGTGATAACGGCATAGAGCAGACCATTGCGCTGCTGTACCGCTGTAGCAATTGGCTGGATAATATTTTGTTCAGGCGACGTCGCGAGCCCGCGCTTGATCTCTGGGGAATCGGCCAGCGTGCGGGCGATGGCAAAGGCCTTGTCCTGCAGACCGGTGCGAGTCGCTTTAGTTATCTGCATGAAATAGAAGGCGTATACCACCAACAGGACGGAAACAATCACGCTGCATACCATCAGCGTCACCAGCGTACTGAGCTTCATTGGGCGCCTGGCCTGAGGTGGCTGTTGCGGCATATTGCGCATGAAAACCTTCTATTATCAACGGCAAAAAATCATTATCGCCGATGTATCCCTTTTCTTAAAGTCATCGAGCCCTGACAAAACCAAACCTTTCTTTGTGACCGTACTCGCAGAGCTTTCCATACAAAACACTTTAGTATTGTTGAAGAACCCATAATAAGGAGTCCGTTTATGAGCATTAAGCTTGCAGGTTCAGTCATGGAAAGACGCAGTTCGACGACCGCTGAAATTGACCGACTGTCCACTCATGATATGTTAAATCTTATTAATCAAGAAGATAAGATAATCTCCGACGCTGTTACTTCCTGTCTTGACGAGCTGACTCGTTTGGTCGACCGCGCGGTGGCGACCTTAAGTCACGGTGGTCGGGTCGTGATTGCGGGGGCGGGCGCTTCGGGGCGCAACGCGGTGTTGGCCGCCAATGCGTATGCGCCGGATGAAAAGCATCCGCTGGTGGGGTTGATTGCGGGCGGGGCGCTGGCGATGCTGCACGATATGGGCGAGGCGGCGCAGGACTATAACCGTGGCGTGCTGGATCTCCAGGCCATCGGGTTCACGCAAAAAGACCTGTTGATCGGGCTTTCCGTTCGCGGGAAAACGCCGTGGCTATGGGGCGCGATGCGTCATGCCTGGTCACTGGGGGCGACAAGGGCGCTGATTACCCGCAACGTGCACAGCGAAGCCGCCGAACTCGCCGATATCGTCATTGCGCCGCAAACCGGCGCTGAAGTAGTGGCGGGATATGGCAATCCGAAGGCGATTGCCGCGCAAAATCGTGTGCTCAATATGTTGACCACCGCTTTGGCCGTCCGTACTGGCCGAGTCTATAGCAATATGCGGGTTGATATTCGCGGTAATACCACGCAGATGATGGAGCGGCAAATTGCGATTGTGATGGAGGCGGGCGGCTGCACGCGCGCGGCGGCGAAAGCGGCGCTGGAAAGCTGCGACCATAACTGTAAAACAGCGGTATTGATGGTGCTTACCGGGATGGATGCCTGGAAAGCCCATGAACTGCTGGCGCAGAACAATGGCTTTGTGCGTCTGGCGCTGCAGGAAGCGCCATAGTCTTGATGTTGATAAAAAAGAAAAGCCCGCGTGTGATGCGGGCTTTGTTTTATCGCTGACAGTTTAGAACTGATAGATCATGCCGACGCCAACGATATTATCGGTAGAGATGCCGTTTGCGCTATAGAAGCGGGAATCTTCATCCAGCAGGTTGATTTTGTAGTCAACGTAGCTAGAGAAGTTCTTGTTGAAGGCGTAAGTTGCACCCAGATCGATGTAGTTCACCAGATCCTGGTCGGTCAGGTAAGAACCATGGCTGTTGGTATGAACGCCAACGTCAACGCCGTGGGAATAGACCCACGCCAGGGACGGACGCAGACCAAAGTCGAACTGATACTGCGCGGTCACTTCGAAGTTCTGCGTTTTGTTAGCAATACCAGCGTCGCCAAACGGCGTCATGTTGCGGGTTTCCGCATACATCATCGCCAGATAGATGTTATTAGCATCATATTTTGCGCCGACGGTCCAGACGTCAGCTTTATCGCCACCGGCGCTTACGCTGCCGTTCTTACCGCTACCGTAGCGATTCTCAATACCCGCATAAGCCACCTGATCGTTGGTACGATCGGAAGTGGCATAGGCTGCCCCGATGGTTAATCCCTCTAATTCCGGAACCACATCGGCGAAGTCAAATGTGGTGGACATGCTGTAACCGTCACCGTTCTGGAAGCGGACGTTGTTGTGACCATTTTTGGTCCCTTCCTGGTTATTTGAACCGCTTTCATTCGCACCCTGATACTGCAGGGCAAAGTTCCAGCCTTCGACCAGACCAAAGAAATCACTGTTACGATAGGTTGCGACACCGTTAGCACGGCCAACCATAAAGTTGTCGGTCCAGGTGTAAGAATCACCGCCAAATACCGGCAGCATATCGGTCCAGCCTTCAATGTCGTACACTGAACCGTAGTTACGGCCATAATCGAAGGAACCGTAGTTGGAAAATTTCAAGCCAGCAAACGCCAGGCGGTTAAAGGATTTGTCGCCAGCGCCTTCGGTATCGTTAGCGTAGGTTTTGTATTCCCACTGGCCGTAGCCCGTCAGGTCGTTAGTAATCTGGGTTTCGCCTTTGAAACCGATTTGCACGTAGGTTTCATCGCCGTCATCACCCGCGTTGTCGGAGAAGGTATGACGAGCATCGACCTTGCCGTACAGGTCTACTTTATTTCCATCTTTATTATACATTTCCGCCGCATTTACCGCGCCTGCTATAAATAAAGCAGGAATCAGCAGAGCCAGTGCTTTCATTTTCATTATATTTTCCTTTGCATGATAACGCATGTGAATATATAGAAACACCTCCGGTGTTACGCATTTGGATAATATAGTGGGAGTTCAATTTTCATCACGATATAAATGTAATAAAATTATATTAAATATTTCAAAAGATTTCAGATATAGTAGAATAAATATAATTAAACAACTTGTATTATAAAAATTCATGAAATTCATTGCATTATGTTATTTTTAATTGTTTTGTGGTGTATTTATAAATTAGTTGAATGGTTAGTTTGAGGTGAAGAAAACAAAAAAATCCCGACTGCACTGGCATACAGTCGGGAAGGTCATAAATAAAAAATCTTGATGCATAACAAAAGACTAATAACGGCGATGATAATGACACGGATAAAATGAAAAATAAAGGGTATTTTTATATTTATAAATATAGAGGAAAAGAATGTCTTGATGAAAGGAAATACTATTTTGTATATAAGTGAGTGTTAATTTAAGCGGGGAATAAGACGCGGTATTAAAACTCATCAGTAAAGAAACCGCTGGGTCTGCGGCTTAGCGAGGTGCTTCGTGGCACAAAAAATGGGCACCGCGACAAACTTGCCAGAGATCAAGTCACCGACACTTCGTGGCCTACAGGCCGTACTGAAAGCTTCCTCGTACCGCTTTAATTGTTATAATGTGATTTGCGTCACATCATTACCGTGGCGGCCGTTTGAATGATTTGTGTGATGAGAGTGTTTTTATGGAAGAAAGAATGGACCGCGGCCCAGGAGGCAAGTTGGCGCTGTGGGTCTTTTACGCGTTTTGTGGCTACTTTGTCTGGGCGATGGGCCATTACATATGGGTCATCAGCGATGTACAGACCATTCCGGGGGCGACGATTGACGGTGAAATCGGTTCGACCAGCGGTAAGTGGCTTGGCGCACTGCTGGGTTTTCTGGTCTTGAGCGTTGTCGGTGGGCTGCTCGGCGGGATAGCCTGGTATACGCGCCCTCGTCAGGCAGAGCGGGAAGAACGCTTCTAATATTGCTATGCTGAGGGGCTAATACTCACTCAGGCAATAATAAAATGGATTTAAACGCGTGGCAGCAGGACGTTGAGTTCTGGTTTGAAACACATGAATATAGCGGCGATGCGTCGCATGATATCGCCCATTTCCGCCGCGTCTGGCGCACCGCGCGACAGATAGCGGAAGGGCAGTCGGTCGATTTACTCGTCATCCTGCTGGCCAGCTATTTTCACGATTTGGTCAGTCTGCCAAAGAACCATCCCGATCGCGCGCGTTCTTCGCAGCTGGCGGCGCAGCAAACCCTGGAAATCCTCCAGCGTGATTTTCCTCATTTTCCACCTGAACGTTACGATGCCGTTGCCCATGCGATAGCGGCACACAGTTTTAGCGCGCGCATTCCTCCAGAAACGGCAGAAGCCCGTATCGTGCAAGATGCCGACCGGCTAGAGGCGCTGGGCGCTATCGGGCTGGCGCGCGTGTTTGCCGTCTCGGGTTCGATGAATACGGCGCTGTTCGATGCCGACGATCCCTTCGCCGAACGCCGGACGTTAGATGATAAAGCCTACGCGCTGGACCATTTTCAGACCAAGCTGCTGCGCCTGCCTGCGACGATGCAAACCGAGAAGGGGCGGGAAATAGCGCAACAGAATGCTGATTTTTTGGTGCAATTTATGGCAAAGCTGAGTGCCGAACTGGCGGGCGATCGGCTGTCGCTGGATGAGGATGTACTGCGGCGATTCGCGCCACAAGAATCCAGCAAACTATGATAATCTCACTTTTATTTGCGCTTTCTTTTTCCTTTTCTGTATCTGGTCGAATTTATGCAACAACGAGTCTTATCAAACGAGGTAGCGTTACCCGACGAGCCGGACGCTCAGGCGCTGCTGGAGCATATCCTGGAGATTTACGATCTTAAGACCGTTGTCGCCGAGCTGGTTGCCGTGGGGGAACAGCACTGGAGCCCGGCTATTGTTAAACGTGTCGTCGCCCTGGGGCGCGCCAGTACCCGACTCAGCGAAAACGAGCAGGCGCATCTTGCCGGGTTGCTGCCGAAGCCGCCAGCCCATCATCCGAATTATGCCTTTCGCTTTGTCGATCTTTTTGCCGGTATCGGCGGTATTCGCAACGGCTTTGAAGCGATTGGCGGCCAGTGCGTGTTTACCAGCGAGTGGAACAAACATGCGGTGCGCACCTACAAGGCGAACTGGTACTGCGATCCGCATGAACACCGGTTCAACGCCGACATCCGCGATGTCACGCTGAGTGGGCGCACCGAGGTCAGCGACGCCGAGGCGCAGGCGCATATTCGCCAATGCATTCCGCAGCACGATGTTCTGCTCGCGGGCTTTCCCTGCCAGCCGTTTTCGCTTGCCGGGGTATCGAAAAAAAATGCCCTGGGCCGCGCGCATGGGTTTGCCTGTGATACGCAAGGCACGCTGTTTTTTGACGTGGTGCGAATTATTGACGCACGCAGGCCACCCATCTTTGTGCTGGAGAACGTCAAGAATCTGAAAAGTCACGATGGCGGGAAAACCTTCCGCATTATCATGCAAACCCTGGACGAGCTGGGCTATGAAGTTGCCGATGCTGCGGATATGGGGGCCGATGACCCGAAGATTATCGACGGTCAGCACTTCTTACCGCAGCACCGCGAGCGCATCGTGCTGGTTGGTTTCCGTCGGGATTTAGGCCTGCATGAGGGCTTCACTCTGCGCGATATTCCCGCGCTTTATCCCGCGCGTCGCCCAACCTTTGGCGAATTGCTGGAGCCCAACGTCGATGCCAAATTTATCCTGACGCCGGTGCTGTGGAAGTACCTCTATCGCTATGCGCGCAAGCATCAGGAAAAAGGCAACGGCTTTGGCTATGGGCTGGTTGATCCCACGCGAGCCACCAGCGTGGCGCGTACCTTGTCGGCACGCTATTACAAAGACGGTGCGGAGATCCTTATCGATCGCGGCTGGGATCGCGCACTGGGCGAAAAACATTTCGACGATCCACAGAATCAGCTACGCCGGCCGCGCCGCCTGACACCGCGTGAGTGCGCGCGGCTGATGGGCTTTGAATCGCCGCAGGGCTACCGCTTTCGCATTCCGGTCTCGGATACGCAGGCCTATCGCCAGTTTGGTAACTCGGTGATTGTGCCGGTATTTGCCGCCGTGGCCAGGCTGCTGGAGTCGCGTATTTTGCAAGCCGTACAAAAGCGGGATGCGGAGAAGCAGGATGGCGGACGTTCACGATAAAGCCACGCGCAGCAAAAATATGCGTGCTATCGGTACGCACAATACCGCCATTGAAAAAAGGATGGCGTCCTTGCTCGAACAGCTGGGTTTACGCTGGCAGGCTCAGGATACGCGTCTGCCGGGCCGGCCTGATTTCACGCTCGATGACTATCGCTGCGTCATTTTTACTCACGGCTGTTTCTGGCATCAGCATGATTGCTATTTATTTAAGGTGCCGGCCACGCGAACCGAGTTCTGGCTGGCGAAAATTGGCGCTAATGTCACTCGCGATCGACGAGATATCGGCCTGCTGGTCGAACAGGGCTGGCGGGTATTGGTGGTGTGGGAGTGCGCGCTACGCGGACGAGCGAAGCTAAGCGATAGCGCGCTGTGCGAACGGCTGGAGGAGTGGATCTGCGGCGGCGAAGGCAGCGCGCAGATCGGGATTCAGGGGATCACGAATCTAAACCTGCTTTCTTCGTCGGGCAGGGAGTAGCCGTCGCTTTCGCCGGGAACAGATATTTGCCTAACGTCACCAGCACCACTGCCGCAATGATAATCGCCAGCGCCAGCCACTCGGTCGCAGAGAGATGCTCGCCGTTAAAACCGGTACCTAACAGAACGGCGACCACCGGATTGACGTAAGCGTAGCTGGTTGCCACGGCGGGGGTGACGTTTCGAATCAGATACATATAGGCATTGATGGCGATGATAGAACCGAAAATCGCCAGATAGCCCACCGCCAGGAAACCGTGGAGATCCGGTAACGTCGTCAGGCGTTCACCGCTCAGCAACGAGGCCAGCATCAGCACAATACCGGCGGCTAACATTTCGATCGCGCCCGCCATCATGCCGGTCGGCAGCGTGATACGCGAGCCGTACACCGAACCAAACGCCCAGCTCAGAGAACCAATCAGAATCAGCAGCGCACCCCACGGGTTGCCGCTAAGGTTGCCGCCGCTGTTCAACAGCACGATGCCGGCCAGACCGATGGCGATCCCCAGCCATTCCAGCTTACGGGTGGCGATGCCGAAAAAGCGGCTAAAGCACAGCGTAAACAGCGGCACGGTGGCCACCATCACGGCGGCAATGCCTGAAGGCACGTGCTGATGTTCCGCCACCGTCACCATGCCATTACCCACCGCGAGTAGCAAAACACCAATCAGCGCCGCGTTGAGCAGCGGTCCGCGTGGCGGCAGGCGATGCCCGGTCGCCAGCAGATACATCATCAGTAGCACGCCCGCCGACAGGAAGCGCACGCCCGCCATCGTCAGCGGGGGCCAGCTCGCCACGCCAATGCTAATGGCAAAATAGGTCGACCCCCAGATGATATACAGCGCGAACAGCGCGCCGACCAGCGGTAACAGTTGTTTAATACGCATACTTCCTCACGGCATAATAGCAAGCAGGCTGATAGTAAACGCCAAAACGAGTTCGCTGGCGAGTGCTTTAATTAAGGGGTTGATGTTATTCTTATGTTATAAATATGTATCTCTTACGCCCTGCGCTTTTTTGCTTCATACTTTGTTATCAATAACAAAAGGAAGGATGTTGCTTGTGGCGGGAAGTAGTTTATTAACCTTATTAGATGATATCGCAACCTTACTGGACGATATCTCGATGATGGGCAAACTGGCGGCCAAAAAAACCGCCGGCGTGCTGGGTGATGATTTATCGCTGAACGCACAGCAGGTGTCGGGCGTGCGCGCCAACCGCGAATTGCCGGTGGTATGGAGCGTGGCAAAGGGGTCGCTGCTTAACAAGGTGATTCTGGTTCCGTTGGCGCTACTGATCAGCGCTTTTATTCCCTGGGCGGTCACGCCGCTACTGATGATTGGCGGGGCCTATCTGTGCTTTGAAGGCGTGGAGAAGGTGCTGCATACCCTGCAGGCGCGTAAGCATAAGGGGGATGATGCCGCTCGTCAGCAGCGTCTGGAGGCCATTGCCCAGCAGGATCCGGCTGTCTACGAGCGCGATAAAGTCAAAGGCGCCATTCGTACCGACTTTATTCTGTCGGCGGAAATTGTGGCCATCACGCTGGGTATTGTGGCGCAAGCGCCGTTGCTCAACCAGGTGCTGATTTTATCCGGCATCGCCTTGCTGGTGACCGCGGGGGTCTACGGTCTTGTTGGGGTGATCGTCAAACTGGATGATATGGGCTACTGGCTGGCGGAGAAGCGCAGCGTGCTGGCTCAGGGACTCGGTAAAGGGTTGCTGGTGGTCGCGCCTTGGCTGATGAAAACGCTCTCGGTGGTGGGGACGCTGGCGATGTTTTTGGTGGGCGGCGGTATTGTGGTTCACGGCGTGGCGCCGTTGCACCATGCTATCGAAGGCTTTGCCGGGCAGCAGGCGGCATGGCTAGCCATGGTGCTGCCGACGCTGGCAAACCTGGTGCTGGGTTTTATGATTGGCGCCGTGGTGCTGGCGGGGGTGAATCTCATCGCCAGCCTGCGTAAAAAGCCGGCGTAAATAATCCAATTCCGCTACGCAAAGGGGCCGTGGATAGGCTAAGGTGAAACAGTTTCACCCTGATACCGGAGGCAGTAATGGTCTTTTTGGTCAGTGATGAAGTTCGGCCCAAAAACGGTGGGCCGCGGATGGTGGTAACGGGATATGCTAGCGGTATGGTGGAGTGTCGTTGGTATGATGGTTTCGGCGTCAAACGGGAAGCATTCCGCGAAGATGAGCTGATTCCCGGCCCTACACGCCAGCAGGAAAAGGCATTATAACCGTGTTTACGCCCGGCAATTGCCGGGCGTTTTAGAACCGTTGTTATTGGGTTCTTTGTCGTAGCGATGTGTAATGGAGCAGTATGAATTCTCAGCAGCGCAATAATGGGATGTGGGATGGGTCTGCGAGTGTCAGGAGGCCTATGTGCGTCCCATGACTGCCAGCACGGCGGCTTCGTCAGGATGGTGGGCGCGCCTCACGCGTCGGGTTAGCCCCGAACGTGTCGTCAATATCTGCTTTCTGGTGGTGCTGTTTTTCTCCACGTTGTTGACCTGGCGCGAAACCATTGTGCTGGAGGATGCGTACATCTCCAGCCAGCGCAATAACCTGAAAAACGTCGCCAACGACATGGACGCGCAGTTGCAGTTCAATACTGACCGCTTGCTGTTTTTTCGCAATGGTATGGAGTCGGCGCTGCAGGTTCCACTGGCCTTTGAAGTTCTGCGCACCGCTGAGCAGGAGTTTGAGCGCAAGCGTGCGCTTGCCGACTGGCGGATCTCGCTAAACAACAACCGCACGTTGCCGTTAAACGGCGTCTCGGACGATTTTGTCGAACATACCAATCTCTTGTCGCGCGATAATGCTCTGCTCGGCAACGAGTTCATGGCAACCATTGAGCTTGGCTATCTGCTGCGCCTCTCTGCCATTACGCGTCAGCATCTCTCCCGTTTTGATACTCATATGCTGTACGTTTCGCGCGCCGGATTCTATCTCAGCACCGAACAGGATCAGGGCAACAGCATCACCGAGTACTATTACAAATTGGCCACCAGCCCGTGGTTTATCCAGCAGTCACAGCGGGATAACCCGAATCGCGGCGTGAAATGGAACACCACCTTCAGTCGCGATAAAGTGCCGGTGGCGCAGATGGTGACCGCTTCTGCGCCTCTCGATTACGACCAATACTGGTTCGGCGTGTTGGCCATCCAGCTATCAGTTAATGAGATGACCCAATTCCTGATGCAGTCTGTTGAAGGGGAAGCGGAGGGGGAATATCAGCTCTACGATCGGCGGATGAACCTGATTGCCTCATCCGAAGAGAATCCGCAAAAGCGCACGCAGCTTTCGCAAGAGATCCAGGCACAGCTGGCGTATGCCTACGAGCACGATAACGAGGGCAGCGTTCGCCAGCTTTCCCGCTACATCAGCTGGGAAAAGTTGCGCAATTTCGACGGTGTGCTGTTGCGTATTCATAGCCTGGAGGAAGGGATCCGCGGCGACTTTGGCAGCATCAGTATCGCGCTAACCCTGCTGTGGATACTGTTTACCTCCATGCTGCTTATCTCCTGGGCCGTCATCCGCCGCATGGTACGCAATATGTCGTCGCTGCAGGATTCCTTAGAGTGGCGAGCCTGGCACGATATGCTGACCCGCCTGTATAACCGTGCGGCGCTGTTTGAGCGAGCCGGTAAAGCGCTTGCTGCCAGCCAGCAATTGGGCGCACCGTTGTCGGTGATTCAGTTGGATCTGGACCACTTCAAGCGCATTAACGATCAATATGGTCATCAGGCCGGAGACCGGGTACTGATTCATATTGGCCGGGTGATCCTCAATAAAGTTCGGAAGTCGGATATCGCCGGGCGCGTTGGCGGTGAAGAATTTTGTATCGTGCTGCCGGAAACGTCGCTGGAACAGGCTCTGGTGATTGCTGAGCGTATTCGTGAGAGCATCTATAGTCGGGAAATTCTCATCAGCCGCAATCAAACGCTGCGGGTGAGCGCCTCGTTAGGCGTGTGCAGTAGCGAAGAGCTGCAGCGCTACGATTTCCAACATCTTCAGTCAATCGCCGACCGTCGCCTGTATCAGGCGAAACAGGGCGGCCGTAACCGGGTGTGTGCTGAAGGCTGATTGACGTAGCTGTAGAAGCGAAAATCATAAATTTAGCTTATGGATAAGTATAGTAATAAGAATAATCTCAAAAAATTAACAATAATCCAGGTTATCTGAAATCGCCATCTATATGATTTATCTCGATGTTATTAAAACAAGAAACGACGAATGACTGAGAGGTCATATATATTTACTAGGTGAATAATTCTTGTCATTCCACATAAACAACGATAATGTTTCACCCACGTCAGGTTTCCTGATGTAACGAATATTTCAATGCTTCTTGCTTCGGCAAGGTTGATCCCGACGCAGATGTGTCGGGATTTTTTTGCCGTCAGCGCGTCACTTCGGTCACGCTGAAGTCGTGTACATCCAGCTCGAAGGCTTCCGCCAGTTCACGCCAGGTATGGTATTCACGACCGTCGACGCTCACGTGGTGTGGATCGTTCGACGAACGGTGGATTTCACTTTCGCTGATTTCGTTGATGGCCGCCAGTAGCGCATCGACGTTGATCTGGCGAGGATCGATCGCAGATTTCATCACAGATACCCTTTTTACCGTTCCCTGTATAATTATACATTCGTTGTACGATGCTGCTCATTTTTTGTTCGCTTTTTTACATTGGTGGATATTTAGTCAGTTGGTTTGCGGAGCCGCTGTCAGCACGACCATTTTGTTCTACACTGGGAAAAACCAATCAGGAGAGACGTTTATGCAAGTTAACGATCGTGTGACGGTCAAAACCGATGGGGGGCCGCGTCGCTCCGGTGTGGTGCTGGCCATTGAACAGTTCAATGAAGGGACCATGTATCTGGTCGCGCTGGAAGATTATCCGTTGGGGATATGGTTTTTCAACGAAGTGGGCCATCCTGATGGGATATTTGTTGAAAAAAGCGAATCGTAATCGAGCACCTGGCGGTAGGGCTACCGCCAGTTTCCCTGCCTGGATATCCTAGCGCATATTGACGAAAATGCCCGAGGTGACATTTTCTGCCAGGCGCACAACATGATAGATAACCTGTTTGTTATGCGTTTTTATTTTCTTCTTAATATTACCCTTATGTGACGATACAGTTTTTGCTTTAATATTCATCTGATCGGAAATCTGAATCGTTCCCTGTCCCGACATCCACATTTTCAACATACTTGATTCTGTCCGGCTTAATGACAGAGTAGACATATTAGTCTGCTTTACATCTGATTTTTCTTTTTTCAGATAATTCCCCAGAATGCTATCCAGGGTTTCCGGTTTTATCGATTTGGAACTTATTAGCAGATTACTCCGCACCATCAGGTATTCGTCAAAATGAATATTGGCAATGGCCATAAAAACAATGAACAAAGTCCTGGGATGTTGATTAATGATCTGCTTGATATGCAAGCTACTCTGCACATCGTGGATGAAGCAGTCCTCATTAATAAACACGACAGATGGACGGCGAGCCGCGCAAACTTCAGTAAGTGCTTCTACGCTCTCAACATTGTCAATATCTCGTTTCTTCACTCCACGACTGGCCAGGTATCCGGTTAACCCTAGCCGCGTATAACTGCATAGATCCATAATAATCGTTGACATGGCATACCCTCACTCAATGCGTAACGATAATTAACCCATTACCCTCGAACTTCATCGTCGCAGCGAACCTAATGAAAATAAAAAATTGAGAATGAAGACGATCAGGCGGCATCAACTATCCCGTAAAGTTACGTATAATTTGCCAGGAATCATCTCAAAGTAAAGTAAATGTTAGGTTATGTGAAAGACGTAAAAACAAATAACCCGCGCCAGCGATATGCTGGTAGATGTTTTTGCAAATTTACTTTAGGAATTTCCTCATAATAACCGGGAGGGTACTATGGAGAATTTATACGTGGTAACTCACTGATAATATCGGCTAATAGATCAAATATTTCGCTAAATAAGTGTTCACAGAAGGGGGCCACTAATGGCATTAACGCCGCCATTAGCAGAATGCCGACGGTAAGCGTGATGGGGAAGCCGATGACAAACACCGACAGCTGCGGAGTCATACGGTTAAGCATCCCGAGTGCGAGGTTCACCGTCAGCAGCAGGGTAATGATCGGCAGTGCGAGCATGAGTCCGTTGAGAAAAATCATGCCTCCCGCTCGGGTGAGCGCGAGAAACGCATTGCTGTTAATGGGTTCACCGCCGATAGGCAGCGTGTGGAAAGTATCGACCAGCAGTGAAATCAGCCACAGATGCCCGTTGAAGACCAGGAACAGCAACATGGCTAACATATCCAGAATGCGCGCCAGTATCGGCATATTGAGGTTACTGCCCGGATCGACAAAGGTGGCAAATGACAGACCCATCTGTAGGCCAATAATCTCGCCACAGGTTCGTATGGCGGCAAAGGCAAACTGCATCGTAAAGCCCAGCGCGATGCCAATGAGAATCTGCTGGAGCGCCAGCCACAGCGCGTTAGCGGAAAAGAGCGGGACATCGACCGGCGGCAGCGAGGGCGCAATCACGAAGGTAATGATAATCCCCAACCCCACTTTCACCCGTTTAGGCACAGAACGTTCGCTGAGAATGGGGGCGGTGGCGATCAGCGCCAGCACGCGAAGCAGCGGCCAGAAGTAGAGCCCGAGCCATGAAACCCACTGGTCGCTGGTCATGTGAAGCATAATGCTTAACCGATGATGTAGGGCAGGTTGTTGAACAAGGTGCGTACGTAATCAAGCAGCAGATTCAGCATCCACGGCCCGGCGACGATGATAGCGATAAAAACGGCAATGATTTTTGGAATGAACGAGAGCGTCATTTCGTTAATCTGCGTGGCCGCTTGCAGAATACTGATAATCAGACCGGTGACCAGCGAGACTAAAAGCAGCGGGGCGGCCAGCGCCAGCGCCACTTTCATCGCCTCGGTGCCCATCATCATGACGGATTCAGGGGTCATGGGTACTCCTTAACTGTAAAAACTTTGCGCCAGTGAACCGACCAGTAACTGCCAGCCGTCGACCAATACAAACAGCATCAGCTTAAAGGGCAGGGCAATGGTTGCAGGCGGTACCATCATCATCCCCAGCGCCATCAACACGCTGGCAATGACCAGATCGATAATCAAAAACGGAATGAAAATCGTGAAGCCAATCTGAAAAGCGGTTTTCAGCTCGCTGGTGACGTAGGCGGGCAGCAGAATGCGCATCGGCACGGCTTCCGGGCCTTGAATTGGCGTGCTGTTGGCCAGCCGGGCGAACAGCGCCAGATCGGCCTCACGCGTCTGGCGCAGCATAAACTCACGCAGCGGCTGTGCGCCTTTATCCAACGCCTCCTGCATGGTGATTTTATCTTCGCTAAACGGCTGATAGGCGTCGGTATAAACCTTATCAATGACCGGCGACATGATGAAAAAGGTGAGAAACAGCGCCAGCCCCAGCAGCACTTGGTTAGGCGGTGCGGACGGCGTTCCCAGCGCGCTGCGCAGCAGGCCAAAGACAATGATGATGCGGGTAAAGCTGGTCATCATCAGTAAAATCGCCGGGATAAAGGTCAGCGAGGTGATAAACACCAGCGTCTGTATCGGCAGCGACCAGCTCTGCCCGCCGTTGGCCAGCGGCTGGCTGATTAAACCCGGAAGCTGAGCAAAGGCGGAAGGCGAGAGCAATAACAACCCGCCCAGCGCGAGGGAATAAATACGGCGCATCAGGATCTCCCGGGACGCTTAAGCATGTTTTTCATCAGTGAAGCAAATTCCGGCGCGTTAGCCTGCGGCGGCTGGTTTTCCGGCGGCGCTGGCGGGAGGGTATGGAGCAGCGTGACCTGCTGGGCCGTTACGCCCAGCACCAGCCGCGCATCCTCGACGTTCACAATCACCACTCGTTCGCGCGCCCCTAACGAGGCGCTGGCGCTCACCTTCAGACCGCTGTTGGTGCGGCCCTGAACCGTACCGGGCAGAACGCGTTTAACGATCCACGCGGCGGCCAGAATCAGCACGATAATGCCGAGCAGCGCGCCGCTTACCTGAATCAGCGGCGAAGTCATCGGTTCGTTGGCGTGCGCCACCGTCACCGGCGTGGTGGTATGGTTGGCCGGTGCGGCGTGCGACGGCGTCACAACGGGCGCGGAGTGGGTTGCGCTCATATCAGCGGCTCAGACGGCGCATACGTTCCGATGGCGTAATGATGTCGGTAATGCGAACGCCGTATTTATCGGCAACCACCACTACTTCACCTTGCGCGATCAGATAGCCGTTAATCAGAATATCCAGCGGCTCGCCCGCCAGACCGTCAAGCGCCACCACCGAACCCTGCGTCAGGCGCAGCAGCTCTTTGATGGTCATGCGCGTACGGCCCAGTTCCACGGTCAGCTTGACCGGGATATCCATGATCAGATCGATATCCTGCAACGTACCGCTGACGTCGCCGCCGCCGAGCTGTTGGAAGACCGCATCCGCGGCGCTTTTTCCGGAGGTGGATTTTTGCTCGTTCAGCGCTTCAGCCCACAGATCGTCCACGGATCCGCTGTTGTCATCGGGTGGAGTATTCATATCACTCATTTGGGCTGTTCCTCGTTCAGCGAATTCAAAATCGGGTTGATCAAATGTTCTACGCGCAGCGCATACTGGCCGTTCACGGTACCGTACTGGCTGGTTAACACCGGTACGCCGTCAACGTGGGCAATAATGCGGTCTGGCTTGTCAATCGGCAGAACGTCACCGGGTTTAAGTTTGAGTATTTGTGACAAACGCAGCGAGATATCGGCGAAGTTCGCCACCAGCTTCAGCTCCGAGTGCTGCACCTGACGTACCAGGTTTTCGCGCCAGTTTTGGTCCTCGTGGCGGGAGTTTTCCAGCGGCGGGTTGACCAGCAGTTCGCGCAGCGGTTCAATCATGCTGAACGGTAGGCAAATGTTAAATTCGCCGGTCAGGTTGCCGATTTCCACGTGGAATGGCGTGTTCACCACGATATCGTTTGGTGAGGTGGTGATGTTGGTGAATTTGACCTGCATCTCCGAACGGACGTACTCCACCTCCAGCGGGTTAATCGCTTTCCAGGCATCGCTATAGCCTTCCAGCGCCAGCTTGAGCATACGGTTGATCACTCGCTGCTCGGTGTGGGTGAATTCACGGCCTTCCACTTTGGTAGGAAAACGACCGTCGCCGCCGAACAGGTTGTCCACCGCGATGAACACCAGGCTTGGCGAGAACACCACCAGGCCGGTACCGCGCAGCGGCTTAAGGTGAATCAGGTTGAGGTTGGTTGGCACCGGCAGGTTACGGGCAAACTCGTGGTAAGGCTGAATGCGTATCGCCCCCACGGTAATGTCCGGACTACGGCGCAGCAGGTTAAACAACCCCATACGGAAGTGACGGGCGAAACGCTCGTTAATAATCTCCAGCGCCTGCAGTCGCTCACGGACGACGCGGCGCTGGGTATTGGGGTCGTAGGGGCGAATATCATCTTCGCCCGTGGCGCCCGCCAGCGGTTCACTCGATTTGTCGCTGTCGCCGTTTAACAGCGCATCGATTTCGGCCTGAGAAAGAATACTGTCGCCCATGGCTCTATCGCAGAATAAAGGCAGTGTACAGAACGTCGGTAACGTTCTGTTTCGGCTGACCGGCAATTAACGGCGCGCTCAGCGTCTCTTTAATATCGTTGGCGAGCTGTTTTTTCCCGTCATCCGTTGCCAGTTTCGTCGCGTCCTGACGCGACAGTAGCAGCAGCATGCGGCTGCGTACTTCCGGCAGATAGTCGTTCAGACGGGCGCGATCAGCTTCGGTCTTCATGCGCAGCGTGATGCCCACGTACAGCACGCGATCGGCATCGCCCAGGTTGACGGTGAAGGTATCCAACGGGAAAAAGACCGGTGCGGCCGGCGGCGGCGCTTCTTTCGGCGCGGCGGGGGCGTTCTGATGCTCAATGCGCCAGTAGCTGTAACCTGCTGTGGCGCAGGCGGCGAGCGTTACCAGCACCAAAAGTGGGATCCAGAGCGAGCGTTTGCTCTTTTTATTGATAGCGGTGTCAGTCATCTGATGCGGTCTTCCTTTTTACTACTGCTTATCCAATGATTATCCCGCCTCCCGCGCCGGTCAAAGCGTGGAAAAGACGGGAATAATCGTGTTACCTCTGGCGTTTAAGCGAAGATATCTACCGCGTTATCGCCGCGAGAGGCGGCGTGCAGGGCGGCAGGGACGGCCAGTACTTCGCCATCGTCTTGCGCATCGCCTGCATTGGCATCAGCGCGCGAGGCGAAAGACTGCTGGGAAGAGGGCTGCTGATGCTGACCCGCAAAGCCATCGCTGCTGATGTTGCTCTGCCCCAACTGAATACCGTTATCTTCCAGCTGGCTGCGTAGCACCGGCAGGGCGGCTTCCAGTGCAGCGCGCACGTGGCTGTGCGGCGAGGCCATCTGGATCTGCGCGAGGTTATCTTCCACCTTCAGCGTAATGTGTACCTGGCCTAACGACTCTGGGTGCAGGCGCAGTTCGGCAGTTTGCTGACCCTGACGGGTAAACAGCGTGATGTGCTGGCTGACGTTCTGCTGCCAGTCCGGAGTACCAAGCTGGGCATGAACGTTGGCGCTGACGGCCGCCGGGGCGGCCAGTGAACTGCTGCTCTGCGGGGACATCGCTGACAACGTTGCCGTTGGCGCGGTCGGGCTTGGCGTGCTCTCCATTTCGGCCTTTTGCGCGGGGATCGCGAAAGCGGCGTCGGCCGACAGCGCCCGGGCATCGGTATGCGGCTGTGACGCCGGAGTGCCTTTCACATCGATAAAACTCTCGGCTTTCGCATCGCCACGTTTGAGCGGCGTGCTTAACGCGTTCAGCGTATCGCTGGCGGCGCCCGTGGTTGAATGCGCGGCGTTCTGCAAGGGCTGCAACGGTGCGGGCAGCATGGCCATCAACGCATTCAGGCTGCTCAGTTCGTCGTCGCTCAGTTTATCCTCGTCGGCGTCACGCTCTTTGCCGCTGACCTTATCTTTACCCGACGACAGCTCGCCTTTGAGGTGTGCCGCCAGCGAACTGAGCAGCGTTTGCGCGTCGCTTTGCTCGGTGATATCCGCCGCTTCACCCAGTTCAACGGTGGAGCGCGTGGCTTCTTGCTGTACCAGCCATTCGGTGATGGATTGACCTTTAACTTTGGCATCGCGTAACGATGCCGCCTCCTCGCCAGACAACAACGCGGTTTTGCCCGCGCTTGCTCCCTCGGCGGTTTGGGTTAATGCGCCGGCCAGCAGAGCCAGAAAATCCTCGGCGCCGCCTGCGGTTTTGGCTGCGGTATCGGCCGTCGCGAGGCTTGTATCGCTGATGGCCAGGTTAGGCAGAGTGATCATTCTGGTTTCCTCATGGTTGCACGCTGGGCAAATTCATCCATCTTCTTCTGATCCAGACGGTTTTCCGCCAGCAGCTCCGCAGAGGCCTGCCGGTCTTGTAACGTTTGCCATGCCTGCAAACGCTGTTTTTTCTCACGCCAGAAGTTCAGCGCCTGTTCGACTTTGTTGTTCCACTGGATAAGCTGTTGACGGTGCTGGTCAATCGCTTTCTCCAGCGTCTGAATGAACTGCTGGTAGTTTTGCCAGCGCAGGCTCGCAATCCCCTGCGTCATGTCATTATTCAGGCTGTTCTGGTATTCAAGCTGATAGTCCATCAACATTTTGAGTTGTTCTTCCGCCTGCTGGCAGCCGCGTCGCATCTCGCCCAACACCAGGGCGGCGTTATCGACATCGGTTTCTGCCAGTTCTTTGAGCGTTGCTAATGCACCGTGCTGCGCCATATTGGTGATCCTCTTGCTTCACTATGACGTTGGGAAAATCAATTCCAGCGCCTGGATTGATGATTCCCAGTCTGCTTTTTCAAGAATGCCTTGCTGTAAAAATGCTTCCAGGTGCGGCCAGAGCGTGATGGCTTTGTCCAGCATCGGATCGCTACCTTTGGCGTACGCGCCGACGCTAATCAGGTCGCGGTTACGCTGAAAACTGGAGAGCAGCTGTTTAAAATTGCGCACTCGCGCGTAGTGTTGCTCGCTAATCAGCGCGGTCATCGCGCGGCTGATGGAGGCTTCAATATCAATTGCCGGGTAGTGACCGGCCTCGGCCAGCCGTCGCGACAGGACGATATGGCCATCGAGAATGGCGCGCGCGGAGTCGGCGATCGGATCCTGCTGATCGTCGCCCTCGGTTAACACAGTATAAAACGCGGTGATCGAGCCGCCGCCGCTGATGCCGTTCCCGGCGCGTTCAACCAGCGCGGGCAGCTTGGCAAAGACCGAAGGCGGGTAGCCTTTGGTGGCCGGCGGTTCGCCTATCGCCAGGGCAATTTCGCGCTGCGCCATTGCGTAGCGGGTCAGTGAGTCCATGATCAGCAGCACATGCTGGCCGCGATCGCGGAAGTCTTCCGCCACGCGGGTCGCGTAGGCCGCCCCCTGCATGCGCAGCAGGGGAGAGACGTCGGCGGGCGCGGCAATCACTACGGAACGCGCCCGGCCTTCGGTGCCGAGAATGTTCTCGATAAAATCTTTCACCTCGCGACCGCGCTCGCCGATAAGGCCGACGACGATGACATCGGCGCGGGTGTAGCGCGCCATCATGCCGAGCAGCACGCTTTTACCGACGCCGGAACCGGCGAACAACCCCATACGCTGGCCGCGGCCAACGGTCAGCAGGGCATTAATGGGCCGCACGCCGGTATCCAGCACGTGTTCAATCGGCGTGCGCTGGAGCGGGTTGAAGGGCGGAGTGATCAGCGCGCCGGTTTCGGTAGTATCCGGCGCGGGCAGGCCGTCGAGCGGTTTGCCGCTGCCGTCGAGCACGCGGCCGAGCAGCGCCGGGCCAAGCGGGAGCTGTTTGCCGCTTTGCAATCCGTCTCCGATGCTGCTGCGGGCATAAACCCGTGCGCCGGGTAAAATGCCTTCAACCTCTTCGAGCGGCATTAAAAACAGGCGCTGACCGTTGAAGCCGACCACTTCGGCTTCCACTTCCTGCATCTCAGTACCCTGTTGACGCTCAATAATGCAGGTTGCACCGAGCGGTAGCTGCAGACCGGTGGCTTCCAGCACCAGGCCGGTAGCGCGGGTCAGGCGGCCATAGCGGCGCACGGCGGGAAGCTGGGCAATGCGGGCTTCAAAGTTGTCGAGCGTGTTCAGCCAGCGGGTTAGACGCACGGTCATCAGCAGGCTCCCGGTGCCGCCAGGCGGCACAGTTCCTGCCAGCGCGTTGCCACGCTGGCATCGAGATCGCCCTCATCGGCGGAAACTTTACAGCCGCCGGGGTGCAGCGTTGGGTCGCCGCGCAGTCGCCAGCCGTGAAGGTTCAGCGTGGCGCCCAGCATCTCCTCGACGCGCGGCAAATCTTCCGGGCTAACCCGCAGCTGCGGCTTGCCGCTGAACAGCGGTTCTTGCTGCAGCAGGGATTGAATCTGTTTAATCAGCGCGGTGTTATCGACCACCGGCATCTGGCCGACAATCTGTCGCGCCGCTTCCAGCGCCATCTGCATCAGACGTGAGGCGATCACGCTGTCGAGGGTATCCAGGGTGTGCTGAAATTCGCTCGCCAACTGCTGCATTCGGGCATGGATAGGGGCCTGATCCTGTTTGGCCTGTGCCAGACCCTGTTCGAGCCCCTGCGCCAGCCCTTCCTGATAGCCCTGTTGTTGACCGGCGGCGTGGCCTTCACGCAGCCCGGCCTGATACCCCTGTTCATGTGCCTGGATCTGCAGCTGAGCCAGCTGCTGTTGTTGCAGCTGCTCGGCAGAAATTTCCTCCTGCTCGGCGTCGGGTTCGTCGAGGGTGAGGGGAGTAAACTCCACCTCCATCGGCGGCGAGAGATCGTCAGGCTGCCAGACTTTCCACGGCGTGGTATCAGACATAGGTGTCGTCTCCGCTGCCAATCACCATCTCGCCGGTTTCGGCCAGACGACGCACAATAAGCAGAATGGCTTTCTGTTCGTTCTCGACCTGCGACAAACGTACCGGGCCGCGGTTGGCCAGGTCGTCGCGCAGAATGTCGGCTGCACGCTGGGACATATTGCGCAGGAACTTCTCGCGCAGCGGCGGCTCGGAGCCTTTGAGGGCAATGAGCAGCGATTCGGAGTCCACTTCCTGCAGCAGGCGCTGGATGCTGCGATCGTCGACCTCGACCAGGTTTTCGAACAGGAACATTTCGTCGATAATTTTCTGCGCCAGCTCGCCGTCGAATTCGCGTACCGCGGTAATAACCGCTTCTTCCTGCTGCGTTTTCATCAGGTTGATAATTTCTGCCGCCGTTCTCACGCCGCCCATTTTGCTGCGCTTGAGGTTCTGGCCGTCGAGCAGGCCGTTCAGCACCTCAGTCAGTTCCGCCAGCGCCGCCGGCTGCACGCCGCCAAAGGTGGCGATACGCAGCATGACGTCGTGACGCAGACGTTCGTCGAACAGCGCCAGAATATCGGCGGCCTGGCCGCGTTTGAGGTGGACCAGTATGGTGGCGATGATCTGCGGATGCTCGTCGCGGATAATATCGGCGGCGCTCTGCGGCTCCATAAAGTTGAGCGTTTCGATCCCGCTGGTGGTTTCGCGGGTTTCGAGAATGTCCTCCAGCAGGCTGGAAGCTCGCTCTTCACCCAGCGCTTTAATCAGTACCGAACGCAGATATTCATTGGCGTTAACGCTCAGCGCCGCGAACTGCTCGGCCTCTTGCTCAAACTCGGCCAGCACGTCGGTCAGCTGTTTATTCGAAATCTGCTTGATACCCGCCATGGCGGTACTGAGCTGCTGCACTTCACGGGTGCTGAGGTGTTTAAACACCTCGGCGGCGCGATCTTCGCCAATCGTCATCAGCAAAATGACGCTTTTGTCGATTCCGGTAAGATTACTCATGGTCGTTATTCATCCATTGGCGAATGACCAGCGCCACGACGCGCGGATCGTTATCAGACATCTCGCGAATACGCTGGCTCATCACCTCGGCGCTCAGGCGCTGGTTAGCACGGCGTTGCTGGGTCTGTTCATCTTTGCTGAGGCGAACCTCAACGGCTTCCTGAATTTCCTGCTGTGCTTTCGCTTTCTCCACCTCAGCCAGGGCGACCTGTTCGCGGCGGGCAAGCTGCGGCTTAATCGCTTTACGCCACAGCAGCCAGGCGACAATCAGCACCAGCAGCCAGCGACCGGCGGACATCAGCTGCTCGATAAACGACTGTTGTTTCCAGAACGGCAGTTCGCCGCCGCTGTCATCGCTGCTGTTAAACGGTGAGTTGACCACGTTCAGGGTATCGCCACGCTGGCTGGAGAAGCCCATCGCCTCGCGGGTTAAATCTTCAATCTGTTTCATCTGATCGCTGGTCAGCGGCAGCGGTTTACCGTCTGGCAGATTGCGATAGTTGACCACCACGGCGACAGACAGACGCTGAACGTCGCCAACGTTCTTTTTGGTGTGCGAAATGGTGCGATCGAGCTCGAAGTTGCTGGTTTCGCTACGCTGGGTATTGCGCGGACCGGTGGTGGTGGCCGTGCGGGTATTGGCGTTCTGCGCGTTGGCCTGATTTGCCGGTGGGTTGGCAATCGGCGCCGACGGTGCCGGGGCTGGGGTGTTAGACAGCGCGCCCGGAACACCGCCCGGATACGGGCTACCGACCTGGTCGTTTTCGCTAACCTGACGCGAACGAATGGCGGCCTGGTTAGGATCGCCATTCGGACGATACTGTTCGTCGGTTTGCTCTTTATTATCGAAGTTCACCTGCGCGGTGACCTGCGCATGCACGTTACCGTTACCGACGATCGGCCCAAGTATCGCTTCAATACGGCGCTGAACGCGGCCTTCAACGTCGGCGGTGTATTTCAGCTGCGCGTCGTTCAGGTCGCGAGCGCTGGTATTGGACTGGGTCAGCAGATGGCCGCCCTGATCGACCACGGTGACGTTGCCCGACGGTAAACCCGCGACGGCGCTGGAGACCAGATGGACCACCGCGGAGATTTGTCCTTCATCAAGCGCGCGTCCCGGTTCGAGATTGACCGTAATGGAGGCCGAGGGGGATTTCTGCTCGCGTACGAACAGCGAAGGTTTTGGCATCGCCAAGTGCACGCGGGCGCTTTTGACCGGACCGAGGGTTTCGATGGTACGAGACAGTTCACCTTCCAGCGCGCGCTGGTAGTTCACCTGCTCGCTGAACTGGCTGATACCGAATTTTTCCTGATCGAGCAGCTCAAAGCCTACCGCTCCGCCTTTCGGCAGGCCGAGCTGGGCCAAACGCAGGCGCAGTTCATGCACTTTGTCGGCGGGGACTTCCAGCGCGCCGCCGTTATCGGCGAAGCGATAGGGGACGTTCATCTGGGTCAGCTGGGTCACGATGGCCCCCCCGTCCTGATCGGACAGGTTGCTGAACAACGTGCGATAGTCCGGGGATTTGGCCCACAGCACCATCGCCACGAGAATAGCCACCGCAGCGGCACCGGCCACCATCAGTGGAATTTTTGGATTAGCGCGCAGGCGATTGACCCATTCTACAGTTTTATTTTGTGGCGTAGCCGTAGCACTCGCGCTCATTGCGCACCTCGTCGTTCCTGATCAATGGCGTTAAACGTAAACGAAAACAAAGCAGACTCCCTGGCGCAAAACACATAAAGACAGCGATGCCATTATTTGATGCTTCGGGAAATTCGATGGGCCAAATAACCCGTTTTTATAGTGCTATTTAGCGCCTTTATCTTATTGACAAACTGGTAAGCTCGTTCCCAGGTTAAACACAATCTGGGAGTCAACATGGCGATTCAGGGTATTGAGGGCGTGCTGTCGCAGATGCAGGCAACGGCATCACTGGCGCGCGGTCAAAGCGTGGATACACAGCCAACCATCAGCTTTGCCGGGCAGCTGCACGCGGCGCTCGACCGTATCAGCGATACGCAAAACAGCGCCAAAGCGCAGGCGGAGAAGTTCTCATTAGGTGAACCGGGAATCGCGTTGAACGATGTGATGACCGATCTGCAAAAAGCGTCCGTTTCGCTGCAGATGGGAATTCAGGTGCGTAATAAACTGGTGGGTGCGTATCAGGAAGTGATGGGGATGCAGGTCTAGCTTCCGTTGCTCTCTCAATTGGGTTTAACGTTGGGAGAGTCCTGCCATTCGTCTTTTCCACTCCGGCGCCTCCCACGCTTCATTGCATTCGTTCAGATTACCCTCAGCCCACCGTCTTTTCCGTGAAACCCCCGCAGGTTTAACGCTATAATGTTTCTGTTTTTTTCTCCCGGAACAGGATGAATAATGAAAAAATTAGCCATTGTGGCAGCGCTGATGGCGCTGGCGGGCTGTGCGCAGATCGAAGACTACTCAACGGTGGTGAAATCACCTGCTCCGGCGGGGCTGGCGGGATACTGGCAGACGATGGGGCCGCAGCGCGCGTTGGTCAGCCCGGAGGCGATGGCCAGCCTGATTGTCACCCGCGACGGCGATACCCTGGACTGCCGCCAGTGGCAGCGGGTGATTGCGCTGCCGGGCAAACTCACTCTGCGCGATAGCGATGTCTACAACGTGACCAACAAGCTGGATGTCTATGCGGTGGAACGCGATGGCAATTCGCTGAAATACGATGGGATGACGTTGCAGCGGGTTGAGCGGCCTACGGTAGAATGTGCCAACGCTTTGATTAAAGCGCCGCTGCCGTCGGTGCTGCCGTAAAATTTTGTCGCTCCGGCATAGCTGATGCCGGAGCGCTATTCATCAATGATTCAGGTCAACCTTATCCTGCGGAACCAGCACGTGGCCGCCCTGATTACCGTAGGTGGTCATCACCGTTTTCTGAATTGACGATTGTCCGACCAGTTTCGCCAGCTCGTCCATGCGCGCCTGCAACAGGCGCTTTACGGTGTTTTCGTTATCAAGCACTTTACGCAGCAACGGACGGAGTTGTTCCTGAAGCGGTTCGGTTGGCTGGCTCTCTCGCGTCAGTTGAGCAATTTTTTGCACCGCATTGACGTACTCCATTTCGCTGGCGATTAATTCGTCCCACAGTCCCTCCGTGGCAAGCCGTAGCATCAGATTGCTTTTTTCAACCAGCTTTTGGTACGACAGATAAAGGTGCGGTGCATGGCTCATTAGACGGCGTCCTGAATCAAGTTAGGCGTAAGTAGAGATTCCTTCCAGGCATCGGCGATGTTGCGCATTAACGCCTCAACTTCCTCAACGGCGCTGACATCATTGTGCAGGTTGGCTTGCAGAAGGCGTCTGACCATATAGGCATACAGCGACAGCAGGTTCTGCGTTAGCTCGTCGCGGCTGTCCTCATCAAGGCCGATTTTCAGCCCGTTTTCGATAATGTTGATGGCTTTCGACAGGGAAAGACCTTTCCCTTGCTGGTTGCCGTCCTGCATAAACAGGCGGGCGCGGATCAGCGCGCTGAGCGCGCCGTCAAACAGCATGGTCACAAGCTGCTGCTGACTGGCGCTCATCACGGCGCTTTCCACTCCAATCTGTGCGTAGGCCTGCGTACCTTTTGCCCCGTACATGACGTCTCTCCCGATCAAAAGTGATTACTTGGAATTGCTGGTCGATTCAAACTGCTGCGTTAAGTAGCTGCTGGTACTGTTCAGCGAGGTCATTAACACATCGAGCTGGGTAAACTGCTCTTTGTAGCGCGCAACCTGCGCATCAATACGATCGCTGGCGGCGTTGTAGTCTTTGGTTAATTTGTTCAGCGTTTTGCTGACGCCATCGGTGGCGGCTTTAATGATGCCGGTGGTGGAAAGCCAGCTGGTCAGGTTGGTGCCGATGGTGGTGGTGATACCGGTTTTTTTGCCGTCGCCGACGATCAAGGTACCTACGCCGGTAGAGTCTTTTTTCAGCGCCGCGGTGAGTTTGTCGGCATCCAGCTCAAGCTGGCCGGTGCTCGGGTCGGTAGAGATACCGATCTGCGCCAGCGTTTTGAACTGCGAGGAGCTGGCGCTGTTGCTCAGCATACTTTTGAGCTGAGTCTGAATCGTGCGCAGCGTCGAGTCGCCGAGCAGGGCGCCATTGTTTGCGCTCTGGCTATCGGAGCCCGCGTCGACGGCGGTGTATTTTGTCAGGCTGCTAAAGGTGTCCAGCAGCGAGTTATAGGCGGTGACCCAGTCGCTGATGGCTTTTTGCGCCTTGGTGGTGTCCTGGGTGATGGTCAGCGTCTGGTTGCCGGTGGTGACATCGTTCAGGTTCAGGGTGATGTTTTCCAGCGCGTCGCTGATGGTGTTGCTGCTGTTTTCAATAGCCACGTTGTTGACGGTCAACTGGGCGTTCTGCGCAATAACGGAGACATCCATCCCGTTGCTGCTGGCTTTAGCGTCATAACCCATAAAGCTTTGCAGCGCGTCGTCGCCTTTGATAGTCAACGTCATGGCGTTATCGCTACCGGTGTCATTTGCGGTCACCGACAGACGATATTCGCCGTTACCGACGTTGATGATACTGGCGCTGACGCCCGCTTTCGCGTTGTTGATGGCATCGCGAATACCGCTCAGCGAGGAGTTGGCCGCGCTGATATCGATGGTGATCGGATCTTTACCGCCGCCTTGTTGAATGGTCAGCGTACTGTCGCTGGTGGCAATCGCGGTTTTGGTATCGCTTTTGGTGGTGCTGGTGGTCAGCGTTTGCGCCTGTGCCAGATGGCTGATGCTGATGGTGTATTTCCCGGCAATCGCATTCCCCGCCGTGGTGGCGCTAAACGCGGTGCTGCTGCTGGTAGTGGTGGTGGCGGAAAACAGGTCAGCTTTTGACAGCGCGGTGTTAGCGGTCTGGAACGTGGTCAGCGCGCTTTTCAGCGTCCCGTAGGCGCTCAGCTTTGCGGTATAAGACGTCTGCTGTTTAGAGATAGGCGTCAGCGTTGCCTTCTGGGCGGCGGTGAGGCTATCAAGAATGCTACTTAAATCCAGGCCCGACCCGACTCCCAGCGATGAAATACTTGCCATGTGATTTCCTTTTATCTGTCGACACGTAGAACGAATACCGGGGTTATCGGCCTGGATGTCACAAAGTTTACGCTTAATTCTAAATTTTTAATGGCGGGAATAAGGGCAAGAGAAAAGAGTAATTCGGCGGCTAAAAAAATGCGTGATTGCGAAAAAAAATTCTAAAGGTTGTTTAACGGCAGACGATAACAAGTTTGACGGCGATTGAGCCGACGGGTGGAAACCCATTACGTAATCAACGACTTGCAATATAGGATAACGAATCATGGCACAAGTCATTAATACCAACAGCCTCTCGCTGATCACTCAGAACAATATCAACAAGAACCAGTCTGCTCTGTCCAGTTCTATCGAGCGTCTGTCTTCTGGCTTGCGTATCAACAGCGCGAAGGATGACGCAGCGGGTCAGGCGATTGCTAACCGTTTCACCTCCAACATTAAAGGCCTGACTCAGGCGGCACGTAACGCCAACGACGGTATCTCCGTTGCGCAGACCACTGAAGGCGCGCTGTCTGAAATCAACAACAACTTGCAGCGTGTGCGTGAACTGACTGTTCAGGCATCTACTGGCACGAACTCTGATTCCGACCTCTCTTCTATCCAGGATGAAATTAAATCCCGTCTGGATGAGATTGATCGTGTATCAAGTCAGACACAGTTTAACGGCGTCAATGTTCTTGCTAAAGACGGTAAAATGAGTATTCAGGTTGGGGCTAATGATGGACAGACCATCACTATCGACCTTAAGAAAATTGATTCCAATACCTTAAATCTAAGCTCTTTTGATGTTACCAATCTTGGTAATAGTCTTAAGGATGGAAGTACAATTAACAAGCAAATTACTGTTGCTGATGCTAACTTTGTCGACGGTAAAGCATCGGGTTTAACAAGTGGTTCTACGCTAGTAGAGGATGGCGGTAAATCATATGTTCTGAATGCTGGTAAGTACTATGATGCTCAAGTTGACAATAAAACTGGTACCATCAGCTTCAATTCAACGGCTGAAACGGGTGACAGCCCTACCTCCACAACTGCAATTACAACTATCGGTAAAGATATTAAAATCGATACGGCTGCATTAACTGGAGATCAGTCATTGGTTCAGTACAAAGATGCCAATGGTAAAGATGCTTATTTGATTAAGACTACTGACGCGACGACTAAAGCGGCGACCTATAATGTCGCTAATATTACTGATACTGGCGTAGTTACAGCGGGGGCTCTTACCACCGCACCAAGTAATCTCACCGCAGATCCACTTAAAGCTCTTGATGATGCTATCGCATCTGTCGATAAATTCCGTTCATCCCTGGGTGCCGTCCAGAACCGTCTGGATTCCGCGGTCACCAACCTGAACAACACCACCACCAACCTGTCTGAAGCGCAGTCCCGTATTCAGGACGCCGACTATGCGACCGAAGTGTCCAACATGTCTAAAGCGCAGATTATTCAGCAGGCCGGTAACTCCGTGCTGGCGAAAGCCAACCAGGTACCGCAGCAGGTTCTGTCTCTGCTGCAGGGCTAATCGCTCTCATCCTGACCCAACCCCGCTTCGGCGGGGTTTTTTTGTTACTGAAATTTCACTTTACTGCGCAAATAACCCCACATTTCTCCCACTGTTCCACCGATTAAAACGGCTATAGAAACGGATAATCGTGCCGATAACTCATATTAATGCAGGGCTGTTTATCGTGAATTCAATGTATACCGCTGAAGGTGTAATGGATAAACACTCGCTATGGCAACGCTATGTGCCGTTGGTGCGCCATGAAGCGCTGCGCCTCCAGGTGCGTTTGCCGGCGAGCGTGGAACTGGACGATCTGCTCCAGGCGGGCGGTATCGGCTTATTGAACGCTGTTGAACGCTATGACGCTCTGCAAGGTACGGCATTTACCACTTACGCAGTGCAACGCATCCGTGGGGCGATGCTGGACGAATTACGCAGCCGTGACTGGGTGCCGCGTAGCGTCCGGCGGAACGCGCGTGAAGTTGCGCAAACGCTGGGTCAACTGGAGCAAGAGCTGGGACGAAACGCGACGGAAACCGAAGTCGCGCAGCGATTGGGGATTGCGGTTGAGGAATACCGTCAGGTGCTGTTAGATACCAATAACAGCCAGCTTTTTTCCTACGATGAGTGGCGGGAAGAGTATGGCGACAGCATCGAACTGGTGACGGAAGAGAATCAGCACGAAAACCCTCTGCATCAACTGTTGGAAGGCGATCTTCGCCAGCGCGTGATGGAGGCGATTGAAGCCTTACCGGAACGTGAAAAGTTGGTGTTAACCCTCTATTACCAGGAAGAGCTCAATCTTAAAGAGATTGGCGCGGTGCTGGAAGTAGGGGAATCGCGCGTCAGCCAGTTGCACAGTCAGGCGATCAAGCGTCTGCGCATCAAGCTGGGTAAGCTGTAGGTTGGTATAACGTTACGTTCAACCAAAGAATGCCGCATTAATCAATGAAAACCCGGAGTTATCATGATGATGCAGGTAAAAAGACGGCCCCTAAGCCGCTATTTGAAAGACTTCAAACACAGCCAAACGCACTGCGCGCACTGTCATAAACTGCTCGACCGCATCACGCTCGTCCGGCAGGGGGAGATAGTCAATAAAATCGCGATATCCCGTCTCGATACCCTGATGGACGACGCGGCCTGGCAACAGGAACGCGAGGCATGGTCCGCGCTGTGCCGTTTCTGCGGCGATCTGCACTGCAAAGAGCAGAGCGCCTTCTTCAATATCATCGGCTTCAAACAATACCTCCTCGAACATACCGACATGAGCGCCGGTACCGTGCGTGAATACGTCGTGCGTCTGCGTCGTCTTGGCAACCACTTTTCCGCGCAACAGGTGCCGCGCGCGCTGCTGCTGGAACGCCAGGCTGACGTCAAGCTGGAGGCGTGGCTGCCGGATACCAGCACCAACAATTATCGTATTGCACTGCGTAAATACCTGCGATTTCATCACCAGCAGGCGCTGAACAACGCACAAAACTTCGCAGACCGTGAAACCTCTGATATATATTAAATTGGAATAACATGGATCTTATGGGTGTTTGTCATTGATGATGAACGGTTTACACTACGGAAAAATAATGTTTTTCGGGGGTATAATGAAACTGAAGTTTCTGGGTCGTCAGGCGCTGATGGGCGTAATGGCCGTTGCGCTGGTTGCGGGAGCAAGCGTGCAAGCCTTTGCTGCCGAAAATTTATTAAACCAGGTTAAAGAACGCGGCACGCTGCGCGTTGGGCTGGAAGGGACCTATCCTCCGTTTAGTTTCCAGGGTGATGACGGCAAGCTGACCGGTTTTGAAGTCGATTTCGCTAACGAACTGGCTAAACACCTTGGCGTTAAGGCCGATCTGAAACCGACCAAATGGGACGGTATGCTGGCGTCGCTGGACTCCAAACGTATCGACGTGGTGATTAACCAGGTCACCATTTCGCCGGAACGTCAGAAGAAATATGACTTCTCCACCCCGTACACCATCTCCGGTATTCAGGCGCTGGTGAAGAAGGGCAGCGAAGACTCCATCAAAACCGCGGCGGATCTGAAAGGTAAAAAAGTCGGCGTCGGTCTGGGCACCAACTATGAAGAGTGGCTGCGTCAGAACGTGCAGGGCGTGGACATCCGGACTTACGACGATGACCCGACCAAATATCAGGATCTGCGCGTTGGCCGTATCAACGCCATTCTGGTTGACCGTCTGGCGGCGCTGGATCTGGTGAAGAAAACCAACAATACGCTGGCGGTGGCCGGTGATGCGTTCTCCCGTCAGGAATCAGGCGTTGCGCTGCGTAAAGGCAACGACGATCTGCTCAAAGCAGTGGATAGCGCTATTGACGCCATGCAGAAAGACGGTAGCCTGAAGGCGCTGTCCGAAAAATGGTTTGGAGCTGACGTTACGCACTAGTTGCTCTGAAGGAAAAAAGGCGCTGAAAGGGCGCCTTTTTTTATTTACGGCGCATAATAAAAACGAGACTAAGGAGATGCTATGTCACTGCAAAATTTAACCCGTTTTCCGCGCCTTGAGTTTATTGGCGCGCCGACGCCGTTGGAATACCTGCCGCGCTTTTCCGACTACATCGGGCGCGACATTTTTATCAAACGCGACGACGTCACGCCGCTGGCGATGGGCGGAAACAAGCTGCGTAAACTGGAGTTTCTCGCTGCCGACGCGCTACGTGAAGGGGCCGACACGCTGGTGACCGCTGGGGCAATCCAGTCTAACCACGTGCGCCAGACGGCGGCGGTGGCGGCAAAATTGGGGCTGCACTGCGTGGCGCTGCTGGAAAATCCGATGGGGACGAAGGCAGAAAACTATCTCAGCAACGGCAACCGTCTGCTGCTGGATCTGTTTAATACCCAGGTGGAGATGTGTGAGGCATTGACCGACCCGAACGCGCAGCTGGCTGAACTGGCGACGCGTCTTGAAGCGCAGGGCTTTCGTCCTTATGTGATTCCGGTGGGCGGTTCAAACGCGCTGGGCGCGCTGGGGTACGTGGAGAGCGCGCTGGAAATCGCTCAGCAGTGCGAAGGTGCGGTGTCGATTTCCTCCGTGGTGGTAGCCTCCGGCAGCGCGGGAACCCATGCTGGTCTGGCCGTGGGGCTCGAGCAGGTGATGCCGGAAGCCGAGCTGATTGGCGTCACCGTTTCCCGCAAGGTGGCCGATCAACTGCCGAAAGTGGTCACGCTCCAGCAGGAGATTGCGCGCAGCCTTGAATTGACGGCTACCGCCGGGATCACGCTGTGGGACGACTATTTCGCCCCGAGCTACGGTATTCCGAACGATGACGGCATGGAAGCGGTGAAACTGCTCGCGCGTCTGGAAGGCATTCTGCTCGACCCGGTCTACACCGGTAAAGCGATGGCCGGGCTTATCGACGGTGTCAGCCAGAAACGCTTCAAAGATGAAGGGCCCATTCTGTTCGTCCATACCGGCGGCGCGCCTGCGCTGTTCGCCTATCATCCTCACATTTAAATAGAACGCGCTCATGCAAGAAAGTATTCAATTAGTGATCGACTCCGCGCCGTATCTGCTCAAAGGCGCGGTCTTTACCCTCCAGCTCAGTATCGGCGGGATGTTCTTTGGGCTGGTGTTGGGCTTTATTCTCGCGTTGATGCGCCTGTCGCCCATTGCGCCGGTACGCTGGCTGGCACGTTGCTACATCTCTATTTTTCGCGGCACGCCGCTGATTGCCCAGCTGTTTATGATCTACTACGGTCTGCCGCAGTTTGGTATCGAACTGGATCCCATTCCGTCGGCAATGATTGGCCTGTCGCTGAATACGGCGGCCTATGCTGCCGAAACGCTGCGTGCGGCGATTTCGTCGATCGATAAAGGCCAGTGGGAAGCAGCGGCAAGTATCGGCATGACCCCGTGGCAGACGATGCGCCGGGCGATTCTGCCGCAGGCGGCGCGCGTCGCGCTGCCGCCGCTGTCGAACAGTTTTATCAGCCTGGTGAAAGATACCTCGCTGGCGGCGACCATTCAGGTGCCGGAGCTGTTCCGTCAGGCTCAACTGATCACCTCACGTACGCTGGAAGTGTTCACCATGTATCTGGCCGCGTCTCTGATTTACTGGGTGATGGCGACCGTGCTGTCGGTGCTGCAAAACTATTTTGAAAACCAGCTAAACCGCCAGGAGCGAGACCCGAAATGAGTGCAATTGAAGTCAAAAACCTGGTTAAAAAATTCCACGGACAGACCGTGCTGCACGGTATCGATCTCGAGGTGAAAGAGGGAGAAGTGGTGGCCATTATCGGGCCAAGCGGTTCCGGCAAAACCACGCTGCTGCGCAGTATTAATCTGTTGGAACAGCCGGAAAGCGGCACCATCCGCGTTGGCGATATCACGATTGATACCGCGCGCCCTATCGGCCAGCAGAAAGGGCTGATTCGCCGCCTGCGCCAGCACGTCGGGTTCGTGTTTCAAAGCTTCAATCTGTTCCCACATCGTACGGTGCTGGAGAATATCATTGAAGGGCCGGTGATCGTGAAGGGTGAAGATAAAGCCGGTGCGGTTGCCCGCGCTCGCGAGCTATTAAGCAAGGTGGGGCTTTCAGGTAAAGAAGAGAGCTATCCGCGCCGTCTCTCCGGCGGCCAGCAGCAGCGTGTGGCGATTGCCCGTGCGCTAGCGATGCGTCCGGATGTGATCCTGTTTGATGAACCGACGTCCGCGCTGGATCCCGAACTGGTGGGTGAGGTGTTGAACACTATCCGCGCGCTGGCGCAGGAGAAGCGTACGATGGTCATCGTGACCCATGAGATGAGCTTTGCCCGTGATGTTGCTGACCGCGCCATCTTTATGGATCAGGGGCGAATTGTGGAGCAGGAGGAAGCTAAGGCGCTGTTCGCCAATCCACAGCAGGCTCGTACCCGTCAGTTCCTCGAAAAATTCTTGATGCAGTAGCTCTCCAAAGGCGCGCGGGTTACCCAACCTGCGTGCCTTTCATCGAACTTAATTCGCATAGCAAATAATGACGCCTCTGTATCATCACCTTTTTAATGAAAAATTTTACTTAAGCATGCTCAATCAATAGGTAAATATTATTTCATCTGAAACGGCCATAAAGCGCCTGAGAGCAGTAATATCGTGCGCTAAGTTACAGAAATGAGGCAAATTAGGATTATTTTAGAGTGGCGTGATATTTTATACATATAAATAAGATTTATGTGTTAGCTTTCTGTATTCATAAAAATGATTATTGATCAGGGGATTTCTCGTTCGTTATGAGAGACGATGATTTTTTCAGTTGGCGGCGGGAAATGCTGCATCTTTTCCAGGCTGCTACGGCAAGCGAACAGATATACGCGTTACTTCAACAACAAACAGAATATCTGGAATACGATTTCTTCGCCCTGTGTGTTCGGCATCCGGTGCCGTTTACCCGACCGCGCATTTCTGTGTATACCACTTATCCTGATGCCTGGATGTCGCATTATAAGTCTGCGAACTATATGGCTATCGATCCTGTGCTGAAACCTGATAATTTCTCGCTGGGCCATTTACCCTGGGACGACGAGCTGTTCAGCGATGCTCAGGAGTTGTGGCATGCCGCGCGCGCGCATGGCCTACAAACCGGCGCTACGCAATGTCTGATGTTGCCTAACCATGCGCACGGCTTCCTCTCGGTGTCGCGCACCCGTACGCCAGGCTTTACTCCAGACCAGGATGAAATCGCTCTGCGTTTACAAATTCTGCTGGAAATGAGCCTGCTGGCATTATTGCGTGTGGAAGATGAAATGGTGATGCCGCGGGAGATGAAATTCAGCAAGCGGGAATTAGAAATTCTGAAATGGACGGCGGAAGGGAAAACCTCTGCGGAGATCTCGATGATTTTGTCGATCTCTGAGAATACGGTGAATTTCCATCAAAAGAACATGCAGAAAAAATTTAATGCGCCGAACAAAACGCAGATTGCCTGCTATGCAGCGGCGATTGGATTGATCTGACTGGTATTCGCGTTCTGCGTGCAGACGGCAAACCGGCTGTCAGCAGCAATGCTGACAGCCGGTTTTTTATTACTGGCGGTAAGCTTGTTTAATTTGCTTAACGGTGCTGGAAAATACGGCAGCCTGAGCTTCATCTTCTAACTGCGCAATTTGCTTTTCCATTTTAATAATCACGCGACCGGCATCAGCCTGGCCCATCGCCTGCAGCATCAGGGTCAGCAAAGACTTCAGGCAGGAAACTTCCTGGGCCAGATTTTGATTATTTTCTGCAGTGGAAAAATCAGGTGTGCTCATTTATTGCCTCGTACAATTTCTGCGCATTATGCGCGATGCGGATTATGAAAGCGGCGCAGTATACCACAAGCCGGGGGAAAAAAAGGAGTGCCTGTTTTTTGTTCGCTGCTCAGATCTGATATTAATTATTATTTCGACTGCATAGACAGCGGGTTAGGGGCAAAATGTTTAAATACGGTTCCGTCATCGTTAATTGTTGTTACATATTATAAGGCCTATTTATCAAATATACGACAAAGCACCTGTTTACGTCGTTAATCCCCGCAAGCATACTGATATCTGCCACAGGCATCTTACTGTTTTTTAGTGCTTTCCAGTCTCTGTACATGATTATTTCCAAAAACGAGATCGAAATCGAAGCCCTGGCATTTTTAGACTTTCACAGATGATATAAAACCCGGTAGTATGGGGGAATTAAGAAGTAGTAGCGTTATCCCTATTCTGGAGATTATTCCTTTGATCAACGTCCTTCTTGTTGATGACCACGAACTGGTGCGCGCAGGGATACGACGCATTCTCGAAGATATAAAAGGTATTAGAGTCACCGGCGAAGCTAACTGCGGGGAAGATGCGGTTAAGTGGTGCCGTGCCAATCCTGTTGATGTTGTATTGATGGACATGAACATGCCTGGCATTGGTGGCCTTGAAGCAACGCGTAAAATTGCGCGTTCGGCGGTCGATACCAAAGTTATCATGCTAACCGTACACACGGAAAACCCGCTGCCGGCAAAAGTCATGCAGGCCGGTGCGGCCGGTTATCTGAGCAAAGGCGCCGCGCCGCAAGAGGTGGTTAACGCCATTCGCTCGGTGTTCTCCGGTCAGCGCTATATCGCCTCAGACATCGCTCAGCAAATGGCATTAAGTCAGATTGAGCCGGAAAAGACGGAATCGCCGTTCTCCAGTTTGTCTGAACGTGAATTGCAGATTATGCTGATGATCACTAAAGGTCAGAAGGTGAATGAGATTTCAGAACAGTTGAATCTGAGTCCCAAGACGGTGAACAGTTACCGCTACCGTATGTTTAGCAAGCTGAACATACACGGTGATGTTGAGCTGACCCACCTGGCAATTCGCCATGGCCTGTGCAATGCGGAGTCGTTAGCAAGTCAGTGAGTGATGTTTTTGATTCAAAAGCCTTTCTGAAAACCGTAACCAGCCAGCCCGGCGTTTATCGTATGTATGATGCCGGCGGCACGGTTATTTATGTTGGCAAAGCCAAAGATCTCAAAAAGCGCCTTGCCAGCTATTTTCGTACGCAGGTGTCTTCTCGCAAAACGGAAGCGCTGGTAGCACAAATCGCCCAGATTGATGTCACCGTCACCCACACCGAAACGGAAGCGCTGCTGCTGGAGCATAACTACATCAAGCTCTATCAGCCGCGTTACAACGTGTTGCTGCGTGACGACAAATCGTATCCCTTTATTTTCCTCAGCGCGGATACCCATCCGCGTCTGGCGACGCATCGCGGCGCCAAACACGCCAAAGGCGAGTACTTTGGTCCTTTCCCCAACGGTTATGCCGTGCGGGAAACGCTGGCGCTGTTACAAAAAATCTTCCCCGTCCGCCAGTGCGAAAACAGCGTTTATCGCAACCGCTCGCGTCCTTGCCTGCAATACCAGATTGGTCGTTGTTTGGGGCCATGTGTGAAAGGGCTGGTGAGCGAAGAAGAGTACGCGCAGCAGGTGAACTATGTACGGCTGTTCCTCGCGGGTAAAGACGATCAGGTGCTGACGCAGCTGATCGCGCGCATGGAGAAAGCCAGCCATGCGCTGGCGTTTGAGGAAGCCGCCCGCATCCGCGATCAGATTCAGGCCGTACGTCGAGTGACGGAAAAACAGTTTGTCTCGAATAACGGTGACGATCTGGACGTCATTGGCGTGGCGTTCGAGGCGGGAATGGCCTGTGTGCATGTGCTGTTTATCCGCCAGGGCAAAGTCCTCGGTAGCCGCAGCTATTTCCCCAAGGTGCCAAGCGATACCGAGCTCGGCGAAGTGGTAGAGACTTTCGTTGGTCAGTTCTATTTCCAGGGCAGCCAGGTGCGCACGCTTCCGGGCGAGATCCTGCTCGATTTCTCGCTCAAAGATAAAACGTTGCTCGCCGACTCCCTTTCTGAGCTCGCCGGGCGACGCATTCAGGTACAGACTAAACCGCGTGGCGATCGTGCGCGTTACTTAAAGCTGGCGCGCACCAACGCGGTGACCGCGCTGTCGACTAAACTGTCTCAACGGTCGACCGTACATCAGCGCCTTCAGGCGCTGGCTATCGAACTGAAGTTGCCGGCGATTAAGCGGATGGAATGTTTCGATATCAGCCACACCATGGGCGAGCAGACGGTGGCCTCCTGTGTGGTGTTCGATGCTAACGGCCCGCTGCGCGCCGAGTATCGTCGCTACAACATTACCGGTATTACTCCGGGTGACGACTACGCCGCGATGAACCAGGTGCTGCGCCGTCGCTACGGTAAAGCGATTGATGAAAGTAAAATTCCGGATGTCATTCTTATCGACGGTGGGAAAGGGCAGTTGGGCCAGGCGAAAGCGGTTTTTGCCGAACTCAACGTGCCGTGGGATAAGCATCACCCGCTGTTGTTAGGGGTTGCGAAAGGCAGCGACCGTAAAGCCGGGCTTGAGACGCTGTTCTTTGAGCCGGAAGGTGAGGGTTTTAGTTTGCCTCCTGACTCTCCTGCGCTGCATGTGATCCAGCATATCCGCGACGAATCGCACGATCACGCTATCTCCGGGCATCGCAAAAAGCGCGCCAAAGTGAAAAGCACCAGCTCGCTGGAGACAATCGAAGGTGTGGGGCCGAAGCGGCGTCAGATGCTGCTCAAGTACATGGGTGGGCTGCAAGGTTTACAGCAGGCAAGCATCGAAAATATCGCCAAAGTGCCGGGAATCTCGCTCGGCTTAGCAGAAAAGATCTTCTACTCGTTGAAACATTAGGGGCTCTGTAGCAACATAGGGCTAATATTTACTAACAACAGATAGTTACCACGCCATGCAATATAATATCCCTACATTGCTTACGTTGTTCCGCGTCATCCTGATTCCGTTTTTTGTGCTGGCGTTCTACCTTCCGTTCGTCTGGGCGCCGTTTGTCTGCGCGCTGATCTTCTTTGTGGCCGCCGTCACCGACTGGTTTGATGGCTATCTCGCTCGTCGCTGGAACCAGAGTACTCGTTTTGGTGCCTTCCTCGATCCGGTTGCGGATAAAGTGATGGTGGCGATTGCCATGGTGCTGGTGGCGGAACATTACCACACCTGGTGGGTCACCTTGCCGGCGGCAACGATGATCGCTCGTGAAATTATTATCTCGGCGTTACGCGAGTGGATGGCCGAGCTGGGTAAACGCAGCAGCGTTGCCGTTTCGTGGATCGGTAAAGTGAAAACCACCGCGCAGATGACCGCGCTGGTGTGGATGCTGTGGCGTCCGAATATGTGGGTTGAGTGGGCCGGTATTGCGCTATTCCTCGTGGCAGCGGTGCTGACGCTGTGGTCTATGCTGCAATATCTGAACGCCGCGCGCGGCGATTTGCTTCAAGAGTGATCGTTTCGGCGTAATTTTCAGCAAACGATACAAAGTTGCGAAAAATACCGTTGACTCACCGCGTCAGATAAGTAGAATGCAACGCATCGAACGGCAGCACTGATTGCCAGACGATAGCAAAATCAAGTGGTTAACGAATCGACTTGATAATGCGGGAATAGCTCAGTTGGTAGAGCACGACCTTGCCAAGGTCGGGGTCGCGAGTTCGAGTCTCGTTTCCCGCTCCAATTTAAAAGCATCGGCAATAGCGGATGTTTAAGATTTAAAGGCGCGTTAGCAAAGCGGTTATGTAGCGGATTGCAAATCCGTCTAGTCCGGTTCGACTCCGGAACGCGCCTCCACTTTCTTCCCTGGCCGGATGGTGGAATCGGTAGACACAAGGGATTTAAAATCCCTCGGCGTTCGCGCTGTGTGGGTTCAAGTCCCACTCCGGCTACCATGGGAAAAGTAGAATAAAATCAATGATAAGCAGTGTCGTGAAAAACCACCGAAAGGTGGTTTTTTTGTGCCTGAAACCTCATTTCCTAATATGTTTCCTAATATGAACGTTGTTTGAAGCGATTCGCATCAGGTCTTCGAGCGTCATTTATCTGAGTTTCTCACGCGTACAAATAATTAACCATCGCCCTTCAAAATACGCTTGTATCGACTCCGGCATTTTCCCCACGTCCCTCAGGGAAAACACTCAAAATAACACCAGTGTACGCTTATGCATGTTTCCGGCGCTTTGCTGAGTACATCACCTCATCGCTTTCTTTAAGCATCTCCCTTAACGACGGGTAGCGCTCCGGGTCATTTTGCAACATTCCGTAGGAATAATTAATGTTATAGGGCTTACCCGAGTTTTGATTGTACTCATCGACGTTATTACGCAAATCTTGCAAAAATAAATCGGCCCTGGCGTGGTGAGTGAGGAGAACGGCAAATTCATCCCCGCCGAGACGTCCTGCGATATCCCCTGGACGCAGAAGTTTGTACACCATCGCGGCGAATACTTTTAAAACCTCATCACCTTCCGCATGCCCCCAGAGATCGTTGATAGGTTTGAATTTATCGAGATCAAAAAAGATGAGGCTGAATGTTACATTCGTTTTAGTAAGGGAACGGAATCGCTTTTCTCCTTTACTATAAAAACCACGACGATTAGGGATACCCGTTAAACTATCGGTCAAGGCCATGCCAAGAATCTTAAATTCATCTTCGACAATAAAGGCCAAATCCTTGAGGCAAGCAATATCCTCGTCGTTGAAACCGCGGGGTGTGGAATGAATCAGACAAAGGGTACCTGCGATAGCGCCATCAGGCAGATGCACGGGATACCCTGCGTAGAACCTTATGTAAGGTTCCCCGGTAACCAGAGGGTTATCATGAAAACGTTCATCGTGAGATGCGTCGTTAACAATAAAGGGGCCATCCTGCAAAATGGCGTGGCTACAAAAAGAGATGTTGCGAGGCGTTTCGCGGGTAGCCAATCCTTCGCACGCTAGCATCCATTGGCGCTCACGGTCGAGTAGACTTATCAGTACCACGGGCACCTGAAAGACTTTTTTTGCCAGACGAGTTAAACGATCAAAACGTTCTTCGGAGCCTGTATCAAGAAGATCTGCCAGATAAAGGGATCTTAGACGCTCTTCCTCATTATCCGGGATGCCAGGGAATTTCATATCACCTCGAAGAAATAGATATGTTTATGCCAGATTAAGGCTTACCAATCATTTGAATATAGTTCAAAAAAGAGCTCGTTTGCCCGAACGACCACAGATAGCAGTTACATCAGCGACAAATCAGATAAAGGGGCGTGAAATCAACTCCAGGGCAAGCACAATCAGGAACAGGAGAAAACATTTTCTGAAAAGTCTGGCGCTGATGCGTGCCCGCACTTTCTGCCCAAGCCACATCCCGGCCAGGGCAGGGAATAGAGATAAAAAAGACAATGAAAACTGCTCCACCCTGAAAGCATCATGCAGATAAAGACCTGCGGCCAGCGCCACGGTCGAAACGGTAAATGACAGCCCCAGAGCCTGAACGAGTTCATCTTTGCTTAATCGAAGCGACTGGAGAAAGGGGACGGCTGGCATTACGAACACGCCTGTCGCGCCGGTGATGACACCTGTCACGCCGCCAATAACCGGAGACAGCCATTTCTCTCTGGACTCCGGGACCGTAAAGGACGGCGACACCAGCGCAAAAGCTGCGTAAATAAGTAAAGCCACACCCAGCCCAAACGCTGACCAGGTTGCATTTATGCTGATTAGCAGTGAAGAGGCGGCCGCCGTGCCAGCCAACAGAAGCAACATCATCCGCCACAGACGTTGGATAATCTGCCTTACTGAGGGGCCGGTACAAAGCTGGAGCACGTTCGTCACGAAAGAAGGAATAACCAGCAGCGCTGCTGCGACAGGAAGAGGCATGAACAAGCTAATTAATCCCATCGCCACCGTTGGTAGACCCATTCCTGTCACGCCTTTTACGAAACCGGCGAGGATAAATATAAGTAAAAGATAGAGATACAGTTGTTCGTTCACAAAATCTGCCTTGATGAAGGATTTTGAGTGATTCAAGCATTTCAGTCGCGAGTGGACAATCTGGTTTAAACGCATCATGCTTCGGATCATCCGAAAGCTTAGGTGTATATCTTATGAGGCTGGATCTTTCTGATTTGAAACTTGTCGTCTGCATCGCTGATGCGGGAAGCATTACTCAGGGGGCTCGTGATGCCTGTCTTGCGGTTGGCTCGGCCAGCGAGAGACTGAAAAGCATGGAGGAAGATATCGGGGTAAAGTTTTTTTCTCGACATCCCAGAGGCGTTAGCCTGACAGATGCCGGTGAAATCCTGGTCGGCCACGCCCGTGAATTACTTTCCCGGCACGAGCGGCTTAACGCTGAACTCGGCGCTTACGTTAAAGGAGTGAGAGGAAAGGTACGATTGTATGCCAATACGTCTGCAATGGCAGAATTTCTGCCCGGTAGACTGGCTAAGTGGCTTTCAGAACACCCTAATGTGACCATTGAGTTAGAAGAGAGAACCAGTACGGATATTATTAACAGCATACATAATGGGATCGCGGAAGCCGGTCTCGTCTCAGATGCTGTTGACCCCCGCGAACTGATGCTTGAACCCATAGCAGATGACAGGCTTGCCCTTATCGTTCCGACCACGCACCCGTTTGGATTTCGCCATGAAGTCTCTCTCTCAGAAGCGCTCGGCGAGACTTTTATTGGCCTTTACCCCGGCAGCGCGCTGCAGGAGCACATCAACGGACATGCCAGAGAACTGGGTCACCCACTGACGTATCGCATCAGAATGAGCAGCTTTGAAGGGGTTTGCGAAATGGTCAGTAGTGGTATTGGCGTAGGGGTTATTCCCGTGTCAGTCGCTGAACGCTTCCGTAAAAAATACCATTACCATGTATTACCGCTAACCGACCCATGGGCACGGCGACGAATCTGCATTTGCTATAAAACAGCGGATTCACTAAGCCCACCAATAACAGAATTAATCGACTTTCTCAGAACTCATTAATCAATATCCTGATATCGTTGCCCGATTCTGTCTTGAGTTGATTCAACTCTGACCCTGATTCATTGTGGGCCAGCCTGTCGGCTTAATAGAGATAAAACCTGCCGGGAATAGTAGATGAAATTGTATTTATCCCTCGCGTATAGTGTGCGCTAACGCCTTGTAAGGATAGGGTAATGAAGAACAAAACCTTTTATATGCTGCTGATAGGATCGACAACATTAATTTTTGGGCTGTGGGTCTGGGCCTGGTATATGGGTGCCGATCCGGTGTGGATCAAGTCGAAGACTACCCAGCCGTTAGCGGATATGTTCAGCAGCGTGAACGCGCTGTTTGCCGGCTTAGCGCTGTGCGGGGTGATTATTACGGTTTCCCTACAAATTTACGAACTGCAACAAACCAAAACGGAGTTAGCTAAAACGGCTGAGGCTAACCGCGCGTCGGCGGAGCATGCAAAAGAAGGGGCCGTCATTAACTTATTCCAGACTTACTGCAGCGAGTATTTTCAGGGCGTCAAAAATTCGTCAATGAATGTCCTGATTCCAGCAATGGCGAGCCGTCGCTACTTTGAATTTATGATTTCCCGCTTTTTCGTCTCCGAGCAACGGATGCTGGAGGATAACGCCTGGGAACGAATTCAGTTGGTTACCCGTTACGACGGTTTTAGTACGTTTAAACGGGAAGAACAGAACGATCGTTATAAACTTGATGAATTGATGAATTTCTTCACGATCCTTGCCCATCAACATAATGCCAGCGATGTGATTGGCCGCTGTGATTTTTCCTGGGCCTGGTGGCGGCCCATGTTCTGGATGATTGCCATCGCGCAGATAAAGCGATACGAGGAGAATTCAAGCGTCAAAAAATATGCCATTCGCCCTCGGTTTATTGAAGCGGTACGTAAACTGGATATGGCTTACAACCTCGAACCTATCGAAAATGGACAGGCGTTGGCTGAGTTGATTGCCGATCACCCGAAACTCAACGAAGCGTATCAGCTTGACCCGCTGCACAAAGACGCCGCGCTGTGGCAATTTAAACTGCCAGAATAAGCTTATCATGTTGTCCGAAAGCCTGCTCCCCAGCGGGCTTTTTTGTGATGCCTATAGCCTGCACCACCGCGCAGCATAGTTTGCACAACTTGCTACAAAAATGCGCAAAGCGTGACTATTGCAATATTTATGTACTTTATTGTTAACCAGATGTGATCCCTCCCGTAATTTCACTTCGTCGGTGCAGAGGCCCTGTAACGGCGCTCTATACTCAAAATTGTCAAAATCCGCGCGATGGTTGCGAAAAGTTGGCAACCATTTTGCTTAATGATTTGACCTGAAAAGCGTAAGGAAACCTCGCCGTTATCAGCAGGATATTGTCAGGATGTCGTCAGTCCGGCGCGTGCGCCGGTGGTTCGGCTTCACACCGTTATGCATAAACCTCTTTTGCTAAGGTAGATAATAATGTCGCTGAAATTAATAAGAAGTCCGCTTTCGATTGTGTTGGCAGGGTGTCTGGTGACGGCGTTTTCCGCCCAGGCCGATATTGTGATTGGTGTCGCTGGCCCATTTACCGGGCCGAACGCTACCTATGGCGATCAATATTGGCACGGCGCGACCCAGGCCGCGGCGGATATTAACGCTGCGGGTGGGATTAACGGCGAGAAAATTAAGCTGGTACAGGGCGATGATGCCTGTGAACCGAAGCAGGCCGTGGCGGTAGCGAACCGTCTGGTCGATCAGGACAAAGTTCAGGCCGTCGTTGGCCACTTCTGTTCCTCTTCGACGATGCCCGCCTCCGAGGTTTATAACGATGCGGGCGTGCTGGCCATCACCCCTGGTTCAACAAACCCGCTAATCACCGAGCGCGGAATGAACGATATGTTCCGTATGTGCGGCCGCGACGACCAGCAGGGCGACGTTGCCAGCAACTTCATCATTGATAAGCTGAAGGCCAAACGGGTGGTTATCATCCACGATAAAGATACCTACGGACAGGGACTGGCGGATGCGACTCGCGCGGCGCTGGCCAAGCGCGGCGTGAAGGATGTGATGTATGAAGGCCTGTCGCGTGGTGAAAAAGACTTTAATGCGCTGGTGACCAAAATTGGCGCTCAGAAGCCGGACGTGGTCTTCTTCGGCGGCTGTCACCCTGAAGCGGGCCCTTTGGTACGTCAGATGCGTGAGCAGGGCGTGCAGGCGAAATTCTTCTCCGGCGACTGTATCGTCAACGAAGAGATGGTCACCGCCGCCGGTGGTCCGCAGTATACCAACGGCATCTATATGACCTTTGGCAAAGATCCGCGCCTGATCCCTGACGGCAAGGCGGTTATCGAAAAATTCCGCGCCAATAAGTTTGAGCCTGAAGGTTACACCCTCTATTCCTATGCTTCTATTCAGGCCATCGCGGCGGCGTTTAAAGCGGCCGGTCCTGATTCGGCGAAAGCCAGCGAATGGCTGAAGGCCAACCCGGTCGAAACCGTCATGGGTAAGAAAGCCTGGGACAGCAAGGGCGACCTGAAAGTCTCGGACTACGTCGTTTATCAGTGGGATGACAAAGGCAAGTATAAGGAAGTTGAGTAACCGGATGGAGTCACGCTCAGCGCCGGTGTGCTTGCATACCGGCGCTCTATAACACGGCCAATAACACGAGCGCGCGATGATGGAGACATTCTTTCTGCAACAGTTAGTCAATGGCTTGACGCTAGGATCGGTCTACGGGCTGATCGCCATTGGTTACACCATGGTTTACGGTATCATCGGCATGATTAACTTCGCTCATGGCGAAGTGTATATGATCTCAGCCTACCTCTGCGCCATTGGTCTGGCGCTACTCTCCTTCTTTGGCCTGCACTCTTTCCCCCTGCTGATCCTCGGCACGCTGGTCTTTACCATCGTGGTTACCGGCGTGTACGGCTGGACGATTGAGCGTATTGCCTACAAACCGCTGCGTAATTCCACTCGTCTGGCGCCGCTGATTTCTGCCATCGGCATGTCATTGATTTTGCAAAACTATGCGCAAATCAGCCAGGGTCCGCGCCAGCAGGGGGTGCCGACGATGCTCGACGGTGTGCTGCGTCTGCATATCGGGGACGGTTTCGTGCAGATTACCTATACCAAAATCTTTATCCTGCTGGCCTCGTTTGCCGGGATGCTGCTGCTGACGTGGATTATTGGGCACACCCGTCTCGGACGTATGTGCCGGGCGGTGCAGCAGGATCGCAAAATGGCCTCGATTCTCGGCATCAACACCGATCGTATCATCTCGCTGGTGTTTGTGATCGGCGCGGCGATGGCGGGGCTGGCGGGGGTGCTGATCACCATGAACTACGGCACCTTCGACTTCTATGCCGGGTTTATCATCGGCATCAAAGCGTTCACCGCGGCGGTGCTCGGCGGTATCGGTTCCCTACCGGGGGCGATGCTGGGGGGGCTGCTGCTTGGCGTGGCCGAAGCGCAGTTCTCCGGGATGGTCAACTCCGACTATAAAGATGTGTTCTCGTTCGGACTGCTGGTGGTGATCCTGATTTTCCGCCCGCAGGGGCTGCTTGGCCGCCCGATTGTGGCCAAAGTGTAGGAGTGGACGATGACGCATTCAATAGCTTCACATGAGGCGTTTTCCCTCAAACGCTGCATTCTTGACGCAATTTTTTCCGGCCTGGTGGCGCTGATTATCTTCGGCCCGATTGTCGGCGTGGTGCTTGATGGCTACAGCTTCAACTTTGAAGGTCAACGCCTAATTTGGATTATCGCCGTCGTGATGGTGGGGCGCTTTGCGCTTAGCGCAATGGCCACCACCGCGCTCGGCCGACGTTTTACATCCCGCTTTGAAAGCGATAATGCGGGCGTCTATGTGCGTGCGCCGGACTATAAAAGCCGAATGAGATGGATAATCCCACTGGTGCTGGCACTGGCGGTTTGCTTCCCGTTCGTCGCCACCAAATATGTGCTGACGGTGGCGATCCTCGGCCTGATCTACGTGCTGCTGGGGCTAGGGCTGAACATCGTAGTCGGTCTCGCCGGGCTTTTAGATCTGGGCTACGTGGCGTTTTATGCCATTGGCGCCTACGGGCTGGCGTTGGGGTATCAGTATCTGGGGCTGGGATTCTGGTCGATGCTACCGCTGGCGGCGCTGATGGCCGCGGCGGCAGGCGCCTTGCTTGGCTTTCCGGTGCTGCGCATGCACGGCGACTATCTGGCCATTGTGACCCTTGGTTTTGGTGAAATCATCCGTCTGATCCTTAACAACTGGCTCAGCTTTACCGGCGGCCCGAACGGGATTTCCGCACCGCCGCCAACCTTCTTTGGCCTCGAATTTGGACGGCGGGCGAAAGAGGGCGGTGTACCGTTCCACGAGTTTTTCCATCTCACCTATAACCCTAATCTGAAGTTTATTTTTATCTACGCGGTTCTGGTGCTGGTGGTACTGCTGGTGCTGTATATCAAACATCGTCTGACGCGTATGCCGATTGGCCGCGCGTGGGAGGCGCTACGTGAAGATGAAATCGCCTGCCGCTCGATGGGCCTGAATCATGTGCTGGTGAAGCTGTCGGCCTTTACCCTCGGCGCATCGACCGCCGGAATTGCCGGCGTGTTCTTCGCCACCTATCAGGGCTTCGTCAATCCCACCTCGTTCACCTTCTTTGAATCGGCGCTGATTCTCGCCATCGTGGTGCTGGGCGGGATGGGCTCGACCATCGGCGTGGTGCTGGCGGCGTTTGTACTGACCGTTACCCCCGAGCTATTGCGCAGTTTTGCCGAGTATCGCGTGCTGCTGTTTGGCGTATTGATGGTGGTGATGATGATCTGGCGGCCTCGGGGGCTGATTCGCATCAATCGCAGCGGATTTGCGGTGCGTAAAGGAGTGGCGCCATGAGCCAGGATGTGATTTTAAGCGTTGAGCATTTGATGATGCATTTTGGCGGTATTAAAGCCCTGAACGATGTCAATCTGGAGGTACAGCGTGGCTCGATTACCGCGCTCATCGGCCCCAACGGCGCGGGAAAGACCACGGTGTTCAACTGCCTGACCGGTTTCTACAAGGCTTCCGGCGGCAAAATTCTGTTCAATACGCGCGGTAAAACCACTAACGTCATCCAGATTCTCGGACAAAAGTTTCAGCCGGGTGACTGGGTTAACCCGGCACGCCTCGGGCAGCGGATTTTTTACAAGATGTTTGGCGGAACTCACCTCGTGAACCGGGCGGGGCTGGCGCGGACGTTCCAAAATATCCGTCTTTTCCGCGAGATGTCGGTGGTGGAGAATCTGCTGGTCGCGCAGCATATGCAGGTCAACCGCAACCTGGTCGCCGGGATCCTCAATACGCCAGCCTATCGCCGTGCCGAGAGCGCCGCATTGGATCGCGCTTTTTACTGGCTTGAGGTGGTGGATCTGGTTGACTGCGCCAACCGGCTGGCGGGTGAGATGTCCTATGGCCAGCAGCGTCGCCTCGAGATTGCCCGCGCCATGTGCACCGGCCCGGAGATGATTTGTCTTGATGAACCCGCCGCCGGGCTGAACCCCGTGGAAACGCGGGCGCTGAGCAAAATTATCCGTTTCTTGCGTGAGCATCACGGCATTACCGTGCTGCTGATTGAACATGATATGGGGATGGTGATGGACATTTCGGACGATATTATCGTGCTGGACCACGGCGATGTCATTGCCCAGGGCAAGGCGGAACAAATTCAGCACGATGAGAAAGTCATTGCCGCCTATCTCGGCACCAGCGAAGACGAGGTCAGCCTATGAGCGAACCGATGTTGGAGTTTCGTGAGGTTGATGTCTATTACGGCGTTATCCAGGCGTTAAAGCAGGTTTCGCTGCAGGTCAACAAGGGCGAAACCGTCTCACTGATTGGCGCCAACGGCGCGGGGAAATCGACGCTGTTGATGTCCATTTTCGGCCAGCCGCGCGTGCGCAGCGGGCAAATTCTCTTCTGCGGCGACGATATCAGCCATCGTACCACCCATTATGTCGCCTCGGCGGGGATCGCTCAGGCGCCGGAGGGGCGGCGCATCTTCCCCGATATGACCGTGGAAGAAAACCTCTTGATGGGTACCATCCCCATTGGTAACCAGTACGCCGCTCAGGATCTGCAAAGCATGTTCGATCTGTTCCCTCGTCTCAAAGAGCGGCGTAAGCAGCGGGCGATGACCATGTCCGGCGGTGAGCAGCAGATGTTGGCGATTGCCCGTGCGCTGATGAGCCGACCGAAACTGCTGCTGCTTGATGAGCCCAGCCTCGGACTGGCGCCGATTGTGGTGAAGCAAATTTTCCATACGCTGCGTGAACTGGCTCGCGATGGGATGACTATTTTTCTGGTGGAACAAAATGCTCACCATGCGCTGAAGCTCTCTGACCGGGGATACGTGATGGTGAACGGGCAAATTCGTCTCAGCGGCAGCGGTGAGGAACTGTTGGGCAATCAGGAGGTGCGCAAGGCCTATCTGGGCGGCGTGTAGCAAAGCATTGCTGGAGTTCAATGCTAAACTCCTGCATCATTGCGCCTGAACTGAATGACCTCATCAACAACGACAGAGATTGAGTATGAAAACGGGACCTTTAACCGAAAGCGAGCTGGAATGGCTGGACGAGACCATTGCGAAGTATGCCTCTGATGCGTCAATTATCGACGTTTCCGAACTGGACGGTATGCTGACCGCCATCCTCTCCTCACCGCTGGAGATTGAACCCGCCGAGTGGATGTTTGCCGTATGGGGCGGGGCAGACCATGTGCCGCACTGGGCGACCGATCGCGAGCGCGACCGTTTTGTGAATCTCACGCTGCAGCATATGAGTGACATTGCCGATCGCCTGAACGACTACCCGGACCAGTTTGAGCCGCTGTTTGGGACTCGCGAAGAAGAAGGTCAGGAGCTGACCATCGTGGAGGAGTGGTGCTATGGTTACCTGCGCGGCGCGCGTCTGACCGACTGGTCCGGTTTACCGGCAGACCAGCAAGCGGCATTTGATAGCATCGCGCTGCACGGTGATGAAGAGAAAAGCGCGGCGCTGGAGTCGTTCACGGTTGAGCAGTATTTTGACAGTATCGACAAAATTCGCCCGGCGGCGTTGAGTCTGTTCGATTACTGGATGGACAATCCGAAAGAAGCGCCGGTTAAGCAGCCGATTAAAAACGAACAGAAGGTGGGACGTAACGACCCGTGTCCGTGCGGCAGCGGAAAGAAATATAAGCAGTGTTGTTTAGCAAAATAAAAAAGGGGCCGATTGGCCCCTTTTTTATATCAAGACACTTACCCCACCGACGGTAACAGCCCGGTCGCGATTCCTGCCTGAATGCCAATCACCGCAATCCCGCAGGCAAACACCAGCCACAGCATCGGTTTTCCTCCGGCGACGCGATAGCCGCCCTGAGGGTGGTGTTTGCGGCTTTGCAGCGTCAGCAATGACGGGATAATCAACGCCAGCACTGCCAGAGCCACGCCCGCGTAACCCAGCGCCATCACAAAACCGCGCGGGTAGAACAGCGCGAAGGCCAGCGGTGGCAGGAAGGTGATACCGCCGGTTTGTAGACGGCCGCGGACGCTATTTTTGCGCTGGAACAGGTCCGCCAGATAGTCAAACAGCCCCAGTGCGACGCCGAGGAAGGAGGTCGCCAGCGCCAGGTCAGCAAACAGGTGGACGGCTAGCTCAACGTGCGGCGAGGCGACAACTTCGCGAATCGCCATTAACAGGCCGTTCAGGCCCGCGTGCTGAGACATGAGTGCGCTAAAGACCGGCGAGTCGATGCTGCCGAGGGTTGCCAACTGCCAGAACAGATAGGCGACCAGCGGGATGGCGCTACCGATGATAAAAATGCCGCGCAGTTTGCGTACGTCGCCGTTCATATAGCTAACGATACTCGGTACGCTGCCGTGGAAGCCAAACGAGGTAAAGATAACCGGAATGGCCGACAGCGCCAGCCCCTGGGCCATCGGTAGCGTCATCAGATTAATTTTGTGAATGTGCGGCAGCAGCAGCGCCAGCATGACGATCAGAAAAATGATTTTGGCGCTAAACAGAAAGCGGTTAAATAGATCGACCAGCGAGGTGCCCACGCAGATGATCATGCCGCCGATGGCGGTAAACAGCAGTACGCCCATCGCGGGTGGCATATCCATGCTAAACCACTGGTTGAGACTTGAAGCCAGCAGTTCACCCGCACCGCTGATATAGGCCGCCGTGAGCGCGTACATCAGGAACATCATGCTAAAGCCGGTGATCCACTGCCCGTGGCGTCCCAGGTAGCGTAGCGCCAAAGAACCTAATCCGGTGTCGGCCGGTACGTGCTGATACACTTCCAGCAGCAGCAGGGCGGTGTAGCACATTAATGCCCACAGACCTACCAGCAGCACCAACGTGATGCCAAAACCGACCCCCGCTGAGGCAAGCGGCATTGCCAACATTCCTGCGCCGATGGTGGTGCCGGCGACGATTAAAATACTCCCCAGAGTACGGTTCTTCACGCTTTCCTCTACTTCACAACGTATTCACAACGAAAGATGTCGCGCAGAGTATGTGAATATGCGTCATTCGTCAAATCTGAATTACAGATGGTGTAATTAAAAGTTTACGTTTTTTATAGGACGCCAGAAAGCTGCGCTAGCGCAAAACATGCAGTACAAATGCAGTTTATGGTGACCTTTTTTAAGGGGAGAAATAATGGACTCTATTCACGGTCACGAAGTACTGAATATGATGATTGCATCAGGCCAGCAGTACAGCTTCGAAAGTCTGGAAGCGGCCATTCGTGCACGCTTTGGCGAGCATGCGCGTTTTCATACTTGTTCTGCGGAAAATATGAGCGCGGGCGAGCTGGTGGCTTTTTTGTATAAGAAAGGGAAATTTATACCGCTGGAATCGGGTTTTACGACCGAAGAAAGTAAGATATGCCGACATTAATCAGCAGCGGCGTATTAACGCCGCTGCATGAACATTAATTCTGAGTATCGAGCGTTGCCAGCTCTTTATCAATGAAGTACAGACCTTCACCGCTTTTACCTGCCAGCGTCAGCTTATCGATAACGGATTTAAACAATTTCTCTTCTTCATGCTGTTCCGCAACATACCACTGCAGGAAATTAAAGGTCGGATAATCCTGGTTGGACATAGCGGCGTGCGCCAGTTCATTAATTTTGCTGGTAATCAGCTGCTCGTGCTCATAGGTCACACGGAACAGTTCGTCCAGTGATGCATACTCGGCAAACGGCGAAGAGACGCTATTGATGCGTGGCAGACTGCCGGTGTCGGTCAGGTAATCAAACAGGCGCTGCATGTGCGTCATCTCTTCCTGCGCGTGGCGGCGTAAAAAGGCGGCGGCGCCTTCAAAACTGTTGAAGCTACACCAGGCGCTCATCTGTTGATACAGCAGCGAAGAATAAAGTTCGAGATTCATCTGTTCGTTTAATTTCTCGATCATTGGCGCTTTTAGCATGGTGTCGCTCCCGAAAAAATAGGTTAATTGTTAATTACAGCAGAACTATAAGTTGTTATTAATTTATTTGCAAAAGGTAAATATAAAATGATCGATATAATAATGCGAATGGGAATAAAACTCATTGGCATAAATATAACGATAAATATCAAGGGGAATAATAATGCCGGAATTCACCGGCGGTGGGGCTAATAATAGGCGCTGGAGGCAGGAATATTTGCGATACCCCGGCACTGGTACTGAAGGGTAATATATTCGTTGAGGCACAGCGAGCCGCTAATGGTGGAGCAGGTGGGAATCGGCTGACCATAGGAAAAAGCGGTGGCGTAGCCCATCTGCTGGCAGGCTTTATTGGCCTCGGATTGGGCCAGGTAACTGTCGGTGCGGGCATTCTGCAGTACCGCCTGTCCGTAGGTCAGGCGAACGATACCGCTGGTTGCATCAACTTCGCTGACACTCGCCGTGCGGGGAACCGTGCACGCGGAAAGGGCCAGCAGGGCGGGGATAAGAATGAGGCTTTTCATCATGTCGCTCTGCGCAATCTGTCGTAGTCTCATTATAACTGACGTGACCTGCGGCCAATCCCTTGAATAGTCGCCAGATTCAGGTGTTAATCCGTTTGTGACTCGTAAATAGCCTGAAACTGCAGGTGCAACTGGCAAAACAGTTTGACCAGCGTTGGGTCAAAATGGCTGCCTGAACTGCTGACGATGATTTCGTATGCGCGCTCATGCGAGAAGCTGGGCTTGTAGATGCGCTTTTGCCGCAGCGCATCGTAAACGTCGGCAATGGCCAGAATACGCGCCTCCAGCGGGATGGCTTCACCGGCTAACCCATCCGGATAGCCGCTGCCGTCCCATTTTTCATGGTGGTAGCGGATCAGATTTTCCGCCACAGAGCCGAGCACCAGCCCCTGCACGATGCGCCAGCCCTTCACTGAATGCTGCTGAATCTGCTTAAATTCGTCCTCGGTGAGTTTGCCTTGCTTATGCAGAATCGTCTCGGGCACCGCAATTTTGCCGATGTCATGCAGCGAGGCAAAATTCTCAATATCGCGGATTTGACGCTGAGGCAGCTTCATCGCGCGGGCTAACAGGCTGCAATAGGCAGAGACGCGGCGGATATGACAGCCGGTCTCATCGTCGTGGACGTGATTAATTTTTTCCATCGCTTCGACGATGCTGCGGTTAATCGCGCGGTTCTTGTTCATATGCCGCCACATCATCAGCATCATACTCAGAATAAAGACCAGCGCGGCCAGCAGTCCGGCGCTAATCATTTGTAATGAATTTTTACTTAACGACGTGGAGGCTGGGACGTTGGTCGGCGGCGTGATTTGGTGACGATAGCTGGAGATCAGATGAACCTGCGCCAGCAGTGCATGCAGCGGGTGATCGATGTTCACCCAGGTACCAATCTGAAAACTTGAGTGGGTCAGTCCTGCGACTTTCAGTGCGCCACGGAACAGATCGCTGCCGCGTAGCGCCTGCTCGAGCGAGCTTAAATCACCGAGAATAAAGTCGATCTGGTTGTTATCAATGGTATCCAGCAGCTCGTCGAGGGTGGCACGTGCGACCAGCGTAACGTCAGTACCAAACCGCTGGCGCAGATAGTAGGCGGCAAAGGAGCCGCGAATCACGCCAATCCGCTGATGGCGCACCTGCTCTTCATCAAGAATAAAGGGCTGACCGACCTTATTGTAATAAGCGTTGTACCAGTTCAACAACGGTCCAACCAGCCCCTCCAACTGTGCGCCGTCGCGGACGTCAATAATATCGGCAAGTCGTAACGGCCAGTCTTCATTTTTCATACGTACCAGATAATTATCAACGAATTGAACGTCGACGTTGATATTGAGCAGATCGCGGAGATCGTTGACGATGCTAATCGCGCTGCCGTGGTATCCCTGATTGTCCTTCCAGATGATGGGGGAGAAGTTCTCATTTTTCGGTAGCCAGAGGGTAAGGCGATTTTCCTGGAGCCAGTGTCGCTCTTCGGGGGTGATGACGAGGTTACGGCGGAGAAATTCAATCTGGCTTTGCTCTTCTAATGCCTGAAGCTTGCCGTTTTGCTGCCATTCGTTAATCAATTGATTGATGTTACTGCGTAGAGATATCAGTTCCGGACTAATCCCGAACGAGGTGGTGATACGCAGTGAATCGAACGGACGAGAGATGGTGTAGTAATACTGCGGACTGCCGATCTCTCTGTCCTCGTTGATATAGAAATCGGCGCCGCCGCTGCGCAGAATCTGTAAGGCCTCTTTACTGCTGTCAACTTCGATGACTTGCTGAAATGTCAGGGTGGGATAAGCTTGTTTAACGAGCGTCTGGGTGGGATCGTGCCGTCGGAAAATGACTCGTGTATCGTTCAGGTCGCGTACCGTCTTTGCCTGTCGGGTGATGCTGGCGGTAACGACGCTGTTTTCGAGCAGGCGTAAGGAGAGGATGGTATTCTTCAGGTGTTCACGGGTCTGTAGCACGCTGGCGTATAACCCGTAGTCATGGTGTCTGAAACGTTGCTCGAAGGTCGTGCCGTCAATGGGCTGGAGGGTGAGATTATAGCCGTAGCGCGAATTGATGGCGTGCAGCAGCTCGGGATAGAAACCATGGAACTCTCCGTGGTCGTCGCGCCAGAATTCAAAACTATCGGCGTCGAGTATCCAGACAGGAATGGTGGAAGCCGCTTTTACTTTTTGTGGCGGTACGGCAAAAACGCGTGTCGTGCAAACGAGCAACAGGGTCAGTAGAACAAGGAGACCCAGCCCGTGTCGAAGAGATCGGCAGTCCTGTGTCACAAGTCAGTTCCTTTGCGAAGACTATTTCATCCATTTAATAGCGTACAATTCATCGGGTCTATTATTCCCCTTACGCCAGTTTAGTCGACCATGTGCCCTGGTAACAGTAAAAAAATAATGGTTTATGTAATGATTTATCTACCCGGCATAGGCCAAAAGTGTGACCGCCTCAGTAAAAAGTAAAACCATTTTTCATAAAATTTGAAAGTGCGTTTGTCTGGTAGTAAGGTTACTGCAACGTAATCGAACGACTGCGGGAAATCCCGCGTAGCTTTCAGGAGAGGAAAGAATGAAAATTGCACTGATGATGGAAAACAGCCAGGCCAGCAAGAACGCGACTATTCATCATGAGTTAAAAGCCGTTGCCGATGAAAAAGGCTTCCCGGTCTACAACGTGGGCATGAGCGATGAAAACGATCATCATCTGACCTACATTCACCTGGGTATCATGGCCAGCATCCTGCTGAACTCTAAAGCGGTAGATTTCGTCGTGACTGGCTGCGGTACCGGTCAGGGCGCGCTGATGTCCCTGAACATCCATCCGGGCGTGGTTTGCGGCTACTGCCTGGATCCGGCAGACGCCTTCCTGTTTGCCCAGATCAACAACGGTAACGCGCTGTCTCTGGCCTTCGCAAAAGGTTATGGCTGGGGCGCGGAGCTGAACGTTCGCTACATGTTTGAAAAAGCGTTCACCGGTCGTAACGGCGAAGGCTACCCGCCGGAGCGTAAAGAGCCTCAGGTCCGCAACGCGGGTATCCTGAACCAGGTGAAAGCCGCTGTAGTGAAAGAAAACTATCTGGATACTCTGCGCGCAATCGACCCGGCGCTGGTGAAAACGGCTGTCTCCGGTCAGCGTTTCCAGGAATGCTTCTTCGAAAACTGCCAGAACAAAGAAATCGAAACCTTTGTTCGCGAGATCCTGGCGTAAGCCTGACGCTCTCCTTTTTAATAAAAAAACCCACGCTCTGGCGTGGGTTTTTTTATACAGTGAACTCAGGCTTTGGCTTTCTTCGACACCGCGCTGCCCGCGTCTCGCGTCAGATGCAGGGTATCTATCATCCCCACCAGGCAAATCAACGCAATAAAGACAAAGGCCAGGCGGAAGCTGATACCCGGTACCGTACTGAGATCCAGCACGGCGCTGAGCTTCTCACCAATACGAATCCCAATCGCCCCGAGCGTGATGCCCAGGCCAATCGCCAGCTGGCTGGCGGTACTGAACAGCGTATTGGCATAGCTCATTTGCGGTGAGGGTACGTCGGCAAACGCCAGGGTGCTGACGCCGGTAAATTGAATCGAGCGGAACACGCCGCCGAGATACAGTACCAGCATAATCACCCATACCGGCGTCTGCGGTGTCAGGAAGGCGCAGGCGACCAGCGCCAGCACGTTCAGCGCACCGTTGATCAATAGCAGGCGGCGGAAGCCCAGCCAGCGAATGAGCGGTGTGGTTGCCGGCTTAATCGTCAGGTTGCCCACAAACACCGCCAGCACCAGCAGGCCGGAGTGGAACGGATCCATACCAAAACCGACCTGAAAGAGTAGGGGAAGCAGGAACGGTACGGCACTGATCGAGGCGCGGAACAATGAACCACCGTACATCGTGACGCGGAAGGTGGGGACCTTTAGAGCATCCATACGGATCATCGGCGCCGGGCTGCGGCGGAAATGGGACAGCGCATAATAAAAAGTGGCGCCGCCGAGCAGCAACAGCGTGATGATTAGCCCCCCCTGCATTTTCTCCGCCCCCAGAAGCTCCATCGCGTAGACAAGGCTCACCATTGACACTGAGGTAGCGAGGAAACCCGGTAGATCGAATGGCCGTCGCTCATCATCGCGGATGTTGGGAATAATCCGCAACGCCAGCAGGATGGCGATGATACCCAACGGGACATTAATAAAGAATATCCAGCGCCAGTCGGCCACTTTGGTAATAAATCCGCCCAGCGGAGGCCCGATAATAGGCGCAATCAGCGCGGGCCAGGTGAGCGTGGCAATGGCGGTAATGAGCAGGTGTTTCGGCGTGGTTCGAAGGACGGCTAGCCGCCCAACAGGGACCATCAACGCGCCGCCTACGCCCTGCAGGATACGCATGGCCACGAAACTGTGGGCGCTGGTGGCGAGGCCGCAAAACACGGAAGAGACGGTGAAAATGGCCAGCGCGAGGCTGAAAATGGTGCGCGCGCCAAAGCGGTCCGCTATCCAGCCGCTGGCCGGGATGAGTACTGCCAGCGTGATCAGGTAAGCGCTAATGCCAATATTGAGATCGACGGCTTCAACGCCAAAGGTTTTCGCCATATCTGGCAGGGCGGTGGCAATCACCGTCCCATCGAGGAACTCCATAAAGAATGCACCGGCCACAAGCAGCGCGGCAGGGGATACCCCACGGCTCGCCTGGGCCTGGAGAGGCTCATTCATCGTTGCGTTACCCTATCAAAATAATTCGTAAAATTTATAGGTTTTGTAGATTCTGCAAGTCACAGATTTTCATAACAATTTCCTTATAAATTTAACATGCATGATAATTGTTATGTGATTTAACTCTCAAAATGGTTGATTTTTGTGATGGTGGTCATATTATGTGCCTAAAGACAATAACACCTGCATAACAAAAACCGGAGCATCAACATGAAACAGCGCATGCGTAAAATCCTCAAAAGCATGTTCGAGAACTATTGCAAGACTTTCAAAGACGTACCGCCAGGCGCTATGTTCTGATAAAAAAAACCTGCTGCGGCAGGTTTTTTTATCTTCAGCAAAAGTAGGTTACTATTACGCTCCGCAAAATAGGAGCAAAAAATGTCTCAGAACCTCACCCCTAACGATGAACTGGTTTCCGACGTCGTCGCCTGCCAACTCGTTATCAAACAGATCCTCGACGTTATTGATGTTATCGCACCGGTTGAAGTCCGCGAAAAGATGGCGACTCAGCTGAAAGCGATTGACTTTACCACTCATCCGGCGGGGGCCGATCCGGTAACGTTGCGGGCGATTCAGAAAGCGATTGCGCTGATTGAGCTGAAGTTTACGCCACAGGATGCGACGCACTGATCCCGAATTGACGTCTTCAGGCCACAGTCCTGAGAGCGGAAAGAACAAGGGCGGCCATGGCCGCCCTTGTTGCGTAATTAATGCTGCTGTTGGTTAACGATGTTCAGCAGATGCTGGTCGGTTTGCTGGATGCAGAGGCCCGCTTTACGCGCGCTGCGCACTTCATCCAGAATGGTCTTCAGCAAGATACCATCCTGTTCCTGCTCTTCTTCCAGTGCGTTGAGGAAACTCAGGGTGTTATCGTCATGAAGCACTTTTGCCTGTTCAGTCAGCTCAGACAGCGTAGAGCTGCGCTGTGCGTGATCTTCAATGGTTTTCAGGAAAAGATCTTCGAGGGTGGCACACTTATCTTCTTGGGTTTCAAAAGCTTTCACAACCGGATAAGCGCCAGATTTCTTCATATAATCGAACACACGCATCATTTGCGTTACGCTGGATTGCGCCCGTGAACGTAAAAACGTCGCGGTACCATTCAGTCGATGTTCTGAGCACCACTCGCTCAAACGCAAATAATGATTAGATGCATAAAATTCGAGATTCATCTGAGCATTAAGCTTTTGAACCATTCCTGGAACTGCCATACAAATATCCTTATTACTGGTAGGAACGATACGCGTGATACCGCATAGTATCTAAATAGCCGCTAACCATGCGCTATTTACGCGTTGGAGTGTAACTACATATTACTCGTAGTCTTCAACCATGAACAAAAGATATAATTTCTCTTGTGTTCAGAAAAAAGAATACTCTTAGTTTGGATATAAGAAAACTCTCATGAGCCGCTTTTTACGTTTCGTTACAACCTATATTGCTATTACCCAGGTTCGCAAAATAATATTTTCGTAACCCTATGAAATATAGAGAATGTAACTTCCCGATATACTCTGCGTAAGGCTTTGTTAACATGCGTATTCTGTCTTACATTATGTGCATCGGGAAATGTGAGCTGAGTCTAATTTTTAGATTGGCAGTCATTGCTCAGATAGGCGCGTTACGCATTATTTGCTATCAATAGTACATCGCGAATAATAATTCCCATTTATATATCATGATATACATCGGTCCCCCAATATTGGAATGATCGCAAATTTGTTTTAGATCATTTTTGATAATGGCCGGTAAGAGGATTATGTTCGCGGTAATGAGGAGTACGCTAAATCCTTCCCTATTCGTCACCTGGAGGGATTCGATTATATGAATTTACAGGAGTTAAAATGAAACAGGTTGCTGTACTGCTGGCCCCGGGTTTTGAAGAAGGGGAAGCGATTGTCACTATCGATATCCTGCGCCGTTTGCATATTGGCGTTGAGCTGGTGTCGTGCGCTGAATCACGCGCGGTGGTGAGCTATCACGATATCCCGATGGTGGCTGACGCCACGCTGGCAGAACGTCTTGATACCCTGTACGACGCAGTCGTCCTGCCGGGGGGGCCACAAGGTAGCGTGAATCTGGCGGCGAATCAGGATGTCGTTAAGTTTGTGGCGGCCCACGATGCCGCGGGCAAATTTATTTGCCCAATCTGCTCAGCCGCTGCGCGCGTGCTGGCCGGCAACGATCTGCTGAAAGGCCGTCGCTATGTCTGCTCCGGGGATCTGTGGCAGGACGTGAAAAACGGTGAATACGTTGATGCGCCGGTCGTTGAAGACGGCAATCTGATTAGCGGCAAAGGATTTGGTCACGTCTTTGATTTTGCCTTTACCGTCGCGGCACGTCTGTTGGGCGATGAAGCGCCGGTACGTGACCACGCCGATCACATCTATTACCGCTGGTAATTAATTGGTCATCTCAGTGGAAGGGATATCTTCGCTGAGTATATAGATAAATAAGCTATTCTCTCTGCGCGAATTGTCTGACAATTCGCGTTTTTTATATGTACGTATCTGCTGAATCTATGCATCACTTCACTGTTATTCAGGGGTGTGATGGTGCTCTCTTCTGAATGGTTAATTCCTGGCTATTAATGTTTCAACATTGTTAATGCTGTTAATTATGCGGCTAATACTTTGTTTTATGTCCGATTTAAATCGTTTGTCTGATTTTTCCCTACATAAAAGAACATTTAGGCTGGAGTTAACCATGCACAAATTTACGAAAGCGCTGGTGGCCATCGGGCTGACGGCGGTTATGTCACAATCGGCTATGGCCGAGAATTTAAAGCTCGGTTTTTTAGTAAAACAACCCGAAGAACCCTGGTTCCAGACGGAATGGAAATTTGCGGATAAAGCCGGTAAAGACCTTGGTTTTGATGTCATTAAAATTGCCGTTCCGGACGGTGAGAAAACCCTCAATGCCATTGATAGCCTGGCGGCCAGTGGTGCCAAAGGTTTTGTTATTTGTACGCCAGATCCAAAATTAGGGCCCGCTATCGTCGCCAAAGCGCGTGGCTACGATATGAAGGTCATCACCGTTGATGATCAGTTTGTTAACGCCAAAGGGAAACCGATGGAGGATGTGCCGCTGGTGATGATGGCGGCGAGCGAAATAGGCGCACGGCAAGGGCAGGAACTGTATAAAGAGATGCAGAAGCGCGGCTGGGACGTGAAAACCACCGGGGTGATGGCGATTACCGCCAATGAACTGGACACCGCGCGCCGCCGGACTTCAGGTTCCATGGACGCGCTAAAAGCTGCCGGTTTCCCGGAAAAGCAGATTTATCAGGTGCCCACCAAATCTAACGATATCCCCGGTGCGTTCGATGCCGGTAACTCGCTGTTGGTACAACATCCGGAAGTGAAACAGTGGCTGGTTGTTGGCATGAACGATAACACCGTGCTCGGTGGCGTGCGTGCTACGGAAGGTCAGGGGTTCAAAGCGGACAACGTCATCGGTATTGGTATCAACGGTGTGGACGCGGTGAACGAACTGTCAAAAGCGCAGGCCACCGGCTTCTTTGGTTCGCTTCTGCCAAGCCCGGACATTCACGGTTACAAAACCAGCGAGCTGCTCTACAACTGGGTGCAGAAAGGCGCTGAACCACCGAAATTTACCGCGGTGACCGATGTCGTGCTGATTACCCGCGATAACTTCAAAGAAGAGCTGGCGAAAAAAGGCCTCTAAGTCCTGATGGTTCTCCTCCCGCAGCGCGGGAGGAGAGGGATCGTGTCATTGTGGAGGTTGCGATGCAACAGTCTACCCCTTATCTCTCTTTCCGCGGTATCAGCAAAACCTTCCCGGGCGTAAAGGCGCTGTCCGATATTAGCTTCGATTGCTATAGCGGCCAGGTCCACGCGCTGATGGGCGAGAACGGCGCCGGCAAGTCGACGCTGCTGAAAATTCTTAGCGGTAACTATGCCCCGACGTCCGGCACGCTGGCGCTGCGCGGAGAAGAGATTTCTTTTGCTGATACCACCGCGGCGCTGAACGCGGGTATCGCGATAATTTACCAGGAACTGCATCTCGTCCCGGAAATGACCGTGGCGGAAAATATCTATCTTGGTCAATTGCCAAGCCGCGGCGGTATCGTTAACCGCAAACTGCTGAACTATGAAGCGCGTATCCAGCTTGAGCATCTGGGTCTGGACATCGATTCCGATACGCCGCTGAAGTACCTGTCGATTGGCCAATGGCAGATGGTCGAGATTGCCAAAGCGCTGGCGCGTAACGCCAAGGTCATTGCCTTTGATGAACCGACCAGCTCACTTTCCGCGCGCGAAATCGACAACCTGTTTCGGGTGATCCGTGAACTGCGCAAAGAGGGGCGGGTGATCATCTATGTGTCTCACCGCATGGAAGAGATCTTCGCGCTGAGTGATGCCATCACCGTATTTAAAGATGGCCGCTATGTCTGCACCTTTACCGACATGATGGAAGTGAGCCACGACCGGTTGGTGCAGGCGATGGTCGGGCGTGACATTGGCGATATCTATGGCTGGCAGCCGCGTCAGTACGGTGAAGAGCGTCTGCGTCTATCGCTGGTGAAAGCGCCGGGCGTGCGCACGCCGATTTCGCTGACCGTTCGCAGCGGTGAAATCGTCGGCCTGTTTGGCCTGGTTGGCGCCGGGCGCAGCGAGCTGATGAAAGGGATCTTCGGCGGGACGAAAATAACCGGCGGTGAGATTTTCATCGACGGTGAGCGGGTGACCATCAATAAACCTGCGCAGGCGATTCGCGCGGGGATGATGCTGTGCCCCGAAGACCGCAAAGCCGAGGGGATCATCCCGGTCCATTCGGTGCGTGACAATATCAACATTAGCGCCCGCCGCAAGCATATCCACGCGGGGTGCCTCATCAATAACGACTGGGAAGCGACTAATGCCGACCACCATATTCAGTCTCTTAATATCAAAACGCCGGGGGCTCAGCAGCTGATCATGAACCTCTCCGGGGGCAATCAGCAGAAGGCGATTCTCGGACGCTGGCTGTCGGAAGATATGAAGGTGATCCTGCTTGATGAGCCCACGCGGGGCATCGACGTTGGGGCAAAACATGAAATCTATAACGTGATTTATGCGCTGGCGGCGTCCGGCGTCGCGGTGTTGTTTGCTTCCAGCGACCTACCGGAAGTGCTGGGCGTTGCCGACCGTATTGTGGTGATGCGTGAAGGGGAAATCGCCGGCGAACTGCTGCACGAGAGCGCCAATGAACAACAGGCGTTAAGCCTGGCTATGCCAAAAGTCAGTCAGGCCGTTGCCTGAGTTAGGAGGTTATGATGTCAACTGTTACTACGCCTGGCGCCCGCCGCTCGTCGTTGAGCCTTAGCCGTATCTGGGATCAGTACGGAATGCTGGTGGTCTTCGCCGCGCTGTTTATCTGCTGTACGATTTTTGTCCCGAACTTTGCCACCTTTATCAATATGAAGGGGCTTGGGCTGGCTATATCGATGTCAGGAATGGTGGCCTGCGGGATGCTGTTCTGCCTGGCCTCCGGCGATTTTGATCTGTCGGTTGCTTCAGTGATTGCCTGTGCGGGCGTCACGACGGCGGTGGTGATTAACGTCACTGAAAATCTGTGGATTGGCGTCTTTGCCGGGCTGCTGCTCGGGGCGTTGAGCGGGCTGGTCAACGGCTTCGTGATTGCCCGTCTTAAGATCAATGCGCTGATCACCACGCTTGCCACCATGCAAATCGTGCGCGGGTTGGCCTATATCATCTCCGATGGAAAGGCGGTAGGGATTGAGGACGAGCGTTTCTTCACCCTGGGCTATGCCAACTGGCTGGGCCTGCCGGCACCTATCTGGTTGACGGTCGGTTGCCTGATTATTTTCGGTCTGTTGCTTAACAAAACCACCTTTGGCCGTAACACGCTGGCGATTGGTGGTAATGAAGAGGCTGCCCGTTTAGCGGGGGTTCCGGTGGTGCGCACCAAGATCATTATCTTTGTGCTCTCAGGCCTGGTGTCAGCTGCCGCGGGGATCATTCTGGCCTCACGTATGACCAGCGGACAGCCCATGACGTCGATTGGCTATGAGCTGATCGTCATCTCCGCCTGCGTGCTGGGCGGCGTCTCGCTGAAAGGCGGGATTGGCAAGATATCGTACGTGGTCGCCGGGATTCTGATTCTGGGCACCGTGGAGAACGCGATGAACCTGCTCAATATCTCTCCATTCTCGCAGTATGTCGTGCGCGGTTTAATTCTGTTGGCGGCGGTGATCTTCGACCGTTACAAACAGAAAGCTAAACGGAGCGTATAGCGCAGACTGTCAGCTGAAATCATTCAAGATTGCCCGGGGGAATGGAAGCTACCCCGGGTTTTGGCTTATCTCAACGGTATTGTTACAACGTCACAAGTAAAACGTCCACCCCACTGGTTCCCACGATACTTTTTGCCGAGCAGGTGGCACGCGAAAAAAAGCTTTGGTTATGGTTACCGCAGATGACCAGGTCAACCTGGTATTTTTTACTGAACGCTTTGATATGTTCGCCTAATTCACCGCAGGCGATTTGACTTTTCCAGATGGGGTAGTCGACCGTGTCAGCCAACGTTTGCAGGAACTGTAGGGTCTCTTCCTGCATCAGCTCCCGCAGGTTTTCCATCATCGGGGCGGCGAGCTGATTATACATTTCCGGGTCGGTTGAGAGGGTGATAAGGCTAATGCGCGCATTGACAGGACGCGCGATGGCGACTGCTTTCCGTAGCAGGGCCTGACTTTCCGGGGTGGGCGCAACGGCCACCAGTAGATGTGAGTAAGACATCAGACCTCCTTGCTCTAATAATGCGCGCTCTCTTTTTATTCTCTTACTCTTTTTACCTCAGACCTGCAAGGGGAAGACAGAATAAATCTGTCTATAAGTTAACCTGATACATAAGTTTTTTTTATGCGAATAAATGCGTAATTATTGTACAGATTGCATAAGCGACGCTGAATATATCATGTAATCAAAACAGCGAATAAACATTTAATTTATGCTGAATTAATGTTAATGAAAAGTAAATAATATGCAAATGAATATACGGCAAATCATTCGATGTTTCAATTTATTGAATTTACGATGAATTTTATATATTAGATGAAACTATGATCTGTGATAATTTTTTCGCAATTGTCTCAAGTAAAGTTGCCCACCGTCGAACGTTATTGGATAGTTTCGGTGAATGAATATCCGCCAGGCAGGAATAAAACAGCGTTTTGAATGGTTATTTATTGTTCAAAATACAACTATGACTGATGGATGCGGTGTAAAAATACGGTTTGATTTTGTGATGTTGATCACATAAATTTCAAATTAACAGTGAAGTAACATTGTATGTGTCACATCTGGCGAGTAAAGTTGCGTCGAATTAGGAAAAATCTTAGTAAATTGTAAGAAATGTTTAGAATTGTCGGGCCGTGCGTTCAAAACGTTACCCGGCGATGGGGCATGAGATTCACCTAATCGGCTATGCATTTTGACCGATTCTTTTTTTATCGGGCCTTGCCCGACGACATCACGGGGTATGCGGATTTTCCGCATAAAGTACAAATTGGTTATTCGGGATGGGGAAAATGCATACATCCGAGTTGCTAAAGCACATCTATGACATCAACTTGTCTTACTTGCTTCTTGCACAGCGTTTGATCGGTCAGGATAAGGCTTCAGCCATGTTCCGCCTCGGTATCAACGAGGATATGGCGAAAGTCCTCGGGGAACTGACGCTCCCGCAGATGGTGAAACTGGCCGAAACCAATCAATTGGTTTGTCAGTTCCGTTTTGATGACTCACAAACCATCACCCGTCTGACGCAGGAATCACGGGTTGACGATTTACAGCAAATCCATACCGGCATTCTGCTCTCCACACGCCTGCTGAATCAGGCCAGTCATTCAGGCGAACCTGCCCGTAAGAAAAGGGCTTGACCATGAGCGAAAAAAGCATTGTTCAGGAAGCACGCGATATTCAGCTCGCCATGGAGCTGATTACCCTGGGCGCGCGTTTGCAAATGCTGGAAAGCGAAACACAATTGAGCCGTGGTCGCTTGATTAAGCTCTACAAAGAACTTCGCGGCAGCCCGCCGCCGAAAGGGATGCTACCGTTTTCCACGGACTGGTTTATGACGTGGGAACAGAATATTCACTCTTCCATGTTCTGCAATGCCTGGCAGTTCTTACTCAAAAGTGGGCAATGTTCTGGCGTCGATGCTGTGATCAAGGCTTACCGTCTCTACCTCGAGCAGTGCCCGCAGCAGGATGCCGGGCCGCTGTTGGCCCTGACGCGTGCGTGGACGTTGGTTCGTTTCGTTGAAAGCGGCATGCTCGAACTCTCCAGTTGTAACGCCTGCGGCGGTAACTTTATTACCCACGCTCACCAACCCGTTGGTAGCTTTGTATGCAGCTTATGCCAGCCGCCATCACGGGCCGTAAAAAGACGTAAACTTTCTGAGGATCTTGCCGATAGTAATCCACAACTGCTGGATGAACAGATAGAGCAAGCTGTTTAAACCCCACACGGTGTGGCGAAAACACTCCAGCAGCGGCCATTATGGCCGCTGCTTTTTTTGCCTGCGCGTGGATGAAATTGCTCATCTGTCTCCTCTCTTAGTCAACAGTGGAAGGATGATAGCGTGCTGATCTTAATAGGTTACCTGGTCGTTTTGGGGACAGTTTTCGGCGGTTACATGATGACTGGCGGACACCTTGGAGCACTGTATCAACCAGCCGAGCTGGTTATTATCGGCGGGGCGGGGGTTGGCGCGTTCATCGTGGGCAACAACGGCAAGGCCATTAAAGGTACGCTGAAAGCGTTACCTTTACTGTTCCGCCGCTCAAAGTACACCAAAACGATGTATATGGATTTGCTGGCGCTGCTCTATCGCCTGATGGCCAAGTCACGTCAGCAGGGGATGTTTTCGCTCGAGCGCGATATCGAGAATCCGAAAGAGAGCGAAATTTTTGCCAGTTATCCGCGGATCCTCGCCGATACGGTGATGCTGGAATTTATCGTCGACTATCTGCGCTTGATCATCAGCGGCAACATGAACACCTTCGAAATTGAAGCGTTGATGGATGAAGAAATCGAAACCCACGAAAGCGAAAGCGAAGTGCCGGCCAACAGCCTGGCGCTGGTGGGGGATTCGCTGCCGGCGTTTGGTATTGTTGCGGCGGTCATGGGCGTAGTACACGCCTTAGGCTCAGCCGACCGTCCGGCGGCAGAGCTGGGCGCGCTGATTGCTCACGCGATGGTCGGTACGTTCCTCGGGATCCTGCTGGCCTATGGTTTTGTCTCACCGCTCGCGAGCGTGCTGCGTCAAAAGAGCGCGGAAACGACGAAGATGATGCAGTGCGTCAAAATTACGCTGCTGTCTAACCTCAACGGCTACGCGCCGCCGATCGCCGTCGAATTTGGCCGAAAAACGCTTTACACCAGTGAACGCCCGTCGTTTATCGAGCTGGAAGAGCACGTTCGTGCGGTGCGTAACCCGGCGGGGCAACAGCAAACGACCACCGAGGACGCATGAAGAATCAAGCGCATCCTATTGTCGTCGTTAAGCGGCGCAAACATAAATCTCACGGCAGCGCCCATGGCTCGTGGAAAATTGCCTATGCCGACTTTATGACGGCAATGATGGCGTTCTTCCTGGTGATGTGGCTGATCTCCATCTCCAGCCCGAAAGAGTTGATTCAGATAGCCGAATACTTCCGTACGCCGCTGGCCACCGCGATCACCGGAGGCCAGCGGATGGCGAACAGCGAGAGTCCGATTCCCGGCGGCGGTGATGATGTCACCCAGCAACAGGGCGAAGTACACAAGCAGCCGAACATCGACGACCTGAAAAAACGGATGGAAACCAATCGTCTGAAACGTATCCGTGGCGAACTGGACCAGCTGATTGAGGCCGATCCCAAGCTGCGTGCGCTGCGTCCGCATCTGAAAATTGACCTCGTGCAGGAAGGGCTGCGTATTCAGATTATCGACAGCCAGAACCGACCGATGTTTAAAACTGGCAGCGCGGAAGTGGAACCCTACATGCGCGATATTCTCCGTGCGATTGCGCCGGTGCTGAACGAAATTCCCAATAAGGTCAGCCTGGCCGGTCATACGGACGACTATCCGTATGCCACCGGGGAGCGTGGCTACAGCAACTGGGAGCTGTCGGCAGATCGCGCCAACGCTTCCCGCCGTGAACTGGTGGCCGGCGGGCTGGATGATGGCAAAGTTTTACGCGTGATCGGGATGTCAAACTCGATGCGCTTATCAGAGCACGGCGGCAACGATGCGATTAACCGTCGCATCAGCCTGCTGGTGCTGAATAACCAGGCTGAGCAGGCCATTCTCCATGAGAATGCCGAGAGCCAGAATGAACCTTTAAGCGTATTACCGTCGCCGACGACCTCACCGTCTGCATCAGGTACTACGGCGCCACAACCCGACTCGAGGTGATTGCGTGAGCATGGATATCAGCGATTTTTATCAAACATTTTTTGATGAGGCCGACGAGCTGTTGGCCGATATGGAACAGCATCTGCTGGATCTGGCGGTGGATGACCCTGACGCTGAACAGTTGAACGCGATCTTCCGCGCGGCGCACTCGATCAAGGGCGGGGCGGGCACTTTCGGCTTCACCGTGCTGCAGGAAACGACGCATCTGATGGAGAACCTGCTGGATGAGGCACGCCGCGGGGAGATGAAGCTCAACACCGATATTATCAACCTGTTTTTGGAAACCAAAGATATTATGCAGGAACAGCTCGACGCCTATAAAAGCTCCAGCGAACCGGATGCTGCCAGCTTCGAATATATCTGCAACGCTCTGCGCCAACTGGCGCTGGAGGCGAAAGGCGAAAGCGTCCCACCGGTGGCCGCAAGCGCCCGCCTGAGCGTGGTCGACAACAGTCAGCAGGCCGAGACGGTAGCGATCGATACCGCAGCCGCCGGCAAAATCCAGATCACGCTGTCGCGCCTGAAGCCCGGTGAACCCGATATGCTGGAAGAGGAGCTGGGCAATCTGGCGACGCTGACCCAGGTCAACAAAACGGCCGATAGCCTAACCGCGGTGCTCGACAGTAGCGTGGATCAGGACGATATCGTCGCCGTGCTGTGTTTCGTTATCGAGGCAGACCAGATAGCCTTCACCACCGTTGCCGCAGCGACAGAGCCTAAGGTCGTGGAAATAGCCGAAGCCGAAGAGATCGTGGAGCTGCCGGTTGTCGCGCCAGGGGCGCCGGTAGCCGCCGCAAGCCAGACGGCGCCCCGCGTAGAACGCGAAAAGCCCGCGGCGCGCAGCAGTGAATCGACCAGTATCCGCGTGGCGGTTGAGAAGGTCGATCAGTTGATTAACCTGGTTGGCGAGCTGGTCATCACTCAGTCAATGCTGGCCCAGCGTTCCAACGCGCTGGATCCGGTCTCGCACGGCGACCTGATTACCAGCATGGGGCAGCTCCAGCGCAACGCGCGCGACCTGCAGGAGTCCGTGATGTCTATCCGAATGATGCCGATGGAGTATGTCTTTAGCCGCTTCCCGCGTCTGGTGCGCGATCTGGCGGGTAAGCTCGGTAAGCAGGTAGAGCTGACGCTGATGGGCAGCTCCACTGAGCTGGATAAAAGCCTGATTGAACGCATTATCGATCCGTTAACTCACCTGGTGCGCAACAGCCTCGATCACGGTATCGAACTGCCGGAAACGCGTCTGGCGGCAGGAAAATCTGCCGTGGGTAACCTGATTCTCTCCGCAGAGCATCAGGGGGGCAATATCTGTATTGAAGTGACCGACGATGGCGCAGGCCTGAACCGTGAACGCATTCTGGCAAAAGCGCTGTCGCAGGGGATGGCCGTCAGCGAAAGCATGACCGATGAAGAGGTCGGCATGCTGATCTTCGCACCGGGTTTCTCCACCGCCGAACAGGTAACCGATGTTTCCGGGCGCGGCGTGGGGATGGACGTGGTAAAACGAAATATTCAGGAGATGGGCGGCCACGTTGAAATTCAGTCGAAGCAGGGCGCGGGGACGACGATCCGCATTCTGCTGCCGCTGACGCTGGCGATTCTTGATGGTATGTCGGTGAAGGTCAGCGAAGAGGTCTTTATTCTGCCGCTCAACGCGGTGATGGAATCTTTGCAGCCGCGTGAAGAAGATCTGCATCCGTTGGCGGGCGGCGAGCGCGTACTGGAAGTTCGCGGCGAATATCTGCCGCTGGTGGAACTGTGGAAAGCTTTCGATGTACAGGGCGCGAAAACCGAGGCTACGCAGGGCATTGTCGTCATCCTGCAAAGCGCCGGTCGACGCTATGCGCTATTGGTCGATCAGTTGATTGGCCAGCACCAGGTGGTGGTGAAAAACCTCGAAAGCAACTATCGCAAAGTGCCGGGCATCTCGGCGGCGACCATTCTTGGCGACGGTAGCGTCGCGCTGATTGTTGACGTCTCCGCCCTGCAGGGACTGAATCGTGATAAACGTCTGGCGAACACAGCCGCCTGAAACGCAGAAAAAAGGTAGAAAACATGACCGGTATGACGAATGTAACAAAGCTGGCGGGAGAACCGACAGGACAGGAATTTCTGGTATTTACCCTGGGCAACGAAGAGTACGGTATCGATATTCTGAAGGTGCAGGAAATTCGGGGCTACGATCAGGTTACGCGCATTGCCAACACGCCGTCCTTTATTAAAGGTGTCACCAATCTGCGCGGCGTGATCGTGCCGATTGTCGATCTGAGGGTGAAGTTCAGTCAGCAAGATGTCGAGTACAACGATAATACGGTGGTGATCGTACTGAACCTGGGTCAGCGCGTCGTCGGGATCGTGGTGGACGGGGTCTCCGACGTCTTGTCGCTGGCGGCAGAGCAGATTCGTCCGGCGCCAGAGTTTGCCGTCACGCTGTCTACGGAATATCTCACCGGGCTTGGCGCATTGGGTGACCGGATGCTGATTCTGGTCAACATCGAAAAGCTGCTGAATAGTGAAGAGATGGCCCTGCTGGATAGCGCAGCTAACCACGCGGCATGATGAGAAAAGGCCCGGCGGCATACGACGTCGGGCCTGAATTATAAATAGCGGCTAACGCAAATTCGTTTTTATTAAAATAAGATAATGAAAAAAGTGTGCGATAACAGCGTGCAGAGATAACATTTTCTATCCCTTTATTTTTCCATTTTTGCCCCTCCTTTTCTGTTATTCTGAAAAACACATCACTCAATTGAATGTATTTATTCAATCAATTTATTGTGTATATAGGCTAATCGAGAAGGGGCAACGTGCATTTATTTTAAATAAAGATTGTTAATCTTTAACCTGCCGAATTATTCGATAAATTAGTCTGCTATGATAAAAACGTGTTAAAAATAAGCATGATAAATGCTGTTTTTAACATTCATTAATGTTGCTTAGTTAAATCTCAATGGTTTAATTTAAATATTAAGAAACACTTTATTTCAAAAAATAAGTAAATTGCTAATAATTTGAATTAAATAATAACTGTTTTCGTGAGTTTTAAAACAATATGTGAAGGGGTGAAAGGAAATAATTCTTAGTGATCGCTCTCTTATTTTTTATTTTTACGCATGGAAAATAAAATCGTTCTGTCATTAATATTTGCTCGTGGAAATAATTTGTTTTCCCGTCTTACTAAATTAAAGCAGTCAAAAAAACGAACTTAAATATTAGGTTAAGGGACTTCTATGCGCGTAAAAAAAGTAATGATTAAACCCTCTATTATCGCTCTGGCTATTACTGCAGCGGTAGGTGCTCCGACTTGTGCTCTGGCAAGCAGCGGCGACTTTGCCTCTCCGGCGTACACGGCGACGCAAACCAAAGGGGAAATGGTCTATAAAAGCGATGATACGGCGGTCTCGATTATGGGTTCCGTACGTTTGTATGCGAAGGACGATTCCGCGCATAGCGTAGAACATAATATTCAGAATAATGACTCACGTCTGGGTGTCGCATTACGCCAGAAAATTAATGACAAAGGTTATTATGCAGTAGGTTATTACGAAACCGGTATTCACGGTCTGGATTCCGCCACCGACGATCAGGGTAATGATGTCTATACCCGTCAGGCCTATGCCGGGTTGGGTAATGATGAATATGGCGTGATAACGTTTGGTAAACAGTATGCGCCAACGGATTGGGGGCTGGGTATTGATACCACTTATGCCTACGGTGGTAAGGCGAAACACGATACCGCCGGGATGTCGACGGATATTATTAACTCAGCGGCTATCTATTACTACAACACCAAAGAATTTACCGTCGGCGTCATGGGCCAGGGTAATGATGACGTGGATAAAATTGGCTTCGGTAGCGGTTATGGCGACGGCCCGGATATGCACGACGCCTACCATGACGGTTCTGCCACCGTTCACGGCGGCGCGGCGCTGGCGGCGCAGTATCGCTTTGACAATGGCTTCTCTGTCTCCGGTGCGGCAGCGTACAACAACTATACGGTTAACCAGGGTACCACGACGACCAACATGACCTATTACGACCAGAATGATAACCCAATGGGTACCGTACCGGTCACCAACGTCACCGGCCCGTCTTACGATGGTAACACCTACTCGATGGGCTTAAACGCCAAGTACACCGCCAACTTCGACGGCTTTACCTGGTATAACGCCGCGCAGGCGACTTACTACATCAACAAAGTTGACGATGTTCACGCGGCGGTCAGCGGCACCAGCAACGCCACCGACGATCAGGAAACTATCCTGGGCCTGGAATATGCTTCTCAGTTCAAAATTACGCCGGAGTGGAGCATTTACGCTAACTTTGACTGGACCGAAGGCGGCGATGCGATGGACGGACAGCATTTCCAGTCCACCACGCTGGGTACTGACTACTGGTTAGGTAAAAACGCCGTCACCTATATCGAATACGGCTATGAGAAAGCCAGCGGCAATACCGATGACTCTTATAACGTCTCCGATCACCTGGCTGCGGTAGGCCTGCGTATCTTTATCTAAATGCTGTAAACCCCCATCTTATGCCAGTGGGGTGGGGGCCGTACTTTTCATTTGCTCTTGTTACTACTGTGTTGATATCGCTGTGGGGAGGGGGAGTGCTTCGCGGCGAGAATGGCAGGTTTATTTTCTATTTAGCCAGACCCTGAGGTCTGGCTTTTCTTTTGTGTCGGCCTGGCGTTTACATATTCTGCTGTACGACTTCGGGTTCTTCCTGCGCCAGCTCGCCCTCGTTCTGCGACAGCATCGCCGTTGCGACCCCGTTACCCAGTACGTTAATAGCTGAACGGCCCATATCGAGGAAGTGGTCAATGCCCATCAGCAGCAGGATACCCGCAACCGGAATATTAAAGCTCGGAATGGTCGCCGCCAGCACCACCAGCGCCGAACGAGGCACCCCGGCAATCCCTTTGGATGCCAGCATCAGCGTCAGCATCAGTACCGCAATTTCGGAGAAGCCCAAATGAATATTGTAGGCCTGTGCGATAAACATCGACGCAAAAGAGCAGTACACCATTGAGCCGACGAGGTTAAAGGAGTAACCAATCGGCAAGACGAAGGAGACGATATTGCGTGAGCAGCCGAATTGGGTCAGCTGTTCAAGCGTTTTCGGATAGGCTGCTTCGGAGCTGCTGGTGGTAAACGCGACCAGCACCGGATCTTTGAGCATGCTGAGCAGGCGGAAGACTTCTTTTTTCAGCACCATGTAGCCGATGGCTACCAGCACGCAGCAGGTCAGCAGAATCGCCAGGTAGTAGCCGCCGATGAATGAAGCGTAGTTTAGCAGGATCCCCAGCCCTTCGGTGGCGATGACCGAAGAGATAGCGGCAAAAATGGCCAGCGGCGCAACGTACATCACGTAGCCGGTGACTTTCAGCATGATATGCGAGACCACATCCAGCGCGGCCACCAACGGCGCGTTGAATTTCTGTCCCAGTGAAGCCCCGCCGATGCCGAAGAACATCGAGAAGACCACAATCTGCAGAATTTCGTTATTCGCCATCGCGCCGACGATGCTGGTCGGGATGGTATGTGAAAGGAAGCCCTTCAGACTCATGCCGCTGACCGCCAGACCGGTATCAACCGCGTCTTTTGGCACGGTCAGATTCAGACCCGCCCCCGGCTGTTGCAGGGTGACGATAAACAGGCCCACCAGAATCGACAGCACCGAAGAGCTGATAAACCACACCATCGCTTTACCGCCGACGCGGCCAATCGTCGAGGTTTCACCCAGCTTCATGATCCCGACCGTTAAGGTGCTGAACACCAACGGTGCGATGACCATTTTGATTAGCCGGAGGAATATATCCGTCAGAAGAGTGATGTTACCAGACCACACTTCGATGGTGGTTGCTGATGCATAGGAATGGATCATTGCGCCGGTGAGAATCCCCGCCAGCATGAAAATCACGATAAAAATCGTGAGCTTATTTGCGTTTGCCACAAAAAATACCCCGTCAGATTACGAAAAAGCCCTGCGATGAAAAAATGATTTTTTAGTTATTAAATACCATCAATTTATTCACCACATAAATTGTATGAAAGTGAGGGGATTTACAACTTTTTTTTATATTTTATAAAAAGCGTTGTGATTCAGTCGCTCACGTCCACAGCCGTTTTGCTGCCCGAGAACGCTTACGATTTTTACCCCGCCCGCACATAAAGTTTCTTTTTGGGATGCCGATAACAGCGAATAACACGTCATTGAGAAGGTGCTGTATGTTAAACCGTATCCGCGTTGTCACGCTGCTGATGTTGGTGCTGGTCGTCTTCGCACTTTTGCAGTTGGTCTCCGGAGGCTTTTTGTTCTCCTCACTGCATCAAAACCAACAGAGCTTTGCGCAATCTAACACGCTTCGCACGCAACAGGCCGAACTCACCAAAGCGTGGGATCTGCTGCTGCAAACCCGCATCAACCTGAGCCGTTCTTCGGCGCGGATGATGATGGACACCGCTAACCAGCAAAGCAGCGCCAAAACGGAATTGCTGAAAAATGCACGCACCACGCTAACCCAGGCGGCAGAACACTTTGCGCGCTTTAGCGAACTGCCCTCGCAGCCGGCGATGAACGACGCCAGCGCCCAGATCACAAAGACCTATCAAAACTATTCCGCGGCGTTACAGGAACTGGTGGGGTTCCTGGAAGGCGGTAATATGGACGCTTATTTTGCCCAGCCGACGCAAGGCATGCAGAACGCCATGGGCGAGGCGATGAATCAGTACGCCACGCAAAGTGAAGCGCTCTATCAGCGCGCCTTTACCACCAGCAGCAGCGACTACCAGATTGCCCGCTGGCAGCTGGCGATACTGGCGGTAGTGCTGGTGATTGTGGTGGTCGGCGCCTGGTTTGGCATCCGCGCGATTCTGCTTAAGCCGCTGGCCTCCGTGATGGCGCACATTCGCCAGATTGCCGCCGGAGATTTAACTCAGCGCCTGACCCTGCGCGGGCGTAACGAAATTACCGAACTGGCCGATACGGTCACCCATATGCAAAGCGCGCTGATTGATACCGTGACACACGTCCGGGAAGGCGCGGAAGCTATCTATCACGGCACCAGCGAAATTGCCGCCGGCAATAACGATCTGTCCGCACGCACCGAACAGCAGTCGGCGTCGCTGGAAGAGACGGCGGCCAGCATGGAGCAGCTGACCGCAACGGTGAAGCAGAATGCCGAAAACGCGCGTCAGGCGTCACAGCTGGCGCAACGCGCATCTGACACCGCGCAACATGGCGGCAGCGTGGTGAACGGCGTGGTGAATACCATGCACGAGATTGCCGCCAGCTCGCAGAAAATTTCCGATATTACCGGCGTCATTGACGGCATTGCGTTCCAGACCAACATTCTGGCGCTGAACGCCGCCGTGGAAGCCGCGCGTGCCGGGGAGCAGGGGCGGGGATTTGCGGTGGTGGCTGGCGAAGTGCGTAACCTGGCCAGCCGCAGCGCTCAGGCCGCAAAAGAGATTAAAGCGCTGATTGAAGACTCCGTTGCACGCGTAGAAACCGGCTCCGTGCAGGTTGAGACGGCGGGTGAAACGATGACCGATATCGTCAATGCCGTGACCCGCGTCACCGACATTATGGGGGAAATCGCCTCGGCTTCTGACGAACAGAGTCGGGGTATCGATCAGGTCGCCATCGCCGTTGCGGAGATGGACAGCGTCACCCAGCAAAACGCCTCGCTGGTGGAAGAGTCCGCCTCTGCCGCCGCCGCGCTGGAAGAACAAGCCGAACGCCTGAACCAGGCGGTTGCGGCATTCCGATTGAACGTCGCCTCAGGAAATAGAGCGACGACATCAGTACCGGCGGCGGCAACGTTGGCGATACCTCGCCAGGCTTCCGCCGCCAATCGAACCTCTGATTCTAACTGGGAAACCTTTTAATTTTATCTGCGGTCAAGGGCCGCCTCCAGGAGTGTGGTGATGCTTTATCGTATTCGAATCTCTACCACGTTGTTTCTGATTTTGATTCTCTGCGGCATTTTGCAGATTGGCAGTAACGGACTCTCTTTTTGGGCGTTTCGCGACGGACAAAACAATATTTATCGGGTGGATCAGAGCAGCCAGCAGCTAAGCACGCTCACGGAATCACGTGCCGCCATGCTGCAGGCCAGCACCATGCTTAATAAAGCCGGTACGCTGGCGGCGCTGAGCTATCCACCTAATGAAGTGCACGCCATGGTTGACGACGTGAAGCAGAACCTTTCGCAAGGCGAAGCGCTGTTTCAGGGCTTTATGGCGCTGCAACTGATGAGCGAGAGCGATAAGGCGTTGCAAGAGCAGACGGCGAAAAGTTTTACCACCTGGCACGAGATGCTGGCGCATCAGGTCGCCTGGCTGGAAAACAATCAGCTCTCTGAATATGTCGCTGCGCCGGTGCAGAAAACGCAGGACCAGTTCGATGCCAACTATGAAAGCTGGCGCAAGAATATTGAGCGCTATGTGGCGGCGGCGAAAAGCGAAAGCCAGGACGATTATGCGCGCTCCACGATGATGTTTATCGCGATGGTGATTATCTCCGTGGCGATCACCCTCGTTGCATTGTGGTGGGTGCGCCATATGGTGGTCAAACCGCTGGCCATTATCAGCAGCCATTTTGACAGCATTGCCAAAGGCAATCTGGCGCGGCCAATTGCGGTGTACGGTAAAAATGAAATCAGCGCCATTTTCGCCGGACTGAAGTCGATGCAGCAATCTCTGCGTAAAACGGTAGGCGAAGTGCGTCAGGGGAGTTTCGCGATGCACACCGGGATCTCAGAAATTGCCGCTGGCAACAACGACCTCTCTTCCCGTACGGAACAACAGGCGGCATCGTTGGCGCAAACCGCGGCGAGCATGGAACAGTTAACGGCGACCGTCAGCCAGAACGCCGACAACGCGCGCCAGGCTTCTCATCTGGCCCACGGCGCGGCGGACACCGCTAAACGCGGGGGCGAGCAGGCCAACCATGTTGCGCAGACCATGCACAATATCGCCACCAGTTCGAAGAAAATCAGCGACATTATCAGCGTCATTGACGGCATTGCCTTCCAGACCAACATCCTGGCGCTGAACGCCGCCGTGGAAGCGGCACGTGCGGGCGAGCAGGGGCGCGGGTTTGCGGTGGTGGCCGGTGAAGTGCGTAACCTCGCCAGCCGCAGCGCCCAGGCGGCAAAAGAGATCAAAGTGCTGATCGAAGAGTCGGTGGCCCGCGTACAGGAAGGATCGGCGCTGGTCGAAACCTCGGCCAGCACCATGAGCGAGATAGTCCAGTCGGTCACCCGAGTAAACGACATCATGGGGGAAATCGCCTCCGCCTCGGACGAACAGCGCCGGGGCATTGAACAGGTCGCGCTGGCCGTCAGCCAGATGGACCAGGTGACGCAACAGAACGCCGCGCTGGTGGAAGAAGGAGCGGCCGCCACTGAACAGTTGGCAGGGCAGGCCGATCGCTTAACCTCCGTGGTTTCTGTGTTTGAACTCGAAGAAGTGAAGGTGGCCGCCGAGCGTGAAAACGTCTCGCTGGCCGCAGTACCTGCTGTTTCCTGAATGATGTGATGTAAGAAGGCGCTATGACTGTATCTCTGCCAAATGGGCAATCGCAATTACTGAGCCAGCTGACGCAGCGCCTGACGCTTACCGACGCGCAGTTTCGTCGGATCTGTCAACTGATCTACCAGCGCGCCGGGATCGTGCTGGCGGATCACAAGCGTGACATGGTTTACAACCGTCTGGTTCGACGCCTGCGGGCATTGAATCTGGATGATTTTGGTCACTATCTCAGCCTGCTGGAGGCCAACGGAGACAGCGCCGAGTGGCAGGCGTTTATCAATTCGCTGACCACCAACCTGACGGCGTTCTTCCGCGAGGCGCACCATTTCCCGACGCTGGCGGAGCATGCTGCGCGTCGGCAGGGGGAATATCGGGTCTGGAGCGCCGCCGCGTCGACGGGGGAAGAGCCGTACTCCATCGCCATTACTCTGGCCGATACCCTGGGCACCGCGCCGGGTCGCTGGAAGGTGTTTGCCAGCGATATTGACACCGAAGTACTGGAAAAAGCGCAAAACGGTATTTATCGCATGGAGGAGCTGAAAACGCTCTCGCAGCAGCAGCTGCAGCGCTATTTTATGCGCGGAACCGGCCCGCACGAGGGGCTGGTACGGGTGCGTAACGAGCTGGCGAACTACGTGGATTTCACCACGCTGAACCTGCTGAATACGCACTACAACGTTCCCGGGCCATTTGACGCAATTTTCTGCCGTAACGTAATGATTTATTTCGATAAAACAACGCAGCAGGAGATCCTCAAGCGCTTTGTGCCCCTGCTGAAACCCGACGGGCTGCTGTTTGCCGGGCATTCGGAAAACTTTAGCCATCTTGCCCGTGAGTTCAGCCTGCGCGGACAGACGGTCTATGCGCTAAGTAAGGGAAGAGCATGAGTAAAATCAGAGTCTTGTCGGTAGATGATTCGGCGCTGATGCGCCAGATCATGACGGAGATTATTAACAGCCACGACGATATGGAGATGGTGGCTACCGCACCGGATCCGCTGGTGGCTCGGGATCTGATTAAAAAATTCAATCCGGACGTGCTGACGCTGGACGTTGAAATGCCGCGCATGGACGGCCTCGATTTTCTCGAGAAACTGATGCGCTTGCGGCCGATGCCGGTGGTGATGGTCTCCTCGCTGACCGGGAAAGGGTCGGAGGTGACGTTGCGTGCGCTGGAGCTTGGCGCGGTGGACTTTGTCACCAAGCCACAGCTGGGGATTCGTGAAGGCATGCTGGCCTACAGCGAAACCATTGCCGACAAGGTACGGGCCGCCTCCCGCGCCCGGATTAGCGCGCACAAGCCACTCGCAGCCCCCGTGACGCTAAAAGCAGGGCCGCTGCTCAGCTCTGAGAAGCTGATCGCTATCGGTGCCTCTACCGGCGGCACCGAGGCGATTCGCCACGTGCTGCAGCCGTTGCCGCTCTCCAGCCCCGCGCTGCTGATTACCCAGCATATGCCGCCGGGCTTTACCCGTTCGTTTGCCGAACGGCTCAACAAGCTTTGCCAGATTACGGTGAAAGAAGCGGAAGACGGCGAGCGCGTACTGCCGGGCCACGCCTACATTGCGCCGGGCGACAAGCATATGGAGCTGGCGCGCAGCGGAGCAAACTATCAAATCAAAATTCACGACGGGCCGCCGGTTAATCGCCATCGCCCGTCGGTTGATGTGCTGTTTCATTCGGTTGCGAAGCACGCGGGGCGCAACGCCGTGGGGGTGATCCTCACCGGCATGGGCAACGACGGTGCGGCTGGGATGCATGCGATGTACCAGGCCGGTGCCTGGACCATTGCGCAGAATGAAGCCAGTTGTGTGGTGTTCGGCATGCCGCGTGAGGCCATCAATACCGGTGGCGTCAGCGAAGTGGTCGATCTTAGCCAGGTAAGCCAGCAGATGCTGGCGAAAATCAGTGCCGGACAGGCAATACGTATTTGATCAGGAGAATTATTTTATGGCGGATAAAGAGCTTAAGTTTTTGGTTGTGGATGACTTTTCCACCATGCGTCGCATCGTGCGCAACCTGTTAAAAGAGCTGGGGTTTAACAACGTTGAAGAAGCAGAAGACGGCGTTGATGCGCTGAATAAACTGCAAGCGGGCGGGTTTGGATTTGTGATTTCCGACTGGAACATGCCGAACATGGACGGGCTGGAACTGCTGAAAACCATTCGTGCTGACGGCGGAATGGCGGCGATGCCGGTGCTGATGGTGACCGCGGAAGCGAAGAAAGAGAACATCATTGCTGCCGCGCAGGCCGGAGCCAGCGGCTACGTGGTGAAACCGTTTACCGCCGCGACGCTGGAAGAGAAGCTGAACAAAATCTTCGAGAAACTGGGCATGTGAGGTGACAGTCATGATGCATTCTTCCATCAAGCCCGGCGATGAACATTCCGCCGCGGATATTATTAGCCGCATTGGCAATCTGACCCGTATGCTGCGCGATAGCCTGCGTGAACTGGGGCTGGATCAGGCCATTGCGGAGGCGGCGGAGGCGATTCCCGATGCGCGTGACCGTCTCGATTACGTGGTGCAGATGACCGCGCAGGCTGCTGAACGCGCGCTCAACAGTGTTGAAGCCTCTCAGCCGCATCAGGATGAAATGGAAAAAGGCGCGAAAGCGCTGACTCAACGCTGGGATGCATGGTTTGAAAATCCGATTGAGCTGGCTGACGCCCGCGAATTGGTGAGCGATACGCGTAAATATCTTGGCGATGTGCCCGGACATACCAGCTTTACCAATGCGCAACTGCTTGAAATCATGATGGCGCAAGATTTCCAGGACCTCACCGGCCAGGTTATCAAGCGCATGATGGATGTAATCCAGGAGATTGAGCGTCAGCTGCTGATGGTGCTACTGGAGAACATCCCGGATCAAGGCTCGCGTCCAAAACGTGAGAATGACAGTCTGCTCAACGGGCCGCAGGTTGATACCTCGAAAGCGGGCGTGGTCGCCAGCCAGGATCAGGTAGACGACCTGTTGGACAGTTTGGGATTCTGAGTTTCATCCCACAGCCTACAGTTGTCGGCCCGGTCTGCATTGTGCCGCCGGGCCATCCCTGACTCCCCTGCGGGGGCAGGGCGCTTAACGTAAATCCATCTTCACCGTCATATTGCCTTCGAAACTGCCGGGCGCCGGTTTACTGGCCGTGGTGCTGACCGGCGCCGCTTTCATGCGAATGACGCCGTTACCTTGTTCATCCAGAGATACCGGGAAATCGATGGAGCCATCCAGCACCACGTTCTGGTTGTTGACGTCAAACATTCTGACGCCAAGATCGTCTCTGTCGATCAGCCTGGCGATATAGGATTGGCTGCCGTCGACGACGCCCTGATCGGCGGTTAAGGTCAGCTTGATTTTGTCATTGTCATCGGCGGTCAGCCCGTCGCAGTGGTAGGAAATATCGACATCCCGGAGGGTATAGTTTTGCGGCGTGGCGCCCGGGGTGACGAACTGATTGCGGTTGAGCGTCCCCAGATCCACTTCAATGGTGCTACCGGCATTAATGGTGCAGCTGAGCGGCGCGGTAATTTTGCCGCTGAGCCAGATATTGGAGACCAGCTGCGCATCGGTACTCTCACAAGAACCGCCGCCTATATATAAACAGGCGTAGCCTTGAACAACCAGCGTAGGGTTGATGATTTCCTCACCAATAATCGGTTTTTTTACATACAAAGAAAAGCGAAGTATGTTCAATTTGAACTTACGCTTCACCGTTGCGCCGCCGGTTGGTCGCGTTTCGTCGCTACAGACATCGGCAGATCCTTCGGTCTGTTTTTGGTAAGCTTTTTGAGTGAGCATGCTACCGATTGACGTGGGATATTCCGTGATATTGATTGGGCTTAAACCGGTCCCATCAGGGTTATCAATAGCGTCATTAAAACCTGTCGCCTGGATATCCAATTTGTCTGTCAACACGCCGTATCCGCTAACGCCAGCCGCAAGCGGGCTACCGGCAAAATTATATTCATAAACCGTTGATGATGAAGCGATGTTAGCAGGGCAGGAGCAGTTAGCTTCGATCTCTGGTCCGCTTCCAGGCATGTCGCTGCTCGCCCGATAAGAATAGGTTGCCTTGTTTTCGCTGCTGCTGAGTTCATGGTCATACGACACGGAATAGTCTGCTGCTGAGTCAAAGCAATTGGTTAACACGGTTACTGCTGCCAGAGTTACCCCCGGCACCAGGAAGAGAATTGAAGCTAAAATGACCGTAAAAAAGTGACGCATATTTCATTCCTGTTTACAGGCGACTTGGGCGAAAAGGATGCCCGCCAGATTAGCGGCGTGTTCGGGTTCAGGCAGGGCTACGGCGGCATGACATTGTTGTTCGGGCGCTTTACCCCATTTTACGGTTATCGAGAATTGGCGGGGAACGCCCGCCAGGTAGACGGTACCGGTGTCATCGACGATGCCGGAAATCGACGCGTTATCGACGGAAACCATCGCGCCGAAAGGAATGGCTAATCCTTTTATGCCTGAAAGCTGGAGCATGGCGCGATAACCGACGTGAGCAATAAAGTTTGCCGCCACTGCCGCGCTGCGGGTTGGAATGACGGTGACGGCGGTGGCGTCGGTATCAACATCATCCGGCAGGCTGGTGGTATCAATACGAATAGCGTTCTTTTGATACGCACTGAGGGACGGAATCACCGCATTTCCCTGCCAGTCGGTGCGTATCCCGCGCTGGTTCTGGAAACGGATGCCCTGCGCGCCCTGCGCCGAGACAATCGCAAACTGATCGCCCAGCGGTTGAGACAGCGTGACGCCGTGAGGATGGGCGACTATCGCTCCGCTAGCGCCGATGCTGAACTGCTGCGAATCGTTTGAGGAAGTGTAATAGCCCGCATTGAGATTGGCGTACCGTGAACGATAGCTGCCGTACAGGCTGCTGGTATCATCAGCATCATGGTTGCTGCGGCTCTGTTGCAAAGAATAGCTCAGGCGCCGATCGTCAAGCAGCGTGCCGTTTAAGCCTATGTTATGGCGCGTGTAACCCCGTTTACTGTTGCTCACGTTATAGCTGGACCACGCATTGGGTAACCAGCGGCTTAGCGGAATACTCAAACCAAAGGCTATCATCCGATCGTCTGGCCCATCGCTGGTTTTACTGTAGGTGTATGTCAGGTGATAGCTAATCCCCTTAATCGTGGTATTTATCCCGGCAGAGAGGCTGCGTTCCGTGTCCGAAGTGCCCCAGTAGTCCTGCTGGTAGCCGTTCAGATAAATGCTGCTACCGAGCAGCGTTTGGCTGATACTGGCCTGGATTCGATTGCGTTTGTTATAGCGGAACATCCAGTCATCTTCGCTACCGTCATATTTCTTATTGGCATCGGCAAAGCTGTAGTAACCCTGAGTCGAGTAGCGATAGCTGGCGAGGGTAAAGTTGGTATCTGTGGTTTCAATCTTTCCGGAATAGAGCAGACGGTATGACTGGCCGGTGCTGGTGTGATGATTATCCAGCGTCGCTTTGGCGGTGGTGACATCGGCGGAGAGCGCGCCAAAATCGCCCAGCGCGATACCGATACCGGCATTCAATGCCTGGTAATCCTCCGAGGCGGTGATGCCGCCAAATAATGTCGCGCTATTATTCAAGCCGTAAATCATGCTTGCCTGCGCGAATTCAGGCTCTTTTTCGCTGCTGCCGCTGGCGGCGCGATAGCGTGCGGCGGTGGCTTCGTACTTTATCCGGCCAGGGCGCAGCATAACCGCGGTGCTGGAATAGGGCTGGGTGAAATGGTGTTCGCTGCCATCGGCCTCTTTCACCGTCACCTCAAGGTCGCCGCTGTTGGTGGTGGAATAGAGATCGGTAATTTCAAACGCGCCGGGCGCGACGTTTTGCTGGTAGATGAGATAGCCATTTTGCCGAACGGACACTTCAGCATTCGAGCTGGCGACCCCGCGGATAATTGGCGCGTAGCCGCGCTGGCTATAGGGCAGCATTTCGTCATCGGAGGCGAGATTGACGCCGGTGTACTGTATGCTGTCAAAGACATCGCCACGAGTGCTGTTTTCGCCGACGGTAAACTGACTGCGCAGGAAATCAATATCGTGCTGGAGATAGGTGTTGATGGTCTCCCAGGCGTGGGTATTTTCAGATTTGCTCCAGGTAGAATAGTTTCGCAGGCGCCATCCCCCGAGGTTAAGACCGCTGCGCAGGTTGAGGTACTGGCTCTCAGACGTATTGTTATGTTCGTCGCTGGTCCGGGATCCGGAATAGCTGTAATCCGTAAACAACACGGGAACGCCGTCATCCCAGAGGGAAGGGGCGATGCCATCTCTTGCCTGGCTTGATATCGCGGCCTGCGGCATGCTTATTTTTAGCGTCATTGACGAAAAATCCAGCGTTGACGAAGCTTGCGGTATGTAATGACCCAGCGGTTCAGCAAGAGGCGTATCCGCAGGCGCTGTTGCAAGCTCAGGATAATCGTCAACTTTAATGCCCCACTGGCGCAGCATGGCGGGCGTAATTTGTGCCTGAAGTTCGCCGTTTTCGCCGCTGATGTAGGTGATCGACTGCTCATCCAACTCCGTTTTATTGAGCTTCAATCGGGAGGGCCAGGTTCCGGGCATCTGCGCGTTTTCGCGAGAAAAAAGAGAGAGGTCGATCTCCTGCTGCGAGAGCCCGTTACCTTCCAGCGAGGAGGCGGAGAAGGTGTATTCTTTCGCCAGTACCTGAGTCGAAAAAACAAATGCGATGCCGACCAGTCTGCGTATAAGCAATGACAGTCTTGATAAGGGGAACGTTTGTTTCTGCGGGCGGCAATATCGCAACTTTACCCCCTCTGATTGACAGAGGCTGAGTATTGCTGCGATGGGCTGCCGTAATCGCTAATGCAGCGCCAGGTGACCTGGTTCGCGAAAGACGGCGTATTCAGGGTAAATGAGGCATCGCTAAACGGGGCGACCATATCCGCCTGCTTCAGCGCAACGGCACCCAGGTGTAAGGAATCAAAAACCGTATAGAAGGCGTTTTTATTCGTCACCTTTAACACATTGCCTGAACGTGAGAACTGTAATTTTTCGCAGCTCTCAGCCGGCGTTCCGTTGATTTTTTTGGGGCGCCAGAACAGTTTGATACGGGTTTTATAGATGAGGCGCAGCATATTTTTACTTTCGTCTTCTTTGGCGGTGGCGGGAATGGTGCGCACGTTCATATAGAACAAGGACTCTTTATCTTCTGGCAACGGCGTACCGTTCCACGTAATACGTAGGCTCTGTTCTTTTTTGCCGTCCAGACGAAATAGCGGGGGCGTGACGATAAACGGCCCTCGCGTTTTTTCATCACCGATATCGGTCCAGGATTGAATTAACCAGGGGAGTTGCTCGTCGGTATTCGTTAATGCTAATGCCACCTCTTTTTTATTAGCATCAAAAATAATACGTGTACGGCCAACCTGGACGCCAGCAGCCGTGCACATGCACGAATAGAAAATAGGCGACAATGCTGCAGCCAGCACTAGGATACGCATAAACAGGGCCTCGGTGTAATAATATAATACGAAGGGTCATCGCCTGATATATATCAGGCGAAGCAGTCAAGAATATTAGTGATACACAATGTTGACCGTCAGATCGGCATCCGCGGGCCCTGGCGTGACCTCTGTGGCGAAGGATTTATATCGGGCCTGCAAGTGGGCCCAAACCGAATCGGTAGATACAGTAGGTAAATTGATATAGACCTGTCCTTCAGAGCCATCGAATGCCAACAACTGTGTTGGCTTATCGGCAGGACTCAGCGCAATCCCGACGCCGGTGGCCGCTTTATCGCCGGAGGTGCTGAGTTGGCTGACGTCAAGGAGCGTATTGGACCCGGTTAATGCCGTGGTGCCGTTAAAGGTGAGCTGTACGGCGGATAAGCCGTCGCTTGTGACCGGGCAGTCGACAAGTTTGATATCAACATCAATGGGATCTGACTCTGCACCTACAGTACTAAAAAGAGAGGTCGGCCAGGTTCCCAGGGGAACATTGAGGTCATTCCCGCTATCTCCATCAATGGTACAAGAAGGTTCGATGATTTCGCCGGTGAAATGGATGGTTCCCGCGCCGTTTTCCGCGCTGTGCGCGTTGAGTGAAAACGTAGCCAGAAAGGCTAACGCAATAATGCTTTTATTTATCTTCATAAAGATAACAACTCCTTGTTTATAGTTCATAGTCTATTTTTATAATCCATAGGACATTAATATTAATTCTATGCCTCTTAATATATTATAGAACGGTCGCTGGGATATTGGCGAGATGCCTGTTTGTTAAGCAATTGCTGCGTGAGGAGGCTTTTGATTCATTCATGGTGTTTTGATGGTGATAATATTCATTGTTGTTATTAATTCACCGGGCGTGTTGCTTGTTTTATCCTTTTTTATTCACGTTAAATAATTTTTCTGAATGTCTATTTTACCCGATTTTATAAGTTGCTCGCTTAATTTTAAGATTCCCTTAATCAATTTGTTAGTTTATTTCATGGTAAAAAGGGGAGTTCAACGGCTCGCGGGTATCAGCGCTAACTGAGCAGAACAAGATGGCTTATTATCCGTTTGTCGACTATCAGGAAACCCATTGCGTGCGAACCCTGGTGAGGTCTAACCTGAGAATGAGGGGCGCAGGCATCTTTTCTGCGACATGACCGCCATGGTTATCCCTGTATCCGGCCTGTCAGGGCCATAAACGCCCGAATTCCTCTACTTTCACTCCGCTATTCTGCCTATTGGCAATGCGCAACCTCGGGATAATACTCGCGACCGAAACTGCGAGAGTGAAGCCGTGGCAGAAGAGAGCGACGACGACAAAACGGAAGACCCCACACCCCAACGGCTTGAGAAAGCGCGCGAAGAGGGGCAAATCCCGCGTTCCCGCGAGCTGACATCGCTGCTGATGCTGCTGGTGGGCGTTTGCGTGCTCTGGCTGGGCGGGGAATCCCTTGCCCGTCGGTTGGCCAATCTGCTCTCGGGCGGGCTGCGTTTTGACCACAGCATCGTCAGCGATCCCAATCTGATCCTCGGACAAATCATTCTGCTGCTCAAAGAAGCCATGCTGGCGCTGCTGCCGCTGATAGTCGGCGTGGTGACGGTGGCGCTGGTGGCGCCGATGATGCTCGGCGGGCTGGTGTTCAGCACCAAATCACTGGCCTTCAAGCTCGATAAGCTCAACCCGCTGCCGGGCATTAAGCGCATGTTCTCGGCGCAGACCGCGGCGGAGCTCACCAAAGCCATTATGAAAGCGGTGCTGATGGGCACCGTGGCGGGCTTTTTCCTGTGGATGCACTGGCCGCAGATGATGCGGCTGGTCAGCGAGTCGCCGCTGTCGGCGATGGGGGATGCGCTGAACATGGTCGGGCTGTGCGCGCTGCTGGTGGCGCTGGGCATCATTCCGATGGTGGGGTTCGACGTCTTCTGGCAGATCCACAGCCATCTGAAGAAGCTGCGCATGTCGCGCCAGGATATCCGCGATGAATTCAAGCAGAGCGAGGGCGACCCGCACGTGAAAGGGCGTATTCGCCAGATGCAGCGGGCGGCGGCGCGGCAGCGCATGATGGCGGACGTGCCGAAGGCCGACGTTATCGTGAATAACCCGACCCACTATTCGGTGGCGTTGCAGTACGACGAAAACAAAATGAGCGCGCCGAAGGTGGTGGCAAAAGGGGCTGGCCTGGTGGCGCTGCGCATTCGTGAAATTGGCGAAGAGAACCGAATACCGATGCTGGAAGCGCCGCCGCTGGCGCGGGCGCTGTATCGCCATGCCGATATCGGCCAGCAGATCCCCGGCCAGCTATACGCCGCGGTAGCGGAAGTGCTGGCGTGGGTATGGCAACTGAAGCGCTGGCGACTGGCGGGCGGCGTACCGCCGAAAAAACCGGATAACATACCGGTGCCTGAGGCACTGGATTTTTTGAACGAGAAGGACTCTGATGGCTAATCTTGTCGCAATGCTGCGTCTCCCCGGCAACCTGAAATCTACCCAGTGGCAAGTGCTTGCCGGGCCGGTGCTGATCCTGCTGATTCTGTCGATGATGGTGCTGCCGCTTCCGGCTTTCGTCCTCGATCTGCTGTTCACCTTTAATATTGCGCTCTCCATCATGGTGCTGTTGGTGGCGATGTTTACCCAGCGTACGCTGGAATTTGCCGCATTCCCCACCATTTTGCTGTTCACCACGCTGCTGCGCCTGGCGCTGAACGTCGCGTCAACCCGTATCATTCTGATGGAAGGTCATACCGGCGGCGCGGCGGCGGGGAAGGTGGTAGAGGCGTTCGGCCACTTCCTCGTGGGCGGTAACTTCGCCATCGGGATCGTGGTATTTATCATCCTCGTGATCATCAACTTTATGGTTATCACCAAAGGTGCGGGTCGTATTGCAGAGGTGGGCGCGCGTTTCGTGCTGGACGGGATGCCGGGTAAACAGATGGCGATTGACGCGGACCTCAACGCCGGAATTATCGGCGAAGACGAGGCCAAAAAGCGTCGTGCCGAAGTGACTCAGGAAGCCGATTTCTACGGTTCAATGGACGGCGCCAGTAAATTCGTGCGCGGCGATGCCATCGCCGGGATCCTGATCATGGTGATTAACGTCATCGGCGGCCTGCTGGTGGGCGTATTGCAGCACGGGCTGGATCTCGGCAAAGCGGCGGAATCCTATACGCTGCTGACCATCGGCGATGGCCTGGTAGCCCAGATTCCGGCGCTGGTTATCTCAACCGCTGCGGGTGTTATTGTGACGCGCGTCAGTACTGAGCAGGATGTCGGCGAGCAGATGGTGGGGCAGCTGTTCAGCAACCCGCGCGTGATGCTCCTTAGCGCCGGGGTACTCGGCCTGCTGGGGCTGGTGCCGGGGATGCCAAACCTGGTGTTCCTGCTGTTTACCGCCGCGCTGCTGGGGCTGGCCTGGTGGATTCGCGGGCGCGAAATGAAAGCGCCGGAGCAACCGCAGCCGGTGAACGTGCCGGAGAGCAGTTCGCAGGCCGTTGAGGCCACCTGGAGCGACGTGCAGCTGGAAGATACCCTGGGGATGGAGGTCGGTTATCGTCTGATCCCGATGGTCGATTTCCAGCAGGACGGCGAGCTGCTGGGGCGTATCCGCAGTATCCGGAAGAAATTTGCTCAGGAGATGGGCTTCCTGCCGCCGGTGGTACACATCCGCGACAATATGGATCTTTCTCCAGCGCTGTATCGTATTCTGCTCAAAGGCGTTGAAATTGGCAGCGGTGAAGCCTATCCGGGGCGTTGGCTGGCGATTAACCCCGGCACTGCCGCGGGAAGTTTGCCGGGCGAGGTGACAACCGATCCGGCGTTTGGCCTGGAGGCTATCTGGATTGAGAGCGCGTTGAAAGAGCAGGCGCAGATTCAGGGCTTTACGGTGGTGGAAGCCAGTACGGTGGTGGCAACACATCTGAACCATTTAATCAGCCTCCATGCTTCTGAGCTGTTTGGTCGCCAGGAAGCACAGCAGCTGCTGGATCGTGTGACCCAGGAAATGCCGAAGCTGACCGAAGATTTAGTGCCGGGCGTGGTCACGCTGACGACGCTGCACAAAGTGCTACAAAATCTACTGGATGAGAAAGTACCGATTCGCGATATGCGCACCATTCTCGAGACGCTGGCGGAGCATGCGCCGATTCAAACCGACCCGGGCGAACTGACCTCGGTGGTGCGCGTGGCGCTGGGCCGGGCCATTACCCAGCGCTGGTTCCCGGGCAACGACGAGGTACAGGTGATTGGGCTGGATACGCCGCTGGAGCGTCTGTTGCTGCAGGCGTTGCAGGGCGGCGGCGGACTGGAGCCAGGTCTGGCAGACAGACTGTTAGCACAGACGCAGGAGGCGCTGGCGCGTCAGGAGATGCTGGGCGCACCGCCGGTACTGCTGGTCAATCACGCGCTGCGTCCTCTGCTGTCGCGTTTTTTACGCCGTAGCCTGCCGCAGCTGGTGGTGTTGTCGAATATGGAACTCTCCGACAACCGTAATATCCGCATGACCGCGACCATTGGAGGCAAATAATGCCGCGATTTCTTCCGCTGCTTTGCCTCCTGCCGTGTCTGGCGCAGGCGGCGGGTGAGGGCGCCTGGCAGGCCAGCAATATTGGCATTACGCTCAACCATCGTGGCGTGGCGGCCTCGTCACGCCCGCTGTCGCCATCGCAGCCGGTGCAGGGCGCAACCACGCTGGTTGCCTGGCGCTATGAACTGAACGGGCCGATTCCTGCCGGGCTGCGCACGCGCCTGTGTTCGCTCTCGCGCTGTACGGAGCTGGATGCCCTCAGCGGCACCACGATGGCGTTCAATCAGGTTTCAGCCGCTGAGCCGTTTCGTTTTATTTGGGAGATTCCCGGCGGCGGGCGATTAATTCCCGCTCTACAGGTTAAAAGCATTCAAATCATCGTTAACTACCGCTAATCGCCGCACATTCCTCCACTCGCCGCTCGATTCTGGTGGCGAGCTCGCATTTCTGGCCCCTGCTTTTGATTGTAAAGAAACGTTGTTTTATAAATCAGTGATGCATATGCCACGACTCTTTGCATTTTTGCCAATCCTACGCCCGAACTGGCAGAAATAGGAAGGTATCCCTTGATGCATACTTTTACTGTAGCCGTGTCAGTACTCCTTTTGTCTCACCCTCAGCGAGCGAAGGAGATTCATAATAAAAAAGCACAGGATTGACGGCTAATGAATAGAACGCGAAAAATAGGACTGGTAAATTACTTCGCCTACGGATCGGGAGATTTCCTCGGCGCGGGAACGACCGCGCTGACCGCTGCATGGCTTCTCTATTTCTATACCACTTTCTGCGGGTTAAGCCCCATTGAGGCCACCTTTATCTTTGCCACCGCCAGGGTTCTGGATGCGGTGGTCAGTCCGTTAATGGGCTTCCTGACCGACAACTTCGGCTCTACCTGGTTAGGTAAACGCTTCGGTCGTCGTAAATTCTTCATTATGTTGGGTATCCCTTGCGTGTTCAGCTATTCCTTTATGTGGATAGGGGACATGGGCTTCTGGTATTACCTCCTGACCTATCTGATTTTTGACGTGGTCTACACCATGATCCTGGTACCGTACGAAACGCTGGTACCGGAAATGACCGACGACTTCAAACAGAAAACCAAGTTCTCAGGCGCGCGTATTGGTATGGCTCAGATGTCGGCGATTCTGGCCTCCTTCCTGCCGGGTATCCTGCTGACTCATTTTGGTAAAGACAACGCCATTTCCTTCTTTTACGCCAGCCTGGTGTTCTCCGTACTGTGCGCGCTGATGCTAACCTTCGTCTGGTTCTTCACCTGGGAACGCCCGCGTGAAGAGTGGACCGCGGCAGCCCTGAAGGCGGAAGAAGAGAAAAAGCACCTGACCTTTGGTCAGAGCATGAATCGCCTGTTTGTTGAACTGAGCTCTACGCTGCGCATCAAGATTTTCCGCCAGCATCTGGGCATGTACCTCGGGGGCTATATCGCCCAGGACGTGTTCAACGCCGTCTTTACCTACTATGTGGTGTTTGTGCTGATGCAGGAAGCTTCCGTGGCTTCTAACCTGCTCGGCACAATGGCGATTTTCCAGTTCATTGCCGTTATTGCCATGATCCCGCTGTGCATCCGCTTTGGGCCGGCACCGTCCTACCGCATGGTTGTCGTCCTGTTTGGTTTGGGGTCTTTCTCTTACGCGGCGCTGTACTACGCAGGCATGAGCGACATCTACTCGCTGCTGCTGCTGATCTCCGCTATCGCAGGCCTGGGTCGCGGGGGCATCAACTATGTACCGTGGAACACCTACACCTATATTTCTGACGTCGATGAAGTCATCACCGGTCAGCGTCGCGAAGGGATCTTCGCCGGCATCATGACCCTGACCCGTAAAGCCTCTCAGGCCGGTGCGGTCATGCTGGTGGGGATCATCATGCAGCTGTCCGGCTTTGTGTCCGGCCAGAAAACGCAGCCGCCTGAAGTCAGCCATACCATCCTGATGATCCTCAGCATGGGTACCATCATCGTATTGGCGTTGGGCTTCCTCGTTTCCCTGCGCTTTAAGCTGAACCTGAAAACCCACAGCGTGCTGCGTGAAGAGACCGCGAAAATGCGTGAATCTGGCCACGTGATGCCTGAGACCGTTACGCCGCAGGCGCGCGCTACGGTCGAGATGCTGGCGGGGATGCCTTATGAATCCCTGTGGGGCAACAACAACATTGGCTACCTGAATCGTAACAAACCTGCTGCACCTTCACTGAAGCAGGCTGCAACATTGAATTCGACTTACAACAGAGGTTAAGAATATGAAAGTTTGGCCCGTCAAACATAGCCCATTATTACGACAGCCGGAGCGCTTTATCTCCCGGGAAGAGGTGAAAGCCTTGATTCAGACGGTGACGAACAATCTGGTGAATATCAAGGATGAAACCGGCCAATTTCTGCTGCGCCTGGACGATGGTCGCGTCATTGATACCAAAGGATGGGCAGGCTGGGAATGGACGCATGGCGTAGGGCTGTACGGTATTTATCAGTACTACCAGCAAACCGGCGATGTGGCGATGCGCGATATTATCGACAGCTGGTTTGCAGACCGTTTTGCCGAGGGGGCGACCACCAAAAACGTCAACACCATGGCGCCGTTCCTGACGCTGGCCTATCGCTATGAAGAGACGGGTAATCCGGCGTACCTGCCGTGGCTCGACAGCTGGGCGGAATGGGCGATGAATGAGATGCCGCGCACCGAACACGGCGGCATGCAGCACATCACGCTGGCGGAGGAAAACCATCAGCAGATGTGGGATGACACGCTGATGATGACCGTGCTGCCGCTGGCGAAAATTGGCAAACTGCTGAATCGTCCTGAATATGTGGAAGAAGCGGTGTATCAGTTCCTGCTGCACGTGCAGAATCTGATGGATCGGGAAACCGGCCTGTGGTTCCACGGCTGGAGCTACGAAGGCAACCACAACTTTGCTAACGCCCGCTGGGCACGCGGCAACAGCTGGCTGACCATCGTGATCCCAGACTTCCTTGAGCTGGTCGATCTGCCGGAAAACAACGCGACGCGTCGTTATCTGGTGCAGGTGCTGAACGCGCAGATTGCCGCGCTGGCGAAATGTCAGGATGAGAGCGGGCTGTGGCACACCTTGCTGGACGATCCGAACTCCTATCTGGAAGCGTCGGCAACCGCCGGTTTTGCCTACGGTATTCTGAAAGCGGTGCGCAAGCGCTACGTGAGCCAGGAGTATGCGATCGTTGCGGAAAAAGCGATTAAAGGCATTGTGAAGCACATATCACCGGAAGGCGAGCTGCTACAAACCTCCTTTGGCACCGGCATGGGGTCTAACCTCGATTTCTACCGCGAAATCCCGCTGACCTCGATGCCATACGGGCAGGCGATGGCGATCCTGTGCCTGACCGAGTATTTACGTAAGTTCTTCTAAGTTCTCTCTCTTCACCCACCCGGCCACGTCAGTCGCCGGGTTTTTTATTACCCGGTAAATCAAAATTTTTTGCAATTTTCACTTTTAGTTATAAAAAAATTTTAAGTGGATCGCATTCTTGTGTGATGGGTAATAGCCGCAATGACATTAGTGATATAGCTCACATTTAACCCGCCGTCATAAGAATATAAAAACAGTGTTTCAAAATAATAAAACACGAGGTTTATTTTTCATGGCAAGAAATACGGCTTCAGCCCCCCACGGGCTGCAGGGAAGACCTGTCAATCTGCGCCATCAATTGGCATACGGAGGCGGAAACCTCTTAGGTAGCGGCGCGCTGGCGATCAGCGGCGCGTGGCTGTTGTACTTCTACACCACCTTCTGCGGCCTGACGTTAATCGAAGCCGCGTTTATTTTCTCCGTTGCCAGCGTCATTGACGCCATCAGTAACCCGCTGATGGGTTACCTCACCGATAACTTCGGCAAAACGCGCCTTGGTAAGCGCTTTGGCCGCCGCCGCTTCTTCCTGCTGATCGGCATTCCGCTGATGATGTTCTACCCGCTGCTGTGGGTGGAAGGGCTGAGCTTCTGGTACTACCTGTGCACCTACGTGATGTTCGAGATTATTTATACCTCAGTTATGGTGCCGTACGAAACATTAGCCACCGAAATGACCGACGACTTCGCGCTGCGCTCGAAGCTGACAGGCTATAAAGCGATTTTTGGTAAGCTGGCAAACTTCCTCGCTGCCTTTATTCCAGGGCAGTTCATTCTGCTGTACGGCAAAGATTCCGCGACCCCGTTCTTCCTGACCGGCCTGACCTACGGCGCGATCCTGATCGCGGCAGTGGCCTGCCTGTGGTACAACAGCTGGGAACGCCCGCGTGAAGAAGAGACGGAAGTACAGGCGAAAACCGGCTTGCTGAATACGCTGCTGTCGCTGGCGAAAGATATGCGCTCAACCTTCTATCTGCGCGTGTTCCGTAAGCACCTTGGCATGTACCTGTGCGGTTTTGGCGCCGAGTGGCTGTTTGCCTCCATTTTTACCTACTTTGTTATTTTCGTTCTCCAGCACGATCCGGCGATGGTCGCCGGGCTGAACAGCCTTAACTCTATCCTGCAGCTGATCTCCACGGCGCTGTTTATCGGCCTGTGCGTGAAAAAAGGCTTCAGCAAGCCGTACATTATTGCGTTGAGCATCGTTATCTTCGCCGTGTTGCTCTATACCTCGCTGTGGTTCTTCCATTTGCCGGTGCATCTGGCGACCATTCTGATGTTCGGCATCACGATCATTTTCGGCCTGGGGACCGGCGGCGTGTACTACATTCCGTGGACCGTTTACACCTTCCTGGCGGACGTGGATGAAGTCTACACCGGCCGTCGCCGTGAGGGCATCTATGCCGGGGCGATGACCTTCTCCGGCAAGATTCTGCGTTCTATTATCGTGTTTGTGATGGGAGCCATCCTCAGCTACTACGGCTTCCAGTCAAAAGCGCACGTGCAGCCGGAAAGCGCGGTTAACGCGATTGCGGTAGTGTTCTGCGGCGGCGTAGCGTTGCTGGCGCTGATGGCGATTGTCTTCAGTAAGCAGATGAAGCTGGATCGCGAAACGCACAAAGTGGTGCTGCAGGAAGTCGCGCGTATTAAAGCAGGCGGCAAGCTTGAGGATATCACCCCGGAGGTCCGTGCGGTGGTGGAAGATCTGGTAGGGCATCGCTACGAAGAGTGCTGGGGCAATAGCCCGCTGTTTAAAAACGACGACGCGCCTGTTGTTGTGGAAGCCGTTTCCGCCGGGCGCTAAGGCACCCGACGTTCACGTCTCTTACCCCTGGGACGGCGGCTGCGGCTGACCGTTCTGGGGGGCAAAAAGATGGTCGAGGATCTGGCGCATCACCGGCGCCGCGACCACGCCGTCACTCCCCCCATTTTCTAACACTAACGCTACGGCCACCTGCGGATTTTTATACGGCGCAAAGGCGGTATAAAAAATATGGTCGCGCAGGCGGGTTGGAATCATCTTCGCGTTATAGGTCTGGTTCTCCTTCAGGCTGAATACCTGAGAGGTGCCGCTTTTTGCCGCAATACCGTATGGTGCGGTGTGGAAGAACTTGTAGCCGGTGCCGTTGGGGGCATTTGCCATGCCGAACATCGCCTGGCGTACCAGGTTCCAGTAAGGTGAAGAGGCGCTGGCAATCTGCGTTTCATTTTTGGGCTCCCGATAGGGCGTCACCGTGTTGCCGGACTCTTCATCCTTCAGCAGGTGAGGGGGAATGACGCGACCATTATTGAGCAGCGCCACCATCGCTTTCACCATTTGTATTGGCGTGGCTATCCAGTAGCCCTGCCCGATGCCGACCGAAATCGTATCCCCCTGATACCACGCTTTTTTATGCACCCGCTCTTTCCAGCTGCGGCTTGGCAACAGACCGTTGTACTCTTCATCAAGATCGATGCCGGTGGGCTTGCCGTAGCCGAACTGGCTGAGCATAGTATGAATGCGGTCGATACCCATCATATAGGCCACCTGATAAAAGAAGGTATCGGCGGACTCTTCAATCGCTTTGGTCACGTCGAGCATTCCGTGGCCGGTTTTCTTCCAGTCGCGGTAATGGCGTTGGGTGCCCGGCAGGGTCCAGGTCGGCGCGCCGAAGAAGCTGGTCTGTGGGCTAATCACGCCGTCGAGCAGCGCCGACATCGCCATATAGGGTTTGACGGTTGAGGCAGGTGGGTACAGCCCCTGGGTCACGCGGTTAATCAGCGGCAGATCTTTATCCTGCAACAAGGTGTTGTAGTCCTGATAGCTGATGCCTTTGACGAAGGGGTTGGGGTCATAGCTTGGGTTGGAGACCATCGCCAACACGGAACCGTCGTGCGGATCCTCCACCAGCACGGCGGCGCGCTGCCCGACCAGCAGGCTCTCAATATACTCTTGCAGATGCAGATCCAGCGTGAGGTGAATATCTTTCCCGGCAACCGGCGGGACGTCTTTTAACAGACGAACGATGCGTCCGTGGTTATCAACTTCCACTTCCTGATAGCCGGTTTTACCGTGCAGTTCATTTTCGTAATAGCGCTCGATACCCTGCTTACCAATGTTGTGGTCGGCGGCATAGTTCTCGGCAATCCCTTCTTTATCCAGCGTTTTGAGATCGGTATCGTTGATTTTCGACACGTAGCCCAGCACGTGCGCTAATTCGGCACCATACGGATACTGACGGTCCTCATAACTGTCAATCGTGACGCCGCTGAAACGGAACTGGTTCACGGAGAAGCGGGCAATTTCGACGTCGGTCAGCGCGTTTTTTAGCACCACCGGGCGATAGCGGCTGCTCGATTTTAAGGCCTTGTGGAATTGTTCAATATCATCAGGCGTCAGGTCGACCAGGGGCGTCAGTTGATGCAACAGGGCATCCATATCGCTGATTTTATAGGGGGTAACCGAAATATCGTACCAGGTCACGTTCTTGACCAGCGGAATGCCGTTGCGATCGTAGATGATGCCGCGCGTTGGCGCGACCGGCAGCATTTTGATGTCGTTGGCGTCCGAACGGGTGGTGTAGTAGTCGTGTTCATCAACCTGGAGATGATACAGGTTGAAAATCAATATGCTAAAGCAGATGACGACCAGGCCAAAGGCCACTAGCGCGCGTCGCAGAAAGAGTTTTCTCTCCGCTTCATAATCTCGAAATGTCATGAACGGTACCCAGTGTATAAGCCGCCTAATGATACGGAGCGGTCACTGGCATGACAGGCAAAAAATGTACCATCCCTCCTGGAAATGTGTCATTCCTTGTGTTTTGTAACAAATTGCAGTGAACGTAGGCCGGATAAGGCGTTTGCGCCGCCATCCGGCAAGGTGCGCGGGGCCGCCTGATGGTGCTTCGCTTATCAGTCCTGGAAGGGGTCATTCGGGAAAATAAAAAAAGCCCGCGACAGGCGCAGGCTTTTTTATACCACTCGAAGTAATTACATACGTTCGACGGTTTCGATACCCAGAGTGTCGAGACCCAGTTTCAGCGTTTTTGCCGTCAGCAGCGCCAGCTTCAGGCGGCTATTACGCACTGCTTCGCTCTCTGCGGAGAGGATTGGACAGTGCTCGTAGAAGCCGGAGAACAGACCGGCAAGATCGTACAGATAGGCACACATCACGTGCGGCGTACCGTCGCGAGCAACCACGTTCAGCGTCTCTTCGAACTGCAGCAGGCGTGCAGCCAACTGGGCTTCACGATCTTCGGTAATGGAAACAGCGGCGTTGACGATTGCGCTCTCTTCCAGCTCCGCTTTACGGAATACGGACAGAACGCGGGTATAGGCATACTGCATATACGGCGCGGTGTTGCCTTCGAAGGCCAGCATGTTATCCCAGTCGAATACGTAGTCGGTGGTGCGGTTTTTGGAGAGATCGGCATATTTCACCGCGCCAATACCGACGACGTTGGCCAGTTTTTCCAGCTCGTCTGCCGGCATATCCGGGTTCTTCTCTGCCACCAGACGGCGCGCGCGCTCCAGCGCTTCGTCCAGCAGATCCGCCAGCTTCACGGTACCACCGGCACGGGTTTTGAACGGCTTGCCGTCTTTACCCAGCATCATGCCGAACATGTGGTGCTCCAGCGGAACGGAATCTGGCACGTAGCCGGCTTTACGCACGATGGTCCACGCCTGCATCAGGTGCTGGTGCTGACGGGAGTCGATGTAGTACAGCACGCGGTCGGCATGCAGGGTTTCGTAACGATATTTCGCACAGGCGATATCGGTGGTGGTGTACAGGTAGCCGCCATCCTTTTTCTGGATGATGACGCCCATAGGCTCACCTTCTTTGTTCTTGAACTCGTCCAGGAACACTACGGTTGCGCCTTCGCTCTCCACTGCCAGACCTTTGGCTTTCAGGTCGGCTACGATACCCGGCAGCATTGGGTTGTACAGGCTTTCACCCATCACGTCGTCGCGGGTCAGGGTGACGTTCAGGCGATCGTAGGTCAGCTGGTTCTGGGTCATGGTGATGTCGACCAGCTGGCGCCACATTTTACGGAAGTATTCATCGCCGCTCTGCAGCTTAACCACATAGCTACGCGCGCGCTCGGCGAAGGCTTCGTCTTCGTCATAATGTTTTTTCGCGTCGCGGTAGAAACCTTCGAGGTCGGCCAGCGCCATTTCACCGGCGTTGTCCTGCTGCTGCTTTTCCAGCCACGCAATCAGCATACCGAACTGGGTGCCCCAGTCGCCGACGTGGTTGGCGCGGATAACTTTGTGACCCATCAATTCCAGGGTACGTACCGCCGCATCGCCGATGATGGTGGAGCGCAGATGGCCCACGTGCATCTCTTTGGCGACGTTTGGCGCGGAGTAGTCAACCACGATAGTTTGTGCCTGCGGCTGCGCGATACCCAGACGATCGCTTTTCAACGCCTGAGTCACGTGCTCGGCAAGGAAAGCCGGATCGAGGAAAATATTGATAAAGCCTGGCCCGGCGATTTCCACTTTATTGGCGATGCCATCAAGCTGGAGATGAGACAGTACCTGCTCTGCCAGTTGTCGCGGCGCCATGCCCAGTTTCTTGGCAACCGCCATCACGCCGTTAGCCTGATAGTCACCGAACTGTACTTTTGCTGACTGACGAACCTGTGGTTCGCAATCGGCAGGTGCGCCTGCCGCAATCATGGCCTGACTGACTTTTTCTGAGAGAAGAGCCTGAATATTCACCGGAATACCTTACGTTTTAGACGCCGTCACCATGCTGGTTCCGCGCCGGGTGTGGATAAATTAAGGCGGGAGTATACTGCATTTGCCGGATGCCGTCAGCATTGGCCCAACGCCGCCTGAACAGGGATTAATCGCTTGTCCGCCTCATAGGTTGGTTCAGCGCCAACAACAGGGTAGATTAGCCTTTTCATTGATTAAGAGTAGGGCTGAAATGGCAAACTGGCAGACGATGGCACAGCTACAGGATATTTCTGCGGATCTTCCGCGCTTCACCGAGGCGTTCAGCACGCTTGCCCAGCGTCTGGGGTTAGATATTGCCCCGCTTAACGCTGACCACATTTCGCTGCGCTGTCATCAAAATGCGACTGCCGAGCGCTGGCGTGCCGGGTTTGAACAGTGCGGTACGCTGCTGTCGGAAAATATCATCAATGGCCGACCTATCTGCCTGTTCAAACTGGATGAGCCGGTGTGCGTCGCGCACTGGCGCTTTACGGTCGTTGAACTACCGTGGCCGGGTGAGAAGCGCTATCCCCATGAAGGTTGGGAACATATTGAAATCGTCCTGCCGGGCGAACCGGCGCAGCTTAATGCCCGCGCGCTGGCGTTGCTGTCCGATGACGGCCTGAGCCAGCCGGGTATTTCAGTGAAAACCAGTTCACCGAAAGGGGAACGCGAACGCTTGCCCAATCCCACCATGGCGGTGACCGACGGCAACGTGACGGTGAAATTTCATCCGTGGACGATTGAAGAGATCGTTGCCAGTGAACAGGCAGTGTAACAATGTGAGCTAACGCGGGGTCTGTCGCGCGGAACGGTGGCATGATCGGACGCTGGAGAAAAAGGGAGAGAGACATGGCATTGCTGGAGATCTGCTGTTATAGCACGGAATGCGCGGTTATCGCGCAGCAGAACGGGGCCGATCGCATTGAACTGTGCGCCGCGCCGCTGGAAGGGGGGCTGACGCCGTCGTACGGCGTGTTGAGAGCCACTCGCCAGCGGGTGACGATTCCCGTCCATCCCATTATTCGCCCGCGCGGCGGTGATTTTTGTTATACAGACGGCGAGTTTGCCGCCATGCTGGAAGATGTTCGCCAGGTTCGTTCGTTGGGGTATCCCGGCGTTGTGATTGGCATACTCAACCCGGAAGGGCAGGTCGATGTACCGCGGATGCGACAAATTATGGTGGCTGCAGGGCCACTGGCGGTGACGTTCCACCGGGCGTTTGATATGTGTGCAAATCCGCTGCAAACTGCTGATGCACTGGCGGAATTAGGTGTCGCCCGCATACTGACTTCGGGGCAACAGCCGTCGGCGGAAAAAGGTATTTCATTAATTCGGGAACTAATCGCCCGTAACGATACTCCAACCATTATGGCGGGTGCAGGTGTAAGAGCGAGTAACCTTTCACTCTTCCTGGAAGCCGGCGTCAAAGAAGTGCACAGTTCAGCCGGGCAATGGCTGCCCTCCGACATGCGTTATCGCAACCCCGGATTGTCAATGTCAACGGATCCTGACGCTGATGAGTATTCGCGTTATGCCGTCGACGGTGCGGCAGTGGCCGCAATGAAAGCGATCATCACGCAGCATGAGTAGCTAACGTTTTTTACCGCGCGTCATATCGCCCAATATGATGCTTGCTTGTACCAGGCCCCTGCCCATTAAACAGGGGCCTTTTTTTCTCCGTTATTTCCCCACTGCACCGTCGGTAGGCCGGATAAGGCGTTACGCCGCCATCCGGCATGTGCGCCGGGGTTACCCGATGGCGCTGCGCTTATCGGGCCTACCGGACAGATTACGGTTTGCGGGCAATCAGCACCGCGCGCAGCGGGGCAGGATAGCCTTCCACCGTTTTGCTCGGGTCGTTCGGGTCAAGGAAGTCGGCCAGCGACTCGGTCACCATCCACTCGGTGCGGCGCTGCTCTTCGGTGGTGGTTACGCTCATATCAGCGATGCGTACGTCGACAAATCCGCACTTCTCGAGCCAATTTTTCAGCGCCAGCGCGGACGGAATAAAATAGACGTTGCGCATTTGCGCGTAGCGGTCGCCCGGCACCAGCACCGTATTCTCGTCGCCTTCCACCACCAGCGTTTCCAGTACCAGCTCACCCTCGCTGACCAGCTGATCTTTCAACTGCCAGATATGCTCCAGCGGCGATCGGCGGTGGTACAACACGCCCATTGAGAAGACGGTGTCAAAGGCTTTTAAGGCTGGAAGCTGTTCAATGCCGAGCGGCAGCAGGTGCGCGCGCTGATCGTTACCCAGCAATTTACGCACCGCTTCAAACTGGCACAGGAACAGCTGGGTGGGGTCAATACCGACCGCCAGATGCGCGCCTGCGCCAATCATGCGCCACAGGTGATAGCCGCTGCCGCAACCGACGTCGAGAATCGTACGCCCGCTCAGGTCAGACAGATGCGGTAACACGCGCTCCCATTTCCAGTCGGAGCGCCATTCGGTGTCGATGTTAACGCCATACAGTGAAAACGGTCCTTTACGCCACGGCATCAGGTTACGCATTAACGTATCGATGCGTTTAAGCTGGCCTTCACTCAGCGGCGTTTCGCTTTCCGCGGTGACGCTGTGCAGCAGGTCAAGTTTCCACGGCTGAATTTCAGGTAGAAACTCGACGGCATTGGCCCATTGCTTAAACAGGCCGTGCTGATCGCGCTGCCAGGCGCCAATCTGCGCGGGCAGCGTTTCCAGCCAGTGGGAGAGCGGGCTTTTGGCGATTAACTGGTAAAAATTGCCGAACTCGATCATGCCGGGGTTCCTGCTTTCAGTGCCACCAGAGAGCCAAAGTTAAAGCACTGGAACCACAGCTCGCTGTGTTCGAAGCCGGCCTCCTGCAAACGCGCTTTATGCACTTCAACGGAGTCGGTCAGCATCACGTTTTCCAGCATGCTGCGCTTCTGGCTGATTTCCAGCTCGCTGTAGCCGTTAGCACGCTTAAAGTCGTGGTGCATATTGAACAGCAGCTCGCCGACGGTCGCGTCTTCGAAGCTGAACTTCTCGGACAGCACCAGCGCGCCGCCTGGGTTGAGACCCTGATAAATTTTGTTCAATAACGCCTGACGTTCTGCGGGTTCGAGGAACTGTACGGTAAAGTTCAGCACCACCAGGGAGGCGTTGTGAATCTCAATGTCGCGAATGTCACCTTCAATCACGTCGACCGGGGTCGGCGCTTTATAGGCGTCGATATGGCGGCGACAGCGTTCAATCATCGCGGGGGAATTATCGACGGCGATGATACGGCAGTCGTTATAGGCGATGTTACGGCGTATGGAGAGGGTGGCCGCACCGAGTGAACAACCCAGGTCGTAGACCTGCGTGCCGGGCTGCACGAAGCGCTCGGCCAGCATGCCTATCATCGAGATAATATTCGAGTAGCCCGGTACGGAGCGCTGGATCATATCCGGGAAGACTTCGGCTACCCGTTCGTCGAAAGTCCAGTCGCCAAGATGGGCGATCGGGGCAGAAAATAGCGTGTCGCGGTCAGACATAAGGTGAAATCCGGAAAAATAAAAACGGCGTATTGTGCGCTAATGGAGGGAGAAAACCAACTCCCACGGCATATACCACAGGTTCGCCAGCACCATTAGCAACAGCGAAATGTAGGTTGCGCTCATGCCGGAGCGCCGCCAGCGAAAGAGGCGATGGTGGAATCCATAATAGTGCATCAGCCGCCCGGCCAGCAGCAGCAGGCCGCAAATGTGCACCATCCAGGTCTCCGCGCCGTTCATTTCCATAAACAGCAGCAGAACCACGCCAATGGGGATGTATTCCACCGCGTTGCCGTGAATGCGGATGGCGCTCTGTAGCTCGCTAAAGCCGCCGTCACCGTAGGCAACGCGGTACAGCATGCGCAGGCGAACGACATCAAAGGAAAACTTTATCAGCAACAATGCCGCCAGCACGGCATACAACGCGCTAACCATACAAACTCCCTTTCTTTTGGCAGATGGCACTCATTATCATAGGTAGGAACGTCAGAAAAGAGAAGATTGTTGTGGAATTGCCGGCGCGTCACCCAGGTCGGGAAGGGCGGTGCGCAACGTATTCCACAGGGCGTCCACCAGCTCGGGCGCCTGGGCGATATCCGGCGTATGCAGGAATAAATAGGGGGTGGTGGTTTGCTGCCATAGCGGCAATTTTTCCAGCCACGGCGTAAACATCGCCAGATTCTGCGCCATATTATCGCTGCCGATAAAGCGCACCATTGGCTGACCGGCGGTGACGACGGCGTGCACCGGTACCTTCGGTTTCTTACGTTGCGCCTCGATGACGGCTTCATTGTGCGGAATGGCGGCATGCACCGGGCGGCTGTCGAGAATCACGCGATTCACGCCACGTTCGTGCAGGCCACGATTGAGCTGTCGCTCTTCATCACCTTTACTGAAAAAGCCAGGATGGCGAACTTCCACGCCGTAATGGAATTCCTTTGGCAGGCCGTCGAGGAATGCCCATAGCGCAGGGAGGTCGCGCGGCCCAAAGGTCGCGGGAAGCTGTAGCCAGTACTGACCAATTCGCCCGGCGAGAGGCGATAGCCGCTGGAAAAATTCCTGCGTGAGATCGCCGCACTGGCGTAGCGCAGCCTGATGTGAAATGGTCGCCGGGAATTTAAAGCAAAAACGGAAGTTATCATCCGTTTGAGCCTGCCAGCGGGCGACAATCTCGGCTTTTGGCAGCGCGTACAGCGTGGTGTTACCCTCCACGCAGTTAAAGTGGCGAGCGTACTGTTCGAGGCTGGTAATACCCAATCGCACCCATTTCGGGTGCGACCATTGGGGAAGCCCAAGATAAATCATAAGGCGGCGAGGATCTCCTCAGTGCTGCGCACGCGGGCGATGCGCGGGAAGATATGCGTCATGCTGCCCTGATGTTGCTCAGCGGAAGCGGCGCTGCATGCATCTTCGGCGATGATCAGATTAAAGCCCAGCTCCCAGGCGTTACGCGCGGTTGACTCGACGCCGATATTGGTTGAAATCCCACACAGAATAATGGTGTCAATGCCTCGGCGGCGCAGCTGCATTTCAAGATCGGTTCCGTAGAAGGCACCCCACTGGCGTTTGGTCACTTCGATATCTCCGTCCTGTTTACCCAGTTCAGCCGGATAGGTCCACCAGTTGTCCGGCAGCGCTTTTGCCGGGGCCTGCGCGTCAACCGGCTGTTTTAACGCTTCGGCATAATCGGCGGACCAGCCCACGCGTACCATCACCACCGGCGCAGAGGCGGCGCGGCATTTTTCGGCTAAACGCGCGGCGCGTGACACAACGTCGCTTGCGGTATGCGGGCCGCCGGCGAACGGCAGAATGCCTTCCTGCAAGTCAATGACGACAAGGGCGGTTTTGTTTGCGACTAAATTCAGCATGGTTATTCCTCTGTAAGCGGGCTGTCGGGGGCATACCTTACAATTGTCGCCAGGTGATCGAATGGATAATTATTGTTAATTTTTGTGAGCGTAAGCAATAAGCGTTCAGCAAACAGGCGTATAAACCGCACTGGGCTTATCGCCAGCGAGAATTTCCAGTATAATAGCCCCCTTTTTTCATCCAGTAGTGACATTCAGCTAAAGCTGCGACAGTAAAGCCTGCCAGGCAGGCGACAATCCGCCGACGGCTAAGTTAAGGGATATCTCATGCGTACAGAATATTGCGGACAGCTTCGACAGTCCCACGTTGGGCAGCAGGTGACTCTGTGTGGTTGGGTCAACCGCCGTCGTGATCTCGGTAGCCTCATTTTTATCGATATGCGCGACCGTGAAGGCATCGTACAGGTGTTCTTCGATCCGGATCGTGCGGATGCGTTGAAGTTAGCCTCTGAACTGCGTAATGAGTTCTGCATTCAGGTTACCGGCACCGTTCGCGCCCGTGATGAAAAAAACATCAACGCGGATATGGCGACCGGTGCGATTGAAGTTCTGGCTTCCGACCTGGTTATCATCAACCGTTCAGAATCGCTGCCGCTGGACTCCAACCACGTTAACACCGAAGAAGCGCGTCTGAAGTACCGCTACCTCGACCTGCGTCGTCCTGAAATGGCTCAGCGCCTGAAAACCCGCGCCAAAATCACCAGCTTTGTGCGCCGCTTTATGGACGATCACGGTTTCCTCGATATCGAAACCCCGATGCTGACCAAAGCGACCCCGGAAGGCGCACGCGATTACCTGGTACCGTCCCGCGTACATAAAGGTAAATTCTATGCGCTGCCGCAGTCGCCTCAGCTGTTCAAACAGCTGCTGATGATGTCCGGTTTCGACCGCTACTATCAGATCGTAAAATGCTTCCGTGACGAAGATCTGCGCGCTGACCGTCAGCCAGAATTTACCCAGATCGACGTGGAAACTTCCTTCATGACCGCACCGCAGGTACGTGAAGTGATGGAAGCGATGGTGCGTCAGCTGTGGCTGGAAATCAAAGGCGTGGATCTGGGCGACTTCCCGATCATGACCTTCGCTGAAGCCGAACGCCGTTACGGTTCCGACAAACCGGATCTGCGTAACCCGATGGAGCTGGTAGACGTTGCTGATCTGCTGAAAGACGTGGAATTCGCGGTCTTCTCTGGCCCGGCAAACGATCCGAAAGGCCGCGTAGCCGCGCTGCGCGTACCGGGCGGCGCTGCGCTGACCCGTAAGCTTATCGACGAATACGGCAACTTTGTGAAGATCTACGGCGCGAAAGGCCTGGCTTACATCAAAGTGACCGAACGCGCCAAGGGTCTGGAAGGCATCACCAGCCCGGTCGCCAAATTCCTGACCGCCGACATCATTGAAGCTATCCTTGAGCGCACCGGCGCGCAGGACGGCGACATGATCTTCTTCGGCGCGGATAACAAGAAAGTGGTTGCCGACGCGATGGGCGCGCTGCGTCTGAAGCTGGGTAAAGACCTGAACCTGACCGACGAAACCCTGTGGGCGCCGCTGTGGGTTATCGACTTCCCGATGTTTGAAGACGACGGTGAAGGCGGTTTGACCGCGATGCACCACCCGTTCACCTCGCCGAAAGACATGACCGCCGAAGAACTGAAAGCGGCACCGGAAGACGCGGTAGCGAACGCCTACGATATGGTGATCAACGGCTACGAAGTGGGCGGTGGTTCCGTACGTATTCACCGCGGCGACATGCAGCAGACCGTGTTCGGTATCCTCGGCATCAATGAGCAAGAGCAGCGCGAGAAGTTTGGCTTCCTGCTGGACGCGCTGAAGTACGGTACGCCGCCTCACGCGGGTCTGGCATTCGGTCTAGACCGTCTGACCATGCTGCTGACCGGCACCGACAACATCCGTGACGTTATCGCTTTCCCGAAAACCACGGCGGCTGCCTGCCTGATGACCGAAGCGCCAAGCTTCGCGAACCCGGCCTCTCTTGGCGAGCTGGGTATTCAGGTTGTGGCAAAAGAGCCGAAAGCGTCGGCGGAGAACGAGTAACATGCTATTCAAGCAGCCCGTCTCTATTCTGGTGGTCATTTATGCCCAGGACAGTAAACGGGTGCTGATGCTGCAGCGACGCGATGACCCCGAGTTCTGGCAGTCGGTTACCGGCAGCCTGGAAGCGGGGGAAACCGCGTCGCAGGCCGCCGTGCGTGAAGTAAAGGAAGAGGTCACCATTGACGTTGTTTCTGAGCAACTGACCTTGATGGACTGTCAGCGCACGGTGGAGTTTGAAATTTTTCAACATTTACGACATCGCTATGCCCCAGGCGTAGTGCGCAATACGGAATCCTGGTTCTGCCTTGCGCTGCCCCACGAGCGGGAGATTGTGTTCACTGAACACCTGGCCTACCAATGGCTCGATGCGCCCGTTGCGGCGGCGCTGACCAAGTCGTGGAGTAACCGGCAGGCGATTGAAGAATTTGTCATTAACGCTGCCTGATAGGGCAAAGTTTTTTGGAGATATTTTTATGGCAGGTCATAGTAAATGGGCCAACACCAGACATCGTAAAGCGGCGCAGGATGCCAAGCGCGGCAAAATCTTCACCAAGATCATTCGTGAGCTGGTGACGGCGGCTAAACTGGGCGGCGGCGATCCGGATGCTAATCCGCGTCTGCGTGCGGCGGTGGATAAAGCACTGTCCAACAACATGACCCGTGACACCCTGAACCGTGCGATTGCGCGCGGCGTGGGCGGTGATGAAGACTCGAACATGGAGACCATCATCTATGAAGGTTACGGCCCTGGCGGCACGGCGGTGATGATTGAATGCCTGTCCGATAACCGTAACCGTACCGTTGCGGAAGTGCGTCACGCGTTCAGCAAAACCGGTGGTAACCTGGGAACTGACGGTTCGGTTGCTTACCTGTTCAGCAAAAAAGGCGTGATCTCTTTTGAGAAAGGCGACGAAGACGTCATCATGGAAGCGGCGCTGGAAGCCGGTGCTGAAGACGTTGTGACCTTCGATGACGGCGCGATTGACGTTTACACCGCGTGGGAAGAGATGGGCAAAGTGCGCGACGCGCTGGAAGCCGCGGGTCTGAAAGCTGATGCCGCTGAAGTCTCAATGATTCCGTCTACCAAAGCGGACATGGACGCGGAAACCGCGCCGAAGCTGCTGCGTCTTATCGACATGCTGGAAGACTGTGACGACGTTCAGGAAGTTTACCACAACGGTGAAATCTCTGACGAGGTTGCTGCTACCTTAGAATGAGGTGGCTGAACCCTAATATAACAGGAGATGCGTGATGGCTATTATTCTCGGCATTGACCCGGGGTCGCGCATCACCGGTTATGGCGTGATTCGCCAGGTTGGCCGTCAGTTGACCTACCTCGGTAGCGGCTGCATTCGCACCAAAGTCGAGGATCTCCCGTCGCGCCTGAAGCTGATTTACGCGGGCGTGACGGAGATTATCACCCAGTTCCAGCCGGACTATTTCGCGATAGAGCAGGTTTTTATGGCGAAAAACGCCGACTCGGCGCTTAAGCTGGGGCAGGCGCGCGGGGTGGCCATTGTGGCCGCCACCAATCAGGAGCTGCCTGTCTTTGAGTACGCCGCCCGTCAGGTGAAACAGACCGTGGTGGGTATTGGTAGCGCGGAAAAAAGCCAGGTTCAGCATATGGTGCGCACGCTGTTAAAGCTCCCCGCTAACCCGCAGGCCGATGCCGCGGATGCGCTGGCTATCGCCATTACCCACTGCCACGTCAGCCAGAACGCCATGCAGGTGAGTGACGCAAGGCTGAATTTAGCGCGTGGGCGGTTACGCTAATCTAAATCACCTCAGTCGCCGTTGACTGGGGTGTTTCTTTATCTTGTGAATCCACCAGAATCAGATTCGGATGCTGCCACAGACTGGCTGGTGTTACCGTTTTGCGCTCCCAGGGAATGGAACCTAAAAACCACAGTTTCCAGAAAGTGAGCTTTGCATTGGGGTTGCTGTTCAGTAACTCTTCAAACGTCTCGACGTCGCCTATCGGAATAGACAGCGCTTCTTTGTAGATATCAAACACAAATTTCGAACAGAACTGGCGCGATGACTCGTATTTAAATCCGGTGTGATAAAACTTGTTTAGCCGGGCAGGAACCTGCTCCATGATGGCGAGCTTCTGTTTGACCGTCAGGCCGCCGCGCAGGCGACGTACGGCGTAACGCTGCCCGGCTGAACGCTGGATAAATAGCGACAGCGTGGTGACGGTTGAGAGCGGAACGCGGCTTTCTGCCACCAGATAGTCTTCACCGTTGTGGCCAATAATCATGCCTACATGATTGCTCCAACACCGTGATGCGGTTGATATCTGACCGAAAAGTGCGGTACCTATACAGGTAAATACAATATCTCCGGTTTCATATTCGATTAGATAATGTTTTTTCATGTTCTCGTTCCGTGGTGATTATTCTGAAATAACGTCCTCTATTTTATGCTGTTGGATAATTAGCATTATATTAATCTTATGGCAAGTATATGGTTATTAATGAATGGGAGTGATGAATGTTATGTTTACTCTTATTTAAAATAAGAATGTTTTTTGCGGGTATTAAAAATAAGGACGGCTAATCTCGCCAGAAGCGTGTATAGAGATGAGATAAATATCCCTGTTTGAACGTTATCGGGCATTACTGATTTGTAGTCGGGGACAATGACGCGCGGGTTTAGTGCTGTTCTTTCTATGCTGATACACATGTGGTCTGCATTGGACTGGCGCTTTCATTCCTTTTAGAAAGCTAACTTTCAGATATTGTTGGTGCGTCCAGACGTGTCACATCTCGTTTTGGTCTAAGTGTGTGTTTTCCATTTATATTTCATGCAATACATATAAGCGGCACATAATGTACATCTGCTTTTATCGGCGTTTAGTATCGATTGTACCTTACGATGCGATATTGTTGGTTGATACAGATACTTGTTATTTTATTGCTGGCATATTCTCTATTATGCCGGACTGGATATGAGCTGCGAGCTCTTTGCCACGAAATACCTGCGCGGGACTCTATTCGTATAGCATCACCTGCTGGCAAGAGGATAAATCATACATGGAGGTTAAGCTGCCTCCAAACGTGATGTGTATGCAATTTGTCGAGAACAACCCACACATAGCGAAACTCTGCCATCATCTCTTGTTCAATGCCTGTCTTGTTCCTGATTTAATGAGCAATGGGTCGATCATTGCCTTTATGAGGCTCACGTTGTTTCTTTACCACAAACGGTATCCGAGTCTGCCGGTGCGGGAGATCTATCGTGTTCTTAACCGCCATCGTCAAGTGTTGCTGGACACGCAGGAACGGGAAGAAATGCCGCGATTGATCAATAGTGGCTATCGAATTTGCCATATGACCTACGGTCAGGAGGTCATCCGGGAAGAGCGAAAGAAAGTCGTTAATTATTATACGAGATATTTTGTTCGCGTCAGGAACGGTACTTCGAGGCGATAAAAAGCGCCCGGAAAATCGTTAAAAACATTTTTCATCTGGATATCTATCCAGCCTTTTTTTATGATAGAGCATTACCTTTTCAGCCCTTAACGCAGGAGCGTCACGTGATAGGCAGACTCAGAGGCATCATTCTCGAAAAACAACCCCCGTTGGTCCTTCTGGAAACCGGCGGCGTCGGCTATGAAGTGCATATGCCGATGACCTGTTTTTACGAGCTGCCGGAAGCCGGGCAGGAAGCGATAGTCTTTACCCACTTCGTGGTGCGTGAAGACGCGCAGTTGCTGTACGGTTTCAACAACAAACAGGAACGCACGCTGTTTAAAGAGCTGATTAAAACCAACGGTGTTGGCCCGAAGCTGGCGTTGGCGATCCTCTCCGGTATGTCGGCGCAGCAGTTCGTGAACGCGGTCGAGCGCGAAGAACTGGGGGCGCTGGTCAAGCTGCCGGGTATTGGCAAGAAAACCGCCGAGCGTCTTATCGTCGAGATGAAAGACCGCTTCAAGGGGCTGCATGGCGACCTGTTTACGCCTGCCGCCGATCTGGTTCTGACCTCACCGGCAGGGCCGGAGAGCGACGATGCCGAGCAGGAAGCGGTTGCCGCGCTGGTGGCGCTGGGCTATAAACCTCAGGAAGCCAGCCGGATGGTGAGTAAAGTCGCCCGTCCGGACGCCAGCAGCGAAACATTGATCCGCGAAGCGCTCCGCGCAGCGCTATGAGGTAAAGGATGATTGAAGCAGACCGCCTGATCTCGTCAGGCAGTTCGATGGCGGAGGAGGTGGCCGATCGCGCCATCCGCCCCAAATTACTGGAAGAGTATATCGGCCAGCCGCAGGTGCGCTCGCAGATGGAAATCTTTATTCAGGCGGCGAAACTCCGCGGCGACGCGCTGGACCATCTGCTCATCTTCGGCCCGCCGGGTTTAGGGAAAACCACGCTGGCGAATATCGTGGCCAATGAAATGGGCGTTAACCTACGCACCACCTCAGGCCCCGTGCTGGAGAAGGCGGGCGACCTGGCGGCTATGCTCACCAACCTTGAACCTCATGATGTGCTGTTTATCGATGAGATCCACCGCCTGTCTCCGGTCGTGGAGGAGGTGCTGTATCCGGCGATGGAAGACTATCAGCTGGATATTATGATTGGTGAAGGCCCGGCCGCGCGGTCGATTAAAATCGATCTGCCGCCGTTTACCCTGATTGGCGCCACCACCCGCGCGGGATCCCTGACCTCGCCGCTGCGCGATCGCTTCGGTATCGTACAGCGTCTGGAGTTTTACCAGGTTCCTGATCTCCAGCACATCGTGGGCCGCAGCGCCCGCTATATGGGGCTGGAGATGAGCGATGAAGGCGCGCTGGAAGTGGCGCGTCGCGCACGCGGTACGCCGCGTATTGCCAACCGTCTGCTGAGGCGCGTACGCGATTATGCGGAGGTGAAGCATGATGGCACCATCTCCGCAGAGATTGCCGCGCAGGCGCTGGATATGCTGAACGTTGACGCGGAAGGCTTTGACTATATGGACCGCAAGCTGCTGCTGGCGGTGATTGATAAGTTCTTTGGCGGTCCCGTCGGGCTGGATAACCTGGCCGCGGCGATTGGCGAAGAGCGAGAAACCATTGAGGACGTGCTGGAGCCCTATCTGATTCAGCAAGGGTTCTTGCAGCGCACGCCACGTGGCCGTATGGCAACTTCGCGCGCGTGGGCACACTTTGGCATCAAGCCGCCAGAGATGCCTTAGTGCCTGATGGCGCTTCGCTTATCAGGCCAACACGACTACACGATTCTGTAGGCCCGGTAAGCGAAGCGCCACCGGGCATAGGTGTACCCGGCCGAGCGAAGCGCCACCGGGAAAATCAGGCAGCGGCTTTCTTTGTCATACTCAGAATAAACAGCAGTGCCGCGCACAGCACCACGGAAGGGCCCGCCGGCGTATCGTAAAACGCCGAGAAGGTCAGCCCACCGGTTACCGCAATCATCCCAACGCCCACCGCAATCCCCGCCATCTGCTCTGGCGTACGGGCGAAACGGCGCGCTGTTGCCGCGGGAATAATCAGCAGCGATGTAATAATCAGCGCGCCGACGAACTTCATCGCCACGCCGATGGTCAGCGCGGTCACCAGCATCAGCAGCAGCTTAACCCGCTGTAGCTTCACGCCGTCGACAAACGCCAGATCCGGGCTAATGGTCATCGACAGCAGATTACGCCACTGCCAGAACAGAATTGCCAGCACCACAACCACACCCAGCGCAATCGAGATAAGATCCTGCGGCGTAACCGCCAGCAGGTCGCCAAACAGGTAGGCCATCAGGTCTACGCGGATGTTCGACATCAGGCTGACCACCACCAGGCCAAGCGACAGCGCGCTGTGCGCCATAATGCCGAGCAGGGTATCCACCGCCAGGTGAGGGCGCTTTTCCAGCCACACCAAGCCGGCTGCAAGCAGCAACGTGACGGCGATGACCGCATAAAATGGATTCACGTCGAGCAGTAAACCGAAAGCGACGCCCAGCAGGGAAGCATGCGCCAGGGTATCGCCAAAATAGGACATACGGCGCCAGACCACGAACGAGCCTAACGGGCCGGCAGCACACGCCAGCATCATTCCGGCAAGCCAGCCGGGAAGTAAAATTTCAATCATGACTGCCCATTTCCCCGACGTAAAACAATACGGCCCTGTAAATCGTGGCGGTGGTTATGTTGATGGCGGTAAATGCCGAGCTGCTCGGCGCCGCGGGGCCCAAACATTGAAATAAATTCTGGGTGCATTGAGACCACATCCGGCGTGCCGGAACAGCAGATATGATGGTTGAGGCACAGCACTTCGTCGGTTTTTGCCATGACCAGATGCAGATCGTGCGATACCATCAGTACCGCGCAGTCCAGCTCCTGGCGCAGTTGGTTTATCAGATCGTACAGCGCCACCTGGCCATTGACGTCAACGCCTTGAGTCGGTTCATCCAGCACCAGCAGCTGCGGTTTGTTCAGCAGTGCACGTGCCAGCAGTACGCGCTGGGTTTCACCACCGGAAAGCTTCTGCATCGGCGCATCCTGCAGATGTCCTGCCTGTACACGCTTGAGCGCCGGCAGGATATCTTCTTTACGCGTAGCGGGATGCAGACGCAAAAAACGCTTGACGGTCAGCGGCAATGTCGCATCGAGGTAAACCTTCTGCGGTACGTAGCCGATACGCAGCTGTTTTTCGCGCACCACGACGCCTTCGCTGGGCGCAACAAGCCCTAGTACCACGCGTACCAGCGTAGATTTACCCGCGCCGTTAGGACCAAGCAGCGTCAGAATGCGGCCTGGCTTGAGATTCAGTGAGATGTCGGAGAGCACCCGGCGCTGGCCGAAGCTGACGGAGACATTTTCCAGCGATACAAGATTCGTCATAGCAATTAGGGGTTGCACAAGAGAGTGAATGTTATAATATCACACTTCTTTCATTCATTTCGAACAATAGACGCATTATGTTACAGAAAAATACGCTTCTTTTCGCAGCTTTATCCGTTGCTTTGTGGGGGAGTGCCGCACAGCGTGCGGATGCTGCCGTTGTCGCCTCTCTTAAACCGTTAGGATTCATCGCCTCAGCGATTGCCGATGGTGTCACCGAGACCCAGGTTTTACTGCCTGACGGCGCGTCTGAGCATGACTATTCATTGCGTCCATCTGATGCAAAACGCTTACAGAACGCGGACTTAGTCGTCTGGATTGGTCCAGAGATGGAAGCCTTCATGGACAAGTCAACGCAAAGCATTTCTGCCGGCAAAAAAGTGACTATCGCCCAGTTGGACGGCGTGAAACCGTTACTCATGAAAGGGGCTGACGACGATGGTGACGAAGGTGCGGAAGAGGGCGATCATGACCACGCTCACGGTGAAAAAGGTGACGCACATCACCATCACGGTGAATACAACATGCATCTGTGGTTATCCCCAGAGATAGCGCGGCTTTCGGCGGTTGCAATCCATGACAAATTAGTGGAACTTATGCCCCAGAGTCGAGCCCGGCTTGACGCCAACCTGAAGGATTTTGAGGCCAATCTGGCCGCAACCGACAAGCAGGTGGCGAATGAGCTGGCGCCGGTGAAAGGAAAGGGGTATTTCGTTTTTCATGATGCCTATGGTTACTACGAAAAACACTACGGTTTGACGCCGCTTGGGCACTTCACCGTCAACCCTGAGATTCAACCCGGTGCGCAGCGTTTACATCAAATAAGAACACAGTTGGTTGAGCAAAAAGCAACCTGCGTTTTTGCTGAGCCACAATTCAGGCCCGCTGTCGTTGAATCTGTCGCGCGGGGTACCAACGTTCGCATGGGAACGCTGGACCCACTCGGCACGAATATACAGCTGAGCAAAGAAAGCTACCCGGCGTTTCTTGCTCAACTGGCGACCCAGTATGCGAGCTGCCTGAAAGGAGATAAGTAAGGAAGTGAATACGTGCAGCAGATAGCCCGCTCTGTCGCTCTGGCATTTAATAATTTGCCGCGGCCCCACCGCGTTATGCTGGGGTCACTCACCGTTCTCACGTTGGCCGTCGCCGTATGGCGGCCATACGTTTACCATCCAACCTCTTCATCACCCGTCACCCGGACGATTGAGCTGGAGAAAAAAGAAATTCGTTCTCTGCTGCCGGAGGCCAGTGAACCGATTGACCAGGCCGCGCAGGAAGATGAAGCCATCCCGCAGGACGAACTGGACGACAAAGTCGATAACGAAACGGGCGTGCATGAGTATGTGGTATCCACGGGCGATACCCTGAGCAGCATCCTGAATCAGTACGGTATTGATATGGGGAATATCAGCCAGCTTGCCGCTTCTGATAAAGACCTGAAAAACATGAAGGTGGGCCAGCAGCTCTCCTGGACCCTGAACGATGATGGCGATCTCCAGCGTTTAACCTGGGAAATGTCGCGTCGTGAAACCCGTACCTACGATCGCGTTGCAAACGGTTTCAAAATGAGCAGCGAGATGCAGCAGGGCGACTGGGTTAATAGCCTGTTCAAAGGTACCGTCGGCGGTAGCTTCGTCTCCAGCGCCACCAGCGCCGGGTTAACCAGCGCGGAAGTTAGCGCGGTGATTAAAGCGATGCAGTGGCAGATGGACTTCCGTAAGCTGAAAAAAGGCGATGAATTCTCGGTGCTGATGTCGCGCGAAATGCTCGACGGCAAGCGTGAGCAAAGCCAGCTGTTGGGCGTACGTTTACGTTCTGATGGTAAAGATTACTACGCGATCCGCGCGGAAGACGGTAAGTTCTACGACCGTAACGGTACGGGGCTGGCGAAAGGCTTTTTACGCTTCCCGACCTCACGTCAGTTCCGCGTATCGTCTAACTTTAACCCACGCCGTCTGAATCCGGTGACCGGTCGCGTGGCGCCGCACCGCGGCGTTGATTTCGCGATGCCGCAAGGTACGCCGGTTCTGGCGGTGGGTGACGGTGAAGTCGTTGTCGCCAAACGTAGCGGCGCGGCCGGCTATTACGTTGCACTGCGTCATGGCCGGACCTACACCACGCGCTATATGCACCTGCGTAAACTGTTGGTGAAACCGGGCCAGAAGGTGAAACGTGGCGATCGTATCGCGTTGTCAGGCAACACCGGTCGTTCAACAGGCCCACACCTGCACTATGAAGTATGGATCAACCAGCAGGCGGTGAACCCGCTGACGGCGAAACTGCCACGTACCGAAGGGCTGACCGGCTCAGACCGTACCGACTACCTGGCACAGGTAAAACAGGTGCTGCCGCAGCTGCGTTTTGACTAGTTTCGTCTAAGAAGTAAACGTTCAGAGCCGACGCCCAGGTGGCGTCGGCTTTTTCTTTTGTGCGAAGCACCTCGCCTCGCTACACTATCTGATTATCCACACCGACCCGATGATTCGAACCTGGAACAGGCATGGAAACGAAAAAAAATACCAGTGAATACATTCCCGAGTTTGAGAAATCTTTTCGTCACCCGCGCTATTGGGGCGCCTGGCTAGGCGTGCTGGCATTTGCGGGCATCGCTTATGTACCGGCGAAAATCCGCGACCCGCTGCTGGGTAAACTTGGCCGTCTGGCCGGTAAGTTTGGGAAAAGCGCCCGCCGTCGCGCGCAGATCAACCTGCTGTACTGCTTCCCGGAAAAAAGTGAAGCCGAGCGTGAAGCGATTATTGATGAGATGTTTGCCACCGCGCCGCAGGCGATGGTGATGATGGCTGAACTGGCGTTGAAAGGGCCGGAAAAAATTCTGCCGCGCCTCGACTGGCAGGGGCAGGAGATTATCGATGAAATGCGCCGCAACGGTGAAAACGTTATCTTCTTAGTTCCGCACGGCTGGGGCGTTGATATCCCTGCCATGGTCATGGCCTCGCAGGGCCAAAAGATGGCCGCAATGTTCCACAACCAGGGCAACAAGGTGTTCGACTACGTGTGGAATACCGTACGTCGCCGCTTTGGCGGTCGCCTGCACGCGCGTAACGATGGCATCAAACCTTTTATTCAATCGGTACGTCAGGGATATTGGGGCTACTATCTGCCCGATCAGGATCACGGGCCGGAGCATAGTGAGTTTGTCGATTTCTTTGCAACCTACAAAGCGACGCTGCCGGCGATAGGGCGGCTGATGAAAGTGTGCCGTGCGCGCGTGGTGCCGCTGTTCCCGGTCTATAACGGTGAAACGCATCGTTTGACGATACTGGTGCGCCCGCCGATGGACGATCTGCTGGAAGCGGATGACAACACCATTGCACGCCGCATGAATGAAGAAGTGGAGATCTTTGTGGGCCCGCATGCCGAGCAGTATACGTGGATCCTGAAGCTGCTGAAGACGCGTAAGCCCGGCGAAATAGAGCCGTATCAGCGCAAAGAGCTCTACCCAAAGAAAAAGAAATAACGCATCGCCCGGGCGAGCAAAGCGACACTGGGGTTACCCCAGATCATTCCCGCCCTGTTCTGAGTGCAAAAAAAACCGGACATCGTCCGGTTTTTTTATGTTGATGACGTGCGTATTACTCGACGGTCAGAATGCGCGTGGTGTTGGTTGAACCCACGGTACTCATCACGTCGCCCTGGGTCACAATCACCAGGTCGCCGGACATCAGATAGCCTTTGTCGCGCAGCAGGTTTACCGCATCGTGGGCTGCCGCGACGCCGTCGCAGGCGCTGTCGAAGAACACCGGCGTAACGCCACGGTACAGCGCGGTCAGGTTCAACGTACGTTCATGGCGAGACATGGCGAAAATCGGCAGACCGGAGGTGATGCGCGAGGTCATCAGCGCGGTACGGCCGGATTCGGTCATGGTGATGATGGCGGTAATCCCTTTCAGGTGGTTTGCCGCATACATTGCCGACATGGCGATCGCTTCTTCAACGTTGTCGAACTGCACGTCCAGGCGGTGTTTAGATACGTTGATGCTAGGGATTTTTTCTGCACCCAGGCACACACGCGCCATGGCGGCGACGGTTTCAGACGGATATTGACCGGCCGCGGTTTCCGCAGAAAGCATCACCGCATCGGTACCATCCAGCACGGCGTTCGCCACGTCCATCACTTCCGCACGAGTCGGCATCGGGTTGGTGATCATCGACTCCATCATCTGGGTCGCGGTAATGACTGCGCGGTTCAGCTGACGCGCACGACGAATGAGCGCTTTCTGAATACCCACCAGCTCCGGGTCGCCAATTTCTACGCCCAGGTCGCCACGGGCCACCATCACAACGTCGGAAGCGAGAATGATATCGTCCATCGCGTCCTGGCTGCAGACGGCTTCCGCACGCTCAACTTTGGAGACAATTTTCGCATCGCAGCCGGCTTCGCGGGCCAGACGGCGAGCGTAGTTCAGATCTTCGCCACAGCGCGGGAAGGAGACAGCCAGATAGTCGACGCCGATTTTGGCGGCGGTCAGAATATCGGCCTTGTCTTTTTCGGTCAGCGCTTCAGCGGAGAGGCCGCCACCTAATTTGTTGATGCCTTTATTGTTGGACAGCGGGCCGCCGACGGTGACTTCGGTGAACACCTTCATGCCCTGAACTTCCAGCACTTTTAACTGCACGCGGCCATCATCCAGCAGCAGGATGTCGCCCGGTACGACGTCGGCAGGCAGGCCTTTGTAGTCGATACCCACTTTCTCTTTGTCGCCTTCACCTTTACCCAGGTTGGCGTCCAGCAGGAATTTGTCGCCGATATTGAGGAAAACTTTGCCTTCCTTGAAGGTCGATACGCGGATTTTTGGACCTTGCAGATCGCCAAGGATGGCTACATGGCGCCCCAGTTTTGCTGCAATTTCGCGTACTTTGTCGGCACGTAGCTGATGATCTTCTGGCGTACCGTGAGAGAAATTCATACGTACGACGTTAGCGCCGGCGGAAATAACCTTTTCAAGGTTGTTATCGCGATCGGTTGCTGGGCCTAACGTGGTGACGATCTTGGTTCTGCGAAGCCTTCTGGACATGTAATACTCCGTTGACTAATACAACTCAGGTGTTGCGTGAACAGGAATTCGGCAATATGCCAATAACGGGTTACCGAATGCTTAAATAGGTTACACTCTTTTTATCGCTTTTAGTGATTATCGCTGTGTGTCGATAGTTCTTTATCAAAGCGCGATTCTTTTAACGCTTCTTTGACTCGCTTCAAGTTATCCCTGAATTTCGCCCCGCGTCGTAAGGTAAAGCCGGTGGCCAGGACGTCGATCACGGTCAGCTGCGCCAGGCGGGACACCATCGGCATGTAGATATCGGTATCTTCAGGAACGTCCAGCGTGATGGCGAGCGTGGCCTCGCGGGCCAGCGGCGTACCGGCGGAAGTGATGGCGATAACCATCGCATCATTTTCCCTCGCCACCTGCGCTACCTCGACCAGACTTTTCGTTCGGCCGGTGTGAGAAATGAGCACCACGACGTCGTCGTCGCTGCAATTCATACAGCTCATTCGTTGCAAAACGATGTCATCGGAATAGATGACAGGGACGTTAAAGCGAAAAAATTTGTTCATGGCGTCGTGCGCCACCGCGGCGGAAGAACCGAGCCCAAAGAAGGCGATTTTTTTCGCCTGGGTCAGCAGATCGACCGCGCGATTCACCGCCGACATATCGAGCGATTGACGCACATGCGCAAGGCTCGCCATGGCCGATTCGAATATTTTGGCCGTATAGGCTTCAACGCTGTCATCTTCGTCCACATTACGATTAACATACGGTGTACCGTTTGCCAGACTTTGGGCAAGATGCAGTTTAAAATCAGGAAAACCTCGCGTTTCCAGACTGCGGCAGAAGCGATTAACCGTAGGTTCACTGACCTCAGCTTCCAGGGCAAGCGCGGCAATGCTTGAATGAATTGCCTGTTCGGGAGCCGCCAGAATGACTTCCGCGACTTTTCGCTCGGATTTGCTAAGGTTTTCCAGTTGGGACTGGATTCTTTCCAGCATGTTCATCGTGACAAGGCGCTCATAGATTGAAACGATTCCATTAATGGGTGAAATCTGCAGGCGTTTTAGCAAGAATATACGCTTGAAGCGGGATGAAAAGTGAATAGGAACAGCAAAATATGTTGTTTTTTTTCATTACATGATCGGTGTCGTGTTTTAACAGACGCCGCCTGGGCGAAAGAACGAACAAAACAGGTCAATTGCCCTCATGATATGACCGTGGTGGTTCCGAATTGTGCGATCGGAGGCGGTCAATGCCGTTAAAGGGTTTCGGCAATTTCGTAAACACAGTACAGTGCACCGTAAGAAAATTACAACGATATCCGTCGTTTTCATGAAAACCTGAACGGCGACGGGTAGATAGCCTGGCATAGAACCAGGAATATAAACCGAGGAGAATGACATGGCGGTAACGCAAACGGCCCAGGCATGCGATCTGGTCATTTTCGGCGCGAAGGGAGACCTGGCCCGCCGAAAACTGCTGCCTTCCCTGTATCAGCTGGAAAAAGCCGGCCAGATTAATCCGGACACCCGGATTATCGGCGTAGGCCGTGCAGACTGGGATAAAGCGGCATACACCAAAGTTGTCCGCGAAGCGCTCGAAACCTTCATGAAAGAGAAAATTGATGAAGGTTTGTGGAACACCCTCAGCGCGCGTCTTGATTTCTGCAACCTTGATGTGAATGACGCCCCGGCGTTTTCGCGTCTGGGTGAGATGCTTGATCAAAAAAACCGCATTACCATTAACTACTTTGCTATGCCGCCAAGCACCTTTGGCGCCATCTGCCGCGGTCTGGGCGAGGCGAAACTGAACGCCAAACCGGCGCGCGTCGTCATGGAAAAACCGCTGGGTACTTCCCTTGAAACCTCTCGTGAGATTAACGACCAGGTGGGCGAGTATTTTGAAGAGTGCCAGGTTTACCGTATCGACCACTATCTGGGTAAAGAAACGGTGCTCAACCTGCTGGCGCTGCGCTTTGCTAACTCGCTGTTTGTGAACAACTGGGATAACCGCACTATCGATCACGTAGAAATTACCGTGGCCGAAGAAGTCGGCATTGAGGGCCGCTGGGGTTACTTCGACCAGGCCGGCCAAATGCGCGACATGATCCAGAACCACCTGTTACAGGTTCTGTGCATGATTGCCATGGCGCCTCCTTCAGATTTAAGTGCTGACAGCATCCGCGATGAGAAAGTGAAAGTCCTGAAGTCTTTGCGTCGCATTGACCATACCAACGTGCGTGAAAAAACCGTCCGTGGACAATACACCGCTGGTTTTGCGCAAGGGCAGAAGGTGCCGGGCTACCTTGAAGAAGAGGGCGCGAACAAATCCAGCAACACCGAAACCTTCGTTTCCATTCGTGTGGACATTGATAACTGGCGCTGGTCGGGCGTGCCGTTCTACCTGCGCACCGGTAAACGTCTGCCGACCAAATGTTCAGAAGTGGTTGTGTATTTCAAAAACCCAGAGCTGAATCTGTTCAAAGAAACCTGGCCTGAGCTGCCGCAGAACAAGCTGACCATTCGTCTGCAGCCGGACGAAGGCGTAGATATTCAGATCCTTAATAAGGTTCCGGGTCTGGAGCACAAGCACAACCTGCAGGTGACCAAGCTGGATCTGAGCTACTCCGAGACCTTCAATCAAACGCATCTTGCCGATGCCTATGAGCGCCTGCTGCTGGAAACGATGCGCGGCATTCAGGCGCTGTTCGTGCGCCGCGATGAAGTGGAAGAAGCATGGAAGTGGGTCGACTCGATTACCGAAGCCTGGGCTAGCGATAAAGACGCGCCGAAACCTTATCAGGCGGGAACCTGGGGGCCGGTGGCATCTGTCGCCATGATTACTCGTGATGGTCGTTCCTGGAACGAGTTTGAGTAAGGTCTGCTGGTAATCCAGAAGTGTTATTTTACCGGTAACATGATCTAACACAGCAAGTAGTGCTATTTTTGCGCATTTAAGCCCCGGGAGGATTCACCCCCGGGGCTTTTTTTATTACACTGCGAGTAGACCTTTGCCTCTGAGCTGCGCTATACGGGCATTTATTTATTCGTCAGCCCCATGTATACACCGTCGTGAGCCGCAGCCTGGACAGAAAAAATTTAAGGAGCCTTTATGAACTCTGCAATGTTACGGGTAACAAATCGCATTATCGAACGCTCTCGCGATACGCGCGCGGCTTATCTGGCACGTATCGAACAAGCCAAAACTGAAACGGTTCATCGCTCTCAGCTCGCTTGTGGCAACCTGGCGCACGGTTTTGCCGCCTGTCAGCCAGACGATAAAGCGTCGCTGAAAAGCATGTTGCGTAACAATATCGCGATCATCACCTCCTATAACGACATGCTTTCTGCCCACCAGCCTTACGAACACTATCCGGACCTGATCCGCAAAGCGCTGCACAGCGTGAACGCGGTGGGGCAGGTTGCAGGCGGCGTGCCCGCGATGTGTGACGGTGTGACTCAGGGTCAGGATGGGATGGAGCTTTCGCTGCTGAGCCGCGAAGTGATTGCCATGTCCGCTGCGGTGGGTCTGTCTCATAACATGTTTGACGGCGCGCTTTACCTCGGCGTGTGCGACAAAATCGTCCCGGGGCTGGCGATGGCCGCGCTGTCATTCGGCCATTTGCCGTCTGTCTTCATTCCGTCAGGCCCAATGGCCAGCGGCCTGCCGAACAAAGAAAAAGTGCGCATTCGCCAGCTTTACGCTGAAGGTAAGGTTGACCGTAACGCGCTGCTGGAGTCTGAGGCGGCGTCTTACCACGCGCCGGGTACCTGCACTTTCTACGGCACTGCCAACACCAACCAGATGGTGATTGAGTTCATGGGGATGCAGCTGCCGGGTTCTTCCTTTGTTCACCCGGATGCGCCGCTGCGCGCTGAACTGACCGCCGCTGCGGCACGTCAGGTAACTCGCATGACCGGCAACGGTAATGAGTGGATGCCGCTGGGTAAAATGATTGACGAAAAAGTGGTGGTCAACGGTATCGTGGCGCTGCTGGCGACCGGCGGTTCAACCAATCACACCATGCACCTGGTGGCGATGGCGCGCGCGGCGGGCATTATCATTAACTGGGATGATTTCTCCGACTTGTCAGAAGTGGTACCGCTGATGGCGCGTCTGTACCCGAACGGTCCGGCCGATATCAACCACTTCCAGGCGGCGGGCGGCGTGCCGGTGCTGGTGCGCGAACTGCTGAAAGGCGGACTGCTGCACGAAGACGTGAACACCGTCGCCGGTTTCGGCCTGTCTCACTACACCATGGAGCCGTGGCTGAACGAAGGCAAACTGGACTGGCGTGAAGGCGCCACCGCGTCGCTGGATGACAATATTATTGCCACCTTCGATAAACCGTTCTCGAAACACGGCGGCACCAAAGTGCTGAGCGGCAACCTTGGCCGCGCGGTGATGAAAACCTCCGCCGTACCGGTTGAGAACCAGGTGATTGAAGCGCCTGCGGTGGTTTTTGAAAGCCAGCATGATGTGCTGCCTGCCTTTGAAGCGGGGCTGTTGGATAAAGATTGCGTCGTGGTTGTGCGCCATCAAGGGCCAAAAGCGAACGGGATGCCAGAATTACATAAACTTATGCCGCCACTTGGTGTATTATTGGACCGCTGTTTCAAAATTGCGTTGGTCACTGATGGACGACTGTCTGGTGCATCCGGTAAAGTACCGTCAGCGATTCACGTAACCCCTGAAGCCTATGACGGTGGGCTGCTGGCGAAAGTACGCGATGGCGACATGATCCGCGTAAACGGCCAGACCGGCGAGCTGACGCTGCTGGTTGATGAAGCTGAACTGGCCGCACGCCAACCGCATATTCCCGATCTGAGCGCTTCGCGCGTGGGGACAGGCCGTGAACTGTTTGGCGCATTACGGGAAAAATTGTCCGGTGCAGAGCAGGGCGCAACCTGTATTACCTTTTAAGATGACACGTTTTGTAGATCTGGCGAGAGAATATTTCTGATGAAAAACTGGAAAACAACGGCTGAAGCAATCCTGACCACTGGCCCGGTAGTCCCGGTAATCGTGGTTAACAAGCTTGAGCACGCAGTACCGATGGCAAAAGCGCTGGTTGCCGGTGGCGTTCGCGTACTGGAAGTGACGCTGCGTACCGACTGCGCGATGGACGCTATCCGCGCCATTGCGAAAGAAGTTCCGGACGCGATCGTGGGTGCGGGTACCGTGACTAACGCACAGCAGCTGAAAGAAGTGACCGACGCTGGCGCGCAGTTTGCTATCAGCCCGGGCCTGACCGATGAGCTGCTGAAAGCGGCTACCGCAGGCACTATCCCGCTGATCCCGGGCATTAGCTCTGTTTCTGAACTGATGCTGGGTATGCAGCACGGCCTGAAAGAGTTCAAATTCTTCCCGGCTGAAGCGAACGGCGGCGTGAAAGCGCTGCAGGCGATTGCGGGTCCGTTCTCTCACATCCGTTTCTGCCCGACTGGCGGTATCTCTCCGGCTAACTACCGTGACTACCTGGCGCTGAAAAGCGTGCTGTGCATCGGCGGTTCCTGGCTGGTTCCGGCAGACGCGCTGGAAGCGGGCGACTACGATCGCATCACCAAGCTGGCTCGCGAAGCGGTTGAAGGCGCGAAGCTGTAAGGTGTCTGCGGTACCCGGTCTGATGATCGGGTAAGCAAAAGAAGGGCGGGTATGCGCAAGCAACCCGCCTTTTTTCTTATTCCTGAATAACGACCGCCGCTGCAGCGATTTTGGCGCGCTCAACGGCATCTTCAACGCTATCGCCAGTAGCCAGCGCTACGCCCATACGGCGGGAACCGGCGATATCCGGCTTGCCGAACAGCCGCAGTTGAACACCCGCGCCGAGCGCATTCTGCACGTTATCAAAGGTCACGTTGCTGCTGCTCAGCGTTGGCAGCAGTACCGCAGAGGCGGAAGGGCCATACTGACGGATAGCCCCAATCGGTAATCCAAGAAACGCACGGACGTGCAGCGCGAACTCTGAAACGTCCTGCGAAATCAGCGTCACCATCCCGGTATCGTGCGGACGCGGAGAGACTTCGCTGAACACCACATCGTCGCCGCAAACAAACAGCTCAACGCCGAACAGGCCGTAGCCGCCGAGTGCCAGCACCACCTCGCGGGCGATCGCCTGCGCGCGCTCCAGCGCCAGCGCGCTCATCTGCTGCGGCTGCCAGGACTCACGGTAGTCGCCATCTTCCTGACGGTGGCCAACCGGCGCGCAGAAGTGTACGCCGTCTACGGCGTTGACGGTTAACAGGGTTATTTCAAAATCAAAATTGACCACCCCTTCCACAATCACGCGCCCGGCACCGGCCCGGCCACCTTCCTGCGCGTACTGCCACGCCTGAGCGAGCTGGTCTTCACGGCGAATAAAGGTCTGGCCCTTGCCGGATGAGCTCATCACCGGTTTAACGATGCACGGCAGGCCGATGTCGGCGACCGCCTGGCGAAACTGAGCTTCGCCGTCGGCAAAGCGATAGGCTGAGGTTGGCAGCTTGAGAAGTTCTGCCGCCAGGCGGCGGATGCCTTCGCGGTTCATGGTCAATTGCGTGGCGCGTGCGCAGGGCACCACGTGCTGACCCGCCTGTTCCAGTTCAATCAACATATCGGTGGCGATCGCTTCAATCTCCGGCACGATAAAGTCCGGTTTTTCCTGCTCAACCAGCGCCTTCAGCGCCGCGCCGTCGAGCATGTTAATCACATAAGAACGATGCGCGACGTGCATCGCCGGGGCGTCAGCGTAGCGATCGATGGCGATGGTCTCAATGCCCAACCGCTGGCACTCAATCGCCACTTCCTTACCTAACTCGCCCGAACCGAGGAGCATTACGCGCGTCGCCGCCGGACGCAGAGCTGTGCCTAATAACGTCATTTTACCTATTCCACCGTCTCACAAAAATTTGGCTCATTATAAACGAAAACGTTTGCGTCTGTCTCGCTGACAACGGTCAGACGTTGCTATTGCTGGATATTTGCGCATCTTTATCTGGCATAGACATATCCTGACATCTGCTCGCATAGGCTGAGTTTCTCACCTATTTCTACTGGAGGTCGTATGTCAGGCTGGCTTAATCAACTGCAGTCTCTGCTGGGGCAAAAATCGGGGGAGAGTAAAAGCGATCTTAGCCAAATGCTGGTGCCCGGTGCGTTAGGCGGTTTGGCTGGGCTACTGCTGGCCAGTAAGTCATCGCGAAAGATACTGGCGAAGTACGGTACCGGCGCGCTGCTGGTGGGCGGTGGCGCGGTGGCTGGTAGCGTGTTGTGGAACAAGTACAAAGATAAATTGCGCGCGGACCCGCAGGCGGCCAGCCAGTACGGCGAATCGGCGGCGCCGCTGGATGTGCGTACCGAACGTCTGATTCTGGCGCTGGTCTTTGCGGCGAAGAGCGATGGACATATCGATGCGAAAGAGCAGCAGGCGATTGAACAGCAGCTGCGTGAAGCCGGTATTGCAGAGCAGGGGCGTGCGCTGATTGCGCGGGCGATGGAACAACCGCTCGACCCTCAACGTCTGGCGCGAGACGTCCACAATGAAGAAGAAGCGTTGGAACTCTATTTCATTAGCTGTGCGGCAATCGATATCGATCATTTTATGGAGCGCAGCTACCTGAACGCGCTGGGCGATGCGTTGAAACTGCCGCCGGAGGTCCGTGAGGGCATCGAGCGCGATTTACAGCAGCAAAAACAGCAACTTTAATTACTTTTATCACCGCTTTTGCTTGCATCATTGTTTAATTTGTCCACCCTTATAGGGTGTGACTAAAACAGAAGAATAATGAGATGCCGCCAAAAGCAAAACGGATCCCCCACGCCATGACATTGCATGGCGATACGCGCATTGATAACTACTACTGGCTGCGCGATGACACGCGCGCCAGGCCTGCGGTTATCGACTATTTACAGCAGGAAAACGCCTATGGCCGCCAGGTGATGTCATCCCAGCGCAGCCTACAGGATCGCGTGCTGAAAGAGATTGTGGACCGGATCCCTCCGCGCGAGGTTTCTGCGCCGTATATCAAAAATGGTTATCGCTACCGTCAGGTTTTTGAGCCGGGGCGCGAATATGCCCTTTATCAGCGCCAGGCGCTGGGAGAGGAGAGCTGGTCGCTGTTGATTGATGAAAACAAGCGTGCGGCGCACAGTGAGTTTTATACTTTGGGAGGGCTAAACGTCGCTCCCGACAACAATCTCCTGGCGGTAACCGAAGATTTCCTCTCTCGCCGCCAGTACAGCCTGCGGATTCGTCATCTGGAAAATGAGACCTGGCTACCGGAGGTGATTGACAATGTTTCGCCCGGCGTGGTGTGGGCGAACGACTCCCGTTCACTCTATTATGTGCGCCAGCACCCGACGACGTTGCTGCCATGGCAGGTCTGGCGTCATCAGGTGGGGGCACCCTCCACGCACGATGAGCTTATCTATGAAGAGCAGGATGAAACGTTCTACGTCAGCCTGCATAAGACCTCATCGCGCCAGTACGTGGTGATTGCGCTGTCCAGCGCCACAACCAGTGAAATGCTGCTGGTCGATGCCGATACGCCTGACGCGAAGCCGCAGACATTTTTAGCTCGCCGTAAGGATCATGAATACAGCCTTGACCATTACCAGGGGCATTTTTATATTCGTTCAAACCGCGAAGGTAAAAACTTTGGCCTCTATCGTGGCGTTAACGGGGAAGAAGGGGACTGGCTGACGTTAATCGCCGCGCGCGAGACGGTGATGCTGGAAGATTTCACGTTATTCCGCGACTGGCTGGTGGTGGAAGAACGCCAGCGTGGATTAACCAGCCTGCGGCAGATTCATCGGCAAACTCATCAGGAGACGGCTATCGCCTTTGACGATCCGGCCTATGTCACCTGGATTGCCTATAACCCGGAACCGGAAACAGCCTGTTTACGCTACGGCTACTCCTCGATGACCACGCCGGATACCTTGTTTGAGCTTGATATGGATAGCGGCGAGCGCCGCGTGCTTAAACAACAGGAGGTAAAAGGCTTCGATGCCAGCCGCTATCGCAGCGAACGCCTGTGGGTAACCGCACGGGATGGCGTTGAGGTACCGGTTTCGCTGGTCTATCGCCACGAGCATTTTCGTCGGGGGAAAAATCCGCTGCTGGTCTACGGCTATGGCTCTTACGGCGCCAGCATGGACGCCGATTTCAGCAGCAGCCGCCTGAGCCTGCTCGATCGCGGTTTTGTCTTTGCGATTGCCCATATTCGCGGCGGCGGTGAACTGGGCCAGCAGTGGTATGAAGACGGCAAATTCCTCAAGAAGCAAAACACCTTTAACGACTATCTCGACGTCTGCGATGCGCTGCTGGCGAAGGGCTATGGCGCGCCGAATTTGTGTTACGGCATGGGCGGCAGCGCGGGCGGTATGCTGATGGGGACGGTTATCAACCAGCGACCTGAGCTGTTTCATGGCGTAGTGGCGCAGGTTCCGTTTGTTGATGTGCTGACCACCATGCTGGATGAGTCGATTCCGCTCACTACCGGCGAGTTTGAAGAGTGGGGCAATCCGCAGGATGAAACCTACTATCGCTATATGAAATCCTACAGCCCGTACGACAACGTACAGCCGCAGGCTTACCCGCATCTGCTGGTCACCAGCGGGTTACACGATTCGCAGGTGCAGTACTGGGAGCCGGCAAAATGGGTGGCCAGGCTACGTGAACTTAAGGTCGACGATAACCTGTTGCTACTGTGTACCGAGATGGATGCCGGCCATGGCGGCAAGTCCGGGCGCTATAAGAGCTATGAGGGGGTCGCGCTGGAGTATGCCTTCCTGATTGCCCTGGCCCAGGGAACGCTACCAGGGCGCTCGGAGCGCTAGGCTATTGGCCAAGGTAGTGCTTCAGCGTTAAACGTAGTTCCGGGCTCATGCGGTCGAGGTTGTTAAACAGCCAGCGCAGGTAGCCCGGATCGTTTTTCGCCACTTCTGCCACTTCCTGTCCACGGTATTTACCAAAGGTAAAGGTACGGAGCAGCGCAGGCCGTCCGGTGACGTCAGCCATCTGTTCCGGCGTCCAGCCAGAGGTTTGGATGATGTCGATCAGCAGCGCGGCGGTAATGTAGCAGTCGTACAGCGCGCGGTGGTGGTGTAGTCCTGGGGGCGTGGCTACGCTCAGCTTGCGGGACTTATAGAGCGCCATATTGCTGTACTTAATGCCAGGCCACAGGCGACGCGCTAATTTCATGGTGCAAATCCACTCGCCGTCCATCTCCGGCAATACGCGGCGGTCAAAGCTGGCGTTATGGGCAACGTACCATGGGCTTCCCTGATAGAAGGGGACGACCTCTTCAATCCACGGCTTATCGGCGACCATTTCTTCGGTAATCCGGTGGATCGCCATCGCCTGTGCGCTGATGGGACGGTCGGGGCGAACCAGATGACTCATCGGGTTGACGATTTGCCCGTCAATAACGTCGACGGAGGCAATCTCAACGACGCCCCCTTGCAGGTCACAGGTTTCGGTATCAATAACGCGCAGCATGGCGAACTCCCGGCCAAAACGACTAGCGTAATGGAATGATCTCGCCTTGCCAACCCTGGGCGCTTTTTCTGCCGGTTAACAGCAATTCTCCGCTGTCGGCGCGCACGATCAGCTGGCCGCTCTCATCCCACAGCGCGCTACCGCCGGAAAAGGTTCCGCTGGCGTAATTCGACTTCAATACCGCGATGGCGTACTTATGCGCAAACCGCTGCAGGCGTTGGGTTGTCCGCTGCTGCTGCGGTTCCGCCATGCAGCTAACGGTAGCCAGTAGGGACGCCTGAGGGGAAAGTTCGCAGCCTTCATGGTTCAGTTCAAAGACGCTGACCTGGTCCGACTCTGGCGCCAGGCAGGTACCGTGCCCCTGCTGCTGTTTAAGCGGGGTGGCGGCATCGGGAGCGAAAATGACGATGCCTTTAATACGCTTGCCCTCGTTCTCCATCGGTAGCCCGGCAATGATTGTCATCTGGTGGCGCTGGGCGGCGTCGCGCAGTGGCTGTAGTTGGTTATCACAGGGCGGCGCGGGGAGCGTGTGTTCGTCGTTGGGGCCAGTAAGAGAAAGTTCCGGAAAGATAAGCACCTTACACGCCTGCTCGGCGGCGGCGTGAATAAAGCGCAGATGGTGGGTGATGTTTTCGGCGACGCCTCCCGTTCGGGGCGCATATTGCGCTGCGGCAATAGTCCATGTCAGCATAGTTGCGTCCTTCAACACGTTGTCAGCGAGTTTTTATTCTGAGCAATAGTAACAGACCGGATGTAAGGAATTGTAACTAACAGTAATAATTATTTCTGTTTGGGTTCGTAAGGCAGACGGGAAAGGTTTACAGAAGCTAAACGATGCGCGATCAGCCGCTCGCGGAACCAGTCGCGCAGATGGGCGGGCTGCTCGCGTTCGACGACTTCGGCCACGACCGGCATGTTATAACGCTCTTTAAATGCAACGCCCGCGGCGGCAAGATCGACGTTAACTTTATCCATTTCCTGCTGAGGCAGGGCTGCCAGATTGGTTTGCATGGTTTTCTCCTTAGGATCACGCGCAAAAGTTACTAAGAGTCTCGCAAAATGGCAAGTCCAGGGGGCGCCCATCTCGACGTGAACATTATACAGCGTTATTCTTTGACTTATATTGATAACAAAAGGGAATGATGGAAATGAAATTCACCGCGCCTCGCACGCTCTGTGCCACGCTGTTTCTTTTGAGTGCCTTCGGCTCCTCGCCCGTATGGGCTCACGCCCACCTGCAACAACAGACGCCTGCCGCCAATACCGAAGTCACCTCAGCACCGCAAATGCTGACGCTGAATTTTTCAGAAGGTATCGAAGCCAACTTTAGTGGCGTTAAGCTTACCGGCCCGGATAAGCAGGTCATCGGAACAGGCAAGGCCACTCGCAGCGAAAATGATAAGACGCAGATGAGGGTGCCACTGACCCAGACGCTGATACCCGGTCTGTACACCGTTGAGTGGCACGTGGTGTCGGTTGACGGGCACAAAACGAAAGGTCAGTACCAGTTTAGTGTGAAGTAACCATGCTAGCGGCACTCTATATTAGTTTACGGTTTATTCATTTTGCCTCGTTGATGGTGGCCTTCGGTTGCACGCTTTATGCGGGCTGGTGGGCACCTTCTGAGCTACGGCGACTGTTGATTCAGCGTTTTTCCCAACTACTGCGCAGTGCGCTGACGCTGAGCGTGCTGTCGGCCATGCTGATGCTGGTGGCGCAAGGCGGGCTGATGGGAGATGGCTGGTCTGATACCTGGCGTCCGGAGGTCTGGCAGGCAGTATTGCACACGCAGTTTGGTAGCGTCTGGCTGTGGGAAATCGTGCTGGCATGGGTGGCCTTCGGTATTGCCTGTGTACAGCCACGGCAGATGATGCGGCGGCTTTTGCTTCTGTGCGTCGCGCAGTTTATTCTGCTGGCGGGCGTCGGCCATGCGGCGATGCATGAAGGCGTAGCCGGAGTGCTACAGCGTATTAACCATGCAGCGCATCTGCTTTGCGCAGCGGCATGGGTGGGCGGTCTGGTCCCCTTCTTGTACTGTTTACGGTTGGCAAAAGGCCGCTGGCGTAAGTTAGCTATTACCACGATGATGCGTTATTCCCGCTATGGGCATCTGGCCGTGGCAGCTGCGGTGGCGACGGGGCTGGTAAATGCCTGGATGATTCAGGGCGGTTTCACAGCAGCAACACCGTATGGCGTTGCGCTATGGGTAAAAGTGGGACTGGTTGCGCTGATGATTGTCATGGCGCTGCTTAACCGCTATTTACTGGTGCCAAGGATGACGGCAGCGAATGGATGGGCGCAGCGCGTCTTTTTACGTACCACGCAGGTGGAAATTGTTTTGGGGGCGCTGGTGCTGGCGTGCGTCAGTCTTTTCGCCACCTGGGAACCTTTTTAATTGAACTGGCGAATTATGAAAAAGATTATTCTCTCTTTGTTGTTGTTAACGACGGCCAGCAGCGCGCTGGCTGCACAGGTCATCACCGTGAGCCGCTTTGAGGTGGGAAAAGAGAAGTGGGCGTTTAACCGCGAAGAGGTCATGCTCACCTGCCGTGCTGATAACGCACTGTATGTGATTAACCCCAGTACTCTGGTGCAGTACCCGCTGAACGACGTCGCTGAGCAGCAGGTCAAGGCCGGTAAGACCCAGGCGCAGCCGCTAAGCGTCATTCAGATTGACGATCCGCATCAGCCGGGAGTGAAAATGAGTCTCGCTCCGTTTATTGAACGCGCAGAGAAACTTTGCTAACGAATAGCGTATCTGTTTAATAATCAATAAAAAACCGCAATCATTCTCGCAGAATGGTTGCGGTTTTTTTTAAGCTATACCGTTTAATCGACGAAAATTTTCCACTCTCCAGGTCTGTGGACTGGAAAAGCTGTCACGGTCATCTATTCTTATAAAGCAAGGCGACTTAGCCTGCATTAATGCCAACTTTTAGCGCACGGCTCTCTCCCAAGAGCCATTTCCCTGGACCGAATACAGGAATCGTATTCGGTCTCTTTTTATGTGCCTTATAAATCAATCTATTACAAGGCAGTGCCCGAGAATATCCGAACTTCTGTATTCCGGCACCTTTGGTTATACCACCTTTAACATTCTTTTTACAAGGTTTCATAACATTTTATAAGCGCTATCGTCCCGCTCATCGGGATAGATTTTGGTCGTATTCTCCGGGGCGTGACCCAGCCGCTTTTGCGTAAATTCTTCACCGTAGGCATCTTCCTACACGCGACCTGCCAGGCTACGAATCTCGGACGTATGAATTAGCATTGGTATGGCTGCGGATTGATAGTGTGCCAACACAGTGATGTTCCGCGTCCAAAAATGGCTCCTTTGGTGCGTGAAGCTTGTTTCTCTGCTGTGGATAATTCTACCATCGACAGCGAGCTGTTTTTTCATAACACCTGGCAACCCTTTACCATGAGCCCTGACTATCCGGCCAGGCGGGGAAGGGAAAACGATGTGGCAGCCATTGCCGAAAAATTAAGTAATATCGCGGAGTCTGCGATTGGCAGTTAATGATTAATTAATCGCGATAATCTATATTAACTCTTCCTTCTAATAAATTTACGAATGCATTTCTTAAAAATAGCATGATAATAGCTAAAATTTTTTATTTCATTTGGAATGCCTAAATTTTCCTCTAACGAAATTCGGTCGCGGGCTTTTCTTTCTGGCGTGCATCGTTTTCCTGTCAGATCGATTAAACGGATACCCTCTTTGGTGACAACAAAATTACCACTGTGCGGGTCGCCAGAAAGTAGGTTTAAAGAGTGCAACTTATCTATCGACTTTTTAATTTCGTTCTTAAAGGCGTCAGGGATGATGGCATAATCGCAGAGCATTTCACCCTCCACATACTCATTCAGCATGATAAAGATCCCTGAATAGTTGAAGATTTTTCTCTCTGCAAGAAAATAAATATCATTCGGAAAAACAAGTCCCTTTTTTTTTGCACGATCGGTTTTAACTATCAGATGTTTATAATAGTCACCTTTAATAAATGATTTTAAAAATCTCTCAGCCTTTCGCGTTTTGGGAGAAAATATTTTGAGGATATATTTTCCGTATTCAGTATCAATCAAGGATACCTTCGTATCGTTAGTGTTACGAAATACCTTTAGCGTTCTAAACCGATAGTTCACCACATCGGCAAAGATTGACTTATATTTCTCTTCATTATCTTTATAGTATAATTTGAAGTTGCAAAGTTTGGTCTTGGTTATCATATGTTACTTCTTATCACATACATAAGTGTTGTTCTGATATTGCAGTGGAAGTCAATATGCCTTATTGGGAATGACAAAAGCGCTCAATGCCCCCGCAGTGCTAATTCCTTAAGAAAGCCTTAAGGGGAAATAATAATTAGGACGTAAAAACAAAAAAGTACAAAAAATGCGGAAATCTCGAGGGTTAATATTAAAATACAGATATTCACTAATTGATACGACAAATAGAACTTTTTAATAAATTGCGTTGGAGATAGCGCTGCGGGACATTACATAAATCTTACATCAGATAACAGCATGCAGCGGATGAAATGTGGCAACTGAGAGGATTTATCGCTACTTCTGGTAGAGCATCTGCCTAACTGTTGAGTAATCCGCGCTGGTTTGCTTTGGATCATTCCACAATTGGTTTCAGGCTGTTTTTCAGTAACCGCTGGCGATCCCTTACCACGAGCCCAGATGATCAGCTTGGTGGGGAAGGGTAATCTATGAGGTGGCGCTAGATGGCGAATTGGGAGCGGTTGCTCTAGATGAACGGCCCAACATGGGAAATTGAGCCGATATGCAATCAAAGAATATTTTCCAGCAATTCAGATCTCATAGAAGCATCAAAGGGAATAATTTCAGCTTCAGCGATCTTCAATTTTTGGAATGGGTCCTGACTAAGGCGCTCCTCAAGCGACTCGATACTGTCACATTTTGCGAGTATAACTCCGCCATTTCGAGGGATTCTTCTGCCTGACGCGAGAAATACGCCCTCTGCGTAGCCTCTTTTAAGCCACTTAACGTGTTCAGGAATTTGAGCGTCAACTTCTTGCAGTGGTTTTACATACGTTAAGACAACGACATAAATAATACTCATTTCAAAGCCCTTAGAGAGAGGAAGGTTTAGATGTTATCACCACAGGAAATGGCGGTGAGAGCATTTTGAGTGGTAAGACGCCTGAAATTCTGCCGAACTCTGCAGTAGAAAATTATAACTATCTGTATTTAAAGGGATGTGATGTAAGGTTTAAGGATGACGAAAGCATAAAGTATTTATTAATTTATTGAATTATGGAGATTTTATTGTTCTCCGCCGCCAAGAGGAATCGTATTTGGTCTCTTGCTATCTATATCATTCTATTCAGAGTGTATTCGACCCATCCAAAGATTATGATGGCCGCCTGGATGCCGGATATGAAGATAGTCAAGAGGAGCGTCGTAGTTCGTATCGATATGATTATGATGAAGATTTTTATACTGCTTTAGCCGAAACAGATTGCAGCAAGATTTATCCCCCTCGAAATGGAGGGGGGACGACTTCGAAAAATAGCTATTCCTGTATTTCGTCACAATTTGTCGCGTAGTGTGTTTTTTGTCCCAACAAATCCATGTTAAATCGGGTTTCTGTCAGTGGTTTCATACTCAGACTATAACCATCCGCAACAAAGCTAAGCTCATTGGCCGCGTTGATGCCTCTGTAGGTGGTTTTTACACCATGGAAATCCATCACCGCTTTGCCATTTTCGTCCAGATACTGATGGGCTTTGGTTCCATCATCGCATTTGTAGAAAAATTCTTCCTGAGCTAACGAGCTAGCGCTGAATGTGATGAGTGCGATGACTAAGAGTTTTTTCATAACGATCCCATGTTTTGGGTAAGTGAGTTGTAGGAGTATGATAATCAAAATGGTTCATTCATGTATGATATGAATTGACCTTTGGCGCAAAAAATAAAAATTACATGACTTGTTTTAGGAGGGGATTTGAGGCGTTTTAGTTACGTATCTACACTCGCTTTTGAAAAGTATGGTGGGATTCTGATTCCCTGTGTCGGTCTTTTATTTGGTGCAATAACCGATCGCTTCAATCCATTTTTTTTCGAATCTGAACTCCTGTACTACTGTATCAATCTTGCATCAGTAGCTGTCGGTCTTGGGGTTGGATTTGCTGTCTATGCACATGTGGTAGCATGGATGAGGGAGCACACTATTTGGTCTACTGAGTGGGAGAGAGAACATGGAACTTGCTTATCGTCAGCCCAAAAGGCATCCGCTTTTATCTCTATCCTGAAGGCACTATGGCATATTTTCATAGCAATAGTGGTGGCGTTAGTTATCCTGGTTTTAGTGGGGCTGATCTGCTATGCATTTTTTAAGGGACTTACCTGAGTTTATGCGTACTTAGCTAGTCAATAAAAATTGCAGTATGGCCTAACTCCCTACTTATGAGGGGTTACAGTTCAACTCAAAAGTGCAATTGAAGTCTGCCTCCGTTTTTCCATGATGGTCTGGACAATGGGCGACTTAACTTACGGCAGGGCGATGGACGATACAGTTTTTTGGGTTTGGATACCGTTCAGGATAGGTAGATATTCGCAGCCACAGGTCCTTTCAGACCATTCATACGACAAAATTCGACACGGTCTCCCGGTTTTGGGGATTCAGATTCACAGCTGTAGAGTGCTGAGATATGGAGTAAAACGTCCTTTCGGCCGTCTGATGGGGTGATAAAGCCTTTGCCACTTATAGCATCAAAACTTTTGACAATTCCTGTCATTTTACGAGATAAATAGATTCCTTGATGAAAAATACGGCTAGATTATACGCTTAAAAAAATAAAAAGCTAATTCTATCTGTGTATTTTAGATAGAGACTCCTGGACGGCTAAAATAAAATTTGCCAATCAGCGCAGGAAATGCATTAATAAGATGTCAGTTTGAAATACAAACAAACGTAAAACTTTCTACAAAGCAGTCCTCATAGCCAGACTCTACCGCTGATATCACCTCTCTTTGAGTCCAACGTACAATACTATGCGTTTATTATCATCATTAAAATTGAGATACTCAAATGAGCCGGTCCGATATCGACCTTGATCATTTGGCAACAGCAATGTTTTTAGGAATGTTGCGAGGATTTGAATAGGGGGCTGCCACCATACACGTTTATTTAGAAGTTGTTTGTGTTTTTAGATATTTTGCAGAGCGTTAGAACGTAAAAAAAAGCGAAATTTCCGATAAAAATACGCTGCGACAACTGTTATCAGAGAGGTATAAATTATGAATTTAAATATTCACTTCAGGTGTCCATGTTGTCATGGTTCCCAATATCGAACATCAATATTTGATGTTTCAGAGAGAAATCCATTTGGTGCAAAATGTATTTTTTGCAAGACCAATATGGTGCCCAATGAGACAACTGTCATCAAGGATAAATCTCCGGGAGTATCTGCTTAGTTGCATGTGCCTAAGCGTACGTTATCCTTCGTATTGTGCTCGTCCGAATTCTTAACGAAAAGTTGAATTTTTTTTATCCAAAACACGTTTAAGCTTGACCTGTGCTTGTAACCACAGGAAGAAAAAATGAACAAAATAGCCCGTCTGATGTTGCTGTCTACCGCTATCTTCACGCCAGTTGCGTTTAGTGCGCCTGCGGGAACGCTCAGTGTTCACATCTTAAACCAGCAAACGGGGATCCCTTCCTGGGACGTTGACGTTACTTTGGAAAAACAACAGCCAACAGGCTGGGACATGCTTGCCAAAGGAAAAACAGATAATGATGGCCGTATTAAATCCTTGTATCCGGAAGATAAGGACATGCAGCCAGGGGTATACCGGGTGACGTTCAAAACGGGCGACTATTTTAAGAGTGAAAAGCTGTCCTCATTTTTCCCTGAGGTCCCGGTGTTATTCACCGTGACGCAGACCAACGAAAAGCTTCATATCCCTCTCTTGCTAAGTCAGTACGGATACTCCACTTACAAAGGGAGTTGATACGCGTCACCCGACAACGCATCTGAGTCACTCAGCCAGCCTAATCGCTGGCTTTTTGCTATCTGTTATGGCGATGCATTATGTGCAAATCCCGATAGGCTGCTCAGCCTATTTTTCGGCAGAGGAATTTGTCTTTAATGACGCCATCAAAAAAGCGTCCTTTTGACTTCACGCTGAGAAATGTTTCGTACGTTTTTGAGGTGACGCCAACATATTGGTAAATGCCTAACCCGAAGAACTCTATTTCCAGTATTTTTTGCTTTGCATCGTAACCAATTGATTTTATACGTGATGATGAGACGTTCTGACGCTGCATTATGTTCTGGTTACTCCCTTCATCTTTTGAGTCGCTGGTGGGGCAACTCGGCTGAATGCTTATCTTAACGCTTACGGAAGATTCATCGGCGTAAATTTTATCGCAAAGAAGAATTTTCTTATCCCTTATCCGCGCAGAAACGCGAGGGTAGCCAGGAATCTTACCCGGTCTCTTTTATGTTCTGTCCCGAACACAACCAATAGTCAAAACGCCACCTAACGTCGCGCTGATAAGAAAAGAAAACATGATTAAAATTATGATGTTAGAAAATTGATAACCCGCTAATAATACAAAACGTTAGCATTAAAAAAATTATTTTGTAATGTGAATTAAATTCTCTATTTTTTTGCATGAAAAAGGCGCATGCTCTCGGCGAGTTGAGCCACAGTCTGCCACCCCCGCGCCATACCTCTGTTACCAGCCGTTTGTAAATAAACGTCTGGGAAGTGAATTTGTCGAATGCAGCAGGGTCCAACATATACACAAACGCATAAAGATGAATGAACGGATTCGATTCTCCTTAAGCGTTACCCTTGCATTTCGTTGCTGGAAAAATGATGTCCAAAAATTTTAATACCGCTTTGCTTCACCCGCGTAATGGGCTGAAGTGGCTTGCACTCGCTTTACTGTGGCTGGTCGTTCAACTGCCGTATCCTCTTTTACACTGGCTTGGCACCTCTCTGGGTAAAGCATCTCGCCGTTTTCTAAAACGCCGTGAGCAGATTGCCACGCGTAATATTGAACTTTGTTTCCCGCATATGGATGCTGCGGAACGTGAAAAGCTGATTGAGCAAAACTTTATGTCGCTGGGCATGGGGCTGATTGAAACCGGGATGGCCTGGTTCTGGAGCGATGCTCGCGTCAAAAAATGGTTTGATGTGGAAGGTTATGCCAACCTGATGAACGCCCTGAAAGAACAGCGCGGTGTAATGGTCGTTGGCGTCCACTTTATGTCGCTGGAGCTTGGCGGCCGTGCGATGGGGCTATGTCGTCCAATGATGGCAACCTACCGTCCGCATAACGATCCGCTCATGGAGTGGGTCCAGACTACCGGGCGTCTGCGCTCAAACAAGGCGATGATTGACCGTCGTAACCTGCGCGGTCTGGTGCAGGCGCTCAAGGCCGGTGAAGCCGTGTGGTTCGCTCCCGATCAGGATTACGGCCCGAAAGGCAGCGTGTTCGCGCCATTCTTCTCAGTCACCGAAGCGGCGACCACCAACGGAACAAACGTACTGTCACGTCTTTCCGGCGCTGCCATGCTAACTGTGACCATGGTGCGTAAGCCCTGCCAGAAAGGTTATACCCTGCATATCAGCGAAGCGATGACCGATTACCCGAGTGGGGATGAGATCCCGGCTGCCAGCTATATGAATAAAATCATTGAGCGTGAGATTTTACGTGCGCCTGAGCAATATCTGTGGGTGCATCGTCGGTTTAAAACGCGCCCGCGCGGTGAAGCCTCATTGTACAAAGTGGTGCCACACGCCAAATAAATAACCCGCCTATGGGCGGGTTCCTTTTGGGTCAGACAAGGCGCATAACCCAGGCATCGGACGGTTGATCGTAGTGCTTGCGGTAGAGAACGGAACGTTCGCCATCAAGAAGGGCCGGGATGCTGGTATCGGCGTCCCAGGCATCTAACTGCATACATAAATCGGGATCGGACTTACAAGGGATGCTTAACGTTCGCTCACCGTGCTGATCGGCGTGCAGAACGGCGTCATCAATCTCGAATGCGCCGATGCGTAAGCTGGTTTTACTCATAATGCTCTCCGTTAATCTGCTGACCGTTGTGGTACGACCAGTTAGGCCGTACCTTTTCAGCGTAGTCAACGTAGAAAATTACGCCAGTGAAAAAGTGCGTTTTTTTTAAGCGCTACTCGGACCTGCTGGAAAACAGCTTACCGTCGCGTACCAACTCTCGGGGAAAACTGTTCTTCAACCGTGAGCCAATGCGTTTCGCCAACCCTAAGGGGAAACCCTGGAACGTGACAATGACGTCGTCGTGAGTGGGAGGTTGCTGCGGATACACGTCGCGACCGCGATACCATTCCTGTGCTTCTTCCAGCGTGAGTTCGTGACCCAATTTTTGCGTATTGGCCAGCGCAACGACCGCTTCATGCTGCCAGCGGAAGCCTTTGTTGTGCGTTTCGGCAAGTTTCAAACCGATGCGGGAAAAACGAACTTTACCCAGCAACGGCGCGATTTCAGCAGGGAACAACCAGATCTCTTTGTCACGCTGCCACAGCGTTAGCGCGTCATCCCATTCAATACCCACGCTTCGCGCTGCGCTTTCAACGGCAGCGGATTCACGCGTTTTCATCGGTGTGAATGGGAATTTACCCACCTTGTAGCCCGGCGCAGGCAGCGCTTCGATGGCCGCTGTTTTACGCAGTCGCGCAACGAAGAACCCTTCGCAGTCATAAATTTGTGGGAATACGTGCAGAAAGCCTTCCGGCGTCAGCGCCTGGTCAGCGCTGGCAAAAAGCTCACCTAAAGGCAAGACTTCCACTTCCTGCGGATAACGCGCCAGCAGCCAGGCGATGACCGATTCGTTCTCTTCGCGGTTCAGCGTGCAGGTGGAATAGACCAGCGTCCCGCCTGGGCGCAGCGCGTGGAACGCGCTGTCGATCAGCTCGCGTTGGGTTTCGGCTATGGCCTGATTACTTGCCAGCGACCAGTTCTTCAATGCATCAGGGTCTTTACGCACAACCCCTTCGCCGGAACAGGGGGCATCCAGCAATATGGCATCAAAGCACTCAGGTAAGGCGGCGCCAAACACGCGGCCGTCAAAATGCGTCAGCGCGGTATTGCTAATGCCGCAACGACTGATGTTGGCATGCAACACCTTCACCCGGCTGGCGGAAAATTCGTTGGCCAGCAGCATTCCGCGATTGCCCATTTTGGCCGCAATCTGCGTGGTCTTAGAGCCCGGGGCTGCGGCAACGTCCATCACCCGAACCGGTGCCGCTCCGTCGGCAAACAGTGCCGCGACGGGCAGCATGGAACTGGCTTCCTGAATATAAAACAGTCCGCTCAAATGCTCGGCGGTGCTGCCCAGCGGCAACACGTCCTCGTCGTCACGCTCGATCCAAAAACCTTCGGCACACCAGGGGACCGGGGTCAGTTGCCAGCCATAAGGGTCAACCAGACGCAGGAAGTCATCGACCGTGATTTTCAGCGTATTCACGCGAATACTGCGGCGCAGCGGGCGCTGGCAGGCGGCAAGAAATGCGTCAAATGAGAGATGAGCCGGCATGGCCTCACGCATCTGCGCGAGGAATTCATCAGGAAAATAGACAGAGTTTTGAGCCACTGGCGAATACCACAAGGAGATAAAGAGCGCGCAGTCTACCATAAAACGCGCCGGTGACGGGACACCGGCGCGTGAGGGCGGTCGTTAACGCGGCAGGGCGGTGCCCCATTCGCGCCACTCTTTCGGCTCCGACTCAAGCAGCAGGAAGTGTTTGCCTTCCTGCGCCTTCGGCGCCAGCGGTGTCCCCGGCGGCGTGGCGAAAGCGATCCCGCCGCGAATGAACTGATTGAAGGTGCCGGTTTTCACGACGCCGCCAATCAGGCCAAAGTCGAGGCTATAGCCGGAAGCCAGCCAGAAGACTGAATTGTTGCGCACCAGATGCTGATAACGCTGGCCGATACGCATTTCAATCATGACTCGGTCAGAGAGGCTGCCGAGACGTAAGCCGGTAACGGTGCCGACTTCAATGCCGCGGAACAACACCGGCGTACCGATACTCAGCGAGCCGGATTCCGGCGCCTCCACCACCACATTCAGGCCGTTGAGATAGCGTGAATCGGAAATGGTCGCTTCCTGGAGCTCAAAGTCGCGACGCTGCTCCCCGTGGCCCGGCTCAACGTTGACGTACGGTTGGAGCAAGGTATCCAGGTGCTCAACGCCAGCGGCCGAGATTTGCGGCGTAATCACGGAGAAACGAGTGCCGCGGCGGGCAAAGGTATTGACGTACTCCGGGTAGAGCACGGCGCTGGCCTGAACTTCATTGCGCGAGGCATTGAGCTCCAGGCTTTGTACCTGTCCGATATCGATGCCGAGATAACGAATTGGCATACCGGCAGAAAGTTTATCCGCATCAAAGGCGTGCAGCGTGATCTGTCCACCCACCGCGCGCGCGGCGGTTTCTGAGGGGAACAGGACCCGCTTGTCGCCCTTGCGGGTGCCGTTATTCGCTTCGCTGATGTTATCAAAGCTAACTGCGCCTTTGAGCGCCCGCGAAAGAGGAGAGGCCTGCACCGTCAGACCGCTCCCGTTTAACTGCACTTTCGCGCCACCTTCAGCCCAGAACACGCTGTTAGCGGTGAGCAAAGAACGGTATTCCGGCTTAATATGTACGGCGATATCAAACGCGTTGGCGCGTGGCTGAACGGAGGTGATTTCGCCTACTTCAAACTTACGGTACAGCACCACGGAGCCGGTCTGAATATCCGGTAGCGTTTCTGCGGTGAGCATCAATGTGGTGGTTGGGAAGTCGCTAAGATTATTTTCCTGCGCTTTCTCCAGATTGGCGAACAGCGGGTAGCTGGCCTTCATTTGGCCTTTTTCCCCAGGCAAAATGCGAATGCCGCCGCTGAGCCATTCGTTGGCGCTGGCCGCGAGGAACTCCACGCCGTCGACACCCACTTTCACGTCCATCTTGCTGTTCACCACAAACTTGCTGTCACCGTGCAGCAGGTCACGATATTGCGGATCAATGGCGATGGCGAAGCTGATTCCTTTCGCGTTCAACTTACGCTCCATGACCTGGCCGATACGCACGCCGTGCAGCATGATAGGCTGCCCCGCGTCGATGCCGTAGCTCTCGGGCGCGGTCAGAGTTAGCGTCAGTACGCCGGGTTGCTGTAGCAAGGTTTTATCCGCAGCAAGCACGGTAAAGCGATCCTTGGGCGCGCCTTCTCCAGGCACCAGTTCAAAGGTGCTGCCGGTGAGCAACTGACTCAGATTGGTGTTTTCCAGCGACAGCTTCGGCTGATGGAGTTCGATGCGCGTATTTTCGCGCAGCAGCGATACCACACTCGGGTCGACGGTCATTTCACCGGTCACAGAACTGTCCGGGTTGAGCGTCATTTTTGTCAGTTGCCCCACTTCGAGCCCTTGATAGAGCATCGGCGTCGAGCCTGCTTTCAGCCCATCGCCATTCGGTAACTGCAACTGAATAAGCACGCCGCGCTGGCTGTGCGCCAAATCTTCATAGAGGCCAAACTCATCGTTCTGCGCGGCAGGCTGGGAGTCGGATGGCGAGTCGAAGGCAATCGCACCGTTAACCAGCGCGGCCAGACTTTCCAACTGCACTTTCGCGCCGCTCAGACCGACGTCGGCTTTCACTCCGGAAACGTTCCAGAAACGGCTGCCTTTTTTCACCAGATTGGTAAAACGACGCTCAATCAGCACGTCGATGGTGACGCCCTGATTGTTGGGGTTGATCGTGTAGTCGTAGACACGGCCAACCGGAATTTTGCGGAAGTAGACCAATGACCCGCTGTTGAGCGAACCGAGGTCCGGCGAATGCAGGTGGATCATTAGCTCGCCGTTGTTCAGGCGGTATTTCGGCTGTGTATCAAGCGCGGTGAAATGATCCCGCGGCTCGCCTTTACCGGGCATCATGCCGATATAGTTACCGCCGACCAGCGCATCCAATCCGGATACCCCGGCGAGAGAGGCTTTTGGCGTCACCAGCCAGAATTGGGTCTCTTCACGCAGCGCGTCGTCCATGTCGCTTTTGATGCTGGCGCGAACTTCAATTTTGCTGCGGTCGCGGGCCAGGCGGATATCTTGCACCGTACCTACCTCAACGCCCTGGAAGCGGACCGGCGTGCGGCCAGGGACAATACCATCCGCCGACATAAAGTCGATGGTAATGGTGGAGCCCCGATCTTCGTAGCTATTCCAGATAAGCCAGCCGGCAATCATCAGCGCGATGACCGGCAATAGCCAGAACGGTGATATGCGACGTTTTGTTTTAATTCGCGCTTCAGTCTGTGAAGCGGGCGTTTCCTGACTCATGTGCGTCCCAAAGTAAGCGGCTGTCCAGCCATTCAACAGCAAGAATAGTTAATATTACCGCAGCGCCAAAATAAAACGCAGCGGGACCCATCGTAAAGGCGAGTAGTTGGTCGCGATTGATGAGCGACATGGTTAACGAAATAACAAACAGGTCAAGCATTGACCAGCGGCCAATCCAGGTAACAAAACGCAGCAGCAGGATGCGCGTGCGCAGCCCTTGTTCGCACTTAAAGCGGATGCTGATAAGCAACGTCAGCATCACGATAATCTTGGTAAAAGGCACCAGGATACTGGCAAAAAAGACCACCGCCGCCACCGCCACGTTGCTATTGGCCAGCGACAGAATGCCGGACATTATCGTATCGTCCTGGCGGCCGCCGTTGACATAGATGATGGAGATGGGCAGCAGGTTGGCGGGGAGCAGGAACACCATGGAGCTGATCAGCGCCGCCCAGCTTTTTTGCAGGCTGTGCTTGCCGCGCTGATGAAGCGGAGTGTGGCAGCGGCGGCAGCGGCCGCGCGCGTCGGGATAGCCGGTATAGTGGCAACTGAGGCACACCTGGAGCGCGCCGTCAGGCCGCGTAGCGGGGCGCTGAGGATAGAAGCGCTCCCAAAGCTGTTCGACGTTCAGATGAATCAGCGTCAGGATACTGAGCACGACCAAAGAGATATAGGCCAGCAGCCCCAGGCCCGGTTGCAGGAACGCATAGTCCTGGACCTTAATCGAGGCCACGGCGATACCGACCAGGTAGATGTCGAGCATGACCCACTCTTTTAATTTATCGAGCATCAGCAGGACAGGGCGAAGATTCATCCCTAGAATATTACCGAGCCACAGATAGGCGATGGAGGTTACCAGCACCGCGGGAGCGGCAACGGTGCAAAAAAATACCATTGCGGCGGTAATGGGGTGCCCACTATCGGTCATCTGCCAGATCCCATGCAGCAGGTTGGCGTCAATACGGACGCCGAGCAGGTGCAGTCGCAACAGCGGTTCGCTCCAGGCGAAGGGCATCAGCAGCAGCATGGCAATCGCCATGGCGCCCAAACGGGTTAATGACCAGTCGCGGCCGTCGCGTACTTTGGCGTTACAGCGTGGGCAATAGGCGCTTTGCGATGATTTTACGACCGGTAACCGAAAAAGCATATCGCACTGCGGGCAACGTTGGTAATGTGCCCACGGCAAAGGTTCGCTGACCGTGTGAATTCGTATTTTTTTCGTCGGCGTTATACGTGATGTTTTCAGTGCCATTTATTACATTGATAAATGAATGTATAACTCTATCTTAACCTAAGTATGGATTCATCTTGAGCCCGAACGCACTTAATGCGTATTTTATAAGGGCCCAGGCAAGGTAACGAATCAGTAACATCGTAAACAATAGTGATTGAATAATGAGCAAAACAGAATTTTACGCGGAACTTAACCGTGATTTTCAGGCGTTAATGGCAGGTGAAACAAGTTTTTTAGCGGTAATCTCCAATACCAGCGCGCTGCTGTACGAGCGCCTGTCTGACGTGAACTGGGCCGGTTTTTACCTGCTGGAAGGCGATACGCTGGTACTCGGGCCGTTTCAGGGCAAAATTGCCTGCGTGCGTATCCCGGTAGGCCGTGGCGTTTGCGGGACCGCAGTGGCGGAAAATCGCGTTCAGCGCGTAGAAGATGTTCATGCTTTTGATGGGCACATTGCCTGTGATGCCGCCAGTAATGCCGAAATCGTATTGCCGCTGGTGGTGAATCAGCAGGTTATTGGCGTGCTGGATATCGATAGCACCGTGTTCTCGCGCTTTGGCGAAGAGGATGAACAGGGGTTGCGTGAACTGGTTGGCCACCTGCAAAAAGTGCTTGAAGCCACCGATTACCAAAAATTCTTTGCACCCGTCGCAGGATAATCAACGGATAACGTAGCATTTACGGATGACGTCATTATAATGTCGCCTGTTCATGCCTGCGGCTTGTTGGCTACGTCCGTTGTAATCAGGAAATTTCATGGAAAATCAACCTAAGTTGAATAGCAGTAAAGAAGTTATCGCATTTTTAGCCGAACGTTTTCCGCAGTGCTTTAGCGCGGAAGGTGAAGCTCGTCCCCTGAAAGTCGGTATTTTTCAGGATCTCGTCGAGCGTGTTGAAGGGGAGATGAACCTCAGCAAAACCCAACTGCGTTCCGCATTACGTCTTTATACTTCAAGCTGGCGCTACCTGTACGGTATCAAAGCCGGTGCAGTACGCGTCGACCTCGACGGCAACCCTTGCGGTGAGCTGGACGAGCAGCATGTCGCACATGCGCGTCAGCAGCTTGAAGAGGCCAAAGCACGCGTTCAGGCGCAGCGCGCTGAACAGCAGGCGAAAAAACGCGAAGCCGCAGCAGCTGCTGGCGAGCAAGGCGATGCGCCACGCCGTGAGCGTAAACCACGTCCTCCGGTACGCCGTAAAGAAGGGGCCGAGCGTAAGCCGCGCGCTGCTGCCGCGAAACCGGCCGCTAAACCGGCCCGTGAAGTGCGTGAAGAAAAACTGACGCCGGTATCCGATCTGTCCACGCTGACGGTCGGCCAATCCCTGAAAGTTAAAGCGGGCAATAACGCGATGGATGCCACGATCCTGGAAATCACCAAGGATGGCGTTCGCGTTCAGCTTACTTCTGGTATGTCAATGATTGTACGCGCAGAACACCTGGTGTTCTGAAACGGAGGCCGGGCCAGGCATGAACAAACTTTTTAGGCTCTCCGCGCTTGCTGGCCTGTTATTAATAACAGGCCAGGCCTTAGCGGTGGAAGATATCACCCGTGTTGAGCAGCTTCCTATCCTTAAGGAAGAGACTCAGCACGCCACGGTAAGCGAGCGCGTTACCTCGCGCTTTACCCGTTCTCACTACCGCCAGTTCGATCTCGACCAGGCCTTTTCGGCCAAAATATTTGACCGCTATCTGAACCTGCTGGACTACAGCCACAACGTTCTGTTGGCCAGCGACGTTGCGCAGTTTGCAGCGAAGAAAGGGCAGATTGGCGACGAGCTTCGTTCAGGCAAACTTGACGTCTTTTATGACCTCTACAATCTGGCGCAAAAACGTCGCTTTGAGCGCTACGAATATGCGTTAAAGGTGCTTGAGCGCCCGATGGACTTCACCGGTAATGACACCTTTAACCTCGATCGCAGCAAAGCGCCGTGGCCGAAGGATCAAGCCGAGCTGAACGCGCTGTGGGACGGCAAAGTCAAATATGACCAGCTGAGTCTCAAGCTCGCCGGCAAAGACGATAAAGAAATTCACGATACCCTGGCGCGTCGCTATAAGTTCGCGATCCGTCGCCTGGCGCAGACCAATAGCGAAGATGTGTTCTCGCTGGCGATGACCTCCTTCGCCCGTGAAATCGACCCGCACACCAACTATCTTTCACCGCGCAACACCGAACAGTTCAATACCGAGATGAGTCTGTCTCTGGAAGGGATTGGCGCGGTGCTGCAAATGGACGATGACTACACCATGATCAACTCGATGGTGGCAGGCGGTCCGGCGGCGAAAAGCAAGGCGATTAGCGTGGGCGATCGTATCGTCGGCGTAGGCCAGGCCGGGAAGGGCATGGTTGACGTGATCGGCTGGCGTCTTGATGACGTTGTCGCGCTGATCAAAGGGCCGAAGGGCAGCAAGGTACGCCTTGAAATTCTCCCGGCAGGGAAAGGTTCAAAAACCCGTATTGTGACGCTGACTCGTGAGCGTATCCGTCTGGAAGACCGCGCGGTGAAAATGTCGGTGAAAGGCACGGGCAACAATAAGGTCGGCGTGCTCGACATTCCGGGCTTCTACGTTGGTCTGACTGAAGACGTGAAGGTACAGCTGCAGAAGCTGGAAAAACAGAACGTCAGCAGCATTATCATTGACCTGCGCAGCAACGGCGGCGGCGCGCTGACCGAAGCGGTCTCGCTTTCCGGTCTGTTTATTCCGTCTGGCCCTGTGGTGCAGGTACGTGATAACAACGGCAAGGTGCGCGAAGACAGCGACAACGACGGCGTGGTTTACTACAAAGGGCCGCTGGTGGTGCTGGTTGACCGCTTCAGCGCCTCCGCGTCGGAAATCTTTGCTGCGGCAATGCAGGATTACGGCCGCGCGCTGATCGTTGGCGAACCGACCTTCGGTAAAGGTACCGTACAGCAGTACCGTTCGCTGAACCGTATCTACGATCAGATGCTGCGCCCTGAATGGCCAGCGCTGGGCTCCGTTCAGTACACCATTCAGAAGTTCTACCGCATTAATGGCGGCAGTACGCAGCGTAAAGGCGTTACGCCGGACATCATGATGCCAACCGGCAACGAAGAGACCGAAACCGGCGAGAAGTTCGAAGACAACGCGCTGCCGTGGGATAGCATCAACGCGGCGACCTACGTGAAGTCTGGTGACATGGCGCCGTTCGAGCCTCAGCTGCTTAAGCTGCATGCCGATCGTATTGCGAAGGATCCGGAGTTCCAGTACATCGCCAAAGATATTGCGCACTTCAATGCGTTGAAAGATAAGCGCAGTATTGTGTCTCTCAATTACGCCCAGCGTGAAAAAGAGAACGAAGAGGATGATGCGACCCGTCTGGCGCGCGTGAACGATCGCTACAAGCGTGAAGGCAAACCGCCGATCAAGAAACTGGACGATCTGCCGAAAGACTATAAAGAGCCGGACCCGTATCTGGACGAGACGGTGAATATCGCCGTTGACCTTTCAAAGCTGGAGAAATCCGCGCCCGCTGAACAACCGGCGGCAAGCAAGTAACCCCCAACAGGCACAAGCAATTGTGCCTGTTTTTTTATCTCCCTCATGTTCTTGTCAACAATGATGCTACAAAATGTAAAGTTGTGTCTTTCTCGTGACTTAGCCTCACGTGATCGTTGAAAATCGGCAGATTAGCCCTACGATAGGGATAATCGCATAGTGCGTTTTGTTAAGAAGAGGTTAAAAGTAAATTATGATGCGAATCGCGCTTTTCCTGATGACCAACCTGGCCGTAATGGTTGTGTTTGGGCTGGTGCTAAGCCTAACGGGAATTCAGTCGAGCAGCATGACCGGTCTGCTGATTATGGCGCTGCTATTTGGTTTCGGCGGTTCCATTGTTTCATTGATGATGTCGAAATGGATGGCGCTGAAATCGGTAGGCGGTGAGGTCATTGAACAACCGCGTAACGAGCAGGAACGCTGGCTGTTGGAAACCGTCGCCCGTCAGGCGCAGCAGGTAGGTATTGCTATGCCGCAGGTTGCGCTGTACCACGCGCCGGATATCAACGCCTTTGCGACCGGCGCACGTCGTGATGCATCGTTGGTTGCCGTGAGTACCGGCCTGCTGCAGAACATGAGCCGAGACGAAGCTGAAGCGGTCATCGCCCATGAAATCAGCCACATTGCCAACGGTGATATGGTGACCATGACGCTGATCCAGGGCATTGTGAACACCTTCGTTATCTTTATCTCACGCGTTATTGCGCAGATTGCGGCTGGTTTCCTCGGCGGCAACCGTGACGACGGCGAAGAGAGCAGCAACGGCAACCCGCTGATTTACTTTGCGGTGGCGACGGTGCTGGAACTGGTGTTTGGTATTCTGGCGAGCATTATTACCATGTGGTTCTCGCGCTACCGTGAATTCCATGCGGATGCCGGTTCGGCGAAGCTGGTGGGCCGTGAGAAGATGATTGCGGCGCTGCAGCGTCTGAAAACCAGCTATGAGCCGCAGGAAGCCAGCAGCATGATGGCGTTCTGCATCAACGGTAAGTCAAAATCGCTGAGCGAAATGTTCATGACGCACCCGCCGTTGGATAAGCGTATTGAAGCGCTGCGTAGCGGTGAATATCTGAAGTAATCGTTGTTGCCGAAAAGAATGCCAGCCCGTAGACCGCGGGCTGGCTTTTTTTTAGCCGCGAGGGTGAGACGCGGCCTTTAAATCAATAATACGACCAATGCTATCGTGATAGACCGTTAGCAGGTTGTACTGGCTCATCTCCGAAATAATCTGTGGCGCGATATTAAAACTACGGGCAAGTTCATCACGCTGTAGCGATGCCTGCCGGGCATGGCGTCGGGCATGCGTTCGCCGACGGTTATATTGATACCAGAGAATCAACAGCCAGCCGTTGATGGCGGCAATCAGCAGGTACACCAGCAGGGTATTGAACGCCTCGACCATCGTATCCCAGCGCTGTCCGCCGTCTTCCGTCAGCTTCATTAACAGGTTGGCGTAGAGAAAAAACAGGAAACCACACCACGCAAGTAGCGTTAACGCCGCGTCAAAGCAGCGGGGCATCAGACGGTGTTCGGTTAAAATTATGCTATTTTCGTTCATCACATTCTTCCTTTACCACGATCGGGACTCACCCAACGCGCGCGTGCGCGCTGGCGTTTCAGCATGACTTTCGGGAAGGCGACGATGGTCGTGAACATGCCTATCATCCAGTACACCATCGGAAACCAAATCACCCAGAACAGCGAAGTAGCAACCCTCTTCTCATAGCGGCGTTCAATAAACAGGCTGACGGCGAACTGTACCAGACACATTACGCCCAGTAGCAGGCCGGTAAATTCCGGGGGGAACAGGCTTTTCACGGCCAGGTTTTCCGGCAGCGGCGCGAGGTAGCTGAGCATAAACAGCAGTACCGTAACCGCATAAGCAAAAGCCCAGAGCGTAGAGAGCGCATATTCTGCAAACAGGGGCCACATACGGTGATGTTCCCAGCTAAACAGCGTGCGTAGGTTAACCAGAAACACTTCCGCGCCGCCTTGAGCCCAGCGCAAACGCTGCTTCCATAAGCCCTTTAGCGTTTCAGGCATCAGGATCCAGCACAGCGCGCGTGGCTCGAAGAAGATGTCCCAATGGTGCAGCTGTAGCTTCCAGCTGATATCGATGTCCTCGGTAATCATATCGGGGCTCCAGTAACCCACGTCGGCCAGCGCCTGCCGACGGAAGGCGGCTATCACCCCGGAAACGGTAAACACCCGGCCATAAATGCGCTGCGTGCGTTTGATTAGCCCGATAATGGAGGAAAATTCACCGACCTGAATACGGCCAATCAGCGTGGATCGTGTGCGAATACGAGGGTTGCCGGTGACCGCGCCCACGTGTGGATACTGAATCAGCGGCGCGACCAGATAGGCCGCTGTATCTCTGTCGAGTAGGGCATCGCCATCGATACACACCAGCAGATCGCCCCTTGCCGCCGCTGCTCCCGCTTTTAAGGCCACGGCCTTGCCCTGGTTTTCTGCCAGATGAATCACCCTCAGGCGGGACTGCTCGCGTGCGAGCTGTTCCAGCACCTCGGCGGTATCATCTGCTGAACCGTCGTTGATGGCGATCACCTCAATATGCGAGTAACGCTGCGCTAGCGCCGCGCCGATCGTTTCACGCGCATTTTTCCCTTCGTTAAAACAGGGAATCAGGATCGATATTAGCGGCTCATCGCTTAAAACGGGCGGCGGCGTGTTGGGAGCCCATGGCCAGTGACGTTCAAGCTGAAACCAAAAATAAAGGCCGCCGGTGACCCACAGCACGGACATAAATAGCGGCCAGAAGAAGACGAAATCGAGAATCAACTCGCCGGTAAAAATGGCCGCGATGCCCAGCGGCAGCCCGAATACCAGTCCTAAAATACAAAATGCGATAAGGCGATCAGTCATTGTTTGGGTACCAGTACGAAGAGAACGCGGGGCGAATACGAGCGATGTCGGGCTGGTTTTCGATGAAATCGTCGGGGTAATAGCCGTAGTTTTTCACGCCGTTGAGTTGGAGAATCTGCATCCACTCTACCAACTGCGCATCAGGGACGGCATTTTGCGCCCGTTGGTTCCAGTCTTTGGCCTGAAGCTCGAAAATCGTTTTGTTCAGCGCGCCGGGGCGAGCCGCCACGGTGCGTACCAGCTGTGCCAGCCAGTCATGGGTTTGTGCTGGCGCAACGGATTCCATCAGCGGCATGGCCATCGGTACCGTCCAGTCATAGGCGCCCAGGAAATCGTCCAGATTCTGCGCAAACCAGGCCTCGCTGTCCGGTTCTATCAGCGGTAGGGCAAAAATATTGCGCGCGGTTTTGACCTGCGGGCCACGAATTCGCCGTGTGGCCTGGCTCAATTGACGGGTGAACGTCACGAGCGCCTGGCTCTTGAAACGTGTCCAGGCCTGACGTGCGTCTGGGTGCTGCGCCATATCGACGATGCTGTAGGGGGAACCGGACCGCTGCCAGGCGCTAATGGCCTGCGGGCCTGCGTCCTCAAAATCGCTAAGGACGGCATCATCGTGAAATAAAATCCCGTTGAATGGCGCGTGGCGGGCGAGATCTTCATAGAGATCCGTTATCTGACGCCGCGCCTGCGGGCTCCACGGTGACAGTCTGATATAGGGCTCGGTGGCGGTCAGCGTGCGCCCGGTTTGCGGATCCCAGCGTTGTACGCGGGGAAGAGAAGGGGCGAGGTCGAATGCCAGCACCGGCATCCAGGCATAAACCTTAACCCGGGCACGGGTCTGAAGCTGCCAGGATACGAAGTTAAATAGATCGGCGCGCACGGGAAGCCAGCGATTGGGGAAATAGAGCGCTTTAATGTTGCCATCGCCCTGCGGGTCGGAAAAAGCCTGCAGGAAGACATGGCTGATCTTCATGTCATAGACTCGCTGCACCAGCTTATCGATGTTGCGGGTTTGCTGGGCAACATCCGGATCGTAGAGGTAATCGAGATCGACCTGCATCACGCGCACGGCTTCCGGTTCCTGCGCCTGCGTCACCATGCTGGCGAAGGTTTTTAGCGAGGGGTTCCCGGAAATGAGCAGACGAGGAATATTTTCAATGTCACGCGCATCGCCCAGACCATCGTCCAGCGTAAAGGCCAATTGATAACCGTGCGTTTTGGCGATCGCGAGCGTCGTACCGTTGGCTTCTCCATAGGGCCAAACCCAGGCGCGCGGTGCTTTCCCCGTCACTTCACCTATTTTCGCGGTCACTTTGCGCACGTCTTCGCTAATGCGCTGGGTGAATTGCTGGTCGGTTTCATAGCGGCCGCTTTGCCGATCGTAGAACCGATTGGCAACCGCCGGTTCGAGGCTGCCCTGTGGGTTGGCCGGAATACCATAGTGTGAAGCCCAGGTATGCGCCCCCACTTCCACCAACGGCGACCGGCTGACCTCTCGCACCATCTGCCAGGTGGCAAAGCGTTCACGCGGCGTCATCAAGCCGCCAAAATTGACCTTCTGCCCGGCGGGCGTGTCCACCCAACTGCCGACCGGTGCCCACAGCGCGGGCACGTTCCATGCTTTTAGCAGCGGCCAAACGCGGCTATAAAAGCTGCTGTAACCGTCGTCGAAACTCAGCAAAAAAGCCTTCGGCGGCAGCGTCTTGCGCGATTGATGCGCATCAATAATGTCCTGTACGCCGATCGCGTGATATCCGTTGTGCAACAGCCAGCTTATCTGCTCGTTGAGCGCGCTGGTGCGTACCGACAGGTAACGCTGATCGGCGATATCATCTTCAACGTCGTGATAACCCAGCACCAGGAAGTGGTTTTTCGGCCACGGTTGGCTGGTTGCGAGCTGTGGGCGATCCTGCGGGGCAACGAAAGGGATTGCTTTGGCATAAGCGACTGCACTCATGCACAGCCAGCCTATCATCACCAGGCTGATACGGAGACGTGTGTTCAGCATAATCATCCTTAAAACCGTAAAGTTGCATCAAAGGTGACGGCGAGGTTACTTTCGCGTTTGCCGTCGTAAGGGCGTTTATCCCAATTCAGCATCAGCCCGGTATCGAGGACGTTGTTCCACTGAACGCGTTGTCCGTAACCTAAGAGGGTGATAGCGCCTGGGGACCGCTGTTTCTGCCAGTAGACGCCGCCGCCTGCGATGATCTGCTGGCTCCAGATAGTGTCGTAGTGTCGGTACATCTGGTGATCGACGGTGAATGACGCGGATGCCGAGAGATCCCTTGCGGGGTTGTAATACGGGGTATCCGCGCGGCTGTTGGCGCTTGCCGCGATTTCTGGGTTAAGAGTGAGCGTCATCGACGGTCTCTGCCACAGACGTTCCTGGCCGGTTACGCTGTATTCCTGCCGGCGGTTGCCGTCAGAAAAATCGCTGGCAGCGGCGCTAAGACGGTAGTCGCGCCGTTCATTCTGATACCAATGCATGGAAGCTTCTGCGCGGTTGGCGCTGATACCATTGCGCAGCGCCCGTAAGGGCGTGGTGCGTGAGATTCGCTCAAGTTCGCCGCCAAACTGCCAGCTATCGACAGGCTGATATTTTGCGGCGATACGTGCGCCGGGCTTGCTGGTACCGTGATAGTGGTTGCTTGACAGCTCGGCCTCGCCCCAGAAATCACGCGGTCGCCACTCCAGACCGCCAAAGAGACGGCGTGCGGAGCCACTACCTTCATCAAAATGGCTCTGTGCAAAGCGGGTGCCGGCAAATACACGCCAGTTGTCTGCCTGCGGGGGAGAGTAGAGCGTGGCATCCCAGGAGAGGTCGTGCGAACCGCTGATGGGGTTGTCGGAATACAGCCCCTTACCAGCATTAACGCGCAGCTCAGAAAAATGCTGAATATCGCGCAGCCTGGCCAGTTTCTGCGAACTCCGATCCTTTGGCCTGCGGGCGATGATATCGTCAGTCAGTAGATCCAACTGATGCCATTCATGTAGATCCATCGCAACGTAGGCCTGCTGGATTTCCAGTTCGATATTTGAAGGTTCCAGCGCCTCCGCCATTTTGAGCTTCCGTTCCGCCGCTCTGGGCTGGCCGCGAGCCTGAAGCACGTTGGCGTAGTCGATTTGCAGGCCTTGATTGCCGGGCGCGGAATCGGATAACTGGCGAGAGAGCGCCTGCGCTTGTGGCAACGCGTTACTCTGCGTGAGGTATTGAACGTAGAGTGATTGTCCGGTCAGCCAGCGATCGTTAGGCTGGGCAATGGGGTCGCCGTCATCGTACCGGGCCCAGCGCGTATTCTGCATTATCCGGGCAACGTATTGCCTGGCGGCTTGGTACTGGCCTGTATCCAGCAGGGCGAAAAATAATTCGTTCTGGTCATCATCAGCGTCCGGTATATAGCCCGGGTGTTCGGCGAGGAGCGTCTGGGCGGCGGTGACGTTTTCCTGTTCCAGATAGGCTGAAATCACCCAGCCGATAGCCCAGTCGGGCACGGTTTGCTTTGCGGCGAGTAGCATCTGGTATTCACGAATCACCGCCGAATAGTCGGCGTTGGCATAGAAGGCACCCAGTCGGTCGAGACGGGCACGCATCACCTCCTGCTGTGCATCGGGAGCGTCTTTCCATTGCGTTAACAACACGTCGTAGCGGCTGAGTGCCTGCTGAGCCAGAAAAAAGCGTTCTTGTTCCGTTCGGGTCGGTAGGTCAGCAAGGCGCACGATTTCTGCCGCCGCGTTGAGATCCACCTGCCGGGATTCGGCGACCGTGAGCGATGCCGCCGATGCGTGTGCTTGCGCTGGCGTATCAACCCGGTTGCTGCTCAGGGCCGCAACCCATTCGTTGAGCATCGCGCTATCGTGTGGATATTCGGCGAGCATGAGGGTATCGGTTAGTAACCGATCCCAGTCTTTCCCCTGTCGTTGATACACATAGGCTAGCGTTTGCAGATGCTCAGGGGTTTGTCGCTCAGTAAGTAGGCGCTGCGCCTCTCTCAACGCCGCTGAGTTCTGACGTGCATCAGCCAGTGTTTTAATGTAACCGATACGATAGTCATCATCATCGGGCGCCAGCATGAGCGCCTGTTGCCAAAGCGATAGTGCAGTTTGCCACTGCTGTAGATTTCGCGCGGACTGTGCGGCGGCGGCGACCCCTCGCGCCGGAATTGGCATATACACCTGATAGCGTTGCCAAATCTGAATAACCTCGCGATCGCGTCCCGCCCACAATGCCACCTGTAGCCAGTCCGCAACCTGTCCGGCATTTAAGGCGTTATGCTGCTGATAGCGTTCAACATAGATAAGAAACGGGGAGTAATTACCGCTACGGGCTTGCTGAATCTGTTGTTCATATATGGATTGAGAACCATACGCCAGACCCGGAATCAGTAATATCAGGCTAAATGAAAACGATAATTTCGAGTTGCGATAATAGCGTGCTTTATTGTGGTGGGATGAGCTATCCATATCTATTTACCATAACTGTATCCAGTGTCCATGACAAAAAGTGGCCGCCTTTCAATCCTGATTCAGGAAAAGGTAATAATTGCGCTAACCAGATTGTTCTTTTGACGTGTCTAACTTACCTTTAGGTAATAAAGCATTTCCTCAGATGGAGCCGAATGAAAGCTAATATACACCGGATAGGTTTGCTGATAAATATACCGAAAATGGCCGCTATGTTTTAGGAATTATCTGTAGATAACTGCAAAATTAGGGTTTTTTGGTTCATTAGATTTAATTTTAAATTATTGATAATGATCTATTTTGTTGTATTTCATGCGGTTATGTGATGGCTGTGGCGTTAGGTGGGTTATGTCGTGAAATGACGGGTAAACAGACAATATTTAGGATGTTTTATGACAAAAACTCTTAATCTCTAAAACAGGATCTTTTCTGTGGTTGTTTTTTAATTATAATCACGAATAGTCATTGTCATCCTGCCTGTTGCAGAGTCTTGATATGACGGGCAGAGAGGTAATCAAATCAGAAAAGTTTGTCACCATTATAATAAGCCATGCAATGGAGGTTGTCTTTTCTCCTGAAAGGATGTTCCTGCTTTAATGTATAAGGGATGATTTGTGGCAACATCTATACTTTTAGTAACGCAAGACAGCTACCTCGTCAGAGGCATTGAACTGTTGTTTCCGGATATTATCCAGCTAGATTCGATTGATCATAAGGTATTTGATGGCAGTGCCGACGAATATTCTGTATTGATTGATAGTCGTTCACCGCTCCATTGTTATGACTACCTGATACATGATGCCTCGCGCTCGAAAAAACCGGTCTCCTGTATCTTGCTGGATATGCGTTATCGTGAAGCTGAAATGCTGAACATGAAGTTGTTTTTTCGCAACCTGCTTGAGCCGACGGATATTACGGCATTATTTACGCTGCTGTTGAACATGAAAAGCCGCCGCTTAACCTCAGCCTGGCTGGAAAACCTTGTGCTCAGCGACGATGAGCGGCTGATGCTACATCTGCTTATGAAGGGGATGACAATGGAAGAAGCGGCCGAGATGTTGAATACGTCGGTAAGAGGGCTTTATCGCCAACGAACCGAGCTGTCCGAACGTCTTGGCGTGGAGAATTTTAATGAGGCTTGCCTGTTTATTTTCAAAAACAAGCTGTTGGACTTGCCCGATGATAGCCACGCGTTAGACAACCGGTGGCTATCATCGGGCGAGCGTGCTTAACTGCGCGCGCGCGGCTGTGTTACCCGCAGGCCGCTAAATAGCGTGGCGACGACGGCAAGCGTGCCTGCCAGCAGTAGAGACAAGTGGGTGCCGCCATTGCCGAAGACATTAAACATCAGCGCCACCAATGCCGCGCCGGTGCTCTGTCCGAGAAGGCGCGCCGTGCCGAGCATACCGCTGGCACCGCCGCTGCGGTTGCGGGGGGCGGAGGCAATAATCGTATGGTTATTAGGGGACTGGAACAGGCCAAAGCCAGCACCGCACAGCAGCATTCGCCAGATAATATCCAGATCGCTCGGTGAGGCGGGCAGCATCGCCATGGCAAACAGTCCGCAGGCCATTATCCCCATTCCCAGCGCGCCGAGTAGACCGGCGTGAACGCGCTCAATCAGATAGCCTGCCAGCGGCGCCATCACCATCGTTGCCAGCGGCCATGGCGTCAGCAGAAGACCGGTTTCAACTTCGCTACGGCCAACCATCGTCTGCAGGAAGAACGGCAGTGAAACCATGGCCAGCATTTGCGCGCAAAACGAGCAGATGGAGGTGCAAATGGATAACGAAAACAGCGGAATACGCAGCAGATCAACCGGCAGCAGCGGTACCGGCAGGCGTAGCTGACGGCGGACGAAGAAGAAACCAATGACCAGCAGCGCAGCCACTTCGGCCAGCACCAGCTTAATAGACTCTCCTTGAGCAAAGCTGCTCAGCGCTGTGATAAGCAGACCAAAGGTCAGGGCATTCATTACTGCGCTCGGTAGATCGAAGCGCGTTGACTGGCTGCGCGTGCCGTTCGATGGCAGGAAACGTACGGCCAGCAGCCAGGCGATAACGCCCAGCGGCACGTTGATAAAAAAGAGCCACTGCCAGGTCGCCAACGAAAGAATGGCCGCCGCGATAGTCGGGCCGGCCGCCGAGGAGACGGCCACGACAAAGGAGTTGATGCCCATGCCGCGTCCGAGCTGGCGTTGTGGGTAAATAAGACGAATCAGCGCTGTATTCACGCTCATCAATGCCGCTCCGCCGAAGCCCTGGAGAATGCGCGCCAGGGTCAGCATCTCCAGCGAGTTTGAGAAGGCGCAGAACAGTGAAGCGAGGGTAAAGACCACCAGGCCCGCTTTATAGATGCGGTGATAGCCAATCATGTCGCCAAGGAAAGAGAGAGAGAGCAGGGAGATCACAATCGCAATCTGATAAGCATTCACGATCCAAATAGATGCTGCCGGTGACGCATTCAGATCGCTGGCGATAGTCGGTAATGCAACGTTGGCGATCGCGCCGTCGAGAACGGCCATCGTAATGCCGATCACAATCGTCAAAATGGCCCCGTACCGTTGTGGCAGCGGCAGGCCATCAATCATGTTTCTAGTCATGTGGAAAGTTGTTTTTGAGGAAATTATTAACCAGAGAATGATTCTAGCATTGATTAATCAATTGAATGTCTAAGATTTGTAACCAGGTCACAGAAGTTTCATTGCTACGGAGGCTTTGCGAAATTATAATAAAAACCGGTTCTAATATTTATAAAACAGTTGCGATGAGGTGATAAATGTCAGCAGCAGATTTGGACAAGCAGCCAGATTCTGTCTCTTCGGTACTAAAGGTATTTGGTATCCTGCAGGCGCTTGGCGAAGAACGCGAAATTGGCATTACTGAACTTTCGCAGCGCGTCATGATGTCGAAAAGCACCGTTTATCGCTTTTTGCAAACCATGAAGTCTTTGGGTTATGTTGCCCAGGAAGGGGAATCTGAAAAGTATTCGTTGACCCTGAAGCTTTTTGAGCTGGGCGCTCGGGCGTTGCAAAACGTCGATCTGATCCGCAGCGCGGACATCCAGATGCGTGAACTCTCTCGTCTGACGAAAGAGACCATTCACCTGGGTGCGCTTGATGAAGACAGCATTGTCTACATCCATAAAATTGACTCCATGTATAACCTGCGTATGTACTCCCGCGTAGGGCGTCGTAACCCGCTGTACAGTACGGCTATTGGTAAGGTTCTGTTGGCCTGGCGTGATACCGCTGAAGTTCGTCAGATCCTCGAAGGCGTTGAGTATAAGTGCAGCACCGAGCGCACGATTGCCAACACCGATGAGCTAATCACCGTGCTGGAACAGGTGCGTAAGCAGGGTTATGGCGAGGATAACGAAGAGCAGGAAGAAGGGTTGCGCTGTATCGGCGTGCCGGTCTTTGACCGTTTTGGCGTGGTGATCGCCGGTTTGAGTATCTCTTTCCCTACGCTGCGTTTCTCTGAAGAGCGCCTGCATGAGTATGTGGAGATGCTGCATACCGCTGCGCGTAAAATTTCCGAGCAGATGGGCTATAACGACTACCCGTTCTGATCGCGAAATAAAAAAGCCCGGTAATGCACCGGGCTTTTTTTTGTCTGTTGTTAACCTTCGTCGACGACGCTGGCTGTTTTGCGCAGCAACGGGCAACTTGGTCGCCCGACCACGCCGTTATCACCGTGCAGGTAAAATGCGGTGCTGAACCCTTGAGCCGTCAAATACTTACATTGAAGCCCCAGACCGCCCGCGGTCTTCTGGCTTCCCGCCAGTACGCCATATCCGCTCAACAGTACTCCTATCGCAATGATGACCAGGCAAACGATGATCCTGATTAACAGGCGCATAATAATTCCTCTTCTATTATTTCTCTCATGAATACTACCGTAACGCGATTACGGATTGACACAAGTCTATGATTCCTAAAAGCACGAGATGCCATTACAGTTAGCCGCGGTTTAAGGTTAGCATGCTAACCTGGTTATATCTGAATAAGAATTCATGCGGAGAGTGGAGTGAAAAAGTTTCGGTGGGTATTACTGATACTCGTGATTGCTGCCTGCCTGCTGCTCTGGACACAAATGATCAACGTGATGTGCGATCAGGACGTTCAGTTTTTCAGCGGCGTTTGTAGCATTAACCGGTTTATACCCTGGTAAAACATTTTTGCCGGCAGCATTTCCTTCCGTGATGTGAGTGGTAGAATAGATCGTTCCTTTTGAGGTGGTGAAATGAGTGATCTTGTAAGTTCTGGGGCATTAAATCTGGCATCTCTGGCGTTATCCTTCCTGCTACTGTTAGTCGGTCTGGTTCTGTGGTTCTTTGTGAATCGCGCCAGTTCTCGCGCTAACGAGCAAATCGAACTCCTTGAATCGCTGCTCGATCAGCAAAAGCGTCAAAATGCGCTGCTGCGTCGTTTATGCGAAGCCAATGAGCCAGAGAAAAAGGAAGAAGAGACGCCGCAGGCGGTAAACGTAAAAGAAGACGACAAAGACGATTTTATTCGCCTGGTTGCCGAACGATAATAACTTTAGGTGATGACTCCGCGCAGCCTGCGATGGGCTGCCGGACTGAATGCTCATGCACTGCCCTGGTGCATATCCGTTTCTTCTCTGCCAGTCTTATCTCATTGCGTACGTTCGTCATGGTATTGCGCAAACATCAGCCAGCGCCAGCGTCAATCTTCCATCCCGGCTGATGACATAACAGTATGTTATTGTTATTCATGACTCATTGATGTGTATTATTTCTACTCGCAATTTTATCACCCGTAATAATGTTGTAGTGGTGCTTAATAACCAGGCGAATCAACGTTGCATAATCCACTCCGTAATAGCGAAACGTTTTTATTGCGTTGTTATGAGGCAATGTCACAAAACGATCATTATTTTGGTGCAAAATAACGCGAGCAATTATCCGAACATCTTCGAAGCGCATCATGCGGTAAGAATGGACTTATAACCGGCCATCAAAATGACAGGTGAAAACGTTATAGCGAAATTAATCTAAAGATATAAATTTTTTGGTCATCGTAACGGCATTCTGGACGTAGGAAAAAAGTTGGTCTATGTTAAAAATGTCTTACGTTACCGTACTCTAGGTCACGTTTACGGCATGCGGATAGCCCCCCGGCAGCGCGTTCTCTTAGGCATAAATGTGCCCTTGAGCAAATGATTTGTTGGGATTTGTGCGGCCGATCGAGTCACGTTTAAAAATGGCTTGCCATTATTTACGTTGTATGTGATAACACGTTTTGGGTTAAACGAGGTACAGTTCTGTTTATGTATGGCATTATCAGTAAAGAAGTTCTGAGTAAACACGTTGACGTTGAATACCGCTTCTCTGCCGAACCTTATATTAGTGCCTCATGCAGTCATGTCTCAGTTTTATCTATGAAAACGCCTGCGGGCGCAGAAAACACTCTAAGGAATTTTGCAAATGGCAAAGATTAAAGGTCAAGTTAAGTGGTTCAACGAGTCTAAAGGTTTTGGCTTCATTACTCCGGCTGACGGCAGCAAAGATGTATTCGTACATTTCTCTGCAATCCAGGGTAACGGCTTCAAAACTCTGGCTGAAGGTCAGAACGTTGAGTTCGAAATTCAGGACGGCCAGAAAGGCCCAGCGGCTGTTAACGTAACCGCTATCTGATTCGATACCCACTGATCTTGCGGCGCGCAAGCGCAACATTATCAGACATAAAGCCTCGCGTTTGCGGGGCTTTATCATTTTTATCTCTATCCGCTTTAAACCCTCGCGTCGCCTTCCGCCCGTGCCAGAATAGCGGTACACTTTCGCCCTTTGTTATCTCGCCGGAGTTGTTATGTCCTACAGTTGTCCGCTCTGCCACGCGCCGCTCACGCGCAGCGGCAATAGTTACCTTTGCCCACAGCGTCATCAGTTTGACCGGGCGAAAGAGGGCTACGTTAACCTCCTGCCAGTGCAGCACAAGCGTTCTCGCGATCCGGGCGATAGTGCGGAGATGATGCAGGCTCGCCGCGCTTTTCTGGATGCCGGGCACTATCAACCGCTGCGCGATGCGGTGAGCGATAAGCTGGAAGCCATTCACCCGCAACAGCTGCTGGATATTGGCTGTGGGGAAGGTTATTACACCCATGCGTTTGCCGCGCTGACGCAGGAAACCTGGGGGCTGGATGTGTCAAAAACGGCGGTCCGATTTGGCGCTAAGCGCTATCCGCAGGTGAATTTTTGCGTCGCCTCCAGCCAGCGCCTGCCTTTTGCTGATAGCAGTATGGATGCGGTGATCCGCATTTATGCGCCCTGCAATCCGTCCGAGCTTAAGCGGGTCGTGAGACCTGGCGGGTGGGTGATTACGGTGACGCCGGGGCCACGTCATCTCGTGGAGCTAAAGGCGCTTATCTACAACGAAGTACAGCTGCATGCGCCGCATTCGGAAGTGATTGAGGGGTTTACGCTCGAGAGCCACGACGCGCTGGCATACCCGATGCAGTTGACCGGCAGTGAAGCGGTGACGCTATTGCAGATGACGCCGTTCGCGTGGCGGGCGAAGCCGGAAGTGTGGGAGACGTTGCAGCAGCAGACGCAGTTTGGCTGCCAGACGGATTTTGCGATTCACGCCTGGCGCCGTGAGGCAGATTAGCCCATGTAGTGCGCGTAGAGGATCTGCGCGCCGATGGCGATAAGCACGACCCCGCCCAGAATTTCGGCCCGTTTGCCAAGCAGCGGGCCGATAAAGCGGCCGACCATCATACCCAGCGTTGACATCATAAAAGTGGCGCAGCCGATGGCAAACGCGGTGGTCAGAATATTGACCTTCAGGAATGCCAGACCAACACCGACGGCCATTGCATCAAGGCTGGTGGCAATCGCCGTTGTGACCAACAGCCAGAAGCCATGGCGACGCGGCGCTTCTTTTTCTTCGTCGTCGTCATCATTACCGCGCACGCCCTCGATAATCATACGCCCGCCGAGAAACACCAGCAGAATAAAGGCTACCCAGTGGCTCCATTCCATCACGAACTGGCTGGCCAGCATGCCCAGACCCCAGCCGATCAGCGGGGTAAGCATTTCGATGACGCCAAAGATCAGACCGGTACGCAGCGCTTCAGAGAATTTGGGTTTATGCAGGGTGGCGCCTTTACCAATCGATGCAGCGAATGCATCCATCGACATACCTAAGGCAAGGAGGATAGTGGCGGTTAAATTCATGAGCGTGTCCAGACCGGGAAGTTTCCATACGACACATTCCTGCCCCCAGTAATCAGCAGAAAATGCGTCTATGGTCTCGCTTGACTACTGATGTAATCCGTACGCACCACGTTTTGCAACGAGTATGTTGACACGTACATTTCCAGCTAGTGGAAATCAGCTACTCCCCAACGACGGGCGCAACCTTAACATATTTTTAGAATATAAAACAACTCTTGGTATTGTATATTTCGCCTTTTAATGATAACGATTTTCATTTAGATTTATTGCGTAATCAAGAGGTTAATAAATAGGGTAGGGTTTGTGGGAATAAACATAGCCAACGCTATAACTCTGCTGTGTAAAAATAATCCAGTTATAGTGATGGCTATATTTTAAGTTATTGATTATTAATGAGAAGGTTGTAGATCTTTTCCAGGTCGTCAATATTTTTGACCCGAACAAGAAGACGGCGCTGCTCTAATTGCATCACCAGCACGCCATCCTCGGATAAATTCATTTTCTGGATTCGGCTGTATTTGATCCACGCATTAGCGAAGAAAAAGCCTTCTGTTTTGAAAATAATCTTCGGGCTACGGATCCAGAAGAGATAAAAGCCCATCAGCGCCAGCGTGCATAATAACCACGTGGTGATGATTTCGCCGTGATGGGTGACATTGTTATAAACCAGAATGACAATCAGCACCACGAAGATAACGCTGTCTACGCGTCCAGGGCGCAGCAGGGGAACCGAGAGCAGGGTAACGCCATGACGGCGGGGCATAATGAACTGGTCGTAAATGGCGAATGCCAGCAGCGCGAGAATGAAAAGAACCAGTATCAGATCCGTTATTGTCATTAAGCCTCCAGATAAAAAAAACCGGGGGCACAGGCCCCCGGCGTACAGCAGATATTACAGACCCAGCAGGCCGATTGCGTAGCCCACGATACCGATGACGAAGAAGCCAACGATAATCCACAGGGCGTTAACTTTCTTACGCAGCAGCCACATACAGGCGAAGGTCAACAGCAGCGGTACCAGACCCGGCATCAGCTGGTCGAGGATAGTCTGCACGGTGGTGACGCGAGTCTGACCATCCTGACCGGTGATGGTTGATACCACCAGCGGGATGTTCACATGCGTCCACTTATTCACCAACGCCCCCATGACAAACAGGCCGAGGATGGATGCCCCCTCAGTCAGTTTCTGCAGGAAGCCGCCGCCCATATCCTTAACGATATCGATACCTTTACGGTAGCCGTAGGCGACACCGTAGTAACGGGTCAGCAGACGGACTGCGTTAAACAGGATAAAGAACAGCAAAGGACCCAGCAGGCTGCCGCTCATCGCGATACCTGCACCCAGTGCAGCGAATACCGGGCGAACGGTACCCCAGAAGATCGGGTCACCCACGCCTGCCAGCGGACCCATCAGACCAACTTTGATACCGTTGATGGCACCATCGTCAATCTCTGCGCCGTTAGCGCGCTGTTCTTCCATCGCCAGCGTAACGCCCAGTACTGGAGCGGCTACGTACGGATGGGTGTTAAAGAATTCCAGGTGACGCTTAATAGCCTGTTTACGCGCATCGTTGTTCTCTGGGTACAGGCGTTTGATCGCCGGAACCATGGAGAAGCAGAAGCCCAGCGCCTGCATACGTTCGAAGTTCCATGAACCCTGAAACAGGTTAGAACGAATGAACACGCCACGAATGTCACTCGGAGTGAGTTTTTTCTCGGTGGTAGTTTTAGTCATATCAACCATTTCGCTCACCTGTTAGTCCAGTTCGTTGTCGAGATCGTTATTGCCAGCTGCCTGAGCTGGGGCACCGGCTACGCGGTTATATTTCGGGCTCAGCTGGATGTAGAGGATGGCCATTACTGCGCCAATCACACCCAGAGCAACCAGGTTGAAGTTAGTAAATGCCGCGGTGACGAAACCGAGGTAGAAGAACGGCATCAGGTAGCCTGCGCGCATCATGTTGATAACCATCGCATAACCTACTACGACGATCATACCACCGGCGATGTTCAGACCGCTGGTTACCACTTCCGGAATCGCGTTCAGCATGCCCTGAACTTCGCTGGTACCGACAGAAACAGCGACGATAACCGCCGGAATCGCGATACGCATTGCCTGCAGGAACAGGGAAGAGACGTGCAGCCACGAGAGCGCGGTCAGGTTACCGTTTTCCGCCGCTTTATCCGCCGCGTGCTGGAAAGCCACGGTGATAGTACGAACGATGATGGTCAGAACCTGGCCTGCTGCGGCCAGCGGAATCGCCAGCGCGATACCCGCGCCGATGCTTTGGTGACCGGCGATAACCAGAACGGTAGAGATAATTGAGGCCAGGGCAGCATCCGGTGCTACTGCCGCACCGATGTTCATCCAACCCAGTGCGATCATTTCAAGGGTACCACCGATGATAATACCGGTTTTCATGTCCCCGAGAACGGCACCGATCAGCGTACAGGCCACCAGCGGACGGTGGAACTGAAATTCATCAAGTACCGACTCCATACCCGCGATACATGCGACGATGAACACCAGCACAATCTGAAGAGTGGTAATCTCCATTGTACTTCTCCTATTGCTTATACAGACTTAAGTGTGAAAGCTAAAAAACGGGCCAGAACGGTTATTTTTCCGCTTTGGCAATCAGATCCATCATTTTCAGTTTCTGATCGGTGGAGACCTTACGGGCTTCCAGCTCGATACCGCGTGCGTTCAGTTTCTTAAACGCTTCGATATCTTTCTCATCAACGGAAATGGCGTTATTCACCTGGGTTTTACCCTGACGGAAAGCCATCCCGCCGATATTGACGCTGGTGATTTTCACACCGCCTTCTACAACACGTTCCACTTCTGTCGGGTTAGTGAACAGCAGCATAACGCGTTCGCCCGCATATTTCGGGTTGTTGTAGACGCGGATCATTTTGGCGACATCGACAACGTGTGCCGTTACGCCAGGAGGTGCAACCTGAGTGAGCAGCGTTTTACGCACGGTATCAGCAGCGACTTCATCGCTGACGACAATAATGCGGGTCACGTTCGTCTCTTTGGTCCAACGGGTCGCAACCTGGCCGTGAATCAGACGGTCATCGATACGCGCCAGACCGATCACCATGTAATCGTTCGGGCCCATTGGTTTCGCTGGCGCAGCGGCTTTCGGTGCGGCAGGGGCCGCGACCGGAGCGGCTTTTTCAACCGGTTTTGCTTTCAGCGCTTTCACGCCTTCGCTACCGGTTTCAACGGCCAGAGCAACCAGTTCGTCGAAGCTCGGGTTGTCGTCACGGGCCATGAAGGTTTCGACCAGCATCGGGACGTTGACGCCGGCAATCACTTCATAGTTTTCTTTATCGACAACGATACGGCTTGCCGCGTTGAACGGGCTACCGCCCCAGGTGTCGACCAGGAACAACACGCCTTTGCTGGTATCAAGCTTTGCCAGCTGCGCGTTGTATTTTTCGATTAACGTTTCTGCATTCTCGCCAGGCACGAAATCGATCCAGCCAACATTCTCCTGCTCACCCAACAGCATCTCTGCCGTTTTCAGCAGTTGTTCTGCTGCCCAACCATGTGTGCCTATAACAATAGCAATCGTCACTTGCTACCTCCTTTTATTATCGTGTGCATCAGTAGACCTGATACATTTTGAGCCGATGTCGTTACCGAATCGATTCAGACAAGGGTTAGAGAGATAAACCAATAATTACCGAGAATTATTTTAGACAGTGAAAGAATAATTAATGTGATGAAGATCCGTAATTTAGTTAAAGGCCGACAATTATTTCAGGCTGCAAAAAATTACCTTACATTTTGCAAAGACTCGTAAATCTCTGCCAAAATGTCATTTGTTTTTGCTATGTTGTATATCCGTTTAATCACACAGGAGTATAGGGCATCAGCCCGTAGTATGGATCGTCACCGACGCCTTTTCGCAATTAACCGCTCTTGCGGCACACTTCCTGGCCCCTCGCGCCACGCTTTTCTATCATCCGGTATCGTCTCGCTTAAACATGACATAGCGATGACTCGTCACGTCTCTCGTTGGAGTGGTTTATGGAACTGTTAATGGACCCGTCAATTTGGGCCGGATTGTTGACGCTTGTCGTTCTGGAAATCGTTCTCGGCATTGATAACCTGGTCTTTATCGCGATTCTTGCCGATAAACTACCGCCTAAACAACGAGATAAAGCCCGTCTTATCGGTCTGTCGCTGGCGCTGGTCATGCGTTTGGGGCTGCTTTCCGTGATTTCGTGGATGGTGACCCTGACCGCGCCGCTGTTCAGCGTATGGGGGCAGGCCTTCTCCGGGCGAGACCTGATTATGCTGGTGGGTGGCCTGTTCCTGCTGTTTAAAGCGACCACGGAGCTGCACGAGCGTCTGGAAAACCGTCAGCACGATTCGGGCCACGGCAAAGGCTATTCCAGCTTCTGGGTCGTGGTCATGCAGATTGTGGTGCTCGATGCCGTGTTCTCGCTGGATGCGGTGATTACGGCGGTCGGAATGGTGAACCATCTGCCGGTCATGATGGCCGCGGTGGTGATTGCTATGGGCGTGATGTTACTGGCGTCAAAACCGCTGACGAACTTCGTCAACCAGCATCCGACGGTGGTGGTGCTCTGTCTGAGCTTCCTGCTGATGATCGGCCTGAGCCTGGTCGCGGAAGGTTTCGGTTTCCATATTCCGAAAGGCTACCTGTACGCAGCGATTGGCTTCTCGATCATCATTGAGCTGTTTAACCAGATTGCGCGCCGGAACTTTATCCGTCATCAATCGACGCTGCCGCTGCGTGCGCGTACTGCCGATGCCATTCTGCGCCTGATGGGGAATCGCAAGCCGGTGAGCGCCGCTCAGGAAGAAGGACACCAGCCGAACGTGCCGGTGCCGGAAGGGGCATTTGTCGAAGAAGAACGCTACATGATTAACGGCGTGCTGACCCTGGCCTCGCGCTCGCTGCGCAGCATCATGACGCCGCGCGGTGAAATTAGCTGGGTTGATGCCGATCTGAGCGCGGATGAAATTCGCGAACAGCTGCTGTCATCGCCGCATAGCCTCTTCCCGGTATGCCGCGGTGAGCTGGATGAAATTGTGGGTATTGTCCGCGCCAAAGAGCTGCTGGTAGCGCTGGAAGCGGGCGAAGACGTGTTGGCTATTGCCGCGGCGACCCCGGCGATTATCGTGCCGGATACTCTCGACCCGATTAACCTGCTGGGCGTACTGCGCCGGGCGCGCGGGAGTTTCGTCATCGTGACCAACGAGTTTGGTGTGGTTCAGGGGCTGGTGACGCCGCTTGACGTGCTGGAAGCCATTGCCGGTGAGTTCCCGGATGCCGATGAAACGCCGGAAATCGTGGCCGATGGTGAAGGTTGGTTGGTGAAAGGCACCACGGACCTGCATGCATTACAGCAGACCCTGGATCTCGATAATTTGGTCGATGAAGATAACGACTACGCGACCGTTGCGGGGCTGGTGATTGCGGTAAACGGTCAGATTCCGGCGGTAGGGGAGACGGTTGAACTGCCGTCCTTGCAAATCACCGTGACCGAAGCCAATAGCTATCGCGTCGATCAGGTGCGCGTCGTGAAGCTGGTTTCCGCGCACGACGAAGAAGAGTAATACCCGGTAGCCCGGCGTCAACGTTGACGCCGGGCTAGTTTTTTCTGCTTTCCTGCTCGGCCAGCCACTGCGGAAAATCCGCCAGCGGCATCGGCGCTGAAAACAGATATCCCTGTAACAAGTGGACGCCGTGACGCTGCAAATACTGCGCCTGCTCGCGGGTCTCCACGCCCTCCGCAATCAGTTCGATGTTCAGCCGTTGCCCCAGCGCGATAATGATGTCCGTGACCGTTGAATTCACCGCATCGGTGCCAATGGCGCTGGTGAAGGATTTATCAATCTTCAGTACATCGGGATGCAGCATCTCGAGCCAGGATAGGGAACTGTTGCCGGTACCAAAGTCATCGATCGCCAGCTTGATCTGGTGATTCCCCAGGTCGCTGCGCACTTCGTAGTTCACATCGTGCAGAGCATCGCGCTCGGTTAGTTCGACCGTTAACTGCTGAATGGGCTGACGGCTAAACCAGTGTTGATGTAGATCCTTCAGCAGACGACCGTTCTTGAAGTGGGGAGCGGCAACGTTAATGCCTATCTGGAATTCGCTGTCTTTAGGGAAAAGATGCAGTTTTTGCGCCGTTTCGCTAATCACATAGCGAGTGAGTGGAATAATCAGGTTTTGCGTTTCCGCAATCGGGATAAAAACGTCCGGTTCTACCCAGCCGACTCTGGGATTGTGCCACCGCAGCAGGATCTCGACGCCGACACAACGCTGCATGCGGGCATCCATCTGCGGTTGACAGTACAGACTGAACTCCTTGCCTGCGATCCCCATATTGATTTCCCGCGAAAAGCTGAGCCGCCCGGCGGTGGCCAGCCAGGCAATCCAGGTAAACAGCACGCTCATAATGATAGCCAGCGGCAGCTCGGAGACCAGATTGCGCAAGGCCAACTGGTCGGCGCCGGGGCTGTGGGCGGTGACGCTAAAAGGAAACGCCGTCGAGGCGCGGGTATAGACGATGTCACCGTCGCTGACCAGCGCATCGGTAATCCCGGCCTCATGCTGAAAATGGTGCCCGCCCACGTTGAGACTGATGTGGTTAATCAGTGGTGGGGAGGGTTCAAGAATAATATTGCTGATGAGATCAATGTTAATCGACACCAGCACGCCGTCCTGTCCGTCGGCAGATGCCGGATACCATTGAATCAGTATCGGCGTTCCCTTGAGCAGGGAATGATCGGTGGTCAGCGCAAGCAGCGGCTGGCGGGTCGGCAACTGCGGCTGCAGGGAATGGACGGCCACATCGCGCGCGCCGAGCGCGCTGGAACAGTACAGCTGTCCCGATTTTATGAGTGCAATTGAGCGTACCGTCTGTAGGGTAACCGCCAGTTTGCGCAACGGAAGATGGATGGCCATACAGGGTTGGCCAACCAGCGCCAGCATTGCCTGACGCTGCGTTTCCACCGGCCGTAATATTTTATTCAGACGTTCGACGGAATGGGATGTCAGCGCATCGATCTGTTGCTGATTTACGCTACGCTGCGAAATAAATCGCGTCCCCAGGGTAAATGCAAAGGCACCCACCGCGATAATCACGCAAACAGCGATTCGCTTACGGAGATACTTCCTGATAATCCATTGTGCTGTTTGCATGTCCGATGCTCAGTGCGGATAGAGTGATATTGAAAATACCAGTGCTGTAAAGGCAAGTGTAGTGGCAAGCGAACATTGTGAGGGAAAAGAAGGGAATAATTCACCCACCCGTATTAGGGGTGGGTGAAAAGTGTGATTAGTCACACTGTACTTTAATGGCCAGGCCGCCGCGGGAGGTTTCGCGGTATTTCGCGTTCATATCTTTACCGGTTTCGTACATCGTCTCGATAACCTTATCGAGCGACACGCGCGGTTCACTGGTACGACGCATGGCCATGCGCGCGGCGTTGATGGCTTTCACCGACGCGATGGCGTTACGTTCGATACACGGCACCTGCACCTGACCGGCAACCGGGTCACAGGTCAGCCCCAGATTGTGCTCCATACCAATTTCCGCCGCCACGCAAACCTGTTCCGGGCTGGCGCCCAGCAGCTCGGCAAGGCCCGCCGCCGCCATTGAGCACGCAACGCCCACTTCGCCCTGACAGCCGACTTCCGCGCCGGAAATTGAGGCGTTCATTTTATACAGTGCGCCAATCGCTCCGGAGGCCAGGAAGTAGCGGATGTAGATATCCGGGGTGACCGGCTCGATAAAGTGATCGTAATAGGCCAGCACGGCCGGGACGATGCCGCAGGCGCCGTTGGTTGGCGCGGTCACTACGCGGCCGCCGGCAGCGTTTTCTTCGTTGACCGCCAGCGCGAACATGTTCACCCAGTCCACGACGTTCATCGGGTCGTGAGAGAGCTTGTCGCTGGACACCAGCATACGACGCAGGGCGGACGCGCGACGCGGCACGCGCAGCGGCCCGGGCAGAATGCCTTCGGTATTCATGCCGCGGTCGATACAGGCGCGCATGGTCTGCCAGACGTTAGCAAAGTAGTCTTCAATCTCTTGCTTGCTGTGCAGCGCCAGCTCGTTCTGCATCACCATGCCGGACAGCGACAGGCCGGTCTCTTTGCAGTAGCCGAGCATTTCGGTGGCGGAGGCAAACGGGTAGGGGACGGTTACCGCGTTGCTGGCTTCTTTGCCGAAGTGTTCTTCATCAACGATAAAGCCGCCGCCGATAGAGTAATAGGTTTTGCTGTAGACCAGCGTATCGCCCGCCCACGCGTGGATCTGCATGGCGTTCTCGTGCAGCGACAGGTTCTCGCTGCGAAAACGCATGCCGTCATCCGCCGGGAAATCGACCTCGACGCGGCCATTGGCCAGCAGCAGACGCCCGCGGGTTTCGACGTCGCGAATAAACGCGGGGATCGCATCAATATCCACGGTATCCGGCTGGTTGCCCGCCAGCCCCATAATAATGGCGATATCGGTATGGTGGCCCTTACCGGTGAGGGAAAGGGAACCGTAGACGTCGACGGCAACGCGCGTCACGTCATCAATCAGTCCCTTTTCGACCAGGTCATCGACGAACTGTTTGCCAGCCTTCATCGGCCCTACAGTATGGGAAGATGAGGGGCCAATCCCCACCTTGAACATGTCGAATATACTAATCACTTTAACACTCCTGACAGGGTTGCCGCGCCGTTGCGGCAACGATGTAATCACTGCGCATAGTGTATGAGGGAAGCCGGCGTTCAGCTTAACTATTCACATGAATTTAACTAATGAATAGCCGTGATTTTACTAATACTGAAAACCGGCGGTCATGAAGAGTATAGTCAGGGCTTCAGGCCCACTTGTAGCGCCAGCTCACGAATGATGCCAGCGGTCATGCCCCAGACAAAATAGTGCTGATACCAGGAGAGCCAGACGCGATGCGAATTACCGCGGCGGTGGATATCAAGAGGATGATAGCGCCCCAGACGCAGCGCTTCGGCCAGCGGCATTTCAAACACCGACGCCACTTCATCTTCACTGGCGTGATAATGCAGATTCGGCGGGATCACGCCGACGACCGGCGTGACCTGAAAGCCGGTGACGCTATCAACCGGCGGCAACACGCCGATGATATCGACGCACTCGGGGGGAATCGCCACTTCTTCCTGCGCTTCACGCAGGGCGGCGGCAATCAGCGAGGCGTCGCTGCTGTCCACCGCACCGCCGGGAAAGGCCACCTGGCCGGGGTGTTTGCGCAAACGTGCGGAACGCTGCGTGAGTAGCAGCCCAGGTTGCGGGCGGCGGACGATTGGTATCAGTACCGCCGCCTGGCGGGCGTTGAGCGCCGAGCGGGTTGGCTGTGGGCGAAGTAGCTGAAAGCGGGAGAGAAAATCGTCCAGATCCAACGAACGGTCTGCCATGCTCAGGACTCCAGTTGATGTAAGATACGATTAACTTTATCAAATGTTTCCTGATATTCCGCATCTTCATTGCTATCGGCCACCAGCCCCCCGCCCGCCGAGCAGTACAGCGTGCCGTTGGTCGCCGTGACGGTACGAATAGTGATACTGGTATCCATATTGCCACAGGCGCTGAGGTAGCCGATGCTGCCGCACCATGCGTTGCGACGATGCGGTTCCAGCTCGTCGATAATCTCCATGGCGCGGACTTTCGGCGCGCCGGTGATAGAGCCGCCAGGAAAAGCGGCACGCAGGAGATCGCTGGCGTGAAGCGCCGCAGGGAGTTCGGCGGTAATGGTGCTCACCAGATGATGCACCGCCGGGAACGGCTCCACCACAAACAGTTCCGGCACTCGCACGCTGCCGGGCGTTGCCACGCGGCCAATGTCGTTGCGCATCAGGTCGACAATCATCAGGTTTTCTGCCCGATCTTTCGGTGAGTTGGCCAGCTTCAACGCCTGCGCAGCATCTGCCTGCGGATCTTCCAGCCGTGGCAGCGTGCCTTTGATCGGGCGAGTCTGGATCTGTTGCTGTTGAAGCTGGATAAAACGTTCCGGAGACAGGCTCAGAATCGCGCCGTCAGCCAGGCGTAGAAACGCGCTGAACGGCGCGCGGTTGGCGCGGTTCAGCCGGACAAACGCCGACCATTCATCGCCCTGATAGGTGGCCTGAAAACGTTGCGCCAGATTCACCTGATAGCAGTCGCCGCTGCGCAGGTAGGCCTGCACATGGCGGAATTTTTCGCCGTACTGCTGGCGGCTCATATTGGACCGCCACGCCGAGGTGAGGGTGAAGGGGGCCGACGGCGGCGCAACCTGCTGCTGTAGCCATGCCAGACGAGCTTCCACGTCGCCATAGCTTAGCAAGGTGACGACCTGACGCTGGTGGTCGACGATCAGCGCCCAGTCATAAATTCCTATCGCCATGTCCGGCAGCGCAATATCGTGCTGCGCCTGCGTGGGCAGCCTCTCAAAACGCCGTCCCAGATCGTAGCCAAAAAGCCCCACGGCGCCGCCGGTAAACGGTATATCAGCCAGCGGCTGGCGGGAAAACCCGCTGTTATCGAGCGCTTGCTGTAGCAGAGCTAACGGATCGTCCGTTGATGTCATCGTGTCGTCTTGTGTGCTAACCGTGGTGATATCGCCGTGGGTGAGCAGCGTGGTACGCGGTTCGGCGACCACGATATCGTAGCGGCTGTGCGGGTGCTCGGCGTAGCCGGAGTGCAGCATCATTGCCCACGGAGAGGCGCTGAGCGGGGCGAAGTAGAATTCCGCCGCGTCCTGTCGCCAGGGAAGCGTCATGATTGAAGGGTGTAACATCGTTATTCAGTCCAGCCGGGTCTGCGCTGCCTATGGCTAATAATCGGGCAGCATGAAATAATAAGCGCTCACAATGTAGCAGGAGTAAATGATGTTTGCAGGATTACCTTCACTGAGCCATGAGCAGCAGCAGAAAGCCGTCGAGCGTATTCAGGAGCTGATGTCGCAGGGAATGGCGAGCGGCCAGGCCATTGCGCTGGTGGCTGACGAGCTGCGCGCGACGCATACCGGCGAACGTATTGTCGCCCGTTTTGAGGATGAAGACGAGTAAACGATGACCTTTCGGATGATACCCCTGTTGCTGGCGATAGCGCCGCTGGCGGCAGTCGCGCAGGATGCGTGCCAACTCACAGACCCCCAGCTCACGCTGCAAAGTTACACCGTCGATGCCCAGCACGAACGCATTGCCATGTACTGGCGCCAACCTAACGGCAAAGCCTACGATTCGCTACGCGGGCTGTTGAACGCCATAAACGACGAGGGTCGGGTGCAGATGGCGATGAACGGCGGCATTTACGATAAAGCCCATGTGCCGCTGGGGCTGTATATCGAAAAAGGCCAGCAGAAGGTGGCCGTGAACCGCGCCTCCGGCGGCGGGAATTTTTTTATTAAGCCCGGCGGCGTGTTTTATCTACGCGGGCAGCAGGCGGGGATCGTCAGCATCAATGAGCTGAAATCCACCAAAGGAATGGACTATGCGGTCCAGTCCGGGCCGATGCTGATCGAAAACGGCGTGATTAACTGGCGGCTGAAGCCATCGGCCAGTTCGCGTAAGCTGCGCAACGGCGTCGGCATCACCTCGGAGGGTAAGGTGGTGTTTATGCTGAGCGAGCGGGAAACCAATTTCTACGATTTTGCCTGTTATGCACAGTCGCGCCTCAACGTGAGGCAGATGCTCTACCTCGACGGCACCATTTCTAAAATGTACCAACAGGGCGGCTCGATTCCCTGGCAGTACTATCCTTTCGTCAGCATGATAACCGTCGAGAAGCGGTAAGCGCGCCTTCCGTTGCCGGAAGGCGGTGGGTCAGAAAAGAATATCCGGCGGCAAAGCCGGGTCATCGTACAGGGTGACGTGGGCGACACGTTCACCGCGCCAGAATGAGAGCTGCGTGCCGATTGCCGTATGGTGCACGTTGACCTCGGTAAGCGGCGATTGCGTGGCCAGATCCCACAGACAGACAAATCGCGCCTGCGGCAGATGGTTGCGCATCACCAGATAGCTGAGGTCGCGTACCGCCGGGTTATCCGGCGCCAGCCCCTGCCACAGTTCGCCGTCACCGGCCAGCCATAGCGCCACGGTATCGCCTTCGCGGGCAAAATGGCGCGGCTGACAGCCATGCAACGGCGTCATGGTTGACTCTGCCATGTGCCGCAGCGGGCCGCTGAGCGAGAAGGGCATCGGCGTACCGCTTTGATCGAGCGCCCGTGCGGCCAGGTGCAGCGTCCAGTCAAGCTGCTGGCGGTGTGGGTTATCGACCATGGAAAGGTCGATTAGCACGTCGTCCAGCCACAGCAGGCGGCGGCGAAAACGCACTTCGCGCCAGGCCTCGACGTCCCACTCTACGCGGGTATGGGTGTTAAGCTGCGGCGGTTCTTGTCCCCAATCCACTTCCGTATCCAGCCACAGATAATCGTCGCCCATGTGCCAGCCCAGCACCGCCGCATTGGCGGGAGGTTGATTGGTCTGATTCACCGTCAACGTGTTATGGGTGGCGCTGTTCTTGTAATAGTCGTAATGCATTCTGGCACCGTAGCCGGTAGTGCCGAGATCCGGCAGTAGCCAACCGTCACGCTGCCACAGCATCAGGCTGAGCCTGTCATAATGGTCATGCTCGCCGCCCCACGGGCTGTGTTTAATCAGCACCGCCTGCTGTTGCTGCGGCCGACGCCAGAGCGTCAGGCCCGCGCCCGGCGCAAACAGCGACTGCTGAGGGATCGGGTCCGGCGTGGTTTCTGGCAACGGGCAGTCACGCCATAGCAGGGTTTCCCTCTCGTCCGGCTGCGCATGGGTGAAGTGCAAAACGGCCGCGTACTGCGGATCGCGCCAGATAAACCAGGCGAATTCGTAGAGATCCCGGTGGTGCAGTTTCTCCTGCCCCGCGATGCAGTCGTTGAGCCGCGGGAAGGTGCCATCCGGCAGCAGCAGCGAGAGCGGGAAGCTGAGCATTTGTGGGTACCACGGGCCGTCGAGCAGACTCCAGCGGGTGTTCCGCGCCAGTTTTTCAAAGGCGAAAAAGCCCTGTAATGCATAGTAGTGATAGTGTACCGAGCCTTCGAACCACAGCCCTTCCGCCAGCAGGCCGTGCTCCAGCTGCCAGCGCAGCCCATAGGGGGCGTTGACGGCGAACTCCAGTAGATCTTCATCTTCCAGCACAAAACCCAGCACGCCCAGCGCGGCGCTGATTTTCACCTCGTGGTTATGAATTTGCGGGCTACGATGCGCCTGTAAAAACGTCGCCGCGCAGCGCAGCAGGTTGCGGCAGATATGTTCCCGCTCGACGTCGGTCAGGCTGTGCTGAATAAAATCGTAACCCAGCGCCATATCCAGAATACAGTTGGCTTCACACAGGGTTTGCGCGTTCATCTTTCCCGGACCGTTGTGGGGAATACCGCCGTGTATCTCGTAGCCGGGATACACGTCAGCGTAGCCCATCAGCAGCGTGCGCACTTTATCGCGATACATCTCCTCTCCGGTGAGCTGCCACAGCAGCCCGAGCTGCTGACAGGCGCTGGCGTTACGCCCATTCATTTCTCGCCACCACGCGCCGTCCCACGGCTCGCCGCTGAAGGCTTCACCATCGACAGGGCAACAATGACGGTGCGGTGAGTCCGGCTGCCAGATAAGCCGCACCCCATGATGCGGGCAAAAATAGTACAGATTCCAGGTGGCAATTCCGCTTTGCGGAATACGCACCTCGGCATTCAGCGCCGGTTGTGCATCCTTGATGAGCCGTTCAATCAGGCCGCTATTGCCGGCTGCACGTCTGGCAATATCGGGCCATAGCCCAGAAAATTGTTTCATTATCGGTTATCCCTGACCTCTGTTGGCACGTTAAGAGGGGCGATGAGCGTGGTGATGTCATCAGGATATTTTGCCCGCAGCCACAGGGCTTTCTCGCGGAACAACGCATCTTCCGGCCAGGCATGCGCGGCGGTTGCCATGTTGCGCAGCGCTTTTTTATCGTCCATTTTGTCGAGATCTTTCCACGGCCATGGGGTATCGCTGTTGATAAACCCGGCAATGTAGTGATAACCCTTGCGCAGGCTGTGATCGTCGAGGGTAAAGTTCCAGATATCGACGCCGGCCTTTTCACCCAGGCGGCCAAGACGGCTATAGGCATCGAGATTGAAGTTGCTGTAGTGCCACGGGCGGGTGCGTTCCAGCTCGGCCATCTGGCGGCCTTCCACGTCAAACTGCCCGGCGATACGCCGCAGCTGGGTCACGTACAGCCGTTTTTTGGCTTCCTCGGTTTTTCCGCTGAACAGCGCGAAAGTGGCGGCCTGCATATCAAAGTAGGTGCCGTGGTTGTTATGCCAGTTTTCTTCTTCAAAGCCATTCTGGCTGGTGGTCATCCAGTGATAAAAATCGCCAAACCACTGCTTCAACTCGCCCACGTCTTTGTCGCTGAGCGCACCGGAGGATTGCAGAATGGCAATAGTGTCAACCACATCAACCAGCGCCCGGCTGTCGATAATCCCGATGCCGCGACCGGTATTGATGCCGGGGATCGCCTGGGCATACTGAAGATTGGGCGTCATACGGGTTTTCGGGTCGAGGAACCAGGTTTTAATCTGCTGCGCCGCTTTTTGCGCATAGCGGTCGTCCTGTGAGAAATACCAGGCCAGCGCCAGCGTGGAGACATCGTTACTCATCTTCACCAGACGGTTTTTATCAGTCGCATCGCTGTTGGCATCGGGATTGGTTTGCCCGTCTTTACGGATGTACGGCAGGCCGTCTTTGGTGTCTGGATTCGGCCACCAGTAGGGCGGGAAACTGTAGTAATCGTGCTTGTTGCCGCTGGCCGCCACCAGTGTTTTATCCATCACCGAAAACAGCGAGTGCTTCAGCGCAAGGTCGGCTTTTTTTAGCAACGCGCTTTCGGCCTGCATAAAGAGCGGATCTTTTGCCGCGATCTGCTGGCGACTGAAGGTCAGATCTTTCGCATCCAGCGTATACGGTTCGGCAGCGTACAGCGAAGCGCTGAGTCCGGAACAGAGTAAGGCAATGCCTAATATACCTCGGCGTGGTATTGAACTCATAGTGATAACCCTTCTGCAAATATGAGAAAAGATAACAAGAGAACTACCCCATTGCGTATTTAAGAATACGCAAAAGGCAGGGTTTTTAATTAACAAAAATAATTGTGTAAATAGGATGGCGTGCAGTGTAAAAGACAAAGTGAATTTTTTTGTGATATTCATCATGCTTATTGTGATGGATGAAAAATGACGCATTTAATGCAATGAAGATCACGATTCTGGCTGGTTTTCTACTTTTTTTGATTTTCTAAACAATGCTTGTAAAATCATATCTTGATGATATTAAATGATAAATAATTTTTGTCACTTATTCTGTCACTTCTGTGTGTGATCTGATTCACTTTTTACGTTTTTGAAATAGGATTTCTTTTTTGCCCCGTTGTATTAGAAAATATCTTTCTATTTAATATTCGAAAATAAATTTTTACCTATGTTGTATTAATGCCGGCTGGCTCTCAAAACGGTCGGTGCGAATTTATTTACCGTTGTGCCCTACAATAAAAGGATATGCCATCATGTCTGCGAATAAATTACGTTCATTATTACTTCTCTCCGCTTTGGGGCTTGGCATAGGTCAGAGCTATGCCGCCACCACGCTTAACGTCTGGATCCGCGCAAGTAACGACTCGAAGAATATCTACAAACAGGAGGCCGAGACGTTCGAGCAAAAAACGGGCATTAAAATTGAGTATTTCAACGCGACGACCGACTTCGAACAGCGCCTGGCACGTGCCGCTGCGGGTAACGCCTTGCCTGACCTGATCTTCAACGACGCCGCGTCGTTGGGGCAGTTTATCCAGTTGGGTATCGCTGATGAGATTGACCCGAAAACCATCAACGGCGGCGACCAGCTGTATCCCACCGCGTGGAACAGTACCCGCTATATCGATGGTAAATACTACGGCGTCCCAACCTCGGCGCAAACCTTCGCCCTGTTTGTCCGTAAGGACTGGCGCGAAAAGCTGGGCCTGCCGCAGCCAAAAAGCTGGGATGATATTCAAACGCTGGCCAAAGCCTTTACCACGCAGGACCCTGACGGCAACGGTAAAAACGATACCTACGGCTTTATCGTTCCGGCCTCCACGACCCGTGGCTACGCCAGCTGGTTTATGAGCAGCTTTATCTGGCAGGCGGGCGGCGACTTCGTTAAGGAACACAACGGTACCTTCAGCGCCTCGCTGAATACCCCGGAAGTGGCGCAGGCAATGACCTTCATGCGCACCATGATGTGCGAAAAAGTCACGCAGCCGGGGGCGATCAACGCCACCACTGCCGACGTGATTCCTTCCTTCCGTTCCGGTCAGAGCGGCATGTTCTTCAGCGGCCCGTACCATATTGCGCTGTTTGATAAAGATCCGGGCAAAGACAAATTTGAAGTCGTGCCGGTTGTCGGCCCGAAAGGCGAAGCAACCCTCGCAGAAGGGACCACCGTCTTTATGATGAAGAGCAGCCAGCAGAAAGAGGCCGCGCGCAAATTTATCGAATTCATGATCTCGCCGGAAGGCCAGGAGATCGGCATGGGGAAAGGCAGCCAGCATATTCCAGTCGTGCGTCTGCCGGTGAACAAAAACGTGGATGTGAAGGCCGTTTACCAGGACGATCGCTGGGAAACCTTTGCCAGACTATACAACGAACAGGGTCGCTACGTGCCACAAATTCCGAACTGGACGCCGGTGCGTCAGGTGGCCGCTGACGGCTTCAACCGTATCTTTGCCGACTGCAATAGCGATATCAGCGCCGAGCTGAAGGCGATTGACGGCAAGGTGAACGCCGAGCTGGCAAAACAAAACGTGCTGGCTAAGTAAAGGAGTATGTGATGACGCTGCATGAGACGAAGTCCGCGCCGCTAAAGCAATCCGCTTCGCCTGACGCCGCCGGCTGGCTGACGGCAAAACGTAAGCGAGCGCTGATTCCGTGGCTATTTCTCGCCCCGGCGCTGGTGATCTTCAGCTGGTTTAAGTTCATCCCGATGATTCAGGGGCTGGTGATGAGCTTTTACAAGGTCAACTTTAATCAGCCGGACGAGTGGGTGGGCTTCGCCAACTTTACCCGCGCGTTTGCCGACGTTGAGCTGCACGCGGCGGTGATTAACACGCTGCTGTACGTGCTGGTGACGATGTTTGCCGCGGCGATACTGGCCTTTTTCCTGGCCATGCTGCTGGAAGGTCCAGCGCGCCACCTGCGCTTTATTCGTACCGCCATTTTCCTGCCGGCGGTCACCAGTGCGGCAATCGTCGCCGAAATGTGGCGCATTCTGTTCAACCCAACGCCGAACGGGGTGGTGAACCATATTCTCAGCTGGTTCGGCGTTGCCGATCAGGGTTTCCTCGCCAGCTCCGATCAGGCGCTGGGCGTCATCATGCTGCTGCATATCTGGAAAGCGGTGCCGTACAACATGGTCATTTTCATCGCCGGCCTGGCCGGTATCAGCCGTGACTTGTATGACGCCGCAAACGTGGATGGTGCTAACTGGTGGAACCGACTGCGCTACGTCACGCTACCGGGGATGATTCCGGCGCTGTCGGTGGTGCTGATGCTCTCCTTTATTCGTGGTTTCCGCGTGTTTGCCGAAGTGTATGCCACGACCGGCGGCGGGCCGTCTAACGCCACGGAGATGATCATGACCCACATCTATAAGCTGGGCTTCGAACAGTTTGACTACGGCTACGCTTCGGCGGTGTCGTTCCTGCTGTTCGCCTTCACGGTGGTGTTAACCATCTGCCATCTGACGCTGAAAAAACGTATCGCACGTTACTAAGGAGCCGTGATGTTAAGTAAACGTTGGGATACCGCAGGACGCTGGTGCATCTACGCGCTGCTGCTGATTGTCTTCGTCGGGCCGTTCTGGGGGATCGTGGCCACCGCGTTCAGCGGTGCGCCGGTTAAACCGGGCGAACTGCTGGCGTGGCCGAACCAGTTCTCGCTGGAGAACTTTATCTTTGCCTGGCAGGACATTGGCGTCTGGCAGTATCTGTTGAACTCTATCCTGGTGGTGTTCTTCGGCACCATTTTGCAGGTATCGGTGAGCGCACTGGCGGCCTACGCGCTGGCTCGCAAGAAGTTTCGCGGCGTGGCGCTGGTCAGTCTGGTGATCCTCTCGACCATGATGCTGCCGGAAGAGGTGATCGCCATTCCGCTGTACATGATCATCAACTGGCGGCTGCCGTTTATCGATGCCTCGCTCTACAACAGCTACCTCGGGATGATTCTGCCGGTGGTGGGCTGGGCCTTCTCCATCTTCGTGCTGACCGAATTTATGTCGGCTATCCCGAAAGAGCTGGAGGAAGCGGCGCGCATTGACGGCGCTAACGAATGGCAGATTTTCTTCCACGTGATTCTGCCGCTGGTGAAACCGGCGCTGGGGACGGTGGTGACGTTCGGCTTCATTATGATTTGGGACCAGTACCTGCTGCCGCTGATTGTGGTCAACCAGGACAGCCTGAACACGATTCCGGTGATCCTCGGCACGCTGCGTACCGACGAGAGCATCACGCCGAACATTTTCATCGCGATTACGCTACTGGCGATGCTGCCAAGCATCATCGTTTATCTGGGTCTGCAAAAACATTTCAACCGCGGGATCATGTCCGGCGCGGTCAAAGGATAAGGAGCTACCAATGGGATCCGTTGTACTGAACAGCGTGCGTAAATCTTATGGCGATGCGCACGTGATTAAAGATGTGTCGCTGACTATCCCTGACGGTGAGTTCTGCGTGCTGGTGGGGCCGAGCGGCTGCGGTAAATCCACGCTACTGCGCATGATTGCCGGATTGGAGGAGATTTCGGGCGGCGAAGTGCATATTAATGAGCGCAACGTTACGGAAGTGGAGCCTAAGCTGCGTGATATCGCGATGGTATTCCAGAGCTATGCGCTCTATCCGCAAATGACGGTACGCGAAAACATGGGTTTTGCGCTAAAAATGGCGCGTTTGCCGAAAACTGAAATTAAGCAAAAAGTGGATGAAGCCGCTGCATTACTGGGGCTGGAACCGCTGCTGGAGCGCCTGCCGAAGGATCTCTCCGGCGGCCAGCGTCAGCGCGTAGCGATGGGGCGCGCGATTGTGCGTAAGCCGCAGGTGTTCCTGTTTGATGAACCGCTTTCCAACCTGGATGCCAAGCTGCGTACCCAGGTGCGCGGCGAGATTCGCGAACTACATCGTCGACTGAAAACGACCTCGGTATACGTCACCCACGATCAAATCGAGGCGATGACCATGGGGCAGATGATCGTCGTGCTGCGCGATGGGCGTATCGAGCAGGCGGGTACCCCGCTTGAGCTGTATGACCAGCCGGCGAACCTGTTCGTAGCGGGCTTTATCGGTTCGCCGGAAATTAACCAGCTGCCGGGCGAAGTCGTGATCAACGGCGCGACCACCAGCCTGCGCCTGAAGGATGGCTCGCTGCTGGCGTTACCCGCAGGGTTACAGGTGAAAAATGGTCAGCAGGTGGTGTACGCTATTCGCCCCGAACAGGTCAACGTGGTGAACGAAGCGCGGGATGACGCGCTGGCCGCGAAGGTCACGGCGGTGGAGAATACCGGGTCGGATATGCAGCTGTTTTGCGATACCGGCGGCGGTGCCTTTACGTCGGTCTTTAAGCAGCGCCTGGCGGTGAAAGAGGGCGACAACATCTGGCTGCAGCCGAAGCTCTCCGGCGTGCATCTGTTCGATGCGCAAAGCGGCCAACGCATAGCGTGCCTGGAGGGCGAGTAAGGTGGCAATGAAGCTGTACACCCTGGATGAAAGTTGCCTGGAAAATGCGCGCGCGGGTTTGAAGCAGCCGTTCTCTCCGCTGCAACTGGCGCTGAGCAAACTGGTGGCGGAGGCCGATCAGCTGCGGCGCGAGCCGCCAGAAAGCGTGGTGCATAAAAAGCTGCGTCCGGCGAGCGGCGATGCCCACGATTACTACAGTCTCGGCACCTACTGGTGGCCGAATCCACGGCGGCCCAATGGGCTGCCCTATATTCGTCGCGACGGGCATATCAACCCGCAGTGCGAAAACAACGACACCGATACTTCGCGCATTATCCGTATGTGCGAGCGCTGCCTGACGCTGGGGCTGGCGTGGTACTTCACCGGCCAGCGCCAGTATGCGCAGGCTGCCGCGCAACAGATTCGCTGTTGGTTCCTCGATGGCGATACGCGGATGAACCCGCACCTCAACTACGGCCAGGCGATTCCGGGAATTGTCTCCGGGCGCGGCACCGGGCTTATCGATACCCGCCTGCTGTGGATGGTGGTTGATACGATCGGGCTGATTAACGGCGCAAGCGTGCTGGATACTGACGATATTATCGGCCTGCACCAGTGGTTCCGTGATTTTAACCACTGGATGTACTACAGCGAAATTGGTCACTCTGAATACGTCTGGCACAACAACCACGGCACCTGGTACGACGCGCAGCGCACGGTGAATGCGCTGTTCTACGGCGATAAGGGGCTGGCGGCGCGCATTATTGAGCAGGGGATAACCCAGCGCATGGCGGCGCAAATTGACCAGGACGGCAAGCAGACGATGGAGCTGGAACGTACCATTCCGTTCCACTATTCGCTGTTTAATCTTGAGGCGCATCTGTTGCTTAACCGCTACGCCGAACACGTGGAGTTCGATCGCTGGAATACCATCCGTGACGGACGCGGGGTGAAGCAGGGGATTGACTATCTGGTGCCGTTTATCCGTGAACCCGAATTGTGGCCCTACAGTGACTTACAGGGCATCGTCTGGGATAGCGCGCTGCGGGTATTGCTGCAATCGATACGGGGTTATCCGAAGCAGGCGGCGAGCTATCGTGAAGCGCTGAAGTGCCTGCCGCAGGAGACGCTCCAGCTGAAAGAACAGCTGATGTGGTGCCCGGGACTGTAGGCCTGATAAGCGTCGCGCCATCAGGCCACTTGGCGGACGTTGCCGGATAGCGGCGTACCGCCTTATCCGGCCTACGGGAGCTTATACTGCAGCGATAATTTTAATCTCAACTTTATATTTCGGGTTCATCAGCTTAGCCTGCACCGTACAGCGCACCGGCGCATGGCCCGCCACGACCCAGGCATCCCACGCTTTGTTCATCGCCGCGAAATCATCCCCGTCGGCGAGGAAAATAGTGGCGTCGAGGATGCGTGACTTGTCGCTGCCTTGCTTTTCCAGCACCGCGTCAATCTGAGCCAGCGTGTTAGCCGTTTGCTCAAACGCGTCGGCATCCAGGTTTGCCGGCACGCCGGTGTAGTACAGCGTCTGGTTATGAATCACAACATCAGACCAGCGCGCTTCGGCGTCAATACGGACAATCGTCATTTTCCTTTCCTTTTTAACATCACGTAGATGCGCTAAGACTGCCACATTGTCGCCGCGACGTCACGGCTTAGGCTGGCATAACCTGGACTGGCCTGACATAATCACTGGGAATTTTTCCAGGGGGTAACGTGACGGACGATTTTGCAGCAGACGGCCAGCTTGCGCAGGCGATAACCGGCTTTAAACCGCGTGAACCGCAGCGTCAGATGGCGCACGCCGTCGCTCAGGCGATTGACGAAGGTCAGCCGCTGGTGGTTGAGGCCGGTACGGGTACCGGTAAAACATACGCCTACCTGGCTCCCGCGCTACGTTCGGGCAAAAAGGTGATTATCTCCACCGGTTCGAAGGCACTACAGGATCAGCTTTACAGCCGTGATTTACCCACCGTTTCGAAAGCGCTGGACTATACCGGCAAGCTGGCGCTGCTGAAAGGGCGCTCAAACTACCTGTGCCTGGAGCGTCTGGAACAGCAGACGCTGGCGGGCGGCGATCTGCCGGTGAACACCCTGAGCGACGTCATTCTGTTGCGCAGTTGGGCGAACCAAACTGTTGATGGCGACATCAGCACCTGCGTGAGCGTTGCCGAGGATTCCCAGGCCTGGCCGCTGGTCACCAGCACCAACGATAACTGCCTGGGCAGCGACTGCCCGCAGTATCAGGAATGTTTCGTGGTGAAGGCGCGTAAAAAGGCGATGGACGCCGATGTCGTGGTGGTCAACCATCATCTGTTCCTTGCCGATATGGTGGTGAAAGAGAGCGGTTTTGGCGAGTTGATCCCCGAGGCCGACGTGATGATCTTCGATGAAGCCCATCAGCTACCGGATATCGCCAGCCAATATTTTGGTCAGTCGCTCTCCAGCCGCCAGCTGTTGGACCTGGCGAAAGATGTGGTGATTGCCTACCGTACCGAACTGAAAGATACCCAGCAGCTGCAAAAATGCGCCGATCGCCTGGCGCAGGCGACACAGGATTTTCGCCTGCAGGTCGGCGACCCTGGCTATCGCGGCAACCTTCGCGACCTGCTGGCCGACAGCGCCGTACAGCGCGCGCTGCTGCTGCTCGATGACGCGCTCGAACTGTGCTACGACGTGGCGAAACTCTCGCTGGGCCGTTCTGCGCTGCTCGACGCCGCCTTCGAGCGCGCCACGCTGTACCGTGCGCGTCTGAAACGCTTAAAAGAGATCAATAAGCCCGGCTACAGCTACTGGTATGAATGCAACTCGCGCCACTTTACGCTGGCGCTGACGCCGCTGACCGTGGCCGATAAATTTAAAGAGGTGATGGCGGCCAAACCGGGCAGCTGGGTTTTCACCTCGGCGACGCTGTCGGTCAATGACGATCTGCACCATTTCACCGAGCGCCTGGGCATTGAAGCGGCGCGCTCGCTGCTGTTACCCAGCCCGTTCGACTATGCCAGCCAGGCCCTGTTATGCGTGCCGCGCAATCTGCCGCTGCCGAATCAACCGGGTGCGGCGCGCCATCTGGCGGCGATGCTCAAACCGCTGATTGAGGCCAACGATGGCCGCTGCTTTATGCTCTGTACTTCGCACGCCATGATGCGCGATCTCGCCGAACAGTTCCGCGCAACGATGACGTTGCCGGTCTTGTTACAGGGGGAAACCAGCAAGGGCCAGCTTCTGCAACAGTTTGTTAGCGCCGGTAACGCGCTGCTGGTGGCGACCAGTAGCTTCTGGGAAGGGGTAGACGTGCGCGGTGATGCGCTCTCGCTGGTGATCATCGACAAACTGCCGTTTACCTCGCCGGACGACCCGCTGCTCAAAGCGCGGATGGAAGACTGCCGCCTGCGCGGCGGCGATCCGTTTGAAGAGGTCCAGCTTCCGGATGCGGTGATTACCCTCAAGCAGGGCGTCGGGCGTCTGATTCGCGACGTGGACGATCGCGGCGTGCTGGTGATTTGCGATAATCGCCTGGTGATGCGCCCCTATGGCGCGACCTTCCTTGCCAGCCTGCCGCCCGCGCCGCGCACCCGCGATATTCGACGAGCCGTACGTTTTCTGGCGCTGTCATCGACGCGGTAATGCGGCGCAAAGTGTGGTAAGATGCGCGCCATTTTGTTGATCCGTAACTGCGAGAGCGCGACTAACCATGCGAATTCTGGCTATTGATACCGCCACGGAAGCCTGCTCGGCTGCCTTGTGGAATGAAGGTAGCACCAGTGCTCATTTCGAGCTTTGTCCTCGGGAACACACCCAACGAATCCTGCCCATCGTGCAGGATATTCTTACTGAAAGCGGCGTAAGCCTCACCGATCTCGACGCGCTGGCGTTTGGCCGTGGGCCGGGCAGCTTTACCGGCGTGCGTATCGGTATTGGTATTGCGCAGGGGCTGGCGCTCGGCGCTGAGCTGCCGATGATTGGCGTATCGACGCTGGCCACCATGGCGCAGGGCGCCTGGCGTAAGCAGGGCGCAACTCGCGTGCTGGCCGCCATCGACGCGCGCATGGGCGAGGTCTACTGGGCAGAGTACCAGCGTGACGAACAAGGTGTATGGCGCGGTGAAGAAACCGAAGCGGTGCTGAAGCCGGAAGCGGTACAGCAGCGTTTAGCTGAATTGAGCGGCGAATGGGCGACCGTTGGCACCGGCTGGGCGGCATGGCCGGAGATGGCGCAGGGCGCGAACGTGACCCTGAACGACGGCGGCGTGAGCCTGCCTGAGGCGGAAGACATGCTGCCAATCGCCTGCCAGCTGCTCGCGCAGGGGAAAACGGTGGCCGTTGAGAAAGCGGAGCCGGTTTATTTGCGCAATGAAGTGGCGTGGAAGAAACTTCCCGGTCGCGAATGACTCTAAGCAGATAAATAGTGAGTCCAGGAGCAGCATCATGGCAGGTCAAAAAAACGTCGTTCGTGGCGCCATTGCAGGGCTTATCGCATTCGCGTTAAGCGGCTGCGTCAGCGTGCCGGATGCCATTCAGGGCAGTAGTCCAACGCCGCAGCAGGATCTGGTTCGGGTTATGGCGGCACCGCAGCTGTATGTCGGCCAGGAATCGCGCTTTGGCGGCACGGTTGTAGGTATTGAGAACCAGCAGGGCCACACCCGTCTGGAAATCGCTACCGTTCCGCTCGACAGCGGCGCGCGTCCGATCCTCGGCGAAGCCTCCCGTGGGCGTATCTATGCCGATGTTAACGGCTTCCTTGACCCGGTCGATTTCCGTGGCCAACTGGTGACGGTGGTCGGCCCGATTGTCGGCACCGTGGAAGGGAAAGTGGGTACCACGAAGTACAATTTCCTGCACGTTCAGGCCACCGGCTATAAACGCTGGCGCGTTACCCAGCAGGTGGTGATGCCACCGCAGCCTATCGATCCGTGGGTCTTTGGCCCGCACCCCTGGAATTACGGTTACGGCGGTTGGGGATGGTATAACCCCGGCCCTGCGGAAGTTCGGAACGTCGTAACTGAATAAGATCTGTGCAAAAGCAGACAAAAAAGAAACAGCGGCTAGTCCGCTGTTTCTTCGTTGTAATGGATATAAAAAAAATAAAGAGTGACGCGCTTCGCAACCTTAATTCTGATTAATTCTTAAACTGGTACGCTGAGTTAATATAATGTTAATGAAAGTTTATCATTTGGGGTTGCGATGACGACGAATACGTATTTTAGAGGTGATGCTTTGAAAAAGGTTTGGCTCAACCGTTATCCTGCCGATGTTCCGGCAGAGATCAATCCTGACCGTTATCAATCCCTGGTGGAACTGTTTGAACACGCGGCAACACGCTTTGCCGATCAGCCCGGCTTCGTCAATATGGGCGAAGTGATGACCTTCCGTAAGCTCGAGGAGCGCAGCCGCGCCTTTGCCGCTTACCTCCAACAAGGGCTGGGGCTGAAGCAGGGCGATCGCGTCGCGCTGATGATGCCTAACCTGCTGCAATATCCGGTTGCCCTGTTCGGCATCCTGCGTGCCGGGATGATAGTGGTCAACGTCAACCCGCTGTACACCCCACGCGAACTAGAACATCAATTGAACGACAGCGGCGCGCAGGCGATCGTGATCGTCTCCAACTTTGCCCACACGCTGGAAAAAGTGGTTGATAAAACCCAGGTTAAGCACGTGATTTTGACCCGCATGGGCGATCAGCTTTCGACCGCCAAAGGGACGCTGGTTAACTTTGTCGTCAAATACATCAAACGTCTGGTGCCGAAATACCATCTGCCGGATGCGATCTCCTTCCGTCGCGCGCTGCATAGCGGCTACCGCTTACAGTATGTGAAACCGGTGGTGAAGGCGGATGATGTGGCCTTCCTGCAATATACCGGCGGTACGACCGGCGTGGCGAAAGGCGCGATGCTGACCCATCGCAATATGCTCGCCAACCTCGAACAGGTGAAAGCGACCTACGGGCCTCTGCTGCACGAAGGGAAAGAGGTGGTGATCACCGCGCTGCCGCTGTATCACATCTTTGCGCTGACCATGAACTGCCTGCTGTTTATCGAACTGGGTGGGCAGAATATTCTGATCACTAACCCGCGCGATATTCCGGGTCTGGTGAAGGAGCTGGCAAAATACCCGTTCACCGCCATGACCGGCGTGAATACGCTATTCAATGCGCTGCTGAACAATAAAGAGTTCCAGCAGCTCGATTTCTCCACGCTGCATCTGTCGGCGGGTGGGGGAATGCCGGTGAACCATTCTGTGGCCGATCGCTGGGTTAAACTGACCGGGCAGTATCTGCTGGAGGGCTACGGCCTGACCGAATGTGCGCCGCTGGTGAGCGTCAACCCGCATGATATCGACTACCACAGTGGCAGCATTGGTCTGCCGGTGCCCTCGACTGAGGTAAAGCTGGTGGACGATGACGATAACGAAGTCGCCGTTGGCCAGCCGGGCGAGCTGTGCGTGAAGGGCCCGCAGGTGATGGAAGGTTACTGGCAGCGTCCGGACGCCACCGCTGAAATTATCAAAGACGGCTGGCTGCATACCGGCGATATCGCGGTAATGGATGAGGAAGGCTTCCTGCGCATCGTTGACCGCAAAAAAGATATGATTCTGGTGTCAGGTTTTAACGTCTACCCGAATGAAATTGAAGACGTAGTGATGCAGCACTCCGGCGTACTGGAAGTGGCCGCCGTCGGCGTACCGTCCGGCAATAGCGGTGAAGCCGTGAAGATCTTCGTCGTCAAAAAAGAGGAAAGCCTGACCGAAGAGGCGCTGATTACCTTCTGCCGCCGTCAGCTTACCGGATACAAAGTGCCAAAACTGGTTGAATTCCGTCAGGAATTACCGAAGTCCAACGTCGGGAAAATTTTAAGACGAGAATTACGTGACGAAGCCCGCGCCAAAGTGGACAATAAGGGATAAGTCACGAGTCATGATGCCTAACGCCAGCTCTGCTGGCGTTTTTTTTGGCACAAAATAAGAGAGTATGATTTGAACTATCAGATGATCGCTACCAATGACGCGCTTCGCAGCTTGTGCGATAGCGTTGGTCAGACAACTGCCGTCGCGCTGGACACCGAGTTTGTCCGCACGCGCACCTACTATCCGCAGCTGGGCCTGATTCAGCTTTTCGATGGAGAGCGTACGGCGCTGATCGATCCTCTGGATATCACCGACTGGTCACCGCTACAGGCGATTCTGCAGGACCGCAACATCACCAAGTTCCTGCACGCGGGCAGTGAAGATTTAGAAGTCTTTATGAACGTTTTCGGCGCCATGCCGCAGCCGCTGATCGACACGCAGGTGTTGGCTGCTTTCTGCGGTCGCCCGATGTCATGGGGCTTTGCCGCGATGGTCGCTGAATATTCTGGCGTGGAGCTGGATAAGAGCGAGTCGCGTACCGACTGGCTCGCGCGTCCGCTGACTTCGCGTCAGTGCGACTACGCGGCGGCGGACGTCTGGTATCTGTTGCCTATCGCCCACAAGCTGATGGCGGAAACCGAGCAGAAGGGGCGTCTGGCCTGGGCGCTGAATGAATGTCAGCTGATGCAGCAGCGTCGTCAGGAAGTGACCGACCCGCGCGAAGCGTGGCGTGATATTACCAATGCCTGGCAGCTGCGTACCCGCCAGCTGGCCTGTCTGCAACTGCTGGCCGACTGGCGTCTGCGCAAGGCACGCGAGCGCGACCTGGCGGTGAATTTCGTGGTACGTGAAGAGCACCTGTGGAGCGTAGCGCGCTATATGCCGGGCAGCCTGGGAGAGCTGGATAGCCTGGGGCTATCGGGCAGCGAAATTCGTTTCCATGGCAAAACGTTGATTAGCCTGGTCGAGAAAGCGCAGGCATTGCCTGATGACGCGCTACCGGAGCCGCTGCTGAACCTGATGGATATGCCGGGCTATCGCAAAGCGTTTAAAGAGATTAAGGCGCTGGTGCAGGAAGTGGGGCAGGCGAACGACGTCAGCGCCGAGATGCTCGCCTCGCGTCGCCAGATTAACCAGCTGTTGAACTGGCACTGGCAGTTGAAGCCACGTCACACCGCACCGGAAATGATTTCCGGCTGGCGCGGCGAGCTGCTGTCCGGCGCGCTGGATAAGTTGCTGGCAGAGTATCCGCGTTAAATCCTGCCTGTAGGCCGGATAAGGCAACGTCGCCATCCGGCAATACAATCATTGTGCGAGGCGCTGCCTGATGGCGCTTTGCTTATCAGACCTACACGCGGTTTCCGGACACAAAAAAAGCGCTATCACTAGCGCCTTTTTTACACCACCGAAAGTCAGGATTTTGACTCTTCCGCTTCCGGTAGCGTGACGTTGAGTTCCAGAATCGAAATATCCCCGTCTTTTTGCTCTAACTGCACCGTGACCATTTCTGGGTCAATCTGCACGTACTTGCAAATCACTTCCAGAATATCCTTCCTTAACTGCGGCAGATAGTGCGGTTCTGCATCACTGCGGCGGCGTTCCGCGACAATGATCTGCAGGCGTTCTTTAGCAATGTTGGCGGTATTCTTTTTCCGTGAGAGAAAAAAGTCGAGTAATGCCATAATTTATCCTCCGAACAGGCGTTTGAGGAAACCTTTCTTCTCTTCTTCAATGAAGCGGAAAGGACGTTCTTCTCCCAACAGACGATCTACGGTGTCGGCGTAGGCTTTGCCTGCGTCGGACACGGTATCCAGAATAACCGGTTCCCCCTGGTTTGAGGCGCGCAGGACGGACTGATCTTCCGGGATAACGCCAACCAGTTTAATGCGCAGGATTTCCAGCACATCTTCCATGCTCAGCATGTCGCCTTTGCTCACGCGACCTGGGTTGTAGCGCGTCAGCAGCAGGTGTTCTTTAATCGGCTCTTCACCATTTTCTGCGCGACGAGATTTAGACGCCAGAATGCCCAGGATACGGTCAGAGTCGCGTACCGAGGAGACTTCCGGGTTGGTGGTGATAATAGCTTCGTCAGCGAAGTACAGCGCCATCAGCGCGCCGGTCTCGATACCCGCAGGGGAGTCGCAGACCACGAAGTCGAATTCCATCTTTTTCAGCTCGTCGAGGACTTTCTCGACGCCTTCGCGGGTCAACGCATCTTTATCACGCGTTTGCGAAGCCGGCAGAATATAGAGATTTTCGGTCCGTTTATCTTTGATTAATGCTTGGTTCAGCGTGGCATCGCCCTGAATAACGTTAACAAAATCATACACTACGCGACGTTCGCAGCCCATGATAAGGTCAAGGTTACGTAGACCGATATCAAAATCGATAACGACCGTTTTCTTTCCCTTCTGCGCCAAACCAGTCGCGATGGCCGCGCTGGAGGTGGTCTTACCCACGCCCCCTTTACCTGAAGTCACAACAATAATGCGTGCCATAGAAATTCCTTGTTAAAAAGGGATTAATTTAACGGTTGAATAGTCAAAGCGCTGTTGTCTAACCGCAGACGCGCCGCTTTGCCATAAAATTCGGCTGGGATCTGGTCGCTCAGCCAATATTCCCCGGCGATGGAGACCAGCTCCGCAGCCAGGTGGGTACAAAATACTTGTGCTTCCCGGTCTCCGCCGGCGCCCGCCAGAACGCGCCCACGCATCATGCCGTAAACGTGGATGTTACCGTCGGCAATCAGCTCAGCGCCTGCACTAACGTGGCTTGTCACAATCAGATCACAGTTTGGTGCATAAATGCGCTGACCGGAACGTACTGGCGTATCAATCATTCGCGTTTTTGTGATCGGACTAACAATTGGCTCGGGTTCAGCGGGCTTGGTCGGCTCAACGGGGGCGGCACGAACAACTTTTTCTTTACCTTCAGTCAGTAAAGGAAGGCCCGATTGATCAATAGCCGCTTTGAACTGCGGATTCTTGCAGCCGCTGACGCCCACGATACGCAGACCGGCAGCCATAATCGCCTGCTGAATCGCGCGCCACTGGGTAAACTCTTCAAGGTTGCTGACGTTGACCACAACCGGGGCATGACGGAAAAAAGCCGGAGCCTGGGCGACCTTGTCTTCTAACGCCTGACGAATAACCTCGGGTCTTGCATCATGCAAATGGACCACCGATAAGGTGAAGCTACTGCCTTTAAGTTCGATTGGCGTGTTTGACATCCTGGCCTTACTCAATTTGCTATTTATCGCTGCTTCGTGCGCGGCGATATTCCGAAGACTATCAGTCATGTTATAGTCACTAATATATTCAAGCAAGTAACCACAGTCCTAATTCCGAGTATAAAGTATGTTTTGTGTGATTTATCGTAGTTCTAAACGTGATCAAACCTATTTGTATGTCGAAAAAAAAGACGATTTCTCTCGCGTCCCTGAAGAACTGATGCAGGGCTTCGGTCAGCCGCAGCTGGCGATGCTGTTGCCGCTGGACGGCCGCAAGAAGCTTATCAATGCCGATCTGGAAAAGGTAAAACAGGCGTTAAAAGATCAGGGCTATTATTTACAGATGCCACCGCCGCCTGAAAATCTGTTGAAGCAGCATCTGGCCGACGCCAAAAATAAGGGCGAATAATTTTCGCTTGCGGCTAATGTCTGTTCCTGGTTACACAACAAATAAGGGAAAAGTATGTATCAACATCATAACTGGCAGGGTGCGCTGCTGGATTACCCGGTAAGCAAAGTTGTCTGTGTTGGCAGTAATTATGCAAAGCATATCCAGGAGATGGGCAGCGCGACGCCGGAAGAGCCCGTGCTGTTTATTAAGCCAGAAACCGCACTCTGCGACTTACGCCAGCCGCTGATTCTGCCGCAGGGCCTGGGGTCTGTGCACCATGAAGTGGAGCTGGCGGTGCTGATTGGCGCGACGCTGCGTCAGGCAACGGAAGATCACGTCCTGCAGGCTATTGCGGGATATGGTGTCGCGCTGGACCTCACGCTGCGTGACGTCCAGAGTAAAATGAAAAAGGCCGGGCAACCCTGGGAAAAAGCGAAAGGCTTTGATAATTCCTGCCCGATCTCCGGTTTTATCCCGGCTGCAGCCTTCGAAGGCGACCCGCAAAATACCTCGCTGGGCCTGAAGGTGAACGGCGAAGTGCGTCAGCAGGGCACGACGGCGGATATGATCCACAAAATCGTGCCGCTGATTGCCTACATGAGCCGCTTCTTCACCCTCAAACCGGGCGACGTGGTGCTGACCGGTACGCCGGAAGGTGTCGGCCCACTCCACGGTGGTGATGAACTGGAAGTGCTGTTTAACGGCTATTCTCTGACGACCCGCGTGCTGTAATCGCTGCTTGCCGCCCCAATCGGGCGGCAAAACTTGCATCCCTGTGCCAGACTGGTTATAAGAAGCACCCTGAATTTTGATGTGGACATCCCGATGAGCGAATTACCTTTCTGGCAGAGCAAGACCCTTGACGACATGACCGATGCCGAATGGGAGTCGCTGTGCGACGGCTGCGGTCAGTGCTGCCTGCACAAGCTGATGGATGAAGACACCGACGAAATTTACTTCACCAACGTGGCCTGCAAACAGCTGAATATCAAGACCTGCCAGTGTCGTAACTACGAACGTCGTTTCGATTATGAGCCGGACTGCATCAAGCTTACCCGCGATAATCTGCCCACCTTCGAGTGGCTGCCGCACACCTGCGCCTATCGCCTGCTGGCGGAAGGTCAACCGCTGCCGCAGTGGCATCCGCTTATCGCCGGCTCGAAAGCGGCAATGCACGGTGAGCGTATTTCCGTGCGCCATATTGCGGTGAAGGAGTCAGAAGTGCGTGACTGGCAAGACCATATCTTAAATAAACCAGAATGGGCTGACTAAAGTCCGATTTATTATTTCATTCTCTCTTTTTACGCGTCCTTGAATAAAATCACTGCTTAATTCCTGCACGCTGCCGATAGAGATATTATCGGCACCGGTGTGGGGATAGACATGCGTAATTCAATAAAACTCTTAGTGCTTGCGGTAATGATCAATCTGGGCGGCTGGGGGCTGGTGTTGGTCGCCGGTTACGGCATTGGGACGCTGGCGGGAATGTGGTAGGAGAGGCGCCAGCCGCGATAATATCGCAGCTGGCGCAAGAGACGATTAACGGCCAAACAGGTCGCGGCGTTTTGGTTTCAGCGGCTGAGCAATCACCACCAGAACCGCGACGATCAGGTAGGCGGCGAAAATGCCCACCAGCCACTGCGGCATCTCCAGCGACAAGAACTCCCACTGACGCACAGAGCAATCGCCGGAAGCAACGAACACCTGCGGCAGCCACTTATCGAGCGGCAGCCAGGTCGGGAAACGGGCCATGAAATCACAGGTCATAAACGGCGACGGGTGCAGCTGAATCATCGTGTGCTCCCAGGCCAGCTGCAGCCCACGGAAGGCGCTGTACAGCCAGATCAGCAGCGCCACGTAGCGTAGCGGGCTTTTCGGTGCGATGGCGCCGACAATCCCGGCGCCCATTACGCCAAACAGCGCGCAGCGCTCGTAAATACACAGGACGCACGGCTTTAACAGCATTACATGCTGGAACCATAATGCCACTAATTCAAGCGCAAAAGCGGTTAACGCCAGTAATAACCAGGCACTGCGGCCACGTGAGCTCTGGTTTAAATATCGCAACATAATCATTTCCCTGGAACGTGCTTAGAAAACGCAGTGTAAACGAAAACGATAGCCCTGCCATCTGGCTATACGCAATAATTCGTAAATGATGGTGCAATGCCCGCGGTAAAACCGACGGGCATTGATAAACGCCGCTATATTAGTGGGTTATTACCGGAAGTCCTAATACTCCCTTACTCATCATCCAGTCAATCACCGGCTGCAGGGTAAACTCAACGCACAGCAGGCCGACCAGCGTTAACACAACCGTATACGGCAACGCCATCCACACCATACGGCCGTAGGAAAGACGAATGAGCGGCGCAAGCGCGGAAGTCAGCAGGAACAGGAATGCCGCCTGTCCGTTTGGCGTCGCGACGGAGGGCAGGTTAGTACCGGTATTGATAGCCACCGCCAGCAGCTCAAACTGGCGCAGGTCGATGGCGCCGTTATCGAGCGCCGTTTTGGCTTCGTTGATATACACGGTACCCACGAAGACGTTATCGGAAATCGACGACAGCAGACCGTTGAACAGATAAAACAACGAACGTTGGGCGTGCGGTGACGCTTGCAGCACGAAGTCGATAATCGGCGCAAACAGATGTTGATCGATAATCACCGCCACGACCGCGAAAAATACCGTCAGCAGCGCGGTAAACGGCAGCGCTTCGGTAAACGCTTTACCGATCGCGTGCTCGTCGGTAATGCCGGTAAATGAGGTGGCGAAGATAATCACCGACAGGCCAATCAGCCCCACTTCCGCCAGATGTAACGCCAGCGCCAGCACCAACCATACGCCGATAATCCCCTGAACGATAAGGCGCATGCTCTCCTGGCGCGAGCGCTGTTTGCGGCTACGCTCGTCAAAATCATGAAGAATTTGACGAACAGGTTCGGGCAGCTCGGCGCCGTAGCCGAAGGCTTTAAACTTTTCCAGCAGCAGACAGGTCGCCAGGCCGCAGAAAAAGACCGGGACGGTGACCGGCGACATGCGCAGGAAAAATTCACCGAAGTGCCAGCCCGCGACCTTGGCGATAATCAGGTTCTGCGGCTCGCCGACCATCGTCATGACGCCGCCTAATGCCGTCCCGACGCCTGCGTGCATCATCAGGCTGCGCAGGAACGCGCGAAACTGCTCCAGCACCACGCGCGAGTGTTTATCAATATGGCTGTCGTCCAGCAGGTCATCATCGTCCGGACGCGCGGAAACCACCCGATGATAGATACTGTAGAAGCCTACCGCGACGCTGATGATTACGGCGACAACCGTCAAGGCATCGAGAAATGCCGACAGGAACGCAGCGGCGAGACAGAAGGCCAGCGACAGCAGTCGTTTGCTACGAATGGTCAGCAGCAGGCGGGTAAAGATGAACAGCAGCAGCTGTTTCATAAAGTAGATGCCCGCCACCATAAAAATCAGCAGCAGCAGGACTTCCAGATTGGCGGCGACCTCGTTGCGCACGTGTTCGGCGGAGGTCATGCCGACAAATACGGCCTCGATGGCCAGCAGCCCGCCGGGAATCAGCGGGTAGCATTTCAACGCCATGGCCAGCGTGAAGATAAACTCCACCACCAGCAGCCATCCGGCGACAAACGGATTGATCAGAAAGACCAGCGGGTTGATGACTAAGAAAATAATTAGCAGTAATTTGTACCAGTCTGGCGACTGACCAAGAAAATTGCGCCACAGAGCGCGGCCGTAAGAGATTTCCATGACAAGCGTCTTCCTCCTGAAAAGATGTCATTTTTTACCATTAAAACAGATATACCGCCAGAATTCCCCCGACAAGTGCCTTTTCCACCCGCGAAAGAAATATGAAAAATGAAACGGCGATCCCTTTTTAATTCCGTTGCCCTGCTATCTGCTCAATGTTGGCTCTGGTATGATGAGTCCAATTGCAACGCTGTGTAATGGAATTTTTACTATGGTCATTAAGGCGCAAAGCCCGGCGGGTTTCGCGGAAGAGTATATTGTCGAAAGCATCTGGAATAACCGTTTTCCACCTGGGTCGATTCTTCCGGCTGAACGCGAACTCTCTGAATTAATTGGGGTTACCCGTACTACCTTACGTGAAGTGTTGCAACGCCTGGCGCGAGACGGCTGGTTGACGATTCAGCACGGAAAACCGACGAAGGTCAACAATTTCTGGGAGACGTCCGGGCTGAATATCCTGGAAACGCTTGCGCGTCTCGATCATGACAGCGTGCCGCAGCTGATTGATAATCTGCTGTCCGTGCGTACCAATATTGCCACTATCTATATCCGTACCGCATTCCGTCAGCACCCGGAAAAAGCGCTGGAAGTGCTGGCGACAACGCGCGAAGTTGCCGACCATGCCGACGCTTTTGCCGAGCTGGACTACAGCGTGTTCCGCGGCCTGGCGTTCGCCTCCGGCAACCCTATCTACGGCCTGATCCTCAACGGTATGAAAGGTCTGTACACCCGTCTGGGGCGTCACTATTTCTCCAGCCCGGAAGCGCGAGCGCTGGGTTTGGGCTTCTATCACAAGCTGATTGAGCTGTGCGAGAAGGGTGAGTACGAGAAGGTCTATGAGACGGTGCGCCGCTACGGGCACGAAAGCGGCGAGATCTGGCACCGGATGCAGAAAAATCTGCCGGGTGATTTAGCGATTCACGGGCGTTAATCAAACCGTCTGACGCCATTAACCGGGGGCTCGCCCCCGGTATGAGCTTTGCCGCACCTTATCCGGGCGGTTCAATAACGCGCTTAGTCCACCGTGGGCAGCGTCGGCGTGAACACCACGGTTACGGTGCCGGTGTAGTGCCCGGCCGATTTATCCATCACGTTGAATTTATCCACGATAAACGCCAGCGGCGCCGGCGCGCACAGCACGGGCGCGGTGATAGAAGGCAGGCGCACCGGGCGAATATAATCCTGATTAATATCGTTCCAGGTCATGCCTTCGTTGTTAACCACATCAATCATTGAACCGCTCTGCGGGCTTTTCATTTTCAGATGGAAATCAATGCGGTCCACCTCTGGCCCTTTGGTGGCGCCGTCCCGGTAGAGGGAAAAATCCCCACTTTTTCGCCCCGGCGCGGGGGCACCTTCGTCTTTAATCAGCACATCGTAGCGGGTACTGTTGACGTTGTAGCCGTCGTACAGGCACATATCCAGCAGGGTATAGTCTGAAGCCCAGGCGTTGCCGTCCGGCGCGCCTTTGGGCTGGAGATTCAGTTCCATTAACGGCGAGGCTGTGCCGAACGCCGGGAAGTAGATATCCACGTGATCGGGGTCAATAACCTTTAAGGTGATCCAGGCGTTCCAGTCCCCCAGTGACTTTTGGGGATCCCATTGCATCAGCTTCATATACAGCGAGGCTTCCCACAGGCCGCCAACCGGGATTTTTTTCAACTCGCTGGCGGGAATGTACACCGTCAGTGCGGATTCGGCATAAATATCAATGCCGCTGCAACTAACGGCTGCTGCGCCATAAACCTGGTAGTGTCCGCCCCAGTCACAGGCGCCGTCATGGGCATATTTTTCCAGATACCCCTTTAAATTCAGCTCAACCCGCATGCCGCTGCGTTTTTCGGTAAAAAGCAACGGAATTGTGGTTGTACCGCTGGCATACCAGACCGGCTTGGTATTGCATTTGCCATGCTCTGAACTTGAGTTGCTTTTGCACACCCAGCTGTTGCGCCCCCATAAACTGCGTTGATCCGTATCGTAGCCGCCAGATTCCCTGGCCCACAGGCTGATATCCTGCGAAGGCATGTTCATTCGATCGAACGTACGTTCGAGGGTGAGCGAGCGCGGGCCCGGTTCTTGCTTTTCCGCGTGTGCGACGGGGGCTATCAGCATGAATGCCGTGAGCATGGCCCCAATCAATGATGCCCGAGTGCGTTCGGTGATGATTTTTTTCATCTGAATTCTGCTCCGCGTTGTAGCGCTGTTTTTGTTCCGCCGTCACGTTTGAGTTTCGCCAGCGCATTGTCATGCACCGCCTGCGGCAGGTCGCTTTCGTTAATCTCCCGGCAGGGGGTATCGCCCACGTAGCGCACCACGTTGCGCTGTTTTTTCACCACCAGCGGGCAGGTGTAAAAGCGGCTGCCGGAAAGCAGGTACAGCGCGCTGGCCTGGCTTGCCATTTCAGCGGTAAACCCACCGTCCTGGCTGAGCAGCAGCATCCGGCTGTTGAGGCCTTGCACCAGATTCTGCCGCGCGACATCCGGCAGCAGCAGGCGGCCGACATAACCAAAGCGCTGTTCTACCGCCACGTTGTGTACCTGCATTTTGCCTGGTAGCAGCATCACGTTGCTTTCACCCGCGCCGCTTACGATGGTGGTGGTGGCACCTTCGTGCGCCGTGCGGCCTTCGTTGACGCTCACATCCGTTAATTCATACGACATCAGCGGGAACAGCGCCTTAGCGCCGCCGCCGAGCGTGACCGAACGGCTGCCGCCCGCCCGTGCGTCGAGCGCCACCGCGCTCTGCTGGTTATCTTCGGTTTCAATATCGTCCACCTGTACCAGCACCGCTGACGACGGTTCGCCATAACCCGCAGCGCCCCACTGTAGGCCGTGGCGGCCCAGCGCGAAGGACGAGCTGTACGACCCGCTGATGGCGGTGGTGTGGTCGTTTTGCTGGTTATCGTAGCTGTCTGACAGCGTGCCGTTCAGGTTGCCGTAGTCACCCTCTATGCGCCCGCTGATGGAGGCGTCTACCGTGTCGCTGTTGATGCCGCCCGCCGCCACGGAGAGTTCTTTGTGGCCCTGTTCATCCCAATACCAGTCGTGAGTGACCTGGTAAGTGGTTTGGGCGTCGTCGTCTTTGCTGTTGCGATAATCCACGTTCAGGCGGGAAGACTGGCTGCGGTAGCGTGAATCAGCGCGCGGGGCCTGGTTAACGGCAAATGAGAGATACATACCGTTGTCGCTGCTGTCGTAGCCGTCGTCGTCACGCTTAAACACGCCAAGAGTGCCGTTCATCACCCAATCGCCCACGCTCCAGGCGCGCGAGGCGCTAAGTTGCCATGTTTTTGACACCGAATGGCCGGTGGTTTGCGTGAGGACGTTGTCGCTGAACGAGCGGTTATTCTGCCAGGTACTGTCGTCGGTATGGTTTTCCGTACGCATGTAGCTGAGGGTCATATTCCAGCCTGCCAGCAGCATTGAGCTGTTGACGTTGATGTTTTCATAGCAGCCCAGCTGCGCGTAGCTGTTGGTATCGTTATCCGTGTCGGAACACTGGCTGCCGTCAGAGGAATAGCGATACAGGTTTAATGATGGCCAGTCGGTCTTCGACCAGCTCAGCTGTTCGCTGTCGCCGCGCCCGCCGCTATCGTTGTGGTAGACGCTGGTCTGCAGCGTTGGCCGCCCGATAACGCCCAGATCCGGCGTGAGCTCGAGGCCGCCTTCCACCGACTGTTCGCCGTCCGTCTGCGCGACGCCCGCGGTCAGTGATAGCAGGTTCCACAGCGGCAGACGAAAACCGGCCTGATAGGCGTTGCCCTCATCGGCGTCCGTATCGGCATCGCTGATGCGCCCGCCCTGAATAAACCAGTGGATGCGACCGTCGTCCAGCCCGCCGCTTTTGCTGAAAGGCAGGGTTTCCGTGCGCGCCAGCTGGTTGCTTTCATAGATACGCAGCTCGACGTTGTAGCTGCCGTTGGGAAAGAGTGAAGTATCCAGCGGCTGGTTGCCCGCGGGCAGGTAGAACGACCCCAGCAGCTGGTTATTGCGGTAAGCGTCCACGCGTGAGCTGTGTGACAGCAGTACGACGACCGGCGTCCCCTGGCCGGCCTGCTCGCGGTTTAAATAGCTCAGGGTACTGCCGATGCGGGCTCCGTCGATCGCGCCCAGCGGCAGAAAGTTGAAGTTAAAATTGCCGCCCTGGGTGCTAAACAGGGTGCGGTTGTCCATCCGCCCCATTTGCAGATAGTAGCGGCGGGCTAAATCGTAACGATAGTACAGGTTGTTGACATCGGCGCTGTTGTCGCTGTCGTCGTCCGTTTGCGTCGCGGTCAACGACCAGTCGAGCGCGAGGTAGCTGTTCTCGGTGACGCCCAGCGCGCCGTCGCCCTGCAGATAGAGGCTGCTGTAATCATCCTGGGCGATAACGTTAATATCTTGCTGGTGAATAAAGGCGTTTTCCACGTTGCTGGTGTCGGCGGCCAGATACAGCGACTGGCGACCATTCTCAGGCATCCACGCCTGGCGCAGGAATAGCGTCACGCTACCTTCGCTACTGTCGTAAATGGCGCCGACATCGTCGGTTTTCAGATAGCCGCAGCCGGTATTTGCCTGCCCGTAGCCACAGGCCAGTTCGCCATGACGTGCCAGCGGCGCGGAAAGCGCCTTCAGGATGTGTCGGTAATCCGGGTTGTCTGATGTTATCGGCAGCTTCAGCGCCGCCAGTACCTTATCGGGGTCGTTGAACTGCACGGTCTCCAGGCTAACGGTGGCGTCAAAGAGCCCCACCTGCTTGCCTGCCAGAACGACGGCTACGCGTTCTTCTATTCCCTGCGCGAGGATTTCAAAACCGGGGGGGACCTTCACGGCCGCATGAGCAGAGCAGGCGGCAAGGATCATCAGCACAAGAAGTCTTTTTTTCATCGTGATGTAACCATTCATCCATGTCCGGTAAACAGGTGCCCGCGCCGGATGGCGCGGGCCGTTCATCATGGTAAAGCGTCGTACTTACTCACCCGCAGTGGCGGCGTCCTGATACAGATAGATGCTCACTACGCCCTGATAGGTACCGGTTTCCAGCGGAGCCTGAGCCGTCTGCGCAATGGTCAGTTCTTTCGCGACAGAACCGGTTTTCGCCGCGTCTGCGCCGTTCGGGAAGATTTCCGCGGTTTTCAGGTCGTTATCGGTGGTGGTAATTTCACTGTCACCCCACTTGATGGTTAACCCTACCGGATCGGCCGCTGCGCCAATGGTATTCACCAGCTGCGCCGGGCTGACCAGACGCATATGCACGTCACCGGCAGTGCTGGCGGTGGCGTTTGACCAGATTTTGGTCATGCCAACGCTGTAGGTTTGCAGGCCGGTGCCCGGGATATACTGCATTTCTACCGCTTTTGGCAGCGCTGAGTTATCCGCCATGGTCATATCGATGCTGGCATCGACGTTAGCGGTTACGGTAATGTCTTTTTGTACCGCCAGCGCGGATCCGGCAACGGTTAAACACAGCGCAGCCAAAAGTGGTTTCATCATAGCTTTCATGAAAAATATCCTTATTAATGATTGGTCATGGTAATTTCAGCCTATGTTATTAGGCTGGATCTTAATCTCACCCGTTACGGGAGAGATTAAATTCGATGGTTACGTTTAATGATTAATGCCGAAAAATTTAGTGGCTATTACCGCAGCGAAAAAGTTTCGGTAGAGATGGATTTTTTAATCCAGTCTTTATATTTTATTTCAATGTGCTCGTAGCCTGTTGTGGCCGGCAATGAATATGTTCCATCTGGAAATATATTGTGATTATCACTCTGGTGATGGCATTGATCGCCACTTTCACCCTGGCGGCAAAGCCCCACGTCGATAATTTTCACCCGCTGGCTTCCCTGATTCAGCAGCGCGTTTTTTTCCGGTGACAGTACCAGATGAATACGCGGTTGCTCCGGCGGTACGGAAACCAGCACGCCCCACACTAAATTCACCGAAACCTGAGTGGCTATGCCTTTATTGTTTGCCGTTACGGTGTCATCCAGTGAAGGAACGCCTTCAAACATCACCCGGTATATTCGTTCTTTGTTCGTCGGCTCCATTGACACCAGCCGCACCAGCTTGCTGGATCCGCCGGGGACGGCGAATTTCGGTGGCATTACCACGACATCGTTACCGGATGAGGCCGTGATTTCGTTTTCTTTTTCCATGGGGGTGCCGGGGTTATCAATGCGATAGACTTTGGTGCGAATAAACTGAACTTCACGGCTTTTTGATATTACCCGCACGTTGCCTTCACCATTATTATCCAGACCCACGGCCATAGGGTATACGGTCATATTAGCGGATGCCGTAACATGAGCTAATAATAAGAAAGGAAAAACAAAATACCGAATTTTGATCATCAATGTGCTTCCTTTTTGCAATGGGTGGTAAAGTCCCGTGTCCGTGAATATATCTTTAGAAAATATTATTTAAACTAATGTGTGTACCTTGAGGAGATGGCTGGATTATAAGAATAAAAAAACAGGATGCAAGAAATAAATTATTGGTGAAAAATCGCTTCAGCCGTTGAAAATATATAGATTATATTATTTTTCCGGCTTTTTTAATTAGTGGGTGAATATTTAAGAATAAATTTAGATGTGTTTAGATATGATTAAAAACGATTTTAATTAATCTAAATAAACGTGATTAACGGCGAGGGTGATAAAACAATAAGTACTGCCAAAGCCAGACCTTTCGTCGTGCCGCCAGTCGTTGGCGACACGATCCGAAAATTAAGCCCTTATAGCGTTCCAGGCCTTGGCGGGCAACGTTCAAGCAGCTCAATACTACCGTCGGCGTTCTGCTGCTCCAGATGCACATCAAACCCCCACAGGCGATGGACATGTTTCAGCACCTCTTTGCGACCTTTATCCAGCGGCGCGCGGTTGTGCGGCACGTAACGCAGGGTCAGCGAGCGGTCGCCGCGCAGGTCGACATTCCACACCTGTATATTCGGCTCAAGATTACTGAGATTATATTGGGAAGAGAGCTGGGAGCGGATTTCCCGATAGCCCTCTTCGTTGTGAATAGCCGAAATCTCCAGATAATTATTGCGATCGTCGTCCAGAACGGTAAATAGCCGGAAGTCACGCATGATTTTCGGCGACAGGAACTGGCTGATAAAACTCTCGTCTTTGAAGTCACGCATTGCAAAGTGCAGGGTGGTCAGCCAGTCGGAACCGGCGATGTCCGGGAACCAGTACTTGTCCTCATCGGTCGGGTTCTGACAGATGCGCTTAATATCCTGGAACATGGCAAAGCCCAGCGCATACGGGTTGATACCGCTATACCAGGGGCTATTGTACGGCGGCTGGAATACCACGTTAGTGTGACTGTGCAGGAATTCCAGCATAAAGCGCTCGGTCACTTTGCCTTCATCATACAGGTGGTTAAGGATGGTATAGTGCCAGAAGGTCGCCCAGCCTTCGTTCATCACCTGCGTCTGTTTCTGCGGGTAGAAATACTGGCTCACCTTGCGCACGATACGCAGAATCTCCCGCTGCCACGGTTCCAGCAGCGGCGCGTTCTTTTCCATAAAGTACAGCAGGTTCTCCTGCGGCTCGGAAGGGTAGCGGCGCGCGGACTCGACGGCTTTCTCTTCATCGCGCTTCGGTAGCGTGCGCCACAGGGTATTCACCTGGCTTTGCAGGTACTCTTCACGGCTCTTCTGCCGCGCCTTTTCTTCCTGCAGCGAGATCTTTGATGGCCGTTTATAGCGGTCAACGCCGTAGTTCATCAGCGCGTGGCACGAGTCGAGCAGGCGTTCAACTTCATCCACGCCGTAGCGCTCTTCGCATTCGGTAATGTATTTACGCGCGAACAGCAGATAGTCGACGATCGAACTGGCATCGGTCCAGCTGCGGAACAGATAGTTGTTTTTAAAGAAAGAGTTGTGTCCGTAGCAGGCATGCGCCATCACCAGCGCCTGCATGGTGATGGTGTTCTCTTCCATCAGATAGGCAATACAGGGGTTGGAGTTAATAACAATTTCATAGGCCAGGCCCTGCTGCCCGTGCTTATACTGGCGCTCGGTCTCAATAAACTTTTTACCAAACGACCAGTGGGGGTAGTTAATCGGCATCCCGACGCTGGAGTAGGCATCCATCATCTGCTCAGAGGTAATGACTTCAATCTGATGCGGATAGGTATCCAGTCGGTATAGCTTCGCCACCCGGTCAATTTCCGCCAGGTAGGTTTCCAGCAGCGAAAACGTCCAGTCGGGTCCATCGCTCAGACGAGTTGCATCCTTATTCATCGAGTCAATCGTAGCCATTAGCGCGCCCTCATTGTTGGCGACTCTCTCTGTCTGGAGAGCCTCTCTTCAAGAATAGAACACCGCAGAAATTCTGTAACAACCACGTTTTCTAAACTTCATGATTTATTCATTTTACTGGCGATATTTTTGCCTTTTCTCAGCATTTTATGCTGACAAAAAATAACGCGCAGCAGGAGATATTAACTTCACCATCACCCCGCGGCATGCGCGCTGTGTGAGGTCAGTCACCATAAAAAAAGCGTATGTTGAATAATATTTTCATCTGAGTTATCAATTTGTAATTAGAAGATTGTTCTTTTACTTATTCTGGATTGGAGTGGCTATGCACATTGTCATACTGGGAAGTGGCGTGGTGGGCGTGACCAGCGCCTGGTATTTAAGTCAGGCGGGGCATCAGGTAACGGTTATCGACCGTGAGGCCGGTCCGGCGCTCGAGACCAGCGCCGCCAACGCCGGGCAAATCTCTCCGGGCTATGCCGCGCCCTGGGCGGCACCGGGCGTGCCGCTTAAGGCGATTAAATGGATGTTCCAGCGCCATGCGCCGTTGGCGATTCGCCTGGACGGCACCGGTTTCCAGCTGAAGTGGATGTGGCAAATGCTGCGCAACTGCGACACGCGACACTATATGGAAAACAAAGGGCGGATGGTGCGCCTGGCGGAGTACAGCCGCGACTGTCTGAAAACCCTGCGTGAAACCACCGGTATTGCCTACGAGGGTCGTCAGGGCGGAACGTTGCAACTGTTCCGCACCGCCCAACAGTATGAGAACGCCACCCGCGATATCGCCGTGCTGGAAGATGCGGGGGTGCCGTATCAACTGCTGGAAGCCTCGCGTCTCGCCGAGGTTGAACCGGCGCTGGCGGAGGTTGCCCATAAGCTGACCGGCGGCCTGCGCTTGCCCAACGATGAAACCGGCGACTGCCAGCTGTTTACCCAGCGGTTGGCGAAAATGGCCGAGCAGGCGGGCGTGCAGTTCCGCTTCAATACGCCGGTAGACAGCCTGATTAAAGAGGGCGAACGCATTGTCGGCGTGAAGTGCGGCGACGAAGTGGTCAAAGCCGATGCTTACGTGATGGCTTTTGGTTCTTACTCTACCGCCATGCTCAAAGGGCTGGTGGATATCCCGGTTTATCCGCTGAAGGGCTACTCGCTAACCATTCCGATCGTTGAAGAAAGCGGGGCGCCGGTATCCACGATCCTTGATGAGACCTATAAAATCGCGATTACCCGCTTTGACAACCGTATCCGCGTTGGCGGCATGGCGGAGATCGTTGGCTTTAATACCGAGCTGCTCCAGCCGCGTCGCGAGACGCTGGAGATGGTCGTGCGCGATCTGTTCCCGCGCGGCGGCCACGTGGAAGAGGCTACGTTCTGGACCGGACTGCGTCCAATGACCCCGGACGGCACGCCGGTGGTAGGCAAAACGGCGTTCAAAAATCTGTGGCTTAATACCGGCCACGGGACGCTGGGCTGGACCATGTCCTGCGGTTCCGGCCAGCTGCTGAGCGATCTGATGTCTGGCAGAATGCCGGCTATCCCCTATGATGATCTCAGCGTCGCACGTTATTCGCCGGGCTTCACGCCCACTCGTTTGCAGCACTTGCATGGTGCGCACCACTAAGGAGAACGCATGTCACGTCCCGTGCTCGCCAGCATTAATCTGCAGGCGCTGAGAGACAATCTTGCTATTGCCCGACGGGCCGCTAATGGGGCCCGCGTGTGGTCGGTGGTGAAGGCCAACGCCTATGGCCATGGCCTGGATCGGGTATGGAATGCCCTGAAGGAAACCGACGGTTTTGCGATGCTCAACCTGGAGGAGGCGATTCTGCTGCGTGAACGCGGCTGGAAAGGGCCGATTCTGCTGCTGGAAGGTTTTTTCCATGCCGACGAACTGGAGCTGTTTGATAAATATCGGCTGACCACCAGCGTGCACAGCAACTGGCAGATTAAAGCGCTACAGAATGCCCGTCTGCATGCGCCAATTGATATCTATCTGAAAGTGAACAGCGGGATGAACCGTCTCGGTTTTGCACCGGAGCGGATACATACGGTCTGGCAACAGCTGCGCGGTATGAAGAACGTCGGCGCGATGACCCTCATGTCGCATTTTGCACAAGCGGAAAATACCGACGGGGTTATCGAGCCAATGCGCCTGATCGAGCAGGCGGCTGAAGGGCTGGATTGTCCGCGCTCGCTAGCCAACTCGGCGGCCACGATGTGGCATCCGGAAACCCATTTCGACTGGGTACGGCCCGGTATTGTGCTCTACGGCGCGTCGCCTTCCGGCCAGTGGCAGGATATCGCGAACACCGGCCTCAAGCCGGTGATGACGCTGAGCAGCCAGATTATCGGCGTGCAGAACCTCAAACCCGGCGATGCGGTGGGGTATGGCAGTCGCTATCGCGCGAAAGAAGAGCAGCGTATTGGCATTGTTGCCTGCGGTTACGCCGACGGCTACCCGCGTATTGCCGCCAACGGCACCCCGGTGCTGGTGGATGGGATTCGTACCGGTACGGTTGGCGCTATCTCGATGGATATGCTGGCAGTGGACTTAACGCCGTGCCCGCAGGCAGGAATTGGTACTGCCGTTGAGCTGTGGGGGCAGGAAATTAAGATTGATGAAGTGGCTGCCAGCGCCGGCACCGTCGGCTATGAGCTAATGTGTGCGCTGGCGCCGCGTGTTCCCGTTGTGACAGTGTAACATTTACGTGTTTGCCCGGTGGCGCTGTGCTTACCGGGCCTACAATCGTTCACCACTCCCGCAAGCCGGATAGGCCACAGCGCCATCGGGCAACAAACACGCTACTCCGATTCTTCCTCGGCCACCCGCACGCCGACTTTTAACACCTGATTCTCTTCTTTTTCCGCGACCGTCCACACCATTCCGGCAAACTCCACCTGGTCACCCACGACCGGCGCTGCGCCCAGCAGATGCTCCACGATATCGCCCAAAGACTGCTGGTTATCGCGGTACTCTTCACCGCCATCGAGGCCGTAAATCAGCGCTACGTCGGCAAACTTGGCGCCAGCTTCCAGAATAAAGTCGCCAAAAAAGCGCTGATCCAGCGATATCGGCGGCGACTGGCTAAACAGTTTGCCCAATAGCGGCAGGTCGCGTTCGCGGCCAATCACGCACAGAATGTCATTTTCGCGCAGGCGCGTGCTGCCGGTGGGGTGCAGCAGCGCGTTATCGCGAAACAGCGCGGCAATACGCGTTTCCGGCGGCATATGCAGATCGCGCAGCGCCGCACCCACGCACCATTTTTCGGCGCTGAGCTGGTAGACAAACTGTTCCCATGGATTCTCCGGGTGAATATCCAGCCCCACGCGGGAGATAGGCCAGCCGACCGGCGGTACCACCACTTTGGCTTTCTTCGCCGCCCACGACAGCGAGGTGCCTTGCAGCAGCAGTGATATCAGGACCACGAAGAAGGCGACATTAAAGAACAGTCGCGCATTCTCCAGACCGGCCATCATCGGAAACACCGCGAGGATAATCGGTACCGCGCCGCGCAGCCCCACCCAGCTGATAAAGGTGCGCTCGCGCAGGTTAAAGCCGCGGAACGGCAGCAGCCCGGCGAAAACCGAAAGCGGGCGGGCAATAAAGATCATCCAGATAGAGAGTAGCAGCGCCGGAATGGCTATCGGCAACAGATCGGACGGCGTGACCAGCAGCCCCAGCACGAGAAACATGGCAATCTGCGCCAGCCAGGCCAGGCCATCGAAGTTTTGCAGAATACCAAACCGGTTGCGGATCGGTCGGTTACCGAGCAGGAAGCCGCACAGGTACACCGCCAGGATACCGCTGCCGTCGAGCGTGGTGGTGACGGCAAAAATCATGATCCCGCCGCTCAGCGCCAGCAGCGGATACAGCCCGGCGGGCAGCGCGATACGGTTGATCATTTGCAGCAGCAGATAGCCGCCGCCAAGACCAATCACAATCCCCAAGCCGAACTGCTGAATGATATGTACAAGGAACATCCAGCTCAGGCCCGTCTCATGCTGCTGAATCATCTCAATCAGCGTGATGGTCAGAAACACCGCCATCGGGTCGTTACTGCCGGACTCAATCTCCAGCGTGGAACCCACGCGTTCGTTCAGCCCTTTGCCGCCGAGCAGCGAGAATACCGCCGCGGCGTCGGTCGACCCGACAATCGCGCCGATCAGCAGCCCTTCCATCATGTCCAGCTTAAATAGCCAGGCCGCCATCATCCCGGTCAGGCCGGAGGTGATGAGCACGCCCAGCGTCGCCAGCGACAGCGCCGGGCCGAGCGCCACGCGAAAAGAACTGGCCTGGGTGCGCATCCCGCCGTCCAGCAGGATCACAGCCAGCGCCAGGTTACTGACCATATACGCGAAAGGGTAGTTGTCGAACGGAATGCCGCCAATGCCATCAACACCTGCGAGCATACCAATAGCCAAAAAGATAACCAGTATCGGGATGCCGAGGCGGGAAGAAAATGAGCTTAAGAGAATACTGCAGGTTACTAAGACCGAACCCAAAATAAAGAGACTAATGACTGCCGTGGCGTCCAATGTTCACGCACTCCCCTAATCGTGCTTGCTGGTAACAAAACGTTACCATAATTAGGGCGTGAGCATTGGACTAATAAGCGGTGTTTATTGTTTTTTTATTCACTTAATACCGGATGACCGCTCAACGTGAGCGTTGAATGACCAGACGCATGGATCAACTGCGCCTGTGCGCCCAGCGCCAGCGTCACCGTGCGCTGCTCATGGCCAAAATCGAGACCGGTAATCAGCGGAATCGCCAGCCGTGAACGCAGGTAATCATACATGGCGTTGAGATCGTAGCCTGCGTCGTAATCGTTCGGCGCCGCGCCGGTAAAACTACCCAGCACAACGGCTTGCTGGCGTGACAAAATGCCCGCGTGCAGCAGCTGTAACAGCATGCGTTCAACGCGGAACGGATGCTCGTTGATGTCTTCCAGCACCAGAATGCCGTCGCGAATCTCCGGGAGCCACGGCGTACTTATCAGCGAAACGATCATGGCCAGGTTCCCTCCCCACAGCGTGCCCTGCGCCTCACAGGCCGGGCCGTCGCCACGCCACTCGACGGAATAGGTCGGATTTTTCAGAGCCTGCCAGAAGTGCCTTTCGGTAAAATCGTTTAGCGTTTCGGCACCGAAGTTCCCGGCCAGCATCGGCCCGCTAAAGGTAATGACGTTGCCGTGGGCCAGTAGCCCCATCTGGATGGCGGTAAAATCGCTGTGGCCGCAGATAAGCAGCGGATCGCGCTGTTGGCGAGCCGCCAGCCCCTGCCAGTCGATGCGATCAAGTAATCGGCTCGCGCCGTAGCCGCCGCGTACCGGCATCACAATCTGATTTTTACCCGTCAGCGAAACAAGACCGTTAAGATCGCCCAGTCTTTCGCTTTCCGTGCCGGCAAAACGGCGGTCGCGACGGGCGATAACCTGCTGATGGGTGACCTGATGTCCGGCCTCTTCTAATCGCGACACCCCGCGCAGCGCGGCGGACTGGTTAATGCAATAGCCGGAAGGGGCGATAAGATGAAACTGAGACATGGCATTTCCTTGCTGAGTACGAAACGAGTATCATGCCGCCTGAGCCAGTGGTTGTCATTAACGGCAGCAAAGTTCAGCTAAAAGGATAGATGCGTGAAATTAAGATGGTTTGCTTTTTTAATTGTATTACTCGCCGGATGTAGCTCTAAATCGGATTACCGTAATCCGCCATGGAACCCTGAAGTGCCGGTAAAGCGAGCGATGCAGTGGATGCCCATTAGCGAAAAAGCCGGTGCGGCATGGGGCGTTAGCCCACGCTTGATCACCGCGATTATTGCCGTAGAGTCCGGCGGGAATCCGACCCTGGTCAGCAAATCAAACGCGGTTGGCCTGATGCAGCTGAAGGCCTCCACCTCCGGGCTGGACGTTTACCGTTATATGGGCTGGAGCGGCCAGCCGTCGACCAGCGAACTGAAAAATCCGGAGCGTAATATCTCAATGGGGGCAGCCTATCTGAGCATTCTGGAACACGGTTCGCTGGCGGGTATTAGCGACCCGGAAGTGATGCAGTATGCGCTGGTGGTGTCCTACGCGAACGGCGCAGGTGCGCTGCTGCGCACCTTCTCATCAGACCGCAAAAAGGCGATTGCCGAAATTAACGAACTGGATAAGGATGAATTCTTCGAGCATGTTGTGAAGAACCATCCTGCACCGCAGGCGCCGCGCTATATCTGGAAAGTACAGAAAGCAATGGACGCCATGTAGTTAGCGAATGTTTTTGGCCCGTTCGCGGGCCTCTCGCTCCAGCGAAAAAATAATGAGCTGGAGCGAGCGTTCAAGTACCGGCGTCAAATGCAGAAAACGAAAGCTCAGGCGCGGCGTCACAATCGTTTCGTTTTTGTTATCGACCCACTTACGTTCCCCAATTGCCAGCAGTTGCGCATCAAAGCGAAAACGTCCCCACTGTCCCATATCCAGCTCAATCTCTTTCAGTTCGATACCCGGCTGCAGACTCTCCGGCGCGGGGCCTTCCAGAAGCGCGCCCATGCCTCCCAGCGATAAATCAAACAGTCGAAAGCGTAGCGGGCTTTTATCCGGCAGCGTGGCGACGCCATAGTAGGGCGGGTGTAGCGGCGCGGGCATGCGAAAAAACTCACGACGTTGAATAAACCAAAGCGCCGGCGGGGTAGGCATCACAAAGGCCGGTAGCCCTTGAAAATCTTCGACCCGCATTTCCGCAATGGTAAATTCGATTTTTGCGCCGTTGGTTTCCGCCACGATGCTGATATTTTTGGCGGCACGCGCGGCATCGTTGTCTTCTTCACGACTGCCAAAATCAATGACCAGATGCTCCTGGCTGGCGTCGAGAATACGGCTAATAAACTGGCGAGAAGACCAGCTCACGCGCAGCGCGGCGTTGGTGCGCTGAAGATCGCGTAAAATATTGAGTACGGCTAGCGGGTTTTGCTTAAGAAACTGTGCGTTATGCTCACTCACCTGAATGGCTCCTGAAGGGCAGGTTCTTTATAAGATATCGGCGTCGAAAAATAGAACTTAAGCATCTAATTGGAAATATTTAACATCACGACAGATTTGCGCAGTGCAACGGACTTAAGACAGTACCTACATCAATATTCGTATTTATCCGTATAAAATATCATCGTTACGCCAGGTTTTTTAAGAACAATTACCTATACTTGAAACATTAGCGGCGCAGAATGTCGGCGCTTTTATTGCTGTTAATGGAACAGGAGAGGTGGGAAAAATGGGTATTATTACCTGGATTATTTTTGGTCTGATTGCCGGTGTTATTGCCAAATTCATTATGCCGGGACGCGATGGGGGTGGCTTTATCCTCACCTGTATCTTGGGTATTGTGGGTGCGGTAGTGGGCGGTTGGCTTGCGACCACGTTTGGCATCGGTGGCAGCGTCACCGGTTTTAACCTGCACAGCTTCCTGGTCGCCGTGGTTGGCGCCATCGTTGTGCTGGCGGTATTCCGCCTGATTCGCCGCGAATAATGTCTTCTGACGGCCCCGTAAGGGGCCGTTTCTTTTTTCGATAAAATCCGATCTGCATCACATTTTTATATCCCTTCTTATTTTGTTGTTGAATAGTAAATGCGGATGATAATAATTATCGTTCTTTGTTTTTTTGAGCTCAACGATAATGAATAACGCCGTTTTCCGCCTTTGCGCACTCTCCGGGATGATAACACTCGCGCTTGCATCGCAGGCCTATGCCGATAACAACGAAACCACCATGCTGGTAACCGCCTCCGGCGAGGGGAGCGAACTGGCTGACTGGACCAACAGTGCCACCAAATCCGCGGTGGCGGAGAGCAAGACGCCGCAGGTTATCAACACTATCGGCCAGCATGACATCGCCCTGCGTCACGCCACCTCGGTGAATGAGATTCTGCGTTATGCGCCCGGTGTGGCGACCGAGTCGCGCGGCAGCACGACCTACATGAGCGAATACAAGATTCGCGGCTTTAACGTCGACAACGAATTCTATAACGGCCTCCAGTTGCCCTATAACGTGACCGGTAATACCAAAGCGCGGATCGACCCGCTGCTGATTGATAGCGTCGATATCCTTAAAGGGCCGTCCTCGGTGCTCTACGGCAGCGGTTCGCCGGGCGGGTTGGTGAATATTCAAGGGAAGAAACCGCAGACCACGCCGCGCACGGAAGTCGGCTTCAATACCGGGACTCGCAACCTCAAAGAGGGCTACCTTGACTCGACCGGACGCATCGCCGAGAGCGACTGGAGCTATCGCCTGCTGGGCAAAGCGACCGAGGGTGACGATCAGCCCCATACCACGCGCTATGAAGATTATCTGGTGGCGCCCAGCGTGACCTGGCAGCCAGGCGGGAAAACCCGTCTCACGCTGGATGCGTTGGCGCAAAATACCCCAAGCCTGACGCCATCTAACCCGCTGCCGCTTTCCTATTTGCGCTCCAGCTACGCCAATAAACGCGATTATGCCGGTGACGACTGGAACGGCTTCAAGCAGCGCCAGTGGATGGTGGGCTACAGCTTTGAACACGAATTCGACAGCGGCTGGGGCATTGCGCAGAAGGCGCGTTACTTTGATATCGACACGCATCAGCAGAGCGTCTATTCCACCGGCAATGCAGGTAATCCGGTTTACGAACTGAACCGCTCCGCCTATACCACCGACGAAAATCTGCACAGCTTTAATATCGACAACCAGATTACGCGGACGCTGACGGTGGGCGAGTGGCAGCACCACCTGCTGGCAGGGTTCGACTATCAGAAGCTGAATTCGCACTACCACTATCGCTATGCGTCGACGACCCCGGGTATCGACATGCGCAACCCGGACTTTGCGCAGGTGAATGAAGGGGCGCTGGGACTGTACACCGCGCAGAAAAACCGCCTTTCCTACAACCAGAAGGGTTACTACCTGCAGGACCAGATGGCCTGGGGTGGCCTGAATATTCTTGCCAGCCTACGCTACGACGAATACCAGTCCGCGACGACCGATTACCTGAACAACGACGAGAAAGCGTGGATCTCTCAGGATCGCGTGACCAAGCGCCTTGGCGTGCTGTACGCCTTTGACAACGGGCTGTCGCCGTTTATCAGCTATTCCGAAGGGTTTAAACCGGTATCACCGGCTAACGGCCTGACGGCTGAACAGGTGAAACCTACCACCAGCAAGCAGGTGGAAGGCGGGGTGAAGTACCTGCTGGCGGACTATGCGACCACCTTTACCGCCTCAGTCTTTAACATCCGACAGAAAAACGTGCTGAGCGCGGATCCAAGCTGGGTGTACCGCCAGACCGGGGAAATTGAGTCCAAAGGGGCAGAGCTGTCGGTCATCAGCCGTCCAACCGACAATATTAACCTGATCGCCAACTACGCCTATACCCACGCCATCAATACCGAAGATGAGCGTTATCAGGGCAAACGCCCGACGCAGATCCCCGAAAATGCGTTCAACCTGTGGGGCGACTATACCTTCGATCAAAGCCTGGTGCGCGGGCTGACGATCGGCGCAGGGGCGCGCTATACCGGTCCGATGGAAATCTCGCCGGATAACAAGGCGGGTAAACTGGGGGGCACAACGCAGTACGATATGTCGCTGTCTTACGATATGTCTGCCGTGGACAGCAGCCTTGCTGGGCTCATGCTGAAAGCCAGCGCACAGAACCTGACCAACAAAGAGACGTTGACCTGTTATGACAGCACCAACTGCTGGATTGGTCGCGATCGAACCGTGCAGGTTGGGGCGAGCTATACCTTCTGATGGTAGGCCGGATAAGCGCAGTGCCATCCGGCCTACCATCATGCCGGATGGCGGCGAAACGCCTTATCCGGCCTACGTGATAATTGCTGGTCGCCCGGACGAGGCGTTTACGCCGACTCCGGGGCGGCACTGGCCGTAGCAGATTGACGCTGGGCCCCCTTCATCGGAATGAACGCGACGATAACGGCACCCAGAATCAGGAAGGCGGCCACCATGTAGATCCCGGCGTTGAAGCTGCCGGTGACGTCTTTCATCAGCCCCATCAGCAAGGGGCCCAGCGCCGCGCCGGTCATGCCGGTGCCGTTGATCACCGCAATGCCCAGCGCACGGGCGCGCAGGGAGAGCGCGCGATCCGGCGTGGTCCAGAAGATAACCATCGCCGCAAAGGCCCCCATTGACGCCATCACGATCCCGGTGAATTGCAGGTGCGGGTTCGGGCTGGCAGCGGTGAGGATCCAGCCAGCTGCGGCGAACAGATAGGGCAACAGCGTGTGCAGCTTACGCTCGTTATAGCGATCGGAACGTTTGCTCCACCAGATCATGCCGATGATCGTACAGACCTGCGGAATTGCGCTCAGCAGACCGATGGTCACGTTGCTGCTCTCGGCGTTAAAACTACGCAGAATCAGCGGCGTCCAAACGCTCAGGGCGCTGAGCGTATTGGTCAGGCAGAAGTAGGCCAGGGTGTAGAGAATAATCGCCGGGGTGAGTAGCTCGCGCAGCATACTTTTTTGCCCTGCCGAGGTGGCCTGAATGGCGCTCTGGGTGTGCAATGCGTTGAGTCGATCGGCTTCAAGCATCTCGTTGAGGCAGGCCTTATCATCGTCGGTCAGCCATTTGGCCTTTGCCGGGCTGTCGTCAAGCCAGAACCAGACTACCAGGCCAAGCAGCACCGATGGGAAGCCTTCCAGCAGGAACAGCCACTGCCAGCCTTTCAGATTGAGCAGGCCATCCATGTTGAGAATGTACCCAGACGCCAGAGACCCCAACGCCATGGTCACCGGCATGGCAATCATAAACAGCGCGTTGGCGCGAGCGCGATAATGTGCGGGGAACCAATAGGTTAAGTAGTAGAGCAGGCCGGGAAGAAAACCGGCTTCGGCAATACCCACCAGCATGCGCAGGGCGTACAGGCTGTTGGGGCCGGTGGCGAACAGCGTGGCGGTAGAGGCAATACCCCAGACGATCATCAGAATGGCTATCCAGCGCCGTGCGCCAACGAGGGTCAACATCACGTTACTGGGGATCCCACAGACCACGTACATCACATAAAACAACGTGGTGGCGAGGCCGAACATGGTGCTGGTTAACCCGAGGTCTTTCCCCATGGTTAGCCCAGCGAAACCGATGTTGATACGGTCGAGATAGGAGAACACGAACAGCACGAATAAAAACACGATCAATCGGCGAAACAGCTTGTTGATCACCGCCTGCTGCCGCGCGTTGAGCGGCGCTGGCCCGGAGGCCGACATTGGTTCCAGAGAAGGGCTATCGTTCATGAAAAGCTCCACATTGTGATTATGGTTATGGGTCGTACAGGCTGGCTAACGTATAGAGAACGCCCATTGAAGGTGTCAATTTTATGTGTGAAAAATGATACGCAATTGTTATGCGTGTGGCATTTGTGAATCATAATGCGATCTGCGTCGCTAAAAAGCCCCTGGTGCCGATCGACCTGGCATCACGACGTGGGGACGGGACGAAAGACACAGGGTATAATCGAAAAATCTGCGGCTTGTTTGGTAAGGAAACGCATGAGTTATCTAAAAAAATTATCGGGTGATGGTACTGAAGATGCCGTATTTCATCGTGAAGAGTTTCCGTTCTACTGGATTGTTAACGTCTACGCGCGTTACACCCAAACCGTAGAAATTGCGCTCAAGAAGATTTCCCTGGACGTCTCGCGCTTTCGCGTGTTGATGATTACCCATCAGTACGGCGAGGCGAGCATTTCGCAAATCTCCGAGTATGCGTTGGCGAAAATGCCGACCGTCACCAAAATCGTTGGCCGTCTCCGCGAGGATGGCCTGGTGACAACCGCCATCAGCCCCAGCGATGCGCGCGTGACCGTGGTGATGTTAACGGAAGCGGGCCAGCAGAAGGTGGCGGAAGCGATGCCGCTAATGAGCAAAATATTCGACAAAGGTTTTAAAGGAATGACCGCCAGTCAGGTGGAAAAAATGAACCAGGCATTGGCCAAAGTGCTGGATAACCTCAACGAACTTTAACCCCGCCCCCCACACGATCGTGAAACTGTGACTCGTGTAGAAAAATTTTATAACCAACTGTAAAACAACAAAATATTTCATATCGTCGTCGACAATCCGTTCGACGGCGATACCCGCTATTTTGCTTTTTTTTGCTTTATATTTCATCAATCTGCATAAATAACCATCAACAATAAAAGGTTAATGGATTGTGTGTTTTTGGTAAATATAACGTGAAAAATTACTTGAATATTCATCCAAATTGGCCATAGTAAAAACACGTTAGTCAGGACAAAGACGCCGCATTGACGGCTCGCCTGAATATGATTCATTTTTTCTGTGTAAGGTGTTAATTATGCAGCCAGTTCGTGAGAGCAAGGGTTTTGTCGAACGTTTCACCCTCGGTGACGGCGACCTGCGTTTTGCCGTTAAAGATACGCTGGACGTGGCGGGACACCGTACGCAGGCCGGCTGTCCGGCGCTGGCAGAAAGCCCAGTGGCGGCGCAGCACGCCAGCGTCGTCGCGATGTTGCTGGGCAGCGGCTGCCAGCTGGTAGGCAAAACCACGCTGCATGAGCTGGCGTTTGGCGTCACCGGCATCAATCCGTGGGCGGGGACGCCGGTCAATCCTTGTTACCCTGAACTGATTCCCGGCGGCTCTTCGAGCGGCTCGGCGGCGGTTGTCGCCTCCGCAGAGGTGGATTTTGCGCTCGGTACCGATACCGGCGGTTCCGTGCGCATGCCCGCCGCCTGCTGTGGGATCCTCGGGCTGAAACCCGGCTACGGCGTGCTGAGCCGTCAGGGGGTTCTCCCCGCCGAAAGCTCGCTGGACTGCGTCGGTATTTTCGCCCGCGACGCGGACGTGCTGCGCCAGGTCCTGCGCTGCTTAAATGTGCCCGTGGATGCGCCGCTGACGGCCTTACCGGAGATGACATTTGTTGCCGCCGCACAGCCGGAAATTGATGCCAGGATTCTTGTGACCCTGGCCCAAAGGGATATCTATCCGCAACTCGCTGAATTGCCCTTGCTTAGCGAAGCCCATCGCGCCGGTCTTACCCTGATCAACCATGAAAACTGGCAGGCCTTTGGCCCGCTACTCGCCAGCGGAAAAGTGTCCGACGATGTTGCCAGCCGCATTCGCCGGGGGGAAACGGTTAGCGCGCAGGACGTGCAGGAAGCGGAAACCGTTCGCCAGCGCCTTAGCGTGCAGGTGGATGAACTGCTGATGAAAACGCCGCTGCTGGCGCTGGCGACCTTACCCGATTTACCGCCAACCTTAGCCGAAGCTAACGATCCGCTGCGTGTGGTTGAGTTAACCCGGCTGGTGCGTCCCTTCAACCTCAGCGGCCATCCGGCTCTGACGCTGCCCATGGGCAGCCTGAACGATCGTCCTGTTGCGCTTCAGCTCGTGGCCCGTAAAGGGGACGAAGGCCTGCTGGTGCAGGCCGCCGAATGGCTGATGCGACGACGCGTCTAGCCGCGATACCCGCTTTTTCGTTATCCCAGATGACTCAGTGAGTACGACTCATTGCGGCTGCGTTCGCCCTGCGAACGGCTGCGTATAACCCTTCCGGAGGAAGCCATGTCTGCCGTACACGTTCGTGAAACGCTGGTGCCGCTGCTGAACGAGGTCTCGACTCGCAGCGCCGATTTTGAACATCAACGTCATATCTCTGACGACATCATTACTCGCTTTAAGCAGGTCGGCGTGTATCGCGCGCTGGTCCCCAAAATCTACGGCGGCGACGAGTGTACACCCGCGCAGTTTTGCGAGCTGATTGAGCAAATCGCCACGGCGGACGGCTCTGCGGGATGGGTGGCAAGCTTTGGCATGAGCCCGTTCTACCTTGGCGCGCTGCCGGTGGAGACGTTGGCTGAACTCTACCGCGACGGCCCGGACGTGGTCTTCGCGGGCGGCATCTTCCCGACGCAGAAAGCGCGTCAGGCCGACGGCGGCTATCGCGTGAGCGGTCGCTGGAGCTTTGCCAGCGGCAGCATGGGCGCATCGGTACTGGGCGTCGGGATCCTGCCGGACGGCGAACAACCGCTGCCGCGCATGGCGGTCCTGCCGCGCGATAGCGTGCAGATCGATCCGGTCTGGGACACGGTCGGCCTCGCCGGAACCGGCAGCCACGACCTGCTGGTGGATGACGTCTTTGTCCCCGAGGCGTGGACCTTTATTCGCGGCGGCGCGCTGAATCTGGAGGGGCCGCTGTACCGCTACCCGGTGCTATCACTGGCCACCCAGGTGCTCTCCGTTGTCGCGCTCGGCGTAGCCCGCGCGGCGCTCAATGAAATTTACGCCATCGCCCATCGTCAGCAGTCGGTGACCGGCGCGCCGCGTCTGGCCGATCGCCCGCAGGCGCAGATGCAGATTGCCCGCTGCGAAGCGGATTTGCGCTCGGCTCGCGCCTGGTTTTACGAGGCGATTGACGATGTCTGGCAGCGTCTGCTGCAGGGCGATGACGCCAGCTGCGAGCAGATTAACGCGCTGCGGCTGTCCTCCACCCACGTGACCCGCGTCGCCGCCGATGTGGCACGTCAGGCGCTGGCGCTGAACGGTATGGGGGGCGTCACCATGACCAGCCCGCTGCAGCGCTACGTTCGCGACACGATGGTGATTACGCAACACGCCTTTATGGGCGACCTCTCGTACCTCAATGCGGGCACGGTCTTTTTCGGCGGTAAACCGCTGCCGGGTTACCTGTGATTGTTAACTAAGGAGCAACAGATGAGCCAAGCCAACAAACTACGCGTGCTGTTTTGCATCGGCGTAAACCAGAACTTTTTTGACGCCAGCGCGGCGGAAGCCAAACAGGTATGGGCCGCTTTCGGCGTGATGATGAAAGGCATGGAGGAGACGCCGGGGATCCGCGTCATCGGCAATATGGATGATGACCAACTGATGGTCGGCCCGTCGACCACCGCGCCGTGGACCACCTACGTACTGGCTGATGCCGAAGCGCTGGAAAACGTCGCGGCGGTCTGCAATCTGTTCCGTACCACGCCGGTAGGCGACAGCGGCAGCAAGCTGTGGAAGTACTGCAAAATCGAAGCCCGCGTCGGGCGTGAGCTGATTATTCAGGGTTAACGGAGCGCGCGATGACTTCTCTGGATGCGCTGCGCCTACAGCAGCTCGAAGATCAGCAGGCCGCCAGGGTGTGCATCAGCAACTATATGCACCTGTGCGACCGCCTTGATGATGCCGACACCGTACGCGCCATCGGCGCGCTGTTTAGCGTCGATGCCTGCTGGGAAGGCGTGGGTGAACCCTACGCCGCGCGTCTGGGGCGCCATCAGGGGCGTGCGGCGATTGTCGCCATGATGGCGAGCTACGTGCGCCAACCCGCGCATTTCGCCATGAATGCGCATTTTCTCTGTTCCGAGGCGTTGAGCGTGACGGCAGACGGCGAGCTGCATGGCCGCTGGCTGATGCTGCAAACGTCCGCCTTCAGCGCGGGCGGCGCACACCTCAACGCCGCCGAATTAAACGTCACCTTCCGGCGCGAAGCGGGGGAGATGGTGATGCGCCATTTCACCACCCGCAACCTGTTTAGCCGCCCCGTAAGCCACTGGCACGCCGAGGATACCCTCCCGGTGCCGGACCAAAATCAGACCGTCGAAGACGTGCAGGAGAATGGACATGCAGTGTGACCACCTCATTAATGTGAAGAATATCGATACCACGACGCCGAACGCGCCGAGCCGCGACGAGATTGCCTCGCTGGTACAGCACGACCGTGTACACACCTCGCTGTACACCTCTGAAGCACTGTTCAATCTGGAGCTGGGCCGCGTGTTCGGCAAAACCTGGGTCTGGGTGGCGCACGCCAGCGAAATCCCGGAGACCGGCAGCTTCAAGACTACCGAGATCGGCACCCAGCCGGTGATTGTGGTACGCGACCGTAAAGGTACCGTCCACACGCTGCTGAACCGCTGCCGCCACCGCGCGGCCACCGTCTGCGAACACCGCAGCGGCAAAACCAACAGCTTCGTGTGCCCGTACCACGGCTGGGGCTACGCGCTCGACGGCAGCCTGCGCGGCGTGCCGCACCCGGAAAGCTATGCCGACCAGTTAGAAAAAGGCGAGCTGGGGCTGGTGTCCCTGCGCACCGAACAGTACGCGGGCATGATTTTCGCCACCTTTAACGACCATATTGAACCGCTGGAAGATTTCCTCGGCGCGGCGAAAAAGTGGATGGATTTATTTATGAAGCAGGGCGCGGGCTATCCGATTAAAACCGGCCCGGCGCACCGTTTCCGCTTCCCGGGCAACTGGAAAATTCAGCTCGAGAACACCACCGATGGCTACCACTTCCCGGTGGTGCATCGCTCGTTCTTAAGCTCGGTCGATAAGCAGACCGAAGAGATGCTCAACTTCGTCGATGGCAGCGGTTATGTCGAAGACCTCGGTAACGGCCATAGCGTGATGGTGATGATCCCGGAACTGGTGGATCTGGAAGCCAATCTTGATGCGCCGATCCCGGAGCGCTTTATCGAACTGGCCGACGCGCTGCGTGCCGATCACGACGAAGAACAGGTGCGTCGCATCGTGCGTGCGGTCGGCGGTTCCGGCTTCAACCTCAATATCTTCCCGAACATTGCCTGCTCGATGGCCTTCTTCCGCGTATTGCAGCCGGTATCGGTGAACGAAACCGAAATTCACCATGCGGTGATCACCATGGACGGCGGCCCGGAAATCGCCAACCAGGCGCGTCTGCGTCTGCACGAGCACTTCCAGGGGCCGATGGGCTTCGGCACGCCGGACGACTCGGAAGCGTGGGAGCGCGTGCAGCGCGGGGCCACCGCCGGAGACGACCTGTGGATCATGCTCAACCGTGGCCTGGCGGGGGAATACCGCACTGACGACGGCCTGCGTAGCGACGTTAGCGCCGAAACCGGCATGCGCGCGGCCTACCAGCAGTGGAAAAAACTGATGACGGAGATGGAATAAATGACAACCGCTGAATCTGTACTGTTTAACGCCATCGCGGTTATCAACCTCGAAGGCGACCTGCTGGATCAGGGCGAGTTCGATGCCTGGCTGGATCTCTGGCAGCACGACGGCCTGTACGTGGTGCCGATCGACCCGACCGAGACCGACTTTAAAAACACGCTCAACTACGCCTGCGACGATCACCACATGCGCGCCAGGCGCGTGAAGCGCCTTTACAGCGGCGAGTCTATCTCCACCACGCCGCGCGCCAGAACGCTGCGCACGCTGTCGCGCTTCCGTCTGCTGGAAGCGAGTGAAAACGAAGTGGTGGTACGCGGCGCGCAGTCGCTGTGGGAACACCGCAAGGGCCACAGCCGTCACTACGCCGCTGACATTACCTGGCATCTGGTGCCGCTGGCCAGCGGTTGGCGGATTCAGCAAAAGGTGATTCGCCTGGTCAACAGCGACGATGTGCTGCACAGCATTGGCTACATCCTGTAAGGAACCGTTTATGACGCAAACCGTATTAGTGACCGGGGCGGCTTCCGGCCTCGGCAACGTGATTGCCGCCCATCTGCTGGCCGAGGGCTTTCAGGTGGTGCTGACCGATGTCGACGCCGCCCGCGCCGAAGCCGCTGCCGCAAACCTGGATAACGGCGAAGGCAAAGTCCTGGCGCTGGGGCTGGATATCCGCCAGCCGGAAGCCTTTGACCGCGCGCTGACGGCGACTATTGAGCGCTTCGGCAGCCTGCAGGTGCTGGTGAATAACGCCGCGCTAACGCTCGCGACCCCGGTAATGGAGATCACCGCCGAGGAGTTTGACCAGGTGATTTCCACCAACCTGCGCGGCACGTTCGTTGGCTGCCAGACGATGGGGCGCTACTTCGCCCGCCGCGGCTATGGCCGCATCATCAACCTGGCGTCGCTCGCCGGGCAGAACGGCGGCACCGCCTCCGGGGCGCACTACGCGGCGTCAAAAGGCGGCATTCTGACGCTGACCAAAGTCTTTGCCCGCGAGCTGGCGAAGTCCGGCGTGACGGTCAACGCCATCGCGCCGGGGCCGATGGACCTGCCGACGGTGCACGCGCTGGTGCCGGAAGAGAAGATGCCCGGCCTGTTGCAGATGATCCCGGTAGGTGAGCTTGGCGACGCGGCGTTTGTCGCCCAGGCCGTGGCGCTGCTGGCTTCCCAAACCTCGTCGTTTGTCACCGGGGCCACCTGGGACATTAACGGCGGGCTGTTTATGCGCTAAGGGGGCACCGATGCTGACATTACAGGTTATCCGTCGCGAGCTGCAGGGCGAGGTGGTGGTGCTGACGCTGGCCAAAGCCGACGGTGCGGCGCTGCCCGCGTTCACCGCCGGGGCGCATATCGACCTGCATCTGGGCGACGATCTGGTGCGTCCGTACTCGCTGTGCGGCGATCCGCGCGAGCGCCACCACTACCAGCTTGGCGTGCTGAAAGACAGCCAGTCAAAAGGCGGTTCGCTCGCCGTTCACCGGCTACAGGTTGGCGATGAGATTCAGGTGAGCGAGCCGCGTAACCTCTTTGCGCTGGATGAAAAGGCGAGCCACAGCCTGCTTATCGGCGGTGGTATCGGCATTACGCCGATGCTGGCGATGGCGGCGGAGCTGCTGGCGGCCGGGCGCTCTTTCAGCCTGCATTACTGCGCGCGAAGCCGCGCCCAGGCGGCGTTTGTCGCCCAGTTAACGGCGTCTTCTTATGCCCCGCAGGTGCATCTGCACTTCAGCGATGAACAGCGTATCAACCTTGATGCGGTGCTGTGCGACGTGCCCGCAGGCACGCATGTCTACGTCTGCGGCCCGACGCGGCTGATGGATGCAGTCAGCGAGCGGGCCGTCGCGCAGGGCTACGCGCCGGAGCAGATCCACCAGGAGTGCTTTAGCGCTGAGGTGGAAACCGGCGGTCAGCCGTTTGAAGTGGTGGCGGCCGCCAGCGGCATCACCGTTCAGGTGGCGGCAAATCAGACCATCGTTGAAGCGCTGGCGCTGGCGGGGCTCAAGGTGTGCGTCTCCTGTAAACAGGGGATCTGCGGCAGTTGCCTGACCGACGTGCTGGAAGGTGAGCCGGATCATCGTGACCACTATCTGACCGACGAAGAGAAGGCCGATGGCGATCAGATCCTGCTGTGCTGCTCCCGGGCGAAAAGCGCCCGTCTGATAATCGATCTTTGAGGATCTCTCTATGACTCTGCAAACCGAGTTTCGTAACGCTATGGCGCAATTGGGCAGCGCGGTATCGGTGATCACCACCGATGGCCCTGCGGGCAAATTTGGCTTCACCGCCTCCGCCGTTTGTAGCGTGACCGACCAGCCGCCGACGCTGCTGGTCTGCATGAACCGCAACTCCTTCGCCCACGCGCACTTCAAGCACAACGGCGCGCTGTGCGTCAACGTGCTGTCGAGCGAGCACCAGGCGCTGTCGGGCATTTTTGCCAACGCCAGTCTGCGCTCCGAAGAGCGTTTCTGCCACGACAGCTGGCAGGTGATGGCCAGCGGCGCGCCGGTACTGAGCTCCGCGGTGGCGAGCTTTGACTGCCTGATTGACGACTGCCACGAAGTGGGCAGCCACTCGGTCTTTTATTGCCGGGTGCAGGCCATTCGCATCAGCGAGCAACCGCGCGGGCTGGTCTATTTCAACCGCCGCTACCACACGGTTGGCTGCGACGTGGAAGCCTGATAACGAAAGGGGGAATGCCGGATGAGCAATGTCGTTTCTGAAACTGCCGTCACATCAACGACCGTCCGCCAGGACGCGCAGCAGATGCGCAAGCTGGTGGTCGCGTCGGTACTGGGTAATGCGTTGGAATGGTATGACTTCTTTCTCTACGGCACCGCCGCGGCGCTGGTGTTTGGCCCGCTGTTCTTCCCGGTGGGCGGCGACCCGCTACAGGGTACGCTGCTGGCGTTTTCCGGCTTCGCGGTCGGCTTTCTGGCGCGCCCGCTTGGCGGCATCCTGTTCGGCCATATCGGCGACCGCTACAGCCGTAAGATGACGCTGATCATGACGCTGACGCTGATGGGGGCAACAACCTTTGTTATTGGCCTGCTGCCGACCTACGCGCAAATAGGCATCTGGGCGCCGCTGTCGCTCATCATCCTGCGTTTCTTACAGGGCGTGGCGTCCGGCGGCGAGTGGGGCGGCGGCGTGCTGATGCTGAGCGAAAACGCGCCAGCCTCGCGCCGTGGCTTCTATACCGCGTGGAGCCAGATGGGCGTCTCCGGCGGCTTTGTGCTCTCGGCCTTCGCCTTTTACCTCGTCCAGCAGTTGCCGGAAAACGATTTCCTGGGCTGGGGCTGGCGCGTGCCGTTCTTACTGAGCATCGTCATCTTCCTGGTGGGCGTTTATATCCGCAAAAACATTCGCGAGAGCAAAGCCTTCATCCAGGCGAAGGCGGAAGACAAGCATGAAAAGATCCCGCTGCAGGTGCTGGTACGCGAACACCCGAAAGCGCTGCTGCAGGCCATTGCTCTGCGGCTGCCGGAAAACGGGGCTTCCTATATTTTCTTCACCTTCTCGGTGGTCTACGCCAAACACATTGGTATCGGCACCGGGGAGATCATCAGCGCGGTGACGCTGGCGATGCTGATTGAGTTTTTCTCGATCCTCTTCTGGGGCGCGCTGTCGGACAAGATTGGCCTGAAGCCCGTTTACTACATCGGCGTGATTGGCCTGCTGGTGATGGCATTCCCCTTCTTCTGGCTACTCTCCACCGGCAGCTATGGCGCGGTGATGCTGGCGATGTTCCTCGGCCTGCCGGTGTGTCACGGCGCGATGATTGGCACCCAGCCGTGCATCATGAGCGATCTCTTCCCGGTGCGGGTGCGCTACTCCGGGCTGGCGCTGGGCCACGAAGTGGGGTCCATCTTCTCCGGCGGCCTCGGCCCGATGCTGGCGGTGGCGCTGCTGATGGCCTTCGATTCCTCCTGGCCGGTCTCTTTACTGTTGATGGCCTATGCGCTGCTGGCATGGATTGCCCTGAGAAGCCTGCCTTCAACCTCCTTACAACACAAAAATGCAGGAGCAACGGATGTTAACGATTGAATCACTGACCTGCTGGCTGGTGGATATTCCCACCATTCGCCCGCACAAACTGTCGATGGCCACCATGGGCTGCCAGACCCTGACCCTCGTGCGCATGCAGTGTGCCGAGGGCGTGGTCGGCTGGGGCGAAGCCACCACCATCGGCGGGCTGAGCTACGGCGCGGAAAGCCCGGAGGCCATTCGCTCGGCCATTGAAACCTATCTCGCACCGCTGCTGTGCGGCCAGACCTTCAGCGGCGTGGCGGCGCTTGCCGACAAAATGAACGCCAGCGTGAAGGGCAACACCTTTGCTAAATCGGCGCTGGAAACCGCGTTTCTCGATGCCCAGGGCAAGCTGCTGGGGCTGCCGGTCAGCGCGCTGCTCGGCGGGGCGATAACCGACCGTCTGCCGGTGCTGTGGACGCTGGCGAGCGGCGATACCGACAAAGACATTGAAGAAGGCAAGCGGCTGCTGGCAGAAGGGCGGCACGACACCTTCAAGCTAAAAATTGGTGCCCGATCGCTAAAAACCGATATCCAGCATGCGCTGGCGATCAAAGCCGCGCTGGGCGATGGCGTGAGCATTCGCGTGGACGTTAACCAGGCGTGGGATTTCACCACCGCGGTGAAGGGCATGAGTGAATTACAGGCTGGCGGTATCGACCTCGTTGAACAGCCAACCCCGCTCTGGGACCGGCAGGGGCTGATTGCCCTGAGCCAGCGTTTTGACGTTCCGATTCTTGCCGATGAAGCGGTGGCAACCAGCCACGACGGTTTTGCTTTGGCGCACGGCGGCTTTAGCGGTGCCTATGCGCTGAAGATTGCCAAAGCAGGCGGTCCGGCACAGGCGCTGAAGCTGGCGCACGTCGCGCAGGCGGCGGGGGTGGCGCTGTACGGCGGCACCATGCTGGAAGGCACGCTCGGTACGGTGGCCTCGCTGCACGCCTGGTCCACCGTACGGATGCAGTGGGGAACCGAGATGTTCGGCCCGCTGCTGCTGAAAGACGACATCGTGGTCACGCCGCTCGATTTCAGCCAGGGGCAGGTTTCGCTGCCGCAGGGGCCGGGGCTGGGCGTGGAGATTGACCTCGACAAACTGCGTTATTACGCGCGCCACTAGAAGGACATCCCGATGCTGTTCAAAGTTGAAATGACCGTCAATATCCCGTCGTCGCTGCCCAAAGCCGAAGCCGATGAGATCAAAGCGAAAGAGAAAGCCTACTCCCAGCAGCTTCAGCGCGAAGGGAAATGGCTGCACATCTGGCGCGTCGCCGGGCTGTACGCCAACGTCAGTATTTTTGACGTGGCCGATAACCAGGAACTCCACGACCTCTTAACCGCACTGCCGCTGTATCCGTATATGGATATCAGCGTGCAGCCGTTATGCCGACACCCGTCGGCCATTGATTAAAACAACAAACCTTACCCTACAAAAAGAGGAACACGCAATGTCCGTTAATCCAGCAAAACAAACCGAACTGGAATCGTTACTGGCGATCAGCAGCGGCTTAAATTCCGAGCAGGGCAATGAACGCTTCAAAGCTATCATGCATCAACTGCTCAGCGACCTGTGTCAGACCATCCGTAAATTTGATATCACCGACGAAGAATTCTGGCTGGCCGTCAACTACCTGAACGAGCTGGGCGAGCGCAAAGAAGCGGCGCTGCTCGCCGCCGGGCTGGGGTTAGAGCATTACCTTGACATGCGCGCTGACGAAAAAGAGGCCGCGGCGGGTCTCGACGTTGGCACGCCGCGCACCATTGAAGGGCCGCTGTACGTGGCGGGCGCGCCGCTGAGCAAACAGTTTGCGCGGATGGATGATGGCAGCGAAGCGGGAGAGCCGATGTGGCTGCACGGGCAGGTGACCGATCTTCAAGGGCAACCGGTGGCGGGGGCGATTGTCGATATCTGGCATGCTAACACTCTCGGCGGTTATTCGTTCTTCGATCAATCACAAAGTGAATATCACCTGCGTCGCCGTGTGGAAACCGGGGCGGACGGACGTTATGCGGTGCGCAGTATCGTCCCCTGTGGCTACGGTTGCCCGCCGGATGGCCCGACCCAGAAGCTGTTGAATCAGCTTGGCCGTCACGGTAATCGCCCGGCGCACGTGCATTTCTTTGTCTCGGCGCCGGGCTATAAACACCTGACGACGCAAATTAACCTCAACGGCGACGCCTACCTGTGGGATGACTTCGCCTTTGCTACCCGCGAAGAGCTGATTGCCGATCCGGTCAAAATTACCGACGACAAGCTGGCGAAGGAACGCGATATCCACCAGCCGCACACGGAAGTGAGCTTTAACTTTACGTTGGTGGAATCCGCGCAGGCTGGGGAAGAAAACCGCATCAAACGTGCGCGCGTAATGGAGTAAATAAGCCGCCCGGCCAGCCCTGGCGAGGCCGGGCGTTGACTGCTTACTGCGCCGCCAATGCCTGCTTTATCCAGCCGTCAAAGGTTTGCTGGTGAGCGTGGATCCAGCCGTCCACATGACGCTGAATATCCGCAGCGGTCGATTCCCCTTTATGCATCAGCTGATTCTGCGCATTCACGTCGGCCAGCGGCAGCTTCGCGATAGCAAACAGTTTTGCCGCGGCGGGGTTTTTCTCCGCCCAGGCTTTATTGGCCACGATGTACTCGTTGTTGACCGCAAAACCGTAGTTCTTGCCGTTCGGCAGTTCGGTATTCTGATCTTTCAGCGAGCCAGGGTTAGCAGAGAAGGGGACGGTTAACCAGACCACATCTTTACCGGGTTTCAGTTCATCACTGACCCAATAAGGTGTCCAGGTATAATAGATAACCGGTTTGCCTGCTTTATAGCGGGCGAGGGTGTCAGCAATAATCGCTGCATAATTTCCCTGATTCTGCGTAACCGTATTGCTTAGGCCGTAAGCTTTTATTTGTGTATCAATTACCGAGCCGCAAACCCACCCTGGATTACAGCCGGCTAAATCCGCTTTACCGTCGCCGTTGGCGTCAAATAATTTCGCAAGTTCAGGATTTTTTAGCTGAGAAATATCCGTAATGTTATATTTCTCAGCGGTTTTTTTATCGATCATATAGCCCTGTGCGGCGTTACTAATATAAGTACCCTGACGGTAGAATTTCCGATCGCCGCCGCTGGCGTCGTACATATCCTGTTGCATCGGCAGCCAGTTGGCGGCCATAAAGGTTGCGTCACCGGCAGCAATCGCCGTATAGGCTACGTTGTACTCTACCTCTTCAATTGGGGTGACATCATAGCCCAGCTGCTTCAGCGCGCGGTTGATAATCTCGGTCTGGAACGTTTCTTCCGGTAGGGTGCTTTGCACAGGGTGAACGGTAATGCCTTTGCCGGGAAGGTCCGCGGCAAAAAGAGTGGGGGAGGTTAATAACGCAGCCAGCGTAAGGGTGCGCAGAGTTGTTGTTTGCATAATGATAACCTTGTTATTTTCGCGTATTAAGCCAGAGGTGGCATATTATTCCCGCTTGGATAAAAGGTGGAAATAAAGGATGGTAGGGTGATTAATCTCTCCGGGTTTTGTTGGCAACATTAACTTACCCTAACATAATAAAGCGTATATGCAATCCTCAATACTCCTCAGCATTCTTTTTTATCCTTATATTTATCTAAGGATATTCTTAAAATTAATCATATTGGCTCGATGTTTACGCTGGTGAATACGACAAATGACGGATTCAAGCCTGGTAAGGACGTACGCTATAGTGTTTAGCCTGATTCTCATGAAAAATGAGGGTGCCAGGAGGCAAAACGAGCTGCATCGATAAGAGTAGGCGATGCGGATTCATTCTCACAGGAAGTGGGGGAAGCATGAAGAAAATAGTACGTGTAGTATGCCTGTCGTTGATCGGCCTGGCGTTATCCGGTGTAGCGCAAGCGCAGAGTCGGTCAAACTCCGGCACTATTCATTTTATCGGGCAGGTGGTTGAAGGGGGTTGTAACGTCTCGCCATCGGGTCAGGGTTTGCAGATTGCCTGCTATCGTGATGGTGCGATTCGCGCGCAGTATGTCGCGATGTCGACAGCGTCCAGTACGCCATTTAAGATAATCAGCCGAATCGATCGCCGTACGCTGCCGGGGAATCCTCATCTTCAGGAAGTGGTCATCAGTTATCTTTAAGTCTTTTCTCCTGACGCTGCCTGTCTGAACGACTGGAAATGCAGGTAGCGCCTCCTCTACGCAAGTTATGACTCGCTAAATCAGGCAGTCATAACGGAATGAGATATAGCATATCTTGCCAAAGTGAAATATTCATTTGTATAAATTAAATATGCACTTTTGGGCCCTTTTGGAATTATTTTGCGGGTAGAAAAAATGAACTTTCCGCACAAATAATTAGCTGTCTATGCATTTTATTAATTACTCCCTTATGGGTATAAAAACAAAAAATTAACATTCATTAACGATTGGATTTGCTTTAATAACAATAACATACGCACATCTCTTCGTATGATTTCGGTTCCATACAAAAATAACTGTCCACTATCGGAAAAAATCGGCGTTGTAAAACATTAATCGCATTGTGGATAATCTGCGGCGTCGGATCGGGACGATCTGAAGACAAAATATTATTTTTAGCGATGCTATTGGTAAAAATAACCTCATTTTAAATGACGCAGTGAACCATTTAATTAATATTTAATGGGAACGTTCCCTGTTTTTGTCTTAATTATCATGGAAATATTCGTTTGGACTATTAAGGGCAATAAGCAATGAAAAATTTTACGATTAAAGGACTGGCGCTGGCATTAATGATGGTGGGGAGCTCAGCGATGGCGGCATCAATGGGCGGCAGCGGCGCCACGGGCCCAACGACGGTAACCGGGGGATCGGTGCACTTTACGGGCTCGGTGGTTAACGCCGCCTGTGCGGTAGCGGAAGACTCCATTAATAAAACCGTGGATATGGGCCAGGTACGCCTTGCCGCGTTTGGTGAAACGCCGGCTGCCGGTAACGTTGCCAATCAAAAAACCCCGTTCAGCATCAAGCTAACGGATTGCGACACCAATGTGTCAACGCAGGCCTCTGTCACCTTTAACGGAACCGCAGCGGCAGGCTATTCCAGCGTGCTGGATAACACGGCTGGCGCAGGTGGCGCGCAGGGGGTGGGGATTCAGATTTACGATACCGATGGGACCGCGCTGGACCTCGGCAAAGCCTCCAAAGCGGCGACGCTCATCGACGGTGATAACACCATGAGCTTCTCCGCTGACTATATCGCGACGACCAGTACGCTGGCGGCCGGTAACGTGGACGCAACGGCGACGTTTAACGTCACCTACCAGTAATCGGGACAGGAACCACGATGCCATGGACGGCAATGTCGATTTGGGGAGGTTGTCATGAAAGTGATGCCGTCGGGCCTTGCGCTTGCGTTCATCGCCTGCCTGCCATCGCTTGCACAGGCAGGTCACCACCACGTTGTCACCGTACCCGGTGGCGACGTTCATTTTATCGGCGCGGTAGTGGAAGCGGCCTGCGTTGTGGATACCCACAGCGATGCGCAGACCGTCGAAATGGGGCAGGTGCGATCCAGTCTTTTTAGCGGCACCGGAACCTGGGGCAATCCCCAACCGTTCAGCATTGTGCTTAAGGATTGCGATACCACCATCAGCAAACAGGTCGGCGTGGCCTTCAACGGCGTGACAGATGCCAGGGATCCTACGGTTCTGGCGGTGACCAGCGGCGCAGGCAGCGCAGGGAATGTCGGTATCGGTATATTTGATAGCGCCGGAAATTTGATTATCCCTAACGCTCAGCCTCAGCGCTTTTCCGCGTTGAAGGATGACACCAACGTATTGAGTTTTATCGCCAAATACAGGGCAACGGCGGCCAATGTTTCGCCCGGCGAGGCTGACGCGCAAACCTGGTTCACGCTGACCTACATGTAATTTCCCGCTGCGGCGGCCGTATTTTTATAGGTAAATCATGTTCATTTATTCTCGTACCCGCGCACTGTTGACGGCGTTAACGTTTATCACGCTATCCCCGCTAGCGCACGCCGCTGATTATGGCGGTATTGCTCTGGGATCCACTCGCGTTATTTATCCGCAGGGGAGCGAGCAGATCTCACTATCGGTGAATAATACCGACGGTAAGGGCGTGTTTTTAATTCAGTCCTGGGTTGAGAATGCCGATAGCCATAAAAGCAGCGATTTTGTCGTCACGCCGCCGCTATTTGTGATTAAACCGCAGAAAGAAAATACGCTCCGGGTGATGTTTATCGGCCAGCAGAATGCGTTACCTAAAGATCGTGAAAGTCTTTACTGGATGAACGTGAAGGCGATTCCGGCGGCGAGCAAAGATTCACAGAATAAGAATACCCTGCAAATTGCGGTGCTGAATCGCATCAAAATGTTTATCCGCCCGACAGGGTTGGCCATGAAGTCTGCTGACGCGCCGGACCACCTGCGTTTTCATCAGTCAGGCACGCAGCTGATTGTCAAAAATCCGACGCCGTATTACATCACGCTGGTACAGCTGATGGACGGTGCCGCCGAGCTGCCCGCTACGATGGTTCCCCCAATGGGGCAAAGTACGGTATCTGTCCCACATAACGCTCACGGTCAGATTACTTTCCAGACGGTGAATGACTACGGGGCGAATACGCCAAAACAAAATGCAGTGATGGAATAATTACCGGGACAGGTCGGCAAAATAATGGCATTCCGTATTCGTATTTCCGTACAAGCGTGGTTGGAGTATAAACAACGCTACCTCTTTATTTTGCCGATCGCGCTGGGCGGCACGCCTTCTATGGCCTGCGCGGATAACTACTTCAATCCCGCTTTCCTTTCCGGCGACAGTTCGGCGGTGGCGGATCTCTCGCGTTTTGAAAATAGCAACGGACAGGCACCGGGTAAATATCGCGTTGATATTTCGGTGAACCAGCAGTTTGTCGCTAGCGAAGATGTCACTTTTCAGGCCGACAAAAAGAGCCAGGATGATACTGGCCTGACGCCCTGTTTTACGCTTGCCCGCCTGGAGGCGATGGGGCTGAATAAAAATGCGTTTCCGGCGTTGAAAGCGCTGCCGAAAGACAGCTGCGTGCCGTTTGCCGCTATTCCAGACGCCAGCACCCGCTTTGACTTCGAACACCAGAAGCTCGAGATCAGTATTCCGCAGGCCGGTATGAAGCAAAGCGCGCGCGGCTATATTCCGCCGGAGCAGTGGGATCAGGGGATTAACGCCCTGACGCTGAACTATGATTTTTCCGGCAGCAGCAGCGGCGGTACCAGCCACCAGGATAGCGATTATCTCAATTTGCAGAGCGGCCTCAATCTGGGGGCCTGGCGTTTGCGCGACTATTCGACGTGGAACTACAGCCACGGCGAGGGCAGTACGCAGAACTCGTGGCAGCATATCAGTACCTACGCAGAACGGACGATTATCCCGTTAAAAGCGGAAATGACGCTGGGCGAGAGCTATACCCCCTCCGACGTGTTTGACTCCCTGAGTTTTCGCGGCGTACAGCTAGTCTCGGACGATAATATGCTGCCCGATAGCCTGAAAGGCTTTGCGCCGACGGTGCGCGGCATCGCGCGCAGTAATGCCAAAGTCACTATCAAGCAGAACGGCTATGTTATTTATCAAACCTACGTCTCGCCCGGCGCCTTTGCGATTACCGATTTGTATCCCACCTCGTCCAGCGGCGATCTGCTGGTGACGGTACAGGAAACCGATGGCAGCGAGAACAGCTACAGCGTGCCTTATTCGGCCGTACCGCTGTTGCAGCGCGAAGGGCGCCTCAAATATGCCCTTACCGCAGGGAAATATCGCAGCAGCAACGATCAGCAGGAAGAGGTGAATTTTGCCCAGGGAACGCTAATTTGGGGCCTTCCAAAGGGGTTCACCGCCTATGGCGGCAGCCAGGCTAGCGATGATTATCGGGCATTTGCGCTGGGACTGGGGCTGAATATGGGCGATGTCGGGGCGCTATCGGTTGATGTAACCCAGGCCAATAGCACGCTGATTGACGGTAGCCAGCATGAAGGGCAGTCCGTTCGTTTCCTGTATGCCAAAGCGCTGAACTCGCTGGGCACCAACTTCCAGCTATTAGGGTATCGCTACTCGACGCAGGGATTTTATACCCTTGATGAAACCACCTATCGTCATATGGAGGGGTATACCGGTGACGACAGCGGCCAGGATGACGATCATGACGGTCAGCAGGATAAGCCGGAATGGACCGATTTTTACAATCTCTATTACACCAAAAAGGGTAAGGTCCAGCTCAATATCTCGCAGACGGTGGGCGAGCACGGCTCGCTGTTTGTCACCGGTTCCGAGCAAAGCTACTGGCATACCGATGAAACCGACAGATTGATTCAGGTGGGCTACAACGGTACCTGGAACGATATTTCCTTTGGACTGACCTGGAACTATGACCGTTCACCGGGTGAGAGCGAAGCCGACCAGGTCTACGCGTTTACGCTGTCACTGCCGCTCGGCGAATGGCTATCCAGCGGCAATGCCGATATGTATCACGCCGCCAACTCGCTGAATGCGTCTTATAACATGAGCACCGATCGCCACGGCAAAACGTCACAAACCGCCGGGGTTAACGGTACGCTGCTGGCTGAAAACAACCTCAGCTATAACGTCCAGGAGAGCTACGCCAACCACGGTACGGGTGACAGCGGTAACGCCAGCCTGAACTACCAGGGAACCTATGGCAACCTGAAAGCGGGATACAACTACAGCGACGGTTATCACCAGCGGAACTACGGGATGAGCGGCGGCGTCGTGGTGCATCGTGACGGTGTCACGTTAAGTCAGCCGCTGGGAGACACCAACATTCTGGTGAAGGCTCCGGGCGCGGCGGGCGTTGAGCTGGAAAATACCACCGGAATTAAAACCGACTGGCGCGGCTACGCGGTGGTGCCCTACGCCACGACCTATCGGCAGAATCGCGTCGCGCTCGATACCAACTCAATGGGGAGCAACGTCGATATTGATGATGCGGTGGTCAACGTGGTGCCGACGCAAGGGGCATTAGTGCGTGCCGAGTTTCAGGCCCACGTGGGGGCTCGCGCGCTGATAACGCTGCTGAAAAATCAAAAACCGGTGCCGTTTGGTTCGACGGTCACGCTCGACGATAGCCCACTCAGTAGCCTGGTGGGGGATGACGGTCAGGTCTATCTCTCCGGCTTGCCGTCGTCCGGTTCGTTGACGGTGCAGTGGGGCGAAGATGCCGCCAAACGTTGCTCCGCACATTATCAGCTTTCTGCTGAGCAGATGACGGAATTTAACCGCCTGACGGCAACCTGCCGCTAGTTTTTGGGAAACCACCATGAAATACGTTTTAAAAATAGCGTTCTGCTTAATGTGCGTTGTCGCGATGAATACGGCGTACGCTGGCTCGTCCGACAGCTGTACCAACGCGTCTGGCTCAACGCAGAACGAGAACTTTGACGTCTCGACCTCGCTGAATGCCGATACTAACGTGGCGGGCAAAACCACCCAGGTCGTGCGTTCCGGCGATATTCATATGAATGCCGTGTGTCCGAAGACATTTGGCGAGACCAGCAACTACACCTATCGATCTTATGTCTCGAATTATCCGGTGGTGGAGACATCAGGGAACTGGAAATATCTGTCGCTGAACGATTATCTGGAAGGGGCGCTAAGGGTAACGGATGCGGTGGCGGGCGACGTTTATGCTCCGACTAACTATGCGCGGATGGGGCAGGATAACTGTGTCTCCAACGGCTGTCATTTTCCGGTCTCCGACTCCAACATCACGCTGCAGATTAAAATTGCCAAACCGTTTGTTGGCAACGTCACCATCCCGCAGACGCATCTGTTCAACGTCTACGTAAACCGGACTAACAGCTCGCCGTTTGGCACGCCGGTTTACACCATCTCATTTAGCGGCTCCATCACGGTACCGCAAAGCTGTGAGGTCAACGGTAACCAGGTTATCACCATCAACTTTGGCAATATCGCTTCGGGCAACTTTAAAACCAAAGGGCAAAAGCCGTCAGGTTTTACCCCGATTGCCGAGCAGGTGCCGGTTAAGTGCGCAGGCGGCATTTCTGAGATGGCCAGTCTGAGCTTTCGCTTTCAGGGGCAGGCGGACAGCAATGAACCGTCGGCTATCGCCACCGACAATAAAGATATCGCCGTGCAGTTCACCGATATTCTCGGCAACGTGATTACGCCCAACACCGGAACGATCCCTTTCCAACTGGAGAACTATGCGGCGACGGTTCCGTTCACCGTTTTCCCCATCAGCGCTACCGGCAACAAACCACAGCAAGGGGTGTTCCATGCGCAGGCGTATATCGTGGTCGATTTTAACTAGGGGGAATGATGAGCAAACGGAGAATAGGGCTGCTGGCGTTAAGCATGATGATGCCCGTCGCTCACGCCTCAGATAACGGCGTCGAGATCGACATGAGCGGCACGGTGATTGCGTCGACCTGCGATGTGGAAACCGCGGATACGCTGCAGACAATTTTTATCGGCAATTTCGCCAGCACATTGTTTACCACGGTAGGTGATGTTTCACCGACAGCGGATCTGCTGATTCGGCTGAACAACTGCAGCAGCGGTATCAGCGGCGCGACGGTGAAGTTCAGCGGCACGCCCGATAACGATAACAATAAGCTGCTGGCGCTTTCTGACACCTCGGGGAGCGGCGGGATGGCTACAGGTGTGGGCGTGGAAATCCTTGATGCGAATAAAAACAGCGTGGCGATCAACGCCGACAGCGAGAGTCAGCCTTTAAAAGAGGGCGATAACAATACGCTGACCTTTTTCTTGCGCTACAAGGCGACGAAGATCCCGGTGACCGCCGGTAACGCGTCGTCGGTCATGTACTTTGACCTGAGCTATCAGTAATGAAAAATCGTTCTCTTCTCGTGGGTATGCTGCTACTCAGCAGTCTCCCGGTGCTGGCCCATGACGGTCAGGTGTATGTCAGCGGTACAATTCAGGCGAATACCTGCATTGTCGCACCGCAATCGCAGGCGCAAAGCGTGCCTTTGGGCGATATTCCCGACAAACAGTTTTCGGCAAAGGGCAGCGGCTCTCAGCCCGTCGCCTTTGTGATTGACCTGCAAAAATGCGGCGCGGCCGCCAGCGGGGTGGATTTCACCTTTACGGGGGCGGCAGATAGGGCCGATCCGCAACTGCTGGCGCTGGATGGCGCCGAGGCCGCCGGCGGTATTGGCATCGAGCTGCAAAGCGCGGACCACAGCCGATTGCCGCTGAATAAAGCATCGGCAACTTTCCCTATCGACCCGACGCTTGCCGACAACACCTTTATCTTTTACGCCCGCTATTTGTCGACCGCGGGCAGCGTGACCAGCGGCGCGGCGAATGCTACCGCCACCTTTACGCTGACGTGGCAATAAGGCGGGATGCTGATGATCAAATGGATAGCGTTATGGATAGCGGCTTGTACCTGCTGGTACGCGCAGGCTGGCGTGGTGGTAGAGGGAACTCGCTTTATCTTCAATGCCGACAAAACGAGCATCACTTTTACGGTCAATAACACCTCGCAGCAGCGTTTTCTGCTGCTGTCAAAAGTGCTTGATGCGCAGGGCCAGGCCAGCGGCCAGGTGCCGTTTATGACCACGCCGCCGTTGTTTCCCCTGGCGGCGGGGCGCAGCAATATGATTCGCATTATACGTACCGGCGGAGACCTGCCGGACGATCGTGAAAGTCTGTTCTGGCTCAGCGTTGCCAGCATTCCGCAAACGCAGGGTAAGCCCTCGCCCAACTCGCTTCAGGTGGCGATTCGTAGCCGTATGAAGCTCTTTTATCGCCCGGTGGGGCTGAAGGGACGCGAAGAGGATGCCTATCGCCAACTCGAGTGGCAACGTGACGGCGCGCAGGTATGGGTCCGCAATCCTACGCCGTATTACGTGACGCTCTTTCATCTTCAACTCAATGGTCGGCCGGTCAATAACGCCGGGATGGTAGCGCCATTTACCCGCGTGACGACATCCGGCTGCCCGGCCACCGGCCGCTGTCTGGCGCAATGGCAAACCATCAATGACTATGGCCGGGTCATGCCCGTGTGGCAACAGGCGTTGAGATAACACCATGGCTAGCGATAAGCGTAAGCTGGCGCGTCGTGCATCGTGGATGATTGTGGGCCTGCTGGCGATCATCTATCTGGGGGCAATGCATGCCGTGATCCCCAATATGGGCGGTAGCGGCAGCGAGCTGCCCACCACGCTGTGGGTATGGCTCATCATGTTGGTGGTGCTGGGCGTGGGGTGGCCAGGCCTGCTTTCAACGGGCATTGTTTTGCCGCCGGGGATGATACCGATGCTGGCGGGCGCGTTGCTGATGACTCTGCCCCTGGCGTGGTGCCCGCATCAGACCTGGCTGCTTGACGCGCTGCCGCGCTTTGCCGGGCTATGGGTAGGGATGTTATTGCTGGTGCTGTTTGCGCAGTGCCGGTTTAACGTGCAGCAGCAGCAAACATTGTTGTATCTGGTTGCCGCTGCGGCCCTGATGCAAACGGCTTATAGCCTTGCCGGCCTGCACTGGCGTGGCGTACTGCCCGAGTTTGAGCAACAGATACTGGCGGCCAATCCCGGTAATGTCGGCGTTTTTCAGCAGCGTAACGTTACGGCCTCTTTTCTGGCCTGCGGTGGGGCGATATGGCTTTTTCTCCTGGGTTCCGCGAGGTTTCGCCTTGCACGTCGGCGTCTTGAGGCTCTGCGTCTGGCGTCGGCTTGTGTTGCGCTGGTGGCTATCTTCTCGGCGCTGACCGAAATAGGCTCGCGAATCGGTTGGCTCAGCGCGTTATGCGTCTATACCGGTATGGTGGGCCTTCACTGGCGGCTCGTCACGCCAGTAAAACGGCTGGCGATGCTATTTGCGCCCCTGGTCGGCGTGGCGACAGGGGCGTTGGCCATGCCGGATTCGCTGCTGGACGTGCTGAACGCGCATCATGGTTCGAATCTCCAGCGATGGATGATTCTGCGTGAAACCTGGAGCATGATCTTGCTGCATCCGTGGCGAGGCTGGGGTGATGGGGGCTTTCTTTGGAGCTTCAGCCACTTTATTGCCGATCGGCTACATCCGATTGATAACGGTCGGCTGGTTATCCCGCATCCGCACAATGAAATACTCTACTGGTGGGTGGAAGGGGGGATGGTCGCCCTACTGGGGCTGGCGTGCGAGATTTATGCTGGCATGGTGATATTCCTCGGCGCGAAGCGGCGTCGCTCGCTGGCGCTATTGTGCTGCATCTTACCGCTGTTGTTGCATTCACAGGTGGAATATCCATTTTATCAGTCGGCGGTACACTGGTTGTTGTTAGTCATGTTGACCGGAATGGCGGCAGGGTACCGTCAGCCAGCCCACAAAACAACACACCCTGCGCTGCCGTTGCTCAGCGCCGGGGTGGTTGTCGTGTGCCTGGCGCTGTCGGGCGTGGTTGCGCTGACCCTTCGTCAGCAAAATCTTTTAACTGGTTTTGAACGCCATCCACAGCGCTATGAGGTTGAGGTGCTGGCAATGCGCGAGAGCGGGTTGGGGATTGCGCGCGTCAGGCAAGATCGGGCGCTGGCGCAGATAGTGCGATATCAATCGACAGGCGATCGGGCTGCGCTGACAGAATTTATTCGCCAGGGAAATGACTGGCTGACGACGTGGGTCGATGCAGATATGTACGATAATCTTATTAACGTCAATCTGTTCCTGGGAACAACGTTTGCCGGCAAAACGTTAAAAACAGAAGCTGCAAGGATATTTACCGAAGACGCTCGGTTTGATCATCATTAGAATGCGGTCGGTAATTTATCCATATAAACCAGAACTCCTGATTGCACTTCAATATAATGGCCTTTTTTTAATTCGGCGAGCACATCCATTATTCGGCTGCGGGAGATTCGAGTGCGTCGCTGAATAAAGGAAGAGACCTTAATCTGTCGTCGAATGTCTTCCGGGTAGAGCCACAGTTCAATGAGCAGCGAGCGGATTTTACTGTAGGCATCATTGCCAACCATTTCGCTGTCGCGAGCGCTCATCACCATCACGCGCTGGGCGAGGATCCGCGCAATGTCATGCCAGAGATTAAATTCATCGCACTTCTCGACGAAGGTATCCAGCGGAATAATCCAGCCGGTACATTCGGTTTCCGCACGAATGTAGTGCTGCGGCCTGGCCTGCACATCGTAATACAGACTATAGCCATCGATAAGCCCTACAACGGTTGGCGCAAACACCGTTGCCATATGCAAATCAACCTGAGCATGGCTAACAGAAAAGCAGCCGGTCGTGACCAACACAATAAAAGCCGTTTCTCTATCATTACTGAGCAACATTTTGGCGGGTGGACTTAACGTAAATGCGCTGCCAAATGGCGCCAGAATGGTATGCAGCGCCATAATTGCCTTAAGGGGTTTCGTTTTTTGACTAAACTCGAATGCATGTAATGAACGAGACGAATCATCTGATTGCGACATGACTTATTTCTCAATGAATAATATGCGTAAAGTATAGCATGCGTCAGAAAAATGAGTGATTGATATTTTATGCTTATTCTCGTTTTCTATGAGTCCAGGACGAATCTCTTCGTAATACGTGAGAATATATATTGCATATATAAAGCAGGTAGTCCAATTATGGACTTTAATTTCGTTGAAATGACATTTCATAATCGTTAGGGTTTTTAATTATAAAGTCGGTATCCGAGGGAGTGGATATTATGGAGGTGGTGAGTTACAGCAATGATGCCTTTCTGAATCTGTGTGTCCAGCAGCTTCTTACGCCAACCCAGGAGGCGGCGCGAGTTTATCGAATAGGGCACGTCACACTTGATTTTATTATCATTCTTAACGACCAGGATATGACCTTGTCAGTGCAGCGGTTGGCCCAGGATGCGCCTCTTTTTTCCTGTAAAAACATCATGGTACTGACAGAGGTCGTCTCTCCGCTGATTATCGGCTATCTGCTCCGTCACGCCTGCGGACTGGTGGTCTATAACATTAAAAACAATCATAGCGAAATGCTGATTGATATATATTCTCCGGTACCGAGCGCCGAGACGGCGAAGTCACTCTCTTTTGCACTATCGGATAATGAACTGTTTATTTTACTGTCATTAAGCATGGGCATAAAACCTGAACTGTTGACGCGCATTACCGGTCGTTCAGAGAAACGAATTAGCGCCATTAAACGAGATGTTATGAATAAGTTGGAAATACGAAATAGTAAGGTTTTTTATTCGGTCATCAAGGCGATATTTATTCATGATGCAAATAATTCAAGCGACTCGCGCGCGGCCATATTGACGGTAAAATACTAACGGATACCCTCACGTTTATTTTTATGGCCGAACGTGGCAATTATACCTCGGACGCGATCTCACTGTTTTCGCGTAGTGCCCCCGGCGAATGGCCGACAACGCGTTTAAATGCCCGACTGAACGCGGCCACTGAGCTATAGCCGAGTTTGAGCGCCACGGTCTCAATGGCCTGCTGCTCCTGGCCGATATACTGCACCGCCAGCCGCATGCGCAGTTCGCCCAGGTATTTAGCCGGCGTGGTGCCGGTTGCGGACAGGAAGCGTTCAGCGAACACCGAGCGCGAGGTACCGGCTTCTTTGGCTAAGTCCGCCACGCTCCAGTTGATGCCGGGCTGCTGATGCATCGCGTAGATGGCGCGGCTGAGGCGCGGATCGCGCAGTACCTGAATCCAACCGGTTGCCTTGCCGCAGCCTGCTTCCACCCAGCCGCGGACGATGAGCGCCGCCACAACATCCGCGAGCCGGGCAAGGATCCCGGCAAACCCCACCTGACGCCCCTGAGATTCGCGCTCCATGGCGGAAAGCAAGGGGTGGATTTCCGGCCAGGTCGACATCAGTCGGCTCACCATCATCACTTCTGGCATTGCTTTGACCAGCGGCTGCATGCCGCCAAGATCGAAATCCATACATCCACTGAATATAACCACGTTGCCGCCGTCGGGGCAGGGCTGGCAGTGAATATCGCACACTGAACTGCAAATCGGCTCGCTGGGAAAGTCGGCGAGTGACGTCACGATGGCGTGATCATCCGACAGCAGCGCGTGGGCATTGCCGTTGGGAATAAACAGCGCATCTCCGCTCTGTAGCTCGAAGCGCGCGCCGCTCTCTGTCTTTAAGAGCGCAGGCCCCTGGCTGACAAAGTGAAACTGCGCTTTGCCCGCTGCCTGACCGAAAGCCACGCCAAAGGGCGCGCTGGCTTCTATACGGCGATATTTGACGCCGGACAGGCGCATTCCACGCAGCAGTTCACTGATTAAATCGGGGGCATGGTGGCTCACAGTCGCAACTCCGGACGAATTATCAATAATTGGAGATTATATGTCATAGATCGTCCAGGCGGAACTTTCTATGCTTTGCGACAGATATCACATTTTCATAACGGGAGAGTAACAGATGAATTCATGCGTCGCTGAAAGCGGGTCTTTAGCCCCGGCCAAACCCGCCTGGCGTGCCGTATGGTCGCTTGGGCTGGGGGTTTTCGGTTTGATTACCGCCGAGTTTTTACCGGCCAGCCTGCTCACGCCGATGGCGGCAAGCCTCGGCGTGAGCGAAGGTATCGCCGGGCAAACGGTGACGGCGACCGCGCTGGTGGCGTTGGTGACCGGGCTGCTGATTACGTCGGCCACCAAAAGTATCGACCGTCGCTGGGTGCTGATGTTCTTTACCCTGCTGCAGATTGTCTCCAGCCTGCTGGTGGCGTTTGCGCCGTCGCTGCACGTGCTGCTATTAGGTCGACTGCTGCTGGGCGTGGCGATTGGCGGCTTCTGGGCGATGTCGACGGCGACCGCGATGCGGCTGGTGCCGGCGAGCGATGTGCCAAAAGCGCTGTCGATTATCTTTGCCGGTGTGTCAATTGCCACCGTGGTCGCCGCACCGCTCGGCAGCTTTCTCGGTAGCCTGATTGGCTGGCGTAACGTTTTTATTCTTTGCGTAGTGCCCGGCGCGCTGGCGCTGCTGTGGCAGCTATGGGTGTTGCCGTCCATGCGCCCGGACAGCGGCGCGAGCCTTGGCACGTTGTTTAAAGTGCTGCGCCGTCCGGGTATGGTGGGCGGGTTGCTGGCGACCATTTTTATCTTCAGCGGCCATTTTGCCTTCTTCACCTACCTGCGTCCGTTCCTCGAAACGGTCGGTCAGGCAAGCGTGGAAACCATTTCGCTGATTTTACTGGGTTTTGGCATCGCGAACTTCGTCGGCACATCCATCGCCGGACATCTGCTGGCGCGCAACCTGCGTCTGACGCTGGCGCTGGTACCGTTTGCCATGGGGATTCTGGCGTGGATGATGGTCGCCTTCGGTCATCTGGCGCTGCTGGACGGTCTGCTGGTGAGTCTGTGGGGATTTGCCTTCGGCCTGGTGCCGGTAGGCTGGTCTACCTGGCTTGCCACCACGGTACCGGATGAAGCCGAGAGCGCAGGCGGTCTGCTGGTGGCCTCCATTCAGCTGGCCATCAGCGCTGGCGCGGCAGGGGGCGGGCTGGTCTTCGACCTGAACGGTGCCAGCGGCGTCTTTACCGCCAGCGGCGTGCTGCTGGTGGTGGCGATGATGGTGGTGCTGGCTGGCGTGCGGGTGAAAACGCCGGCTGCGGAGTAAACTGACCGTAACATGGCGTTCTGCCAACAGCAGAACGCCATGTTGCATCAGGAGAGGAGGAAACTGAGCCCGGTAAAAGCCACCATTCCGGCAATCACCGTGGCAAACAGGCTGCGGCTGAGTATGCCGACAAGCGTCGCCGCTGCCGCCGCGAGCAGCGAAATGCTCAGTCCGCCGGACGTGAGCGCCGGTTTGCCGATAAGCTCTGCGGCGATAATAGCCGACATAATGGCGGCCGGGATAAAGCTGAGCCACTGCTGTAGCGCAGGCGGCATGCGAAAGCGCGACAGCAGAAGAACCGGCACGGTCCGCATCAGGGCGGTCACCGCCGCCGAGGCAATAATGGCGAGCAGAATATTGCGTTCCATTTTATTGTTCTCCCTTCGCGAACAAGCGCAGCCCCAGCGTGGCAAGGGTTGCGGAAACGGACGCGGCAACAATCACCACCACGCTGGTGTCGGTATGCCCGGTCATTAACAGCGTAATCAACACGGAGACGGCGATAGCAACAGTCTCCAGTAGCCGACGACGACTGGCGAACCACAGCATCAGCACCAGGCCGATAAACATGGAGACAAGGCTAAAGCTCAATCCTTCCATCAGCGCGGGCGGCAGCGCTGAGGCCAGACCGGCGCCGACGATGCAGGCGAGGATCCAGTTCAGCCACGCGGCGACGTTAATCCCCAGCATCCAGGCGAACGGGACTTTACCGTGCGTGCCGCCGTACTGCACCGCCACGCCAAAGGTTTCGTCGGTCAGCAGTAGGCCGCTGAGGATTTTTTGTACCGTGGTGTGCTCGCGAAAGAAGACGCTCATCGCCGAACTCATCAGCAGATAGCGCAGGTTAACCAGCAGAACGCTGACCACCACCGACGCCACTTCCGCGCCCGCGGCCCATAGCGAGTAGAACAAAAACTGTGCCGACCCGGCGTACAGCAGGCTGGCTAGCAGCGCCGTTTGCAGAGTGGTAAAACCAGAAAGTGTGCCGATGGCTCCGGCGGCAAAACCAATACTCCAGTAGCCGGGGATCGTCGGAAAGCAGGCAACCACCCCGGCGCGAAACTGTGCTCTGACCTCGTGAGGCTCTGAGGCCGTTGTTTTCATCAACATCCATTCTTCCCGTAATATAAAGCGTGATAATCATAAGCGTTTGTAGAAATACGATTATCATATGGCGGGCTTTCGCGCACGCATAAAAAAATCCACGCGTCGGCGTGGATTTTGACACTCGCGGCAGGGCTAGCGACGCGCCCAGCGTAGACTGTAGTGATAATGCGGCTGTTGCAGCAGATACTCCTCGGAAACGCTGGGGCTCCAGGAGTCGTCGCCGCCAACGCCCATATGGTAGCCATCAATGTTCAGCCAGCTTCCGGCTTCCTCAACCAGCAGGTGCCGGTGTGAAGTGTTATGCAACTGAGACTGACTGTAGCGACTGAGGTTGAACTGGAAATTGCCGCGCCAGAGGTTGGCGCCATATTCCAGACGTTGAGTACCGCAGCGCAGGCCGTTTTCACTCGGGAAGACGTACGGCGTGTACATCTCATCTAGCGGAAGCTGCCAAAGATCGTACTGTGCCGACGCCCGACGATCGGGGTAGTTTTCGTGCGGCCCCAGCCCCAACCAGCTGACCTGTGGCGCAACTTCCGCCAGCTGGCAGGTCAGGCCGATTCGCGCCGGAGACGGCGTGCCGCGGGCGACGTCAACATCCACGTGAATAGTTAGTTCGCCCTGATTATCAATCACGTAGGTTTTACGGCTGATAAACAGCAGCTTGCCGTGCGCCAGCCAGTGATGCTCTGAGCGCAGCTGCACCGTCTGCGACTCTGCCAGCGTATCGGCGCTCAGGCTGACGCAACGGCACGTCATGGTGTAATGACCGGCCGCTTTCCAGCGCTCGACCCAGGCATTGGGATCGATACGCGTCACTTCGCTAACGCCGATGTCGTTATCGAGCGGCGCGCGGGTGAATTGATCCTGAAGCGGCGTCAGCAGAACGTTCTGGCCGTGGCTGACCCACTGCGTTAACAGGCCGCTGGCGCGCTCGAACTGCCACTGCTGCTCGCCGTGCGCAATGAAATAATGAGTATCGCTTTGCGTCAGTACCGGTGTTTTTCCTCGTGTGACGATGGATTCCGCGCAGAGCAGGCCCGGCAGTTGCCACTGCTCGCGGGCGCAGATGTGCCCGGCTTCGCTCCAGCGGGTGGCGGCATTCTGCCGCACCTCGACATTCAGCCACACCTCGCCGCTGCGGGCGATCGTCGGCAGAACCAGGGCGATCGTCTGTTTCCCCTGTGGGGCAATAGCCAGCGGTACGCAGCCGCTGGCAAGCGATTCACCCTCGAGCTTCACCGTCCAGAACAGCTGCTCATTGTCGGTGTGACGGAACAGGTATTCGCTGGTCACTTCTAACTGATTATCGGCCAGCAGGCGGAACTGGAAGAACTGCTGGGCGTAGCGCGCTTCATACAGCGACGGGTGTGGGGTGCGGTCGGCAAACACCAGGCCGTTCATGCAGAACTGACGGTCGTTCGGCGTATCGCCAAAGTCACCGCCATAGGCGGAGAAGGTTTGACCGTTTTGATCGCGCTTGTTGAGCGACTGGTCGACCCAGTCCCAGATAAAACCGCCCTGCAAACGGGGATACTGACGGAAGGCCTGCCAGTATTTATGGAAACCGCCAAGGCTGTTACCCATCGCATGCGCGTATTCGCAGAGGATCAGCGGACGGTTCTCATCCGGCATGCCGACCCATTTTTTGATGGACCATTTTGGAACTGCCGGGAACGGCTGATCCTGGTCGACGCGGGCATACATCGGGCAGATGATGTCGGTGGCTGCACTGTTGGCACCGCCGCCTTCATAGTGCACAGGGCGGGAAGGATCGTTGGATTTGATCCAGCGATACAGCGCGTCGTGATTATCGCCATGCCCGGACTCGTTACCCAGCGACCAGATAATAATCGACGGATGATTGCGATCGCGCTGCACCATGCGGGTGACGCGCTCGCTCATCGCCGGCAGCCAGCAGGGGTCGTCGCTGAGACGGCGCATTGGCACCATCCCGTGGGTTTCGATATTCGCTTCATCTACCACGTACAGACCGTAGTAGTCGCATAAACGATACCACTGCGGATGATTAGGGTAGTGGGAACAGCGCACCGCGTTGAAGTTATTCTGCTTCATCAGCAGGATATCCTGACGCATGGTGTCGATATCCATCACCTGGCCGTTATCCGGGTGATGTTCGTGGCGGTTGACGCCGCGAATCAGCAGCGGCTGGCCGTTCACCTTCAGCAGCCCGCCGCTGATTTCAACCTTTCTGAAGCCGGTGTCATAGGCTTCAGCCTCAACCAACGTATCGCCGCGTTTGAGCAGCACGACGGTGCGATAGAGCGTGGGGACTTCCGCACTCCACAGCGCGGGCTGCGCGACCGGCAGGCGCAGCGTGGTGCGATCGGTATAGCCGCCTCGCTCATCAATGATGTCGCTGCCGAGCGGCTGCTCTGCTTCGCTCACCAGACGATCGTCTTGCCACAACTGCACGGCTATGCGCGTGTCGTGGGTGATATCGCCTTCAACGACCACGGTCGCTTCCAGCGTGCCGCAGCTGAATTCGTCGTTGAGGTGGGTAACCAGCTGAACGTCGCTCAGGCGAGTGGTCGGCTTATGCAACAGCGTGACGTCGCGAAAAATACCGCTCATTCGCCACATGTCCTGATCTTCGAGATAGGTGCCGTCGCTCCAGCGCAGTACCATCACCGCCAGGCGGTTTTCGCCGTTAACCAGCAGTTCACTAAGATCAAACTCTGACGGCAGCCGGCTGTCCTGCGCGTAGCCGACCCACTGGCCGTTACACCACAGGTGAAAGGCCGAGTTGACGCCGTCGAGGATAATGCGCGTCTGCCCGTCGGTCAGCCATTGCGGATTAACACTGAATGTGAGCGAGTAACAACCAGTGGGGTTATCCCGGGGGACAAACGGTGGATTGACCGGAATGGGATAGGTGACGTTGGTGTAAACAGGCGCATCGTAACCCAGCATCTGCCAGTTGGAAGGAACCGCAATGTCGCGGGCGTCCGGCAGATCGTGCTGTAACCAGCTTTCCGGTACCGCCTCCGGTCGCGTAAAGTAGCTGAACTGCCAGCAGCCATTGAGAAGTTGCCGCGACGGTGATACGGCGTCCCGGCGGGCGTCATCGGCCTCGCGCCAGCTGGAAAAGGGCGGATGGGCGGCCAGCGCGTTGAGCTGGGTGACGGCGTGATTTTCCCAGTCGCGCCGGGCGAGTACGGCGGCCAAAGAGAGAGGTTGAGGGCTCATAGTGGTGGTTCCTTGATGTATTTGCGATTCGCTCACAATTTTAACCACTATGTGAGGATTCCCGCTGCGTGTAAAGGATCATCGCGGGAGAGAGTGAAGGCAATCACAAATCATGGCCCCGAAGGCGGGGTGCAGGAGAGCGGTTATTGCAGGCGGGCAACCTGCCGGGCGAGGCGAGCCAGTTCCTCTGCAAGCTGCTGCGGGCTGAGCGAATCAGACGGCGGTTTTGCGGTGGTTTTGCGCACTACCAGGCTGACCGGCAGTAATTCGGATACCGTTTCTTCCCCGTCGATCAGCGCCAGCAGACGCTCTATGCTGATTTTCCCTAACGTCCTGAAATCCTGTTTGATGGTGGTGAGCGGCGGAGTGAAGCAGGCGCTATCTTCCGTATCATCGTAGCCGACCACCGAGACGGCCCCGGGGACCGGCAAACCGTATTCGGAAAGTGCGCGTAGCGCGCCCAGCGCCATCTGATCGTTCGCCACCAGTATGGCCGTCGGGAGGGTTCCCTCGTTAAGCAGCCGGGTAACCTGCTGATAGCCCGATAGCGAGCTCCAGTCGCCGTGCATCACCGCCACCGGCATCAACTGATGTTGCGCAAGGCAAGACTGCCAGCCTTCAAAACGCAGCCGCGCCGAAATGGAGCTCAGCGGGCCGGACAGCAGGGCTATCTGCTGATGACCCAGTTCGAGCAGATGATCGACGCCCAGCTTTGCGCCCATTTGCGGGTCGAAAACAATATGGTGCGTGGTGGTTGACGGCGAGACATCCAGAAACAGCACCGGAATAGCCCCGCACAGCCGGACGATTTCCTGGGTATGTTCTTCTTCCATGGGAATATTGACCAGAATGCCGTCAACGCGCTGCGACAGCAGCTGGCTAATGGCGGCTTTGCTGGCCTCCAGCCCCGACTGTTCGGTCATGGCGATCGCCACGTTAAATTGCAGTTCGCCCGCCCGCGACTTGGCGGCGGCCACAATCTGCGAGGGGGCATGCAGCGCCAGGTTGCTGGTAGCAAACCCCAGCGTATGGCTCAGTTTCCCTGCCAGCTGCTGCGCCATGCGGTTGGGAATATAGTTCAGCGCATCCATCGCCGCTTCAACCTTAAGGCGCGTTTTTTCGGATACGTGGGCGGCCTGATTGATGACCCGGGAGACAGTCTGATACGAGACGTTAGCGTGCTCGGCTACGTCATAGAGGGTGACAGACTTCGCTTTCATGCCGGGATTCCTCGTCATTTATCATGGTGAAGATGACTGTCAGGCAGCCAAAAATCGTTAGCATATCATAGCATTTGTTCGCGGGGGGCGCACGGTGGCGGGGCTAACCTACCGACGCACGATTTAATATTGCCCGACGTTTTGTCGCTTTAAGGACACTATCTATGAGGGAAAAGTGGAATCTAAGAAATGGTAAAAGTCGTGTTATCCGTTGTGGTCTGTTTGCTGCTGAGCGGCTGCGCCACGATTGTCGGCGAGTCGATGCAGAGCGTGTATCTGGAAAGCAACCCCGTGGGGGCGCAATTTATTATCTCGGATAATCATGGGGTGGTGAGCGCACGCGGTGTGACTCCGCAAAGGGTCACGCTGCCTAAATCGGATAACCGCTATTTTGGCAAACTCACCTACAACGTGACTTTTTTACAAGCGGGTTACTATCCGACGCTGGTCCCGCTGCAAACCCGAACCACCCACTGGTACACCTTCGGCAACCTCCTGTTCCTCGGCATCCCCGGCTGGTTCCTTGTTGACCCCTTCAACGGCGGAATGTACGCCATTTATCCGCAGCGCGTGAATGCGTTGATGCAGCCGTGCCCGCGCGGGCCGTGGCGCTATACGTGTGAATAGCATCCTGCACAGTGATGGCCGTTGAAATGGCGGGTTTTTGTTGTCAGATAGAGGCTTCCGGTGCTCGCGCGTCGCTGGTAAAGTGAGCAACGCATAATACGATAATCAGAAGGGTATCAACGGTGAGCGCGCGCATTGACTACCAGATTGAGAAATACCGCTTTACGGAGGCGATGGAAAGCGAACGCCTCACGAAACAGTGGGCCGATGTGATGGCGGAATGTCAGGCCAGCGGGGCGGGAGCGGAAGAGCGTCTGCGTATTGCCTTGCTGAATGTGGATTACGTCACCAGCTTCGAACTGCCTTTCCGGCTGCTGCTGACGCGCGCGCCGCAGTTGATCGCCAGCGTGCGCGATGAGCTTGCGTTGAACCAGAAAAGCGCGACCTTCAACGGTAAGCGTTTTGGCTGTGTCTACAGCCTGAAAAGCGATCTCGCTGGCGTACCGGACGCCTTTCAATACCATCTCTCAACGCGTATCCGCCGTACCGACGGGGCGGGTAACAGCGAAACGCCCTATCGTGAAATCGCCCAGCAGGTAAAACACCCGCGCGAACGCCTGCGGCTCGCGCTGGAAAACAGGCTGGCGGTGACGGCGCTGGATGGATTGTTTTGGTTTGGCCTGCAGCGCATCGCCGCCGACGTGCAGCGGCTGCGCAAAGCGGGGATGCGTATCGCCACGTCGGAAATGGACGTTTTCGATACCTTAACCGGCACGACGCGGCGCGTGCCGGTTTATCAGCTTACAGCGATCTGACCTGCGCGGCGTTCTCCAGCCGCCTGATCGACGGAACCAGGCTGGCGCAGACGGTGGCGATCGCCACCGCGATGCCGGCAACCAACAACACGTGGCTGTTGCCGTACTGCATCGCTAACGGCCCAGCGACCAGCTCGCCGAAAGGGATGGCCACAAACGATCCGACGGCGTCATAGGCATAAACGCGGGCGAGTTTTTCCGGCGGGATGTGTGTTTGCAGTGAATGGGCCCAGGAAACGCCGAACCGTCCAAAGGCGACCCCTGTCAGGAAGAAAGCGGCAATCAGCCAGCCGGCCGAGGCGCCCTGGCTGAGCAGGAGAATAGGAGCCGAACACAGCCCAACCAGCATGACGCCGATAAACAGATCCCGACGCGGCCGCCAGCGCAGGGCGATAAAGGTGCCGACGATCAACCCGACGCTCTCGGCTGCCACAATGATGCCCCAGTTTGCCCGGCCAAAGGTGGCGTCGGCTATCGCCGGGCCGAGCACCATCACCACGCCGCTGAATGCCGCGTTGATAATCGTAAACTGAACCACAATCGACCACACCCAGGAGCGACTGGCGAACTCTTTCCATCCCTCTTTTAAATCCTGCAGGATGTTGCTTTGCGAGGCGCTGACCCTGGACGATGCCACGCGAATCATAAAGTACAGGGGCGCCGCGGCGGCAAAGCCCATGGCGTCGATTGCCAGCCCCCAGCCGGGGCCGACCGAGCTGGCGAGGATCCCGCCAAGGGATGCGCCAATCACCGTGCCGCTGTAAATACCGAGCTGCACCAGCGCGTTGGCTTCGCGTAGATTGTGAGTAGGCACCGTCTGCGGAACCAGCGCCTGTGAGGCCGGTAAGGCGATCCCGGCGGAAGCCCCGTTGAGTGCGCCAAGTAGGGCCAGGCTTAACACCGTCGCGGAGCCATCCAGCACTGACCAGGCCACAATAGCCTGCGAAAGGGCGGCGACGCTGGATGAGTAAACCAGCACCCGGCTGCGCGAGTAGCGGTCGGCCAGGACGCCACCGATCAACAGAAACGCGACGTTGAGAATGGAGCGAGAGGCCACGACCATCCCTAAATCAGAGACGGTTCCACCAATATCGAGAACCGCGAAGGCCAGCGCAATGGGGGCCATACCGTTCCCGAGGACGGTAAGTAAGCGGGCGGTGAACAGGTAGCGGAACGCGGAGAAATGATAGGCGCGAACTTTTTTATTATACGTATTCATTATGGCAATAAGTTCAGGGTTAGAAAGCGTTTAATAGACGGCCTGCGCGCGTCGAGGACGCAAGAATCAATAGGGTTACGCATAATATCATGTAATTTTGGTACGGAAGTGCTGATTTATCATCAACCTGCCGGGAGCGACCAGCAAGCCATCGTCCTGTTTTTCTCTCAAATGCCCCATCTTTGAACGGTAACACCGCTGCCTGTGGCGCAAATCAGCAGCAACGTCGTTCTGTTTAACGCTCACTGTTTATATCATTCATCTCTTATTGCGCTCTTTTGCGCACTATTTATTGTTCGGAATTTTCTGTATTTAAAGTATACATTTGTTTTTCTTGGTCATGAAAAATAAAAAACCTTAGTATTAACAGGGTCGTCTCATGCCAGGTATTTTACTGGTCAGGATATTTATTAAAACAATCATAGTCGTTCTTAACAGCAAATATCCGTGCAAGCCGATATGCACGCGGGTAAGCGTTAATTGTGTATTTAATGTCATGGTTTTATAGGTGGAAGGATGGGGGTTATTAAAAAAGCCATGCTGGGAATATTCATTTTGATGAGTGTTCTCAGCTTGTTTCGGGAATTTCAGGACTTTGGTTTTATGATCGGGTTGGTATTATCTGTGCTTCTCCTGTTGAGTACGGCTTTCTTGTGGCAATGGGCTTCTGGCTGGCTGCCGCAGATGGGAAAACTGCACGCGGTGATGGTCATGATGGCTCTGACATTGGTGTTTTTAGGGACCATTGGCTACGCCATGGCAGACAGTTTCAACGTTGATCTGCTGGAGGTCATTCGCACGACCATTAAGCATAGCCCGTGGTTCTATGTGGCAACGTTTATCGGTTCGGGGATCAAAGTCTTCTTCTGGCATTGGCTATTTTCTGGTGTACGGCAAAAGAATGCAGAACACACCGCCGCAGGATAAGTGAATAATAACGATCGTGAAAAATAGAATGAAATATCGCAACCACAATACGCGAACTGAAGCTCTCCGGCAGTTGAAAGAGTTGGGCGAATGTATTCTGCTGTTCCCCTACAATGAGGGCGCCTTTCAACAGGAGTCTACCAGTATAAAAGCCGCCTCGATTCGTCAGGGAATGAAGGTTGAGCTAAAGTCCGCTTTGCTGGTTGTTGAAGGCGAGTTGCCGCAGAGAGTTTTACGCGTAAAGAAGGTCGCGTAATAAGTCGTGCGGGCGATGCCGTAAACCGGTATCGCCATTACTCAGCGTAATAAAAAGGCTCCGCAGGAGCCTTTTTATTATTTAACGATCTGCGCGTTAAGTACCACGCCTTTATCTTCGATAATACGTAGCGCGTGGTTGGCTTTTTTCCAGTCGCCGTCTGACTGCTGGCGCCAGCCTTTCTCAACCAAAAACTCCTCCGCTGCAATGCTTTTCATGCCGAGGATAGTTTCAGCTTCGCCAACAATCTGCCCGTATTGCTTGCTGGTCGTCTGCTTAGGCTTTGCGACGGTCTGTGGCCCCTGTTTGGCGTTCTGTGCTTTGGTTTTGTGAATGTCGCAGGTGACGCCGGCATTCATTTCATTACAGCCAGAGCGTTCAAGCTGCTCGCGGTATTTGGCGTTGATAGCTTGTGCAGGCATTGCAGCCAACGCGGCCAGAGCAAGAGCGGAAATCATGATTTTTTTCATTGTGATGTAGCCTATTTATCAGGGTTATTACGCATAACTGTCGGTAGTAAAAAAATCCCCCCTCACCAGGGGGGACAGTATAAGACATACTCAACGTTAATGATTTAGACAGGTCAGTCTGATTGTCGGCGATAGCATGTCCGCACTTCTCGCCGACGGTAGTGATCGTATGGCCTTAGAACTGGTAGGTCAGGCCAGCCACAACGGTGTTGTCGCCGTTATCAGCCAGATTGATCTGATAACCGACATCCGCCACCATATTTTTGTTGAAGTAGTAATCTGAACCCAGCGCAACATACTCGGTGATATCGCGGTTGTTATTGTCGCGTGCGTGCACGTAGCCGACGTTCGGACGCAGGCCGAAGTCGAACACGTAAGCGGCCATGGCTTCGAAATGTTTCGCTTCGTGAGCGCCTTTCAGCAGATTGTGCGATTCGCCGCCCATGGTTGCAACGTATACGCGGTTCGCGTCATATTTCGCGCCAACGCCCCAGAACTCAGCGTTGTTCCCGGTCCAGCCCGCCGTTTTCTGGTGGCCCGTGACCGCGCTGGTGGCGTAGGTGGCGATAGTCGAAATACCGGAATCGGCGATGTTGTCATAACCCAGAGAGAAACCGTAGCCTGTACCATGCTGTTTAGCGGGGTCTCTATCGGTCGCGTCTGCACCCTGGTATTGTGCGCCGAAGCTGACGCCATCCGCTAAGCCGAAAGCGTTGCTGGTACGTAATGTAGCAACGCCACTAGTGCGACCAGTAAGGAATGAATCAGTGCCTTCATAGGAGTCGCCGCCGAATTCGGAAAGGTTGTCAGTATAAACCCCGACATCGTAAGCGATACCGTAGTTACGGCCATAGTCAAAGCTAACGTTGTGCCCATAGTCCAGGCCAGCATACGCCAGGCGGGTGGATTCGCCATTCTGAGAACCTTCTGCGTTCGCAGCATCAAGCTGACCTTCAAACTGGCCGTAGCCCGTTAATTCCTCGTTGATTTGGGTTTCACCCCTGAAGCCCAGACGCGCATAGGTACCATCCTCGTTTTTGCCGTCCGTCCAGCTATGCGCGGCTTTAACCTTGCCGTACAGATCCAGCTTATTGCCGTCTTTATTATAGATTTCCGCTGCCTGTGCGGAAGTTACCCCTAAAGCCAATACGGCCAATGCCACTGCTTTTTTTTTCATTTCAAACTCACTTTTTAGTTGTGATTGCTATCGTCATTACAGCTTTGTTAAGTAGATTTTCTTTCTACTTAAAAAAGCCCCCGTGCCCGGGGGAAACATCTCTCTAACTACGAAAAAAGTGGCAAATACAACAATAACGATGAAGGCTGGGCTTTCGCCCTTATTGCGTGGTTCAGCGCAATAATGTTCCCCTGTGAGGGCAGGAGGAATGTGCTCTTAATAAGAAAACAGCACGCCCGCGCCTGCGCCGACGTTGTCCGCGGTATCCCAGGATAGACCGGTTTTTAGGGAAACGTTGGCTGACACGCGTGCGCTGATCCCGGCAGATACGGCGTTCTGGCCGTTAAAGGTCCCGACGCCCATGCCGAAGCCGACGGTGTGGCCCTGCGGCGCTTGCGGGATAGCGGTGAGGGCGAAAGCGCCAGCCAGACCTGCGCGGAACTCTTTACGATCTTTGTTCTGCTGCTGCTCCAGCTTGTTGAAATTTTTGCGGTTGTTGGCTTCCAGGTCCGAAATGCGCTGCTCGTGGTTAGCCAGCGTTTTCTCGTCGTCGGCAAGATGCTGGTTGGTGTTTACCAGCGCACGATGGTTAGCTTCCGCGTTGGCAAAGGCGATATCTGCGCGATTCTGGGCGGCATCGCCGGTAGTCTGAGCCTGCTGCACGCCGGATGACAGGGTGGAGAAGTGCTGCTGTTCGGCCTTCACTTCTGTATCGATAGCGGCTTTGTTGGCGGTGATGTTGGTTTCATCGGCGGCAATCGCCTGTTTGTTCGCATCAACATCGGCCTGGTTCGCTTTACTGTTAACGGTGTTTGTTAACGTGGTAACGATTTGATCCTGGCGATCCTGGTCAATTTTAAACTTCGTTTGGTCTACCTTAGTGCCGATAGCCGTTTTGTTGGTCTGAATATCAGCCTTATTTGTGTCAGCCTGTTGTTTTGCAACATCAGCGGTAGACTGAGCGGTAGCAGCAGCGGTTTTATTGTCGGCAACGGCTTTATTGGTCGTATCGAGGTCGATTTGGTTGGCTTTCAGCGCGATGTTGCTGGTATTTTGCTGAATCTCTTTGTTCTGATCATCATCAACCGTTTTTTGGGCGGCGACGACCATATTAAGTGCGTCATCCTGGCGCTGCTGGTCGGCGGTGAAGGCAGTGGTTTCTACCTTAGTGGTGATGGCTTTTGCGTTATCTGCAACTTTTTTATTGGTATCGTCGAGGTCTGATTGGTCGGCTTTCAGCTTGATATCTGTGGCATTCTGTTGAATGTCGTCACCATTTTGCTTAATCAGCTTATCCTGGCCTGCGTCAACCTTAGCCTGGTCGGTGATGGCTTTAGTCAGGTTGTCTGCGTTGATTTTCTCTGCATCGGAAGCGCGTTGCGTTTCAGCCAGTAAGTCAGCTAAGTCTGCTTTTTTGGCAATGGCCTGATAGTTCTGCTCGGCTAAGTCTTTCGCATCAGTGGCGATTTTGCTGACGTCGGTGATCGCATCATCCTGGCGATCCTGGTCGGTTTTGAATTCCGGCTTAGTGACGAAATTGCCTATCTGCCCCTGCAACTGCTGTACGTTGCCGCCGAGAACAGACAGCGCTTTAGTGTTGATATTCACATCCTGGCGCAGTTGTATCGCTTGCCCGTTAAGAACGGAGGCTTCCGTTTCGAGGTGCTTAATACGAACGCTGTTAGTGCCTGCATCGAGACGGTTATCCTCAACCTGCTTGCCCATCTTAAGGATGTCGGCATTCGCTTTATCGGCGGTCACTTTTGCGTCGGCGGCAACCTGTGCATCCTGCTGCATTTTATCGAGGTCGTAAGCCTGATTTGGCGTACCCACGATGGTGTATGAGCCCAAGCCGTAGGGATCTGTCTGATCGACGCCGACTTGTTGAGCAATGGCGCTGCTGGAGGATATCGCGGTCAACACTGCGACGGCGATAATACTTTTACTTACGGACTGCATGATGAATTACCTGTCATTAACTGAATTTATTCGCCTGTTGTCGCGGTTTTATTTAGTGAGTGGCAGGGGCGTACAGCAGCCCTGAAGTGTAATAACCTCAGCCACGATGTTTTGTGATTTATTATTTTTCTGACAAAACATTATTTCACCGAAAACAGGCTGATATTGACCTGTTATCTGTGAGGGTGAATAAAAACGGATTATTTTTTATTCACTGTTAAATATTTAGCGCTCGATCAATGGCGTCTCTGTTTGATGCTATCTCTTTGTTTATTCATGCGTTTCAATCCCGTTGGCCTGATGTAGCATCAGCGCCTCGGTGATAATTTGTTGTTTACTTTTACGCGTTTGAAAAGCCACGTCACGAACGTATTCGCAAAGGTCATCAGCGATGCGTGCGCTGAGCATAGTCAAACTGGCATTTTGTACTTCGCCGCGACGTCTGCGTTTCGCGGGATATGTCCTGGTGTTGTTCATGAGATTCCTCATGTAATCCGATTCATTATTTTTCTTCGTAAAATATGCAGGGGGAAAAAAGACATGTCAATATTCGGGAAATGCCGCTTATTTTGTATTAAAAACGTTAAAGTAATTAGTAATTATTATTTGTATATTCGAATGAAAGCCGAAGATGCGGGTTACGGAGAGAGCATTTTTTTTGAAACGATGGACCATAAAGGATGAGAGAGAATCGCCGGGAGGACATTGACTAACAGAAGGCAGGAACGTAATAAATCGACATAAATATCAAGCCTGGCAGCCTATTACGATTTTATGAGGAGTAGTGATGTACTTCACATTTTATCAGGGAGATTGTCAGGGAATTTGAGTGATTATGCAGAGGGTAGGTGAAAGTATTCTTTCATAATCCCTTTACTAGTACAAAAGCATCCGAATTTCTCGCAACAGTTTCGTAAAGAAAGGTAAGATTGTGTGTCGTTAAAAGTGTCATAAAAATATGCGTAGTTTGATTGGGATCAATTAAGCGTGAAGGTATACATTGCTTTAAATGAGAACAGGAATATGATTATCGTTTGGAAATCAATCATTAGCGTGAAAAGCAGTGCGAATGTCGTTAAATTTATCGTATTTTCTGTTTTTATTTTGTATTTAAATTGTGGTTTTTGATTGCGTGATTGATTATTCATTTTAGATACCGTTTTTTAGCGACGCAGAGTCATATAACCACGTTATTGGGCCCTATAATTCGCGGCATAAACTAAGCGATATTGGTAGAGAGCAGGCATCATGACGTTTTACGCTTCATTATTTGCCTGACTACAAATCAATGCACAAATTAGCTGATCGACTGCGTGAGCAGCACAGGGCAATTTGCTGCCTGCTGGCAGATTTCTCCGCCGCCGACTGCACAGAATCACGGTGGTCGACAATGCCCTCCACAACCGGCGTCAGGCAAGCGCCGCAGATCCCCATTTCGCAGGAAAGTGGAACCGCTACACCGTTCTCCTGAAGTACCTGCGCGATGGTTTTATTCGCGGGCACCGGCCAGCGTTCGCCTGATGAAGCCAGCGTCACGTTAAAGGTTTCACCATCCTCCGCGCTGATGGAGGGGGCCAGCGCCTGGAACGCTTCACTGTGAATTTGCGCTGGCGACCAGCCTTTTTCCACGGCGACCTGACGCGCGGCCGCCATGAAACCTTCCGGCCCACAGAGATAGATTGGCTGACCGGGCTCGACCCCCGCCAGCGCTTGCGCCAGATGCAGGCGGGCGCTGTCCCCTTCCTGGGAGCAGTGAATGACGAATTGTTCTGCGCCGAATTGCTGCTGCAGTTCGCGAACAAACGCGCCCTGGGCGCGATTTTTCAGATAATAGTGCAGCCTAAACGGCACGCCCTCTGCGTTCAGACGTAACGCCATCGCATACAGCGGCGTGATGCCTATGCCGGCGGCCAGCAGCGTGACTGGCTCCAGCGTCTGGAGTGGAAACAGGTTGCGCGGAGGCGATATCAACAGCGTCTGTCCGGGGCGCAGCTGCTGGTGGATATAGCGCGAGCCGCCGCGTGACGTTTTCTCCTGCGCCACGCAAATCAGATAGCCGTCGTCGGTGCTATCTGTGCCGGTGAGCGAATACTGGCGGACAATCCCACAGGGCAGGTGCACGTCGATATGCGCGCCGGGCTGCCAGGCGGGCAGCGGCTGGCCGTTTTCGGCCACCAGTCGGATCGCCAGGTTCTGTTCTCCCTGACGCCAGAGACCCTCAACGACCACCTTTAAGACATCATTCATCTGGGTTCTCCACTTAGACGAGGAAAAAGTCGCCAAAGCCCATTTTCTTCAACCCACGGCGGTAGGCGATGGAGCTACGGTCGGCGGGAATATGCGCTTCGAGGGTTAAATCCAGCGGCAGTTTCTCAGGCCGCTGGCTCTCGACCATCAGCCGGTCCTCTTCAAAGACGCGCAGATTAAACGCGTGCACGTCCTCTACCGGCACATGCAGGTCGAAGTTACGGGCGATGGGCGCAAACATGCGGGTGACGCGCGCGGAAACCGGCGAGGCGGCATTCATAATCACCAGCCTGGCGTCACCGGGAAAATAAATCGTCAGGGTGGCGGTAAACGGCAGATGCATCTCGAAATGACGCAGCCAGCGGAAGCCTTCCGGGGCGCGAAACTCCGCGCTGGCGGGATAGTTACCCACCGAACTCCAGTAATCGGCGATAAAACCAAACGGGGTCTCCTGAGGGCTGTAGTCAGGCACCACCTGATTTTCCGGATCGGCGAAGGTGTCGGTATGGATCCAGGCGAAATGCGCGACATCCAGAAAGCCTTCCACCTGGCGGCCCGCAAAGCCGTTGACTTCAAAGGCCGGGCAGTTGATCTGTTGAAATCCTTCGTCATGCCAGTGCGGCATGACCGGCAACGGCTGCGGATTTTCCGGGTCAAGGGCCAGACAGGTCCAGATCAGGCCATAGCGTTCTTCCACCGCAAAATGGGTGAGATTGAGTTTTGCCGGTATCGGTTGGTCGGGGCTGGAAGGGATGCGGTTGCAGCGACCATCTTCGCCGAAGCGCAGGCCGTGGTAGGGGCAGACGATCCCTTCTTCATCATGAAAACCCAGCGTCAGCGGCACGCCGCGGTGGGGGCAGGCATCCCGTGCCACCACGACCTGGCCCTTTATACGATAGATAACCAACGGCTCATCAAGCAGGGTGGCTTTCACCGGGGCCGGGCCAATGTCGCAGGCGCGGGCGACCGGGTGCCAGCATCGCGCCAGGCGCAGCCAATCCTCAGGTTCAAAGCTGCAATAGGCGGGTGGGGCGATAGACGGTTTGTGCATGGCGTTCTCCGGCTCACAAAAATAACTGTTTAATTGTTGTGAGATTATTGTTGCCATATTAGGGTGTTGACATCCATCGCCATTAATTCACCCAACCGTTGCAAAAAAGAGAACAGGTACCGAATGAGTCCATTTTCACGATTTGCGCTCTATTTTGTTGAGGTGGCGCGCTGTGGCAGCCTGCGGCGCGCGGCAGAAAAACTGCATATTTCCGCCTCCGCCATTAACCGACAAATCCTGCAGGCCGAAGAGACGTTCGGTACGCCGTTGTTTGAGCGCTTGCCGGAAGGGCTGCGCATGACCACCGCTGGCGAGCTGCTGTACGATAATCTGCTGCGTTGGCAAAAGGAGTTTCATCTCACGCGACAAAAATTTGATGAGCTTCAGGGGTTAAAGCGCGGCAGCGTGAGCGTGGGAATGGTACAGGCGCTGGCAGAGGGGAGTTTTGCTGCCGCGCTGGCGGATATCATTACCGACTGGCCGTGGCTGGAGTTAAATTTGCAGGTCTCCGATAGCCACACCGTCAGCCAGAGGGTGCGTCAGGCGGATCTCGACTTTGGCCTGATTCTCGACCCGGAAGGTCAGGCCGGGCTGAGCGTACTGGCGTTTGCCGAGCTGGAGATGGGCGTGGTGATGCGCCCGGATCATCCGCTGGCGCGCGCTGAAAGTGTCTCTTTGGGGCAGCTCAGCGAAGAGCGGCATATTGTGCCCGGCGCGCCGTTGATTGTGCATGAGCGGGTGGCGATGCTCTATCGGCAGCACGATTTGTTTCCGGCCAACAGCATTGGCTGCAACGATATCCGGCTGATTAAATCGCTGGCGCTGAAAGGCAGCGGGGTGACGATTCTCAGCCGGCTTGACGTGCTGGATGAGGTCAGGCAAGGTCTGCTGGCGTTTGTTCCGCTGCGTAATAAGCAGCTGAGACCGCTTACGCTGGCCTTATGTACCGCCCCTTCACGCCAGCTTTCGCGTCCGGCGCAAAGGGTGATTCAGAAGCTCACTGCGGTGATGGAGGCGATGCAGACAAGCTGAAGGAGGCGCCGGATCGGTTAGCCTAACGGGCCGCCCTGAATGGTTTCGCACAGGCCGTTGATAATGCGCTCACCGGTTTCGGTTTTTAACTCCTCGTACCAGGCTTGCGTTTGCAGCATATTTTTGCCGTGAGTGACGTCGCAGCGCTTACGCGCCTTCAACACCAGATCGCGAACCCGGTTGCAGCGCTGCGCTTCGTACTGGCGTAGCGTGCTGACGATGTCGCGGCTGTGGCGGAACAGATCGCCGAGAACGACCGCGTCCTCCAGCGCCGCGCAGCCGCCCTGGCCGATATCCGGGGTGGTGCTGTGTCCGGCGTCACCCAGCAGGGCCACCTTGCCGCGTACCAACCGATCAAACGGCTCAATATCATGAATTTCAATGCGGTTGGTGGTTTGCGGATCCAGCGCGGCAATCAGCTTCTGTACCGGCGGCGCCCAACCGCTGAAGTAGCGGCTCAGATCGGCGCGCAGGGTAGTGCGATCTTCTGCAAGCCCCGGCGGCAGCGGGACATCGAAGAAAAAGTAGAAGCGACCAGCGGATACCGGCATCAACGAGACGCGCTTTCCCTCGCCAACAAAGGTGGTCCATTGATTGCCCGGCGCAATCTCCTCATCAATGTCGACCAGGCCATTCCAGTTCACATAGCCCGCGTAACGGCGTTCGGGGGTATAGCCGAGCACCCAGGGGCGCAGCGCCGAATGGCTCCCGTCGGCGGCAATCAGAAAATCGCCTTCCGCCTGCGTGCCGTCGGTAAACCAGACGCGGACGCCGTCGTTATTTTCTTCGCAGCGGGCAACGCGTTTGCCGAACTGCACGGCGTCGCGGCCCCAGAAGTCGAGCATTTCACGCTGCAATTCGGCGCGGGACACCGGGCAGGGGCGGCCGCCGGTGCGTGACACCAGCGGCGCAAGGCTGAACTGGGTGAGGGTTTCGCCGCGCAGATACTCTTTATAAGCCAGAAAATGCATCGGGCCACCGTAGTTTTCAATGATCTCGCCCATCCCCAGATGCTGCATGCACTTCACGCCGTTCGGCCAGATGGAAATGGCCGCGCCGACCGGCTTAATTTCTTTCACTGCTTCAAAAACGTCACATTCGATTCCCGCATTTTTCAGCGCGACCGCCGCGCTCAGCCCGCCAATTCCACCGCCAATGATCAATGCTTTCATTTACATCTCCTTTACCTGTGTCGTGAGGGCATTCAGCAATTTGCGTACCACAATGACGAAGAGGCGGATCTGGCGGGTTTGCGGGGGGAAGTGGGCAACGAGTTGCACAAAATAGGTGCATACTGGCGTTTTTGTTGCCTTTTTGTGAATCAATAATTTCTATATTGGTTTAATGGAATCGAAAGTTTCACCGCCTCGACCACTGTGGTTTCAGGGCGTAGGGGAATGTGTTTTTTATATCTTATTGTAAATATTGAAAAATATTAAATGTTGCGAAAGTGTAATTTGTTTTGGCCTGTTTTATGCAGTAGCCACTGCACGCTTACTCGCAATGGATGAACGATCATGTCAGATGAAAAGAACGGGGGTTTACTGTACGGCCTTGAGCAGCGCATTCCGCCGCTTCCGGCCTTTTTCAGCGCGCTGCAGCACGTGCTTGCCGGTCTGGTGGGCATTATCACGCCGCCGTTGATTATCGGCGCGACCTTAGGTCTGGGGGAATGGCTACCCTATTTGATCAGTATGTCTTTGCTGGCTTCGGGTATCGGCACTTTTTTGCAATCTAACCGGGTGTGGGGGATTGGCGCCGGAATGATCTGTATGCAGGGCACCAGCTTTGCGTTTCTCGGCGTCGCCATTGCTGGCGGTATGTGGGTTAAGGGGCAGGGCGGCACGCCGCAGGACATTATGGCCATGCTTTTTGGGGTCAACTTTGTTGCCGCGCTGGTGCCCTGTATTGTCAGCCGTTTTATCGAGCCGCTGAAGCGTATCTTTACGCCGGTGATTACCGGCAGCGTGATTGCGCTGATTGGCATCAGCCTGATTAAAGTCAGCATTATTAACTGGTGCGGCGGCGAGCAGGCAAAAGCGTTTGGCAGCATGGGCAATATTACGCTGGGGGCGGTAACGCTGGGGACTATCGTGCTGCTGAGCTGCCTGAAAAACCGCTGGCTGCGCCTCTCTTCCGTGGTCATCGGGATTGCCGTTGGCTGCCTGGCCGCGGCGCTGAGCGGGATGTTCCAGCTAAAAGGCGTAGGCGAGGTCTGGTTCCGTCTGCCGCAGCTGTTCCCGTTCGGTTTCCAGTTCAACGGCGCGATTTTTTTGCCGATTGCGCTGGTTTCACTGGTCTGTATTCTGGAGGCTGTCGGCGACCTGACGGCTAACTGCCTGATCTCACAGCAGTCCATTGACGATGGCGCCTTCCGTTCACGGCTGAAGGGCGGCATTCTGGCCGATGGGATTAGCTGCATGGTGGCGGCGATGCTGTGCGCGTTCCCCAATACCACGTTTGCGCAAAACAACGGTGTGATTCAGATGACCGGCGTCGCCAGTCGCTACGTTGGGCGTTACATTGGGGTTATCTTAATTCTGCTTGGCCTGTTCCCGCCGTTTGGCGAAATCCTGCGCCAGATTCCTGCGCCGGTATTAGGAGGCGCGACGATGGTCATGTTCGGTTGCGTCGTGGCGGCGGGAATTCGCATTATCACCCAGAAACCGTTGACCCGCCGCGATATGCTGATTGTGGGGCTGGCATTTGGTTTTGGTCTGGGGATTGAAGCCGTACCGGCGTTTCTGGCCCACTTTCCGCCGATGGTGGAGAACTTGTTTGGTTCTGCCGCCACCAGCGGCGGTCTGGTGGCGATTATCCTCAATCTGATTATTCCTGAAGAGAAAGCCCCGCTGGAGAGCGCCACAAGGAGCCGCGATGATCGCGCTGAATCACTTTAATCAATTAAGCGGCACGGAGGCCGCGTCACTGTTAGCGCCTTGCGTGGCCATTCCAGAGTGGTCCGCCACGCTGGCCGCCGGGCGTCCCTGGCGTTCACGCGAAGCGCTGCTCAATACCGCGCAGCAGCTGATGGCGAGCTGGGGCGAGGCCGAGCTGACGCAGGCGCTGAGCGCCCATCCGCGCATTGGCGAGAAACCCACAGGCGAACAGGCGCACGCGGCGCTGTCGCGCCAGGAACAAGGGAATGTGAACGATCGCGATACGCAGCTCGCTCAGGCGCTGAAAGCGGGCAACGCTCGCTACGAAGCGCGCTTTGGTCGGGTATTTTTAATTCGCGCCAAAGGGCGCAGTGGGGAAGCGATTTTAGCGGCGCTGTCGCGGCGTTTGCAGAACAGCGAGCGCGATGAGGTGCAGGAAGCCTTAGCGCAGCTGCGTGAAATTACGTTATTAAGACTGGAAGGAGTGATTGGCGAATGAGCACCTTAAGCACGCACATTCTGGATGTCTCGACCGGCCAACCGGCGCAGGGCGTCAGGGTGACGTTGGCGCGGGATGGCGCCGCGATTGCCCATGGCGTAACCGATGAGCATGGACGTATTGGCGCACTGAACGACGGGCCGCTGACGGCGGGAAACTATCGGCTGACGGCGGACATCGGCGACTGGTTCGCCGCCCGCGGGCGCGAGACGCTGTACCTGAGTGCGCAAATTGATTTTGTTATTCGCGAGGCGGCGGACGATCACTACCATTTGCCGTTTTTAATTGCCCCAGGCGGTTGGTCCACCTATCGCGGTAGCTGATACTGAGCCTGTTTTCCCGGCGTCGCGAATGACGCCGGGAGCGGACTATTCCTCTTCTGCATTCCCCCACACGCGTTCGCCGTTGACCCATGTTTCACTGATATTGCGTTCATCGCCCAGCGTCATCAGTACGAACAGCTGTTCATAGATATCTTTGCACCGTTCGCTGCGCAGCCGCTGTAGCGGCGTCACCGCCGGATCGATGACCACGAAATCGGCCTCTTTGCCGGGGTGGAAATTACCAATGTTATCGTCCAGACGCAGGGCTCGCGCGCCGCCAAGCGTGGCATGGTAAAACGCTTCGCTGGCGCGCAGACGATAGCTCTGGAGCTGGCTGACTTTGTAGGCCTCACCCAGCGTTCGCAGCATGCTGAAGGTCGTACCTGCCCCCACATCGCTGCCGATACCCATGCGTACCTGTTGATGCCAGCAGGTGGGCAAGCGGAACAGGCCGCTGCCCAGAAACAGATTTGACGTCGGGCAAAACGCCACCGCCGAACCGGTATCGTGCAGACACTGCCACTCCGCGTCCACGAGGTGAATCGCGTGGGCAAACACGCTGCGCGGGCCGGTTAACCGGTAGTGATGATAGACGTCGAGGTAGTGTTCATGTTCCGGCCACAGATTTTTGACCCAGGCGATTTCGTTGAGGTTTTCGCTCAGATGGGTGTGCAGCCAGGTGTCGGGAAACTCTTCGCGCAGTTGCTGCACCACCGCCAGCAGCGCTGGCGTGGAGGTTGGCGCGAAGCGCGGCGTAATGGCGTAGCCCAGGCGGCCACGCTGGTGCCAGCGTTGTATCAGCTCGCGGGTCTGCCGGTAGCTCTGTTCCGCGCTTTCGCTGAGATAGTCCGGCGCATGGCGATCCATCATCACCTTTCCGGCCAGCAGACGCATATTCAGACGCAGCGCTTCGCTAAACAGCGCATCCACCGACTCCGGATGCAGGGTACAAAACACCAGCGCGGTAGTGGTGCCGTGGCTGAGCAGCTGGCTCACAAAAAAGCGGGCGATCCCGGCGGCATAGTCGGCATCGGCAAACTGGCGCTCTACCGGAAAGGTATAGGTGGTCAGCCACTCAAGCAGCTGTTCGCCGAAAGCGCCGATCATTTCCGTTTGCGGATAGTGGACGTGGGCATCGACAAAGCCCGGCAGCAGCAGCTTACCGCGCAGGTCGCGATAGCCCGTCAGCGGATGCAGATACTGCTCGGCTTCCTGCCAGGGGAGCAGCGCGTGAATGCGGCCATCGCGAATAAAAAGCACGCCATCGTCCAGATAGCGGGCGTGGCTGGCGATATCGTCCGCGCTGTCGGCGACGGCAGCGATATCAAAAAAGGCGCCGCGCAGGGCGACGGAGTAGTCAATCATCATAGCTGCCTTATGGGTGCGCGAAGGGAGAGAAGAAATCAGCAAAATTAATGCCAGTTTGCAGGAAAGCACGCCGCGACAGGACGCCGCGGCGTAGGTATCCATTACTCTTTCTGGGCGAGGGCGTTAAAGCCGGCTGGTGCGGCGACACGCTCGTCGCGGGCAATCCAGCGATAGGCCGCACCGCTCAGGAAGACGCCGATAAACCAGCTAAAGTTTGCCACTTCGTGCAGTGCAGGAATAAAGCTGATGACCAGGCCGATGGCGACGGAAGGCACCAGCGCCGCAATCGCCTTCGGGTTAAAGCCGTTGCGGTACCAGTATTTGCCCTTCGGCGTATCGTCGAACAGATCGTTAACCGATACCTGGCCGCGTTTGATCAAATAGAAGTCGACGATCAGAATGCCAAACAGTGGCCCGATAAACGCCCCTAATACGTCGAGGGTGTAGTGAATCAGTTCCGGCGAGTTAAACAGATTCCACGGCGTCAGCAGGATGGAACCCACGGCGGCAATCATCCCGCCGGTACGGAAGCTGATTTTCTGCGGTGAACAGTTCGAGAAATCAAACGCGGGTGAGACAAAGTTGGCCACGATGTTGATGCCGATGGTGGCCGTAATCATGGTCAGCAGGCCAATGGCCACCGCCAGGTCGTTGCCGACGCGGCTGACGGTTTCAATTGGGTCGGTGATCATACGGCCAAACAGCGACTGAGTACCGGATACAATCACCACGGTGACAATAGAGAACAGCAGGAAGTTGAACGGCAGACCCCAGCGGTTGCCGCGGCGAATCTCGCCCATGCTTTTACCGTAGCGCGAGAAATCACCAAAGTTGAGCAGCGGGCCGGAGAAGTAGGAGACCACCAGCGCAGTCGCGGTAATCATCTGCCAGGTTTGCTCCCCGGCGCTTAGCGATTTGCTGGCCAGCGTAAAGGAGATACCGTCAAAACCGGTTTTGTATACAATCCAGCCGGCCAGCCCCAGCATCACCACGTAGACCGCCGGCCCGGCGATATCGATAAAGCGTTTAATGGCGTTCATCCCGTGCCAGAAGACCATCGCCTGCAGCAGCCACATGGTCGCGAAACAGAGCCAGCCCAGATGCGATAGGCCAAGGAAGCTGGCTTCGGTCAGCGCCGACAGCGACGGCCAGAACTTCAGCATCACCAGCATCAGCGCGTTGGCGGCCAGATAGGTCTGAATGCCGTACCACGCGAAGGCGATAAGCCCGCGGATCACCGCCGGAATATTGGCGCCGAAAACGCCGAACGCCTGGCGACAAATCACTGCATAAGGCACGCCCGCCATCTGGCTGGGTTTGGCGACCAGGTTAGCGCAGAGCTGGACGATACAAATGCCCACTAACAGGCACAACAGCACCTGCCAGCTCGCCAGCCCCAGCGTAAAGAAGCTCGCCGCGACCACGTAGCCCCCCATGCTGTGCACGTCCGACATCCAGAATGAAAAAATGTTGTACCAGCTCCAGTTCTGATCGCGCGTCGGCGCCAGATCCTCATTACAAAGCCGTGGGCTGTATCCAGCGTGGGGATCAGCGGCCTTAACCTGATGCGTATTTTGTGTATTTGGCATGAAACCTGCTCCTGTTAATCAAAACCCGTTGAGATGAACTGCTGAGGCTGTTGCAGGAATTGGGCCAATATGTTTAATCTTGTATGCAAGAAATGAAATTTATGTATACGATCTGATGTCAAAAAGTAAAAACCGGAGTGGTTAATGAACAACCCTTATCTCGCCCAGGCCGCGCCAGCTCTGCATGACAAAGACGAATCCATCTATCAGGCGCTGATGACCGCGATTGTCGAGCACCAGCTGCCACCGGGCAGCAAACTGCCGGAAGAGGCGCTGGCTGAGGTGTTTGGCGTGAGTCGCACCGGGATCCGAAAAGTGCTGCAACGACTCGCCGCTGTGCAAATGGTCACATTAGCGCCCAAACGTGGTGCGCAGGTGGCCAGCCCGACGGTTGAAGAGTCTCAGGAGATCTTCCGAACTCGCGCGCTGCTGGAGGTCGCCAATTTGCCGGATGTGCTGGCCCGCTGCCAGCCGCCGCATCTGGCCGCGCTGGAGGCCATTACTCGTCAGGAACAGCAGGCCCACGAGCGCTACGACGGCCCGGCGGCGATTCGCCATTCAGCCGAATTCCACATACATCTGCAGGCCATTTCCGGTAATCAGGTGCTGACCGGGATGGTGACCCATCTGAGCCAGCGCTCTTCATTAGTGATTGCGGCATGGGGCTCGCCATGGCGGCAGGGCTGCCGCTGCGACGACCATGAAAGGTTGATTGAACTGCTGCGGGATAAAGCCTTACAGACTTTAAGTGATGCCCTGATGCACCATTTTGAACATATCGTCGCCAGCCTGTGCTTTGAGCGTTCTGGCGTCACCTTGCCTGATTTTGCCCGGCTGTTTGCCGGTTATAAGGAGTCATGATGCCCGCCGTTCGTATACAAGTGATCAACCCCAACACCAGCCTCGCGATGACCGAGACCATTGGCACCGCCGCCCGAGCGGTGGCCGCGCCGGGAACCGAGATTCTGGCGGTCTGCCCCAGCGCGGGCGTGCCGTCCATTGAGGGGCATTTTGATGAGGCGATTGCTGCCGTTGGCGTGCTGGAACAAATCAAGGCCGGTCGTCAGCAGGGCGTGGATGGCCACGTGATTGCCTGCTTCGGCGATCCGGGACTTCTGGCGGCGCGCGAGCTGGCGCAGGGGCCGGTGGTAGGGATAGCCGAAGCGGCGATGCATATGGCGACGCTGGTGGCGACTCGTTTTTCCATCGTTACCACGCTGCCGCGTACCTTAATTATCGCCCGCCATCTGCTGCATCAATACGGTTTTCACGACCGCTGTGCGGCGTTGCACGCCATCGATCTCCCGGTGCTGGCGCTGGAGGACGGCAGCGGTCTTGCGCAGGAGAAAGTGCGCGCGCGCTGTATTCAGGCATTAAAGGAAGACGGCTGCGGCGCCATTGTGCTCGGCTGCGGCGGCATGGCGGATCTGGCGCAGGCGCTGACTCGCGAGCTGCGGGTGCCGGTCATCGACGGGGTGAGCGCGGCGGTCAAAATGGTTGAATCGCTGGTGGCGCTGGGACTATCGACCAGCAAGCACGGTGATTTAGCCTTCCCGGAAGCCAAGGCGCTGAGCGGGCAATTTCAGGCATTAAATCCATTCTAATAAGAGGTAGCAGATGGCATTTCTGACAGACGATTACCCGCGCGACCTGCGCGGCTACGCAGGACAACCGCCGCACGCGCGCTGGCCACACAACGCGCGCATTGCCGTGCAGTTTGTTCTCAACTATGAGGAAGGGTCGGAAAACCACGTGCTGCACGGCGATGCCGGTTCCGAACAGTTTCTCTCGGATATTATCGGCGCGGCCAGCTACCCGAACCGCCATATGTCGATGGACTCATTGTATGAATACGGTAGCCGGGCAGGGTTCTGGCGTATTCATAACGCGTTCAGCAAGCGCGGTTTACCGCTGACGGTGTTTGGCGTCGCCATGGCGCTGGCCCGTCATCCCGATGTGGTCGAGGCAATAAAAGCGGCGAATTATGACGTGGTCAGCCACGGCTGGCGCTGGATCCACTATCAGAACATGTCCATCGAGCAGGAGCGGGAGCACCTGCATAAAGCGGTGCAGGTTTTAACCGATCTCTTCGGCAAGCCGCCTACCGGCTGGTATACCGGACGCGACAGCCCCAATACGCGCCAGCTGGTGGTGGAACACGGCGGCTTTGAGTATGACAGCGATTACTATGGCGACGATTTGCCGTTCTGGCACGAAGTAGAATGCAGCGACGGCACGCGCAAGCCGCATCTGATTGTGCCGTACACCCTGGATGCTAACGATATGCGCTTCGCCACCGCCCAGGGGTTCAATACCGCCGAGCAGTTTTATACCTACCTGAAAGATAGCTTCGATGTGCTGTATGAAGAGGGGGAAAGCGCGCCGAAAATGATGTCCATTGGCATGCATTGCCGTCTGTTGGGGCGTCCGGGACGTTTTCGCGCGTTGCAGCGTTTTCTCGATTATATCCAGCAGCACGACGGCGTTTGGGTGTGTACGCGTCAGCAGATTGCTGACCACTGGCGGAAGACGCACCCGTTTAATTCATAAAGTCTCGCCCCTCTTCTTGCCGGGAAGAGGGGCCAATCGGTTAGCTCATCAGGCTGACCTGCGCGGCGACAATACGCCAGCCGTCGGCAAAACGAATCCAGGTTTGCTGCTGACGGCCAATGCGATCGCTGCCTTCACGCGTGAATTCGGTACTGCATACCGCGTAATCATCACCAAAAGTGGTGATGAGGGTATTGCGCAGCGTGCGCTGTAACCCCGCCGCGGGACGGGCGGCGCGAAAAGCGCGGATTTCGTCAATGCCGTACAGGTTCTCGCCCGCTCCCAAACGGACCGTGCGCGGGTCGTGCCAGAACAACGCATCCAGCACCGCCACATCGTTGCTCACCAGCGCCGCTTCGTAACGGTAAAACGCCGCGCTGACTTCGGCGTGGACCTGTGGTTGATTAATCTGTTCTGACATCATCATGCGGCAATCTCCACGGCGCGGGACTCGGTGAGGCCCATCTCTTCCAGCGCCCGCGCGACGCGCAGGCAGGCCTGTTCATTAAATGGCGCGGCAATCAGCTGCACGCCAATCGGCAGCCCGCCAGCGGTCCGCAGAGGCACGGTGACCACCGGTAGCCCGAGGAAGGAAATCGGCTGTGTCAGCATCCCCATACTGGCGCGAACAGGTAACGCCTGGCCGTTGATCGCCATCGTCTGTTCACCAATAAGGGTGGCGCTGCACGGCGTGGCCGGGGCGATCAGCACGTCGGCATGGGCGAATAAAGCCTTAAACGTCTGCTGCGCGTGACGGCGGAAACGCTGCGCCTGAATATACCAGGCCGAGGGGATCATCGCCCCGGCCAGTAGACGCTCGCGGGAGTGTGGCTCGAAGCGCTCCGGCTGGCGACGCAGCTCAGGAAGATACTGATTCCCGCCTTCGGACGCGCTAACAATAAACGCGGCAGAACGGGCCAGCTCGGCCTGGGCAAACAGCAGTTCGTCCTGTACATCGAGCGCGCGCGCAACCCGGGCGACGGCGGCGCGCGCATCGTTATCGCACCAGGTGGAAAAATAGCCGCCCAACGTGGCGCAGCGTAAACCATCCAGCCCGCGCGACAGCAGGTTCATTGTGCGATCGCTGGCTCTGTCAGCCTGGAAACCGTCGGCCGGGTCGCGCCCCTGTAGCGCATCGTAGACCGCCGAGAGATCGCCAACGCTGCGGGCAAAGGGGCCAATATGATCGAGGCTGGCGACGAACGGGTGGCTGCCCGAACGCGATAAACGGCCAAAGGTCGGTTTTAAACCGAAGATGCCGCACAGCGAAGCCGGAACGCGTATGGAACCGTTGGTATCGCTGCCCAGGGAGAATGAGACCAGGCCCGCCGCGACCGCTGCCGCCGAGCCGCCGGACGATCCTCCGGCGATCCGCGAGAGATCGTGCGGGTTGTGCGTGGCGCCGTAATGGCTATTTTCGGTGGTGAAACCGTAGGCGTAGGCATCCATATTCAGCATCCCGGAGAGCAGCGCTCCCGCACTGTGTAGCTGGCGTACTGCCCAGCTATCGGCGGTGGCGGCAGGGCGGTCGCTGAGCAATTCGGCCCCGGCAAGCGTCGTGTGTCCGATGACATCGAACAGATTTTTTACCGCATAGGGAACCCCGGCTAACGCAGGAAGGGGTTTCGATTGCCGTCGTAAGGTGTCGATATTGTCCGACTCGGCGAGCATTCGTTGCTCGCAGATATGGGTCCAGGCGTTAAGCTGCGGATTGCGCTGCGCAATGTTCTCCAGGGTGCTGCGGGCGATCTCCCTGGCGCTCAGTTCACCGCTCGCCAGCGCGCGTTGAATATCATGGATAGTCATTTCTGGCAGCTTCATGCTTTATACACTCCGGCAATTTCAACGCGGTCATCGAGGGGAAAATCCAGCAGCGGCGAGGCCATCGCGGCAATGCGGCTAAATTGCACTCTTAGCTCCGTGCGCCGCGTGTCGTCCAGTTCCAGCGCCAGCAGCTGTTCCATTTGGCTGAGATAAGCGTCCCAGTCGGGTTGTGGTGTATTCATTATCGACTCCTCGAACATCGGTGGCGGTTGTATGCGCCTTTAAATAGCTCTTTTGTCCGCTGAGCGTTGCAAAAGCTGTTCCATATCTGAACGTAAAGTTTCATGCCTGGACAATAGCGCGCGCTTTTTGCCGAACTGGCATGCATTATGAAAGCCGTTAACGGTATAGTGCGATGAAACGAAAGTTACAGAGGTCTTATGCAACAGCTTGATGAACGACTGAAAGCGCAGTACGCGTCTTTGTCGCCGCAGGAACAACGGGTGGCGGATTTTATTTTCGATCATTTTGATGACCTGATTAGCTATAACAGCGCCGAGCTGGCGCAGCTCAGCGGTGCTTCGAAAGCTACCGTCAGCCGCCTGTTCAAACGCCTGGGCTATGAGAAATACAAAGATATGCGCGATGAGCTGCGTACCCTGCGCCAGAGCGGTATGCCGTTGACCGATCACCGCGATGCGGTGCAGGGCAATACGCTGCTGGCACGCCACTATAAACAGGAGATGGCCAATCTGACGCAGTGGGTTAACGCGCTGGATCCGCAGCAGTTCGCCGAGACGCTGCAGGCGATGGTGGCTGCCCGGCGGGTGGTGATTATCGGCATGCGTAACGCCTATCCGGCGGCGCTGCACCTGCGCCAGCAGCTCTTGCAGGCGCGTGGTCAAGTGCTGGTGCTGCCGCAGCCGGGGCAAAGTTTAAGCGAAGAGCTGGTCGATTTAAGCGCTGACGATCTGGTGGTGGTGATGGCGTTTCGCCGTCGCCCGCGTATTATTCGCCCGCTGCTGCAACAGCTACAGCAGCGCGGTATTCCGGTACTCTTGATGTGTGAGCCTCAGGCTCAAGGGTTGTTTCCGCTGGCGTGCTGGCAGCTTTGCGCACCGCTGGATAGCGTCTCGGCGTACGATAGCTACGCTTCGGTCAATAGCCTGATCAACCTGCTCGCCAACGCCTTCCTGCACGAAATTCTCGATAAAGGCCGTCCGCGTATTCACGATATTGCTTCCCTCTATCAGGATCTGGACGAACTGGAACAACGCTAATGGGGCGCCAGCGTGGTGCTTTGCATTTTTCTGGTGCAGATTCACAATAAGGAAACGCGCTGCCGTTTCCTTTCTACTGCCCACTTTTCTCGATATTCCGGTGATTAACAGCCAGTTCTGGGTTGCCCCGCTGACAAAATATATCTGGCACATTAGTTGCAAAAGTAATTCATAAGAATCTTTTGTTTCATGCTAACGTAACGGGTAAACATCATGAAGAAACTGTTGATCGCACTGGCCGGGGCCGCTTGTCTGTTCACCAACCTGTCGGCGGCAAACGCTGACCAGCTGCAGGATATCGAAAAACGCGGCGTTATTCGTATTGCGGTGCCGCAGGATTTCCCGCCGTTTGGATCCGTGGGCACCGACCTCCAGCCGCAGGGCTATGACATCGATACGGCGCGCTATCTCGCCAAAGCGATGAAGCTCAAGCTGCAGCTGGTGCCGGTCACCAGCGCCAACCGCGTACCGTATCTGCAAACCGATAAGGTCGATCTGGTGATTTCCAGCCTCGGGAAAAACGCCGAGCGCGAGAAGGTGATCGATTTCAGCCGCGCCTACGCGCCGTTCTTCCTTGGCGTGTTTGGCCCGAAAGGCGCCGAGCTGAAAGACCCGGCGGCGCTGAGCGGGAAAAGCGTTGGCGTGACCCGCGGCGCGGTGGAAGACATGGTGCTGAGCAGCGTGGCGCCGAAAGAGGCGCAGATTAAGCGTTATGAAGATAACAACACCACCCTGTCAGCGTATCTCTCCGGCCAGGTGCAGTACGTGGCGACCGGTAACCTGGTGGTCGCGGCTATCTCCCGACAGAACGCCGATAAAGCGCCGGTACCCAGCTTCATGCTGAAGGATTCACCGTGTTTTATCGGGCTGAAAAAGAACGAACCCGCGTTGAAGGCGAAAGTGGATGCGCTGATTGAAGCGGCCATGAAGGACGGCACCCTGAACGGGCTGTCTGAGAAGTGGCTGAAAGCGCCGCTGCCCGCCAACCTTGGCGCATAAGGCCGGGGCATGACGGAGCAACTTGATTTCTCTGCGCTCTGGCCGCTGTGGCCGGAGCTGCTGGCGGGGCTGTGGGTGACCGTACAGCTGACGGTGCTGGCGACGATAGGCGGCCTGACGATAGGCATCTTCGGCGCGGCCATCCGCAGCGGGCGTCCCACGTGGTACAGCCGGATATGGGGCGGGTATGTCGAACTGATTCGCAACACGCCGTTTGTGGTGCAGCTGTTCTTTATCGTCTTTGGCTTGCCGAATCTGGGGCTAAAGATGACGGCAGGCGAAGCCGCGCTGCTGGCGATGGTGGTCAATCTTGGGGCCTACAGTACCGAGATCGTGCGCGCCGGTATTCAGGTCACGCCGAAGGGGCAGTGGGAAGCCGGGCGCGTGCTGGGGCTGACCCGGACGCAGACCTTTATTCAGGTGATTCTGCCGCCTGCGTTACAGCGTATTTATCCGGCGTTGGTCAGCCAATGCATCATCGTGATGCTGGGCTCATCGGTGGTATCGCAGGTCTCTTATGAGGAGCTGACGTTTGCCGCCAACCTGATTCAGTCGCGTACCTTTCTGAGCTTTGAGGTCTATCTGGTGACGACGGGGATTTATTTAATGCTGTCGATTACGATGCGTCAACTGCTGATGGCGGCAGGGCGGAAATGGCTGGGAGTGCAGGCATGATGACCACCTTTACCGATTGGGACATCGTTCGCAATCTGCTGCTGGCCGGACGCTGGACGGTGCTGTTGTCGCTGGTGGCGTTTATCGGCGGTGCGCTGGTGACGCTGCCGCTCCTGTTGCTGCGTCTGACCGGTGGACGTCAGGTGAAACGGCTGATCCGCGGCTATATCGAACTTTTTCAGGGTACGCCGCTGCTGATGCAGCTGTTCCTCGCCTTTTTCGGCGTGGCGCTGTTCGGCATCGACGTCTCGGCGTGGACCGCCGCCTCGCTGGCGCTGACGTTCTACACCAGCGCCTTTCTGCTGGATATCGGCTTCGGCAGCATACGCGCCCTGCCAAAAGGCCAGTGGGAAGCGTCGCGCTGCCTGGGGCTGAGCTTTAGCCAGACGCTGTGTCGGGTGATTGCGCCGCAGGCGCTGCGCATCGCCATTGCCCCGACGGTGGGGTTTGCCGTGCAGGTGATTAAGGGCACGGCGCTGGCGTCGATTATCGGTTTCGTTGAGCTGACCAAAGCGGGCACTATGCTGACCAACGTAACCTATCAGCCGTTTAAGGTCTTTGCGCTGGTGGCGCTGGGCTACTTCATTCTGTGTTATCCGCTGTCGCGCTACAGCCGTTATCTGGAGAACAAATTCAATGCCTCTCATCACCATTAACCAGATGCAGAAGTATTACGGCGATAACCACGTGCTCAAAGGCGTCGATCTGGATATCGACATGGGCGAAGTTATCTCCATTATCGGGCGCAGCGGTTCGGGAAAAAGTACGCTGCTGCGCTGTATTAACGGTCTTGAAGGCTATCAGGATGGCAGTATCAAACTCGGCGGGATGACCATTACCGATCGCGACTCCCAGGCGCGGGAAATCAGCCGCTCGATTGGCATGGTGTTCCAGAACTTTAACCTGTTCCCGCATATGACGGCGCTGGAAAACGTGATGCTGGCACCGCGTCGGGTGTTGAAGAAAAGCGCCGCCGAATGTCGTGAGCTGGCCCAGCGGATGCTGGAAAAGGTCGGCCTTGGCGACCGGCTTGATTATTATCCGTCCAGCCTCTCCGGCGGCCAGCAGCAGCGTGTGGCTATTGCCCGCGCGCTGGCGATGTCGCCGAAAGTTTTACTCTGTGACGAGATCACTTCGGCGTTGGATCCAGAGCTGGTGGGCGAGGTGCTCAAGGTGCTGGAGCAACTGGCGGCAGAAGGTATGACGCTGATTCTCGTGACCCATGAAATGAATTTTGCCCGCGAAGTGGGCGACCGCGTGGTGTTTATGCATCAGGGACGCGTCTGGGAACAGGGCGACAGCAAGACGCTGTTCGCCAATCCGCAGACGACCGAATTGAAGCAGTTTATCTCCTCCGTGCGCGGCCTTAATTAACTCAAGGACTTTCCGATGGATATCACTCAGTTTGCACAAATTAACCCGCCGTCTCGCCTGCTGATGGGGCCGGGGCCGATCAACGCCGACCCGCGCGTGCTGCGCGCCATGGCAAGCCAGCTTATTGGTCAGTATGATCCGGCGATGACGCACTATATGAATGAAGTGATGGCGCTGTATCGCGGCGTATTTCGCACCGAAAACCGCTGGACGATGCTGGTAGATGGGACGTCGCGTGCCGGGATTGAGGCGATTTTACTTTCGGCGATTCGCCCTGGCGACAAAGTGCTGGTGCCGGTGTTTGGCCGCTTCGGCCATCTGCTGTGCGAAATTGCTCGCCGCTGCCGCGCAGAAGTACACACGATTGAGGTTCCGTGGGGTGAAGTCTTTACCCCGGATCAGGTTGAAGACGCCATCAAGCGCGTGCGCCCGCGCATGTTGCTCACGGTACAGGGCGATACCTCCACCACCATGCTGCAACCGCTGGCGGAGTTGGGGGAAATCTGCCGTCGTTACGACGTGCTGTTTTATACCGATGCCACCGCCTCGCTGGGCGGCAACCCGCTGGAGACCGATGCCTGGCAGCTGGATGCGGTGTCGGCAGGGATGCAAAAATGTCTTGGCGGCCCGTCAGGCACCTCGCCGATTACCCTCAGTGCGCGGATGGAAGAGGTGATTCGCCGCCGAAAATGTGTGGAACAAGGTATTCGTACCGAGGCCCACCGCGATGGCGTCGATGAGATGATCTACTCCAACTATTTCGATCTTGGCATGGTGATGGATTACTGGGGCCCGGAGCGCCTGAACCACCATACCGAAGCCACCTCAGCGCTGTTTGCCGCGCGGGAGTGTGCGCGTCTGATCCTTGAGGAAGGCCTTGAGAACGGTATCGCCCGCCATAAGCTGCACGGTGACGCGCTGCTTAAAGGGATCCAGGCGATGGGCCTTGAGACCTTCGGCGACCTGAAACACAAGATGAACAACGTGCTGGGGGTGGCGATCCCGCAGGGGGTTAACGGCGACCAGGTGCGCAAATTGATGCTCGAGGATTTCGGGATTGAAATTGGCACCTCGTTTGGCCCGCTGCACGGCAAAGTGTGGCGTATCGGCACCATGGGCTACAACGCGCGTAAAGACTGCGTGATGACCACGCTGAGCGCGCTGGAGTCGGTGCTGAACTATCTTAAATTCCCGACCACCCAGGGCGCGGCGATGCAGGCCGCGTGGGATCGCTACCGCAGTGAGAGCGCGCAATGAGTCAATGGATACGCCAGCAGGCGGAGAGGCAGCAGGCCGCGGCGCGGGCGATGGCGCGCGCCGATGAACTGGCCGCCATCAGCGAAACGCCGGAGGCGCTGACCCGGGTCTATCTTTCACCGCAACATTTACAGGCGAATCAGCTGGTGGCGCAGTGGATGACGCAGGCAGGGATGCGCGTCTGGCAGGATGGGGTCGGCAATATTTGCGGGCGTTATGAAGGCGAGCAGGAAGGGGCGCCGGCTATATTGCTGGGATCGCACCTCGATACCGTGCGCAACGCCGGGCGCTACGATGGCATGCTCGGCGTACTGGCGGCTATTGAAGTGGTGTATGCCCTGCATCAACAGGGGCAGCGGCTGGCGAAAGCGATTGAGATAGTTGGCTTTGGTGACGAAGAGGGAACGCGTTTTGCCATCACGCTGCTCGGCAGCCGTGGGCTCACCGGCACCTGGCCCGAGAACTGGCTGATGCAGACCGATGCCGACGGCATCAGCGTGGCGCAGGCGATGGTCGATGCCGGGCTGGATCCCGCGCAGATCCACCTTGCCACGCGCCGTACGCAGGAGATCGCCGCCTACCTGGAGCTGCATATCGAACAGGGGCCGTGTCTCGAACAAGCCGGGCTGGCGCTGGGCGTGGTGGAAGCAATCAACGGTGCACGCCGTTTGAACTGCCGCTTTATCGGCGAGGCGGGGCACGCGGGGACGGTGCCGATGAGCCATCGTAAAGACGCGCTCGCCGCTGCCGCCGAGTGGATGACACAGGTTGAAACGATGACCCGCGAACGGGGCGGGAATCTTGTGGCGACGGTCGGGACGCTGCGCTGTGCTCCCGGCGCGGTGAACGTGATTCCCGGAGAGGTGACGCTCACGCTGGATATTCGCGGGCCGAGCGATGAGCCGCTTGAGGCCTTACTGAACACGCTGCTGACCCAGGCGCAGGCCATTGCCGAGCGTCGTCATTTGCAGTTCAGCGCCGAGACGTTTTACCGTATTGCCGCCACCGCCTGCGACCCGGGATTACAGCAGATATTGCGCGATGCGGTAAGCGAGGTGCAGGGCTATTCGCTGACGCTCCCGAGCGGCGCGGGGCATGATGCTATCGCCATCGCCGAACGCTGGCCGGTGGGCATGCTGTTTGTCCGCTGTAAAGGTGGGGTTAGCCATCATCCGGCGGAGTCGGTTCACGTTGATGATGTGGCGCTGGCGATCGATGCGTTTTCTCGCGCGGTCGTGGCGCTGGATAACACCGCGTAAAGGGCGGGTTTCCCGAAAGACAGAATCCACGCCGGGGCGTGGATTCTGTTTTGTGAGGCTTCGCTACCACTTCATCTCGCCGGTATTGACCTTCGCGCTCAGATCCAGTGAGCTTTCATCGGCAAGGTTCGGGTAGGCCGCCTTCATGGCGCCGATAACCGCAGCCGATCCTTTTTGCTTTTTCAGCGTCTGCTCAAACGTTTGCAGGTAGTTATGGGTGAAGGTGATGGCCGCATCTTTTTCCGGCCGTTGCCCCAGATAGTGCCCCGGAATGACCTGCTGAGGTTTGAGCGCCTGCATTTCGTTGAGTACCGTCATCCAGCCCTGACGAATCGCCGGGGTCTGCGTATCAGCCGTCCAGACATGAATGCCGGAAGCAATCCCGGTTCCGCCAAGAATCGCTTTATTCGCCGGGATCCAGACGTAGGCGGCATAGTCTCCCGCGTGTTTCAGCTCCAGCGGCTCGCCGTCTACCGTAAAGCGGGTGGCGCTGGTTGCCTGCGGCACGATAATTTTGGTCGGCGCGCCGTCTTTCATTTGCGGGCCCCAGAAGGCCAGCTTGGCGTCTTTGGTCGCCTTAATGTGGTCCACGACGGAGGGAGAGGCCACCACCCTGGCCTGAGGGAAAGCGGTCACCAGCGGTTCCAGACCGAAATAGAAATCCGGATCGCCCGAGGTAATAACGATCGTTTTCAGCGTTTTGCCGCTGTCTTTGATCATCTGTACCACCTTTTCCCCGTCTTTCACGCTGAACTGCGCGTCAAACAACACCGCTTCTTTCGGGCCCGAAACCAGCGTGGAGGATACCGGGAAAATGCCGTTTTCCTGCGGGTTATAAACGTCAAGATGCAGCGGGGCGGCAAAAACGGGCGCCGCGGCAAGGGTGAGGATCAGCGAAAGCGATTTCATATTGATGGTATTCCTGAAGCGTCGAGTGAAGCCACCATTTTACGGATTTGCGCTTCTGGCAGAATTCCTGAAACAATACATGCTGAGTTTCATAAAACGATCAAATGGGGGCGTAATGGACAGGATCATGGCGGCAATCACCTACAACCGCATCTGTGAGCTCGGGAGTCTGAGTGCGGCAGCCCGCTCGCTGGGGATCTCTCGCCCTATGGTGAGTCGTTATCTTGATGAGATGGAGAAATGGGCCGGTTCACGGCTGATACACCGCTCCACTCGTCGCCTTACCATCACCCCGGCGGGTGAAAAAACGCTGGAGAAAACGCGGCAACTTGCCTTGTTATCACAGGGAATTGAAGGAGAGACCACCCGCCTTGCCCCGTCAGGAACGCTACGCGTTGCCTGTGCGCATTTTACGGCGACGCATTTGCTGGCGCCGGTTGTCCCTGCGTTCCTCGCCCGCTATCCGGCGTTACGTATTGAGGTGGAGATTAATAATCAGCCGGTGAGTCTGGTTGGGGAGCGCATCGACCTGGCGATTCGGATTACCAACGAGCCTGAGCCGGGGGCCATCGCGCGCTATCTGGGAACGTGCCGTTCTGTGCTGTGCGCCTCGCCGGGTTATCTTGAGCGGGCGGGAACGCCGGCCTCGCCGGAGGAATTGCCGCAGTATAATTGTTTACACTACAGTCGGTTTTCCGGCCAATCCTGGTCCTTCCGCGACCGTGAAAATGGGGGGACGTCGGTGGCCGTGCGCGGTAATTTCAGCGCCGGGATATCCTCACTGCTGTGCGACATGGCCGCGGCGGATGTCGGCCTGGCGATGGTGCCGGAAATTGAAGCGCGCGCGGGGCTGGAAAGCGGCAGGTTAGTTCGGGTATTACCACGGTGGGAACCGCAGCCGCTGGGGATTTACGGGCTTTATCAGTCCCGCGATCATCAGCATGCGGCGCTCGGCCTGTTTCTCGATGCCATTAAGCAGCATTTGACGGGAGATTAGCCTCGGAGGGGTATAGTGACGCTACCTGGGTTCGCTGGTACAATTCGTCAATAAGCGCCTTAAATGCCTTTGGCATCAAATACCTTACAAAAGCGTCAATAACCTGCTCGGGAGTGAGAATGGAACCCAAATTCTATCGCGGATGGCACCTTGCCGAAACGGAAATGGAATATCGTGCAACCGAGTTCGAGTGGTCATTAGTCCGTTTTCATGAGGCTTTTTCCCGGTTTGTGGTCGCAACCGGTATGATCACTATCGCAACGGATGCGGATATTAAATATCAGGAACATGTGATCCTGCACGTTATCCGCATGCAGGAGCGGCCGAAAAACAGCGCAACGATTGCGCGCTTGATGAACCGTGATGATATTCCAAATATCCAGTACAGCTTGCGCAAGCTTGAAGGCGCCGGGCTTATCGAAAAGCAGAAAGACACCAACAGCAAGACCTATTCTTACGTGGTGAGCGAACGCGGTAAGCAGCTTACGGACGAGTATTACAAAGTGAAGCAGGAAATCCTCGTCAAACGGCTTGAAGAAATCGCTGATATTTCTGAAAAATTTGAGAAGTCATCGCGCCTGCTTTCGTTGCTGACCGGCATCTACGAAGAAGCGGCCCGCGATTCCGCCACCATTACCCCTCAGGTGTTCGAAACGCCGCCGAAGCCGAAACGCAAAACTAAAAAGCCGTCGGCAGAGTAAATACGCGAAATGTGATGGACAAAGCGAGCCGCCCGCCATTGAGCGGCTCTTGAGGTTAGCGTATGGGGCGAGCCCGATGCCAGTCGGTCGCCTGCTGCCAGACGATGCCGCTACGGCACAATATCGCTTCTGCGCCGTGCGCTGCAATCAGTTGAAAACCGATTGGCATACCGTTCTCCGTTAGCCCGCACGGCAGCGTTATGCTCGGATGCCCGGTTGAGTTAAAGGGGGCGGTGAACTGAATTAACCGAGCGTTGAGTTCCGGATCCTGCGCGAGTTCGCTGAGTTTTTGGTGGGTTGGTGCGGCGAAAGGCTGAACCGGCGCCAGCAGGACATCTATCTCACTCATCAGTTTATTGACCTGGCCGCGAAATGCCGCGCGATGTAGCAGAACCTGCTGGTAGCGCAGTGACGTTGTGGCGCGCCCCGTTTCGATAAGGCGCGTTAGCGCCGGGCCGTACTGCTCAGCAAACTGCGGATAGGTGCTCTCGTGGGCCACCGCCACCTCGACGCCGCAGTTGATTTCCCATTCATCAACGACATGGCGCGCGTCGGGAAAACGGACTTCGCGAAAGATGGCGCCGAGTTCCTTCAGCGTGGTCAGGGTGCGGTTTATCGCCTCGACGGTGGCCGCATCGGCACCGTGGATACACCAATCATAGTCAATGCCGATGGTTAGCCCGCGCAGGCTTTCAGGCGCGTCGGGCATGGGCCACTTTTCCTCGGCCCGTGATGTGGGATCGTTGGAGTCATAACCCGCAATAATGCTCAGCATCAGCGCCGCGTCGACGGCGCTTCTGGCCATTGGCCCCGCATGGTCGAGGCTCGCGCCCAGTTCGAAAACCCCATAACGGCTGACGCGTCCCCAGGTGGGTTTGATTCCGGTCAGGCCGTTGGCGGCACAGGGAAAACGAATCGATCCTCCGGTGTCGGTCCCGAGCGAGGCATAACAAAGCCCCGCGGCGGTTGCCACGCCGGAACCGCTGGACGATGCGCCCGGCCAGCAGTCTGCGTTCCACGGATTAACGGGGGGAATAATCGTGGGATGATGTGTGGCGAATGCCCCTTCTGTAAGCTGTAGTTTGCCAAGAATAATGGCGCCGGCCTCGCGCAGTTTACGTACCGCAGTGGCGTCTGCGTTGGGAACAAAATCTCGATAAACGGTGGTCCCTGCCGCCGTGGGCGCGCCCTTGACCCAGTAGAGATCTTTAACCGCAATGGGGACGCCATGCAGTGGGCCTGTCATTTCACCCTTCATCGTTTGTCGATCGGCCCATTCCGCCTGGGCCAGCGCCTGTTCGTGCATAACGTAGGCGTAGCTATGGAGCTGCGTATCCAGTTTCTCGATACGGCTTAACATCATTTTTGTGACTTCAACGGATGAAATCTCTCGCTGGCGAATCTTCTCTGCCAGTGCGTGCGCGTCCAGATAATGAATGTCGGTTGGTGTCATGGTTAGAGCCCCATTTCGCGGCGGGTGCGCGTTAGCGTATCGATAGCAACGTAGAGAATTTTTTGTGCGCAGGGCATCAGGTCGGGGATGTAAGTCGCTCCCATACCGCCTAATCCTTCCGCGATGGGTTGCGGTGCGCCCGTTGCCGGCCACGGCCAGCCGATACGGGCCGTAGGGATACCAAAACGGCGCAGTGCCGCGCCATCTGTTTGCCCCCCCAGATAATCGGGCGTGGTATGCGCGCGTTGTTCGATGTGTTCCCAGCCGCGAATCGCAGACTGAATAATCCAGTTATCCGGCGAGGTGGTGCCGCCGGGTACGGAGCCGTACATCTCCCAATCCACATCGAGATTCGGGTATTTTGTCCGCAGTTCGGCAACAAACTGGGCAAACTGCGCCTTCACGTCTCCCGGGCTGGTGCGTGGATTGATGCGAGCATCGAAAAATATTTCGGTGACGGCCGCAGGGAATGCGGGACGCTCCGGCCACCCGGAACGAATACCAGAAATCCAGCCATGGGGTTTAATCACGCCGGACGTATTCCGCTCGGCGTAGTCAATCAGCCACTGTTCGAGCTCGGGAATTAACTGTGCCGCGGGGATGACCGAGCTGCGAAAACCGGGCGTCCCACGCGGAACGCCCGCATAGCCTAACGTTCCTTTGACTTTCAGCTTAAACCAGGCCAGCCCCGGTTCTTCGTGATATACCCAGTTCCACGGTTTCATCACCACCGCAAAATCTGGGGCTACCCCCCGGCTTAACATATGCGTGACGCCACTCGACATGCCCGCATAGTCACGCTCGGCCAGGTCGACCGGCATACCGCCATCCGCCATGGCGACAATAAGGTCGCCTTTGAGGGCCACGTCGGCTTCGAGCAGCGCCGTTGCCACCTCCGTGAGCGTGGCAATCATGCCTTTTGGGTTTGATGCGCCGAGGCCAAAGACCCAATCTTTTTCTGCGCGGGCGACAGGATGGAGATCGACAAAGTCAGGATCGCCAATCCACGGGCGATCGCTCGCATTGCCTTCCAGATGGGTGTCGATGGGCGAGTAGAGCATGAGCGATGCGCCCTCGCCGCTACCGCGTTTTTCCGCCACCACGTTGCCTGTTTTGTCGTTCATTGGGCGGTAGCTTGCGTTCAGGCCAACGCTTTCCAGGTAGCCTGCCATAAATTCGCTGGCCTGCCGTGTCGCCCCCGTAGGGCTGTGAATATCGGTGAGCTGCACCAGCAGGCGCTGCAGGCGCATGGGGTCCAGCCGGGCGCACGCACGCTCGTACGCGGCTTGCTGCTGAGCACTAAAGGATGTGGTGGTGTTCATCTCTGGCTATCTCTCATATTGTTTACCCTCATTTCGACGGCGCGAACTGCTCGGCGTAGATGTTTTCAGGACGCAGCCCCAGGTTGACGAGCTTCTGCGTCGCGGCTTCAATCATGCGCGGTGGGCCGCATAAATAGGCCACTGCGGTGGGCGCAATGAATTCATCCGCCCGCAGCGCATCCACGGGATTACCCGCCAATAGCGCGCCATGGGCGCCGCTATCAACAGAAATGCGTGAGCTAAGGCTGGGGATCCACTGCTGGCGTAAATCGATATCGTCAAGACAGAACAGTTGCTCCGGCGTCGCGCAGCCAAAGCTGAGCAGGACAGGGGGTTTGCGGCCAGATTGACGCCGAAGGGTATCAATCATTGACAGAATGGGCGCCAACCCGGTGCCGCCAGCGACCATGATGTGCGGTGCGTTGACTTTCTCGCGCAGGAAAAAGCTGCCAAATGGCCCTTCAATTTCCAGGATGTCGTCCGGTTGGGCTTCGTTTTCCAGCCAGTGAGACATGACGCCATCCTCCAGAAGCCGAATTAAGAGTTCTATCTTCGGGAGATCGTTGGAGGTGGAGGCCGGCGAGTAGCTGCGGGTCATTTCGGTGCCGGGGACGCGAATCTGAATAAACTGGCCGGGCTTGAACGCCATCCATGCGCCTTCGGCCAGCTCCAGACGCAGACGTACCACGTTGGACGCAATTTTTTCAATGCTATCCACGAAGGCATGCATAGTGGCGGCTTTGCTCTCTCCCGCATCGCTTGCGTAGTTGAGATCCAGCGTACAGTCGCTTTCCGGCTCGCACAGGCAGAGCAGACGATCGCCGCTATCGTATTCGCTTTTCATTAATGTGGAACTGGCGCCAGCGCGCATAATGGCCCGACCTGCGACGAGTTTTGCCATACAGCTTGAACAGGATCCCGAACGGCACTGGTGAATGATGGGAATCCCTGCGGCGAGAGCGGCATCCAGCACGCTCTCGCCTTTCTGCACGGCAACCGATGTCGTCTTTCCATCACGAAAGCGTAGAGTGACGTTTTTTGCACAAGACATTCGGATACCTTAATGACTCATTATTTGTGAGAATCTTCGTCAATCTTTTCAACGAAGTAGCCTGGACGTTTACCGTCTGCGGTGCGCTTCATGCGGATGCTGCCATCCTTGAGCGAGCCATCCACACCTTTGCCCGGTTTGGCGATGCCGCGGTTCCAGCGTGAAGCTATCTTGCGCCAGGTGATGGGGGAGACGTCGGTGGCGACAAGCTGCTCGTTCTCCCAACCGGTACCGTCGGCATAGAAGTCGTGCATGGCTTCGCGCGCATACAGGTCACAGTTGTTAAAACCGTGCAGACACAGCGGCTTAAAGAGATAGTCAAAGCGGTATTTGAAGTCTTTCTTCTCTTTTTCGGTTGGGCACACTCGGGCCAGCAATTCCCAGTATTCGTAGGTGTCATCGGTGATCGGCACATACCATTCAAACTGCGCAACGTGCTCTTCTGGCCAGTTTTCGACCAGCAATACGCCCGGCAGGAACACGGAGGTTCGATAGGGACGGGCGTTAAGGCTTTCGACCTTCAGATCGACTTTTTCGTTTTCGAGAATAGGTTTCCATTTTTCAGTGAAAAGCCACTGCACCATCCCCTTAGGGCCATCGTCATTTTCGACGGCCTCAATGCAGTCGTCGGCCATGGGGACAATACCCAGCGGCAGCACCCAGTCTTTTGCATGGATGATCGCGTTGTCTTTGTGCACCAGGATGTGCGCATTGTCGAAGCCGTTTTCGCACGCAATACGCCAGTTGGTATAGCCGGTACGGTGCATGCCGTATGCGACAATATCCTTATCAAGCAGGCTCGGGGCCGATGGCCACATGGGGTGGGGGAAGCGCTCGCTGTTTTCCGGGAAGCGGAGCGGGAGATCGTGCGCCAGCGGTGGAACATCCTCATCCGGATAATCGTCTTCGCGGACGAAAACAAAGATCATTCCTGCCACTTCTTCGACCGGATAGGTCGTCAACCCGGTGGTGCCAATCAGCTTATCGTCCGGGTTGCCAGCGATAGTCGTGAGTTTGCCGTCATCAAGATTGAAGGTGAACCCGTGATACCAGCAGGTGAGCGTATCTTCGGTCAAACACATCGGTTTGGCCGATAAACGTACGCCGCGGTGCAGACACTGATCTTTCAGCGCATAGATCTTCCCTTTCGAGCGTCGCAGCACGATCTGCACGCCGCAAATCTGAATCCCTTCAACGTCTCCCTCCTCCAGTTCATTGCTGAAAAGCGCCGGATACCAATGGTTGATGAAGCCCCAGGCCGCGTCCTTGTAAGGCTGGTACTGGCTCTGAGTTTTTGAATCGTTAACACGCGCATCGCTGATCGTGCCCGTGCGCCGACGGATCGGGGTATCGCTCATAGTGTGTGCTCCAGATTAGGTGAATGTTGATGACGCGCAAAATCATCGTCGTGATGGTTTTTTGTGCGCTAAAAAAATAATTGACAGTCAATTGATGTTTGATCAATCTTTTGTTGAATATTTTTAATAAAAATCTGACGCAGGACATGGTTTTTTGTGTTTCGCTGGGATTTGTCGGGCAGGGGCAGCGTTAATTCTGGCGATAAAAAGAGTTGTTGAGGCGTGATTTCGTTGAGAAATCGGTCTCGATAATGGTCGTCGTCGTGACGTCCTGATGTGCGCAGAGCGGTGTGCGAAAGCGGGTGTTGGCAGGAGGATGTGACGCTATCGGCGGGCAATCCTGAAGTCAATATCAGCGGACGACGCGCGTTCTTATCTGAAAGGTTAGAACGGGGGACGATGTCTCCCGACTATAAAAAAGAGACAAATCAATGAATCCTACAATACGCGCTATGCGCGTTCATACTGCGGGCGGACGCTTCGTGATGGATACGATTGCTCGACCTGAATTATTGCGCCCTACCGATGTACTGATAGACGTGAAAGCTTCGGGGGTCGTGCCGAATCTGCGTAATGTGATGAGTCATTATGGCGATAAATCCTACCTGACGGTGCCTGATTTACCCGCCATCTATGGGCTGGATACCGCGGGCGTGGTTGCTGAGGTTGGGGCCGCCGTTACCGATATTCGCGTGGGCGATCGCGTCTATATCAACCCAGGCCGTTCATGCGGCTCATGTCATGCATGTCGCACTGGTGAACCGATTAACTGTAAGGCCTTCACCTTCCAGGGCTATTTTGGTTTTGGCCCGGAATCGAAAAAAATCTACCAGCAATATCCCTATGGCGGATTCAGCGAATTTGCGACCGCACCGGCAGATGGGCTGATAAAGCTGCCGGAAGCGGTGACTTTTGAACAGGCAGCGCGTTTCGGCTATCTCGGTACGGCCTATTCCGGTTTGCTGAAAGCCGATGTTCGCGCAGGGCGCTCGGTGATGGTGATCGGCGCGACGGGGACGCTGGGGCTGGGTGCCGTGCAGATTGCGCGGGCAATGGGCGCCACGCGCATTCTCTGCGTGGCGCGTAACCCGGAACTGTTGGCAAAACTGCAGGCGCTGGATCCGCAACGTATTCGCACGTTCTCCTATGGCACCGGGTCGTTAACCGATTGGGCGCGAGAGCAGACAAACGGTATCGGCGTCGATTCCGTTATTGATGCGATTGCGCCGGGTGCTTCTCACCAGGTCACGTTAGACGCGATGCACTCACTGCGTCGGGGCGGTCGACTGGTTGAGGTGGGCGCCATGACCGATCCCATGCCGGTTCAGCTACATGAAATGATGTGCGCCCAGATCAGCCTGATTGGTTCACTCTGGTTTTCCGTGGATGAAGGGCAGGATCTGGCCGCTATGGCGGAGGCCGGGACGCTGGATTTAAGCATATTTGAGCAGCATTGCTATGGGCTCGAAGAGGCGAATGAAGCGCTTGCCGAAGCGGAAAAACGCGCCGGCGGCTTTGTTAACGTTGTGATTACGCAATAAGGGGCGCGCGATGGTAAGACGTATTGTGACCGGTGAGAAAAACGGTCAATCGGTCGTCATTTCGGATGGTCCGGTGGCGAATACCCATGATTATGCCGCGGTGCCGGGGTTTCAGACTACGCTGGCGTGGGCCACGACGCAGGATACGGTCACATTGCCGTATGACGGAAACGATCCGGTGGTATCCATTCATTCCGTGGTGCCCGACCCGCATGGCACGCGCCTGCTGGTGGTGCAATTCCCGCCTGATGCTGCGTTAGCGGCAGCAGAACTGGACCCGGTTGCCGCTGCGACAGAACTCGCCGCGAACCTTCCCGGGTTGGCTGAGACTTTTGAGCCGGATGGCTCGGGCTTTCATCGTACGCACTCCGTTGATTACGACATTATTGTGTCAGGTGAGCTGTGGCTCGATCTCGACAACGGTGAAGTCCGGCATTTGAAAGCCGGAGACATCGTTATCCAGAACGGAACGCGCCATGCGTGGCGTAATCGGGGAGATGTTCCCGCCACCATGATTGCAGTCCTGATGGGTGCGCAACGTTAATCAACGAATTGTGAGATGGCATGCAATGGACGTATCGCAAAGCGTGCGCTCATTATTCGCATGCTGTTCAACAGGAGAAAAGCATGTTTAAAGATAAAGTGGGTATTGTGACGGGCGGTGGTTCAGGCATGGGGCGTGCGACGGCGATTGCGCTGGCGCGCGAAGGCGCAACGGTGGTCATTGCCGGGCGCACCGAGGATAAATTATCCGCCGTACGAGAGGAAATTTTATCCCTGGCAGGCAAGGCGGAAATTTATTGCGCGGACGTTTCTCGTGCTGCCGATAATCAGGCTTTAGTGGCGTTTGTTGAATCACGTTTTGGTCGGCTGGATTTTGCGTTCAACAATGCCGGGGGCCATGCGGATTTCAAGCCTATCGATCAGACCTCCCTTGAGGAAGCAGAGTGGGTTATCGATCTGAATTTTAAAGGGGTCTATTACGCCGTTAAATTTCAGATTGAGGCCATGCTGCGCAGCGGAGGAGGGGCTATTGTCAATAATGCCTCTATCTTTGGTCTGCGCGGTATGGACGGTATTGCGCACTACGTCGCCAGCAAACATGCGGTGGTTGGGCTGACCCGGGCCGTCGCCAGAGAGTACGCCGGTCGCGGTATTCGGGTTAATGCCGTATGCCCTGGCGCAACGGAAACCCCGAACTATATGCGTTCGACTGGGGGGGATGTGCATTTGCTGGATGAGATGATCCCGATGCGTCGTATCGGCCAGCCCGATGATGTGGCACAAGCGGTGGCCTGGTTACTCTCACCGCAATCGTCGTATGTCACTGGCGCAACGCTCTCCGTCGATGGCGGCATGTCGATTTGATGGCGTCGTTATTCGCTGCTGACTGACCAATCAGGCCTCCTCTGGAGGCCACTCATCACGGATAAAGAAATCCACGCTAATGCGTGGATTTTATATTTATCAGGCGATAGGAAAGACGGCCTGAAAAAGTCGGTTAGACATTGAACAAGAAGTTCATCACATCGCCATCTTTAACGATGTAATCTTTCCCTTCTGCACGCATCTTGCCGGCTTCTTTCGCGCCTTGCTCACCTTTATAGGTGATGAAGTCTTCAAACGCGATGGTTTGCGCGCGGATAAAGCCTTTTTCGAAGTCGGTGTGGATTTTACCCGCAGCCTGCGGTGCAGTTGCGCCAACAGGGATGGTCCATGCGCGGACTTCTTTCACGCCAGCGGTGAAGTAGGTCTGCAGGTTCAGCAGTTCATAACCCGCGCGGATAACGCGGTTCAGACCCGGCTCTTCGAGACCCATTTCAGCCATGAATTCTTCACGGTCAGCATCGTCGAGTTCAGCGATGTCGGCTTCAACGGCGGCGCAAACGGCGACCACAACAGAACCTTCAGCCGCGGCGATTTCGCGCACTTTATCGAGGTACGGGTTGTTTTCAAAACCGTCTTCGTTGACGTTGGCGATATACATGGTTGGCTTCAGGGTCAGGAAGCTCAGGTATTTGATGGCCGCTTTGTCTTCGTCGGTCAGCGTTTTCAGCGCGCGCAGCATGCCCGCGTTTTCCAGCTGCGGCAGACATTTTTCCAGCGCAGCCTGTTCAGCTTTGGCGTCTTTGTCGCCGCCTTTGGCTTTTTTCTGCACGCGGTGCAGGGCACGTTCACAGGTGTCGAGGTCAGACAGCGCCAGCTCGGTGTTGATAACGTCGATGTCGTCAGCCGGGTCCACTTTGTTGTTCACGTGGATGATGTTGTCGTTTTCGAAGCAGCGAACAACGTGGCCGATCGCTTCGGTTTCGCGGATGTTGGTCAGGAACTGGTTACCCAGGCCTTCACCTTTAGATGCGCCTTTTACCAGGCCCGCGATGTCGACGAATTCCATGGTGGTCGGCAGGATGCGCTGCGGTTTAACGATTTCCGCCAGCTGGTCCAGACGCGGATCGGGCATCGGAACAACGCCTGTGTTCGGCTCGATAGTACAGAACGGGAAGTTCGCCGCTTCAATACCCGCTTTGGTGAGCGCGTTGAACAGGGTGGATTTGCCTACGTTTGGCAAACCAACGATACCGCATTTGAATCCCATGTTTAAATCACCTTAATCTTTTGATATTCAATCTGTTATAGAGAACAGATTGTAGAAAAGTAAATAACTCAGACCATTATACACGTCATGCGGGAAAAATACCGCAGTCGTCGGTCTATTGCGCCTTAAAAGCGTGTAATCTGTTGGTTGCTTTAGTCAACCCATCTTTTAGCCAGATCTCTGTACAGCGCGCCGCTTCGTCTACCGCATCGTCGATCAACTTCTGCTCCGCTGCCTGAGGTTTTCCCAGCACAAAACCCACAACTTTGTTTTTATCGCCCGGATGGCCAATTCCAATGCGTAAGCGATGAAAATTAGGGTTATTGCCCAGTTTGCTGATGATGTCCTTCAGACCGTTATGGCCGCCGTGTCCGCCGCCGAGTTTGAACTTCGCCACGCCTGGAGGGAGATCCAACTCGTCGTGAGCCACCAGAATTTCATCCGGATTAATACGATAGAAGGTTGCCAGCGCCGCCACGGCTTTACCGCTGAGGTTCATAAAAGTGGTTGGCACCAACAGGCGTACATCTTCCCCGGCCAGGTTAATGCGGGAGGTGTAGCCAAAAAACTTACTTTCTTCACGTAGCGGGGCGCGAAAATGCTCTGCCAGTAAATCGACGTACCATGCGCCCGCGTTATGACGCGTTCCTGCGTACTCTGCGCCGGGATTCGCCAGGCCGACAATCAGTTTAATCGTCACGTTATTGTTCCTGAGTGGGCAATCTTTCCGGCGACTAGTTTACGTGGTGACGACGCGCTTGACAAAAATTAGCGCTGAAAGGCCGGAAAACTGAATAGTTCATGCCGGGAATAATATTGATTGAAAAGTATTTCAGTCACTTAAATGTAAAGTTATGTTGATGATATGTTCACGTTTGTGATCGGCCACGCACTTATCCACAGCGGTGTTGTCTATACTTTACACACAAGGAATAGGGATATATCCCTAAACCCAAAGCAATCTACGGAGGTGACACTATGAAACGCAAAAACGCTTCGTTACTCGGTAATGTGCTCATGGGGTTAGGTCTGGTCGTTATGATCGGCGGTGTAGGTTATTCCATTTTAAACCAAATGCCGCAGCTTAACCTGCCTCAGTTTTTTGCGCATGGGGCGATTTTAAGCATCTTCGTTGGCGCTATTCTTTGGCTGACCGGTGCACGTATCGGCGGGCATGAGCAGGTGAGTGATAAGTACTGGTGGGTTCGTCATTACGATAAACGCTGCCGCCGCGGTGGTGGAACATCGCACCGTCATAGCTAAATAAACGGCCCCTGAGGGAGCCTATAAATAGATAACAAAGTCCCGGTCGCCAGGCCGGGACTTTTGCTTTTATAGACTTATGACTCGAAAAGCTGGAGATGCAGGGCCTTGATGGCGCTATCGGCCTCGTCGGCTGGCAGCAGGAAGCACAGATTATTACTGGATGCGCCGTGACAGACCATACGTACCGCATGTTCTTCAAGCCAGGCAAAAACATCTTTAAATACGCCGGATGCCTGTGTGAGCTGATTCCCGACCAGCGTGACCAGCGCCAGCCCGGTTTCCACTTCAACACGACAGTGGGAAGAGAGCTCGGTAAATAATGACGTGGTTAGCGTATGGTCCTCACCGGAAGTGGCGTGAGTGGAGTCCAGCGCCAGCGCAATGCTGTTTTCAGAGGTTGTGACCAGGTCGGCTGCGACGGAATGACGCGCTAACAGGGCAAACATCTGGGCTAAGAAGTGGCAGGACGGCTGCGCGTCGAGGCTGTGTAAGCGCAGCAGCGTTTGCTTACGTCGCACCGCCACCGCACGATAACGCGGCGGGTTCTCGGTAGTGCTGCACACCAGCGTGCCGCCGGCGGCGGTATTTTTACTCGAGCCGACAAACACCGGAATGTTTTTGCGCATCGCAGGCAGCAACGTTGCCGGATGAAGCACTTTCGCGCCGTAGGCCGCCATATCGCTGGCCTCGGAAAACGAGATGCGATCGATACGTTTGGCATTTGGCGCAATGCGCGGATCGGTGGTGTAGATTCCCGCCACGTCGGTCCAGATATCAACCCGACCGGCATTCAGCGCTTCGCCGAGCAGTGAGGCCGTGTAATCGCTGCCGCCGCGACCAAGGGTTGTGGTATGACCCTGCGCGTCACGACCAATAAATCCCTGAGTAATCATGATGGCTTGTTCCAGACGCGGACGCAGATGCGTCTCGGCCAGCGCCGCCAGCGCATCAATATCGGGGGCGGCACAACCATAGGTGTCGTCAGTGCGAATTACGCTACGGGCGTCAAACCAGCTGGCTTCTGCCTCACGTTCACGCAGCACTTCGGTGAACAGCAGGGAAGACATTAGCTCACCGTGGCTGACCAGTTCATCACTCAGCGCGGCGGATGGCGATGTGGCCGCCGTTTGCGCCAGGTGACCGATATTATCGAGGAGATTATCAATTTCCTTGCTGATAACGGACGGCTGCTTCAGGCGGGAAATAATATTGTACTGAATAGTACGTAACGTCTCGAGTTTGTCTAATTGCTGACGACTTTCCAGACCTTCAGAAAGCTCGACCAGGAGATTCGTGACGCCTGCCGAAGCAGAGAGAACAACTAAACGAACGTTGGGATCAGCAAGAACAATGCTGGCACTGCGGTTCATCGCGTCAAAGTCAGCGACGCTGGTGCCGCCAAATTTGGCAACGATGAAATGTGGATAAATGCGAGTCATAACAATCTCATATCAGGGCGCCATCATTTAATGGCTAGAAAATTTTCATTCTCGGCATAAGGGAAGCGATCTTCGCCTTACGAAATGTCCGCCCGCGAACATTTCTAATGACAACCCAGGAATCTCTCCTGTTGTCGATAACGTGTTTCGCCTGTACGCGTTACCGGGTGATGCGCATTAGTTCTTTATTTACAGAGCCTGCAAATAAGCGCGCCATAGTAAGTGATTTATTCAGAGGGATCGACTTTTTTATTATATTTCATCGCAAACAAGTGAAAAATCATGCTTTAACGACGTAATGCATACATTAATAATGGTAAATTCATGTAAAAGAATAATAAAACCATGAAAAACTGATGGCTTTCTTTACATCATCTGGATGTCAGTTGTATGACGCTGTGTAAGATAAACGGTAACAAATTCTTATAAATTTAGCACTATAGCGTTGCTGTTATGTATTGATTTTAAAGGTGAAAATGACATTTTTACGCAATGCAAAATAAATGATTGAGTCCAGTGCTAAAACAACATATATTAGCCGCGCTTTTTTACAGGTAACCCTTATAACCATTTATTCAATCAGGCGTTAATCTACACCTGGTTGTAGGAGTGATATGATGACGGATAAAGTCCGTATTGATACTTTAAGTGCTAATTCATTACCACAGAGCAATGATACCTTTTTAGCAAGACAGGCTGAGTTTGAATCTAATGTCCGCAGCTATCCTCGTAAACTGCCATTGGCTATTGCCAAAGCGCAGGGCGTCTGGATTACCGACGTAGAAAATAATCAATATCTTGATTGCCTTGCAGGTGCCGGTACCCTGGCGCTCGGTCACAATCATCCTGAAGTGCTCCAGAGCATTCAAAGTGTCATCACAAGCGGCTTACCGTTACATACGCTTGACCTTACCACGCCGTTAAAAGATGAATTTTCATCTTATTTACTTTCTTTATTACCGGGCCAGGGCAAAGAATATTGCCTGCAGTTCACCGGGCCGTCCGGCGCCGATGCCGTTGAAGCGGCGCTGAAGCTGGCGAAGAAAGTGACCGGCCGTTCCAGTATTATCAGCTTCTCCGGCGGCTACCACGGGATGACCCACGGCGCGCTGTCAGTGACCGGCAACCTGTCGCCGAAAGAAGCCGTCAGCAACATGATGGCGGAAGTGCAGTTTATGCCGTATCCGCATCAGTACCGCTGCCCGCTGGGTATTGGCGGTGAAGCTGGCGTTAAAGCATTAACCTACTACTTCGAAAACCTGATCAACGACGTTGAAAGCGGCGTGCGTAAACCAGCTGCGGTGATCCTCGAAGCGGTACAGGGCGAGGGCGGTGTAAACCCGGCTCCGGTCGAGTGGCTGCAGCGCATTCGTAAAGTGACTCAGGAACACGGCATTCTGCTGATCATCGATGAAGTTCAGGCTGGCTTCGCGCGTACCGGTAAGCTGTTCGCCTTCGAACATGCGGGTATCGAGCCTGACATCATCGTCATGTCCAAAGCGGTGGGCGGCGGTCTGCCGCTGGCAGTTCTGGGTATTAAGAAGCAGTTCGATGCGTGGTCTCCGGGCCACCACACCGGCACTTTCCGCGGCAACCAGCTGGCGATGGCCACCGGTCTGACAACGCTGAAGATCCTCAAAGACGACAAGATTGCCGACAAAGTTGCCGCCCAGGGCGAGTGGCTGAAGGGCAAACTGGCTGACCTGCAGAAACGTTACCCGGTGATTGGCCAGGTGCGCGGTCTGGGTCTGATGATCGGTCTGGAAATCGTTAAGCCGAACGAAGCGCAGGATCACATGGGCTGCTACCCGGCCGATGGCGAGCTGTCCGCGCTGCTGCAGAAAAAATGCTTCGAAAACGGGCTGATTCTGGAGCGTGGCGGCCGTAACGGTTGCGTACTGCGCCTGCTGCCGTCTCTGCTGATCACTAACGCTGAGCTGGAAGTGTTCCTCGATAAATTCGAAAACGCCCTGCTGGGCGCTGGCGTGAAGCCGGTTTAAACGGAGTTGGATCGAATGTCAGACGTAAACCCGATTCTGTCCGGCTCGGCGCAGAGTATTGCCGCCTATCAGGACGCTATCGAGCAGAGTACGAAAGCGGTCGTTGAATGGTTGAAGCAGCCTGAGATGTATCAGGGCAAAACCGTTGAGCAGCTGCGCGAACGTATCAACCTGAATTTTACGTCTCAGGGCCTGGGCAACCAGGCCGCTATTGAGCGTGCGGTTGAATACTTTCTCAAAGACAGCCTGTTGGTTCACCATGCGCAGTGCGTGGCGCACCTGCACTGCCCAAGCCTGGTGATTAGCCAGGCGGCGGAAGTGCTGATCAACGCCACTAACCAGAGCATGGATTCCTGGGACCAAAGCCCGTCGGCCACGATCATTGAGATCAAACTGATCGAATGGCTGCGCGAGCAGGTAGGCTATGCGGCAGGTGATGCGGGCGTGTTCACCAGCGGCGGTACCCAGAGCAATCTGATGGGCCTGATGCTGGCGCGCGACGCGTTCTTTGCTCGCCAGGGGCACTCCATTCAGCAGAATGGCCTGACCGGCGACCTGAGCAAAATCAAAGTGTTTTGCTCTGAAAGCGCGCACTTCTCCGTGCAGAAAAACATGGCGCTGATGGGGCTGGGCTACCGTTCCGTTACTCAGGTGAAGACCGATGCGTTCTCACGTATGGATCTCGCTGACCTGAAAAACAAGCTGGCCCAGGCAAAAGCCAACGGCGAACAGGTGATGGCGATTGTGGCCACGGCCGGGACGACCGATGCGGGCGCTATCGACCCGCTGGTGGATATCGCGGCGCTGGCGGCAGAGCACCAGATCTGGATGCACGTCGATGCGGCATGGGGCGGGGCGTTACTGCTGTCTGAGCAGTATCGTCACTTCCTGAACGGTCTTGAACTGGCAGACTCCGTGACGCTGGACTTCCACAAGCAGTTCTTCCAGACCATCAGCTGCGGCGCGTTCCTGTTAAAAGACGCGCGTCACTATGAGCTGATGCGTTACCAGGCCGCATACCTGAACTCTGATTTCGATGAAGAGCACGGCGTACCGAACCTGGTGTCGAAGTCGCTGCAGACCACGCGCCGTTTTGACGCGCTGAAGCTGTGGATGGGCCTCGAAGCGCTGGGTAAAAAGCAGTATGCCGAAATTATCGATAACGGCGTCACGCTGGCCCGTGATGTTGCTGAGTTTGTGAAAACCCAGCCGCATCTGGAGCTGGTGATGGAGCCGCAGCTGGCAAGCGTGCTGTTCCGCTTCCGTCCGGCAAGCGACGATATGGCGTTTGTTGCGCTGCTCAACCAGCGCATCGGCGACGTGCTGCTGGCTTCCGGTAGCGCCAACGTCGGCGTCACCGAAGCCGATGGCATCACCTGCCTGAAGCTGACGCTGCTGAACCCGACCGTGTGCCTGGAGGATGTGAAAGTCCTGCTGGCGAGCGTGAAGGCAACGGCTGAGCAACTGCTGAAAGCCTAAGTCATTACGTTGCAATAAAAATGGCTCCCGCGGGAGCCATTTTTTTTACCTGTAGTGCAGGAACAACCCGCGACGGGTTAGATGATGTCTGCGAGTGCAGCATCTTTATTTGGGAAGAAGGCCAGACGTCCTGGAATCGGCTGGATCCCGGCACGCGCCATCGTACGCAGCGGCTGGAACTCGAGGTTTGAGACGCGCAGTTCGCAGCCGTCAGGCAGTTTTTTCACAAAGCGCTGGAAGGCGTCCAGACCACCGGCGTCAAGTACCGGCACAGCATCCCATTTCAGTACCACAATGCGTTTACCCGCGATGCGTGTTTCGAGATCGGTGAACAGACCTTCAGCCGCGGCAAAAAACAGTGGACCAATCACCCGCAGCACCAGAACATCATCTGGCACACTCACGTTGACCGCCGACAGCCGCGTCATGCGCGCAATGCGGCGCATAAACAGCAGCGAAGCCAGCACGATGCCGACGCTGATGGCGATAACCATATCGAACAGCACCGTTAGCGACATACAGATAAGCATCACAATAATATCGTCTTTCGGTGCTTTACGCAGCAGATACACCACTTTGTGCGCCTCGCTCATGTTCCATGCCACCATCAGCAGCAGCGCAGCCATTGCTGATAGCGGCAGCCATGAGAGCACGGGCGCGAGGATCAGCAGCGCCAGAATGACCAGAATGGCGTGGATCACCGCCGAAACCGGAGAGGTGGCTCCGGCGCGAACGTTGGCCGCCGAGCGGGCAATCGCGGCGGTGGCGGTAATCCCGCCGAAGAACGGGGCCACAATGTTGCCCAGCCCCTGGCCGATCAGTTCGCTATTGGCTTTATGTTTGGTGCCGGTCATACCGTCCAGCACCACGGCGCACAGCAGCGATTCAATCGCGCCGAGCATCGCCATGGAGAACGCCGCGGGCAGCAGCGCGTGCAGCGATTCCCAGCTCAGGGTAAAGCTGGAGCCCGGCAGATCCCACGGCAGAACAAACTGCGGCAGCAGCTGCGGAATCCCGTTGCCCTGGGTACCGTCGGCGAGAATATAGTGGAACTGGGAGCCAATGGTGGCAACGTGGCCGCCGAGCAGGTTGACGATTACCATCACGAGGCAGCCCGCAATCAGCGCGGGCAGGTGGCCCGGCAGACGCACGCCGAGACGCGGCCAGAGAATCAGCGTGCCGAGAGTGACAATGCCAATCGCGGCATCGCCAAAGTTAATGGTCGGCAGCGCCATCGCCAGCGCGCCCACCTTCTGTAAATAGTGTTCCGGGACATGCGCCATCTGCAGACCGAGAAAATCTTTAATCTGCATGGTACCAATGGTAATACCAATCCCCGAGGTAAAGCCGAGGGTCACCGACAGCGGAATGTATTCAATCAGGCGACCAAAACGGGCCAGGCCAAAGAGGATTAAAAACAGCCCGGAAAGCAGGGTCGCGACCAACAGACCGGCCAGGCCAAACTGCTGTGATACGGGATAGAGAATCACGACGAAGGCGGCGGTTGGCCCGGAAACGCTGAAGCGCGAGCCGCCGGTCAGCGCGATCACGATCCCCGCGACGGCGGAGGTGTACAGGCCGTACTGCGGCGCCACGCCGCTACCAATCGCCAGCGCCATCGCCAGCGGAATGGCGATAATACCGACGGTGATCCCGGCAATAAGGTCGCGCATAAAGCGGGCCGAGGTGTACTTCTCCTTCCAGCAGGCGTCAATCAGCGCGCGGAAAGGCATCACTTGAGGAGAGAGTAATTTATTCACAATACTGTTTCATCCATGAGCGCATCATCTGTCACGTGAATGGCAGTGAAGTTGGCATAAATCATACAAATAAACAATACAGACAAAAAAACCCGCCGCAGCGGGTTTTTTAACCAAATCCGATTAATGCTCGAACATGGCGGAGATGGATTCTTCGTTGCTGATACGACGAATCGCTTCGGCCAGCATCCCGGACAGGGTCAGAGTACGAACGTTTGGCAGCGCTTTGATCTCATCGCTTAACGGGATGGTATCGCAGACAACCACTTCGTCAATGACGGAGTTACGCAGGTTATTGACCGCGTTACCGGAGAAGATCGGGTGAGTCGCGTAAGCAAATACGCGTTTTGCACCGCGTTCTTTCAGCGCTTCTGCCGCTTTGCACAGCGTGCCGCCGGTATCGATCATGTCATCAACCAGTACGCAGTCACGACCGGCAACGTCGCCGATGATGTGCATAACCTGGGAAACGTTCGCGCGCGGGCGACGTTTGTCGATGATAGCCATGTCGGTATCGTTCAGCAGCTTGGCAATAGCACGAGCGCGAACCACGCCGCCGATGTCCGGAGAAACCACGATCGGGTTATCCAGGTTCAGCTGCAGCATATCTTCAAGCAGGATTGGGCTACCGAATACGTTATCCACCGGAACATCGAAGAAGCCCTGGATCTGTTCAGCGTGCAGGTCTACGGTCAGTACGCGGTCAACGCCAACGCTGGACAGGAAGTCAGCGACAACTTTAGCGGTGATAGGTACACGAGCAGAGCGAACGCGACGGTCCTGGCGAGCATAACCGAAGTAAGGGATAACGGCGGTGATACGGCCTGCGGAAGCACGGCGCAGGGCATCAACCATAACGACCAATTCCATCAGGTTGTCGTTAGTAGGGGCACAAGTGGACTGGATGATGAAAATATCACCACCGCGTACGTTTTCGTTGATTTGTACGCTGACTTCGCCGTCGCTAAAGCGACCTACAGCGGCGTCGCCGAGAGAAGTGTACAGGCGGTTGGCAATACGTTGTGCTAGTTCCGGGGTGGCGTTACCAGCAAAAAGCTTCATATCAGGCACGAGAAGAACCTCAGGCATGCGTCCAGTGGTGGATGAATCGGGCCAAAAACTGTGCGGGCCAGGCCGATTTCATCCAGGCGGTGTATTAAAGAGCGCGATGCAACGTCTGGAACAGGGTGACGTTGTCACCGGAGCTCAGTTTGCCCGGCAGGGTTACTCATCACCATTCTTCTTTCGTCAACAGGGCTGACGGAAACCGAATGATTCAGAGCAGGGCTTGCTTCAATGGAGAGAGGTTGACACCTTTCGCCACAAAGCCTTGCAACCATTCCGGGGCTTGCTCAAGCACCTGGCGGGCAGCGAGTTCCGTGTCGAATTCAGCAAAGACACAGGCTCCTGTTCCAGTCAGGCGCGACGGCGCGTATTCTAACAGCCAGGAAAGCACATCATCAACCTCGCGAAAACGTTTTCTTGCGATAACCTCGCAATCATTGCCGAATTCACAATTTAATAACGTTTCTATTGACCTGACCGGGGTATTTCGTGGCAGCTCCGGATCGCGAAAAATGATCGGCGTCGGGATACTGACGCCCGGATGGGCCACGAGGTACCATTTTTCCGCTACGTCGACCGGTGTGAGCACTTCGCCAACGCCTTCGGCAAACGCCGCGTGGCCGCGAACAAACACCGGCACGTCGGCGCCGAGCGTCAGTCCGAGCGTCGCCAGCTCATCTTCCGGGAGCCCACACTGCCAGAGATGATTCAGCGCGACCAGCACGGTGGCCGCATTTGACGAGCCGCCACCGAGGCCGCCGCCCATGGGGAGCCGTTTCTCAATGCTGATATCGGCACCGCTGCCTGCGGGAAGACGACCCGTTTCTGCGGCGGCTTTCATCAGCAGACGTGCGGCGCGGATAATCAGGTTCTCTTCATCCGGCACGCCTGTCACTGGGGTGAGCAGCCGCAGCTGCCCGTCGCAGCGTGGCGTGATGGTCAGCGTATCGCCGTAGTCGAGAAACTGAAACAGCGTCTGCAGCGTATGGTAACCGTCGGGACGCTGACCCGTGATGTACAAAAACAGGTTCAGCTTTGCGGGAGAGGGCCAGGTGGTCGTCATTTGGCGATCCAGTTATCCATTTTCAGCTTGATGCGCTGGGACCCTTCGGTCAGTTCCATATTCGACGGCAGCGCCGGCTGGGTTTTGCTGTCGTACCCGCCGTATACCACTTTCCAGGTCTTGCCGTTCTGGGTGTAGTTGAGTTCACTCAGGCGATACTGGTCGTCGAGCTTATAGTCGGTGGCGTCTCCCGGCAGGCCGAGGATCCACTGGCGCAGGCTGTTAAGCGGAATCGGCATGCCGGTCAGTTTGCCAATCATCTCTTCGCCGTCGGTGGCGGTATAGCGCTGGCCTTTGTTATCGGTCAACTGCGCGGAGCCTGGCTGACCAACCAGCTCCAGCTCGGTGCTGCCCAGCGGGTTGGTCAGCAGCAGACGATAGTTGTCCTGGCCGGTTTGCTGCCAGAAGAAGCGGGCATAGACTTTTTGCTGGTCGGACAGATAGGCAAACGCGCCGCGCGTCTGGTACTGGCTGAGTTGGCGCACTTCCTGCTGGTGCTGTTGCCACTGCGGCGAGGTCGGGCTTTTGCCTGGGCCTTTTGGCGCATTGACAGTACAGGCGGTAAGAACCAGTGCTGCTAAAGGCAGCAGACGAATCAGGCGGGGCAGGGCCATGATGACAATCCTTGATATGCGTTGCGATTATAACGCTTAATGCTAGCGTCGCTGGTGGGCAGCGTCTACGCTCAAGTTGTCTTAAATCATAAAATTAACCCGTAATACCTATTACTCCAAAAGGGGGCCGTCCCTTTTATTGATCTCGCGCATCCTGTATGATGCGCTCAGACTAACCTTATCAACGCTGGTACTACTCCCGCACAATGACCCTTTTAGCACTTGGCATTAACCACAAGACAGCCCCGGTAGCGCTGCGAGAACGCGTCACGTTTTCGCCAGATACGCTTGACCAGGCGCTGGAGAGCCTGCTGGCTCAGCCAATGGTGCAGGGGGGGGTGGTCCTGTCGACCTGTAACCGCACTGAACTTTATCTCAGCGTCGAAGAGCAGGATAACCTGCACGATGCCATCGTCCGCTGGTTGTGCGAATACCACGGGCTGAATGAAGAAGATCTGCGCCAGAGCCTGTATTGGCACCAGGATAACGACGCCGTCAGCCACCTGATGCGCGTCGCCAGCGGCCTCGATTCGCTGGTACTGGGTGAACCGCAGATTTTAGGGCAGGTCAAAAAAGCGTTTGCCGATTCCAGCCGCGGCCATTTGCACGCCAGCGAGCTGGAACGCATGTTCCAGAAATCATTTTCGGTCGCCAAGCGCGTGCGTACAGAAACGGATATCGGCGCCAGCGCGGTGTCGGTGGCGTTTGCCGCCTGTACCCTGGCGCGGCAGATTTTCGAATCCCTCTCTACGGTGACCGTGCTGTTGGTTGGCGCGGGAGAAACCATTGAACTGGTGGCGCGCCATCTGCGCGAGCATCACGTGCAAAAAATGCTGATTGCCAACCGTACCCGCGAACGTGCGCAGGTGCTGGCGGATGAAGTCGGCGCAGAAGTTATTGCCCTTAGCGACGTTGATGAACGCCTGAAAGAGGCCGATATCATTATCAGCTCAACCGCCAGCCCGCTGCCGATTATCGGTAAAGGTATGGTGGAGCGCGCGCTGAAGGCGCGTCGCAATCAGCCGATGTTGCTGGTGGATATTGCCGTCCCGCGCGACGTCGAGCCGGAGGTGGGGAAACTCGCCAACGCCTATCTCTACAGCGTGGACGATCTGCAAAACATTATTCAGCATAACCTCGCGCAGCGTAAGGCCGCCGCGGTGCAGGCTGAAACCATCGTTGAGCAGGAAACCAGCGAGTTTATGGCCTGGCTGCGTGCGCAAAGCGCCAGCGAAATCATCCGTGATTATCGCTCCCAGGCGGAAACGGCGCGTGAAGAACTCACCGCTAAAGCGATGGCCGCGCTCGAACAGGGCGGCGATCCGCAGGTCATCATGCAGGATCTGGCGCGGAAATTAACTAATCGCCTGATCCACGCGCCAACCAAATCTCTTCAGCAGGCCGCCCGTGACGGGGATGACGAACGCCTGCATATTCTGCGCAACAGCCTCGGGCTGGAGTAGCACAACTCTATTTATAACAAGGTGCATTTACGCCAATGAAGCCTTCTATTGTTGCTAAACTGGAAGCTCTCTACGAGCGCCATGAGGAAGTTCAGGCGCTGCTCGGAGACGCAGCAACTATTGCCGATCAGGACCGTTTCCGCGCGTTGTCCCGCGAATACGCACAGCTGGGCGATGTGGCCCGCTGCTACACCGACTGGCGTCAGGTTCAGGAAGATATTGAAACCGCGCAGATGATGCTCGACGACCCGGAAATGCGCGAAATGGCGCAGGAAGAGCTGCAGGAAGCCAAAGCCAAAGAAGAACAGCTGGAACAACAGCTGCAGGTGCTGCTGCTGCCGCGTGACCCGGACGACGAACGTAATGCTTTCATCGAAGTGCGCGCCGGGACCGGCGGAGATGAAGCGGCGCTGTTTGCCGGCGACCTGTTCCGTATGTATTCCCGCTATGCTGAATCACGCCGCTGGCGCGTTGAGATCATGAGCGCCAGCGAAGGCGAGCACGGCGGCTTTAAAGAAGTGATCGCTAAAATCAGCGGTGAAGGTGTATATGGCCGTCTGAAGTTTGAATCAGGCGGTCACCGCGTGCAGCGCGTTCCGGCTACCGAATCTCAGGGGCGTATCCATACCTCCGCCTGTACGGTCGCGGTACTGCCCGAAGTGCCGGAAGCCGAGCTGCCGGATATCAACCCGGCGGATCTGCGCATTGATACCTTCCGCTCCTCCGGCGCGGGCGGTCAGCACGTTAACACCACCGATTCCGCTATCCGTATTACCCACTTGCCTACCGGTATTGTGGTGGAGTGTCAGGACGAACGTTCTCAGCATAAAAACAAAGCCAAAGCGATGTCGGTGCTGGGCTCGCGTATCCGTGCGGCGGAAATTGCCCGTCGCCAGCAGGCGGAAGCCTCCGAACGCCGTAACCTGCTGGGCAGCGGCGATCGCAGCGACCGTAATCGCACCTATAACTTCCCGCAGGGGCGCGTCACTGACCACCGCATCAACCTGACGCTCTATCGTCTGGACGAGGCGATGGAAGGTAAGCTCGATATGCTGATCGAGCCTATCGTGCAGGAATATCAGGCCGACCAGCTGGCCGCGCTGTCCGAGCAGGAATGATGACCTGGAGAGCGTGGCTGCAGCAGGCGATAGCGGCGCTTCAGGGGGGCGAGAGCCCTCGTCGCGACGCCGAGATCCTGCTGGGGCATGTCACCGGCAAATCGCGCACCCAGATTCTGGCCTTTGATGAGACCGAGCTGAGCGCCGCGCAGGTGGACACGCTGGCGGCGCTGCTGTCACGGCGTCAACGCGGCGAGCCGGTCGCACACCTGGTGGGCACGCGCGAGTTCTGGTCGCTGCCGCTGTTTGTCTCACCGGCGACGCTGATTCCGCGCCCGGATACCGAGTGTCTGGTAGAGCAGGCGCTTGCGCGTCTGCCACAGACGCCGTGCCGTATTCTCGATTTGGGTACCGGCACTGGCGCGGTCGCGCTGGCGCTAGCCAGTGAGCGCCCGGACTGTCAGGTGACCGCCGTCGACTTTATTGCCGATGCCGTCGCCCTGGCGCAGCGCAATGCCGCTCATCTGGCTATCAACAATATTACGATTGTCCAAAGCGACTGGTTCAGTGCGCTGGACGACCAACGTTTTGCAATGATCGTCAGCAACCCGCCGTATATCGACGAGCAGGACGAGCACCTGTCTCAGGGGGACGTGCGTTTTGAGCCCAAAACTGCGCTGGTGGCAGCCGATCAGGGGCTTGCCGACCTGGCACATATTATTTCGCAAGGCCGCGCCTGGCTTGAACCCGGTGGTTATATGCTGCTGGAGCATGGCTGGAAGCAGGGCGAAGCGGTGCGTGAATTGTTTAGTGCTGCGGGCTATCGGCAGGCACAAACCTGTCGCGACTACGGCGACAACGATCGCCTGACGCTTGCGCAGTGGCCAGAGCATGCGGAGGCGCAGGCGTGAATTTGTTCCAGTTTGTGCTCTATTTACATATTGCGTCGGCGATTTTCTCCGTCTCATTTTTTGCCCTCCGTTACTGGTGGATGCACCATCGTAGCGCTTTGTTTGACGCGCGTTGGGTGCGTGTGCTGCCGCATTGCGTTGACAGCACGCTGTTGCTCAGCGGCGTGGCGCTCATGGTGATGACGCGCTATTACCCCTTCACTGAAGAGGGGGGATGGCTGACGGAGAAACTGTTTGGCGTTATCATTTACATCTTTTTAGGGTTTGTCGCGCTTGGACGTCGTCGTCCGCGCAGCCAGCAGAGCGGGTTTGTTGCGTTTTTGCTGGCGCTGATGGTGTTGTGCATCATCGTTAAACTCGCCATCACTAAAGTTCCGCTGTTGGGGTAAGGTATGAAGTCACTGGCTGATTTTGAATTTAATAAAGCGCCGCTGTGCGATGGCATGATCCTTATTTCCGAATTGATTCGTGATGATTTCCCGTCGCAGAAGGTGCGCGAGCAGCTTGATTGCCTGTTGGCGCTGGCGCGTGAAGAGATTAGCCCCTCCTGGACGCTGACGCGTCAGATGGAGCGACTGATCGAACTGTTTTACCACGAATGGAATTTTGGTGACTCTTCCGGCGTGTATCGTCTGTCCGACGCGCTGTGGCTCGATCAGGTCCTGAAGAATCGTCAGGGCAGCGCCGTGGCGCTGGGGGCTATTGTGCTGTGGATTGCGGCTCAGCTCGACATCCCGGTCGTGCCGGTGATTTTTCCGACTCAACTGCTGCTGCGTGCTGATGTCGACAGCGAGGAGCTATGGCTGATTAACCCGTTTAACGGCGATACTCTCGATGAGCATACGCTTGAGGTGTGGCTCAAGGGAAATATCAGCCCGATGGCGGAGCTGTTTAACGAAGACCTCGATGAAGCGGATAACGCAGAGGTGGTGCGTAAACTGCTTGATACCCTGAAATCGGCGCTGATGGAGGAGCGGCAGATGGAGCTGGCGCTGCGGACCAGCGAAGCGCTGCTGCAGTTTAACCCGGAAGACCCGTATGAAATTCGCGACCGCGGGCTGATTTATGCCCAGCTGGAGTGCGAGCATATTGCACTGAACGATTTGAACTATTTCGTTGAGCAATGCCCGGAAGACCCGATCAGCGAAATGATCCGTGCGCAGATTAATACCATCTCGCACAAACAAATTACTCTTCACTAAACGGTAATAACCTCGGTTATAATCGCGGAAATACCCTAACAAGGCGATCTTATGAAAGAAAAAGTGGTTAGCATTGGTGATATCAAGGTAGCAAACGATCTGCCGTTTGTTCTGTTCGGCGGCATGAACGTGCTGGAATCACGCGACCTGGCGATGCGTATTTGCGAACACTACGTGACCGTGACCCAGAAGCTGGGCATTCCTTACGTATTTAAAGCTTCATTTGATAAAGCCAACCGTTCTTCTATCCACTCCTACCGTGGCCCAGGCCTGGAAGAGGGGATGAAGATTTTCCAGGAGCTGAAGCAAACTTTCGGCGTTAAGATCATCACTGACGTTCACGAAGCCAGCCAGGCGCAGCCGGTTGCCGATGTGGTTGACGTGATCCAGCTGCCGGCGTTCCTCGCTCGTCAGACCGATCTGGTGGAAGCGATGGCGAAAACCGGCGCGGTTATCAACGTCAAGAAGCCGCAGTTCGTGAGCCCGGGTCAAATGGGCAACATCGTTGACAAATTCATCGAAGGCGGCAACGACAAAGTGATTCTGTGCGACCGTGGTTCCAACTTCGGTTACGACAACCTGGTTGTCGATATGCTGGGCTTTGGCGTGATGAAAAAAGCGTCCAACAACTCCCCGGTTATCTTCGATGTGACCCACTCTCTGCAGTGCCGTGACCCGTTTGGCGCAGCAAGCGGCGGTCGTCGCGCGCAGGTTACCGAGCTGGCCCGTGCCGGTATGGCGGTGGGTATCGCCGGTCTGTTTATTGAAGCGCATCCGGATCCGGACAACGCACGCTGTGACGGCCCGTCCGCGCTGCCGCTGGACAAACTGGAGCCGTTCCTGAAGCAGATGAAAGCCATCGACGACCTGGTGAAAGGGTTCGACGAACTGGATACCAGCAAGTAAGTTCTGCTACTGCATTGAAAAGCCGGGCCCGTTTATCGCGGTCCGGCTTTTTTTATAGCCGCAAAAAAGGCCGCAGGCTGTTACCCCTGCGGCCCGTTTCGGGCGCACGTTGCCGTTACGGCAGCCTGACGCCCTCTGAGCGTTACTTCCTGTTACGCCACCCGCTCACAATCACTGCGGTGATAATTCCCGCAACGACAGGAGCGGCAAGATCGTGCCAGAAAGCGACGCCAAACTGCGCGAGCGTCATATAGCCGCCTCTATTGTAATGACAACGGTTCGCGGCTATTCTTGAAGGGTTGGGTTTCAAGATAGCCCCCCGTTCTGTTGTCAGGTTTACGCCTCTCAACGTGCGGGGGTTTTTCTATCCAGCAACCTATGCCGCCAGGGATCAAGCCCCCGCAACATTGCGCCTCACCGGAGAAGATCCGGCTTGGCGCTGATTCTACGTGTACTTCCTGACCCATTTCACTTACCGAACGCGCGCGATGCGGGATGCCTGCCAGCTTTTCTGCGCGCGTTGCATGCTGTTAGCCGCTTTCTCGCGTCGGCTCGCAATATCAGGCAAAGATCGTCATCAGATAGGCGGCGAACAGTGCCAGGTGTGCCGCGCCGTTCAGTACGTTAGTGCGTCCGGTGGAGAACGAGATGTGGCACAGAATTAACGACGCGACCATCACGATCATCTCCGGCATTCCCAGACCAAACATCAGGTCGTTGCCGGTCATAAAAGCGATCAGCGTGACGACCGGTACCGTCAGGGAGATAGTGGCCAATACCGAACCAAAGAAGAGATTCATTGCGCGCTGAACCTGGTTGTTCAGCACCGCCTTCAGTGCGCCCAGCCCTTCCGGCGAGAGAATCAGCAGCGCCACCAGGAAGCCGGTAAAGGCGACCGGCGCGTTCATGCTGGTCAGCAGCGTCTCCAGCGGGTTGGCGTTCATTTTGGTGACCGCAATCACCGCCACCAGATGGACAACCAGCCAGATCGCGTGCCACATGCTGCTGTGCGCCGAAGGCTTACCGTGGTGCGGGTCATCATCGTCGCTGTCATCTTCGTGCTCGTAGACAAACAGGCTCTGGTGAGTTTTGGTTTGAATTAATAAGAATACGCCGTACATCGCGGCGGAGATCAGCGCTACCAGCAGTGATTGGCCGATCGTGAAATTTGCTCCCGGCAATGAGGTCGGGAACACCAGCACGATAATGGCCAACGGAAACAGCGCAATCAAATACTGTTTAATACCGAAAAGATTCATATATTGCGTGGCAAATTTACGCCCGCCAAGCAATAACGAGAAACCGACTAAGCCGCCGGTAACAATCATGATGATGGAATAGAGCGTATCGCGCATGAGCGTTGGCGCGGCGTCGCCGGTCGCCATCAGTGCGGAGATCAGGCTGACTTCCAGAATAACAACGGAAAGGCTTAAAATCAGAGAGCCATAGGGCTCGCCGAGGCGGTGGGCTAATACGTCCGCGTGGCGGACTACGCTAAATGCGCTGCTAAGAATGCCGACCAGCGCTAAGGCATTGATGGCAATAACCACTGGCAATGACTGACTGCTTCCCCAGAAGAACAGGATTGCCAGCGCGACCACCGGGAAAATGAGCGACGTCTCCTTGTGGCGAGTTTTCACCGCCTCATGTGCGTGAGTCATGTGTTTCTCCATGTATGCAGGTATTTATAATTATAGAAAAAATCAGTGACGTAAATTAACAAATTTTTCGACCGGGAATGCGATCTTTTACTAAAGTTTACCTGTAAGGCCATTTTTCATTAAAGATGGCTATAATATAAATTATTGGTCAAATATTTATTAAATAACAGCATATTGATGTACGGATTTCCCTATTTTTACCATCGGCGAAATCCTCGAAATAGCCCGAATGCCCCGGGAGACAAATTGCATCCGGTGGCATAAAGCTGGATAATATTTCGTCAACGACAGCTCCGGAGGTCGCCATTCGTTCCCTTGAGGGCGCATGTGTTGCAGGGAAGAGAAGTGGTGGTGGAGGTTTAAAGTGTTAACGCGTGATTTCTTGATGAAGGCGGATTGTACAACGGCGTTTGGCGCAATAGAGGAATCGCTGCTCTGGTCCGCTGAACAGCGTGCGGCATCGCTGGCGGCGACGCTGGCCTGTCGTCCGGATAACGGTCCGGTCTGGATTTTTGGCTACGGTTCGCTGATGTGGAACCCGGCGCTCAACTACAGCGAGTCGGTCACCGGTACCCTCATCGGCTGGCATCGGGCGTTTTGTTTACGGCTGACGGCGGGTCGTGGTAGCGCCTGCCAGCCGGGGCGAATGCTGGCGTTGAAAGAGGGCGGACGCACCACCGGCGTGGCCTATCGTCTGCCCGACGATGAAATTGAAAACGAGCTGTCGCTGCTGTGGAAGCGTGAGATGATTACCGGCTGCTATTTGCCGACCTGGTGTAAGCTGACCCTCGACGATGGGCGTACGGTGAATGCGCTGGTATTTATTATGGATCCTCGCCATCCGCTGTATGAGTCAGACACCAGCGTGCAGGTGATTGCGCCACTTATTGCCCGCGCCAGCGGTCCGCTGGGAACGAACGCGCAGTATCTGTTCTCACTGGAGCAGGAGCTGCAAAAGCTGGGCATGCCGGATGATGGTTTAGATGAGCTGATTAATAAAGTGCGTGTCCTGGTCAGTGGCGTGAACCCGCCGGGGCTGGCATAAGCGCAAAAAGCGGAAACCCCGGAAGTGCGTGCTTCCGGGGACATTATCAGGCTGCGACGTAGCTGATAGAGTGCTCAAGCGACTGGCTGTGGCTATCAATCAGTACATTCCAGGTGCCGCTATAGGGCACGGTGAGATACGCTTTTTCTTCGTTTTGTACGCTCAGAATATCGGCGCCATGATTGCTGGCGCTCTTTTGGGTGCTCATTAAATGAATGTGGCAACGCTCAGAGCAACGCACCACCACCGTATCCCCGCCAAATAATGTCAAACTTGCCTTTACCATCACCAAAATACCCCGCTGCCATGAGTCAACGCGTTCCCTGCGACCAAATCCTGCCTGTGATGTTGTTCACAATTCACTCATCGCATAACACCAAACACCGCGTGCATTGATGCTGATTTTGATCAAAAAATGCCGTAACGCTTCAACAAAAATGACAAAATCCCTGAATCCTTTCAGCCTTCGTGACATTCATAGGCAAAATGTGGCAGAGGTAACACAATATCCTCCCAAAGTGGGTAAAGGCGGCAAAATCAGAAGGTCAATACTTTATCTGCGGCCAGGGTCCACTGTGCCAGCTCAACCAGGGTGCCAATCTCCACGCCGTCGATCAGCGGCAGGGTGGTCATGCCGCGCCCGTCGGTGCAGGTTTTACACAGCTTCACCGGCACGCCCTGAGCGGTGAGGATCTCCAGCATCTGCTGGATATTGTAGCCTTCAGCCGGTTTTTGCCCACGCAGACCGGCAGTCACGGCATCCGACATTAAAAACAGCTGCAGGTGAAGGTCGCTCTGCTGTTCGCGCAGCGCGATGGCAAGGCGCAGGCTGTTAAACAGCGATTCGCTGCCGTAGGCAGCTCCGTTGGCGATAATGACAATACGTTGCATCTGAACTCCTTAATTAAGGCACGGTTTTTGCTTAAAGAAGATATAGGTAAATCCTCTACCGGGAGTGCGTATGATAAACCGTAAAGATGATACACCCGGCGCTATCGAGTGGTTCCGTTATGCGCGCCAGGTGCAGAAAGAACAGCTTCGGCAGCTGGCGCAGCAGGGGCAACTGGTCAGCCAGTTAAGCCACGTGGTGCACATGTTACAGTGTGAACGAGGGGCATCCAACATCTGGTTATGCTCGCAGGGGCGATTATATGGCGCAGAGCGCCGCGCCAGCGCCGCGCTGGTCGATGAACAAATTCGTCCGCTGCTGCTGAGTTTGTCGCCGCGCCATCTTCCCTCCGCCAGCGGACTCTGCCTGCGCATCGCCCGTGCGGTGTGGTCGCTTGAGCAACTGCCCGCGTTGCGCGACAACGTCGCCGGACAGCAGATAGCCGCCGAAACGGCTACCTGCCAGTTCAGCCGTACCATTCGCCATCTGCTCAATATCATCCCGCAGCTTAACGACAGTATCGATGACCCGACGCTCGCCGGGCGGCTGGTGGCACTGTACAGCTTTATGCAGGGGAAAGAGTTGGTCGGGCAGGAACGCGCGTTGGGCGCGCAGGGATTTGCCCAGGGCAGCTTCAGCCAGGAGCTACGTCAGCGGCTGGTTGACCGTATCGACGGCCAGCAGCCCTGTTTTGACAGCTTCTTATCGCTGGCGACCAGCCCGCTGAAAATGCTGTTCTATACCGAATGCCAGGCGGGGATCGCCATTGAGCAGCTCAGGCGCATTGCCTGTACTCGCCAGCCCGGTGAAGACGGCGGCGAGACGGCGCTGCGCTGGTTCCAGCTGCAGACCCAGCGGCTGGAGCAGATGCGTGGGCTGGAAGAGTTGCTGATTGGCGAGCTAATGACCGTGGTGGACGGGTTGCTCGACGATGAGGGGGAACCGGACGCGCCGGACCCGCAGCATGATGACCCGGTCAGCGACAGCCTGCTGCTGCACCTCGACAGACAGCTTTTGCCGCTGGTGCGCCAGCAGGCCCGCGAGCTGGAGCAGCTTTCCGGGCAGTTGGCGTCGCTGAAAGATACGCTCGAGGAGCGGCAGCTGATTGATAAAGCCAAAAGCGTGCTGATGACCCATCGCCAGATGAATGAGGAACAGGCCTGGCACTGTCTGCGCAAAATGGCGATGGAAAAGAACCAGCGCATGGTGGAAATTGCCCGCGCGCTGCTGGCGGTGAAAGCGCTGTGGCAGCACGATGCGACGACTTCGTTGCACAATGAACGGGCATGAATGCTATTCATCGGTGCAAAAAATGTGATGCAGATAGCTTTTTCCCGCGCTAACACGGTGCTAACAACCTGGCATTCGAATTGCATTAGTTAAATCAAGAGCACACAGAGTCGGTGACGGGCCAACGGCGGTTCGGGCACCACGAGGATAAAGGCGTCCTGCAATGCGTAAGCATTGCCGGGCGCTTTTTTTTTGCATTCGGGAGCGAGTATGGGCGAGACGTTTTCATTATCACGGCGACGGTTTCTTCAGGCGGGCGCAGCGCTGGGCGGCGCGATGCTGCTGCCTGGCGTGATGTCTTCGGCGTGGGCCGCCGGATCCGATAAGCCGGAGCTGCAAACGGTCAAGGTAGGGTTTATCCCGCTGACTGACTGTGCTCCGCTGGCGATCGCGTCGTTAAAAGGGTTCGATAAAAAATACGGCATTACGCTGGTTCCCAGTAAAGAAGCGAGCTGGGCCGCGGTGCGCGACAAGCTGGTTAACGGCGAGCTGGATGCCGCGCATGTCCTGTACGGCCTGTTATATGGGCTGGAGCTGGGCGTCGCGGGTAAGCCGCAGGCGATGGCCAACCTGATGACCCTGAACCGCAACGGGCAGGGGATCACGCTGTCGGCGGATCTCCAGGAACAGGGCGTCACCGATTTGCCCGCGCTGAAAAAGCTTATCGGCAACAGTGCGCCGGGCAGCTACACCTTCGCCCATACCTTTCCCACCGGCACTCACGCCATGTGGCTCTACTACTGGCTTGCCAGCGGCGGCATCAACCCATTCGACGATGTGCGCACCGTGGTCGTGCCGCCGCCGCAGATGGTCATGAACATGCGTATCGGCAATATGGTCGGCTTTTGCGTCGGCGAGCCGTGGAACGCGCGCGCCATCAACGATCGTATCGGCTTTACCGCCGCCACCAGCCAGGACATCTGGCCGGAGCATCCGGAAAAAGTGCTGGGCACGCGGCGTGAGTGGGTAGAGCGCTATCCGCATACCAGCCGGGCGCTGGTGGCGGCGCTGATTGAGGCCGCGCGCTGGATTGACGCCTCTGATGAAAACAAACGGGAAACCGCCAGAATCCTCGCCCAGCGCGGCTGGCTGAATACCAAAGAGCAATATCTTACCGGCCGCATGCTCGGCCAATACGACAACGGCATCGGTCGCCGCTGGCAGGATGCCCATCCGATTCGCTTTTTCGACCAGGGGGAAGCCAGCTTCCCGTGGCTGTCTGACGGCATGTGGTTCCTGACCCAATTCCGTCGCTGGGGGCTGCTGAAAAGCGACCCGGATTATGTCGCCGTCGCCCAACGCATCAACCGTATTGACGTCTGGAAAGAGGCCGCGCAGGCGGTGGGCGGGATTGCCGCACCGACGCAAACCCTGCGCAGCAGCACATTGATGGACGGTTCGGTCTGGACCGGGGCTGACCCGGCCGGATACGCCCGCAGTTTCGCCATTCAACGCCTGGGAGCATGAGATGAACACCAAAACCAAAACAGTCGAAGCGCCTGCGCCCGCAGGTGAAGTGATTACTCTGCCGCCGTTGCAGGTTCGCCGTCAGGCGCCGGCGTGGGGGCGTAGGATCCGCCATCTTGCTGAGCGTGCGATTCCGGCGCTGCTGGGTTTAGGCCTGCTGGTGTTGGTCTGGCAGCTGGCGGCGATCAACAGCAAAGGCTTCCCTACGCCGCTTAGCACGCTGGATTCGGCGCTGACGCTGTTTGCCGACCCGTTCTATAACAACGGTCCCAATGACGTGGGCGTCGGCTGGAACGTCCTGGCATCGTTGCAGCGCGTGGCGGTGGGCTTTGGCCTGGCGGCGCTGGCGGGTATCCCGCTGGGCTTTCTGATTGGCCGTTTCACCTTCTTTTCGCGCATGTTTACGCCGCTGATTGCGCTGCTGCGCCCGGTCAGCCCGCTGGCGTGGCTGCCGATTGGCCTGCTGCTGTTTCAGAAGGCGGAACCGGCGTCCAGCTGGACCATTTTTATCTGCTCCATCTGGCCGATGGTGATTAACACCGCTGAAGGGGTGCGAAGGATCCCACAGGACTACCTCAACGTGGCGCGCGTATTGCAGCTTTCAGAGTGGACGGTGATGCGCAAAATCCTCTTCCCGGCGGTGCTGCCATCGGTGCTTACCGGCGTGCGCTTATCGATTGGTATTGCGTGGCTGGTGATCGTGGCGGCAGAAATGCTGACCGGTGGGCTGGGTATTGGCTTTTGGATCTGGAACGAGTGGAACAACCTCAACGTCGAAAACATCCTCATCGCCATCGTCATTATCGGCGTGGTGGGGCTGCTGCTGGAGCAAGGGCTGATGCTCATTGCGCGTCGTTTTAGCTGGCAAGAAAAGTAAGGAGAACACCATGAAACCCTTAATTCAGGTCCAGGCCGTGAGCCAACGTTTCCATACTGCCAGCGGTGAGTTTCTGGCCTTACAGAACGTCTCTTTTGATATCCATGAAGGTGAAACGGTGAGCCTGATTGGCCACTCCGGCTGCGGTAAGTCGACGTTGCTTAACCTGATTGCCGGGATTACGCTGCCGACCGAGGGCGGGCTTATCTGCGATAACCGGGAAATCGCCGGTCCCGGGCCGGAGCGCGCGGTAGTGTTCCAGAACCATTCGCTGCTGCCGTGGCTGACCTGCTTTGACAACGTCGCGCTGGCAGTGGACCACGTCTTTCGCCGCACGATGAGCAAGGCCGAGCGTCAGGAGTGGATTGAACACAATCTCGACCGCGTACAGATGGGGCACGCGATGCATAAGCGTCCGGGAGAAATCTCCGGCGGTATGAAGCAGCGCGTCGGCATCGCCCGCGCGCTGGCGATGAAACCGAAGGTGCTGCTGATGGACGAACCCTTTGGCGCGCTGGATGCGCTGACCCGCGCGCATCTGCAGGATTCGGTGATGCAGATTCAGCAGGCGTTGAACACCACCATCGTGCTGATTACTCACGACGTGGACGAAGCGGTACTGCTCTCTGACCGGGTGCTGATGATGACCAACGGCCCGGCGGCGACGGTGGGCGAAATTATCGATGTGAACCTGCAGCGTCCCCGCAATCGGGTTCTGCTGGCGGACGACAGTCGTTACCACCATCTGCGTCAGCAGATCCTGCATTTCCTCTACGAAAAACAGCCGAAAGCGGCGTAAGGGGCGGGCCTATGCGGAAACTGGTGATGATCGGCAACGGCATGGCGGCAACCCGGCTGGCGGAAAAGCTGGTTGCGATGGCGCCGGGAATGTTTGCCATAACGATTATTGGCGATGAACCGCGCCCGGCTTACAACCGCATTCAGCTGTCACCGGTACTGGGGGGCGAGAAAACGTTCCATCAGACGCGGCTGCTGCCTGAGGGCTGGTATGCCGAACACCGGGTTACCGTGCGTCACGGCGAGACGGTGCTTGAGGCCAATATGGCGACACGGCAGGTGCGTACCACCGCGCGTACGCTGGCATGGGATGAGCTGGTTTTCACCTGCGGTTCATCGCCGTTTCTGCCACCGCTGCCGGGGATCGATTTGCCGCACGTTTTTGCCTTTCGGACTCAGTCAGACGTTGAGGCGATTCTGGCCACGTCGGGTGATGCGGTGGTGATCGGCGGCGGGGTGCTGGGCGTCGAAGCGGCAGCAGCGCTGCGGCGTAACGGTGACAACGTCACGTTGGTGCAACGCAGCGACCGCCTGATGGAACAACAGCTCGACGCGCAGGCAGCGGCGCTGTTAACGCAGCGTTTGAAGGAGCGCGGTATTGCCTGCGCGCTCAACGCCGGCATTACGCAGATTACCCCGCAGGCGGTGGTGCTTGACGACGGCCGCCGCATTCCGGCCCGCCGGGTCGTGATGGCCACCGGCGTGCGGCCCAATATCGCGCTGGCGCAGCGCAGCGGGCTGGCCTGCCAGCGCGGCATTGTGGTGGACAGGCAGCTGGCGACGGCGGTAGCGGGCGTCAGCGCCATTGGCGAATGCTGCGAAGTTGACGGACAAACCTTTGGTCTGGTCGCGTCCTGTATGCAGCAGGCGGAGGTGCTGGCGGCACGGCTGTGCGGCAAGCCTATCGCAGATTTCCGCTGGCAGGACGCCGGCACGCGACTCAAGGTCACCGGCATCGACCTGTTCAGCGCCGGAAAGGTACAGGCCGATGAGGGCGATGAGCAGTGGGCTTCACTCGACCCGCTGAGCGGCCATTACCGTCGCTTGCTGGTGCGTGACGGCAAGCTTTCTGGCGTATTGCTGTTAGGCGACTGCGCCAGCGCCGCGACCTTTACCGATTTACTGCACTCCACACAGCCTGCGCAAGCGGGTTGGATCTTCGACCAATTCACGACGCAGCCGTCGGCTGCAGGAACGCAAACAATGACGAAATCAACCTTAGCGGTGGTCGGGCACGGCATGGTCGGCCACCATTTTCTTGAGCAGTGTGTCAGCCGTAATTTGCACCAGCAGTATCAGATTGTGGTTTTTGGCGAAGAGCGCTATGCCGCCTATGACCGCGTGCATCTGTCGGAGTATTTTGCCGGACGCAGCGCCGACTCGCTGTCGCTGGTAGCAGGGGATTTCTTTGCCGAGCACGGTATCGAACTGCGCCTGTCGCAGCGCGTGACGGCGATTGATACCGAGGCGCGCCTGATTCGCGACGCCGACGGCCATGAACTGCATTGGGACAAACTGGTGCTGGCGACCGGCTCATACCCGTTCGTGCCGCCCATTCCAGGCAACACGCTGGCGGGCTGTTTTGTCTATCGCACGCTGGACGATCTCGATGCGATTGCCGCCCGCGCGCAAACCGCGCGCCGCGGCGTGGTTATCGGCGGCGGCCTGCTAGGGCTGGAGGCGGCAAACGCGCTACGCCAGCTGGGACTGGAGACGCACGTGGTGGAGTTTGCGCCAAACCTGATGGCGGTGCAGCTCGACAACGGCGGCGCGGCGATGCTGCGTGAGAAAATTACTGAACTGGGCGTGAGCGTCCACACCAGCAAAGCCACTACCGGTATTACGGAGTCGGAAAACGGCCTGACGCTGAGCTTTGCCGACGGAGAAAGTTTGACCACCGATATGGTGGTGTTCTCGGCGGGGATCCGCCCGCAGGATAGCCTGGCGCGCAGCGCGGGCTTGCGTCTCGGTGAGCGCGGCGGCATCGTCATTGATAACCAATGCCGTAGCTCCTGCGAGGATATCTACGCCATCGGCGAGTGTGCGCTGTGGGACAACAAAATCTATGGTCTGGTGGCGCCTGGCTACCAGATGGCACGAGTCACGGCGTCCACGCTGGCGGGCGAGGCGGGCGAATTTACCGGCGCGGATATGAGCACCAGGCTCAAGCTACTGGGCGTCGATGTGGCCTCGTTTGGCGATGCCCAGGGCCGCACCGCCGGCTGCCAGAGCTATCAGTGGATCCACGGCCCGGAGCAGATCTACAAAAAGATTGTCGTCAGCGGCGACGGGAAAACTCTGCTGGGCGGCGTGCTGGTCGGGGACGCCAGCGATTACGCCACCTTATTGCAGATGATGCTGAACGATATGGCGCTGCCTTCGCGCCCGGAATCGCTGATTTTGCCTGCGCTGGAAGGCAGTGCGCCGAAAGCGCTGGGCGTTGCGGCGTTGCCCGATAGCGCGCAGATCTGCTCGTGTCACAACGTCAGCAAAGGCGATATTTGTCAGGCGGTCAGTAACGGCGCGACCTCCCTCGGCGCGATTAAAAGCTGTACCAAAGCGGCGACCGGCTGCGGCGGCTGCAGCGCGCTGGTGAAACAGGTGATGGAGTACCAGCTGGCGCAGCAGGGCGTTGAGGTGAAGAAGGATATCTGTGAACATTTTGCCTATTCGCGGCAGGAGATTTATCACCTTGTACGGGTCAATCGTATTCATACCTTCGAACAGCTGATTGCCCGTTACGGCCACGGTGATGGCTGCGAGATTTGTAAACCGCTGGTGGGCTCGGTGCTGGCGTCCTGCTGGAATGAATATCTGCTGAAACCGGCGCATCTGCCGCTGCAGGATACCAACGATCGCTACTTTGCCAATATTCAGAAGGACGGCACCTACTCGATTGTGCCACGCATGCCCGCCGGCGAGGTAACGCCGGATGGCCTGATTGCTATCGGTCAGATCGCCAAACGCTACGCGCTATACAGCAAAATCACCGGCGGCCAGCGAATTGACCTGTTTGGCGCGCGGCTGGAGCAGCTGCCGGAGATCTGGCGAGAGCTGCTCGACGCCGGATTTGAAACCGGCCACGCCTACGGGAAATCGCTGCGCACGGTGAAATCCTGCGTCGGCTCAACCTGGTGCCGCTACGGCGTGCAGGACTCTACCGGGCTGGCGGTGACGCTGGAGCATCGCTATAAAGGGCTGCGTGCGCCGCACAAAATCAAAATGGCGGTCTCCGGCTGCACCCGCGAATGCGCCGAGGCGCAGGGCAAGGACGTGGGGGTGATTGCCACCGACAAGGGCTGGAACCTCTATCTGTGCGGTAACGGCGGGATGAAGCCGCGCCACGCGGATCTGTTCGCCAGCGACCTTGATGACGCCACGCTGCTGCGCACCATCGACCGCTTCCTGATGTTCTATATCCGTACCGCCGACCGGTTACAGCGCACCAGCACGTGGATGGATAATCTCGAAGGCGGCATCGAGTACCTTCGCAGCGTCATTATTGACGACTCGCTGGGCATCGGCGACGAGCTGGAGCAGGAAATGGCGCGGGTTATCGACAGCTACCAGTGTGAATGGCAAACGACCCTCAACGATCCGCAGCGTCTGGCGCTGTTCCGCTCCTTCGTGAACAGCGATACGCCGGATGAAGCGGTACAGCGTCACGCGGTGCGCGGCCAGCCGCAGTTAGCCGTGGTGAGCGAATTGCCGTCGCTGCCGGGTAGCCGCAAACCGTGGCAGGCCGTCTGTTCGCTTGAAGATATTCCGCCGCAGGCCGGTATTGGCGCGCGCCTCGGTGAGATGCAGATTGCGCTGTTCCGCCTTAACGATAAGGTTTACGCGCTGGATAACCAGGAACCGGGAAGTCAGGCCAATGTCCTGTCGCGCGGTATTCTGGGCGACGCGGGCGGCGAGCCGATCGTTATCTCGCCGTTGTACAAACAGCGCATCCGCCTGCGCGACGGGCGGCAGAGCGAGAGCGGCGAGCAGGTGGTGCGCGCATGGCCGGTGAAAATTGAAGACGGCACGGTATGGGTCGGTAACCAGGCGCTGGTTATGCGCGCGGAGGCCTCATGACGGAGACGAAAACCACCTGTCCTTATTGCGGCGTCGGCTGCGGCGTGCTGGCGCGGGTCAAGGACGGGATTGTGAGCGTGCAGGGCGATGAGCAGCATCCGGCAAACTTTGGCCGACTGTGCGTAAAAGGCGCGTCGCTGGCAGAAACCACCGGCCTGGAGGGGCGCTTATTGCACCCGCAGCTGGATGGCGAACGGGTCAGCTGGCCGCAGGCGCTGACGGCGGCGGGCGAACGCCTCAGGGCGATTATCGAGCAGTACGGCCCGCAGGCCGTTGCCTTTTACGCCTCTGGCCAGCTGCTGACCGAAGACTATTACGCCGCCAACAAGCTGATGAAGGGATTTATTGGCGCGGGCAATATCGATACCAACTCCCGACTGTGCATGTCATCGGCGGTGACCGGGTATAAACGCGCTTTTGGCGCGGATGTCGTGCCGTGCAGCTACGAGGACGTTGAAGGTAGCGATCTGGTGATTCTGGTGGGGTCCAACGCCGCCTGGGCGCATCCGGTGCTCTATCAACGGCTGGTGCAGGCAAAGCAGAATCGGCCTGAGATGAAGATCGTGGTGATTGACCCACGGCGTACCGCGACCTGCGATATTGCCGACCGCCATCTGGCCATTGCGCCGGGTACCGACGGCGGGCTGTTTGTCGGTTTGCTCCACGCGCTGGCAGAACACGGTATCGTTGACGAACGCTATGCCGATACCCCCGCTGCGCTGGCGGCTGCCGAAGGCTGGACGGTCGAGAAAGTCGCTGACTTTTGCGGGCTGCCGCAGAACGACGTGCAGGCGTTTTATCAGGAATTTATCGCCGCGCCGCGGGCTATCACGCTCTATACCATGGGCATTAACCAGTCTTCGAGCGGCAGCGATAAATGTAACGCCATCATTAATGTGCATCTGGCCAGCGGTAAATTTGCCCGTGAAGGATGCGGCCCGTTTTCGCTGACCGGACAGCCAAATGCCATGGGCGGGCGCGAAGTCGGCGGGTTAGCGACCATACTGGCGGCGCACATGAACTTTGAACCGGCGGATCTTGCCCGCGTGGCGCGCTTCTGGGGCAGTGAGCGTCTGGCGCAGACGCCGGGGCTGATGGCGGTGGATCTGTTTAGCGCCATTGGACGTGGTGAGGTGAAGGCGGTATGGATTATGGGCACCAACCCGGCAGTGTCGCTGCCGGATAGCCATGCGGTAAGTCAGGCGCTGGCGGGCTGCCCGCTGGTGATTGTCTCTGAAGTCGCTGCGGATACCGAGACGTCGCGCTATGCCGACATTCGTTTTCCGGCGCTGGGCTGGGGGGAAAAAAACGGCACCGTCACCAACTCAGAGCGCCGTATCTCCCGGCAGCGGGCGTTTTTACCTCCGCCGGGAGACGCGCGCCCGGACTGGTGGATCATCGCCCAGGTTGCCGGGCAGTTGGGCTACGCACAGGCGTTCGGCTGGCAGCATCCGCATGAAGTTTTCAGCGAGCATGCGGCGCTGTCCGGCTTCGAGAACGATGGCGAACGGGCGTTTGATATCAGCGGGCTTGCCGAGCTGACCCGCGCGCAGTGGGATGCGTTGGCCCCCGTGCGCTGGCCGGTGGCGCGCCGCGGGCATCCTCTCGATCTGTCGCGCGGCTGGCGCAGCGACGGCCAGCTACGCATGGTGCCGGTCACGCCGGGTGAGATGCGGGCGCGCCGCCAGCCGTTGTATCCGCTGATCCTCAACAGCGGGCGGGTGCGCGACCAGTGGCATACCATGACCCGTACCGGTAACGTGCCGCGTCTGATGCAGCATATTGCGCAGCCGATTGTCGAGATTGCCCCGCAGGATGCGGCCCATTTCTCGTTACAGCATGGCGGGCTGGCGCGAGTGAGTTCACCGCGCGGGGTGATGGTGGCTCGGGTTGTTGTCTCTGATGCTCAACGCCCGGGTTCGCTGTTTACGCCGATGCACTGGAACGACTGTTTTGCCCGCCAGGGTAAAGTTAACAGTCTGGTCGCGCCGGTGGTCGATCCGCACTCCGGGCAGCCGGAAAGTAAACAAACGGCGGTGCGGATCGCGCCATGGTTGCCGCAGTGGCAGGGCGAACTGTTCTCGCGCGTGTCGCTTGCGCTGCCGCGACATATGCACTGGTGGCGCAAAGCCGCACCGGGGCTACATCATTTAACACTGTGCGGCGAACGCGACATTCAGGCGGCGCTACTGGCGACCTGCCAGCACCACGGCTGGCAGGTTCAGGTCGCCAGCCTTGGGGAAACCTGGCATCTGCTGGCGTGGCTTGAGGGGCGGTTAATGCTGGGCTTCTGGAGCAGCAAAACGCTGCCGGAGATTGACGTCGCGCTGATTTCCCGCGCCTTTGCCGAGGCCCCGCAGACCCTGACTGAGCGGCATACGCTGCTGGGTGGGCGCGATATGGCGCGTCCGGCGACGGGGAAAATTGTGTGTAGCTGTTTCAGTATAGGTGAAAAAAACATCACGGAAGCCATTGAAAAACAAGGGTGTTCGACGGTCGCCGAACTGGGATGTCGCCTGAAATGCGGCACCAACTGCGGTTCCTGTATTCCCGAGCTGAAGGCGCTGCTGGCCTGCACTGTGCGGCAAACGACGATTTCATAGCCATTCAGTCTATTCCTGGAATGCGGCGCGAAGGCTGAAGGATAAGGGTAAAGGGGGTAAACTAAAGGCTTTGGGGTCGCTGATTTCTGACTCCTGTTTGTCGCTGGCTATGAGGTTGCGGTTTTGTCTTTGCGTTTTTACTCGTCATTTTTCGTCCTGCTGGTGTTGGCCAGCGGCGGCGCCCGGGCGCGGCAGTCGTTTATCGAAGAGGCGGAACACCCTTTCGATAACCTGCCGGATCTCGGCATCGCGCCGGAAAGCCGCGATAGCGAAAAACAGTTTGCCGAAATGGTGAAGTCTTTTGGCGAAGCCAGCATGACCGATAACGGCCTGGACACCGGCGAACAGGCGCGGCTTTTTGCGCTCACGCAGGTGCAGGAGAAGCTGAATAGCGAAGTGAACCAACAACTGGGTAGCTGGCTTTCGCCCTGGGGCAATACGGATTTTCAGATGCTGGTGGATGAGAAGGGTAAGTTTACCGGTAGCCACGGCAGTTGGTTTGTGCCGTTACAGGACAACACCCGCTATCTCACCTGGACCCAGATAGGGTTAAGCCAACAGGACGAAGGAACGGTAGGGAACCTCGGCGTCGGCCAGCGTTGGGTCGCCGGGCGATGGTTACTGGGCTATAACACCTTTTACGATAGCCTGCTGGATGCCGACCTTAACCGTGGCGGCATCGGAGCGGAAGCCTGGGGCGAAAATCTACGCTTTTCAGCCAACTACTATCATCCGCTTCATGACTGGGAAAACAGCGGTACGACGCTACAACAGCGTATGGCGCGTGGCTACGACGTGACCGCGCAGGCCTGGATTCCTGCCTGGAACCACATTAATACCAGCCTGAGTGTGGAACAGTACTTCGGCGATAGCGTCGATTTATTCCGCAGCGGCACCGGTTATCATAACCCGGTCGCGGTTTCGCTTGGCCTTAACTATACCCCCATTCCGCTCCTCACTTTCAGCGCTCAGCACAAGCAGGGAGAGAGTGGGGTGAATCAAAATAATCTCGGCATGAAGGTCAATTTCCGTTTCGGTGTGCCGTTGAAGAAGCAGCTGGCGGCTGATGAAGTCGCGCAAACTCGCACTCTGCGAGGCAGCCGCTATGACGCGCCAGAGCGCAATAGTTTGCCGGTAATGGAGTATCGTCAGCGTAAGAGCCTGACGGTGTATCTGGCCACGCCACCCTGGAACCTGACCAGCTACGAAACGGTCGAGCTGAAACTGCAGGTGCACGATGAGTACGGCGTGAAGTCGCTAACCTGGCAAGGTGATACCACCGCGCTCAGCCTGACGCCGCCAGCGTCAAATAACAGCACCGACGGGTGGAGTATCATTATGCCCGCGTGGGATTACACGCAGGGCGCCAGCAATACCTGGCATCTGTCGGTGGTGGTGGAGGATAAGAAGGGGCAGCGCGTGACCTCTAATGAGATTACGCTGGCGTTGACCGAACCGGTTGTCAGCTTCACGCCAATGGAAAATGGCTGGTCGAGCATGATGCCTTAATTGTGCGTGACAGGGCCTGTCACGACAATTAAGTGGCGGATAGTCAGAAAATACGTTCCTGATGCACCCAGACCGCGGCTTCGACGCGCGACTTCAGCTTCATTTTCTTCAGCATATGCTTCACGTGTACCTTGACGGTGCTTTCGGTGATGTCCAGACGACGCGCGATCATCTTATTCGGCAGACCTTGCGCGATCAGTTTCAGAATATCGCGTTCGCGGGGCGTCAGCTGATTGATGTCACGATCGGAGGTCGCACGGTTGGCGCGCAGGCTGGCTGCGAGAACCGGGGTTAACGCTTCGCTCAGCACCATTTCGCCCGCGGCAGCCTGCTGCAGGGCTTTCAGCAGGTCTTCCGGCTCCATATCTTTCAGCAGATAGCCGTCCGCGCCGCGTTTCAGCGCGGTGACAACATCTTCTTCATGGTTGGAGACGCTGAAAACGACCACGCGGCCAGAGAGCGATTTCTCGCGCAGCTTGTCGAGGGTTTCCAGACCGTTCATACCGGGCATGTTGAGATCGAGCAAAATCAGATCTGGATCGAGCGTTTCTGCCAGCTCAATGCCTTGCTCGCCGTTGCTGGCTTCGCCAACGACCTGAATATCCGACGCCATACTGACCAGCTGTTTTACGCCGGTACGCAGCATAGGATGATCGTCAATTAGCAGGATGGTAGCCCGTTCCTGATTACTCATGGATTTCTCCTTGGAAGGTTGAAAGCGATTTTTCAGGGATAAACGAGACCACGACTTCAGTGCCGCCGCTTTCGCGGCGACGAACCTGACAATCGCCACGCAGGCTCTGTGCGCGGTCGCGCATAATAATAAGACCATAATGGTTGCTGCGTTCAGCATGTAACGGTACGCCGCAGCCGTTATCCGCCACCACCAGTTTGACCTGATTACCCTGTTGGGTAACGGTGACCTTCACGTCGCTTGCCTGCGAATGCTTCAGCGCATTGCTGAGCGCTTCACGGGCGATTTGCAGCACGTGAATGGCCTGATGCGAGGGGACGTAGCGCGGCGGTAGCTGATAGTCCAGCTGTACCGGGAAACCAAAGTGCTTACTGTATTCCAGGCAGCTGGCTTCCAGCGCCGGGCGGAGTCCCGACTCGGTCAGCTTCAGGCGGAAGGTGGTCAGCAGTTCGCGCAGTTGCGCCCACGACGTATTCAGCTCGTTACGGACCTGGCCAAGCAGTTCACGGCTTTCTGCGGACGACTGTTCGTTCTGCATCATTTGCAGACAGCTGACCTGCATTTTCATACATGAGAGCGACTGGGCGATGGAGTCGTGTAATTCGCGGGCAATGGTGGCGCGCTCTTCCATAACGATCAGCTGCTGTTGGCGCTCAAGCTGTTTATCCAGCGCCAGCGTCGAGGTCAGTTGTTCGAGCAGCGTATCAACCAATTGCTGCTGATCGTGGCTCAGCTCGCGTCCATGGGGCAGGGTGGCCAGCAGAATGCCGTACTGGTTGCGCGGGTCGGTAAGACGCCATTTCAGCGTCGCGCCTTCGGTCGCCGACATATCAACGTCGCGTGGACACAGGTAACAGCCTTTATCGTCGCATTCCCAGCCCGAATGACAGCTAAACTCCTGGTGGTTCTCTTCATCTTCTGTGTCGTAGACCCGCACTTCAATTTCCCGTAGCGGCGTCAGCTCTTGCAGACCGTTCAACACGGGTGAGATGCGTTCGCACAGCGGCGCGCTACTGTGCAGGCGACGGTTGGCCTGCCACAGGAAGGAGAGAATGGCATTTTTCTGCTCCAGCCCCGCGGTTTTTTCCTGCACCCGGCGTTCCAGCGACGCATAGCTTTCAGCCAGTTCGGCAGACATGTTGTTCAGCGCCATGCCGAGCGTCGCCATTTCATTACGTCCGCCGATCTGCGCGCGATAGGTAAAATCGCGATGGCTGATGGCTTCCGCCATCCGCAGCAGTTGACGCCACGGATGCAGCAGGCGTGTACGCAGCCAGAAGACGGTAAAAATAAACAGCACGGCCATGAAAAAAGCCATCAGGCGGTGCATCCACACCACGTGAGAGATGCGCTCTTCGGTGGTGTGATCGAAAACGGTGACTAACTGATTAATGCGGTCGACGAAGCCCGAGACATCGGAATTCACTTCATCCTGACTTTGTGCGCGGCGAATGTCGGGCGCCAGATGATTCAGCCAGTACTGCTGTAGCGCTTTGAGCTGCGGCACCTGGCCATCGCGCTCGGCTGCCAGCTGCAACTCAGGGCTGAAGACGGTTTTTTGCATTTCATCAAACAATGGCTGGTCGCGCTCTTGCACGGGAATGGCCGCCAGCAAACGGTAGCTCTGCATGCGCAGGGAACCTGCCTGGTTAATGGCGTGCGCGCTGCCCTGGACGCCGTTGACCAGGCGTGCGGAAATCATCATGCTTGCCACCCCGATGAGGGTAGACAGCAGGACGATGAGGGCCAGTTGATTCACCAGCGTGAGTGGTGTAAAAAAACGTCTAAACATTGTGCGTTACGGCTCCTGACGGAAGGCTCTCCGGCGAGTGGCGTTATTTTCGGCTATCGCCTGGAGTATACCCATACCCACAAAGGGTTACCCCTTTATTTCCATGATAGTCAATGTGTCTGGCGGAGAGGAGTAGCAGCGTAACAGCCGCGTGAAATGACAGGTTTTTTTGGGCAATAAAGGCTACTCCTTAAGGATGATGCTGTTTTTTTACGCATTCTGTAGCCAACTTTTCCTTTGATTTATATCAACTTACCTCGTGGTGTAAACCCTAAGGTGCGAGGGTTGATATTAATAATCAGAGGTGTCTATGAGTCACTCCACTGCTCCTGAAAGGGCAACCGGCGCTGTCATTACCGACTGGCGTCCGGAAGATCCGGCATTCTGGCAGGAACGCGGCCATCGCGTCGCAAGCCGGAACCTGTGGATTTCAGTACCGTGCCTGCTGCTGGCTTTCTGCGTATGGATGCTGTTCAGCGCCGTTGCGGTCAATTTACCAAAAGTGGGCTTCCAGTTTACGACCGACCAACTGTTCATGCTGACGGCGCTGCCGTCTGTGTCAGGGGCGTTGCTACGCGTTCCGTATTCCTTCATGGTGCCGATGTTTGGTGGCCGTCGCTGGACGGCGTTCAGCACCGGGATCTTAATCATTCCATGCGTATGGCTCGGTTTTGCGGTGCAGGATACCTCTACGCCGTTTAGTATCTTTATCATCATCTCTCTACTGTGCGGCTTTGCGGGCGCAAACTTCGCTTCCAGCATGGCTAACATTAGCTTCTTCTTCCCGAAACAGAAGCAGGGCGGCGCACTGGGCCTGAACGGCGGGCTGGGTAACATGGGCGTGAGCGTCATGCAGCTGGTGGCTCCACTGGCGATTTCGCTGTCTATCTTTGCCGCCTTCGGTAGCCAGGGCGTACAGCAGCCGGACGGCTCTGAGCTCTTCCTGGCGAATGCGGCGTGGATCTGGGTACCGTTCCTGGCCATCTTCACTCTTGCGGCCTGGTTTGGTATGAACGAGCTGGCAACCTCTAAAGCATCGCTGAAAGAGCAGCTTCCGGTGCTGAAACGTGGTCACCTGTGGATCATGAGCCTGCTATACCTGGCGACTTTCGGCTCGTTTATCGGTTTCTCCGCCGGTTTTGCCATGCTGTCGAAGACCCAATTCCCGGACATTCAGATTCTGCACTACGCCTTCTTCGGGCCGTTTATCGGCGCGCTGGCGCGTTCTGCGGGCGGGGCTATCTCCGACCGTCTGGGCGGGACTCGCGTGACGCTGATTAACTTTATCCTGATGGCGGTATTTAGCGCGCTGCTGTTCATGACCCTGCCAACCAACGGCGAGGGGGGCAACTTCATTGCTTTCTACGTGGTCTTCCTGGCGCTGTTCCTGACGGCCGGTCTGGGTAGCGGTTCTACCTTCCAGATGATTTCCGTTATCTTCCGTAAGCTGACGATGGATCGCGTGAAAGCTGAGGGCGGTTCTGACGAGAAAGCGATGCGCGAAGCGGCCACCGATACGGCGGCAGCGCTGGGCTTTATCTCGGCGATTGGCGCTATCGGCGGCTTCTTTATTCCGAAAGCGTTCGGTACCTCGCTGGATTTAACCGGTTCACCGGCTGGCGCGATGAAAGTGTTCCTCGTGTTCTATATTGTCTGCGTGGTGGTGACCTGGGCAGTATATGGTCGCAAAGCCAAAAAATAACGTTTAACGTTATTTAAAAATAAAGGCGCGAGTTTTCGCGCCTTTATTACGTCTTAGCTTAGTTACAACATACTGTTGGTGTTACGCCAATTTTGCCGCGTGCCAAAGTGGGCTTAGCAGGAGGGGAAGAGGACTCTACCCCTTAATACCAGACGACCTCTTTTTTACAGGCTGAAACATTATTCATTTATCAAAATCCCTTATTTTACAATGCATTATAAAATGCAAGTGTGTACCACCTTGGTGGTATGTTGCTTTTTGGCCGCAATTGTTAAGCCTGTCCGCCTTGATCGTTATCAATTCCCTCCATCTTTCAGCGCGTTAACTTCGCTGCAAATTCAGCAATGTCGATTTATCAGAGAGCCGTCAGGCTCCAAACAGGAGAGACCCGATGAGTAAATTCCTGGACCGGTTTCGCTACTTTAAACAAAAGGGTGAAACATTTGCCGATGGGCACGGACAGATTCTAAATACCAACCGGGATTGGGAAGATGGATACCGAAGCCGCTGGCAGCATGACAAAGTCGTTCGTTCTACGCACGGCGTAAACTGCACCGGTTCCTGCAGCTGGAAAATCTACGTAAAAAACGGTCTGGTCACCTGGGAAACCCAGCAGACGGACTATCCGCGTACCCGTCCGGATCTGCCAAATCACGAACCTCGCGGCTGTCCACGTGGGGCGAGCTATTCCTGGTACCTCTATAGCGCCAACCGTCTGAAATACCCGCTGATGCGCAAACGCCTGATGAAAATGTGGCGTGAAGCGAAAACGCTGCACAGCGATCCGGTTGATGCCTGGGCATCCATTATTGAAGATGCCGACAAAGCGAAAAGCTTCAAACAAGCGCGCGGCCGCGGCGGCTTCGTACGCTCCTCCTGGCAGGAAGTGAACGAGCTGATTGCCGCATCTAACGTTTACACCGTGAAAACCTACGGCCCGGACCGTGTAGCTGGCTTCTCGCCGATCCCGGCAATGTCGATGGTCTCCTACGCTTCCGGCGCCCGCTATCTCTCCCTGATTGGCGGCACCTGCCTGAGCTTCTACGACTGGTACTGTGACCTGCCGCCTGCCTCTCCGCAGACCTGGGGCGAGCAGACTGACGTACCGGAATCCGCCGACTGGTACAACTCCAGCTACATTCTCGCCTGGGGTTCCAACGTTCCGCAAACGCGTACTCCGGACGCGCACTTCTTCACTGAAGTTCGCTATAAAGGCACCAAAACCGTCGCTATTACCCCGGACTACGCTGAAATCGCCAAGCTGTGCGACCTGTGGTTAGCACCGAAGCAGGGTACCGATGCGGCGATGGCGCTGGCGATGGGCCACGTGATGCTGCGTGAATTCCACCTCGACAAGCCGAGCCAGTACTTCACCGATTACGTTCGCCGCTACACCGACATGCCAATGCTGGTGATGCTGGAAGAGCGTGATGGCTTCTACGCCGCGGGCCGCATGCTGCGTGCAGCGGATCTGGTGGACGGCCTGGGTCAGGAAGAGCATCCGGAATGGAAAACCGTCGCCTTTGATGAAAAAGGTGAAATGATTGCGCCAAACGGCTCTATCGGTTACCGCTGGGGCGATAAAGGTAAGTGGAACCTCGAACAGCGCGACGGCAAAACCGGCGAAGAGGTTGAACTGCGCCTCAGCCTGCTGGGCAGCCATGATGACGTGGCGCAGGTTGGCTTCCCGTACTTTGGCGGCGACGGCACCGAACACTTCGCCAGCGTTGAACTGGAAAACATTCTGCTGCACAAACTGCCGGTGAAACGCCTGCAGCTGGCAGACGGCAGTACCGCGCTGGTGACCACTGTTTATGACCTGACCATGGCGAACTACGGCCTGGAACGCGGTCTGAACGATGAAAACTGCGCAACCAGCTACGAAGATATTAAAGCGTACACCCCGGCGTGGGCGGAGAAAATCACCGGCGTTTCCAGCGCGCAGATCGTCCGTATCGCGCGTGAGTTCGCCGATAACGCCGATAAAACGCACGGTCGTTCGATGATCATCGTCGGTGCCGGTCTGAACCACTGGTATCACCTCGATATGAACTATCGCGGCCTGATCAACATGCTGGTGTTCTGCGGCTGCGTCGGCCAGAGCGGCGGCGGCTGGGCACACTATGTGGGCCAGGAAAAACTGCGTCCGCAGACCGGCTGGCAGCCGCTGGCGTTTGCCCTTGACTGGCAGCGTCCGGCCCGTCACATGAACAGCACCTCCTACTTCTATAACCACTCCAGCCAATGGCGCTATGAGTCGGTTACCGCGCAGGAACTGTTGTCACCGCTGGCGGATAAATCGCGCTATACCGGGCACCTGCTTGACTTCAACGTGCGTGCTGAACGCATGGGCTGGTTGCCGTCTGCACCGCAGTTAGGCACTAACCCGCTGCGTATCGCCGATGAAGCGAAGAAGGCGGGAATGACCCCGGTTGACTACACCGTGAAGGCGTTGAAAGAAGGTTCTATCCGCTTTGCCGCAGAACAGCCGGAAAACGGTAAGAACCACCCGCGCAACCTGTTTATCTGGCGTTCTAACCTGTTGGGTTCCTCCGGTAAAGGCCACGAATACATGCTGAAGTACCTGCTGGGTACCGAGCACGGCATTCAGGGGCTGGATCTCGGCAAGCAGGGCGGCGTGAAGCCGGAAGAAGTGGAATGGCAGGATAACGGCCTCGACGGCAAGTTGGATCTGGTGGTGACGCTGGACTTCCGCCTGTCTAGCACCTGTCTGTACTCCGACATCGTGCTGCCAACCGCGACCTGGTATGAAAAAGACGACATGAATACCTCGGATATGCATCCGTTTATTCACCCGCTGTCTGCCGCCGTTGACCCGGCCTGGGAATCGAAAAGCGACTGGGAAATCTACAAAGGCATCGCGAAGAAATTCTCTGAAGTGTGTATAGGTCATCTCGGCAAAGAAACCGATGTGGTTACCCTGCCAATCCAGCACGACTCCGCAGCCGAACTGGCGCAGCCGTTAGGCGTGAAGGACTGGAAAAAAGGCGAATGCGACCTGATCCCGGGTAAAACCGCGCCGCACATTATCCCGGTCGAACGTGATTACCCGGCAACCTATGAACGCTTTACCTCCATCGGCCCATTGATGGAAAAAATCGGTAACGGCGGGAAAGGGATTGCCTGGAACACCCAGAGCGAAATGGATCTGCTGCGTAAGCTCAACTACACCAAGGCAGAAGGCCCGGCGAAAGGCCAGCCGATGCTGGATACGGCGATTGATGCGGCGGAAATGATCCTCACCCTGGCGCCGGAAACCAACGGTCAGGTGGCGGTGAAAGCCTGGGCAGCGCTCAGCGAGTTTACCGGTCGCGACCATACGCATCTGGCGCTGAATAAAGAAGACGAAAAAATTCGCTTCCGTGATATTCAGGCGCAGCCGCGCAAGATTATCTCCAGCCCGACCTGGTCCGGTCTGGAAGACGAACACGTCTCTTACAACGCTGGCTATACCAACGTTCACGAGCTGATTCCATGGCGTACGCTGTCTGGTCGTCAGTCCCTGTATCAGGACCACCAGTGGATGCGTGACTTCGGTGAAAGCCTGCTGGTTTACCGTCCACCTATCGACACCCGTTCGGTGAAAGAGGTGATGGGTAAAAAATCCAACGGCTACCCGGAGAAGGCGCTGAACTTCCTGACGCCGCACCAGAAATGGGGTATTCACTCCACCTACAGCGACAACCTGCTGATGCTGACCTTAGGTCGCGGTGGCCCGGTTGTGTGGATGAGTGAAGAAGATGCCAAAGAGATCGGTATTGAAGACAACGACTGGATTGAAGTCTTCAACAACAACGGCGCGCTGACTGCACGTGCGGTCGTGAGCCAGCGTGTACCGGCCGGGATGACCATGATGTACCACGCGCAGGAACGTATCGTGAACCTGCCGGGTTCAGAAATTACCGGTCAGCGCGGCGGTATCCATAACTCGGTGACCCGCATTACGCCGAAACCGACCCATATGATCGGCGGCTATGCGCACCTGGCCTACGGTTTTAACTACTACGGCACCGTAGGTTCAAACCGTGATGAGTTTGTAGTGGTACGTAAGATGAAGAACATTAACTGGCTGGACGGCGAAGGCAATGACCAGGTACAGGAGAGCGTAAAATGAAAATTCGTTCACAAGTCGGCATGGTGCTGAATCTCGACAAATGCATCGGCTGTCATACCTGCTCAGTCACCTGTAAGAACGTCTGGACCAGTCGTGAAGGGACCGAGTACGCATGGTTCAACAACGTTGAAACCAAGCCGGGCACCGGTTTCCCGACCGACTGGGAAAACCAGGAAAAATACAAAGGCGGTTGGATCCGTAAGATCAACGGCAAGCTGGTGCCGCGCATGGGTAACAAAGCGCTGCTGCTGGGTAAAATCTTTGCCAACCCGCATCTTCCGGGGTTGGATGATTATTACGAGCCGTTTGATTTCGACTACCAGACGCTGCACAACGCGCCGGCAGATAGCAAGGCACAGCCGATTGCACGTCCGCGCTCGCTGATTACCGGCAAGCGTATGGACAAAATCACCAAAGGCCCGAACTGGGAAGACGACCTCGGCGGTGAGTTTGAGAAGCTGTCGAAAGACAAGAACTTCGAGAACATGCAGAAGGCGATGTACGGCCAGTTCGAAAACACCTTCATGATGTACCTGCCGCGACTGTGCGAGCACTGCCTCAACCCGGCGTGCGTGGCAACCTGCCCGAGCGGTGCTATCTACAAGCGTGAAGAAGACGGCATCGTGCTGATCGACCAGGACAAGTGTCGCGGCTGGCGTATGTGCATCACCGGCTGCCCGTACAAAAAAATCTACTTCAACTGGAAGAGCGGCAAGTCTGAAAAATGCATCTTCTGCTATCCGCGTATTGAAGCGGGTCAGCCGACCGTGTGTTCAGAAACATGTGTAGGCCGTATTCGTTACCTCGGCGTGCTGCTGTATGACGCGGATGCGATTGAAACCGCAGCAAGCACCGAGAATGAGAAAGACCTGTATCAGCGTCAGCTGGACGTATTCCTCGATCCGCACGATCCGAAGGTTATCGAGCAGGCGCAGAAAGACGGCATCCCGCTGAGCGTGATTGATGCGGCGCAGAAGTCGCCGGTCTACAAAATGGCAATGGACTGGAAGCTGGCGCTGCCGCTGCACCCGGAATACCGCACGCTGCCGATGGTCTGGTATGTGCCGCCGTTGTCACCGATTCAGTCCGCTGCCGATGCGGGCGAGCTGGGCAGTAACGGTATCCTGCCAGACGTCGAAAGTCTGCGTATTCCGGTTCAGTATCTGGCGAACCTGCTGACCGCAGGGGACACTCAGCCGGTGGTGCTGGCGCTGAAACGTATGCTGGCGATGCGTCACTTCAAACGCACCGAGACCGTTGACGGTGTGATTGATACCCGTGCGCTGGAAGAAGTCGGACTGACCGAAGCACAGGCGCAGGAAATGTACCGCTATCTGGCGATTGCCAACTACGAAGATCGTTTCGTGGTGCCAAGCAGTCACCGTGAACAAGCGCGCGAGGCGTTCCCGGAGAAAAATGGTTGTGGCTTTAGCTTCGGCGATGGCTGTCATGGTTCGGACACCAGGTTCAACCTGTTCAACAGCCGTCGTATTGACTCTGTGGATGTAAGCAGCAAAACGGAGCCGCACTCATGATTGAACTCGTGGTGATTTCACGTCTCCTTGAGTACCCGGATGCTGCCTTATGGCAGCATCAAGGTGAACTCTTCGACGTATTGTCTGAATCAGACAAACTGGAAAAAGCGGATGCTCAGGCGCTGGGCATCTTCCTGCGTGATTTAACTGCGCAGGATCTGCTGGATGCGCAGGCGGCCTACAGCGAACTGTTTGACCGTGGTCGCGCCACGTCGCTGCTGCTGTTCGAACACGTGCACGGCGAATCCCGCGACCGCGGGCAGGCGATGGTCGATCTGCTGAATCAGTATGAGCAGCACGGCCTGGTCCTCAACAGCCGCGAGCTGCCGGATCACCTGCCGCTGTATCTGGAGTATCTGGCACAGCTGCCAGAGAGCGAAGCGATTGGCGGTCTGCAGGACATCGCGCCGATTCTGGCGCTGCTCTGCGCGCGCTTGCAGCAGCGTGAGAGCCGCTATGCGGTGCTGTTCGAACAGCTGTTGAAGCTGGCCAACAGTGCGGTAGATGACGCGAAAGTGGCGGAAAAAATTGCCGACGAAGCCCGTGATGATACTCCACAGGCGCTGGATGCGGTATGGGAAGAAGAGCAGGTGAAATTCTTTGCCGACCAGGGCTGTGGTGATTCGGAAATCGCCAATCATCAGCGTCGTTTTGCCGGAGCCGTGGCCCCGCAATATTTGAATATCTCTAACGGAGGACAGCAATAATGCACTTCCTGAATATGTTCTTCTTTGACATTTATCCGTACATTGCGGGTTCTGTCTTCCTGATTGGCAGTTGGCTGCGCTACGACTACGGGCAGTACACCTGGCGCGCCGCTTCCAGCCAGATGCTGGATCGCAAAGGGATGAACCTGGCCTCAAACCTGTTCCATATCGGGATTCTGGGGGTATTTGCTGGCCACTTCCTGGGCATGCTGACGCCACACTGGATGTATGAAGCGTGGCTGCCGCTGGAAGTGAAGCAGAAGATGGCGATGTTTGGCGGCGGCGCCGCGGGCTTGATGTGCCTTGTTGGCGGTGTGCTGTTGCTTAAGCGCCGTCTGTTTAGCCCACGCGTACGTGCGACTACGACCGGTGCCGATATTCTGGTGCTCTCCGTGCTGGTTATCCAGTGTGCGCTGGGCCTGCTGACGATTCCGTTCTCTGCCCAGCATATGGATGGTAGCGAGATGATGAAACTGGTCGGTTGGGCGCAGTCTGTTGTGACCTTCCATGGTGGTGCATCCGCACATCTGGACGGTGTAGCCTTTATCTTCCGTATGCACCTGGTACTAGGGATGACGCTGTTCCTGCTGTTCCCCTTCTCGCGTCTGGTACATATCTGGAGCGTGCCGGTCGAGTATCTGACCCGCAAGTATCAGATTGTTCGTGCGCGCCATTAATACGGTGCAGTGACGCGCTAAACCCCGCTTCGGCGGGGTTTTTTGTTTGTGCGGTCTGTTCCCCGGCGGCGCTGCGCTTGGCCGGGCTACAGGGCTGGTGCGTATTTGTAGCCCGGCCAAGCGCAGCGCCGCCGGGATATATAGGGCAGAGATTTAAAATAGAGTTAGAAAACTCACAGAGATAACTAAGGTAGATTTGGATATTTAATGGGGTATGACTAAGAAAAGAGGGGCGTGGGGAAGGATTACTCAGCACGATGCGCTTCGCCCTTCGGGTCATTGCCCGCGGCAACGCTTTCTCGCTAGCGCTCGAATCGAACCTTAGTCGAAGCTTCTCATCCTTCCCGCATGGGTAAGATATAAAATTTCAATGTTTTGATTAAAGCGGGAGTTATCAGGAAGTGATGGTGGTGGGGGAAGGATTACTCAGCGCGATGCGCTTCGCCCTTCGGGTCATTGCCTGCGGCAACGCTTTCTCGCTAGCGCTCGAATCGAACCTTAGTCGAAGCTTCTCATCCTTCCCGCATGGGTAAGATATAAAATTTCAACGTTTTGATTAAAGAGGGTGTTATCAGGAAGTGATGGTGGTGGGGGAAGGATTACTCAGCGCGATGCGCTTCGCCCTTCGGGTCATTGCCTGCGGCAACGCTTTCTCGCTAGCGCTCGAATCGAACCTTAGTCGAAGCTTCTCATCCTTCCCGCATGGGTAAGATATAAAATTTCAACGTTTTGATTAAAGAGGGTGTTATCAGGAAGTGATGGTGGTGGGGGAAGGATTCGAACCTTCGAAGTCGATGACGGCAGATTTACAGTCTGCTCCCTTTGGCCGCTCGGGAACCCCACCAGGGGTAATTCAAATTGTAGGTAAAGCTTGAAGATGGGGCGGGGGAAGGATTATTTGTCGCTTCGCTCCTCACCCTACGGGCCGTTGCCGTCGGCAACGTTCTCTCGCATTCGCTCGAGCCGAACCTTAATCGAAGGTTCTCACCCTTCCCCGACAAGTGCAAACTTCTGCATTGCTCATCGAGTTTACTACATTACTGTAGTGAATAATGGTGGTGGGGGAAGGATTCGAACCTTCGAAGTCGATGACGGCAGATTTACAGTCTGCTCCCTTTGGCCGCTCGGGAACCCCACCACTGGGGTAATGCTTGGTTTTACTGGCCTGCTTCCTTCTCGGGAAGCGGGGCGCATCATATCAAATGACGCGCCGCTGTAAAGCATTCGTTTATCGAAAATGAACTGTTTGCCTGCTTTTTATCCGCACCGGGTTAAAGCTAATCAATTCATTTCGCTAACGATTAAAGAATAATCGTGCGATTACCGTAAACGAAAACACGCTGCGCCAGCACCTGATACAGCGCGCGGCTCAATACGTTTTTCTCGACGTCACGTCCGGCTCGCATCATATCTTCTGCCGTGTAGGTGTGGTCGACGTGGATAACGTCCTGCATGATGATCGGGCCTTCATCCAGGTTATCGTTCACGTAGTGAGCGGTCGCGCCGACAATTTTCACGCCGCGCTCATAGGCCTGATGGTACGGACGCGCGCCGATAAATGCGGGCAGGAACGAGTGGTGAATATTGATGATTTTATTCGGGAAGCGAGCGACAAATTCCGGTGTGAGCACGCGCATGTATTTGGCGAGGACGACATAATCCGGCTGGTGGGCTTCAATGGCATCGGCCATCTGCTGGTCATGTTCTTCACGTGCCAGACCTTCATGACTGACCAGCTGGAACGGAATACCAAAGCGTTCAACCAGCGAACGCAGCGTTTCGTGGTTCCCGATGACGGCGGCAATTTCAACGTCCAGACCACCGTAGTTGGCTTTCATCAGCAGGTCGCCCAGACAGTGGGCCTCTTTTGTGACCAGAATGACGATACGGCGGCGGCCCGCAGGGTTAAGCTCACGTACGGAACCTTCCGGCAGCGCGCTGTCTAAATCTGCAAGCAGGGTAGAGTCGTTGAAGATGCCTTCCAGTTCGGTACGCATAAAGAAACGCCCGGTGCGATGATCGACAAATTCGTTGTTCTGCACGATGTTCAGCTCGTGTTTGTAGCAGATGTTGGTGATGCGCGCGATCAGGCCTTTCTGGTCAGGACAGATGGTGCGTAGAACTTTTCGTTGGATGGAATGCATTGCCGGGTAAATCCTGTTGATAATGTTTGCGAAGCTGTTGTCGGGCGTTTACTGCCCGCAGCATTTTTTAAATTTTTTCCCTGAACCGCAAGGGCAGGGATCGTTTCTGCCAATCACTGGCCGCGTACCGTCGATATAGTACCACTGACCGTTTTCATTTAAGAATCGTGAACGCTCAATGATGGCGCCATTCTTGTTATGTTCACGGAAACGAGCGACGAAGCTGACAAAACCTTCATTCTCGTGGCGGCCATCTTCGGCAGCGAAAACGGTCAGCCCTAGCCATTCGGTATGAGCAAAACCGCTATGGATTTCATCGCGAAACGCGCCAGCCTGACATGTGGGATGCCAGGTTTTCACCAGATAATCTGCATCCTTCTTCACGAAGGCGCAATAGCGTGAGCGCATAAGGTGTGATGGGCTCGGTGCGACTTCGTTGCCGGACAGATAACGCTGGCAACATAAGCTATACTCGAGAGCGCTCCCACAGGGGCAAAGTTCAGACAAAGAGATCTCCCTGAAGCGATAAATTAACGGCGACGTTACGCCTGATAGCACTATGGTAACCGAGCGATGGAGATGATGCCACGCCAGAAGCAAGAGGATGTTTATCGGTAACAATGAGAAAGATTAAAATTGGCCTGGCGTTAGGTTCAGGGGCGGCGCGGGGCTGGTCGCATATTGGCGTGATTAAAGCGCTGCAGAAAATGGGAATAGAGATTGATATCGTTGCCGGATGTTCCATTGGTTCGCTGGTAGGGGCGGCTTACGCCAGCAATCAGCTCCCGGCGCTGGAAAAGTGGGTCTGTTCATTCAGCTACTGGGACGTGCTACGTCTGATGGATTTATCATGGCGGCGGGGCGGCCTGCTTCGCGGCGAGCGCGTCTTTAATCACTATCGGCAGATTATGCCGAACGACACGATCGAACAGTGTGAGCGTCGTTTTGCGGCGGTGGCGACGAACCTAAGCACCGGTCGTGAGCTGTGGTTTACCGAAGGCGATTTGCATATGGCGGTTCGAGCTTCGTGCAGTATTCCAGGGCTGATGGCGCCGGTGCAGCATAACGGTTACTGGTTAGTGGATGGCGCAGTAGTCAACCCGGTACCGGTTTCGCTAACACGTGCGTTGGGGGCCGATATCGTTATTGCGGTCGATTTGCAACATGACGCACACCTTATGCAGCAGGATCTCCTGTCCGTCAATATTCAGCCCGATGTAGAGATGAATGAATCGCCAGATGAGCTATCATGGCATGAGCGCCTGCGCTCCCGGTTAGGGCGCGTTGCTTCTCGCCGGTCGGTGGTTGCGCCCACAGCAATGGAAATTATGACAACCTCAATCCAGGTGCTGGAAAATCGGCTCAAACGTAACCGCATGGCGGGTGACCCGCCGGACATTCTGTTACAGCCGTTTTGTCCCCAGATTTCAACTCTGGATTTTCATCGAGCTTCATCTGCAATAGCCGCGGGTCAACAAGCGGTTGAAAAAAAGACAGATGAGCTACTGCCTTTGGTACAGAGTTCGACTTAAGGCATTTTTTTCGACTACTTCAGCAAATTCTGAAAGGCGATTATCACAATAGCATGCCACTATTTAGATATCGTCGGGCAGGGGAGACATCATGACGCAGCCGTTGGCGGGAAAACAGATTTTGATTGTCGAAGACGAACCGGTTTTCCGCTCACTTATGGATTCATGGCTTTCGTCGCTCGGCGCACGCACGCTACTGGCTCAGGACGGCGTTGATGCGCTTTCGCAGTTGGAAAGCCAAAGGCCCGATCTGATGATCTGCGACCTGGCAATGCCGCGTATGAACGGTTTGCAGTTGGTAGAGCACCTACGCAATGCCGGCGATACACTACCTATTCTTATCATTTCCGCGACCGAAAATATGGCCGATATTGCCAAAGCGCTGCGTCTTGGCGTTCAGGACGTGTTATTAAAACCGGTTAAGGATTTGAATCGTCTGCGGGAAACCGTATTGGCCTGCCTGTACCCCAATATGTTTAATTCCCGGGTGGAGGAAGAAGAGCGGCTATTTGAAGACTGGGATGCGCTAGTGAGCAACCCCGCAGCGGCGGCAAAACTTTTACAAGAGTTGCAGCCGCCGGTTCAGCAAAAAATATCGCACTGCCGGATAAATTATCGTCAGCTGATGGCGGTCGATGCGCCTGGTCTGGTTTTGGATATTGCGCCGCTTTCTGAGCACGATTTGGCATTTTATTGCCTGGATGTTACCCGTGCCGGCGATAATGGGGTTCTGGCCGCGTTATTATTACGCGTGCTATTTAATGGTCTCCTGCAAGAACAGTTGGCGCATCAAGGCCAGCGACTACCAGAATTAGGGAGTTTGCTAAAGCAGGTCAATCAGCTTTTGCGTCAGGCAAATCTTCCCGGTCAGTTCCCGCTGCTTGTGGGTTATTATCATAGTGGGTTAAAAAATCTCATCCTGGTATCCGCTGGCTTAAACGGCACATTAAATACCGGCGAACATCAAATACAAATAAGCAATGGCGTACCGCTGGGTACGTTGGGTAATGCTTATCTCAACCAAATAAGCCAGCGCTGTACTTCGTGGCAGTGTCAGATTTGGGGAAATGGTGGCCGTTTACGCTTAATGTTGTCTGCGGAATGAGCAAACGCATTTTTTTACAGGGATAGCTTTAACGGCTTTTCTGCCGTGGTGCTACTATCTGGAAAATTGATGTGGATATACTCGTCATACTTCAGCGTGCTGGTGCGTTGAACGGACCCGTTATCTTCGGCGGCGGAGTTTAATGTCAGCACGAAGTATATGGGCAGCGCTCCTCCTTCAGCCGGGCTTTCGAGTATAAATCTTAATTCGAGGTCATCGCGTCCTTTTCAGAGCAGCCTCAGTAGGTTGTGATGATATACTCGACGCGTTATTAATTAACGAGCAAGTTCAAAGTTTGAACAGTTCAGGAGATTTGAATGGCTGCCCTAAATTCGAAAGTAAGAAAGGCTGTTATCCCGGTTGCCGGATTAGGTACAAGGATGTTGCCTGCTACCAAAGCAATTCCTAAGGAAATGTTGCCGCTGGTAGATAAGCCTTTAATTCAGTATGTCGTGAACGAGTGTATCGCAGCTGGTATCACCGAAATTGTACTGGTTACCCATTCTTCCAAGAATTCTATTGAAAACCATTTCGACACCAGCTTTGAGCTTGAAGCCATGCTGGAGAAGCGTGTAAAACGTCAGCTTCTGGAAGAAGTGCAGTCTATTTGCCCGCCACACGTCACTATCATGCAAGTACGTCAGGGGTTGGCAAAAGGCCTGGGCCACGCGGTGCTGTGCGCACATCCTGTCGTTGGCGATGAACCTGTCGCCGTCATCCTGCCGGACGTTATTCTTGATGAATATGAATCCGACCTGAGCCGCGATAACCTGGCTGAGATGATTGCGCGCTTTGACGAAACGGGCGCAAGCCAGATCATGGTTGAGCCGGTTGCTGACGTTACCGCCTACGGCGTAGTGGATTGCAAAGGCGCGCCCCTGAATCCAGGCGACAGCGTGCCGATGGTTGGCGTGGTTGAGAAACCAAAAGCCGACGTTGCACCGTCTAACCTTGCGGTAGTCGGTCGCTATGTTCTGAGTGCGGAAATTTGGCCGCTGCTGGCGAAAACACCTCCAGGCGCAGGCGACGAGATTCAGCTGACTGATGCTATCGATATGCTGATCGAAAAAGAGACCGTGGAAGCGTACCATATGAAGGGCAAAAGCCATGATTGTGGTAATAAGCTGGGGTACATGCAGGCATTTGTCGAATACGGTATTCGCCATAATACGCTGGGTGAAGACTTCAAAGCGTGGCTGCAAGACACGCTGGGCATCGCGAAGTAATATCGTGAGTGCAAAAAAAGCCGGGGAAACCCGGCTTTTTTTATTTAAATAACACGAAAGGATAAAAAATGAGCGTGCTTGTGCGATGGCGTTATCAAGCTAGAGGCGATTGCCTGATATAAAAAATCCCGCCGTAGCGGGATTCTTACAAAGCATCAGGATTAATCCTTGATCAGGAAATCGTCCAGAGATTTACCCTGTTCGTCCATCGCTTTTTTGATTACTGCCGGGGTACGACCCTGGCCGGTCCAGGTTTTGGTTTCGCCGTTTTCATCAACATAGCTATATTTAGCCGGACGTGCAGCGCGTTTAGCTTTGGTGCCAGTCTTGGCTGCAGCCATGCTATTCAGCAGTTCGTTCGGATCAATACCGTCAGCAATCAGCATTTCACGATATTGTTGCAGTTTACGAGTACGTTCTTCGATTTCTGCAGCAGCAGCGTTTTCTTCTTCACGACGTTCGTTAACAACAACTTCTAATTTTTCCAGCATTTCTTCAAGCGTTTCAAGGGTGCATTCTCTTGCCTGCGCACGAAGAGTACGGATGTTGTTCAAAATTTTAAGTGCTTCGCTCATTGTAGTAATCTCAAACTTATATTGTGGGGTGGTTTGTTGAAGTAATAATAGAGCGATAAAATCAGATGTGCAATAGGGAAGAATGTAAGGAATTCAAAATAACGTGTTATTTGATGCTGTCATTAATATTTATAAGTTAAATTGTGGGCACGTTTACTCATCTTTTTCGCACTTATTGCCAGGCATCGCAGCGGGATAACGAGCGGTCCGGTGATGGTGGGAAGTGTATAAATATACCCCGGACGGGTAAATATCAACCTTATGTATTAGCCAGCATGCATCCATTTTGTGCATTACTCTATCAGCAATGAATGATTGCGAGACTCAACCACTTTACGGCCTGGCTGGGCTTTTGCCGCGCATTCCTTAACCCTATTCATCTATTTGCCTCAGAGCCTGTATGGGTAAATTTTGGGGTTGAGAAAGCGGTTTCATGATGTAAACAAAGGCAATACATCAGGCGGAATCAGGGTTATGGGCTTTAAGCCCATAGTTATGACGATGTTATTTCAACCTGAGTCAGTTTAATTTACAGATAACAATGGCCAGCAAGTCGCTACACAAATTGGTGGCGATCACATTTTTTAAGACAGACTCATTAATCTTTTCAACTATTAACCTCGCTAGCTATTTTTACCGTGATGGACCGCTGACTGTATGCGCCTGTGGGGGGAGGAACATAGTTAACTATTTCAGATTTATGACGAAGTTACCTCGGCCAAAGGGATAAATATGAAGGGTGGAAACGGCAGTGACGTAAAATATCGGTTTTCCTGATGATTTCAGTCTTATCAGGCGGATTATCGAGAGTTATCCTCACTCGCAATGGTGAAGAGGACACAGGAAGCCTGTGGGCAAAATATGCTACACTGCACGCCGTTTAAAAAACGCATCGATTAGGATTTTGCAGCCAATGGCACAACTTTATTTCTACTACTCAGCAATGAACGCCGGGAAGTCGACCGCTCTGTTGCAGTCGTCATACAACTACCAGGAGCGCGGTATGCGCACTATCGTTTATACCGCAGAAATAGACGACCGTTTCGGCGCGGGTAAAGTGAGCTCACGAATTGGTTTATCCTCGCCGGCAAAGCTGTTTAATCAGACCAGTAACCTGTTTGCCGAAATTAGCGCCGAGAACGCGCGTGAGCGGGTTAACTGCGTGCTGGTCGATGAATGCCAGTTCCTCACGCGTGAACAGGTCTACGCGCTTTCTGACGTGGTAGATAACCTGGATATTCCGGTATTGTGCTACGGGCTGAGAACGGATTTTCGCGGCGAGCTGTTTAGCGGTAGCCAATATTTACTGGCGCTCTCTGACAAACTGGTTGAGTTAAAAACGATCTGCTTCTGCGGCCGTAAGGCCAGCATGGTGCTGCGACTCGATCAAGAAGGGCGTCCGTACAATGAGGGTGAGCAGGTGGTGATTGGCGGCAACGAGCGTTACGTATCCGTTTGCCGTAAGCATTACAAGGAGGCGCTTGAGAAGGGCTCTCTGGCCGTTATTCAGGAACAGCATCGTCTAAGCTACCGTTCCTGCTAAACGTCTCTACGCACGTTTGAGGCTCTGAGGGACATGGAGCCCAAACGCGCGTTTATTTGAGGCAATGTTTGCGAAGATAAAAAAAGCCCCATCGTAATGATGGGGCTTTTTGCTTATGCTTTTCAGCGAGCGTTAAAGCGGATTATTTCTTCGCTTTTTTCTCAGCTTTAGCCGGAGCTGCTTCTTTCTTCTCAACTGCCGGAGTGCCTTCAACGAAGTCACGACCGTAGTAAGTATCCAGCAGAATCTGTTTCAGTTCAGAAATCAGCGGATAACGCGGGTTAGCACCGGTGCACTGGTCATCGAACGCATCTTCAGACAGTTTGTCAACGTGTGCCAGGAAGTCTGCTTCCTGTACGCCAGCTTCACGGATAGACTTAGGAATACCCAGTTCAGCTTTGATTTCGTCCAGCCAGCCCAGCAGTTTTTCAATTTTCGCTGCAGTGCGGTCGCCCGGAGCAGACAGACCCAGATGGTCAGCGATTTCAGCGTAGCGACGACGTGCTTGCGGACGGTCATACTGGCTGAATGCGGTCTGTTTAGTCGGGTTGTCGTTCGCGTTGTAACGAATAACGTTGCCGATCAGCAGGGCGTTCGCCAGACCGTGAGGAATGTGGAACTGAGAGCCCAGCTTGTGCGCCATAGAGTGACATACACCCAGGAAGGCGTTAGCAAACGCGATACCGGCAATCGTCGCTGCACTGTGAACGCGCTCACGCGCTACCGGGTTCTTAGAACCTTCATGGTAGGACGCTGGCAGGTTTTCTTTCAGCAGTTTCAGAGCCTGCAGAGCCTGACCGTCGGAGAACTCAGAAGCCAGTACGGAAACGTAAGCTTCCAGGGCGTGAGTTACAGCATCCAGACCACCGAATGCACAAAGTGACTTCGGCATATCCATGACCAGGTTCGCGTCAACAATCGCCATATCCGGAGTCAGCGCATAGTCTGCCAGCGGGTATTTCTGGCCAGTTGCGTCGTCGGTAACAACTGCAAACGGCGTCACTTCAGAACCGGTACCGGAAGTGGTGGTGATAGCAACCATTTTTGCTTTCACGCCCATTTTCGGGAACTTGTAGATACGTTTACGGATGTCCATAAAGCGCAGCGCCAGTTCTTCGAAGTGGGTTTCCGGGTGCTCGTACATGACCCACATGATTTTTGCTGCGTCCATCGGGGAACCGCCGCCCAGCGCGATGATCACGTCTGGTTTGAACGAGTTCGCCAGGTCCGCACCTTTACGGACGATAGTCAGAGTCGGGTCAGCTTCAACTTCGAAGAACACTTCGGTTTCAACGCCAGCCGCTTTCAGAACAGAAGTGATCTGATCTGCGTAGCCGTTGTTGAACAGGAAGCGGTCGGTCACGATCAGCGCACGTTTGTGGCCATCGGTAATCACTTCATCCAGCGCGATTGGCAGTGAGCCACGGCGGAAGTAGATAGATTTCGGAAGTTTGTGCCACAACATGTTTTCAGCTCGCTTAGCAACGGTTTTCTTGTTGATCAGGTGCTTAGGACCAACGTTTTCAGAGATGGAGTTACCACCCCAGGAACCACAACCCAGAGTCAGGGAAGGTGCGAGTTTGAAGTTGTACAGGTCGCCGATACCACCCTGAGAAGCCGGGGTGTTGATCAGGATACGCGCGGTTTTCATCATCTGGCCGAAGTAAGCAACGCGTTCTGGCTGGTTATCCTGGTCGGTGTACAGGCAAGAGGTATGACCGATACCGCCCATCGCAACCAGTTTTTCTGCTTTATTAACCGCGTCTTCGAAGTCTTTCGCACGATACATAGCCAGCGTCGGAGACAGTTTTTCGTGTGCAAACGGTTCGCTTTCGTCAACAACCTTAACTTCACCGATCAGAATCTTAGTGGTTTCTGGTACGGAGAAGCCTGCCAGTTCAGCAATTTTGTATGCCGGCTGACCAACGATAGCGGCGTTCAGTGCGCCATTCTTCAGGATAACGTCCTGAACGGCTTTCAGCTCTTTGCCCTGCAGCAGGTAGCCGCCGTGAGTCGCGAAACGCTCACGCACTGCGTCGTATACGGAATCAACAACAACAACAGACTGTTCAGAAGCACAGATTACGCCGTTATCGAAGGTTTTAGACATCAGAACGGATGCAACAGCACGTTTCACATCAGCGGTTTCATCAATAACAACCGGGGTGTTACCTGCGCCTACACCGATGGCTGGTTTACCGGAGCTGTATGCCGCTTTAACCATGCCCGGACCGCCGGTCGCGAGGATCAGGTTGATGTCCGGATGGTGCATCAGGGCGTTAGACAGTTCAACAGACGGTTGGTCAATCCAGCCGATCAGATCTTTCGGTGCGCCCGCTGCGATGGCAGCCTGCAGAACGATGTCAGCAGCTTTGTTGGTCGCATCTTTAGCACGCGGGTGCGGAGAGAAGATGATAGCGTTACGCGTCTTCAGGCTGATCAGCGATTTGAAGATAGCGGTGGAAGTTGGGTTAGTTGTTGGTACGATACCGCAGATGATGCCGATAGGTTCAGCAATAGTGATAGTACCGAAAGTGTCGTCTTCAGACAGCACGCCACAGGTTTTTTCATCTTTATAGGCGTTGTAGATATATTCTGAAGCGAAGTGGTTTTTGATCACTTTGTCTTCAACAATACCCATGCCGGATTCGGCAACAGCCATTTTGGCGAGAGGGATTCGAGCATCTGCAGCGGCCAGAGCGGCGGCGCGGAAGATTTTGTCAACTTGCTCTTGAGTGAAACTGGCATATTCACGCTGGGCTTTTTTTACGCGCTCTACGAGTGCGTTAAGTTCAGCGACATTAGTAACAGCCATAATGCTCTCCTGATAATGTTAAACTTTTTTAGTGAATCATCTGCTCGACAAGTCAGTATAGACAAATCACCTGCAGCTGGCGAAAAAGTTAAGGAAACAAGGCGTTACCCACGAACTGATTCACTGATTTACTAAAAGAGCTTCGATTTAGCCAAGGAGCTCACCGGAAAAAATACGACTTATTGATGAGGTCGCTTCTCTTTCGGTGCAAGCAGATTACCCACTTCTGAGTACGATTTACGTGATCTAAATCAAATTTAGGCTAAGCTGACACCTTTCAGCAGGCCGTTTTTAGCAAAATGTAGGAGCTGTTAATCATTCGTGAGTATCGGTGCTGTAAACATTAGCATACTTTACACAAATATATAACACTCTGTTTTTGCCTCATTTTTCTGGATAATTCTGGTGAAGATGGTTGATAAAAAGGGTATTGTCTGCGCCACTCTCGATTTGCTGTTCGTCAACGACAACTTTTAATGATGCGCCGGGGTTAACGTGATTCAGACGTTGTTTGATTTTCCTATCTTCTTTAAGTTCTTTATTGGACTGTTTGCATTGGTGAACCCGGTAGGGCTGATTCCCGTTTTCATCAGCCTGACGAGCAATCAAACGGCAGCGGTACGTAATAAAACCAACCTGACCGCGAGTCTGTCGGTAGCTATTATTCTGTTGACTTCACTCTTCCTCGGCGACCTGATCCTGCAACTCTTCGGTATTTCGATTGACTCCTTCCGTATTGCCGGCGGGATCCTGGTGGTATCGATTGCTATGTCGATGATCAGCGGTAAGCTGGGAGAGGATAAGCAGAACAAACAAGAGAAGTCAGAGACGGCCGTGCGCGAAAGTTTGGGCGTTGTACCGCTGGCTTTGCCACTGATGGCGGGGCCTGGTGCAATTAGCTCTACGATCGTCTGGGGCACACGCTATCATTCGCTGACCTATCTCCTGGGTTTTTCCTTATCTATTGCGCTATTTGCCTGGTGCTGTTGGGGCATTTTTCGTCTTTCTCCCTGGTTGGTGCGTATGCTGGGGCAAACGGGAATTAACGTCGTGACCCGAATTATGGGTCTGTTGCTGATGGCGTTAGGCATTGAATTCATTGTGACCGGCATCAAATCTATCTTCCCGGGGCTGGTCGGTTAATTATACTGCGGCGACGGTAGGGCGATCAGAACTATTGTTGCCGTTAATATCAGAAAAACATATCTCTCATTCCGCGTGTTGTTCTACAAATAATCAATTCGAATATTTAAAAAAATAATAATATTCAATGTGTTAGTTTTGTCTCGCCATTGGGTCACCCTCCACATAAATGTTATTTCTTTCACACGATACTCTGGGGCTTGCTGTTAGATAATTGAAATGATATTAGTAATTTCAGTTTCTCGGCAGTGTTATGTGCTAAAAAATAAGCAATTGTTAATTTTTTGTACAAAAAACAGCCTCTGATGCTGGATCGGCGAGTGACGGCAATCGTTTTTTGGATATCTATCTGATAATTATAGATTTAAGAAAATCGTGTTTTGTGAATACGCTGTTGTAAACAGGCGGGTTTGCTGGCTAAAAGAGAATTGGTTAACAAATTTGCAAATTATATTGGCGGCGATAATCGGCATTTGGTACTTTCCGGCCTGAGTTATTCGCAAGAAAACGTTATGTAAACGATAACTGTTTCCACATGTAAGCAGTTATGAACAGAATAAGAAAAGCGTCCCGACAGGGGGGAGGCTTTAATGAATCGACGTCAGGCTGCCATAAGAGCGGCCGTAATAAAAAAGTCGGTGATAGCAGGCAGTAAATGACCTGGCAGACGCAAAAATCTCCTGCGCTGTACAGGAACCCGAAAGGGGACTAAACAGGCTGACGACAGTCAGTAATAATAATGAACGGAGTATCAACACAATGTCCATCATCACAAAAAAAAGCCTGGTTGCGGCTGGCATTCTCACAGCGCTGATCGCAGGGAACGTAATGGCTGCAGATGTTCCTGCAGGCACCGAGTTAGCGAGCAAACAAACGCTGGTACGAAATAGCGGCGCTGAACCGCAGTCTCTCGACCCGAATAAAATTGAAGGGGTGCCAGAGGCGAATATCAGCCGCGATCTGTTTGAAGGATTGCTGAATACCTCTCCAAAAGACGGTCACCCGATTCCGGGCGTCGCCGAAAGCTGGGACAACAAAGACTTTAAAGTCTGGACATTCCATCTGCGTAAAGATGCCAAATGGTCCAACGGCGAACCGGTTACCGCACAAGATTTCGTTTATAGCTGGCAGCGCCTGGTCGATCCAAAAACCGCATCGCCTTACGCCAGCTATCCGCAGTACGGCCATATTGTGAACGTTGATGAAATTATCGACGGTAAAAAAGCGCCGAGCGAACTGGGCGTGAAAGCGATCGATGACCACACGCTGGAAGTGACGCTGAGTGAGCCAGTACCGTATTTCTACAAGCTGCTGGTGAACCCGGCCATGTCTCCGGTCTACAAACCGGCGATCGAGAAATTCGGCGAGAAATGGACCCAGCCGGGTAACATCGTGACCAACGGCGCGTACACTCTGAAAGACTGGGTTGTTAACGAACGTATCGTGATGGAACGTAACCCACAGTACTGGGATAACAAGAAAACCGTTATTGACCAGGTGACCTGGCTGCCGACGTCCTCCGAAGTGACCTACGTAAACCGCTACCGCAGCGGTGAGCTGGATATGACCTATAACCAGCTGCCTATTGAGCTGTTCCAGAAGCTGAAAAAAGAAATCCCGAACGAAGTACACGTCGATCCGTATCTGTGTACTTATTACTACGAAATTAACAACCAGAAAGCCCCGTTCACCGACGCTCGCGTACGTACCGCGCTGAAGCTGGGTCTGGACCGCGATATCATCGCCAACAAGGTCAAAGGCCAGGGCGACCTGCCGGCTTATGGTTACACGCCGCCGTATACCGATGGCGCGAAGTTGACCGAACCAGAGTGGTTCAAGTGGTCACAGGAAAAACGTAATGAAGAAGGTAAAAAACTGCTGGCAGAAGCGGGTTATACCGCCGATAAACCGCTGACCTTCAACCTGCTGTACAACACCTCAGATTTACACAAGAAGCTGGCTATTGCTGCGGCATCGCTGTGGCGTAAGAACCTGGGCGTTGAAGTGAAGCTGGTGAACCAGGAGTGGAAGACCTTCCTCGACACGCGTCACCAGGGGACCTACGATGTCGCGCGCGCCGGCTGGTGTGCGGACTACAACGAACCGACTTCTTTCCTCAACACCATGCTGTCCGGCAGCTCGATGAACACCGCTCACTATAAGAGCGAAGCGTTCGATAAGATCATGGCTGAGTCGGTAAAAGCCGCCAACGAAGAGCAGCGTACCGCCGCGTATGCGAAGGCTGAGCAGCAGTTGGATAAAGATACCGCTATCGTACCGGTCTATTACTACGTTAACGCCCGCCTGGTGAAACCATGGGTTGGCGGCTACACCGGTAAAGACCCGATGGATAACGTCTATACCAAAGATCTGTACGTTATCAAGCATTAATGGCAATACGTGGGGCGAGCGTGAGCTCGCCCCATCGTGTCTTATTTGAGAGCAGTGCAAAGGCACATGCCAGAAGGTACGGGCAATGTTGAAATTTATATTACGTCGCTGTCTGGAAGCGATTCCGACGCTATTTATCCTTATTACGATCTCCTTCTTCATGATGCGCCTTGCGCCGGGCAGCCCGTTTACGGGCGAGCGTACGCTGCCGCCCGAAGTCATGGCCAACATCGAAGCAAAATATCACTTAAACGATCCTATCCTGGTGCAGTACGGTAATTACCTGAAGCAGTTAGCTCACGGTGATTTCGGCCCTTCCTTTAAATATAAAGATTATTCCGTTAACGATCTGGTGGCAGTGAGCTTCCCGGTGTCGGCAAAATTAGGCGCGGCGGCATTTCTGCTGGCGGTTATTTTTGGCGTCACGGCGGGCGTCATTGCGGCATTAAAACAGAACACCAAATGGGATTATGCGGTGATGGGGGTGGCGATGACCGGGGTGGTGATACCCAGCTTCGTCGTCGCGCCGCTGCTGGTGATGATATTTGCGATTACGCTGCACTGGCTCCCCGGCGGCGGCTGGAACGGTGGGGCGCTCAAATTCATGATTCTGCCGATGGTTGCGCTCTCTCTGGCCTATATCGCCAGCATTGCGCGTATTACCCGTGGTTCGATGATTGAAGTATTACACTCCAACTTTATTCGTACCGCACGCGCAAAAGGGTTGCCGATGCGGCGGATTATCTTCCGCCACGCGTTAAAACCCGCGCTGCTGCCGGTGCTTTCTTATATGGGGCCTGCCTTCGTCGGTATTATTACCGGTTCGATGGTGATTGAAACCATCTACGGCTTGCCGGGAATTGGACAGCTGTTCGTTAACGGGGCGCTTAACCGCGATTACTCTCTGGTGCTTAGCCTGACGATTCTGGTTGGCGCATTAACGATTCTGTTTAACGCGGTGGTAGACGTCCTTTACGCCGTTATCGATCCGAAAATCCGTTACTAAGGCTGGAGCTCGCTATGATGTTAAGTAAAAAGAACAGCGAGGCGCTGGAGAGTTTCAGTGAGAAGCTGGAAGTCGAAGGGCGCAGTCTGTGGCAGGACGCGCGCCGGCGCTTTATGCATAACCGTGCGGCGGTTGCCAGCCTTATTGTGCTGGTGCTGATTGCACTCTTCGTGACGCTGGCGCCGATGGTATCGCAGTTTTCCTACTTTGATACGGATTGGGGCATGATGTCCAATGCGCCGGATATGGAGTCCGGACACTACTTCGGTACCGACTCTTCCGGGCGAGACCTGCTGGTTCGTGTGGCAATCGGTGGGCGTATCTCACTGATGGTGGGCATTGCCGCTGCGCTGGTGGCCGTTATCGTGGGGACGCTGTACGGCTCGCTCTCTGGCTATCTCGGCGGTAAAGTCGATTCGGTGATGATGCGCCTGCTGGAAATTCTCAACTCCTTCCCGTTCATGTTCTTCGTGATTTTGCTGGTAACCTTCTTCGGCCAAAACATCCTGCTGATTTTCGTTGCTATCGGGATGGTTTCCTGGCTGGATATGGCGCGTATTGTGCGCGGTCAGACGCTTAGCCTGAAACGTAAAGAGTTTATTGAGGCGGCCCAGGTCGGCGGCGTCTCTACCGCCAGCATCGTTATCCGTCATATCGTACCGAACGTGCTCGGGGTCGTCGTCGTGTATGCCTCACTGTTGGTGCCAAGCATGATTCTGTTCGAATCCTTCCTGAGCTTCCTCGGTCTGGGAACGCAAGAACCACTGAGCAGTTGGGGCGCGCTGCTAAGCGATGGCGCCAACTCGATGGAAGTGTCGCCGTGGCTGCTGCTGTTCCCGGCTGGATTCCTGGTCGTGACGCTGTTTTGTTTCAACTTTATCGGCGATGGCCTGCGTGATGCCCTCGATCCGAAAGACCGTTAAGGAGTGTTGCCATGAGCATAATTGAAACGGCAACAACGTCGCAGCGGTTGCTGGACGTAAAAGATCTGCGCGTCACCTTTAAAACGCCTGACGGCGATGTGACTGCCGTCAATGACCTCAACTTCAGTCTGCATGCGGGCGAGACGCTGGGTATTGTAGGTGAATCCGGTTCGGGTAAATCACAAACCGCGTTTGCGCTGATGGGGTTGCTGGCGAGTAATGGACGGATCGGCGGATCGGCGCTGTTTAACGGGAAAGAGATCCTCAACCTGCCGGAACATGCGCTAAACAAACTGCGCGCCGAGCAGATTTCGATGATTTTCCAGGATCCCATGACCTCCCTGAACCCATATATGAGGGTAGGCGAGCAACTGATGGAAGTGCTGATGCTGCATAAAGGCATGGGCAAGGCTGAAGCGTTTGAAGAGTCGGTCAAAATGCTGGATGCGGTCAAAATGCCGGAAGCGCGCAAGCGGATGAAAATGTATCCGCACGAATTTTCCGGCGGCATGCGTCAGCGCGTGATGATCGCGATGGCTTTGCTGTGTCGGCCAAAACTGCTGATTGCCGATGAGCCCACCACCGCGCTGGACGTGACCGTTCAGGCGCAGATTATGACGCTATTGAACGAACTTAAGCGTGAATTCAATACAGCGATTATCATGATTACCCACGATCTCGGCGTCGTTGCAGGGATCTGCGATAAGGTGCTGGTGATGTACGCAGGCCGCACGATGGAATATGGCAAAGCGCGCGATGTTTTCTATCAGCCTGCGCATCCGTACTCTATTGGTCTGCTGAATGCGGTTCCACGTCTGGACGGTGAAGGCGAATCGCTGCTGACCATTCCTGGCAACCCACCAAACTTGTTACGTTTGCCGACTGGCTGCCCGTTCCAGCCTCGCTGTCCGCATGCGATGGAGGTGTGCGGCAGCGCGCCGCCGCTGGAAGAGTTTGCACCAGGCCGTTTACGTGCCTGCTTTAAGACCGTGGGGGAGCTGGTATGAACGCCGTGACTGACGAAAGAAAAGTACTGCTCGAAATCGCGGATTTAAAGGTCCACTTCGAGATTAAAGATGGCAAGCAGTGGTTCTGGCAGCCGCCGAAAACGCTGAAAGCAGTCGATGGCGTCACGCTGCGACTGTATGAGGGCGAAACGCTAGGGGTAGTAGGCGAGTCCGGCTGCGGGAAATCAACCTTTGCGCGAGCCATTATCGGTCTGGTGAAAGCCACCGACGGTAAAGTGGCCTGGCTGGGGAAAGACCTGCTCGGCATGAAGCCGGATGAGTGGCGCAATGTGCGAAGCGATATTCAGATGATTTTCCAGGATCCGCTGGCGTCGTTGAACCCACGTATGACCATCGGTGAGATCATCGCCGAGCCGCTGCGTACCTACTATCCGAAAATGCCGCGTCAGGAAGTGCGCGACAAAGTGAAAACCATGATGATGAAGGTGGGGCTGCTGCCTAACCTCGTCAACCGCTATCCGCATGAGTTTTCCGGCGGCCAGTGCCAGCGTATTGGTATTGCGCGCGCGCTGATCCTTGAACCGAAACTGATTATCTGCGATGAACCCGTCTCGGCGCTGGACGTGTCGATTCAGGCGCAGGTGGTCAACCTGCTGCAGCAGCTACAGCGTGAGATGGGACTGTCGCTGATCTTCATTGCCCACGATCTGGCGGTGGTGAAGCATATTTCCGATCGCGTATTGGTGATGTATTTAGGGCATGCGGTTGAGCTGGGCACCTACGACGAGGTGTACAACAACCCGTTGCATCCGTACACCAGGGCGCTGATGTCCGCCGTACCGGTGCCCGATCCCGACCTGGAGCAGAATAAAACTATTCAGCTTCTGGAAGGCGAACTGCCTTCGCCGATCAACCCGCCGTCAGGCTGTGTATTCCGTACCCGTTGCCCGCTGGCGGGGCCAGAATGTGCGCAAACGCGTCCACTTCTGGAAGGAAGTTTCCGTCACGCCGTTTCCTGTCTCAAGGTTGACCCGTTATAATCGTCAGGGCTGGCAGGTTGCCAGCCCTTATTCTTTATACGAGGCTTCATCGTGACCGGTATTAGCGCTTTGCGCCATCGTCTTTATCATTTCTTATTCGATCAACGTACGCGGACCGGGCGCCGGTTTGAAGCACTGTGCGGTTGTTTTGCCTTATTAAGCGTTATCACTATCTTTATTGAGTCCGGTATCGGGACAACCTACCATCTGACCTACGATGAGTGGCATGCTTTTGTCTGGCTGGAAATTGCCTTTACGCTGGTCTTTACGCTGGAATATTTCCTGCGTCTATTCTGCTGGCCCAATCCCGCGCGTTATGTTTTCAGCTTCTGGGGGGTTATCGACCTCGCCACCATTCTACCGTTTTACGTGATCATGCTATGGCCTGAAATCGGCGTGGAATATTTGTTTGCCTGGCGAGCGATGCGCGTGATTCGCGTACTGCGAATTTTGAAGCTACTCCGGTTGATGCCTGCGTTGAACAGTCTGTGGAGCGCGATCGTTAACTCCCGACATCAGCTTATTCTATTCTACGCGTTTATCGGCATCGTGATGATCGTGGCCGGAGCGCTTATGTATGGCATAGAAGGGCCGGTGAATGGTTTTACCACGTTGAGCACGGCGGTATATTGGGCGATTGTTACGGTCACGACGGTGGGCTATGGCGATATAACACCGCATACCGCAGCGGGCAGAATGGTGGCGTCTATTCTGATTTTGATCGGTTATTCCGTGATCGCGATTCCGACGGGGATTATTACCGCGCAGATGACCAGCGAATTCCAGAAACGTCGTCAGGAACGGGTGTGCCCGCATTGTAAACAGCGACACCACGAGCCAACCGCGCGCTATTGCAACGGCTGCGGTACAGCACTTCCTCGGCAACAATAATTTGCCGATAAAAAAGGGCAGCGTGGCTGCCCTTTAACGTATTACTCGCGCCAGAGAATATGGCAAAGCTTGTGATCTTTCTCGCGACACAGCAGCACGCGGGCGAAAATGTCGTTAATCTCACCGCCGTCTGTTTCCGCCAGACCGATCACGACTTCGGCGAAGAAATCGGGATTCAGATCGAAATCCACGTGATCTTTCCAGTCTTCGGAAGGGTCAAACAGCTCGGCGCCCCCGCGCTCTTCAAACTGCAGATTGAACAGTATGATGTCGGCCGGGTCGAGGTTGTCACCCGCAAGCTCAAGAAAAATATCATAAGCCTGTTCGAGCGTTTCATCTTCGGTCAGACGATTGTTTAAATCCATATCCATGATGGCTACCTGTTGAGTGCTAATGGGCACGTTTTACAGTAATGGGCTAAAGAAGTAAAACAGTCGTTCGGCGATGCGATGCCAGAATGGACGTTTCACCCACAGTCGCGCATCCAGCAGACGCGAACGGGAAATATAGTCGTCCTGTACGGCCGCAAGATCGCTGCCGAATCCGCTATCGTCTATCACCAACGTAATCTCGAAGTTGAGCCACAGGCTGCGCATGTCGAGGTTAACCGTTCCGACCAGACTCAGCTCGCCGTCGACCAGCACGCTCTTGGTATGCAACAAGCCCCCTTCAAACTGATAGATTTTGACGCCCGCCGCCAGCAGTTCCGTAAAGAAGGCTCGACTGGCCCAGCCAACCAGCACCGAGTCATTTTTACGCGGTAAGATGATGCTCACATCAACCCCACGCTGCGCGGCGGTGCAGATGGCGTGCAGCAAATCCTCACTCGGGACAAAGTACGGCGTCGTCATGATCAGATACTCGCGAGCGGAATACGCCGCGGTGAGCAGCGCCTGATGAATCAGGTCTTCCGGGAAGCCAGGCCCGGACGCAATCGTCTGGATGGTATGCCCGCTGGCTTCTTCAAAAGGCATGATATTGAGATCAGGCGTCGGCGGTAAAATGCGTTTGCCGGTCTCAATCTCCCAGTCGCAGGAGTAAACGATGCCCATGCCGGTGGCGATAGGGCCTTCCATACGCGCCATCAGGTCAATCCACTGGCCGACTCCAGAGTCTTGCTTAAAGAAGCGCGGGTCGACCATGTTCATACTGCCGGTGTAGGCAATATAGTTGTCGATCATGATCATTTTGCGATGCTGGCGTAAATCCATCCGGCGCAGGAATACACGCATCAGATTCACCTTTAGCGCTTCAACGACCTCGATGCCCGCATTGCGCATCATGGCTGCCCAAGGGCTGCGGAAGAAGGCTACGCTGCCAGCGGAGTCCAGCATCAATCGGCAGTGCACGCCACGACGGGCTGCGGCCATCAGCGATTCCGCAACCTGGTCGGCCATACCGCCAGGCTGCCAGATATAAAAGACCATCTCAATATTGTGTCGCGCCAGCTGAATATCGCGAATGATTGCCTGCATCACGTCGTCAGACTCGGTCAATAGCTGTAGCTGATTACCCTTGAGGCCCGCGATACCCTGGCGGCGTTCACAGAGTTTAAATAGTGAAGAGGCGACCTGGCTGTTGTTTTCGGCGAAGATATGTTTGCAGGCCTTAAGATTGTTCAACCACTTTGCGGTTGACGGCCACATCGCGCGCGCGCGTTCGGCGCGGCGTTTCCCAAGATGCAGCTCGCCCAGGGAAAGATAGGCGATGATACCGACCAACGGGAGAATATAAATAATCAGCAGCCAGGCCATGGCTGAAGGCACTGCGCGCCGCTTCATCAGAATACGTAACGTTACCCCGGCGATTAACAACCAATACCCCAGAATGGCCATCCAACTTACTACGGTGTACACGGTTGTCATATTTCGAAAATCCTTTTGCTTGCCAGTTGTTAAGAGTTTACGCATCAGAAGAGATCTGGCAAATAAAAACGCAACGAGAAACCGCTGGTCAGCCATTAGCAAGGGGCTATAATGGGCCGTCTTTTTTAGCAAGAGCGTTAGAAATGAAGCGTAGTAGACCGGAAGTGGGGCGTTGGCGGATGGTGCGACAGGCCAGTCGTCGCAAAGCGCGTTGGCTTGAAGCACAATCGCGTCGTAATATGCGCATCCACTCCATCAGAAAGTGCCTGGTCGGCCGGCAGCGCAACTGCCTGCTGTTTGCCATCTACGATCTCTGATGATTAAAAAGGGCACCGTCTGGGTGCCCTCTGTTTTTCAGCGCTGCTTAGCGCAACTCAAAAAACCTTTTTATACGGTTTTACCGAAACCTGCTGGTACACGCCAGCCGCGACATAGGGATCGTCCTGCGCCCAGGACTGGGCGGCTTCCAGCGATTCAAATTCTGCAATGACCGTTGAACCACTAAAACCTGCGGCACCGGGATCGTTACTGTCGACGGCGGGCATTGGCCCGGCGGTTAGCAGACGGCCTTCATCATGTAGCAGCTGCAAACGAGCCAGATGAGCGGGGCGGACCGAAAGACGTTTTTCAAGAGAGTCGGCAATATCCTGAGCATAAATGACGTAAAGCACGGGCGGAACTCCTGTTTAAATAGTTTGCGAATTACGGTAAGGCAAAGCGTCAGCGACTGCAATGCAAAGTTTTTTGCGCGTAAAAAGACGTGAAGAGTCGCGGGTTTTTTGGCCAACTGCGGGATAAAGTTGACCGAAGATAAGATGTCTTATTGAATATGATTGCTATTTGCATTTAAAATCGAGTTCTCATTTTTCAACTGTAACGACTATGACTGCAATGACCCTTGATTTACCCCGCCGGTTTCCGTGGCCGACGTTGCTCTCTGTTGGCATCCATGGTGCCGTCGTGGCCGGTCTGCTTTATACCTCGGTACATCAGGTTATTGAATTGCCCGCTCCTGCGCAGCCGATCACCGTTACGATGGTTGCACCTGCCGATCTCGAACCGCCTCAGGCTGTCGTTCAGCCGCAGCCTGTTGTTGAGCCGGAACCTGAGCCAGAACCGGTGCCGGTTCCAGAGGTGGCGCAGGCGCCGGTCGTTATTCACAAACCAAAACCGAAGCCGAAGCCAAAACCGAAGCCGGTGAAAAAAATTGAGCAGCCGAAGCCGGAAGTGAAGCCGGTTGAATCGCGCCCTCTGTCAACGGTTAACCGTGATGCGCCGCCGGCGCGTTCGGTCGCTAACAATATGCCGGGAGCGAGCGCGCCGTCGGTGAGTGCGCCAACCGGACCACGTGCGTTGAATCGTCCACAGCCGGGTTATCCGTCGCGCGCTCAGGCGCTGCGAATTGAAGGTAAAGTGCGCGTGAAATTTGACGTGACCGCCGATGGCCGCGTGGAGAATGTGCAAATCCTCTCAGCGCAGCCATCCAATATGTTTGAGCGCGATGTTAAAACGGCAATGCGGAAATGGCGTTACGAATCCGGCAAGCCGGGGACGGGGCTGATTATGAATATTGAGTTCCGCCTGAAAGGCGTCCAGATGAACTAAGTAAAAGCCCCCGAAAGGGGGCTTTGTCATTATGCGGCAAGAACCTTATCCATTGCTTTTTGCGCAATCACCAGATGCTGTCCGCCAAATAGAATCGCCCGGTTAATCAACGTATAGAGCTGATATATCGGCTGGCGCTCGAGAAACCCGGCGGGCAGCGGTGAAATCGACTGATAGCCGTCGTATATTTGCGGCGGTTGGTCGGGATGCAGCGGCAGCATCGCCAGGTCACACTCGCGATCGCCCCAATAGCAGGCCGGATCAAAAATGTACGGTCCGTCTGGACCCAGCGCACAGTTGTTTGACCAGAGGTCACCATGGAGCAGCGAAGGCTGCGGTTGATGCGAACTCAAGCGCTGTTGGACATGATCGACAATCGCGTCGATATCGCCAAACTCCATACCTTTCTCTGCGGCCAACTCTAACTGCCAACCAATTCTCTGTTCGGCAAAAAAGGTCGACCAACGACGCTGCCAGGCGTTGGGCTGTGGAGTGGTAGAGAGATCGTTGTCAAAATCGAGGCCAAACTGCGGCTGGTCGCTCCACTGATGGAGGTGAGCGAGTTGTTGACCAAGCAGGAAGGCGTTATGCGCGTCCAGCGGGCGAGGGGGCAGATACTCCATCACCAGAAAACTGTAGTCGCGGTCTGAACCCACGACGAACACTTCCGGGACGGTCACGGTTTTACTGCGGGAGAGCAGCTCAAGCTGATCGGCCTCCGCGGTAAAAATGGGCAATAATTCACGTTCATCACACTTCACGAAAAAATCTCGTCCCGCATAGCGTATATGCCATGCGGCATGAATTTCTCCGCCGGGCAGTTCAGTACGCAGATCGATTTCACCACTTCCAAGTTGCTCGCCTAACAGGCTACTGATCGCTTGCCACATGATGTCTCTCCCCATGTTTTCTGCCGTATCATAAGGTTAGCGCATTACTGCAGGGTAAAAATTCGAGCTATACCGCACAACGGGTAAAAAGAATGCAGAACGCAGAGACAGGAACGTACTCCCTCTGCTACAGACGTGTGATGACTCAGCTTCAAATGCACCCCATTGTTAACAATGGAGTTTGGTTAGCATAGTCGATTACGGCGATTTAGCGACCTGCGGCATGCTCCGCAGGTCCGTTTTCCTGCACATTTAGTGCTGTTGCAGGTAAGCGTAAATTTTCTGCGTATTTTCGCGTGAGCAGAGTCGGGTACCTTGATTGATGGTGGCCGCGCTGCCTGCAGCGACACCGTAGCGCACCATCTCTTCAAGGCTTGCCCCTTCCGCAAGTTTCAGCGTCATAGCGCCTACCATGCTGTCACCAGCGCCAACGGTACTTTGGCTTTTGATCGGCGGCGGGACAACCTGCACGCATGAATGCGCGTCAACGGCTAGCGCCCCTTGCGCACCTAAAGATACCACCACGCGGCGGGCTTTTCCGCTGCGTACGATCTCCTGCGCGGCGTTACGAACGTCATCCGGTTGGTTAAGGTCTCGCTGGACGAGCGTGCTCAGCTCTTTCTGATTGGGTTTGACCAACTCAATGTTGCCAATTGCCAGCGCTGCTGCCAGGGCTTCGCCGGAGCTGTCGATGATGCAGCGTAACCCATGCTGCTGAGCCGCTTTGATGAGGGTGACAAACTGCGCGAGGGAGACGCCGGGCGGTAGACTCCCGCTTATGACCAATAAAGAGCCTGAATCTGTTCGCAATACGCTCTCTTGTAGCGCTTGCAGTTCATCACCATGCAGCGTGGCACCTGGCATGACAAAGCGATACTGCTCGCCGCTGGCGTCGACGTGGACATGGAGGTTCTGTCGCGTCCATTCGCGGGATGCGACGCTCTTGACGGGGACATGTTCGCTTTGTAGCAGTGCCTCCAGATGCTCTCCGGTGGCTCCGCCAGCCGGAAAGAGGGCGGTGGCGTTGCCGCCCAGATACGTGATGGCGCGTGCGACGTTGATTCCACCGCCACCCGGCTCAAAGACCGGGGCGCTACAGCGCAGTTTTCCCTCCGGGTAAATTTGTGGCGTTTGGGTGGCGCTGTCGAGTGAGGGGGCGAGCGTCAACGTGTAAATTTTAACCATATCAATAACCTCCCTTTATGAGCCAAGAAACCGCTCTGAATACAACTGGGTATAGCCTGGCACTTGCCTGATGATAATGAAAGGAACAACAGCATGATTTTTATAGAAAAGAGTAATTTAGGCTGACTTTCATTATGAAAGAAAATTCTCTTTAAGACGGCTCTTATTCAAAAAATGAAAGACGAATAGGATTGCTATGTTATTCGTGCCTTTTTATAATTTGTTGCCTTTCTATGGACCACCCCGTCGTTGATCCTCGCGAAAGTTTCCGGGACGAAATCGTCTCCTTTTTTGTTGTACGGACTCATAATAAATGAAGCTTTTGAAGACAGTACCGGTAGCGGTTGTGCTGCTGGGGGGCGTGTTTGCGTCTGCGTATGCAACCGCCAGTGATACCGTTTTTACTGTCATGGATGACCCAACCAGCGCTAAAAAACCGTTTGAAGGTAACGTGAATGCGGGCTACCTCGCACAATCCGGCAATACCAAAAGCTCGTCAGCAACCGCTGATTCAACGCTGACCTGGTACGGAGAAACGACGGCATGGTCCCTGTGGGGCAATGCCAGCAATACCTCGGCTAATGATGAACGTTCCTCAGAAAAATATTCTGTCGGCGGCCGTAGTCGCTATAACATGACGCATGAAGACTACCTGTTTGGTCAGGCTAGCTGGTTAACAGACCGCTATAATGGCTATCATGAACGTGATGTCTTTACCGCAGGTTACGGGCGTCAGTTCCTGAACGGGCCGATCCACAGCTTCCGTTTTGAATTTGGTCCAGGCGTTCGTTACGACGAATACACCGATGGTAACTCGGAAACGCAGCCGCTGGGCTATGCTTCTGCGGCCTATGCCTGGCAGATGACCGACACCACCAAATTTACTCAGGGTGTGTCTGTTCTGGGAGCCGATGATACGACCGTCAACTCAGAGACCGCGCTCAATGTTGCAATCAATGAGCACTTTGGTCTGAAGGTGGCCTACAACGTCACCTGGAACTCTGAGCCACCGGAAACGGCGCCGAATCACACCGATCGCCGCACATCGCTGACGCTGGGTTATACAATGTAATGATTTGCAGGCCGGTGAAATGCCGGCCTGTATTTTTAATTTATCGAAATGTGTTATTATTAAATCTGACCGCTGTTTTATTTAATTAAAAATACCCGCTCTCCATAATATCTCCACATTTGGCGTTTCTGACATAATATTCAATAAATTTGACACGAATAGCTAAATATTTTGACTAGGCAAAAGTGTGATCTGGATCTACACTTGTATTCAAGGGCGAAATGATGCCTCTGAGTTCAAAAGTCTTAATCCAGTTAGAGAATAAACATTATGAAAAATATCAAAATCGCATCTGCAGCTATTGTGCTGTCAGCACTCTCTTTCGGTGTATTTGCTGCCGAACCTGCCACGCAGCCAGTCAGTTCTACTAAAGTCGCCACCGTTCAGCACGTTGGTATCTCCAGCGCTTATGACGTTGAAGCAGGCTCTAACATTGCTCCGGGCTCACAGAATACCGGTCGTTCTATGGATGACGCATTCAATGTTCACACCCTGGTTGCAGGTGAGTGGTACTAACTATTCTGTGCTGTAATAATTTGATTTCTTATTAATTATTAATACCGGCAGAGAAAACCGGGTAGAGTCGTACCGGTTTTTCTTGCTGCTATTGATATTTGTTAAAATAAGAAAATTCAGTATTTGTATTTAAAACGTCAGTTCAGGTATTTTTACCGCACGTATTGTTAATAAATAAAAGTTAAAGGCATTTTTTGTATATAAATGATCTTTAACCAGAGTTTCCCGTCACGGTTGTTTATCTTTTTATTATCCCCATATCATCGCAGCCCATCTGAGTAGCAGCATGGCACCACAGATAGCGATTAATACCAGCACCATTTTCCAGTGCTTTTTCGCGAATCGATGTGTCGGCATGGGTTCACTTCCTTATATATGCTGTGTTTCGCATAGTGTATCAGAATTGTCGACAAACATAGCAACGCGCGTGGCGTAGGGCAATTGCGGCTTTTATCACGTCCTGATGATGTGTAAACTAACCCACGGTGTTATCAACAGGCGGATCCAGGCGGAACCCGATACGCAGTTCAGGTTCCTCATTTTTCGCAGAGTGAAGCGGAAATCAATCCATAACGTGTTGATAAATTTAATCATATAGTTTTGTATGTGCTCTTTCGTGTGGGGCACCACTGCAAATAAGGACATGAAATGCCTGTAATTACTCTTCCTGATGGCAGCCAACGCCATTATGACCACGCCGTAAGCCCGATGGATGTCGCTCTGGACATCGGCCCTGGTCTGGCAAAAGCCACCATCGCTGGGCGCGTGAACGGTGAACTGGTTGATGCATCCGATATCATTGAAAACGATGCAACACTTTCTCTCATCACTGCTAAAGATGAAGACGGTCTGGAAATCATTCGTCACTCCTGCGCTCACCTGCTTGGTCACGCGATTAAACAGCTGTGGCCAAACACCAAAATGGCGATCGGCCCGGTTATCGACAACGGTTTCTACTACGACGTCGATCTTGACCATACGCTGACCCAGGAAGACATCGACGCGCTCGAAAAACGTATGCATGAGCTCGCCGAGAAAAACTATGACGTCATCAAGAAGAAGGTAAGCTGGCATGAAGCCCGCGAAACGTTCGTGAAGCGTGGTGAAACATACAAAGTTTCCATCCTTGATGAAAATATTGCGCATGATGACAAGCCTGGTTTGTATCATCATGAAGAATACGTCGACATGTGCCGCGGTCCGCACGTGCCGAATATGCGATTCTGTCACTACTTCAAGCTGATGAAAACCGCAGGCGCCTACTGGCGCGGCGACAGCAACAACAAGATGCTGCAGCGTATCTACGGTACGGCGTGGACGGACAAAAAAGCCCTCAATGCCTACCTGCAACGTCTGGAAGAAGCGGCGAAGCGCGATCACCGTAAAATCGGTAAGCAGCTCGACCTGTATCATATGCAGGAAGAAGCGCCGGGTATGGTCTTCTGGCATAACGACGGCTGGACTATCTTCCGCGAACTGGAAACTTTTGTACGCTCCAAGCTGAAAGAGTACCAGTATCAGGAAGTGAAAGGCCCGTTCATGATGGACCGTGTGCTGTGGGAAAAAACCGGCCACTGGGACAACTATAAAGATGCGATGTTCACCACTTCTTCAGAGAACCGTGAATACTGCATCAAGCCGATGAACTGCCCTGGCCACGTTCAGATCTTTAACCAGGGTCTGAAATCCTACCGCGATCTGCCGCTGCGTATGGCGGAGTTCGGTAGCTGCCATCGTAATGAACCGTCAGGCGCGCTGCATGGCTTAATGCGCGTGCGCGGCTTCACTCAGGATGACGCCCATATCTTCTGTACGGAAGAGCAGGTGCGTGATGAAGTGAACGCGTGCATTCGTTTAGTCTATGATATGTACAGCACTTTCGGTTTTGAAAAAATCGTGGTCAAACTTTCAACGCGTCCGGAAAAACGTATCGGTAGCGATGAAATGTGGGATCGTGCAGAAGCGGATCTGGCGGTTGCGCTGGAAGAAAACAACATCCCGTTTGAATATCAGCTGGGTGAAGGCGCATTCTACGGTCCGAAAATTGAGTTTACCCTGTATGACTGCCTCGATCGTGCATGGCAGTGCGGTACTGTACAGTTAGACTTCTCCCTGCCGGCTCGTCTGAGCGCCTCTTATGTTGGCGAAAACAACGAACGTCAGGTACCGGTGATGATTCACCGCGCAATTCTGGGGTCGCTGGAGCGCTTCATTGGCATCCTGACCGAAGAGTTCGCTGGCTTCTTCCCAACATGGCTTGCTCCGGTGCAGGTCGTGGTGATGAATATTACCGATTCTCAGTCTGAATACGTTAACGAATTGACCCGTAAACTACAAAATGCAGGCATTCGCGTAAAAGCGGACTTGAGAAATGAGAAGATTGGCTTTAAAATCCGCGAGCACACTTTACGTCGTGTCCCTTACATGTTGGTCTGTGGCGACAAAGAGGTTGAAGCCGGCAAAGTTGCCGTGCGTACCCGTCGTGGCAAAGACTTGGGCAGCCTGGACGTAAATGAAGTTATCGAGAAGCTGCAACAAGAGATTCGCAGCCGCAGTCTTCAACAACTGGAGGAATAAGGTATTAAAGGCGGAAAACGAGTTCAAACGGCACGTCCGAATCGTATCAATGGCGAGATTCGCGCCCAGGAAGTTCGCTTAACTGGTCTGGAAGGTGAGCAGCTGGGTATTGTGAGTCTGAGAGAAGCAATCGAAAAGGCTGAAGAAGCTGGAGTAGATTTAGTTGAAATCAGCCCTAACGCCGAACCGCCAGTTTGTCGTATCATGGACTACGGCAAGTTCCTTTATGAAAAAAGTAAGTCTTCTAAGGAACAGAAGAAAAAGCAAAAAGTTATCCAGGTTAAGGAAATTAAATTCCGTCCTGGGACCGATGATGGCGATTACCAGGTAAAACTCCGCAGCCTGGTTCGCTTTCTCGAAGATGGCGATAAGGCTAAGATCACACTGCGTTTCCGCGGTCGTGAGATGGCCCACCAGCAGATCGGTATGGAAGTGCTTAATCGCGTCCGTGACGATCTGAGTGAACTGGCAGTAGTCGAATCCTTCCCTACGAAGATCGAAGGCCGCCAGATGATCATGGTGCTCGCTCCTAAGAAGAAACAGTAAGGCCTTCAAGTAACAACGTTCGTGAAGCCTTCGGGCTTCACTGATGTTGTTCGCCTACGTTTCGTTTATTAACAATGCGAAGTGGAAGTTATTAAGATGCCAAAAATTAAGACCGTACGCGGTGCTGCTAAGCGCTTCAAAAAAACCGGTGGTGGTGGATTTAAGCGTAAGCACGCAAACCTGCGTCATATTCTGACCAAAAAATCTACTAAACGTAAACGTCACCTGCGTCCAAAAGGCCTTGTTTCTAAAGGCGATCTGGGTCTGGTTATCGCGTGCCTGCCGTACGCATAAGCCGTTAACGTTTAATTTTTTACTAAGAATATAGATACAGGAGAGCTCACATGGCTCGCGTAAAACGTGGTGTAATTGCTCGTGCACGTCACAAAAAAATTCTGAAACAAGCTAAAGGCTACTACGGTGCGCGTTCTCGCGTATACCGCGTTGCCTTCCAGGCTGTTATCAAGGCTGGTCAGTACGCTTACCGTGACCGTCGTCAGCGTAAGCGTCAGTTCCGTCAACTGTGGATTGCACGTATCAATGCGGCAGCACGTCAGAACGGTATTTCTTACAGCAAATTCATCAACGGCCTGAAAAAAGCCTCTGTTGAAATCGACCGTAAGATCCTGGCTGACATCGCAGTATTCGACAAAGTAGCGTTCACCGCTCTGGTCGAAAAAGCGAAAGCAGCACTGGCATAAGCCAGTTGAAAGAGGGAGCTAGTCTCCCTCTTTTCGTTTTAATCGCATCAAAACGTTGACATTTATTCCCGTAGCCCTTTCAATAAAGGCGTTACGATCCTTACCACACAAGGTAACGCAAGCATGAATGCTGCTATTTTCCGCTTCTTCTTTTACTTTAGCACCTGAACTCAGGAGGCTTGCGCGTGAAAGAAGAAACGAAAAATCAGCGCCAATAAGCCTCCATCTGGAGGCTTTTTTTGTATCTGAATTCGAGATTAAGTCCACCAAACCGGTGTCTGCACCGACATAATGAGGAAAACCATGTCACATCTCGCAGAGCTGGTTGCCAGTGCCAAGGCAGCCATTAACCAGGCTTCAGATGTTGCCGCGTTAGACAATGTCCGCGTCGAATATCTGGGTAAGAAAGGGCATCTGACCCTTCAGATGACCACACTGCGTGACCTGCCGCCAGAAGAGCGTCCGGCTGCCGGTGCGGTCATCAACGAAGCGAAAGAGCAGGTACAGCAGGCACTGAACGCGCGTAAAGCCGATTTAGAAAACGCTGCGCTGAACGCTCGTCTGGCCGCAGAGACCATTGATATCTCCCTGCCGGGGCGTCGTATTGAAAACGGGGGCTTACACCCGGTAACGCGCACCATTGACCGTATTGAAAGTTTCTTCGGTGAGCTCGGCTTTACCGTTGCAACGGGCCCGGAAATCGAAGATGACTACCACAACTTCGATGCGCTGAATATTCCGACGCACCACCCGGCACGTGCTGACCACGACACTTTCTGGTTCGATGCAACCCGTCTGCTGCGCACCCAAACTTCAGGCGTACAGATTCGTACCATGAAGGAGCAGCAGCCGCCAATCCGTATCATCGCGCCGGGGCGCGTATATCGTAACGACTACGATCAGACGCACACCCCAATGTTCCATCAGATGGAAGGCCTGATTGTTGATAAAAACATCAGCTTTACCAACCTGAAAGGGACGTTGCACGATTTCCTGCGCAACTTCTTTGAGGAAGACCTGCAAATTCGTTTCCGCCCGTCCTACTTCCCGTTCACCGAACCGTCTGCTGAAGTTGACGTGATGGGTAAAAATGGCAAATGGCTGGAAGTGCTGGGTTGCGGGATGGTGCACCCGAACGTTCTGCGCAACGTAGGCATCGATCCGGAAGTGTATTCCGGCTTCGCCTTCGGTATGGGTATGGAGCGTCTGACCATGCTGCGTTACGGTGTCACCGATTTACGTGCGTTTTTCGAAAACGATCTGCGTTTCCTCAAACAGTTTAAATAAGGGCAGGACAACATAATGAAATTCAGTGAACTGTGGTTACGCGAATGGGTTAACCCGGCTATCGACAGCGAAGCGCTGTCGGGGCAAATCACCATGGCAGGTCTGGAAGTCGACGGTGTAGAAGCCGTTGCCGGCAGCTTCAACGGCGTAGTGGTCGGTGAAGTCGTCGAATGTGGTCAGCATCCGAACGCCGACAAACTGCGCGTGACGAAAGTAAACGTGGGCGGTGAGCGTCTGCTGGATATAGTCTGTGGCGCGCCGAACTGCCGTCAGGGCCTGAAAGTCGCCGTGGCGACCATCGGTGCTGTGCTGCCGGGTGATTTCAAAATTAAGGCGGCAAAACTGCGTGGCGAACCGTCTGAAGGTATGCTGTGCTCTTTCTCCGAGCTGGGTATTTCCGACGACCATAGCGGCATTATCGAACTGCCGGCCGATGCGCCGTTGGGGACCGATATCCGTGAATATCTGCAGCTGGACGATAACACCATCGAGATCAGCGTGACGCCAAACCGTGCCGACTGCTTAGGCATCATCGGCGTGGCTCGCGACGTTGCGGTGCTGAACAAGCTGCCGCTGAATGCGCCAGAAATCACGCCAGTAGCGGCGACGATTACAGACGTGCTGCCAATCGAGGTTGAAGCCGCCGATGCCTGTCCGCGCTATTTAGGCCGCGTGGTGAAGGGGATTAACGTTAAAGCGCCAACTCCGCTGTGGATGAAAGAGAAACTGCGTCGCTGCGGTATTCGTTCCATTGATGCGGTCGTTGACGTCACCAACTACGTCCTGCTGGAACTGGGTCAGCCAATGCATGCGTTCGATAAAGATCGCATCGAAGGCGGTATCAAAGTGCGTATGGCAAAAGAGGGCGAGACCCTGGTTCTGCTGGACGGTTCTGAAGCCAAACTCAGTGCAGATACCCTGGTCATTGCCGACCATCATAAAGCGCTGGCGATGGCCGGTATCTTTGGCGGCGAGCACTCTGGCGTGAACGACGAAACCCAGAACGTGCTGCTGGAATCGGCTTTCTTCAGCCCGCTGTCCATCACCGGCCGCGCGCGCCGTCATGGTCTGCACACCGATGCTTCTCACCGCTACGAGCGCGGCGTTGATCCGGCACTGCAGTACAAAGCAATCGAGCGTGCTACCGCGCTGCTGATTGAACTGTGCGGCGGTGAAGCGGGCCCAATCATCGATGTGACCCATGAAAATGCGCTGCCGAAGCGTGCGACGATTACGCTGCGTCGTAGCAAGCTGGATCGCCTGATTGGTCATCACATTGCCGATGAGCAGGTGACCGATATTCTGACGCGCCTGGGCTGTGAAGTGACTGTCGGTGACAACCAATGGCAGGCGGTTGCGCCAACCTGGCGTTTCGATATGGAAATCGAAGAAGACCTGGTGGAAGAAGTGGCGCGCGTTTATGGCTATAACAGCATCCCGAACGAGCCGGTACAGGCAGGTCTGGTGATGGGCAGCCATAAAGAAGCCAATCTGTCGCTTAAGCGTGTGAAAACCATGCTGAACGATAAAGGCTATCAGGAAGTGATCACCTACAGCTTCGTGGACCCGAAAGTTCAGCAGCTGGTTCACCCGGGTGAGGAAGCGCTGATTCTGCCAAGCCCAATTTCCAGCGAAATGTCCGCTATGCGTCTGTCTCTGCTGACCGGCCTGCTGTCGACGGTGGTGTACAACCAGAACCGCCAGCAGAACCGTGTGCGTATCTTCGAGACCGGCCTGCGCTTCGTACCGGACACTCAGGCTCCTCTGGGTATCCGTCAGGACGTGATGCTGGGTGGCGTTATCTGCGGTAACCGCTACGATGAGCATTGGAATCTGGCAAAAGAGACCGTTGATTTCTATGATTTGAAGGGCGATCTGGAATCCGTTCTCGATCTGACCGGTAAATTATCTGAAATTCAATTCAAGGCTGAAGCCAACCCGGCGCTGCATCCGGGCCAGTCTGCGGCGATTTATCTGCGTGGAGAACGCATTGGTTTCATTGGCGTAATCCACCCGGAACTGGAACGTAAACTGGATCTGAACGGTCGTACGCTGGCGTTCGAGCTGGAGTGGAACAAGCTCGCAGACCGCGTGGTTCCTCAGGCGCGCGACGTTTCTCGCTTCCCGGCAAACCGCCGTGACATCGCCGTTGTGGTCGCTGAAAGTGTGCCGGCAGCGGATATTTTAAACGAGTGTAAGAAAGTTGGCGTAAATCAGGTAGTTGGCGTAAACTTATTTGACGTGTACCGTGGTAAGGGTGTTGCGGAAGGCTATAAGAGCCTTGCTATCAGCCTGATTTTACAAGATACCAGCCGTACACTCGAAGAAGAGGAGATTGCCGCTACCGTTGCCAAATGCGTAGAGGCATTAAAAGAGCGATTCCAGGCATCATTGAGGGATTGAACCTATGGCGCTTACAAAAGCTGAAATGTCAGAATATCTGTTTGATAAGCTTGGGCTTAGCAAGCGGGATGCCAAAGAACTGGTGGAACTGTTTTTTGAAGAGATCCGTCGTGCTCTGGAAAACGGTGAGCAGGTTAAGCTGTCCGGTTTTGGCAACTTTGATCTGCGTGACAAAAATCAACGCCCGGGGCGTAACCCAAAAACGGGTGAAGATATTCCCATTACAGCCCGGCGTGTGGTGACCTTCAGACCAGGACAGAAGTTAAAAAGCCGGGTCGAAAACGCAACACCCAAAGAAGAGTAATTCTGATCTAACTAAAAAGGCCGCTGATGCGGCCTTTTTCTTTTCTGCGCGGCGTTGTCACCGTAAAATCAAACGCTTCTCCACGGGCGACGGATAACTATGCAGGTTTATGTACATCAACAGCAGCGGCGTCATCGTCGCTGGCTTGCCGGATTGTCTCTGGCCCTATTGGCGATGCTGGTGATTAGCCTGTGCGCGGGCGACCAATGGATCCCGCCCGGCGAATGGTTCACGGCGAAAGGGCAGCTGTTTATCTGGCAGATTCGCCTGCCGCGTACCGTTGCGGTGCTGCTGGTTGGCGCGGCGTTGGCGTTGTCGGGGGCGGTAATGCAGGCGTTATTTGAAAACCCGCTCGCCGAGCCGGGGCTGCTTGGCGTTTCTAACGGCGCGGGTGTCGGGCTCGTTGCGGTGATTATGCTGAGTCACGGAAGCCTGCCGGGATGGGTGCCAGGGCTGGCCGCCATTGCTGGCGCACTGGTGATAACCGGCATCCTGATGCGCTTTGCGCGACGCCATCTCTCTACCAGCCGCCTGCTGCTGGCAGGCGTTGCGCTGGGCATCATCTGTAGCGCGTTGATGACGTGGGCGGTCTATTTCTCGACGTCGTTCGATCTTCGTCAACTGATGTACTGGATGATGGGCGGATTTGGCGGCGTCGACTGGCAGCAGATCTGGTTGATGCTGGCGCTGGTGCCGGTCATTGTCTGGCTCTGCGCGCAATCTCAGCCGTTGAATCTGCTGGCGCTGGGGGAGACCTCCGCTCGTCAACTGGGCGTTCCCATCGCGTTCTGGCGTAAGCTGCTGGTGATGGCCACCGGCTGGCTGGTGGGCGTCAGCGTGGCGCTGGCAGGGGCTATCGGCTTTATTGGGCTGGTGGTGCCGCATATGCTGCGCCTGTGTGGCCTGACTGACCATCGCGTGCTGCTGCCGGCCTGCGCGCTGGCGGGGGCGAGCACGTTGCTGTTTGCCGATATTATTGCGCGGTTGGAGCTGTCGGCCGCCGAGCTGCCGATTGGCGTAGTGACCGCGACGCTCGGAGCACCGGTGTTTATCTGGTTGTTACTCAAGTCAGGACGTTACTAACGCAACGTCCTGATTAAAAAGCTTTGGTGTCGTGCCAGCGTATCTGGCTATTATTAAAGACCGGGCGATAAGACCCAAACACGCTGAAAAGAGGATGCTATGCAAACCACCATTCTGAACACACCCGTGACGACCATCGACGGTGAAAAAACCACGCTGGAAGGCTACAAAGGCAAAGTCCTGCTGATTGTCAACGTCGCGTCTAAATGTGGCCTCACGCCGCAATATGAGCAGTTGGAAGCATTACAAACGTCTTTGCAGAATGAAGGTTTCACGGTTCTGGGCTTCCCGTGTAATCAGTTCCTGGGTCAGGAACCGGGGAGCGAAGAAGAGATTAAAACGTTCTGCAGTACGACCTACGGCGTCACGTTCCCGCTGTTCAGCAAAATCGACGTGAACGGTGATATGCGTCACCCGCTGTATAGCCTGTTGACCCGGCTTGCGCCGAAAGCGGTAGCGCCGGAAGGTAGCGGTTTTTATGAACGGATGGCCAGCAAAGGACGCGCGCCTGCGCATCCAGGCGATATTCTGTGGAATTTCGAAAAGTTCCTGATTGGCCGTGACGGCCAAATCATCAACCGTTTCTCTCCGGATATGACGCCGGATGATCCGATCCTGACCGCGGCCATCAAGCAGGCTCTTGCCCAGCCATGATGCCACTGATGCAGCTTCAGCATGTCGGTGAGGGAGTCCGCCTTCAGGCGTTTAGCGCCAGAGTGGAGCCAGGGGAAATTATTCACCTTGTCGGGCCAAACGGGGCCGGTAAGAGCACGCTGCTGGCCAGAATGGCCGGCCTGACTGGCGGTAAGGGCGTCATTACGCTGAATGCCCAGCCGTTGGATGAATGGCCAGCGCATGCGCTGGCACGTCATCGCGCGTATCTTTCTCAGCACCAGACGCCACCCTTTGCCATGCCGGTCTGGCAATATCTGATGCTGCATCAACAAGGCGAGCCGCAATCGGCGCTCGCCGTTCACGTGGCCAGGGCGTTAGACCTGAGTAATAAGCTGGGGCGTAACGTTAGTCAGCTCTCCGGCGGTGAATGGCAGCGTGTTCGGTTGGCAGCCGTTATTCTGCAAATTCATCCTGCCGATAATCCTGATGGCCAGCTTCTGTTGCTTGATGAGCCGATGAACAGTCTTGATGTCGCTCAACAAGCCGCGCTGGATAAGCTGTTGGCAGAACTGAGAGCGGCGGGCGTTGCTATTGTGATGAGTAGCCACGATCTGAACTATACGTTACGCCATGCCGGGCGAGTCTGGCTATTGTGCCAGGGGCGTTTGATCGCCAGCGGTGAGACCGAGCGTGTTATGCAGCCAGAGCATTTGTCTGCTGCTTATAATATGCGCTTTCAGCGGCTGGATATTGCTGGCCATCAAATGCTCATTTATGACGACGTCGGCGAAAATTAATCCAACTCTGCTTGAAATGGCGGTGATTGCTTGCCAGCCAAACCGCAATAGATATAATTTATTGGCTGAATAAAAAAACTGAGGATTCGCTGGATATGCGTTTCTGGACTCTTTTGCTCGTGGCTTTCGTTTTAGCAGGGTGCAGTAGCCATCGTGCGCCGCCGCCCAATCCCCGGCTTTCGGATTCAATTACCGTTATCGCCAGCTTAAACGATCAGTTGCAAAACTGGCACGGTACGCCTTATCGCTATGGTGGAATGAACCGCCGCGGCGTAGACTGTTCCGCTTTTGTGCTCATGACCTTCCGCGATAAATTCGAAATGCAACTTCCTCGTGAAACGCGTCAACAGGCGAAGATTGGCACCGAAATAGATAAAGATGATCTACTGCCTGGAGACCTGGTATTCTTTAAAACCGGCGCAGGCGAGAGCGGGCTGCACGTGGGGATTTATGATACCGACAACCAGTTTATTCATGCCTCCACCAGCCAGGGGGTGACGAGATCTTCGCTCGATAATGTCTACTGGCGGAAAAATTTCTGGCAGGCCAGGCGAATTTAATCGAAAAGAAAAGGAGGCATTTCGCCTCCTTTTCTTTTTGTAGACGACAAGGTTTTAAATAAATAGCCAACATTATTCTGATTTTGTTAGGCGAGATCATAGAACTTAAGGTTGATTGTGTTAATCCATTACTTTCGATTACAATCATTACGATCCAGTGACGGACCATAAAATAAAAAGGAACCGATGAAAGGAATAACAGCAGCATTCATTACCGTAGGTTTTTTGCTTTGTGACGTCAGGAACCCGGACATGACTTTTAGTGAAGGGCAGTCGCAATGATTGTATCGCTGGATAATACGTATTGTTCTCAATTGTTTTTCCTTCCCGCCAGAAATAGCGACGGGCATCTTGTCGGCCTGAAAGTCGTCAGCCAATTTACCGGTCGCGATAACCACATACGTATCCCCACGAGTTTGGTGCTGCCGCGCCTGGCGCCACAACAAGAAATCACTTTATTTCAGGAAAAACTGGCGCTGTTGAATAACTGCCAGCTGTTCTTTCGCCAGCACAACCTCAAAGCGTGGATTACTGCACCGCCGGGTCTTGTTACGGCGCTGCTTACCGACGACGAGCTCGCCGCCAGCGCTCAGCGTTTTCCGTTTCTGGAGTTGGCCGTCAGTGAAAGCTATCCCGGCCTCAATCAGGTAGATGAAAATCATCCTTTGGCCCACCTGTGTCAGCACTTCCCGTTAGTGCTTAGCGATTTTGGTTCCGGCGATGCCTCAACCCGCGCGGTATTCTCCGGGCTTTTCACCCGTATTGTACTGGATAGAAGTTTTGTCCAGCGCCAGTCAAAATCAGCGTCTTTTGAACCGTTTCTGCGCGCGATCGTGACGCAGATCCAACCTTACTGCCAGGGCATTATGATCTCCGGCGTGGATGACGAGCAAACTCGCCAGCGCGTAGCATCCTTTGGGTTTAGCGGAATGCTTGGCAGTCTGTGGCCGGTGGTGGCAGAATCCTCCCTAATAACATTAGTGCAACAATAACCCTGCGCTTACCCGGGTGTTTAACGTACAGTAACCCAATACACTACGGGCAGGAGGAACCATGAACCTGTCATTTAACACCCGCTGGCGCGATGAGCTGCCAGGATTTTACACTGCGCTACAGCCGACGCCGCTGCATAACGCCCGCCTAATCTGGCACAACGCGCCGCTGGCGCAAGAGCTTGCTATTCCCGAATCACTTTTCACGCCTGAATACGGCGCTGGCGTTTGGGGAGGTGAAACGCTGCTGCCCGGTATGTCGCCTTTAGCGCAGGTTTACAGCGGTCATCAGTTTGGGGCCTGGGCAGGGCAGCTGGGCGACGGGCGCGGGATCTTAATGGGCGAACAGCAGTTAGAAAATGGCAAAACGGTCGACTGGCATCTTAAGGGGGCCGGACTCACGCCGTATTCACGAATGGGCGATGGGCGAGCGGTATTACGTTCAACTCTTCGTGAAAGCCTGGCTTCTGAAGCCATGCATTATCTTGGCATTCCGGGGACGCGGGCGCTGGCGATAGTGACCAGTGATACGCCGGTGTACCGTGAAACGGTAGAGTCTGGCGCGATGCTGATGCGTATTGCTGAAAGCCATATCCGATTCGGCCACTTTGAACATTTTTACTATCGTCGCGATATCGACAGCGTGCGTACGCTGATGGACTTTACGATCCGTCATCACTGGCCGCACTTACAGCAGGAGGTTGACCGCTACGCGCTGTGGTTCCAGGATGTTGTGGCGCGCACGGCGCAGATGATTGCCCGCTGGCAAACCGTTGGTTTCGCGCATGGTGTGATGAATACCGACAACATGTCGATTCTGGGGCTGACGCTTGACTACGGCCCGTTTGGTTTCCTTGATGACTATCAGCCTGAGTTTATCTGTAATCACTCGGATCATCAGGGACGCTACCGTTTTGATAATCAACCCGCTGTCGGTCTGTGGAACCTTCAGCGTCTGGCGCAGGCGGTGTCACCATGGATTGACGTGGATACGCTGAACGCCGCGCTGGAAGGCTATCAGGCGGTGCTTTTCCGGGAATACGGGCAGCGAATGCGCCAGAAACTCGGGCTGTTCAGTGAAAAAATGGGCGACAACGACCTGCTTAACGGCTTGTACGCGTTGATGGAGCGAGAAGGGAGCGACTATACGCGCACTTTCCGGCTGCTCAGCGAAACGGAGCAGCTCAGCGCCGCGTCGCCGCTGCGCGATGAATTTATTGACCGAACGGCCTTTGATTCCTGGTTTACCCAGTACCGCGCGCGTTTACAGCAGGAGCAAGTGGATGACGCATCGCGTCAGCAGGCAATGAAAGTCGCCAATCCGGCGATGGTCCTGCGAAACTGGTTGGCGCAACGGGCGATAGAGCAAGCGGAGAAAGGCGATTATCAGGAACTCCATCGCCTGCATGAAGCATTGCGCGATCCGTGGCGCGATCGGAATGATGACTACGGTCGACGTCCGCCAGATTGGGGTAAGAGACTGGAAGTCAGCTGTTCAAGCTAATTCATTCTGGCTGCGCTATGACGATGGCGCAGCTACTTCGTTAATATTAGCTTTCCCGCCTGGGTTTGCCGCAGCAGATACCGCTGCTCGCCATGTTCAATGATTAAACGACCTTCCTTGCCTAACAGCGTCTGGCTGTCGACTCGACGATCCTCGGGAAGCGGGTACGGGGTATTATCCTTCTTGGTTTCCAGTTTTGCGCAGCTATCCATTTGCTAATTTCATAATGAAAATCAATATAACAATGAGAAACATTATCAATATTCAATAAGGCAACCGCAAGCGTTATTTACCACTATATCGGGTAGGGTCAATGGCCCACCGGAGAGCGGTGGGCGGGGGAGACTTACAGGCGAGTGGCCACTGCGGCTGCCAGTTTTTCCAGCAGCAGTTCGGTATCTTCCCAACTCAGGCAGGGATCGGTAATCGACTGACCGTAGGTCAATGGCTGGTCGGCGACGATCTTTTGCGTCCCTTCACGCAGGAAACTTTCCGCCATAATACCGGCAATCGCCGAAGAACCATTGCGGATTTGCTGGCAGATATCGTCACACACTTCCAGCTGACGGCGATGCTGCTTCTGACAGTTGCCGTGGCTAAAGTCGACCACCAGATGCTCGGGTAGGTCAAACTGATGCAGCGTGTCGCAGGCCGCGGCGATATCGTCGGCATGGTAGTTCGGTTTTTTGCCACCGCGCATGATGATATGGCCATACGGGTTGCCGCTGGTCTGATAGATAGTCATCTGACCGTTTTTATCCGGTGACAGGAACATGTGGCTGGCGCGAGCCGCACGGATGGCGTCGACCGCAATGCGGGTATTGCCGTCAGTGCCATTTTTAAAACCCACCGGGCAGGAGAGCGCAGAAGCCATTTCACGGTGGATCTGGCTTTCCGTGGTACGAGCGCCAATGGCGCCCCAACTGATTAAATCGGCGATAAACTGGCCGGTCACCATATCGAGGAATTCGGTCGCTGTCGGTACGCCCAACGTGTTGACCTGTAACAGGAGCTTACGTGCCTGCTCAATACCGTGGTTAACGCGGTAGCTGCCGTTCAGGTCGGGATCGGAAATTAACCCTTTCCAGCCCACTACGGTGCGCGGCTTTTCGAAATAGGTGCGCATGACGATTTCCAGCTCGCCCTGATGCTTTTCACGCAGCACCTGGAGGCGACGCGCATAATCTATCGCGGCGTCCAGATCGTGAATGGAACACGGACCTACGATAGCCAGCAGACGACGGTCTTCGCCGTTGAGGATCTTTTCAATGCGCTGGCGTGAGGCGGTGACGTGGGCCGCAACGTCGGGTGATACGGGGTGGCGCTGAGCAAGTTCAGCAGGCGTAATCAGGCTCTCAATTCGAGCGGTACGCAATTCATCGGTCTTATTCATGGAAGTCTCAGAAATTTGTTGCTTCACCAGTCAAGATGCTGGGAAGTGATGCACATCACGATAAACCAATCTGGGTTTAATTCAAGCGTGACAGGTCATGTGCTCTCGATCACAAAGCTATGATAACCAAATTTGCTGCATTGTACTAGTGTATTAGTACATTCTGCGACTTAATCCCATTATATCCATGATTTTTGTGGCAATTTCTTCAACCGAGTAGTTGGTACTGTTCAGCCAGGGGATCTGATGACGGCGGTAAAGCGCTTCGACCTCGGCGACTTCCATCCGGCACTGGCGCATTGACGCATAGCGACTGTTTTCCCGCCGCTCTTCACGAATGGCCGCCAGTCGCTCAGGATTGATCGTCAGCCCGAACAGCTTATGCTGCAGCGGTTTGAGCGAGGCAGGCAGCACCAGGTTGTCCATATCATCAGCAATAAAGGGGTAGTTGGCTGCACGAATACCGAACTGCATCGCCAGATACAGGCTGGTCGGCGTTTTGCCGCAGCGCGACACGCCCAGCAGAATCACCTGCGCCTGGTCGAGATTACGCAGTGAGATGCCATCGTCGTGTGCCAGGGTGTAATCAATGGCCGCGATACGCGCATCATACTTGGTCAGATTGCCGGGGGTTAAGCCGTGGGTGCGATGAGCAATAGGCGTTGGATCAAGCTTCAGTTCTTCCTGCAGCGGTGCGACCAGCGCCTGCACAATATCCTGACAGAATCCTTCACATTGCAGAATAATGTCACGAATTTCGGGGATTACAATCGAATAGAAGACCAGCGGCCGCACGCCTGTCTGCTGGTAAATAGCATCGATCTGTTCCTTTACCGCACGCGCGCGACTTTCACTTTCGATAAACGGCAGTGTGATGCTGTTTATCGCGACCGGAAACTGCGACATGACCGCGTGGCCGAGCACTTCTGCCGTAATCGCGGTGCCGTCAGAAATATAAAACACCTGCCTGTCGACTGCGTTATCCATATTGCTTGACTCCCGTTAATTGCCTGAAAGGGTAAATTAAATTTAAACACAAGCCAGATGTATTTGTCTTAAATTTAAAAATGAAACGGTATTTTTATTTTTAATGAAATGGTTGTTTCAATTTCCAAAAGACGTCAATAGACCGGATGTTTTTGTGCCTTTTCAGGCTAATCAGTAGGTTATGAATAAACAGGAATCAATCCTAAAAAGTAAAAAAATAATTTGCTTACACGATTCACCGTTTTTTTCGGCCGTTTAAATATGCGAGGATATTTTAAGTAGTCAGTCGTTTCTTATCACTGCTTCTTTAAATCAAAAAAGGATTGTCTCGATGTCCAACAATGGCTCGTCACCGCTGGTGCTTTGGTACAACCAACTCGGCATGAATGATGTAGACAGAGTTGGAGGCAAAAATGCCTCCTTGGGTGAAATGATTACTAATCTGTCCGGAATGGGTGTGTCTGTGCCCAACGGATTTGCCACCACTGCCGATGCGTTTAATCAGTTTCTCGACCAGAGCGGCGTAAACCAGCAGATTTATCAACTGTTGGATAACACCGATATTGACGACGTTACCGCCCTGGCGAAAGCCGGCGCGCAGATCCGCCAGTGGATCATCGACACTCCTTTCCAGAGCGAACTGGAACAGGCAATTCACGAAGCGTATAACCAGCTGGCCGCTGACAACGCCAATGCCTCCTTTGCCGTGCGTTCATCCGCGACGGCAGAAGATATGCCGGACGCTTCCTTTGCCGGCCAGCAGGAAACCTTCCTTAACGTCCAGGGCTATGACGCGGTGCTGGTCGCCGTGAAGCACGTGTTCGCTTCACTGTTCAACGACCGCGCCATCTCTTATCGCGTCCATCAGGGCTATGACCACCGCGGCGTCGCGCTCTCCGCAGGCGTACAGCTGATGGTGCGTTCCGATCTCGCTTCATCGGGCGTCATGTTCTCCATCGATACCGAATCTGGCTTTGATCAGGTGGTGTTTATTACCTCCGCGTGGGGCTTGGGAGAAATGGTGGTGCAGGGCGCGGTGAACCCGGATGAGTTCTACGTTCACAAACCGACCCTCGCCGCCGGTCGCCCGGCGATTGTGCGCCGTACCATGGGCTCGAAGAAAATTCGGATGGTCTATGCGCCGACCCAGGAGCATGGCAAACAGGTACGCATTGAAGACGTGCCGCAGCAGCAAAGCGATATCTTCTCGCTGACTAACGACGAAGTGCAGGCGTTGGCGAAGCAGGCTGTGCAAATTGAAAAACACTACGGTCGTCCGATGGACATCGAGTGGGCGAAAGACGGTCATACCGGCAAGCTGTTTATCGTTCAGGCGCGTCCTGAGACGGTACGCTCTCGCGGGCAGGTGATGGAACGTTATACACTGCACTCGCAGGGGCGCATTGTCTCTGAAGGGCGCGCTATCGGCCACCGCATCGGCGCGGGCCCGGTTAAAGTCATTCATGACATCAGCGAAATGAACCGTATCCAGCCGGGCGATGTCCTGGTCACCGACATGACCGACCCGGATTGGGAACCGATCATGAAAAAGGCGGCGGCGATTGTCACCAACCGCGGCGGCCGTACCTGCCACGCGGCGATTATTGCCCGTGAGCTGGGCATCCCGGCAGTTGTCGGGTGTGGCGACGCTACCGAACGCATGAAAGATGATGAAAAGGTCACCGTTTCCTGCGCCGAAGGCGACACCGGCTACGTTTACGCCGACCTGCTTGATTTCAGCGTGAAAAGCTCAAGCGTGGATACCATGCCGGATCTGCCGCTGAAAATTATGATGAACGTCGGTAACCCCGATCGCGCCTTCGACTTTGCCTGTCTGCCAAACGAAGGCGTAGGGCTGGCGCGTCTGGAGTTCATCATCAACCGTATGATCGGCGTGCACCCGCGCGCACTGCTCGAGTTCGACGACCAGGAACCAAAGCTGCAAAACGAAATCCGCGAGATGATGAAAGGTTTCGATTCGCCGAAAGAGTTCTATGTTGGCCGTCTGACGGAAGGGATCGCCACGCTGGGCGCGGCGTTCTATCCGAAACGCGTGATTGTGCGTCTGTCTGACTTTAAGTCGAACGAATACGCCAACCTGGTAGGCGGTGAGCGTTATGAACCGGAGGAAGAGAACCCGATGCTCGGCTTCCGCGGCGCCGGTCGCTATGTTTCTGACAGCTTCCGTGATTGCTTTGCCCTTGAGTGTGAAGCGGTGAAACGCGTGCGTAACGACATGGGGCTGACCAACGTCGAGATCATGGTACCGTTCGTCCGTACCGTAGAGCAGGCGAAAGCGGTGGTGGATGAACTGGCGCGCCAGGGACTCAAGCGCGGTGAAAACGGGCTGAAGATCATTATGATGTGTGAGATTCCGTCCAACGCCCTGTTGGCGGAGCAGTTCCTTGAACACTTCGACGGCTTCTCGATTGGCTCAAACGACATGACGCAGCTGGCGCTGGGTCTGGATCGTGATTCTGGCGTCGTTTCCGCGCTGTTTGATGAGCGTAACGACGCGGTGAAAGCGCTGTTGTCGATGGCGATTCGCGCAGCGAAGAAGCAGGGCAAATATGTCGGTATCTGCGGCCAGGGGCCGTCGGATCACGAAGACTTCGCTGCCTGGCTGATGGAGGAAGGGATCGATAGCCTGTCGCTGAACCCGGATACTGTCGTTCAGACCTGGCTGACTCTGGCTGAACTGAAAAAATAATTCGCTATCTTGCTGAAATCCCGGGCCTTGCCCGGGATTTTTGTCTTAAGGGTGTTACCGATCACACTCTGCGAAGAAAACCAAATATCGTAAATCTTCAGGCAATTTCAACAATTGTTCCCCGCCCGTCACTTCTGAATACTGCTAGCTGGACCACAAGCTTAGCGGAATATTTTCGGCTATTTATCAGCGAATCAGGAGAATGGCTATGACCCCGATTTACAAAGATCCTCAACGTCCCATTAAGGAACGCGTCGCCGATTTACTGGCGCGAATGACCCCTGAAGAGAAATACGCCCAGATGCATGCCTGGTGGCTGGTGCTGTCGGAAGACGGCAACCATCGTGAGCGTACCGACATGAGCGATGAGTTTGCGGGCGTCAGTGAGCAAACTTCCCTAAGTGAACGTTTAAAGATGGGCGTCGGGCAGATCACCCGCCCGTTGGGTACCCATATTGTGGACGCCAAAGCCGGCGTGCGCGCGGCTAACCGTCTGCAAAAAATGATGATGGAAGAAACGCGTCTGGGGATTCCTGCACTGTTTCATGAAGAGTGCCTGGTGGGGCTTCTGTGCAAGGATGCAACGCTGTTTCCTTCTTCCCTGAACTACGGCTCCACCTGGGACCCCGAACTGGTGAAACGCGCCGCGCGACAAATAGGGGAAGAGGCGCGTTCCACGGGCTGTAAGCAAGGGTTGGCGCCGGTACTGGACGTTTCGCGCGATGTGCGTTGGGGACGTACGGAGGAGACATTTGGCGAGGATCCGTGGCTGGTGGGCGTTATGGCCTGCGCCTATGTTGAAGGTTTACAGGGCGAGAAACGCGACGTGCTGGCGACGCTGAAGCACTACGTGGGTCACTCTTTCAGCGAAGGCGCACGCAACCATGCGCCAGTACATCTCGGCTTTCGTGAACTGAACGACACGTTCCTGCTGCCGTTTGAAATGGCGGTGAAGCTAGCCAATGCTGGCTCGGTGATGCCGGCGTATCACGACATCGACAATCAGCCGGGTCATAGCGATAGTTTCCTGTTGACCACAATACTGCGTGAACGCTGGGGCTTTGACGGCATTGTGGTTGCCGATTACGGCGGCGTCAGCCTGCTGCACCAGCATCATGGCGTTGCGCAGGATGCGGCGGAATCGGCGGCGCTGGCGTTTAATGCCGGGCTGGACGTCGAGTTGCCGAAAGATGACTGCGCACGCCATCTGGCGCAAGCGGTCGAGCGTGGTTTGATCACGGCGGAAAAGATTGACGAAATTGTCGCGCGTACGCTGACGGAAAAATTCCGGCTGGGCCTGTTTGAACATCCGTATACCGACGAAAATGCCATCTCGCTGCAATCTGAGTTCACGCGACAGGTGGCCAGAGAAGTGGCCACCCGCTCTATCACGCTGCTGGAGAATCGTAATGCGCTGCCAATTGTCGGCAATCCCCGCGTCGCGGTGGTGGGCCCGACCGCGGACGACCCGCTGGCGCTGCTGAGCGGCTACAGTTTCCCGGTGCATTTGATCATCAGCGACATGGTCGACAACACCTCGCAGGTCACCACGCCGTTGGCTGCGCTGCGTGAGTATCTCGGCGACAGCCATGTGCGTTATGCCAAAGGCTGCCATATTATCGAGCAGCGAATGGCCGGGGCGCCGGTTTTCCCCGGCGACAGCTCGGGTAAACCGATGCAGTCCTCCCCGGTGTCACAGGATCTCAGCCTGATTCCCGATGCGGTGCGTGCCGCGCAGGAAAGCGATGTCGTCGTCGCCTGCGTTGGCGATCTGGCGGGCCTGTTCCAGAGTGGGACGGTTGGGGAAGGTTCGGATACCGACAGCCTGAATCTGCCTGGCGTACAGCAACAGCTGCTTCAGGCGCTGGTCGATACCGGCAAGCCGGTGATCGTGGTGGTGACCGGTGGGCGTCCTTATAACCTGCAGGGGCTGGAGGAGAAAGTGGCGGCGCTAATGCTGGCCTGGGCGCCGGGACAGGAAGGGGGTTGGGCAATTGCCGATGTGCTCACCGGCCGCGCTGAACCGCAGGGGCGTCTGGTCGTTAGCGTCCCCAAAAGCGCGGGCGCCATGCCGTTCTACTACAACCACAAGCTGAAGAGCGGTGGTACACCGTTTGCGTTCCATTTTGGCGCGCTGTATCCATTTGGCTACGGTAAAGGCTGGGGGGATTTCCAATACGGTGAACCGCAGTTAGCGCAGCCTGAAGTGGCTATCGACGGTAACATCACGCTACGTGTGACGGTTAAAAACCACGGTGAACGCAGCGGCAGTGAAGTCGTGCAGGTCTATGTGCGCGATAAGGTCGCCTCAATGGTGCGCCCACTCCAGGAACTGAAAGCTTTCCAGCGCGTTACGCTTGCGCCGGGCGAACAGGCAACGCTCATCTTCACGCTGCCGGTCGATATGCTTAATTTCACCAACTATGTGGGTGAGCGTATTGTCGAACCCGGTGAATTTGAACTGCAGGTCGGGAGTTCTTCGGCGGATATCCATGGCCGTGCGACGGTGAGGGTGACGGGAGAAACCCGAGTTCTGCCTTCCAACTGGAAAATGATGAGCCGCTGCGAAGTGGGGCATTAATCTCGAACCCGGATGTCACGCATCCGGGTGACTGCTGTGCTACAGGCAAAAAAAAGGCCCATCGTGGGAGATGGGCAAAGACTACACACAGCAATTCGTTGTTTCACTCAGGGGATATATAAATCAAGGGGTTGATCTATTGCCTTGGTCCTTATAGTAGGCATGCTCAATTTTTGCGTCGATCGGATTCGTCTCAATAGTTAAATAAATGTGAATGATTTCCGTGGTATGTCGCAGACAGAGGGCGTACAGGGGGAAAAAAAGAGGAAATAAATCAGCGTCACTTAAGTAAAAGGCGGGTTTACCCCGCCTTTTATCTATCTTATTGTTTCGGATAGTTATCTTTTTCCAGCTCATTGAGCTCTTCCAGCACGTCGTCCGGGTCAGTCGACGGCGGTGGCACTTCGTGCAGCCAGGCATCGAACAGACGCCAGGAAACGGCCAGCAGCACCGGGCCGATAAACAGGCCAATCATGCCGAAGGCGACCAGACCGCCGATAACGCCGGAGAGAATCAGAATCATCGGCAGGTCAGCGCCCATACGAATCAGCATCGGGCGAATAACGTTATCCATGGTGCCCACTACGCAGCTCCACACCAGCAGTACCGTGCCCCAGGTGGTGTCTCCGGTCCAGTACAACCAAATAATGCTCGGCACTAAAACAATCAGTGGCCCAAGTTGTACCAGGCAGGAGAAGATCATCACCACCGTGAGCAGCGTGGCATAGGGTACGCCGGAGATGCCAAGGCCAATGCCGCCCAGCACCGCCTGAACCAATGCGGTGACCACCACGCCGAGCGCCACGGCGCGAATCGCCTGTCCCGCCAGCAGTACCGCAGCGTCGCCGCGCTTGGCGGCAAGACGCGTGGCAAAATAACGCATCCCGAAGGCGACCTTTTCTCCCTGCCAGTACAGCAGTGCGCTGAACAGCAACATCAGCGCACTGTGCATCAGGAAACGGCCAACGTGCGCCGCCTGGCCGACAAACCAGGTGGTCGTGGTGCCGATGTAAGGGCGAACTTTCGCCATCAATGCGCTGCCCCCCATATCCAGCAGGCTATGCCAGCCGCTATAGAGCTTCGCGCCAATAAACGGAATACTGTTTAACCAGGCCAGGTCCGGCAGGGTCAGATTGCCGCTGGTGATGGCATGCACCAGCGGTGTGCTGCCGTCAACCAGGCTGTTGACCAGCAGAGAGATGGGAATAACAAACAGTAAAAAGAGCAAAAGCGTCATTACCAGTACGGCGAGCGAACGGCGACCGAAAAGCAGGCGCTGAAACCAGAGCAGCACCGGCCAGGTGGCAATCACGATAGTCGCCGCCCAGGCGAAGCCCAGAATAAACGGCTGAACAATCCATAAACAGGCGATGATCATCAGCGCTAAAAACAGCACTGATAGGAGGATTTGTGGAATATCACGAGGCCGAGGGATCGTGTTCATAAATGAGTTTTACCTTCTGTTGCTCGTCAAAGCGCTGACGCAGCGTAAATCGTTCATTGATAATAATATCAATAAATTCCCGGCGCTGATTCTGCGACAAAAACTCCCGGGCGCATAAGAAAAAAATGTGATAAAACGATAACTGCACGACGCAAACGATTAATTATTTATACACGGCCTCTTTGCCGTTTGCCGCCTACGCGCAAACCGGCGGGATGCTGTGCGTACAACACAACATTCAGAAAGGGTCAAACGTAATGATCCCACAGATTTCCCAGGCACCTGGCGTAGTTCAGCTGGTGCTGAATTATTTGCAGGCACTGGAGCAACAAGGCTTTACCGGCGATACCGCCACCGGCTATGCCGACAGGCTAACGATGGCGACCGATAACAGTATCTACCAGCTTCTTCCCGATGCGGTAGTATTCCCGCGCTCCACGGCGGATGTCGCGCTGCTGGCTCGTCTGGCGGCAGAAGAACGCTTTCAATCCCTGATATTCACCCCGCGCGGTGGCGGCACTGGCACCAACGGCCAGGCGCTGAATCAGGGCATCATTATCGACATGTCCCGTTATATGAATCGCATCATTGAAATCAACCCTGAAGAGGGTTGGGTGCGCGTGGAAGCGGGCGTGATTAAAGATCAGCTTAACCAGTATCTTAAGCCCTACGGCTATTTCTTCTCCCCGGAGCTGTCGACCAGCAACCGCGCGACGCTGGGGGGAATGATCAATACCGACGCCTCCGGGCAGGGGTCTTTGGTGTACGGTAAAACCTCCGATCACGTGCTGGGCGTGCGTGCCGTTCTGCTGGGTGGCGATATTCTCGATACGCAGCCGATGCCGGTGGCGCTGGCCGAGACGTTAGCCAAAGAGCAGTCGGCGGTGGGGCGTATTTACCGCACCGTTTTTGAACGCTGTCGCGACAACCGCCAGCTGATCCTCGACAAATTCCCCAAACTGAACCGCTTCCTCACCGGTTATGACCTGCGCCACGTCTTTAACGATGAGATGACCGAGTTTGATTTGACCCGCATTCTCACCGGTTCCGAAGGTACGCTAGCGTTCATTACCGAAGCGCGGCTGGATATTACGCCGCTGCCGAAGGTGCGTCGGCTGGTCAATATTAAGTATGACTCCTTTGACTCTGCGCTGCGCAATGCGCCCTTTATGGTGGAAGCGCGCGCCTTGTCAGTTGAAACCGTCGATTCGAAGGTATTGAACCTGGCGCGGGAAGATATCGTCTGGCATTCGGTGAGCGAGCTGATTACCGACGTACCCGATAAAGAGATGCTGGGGCTCAATATCGTTGAGTTCTCTGGCGATGATGAAGCGTTGATTGAAGGTCAGGTCAGCGCGCTGTGCGCGCGGCTGGATGAACTGATTGCGCAGAATGAAGGCGGGCTGATTGGCTGGCAGCGCTGTAATGAGCTGGACGGCATCGAGCGTATTTATGCCATGCGTAAAAAAGCGGTTGGTCTGCTGGGTAACGCCAAAGGGGCGGCTAAGCCTATCCCGTTTGCCGAAGACACCTGCGTACCGCCGGAGCATCTCGCCGATTATATTGTTGAATTTCGCGCGCTACTCGATAGCCACGGGCTGAGCTACGGCATGTTTGGCCACGTCGATGCGGGCGTGCTGCACGTGCGTCCGGCGCTGGATATGTGCGACCCGCAGCAAGAAGTGCTGATGAAGCAGATTTCCGATGAAGTGGTGGCGCTGACGGCTAAGTACGGCGGCCTGCTGTGGGGGGAACACGGTAAAGGTTTCCGCGCGGAATACAGCCCGGCCTTCTTCGGCGAGCAGCTGTACGGCGAGCTGCGCAAAGTGAAGGCGGCCTTTGACCCCGATAACCGCCTTAACCCCGGCAAAATTTGTCCGCCGGAAGGCGTGGATGCTCCGATGATGAAGGTGGACGCGGTAAAACGCGGCACCTATGACCGACAAATCCCGGTGACCGTGCGTTCATCCTGGCGCGGCGCGATGGAGTGTAACGGCAACGGCCTGTGCTTCAACTTCGATGCCAAAAGCCCGATGTGCCCGTCGATGAAAATCACCAATAACCGTATGCACTCGCCGAAAGGCCGCGCCACGCTGGTGCGCGAATGGCTGCGTCTGCTGGCGGATCGCGGCGTTGATCCGTTATTACTGGAAAGAGAGCTGCCGGAGAAACGCGCCAGCCTGCGCTCGTTGGTTGAGCGCACGCGCAACAGCTGGCATGCGCGTAAGGGCGAATACGACTTCTCTCATGAGGTGAAAGAGGCGATGTCAGGCTGTCTGGCCTGTAAAGCCTGCTCGACCCAGTGCCCGATTAAAATCGACGTGCCGGAGTTCCGTTCGCGTTTTCTTCAGCTCTATCACACCCGTTATCTGCGCCCGGTGCGCGATCATCTGGTGGCAACGGTCGAAAGCTATGCCCCGCTGATGGCCCGCGCGCCGAAGACCTTCAACTTCTTTATGAGCCAACCGCTGGTGCGCAAGCTGTCGGAAAAACACATCGGCATGGTCGATTTACCGCTGCTTTCCGCGCCATCGCTGCAAAAACAGATGGTTACCCATCGTTCGGCCAATATGACGCTCGAACAGCTGGAAACGTTGACGCCGGAACAAAAAGCGCAAACCGTGCTGGTGGTGCAGGATCCCTTTACCAGCTACTACGACGCGCAGGTCGTGGCCGATTTTGTTCGTCTGATCGACACGCTCGGCTATCAGCCGGTGCTGCTGCCGTTCTCACCGAACGGTAAGGCGCAGCATATTAAGGGCTTCGTCACTCGTTTTACCAAAACCGCGCAGAAAACGGCGGATTACCTGAACCGCGTTGCGGCGCTGGGGATGCCGATGGTGGGCGTCGACCCGGCGTTGGTGCTGTGTTATCGCGATGAGTACAAGCAGGTGCTGGGCGACCAGCGCGGCGATTTCAACGTTATGCTGGTGCACGAATGGCTGCCGCAGGTGGTGGCGCAACGCGAAAGTGTGTCGCCATCGGGCGAACCCTGGTATCTGTTTGGGCACTGTACCGAAGTGACCGCGCTGCCGACGGCGCCGAAGCAATGGGCGACAATCTTTGCCCGCTTTGGCGCGACGCTGGAAAACGTTAGCGTGGGCTGCTGCGGCATGGCGGGGACCTACGGCCACGAGGTGAAGAACCACGCTAATTCGTTGGGGATCTACGAATTGTCGTGGCAGCAGGCGATGCAGCGCCTTCCGCGCAATCGCTGCCTGGCAACAGGCTACTCGTGCCGCAGTCAGGTGAAGCGTGTTGAGGGTAACGGCGTGCGCCACCCATTACAGGCTTTACTGGAGATTATCGGATGATCTGGAGACGGCAAACCACGCTCGAGGCGCTTAACGCCATGGGCGAAGGTAATATGGTGGGGCTGCTGGATATTCAGTTTACGCGCCTGGGGGACGATGCGCTGGAAGCGACGATGCCGGTGGATAGCCGCACGCATCAGCCGTTTGGCCTGCTGCACGGCGGCGCATCCGTCGTGCTGGCCGAAACGTTGGGCTCCGTGGCCGGGTACCTGTGTACTGAAGGTGAGCTGCGGGTGGTCGGGCTGGAGGTTAACGCTAACCACATTCGTTCTGTGCGCAGCGGGCGGGTACGGGGAGTGTGTAAAGCGCTGCATGCCGGGCGTCGCCATCAGGTCTGGCAAATTGAGATCCTCGACGAACAAGGGCTGCTCTGTTGCACCTCGCGGTTGACGACCGCAGTGGTGTAAGACGATGCACTCTCTTCTTCAGAAGAGAGTGCATATTTATCGCTAGTCAGCCTCAATCGGCGTTAAGTAATCCAGACGTAGCGGTTCCGCCAACAGGCTCTCCATCTGCCCAATAAAAGCCTGAAAGTGCGGTAAGGCAATATGTTCCTCCAGCGCCGCCTCATCTCGCCAGGATTCCCGAACGTAAAACGTCTCTGGCTCATCGCGCAGTTGAAAGAGCGCATAGTCCAGATTGCCGGGCTCCTGACGCGTGGGCTGCAGCAGTGCTTTCAGCGCGTCGCGCAAGAATTCCGTTTTACCCGGGCGCGCTTTCAGCACGGCAATAATGGAAATCATCTTAAAATCCCTCCAGCACAATTTTCCCAACGGCACGACCGGTTTCCAGCTGTACGTGCGCTTTTTGCAGATTTTCGGCGGTGATCGCGCCGTAATGCTCGCCGAGCGTGGTTTTAATCACCTGGTTATCGATTAACGTCGCCACTTCAGACAGCAACTGATGCTGGGCAATCATGTCGCGGGTTTCAAACATCGAACGAGTAAACATAAACTCCCAATGCAGCGAAATGCTTTTCAGCTTCAACGGCACCACATCAAGGCTTTGCGGATCGTCAATCAGCGCCAGTTTGCCTTGCGGGGCCAGCGCGGCGATCAGCGATAAATAATGCGACTCGGTATTGTTCAGGCTGGCAACGTGGGTCACTTCTTTTACGCCAATACGTGCCAACTCTTCGCTCAGCGGTTTGCTGTGGTCGATCACGTGATGCGCACCGGCTTCGCGAACCCACTGCTGGCTTGCTGGACGCGAGGCCGTGCCGATGACGGTCATTTTGGTCAGCTTGCTGGCTAGCTGGGTCAGAATGGAACCCACACCGCCTGCCGCGCCGACGATCAGCAGCGTATCGCCTTCGTTACCGTCGCGCGTTACGCCCAGTCGGTCGAACAGTAGTTCCCATGCGGTGATGGCGGTAAGCGGTAGCGCGGCGGCAGACGCGTTATCCAGCGAGCGTGGTTTTAACGCGACAATACGCTCATCAACTAACTGGAATTCGCTGTTGCTGCCGGGGCGGCCTAACGCGCCAGCGTACCAGACTTCATCGCCTGGAGAGAAAAGGGTGACTTCATTACCCACGGCTTTCACCACGCCAACGGCGTCCCAGCCCAACACGCGCGGCGTGTCGGCAGAGAAACCGGCGCGCACCTTGGTGTCGACGGGATTGACGGAAATGGCCTTGATCTCCACCAGCAGGTCGTGGCCTTGAGCTTGTGGGATGGGAAGCATTATTTCGTTGATAAACGGAATGTTGCTGCCGTTGGTGGCTGCGCGGGTAATGGCAAAGGCTTTCATGATGTCTCCGGGTATGGACTGGCAATACCCGGATAGTAGAAACAACGGGTGATAAGAAAAACCACGCTACGGCGATAAGACTTATACGCTAACCGCGAAAATCCCGCGTTTAACGGTGTTCATAAAAGATCTCTTCCTCTTCCATCCGTTCCTCAATCTGCCGGGTAACTCGCAGCAGGGCGGCCAGATGTTTTTCTGCCGCCTGTTCAATCGTCATCGCTTTGGCAATATAGACCAGGTTCAGGCAGCCAATCACGCGTTCCTGGCTACGAACCGGTACGGCGATAGAGGCGATTTTCTGTTCCAGCTGCCAGCCCTGGAAGTTGGAACCGTAGCCGTTTTTGCGCGTCTTCTCGAGAATTGCATGCAGTTTTTCCGGCTCACGGGCCAACTGATATTCTTCTTCCGGCCTTGTTGCCAGCATTTCAATAATGGGCTGACGCTCGTGCTCCGGCGAAAAGGCAAGCCAGGTCAAGCCGGAAGCGGTCAGCAGCAACGGCAGACGGCGACCCACCATCGAACGGTGGAAGGAAAGGCGGCTAAAACGGTGGGTTGTTTCACGTACCACCATGGCATCGACGTCCAGCGTGGTTAAATCTGTCGGCCAAATGACCTCGCGCAATAATTCTCCAAGTAACGGCGTTGCAAGTGCAGAAATCCAATGTTCGTCACGAAATCCCTCACTTAACTGCCGCACTTTCATGGTCAAACGGAAACTATCATCTGACAAACTGCGTCGCACATACCCCTCTTCCTGGAGGGTCTCCAGAAGCCTTCTGACGGTGGTACGGTGCAGGCCACTAAACTCCGCCAACGTCGCGGTTGACGCGCCTCCGTCGAATTTATTTAACAAATTCAGCAACAATAAACCTCGCGTTAATCCCCGCACGGTTTTGTAATCGGTCGCATCGTTATTCTTCATATTTCCTGACATTTTTATATCTAAAACAACGTTGTGCACCTGGTGCACAACCTGGGCTGTTTTGATTGTAGCCCAAATCCCCGGACATATACTGCGCTCATTATAAAAATATTTTTACATCAAATTAACAAGCGCGCTTGTGTTGTAACAGAGCAAACGCGCCTGGTCCGAGTCGTGAGGTATTGAAAATGACAACATCCAATCCGGATATCCAACCCGCCGTTCAACATCAGGTTCAGGTCGCTATCGCCGGTGCCGGTCCGGTGGGGCTGATGATGGCCAACTACCTGGGGCAGATGGGCGTTGAAGTGCTGGTGGTCGAGAAGCTGGATAAATTGATCGACTATCCGCGTGCCATTGGCATTGATGATGAAGCGCTGCGCACCATGCAGTCCGTTGGACTGGTAGAGAAAGTGCTGCCGCATACTACGCCGTGGCACGCGATGCGTTTTTTGACGCCAAAAGGTCGCTGCTTTGCCGATATCCAGCCGATGACCGACGAATTTGGCTGGTCGCGCCGTAATGCGTTTATTCAGCCGCAGGTAGATGAAGTGATGTTCCAGGGGCTGAGCCGTTTTCCAAACGTCCGCTGCCTGTTCTCGCGCGAGCTGGAAGCATTTAGTCAAAAAGGTGACGCTGTCACGATTAACCTGAAAGGGCCGGATGGCGAACGGGAAACGGTACGGGCGAACTGGCTGGTGGCCTGCGACGGCGGCGCGAGTTTTATCCGCCGTACGCTGAACGTGCCGTTTGAAGGGAAAACCGCACCAAACCAGTGGATCGTTATCGATATTGCTAACGACCCGCTGGCAACGCCGCATGTTTATCTGTGCTGCGACCCGGTGCGCCCTTATGTTTCGGCAGCGCTGCCTCACGGCGTACGTCGCTTTGAATTTATGGTGATGCCGGGCGAAACCGAAGCCCAACTGAGCGAACCGGCAAACATGCGCCGCTTACTCAGTCAGGTGCTGCCGGACCCGGATAACGTAGAGCTGATCCGCCAGCGCGTCTACACCCACAACGCGCGTATTGCCGAACGCTTCCGCGTTGACCGCGTCCTGCTGGCCGGTGACGCTGCCCACATCATGCCGGTCTGGCAGGGGCAGGGTTACAACAGCGGCATGCGCGATGCCTTTAACCTGGCGTGGAAACTGGCGATGGTGGTGAACGGCAAAGCGGGAGATTCGCTGCTCGACAGCTATCAGCAAGAGCGTCGTGACCACGCCAAAGCGATGATCGATCTCTCCGTTACCGCCGGTAACGTCCTGGCTCCGGCGAAACGCTGGCATGGCACCGTACGCGACGGTATCTCCTGGCTGCTGAACTACATCCCGCCGGTGAAACGTTACTTCCTCGAAATGCGCTTTAAACCGATGCCACAGTACCGTGAAGGCGCGCTGTTGCTGGAAGGTGATGCGAAAGCGTCTCCGGTCGGCAAGATGTTTATCCAACCGAAAGTGACCCGCGAAAACGGCGATGTTGTGCTGCTGGATGATGTGATTGGCGCGAAGTTCGCGGTGATCGCCTGGGGCTGCAACCCATTGTGGGGCATGAGCGAAAGTCAGATTGCGCAATGGCGTGCGCTGGGAACCTGTTTTATTCAGGTGGTGCCGGACGTCCAGATTCGTAGTCCGCAGGACAATTTTGACGGCGTGATCCGCCTTGGCGATACCCAGAACCGTCTCAAAACCTGGTTTGCCGCGCAGAACGCTTCGCTGGTGGTGGTGCGTCCGGACCGTTTCGTCGCCGCGCTGGCTATTCCGCAAACCCTCAATAAAACCCTGGACCAGCTTGCTCACGTGATGGCGCTGACGAGCCTGGAATCGGCTCTTAATGAAGAAAAGGTGGCCTGAGATGAATGTCTATCTCCACTGTCTCTCCCACACGCCGCTGGTGGGTTATGTCGACCCGGCACAGGATGTGCTGGATGAAGTAAACGGCGTGATTGCCGACGCCAGCGCACGTATTGCGGCGTTTGACCCCGAGCTGGTGGTGCTGTTCGCCCCGGATCACTACAACGGCTTTTTCTATGACGTGATGCCACCGTTCTGTTTAGGCGTCGGCGCGACCTCGATTGGCGATTTCTCCACCGCCGCGGGCGTACTGCCGGTGCCGACGGAGCTGGCGGAAGCCTGCGCTCATTCGGTGATGAAAAGCGGCATCGATCTCGCCGTCTCCTACTGTATGCAGGTCGATCACGGGTTTGCTCAGCCGCTGGAGTTGCTGCTGGGCGGGCTGGACAAGGTGCCGGTTCTGCCGGTGTTTATCAACGGTGTCGCCACGCCGCTGCCGGGCTTCCAGCGCACGCGCATGTTGGGCGAAGCGATGGGGCGTTTTCTGTCGACGCTCAATAAGCGGGTGCTGATTTTAGGCTCCGGCGGCCTGTCGCATCAGCCGCCGGTTCCCGAACTGGCGAAAGTGGATGCCCATATGCGCGACCGCCTGCTGGGCAGCGGTAAACAGCTGCCGCCGGACGAGCGCGAGCTGCGCCAGCGCCGCGTGATTGAAGCCGCCGAGCGTTTTGTGGAAGACCAGAAAACGCTGCATCCACTGAACCCGGTGTGGGACAACCAGTTTATGACGCTGCTGGAACAGGGCCGCCTGGCGGAACTGGATGCCATCAGCAATGAAGAACTTTCCGCGATCGCCGGTAAATCGACCCATGAAGTGAAAACCTGGGCCGCCGCGTTCGCCACGCTTTCCGCGATGGGCAGCTACCGCACGGAAGGCCGTTATTATCGCCCGATCCCAGAATGGATCGCCGGATTTGGCTCGCTAAGCGCCACCACAACGAATTGATTAAGCAGGAGAATATGATGAGCTATCAACCTCAAACCGAAGCCGCAACCAGCCGTTTTCTCAACGTTGAAGAAGCCGGACAGACGCTGCGCATTCACTATAACGACTGCGGCCAGGGCGATGAAACGGTCGTGCTGCTGCACGGTTCAGGCCCGGGGGCTACGGGCTGGGCCAACTTTAGCCGCAACATCGACCCGTTAGTTGAAGCGGGCTATCGCGTCATTCTGCTGGACTGCCCTGGCTGGGGGAAAAGCGATTCGATCGTCAATACCGGTTCTCGCTCCGACCTGAATGCGCGCATTCTGAAAAGCGTGGTCGATCAGTTAGATATCCAGAAAGTTCACCTGCTGGGTAACTCGATGGGCGGCCACAGCGCCGTGGCGTTCACCCTGACCTGGCCTGAGCGCGTGGGCAAACTGGTGCTGATGGGCGGCGGTACCGGCGGGATGAGTCTGTTCACCCCGATGCCGACCGAAGGCATCAAACTGCTGAACGGGCTGTACCGTGAGCCGACTATCGAAAATCTCAAAAAAATGATGAGTATTTTCGTCTATGACACCAGTGATTTGACGGAAGCGCTGTTTGAAGCGCGCCTGAACAACATGCTGTCGCGACGCGATCACCTGGAAAACTTTATCAAGAGCCTTGAGGCCAACCCGAAACAGTTCCCGGATTTCGGACCGCGTCTGGGGGAAATTAAGGCCCAGACGCTGGTGGTATGGGGACGTAACGATCGCTTCGTGCCGATGGACGCGGGCCTGCGCCTGCTTTCCGGTATTAACGGTTCCGAACTGCACGTTTACCGCGATTGTGGGCACTGGGCGCAGTGGGAGCATGCCGAAGCCTTCAACCAACTGGTGCTGAACTTCCTCGCGCGTCAATAAGGAGCCGCTATGTCTACGAATTCTCTGGCCTCGCTGGCCGCCGCATTGCGTGAAGCCGAGCAGACGGGCGTGGCCGTTGAGCCGCTGCGTGAGGTGATTGGTATTGATAACGCAGAAGCGGCGTACGCCATTCAGCGTCTTAACGTCGAGCACGCGGTGGCGCAAGGGCGTCGTATCGTCGGGCGCAAGGTCGGATTAACCCATCCGAAAGTGCAGCAGCAGTTGGGCGTTGACCAGCCGGACTTCGGCACGTTATTCGCCGATATGTGCTACGGCGATAACGAAACCATTCCCTTTGGTCGCGTTTTACAACCGAAGATTGAAGCGGAAATCGCGCTGGTGTTAAAGCGCGACCTGCCGCATGCCGACACCACGTTTGATGAGTTGTACAACGCTATTGAGTGGGTGGTTCCGGCCCTGGAAGTGGTGGGCAGCCGCGTGCGCGACTGGTCAATCAAGTTTGTTGATACCGTGGCGGATAACGCCTCCTGTGGCGTGTATGTGGTTGGCGGCCCGGCGCAGCGTCCGGCGGCGCTGGACCTGAAAAACTGCGCAATGACCATGACGCGTAATAACGAAGAGGTTTCCAGCGGTCGCGGCAGTGAATGCCTGGGCCATCCGCTCAACGCCGCCGTCTGGCTGGCGCGCAAAATGGCCAGCCTGGGCGAGCCGCTACGTGCGGGTGACATCGTGCTCACCGGCGCGCTGGGACCGATGGTGGCGATTAAGCCAGGCGATCGTTTCGAGGCGGTAATCGAGGGCATTGGCTCGGTATCCGCGACGTTTTCTGAGCAAGAAGGAAGTCAGTCATGAGCAAATGTAAAGTCGCCATCATCGGTTCCGGCAATATCGGCACCGACCTGATGATCAAAATCCTCCGCCACGGCAAACACCTGGAAATGTCGGTGATGGTCGGCATCGACCCGAACTCCGACGGGCTGGCCCGCGCCGCGCGGATGGGCGTTGCCACGACCCACCAAGGCGTGGCCGGATTAATGGCGATGCCTGAGTTTGCCGATATCGACATCGTTTTCGACGCCACCAGCGCCGGGGCGCACGTGAAAAACGATGCCGCCTTGCGCAAGGCGAAACCGGGGATTCGCCTGATTGACCTGACTCCGGCAGCCATCGGCCCATACTGCGTGCCGGTGGTCAACCTCGATAAAAATCTGTCGCAGGGCAACGTCAATATGGTGACCTGCGGCGGACAGGCGACCATCCCGATGGTAGCGGCGGTCTCACGCGTGGCGAAGGTACACTACGCGGAAATTATCGCCTCGATCTCCAGTAAGTCTGCCGGGCCGGGAACGCGTGCCAACATTGATGAATTCACCGAAACGACCTCGCAGGCGATTGAGGTGGTCGGCGGCGCGGCGAAAGGAAAAGCCATCATCATTCTCAACCCGGCCGAGCCGCCGGTCATGATGCGCGACACTGTCTATGTGCTGAGCGAAGCGGCGTCACAGGCGGAAATTGAAGCATCTATTGAAGAGATGGCGGCGGCGGTGCAGGCCTATGTGCCGGGCTATCGACTGAAACAAAAAGTCCAGTTTGAAGTGATTCCTCAGGATAAACCGGTCAACATTCCGGGCGTGGGGCAGTTCTCCGGACTGAAAACCGCCGTCTATCTCGAAGTCGAAGGGGCGGCGCACTATCTGCCGGCCTACGCCGGTAACCTCGACATTATGACCTCTGCGGCAATGTCGACTGCAGAAAAAATGGCTGAAACGCTGGTGAAAGTGGCAGGAGAAGTCGCATGAACGGTAAAAAACTCTATATCTCGGATGTGACGTTACGCGACGGCATGCACGCGATTCGTCATCAGTATTCGCTCGATAACGTGCGCCAGATTGCTAAAGCCCTGGACGATGCGCGCGTTGACTCGATTGAAGTAGCCCATGGCGATGGTCTGCAAGGCTCGAGCTTTAACTATGGTTTTGGCGCGCACAGCGACATCGAGTGGATCGCCGCCGCCGCAGAAGTGGTGCAGCACGCCAAAATCGCCACGCTGCTGATTCCGGGCATCGGTACGTTGCACGATCTGAAAAATGCGTATCAGGCCGGGGCGCGTGTCGTGCGTGTAGCGACCCACTGTACGGAAGCGGACGTTTCCGCGCAGCATATTGCTTACGCCCGCGAGCTAGGCATGGACACCGTAGGCTTCCTGATGATGAGCCACATGACCACGCCGGAAAACCTGGCAAAACAGGCGAAGCTGATGGAAAGCTACGGCGCGACCTGTATCTACGTGGTGGATTCCGGCGGCGCGATGAACATGAACGACATTCGCGATCGCTTCCGCGCGCTGAAAGCGGTGTTGAAACCGGAAACCCAGACCGGTATGCACGCGCACCACAACCTGAGCCTCGGTGTTGCCAACTCGCTGGTGGCGGTAGAAGAGGGCTGTGACCGCATCGACGCCAGCCTGGCGGGGATGGGCGCGGGAGCCGGTAACGCGCCGCTGGAGGTGTTTATCGCCGCCGCCGACAAGCAGGGCTGGCAGCACGGTACCGACCTGTACGCATTGATGGCCGCGGCGGACGATCTGGTGCGTCCATTACAGGACCGTCCGGTGCGCGTCGATCGCGAAACGTTAGCGCTGGGTTATGCCGGTGTTTACTCCAGCTTCCTGCGTCATAGCGAAGTGGCTGCCGCACGTTACGGCCTGAGCGCGGTAGATATTCTGGTCGAACTGGGCAAACGCCGGATGGTGGGCGGTCAGGAAGATATGATCGTCGACGTGGCGCTGGATCTGAAAGCGAAAGCGCAAGCCTGATAACGATCCGGTCGGCAATGTATCGACCGGGCGCATGGCAAAGAAAAAACGCGGCTGGCAATGTACCGGCCGTCTTTACACCTGCACTCTACAGAAGGTAGCACTATGTCGAATATTACCCATGTCTCCTCACCGCCGAACACCGCTCGCCTGATGCAAACCGTCGGGCTTTGCTTTTTGGTCGCCCTGATGGAAGGGCTGGATTTACAGGCCGCTGGAATTGCCGCAGTCGGCATCGCACAGGCGTTTTCACTCGATAAAATGCAGATGGGCTGGATCTTCAGCGCCGGGATCCTCGGACTGCTGCCGGGCGCGCTGTTCGGCGGCATGCTCGCCGACAGGCACGGGCGCAAGAAGGTGCTGCTGGGGTCCGTTGTGCTGTTTGGTCTGTTTTCCATCGTCACCGCGCTGGCGTGGGATTTTCACTCGCTGGTCTTTGCCCGCTTTATGACCGGTGCAGGTTTAGGCGCCGCGCTGCCTAACCTTATCGCACTCACTTCGGAAGCGGCGGGCCCGCGTTTTCGCGGCACCGCAGTGAGCCTGATGTATTGCGGCGTGCCGATTGGCGCGGCGCTGGCGGCAGCCCTGGGCTTTAGCGGCCTGACGCAGGAATGGCAAACGATCTTCTGGGTCGGCGGCGTGGTGCCGCTATTGCTGGTACCGCTGCTGATGCTCCGTCTGCCGGAGTCGCAGGCGTTCAGCAGTCAGCAGCAAGAGGCTCCTGCGCCGCTGCGGGCGATTTTCGCTTCCGGAACCGCTTCTTCGACGCTGCTGTTGTGGTTGTGCTACTTCTTCACGCTGCTGGTGGTTTACATGCTGATCAACTGGCTGCCGATGCTGCTGGTCGATCAGGGCTTTAGCCGTTCGCAGGCCGCTGGAGTCATGTTCGCCCTACAAATCGGCGCGGCGTTAGGCACGCTGATGCTGGGCGCGCTGATGGATAAACTCAGCCCCATTAAAATGTCGCTGCTGATCTACTGCGGGATGCTGGCATCGCTGATTTCTCTCGGTGCGGCCAACTCGTTTGGCATGATGCTGGGCGCAGGCTTCGTGGCCGGGATGTTCGCCACCGGCGGGCAAAGCGTGCTTTATGCGCTGGCACCGCTGTTCTACCGCACCGAAATCCGCGCCACCGGCGTCGGCACCGCGGTGGCCGTAGGGCGGCTGGGCGCGATGAGCGGTCCGCTGCTGGCGGGAAAAATGCTGGCGCTGGGCACCGGGACCGTTGGCGTGATGGCCGCCTCGGCGCCAGGTATTGTGCTGGCGGGAGTAGCGGTGTTCTGGCTGATGAATCATCACCAGCGCAGTGTCGCATGACAATAAGCTTTTTTTACCGTTATGGCATAAAAAGCACAGTTACTAACGGGAAAGCGTTTCTATACTGTCAGTCACTTTCATGATGCTACAGGCAGGACGTTATGACTCAGTACGGTACGTTTTCCCTTGGTTCTCAATTTGTTAATCGCCTCGGTTACGGGGCGATGCAGCTGGCTGGCCCCGGCGTATTCGGCCCGCCGAAAGACCGCCACGCGGCCATTTCCGTGCTGCGCGAAGCCCTCGAACTGGGCGTCAATCACATCGATACCAGCGATTTCTACGGCCCACACGTTACTAATCAGATCATTCGCGAAGCGCTGCATCCGTATGCTGATGACCTGACGATTGTCACCAAAATCGGCGCCCGCCGTGGGGATGACGCCTCCTGGCTACCGGCTTTTTCCCCCGAAGAACTCAAGCAGGCGGTGCACGACAACTTGCGCAATCTCGGCCTGGACGTGCTGGATGTGGTCAACATGCGCGTGATGATCGGCGATGGCCATGGTCCGGGCGAAGGCTCGATTGAAGCCAGTGTCAGCACGTTGGCCGAGCTGCAGCAGCAGGGGCTGGTGAAGCATATCGGCTTGAGCAACGTGACGCCGACGCAGGTAGCGGAAGCGCGCAAGATTGTGCCGATAGTCTGCGTACAGAACGAATACAACATTGCCCATCGTAGTGATGATGCGCTGATTGATGCGCTGGCGCGTGACGGTATCGCCTATGTGCCGTTCTTTCCGCTTGGCGGCTTTTCTCCGCTGCAATCCTCTACGTTGAATGAGGTCGCTCACTCCCTTGGCGCGACGCCCATGCAGGTTGCGCTGGCCTGGCTGTTGCACCGTTCGCCGAATATTCTGCTGATCCCCGGCACCTCGTCGGTGGCGCATTTGCGGGAAAATATGGCGGCTGCGGAGTTGACCTTGTCCCCTGAGACGCTGGCGACGCTTGACGGTATTGCCGCGAAAGGCTGACGGGAGGTTCAATGACTGACAAACTTTCCGCCCAGTGCCACTGTGGCGCGGTGGCGTTTACCGTTGAACTGAGCGATGGCTTCAACACCGCGCGTCGCTGTAACTGCTCATACTGCCGGATGCGTGGGGCGGTTGCCGTTTCTGCGCCGCTGGCGGGAATCGAAATCCTACGTGGGAAGGATAAACTCACGGAGTATCGCTTTAATACCGGTGAGGCGGCGCACTTTTTCTGCTCTGTGTGCGGCATTTATACCTTCCATCAGCGGCGCTCGAATCCGCAGCAGTATGGCGTGAATGTGGCCTGTATTGAGGGGGTATCACCGTTTGATTTTGCCTGTGTGGAAGTTCATGACGGCGTTCACCACCCGAAAGATGGCGGCGGCGGTATTGCAGGCTACCTGCGTTATGAGAAAAAGTAACCGGAACGAGGTATCGTGAAGGCAAAAAAAAGCCCTGCATTTATGCAGGGCTTTTGACTGTCAGACGGCGATTAAGCCACGAGGCTGTCGATCGCTGCTTTCGCTTCAGCAGTCGCTTTGGTCGCCATTTCCGGGCCGTAAGCGATGCCTTCAGCAAAGACGACGTTCACGTCGGTGATGCCGATGAAGCCCAGGAACACGTTCAGGTACGGGGTGATCAGGTCGGTCGGGGTATCTTTATGGATGCCGCCGCGGCTGGTCAGGATGATTGCGCGTTTGCCGGTCACCAGGCCTTCCGGGCCTTTTTCGGTGTAGCGGAAGGTGACGCCAGCGCGGGCAATCAGGTCGAAGTAGTTTTTCAGCTGAGTCGGGATGTTGAAGTTGTACATCGGCGCGGCGATAACAATCACATCGTGTGCTTTCAGCTCGGCAATCAGTTCGTCAGAAAGATTCAGCGCTTCCTGCTGGCGCGGGGTCAGCGGGGAATCGCTCGGACGCAGCGCGCCGACCAGTTCACCATCCAGCACCGGAATCGGGTTGGCGGCCAGGTCACGTACGGTGATTTCATCAGCGGAGTACTTTTCACGCCACTGTTCAACAAAATAGTCGGACAGCTGACCAGATTGAGAGTAGCCTGCCAGGATGCTGGATTTCAGAACTAATACTTTGCTCATTACGTGATTCCTTATATTTGATTGACGGGCTGTGCCCTGTTGCTTAGTGACACTTTATTCACAATCCTGCCACAGGGATAGCGCAATATATCGAATTCTATATTCAGTTTTTTTGAACAAAGCTCAGAGTGCACGAATGTGGTATGATAGAGCGATACTTGATAAGCGTTTTTCCAGGCACCGTACTGCCCAATAAGACTATGACAGAACAACAAAAAATAACCTTCGCTATGCTGAGTCAGCGCCTTGATGCGCTAACGTTGCGGGATAAACAGCGGTTTGCCCGTCGACTGCACGGCGTTAAGAAAGTTAAAAATCCTGATGCTCAACAGGCCATTTACCAGGAGATGGCGCAGGAAATTGAACAGGCAGCCGGTAAGGTTGTGCTGCGTGAAGCGTCACGCCCGGTCATTGACTACCCGGAAAATCTGCCCGTTAGCCAGAAAAAACAGGATATCCTCAACGCGATCCGCGATAACCAGGTGGTGATCGTCGCTGGTGAGACCGGTTCGGGTAAAACCACTCAGCTACCCAAAATCTGTATGGAGTTGGGGCGCGGCATTAAAGGTCTGATTGGCCATACTCAGCCGCGTCGTCTGGCGGCGCGAACCGTCGCCAACCGTATTGCTGAAGAGCTGAAAACCGAACCGGGCGGCTGCATTGGTTACAAAGTGCGATTCAGCGATCACGTCAGCGATAACACCATGGTCAAATTGATGACCGACGGTATTCTGCTGGCGGAAATTCAGCAGGACCGCCTGCTGATGCAGTACGACACTATTATCATCGATGAAGCGCACGAGCGCAGTCTGAACATCGACTTCCTGCTGGGCTACCTGAAAGAACTGCTGCCGCGTCGCCCTGACCTGAAAGTGATCATCACCTCGGCAACCATCGATCCTGAACGCTTCTCCCGGCACTTTAATAACGCGCCAATTATCGAAGTTTCTGGCCGCACTTATCCGGTCGAAGTGCGATATCGCCCGATCGTGGAAGAAGCGGACGATACCGAACGTGACCAACTGCAGGCGATTTTCGACGCCGTGGATGAACTGGGGCAGGAGAGCCCGGGTGATATTCTGATCTTTATGAGCGGTGAGCGTGAAATCCGTGATACCGCCGATGCGCTGAGCAAACGAGAGCTGCGTCATACCGAAATTCTGCCGCTGTACGCCCGTTTGTCGAACAGCGAACAGAACCGCGTCTTCCAGCCGCATAGCGGGCGACGTATTGTGCTGGCCACCAACGTGGCGGAAACCTCGCTCACCGTGCCGGGCATTAAATACGTGATAGACCCCGGTACCGCGCGTATCAGCCGCTATAGCTACCGTACGAAAGTACAACGACTGCCGATTGAGCCGGTGTCGCAGGCTTCCGCCAACCAGCGTAAAGGCCGCTGTGGGCGTGTCTCTGAGGGGATCTGTATTCGTCTCTATTCAGAGGACGACTTCCTGTCCCGCCCGGAGTTTACCGACCCGGAGATTCTGCGTACCAACCTGGCGTCCGTTATTTTGCAGATGACCGCGTTGGGCCTGGGCGATATCGCAGCGTTCCCGTTTGTTGAAGCGCCGGATAAACGCAATATTCAGGACGGCGTGCGTCTGCTGGAAGAGCTGAGCGCGATCACCACCGACGAGCAGCAAACCGCTTATAAGTTGACGCCGTTAGGCCGCCAGTTAAGCCAGCTGCCGGTCGATCCGCGTCTGGCGCGGATGGTGCTGGAAGCGCAGAAACACGGCTGCGTGCGCGAGGCGATGATTATCACCTCGGCGCTGTCCATTCAGGACCCGCGTGAACGTCCAATGGACAAACAGCAGGCGTCCGATGAAAAGCATCGTCGCTTCCACGACAAAGAGTCAGATTTTCTGGCGTTCGTTAATCTGTGGAACTACCTCGGCGAGCAGCAGAAAGCGCTGTCGTCTAACCAGTTCCGTCGCCAGTGCAAGCTGGATTTCCTTAACTACCTGCGCGTGCGCGAGTGGCAGGACATCTACACCCAGCTGCGTCAGGTGGTGAAAGAGCTGGGCATTCCGGTAAACAGCGAACCGGCGGAGTATCGCGAAATTCATATTTCGCTGCTGACCGGTCTGCTGTCGCACATCGGCATGAAAGATACCGACAAGCAGGAGTTTACCGGCGCGCGTAACGCGCGCTTCTCCATCTTCCCGGGCTCTGGGCTGTTTAAGAAGCCGCCGAAATGGACGATGGTGGCCGAACTGGTCGAAACCAGCCGACTGTGGGGGCGCATTGCCGCACGCATCGACCCGGAATGGGTAGAGCCAGTAGCGCAGCATCTGATCAAACGTTCCTACAGTGAACCGCACTGGGAACGCGCGCAGGGCGCGGTGATGGCGACCGAAAAGGTCACCGTTTATGGACTGCCGATTGTGGCCGCACGTAAGGTCAACTACAGCCAGATTGACCCGGCGCTGTGCCGCGAGCTGTTTATACGTCACGCGCTGGTGGAAGGCGACTGGCAAACCCGTCACGCCTTCTTCCGCGATAACCTGAAGCTGCGTAGCGAAATTGAAGAGCTGGAACATAAGTCGCGCCGTCGCGACATTCTGGTCGATGATGAGACGATGTTTGAATTCTACGACCAGCGTATCAGCCATGAAGTGATTTCCGCACGCCACTTTGACAAGTGGTGGAAACAGGCCAGCCGCGAGACGCCGGATCTGCTCAACTTTGAGAAGAGCATGCTGATCAAAGAAGGTGCGGAGCAGGTCAGCAAGCTGGACTACCCGAACTTCTGGCATCAGGGCAACCTTAAGCTGCGTCTGAGCTACCAGTTTGAACCCGGGGCGGATGCCGACGGCGTGACGGTGCACATTCCGCTGCCGTTGTTAAACCAGGTGGAAGAGGCCGGGTTTGAGTGGCAGATCCCAGGGCTGCGCCGCGAGCTGATTATCGCGCTGATTAAATCGTTGCCGAAGCCGGTACGCCGCAACTTTGTGCCCGCGCCAAATTATGCCGAAGCGTTTTTAGGCCGCGTCACGCCGCTGGAGTTACCGCTGCTCGATTCGCTCGAGCGTGAGCTGCGTCGGATGACCGGCGTCACCGTCGACCGCGAAGCCTGGCAGTGGGATCAGGTGCCCGAACACCTGAAAATCACTTTCCGCGTGGTGGACGATAAAAACAAGAAACTTCAGGAAGGCCGCTCTTTGCAGGCGTTGAAGGACGGACTGAAGGGCAAAGTGCAGGAGACGCTTTCGGCGGTTGCTGACGACGGTATCGAGCAGAATGGCCTGCATATCTGGAGCTTTGGCGACCTGCCGGACCGCTACGAGCAGAAGCGCGGCAACTATAAGGTGAAAGCCTGGCCCGCGTTGGTGGACGAGCGTGACAGCGTCGCCATCAAGCTGTTTGATAACGAGCTGGAACAGCAGCAGGCGATGTGGCGCGGTCTGCGCCGTTTACTGTTGCTGAACATCCCATCGCCGATCAAGTATCTGCACGAGAAGTTGCCGAACAAAGCCAAGCTGGGGCTGTATTTTAACCCTTACGGCAAAGTGCTGGATTTGATTGATGACTGCATCTCCTGCGGTGTAGATAAGCTGATCGACGAGGCCGGTGGCCCGGTGTGGACCGAAGCGGGCTTTAACGCGCTGCATGAGAAAGTGCGCGCCGACCTTAACGAGACGGTGGTCGAGATTGCTAAACAGGTTGAGCAAATCCTCACGGCGGTATTTAACGTCAACAAACGTCTGAAAGGCCGCGTGGACATGACCATGGCGCTGGGGCTGTCGGATATTAAGGCGCAGATGAACGGTCTGGTCTATCGCGGTTTCGTCACCGGCAACGGCTTCCGTCGTTTAGGCGATACGCTGCGTTACCTGCAGGCAATTGAAAAACGTCTGGAGAAAATGGCCGTTGACCCGCACCGCGACCGTGCGCAGATGCTGAAGGTAGAGAGCGTTCAACAGGCATGGCAACAGTGGCTGAACAAGCTGCCGCCGTCACGTCGTGAGGATGACGATGTGAAGGAGATCCGCTGGATGATTGAAGAGCTGCGCGTCAGCTTCTTCGCGCAGCAGTTGGGTACACCGTATCCGATTTCGGATAAGCGTATTTTGCAGGCAATGGATCAGATCGTCGCCTGATGTCTGTGAAAAGAAGCCCGATGAATAAAAATATCGGGCATCTTTATTTATTCTGAAAATACGGCGCTATCCTTTTAATATTTTACCCAATGAGTCATAGTTCTCTTTTTACAACGACTATAATTCAGGGATGTTACACTGATGGATAACCATATTAGTGATTGTTATTGGCGCACATGGAAAAAGACATTTGTATACCAGGGCGAAGCAACACGAAGCGAATTTTGGTCGTTTATTTTAATTAATTTATGTCTGGTTGCCTTTATTGCTCTGGTGAGCTATTTCGTCGTCGTTGTCATTCCTGCCGACAGAACCAGCCGGGGCGGCCTAATGTTCGCCTGGAACATTCTTTTTTTTATCCCGTTACGCAAATATTCTGCACTGATTTTAATTTTACCGCTCGTCTCTTTGGGTATCAGGAGAATGCATGATATTGGTAAGAATGGGTGGTGGTTTGGTCTACCGGTATTATTTGGATTAGTCATTATTCCATGGTTTACTCAGATAATGTTACACCATCAAATCAGCTCGCTCGTTTTCCACGCACTGTATTATGCTAATAAGGTGATTAATCCGCTACTGCTCCTGTTTGTTTTTTGGCTGTGTATACAGCGAACGCGGCAAATTGAGCCGTAACCCGGATGAGGTGTTTAGCTTACCCGCAACGCCCGGTAAAGATGGAACGATACACCTTCATTGCACTGTGTTGAAAACAGGGGGAGTGAATAGGTAGGCCGCCTGGAGCGGCCATGGCTGGCGGTTCCGACTTATCTCGCTAAACAAGCTATGAACCGTGGGTTAATGCCCCGTAAATCTGATCGACAATCCAGCCGTAGGTTGCTATCGGTAGCTGTCCGCTGACGAACTGATTGGGGTTCGACTTCGGGTTGACCACCGGCGAGTGTGGGCGATTGCCGAGGATGACTATCGCCATCTGGTTAACCGGGTCGATCGCCGTCAGCGTGCCGGTCCAGCCGGTATGGCCGTAGACCTGCTGGTTGCTCAAGCTGCCGAAAGTAGTGGTCATCGACGAATTGCCGTTTACCCGCCAGCCGAGGCCGAAGGTGGCATCCTCTTTTGAACTGCGGGTGAAATCGCCCACCGTTTTGGCATCGAACAGCTTTACCTTACCGTAGCCGCCGCCGTTGAGCATCACCTGCATCAACACCGCCATATCATGGGTATTCGAAAATAATCCGGCGTGGCCGGAGACGCCGCCCATCGCATACCAGGCCTTTTCATCATGCACTTGCCCCCAGATTGTCTGAGTGCGGATATGCGGAAAATGGATAACGCCATCACGGGTGTTGCCGTTGAGTTCTGTGGCCGCTATCTGGCTACGGCTGAAGCCTTTTTGCAACGGATTGAACACCGTATGGGTTAACCCTAATGGACGGTAGAGAGTCTTCTCAACGTAGCTGTCCAGCGGCATACCCGTCACCGATTCGATAATAAAACCGAGAATCATATAATCAACGTCGCTATAGACATGCTTTGTGCCGGGCACGTACTGCAACGGCGTGCGCTTAATCATCTCAAGCGTAGTGGCTTTATCCTGGGAGTAGAGCTTTCCGGCAACCTGTGGGTTAGGGTATTGCGGGTCGGCGGGGAAGCCCGCGGTGTGGTGCAGAATATCGCTGATGCGCAGCGTATCCTTACCTTTTATTTTATCGTCAGGGCGATCGGCAAAGCCGGGCAGGTAGGTGGCAACGCGCTCATCCACGCGGATTTTGCCTTCATAAACCAGCTTTTGCAGCGCAAAGTTGGTGGCGTACATTTTGGTATTAGACGCGAGGTCGTACAGCGTGTCGGTCGTTGCCCGAAGCGGTGAGGACATTAACGTGGAACCGTCGTACTTTTTCGCCTCGCCAAACGCTTTTTGATAAACAATATGGTTGTCTTTAACGATCAGCAGATTGAGGCTGGGATAACCCTGCTTAATTTGATCCTGAATCCAGCTATCCAGCTTATCAAGCCGGGCGCGATCAAAACCAACCGACTCCGGCGTGGCCGGGGTTAAAACGGGGTAATCGGCGGCAAAGCTGCTGGCGGAAAAGGCCAGCAGTGAAACCAGCAAAAAACGTCGTGTCATTATACGTCCCTCATCATCGTTTGCCCGATGGTGCAACTCGCGACGCGCAAATACCAGTGCGAATCAGGAGGAATGCAGGAGGGATCGCATTGTCCGTCACCGCGTTACGCGTTCACCCACGCCAGCGTAAAGCCATCCCAGCCTTTGATACCCACGGTTTGTAGTGCCGTCGCCGTCAGGCGCGGGTCGTTACGCATCATTTCAATAAACCGGCGGACGCCCTGTACGCGCTCATCGTCGCTGTCAGGATGGGTGACTTCACCGTCGCGTACCACGTTATCACCGATAATCAGCGTACCGGGCCGTGAGTATTTCAGCGCCCATTGCAGGTAGTAGGGGTTATTCGGTTTATCAGCATCGATGAAAATCAGGTCGAACGGCGCGGCGTTGTCCAGCGTCGCTAATGTATCCAGCGCCGGGCCTTCGCGTAGCGTAATGCGATCTTCCAGCCCCGCCAGTGCGATATTTTCCCGCGCCACTCGCGCGTGCAGCGGATCGGCTTCCAGGGTGATTAAGCGCCCGCCAGGCGGCAGCTCGCGCGCCATCCAGATGGTGCTGTAAGCCCCAAGAGTGCCAATCTCAAGAATGGATTTCGCCCCCACCATACGGACAAACAGCGCCAGCAGCTGCCCCTGATTAGCGGCGACATCATGCGCGGGGAGCCCTGCACGGTGATTGTTTTCCAGCACCTGCGCCAACACGGCATCGGTGGGGATTAAATTTTCGATCAGATAATTATCAACCTCAGACCACTGCTTTTGCATTGTGACACCTTTAAGGTTTTGTCAGCCTGACACTGAAGACCAGCCGCCTCCGAGCGACCGGTAAAGATCGATTTGCGCCAGCAGCAGGTTGTTTTTTACCTGCACCTCGCTTAATTGCGTTGAAAACAGCGTGCGCTGGGCATCCAGCACATCAAGATACGACGAGTAACCGTTGCGATAGCGGTTCTGCGCAATGCGCAGCGTTTCCTGAGCTACGTTTTCTTGCCCCTGGAGCTCTGCCAACTGCTCGCCGTAGCGAGTGATAGCGTCAAGACTATCATTCACCTCTTTAAAGGCGTTACGCACCGTTTTCTCATAGCCGTACAGCGCCTGATTGCGTTGAGCCATCGACACGTCAACCTGCGCATTCAATGCCTGACGGTTCAACAGCGGCGCCAGAATACTGCCGCCAAGGCTCCACAAACGTAGCGGGTTATCGAGCAAGTCGGGCAGGGTGCGATCCTGGAGGGTGCCGGTGGCGGTCAGGTTGATGGACGGCAGCAGCTGCGCTTTCGACGATGCCAGTGTGGCATCTGCCGCCAGCAGTTGACGCTGTGCCTGCACGATATCCGGTCGACGCTCCAGAAGCGTCGACGGTAGCTGAGAAGGCAAGGTCAGCGGCGTGAGCTGCGCAAACTCATGGCGAGCGACAGCGCCGGGATTATTGCCCAGCAACACGCTCAGCGCATTTTCCTGCTGGGCAATCTGATGGCGTAATACCGGAACCTGAGCGCGCGTTGCCCGCAGCTCTGAATCCGCCTGCATGAGCTCGAGCCGCGAGGTATAGCCGGTTTCGAATTGACGTTTTGCCAGATGCCAGGCATCTTCGCGCGATTTCAGCGTTTGTTCGGTGACGCGCAGCTGCTCGTCGAGTGAAAGCAGAGTGACATAGCCGGAGGCGACGGCGGTCGCCACCGTCAGGTCAGCGGCGGCCGCGGCGGCTTTTTGCGCTTCCAGACTGGCCTGTGCGGCATTGGCCGCGCTGCGGTTTGCGCCCCAGAGATCGACATCGTAGCTTGCCGTCAGCCCACCTTTATAGACGGTGCTGTGAATCGGCAGGCCAGTGGCAGCGGACTGTGCGCGAGCGCGGCTACCGCTCAAGCTGGCGTCCAGCGATGGAAACAGGCTGCTGTCGGCGGCGTAGGCGCGGGCCTGGTATTCGTTGACCCGCTCGCGGGCGATCAGCACGTCGCTGTTATGGCGTAGCGCCTGGTCGACGTACTGATTCAGCGCGCTGTCGTGAAAATTACGCCACCACACGCCTTCCACGTTGCTGGTTGGTCCAATATCGGCGCGCCAGGCGGCAGGGATCGCCAGCGTAGGCTGGGCTTGCTGGACATCTGCCGACTGGCAGCCCACCAGGGCGAGCGCTAAAGCAAGAGCCAGAGGACGGATCATTTTTCCGCCTCCGCGCGCGTATCAATGGTCACCTGTACCGACATCCCTGGACGCAGGCGTTCAAGGTTTTTTTGCCCATCGTCAACAGCAATACGTACCGGAATACGTTGCGCTATTTTAACGAAGTTACCGGTGGCGTTGTCCGGCGAAATGGCGCTGAACTCGACGCCAGTGGCGGGCGAGATACTTTGTACGGTACCGCGGAATTTTTCGCTGTTCAGGGCGTCAACGCTAAACGTCGCTGGCTGGCCGACGCGGATGTTTGCCAACTGCGTTTCTTTCAGATTAGCAATGACCCAGTGCTGCGGGGGAACCAGCGGCGTCAGGTGCGTGCCCGCGGTGACGTATGCGCCTAAACGCACGGCAATCTGCCCGAGCTGCCCATCGGTGGGGGCGATAATGCGCGTGTTTTGCAGGTCAATTTCCGCCAGTTCCAGCGCCGCTTTGGCGTTGGCAACGTCCGCTTCCAGCGAGTCGCGGTTAACGATGGCAGACTGCAGATCCTGACGCGACATCTCCAGCGTGGCTTTCGCCTGTTCAATATCGGCAGCCCCCTGCGCGGCGCTGGCGCGAGCGGAATCACGCTCGCGCACTGACAGCGAGCCATCAGCGGTGAGTTCCTGCACGCGTTTTAAATCTGCCTGTGATTTTAGATTCTGCGCGCGCGCGTTCTGTAGCGCCGCCTCATTACGGACGATCACCGCCTCGGCGCTTTTCCGTTGCTGAAGATTGTTTTTTAGCGCCGCCTCTTTCATGGCCAACTGAGCCTGTGCCTGATGTACGCGCTGTTTATAGATGCGATCGTCAATCTGAAACAGCACCTGACCTTTTTTCACCTGGTTAAAATCCTGCACGTTAACGCCGGTGACATAACCGCTGACCTGCGGACTGATAAAGGTGGTCAGGCCGCGTACATAGGCGTTATCGGTAAACTGGCTATGGCGGGTGAAGGGCGGCAGCTGCCAGGCATACAGCACAACCAGTACGCCAACCAGGCCGATAGCGGCGGCGGTAAAAATGGACACCACGCGGATGTTGTTTCGGGTGTTGGCCTGTTGCTGGGCCGCGTCCTGCTGACTCATGACGACTCCGGATCTCTCTTGTTGTTACTTGCTGCCCGTCGCGCGTTTCAGCGCAATATGAGCAGTGATTTTCAGTCTGCATAATCGCCAGAACACCCACAGCAGCGTCGCGGCGGAAATCGCGGCCGTCAGCATATAGGTGTCATTGTAGGCGAGGATATTGGCCTCCAGCGTCGAGACGGTTTGTAAGACGCTGCTGGCCTGAACGTTGAGCAGCGCGCTATCGCCAATCTGGCTTTGGTACTGCTGAGCATACTGCTGCAAACGTTCATTAATCAGTGGGTTGAGGGTGGTAATCTGGTCGGCAAGCTGGCTGGAGTGGAATTTTTCACGCCAGGTCTGAAAGGTGCCAAGAATAGCGGAACCCAACAGTCCGCCAACGTTCTGGCTCATGCCAAACAGCACCGAGAAGCTCACCAGATTGCGCTGGTCGGCCACCACGCCGCCGATGCCCGCCAGCATTGCCGGCGCGAGGAAAAAGGCGCTGCCGAACCCCAGCAGGAACTGGCTGAACATCAGCTGGTCCGGGCGCGTCAGGCTGTTGGATTGACTGTCGAGCAATGAGGCAATCATGATAAGCGTCAGCGCCGTGGCGGTGGGCCAGTACAGACGGCGCGGGTTTAGCGTCAGACAGCTGGCGATAATGCCGCATACGATGCCGGCGAAAATCGACCAGGCCAGATCGGTCATCTGCTCATTTTGCAGGCCGACATACTGAAGCCAGCCGATCACGCCGGTGTTTTGTTCGGCCAGAACAATTCGAATTAACACCATAATCAACCCTAAGCGCAGAATACTGCCGCTGGAAAGCCAGCGGGTGTTCAGCAGCGGGTTGCGACGGTTATGTTCAAACGTGATGGCGGTGACAATCAGCACGATCGCGGCGGCTAACGACCAGCCAATCCACGGCGCTTCGAACCACCAGTCGAGGCGGCCCAGCGAAAGTACGGCACAGATCAGCGCCATGCCCGGCGCCAGCAACATGAAGGTGATAAAGTCCTTTTTCTCAAAAACTTTCTTGCGATCGCTTGGCGGCAACTTCAGCGCGATCACGCAGGCCAGCGAAATCAACGCCAGCCCCAGCTCGAAGAAATAGAGCCCGCGCCATTCGTCAATTTGCAGTAGCTCGGTGGAAAACAGGCGGGCGAGAGGAATAGCCAGCGACGACCCGGTAATGCCGATGGTCAGCGCTTTCAGGCGATGCTTCGCCGGCCAGGCCTGGACCTGATAGTAAATACCAAGTGAACTGAGCGCCGCCGCCACCATGCCGTGGGCAGCGCGAACCATCAACGCGGAGCTGAGATCGTTGACGAACAGGTGAAAGAAAGTCACCAGCACGTACAGCACCAGGAAACCTTCGGTAAACGCGCGCAGGCCATACTGTTGGCGGAACTTCACCAGCAGCAGGTTAATTGAGACGTTGGTCATCACGTATACCGCAGGCAGCCAGGCAATCTCCGTCGACCAGGCGGCGAAGGATCCTTGTAAATTCTGCAGGTTAGCGGTGACTACCGCGTTGCCAAGCGCGCCGGTCAGGCAAACCAGCAGCCCAACAATGCCGTAGGCAATGCGCTTTGGCGTGCTGTGGATTGGCGTTGATGGCGAGCCGAGGATGGCCGGTTTTTCGTGCGGCTCCCAGTCGTGGGGGGCGTAAGGGTCGCGACGCGGTGGAGCCATTATTTCTTCTCCACTTCTCGGAGCAACTTCATCAGCACCGCGTAGGTTTGTTCCTGCTCCTCTGGCGTGATGACGGTCATGATCTCTTCGCGCAGCGCGTCGGCGACGTCTTTCACCTGGTGATACAGCGCGATACCTTTCTCCGTCGCCACCAGCAGACGTTTACGCTTATCACGCTCGGTGATAACGCGCTCGACCAGGCCGAGACTGACCAACCGATTGATCAACGGCACTACGGTCGCATTTTCTACTCCCAGTTCCTGCGCCAGTTCGGTTTGTGACAGGGGGCGTTCGTTGCGCGCAATGCTGGCGACCGCCACCCAGGTTGCCTGGCTCATGCCCAGCCCTTTCAGACGGCGGTCAACGGCAAGCCGCCAGTGGTGGGCGGTCAGGTAGAGAAGGTGGGAGAAATTCAGCTGGCGGTTATCCATGGCGTTTTATTCAGAATCATTAGAGCTCTAATGATTTTAAGTTCGCCCTGAACCATAATTCAAGAGAATGTGAAAAATAATTGTTATTGGATGGTGACTGTTAATGGATAACCCGGCCAGGCGCGGTGGCTCTGGCCGGGCTTCAGATTTAGATCCGGCTGGCCTGTGCGTTAACCGAGGACGCATGGCGCTTGCTGCGGCTGGCGAAGAAAATAGCCGTCAGCGAGATAGCCACCGTGGCGGCCAGGTACCAGGCAACTGGCACCCAGTCACCGTTGTATTTTGCCAGCAGACCGGTGGCGATCAGCGGGGCGGTACCGCCAGCCAGCGCGGCACCAATCTGATAGCCGAGCGTAATACCGGTATAGCGGACATTGGCGCTGAAAATCTCCGAACACAGCGTCCCCAGCACGGCGGTAATCGGCGACCACAGGATCCCGAAGGTGATTACGGTCGCCAGGATAATACCCCAGGTGGTACCGGTGTTGAGCAACATAAACCACGGCACGATAAAGAGCCCCAGCAACACGACGCTGATGGCGTACATGCGCTGACGGCCAATTTTGTCAGACAGCAGCCCCATCAGCGGGATCATCACCGTCGATACCAGCGCCCCGAGCGTAACGGCTTCCAGCACCTGTGATTTTTGATAGGTTAGGGTGGTGGTGGCGTAGCTGACCACAAAGGTCGAGAAAATATAGAACGGTGCGGTTTCCACCACCTTCAGCCCGGCTGCGATAATCACCTCACGCCAGTGATGGGTCAGGGTATCGCGCAGCGGCGCTTTTGCCACTTTGCCTGACTCTTTTACTTTTTTGAATTCCGGCGTTTCGTCGATATCTTTACGGATCCACAGGCCAATCAATACCAGTACGGCGCTCATCAGGAACGGGATACGCCAGCCCCAGGAGAGAAACTGCTCTTCGCTAAACATCGTCATCAGTGAGACAATGAAGGTTGCCATCAGCATGCCGATGGTCACGCCCGCCTGCGGGATACTGCCGAAAAAGCCTTTGCGTTTTTCCGGCGCGTATTCATAGGCCAGCAGCAGCGCGCCGCCCCATTCTCCGCCGATACCCATCCCCTGGATGATACGCATCAAAATCAACAGAATGGGCGCCCAGATACCGATCTGGTCATAAGTCGGCAGCAAACCGATCATCACGGTTGCACTTCCCATCAGGGACAGGGTCAACACCAGCGTTTTTTTACGTCCGATACGGTCACCAATGTGGGCAAAAATGACGCCGCCAATCGGGCGAATAAAGAAGGTCAGCGAGAAAGAAAGATAGGAGAGAATCAGCCCGATAACCGGATCAACCATCGGGAAAAATATCTTGTTGAACACCAATGCAGCAGCTGTACCGTAAAGAAAATAATCAAACCATTCAATGGAACTGCCCGTCAGGCTAGCAATCAGAACCCTTTTATTCTTTTTCAGGATCGTGGTGCTGCTTTCTTGTATTGTCATGAAGAATAACTCCCGCCACATTGGGTTAAAATCAGGTGCCACCTTTTTTGTAAAGGGGTGCAACCTGGATTGTGAAAAAGGTTGTGTGTTTGTTAAGCAAATTAGATATGAGCGTTATCTTTGGCAAGCGCGGCGTTGAAATTTGTGAGTTAAAATGAGCGTCGTTTTCATTAATGATGACTTAATATTTGCCGTTTTGTGGTTTTTAGTTCCGATAAAATGTGTTTTTATGGCGTTTTATTCAGGTGCAACCGCATTGTTTTTAGACGTTTCTGGTTATTTCATCATTGTTACAAAACGGCGGAGTTGAGGGCGTTTTTATCGCGTAATTCGCTGTTAAAGAAAGGAGCAGAGTCCACGATGAGCCTGTTACATTGGTCGGAAAATACGCTGGCTGCCGCCAATCTTCTCGGTAGATGGTTGGCTCAAAATGATTTTACTGAGCAACCCGAGGCGCATGAGAGTCAACTGGTGGTGCTGGCGGGTAACGCGGTGATACCGACAATTGATGCCGCCTGTCAATTGATCGGTCAATATGGTGGAACGCTGTTGATTAGTGGTGGTATTGGCCACTCAACGTCGTTTCTCTACGAGGCCATTGCCCGTCATCCTCACTATCGCAGTATCGAAACCCAGGGCAAGCCCGAGGCCGTGCTGCTGGCGGAAATCGCCCACCGTTTCTGGGCAATCCCGCGCGAACGAATTGTGGTTGAGGATCGCTCGACCAACTGCGGTGAAAACGCCTGGTTTACTCGCACAATGATGGAACAACAGGGCATTAGCGCCCATCAGGCCACGGTGATCCAGGACCCCACCATGCAGCGCCGTACCATGGCGACTTTCGCTCGCGTCTGGCAGGATGTTGGCGATGCGCCGCGCTGGTTAGGCTATCCGGGCTTTACACCGGAATTAGTGAATACGCCGGACGGTATTGCCTGGAAGCAGCCAGTTGAAGGGCTATGGTCGGTAACGCGCTACCTGTCGTTGATTCTCGGCGAATTGCCGCGTTTGCGCGATGATACGCAAGGATATGGGCCGCGGGGCAAAGACTTTATTGCCCATGTTGATATTCCGGACGCGGTGGAAACTGCCTGGCAGCAGCTCAGCACCGATCCACAATTACGGCACGCGCTTGCCAGCCGTACGCTGGGTTGAGTGATGTCGCCCGGCCGAGTCCATCGCGACGCCGGGATGACCAGACGCTTAACGGAAACTCCACTGCATACTCACCACAAAGATTGATGGCAGGATAATTCCGCTCTCAATGCCAAAGTAGTCGGTAAAGTTGTATTGCAGCCCATGATAGATATAGGGCGAAAACCCCACGCCGGTGATTTTCTTTGCCGTACGGTAAGCACCCTCGTCGCCGCAGTGGCTGAATGCATCGAAAAAGAACTCGCCGGTGTAGGCGTATATGCCTTTGAACGTCCAACCCTTGTTGTGATGACTGCCCTGCAGCCAGTCACGGCGCACGCCTAGCGTCAGGCAGCGATCGGCAAAGCTGTTTTTCATCGTCCCAATCAGCAGGCTGTATTTTGATTCTGGAGAGAATTTCCGTTCAACGGAAAAGAAATCATTATTAAATTTCTCATTATATTGGCCGTGATTGCCGGTCATATGATAGACAAACGAGCCTGTATTCACGGAGTACAGGTTTAGCTCACTGGCATAGCTCGACGCTGCTGGGACCACTGCCGCCACAAATACCAGCACGTTGGGCATTTTACGCATGATAAAACTCTGGAAAGCTTAAAAAAGAAAATAATGCTCTCCATCATACGTTTTTCACGATAAACAAAGACTCAACCGTTGCGGGACGTCGATTCGGGATAGCCGTTATGCGTGTACCAGGATGGAAAACGGCGCAGCCTTATCCGGCTGGGTTCTGGCGCCGGATAGTGGGCTGCTATACGACACCCGATTTCAACTTACACTTTGCTTGCTGATTCATCTTCGATGAAGGGCGTCTGTGCACTATCGTTTTGCCTACGTGTGAGCTTTTTCTCGTGTTCAAGTAACCAGGCTTTGCGCGCGATGCCGCCACCGTAGCCAGTCATTGAACCATCTTTGCCGATGACCCGATGGCAGGGAATGACGATAGCGATACGGTTCGCGCCGTTGGCGGCCGCGACCGCACGGGCGGCAGTGGGGTGGTGCAGGCTTTCCGCCAGAGCCTGATAGTGGGTTGTTTCACCACACGGTAGCTGGCGTAGCGCCGTCCAGACGCTGCGCTGGAAGTCGCTACCCGGAGTATCCAGCGCCAGCGTAAATTGCTGGCGATGCCCGGCAAAATACTCGCCAATTTCGCGTTCTGCCTGGTGAGTATGGGCATTTTGTCCGGCCATGATGCGTGCGTGCAGCAGGCGCTGCAGATCGCGGAATTCGCTCTCCAGCATGCGACGATCGACAAACTCGAGCAGGCAGACGCCGCGTTCGGTCGCGCAGACAAACATCGGGCCGAGCGGGGTGGTAAAACGGTGAATCAGTACGGTCTGCGGCTGCCCGGCAGGAGAGCGACCAGTCAGTTTCTTGCAGGTATAGCCGAAGCCGCTCAGCGACTCGTAGCCGTTATCGAATGCCACCTCGGTTGTGCTGCGTCCCCCTTTTAACTCCTGCAGGGCGACATTCACCCGCTGCATGCGTTGAAACGCCTGAAAGGTGATGCCGTGATGCTGTAAAAACCAGCGTCGAATGCGCTCGGGGCTAAGATTATGTTCCCGTAGTTGACTGTCGCTAACGCGGGCTTTTGGCGTGAGCCGGACCAATGCTAGCGCCTGTTCAATAAAAGGCGGGGCGCTGCAGGCGTTTTCCGTCGGTCGACAGACTTTGCAGGGACGAAAACCGGCATCCAGTGCTGATTTAAAATCACTGTAAAACTCGACGTTTTCACGTTTCGGCTTGCGCGCGCGGCATACGGAGATGCAAAACACGCCGGTGGTCTTCACACCAACGAAAAATACCCCGGTATATTCTGACGCGCGGGCCAGGAGGGCTTCGTACCAGGTATCGCACTGCGCGCTATCGGTGATTTTCATCGCAAAAAACTCCGGCAAATGACTGCTGCTGGTGGAGAGTCAACAGTAAAGTGTTTAGCGTACCTTGTATTGCACAATGCACGGCATTGCCCATCGAAATACGGCGTACGCCCATTTTTCCCAGCGTGGCGAAGTCGTCAAGTCCAGGCACGCACATGACGTTGAGCGGCAGCGATGTGTGTTGTACCAACGCTGCGATATCTTGCGCATCGCTGACACAAGGGACGAACAGGCCGTCAGCGCCGCCTGCTTCATAACACGCTATGCGTGACAATGTCACGTTTAGCGCGTCGGGAAGATTCAAAAGAAAGGCATCGGTACGCGCGTTGATAAACAGTGGGCAGCCCCGGGCTGATAATCCAGAGCGTACGGCGCTGAGGCGTTGACTGAAAGTCACTGGGTCTTCCAGGGTGCGAACGCCTTTGATGACTCGACTATCTTCAAGATTCACGCCGACCACTCCGAGCGCCGCGAGCTGGCGCAAGTGGGTGACAATACCTTCAGAATCATGAGCGTAGCCGGCTTCCATATCGACGCTCAACGGTAATGAACTGACCGCGCGAATGCGGCGGACCATATAGAGCAGCTCTTCAAACGCCATTCCTTCGCCGTCGGCGTAGCCCAGCATATTCGCAATGGCGGCACTGGATGTGCCAAGGGCCTGGTATCCCGCCTGCTGTGCGGCAATGGCGCTGGGTGCGTCCCAAACGTTGGCGATAACTAACGGTTTTTCTTGATAATGCAGTGTTGTGAAATCCATGATTTTTACCGGTTGTGTGTGTCCGTCGAGTGTGCCGCGACGGCAACGTGGCTCACAACCGAAAATTGGACGAGCATTTTTTAAAGAAGCGGCGGGCGCAGATGCCCGCCGTAGGCATTACATTTTGGCGAATTTTTCCAGCACGCGAATCAGTTGGGTGACAAAACCGTATTCGTTATCGTACCAGGAGACGGTTTTCACCAGTTGCAGGCCACCGGCTTCGGTCACCTCTGTCTGAGTGGCATCAAACACCGAACCGAAATGGGTACCGATGATATCGGAAGAGACAATCTCTTCCTCGGTGTAGCCAAAGGATTCGTTGTTTTCGGCGGCTTTTTTCATCACCTGGTTCACTTCATCGGCGGTGACTTTTTTACCGAGAATGGAGACCAGTTCGGTCACCGAGCCGGTTTTTGTCGGTACGCGCTGGGCGTGACCTTTCAGCTTACCGCTGAGTGCTGGAATCACCAGGCCAATCGCTTTTGCCGCGCCGGTCGTGTGTGGAATGATGTTTTCAGCCGCCGCACGTGACGCGCGCAGATCTTTACCACGCGGTCCATCGACCAGCGACTGGGTGCCGGTATAGGCGTGGATGGTGGTCATCGTCCCCACTTCGATCCCAAAAGCATCGTTGAGCGCTTTGGCCATCGGCGCCAGGCAGTTGGTGGTGCAAGAGGCAACGGAGATGATTTTATCGCTGGCATTCAACGTATCGTCGTTAACGTTAAACACCAGCGTTTTCATCTCACCGGCCGGCGCGGAGACCAGCACTTTTTTGGCCCCGGCGTCGAGGTGGGCCTGAGATTTCTCCGTCGAGGTGTAGAAACCGGTACACTCAACGATGAGTTCAGCGCCCTGGGCGGTCCATGGGATATTCTTTGCTTCCTTTTCAGCATAAACCGTAATGGTTTTACCGTTAACAATCAGCGCATTGTCGGTGAAATCAACGCTCCAGGGGAAGGGGCCATAGTTGGAGTCGTGCTTCAAGAGATAGGCCAACACTTTTGGTGACGTCAGGTCGTTTATCGCGACCACTTCATGACTGCTGGATACCTCCAGTAACCGGCGCAGAACCAGTCGGCCGATACGTCCAAACCCGTTAATGCCAATTTTACTCATGGTGCTCTCCTGTCAGTGATGGGGTGTCAACCCAATACGTGTACTTGAAACCGCTGATAGATAAGTGTGGATTATATGTTTCACCTGTCCAGGCTTAGTTCAGTCATTGGGGAAGGGCAATGTTATTTTGCGCGACTAATTTGTATCGATATGAAAAAGTTAATGAATTTTTAAGGAAACGCGGCTATTTTGCTTTTTATATTACTTTTCAGAGTGTCCCGGTGATGAACGATAAATATTCACGCTTACAAATTGCGATCCACTGGCTGGTTTTTCTGCTGGTGGTGGTAGCCTACGCGGCGATGGAACTGCGCGGACTGTTTCCACGCAGTGACCGCCCGATGATTAATATGGTGCATGTTTCCTGCGGTATCAGCATTCTGGTGTTGATGGTGGCGCGACTGCTGATTCGTCTCAAGCGCCCGGCGCCGCCGATTGTGCCGAAACCGAAGCCGATGATGACCGGCCTGGCGCACCTTGGCCACCTGGCTATCTACCTGTTGTTTATCGCCTTGCCGGTGATTGGTTTGCTGCTGATGTATAACCGTGGTAACCCATGGCTGGCGTTTGGTCTCACCATGCCGCACGCCGCTGAGGCCAATTTCGACCTGGTGGATACGCTTAAGCAGTACCACGTCATTCTCGCGAATCTGGGCTATTGGTTGATTGGTCTGCACGCGCTGGCCGCGCTGGCACACCACTATATCTGGAAGGACAACACGCTGCTGCGGATGATGCCGCGTAAGCGTTAAGAAGGCTTTAAACTCCCTGGGTTTCGCGTTACCATACGCCATCATTTTTGTTACGTATGCGTAGGGAGAACAGGGTGTTCGCAGATTTTGGCGTGCTGAATTACTGGACGTATTTACTCGGGGCCATTTTTATTATTCTGGTTCCGGGGCCAAATACGTTTTTCGTCCTGAAAACCGGCGTCGCGCACGGTATCCGTAAAGGGTACATGGCCGCGCTGGCGGTGTTTATCGGCGATGCCGTGCTGATGTTTCTCTCCTTCGCTGGCGTTGCTACACTCATTAAAACGACGCCAGTGTTGTTTAATATCGTGCGTTATCTGGGCGCGATTTATCTGCTGTATCTCGGCGGCAAGATGCTCTATAGCACCCTCAAGCGCAAAACGGCGGGGCAGGATGACGAGCCTGAGCCGGGGCATGCTATCTTCAAACGCGCGTTAACCCTAAGCCTGACAAACCCGAAGGCGATTCTGTTCTATGTTTCGTTCTTTGTGCAATTTATTGATGTGCACGCCAAAACGCCGGGGCTGGCATTCTTTATCCTCGCGCTGACGCTGGAGCTGGTCAGCTTTACCTATCTGAGTTTCCTGATTGTGTCCGGTTCGCTGGTCACCCGCTATGTCAAAACGCGTAAGAAGCTGGCGAAGATTGGCAACAGCCTGATAGGCCTGGTGTTTGTCGGTTTTGCCGCGCGTCTGGCGACGCTGCAATCCTGAGTTAACGATGCCGGATATGGCGGTAACCGCCATCCGGCAATCCCATCCCGTCTTCCGCCATAATTCAAAGCCGTTATAGATACGCCCGATAGGGTGCTTAAAGCCAATAGATAAAGTGATTCATAGACTTATCTGCAGGGTTTACTATCTTAGCGGGTGCTTGAGGCTATCTGTCTCAGGCATTAGCCAAACGGCAGATAGAGAAAAGCCCCGGAAACATTGAGCGTCTTGCCGGACGCTCAACATTAACCGAGGCCACATCTATGAAGTACATCATCAGATTAGCCTCTTGCGGACCCTCGGGTCAAGGAGAAGCAGGCTATGAAGCAGCACAAGGCGATGATTGTCGCCCTGACCATTTCGCAAATCTTGCGCAATCATTTTACAATTTTATAAAACAACTGATAGTATACCCCCCTATATTACCGGAGGGCTTATGCCGCATTCACCTGAAGACAAAAAACGCGCATTAACCCGGGTTCGCCGCATTAAAGGGCAGGTTGAGGCGCTGGAGCGCGCGCTGGAATCCGGCGAGTCCTGTCTCACAATCCTGCAACAAATTGCCTCCATTCGCGGGGCCGCCAACGGCCTGATGGGCGAGATGGTTGAGATGCATCTCAAAGATGAATTGGTTAGTGGAGACACCACGCCGGATCAGCGTGCAGTACGCATGACGGAAGTCGGTCATCTGCTACGATCCTATTTAAAATAATCATCACAACGGAAGAGACAGCTATGAAATCACGTGCTGCAGTTGCGTTTGGCCCAGGTCAGCCGCTGAAAATTGTTGAAATTGACGTCGCGCCGCCAAAGAAAGGCGAAGTGCTGGTCAAAATCACCCATACCGGCGTCTGCCATACCGATGCGTTCACGCTGTCTGGCGATGACCCGGAAGGCGTTTTCCCGGCGGTGCTGGGCCATGAAGGTGGCGGCGTAGTGGTTGAAGTGGGAGAAGGCGTCACCAGCCTGAAACCGGGCGACCACGTTATTCCGCTGTACACCGCTGAATGCGGCGAGTGTAAGTTCTGTAAATCCGGTAAAACCAACCTGTGCCAGGCCGTTCGTGCCACCCAGGGCAAGGGGCTGATGCCGGACGGTACCACCCGTTTTTCTTATAACGGCGAGCCGATTTACCACTACATGGGCACCAGCACCTTCAGCGAATACACCGTGGTGGCTGAAATTTCGCTGGCGAAGGTGAACCCGCAGGCGCCGTTGGATAAAGTTTGTCTGCTGGGCTGCGGCGTGACCACCGGTATTGGCGCAGTGCATAACACGGCGAAGGTGAAAGAAGGCGATACCGTGGCGGTCTTTGGTCTTGGTGGTATCGGTCTGGCGGTGATCCAGGGCGCGGTACAGGCGAAGGCGGGGCGTATTCTGGCGGTTGATACCAACCCTGAGAAATTTACGCTGGCGGCAGAAATGGGCGCGACCGACTTTATCAACCCGAAAGACTACGATAAGCCCATTCAGGATGTGATCGTCGAACTGACCGATGGCGGTGTGGACTTCAGCTTTGAATGTATCGGCAACGTCAACGTGATGCGTTCCGCGCTCGAATGCTGCCATAAAGGCTGGGGTGAAAGCATCATCATCGGCGTCGCCGGTGCGGGTCAGGAAATCAAAACCCGACCGTTCCAACTGGTGACTGGCCGCGTATGGCGCGGCTCAGCGTTCGGCGGCGTGAAGGGCCGTACCCAGCTGCCTGGCATGGTAGAGGACGCGATGGCGGGCAAAATTCAGCTCGACCCGTTTATCACCCATCGCCTGCCGTTGGATCAGATTAATGAAGCGTTCGATCTGATGCATGAAGGCAAATCTATCCGTACCGTTATTCATTTCGGCGATAAATAACGCCGCCAACCAGCGGGATTTTTCCCGCTGGTTGCATGAAGTGTGACCCGTCTTACGTTTTGTACCTTTCCTGATAAGAAATTAGCGGCGATGGCCGATGACTCTAGTACTTACCTCAAGTACAAGAGAGTCAACTCATGGATAAAAAGGCTGCGCCGATCCGTGCGCAAAAGATCGGTTTCTTACATCACATCCGCCTGGTACCGTTCTTTGGTTCCGTTCTTGGCGGCATCCTGCTGCTCTTTGCCCTGAGTTCGGGGCTGGCTGGCTACTTTATGTGGCAAGCCGATATTGACCAACGTGATGTTACCCATGAGTTACAGGTACGAGTGGGGATCTCCGACAGCGCTAACTACCTGCGTGAAGCGCGTTTGATGATGATCCACGCCGGGGCGGATAGCCGAATTGCCGAAATGGAGAGCATGAAGAAAAATCTCGCGGCGGCAGCTCAATGGATTCAGCGTTCGCAGGCCGGATTTAAGGTCTATACCGACAGAGGCGTGAAAACCCCGGCCGATCAGGCGCTGGATGGTGAAATGAATCAACGCTATAACGCCTACCTGGAAGGGATGAAACCGATGCTGAAATATGCCCAGAACGGCATGTTTGAAGCGATCATCAACTACGAAAGTGAGCAAGCCCGTGCGCTGGATGACGCCTACAACGACGTACGGCTGAAAGTGATTGATATCCGTACCGCTCGTGCTAATCAATTAGCAGAGATGGCTCACGATCGTACCCGTCTCGGCATCATCTTTATGATGGGTGCCTTCGTACTGGCTCTCGTCATGACGGTACTGACCTTTACCACATTACGCCGCGTGGTCATTCAGCCACTGCAGCGTGCCGGCGCGCGTATCGCGCAGATTGCCAGCGGCGACCTGACCATGGCGGATGAACCGGTAGGGCGCAGCGAAATTGGCCAGCTCAACGGTAACCTGCAAAAAATGCAGCATGCGCTGGTGCAGACGGTTGGCACGGTGCGTCAGGGAGCCGAAGAGATCTACCGTGGGACCAGCGAAATTTCAGTAGGTAACACCGATCTCTCTTCCCGCACTGAACAGCAGGCCGCGGCCATTGAACAGACGGCGGCCAGTATGGAGCAGTTGACCGCGACGGTGAAACAAAACGCCGACAATGCCCATCATGCCAGCAAACTGGCGGAAGACGCTTCCGGTAAAGCATCACGCGGCGGCCAGTTGGTTTCCGGCGTGGTGGCGACCATGGGCAGTATCTCGACCAGCTCGAAGAAAATTTCGGAAATTACGTCGGTCATCAACAGTATTGCCTTCCAGACCAATATTCTCGCCCTTAACGCGGCGGTTGAAGCGGCGCGCGCAGGCGAACAGGGCCGCGGGTTTGCGGTGGTCGCCAGCGAAGTGCGTACGCTGGCAAGCCGCAGCGCCCAGGCGGCGAAAGAGATTGAAGGGCTGATCAGCGAGTCTGTCACCTTAATCGAACGCGGCTCGGATGAAGTTGTGCGCGCAGGCTCGACGATGACGGATATCGTCGATGCGGTAAAACGCGTGACGGATATTATGTTGGAGATTGCGGCCGCCTCCGATGAACAAAACCGCGGTATACAGCAGGTCAGCCAGGCGGTGACGGAGATGGATAATGTCACTCAGCAGAATGCTTCGCTGGTAGAGGAAGCCTCAGCGGCGGCGGCTTCGCTGGAAGAGCAGGCGGCACGCCTTACCGAAGCCGTCGGGGCGTTTCGTATTCAGCGTAGTGAAAACCGTGACCATGAAAAGTCCAGTGCCAAACCGGCGTTTACGCCGACGCGCCCGGTGGTGGCCACGGCAGGTGCGGATAACTGGGAAACGTTCTGATAAGCTGAAAAACCCGTAGCCAGGGCTGGCTACGGGGAAGAGGATTACTGCGAATCCGGCAGGGCGTATGCAATGATATAGTCACCGCGATCCGGCGACTGGCGTGCGCCGCCGGCGTTAATGACGATGTACTGCTTGCCGGTTTTCGGCGATACGTAGGTCATTGGGCCGGACTGGCTGCCAACGGGCAGACGGTCTTTCCAGATTTCTTTGCCGGTCGCAGTGTCAAATGCACGCAGATAGAAGTCCTGGGTGCCCGCGAAGAACAGCAGACCCGACTGCGTTGACAGCGATGCGCCAAGTGTCGGCATGCCGATTGGAATCGGCATATGCATGCGGATACCCAGCGGGCCGGTGTCTTCTACGGTGCCCACCGGTACTTGCCACACGATCTTACCGGACTTCAGGTCCACCGCGGACATGGTGCCAAACGGCGGTTTCTGACAGGGGATACCCAGCGGCGACAGGAAGCGTTCGCGCATCGCACCGTAAGGTGTACCGTCCATCGGCACAATTCCCATCTCAATACCACTGGCACCTTTCGCCACATTTTCACGCGGCACCATGTAGTTAGCCAGGCCCAGGCGCATATCGTTAACGAACATCAGGCTATTGTTCGGATCAACCGAGACGCTGCCCCAGTTCATACCGCCCAGTGACCCCGGATATTGCAGGGAACGGTCGACCCCCGGCGGGGTGAAAATACCCTGATGGCGCATTTCTTTAAACTGAATGCGGCACAGTAGCAGGTCAACCGGGGTCGCGCCCCACATATCGGACTCTTTCAACTGCTCGTTGCCGATCATCGGCATGCCGACGGAGTAAGGCTGCGTAGGAGAATAACGCTCGCCATCCACGTTGCCTGCGGGAACCGGACGTTCTTCCACTTTTGCGACGGGCTCACCGGTTTCACGATTAAGCATGAAGATCATGCCCTGCTTGCTGGTCTGTACCAGCACTGGCGTGGTGCCGCCTTTACCGTCCGGCAGGTCGTACAGCAGCGGTTGTGAAGGCAGATCAAAGTCCCACAGGTCATGGTGCGTGGTCTGATAGTGCCAGCGTACTTTACCGGTAGTCGCCTCAACGGCAACGATGGAAGAGCTGTATTTATCGTCCAGCGCGGTACGTTCACCGGCCCAGAAATCCGGGGTCGCATTACCGGTTGGCAGATAAATCAGGTTCAATTTTGCGTCATAGGACATTGCCGACCAGACGTTCGGCGTACCGCGCGTGTAGGTTTGGCCTTCCGGCGGCAGGCCGGTCAGGTTTGGATTACCCGGATCCCACGCCCAGGCCAGTTTGCCGCTACGTACGTCGTAGGCACGAACCACACCTGGCGGTTCACCGGTAGAGAAGTTATCGGCGACGCGGCCACCCACGACCACCACGTTCCCCGCGACAAGCGGTGTGGACGTTTGCTGGTAGTAGCCCGGTTTGATTTCACCCATACCAACGCTCAGATCCACAATACCGTGGTGACCAAAGTCTTCGCACAGTGCGCCATTATCGGCGTTGATGGCGATCAGGCGCGCGTCGGTGGTCGGCAGGAACAGGCGGCGCGGGCAGGCTGCAGGCTGTGTCGTTGTCTGCGCTGCGCTTAATGTCGGGGTCTCTTCAAAGTAGCCCAGGCCGCGACAACGTTGCCAGTTTGGTGCGGTGGCTTTTGAATCATAGCGCCACTTCTCCTTACCCGTATCAACGTCCAACGCTAGCACTTTGCTATATGGCGTGCAGACAAACAGGGTATCACCCACCTGCAACGGTGTGTTCTGATCTTCTGCTCCCGAACCGTTACTCAGCGGAATATCGCCGGTACGGGCAGTCCATGCCACCTGCAGTTTATTGATATTCTGCTTGTTGATCTGGTCCAGTGCCGCAAAACGGTCGCCGTGGGTGGTGTTACCCCAGTGCTCCCAGTTTTTCTGTTCCTCACCGGCGGTGACCGGTATAACCGGTACCGCTTCGGTAGCGGAAACCAACGTTTGCGGCTTGAACATACCGCCAACGCTTGCCAGCAGGGCTACGGCAATGACCGCAGCGAGCCCAAATGGCAGGACTTTTTTGGCGGGTTGGTTAGCGGACATGAACGGCCACACCAGCGCGCAGAGGAACGCCAGCACGCCAAAGGCGAACAAACGTGAGAAGAGTGGCCAGAATTCCCAGCCCGCATCGCTGATAGACCAGACGATCGCGACGATAAAGGCCAGTGCATACAGCACAATCCCGCCGCGACGATGACGGGCGATCAGGATGGCGCTGACCACCATGACCAGCCCCATCAGGGCAAAGAACCAGGTGCCGCCCACGGCGGCAAGCTTTGCCCCCAGCGCGCCAATCGCCAGACCGATGATTGCCATCAGCCCGATAAGAAGCCACTGCAGGATTCGGGGAAATCCTCGCGGCACGTTGCCAGTAGCCATACTGTTCTCCTTTCGACAGCATAAAATGCACGCGACTGAACCAAGTGGGTTAATGATGTCGCGATGGTGTTTTGAATGAAATGCCGGGTTGTTTCTAATTGGGGTGTATGGTTCGCAAATGAAACCACCTATGAACCATTTGGTTAACTTATGGCTATGATAGATCTGTTAAATTGCATTGCGCAATTGTTAATAAATAATTTCGCATTATTTGCATATTGGTATTGTAAGCGTTGCCGCCTGGAGACTCTCGATGCGTCACTCAACCGTCGGCTGAGGGGAGCAGAACATTGGGGTGAAGAGCGAAAACATGACGTTAACGTAGCAGTAATTTTAAGACGAGCTAAATTCTGAATTTTTCATCTGCAATATTCTGACATTAATATCCGGGTTAAAATAAAAAGTATTCCTTTTCCTTTATTGGAAAAACGTTAACTTATGGCCTTTTATTTTATGCTGTAACTTATAATAACAGAGCCTGCCATGTATTGCTGGCATTTATTCATGGAATAAATATTATGATAGCAATTAATAATTTATCTAAATGGTTTTGCAAGACATTGTACCGGACGACACACTCGAAACAGTATCACCACAATAAAAATCTATGGCCTTTTTTTAAAGTGGTGAGAAATGAAAAAGGGAGTATTGATGCTGTGTTTTTTAAACATAAGCAGATAAACACCCCTTGCGTTGGCAAAGAAAAAAGAAACAAGCCGTTGCTTATTATGGCAACGGGGCCGTCCGTCAATCATATCGATAATCATTTTTTCAATGCATCGTTTGATTACTTTGGTGTTAATGGCGCAATTTCAATGGAAACCATTGATTTTAAATGGTATGCCATTACGGACAGAAATTTCGTGCTCCGCCGTTTATCGCTGGTCAAGAAACTGGTTGCGCGAGACGACCTCACGGTTTTTTGTCCTTATACAACGCTGGAAACCATTTTCTCCAACATTGAATGGCGGCATATCCGCTGCGGTTTCAAGGTGTTCGAAGCTGTATCCGGCGAGTGCGTCTATAAATTCCTCGCCGCAAAAGAGAAACTGATTATTAATGATGAGCATTACCATTGGTTGGATGGGGCGGGCTTCTCAGATAACATTGAGTATGGGCTGTTTGATTATGGTACGGTAGTCTACCCGGCGTTACAAATTGCCTGTGCGTTGGGTTATCGACAGATATATATCGCAGGGTTGGATATGAATAATTTTAACCAACCGCGTTTTTATGAAACGGTGACGGATAAATTGGGCACGCGACTCGACCGTGATTTTGACCAAATCTGTCATTCTTTTTATGCCGCACAATCCTATTGCGAGCTGAATAATATCAGTGTCGTGAATTTGTCCCTGGAAAGCGCGATTGACGCTTTCCCTAAGCTTTCCTGGGCGCATACGGATAAACACGCCAGCTAGGCGTCTTCGTGGCCCGGACAGGCCACGAAGCACATCATCAGGCAGGCATCGACTTACGAACGGCGCTCAATAACGTCTGCGCGCCGGAGGAGAGCGTGGTGTCTACGCGGGTGAGGATGCCGATGGGTTCCCCCTGGCCTTGAGTCGCAATAGGCAGCGCGGTGAGCGTACCGCGCCGCAAATCGTCCTTCACCGCGCCGGAAGGCACGAACCAGACATAGTTGTAATCAACCGTCAGCTGGCGTGATAGCGATGCAGAAAGCGTTTCAATGCAGCCCGCAGGCATTTTACAGCCCTGGCTCTGCAGTAGCGTCTCGGCATTCTGACGTGGCACTGTACCTTTTGGTGAAACGACAACCGGCCAGTCCAGTACACGGCTCAGGGTGATGTTTTCATGCAGGATAGGGTGGTCAGGTCGCACGACCAGCTTCAACGACTCGAGGAATAAGAGCTCATAGTTTAACCCGGTCATCAGTTCCGGGTCAGACATCCGTCCAATACCAAGATCGATATCTCCGGACTTCAGCGCCGCCAACAACATGGTGTTATTCATGGTGGCAACCTGGAGGGTGACGTCTTTTTGCTGTTGATGAAATTGACCAATTACCGCCGGGAGAACGCCCAGCGCCGCGGTGGGCAGTGCGCCAATTCGCACCACATCATTGTTAACACCTTCTTTACGAACCAACGCCTGCCCGGCGGTATTCAGCGCATCAAGTACCTTGACCGCATGGGTTAAGAACTGTTCGCCAACAAGGGTTAACTGCGCGCCCAGACGACCGCGCTCAAAAAGCCGCGTGCCGGTGAGCTGTTCGAGCTCATTCAGCGTTTTGGAGAGTGCAGGCTGGCTGAGATTAAGTGTTTCAGCCGCGCGCCCCAATGTTCCTTGCTGGGCGACGGCCACGAAAGTGTGCAAATGGCGCAGGCGAATGCGCTGACTAAAGAGAGCGTTTTTTTCCATAAGCGATGTTAAAAACAGAGCAGCATGGGTGACAAGTAATGTTGTTTAATTTTGATAACTTGCTAGCAAATTATTATTAACATTTGTGCGGTTTAACAGACAAGCGTTTTGTTGCATGGTGGGATAACCCGGCGTCGTTGCACTCTGCCGGGTTAAGAAGCTCAGAGGCGCGCAGAGACGCCGGAGATATCAGCGTTTATACGTCAAAAAAGACCGTTTCTTTATCACCTTGCAGATAAATATCAAAGCGATACACCGTCTCGCCGTTACGGGTTTCTTTGTGGCCAATCAGCGTCTGGCGACGGACTTCCCACTCGATCAGGTTGAGCACCGGATCGCTGGCATTGGCCTCCTGCTCATCAGAGAAGTACATGCGGGTATTCAGGCCGATGTTGATACCACGCGCGACGATCCACAGGTTGACGTGCGGCGCCATTAAGCGCCCATCGCGACCCACGACTTGCCCCGGTTTAATCGTGTCGAAGCGCCAGACGCCACTGTCAAAGTTAGAGCAGGCGCGACCCCAGCCGCGGAAATCAGCGTCCAGTGACTTGCCTTCCTGCCGATCGGCGACATGGTTGTAGCGCCCATCGGCGTTAGCTTGCCAGATCTCAATCAGTACGTCGCGAACCGGCGTACCAGAGCCGTCGAACACGCGGCCCTCAATGGCTATGCGTTCACCCGGGGTATGGCTGTTAACCAGCGTTGGGCCAAAGTTTTTCTCAAAAATATGAAAACCGGCGGCGTCTGGCGCGAGCCCAATGTGGACGTAAGGCCCAGCGGTTTGCGAGGCGGTTTCGGGTAAATAGTCTTTCATCGTGCAGCCCCCTGCGTACGGTTTTCAAACAGCGTGGCGCGTTGGCCGCGCAGTACCAAATCAAAACGATAGGCCAGACAGTCAAGCGGCACGGCGGCGTGAGTATCCAGCTCAGCAATCAACGTACGAACCGCATCGTCGTTATTGATGGCTTGCACGATAGGGCACTGTTTAATTAACGGATCGCCTTCAAAGTACATTTGTGTGATCAGGCGCTGAGCAAAGGCTTCACCAAAAATCGAGAAGTGAATATGCGATGGCCGCCAGTCGCTGACCTGGTTGCGCCATGGATACGGGCCGGGCTTGATGGTGCGGAAGAAGTAATAACCGTTTTCATCCGTCATCACGCGGCCACAGCCGCCAAAGTTGGGGTCGATGGGGGCCAGGTACTGATCCTTTTTATGGCGGTAACGGCCACCCGCGTTGGCTTGCCACACTTCGACCAACGTATTTTTCAATGGACGCCCGAAGCCGTCACGCACGTAGCCGTGAACAATAATACGCTCACCAATCGGCAGGCCGTCTTTGGCGTAGTTCAGAATCAGATCGTTATCCAGCGGGCCAATGTCCTGCTGGGAGAAGACCGGACCGGTGATCTCAGATAACGAGTTTTGCAATGAGATAAGGGCGTTACGCGGCGAGCGCAACACGCTGGTTTTGTAACCCGGCGCGAAAGCCGGTGGGTGATTGTTGTAATCCCGGTGAATCACTTCTTGCGGTGACCATTTTGTGCTCATAGGTGGCTCCGTGTAGGGTATTTTATTATTGCCTCACACAGTGTGTGTAAATGCATTGTTAATTAATAGTGAATTTAAGGTGTGTTTTAAATAACCTGTGGTTATGTAAATGCCGGGATTCACTGTGAAATCAACTCAGTCGCCGGGATCACACTTTGTAAATTCTTACCGCATAGCCTCATGTGCTTACCTACACTGCAAATATAGGCACAGGAGATGGAACAACATGGCGCACACCCTTTCAGCAGATGATATTCGGGAAGAGTTTTCACAAGCAATGTCGGCAATGTACCAGCAGGAAGTCCCGCAATATGGCACGTTGTTAGCGCTTGTCGCTGATGTGAATCTGGCGGTACTGGAAAATAATGCTCGCCTGCATGAACAGCTGGCGAACGCCGATGAGCTGGCGCGTCTGAACGTTGAGCGTCATGGCGCCATACGGGTGGGAACGGCTGAAGAACTGGCGACGCTATGTCGCATGTTTGCCATTATGGGGATGCAGCCGGTCGGGTATTACGATCTGTCGGTCGCTGGCGTGCCGGTTCACTCCACCGCGTTTCGACCCGTGGATGATGCCGCGTTACAACGCAATCCCTTCCGCATCTTCACCTCGCTACTGCGTCTGGAGCTGATCGACGATCCCGCGCTGCGCGAAAAGGCGGCGAAAATTCTCGCCCGGCGCGATATTTTCACCCCGAGCTGTCGAGCGCTGATGAATCTTCATGATGAGCAGAACGGTTTCAACGCCGAGCAGGCCAAGGAGTTTGTTCATGAAGCGCTGGAGACCTTCCGCTGGCACCGGCATACCACGGTAGACAAAGCTACCTACGAGGCGCTGAACCGCCAGCATCGGCTGATTGCCGACGTGGTTTGCTTCCCCGGTTGTCATATTAACCACCTGACGCCGCGCACGCTGGATATCGATCAAGTGCAGTCGCTGATGGCCGAATATGGCATTGAGCCGAAGGCGGTGATTGAAGGGCCGCCGCGACGTGCGGTACCGCTACTGCTGCGGCAGACCAGCTTTAAGGCGTTGGAAGAGCCGGTGGCATTTGCCGGCGATGCCAGCGGCACGCATACCGCGCGTTTTGGTGAAATTGAGCAGCGCGGGGTGGCTTTAACGCCGAAAGGGCGAGCGCTATACGACCGGTTGTTGAGCGAAGCGGGCGTGGGAAAAGATAACCTCACTCATCAGCAGCATCTGCAAGAGGTGTTTAAAGCCTTTCCCGATAGCGAATTCCTCCTGCGCCAGCAGGGGTTGGCCTGGTTCCGCTATCGCTTGACGCCGAGTGGCGATGCGCACCGACAGGCGATTCGTCCCGGTGACGACCCGCAACCGTTTATTGAACGCGGCTGGATAACCGCGCAGCCCATCACCTATGAAGATTTTCTGCCGGTGAGCGCTGCCGGGATTTTCCAGTCGAATCTGGGCGGCGATGCGCAGACGCGCAGCCATGGCAATGCCAGCCGCAGTGCCTTTGAAGCCGCCCTGGGACGGCCAGTCCTGGATGAGTTCAGGCTCTATGAAGACGCGGAGGTGCGTAGCAAACGCCGTTGCGGTTTGCTCTGAAACGGTTAATCTGCATAGGAATCAACAAAAAAGGATGAACACCGATGCAGAATGCCTCAACGCGCGTAGAGACCTTACAAGGGGCGTTGTCAGGACGAGTGGATGAGGATATCCATCTGTGGTGCGGCATTCCCTATGCCGCACCGCCGGTTGGCCCCCTGCGCTGGCGCGCGCCGCAGCCAGTCATACCGTGGCAGGGCATTCGCCCCGCTGAGACCTTTTCGGCTTCCAGTTGGCAAAACAGTGAATACTGCCAGGAACTGGGCGGCGGCGATCCGGGTCTCTTCTCCGAAGATTGTCTTTATCTCAACGTCTGGGCGCCTGCTGAGCGTGATGCGCCGTTGCCGGTGATGGTCTGGCTGCACGGCGGGGGTTTTACTATCGGCGCGGGCGGGCTGCCGCCGTACAACGGCAAGGCGCTGGCACGGCGCGACGTGGTGGTGGTGACGCTTAACTATCGCCTGGGCCACCTGGGCTTCTTCGCCCATCCGGCGCTGGAAGAAGAAGAGGGCGAACGGCTTTATAACTTTGGTCTGATGGACCAAATCGCTGCGCTGCGCTGGGTGCAGGACAATATCGCCGCCTTCGGCGGAAACTGCGACAATATCACGTTATTTGGTGAATCAGCGGGCGCGCGCAGCGTGCTGTCGCTGATGGCTTCGCCTAAGGCGAAAGGACTGTTCCATAAAGCCATTATCCAGAGCGGCTATACGCTGCCGGATATGCCGCGTGAAACGGCACTGGCCCGCGGTGAACGGTTAGCTGAACACTTCAATCTTCCCGACGCGTCTGCGCAAAGTCTGCGTGAAATCCCGGCTGATGCATTCTGGTCGTTGACTGCTCCGCATAACCTGGGGCCGGCGCCGATTGTCGGTGATGCGGTACTGCCACAGCCGATGCTGGATGTTTTTTTCGCCGCAAAGCAGCATCCCATGCCGGTACTCGTGGGTTCCAACAGTGACGAAGCGAGCGTCATGGCTGTATTTGGCGTTGATTTGGCCGGAGAAATCCAGAAGCTACGCCGCGAGCGCCGCCTGGGACTGGGATTAATCAAACTGCTCTATCCCGGCGTGAAGGGCGATGAGGAGTTGGGGCGTCAGGTGTGCCGCGACATGGCGTTTACCACGCTCGGCTACGTGGTGATGCAGGCGCAGCAGCGGTTGAACCAACCGTGTTGGCGCTATTGGTTCGACTACGTTGCCGAAGCGGAACACGACACCTATCCTCACGGCGCGTGGCATGGCAATGAAGTGCCTTATGTTTTCGATACGCTGGGACACATACCGCCATCCTGCGACTATGTCACGCCGCGCGATTTAGCCTTTGCCGCCCAGGTGGCCGATTACTGGGTGAACTTCGCGCGTCATGCCAGCGCGGAGCATACGATTCTGACGGGCCCCGTACGTTGGCCGGCCTCGGTACGTGGCCGTGACCGATTGCTGCGTATTGGGCTACATAAGCACGTTGGCTTCCGTATGGAAAACCGTTTTATGCGCGCGCGGCTGGCGCTGTTTAAACGCGTGATGAAACACCATGTGAGCCTGGATTAGCAGATTTTCTTGCGCTACCAATTGGATTATCAGTCAATTTTGTCTAGAGTGGGCGACAGTATCGCCGTTATTTTTTTGCAGCATTCCGACTATAAAAAGGACGCTTTGCCAGGCATGAATCGCAGACACTTTCTAAAATCTTCAATGGCTGTTGCCGCCGTGTGCGGGACTTCCGGTTTTGCATCGCTTTTCTCCCAGGCCGCGCTGGCACAGGAGTCTGACATTGCCGACGGCCAGACCCGTCGCTTTGACTTTGGCGTGCTGCAATCAATGGCTCACGATCTCTCACGTCAGCCGTGGAGCGGCGCGCCGCGCGCGCTGCCGGAGACGCTGGCAAATCTGACGCCACAGGCTTACAACAGCATCCAGTACGATGCGGCGCACTCCCTGTGGAATAACGTGAAAGATCGCCAGCTGGATATTCAGTTCTTCCACGTTGGCATGGGGTTCCGCCGCCGCGTGCGTATGTTCTCACTCGACCCGGCCAGCCAGCAGGCGCGTGAAATCCACTTCCGCCCGGAGCTGTTCCAGTACAACGATGCTGGCGTGGATACGAAACAGCTGGAAGGGCAGACCGACCTCGGTTTTGCGGGGTTCCGCGCGTTTAAGGCACCAGAACTGGCGCGTCGCGACATCGTCTCCTTCCTGGGCGCGAGCTACTTCCGCGCGGTCGACAGCACCTATCAGTACGGCCTGTCTGCACGCGGTCTGGCGATTGACACCTATACCGACTCACTCGAAGAGTTCCCGGACTTTACCTCCTTCTGGTTTGAAACGGCTAAACCGGGCGACACCACCTTTACGGTTTACGCGCTGCTCGATAGCGCCAGCGTGACCGGTGCCTATAAATTCGTGGTGCACTGCGAGAAGGCGCAGGTGATTATGGATGTGGAAAACCATATCTATGCGCGCAAAGATATCAAACAGCTGGGTATCGCGCCGATGACCAGTATGTTCAGCTGCGGCAACAATGAGCGCCGCGTCTGCGACACCATTCACCCGCAGATCCACGATTCCGATCGTCTCGCGATGTGGCTCGGCAACGGCGAGTGGGTCTGCCGTCCGCTGAACAACCCGCAAAAGCTGCAGTTCAATGCCTATCAGGATAAGAACCCGAAAGGCTTTGGCCTGCTGCAGCTGGACCGTGATTTCACCCACTATCAGGACGTGATGGGCTGGTACAACAAGCGCCCAAGCCTGTGGGTCGAGCCGCGCAATCAGTGGGGCAAAGGGGCGGTAAGCCTGATGGAGATCCCGACGACCGGCGAAACGCTGGATAACATCGTTTGCTTCTGGCAGCCGGAAAAACCGATGAAAGCGGGCGACCAGCTGAACTTTAGCTATCGCTTGTACTGGAGCGCGATGCCGCCGGTCCGTTCGCCGTTAGCCCGCGTACTGGCAACCCGCACCGGAATGGGCAGCTTCCCGGAAGGCTGGGCGCCGGGCGAACATTATCCGGACAAATGGTCCCGTCGCTTTGCTATCGACTTTGTCGGTGGTGATTTGAAAGCCGCTGCGCCGAAAGGCATTGAACCGGTGATTACGCTTTCCAGCGGTGAAGCGAAGCAGATCGAAATTCTCTACGTTGAACCGTTTGACGGCTACCGTATTTTGTTCGATTGGTACCCCACATCAGACTCCACCGACCCGGTGGATATGCGCCTGTTCCTGCGCTGTCGTGGCGACGCCATCAGCGAAACCTGGCTGTATCAGTACTTCCCGCCAGCGCCGGATAAACGTCAGTACGTTGACGACCGTATTATGAAATAACCCAGCAGAGACCCGGCCAAGCTGCGCGACGCCGGGTTTTCCTTTTGACCGAGAGCCTGCATATGACCCGCATTGAAACGATCGTCGTCTCCGACGCCATTACCCTTGAGGCCGTGAATGAGTCGCACGTTTCCGAGCTGCATCAGATGGTGCTGCGCAATCGCGACTGGCTACAGCAAACGCTCAACTGGCCGCAGTTTGTCAAAAGCGAACAGGACACCCGCCAGAATGTGCAGGGCAATATGATGCTGCACCAGCGCGGCATTGCCAAAATGTTCCTGATTTTTGTCGAGGGGAAAATGGCGGGCGTGCTCTCTTTTAACCAGATTGAACCGTCTAACAAAACGGGTTATATCGGCTACTGGCTGGACGAGGCCGTGCAGGGGAAAGGGATTTTATCCGCCTCGCTGCAGGCGTTTATCCGCTATTACGCTGAACTGGGGGAAATTCGCCGTTTCGTGATTAAGTGCCGGGTGGACAACCTGCGCAGCAATCAAGTGGCGCAACGTAATGGTTTTCAGCTGGAAGGTTGCCTGCGCCAGGCCGAGTTTCTGAATGGCGTGTTTTACGACCAGAATATTTACGCGCGCATCATCGATAACACGCGGTCATAGCGCGCCGAATAGCGGAGTACGCGTAATCCGCTGCGATCCGGTGATGGCCTTGCGCCCGCGTAGGTGAATCGCTTCGCCGGGCAGGGCTTCTACAACCACGTTATCGGTAATATCGATGTGATACTCGATCAGCACATCGCCTTCGACACGCGCATCACCCTGAATCAGCACGTGGTCGTCGAGCAAAATAGGCCCGCCGCGAAGCCGGGCGTTGCCGCCAACCAGTACGTGGTGTTTCAGCACGCAGTTGCCCTCAATGACCGCGTTCTCCGCCACCTGTGAGCTGTAGCGTAGCGTTGGAATTGCATCTTCACCGGACCCGGCGATAATGCGCGCGTTGCCGTAGACTTTGGCGCAATCGCAGACCCAGATATTGTTTTCCTCATTCCCCTCCAGGCGCGCGCTGTCGTAAATTTCTGCGCGATGTTCCACAAAAGCGTGGTTTAACCTGGCGTCGCCGTAAATGTGTACCTGATGTACGACCCGGCAGTCGGTCAGGCGGGCGCGATCGTAGATTTGCAGCAGCCGTTCGTTGTCGGCGGTGAGTCCTTTTGCCCCGACAATCTGGCAGCCCTCGCCGATATGGGCATCGCCAAACAGGTGGCAGTATCCGTGTACTCGCGCCTTATCGACGGTGACATTGCCGCTCAGCCGCGCACCCTGGCCGATCCGGCTGGCCTGCACGCGGGCGTTGCCGCTGATAATCGCCTGATGACTCACTTCGCAGGGGGCTATCAGCCGTGCGTTTTCTTCTATCTTTGCCCCGGCGTAAACGAGACTGTTTTCATCGTAAATCCAGCAGTCGCCGTCGTGGCTCAGTGCGTTCTCATCATCGACCCAGCCGCCCGGAGTGCCGGTTGTCACGTCGGCGAAATCCCGAAGGGCGATAACCTGCCGCATCACGATGCTCTCCCGCGCGCCGGGTTCGCCTACCTGAACGCTGCGTGAAGCGTCGCTAAGACGGTATTTTTTCATGATGACCTCTGCTAAATAGATACAATAAATGTAGCAAATCCTTTACGACAGCAGGTCGAACGGCTGATGTTTTCTGGGGCCAGCTTTTGGCGCTAGCGCTGCCTAAAAGAATCATTTAAAATGCAACTTAAATAAATTTGATTAAATAAACAAAATGCATAATAAAACCGATGGGCAGCGGGTATTGAATTTACCTGCAGGCTATTTTGGGATGGTGCTGGGCACCATTGGCATGGGTTTCGCCTGGCGTTATGCCAGCACTATCTGGCCGGTGAGCCCGGCGATTGGCGAAGGGCTGGTGATATTGGCGATCGTGATGTGGGCGCTGTTGACGGTGGCATTTATCACCCGTGCGATACGTTTTCCCTACAGCGTCTGGCTGGAGATGCGCCACCCCATCGCCAGCAGTTTTGTGAGTTTGTTTCCGGCGACCACTATGCTGGTCGCCATCGGCGTCACACCGTGGCTGAGAACGTTGGCGCAGGCGCTGTTTATTATCGGCGTGGTGCTGCAATTGAGCTATGCCGCATGGCAAACGGCGGGGCTGTGGCGCGGCGAGCATCCGGCAGATGCCACCACGCCAGGACTGTATCTGCCGACGGTCGCCAACAATTTTATCAGCGCCATGGCCTGCGGGGCGCTGGGATTTAACGATGCCGGACTGGTCTTTCTGGGCGCTGGCGTCATTTCCTGGATTACGCTGGAGCCCGCTATCGTGCAACGTCTGCGCAGCGGCGGCACGCTGTCCGTGCCGTTGCGGACCTCACTCGGCATTCAGCTGGCACCGGCGCTGGTCGCCTGTAACGCGTGGTTGAGCATTAACGGCGGACATGCCGATGTGTTCGCGAAAATGTTGTTCGGCTACGGGCTATTACAGTTGCTGTTTATGTTACGCCTGATGCCCTGGTATCTGCGTCAGGCGTTTAACGCCTCGTTCTGGAGCTTCTCGTTCGGTATTTCCGCGCTGGCTTCTACCGGTCTGCATCTGGGACATGCCAGTGGAACCGGCTTCTTCCATAATCTGGCGCTGCCGCTCTTTATTTTCACTAATATCGTGATCGGCCTGCTGCTGATAAAAACGCTGCTGTTGCTGCTTCAGGGTAAACTTTTGACGCGTGTTGCGCCGTCGACACTGATGAAACCGAAGGATGACCAATGACCATTCGTGATGAAAACTACTTTACCGACAAATACGGCCTGACCCGAACCCATTCAGAAGTGGTGGATGCCGCGACTCTCGTTAAGCCGGGGAAAACCCTCGATCTGGGCTGCGGTAACGGGCGCAATAGCCTCTATCTGGCGGCGAACGGCTACGACGTAACGGCGTGGGATAAGAACCCGATGAGCATTCAGAACCTGCGGTCGATTCGTGAAGCGGAAGGGCTGGACAATCTGCAGGTGGCTATTCACGATCTCAATACGCTTAGCTTTGACGGTGAGTATGATTTTATTCTTTCTACCGTGGTAATGATGTTCCTTGAAGCGAATACGATTCCGCGTCTTATCGACAACATGCAGCGCTGTACCAAACCGGGCGGCTACAACCTGATTGTCGCGGCGATGGACACCGATGATTTCCCCTGTACGGTTGGCTTCCCGTTTGCCTTTAAAACAGGTGAGCTGAAAAACTATTATAAAGGTTGGAATTTGCTGAAATATAACGAAGACGTCGGCGAATTGCATCGTACTGATGAAAAGGGCAACCGCATTAAATTACGCTTCGCGACGATGCTGGCGCGCAGGGAATCATAATTGTTATTTATATAACGGGCAAAAGCCCGTTATATGCTGAATCATTTTTATAAATAATGAGAGCAGCCTCCATTTTTGCCGCGACAAACTCCTGATTCATTTGCTATAACTTACGGGCATCTGTGCATTTATCAGGGATTATTCTCATGCGTACTCAAGCGTTTTTCAAAGCGGCGGCCCTTGTGGGCGCTCTGGCATTAGCGGGCTGTGCATCGAAGACCACCACTCCGGAGCAGTACTCCGGCTTTTTAAAAGACTATTCCGGTCTGAAAGAAACCACCACGGCGTCGGGGAAAACGGAACTGCGTTGGATTTCTCCGGACTATAAATCGGCCAATTATGCTAACGTTGTTTATAACCCGGTAACCTACTATCCGGTACCAAAACCGACCACTCAGGTTGGGCAGAAAGCGCTGACCGATATTCTGAACTACACCAATACCGAGCTGAAAAAAGCCATCAGCGAGCGCAAACCGTTGGCAACCAAAGCTGGCCCGCATAGCCTGATCTTCCGCGGTGCGATTACTGCCGTTGACTCCAGCAAAGAAGGGTTGCAGTTCTACGAAGTGATTCCAATTGCGATGGTTGTTGCGGGCACTGAAGCCGCGACGGGCCACCGTACGATGAACACCAACCTGTACTTTGAGGCGGAACTGATTGACGCCGCCACCAATAAGCCGGTCATTAAAGTGGTGCGTAAGGGTGAAGGCAAAGATCTGTCTAACTCTAACGCGCAGCTGACGCTGGATACATTGAAACAGGTTATTGATGATATGGCCATCGATGCGGTGAAATTCGACCCGTCGCAGAAATAAGTTCATATTAATTCCACAATAAATAAGGGGGCGAGTGCCCCCTTATTTTAATCAGGTACGCGTTTCTTTTAATAACTGCGCGATGGCCTGTTCCTGTTCGCTGTAATTCCCTTCACCAAAGAACGTATAGCGAAGCTGACCGCGCGCATCAAAAAGATAGTGGGCTGGCCAGTACTGATTGCCAAAAGCGCGCCATATTTGATAATTATTGTCCGTGACCACCGGGTAGCTCAGCCGCCATTTTTTCACTGCGGCCGTTACCGCGGCCAAATTCTTCTCGTGCGGATACTCCGGCGTGTGTACGCCAATCACCTCCAGCCCCTGTGGTCGATATTTTTCCGCCCATTCGCGGACATGCGGTAAGGTGTGCTGGCAGTTAATGCAGTCAAAAGTCCAGAAATCGACCAGCACGACTTTGCCTTTTAGCGTCTCGCGACTGAGCGGCGCGCTGTTGACCCACCCGGTCCCGCCAGTGAGCGGCGGCAGGGCGCTGTCGGCGACGGGCTGCAGTTTAACGGGCGTGGCGGGAACCCACGACACCAGATGCTGTTCTAGCCGCAGGGAGAGCGTATTGGCCCCCTGAAATACGCTGGTGGCGCCCGAAGCAATAAGTATCACCGAGGCCAGCATAGCGACCCCGCCCAGCCGTTTCAGCAGCTCAACCACGGTAGTTCTGGCGCGCAGCCTGCGCATCACCCGCTGGCCGCCCAGCCACAATAGCGCCAGCATAACGGCGCAGCCGCCGCCATAGGCGGCCAGCAAAACACCGCTGGATACGGTGTTTCCCTGAACCACTTCCAGACTGAGAATGGCCCCCAGCACTGGGCCCGCGCAGGGTGCCCAAAGCAGGCCGGTGGCAATCCCGGCCAGCAGCGCCGACAGCACTCCTTGACGACGTAGGCTGCGGTCGTTGACCTGATTACCGAGACGGACTGCTGGCGACGCTAGCCGCTGTGCTATCTGTGGTGAGATCAGCGACAGCGCCACCACGGTGAGAAACGCCAGCGCCAGCCAGCGACCCGCCGCTGAAATCTGGGTGACCCACGCGCTGGCCACGGTCACCAGCAGCGACAGCGCGGTAAACATCAGCACTATACCGCCGAGCAGCGCCGCCAGATGGCGTTTTTGCCCCTTCATGCTGGCGAACAAAAAGGGGATGACGGGCAACGTGCAGGGGCTTAATAGCGTGAGCATGCCCCCCAGAAACGCAATGATAACGGTCATCAGGCACCTCCCAGCACGCGGCGTGGGCGATCGGCCGTCTGCGCGACGGTGGCGGACGGTGTAGCGAGAAGGGCGGCGCGCAGCGCCTGATTGTCTGCGGCGACGCAGGCTGCCGTTTGCAGCATCGCCGCTACGGCCCCAAGGAAAAACTGACGGACTCTGGTCATAAATCACCTCATGTTGATATCAGCCTGCCTTGCAGGCGGTGAGGCGATTTAATCGCGCCGCTGTATAGGGCGTGTGTCGTCAAAGGGCCGTTTTGTCAGGCTATTTATCCGTATCTGCTCTGGATACATCAGGATACAAAGGCAGCCAGAGCCTGGCCTCCAGCCCGCCCTGTGGGCGATTGCTCAGCGTTAAGCGACCCCGTAAGCGGGCGGCTAGCTGGGAGGCGATTGCCAGCCCCAATCCGGTGCCGCCGGTATGGCGATTACGCGAGGTTTCCAGCCGATAAAAAGGCTGAAGTACGGCGTCCAGCTCCGCCGCCGGGATCCCCGGGCCGCTATCCAGCACGTCAATAGTCAGCCAGCGTTCGTCAACGGGGGTGATACGTAAGAGCGCGTCGTTATTGCCATATTTCAACGCATTGTCGACCAGGTTGGCGATCGCCCGACGCAGAGCCTGGGGATAGGTCGTGAGTGGAGGCAGGCTTGCCAGCGGTTCGAAAGTGACCGGCTGGCCGGTGTCTACGTAATCGCAGGCGAGGGAGTCGAGAAAGGCGTTGAGATCGAGACGCAGGCTCGCTTCCTGAACGTTTTCACTGCTGCGGGCGTAGGCGATACCTTCGCGCACCAGACGGGCCATGGCATCAAGATCCTGCATCATCTTTTCTTGCAGTGCCGTATCTTGCGCCATCTCCACCCGCAGCTTCATACGCGTAATCGGCGTTTGCAGATCGTGAGAAATGGCGGCGAGGATCTGCGTACGCTCCTGGAGGTAGTGCTGAACGCGCGCCTGCATAGCGTTAAAAGCGCGGGCCGTTTGCTGGACTTCCCGCGGACCATCTTCTTCCATTGGCTGCGGCGAGGTGTCTGCGGGTTCTAATGATTCGACGGCGCGGGTAAAGCGGGAGAGCGGGCGCACAACCTGATGCACCGCCAACCATGCGCAAATCAGCAGCAGCAGCGGCTGGGCGACCAGCACAATCGGCAGCCAGCGCGCCAGAGCAGGAAGCTGCGGACGAATATCAATGGTTAACGGTTGACCGTCGCTTAAGCGCAGATGCGCCTGCAGGTGCTCCCGTGGCCCAGGGAGAGCGCTTATGGTTAGCGTATATTTTTCATCCAGTGCGTCATGCAGCGTTTGCACAATGCTGCGCGAGCGCCAGCTGTCGGGCGGCGGCCCCGATTCACCGATGTTGGTCAGATACTGATAATTTCCGCGCGATAGCCTGGGTAACCAGGCGCTACGCTCGCTGGCGGGCAGCCTATCGAGAATCGCCACGCTGGTGGCGACGTCGTCGCTCAGGTTGTTGAGCATCACGCTGCGGGCGCTGCTCATCCGTTCATAGAGCAGCACCGCCAGCGTCAGGCTGTTGGCCAGCAGCAGCCCGCCCAGCACAATCAGCACTAACCGGTATAGCAGCGTTTTTGGCCACAGCCTCATTCATGCAGTTCCCGCAGGGTGACCGGCATGGCCAGCACATAGCCTTCGCTACGCACGGTCTTAATATAGGCCGGTTCGCGCGCGTCGTCGTTCAACCGCTGACGCAGGCGGCTGACCAGCAGATCTATTGACCGCTCAAACAACTCGGCATCGCGGCCCTGGGTCAGGCTAAGCAACTGGTCGCGATTAAGCACGCGCTGGGGATGGTCGAGAAACACGCGCAGTAGGCGATACTCCGCGCCGCTGAGTGCCACCACCAGCCCCTCGTCGTCCTGTAGATGACGGGCGGCGGTATCCAGTTGCCAGCGGCCAAAGGCAATCAGCCGTCCGGCCTCGGTAATTTGCAGATTCGGCGGCAGGGCGCGGTAGCGGCGCAGAATGGCCTTAATACGTGCCAGTAGTTCACGGGCGACAAACGGCTTAACCAGATAGTCGTCGGCGCCCATTTCCAGCCCCAGAATTCTGTCCGCCTCGTCACCGCGCGCGGTCAGCATCAGTACGGGAATATTCTGCCGGTCATTGCGCAGCTGGCGGCACAGCGTCAGACCATCGTCGCCGGGCATCATGATGTCCAGTACCACCAGATCCACCTGATGACTGGCAAGATAGCTGCGCATAGCCTTGCCGTTGCTGGCCCCCGTCGCCCGATAGCCTGATTTCAGCAGGTAGTCGACAACCAGCTCGCGAATGTCGTGGTCGTCATCCACCACCAGGATATTATCGATGTGTTCCATGTTGACTCCAGGTCAGGCCGGGGCAGCCGTGGGGTTACAGTTTATCGGCGTCGATGACGGCCTTAGTGAAGTTAGCCGGATCTTCCTGCGGTGGGTTATGCCCCACGTTTGGGCCGAAAGTACGGTGTTCATATTTGCCGGTAAAGCGGGCGGCGTAGGTTTTCGGATCCGGGTGCGGCGCGCCGTTGTTGCCCCCTTCAATGGTGATGGTCGGGACGGTAATGGAGGGCAACGTGGCGAGCTTCTGCTCATATTTAGCATATTTCGCTTCACCTTTCTCCAGCCCTAAACGCCAGCGGTAGTTGCTGATGGTCACCGCCACGTGATCCGGGTTGTCCAGCGATTTGGCGCTGGTATTGAAGGTGTCCTCGCTGAACTTCCAGCCCGGTGACGCTTGCTGCCAGATGAGCTTCGCAAAGTCGTGGGTGTTTTTGGCATAGCCCGCCGCGCCGCGCGGGGTCGCGAAATAAAACTGATACCACCACTGCTGTTCGCCCTGCGGCGGCAGCGGCTGCTCGCCAATTTTTTGGCTGCTAATCAGATAGCCGCTGACCGAAACCAGCGATTTCACCCGCTCCGGCCACAGCGCGGCGACGATATCCGCCGTGCGTGCGCCCCAGTCGAAACCGGCGAAATCGGCCTGTTTGATATGCAGCGCATCCATTAACGCGACGGCGTCAGACGCCAGCGCGGACGGCTGACCGTTACGCGGCGTGGCGGCGGATAAGAATCGGGTGGTGCCGTAACCGCGCAGGCTGGGCACAATGACGCGGAAGCCTTTACTGGCCAGAGCAGGCGCGACCTGAGCGTAGCTGTTGATATCGTACGGCCAGCCGTGCAGCAGGATGACCGGCTGGCCATCGCGCGGGCCAATATCGACGTAGCCGATATTCAGGTCGCCGGCGTTAATTTGGTGAACGGTTTTAAATTCGGCGGCGTAATCCGGCGCAGCCAGGGCCGGCAAGGCGGGCGCCAGCAGCACGCTGGCCAGCAACAGAGTTTTAAAGCGAAATACCGGGGACGCTGAAACGTTCATAGATTTCTCCTGCACACACGAGGTTGTTGGCATCAAATCAAAAACGATAGCGAACGAAGTATAGTGGGCTATCGCGACCAGATAATAAAAACAAGCGGAAGTGTCGCGGATGTGTGCATAAGAAGGGATTTTGCCAGCGACTGTATCGGCGCAAACGCCAGATACAGTGTGATACAAAAGGGAGGCACGCGATGCCTCCCTGATTGGCGATGCCGCATCAGGCGCGGCTGAGGAGCGGTAAGCGCCAGAACTGCGGTTTCGCGAACATCACCAGGTTGCCCAGCAGAATCAGCACCAGCCCGATCACCGCATTAGCATGCCACTGATAGCCTTCGTAAACCGTGGACAGCGTCAGCGCCACCAGTGGAAACAGCAGGGTGCTGTAAGCGGCGTTGCTGGCGCCGATACGCCCCACCAGAGTGAAATAGACGCCAAAGGCAATCACTGAACCGAACAGTGCAAGGTAGAACAGCGCCCCCATATAGCTCACCGTCCACTGCGGCGTAAAATCATCGCCGCGCAGCAGCGCCACAATGCCAATAACGATCGTGCCATAGAGCATCGCCCAGGCGTTGGTGGTCAATGTTTCCAGGCCCCGGCGCTGGTGGCGTAAGCTCAGCATATTGCCCAGCGAAAAGCCGTAGGTACCCAGCGCGCTGAGTAAAATGCCCGCCAGTAGAGTACTGCTCATACCCACTGCCTGCAGGTCGTGCCAGAAGAGTGTGATGATACCAGCTAATCCGAGCAGGGCGGCAAGGTAAAAGCGCTTTGGCGGCGTCTGGCGGAAGAAAATAAAACTGTTGATGGCGTTGAACAGCACCGCCATGGAGAAAATCACCGACTCCAGGCCGGTATTAATCCATTTCGCGGCGGTGTAAAAACAGAGAAAGTTGAAGCCAAACACGCAGCAGCCCTGCACCATGCAGAACAGATGATCGCGTAGTGCCAGCGGTCGTAGGCGGCGTAGACACAGCAAAATCGTTAACATGGTGCCGCTGGCGATGGCGAAACGCCAGAAAATGGAGACGGCTTCAGGCACCGGGCCCTGCTGTAAAAAAATGGCAATCCAGGTGGTTCCCCAGATAACAACGACCAGCGTGTAGAGCAGCGCGTTCATAATTCCTCACAACGATAACAGCGATAGAAAGCAAAGTTTGACGCGTACTGGCGAGCGGGGCTTGCAAGGAGTTGCGGCACACTTGCAAATTCTTGCGGTTTTTTATATCCGGCAGGGCTGAAAGCTAGCATCCATGCGCGACAAGCCCTAGACTGGGCTTATCTATCATCGTGACTGAAATGTTAATGGCACACACCTACGCGACGTTTGAGAGACTAAGGAGCCAGAAGGCCATTCTGCGGGAAACCGTCGCGCTCAATTCAGGTATTCAGCTTGCCGCGTGGTACAACAAACGCGACACGCTGACGGTACAAAGCGATCACCACACGCTGAGCTTGTATGTGGCCGATGGCTATGAAAGTTATCAGAAAACGCCGCACGGCTGGAAAAACGGCGGTGGGCCAAATCGTTTCTGCCTGATGCCGGAGGACAGCGAATCGACGTGGGATATTCGTGATGATCTTTCGTTTGTGCATCTTTATTGCACCGATGAGCACTTGCGTCAGGTAGGTGAGCAGGTGTGGGACCGCAGTCCGGCGACGATCGCGCTGGATGAACAAATTTTTGGTGACGACCCCAAAATTACGCTGCTGTACCGCCAGTTTCTGCTTGGCTGCGACTGGCAGCAGCCGGCCAATCAGCTGACCCTCAGCAGCGCCAGCACGCTGCTGCTTACCCACCTGCTGCAGAACTACGCCAATGTGCAGTGGCGCCTACCGACGGTGACGGGCGGGCTGGCTCCGGGCGTCCTGCGTAATACGCTCGATTTTATCGATGCGCATCTTGGCGATCCCTTAACGCTTGCGGCGCTGGCTGCGCAAGCGACGCTCAGCGAATACCATTTTGCGCGCATGTTCCGTCAGTCCGTCGGTTTAGCCCCGCATCAATATGTGATGCAGCGTCGTATGGATAAAGCGCAACAGCTGGTGCGCCACACCGCGCTACCGCTAACCGATATTGCCTTAAGCTGCGGCTTTAGCTCCGCCAGCCACTTCAGTAATCGCTTTAAAGCGGTGACCGGCACCACGCCGTCGCAGCTACGCGCGGGCCTGGCGCGATAGCAGTGCAAAGCTGGCACCACCGATAGCCAGTCCCCAAAACGCCGAACCAATCCCCGCCAGAGTGATGCCGCTCGCCGTCACCAGAAACGTCACCATCGCGGCGTCGCGTTCGTATGCGGAAGTGAGCGCCTGGAACAGGCTGCCGCCTAGCGTACCCAGCAATGCCAGCCCGGCAAGCATCTGAATCCATACGACAGGTAAGGCCGCCATCAGCGCGGTGATTGAGCCACCAAATACGCCCGCGAGAAGATAGAAAACACCGGCTGCGGCGGCAGCCAGCCAGCGCTTTTGCGGATCCGGGTGTGCATCCGGGCTTTGGCAAATGGCGGCGGTAATAGCGGCAATACACACGGAATAGACGCCAAAGGGTGCCAGCAGCAACCCAAAGGCGCCGCTAATCACAATCAACGGCGACACCGGCACGCGATAGCCAGAGGCCTGAAGCGTGGCGAGACCGGGGGCGTTCTGCGAAGCCATGGTGACCAGAAAGAAAGGAATACCCACGCTGATCATTTGCGTTAGCGAGAAATGGGGCGCAATAAATTGAGGCGCGACAAACCCCAGAGTGGACGCATCTGTGACAACGTCACCTTTTAGTAGGGCGACAATAATTCCCACCACCAGCGCGGCAACCACGGCATAGCGCGGCGCGAGGGCCTTAAACAGCAGCCAGCTAACCAGCATACTGCCGCACAGCAACAGTTGCCCCTGTAGCGTGGCAAATGCCTGAAGACCAAAACGCAGCAGGATTCCCGCCAGCATGGCTGCGGCCAGCGAATGGGGAATCAGCTTCATCAATCTGGCAAACCAACCGGTCAACCCGCAAATGACAATCAGCGCGTTGGCGAAGATAAAGATGCCTACCGCATCATTGAGGGTAGCGCCTTGTAAACCACCGACCAGCAGCGCGGCCCCTGGAGTTGACCAGGCGGTAAGAATAGGCACCTTACGCCACAATGTCAGCACCAGCGTGCTGAGCCCCATGGCCAGACCCAGCGCCGTCATCCAGCCGGAAATTTGCTGTGCGCTGGCGCCTGCGGCGGCAGCGGCTTGCCAGATAATGGCGGCAGAGCTGGCATAGCCAACCAGCACGGCAACAAATCCGGCCAGCAGGGTAGGAAAAGGGATAAAAGCGGCGCGCATATCAATGACCTCTTGTGCGTTATAGCGTTCGCGCACTATACCATTGTGCGTTATAACGCACAATGTTGTGCTTCGCGGACGTAAATAGCGCGTAGGTAAGGTATACTTTGGCAATATAAAACATGGAGGCTGAATGAATATTGCGCAACATCTGGCGGTAACGCTGAAAAATTTGCGTCAGGAACGGGCATGGAGCCTGTCAAAGCTTGCTGAAGAAACCGGTGTATCCAAGGCGATGCTGGGGCAGATTGAACGTAATGAATCCAGCCCGACGGTGGCGACGCTGTGGAAAATCGCCACCGGCCTGAACGTCCCGTTTTCCGTTTTCATTACTCCGCCGGAAACAGATGGGGAGCAGTCGTTCGATCCCCAACAGCAAGCGATGGTGGTGACGCCGATCTTTCCCTGGGATCCTGAACTGTGCTTTGACCATTTCTCGATCACTCTGGCGCCTGGCGCGCTAAGTGAATCGACCCCGCATGAAAAAGGGGTGATTGAACATGTGGTGGTGATCGGCGGCCAGTTGGATATGTGCGTTCAGGGGGAATGGCGTCGGCTCGAGGCGGGAGAAGGGCTGCGGTTCGCAGGCGATCTCCCCCACGCTTATCGCAATAGCGGCGAGCAAACCGTACATTTCCACTCTATTATTCATTATCCGAAAGAAAAAGCCGCAGGCAGACCTGCGGCAAATCACGACAATGAACCATAACGTGGCCGTTACGAGGAAAGTCCGGAATACGGAACTGACTCTAACCTATTGATGATACAAGCGGAAATGAGCATTTCGGCAATAGGTTGCCGAAATTCAGCTAACCGCAGCGCAGAAGCGATGGAAACTGTTTTCGTCTACCGCGGCTTATGGCTACAATAGCCGCCATTTTGTGACCCTACTGGATAACTCCGACTGTATGCGCCAGCAAAACGCTCATCTTGAACTCCTCAGTCCGGCACGCGATACGGCGATTGCCCGCGAAGCGATTCTCCACGGCGCAGACGCCGTCTATATTGGTGGACCCGGTTTTGGCGCCCGCCATAACGCCAGCAACAGTCTGCAGGATATTGCTGAGCTGGTGCCGTTTGCCCATCGCTTTGGCGCCAAAATCTTCATTACGCTCAATACCATTTTGCATGATGATGAGCTGGAACCCGCCCAGAAGCTGATTACCAGCCTTTATGATGCGGGCGTCGATGCGCTGATCGTGCAGGATATGGGGATTTTGCAGCTGGACATTCCGCCCATCGAGCTGCACGCCAGTACGCAATGCGATATCCGCAGCGTAGAAAAAGCCAAGTTTCTCTCCGACGTCGGCTTTAGTCAGATCGTGCTCGCTCGCGAGCTGAATCTTGAGCAGATTAATGCGATTCATCAAGCCACCGATGCCACTATCGAGTTCTTTATCCACGGCGCGCTGTGCGTGGCTTATTCAGGTCAGTGCAATATCTCGCATGCCCAGACCGGGCGTAGCGCTAACCGCGGTGATTGTTCTCAGGCCTGTCGACTGCCGTATACCCTGAAAGATGATCAGGGCCGCGTGGTCGCTTTTGAAAAACACCTGCTGTCGATGAAAGATAACGATCAGACCGCCAACCTTGGTGCGCTGATTGATGCGGGCGTGCGCTCCTTCAAGATTGAAGGTCGCTACAAAGATATGAGCTACGTGAAGAACATCACCGCCCATTACCGCCAGATGCTCGACGCGATTATTGAAGAACGCGGTGATTTAGCCCGCGCCTCTGCTGGACGTACCGAGCATTTCTTTGTCCCGTCGACAGATAAAACCTTCCATCGCGGCAGCACGGACTACTTCGTCAACCAGCGGCAGATGAACATCGGCGCCTTCGACTCACCGAAATTTGTTGGCCTGCCAGTGGGCGAAGTGCTGAAGGTCAACAAAGATACGTTGGATGTTGAGGTGAGCGAAGCGCTGGCGAACGGCGATGGCCTGAATGTGCTGATCAAACGTGAAGTCGTCGGTTTTCGTGCCAACACGGTGGAAAAAATCGGTGAAAATCGCTATCGCGTATGGCCGAACGAAATGCCGGCGGACTTGCATAAGGCGCGGCCGCATCAGGTGTTGAACCGTAACCTCGACCATAACTGGCAGCAGGCGCTGCTGAAAACTTCCAGCGAGCGTCGTATCGCAGTGGATATCGAGCTTTCCGGCTGGCAGGAACAGCTGGTGCTGACGCTGACCAGTGAAGATGGCGTCACGGTGACCCACACGTTAGACGGCGAGTTTGCTACGGCAAACAACGCTGAAAAAGCGCTCAGCCAGCTGCATGACGGCGTCGCTAAACTCGGGCAAACGCTGTACTACGCACGCAGCGTTGAAGTGATGCTACCGGAAGCATTGTTTGTCCCAAACAGCCAGCTCAACCAGCTGCGTCGTGAAACCGTCGATTTGCTCGATCGGGCGCGTCTTGACGCCTATGTTCGCGGTAGCCGTAAAGCGGTGGCCAGCCCGACGCCGGTTTATCCGGAAAGCCATCTCAGCTTCCTGGCGAACGTCTACAACCATAAAGCGCGTGAGTTCTATCATCGCTATGGCGTGCAGCTGATTGATGCCGCGTACGAAGCGCATGAGGAGAAGGGCGACGTCCCGGTGATGATCACCAAGCACTGCCTGCGTTTTGCGTTCAATCTGTGTCCGAAACAGGCGAAAGGGTCGATTAAAAGCTGGAAGGCGACGCCGATGCAGTTGATTAACGGCGATGAAGTGCTGACGCTGAAGTTTGATTGTCGCCCATGCGAAATGCACGTGATTGGCAAAATCAAAAACCACATATTGAAAATGCCCTTGCCGGGGAGCGTGGTGGCGTCGGTGAGCCCTGACGATCTGCTGAAGACGCTGCCAAAGCGTAAAAACGCACCTTTGTAGTCCGTTTGCGAGCAGCAACGCTACCCGCGGGTAACGAAAAAGGCCGGAAAGCGATTACGCTCTCCGGCCTTTTTTAGTTAGTTATGCTGACCGTTTGGTGGTGGCAGTTTATTGTCGCCGTCGTGTTTTGGCGGCTGGCCTTTGCCATCGTGCTGCGGACCTTTATTGTCGCGTGGCGGCTGGCCTTTGCTATCGTGCTGGTGTGGTCCTTTGTTATCCTGCGGTGGCTGACCGTTATGCTGTTGTTCTACAGGTGGTTTTTTCGACGGTTCCTGATGATCGGCGGCGAATGCCGTTGAACACAGACCCATTGCCAGGAAAGCAGACAGTGCGATAATTTTCTTCATCATGTACTCCATACATTGCTTCGTGCAGTGGGGGTAGTTGACCAATAAAAAGTGGAGGAAATGTGAAGCCCCAGAGAATTAGGATTTCTCTGGGGATAGCAAAAAAGGAAGGTATCTGATTGTTCTATCAGGATTTAAAACCGGCAGCGGTCATCAGTATACGAAATAAACTGCCTACTACCGCCAGCGCCAGTACGCTGCCGCCCCACAGCGCAACTAGCCAGAATATTCGCGACATCCAGCGATTTTTCATCAGTGGTACCCCTCATTCTGCGGCACTTTGCCGCGAAAAACGTAGTAACTCCAGAAGGTGTACACCAGAATTACCGGGATGATAAATATCGCGCCAATCAGCATAAATTCCTGGCTTTGCACCGGTGCAGCAGCCTGCCACAGGGTGATAGACGGTGGAATAATCGCCGGCCAGATACTGATGCCCAACCCGCTAAAGCCGAGAAAGATGAGCGCCAGCGTCAGAATAAACGGCGGCACGTGGCTTTCCGGTTGCCCCAGATGGCGCCACAGCAGCGCGCTGGCGGCCAGTACCAGCAGCGGCACGGGCAGCAAATAATAGAGATTCGGCAGGCTGAACCAGCGTGTGGCAATTGACGAATGTAGCAGCGGCGTCCACAGGCTGATGACCGCCATGGCGGCCAGCAGCGCCAGCAGCAGGCCGCGCGCGGCGCGTCGCATGCTGGTTTGCAGCGCATCTTCGCTTTTCATCACCAGCCAGCTGGCGCCGAGCAGCGCGTAGGCGATAACCAGCCCAAGGCCACAAAACAACGTAAACGGCGTCAGCCAGTCAAATGCGCCACCGCTGTATGCGCGATCGGTCACCTGAAAACCGTTGATCACCGCCCCCACGACGATACCCTGGCAGAACGTAGCCAGAATGGAACCGCCCATAAACGCTTTGTCCCAGAACGGACGATGAGAAGGCGTGGCGTTAAAGCGAAACTCAAAGGCGACGCCACGGAAAATCAGCCCCACCAGCATCAGTGAAAGCGGAATCGTTAACGCGTCGATGATCACCGCATAGGCCAGCGGAAACGCGCCGAATAGCCCTGCGCCGCCGAGTACCAGCCAGGTTTCGTTGCCATCCCACACCGGGGCCACGCTGTTCACCATGACATCTCGCTCCTGGGTCGTTTTGGTGAAGGGGAACAGAATGCCTATCCCTAAGTCGAAGCCATCCATCACGATATACATCAGGGTGGCAAAGACGATAATCACAAACCAGATAATGGACAGATCGAGGCTCATACGCGCTCCTCCTGAGATTGTTGTGGCTCAATGGCGGCAGAGAGCGGACGTGCGGGGGTACCGTGCGGTTCCGGGGTAAAGGGCTGCGGCCCTTTGCGAATCAGCCGCATCATGTAGCTATAGCCCACGCCAAAGACCGAGCTGTACACCACGAAGAAAGCCACCAGGCTAATGCTCATATGCAGATCGCCATGTGCGGAAACCGCATCTGCTGTGCGTTGCAAACCATAAACCACCCACGGCTGGCGGCCCACTTCGGTGGTCACCCAGCCCGCAAGGATCGCCACCAGACCGGATGGTCCCATCAGCAGCGCAAACCACAGGAACGGACGTGAGGTATAGAGGGTTTGCTTCTTACGAAGCCACAGAGCGACAACGCCGAGTAGCAGCATCAGCATGCCCAACCCAGCCATGATGCGGAATGACCAGAAGACGATTGTCGAGTTTGGCCGGTCTTCTTTGGCAAACTCTTTCAACGCAGGAACCTGTTTGTCCAGACTGTGGGTGAGGATCAGGCTGCCGAGCGCGGGGATCTCCAGCCCATAACGGGTACGTTCCTGTTCCATATCCGGCCAGCCGAACAGCAGCAGCGGCGTGGGCTCTCCCGGCGGGTTCTCCCAGTGTCCTTCAATGGCGGCAATCTTTGCCGGCTGATGTTTCAGGGTGTTAAGACCGTGCATATCGCCGACCATCGCCTGAATGGGGGCGACAATGAGCGTCATCCACAGCGACATGGAAAACATGACGCGTATGGCTGGTGACGTGTTGCCGCGCAGCAGATGCCAGGCCGCCGACGCCCCAACGAACAGCGCGCTGCTCAGGAATGCGGCGATAGACATATGCAGGAGTCGATACGGGAAGGATGGGTTAAACACCACCGCGAACCAGTCAACCGGAACAACCTGACCGTTGACGATTTCATACCCCTGCGGGGTCTGCATCCAGCTGTTGGAAGCGAGGATCCAGAAGGTAGAGATGATCGTACCCAGGGCTACCATGCAGGTGGCAAAAAAGTGGAGGCCCGGCCCGACGCGGTTCCAGCCGAACAGCATGACGCCAAGAAAACCTGCCTCAAGGAAGAAAGCGGTTAGCACCTCGTAGGTCAGTAACGGGCCGGTAATACTGCCCGCAAACTGCGAGAAACCGCTCCAGTTGGTGCCAAACTGATAGGCCATGACCAGGCCAGAAACGACCCCCATGCCGAAGTTAACGGCGAAGATCTTTGACCAGAACTGGTACAGCGAGCGCCAGACCGGGTTGCGGGTTTTGAGCCATAGCCCTTCCAGCACGGCCAGATAGCTTGCCAGGCCAATCGTGATGGCGGGGAAGATAATGTGAAACGAAACGGTAAAGGCAAATTGAATTCGCGCGAGGTGAAACGCATCAAGACCGAACATGCTGACTCCGGAAAAAAGAAACTCGCTAGCAGTCTAAAGTGCAACGCGGTGCAGTTGCAGAGACAGTCAGCCGTTATAAATTGATAACAGTTTACGCTGCGGGATGGACGTTGGGATATTGAGCAGGAGGGTAAGCAAAATATAAAAACAATAAATATAATTTCGTTATTTCATACAATTATTATATATCGGCGCAGAGATGAAGGCTCAGTATTTTATTTGCTTTATCACCGTTATGTATGAAATATATCGTGGTGCTGGTTGGCGTGATATTTATCACAGAATGTTATTTACGGAATGATAAATTAATTTCCGGACAAGCCAAATATGATTTTCTAAATGGTAAGGGAATAAAATGGAAATGGATAATGTTGTTGACCTGAAAGATCAGGAAGTTGATGGTGCGTACCCGCAGGCCTGTGTAGTGAATACAACCAAATACCGTATTCACGGCGAAATTAAATATGCAGCGTGCAGTACCGATCATTTTAACATTCGCCCGGGGCAAAGCGCCTCTTTCCCTCGAGGTCTTTGTTTACTAACCAGAATTAACGCAACTATTGAACTTCCCGATCGCGATGTTGAGGCTAAACCTTATACTTCATCAGGAACATCTTACAGCCAATTTGCTGTTATCGAAGTTGCGCCAAACGTATTTGAAGTTACCCGTAGAACCTGATGTTTTTGTTCTGTTGGTTTAAGGCCGCTATATTGCGGCCTTATTTATTTTGCATAAGTAAACGCTAAATAAAGATCGTTAATTCACCGCCTGAAAGTTACCGTTGGTCGGCCGAAGAGGATGATCTGATCCTGCCATGTACAGTCACTTATCCATATCAGTTACATAAAAATGCATTTTTTTTAACGCTGATATAATATAGCAGTCAGACTGAGCTAGCGGAATTGATCATGAAAAAGTACCAGCGCCTTGCTGAGCAGATGACGGAACAGATCGCCCACGGTGTGTGGCTGCCGGGTGATAAGCTGCCTTCGCTACGCGAGCAGGTGGCCAACAGCGGGATGAGTTTTATGACGGTAAGTCATGCTTATCAGTTGCTGGAGAGTCAGGGAAGAATCGTCGCGCGCCCGCAGTCCGGCTACTATGTGGCGCCGCATCCCGTTGCCCCGCGTGCCGCGGCCTCGGCACCGCAGGTCATGCCTGATAACGCTGTCGACATTAACACCTATATCTTTGAGGTTCTTCAGGCCAGCCGCAACGCGGCGGTGCTGCCGTTTGCGTCCGCATTTCCCGATCCCCGGCTGTTTCCCCTGCAGCAGTTGAACCGCTCGCTGGCCCAGGTGAGTAAAACCGCGACGGCCATGAGCGTGATTGAAAACCTGCCGCCGGGTAATGATGAGCTGCGCCATGCGATTGCGCGACGCTATGCGCTACAGGGAATGACGATCTCTCCGGATGAAATTGTCATTACCGCCGGGGCTCTGGAGGCGTTGAACCTGAGCCTCCAGGCGGTCACGGAGCCCGGCGACTGGGTTATCGTGGAAAACCCGTGTTTCTACGGCGCGCTGCAGGCGTTAGAACGGCTGAAGCTCAAGGCGCTGTCGATTGCGACCGATGTGAAAGAGGGGATCGATCTTGATGCGCTGGTACAGGCGTTGCAACATTATCCGGTAAAAGCCTGCTGGCTGATGACCAACAGCCAAAATCCGCTGGGCTTTACGCTGACGCCGGAGAAAAAGGCGCGGTTGGTCGAGATCCTCACGGCGCATAACGTCACGCTGATTGAAGATGATGTCTACAGCGAACTCTATTTTGGCCGCGAAAAGCCGCTGCCTGCGAAAGCATGGGACAAGCAGGATATGACGCTGCACTGTAGTTCATTTTCTAAGTGTCTGGTGCCGGGCTTTCGTATTGGCTGGGTCGCTGCGGGCAAGCACGCTCGCCGTATTCAGCATTTACAACTGATGAGCACGCTTTCCACCAGCTCTCCAATGCAGCTGGCGTTGGTCGATTATCTGGCGACCAAACGCTACGACGCGCATCTTCGCCGTCTGCGCCGTCAGTTAGCGGAACGCAAGCAGATGGCGTGGCAGTCGCTAATGCGCTCGCTGCCGCCTGAGGTGCGTATTCATCACAACGACAGCGGTTATTTTCTCTGGCTGGAGCTACCGGCGGGAATGGATGCGGGCGCATTAAGCACAAAAGCGCTGGAGCATCAGATCAGTATTGCACCGGGCAAAATGTTTTCAACCACCGATAGCTGGGCGTCATTCTTTCGCTTTAATACCGCCTGGGGCTGGGGGGAAAGAGAAGACCATGCGGTGGAAACCCTCGGTAAGCTTATTCGCCAGATGCTGAATTAATCACAAACGCTTATTCCCGATTATCCCCTTAATGATATTCATGCTAATTAAGGGGATATTTCATTGCGCCGGTCATAGGAAATACGCATAGCGCCATCGACCGGTAACTCCTTGTCTATAATCCATATTATCAGCATCAATTTATTCATTTTGCGGAATGCGCCCTTTGTCACAACCTGTGCAAATTTTTATCTGCGGTGCAGGTGAGTGCCTTAGTGACGTCTATTTTTAAACAGGGAGATATTTTTAACGGCACGGCTGCCGCTCAATTTCATTGTGACAGGAGTAAAAACTTTATGAGCAAGAAATTTGCCCACAGCAGCCTGTGCGCGCTGGTCGTGACGATCGCCACTGCCCACGCCGCCGAACCGCCGACATCGCTGGGAAAGGGCGAAGGACGGCTGGACATTATTGCCTGGCCGGGCTATGTCGAACGCGGCCAGACCGATAAACAGTATGACTGGGTGACGGCGTTCGAAAAAGAGAGCGGCTGTCAGGTGAACGTCAAAACGGCGGCCACGTCGGACGAGATGGTCAGTCTGATGGCAAAAGGAGGTTATGACCTGGTCACCGCATCCGGTGATGCCTCGCTGCGCCTGATTATGGGCAAACGCGTGCAGCCGATTAATACCGTGCTTATCGAAAACTGGAAAACGCTTGATCCCCGGCTCGCCAAAGGCGCCTGGTTTAACGTTGACGGAAAAGTCTACGGTACGCCGTACCAGTGGGGGCCAAACCTGCTGATGTACAACACCAAAACATTTCCCACGCCGCCGGACTCCTGGAACGTGGTCTTTGTGAAGCAAGACCTACCGGACGGCAAGACGAATCAGGGGCGCGTGCAGGCTTATGATGGCCCGATTTACATTGCCGATGCGGCGCTGTTTGTCAAAGCAACGCAGCCGCAGCTGGGGATTAGCGATCCCTACCAGCTGACTGAAGAACAATATCAGGCCGTGCTCAAGGTACTGCGCGATCAGCACGCGCTGATTCACCGCTACTGGCACGATACCACCGTGCAAATGAGCGACTTCAAAAACGAAGGCGTGGTCGCGTCCAGCGCCTGGCCGTATCAGGCTAACGGCCTGAAAGGCGAAGGTCAGCCGATTGCCACGGTGTTCCCGAAAGAGGGGGTGACCGGCTGGGCGGATACCACCATGCTTCATGCCGACGCTAAGCATCCGGTCTGCGCCTATAAATGGATGAACTGGTCGTTGACGCCAAAGGTGCAGGGGGATGTCGCGGCCTGGTTTGGCTCACTGCCGGTGGTGCCAGAAGGATGTAAAGCCAGTACGTTGCTCGGCGACAAAGGGTGTGAAACCAATGGCTACAGTTTCTTCGATAAAATTGCCTTCTGGAAAACCCCGATTGCCGAGGGAGGAAAGTACGTTCCCTATAGCCGCTGGACGCAGGACTATATCGCCATTATGGGCGGTCGTTAATCAGTCGGGGACTCCATCATGACCTATGCAGTAGAGTTTCATGACGTCTCGCGATTTTATGGCGACGTTCGGGCGGTAGATGGCGTGAGCATTGCTATCCATGACGGTGAGTTCTTTTCCATGCTGGGGCCGTCAGGCTCCGGCAAAACCACCTGTCTGCGGCTGATTGCCGGGTTTGAACAACTGTCCGGCGGCGCGATTTCGATTTTTGGTCGTCATGCCAGTGAGCTTCCGCCGTGGGAGCGCGACGTCAATACCGTGTTTCAGGACTATGCGCTGTTTCCCCATATGTCGGTGCTCGATAATGTAGCCTACGGGCTCATGGTTAAGGGGATGGGCAAAAAAGAGCGTCAGGCGAAAGCGGCGCAGGCGTTAGAAAAGGTGGCGCTGGGATTTGTCGCGATGCGAAAACCCTCGCAGCTTTCCGGTGGCCAGCGTCAGCGGGTGGCGATTGCCCGTGCGCTGGTGAATGAACCACGTGTACTGCTTCTTGATGAGCCGCTCGGCGCGCTGGATCTTAAGCTGCGTGAGCAGATGCAGTTCGAACTGAAAAAGCTCCAGCAGGAGCTCGGCATTACCTTTATCTTCGTGACGCACGATCAGGGGGAAGCGCTGTCGATGTCCGATCGGGTGGCGGTGTTCAACAACGGGCGTCTCGAACAGGTAGACACGCCGCGCGCGTTGTATCTGCGGCCACGTACGCCGTTTGTCGCCAGCTTTGTGGGCACCTCGAACGTATTTAGTCCAACCATGTCAGAAACGTTGTGCGGCATGAGTGGAAACTGGGCGCTGCGTCCTGAGCATATTCGCCTGAACGAAGTTGGTGAAGTACAGGTGAAAGGTCGGGTACAGGCGGTGCAGTATCAGGGCGCGGCGACGCGCTATGAATTGCTGCTGGAAAGCGGTGATAAGCTGCTGGTCAGCCAGGCTAATTTCTCCGTCGGGCTAAACGCTGAAGGGCCGGCGGTAGGAGGCGAAGTTCTGGCTTCCTGGCCGCGCGACGCCATGGTGGCGTTAGATGGAGGGAGGTGAATGGAGATGAGCATGGCGCCGGTTCCTCCCTCCCGCAGTGCCGGGAAAATATCCAGTCTGTTCTGGCGTAAGCCAACGCTAGGTCTGTTTCTACTGCTGCTTGGGCCGCTGATGTGGTTTGGCATCGTCTATTTTGGCTCACTGCTCACGCTGCTGTGGCAGGGCTTTTACACTTTTGATGATTTCACGATGTCGATTACGCCAACGCTAACGCTGGCAAACCTCTACGCGTTATTTAACCCGGCCAACTACGACATCATCCTGCGTACGCTGGTCATGGCGGTTGCGGTGACCGTTGCCAGCGCGCTGCTGGCCTTTCCGATGGCGTGGTATATGGCGCGCTACACCCGCGGTAAACAGAAGGCGTTCTTTTACGTGGCGGTGATGCTGCCGATGTGGGCCAGTTACATTGTGAAAGCCTACGCATGGACGCTGCTGCTGGCAAAGGACGGCGTCGCGCAGTGGTTCCTGAACTATCTGGGCTTACAGCCGGTGCTGGCGGCCGTGCTGACGCTGCCGGGCATTGGAGGGAATACCCTCTCGACGTCCGGGTTGGGGCGTTTTCTGGTGTTCGTCTATATCTGGCTACCCTTTATGATTCTGCCGTTGCAGGCCGCGCTGGAGCGCATTCCCGGCTCGTTATTACAGGCTTCCGCTGACCTGGGGGCGCTGCCGCGTCAGACCTTCCGTCATGTGGTATTACCGCTGGCGATTCCGGGGATTGCCGCAGGGTCGATTTTTACCTTTTCGCTAACGCTGGGAGACTTTATCGTCCCGCAGCTGGTGGGGCCGCCGGGCTACTTTATTGGCAACATGGTTTATTCCCAGCAAGGGGCTATCGGCAACATGCCGATGGCGGCGGCGTTTACCCTCGTGCCCATTGTGCTGATTGCCCTCTATCTGGCGTTCGTGAAACGTCTGGGAGCGTTCGATGCACTCTGAGCGAGCACCGCGGTTTCTCAAAGTTGCTGCGTGGGGCGGCGTGATTTTCCTCCATTTCCCGCTGGCCATTATTGCGCTGTACGCGTTCAACACCGAGGATGCCGCGTTCAGTTTTCCCCCTCAAGGCCTGACGCTGCGCTGGTTTAGCGAGGCGGCAGGGCGCAGCGATATTTATGATGCAGTGACACTGTCACTTAAAATTGCCGCGTTGTCGACGGCGATTGCGCTGGTACTTGGCACGCTTGCTGCAGCAGCGCTCTGGCGACGGGATTTCTTTGGTAAAAGCGCGATATCGCTGTTGCTGTTACTTCCCATTGCCTTACCCGGCATCGTCACTGGCCTGGCGTTGCTGACGGCGTTTAAAACGGTGAACCTTGAACCGGGGCTGTTGACGATTGTGATTGGTCACGCGACCTTTTGTGTCGTGGTGGTATTTAACAATGTCATTGCCCGCTTTCGCCGCACATCGTGGAGTCTGGTGGAGGCGTCGATGGATTTAGGCGCCAACGTCTGGCAAACCTTCCGTTATGTGGTGCTGCCGAACCTTGGATCGGCGCTGCTGGCAGGAGGCATGCTGGCGTTTGCGCTATCGTTTGATGAAATTATCGTCACCACGTTTACCGCAGGTCACGAGCGCACGCTGCCGCTGTGGTTGCTGAACCAACTGGGCCGGCCGCGCGACGTGCCGGTGACTAATGTGGTCGCGTTGTTGGTCATGGTGCTGACGATGATACCGATTTTAGGGGCGTGGTGGCTGACGCGCGAAGACGAGTCGGCCGCTGGCGGTGGGACGACATTTAAATAGAACAGGATCATGCTATGCAACATAAGTTACTGATTAACGGTGAACTGGTGGCCGGTGAAGGCGAAGCGCAGCCGGTCTATAACCCGGCGACGGGTGAGATCCTGCTGACGATCACCGAGGCTTCGGCTACACAGGTTGACGCAGCGGTGAATGCCGCCGATCGCGCATTTGTCCAGTGGGGGCAAACGACGCCGAAACAGCGGTCGGAGTGTTTGTTAAAGCTGGCAGACGTTATTGAAGCGCACGCAGAGACCTTCGCCCGACTCGAATCGCTCAACTGCGGCAAACCGCTGCACTGCGTGGCGAATGATGAAATTCCCGCGGTGGTGGATGTGTTCCGCTTCTTTGCCGGTGCAGCGCGCTGCCTGAACGGACTGGCTGCCGGGGAGTATCTGGAAGGCCATACCTCCATGATTCGCCGGGATCCGATTGGCGTAGTGGCGTCTATCGCACCGTGGAACTATCCGCTAATGATGGCCGCGTGGAAGCTGGCACCGGCGCTGGCGGCGGGTAACTGCGTGGTGCTAAAACCTTCTGAGATCACGCCGCTTACGGCGTTGAAGCTGGCCGAGCTGGCAAAAGATATCTTCCCGGCAGGCGTGCTGAGCGTGCTATTTGGTCGCGGCGCAACCGTGGGCGATCCGCTGACCGGGCATGCCAGGGTGCGGATGGTTTCGTTGACGGGCTCGATTGCTACCGGCGAGCATATTCTGGCGCACACGGCGTCATCGATTAAGCGCACGCATATGGAACTGGGCGGGAAAGCGCCGGTAATCGTTTTTGATGATGCCGATATTGATGCGGTGGTGGAGGGTGTCAGAACCTTTGGTTTCTATAACGCCGGGCAGGACTGTACCGCGGCCTGTCGTATCTACGCGCAGCAGGGCGTTTATGACCGGCTGGTCGCCAAACTTGGCGCAGCGGTGGCCAGCCTGAAGGTGGGGGCACCGGAAGATGAGAGCACCGAACTGGGGCCGTTGAGCTCGCAGGCGCATCTTACGCGCGTTAGCGATGCTGTCGCCCGCGCTAAAGCCTTACCGCACGTCAAAGTGGTAACCGGCGGTGAGAAGGTGGTGGGAAAAGGGTTCTATTTCCAGCCAACGCTGCTGGCGGGCGCTCGCCAGGAAGATGATATCGTCCAGCGCGAAGTGTTTGGCCCGGTTGTCAGCATGACCGTCTTTGACAGCGAAGAGCAGGTGCTGGCGTGGGCTAACGATTCGCAATATGGGCTGGCTTCATCGGTGTGGACGCAGGACGTTGGCCGCGCGCATCGCTTGAGCGCGCGCTTGCAGTACGGCTGCACTTGGGTCAACACCCACTTTATGCTGGTGAGCGAAATGCCACACGGTGGGCAAAAACTGTCGGGCTACGGCAAGGATATGTCGATGTACGGGCTGGAGGATTACACCGTGGTGCGGCATGTCATGATTAAACACTGATTACCCCCTTCGCGGTAGGGGAAAAACCTGCCGCGTCGCGCGGCTTTTTTGACATGCCCTAAGCAACGTGCGAGGATCCGCGCCGTTGTAAAACCGGGCATAGTCAGAGAAATGAAAAAGAGTATGGTATTTAGCGCTGCCGTCGTGGCGGCCGTGATGGGTATAGGTATTTATTATTCAGCAGGTCGTATTGCCGCCTGTGATGGTGATAACCACGTAACGGCTGCTTGCCTGGCCGAGGCCTGGGATGTCGAAAAAGTCAATTTCATCCCGCAGTACGATCCGAATCATTATGTGAGCGACCCTACCACCGACAGCATTTTTGCCGCCTCCAAACCAAAACGCTAAGTGTAAGCTAAATCACAGCATGAAAAACTAAAGAGGCGTACCGTGACTTTAGTTTTAAGTGTTCGCGCAGTTAATTTATCTGGAGATAGATCTGCGTGGATTGAATAGCTTCACGCGATAAGCGGCGAAAAACTTGATGTACGTCAAAAAACGTAGCATATTGCGCCGCTTTAACGATCAATGGTAAGGACTCAATTGGTGACGCTGTACCAACATATGCTCATTTTCTACGCCATCATGGCGGTTATTTGCGGCGGAATTACCTGGTTTCTCACCAAAGAAAGCACCTCAATTCGTCTGATTGCCACCTTTTTAATTGGCGCAACGTGGCCGTTCAGCTTTCCCGTTGCGCTGCTGCTGTCGCTATTCTGACGGCTATCTACTGAGGTCGCTGAGCAGAATCGCGATGCTTTTACCGCCCTCGGTCTGTTCCAGCGCGATTTTTACGATAATGGTGAGCGGCACGGACAGCAGCATACCGACCGGGCCCAGCAGCCAGCCCCAGAAAATTAACGATAAGAACACCACCAGCGTGGAGAGCCCCAGGCCGCGTCCCATGATGCGGGGCTCGAGAATATTGCCAAAAACGAGATTTATGACCAGATACCCCGCAAGTACGATAAGCGCATCGTAAAAGCCGCTAAAGACCAGAACCTGCAAAATAGGGGGAATCGCCGCCAGCACCGAGCCGATATTCGGAATATAGTTGAGCGCAAAGGCCAGCAGCCCCCAGAGAAAGGCAAAGCGCACGCCCAGCAGCTCCAGCATGCCCCATACGACCAGACCCGTTACCAGGCTAATCGCCGTTTTCAGCACCAGATAGTGCGATACGCTGTCCAGCCCTCGCTGAATCGCCGCCATTCCCTCTACCGGACGTGACATGATCTGCTGAAGTTTTGCCGGTAGCTGCGGTACTTCCAGTAGCATAAACACTACTGTCAGCAGCAGCAGAAAAATGGATGACATGGCGTTCGAGAGTTGCGACAGTAGCCGTGAAACCAGTGTCATGGCGGCATTGGGGTCAATGTATTTAATCAGTTCTTCGGGGCTGACGCTGATACCAAAGCGTTGCATCCACGGCTGCAGGTTATAGATGGGGACAGCCAGCGACGAGCGGTACTGTGGCAGCGTGCGGGTCAGTTCGTTAAGTGATGTACCAAGCGAGGCCAGCAGCAGTACGGCCACTAGAATAATTACCACAATCAGTAGCGAGATGCCGAGGACCCGCGGTACGCGGCAGCGCACCAACAGCTGAACGACCGGGTTGAGCACCACGGCGATAAACAGCGCCAGCACGAAAGGGACGATGATCTCCGCAGCAAAACGGATCCCTGTCAGAATGATAACCAGCATGCCGAGCATGATGACGATTTTTAATCCATTAAGCGTAATGATCGGCCTGGACATGATAGCTCCTGCTATAAACTCTGCTGATTATGATAATTGCGAATTGGCTCATAATAAATGAATGTACATCAAACAACATCAGTAAAGATTTGAAAACATTTTGAGATACTTCGACAACTGTGTTAGAAATTAACTGTGTTTAACTACTGAGGACAATTTTAATCCGCAATGATGAGAAGCAATACCGCGGATAATTGTAATTTTATGGACAATATGTTCAGGACGTGCATTTCTACTCAATCCACTGTTTTTCCTTCCTTTTCTGCCTTCTGCGGTGAGCACCACTGGCGCAACGCGCTGTAGTCCTTTTCTTCGTCTGAGCTAAATTTTAATCATTTTATTTCAGTTTGCGCTACGTCGCGAACTGCTACGGATTATATTCTCATGCAGGAGAAGGACCATGTTTTACTGGATTTTATTAGCCCTGGCTATTGTGGCCGAAATTACGGGTACGCTGTCTATGAAATGGGCGAGCGTAAGCGATGGTAATACCGGCTTTATTTTAATGCTGGTGATGATCTCACTGTCTTATATTTTTCTTTCGTTTGCGGTTAAGAAAATCGCCCTTGGTGTCGCCTACGCGCTTTGGGAAGGTATCGGTATCGTGCTGATTACGCTTTTCAGCGTTCTGGTCTTTGACGAAAGTCTGACGGTGATGAAGGCAGCAGGTCTGGCAACGCTTATCGCCGGGATTGTGCTGATCAAATCGGGTACGCGTAAAGCGCCGAAGAAAAGCGTTGTGATCAATAAAGAGGTGAATCATGCCTAAGTTTGAATTGATTCACGGTCTCTGGCTGGCGGGCTCCATCGTACTAGAAATTGTCGCTAATATTTTCCTGAAGTTCTCTGACGGCTTCCGTAACAAACTGTACGGATTCCTCTCGCTAGCTGCGGTATTGGCGGCGTTCAGCGCGCTGTCGCAGGCCGTAAAGGGGATTGACCTGTCGGTCGCCTATGCTATCTGGGGGGGCTTCGGCGTTGCGGCCACGCTGGCGGCGGGGTGGGTCCTCTTTGGTCAGCGCCTGAATAATAAGGGCTGGGTTGGACTTGGCCTGCTGTTGATCGGTATGGTGATGATTAAACTCGCCTGATGTGATAGCTGCCCGGAAATCGGGCAGCGAAATCCGCGGTCTGTATTACGCTTGTTACAAAGGGTTCGCTTTGTGACTGCGAGGGTGAGGCATGTTTAATCCGTCACGCTGGCGTAATATTGCCACGGCCAGAACGCTGTTCGTGATGATTTTTTTAGCAGGCGTTGGCCTGATCTTTTCTATTATTTCACTGCTCTACCTGTCGCAGAATCTAATCAGTAGCAAAACTAACGATATCGATGCCCGCCGTTCAGCACTTTCTGTTGATGGGGCCCTTCAGACATCCATTAACCGCGTGCTCTCACTTGTCACCGACAACTCTATCTGGGATGACGCCGTCCGTCAGGTTTACGCTCCGAAGCTGGACACCACGTGGCTGTATAATACCTGGGGCGCAGGCTTCAAAATTAATAATCTCTACGATGGCACATTCGTCCTCGATGAAAACTATCGTGTTCTCTGGGGCTCGTTTCATAGCTCGCCGTTTAGCGAACGTAATCTCGATTTTTTTGGTGAGGGGCTGGAAGCGCTTATTAGCCAAAATGAGGATGCATTACGTCGGGGAAGCAATGTTTTTGCTGGCATTACTCAGACGCGAGCGGGGATTGCCTTTGTGGGGATCGGGCTGATTCGTCCTATGGTTGGACGTTTACAGGTGTACGACGCAACGCGGCGTTATCTGGTGATCACCCGGCATATCAATCCTGGCTTACTCAACAATCTGGGAAACACATTTCAGATTGAAAATCTGACCCTGGCCAATGCGCCGCAGAACCAGTACAACATTCCGGTGCGAACCACCGGGGGAAAGGTGGTGGGCTGGCTTGATTGGCAACTCCGACAGCCGGGGGCAGAAGCGGCGAGCGCGGCGTCACCGCAAATTCGTGAAATTGTCCTGCTTGCGGCCGGGTTAATTCTGCTGTTTATCCTGCTCAGCAGTTTAGGCTTGTGGAAGCTGGCGCGCGGGGAACGTCAGGCGCGAGAAATTGCGCTGACCGACTGGTTGAGCCATCTGCCCAACCGGCGTGCGCTGATTGAACAGCTTGAGCGCATCAGCCAGCGCGGAGATCGCGACGTGAAAACGGTGGTGTTTATCGATCTTGATGGTTTTAAGGATGTTAATGACATTCATGGCCATGATGTCGGCGACATTCTGATTATTCGCATCGCCGCGATGCTACAAACGCTGGTGCCTCCCGGCGGAATGCTCGCGCGCATGGGAGGCGATGAGTTTGCGATGACCGTGGGCGGTGAGCACTCGCAAGCGCGCGCGGCGGCATTCGCGGGAAGCGTGCTGGACTATCTTAATACGCCAATCCGCATCGACGGCCGTACGTTGCATATTAGCGCCAGTATAGGTATTGCAAGCGGTAAATTGCAGGAGAGCTCCAGCTCCGAGCTTTTCCGCCAGGCAGATATCGCCATGTATCACTCGAAGATTACCGGCAAAGGTCGCATCACCCACTACGACGCTGAGCTTAACAGCGCGCGCGAATACCAGGTCGCTATTGAAAATGACATTCGTCACGGGCTGGAAAACAATGAGTTTGAGGTTTGGTATCAGCCTATCGTCTGCGCCCGGACGCAGGTGATGATTGGCGTTGAGGCGCTGGTGCGCTGGCCACGACGGGAGAAAGGCGAGCTGATGCCCGATGCGTTTATTGCTATCGCCGAAACCAGTGGGCTTATCTATTCGCTTGGGCAGTTTGTGCTGGCTCGCGCGTGTCACGATCTGCTGACACACAACGATCTCAAACTATCGGTGAATATTTCGCCTGCGCAATTCCGCGACCCTGAGTTTGAAAATAAGGTTTCCAGCGTGCTGAAATCATCCGGTTTTCCGCCGTCCAGGCTACAGCTTGAGGTGACAGAGACCTACGTGCTGGAAAAGCCGGAGCGCGCGCGTGCGGCGATCGCGAATCTGAAAGCGCTGGGTACCGCCGTTGCATTGGATGATTTTGGTACCGGTTATTCCAGCATCGGCTATTTGCGTCGTTTCAATTTCGACACGATAAAAATTGATAAATCGCTGGCCGGGCTGGTGGATGATGACGACCAGGCTGCCGCACTGGTGGGAGGAACAATCAGGATTGCCAGCGCGTTAGGCATGACGGTGATTGCCGAAGGAGTCGAAACGGAGAGACAGATGAAACTGCTGCGGCTGGCAGGCTGCGATCAGCTTCAGGGATTCTATTTCAGCGAGCCGATGCCGCTATCTTCGCTGCTGGCGTTGCGCCACCAGCAGCGTCTGAGCTAGTTACCCGCGGCAAGCGCTTCCAGTTTGTCGCGAAAACCGGTCACGGCGATGGCGCGATTGTCGGCACGCCAGCGATCTTTGGCTGCCGGTGCTGAGCTTTGTACGGCGATCAGCTGCCAGCCGGCATCCGTTTTCAACAGCAGCGGGGAACCGCTATCACCCGGCAGCGTATCGCACTGGTGCGAAAGCACCGAAGACTGCGCCCAGCCGGTGACGGTACAATCTTCATGACTGTACAGTGAATCCAGATGATCGACGGGGTAACCTGACTGCGTCACTTTTCGCCCGGCGGCTTTCAGCGCGGCAGTGAGTTCAGCTTTGTCGCCGGTGAACAGCGGCAGTGGCGTAATACCGGAAGGCGGGTAGCGTAGGACGATCAGGCCAAAATCCCACGGTGCCGCTGAGGATGGCACAATCCAACCGTCGCCGTCGGGCTTCAGTCGTTTGCCCAGCGAAGGGTCAACGCGTCCCTCAATACCATGAATTTCATAGCGCCAGCTGCCTTTTTGCGATACGAAGCGCAGGGCTACCGCTTTGTCCAGCTTGCCGCCTGGCGGCTCCAGCAGACAGTGTCCGGCGGTTAAGGCCAGATGTGGGGAAATCAGCGTCGCGGTGCACAGATTACCGCTGGCGGTTTCAAGTTGCCCGATGGCGTCCCACGGTTCTTGTGCCGGGTGGCTGACGAGAACGCGATCGTCCTGACCAAAAAACAGGGTCTTAATATCTTTCGCGCTAATGCCGCTATCACCGTCATCAGCATGAGTTATGAAAGGCAGAACGGATAACGATCCCAGTAAACAACACACAAAGGCTGTACGCATATCACTCTCTGATGGGGCAATTATGATTATAAAAACTAAACCCAGTGAGACTACTATAGACGGGAGACATGAAAAGTGGGAGTAAAATCAGCGAACTACATTCAGTAAAAGAAGAACTGAGTCGCGATAAGTGCGCAAACGATCAGTAATGCCAGGATGAGCTCGAAACGATAACGCCGCAACATGGTTGGCTCTCCGGGAAAAAATCGGCGCTGTAGTCGCGCCGATGCGGATAGTTGATCACCTCAGCCAGAAGGGCTAACACCTGCGTCGGGGGGGCGACGCGACGTAATGTTCCTGTCTGCCTGAATCGGCGCGAAGATCGCGCCGATTGCGTATCAAAATAATTAAGCAGCCGGTTGTGCAGCCGGTTTAGCGGCTTCGTGTTTTACGGCTTTTTTGTGTTTTTTAGCAGCCTGCGCTTTCTGCGCTACAGCCGGTTTAGCTGCAGCTTTTTTGTGTTTTTTAGCGGCCTGAGCTTTCTGCTCTACAGCGGGTTTAGTTGCTGCTTTTTTGTGCTTTTTAGCGGCCTGTGCTTTCTGCTCTACAGCCGGTTTAGCAGCCGCTTTTTTGTGTTTTTTGGCAGCCTGCGCTTTCTGTGCCGGTGCTGCTTTTTTGTGTTTCTTGTGGTGAGTGGTTTTTGCCGGAGCCGCGTGAGTGGCGGTCGCAGTAGCAGCCGGAGCCGGCGTTGCCGTCGCGTCAGCAGCGAAAGCAGCAGAAGACAGACCCATAGCAGCGGCAACAACCAGAGCTAATACTTTTTTCATTCTCATACCCTCGAATTGGTTTTTTCATTCAACCCCACTGCGGGGCCGTTGAAAGAACTATACCTGTGGGCTATTGGTCTTTCCGTGAGTGATTGGTATCGGCGTGTAACGTAATGTACGAGAGGTGTTGCACAAACGTACAGGGGCGATGGGTCTTCGCCCCTCAACAGGTTAGTTCGCGCAAGGCGTGCGGCTGGCGCGTTGCATCAGGTAAACGCGCAGAATGAGCGCGAAGGCCATTGCCACGACCACCGCGGCCAGCAGGTAAATGCTGTCTAAGCCCTGGTAGCCGGCAATCCAGCCGGCGACGGGGCCGGTAATGCCAAGCGCCAAATCAAGAAAGGCGGAATAGGTACCCAGCGCGGTCCCCTGGTTTTGTTCTTCCACCTGTTTGACCGCTTCGACGCCCAGCGCCGGGAAGACCAGCGAGAAACCAGAGCCGGTAAGGAAGGCGCCCAGCCCGGCGATCCAGGCGTTAGGGGCAAACCAGATAATCAGCAGCCCCAGGCACTCAAAGACGTAGCAGACCAGCGATACGCGAATGCCGCCAAAGCGGGTGATGGTGTTACCCAGCACCAGACGAATACAGATAAAGCCAATACTGAACAGTGACAGCGTGAAGGCGGCGCCTTGCCAGCCGTGCGCGGAGAAGTAAAGCGTGATAAATGTCGCAATCACCCCGAAGCCTACCGTACCCAGGCCTAGACCCAAACCGTAAGGCCAGATTTTACGCGCTACGACGTGGAAAGGGGCTCTGATGCCCGCGCTGACGCTGACGTCAGCACGAGTACGGGCAAAGAGCAGGCCAATGACGGCGATAATCACAATCAGCGCTGCGAAGCCGCTGATGCCAAACGCGCTATTGAGCATCACCCCCAACGGCGCACCGGCGGCCATAGCGACATAGGTGGCGACTCCGTTCCAGGAAATGACGCGGGACGTGTGAATTGCGCCGACGGTTTTAATCCCCCACAGCGTGGAGCCGGTAGAGGTAAAACTCTCGCCTACACCGAGGAACACGCGGCCGACCAACAGCAGCGCAACTGCCAGAATGGGGCTGGCGTGCGCGGCCGCGGCAGCCAGCGTGAACAGGCCGCTCATCATGCAGCAGATAATGCCCAGGCTGACAACCTTCTTCGGCCCCCAGATGTCGGTATAGCGCCCGGCATGCGGGCGGCTGACAAGAGTGGAAATGTACTGAAGGCTAATCACCGCGCCGGCAACCAGCGTGCTATAGCCAAGATCGTAGTGGATGAATCCGGGGAGTACCGCCAGCGGCAGGCCGATGGAGAGGTAGCAAATACAGGTGAAAACCACGATCGAAATAATGCGCAGATTAAGCTGGGTATTACTGGTGTAGGTAGTCATAAACGGAACAGGAAAGACAAAAAGTGGGTCCATTATAGAACCTGTCGGTATTCTCTTGAAGTTATTAGGATTTCATGCGCACGAATAATCACAAAGGGGGGCTATGGGGGCAGGATCTCGAGCGGAAGTGTGCTATGGGTTTGGCGAAGCGAGAGCGGCGATTACAGATTACCTGGGGTGCTTCAAACGATGAATTGAACGATCATAGAAACATTAAGATAACCTTAAGAAGATCGCATTCAATGTTAATGGAATAAATTTCTTAAACGCTACTATCTGTAATTCATTATTAACTTGAATGATTTCTATGAAATTTGATACGCATTTACCCTTTTCTGTTGTTGTTATGGTGGTTCTCTCCCTGTTATTTCCGTTTGCCGCAGACTGGCATCTACCGTTGCTTGGCGGTGCCTTAGTGACGCTGATTGAAAACGCTCAGGCGCTGTGGCTGCTGTTTGGCGCGTTGTTTACCGCTTGGTATATCAAACCGCTTTCGAGGCCTGAAGGAGAAAAACAGTTCTGGATGTGGGCCGTGCTGTGGTGGATGGCGCTGCTAGGACGAAGTACGAGTTGGGGGCGGGCTTATTTCCCCGAGCAACCTCATCTTGTATTTAGAGTGATTTCCGTCATTCTGATCGGAGGTTTAGTGCTTTCTCTGTTATCCGGGCCATTACGCAAGGACATCGTCCGCAGGATTAAGGAAGTGACAATGCCGCTGTGGTTGCTGGCTGTGACTATTTGTACGTTTGTCATTTCCGATATCGTTGAGCACCATCGTCTGCTGGCACCGCTGTTTGTTCATAACCCTCAATATGCTGACCTTATGGAAGAGTTGTATGAAATTCCATTTATGGTAGGGCTGTTGCTTGTTACGTACTATTTTATGAAAATGGATAAGTCCTCTGACCAGCTTTTCCTGCTAAACATCAGTATGGACTGTAAATAGAAAATGCCTCGGCGTTTAGGGCGCTGCGGCATTTTTTGGCCTGTTGTTAATTGAGTGTCAGATATGTCTGTTCTTCTGCACTTTTCTTACTCAATACTCAGCTTGTCATCATGCAGGTAAACGTCTCGAATGAGGGTTAGCGCGGGGAGAAGTCTACCCGTGAGTTTAAGCGTGTCTACGGCCCGGGATACAAGATTCTCTGATCTTCTCAGGGACGGATGATTTTATTCGAACACCTAGTCCGCTTGTGCCAGGAGCAGACGTTGCTAGCATTTATCTGCATCAATTTGTGGAGAGCCGATCAGAGTTATTATTGCACTTTAAACGTTTTCCTATGCTTTAAATAAATTTTGAGCTTGAAAGGATTTTGATGTTATGCTAGGGGTGAATACTTACAGGTCTGGAGGTAATTTATATGAAGCCAAAGGAAATACTTTGCCAATGGGTTGACGCATTTAATAATGCAGATGTAGAAATTATTTCAGAATTATATGATGATAATGCAATAAACCATCAAGTAGCCAATGAACCCGTTATTGGGAAACAGGCTATAAAGAAAATGTTTGAACAAGACTTTTCTATTCCAGAAATGGTTTGTATCGTTGAAAACATTTTCGAAGATGGACAATGGGCGATTTTAGAGTGGCGTTCCCCATTAGGTTTGAGAGGTTGCGGTTTTTTTCAAATAGTAAATAATAAAATTATATTTCAAAGAGGCTATTGGGATAAGCTATCTTTCTTAAAACAGCACAATTTGCCTATTGAATAAAATTCATATATACCTTGTATGAATAGTTTGAAAATTTCTCAAAGTGTGTATTAAGGGAAGTGTAATAACTTCCCTTAATTATTTTCATAAAATCAATGTTGTATTGAAATCAGTTAAAAAACAACGCGTTAAATATTTTCTGGATGTTTTTGTATAAATTAAGCGCTGAGTTAGTATCCGCACTATTTTTATTAGTTCTAATGTTAAGGCAATTAGTACGGATATCTTTATTTACACCATCGTATAATGTGATTTCTGGAATGTCTGATCATTGTACAAGGTAAATAAGCGGCGGAGAGATTTGCTCCGCCGCTTATGATTAGCGTAAGCGTTTATGCAGCGTATAGCCGGTCAGCAGCGCGCCGACCAGCAGCAGGGCAATAAATCCCCCCACGCCATTCCAGCCGTATTTATGCCAGAACACGCCGCCGAGCGTCCCGGCAACGCTCGAACCGAGATAGTAGCTAAAGAGATACAGCGACGACGCCTGACCTCTGGCGCGACGCGCGCGTGGGCCAATCCAGCTGCTGGCGACCGAGTGCGCGGCAAAGAACCCTGCGGAGAACAGCAGCATGCCGGGGAAGATCACCCACAGCGGCGAGAACAACGTGAGCAGCAGACCTAGTAACATCACGCCGGTGAAGAAGATCATCACCGGGCCGCGACCGTAGCGAGTCGTCATCACGCCGGCTTTTGGCGAGCTCCAGGTGCCGGTAAGGTAAGCGACGGAAAGTAAACCTACCACCGCCTGGTTGAGCGACCAGGGAGAGAGCATCAGGCGGTAGCCAATATAGTTAAACAGGGTGACGAACGCCCCCATCAGCAGAAAACCCTCGACGAACAGCAGCGGCAGGCCGCGATCGCGAAAGTGCAGATGGAAATTAATGAGCAACGATTTTGGCTTCAGCGAGCTGGGGCGGAAGTGGCGGGATTCCGGCAGAATGCGCCAGAACATGATGGCTGAGGCCAGCGCAAAGAGGCTGATTACCGCCAGCGCCACGCGCCAGCCGAAGAAATCGGTAAACACCCCAGTAAGCAGACGTCCACTCATCCCGCCAATCGAGTTCCCGCTGATATATAGCCCCATCGAGAAGGCGACGAAACTCGGGTGAATCTCTTCACTGAGATAGGTCATGCCGACAGCCGCCACGCCGCTCAGCGAAAGACCAATCAGCGCGCGCATCAGCAGAATCCCATGCCAGCTGGTCATCATCGTCGACAGTAGTGAACAGCAGGAAGCCAGCAGCAGCGCGGTGACCATCACCTGTTTACGTCCAATGGCGTCGGAAAGCGGCCCGGTAAACAGCAGGCCAGTCGCCAACATGATGGTGGAAATTGACAGCGAAATGCTGCTCCCCGCCGGTGAAATACCGAACTCATGAGAGAGGACCGGCAGAATGGGCTGCACGCAGTACAGCAGGGCAAATGTTGCCAGTCCGGCGGAGAAGAGGGCGAGCGTAACGCGAATGAAAGCCGGCGTGCCGCGGCGGATAAACGTATTGCTGGAAGCGGGAGTATCGTCGCGGACATCAATAACGGGCGTATGGTCTGCGGTAGTTGTGCGGCTCACGGGAAGATCCTTGGCTAAAAACAACGAGTAATGTCGACATAGGTCACATAATCAGAGTAGGAAAATGTAAATATTCTGTCTAATATATTAATAATCTCAATTGATACTTATAAAATATGAATATCGAGCTTCGTCATCTGCGCTATTTCGTGGCCGTTGCGGAAGAGCTGCATTTTGGCCGTGCTGCCGCCCGTCTGAATATTTCGCAACCGCCGCTGAGTCAGCAAATTCAGATTCTGGAACAGCAGGTCGGTGCACGTCTGTTTGCCCGCACCAACCGCAGCGTGAGTCTGACGGAGGCGGGACGGCAGTTTCTCGCCGATAGCCGGCAGATCCTACTACAGGTAAACGAAGCCGCGGCACGTGCCAACCGTCTGCATCATGGGGAAACGGGTGAACTTCACATTGGTTTTACCTCATCCGCCCCCTTTATTAAGGCCGTTTCCGATACGCTGTCGACATTTCGCCAGCGTTATCCGGACGTGCATATTCAGACGCGTGAGACTAATACCCGTGAACAGATCTCACCGCTGACGGAAGGTGCGCTTGAGCTGGGGCTGATGCGCAACACGCAGCTCCCCGATACGCTTGACTGGCAAATCATTCTGCGCGAGCCGCTGCTGGCGATGATTCACCGCGACCATCCGTTAGCCAGTCAGCCGTCGGTCAGCCTTGTCGAGCTGGCGAAAGAGCCGTTTGTTTTTTTTGATCCGCACGTCGGCACCGGGCTGTATGACGATATTCTTGGTCTGATGCGCCGCTATGGCGTGACGCCGGTGATTACCCAGGAGGTCGGGGAGGCGATGACGATTATCGGTCTGGTGGCATCGGGGTTGGGGGTGTCGATTTTACCCGCATCATTTCGTCGCGTTCAGTTGTATGAAATGCGTTGGGTACCGATAGCAGAAGAGGACGCGGTGTCGGAAATGTGGCTGGTCTGGTCAAAACACCATGAGCTTAGCCAGGCGGCGCAGCGCTTTAAGCAGCACTTGTTAAACGCGGCAAAGGTCGGCGTTTAGCCGCCAAAAGTGTGAAAAAATGTGCGTTAAATCACAAGGCTAAGTAAATATTTGACGTCGACCATTGAAGTACTTCACCATAGTCCACAGTTTATTTCGAAGCGCGAAAATAAGGGAGTTTACGGTGGTAGCGGACAGTCAGCCAGGCCATATTGATCAAATCAAGCAGACCAACGCAGGGGCGGTTTATCGTCTCATTGATCAGCTTGGCCCGGTTTCGCGTATTGACCTTTCCCGACTTGCGCAACTGGCCCCTGCCAGTATTACCAAAATTGTCCGTGAACTGCTGGAAGCTCATCTGGTACAGGAAACGGAAATCCAGGAGGCGGGGAGTCGCGGGCGCCCTGCAGTAGGGCTAATGGTGGAAACCGAAGCCTGGCACTACCTCGCTGTGCGCATCAGCCGCGGTGATATTCATCTGGCGCTGCGCGACCTTAGCAGCAAACTGGTGGTAGAAGAACAGCTTGAGCTGGCGCTGGTAGACGAAACGCCTTTCCTTAACCGCGTACTGTCGCATATCGACCAGTTCTTTATTCGTCATCAAAATCTGCTGGAACGCTTAACGGCCATTGCTATCACGCTGCCGGGCATCATCGATACCGAAAATGGCATTATTCATCGCATGCCCTTTTATGACGTCAAAGATGTTCCGCTGGGGGAAACGCTGGAGGCGCATACCGGCGTGCCGGTGTATATCCAGCACGACATCAGCGCCTGGACCATGGCCGAAGCGCTGTTCGGGGCTTCTCGGGGTGCGCGCGACGTGATTCAGGTGGTGATTGACCATAACGTGGGCGCAGGGGTGATTACCGATGGTCGCTTACTGCATGCCGGAAGCAGCAGCCTGGTCGAGATTGGCCATACTCAGGTTGACCCCTATGGCAAGCGCTGTTACTGCGGCAATCACGGCTGTCTGGAAACGATAGCCAGCGTGGAGAGCGTGCTTGAGCTCACTCAAGTGCGGATGCAGCAATCAATGAGTTCGATGTTACATCAAAAGCCGCTTACCGTAGACTGGCTGTGCCAGGCGGCGCTGCAAGGCGATCTGCTGGCAAAAGACATCATCAGCAGCATCGGCACCAACGTTGGGCGTATCCTTGCGATTATGGTCAATCTGTTCAATCCACAAAAAATTCTCATTGGTTCTCCGTTTAACCAGGCGGCGGACATCCTCTTTCCGGCGATTGGCGACTGTATTCGCCAGCAGTCGCTGCCGGCCTACAGTAAACATATCGCCGTAGAGCAAACGCAGTTTTCCAACCGCGGCACGATGGCCGGAGCGGCGCTGGTAAAAGATGCGCTATATAATGGAACGCTGCTGATCAGACTGTTACAGGGTTAACATTTTTTGCCATTTTGCAAAAAATTGCGCTATCTCAATCCGACCTCCTGGCGCATCACGTAAACTTTCACCCCGTTGAATTATTCATTGTCTTGATATTCTGTCGGCAAAATTGTGGGGCTAGTTAGTGATGCTAAATCGTTTCTTTATTACTGGAACTGATACTTCTGTCGGCAAGACGGTGGTTTCTCGTGCGCTATTGCAGGCGCTCGCCGCCAGCGGGAAACGGGTGGCAGGCTATAAGCCGGTAGCCAAGGGCAGTCGAGAGACCGCCGAGGGGCTACGCAACAAAGATGCGCTGGTGCTGCAAAGCGTGTCATCGCTGGCGTTACCTTATGAGGCGATTAACCCTATCGCGCTGAGCGAAGAAGAGAGCAGCGTTGCCCATAGCTGTCCCATTAACTACACGCTGTTGTCCGACGGATTGGCGAATCTGAGCCGCCAGGTTGATAACGTGGTGGTGGAAGGAACGGGGGGCTGGCGCAGCCTGATGAACGATTTGCGTCCGCTTTCTGAGTGGGTGGTGCAGGAGCAATTGCCGGTGCTGATGGTGGTGGGGATTCAGGAAGGGTGCATCAACCATGCGTTGCTGACCGCTCAGGCCATCGCCAACGACGGTCTGCCGCTCATTGGCTGGGTGGCCAACCGTATCAACCCAGGGCTGGCGCACTACGCGGAAATTATTGATGTGCTGAGCAAAAAACTGCCCGCACCGCTGATCGGCGAACTGCCGTATCTGCCGCGTCCGGAACAGCGCGAGCTCAGCCAGTATGTTGATTTAGCGATGCTCCGTAACGTGCTGACGGTAGATAGAATTCTGGCGTAAGGTACGCGACAGCACTGAAGCCAACACGCAGGCAACCAGTAAACCGGGCAGCAGCGTATATTGCCCGGTCATTTCACAAATCATCAGCGTCGACATAATCGGCGCATGCGTCGTGGCCGCCAGCAGGGTAGCCATTCCAGTAATCCCCAGCAGTATCGCGATACCTTCGTGACCCGGAAATCCCAGACTCCACGTATTCGCAAACACAATACCTAGCCCTAAACCAATAAATAGCGTGGGAGTAAACACCCCGCCGGGCGCGCCTGAACCGCTGCTGGCGAGAATGGCGAGCAGTTTGCACACGAAGATCCCAGCGATGATGCTCAGAGCGGGCGGCGTCAGTAAGAACCCTTGCACGACGCTGTATCCATTACCCCATACCGCGGGGGTGAGCAGCGACAGAATCCCGACGACAAGCCCCCCCAGGGCGAGCTGCCACGGTGGAGACAACTTCAGCGCCAGGAAACCGCGATGAGTCGTATCCATTAACCACATCAGCAACGGGCCCCCGAGCCCGCACAGAAGACCCGTGGCCAGTATCAGCGCATAATGCGTGGCAGTGAGCGCGGGAATGGCCCCGACCCGATAAAGCAGTTCTGCGCCGCCGTTCATCGCCTGCGTTGTGAGCAGAGCGACAACCGCCGCAATCACCACCGGCCCGAGCGAGGCGAGCATGAGCGTGCCGAAGAGGATCTCGGCAATAAACAGGCTACCGGCTAACGGAGCATGGTAGGCGCTAGCCATCCCGGCAGCGGCTCCGCAGGCGATCCACAGTTTCCATTCCGCTTTTGGCGTGAAGCGTTGGGCGAAAAATGAAGCCGCTAGCGCCGCCAGCAAAATCATTGCCCCTTCACGGCCAATCGCGCTGCCGCTGGCTACGACCAGCAGAGAGGCGGTTGATTTGACAAGGCTGGAGCCGGTGTCGAACCTGCCTTCGTCGCTCTCCAGAGCCTCCATGTAGTCTGTTGGCGCATGAGGGCGCTGACGCGTATAACGTTGCCAACTCCACAGCAGCGTTCCGGCCGCCAGACCGCCAAGAGCAGGAGTGATAAGGCGTCGCCACCAGACCAAACCTTCCGCCGCATTGACCAGACTGCCGCTGTCGTTGCTTAAAAATAGCCACTCCAGCAGGTACATGGCGTGACGAAACAGTGCCACCGCCAGCGCCGCGAGGACGCCAATGACGATGGCCAGGAGAAGGCGACGGAGCATCGCCTTAATGTCGGGATAGGGATGAAGACGCTGCATGTGATGCGAAACGCTTAGCGGTACAGCTTTTTATCGGCAACGGGGATCAGCAGCTGTGACTGCCACTGGGCGAGGGTGTCCTGCGCTAACTCAGCCAACGCCGTGAAGAACGGGTGATTGGCTTTTGCGACAAACTCACTCAAGAAACGCGGTGCCCACGGCAGCAGGTGCCAGGCCAGCAGTTGGTCGCAAGCCTCCTGACGATCGTTTTCAATGAGCCAGGCTGCCAGCATCAGCAGGGTACCGAAATGATCTTCCGGCTCATTTTGCGCAACGTCGAACGCAATCTGGTTTTCCCGCATCCACTGGCGCAGTGCCAGAGTGGAATCGCCAAACAGAACGTTTTCGCGGTCTAACCACACGGAGCCCCACGGCGGTGACGGCAGGGCCGACGGGCCAATAAACAGCCGTTGCCAGGCTTCCGCCAGCGATTCATCACCAGGTGCGGCAAAAGCGGCGGACAGCGTATCGGCGTTGGCGACCGGGTATGGCCACTGAGCGGCCCATTCGCCATCACGAAATGCGGCAACCAGCGGCTCGGCAAGCGCGCTGTCCGGTGCGAAGTAAAACAGTGCTCCCAATACGCGAGCAGAAAAAGCTAAGGCGTCGTTGTGCTGAACGTCATTCATTACTGCAATTCCTTAAAGAGGCGCGGGTCAGTTCCCGCGCCGATAGATTACCCGGCAATCGCCATACCAACGGTCATATGCAGGCCGTAGAACAGTCCGCGGCCGATCAGCTCTCCCGCTATCATCAGAACCAGGCCGACAGTCAGACCGAGCGCCGTTGATGGAACGCGGCGCAGTAGTGGGCAGATCCAGCAGCCTAATCCGGCCGCTAACAGGACGAAGCGCCAAACCTGCCAGACGCCCCAGTCGGGCAACAGCGCGTTAGCCTGCTGTACGGAACTGTGGATGAAGCCCAGCTCGCTGGTCTGTAAAACCACCACCGCCAGGCTTGCCAGCAAGGCCAGCACGCTTAATGCCGCGAAGAATTTGCCGTTAAACGGCACCTTTGCCAGTTTTAACAACAGGGTGGCAAACAGCGGCCCGGTGAGCAGCACGGTCAGGAAGAACGAGGCTGTCGTGTAACCATTATACCAGGTTGGCACAGTATCTATCTGATAAACACGTGTCATTGCCCAGACAAATACCAGACCCAGCAGCATGCTGACGATGAGCCAGATGCGCCCCAGCGCCTGCGGCATTTTACCGAGCGCTGAGAGCAGCCACCAGAATCCACCCACGGCGAAGAAAAGGGATCCGCTGGCGATTTCATTGCTCAGCGCAGAAGCGCCGACCCGGTTGAGCGAATTAAACGCCCTCAGCGGTGAGCCGAGATGCAGTACCGACGCAAAAAAGGCTATCCCCATGATGACCCACAGGAAGAACATACTCAGCACGATGCGCCGCTGATCGGCGGCTTCATGACGTGCCGCCAGCCAACCCATGCCGCTAATAATGGTCGCGCCAGCCACACATTGTCCCAGTACGGTAAACAGCACCAGCGGCCATTCATGCCATCCGTTGCCCATCTCACACCTCCTTCGGATTGGCCAGATAGCCAGTGGTATCGCCGCACGGACGTGCATTGGCGTTCGGTTTAATCACAATGTTCGGCCTGGTGAAATGCGCCGACGGCAGCGGCGCAACGGCCGCCAGCTGACCGTGCTTCTGACGTAGCTCTTCAATCGGCCCAAAGTCCAGCGCGCGCAGCGGGCAGGATTCCACGCAGATTGGTTTTTTGCCTTCTGCCACGCGCTCATGGCAGCCGTCGCATTTGGTCATGTGGCCTTTTGCCGCGTTGTACTGCGGCGCGCCGTACGGGCAGGCCATGTGGCAGTAACGGCAGCCGATGCAAACATCTTCGTTAACGACCACAAAGCCGTCTTCACGTTTGTGCATCGCGCCGCTAGGGCACACTTTGGTACAGGCCGGATCTTCGCAGTGGTTACAGGCAATCGACAGGTAGTAGGCGAAGACGTTCTGGTTCCAGACGCCGTTATCCTCCTGCCAGTCGCCGCCCGCGTATTCGTAAATACGGCGGAAGCTGACGTCCGGGGTTAAGTCTTTGTAATCTTTACACGCCAGCTCGCAGGTTTTACAACCGGTGCAGCGGGCTGAGTCAATGAAAAATCCGTATTGGGTACTCATCAGCTAGTCCTTATACCTTCTCGATCTCAACCAGGTTGGTGTGCTGTGGATTGCCTTTCGCCAGCGGTGAAGGGCGGTGGGTGGTCAGCGTGTTGATGCAGGAACCGTGGTCGATACGATCGCCATCCATCTGCGCGTCGTGCCATGCGCCCTGGCCCATGGCTGAGACGCCCGGCATGATGCGCGGCGTGACTTTTGCGGGTATCCGCACCTCACCGCGGCCATTGAAGACCCGCACCATATCGCCGTTCTGAATGCCGCGTTTGTGCGCGTCAATCGGGTTGAGCCAGACTTCCTGGCGGCAGGCGGCCTTCAGCACATCGACGTTGCCATAGCTGGAGTGCGTCCGGGCCTTATAGTGGAAGCCGAACAGCTGGAGCGGGAATTTGTCGCGCATCGGGTCGTCCCAGCCTTCAAAGGTAGAGGCATAGACCGGCAGCGGGCTGATGGTTTCATCTTTTTCCAACTGCCATTTTGCGGCGATGTCCGCCAGACGGCTGGAATAAATTTCGATTTTCCCCGACGGGGTTTTCAGCGGGTTGGCTTGTGGATCGTTGCGGAAATCACGGTAGGCGACAAAATGGCCGTTCGGATCTTTACGTTTGTAGATACCCATTTTTTTGAGTTCGTCGTAACTCGGCAGCGCCGGGTCTTTCGCGCGCATTTTAGCGTACAGATACTGCAGCCACTCGGCCTGAGTGCGGCCTTCGGTAAATTTTTGATGCACGTCATCACCAAGGCGTTTGGCCACTTCGCTGAGGATCCAGTAAATAGGCTTACGCTCGAACTTCGGCGCGGTTGCGGGCTGGATAAAGATCAGATAACCCATATTACCGGCATAGTCGTTCGGAATGATGTCCTCTTGCTCGACGGTCATCAGGTCAGGCAGCAGGATATCGGCATATTTTGCCGAGGCGGTCATAAAGTTTTCAATCACCACAATCATTTCGCATTTGCTTTCGTCCTGCAAAATCTCGTGGGTTTTGTTGATGTCCGAGTGCTGGTTGATGATGGTGTTACCGGCATAGTTCCAGAAAAACTTGATTGGCACGTCGAGTTTGTCTTTGCCGCGCACGCCATCGCGGGTGGCGGTCATCTCCGCGCCGTGGTCGATTGCATCCGTCCAGGTAAAGCAGGAGATGGCGGTTTTTACCGGGTTTTCCAGCACCGGGAAACGCTCAATGGTGATCGTGTAGGTCGACTCGCGGGCACCGCTGTTCCCGCCGTTAATACCGACGTTGCCGGTCAGAATAGGCAGCATGGCAATGGCGCGTGCGGAAAGCTCCCCGTTGGCCTGACGTTGCGGGCCCCAGCCCTGGCAGATATAGGCCGGTTTAGTACTGCCGATTTCACGCGCCAGTTTGATAATGCGGTCAGCCGGAATGCCGGTAATGCGAGAGGCCCACTGCGGCGTTTTGGCTACGCCATCATCGCCCAGGCCTTGAATATAGGCTTTATAATGACCATTTGCCGGAGCGCCTTCCGGCAGCGTTTTTTCGTCATATCCCACGCAGTACTTATCGAGGAACGGCTGGTCGACCAGGTTTTCCTCAATTAGTACCCACGCAATACCGGCGACCAGCGCCGCGTCGGTGCCGGGACGAATGGGGATCCATTCATCTTCACGCCCGGCGGCGGTGTCGGTATAGCGTGGATCGATAACGATCATGCGCGCATTTGAGCGTTCCCGCGCCTGTTCCAGATACCAGGTAATTCCGCCGCCGCTCATACGGGTTTCCGCCGGGTTGTTGCCGAACATCACCACCAGTTTGCTGTTTTCGATGTCAGAAGTGCTGTTGCCGTCATTGGTGCCGTAGGTGTACGGCATTGCGCAGGCAATTTGCGCGGTGCTGTAGGTGCCGTACTGATTAAGCGAACCGCCGTAGCAGTTCATCAGGCGCATCACCGCAGAGCCAGAAGGGGACGAACGAGTAATGTTGCCGCCAACAATGCCGGAAGAGTAGTTGATGTACACGGCTTCGTTGCCGTAGTCCTTCACGACGCGTTTTAGGTTATCGGCAATCGTATCCAGCGCTTCCTGCCAGCTGATACGTTCAAATTTTCCTTCGCCTCGTTTGCCCACGCGCTTCATCGGGTAGTTCAGCCGGTCCGGGTGGTTGATACGACGGCGAATGGAACGTCCGCGCAGGCAGGCTCTCACCTGATGATCGCCGTAAATATCGTGGCCCGTGTTGTCGGTCTCAACCCAATAAACTTCATTGTCTTTTACGTGCAAGCGCAGCGCGCATCGGCTGCCGCAGTTAACGGAGCAGGCGCCCCAGACCACTTTATCTTCGACCTGAGCGGCCTGCTGCACGGCGGCGGCGGTTGCTCGCAGGGAGAAGGGCAAAGAGAGGCCGCCCGCGGCAAGCGCCAGGGAGCCTATCGCCGACGATTTAATAAGGGTACGTCGACTTAGCCCCCCTGGTTTTTCCTGATTAGACATCGCTCACTCCATTATTATTTGATGATTTCGACCTGAAATTAAGAACCGACTAAGGGACGAAAATGATACCCTTGTGGTGGTATACAAGTATTAACCCCGGTCAATTCTGAAGAGATCCCAGCGTCGAGATTTTGTGGGCGACATTTGCCTGTAAAGGGAGCGCTGTGCATAATTGTTTTACAACAATAAAACACGCTATTTACGGTCACCCGGCGGTATCGGTGACCGGAATATTGGCCTCATCCTACGCTTATGGAAGAACCCTATGCAGGACATTGCTACGCAAGTTATCCCGATGCCCGCGATTGATACGGTCACGGTTCCTTATAAAGGGGTAAATTTTTTACGCCCCGAAATTTTGCTCGATTTTATCAGCGTGACAAACCAACCGGTTTTGGCGGTGACGCCGCTGGCGGTGCTTTATTCGACGGTTGGTGTGCTGCAGGAGACGGCGTTGCGCAAGATCCCAGTGCTGGTATCCGGTCGAGTGGTCTATCCCATTACGTCGCAGGCGCTTCCCTGTCTACACTCAAAACTCACGATCAATACGTCGACGCAAAAGCTGCGCTTCCAGGGGGATCTGGATGCGTTATCGGACGATCGTTCGCTGAGGGACGGTGTGCTGATTGGGGTGGCGCTGGAGTTTATTGTCGAGCAAAAGGCGTAAGCGAGGCCGCCTCCAGCGGAGGCGGCAGAACATCATTGAGCGTTATCGGTACGGGTGTAGAGAATTTTAAAGGTATCGTTAGCGCAGTGGCCGACAACCTGGGCACCCGGTTGGTCGGCCTGATCGTTAGGGACCACATCAAGAGTAAAAGCGCTTTCCGCGACGCCGTTGTGGATAATTTTCTGCTGAATGTCGCTGCGAACGCGTTCACAGGAATCCGGTACGGCCGCCAGGACGGGCATGGTGCCTGCCAGCAGGAGTGCCAGTAGCCAGCGTGAAGTTCTCATGTTCGGCTCCTTTTCGTTTAAGACGTAAAAAGTATAGCAGTACTAGTGTAAACAATTGTATTTCCTCATATGATTGAGAAAACTCCCGAAACAGGATGACGGTGTGAAGAAAGTGATTTTGCTGGCGTCAGTGATGACTCTGCTAAGTGGTTGTGAGAAGAACGATACCCCGGCGGCGTTCACGCCGGAAATGGCCAGTTTCTCCAATGAGTTTGATTTCGACCCATTGCGCGGGCCGGTGAAAGACTTCAGCCAAACGTTGCTCAACGAAAAGGGAGAGGTGGCAAAGCGTGTGAGCGCGCAGGTTTCACCGGAAGGATGTTTCGATATGCTGGAGTTCCACAACATTGAAGACGATACCGGTGCACTATTGGTGCTGAACGCGAACTATTATCTCGACGGTGTGACGCATGAAAAACGCGTGCGCTTGCAGGGGAAATGTCAGCTGGCCGAGTTCCCGTCAGCGGGTGTGACCTGGGAAACCGACGATAACGGTTTTGTCGTGAAGGCGCTGGGTAAAGAGAGCGAAGTTGACTACCGCTATGATGCAGAAGGATATCCGCTGGGCAAAACGTCGACCGTGAAAGATAAAACGCTGTCGATTATCTCAACGCCATCGCAGGACGTACGTAAGAAGCTCGATTATACCTCGGTGAGCCTGCTGAATAAGCAGCCTATTGGCAACGTGACGCAAAGCTGCGATTACGACGGTTATGATAACCCGGTGAGCTGTGATTTGACGATTGTGGATGAGAGCGTGAAGCCCGCCACCACCCAACGCTATACGATTAAAAACACGATTGAATACTACTGACGTTCACACTGGCCAACGATAAAAAGGGCGCCAATGGCGCCCTCGTCGATTATGGGTTCAGCGTGCGGCCCGTTGAGCGGTCAAGGCAGCGCAGGGTGTTGGGTTCCCAGTAGGCGTTGACGTTCGGGCTTTGCAGACACTTATCGCGGGCGTCAAATGCCACGTCGGTTTTGTCCCACTCTTTTTCCGCGCGCTTATTCACTTTCTGACGCAGCTGGCGAGTGTCGTTCCACTGCTCTTTGTCCATCGCCGCGTTCTGGCGGCTCTGAGCGCTATCGCCGGATTCAATGATCAGTTTGCTGGTTTCAGCCGATGCAGACGCGGTGTACACGATGGCACCCAGCGCAAGCATTGCCGTCAGGCACAGGCGTTTGCCAAGTGTAATTTTCATTTGCGGGTTCCTTTAACGTGATAAAAACAATGGCTCCTGTAAGCAGTCTACTACATCTCTTTGGGCTGGCATACCCGCGAAAATAGCGTGGTCGATTGATGCTTATTTTTACGTATGATAAGCCCACCGTAAGTAAATGATGATTAACGATGATAAAGACCTCGCTGCTGTTTTTTGCCACCGCACTGTGTGAAATTATTGGCTGCTACCTGCCGTGGCTGTGGCTTAAACGCGGCGCAACGCCGTTATTGCTCCTGCCCGCCGGGTTGGCGCTTGCGCTGTTTGTCTGGCTGTTGACGTTGCATCCGGCGGCGAGCGGGCGCGTGTATGCGGCCTACGGTGGGGTATACATTTTTACTGCGTTGCTGTGGCTGAGAGTCGTAGAAGGCGAAAAGCTGACCACGTACGACTGGCTTGGCGCTGCGGTGGCGCTGTGCGGCATGCTGATTATCGTGGCGGGCTGGGGCAGAGCGTAAAATAAGCGCGGGTGCTTTATGTGCTCGGCCAGCGGTGGTTGAGCACGATTTATTTGTGAACCCTCATGCATTTGTCCGATCTCATCCCCTTGATTTTGTGATCCCTCTCGGTAATTTTTGATATTTATACTTGTATGGTAGTAGCTCAGGGCGTAAGTTTGCCTCACTAACCGATGAGATGTAAGGATTGAAGATGAAAATTGTGGGTGCTGAGGTTTTTGTAACCTGTCCGGGTCGTAACTTTGTCACGTTGAAAATTACCACCGATAGCGGATTAATCGGCTACGGCGATGCAACGCTGAACGGCCGTGAGCTGTCCGTTGCATCCTATTTAAAAGATCATCTGTGCCCGCAGTTGGTGGGGCGTGATGCGCACCGCATCGAAGATATCTGGCAGTTCTTCTATAAAGGCGCTTACTGGCGTCGTGGCCCGGTCACGATGTCGGCTATCTCCGCCGTGGATATGGCGCTGTGGGACATTAAAGCCAAAGCGGCCAACATGCCGCTGTATCAGCTGCTGGGTGGCGCGTCTCGCGAAGGCGTGATGGTTTACTGTCACACCACCGGCCATACCATTGATGACGTGCTGGAAGATTATGCGCGGCACAAGGAGATGGGCTTCAAGGCGATTCGCGTCCAGTGCGGCGTACCGGGGATGAAAACGACCTATGGTATGTCCAAGGGGAAAGGGCTGGCCTACGAACCGGCGACCAAAGGGCAATGGCCGGAAGAGCAACTGTGGTCCACGGAAAAATACCTCGATTTCACGCCGAAGCTGTTTGACGCGGTACGTAATCAGTTCGGCTTTGACGAGCATCTGCTGCATGACATGCACCACCGCCTGACGCCGATTGAAGCGGCGCGTTTTGGTAAGAGCATTGAAGATTATCGTCTGTTCTGGATGGAGGATCCGACCCCGGCAGAGAACCAGGAATGTTTCCGTCTGATTCGTCAACATACCGTCACGCCGATTGCGGTTGGCGAAGTGTTCAACAGTATTTGGGACTGCAAACAGCTTATCGAAGAGCAGCTTATTGACTACATCCGTACCACCATCACCCATGCGGGCGGGATTACCGGCATGCGTCGTATCGCCGATTTTGCTTCGCTGTATCAGGTCCGTACCGGTTCACATGGCCCATCAGATCTCTCTCCGGTTTGCATGGCGGCAGCGCTGCACTTCGACCTGTGGGTGCCAAACTTCGGCGTGCAGGAATATATGGGTTACTCCGAGCAAATGCTGGAAGTTTTCCCACATAACTGGACCTTCGATAACGGCTATATGCATCCAGGGGATAAACCGGGCTTAGGCATCGAGTTTGATGAAAAGCTGGCGGCGAAATATCCGTATGACCCTGCCTATCTGCCGGTTGCGCGTCTTGAAGATGGCACGCTGTGGAACTGGTAATCACGGCAGTTTTTTAAATTAAGCTTTATTTTAACAAGAGAAATAACATGGACTTCATTAACGATCGTTTTATGATCGATAGTGAAGTCGGTGTTCGGTTATATAAAGACGTTGCTGCACAATTACCGATCATCGACTATCACTGTCACCTTGATGCAAAAGAAATCTACGAAAATAAAAATTTTGATAATATCACTCAACTGTGGCTAGCAGGCGATCACTATAAGTGGCGTGCAATGCGGGCAAATGGTATTGCCGAAAAATATATTACCGGCAACGCTACGCCAGAAGAAAAATTTAAAGCCTATGCAGAGACGGTTGAAGCCGCTTTTGGTAATCCACTGTACCACTGGACGCATTTAGAGCTGAGTCAATATTTTTCCTGTAATGAAATGCTGGGTAGCGATAACTGGCAGGATGTTATGCAGCATTGTAATAACCTGATCTCAGGCGAGGCGTTTAAACCCCGCAGCTTAATTACGCGTTCTAATGTCGAAGTGATTTGTACAACCGATGCGCCGCTGGATTCACTGGAATATCATCGCCTGCTGCAACAGGACCCGAGTTTTACCACGAAAGTGCTGCCAACTTTCCGTCCGGACGATATTTTTGCCGAGGACGCCAGTGAGTTTGCCCTCTTTATCGATAAGCTTGCGCAGATCACCGCGTGTGAAATTGGTAGCTTCGACGATTTCACCACGGCAATTGCCCAGCGTATCGACGTGTTCCATGAGGTAGGGTGCCGAATCTCAGACCACGGGCCGGTAAGCGTCGAGTATCAGCCTGCCGATGCCGCACGTGTGAATGCGTTGTTTACTCAAAAACGCCACGGCGCGGGCTTGAATGAAGAGGAGACCGCACAACTCAATAGCGCGATGTTTGTGATGCTGGGGCAAGAGTACAAAAAACGCGGTTGGGCTATGCAAATTCACTTTGGCGCTATCCGTAATAACAACGGCGTAATGCGTGAGAAACTGGGTATTAATACCGGCTTTGATTCTATTGCCGACCAGAGAAATCTTGCCGCAGGATTAAACCGCCTGCTAAATGCGATGGCTCAGAGTAACGGCCTGCCGAAGACCATTCTTTATAACCTCAATGCCAGCTATAACGACATTGTGGCGACCACTATCGCCAATTTTCAATCCGGTGAAGATGGTGTGAAGTCCCCTATGCAGTTTGGTTCTGGCTGGTGGTTTAACGATACGCGTCGAGGCATGGAGAATCAGCTTAATAGTCTGGCCGATCAGGGATTATTAATGCATTTCGTCGGCATGTTGACTGATTCACGCAGCCTGGTTTCTTATCCTCGCCATGATTATTTTCGTCGTATTCTTTGTAATTTAATTGGTGGGTGGGTTGACCGCGGTGAGGTCCCGGATAATGAGAAAATCTTAACGCGGATGGTAAAAAATATTTGTCACGATAACGCAGTTAATTATTTCAGATTCTAACGTCCTTCCTTACATGAGGGTAGAACATGTCTCGTACTAATAGAAAAATAACAATTCCCGTCAGTATTGGTTATGGCTTAACAGATATTATGGGGGGCGGTGCGTTTACCGTTATTGGCGCCTGGCTCTTATTTTTTTACACGACGTTCGTCGGCTTATCGCCGGTTGAGGCGGCATCCATTGTCGCCATCGCCCGTATTGTTGATGCCGTGGTGAGTCTGTTCATGGGCAGCTTTACCGATCACTTTTATAAAAATCCGCTGGGCAAGCGTTTTGGCCGTCGCCGTTTCTTCCTGCTGATCGGCGCGCCGCTGATGCTGGTCTATATTCTGCTATGGGTAACCGGAATGAGTTTCTGGTTCTATCTGGCGGTATATCTGGCCTTTGAAATCATTGCGGCCGTAGTGCTGATTCCATGGGAAACGCTGCCGTCTGAAATGACTAAGGATTTTAACTCCCGTACCAAGCTATCAACCTGCCGTATGTTCCTTTCGGCATCCGGGACCTTCCTCGCCACCTTTATACCGGGTTTGTTAATCAGCTATTTTGGCGAACACGACCCGCACGCTTACTTTATCAACGGCGTGGTTTTTGCGGTGCTGTTCATGATCTGCGTATTTATTTCCTGGAAAGTCACCTGGGAGCGCGAGCTCACGCCGGAGATGTTGGCGGAGTTGGAACGCACTCGTCAACCACGCTCTTTTGCTGAAAAAATCAGCGCCGTCGGCAGTCTGTTTAAAGAGTATTTTTCGACCTTAAAAGTACGCGCATTCAGAAAACATCTGGCTATCTATCTGTTCTCTTTTACGGCGAAAGATGTCTATAACACGGTGTTTGTCTTCTTCTGCGTGTACTGCCTGAACGTGTCGCCATCGCTGTCCGGCACGCTGCTGTCAATGAGTATCGTTGGTTTGCCGGTTACGCTGCTGGCGGGGGTGGCCATCATCAAGTTTGGCCCATCGCGTCTGTACGTTTTCGCCTATACCCTGATGATGCTGTGCCTGGTGGGGCTGTTCATGGTTTACCAGTTCCCAACCGACAATAAAGTCACCATTCTGGTTGTGCTGGCCGCATTGTACCAGGTCGGTCGCTGCGTGCTGGAATTTACGCCGTGGAACGTATTCCCGTTTATCCCGGATATTGATGAGATGATCACTCGCCAGCGCCGTGAAGGACTGTTCGCTGCGGTGATGACTTTCTCCCGTAAAACGACGGTGGCGATCGCAACCTTTATCGTGGGCGTCATGCTGCAGGAAGGGGGCTTTGTGAAGGGCAGCCAGGTGCAGCCTGAGAGCGCGGTGAATACTATTGCAATGCTGCTGTTCATCGGTACCGCAGGTTTGCTGCTGATTGCACTGTGGCAGGCGGTGACCTTCCGTCTCAACAAACGCACGCATAAAATCTTTGTGGATGAAGTTGAGCGTCTGAAAGCGAAAGGGTCAAAACAAGACGTCACGCCGGAGACCCGTCTTATTGTTGAAGATCTGACCGGGCACTCTTACGACGATCTGTGGAATGAACCGCAGCAAGTCGACAACAAACTGAGCCGACCGGCACAGGTGAACTAACGTCCAGCCGTGACAGCATAGGTAATAGCGTCGACTTTGCCTATGCTGTCACACAACTTAAAAATCATGTCATACCAATCACCAATATATTAATGCAAATCAAAATCTCCTCAGATGAACTCGTTAATCTAGTATGGCAATCAACATTCTCTACAGTGAGTCAAAAAGATGCAGAATACGCTATTAACCGCTAAGGCAACTCTCCCGACCTACGATCGCAGCAAACTGGTGTCACGTATTGTGCACCTGGGCTTTGGCGCGTTCCACCGCGCCCATCAGGCTGTTTACGCCGATATCCTCGCCTCAGAACACGGCAGCGATTGGGGTTATACCGAAGTTAACCTGATTGGCGGTGAGCAGCAGATTGCCGACCTGAATCATCAGGACAATTTATACACCGTGGCGGAAATGTCTGCGGATGCATGGACTGCCCGCGTGGTGGGCGTTGTTAAAGAAGCGCTGCACGCCCAGGCGGATGGTCTGGAAACCGTGCTGGCAAAAATGTGTGAGCCGCAGGTAGCGATTGTCTCCCTGACTATCACCGAAAAAGGCTATTGCCACTCTCCGGCAACCGGCGAACTGATGCTCGATCATCCCCTCATCGTGGCCGATCTGCAAAACCCGCATCAGCCTAAATCTGCGCCGGGCGTAGTGGTAGAAGCGCTGGCGCGTCGTAAAGCGGCGGGTCTGCCGGCATTCAGCGTGATGTCCTGCGATAACATGCCGGAGAACGGTCATGTCATGCGTAACGTCGTGTGTGCCTATGCGCGCGCCGTCGATGCTGACCTGGCTGATTGGATTGAGTCACACGTGACCTTCCCGTCAACCATGGTTGACCGTATTGTACCGGCGGTGACGCCTGAAACACTGGACAAAATTGAACAACTGACCGGCGTCCGCGATCCGGCAGGCGTGGCGTGCGAACCTTTCCGCCAGTGGGTTATTGAAGATAACTTTGTGGCGGGACGTCCGGAATGGGAAAAAGCGGGTGCCGAGCTGGTGAGCGACGTGATTCCGTTCGAAGAGATGAAACTGCGTATGCTGAACGGCAGCCACTCGTTCCTGGCCTATCTGGGCTATCTGGCGGGCTATCAGCACATCAACGACTGCATGGGTGACGACAACTACCGCCGCGCAGCGCATGACCTGATGTTGAAAGAGCAGGCGCCGACGCTGAAAGTACAGAACGTCGATCTGGCGCGTTACGCGGATCTGCTGATCGAACGCTATACCAACCCGGCGCTGCGCCATCGTACCTGGCAGATCGCGATGGACGGTAGCCAGAAACTGCCCCAGCGTATGCTGGATTCCGTGCGCTGGCACCTTGCGGATAACAGCAGCTTCACGTTGCTGGCGTTGGGTGTCTCGGGCTGGATGCGCTATGTCGGCGGCGTAGACGAGCAGGGCAATGCCATTGAAGTATGCGATCCGCTGCTGCCGGTGATCCAGGCTGCGGTGCAGCAGAGCGAAGAGGGCGAGTCCCGCGTGAAAGCGCTGCTGGCCATCGAAGCTATCTTCGGTAAGGATCTGCCGCAGCAAGGCCAGTTTGTTGATCAGGTGACAAATGCTTACCTGTCTCTGCTGAGTAAAGGCGCGAAAGCGACCGTAGCTGCAATGGCTAAGTAAACACCTCCACGTGCCACCATTTCTGGTGGCACGCTTTTCGTCTATTTTCCCGTCATTTTTCTCGTCATAACATTCCACTGCATGATGTCTCATCGTTTATTCGCGCCACGAGCGGTCATTTTGTGATCGGCATTGCTTTTTTAATGTGCTCATACTTGTATGGTAGTAGCGCAGAGGTTGAGAGGTAAACATAAACTGATGACTTTCTGTTGTAAGCTGAAGGAGCCGAGAAAATGAAAAGTGTAGTAATCGAAAAGCCTAATCAATTAGTGATAGAGGAGCGGCCTTTACCCAAGCCAGGCAAAGATGAAGTCAGAGTTAAAATTAAAACGGCCAGCATCTGTGGTTCCGATATTCATATTTGGCATGGGCATAACCCATTTGCACAATATCCACGGGTCATCGGTCATGAATTTGCCGGTATTATTGATGCGGTAGGTGAAGGTGTTGATAGACAGCGGATTGGGCAACGGGTGGCGGTCGACCCGGTGGTGAGCTGTGGGCACTGCTATCCGTGCCTGGTCGGTAAACCAAATGTCTGCAAATCACTGTCGGTTATTGGCGTACATCGTGATGGCGGATTTAGTGAATATGCCTGCGTACCGCAGAAAAATGCCTGGGTTTTACCGGATTCTATTCCCGACCGAATTGCCAGCCTGATTGAACCGTTCACCATTGGCGCCAATATCTGCGGAAAAATGAAACCAACGTCGCTCGATACCGCGCTAATCTATGGCGCTGGGCCTATGGGATTAACCGCAATACAAGTATTACGCCACGTCTATCATGTGAAAAAAATTATTGTCGCCGACCGCCTTGACGAGCGCTTAGCGCTGGCGAAAGAAAATGGTGCTGATGAAATTATCAATAATACGCAGATCGCATTAGCCGAGATCTTGCAGGAACAACCGACGCTGATTATCGATGCAGCCTGTCATCCTTCGATCCTGACCGAAGCCATTAAGATTGCCTCTCCAGCAGCGCGGATTGGATTATTAGGTTTCTCCGATACCCCTGGCACATTAATACAAAAGGAGATAACCAGTAAGGAGATTACTATTTATACCTCGCGCCTCAACGATAACCAATTCCCTCAGGTCATTGAGTGGTTTTCGATTGGCAAGGTCTTTCCCGAAAAGCTTATCACCCATAGATTTATCTTAGAAAACGTCTTACCAGCAATGGAGTTATTTGAACACGATTCCCGAACCTGCTGCAAAATTATTTTAGACATTATGTAATCGAAGTGTTTATTTGTAATTTGTCGATAACTGAACTCTGAAATAGAGTACGGAAGCGATGATTTTATCTTTAATATACTGATTAACAATTAAACTGGAGATTGATTCATGACAAAAATTTCATTTGATGAAATGAAGAGTACGGTTAAACAAGCATTGCTTAATGTCGGTTTGAGTGAGAGGCAGGCAGATATTTGTGCTCAGATTCATACAGAAACCAGCTGTGATGGAATATTTTCTCATGGACTTAATCGCGTCGCCCGCTTTGTTGATTACGTCAATAAAGGTTGGGTCGATATCCATGCAGAACCGGAAATTGTGAAATCGCTCACCTCGATGGAAATATATGATGGGCATCGCGGTATTGGTATTACCAACGCGTTATTTGCCACCGAGCGAGCCATGATGTTAGCGAAAGAATACGGTGTTGGCATTGTCGGCATGCGCAATACGACTCACTGGATGCGTGGGGGGACGTATGGCTGGAAAGCTGCACAGCAGGGCTATGCGGCAATGTGCTGGACCAATACGGAATCTTGTATGCCGGCTTGGGGGGCAAAAAATACCCGTCTGGGAAATAACCCCTTTGTTATGGCGGTTCCTATGGAAGAAGGCGCGATGGTGCTGGACATGGCCATGTCGCAATATGCCTACGGTAAACTTCAGGTGACCCGTTTAAAAGGCGAAAAACTACCGTTCCCAGGCGGTTACGATAAAGAGGGGAATTTGACGGATGAGCCGGGGCCGATCGAAGAATCAATGCGTATTTTGCCAACCGGTTACTGGAAAGGTTCAGGTATGGCGATTTTACTTGATGCGATGGCGGCATTCCTGACTGCCGGTTCACCCACCAATGAGATTGATAAGATCCAGCAGGGCAGCTGTACCGGGGCAAGCCAGGTTTATATGGTCTTTGATCCAGCTCATTTCGGCGGCGCTGAGTTTAGCGAAACGATGGCGAAAAGCGTGGCGAACTATGTCAAAACCTCAACGCCCGCAGAAGGTAATCACGAAGTCTTCTATCCAGGGGAAATGGAAATGCGCAACCGCGCCAACTTTATGCGCTCCGGGATCCCCGTTGACGATGGCGTTTGGGCAGAAGTTCAGCAGCTAGCGGAGCGAAAAGGGTCATGATTAGCGGAAGTATAGCGCAGCTGGAACATAGCTTAGCCGAGCTGCCGCCTCTTGTTGGATCAGTGTTGAAAACGATAGCGACTTTTGATTTTCAACGGTTACAGGATGGCCAACGTGAGATTGACGGCGTTATCTATAAAACCTTCACCGCAACGACGGAGCTGGCGATTAACCGACGACCGGAGACCCATCAGAATTATATCGACGTTCAGTATGTTATTTCGGGTTATGAGCGGGTACAGTTCGCCGCGCGAAAAAAAGTATTGCCGTGCGAGTCTGTTGAAGACCAGGATAACTACTTTTATTCACGTGAAGATCTAAGCCTGCATGAGATGTCGCTATGCGCTGGTGACTACGTAATCTTTTTTCCGTGGGATATTCACGCACCTCTGTGTCATCGACAAACGCCGCAGCAGGTAAGAAAGATTGTCGCCAAAGTGCCGCTGGCCGCATTATCGTAAGCAATATCGATAATAAACGCTGCCGAAGGGCAGCGTTTTTCGCTATATGAGGGTGGCAAGTGGCAGGGCGACACTTCTTTGTGTTCCTTTAAGTAACTTGAAATAATGGACGATTATTTTCACGCCGAAACTATCAGTTTTGTGAATTAATGCTATATCAATAGGCATAAATATGGCATGGTTATTGCGAAACAAAAAATGGATCCTCTGGAATAAGGAGCTCGGGCTATGTATAAAAAAATTCTCATGCCTGTAGATATTTTTGAAATGGATTTGAGTGATAAGGCTATTCGTCATGCGGTATATCTGGCGGGCGAGTCGGGTGAAATTACGCTGCTGAACGTATTACCCAACAGCAATCGATCAATTTTGCGCGGTTTTGCTTCGGATATTAAAAAATTCGAAGACTATATGCAGTCGGAATCGGCAAAGAAAATGAAGAACCTGCAGCGGCTATTCGATATGCCTGCAGAGCGCATACACACCGAAGTTCGTTTTGGCAATATTCGTGATGAAGTGCTCGCGTTAAGCAAAACGGGTGAGTATGACGTGATTGTGATTGGTTCCCGTCAGAGAGGGATCACAACGCATCTGCTGGGATCGAACGCGGAGTCTATTTTACGTTACGCCAATATTCCAACGATGGTTATTCGTTAAAAAAAGGCCTTCAATATTGAAGGCCTTTTTTATCACTCTTCGCTAAACCAATCGCGATTTTCCTGACGAATGAGCAGCACGGATTCGCTGATTTCCTGCAGATGCAAAGTCATCGCTTTTTCCACCGTATCAGCATCACGCTTTTCAAGCGCACTGAATATTTCATGGTGCTGTCTCAGCAGCATTTCCGGCGAGGAAATGTGATCGAGGCTCATATAACGCACTCGGTCGATGGCCGCTTTAATATTCTCGATGGTGTCCCACGCAAGCTGGCAATCCGCAATATTTGACAACAGTTGATGAAATTCATCATCCAACTGGAAAAAATCGTTTAGCTGCTGGCGGTCGATAGCAATTCGCTGCTGATGCAGATTTTGTTCTAGCTGATAGATCTGGGCATCGGTGATCATCGTTGCTGCACGGCGTGCCACCGCGCATTCAATGGCCTGACGCACAAAACAGCCGTTGCGAACCTGTGAAAGGGAGATCTTATTGACGTAACTGCCGCGCTGAGGACGAATCTGGATAAGTCCGTTTTCGGCCAGTTTAATAAAGGCTTCACGTACCGGCTGGCGGGAAACATCAAAGCGCAGGGAGACTTCCTTTTCCGATAACGGCGTCCCCGGTGGAATAAGACAGTGCACAATATCGCGGCGCAGGATGCGATAAATCTGTTGATTGACGGGCTGTGTTGGGTTCAGTTGTGTTTCGGCGGCCATTGAGTCGTTCTTATCAGCTGATTAAGCTGTTATTTTACGCTTTTTTTGCCGCCACGCACAGACCCGACCGAGGGTCGGGTCCGGATAAAATGTTAACTTCCGCGATGAACGCTAAGGCCAGCGTAAGTCTGACTGACCGGCATCATCTCAACGGTATTGATGTTAACGTGTTTCGGCAGCGTCGCGACCCACCATACGGCTTCAGTAACATCTTCCGGCGTCAGCGCGTTGGCATTTTCGTAGGTTTTACCAGCTTTTGCATCGTCACCCTTGAAGCGGACGTTGGAGAACTCAGTGCCGCCGACCAGACCTGGCTCAATATCCGTTACGCGAACGGCGGTGCCGTGCAGGTCGGTACGCAGGTTCAGGCTAAACTGACGCACAAAAGCTTTGGTTGCGCCATAGACGTTACCACCTGCATAGGGCCAGCTGCCAGCAGTTGAACCGATATTGATGACATGACCACGATTGCGCTCGACCATACCCGGCAGGACGGCGCGGGTCATGTACACCAGACCTTTATTGTTGGTATCGATCATATCTTCCCAATCTTCCACGCTGGCGCGATGCGCAGGCTCCAGACCCAGCGCCAACCCGGCGTTGTTGACCAGGATATCAATATCGCGCCATTCAGCAGGCAGGTTAGCGATTGTCTCTTCAATGGCCGCGCGATTGCGCACGTCCAGCTGTACGGTCAGCACGCTGTCACCCAACTCATCTTTTAGCGCTTTCAAACGTTCGTTACGACGGCCAGTGGCAATAACTTTGTGCCCGTTGGCAATAAAACGGCGGGTGATGCTTTCGCCAAAGCCTGCCGTTGCTCCTGTTACCAGTACGATCATTTCTCTGTTCCTTCAACGCTTAAGTGTTGCATTACCATAGCAGATCACCCAGTTTTTAATCATCTGTTTTGTAATGAGATTTTTAACTACCGGTAAGCACTAGAAAATGCAGAAGTATCCCCTCTGATGACAACCGCTGCATTGTTTAAAGCGACAGGATTCTGGCCTTCATCTGACGCGCCAGATCTGGCTGCCGCCTACCGATTAGAACAGCCCATTGTGGTCTCAATCAATGATAAGACCAAAAGGTTTACCTTGGATATGAAGTCTTGATGTTCTCCGAAATTGATTCAAGGGCGTGCAAAGCCAGCCTTGAAGCAGGGTATATGAGGTAACATTGCGGTGGGTGCTTGAGGCTATCTGTCTCAGGCATAGCCGAAAGGCAGGTAGAAAAAAGCCCCAGAAAACATTTGACGTCCAGCAAGACGTTAAACATTCATCTGAGGCCCCTATGCTCTACAACATAAAGTTAGCCTCTTACCGACCTTCGGGTCAAGGAGTAGAAGGCTATGAAGCCACAAAGAATGGCGCTATTGGCGCTCGTCGTTATCGGCATCACGCTTCTGGGCGTACTGCTACTTAACAACAAACAGCTCTGTGATGTTAGCTTCCGAAGCGGCGGAACGGAGGTCGTGGCTCACATGGCTTACGAAACCAGGTAGGAGTCAGGCGGGAGCGCTCCCCGCCATTTCCGCCGTTGTTCAGTATCCTCAATGCACCCAATCCTTCTGCCTTCTGAAGAGATAATCGAGCAGCGCGGCCTCAATTTGTTTATTCTGCCAGGGTTAACCGTTTTCTTCAGGAGCATGACATGTCGGCTATGAATCCCTTTTTCGCCAGCAGCACTTTACCTTATCAGGCGCCGCCGTTTGATCTGATCAAAGACGAGCACTATCGTCCGGCCTTTGACGAAGCGCTGAAACGTAAACGCCAGGACATCGCCGACATTGCCCGGAATCCTGCGGAAGCGACCTTCGAGAACACCTTTATCGCGCTGGAAAAAAGCGGTGAAATGCTCGCGCGCGTGACTTCCGTTTTCTTTGCGATGGCCGCATCGAATAGTAACGATGAGATTCAACGGCTTGATGAAGCGTTCTCGGCGGAGCTTGCCGGGCTGGCAAATGATATCTATCTCAATGACGCGCTGTTTAGGCGGGTTCAGGCCGTTTGGGAAAAGCGCGATACATTGGGTCTGGACAGCGAGTCTCATCGCCTCATCGAGGTGATTTATCAGCGTTTTATTCTGGCCGGCGCGAGACTTGGTCACGAGGAAAAGGCCGAACTTAAAACGCTGAATACCGAAGCGGCGACGTTGAGTAGCCAGTTTCATCAATGTTTGCTCGGGGCGGCAAAAAGCGGTGGGCTGGTCGTCGATAATGAGGCGGCATTAGCCGGCCTGAGTGCCGATGAAGTGGCTGCGGCCGCCATGGCCGCAGCAGAACGCGGGCTGACGGGCCGTTGGTTGATACCACTAGTCAATACCACACAGCAGCCTGCGCTGGCCTCCTTGCATTCGCGGGATACCCGGGAAAAATTGTTTAACGCGGCATGGCAGCGTAACCAGAGTGGAGATGCCAACGATACGCGAGAACGTATTCTCAAACTGGTGGCTGTCCGCGCCCGGCAAGCGGAGCTATTGGGCTACGCCGATTACGCGAGCTGGAGTATGGCCGATCAGATGGCGAAAAATCCCAAAGCCGCGTTCGACTTTATGCGAAAAATTACGCCTGCGGCACGTGCCAGAGCGGAACGCGAACTGGCAGATATTCAGGCGCTGATCGACGGTGGCTCGTCGTCTTTCACCGCGCAGTCCTGGGATTGGCTCTATTATTCCGAACAGGTTCGTCGGCATAAATTCGCCATTGATGAAGCGCAAATTAAACCCTGGTTCGCGCTGGATCGCGTACTGATCGACGGCGTTTTCTGGGCCGCTAGCCAGCTGTTCGGTATCCGCTTTGTTGAGCGTTTTGATCTGCCTGTTTATCATCCAGACGTACGCGTGTGGGAGATTTTCGATGCCGATGGTGAAGGCATGGCGCTGTTCTATGGCGATTTCTTTGCGCGCGATAGCAAGAGCGGCGGGGCGTGGATGGACAATTTTGTGCCGCAGTCCACCCTCCTGGAAACCCGTCCGGTTATCTACAATGTTTGTAACTACCCGAAACCCGCCGCCGGGAAGCGTGCGCTTATCTCCTGGGATGATGTGATCACGCTTTTCCATGAGTTTGGCCACGCGCTGCACGGATTGTTTGCGAAACAGCGCTATGCGACTTTATCCGGCACGAATACGCCGCGCGACTTTGTCGAGTTTCCGTCGCAGATTAATGAACATTGGGCGAGTCATCCCGACGTGTTTGCCCACTATGCTCGTCACTATGAAAGCGGTGAGCCGATGCCGGATGCGCTGCGCGAAAATCTGTTCCGCGCTTCAAGTTTTAACAAAGGTTACGACATGACTGAACTGCTCAGCGCCGCGCTATTGGACATGAACTGGCATAGTTTATCCGGCCACGAATTACCGAAAAGTGTGGATGAGTTTGAGGCTGAGTCGCTACGACGCGAAAACATCGATCTTGTCGCGGTGCCGCCACGCTATCGCAGCAGCTATTTCTCACATATTTTTGGCGGCGGCTATGCGGCGGGGTATTACGCTTATCTGTGGACACAAATGTTGGCCGATGACGGCTACCAGTGGTTTGTTGAACACGGCGGTTTAAATCGTGAAAACGGGCAGCGATTCCGTGATGCTATTTTATCGCGAGGCAACAGTAGCGATTTAGAAAAATTGTATCGTGACTGGCGCGGGCACGATCCATTAATTTCCCCGATGCTTAAAAATCGTGGTTTAAGTGATTAAACCGATTGTTAAAGAGGCTTTCTGTCGTCTGTTTTTACGCACCGGACGAAGCTGAAAGGATAAAAAAAACCCGCACACAGGGCTGGCGGGTTAAGTACCACAATAATATAGAGCATTCTCACTATCCTTCCGGGAGGGAAGGATAGTAGAAGCAATCTTACGTAACGTTCACAGTTTCGTAACCTAACATTTTCGGTAGGGTATCATCGTGCAGCGTGTTAAGTGCGCTGGTTCACGGGGCCTTTACAAATACGTGCAGTTGTTGAAGAAACTCGCCATTCAACTTGCTAGTATTGTTGCGTAAATCGTTGAGTTAATGGATTTAATATCGACAATCTGCCCGGAGGCACTAATGAATAAATCCCAGCGTAAAACGCGTCGCGAGTCCATCTGGTCTACCCGTCCTGAGCATCAGGACTTACAGGAATCACGTTCCGGCAGATTGTGGGCAGGCCGTCAGGCCGGCTGTCAGAGTAAAAAAGCGTGGAAAAATTATGGTTTAAATAATGCGCTCGCCGTTTAGCTTTAGTTGAATAAAACGGTGGTAGGATTATTTTACAGCAACGGTTACCCAATCAAGGAGAGCGGGTAGCCGCAGAAGTAGAAACCTATCCATGCAAGCATTTATACCGCCAGTTATGCTGGCGGTTTTTTTTATTTCTTTTTCCATGGGGATTATTACAGCGTCGGTTAGTCGTTCCATTTACCGCTTAAAAAAGCTGTCAGAAAACCGGAAAACAGAATCAGTCCCACGGCAACCAGAAACACTTGCATATTATCCAGCATGATGACCTCCTCTTTAACGATTTCACTACCAACATCGATTAGCGTACTCTCTTAAACTTAGACTAACGCCGTCATTTGTGAATTAATTATTTGTTGCGGTAAATCTTTTTCGATAAGCCAGCGGGCTGATAGCAAAATGTTGCTGAAAGCGCAGACGGAGATTTTTGGCATTACCAAACCCGGTCATTTCCGCGACCTTTTCTACGCTGTCTCTGCCAGTAGTTAAATGATGTTGAGCCTGCAATAAGCGCTCATCAAGCAGCCAACGGGCAGGCGTTTTCCCGGTCGCTTCCTGGAAACGGCGCAGGAACGTGCGTTCGCTCATACCGACTTTGTCAGCCAGCGAACGTACGCTATGGTTCTCCGCCAGGTGCTGGTGGAGAAAATCAAATAGCATCCCTAATCGCTGACTTTCTCGTGAACGGGCGACAGGTCGCGAGACCTGCTGCTTCTGCGCGCCGTCGCGATGTGGCTGAATTACCAGCCGTCGGGCAACCCGGTTGGCAGCCTCCAAACCAAAATCGAGCCTCACGACGTGTAAACAAAGGTCGATGCCTGCAGCGCTGCCCGCAGAAGTCAGTACGTTATCTTCGGCTATGTAAAGCACATCATCCACAACGCTAAGCGCAGGATAACGCTGCTGTAGCGAGGCCGTATACCGCCAGTGCGTGGTGGCTCGTTTACCGTCAAGCAGCCCGGCCGCCGCCAGCACAAACACGCCAGAACAGATAGATAACATCCGACATCCGCGTTGATGTGCTCGCTTGAGCGCCTGGTTCAAGGCTTCCGGGACCGGGCTATCTGCACCCCGCCAACCGGGGATGATAATGGTATCGGCCTCTTCAAGCAGACGCAGGTCACCGTCGGCCATTACCCGCACGCCGCCGGTAGCACGCAGTGCGCCTTCATCGACGGCAGCAACGGCAAAGCGATACCAGTGGTCACCCATTTCGGGCCGGGGCAGCCCAAACACCTCTACCGCCACACCAAACTCAAAGGTACATAGCCCATCGTAGGCCAGCGCGACCACGAGCGGGGCGCGGATTGTCATTTTTTGGCTGTTTTCTGTCATCTCTGTGGGCAGTCCTCGCAGCGGGTGCCTGTTTATACTCATCGCATCGTTACCATAGTGGTAATACATAACGGGAGAGTCAATGATGAGTTACGTCACCGAATTTCCGGCGGCCAGCGCGGCCGACGCCGCAGCCCATTTTCGCCAGCGTCTGGGGTTCGAAACCGACTGCGCCGACGTGCATGCCGCCATGCAGGAGCCGGAAGTGGATTTTGTCCTACTGCATGTGGTCGGCAGCGCCGAGACTTTTGCTCGACGCCATTTACCCGGCGCGATCCATCTTCGCCATGCGGAGATGAGCGCAGAACGGATGCAGGAGTGGCCGCAAGAGACATTATTCGTGGTTTACTGCGCGGGGCCCCATTGTAATGGCGCCGATCGGGCGGCATTAAAGCTGGCAACGCTGGGTCGTCCGGTGAAGATCATGCTCGGTGGTATTACCGGCTGGGAAGATGAAGGTTTTGCTTTCAGCCACGGAACATGATTTTTTTTCATCTGCCATGAATTATTCTCGTTTGCCTGTGGCGCGCACGGATGACACTATCTGGACATATAGCCATCCAGAAGGCTAAAAAGTTCAAATAATAAATTATCACTCAGGGCAACCAGTTTGCCTGAGTGAAACAGGAGAATCTCATGCCGCATCAACACGCCCCGTACCGCGCCGATATCGTCGGCAGTTTTTTACGCCCGCAGACCATTAAGCAGGCTCGTCAGCAGCTCGCCGACGGAGAAATCAGTGCGCAGCAGCTGCGAGCGGTAGAAGACGCGGAAATCCGCCGCGTGGTGCAGCATCAGTGCGACTGTGGTCTGCATGTGGTCACCGACGGCGAGTTTCGCCGCGCCTGGTGGCACTTCGATTTCTTTGACGGTTTACAGGGCGTGGAGCGCTATGATTCAGATAAAGGCATCCAGTTTAACGGCGTGCAGACCCGCGCACACGGTATTCGTGTGACCGGTAAACTTGGCTTTGGTGACCATCCGATGCTGGAGGATTTCCGTTTCCTGAAAAGCATTAGCGGCGACGCAACGCCAAAAATGACCATTCCTAGCCCAAGCGTGCTGCATTTCCGCGGGGGACGTAAGGATATTGATGCCACGGTATATCCGGATCTGGCTGATTATTTCAACGATCTGGCCGACACATGGCGTGATGCTATTCGTGCCTTCTACGATGCGGGTTGCCGTTATCTTCAGCTGGATGACACCGTCTGGGCCTATCTGTGCTCGGAAGACCAGCGTCGTCAGGTTCGTGAACGCGGTGATGACCCGGATCAACTGGCAGCTATCTATGCCAACGTGCTTAACCGCGCGCTGGAAGGCAAGCCGGACGATCTGATCGTCGGTCTGCACGTGTGCCGTGGTAACTTCCGCTCAACGTGGATTTCTGAAGGCGGCTATGAGCCGGTGGCGGAGATTTTGTTTGGCCGCGTCAACGTCGATGCCTTTTTCCTCGAGTACGACAACGATCGCTCGGGTGACTTTGCGCCGCTGCGCTTCATTCGTCCTGGTCATCAGAAGGCGGTACTGGGGCTCATTACCACCAAGAACGGCGAGCTGGAGAACCCGGAAGGGGTGAAAGCGCGCGTTAAGGAAGCAGCACGCTACGTTGCCCTGGAACAGATTTGCCTCAGCCCACAGTGCGGTTTTGCCTCAACGGAAGAGGGCAACAGCCTGAGCGAGCAACAGCAGTGGGATAAAGTTCGTCTGGTGACGGGGGTTGCCGCTGATATCTGGTCAGCATAATGTATTCCCGGGGCCAGAGTGGCCCCGGGTAACCTCACGCCGCGCTGATTGTCGTGCCCCAGGTGCTTGCCTTAATTCCGCGGAAAATCAGCAGCCACGCCAATACAATGATCACCATCATGATGGGGAACAGCATCATTGGCGGGAAATGGGTCAGAATCTGCCCGGTCAGTAGCGGGTTCAGCGCAGCGCCCAACCAACCCAACGCCTGAGCGGAAAAATAGCTGGCTTTCATTCCCGGCGGTGCGATGTTATCGATCAGCATATATTCGCCTGGCGCGTAGATCACTTCCCCCAACGTGAAGACGCCTGCCGCCAGCCCCCAGAACCACAGGTTGTCGCCAGACAGCATAAATCCTGCCAGACCTATCACATAGCAAACGGTACCAAAGGTCATTAATGGACGCAGATTATTGGCCGTGAGCTTGCGGCCAATCGCGTACTGTAACGTTACCACCACGGCGGCGTTCACCGGCAAAATCACGGCCACGACCTTTTCAGCAAAGCTACTGTCGCCAACCGCCAGCACATACTGAGAGAGGCAGGAGGCAAAGGAACCGCCAACGAAGGACGCCAGCAGGCCAGACAGCGTGAACCACAGCAGTGCCCGGTCGCGTAGCAATACTGATGGTGACCATGCAATTGGCGTTTCCGCGATTTCCGCGGGTTTCAGGCGCTCAACATAGCGTTGAATAAACAGCAGCGGAAATGCCGCGCAAATCGCGGCCAGCCAGAATGGCAGGTTAATACTTTGCATCACCAGCAGCGTTCCGATAGGCGGCCCGATGGTCCAGCCGACATTAAGAAACGTGTAGTTCAGCGAAAAAACCTTCGCTTTGGTCGCGGGGGCGAGGGTATCAGAAAAATAGGCTTTCAACACGGTGGAGAACACCGAGTATGAGCAGTTGATCAGCGAGAAGAAAAAAACGACCAGAACAACGCTATGGACGAGAGGAATCGCGACAAAACCACAGATAAAAAAGGCAACGGCAATCAGCATATAGCGTTTTTTATCGAATTTGTCGGCCAGAATCCCGAAGCCGAGGCTGAACATGACGCCAACCACCAGCGCAATGGACATGGCATAACCGATGGTATCTACCGTCATTGCGTACTGACGCGTGAGATAAATGGTCATAAAGGGAAGTGTGGCACCGCGTCCGATAGTTAACAGTAACGACGATGCCAGTAGCGCGATCGTAGATCGTCTGGTCGTTGGTTTCATTTTCCTGCCTGATAGATGTCGTAGTATTGTTTTTTGTTATCTCTTTCACAAATATCATGCCATAAGCAGCTTGTATAGCCGTGGTCGTGTTGGGGAGTGCGATTTTGAACTGCCAAAAATAATGATCTATTCCTCGTCTGAATTTTTCGTTACTTTGGTTAGGTTTACATAAATTTAAAAAAAGTTGGGGCGAGGAATGACGCGTAAAGATGGGCTACTGGCTCTGTTAGTGGTTGTGGTATGGGGACTGAACTTTGTGGTCATCAAAGTAGGCCTGCACGGTATGCCACCGCTGCTATTAGCGGGACTACGCTTTTTATTTGTCGCTTTCCCGGCGTTATTTTTCGTTCCTCGTCCGCGGGTTCCGCTACCGCTGCTGCTCGGCTATGCGCTCACCATCAGTTTTGGCCAGTTTGCCTTCCTGTTTTGTGCCATCAACTTCGGCATGCCGGCTGGGCTGGCCTCGTTGGTGCTTCAGGCGCAGGCTTTCTTTACCATCATCCTTGGCGCTTTCGCCTTTGGTGAGCGTCTACAGCGTAAACAGCTGGTGGGGATTTCGCTGGCGGTGTTTGGCGTGCTGGTGCTGATTGAAACCAGTATGAGCGGGCAACACGTTAAGCTGCTGGGCTTTATGCTGACGCTGGCGGCGGCGCTGTGCTGGGCGTGCGGTAATATCTTTAACAAGAAAATCCTGCACCATGATTCGAAACCCGGTGTGATGTCGCTGGTAGTATGGAGCGCGTTGATTCCCATTCTGCCGTTTATGCTCAGCTCGTGGGTTTTCGAGGGCCCGCATCTGATGGCGCAAAGCCTGATTCATATTGACCTCACGACCGTGCTGTCGCTGGCATATCTCGCTTTCATTGCCAGCATTGTGGGTTACGGCATCTGGGGTTCACTGCTTGGCCGTTATGAAACGTGGCGCGTGGCGCCGCTATCATTGTTAGTGCCGGTTGTGGGGCTGGCCAGTGCAGCGCTGTTGCTTGATGAAACGTTGTCGGCAATGCAGTTGATTGGCGCGCTGTTAATTATGGCCGGACTGTTTATTAACGTCTTTGGTCTGCGTTTGCCAGGGATGCGACGGGTGGTGAAGGGCTAAAAAAAGCCCCGCGATAGCAGGGCAATGAATGTTTAGCGATTATTATCATTGTAATACGGTACGCCCAGCTCATCAGATTTATCGCTGCCAGCACCCATATGATTGAAATCAAACGGTGACTGGCTGCTGGCGGACGGCATCAGCATGGTGTCGTGCGCGGTTTTATGAGCCGGAAGTTGCTCCGCGTAGCTCTGCGAAGAGGCCATCGCTAGCAGGGCGAAGGCAACGGAAGCGAACAGTTTCATTATTTCCTCGATACGTCTTATTGCAGGCGATTAACAAACACAGTGATTAATAGGGTGGAGATAGCGAGACTCTCCGTGCATATTGGTGACGCGGTACTTGTGCGGCGGCACGTCGAAATAGTTTTTAAACGTCCGCGTCAACGTCTGCTGAGATTCAAATCCGTAGCGTTCGGCCAGATACAGAATCGGCTCATTACCTTCTTTTAATTTCTGGGCGATTTCCGTCAGCTTACGGGTGCGAATGTACTGACCTAATGAATGACCGGTCTCTTTTTTAAACATTCGCTGCAGGTGCCATTTGGAGTAACCGGAACGTTCGGACACTTTCTCAAGCGACAGCGGCGATTCCAGGTTATCTTCGATCCAGTCCAAAATGCTATGAATAGTAATAGCGTCAGTGTTACGTCTGGACATCGTCTTACCTCTTCTTCTGTTTACGGCAATATTTTTTTAAGCAGAAGCTCGAGTGTTGCAACTTCATTTGCCGTTAAGTTTTTTGTTAATTCCTGGTGCAGGTTTTGCCCAACGAGCAGATGGCATTGTTCACAAATGGCTGCGCCTTCCGGCGTCAACTGAATCAATACACCCCGCTTGTCGCTTGGATTGGGTAACCGGGCTATCCAGTCCCGACACAGCAAACGGTCAAGCATGCGGGTGAGCGCGCCCAGATCCACCGACAAGGTTTTTTTCAATTCCACGGGGGTGATACTGCCTTTACAACGAATAGAGCACAGCACCCTAAACTGTGAGGCGGTAATGTCTTCTGGCGATAAATGCTCGTTGAGTAAGCGATCTTTCTTTTGGTTAACCAGGTGAATCAAATGCCCAAGTGGAATCATTTCATTGAAGAGATCGCTTGTGCTGTTCACAATGGTTGCCCTGGCAAGTACTTTAGTTGCGATGGATATTATTTCTCACGCAACCATAAGTCAACTGAATGGGTTGAGCGATGCCACGAATTGCTAAAACGCTTCAGGAAGGCCTAAATAGGATATCCTGTAGAGGAGCAACCCGTAGCAAGAGATGCTGTACAAAAGGGCGGCGACCAGGCGTACAGGCCGATTTTTTCCGTAAAACAGACAGGATTTTTAAACGCTTATGAAGGAACTCTTTCAGGCAATTGGGCTGGGTCTGGTGGTGTTGCTACCGCTGGCTAACCCGCTAACCACCGTCGCGCTATTCCTTGGCCTTTCGGGGAATATGAACAGCGCGGAGCGTAACCGGCAGTCATTGATGGCTTCCGTTTACGTTTTCGCTATCATGATGGTGGCCTACTATGCGGGCCAGGTGGTGATGAATACATTTGGGATATCAATACCTGGCCTCCGTATTGCCGGCGGGCTGATTGTCGCTTTTATTGGTTTCCGCATGCTGTTCCCGCAGCAGAAGGCGCATGACTCACCGGAAGCGCGGAGTAAGTCCGAAGAGCTTCAGGAAGAGCCGACCGCCAATATCGCCTTTGTGCCGCTGGCGATGCCCAGCACCGCAGGCCCTGGTACCATTGCAATGATTATCAGTTCGGCCTCAACGGTGAAGCACGGCGTCAACTTCCCGGAGTGGGTTGTACTGGTCGCGCCGCCGATTATCTTCGCGCTGGTGGGGGTGATTTTATGGGGCTGCCTGCGCAGTTCTGGCGCCATTATGCGTCTGGTGGGTAAGGGCGGCATCGAGGCGATCTCCCGCCTGATGGGCTTCCTGCTGGTGTGCATGGGGGTGCAGTTTATTATTAACGGCGTGCTGGAAATTATTAAAACCTATCCCGCTTAATGGCTGTCAGGCCGGGACTCACTCCCGGCCTGATAACGCGTTTTAATGCTGATGAGCCTGTTCTTCTAACGATGCCGTTGGCCAACGGCGGAAAATGACCACCGCCCAGATAAACGCCGCCAGCGCAGGTACTGCCCCCACATAGCCGATAGATGACATCGAAAAATGGGTGCTAATCTGGCTGCCCAGCAGGGCGCCAGCCCCAATCCCGATATTGAAAATACCTGAAAATAGCGACATCGCCACGTCAGTGGCATCCGGTGCCAGCGCCAGAACCTTCACCTGCATGCCCAGGCCAATCACCATAATGGCGATTCCCCAGAAGATGCTTAGCACCGCCAGATGTGCGGCATCCTGTGCCGCGGGCAACAGCAGCAGCAGGCAAGCGAGCAGCAAGCCAATCGCGCTGCTGATGAGCCCGGAAGCATGCAGGTTACCCAATTTACCAAACAGCACACTACCGATGATCCCTGCGCCGCCAAGAATCAGCAGCAGCACAGTGGCAAAGTTGCCGCTCAGTCCGGCCACGGTCTGGACAAAGGGCTCAATATAGCTGTAGGCGGTGTAGTGAGCGGTGACCACCACGACGGTCAGCAGGTAGATGCTCATCAATGCCGGGCGGCGGAACAGCACCGGCAGGCTTTTCAACGAACCGGAATGTTCGCTTGGCAAACGCGGCAGCAGCTTAATTAACGCCAGCAGCGTAATCAGCGCGCCGACGCCGATGGCGAAGAAGGTGGTGCGCCAGCCGAAGTACTGGCCGACGATGCGGCCAATCGGGATGCCGAAAACCATCGCCAGCGCCGTGCCGGTCGCAATCAGGCTCAACGCCTGCGCGCGTTTTCCCGCAGGAGCCATACGAATGGCCAGCGAGGCGGTAATCGACCAGAACACCGCGTGGGCGAAGGCGATGCCGATGCGGCTGGCGACCAGCACCGTGAAGTTCCACGCCAGAAAAGAGAGGATGTGGCTGGCGATAAACAGAACGAAGAGGCCAATGAGTAGCTTACGGCGCTCCATCTGGCTGGTCAGCAACATAAACGGTAGCGACATCAGCGCGACGACCCATGCGTAGATGGTCAACATAATACCGACTTCGGCGGTCTGCATGCCAAAGCTGTCTGCGATGTCCGACAGCAGGCCAACCGGAACGAACTCAGTGGTATTAAAAATAAAGGCAGCGACGGCCAGCGTGACTACCCGAAGCCACGCGATCCGACGAGAGACGGCGTTTGTTGTCATAGATAATGCACCGGGGGCGTTAGATAAATGAAGAGACGTGGGATCTTAAAGCTATTATTGCTGCAAATACAATCATTATGTGATTTGGATCTCATTTTTATTTCATAGTGACAGTGTCACATAATATGAGGGGAAAGGGGCTTGTCGTTGTTAAGATTTTGTGTCAGTTTGCGATAACGTGGATACAACGCAGAGGAATAATATGTACGAGATTGATTTTTTTATGGTTGATGCCTTCAGCGACCGGGCCTTTGGCGGCAACGCGGCGGCCGTCTGTCTGCTGAAAGAATGGCCCGCAGATGATCTGCTGCTCAAGATGGCGCAACAGCATAATCAGTCGGAAACCGCGTTTATTGTTAAGCAGCCGGGCGGCTTTGCGTTGCGCTGGTTTACCACGCGGGATGAGGTTAACCTTTGTGGTCACGGCACGCTGGCCAGCGCCCATGTGGTGTTCAACTATCTCGACTATCCGGATGAACGGGTTCATTTCGAGACGCTCTCCGGGCGCTTAACCGTGACGCGTAGCGGTGAATGGCTGACGCTGGATTTCCCCATCAGCGTGACCGAAGAAGCTGTGCCGCCAGAAGAGATGCTGCGTGCGCTCGGTATCAGCGAGTATCGCCAGGCGCGTCAAGGCAGAGCATGGGTTATTGAACTGGAGAATCGGCAACAGGTTGAAGCACTGCAACCGGATATCGGCGCGATGATACCGGGCGAACATAAAGTCTCAGTAACAGCGAAAGGCGACGGCGAATACGATTTTGTCAGCCGTTTCTTCTCGCCGGGTGAAGCGGTATGGGAAGATCCGGTGACCGGTTCGGCGCACACGATGTTGATTCCTTACTGGGGCGAGACGTTAGGGAAAACGCAGATGCTGGCGCGTCAGGTCTCCGCCCGCGGCGGCGATGTGCGCTGCGAGTGGCGGGGAGAGCGGGTCCTCATGAGCGGGAAGGCGAGAACCTATTTGCAGGGCAAGGTGTTTCTGGATTAACCCGACGTCGCTGTGCTCAGCCGGGTGACTGACTCAGGACTACGGTAGCAGCGCAATATTCGCTTTAATCACCTCAACCGACCGGGCGAACTTTTCCTGTTCGTCCGCCTCCAGTTGCAGCTCAATGACCTGCTGAACGCCGCTTTGCGCCAGTACGGCCGGCACGCCGATAGCGACGCCGTTTACGCCATATTCGCCATCCAGAATGCAGGAGATGGCCAGTGCACGGTGGCTGCCGGTGAAGACATTGCGGCAGATCTCGGCAATGGTTCCCGCAATACCGTACTCGGTACAGCCTTTACCGGCGTAGATCTCAAAACCCAGCTTGCGCACGCTGTCGGCCATCGCCTGGCGGTCAAGTTCGCGGCCGGTACGGTGCCGATAAACCTGTTCGATTGGCGAGCCATAGACGGATGAGTGTGACCAGACCGGGAACTGGCTGTCGCCGTGCTCGCCGAGAATAAAGGCGTCAATACTTTGTGCGCCGATATCCAGATCCTGCGCTAATTTGCGGCGAAGACGCGTGGTATCCAGCCATACGCCGGTGCCGATCACCTGACTACGAGGGAGGCCGGAAAGCTGCCAAACCTGCCAGGTGATGATATCGCACGGGTTAGTGGCGATCAGAAAGATGCCGTTGAAGCCGCCGGCCATCATCTGCGGCACGATGCTGTGGACGATTTTGGCGGTGCTTTTTAGCTCATCCAGGCGGGTTTGCCCCGGCTTTAATGCGCCGCCGGACACGGTGATCACGGCGATATCCACATCGGCGCAGTCGCTGGCGTCACGGCAGGAGATGGTCATCATACCGGGCATATAGGCGGCGGCATCGCTCAGATCCTGAGCATGCGCTTCGGCGCGGGTCTTGTTGAGGTCGACCAGGATAAGTTCTTCGCAAATATTCTGATTCAGCAGCGCATAAGCGGCTGACGCGCCAACGTTTCCGGCGCCGATGATCATGACTTTACGGGCTTTAGTGTTCATGGTTATTCCATTTCATGGACAAACGACAGGGGATAAAGCTACTCGTTAACAAGTGGTTAGCGCAATACTCAACCCACAATATAAGTTAATACTATGAGACGCGAGGAGGGCGAATGGTAGAGTGGGAGGATAACAATAAACAGGAGCCTGCCATGTACACGATCGCCATCACTTCTCCCGCCAATCCGCACGTTAGCGCACTGATTCACGAGTTGGATAAATACCAGAGCACGCTCTATCCGGCAGAAAGCAACCACCTGATTGACCTCTCGGCGCTGCCGGAAAATCAGATTATCGTTATGCTAATTCGTCAGGATGAAACGGCTGTCGGATGCGGTGCGATTGTTTTGGATGAAGACGGTTACGGTGAAATGAAGCGCGTATTTATTGACCCGGCGCACCGCGGCCAGCGACTGGGCGAAAAGCTGCTGGCGGCGCTGGAGGCGGTGGCGCTGCAACGCGGGTGCATTACGTTGCAGCTGGAAACCGGGATTCATCAGCATGCGGCCATTAATCTATACACGCGCTGCGGCTATCAAATTTGCGAGGCGTTCGCACCGTATCAACCGGATCCGCTAAGCGTATTTATGACAAAGTCGCTGGTAACGCAGGTTCATCAAGCAGCGCAATAAACGCTTCCAGCTGGCGGCTCATTGCCCCTCGCCGCCACACCAGCCAGGTCGTTAGCCAGCGCCATTTCTCGGCCAGCGGCCATGCGGAGACCTGATGATGGCCAGGCATACTTTCCAGCATGCTACGCGGCATTAATGCCAACCCGGCTCCGGCGATCACACAGGCCAGCATGCCGTGATAAGACTCCATCTCGTGAATACGCCCCGGCGTTGCCTGATCGCTATGAAACCAGCTCTCAAAATGACGACGATAGGAACAGTTGGCGCGAAACGCGTAGATGCTGGTGCCGTTGACCTCGCTGGCGCGGGTAATCGGCGGATGGCCGTGGGCGGCGACAATCATCATCTCTTCCTGATAGACCGGCATGCCGTCGAGACCGGGATGCATCACCGGGCCATCGACAAAAGCGGCGCTCAGTGTGCCTTCCAGCACGCCGTCGATCATGGTACCGGAGGGGCCGGTGGCCAGATCAAACTGGATCCGCGGATAGCGACGGTTATAGCACGCCAGCGTCTGCGGAATGCGCACGGCGGCGGTGCTTTCCAGCGCCCCGAGTGCAAACAACCCCTGAGGCTCGTCGCCAGAGACGACCATTCTGGCTTCATCAACCAGCGCGAGAATTTGCTGACTGTAGCGCAGAAAGCTGTGCCCGGCTGGCGAGAGGCGCAAGCGTTGGTTTTCACGAATGAACAGCTCGACGCCAAGATCGGCTTCCAGTTGGCGAATGCGGGTAGTCAGGTTAGAGGGTACGCGGTGAACCTTCTGCGCGGCCTGAGTAATGCTGCCCGTTTGGGCGACAGCGTTAAACATTTCCAACTGGGTTAAATCCATGACTTTCTCATTTCGTGAATGGTTTGGTTAATATTATTCAGTTTTCATAAACGGAAGAATAGGTGAGGATGTCACCATGATGCAATCAATCAGAGAGAAAAAGATGACTTCACCTGCAACCCATGCCGTCTCCGTTAACCCGGCCAATGGCGAAACACTCTCCGCGCTGCCGTGGGCGTCCTCTACTGACGTAGATCTGTCGATTACCCTGGCCGATAACGCTTTTCGTCAGTGGCGCAAAACGTCCGTCGCTCAACGTGCCGATGCTCTGCGCGCCATTGCCCGTGTTCTGCGTGAACGGGCTGAAGAGATGGCGCAGTGCATCACCCGGGAAATGGGTAAACCCATTAATCAGGCGCGCGGTGAAGTGGCAAAATCTGCCCATCTGTGCGATTGGTATGCCGAACATGGCCCGGCGATGCTGGCGACTGAAGCAACCCTGGTGGAAAACCATCAGGCGGTGATCGAGTACCGTCCGTTGGGGCCGGTGCTGGCGGTAATGCCCTGGAACTTTCCGCTGTGGCAGGTTCTGCGCGGCGCGGTGCCGATTATGCTGGCCGGCAACAGCTATCTACTCAAGCACGCGCCGAACGTCATGGGCTGTGCGGCGTTGATTGGTGATATCGTCGCGCAAGCGGGCGTACCGGCAGGCGTCTTTAACTGGGTGAACGCCACCAATGACGGTGTTTCTCAAATCATTAACGATCCACGTATTGCTGCTGTGACCGTTACCGGCAGCGTGCGTGCGGGTAAGGCGATTGGAGCGCAGGCAGGAGCTGCGCTGAAAAAATGCGTACTGGAGCTGGGCGGTTCCGATCCGTTCATCGTACTCAACGATGCGGACATCGACACGGCGGTGCAAGCGGCGGTGATTGGCCGCTATCAGAATACCGGACAGGTCTGTGCGGCGGCGAAGCGCTTTATCATTGAAGCGGGCATTGCCGAGCAGTTCACCGACAAGTTTGTTGCTGCCGTAGCGGCGCTGAAAATGGGCGACCCGCGCGATGAAGCAAATTATCTCGGCCCGATGGCCCGTTTCGATCTGCGCGATGAGCTGCATGGTCAGGTGATGGCGACGATTAACGAAGGGGCGACGCTATTGCTGGGCGGCGAGCTGCTGAGCAGTGAAGGCAACTATTATCCGGCTACCGTGCTGGCGAATGTGGCTCCGACGATGACCGCCTTCCGCCAGGAGATGTTTGGCCCGGTGGCCGCGATCACCGTCGCACGCGATGCCGAACATGCGCTGGCGCTGGCGAACGACAGTGAGTTTGGTCTGTCGGCAACGGTCTTTACCGCAGATCCGACGCAGGCGCAGCGTTTTGCCGACGAGCTGGAGTGCGGTGGCGTGTTTATCAACGGCTACAGTGCCAGCGATGCGCGCGTGGCCTTCGGCGGCGTGAAAAAAAGCGGCTTTGGCCGTGAGCTGTCGCATTTTGGCCTGCGCGAGTTCTGTAACGTTCAGACGGTATGGAAAGATCGTCGATAAGCGAAACGACGTAGCCCTTACGCTCTGCTATACTCCCTGGCCGAAAATAGCCTGTGGGCAAGGAGTGGTAAGTGGCTACGGTTATCAATAATGCCATGCTGGCGTCGATCCTCGACGACGTCAGGCCGCTGATTGGGCAGGGGAAGGTGGCGGACTATATTCCGGCATTGGCCTGCGTTAGCGGCAAAAAACTGGGGATCGCGATCAGTACCGTCGATGGGCAGCACTTTAGCGCTGGCGACGCCAACGAGCGATTCTCTATTCAATCGATTTCCAAAGTTCTCAGTCTGGTCGTGGCGATGAATCACTATCAGGCGGAGGAGATTTGGTCGCGTGTGGGTAAAGATCCTTCTGGCCAGCCGTTTAACTCTCTTTTACAGCTGGAAATCGAGCAGGGTATTCCGCGTAATCCGTTTATTAACGCTGGCGCGCTGGTCGTCTGCGATATGCTGCAAGGGCGGCTTAGCGCACCGCGCCAGCGGATGCTGGAGATCGTGCGTAAGCTGAGCGGCGTGTCGAATATCGGCTACGACGCGCAGGTCGCGCGCTCGGAGTTTGAACATTCGGCGCGTAATGCGGCCATCGCCTGGCTGATGAAGTCCTTTGGTAATTTTCATCATGATGTGGCGACCGTGCTGCAAAACTATTTCCATTACTGTGCGCTGGAGATGAACTGCGCAGAGCTGGCGAGAACCTTCCTGTTCCTGGCTAACCAGGGGCAGGCGCTGCATCTCGACGCGCCGGTCATCACCCCCATGCAGACGCGACAGGTCAACGCCCTGATGGCAACCAGCGGCATGTATCAGAACGCCGGAGAGTTCGCCTGGCGAGTCGGACTACCGGCAAAATCTGGCGTGGGCGGCGGCGTGGTCGCAATCGTACCGCACGAAATGGCGATTGCCGTCTGGAGCCCCGAACTGGATGACGCGGGTAACTCTTTGGCGGGCGTGGCAGCGCTGGAAAAACTCACGCAGCAGATAGGACGTTCGGTTTACTGATGGATACCTTCGACAGTTTGTTTGCGCGGCTGCAGCGATCCACATTCCGCAGTCGCTTTCGCCTTGGCGTAAAAGAGCGGCAGTATTGTATTGATAAAGGCCCGGAGGTTATCGATAGCCACGCGGCAGATTTTATCGCCGGGCGACTGGCGCCCGCGCAGCCCAATAATGACGGTAAGCAGACTCCCATGCGCGGGCATCCGGTGTTTATCGCTCAGCACGCCACCGCCACCTGCTGTCGCGGCTGTCTGGAGAAATGGCACCATATCCCGCAGGGACAGGCGCTGACGGCGGATCAACAACGTTACATCGTTAGTGTTATCCACCATTGGTTGGTCATCCAGATGAACCGCCGCGATCGTTAACACGGCTAAGTTTATTCTGAAAAGCTATCTATTTTGATAGCTTGATTCGACATGTTGCGCTCAATATGATAAGCCGGGCGTCGTATCGGAATAAATTGTGTTATGAATAGATTTGGCAAACTTATTACGAGTAATGGGGTGGCAGGAACCCGGTTTGTCAGACGGATGTATCTGATGCGGATGCTTGGCACCTTCCTCTGTTTTCTCCCTATTTTATCAGTACTTACCGAACTTCATCGGCCTCATTTTTTGCAGATTTTACTGGTGCTGAACGCTTTTCTCTGGCCAACGGTGGCGTATATGCGCGCCATATTGGCGCCGGTGCCTCGACTGGTTGAACAACAGAATCTGTTATGGGATGCCGGCGTCGGGGGCTTTTGGATAGCGATGATGGCGTTGAATCCGCTTCCGTCAGTCGCGATTGCGACGATCCTACTCACCGACAGGCTCTCCGCAGGCGGTAAAGCGTTGATGCGTAAAGCCGCGCTAGCGATGCTGGGGGGATTTGCGATTAGCTGGGCGCTGATGGGCATGCCGTTTCACGGCGAGGTGAGTCAACGCACGATACTGGCGACGCTGCCGCTGATTTCATTATATGTGCTGGCGCTGAGTCTGCTTACCGATAGCATAGCCGTTAAGCTGCGGCTCAAGAGCCAGGAACTTGAACGAATTGCGATGCTCGACCCGCTGCTGGACATCGCCAATCGTCGTCTGCTGGAGCAGCGTATTTCATGGGAATTGATTCGATTAAAACGGGACTGCGGCCATTCGCTGCTGATGTTTATCGACCTCGACAATTTCAAAGAAATTAACGATCGCTACGGCCATAAGGTGGGCGACGTGATGCTCAAAACCGTGTCGCAAATTTTGCAGATGGCGACTCGCCCAACCGATACTCCGGCCCGCCTGGGCGGCGATGAGTTCGTAATCCTGCTTCCGGATACCACGCTTGAGGAAGGACGGTCAATCGCCCAGCGAATTATGGACGCCACGGCGGTGGTGACGGAGCGCCCGAACGATCGCCAGACGCTCACGCTGAGCATTGGGATTGCCGACGCCTTGCCGGAAATGCTGGAAGTCTCCGACTGGCTACAGGCGGCGGACAGCACGCTGTATGAGGCAAAGCGCCGTGGTAAAAACCAGATTTTTGCGCATTAGCGCATCATAAGTAAATGCGATGATTTAACCTATTGTGTTATCAAAAGGTTAACGTAATAGTAGTGGCCTTATTTTTCTGGAGGCCATTATGAATTCATCATTCACGCTGCATACCTTTTCTGAAACGGATATTCTTGCCCATCTTGATCCGCTGTCTGACGTACTGACCAACTGCGTCAACGGCGGTGCATCCGTTAGCTTTATGCTGCCTTTTCATCACGATACCGCGCTGGCATTCTGGCGGCGAACTGCCGCCAGCGTTGGGCGCGATGAACGCGTGGTTCTCGTGGCCAAAGATGTCGACCAGACGATTGTCGGTACCGTGCAACTGATTATCGATCAGCCAGAAAACCAACCGCATCGTGCCGATGTGGCAAAACTGTTAGTACACGAACGCGCCCGTCGCGGCGGTATTGCGCGAGCGTTGATGCTGCGCCTGGAAGCGGTTGCGGTTGATGCGGGGAAAAACGTGCTGGTGCTGGATACTGCCACTGGCAGCGGGGCGGAAAACTTCTATCAGCGCTGCGGATGGCAGAAAGTGGGCGAAGTTCCGCGCTATGCCCTTATGCCAGACGGCGCGCTGACGGCGACCTCGATTTTTTACAAATTTTTATAGACTCACTATTTATTCTCGCAGTTTTGATCAAAACAGGGTTTCATAAGCGGAAAATCTGATAAGTTATTAGACCAATTGAGCAGGCTGTATGACTAATCCAGAAAGGAACCCATTGTGAAAACACTTAACCGCCATGATTTCCCCGGTGCCCAATACCCTGAACGTATTATCCAGTTTGGCGAAGGAAACTTCCTGCGCGCGTTTGTTGACTGGCAGATTGATCTGCTGAACGAACATACCGACCTGAATTCAGGCGTGGTTATCGTTCGTCCGATCGACAGCGATTTTCCGCCTTCATTGAGTACTCAGGATGGCCTGTACACCACGATTATTCGTGGCCTGAATGATAAGGGGGAGGCGGTTAGCGATGCGCGCCTGATCCGTTCGGTAAATCGTGAAATCAGCGCCTATAAAGATTACGCAGAACTCCTCAAGCTGGCTCACAACCCGGACATGCGTTTTGTGTTTTCCAATACTACCGAAGCGGGTATTAGCTACCACGCTGGCGATAAGTTTGACGACGCGCCGGCGGTTAGCTATCCGGCGAAACTGACGCGTCTGTTGTTCGAGCGCTTCAGCCACTTCAACGGTGCAGCGGATAAAGGTTGGGTAATCATTCCTTGCGAACTGATTGATTATAACGGTGAAGCCCTGCACGAGCTGGTGGTTCGCTACGCGCAGGAGTGGGCGCTGCCGGCTGAATTCATGACCTGGCTGAACGAGTCTAACGCTTTCTGTTCAACCCTCGTTGACCGTATCGTGACCGGTTACCCACGTGATGAAGCCGCTCAGCTGGAATCCGAGCTGGGTTATAAAGACGGTTTCCTCGATACCGCTGAGCACTTCTATCTGTTCGTGATTCAGGGGCCGAAATCGCTGGCCAGCGAACTGCGTCTGGATAAACTGGCGCTGAACGTGCTGATCGTTGACGACATCAAACCGTATAAAGAACGTAAAGTTGCGATTCTGAACGGCGCACACACCGCACTGGTGCCGGTCGCCTACCAGGCCGGTATTGATACGGTGGGGGAAGCAATGAACGATGCAGAAATTTGCGCGTTCGTTGAAAAAGCGATTCATCAGGAAATTATCCCGGTACTGGATTTACCGAAAGACGAGCTGGAGTCTTTTGCCAGTGCGGTAACAGGTCGTTTCCGTAACCCGTACATCAAGCACCAACTGCTGTCTATCGCGTTGAACGGGATGACGAAATTCCGTACCCGTATTCTTCCTCAGCTGCTGGCGGGCCAGAAGGCCAGCGGTAAACTGCCTGCGCGTCTGACTTTTGCTTTGGCCGCGCTGATTGCCTTCTATCGTGCAGAACGCAACGGCGAAGCCTACCCGGTGCAGGATGATGCGCACTGGATCGAACGTTACCAGCAGCTGTGGGCGCAGCATCGTGACCAACAGATTAGCACTACCGATCTGGTCAGCGCGGTACTGTCCGTCAGCGAGCACTGGGAACAAGATCTTACACAGGTTTCCGGATTGGTCGAACAGGTTTCTTCCGATCTCGACGCTATTTTGACTCAGGGTATGCGTAAAGCGGTGCAGCCGCTCTGCTAATCGCGGCCCGATCGCCTCTTTAAACCCGGCACTCGCCGGGTTTTTTGTTTGTCGCGTGGCTAAACGCGAAGAGGGCGATGTATCGTTGCCGGCACCCTTTATTAGTTACAACATACATTTTTCTTGTCTTATTATCTCCCTGAAACACCGAGCAAAAGGGTCTTGCAGCAAGAGAGAACCCCGCAAAGCATACCATTGCAGCGTTATCAGCGCTTGAATACATGATGAAGATCACGTTTAATACACAACTTATTAACCTGATTGATATAAAAATGATCGTTCGTCCTCACCAGCACTGGCTGGCTCGCATTTTTGTTTGGCACGGCTCGGTACTGCCGAAAATTTTCTCGCGTTTACTGCTCAATTTTCTGCTATCGATTGTGGTGCTCCTCATTTTGCCGTGGTATTCATCGCTTGGCGTAAAGTTGACCGTCGCGCCGTTCAGTATTCTCGGCGTGGCCATCGCTATCTTTCTTGGTTTTCGTAATAACGCCTGCTATTCACGCTATGTAGAAGCGAGGCAGCTGTGGGGACAATTGATGATTGCCTCGCGTTCTTTGCTGCGCGAGGTCAAAAATACGCTCTCTGACGATCCGCATGTGAGTGAATTTGTCGGTCTGCAGATTGCCTTTGCGCATTGCCTTCGTTTGACCCTCCGCCGTCAGCCGACGCGCGCAGTGCTGGCAAAATATCTCAGCGAGCCGCATCTCAATCAGGTACTGGCCGCGCAGTCTCCGGCAAACCGAATTTTGTTGATTATGGGGGATTGGCTGGCGCAGCGCCGTCGGGCGGGTGAGCTGTCGGATATTCTGTTCCACAGTCTGAATATTCGTCTCAACGATATGTCTATCGTGCTGGCGGGCTGTGAGCGTATTGCCAATACGCCGGTACCGTTCGCCTATTCGCTGATCCTGCACCGTACCGTCTATTTGTTCTGCATCATGCTGCCGTTCGCACTGGTTGTCGATTTGCACTATATGACGCCATTTATCTCGGTGCTCATTTCGTACACTTTTATCTCTCTTGACACGTTAGCGGAAGAGCTTGAAGAACCCTTCGGTATGGAAAATAATGATTTACCGCTGGATGCTATCTGCAATGCCATCGAGATCGACCTGCTGCAAATGAACGATGCTACGGAGATACCTGCGCGCCTTACCGTCGACAAGTATTATCAACTCAGCTAAGAGGTGACCCGTGAACGTCGTGAACCGTCCCATTCAGGTAGAAGATAAAGCCCAGTGGCTCGCGCTGTGGAAAGGATATAACGACTTTTATGGCAGCAATCTTGCTGATGAGATCACCGAGCATACCTGGCAGCGGATACTGAGTCCTGAATCGCCTATTTTTGGCCGGGTTGCCGTGGTGGATGGACGCGTGGCGGCCTTTGCGCTGTGTGTTTTACATGAAGGTACCTGGGTCAGTTCACCGATTTGCTATCTGGAAGATTTGTTTGTTGATCCGGCATTTCGCGGCTTAGGCATTGCTCGTCAGCTCATGCAATTCGTGCTAAATGAGGGTAAAGAGCAGGGATGGTCACGTTTCTACTGGCATACTCGTATTCATAATCCTGCGCGTAAGCTTTATGATGAATTCATCGCCGCGGATGATTACGTACGATATTGTGTTAGGCTTTAAACCAGATACACAGAATAAATTATTAGGTTTTCCGTGTTTAATGGTTGCAGCGACATGAGGAGAATCAAAATGGAAAGGCGCATCGAGACTACTGTGAACATCATCCTGTTCATTTCACTGTTTGCTACCGCCTGGGACCTGTCGCTGGTTCGTTCTTTTAGCTGGTAAGTTAAAACAGGCATAGCGAAAACTGTCAATACGGGCGCAGAACCTGCTGCGCCCATGTCCATTGCATGAACATGCCAATAATCAACGGCTTTAGGCTAATTACCCACAAGGTTGTGCACCGTTTCTGTGGATAACATTGGCCGTTTCAACCCTGAAACGTTTTACGCCACTCGCCGGGACTGACGCCCATTTTTTCACGAAAGGTCTGACGAAACGTGATAGATGACTGAAAGCCCGCACGTTCCGCAACCTGTTCAATAGACAGCTGGCTACTTTCCAGTAGCCATTGACTACGTCGTAGTCGTTCTGCTGTCACCCATTCACCAATTGACATCCCCATGGCCTTCTGGAAATGGCGGGTCAGGGAACGGCGACTCATCGCTGCGCGTGCGGCTAGCGTATCAATACTGAGCGGTGTTCCGAGATTCTGCTGTAAGAAATCCAGCAGGTTAGTGATGCGCTTATCGTAGCTCCGTTGCGACAACGTTTGCTCAATGTATTGTGCCTGGCCGCCTTCCCGATGAGGCGGTGTGACCATACGTCGGGCTATCTGGTTGGCGACCTTTGTGCCAAAACGCTGACGAATAACATAGAGACAACAGTCCAGCGCCGCGGCGGTACCGGCGGAGGTGATAAGACCATCGTCGTCGGTATAAAGCACGTTAACGTCGAGCTGCACGTGGGGAAATAAGCGTAGAAACGCGTTTTCATACTCCCAGTGAGTCACGGCGCGATGCTGGTCCAGTAACCCTGCATAAGCCAATGCGAAGGTGCCGAGGCACAGACCGACCAGCGTGGCGCCGTTATGACGTGCAGCGACCAGCGCGTCAAGCAGCGCGGGTGAGGGTTTTTCATCCACATTCCGCCAGAAGGGAACAATGACGATCTCGCATTGAGCAAGGGTAGAAAAATCAGCATCAGCGATGACCGCTGTGCCTTCCCTGGACCAGATCATCCCTGGCGTTTCTGCGCATATATAGCGTGTGAAACGCTTTTCACTGCTGACGCTATCGCCAAAGAGAATCAGCGGCACCGAAAAATGGAATGTGCTGAAGCCTTCGCTGGCGACGATAGCAATCGAGGTGGCGGTCATAGCGTTTTCTCTCGTTAATATGTGACAGTGTCACCATCTGCAGGAGCGCTGACAAAGGTTTCAATCTCATTATCTCGCGCGTATTCCAGCAAGGCACTGCGCGTAACAAGACAGTGATTGAGAGCCTCCATATGAGTGGCGACGATCTGCGCCTGCGGTAACAGGCAGTGGGCTTTGAGGACATCTTCCATTCCGAAGATGATGGGGCCAAAGCCCAGCAGGTGTGCCCAACCGGTATTCATGATAACCACATCGGGCTGATAACGGCGCAGGTTCTCTTCGATACCTTTGGTCCAGATTGAATCGCCAATCAGATAGAGCGTTTTTTCATCAGGATGCTGGAATACCACACCGCAGGCCTCCCCAAGACGCTGAGCCAGCTCAGGAATCGCATAGGCTGCGTCAGAGCCATGTTGACCATGGGTTTTGGTCAACATGATATCGCCAAACCGGCTGGTGTCGGAAAGCTGGCGTAATTGGGTAAACCCCTGAGCGCGGAGAATGGCCTCGTCGCTGGCATTCTGAACGTAAATCTGCATGGATTTCGGAATCGCAGCCGCCGCCGCATCGTCCCAATGGTCGGGATGAGTATGTGTCACAATGATGGCGTCTACATCCAGCAGGCGCTCGATGGGGACGGGTAACTCGACCAACGGGTTACGAAGGTGAGCGCGTGCGGTGCCTGCAAAGCCTGGATAGGCGTCTTTTTCCGCCAGCATTGGGTCAATAAGGAAACGTTTACCCGCATAAGCGATCAATTGAGTTGCATTGCGTATTTGCATGATGTTCATCATCAAAATCCTGTATTGCGGTCAGTGAAGAGAGTATGGGGCAGCGCTAAAAACTCAGCCATTGGCTGAAAGCCAGTTTTCGATGAAATTGGGCCAATTTTTTTCTATCTGCTGTCGAAACAATGCCATTCAGGCATGGAAAGTATGAAAAATCAGTATGTAAAAAGAGCTGGTTGTCCGTAGACAGTGAAGGGAATTTGTATTTATCATACAAATGAAGTCAGCCATAGCGCATACGCGTACTATTCATTCATTACTGGGTCTTTGATTATGTCCGCAGAAGTTAATGCACTCATTGTGCTCGCCCAACTTAACGAAACAAAAGGTTTTTACCGCCGCGCTTTACGTATCTGGCGGGAAGTCTCGACACATTTTGACGCCGATAAAACCCAGTGCCGACTGGCAGCGGAGAAAATAGATACCTGCAGTTTACATTTACTAATAAAATCGCCTGCGGTTGCACTTACAGGAAACGATAAGAGGCAACACATTGAGCGGGATAAAATAAGAATTCAGCAGTTGCTACAGCAGGGATATAGCATTAAAGAAATCCAGCTTATCACCGGGAGATCGAGTGCGTTTATCTATAAATATAATCCACGAAGCAAACCTATCCATTAGTAACCGGATGGCGGAACACCGAATGCCTGGCGAAAAGCATAGCTAAATGCAGCCGTGCTGGAATAACCCACTTCCAGAGCAACGGCAGTGACATTCTTATTTTTCTTCAGCAGCATGACCGATTCCAGAATTCGCATTTTCTGTTTCCATGCGCTAAAGGGAAGACCGGTCTCTTTTTTGAAATGGCGGGAAAAAGTACGGGTCGACATTCCCAGATGATCGGCCCAATATTCCATTGAATGCTCCAGTCCCGGCGATTCCTGAATCGTTCTGCATACTTCTATCAGTGCGGCATTATGCGGCCACGGTAGCATCAACTCCACCTCCGGCAGCTGCAAAATAACGTCAAGCAGCACGCTCACCAGTTGCCCCTCTTTACCGGAAATGTCATAGCGCTCTGGCGTGTTTGTGGTGGCATAATGAATGAATTCGCGGGCAAAATCGCTGATTGTCACCATTTTGCACTCGTTAATCGGCACGGGTAAAAATGCCGGTTCGATATCCACACTCTCCAGATGGACATCATCCAGCGCCCATACCGCATGCGTGATATTGTGCGGGATCCAGATTCCATAATGCGCCGGAATCACCCAACATTTTCCTGCTACATCGATGCGCATGCTGCCGGTACGGGCAAAGTGAAATTGAGCGAAGGCATGGCTGTGGTCGGCAACATGATTATTGGCTTCAAGCACATACGAGCGAAAATAAACCGACTGCGGCAGCTCTTTCATCGAATCGTCCTGCGATGAAAACCACTTCTTAGGCTGTATGCTGGTAAAAGGGGGGCGCTTGTCGACCATAATGGCGTCTACTCGATAAATAATGTCCTGACATCATAATACATACCATCGTGTTATCAATGATAATCTCACGCAGAATATAATGTTGATGACGGATTAGGATTATGGCGACGGTTTGCTCTGACGTAATAAATGTTGAAGAATTGAATGATAATTGGTCGCGAATGGCTAACGAACTGCTTCAGCAGGCGGATATCAAAATTAACGGTTCGCGCCCCTGGGATATTCAGGTCCATCACGCTGATTTTTTTAAGCGCGTTTTTCAGCAGGGTTCTCTTGGTTTTGGCGAAAGTTATATGGACGGTTGGTGGGATTGTGACCGACTGGATGTTCTGTTCTATAAAATTCTCAAAGGCAAACTGGATAAACAGATGCCGGGAAATCTGAAAGATATTCTGCGCATTGCCGGTGCACGATTATTTAATCTTCAGTCGCGTCGGCGTTCCTGGATTGTTGGCAAAGAACACTATGATATTGGCAACGATCTCTTCGCTCGCATGCTTGATCCCCACATGCAGTATTCCTGCGCTTACTGGCGAGAAGCGGATACGCTTGAACAGGCACAGAACGCCAAGCTGAAGATGATTTGTGAAAAATTACAGCTCAAGCCCGGTATGCGTCTGCTGGATATTGGCTGCGGCTGGGGAGGACTGGCAGCCTACGCCGCGCAACACTATGGCGTTAGCGTTGATGGCGTGACCATCTCGCAAGAACAGCAGAAAATGGCACAGCAGCGTGGCGAAGGTTTAGACATTACGATCCTGCTTCAGGATTATCGCGATTTGGATAAAACATACGATCGCATTGTGTCTGTGGGAATGTTCGAGCACGTCGGGCCGAAAAACTATGACACCTACTTTAGCGTAGTCGATCGCTGTCTGAAGAAAGATGGACTGTTCTTGTTGCATACCATTGGCAGCAATGAAAGCGGCGTAAACGTCGACCCGTGGATCAACAAGTACATTTTTCCGAACGGCTGTCTGCCGTCGATTCGTCAAATCGCCAGCGTTAGCGAAAAACGACTGATCATGGAAGACTGGCACAATTTTGGCAGTGATTACGACAAAACGTTGATGGCGTGGCATCAACGTTTTAACGATGCCTGGCCCGAACTGGCCCTACGTTACACTCCACGTTTTCGTCGAATGTTTAACTACTACCTGTGTGCCTGTGCTGGCGCATTTCGCGCCCGTGATATCGAACTTTGGCAGGTGCTGTTCAGCCGCGGTAAGGAAGGCGGGATGTACGTTTATCGTTAATTCGTGAAGGGTGGCATAGGATGCTATGCCACCCTTGAATCAGTTTGTTTTCAGAACATCCCGTAAAGCAGCGCTGATACCGTCAGAATTCCGCTGACCATCACCATGATTGAGATCACACCGCGCATCGGTTTCAGCGCAGCCCGGGTAAAGATTAGCCAGGTAGGAATAATAAACAAGAAAATAGCGATTAACGGACCACAAAGCGTTTCGATCATATTAATGACATCCGGGTTAATATAAACCACCAGCGATGTGACAATAAACATTAAGACCGAAATCATTAATTTAATCTGCTTAATATGGCTGGTCCGCTTAATGCCCAACAGGTCCGTTGCTAAGACGTTAAATGTTTCGGCCACCGGCATTGAAATACCTAAAAATGATTTAGTCATCCCCAGAATCGCAATCAGTGGTGCCAGATAGATCATCACATTCATACCGTCATTACCGCCGATAACCGACAGCACGTTGAGGTTTTGCGCTTTGGCCATTTCGAAGGTTTCACGCGGGGTGCTTAAAATGCAGCTCAGCACGAAGAAAATAATGCTGAAAAATATCAGACCATAGGCGCGACGAATAACGCGAACGGATTGGGTTTCCCCACCGTTGCCCGGTTCGCGATACCAGGATGCCAACGCCGGAATCAGCGGCGCGGAGCAGAGTGAAAAGGCGATCAGCGGCAGCGTTAGCCACAAATCCTTCAGCGAATTACCTACCGAAGTGGCGTGTGTCAGTTGCCAGGCGTGGGTAATATTGCTGATGTTCCACGCCGGGATTTGCGAAGCGGCCACCACGATAATGGCGATGGCAAACGGCAGCGCCAGTGCGCTCATGGTGCTGACCACTTTATCGCGGCCTTTACTGAGAACGAGATGCAAAATAGCGAGCACCACCAGCGTCAGTGACGCGCGGTTGAAGCCGGTAAAATGAAGGCGTTCGTTCAGAAAATGGCTGAGGGCGTTTATGAGCGAAACAGCGTACACCAACGTGACTGGATAATGCGCAACACAGAAAAACAGCTTCATCGCCTGACGGCCTTTGGCGCTGAAGAAAGAGCCAAAGAGCGGCAGCGTGCGGTCGTTTTGCGTTTGCCCAGCGTTATCACGCATAAAAACACGGCAAATCAGTACATGCGGCACTAACGATAGCGGGAAACCGAGTAGGAGCAGGAGAATAAAGACGAGCGGACCACGCGTGCCGATTTCTACCGGCAGGAAAAGCGTACCTGCTCCGACGGTAGCGCCATACACACCCATCATCCAGATGGTGTCCTTCTTCGTCCATTGAGGACGAGATATTACGGTGTCTTTAGTCATAGTACTCATATATATCGAGAATAACGCGAACGTTAATGGGCGAATTATTGGGTATCCAAACGGGAAGGAAATGTAGAGGGATGAGGTCTTTTTATTATTTATTCATAATGCTTGTTTTCAATATTACGGGGACCGCAGCGGCGGCTGCAAGCTTTTTTTCTTATTATTCGTGAGATAAGAAGATATTAATGAATATAATTCACACCGATGTAACTTATCTCTATTTTTATTAAAGGAATCAGCCAGTAGTGGCTGATTCCTTGTGGTTATTATTTCCCCCAGCGGCTTTTTAAATAATCGACGGCCTTCTGCGTTTGCGGCTGTTCCAGATAGCCTTCACGGAACAGAATCGTACCGTTGATGTTGGCAGCTGATTCATTCAGGTCGATTTGCTTTTTCAGCTCGGGCACGCCGCCTTCGATGGTCCAGTCTGGCTCATTCCTGGAGGGTTCACCCACTTTATACAGCGCGATGCCAATATACAGGCGCGTGTTGGTCGGTTTAACCACATCAGCCCACCATTTGGCCAGCACGTCGTAACGCGCTGCATCACGGGCAAACGGCCAGTAAATCTGCGGGGCGATATAATCGAGCAGACCTTGTTGCACCCACTGACGGGTATCAGCATAGGATTCATCGTAGGCTGCCGCACCGCGAGTCTCCGAACCCGCCGGATCGTGCGAACGGTTACGCCACACGCCGGCAGGACTCACGCCAAACTCGACATTCGGCTTCAACTGTTTAATGGTGCGGGAGACCTGGGCGATTAATTCCTGCGTATTGTGTCGACGCCAGTCTGCTTTAGAAGCAAACCCCTGACCGTAACGACGGAAGGTAACCGTGTCGTTTAGAGAGGAACCGGCGGTTTCAGTATAGAAATAATCGTCAAACTGCACGCCATCGATGTCATAGCGTGAAACCACCTCGGCAACGATGCTGGTGATCCAATCACGCGCTTCCGGAATGCCAGGGTCGAGGACAAAACGATCGCTGGCCGTGCGAATCCAGTCACGATGTAACACAAACACGCTCGGAGGCGTCATAGACAAAGTGTTATTGAGCGCGGTGACGGTAGAAGGTTTGGTATTGGTCGAAACCCGATACGGGTTGAACCAGGCATGGACTTTCATGCCGCGTTTGTGCGCTTCGTCGAGCATAAACTGCAGCGGATCGTAGCCAGGATATTCGCCAATATTCCCGGTCATCACATCAGACCAGGGGAGAATGTCCGATTTCCACAGCGCCGTCGCATCCGGTTTCACCTGGAAAAAAACGGTGTTGATACCGAGGCTTTTCAAGTTATCCAGCTTCGCTCGCAGCGCTGCCTGCTGTTGTTCAACGCGCAGGCTGGCGTTTCCTGCACTGATGGAACTTATCGGCGGCCAGTCCAGACGCGAGACCGTCGTCAGCCAGACGCCACGCATCGGTTCGTTGCTCTGCTGTGAACTACCCGGTTTCACGGTAGAGGATGGCGTCGTCGATTGTTTCGAATCGCAGCTAACCAGTAAGAACGCGGCAAGGATCAGCGCGCTGGCCTTTTTCAGGGTGGAGAGGCGGGAAAAACGAAAAGAGCTGGAAGTCATAGGTGCCGTTATTCGGGTTGTCACGAGTGGGGAACATTTTCGTACTATTTGCGGCGAAGTCAATCGCTTAGCCAGCAGGGAGCGTGACCTTTACTGACCCTGACCAGCGAATGTTCGGTTAATGCGCGCTAAGCCATTATAATTTTGATAAAAACCGATTATTACTTTGATAATTTCCGTACAGCACGGCACGAATTCTGCCCATTCCTCGTTCGACAGACCGTTTTCGCCCTGTGATTTACCATTAACGCGGGCGCAATCACAAAAACGCACTCTAACATCCACCTCGTTGATTTCTGGCACAAATCTTGGATTCGTACGTAACGATGGGCTTTTCCCGTAACGACTTACAGGATTGATAATAAGGGGGAACGTTATGTGTGCTTTGCGTTCAGCGTCGCCAGGACGCGTGGATGGATTGGCGAAAGTCAAAGGAACCGCCATATACGGCGATGATATTACGTTGCCGGATATGCTCTACGGCGTTTGCCGCTATGCGGATATCCCAGCGGGCAAAATCGAAGAGCTGGATCTCAACGAGGCGCTGGCGGTAGAGGGCGTAGTCAGGATTGCGACCTGGCAGGATATTCCCGGCACGCCGGTGGTCGGCGTTATCGTTAAAGATTACCTGCCTATCGTCAAAGATGAGGTGGTCTTTCACGGCGACGTTATCGCCGTTGTCGCCGCGACCACCTATGAGGCGGCATGCGAAGCAGCCGACAAAATCCACGTGCGCTACACGCCTTATGCGCCGCTAACCGACGTGGAATCCGCGCTGGCGCCGGATGCACGGCGAATTCATCCGCATCGTGATGACAATATTGCTGCGCATCACCACACGATTAAAGGTGATATCGAAAAGGGATTTGCCGATTCCCGGCATATCCTTGAGCGTGAATATGAGGTGGGATTCCAGGAACACGCCTATATTGAGCCGGAAGTGGTGCTGACCTGGCTTGATCCTACCGATGGCAGCCTGATTATTTCAGGTTCCATTCAGAACCCGCACCGGGTGCGCAGCTTTGTGGCCAAATTTATGGGCTGCCCGCAGAGCCAGATTAACGTCAAGCGCGCGGTGATGGGCGGTTCATTTGGCGGTAAAGACGATGTGATTGACCATCTTGCCTGCCGCTCCGCGCTGCTGACACGGTTGACCGGAAAACCGGTAAAGTTCGCCTATACCCGCGAACATTCCATCATTGAAAGCTGCAAGCGCCACCCGTACAAAATGAAATACAAAGTCGGCTTTAGCGATGCCGGACGTATTCAGGCAATGAAAGTCGATATTTTGGCCGACAGCGGCGGCTATGCGGCCTCATCGCCGTTTGTCACCTGGCGTTCTTCCGTACAGGCGGCAGGGCCTTACGCCATTCCTAACGTGCATATCGATGTGAAAGCGATATACACCAACAACAGTTATACCTCGGCGATGCGCGGTTTTGGTTCACCGCAGGTGGTTTATGCGAATGAATCGTTGATGGATGAAATTGCCGAGTATCTGAATATTTCACCGGTTGAGATACGTGAAATCAACGCGTTACGTCAAGGTGATACGTCCGTAACTGGCCAGGTTTTCGATCAGCATACCGTGTCGGCACGTGAGGTGCTGAAAAAGGCCGCCGCCTCGGCAGAGTTTATGGCCAAGCGTAAGCATTACCATGTGTTGAACGAACAGGGGGGCGTCTATCGTTACGGCATTGGGTTAGCGCTCAGCTATCGCGGCTGCTCCATTGGCGCGGAAGGGGTCGATACCTCAACGGCATTGATTCAGGTGAATGAGGACGGCAGCGTTAACCTCTCCACGTCGGTGTCGGAGAATGGTCAGGGGTTACAAACCACCATGTCTTTGATCGCTGCAGAAGCCTTCGGGATTGCGCTGTGCGATATTCACTTTAGTGAACCGCCGACCTCGGTCATTGGTGACGGGGGATCGACAGCGGCCACGCGCGGGACGATGGTGGGCGGCGGGGCAATTCTGGACGCGGCAGAAAAGATAAAGCGACGTATTCTGAGCGTCGTGGGTGAGACCATCGGCGCGACGCGGCTTGAAGATACCCGCTGGCAGGACGGTTTTATCATCAATAAACAGGATGATAGCCAGCGGATTGCGTTTAATGACGCGGTCAACAAAACCAAATGGGCTAGCGTCAGCCTGACGGAATACGGTTGGTTTGTGCCGCCGCCGATTCACTGGGATGAGGAAAAAGGCTGCGGCAGCCCGTACTTCACATGGGTGTATGGTTGCCAGGTGGCGGAAGTGCGGGTGAACATCAGCACGGGTAAGACCGACCTGCTGCACGTCACCGCCGCGCATGATGTGGGGCATGTGATTAATCCTGTCGGTTTTGAAGGCCAGGTGTGCGGCGGCGTGGCACAGGGCTTCGGGTACGCCTTGCTGGAAGATTTTAACATTGAGCATGGGCAGGTGAAGTCGGAGAACTTTGATAGCTACCTGTTGCCAACCATCAAAGACATTCCCGCCATTACGGTGATCGGGGTGGAAAACCCGGATAAAGCGGGCCCGCTGGGGGCAAAAGGTATCGGCGAACCGGCGACTGAGCTGGCGGCGGCGGCCATCAATAACGCCGTGAGCTTTGCGCTAGGCACGCGTTTTAATAAGCTGCCGCTGACGCTGGAACAGGTGATTCTTGGCTACAACCTGAAGAAACCGGCGCGGCAGAGTGAACTGATGATTGAGCAGGAGAACAAAAAGCAGGTGCTACGGCTGACCGACGTGACCGTGACGCGGCCGAAGACGCTGGATGAAGCCTTGTCACTACTGAAAAGTGACGGTGTCACGGCTATCGCGGGCGGTACCGATGTGATAGTTCAGGGGCGTCTGCAAACCAAATCGATGAAGCTGGTTGATATCTCTCGTCTCAGTGAACTGACCCAGGTGACGGAAGATCCGGACAGCCATGAGGTGTCTATTGGTGCGGCGGTTACCTTTAACCGTATTACCGATCATCCTTTGTTGCGTGAACGTTACCCGCTGCTGGTGCAGGCCTGTCATACCGTCGGCTCTCATCAGATTCGTAACCGCGCCACCATCGGCGGCAATATCGTCAACGCCGCGCCGTGCGGCGACTCAATCCCACCATCGATTCTCTACGACGCCAGCGTTGAACTGCGTTCCCACGCTGCCACGCGGCGCATGTCGCTGGCCGAGTTCCTGCTCTCAGGCTACAAAACCCAACGCCAGCCGGATGAGTTGCTCACCTGCGTGATCCTTCCGCCGCCAGCGCATCCAAAAGCGAAGGGATTCTATCATCAGCTTGGACGACGCAACGCGCTGAACATTACCCGTCAGAGCTTAACCGCGCTGCTGGAGTTCGCCGCTGACGGTACCGTGAGCTACTGCCGCCTGGTTGACGGTGCGCTGTTCAGCAAACCGCAGCGTCTGCTCGACGTTGAGCGTTGTCTGCTGGGTCAGCGCATCACGCCGCAAACCATTGATAGCGCCTGCGAGGTACTGGACAAGCTGATTTATGCCGCGATCGGCAAACGCTGGTCTGCCGCCTATAAGCAGCCGGTTTTTGTCAGCATGTTCCGCGACATGATGACGCAGGCATCCACTCAATAATCAATGAAAGCAGGGCGCTCTGCGCCCTGTCGAGGATAAAACGATGAGTATCATTAAAGTTAAGGTCAACGGCAAACTGGTGGAAGCCAAAGTAGAAGGCAATATGCGTCTGCTGGATTTGGTTCGCAACACGCTGAAGCTAACCGCGACAAAAGAAGGTTGCTCTATTGGTGAATGCGGTGCCTGTACGGTGATGATGGACGGCAAAGCGGTCTGTTCCTGCCTGGTGCTGGCAGAACAATGCGACGAGGCCGAAATTACCACCCTGGAAGGGTTAAACGATAACCCGATCACCCAAAAATTGCAGAAAGCCTTTGTTGAGAAAGGCGGCGTTCAGTGCGGATTCTGTACGCCGGGCGTGCTGGTAAGCACCACTGCGTTACTGGAAGACGTCCCGCAGCCGAGCGATGAACAGCTAAAGGATGTGCTGGAAGGGAATATTTGTCGCTGCACCGGCTACCAGCCGATTCTTGATTCAATCCACCACGCCTTAAAGTCATAATGCGGGTATGGCGCGCCGGGGAGGTTGAAACCTCCCCAACGCCGGTTACGCGTGACTCTCGCTGCATTCCCGCAGCTGTGCTTTGAGCTTCGCATACTCTTCTATGACATAGCGTTCTGCTGCCGCCTGATCGGCAATCGCCTCTACCCGTACCGCACAATACTTGTATTCCGGCGTTTTGGTGATGGGGCTAAGATTTTCCGCGACCAGCTCGTTACAGGCGCCGATCCACCACTGGTAGGTCATGTAAATCGCCCCTTTATTGGGCCTTTCGCTGACTTTGGCCCGGGTAATAATTCGCCCTTTACGCGAGTTCACCCACACCAGCGCTTCATCGACAATACCTAAACGCGCTGCGTCGGCGGTATTGATCTGCGCGTAACCCGGTTCGTCGGCCAGCGTCGAGAGCGCCGAACAGTTGCCGGTCATCGAACGGCAGGAGTAGTGTCCCACTTCACGTACCGTAGAGAGCACCATTGGAAATTCTTCGGTTAATTTATCGATTGGCGCCACCCAATCACAGGTGAAGAGTTTCGCCAGCCCGTTGGGCGTGGAGAAGCGATGTTCAAACAGCCATGAGGTTCCCTTATCCTCCGGCGATTCATCCCGACATGGCCACTGTACGTATCCGAGTTCGCCCATTTTCTCATAGGTGGCGCCGAAGAAATCGGGACATAGCAGCCTTAGTTCATCCCAAATTTCCTGGGTATTGCGGTAGTGCATCGGATAGCCCATACGGGTGGCAATTTCACTGATAATCTGCCAGTCGGTTTTCAGATCCCACTGCGGCTCTACCGCTTTAAAAAAACGCTGGAATCCGCGGTCTGCGGCGGTATAAACACCCTCATGTTCACCCCACGACGTCGAGGGGAGGATGACGTCGGCCGCTGCGGCGGTTTTGGTCATGAAAATGTCCTGCACAATCACCAGCTCCAGCGTCTCAAACGCCTTACGCACCGCCGACAGCTCGGCGTCGGTTTGTAGCGGATCTTCGCCCATAATGTACGCCGCGCGGACTTCCCCATTGGCCGCACGATGCGGTAGCTCGCTAATACGATAGCCGGTATGCGCCGGCAGGTTTTCGACGCCCCAGGCTTTTGCGAACTTCTCGCGGTTTTCGGCGACGTTCACGAACTGATAGCCCGGATAGGTATCCGGCAGGGCGCCCATATCACAGGCTCCCTGAACGTTATTTTGCCCGCGAACCGGGTTGACGCCGACGCTCGCTTTGCCCAGATTGCCGGTCAGAATCGCCAGGCTGGTTAGCGCGCGCACCGTCTCTACGCCCTGGTAGAACTGAGTGACGCCCATACCCCACAGAATGGTGGCCGTCGTGGCGCGGGCATACAGTCGGGCGCACGCGCGAATATCCTGCGCGCTAACGCCGGTAATCTCTTCAACCGACTCCGGCGGATAGCCTTCGACAATTTTGCGGTACTCCTCAAAACCCTCAGACCGCTGGGCAACAAAAGATTTGTCGTAGAGATCCTCCGCAATAATGACGTGGCCGATGGCGTTTAACAGCGCGATATTCGAACCATTTTTTAGGGCCAGATGCATATCGGCAATCCGGGCGGTTTCAATACGCCGGGGGTCACAGACAATAATTTTTGCGCCGTTTCGCTTCGCATTAAGCACATGATTGGCGACGATAGGGTGAGAATCTGCCGGATTGTAGCCGAAGATAAACACCAGGTTACTGTTATCAATTTCGGTGATGGCATTGCTCATGGCGCCGTTACCGACCGATTGGTGCAGACCTGCAACCGAAGGGCCGTGTCAGACGCGCGCGCAGCAGTCGACGTTATTCGTGCCGATGACCGCGCGGGCGAACTTTTGCATCACATAGTTGGTTTCGTTGCCGGTACCCCGCGAAGATCCGGTCGTTTGAATGGCATCGGGGCCATATTGGGCTTTGATCTCGCTAAGCCGCGTGGCGACATAATCCAGCGCCTCGTTCCACGAAACGGCTTCCAGCTTGCCGCCGCGCTGGCGACGTATCATCGGCGTTTGCAAACGTGGCGTCAGAATGCGGGTATCGTGGACAAAATCCCAGCCGTAGTAGCCTTTCAGACATAGCGTACCCTGGTTATTTTTGCCCATCGCCGCTTCGGCGCGCACGATTTTACCGTCGTCGATAACCAGCCTTATTTTGCAACCAGCGGCACAGTAGGGGCATATGGTAGTGACGTTTTTCATGGTGAACATCTTCTCCTTAAAAAGGGTCGGTCGATGAAACGGCTAAAAAAAGGAAAACCAGCAAAACCGACTCTGAATTCCTAATGCCACAGCCGTCTGGACAACCGGCATACTGAGCAGTACCAGCACGAAAGCGGCGATCGTTAAACGTAATAGCATGGTGGCCTCCCTGTGTGGCAAGCGTCGCCGAACGACGCCTGCGAATCAGCGATTATTCTTCCTGATTTTGCTGTTTTTTGACCTTACGCATCAGCAGCAGCATGCGCATGGTGCGCGGCTGGCGGTGAGAAACATGAGAATCGGGAATCAGGCCGGTATGCTTGTTGTAGCCGTTAAAAAACAGGTTCAACGTTACGGCGCTGAAGGTGGCAAGCATAATTCCGCTATGCAGCAGCGGTTGTAACGCGCTGGGGAACTTCGAGAAAAAATCGGCGGAAAGCGTTGGCGTGAGGCCAACCCCCAGACTTATTGCGACGATATAGAGGTTATAACGATTAGTTGAATAGTTGATGCGGGCCAGAATACGGATCCCTGTCGCCAGAACCATGCCAAACATGACCAACCCCGCCCCCCCGAGGACGAACTGCGGAATCGAGGCCACCAGCACTGCCATTTTAGGTACCATGCCAAATAAAATCAGGATCCCGCCGGACGCGACACAGACCCAACGACTATGAACACCGGTGACACCCACCAGCCCAATATTCTGCGAGAATGACGTGTGAGGGAAACTATTGAAAATGCCGCCAAATAGCGTTCCAAAACCATCGACACGTAAACCACGTACGATATCCTGCGGCGTTAATTTGCGACCCACGATTTCACCCAGGGCTAAAAACATCCCCATCGATTCAATAAAGACGATGATGACCACGGCAGTCATCGTAAGAATAGAGATCGGATCAAAAATCGGGGTGCCGAGCGCCAGCGGAGTCACAATGGCAAACCATTTCGCGTCGTATAATCCAGCGAGGCTGACCTCATTCATCATCATTGACAGGATAAAGCCGAAAATAATCCCCAGCAGCACCGCGACGTTAGACATAAAACCTTTCGCAAATCGGGTTACCAGTAGAATAAATAGTAATACCGCAAATGAAATGCCGAGATAAACGGGACTGCCATATTCCGGGTTACCTTTACCACCCGCCGCCCAGTCAATACCAACCTGGATGATACTTAAACCTATAGAAGTAATAACAACACCGGTAACGAGAGGCGGAAATAACGGCATTAATTTACCGATCAGCGGCGCAATAAGCGAGGTAATAATCCCCGCACCGATTGTTGCGCCGAAAATACCCATCAACCCAATATCGGGATTCACGCCAATCGCCAGCATCGGCGTGACTGCGGCGAACGTGACTGACATAATCACCGGCAGACGAATACCCATAAATCGGCCAATGCCAATACATTGTAATAGTGTCACTACGCCGCAGCAGAAGAGGTCGGAGCTTATCAATAGGGCAACGGTGTCTTTACTTAACCCTAACCGGTTGCCAATCATGAGGGGAACGGCAACAGCTCCCGCGTACATCACCAGGACATGCTGTAATCCAAGAATGACCAGCTTGCCCGGGGGAAGGACACGCTCCACCTCATCTACCGCTTTGTTGCTACCAGTGACCGATGGTGGCTGAGAATCAATGGCGCTCATAATATGTTTCTCCTTAATGTTTCACCGTTGGCCATTCATGGCTAACGGTGTTATCAACGAACAGCGATGAAATCTCTGAGATCTATGCTTAGGTAATGCCAGTTTTTTATCCGATGGTGATTTGATTGTGGAAATGCGTTTTTAATCACAGAAAGTGACATTGCCTAACGCTGAAAGCAGGCTTTTATGAGAGGACGGGTAGTGCTATTTCTCAGAATGAGAAGGTTTAATCATTATGACTCGCAATATGATTCATATCATGCTGATAGCGTAATTTTTTTTGCGGCGATTTCATCATCATTTTTTGATGCCGTTGGCAAAAATAAACTTCATTTAGCAAGAAAGGAAGAAAGCGCCTGAATATTGCATCGCGACCCTTGAAGAATATCTGAATAATAAAAGGGAAGCCAATGAACCGATTTATTGTTGCTGATGCTACCAGCTGTATTGGTTGTCATGCCTGCGAGATTGCCTGCGTTACCGCCCATCATCAGGATAACTGGCCGCTACATCGCCACGATTTCATGCCGCGTATTCATGTTGTTTTCCTCCGCAAAGAGAGCCGTACCGCCACCTGTCGCCACTGTAATGACGCGCCCTGCGTGGCTTCCTGCCCAACAGACGCCCTTTATTTCGCCGATAACAGCATCCAGCTGAAGCAGGAAAAGTGCATTGGCTGTAAGAACTGCGTCATCAGCTGCCCATTCGGGGCCATCGAAATGGTGGCAGCCAACGAAGACGCGCCGCCGCTGGCGCAGAAATGCGACCTGTGTAGCGAACATCCCAGCGGTCAACCGGCCTGTGTGGCAACTTGCCCAACGCAGGCGCTGCGCTTGATGGATGCACAACAGCTCGAAAAATTACGCCGTGAACGCCAGACGCGTACTGTGCTCGGACAGCCGGTGCAACCGCGTCAGCCTGGCCGTCGCGAAATGTTTCTGGCAAAACCGCCTCGCGTCGGGGCCAGGAAGATGGACGCCGCGCAGCGCAAAACGGATTTCGAGGAGATTTATTACGGTTTGTCCTGTTCAGACGCCGAATATGAGAGCGAGCGCTGCCTGAGCTGCGCGCAGAAAGCGTGGTGCAACTGGACCTGTCCGCTCCACAACCACATTCCCGATTTTATTCGCCTGGTTAATGAAGGAAAAATCATTGAAGCGGCGGAACTATGCCACCAAAGCAGTTCGCTGCCGGAAATCTGTGGCCGCGTTTGCCCGCAGGATCGTTTATGTGAAGGGGCATGTACGCTGAAAAACGAGGGCGGCTCGGTCGCGATTGGTAATCTCGAACGCTACATCACCGACACCGCGCTGGCGATGGGCTGGCGTCCGCAGGTGGTTGGCGTGACGCCGCGTAAGGAGCGGGTTGCCATTATTGGTGCGGGGCCTGCGGGGTTGGGCTGCGCTGATATGCTGGCGCGTGCGGGCGTGCAGGTGGATGTTTTTGATAAGCATCCGGAAATTGGCGGGCTGCTGACGTTCGGCATCCCGCCCTTCAAGCTGGATAAAGGGATCCTCGGTATGCGCCGGACGATCTTCAGCGAAATGGGCATTCAATTCCATCTGAACCAGGAAGTTGGCCGTGATGTCGACTTTAACGATTTAGTCGCCAGTTACGACGCGGTGTTCCTCGGCGTCGGTACCTATGGCCTGATGGCGGCGGGGCTCGAAGGTGAAGACGCGCCGGGCGTGATCCAGGCGCTGCCGTTCCTGATCGCCAGTACCCGTGAGGTGATGGGTCTGGAAGAGAGTCCTGAGTATCCGCTTATCGACATCCAGGGCAAGCACGTTGTGGTGCTGGGCGGCGGCGATACCGCGATGGACTGCCTGCGTACGGCAGTGCGACGCGGGGCCGCGAGCGTGACCTGCGCTTATCGTCGTGACGAGCTGAGCATGCCGGGGTCAAAAAAAGAGGTGGTCAACGCGCGGGAGGAAGGCGTGGAATTCCAGTTCAACGTCCAGCCGCAGTATATCCAGCGCAACCGCAAGGGGCAGGTCAGCGCGGTCGGCATGATCCGCACCGACATGGGCGAGCCGGGCCCGGACGGACGTCGTCGCCCGAGACCGATTGTCGGCTCTGGCTTTGAGCTACAGGCGGATGTGCTGATCATGGCATTTGGTTTCCAGGCCCACGATATGCCGTGGCTACGCGGCCAGGGCGTACAGTTGGACCGCTGGGGGCAAATCCGTACCGGTGGAGCCGGTCGCGGCACCACGCAAACCAGCAACGACAAGATTTTTGCCGGCGGTGACGCGGTACACGGCGCAGACCTTGTCGTCACGGCGATGGCGGCGGGGCGTCAGGCCGCCAGTGAAATGTTGACGCTGTTCAACAGCAAGGAGGAGGCATGACCAGCTTTATCATGGCAAATCCAGCGGCTTGTATCGGCTGTCGCACCTGCGAGATAGCCTGCGCGCTGGAGCATGCCACAGAACACGCGGCGTTCGCGCCGCGCTTAACGGTGCTGCGTCTGGATACGCTTAGCGTGCCGGTAATGTGCCATCAATGCGAAAATGCCCCCTGTGTGGGGGCATGCCCCGTTGGCGCATTAAGCATGGGGGACGAGCGAGTGGAAGCCGATGCCGCCCGCTGTATTGGTTGCCAGAGCTGCGTGGTGGCCTGTCCGTTTGGTGTGATTACCGTAGAGGTGAGCAAAAATCAGTTGGCAACAATTGTGAAGTGCGATTTGTGTCATGACCGCGAGCGCGGCCCGGCCTGTATTGACGTCTGCCCAACCTCTGCGTTAAGCAAAATCACCGGCGAGGCGCTGGCGGAAATGCAAAAGCAGCGCAAGATAACCACCGCGTTCTGACGTGATTGCCGGGGACGAGTGGCTTCCCCGGCAACAATAGGTATAGCAATTTGTTTTAGTTGGCCCGGTAAACCTTGCGTTTACCGGCCATTGATTGTGGATCAGTCTAGCCCATCCATCCGTTTCCACATCTTCGCCGCTACGTTGCGCGCCTCGGCAAAGATCGGCTCGCAGTCGAAGGTAAACTCACGGTTTTCATACACCATCACGCCGTTGACCATCACGCTGTGCACGCTGCTCGATCCCATGCCAAAGGCGATATGTCCGGCGATGTTCTCCGCCACTAGCGGGGTAGGCGGCAGATAATCGCAGACGGTGAGATCCGCTTTATATCCCGCTGCAATACGGCCAAACTGTGCATTGAAGTTGCGACTGAGCAGGGTATTACCATTGCTGAGCGCGCGAGCAAAGCTGTCTGGCCAAAGCGGGCCACCGGCGTCGCGGTGTTTAAAGAAGGCGAACTTCAGCTCTTCAAACATGTCGGAACCTATGCCGTCGGTACCCAGCGCCAGATTGCGATAGCGGGTGAGCTTGTGGTTATAGCCCACGTGGTTATTCATGTTGGAACGCGCGTTATGAACCAGGAAACCATCGTGCTCATTGAGCAAGGCGATATCGGCATCAGAGAGATACAGGCCGTGAGCAATCAGCGTTTTACTGTCGATGAGGTCAAATTCCGCCAGGCGAACCAGCAAATCTTTACCGTAGTGATGGTGGCTATGCGAGACGTCGTAACTGTCCTCCGCCGCGTGGATATGCAGCCCGCGCCCGGTCGCTTTTACCGCTTCGCTGAGCATGGATAAACCCTCATCGGTCACGGTGAACGGCGCGTGTGCGCCGATATGCGCCTCGACCAGATAGGGCTCTTTCCCCGTTTCCCGCGCGCGGTCTATTTCGCGCGCAAAACGGATATTCTCTTCCACGCTGGCCTGTAGCTCTTGCTGACCGCCGTTACGATCGGTGGTTTCAAAGCAGGTCATGCCGCGCAGACCGACTTTCAGGAAAGCGTTACGCAGTTGGCTGAGCGACCCGGCAATGTAATTTGGCGAGGCATGATGGTCGATGACCGCCGTACAGCCGCTGCGAATCGCCTCCATCGCGCAGATAAGCCCGCTGTAGTACAGCGATTCTTCGTCCAGCGCGCGGTCCAGCCGCCACCATAGGTTTTTCAGCGTGGAGATAAAGTCCGGGCTCGGGGCGATATTGGCCTGAATGCCGCGCGATAATCCCGAATAGAAGTGGTTGTGGGAACAGACCATCCCCGGCATCACCAGCTTGCCGTGCATCTCTTTGATTTTTGCCTGCGGGTATTGATGGCAAAGATCGTGCCCGACCGCGACGATATCCGTATGTTCAATCACGATATCGACATTTTCCTGCACCATTGCCGGATAGAGTTGGGCGATGGTGGCGTTTTTCAGCAGTAACTGGCTCATACTTCAACGGCCCCCAGAAGATAGTGGTGATGACGATGGACATGGCTGATGATGCGGCACATGGCGTCCAGCTGCGGTGGTATCTGATTGAACTCCCCACTGTCGTCGAGGGTCAGCAGCCAGGTTTGTTCATTCTGACGAATATGGACGCGATTTCCCTCAACCAGGAAGCCTGGATTGCTGCTGTTGGTGAAATCCTGCGGCAGGCTGAAAACGGTGATTTTGTCTTTGTACGGTTTACCCTGCCAGGGGCAGAACTGGGCGCAGTTGCCGCATTCATTACAGTAGGCGTCAAGGTGCAGCGTCTGATAGCGGTTTTCAAAGCCGGGAACGGCAATGGAAACGTTGGCACGGTTCGGGCAAACATCCACGCATTTGCTGCACACATAGTTGCATTCCAGGCAACGGGCGGCTTCCTGTGCAACGAAAGCATCGCGATCGTCTTTGCCGACGTTGGCAACCACGATGGCCCCTTTACGCCGGTAAACTTCGGCGGGATCGACGTTGTTCCAGTGCTTGTCACCATGGTGGCTGCGGATGTTTTCTCGCGCCAGAATGGCATCCGTTGCCCGGCGGGCGTTACCGATGGCAGAAACAATTGACGACGGGCCGCGCTGAACGTCGCCAATCAGGAAAACGCCCGATTTACTGGTTTCACCGTCGGCGTTCACTTCCGGCCAGCCGTTTACGTCCAGCGGAATGCCCATCGCAGCGAGCGCTTCACCGTCCTGCTTTTCACCAATGGCGGTAATCAGCGTGTCGACCTGTAGCGTACAGGTTTCTGCTGTCTCTACCGGGCGGCGACGGCCTTTTTCATCGACATCACCCAGCGCCATGACGCGTACGGTTAGCGTACCGTCGGCATCGAATCGCTCTGGATTATTCAGGAAGCGGAAGGTGACGCCATCGTGTACCGCTTCTTCATATTCTTCGCGCCAGGCAGGCATCTCCTGCTGCGAACGGCGGTAGATGATGGTTGCCTGCTCGACACCCGGCACGCGCAGGGCGGCACGGGCACAGTCCATCGCGGTATTCCCCGCGCCTATAATGGCCACGTGCTTACCTAACTGCAGGTTATCGCCGCGGTTATATTCGCGCAGGAAAGACAGCGATTTACGCACGTTCGGGTTATCGCCCTGCAGCTTCACGCCGCTATTTTTATCGGTACCGGTGCTGACCAGAACGTAGCGGAAGCCCTGTTGCTGGAGTTTTTCCACCGTCAGGTGCGGGTCGCAGCCGTAGACAATGTTGACGCCGTGGCTCACCACAAAGTCGATATCCTGCTGGATAAGCTCGCCGGGAATACGGAACTGCGGAATGATATTCCGCACCACGCCGCCCGCGTTGGCTTCGCGTTCAAATAACGTGACACTGTAACCTGCGCGCGCGAGAAAATACCCCGCAGCCAGACCTGCTGGCCCTGCGCCAATCACCGCCACCGGATGCTGGGTACCGGAACCGGCTGGTTTATGCCAGCGACGCTGATATTCATCCCAGCCTTTTTCGAGGGCGATTTTCTTTAATTCACGAATATTCAGCGCGCTGTCGTAGTCGAGGCGCGTACAGTTGTACTGACACTGGTGGTCACAGATATGGCCGGTAATGGCCGGCAGCGCGTTGCGCTGATAGATAAGTTCCAGCGCGTCGACATAACGCTGTTCACCCATCAATCGAATGTACTCTGGGATATCTTGCTTGATGGCACAGGCGCTCACGCAGGGGGCAACGTAGCAGTCAGTCAGCGGCAATTTTTCACCGACATCGATACGATCGTCCGGCTTCCAGTGCTTCTGGGTATACTCCATGCTGACCGCTTTTTCCGCCAGCGCGTTCAGGCGCTTCACGTCGACCTGCGTCATCTGCCAGCCATCGGCCTGTTCCAGTTCGCGCATGCATTCGCTTAATCGCAGATAGCCGCCGGGTTTGAGCAGGTCGGTGGCCATGGTGATCGGACGAATGCCGGTCTCGAAAATATCACGAATGTTAAGCTGGCTGGCGCCGCCGGAGTAGGAGATGGGCAGCTTGCCGTCAAACTCACGCGACAGGAGAGCGGCCACGTTGATCGACAGCGGGAACAGCGCGCGCCCGGACATATACATTTCGTCGCCCGGTAGCGCGCCCTTGTTGTTCACCGTACCGAGGGTATTAGTCAGCTTCACGCCGAAGCCAAGATGTTTAGTTTTGGCCAGCGTCATCAGACGCTTAAGCATCTCCAGCGCCTGCTCAATTTTCAGATCGTGGTCAAAGGAGGCTTCATTCAGGCCGATATAGCCAAAGCCGCAGGTATCGAGAATTTCACGTACCCGCGCGAAGCCCAGCAGCGTCGGGTTGAGTTTCACGAAGGTATTCAGCTGCTTCTCTTCCAGCATATAGCGGCAGATGGCTTCAATTTCGTCAGGCGGACAGCCGTGCATCGTGGAGAGCGTGACGCCCTGAACCAGTTTTGCCGGAATGCGGCTCGCCAGCGCCGCTTTTTCTGGTCGATTTTTCTGCAGCCAGCGGGTCAGTGTATCGCGATACTGGGCAAATTTTGGCTGCGATCCTGCGTCCATCATGTTGTCGATGAACTGTTGCATCGGTGGCTGTTTGATACCTTCGAGGTTATAGCCCACGCTCATATTGAAGATAAACGACTTGCCGTCTTTGACCGGCGTCAGCGGTAGGATCTCCTCCAACAGATGCAGAATAAACCACGCTTTCAGATACTCATCCCAGGCTTTCAGTAGGGTAAATTCGGTGGACCATTCGGTATTGAAACATTCATCTTCGGCGTCGATACAGGGTTTTTCCAGTTCCAGGCGGTCGAGGATCTGTACCGTTTTGAGTTCGATAAACCGTCCGCCGGTCAGCCAGGACGTAATAATGTTTTGCGCCAACTGGGTATGCGGCCCGGCAGCCGGGCCAATCGGCGTTGCACAGGTTTCACCAAATACGCTGACCTTATGCGGGGCGTTTGGCGTGTAAAATTGCTGTTCCGGGATACCAAAGATGGAACGATGATTCTGGTATTCATCAAAAATACGCGTTAAAAGTTCCTCAAACGGAACGGGACGCATGATATCGCCCATAATCCTCTCCTTAGACTTACCTGTTAAATCATAGTGGCCGGTATTGCGATAATTCCGACGGATAAGAGGAGGTCAGCAACAATCACACCAGATATTGAGATAATAGAGATAATTAGTGTGGAAATGTGAGAGAGATCTAAAGTTAAAACGGCATAATGCAGCGTGATTCAGCTAGTTGATGAGAATTAAAATCACTCACACAAAGGCGGTTTACTTATTTATCAATAATGATAGCGGTCTATCAAATTGATAATATCATTTGTGCATTAATTTATTGGTGCTCTTATTTAAGCGAATAAAGTCTTCCGGCGTATCAATATCGAGGATGATTGCGGGATTATTGAGCGTTAGCTTACGATAGGGGCCGGTGAGTAAACATTGTCGTACCGAGGTTTGGTGGGTGGCACTTAAGCACTGCTGCAAATTACCGGTAGACGTGAGAATGGGGTGCCCCGGAGCGCCCGCGTAATAAGGCAACAGCGTGCCTTCGAAGCGCTGCTGCCAAAGATCATGAAAAACGCCATCGTCGAGGCAGGGCAAATCACCGTGAGTGATAAAGCAATAATCATGGCGTAATGCCTGAATACCCGCCTTCACTGAAGAATAAAGTCCCTGACGGAAGTCTGGATTATAAATCAGGGTCATATTGGGTATGTCTGAATAACGTGTCATGAGTTCCCGATGCCGAAACCCCGTCACTAAAATAATATGCGAGCAGCAGCGCTGCGCATTTTTAATACTTGCATCAAGTATTGTGCCATCCTGCCAGGGTAATATCATTTTCCATTGCCCCATCCGAGAGGACAGCCCAGCGGCGGTAATAATGCAATCGACCTCCATTTTTATCTTTGCTCCTCAATCCAGGGAATTGGCGTAACATGGAAAATATACCGCACGTTGACGATCTGTTATGTGATTTAAATGCCACTGCCAGCCCTTTACTGATTGCCGCCGTGGGGGCGGGGGGGAAAACCAGTACCTTGTTCTGGCTGGCGGAACTGTTTCAGCAGGCAGGACGTCGCGTGCTGTTGACCACCACCACCCACATGTTTGTGCCCAACACGTTGCCGGTAACCCTCTGTCTCGCTCCGCAGACGCTGCCCTCCGCATTCTGGCAACAGCCGCTACAGGCCTGTTTTTCAGCCTGGCTGCCGGAGTCAGGAAAGGTCAGAGGCTTCACGCCAGCCCAACTGGACGCGCTCATGGCGAGTGGACTGGTGGACGTGGTGCTGGTAGAAGCTGACGGCGCTCACGGTTTTGCACTTAAAGCACCAGATGTGCACGAACCTTGCATCCCTCATTCCTGTTGTTGCGTAGTTGCCATTACAGGGGCAGGGATGCTCGGAAAACCGATTGGGCCAGCCTATGTCCACCGCTGGCCACTTTTTTCCTGCATTACCGGGGCCACTGCACATGACGTGCTCACGTGGCCGATGCTGCATCGCCTGGTTCAGCATCCGAATGGCGCATTTAAAGGTGTACCGAGCGGCTGTCGGCGCATTTGGTTGCTCAACCAACTTTCTCAAAATGAGAATTTGCAGTCTGGCAATTTGATAATGAGAAAGGATGTCGACGCCATCTGGGCCGGGTCGGTCCAGTCGCGCCCGGCGATTACGCGCAGACGAGTGAGAAAGTGACTCCATTCTGGGGTAATGAAGGGATATCCATTTGAGGTTGTTATGAATATTTTCTCAGAAGCGGCAAGACTCGAAGCACAAAACCGTCCGTTCGCGCTGGCACAGATCGTCGACAGTCGTGGCTCCACTCCCCGACATTCCGCGCAGATGCTGATCCGTGATGACGGCAGTATTGTCGGTACCATCGGCGGCGGCATGGTTGAGCGCCGGGTCATTGATGAGGCCCTCGATGCCCTGCGCGAAAAGGCTTCGCGCATGTTTCATGGCCGAATGGCCCGTACCGGGGCCGATGCGGTGGGTTCGGATTGCGGCGGTGCGATGTCAGTCTACATCAGCGTTCATGGCCTGCGCCCCAGACTGGTATTGATTGGCGCCGGTCATGTGAATCGTGCAGTAGCCCACAGCGCTGCGCTGCTGGGTTTTGAACTTGCGGTGGCGGATATTTATCCGGAAAGCCTCAATCCTGAACATTTCCCGCCGTTCACCCAACTGGTCCACGCCGAGAGCTTTGGCGCAGCCGTGGATAAACTGGCCGTTCAGCCGGATAACTATGTGCTGATCGCCACCAATAATCAGGATCGCGAAGCGCTGGATAAGCTGATCGTGCAGCCTACCGCCTGGCTGGGCCTGCTCGCCAGCCGTCGTAAAGTGCAGGTGTTTTTACGCCAGCTGCGCGAGAATGGCGTTGCAGAGGAACACATCGCCCGGCTGCACGCACCGGTGGGCTATAACATTGGCGCCGAGACGCCGAATGAAATCGCCATCAGCGTATTGGCGGAAATACTACAGGTTAAAAATCACGCACCTGGCGGGCTGATGATGGCCAGCGACTCTCCAACGCAGCCGCTGCGGGTGGCTATTCGCGGGGCGGGAGACATTGCGACGGGGGTTGCGCTGCGACTGTGGCATGCCGGTTTTAAAGTGGTGATGCTGGAGGTGGAGAAACCGACGGTAATTCGCCGTACAGTGGCCTTTGCCCAGGCGGTTTTTGACGGTGAAATGACGGTAGAAGGCGTCAGCGCGCGCCGCGTTGTTTCTGTACAGGAGGCTATGCGGGTGGCGGAGAGCGGTACCGTTCCGGTGCTGGTTGATCCGCTGTGCGAATCGCTGCGTGAGCTGAAGCCAGACTGTGTGGTCGATGCGATCCTTGCGAAAGAGAATCTGGGGACTCACTGTGGTCTGGCCCCATCGGTGATTGCGCTTGGCCCGGGTTTCTGTGCCGGAACCGACTGTCATGCGGTGATTGAAACCAACCGCGGACACTGGCTGGGGCAGGTTATCTATCAGGGCCGCGCGCAGGAGAACACCGGCGTGCCGGGAAATATTATGGGGCACACCGCAAAACGAGTGATCCGCGCGCCCGGTGCGGGCGTGATGCGCGCTCGCGTGAAGCTGGGGGACCTGGTAAACGAAGGTGATGTGATTGCGACAGTTGGTGACATTGAGATCCTGGCGCCGCTGAGTGGCATGGTGCGCGGGCTGTTGAATGACGGTCTGGTGGTGGATATTGGGTTTAAAATCGGTGATATCGACCCTCGAGGTGACAACGCGGACTATACCAGCGTATCGGATAAGGCGAGGGCGATTGGCGGTGGCGTGCTGGAGGCACTCATGACGCTAACAAACCAGCGCATTAAACAGCAGAATCGTCGCCCGGTAGAGGCATAAACCCACGCCGGGGAGGCTCAAAGCCTAACCCCGGCGTCACGTTGTGACGTTTTTATCCCTCGATGATCGTGCCGGTTTTTCCTTCAATACCTTCTTTCGCTTTGTTCAGAACGGTAATCAACGCTTTACGCCCCGGACGAGAACGGGCAAAAGAGGCCGCAGCCTCCACCTTCGGCAGCATGGAACCTTTTGCGAAGTGGCCTTCTGCAATAAAGCGGTCGGCGTCGCTAAGCGTGAGTTTATCCAGCCACTGTTCGTTGGGTTTACCAAAGTTAATGGCCACTTTCTCCACCGCTGTCAGGATGATGAGCATATCGGCATCAATCATCGCCGCCAGCTTCGCGCTAGCCCAGTCTTTATCAATAACCGCGCTGGCGCCGCGCAAATGGTTACCTTCGCGGATCACCGGGATCCCGCCACCGCCGGCGGTGATCACCACATGGCAGGCATCCATCAGCGCTTTCACCGTCTCTTTTTCAATAATATCGACAGGCTGCGGTGAAGCGACCACGCGGCGATATCCGCGCCCGGCGTCCTCTTTCAGTATGTAGCCCTTCAGGGCCAGCTGTTCCGCCTCTTCTTTGCTGAAGAAGGAACCAATCGGTTTGGTTGGGTTGTTGAATGCCGGGTCGTTGGCGTCTACCTCTACCTGAGTAATCAGCGTGGCGACCGGAATATGCATATTGCGTGACAGTAGCTCTTCACGTATCGCATTTTGCAGGTCATAACCGATATATCCCTGACTCAGCGCCACACAAACGGACATCGGTAGCATTGGCGTATGGGCATCGGTTTTTGCCGCGGCTTCAAAGGCCAGGTTGATCATCCCCACCTGTGGGCCGTTGCCGTGCGTCACCACCACCTGGTGGCCGTGAGCAATCAGGTCGACAATCGCCTGCGCGGTTTGTTTAACGGCCTGCATTTGCCCGGCCAGATCGTCGCCCAGCGCGTTTCCGCCCAGAGCGAGTACGATTTTTTTACTCATGACATCCTCTCTTTAAATGGGTATTCCGCTCATGGGAATCGGAGCGGAAGAAAAAGGGCTGCGCCGCAGGAAACGGCCCTGACCGGCGACGCCGCAGAAGGTGCCGTTACTGAAGATGACCCGGCCGCGCGATAGCGTCTGGCGAATAGAGCCCTGGCAGATAAAACCTTCCCACGGTGAATAGTCGGCGTTGTCGTGCAGCATTTCGTGACGAATAGTGGTGGTTCGGCGCGGATCGATAATAACGACGTCGCCGTCCGCACCAGCCGCCAGCACGCCCTTATGTGGCCACAGGCCGAACAGCTTCGCCGGGTTAGCGCTGGTGAGGGCGACGAAATGCTCGGGCGTAATACGTCCGGTCATCACGCCGTGAGAGAACAGCAGTAAAAGACGGTTTTCTACCCCCGGCAGACCGTTCGGGCAGCGGCTAAAATCGCCGTTTGACAGATGCTGACGCTGGGCCATTGAAAAGGCACAATGATCGGTGGCTATCACATCGATGGAACCATCGCGCACACCGCACCACAACGCATCATTGTTGCTGGCGTTGCGCAGCGGCGGGCTGAGCAGATATTTCAGCGCATCCTCACGTTCATAGCAGCGGTCATCAAGCAACAAATACTGCGGACAGGTTTCTACCCACACCGGCTGATGACGCGAGCGGGCCAGCTTCAGGTATTCCAGCCCCAGTCCGTTCGACAGATGCACGATGTACAGCGGCGCATTGCCGGCGAGCTGCGCCAGATTAATCATGCGCGCGATAGCCTCCGCTTCGCATTCCAGTGGTCGACTCAGGGCGTGATAGCGCGGCGCGGTTTTACCCTGTGCAAGAAATTCAGCACGTTTACGGGCAATGGCGGCGTCATTTTCCGGGTGCACGGTAGTGAGTGCGCCAGCGCTGTGCAGATGACGCATCACCTGAAGTACGTCGTCATCGCTCAGCTTGTACTGGTAGGTTAGATAGAGTTTGAAGCTGCTGATCCCCGCATCGACCATCAGGGGAATTTCATCGAGGATCGCATGATTGATGTGCTGAATGACGCCGTGAAAGCTGTAGTCAATTACCGCTTTGTAGGCGGCGTAACCGAGATAGGTTTCCAGTTGATGGCGCAATCGACAGCCCGCTGGGCCAAATCCCATATGATCGACAATCGTGGTCGTACCGCCACAGGCCGCTGCGCGGGTGCCGGTAAAAAAATCGTCGCAGCTGCGGGCCAGACCGGTATCAATATTGAAATGGGTATGAACATCCACGCCGCCGGGCATCACGTAGCAGCCGCTGGCGTCAATGACTTCACAGGGTTGTTCAACGGTTATCTCTTCGGCCAGTTGGCTGATCAGGCCATTTTCAATGAGCAGGTCCTGTCTGGCCCGTCCGTCGGCGTTGACGATAGTGCCGTTTTTAATCAGTACGCGCATATAAACTCCAGACTCCCGCCGCGAGCGGCGGGAGGAATAGAGGACTACAGTGACTCGGTGGCCAGCCAGCTCAGCGGAATTGCGGCATACATTGCGGCGCAGGTGACCAGGTGAGACTTCCAGGTTTTTTCATTTGGCGCGTGGGCTTCCGGTTCTTTACCTGGACCAAAGCCAATGACCGGAATGCCGTGACGGCCCATAATCGAGACGCCGTTGGTGGAGAAGGTCCACTTATCGACCACCGGGGCTTTGCCGAAGAGGCCTTCATAGGCATTGCTCAGCGCACGCACGGTGAAGTGATTCTCTTCCACCTTCCAGGTTGGGAAGTAGCACTCGGTCGGATACACCAGCCCGGTCCATGATGGACGGTCATAGTTGTACATAGAGACCACCGCACCGGCTTTTTGTACCGCAGGCAGGGCACGAATTTCCTCCAGCGCGCCTTCCCAGGTTTCGCCCCAGGTCAGACGGCGGTCAATGGAGACGGCACAGCTGTCGGCTACCGCGCAGCGGCTTGGTGAGGTAAAGAAGATTTCTGATACGGTGAGGGTGCCTTTACCCAGGAATTCGTCGTTGCCCAGCTTATGGGAAAGATCCTGCAGTTCGTTGAGAATGGGCCCCATTTTAAAGATGGCATTATCGCCGCGTTCCGGCGCGGAGCCGTGGCAACTGACGCCGGAGACATCGATGCGAATCTCCATGCGTCCGCGCTGGCCACGATAGATCTGGCAGTCGGTCGGTTCGGTACTGACCACAAACTCCGGACGAATGCCGGACTGTTCGATAATGTACTGCCAGCAAAGTCCATCACAGTCTTCTTCCTGCACAGTACCGGTCACCAGCAGGGTATATTCGTCTTCCAGCCCCAGATCTTTAATAATTTTGCCAGCGTAGACCATCGACGCCATCCCGCCTTCCTGGTCAGACGCGCCGCGCCCGCCAATGAGTTCGTCGGTTTCCATGCCCTGGTAGGGGTCGAAGCTCCAGTTCTTGATATTACCGATACCCACGGTATCAATATGCGCGTCCATCGCCACCAGGCGCGGACCGTGGCCGATATAGCCCAGCACGTTACCCATGGGGTCGATTTCCACCTTATCGAAGCCCACTTTTTCCATCTCTTCTTTGATGCGGTGTACCACGCGCTTCTCGTCGCAGCTTTCGCTCGGGATGGCAATCATATCGCGCAAAAAGCGGGTCATGTCCTGTTGGTAGTGGTTGGCTTTTTCAACAATCAGTTTAAAAGGAATATGCTTAGCCATGAAGATGTTCTCCAGTTCTGAATTTGTAGGATTTATTGCGCTGCCGGATGTTTGCCTTCCCAGACGATTTCCCGATAGTGTTTGACGTCGGTATCGCCTTCGGTACTGATAATCAGCACAACGGATTGGCTATCCAGCTGAAGTTTGTTCATCAGCGCGTCGCGCTGTGGGTGGTAGTGAACGGCGGCGAGCACGCCAAGACCGACCGCACCGGACTCCCCGGAAATGACTCGCGGATCGTGCCCCAGCGGATTGCCCAGCACTCGCATACCGAGCGCGGACACTGCGTCCTGGCAGGAGATAAACTGGCTGGCGCAGTTGCGAAGAACTTCCCAACCGAGCGGGTTGGGTTCACCGCAGGCCAGCCCTGCCATGATAGTGGCCATATCGCCGCCGACGTTTACCATCTGCCCCTTGAGCCCGGAGCGGTAAAGACAATCGGCCAGCTCAGGTTCCACAATGACAGAATGCAGATTCCCCGCACCGTAAACGTCGACCAGGTAGCCAAGCACGCCCCCCGCTAACGCGCCGACGCCGCCCTGTAAGAAAACGTGCGTCGGGCGGGCGATGCCCATCGCCGACATTTGTTCGACGGCTTCATCGGCCAGCGTGGCGTAGCCCTGCATAATCCAGGTGGGGATTTTGGTGTAGCCATCCCATGCGGTGTCCTGCACCACCTCCCAGCCGTTTTTCTGCGCCGTTTGCATGGTGAAACGCACGGTATCGTCATAGTTCATATCGGTGACGATACACTCTGCGCCGAGTCGCAAAATGGCGTCCACGCGTTCCTGAGCCGAGCCTTTCGGCATGTAAACCACCGCGTTTTGCCCAAGCTGCTGCGCCGCCCACGCCACGCCGCGACCGTGGTTACCATCGGTCGTCGTGGCGAAGGTCATTTTCTCTTTAATGCGTGATTTCAGGTCGTCGAGCGACAGTTCATTGATATTCAGCTGATACTTCTCACACAGTAATTGTGCAATTGCGTAAGAACCGCCCAGCATCTTGAAAGCGTTAAGGCCAAATCGCTGCGACTCGTCCTTCACCAGTATTTTATTTACGCCAAACAGGGCGGCCAGGTTATTCAGCGCGTGCAGCGGCGTGGGCTGGTAGCCGGCAATTTTTTGATGGAAGCGGCGCGCCTGTTGCGCAGGCTGGCGCGAAAACAGCGGCGAAGGTTCGCCGGTGTAAAAACGGTTATCGGCAATATCCATTTTCAGTGAGAAAGCAGACATACACTGTCCTTATTCGTCATTACGGGGAAGTGACGCTGGCCCGCAGGCCAGCGGAGGCGGCTATTTGATGCGTTTTTGCGCTTCGCCCAGCAGTTGCTCCAGCAGCTTGCCCGGTTTCGCGTATTTGCGGCAGAGGATCATGGCGGCGATAATGTACGGTTTCCAGCTGGCCTCTTTGTAGGTGGCAATACGGTATTTTTCGAAAACGGCTTCGGTGACTTCACCTTCGTTACAGGAAACGCCGGTAATATCTGCTGGCAGGCAGTGCATATACAGCGCCTCACCGTCACGGGTTTTCGACATCATCTCTTCGGTGCAGTGCCAGTCTTTATGCTGGGCGTTCTGCGCCAGACAGGCTTTCTCCAGCGCCTTCAGGCCATCATGATCGTTAGCACGCAGTAGCTCGGTACGCTGTTCCATGACCTGATACGGCGCCCATGACTTCGGATAGACGATATCGGCATCTTTAAAGGCTTCTGCCATATCCGTTACCTGACGGAAGCTACCGCCGGACGCTTTGGCGTTATTTTTCGCCACTTCAATCACATCAGGAATCAGGTCATAGCCTTCCGGGTGGGCGAGGGTGACGTCCATCCCAAACCGGGTCATCAGGCCGATAATGCCCTGCGGCACGGAGAGCGGCTTGCCGTAGCTTGGGGAATAGGCCCAGGTCATGGCGATTTTCTTGCCTTTAAGGTTCTCCAGCGAACCAAAGTGTTCACGTAGCCAGGCCAGATCGGCCATCGCTTGTGTCGGGTGGTCAATATCACATTGCAGGTTAATCAGCGCCGGACGCTGCGGCAGAACGCCCTGTTTGTAGCCGTCATCCAGCGCTTCGCCCACTTCACGCATATAGGCATTACCAGCCCCAAGATACATATCGTCGCGAATGCCGATAGCATCGGCGCAGAAAGAGATCATATTGGCGGTTTCGCGCACCGTTTCCCCATGAGCAATCTGCGATTTCCCCTCGTCAAGATCCTGCTGCGCCAGCCCGAGCAGGTTCAGCGCGGAAGCATAGGAGAAGCGGGTTCGCGTAGAGTTATCGCGGAATACCGAAATCCCCAGCCCGCTGTTAAACACTTTGGTGGCAATGTTTTCCGCACGCAGCGTTTTTAACGCTTCCGCGACGTCCAGCACCTGCTTGAGTTCGTCCGGCGACTGTTCCCACGTCAGCAGAAAATCCTTCTCATGCAGATTGGAATTCAGCGTGTTGATATCCTTAATCAGTTCGTTAACAGTTTTCATATTTCAATCCTGGTCGTGAATGACGGGCTTATTGATTGCTGGTGGCCGCTGCGGCGAATGCCAGCGCTGATATTTCACTAACAATAAGCGTGCCAATTTCAAAGGGACCGAATGAGTTGCGGAGAATGTGCTGAAATTATGAGATAGGCGTCACGAAAAAGAAGCTGTCATGGCGAATGACAACAAATAGGATGATGAATAATTTCGTCATATTGTTATTTGCGTTTCGAGGCCGTTGGCGGAATATTCAGGGTACCGGTAGAGAAGTGCGCCAAATTGATAAAATCACCCTGAAAATTATCACATTGATATGAAAGTGTGATACCACTTCCATATTTGCTTCAAGAACCGAAAAAGAGAAAGCACTGCATCAATTATTGCTAAGGGCTGCGGTAGTATCATCGTAGAGAAATAAATGTTGTCGTTCACCCAGTTAGCTTTCAGTGAGTGATATTATGATACCTTCCAGCTCGTCATCTATCTTGATGCAAATTCAGCCGACAATTCAACGCTTTGCCCGTATGCTCTCCAGCGTTCTCCAGCTTGAAGTTGAAATTGTCGACAATTCGCTGTGCCGCGTGGCCGGTACGGGAAGTTACGGAAAATTTCTCGGTCGCAAATTAAATACAGATTCGCGACTTCTTCGTTACATTATCGAAACAAAGAAGGAGAAGGTAGTTACCCATTCTCGTTTTGACCCGCTCTGTAAAGGCTGTGAAAGTAAGGATACTTGCAAAGAAAAGGCCTTCCTTGGCACGCCGGTGATTTATCAGGAGCAGTGCGTCGGCGTTATTAGTCTGATTGCGCTGACGCGCGACCAGCAGGAGCGAATAAATGATAACATCACCGAGTTTTCCGATTATGTCCGTCACGTCTCTTCCATATTTGTCTCCCGCTTACTTGAGGATCAGAGCGGTGGCGACAATATCCAGAAAATGTTTTTAACGATGCTTGACAATATGGACCAGGGAGTACTGGTTGTTAGTCAGGAACAGAAAGTCAAATTTGTTAATCAGGCAGCGTTAAAAATCCTTGGGGCCACTCAGGGTAATATGGTGGGTAAAGAGATTCATTTTCGGCCGCTGACGTTCGCGCAAAATTTTATTCGCGGTCACGTTCAACATGTCATTTCTATTGATGATAAGAAAGAGCTTATCATTGGTCAGTTGCACGCCATTCAGGATCAGTGGCTGTTCCTGATGGCGTTTCATCAGTCACACTCTTCGGCAGATATTACCGCGCCGCAGGAAGGGCCGCAGATTGAACAGATGGTTGGAGAATGTCGGCCAATGCGGCAGCTGAAAAAGCTGATTACTCGCGTTGCCCCAAGCCCATCAAGCGTGATGATTGTCGGGGAAAGCGGAACCGGTAAAGAGGTCGTTGCCCGTGCGGTGCACAAGCTGAGCGACCGCAAAGATAAGCCGTTTATTGCCATTAATTGTGCAGCCATTCCCGAACAGCTGCTGGAAAGCGAGCTGTTCGGTTATGTGAAAGGGGCTTTTACCGGTGCATCGGCGAATGGCAAAACGGGGCTGATTCAGGCCGCTAATTACGGGACGCTGTTTCTGGATGAAATTGGCGATATGCCGCTCACGCTGCAGGCCAAGCTGTTGCGCGCTATTGAATCCCGTGAGATTCAGCCGGTAGGGGCAAGTCATCCGGTTCCGGTGGATATTCGTATCATTTCCGCCACCAATCAGAATCTTGAGCAGTTTATCGCCGAAGGTAAGTTCCGTGAAGATCTCTACTATCGGCTTAACGTCATTCCGCTACGTCTACCGCCGTTGCGTGAACGCCAGGATGATATTGAACTGCTGATTCACTATTTCCTGCATCTGCATACCCGGCGGCTGGAACTGGTCTATCCCGGCGTCGCGCCAGAGGTGATTGCGCTGCTGAAAAGCTATCGCTGGCCTGGCAATATTCGTGAACTGAGTAACCTGATGGAGTATCTGGTCAACGTGGTACCTTCCGGCGAAGTGATCGATGTTTCTCTGCTACCGCCAAACCTGGTAAGCAGCGGCAAGGCCGGCGAGCGCGCGGATACACCGGGGTCAACTGTGGTCAGAGCCGTGAAAGATGAGGAGGGAGTGACCGGGCTCGAAGAGATGGAACGGCAGATGATTCGTGATGCGTTAAGCCGCTATAGCAATAAAAAGCAAGCGGCAGACGAGTTAGGCATCGGGATTGCCACGTTGTATCGCAAGATCAAAAAATACGATCTCATCGTAGTCTAGGCCGGTCGGCTTGCTCGATATAAATGACGGTAAGCTGGTGGCAGTACGGAGGGGAAATCGCAACCACGCACAACCGGTGGTTGCGTTCTTTATATTAACTCTCGCGCTTAGCGCGGCTGTTCGCCCATGGATCAAACGTCGGTTCCGCCGGCGTAATTGCTTTTTCGTCAGTCAACGAGTCCAGATACAACGCTTCCACTTCCGCACGAGCCCAGGGCGTTCGGCGCAAAAACTTCAAACTTGATTTCACGCTCGGGTCGTTCTTGAAACAGTTGATGTTGATAAGCTTCGCTAACTGCTGCCATCCATAACGGTCAACCAGCGCGTTAACCTGCATTTCAAGGGTTACGCCGTGTAAAGGATCTTTGGAAGTCTGCGTGGTCATTGGATTCCGTAATTACTGATGGATAGGCGAGGGAAGGGTACAAGAAACCATCGCCAGCGGCAACGGTTGCGTTTTGCGGGATAACGACATTCCGGGTGTTAAAAACATGCTCGCTGAGTGATGTATTTACCCACATCGACCACTGTCAGCGTTTGCGGATCGGCATTGAGTACCACATTGCGAATCTGCGGGCAAAAAAGTTCGCTGCTCGAACGGCTGCATTCAAGCTGTATTAATGGCCGACTGACATGTTCGGTTTGTACATGGCGAAGCATGCCCTGATCGTTGCATTCATATCCCTGGCGACGAACTTTCTCTCTGGCATCGCCAAGGCGCATGCCAATCACGTTCAGATTCGCGACTTCTTCAGCGAGTGTGGTATCAGAGACACGCGTGAGTGAACAACCGCAGGTGGTGCCGAGCAGGAACAGTATACAAAACGCAGAAACGAGTTTATGTTTTGGCATCATAAGGTTAAGAACCTTGGCAAGGTACGACAAAGGTAGACGCTTACTCTTATTGTTGCAATAAAAAACGGGTTAGCGTCGCTACGTCAATTCTGAGGGAAATGACCCGCGACAAAACGCAGATTTCACGTAGCGCACGATACCCTACAATACCTGCGCTATCACATTTGTTATTTTATTTATATATTTCCAGCGTAGATAAATTATTAAAATAAATAAAAAACAGGCTCAAAAGAAAGCATAGGCATTGTTTATCTATAATGTTAAATATTGATAGAGTTAAAGTAACATTCCGAAAAACTTAGCTTTTCCATTTCTCATGGACGAATATTTATACATTGTGATATAATATGGCGGATAAAGCAAATAGATTATTATTCTGCCAGTAATGTAAATAAATTGTCGAGGAGAGCATCCCAGTGGGACGTAAATGGGCCAATATTGTTGCTAAAAAAACGGCTAAAGACGGTGCAACGTCTAAAGTATATGCAAAGTTCGGTGTGGAAATCTATGCTGCTGCTAAACAAGGTGAACCAGATCCAGAGTTAAACACGTCTTTAAAATTCGTTATTGAACGTGCTAAGCAAGCCCAAGTTCCAAAACACGTTATTGATAAAGCCATTGATAAGGCTAAAGGTGGCGGGGATGAGACGTTCGTACAAGGCCGTTATGAAGGTTTTGGACCGAGTGGTTCAATGATTATTGCTGAAACATTGACTTCCAATGTTAACCGTACGATCGCGAATGTCCGCATGATTTTCAATAAGAAAGGCGGCAACATCGGTGCGGCGGGCGCGGTCAGCTACATGTTCGATAATACTGGCGTGATTGTATTTGAAGGAACAGACTCCGATCGTATTTTTGAAATTTTGCTTGAAGCTGAAGTTGATGTTCGTGATGTAACCGAAGAAGAAGGAAACATCGTTATTTATACCGAACCTACAGACCTTCATAAAGGTATTGCAGCTCTGAAAGCAGCCGGAATTACTGAATTCTCAACGACAGAATTAGAAATGATTGCACAATCTGAAGTTGAGCTTTCACCAGAAGATTTGGAAATCTTTGAAGGTCTTGTTGATGCCCTTGAAGATGACGATGATGTACAAAAAGTATATCACAACGTTGCAAATCTCTAATTGAGGTTGTAATCGTTGTGATTGGGGAGCAGCGTTTTAAGCGAGGGTTTCACTTTAGTTTGCTGCTCCTTTTGGTAACGCGTATAACGCACAACGTGCTGCAGGATCGTCCTTCTTCCTTACACGCTGCTCGGTGCGTTTAAATGTTGTCTTTAAGCAACGCTGTCAGCGCTTTCCAGTTAAACGGCTCAAGCTGCGCATAGGTAATTCCTAGCGCGGCCATACGTTCTGGCAGGTGGCGTTGGGCTATCGCCGTCGCCTGACTCATCACACTATCACCCGCTGCGTCGCGAAGGGTTTTGACCACTTCTTCCATCTCTTCGCTGCGTCGGAAGCCATGCTCGGCAACGCGGCTTATCAGGTAGCCGGGGAAGGCATCATTCCAGCCCAATGAGGGGAAGCTGGCGTGTAGCGATGCCAGCACCGCTTCCTCAACGCCGTACCGGTGGGCGGCGAACAGGCATTCGACGGTAAGCGCTTCCAGTCCTTTGATCATTACGCTGCGGCACATCTTGATTGCCGACACGCTGCCAATGTCGTTCCCACCGTAGCGGGCATGACATCCTAGCGCGGTCAGTAATTCGGCGATAGCTTCCCCCTGTGGGCCCCCGATCAGCAAAGGCGTTCTGAGTGCTGCGGGGGGAACAGGCGCCATCACCGCGACATCAACGTAAGTGCCGGGCTTAAAGCGTTCGGCAGCCTGCCGCTTGGTCTGTGGGGCGACGGAGTTTAGGTCAAGGAAATACTGCTTATCCGCCATCAGCGGGGCTGCTTGTGACGCGACATCTAACGCGGATCCTGCGGTGACGGTGGAAAAGATGAGTTCGGCACCTGTCAACGCGTCGGCCAGTGAGATTGCTGCCCGCACGCCTCCCTGACGCGCCTTCATTATCATTGCATCGCGCTCGGGACCATTAAACTTGCAATCCCAGACGGTGACCGGGTTCTCTTTTGCCAGTGCATCAGCAAGAATGCCTCCTGCTTCACCATAGCCTATAAATGTTATTGTCGTCATCACAGCTCCTCACGCGGCCATACGCTGGCCGGAATACAAACGTCGCCGATGAACAGCAGCCGCGCCGTGCGCAGCAGACCGCAGCCTGTCAGTTGGCCGTTATCAGCAAGCTGGAGCGCCACGCTGAATTCACCGGTTGGGTGCTCAACGCTCAGTTCTGGCATACGCTCAAGGCTCGCCAGCTCTTGCGCCACTGAGCCTTCAATAAGACAGGCGCTGGCGACGCTCACCGCGCCGAAAACGCCAATCGAGGTATGGCAGCGGTGCGGAATAAAAGTACGACTGCTGATAGCTCCCCCGGTGCGCGGCCTGGCAATTAGCGTCATTTTGGGAACCGTGCGTTGCGACACGTCTCCCAGATTCATGCGTGGTCCGGCCTGCAGGCGAATAGACTCCAGCCGCTGCTTCAGCTCATCGTCTGCGTCGAGCTGTTCACGGGTCTCATAACCTGTGCGCCCGAGGTCGCTGGCACGGACAAGGATCACCGGCATACCATTATCGATACAGGTTACATCGATGCCGTCGAAGCGATCCCGAGACTGTCCGGTCGGGAGCAGCGCGCCGCAGCTTGATCCCGCCACGTCGAGAAAATTGAGCACAATTTTACTGGCCGTACCGGGTACGCCATCAATGCGGGTCTCGCCCGCATACTCCACGCCTTCGTTGTCACAGGGCACTTCTGCAACCGCAAGCTGGCCGGTGTTCTCCATATAGATGCGCACCCGGGTTAGGGGGGCGACGCAGTCAACCAGGCCGCGCTCAATGGCAAAAGGTCCAACAGCAGCAAGAATGTTGCCGCAGTTCTGACCGTAATCGACCACGGCACGATCGACGTTCACCTGGGCAAAAAGGTAATCGACATCGGCATCTGGCCGAGCCGAGCGGCGAATGATTGCCACCTTGCTTGTAAGCGGATCGGCTCCGCCAATGCCGTCGATTTGACGTGCATCGGGCGAGCCCATCGCCGCTAGCAGCACTGCGTCCCGACTTGCGGGTTCCACCGGTAAATCGTCCGCGAGAAAGCAGGCTGCCTTAGAGGTGCCTCCGCGCATCAGTAGGCAGGGAATTCTGCGTTGTGCCATGTTTAGCTCTCCACGTCTTCAGCGTTATCGTAATAACGCAGCCCTTTCTCGGCGAGACGCGGACGCATTGCGTAGATATCCAGCCCCAGTTCGCCGTTCCCCATCCGCTCTCGTTTCGCTTCTTCGTTCGCTATTCGGGTTTCGGCTTTTACCAACACCTCGCGGGCAAACGCGTGCGGGATGACCACCACGCCGTCGTCGTCGGCGACAATCACATCCCCCGGCGTCACCAACTGGCCTGCACAGATAATCGGGACGTTAACCGAGCCCAGCGTCTCTTTCACCGTACCCTGGGCGTAAACCTGCCGGGACCAGACGGCAAAGCCCATCTCGCGGAGGGTATGCGAATCACGGATACCGATATCACCCACCAGGCCCACGACGCCGCGCGACTGTAACGACGTTGCCAGCAGGTCGCCAAAAAAACCATCCCCGCAGGGTGAAGTGGGGGCTACCACGAGGATATCGCCCGGACGGCACTGCTCGACTGCAACGTGGAACATCCAGTTATCGCCGGGCGTGACCAGCACGGTGACTGCGTTTCCGGCACGGCATATGCCCTGTTGTATTGGTCTGATGTACGGGGCCATAAGCCCCTGTCGGTCATAAGCTTCGTGAAGCGTAGCTACCCCTGCAGCGCTGAACTGACGCAGGGTGGTATTGTCCTTGCGTGGAAGGGAGCGGATGACAACGCCTTTACGGTTAAGCAGGTTCATGCAAGATTCTCCGTCACACGAGGGAAGATGCTCTGGAAAGCTTCGGCATGCACGATGTCACGTGCGGCGGTGATGCCGATATTACGTTTAGCCTGCACGCCCCGCTGGAGCGCCACGCGAGTATAGTATTCCCACAGGTGTTCCTGGCCCTGCATGCACTGGATTGCCTGATACTTTTTCTCCCAGACGCGGGTGATGTCCAGCAGGACGTCCGGCTTCCAACTGCACTGTTCAGGCTGATGCGGCTCAAAACAATAGACTGGCGGCGCCTGCACGACAGGTTCACCCGGACGGTATCCTTCTGCCTGGGCGATAATGCGGGCTTCCTGCGCGAGGTTCGACGCCATCGGATGATCGTAGTTATAGGGATCCTGCATGGAGTGGGTCAGGACAAAGTGCGGCTGCACTCGACGATAAACATCCGCCAGGCGGAACAGGGTCTCTTTGTCGGCACGCAGCGGATAGTCACCAATATCAAAAAACTCCACGCTGGCCCCGAGAATGTTGGCAGCAGCCTGCGCTTCTTCCCGACGATGATGTTTTACCGTTTCTTCAGTCATATTGCCTTTGCGCCACAGTTTAGCGGACTCCCCGCGCTCGCCGAACGACAGGCAGACGATATGCACCTGATAGCCCTGCTCGACGTGCAGGGCTATCGCGCCACCTGCACGCCAGACGAAATCAGCGGAGTGGGCGCTAACGACAAGGGCACTTTTTTCACGAATCGGTTGGGACATGGTGTCTTCCTCTGTTGTTTTTTGTCAGCTTGTCATGTCCCGTCACAGGAAGGTAATTCGTTAACTTGTGAACGCTATGATTTTTATTTATGTTGTTATTGAATTCATTGAGTGGTGTTGGGCCGATCATGCAGAGAAAAATACGAAGCAAATCGATAAATATTATGCAGCTACGCTTTTTCTGTCAGGTAGCTTTAAGGGGAAGTGTTTCCCGTGCCGCCGATGATTTATTTCGTACACAGTCCGCCATTACGCGTGCAATACGCGACCTGGAAGCCTCACTGAACGTCATTCTTTTCGAGCGTCACTACAGCGGTATGGTGCTTACGGAGTACGGAAAATGCATATTACCGCGCGCCAGGCGGGCGGTAGAGGATTTGCAGGCAGTGCCTGCCCTGATGCAAAAACTAAGGGTGCGCACCAGCGCGTCTACCGCGCTGCCGGATGCAGGCTGGCTATTTCATACCCGTCGACTGGAAATTTTTATTCAACTGTATCATGTCAATCATACCCAGACCGTCGCGACCCAGCTCGGGGTGACGCAGCCGGCCATCAGCGCAGCACTTAAAATTCTTGAGAAAGGGGCCGACGCGACGCTATTTCGTCGTACTCCGGAAGGGGTTCGTCCGACAGCTGCGGCAGACGTACTTTATCCCCACATCAGTCGGTCGCTGAACGAACTGGATAATATCTGGAGCGATCTCGCCGCCCGGCGCGGCGTGCTGGAGGGAAGCGTGCGTATAGGTGCGCTGCCACTTAGTCGGACACAACTGCTACCCGGAGCGATCGCCAGTTTCCTGGCGCGCCATCCCAACATCACAATAATGACGAACGAGAGCCCGTATGAGTCTCTGGTGTCGGACATGCGCGCGGGCAATATTGATTTTATTATTGGCGCCTTGCGTCAGAATGAGGATCTCCCCGACCTGAAAAGCGAGGCGCTCTTTGAAGAGGATATGCTGATTCTGGCGCGCAATGACCATCCATTGCTGCACGATCCTGATCCCAGAAGCAAGCTGGCGCAGGCGCAGTGGGTGCTACCTCGCTCAAACGCTCCGGCGCGGCATCTGCTGGACAATGCCTTTCTCATCTCAGGGCTACCTCTACCACAGCCCTGTGTTGAAACCGGTGATGCGGCAATGGTGCGTGGCCTGCTGCTTCACTCCGATATGTTGGCTGCGGTCTCTACAAGCCAAATGCGCTATGAAATTGAGAACGGGCTGCTCACCGTTTTGCCAGTCCGTTTGCCCGATACTACACGCCGTATCGGGCTGACCTTTCGGGAAGGGAGCCTACCGTCACCGGCAACGCAAGCCTTGCTCACTTTTATTCATAACCACGTGGCGAAAGGTTAACGGGTGCCAGCGACAGAATAGGTGACCTGTTGGTTTCGCGTTTTCTGAAATTCCTCCAGCGTTTGACCGCGCATGGCGGCGTAAATATGCAGATTCGATACACCGACTACTGCGCCCATTTTCTCCAGCAGGAAAAAGCTCGCGCCGTACTGGATCAAACCACGCCAGTCGCGTTCGTTCAGCAGACGTTGTTCCTCCTGGCTCAGCTCGGCCTCCTCATACAGTGCCTGCGGCGCACTCAGGAAACGCTGGCGCCAGGTGGGCTGCGTCAGCTTATGCAGAAAGTTGTTCAGCCGAAGGCCGTTCAGACTGCGCTCATGCGTAAAAGGATACGTTCCCGGCAGGTTATCAACACCAGCCAGTTGCTGTGCCATATGCTGGCGGTGGCGGGTCAGGGTGTCCACAGGCGGCGTGCGTGCGTTATTTTCCAGAATAAGCGTGGCAATGCCGGTCATTGAGGGCAGGTAGTAATCACGCCAGGTCTCCGTGACATTGGCCGAAAGGGCGCCGCGCATCACCAGCCACATAATAACCTCAGAGCCTTCCATACCGCCCAGAGTCGCATATTCACTGATGGTTATTTCGGTGAGTTTTTCCGGGTCGTTAACTAGCATATCGACAAACTGCGCGTCCCAGTCGGTATTGTTGAATCCGCAGCGTTCCCCGTGCACCTGATGCGACAGCCCGCCGGTGGCGACAATCGCCACGTCAATATCCTCCGGATAGCTTTCAATGGCACGCCGTAATGCCTGGCCCAGCTTATAGCAACGTTTTGCGCTCGGCACAGGGAATTGCAGTACGCCGATTTGCAGCGGGATCACGCGGGTTGGCCATCCCTCTTCTTGCTGCCAGGGCAGAAGCGCCGACAGGGGGGAAAACAACCCGTGGTCCAGTTTTTTATTCATAAAGAACGACATATCAAACTCATCGGCCATCAGGCTTGCACCAATATGCCGCGAGAGTGCCGCATCGCCTTTTACCGACGGCAGATTGCGCGGGCCGCCGCCTTCGTCTGCTACGCCATACTCTTTGTCAATTCCGAGGGTAAACGCGGAATAGTGGTCAAAGAAAAATGCGGTCACATGATCGTTAAAGATGTAGACCAACGCATCGGGCTTTTTCTCATCAAGCCAGCGCTGAAGGGGCTCGAAGCTTTGGAAAATAGGGGTCCACGCCGGATCCTGCTGTTTGTGGTGATCAACCGCGAAGCCAATCGTCGGCGTGTGTGAGACGGCAATACCGCCAAGTATTCGGGCCATAATGAAACTCCAGTTATCGGTTACGCAGGGTTTGCGCCAGGGCGCTCATTTCTGCCTCTGTTGCTCGAGGCTCTTTTCGGTTCATACGGTGCATCAAAATAGCGATGCCCGCCAGACAAGCTGACAAAGCGAGCACCAGGAAAATGGATGAGTGCCCCGGAACGGCCAGCATGATGACGCCGCCGAGCGTAGAGCTCAGAATCGCCCCCGTGCGGCCGATGCCGTGCATCCAGCTTACGCCCGTGGCGCGAATTTCCGTTTGGTAATAGGCGGGGGAATAAGCCTGAAGACCATTTTGCGCCCCATTAATGCACATCCCGCTGATGAAGATCAGCACCGCCAGCGCCACTGAACCGAAATCCATCAGTCCTTGCGCTAACAGACACAGGCAACCAAGGAAATAGGTAAGGGCAATGACTTTTTTGGCGGCAGTGCGGTCCATCATATAGCCGACGATAATACCGCCAAGTGGACCACCAAGCTGGAACAGGCCGGTGATGATCGCAGCCTGCTGCAGTGAGAGCCCTCCGGAACGCAGAATCGTAGGTAGCCAGCCATTAAGCAGGTAAATGACAAACAGTCCCATAAAATAGGTCAGCCACAATGCAACTGTCCCTCTGGCGTATCCGTGACGGAACAGTTGAATCACCTTACTGCTGCGCGATATCTGCGGGGTATTCAATGTGAAGATATTATTTTCATTGAAGTTTCCACCCAGACGATTCAGCACGTTGGCAATTTTTTCTGTTGGCACTCGGCGGGCAACCATGCTCATAGCCGACTCTGGTAGCAGGGCGATCATAATGGGCAGCAGAACCAGCGGTAGCACACCGCCGAAAATCAGCGCCGAATGCCAGCTGTAGCGCGACAGCAGAGCAGCGGCAATAAATCCACCCAGTCCGGAGCCGACATTAAATCCACTGTACATCAGGGTAATCATTAATCCTTTACGGCGTTCAGGCATGTATTCCGCAACTAGCGTGACGCAGTTTGGCATGACAGCCCCTAAACCTAACCCGGTGAGAAAGCGCATTAGCGCCATTTGTAGCGGGCTTTGCGCTGCTGCAGCAGCCAGGCTGAAAAGGGCGAACAAAGCAACTGACCAGAGCAGGACCCGCTTGCGGCCATAACGATCCGACAACGGCCCTGCGACCAAAGCACCGATAGCGACGCCGAACATGGCAGCGCCCAGTATCGGGCCTAGTTGAGCGCGACTGATACCCCAGTCTTCAATTAACGCAGGAGCAATAAAGCCCATAACTGCGGCATCGTAACCATCAAGCATAATGATAAGAAAGCAAAGGAGCAGGACATGCCACTGAAAACGTGATATTGGCCGGGCATCGATCCACGCCTTTACATCAACGATGTTTGTTTGATTCATAGAGTGACTTCCTTAAGCAGGCGGTATGAATGTTCTGTTTGTGTTATGTGATGAACGTTCGCATACAACTTAAGGCAGGCGACGAATTGTGTCTGGTTCAAAAAACCAAGCACAGGTATGAGTTCTATTTATAATGTGATGGATCTGGCGAAAACCAGGGGGTTGTGAGGACAAGCAGAACAGGGCTGATTAATGATATCCGCCAAAAGGGATGATCTATACACGGCCAGCATCACCATCATCGCTTTGGGCGTCACAGAATGGATCATCGGCGAGGTGTTAATCGCCATTCGCGGGCTGCTAGTGATGTTATTGTGCAATGCGCTGCTGCACGCGCACTGGTTTCTGGAAGGCGCCAGGCATTCTGGCGCTGTCGCGGATCCTGTTCGGCGGGCAGGCGGCCGGGGATTTTAGCTGAGGGCCGGTTGTTCGCGTTTAATCCCTCTGCAAGGGGGGCGGCGACGCTATGGCTTATAGCCCCAGGCCGTAAGGAAGACGGTAATCGAACACTCGGCGAGCTGGTCGAGCTTTTCTGGGGCTACCGCTTTTTGCGCAATTAATGCTCCCGGAAGCAGATATCCCATAATCGCGCCGAGAAACGCCGTCGCCTGGAGCTCCGGGTCGTTGATGGTCAGGAGCCCTTCGTCTCGTTTCTGCGCCAGTATTTCGCCTAGCGCCTGCAAAACGCGACCTGAGGGGCGCTGTTCAAGCGTGTGGTATAGCTCGGGCTTTTGTACCAGCACCTGGATCAGCAGGCGCTGAAAATGGATATTCTCCGGCGTATAAAAGTGTTGCTGCACGACCTTAGCGAACCCGCGCAACAGCGTGGGAAGATCCTGATGACTTTCCTGCAAGAGCTGACGTAACGGCGGCTGCATGTTGTCATTAAGCAACTCAAAGGTTTCCAGCAACAGGGCGTCTTTACCGCCGGGAAAATGGCTGTATAGCGTCGGTCGCGTGGTCCCTGCTTCTGCCGCAATTGTATCGAGAGAGACATCAAGTCCGTACTCAAGAAACAGCTTACGAGCGGTTTGTAAAATGCGAGGGCGGGCTTTCATCGGCCGCCCGCGTTGATTGACCATCGATTGAATCCTTACTGTTTGCGTCTTTTAGCCGCATGATTCCTCGCTGCACCAGCAGGAAAAAGAGTGGAACGAAAAGCAGCGTGAGCAGCGTCCCGCTGAGCATACCGCCGATTACCGCGGTTCCAATTTCTCGTTGGCTGGAAGCGCCTGCACCAGTAGAGAGTACCAGAGGGATAACGCCGACAACAAATGCAAGTGAAGTCATGATGATAGGGCGCAAACGCAGGCGTGCGCCTTCCAGAGAAGCCTCATACAGCGGTTTCTCTTGCCGGTAGTGCGCAAGGGCAAACTCAACGATCAGGATGGCATTTTTGGCTGAAAGGCCCATCGTCGTCAGCATTCCGACCTGGAAGTAGATATCATTTTCAAACCCGGCGAGTAAAGAGGCGCTGACGGCGCCCACGATACCAAGGGGAATAATCAGCATAACGGCAATCGGAACAGACCAGCTCTCATATAAGGCGGCCAGACATAAAAACATAAAAGCCAGAGAGGCCAGATACACCCATAGCGTTTGTACCGAAGATGCCTGCTCCTGCCAGGATAAACCGCTCCATTGCAGATCAAACCCGCTCAGCGCGCTCACCAGTCCGGACATCTCCGTCATTGCTGAACCCGAACTGATGCCCGCTGCTGCGCTCCCCTGAAACTGCACGGCCGGCAGACCATTGAATCGTTGAAGCATCTGCGGTCCGGTGGTCCAGCGCGATGACGAGAAACTATCGAAGGAGGTCATATTGTCGCTGCTGCCGCGGACAAACCAGGCGGATAAATTTTCCGGCGTTGAACGCCAGGGCGCATCTCCTTGCATATAAACGCGCTTTACGCGCCCGCGGTCGATAAAGTCGTTGATATACACGCCGCCCCAGGCGGCCGAGAGGGTGCTGTTGATATCGATCTGATCCAGGCCCTGAGCCTGCGCTTTTTGTCTGTCGATATCAACCTGTAGCTGCGCCTTTTCTTCCAGGCTATTCATCCGTACGGCGGTAAGGTTGGGGTTTTCTCTGGCAGCATTGAGCAGGCTGGATTGTGCCAGGATAAGCGCCGGGTAGCCGCTTTCCGAACTGTCCTGTAGCCATAACTCGAAGCCGCTCGATTGCCCAAGCCCGCGCACGACTGGCGGAGACATAATAGTGATGTTGGCCAGCCGGGAGGTTTTATTAAAATACTGGTTTGCCCGCGCAATAATCGCTCTGGCGCTATTATGTTCTCCAGGTCGCTCATCCCAGTGCTTTAATTCGGCAAAGGCCATACCCACGTTCTGCCCGCTGCCGGCGTTATTTCTTCCGGTGACCATAAAAATGACGTGCAGGTTGTTTTCCTCCTCGGTCATAAAATAGCGAGTAATTTCAGCGCCGACCTCCTCGGTCATTGCTATCGGCGAACCCGAAGGGAGGGTAAACTGAACCATCACCGCGCCCTGATCTTCTTCAGGCAAAAAACCGGTTGCAAGCTGCTGATATTGCCAGAACATCAAACAGGTCAGCGACAGCGCAAGGAGCACAAAGCGGAACGGGCGGCCGACTATCTGACGGAGTATGGCAAGATAGCGATTCTGACAGATAGCAACACCGCGATTGAACCTGCTGAAAAATACCCCTTTTTTAATCTGTCCAGGCTTTAGCAGGTGGGCGCACAGCGTTGGCGTCAGCGTCAGGGCAACCAGTGCAGAAAGCGCCATCGCGGAGACAATGGTCACGGTGAACTGGCGATAAATAATCCCTACCGATCCCCCGAAGAACGCCATAGGAATAAAAACAGCGCAGAGGACCAGTGCGATACCGATCAGCGCGCCGGTTATCTCATTCATGGATCGTAGCGTAGCCGCCAGCGGCGTGAGGCTTTCCTCTGCCATCAAGCGTTCAACGTTCTCCACCACCACAATGGCGTCATCTACCAGAAGACCAATCGCCAGCACCATCGCGAACAGAGTGAGGGTATTCACGTTGTAGCCCAGCAGGCTGAGGATGCCGAAAGTCCCCAGCAGGACCACCGGCACCGTCAGGGCCGGAATTAGCGTCGCCCGCCAGCTCTGAAGAAAGAGGTACATCACCACGATCACAAAAAGAATCGCTTCAATTAGCGTGCGTACCACGCTTTCGATAGAGACCGTCACAAACGGCGTGCTGTCACGGGGGTAAGCGGCAACAACGCCTTGCGGAAAGCGCGACGCCAGACGTTCGACCTCTGCCCGTATTTTCTCCGCCGTTTCCAGCGCATTGGCCCCTGAAGCCAGTTGAATTGAGATCCCGGCGGAGGGAAAACCGTTAAGCGTGGTTTGGTTCTGGTAGTTTTCCGCACCGATCTCAACGCGGGCAACGTCACGCAGATAGACTACCGAACCGTCGCTGCGGGTGCGCAAAATGATGTTTTCAAACTGTTCCGGGCGTTCCATCCGCAACTGTGTGGTCACCGTTGCGTTCAGGTATTGTCCTTCAAGAGTAGGTAGCGCGCCAATTTCGCCGCTGGTGACCTGCGAATTCTGCGCTTCGATGGCGACCTGCACGTCCGAGGGCATCAGACCGTAGCTGTTCAGTTGAAGAGGGTTGAGCCAGATGCGCATCGCATACTGTGCACCAAACACGGTCGTTTCACCCACGCCTTCAATTCGGCTCAGCGGCTCCTGCAGGGAACTGACCAGGAAGTCGCTAATATCAAGGCTGGTTAACCGCTTACTTTGATCATAGAGGGCTACCACCATCAGGCTGTCGCCCTGTGATTTTGTTACCGTGATACCTTGCTGCTGAACCTCCTGAGGTAAGCGCGTAATTGCTTGATTGACCACATTTTGTACCTGAACCTGCGCCATGTCAGGGTTAATGCCCTGGTCGAAACTGAGGCTAATTCGCGCCTGGCCTGCCGAACTGCTGCTGGAAGAAAAATAGAGCAGTCCATCAATACCTTTGATCTGCTGCTCCAGCACCTGAGTCACGCTGTCTTCAACGGTTTCAGCAGAGGCTCCGGGGTAGTTTGCCGTGACGTTGACGCCGGGAGGGGCAATATCCGGATATTGTTCTATCGGCAGCGTCATCAGTGCAAAGGCACCGGTGGCTATAATACAAATGGCGATGACGGCGGCGAAAACGGGGCGAAAAACGAAAAAGCGTGCCAGCATCGTTAGCCACCTCGGTCAGTTAATAGATTCTTGCAGAACGAATACGGCAGGCGGTTCGCTTAGCGCGTGGCACGGCAGTGACAGGGGAAAGGGCAGTGAGGTTGCATTTTCGTCACTGGCATGGGTAACCAGAAATCTGCTGATTTCGGAACATGCGCTGATTTGCTGATATTCGCTCCAGAGGTAGTCATAGGTTTGAATACTGAAAATGTTCTGTTGCAGTAAAAAACGCAGGTTTTGTTGCCGTCTCTCCACATGCTGGTGAATACGAAGGGCATGGCAGAGACTGGCCTGAGCCGGTTCCTGCGTACGCGAACATGCGTCCTGGATCTGCGTTTCTTGCGAAACGCTCGGACGCAACGAGGCATTGGAAAAGCATGAAAAGAGGGCTAATCCAATGAAAAAAAATAGTTTTCCCCATTTTTCGTCGTTGAACATCAGGCTAATCTCGTTAATTTATTTACTTTACAGTAAAGTAAATAAATGGATTAAACAAGCTCTGTTCTGTTAAAGCAAAAATAGGGAAAGCAGGGAAAGTGGGCGGAAGGCAGCGCTGGTTAAGGGTTAAAACATACTATTGTCGCTGGCAGTTTTTTCCGGAACGTTCTGGGTAACGTCCCAGTGCCCAACGATTTTATGCTGCTCATCGACGTGGAAATATCGATAATCGCGCGCGTAACGCCAGGCTCACGCCCGGTCACTTCAACGTGCAGGATCACATAATCGCCGTCAACAAATGCCTGTTTAATTTCGCTGCGCGAGTCGGGGTATTTATTCTTCAGAAACGCGATAAACTGCTCAAAACCTTCAACACAGCGGGCGTCAGAGCGCAGAACAATGAAAAGGCGATAACCGTTTTTTCAGCATAAATCCTCCAGCAATGGTCGTAATATCAGGCGCCTGGCCTGTCAGGTGAATTAATCAACCTATCGACTTAGGGTATTGCCCGGTGGCGACTGGCGCCTTACCGGGCCTCCGAAGGGATCAGAAAAAGTATTTGAAGCGCAGGCGGGCGCCGTAGCGGTCGTGAACGCTTTCGTCTCCGCCTTTTTCATCCAGCCATGACCAGTACGCGCCTAAATAGATATTGAAGTTTTTCATATCCATCAGGTCGGGAAGTTGGTATGAGGTATGCAGCGTATGGATGTCATAGGTGCCTTTTTGGGTGATCCAGCAGCCATCGTCACAGTTTGCCAGCGAACTGCCATCAAATTGCTCAATTTTGTTGTGCGCGTAGATATAACCGAGTTCGAAACGCTGCCACAGAGCATTAACGCCGGCGGTGAAGTCTTTTTCACCCGAAGCGTCCAGATAGGCGGTGTTCAGGTTAACGACAATACCGTTATCAGGATCTTTCTTTAGGCCGTTCCAGGTCAATGTCGCGCCATAGCCGTTTCGTCTGGACTGATTTACCCATTTGCCCTGAGGATCATAATAGCCCCAGGCGTTATTCACCACGTTGGACTCCATTGCTACGGCGGCGCTCAGCGCATCTTCAGACCAGGCAATTACCGGGCGCAGATAAACCACGTTTTTTTCATTATCAATCTGACGTCCATGATATTTTTTATCAACCAGTAGCGAACTGCCGTCCTCGACCAGAGTATTTAATTCGAAATACCAGTTATCCAGCTGTTTACTCAGCATAAAACTGCCGCCGGAATCAGACCGCCCGCGACCCTCTTTCATCATATAGATATAGCCGTGACCATCGTTGTACAGATCGTTGGCGGTATTGCCGGAATGCTCAATAAAAGTATCCTGGTTAAGGGGAAACATGTCGAAGGCCTCGAAGCGGCCAACTTTAATTTTCCAGTCCTGCTCTTTGCCGAAAAAGAAAGCAGCATCATCAAGATTAACGGAGCCATTCAGGTCGGCAAGTGGTTGTACCGTAAATCCGGCAAAACGACCATCGTTCAGCCCCCGGTAACCATCAAAACCCAGTAAAATGCGCCCATTAATATCCCATTTCTCATTGCTATCGTCGCGTTGGTTAATAAGCGAACCTTTGCGGCTTTCCGCGTCCATATTAAATTCAACGTCGCCATAAAATTTGAGGTCACCAAATCCACTGAGGGTCAATGTTGGCTCAGTTTTATTATTGCCTGTTTCCTGCGCGGAGGCCGTTCCCACGACCGGGATAGCCTGTGTGCTACCGTGTACCTGCGCGGATTTCAGCTGTCTGATTTCCTCTTCAGCGGTTTGCGCCCGCGTTTCTGCCGAATAGAGCCGTTGCTCAAGGCGCTGTAGGCGTTGTTCCATTGATATTTCCGGTGAGTCTGCAAAAGATGTCGGACTCACCAGGAATAATCCCATCGATAGTAGAGCAGTTTTATTTTTCATTATATAATTCCATTCATTAACAGAGGTAAGATCGCGAAAAAACGCTTCGCCATCATTAAAGGCGTGACGGCATTGTTCTTTAAATAACGGCAAAGCAGAGGTGGTTAATTATTAAAATCGCGACTGCCGATATTTAATTTTATATTTGCCGGATCCGCCAACGGCCTGATATTCATCTCCCGTAAGGGTAAACTTGAGCTCATGGCTCTCTATAATTTCACCTGCCGCCGGGAGTTTAATTGTGGCCCAGGTGTTGTGCGGAATGGTGATATCCAGCGTAATCTCCTGCTGCTCATCTACCTGCCAGTTCACGCGAATTTCACCATATCCCGAACGATAGCGGACATTCATCCATTCAAGATTACCGCCAAAGGTCGGTTTAATATGGATATGGCGGAATCCGGGGTGGTCTTCGTCGGTGTCGATACCGGCGACTGCCCGATATATCCACTCGCCGATTGCGCCATAGGCGTAGTGGTTAAAGGAGTTCATATCCGGGCTCCACATTGAGCCATCGGGTTTAATTCCATCCCAATGTTCCCAGATGGTTGTTGCACCTGCTTTAACCTGATAGAGCCAGGAAGGGAAATCATCTTTTAACAGCAACTGCCAGGCTTCCTTGCTGCGACCGTTGTTGCTGAGTGCGTGGCAGAAATAAGGCGTACCCACAAATCCTGTTACCAGATGCCCGTCATGTTCATTAAGGAGTTCAACCAATGTGTTGATGGTTCTTTCTCTGAACCGATCCGGGACCAGATCAAAGTGAAGGGCTAAGATATGTGCGGTTTGCGTTCTTGCCGCCAGACGTCCATTAGGGGTAAAAAATTCCTGCTGGAAGCTGTTAACGATTGAGGTATAAAGCGTGGAATAGTCTGCATAGTCGTCCATATATCCGAGCACTTTTGCCGTTTTGGCAAGCAATAATGTGGACAAACTATAATAAGCCATGCAGGTTAAATCGTTCGGCGTTGCGCCGAAATAACTGCCTTCTTTAGCATCAAGCGCGACCCAATCACCGAACTGAAGTTTATAGCTCCATTTATTATCAGTAGCGTGAGTCCGCATGAAATTAACCCATGCCTTCATACTGCCGTACTGGTTGCGTAACGTTGCGGTATCGCCATACATCAAATAGAGCGTCCAGGGATTGATCACCGCAGCATCGGCCCATGCTGCGGCAGAATGGGTGCAGCCGTCGCGCATAAAGCGGTCTTCGTCGCTTCTGTCGGTGAGGATATCGGGAACGACGTGCGGTACGCCACCTTCTGGCGTCTGGTCATAACGAAGATCGGTCAGCCATTTGGCGAAAAAGTTGCGCGTTTGCATCAAATAGCTCGCAGTGCGGCAGAAAATCTGCGCATCGCCGGTCCAGCCTAATCGCTCGTCGCGCTGCGGGCAGTCGGTGGGGACATCAACGAAATTTCCCTTTAAACCCCACAGAATATTATGGTGTAGCTGATTTAAATACGGATTAGAACAGAGAAACTCTCCGGTCTGTTCCATCTGCGAATGCACTACCACGGCTTTAAAATTATCCAGCTCTACCGTTCCAGGCCAGGATTCTATCTTCACATAGCGAAAGCCCTGAAAGGTAAAGTTAGGGTGGTAAATCTCGTTATCCGTCCCTTTAAGCACGTATTCAATGCGCTGCTTTGCCGAGCGTAGGTTAGCAAGATACACGTTGCCGTTCTTGTCCAGAACTTCGAAATGGCGAAGAATAACTTTGTCTCCGGCCTGGCCATTGACGTGAAACTCAACCCAGCCGGTAAGATTCTGCCCAAAATCAATGACGGTATCGCCTTCAGGTGTCGTGAGAAGGGCCAGAGGTTTGAGGGTTTCTATGGCCTGTACGGTACAGGTCCCTTGTGCCTGCAGGACACGTTTGCTGGATGAAACGAGGCTGACCGCACGCCATCCTGCCGTATCGCAATTCACCTTATTCCAGGCGAATTGTTCACGACGCGCATCATAGGTTTCACCATCATAAATCTCCGAGAATAAGACCGGCGAGTCAGTGGCCAGCCAGCGATTATCGGTGCCGAACATCGTTTGCCGCCCATCTTTATAGGTCACGACTACCTGACAGATAAACGCGGTACGTTCGCCATAATAATTACGCTGGCGATTAAAGCTCATATCGCCTTTATACCACCCCGCGCCGATGCTGGCGGCAATTGCATTCTCCCCGCTGTTGACCAGATACGTCAGATCGTAAGTTTGATAGAGCAGATGGTGGTGATAGCTGGTCCAGCCGGGGGTTAGCTCATCCTTACCCACTTTTTCACCGTTGACATAGAGTTTATACAGGCCAAGGGCGCTGGCATGGGCAACAACTGAATCAATATCATCGCAGTCCTGGAGCTCAAAAAGCGTTCTGAGCAGCGTGCCTCTGGATTCATTTTTGTCGTCACTGGTCTCGGCAGAGATAAAATCCGCCGTCCACTTCGATCCCGGCAGCCCGGTAATAAACATGGCGCTCTCGCTCCAGTCGCTCTGCTCTCCGTGATTATCACCTATCCTTACCCGGATAAAGTAATGACGCGAGTTTTTAAGCTCAAGGTCAGGTAAGACGATATTTTGTGAATCTGCGCTGGCGACCCAACCGCTGTCATAAACGATTTTTGTAAAGGTCGCGTTTTCGCTCAGCTGTATTTGTCTGCCTGTTTGCTCAACATTTTGATGGTTGCTGTCAATCACCCAGCCGATTATCGGCATAGTCTCAGTGCCGTTAAGCGTTGTGGAATAGTTTAATGACACGCTTTTAATCGCTAACATGTTACCGCTCCTTTTAGTTTTCACTTGCTAAATGCTTATTCATTTCGTTATTACGGTCATCAGGGGGGAGCATTTGCGCTTCATCATTAAATTCATTACGCTGCTTCCCGCGGAAACAGAGCCAGCCAATAAACAGGCCAATACCGACAACAGATGAGAGTGTGGCGTACAGCACCATTGGGCCAGCATCAAGCAATACGGGGGTAACAAAAGCGAGCAGACCGCATGAGAGGCGGGCAACGGCAACAATAACGCCCTGAGCGGTCGATCTCAGCATGGTCGGGAATGACTCCTGCGACCAGACTTTCATAATTCCTTCGAATGCCAGACCGCTACCCATGTTGGTAAATAACATGCAGCAGAACCATGATGCAGGGGTGAAATTAAAAACCATCGGCAGGGCGTATCCGCCGGTTAGCAGGACTGCACCTAATATATAGAAGGGCATACGTTTAGGCGTATCGACGATACGCATGAACAAAATGCCGGAGGCCATACCAACGGGCATAATTAGTAAATTCCATAATGAATTTGTGCCGACGCTTATTCCCACCACGTTAACCGCAACGTAGGTTCCGAACTGTCCGCCGGTGTTAGCGGCGAGGTTGGTAAATGCGTAAAAAATACAAAGTGCGACAAACGGCCATAAATATTTTCCTCGCAGCAGATCCTTATAGGAGGATTTTTGCGCGCGAACCGTCGTGACGCCACGGCGAAGTTCATCGCGGGCAACCAGCCATAAAGGCGATTCGGGAATAGACCAGCGTAAAACCAGCAGTACAGCAGCCACCAATCCTACATGCAGATACATGATTTGCGCGCCGCTTCTTCCCCATTCACCCACAATGGCGGCAATCGCCATCGTCATACCAATACCAATGGTCCACAACAGGTTGGAAAGGGCGATGATCTTTCCTCTGTTTTTATCCGTTGCCGCTTCGGAAATGGTTGCCAGCGAGACGGGTAAATCAGCGCCGGTCGCTAAACCGACGAGTAAGGTGCCGATCAGCAATAAATGAAATGTTGTACCTAAAGCAAGTAATGAGGTGCCGATGATAATCATGGCCATGGTAATGATAAAAACTCGCCGCCTGCCGATACGATCTCCCAGACGTCCGCCGGTAAATGCGCCTAATGCAATACATAATGTGAGAAGTCCGGAAAGAACACCTATTTCCGTTGCCGTAGTTCCTATTGTTTTCTGATAAATAACCAGAGCAGTACCGTTTGACACAATCGCGGCAGAGTCTATGTAGGATGCCATTCCTGACACGACCCCAACATACCAGGGGTTAGGTATTTTTTTTACTGACATACTTGTTATCCTCTCTAAGGAGATAATTATAATAAGGTTAATATTCGAGGTATTGCGGCATTCTTTTTCTTTGCACGGAAATACACCTTGTCAATAAGGTGTTTTAATACTGGTATTGCTCATACTAATTAACGGGTGAGAGTTCTCTCCCGGGAAGGAGGGTAGCGGAAGCGTCGTTTATAACTTTCCGTGAATCTGATCGTATTTTGAAAACCACAGATGATAGCTATCTCATTGATGGTTTTATCCGTAGTCCGCAATAACTCCTGCGCCTTCAGTAGGCGAAATAGCTGCTGAAAATTACCCGGAGTATAGCCGGTGATATCTTTAATAAATCTGAACATCGTGCGTTTTGCCATACCACTTTCATCGCAAAGTTCGCCCCAGTGAATATGTCGCTGGTAGTTATACTTCAGAAAGTTAAGGAGATATTTTCTTCCTGAAGCATCATGAGACTGGCGAGTCGCTCTTCGCTGAGTGCACTGATATAGTGTATCGATAATACCAAAGAGGGCCATCTCGGTTGCCGAAAAATAGATATCATTGAAGTCATCATCCTGGCGACTGTTGATAACCTCGCTCAGTGTTATAATTTTCTGCAAATCATCCTGAGATAAAGAGATGTTATACTGATTGGTAAGACTGTTGTTTTCTTCAATTCTCGCAATGAGTTTGTTGATATTTGATAAAAATGTAAAAGGTCGACTCTTATGGATAAGAACATTAATTACCGATAAGTTATTGGTTGATATGTAACTATGCGTATCGGTGGTTGAGACGAAAAAGAAGTCGCCTTTATAGATAAATTGCACGTTATCGTTGATTATATGGAATCCGCTACCTTCATACACAATAACAATCTCATCGAAATCATGTCCATGAACTTCTTCAAGACTTTGTTGACCAAGCATAAAAAGGCAGAAAGCATGTTTTTCTGACAAGAAAAACTCATGACTGTGCATAATTTTCATATTGTCACCCGTAGTAAATTACAAACAATAACCATAGCATATTCACCTTCTCATGTTTATGAATGAAATGTCTGTCGCTGTTTGTTGGTGAAATATTAAATTTGATAACGCATTTATATTTAACAGCAATAGTTATGACAAGTCCACATGGCAATTTGGCACTCAGCCGTAATTACATGTGATTCAACCTTCATTTTTCTATAAATACAGAGAAAGGAATGTCAGATTAGTTTTGTTGTTTGCAATGAGATGGAAGAAATTAATTAATGATGATGTGCTTTAATTAGCTATCGAATGATTATGATTTATAGCCATCATGAAGAGGGGAAAGAGGGGGCAGAGCGAGGATTGCTTTGAGGTCAAATCGCGATAGACTGAATGTCCTTGTGGATAAAACAGAATGTTAATTTCAAAATGTATGACTCCGGTCTTGATTCTTACTCTGGGCATCTGGAGCTTTATCAGAAGAAAAAAAACGGTTGCTGATGTCGACCCGGCCATTGCTAAGGCTAACCGTTAAAGTGACCGTGGGGGAGAAACAGCAAAGCGTCAACGTTAGCGGCAGCGCCAGCATGAACAGCGGCTCATTCTCGGCCAGTGCCAGTAAGACGGCGATGCACAGTGATTACCAGTCCGTCGATGAGCAGACGGGGATTAACGCGGGACAGGGTGGTTTTGACATCACCGTGGGTGAGCATACCCAGCTTAACGGAGCCGTTATCATCAGCCAGGCGGATAAAGATAAAAATCGTCTTGATACTGGCACCTTAGGCTTTAACGACATCCGCAACCACGCGGATTACAAGGTAGAACAGCAGAGCATCGGCATCAACTCGGGTGGCCCGATTGCCGGCCAGCTCATCACCAACAGCGCCAGCGCGTTACTGAGTGGGGTGAATAACAGCGGGCAGAGCAGCAATACCACACACGCGGCGATGTCAGATGGCCAGATTATTGTGCGTGACAGCGGTAATCAAAAGCAGGATATCAACGACCTAAGCCGGGATACGGCTAACGCACATGAGAAGCTGGAGACGATATTTGATAAGGATGCCGAGCAAAAACGCATAGACCGTAATCAGCTTATCGGCGAGGTTGGCCAGCAGATAGCCGATATCGCGGCGACGCAGGCAGAGATCGCCGCCACCAGGAAGGTGAATAAAGACTGGGAGACACCATCAGAGGCTGAACGCGATGCGGCGAAACAAGAGCTTGCTAAGGCGGGGCAGGCAACGGATGACGTTGCAACCATTGATGGTTACATTAAAGCCCAGGCGATACAGGCGGAAATTAATCAGTCACAGTGGGAAGTCGGCGGCGATAACCGGCGTATTGTTGAAGCAGGGACGGCGCTGATACAGGGGCTGGCGAATGGTGACGTCAGCCGTGCGGTGGCGAATGTCTGAAAATATTTACGGTAAAGACGTAAGTCACCTGACGGAAGATGAGAAAACAACGCTGAGTGCATTTGCCAGTCTCGCGGCAGGATTAGCCGGAGGTCTGGCAGGCGGAAGTACGCAGGATGCGCTGAATGCGGGGCAGGCGGGTAAGACGACGGTTGAGAATAACTATCTCAGTGCAAACCAAGCGCTGACCTTTGATAAAGAGCTGTCGGACTGCCGGAAATCAGGTGGTGATTGTCAGGCTGTGATCGATAAATGGAAACAGGTCAGCGATAAGCAAAGCGCGGAAAGCGATAAGAAGCTGAAAGACGATCCGGTTGGAGCACAGGTCTGGGATAAAGAAGTTGCTCAGGGTGGTTCTGATATGGCAAGTCGTCCAAGCTGGCTTAATGCTCCGGCTGGAGCCTCTTCTATGCCGACAAGAAAGTGATAAATATAAGGATGGTTACATGTATAAAAATGAAATATACGTGAAAATGTTAGGGCTTGCACTGCCTTATATAAGAAACCTACAGAGACCGGAAAATAAAGAAAAAAGCTTGAATTTATCTTGCTATCTCGAAGCTGAACTTGTTCATAATTTGACTGTTACTATCTTGGATAAGAACTTTACAGAGCACGATATATGGTTTTTAAATAACCAAGCAAAATATTATGTTAAAAAATGCAATGAGAATATATCACCAAATTATAACCAACATCTTATTTATATAAAAGAGTTATTTAATATAGTTCCTGGCGATTTGAAGTCTCAATTAACGTGGGGTGGTCCGTAATATAAGAAATTCCAACTCCCTCGGTTGCGGTTGAGAATAATTATCTGAGCTACGACGAGGCGCATGCTTTTGATAGAGAAATGACTGCCTGTCGTAAAGCCGGTCGTGAATGCGGAGATATTCAGAACATGTATGCTGTAATTAGTGCTGATAACCGGCTGAAATTGCATATTGATGTGGCTACCGACCCTCTGACGGCGCTGTCCGGGGAAGATAAATGGAATATTGAGGGCGGACTCAGCGCGGCAGGTCGGCCTGGCTGGCTGTATGGTTCGCTGGAAAACCCGGATGTGAAGGACTACGTCATTGAAGGTAACCGCTACGACTTAAACTATCTGAATAGCAATACGTCACAGGGTGATAGAGCTCTGGCTTTCTTCGGTGAGCCAGAAAATTATTGGGGTACGGTTGCCGGAGCGGGTTCGTTGTTAACGTCATCAGCCACGCTGACGGAAAAATTTGTTAGTGCCGGACTGAGTTACGGAGCAAATGGGGCTGTCCAGGTTGCAACCGGCAATACCGGTGAGAAGTTCGATTACCTCAGTTTCATGATGTCAGGCTTAACCGGGATAGGGACAGCCGGGAAAGGATATTACGCTAACCAATTATTGGGGGGCGGTAGTGCTGCAATAAAAGGGAGGTATCTCAAAATTCACAACATGCTGATTTCTGTGGCCGCACGAGTAAAGCATGAAGTAATAGACTCATAGAGGTTATTTAACATAATATACATTATGCGCACCAATGATGTAGGGGCTCAATGATAATGTCTATTTGTGGCTCCATTAGGAATGTCCAGGCTATAGTTCTCAGACCTGTATGCCTAGTCAACAACTCACTTTTCCTGATGAGGAGTTTTCTGTGACTATACATGACACCGGGATGTTCACCGTGAAAGAAATCAACCGCCTCAAAATCCTTCAGGATGTCATCGACCACAACCTGCGTCCTGGTCAGGCAGCCGAAATGCTCGGTATCACGCCGCGCCATTGCAGCCGTCTGCTGAAACGTTATCGTCAGTCCGGGCCACTGGGCATGAATAACCAGAGTCGTGGTCGCACCGGAAATCGCTTGCTTCCCGCATCATTGACTGATCAGGCCCTGAATATCATCCGTGAACGCTATGCCGATTTTGGCCCCACACTGGCGCGGGAAAAGCTCGCTGAAAATCACGGTATTGTTCTTGGTAAGGAAACGCTCAGACGGCTTATGATAAAAACCGGGCTCTGGGTTCCCCGCAAGAAACGTGCGCCAAAAATTCAGCAGCCACGCTATCGCCGGGCTTGCTGCGGCGAACTGATCCAGATTGATGGTTGCGACCATCACTGGTTCGAGAACCGTGCGCCTGCCTGTACTGCCCTGGTCTACGTTGATGATGCGACGAGCCGCCTGATGCAACTCCGTTTCGTGAAATCGGAATCGACTTTCACCTATTTTGAAGCCACGCGGGGCTATCTGGAGAAGCATGGCAAACCCCTGGCGCTGTACAGCGATAAAGCCAGCGTCTTCAGAATCAACAATAAAAACGCTACCGGTGGCGATGGTTATACCCAGTTTGGCCGTGCGATGCACGAACTGAACATCCAGACTATCTGCGCCAATACCAGCTCAGCCAAAGGCCGTGTGGAACGGGCCCATCTGACGCTTCAGGATCGCCTGGTAAAGGAGCTCCGGCTCAGGGGCATTTCCTCAGTGGATGCAGCCAATGATTTTGCTGATGAGTTTATGACCGATTACAACCGGCGCTTTGGCAAAGCACCCCGGCATGACTTTGATGTTCACCGGCCACTTGAAACTGATGATGATCTGACCGCATTTTTCACATGGCGGGAACCGCGCCGTGTTTCAAAATCCCTGACGGTGCAGTATGACAAAGTGCTCTATCTGATTGAAGACAATGAGTTAAGCCGAAGGGCTATTGGCAAGTACATTGAGGTCTGGCATTACCCGGATGGCCGGAAAGAGCTCCGGCTAAACGGGGTTGTCCTTCCCTACTCCACCTATGATCGCCTTCAGGAAATCGACCAGGGGGCTATCGTGGACAACAAGCGCCTCGGGCGTACACTTGAATTTATCAAACTGATACAGGACAAACGCGACAATAACCGTTCACAGGCTCTCCCTGCCGGAGATGGCCCCTCGCGCCGACGCAGGAAACCCACAGAGAAGAAATCCCAGCGATCTCTGGACGAAGACGATATGCTCAATGCGCTGAAGACATTACAATCACGTTCTGACGAGATTTTCGGTACAAGGAAATGACATGGAGATGATGGCAGACATAATCCCATCTTCATAGAGCTGCAATGCAAGAGAGCTTAAGGTCCGCTTTGAGCGAAGCGGACTTATCCGTACAAGGCTTACCATCCAGAAATGGAAGTTCCCCCAAAAGGAAAATACTCGCAAACCTTCTAGACAACCTTTTCCCGAGCATTTAGCCTGAATTAAAATTTTAATATCTGTCAGGCTAGTTCATTATGAAAAATGATGTCAGAACCCTCGACCTTAACCTTCTTAAGGCCCTTGATGCATTACTGGATGAGGGAAGCGTGACTCGGGCTGCACAGCGCCTCTCCCTGACGCAGCCTGCCGTCAGTGGTATGCTTATTCGCTTGCGTGATTACTTTGACGATCCACTCTTTGTTCGCACCAGCCACGGTATGGTCCCCACAATGCGGGCCAACGAACTTTCTACGCCGGTAAAACAAATCCTCACCGATATCGCTATCCTGCTGAAACCAAAGAAATTTGATCCCGTGACGGTAGAACTGACTTATACCATCGTCGCAACGGACTATGCACTTAAGGCTGTTGTCGTTCCGTTGATGGCTGAGCTAAAACAACGTGCACCGAATATTAAAATCGCCGTGCGGCCCGTGGACAATGAGCGAATGTATCAGCAGTTGTCTCGGGGTGAAGTTGATCTGGCTTTGATAACACCGCAAACAACCCCCGAAGACCTGCATGGAAGAGCGCTCTATGAAGAAGATTATGTCTGCGTAGCACGACGTCATCATCCTCTGGCAGCGAGTTCAGAAATGACGCTCGAACAATTTTGCAAACAGGAACATATTCTGGTGTCATCAGAAGGTAACTTCACCGGTGTTACAGATGAAGCACTGGCTAAGCTCAGTCTGACACGACGAGTAGGCATGTCAGTTAATAGTTTTCAGGTGATACCTGATATATTGCAAGTGACTGATATGATTTCAGTTGTACCTCATCGCATGGTCTTGACTAACAACGATCTCATCATTCTTCCTTTGCCCCTGAAAGTACCCGGCTTTACCAAGAGCATGGCCTGGCATGAGCGAACCCATCGTGACCCAAGTCATCAGTGGATTCGTGCTTTATGCGCAGAAGTAAGCCAACATCCCGCGCCCTGATATAATTTATTTTATTAAGAATATAAGTAATGACAATTCGCCTTATAACTCCATTGCACCAATAATCACTGTCATCACGTTACTGCCGTAATGACACACGCAGTACACTCAACTATAGCAATTGGAGAAATTTATGAACGCGATTAACTGGCCTGAAGGCTTTATTCCGGGTTTTACCGATAACTTTGTTTCTAATGAAATGATCATCTCAGGTCTGAACGTCAATGATGTCTGGCCGCTCCTGAGTCAGCCATTGCTATGGCCGGAATACTATAAAAATTCCGCCGATGTGCGCTTTTATGACAACAAAGGTCCAGAATTGGAAAATGGGGTTCGCTTCTACTTCAGCACGTTTGGTTTCCCAGTTGAAGCTCAGGTTGTGGAGTTTGTTCCACCTGCTGAAGGTAAACCTGCTCGCCTGGCATGGCACGGATGGGCCGGTGAAAAAGATACCGCTCAACGACTCGATGTCCATCATGCGTGGCTACTGGAGGATCTTTCCGGTCACAGGGTCCGTATCCTAACCCAGGAAACACAGAACGGAGTCCCGGCAAAAGATCTGGCAAATACCCGCCCGAACCCAATGCTTAATGGTCATCAGGAATGGCTTGACGGCCTGATTCGAGCAGCAAAGAAATAATAAACCGCTTTCCACAGTCATATCACTGAGGCTGCACTTCCCCGCAGCCTCAAGAATATTTGCCCGTTTGCTATTGCACTTGATTACAGGTAAATCATGTAACCCCCGCAAGTGACACCGCGCGGCCATATCTGTAATGTCCCCTCCTGGCACTAAGCGGACTTTTCAACACACGGACATTTCTAACGAGCCAGTGATTAGACAATTTCAGTGAGCTTTGACAAAAAAACCCAAGGGAAAAACCAGCGTTCAACGACGATGATTGTACTGGTTGTTGCCCCGTACAAAATCCCTCTCAAATGCTGTTAACATCACGAAACCAGAACCACGCCCGACATTGAGATTGTTGTGGGCATCCCTGACGGATAAATTAGCGATATACCTCATATCCTCACGGTAACTTCAGGAGAAAGTATGTCCCCAGATTTATCCGGTCTGAACGTTATGTTCGTCGCAGGTTTTGGTCCTGTCACCCGCGATACCCATGCTAGCAAATCATTTTATATTGATGCGCTTAACCTGCCGCTCAAAGCTATGGATGGCAACAGTGATTATTTTTTGACGGATACGGATGTACTCAACGGCGTGAAACATTTCGCGCTTTGGCCATTATCCCAGGCAGCCCAGTCCTGCTTTGGTACAGCAATATGGCCAGATGATATTCCTGTGCCTCAAGGCTGGATTGAGTTTGAAGTCGAGAATATCGATATTGCGACTGATGTTTTAAAACGCCAGGGTTATCACCTGTTGGTAGCAAACCGTAAAGAACCCTGGGGTCAGACGGTGACTCGAATGCTCAGCCCTGAGGGATTGTTAGCTGGCGTGACAATTACGCCATGGCTACGACAGGACAACTGAACGCTGTAAAGGCTGTCTCTTGATCTGCGAGTGCAAAATCCTGTCGCAGTTTACAATTGCTGCGTAATTGAACCTCCGTGATTCTCAAATATCACTGTGGCCTGGGCGCCATTGACGAGCGTCATTTGCGGTGGAATATGCCCGATATCGACATCGTAGATCACAGGGATATGTAAATCACCCAACGCGGATTGCAATGCATCAGTATAGCTTTGCTGCGTGGGTAATTCGGTATCCGGCCCCGCGCTTCGGCCAATTAATATACCGGTCACACACTTAAACCATCCCTTAAGGCGCAGGCTGTAAAGTGCCCGCGTTAATTCGCAGGGGCCCATTTCCACATTTTCAAAATAAAGAATTAAACCAGAATCATGATTTTCACGTTGAAAACGAGGTAAATCGCCCCACTCGCTTCCAGCCAGCCAGGCGATAATATCCAGGCAACCGCCGATTAAACGCCCTTGAAAACACACCGACTGCGTCACGCCATCAAGGTGTTTCCACTGCGTATTTTGCGTAAGATTAAACCCAGCATCGGTATGGCTACCCCATTGATTTTCCTCTATCTGGTAGGCATGGGAAGCATGCTGCGTTACCTGTCCGCCTCGTTCACACTCCAGCACTCTCCAAATGGCTTGTGTGGTGGTGTCCAGTTCACGAGCGCCTAATTCCATGAGATTGGGGCCGTGTACCGTAGCCCATCCGCACAGGGTGGTCAGAGGAAAATGGAACGTGCTGAGGTCGGAAAAACCGACAAACCATTTGGGGGGAATATGCGCTAGCTGCGTAAAATCCAGCAGTTCGAGCAACTCCATGCCTAAATCACCACCCCAGGGAGGCATTACGGCCTTCACCTCCGGCGACGTGAGAAAAGACATCAATTCTTGTGCGCGCAGGAGCTTATCGGCGCTTTTATTTTTAAATTGCTGTCGTAAACATTCCCCTTCAACAACCTGATATCCGCGGTTACGTAGATGCTGAATAGCAAGTTCTAATCTCGGATGAACATGCTCAGGAACCCCGGATGAAGGAGCCGTAATGGCAATTAAATCGCCAGGAATCAATTTGGGGGGAATGCGAATATTCATCAGCGAAGTCCGTAAAATAAAGTCCAAACATAGCTTATCAATATTCGACAGCGCAATGACGTTATTTCAGCTTTACGTGAAAGAAATGGAACAGCGCCTGTTCTCCGGGGCCGGTAAAACGCACCTCCCGATAGCCCGGAACACGTTCAATCCAGCCATTTCGTTCGAAGGCCTTCAGCAGCGCGGCGCCGGCGTTACCGCCAAGATGCAGCCGTCGCTCGCTCCAGTCCAGACAACCACAGGCTTCTTTGCGTTTGGAACGGGGAGCTAGCACGGCGCCTATCTCGGCAAATCGGGCGGTCCCGGTGGCCGATAACGACTCATTTTCGGGGATGAACCAGCCCGCTTCCGTCATAAATATATACAGCGTGACTGCGATTTCTCCCGCTAAATGATCGTAGCACGTCCGTGCTTTACGCAGATGAACAGGCGCATTGGTTTTAATCTGCGGCGCCCTTGCCATCGACACGCCCATCAGCGTTTCCAGCAGCGAGGCGATTTCTCGCCCTGCTAACCGGTAATAACGATGTCGCCCCTGAGACAGGCAGCTAACTAGCTGACCGTTCAATAGTTTATTCAGATGTGCACTGGCGGTCGATGGCGCAATATCCGCCACCGCACTCAACTCCGTTGCTGTCCATGCCCGTCCATCCATCAAGGCGCAAAGCATGCTAACCCGTGAGGGATCTGCGATGGCGGTCGCCACCTCCGCCATCGCATGTTCCAGAGCCTCGCCATCGTCAAGTTCCTGGCTTGCTTTAAGCACCTTCATGACAGATTAATACTCCAGGGTTTTGTTATGCTTGCCGCCAGTTGGTTATTATCGGTTAATAAAATCAAGTGGTTATCGTGATCGCTGTATTGCACAAGAATGCTAATACCCTGCTCAGCCAACACGCGAGCGATCTCACCTAATTCACCTGGCCGTTCTTGTTTGAGTTGACGAATCAACGGCTGGGTAACGCTGACAACCTGAACTCCCGCATCGTACAGAACCTGTTGCGCCCGTTCACCTTCAGAAACCAGAAAATGCGCATGCGCCACCTCGCCTGTGGTAAAAACACCGCCGCCTTCCAGGCCTATACCATGCTGCCCCAGCATGGTACCTAACCTTGCCAGTTCACCCGGGCAAGATTGTAAAATAACATGAATATCATACATGATGTGCATGCCCCCGTTGATCGGATGAATATTCCCGAATGACCTGTGCGACACGAATACGATAGTCACGAAATAGGGTCCGCTTTCCCTCTTCTTGTGCGGCCGCATGTAGTGCATTTCGCTTCCATTCCCGTACAGACTCTTCATCTTTCCACCAGGATAACGACAGAATTTTGCCTTCCGTCGACAAGCTTTGAAATCGCTCAATGGCAATAAAACCCGGAGTATTTTCCAGTTCTGACCGCAGTTCGGCGGCCAGCGCCAGATATCGACTCTGCTGGGCGGCTACGGCTTGTGCTTCAAACAGTACGGCAATCATCACAACCTCCTACGTATATTGAGGCGGCCACTGTAGCGTTTGAAAGCGTTGAATACTTCGATAGACAACGAAATATGTCAAACACATGGCATACATGATTTTTCTTGATAATGCACGAATGTGCCGTATATGATGGTTTTTCGACAAGGGAGAAACCACTATGCACGAAAAAAACGCAAAAGTACGCATTATCAAGACGGACACCCTCTCAGATGATTGGTATACGCTAAAAAAATATACGTTTGATTTACAGCGCCAGAACGGCGACTGGCAGCGGCAAAGTCGTGAAGTCTATGATCGTGGTAACGGCGCGACGATCCTGCTTTACAACCGCGAGCATCGGACGGTCATTCTTACCCGCCAGTTCCGCTTTCCAACCTACATGAACGGCTATCCGGGGTATTTAATCGAAACGGCAGCCGGATTGCTGGACAATATGGATGCGGAAAGCCGCATTAAGGCGGAAGCCGAAGAAGAAACCGGTTTTCGCCTTGCCAACGTGCAGAAGGTCTTAGAGGCCTTTATGAGCCCGGGTTCCGTGACGGAGAAACTACATTTTTTTATTGCGGAGTATACCGCTCGGGATAAGGTGAGCACCGGCGGCGGTCTGGCGTCGGAAGGTGAAGATATTGAAGTACTGGAGATGGGCTTTGACGAGGCGTTGGCCGCCATTGATAGCGGCGCGATTGTCGATGGCAAAACCATTATGCTGCTCTATTACATGGCGCACAAAGGCATTCTCTAACCCGTTAGCGCAAGCATTCCAGTAACCCTTCCAGCCATTGGGCAAATACCCTCACCTTATGCGATAAATGGCGATGTGGGTAAAGCAGCGACAGTTTGCGCGACGGGCACGGGAAGTCCGGAAGCACCTCCACCAGTTGACCACGGTCGATATACGGTTGTAAGAAGAAATTCATCCCCTGAAGCAGGCCAAGCCCGGCGAGGCCTGCCGCAATATACACTTCCGAGTTATCGAGGATTAGTTTGCCCGGCAACGTCATTTCTTCGATGCCTGTCGGTGTCACAAAGTGCCACGGAATGACTTCACGATCGTTACTGATAATCCAGTTCACGGCCTGATGATGGCGAAGGTCGTCAAGAGTTTCTGGCGTGCCGTATTGCGCAAGATAGTGTGGGCTGGCGCAGGTCATCCTTTTTACGGTGCCTAACGGGCGAGCCACATAGTCGCCGTCATCCAGCTCCCCGACACGCAGCACACAATCAAGGCCGTCACGCAGCATATCGCGGCGCACGTCACTACTGCTAAGGATTATCTCGAGGTCCGGGTGTGCCTCATAGAAGGTCTGCAGCTTAGGCATGACGACCAGACGCGCAAAAGCAATCGGCATATCAACGCGCAGCTGGCCGTGCAGCGGCCGGTCCGGTGAAAAAGATTCCAGTAAATCATCAGCCTGTGAAAGCAATGGCTTACTGCGCCGGTAAAACTCTTCGCCTTCCGGCGTCAGATAGATACGCCGCGTGGTACGTTGCAACAGCCGCACTCCGCTGTGTTGTTCCAGTTGCTGTACGGCCCTGGTGACGGCGGGACGATGAATTTGCAGGTTTTCCGCAGCCTGCGTGAAACTGCCGGAATCGATGATTTCGATAAATATCTTAATATTTTCAAATAGATTCATCTGCATAACACACCTTTCCCGCCCGTTATCGAATCATTGTTACTAATTTAATAATAGTGATGAACATTTTTCACTATTTTTCTGAATAATAAATCTCTCTACACTGCCCTTATTCCAGCGAATTAGCGCTGTAACAAGGAAATAACATCATGAAAAATAACCGTATATGTCAGATTCTGGGTATCGAAAAACCGGTCATCCAGGGCCCACTCTCCTGGTTGACCGATGCGCGACTGGTCGCTGCGGTCAGCAATGCAGGAGGCCTTGGCGTCCTTGGGCCAAATGCGGGGCTGACCGCTGAGACCGCAGTCTCAACGCCGGAAGAAACCGCAGAGAAAATGCGCGAAGAGATTCGAAAAACCAAAAAGTTGACCGAAAAACCATTCGCCGTGAACCTGATCCCCACTCCGGAGAATGATATCTGGACGCCGGGAATTCTACAGGTGATCAAAGAAGAAGCGGTAAAAGCCGTGGTTTACACCGGCTACAGCGACGGCGCGATTATTCCCGCACTGTTCGACGAACTGAAAGCCGCCGGCATCGTCATTATCTATCGCGATATCAACCCGACGCCCGCGAATAGCCGCGCAGCGGAACGAGCAGGAGCCGATATGATTGTTGCCACCGGTTTTGATGAAGGTGGCACCCTACCCGGTACCGCGCTGGGGACGTTCTCTATTGTTCCATTGATTGCCGATGCCGTGGAAAATGTTCCGGTTCTTGCCGCCGGAGGTATCGTTGATAAGCGCACGGCCAAAGCCGCTTATGCGCTGGGCGCCGAAGGGATATTTGCGGGTTCCGTATTCATCAGTACCGTAGAAAACCGTGTGCCGCAGTCGGTTAAAGAGAAAATTGTGGCGGCGAACGGTCTTGATTTACGTTTGTTCCGCACCCTGCCCGACTACTATCGCTCGCTGCCCGGGAAGCTGGCAGAGAAACTGGTCGCACTCGATAAAGCTGGTGCCAGCAAAGAAGAGTTAGCCCGCGTAATGGGCGGCCTGCGTGGGTTACGCCTTGGTATGCTGGAAGGCAACACCGATGAAGGCTATATCTCGCTGGGTACCGGCATTGGCGGGATTAAAAAGATTCTCAGCGTCGCTGAAGTCGTCGAACAATTAACGGTATAACGTAAAACGGGCAGCTTACGCTGCCCTTTGACTCAGGGGCAAAACATTTCACCGCGGCTAAAACTCCAGTCCTCCGCTTGGTTGAACTGGATAATGACCATCACATCATCCGGTGAGATATTGAGTTCTCGACCAAACCGTTCATTCAGCATGCGATAAAAATCCTGCTTTTGCGCCGGCGTTCGCGGCCGGCCCGCGGTGATCTGTATCAGGACAAATCCTTCACTACGACCACCGCTAAGGTAGTGAGTATTAAATATGCGTTGGTTGGCAGGCAATTTATCGAACAACTGAAAACAGTCTTCAACGGGTACCGCGAAGCTATCGACCAGGGTTTGATGAAGAATCGTCGACATCAACGCTATCTGTCTATCGCTATAGGTATCACCCAGCGTTATGCGCGTTAAGGGCATGATCGTTCCTCCTCTTCACTGATGCAGCCCAGCGCCGTGACGGCAGCGGGCCAGCCGATATAAAAAGCCAGATGCGTAAAGGCCTCGATGATTTCTTCCCGCTGCAAGCCGTTTTGACGTGCAAAATCCAGGTGCCAGGGTATCTGATGTACGCGTCCCATCGCTGCTAGCGCGGACAGGGTTATCAGGCTACGGTCGCGTGGAGAAAGGTCTTCCCTCTGCCAGATATCGTTGAAAAGGAGTTGGCTGCTCACTTCGGCAAGCTTGGGAGCTATTTTTGCCAGGGTATGACGGTCCAGTGATGACGACATAATGGTTCTCCGTATTGACAGTCCCCTCATACTGGCGCAACAGTAGCATCCTGAATATCGAATAGTTCAGGACCAACCGTCCTGATAAAAAGGATGAATATGCAAAAGAGGCTTCCTACGCTGGATCTGGACGCGTTACGTAGTTTTATAACCGGTATTGAGTGCGGTAGTTTCGCCCAGGCGGCCACGCAGCTTTGCCGCTCAACGTCAGCCGTCAGCGCACAACTCAAAAAGCTCGAGCACCAGTGCGGCGCCGCGCTGGTGACGAAAAAAGGTCGTCACCTTCAGTTGACGCAGCAAGGAGAGACGTTGATGTCTTATGGCCGTCGCCTGCTGGCCCTGAGTGATGAAGCACAACGGGCGATTCAGGGCGCGCAGTTGAAGGGTGAAATGCGGATCGGCATGCAGGAGGATTTTGGCGAGTCGCTGATGCCCGGCATTCTGGGTCAATTTCATTATCAACATCCTGACGTCAGGATCATGGCCAAAGTGGACCGTAATGGCTCCTTACAGCAGGCTCTCGATGATCGGTCGCTGGATATGGCACTGTTCTGGCAGCCGGACCTCAGCGCAAGCGATGGCAAACTGTTAGACGTACGGCCGCTGGAGTGGATTGGCTCAGAAAATGGGGTTCTTGATAAATGCCTTACCGACGGAGAGCCCATTCCTCTGGTGATGTTTGAACACCCATGCCTGATGCGTGCTCGCGCCACGGCAGCCCTGGATAGCGCGGGCATTCCCTGGCGTGTGGTATTCGTTAGTCATAGTCTGGGCGGTATTTGGGCCGCGGTTCAGGCCGGCCTGGGGCTTACCGTCCGTACGCGGGTCGGCATGCCTGCAAATCTGAGAACGGTAAACGCCCGGCTGCCCTCGCCGGGCGTTATGGGAATCACGTTAAAACACAATCCCGCCAGTTTACCGGCACAGCACCCGGCACATTTGCTACTGGAGCAACTGATTGTCCAGGCACTAGCGGCTGCTTAACGCTAATTTCACGGCAAACAGCATAAACAGACCGCCCGTGACGCGATCCATCGCTTTGATAAACCGTGGCTGACGTAATACCGCCGCGGCGTATCGCGTTGCCAGAATCAAGGTGAGTGACCACAAGGTCCCGAGCGCGACATGAATAGCGACCAGCAAAAAGGTCCAGATCAGCGGCGAATGTCCCGCCGGGATGAACTGCGGTAAAAATGAGACATAAAAGACGCCCATTTTGGGGTTGAGCACATTCCCCAGCAGGCCGCGCATAAACCCACTATAGCGCTGAACCGCGTGGGTCGATGCTGTGGTGAAGGACTCCCGGGGGAGCAGCATAAGTTGGATGCCCAGCCAGCACAAATACCCGGCGCCAAGCCATTTCAGCCCATCATACAGCAGCGTCGATGCAGCCAGCAGCGCACCGAGTCCAAAGGCAATTAACGCTCCCCAGATAAAGCAACCCACGTCGATACCCAGCGCCGCCTGAAAGGCTTTTTTACCGCCTTCAGCGGCCGAGGTGCGAAGAATAAGCGCCGTATCCAGACCGGGCGTTAGCGTGAGTACCAGTGCGGCAAGCGAAAAAGCAAGAAGGGAGTCTGCAACAGACATTTTCGATCTCCGAAAGCGAGGATACTATTGCAGGCTTTACTTTTTGGCAACATTTTTTGGCCCGACGAGAATGCCGGGCCAGAGAGGAATCAGGCGAACTTGAGATAGACCTTTTCGCCCTCGATTTGCACCGGGTAAATCCTAACCCCTTCAGTCAATGGGCTGCACATTGCGTTGCCGGTTTTGATACAGAAGCCCCCCTGACGGAGCGGGCACTCAATTTCACCGTTCTCCAGAAAACCGTCACTCAGGCGTGCATTACCATGTGAACAGCGGTTATCGCTGGCAAAAATGCCCTCATCGGTACGATACAGCGCAGTATCGTGACCATTGACGTCCACGCCAATTAGCGCTTCGGGCTAGCCATTCGTCCGTTGCCCTATGAGTTGCCCCGTATCCAGATTAACCTGTTCTGGCCCAGCCACGTCCATCAGGATGCCGCCAACACCTGGCTACGTCGTTGTTTTATGAGATTGTTTACCGAGTAACGCAATGCAGTGAGTCGCTTTCCGGAACCAGCATGATCATTTTTAATGCCCGGTTGCTTGCCAGTTGCCAGCTCAGTTGGCGATAGGTGATGTCACCTTTTACGGCATGGTGAAAAACGCGCTCGCCCCCTTCCCGCACGATCACCTGCTGCTGAGACCAGAATTCGCGAAAATCACGGCTGTTGTCGCTCATTTGTTGCACAAACGCGTTAAGGGTACTGTCATTCGGATAATGGATCGCATCCGATCGGAGTTCAGCGACAATGCGTCGCGCACGCGCCTCCCAGTTATTGACCAGCGCTCGCGCCAGCGGATTCTGGAACATAAAGGTCATCATGTTAGGCGCAGACTCAACGTCCAGCCAGCCGGTAAAGAGCGCCTCAGCCTCTTTATTCCATGCCAGCACCTGCCAGGTAAGATCCAGCAGATAGCAAGGTTCCGAGACGTGATGCACGGTGGACAGAATTGTCTGTTCTACCGCGGGCACCTGTTCGCTGAGCGGATCGCTCTTATGTGCCAACAAAAAGAGATATTCCCGTTCCGCGGGTTTGAGCTGCAGCGCAATCGCAATGCCAGAGAGCGTCTGCGCGGAAACGGTGATATCACGTCCCTGCTCCAGCCAGGTGTACCAGGTGGTACTGATACCGCTCATTTGTGCAACCTCTTCACGCCGTAGCCCCTTCGTTCTACGGCGAGAAAGCACGGGAATGCCCAGCATTTCCGGTGAGGTGCTTTCTCGCTTCACGCGTAAAAATGTACCCAGCGCCTCTGGCCCTGTCAGCCCGGTTTTGTCCATGGTAGTAACTCGATATACCAGTATAAGTACCAATATTGTACCCGTATTAGTCGCGGCGTATAGTCCGTTCTAACAAGAACATAACAACAGAGGAAGACGGGTATGAACAACCATCATGAAGCATTGGTGAAGTCACAGTTTGGCGGTCAGGCGACAGCCTATTTACAGAGCAATGTCCACGCCCAGGGGGCCGATTTACGTCGCCTGAGCGAATGGTTATCCGAAGATGGCGAGGCCACGGTACTGGATGTCGGCTGTGGCGCCGGGCACGCCAGTTTTACCGCCGCGACACAGGTGGCGCAGGTGACGGCGTACGATCTGTCTGAAGGGATGCTGGCGGTGGTTGCCGAGGAGGCGGAAAAACGTGGGCTGCACAACATTACCTGCGCGCAAGGCCCGGCAGAAATTCTGCCGTTTGGTGATAACAGTTTTGATGTCGTTATCAGCCGCTATTCCGCCCACCACTGGCACGATATGCAGGCGGCATTGATGGAGATTCGCCGCGTCCTGAAACCGGGTGGCCGCTTTATCATGATGGACATTGCATCACCGGGAAAAGCGATTCTGGATGTTTGGCTGCAAACCATTGAAATGCTGCGCGACCCATCGCACATTCGCAACTACTCACAAGGTGAATGGCTGGCGATGCTCAATAACCGGGGAATGGTCGTCGATAAACTGGTGGGCGATAGGCTGCACCTGGAGTTCTCTTCCTGGGTTGCGCGGATGAAAACGCCGGACAACATCATTGAGGCCATTCGTTACCTGCAAGAAAAAGTCTCTCATGAGGTACGCGAGCATTTCGCTATTGCCGCTGATGGCAGCTTCACCTCAGACACCATTATGTTCCAGGCACGATAAATGTGCTGGTTGTCGTCAGAATTGGCGGCAACCTCTTTTCTTACTCTCTTGATGACGCCGTTTGATTTAGCTTAAAAGTGACACTGTCACCAATAAAGTCATTAAATAAAACTGAAATTGTCGAACTTTTAGGCCGTCACCCGCTTTTTTGTGCCCTTTCTATCGATTTGTCACCATCGTATTAAGCGTTGCTCTATAATCTTGCGCGCTGCACCCGCCGCTGGGTCTGGAGTGAAGATAACGGAGTTAAGTCAGATGTTACCAGGCAAGAAAAATCGTTCCCTGTATATCCCCTATGCGGGGCCGGTTCTGTTGGAATTTCCGCTGCTGAATAAAGGCAGCGCGTTCAGTATGGAAGAACGCAGCAACTTCAACCTGCTGGGGCTCCTGCCCGAGGTTGTCGAAAGTATTGAAGAGCAGGCCGAGCGCGCCTGGATTCAATACCAGGGTTTCAAAACTGAAATCGATAAGCATATCTACCTACGCAACATTCAGGATACCAACGAAACGCTGTTCTACCGCCTGGTTGAAAACCATCTCGATGAGATGATGCCGGTTATCTACACGCCAACTGTCGGTGCGGCCTGCGAACGCTTCTCTGAGATTTATCGTCGTGCGCGCGGCGTGTTCATCTCTTATCAGAATCGTCACAACATGGACGATATCCTGCAAAATGTGCCGAACCACAACATCAAAGTGATTGTGGTCACCGACGGAGAACGTATTCTCGGTCTGGGCGATCAGGGGATCGGCGGCATGGGGATTCCTATCGGTAAACTTTCGCTGTACACCGCCTGCGGCGGCATCAGCCCGGCTTACACCCTTCCGGTGGTACTGGACGTCGGCACCAATAATCAACAGTTGTTGAACGACCCGCTGTATATGGGCTGTCGTAATCCGCGTATCAGCGACGAAGAGTACTACCAGTTTGTTGATGATTTTATCCAGGCCGTGAAACAGCGCTGGCCGAACGTGCTGCTGCAGTTCGAAGATTTCGCGCAGAAAAACGCGATGCCGCTGTTGAACCGCTATCGCAATGAAATCTGCTGCTTTAACGACGATATTCAGGGCACCGCGGCAGTCACCGTCGGTACGCTGATTGCGGCAAGCCGCGCGGCGGGTAGCCAGCTTAACGAGCAGAAAATCGTCTTCCTGGGGGCGGGTTCTGCGGGCTGCGGCATCGCCGAGCAGATCATTTCGCAGATGCAGCGTGAAGGTCTGAGTGAAGAACAGGCTCGCAGCCGTGTGTTTATGGTCGACCGTTTCGGTCTGCTGACCGACCAGATGCCTAACCTGCTGCCGTTCCAGAGTAAACTGGTGCAAAAGCAGGAAAAAATTCACGACTGGCAGCATGATAATGAGCAGATTTCACTGCTCGATGTGGTGCGTAACGTGAAGCCGGATATCCTGATTGGCGTATCCGGCCAAACGGGCCTGTTCACGGAAGAGATTATTCGTGAAATGCACAAACACTGCCCGCGTCCGATTGTGATGCCATTGTCGAACCCAACCTCACGTGTAGAAGCCACGCCGCAGGATATCATCAGTTGGACCGATGGCCAGGCGCTGGTTGCCACCGGCAGTCCGTTTGCGCCGGTGACCTGGAAAGATAAGGTATACCCGATCGCCCAGTGTAATAACTCCTATATCTTCCCGGGGATTGGTCTGGGCGTGATCGCTTCTGGCGCTTCGCGTATCACCGATGAAATGCTGATGTCGGCGAGCGAAACCCTGGCAAAACACTCTCCGCTTGCCAACCACGGCGAAGGGCTGGTGCTTCCTGAGCTGAAGGATATTCACATCGTCTCGCGTGCCATCGCCTTTGCGGTGGGTAAGATGGCGCAGCAACAGGGTGTCGCGACGAATACCTCTGCTGACGCGCTGCAAGAAGCGATTGATGAGAACTTCTGGCTGCCGGAATATCGCAGCTATCGTCGTACCTCAATTTAACCTGTCCTATAGCCCGGCTGAACAAGCGTGACGCCGGGTTTTCCTTATTCTTCTGCTTGAAAATGCATGATATGCACGATGCTGATTGTGTGTTACCTTAAACGCAGCGCATGTATGTTGTAACTAATATCTTTGGTGGTAAAGAGATTACACACCCGCTACACTGCATTTACCGAATCACCTGACATCATGAAAAAAGGAGGATAATTATGCTGTACTGTGAAATTTTCAATGTTTCACATACATTTGGTGATCGCACCAGCTCAAGCGTTATCGGTATCGTGCTGCGATAACTTCTGCTTGAGCGAAGACACCAACCTTTAAACCCTTCCCTCGGGCTTATCAAGTTATCGTCAGCGTTGTATGACGAGGCATTCTCATGCCTGTAACACTTGAGTAAGCAAATGAGCACATTACTAACTGCACAATCTCTTCACGTTGAGACGGCATTCGGCCCTCTTTTCAACGCACTCTCCTTCACCCTGAAGAAAGGCGATCGTATCGGTCTGATTGGCTATAATGGTTGCGGGAAAAGTACCTTATTACAGGTACTTGACGGAACCATTACCCCTTCGTCCGGTAGCGTGTCCATCGCTAACCATTGTCTGATGGCGCGAGTCGAACAGCATCTTCCTGATGACCTGCTAGCGCAATCGCTCATACAGGCGGTATTGGCGCAGCTGCCTCTCACCGCACATGAAAGCCAACGCTGGCAGGCTGAACGGCTGCTGATGGAGATGGGGTTTCACGCTGATGAGCTGGAACAGGCTGCTGCCACCTTAAGCGGCGGACAGCATACGCGCCTACTGCTGGCACGCGCGTTGATTCTTAATCCCGATCTGTTGCTGTTGGATGAGCCGGGTAACCACCTCGACCTGCCAACGCTGCTTTGGCTTGAAACGTTCCTGAATAACTGGAACGGCAGCTTTGTGCTGGTTTCACATGATAATCCGCTGCTGGATGCCGTGACCAATACCAGTTGGATACTGCGTGATAACACCCTGCACGCGTTCTCTCTCCCCTGCACCGCCGCGCGTCAGGCGCTGGCTGAACAGGATGAGAGCGATGCGTTACGGCATAAAGCCGAACAAAAAGAGATCGACCGCGTCACCGCCAGCGCCAAACGGCTGGCAACCTGGGGGCAGGTTTATGACAATGAAGATCTCTCCCGCAAGGCCAAACAGATGGAGAGGCAGGTTGCCCGCTTGAAAGCAGCGCAAACCGACCTGACCGCCGGCACGCCATGGCAACTGGAACTCCATGGCGATGCGGTACGAGCCGATCGACTGCTGGAAATGGAGCACCTTGCCGTCCCCCCTGCGCCTGGACTCGCGCCGCTGTTTACCACCGGCATCGCCCGGCTGCAAAGCGGTGACCGCGTGGCCATTATGGGGCGCAACGGCGGTGGTAAATCTTCGCTACTGCGCCTCCTTTGGCGGCAAATGCAGCAGGAAGCGCCAGACGTCGGGCTTAAGCTGCATCCGCGTCTGCATCCTGGCTATTACGATCAGACGTTACACCAGTTAGCCGATAACGCCACGCTGCTGGAAGCGTTGGAAATGTTCGAGCCATCGGGTGAAACCCGCAAACGCGCGCTGATTTCAGCCGGTTTCGGCTGGACGCGTCACGGTCAAAAAGTCAGTACGCTGAGCGGCGGCGAACGTTCGCGCCTGCTGTTTGTCGGCCTGTCCCTTGCCCGCTATAGCCTGCTGTTGCTGGATGAACCCACCAACCATCTGGATATTGATGGTAAAACGGCGTTAGCGGAAACGCTCTGCAACTACCCCGGAGGCCTGCTGCTGGTCAGCCACGACCGCCAGCTTATCAGCCAAAGCTGTAACCGCTTCTGGCTGATTGATGAGTGTGGCTTGAGCGAATGGCCGGACGCCGATGCGGTCTATGAGCAATTACGCCAGCGTACCCGTTCAGAAACGCCGGAGGCGGCAACGGTTTCATCCCCTGTAACCACGCCGGAAGGCGATGACCTGCTTGAGCGCTTAATTACGCTCGAACAGCGGTTAGCGGAGGATCTGGCGCGCAAGCCGAAACATCAGAAGCCGCTGATGCAGCAGCGTTGGCGAGAGGAGATTGACTTAATCAATAATCAGTTGAGCTAAACGGTACCCCGGCCGCGCGTTGCGACGCCGGGGTTTTCCTTTTCAGGGCACGTTAGCGCGATAATTTATTGCGGGTTTTTCTGCTGCCACGCATCCCAAGCTTGCTTAATCTCCTGCTTCGCGGCGGCGGCATCGTTAAATCCGCTCAGCTCCACCTTTTTGCGCCCTTCCGGCAGCTGTTTGTAGACGCGGAAAAAGGCCTGCAACCGCTCCTGCTCGACTTTGGGCAGATCGCTGATGTTTTTAATATCGTCATAAGTCGGGTCAATTTTGCTGGCGGGAACGGCAATGATTTTGTCATCTTTCTCACCGCCGTCGATCATCTTCAGCACGCCAATCGCGCGTAGCTTAATCAGCGTACCCGGAGCCATTGGCGCGCGGGTATAAAACACCACATCCAGCGGGTCGCCATCTCCCGCCAGCGACTGGGTCAGCGAACCGTAGTTAGCCGGATAAGCCACCGGCATCGACTGGAAGCGATCGGCGATCAGAAAGCCGGTTTTGGCGTCGGTTTCATATTTGATAATTCCTCCTGCCGGAATCTCGGTCACCGCATAAAACTCCTCCGGGTTGTTCTCGGGCTGCGGAAACTCGAGGATATTTTGCGCCTGAGCGGCAGCGGAAAGAAACAGGCTTGCGGCAAGGATAGTTTTGACCAGATGCATTGGGTGTTCACTCTATTGTTATAGGGAAAGTAAAAGTCACATCGTAGAGTTTGCGAGTGAACAAAGGATGACCGTTTGATGACAATACGGTTAACCTATAATGCTATCAATATGAAAACCCACCAGATTCTTCTCCCTGAGCGCCTTGCGTTTTACGCCCCTATGGCTAATCATTAATGAGTATTATTTTCGAATACAAAATAACCAGGAGTAGGATATGAAGGCTGCAGTTGTCACTCATGACCATCAGGTAAATGTCACCGATAAAAAGCTGCGTCCGTTGCAGCACGGTGAAGCACTGCTTTCCATGGAATGCTGTGGGGTCTGTCACACCGATCTGCACGTAAAAAACGGCGATTTCGGTGACAAGACCGGGGTGATCCTCGGCCATGAAGGGATTGGCATTGTTAAAGAGATTGGTCCAGGTGTGACCTCCCTGAAAGTGGGTGACCGCGCGAGCGTGGCATGGTTCTTCGAAGGCTGCGGACACTGCGAATACTGTAACAGCGGTAACGAAACCCTGTGCCGTTCGGTGAAAAATGCCGGTTACAGCGTCGATGGCGGCATGGCTGAAGAGTGCATTGTTACCGCCGATTATTCGGTAAAAGTACCGGACGGCCTCGATTCTGCCGCGGCGAGCAGCATCACCTGCGCGGGCGTCACCACCTATAAAGCGGTGAAAGTGTCGCACATCAAACCTGGTCAGTGGATTGCTATTTACGGTCTTGGTGGTCTGGGTAACCTGGCGCTGCAATATGCGAAAAACGTCTTTAATGCCAAAGTCATCGCGCTGGACGTTAACGATGAGCAGCTGAAGCTGGCCGCTGAAATGGGCGCGGATCTGACCATCAACTCCCGCAGCGAAGACGCGGCGAAAATCGTACAGGAAAAAACCGGTGGCGCCCATGCCGCCGTGGTCACCGCGGTGGCGAAAGCCGCATTTAACTCTGCGGTTGACGCGGTTCGCGCCGGTGGCCGCGTGGTAGCAGTCGGCCTGCCGCCGGAGTCCATGAGCCTCGATATCCCGCGCCTGGTGCTGGACGGCATTGAAGTCGTTGGCTCGCTGGTTGGCACCCGTCAGGATCTGACCGAGGCCTTCCAGTTCGCCGCCGAAGGGAAAGTGGTACCGAAAGTCGCGCTGCGTCCGTTAACCGACATTAACGCGATCTTTAAAGAGATGGAACAGGGCCAGATCCGTGGCCGTATGGTGATTGATTTACGCCATTAATGTTTACAGCCTCTCCCTGATGGGAGAGGCTTATTCAGACAAGCGCCCTGCGCCGCTGATAACGCGCGTAAAGCAACAACGACGACATCGCGAGAAATGACAGTGCCGCCGCCGGCAATGCAACGCTGTTCCAGCCGAAATTCAGGGTAATCATCAGCCCGCCGAAAAACGCGCCAATCGCGCTACCCAGATTAAAAGCAATTTGCCCACCAGCTGCTCCCAGCATTTCTCCGCCCTTCGCATTTTGCAGCAGCAATATTTGCAGCGGCGCGGAAAGCGCAAACAGCCCGGCGCAACAGATAAAGGCCAGCGTCAGCGACGCAAATTTAATGCCGCCCAACGCGAAGATCATCAGCAGTGCCACCACGATAACGAAATCGGTGGTAGCCGCAATGCGCAGCGGGCTATAGCGCCCGGAAAGCTTACCGCTCAGGATGTTACCCAGCACCATGCCAAGGCCCACCAGCATCATGATGAACATCATCGCCCCCTCAGAGAATCCTGAGACGTTCATCATAAACGGCTTGATGTAGCTGAACCACGCAAATACCCCGGCGTTGCCAAACATTGTGGCGGCGAAAATAAGCCACGGCGCAGGGCTTTTGAGAAAATGAAACTGCTCGCGTAAACGTGCATCAGACTTATCAAATAGCGTTGGCACCCAGGCGATTATCGCCAGCAGCACCGCCACGTCAAACAGAGCAATGGCCAGGAAGGTATAACGCCAGCTGAATTGATGCCCCAGCCAGGTACCAGCCGGTACGCCAACCAGATTCGCCACCGTCATCCCGGCAATCATCCCCGCCACCGCCGCGGTTACCCTTCCGGGGGGCGCGATTTTTGACAGAATAATGGCCCCTACGCCAAAGAAAGCCCCGTGCGGAAACCCCGACACCAGTCGCCCGAAAGCCAGCATCACATAGCTGGAGGAGAAGGTAAAAATGACGTTGCCGGCAATACAGAGCGCCGCTAACAGCAACATAATTGACTTGAGGGAAAAGCGCGTAGAAAACAACGCGATGATCGGCGCGCCAATGACCACCCCAAAGGCGTACCACGAGATCATATTTCCCGCGACCGGAATTGAGAGCCCCACGTCGTGCGCCAGCTCGGGCAGCACGCCCATAATGCCGAATTCGGCCATTCCCAGGCCAAAAGTACCCAGCGCCAGCGCGAAGATTGTTTTTTTCATCCCTCTAATCACTTGTTTATGTTGAGTTTGCGGGTCGGCATTATCGACCATTCGCAGAATGCAAACCAGACAAAAACGCGTGACGGCAAGTTTATCCATAAAAACAGCGTGAATAACGCATATTTATCGCGAGCAAAAAAAAGCGGCCTGACACTCCCATTCGGAAACATCAGACCGCTCTTTATCACTTCGATGACGCGTTGTTACTTCAGCCCTTCCTGACTCTCTCTCTTCGCTTCTTCGCGTTCAACCTCGCGATACCAGCGCGGATGGTGCTTCTGCGCCCAGCGACGGCTCACCTTACCTTCAATCATCCCCTTAATTGATCCTTTAACCCAGAAGGCCATATACATATGGATAAGGATCGCGTGGATCAGAATGATGGCCGACGTCGCGTGAATCAGCAGCGCGTAGCGCACAACCTGAATCGGGAAATACGGCGCAAAGTAAGGACGCCAGATAATGACCCCGGTCACCAGCAGCACAAAAATCATGCTCATGATGCTCCAGAACATCATCTTCTGCCCGGCGTTATATTTGCCAACCTTCGCAACTTTATGCTCATTGCCTTTCAGAACTTCGACAATCCCCAACATCCACGGAATATCTTGTTTATCCGGGATGTTATGGTGCACAAAGCGGACGAACATAAACATCAGCACCACGAAAATCAGCACGCCGAAGAACGGATGCAGAATGCGCCCCATCTGCGGAGTGCCGAAGGTTTCAGTCAGCCATTGCAGCGTCGGGAAGAAAAACGAAATCCCCGAGACCGCCACCAGGAAGAAACAGATAACCACCGTCCAGTGACAGGCGCGATCGACAAACTTCGTGCGCACAATCATTTTCGACTTACTCATGGCCATCCTCCTCTTCGTCATCATCCACTTCTTTGTTCGGACCAATACCAATGTAGTGATAGATAAGCCCGGCAAAGGTGGCGATAAAACCTGCGGCGGATAACGGTTTCAGCGCCCCTTTCCACAGATTAATGCTGGTATCAATGGCAGGTTCTTTCGGCAGCTTATGATAGAGCTCAGGCCGATCCGCATGATGCAGTACGTACATCACGTGCGTTCCGCCCACCCCCTCCGGGTTATAGATACCGGCATTGGCATAGCCACGTTTCTTCAGCTTATCCACGCGCTCCTGCGCCACATCCAGCATCTCTTTCTTGGTACCGAAATGGATCGCGCCGGTCGGACAGGTTTTCACGCAGGCGGGCTCCATGCCGACGCTAACGCGGTCCACGCACAGCGTGCATTTATAGACGCGGTTATCCTCTTTATTGAGGCGCGGAATATTAAACGGGCACCCGGCAATGCAATAACCGCAGCCGATACAGTTGTCCTGCTGGAAGTCGACGATCCCATTAGCATACTGAATAATCGCCCCGGCGGACGGGCATGCCTTCAGGCAGCCCGGATCCTCACAGTGCATACAGCCGTCTTTACGAATCAGCCATTCCAGCTTGCCGTTCTGCTCGGTTTCGCTAAAACGCATTACCGTCCAGGACTTGGCGCTCAGATCCGCCGGATTATCGTAAACCCCCACGCAGTGCCCCACCTCGTCGCGAATGTCATTCCACTCGGAGCAGGCCACCTGGCAAGCTTTACAGCCCACGCAGGAAGAGACATCAATCAGCTTGGCCACTTCCTGTTTGTAATCCCGCGCGCGCGGCGCGGGAGTGATCGGGTTGGTCGCCGAGCGTTTAATAATGTCTTGTGTTTCCATCGCCATTTAAACGCTCCTTACGCTTTCTCGATGTTAACCAGGAACGCCTTGTATTCCGGCGTCTGCGAGTTGGAATCGCCCACGTTTGGCGTCAGGGTATTGGCGATATAACCTTTGCGCGCCACGCCTTCATAGCCCCAGTGCAGCGGGATACCAATGGTTTCCACCTGCTGACCATTGACGTTCAGCGTCTGCAGGCGGCGAGTGACCACCGCAACGGCGCGAATAAAACCACGCTGGCTGCTGACGGTCACACGATCGCCGTTGGCAATCCCTTTGGCTTTCGCCAGTCCTTCGCTGATTTCCACAAACTGCTCCGGTTGGGCAATGGCGTTCAGGCGCGCATGCTTGGTCCAGGTATGGAAATGCTCGGTCAGACGATAGGTGGTCCCCACGTACGGGAACTTGTCTTTCCTCCCAAGACGCACGGCATCTTCTTCGTACAGACGAACCACCGGGCTTGAGATGACGTTCGGGTGCAGCGGGTTGGTACCCAGCGGCGTTTCCATCGGCTCGTAGTGTTCCGGGAACGGACCTTCCGCCAGCTTATCGAGCGCAAACAGACGGCCCAGACCTTCCTGCTGCATGATAAACGGATTGGTTTTGCTTCCCGGCGGCGCGGTATTAAAGTCCGGAATATCGTTACCCGCCCATTTCGTGCCATTCCACTGGATCAGCATGCGTTTCGGATCCCACGGTTTGCCGTTAACATCCGCCGAGGCGCGGTTATACAGCACGCGACGGTTCAGCGGCCACGCCCAGGCCCACCCCAGCGTATTGCCCAGACCAGACGGATCGGCGTTATCGCGGTTGGCCATCTGGTTGCCCTGCTCGGTCCAGCTACCGGTATAGATCCAGCAGGAGGACGAGGTTGTACCGTCATCACGCAGCAGCGCAAAGCTATTGAGCAGTTGGCCTTTTTTCGCTACCAGCATGCCGTTCGCGTCGTAGAGATCCGCCAGCGCATAACCGTTGTTCTCTTTCGCCACTTCTTCAGATTCCGGATGATCCGGCTGCTTGTAGTTCCAGCCCATTTTCAGCAGCGGCTCAACGCCTTTACCGCCTTCGTTGCGATACATCTCGCGCAGACGATGGTAAATACCGGCCAGAATCTCGCCGTCGTTACGTGCTTCACCCGGCGCTTCCTGACCTTTCCAGTGCCACTGCAGCCAGCGGCCCGAGTTGGCAATAGAACCGTCTTCTTCGGCGAAACAGGTCGACGGCAGGCGGAACACTTCCGTCTGAATCGTTGATGGGTCTACATCGTTCGATTCGCCGTGGTTCTGCCAGAAGGTGGAGGTTTCAGTCACTAACGGGTCGATCACCACCATGTACTTCAGCTTGCTTAAGCTGCGCACGACTTTGTTTTTATCCGGGAAGGATGCAACCGGGTTAAAGCCCTGGCAGATATAGCCGGTGACTTTGCCGTTATCCATCATGTTGAAGTATTTGATAACGTCATAGGCCTGGTCCCATTTCGGCAGCCAGTTAAAGCCCCAGTCGTTATCTTTCGTCGCCGCATCGCCGTAGAACGACTTCATCAGACTGACGAAGAACTTCGGATAGTTGCTCCAGTAGTTCACCTGGTCTGGCAGCAACGCTTTCGGCGTATTCGCGTCCAGATAGCTTTGCAGGTCCGCCTGCTTCTCCGACGGCAGCGTCAGATAGCCAGTCAGGCTGGTCGACAGCAGACCCAAGTCGGTTAAGCCCTGAATGTTGGAGTGACCGCGCAGCGCGTTCACGCCGCCTCCCGCCATCCCCATATTGCCGAGCAGCAGCTGGATCATCGCCATGGTGCGGATGTTCTGCGCCCCAACGGTGTGCTGCGTCCAGCCCAGCGCGTACAGGAAGGTGGTCGTGCGATCGGCCGCGCTGGTCGAGGCCAGCACTTCACACACTTTCAGGAAATCGGCTTTCGGCGTCCCGCAGATGTTCTCCACCACGTCCGGCGTATAGCGAGAAACGTGCTGTTTCAGCAGGTTCCAGACGCAGCGCGGGTCGGTCAGGGTTTCATCACGTTTGGCGTAGCCGTTCTCATCCAGCTGGTAGTGCCAGGAGGATTTATCGTACTGGCGTTTTTCGGCATCGTAGCCGCTGAACAGGCCGTCATCGAAAGTAAAGTCTTCCCGCACCAGCAGACTGGCGTTGGTATAGTGCTTCACGTATTCGGCGTTGATCTTATTTTTTTCGATCAGATACAGCAGCACGCCCGACAGGAAGGTAATGTCGGTACCGGAACGAATCGGCGCGTAGATATCGGCCACCGACGCCGTACGCGTAAAGCGCGGATCGACGACGATAAGCGTGGCATCGTTATTGTTCTTCGCTTCCATCGCCCAGCGGAATCCCACCGGATGGGCTTCCGCGGCGTTACCGCCCATCACCATCACGACGTTAGCGTTTTTGATATCAACCCAGTGGTTGGTCATCGCACCGCGACCAAATGTTGGAGCAAGACTTGCTACCGTTGGTCCGTGTCAGACGCGCGCCTGGTTGTCTACCGCCAGCATGCCGAGCGAGCGCACAAATTTTTGCGTCAGCATACCGGTTTCATTACTGGCCGCCGAAGCGCACAGCATCCCCGTGGACAGCCAGCGGTTAACCGTCACGCCCTGCTCATTCTTCTCAATAAAGTTGGCGTCGCGGTCGGCCTTCATCAGTTTTGCGATGCGATCGAAGGCTTCATTCCACGAAATACGCTGCCATTTATCTGAGCCAGGTGCGCGGTATTGCGGATAACGCAGGCGGTTTTCACTGTGTACATAGTCCAGCAGCCCCGCGCCTTTCGGGCACAGCGCGCCACGGCTGACCGGATGATCCGGGTCACCTTCAATGTGGTAAATCGATTCCCGGGTATTTTTAGCCCCATCGCCCAGGCTATACATTAAAAGCCCACAACCCACGGAGCAGTATGTGCAGGTATTACGAACTTCTTTGGCGCGCAGCAATTTGAAATTACGCGCCTGAGCCAGCGCCATTTTAGGAGCAAATCCTAATGCCGCTGCCGTCGTCCCGGCCATACCGCCCGCGCAGATTTTAAAAAACTTTCTGCGGCTGACGTCCATTGTTTTCCTCATTGTATGGATGTACTTCGCCGGAAAAACTAACAGCAATACCCTTGATTTATTTGCGTCAAATCAATGTCGAAAACCGATCCCCCCTTAATAGTCAGGGGCGGCGAATTTTATTAATCCTTTAGGGTTAATGGTTATGGAAAAATATCCCAGCAGGCCGTGAAAAAATGCTATAACCGCAGACTTCGTTTGTAAAAGCATCAGGTCAGAGATGGATAAGAAAAGAGCGACGCTCATCGGCCTCACCGCCATTGTATTATGGAGCACCATGGTGGGGTTAATTCGCGGCGTCAGCGAAGGGCTTGGGCCGGTTGGCGGCGCGGCGATGATCTACAGTCTGAGCGGCATTCTGCTGATCTTTACCGTGGGTTTTCCCCAACTGCGTCAGATGCCTGGCCGTTATCTGTTGGCGGGAAGCGTGCTATTCGTGAGCTATGAAATCTGTCTGGCGCTGTCTTTAGGCTATGCGGGCACCCGCCAGCAGGCCATTGAGGTGGGGATGGTCAATTATCTGTGGCCAAGCCTGACCATTCTCTTTGCCATTGTGTTTAACGGTCAAAAAAGCAGTTGGCTGGTTATCCCCGGCTTACTCCTTGCGCTATTAGGCGTCACCTGGGTATTAGGTGGCGAGCATGGGCTGGATCTTCACCAAATAACACGTAACGTCATTTCCAGCCCTTTGAGCTATATTCTGGCGTTTGTTGGCGCCTTTATCTGGGCGGCCTACTGCACGGTGACCGCCAAATATGCCAAAGGCAAAAACGGTATCACTCTGTTCGTTTTATTAACCGCGTTGAGTCTGTGGGTGAAATTTCTGCTGAGCGAGCAGCCACCGATGGTATTTAGCGGGCCGGTGGTTATCAAGATGGTGCTGTGCGCATTGTCTTTAGGTTTAGCCTATGCGGCCTGGAACGTGGGTATTCTCCACGGTAACGTCAGTCTGCTGGCTGCCGCGTCGTACTTCACGCCCGTGCTCTCCTCGGCTCTGGCGGCCGTGCTGCTCAGCGCGGCGCTATCATGGTCATTCTGGCAAGGAGCGGCGATGGTTTGCATCGGCTCCCTGCTGTGCTGGCAGGCAACCCGGCGGTAACACCCTCTTATTCGCCGCCGTACAGCTTAATGCTCAGAATGTTAGTAATCGAACGCCCATTCCAGTGATATTCCAGATGTTCGGCTTGCAGCACTTTGGTCACCAGACAGGGGCGATACAGCACGTAGCAGGTGTGCCCGGTATGACGCACCGAACAATAAACGATGCCATCGCTGTTTTGCATTTTCTGCGCCTGTGCAAAGGCTTTCGACTGGCTGTAGTCCGTCGCGTGATATAGCGCTGAAGAGATGAAGGGTTCCTGCGTGATGTCGGCCAGGTTGGCATCAAACTCGGTAAAAAGCACCCGCATTTGAACCTTCTGCGCGGGCTCATCGGTATAGCCAAAAATGCGCTCCTGATGATACACCGTCTCCTTGATGGCCGTATCCAGCTGCGGAGCGCAATAGTAACCGCCAAAGTCGCCGGTGGTAAACCGCGCCCCTTCAGGATTAATGTGCGTAAACGCGGCCATCACGTAGCTGCTGCCATTCAGCCCGACGAGCCAATCGGCTTTTGGGACTCGCATCAGTTCACCGGCAGATTCCATTAAGCGCTCATTCGTTAATGCCTCAACGGCCCAAACGGCTTCCAGCTCATCGCTACTGGCCACATCCTCAAAAAGATCGATGGTGGGATAGCGACTGGGAATAATGCGATATGCCGTCGCACCTTTTAACGCCACGCGAGGCGGAGTTTCCGCGATCACGCCATTCCCCCTCGCCATGACTGAAGCCGCGTCGCGACCTCATAAAGATCGGCAACACGTCCACCGTTCATCACATCCATCGCTGAACGTCCCGCAAAGAAAGGATGGGAATTTGGTTTGCGCACCCAGCCATAGATGCTGTCATCAGCGGTGAACAGCAAACGCAGGCATTTATGGATATTCAGGATGTAGCTCATCCGTTCCTGAATATCCAGACTTAAACGAATGCCGCCCTTCGACTCTTTGTATTTGTTCAATGTTGAACGTGAACTAATACCCAGAAGCCGAAGCTGTTCATCTGTGTTGCACTGCCATTTTTCCAGGATACGGAACACAACCGGCAGCGCTTTGCTGGTATCAACGTTACCGTTTACATGGCTTTCTTGTACTGTAGCCATATGTCCTCCCATGCGTCATTTCGCGACACGCCAAATACCGGCGTGTACATTTAATCACAATTGTAGCCTAACTGTTCAATAATGTACATTGTCGGATAAAAAGCCACAAGGGTCTACCCGGGAATTAGACCGGGTCCGGAATCTTAGCCAGGCTACGCCAGATCCCGGCAGCCAGCAGCAGAAGCAGTACGCCGGCGGTCGCCAGCACGATGCTATGCGAATTGATAAACGCTATTTTTGCTGCCTCCATCAGGCTTTGTGCCGGAACAGCGGGCATCGACTGCGCCAGCTTGATCGCTTCACTAATGGAGGAGGCAGCCTGCTCTGCAGCCGCGTCGCCCATCCCCGCGGGCAGCACGATTGACGAGGTATAGCTGCGGGTCAGGATCAGACCAAACAGCGCAATGCCCAACCCCGCGCCCAGCTCGTAGGCCATCGTTTCAATAGCGCCTGCCGCTGCCGCTTTCTCTTTGGGGGCCGCCGCCATAATCGCCGCACTGGAAGCGAGCAGCGCGCTGGCAACGCTAAAGCCGAGCAGCGTCATCAGCCCCCATGCCAGCCACGGGTGGGTGCTGAAATCGGTTATCGACAGGCCAAGGAAACTCAGCGCGCTTAATAGCATTCCGCCGGTCGCCACCTCACGCAGCCCAAGCTTTGACACCAGCATGCCGGCAATCGGGCCGCTGAAACCGCTCGCCACCATCAACGGCAGCATAAACAGCCCGGCTTCGAATGGCGTTTTACCGTGCACAAACTGCAGCTCCTGCGCCATCAGCAGTTCAAAGCCCACCAGGGTAATCAGCGCCGTCATGGCCATCATCACCCCGCTTAAAATAATACGATGGGTAAAGAGACGCATATCCACCATCGGACGCGTTGCTGAGAGCTGTTTACGCACAAACCAGTACAGCATACCGGCACCGGCAAGCGCGACCATCGATACCAGCCACAGCGCAAGCTGCCCTTTCAGCGCCGATTTGGCACTAAACACCAGCATCAGAATGGCGGCAATCAGTACCAGCGCCTGGAGCAGATTCAGCGGCTGTTCGCGTCGCGCTGGCTGACGTGGAACCACTCTGGCATTAATGGCAATAACCACCAGCACAATCGGCACGTTGATCAGGAATACCGATCCCCAATAGAAGTGTTCCAGCAGCATCCCGCCCACCAGCGGGCCAAACGCCGCGCCGCCGGAGCCTACGGCCGCCCACAGCCCCAGCGCCATATTACGGTGACGCGCTTGCGCGAAGGTAGTGCGGATCCCGGCAAGCGTTGCCGGGACAATCATCGCCGCGCCGATGGCCAGCAGCGCGCGAGAAGCGATCAGCGTCAGCGCGGTCGGCGAAAACGCCGCCGCCAGCGATGCCAGGCCAAAGATCCCGCTACCCAGCAGCAGCAGGCGCTTAAAGCCAATTTTGTCGCCGAGCGCACCCATCGGCAGCACCATTCCGGCCATCACCAGTGAATAGATATCAATGATCCACAGCAGCTCATTGCCGCTGGTGCCCAGCGCGACGCTCAGCGTCGGCGCGGCCACGTGCAGCACGGTGGCATCAATCGCCACCGGGATATAGACCATCAAAATAGCCATGAGCGTTAACCATTGGCGTGACATTTTTTGTTCCTCAAATCATTATTTATTGTTGGACGCACGTCCAGAAACGAGATCCTGCCGGATTGTTGAACGCATGTCCAATTTTTTGTTATTCTGGGATAAACCCTACTCAAACGAAGAAAAATGAATTATTTAACCCGAGAAGAACGGCGGGAAGATATCCTCAAAACCGCTATGAAAGTCGCGCTGAGCGGCGGCTTTAGCGCCATGACCGTTCGTCATATCGCCAGCGTCGCCGGGGTCTCCAGCGGCCAGGTGCACCACCACTTCACCTCGATTGGCGAACTGAAATCCCTCGCCTTTGTCCGGCTGATTCGTGAAATGCTCGATATGCCGTTGGTGGCCGATGACGCCAGCTGGCACGACCGTCTCTTTTCGATGCTCGGCAGCGACGATGGTCGTCTTGAACCTTACGTACGTCTGTGGCGGGAAGCACAACTGCTGGCAGACAGCGACAGTGATATTAAAGGCGCCTACTTGCTGACAATGGATATGTGGCATAAGGAAACCGTTTCACTGATTTTGCAGGGCACAGAAGCAAACGAATTCAGACCAATAGATAGCGCGGAAAATATTGCCTGGCGATTAATTGCACTGGTGTGTGGACTGGATGGAATTTATGCGCTAGGGATGACGGAAATAAGCGACGAAATCTTTGCTCGTTATATACAACATTATATTGCGTTAGAACTTCAGCCCGCATAATTTACATTTAGTAACAATTAACAACGTTTTATTCACAGCGCGTTTTCTTACAACGCGCTTTTTTTATCTATTCTTCAACGATAAAGAGATAAAACGGCCAGACGATAATAATCCTCTCCTACCTACTTCGCTGTTTTTCCTTTGTTTCTTTTTTATGACGTGTCTATCGAGGGTATTATGCCAAGCAATGAGAAAGATAATCATTACCTTTTAAGGGAGTGGAAACCGGAAAATCCTGCCTTCTGGGAAAATAAAGGTAAATCAATCGCAAGAAGAAACCTGTGGATTTCCGTGGCCTGCTTATTACTCGCTTTCTGTGTCTGGATGTTATTTAGCGCAGTGGCAGTCAATCTCAATAAAGTCGGTTTTAATTTTACAACTGACCAACTCTTTTTATTAACCGCACTGCCTTCTCTCTCTGGCGCAATTTTGCGCGTGCCCTACTCCTTTATGGTACCTATATTTGGAGGCCGCTATTGGACGGTATTAAGCACGGTTATTCTTGTTATTCCGTGCATTTGGTTAGGTATCGCCATTCAGGACACCGCTACTCCGTTCTGGGTATTTATCATCATCGCTCTGCTGTGCGGTTTTGCTGGCGCTAACTTTGCCTCCAGCATGGGGAATATCAGTTTCTTCTTCCCCAAAGCCAAACAGGGCAGCGCGCTGGGGGTCAACGGTGGTCTGGGCAACCTTGGCGTTAGCGTGATGCAGATGGTCGCCCCGGCGGTCATTTTTCTGCCCATGTTTGCGTTTATCGGCGTTCACGGCGTCACGCAAGAAGACGGTTCGACGCTGGCGCTCAGCAACGCCGCGTTAGTCTGGGTACCACTCCTCGTGATTGCCACGCTCGCCGCCTGGTTTGGGATGAACGATATAGCCAGTTCCAAAGCCTCGGTGCGCGAACAGCTGCCGGTGCTCAAACGTCCACATATGTGGTTGCTGAGTCTGCTTTATCTCGCCACCTTCGGCTCGTTTATCGGTTTCTCCGCAGGGTTTGCCATGTTGGCAAAAACCCAGTTCCCGGACGTCAACATCCTCAAACTCGCCTTCTTCGGGCCGTTTATCGGCGCGCTGGCTCGTTCGTTTGGCGGGGTGATCTCCGATCGCCTCGGCGGCGTAAAGGTCACGCTGGTGAACTTCATTTTGATGGCGCTCTTCTCCGGCCTGCTGTTCCTGACCCTACCGGGCAGCGGTTCCGGCAGCTTCCTTGCCTTCTACGTGGTGTTTATGGGGCTGTTTCTCACCGCCGGTCTGGGCAGCGGTTCAACCTTCCAGATGATCGCCGTCATCTTCCGGCAAATCACCATCGATAGCGTGAAAAAGCGCGGTGGCACCGACGAGCAGGCCCAGCATGAGGCGGTGACCGATACCGCCGCCGCACTGGGGTTTATCTCCGCCATTGGCGCAATCGGCGGCTTTTTTATCCCGAAAGCGTTCGGCACCTCGCTCGCCATGACCGGTTCACCGGTTGGCGCCATGAAAGTGTTCTTTGTCTTTTACGTCGTCTGCGTACTGGTGACCTGGCTGGTCTATGGTCGCCGCAAACCGACGTCCAAATAAACATAAAAATGTGAGCAGTGTAACCACGGGGGCGCAATCCCCCGTCAGGAGAAAATGTCATGAGCAAACTACTGGATCGCTTTCGCTACTTTAAGCAGAAAGGCGAGACTTTTGCCAATGGTCACGGACAGGTCTATGACAATAACCGTGATTGGGAGGATAGCTACCGTCAGCGCTGGCAGTTCGACAAAATCGTCCGCTCGACGCACGGTGTGAACTGTACAGGCTCATGCAGCTGGAAGATTTATGTCAAAAACGGCCTGGTGACCTGGGAAACCCAGCAAACCGACTACCCACGAACCCGCCCCGACATGCCCAACCATGAACCTCGCGGCTGCCCCCGTGGCGCAAGCTACTCCTGGTATCTCTACAGCGCTAACCGCCTGAAATATCCGCTGGCCCGCAAGAAGCTGATTGAACTGTGGCGCGAGGCGCTGGCGCAGCAAACCGATCCGGTGCTGGCCTGGGACAGCATTATGCAGAGCCCGGAGAAGACCCGCCGCTACAAAGAAGCACGCGGTAAAGGTGGATTCGTCCGTTCATCGTGGAAAGAGCTGAACCAGCTGATCGCCGCCGCTAACGTCTGGACTATCAAAAACTACGGCCCCGACCGCGTGGCGGGCTTCTCGCCTATTCCGGCGATGTCGATGGTCTCTTATGCCGCGGGGACGCGCTACCTGTCGCTGATCGGCGGAACCTGCCTGAGCTTCTACGACTGGTACTGCGACCTGCCGCCGGCCTCGCCGATGACCTGGGGCGAGCAGACCGACGTGCCGGAGTCTGCCGACTGGTACAACTCCAGCTATATCATCGCCTGGGGCTCTAACGTCCCACAAACCCGTACCCCGGACGCCCACTTCTTCACCGAAGTTCGCTACAAGGGAACCAAGACCATCGCCATTACCCCCGACTTCTCGGAAGTCGCCAAACTCAGCGACCAGTGGCTGGCACCCAAGCAGGGTACCGACAGCGCGCTGGCGATGGCGATGGGTCACGTGATCCTCAAAGCATTCCACCTCGATAATCCGAGCGATTACTTTATCAACTACTGCCGCCGCTATACCGACATGTCGATGCTGGTGATGCTCGATAGCCGCGAGGATGGTTCGTACGTCGCGGGCCGAATGCTGCGCGCCGCCGACCTGGTTGATGGCCTCGGTGAAAGCAATAACCCGGAGTGGAAAACCGTTGCCTACAACAGCGATGGCGAACTGGTGGTGCCAAACGGTTCTATCGGCTTCCGCTGGGGGGAAAAAGGCAAATGGAACCTGGAATCACAGGCATCCGGTAAAGAGACCGAGCTGACGCTTTCTCTGCTCGATAGTCGCGACACGGTGGCGGGCGTGGCCTTCCCCTACTTTGGCGGCAACGAAAACCCGCACTTCCGCAGCGTGAAACAGGATCCCATCCTGGTGCGCAAGTTGCCGGCAAAAGAACTCACCCTCGCCGACGGCAGCCGTCGCCTGGTGGTCAGTATTTATGACCTGACGCTGGCTAACTACGGGCTCGATCGTGGCCTGGACGACAATCTGGCGGCAAAAAGCTTTGACGAAGTGAAAGCCTACACCCCGGCCTGGGCCGAACAGATCACCGGCGTATCGCGGCAGAACATCGAAAAAATCGCCCTCGAATTCGCCGATACGGCGCATAAAACGCATGGCCGTTCGATGATTATTCTCGGTGCCGGGGTGAACCACTGGTATCACATGGACATGAACTACCGCGGCATGATCAACATGCTGGTGTTCTGCGGCTGCATTGGCAAAAGCGGCGGCGGCTGGGCACACTACGTCGGGCAGGAGAAACTGCGACCGCAAACCGGCTGGTTGCCGCTGGCCTTCGCGCTGGACTGGAACCGTCCACCGCGCCAGATGAACAGCACGTCGTACTTCTACAATCACGCCAGCCAGTGGCGCTACGAGAAGCTGACCGCCAAAGAGCTGCTCTCCCCGCTGGCCGATCCGACGAAATACACCGGCCATCTGATCGACTTTAACGTGCGCGCCGAACGCATGGGCTGGCTTCCGTCCGCTCCGCAGCTCAACCTCAACCCGCTGTCGCTGAAAGCGAAAGCCGACGCTGCCGGGATGACGCCGCAGGACTATACCGTACAAGGGTTGAAATCCGGTGAGATCCGCATGGCCTGCGAGCAGCCGGACAGCGGGAAGAACCACCCGCGTAATATGTTTATCTGGCGCTCGAACCTGTTGGGCTCCTCCGGTAAAGGTCATGAATACATGCTGAAGTATCTGCTGGGAGCAGATAGCGGTATTCAGAGTGAGGAATTTGGCTCCTCAGAAGACGTGAAACCGGAAGAAGTGGAATGGCAGACCGCTGCGATTGAAGGCAAGCTCGATCTGCTGGTGACCCTCGATTTCCGCATGTCCAGCACCTGTTTGTTCTCCGATATCGTCCTGCCAACCGCTACCTGGTACGAAAAAGACGATATGAACACCTCGGATATGCATCCGTTTATCCACCCGCTTTCTGCCGCCGTCGACCCGGCGTGGGAATCGAAAAGCGACTGGGATATCTACAAAGGCATCGCCAAATCGTTCTCTGAAATCTGCAAGGGCCATCTGGGCACGGAAACCGATGTGGTGCTGCAACCCCTACAGCACGACTCCCCCGCCGAGCTGGCGCAACCGTTCGCGATTCAGGACTGGCGCAAAGGCGAATGCGATCTCATTCCGGGTAAGACCGCGCCAAATATTATCGCCGTGGAGCGCGATTATCCGGCCACCTACGAACGCTTTACCTCGCTTGGCCCGTTGATGGACAAACTGGGCAACGGCGGCAAAGGCATCGGCTGGAAAACGCAAACCGAGGTCGACTTCCTCGGCAAGCTTAACTATGTCAAGCAGCAGGGTCCAGCGAAAGGTCGCCCCTGTATCGAGACGGCGATTGATGCTTCAGAAGTGATCCTCGCCCTCGCCCCGGAAACCAACGGGCAGGTCGCGGTGAAGGCCTGGCAGGCGCTGAGTGAATTTACCGGCCGCGACCACACCCATCTGGCGACCAACAAAGAGGACGAAAAAATTCGCTTCCGCGATATTCAGGCACAACCGCGCAAGATTATCTCCAGCCCCACCTGGTCTGGTCTGGAAGACGAGCACGTCTCTTACAATGCGGGCTATACCAATGTTCACGAACTGATCCCATGGCGCACCGTCTCCGGGCGGCAGTCGCTGTATCAGGATCACCCGTGGATGCGCGACTTCGGTGAAAGCCTGGTGGCCTATCGACCGCCTATTGACACCCGCAGCGTGAGTCAGATGAACGCTATCCCGCCGAATGGTTTCCCGGAAAAAGCGCTCAACTTCCTGACGCCGCACCAGAAATGGGGCATTCACTCCACCTACAGCGAAAACCTGCTGATGCTGACGCTCTCGCGCGGCGGGCCAATCGTCTGGCTGAGCGAAACCGATGCCAAAGAGCTGGGGATCGCCGACAACGACTGGATTGAGGCATTTAACGCCAACGGCGCGCTCACCGCCCGCGCGGTGGTCAGCCAGCGCGTGCCGCCGGGCATGACCATGATGTACCACGCCCAGGAGCGCCTGATGAATATTCCCGGCTCGGAAGTGACCGGGCGGCGCGGCGGGATCCACAACTCGGTGACCCGTATTTGCCCGAAACCCACCCATATGATCGGCGGTTATGCGCAGCTGGCCTGGGGCTTTAACTACTACGGAACGGTCGGTTCGAACCGTGATGAGTTCATTATGATCCGCAAAATGAAAAATATTAATTGGCTGGATGATGAAGGCAACGATCAGGTACAGGAGGCGGCAAAATGAAGATTCGCTCACAGGTTGGGATGGTGTTAAACCTCGACAAATGCATTGGCTGCCACACCTGCTCGGTGACCTGTAAGAACGTCTGGAGCAGCCGCGAAGGCATGGAATATGCGTGGTTCAACAACGTCGAAACCAAGCCTGGCATCGGTTTCCCGAAGGACTGGGAAAACCAGGAAAAATGGCAAGGCGGCTGGGTACGTGGCATCAGCGGTAAACTGACGCCGCGCATGGGCGGACGCGTCGGCGTGCTGGCAAAAATCTTCGCTAACCCGCTGATCCCGGGCATCGACGACTACTATGAGCCGTTTACCTACGATTATCAGCATCTGCATAACGCGCCGGAAGGCAAAAACCTGCCGACCGCCCGCCCGCGCTCGCTGATCAGCGGCCAGCGGATGAACAAAATTGAGTGGGGCCCGAACTGGGAAGAGCTGCTCGGCGGTGAATTCGAAAAACGCGCCCACGACCACAACTTCCAGGAAATGCAAAAGGAGATGTACGGTCAGTTCGAAAATACCTTCATGATGTACCTGCCGCGCCTGTGCGAACACTGTCTCAACCCAAGCTGTGTCGCCACCTGCCCGAGCGGCGCTATCTACAAGCGTGAAGAAGACGGCATCGTGCTGATTGACCAGGACAAGTGCCGCGGCTGGCGCATGTGCATCAGCGGTTGTCCGTACAAAAAAATCTACTTCAACTGGAAAAGCGGCAAATCAGAAAAATGCATTTTCTGCTATCCGCGCATAGAGTCCGGCCAGCCGACCGTGTGCTCGGAAACCTGCGTCGGCCGTATCCGCTACCTCGGCGTGCTGTTATACGACGCAGACCGCATTGAAGAAGCGGCCAGCACCGAGAAAGAGACCGATCTTTACGAGCGCCAGTGCGACGTGTTCCTCGACCCGAATGACCCGGCCGTCATTGAGGAAGCCCTGAAACAGGGGATTACGCAAAACACGATTGATGCCGCCCAGCGTTCGCCGGTCTACAAAATGGCGATGGACTGGAAGCTGGCGCTGCCGCTGCATCCGGAATACCGCACGCTGCCGATGGTCTGGTACGTCCCGCCGCTGTCACCGATTCAGTCGGTCGCCGATGCGGGCGGCCTGCCGAAAACCGATAGCGTCCTGCCGGCGGTGGAAAGCCTGCGCATTCCGGTGCAGTACCTGGCGAATATGCTCAGCGCGGGCGATACCGGCCCGGTGCTGCGCGCCCTGAAACGCATGATGGCGATGCGCCACTATAAGCGTTCGCAGACCGTAGAAGGCGTGACCGACACCCGTGCCATTGAGGAAGTGGGTCTGAGCGAGGAACAGGTCGAAGAGATGTATCGCTACCTGGCGATCGCCAACTACGAAGATCGCTTCGTGATCCCCACCAGCCACCGTGAAATGGCGGAAGACGCCTTCCCGGAACGCAACGGCTGTGGCTTCACCTTCGGCGACGGCTGCCACGGGTCAGACACCAAGTTCAACCTGTTTAACAGCCACCGTATCGACGCCATTAACATCGGGGAGAAAGACTAATGCGGATCCTGAAAATCATCGGGCTGCTGCTGGAGTACCCCGATGAACTCAGTTGGGACAACAAGGATGAACTGTTTGCGTTAATCGACAGTGACGCTCCGGCGCTGCGCCCGTTCCTTGAGCAGCACCTGACGGCCTCATTACTCGATAAGCAGGCCGAATGGTGTGAGATTTTTGAGCGCGGGCGGGCGACATCGCTGCTGCTGTTCGAACATGTTCACGCCGAATCGCGTGACCGCGGTCAGGCGATGGTTGAGCTGATGGCGCAGTATGAACAGGTGGGTCTACAGCTCAACTGCCGCGAGCTGCCTGACTATCTGCCGCTCTATCTGGAGTACCTCAGCATTCTGCCGCAGGCTCAGGCACAGGAAGGTTTGCAAAACGTGGCGCCGATTCTGGCGCTGATTGGCGGTCGGCTGAAACAGCGTCAGGCGCCGTGGTATCAGCTGTTCGATACCCTGCTGACGCTGGCCAATACCTCACTATCAAGTGACAGCGTCACAAAACAGGTGGCGGGCGAAGCGCGAGACGATACCCGCCAGGCGCTGGATGCGGTCTGGGAAGAGGAACAGGTGAAGTTTATCGAAGATAACGCCACCGCCTGCGACAGTTCTCCGCTGCAGAGCTATCAACGACGCTTTAGCCAGGACGTGGCGCCACAGTATGTGGACGTCCGTATGGGAGGCCCGAAATGATACAGTACCTTAACGTCTTTTTTTACGACATCTACCCTTACCTCTGCGGCACGGTGTTCCTGCTGGGCAGTTGGCTGCGCTACGACTATGGTCAGTACACCTGGCGCGCCTCCTCCAGCCAGATGCTCGACAAACGCGGAATGGTGATTTGGTCGAACCTGTTCCACGTCGGTATTCTGGGGATCTTCTTCGGCCACTTCTTCGGTATGCTAACGCCGCACTGGGTGTATGAATCCTGGCTGCCGCTGTCGCAAAAACAGCTGATGGCGATGATTCTCGGCGGTGCCTGCGGGGTGATGACGCTGGTCGGCGGCGCTGGCCTGCTGATTCGCCGTCTGTTTAACCCACGCATTCGCGCCACCTCGTCGACCGCGGATATTTTGATCCTCAGTATTCTGTTGATCCAGTGCTGCCTTGGCCTGAGTACCATTCCGTTCTCCGCACAGCATCCGGACGGCAGCGAAATGCTGAAGCTGGTCGACTGGGCGCAGGCAGTGGTTACCTTCCACGGCGGCGCGTCGGCGCACCTGGATGGCGTAGCCTGGGTCTACCGAATCCACCTGGTGCTGGGCATGACCATCTTCCTGCTGTTCCCGTTCACCCGTCTGGTGCACGTCTGGAGCGCCCCGGTGGAATATCTGACCCGACGTTATCAGGTAGTTCGTTCACGCCGATAGCAACTCGGCCCCTGTAGGCCGGATAAGGCATCGCCGCCATCCGGCAACCCGCACCAAATGCCTGATGGCGCTTCGCTTATCAGGCCTACATCTAACCCGGCCGAGCATCGCGACGCCGGGTTTTTTATGCCACAAATAAAATATTAAACCTATTCTCAACCACTTTATCTTTCACCGCCACAATGCGTAATAACGCGCTATATTACGTCCGTTGAATTTACCACCGTGCCTGACGGCACGCGGGAAATATAAATTCACTCAGCATCGTAATTAATAATCTTGTTATGGCGAGGCTCCTGAATAAACATAAGTTATCGCCCTGGTGGTATCGAGAGAGACCATCACAGGGAAATACAGGCATCCATCGAATCAAGGTGTTGCCAAGATAACTTCTGACGGCTCAAGACCGTACAGATACGTTGTTCAGTGCTAAAACCGGGACGTAGGGATTTTTCTCAGCTTTTCCTGTTTTGTTCGCCCTATATAGAATTTCTATAGGGAACATTTTGATGTCTTATATTCATGCCACTGCGCCGCTCTACCCAACCGTCCCTGTAACGGGCGATATTATTGCAAGCTACATGTCGAAAACGTTTATTTCGCTGCCGGAACCACTCAGCGTAAAAGAAGCGCGCGAGATGTTCCTGCGACAATTAAATGACGACCATTTCCCCTGCGCCGTATTCGTGGTTTCCGGCGACAACCTGCGTGGAATATTATCGACACGCACGCTGCTCCAGGCATCCGATGATAATCAGCCGGTCGCGCAGTTGATGACCACCACCCTATTCCACGTCGGCCCGGACGATACCCGCGACGTGGCGGCGGAACTTATCGAAAAGCACCGTCTGACCCTGCTGCCGGTGATTAAAAACGGCAAACTTATCGGCTGTCTGAATGAAAAAGAGATCGACCAGCTGTTAGCGGATGAAATCACCGAAGACGCGCAGCTTCAGGGGGCGACGTTGCCGCTGGAAAAACCCTATCTGGAGATAAGCCCGGTTACGCTGTGGAAAAAACGCGCCGTCTGGCTGCTGCTGCTGTTTATCGCCGAGGCTTACACCAGCACCGTGATCCAGCACTTCGAAGAGGCGCTGGAATCCGCCATCGCGCTGGCGTTCTTTATCCCACTGCTGATTGGCACCGGAGGCAACAGCGGCACGCAGATAACGTCCACCCTGGTGCGCGCGATGGCGCTTGGCGAAGTGGGCCTTAGGGATCTGGGGCGGATCCTGCGTAAAGAGATGTCGACGGCGATGCTGGTCGCCATCACCCTCGGCGCGGCAGGCTGCCTGCGGGCGTGGATAATGGGCATTGGCCCGGAAATCACCTTTATTGTCAGCCTGACGCTGGTGTGCGTCACCCTCTGGAGCGCCGTGGTTTCCTCGGTGATCCCGCTGGTCATCAAACGCGTCGGCATTGACCCGGCGGTGGTCTCCGCGCCGTTTATCGCGACGCTGATTGACGGCACCGGGCTGATTATCTACTTCAAAATCGCCCAGCACTTCTTAGGGTTAAACTAATCTGTTGAGATCGTAAACGCCTGCAGCTCTATTCGTTATCTTTCCGGGGCTGTAGGCCGGATAAGGCAATGCCGCTATCCGGCAATGTGCGGCGGGTTGCCTGATAGCGCTACGCTTATCATGCCTACAAGATTTAAATTGCCCGCCTACAGTGCAGCCATAATTTTGTGAACAATGACTTCCGGTGAGCCCATTGCGAAAATCTGGATATCGCCCAGCGCCATATAGTCGGGAAATCGCTGGCGGAATTTGGCCTCTTCTTTATCCCGAACGAGCCCAAATCCGCGTTTAAGCTGACGCGTAACGATGCAGCCACACGCGACATCGGCATCCTTTGATGGCATAAGCAGAATCGAACGCCCACATTCCCGCACGCGCTGGCGGTTGCGTTTGACAATATCCGGACGAATATCGGTGGCAAGAAATCCGGAAGATAGCGCAAAAACCACATTCTGCTGGCTCCGCTCAAGCAACAGCGCGTCAAACAACGCAGCGTTTTGCTCAAGATAGGCTTCATAGCCGTCAGATTTAAGGTACTCACGGATGTTCGCGACGCGCTCACAAAATTGCGCATCGAGATCGACAAACGCATACCCCAAACGAACGGCCAGTTTTTCCCCGACGGTACTTTTTCCTGCACCGCCCGGACCAATCAGAAAAAGATGCATTATTTCCTCATAAATAAAATCGAACAACGCAGGGAGTATCGCTATTCAAACACAAACGTATCACCGGTCGCCGGGGAGATAACCTCCGGCAGCCACAGCTTGCCCCACGCCCCGGTGCAGTGGCAGCCCATGACTTTATCGGGCTTCAGTTGATGCAGAAACTGCCTGACCTGCCAAAGCGTGCGCGGTGAAGCGCAGCGTAGATGAAAGCCGCCGATAATTGCATGAACCTTCTCGATTCCAGTAATCTGCTGGCAGTGCCGCACGATGTTGATAATCCCACGGTGCCCGCAGCCGGTAATAATCACCAGCCCGCGTTCAGAGAGATAAATCAGTACGCCCTCATCGATCACGAAATCCGTTCGATCGCCGGTCACCCCGTAGGCCTTCGGGCTATCGACGGCAATCTCACCTGACCAGATAAAACGCTCGCTAATCTGCAACGGCGTGCGGGTGTATTCCATACGATGACGCGTGTAATCAATCTCCCGCGACAGCTTTTTCAGCTTGTGACTGCGCCCCGCAACGTTCACCGCGGCAAAGCGCTCGTGCCCAATTGTCGGGTGGCAGATAATTCGACTGTTTTCGGGCAGCCAGGGAACGCCGCCGCAGTGATCGTAGTGACCGTGCGAAAGCACCGTCGCCGTGAGGTTATCAAGAGAAACGCCCATTAGAGCAGCATTGTGATAGAAACTGTCATCCGGGCCGGTATCAAACAGAATTGAGGTGGTCTTATCCTCCAGCAATAGGCTTAGACCGGCTCGGTTACGTAGCCGATCGTCAGCGCCGCTGGCGAGATGATTTTCCAGTAAAACACGAAGCGTTAATGTCATGATTATTCATCCCTGAGGGTTTACCCCGGCGTCGACTATCCCTCGGCCGGGCTACCTGTTACTTACCGGCTTCCGGATGGGTGTCGAACGCCGCCATCACCGCCGCCAGTTCGCTAACGCTAAAGCCATATTTCGCATCGGTGACGCCAAGTCCAAAGCGGGTTTGTAGCGCTTCATACAGCGCGGGCACGTCCGGGAAATCCACCTTCTCAACCACGTGGTTTTTATCCCAGTGGGTAAAGTGAAAGTTGGTTAACGTCATCTTGCCGCCGTCCGGCAGATGGCGGCACATCAGCAGGTGATGACGGAAATGCGACTGCGGCCAGTGCGCCGACCAGAAGTTGCCCATCACATAGTCAGAAGCGTACTGACGGCCCAAATCGAAGTGGTACATCGACTGCCAGTGGTCGTGATGGCTGTATTGCAGGATCCACTCCTGATTTTCATACAGCAAACGGTAATCACCGTGCGGGGTCGATTGCACAATATCCGCCAGCAGCTTGATCGGCGCGGTCAGCGTCTGGCCGCCAAAACCAACGTCGGCAATCCAGCGCTCGCCGTCGACCTCGACCAGCAGCAGGCGATGAGTACGCGGCGGCATCTGCGGCGGATGCGCCAGCACAACCCGCCCCAGCAGGCTACGCACGTGGAAGCCAATCTCCCGCAGGACGCGCTCAAACAGGCCATTCTGTTCAAAGCAGTAGCCGCCACGACGCGCGTGAACCAGCTTATCTTCCAGCGCCTGGTCATCAAGATGCATCTCTCGCGGCAGCAGAACATCGAGGTTCTCAAAGGGAATCGCGCTGTTGTGATGGAGATGTAAACTACGCAGCGTCTCAAGTGAGACATTCGGTGTGCCCGTCCAACCCAGACGAGCAAAATAGGCGTTTAAAAAAGGGGTCATCAATGGCTCCAGCATGAGGTTTCCGTTCTTTTATAGCCTATTTTGCGCCGCAGATTGACTGTTTTGTGCGATCGATTGAGCTAGCGTATATTGCGCTGCATCAACGCCAGCGCGCCGAGCATCAGCGCCAGACCGACGCACAGTGTCAGGCTTGCCATCGCCATCCCCTGCCCGACGGAACCCTGCTCAAACTGCCGCCAGATAAACACCGCCACGGTCTGGGTGCCAGCCGGCGCCAGCAACAACGACGTCACCAGCTCGCGCGAGGCGATGGCAAACACCATCAGCATCGCCGCCAGCAGCGCAGGGAACACCAGCGGCAGCACAATCAGGCGTAGCGCCTGCCATGGCGACGCGCCGTGCACCCGCGCCGCGGGTTCCAGGTTGCCACCCAGCTGACGCAGCGCGCTGCTGACGTAACGCACCGGCCACGGCAGCAGCAGACAGCAATAGGACAGCAGCAGCATAAACCACGTGTTATACGGTGAAACCGGCCAGAACGGCTGGTTCCACAGCAGGATCAGCCCTACGCCAACCACAACGCCTGGTAACGCGGCGGGCATCAACGACAGCGCGTCAATCAGCGCGCTACCTTTGATTTTTTGCACCAGTACCAGCCACGCCGCCACCAGCCCCAGCAGGCCGACGATCAGCGCAGAGGCCAGCGCCAGCGACAGACTGGTGCCCAGCGCCGACAGCGCATCGCCTTGCTGAGCAAACAGCGCGCTAAAATGTCTGAGCGTAAGGTTGCCCGTATTCACGCCGCCGGAGAGTGTTCCCATCAGACTGGTGAGTACCATCGACACGCCGGGCAGGACAACCGCCAGCCCGCCCACGCAGGCCATCAGCGCCAGTGCAGGCATGCGCATCCAGCCCAGCGCCGCCCCGCGGTTCTCTGCGGGTTTGCCGGTCACGCTGGTCACCTCGGTGCTGCCGGTTAACCGCTTTTGCAGCCACCAGGCCAGCAGCGCGACCACGACCAGCAGAATAGACAGCCAGGAAGCACCGGTTAAATCAATCGGCCAGTCGGCGAGCTTTTTCTCGATCCCGACGGTCAGCATCACCACACCCGCCCGCGAACCTAACGCCGCCGGTACGCCATACTCTTCAATCGCCAGGGTGAACGCCAGCAGCATTCCTGCCGCCAGCGCCGGTGAGAGCATCGGTAGCGTCACGTGCCAGAAGGCCTGCCAGCCGTTAGCCCCGTGCACGCGCGCCACGGTAGCCAGCCGCTGGCCGCTCGCCAACAGGCTGCGGGAAACGGCGAAATAAACCACCGGGAAGATATTGAGCGTCATCACCAACACGATGCCCAGCCGGCTGAATAACAGATCGTTAAGATCCCAGCCGGTCAGCTGTTGCAGGTAGCCGTTGTGCTGAAGCACCAGCATCCACGACAGCGCGGCAATGTACGGCGGCGTGAGAAACGGGATCAGAAACACGATATCCCACAGTCTGGGCAGCGGCAGGTTAAAGAGCCCACGCAGTACGCCGAGCGGCAGGCCGAGTATCACGCTCGCCAGCGCAACGCCGCAGGCAATCCACAGCGTACCGCCCAGCATCGGCATAAGCTGCGAATCGTCGAGTAACGCCATTAACCCGCTGAACGGCGCGCGTAGCGAACTTGCACTGAACTGCGGGAATATGGCCTGTAAAAGAATAAATAACAGCGGTAGCGCCACCAGCCCCACCAGAGCGGCGAGCGTGGCGCAGGCGATCATGTGTTTTTTCACCCGAAGATCCTTGAGGGAGAAGCCAATCCCCGGCGTCGGCTACGCCTCGGCCGGGCAACGAGCGTTATTGCCCGAACAGCGTGCTAAAGCGGGCCAGAACGGCGCTACGCTCGCTGCTGCCGTCGCTGGTGGTAGGCAGTACTTTCAGTTCGCCAAGCAGCGGACGTTTTGCCGCCACATCGCTGCGGGCGGGCATCAACCAGGTGTCGGCAACCATCGTCTGGCCTTCCGGCGACAGCACGTAGTCGACAAAGGCTTTAGCGTCATCGGCGTGCTGCGTGGTTTTGAGGATCATCATCGGGCGCGGCGCAATCACCGTGCCGCTGGCCGGGAAGATCACCTTCAGCGACTCTCCCTGCGCGATATTGCCGTAAGAGACATAGTCCACCGCGCCAAATACCGCCGCTTTCGCCCCCTGCATCACCGGCGTCACCGCCTGGGCATTGGGGCCACTCACCACCATACCGTTATTTTTCAACGCTTCGAACAGCGCCCAGGCTTTATCGCCCATGCCGTTTTGCAACCCGATCAGCAAATCCAGCGACGCGCCGGAAAGCGCCGGGTCGGGCGTGGTGACCTTATCTTTAAAGGCCGCGTCGGTGAGATCGCGCCACTCTTTGGGTTCCGGTGTGCCGCTTTTGCTATTCCAGACGATCCCCAGCGCGGAAATCCCCTGCGCCACGTAATCGGTCGATTTCAACGTGGGAGGAACTTTATCGGCATTACCGCTCTGGTAGGGCAACAGCCAGCCACGCTGATGCAGGTCTTCCGCCGTATCCCACGAAGCGGAGATCAGCACATCCGCCTGCGGATTGGCCTGCTCGGCTTCTAGCCGCGCCATCACTTTGCCGGTAGTGGCCTGAAAAATATTCACCTTCACCCCGGTTTTCTTTTCAAAACCGCTGGCCAGACTTTTCGCCAGCGCCCCCGGCCCGGCCGTATACACGGTCAGCGCATGGGCGCTGGACACCATAGAAGCAGATAACATCATCGCTAGCGCAACACCTTTTGGACTGGTTTTCATACAAGTTCCCCTGAAGTAGAAGCAGCGGTGCGGACGGCGGCAATGCTGCCCGCAGAAAGATGCACAATGCGGTCCGCCAGCAGTTCGGCCTCGCGGCGATCGTGGGTGACGTAAACAGCGGTAATCGCCAGCTGGCGCAACAGGCGGCTCATTTCCATACACAGCGACTCGCGCAGTTCGCTGTCGAGGTTAGAGAGCGGCTCGTCGAACAGCAGTACGCGGGGTTCGGCGACGATCGCCCGCGCCAGCGCCACCCGCTGCTGCTGGCCGCCGGACAGCCCGGAGGGTTTACGTTCACCGAAGCCGGAAAGCCCGACCATCGCCAATGCGTCGTTGACTCGCCGCTGCCGTTCGTCGCGGGGGACATGGCGCATACGCAGCGGAAAAGCGACGTTCTGCGCCGCCGTCATATGCGGCCACAGGGCGTAGTCCTGGAACACCATGCCAATGTCGCGCTGTTCAGGCGGCAAACCCCAGCCTGGCCTGGCGACGAGACGATCGCCGAAGTGAATATCGCCAGCTGCCGGAACGGTCAGCCCCGCCAGCAGCCGCAGCAGCGTGCTTTTACCGCAGCCGGACGGCCCCAGTAGCGCGACAATGCTGCCGGCATCGATATGCAGATTGATATGATTGAGCACGGTGGTGGCACCGAAAGCGAAGGAAACGCCGTCGAGCCGAATACTGGTCAGCGCGCGCATTATCGCCCTCCCCATTGGGAAAACGATGCTCTACCCGCGGTCAATGCCCGCCGGGCCGCGCTCACCTGCATGAACATCAGGGGAGCAAACATAATGTGTATCCTCTTTGGGACTTAGTGCGGGCGACTATAGGTAGCGAAGATGACGCATTGATTACGCTTTTATGGCAATTTAGTGTGTTAGCCAGCATCCGCCCTGTTTATGAGGAACCTCTATGAGCCGTTTTCGCCCCGTCGAACTTCACCACGCCAGCCGTTTGCTTAACCATGGCCCAACCATTCTGATAACCAGCTATGACGATGAAACGAAGCGCCGCAACGTGATGGCCGCGGCCTGGTCGATGCCGGTGGAATTCGAACCGCCGCGCATCGCCATCGTGGTGGATAAAAATGCCTGGTCGCGGGAAATTATTGAACGTAACGGTACCTTTGGCATCGTGGTGCCGGGCGTTGCCGCCGCCAACTGGACCTATGCGGTTGGCAGCATCAGCGGGCGCGAAGAGGATAAGTTCAATGCCTACGGCATTCCGGTGATTAACGGACCGGTGCTGGGATTGCCAGTGGTGGAAGAAAAATGCCTGGCATGGATGGAGTGCCGACTGCTGCCCGCCACCGCGGCGGCATCACACTATGACACCCTGTTTGGCGAAGTGGTTTCCGCTGCTGCCGATGAACGGGCGTTCGTCACCGGTCGTTGGCAGTTCGACGATGATAAGCGCAATACGCTACATCATCTTGGTGCAGGCACCTTTGTCGCCAGTGGTAAACAGATCCGCGTGCCGCTCATTGACGCGCAATAAGGTCTTTCTTGAAGACTGCGCAAAAAATTTGTGCAGTCTTCTTAGCAGGAATGAAACACCGTTCCAACAACTCTTTGTTTTATCAACAATTCCCTCCTCTATTTCGCGCAAAAAAACGTCTGCGTAGACCAATAAAATATCGGCAATGCTCACAGAATATGAACGCAAAATTTTTTCGTATTGCGCATATGAAATGCGTAGTGATTTAATCCTTATTGCCAAATCCTCTTTACACGTAGACTGAGAATAAAAATGGAAAAGCGTTCACTGAATAAAAATATTGATTTACTCCTGCGCGGCTTTACTGAATTAAAAGATAATGGGCGTTTTAATGAACCCAATCTTGACGGTAGCGCCGGAGATTATATTTCATTCTCCAGCTGGGAATGGCCGCAGGGCGTTGGGCTATTTGGACTGGTACGTTTATGGGAAAACACAAAGTCTGATGATCTATATCAAATTATCTACCAATGGTTTCAGGGAAATATCGAAAAAGGTCTGCCGAGCCTCAACGTAAATACCACCGCGCCGATGCTGCCTCTCTCGCTGTTCTGGTCCCATCACCGTCAGCCGCACTACCAGCAGGTGCTGGATAACTGGGCAAACCGCGTAATGACTGAACTCCCGCGGACGCCGGAACAAGGTTTCCAGCATGTGGTTTCCGACGGTATTAACGAAATGGAGATCTGGGACGACACGCTGTTTATGGTGGTGCTGTTCCTCGCACACTACGGTACGGTTTCCGGGCGTCAGGAGCTGGTTGATGAGGCGGTGCGTCAGTTCCTGCTGCATGCGCGCTATCTTAACGATCCGCAAACCGGTTTGTGGTACCACGGCTGGAGCTTTGTTGAGAATAGCAACTTTGCCAAAGCCCGCTGGGCGCGCGGCAACGCGTGGATTACCGTTGGCATCCTTGAACTGCTGGAGCTGGCCGACGTGGGCGCAGGCGTGCGCGAATACCTGATTGAATGCCTGAAGAAACAGGTGAATACCCTTATCGATCTGCAGGCGGATAACGGCGCCTGGCACACCCTGCTGGACCATCCAGATTCTTATATCGAAATTTCCGCGACCGCCGGTTTTGGCTACGGCTTATTAAAAGGTGCGCGCCTGGGAATTGGCGACGATCGCTGGTTAGAAGCGGGAATGAAAGCGCTGGCAATTGTTCAGGATAATATTGATGCCGAAGGAACCGTACATAATGTTTCTTATGGCACGCGAATGGGGCGAACCCTGCAATTTTATAAAGACATTCCATTACAACCAACCGGCTATGGGCAAGCGTTGGCAATATTATGCCTGAGTGAAGGTTTGCGCCTGGCGGATAACAAATAAAATACGACTCTTCTCTTTGGGAGAAAAAAATGGCTATTGAATATAGTAATTTTAATTTAACGGCGGGTAACGCCGTGCGCTACTGGCAGCTATCTGATATTACAAGTTTGCGCTATGACACGGTGGATTCGCCAATGGCTGGCGAAATGGATCCGTTTTTCTTTTTAAGCAAACATAAAAACTTTATTCCTCACACCTACCCGTGCCGCGATGATTTTCGCCAGCACTTTGCCGAGAAAAAGCCGCAGCCGTTCGCCAGCGCAAGCTATACGCGCTGGTGGTTCCCGTTTGCCTCTGACAGAGTCGACCTCTCGGGCTTTTGGTTCCGACCTACCCGCGTCGGCGCCTGGGCCAGAACGCAGCTCGACTGCCCACAGGCGGGTGAGTATCGTTTCCGTCTGGCGACCTGCGGCGGCGCATTGCTCAAGCTGAACGGCGAAGAAGTGCTCTGGATGGCAGATTATCAGCGCAACCTGGAAAATCAGCGCGAATTCACCCTTTCGCTGAAAGCGGGGAAAAATGAGCTGGAGCTGTGGTTCGATGACTTAGCCGAACGCGATATTCGCTTCTTCTTCCAGCTCGACTACCTTGCCGGCGAACCGCTGCAGGTCGCACTGGAAACCCCGCTGGTCGACGCACAGGTCAAAGAGATGGAGCAGCTGCTTGACGGCGTCTCCTTTGAGCATCCGGTGTATAACCGCGGCACCATTCGTCTGGTATTTCCTCAGCCGGCATCGACGGACTATGACCTGCACGTCAATGTGCTGGGCGATTTTATCTCTCTTGATGAACCGGTCGCGCTGGACAGCCGTCTGCCCGCCGGTGAGTCGCTGGTCGCCATTGCGGAAAGCGAAGACATCCCGGCGGACTTCCGTAATTTCCACATTACGCTGCAGCGCGAAGGCTTCAGGATGAGCCGCACCCTCGGCGTCGAAATCTGCCACGCCGACCGCCAGACGGCAATCCCGCAAACCCAGGAAGCGCGCATTGCGGAAGCGTTAAACGTGGTTGCTCAGGAAGGTGAATACAGCAGCGTCAAAGCGCTGGCGCGCCTGGCCTGCGGCCTTAACGATGCGCAAACTCAGCAGATGCTGGATGGCGTTCTGCCGTCGGTACTCGACTGCCATGATTGCGCTGACTTTACGCTGGTACCGCTGCTGTGGTGTCGCACCGTGTGGGGTGACAAGATCGATCCCGCGGTTCGCGGGCGCATCGATGATGCCATTCTGCGCTTCCGTTACTGGATGGACGAACCGGGCAACGATGTTCAGTGGTACTTCTCTGAGAACCACGCGCTGCTGTTCCACACCGCCGCGCTGCTGGCAGGCAACCTCTTCCCGGATGCCATTTTCACCCGTTCCGGGCGCAGCGGTCGCGAACAGGCGGCGGCGGGTAAAGCTCGCGTCATCAGCTGGCTGGATCATTTCGAGCAGTGCGAAATGGCCGAATGGAACTCCGCGCCTTATTTCCCTATCGATCTGAAAGGGCTCACCGCGCTGGCCGCCCTGTCTGGCGACGAACAAATAAGCCAACGCGCCATTGCGGCAATCGCGCGTTTGCTGGCACAGATTGCCCGTTCCGCTCACCAGGGATTCCTGACCGCGTCGCAGGGGCGTTCTTACGAACATACCCTTCGCGCCGGGCGCTCTCTGGAGCTGGCGGCGATATCACGTCTGCTCTGGGGTAAAGGCAACTACGGCTGTCGTTTCCATGCCCTACCGCAACTCGCCCTGCTGCTGCGCGATGGCCTGCTCACCCTACCGGCAGAACTGGCGGAGGTGGCCGCGTGGCAAAAAGAGAGCGCCATTGAGTGGTGCTTTGCTCAGGGGGCCAACCGGATTGCCAAGCTCTATCACTACAAAAACCGCCACGCGGCGATGGGCTCAATTGCCGGCTACCGCTGGGGAGAATGGGGTTATCAGGAGACGCCTTTCCATTTGCGTCTTGGCAACCAACCCGAAGCGCAGATCTGGATTAACCACCCCGGTGAAACCCTGCACGGCGGTTTCGGTCGCCCTTCTTACTGGGGTGGCTGCGGCACGCTGCCTCGCGTTCAGCAATATCGCGGGCTGGCCGTACTGACGTTCAATCTGCATGCCGATCAGCCGCCGTTTACGCATGCATGGCTGCCGCAAAGCCAGTTCGATGAAGTCGCTATCAACGGCCAGCGCGCTGCCGTACGTAGCGGCGACGGCATGGCGCTACTGGTGGGCAATCAGGCGTTCGAAACGGTGAATACGGGCCCAACCCGCGGCTGTGAAATTCGCCTTAACGGGCAACAAACCTGCTGGCTGGTTCGCATCAACGATCGGGTCGACAGCACTCTGGATACTTTCAGCGCGCGCTTTAACGACCTGACCATGACGCAACATAACGACGGCAGTATCGAAGTCAACGATCCCCTGTACGGCACGGTGCGCTTCCTGGCCGATGGACGGGTGAGCGCCGAAGACCGCACGCTTGACCCACAGCAGTGGACCGTTGCAGGCAGTAGCAGTGAACTTCCTCTGTAACCAACGCCCGGCAGAGACCGGGCAAGGAAAATAATAATGGATACGCAAATAGATAAACCGTCTGCGCCTGCCGGGCAGACCTCTGGTGACGTTAATCCGAATACGCTGCACAACCCCGCTCGCGAAGTGGCGAAACCGAAAAGCAACTATCGCTGGGTCGTGTGTTCCATGCTGGTATTTGCGACGACGGTTAACTACATGGACCGTCAAATTCTCGGCCTGCTGGCGCCGATGCTGCAAAAAGATATCGGCTGGACGCAGATGGAGTACAGCTGGCTGGTCAATGCGTTTACCGTCGCCTACGGCGTTGGCACGCTGGTGTGCGGGCGCATTATCGACAAACTGGGGACCAAAATCAGCTATGCGGTGGCCATGGTGGTCTGGAGCGCCGCGGCAATGGCGCACGCGGTCGTCGGTTCGGTTGCCGGTTTTGCGCTGGTGCGCGTGCTGCTGGGTCTCGGTGAATCGGCTAACTTTCCGGCCGCGATGAAGGTCATTGCCGAGTGGCATCCCAAGAAAGAACGTACGCTGGCCACCGGTATTCTCGGGGTTGCGGTCAATATCGGCGTGGTCATCTCGCCGGCGTTGATCCCGCTTATCGCGGTACATTACGGCTGGCACGGCGCATTCTTAATTCTCGGTGCCGTCGGCTTCCTGTGGCTGATTCCGTGGTTTATCGCCTTTGGTCCGGTGAGAGCGAAAGCCAGCGCCGAAGAACAGGCGTGGATTGCCCAGGATAAAGAAGAAGCCGTCAGCGTTTCCGCGATTAAGTGGACGCGTCTGCTGGGCTACCGTCAACTGTGGGCCGTCGCATTAGGCAAAATGTTGACCGACCCCATCTGGTGGTTCTTCCTGTTCTGGTTGCCAAAATGGCTCAACGAGTCGCGCGGTATCAACATGGAAGGTCTGGGTCTGCCGCTGATTGTCATTTATCTGTTCGCGATCGTCGGCAGTCTGGGCGCGGGCTGGTTACCCGGTAAGCTGATGAGCAAAGGCTTTAGCACCGCCCGCGCGCGTAAAATCACCATGCTGATTTGCGCCTGCCTGGTACTGCCGATTTTCGCCGCTACTCAGGTCGAAAATCTGTGGGCCGCCGTCGCGCTGGTTGGTTTAGCTGCGGCAGCACACCAGGGGTGGTCCGCCAATATTCTGACCTCGGTATCCGACCTGTTCCCAAGCGCCGCCGTTGGTTCCGTCGTCGGGATCGGCAGCACCTTCGGGATGATCGGCAGCGTTATCTTCTCTACGGTGATTGGCGCCGTGCTGGAAGCCTCCGGCAACTACTGGGCGCTGTTCGCCATCAGCTCTGTCGCTTACCTGCTGGCATGGGCGGTGATGTATCTGCTGTTAGTACCGAAAATGGAACGGGCCAAATTCGAGTAACCCGCTCCTCTCCGGCTGGCCCGTATCAGGCGATACGGGCCACCGATTGACGCTCCACGATGGCGCACGCCAGCTCAATACGTCGCGGTATTTCCACACTTCCTGCAATCATATCCTGCAACAGCTCCAGCGCCAGTGTGCCAATTTCCTGTACCGGCAAATGTACGGTGGTCAACGGCGGCGTGGCAAATTCCGCCTGCGGCAGGTTATTCATCCCGATCACCGAAATATCTTCCGGCACCCGCAGCCCTAAGGCCCGCACGCCATTGATCGCCCCGAGCGCCAGCGAGTCATTCGCACAGAGTATTGCCGTGCACTCACGCGGATTATCGCGAAAACGCGCGATCACCGCCTGCTCCGCCAGCTCTGGTAGCCAGTCGGTGACCGTCAGGATACGTGAATCGTCGCACAGCAGTTGACGGCAACGCATCGCGTCTCGCCAGCCGTCTTCACGCTGTTCAATCGTTCGGCGGCCCGGATGCGTCAAAAAAAGAATATCGCGATGGCCTCGATCCAGCAGGTATTCACAGGCCATACGCGTGGCCGAGCGGTTACACGGCAGCACGCTGGATAAGCGCATCAGCGGATCTTCGGTGTTCACCAGCACCGCCGGTTTTTTCAGGTTCACTACCGTGTTGAGAAAGCCGCTGTCATCCACCGTCAGCGCCAGCACGCCGCCTACATCCGGTTCTTCCAGCAGCGCTTGCAGTGCGCCGTTATCATTATCGTTGAGCGGATGAGTGGTGAGATCGACGCCCAGCACTTTCGCACGCTCTTTCAAGCCTTGCAGAACATACCAGCTGAACTGGTAGCGGTTATAATCGAGCATCGCCACCTGCGAAATGGCCAGAACAATGCGCGCGCCACCCAGCTCCTGAGCCGGGGTGTACCGCATCGCCCGCGCCACTTCCTGAATACGCGTACGCAGTTCGTGGCTGACCCCTTTTTCACCCGAGAGGGCTCGTGACACCGTACTGAGCGAGGTGCGACAACGGGTCGCGATATCCTCCAGCCGGACGCGGCGATATCCCGCATCGCGCTCGGCCTGATTGTCTGGTTTACTCATCTCTCATCCTTTCTGCCGCCGCTCTTCACTCGGCGTAATCCCAAAGACCTTTTTATACAGTGTGGTGAAATGATTGCTGTTAGCGAAGCCGCATAAATAAGCAATTTCGGTCACCGACATTTCCGTTTCACGTAATTTAACCCGTGCAGAAACCAACCGCAGCCGTTTTAAATAGTTATCCGGCGTTAATCCCGTCGCCTCTTTAATATGACGAAACGCGGTGCGGGTCGTTAAATGGAAGCGCTCGGCCAGCTGTTGCCAGTTATGGTCTTCAAAACAGTGTTCTTGTAGCCAGGTTAATAGCTTATGCAGCTTATATTTGGTCGAGCTGTATTCGGCCTGGGTTTGCGCATATTGCAGCGTGGTCACCAGTTGAAAAAAACGCGCTTCGCGTAACGCCCGATTTTCCGCTTCCCGCATCTCGGGCAGAAAGATCTGTGCAATCATATCCTTACAAGCCATACGGGTCTCCGGCGATAGCCAGCCGTAACAGCTCGCCTGCTGCGCTGAAAACTGCCCCAGCAGCGTGTCAATCTGCCGCAAATAATGGAACGGCACCTGCGGATTGATCAAAATATTAATCAGCTTAAGGGTTCCCAGCTCATCGTAAAAATGAAAATCGCCGGATTTGACGTAAAAAACGTCCCCTTGCTGAATATACAACGGGCGGCCATTAATAACGTGCAGACCGTGTCCCTGCTCCACAATCACCAGCTCATCAAATTCGTGGTTATGCTCGCAGTTATTATCCTCTGGGTCGCTGGCATACATTGCCAGCTTATCGCCGGTACTGGCGAAATAATATTCAGTAGTCAGTGTAATCATTGATGCTATCCAAACGGCTTAGCGCACCACGGCAAGATAAGCCATTTTCTTCCTGGCGACGATGGAGAATCGCGGATTTGTGATCGTCAGTCGCACTATCCCATCATCAGTGCCACTCTCCCACCAAATTTGGCATTAGCAGAGTGGTTGCCGTTCGTCACGCCGCCGTATCCTGCGGACAACTTATTCCGAGGATGTCGTATGTCACAAGCCATTCAGCGTAATGCCCAGCTTCCCATGGTCCGCCAGCCGCAGTTCTTGCACAAAGCGGACTCGCTCACCCCTGAGCTGCATCGTCAGCCGCGATCGCCGCTTGCCGTCATTAACGCCGTTGCCGATCCGCAGTCGCTGTTCGGCTGGCGTGCCGAGCCGCTCTGTACGCTGGAGGCGCTGTATCAGCGCGAATTCAGCGAAGGAGAAAGCGTAATTATCGATTTTGGCAGCCACTGCGTCGGCTATCTGCAGTTTGCCTGCCACAGCGCCGGGAGTCCGCCGGATGCCCCCGCCCATCTGCAACTCACCTTTGGTGAAACGCTCTGCGAGGTGTGTGAACCGTTTAGCGATTACCGCGGCTGGCTCAGCAGCAGTTGGCTGCAGCAGCAGGACTTATGGCTGGACGTGCTGCCCGCCGAGGTTGCGCTACCGCGTCGCTACTGCTGCCGCTACGTAAAAATCGAGGTCAAAGCCGTGTCGCGCAAATTCCGCCTGCGCTTCGACAGCCTGTTGCTCAACACCGTCACTTCGGCCCCCGAGCAGTGCCCGCCATGTGAAAGCGCCGACACCGAACTCCAGGCCATTGACCGGGTGTCGGTACTGACGCTGAAAAACTGTATGCAGGAAGTCTTTGAAGACGGCCCGAAGCGCGACCGCCGCCTGTGGTTGGGCGATCTTCGCCTGCAGGCTCTGGTCAATGATGTAACGTTCGCCCGTCACGATCTGGTGCGTCGTTGCCTGTATCTGTTCGCTGGCCACACGCGTGCCGACGGCATGGTTTCCGCCAATGTCTTCGTCAAACCACAGACGATCGCCGACGATACCTTCCTGTTCGACTACTCGCTCTTTTTTGTCGATGTTCTCTACAACTATCTGCAAAGCACCGAAGATCTGGCTACGGCGCGCGAATTGTGGCCGGTCGCCAGACGACAGCTTGAACTGGCCTTTACCCGCCTCGACGACGGTGGGATCGTGCGCGACAGCGACGACTGGTGGGTGTTTATCGACTGGCAGGAAAATTTAAGCAAACAGGCCTCGGCTCAGGGCGTACTGATCTACTGCCTGCAACGCGGCCTGTGGCTGGCAGAGCGGTTTGAACCGCAGCTTGTCGCCGCCTATCGCGCACAGCTTCAACGCCTGAAAACCGCGGCGCAAACGCAGCTTTGGGATGACGCGCAGGGCTATTTCGTCAGCGGCGAAGCGCGCCAGGTATCCTGGGCTTCGCAAATCTGGCTGGTACTGGCGGAAGTCGGCCACCCGGAACAGCGTCTGACGGTTATGCAGCGGCTGCTGAGCCATCCGCCCGCTATCGCCATGAATACCCCCTATCTCCGTCATCATTTTATCGCCGCGCTGCTGCAATGCGGGCTGCGCGAACAGGCGGTCAAGGAGATCAAAGCCTACTGGGGGGAAATGGTGCGCTATGGCGCGGACACCTTCTGGGAGGTGTTTGACCCGCAGCATCCTGAATTTTCTCCGTATGGTAGCAAGCTTATCAATAGCTACTGCCATGCATGGAGCTGTACCCCAGCCTGGTTTATCCGCCTGTACGGCCTGTAACAACTAACGCGAGTCTCTTTATATGGCAGAAACAACGTTTGAACGCTGGAAACAGCGCGTGGGCTACGGTATCGCCGATCTCTCCTGCAACCTGGTGTGGCAGCTTATCTCGCTTTACCTGATGTTTTTTTACACCGACGTGATGGGCTTACCGGCTTACTACGTTGGGTTGATGTTCCTCGTCACCCGCCTGGTCGACGGCGTGGCCGACGTGCTGATGGGGCTGGTGATAGACAATACCGCCACCCGCTGGGGCCGCTGCCGTCCCTATCTGCTGTTCGGCGCGGTTCCCTTTGGCCTACTGTGCATTCTGGCGTTCTATGTTCCGGACTTTGGCACCACCGGCAAACTGGTATACGCCTTTATCACCTATCTGTGCCTGTCGTTTCTCTATACGCTGGTGAATATTCCGTTCTGCGCCATGCTGCCGTTCCTGACTAACGACTCCGGCGAGCGTACCACGCTCTCCACCGTGCGCATTTTACTTGGTTCCCTTGGCGCAACCATTGTGGCCGTCGCCACGCTACCGCTGGTGAGCGCGCTGGGTAAAGGTAACCAGGCACACGGTTTCTTCTCTACGGCGATCGTTTTCGGCGTTATCGCCACCTTCTTTTTGCTGGTTAGCTTTCGCAACGTGAAAGAGAGCATCAGTATTACCCAGGAGCGCATGACCCTCAAGCGCGCGTGGGTGAGCCTGAGAGCTAACCGTCCGTGGTTTGTTTTTGCCATCAATATTTTTCTGATGTGGGGCGCGTTTTTCTTCCAGACCGGCGCGCTGGTGTACTTCTTCCACTACTACGTCGGCAACGTTGAGCTCACGGCAGTGGTCGCAGGTATTTCCACCTTCGTGCCGTTGCTCGGCACGCTAACGGTACCGATGCTCGCCAGCCGCATGAAAAAACGTCATGTCTATCTGGTCGCCAGCACGATTAACCTGCTGGGCATGGGGGTGATGATTGTGGCCGGAGCAAATACGTGGGGGCTGATTGTTGGCGCCGTGATCCTGTCGCTCGGCGCAGGCCAGCGCACGGCGATTTACTTCTCAATGCAGGCCGACCCGGTCGACTACGGGGTATGGAAAACCGGCATTAATACCGCAGGTATTCTCACCTCCATTAATGGTTTCCTCGGTAAAGTCGCCATGGCGGGAGCCGGGGCAATTATCGGCGTGCTGCTCTCGTCCAGCGGCTATGTCGCCAACGCGACGCAAAGCGACAGCGCCATGCTGGCGATAAAAGCCTGCTATCTGTATATCCCGGTGCTGTTGATTATCGCTTCGATGATCTGTATTGGGCGCTTCTATCGTCTGGATGACGACTACGAGCAAATTCGCGCCGACCTGGATGCCGGGCGCTACGCGCCAGCAGAGATAACCGCGGTCGCTACAACGAAAACCGCTTAACAGAAGTCGCCCGGCAAACCAGAGCTACGCCGGGCGACTGCATCATCACATGCTGTAACCCGGCTTTTTAATCAGCGTCGCCATCTGCGGCGCAATTTCGTTATCCCATACCTGCTGCCAGTCGCTTTCCTGCACCTGGTTCAGGGCCACGCTGACCGAGCGGTCTTTGGTATTAAGATGGCGAATCAACACTTCAGTGATGTCCGCCGCGAGCGCGGTTTTCTGTTCATCGCTCAGGTCGCGGGGGAAACATTTAATATCAACGTGTGGCATGGGCAGGACTCCTTATGGTTAGAACCCTAAAACTACCACAGTCAGGCCGCTTCATCCGTCATTTCGTGCGCGAACAAGGGGGGATTTCAGCGCTTAATTGCGCGATAAACGCCTCGGTTTCCCGCTGATTACGCAAGCGTACAAAGCGGATGTGCGCCAAGGCCGGGTCGGCCATGTCTTGCAGGTAGCGCTGGCGGTTAAGACGCCAGGTTTTTAGCGTCCACAGAATGATCGAATCGCGGCTAAAAAAAGAACGGCGAAAACTCTCGCGGTTGCCGGTACCCGGCCACAGCTCTTGCTGACGCCATGCGCGTACTGCCGCACGCGTGACGGCCTGCCGAAAGGTGCGCCAGAAACTGTAATCAACCCACACCACCAGATCCACTTCGCGCCATTTTACCGGACGACTGCGATTATAGTTGCCGTCCAGCACCCAGTCAGGGCCCGCGGTTGCCTGCGCCAGTCCGACGAAAAGCGCCTCATCGCTGACCCCCTGCCATCCGGATCGCCAGTAAAGCGTATCCATTTCGATATAGGGAACGGAAAGTAGCGCCGCCAGACGCTTTGCCAGCGTCGATTTACCCACGCCGCTGGTGCCTACCACATTGATTTTCATTGTCATCTCACCTGATATCACCTGTTGCATATAAATCATCGGCTATTACACTGAAAAAATCATTCTGCAACGATGAGCCAGATTCATTAATGGTCACTCCCTATGTTAAAAGATAACATCAACGATCTGATCTCTTTTATGGTCGTCGCCCGCGAGCGGAGTTTTACCCGTGCCGCCGCACAGCTTGGGGTTTCACAGTCGGCATTGAGCCACGCAATGCGTAATCTGGAAAGCCGTCTCGACGTTCGTCTGCTGACGCGCACCACCCGCAACGTCGCCCCCACAGAAGCGGGTGAAAGACTCTATCAAAGCCTCAGCCCACATCTGCAGGAAATTGAACAGGAAATTTCAGCCCTACGCGATTCACGCGAACGACCGGCAGGCAATATTCGTCTCACCGCTGCCGAACACTCGATGAACACGGTGCTCTGGCCGCGAATCAAGCCGTTTATGCAGCAATACCCGGACATCAATATTGAGGTGATCGTTGATAACGCCCTCACCGATATCGTCGATGAACGGTTTGATGCGGGAGTCCGCCTCGGTGAACAGGTCGCGCGCGATATGATTGCGGTGCGCATTGGCCCGGATATGCGCATGGCCGTGGTCGGTTCACCCGACTATTTTGCCCGTCATGGTATTCCGCAAACGCCGCACGATCTTCAGCATCATCGCTGCATCAACATGCGTCTGCCAACGCGCGGCGGATTGTATGCATGGGAGTTCGAACAACACGGTGAACCGCTGCGGGTTCGGGTTGAAGGGCAACTGACCCTCAACTCCCTGCCTCAACGCCTTGAGGCCGCCGAAGCCGGGTTGGGTCTGGCCTACGTGCCGGAAGACACCATCGCCGATGGCGTAGCCGCCGGGCGTTTACAGCATGTGCTCGCCGACTGGTGCGTGCCTTTTCCGGGTTACTATCTTTACTATCCCAGCCGTCGCCAGCACACCACCGCGTTTGCGCTGTTAGTGGATGCGTTACGCTACTCATAAAAATGCGTAGGCCGGATAAGGCAAAGCCGCCATCCGGCAATGTGCAGCCAATGCCTGATGGCGGCTTTGCCTTATCAGGCCTACATTTCCCTAGGAGACGAGAGCTAAATAGCGGATTTAGGCTGCAGGTTTTCGTCAAACGCCAGACGCTTACGGTCCGGCTCGGCTTCGGTTAACGGTTCAACGGCAACCAGCGTCTTCTGGCAACGGTCGACCAGCACCTGATACTCGCGGGTGCCCTGCTTTTTCCACTCAAGCTCTTGCTCGGTTAAGGTACGAATCGCCTTTGCCGGGCTCCCCACAATCAGATGGTTAGCCGGCATTTCCGCCCGAGCTTTGACGAAAGCCGACGCGCCAACGATGCTGTTTTCACCAATGGTCGCCCCGTCGATAATCACCGCGCTCATGCCGACCAGCGCGTTACGGCCAATGACGCAGCCGTGGAGAATCGCACCGTGGCCGATATGTCCGTCCTCCTCTACCACCGTGTCCTGGCCGGGGAAACCGTGCATCACGCAGTTATCCTGAATGTTCGCGCCATCTTTCACCACGATACGCCCAAAATCGCCGCGCAGGCTGGCGTTGGGCCCAACGTATACCCCTTTACCGAGGATCACATCGCCGATCAGTACGGCAGTCGGGTGGACATAGCTTTCCGTCGGAACAACCGGGATCATCCCGTCAATCTGGTAAATCGGCATGGCTTCTCCTGTTATGCTTCAGGCAATCCCCCAAAGCGTTGATAGTACATCGGTCCCGGCGCGGGCAGTTCGCCCACCGAACTTTCGCTCTTCTCGCTGACGAAAGCCTGCGCCCCTGGAGCAACGCGTTGATAGATGTTGATACAGAGCTGGCGCGCGGTCTGACCTAGCCAATGCGCGGGCAGCAGCTCTTCCGGCAGCAGCGGATCTTTCAGCACCACCCGGCGATAGAAATGGATCAGCAGCAGGCGAATCTGGAAGCAGCGTTCAGGCGTTAACTCATCCGGCTCCGCATCGCGCAGCAGCGGCAATAAGGGGCGGAACAGCGTGATAAACGCTTCGTACATGGCGTTCTGTTCGGTGAGATGCCAGCACTCCTCTACCCGTTCCCGCAGCGCGGCGCGGGAGAGCGCCAGCGGCGAATGGGCTTCGAAGAAGATCACGTTCTCCGCTACGCCCGCTTCGTGCAGCAGCGACTGTACGTCCGCCAGTTTTTGCGATGGCGAGGCTAAAAGGCTCGGCGCAAGCACGCCAAACCCCTGCCAGATCAGCTGTTTTTTGACTTCGGCAAGGGTGTTTTTTTCCAGCCCTTCGGAAAGCAGCAGCAGCCAGGTGCCGTCCCATTCCGGGGCGTTGGCGCGGTAAATTTTACTCTCCGCACGACGCGTCAGGCGCAACCCTTTGTCGCTCAGGCGATAGAAGCTGCGGCGGCCAATGCGCACCACGTCCAGCCACTCTTCTTTGTTGAGGCGAAACAGCGCGGTACGTACAAAGCGTTCGCCAAAGCCCAGCCCTTCCAGCAGCGCCGCCACGCTGCCAAGCCAGACTTCGCCACCGCGCTGGGATAAACAGTCACCGTACAGCGAAGCAATCAGCGAGGTGCCGCTGATCGGCATCGCGGTGACCGCCTGCTGAATAAAACTATCGAGTTTTTCCATATGATTCATAGTGTTGTTGTTTTTGTCCTTTTTGAATCATAGCACAGGAATAAAGCCGCGAAACGCCAGGAGTTTGTAGGCCGGATAAGGCAACGCCGCCATCCGGCAGCGTTGCGCCGTTCAGCCTGATGGCGCTGCGCTTATCAGGCCTACAGGGGTTAGCCGTTGGCGGCGGCTTTGCGCAGATCAAACACGCGGCAGGCCTTGCCTTCAGAGCGCGGAATGCTGCCGCAGTTAACAATGCTGACGTCGGTTGAAATGCCGACCATCGACTTAATGCGATGACGCAGGTGGTGGCAAATCTGGCAGCGCTGTTCGTGGCTCAGCACCAGACTACTCTCTTTCAGCTCAACGCGAATCGAAAGTGAATCAAGATGCCCACGACGATTGACTTCCAGCTGATAGTGCGGCGCCAGATGTTCAATCTTGAGGATCTCTTCTTCCACCTGCGATGGGAAAACGTTCACGCCGCGAATAATGAGCATGTCGTCACTGCGCCCGCTGATGCGATCCATACGGCGCATGGTGCGAGCGGTGCCCGGCAGCAGGCGCGTCAGGTCACGGGTGCGGTAGCGAATTACCGGCAGCGCCTCCTTGGTGAGCGTGGTGAACAGCAGTTCGCCGTGCTCGCCGTCGGCCAACGGGGTACCATCATCCGGATTGACCACTTCCGGGAAGAAGTGGTCTTCCCAGATGGTGGGGCCATCGCCGGTTTCAATACATTCCATTGCCACGCCCGGCCCCATCACTTCCGACAGACCATAAATATCCAGCGCGGTAATACCAAGGCGGCGTTCAATCTCCGCCTTCATACCCGAGGTCCACGGCTCGGCGCCAAAGACGCCGGTTCTCAGCGAACAGCCGCGCGCGTCGCCGCCCATCTGGCGTTCCAGCTCTTCAATCAGGTTGAGACAGTAAGACGGCGTCACCATGATCATGTCGGGTTTGAAATCACGAATCAGCTGCGCCTGTTTCTCGGTCTGGCCGCCGGACATCGGGATCACCGTCGCCCCTAAGCGCTCGGCACCGTAGTGCGCGCCCAGACCGCCGGTAAACAGGCCGTAGCCGTAGGCCACGTGAATTTTATCCTTCGCCGAACCGCCCGCGGCGCGCAGCGAACGGGCGACGATATTCGCCCAGGTATCGATATCGTTCTGCGTATAGCCAACGACGGTCGGCTTGCCGGTCGTACCGGAAGACGCATGGATACGCACCACCTGATCCATCGGTACCGCGAAGGTATCGAACGGATAGTTGTCGCGCAGATCCTGCTTGGTGGTGCAGGGAAACTTGCTGAAATCGCTCAGCTCATGAAAATCGTCAGGGTGTACGCCCGCCGCATCAAACTTACGGCGGTACATCGGGACATTTTCGTAAGCATGTTTCAGCGTCCACTTCAGGCGCTCGGTTTGCAGCGCCTGTAATTCATCACGCGATGCGGTTTCAATCGGATCTAATGTTGTTGTAGTTGTCATTTTGCAGGGTACTCGCAGGTCAATTAGCTCACACTCGCTCGAGGATCATGGCAATGCCCTGACCCACGCCAATACACATCGTACACAGCGCATAGCGTCCATTGCGTCGTTCCAGCTCCAGCGTCGCAGCCAGCGCCAGCCGCGCGCCGCTCATGCCCAACGGATGGCCTAAGGCGATGGCGCCACCATTGGGATTGACATGCGCCGCGTCGTCCGCCAATCCAAGCTGTCTGAGCACGCCCAGCGCCTGGGCGGCAAAAGCCTCGTTGAGTTCAATCACGTCCATATCGTGAATATTCAGCCCGGCGCGCTCCAGCACTTTACGCACCGCCGGCACCGGTCCCAGCCCCATATACTTCGGCTCAACGCCAGCCGTCGCCATAGCGACAATGCGTGCGCGCGGCGTCAGGCCTTGTGCATGCGCCTGCTGTTCACTGGCGATAATTAACGCCGCGGCACCGTCGTTGACGCCGGAGGCGTTACCTGCGGTGACGACACCATTCTTACGAAACGGCGTTTTCAGAGAAGCCAACTGCTCCAGAGTGGTTTCCGCACGAGGATGTTCATCTTCACGCACCGCGCTAACCGCGCCCTTTTTGCCGATAATCTGCACCGGCACGATTTCCTGCGCCAGAATGCCGTCACGCTGCGCGACAGCGGTGCGCTGCTGGCTGCGGTAGGCAAAGGCGTCCTGATCGGCCCGGCTGATGCTTAACAATTCCGCTACATTCTCTGCCGTTTCCGGCATGCTGTCAGTACCAAATTGTTGCTGCATGAGCGGGTTCACAAAACGCCAGCCGATGGTGGTATCGAACATCTCGGCCTGACGCTGGTATGGCGTGGTCGCCTTGCCCATCACGAACGGCGCGCGGGACATCGACTCTACGCCACCGGCAATCATCAGGTCCGCATCGCCCGCTTTAATGGCTCGGGCGGCGAAGCCAATCGCATCAAGACCAGAGCCGCACAGACGGTTAATAGTGGTGCCGGAAACGCCGTACGGATAGCCCGCCAGCAGCGTCGCCATATGCGCAACGTTACGGTTATCTTCCCCGGCCTGGTTGGCGCAGCCGAAAATGACGTCGTCGATACAGGTTGGGTCTAACTTCGGGTTACGGCTAAGCAGCTCGCGCAGCGGAATGGCCGCCAGATCGTCGGCACGCACGCCCGCCAGCGCGCCGCCGTAGCGGCCAATCGGGGTACGAATGCCGTCACAAATAAATGCATCACGCATTAGACTTCTCCTGTAATAGTGCCGCCAATGCGGTGCGATTTGCCGCGAAACAGCGCCACGGTTTTTTGCTGCGGATTGACGATTTCAATGTCATAGACGCCGGTCAGTTTGCCCTGCTGCTTCACCCGGGCGGTGGCCGTTAATTTCTCGCCCGCAAAGGCCGGACGCAGAAAATCGATGCTGGCAGCTGAAGCCACCGCCGCCAGCCCCTGGCTGTTGCAGGCGTAGGCAAAGGCGGTATCCGCCAGGGTGAAAAGCTGCCCGCCGTGGCAGGTCTGATGGCCATTCAGCTGCGAGGGCGATACGGTCATCGTCATCTGCGCGTAGCCGTCGTCCATCTCGATAATGTCAATTCCCAGCGCCTGCGCGCAGGTGTCTTTTTCGTACATGGCGCGGGCGTTGCGCCAGGCTTCGTTACTCATGACGCATCTCCATCAGCGCCTTCTGGCGCAGCAGCGCACTGGGGCGATAGCGTTCTTCGCCGTAGTGCTGTTGTAGGTTTTCCAGTAGACGCAGCACGCGTCCCCAGCCGAGCGATTCGCCCCAGGCCAGCGGCCCGCGCGGGTAGTTCACTCCTAAACGCATCGCGGTATCGATATCGTCGGCGTTCGCTACGCCTTTTTGCACCGCATCCAGCGCTTCGTTCGCCAGCATCGCCACCGTGCGCCACACCAGAAGCCCTGGGTAGTCGGCAATGCGCAGCACTTTTTTGCCCTGCTGCTGGAAGTAGTACACCGCTTTATCGGTGGCGGAGTCCGGGTTGGTTTCCGCGCCTGCCAGCACGACGGTATCGCTCGCGGCATGGTCATACACCACCACCGGGCGCTGGAGCTGCACGCTTAAGGCCAGCGCGGTTTCACCGGTCGTTTCCAGCAGCAGTACATTGTCTAACTCTGTGACAACGTCACTTTTAACCATTTTCGCCGCGCGGTCAGCAGAGACGGCAGCGAGCGCCGGTTCAGGCTGATTCTCCAGCGGCCAGCGATAGACGCCGTGGCCGCTTTTCTTACCCAGACGCCCCGCCAGCGCCAGCTCCTGTTGCAGCAACGACGGGAGAAAACGGCGGTCCTGCCAGAAGGCGTTAAACACCGAACAGGTCACGGCAAAGTTCACGTCCTGGCCGATAAGGTCGGTCAGCGCCAGCGGCCCCATCGGGAAACCGCCGCCGTCGCGCAGCGCGGCATCAATCACCTCCGCTGACGCCACCTGCTCTTCCAGCGCGCGCCAGGCTTCGGCGTAATACGGACGCGCCACGCGGTTAACGATAAAGCCCGGCGTGGAGCGGCAGCGTACCGGCTGTTTGCCCCAGGCGGTCACGCACTGGCAAAGTTGCTCAACCACTTCCGTTGAGGTGGCAAGACCGCTCACCACTTCCACCAGTTTCATTACCGGTGCCGGGTTAAAGAAGTGCAGCCCCGCGACGCGTTCCGGGTGTTTAATGCCCGCCGCAATGGCGGTAATCGAGATGGACGAGGTGTTGCTGGTCAGCAGCGTTGACGGTGAGCAAATCTCTGCCAGCTCGCTGAACAGCGCCTTTTTAATCTCCAGCCGCTCGGACGCTGCCTCAATCACCAGCTGCGCGTCGGCAAGCTGCGTTAGTTCGGTTGCCGGCGTAATACGCGCCAGCAGCGCCTGCGCCTGTTCAGTGCTAATTTTGCCGCGGCTAACGCGGGCGTTCAGTCGCTCGGCAATGCCGTCGATGGCGCGCGTAATGGCCTCGGCGGAAATGTCGTACAGCCGTACCGCGTGCCCGGCGCTCGCTGCCACTTCGACAATCCCGGCCCCCATGGTGCCGCCGCCAATCACCGCGACGGTGTGAAGAGTCTGGCTCATGGCTTATTTCCCGCTGAACTGTGGTGGACGTTTGGCGAGGAAGGCGCTGACGCCTTCGCGATAGTCGTCGCTGCGACCGGCCATGCGCTGGTAATCGCGCTCAAGCTCAAGCTGCTGATCCAGCGAGTTAGTTTCGGAAAGCTGTAAGGCTTTCTTAATTAGCCCCAGGCCATAGGTCGGCTGGGTCGCAAAGTGACGCGCCATGGTCAGCGCGGTATCTTTCAGCTCGGCATCGTCAACCACCTGCCAGATCATCCCCCACTGCGCGGCCTGTTCGGCGCTGAGATTATCCCCAAGCATCAGCAGGCCAACGGCGCGAGCGCGACCGGCAACGCGCGGCAGTACCCAGCTTCCGCCGCAGTCCGGCACCAGGCCGAGCTTGCTGAAGGCCATGACAAACTTCGCCGAGCGTGCGGCAATCACGATATCGCAGCCCATCGCCAGCGTGGCGCCGGCACCGGCGGCGACGCCGTTGACGGCGCAGATAACCGGCTTCGGCAGCGCGGCTAAGCGGCGCACCAGCGGGTTATAAAAGCGTTCTACCGACATGCCCAGATCCGGCGCGGGGCCGCTCGGGTCAACGTTACGGTCGTTCAGATCCTGTCCGGCGCAAAAGCCGCGTCCGGCGCCGGTAATCAGCAGGCAGCGAATGGTGTCGTCGCGTTCGGCCTGTTTCAGGCAGTCGGCGAGCTGCTGGTGCATCACGTCGTTAAAGCTATTGAGTCGGTCCGGGCGGTTCAGGGTGAGGGTCATTACGCCCTGTTCCACTTCGCTGAGAATGAATGCGTCCACGATTAGCGTCCTTTAAATTCCGGTGTGCGTTTTTCTAAAAAGGCGCTGACGCCTTCACGACGATCTTCCGTGCCGCTGAGCAGCGTAAACAGCTGACGCTCCTGCACCAGACCGGCCTGCAAGCCCACCTCATGCGCCTGACGCAGCGACTGTTTTGCCGCCCGCAGCGCCAGCGGCGAATGACGGGCAATGGTCGCCGCCAGCTTCAGCGCATATTCATCGGAGAGGTTCGCCGGGTGAATGTCGCTCACCAGCCCGGCCTGAATGGCGCGTTCGGCATCGATGCTTTCGCCGCTCAGTACCATGCGGCTGGCCAGCGCTTTGCCAACGCTGCGGATAAGACGCTGCGTACCGCCCGCGCCCGGCATGGTGCCGAGGGTAATTTCCGGCAGACCAAAGCGGGCGTTATCGCCGGCAATCACCAGGTCGCACAGCAGCGCCAGCTCGCAGCCCGCGCCCAGCGCGTAGCCATTCACCACTGCAATCAGCGGTTTGTTGAAAGCATCGATACGCGCCCACAGACGCGGACGAATATCGTCGAAGGTGGCGGGCAGGTCTTTTTCCGCCATTTCGTTGAGATCGGCACCGGCGGCGAAATAACGCGGGTTGCCGCTAATCACACAAACGCGGATGCTGGCGTCCGCCGCCGCGCTTTCCAGCGCGTCTGCAATCTGCGTCAGCAGCGCGTTGTTCAGCGCGTTACGCGCCTGCGGGCGGTTCAGGGTCAGTTGCAGCACGCGGTCGTGACGGGTAATCAGCAGTTCGCTCATGCCATCCCCCGCGCGTCAAAATCAACCACCACGTCGCCGCTGGTTGGCAGCGCCTGGCAGCTCAGTACGTAGCCCGCCGCCACTTCATCGGCTTCGAGGCTGTAGTTGGCGGCCATCGCCACTTCACCGCTCACCACCTTGCATTTACAGGTGGCGCAGACGCCGCCTTTACAGGCGAAGGGCAGGTCCGCCCCCTGACGCAGCGCCGCGTCGAGGATGCTGTCATCTTCGGCGCTCAGCGAAATCAGGCGATCGCGTCCATCCTGACGGAGAGTGACCGTGCGGCCTTCCGCCTGCACGCCGGTGGCGCGTTTCACGCTGGTGCCCGGCGTATTAAAGCGTTCGAGGTGAATGGATTTTTCCGGCACGCCCAGTTCTCGCAGCGCCGCTTCGGCTTCGTCCATCATCGCCGACGGGCCACAGATAAAGGCTTCGTCAAAGCGGCTGAAATCGAGCAGGGTTTTGCCGAACGCGTGCAGCTTCTCACCGTCGATGCGCCCTTGTAACAGGTCGCTATCCATCGACTCCTGGCTGAACAGATGCACCACCTGCAAACGCTGCGGGTAGCGGTCTTTCAGGTCGGCCAGCGCCTGACGGAACATCATGCTGTGGCTGCTGCGGTTGCCGTAGATCAGGGTGAACTGGCTCGCCGGTTCGGTGGCGAGCGTCGCTTCAATAATCGCCATCATCGGCGTAATACCGGAACCGGCGGCAATCGCCAGATACTCGGCTTCGCGTTCGGCCTGCGGCTGGTAGCCGAAGTGACCCTGCGGCACCATTACCTCAAGCTCCATGCCCTGCTGAATATCGCTCTGGGCATAGCGAGAGAAACGGCCGCCGTCGATGGCTTTGACCGCCACGCTGATTTCAGACGGCGAGCGGCTGCGGCAGATGGAGTAGCAGCGGCGTAACTCTTCCCCGCCGAGGCGGGTTTTCAGCGTCAAATGCTGGCCCGGACGGAAGGCGTAAACGCTACGCAGCGCGTCGGGAATGGCAAAGGTAATGGTGACCGAATCACGCGTTTCCGGTTCAACCTTTGCCACGGTAAGCGAATGAAATGTTGTCATCGCAGCCTCAAATACATTTAAAGTAATCAAAGGGTTCACGGCAGCTGTCGCAGCGGTACAGCGCTTTACAGGCCGTGGAACCGAATTCGCTAAGCAGCGAGGTATGGGTGCTGCCGCAGCGCGGGCACACCACATCCTTCGGCAGTTCGGCGGCATGGCAGGCGTGGGCCTGCGGCGGGCTGATACCGTACTGACGCAGACGCTCGCGGGCATCCGGGCTCATCCAGTCGGTGGTCCACGGCGGGTCAAGCTGCAATACGATATGCACAGGCGTATAGCCGTGCTCCGCCATCACCGTGCGAATTTCACCCAGCAGATGTTCGGTGGCCGGGCAACCTGAGTAGGTCGGCGTAAAGCCAATCACCCAGCCGTCGCCGTGACGCTCCACGCGGCGCACCATGCCGAGGTCGGTAATGGTCAGCACCGGGACTTCCGGGTCTGGAATGGCGCTTAATAATCCCCAGACGGTACGCACTTCCGGGGGCGCGATTGCGGCGAGACGTTGCATAGCCACCTCCTGCTACCACTGCTGGCCGGGATACGACCGCTGTAAATACTGCATCTCTGCCAGCATCGGGCCGAGATGTTCACTGTGCAGCCCCTGTTTGCCGCCGCGACGGAACGGTGCTTCTTCAGGAATGTGCAGGCCCGCGTCGAGCAGCGCGGTGTGCACCGTCGTTTGCCATTCGGCCTGCAATTCGCGGGGATCAACGGCGATGCCCTGCTCGCTCAGGCTGATATCCAGCTCGTCGGCCATAAACAGCTCGCCGGTGAAGCGCCACAGGTTGTTGACCGCCTGCTGCATTAACTGCGTGGAGTAGTCGGTGCCGTTGCCCAGACGCTCCAGCCAACCGCGGCTAAAGCGCAGGTGATAACGCACTTCTTTCAGCCCTTTGGCGGCGATAGCGGCAATCTGCGCGTCACGGCTGTTCACCAGACGGCTGAACAGCGCCACGTGCCAGGCATCCATAAAGAACTGACGGGCGATGGTGTCGGCGAAATTGCCGTTCGGCTGCTCGACCAGCAGCACGTTGCTGAACTGACGTTCGTGGCGGCCAAAGGCCAGCGTGTCTTCGTCGCCGCTGCCGTTCAGTTCGGCGGCATAGCTCAGGAAATTGCGCGCCTGACCGAGAAGGTCGAGGCCGATATTGGCCAGCGCCAGGTCAATTTCCAGCTCCGGCGCATGGCCACACCAGGCGCCTAAACGTTGGGCCAGCACCAGGCCGTTATCGCCGAGACGCAGCGCATAGGTTGCAACGGGGTTTTGCATGTTCATCGTTGCCTCACATATGTTCCATGCCGTCCGGCACGGTGTAGAACGTCGGGTGGCGGTAGACCTTGCTCTCGGCGGGATCGAAGAACTCACCGCGCGCTTCCGGCTGCGAGGCGACGATTTCGCTCGCCTTCACCACCCAGATAGAACAGCCTTCGCTGCGGCGGGTGTAGACATCACGGGCGTTTTCCAGCGCCATCCGATCGTCGGCGGCGTGCAGACTGCCCACGTGACGGTGCGACAGCCCCTGTTTGCTGCGGACAAACACTTCGTATAACGGCCAGTATGTTTTGCTCATTCTTTTTCTCCTCAGGCGGCATCGCGAGCGCGTTGTTTTTCGGCATGCGCCAGCGCGGCTTCGCGCACCCATGCCCCCTCTTCCCAGGCTTTGCGCTTGGCGCCCAGACGTTCGTGGTTACAGATGCCGCGGCCGCTGATGACTTCGTTGAGTTCCTGCCAGTCGATTTCGCCGTAGCGATAGTGACCGGTAGTTTCGTCAAACGTCAGATCGGCGTCCGGCACCTTCATGCCGAGGATCTCGACCTGTGGGACGGTGTTGTCGACGAAGCGCTGACGCAGTTCATCGTTGGAATGCAGTTTGATCTTCCACGCCATGCTGCGGGCGCTGTTCGGCGAGTTGTCATCGCTCGGCCCGAACATCATTAACGCTGGCCACCAGAAGCGGTTGATGGCGTCCTGTAGCATCTGACGCTGCTCTTCACTGCCCGCCGCCAGCGCCATACAGGCTTCAAAGCCCTGACGCTGGTGGAAGCTCTCTTCTTTGCAGATTTTGACCATCGCCCGGGCATACGGGCCGTAGGAGGTGCGGCACAGCGCCACCTGGTTGACGATCGCCGCGCCGTCGACCAGCCAGCCGATCACGCCGATATCCGCCCAGGTGAGCGTCGGGTAGTTAAAGATGGAGGAGTACTTCATCTGCCCGTCGAGCATCTTCTGATAGAGGTCTTCACGCGCGCAGCCGAGGGTTTCCGCCGCGCTATAGAGATAGAGGCCATGCCCGGCTTCGTCCTGCACCTTCGCCAGCAGAATCGCTTTACGGCGAAGCGTGGGGGCGCGGGTGATCCAGTTGCCTTCCGGCAGCATGCCGACAATTTCCGAGTGCGCATGCTGACCAATCTGGCGGATCAGCGTCTTGCGGTACGCCTCCGGCATCCAGTCCTGCGGTTCAATGGCTGTTTCCTGCGCAATGCGCTGGTCAAAGCGTTGTTCTTCTGTCACGTCATCACCTTATGATTCCGATAAATTCAACAAATCAATTTTTGTGAATCATTTTGTTTTCTAAAAGTTACATTCAGGTTAAACAAAACCACAAATTTTGTTTGTGATTTTTGTGATGCATACCGCAAAGCCTTTTAAATAAACGAATAAAAACAGAACCATAATCAATAAAGGTAAAGTGCCTGCGATCGCATTGTTAATAAAATATTAAAATCTCGCTTGCATTTTATGATTCATAAAAGAACTATCTATAACAAGATTAAGGAACACATCTGGAGATTGACGATGCAACAGCTCGCTAGCTATTTATCCGGCACCTGGCAAACCGGCCGTGGCCGTAGCCGCACCATTCATCACGCCATCAGCGGTGAACCGCTCTGGGAAGTCACAAGCGAAGGGTTGGATATGGCGCAGGCGCGCCGCTTCGCCATTGAGCACGGCGGCAAAGCGCTTCAGGCGATGACCTTTATTGAGCGCAGCGCGATGCTAAAAGCGGTCGCCAAACATCTGATGGAACGGAAGGCTGACTTCTACGCCATCTCCGCCGAAACCGGCGCGACGCGCGGCGATAGCTGGGTGGATATCGAAGGCGGTATTGGCACCCTGTTCACCTATGCCAGCCTCGGTGGTCGCGAGCTGCCGGACGACGTGCTGTGGCCGGAAGACGAGTTAATCCCGCTCTCCAAACAGGGCGGCTTTGCCGCGCGCCACGTGCTGACGTCGAAATCCGGCGTGGCGGTACACATCAACGCCTTTAACTTCCCTTGCTGGGGCATGTTAGAGAAGCTGGCGCCGACCTGGCTTGCCGGGATGCCGGCGATCATCAAGCCAGCGACCGCTACCGCCCAACTGACCCAGGCGATGGTAAAAGCGATTATCGACAGCGGCCTGGTACCGAACGGCGCGATTAGCCTTATCTGCGGCGGCGCGGGCGACCTGCTCGACCATCTCGACAGCCAGGACGTGGTGACCTTTACCGGCTCGGCGCATACCGGGCAGCAGCTGCGCGTGCATCCGAATCTGGTGGCGAAGTCTGTCCCCTTCACCATGGAAGCGGACTCGCTAAACTGCTGCGTGCTGGGCAACGATGTCACCCCGGAGCAGCCGGAATTTGCGCTGTTTATTCGTGAAGTGGTGCGCGAGATGACCACCAAGGCCGGGCAGAAATGTACCGCTATCCGCCGCATTATCGTGCCGCAGGCGCAGGTAAAAGCGGTGAGCGAGGCGCTGATTGCGCGTCTGCAAAAAGTGGTGGTCGGCGATCCGGTGCAGGAAGGCGTGAAGATGGGCGCGCTGGTCAATCACGAGCAGCGTCAGGACGTGCAGGACAACGTTAACCGCCTGGTGGAAGCGGGATGCGAGGTGCTGCTGGGCGGTAAAGCGGATCTCCGCGCCGCCGGAGCGTTCTTCCCACCCACGCTGCTGTTCTGCGCACAGCCGGATGAAGTTTCTGCGGTGCATGCCATTGAGGCCTTTGGCCCGGTAGCCACCCTGATGCCGTATCAGAATACCGAACATGCGTTGGCGCTGGCACGTGCCGGTGAAGGCAGCCTGGCAGGCACGCTGGTCACGGCAAGCGGCGAGCTGGCGCGTGAGTTTATCCTCGGTGCGGCCCGCGCTCACGGGCGTATTCAGGTGCTGAACGAAGAGTCCTCGGCGGAATCGACAGGCCATGGTTCCCCGCTGCCGCAGCTGGTACACGGCGGCCCGGGACGTGCGGGCGGCGGTGAGGAGTTGGGCGGCCTGCGGGCGGTGAAACACTATATGCAGCGCACCGCAATTCAGGGCAGCCCCACCATGCTGGCTGCCGTCAGCCAGCAGTGGGTACGCGGCGCGCAGGTGGTGGAAGACCGTATTCACCCGTTCCGTAAATACTTCGAAGAGATCCAGCCGGGCGATAGCCTGCTGACCCCGCGTCGTACCTTAACCGAAGCGGATATCGTGAACTTTGCCTGCCTCAGCGGCGACCATTTCTATGCCCATATGGACAAGATTGCGGCGGCAGATTCCATTTTCGGCGAGCGCGTGGTGCACGGTTACTTCCTGATTTCCGCGGCGGCCGGTCTGTTTGTTGACGCGGGCGTCGGCCCGGTCATCGCCAACTACGGCATGGAAAACCTGCGCTTTATCGAGCCGGTTAAACCGGGCGATACCATCCAGGTACGTCTAACCTGCAAACGTAAAACGGTCAAACGCCAGCGCAACGCCGAAGAGAAAGCCACCGGCGTGGTGGAATGGGCGGTGGAGATTTTCAACCAGCATCAGCAGGCGGTGGCGCTGTATTCCATTCTGACATTGGTCGCGCGTCAGCACGGGGATTTCCCGGCGTAAGCGGTGGCGCAAGCCTGATGGTGCTTCGCTTATCAGGCCTACAAAACTTACGTAGGCCGGATAAGGCGTTCACGCCGCCATCCGGCAACATAAGCATTCATGCCTCCGCGGAGGCATTTTTTGTAACTGGCAAAACTGACAAACAACCTGGCAAGCGCAAGCAAACGCTGCGTGACGATCGGCTGTTAGGGTAAGAGACTGAAGCCGAAGTAGCAGCGGCAAGGCACAACATAACGATAAAATGAGGTCACAATGTCAAAAGGCTCGATTCGTTCAAACCGTAAAACAGCGCTGGCGCTGGCCGTCGCCCTGTTCTGCGCCTGGCAAGCTCCGGCATTCGCCCACGGTGGCGAAGCGCATATGGTTCCGATGGACAAAACCCTGCAGGATTTCGGCGCGGACGTTCAGTGGGATGACTACGCGCAGATGTACACCCTGATCAAAGACGGGGCGTTCGTGAAGGTAAAACCGGGCGCCAAAACCGCCATCGTCAACGGCAAAACCCTGAACCTGCAGGTGCCGGTGGTGATGAAAGACGGTAAAGCGTGGGTGTCCGATACCTTTATTAACGACGTTTTCCAGTCGGGCCTCGATCAAACCTTCCAGGTAGAGAAAGTGCCGCACCCGCTGAACTCGCTCTCTTCTGCTGAAATCAGCGAAGCGGTCACCATCGTGAAGGCCGCGCCAGAGTTCCAGCCGAACACCCGCTTCACCGAAATTTCCCTGCACGAGCCGGACAAAAAGGCGGTTTGGGCGTTTGCGTTAAAGGGTACCCCGGTTAATACTCCGCGCACCGCTGATGTGGTAATGCTGGACGGTAAGCACGTGATTGAAGCCGTGGTTGACCTGCAAAACAAAAAAGTCCTCTCCTGGAAACCGATTAAAGACGCGCACGGCATGGTGCTGATCGACGACTTCGTCAGCGTGCAGAACATCATCAACGCCAGCAGCGAATTTGCTGACGTACTGAAGAAACACGGTATCAAAGACACCACTAAAGTCATCACCACCCCGCTGACCGTCGGTTACTTCGACGGTAAAGACGGCCTGAAGCAGGACGCGCGCCTGCTGAAAGTAGTGAGCTATCTGGATACCGGCGACGGCAACTACTGGGCGCACCCGATCGAAAATCTGGTGGCGGTCGTTGACCTTGAGCAGAAGAAAATCATCAAGATTGAAGAAGGCCCGGTGATCCCAGTGCCGATGGAAGCCCGTCCGTTTGATGGCCGCGACCGTGTGGCAAAATCGGTGAAACCGCTGGATATCATCGAGCCGGAAGGCAAAAACTACACCATCACCGGCGATATGATCCACTGGCAGAACTGGGACTTCCACCTGCGCCTGAACTCCCGCGTGGGGCCAATTCTCTCCACCGTGACCTATAACGATAACGGCACCAAGCGCCAGGTGATGTACGAAGGCTCGCTGGGCGGGATGATCGTGCCTTACGGCGACCCGGACGTGGGCTGGTACTTTAAAGCGTACCTGGATTCCGGCGACTACGGCATGGGCACCCTGACCTCACCGATCGCGCGCGGTAAAGACGCCCCGAACAATGCGGTGCTGTTGGATGAAACTATCGCTGACTACACGGGCGCACCGACCACCATCCCACGTGCAGTCGCCATTTTCGAACGCTACGCCGGGCCGGAATATAAGCACCAGGAAATGGGTCAGCCGAACGTCAGCACCGAGCGTCGTGAACTGGTGGTCCGCTGGATTAGCACCGTCGGTAACTACGACTACATCTTCGACTGGGTGTTCCACGAAAACGGCACCATCGGTATTGACGCCGGGGCGACCGGTATTGAGGCGGTCAAAGGCGTGAAGGCGAAGACCATGCATGACCCAAGCGCCAAAGATGACACCCGCTACGGTACGCTGATCGACCACAATATCGTCGGCACCACCCACCAGCATATTTATAACTTCCGCCTCGATCTTGACGTGGATGGCGAAAATAACACCCTGGTGGCGATGGACCCGGAAGTGAAGCCGAACACCTCTGGCGGCCCACGTACCAGCACGATGCAGGTGAATCAATATACGATTGAATCTGAGCAGAAAGCGGCGCAGAAATTCGATCCAGGCACCATTCGCCTGCTGAGCAATACCACCAAAGAGAATCGGATGGGGAACCCGATTTCGTATCAGATTATCCCTTATGCCGGTGGTACCCACCCGGCTGCAACCGGCGCGAAGTTTGCCCCGGACGAATGGATTTACCACCGTCTGAGCTTTATGGATAAACAGCTGTGGGTCACCCGCTATCACCAGGAAGAGCGCTATCCGGAAGGCAAATACCCGAACCGTTCGGTGCACGATACAGGCCTCGGTCAGTACGCGAAAGATGACGAATCGCTGAACAACCAGGATGACGTGGTGTGGATCACTACCGGCACCACCCACGTGGCGCGCGCCGAAGAGTGGCCGATTATGCCAACCGAATGGGCCCACGCCTTGCTGAAACCGTGGAACTTTTTCGATGAGACGCCGACGCTGGGTGAGAAGAAAAAATAATGGGCAGCACCGAATGGCCTCAGCGATGAGGCCATTTTTTTAGCCGCCAGATGGATATTCATCATCTCTACATTCTGAGATTAACGCCTTTTCTATTTGTGTCATTGCCCTTTCATTATTTTTACTAACCCCCGATGAAACATTCTTATTAAAGCGTTTTTTTTCACTTCCCTTGATGACGATGTTTTATAGATAAGATATAAATCCCCCTCGAGTTTAACATTTCAACAACATCATTAAGGTTAAATAAATGACGCAGGTTGGCATTATTGGTTGGCGTGGGATGGTGGGTTCTGTTTTGCTTCAGAGAATGCTGGAGGAGAATGATTTTAATGGGATTTCTGCTCATTTCTTTAGCACCTCCAGTGCAGGTGGGCACGGGCCAGCTATTGATGGCATCCGCTATACCCTGAAGGATGCGCATTCTATTGAGGCGCTCGCCGAAATGGATATTATCATTACCTGTCAGGGCGGTGATTATACCAAGGCTATTTATCCCGTCCTGCTTGAATATGGCTGGAAAGGCTACTGGATTGATGCCGCTTCAGCGCTGCGCATGGATGACAAAGCCTGCATTATTCTTGACCCCGTTAACCGTAATAATATCGACCGTGCAGTCAAAGATGGGATTAAACTTTTTGTCGGCGGTAACTGCTCTATTACATTAAGTCTGATGGGGCTGGCCGGTTTGATCGACGCTGACCTGATAGAATGGATGAGCGTCATGACCTACCAGTCAGCTTCCGGCGCGGGAGCCAAACATGTTCGGGAGCTTATCGCACAAAGCGCTTATATCAGCCAGCATTTGTCTACCGACGAGCTGGAAAATCCAGGTTCGGTGCTGCCTTTGGTCAACAAAGTGAGCGAGTTGATTCGCAGCGATAAGATGCCCATCGACAACTTTGGCGCACCGCTGATGGGCAGCATTATCCCGTGGATAGACAGCGACTTAGGCGATGGAAACAGCCGGGAAGAATGGAAAGGTGAAGCGGAAACCAACAAAATCCTGGGCCTTCCTGCGGGGACTATCCCCGTCAACGGTTTGTGCATTCGTGTTGGCGTGATTCGCTGCCATAGCGCGGCGATCACGCTGAAACTCAAGCGCGAGGTCAGTGAAGCCGAGTTTGAAGCGTTGGTGACGCATTCCCATCCGTGGGTGAACTATGTGCCAAACAATAAGGAGGCAAGCGTGACGCAATTAACCCCTGCCCACATCAGCGGTTCCCTTCAGGTGGGTATTGGTCGCTTTAAGAAGATGGCGCTGAACAACGATCCTATCTACTCGGTGCTGACGGTCGGCGATCAGCTGCTTTGGGGGGCCGCAGAGCCGCTGCGTCGTATGCTGAATATACTGTTACACAGAATCTAACGATGGAAGGCCCAGGCTTATCCGGTGCCTGATTTGGGGCGATTCGCTTGTCAGGCCTACAGGCAGTGGCTGCCTGTAGGCTGGAACAGCCGTGGTTGTAGAGCCTGGCGCGAATGAATAAGGGGTTATTCTGACATTCTCATTCATCTTCAGCGTAGGAAATACGATACCCACTCCCCGCGCGATAGACGTTTGCAAACCCGGCCCTGCCCAGGTGCATGCCTGCAACGAGGAGTTTTTCCCTGACGGCCTGCTCGAGGATCTTTTTCCGTGTTGCTTCAGCCTGAGCGGAATCGCAGTCAAACATGATAGAAACGGTCGGTTGCGCGGACTGAATATGAGGATAATGCACAATATCTCCCCATATTAATAAGCATTGTTCAGCTGAATCAATGCGGAATCCGCTATGACCGGGCGTATGCCCCGGCAACCCGACAGGCAGTATGCCTCCTGCTATTTTATTGGCGTTAAAAAAACGCACATTATGCGTATAAGTACGTAACGTCTCACGAACCAGATTAAAATTGCGCTGTCCACGCTCATTCGCTAATTTGAATTTTTTGTCGTCCCACCAGTATTCCGCTTCAAGAGGATGAAGCATGATTTCAGCTCGCGGGTAAACGGGCTTTCTTTCATCATCCAGTAAACCACCAATATGGTCAGGATGACAGTGGGTCAATAAGACGGTATCCACGTCATCAGTACTAACGCCAGCCATGGCAAGGTTTGCTTTGAATTGCCCGCCAACGTTGTTCAGCGCCCCTGCTCCGGCATCAACCAGAATAGTCCTCCCCCGGCCACGGATTAGATAGCCGTTAATATGGATGTCGCCGGCTTCAGCAATTCCGGCATTATGCTGAATACTGCGCGCATCGGCGAATTCAATGCCTGTTAATAATTCCAGACTGGCGGCCATATTACCGTCACTTAATGCCGTGACGTGAAAATCGCCAATCTGTCGGGAAGGAAAAATGGAATCGCGCATAATGACCTCAGGTTGAGTTGTTGCGTATCATTCAGCAGACTGAATTTCAGAAATATAAACAGTAAGATTCAACATGAGGTTAATGATGCCCGTTCTTGAGAATCTTCACGCTTTTTTGCAACTGCGGTGTCATTGCCTCGTAGAGGTCTACGCCAGGCAGGTTCATGAACAGTGCAGCCATATTATGCGGTACAACGTAGGCCAGACGATGTTCTGGCGATTTATCCAGTCCCGCCGCCTGCATTTCCCATACCGGATACCCCAGTTGCGTCGTTAAATACGCTATAGGCTGGGCGCTGAGAAGTAATATTTCCTCGGTCGAGATGACCGGCGCCGGGTAGCGACACGTATAGAGGTTACGGTGCCAGTCGGTGATGAAGTCTTGCCAACGAGAGAAATTCCCTCCTCCTTTCAAACGATAATCCTCACTGTTGAGCACCTCGGCATTTTTCACCGTGTGAATGGCCAGATAAACCGGGCAACCCAATGTCACCGCGCGAAAGCGCTGAGAGGTGGTGAAGCCGTTAACCGAGATTAACGCGGGGAGCTTTATCTGGCTGTAAAACGCATTCCATTCGGCTTCGCTTTGAGGATCGCTGTATGAGCATTCGACGATATAGAACATCACGGGTTCTCCGCATGAGTGACCGCAGGCGGCTTGCACCCGCTTAATGATTTTTACTCATGCTACCCGCTGATTTTACGGCTTAAAATCGATAATATGTCATTAAGTAGTGACATTAAGTCAATGAAGGTATATTGCGCATCCTGTATAAGAGGCCCTTTATATGCGTCGAAAAATTCCCAGCAGCAGCTCATTGCAGGCGTTTGAAGCCGCCGCAAGACACGGTAACTTTGCGCGGGCCGCGGAAGAACTGGCTCTGACGGAGGGCGCGATTAGCCGCCAGATTGCACGTCTTGAATCCTTGCTGAACTGCAGATTATTTGACCGCACGGGAAGCCGGGTAAAGCTTAATCCTGTTGGTACGCGCTACGCGCATCAGGTCCGTGAAACGCTCGAGCGGCTCGAAAGGGACACGCAAGACATCATGGGAATGCCCGAGGGCAGTCAAAGTCTGGATATTGCTGTCCTGCCGACATTTTCCAGTCGATGGCTTATTCCACGCTTGAACAAATTTAAATCGTTGCACCCAGGGATAACATTAAACATTGCGGCCAGAACCGATCCTTTTATCTTATCTGGTAGCGGTTTTGATGCTGCCGTTCATTTTGAACACTCCGCCTGGGCAGGTATGCGTATACAGTTTCTATTTGAGGAGAAACTGATTCCCGTATGTCATCCGACACTATTAACCCATAAGAATAGCGATGAACAACTCAACGAACTTCCGCGAATTCACCGCCGACAGAACCCGGACGCCTGGCATCAGTACGCCAGGGAAAGTGGTTTAATGATTGATAACCCGACTCAGGGCGATCGATTTGATTTGCATGAAATGGCCATTGCGGCGGTCATGGCGAAACAAGGCGTAGCACTGATCCCGCGAATGTATATTGAAAGTGAATTAAACAGCGGACTGTTGGTTTCTCCCTGGCCTGCATCAGACAATCTGAGTAAAAGATTCTGTCTGGTTAAGCCGGCGGAAACGGGAGTGAATGAAACAGCATTAGCCTATTTTGAAGATTGGTTGCTGGCTGAAATCAATCAATCTGCAATCGCTTAATTTGCGGTCATTAACGGCTATCACTCCCCCACCCTGGTGCTTTTTACCCTGCGCCAGGAGGCGATCTTCGCGACCTGTTTCAGCAATTAAGCCAGTTTGGCAGGCTCTCCTCGACAAATCAAAAACACGTTAACGTGTAAACTCATCGGGATGCCAACGTACAAGCCGTAACTTCGCCAGGAGCATTCCCGATGTTTACTCATATGCGTATTGCCAAACCCGTCACCGATATTGAAACGTCTTTTCTGATGTACAGTCAGGGGCTAGGCCTGCAGAAAATTGCTGAATTCAACGATCATGACGGTTTTAACGGAATCATGTTAGGCCGGAAAGACTTAGGCTGGCATATCGAATTCACTCATTGCGAATACCATCCGGTTCAACCGTTGCATACCGCAGAGGATTTACTCGTTCTTTATTATCCGGATGAAAAAGAATGGCGCCACGCTTGCGAAAAAATGGTCAATGCCGGTTTCAGAATCACCCGGTCATTCAACCCTTACTGGGATGTAAACGGGAAGACATTTGTGGATGTTGACGGATATAGAATCGTCATCCAAAACAAAGCGTGGGGATAAAACCGCATCGCAGCGCGGTGACTGAGTAGACGGACACGCGCACGTCAGCGCGTGTCCCCCTTGCATCGTCCATATCTCGTTATTGCGGTGCTCTCACCGAAAGCCGGCGTTAAAATCAGCCAATCTCGATAACGATTTTGCCAAACGCGCCTTTATCCAGGTATGCCAACGCCTCCGGCAATTCGTCGAAGCGGAAAGATTTATCGATAACCGGTTTCAGCGCGATCGTATCAACAGCACGAACCAGGTCCTCCAGCGCCCGGCGATGACCCACGCCAATCCCCTGAATGGTGGGTGATTTGAGCAACAATAATCCCCCCGATGCCGAAGTATCGTGCGTATCCATCATGCCGATGAGCGAGATACGACCATGTGAGGCCACCGCGCGAACGGAATCGGCAAAATGACGGCCGCCGACGGTATCCACAACGTGATCGATACCGCGCTGATGGGTCAGACGATAGACCGCTTCAACCCAATCTTCTTTGTTGCGGTTAATACCGTGGTCTGCACCAAGCGCCGCCGCCGCGGCCAGTTTGTCGTCACTGGATGAGGTAATAAACACTTCTGCCCCCATCGCTTTGGCAATCTGCAGGACAAACAACGCCACGCCGCCCGTTCCCTGAACCAGTACGCTTTCACCGGCACGAAGATGGCCGCGCTCCACGAGCGCAAACCACGCGGTCAGGCCCGCACACACCAGCGTACTGGCTTGCGCGTCGTTGAGCGTGCGCGGAGCCGCAACCAGCCACGCTTCACTCATCACCACGTATTCCGCCAGAACGCCCTGTATCGCGTACCCCAGGGTGTTGTAATGCGGGTTGGCGGCGTTATTTTCCAGCTTGCCCTCTATCCAGTCGGCGTTAAAAGAGGAGATCACACGATCGCCTGGACGAAAGCGGGTCACTCCCTGCCCGACGGCTTCCACCACGCCGGCCATATCGGAACCCGGCGTGAAAGGCATGGGCATACCATTACCCATTCCACCGTCAATAATGACCTTATCCCGGTAGTTAAGGGCGACCGCATTCACCCGCACCAGGACTTCATGCGGGCCGGGCTGCGGGATTTCTGCTTCGGTAAGTTTAAGATTCTGACGTCCGGTTTCGTTTAGCGTCCAGCGTTTCATCGTACGGTTCATGGTTATTCCTGCAAAGTGAATCACGGATGTGATGGATGGTAACATTGCGCATTACGCTACAGTGGAGATACTATTTCCTCTGATTGATTCCTGGATGGCGACAATATGAAAAGTGAATTGAACAGTATCCCCGTCTTTGTCGCCGCGGCTGAATCGGTGAGCTTTTCACAAGCCGCCGCAAAACTTCACGTCACGCGTTCGGCGGTAGCCAAAACCGTCTCCCGGCTTGAGGAACGATTGGGCGTAACCCTTTTTAGCCGTACCACCCGCAGCCAGAGTCTGACCGACGAAGGCTCGCTTTATTATGAATACTGTCGCCGGGCGCTGGCGGAAATCAAAGCGGCAGAGGATATCCTGGACAGCGGCAAACTGCAGGCCAACGGCAAACTGAGGGTGTCCGTTCCTGTTCTGCTCGGTCACCTGTGTATTGCGCCGCTGCTATCGGCTCTGGCAAAAGAACATCCGCAGCTGATACTGGAAATCTCGTTCAGCGATCGACAGGTCGATTTGTCAGAAGAAGGGTTTGATCTGGCCGTCAGGATCGGCGCGCTGGCCGACAGCAGTAGCCTGATTGCCCGCCAGCTGGCCTCGCACACCATGGTTTTCTGCGCCTCTGCGGATTATCTTCGCCGCGCCGGTGAGCCCGCTTGTGCAGAAGACCTTCATCTACACGAGGCGGTGGCCTACATTCATTCTGGTCGCATTCTCAAATGGCGAGTGCAAAATGCACGTGGGGAGACGATCGAGATAAATCCACCGGCCAGAATCATGATGGATGATATGCAGGCGGTAAAAGACAGTGCGTTGACGGGAGCCGGGATTGTCTGGCTGCCCTACTGGCTGGTCAAAGAGCAACTGCTTAACGGCGAACTGAAACAAATATTAAAAGCGCAGTCATCAGGAACCTGGCCGGTTTATGCAGTATGGCTGAAAACGCCCCATCCTTCTCTTAAGATCCGGCTGGCCGTCGATAAACTGATCGGCGAGTTGCCCGCGATGATGACCGTCGCACAAACGCAGGAACCCGCTTAGTTGCCTGATGGCGCTTCGCTTATCAGGCCTACAGTGCATGACGATAGGGTTAAGTATCGCCTCCACCGTAGGCCGGGTAAGGCGTAGCCGCCACCCGGTATCACTCAGTAACGAACGCACACCGATTTGGTTTCACACCAGTCGTTCAGCCAGTCCGGCCCAAAATCACGCCCCGTACCCGACTGTTTCATGCCGCCAAACGGCAAATTAGCATCAATCAACGTATGGCTGTTGACCCATACCGTACCGGCCTGCAGGCGGTCGGTGTAGTTCAGCGCCTGGGTCAAATCGCGGGTCCAGACGCTGGCGGTCAGACCGAAGTCGCTGTCGTTGGCAAGGCGCAGCGCCTCTTCACCATCGGTGACACGCACCAGGTTCACAACCGGGCCAAACACCTCTTCGCGGGTTAAGCGCAGGTTGGCGTCCGGGTTAATGACAAGCGTCGGCGGAATGTAGAAACCCTGCGCATCCGGGCCGACGTTGCCGGTAATCAGCTCCGCGTTCTGTTTGCGAGCATCGTCGAGATAAGCCGCCACTTTGGCGCAATGCGCCTGTGATACCACCGGGTTAATCTGTGTGGTCTCCAGCATTCCCGGCCCCACCTGCAGCGATTTCACCGCCTGCTCGAAACCGCTGACTAACGTGTCGAACAGCGGCGCTTCAATGTAAATACGAGAACTGGCCGCGCACACCTGCCCCTGATTGAGGAAGCTACCGGTCATCAACCCTTCGATGACCCACTCAGGATCGGCGTCCTTCAGCACGATGGCCGGGTTTTTCCCGCCCAGCTCCAGCGTCACGCGGGTCAGCCTGTCGGCGGCAACGCGGGCAATCTGTTTGCCGGTAGCGGTCGAACCGGTAAAGCTCACCTTCGCCACGTGCGGGTGAGAGGTTAACGCAGCGCCGCACTCGGCGCCGCTGCCGGTCACCACGTTGAAAACGCCCTCCGGCACGCCGGCTTCAATCGCCAATTCAGCCACACGCAGCAGGGTTAACGGCGTGGTTTCGGAAGGTTTAATCACGATTGAACAGCCTGCCGCCAGCGCCGGCATCACCTTCCACATGCCGATCATCAGCGGGAAGTTCCACGGCACGATCCCGGCTACCACGCCGACCGGCTCTTTTTTGGTCCACGCCTGATAGCGCGCCCCCGGCGGGAACGGGATGGAAACATCCAACGTGCGGCCGCTGATTTTAGTGGTTAACCCGGCGGTGTAGCGCATCCAGTTCAGCGTACAGCCGACTTCGAAAGCGCGGGAGATGTTGATCGATTTGCCCTGCTCCAGCGTTTCCAGCTGGGCCAGCTCTTCACCATTCTGCTCAACGAGGTCGGCAAAGCGCAGCAGAATACGTTCGCGCTCGGCAGGCGTGCGCCCAGCCCAGCTGCGGGAAACAAACGCGCGCCAGGCGGACATCACCGCGCGGTCCACGTCAGCCGTGTTAGCGTCTGCCGTGGTGGCAATCGCCTTGCCCGTAGCCGGGTCCCAGACGGTGAGACGTTTTTCACTCTGCGCCGCCTGCTGCGCGCCATCAATAAACAGGCCATGCTGACGGTCTAAAAACTGCTGTACGCTCGGGAGCAGTGCTACCTGTGCTGAGGACATATCGTCTCCTTATTCTTCGCGGTTAGTCATTTCAGTCTACGGCGGGTCTGGAGAAGTCGCTTTTGTCTCTGTGACATTCGCTTGTGCGGCTGTGACAGACGCCGCAATTAAGCAGATTGCGTTGGCAGAAGTGTGTCGCAGGTAATAGTTCTTTCATATATTCCTGTGAACAGCCTTGTTTAAAGAAACACAAATGCAACAATAACATCACATTTTCATTGCAGAGATGGCGTATGGCAGCGGTAAACGGCGGTGAGACGTATCATGACTGGCTGGCAAAGATTAATCAGGTCTGCGGGCATTTTGCCGCGCGTCCGCTGGAGGGCGACTTCCACGGCGAGATTGATACCAGCTATGCGGGTAGCCTGAAGCTCAGTACCGTCACCACCCGCAACGTCAATCTGTATCGCACGCGCCAGGAGATCCGTGGCGGCAACGACGCCTGGTTCTATACCGTTTTTCAGCTTTCCGGTGAAGCCAGCATTGAGCAGGACGATCGTCAGGTGTGCCTGCAAAGCGGCGATATGACGTTAATTGATGCTTCACGTCCCTGTTCAATCCTCTGGCAGCAAACCTCGCGTCAGGTCTCGCTGTTGCTGCCTCGCCAACTGCTGGAAAACCAGCTGCGCGGCAGCGGAATTCGCGTCGCCACCCGTCTGGATAAATCACTACCGATGGTGCAGCTCAGCCAGCGCCTGTTGCAAGAGAGCATGAGTAGTCCGCAGCTCTCCGCCAGCGAAAGCGAAGCGGCGCTTGATGCGATGGTCTGCCTGCTGCGTCCGATGTTGCATCAACAAGACGTGCAGCCGTCGCGGCGAGAGAAGCAGTATCAGAAAATCATGCGCTTGATCGACGATGCTATCCAGGAAGAACATTTGCGCCCTGAGTGGTTAGCCAGCGAAACGGGGATGTCGGTCCGTAGCCTGTACCGACTGTTCGCCGATAAAGGTCTGGTGGTGGCGCAATACATTAAAAATCGCCGTTTAGATTTGTGCGCCCAGTCGCTACTGAGCGCGCACGATGACGAGAAACTCGCGGGAATTGGCTACCGCTGGGGGTTCAGCGACCACAGCCACTTCTCCACCGCCTTCAAGCAGCGGTTCGGCATGTCGCCCGGAGAGTATCGTAAACGCGGCCGCTGAGGTCAGCGTAATCAGTTATCTTCTACCAGTTGCGCCACATCATTGCTGTTGATTTCGCGCGCATTACCGTCCTGATCGGTATAGCTGGTCATACCGGTCTCTTTATCCAGCTGCGGCTTGCCGTGCGTCACAATCGTTTGTCCGCTTTTGGTGGTCATCACGTAGTTAGTGGTGCAGCCCGCCAGCGCCAGAACCATCAGGCCCGCACACAGCGCATATAAAGATTTTTTCATGGTTTCTCCGTTCATTCTTCCACCCGCAGTGGGGTTAAGTGGGTGCATTGTATGCCCGACGGCGCAAAATGAAATAAAGCGGATGTAACAGAAGATAAATTAGCAGGATACGGGAGACGTCAACCGTCTCCCGCAGGGGGATTACAGCGCGATACGAATCACGTCATCCGGGGCGGTCGCCTCTTTCTGACGGGTAGATTCCTGCTTCACGCTCACAAACAGCGTTTTACCATCGGCGGACAACGCCAGGCTGTTCGGGAAGGTCGGGGTCTGAATGGTTTTGGTCACCTTGTAATCTTTAGCGTCGATAACCGTCACGGTGCCCGCTTTGCGCTGGGTAACATAGACTTCGTTACGCGTCTGGTTAAACAGCACCGCCAGCCCTTCCTGGGTATCCACCTTCGACAACACTTTGCCATCCTTCAGGTTCACCACCAGCAGTTCCGGCTGTTTCGAGTCGGTAATAAAGGCGCGCTGACCGGCGGTATCCAGGCTCAGGTTGATGTAGAAGTGCTCTTTGCCATCGTCCTGCAATTTCTGACGATTAACGATTTTGTTGCTCGCGGTATCAATGGTCAACAGCTCGCCGTCGGCGTTGGTGACATACAGACGTTGTTTTTCCGCATCAACCGCCAGCCCGGTGCCGAAGCTGCCGGTGCCTTCGATCGTGGTTTTCAGCGCAATTTTATCGCCATCGACGACCCACACCGCACTGCCGTCTTTACCAATACCGGTGATATACACGGTGTTGGTTTTCTCATTCACCGCCAGCTGACGCGGCTGCAGCGGTTTCACCGTTTCGCTCCGCTGACGTCCATCAAGCACCAGACGCCCTTTCACGTCACCGCTTTTCGCGTCAATGGCCGTAATCGCGCCGTTGATGGTGTTGCCAAACCACAGCGTCTGGGTCTGTGTATTCAGGGTGGCGCCAAACGGTTTAAGATCGTTATGGATCGTTTGGGTCACTTCCAGCGTAGTCGGGTCCAGGCGGTAAACCACCCCTCCCTTATCCGTTTTACGGCTTTGTGAGGTGGCTAGCCACAGCGCATTTTCCTGCTGGCTGTAGGCCATTTCATATGCCCCTTTACCGACCGCTTTACGCAGCATTTCCTCTGCGGCCTGCGCGCTAAAGCTTCCCGCCAGCAGTAAGGCACTCAACAACAGAGAACGGCGCAGGCGCGGTGCGGACAATTGACGTAATGACATGACGACTCCCTTTGATGAACTTAATTGTTACTGCTCACATGGCTTCAGCCTTCGCAGCGTCATGGCGCTACGTTTTGTAGATGCGAATAGTAATCATTAATTTGTACAAAGTGGAGCTTTTCTTTCTACGGTGCGGCAAAAAGTTTCTATTTCATCACCTGAAATTAACCATTTATGCTGCTAAAGTTTTCAATATATTTACAAAAGTATTACTCTATTCGGGTCTGTTCCATTTGGTACATTTTGCGAGTTTTCATGAAAATCATTACTGTGCGCTCAGTAACGCTGCCTGTGCTGCTGTTGCCGCTTGCTTTCTCCCCCTTTTCCTGGGCTGCTGACGAACAAACGTTGATTGTCACCGCCACCCCTCAGACGGTCTCTGAGCTGGATACGCCGGCAGCGGTCAGCGTGGTTGACGGCGAGGATATGCGCCACGCCACGCCGCGCGTCAACCTGTCAGAGTCGCTCGGCGCCGTGCCGGGTTTGCAAATTCAGAATCGCCAGAACTACGCACAGGATCTCCAGCTGTCGATTCGCGGTTTTGGTTCACGCTCAACCTACGGTGTGCGCGGCATCCGTATGTACGTTGACGGCATTCCGGCGACCATGCCCGACGGACAAGGGCAGACCTCTAACATCGATATTGGCAGCGTGGATCATATTGACGTGCTGCGCGGCCCCTTCTCCGCGCTATACGGCAACTCGTCCGGCGGCGTGGTCAACGTCACTACCGAAAGCGGCAAGCAGCCCACGACGCTGGAAGCCAGCAGCTATTACGGTAGCTATGGCACCTGGCACTACGGCATGAAAGCGGCCGGTGCGGTCGGTGACGGTAGCCACGCGGGAGACGTCGACTACACGGTATCAACGAATCGATTCATCACCCGCGGCTATCGCGACCACAGCGCGGCGCGCAAAAACCTCGCCAACGCCAAACTCGGCGTGCGAATCGATGATGTCAGCAAGCTGACCCTGCTGTTTAACAGCGTCGATATTAAGGCCAACGATCCCGGCGGCCTGGATTACAATGAACTGCACCAGAACCGCGAACAGTCGCCGCGCGGCGAACAGTACAACATGCGCAAAAGCGTAAAACAGACCCAGGCAGGCCTGCGCTACGAGCGTCAGCTCAGTGAACAGGACGATTTGAGCGTGATGATGTATGCCGGTGAGCGTCAAACCACGCAGTATCAGTCGATTCCGCGCAAGCCTCAGCTTAAGCCTACCCACGCAGGCGGCGTGATCGACCTCGATCGTCACTATCAGGGCATCGATACCCGCTGGACCCACCGTGGCGAACTGCTGGTCCCGGTCACCTTCACCACCGGTCTGAACTACGAAAATATGAGCGAGAAGCGTCGCGGCTATGAAAACTTCGTGATGAATGGCACCACGCCTGAGTACGGAGAGAAAGGCAATCTGCGCCGCAACGAACGCAACCTGATGTGGAACGTCGATCCCTACCTGCAAACACAGTGGCAACTCACCGAGAAGCTGAGTCTTGATGCGGGCGTGCGCTACAGTTCGGTGTGGTTTGACTCCAACGACCACTACATCACCGCGGAAAATGGTGATGATAGCGGTGACGCCAGCTATCACAAATGGCTACCTGCGGGGTCGTTAAAGTACGCGGTCACCGATGCGTGGAACGTTTATCTCTCGGCCGGACGTGGCTTTGAGACACCGACGATCAACGAGCTTTCCTACCGTTCGGACGATCGCGGTGGGCTGAACTTCGGATTGCAGCCCTCGACCAACGAAACCGTAGAAATTGGCAGCAAAACACGCATTGGTAACGGACTGCTCACCGCCGCACTCTTCCAGACAGATACCGATAACGAGATTGTCGTCGACAGCAGCAGCGGCGGGCGCACCAGCTACAAAAATGCCGGTAAAACGCGGCGTCAAGGGGCCGAACTGTCGCTGGATCAGCAGTTCGCAGAAAACTGGCATGCCAAAGCGGCATGGACCTGGCTTGACGCAACCTATCGCACCAACGTCTGTGACGACGCCAACTGTAACGGCAACCGCATCCCGGGAATTGCGCGCAATATGGGCTTTGCCTCATTGAGCTATGAGCCGGAGAGCGGCTGGTATGCCGGCGCCGACGTACGCTATATGAGCGATATCATGGCCAACGATGAGAACACCGCCCGTGCGCCGTCGTGGACGGTTGTCGGGTTGAACACCGGCTATAAGTTCGATATCGGCAACTGGAATCTGGATATATTTGGCCGGGTCGATAACCTCTTCGACCGCCAATACGTCGGCTCCGTCATCGTCAACGAGTCTAACGGTCGTTATTACGAACCGGCGCCGGGACGTAACTACGGCGTTGGCGTGAATGTCGCCTGGCGTTTTGAGTAAAGCGTGTGAACGTTTCCGGGGAAACCCGGAAACGTATTTGCGGCTTAATGGCTAGGGCAATACTGGCGCTGTAAAAAATGCGCTGATTCATCAACAATCTGACACATTGCCGTATGGCTGGCCATCGAGTCTTTTTTCTCCAGCGCCGTCAGCAGGCGCTGATATAAATTAGTTTGCTGAAACGGTTCTACTGAATTTAAATATAAATAGTGGAAACTTGGCCCTACCCGAACCCATAATTGTTCGATAAGAATCATTAAAGTAGGCATTTCCGCGTATTCATATATTCGAAAACGAAACTGATAATTGCTCTGCAACATGCGGGTGATATCACCAGAGGCTTTTGCTTCATGCAGTAACGCCAACAAACGATGGAGTTCCTCCATTTTTTGTGCGGTCATATTCCCGGAGGCCGCTGCGGCCGCCATTCCTTCGAGATTTTGTCGTATCTGGCTTATTTCCCGATAGCTGGAATCGGTTAGCACCGGAACCATAAACGCCTGCGCTGGCGCAGCCTGCAACGCCCCCAAGGAGACCAGCCGCAGCAGCGCCTCGCGAACGGGTGTAATGCTGATCCCTTGATTCTCGGCAATTTCACGCGTCACGAGTCGGGCACCGGGTTTTAATGCGCCAATGATAAGTGCGTTTTTGATATTATTTTCAACCTGCTGTGTCAGGCTCATTCGTTGTGCTTTAGCAAAATCCAGCATATTTATTATAACCCCACGGATAATCGGCCCAGAGCCTATAATAATTAATAGCTGGCGTTTTCTCTTTTGTGCAAAAAATACAATATATATTTTTCGGATGTTGCGGGCATGAAATTTAAGGCAAGTGAGAGCGCTTCGCCAAATGACGCATTAATACGTCACTGGCAAAATAATCACGAGAGTGGAATATTCAAACGCACAACCAGATAAACACAAATGTGATCGCTATCATTAATAAAACGGCAGTCGTTTGGCGGCCCCAGTTCCAGACAGTCGCCAGCCTGCATACGGTGTCCAGTGTCCCCTTCCATGAAGAGCAATTCCCCTTGCTGCACCCAGATAAGCTGACGCGCCATCGCGTAAGCCGAAGCCGGCATCGGGATATCGCTGCCTGCGGGAAGTTCAATTTGTACCAAGTCGACAGGCAATTCGCCGCGCGGCGAAACATGACGTCGCAGATAATGACTTTGTGGGTCGTGCCACACGGGCTGGTCAGCGAAACGCAACAGTTTCCCTTCCTGAATCTCCGCGCGGGCAATTAAGGTTGACATGCTGATGCCGAACGCGCCGGAAAGCCGCGCCAGCAGCGTCGCCGTGGGGCTACTTTCGCCACGCTCAATTTTGTGAATCATCGCCCGTGACACGCCCGCTCGCTCGGCTAATTCACTCAGCGACCAGCTTCGCGATTCGCGCTCAATACGAATTCTTGCGCCGATCCGTTGATTTAAATTGTCTTCAATAGTATTCATATCGTTATACTATAGTGAACAACACACAGGGTGCAACCATGCCTATCCGTTTTGCAACAAAAGAAGACTGTGCCGCGATAGCGGTCATCTATAACCACGCCGTGCTGCACACGGCGGCCATCTGGAACGATAAAACGGTCGATACCGACAACCGCATTGCCTGGTTTGAAGCGCGTCAGCTAGGGCACTTTCCCGTATTAGTCAGTGAAGAGAACGGCGTGGTAACCGGTTATGCCTCCTACGGCGACTGGCGCGCGTTTGATGGCTTCCGCCATACCGTCGAACACTCCGTTTACGTTCATCCGGACCATCAGGGTAAGGGACTGGGCCATATTCTGCTCGCCGCGCTGATTGAAGAAGCGAAGCGGCGCGGTAAGCACGTAATGGTCGCGGGCATCGAGTCGCAAAACCATGCTTCCCTGCATTTGCACGAGAAACACGGTTTCGTCACCACCGGGCAAATGCCTCAGGTGGGCACCAAATTTGGCCGCTGGCTGGACCTGACCTTTATGCAACTTCAGCTGGATAACCGTCGCGATCCGGATGGTACAGCATGAATCAATCCCTCACGTTGACGTTTCTGGTCGCCGCCGGTATCGGCCTGGTTATCCAGAACACGCTGATGGTGCGGATCACCCAATCGGCCTCGACGATCCTGGTAGCGATGCTGCTCAATTCCCTGGTGGGTATTGTGCTATTCGTCAGTATTCTGCTGATCAAACACGGACTGGCTGGCGTGAACGAACTGATCTCCACCGTTAAGTGGTGGACGCTGCTTCCCGGTCTGTTGGGTTCGTTCTTCGTCTTTGCCAGCATCAGCGGCTATCAGTACGTGGGGGCGGCAACCACTATTGCGGTCCTGGTCGCCAGCCAGCTTATCGGCGGGCTGGTGATGGATGTGATGCGCAGCCATGGTGTGCCCTGGCGGGCGCTGGTGGGGCCGGTGTGCGGTGCGGTGATGCTGATTGTCGGCGCGTGGCTGGTGGCGAAACGCCAGTTTTAATACCGGTCACGTTGTAGGCCGGATAAGGCGATGCCGCCATCCGGCAATCTGCACCTATACCTATCAGACCGACAAGCGCTACATTGTTGCCCGGCCGGCCAAAGCGCAGCCGGGAATAATGCCCAACTTAAAGAATGCTCCCACCGGATGTGAGCTGCTCTTTACGTGCCTCTTCCTGTTCGCGCAGGTGCTGACCATGATGGGAAATCGTCACGCGCAGGCGCTGCTGCTGGGTAAAACGATCTTCACGACTCAACGCTGCATCGTCGCTTAGCTCCACCAGCAGCTCATTCATGTGCGTAATCACGCTCTCTTCAATCGCCGCGTCAACGCGCGCGATAACCTCATCCAGATGTGACATACCTGCTCCTTAATTGATTTTCACTTTCGAGAAATCGCTGCCCATCAGGCTCACGCTGTAGCCGGTCACGTTGCTGCGCGTGGCATAGAACGTTTTGCCGTTTGCCAACGCAATCCACGGTGCCTGTTGGTAGTAAATCTCCTGCGCCTGTTCGTAGAGTGCGGCACGTTTCGCCGGGTCGCTCACCACCAACGCTTTTTTCACCAGGCCATCATACTCTTTATTACACCAGCGCGCGGCGTTAGAGCCCGTTTTGATGCTATCGCATCCGAGCAGCGTATTGGCAAAGTTATCCGGGTCGCCGTTGTCCGACATCCAGCCGTACAGCGCGCTGCCATGCTCGCCTTTACGGATACCGGAAAGATATTCCCCCCACTCATAGGTCACAATTTTGGCCTTCACGCCGACTTTGGCCCAATCGTTCTGGATCATTTCCGCAATCCGGCGCGAGTTCGGGTTATAGGGGCGCTGTACCGGCATCGACCACAACGTCACCTCAACCGCCTTCTCTAGCCCAGCCTGTTTCAGCAGCGCTTTCGCTTTTTCGGGATCGTAGCTGTAATCTTTGAGAGCTTTATTAAAGCCCATCATGTTGGGCGGGATCGGTGATTTCGCCACCGTACCGGAGCCCATAAACACCGCGTTGACGATCGCCTGCTTGTCGGTGGCGTAGTTCAGCGCCTGGCGAACCAGCACATTATCGAACGGCTTTTTCTCGGTATTAAACGCCAGATAGCCGACGTTCAAGGCTTCTACCGCATGCAGAGCCAGATCGTGATTGTTTTTAATCACATCAAACTGCACCGGCGACGGCGCGGGGATAATCTGGCATTCATTGGTCTGTAGCTTCGCCAGACGCGTTTCGACGTTCGGGGTGATGGCGAAAATCAGGTGCTTCGTCGGTACCGCGCCGTCCCAGTAGTGAGGGTTAGCCAGATAGCGAATCTGCGAGTCGGCCTTATATTGCTGTAGCACATAAGGCCCGGTACCAATCGGCCAGTTATCTACGTTCTCCGGCGTGCCTTTTTTCATCATTGCATCGGCGTACTCCGACGACAGAATGGACGCGAAATCCATCCCCCAGTCGGCCAGGAATGCGGCGTTTGGTTCGCTCAGCACAAACTGCACGTGATAGTCATCGAGCTTTTTCACCGATTTAATCAGCTTATCGAGACCCACATCGTTGAAATATTCGTAGTTCCCCTGTGAAACCTTATGGTAGGGATGATCGCTATCTTTCTGCCGTAGCACCGAGAAAATCACGTCATCAGCGTTAAAGTCGCGGGTCGGCGTAAAGAATTTATTGCTGTTGAACTTCACGCCCTGACGCAGCGTAAAGGTATACGTCAGGCCGTCCGGGGAAATCGTCCAGTCGGTGGCCAATGAGGGAATCGGCGTATTTTTCACCGGATCAAAGTTGATCAGCCGGTTATACAGCGTTTGCGAGCTGGCGACAAACGTCGGGCCCGAGCTGGCGATTTGCGGGTTAAAAGACTCCGGTGAGGCTTCGGAGCAGTAGACGAGCGTGTCGTTGTTCGCCGCCCAGGCGGCGCTTGCCGGTAACAACGCGCTGAGCGCCAGCGCGAGGAGCGTTTTCCCTGTGGTCATGGTTATAAGCCTTTCGATTTTATTATATGAACGGCTTAATAACAGCACAGCCCCGGATAACTGGCAAATAACCAATTTGTCTCAGGTTATGCTGAATAACCTTTATTTGTTGGTTTCTTCATCGGTATTTCGTCAGGTTTGACTTAAGTCCAGCGATTCAATGCCACGAGAATTACCCTATTTACCCCTCTCTTTCGCCGTTTGTTGCATTTTGCTTTGCGTAAAGTAATGCCGTGAAGAAGTCTATGGGACAGGAACGTGGCAAAAACTCTTTTACGCAGTGGAAGTCTTGATGACTTTCAGGCCGTAGGCGGCGGCGGGCAAACCGTATTTCATTCCGCGCTTCAGGTGCGCGAAACCCTGCGTTTACGTAAGCAAAACGCGCTGGTCGAGTGCCTCGCGATACCGCAATTAAATGATGACGGCGACCGGGTGGACTGGTATTCGCCAATTGATGGTGTGGCGACGAGCTGGAAAGCGGCGGATGAAACCTTGCGAACAAGGGCGCTGCACTATTTAGAAGGCTTGCAGGAGAGCGCTCGCACGCTCAGCAAAAAATGCCTGCAATCCGACAAAACCGCACAGCAACTGTTCGGCGCCCTGCTGGATAAATCCCTGCAATTTCCCGGCGAAAATCATCTGTTTCTTGTCGACGGTAAGCCGGTTATCAGCTTCTGGGGCTTTGTGAATCTCAACGAAGGCGCACGTGAAGACGTATTCGACTGCCTGCGCTACGTTGAACCTGAACCGCCACAAGCACCGATCATTGCCGAAGTGCCTCTCGTGGAAGAACCCGAACCTGCCGTCGTGACGTTTAGCGAAGCCGATGCGCCGCTGATTTCAGCGAATGAACCGTTGATTAACGCCTACAAGCTGCCGGTGGAGGAGCCTGAAGAACCGCAGGCACCAGCCGAACCGGTGATGCCGATGGCGGCCACCAGAAAGCGCCGCCCACGCTGGCTGTGGGGCCTGCCGATTGCCGCAGCCGTTGCCGCCGTGGCCGTTGCAGTTCCCATGATGATCCCGACCACCCAGGCCGAGTCCGAGCCCGTCGTTCAGACCGCCGACGTGCCTGCTATCCCGCAAGCTCCCGCCATGCCGGTACTGATTGCCGGCCTGCCGTTGCATCAGGCTAGCGTGAAGGCGGAACCGGTGGTGAAAGAAGAAGAAAAACCGGTGGTGATTGCCGTCATTCCGAAAGATGCGCTGGTGATGGATGCCGACCAGATGCGCGCGGGCACCACGCGTTTCCTTAACGGCAACTGGCGGGCACAGATGGATATCAGTGACGCGCATACCGGTAAAGCGCCGAGCCTGCGCTACCAGATTCAGAACAATAAAGGCACCGTTCGCCTCGTGCGCGAAGGCAATATCGTCTGTAAAGCCTCGGTCTTTTCTGGCCTGCATCAAAACGGCGAGCTGATGATCAAAAGCCGCGGTAACGCGCAATGCAGCGACGGCGCGCGCTACCCGCTGCCGGAAATCAGCTGTAAACCCGGCAACAGCAACGTTGCCGTATGCACCGCCCGCTTTGACGCCAGAACGGTGGTACCGCTGACCTTTAAGAAGACGGGAGCGTAACCTATGCTGGTCACTCTTTGCGATTACAAACAGAGCGTCACGCTGATTGCCAACAGCGGCGTGCAGTTTCTCGATTTCGGTCTCAGCCCGCAGGAGTCGCTGCAAAACGGCCGTTTTGTGCGAAAAACCGCCAACGGCCCGCTGCTACGTCTGAACTATGACGTGGTCAATCAGCGTTATACGCTGCCCGGTGAGGCTGGGCGTGCGCCCGAGGTGGTGAAGCCGGAATCGACCCTGACGCTACACCATTCACTCGCGCTGTTAGACGGCATCTGGCTGCCGCTGCCCTTCCTGCGATTTAACCCGCCGCGCACCTTCGTTGAAGGGCCGGACAACTGGGCACGGGTGCAGATTCGTCGCCTTGCTGAGCCGGATAACGCGGGCAATACGCACCGCGTAACGTTGGCATTTGATAGCCAGATTAGCGACGATGACGTCAACGGCCTGTCACCCGTCGCCAGCGATCTGCTCAACGGTACGCGCTTTGCGCTGGCGTGGCGCGACAATGAAATCAGCGACTTCCTCGATCAAACATGGATTGACGGCTGGCTGCGTGAAGTTTTCCAGCAAACCGTTGCCGCCCACGAGGCCCGTAGCGAACGCGATGTGGCGCAGGCGCTGCGCAGCTTTGAATATCAAGGCCACTGGCTGAATATTCTGGCGCTGCTGGGAGAACAGTTAGCGGTGCCGGAAATTAAAATCGTCACCGCCACGCTGAGCACTCCGGCCATCCCAGTAGATTTGATCCTCGACGTTGGCAATACCCACACCTGTGGCGTCATCATCGAAGATCACGGCGACGCTAACGACGGTTTACGTCAAACCGCCGAGCTTCAGGTGCGCTCATTAAGCGAACCGCAATACCTGAATGAACCGCTGTTCACCAGCCGCGTCGAGTTCTCGGAATCGCGCTTCGGCAAGCAGCATTTCTCCGTGGAAAGCGGCCGCGAAGATGCGTTTATCTGGCCATCGCTGGTACGCGTAGGGGATGAAGCCCGTAAGCTGGCGATGCAGCGTTTAGGTACGGAAGGTTACAGCGGTATTTCCAGCCCCCGCCGCTATCTGTGGGATGAAACGCCCACCGTGCAGGACTGGCGATTTAGTCAGATGAATGGCAAGACCCAGCGCGAACCGCTGGCCACCGCCTTCCCGCTGATGAACCTGATGAATGACGAAGGCCAGCCGCTGTTTACCCTGCCGCCGGACGAACGGATGCCGGTCTTCTCGCCGCAGTACAGCCGCAGCACCTTGATGACCCATATGCTGTGCGAACTGCTGGCACAGGCGCTGGGGCAGATTAACAGCGTCGCCACGCGTCTTCGTCTGGGCTTCCCCGCCTCACCGCGTCAGCTGCGTACGTTAATCCTCACGCTACCGTCGGCCATGCCGAAGCAGGAACGCGAAATTTTCCGTCGCCGGATGTTTGAAGCTATCGCGTTGGTGTGGAAAGCCATGGGGTGGCATCCGCAGGATGATGATTTCGCTCATGTCCGCGTGCAGGAAAAAAGCATCGTGCCCATCCCGAAAATTCATATGGAGTGGGATGAAGCCAGCTGCGGCCAGCTGGTGTGGCTCTACAACGAAGCGATTTCCCATTTCTCCGGGCAGACGGAGGCGCTGTTCGCCGCGATGGCGCGGCCGGACCGCCAGCCGGAGCCTGGCATGGCGCAGGGCCGTGCGCTACGCGTCGCCTCGCTCGATCTCGGCGGCGGCACGACAGACATGGCTATCGCCCAGTATCAACTGGACGACGGTATTGGCGGCAATGTCAAAATCACCCCACAGCTGCTGTTCCGCGAAGGGTTTAAAATCGCCGGGGATGATGTCCTGCTGGATATTATCCAGCGCTGCGTGCTGCCCGCGCTGCAAACCCAGCTGCAAAAATCCGGCGTCGCTGACGCACAAGCGCTGATGGCCACGCTGTTTGGCGACTCCGGCAGGCTGGATACGCAGGCAGTGCTGCGCCAGCAAACCACGCTGCAGCTCTTTATGCCCATCGGCCACGCCATTCTGGCGGCGTGGGAACAAAGCGACGTGCAGGATCCGCTCGCCGGGCTGCACGCCACCTTCGGAGAATTGCTGAGCCAAACGCCAACTCGCAACGTGATGAACTATGTCGGCCAGGCCGTGGAGCACGCCTTGCCTGCCGGTAGCGCGCCGTTCGACCTGCTGGCGGTCCCGCTGGAAGTAACCTTCAGCCAATTGCAGGAGGCCATGCTAGCCGGTGAGTTTACCCTCGCCGGTCCGCTGCACGCGCTCTGCGAGGCAATCTCACACTATGCCTGCGACGTGCTGCTGATTACCGGGCGTCCCGGCTGTCTGCCGGGCATACAGGCGCTGATTCGCTACCTTCAACCGGTGCCGGTCAACCGGATGGTCTGGCTGGATAAATATCATGTCCATGAATGGTACCCATTCAGCCAACAGGGGCGTATTGGCAACCCGAAATCCACCGCCGCCGTGGGAGCTATGCTGTGCAGTCTGGCGCTGGATCTGCGCCTGCCGCACTTTAATTTTAAAGCCGCCGATATTGGCGCGTACTCCACCGTGCGCTATCTGGGCGTACTGGATAAAACCGTCAACACCCTGCGCGATGAAAATATCTGGTACCACGATCTCGATCTCGACAAACCCGGCGCCAGGCTTGACGCCCGCCTGCATTTCCCGCTGCGCGGTAATGTTACCCTCGGCTTCCGCCAACTGGCGAACACCCGCTGGCCCGCGACGCCGCTGTATACGTTGAGCATCAACTCGCCAGAACTGGCGAAAGCCATCGCCGGAGACGGCGTGCTGCAGGTTCGCCTGAAGCTTGAAGGCGGTAGCCGACACGAAGCGCCGCAGTCGTTTGTGTTGAGCGATGCCTGGCTTCAGGACGGCACGCCGGTTTCGCCAGATGCCCTGACCCTGAAACTTAATACTCTGGCTGACCGACGCCACAGCGGCAGCCACTACTGGATCGACAGCGGGAGCGTATTCCTCAAATGACCACGATAGCCGCAGTAATCGACTGGCTCGCTGCCGCCCGCCAGGAGCATCCGTTACTGGATGATGACGCCAACGCGCTGCTGATTCGACTGCAGGCACTCGATGCTCAGCAGAAAGCGCGTCAGGAGACTCGCGCCCAGCCCGCCAGCATCGCGCTGTTTGGCCACTCACAGGCCTCTAAAGCCCACCTGCTGCGCACCCTGTGCGGCAACGGCGATGGCCGTCTGACGGTGCAAACCGGCAGTAAAACGCTGGACTACTTCAGCCATATCAATCCCGGTCACAGCCTCACGCAAATGGCGGTTCGCTTTAGCCGCGAGCAGCCCACGCCGGACGACGCCTTCCCGCTGCGGCTGGTGCTGATCGGTGAAGCCGAACTGGTACAGCTGTTTATCGCCCATGCCTGGCAGCGCGGCGATATTCGTCCACCGGATAGCCACCTTATCGCCTCCCGCCTGCGCGCTTGGCAGAGCCTGCGCCAGCCGCAGCAGGTGCTGGGCCTGACGGCATCGGAAGTGGCGACGATTGCCCGTTTCTGGCGCGATACCCTGCCGACCTCATACCAGACGATCGATGACGATCTGTGGTTCCAGTTCGCGCATCTCCTGCCGTCGTTGGATCTCACCGCGCGTGCACGCGCGTGGTCGCTGCTGTGGGGGGAACAACAGGAACTCACTCAGCAATGGTTAACGTTAGCACATACCCTGCATCAGGCGGGCAACCGCCGGGAAGTGATGGCGCCGCTGAGTCTATTGGTGGATGCTTTTACCCTGCCGATGGACGCGTTCCTGACGCCGGGTGGGGAGAGCGATGATGCGGTACTGGTTCATCCGCTCACCGACGACGGTTATCAGAACGCAGTCAGCATACCGGTTGCCACCCTGGCGCTGCTGACCGTTGAACTGGTGCTGAACGCGGAACAAGGCGTGCTCGACAATGTGGATATTATTGATATTCCCGTGCCGTCACTCACTTCTGACACCCCGCTGTGGGCCAGTAAGTGTCGCTGGCTATTGGAAAACTATCGCCAGCATCGGCAGCCGGATATCCTGCTGGTCTGTAACGCCACAGCCCAGCGCGCCGCGATTCCGTCCACCGCCAAAGCGCTGCTGCGCTGGGTAAACGACACCCAACCCACGCAGGAGAACAAGCTGCCGGGGCTGGTGTGGGCAATTACGCCGGAAGACGATCGTTTCTTGCATAAGCGTCACTTTGATGAGGCGATTCAACAATTGGTTGGCAAGCCAGGCCAGCATTGGGGAACGCTGCAAGCGCTGGATCACAGCAGCCTGCAACGGCTGATTGAATGGCTATCGCAAGCCACGCAGCCCGAACTGCGCCAGCGCCGTTTTACCGCCATGGCGAACACGCTTCAGCAGCAGTTATTCAGCTTGTGCCAACCGCTGCTTGATTCAGCAGGCCAGGATGCGACACAGGCAGAAGCGATGATTCGCGAACTGCAAACACATGCTTCGCGTCACGGCGAGCTGCTGGAGAGCTTGCTTCCCGCCCTGCCCGCGTTCGAGGCGCTGTGTCAGGTTCAGCAGCAGCGTGAAGAAAAGGCCAGCGGGTTGTTTAATGAGGCCGTCGACCTGTTCGCCGCACCGGAAACGGTCAGTCAACATACGCCGTCAAATCAGGATCGAGGGTCACAGGTTTACGCCCTGTGGTGTAAACATTTGCGCCAGTGGAGTCGCCAGCCGCATCCGCAGCTCACTTCCGCGACTCAACAACAGCTGATGCTGGCGCTGATGCGCGCCAGCCAGCGACAAGGGCTGGCGCAGCAGCTCCGTCAGGCCAGCGCTGAACAGCAGGCCGGCGCGGCGCAGCTGCGGGCGATCATCGGTAACTTTATTCATTGGCTGGGCTATGCTGAACAGCCCGTCAACCAGCGCCCTGCCAGCCGTATTGCTAAAGGGAGCGCGGTTTTCGCCCACGACGTCGCAACCTCCAGCGCACGCCTGACTCAGCTCGGCGAACAGCCGGTACATGCCGCCACCCGCTACGTGTACGACTGGCTGGTCGCGCTGTATGCCCGTTGTACCGAATCGGGCGAGGCGGTGAACCTCCTCCAGCTTAGCGACAATCAGCAGCGTGAGCTGCGTACGCTACTAACGTAACCCTCGGCGGCACACGGATGTGAACCGCTTTCAAAAGCTGAAAAAAAGCGTGCGAAATCCGGACTCTGGATATTCAGCACGCTTGCACCTCTCTACACTCAGAGCGTTACCCGAGTCGATAAGAGGTTTCCATGACAATCACCTGTACTCTGTTTATTAACGGCGAAGCGTGCGCCGCGCAAGGCAATGCGACCTTTACACGCCTGAATCCCGTGAATGACGTTATAGCCAGTACTGCTCCGGCCGCTGGCCTGGTTGATGCCGCGCACGCCGCAGACGCCGCTTCCGCCGCCTTTCCGGCCTGGCGTGATACTTCACCCGGAGAGCGGCGACGACTGCTGCTTGCTGCGGCAGATCGGCTTGAACAACGTCGCGAACAGTTCATTGCCGCCATGAATGCTGAAACCGGTGCGACGGCGCACTGGGCCGAGTTTAACGTCCACCTCGGCGCGGAGATCCTGCGTGAAGCGGCAGCGTTAACCACGCAGATTGAGGGCCAGGTGATCCCATCGAATATTGCGGGCAATCTGGCGATGGCGACGCGTCAGGGGGCTGGCGTAGTACTGGGAATGGCGCCGTGGAACGCCCCCATCATCCTGGCGGTTCGCGCGATTGCCACCCCGCTCGCCTGCGGCAATACGGTAATCCTCAAAGGTTCTGAGCTTTCTCCGGCTACCCAGAGGTTGATTATCGACGCGCTGGCCGCCGCGGGGTTCCCCGCTGGCGTCGTCAACTATCTGACCTGCGCGCCGCAGGATGCACCAGAATTTGTCGAAGCGCTGATTGCCCATCCGGGCATCAGGCGCGTGAACTTCACCGGCTCCACGCCGGTGGGTCGGATTATCGCCCAAACCTGCGCGAAGCATCTTAAACCGGTGGTGCTGGAGCTGGGGGGTAAAGCACCGTTGCTGATACTGGACGATGCCGATATTCACCAGGCCGCAGCGGGCGCGACCTTCGGAGCCTTCGCCAACGCCGGGCAAATTTGCATGTCCACCGAACGTATTATCGTTGAGGACCGCATTGCCGAAGCGTTTATCGCCGCGCTGGTTAAGCATGTCGACGCGCTACCGGACGGGTTGCCAGGTTCGGTGGTCGATATGAAAACCGTGGTTCGCTGCAATGCATTGATTGACGATGCGTTGGCCAAAGGTGCGACGCTGTTAACCGGCGGCAAGGCCAACACAACGCAGATGTCGGCCACGCTACTCGACGGCGTGACGCCCGCGATGCGTATCTGGCACGAAGAATCATTTGGCCCGGTGAAAGCCGTGATCCGCGCCCGTGACGAGCAGGAAGCGGTGCGCATCGCTAACGACAGCGCCTACGGCCTGTCGTCGGCGGTGTACAGCCGCGATACCGCCCGCGCGTGGAACGTGGCGCAAAATCTGCAGACCGGGATCTGCCACATCAATGGCCCCACGGTGCACGACGAGGCGCAAATGCCCTTCGGTGGCACCAAAGATTCCGGGTATGGGCGCTTTGGCGGTCGTGCGGGAATTCATGAATTTACCGAGCTACGCTGGGTGACGATGCAGACGCAGCCAAGAACGCTGCCGTTTTAAACCTTCATGCCGCGAATCAGGCCGGATAAAGCGTTAACGCTGTATCCGGCTCTTTTCCGCAGCCACGGAGGCTTATTTTTCCCAGCGCGTGTTCCACTCCCAAAGACGGTTAGTGTTCACATCGTTCAACTGACGTGAAGGCTCCGCGTTCCCCTTATACGGCCTTGCCGTGGTGGCCGCCGCGCCCCATGGTGACAGGCTGTCATAGCCGCTATCAATCGTGCTGTTGACAATCAGCACCTGTCCATTAGCGGTCTTGCCCGGCAAATAACCCGTTTTCCCTGCCCCCTGATCCCATGCGCGGCCCAGTTTGGCTTTAAAGGTATCTTTGTAGCCCTCATCGGTGGTAAAGCGGCTATTTTTGACCAGGAAACCATAAGGATTATCCGGGAGCGTATTCGGTGCCAGCACATAGGCTTCCGGCGATTTGCGGCTGGAGACGGTATGGAAATGCACGCCGTCAAACACCGCGTTAGCGCGACCGAAGACATAGTCAACATCGCCTTCAATGTAGCTATCCTGTACGTAAACCCGATTAATGCGATCGGTCAGCGCATCATTGCGCCGATTGCTGACGTTGAGATACAGCGTGTCCTGGCGTCCTAGCAGGCGGACGTTCTGCAGATGAATGCGGTCGCCGTCAGTTCGCAGGGCGACGCCCTGGTGGGTGCCGCCGTCAACCGTGTCGAGCAGGCTATTGGCAATGGTTAAATTGACCAGCTGGAGATCGTGACTTTGCGACCAGAATACCGCGGCGCAATTGGTGCCGATCGTGGCCGTGGTTTTCCCCGCACACAGCGCATACTGGTAATACGCCGGGGAGCTCGGCGGGTAGTGGTCGGCATTGACCGTCTGGCGATATTTCGCTGGGCTAAACTGCGAGTCCAGCGCCAGTTCAATACGCACATCCTCAGGCGCTTTTCCCGCGCCAAAAAGAGTGATTGGCGGCGCATCGTCCGGGATGTACACCGTGCCGGTGTAGACGCCAGGCTCAAGACGAATGTAGATACGCTCATTCCCTTTATGCTGCGCCAGTGCGGCGTCAACGGCCTGCTGGACGCGGGTGTAAGGCGCGCCTTTTGGCGCGACGCGCCATGGCGTCTCAACGTGTGTTAAGGCAATGGACGACGGCTGCCATGCCCCCTGTGGTTGGCTGAACAGACCGCCCTGCGCAAAATAGTTTTCGGTGGTATACGGTGTGGCTTCCTGCGCCGTCAGCAGCGGTCTTGTCGCCGTTCCTGTTGACGAAGGCGCGGCGCAGCCCTGTAACACCAATGGCATACAGAGCAGCGTCGACATGCCCAGATAAGGTATTCTTGACATCGGTTCTCCATTAACAACGTTAAATAGAAACTGAGAACCGATAATAATGGAACGCTATTTTATTTTAACCCTGCACGATCACGCTTTACGATATCAGGAAAGCCAGATCAGCAGGCCATATAGCGCCAGCGTGCACACGACGGCTAGCTGAACGACCCGTCGCTCAATGGTCGATTTATTGCTCATTGATTTTATAGACGGAACGTCCCCTCAATCATCAGCTTCGCTTGCCCATACAGCGAAACGCGGCCATCAGTGCCCAACACGCAGCGCAGCGTGCCTTTACGCGTGCCGCCCTGCTGCGCATGAAGGGTATTTTTACCGCAGCGTTTGGCCCAGAACGGTGCGAGCCAGGTATGTGCCGAACCGGTCACCGGATCTTCATTCACCCCAACCTGCGGGCCAAACCAGCGTGACACAAAGTCAAACTCGCCCTCATCCGGTGCCGTGACGATCACCCCACGAGTCTTAAACGCCGACAGCAGGTTAAAATCGGGCGCTAACCCTTCAACGATCGCTTTATCCTTCACCAGCACCACAATGTCATCGGATTGCCAGAATCCTTCTACGCCGGTAGTGATGCCAAGCGCGGCCAGCAATCCCTGCGGTTCGTCAATCGGCTGGAGCGTTTTCGTCGGAAAATCCATGCACAACTCATCGCCCTGGCGCTTGACGGTCAGCAAGCCGCTACGGGTGGTGAAACGCAGCGTTTCTTGCGGATAGTTGAGGACGTTAAACAGAACCCAGGACGCGGCGAGCGTGGCATGGCCGCAGAGATCGACTTCGACCGCAGGCGTAAACCAGCGCAGATGAAAGCCGTCATCGAGGGGAACAAAAAAGGCGGTTTCTGACAGGTTATTTTCGGCGGCAATCGCTTGTAACACGCTGTCGTCTGGCCATTGATTCAGCGGCATCACCGCCGCCGGGTTACCGCCGAAAGGTTTAGCGGTGAAGGCATCAACCTGATAAAAAGGAAGCGTAGCCGGGAGATTATTGTTCATTGAGCTTATCCAGGTAGTTGTAGATGGTGTAACGCGTCACGCCGAGCGCGCTGGCGACTTCGTTGACGCTGCCCTTAATCTTGAAAATTCCCATCGAATGCAGTTCGCTGACCACCCGCAGTCGAAACGCTTTTGGGTTTTCCTCAGGGGTGGCCTGGAAACGTGCAAGAACCTCCGCCAGAGATTGCGAGGGTAACGGGGTGGCCGGATTTTCCGCTGGCTGCGCTGCCGAGATGCCGGAGACCAGATAATCCAGTTCACGGCGAAAACGCATCACCGGCTCCATGTCGACGTTGACGCAAAATGCCGCCACCGCCTTTCCGTTGGCATCGTAGTACAGCGTCGACGCGCTGCTTAACGGTTTACCGCCGCGCGCATACGAGGTGTAACCGCTGAACAGTCGCGTGGAGGATGGCGGCTGCGTCTCGTCGATAAGTCCCAGAAAACCATCATCTTCCTCCGGCCCACTCAGCAGACCATCGCCCACCTGTCGCCCGCTGACGTGACCGTTAACAATACCGACGACCGACGATTGCGGCTGGGTTAAATCGTGCAGTACCACTTCGGTATTCGCCGGTAACGTGGCTTTCAACGCTGCCAGCGAGGCGCTGAGGGTGGCGATGAGGGTATCCCTTTCCGCGATCATGGCAGCACCGCCTGAAATTCAATTTCCACGTCGAGATTGAATGCCAGACTGCTGGTGGTCACGCTACGGCTGGGGAACCCCTCGGGGAACCACGGACGCCAGGCCTGATTGAACTCGGTAAAGTGCGCCATATCGCTTAACCAAACCTGTGCCCGAACCACATCGCGCAATTGCGCGTCGCCGCGCGCCAGCGTCTCGCTGACCGAACGCATAATACGATTAACCTGTTCGGTGATGGTACCGTACAGCGGCTGTCCGTCCGGGCTCATTGAGACCTGACCAGACAGAAAGAGAAATCCGTTCGCCGCAACGGCGTCGGAAAAAGGAAAAGGTTTACTCGTGGGATAGCGGACAAGTGCCATCGTCAACTCCTGCGGTTAAGGAGAGATAACGATAGCACCGTCTTTTTATTAATTCAACAAAGTTATAAATTTCAACATAAGTTGAAATTATCGTGATTGCGGCGCATCCATTTCATCAAAAACCTGCTGTGCCAGATGCATCGTGGCATTTGCCGCCGGCAGACCGCAATACAACGCCGAATGCATGATCAGCTCTTTCAGCTCGTCGCGGGTCACGCCGTTGTTGAACGCCGCGCGCAGATGCATTTTCAGTTCCGCTTCGCGATTGAGCGCAATCAGCATGGCGATAGTGATCATACTGCGGGTATGGTGGTCCAGCCCCGGACGGGTCCAGGTTTCCCCCCAGGCGTAACGGGTAATGAAATCCTGAAACTCTTCGTTCAGCGGCGTGAGTTTTTGCAGCGTCCGGTCAACGTGGGCATCACCAAGCACCTTCCGGCGCACCGCCATACCCTGCTGATAACGTTGATTATCTTCCATCGTCCCTCCGTAAAAATGCGATCAACGCCGCGGTAAACTCTTCGCTGGCTTCGACGTTTGATAAATGCGACGCGGCTAAATCCACCTGGAAAGAACCGTTAATTTGCTGATGTAAATAATCGGCATCGGCCACCGTGGTCACCGGGTCGTGCTCACCGGCAATAATCAGCAACGGTACGTTGATAGCCGCGACTTCACCTCGTAAATCGGCCGCCGCCAACGCCTCGCAGCATTCGGCGTAACCTTCCGCATCGGAAGTCGCCAGTTGATGGCACAGCTGCTCAACCACCGCGGGCTGATGTTGACGAAACTGAGGGGTAAACCAACGATCCGCCGACCCGGCCGCCACCACGCCCATGCCTTCGGTTCGCACGGTGCGCGCACGCGACAGCCAGTTGGCCTGCTCGCCGATCTTCGCCGCCGTATTCGCCACCGCAACGGCAGTAAAGCGTTCCGGCGCGAAGCGAGCGAGCCAGAGACCGGTCAAGCCCCCCATCGAAATACCGCAGAAGAAAGCGCGCGGGATATTCAGATGATCGAGCAGTGTAATCACGTCTTCACCGAGTTGTGACAACGTCACCTTCCCGCGTTTTGTCGTTTGTCCGTGCCCGTGGGTATCGTAACGCAGCACGCGGAAATGTTCGGTCAGCGCGGGCATCTGCGCATCCCACATAGCGTGAGTCGTACCTAGCGAGTTGGAGAGCACCAGTACCGGTGCCGTTTCTGGTCCTTCAAGGCAATAATGGATATTCATTTCCCTGCTCCTGATAGCGCGCCAGAACCTGGCGCACAAAGTGGTCGGTACTGCCGAGTGCGGTCGCTGGGTCCAGCAGTTGCGTGAGTTGCGCGGAAGAAAAATGCTGGCTTACCAGCGGATCTTTTTCCAGCAGCGCTTGTAACGGGCAATCCAGCGCAATGGCCCGATGACAGATTTTTTCTACCTGATGATGAGCGTCGGCTTTGCCAATAAAGGCCGCCAGCGCCTGAGTAACGGATTCGGCCATAATCAGACCATGGGTGATATCCAGATTGGCGCGCATTTTCGCCTCATTGACCTGCATACCGCGCAGCAGAAATTCACTGTTTTCCAGCACGCCGCCAGCCAACATCACCAACTCTGGCAGCGTTTCCCACTCGGCCTGCCAGCCCCCTAGCGCGCGCTCATGCTGCTGAATTTGCGCGCCGTACAGCGTCGCCATCAGCCCAGGGATACGCTGTACGGCGGCGAGAATGGCCGCACAGCTGACCGGATTACGCTTATGCGGCATGGCGGACGATCCGCCCCGGCCTTCGGCAATAGGTTCGCTCACCTCCGCCACTTCGGTTTGCATCAGCAGTGCGAAATCATTGGCAAATTTACCCAACGTGCCGCAGAGCCCGGCAAACCAGCTCGCGACTTCAATGATGCGGTCACGCTGGCTGTGCCAGGGGGTGTCAGCGAGCGAGAGATTGAGCGTATCGGCCAGCCGTTCTGCGACCTCTGGCCCCTTGTCTTTCAGCGAGGCCAGCGTCCCCGCCGCGCCGCCAAACTGTAGCGCCAGCACCCGCGGGCGCAGTTCATCCAGTCGCTCTTGCCAGCGCAATAGCGCATCGAGCGTACCGGCCAGCTTCAGACCAAAGGTGATGGGCAGCGCGTGCTGCATCCAGGTGCGGCCCGGCATCAGCGAGTGCTGATACCGATTAATTTGTTCAGCCAGCACCTGGGTGAGGCGTCGAAGGCGGACTTGCGTCTCATCAAGCGCCTTGCGCAGCTGTAAAATCAGCCCGGTATCAATGGCGTCCTGGCTGGTCGCCCCCCAGTGGACGTAGCGCGCGGCTTCAGGATCGTGCGCTTTCACGCGCTGCGTCAGTTGTTTAACCAGCGGAATCGCCAGATTACCGGCATCGGCTGCCGCCCTCGCCAGCGCAGGTAAATCCAGAGACTGCGCCTGACAGGCTTCGACAATCGGCGCAACCGCAGCATCGGGTATCACCCGACACTGCGCCTGTGCGGTCGCGAGCGCCGCCTCGAAATCCAGCATCCCCTGCACCGTTTGCTGGTCGCTGAAAAAATCCGTCAGCGCCTGGGTACGCAATAGCGGGGTCAACAAACTCATTCCAGCTCCTTATACGCGTTCAATAATCAGCGCGATCCCCTGGCCGACGCCGATACACATCGTACATAGCGCATACCGCCCACCTGTACGACGTAACTGGTAGGCAGCGGTCATCGCCAGCCGTCCACCGGAGGCGCCCAGCGGATGCCCCAGCGCAATCGCCCCACCGTGCGGGTTAACGTGCGCGGCATCATCCGGTAGACCTAAATCGCGCAGCACGGCCAGCGCCTGAGCGGCGAAAGCTTCATTCAACTCGATAACGTCCATTTGCGCCAGCGTCAGTCCCGTTTGTGCCAGAACTTTTCGTACGGCCGGTGCCGGTCCAAACCCCATAATGCGCGGCGCGACGCCGGCGGTTGCGACCCCGACGACGCGAGCCAGCGGCTGCAAATCATTCTGCGCCATCGCCTGTTCGCTGGCTAACAACAGCGCACAGGCGCCATCGTTCACCCCGGACGCATTGCCTGCGGTGACGGTTGCATCCGGACGCACTACGCCTTTCAGTTTCGCCAACGCCTCAAGCGAAGTGCTGCGTGGATGTTCATCCTGGGCAAAACACAGGGCTTCGCCTTTGCGCTGCGGGATCCACACCGGGATCAGCTCGTCATTAAACGCGCCATTGGCCTGCGCCTGTGCGGTACGCTGCTGGCTACGCAGCGCAAAAGCATCCTGGTCGGCACGGGAAATGGCAAAATCGGTCGCCACGTTTTCCGCCGTCTCCGGCATGGAATCCACACCGTACAGTGCCTTCATTTGCGCGTTAATAAAACGCCAGCCGATGGTCGTGTCTTCCATTTTCATGGTACGGCTGAACGCGCTTTCGGCTTTACCCATCACGAACGGCGCACGCGACATGCTCTCTACGCCGCCCGCAATCATCAACTGCGTTTCACCACTTTTAATCGCCCGCGCCGCCACGCCGATGGCATCAAGGCTGGAGCCGCAAAGACGGTTGATGGTGCTACCCGGTACCGTCTCCGGCAACCCGGCCAACAGTAACGCCATACGCGCGACGTTGCGGTTATCTTCCCCAGCCTGATTGGCGCAGCCATAAATCACATCGTCAATACGAGAGGGATCCAGCCCACGATTGCGCTCCATTAGCGCCTTCAGCGGCAGAGCGGCCAAATCGTCAGCGCGTACGCTCGCCAGAGTACCACCAAAACGACCGAACGGTGTGCGTACCGCGTCGCAGATAAATGCTTGATTCATCATCATTCCTTAGGCGCTTTCCGCGACCGCGTCGTAAGTCAGGGCAACGGGGGTAATACGCTGTAATTCATCAAAAGAGATGCCGTTGAAGATTTCGCGCACCACCGGGCCGTTGGTGGTGATGTCAATCACGGCAAGATCGGTATAAATGCGGCTGACGCAGCCCACGCCGGTTAACGGATAAGTACAGTGCTCCACTAACTTACACTCTCCGTCGCGCGTCAGGTGATCCATCATCACGAACACCTGGCGTGCGCCGACCGCCAGATCCATCGCCCCGCCGACGGCGGGGATCGCGTCCGGTGCGCCAGTGCTCCAGTTAGCGAGGTCGCCAGCGGCAGAAACCTGATAGGCACCCAGCACGCAAATATCCAGATGGCCGCCGCGCATCATGGCGAAGGAGTCACCGTGGTGGAAATAACAGCCGCCCTGCAGCAGAGTCACGTACTCTTTGCCGGCGTTAATCAGCTCCGGATCTTCTTCACCGGGTGCCGGTTTCGGTCCCATACCCAGCAGTCCGTTTTCGCTGTGTAAAAAGACCTCTTTGTCAGACGGCAGATAGTTGGCGATACGAGTAGGCAGACCAATTCCCAGATTCACATAGGCGCCTTCCGGAATATCCTGCGCCACGCGCTTTGCCATATCATCACGAGAGAGTTTTTGCATTTTGGGCTCCTTAAGCTCGCTGCGCCTTGGCGGTGAAAGATTCCTGCGCGAACACGCGCTGCACGAAAATGCCTGGCGTGACGACGTTTTCCGGGTCCAGTTCGCCGAGCGCAACCATGCTGGCAACTTCTACAATGGTGGTTTTCGCCGCCGTGGCCATGATTGGGCCAAAGTTACGCGCGGCTTTGCGGTAGACCAGGTTACCCCAACGGTCGGCCTGATGAGCTTTAATCAGCGCAAAGTCAGCGCTAATCGGGTATTCCAGCACATAGTGGCGGCCGTCAATTTCGCGAGTTTCTTTGCCTTCCGACAGCGGCGTGCCGTAGCCCGTTGGGGTAAAAATGGCGCCAAGACCTGCGCCCGCAGCCTGAATGCGAGCGGCCAGGTTCCCCTGCGGGACCAGTTCCAGCTCCACTTTGCCGCGGCGATACAGGTCATCGAAAATTTGTGAGTCGACCTGGCGTGGGAATGAGCAGATCATTTTGCGTACGCGCCCGGCCTTCAGCAGCGCCGCGAGGCCGATTTCGCCGTTTCCGGCGTTGTTATTGATAATGGTCAGGTCACGTGCGCCCTGTTCAATCAACGCATCAATCAGCAGCGTCGGCTGCCCGGCGGGCCCAAAGCCGCCGATCATAATGGTCGCCCCATCGTGGATACCCGCGACGGCATCCGCCAGCGTCGGCACACTTTTATCAATCATCAGGTTGCTCCTCGTTGTGCGGTTATCGCACTAATATTCGTTGTTCGCACAAAATGTGACCTGCTTAACGATGCCGGTCAAGGGCGATAATCGAAATATGGTGCGATAATCGAACATCGTGTATGTTTAGGCTAAGAATGTGATCGGCGGCATAAACGGAGAGAAAAATGGAGAAACATCCAGACGATATTATGACGGGCGATAGCGACCCGTTTAAAGGGGACCCTAATTTTATGGCCTCGCTGGCGCGCGGGCTGGAGGTGATTCAGGCCTTCACTCCGCAGCGCCGGCTGCTGTCGATTTCGCAAATCAGCCAGAAGACGGGCATCCCTCGCGCTGCGGTACGCCGCTGCCTCTATACGCTTGGTAAACTGGGTTTTGTCTACGCCGAGGATGGTAAGAACTTTCAGCTACGCCCGCGCATTTTGTCGCTGGGACACGCATGGTTAGCCTCAACGCCGCTGGCCCGTTCTGCGCAGCCGGTGCTAAAACATTTGAGCGATATGCTTAATGAGTCGTGCTCAATCGCTACTCTGGACGGCGACGATATTCTCTATATCGCCCGCGCTTCCAGCTCGCGCATCATGACCATAGATCTCGATATCGGCAGCCGTCTACCGGCGTGGTCAACCTCAATGGGGCGCGTGCTGTTGAGCTACCAGCCGGAAGAAAAGCTCAACGATATGCTGGCTCGCATCACCATGATCCGCTATACCCCGCAGACGATTTCGTCCGTCAGTAAGCTACGCAGCGAGCTGAAGGCGGTACGTCAACAGGGGTATGCGTTAAACGATCAGGAGCTGGAGATGGGGCTGCGTTCGTTGGCGGTGCCGCTGTTTAATTCACAGGGCCAGGTTGAGGCGGCGCTGAACGTCGGTGTTCATGCCGGACAGGTATCCGCGGCTGAATTGCTGGATCGCGTGTTGCCCGAACTGCAAAAAGCCGCATCAGAGCTGACGCTTTTGCTGCGCTAGCGGCTGCGTTTAGCGTGACGCTCCCAGTTTTCCTGTTTCGCCGCCGCCGATTTACGCAGCGCGACGTAACATGCGCCGCTGCCGCCATGATGCGGTAGCGCGCTACAGAATGCCTGAACGTCATCGAATTCGGTTAACCAGCGGGCAAGATAGCTGCGAATAATATTGGCATGCGAGCCGTCCTCTTTGCCTTTACCATGAATAATCAGGATGTTGCGTAGATTGTCATGCTCAGCCTGCAGAATAAAAGCAAACAGACTCTGACGGCACTGTTCAACGGTCTGCTGACGCAGATCCAGGCTGGCCTGCTGGCTGTATTTCCCCTGCCGCAGTTTATCCAGAACGCCGATTTGTAGCCCTTCACGCTTAAACTCCAGCGGGGTGGCAAGCGGGACAATGTCGAGAAAACCGGTGGTGAGAAAATTATCGAGCTGCAGTGTATCCACCTGCTGGCGGGTTCGGGCGTTGCGGACGGGCTGCCAATGAACGTCGCTGTGGCGCTTCAGCGGCTGGACATCCTCCATGGCGTCAAGAAACAGCGATTTGTCGTCAAGATTCATGAGAATTCCTCCCTTATTACCACAGGCGGATACTATAGCCGCGCGGTCGCGCTGGCTCAACGCTTTTCCCTTTCAGCCAAAACTATTGGCATGTAAAATATACGAAGCGGCAATCAATTCCCTGAGCTTATTATTTAACCAAAACTTAAATAATATAAATCCACAATTAATTATCGATTCCTGTTTATAATACGTGAAATAAATCACCAAGAATTGTCTGGAAAATAAGCTCAGACCCGTTATAAATAGTAATACCCGCTGCGCGGAGCAAAATGTGGGAAACGGTACGGACACACCTGTGTGGTTGCTGCGGGGTCTGGCGATGTCGACAGACCCCGATTTTTATTCTGCATCATTCTTCATATTTTTCTTTGCTTTTCCTTCAATGAGATACCTTTTACTCTGCGTTTACTGGGTTATATTTCCGTGGAACCCTCATCCGATTATTATTCGATTTAACCGTACTTTACTGTTGATTATAAATAAACCTCCTTGTTTGCATGGTTATACATCGGAGGTATAGAGTCAGCCGCCGTTCACATGCTATGGTGTCGAACAGGAATAATTTGCCTGGACATATATAGAGAGTGCGCATGCTGACGTTACTTGAAGATAAAATTGCCACGCCGCTCGGCCCTCTGTGGATTCTGTGCGATGAAAACTTTCATTTGCGCGCCGTTGAGTGGGAAGAACACAGCGACCGTATGGAGCAACTGTTGGATATCCACTACCGTGCTGAAGGCTATACTCGCGTCACGTCGCGCAACCCTGGTGGACTCAGTCAGCAGTTAACGAACTATTTTGACGGCGATCTGGCGGTGATTGAGACACTGCCTACGGCCACCGCCGGTACCCCATTTCAGCGCGAAGTCTGGCAAACCCTGCGCACCATACCCTGCGGCCAGGTGATGCACTACGGGCAGTTAGCCGATCGGCTCGGTCGTCCAGGGGCCGCCCGCGCAGTCGGCGCCGCCAATGGCGCTAACCCGGTGAGTATCGTCGTCCCCTGCCATCGCGTGATCGGTCGCAATGGCACCATGACCGGTTATGCCGGTGGCGTACAGCGTAAAGAGTGGCTTCTACGGCATGAAGGCTATCTGCTGCTTTGATTTTCTGTGCCCTTTACGACTGGAACAGGCGCTTTTACACATCAACGCGCCTGAAAATTTGCACTACATATCAATGAGATATATCTCATTCTTTGCTATCCCATTTTAATCTTGGGTGAATACGCGCGTCGAGACTTACCTGCTCACCAAAAAGATGTTAAAATTGACCAATATCAATTACGGCTTGAGCAAACCTATGATCCCGGAAAAGAGAATTATACGACGCATTCAGTCTGGCGGTTGCGCGATCCATTGTCAGGATTGCAGCATCAGCCAGCTTTGCATACCGTTCACTCTTAATGAGCATGAGCTTGATCAGCTGGATAATATTATCGAGCGCAAAAAGCCCATCCAGAAAGGGCAAACGTTATTCAAAGCCGGCGATGAACTGAAGTCTCTTTATGCGATCCGTTCCGGTACCATTAAGAGTTACACCATTACCGAGCAAGGCGACGAGCAAATCACCGGTTTCCATCTGGCCGGCGATTTAGTTGGTTTCGACGCTATTGGCACCGGTCATCACCCGAGCTTTGCTCAGGCGCTGGAAACCTCCATGGTGTGCGAAATCCCGTTTGAGACTCTTGACGATCTCTCCGGTAAAATGCCCAATCTGCGTCAGCAGATGATGCGTCTCATGAGCGGTGAGATCAAAGGCGATCAGGACATGATCCTGCTGCTGTCGAAGAAAAACGCTGAAGAGCGCCTGGCTGCATTTATCTATAACCTGTCGCGCCGCTTCGCCCAGCGTGGTTTCTCGCCGCGTGAGTTCCGTCTCACCATGACCCGTGGCGATATCGGTAACTATCTGGGCCTGACGGTGGAAACTATCAGCCGACTGCTGGGTCGTTTCCAGAAAAGCGGTATGCTGGCCGTGAAAGGTAAATACATCACCATTGAAAACAGCGATGCGCTGGCAGTGCTGGCGGGCCATAGTCGTAACGTCGCCTGACCGCTGTTTCGTTCTACAATAAAAAAACCCCGGCTTGCCGGGGTTTTTTATGTCATCTCTCTAATCAAACACGCCGTTAATCACCGACGTGACGATCGCTGTACTTAAGGCAATAAGCACAAGGTTATCGCCGATAACCTGCCATTCATAGCCGGGGTAATAAGGCAGTTGATTGAGCATCGACCCGGGGACCGTTTTTTTAGCGATACCCGGTGGCAGCGGTTTGCCCCGCGCCAGATTTTTTGCAATGCCCGGCGGCAAAGATTTGTAACCGGTCAGGCCGTAGCTAACGGCAAGCTGTCTGGCCGTTGCGTAGCTGATATCACGGTCAACGTGATCGGGTTTGCCATAGTTCTTACGCGACGAAGAACGATGATCGTTATGCTGGTCTTTATCCCACTGCTGGCTGTTGCCTTTGTTGCTGTTGCCATGATTCCCGTTACCTTTACCATGCCCGTTACCGGGGTCGGCAATAGCCGACGTCGCTCCCAGTGCCAATGCAAGCGCCGCGGCGAGCACCGTTGAGAATCTATATCGTTGAGACATGATGATTTCCTTATGTACAGGCAGACATTAGAAATTTATATCATTGTGAGAAAAATAACCTACGCAATAAATCTGAATTTTTGAATTTCGCCAAATGCCCCGAGCCATCGGGGACGACAGGTTAATTCACCAGGCTTAAGGAAAGTTTATTTATCCTGTTTATTGATCTTGCGAAGGTTCTCCCCTGTTTCAATCCCACTATATGAGTTATCTTTTACTTACAAACTGTGGTTACAGCTGTAAGGAGACCCTGTATGGCCAGATATCAAAATATGCTCGTGGCGATCGATCCGAACCAGGACGACCAGCCTGCGCTGCGACGCGCTGTGTATCTTCATCAACGGATTGGCGGCCGCATTAAAGCCTTTTTGCCGATCTATGACTTTTCCTATGAAATGACCACCCTTTTGTCTCCTGATGAGCGCACCGCAATGCGCCAGGGCGTGATTAGCCAGCGAACCGCATGGATCCGCGAGCAGGCGAAATACTACCTGGAAGCCGGCGTTCCCCTCGAAATTAAAGTGGTGTGGCATAACCGCCCGTTTGAAGCCATCATCCAGGAAGTCATCAGCGGCGGTCACGATTTGTTGCTGAAAATGGCTCACCAGCACGACAAGCTGGAATCGGTTATCTTCACCCCAACTGACTGGCACCTGCTGCGCAAATGCCCATGCCCGGTATGGATGGTGAAAGACCAGCCGTGGCCGGAAGGCGGTAAGGCGCTCGTCGCGGTCAACCTTGCCAGCGAAGAAGCGTACCATAATGCGCTGAATGAGAAGCTGATCAAAGAGACCATCGAACTGGCCGAACAGGTCAACCATACCGAAGTGCATCTGGTTGGCGCTTATCCGGTCACGCCGATCAATATCGCCATTGAATTGCCTGATTTTGACCCTAGCGTCTACAACGATGCGATTCGCGGTCAGCACCTGCTGGCAATGAAATCGCTGCGCCAGAAATTTAGCATCGACGAGAAGTTCACCCACGTAGAGAAAGGGTTGCCTGAAGAGGTGATTCCGGATCTGGCGGCGCATCTTGACGCCGGTATCGTAGTACTGGGCACTATCGGACGAACCGGTATCTCTGCGGCCTTCCTCGGCAACACGGCCGAACAGGTTATTGACCACCTGCGCTGCGACCTGCTCGCCATTAAGCCGAACGACTACCAGACGCCGGTCGAAATGGACGACGAAGAAGACGATTAAGCAGTGTTAAGTGACGAAAAAACCGGTCAATGGCCGGTTTTTTTATCTCTTGCGGTTATTATCCCGGCGTTATATTACGCGGCCAGGTTCGCAAGAATCTATCAATGGAGCCCTAGTCGCCAGGCAAAGTCGATCTCTTCTTTCAGTTCGATACTAGAAAGCGCCATCAGGTCGGCAAATTCCAGCTCAAGCTGTTTTAAGCGTTTCAGGTACTGTGCAGGGGTTAAAGAGGTGGTTTCGCGACGAAGATATTCGATGGCCAGTTGTGCAGGCGTAAACAAGGTATCCATAAGTTCCTCTGTTGGTTTAGACGACATAGAACATTATAACACCTTTCCCTGCGCACTTTTTGACCAAAAGCAATCATAAATCAAATAAAAGGCCGCCATCTCTCACAAAGACGGCGGCCTTAATTTTTCGCGCTGTAATTACAGAGCTTTCAGAATGGCGTCCACGCTGGCTTTTGCGTCGCCGAACAGCATCTGCGTGTTTTCTTTAAAGAACAGCGGGTTCTGTACCCCGGCGTAACCGGTATTCATAGAACGTTTGAAAACGATAACGTTCTGCGCCTTCCAGACTTCCAGAACCGGCATGCCGGCAATCGGGCTCTTCGGATCGTCCTGAGCAGCTGGGTTAACGGTGTCGTTCGCGCCGATAACCAGTACGGTATCGGTGTCGGCGAAATCGTCGTTAATTTCATCCATCTCCAGCACGATGTCGTAAGGCACCTTCGCCTCCGCCAACAGCACGTTCATGTGGCCCGGCAGACGCCCGGCAACCGGGTGGATACCAAAGCGTACCTTGATACCGCGCGCGCGCAGTTTCTCAGTAATTTCCGCCACCGGATACTGCGCCTGCGCCACCGCCATACCGTACCCTGGGGTGATGATCACCGAGTGGGAATTTTTCAGCATTTCGGCGGTTTCTTCGGCGTTAATTTCACGGTGTTCGCCCACTTCTTCTTCGCTACCGGTAGAGGAACCGTCGGTACCAAAACCACCGGCAATCACGCTAATGAACGAACGGTTCATCGCCTTACACATGATGTAAGACAGAATGGCACCGGAAGAACCTACCAGCGCACCGGTAACGATCAGCAGGTCGTTGCTGAGCATAAAGCCCGCCGCCGCCGCCGCCCAACCGGAGTAGGAGTTCAGCATGGAGACGACTACCGGCATATCTGCCCCGCCGATAGACGCCACCAGATGCCAGCCAAAGGCCAGCGCGATAACGGTCATCACCAGCAGACACAGCACCTGCGTGCCCACGCTATCGGTACGCACGAATGCCACCATCAGCAGGAAAGAAACCACCAGCGCCGCCAGGTTAAGCTTGTGACGATTTGGCAGCATCAACGGCTTCGAAGACATCTTGCCGCACAGCTTGCCGAACGCCACGATGGAACCGGTAAAGGTGACCGCACCGATAAAGATACCGAGGAACACTTCAGTCAGGTGAATATTGACCAAAATTTGTTCCATGCCGGTTTCATGCTGCAGGTAGCTGTTGAAGCCCACCAGCACCGCGGCCAGACCGACGAAGCTGTGCAGCACCGCCACCAGCTCCGGCATCTCGGTCATTTCCACTTTCTTCGCCAGGCGAATACCAATCGCCCCACCGATAATCATCGCCAGCAGGATCCACGCTACGTTGCTGGTATCCGGCCCGAAGATGGTTGCGATCAGGGCAATCGCCATACCGGCGATGCCGTAGTAGTTGCCCTGCTGCGACGTTTCGTGTTTGGAAAGCCCGGCGAGACTGAAAATAAACAGGATTGCGGCAACAATGTATGCAGCTGTAACTAATCCTCCAGACATTTGTTACCCCTTATCCTTTGCGGAACATTTTCAGCATGCGCTGAGTGACGGTGAAACCACCAAAAATATTAATGCTGGCGATCAGTACCGCGATAAAACTCAGGAAACTTACCCAGCCTCCATGGCCAATCTGCAGGAGTGCGCCAACCACGATAATGCCCGAGATAGCATTCGTGACCGACATCAGCGGCGTGTGCAGCGCATGCGACACGTTCCACACCACGTAGTAACCCACCACGCAGGAGAGCGCGAAAACGGTAAAGTGGCCGAGGAACTCTTTCGGCGCAACGCTCGCCAGCCAGCCAAACAGAATGATGGCCAGTGCGATCAGCGCATATTTACGCCACGGTGACGCCGGTTTTTCCGGTTCTTTTGGCGCTGGCGCGGCTTTCTGCGCCGCCTGCGGCTGTGCAGAAACCTGAATCGGCGGGGCCGGCCAGGTGACTTCGCCTTCACGGATGACGGTCACGCCGCGCACCACAACGTCATCAAAATCGATGGTAATGTTGCCGTCTTTCTCTTTACACAGCAGCTTCAGCAGGTTTACCAGGTTGGTACCGTATAGCTGAGAAGACTGGGTCGGCAGGCGTCCGGCCAGATCGGTATAGCCGATCACCTTCACGCCGTTTGCCGTGACGAAAATTTCATTCGGTACGGTGTATTCGCAGTTACCGCCGTTTTGCGCGGCCAGATCGACGATCACGCTGCCCGGGGTCATGGAATCCACCATTTCACGGGTGATCAGCTTCGGCGCCGGTTTGCCCGGAATCAACGCGGTGGTAACAATGATGTCGACCTCTTTTGCCTGCGCGGCAAACAGGGCCATTTCGGCGGCGATAAACGCCTCAGACATCACTTTGGCATAACCGTCTCCACTGCCGGCTTCTTCTTTGAAGTCCAGCTCGAGGAATTCGGCGCCCATGCTCTGCACCTGCTCTTTCACTTCCGGGCGGGTGTCGAACGCACGCACAATCGCGCCAAGGCTGTTGGCCGCGCCGATAGCGGCAAGACCCGCTACGCCCGCGCCAATCACCATCACTTTCGCCGGTGGGACTTTGCCCGCCGCGGTGATTTGGCCGGTAAAGAAACGACCAAACTCGTGAGCCGCTTCGACGATAGCGCGATAACCGGCAATGTTTGCCATCGAACTTAACGCATCCAGCGACTGGGCGCGGGAAATACGCGGCACGGAGTCCATTGCCATGACGTTAATGTTGCGCTCAGCCAATTTTGCCATCAGCTCGGCATTTTGCGCCGGCCAGATAAAGCTAATCAGCGTCGTGCCCGGGTTCAGCAGCGCAATCTCTTCATCCAGCGGCGCGTTAACCTTGAGGATAACGTCGGATTGCCAGATATCATCACCAGAGACGATCTCAGCACCAGCCTGCACAAATGCTTCGTCATCAAAACTGGCGAGTTTTCCTGCACCACTTTCAATGGCCACGCTAAAACCGAGCTTCAGCAGCTGCTCAACCGTTTTCGGCGTTGCTGCGACTCGCGTTTCCTGGGCCCACCTTTCTTTTGGTACACCAATACGCATAACTATTCCCTTATATCGGTTCTTATTTGATGGTTTGCCGTTTTGTCAGTTTGTTGCGGGTAACCCGTAAGTGACCTAACAGGCGAACAACCTGAATAAATAAAACAGTAACAAACTGACTATAACCTACTGAAAATACCGATTGTGATCTAGCGCCGGAAAACACTATTTTTGCATTAAATGCCAAATAAGGAGTTCCAGCGGCTACAAACAGCGATATTTGCCCCGATTTGAGTAGCGAGCCTCATAATTCGCTTCTTCTCCGTGGGAAAACATGATTTTTCGCGGGCGAGACGGTGCGATTAACATTCCATTAACTTAAAAAAGTCATATGGTTGACCGCTTTTTCTGGTCAAGCGCCCGTTTTTTCAACATATCAGGAAAAGTTATCCAAAACCGTCACCGGGTTCGCATCTGAAGTTAAAAATGACGCAGACAGTAGCGTCATTTCAATGCCATAATCAGACGTTTTCCCGTTAACAACATGACCCGAATTTGGTTTGCGCAAGGCGAAGGATTATTTTTATGAAGCTTAAGAACACCCTCCTCGTGTCCGCCATGCTGTCTGCCGCGGCAATGTCCGCTCATGCAGCCACCGAGCTGACCCCGGAGCAAGCGTCCGCACTGAAGCCCTATGACCGCGTGGTGATCACCGGTCGCTATACCGCCATTGGCGATGCGGTCAACGCCATGTCCCGTAAAGCGGACAAAGAAGGCGCAGCCTCTTTCTATGTTGTCGATACCTCTGACTACGGTAACAGCGGCAACTGGCGCGTCACGGCCGACCTTTATAAAGAAGATGCGCCGAAAGCCGACGCACCGAAAAACCGTATCATCAACGGTGTGATGGAGCTGCCGAAAGACCAGGCCGTTGCGCTGGTGCCTTATGACACCGTCACCGTTCAGGGCTTCTATCGCAGCCAGCCGGAAGTGAACGACGCCATTACCAAGGCCGCCAAAGCCAAAGGCGCAGCCTCCTTCTTTATCGTCCGTCAGGTGGATGCGAACGACGGCGGTAACCAGCGTATTACCGCCTACATCTATAAAGCCGATGCGGAAAAACGCGTGTTGCAGAGCCCGGATGCCATTCCGGCAGATTCTGACGCCGGGCGTAAGCTGCTGGCGGAAGGCGGCGAAGCGGCGAAACAGGTTGAGATCCCGGGCGTGGCAACAACCGCCGCCGTCGGCGCGGGCACCGGCGTAGGTCGTTTCTTCGAAACACAGACAACAAAAGGCGGGCGTTACAGTGTCACGCTTCCGGACGGTACCAAAGTTGAAGAGCTGAACAAAATCACTGCGGCGCAGATGATTCCGTTCGACAGCATCAAGTTCACCGGTAACTACGGTAACATGACTGAAGTCTCTTACCAGGTCGCAAAACGCGCCGCGAAGAAAGGCGCGAAGTACTATCACATTACCCGTGAATGGCAGGAACGCGGCGGCAACGTCACGATCAGCGCCGACCTGTACAAGTAAGCAACAGCAAAAGGCGGCGTAAGCCGCCTTTTTTTATTCATTTCTTTTATACATTGTTGCATGTATGCATCGCTCTCCGTAAAATCGCCGCCTCAGCGCAATCCTCCATGTTTATGCGATTTCGCCAAATAAATATTCTTGTTCTTTGCCTTCCACGACAGGATTCTCATGGAAAAGAAATTAGGGCTTAGCGCCCTGACGGCTCTGGTTCTGAGCTCAATGCTCGGTGCGGGCGTATTTAGTCTGCCGCAAAACATGGCCGAGGTCGCCAGCCCCGCCGCTCTGCTGATTGGCTGGGCTATCACCGGCGTGGGGATTCTGTTCCTTGCCATCGCCATGCTGGTACTGACCCGCATCCGTCCGGATCTTGACGGTGGGATCTTTACCTACGCTCGCGAAGGCTTCGGTGAGCTGATCGGCTTTTGTTCCGCATGGGGCTACTGGCTGTGTGCGGTCATTGCGAACGTCTCCTATCTGGTGATTGTTTTCTCCGCCCTCAGTTTCTTTACCGATACGCCGGAACTGCGCCTGTTTGGCGACGGTAATACCTGGCAATCCATTGTCGGGGCTTCAGTGCTGCTCTGGGTGGTTCATTTTCTGGTTCTGCGCGGCGTACAAACGGCTGCCAGCATCAACCTGGCCGCGACGCTGGCCAAGCTGGTACCGCTGGGGCTGTTTATCGTGCTGGCGGCGATCGCTTTTAAAAGCGAAACCTTTACCCTGGATTTCCACGGCATCGACCTTGGCGTGCCGGTGTGGGAACAGGTGAAAAATACCATGCTGATTACGCTTTGGGTGTTTATTGGCGTGGAAGGCGCGGTGGTGGTATCAGCTCGCGCCCGTAATAAAAAGGATGTTGGGCGCGCGACGCTGCTGGCGGTGATTTCCGCGCTGGGGGTTTATCTGCTGGTCACGCTGCTGTCGATGGGCGTCGTTGCCCGCCCAGAACTGGCAGAGATGCGCAATCCATCAATGGCGGGCCTGATGGTGCGTATGATGGGGTCCTGGGGGGAAATCGTGATTGCCGCCGGGCTGATTGTCTCCGTTTGCGGGGCTTACCTGAGCTGGACGATTATGGCGGCGGAAGTGCCGCTGCTGGCCGCCACGCATAAGGCGTTTCCGCGCATCTTCGCCCGGCAGAATGCGAATAACGCCCCAGCCGCCTCACTGTGGCTCACTAACCTCAGCGTGCAGGCGAGCCTGGTGCTGATCTGGCTGACCGGTTCAGACTACAACACGCTGCTGACTATCGCTTCCGAGATGATCCTCGTGCCTTACTTCCTGGTCGGCGCGTTTCTGCTGAAAGTAGCGCGCCGTCCACTGCATAAAGTGATTGGTGTCGGTGCCTGCATTTATGGCTTATGGTTATTATATGCGTCCGGCCCGATGCACCTGCTGCTGTCGGTGGTGCTCTATGCGCCGGGCCTGTTAGTCTTTATCTATGCGCGCCGCACGCATGAAGATAATATCCTGCTCAAGCGTCGCGAATTAGCCTTAATTGGCCTACTTCTGGTTGCCGCCGTGCCGGCAACCTGGATGCTAATGGGGTAACGTGCGTCGCCCCATCGCAGAATACATATGGAGATAACGATGGGAAACATGCTATCACACCCCGTACTGATAACCGGTGGAGGCCGCCGTATCGGCCTCGCCCTTGCCCACCATTTTCTCACCCAACAACAGCCGGTTATCCTCAGCTATCGTACGCACTATCCGGCGATTGATGTGATGCAGCGAGCGGGAGCCGTCTGTATTCAGGCCGATTTCGCCCACGACGAGGGCATTAATGCCTTTGCCGAGGCGGTGAAATCACACTGTACCAGCCTGCGTGCCATCATCCACAACGCCAGCGGCTGGCAGGCGGAAAACCCGACCACGCCGCTCAGTCAGGTGCTCAACGCCATGCTGCAGATTCACGTGCACGCCCCCTATTTGCTAAACCACGCGCTGGAAGACCTGCTGCGCGGACATGGGCACGCCGCCAGCGATATTATTCATTTCACGGATTATGTGGTGGAACGCGGGAGCGATAAGCATATTGCCTACGCCGCCAGTAAGGCCGCACTGGACAATATGACTCGCTCATTCGCCCGCAAGCTGGCGCCCGAGGTGAAGGTCAACGCCATCGCTCCGGCGCTGGTGCTGTTTAACGAAGGGGATGACGCCGAGTATCGGCAAAAAGCGCTGAATAAGTCGCTGATGAAAATTGCCGGCGGTGAGAAAGAGATAATCGACCTTGTCGATTATCTCTTTGGCAGCCGCTATGTCACCGGCCGCTCTTTCGCCGTCGACGGCGGGCGGCCTCTGGCCTAGCGCTTAGTGAAAACGGCCCCACAGGAAAATTAACAGCCAGGCGCTAACGCCCCAACAGGCCACAGCGCCGGCTAACGCCAGCGGCAGACGCATCATGCCGGTGAAATACCACAGCGACAGCAGATAGAGAAAGTACGGAATAATCGACCACATCCCAAAAACGATGGTCGCCCGCAGCGCCTCGGTACCCCGCTCGCTGGCGACGATATAGTGCGCAATCAGCGCAAAAGTGGGAAAAAGCGGAATCAGCCCTGCAATGGCGTAGTTTTTCGTTTTTGCCAGAATGCCAATCAGCACCACAACCAGCGCGCCAAGCAGCGCCTTAATTAACAACCCCATCTTATTATTCACCAATAAACAACATGTTGCTCCAGCATAGCGGAAGCGGTTGTCTTTATGAATGAAAATTCAGACGCGTGCTCGCAATTAAAGCGGCACGATCTTGCCGCTCCCGTCATCGCTGGCGTATTGGTCAGCCTGATAGTGAGTCACTGGCGTAGTCGGAAATAATCGCGACATGGGCGTCATTTCCGCCGCAGTGGCGGCATGCGCCCGAACGAGGCCGCAGGGGGAATCTCTGCGGCCTTTTTTGTGGCGGCAAAGCTGCGCGCGGTGTATCGTAGCCGTTTTGTCAGCCAGTGCGTAGAGTCATGAATAAGATCGTTTATGTTGAGGATGATCCGGATGTCGGGGCGCTGATCGCCGCCTATCTGGGCAAGCATGATATGGATGTGGTGGTCGAGCCGCGGGGCGATAATGCCGAAGCGACGATTGCCCGTGAAAATCCGGATCTGGTGCTGCTGGACATCATGTTACCGGGTAAAGATGGCATGACGCTTTGCCGCGATCTGCGCGGTCAATGGGCGGGCCCTATCGTACTGCTCACTTCGCTGGATAGCGATATGAACCATATTCTGTCACTGGAAATGGGCGCGAACGACTATATTCTCAAAACAACCCCGCCCGCCGTGCTGCTGGCGCGCCTGCGTCTTCACCTACGACAAAGTCCGGGTAACGGGAGTCACACGGTCGCCGCGCAGCCTGCCTTGACGCCGCACAAAACCATTCGCTTCGGTACGCTGGTCATCGACCCGGTGAACCGTCAGGTTCTGTTGAGCGGTGAAAGCATCGCCCTTTCCACCGCCGATTTCGATTTGCTGTGGGAGCTCGCGACTCATGCGGGGCAAATTATGGACCGCGACGCGCTGCTGAAAAATCTGCGCGGCGTCAGCTACGATGGGATGGATCGCAGCGTGGACGTGGCAATTTCACGGCTGCGTAAGAAGCTACAGGACAGCGCCACCGAACCATACCGTATTAAGACCGTGCGGAATAAAGGCTATCTGTTCGCGCCGCATGCCTGGGAATAGCTAACAGGATATTATGCTGAGATTAAAAATATAACCCTCGAGAGTGCGCGCACCACTGTCATCAAAAACAGCGATTTTATGCTGCCACCTGGCGAATTTTACGCCAAATGGCAGCATTATCTATATTCAGTTACTGTTCAGCTGAAGTTCAGCCGTATTTATCCCTCTGGCAAAGCCGTTTTCCAGCAAACCCAGGGTCACGCGATAGACGTCTTCTGCGCTAATTTCCGCACTCTCGAGCGGAAAGCTCAGCACCGCATCGCGAATCACCGTTATAGAAAGCCCAAGGTCCGCTCCCATGCGCACCGTGGAGTTAACGCAGTAACCCGCCACTGCGCCAATCACCGCGATCTCGCTAATCTGCGCGCGCTGTAACCAGCCGTGAAGGTCGGTAGAACTGAATGCCGATGAGGTCGTTTTTATAAATACAGGCTCGCCCACCTGCTCTTCAAACCCGGCTACAGGTTGGAAATGGGCGCCATCACGATGAAGCGGGGAACCTGCCTCGAGGGTTTGATGGCGAACATGCAGTATCGGTTTACCCGCTGCGCGAAATGCGCCGATTGCCGTGCGCATATTGTCGATACTGCGGGTAGGAAAATAACTCATCCCTCGCTCAATGCGGTCGGGAACAAAACCTTGCATGTCGATAATCAATAAAGCCTGCATAACACCCTCATTCGTACGTATCGAAATGAAACAAATTACGCCGAGCGAACGCAGAGAACAACCCGCAGATTTTAAGGTAGCACTGCACTGTACCTCTTTCCGAATGGCCGTACCGCTCACCATTCTGTCACTGATGATATTGCTGCCTTTTCAACCCCGTGGGTTTGCAGCGCGGTCGCTCTGACGCAGAAGCACTTTACCTATCAGATAAGTCGTTGCCTGCCCGCCAATGTAGACGCGGTCCCCCTCAAGCCGGCAGCGCAACTCGCCACCGCGCTCTGCTCCCTGGTGGGCCAGCATTTGTGTCTTTTGCAGTTTATCCGCCCAGTATGGAATCAACATGCTATGTGCAGAACCGGTCACCGGATCTTCCGGTACCGCGTCACCAGGGCAGAAGACACGGCTGACAAAATCATATTCCCCGTCACCGCGCGCGGTGACGCAAACCATTTTATCCAGCGGGATCATGGCGTTAATATCCGGCTGTAGATCCGCTATCTGCCGTTGATTATCTAACACGACCAGATAATCGCGCGCGACGCGTACTTCCTGGTATGCGTTGATACCTAAGGCGTCCAACAGCAAAGGGGGTGGCGTTACCGCCTGGGTGTTCCATGCCGGCAAATCCAGCGACAGCCAATCACCGCTGCGCGTCACGGTCAACGGACCAACAAAGCGAGTTTCGAAATGGATAGCGGAGCCTTTGTAATCAAGATGTTCGAAAATGACGTGCGCGGCCGCAAGAGTTGCATGTCCGCACAAGTTGATTTCTCCCAGGGAAGTAAACCAGCGCAGTTCAAAGCCCTTCTCTTTGCCGACAAAGAATGCAGTTTCTGACTGATTATGCTGCTTAGCCATTTTCAACAGCGTCTCGTCAGGCAACCATTCTGTAAGGGGACACACCGCAGCAGCATTGCCAGAAAAATTAGTACAACTGAAAGCATCAACCATGAAAAAATCAATTTGTTGCATCATAGAAACCTGTCATCGTTCTGGTAGTAACAATGACTTTACCATACGGCGGCTGCGCCAGACTCATCCATCGGTTATGAATGCTGCGGACCGTTTTTGATTTCCCCATCGATATAAGGCTGAGGTTGACGGAAGAGATATCCCTGGGCGAAATCGCAGCCCAGCGCCTGAAGATTTTCCAGTTGTTCGCGGGTTTCAACCCCTTCCGCAACAACCTTCATATTGAGGGATTTCGCCATACCGGTGATAAGCTTAATGATATTAAGGGCGTCTTCCTGTATTGATATTGAATGCACAAATGATTTATCAATTTTGATTTTATCAAAGGCAATTCGACTCAGACGCGAAAGTGAAGAATATCCCGTCCCAAAATCATCAATGGATATTTTCACGCCCAGGGCTCTGAGCCTGTTAAGGGTATTCATCGGGGTGTTACTCTCAGAAAAGAGAGAAGATTCCGTCACTTCCAGTTCAAGACGGTCGGCAGGAAGCCCCGTTTCTTTCAGAATCGCCAGGACGATGCCGGCGAAGGCTTTGCTATTTAGCTGAACAGGAGAAACGTTAACCGAAATTTTCACCGGCACCACCCAGGATGCCGCTTCCCGGCATGCCATCTCAAGCACTGATTTTCCCATTTCGTTAATCATGCCGGTTTTTTCAGCCACAGGAATAAAGCTATCCGGCGACATGAGTCCCTTCAGCGGGTGGATCCACCGAATAAGCGCTTCATAGCTGTATATTTCACTGCTGAACGAATCGACAATAGGCTGATAGTAAACGACGAATTCGTTATTCGCTAACCCTAATGCCATATCATGTTCGAGGGTTCTGCTTTCCTGCAGCTTCTCTAGCATCCACTGCCGGAAAACTTTTATCTTACTCGAGCCTTCATTTTTAGCTTCATAAAGCGCGAGATCGGCAAATTTATAGAGATAGTCGGAGCGGTGCTCAGTATCTGAAATAGCAATACCAACACAGGTGGTTATATTGATTATCGCGTTATAGATAGTATAGGGCTGGTTAATAGCAGCGCATATTTTCTGTGCTCGCGAAACCGCAGTCATCTCCGTCAGACCACTCGCGAGAAAGGCAAACTCATCGCCACCTAAGCGATAAAAGGTATCTGAATCAAGGTTCATAGAGACCAGACGCTGGGAGATTTGTTGTAATAAGATATCGCCAACATCGTGTCCGTAGGTATCATTTACCTCTTTAAACCGGTCTAAATCAAACAGCATCACCGTCACAGAATCATCATTTTTTTCTGCCTGAGCAATGGTGAGATTTAATTTTTCCCAGAAGAAATGTCGGTTGTTCATCCCCGTCAGAGAATCATGGTAGGCGTCATACTCCAGCTTGACATTCTGAACCTGCAGTTTCTCTTTTGATTTTTGCAACTCGTCGGCAAGATTCTTAACCTGAAGGTGTGCCTTGAGGATATTCCTGTTTTGATAAAATATGAGAATCCCGAGGATCGCACTCACTATTATCAGCAGCACAGAAGTGGCTGAATAAATAAAGTAAAGCGTTCTGATTTTGAGGTTGGCACTATTAATCGAATTGACATCCTTGTCTAATGCACCGGATGAAAGGCGGCCAAGAGGGGTATCCAACGTATGCATGACTTTCAGATATTTTTGTAGCTCCGGGCGACTCATGCTCTCAAGATGAGCATCCAGATAATCAAGCGTTTCTTCAAGCTTTATCGCCAGAGCATGGTGCGTTTTGTTGCTGTTTATATAATGGCCTAAATCTCCCTCTTTGACTAAATCACTCTGGCTGAGCATGATGTCGAGGCGCAGACGCACATCATCGAGCGTCATCGCGTCATCAATGGTGTAAAGACCGAGCCACGACTCAAAGCGATAATATTCTGATACCATCTGTGCGGCAGACCATGAATCGGTGTATTGCGTGAGTTTTTGTAGCTCTTGCTGTCTTTCATGCACAAGAAAAGAGATATATCCAGTAGATACAAAAAGAAAAAATATAATGCCAGCCAGTATTCTGTTCATGATGTTCCGCTGAACTCCTACTCGATATCCATTCTGCTGACTTGCCATGCCGATCTTGAATAATAGACCTGATTATTCAGTTCAGGGATGCTGTCATAGGGATACACCACGAATAGCGGCCCCTTATCACGGATGGGCATATATTCTCCGTTGATTTTTAAGGCAAGGATAACATTGTATTTTTTGAAATCGCTAAGCGGAATGATGGTGGTGTAGTCGTTGAGCGCGGTAACTTTAACAACCGAACCTTTCGCCCCGACATAATCCATCAGTTTTTGCAGTGGAATACCCGTAAAAGTAGTGCGGCCATTATACCAGGGAGAGGTAGTCTGGAAACTGACGACGCCCAGTTTCTCAAGACTGGCGATATCCAGCACGGCTTTCCCATCCCGGTTTGTATTTTCTATATTACCGGACAGGGTTAAAATGACTTTACCGGTAGGTTTGGCAAGGTCGCCCGCCCAGATCTGGGTGGAGACCATAAAGCTCAACAGCATGACAATTAACCGCATTCTAACCTCGACTATTGACCGGATGTAAAAGAATTATAATTTAGTCATCATGTTATTAATATATGCTACCCAGCCATTATGGATTCAATTAATTGATTTATTTTTTATATGATTTAAATCAATGAGTTAGAATGATTTATTTTATTATTATTGATTAAAAAAAGACCTTCTCGATATTTGTTGTACACTTAATAGTTTAGGTTAGCGCAAAAAACAAACCACTTTTCTGCCTGTAAAAATAAACACACAATTACAATGGGTTATTTGAACAAGCATGAAGTATCGCTTGTTATGTTGGATGGCGTTATCGCTACTGGCAGGAGTTAATCTATTTTCTCGTCTGTCTTAATTTATTTTCGTGTCCCGGCGTACTCAAACGTATTTCCCCCTCTCTTTCCGTTCTCCTTCACCCGTGCCCCTGGCTAACTTTTATCACAAACAAGATAGGCCAGGAGAATGCAGAAAGGGTTCAGACAGTGTAATCTCCCAGATCGCTGCGCTCGATGACTTCATATCGTCGTTCTCAATCAGCGCATCGGCAGGAACGAGTTGGCCCAGAAGATGAGCTGACTAGCTAACATATTGAACGTTCGGTGGTTTTAAATGAAAAAGCTGTTTGTGCAGTTCTATTTGCTGCTGTTTGTCTGCTTTCTGGTCATGACCATGCTGGTCGGGCTGGTCTATAAATTCACCGCCGAACGCGCGGGTCGTCAGTCGCTTGATGACCTGATGAAGAGCTCACTCTATTTAATGCGCAGCGAGCTGCGCGAAATTCCCCCGCGTAACTGGAGTAAAACGCTCAACGAGCTGGATTTGAATCTGTCGTTCGACCTGCGTATTGAACCATTGAGCAAATTCCAGCTTGGCGATAACGCCATGCAGCACCTGCGTGCAGGCGATATCGTGGCGCTGGACGACGAATATACGTTTATTCAGCGTATTCCGCGCAGCCACTACGTGCTGGCCGTCGGCCCCATCCCCTATCTCTATTTTATGCACGAGATGCGTCTACTCGATATTGCGCTAATGGCATTTATCGCTATTTCACTGGCCTTCCCGGTGTTTATCTGGATGCGGCCGCACTGGCAGGACATGTTGCGCCTGGAAAATGCCGCCCAGCGCTTTGGTGATGGGCATCTGGGAGAGCGTATCCACTTTGACAGCCTGTCGAGCTTCGAGCGTCTGGGTGTCGCCTTTAATCAGATGGCCGACAATATCAACGCGCTGATCGCCAGCAAAAAGCAGCTGATCGACGGCATTGCTCACGAGTTACGTACGCCGCTGGTGCGTTTACGTTATCGGCTTGAAATGAGCGAGAACCTCACCGAGGCCGAATCACAGGCGCTTAATCGGGACATCGGGCAGCTCGAAGCGCTGATTGAGGAACTGCTCACCTATGCCCGTCTCGACCGGCCGCAAACCGAACTGTCGCTCACCACGCCCAACCTCCCCAGATGGATTGCCGCGCATGTTGAAGACGTACAGGCGGTAAACCCGCAGCGCGAAATCGCGCTGGTTCAACTGACGCCAGGCGACTACGGCGCGCTCGATATGCGCCTGATGGAGCGCGTGCTCGATAACCTGATTAATAACGCCATGCGCTACAGCCAGACGAAAATTCAGGTGAGCCTCACCCTCAACGGCAGCCAGGCCTGCCTGCAGGTGGACGATGATGGCCCCGGTATTGCCGTTGACGAGCGCGAACGCGTCTTCGAACCTTTTGTCCGCCTCGATCCCAGCCGCGATCGCGCCACCGGGGGTTGCGGTTTAGGTCTGGCGATTGTTCACTCCATCGCCACCGCGATGGGCGGCCACGCGAGCTGCGACAGCAGTCCGCTTGGCGGCGCGCGCTTTAGCCTACAGTGGCCGATCTACCACCACATCTCCCTGCCCGCGGCTAGCTGACCGGGGTTTGCACGGTGTTGCATCCTGGTATAGAGTCATTAATATAAAGTATGTTGTAACTAATTAACCAGGACACTCGCCGTGACCCGCTACGATCTCGTTGAACGACTTACCGATACCTTCCGCCAGCTTGAGCGCAACCTTGTCGAGCTGCGTAACGAACTGTCGGCATGCCGTCTGCTGACGGCGCGCATTTTTGTGCTGCCGGAAGTACGTAAAGAATCTGAACACGCGCCGTTATCGCAGATTCAGGTGCAGCAATACCTGGGGCTGACGGCATTCGCCATGGCGCTGCAACATTTTAGCCATCTGTTTATCCAGCAGCAGTCAGAAAACCGCAGCAGTAAGGCGGCAGTGCGTCTGCCGGGCGCCATCTGCCTGCAGGCCAGCAGCGAGCAACACGAGGCGATAAACGCCCGAGTGCAACAGATTAACGGCCTGAAGGCTGAACTGGAGAAAATTATCACCGTTGATTCCGGCCTACCGCCCGTGGCGCGCTTCGAATGGGTACATCGCTACATTCCCGGGCTGATTACGCTCAATGCCTACCGCTCGCTTGCGCTGCTCTCCGATCCCAGTACCATTCGTTTTGGCTGGGCGAATAAACATATCATCAAGAATCTGACGCGCGATGAAGTGCTGGCGCAACTGGAGAAAAGCCTGAAGTCGCCGCGCGCCGTGCCGCCATGGACCCGCGAACAGTGGCAAGCACGTCTGGAACGCGAGTATCAGGATATCGCCGCCCTGCCGCAAAAGGCCCGGCTGAAAATTAAACGGCCGGTGAAGGTGCAGCCGATTGCTCGCGTCTGGTATGCAGGCGAACAAAAGCAGGTGCAGTACGCCTGTCCCAGCCCGCTGATTGCCGTGATTTCGGGTCGCAATGGCGTCAGCGTCCCTGACCTGGGCGAGCTACTGAACTATGACGCCGATAACGTGCAGTATCGCCATAAACCAGAGGCGCAGCCGCTACGGTTGATTATCCCCCGGCTACACCTCTGGCTGGCGACGGATTAAGCCTTAGCCGTCAGACTGCCGACCATCTCCTGCGGACGAACCCAACGGTCGAACTCTTCGGCGCTGAGATAACCTAACGCCAGCGCCGCGTTTTTCAACGTCAGCCCCTCTTTATGCGCCTTTTTAGCAATTTCAGCCGCCTTATCGTAACCAATATGCGTATTGAGCGCGGTGACCAACATCAGCGATTCGTTGAGCAACTGGTCGATGCGCTCGCGGTTAGGTTCAATACCCACCGCGCAGTGCTCGTTAAAGCTTTCCATGCCGTCCGCCAGCAGGCGAATCGACTGCAACACGTTATGAATAATCATCGGCCGGTAAACGTTCAGCTCAAAGTTACCCGAGGCTCCCCCCATGTTGACCGCCACATCGTTGCCCATCACCTGGCAGCAGAGCATGGTCATCGCTTCACACTGAGTCGGATTCACTTTCCCCGGCATGATGGATGACCCCGGTTCGTTTTCCGGTATCGACAGTTCACCGATACCGCAGCGCGGGCCGGAAGCGAGCCAGCGTACGTCGTTGGCGATTTTCATCAGCGAGGCCGCCAGCCCTTTTAACGCGCCGTGCGCATGCACCAGGGCATCGCAGGTGGCCAGCGCTTCAAACTTGTTTGGTGCGGTGACAAACGGTTGGTTAGTCAGCGCCGCGAGCTCCTGCGCCACCCGCACCGCGTACTCTGGATGCGTATTCAGGCCGGTCCCCACCGCCGTACCGCCCAGCGCCAGCTCGCTCACGTGCGGCAGACTCTGTTCCAGGTGGCGGCGATTATGTTCCAGCATTGCCACCCAGCCGGAGAACTCCTGCCCCAGCGTGAGCGGTGTGGCATCCTGCAGATGCGTGCGACCAATTTTGACAATATCGCGAAAACGCTCAGATTTTTCGCGTAGCGTGGCCTGCAACACCGCCAGCTGCGGCAGCAGATGTTCGCGCAGCGCAATCACCGCCGCCACGTGCATCGCCGTGGGGAACACGTCATTGGAGCTTTGGCTTTTGTTCACATCGTCATTCGGGTGTACCAATCGCGACATGCCGCGCTCGCCGCCCAGCAGCTCGCTGGCGCGATTTGCCAGCACTTCATTCATGTTCATGTTGCTCTGCGTGCCCGAACCGGTCTGCCAGATAGCCAGCGGGAACTCATCCGGATGCTGGTTGTTCAGCACCTCATCCGCCGCGGCAATGATAGCGCCAGCTTTGTCGGCCTTCAGCAGACCTAAATCCTGGTTCACCTTAGCCGCCGCGCGCTTGGTCAGCGCCAGGGCATAAATCAACGAAAGCGGCATTTTCTCGGTGGAGATACGAAAATGCTCGAGGGAACGCTGGGTTTGCGCGCCCCACAGTTTGTCGGCTGGCACCTCAATCGGCCCCATAGAATCGCTTTCGCGGCGTGACGTTGTCATTACTTTCTCCTTGAATTCAAAGTGATTGTGAAGTGACATTGCTCAAGCAGGCTAAGATGATTATGGTACAAATAAAAACCGCCCCGAAGGGCGGTTAAAAGATTACTTCACGCAGCGGGCGCACTGTGACGCCTGAATCTGTTGGAAGAAGTCGTTCCCTTTGTCGTCCACGAGGATAAACGCCGGGAAATCTTCCACTTCGATTTTCCAGATAGCCTCCATTCCCAGTTCAGGATACTCCACGCACTCCAGGCTCTTGATGCTGCTTTGCGCCAGCACCGCCGCCGGGCCGCCAATGCTGCCAAGATAGAAACCGCCGTGCTTATGGCAGGCATCGGTCACCTGCTGGCTGCGGTTGCCTTTTGCCAGCATGATCATACTACCGCCTTCAGACTGCAGCTGGTCAACATAGGAGTCCATACGCCCTGCCGTAGTTGGGCCGAGAGAACCAGAAGCGTAGCCTTCCGGCGTCTTTGCCGGGCCCGCGTAGTAGATCGGGTGATCTTTAATGTACTGCGGCAGACCTTCGCCTTTGTCCATACGCTCTTTCAGCTTGGCGTGCGCAATATCGCGCCCCACGATAATCGTGCCGCTGAGCGACAGGCGCGTTGAAACCGGATACTGGGAAAGTTGTTTCAGGATCTCCTTCATCGGACGGTTGAGATCCACCTTCACCGCTTCGCCTTCACCGGCTTTACGCAGCGATTCCGGAATATACTTGCCCGGATTGTTTTCCAGCTTCTCAATCCAGATACCGTGACGGTTAATTTTGGCCTTGATATTACGGTCAGCCGAGCAGGAGACGCCCATCCCTACCGGACAAGAAGCGCCGTGACGCGGCAGGCGGATCACGCGAACGTCATGCGCGAAGTATTTTCCGCCGAACTGTGCGCCAAGGCCCAGGTTCTGGGCTTCTTCCAGCAGCTCTTTTTCGAGCTGCACATCGCGAAACGCCTGACCGTGCTCGTTACCTTCAGTCGGCAGACCATCATAGTATTTGGTCGAGGCCAGCTTGACGGTTTTCAACGTCGCTTCAGCTGACGTGCCGCCGATGACAAAAGCAATGTGATACGGCGGACAGGCTGCGGTGCCCAGCGTACGCATCTTCTCAACCAGATAGTTTTTCAGCTTCGCCGGGGTGATCAGCGCTTTGGTTTCCTGGTAGAGATAGGTCTTGTTCGCCGAGCCGCCGCCTTTCGCGATGCACAGGAATTTGTATTCGTCGCCATCCACGCTGTAGAGATCGATCTGCGCCGGCAGGTTGGTGCCGGTGTTCACCTCTTTGTACATATCCAGCGGGGCGTTCTGCGAGTAGCGCAGGTTGTCTTCGATGAAGGTATCGTAGACGCCGCGCGCCAGCGCCGCTTCATCACCACCACCGGTCCACACGCGCTGACCCTTTTTGCCCATGATGATCGCGGTGCCGGTATCCTGACAGGTTGGCAAAATGCCTTTGGCCGCGATATCAGAGTTACGCAGGAACTGCAGCGCCACGTACTTGTCGTTTTCGCTGGCTTCCGGGTCGTTCAGGATATCGGCCACCTGCTGCTGATGCGCAGGGCGGAGCATAAAGGAGGCGTCATGGAAGGCGTGTTTGGCGAGAAGCGTCAGCGCTTGCGGGGCAACTTTGAGGACTTCCTGCCCTTCAAATTCTGCGACGGAAACGTAGTCGTTACTCAACAGATAATATTCGGTTTCGTCCTTTTTTAACGGAAAAGGATCCTGATAATAAAAAGGTTTATTCGACATTGTGCTCTCACTTACAGCTTTGATGATGTGGTGAAGGGCAGTCTTTCCATTTGCCCAGGTTAAAAGCGAGTTACCCTATCGTACACAATTTTTTAACAAAAACTGAGACTAGTACGACTTTTTATTTCTTGAGCATACGAGAGCGCATTTTTTTGCTTTAATACGTCGCAAAGAATCCACATTGAAACAGGGCTTGATAATGCAAAAACTCATCAACTCAGTGCAAAACTATGCCTGGGGCAGCAAAACTGCGTTAACGGAACTCTATGGAATGGCCAATCCTGATGGTCTGCCAATGGCGGAGCTATGGATGGGCGCGCACCCCAAGAGCAGCTCAAAGATAACGGATAGCAAAGGAAGCGTACATTCATTACGTGATGTGATTGATGCCGACAAAACCGCGCTACTGGGCGAAAAAGTCGCCGCACGTTTTGGCGAGCTTCCCTACTTGTTTAAGGTACTGTGTGCCGCTCAGCCGCTCTCTATTCAGGTGCATCCGAGCAAAATGGCCGCCGAAGTCGGTTTTGCCAAAGAAAACGCCGCCGGTATCCCGCTGGATGCGGCCGAACGTAACTACAAAGATCCGAATCACAAGCCGGAGCTGGTTTTTGCCCTGACGCCGTTCCTGGCGATGAACGCCTTCCGCGAGTTTGCCGACATCGCCGCGCTGCTTGAGCCGGTGGCTGACGCCAACCCGATTATCGGCCAGTTTATCGCCGAACCGACCAGCGAGCGCCTCAGCGCCCTCTTCGCGGGCCTGCTAAATATGCAGGGCGAAGAAAAAGCCCACGCCCTGCGCGTGCTGCGCACCGCGCTGGAAACGCAACAGGGCGACGCCTGGGATGCTATTCGCCTGATTGCCGAGTTCTATCCGGACGACAGCGGCCTCTTCTCCCCGCTGCTGCTGAACATCGTGAAGCTCAACCCGGGCGATGCGATGTTCCTGTTCGCAGAAACACCGCACGCCTACCTGCGCGGTACCGGTCTGGAGGTGATGGCTAACTCCGATAACGTCCTGCGCGCGGGCCTGACGCCGAAGTACATTGATATTCCGGAACTGGTTGCCAACGTCAAATTCACCGCGAAACCGGCGAACACGCTGTTAACCCAACCGACTCAGCATGGCGGCGAGCTCGATTTTCCGATTCCGGTCGATGATTTCGCGTTCTCTCTACACGATGTCTCCGCCGAGCAAACCCACCTCGCACAGGACGGCGCAGCGATTGTCTTCTGCCTGGAAGGTGAGTCGGTACTGAGTAAAAACGATCAGCGTCTGGTGCTGCAACCGGGTGAATCTGCCTTTGTCGCGGCCAATGAGTCACCTATTCAGGTGAGCGGCAGCGGTCGTTTAGCGCGCGTATATAATAAGTTAAAGTAAATACTGAAGTTTGCGGACAGGCTTGCTACTCTTTGGCATAGCCTTATGACTTAACCAGGCGGCCTTCCCGCCTGGTTTCATTTTTATGGACAAATATGATGAAAAAAACGCGGGTTGCTGCAGGTGTCATTGTCGCTTTAGGGGTTATCTGGACAGCGGGCTCCTGGTACACAGGTAAACAGCTTGAATCACGTATTGCCGAAATGGTTGCGCAGGCGAATGCCCAGCTGAAGCTAACCGCACCAGAAGCGGGCCTGGAGCTGAGCTACCAGGATTACCAGCGCGGCGTCTTCAGCAGTCAGCTGAAAATGGTCGTCAAACCGCTGGCCGGGGCCGAAAACTCATGGCTGAAACCGGGCCAGAGTGTCTTGCTGGATGAAAACGTCAGCCACGGTCCCTTCCCGCTGGCTTCGCTGAAATCGTTCAATCTGGTGCCCGCCATGGCGTCAGTCAACACGGTGCTGGTCAATAACGATGTCACCAAGCCGCTGTTTGATATTGCCAAAGGTCAGTCACCGTTTGATATCAACACCCGCATCAGCTACAACGGCGATACCTCATCGGCTATTTCACTCAAACCGCTGGATTACGAAAAAGAAACCGACAAGGTGACCTTTAGCGGCGGTGAATTCACGCTTTCCGCCGACAACCAGGGCAGCCTGGTGTCGCTGACCGGCGGAGCCAAAAGCGGCCAGGTGAACGCGGTTAACGAATACGGTCAGAAAGTGCAGTTCACTTTCAACAATCTGGAAACCGACGGTTCCAGCAAACTGACCACCTTTGATGAACGCATCGGCGACCAGACGTTGAGCGTTGAGCGCCTGGCTATTGGTGTGGAAGGAAAAGATCTGGCCGAACTGAACGGCATGCGCATCGCCGGCAAATCTGAGCTGACCGCCGATGGCAAAAAAATCAACAGCCAGCTGGACTACTCTCTCAACAGTCTGAAGCTACAAAATAAAGATTTCGGTAGCGGGCAATTGACGCTAAAAGTCGACGGTATCGACGGCGTAGCAATGCATCAGTTCAGCCAGCAGTACCAGGCGAAGACCCAGGCGCTGATGGCGCGACCGGATCTGGCGCAAAATCCTGAACTGTACCAGCAGCAAGCCGTGGACGCCCTGTTCAGCTCGCTGCCGATTTTGCTGAAAGGCGACCCTGTTGTGACACTGTCACCGCTTAGCTGGAAAAATGCCAAAGGCGAAAGTTCTCTGAACCTGTCACTGGCGCTGAAAGATCCTGCTCAGGCAACCGGTGAAGCACAGACGCTGGCACAGCAGGTCGATCGTGGCGTGAAATCGCTCGATGCGAAACTCAACATCCCGACCGGGATGGCCACTGAACTGATGACCCAGGTTGCACAGCTGGAAGGCTATCAGCAGGATGAAGCGGCGAAGCTTGCTAAACAGCAGGTACAGGGGCTGGCGGCAATGGGCCAGATGTTCCGCCTGACCACCACGCAGGACGATGCGATTACCAGCAGCCTGCAGTACGCCAATGGCCAGGTGACGCTGAACGGGCAAAAAATGCCGCTGGATGAGTTCGTCGGTATGTTCGGTATCCCGACGCTGGCCGATCCGGAAGAACCGGCCGCAGCACCCGCGCCGTAACCGACTTCGGCTACAGCACCGAAAGCCCCTCAACGAGGGGCTTTTATTATTTCCGCGCCACCAGCCGCGGCGGCATAATCAGATTTCTCGCCGCCCCCTGACCGGTATCAATACGTTGTAAAATCCGTTCGGCCACGCTGTGGCCCATTTCCCGCGCAGGCGTCGTCACCCAGGTCAAGGGGACGTCATCCAGCGCCGCCTCCGGTACGTCGGCAAACGCCGCCAGCGCCACGCGCTGTTCAAAGTAGCTCTCAACGCTGTCTTCACCACTTTGTTTACCCGCGCGCATCAGACCGAACCAGGCGCCCATGGCAATCACGCTGTTGTAACACAGCACCGCTGAGATGGTCGGATTGTGCCGCAACAGCGCGGTAATGGCTTCCGCCGCCTGTTTCTGGCTGGACTCGCACTCAAGCACCCAATCGCTGTGAAACGGCAGACCGTACTTGATAAGCGTGGCGCAATAACCGCCCACCCGCTCTGCTCGCGTGAGTGATGAACTTTGCCCGCCGAGCCAGGCAATACGCTGATGGCCGCGACGAATCAGATGTTCGGTCACCAGCTGCGCGGCCTGCATATTGTCCGGACGAATGATATCCACCTCATCGAGGTAGCTCGCACGCGAGGCAAACACCAGCGGCGTGGCGGTTTCTGCCGCTTTAGCCCGCAGCTCCGATGCCTGATCCACCGCCCCCGCAATCACCACGCCATCAACGCCCTGCGAAACCAGGGCTTCAAAGCGTTGCAGCATCTGCTCCCCACGTTTGCCACCCTGGGTTAAAAAAACCATTTTGCCCTGTGATTCCAGCGCAGCCGTCATCCCCGCCGTCAGTTCGGCGTAAAAAGGTGATGACAGGTCGCCAACGATCAGACCAATCACCCCCGTCTGCCCACCGCGTAGCGAGACCGCCTGGCGGTTACGCACGAAACCCAGTTGATCGATGGCCTGATAAACCCGCTCGCCGGTTGCCGACGAGATTCGCCCCTTGCCGCTCAGTACCAGCGAAACGGTGCTGACAGAAACCCCTGCCGCTAGCGCAACATCGTTAATGGTGACTTTCTTTGCAATCGCCATAGCTCCTGCGCGACTCCTTCTGCTTAAGCGATAAAACGTTTTATCAATGTATGTACTTTATAAACTGTATTATCACTTGCTTTTGTGATTTGTTTCTCACTAAAAAATGATAAAACGTTTTATCTTCTTTTACCGTTACTTAAAAGAAACCCTTTTTCAGGATAAGGAGTCGCTTCATGACGGCGAAAACCGCACCAAAAGTCACCCTCTGGGAGTTCTTCCAGCAGCTTGGCAAAACCTTTATGCTGCCGGTCGCGCTGCTTTCCTTCTGTGGGATTATGCTCGGCATCGGCAGCTCGTTAAGCAGCCATGACGTGACGACGCTCCTGCCCTGGCTCGATACGCCGTTCCTGCAGGCAGTCTTTATCTGGATGAGCAAAGTTGGCTCATTCGCCTTTAGCTTCCTGCCGGTGATGTTCTGTATTGCCATCCCGTTGGGTCTGGCGCGCGACAACAAAGGCGTTGCCGCCTTCGCCGGTTTTGTGGGCTATGCGGTCATGAACCTCGCCGTTAACTTCTGGCTGACGGCGAAAGGCATATTGCCGACGACCGACGCGGCGATCCTGAAAGCCAATAACATTCAGAATATTATTGGTATTCAGTCGATCGACACCGGGATCCTTGGCGCGGTCATCTGCGGCATTATCGTGTGGATGTTGCATGAACGCTTCCACACCATTCGCCTGCCGGACGCGCTGGCCTTCTTCGGCGGCACCCGCTTCGTGCCCATTATCACCACCGTTGTGCTGGGTCTGGTCGGCCTGGTGATTCCGCTGGTGTGGCCAATTTTCGCTATGGGTATCAATGCGCTGGGTCACGTGATCAATAGCGCCGGCGACTTCGGCCCGATGATTTTTGGTACCGGCGAACGTCTGCTGCTGCCGTTCGGCCTGCATCATATTCTGGTTGCGTTGATTCGCTTTACCGAAGCGGGCGGCACCATGGACGTCTGCGGTCACGACGTGAGCGGCGCGCTGACTATCTTCCAGGCACAGCTGAGCTGCCCGACGACTCACGGCTTCTCAGAAAGCGCTACCCGCTTCTTATCGCAGGGTAAAATGCCGGCCTTCCTCGGCGGCCTGCCCGGTGCCGCGCTGGCGATGTACCACTGCGCGCGCCCGGAAAACCGTCATAAAATTAAGGGGCTGCTGATTTCCGGCGTGATCGCCTGCGTGGTTGGCGGCACCACCGAGCCACTCGAATTCCTGTTCCTGTTCGTGGCGCCGGTGCTGTATGTGATTCACGCGCTGCTGACCGGTCTGGGCTTCACCATGATGGCGATTCTGGGCGTGACCATCGGTAACACCGACGGTAATATCATCGACTTCGTGGTGTTCGGTATCCTGCACGGTCTGTCCACCAAGTGGTATCTGGTGCCGGTGGTAGCCGCAGTCTGGTTCGCCGTGTACTACGCCATTTTCCGCTTCGCTATCGTGCGCTTTAACATCAAAACCCCGGGCCGCGACATTGATACCGCTCCAGCTGCTGAGCACACCACCAGTGGTGCAACCGGTAAATCGGGCTACAACGTCCCGGCTATCCTCGCGGCGCTGGGCGGTGCGGAGAACATCGTCTCTCTCGACAACTGCATCACCCGCCTGCGTCTGTCGGTGAGCGACATGGATAAAGTGGACGTTGATACGCTGAAGGCCAACCGTGCGATTGGCGTCGTCAAACTCAACCAGCATAACCTCCAGGTCGTTATTGGCCCGCAGGTGCAGTCGGTTAAGGATGAAATGTCGGTATTGATGAATACCGTGCAGGCTTAAACCCCTTTGCCCCCGTACACAACGGGGGCAAAATATCTCACTTATTCTCTTCGTTAGGATCCTCACATGTTTGATTTCTCAACGGTGATTGACCGGCATGGTACCTGGTGCACACAGTGGGATTACGTTGCCGACCGTTTCGGCGATGCCGATCTGCTGCCGTTTACCATTTCAGATATGGACTTTGCCACGGCGCCCTGCATTCTCGATGCCCTGAGCACGCGTTTATCCCACGGCGTATTTGGCTACAGCCGCTGGAAGAACGACGAATTTCTTCCCGCCATCGCCCACTGGTACGCCCATCGTTTCCACAGCGCCATCGACGTTGATAGCATCGTCTACGGGCCATCGGTTATCTATATGGTTGCCGAAATGATCCGCCAGTGGTCCAACCCCGGCGACGGCATCGTGGTCCATACACCGGCCTACGACGCGTTCTTTAAGACGATTGAAGGCAACCAGCGTCAGGTTGTTGGCGTCGCGCTGGATAAACAAGACGGCGAATGGTTCTGTGATATGGCGAAGCTGGAGGATGCGCTGGCTCAGCCGCACAACCGCGTGCTGCTGCTGTGCAGCCCGCAAAATCCGACCGGCAAAGTCTGGACCCGCGAAGAACTGCAAACGATGGCCGCACTTTGCGCAAAACATAACGTGCGGGTGATCAGCGATGAGATCCATATGGATATGACCTGGAACGGTCATCAGCACATTCCGTGGTCCGACGTGGCACAAGGGCCGTGGGCGCTGTTCACTTCGGGCTCGAAAAGCTTCAATATCCCGGCCTTGACCGGCGCATACGGGTTGATTGACGACGAAGGCAGCCGCAATGATTACCTCAACGCCCTTAAAAGTCGCGATGGCCTCTCCTCGCCGTCCGTACCGGCGCTGGTCGCCCATATTGCCGCCTACCGGCAGGGTGAGCCGTGGCTGGATGCGCTGCGCGGCTATCTACAGGACAATATGCGCTACATTCAGCAGACGCTGAACGCTGCCTTCCCGGAGCTAAAATGGCGCATGCCACAAGCCACCTATCTGGCGTGGATCGATTTACGTCCGTTACAGATAGACGATCGTCAGCTGCAAGAGGTGCTAATAAAACAGCAGAAGGTGGCGATTATGCCGGGCTATACCTATGGCGAAGAAGGCAACGGCTTTATTCGCCTGAATGCAGGCTGCCCGCGCGTGAAGCTTGAGCAAGGCGTCAAACGTCTGATTGCCGCCATCCACACCCTGCGCTAATCCTCATTGCGCAACGTCGCCCGGCGTTGCGCAGCGTTAATGCATTAGAGCTCAGTTGTTAATACCAGATCTTGTCATTCACATCGCTTAGACATAGCACGATTACTCAATCTAAGATAATTCTTAGTCTCTATTCTCCGCCCCCCGTAGTTTCAAGTAAGAAATATTACCAGGCCTTATTAGAGAGTTTTAAAATGATTAACCGTAAAGCCACTGCATTAACTCTGACTGCGATTAGCATTTTATTTTCATCTGCCGCCTTGGCAGATTACAACGAAGCGGCTACCGCCGATATGCACGTCTCGCTGACCGTCGAAAAATCCTGCCAGATTAGCGTGGGAGATATGGATTTTGGTTCACATGCCAGCGATAGCGGCGTGGTAAAAGCGACCAGCCAGGCGAGCGTAATTTGTACCAATGGTACGGAATACCAGCTCAGCAGCGCCGCGGACCATCCCTACGAGATGTCGGACAGCAACAACGATAAAGTGGCTTACACCATTTACGGAGATAAAGCGGGTACTGAACTATCAAAAACACCGGTCGGCAGTACCGGCACCGGTAGCGTTCAGCTTATCCCAATATACGGTCAAGTGACCGCGGACGCCCTTGCTCAGGCTCCGGCGGGCAATTATGCCGATACCGTCACGCTGACCGTCGCCTACTAACCATAACCTAAGGGTGAAACCGATGAAGCATTTACTGATTGCGGCGGCGATCGCGGCCTCCGGCTCCCTGCTGGCCCTACCTTCAGCGGCGGCTACGCTTCAGGTTTATCCGGTTAACATCGGCTTTTGCGCGGGTGAAACCGCGCAGGCCGTTTACGTGAAGAACACCGGCAGCGCGGCGATTGGCGCACAAATTCGCGCCTATGCCTGGCATCAGCAAAATAACGAAGAAATGCTCAGCGAGACCGGGGATCTTGCGGTCAGCCCGCCGATGACCAATATCCCCGCAGGCCGCCAGCAGCTGATCCGGGTGATTGTTCCAGCGCCACTTACCGGCGGCGACGAACGCGCCTACCGTCTGGTGGTTGATGAACTCCCGGGCGCCAATAATATGGCGCCCAAAGATGGCGTGCGCTTTTTACTGCGCTACTCCATTCCGGTATTCGTTAACTGCAACGCACAGCCGCCCAATCCGCAGGACCTCGTTTTTAGCCTCGACCGCTCGGCTCACCCGGTCATGCTTAAGGTACGTAATAACGGCGCGCAGCATATTAAGCTCGGCAATCTCACCCTGCTCTCCGGCGGCAAACGCCAGGTGATGAGCCAGGGGCTACTGGGGTACGTATTGCCCCACAGTGAAAAGGAATGGCCTTTACCTAATGGAATCAGCAGCGCGTCATCCTTGTCACTGAATTTAAATGATAATGAGCAAAAACAGACCTTTAACCTTACACCTTAAAACGCTGCCAATCTGGTTTCTGGTCTGTTTTCACGCGCATGCCGCGGCCGCTGAGACACTCTATCTGACCGCCGTCATTAACGGCCAGCCGATTAAAGGCTTCGTGAAGGCCAAAAGTATTGATAATAAACTGTTTATTGCCGTCAGTGATGCCCGCAAACTGGACATCAAAACCGCCTCGCTGCCCCTGGAGAAAGGCTACGTCGATTTCAGCTCGCAGGACGGGCTGAACGTCACGTTCGATAACCTGAACCAAAGCATCAATATCGTCGCCAGCCAGGACTGGCTTGGCCGCGACAGTCTGCTGACCAACGACAACGGTTCACACCTGATTCATGCCGACCAGCTTTCTCCGCAGGTGCGCGGCCTGGCGCTGAACTATAACGTGTTCACCAGCCACGAAAACGGCGAACAGGATGCTTCGCTATCCAGCGAGTTTCGTACCTTTGGTCTTGGTCCGGGCTTTTTCTCTACGTCGATGAATACCCAGGATTCCACCGGGTCCAATAACGCGCAAAACGGCACCCGGCGACTGATGAGCAACTGGAATTATCAGAACGTGGATAAGCTGTTTTCCATGACGCTCGGCGATAGTTTTACTTCGACACAAAGCTGGACGCATAGCGTTCGCTTTGGCGGCGTGAGCCTGGCCCATAACTATGCCACACAGCCTAATTTCAGCACCTCATCGCAGGATATTCTGACCGACAGCGTCACGCTGCCATCCACCGTCGATCTGTACGTGCGCGGCATAAAAACCTCCTCGCAAAAGGTCGAACCCGGCCAGTTCACCCTCAACACGGCGCCCATTTTTACCGGCAATGAGGGAGCCCAGGTGGTGATCACCGACATCAATGGCCAGCAGCGGGTGGTTAACCTGGATCTGTATGGCGCCACGCAGCTGCTTTCGGCGGGACTGACGACCTGGGGGATTAGCGCAGGTTGGGTAAGAGAGGATTACACGGAACGCTCCTTTGGCTACGACAACCAGTTGGTTGGCGTTGGCGACTGGCGCTACGGCCTGAGTAACAAAACCACGCTGGAAGCCCATACCGAACAGAGTACAGCGCTGCACTATCAGGGACTAGGCTGGGATTATCTGCTGTCGCCAGAGCTGGGCATCATTCACGCCAACGCGGCAAGCGGCCAGTATCGTCAGGATGGCGGTCACCAATGGGGCGCAGGCTGGCAGTGGAATAACCGTCGACTCAATCTCTCTTTTAACCATTCACAGGCGGATAGCGGCTTTCGCGATATTTCTTCTATTGCGGATAACCATCTTACCACCCGTGAAGATTCCGCATTCGCCAGCATTACCCTGGATGCTCCAGGAACCCTCGGCGTGAGCTGGGTGAGGCAAAATTACTGCGATTCATCCTCGCAGTATATCGGGCTGTCGTGGTCAAAAAGCCTGCCCCATCAGGTGAATCTCTCCTCGAGCATTACTGAAGATCTGGGCGACGAGCGCAATACCACGGTGTACCTGAATTTCAGCATGCCATTGAATAACCGCAAAGATTATCTGTCGTTGCAAAATAGTCACGATAAAGACGGTAACGCCTTGCAGGCCAGCCTGTCGCGCTCGCTGGATTCGAACAAACCAGGCTGGGGCTGGAACCTGTCGGCGCAGAATGGGAAGAGCAGCAATATGCATGCCAGCCTGCAACGCCGTACCCGCTGGAGCGATATGGCTCTCGGGATGAATCGACAGACAAGCGATAACGCGCTGTACGGTTCCCTTTCCGGCGCGTTAGGCCTGTTCTCAGGTAACCTTTACGCCACGCGTATGCTGGGCAGCGCGTTTGCCATCGTCGACACGGCCAATGTCCCGAACGTGCCGGTGTATCTCGAGCATCGGCCGGTAGGCCATACGGATAAAAACGGCAGGTTGTTCCTCAATAACCTCAATCCTTATCAGGAAAATCGGATTGATATTGATGCGTTAGGTCTGGAAGAAGACTATCGCGCGCCTTACACCGAAGAGGTAGTGATCCCCCAAACCGGCCGCGGCGCGCTCGCCCGGTTCAGCATCTATAAAACCCGGGCAGTGCTGCTGACGGTGAAAATGGCCAACGGAAAAAGCGTGCCCTTTTCCGCCCAAGTTAACGTAGAAAATAAACGCGGTGAGGCGCCAGCACGGGGGACACAACAGACCATTACCGGCTACGACGGCAAAATCTATCTTGAAGATCCCCCGGCGGGCGGCAGCCTCAAGGTACAGTGGGGATCATCCTCCTGTCGCGTAACGCTGCCGCAAAAATTCACCTCAACTCGTTCACTGGAGACGCTCAACGCACGATGTCAATAAATCGCCTTTTGGGGCTAGCAGCCCTGCTTTTCACGCTGATGTTCACGCTTAGTCCGGACGCCCGCGCGGCAAACTGCTGGAACGGCAGCCCGGCAGGGTTAAACTTTGGCACCGTCACGCCAGGGCAAAGTAGCGCCACCAGCACTAAACTCCCCTTTACCTGCAATAACTACGACAACCATAGCGAATTTGTCCGCGCCTGCCTGAAACTGATGGCTAACGACCCAATCCCGATGAGCCTGAATGAACCCTCAACCACGCCGCTCTATTTTTCGCTGTATTCGATTTACGATCTTCACCATCCGCTCAGCCAGAACGGGGATGTCTATGCACAGATTGACCTTGAGCTGGCGGCCGGACAAGGCAACGTAGAGCACGATATCCCGTTGATTGGTAAAATAAATGCCGGGCAAAACAACGTTAGCGCGGGCGATTATTATGATTACGCCACCAGCGTACAGATAAGCTACACGTCGGCCTCATCAATGCAGGCGCTGCCTTCATGCAGCGGGCTTTCCGGCACCACCGTGACCGATCAAATCAGCGCCACTGCTACCGTCAAAAATGGCTGCGAGATAGTCAACGTCGATGATATGGCCTTCGGCAATAAAAGCCCGGTTCAGGGCAGCCAGCTTCAGGCGGACGCGACGGCCAGCATCGCCATCCAGTGCCCTACTGGCACCAGCTACGCGTTAAGCATCGGCGAGGGTTTACACCCGGACGGTAGCCAGCGCCAGATCTGTAATAACGGAGAATGTCTCCGCTACGATCTCTACCAGGACGCTGCCCATACCGCGCAATGGACACCGGGCAACCCGCAAAAGCAGTACGCCAGCGGCGGGCAGCCGCAGCAGATGGTGGTCTATGGCCACGTACCGGCGCAGCAATGGCCGTCAGCGGGTGTTTATACCGACACGGTGGTGGTGACATTGACCTACTAAACGCGTGATATCGCCGCTGATGCACGGCGAAAAGTCTGCTTTCTCCTTACTGCTTTCCGCGTAATATGGAACCCGCACCTAATCGAGAAAACGCCGACCCATGAACTATTTGCCAACGCTGCACGCCCTACTTCTGAACGACGCGCTGAGGATGGAGGCGCTAATCGCCCTTCGTCGTCTTCATCTCCCCGACGGCTGGATTGGCGCCGGTTTTGTGCGCGACGCCGTTTGGGCATATCAGCATAAATACCCACGGTCTCCTGTGCCTGCGGACGTGGATGTGGTCTGGTTTAATGATTCGCAATGCTCTGAAGCGCAGGATCGCGAGCGTGAGGCAACCCTGAAGCGGCTTAGCCCCGCTTTTAACTGGTCGGTGAAAAACCAGGCGCGAATGCACCGGCGTAACGGCGACACTTCCTATCGCTCAACGGAAGATGCGCTACGTTTCTGGCCCGAGACCGCAACGGCGGTAGCCGTAAGGCTCACGGATAACCATCGTCTGGAGACGATAGCGCCCTATGGGCTTGAGGATCTGTTTGAGCTACGGCTACGGCCAACGCCGCGCTTTGAGCATGAAAAACGCGCGATTTTCCGGCAGCGGGTGGCGGAGAAGCGGTGGCTGGCAAGGTATCCTTTGTTACAGATTATTGAGGATCATCTTTACTAATCTGTTCAATACCGTGCACCAGCTGCATATTCTTCCGCGGCTCCATTAATATAATAAAAATCGTCCACCGATTAATATCGGCTAACTTGCCGATATTCTTAAATTAAAATGGAAAAAAGAGCGTCGAACTATCGCGCTGTTGGCGTGTGGTTAAGATTGTTGCTTTGGTAAAGCGCCGCCATAGTATCCTTAGCCTGGAAAGCGTAGGCCATCATCTGAATGGAGGTATGCGCAGAACTCAGTATCACGAGGGATAAAAGAGCCCGTTTTTTGTCATCAGAGAAGCAGCCTATTCTCGCCATATCACGCTAAACGGCGTGTATTTGAATATCATATTCCCGGAAAGCGTCGGCATATTGTTTACTCACGCTCTCCTCAACTACCAGAATATCAATCTGGTGGCTTTCAGCGACAATATAGCGTGCAACGGCGGGAATTTTGTTGGACGTTAGGCCGACAATAATCTCGCTGCACTGCTGGATAACCGCTTTTTTAAATTCACAATCCGCGTAGTCGAAGCCGGTCAGGCCGGACTCGGGCGCCATGGCACAACCGCCGATAAAACCCTGATCGAAGAGAATGCCCTTCAGCTGTGCCAGCGCCGGAGCGCCAACGCAGCCGCCGGATGCGCGCTGCACGCCGCCGCCCAGCATAATCACTTCACACTGCGGCTTTTTAAGCAGCGCGGTGGCGATTTCCGGTGAGTTGGTGACGACCGTGAGCGCGACGGTTGGCGGCAGCGCTTCAGCCATCGCCAGATTGGTTGTCCCGGAATCAATAAATACGCACCCGTTGGGTTTGACGAGTTGCGCACATTTCTGCGCGATTATGCTCTTTGTGTCCGCTTTGGTTGTTTTCCGCTCAACGTAATTTCCGGCCTCAGGCAGCGTTGCCACGGCTCCGCCATAGACCTTTTTACAAACACCCTCTTTGCTAAGCCCATGTAAATCACGGCGAATAGTGTGTTCGGACACGCCTAACTGCGCGGCGAGCTCTACGCAAACCACCCTGCCTTTCTCCGCCAGAATTTGGCGAATCAGTGCTTGCCGTTGATCGGGAAAAGCTGCATAATCGAGCAAAATAACTCCTTTATTCATGATAACGAGCAACAAGAAGCATGATCGTGCATTCTCAACGTCTCTGTCAACTTCCGCTCGCTGACGATTGCCATGCTGACGTACTGCTTAACGCACGGCAGTATCATAGACTGTTGTCATTGCAGGATATTAAAGATTTGATTGCGGATTTCATCAATGACGAAATGATCAACGTTTATTGACGAAATCTTATCGATGCACATAAACAAGAATGACACTGGAGTGACGATGAACCAACATACTATTGGCGATATTATTATCGATGAAGCAAGCATTGCCACTGGCGTTCGTAACGTGGCTGCGCGATTAAATAACGATTATGACGACGCCGTCGTGATTACCGTAGTTCCTGGCGGGATCCTTTATACGGCAGACCTAACCAGACAACTCAATTTCGATATTCGCATGGATTATATTTCGTGCCCACATACCCCCGGTGAACGTCACAATAGTTCGACGATTGTCTATCATCAAAATGTTGAGATTACAAATCGGCATGTCATTCTGATTGATGATGCGATCGAGTCAGGCGGAACCATGAAACGCCTTGTCGACTATATTCAGGAGAACTTTCATCCGGCCTCTATTGCCGTTGCCGTACTCTTTGTCAAGCCGGGTCGCGTCAATATTCCGGTGAAACAATACTATGCCTACGAAATGGAAAATGACGATCTGCTCGTGGGATATGGCATGCCATGGGAGGATAAATACCGAAATCGCCAAAACGTTGCCAGACTGATAAAATAACCAAATTAATCAACAAGGTATTCACGTTCAGCTAGCAGGGTAATGCAATCATTGCTTGTATTGCATTACCATTTATAGTGACAAGAGATGTTAGCCATACAACAATAAGCTATAAACGGCATCTTCACTACTAATATAAGTCGATACTGGCTGTACCAATAAATAGATAATTAATGCAGCCAGTATTTGATGATTATTTATCAAGTTTTTTCAGAATCAACATCAATTCATCAGGTTCAACGACTCGTCCTTTTGGATCAAGAATCTCATAGAAATCGCCTTTTCTGTACCACCCGTTGGTGACTAATTTATAACCATGGTCGCATAATAATTTTTGCTCAATGCTATTAAGGGAGTACACGTATCCATGTTTATGCCAGCCGGGTGTGACGCTAGCATTATCAATACGAGGTTCATCTACTTCGTAGCCATCACATGTATAGTCTTCGCCTTTGATAATTTTCATTTTCACTATTCCTTTAAGAGTTGACTTAATAACAATGCGCCATTACTGCCTGGGCCAATAACGTATATATTTAAAATAGCTCCATAGATTTGCGCCCGGTCACATTTCTGCGTATATACGAAATAATTAAGAGGGGTTTTATTCTCCAGATTTATTTCCGTTGGTAGCTATCGGCGAACAAGTTCACAAATTAATTCGAATCCTCATCGTAAATCTCAACGCCGGGATCAAACCTGGATTGCATCTGGTTTCAATATCAGCAATCTACGCGGTGGCCTTGTCAACCGGGACGGTACGCTGGAAGGCGGACATCGATAAATCGGGTTATCCGCAAACATTGCCACTCAGAGGGGCATCAAAATGCAAAGATGCTATGATTTCCCCCATAGCTCTCCCAAATTATTGTATCACCGCGTTTTTTTCAAAACTTTTAACTGGTTACTGCCCTGTTGTATAATAGTTTGCACTTTAACTAAAATAAGAGTGCTGCCATGATCGATACCAACCTGCCTTTAACTGACGTTCACCGCCACCTTGACGGTAATATTCGCCCCCAAACCATCCTCGATCTCGGCCGCCAGTTTAATCTGTCGCTGCCTGCCTCTACGCTGGAAACCTTACTGCCGCACGTGCAGGTCACCAGCAATGAACCGGATCTCGTGAGCTTCCTCAGCAAGCTTGACTGGGGGGTTAAGGTGCTGGCGTCCTTAGAAGCTTGCCGTCGCGTTGCTTATGAGAACGTAGAAGATGCGGCGCGCAATGGCCTGCACTACGTTGAGCTACGTTTTTCTCCGCGTTATATGGCGATGACCCACCACTTGCCGGTAGACGGCGTGGTCGAAGCGGTGATTGCCGGCGTAAAAGAAGGTTGCAAAGCCTTTAACGTTGAAGCGCGTCTGATTGGCATCATGAGCCGCACCTTCGGCGAAGCGGCCTGTGAAGAAGAGCTGAACGCGTTGCTGGCACACCGTGATGGCATTACCGCACTCGACCTGGCCGGTGACGAGCTCGGCTTCCCGGGCACTCTGTTCCTCGACCACTTCACTCGTGCCCGTGATGCCGGTTGGCGCATTACCGTCCATGCCGGTGAAGCTGCCGGCCCGGAAAGTATCTGGCAAGCCATTCGTGAGCTTGGCGCGGAGCGTATTGGTCACGGCGTCAAAGCGGTTGAAGATCCTGCGTTGATGGATTTCCTTGCAGAGAAACGCATCGGCATCGAATCCTGCCTGACCTCCAATATTCAGACCAGTACCGTCGCATCGCTGGCGCAGCACCCGCTGAAAACCTTCCTGGAGCACGGCGTGCTGGCGAGCCTGAATACCGACGACCCGGCCGTACAGGGGATCGATATTCAACACGAATATCACATCGCCGCCCCTGCGGCGGGATTAACTGCGGCGCAGATTCGCCAGGCGCAGATTAACGGACTGGAAATGGCCTTCCTCTCGGCTAGCGAAAAGCAGGCGCTCATCGCCCGCGTACAACGCGGATAAAAATCATCCCGGTGGCATTCGCTACCGGGATTTTCCCTGGCTCTTTATACCAGCGCCAGCGCAGCACGATGCTTCGCGGACTCAATGCCCAGCTCAATCAACTCCATGATCTGAATGGCCTGACCTGCGGGCACCGGGTTCTCACCGATGCCGTTCAGGGCATCGCGAATGGCGGCGTAATATGCGGGGTAATTACCCGGCAACGTCAGCCAGCTTTCTTCGACTCGCTCTTCACCTTCAACCGTGGTCAGAATGCCGTCGCGCATGTCATAGCCCCAATCGGCTTGCGGCAAGCGTTCACCGTTTTTCAGGCGATCTTCCTGTGGATCAAGGCCAAATTTCACGTAGCTGGCCTGCGTGCCATGGACGATATAGCGCGCCGTTTCCGCCGCAGCCAGCAGCGTGGAATGGAGCACAACGCGACGCTGTGGATAGGTCAGTACCGCATGGAAGTAGTCCGTTGCCTGCGCGCCCGGGCGAAGCTGGCCGAGATCGACATACAGGCTTTGCGGTAAGCCAAACAGGTTGACCGCCTGGTCCAGTAAATGCGGGCCTAAATCGTACCAGATGCCGCTACCCAGCCCTGCCTGTTCACGCCAGCGGGCGCGAACCTGCGGACGATAACGGTCGAAGTGTGATTCGAAATGGGAGATATCGCCTAATTTACCTTCATTAATCAGCGCTTTAACCGTTAGGAAGTCGCTATCCCAGCGACGGTTGTGGAATACCGAAAGCAGTTTGCCCTGCTGTTTTGCCAGCGTGTCCAGCTCGCGCGCTTGTGACAGTGTCACGGTGAAGGGTTTGTCGACCACCACGTTCTTCCCTGCTTCCAGCGCTGCTTTAGCCAGCGGGTAATGGGTATCGTTGGGGGTAGGAATGACAATCAGATCAATACTCGGATCGTTAAACAGCGCCTGGGGGTCGGACACCACGCTGACCGCTGGCCAGTCGGCATGTACCTTAGCGGCGTCACTGCTGGAAACAAACGCCAGTTCCATACCCGACGTGCCGACGATCAGCGGCGCATGAAATGTCTTACTGGCGTAGCCATAGCCCACCAGCCCAACGCGAATTGGATCACTCATATTGCAGCCTCACTTCTGAAGTAACGGGATTAAACTAATTTTGTAATCGATTTCTTATTTGACCTCATCTGATGATGCCGTACAACAGTTTAATAACATTATGGCCAGGCAAACGGTCGATTGTTGAAATATTAAGCATCCGTAGAATCGATTCCGCTGAAAACTTGCGTTGTGGCGCGGGCGCGCTAAGATCTTGCTCTGGCATTATTTTATCAATGGATTGTTAGATAAATTTCATGAATTCCGTATTGTCTCGTATTGTTGAACTGATTGGTTGGGTTATTCTGGGTTTTTCCGTTCTCCTGCTGTTTGTCGCGCATCACATCGACGACTATAAGTCGCCGGAACCCACGACCACCGCATCACTGCAAAAAAAGTAATTTCGACACGTTAAAAAAGTGATTCGGATCGCATCCATGCAACCGGTTTCTGAAACCGGTTGCACATCATAACGCCTCACTTTACACTCCCCTTATCACACAGATAAGGAGTGTTACATGTCTGCTTTTCCCCAAAATTTTCTCTGGGGTGCCGCTACCGCAGCGTACCAGGTTGAAGGTGCATATAACGAAGACGGCAAAGGCCCGTCCATCTGGGATATTTTCTCTCATCAACCCGGGGCCACCTACCAGGGCACCAACGGCGACGTTGCCGTCGATCACTACCATCGATTCAAAGAAGACGTTGAGCTGATGGCCGAAATGGGCCTGCAGAGCTACCGTTTTTCCATCTCCTGGCCCCGCCTGTTGCCGGAAGGCCGCGGCGAAATCAACGAAGCGGGCGTGAAGTTCTATAGCGATCTGATTGACGCGCTGCTGGCGCATAATATTGAGCCGATGATTACCCTCTACCACTGGGACCTGCCTCAGGCGCTTCAGGATGAAGGCGGCTGGGAAGCGCGTTCCACTGCGGAGGCGTTTGAAGAGTATGCCCGCCTGTGTTATTCACGCTTTGGCTCGCGGGTGAAGAAATGGGCCACCTTTAACGAAACCATCGTGTTTATTGGCCACGGCTATATCACCGGCAGCCATCCGCCGTCAGTGCGTAACCCGGCGCGCGCCATTCAGGCCTGTCACCACGTTTTTGTCGCCCACGCCATGGCCGTGAAAGCCTTCCGCGGCATGGAGATAAAAGGTGAAATTGGCTTTGTGAACGTGCTTCAGCCGCACTCGCCGCTGACCAATAGCGCGGAAGATATTGCCGCAACCGAGCTGGCGGACGCCATTCATACCCACTGGCTCTACGACCCGGTGTTGAAAGGCCGCTATCCGGATGAACTGCTGGCACAGTCGCAGGCGCTATGGGGCGTACCGCGCTTCGCGCCGGGCGATGACGAACTGCTGCGTAACAACCGCTGTGACTTTATTGGTCTCAACTACTATCGCCGTGAGACCGTTTCCGCCCAGCCGCCCAAAGAAAAAGTCAGCGGCGAACAGGGCGTCGAGGGGCTGTTCTACTTCGTGCGCAATCCGGAAAGCGTCTATACCGAATGGGGCTGGGAAATCTGGCCGCAGGGGCTGACCGATGGCATCATGATGATCAAAGAACGCTACGGCGATATTCCTATCTATATCACTGAAAACGGCCTGGGCGCGGTTGACCCGATTATCGATGGAGAAGTGGTTGATGATCCGCGGATCGACTTCCTGCGCGTACACATTGATGCGCTGGAAAAAGCAATTGAACTCGGTGCCGATGTACGCGGATATTACCCGTGGTCATTTATCGATTTGCTAAGCTGGCTCAACGGCTACAAAAAGCAGTATGGCTTTGTTTACGTCGACCATAAGCAGAACCTGGCGCGTAAACGTAAAAAAAGTTTCTTCTGGTACAAAGACGTGATTGCCAGCCGCGGCGAAAACCGCTAAACCCACCCTTTCAGGGCGTCAACCGACGCCCTGACTGCTTAAAAACGCCCTCTTTTTTGGGGTGAAATCAATAAGCACATTTTCTGTCATTGTAATTCATTCTTATTAGCCAAATAATCCGCAATATCCCACTGAGGTTGAGCGGCATACGCTGAACTCTCTATTAAAACGGATGTCGATAAACACATTGGCTATAAATGCCGCATTAACCGTCTCGTTTTCGCCCTTTTGCCCGGAAGAAAACGGTGTACGGTGAGCTTTAACATTATAATGGATGCCCTCAAATGACCGTTCTGGATTATTTATTAAAGTTCCGCAAAGTGAGTTCGCTGGATAATCTTGAAAAACTCTACGACCACCTGAACTATTCGCTGACCAACACAGAAGAGCTTATCAATATGTATCGCGCGGCCGACCATCGCCGTGCTGAGCTGGTTTCTGGCGGTCGTTTGTACGATGTTGGACAGGTTCCCAAGAACGTTTGGCGTTTTGTGCAATAATAGTTTTTTCCTCAGCGCCAGTTGCTTATACTCCTCGACCTGTATTTCCCTTCTCATGACTGGCGCTGATTTTCAGGAGACACAATGTCAGATAATTCTGCAGAACGTATTGGCGGATGGCTACTTGGCCCATTAGCCTGGCTGCTTGTGCAGCTTTTAAGCATCACCGTCACGCTGGTGAAATTTGGTTACGTCCTGCTTAATCCTCATACTCTGGCGCTGGTCAAAGAGATGGGCGGTAGCAATACCCTATTTCTTGGTCTGTCATTTCTGTCGTTTATTGCCATGTGGTATTACACGCTGTGGCTGACTATTGCTTTCTTCAAACGTCGTCGCAACGTGCCAAAACACTACATTATCTGGCTGATGATTGGCGTATTGCTGGCGGTCAAAGCTTTTGCGTTTTCACCTATCTCCGACGATCTGGCCGTGCGTCAGCTTCTGCTGCCCCTGCTGGCAGCCGCGCTAATTGTGCCGTATCTCAAGCGTTCTCAACGGGTTAAACGCACCTTTACCCGCGCGTAATAACCCCACAGTTAACCTGTTGTCGCTTGAGGCACTTTGTCAGATAATAGGTGGCTTTTTTTGTTACAGGTCGAATAATGACTGACTATTTATTGCTCTTTATCGGTACAGTTCTGGTAAATAACTTCGTCCTGGTGAAGTTCCTTGGGCTGTGCCCGTTCATGGGCGTTTCCAAAAAATTGGAAACCGCGATGGGAATGGGGCTGGCGACAACCTTCGTGATGACGCTGGCGTCTATTTGCGCGTGGCTTATTGATACCTGGATTCTTATCCCGCTGGATTTAGTCTATCTGCGCACCCTGGCCTTTATTCTGGTTATTGCCGTGGTCGTCCAGTTCACGGAAATGGTGGTACGTAAAACCAGCCCGGCGCTGTATCGTCTGCTGGGTATTTTCCTGCCGCTGATCACCACCAACTGCGCGGTGCTCGGTGTCGCGTTGCTGAACATCAACCTCGGCCACAATTTTCTGCAATCGGCGCTGTACGGTTTCTCCGCCGCCGTAGGCTTCTCGCTGGTGATGGTGCTCTTCGCTTCCATTCGCGAGCGCCTGGTCGTTTCCGACGTGCCCGCCCCTTTCCGCGGTAACGCCATCGCGTTAATTACCGCCGGTTTAATGTCGTTGGCCTTTATGGGCTTTAGTGGGTTGGTGAAGTTGTAATGATGACCTTCTGGATTGCTGTCGCTGCAATCAGCCTGTTAGGGCTGATTTTTGGCGTCATTCTCGGTTACGCCTCACGCCGTTTTGCCGTTGAGGACGACCCGGTAGTCGAAAAAATTGATGAACTGCTGCCGCAAAGCCAGTGTGGCCAATGCGGCTACCCGGGCTGTCGTCCGTATGCAGAGGCGGTGAGTAACGGGGAGAAAATTAACTGCTGCGCGCCTGGCGGTGAAGCCGTCATGTTGAAAATCGCCGAGCTACTGAACGTCGACCCGCAGCCTATCGGCGGCGGTGAAGCTGTGGCAGAGCCGGTGCGTATGCTGGCGGTTATTGATGAAAATAACTGTATCGGCTGCACCAAGTGCATTCAGGCCTGCCCGGTGGATGCCATCATTGGTGCCACGCGCGCCATGCACACCGTGGTGAGCGACCTGTGTACCGGCTGCAATTTGTGTGTCGCCCCGTGCCCCACGCAGTGTATTGAATTACGCCCGGTAGAAACGACCACCGAAAGCTGGAAATGGGACCTGCACACGATCCCGGTACGAATTATTCCTGTGGAACACCATGCTTAAGCTATTCTCCGCCTTCAGAAAAGACAAAATCTGGGATTTCGACGGGGGCATTCACCCGCCAGAGATGAAAACGCAGTCTAACGGCACGCCACTGCGCCAGATACCGCTTGCCCAGCGTTTTGTGATCCCTCTGAAGCAGCACATCGGCGCCGAAGGCGAACTGTGCGTTCAGCCGGGCGATCGCGTCCTGCGCGGCCAGCCGCTGACCCGCGGTTGGGGCCGGATGCTGCCCGTTCATGCGCCAACCTCAGGTACGGTTGTCGCCGTTGAACCTCATGCGACGGCGCATCCTTCTGCGCTGCCGGAAATGAGCGTGATCATTGATGCCGACGGTGAAGACCGGTGGATACCCCGCGACGGCTGGCATGATTACAAAAATCACAGCCGCGAAGCGTTGATTGAACGTATTCACCAGTTTGGCGTGGCTGGTTTAGGCGGCGCAGGCTTCCCTACCGGTACTAAACTGCGTGGTGGTGGCGATAAGATTGAGACGTTAATCATCAACGCCGCCGAATGCGAGCCGTACATTACGGCTGACGATCGCCTGATGCAGGACTGCGCTGCGCAGATCGTCGAAGGTATCCAGATTCTGGCGCACATTCTGCAGCCGCAGCAGGTGCTGATTGGCATCGAAGATAACAAGCCGCAGGCCATCTCAATGATGCGTGCAGTGCTTGCAGGCTGCCACGGCATAAGTTTGCGCGTCATTCCAACCAAATACCCCTCCGGCGGCGCGAAACAGCTGACGCAGATTTTGACCGGTAAGCAGGTGCCGCACGGTGGACGTTCTTCCGATATTGGCATCCTGATGCAAAACGTCGGGACGGCCTACGCGGTGAAGCGTGCAGTGATCGACGGCGAGCCGCTGACCGAACGCGTGGTAACGCTGACCGGCGAATCGGTTTCGCTGCCGGGCAACGTCTGGGCGCGTCTCGGTACGCCGGTCAAACACCTGCTGAGCCACGCGGGATTCTGCCCGACCAGCGATCAGATGGTGATTATGGGCGGCCCGCTGATGGGCTTTACTCTGCCCTGGCTCGACGTTCCGGTGGTGAAAATCACCAACTGTCTGCTGGCCCCGTCGGCTGCGGAAATGGGCGAACCCGAAGAGGAAAAAGGTTGTATCCGCTGTAGTGCCTGTGCTGACGCCTGCCCGGCAGACCTCCTGCCGCAGCAGCTTTACTGGTTCAGCAAAGGTCAGCAGCACGATAAGGCCACCGCCCATAATCTGTCAGACTGCATCGAGTGCGGCGCCTGCGCATGGGTGTGTCCGAGCAGTATTCCGCTGGTGCAGTATTTCCGTCAGGAAAAGGCGGAAATCAACGCCATCCGCCAGGAAGAACAGCGCGCCGCCGAAGCGAAAGCCCGTTTCGAAGCGCGCCAACAGCGACTTGAACGTGAGAAAGTCGCCCGCGAAGAACGCCATAAAAAAGCGGCCGTGCAGCCGACCGCCAGGGACCAGGACGCTATTCATGCCGCCCTGGCGCGAGTGCGTGAAAAACAGCAGCAGGCAACGCAGCCGATTGTCATTCAATCCGGCTCACTGCCGGATAACAGCGCTGTTACTGCCGCGCGCGAAGCGCGTAAAGCGCAGGCTCGCGCAGCGCAGGCGGAGAAACGTCAAAGCGCGAATGATGTCATCGATCCACGCAAAGCCGCCGTCGAGGCGGCGATTGCACGAGCAAAAGCCCGTAAAGCTGAAACGCAGCCAGAAGTTGATGTGACAGAGGCCAGCAGCGACCCGCGTAAAGCGGCGGTTGAAGCAGCCATCGCCCGTGCCAAAGCACGAAAAGCGGCGCAGTCAGCGGACACCGTACCGGTTGTCAGCGAGAGCGACACCGTTGACCCGCGTAAAGCCGCGGTTGAAGCTGCCATCGCGCGCGCCAAAGCGCGCAAAGCGGCACAATCAGCGGACACCGTGCCGGTTGTCAGCGAGAGCGACACCGTTGACCCGCGTAAAGCCGCGGTTGAAGCTGCCATCGCGCGCGCCAAAGCGCGCAAAGCGGCACAATCAGCGGACACCGTGCCGGTTGTCAGCGAGAGCGACACCGTTGACCCGCGTAAAGCCGCGGTTGAAGCTGCCATCGCGCGCGCCAAAGCGCGTAAAGCGGCGCACAGCGCTGTTAGCGAACCAGCCGCCAACGACGATCCCCGCAAAGCCGCCGTTGCTGCTGCTATTGCCCGTGTTCAAGCCAGGAAAGCCGCTCAGGCCGTTAACGAGGATTAAATGGTTTTCAAGATCGCAAGTTCCCCTTACACCCACAACCATCGCCAGACATCACGCATTATGATGCTGGTGATCGTCGCCGCCCTGCCCGGTATTCTGGTGCAGAGCTGGTTTTTCGGCTGGGGAACCTTTATTCAGCTCATCCTGGCGATTGTGACCGCCTGGCTTGCCGAAGCGCTGGTCCTGCGCCTGCGCAAACAAAATATTCCCCGAACGCTTGCGGATAACTCAGCGCTGCTGACCGGCTTACTGCTGGCCATCAGTATTCCCCCTTTCGCACCTTGGTGGATGGTTGTCCTGGGCACGGCCTTCGCCGTCATTATTGCTAAACAGCTGTATGGTGGACTGGGACAGAACCCGTTTAACCCCGCGATGATTGGCTACGTGGTTCTGCTGATCTCCTTCCCGGTTCAGATGACCTCCTGGCTGCCGCCGCACGGCGTTGCTGCCGCGACGCCGGGTTTTATGGACGCGGTGCAGATGATCTTTACCGGTCACACCGTCTCGGGTCAGGATATGAATGCCCTGAAGTTGGGTATTGATGGCATCAGCCAGGCAACACCATTGGATACCTTCAAAACCTCTCGTCATGCCGGCCAGTCGGTAGAAGAGATTCTGAACGCAGCCATTTATCACGGCGCGCTGGCTGGCGTGGGCTGGCAGTGGGTGAACCTCGCCTACCTTGCTGGCGGCCTGTTCCTGCTATGGCAGGAAGCGATTCGCTGGCATATCCCGGTGAGTTTTCTGCTGAGTCTGGCGGTCTGCGCAACGCTCGGCTGGCTGCTTCATCCGGACGACCTTGCTTCACCGCAGATACATCTGCTGTCGGGTGCGACCATGCTAGGCGCCTTTTTCATTCTGACCGACCCGGTGACCGCTTCGACGACCAATCGTGGACGTCTGATCTTTGGTGCGCTGGCGGGCCTCCTGGTGTGGCTGATTCGCAGCTTCGGCGGCTATCCGGACGGCGTCGCCTTTGCCGTGCTGCTGGCTAACATTACGGTACCGCTGATCGACTACTACACGCGCCCGCGCGTTTACGGACACCGCTGAGGATAACGATGTTAAAAACCATGCGTAAACACGGTGTCACGCTGGCGCTATTCGCTGCAGGTTCTACCGGACTCACCGCGGCGATCAACCAGTTAACCAAGCACACCATTGATGAGCAGGCAGAGAAGCAGCAAAATGCGCTGTTCCAGCAGGTCATTCCCGCTGACAGCTATAATAATTCGCTGCTAAAGAGCTGCTTTGTCGTCGATGCCCCAGAACTGGGGAAAGGCACACACAAAATCTATATTGCCCGCAAGGACGATAAACCGGTGGCCGCAGTCATTGAAGCCACCGCTCCAGACGGTTATTCCGGGGCGATTCAACTGCTGGTCGGCGCCGACTTCAGCGGCACCGTGCTGGGCACGCGCGTCACCGAGCATCATGAAACCCCGGGGCTGGGGGACAAAATTGAACTCCGCCTCTCCGACTGGATTACCTTCTTCAGCGGGAAGAAAATCGCTGGCCCGGACGACAGCCAATGGGCGGTAAAAAAAGACGGTGGGCAATTTGATCAGTTTACCGGTGCGACGATTACCCCCCGCGCGGTGGTCAATGCGGTGAAACGCGCCGGATTGTATGCTCAAACGCTGCCGAATCAACTGTCGCAACTGCAAGCCTGTGGAGAGTAAATCATGAGCGAGGTTAAAGAGGTTATTGTCCAGGGGCTCTGGAAAAACAACTCCGCGCTGGTTCAGCTGCTGGGCATGTGCCCGCTATTGGCGGTCACCTCTACCGCCACCAACGCCCTGGGGCTGGGCCTGGCAACCACGCTGGTGCTGACACTGACCAACCTGGCCATCTCCAGTCTGCGCCGCTGGACGCCAGCGGAAATTCGCATCCCTATCTACGTGATGATTATCGCGTCGGTGGTGAGCGCCGTACAGATGCTGATCAACGCCTACGCCTTCGGCCTGTATCAGTCTCTCGGTATCTTCATCCCGCTGATCGTCACTAACTGTATCGTGGTTGGGCGTGCGGAAGCCTTTGCCGCCAAAAAAGGCCCGGCGCTGTCGGCGCTAGACGGTTTTGCTATTGGTATGGGAGCCACCTGCACGATGTTCGTGCTGGGTTCAATCCGCGAACTGCTGGGCAATGGCACCCTCTTTGACGGCGCTGACGGCCTGCTTGGTAGTTGGGCTAAGGTATTGCGTATTGAAGTGTTCCACACCGATACCCCCTTCCTGCTGGCGATGCTGCCGCCTGGCGCCTTTATCGGCCTTGGCATGCTGCTGGCCATCAAATACCTGATTGACGAACGAACAAAACAACGCCGCGCGCAGGCCGTTGGCGCAGCAAACGCAGACGTTGATACCGCAGAGAAAGCCTGATGAATAAAGCAAAACGGCTGGAAATTTTAAGTCGCCTACGGGACAACAACCCGCATCCGACCACAGAACTGAATTTCACCTCACCTTTTGAACTGCTGATTGCAGTGCTGCTTTCAGCGCAGGCCACCGACGTCAGCGTTAACAAAGCGACAGCTAAGCTATACCCAGTCGCCAACACGCCGCAGGCGATGCTGGATCTCGGCGTAGACGGTGTGAAGGAGTACATCAAAACCATCGGTCTGTTTAACAGCAAGGCAGAAAACGTGATTAAAACCTGCCGAATGTTGCTTGAACTGCACGACGGAGAGGTTCCGGAAGACCGCGCGGCGCTGGAAGCGCTGCCCGGGGTAGGACGTAAAACGGCCAACGTGGTGCTCAACACCGCCTTCGGCTGGCCGACCATCGCCGTCGACACGCATATTTTCCGCGTCTGCAACCGCACTAACTTCGCGCCGGGTAAAAACGTTGAGCAAGTTGAAGATAAGCTACTGAAGGTGGTTCCCGCCGAGTTCAAGGTTGACTGCCATCACTGGCTGATATTGCATGGTCGCTACACCTGCATCGCCCGCAAGCCGCGCTGTGGTTCCTGTCTCATCGAAGATCTCTGTGAATATAAAGAGAAAACCGAGCTTTAATTCATGTCTGGCTGCGTGGCAAGTCAACGCCACGCCTGCCTCTCCTCACTCAAGCAGCGTTTAATCCCATATAATTATTCAGTATTTGGCACTTTTAGCGCTTATATAACGCTTTGGCAGGTTAAATACGTCATCGCGAGCGAAAATTTCTATACAAACGCTGACGAAAACATCCGGGCAACATAATGTTGCATTTATGTTTCTTTACGTAGAAAACGACGCCATCATCACAATGCCTCACTTACAGAGCACAAGATGATCATCCAGCAATTTTTCAGAATCTAGCCTATATCACTACTTTTAAGCGCCATCAGCAGAAGATATGGTTACGTTACGAGTTTCGCCCTACTTTATCAGAAGAATAAACCATCAATTTTTAAACAGTGAAATTTAACGCTAAATAACATTTGCAAAGACGGTTGATTGTACCAGACTTTTTATTTGTAACAGAGTATTGCAAAAGCCTTGTCTGAAGGCGCAGGATAGTGAACATTACTTGCCGTTTCCCTCCAGAATAACTATAAGGCGGGTGCCAAAAAGAGCATCTCCGCCCAGTACACCCCCCATGAAATGGGATGTAAATAAGAGGTATATGTGTCTACTGCAAACAAAAAACCAACGGAAAGCGTTAGCTTAAACGCCTTCAAACAACCTAAAGCGTTCTATCTCATCTTCTCTATCGAGTTGTGGGAGCGTTTTGGTTTCTACGGCCTGCAAGGCATCATGGCCGTTTACCTGGTTAAACAGCTGGGTATGTCCGAAGCGGACTCCATTACTCTGTTCTCTTCCTTCAGTGCTCTGGTCTACGGCCTGGTTGCTATCGGCGGCTGGCTGGGCGATAAAGTACTGGGGACAAAACGCGTTATCATGCTGGGGGCCGTCGTTCTCGCCATCGGCTACGCTTTAGTCGCATGGTCAGGCCACGACGCCGGTATCGTTTATATGGGCATGGCGGCGATTGCCGTGGGTAACGGCCTGTTCAAAGCCAACCCATCCTCCCTGCTCTCTACCTGCTATGCCAAAGACGACCCGCGTCTGGACGGTGCATTTACGATGTACTACATGTCCGTCAACATCGGTTCGTTCTTCTCTATGCTGGCAACGCCATGGCTGGCAGCTAAGTACGGCTGGAGCACCGCGTTCGCGCTGAGCGTCGTCGGTATGCTGATCACCGTTGTCAACTTTGCCTTCTGCCAGCGTTGGGTTAAACAATACGGTTCCAAACCTGACTTCGAGCCGACTAACTACCGCAATCTGCTGCTGACCATCGTGGGTGTGGTTATCCTGATCGCTATCGCGACCTGGCTGCTGCACAACCAGGGCGTCGCACGTATGGTTCTGGGCGTAATCGCACTGGGCATCATCATTATCTTTGGTAAAGAAACCTTCTCCATGACCGGTGCGCCGCGTCGTAAGATGATTGTGGCCTTTATCCTGATGCTCGAAGCTATCATCTTCTTCGTGCTGTACAGCCAGATGCCGACGTCGCTGAACTTCTTCGCGATTCGTAACGTTGAACACTCTATTCTGGGTATCGCGTTCGAACCGGAACAGTATCAGGCCCTGAACCCGTTCTGGATCATCATTGGTAGCCCGATTCTGGCCGCTATCTACAACAAAATGGGCGACACCCTGCCGATGCCGACCAAGTTCGCGATTGGTATGGTGTTGTGCTCCGGTGCGTTCCTGATTCTGCCGCTGGGCGCGAAGTTCGCCACCGACGCAGGTATCGTTTCCGTTAACTGGCTGATCATCAGCTACGGCCTGCAGAGCATCGGCGAGCTGATGATCTCTGGTCTGGGTCTGGCAATGGTTGCACAGCTGGTTCCGCAGCGTCTGATGGGCTTCATCATGGGTAGCTGGTTCCTGACCACCGCTGGCGCAAACATCATCGGCGGCTATGTGGCTGGCATGATGGCGGTACCGGAAGACGTGACCGACCCGGTGATGTCTCTGGAAGTGTATGGCCGCGTATTCCTGCAGATTGGCGTTGTCACTGCCGTTATCGCCGTGCTGATGCTGCTGACAGCACCGAAACTGAACCGCATGACTCAGGACGACTCAAAGCCTGCTGCTGACGGTAAAGTCGCTTCCGCATAATGTCATCGGGAAACGAATAATTTTGGGCCGCTAACGCATGTTAGCGGCTTTTTTTTTATCTGCGCAGGCACTAACATACTTTCATATCCATTGGCCGCCCTTCTGCCAACGGACAACAAAAATAATCATAGTCTGAAGGAGTTACCCATGAAATTGTTCTACAAACCCGGCGCCTGTTCCCTTGCATCGCACATCACGCTGCGGGAAAGCGGAAAGGATTTCACGCTGATCGGCGTCGATCTGATGCACAAACGTATGGAAAACGGTGACGATTTCCTGAAGGTCAACCCGAAAGGCCAGGTTCCCGCCCTGCTGCTGGACGACAACACCCTGCTGACCGAAGGCGTGGCGATCATGCAGTATCTCGCCGATAGCGTCGCGGACCGTCAACTGCTGGCGCCGGTCGGCAGCATTAACCGCTACAAGACGCTGGAGTGGCTGAACTTCATCGCCACCGAGCTACACAAAGGCTTTACCCCCCTGTTCCGCCCGGATACGCCGGAAGACTACAAACCGACGGTTCGTGCGCTGTTGGACAAAAAGCTGGCCTATATTGATGAGTCGCTGGCTGGCGCACAGTGGATTAGCGGTTCTCGCTTTACCATTGCCGATGCTTACCTGTTTACCGTACTGCGCTGGGCGTTCGCCGTGAAGATGGATATGGCGGGGTATCAGAATATTGCGGACTATATGGCTCGCGTTGCGGCGCGTCCGGCGGTTGCCGCGGCGCTGGCGGCGGAAGGGTTGAAATAATCGTCCCCGGCAGTTAATTTCGCCTCGTCCGGGCTACATTGCGCGTGCAGATATGCGAACGTAGCCCGACAAAATGCGCCAGGTTACAGTTGCGTGGCGCTAAAGCAGTGCTCAGGCTTCGCAATCAGGTCCTGTGCCGCAACAACCTGCAGCTCGTACTCACCCATCGTTTTAGTCGTCAGCATAATCTCATACACCGCCGCCGTCACATGCTCAAGTGCATCGCGCAGCGTTGCCCCCTGTAAGAGCTTAACCAGCAACAGTCCGCTGGTGACGTCGCCAACGCCAACCGGATGGCGAGAGCCAAAATCAATGAGCGGACGACTGATGTGCCATGCGGCATCGGCGGTCACCAGCAGCATCTCAAAACGATCGGTACTGTAGCCTGCGCGCGCCAGATGTTTAACCAGTACAATCTCTGGCCCCAGGGCAATCAGCTCGCGAGCCGCGCTGACGGCTTCACTCACGCTTTGGACTTCGTGGCCTGAGAGGATCTCCAGCTCAACCAGGTTCGGCGCGATAATATCGCTAGCCGGCAGCGCATAGCGTTTGTGGAACTCCGCCACGCCGGGCGCCACGATGCAGCCTTTTTCCGGATGGCCCATTACCGGATCGCAGAAATATTTCGCCTGCGGGTTCGCCGCTTTGACCTGACGCACAATGCCGAGGATATGCTCGCCCTGCTCCGCAGAGCCAAGATAGCCGCTCAGCACCGCGTCACAGCGCTTAAGCTGATCGATAGCCGCAATGCCCTGCACAATCTCCGTCAGATGCGCAGGCGGCATCACACAGCCTGTCCATTGGCCGTACTGGGTATGATTGGAAAACTGAACGGTATTCAGCGGCCAGACGTTGGCGCCAAGGCGACGCATCGGAAATTCCGCAGCGCTGTTGCCCGCATGCCCGAAAACAACGTGGGATTGAATCGCAAGGATGTTGTTCATTGATTCTACTCAGACGACATAAAAAGAAGGGGGCGTAGTTTCCCACGCCCCCCTGTTTCTGAAAATTACTTCCAGCAGATCAAACAGTAATTTTTCTTACCGCGGCGTAACAAGGTGTAACGCCCGAACAGAATATCGCTGTCCTTGAAGAAGTATTCCGGATCGGCTTGTTTCTCACCGTTGATGGTGACCGCATTGGAGGCAATGGTCTTACGCGCTTGCCCACGAGACGGCTGAAGCTCAGAATCCACCAGCGCCTGCATCAGGTCGGCGCCTTTTTCCATCTCAACCATCGGCACGCCGTCCTGCGCCAGCTGCTCGAAGTCGGCTTCGCTCAACGCGCTCAGAGAACCGCTAAACAGGCTATCGGTAATGCGTTTTGCCGCCACCAGACCTTCTTCGCCGTGAACCAGACGGGTGACCTGTTCGGCCAGTACATACTGGGCGCGCGGGGCTTTGCCGCTGTTTTTGTCTTCTTCTTCCAGCGCATTGATCTCTTCAATGTCCATGAAGGTGAAGAACTTCAGGAAGCGGTAAACGTCAGCATCCGCGGTGTTGATCCAGAACTGATAGAATTTGTACGGGCTGGTTTTTTTCGGATCCAGCCAGACTGCGCCACCTTCGGTCTTGCCGAACTTGGTGCCATCCGCTTTAGTGATCAGCGGAACGGTGAGGCCAAACACCTGATTCTGATGCAGACGACGGGTCAGGTCGATACCGGAGGTGATGTTGCCCCACTGGTCGGAACCGCCAATCTGCAGCGCCACGCCGTGCAGTTTATTCAGGCAGGCAAAGTCATAGCCCTGCAGCAGGTTGTAAGAGAACTCGGTAAAGGAAATACCCTGGTCGTCACGATTCAAACGCTGCTTCACGGCTTCTTTGTTAATCATCTGGTTAACAGAGAAGTGCTTGCCGATGTCGCGCAGGAAGGTCAGCACGTTCATGCCGCCAAACCAATCATAGTTGTTCGCGGCAATTGCGGAGTTGTCGCCGCAGTCGAAATCGAGGAACGGTGCAACCTGTTTGCGAATTTTATCTACCCACTCCTGCACGGTGTCTTCGGTGTTCAGCTTACGCTCGGCGGCTTTAAAGCTCGGGTCGCCAATCAGACCGGTGGCGCCGCCCACCAGCGCAACAGGCTTATGGCCCGCCTGCTGGAAGCGTTTGAGGCATAACAATGGAACAAGATGCCCCAAATGCAAGCTGTCAGCGGTAGGATCGAAGCCGCAATAGAGCGCGATCGGGCCTTGCGCCAGTCGCTCTGCTAACGCTACCTCGTCCGTTACCTGGGCAACTAGCCCCCGCTCTTGCAGTTGTTTAATCAAGTTACTGCTTGCCATCAAATTCTCCATGTATATACGACTGCACCTATGCCGGTACACGACTTTTCGCCAGACGCGAAAGCTCTATAGAATAAAGCGCCGACGCCCTCAGCGCTAGCGCTTAAAACAACAAATTTGGGGGTTTACGGCGCCAGTCGGTCGATTTTCCACGCGCCTTCTTCACGTTGGTATAAAAAACGGTCGTGAAGACGATGTTCACCGCCCTGCCAGAACTCCATCTGCTCAATGGAGACGCGGAAACCGCCCCAGAAACTCGGCAAAGGCACTTCGCCCTGCTGGAATTTCTGCTTCAGCTCAAGGAATTTGCTTTCGAGGATCCCGCGCGCAGAAATGCGGCTGGACTGTTTGGAAACCCAGGCGCCAATCTGACTGTCGCGCGGGCGGCTGTGGAAATACTTTACCACTTCAAGTGTCGACAGGCGTTCCGCCTTGCCAATCACCATTACCTGACGCTCCAGCATATGCCACGGAAACAGCAGGCTAATACGCGGATTCTTCTCCAGTTGGTGCGCTTTGCGGCTCCCCAGGTTGGTGTAAAACACCAGCCCTTTTTCGTCGTAGTGCTTCAGCAAAACGATTCGCTGATACGGCTGACCATTTTCATCAACCGTCGCCACCACCATGGCCGTCGGATCGGCTAACTTTGCCTCGCAGGCCTGAGAGAGCCAGCGCTCAAAAAGCGGCAGAGGTTCAGCAGGAAGGTCGTGGCGACGCAGGCCGCCACGGGTGTACTCTCGGCGCAGATGCGCAATTTGCTGTAGTTCGTCGTTGTCAGACATGGCGTTTGGACTAGTCATCATTGGGTGACGTTATTGTGCGCCGCTCGCCTGAAAATCTCAACGCTTGGGATTTTGTAACTGACAGTTATTCAGCACGATACGGTCACGTTTGTAGACGGTCGCCTCGTTGCCTTTCGACCAAAAGACATAAATACCGTCGGTATAGCGTGCACCGGAAGCCGAGACGCCCTGCGCCAGATTGAGCTGCTGGTTGTCATAAATGAAGCTCACCTGCTGGCGCGGGTTATTGAGATGCACCGTCAACGGTTTTTCATCGCACTGGTATTCCAGCGTGTCAGTTTGCATCCGCTCCATAAATTGGTTGTAGGCGCTACAGCCGGAGAGCATCAAAGGGAGGGCAACAATAAGCAATTTTTTCATATTTTCTGAGCCTTTAGACATTCCTGGTCAAGGAGTGATTGTCCCACTCCCATTTTGCTTAAGTCTATCGGCCCAGTGTAAAAGAAGATGTCAGTTAACTCTTATTCTTCTGCGGGTTTGCGGGAAAAATCGCCCCAAGTACCGTCGCTTGCGATGCGCCGGTGACCGACGGGAGATTCCCCGGTAGACCCGCGACCGTACGCCACGCCAACCACGCAAAAGCCAGCGCTTCCATATCGTCACCGCTAATACCGTATTCATCGGTCGTCGCGACCTCGGTACCGGCCAACAAGCCCGCAAGACGAGCCATCACCAGCGGGTTACGGCTCCCCCCACCACAGACCAGAAGGCGCTCACAGCCGCCGCTGAGCAGAACCTGCTCGCTGATAGTCACCGCCGTGAGTTCGGTCAGGGTGGCCTGCACGTCCTGAGGTCGCAGCCCAGGATAACGCGCCAGAAACTGCGCCAGCCAGCCATAGTTGAAGTACTCGCGACCGGTGCTTTTCGGTGCCGGTGCGGCAAAATAAGGATCGCTCAGCATGTCCTGTAACAAAGGTAAAATCACTTTTCCCTCGTTGGCCCACAGTGCATCTTTGTCATACGGTTTGCCAAGACTGCGCCAAATCCAGGCATCCATCAGCATATTCCCCGGCCCGGTGTCAAAGCCGCGCACCGGCTGGCCAGGAATCAGAAGGGAGAGATTGGCGATCCCGCCAATATTCAAAATCATGCGCCTTTCGCTGACATGTGCCAGTAGCGCCTGGTGGAACGCTGGCACCAGCGGCGCCCCCTGCCCACCCAGCGCCATATCGCGACGACGAAAATCGCCCACCACGCTGACGCCGGTTCGCGCGGCAATGACGTTGTTATCGCCAATTTGCATAGTATGTGGCGCATCGCCAGTCGGTTCATGCCACACGGTTTGCCCATGGCAGCCAATCGCCACAATATCGTGCGCCGCCAGCTTCTCCTGAGACATCAGCGCCAGAACGGCATCCGCAAAAAGATTCCCGAGACGGTTATCCAACTGCCCAAGCTGCGAGAGCGTTAACGGCTGCCCCTGGCATATGGCCAACACCGCCTCTTTCACCGCGATGGGTATCGGCCAGGAAAGACTCGCCAGCTGCGTTACGCTATGTTCATCAATGACCGCCAGCACCACATCGACACCATCAAGGCTGGTCCCTGACATTACGCCAATATACCGTCCGGATTTCATACGCCGTCCTTAGTCAGCTATGCAAAGTTAACACTCCAGCATAAAGTGCCACGTAATGCTATTAACCAATAAAATTTTTTAACAATAAAGGTCTCATTTTTCGTGAGAACGTCAGGAGTGACGCTGTTTTCCTTGCGTTTATCGTTGGTTAAGTCAGGATGGTTTATTATGATTAATAATGAATGCGGAATATATGACCGCCCCGATCAAATACCATATAATTGTTTAGTACGGATGCTCATAAGAGCAATTCTTAGTGAACTGGAGATTCATAATGATGTTACGTGTATTGGCTGTTTCAATGATTGGTTTATCCCTGGCCGGATGTGTCAACAACAGCGGTTTGTCAGGTGATGTTTACTCTGCATCCGAAGCGAAACAGGTTCAGAACGTCACCTACGGTACCATCGTACACGTTCGTCCGGTACAAATTCAGGGTGGCGATGACAGCAACGTGATTGGCGCTATCGGCGGTGCCGTACTGGGTGGCTTCCTGGGTAACACCGTTGGCGGCGGTACCGGTCGTTCTCTGGCCACCGCAGCGGGCGCTGTCGCGGGTGGCGTAGCCGGTCAGAGCGTTCAGGGTGCAATGAATAAAACTCAGGGCGTTGAACTGGAAATTCGTAAAGATGACGGCAACACCATCATGGTGGTGCAGAAACAGGGTGATACTCGCTTCTCTGCTGGTCAGCGCGTCGTGATGGCGAGCAACGGCCGACAGGTCACTGTGTCTCCGCGTTAATGTTCTCCGGGTACGCGTTTACCACAAGCGCGTACCCATACTCCTGCCTTTATTCCACTCTCATTAATATTCATACGACAAATATATAATAGTTATTCATCCTATCTATTATTTGCGCACGGACAATATTTCTTTACGTGAAATCAATTAAACTCAAATTTTATAGGGCCAGGATGCCCCGTTGCTTGCAGTGCTTAGCGTACACAGGACTCATATATGCTTTTAAAATTCCCCCTGCAGCGTTTTTTGATTTATATCACGATTTGCTTAATTGGCATTCTGTTACTCAATCACTTTTCTAATGTTTTTATTCGCCATGTTCCGGCAATTGCACCTATTCTTTTTCCCACGCTGACGATGTTCCTGATGGTTTTCCATACCATGATTGCGGTTTTCATGGTGATGAAATACTTCTGCGATCGTCGGCGTCTCTATCTGATGGCGATAGCCTGCGCCTTCGCTAGCTCAGCGGTGCTGATGCTGGGTACGCTAAACAGCTATCCTACGTGGTTCCTGTGCGGTTCATCAGATAATATTAACTATAATGATGCGCTAATATTTTATTTCTTCCGCAATATCATTATGGCGGTATTGTTTATTACTTCCGTAGTGCTGTACGCGGTAAAATCGCGTGACATGCACAGTATACGAAATCATATTTTTATCTTATGCGGGGTGTTTGGGTTCGCCATTGCTATGCTGGTATTATCGTGGTTCTACTCCAGCCATGATTCTTTATTGAGCGTCAAACTGGTTGATAATAATACTTACCAATACAGCGAAGTTTGGAACAATATTGTCAACTGGGCATTAGTTATAATATGGCTGATGACGCTAATGACACTTATCTTTACGACACAGCTAAATAACATTTTCTGGTACAGTGGAGCATTCTTCTGCGCTTGTTATATCTTTACCCTGCTTGTTCTGATGTCCGGGCAGGATACCGCCAGCTACAGCTGGTATCAGGCACGGTTGTTCGAAACCATCTCCACCCTGTTCCTGATTTTTGTCCTGTTCTGCGACGTGTTTACCCTTTATCGTCAGTCCAACACCAAGTATCTCAACTCATACCAGAACTCGATCCGCGACCCTTTGACGCGCCTGTTTAATCGCAGCTACTTCTATGACTCGTTTACCGCCCTTCAGCCGACGATCGCTAACGGCCATCCGGTGTCGGTTATTGTCAGCGATCTGGACCACTTCAAGCGTATAAATGATAAATACGGCCATCTGCAGGGGGATAAAGTCATTCAGTTTGTCGCCAGAGTGCTGCAGGACTCTGTGCGTCAGAACGATGTGGCGGCGCGTATCGGTGGCGAAGAGTTTGCGCTATTGCTGGTCAATACCTCGCCGGAGGTGGCTCGCACGATTGCGGAACGTATCCGTCTGGCCATCAGTCAGCATGATAATAGCAGCAGCAATGCACAACTGCCGGAGTCAATCACTATCAGTATGGGGGTGTTTACCGCCACCGATCTGTCGGTGCCGGTCGAAGAGTGTGTACGCCGCGCCGATGAAGCCATGTACCGCGCGAAAGCGGCCGGACGAAACCGGGTTGTTGTCTGGGAGTAAGCGAAAAAAACCCGCGAAGTTCGCGGGTTTTTCATATCAATCGCGGGATTGCAGTTCGATAATATTCTGCTCCAGCTTACGAATAAGCGTGATAAGCATCTCAAGCTCCTCGGCGGAGATACCTGCCAGAATATCGCCGCGCGTGTGGCTGATAACTGCCTCCATTTCTTCAATCAGGGGCTCAGCCTTCTCCGTTAACTTAATGCGTTTAGCACGACGGTCGTTGGCGCAGGTCTGGCGAGATATCAGCCCCTTCTCTTCCAGCTGATCCAACGTTCGGACAAGAGACGGCTGCTCAATACCGATCGCTTTAGCCAGTTGGATTTGCGACTGCTCGGGCGGAAGCTGATGGATATTATGCAGCGTGACCCAGTGCGTCTGCGTGAGTTCCAGAGGTTTGAGGCGATGGTCAATCAGAGCACGCCAAATGCGCACCAACCGTGCCAGATCAGAACCTAGTGGCGATTCCAATTTCATCTCCTTATAATTAGCTTGCTAAGTTATTATACTGATTTTAGAATAGTGTGCAGTAATTAAATTAGCAAAACAAATGTATTGCCACGTGCACGCAAACCAGAGCTATGCATTACACTGTTTCAAATCATGTGATTTTATGTCAAAACACGACACACTATCGAGCTATAACTCTTCAATTGCAAAGGATTTCTGCTTGTGAAGTTGATTCTCCACATACCGGGACTGCCTCTACAAGACCTCGTCGTCGGTGCTTCAATTTATTTTCCCCCTGTATTTAAGGCTGTCCTTCTCGGCTTCCTGTTCTGGCTGATTCTGCACCGTCTTTTACGCGACTGGATGTACGCTGGCGATATCTGGCACCCGCTGTTAATGGATCTCTCTTTCTTCGCGCTTTCGGTTTGCCTTGCGCTACTGCTACTGGTCTTGTGGTGATCTCATCCAATGAAAAAATTAAAATATTTCTCAACGCTGCTGATTGCTGCCCTGGCGATTATCGCCGTCTGGCTGGTGTGGAACTACTACATGCAATCCCCGTGGACGCGCGACGGGAAAATCCGCGCTGAGCAGGTTGATATCACGCCGCAGGTATCGGGAAGTATTCTGAGTCTGAACATCAAGGACAACCAGTACGTGAAAGCCGGCGACGTACTGTTTGAGATAGACCCGACGCCGTGGAAAATCGCCATCATGAATGCGGAAGCGAAAGTGGCGAAAGCTCAGTCTGACCTGCTGCGCGCAAAACATGAAGTTGAACGCCGCCGCGGTCTGTCGCAAAACTTCATCTCAGCCGAAGATATCGATACCGTCAATATCGCGCTAAAAGTGGCGCAGGCGAATGCGGATGCCGCCAAAGCCGAACTGGAGCACGCGCGTTGGCAGCTATCGCAAACGGAAGTCAAGGCGCCGGTTGACGGCTGGGTCACGAATCTGACGACACGCGTCGGTAACTATGCTGCCGTCGGGCACCCGGTTTTTGCGCTGATTGATAGCCACTCCTTCTACGTCGTTGGCTATTTTGAAGAGACGAAGCTCCGTCATATTCGTGAAGGCGATCGCGCGGATATCGTTTTATACAGTGACGATAAAAAGTTACAGGGTCACGTATCCAGTATTGGTCGTGCGATCCATGACCAGAGTCTGGCCACCGATGGCAAGCTGGTTGCGGATATCAAACCGACTATCCCCTGGGTGCGTCTGGCCCAGCGCGTACCGGTGCGTATTGAACTCGGCGCGTTACCGGCTGACACGGTACTGGTCGCGGGTACCACCTGCACCGTCTCCATTGCGAGTGACCGACAATGACCCTTCCGGCGATGACCTGGAAGTCACTGCCCTGGTTTAAAGCGACGCCGCCGCAATGGCGTTATGCGCTGCGTAACGCCATTGCCATGTGCCTGGCGCTGAGTTTCGCCTATTGGCTGGATCTTGATGAGCCTTACTGGGCGATGACCTCCGCGGCCGTGGTCAGTTTCCCTACCGTCGGTGGCGTCATCAGCAAAAGCCTCGGGCGCATCGCCGGCAGTTTGCTGGGAGCAGGCGCTGCGCTGATTATCGCAGGACACACGCTCACCGACCCGTGGCTCTTTCTGTTTGCGATGTCCGGCTGGCTCGCACTCTGCACTTGGGCGTGCGCGATGTACACCAACAACGTTGCCTACGCTTTTCAGCTCGCCGGCTATACCTGTGCCATTATCGCGTTCCCGATGATAAACGTCATCGACGCCACAAAACTGTGGGAAATTGCCCAGGCACGCGTCTGTGAAGTGATCGTCGGTATTTTATGCGGCGGGCTGATGATGATGATTTTACCCAGCACCTCCGACGGTACCACGCTGCTCAGCGCGCTGAAAAATATGCACGCACGGCTACTGGAACACGCCAGTATGCTGTGGCAACCGGTCACGACCGATGCCATTCGTAGCGCGCATCAGAGCGTCATCGCGCAGATCCTGACCATGAACCTGCTGCGTATTCAGGCATTCTGGAGCCACTATCGGCTGCGTCGGCAGAATAAGTTATTAAACTATCTGCTCCATCAACAGTTGCGTCTGACGAGTGTAATTTCCAGCCTGCGTCGCCTGATGCTCAACTGGCCCAATGCCCCGCAGAATTTACGGCCGATACTGGAGTCACTGCTGCAGGCGCTGGCCAAACCCGATTGCGATGCCTACACCGTCGCACGTATCATCGCCCCGCTCGCGCCAACCGACCCACAAGACTATCGCCATCATGCATTCTGGAGCCGACTCCGCTATTTTTGTCGCCTCTATCTGACCACCAGCCACTGGCTGTTACGGCTGGAAAACGCGACCGCAATCAGCGAATTTACCGTTCCCGCCGCCCCGGCTTTGATGCGTCACACCGACCACGCCGAAGCGGCCTGGAGTGGAATTCGCACCTTCTTTGCCCTCGTTAGCGTGGGTGCCTTAAGCATCAGCACACAATGGGAATCCGGCGCGGCGGCGCTCACGCTGGCAGCCATCTGCTGCGTCTTGTACTCCAACGTTCCTTCACCGTTCAGCTCGCTGACGCTGCTGATGCGCACGCTGATTCTGCTATCCATCTTTAGCTTCGGCGTCAAATTTGGCCTGATGGTGCAAATCAGTGACCTGTGGCAATTTATGTTGTTCCTGTTCCCACTGCTGTTGACGATGCAATTGTTGAAGCTGCAAATGCCGAAACAGGCGCGACTCTGGGGATCGCTGATCGTTTTCATGGGTTCGTTTATCGCCGTCACCAACCCGCCGGTCTACAATTTTGGCGATTTTCTCAATGATGACCTCGCGAAAATTATCGGCGTAGGGTTGGCATGGCTGGCTTTCGCCGTGCTCACGCCTGCGTCCGACGCGCGCAAAAGTCGCCGCCATATTCGTGCGTTACGCCGTCACTTTGTTGACCAACTCAGTCGCCACCCTTCCAGCAGCGAGCACGAGTTCGAATCGCTGGTGTACCATCACGTGAGCCAGTTGAGCGCCAGCCAGGATGAACCGGCGCGGCGCTGGCTGCTGCGTTGGGGGGTGGTACTGCTGAACTGTTCGCACGTGGTGTGGCAGCTGCGCGGCTGGGAATCACGATCGGACCCGCTATCTCAGGTGCGAGATATGTGCATTAGCTTATTGCGTGATGTCATGAGCGAGCGCGGCGTTCAGCAACGCCCGCTAGCCGCCACGCTTGAGGAACTCCAGCACATTTGCCAAACCCTCTCCCATCACCACCAGCCAGCGGCAGTCGAGCTGGCATCGATTCTCTGGCGACTGTATTGCTCACTCTCGCAGCTGGAGACGGCACCGGCTCCCGGCACGCTGACCGAGCAAACGGCATAAGGTCAAGATGAGATAGCCCGGCACAGCCGGGCTATAAAGGGGAATATTACGGAACGTCGTAACCCAGCGCCGCTTTACGAATGCGGAACCACTGCTGGCGCGTCATGTCGAGAGACTGCGCAACGATCGCCGAGCGCACGCGCTCAATTTTGCCGGAACCGATAATCGGCAGCGGCTGCGACGGCAGGCGCATTACCCACGCATAGACCACCTGCTCGATGCTGCCCGCGTTCAGCTCGTTCGCCACCTTCGCCAGCTCGTCGCGCAGCGGCTGGAACTCCTCGTCATTAAATAAACGACCGCCCCCCAGGCATGACCAGGCCATCGGACGGATACGCAGCTGTTGTAGCTGATCGAGCGTGCCATCCAGCAGCGCTGGCTGGTGAATCGGCGAAATCTCAACCTGATTTGTCGCCAGAGTAAAGGGCAGCCGCGATTGCAGCAGCGCGAACTGCGCAGGCGTAAAGTTAGAGACGCCGAAATGACGTACTTTGCCACTCTGGTGCAATGCGGTGAACGCCTGCGCGACTTCGTCCGCATCCATCAGCGGGTCCGGGCGGTGGATCAGCAGCAGATCGATCGCATCCGTCGCCAGATTGCGCAGCGACTGCTCAGCGCTATGAATGATATGGTTACGATCGGTAATGTAGTGACCAAGCGCATGCTCTGGCTTGGCGGTGGTGGCAATACCGCACTTGGTGACAATCTCCATGCGCTCGCGCAGATGCGGCGCCAGCTTCAGCGCTTCGCCAAACGCGGCTTCGCACTGATAGCCTCCATAGATATCCGCGTGATCGACGGTCGTCACGCCGAGATCCAGGTGCTCCTCAATAAAACTCACCAACTGGCGCGGGGACATGTTCCAGTCCATCAGACGCCAGTAGCCCATCACGAAACGTGAAAATTCCGGGCCCTGAGGCGCCAGGGTAATACGTTGAACCATAACCACTTCCTCAATGGAAAAATTTCGATCGAGTATACGCACTTTTGTGCTTAAAACAGTGAGGGCTGCTGAGGTTCTTCCGCGTCGGGCGCTTTACCTGCGCGCAATTTGCGCAGTAGCCGCTGGCGGCATAGCCGCAGCACCTCCTGTTTTTGCGCATCGCTCATATTCTGCCAGTGAAAACGCTCATCGCGGCTACGAAAACAGCCACGGCAGAAACCACGTTCATCCGACTGACAAATTCCCCGGCACGGACTTTGAACCGGGAAAAACTCCAGTTGCTCCGCCACCTTAGCCCCCTCTTTACCTCGTCATCCCTTCATTGAAGACGTTTAATTCACCAGGCGCAACTTTTCTCCCTTGTGATGCGGGCCCGACGGCATTTTCAAAAATTCATTTGCATTAGACCAATCGGTCTATTACAGTGCCAACCATGAGCAAATTGATTGAACATGATACCCGTGAACACATTCTGGCTACCGGCGAGCGTCTTTGCATGCACCGCGGTTTTACCGGAATGGGCCTGAGCGAACTCCTGAAAACGGCAGAAGTGCCCAAGGGCTCGTTTTATCACTATTTTCGTTCAAAAGAGGCGTTTGGCGTGGCCATGCTGGACCGGCATTTTGCCGACTATCACCAGCGGCTGGTGCAGCACTTTACGCAGGGCGCGGGAAACTACCGCGATCGCCTGCTGAACTACTATCAGCATACGCTCGAACAGTTTTGCCAGCAGGGGTTGATCAGCGGTTGTTTGACCGTGAAACTCTCTGCTGAAGTGTGCGATCTTTCCGAAGATATGCGCGCTGAAATGAACAAAGGCGCCAGCCAGATTATGGTTTTGCTGGCACAAGCGCTGGAAAATGGCCGCCGTGAAGGCTGCCTGACGTTCAACGGCGAAGCCGAAACCACCGCCCAGGTGCTTTACTCTCTGTGGCTGGGGGCGAATCTGCAGGCGAAAATTTCGCGCAGCTCGGCACCGCTGGAAAGCGCGCTGACGCACGTCAGGAATCTGATTGCCGCGCCGGAGTGATCCCGGCGTTTTTATTTCCCATACCACTAGACGACCGGTCTACTCAGGAGTCACCATGTCGCAAGAAAAACTGTTTACCCCACTGAAAGTGGGTGCGGTTACCGCCCCGAACCGCGTGTTTATGGCCCCGCTGACGCGCCTGCGCAGCATTGTACCGGGCGACATTCCTACTCCGCTGATGGCGGAATACTATCGCCAGCGCGCGAGTTCTGGCTTGATTATCACCGAAGCCACTCAGATCTCCGCTCAGGCTAAAGGCTACCAGGGGGCACCCGGTCTCCACAGCCCAGAGCAAATTGCAGCCTGGCAGAAAATCACCGCTGGCGTTCACGCCGAAGACGGACGTATCGCCGTTCAGCTGTGGCACACCGGCCGTATTTCGCATAACAGCCTGCAGCCAAACGGCGAAGCTCCGGTGGCACCTTCTGCGCTGAGCGCCAATACTCGTACCTCGCTGCGTGACGAAAATGGCCATGCGATTCGCGTCGATACCTCCATGCCGCGCGCGCTGGAGACAGCCGAAATTCCGGGGATCGTCAACGATTTCCGCCAGGCCATTGCCAACGCGCGTGAAGCCGGTTTCGACCTGGTTGAGCTACACTCCGCGCACGGCTACCTGCTGCACCAGTTCCTGTCGCCTTCTTCTAACCACCGTACCGACCAGTACGGCGGCAGCGTTGAGAATCGCGCCCGTCTGGTGCTGGAAGTGGTTGATGCCGGTATTAAAGAATGGGGTGCCGAGCGTATCGGTATCCGCGTCTCGCCGATTGGTACCTTCCAGAACGTCGACAACGGCCCAAACGAAGAAGCCGATGCGTTGTATCTGATTGAAGAGCTGGGTAAACGCGGTATTGCTTACCTGCACATGTCAGAGCCTGACTGGGCCGGCGGCGTGCCGTACAGCGACGCGTTCCGCGAAAAAGTGCGCGCCCGTTTCCACGGCCCGATTATCGGTGCGGGCGCCTATACGCCAGAAAAAGCGGAAGCGCTCATTGAAAAAGGGTTAATCGATGCCGTGGCCTTTGGCCGCGACTACATCGCTAACCCGGACCTGGTTGCTCGTCTGCAGCACAAAGCCGAGCTCAACCCTCAGCGCCCGGAAAGCTTCTACGGCGGCGGAGCGGAAGGTTATACCGATTACCCTACGCTGTGATCCTGCATTGATAGCGGCGGCGTTCCGCCGCTATACTAGTGAGATTATTCATAAGTAAGGACGAGGGATATCATGCGTTTACTGCATACCATGCTGCGCGTCGGCGATCTGCAACGCTCCATTGATTTTTACACCAAAGTTCTGGGCATGAAGCTGCTGCGCACCAGCGAAAACACTGAATACAAGTACTCTCTGGCATTCGTTGGTTACGGCGAAGAGAGCGACGAAGCGGTGATCGAGCTGACCTATAACTGGGGCGTGGATAAATACGAGCTGGGCACGGCCTATGGCCATATCGCCCTGAGCGTCGATAACGCCGCGGAAGCCTGCGAACGCATTCGCCAGAACGGCGGCAACGTGACCCGTGAAGCTGGCCCGGTCAAAGGCGGCACCACGGTGATTGCGTTTGTTGAAGATCCGGACGGTTATAAAATCGAACTGATTGAAGAAAAAGATGCCGGTAAAGGTCTCGGCAACTGATTCTCCTCGGGTGCGGCTGCGCACCCGTTTTTTTACCCGCCTTCCCAAGCCGCGGCAAAATTTGCCATAATGCGCGCTACTTTTTCTGAGTTAAGAGATTCTGATGTCCGACAATGCGCAACTTAATGGTCTATGCGACCGTTTTCGTGGGTTTTATCCTGTAGTCATCGATGTGGAAACTGCCGGATTCAATGCCAAAACGGATGCCCTGCTCGAAATAGCGGCAATTACGTTGAAAATGGATGAGCAAGGCTGGCTGATGCCGGACACCACGTTACACTTCCACGTTGAGCCGTTCGAAGGCGCCAACCTCGAACCGGAAGCGCTGGCGTTTAACGGTATCGATCCCAATAATCCGCTGCGCGGCGCGGTGAGCGAATATGATGCTCTGCATGCCATCTTCAAAATGGTACGTAAAGGCATGAAAGACAGCGATTGTAACCGCGCGATTATGGTGGCGCACAACGCCACTTTCGATCACAGCTTTATGATGGCCGCCGCCGATCGCGCCTCGCTTAAGCGCAATCCGTTCCATCCCTTCGTCACCTTCGACACCGCTGCGCTGAGCGGGCTGGCGCTGGGACAGACGGTATTATCTAAAGCCTGCACCGCCGCCGGTATGAATTTCGACAGCAGCCAGGCCCACTCTGCCCTGTACGATACCGAGCAGACGGCGCTCCTGTTTTGTGAAATCGTTAACCGCTGGAAGCGCCTGGGCGGCTGGCCGCTGCCCATCGCGGCTGACGAGTAGCGGCATAAAAAAAGCGACCCTCGGGTCGCTTTTTTGTTTCAGTACCTGTTAGCCGATTACTCAGCTTTCGGCTCTTCCGCATATTTCGCTGCGGTTTCTTTGATCAGCGGCTGCAGTTCGCCACGCTGATACATTTCAATGATGATGTCGCAACCGCCGACCAGCTCGCCGTCAACCCACAGCTGCGGGAAAGTCGGCCAGTTGGCGTATTTTGGCAGTTCCGCACGAATGTCCGGGTTCTGCAGGATATCAACATAAGCAAAGCGCTCGCCGCAGGCGGACAGTGCCTGAACGGCCTGCGCGGAGAAACCACAGCTTGGCAGCTTCGGGGAACCTTTCATGTACAGCAGGATCGGGTTTTCAGCGATCTGGCGCTGAATTTTTTCAATTGTTTCGCTCATTGTCTTGCTTCCTCAAACTTCTTTTTACGGCAGTAGTGCGCCATTGTAGCGTTTTGCGGCCTGAACAGAAAATAACATTTTATTCACGCCTTACTATTTTATCGTCTGATGGGTAAAGTTGCCTTATCAATATGTGTTTATCGACAGACAGATGAAAAACCTGCTCATTTTTTAACAGAAGCTGTATCAAATGATGTTTTTTTTTGCACTTGCTAACGAAACAGCGTTTTAGAGTGAAAAACACTATTAACATTTCGTGTTTTTATGGATTAGAATCGTTGAGTTTTGTAAACCATACCCAGGCAAGGATATTTAGCCTGCATACTCAGAGGGTTGTTCAGTGGCGCAGATAAAAAAATGGTCGTTCACGCTCTGTGCATTGTTGTTTACATCATTATCCTTCACGCCGTTGGCGCATGCTACAGGGCATGCCAAAACGCCCACGGCGCAAAAGTCGCTTCCGGTGAAAGGCAGCGAACGTAAGAAAAAGAATACGGTTAACAAATCCAACACCAAGAAAAAAACCACCACCACCGTTGCTAAGAAAAAATCTACACCGGTTGTCGCTAAAAAAGCGGCCCCGACTTCTCGCAAAACCGCCGCAACGAAAACCACGAAAACCCGCGCTGTGAAAACCGCCAACGTGGTGACCACCTGTAAGACGACGCGTAAAGGCCATAAGAAAACCTGCACCACCAGCCCGGTAGAAACACAACCCACCACGATTGCACAAGCGCATAAGGTTCGTGTCCAGAAAGCGCAGAAAACCGCGATGAACAAGCTGATGGGCCAGTTGGGAAAACCTTACCGCTGGGGAGGAAACTCGCCGCGTACGGGCTTCGATTGCAGTGGGCTGGTTTACTATGCGTATAAAGACCTGGTGAATATCCGTATTCCCCGTACCGCAAACGAAATGTACCACTTACGCGATGCCCGCCCGGTTAACCGTAGCGAGCTGGAAAGCGGCGATTTAGTCTTTTTCCGCACTCAGGGCCGCGGCACCGCCGATCACGTCGGCGTATACGTCGGTAATGGCAAATTTATTCAGTCGCCGCGTACCGGTCAGGACATCCAGATCACATCGCTCAGCGAAGATTACTGGGTCCGCCATTATGTTGGTGCCCGCCGCGTGGTGACCCCGAAGACCATTCGTTAATCATTTGCCCCGTTTGTTAATAAACGGGGTAAGCTTATCTTTTCTCTCACCTTTTAATTTGCTACTCTATCCCTACTCAATACAGGGTTATTGAGAGTACACAATAATAAAAGGAGAGTAGCAATGTCGTTCGAATTACCTGCATTACCGTATGCCAAAGACGCTCTTGTTCCACATATCTCCGTGGAAACGCTCGAGTATCATTATGGTAAACACCACCAGACTTACGTCACCAACCTGAACAACATGATCAAAGGCACCGCGTTTGAAGGTAAAACGCTGGAAGAGATCGTGCGCTCTTCTGAAGGCGGCGTGTTCAATAACGCCGCTCAGGTCTGGAACCACACTTTCTACTGGCACTGCCTGGCGCCAAATGCCGGTGGCGAACCGACCGGTGCTGTCGCTGAAGCCATTAATAAATCCTTCGGCAGCTTCGCAGAATTCAAAGCGCAGTTTACCGATGCCGCAGTGAAAAACTTCGGCGCAGGCTGGACCTGGCTTGTGAAGAAAGCGGACGGTTCTCTGGCTATCGTGTCGACCTCTAACGCGGGCACCCCGCTGACGACCGACGCCAAGCCGTTGCTGACCGTAGACGTGTGGGAACATGCTTACTATATCGACTACCGCAACGCGCGTCCGAACTATCTGGAGCACTTCTGGGCTCTGGTAAACTGGGCATTCGTCGCTGATAATCTGGCAGCGTAAGCAGCAAAAAACCCCGCGTTGCAGCGCTTCGCGGGGGTGACTAAGTGACGCAGAAGGTGACGCCTTCTGCGTTTTTGTTTTACTGGCTGGCGAACGCCTCTTCACCGTGACGACGGCCGCTCAGGAAAACCACCAGCAGGGCCAGCGCGGCGACAATCGCCCCCATCACCGGTACAAAGCTGTAGCCCAGTCCGCCGGAAATCACCGCGCCACCGGCCACCGCACCTAATGCGTTACCAAGATTAAACGCCCCAATATTGACCGAGGACGACAGCCCCGGCGCTTCGTGCGCGACGCGCATAACACGCATCTGCAACGGTGGTACCACGGCGAAGGTTGCTGCCCCCCACACCACCATGCTAAACGCGGCGCCGACCTGCGTTTGCGCAAGGAACGGAATGGCCAGCATGATTGCCATTAACAACAGCAGGAATCCCTTGAGCGTGCCGCTGACTGAGCGGTCGGCAAACTTGCCACCGAGGTAGTTACCGATAGAGAACCCAACGCCAATCAACACCAACATCAACGTAATGAAGCCCGGCGTCGCATCGGCGATCGTGCGCAGCACCGGTGAAATATAGGTGTAGAGCGTAAACATCGCGCCAGCACCGAGTACGGTAGTCAACAGTGCGGAAAGCACCTGTGGGCGCACCAGCACCGACAATTCACGTTTCACGTCAGGTTTTTCACCCGCCCCGCCCTTCGGCAATGACAACCATAGACCGATAATGGCGATAATTCCCAGTCCTGCAGTCGCCAGGAACGACATGCGCCAGCCAATTGTTTCTCCCAGCCAGGTTGCCGCCGGTACGCCGCCAATATTGGCGATCGTCAGGCCCATAAACATCGTCGCGACCGCGCTGGCCTGCTTATGCTTCGGCACGACGCTTGCCGCCACAACCGACCCCAGGCCGAAGAACGCGCCGTGGTTCAGGCTGGTAATAATGCGCGACAGCATTAAGGTGGTGTAGTCCGGCGAGATAGCCGATAGCACGTTGCCAAGCGTAAAAATAGCCATCAGAAAGATCAGCGCGTTACGGCGCGCGCGATGAGAAAGCAGCAGCGTCATCAGCGGCGCGCCGACCATCACCCCAACCGCATAGGCGCTAATCAGCATACCGGCAGCAGGAATCGAGACGTCAACGCCCTTTGCAATGACCGGCAGTAAACCCATCGGCGAGAATTCGGTGGTCCCTATGCCAAAAGCGCCAATGGCCAGCGCGAGTAAGGGAAAATTGATTTTCATGCAAAAGCTCCAGGTGGCCGCACGACAGACGCGGCATGGCAATTTAGGGCAAAAGCATGACATCAATCACAGAAAAACAGAAGTGTACAAAACAGCAAAAGATTATTGCTAATTTGATAACAATCAGACATGAGGGCGCGGGCGCCCCCTCATGGAAGAATTAATGCAGAACAGCGGTAAGTCCAGCGGCGACGATCAGACCCAGCACAATAACGGTCGTGGTGAGCGACATCTTAAGTTCGGTACTCATCAATTTTTCTCCTTTTTATGACCACAGTAAAACTGAGCTCACTCATTTTTGCACAGATAATCGTAAAAATCTTCACAGATTTAGCAGGATGTTGGTTTTTGCTCTTCCACTTTGCGTCCGGATACGTCAAAATTCGACGCTTATTTATAAGCGTACCGGCCATTGACCCCCTCCTGTCGTCCTGTATCGTTTTCCTGGCGAACCGCAATCCACAAAATTGCGTCAGGGTGTATAAAGGCAAACGTTTTCGTTTCGAGTTTATCAGGGGCAGGCCAGGGTCTGGAGTGAGATGGAATGGCAACAATTAAAGATGTAGCGAAGCGCGCAAACGTTTCCACTACAACCGTATCACATGTAATTAACAAAACGCGTTTTGTCGCCGAAGAGACGCGGGAAGCGGTGTGGGCAGCGATCAAAGAACTGCACTATTCACCGAGCGCCGTTGCCCGTAGCCTGAAAGTCAACCACACCAAATCAATTGGTTTGCTGGCAACCAGCAGCGAAGCGGCCTACTTTGCTGAGATTATCGAAGCCGTTGAGAAAAACTGCTTCCAGAAAGGCTATACCCTGATTCTTGGCAACGCATGGAACAACCTCGAGAAACAGCGTGCTTATCTGTCAATGATGGCGCAAAAACGCGTTGATGGCCTGCTGGTGATGTGTTCCGAATATCCGGAATCCCTGCTCTCAATGCTGGAAGAGTATCGCCATATTCCAATGGTGGTGATGGACTGGGGCGAAGCCAAAGCCGACTTTACCGACTCGGTCATCGATAATGCTTTCGAAGGCGGCTATATGGCTGGTCGTTACTTGATTGAACGCGGGCATCGCGATATTGGCGTCATTCCAGGCCCGCTGGAGCGTAACACCGGTGCAGGTCGCCTCGCCGGCTTTATGAAAGCCATGGAAGAAGCGCAAATCAATGTTCCGGCAAACTGGATAGTCCAGGGTGACTTCGAGCCGGAGTCTGGCTATCGCGCTATGCAGCAAATTCTCTCTCAGCACCCGCGCCCTACCGCAATCTTCTGCGGCGGCGACATCATGGCGATGGGCGCGCTTTGCGCCGCCGACGAGATGGGGCTGCGCGTGCCGCAGGATATTTCGCTGATCGGGTATGATAACGTGCGTAACTCTCGTTTCTTTACCCCGGCGCTGACCACCATCCATCAGCCGAAAGATTCGCTCGGTGAGACGGCCTTCAACATGCTCATGGATCGCATCGTCAGCAAGCGCGAAGAGTCGCAGTCGATTGAGGTGCATCCGCGCCTGATCGAGCGACGCTCCGTGGCCGACGGCCCTTATCGCGATTACCGTCGTTAAGGGTTAACTGTGGGCGTCCTGAAGGGGCGTCCGCAGCCACTCTTCATTTAGCGTTTCGCTATCTCCCAAATACTCCAGCAGCCAGCTTAATGCCGGCGACGCTTCGCTCTGTTGCCAGGTCAGACAACAGGCCGCATCCGGGAACGGGTTCTCCAGTTCCAGCGCTACCCACTCCCCGGTTTCCAGCCACGGCTGCGCCAGATGCCCTGGGACCATCGCCGCACAGAGCCCTGCTGAAATACAGGTTTCCGACGACGACCAGTCCGGCACCACCACCCTTTTCTGGTTATCAAGCAGCCAGGTCGTTCGCTTGGGTAGCGATCGCGACGTATCTTCCCGCACCAGCGACGGCCAGTTGCGCAGCACGTCATCGCTCAGCGGCCCGTCCATTTTTGCTAGCGGATGTGAACTGGCTACCACGCAGTGCCAGTTGAGCATCCCCATGTCACGAAAGGCAAAGCGCCCCCCTACCGGTATTGCCTGCGTCGCGCCAATCGCCAGCTCCACGCGACCATCCGCCAGCGCGTCCCAGACGCCGTTGAAGACTTCCTGGTAGACAATCAGTTCGACGTCGCTGAAGTGGCGATAAAAATCGACAATCAGTTGGCGGGTACGCTGTGGCTTGACAATATTATCAACAGCAATCGCCAGCTGGCCGCGCCAGCCGTTAGCAATCTGCTGACATTGCTGACGGGTGATCTGCATTTTTTTGATAACAGAACGGCCTTCTTTCAGGAACCATGCTCCAGCGGGCGTTAATTCAACATCCCGATGGCGACGCTCAAACAACGGCACCGCCAGCCATTCTTCAAGCTGTCGCACCGTATAGCTTACCGCAGAGGGCACCCGGTGTAGCTCCTGTGCCGCGGCGCTAAAGCTACCATTGCGTGCAACCGCATCCACCACTTCCAGCGAATATTCAGACCACATTTCCTGCCTACAAAAAATTTGAATCCATGGCTCAAATATTAGCGTTTCACAACCGCGAATGCACTCTCTACACTCGGCGGCACAGTGTGAACTACGATAAAAAGGGCGATTTATGCAACCTGGGAAAGGATTTTTAGTCTGGCTCGCGGGACTGAGCGTGCTGGGCTTTCTGGCGACCGATATGTACCTACCGGCGTTTGCCGCCATTCAGCAAGACCTGCAAACGCCGGCTTCCGCCGTCAGCGCAAGTCTCAGTCTGTTCCTTGCGGGCTTCGCCGTGGCGCAATTGCTGTGGGGCCCCTTGTCCGATCGCTATGGCCGAAAACCGATCCTGCTGAGCGGTTTGACCATTTTTGCCATCGGCTGCCTTGGAATGCTGTGGGTCCGCGATGGTACCACCCTGCTGGTGCTGCGCTTCGTACAGGCGGTTGGCGTTTGTGCCGCCGCGGTGACCTGGCAAGCCATGGTCACCGACTATTATCCCGCTCATCGCACCAACCGTATTTTTGCGACCATTATGCCGCTGGTCGGCCTGTCGCCTGCGCTTGCGCCGCTGCTCGGCAGCTGGCTGCTGGCCCACTTTGATTGGCAGGCCATCTTCGCGACGCTGTTCATCATTACCCTGGTATTGATGCTGCCAGCGCTGCGTCTGAAGCCTGCCCACAATAAAAATGTCGCCAGTGAAGAGAAGCTCACGTTTATTCGTCTGCTGCGCAGTAAGGACTACCGCGGCAACGTGCTGATTTACGCCGCCTGCTCCGCCAGCTTTTTTGCCTGGCTGACCGGTTCGCCATTTATTCTGCATGAAATGGGCTACAGCCCGACGGTGATTGGTCTGAGCTATGTACCGCAAACCATCGCCTTTCTGATTGGCGGCTATGGCTGTCGCGCGGCGCTGCAAAAATGGCAGGGTAGCCAAATGTTACCGTGGCTGCTGGTGCTCTTCGCGCTCAGCGTCATCGGAACCTGGGCTGTCGGCCTCGCTGAAGGCGTCTCCCTGACCGCGCTGTTGATTCCCTTCTGCATCATGGCGACCGCCAACGGCGCGATTTATCCGATTGTCGTTGCGCAGGCGCTGAAGCCTTTTCCACAGGCGACGGGTCGTGCAGCCGCGCTGCAGAACACGTTGCAGTTGGGGCTGTGCTTCCTGGCAAGCCTGGCGGTCTCAACGCTGATTGTCACCCCACTGCTCACCACCACCAGCGTGATGCTGGTTACCGTGATTCTCGCGGGACTGGGCTATCGCATGCAGCTATCCGCTCGTCGTGCTGAACTTCAAAATGAGCACGCGGGTTCCCACGCCTAAACATCACTCATATCAATGCCATAAGAAATGATTAGGGCGCTAAGTTTTTAGTTGAATCAATACACTTAGCGTCCTATACTGGATCGGCATCACATAATTAATATACATTGAACATATTAGGCGGGAGCAGGATTGCTTCCCGTTGAACCATGGATTGGTTTTCGGCAAGGGGTTCTTCCCTTCCTCTGTGCTACGTCGGATAGCAGGCTCACGAATCTTTCGTGACATTTCTCACAAACCAGTAAAAAGCGTCTACGCTGTTTTAAGGTTCTGATCATCAGGTCGGGATGGAGAAGCTATGAGCTCATCGTGTATAGAAGAAGTAAGTGTACCGGACGACGACTGGTATCGTATCGTTAGCGAGCTGCTAAACCGAGCAGGTATTGAAATCAATGGCAATGCCTCCTGCGATATTCAAGTCAGAAATCCGCGTCTTTTCAAACGTGTTTTACAAGAAGGTTCGTTAGGTCTTGGCGAAAGTTATATGGACGGTTGGTGGGAATGCGATCGTCTCGATATCTTCTTCGACAAGGTGCTGCGTGCCGGGTTAGAAAACCAGCTCCCACACAATTTCAAAGATACGCTGCGCGTTGCCGGCGCTCGTCTGTTTAACCTCCAGAGCCGCAGACGCGCCTGGCAGGTTGGTAAAGAACACTACGACCTCGGCAACGATCTTTTCAGCCGGATGCTCGATTCGTTTATGCAGTATTCCTGCGGCTACTGGAAAGAAGCGAAAACGCTGGAAGAAGCCCAACAGGCCAAACTCGACCTCATCTGCCAGAAACTGCAGCTGAAGCCGGGAATGCGCGTGCTGGATATCGGCTGCGGCTGGGGCGGCCTGGCGGCCTTTATGGCGAAAAACTACGGGGTTAGCGTCAAAGGGGTGACCATTTCCGCCGAACAGCAGAAAATGGCGCAAGCACGCTGCGAAGGGCTGGATGTGGAGATTCTGCTTCAGGATTACCGCGACCTGAACGACCAGTTCGACCGTATCGTCTCCGTTGGGATGTTCGAACACGTGGGTCCGAAGAACTACGACACCTATTTTAACGTCGTCGACCGCAACCTGAAGCCCGACGGTCTGTTCTTACTGCACACCATTGGTTCGAAGAAAACCGATAACAACGTCGATCCGTGGATCAACAAATACATCTTTCCGAATGGCTGTTTACCCTCAGTTCGCCAGATTGCCGTCGCCAGCGAGCCCCACTTTGTGATGGAAGACTGGCATAACTTCGGCGCTGACTACGATACCACGCTGATGGCCTGGTACGAGCGTTTCCTGGCCTGCTGGCCGGAAATCGCGGACAACTATTCTGAACGATTCAAGCGGATGTTTAGCTACTATCTCAACGCCTGTGCGGGTGCGTTCCGCGCGCGAGATATTCAGCTATGGCAGGTGATGTTCTCACGTGGCGTCGAGAGTGGTTTGCGCGTCGCTCGCTAGTCGCTTCGCGTCTGCGCCGCATCGGCGCAGACGCTTTTATTCCCTTTCACCGTTTCGGCAATAGCCAATACAGCGATCTATCCAGCGCAGCATCCCTTCCTGACGTTCAATCGCGCCTTCCAGCACGATAAAATCACCAAAACGGTCACTATTCAGCGGCGGCACTTGCGGATATTGCTCCATGGTTTTTTGCAGCACGTGAAGCCGCTCCAGGTGCTGCATCCGCTGATTTTCCAGCAGATGAATACGGGTGGGTAGATCCAGATAGCTGGAAAAGTACATCCGTACGCGAAACACGTCCTTCGCCGTTTTCTCTATCGGCTCATCTTTATGCAGCCACTGCATCAACGCCTGATGCCCCGCGTTGGTGATGCTGTACTTCTTTTTCTCCAGAATATCACCGCTGATCTCAATATCGTAGGTCACCAGTCCATCGCTGAACATGCTCTTCAACTCACCGTAAATCTGGCTATGTTTAGCATGCCAGAATTTGGCTAATTCATGATTAAACGCTTTGCTGATGTCATAACCGGTCATCGGCGTCCGGTTCAACAAGCCAAGGATGGCATAGGTTAATACTTTCATTCTGACCTACCTGTTTTTTTTCCTGCCGAGTATACCACGTTGCGCAGGCATATCCTTTTCGACAACCATGAAAAAACAAACATGTAAATATTGACATGTTTGTTTGTATTGATTAGCGTCACTGACAATGAATCCCCACCCAGGTTGTTAATAACATATTGATTTGGTTAAAAATTAAATAACTTACAGTTAAGGATAAAAAATGGATTACTCAAGGAAACGGTGGTGGATCCTCACTGCCAGCTGCTTTATCAATCTCTGCGTCGGCTCGATGTACGCCTGGAGCATTTTCGCCTCACCGATGGCGGAATACCTCTCCAGCCTGCACGGCAGCGTCATCACTTCGGCGAATCTCGCGATTGTCTTTGTGGTCTGTAACTCGGTCGGCCCTATCACCATGATCACCGGTGGTAAAATTAACGACACATTGGGCCCAAAGCTGGTGATTTTTATCGGTGGACTGATGTTTGGCGGCGGTATGATTCTCTGCGGTTATGCCACCGAAATCAGCCATCTGGTATGGACCTACGGTATTCTCACCGGTCTGGGCCTCGGCATGGTTTACGGGGCGACAATCAGTACCTCAATCAAGTTTTTCCCGGATAAACGCGGCTTCGTCGGCGGCATCACCACCGCGTTGTTTGGTATCAGCTCGGTCATTATTCCCCCTATTGCCGCATTAATTACCGCCGAAGCGGGTATCCTCGCCGCCTTTAAAATTATTGGTCTGACCTTCGCGATTATCGTCTGCGCCTGCGCTTTCGTGATGGACAAATGCCCGGATGGCTATACTCCTCCAGGCTGGCAGGCGCCTCAGAGTGCAAAGACCGGGAGCCCAAGCTCCGACAAAAACTGGCGGCAAATGCTGTGCTCCCCCAACTTCTATCTCATGCTGGCAATGCTAACCTGCGGCGCCGTTGCCGGTCTGATGTGTATTTCGCTCGCATCACCGCTGGCAAGGATGATGATAGGTATGTCCATCGCCGCCGCCACCCTGGCAGTCTCCGTTCTGGCGCTGTTTAACGTTCTGGGGCGAGTCCTCGCCGGGGTAATCTCCGACAAAATTGGCCGCATCAATACGTTAATGCTGGCCTGCGTACTCTCCCTGGCAGGTCTCTACTCGCTGTATCTTGCCGGTCCTGGCGATAGCGAACTGTTTTACATCGGCATCTCGATAATCGGCCTGTGCTTCGGCGCATTTATGGGCGTCTTTCCTGGCTTCACCGCCGACCAGTTCGGCGCGCGCTTCAACAGCGTCAATTTCGGGATTATGTTTTGCGGTTTCGCCATCGCAGGCTACGTCGGCCCGACGATCATGAGCGCCACCTTCGCCAGCAACCACAGCTACAAAGCCGCATTCCCTATCGGCATGGCCTTTAGCGTTGCCGCCCTGCTGCTGGCGCTTATCTTCCGCGCGACCAACAAACACGCACTGTCTCAATAAGTTTCGGAGAAGACATTATGTCTAACACACGCAAATACCCACATCTCTGTCAGCCCATTAAAATCGGCAACGTCTATTTCCGTAACCGGATGTTCGGCGCGCCGATGGGCGGCACCGATATTACCGCCGACTGCACCATCGGCCCCGCCTCCACGGCCTTCTATGAAAACCGCGCCAAAGGTGGCGTGGCAAACGTCACCGTCAGCGAGCTGGTTGTGCACCCGAAAACCGAAGGTTCACATATGTTTCATCTTGACCTGCAAACACCGGGGTCGCTTGCCAGCTTTACCTATACCGCTGACGCGATTCGCCGCCATGGCGCGATTGCCAGCGTGGAACTTTCGCATTCGGGCCAATACGCAGGTACCTATCTGACGGACAAAAATCAGAAAGAAGGTCTTTATCAATGGGGGCCAAGTCAAGGTACACGGCCTGACGGGCGTGAAGTACACGAGCTAACGGAGGCCCTAATCGCCGAGATTATCGAAGCCTACGGCGAGAAAGCGGCGCTGGCTAAACGCGCCGGGTTCGAAATGGTGATGGTACATGGCGGCCACGGCTGGCTTATCAACCAGTTCCTTTCGCCATGGTTTAATAAACGGACCGATGGCTATGGCGGCTCGCGTGAAAATCGCGTACGTTTCGCCATTGAAGTACTGCAAAGCGTGCGCCGCGCGGTGGGTGACGGTTTCCCTATCGAGTTTCGCATGAGCGGCTCTGAGCTTTTTGACGGCGGCTACGACCTGGCTGAAGGGATTGAAATCGCCAAACTGCTGGAATCCCACGTCGATATCCTGCACGTCTCCGCCGGTACCTATCAGCGTGGCTTTGGGCTGACTCACCCGTCGATGTTCCTGCCACATGGCAGCAACGTCTATCTGGCCGCTGAAATTAAGAAACACGTCAGCGTGCCGGTCGCTACGGTCGGCGGCCTTAACGATCCGCAGATGATGGAAGAGATTATCGCCTCCGGTAAGGCCGATATTGTCGAGATGGCGCGCGCGCTGCTTGCCGACCCAGCACTGCCGAATAAAGTGATGGCCAACCAGGATGATACCATTATTCGTTGCCTGCGCTGCTTTACCTGCATGGCGGAACGCGCAGAAACATCAACCCGCCGCTGCACCGTTAACCCACTGATTGGCCGTGAACGGGATGGACTTGAGATCCCTCGCGCGCCGCAACGTAAAAAAGTGCTAGTAGTTGGTGCGGGTCCCGGCGGTCTGCAGGCGGCATGGACCGCTGCTCGCCGCGGTCACGACGTGGTGCTGTGCGAACAAAATAGTGAGGTAGGCGGTATTCTTATTGGCGAACAGGCCATCCCGTTTAAATACGAGATGTACCAGCTTGGTGAAACGCTCGGCAAACTTTGTGCCGCCGCAGGTGTGGATATTCGCCTGAATACGCAGGTCACGCCAGAACTTGCCGACAGTATCCGCCCCGACGCGCTGATTATCGCCGCAGGCTCAGAAGCCAACGTTCCGCCGATTGCGGGCATCCATAACCGCAACGTGGTGCTAATCAATGACTACCATCACCATCAGGGCGAGATCGCTGATGAGGTTGTTGTGCTCGGCGGCGGGCTAGCAGGATGCGAGGTCGCGATTCATCTGGCGCGTCAGCATAAGCGGGTTAAACTGGTTGAAATGAACACCCAGCTATCGCCCGATGCCAATATTCGCCACCGTCCGCTGCTGCTGGCAGAAATCGAAAAGTCTGGAATTGCTGTCTATACCCAGCACCGCGCGCTATCGATTCACGACGACGGCGTAGAATGTGAAAACGCACGCGGAGAGCAGGTAAAAATTACTGGGAAATCGGTAATTTGCGCACTCGGGCAGCGTCCACGTCATGAAACAATTGAGGCGCTGCGTGACTGCGCGCCGTGGGTGGCGCAAGTGGGTGACTGCGTGAAGGTGTCGACTATCACCACGGCCATTTATCAAGGTCACCACGCGGCTATGGACGTATAGAGGAAAATGCCCGGCGCGGCCTGCGTCGGGCATTCTTTTAGATTATTCCGCGACGACCTGTTGCACAGCCGCTTCTTTTGCCGCCATCACGCGCTCTACGGTATCGACTACCGCCTGAGTTTGCGGGTCAATCTCGATATTCACACGGTCGCCAAGACGTTTTTTGCCAAGCGTAGTCCGTTCCAGCGTTTCCGGAATCAGGTGCACGCAGAAACGAGTCGCCGTCACTTCCCCTACCGTCAGGCTAATGCCATCAATACCGATAAAACCTTTATACAGGACATATTTCATCAGCGATGGGTCCTGGATTTTGAACCAGATCTGCTTGTTGTTTTCCGAGGTCAGAATTTTCGCGACTTCAGCGGTAGTCATAATATGACCCGACATTAAGTGGCCGCCAATTTCATCGCTGAATTTCGCCGCTCGCTCAACGTTAACCAGATCGCCTACCTTTACATCGCCCAGGTTGGTAATGCGCAGCGTCTCTTTCATCAAGTCGAAGCTAATCTGGTCGCCATTGATTTCCGTGACCGTTAAGCAGCAGCCGTTGTGTGCCACCGAGGCACCGGTTTCCAGACCAGACAGCATATGTTCCGGCAGCGCCACGACGTGGGTGCGGAAGTTAGGTTTTTCATCAATGGACACGATTTTTGCCGTGCCCTGCACAATACCAGTGAACATATCGTTAACTCCTGTTAATCATCGTACCGGTATCGCTACCGGTTCATCTGCTACGCACAATAGCAGTTGATAAAACAGGTTGCCACCTTCCGCGGCACGCCCCCTTTTTTTTGACTAGATTAATAGCAAATCCTCGCTACAATACCGGAGTAATTCCTCTATTTATTCTTCTTGCTGCCGGTTAAGGCGGCTTATCTGTCTCCCGTGCCCGCGTACGGCGAGAATAAATAACAACAATACAGGTGTTCACGTGCAGAAGTATTTTAGCGAAGCGCGTCAGTTATTAGCTCTGGCTATCCCGGTTATCCTTGCGCAGGTGGCCCAAACGGCAATGGGTTTTGTCGATACGGTCATGGCCGGCGGCTACAGCGCCACCGACATGGCCGCCGTGGCTATTGGTACCTCTATCTGGCTGCCGGCCATTCTTTTCGGCCATGGTCTGCTGCTGGCGCTGACGCCGGTTATTGCCCAGCTTAATGGTTCCGGTCGCCGCGAACGCGTCGCGTTACAGGTTCGCCAGGGGTTCTGGCTGGCCGGTTTTGTCTCGGTGTTGATTATGGTGGTGCTGTGGAACGCTGGCCATATCATTCGCGCGATGCATAACATCGACCCGGCGCTGGCGGATAAAGCCGTTGGCTACCTGCGCGCACTGCTTTGGGGGGCGCCGGGCTATCTTTGCTTCCAGGTGGCGCGTAACCAGTGTGAAGGGCTGGCGAAAACAAAACCCGGTATGGTCATGGGCTTTATCGGCCTGCTGGTGAATATTCCGGTTAACTACATCTTTATTTACGGTCATTTCGGCATGCCGGAGCTGGGCGGCGTGGGCTGCGGCGTGGCGACCGCATCGGTTTACTGGGTGATGTTCTTTAGCATGCTCTACTACGTTCGCCATGCGGGTTCGATGCGCGATATTCGCCATAGTGGGCGTTTCAGCCGCCCGGATTTCGCCATTCTTAAGCGTCTGGCCACGCTGGGGCTGCCGATTGCGCTGGCGCTGTTCTTTGAAGTGACTCTGTTCGCAGTTGTCGCCCTGCTGGTGTCGCCGCTGGGGATCGTTGACGTTGCCGGTCACCAGATTGCGCTCAACTTCAGCTCGCTGATGTTCGTTCTGCCAATGTCGCTGGCGGCGGCAGTGACCATCCGCGTCGGCTTCCGTCTGGGCCAGGGTTCGACGCCTGACGCGCAGGTTTCGGCGCGTACCGGTCTGGGCGTTGGGGTGTGCATGGCCGTCTGTACGGCGGTATTCACTACCCTGATGCGTACCCACATCGCCTTGCTGTATAACGATAATCCCGAAGTCGTCACGCTGGCCGCCCAGTTGATGCTGCTGGCCGCGCTGTATCAGATTTCTGATTCAATCCAGGTTATCGGCAGCGGTATTTTGCGCGGTTATAAAGATACGCGCTCGATCTTCTTTATTACCTTTATCGCCTACTGGGTGCTGGGCCTGCCGTGCGGCTACGTGCTGGCGCTGACCGATCTGGTGGTTGAGCGTATGGGGCCGGCGGGGTTCTGGTGGGGCTTTATTATTGGTCTGACATCGGCGGCAGTAATGATGATGCTGAGAATGCGCTTCCTTCAGCGCCAACCGGCAGCGGTCATTCTGCAGCGCGCCGCGCGATAATAATGTGGCCAGCCCCCTCACCTTCTAAAGGTGGAGGGGGCGCTGCGTTTAGTGGTGAAGCATCTCATCCACCACCTGCTTTTTGCTCAACTGGTACGGGTAGTAAGTCGGCCAGTTGTCCATCTCTGTCAGCAAGGCTTCCTGAGAGGTGTTACCCATAAAGATATGGAAGTGGCTGGATTTTCGCGGCCCAATGATATGGTCGCTGAACTGCACGTATTTCGGTGCAGCGCTATTTGCGTCCTGGCATTCAAACAGATAGCGCACGCCCTTCTTGCCTGATGCATAGGTTAAGACTTTGTGCCCAGCGTAGCGATAATGACAGGCGCTGACCTTATCACCCACGTGAAACTCCATCACGCCGTTTTCAATACCGATCATATTGACGTCAGTTGCATAACCCGTGCGGTAATATTCCTTAATTTGCGCAAATGTTTTGTTTTTATCTTTCGCGGCTTTTTGCTTGAAAACCGGGTCAAGATCGCCGGAAAGCAGCAATGGATTCACCGACTCCCACATGCCATCCCAGTCTTCCAGCGGGCGATCTTTCACATCGGCAACGTCAAATATGCCTTCTGCCGCCTTCTGTTCCTTTTCCGACAGCGGCTGACCGTGATCGTGATGCCCATGAGACAGCGCCTGACCGCTTACCAGCAGCGTCCCCGCCACCAAAACCATTTTTCCCAGAAGTTTCACTCGCATTTATCCTTATCGTCCACATGAAGGTGAAAACGTTATAACATAACATTTTCAATTTCAATCCTCAGTCACAAAAAGGGTTGCGGATAAGATGCCGTAAGCAAAATAGCAGTGTCATAAAATCGAGGGAGATCAACGGAGTTTGATGAACCGCAGAAAAATGCAGCAGAGATGGGCAAAAGTTCTCCAGTCGGGTTAAATCACACATTTTCCGCTTGCCACAGCCCGCTGCTGCCGCTAATATTCGTCCCCGTTGCCGCAAGCAACAATGCGTTCGTAGCTCAGTTGGTTAGAGCACCACCTTGACATGGTGGGGGTCGTTGGTTCGAGTCCAATCGAACGCACCATTATGCGTTTATAGCTCAGTTGGTTAGAGCACCACCTTGACATGGTGGGGGTCGTTGGTTCGAGTCCAATTAAACGCACCATTACGCGTTCGTAGCTCAGTTGGTTAGAGCACCACCTTGACATGGTGGGGGTCGTTGGTTCGAGTCCAATCGAACGCACCATATCCCTTCGATATGGCGCTTTTCTTCTCTCTCTTCTGCTAATCAATCTTACAGTTTTGTTAATCGCTGTACGTTGATGCTATCCAGTTTTCCATCCAGAATCGCCAGAAAATCATCATGATAGGGCATCGCTACGTGCTTTTTCAGATCGGCTTCCGACTTCCAGCGCTCAATAAAAACAAACGACACACCGCCTTCATTTGCCAGTTCGCGGACATCGGGAATCGCCCGGCTTTCATGCAGATCGTACTGTAAGCACCCCGCTTCCTGATGCGTGAGAGGCACCATCGCCTGTGCAGCTTTTCTGATGGTATCGATATGTTCCTGGCGGGGCGTCAGGGTAGCAACAATCTTAACTTCGCTCATGTGAGATCCTTCGTGCGTCAATAACAAAATCGGGTGGTTTCACAGGAGAACCACCCGGATACCTGAACTATTGAGGCTAGCAACGTCGTCTCGATTACGCCAATCTATCTTTTATCAACGGGAAAGCCGCTAGCCTACCGCGGGTGGAGAAAAGCACTATTTTACCAGGGGCTGCTTTTTCTCGACATCTTTCAGGCCGCCTTCATTAACTGCGTTTTTATAGCCCATTTTTTGCAGCAGCGTTTCCGCTTTGCCTGACTGATTGCCGGTGTTGCAGTACAGATACAACGTGTCATTCTTATCCTGCGTCACTTCCCCAATACGTTCAGCTAACTGCTTAAGCGGAATATTCACCGCCCCCTGTACGTGCGTTTCCTGATACTGTTCCGGGGTGCGCACATCAATCCAGTGCTCCGCGGCCCAGGAGGCCGTAGAGGTCAGCAGTACAGCGCCAGCAAACAGCATATTTTTCAGTAATCGGGCTTGTTGAGACATGGTATTTCCTCGTTATTGAACGTTATATCGCATTATAGCCCTCTGTTTTGTATGGGATAGGCGCAATGCCAGGTAAAAAAGTGACCTTTGTCGTGGTTCCCCTCTTTTACCCTGTTGAACGCTTTAAACGGCTTCATTGAGATACTGCGCCAGTACCGTACGAGCATGAGTCGCGATATCGGGCGTACATTTTTCCGCCAGCACAGCGACAAAAGCGTGGAATTGTTCCGGCGTGATGCCGTTATTACGGCTGATGGCATAGTGGCTTTTCAACTGGCTCTCCGCCCCCGGTATCGCCGCCAGGGCTGAAATGGTCGCCAGCTCGCGGGCGGACCAGTCCAGTACATCGCGCTGGAAGATATCGCCAAACAGATGCGCTTTCAGGTACACATCTATGGCTGGCGCAAAATCAAATAGCGGACCGCTAACCGTCTGCCCCACCAGCCGCGTCTGATTTTCCGTCCCCGCCGTCAGGCTGTCCCAGTTTTCCATCGGCGGCGTCGCGGTTTTACCTTCTTCATCGACAATCCCCCGCGCCTGACGGTCATTGATGACTGACATAAAGCAGCCCAGCGCATTCAGGCTACGCGGGAAGCCGCAGTAGGCGTACAGCTGCACCAAAATCTCTTTGATTTCATTTACCGTTAACCCCGCGTCAAGCCCTTCATTCAGCGCAAGCGTCAGTCGGTTCATGTCGCCACGCGCGGTAAACGCCGCAATCGGGATCATCGCCTGTTGTTGATGAGTCAGTGGGTTTTGCATGGTATTGTCTCCGTGATGGGCGCCATCGCGCCCCTGAAAGCAGGTCAATAAGCACAGTATACTGAGCCGGTTTGCCCATGATTAGAGGGAGGAATCAGAACTGAGCTATGATTCAATTTCATAAATTGGGACCGTCATTTGCCAGAGAACCGAAGGATTTCAGCCGGATAGCGTTCGCCCTGAATAGTGATATTGGCTCCCTCGATGCGCTGTAAATCCTGTTCATCCAACCGCACGTTGAGCGCGCCAATATTTTCTTCAAAGCGACTCAGGCTACGGGTGCCAAACAGCGGGACAATCCACGGTTTTTGCGCCAACAGCCACGCCAACGCGATCTGAGCGGGCGTGGCTTGATGACGGTCGGCAATCTCACGAATCAGACTAATCAAACGTTGATTGCTGGCACGCGCATCCTCGGTAAAGCGTGGCGTTTTCGCGCGAATATCATTGCGATCAAATACCGTTGCAGTATCTATTTTACCGGTTAAAAAGCCTTTGCCTAACGGACTGTAGGGGACCAGACCGATACCCAATTCTTGCAGCGTGGGAAGCACCTGCGCTTCGGGCTCGCGAGTCCACAAAGAGTATTCGCTCTGTAACGCGGCCAGAGGTTGCACCGCATGCGCACGTCGAATAGAGGCAGTACTGGCTTCGGACATACCGAACCAGCGCACTTTTCCCTCCGCAATCAGATCCTGTACCGTTCCAGCGACATCCTCCATCGGAACATCAGGGTCGACACGATGCTGATAGCAGAGATCGATATAGTCTGTGCCAAGACGTTTCAGACTGCCCTCCACCGAGCGGCGAATCTGTTCTGGCCGACTGTTTACGCCACCCCGATGTTCACCGGTTCGTTGATCGATATCCCAGCCAAACTTGGTGGCAATTTTGACCTGATGGCGCACCGGCGCAAGCGCTTCGCCCACCATCACCTCGTTGGTCCACGGGCCGTAAACCTCCGCGGTGTCAAAAAAATCCATTCCGCGTGCCACCGCGCTGCGCAGCAGTTCAATCATCTGCCCCCGGTCCGGCAGATCGCGTGCTTTGCCATAGCCCATCGACCCCAGCGATAACGCGGAAACCTCCAGTCCCTGCCCCAACTGACGTTTGATCATATCTCGCTCCTCTGCATTATTTTCCAGCCAGTTGCGCCGCGAAGCGGGCCTGAAAATCAGCGATCTTGTCTTTGTTACCGCTCGCCACCTCATAAAACGCCAGCGGCTGACGATAGTGCATCCCCACATAGCGAGCGCTGGCCTTCATCGGCGTCAGCACCTCTTCCATGGTGCTATTCAGCAGCCCCTCATGCGAATAGGTAAACTCGCTGGCGCCAGCGGTAGTCACAACCTGCAACTGCTTATCTTTTAACGCCGTACCGCCTGTCCCAAATGCCCAGCCGTAGGTCCAGACTTCATTGAGATAGGCTTTGAGCATCGGAGTCAAATTAAACCAGTGGGTGGGATAGAGAAAAACCACGCGCTCGGCCTCGCGGTAGGCCGCCTGCTCCGCAGCGACATCAATGGCCGCCGCATCATTACCGTACATCTGCTCCAGGTGACGAATCGTCACATTCTCTGCGCGCTCTGCGGTGTGTTGCAGGGCGCGAATCACCCGCGATTGCGAAAAATAGGGATGGGATACAATCACCAGCGTTTTCATAGCGTCCTCACTTTAGTGCCATCATCTTGTATGACTGGCAGTATGCGGCCGATGATTGATAACCTTAATAGCACTTATGGTTGAAGTGCTTTCAACCTCAGGTTAATAATAATCAAGCACGATTCCCGTTCAGGAGACGACCATGGAACTCTCGCAGCGCGTCCGCGCGATGACGTCATTTATCGATGCTGCCGATGCGGGTAGCTTCGCCGCCGCCGCGCGTCTTCAGGGAGTGAGTACCGCCGCCATCAGCAAAAATATTGCCGGGCTTGAGCAAGCGCTGGGCGTTCGTCTGATGAACCGCACCACGCGTAAGCTGAGTCTGACTGAGGAAGGCGCGGCGTTTCTTCAGCAAGCACGCATTGCCATCGCCGCGCTGGATACCGCCGTCGATACGGTGGTGGCCGGCAAAATGGAAACCCGCGGGCATGTGCGCATCTCCACTAGTGCCGCTTTTGGCCGCGAGCAACTCCTGCCGGCGCTGCCGGGGCTACGTCAACGCTATCCCGGTCTGTCCGTGGAGATCGATTTTGACGATCGGGTGACCGATATTGTCCGCGACGGTTACGATCTGGCCATCCGCGGCGGGCGTATCGTCGACTCTTCGCTGATTTCACGCCCGGTCTGCCAGCTCAATATGGTGTTGGTCGCTTCGCCGGATTATCTGGCTCAACAGGGTGTGCCGCAAACGCCAGAGGATCTCAAAAACCACCATCTGATTGCCCGTCGCTTTCTTGGCGGACGAGTATCGCCCTGGGGATTCCGTGGTACAGACGATAGCCTGACCACGCTTGAACCCGACGCTGCGGCCATCACTCTCTCCGCCCCCGAAGCTCAGCTACAGGCGGCCCGGCTCGGGTTGGGGATTGCGCAGGTGGGCGTCCATCACGCCATCACGCACCTGCAAACCGGTCAGTTGAAAGTATTACTCTTTGGTCAGCACGATCCCGGCAGCTATGAAATGGTGATTCAGTATCCGCATCGGGCGCTGATCGCCCCCCGCGTACGAGTGACGATTGAGTATCTGCTGGACATCCTGAGGCAGGATCCCTCGCTGCATTTCCCGCTTTCCAGACTGGCAGAGTTTGCTGCATAGGCGATAATCAATATATTCATCACACAAATAATGCATTTCATGCTGCCTGGGCGGCATTTCATTCCGCTTTTCAGGCCGTTAGTGCTGATTTTTCCCGAGGAGTGACAGAAAAGCATACAGTAGCGTTTATTTACGGATGTGCCCTATGCCGATTTCTCTCTTTTCACGCGAAAACCTGCTGTCCGGTTTTCAATGGTTCTTCTTTATATTCTGCAATACCGTGGTGGTCCCTCCCACCCTGGTTTCCGCCTTCCACCTCCCAGCAAGCAGCCTGCTGATGCTGACGCAGTATGCGTTCCTGACCACCGCCGTTGCTTGTCTGCTACAAACGTTCTGCGGCCATCGCCGCGCCATTATGGAAGGCCCTACCGGCCTGTGGTGGGGAACGATCCTGACAATTACGCTGGCCGAAGCGTCGCGCGGTACGCCGTTGAATGATATCGCCAGCAGTCTGGCGGTAGGCATTGCGATCTCGGCGGTGCTCACCATCCTCATCGGCATCAGCGGGCTGGGGAACCGGCTGGCGAAGTTGTTTACCCCAACGGTGATGGTCACCTTTATGCTTCTGCTCGGGGCACAGCTCACGGCGATTTTCTTTAAGGGTATGTTGGGGCTGCCTTTTGGCATTGCCAGGACTACCGTTAGTCTGTCGCTCGCCCCGTTTCTGCTCTCGGTGGCGGTGATGCTGTTTGTGATTGGCCTGATTATTTTCCTGCCGCCGCGTATTTCGCGCTACGCGCTGCTGATAGGTACCGTGGTGGGTTGGGCGATCTGGCGTCTCTGTTTTGGGGCCGCAGATACCGCCTTCGGTGAGCTGCACTGGCAGTGGTTCCCGCTCGGCAGTCACGGTGCGCTGTCGCCGGGAATTATTCTGACCGCCGTAATGACCGGGCTGGTTAACATCAGCAACACCTATGGCGCAATTCGCGGTACCGATGTATTTTACCCATCGTCTACGGCCAGCGGCGCTCACTATCGCCGCAGTTTTATCGTCTCCGGCATCATTACGCTGGTGACGGTACCGTTCGCCGTCATCCCGTTTTCCCCGTTTGTGTCTTCCGTGGGATTGTTAACCCAGACCGGCGATAGTTCGCGACGCTCCTTCTTCTACGGCGGAATGCTGTTCCTGTTGGTCGCACTCATCACCCCACTCACCCGTTTCTTCTGCGCCATTCCGTTGGGCGTCAGCAGCGCGGTGATGCTGGTTTCCTATCTGCCGCTGCTCTACTCCAGCCTCGTTTTCAGCCAGCAGGTCAAGTTTACCTCGCGGAATATCTATCGCCTCGCGCTGCCGCTGTTTGTTGGGCTATTCCTGATGAGTCTGCCACCCGTGTATCTGCAGGATGTTCCGCTCACCCTTCGCCCGCTGCTCAGCAATGGCCTGCTGGTCGGTATCCTGCTGTCTGTGTTGCTGGATAACATCATTCCGTGGGAGCGCATCAAATAAAGGTTCCGGATAACGCCATTATCTGGAAACAACAACGGGCACTGAACGTGCCCGGTTGAATAAGAACGGGCCATTCGGCCCGCTAATGATTAACACATTTCCAGCGCTTGCGCTTTGGCCCTTTCAGCCTGCTTTCGGTAATGGTCGTACCGCGCACAAAACCAGATTCTCTGCTGCTCGTTCATGTTGCCAGTGATCGTGCTGATGTCGATGGGATGGCCTGACGCGTACATATGTGCAAAACTGCGGGCCAGAAAATCAAAATTAGTTAATGCTTGTAGATCCTGTTTCTGCATTGCATATCCCTCCGATCTGGTACTCGTTTTAAGGTTATATGCTTTCCTGTTTCCAGTATTCGCCTGTTATCGATATCTCTTTGAACACTGCGTGCGCATTTCAGCGGCGCTACGTCACATTTCGGCAAAAAGGCCGGAACAGGGATGACGCTTCGTGCTGAATAGGCGGTCACGTCCATAAGCGGGTACATCAATCAACACTTTTGCAATATACTGTGACAAGTGTAGAACAGAGTGAGTACATAACTAATGGAAATTGATCTCGATAACCTGGTTTTTGACGGTCTGGAAGAAGCGCAAGAGCGCAATGCGGAACGTCTGGACGATGCAGACAAAAAAGCGCAGGCGATTATCGCTGATGATGACTGCGGCGATGCCTGCAAAATCTGATAAAAAGGCCGGCACTGAGTGCCGGCCTTTTTATCGCTCACTTTTTCACATTCATCTACGCTGCATACGCCGCATCGCGCAATGATAAGCGCCATTGCGTACCGAGCGGCGCAGAACGGCCGCAATCAGATGCACGCCACCGCGAACCACTCGCTGTTCCAACGAGTTCAGCCGTAAATCCAGCATCTCCTGGGCCCAGTCGGGCAGCAGATCGATACCGGCTTTCATAAAAATCATCCCCGCAGGCTGCGCGAAACGCCCTGGCAGCCGGGTGGTCATCAAAACCCTTGCCACTTCCCGGGTACGCGCATCGCAGCGCAGTTGCGGGCGCATCTGTTCGAGATAGTCCGCCACCGCCTGTGGCGTTTTGGGCACATTGCGCGCCCCCAGTTTTTCGGCAATGCTGGCCGATTCAATAAAGTATTGTGCCTGCCGTGCGGGCGTGACCACCGTGCGCCGATAGCGCAGGTGCGAGGCCATAAACGAACTGCATTCGGCCACATGCACCCAGGTCAATAAATCCGGATCGCTGGCGGCGTACGGTGTCCCGTCAACGTCGGTACCGCTAATACGCATGTGGATGGCTTTCACTTTGGCGATCAGCCGTTCGGCATCCCGTTCCGTGGCAAAAGTGGTGGCGGAAATAAACTGGCTGGTACGGCGCAGGCGGCCAAAGATATCTTCGCGGAACGACGAATGATCCCAGACGCCTGCCAGCGCCAGCGGGTGCAGCATCTGCAACAGTAGCGCGCTGATGCCACCGCACAGCATAGAGGTAAAGTCACCGTGCACTGGCCAGATGGCCGACTGCGGGCCAAACAGCCCCGGTTCGCCGACCGGGTGCTCAAAATCAATTTCCTTAAGCGCCATTCCCGTCAGGCCCAGCACCTGATGTTCAATTCGCTGGCGTAGCCATTCCATTTCCGCCCCCTTCGCCGTCAGCCCTGACGCGCGTTATCCAACCACGCGTAGACCGCCGCCAGATCCCGTTCGGCCAGCCCGTTTTGCGCGGCTTTTTCCCACAGTGCGGCGATATCGCTCATCATCGGCATCGTTCCCTGCGGCGCATTCTCCAGTGCCAGACGTGCGTCTTTCAGCGCATGCTGAAGCTGCATCTGCGGGGTGTAATCCTCTTTGCGGATCATCTCCAGCTTGCCCTTCACATAGGGTGCCGCCAGCGGGCCGCCTTCCAGCGTTTCCCACAGCTGGTCTGGCGTGAAGCCAAACTGTTTTGCCAGCTGCATGCTCTCTGCAATGCCCTGCATCATGGCGATAAGCCAGGCGTTAGTCACCAGCTTCATTTTCTGGCTATTACCCGCCTCGCCGTACCACTGGGTACCGCGAGAAATCGCGTCGAATACCTGCTGCGCGGCGCCGGCACGCGTCTGGTCGCCGCTTGCCATCACCAGAATTTGCGCGTTTTCCGCCGGGGCTTTGGTGCCCGAAACCGGTGCATCGAGATACAGCATATCCGGTCGCAGCGCATGAAGCAGCGCAATCGACTCGGCGGTTTCCTGAATACCGATGGTCCCCATCTGGCAGAACGACGCGCCCTGCGGGCAGGACGGCGCAATGGCGCGGATAATCGCCTGCGTGGCGGCACCGTCTGTGAGCATTGCGATAATAACTGACGCATCGGCTACGGCCAGCGCCGCGTCGTTGCACAGCTGGAGACCGTGAGATTGGAGGTCTTCCCCTCGCCCAGGCGTGCGGTTCCAGCCGTACACCGTGAACCCTTTTTTGAGCAGGTTGGCGGAAAATGCATGCCCCATTGCGCCTAAACCCAGAACCGCTACCGCAGGCAGTGCCTTCATTTCTCTCTCCTCACATGTTCGGTCGTTTTTTGTAGCCTGATGATTTTCCGACCAAAAAGCAACCGGATAATCCTGCGACCTATCATAGTTTCCGACCGTGAGGTCTGACATTAGCAAAGTTTGCGCGATTACCCTTTTCGCCCACCGGATTTACCGATGGCTTTGTGCAGATCGTGAATACGTTTCATCGAGCGAATCGTGCGCTGCGACGCGGTGGACGCCACCGATAAGACCAGCATTTCCAGGCACACCATGACCGTCCCGTGCAGCGGTACCCGGCCGTTTTCGCCGCGCGGTACGTGAATCACCACCTGCGACATCTCGCTAAACCGCGAGTCGGTCGCCTGGGTCAGCAAAATCGTCGGAATACCTAAGCGCTCCGCCTCCCGGAGCGTGGTCAGCCCCTCACGGTGCGGTGACTTCTGGCCCATCATAATCAGCACATCGCCGCGCTGCAGCGATATCAACTGCTCGGCCAGGCTAAACCCCGTGCGATTCAGCACGTAAGACGGCAGGCCGATGCGGCTGAATAGTCGCGCGGTGTACTCACTTAAAATACCCGATGCGCCAATGCCAAACAGTGCCACCTGGCGAGCTTCACTCAGTAATGCCACCGCCTGAGCAATCGCCGCACGGTTATCCGGCGTGGCGAGCATCTCGCAGGCACGCAGGTGCCCCTCCAGCACGAAATCAATACTTGAGCTAACATCGCTGGTGAGTGCCGCAACGGTGGTGACCATTTTTTCTGCAGAGCTGATGGTCGGGCCAAACCAGTGCTGCATGGTTTGCTTGAGATCGCGCAGCCCGGCAAAGCCAAGCGCCTGAATGGCGCGGACCACCGTAGCGTCCGAGGTTTGCGTGGCGGCGGCGATCTCCATCGCCGTGTGGTCAAGCACCGCTTCGCGATTGTCATCAATCCAGTTGACGACGGTCAGTAAACGCGGTGAGAGCTGGGGGGTACGGCTACGCAGACGTTCGCCAAACAAATCCACCCGTCGCTTTTCGTGACGGGCTACCGGCGGGCTCATTTGACCTCCTGCGGAATCGGTCTTCCGGCAATATGCGACTGGACTTCCGCCACCAGCAGGCTTAAGGCGGCATACGAGTTAGAAATGACCTCTTCGCGCGGCAGCAGCACATAATGCCCGCTGCGACAGGCACGCATAAAGTCACACCAGCCCGGCAGCACTTTCTCCATCTCAGCCCTTTCATCCTGCGGTTTACCGCCGGTATCAGAGCGCCAGGTGGCAAAGACAAAATCGGCGTCAAGATCCGGCAGCTGTTCGGCGCTGACATCAATGCGCTCGCCGTCCGGGATGCGCTCAATCAGCGCAGGGAAACGGAAGCCCGCATCACGCAGCACGCGGCCAAGGGCATGGTAAGAATGATGAACCGTTATCTTGCCGTTATTGGCCTGAATCACCGAAACGGTGATTTTCTGCGTATCCACGGTCTGTTTCAGCTGTTGGATCTGCGCCTGATAGCGTCGGTCGAGTATCGCCAGACGTGCCTCAGTGCCGGTCAGCTGCGCCAGCTTGCGGTAAATCCGCGGCGCGCTACCCAGCAGATGGTCAATACTCACCGTTGGCGCAATCTTCGCCAGCTGTTCAATCGGCACGTTACGATTTGGCTCGGTGATAATCAGATCCGGTTTCGCCGCCGCCACCGCTTCAAGGTCAATGTCGGCGGTGCCGATGAATTTAATGTCGCTATTATCGAAATCCACGCCGGTCAACTGCGCGCTTGAACGCAGATAGTGGCTGCCATCCGGACGCGTGCGCCCGTGGCTCGCCACCGGCGGTACCCCCAGCTCAATCAGCGGGATGGTAATATCAAGATCGTGCATAGAAACAATGCGCTTCGGGTGTGCCGGCACCTGCACGACACGCCCGAGATCGTCGGTGAATGCCTGCGTTTGCGCACCGGCAACCGCGCTTATCAGCCACAAAGCGGGTAATAACCCTCGAAAAGTCATCCTGAACCTCATAAAGCGTCGCGACGACGCCACAACAGTAAAATAAAAAAGGGGCAGCCAATCAGCGAAATGATGATTCCAGCCGGAATTTGTAGCGGAGCAAACGCCAGTCGACCAATCGTATCGGTCAATAACACCAGCAAAGCGCCAATCAGCGCGCTGCCGGTCAGCAGCGATGCCTGGCCGCCGGGAAGGAGAAAACGCGCCATATGCGGCGCCATCAACCCAACGAATCCAAGACTCCCCACGCACGAGACGCTCGCTGCCGTCAGCAGAACCGGCGCGAGGAAACGCAGCAAGGTCAGCCGCGCCAGGCGAACGCCGAGGCCGCTGGCAACCTGATTGCCCAACATCGCCACGTCCGCCGCCCGAGCGCTCAGGTAGAGGATGACCACCGCCGGTAGCGCCCACGCGACGGCGACCGCCAGCAGCGGCCAGGTCACCGCATGCAGGCTACCCGCAAGCCAGGTCATTGCCGTTTGTACATCACGAATATCCGCCGTAGTGACAAACAGCCCCATCGCTGCCGACAGCGCCCACGACACGCCGATGCCAATCAAAATAAAGCGCGGGCGCGAGAGATCGCGCGCCAGTACCATCACCACCAGCGCAACCAGCATGCCACCGAGCATTCCCGCAAGCGGACGCCATGTCAGGCTCAGTGAAGGAAAAGCCAGAATCAGCGTCAACACCACCACGCTAGTCCCCTCTTTCACGCCAATCAGCCCCGGGTCAGCCAGACCGTTGCGGGTGATCGACTGCATCGCCGCCCCGGCCAGCCCAAGCATGCCGCCGCAGAAGACAGCCATCAGCAGGCGCGGTAGGCGAATATCGCGCACGATATACATCTGCTGAGCGCTAAGTACGTCCGGATAAAACAGCGCGCGGCCAATGGCGCTGGTGGGAATAGGCAGCGAGCCGCGCGTCACGCCGTAAATCACCAGCAACCCCACCGCCAACGCCAGCACGGCGGCTATCTTTACCTGTCGGGGACGCAGCAGTACACGAAATGGCCCCCACGTCAAAGGGCGAAAACCCGCTTTACTTAACGCGCGCCTCATTTAAAAAAACTCACGGCAATGGCGATAAAAATCGGCGCGCCGACCAGCGCGGTCATCACGCCGGTCGCCAGCTCCTGCGGCGCCAGCAGCCAGCGAGCCAGAATATCGGCCAGCAGCAACAATAATGCGCCGGTCGGTAGCGCCAGCAGCAGCCCGATACGGATATCCTGCCCGGCCCAGCGACGAATGGCGTGCGGCACCACCAGTCCGATAAAACCGATAGGGCCGGCAATGGACACCGATGCCCCGCACAGCAGCGCAATCGCCAGCACGCCCAGTATGCGCGTATGGGTCACCGCAACGCCCAGCCCGCTCGCCACGCGGTCGCCGAGAGCCAGAATATTCAGCCGGGGGGCGAGGAACGCCGCCAGCAGTACGCCCAACAGCGCTGGAATGCTGGCGATGCGCAGCGTATACGTGCTGACGCCCGACAAATCGCCCGCCAGCCAGGTCCGCATGGCCTGGAGCGTCTGCTCATCAAGGATAAGAATCGAAGCGGTCACCGCCGAGGCAAACGCCGACAGCGCCACGCCGCAGAGAGTAATCTTCATCGCCGTCGCCCCTGCGCGTCCGGTGGAAGCCAGCAGCATCACCAGGCCGAACAGCAGTGCCGCGCCGCCGGCCGCGGTCAGAGGGCGGCTGACTCCCCATTCGCCGAACGAGATCCCGGCCGCCGAACAGGCCACTACCGCCAGCGTCGCCCCGGCGTTCAGACCGAGAATATGCGGTTCACCCAACGGGTTGCGGATAACCGTTTGCAGCAGCAGACCGGCGACGCCCAGCGCGGCCCCGGTCATTAACGCCGCCAGCAGGCGAGTTAAACGCAGACTCACGATGATACGGTGATCAAAATTGTGCGGGTCATAGTGCAGCAGCGCATCGACAACGACACGCGGTGCAATCGTGCGCGCGCCCAGTCCAAGATGAATCACCGCCGCAACGCATAACAGACAGCCGAGTACCGCAAACGCGACTGACGGATAACCTGCGCTTCGGCGCGTAAGCACGCTTTGTATCGACATCAGGCGGTCACCGGCCGGGCGCTAAACGGCATAAACAGGGGCTTACCGCTCTGTGGGTTATGCAGCATCTGCACATCTACGTCGAACACCTGCTTAATCAGCGCGGGCGTACAGTCCTGCGAGTCGTTAATCACGCCCGCCACCCGCCCCTGCTTCATAAACACCAGCGTGTCGGCATAGTTCACGGCGAAATTAAGGTCGTGCAACACGGTAACCACCGTTCGTCCATGTTCACGGGTCAGCTGTTGTAGCAGTTCAAGAATTTCCACCTGGTAGCGGAGATCGAGCCAGGTAGTGGGTTCATCCAGCAGGATAGTCGGAGTTTGCTGCGCCAGCGCCATCGCTATCCAGCAGCGTTGGCGCTGGCCGCCGGAAAGGCTGTCTACCGTCAAATGCGCGTATTCCAGCGTACCGGTCAAGCGCAACGCTTGTTCCACCGCATGTTCATCCTCCGGGGACCACTGACGAATGAGTCCCTGCCACGGGTAGCGCCCGCGCGAGACCAGTTCAAACACCGTCAGCCCTTCCGGCGTCAGCGGCGATTGCGGCAGAAGGCCCAACTGGCGCGCCACCTGCTTCGTCGGCTGCTGATGAATATCTCGCCCGTCCAGACGCACGCAGCCCCCGAGCGGTTTCAGCATCCGCGCGATGGTATTCAGCAAGGTTGATTTACCGGAACCGTTCGCTCCTGCCAGCACCGTCATTTTTCCGACAGGCAGCGTCAAATTGACGTCATTGACGATACGTTGGCCGCCGTATCCAGCGCACAGGGACGCCAGCACAATCCCGGGTTCCTGCGGGTTTTCTTGCCGCTGAGGCATATTTCTTTCTCTCCGGCCGCAACGACGTGGTATCGTTCTGCACTTTAAATAAATCTCATTCTCTTTTGATCATGCTATGCCGTTATGTAGTAGTCAATAGCGCTACATTACCGCTTCATTTCATCGGGCTTTTAACCTGCCGCTCACCTTCCCGCTTTAAACGAGAGAAATAAAATCAATAAAAATCAATTCCTTAATAGCATCACGCCTGTTTATCCCGTCCTCAATTATCGGCATCGCCAGCGTTAAATAAATTTGTCATCGACTGCATTTACTACTACATCGCTGCGTGATTGAATGATTCTCAATTACATATCCGGAACATTTTTGGCGATGTGAACGGGTAGCTTTCGCAATTCAGGGCAATGATTTTTTAATTTTGGCTGCCATCTATCGGCAGTTTTTTTATGGGAAAACAGACAGATGACACACTTCTCCCCGACGTTCACGGGCACCACCGGGCGTGCGCTTTTTTCACTCCTTTTTCTGGGGGCCGTCAGCTCTCCTTCGCTGATGGCGGCTGAAACAACGCCCCGCAGCGACGACACGAAAAAAGAAGATGCGATGACGGTTATTGGCACGACCGCGCAGGCAGACCAGACCGTCACCGACGGCTACCAGCCCTTGAGCAGTTCTACCGCCACGCTAACGTCGATGCCGCTGCTCGATATTCCGCAGGTCGTCAACACGGTGAGCGATAAAGTATTAGAAGATCAGCACGCCACCTCGCTGGACGAAGCGCTGTATAACGTGGCCAACGTGGTGCAAACCAACACCCTTGGCGGCACCCAGGACGCGTTTACTCGCCGCGGCTTTGGCGCCAACCGCGACGGTTCGATTATGACCAACGGTCTGCGTACCGTGCTGCCGCGCAGCTTCAACGCCGCCACTTCGCGCGTGGAGGTGCTAAAAGGCCCTGCTTCCACGCTGTACGGCATCCTTGACCCGGGTGGATTAATTAACGTCGTGACCAAGCGCCCAGAGCGCACTTTCTCCGGCAATATTTCAGCGACGTCCAGCAGCTTTGGCGGCGGTAGTGGACAGATTGACGTCACCGGCCCCATTGAAGGCACCCAACTGGCCTATCGTCTGATTGGCGTATATCAGAATGAAGATTACTGGCGTAACTTCGGCAAGGATCGCAGCAGTTTTATCGCCCCTTCCCTGACCTGGTTTGGCGACGACGCGACGGTGAACCTTTCGTGGTCGCACCGTAACTACAATACGCCGTTCGACCGCGGCACGATTTTCGATCTGGATACCGGTCAGGCGGTCAACGTCCCGAGCAAGGTACGCTTCGACGAGCCGTTTAACATTACCGATGGCAATTCCGATCTGGCGCAGCTCAACGCGGAATACCGTCTGAACAGCCAGTGGACCGCGCGTTTTGACTACAGCTTTAGCCAGGATATGTACAGTGACAACCAGGCCCGCGTGATGGCCTATGACGCCAAAACCGGCAACCTGACCCGCCGTGTAGACGCGACGCAGGGCTCCACCCAGCGGATGCACGCCACGCGGGCCGATTTGCAGGGCAACGTGGTGATTGGCGGTTTCTACAATGAGTTGCTTACCGGGATCGCCTATGAGAATTATGACCTGCTGCGCACCGATATGATCCGCTGCAAAAACGTCAAGAACAGCCTCAATATCTATCACCCGATCTACGGGACGCTGGATAAATGCACCACCGTATCGGCGGCCGATAGCGATCAGCGCATTCAGCAGGAAACCTACGCGACATATTTGCAGGACGCGCTCTATCTCACGGATAAGTGGATTGCCGTGGCGGGCGTGCGCTATCAGTACTACACCCAGTACGCTGGAAAAGGTCGTCCGTTCAAAGAAAACACCGACAGCCAGGACGAAAAGCTGACGCCGAAGTTTGGCCTTGTGTATAAGGTTTCCCCCAACGTTTCGTTGTTCGGCAACGTTGCGCAGTCGTTTATGCCACAGTCGTCTATCGCCAGCTATATTGGCGACCTGCCGCCGGAAGAGTCTACTGCTTATGAAGTGGGGGCCAAATTCGACCTGTTCGACGGCGTGACCTCTAACATTACCTTCTTTGATATCCACAAACGTAACGTGCTTTATACCGAGACCATTGGCGACGAGACCTACGCCAAAACCGCGGGCAAAGTTCGCTCGCGCGGGATCGAGGTGGATGTCGCCGGTTCGCTGAGCGAAAACCTTAACGTCATTGCCAGCTACGGCTATACCGATGCCAGGGTCGAGGAAGATCCAGAATACGCAGGTAAACCGCTGCCCAACGTGCCGCGCCATACCGGTTCGCTGTTCCTGACCTATGACATTAACAACGTCTATGATAGCAACACGCTAACGCTCGGCGCTGGGGGGCATGCCTTGAGCCGCCGTTCCGGTACCAACGGCGCAGATTACTCTCTACCCGGCTACGCGGTCGCGGATGTCTTTGCCGCCTACAGGATGAAGCTACAGTATCCGGTTACGTTACAGGTGAACGTGAAGAACCTGTTCGACAAGACTTACTACACCTCATCAATAGCCAGCAATAATCTGGGTAACCAGATTGGCGACCCGCGCGAAGTGCAGTTTACGGTAAAAATGGCCTTCTGATTTCGCCAACGTCCAGCCCTCTTTCAGCCAGAGAGGGCTAACCTTTACATACTCTTTCAATCACTCATCACTTCCCTACAGTCCGCTTACGCATAATAGCTGCTTTAACTTTTAGACAACATTTTTGACTTTGAGGGATTAGAGTGATGCGTCAAGCTCTGCAACTTTCACGCTGGCTAGCAGGATTGCTCCTTGCCGTCAGCGTTGCGCTGCCAGCCAGCGCCAACTCCTGGCCGCTGCCGCCGCCGGGTAGCCGTCTGGTGGGCGAAAACCGTTTTCACGTCGTCGACAACAGCGGTGGCTCACTGGAATCTATCGCCAAGAAATATAACGTGGGTTTCCTGGCGCTGCTGCAGGCCAACCCTGGCGTCGATCCGTATGTGCCTCGCGCGGGTAGCGTACTCACTATCCCGCTGCAAACACTGCTACCCGACGTACCGCGTGAAGGCATCGTACTGAATCTGGCCGAGCTGCGGCTGTACTACTACCCGCCGGGCAGTAAAACCGTGACCGTATACCCCATCGGCATTGGTCAACTTGGCGGCACCACGGTGACCCCCACCATGGTCACCACCGTTTCAGATAAACGCGCCAACCCAACCTGGACGCCAACCGCCAATATCCGCGCGCGCTATCGCGCTCAGGGTGTTGAGCTGCCAGCGGTAATGCCTGCCGGACCGGATAACCCGATGGGGCATCACGCCATTCGTCTTGCGGCCTACGGCGGCGTGTATCTGCTACACGGCACCAACGCCGATTTTGGTATCGGGATGCGCGTCAGTTCAGGCTGTATTCGCCTGCGTGATAACGACATTAAAGCCCTTTTCGATCAGGTCACGCCTGGCACCAAGGTAAACATTATCAATACGCCGATTAAAGCGTCGATTGAACCAAACGGCGTCCATCTCGTGGAGGTTCATCAACCGCTGTCCGAGCATATTGATGATAACCCGCAGACCCTGCCGATTGTGCTTAACGCCGGGATGAAGGCCTTTAGCCAGAACCCTGCTACCGATAGCGAAGTGATGAAAAAAGTGATGGATGTGCGCTCCGGAATGCCGGTCGATGTCACCCGTCATCACGATATTGCGCAGCAAAGTATGTAGTTGAAAGCCCAAAGTAAAAGGCCCTGAGCGTATTCCGCTCAGGGCCTTTTTTATAGCAGTGGCATAAGCATTATGAGGGTTTTAACGCTTATTTATAGATTACCGCGGTACCGTGGAGGGAGTTCGGACCGCTAACGGAAGTGATGCGGAAAGATTTCGCACCCATTTCATCGGCTTTCTGAGACAGCTCTTGTTCCAGAGAAGCCAGGTTCGGACCTGCAGATGCGGCAATGTTGCCGACTTTGTGCTGATCTGCCGGAGTGGATTGCACTTCAACAGCGGCAAAGCTTGCAAATGACAGTGAACTTAGGACTGCGGCGATAGCCAGGGTTTTTACGTTTTTCATAATTTTTACCTTGCAGATGAATTTTTGTAGGTCAGACGTTATTAACTTAACGATCGATAAATTAATAGTAATGAGATCCAGGTCACACGTCAACGGATTTTTATAACGATCATTTATTTAATTAGAATTCATATATTTTTCATATGAATATGTTGAATTCTTTTTTGCGACGGAACCGCTAGCCCCCGCCGACGATTATTTTTATAATGAGCATTCACTAAACACCGACTGAGGTAGGCGGCACGATGACAACTGACACGCAAAGTTGCGCGAAAAAAGGCCGTGGTCGACCTAAAGTATTCGACCGGGAAGCGGCGCTGGATAAAGCGATGACGCTGTTCTGGCAGTATGGCTATGAAGCAACATCCCTTTCCGATCTTGTCGAAGCCACCGGCGCCAAGGCGCCGACGCTGTACGCTGAATTTGTGAATAAAGAAGGGCTATTCCGCGCCGTTCTCGATCACTACATCAACCGTTTTGCGTCGAAAAATGAAGCCTGTCTGTTCTGCGATGACCAGACGCTGCTGGAGGCGCTTCGTCACTATTTCACCGCCGTCGCCACCTGCTTTACCAGCAAAGACACGCCGGCGGGCTGCTTTATGATCAACACGTCTGCCGCCCTGGCCGCTTCTTCCAAAGAAATTGCGAAGACCATTAAGTCGCGTCACGCGGTACAGGAACAGACGCTATGCCAGTTCTTACAGCTGCGTCAGGCGCGCGGGGAGATCCCGGCAGAGAAAAACGTCGCCGAGCTGGCGCAGTTTCTGAGCTGTATTTTGCAGGGAATGTCGATTAGCGCTCGCGAAGGGGCGAGCTTTGAAACGCTGATGCAGATTACCGAAACCACCCTGCGCCTGTGGCCACAGATGATTGCCGTATAAAAAACGCCCCTCAGTCCGGGTGACGGAGGGGCGAATCAGCACACTCACACTTTTTTAGGCTTTATTCAGTACCAGCTGACCATTGCTATCCAGCGGAATCTGGCTGCCGGGCTGTTTATCCATGCGGATTTTGCCCTGCTGGTCGCCGATTTTGTAAGTCACATCATATCCGAGGGTTTTCTCGGACTTGTCGTACACCGTTTTACAGCGCTGTTCCGTCGTGGTGTAGGTGTCGTTATTCTGCATCGCACCCTGCACCTGGTTACCCGCATAGCCGCCGCCCAAAGCACCGACGACGGTTGCGACGTCTTTACCGCGGCCACCGCCAAACTGGTGCCCGATGACCCCACCGGCAACGGCGCCCAGCACCGAGCCGGCGATACGGTTTTCATCCTGTACCGGACGACGGTGCGTTACCGTCACATTGCGGCACTCCTGACGCGGGTTCTTAACGGTTTCCTTGATTGGCGTAGCGGAGATCACCTGCGCATACTGCGGGCCACGATCGAATACGTTCATACTCGCTACGGCGGCAACCCCGAGAGCGGCTGCAACGCCAATACCAATACCCGCCAACATTGATTTATTCACGGGACTTCCTCCTTTGTTGCTATTGCTAACAATTGTGCAACTTAAGTCAAACCATGACTATCAGACAAAAACTCAAAAGCAGGATTTTATGTGGGATTAGAGATGTTTGAGAGAATTCTGAAGGTGGATGCAGATAACAATTGAAAGCGCTGATAAGCGCAGCGCTTTGGACGGAACATTGGCGCACATTGCCGGATGGCGCTGCGCTTATCCGGCCTGCATGTTGTGATGCATGTAGGCCGGGAACCTTTCGGCGCGATTAGTGCAGTTTCAGGCGCGGACGGATGACGCGGTTGATACTCCCCACCAGCATCATCAAGCCGGTTTTGCAGTAGCCGTGCAGCGCAATCTGGTGCATACGGTACAGCGAGATATACACCATACGCGCGATACGCCCTTCAATCATCATCGAGCCACGCATCAGGTTACCCATCAGGCTACCGACCGTTGAATAGTTGGAGAGCGACACCAGTGAACCGTGATCCTTGTAGGTGTAAGGCTTCAGCTCTTTACCCTTCATCTGCGCCAGAATGTTGTTCAGCGCACAGGTCGCCATCTGGTGCGCCGCCTGAGCGCGCGGCGGCACAAAGCCCCCTTCCGGACGGGCGCAGGAAGCACAGTCGCCGATGGCGTAGATATCCTGATCGCGGGTGGTTTGCAGCGTCGGCTCAACCACCAGCTGATTGATGCGGTTTGTTTCCAGACCACCGATCTCTTTCATAAAATCTGGTGCTTTAATGCCCGCCGCCCATACCATCAGATCGGCCTCAATATATTCGCCGTCTTTCGTATGCAGACCGCCTTCATCGGCGCTGGTCACCATCGTCTGGGTCAGCACGCGCACGCCCATTTTAGTCAGTTCGCTGTGAGCTGCGCCGGAAATACGCGGCGGCAGCGCAGGCAGAATACGTTCACCGGCTTCCACCAGCGTGACGTTTAGCGCTTCGTTGTTCAACCCTTTGTAGCCATAGCTGTGTAGCTGTTTCACCGCGTTGTGCAGTTCAGCGGACAGTTCAACGCCGGTCGCGCCGCCGCCAACAATGGCGATGTTCACCTTACCGTTCGCGCCCAGGTTAGCGGAATATTTCAGGAACAGGTTGAGCATTTCCTGATGGAAACGACGCGCCTGGTGCGGGTTATCAAGGAAGATGCAGTGCTCTTTCACGCCCGGCGTATTGAAGTCGTTTGAGGTGCTGCCCAACGCCATCACCAGCGTGTCGTACGCCAGCTTGCGCTCAGGCACTAGCAGTTCGCCCTTCTCATCGCGCAGTTCTGCCAGGGTGATGGTTTTCGCTTCGCGGTTGATATCCATCACCGACCCCAGCTGGAACTGGAAGTGGTGATTACGCGCATGCGCCAGATAGCTCAATGCATCGACACCTTCGTCCAGAGAACCGGTCGCCACCTCATGCAGCAGCGGTTTCCACAGGTGGCTATGATTGCGATCCACCAGCGTAATTTTGGCTTTTTTACCCCGGCCAAGTTTGCGTCCCAGCTGGGTAGCCAGTTCCAGGCCGCCAGCGCCGCCACCTACAATTACAATTTTCTTCATTGGCGTAGTCACGAGACCCCCTTAAAATTTATTAACCAATTGTTAATTAAAAGTTATTAATTTAGCTCTTAGTTAACAACAAGTTACTCACAAGAAACCATTCAGCTGCAATGAGAATAACATGAATGGTGCATTGGTCATACCAAAATTGATGTGTATCAAGTTTTATCGCGCAGAAGTTGAGCGAACGGCATTGCGGTCGGCGAAAGAGGTGTCGGCGGGGTTAAAAATTAACAAAAAAAAGCCCCGACAGCCCAAAGCCGTCGGGGCTTCTCAGACGAAAATTTAGCCTAACGTTTTGAACGCTTTAATTCGCTGCAGATGCGGCGAAATGTTTTTAAACTTATGCCCCTGCTCTTCGTCCCAGATGATCTCATAGTAGTGATGCAGCATTTCTGCTGAACGCTGGCTATTAAGCGCCTCATCATGACGAGAGAGGATAGCCAGGCAACGGTCACGGTTCTTCTCGCGGAAGTTGTTCACACATTTAGTGGCAATATCCACGTACTCTTCCGGACGATCGATCTTGCCGTCCATATTCTCGTTCGGGAACAGGTTCGGGTTAAACATCACCTGGCGAATATCGCACAGAAAACCAATACGCTCCGCCCAGTAGCCGCCCAGCCCTACGCCACAAATCAGCGGGCGCTCATCGGCGTTTAACTGCAGCATTTTGTCGACTTCTTTCAACAGATGCTGCATGTCATGTTTCGGATGCCGCGTGCTGTAGCTAATCAACCGCACGTCCGGATCGATAAACTGCAGTTGCAGCACTTTCTCATGGTTACCTGGGCTATTCGAGTCAAAACCGTGTAAATAGATAATCATCGCGTCCTCACCACACCATTACTCCCACACCGGGAGGGTTAATGACCAGCCTTCACTTCCTGCCAGCGTTCGTGGAGTTGCTCCAGCTGAGCGCTAACCGTTTTCCAGCGGGCGGAGTCCATCAGTTCCTGACGGCTAAATGAACCTTTATGATACAACTTCGTAACACGCTCTGCGTTGATCGGCGACAGGTTATCCAGCACGCTGACCGCACCTTTACGATTATTGCAGACGAGGATCATATCGCAACCGGCATCGAGCGATGCCTGGCCGCGCTCAGCATAGCTGCCCATAATCGCCGCGCCTTCCATTGACAGGTCGTCAGAGAAAATCACGCCCTCAAAACCTAACTCACCGCGCAGCACGGTTTTCAGCCAGTGCGCAGAGCCGCTGGCTGGGCGCGGATCAACGGCGTCGTAGATGACGTGCGCCGGCATAATAGCGTCGAGCGAGTTTTCGCTAATCAGCGTTTTAAACACCGCCATGTCCTTCGCGCGGATATCCGCTTCCGGACGCGGATCGTGCGGCGTCTCTTTGTGCGAATCGGCGGTGACCGCACCGTGGCCCGGGAAGTGTTTACCCGTGGTTTTCATCCCGGCGGCGTGCATGCCGTCAATAAAATGGCGCGCCATCAGCAGCGCTTTCTGCGGATCCTCATGATAAGAACGCTCGCCAATGGCGGTACAGATATGGCCCACGTCCAATACCGGCGCGAAGCTGATATCAATATCCATTGCGATCATCTCACTGGCCATCAGCCAGCCCGCATCGACCGCCATCCGGCCCCCGTCCTCTTCCCCGAGCACCGCCGCAAAAGACTGCGCGGCCGGTAAACGCGTGAACCCTTCGCGGAAACGCTGTACGCGGCCACCTTCCTGATCGACGGCCACCACCAGTCGGTTACGCGAGGCGCTGCGAATCTGGCGGACCAGTTCACGAAGCTGCTCAGGGTCGTGGTAATTACGGGTAAACAGAATTAAACCGCCAACCAGCGGGTGCGCCAGAATCTCACGTTCTTCGGCATCCAGCTCGTAGCCTTCCACATCCAACATTACTGGCCCCACACGGCCTCCTTTTTGTTCTTCAGCTGCTGCCAGATTTCATTGGCCAGCGTGATAAATTGTTCGTCACCGGTTTGTTGCCAGCGACACTCGAACCAGCCCGCCATCAGCATCAGCACCCACGGACGCCAGCGTAATGTCTGCTGCCACAGGGCGTCTGGAGACAGATGCGCCAGCTCGGCATAAACCTGAATCAGTTGATAGCGTTGTTGATTGTCCGGCATCCACACCGCCGCCAGCTCCAGGGCGATATCGCCATCGCCCGCGTATTCCCAGTCGATTAGCCTTAAACCGCCTTCGGTATGCACAATATTGCCGGCGTGGACATCCATATGCAGCGGCGCCAGTCGCAATGGCCGCGGCTCCTTCCGCTGGCGCAGCCGTTGCAAGCTGCGCAGCCAGAAAGGCGTACGGCGTGACGGGCTGCACTGCTGCCAGTACCGTTCTAACAAAGGCAGGAGCGCCAGCCGCCAGCCAAATCGAGGCTCCCGATGCAAATCATACAGGAGAGTCGCCAGCGGTTGATGCGCCGGAAGCACGCTTTTGATCTCTCCGGCTAAAAAATCAACCGCCATCCAGCCGTGCGTATAAAAAACAGGCTTTGGCGCCAGCGTGGCGGGTAGTCGACGTAAGGCGTGATATTGACGAAGGAATTCGCTTTCCGGCGCGTCGGACGCATGATGCTGACGCAGCACCAGCCGCCGTTCACCGTGTTGAAGAATGCAGCTGCTGCCGCTCAGCCCCGCATATTCGGGGCTGGCGACGATGTGATAGTGCGGAAATTCACGTGACAGCAGTGCGTCACGTGAAAGCTTACTGTTGCGCAACCGCACCTTTACCTGACCAGACGATCTCACCGGTTTGTACCAGCATCAGCTGCATTTGCAGCGTCGGCGCGTTCACGTTGCCGGTAGCGTTAGAGTAGAGCACGTACTGGGCACCCACGTTACGGGCAATGCCCATCGCTTTACTGCGTGAACCCAGGCTGTCCTGCGGCGACAGGCCTAACTGTTGCTTAGCCACCGCCAGCTGTTGGGCAGACACGAGGGTAAACTTGCCGTTACCTGCCAGCGCGTTACGCAGCGCGGTTGTCGCTTCCCCGGCGTTCAACGAACCGTTGGTGCGGTTGTTAACGCTGTCGACCAGCAAAATGCTGCCCGCCGTTACGCCGCCGGTTTGCAGCATGTTGCCAACCAGCGGCTGTGCTGCGCCGTTCCAGTCATAGTGCCGTACGCGCGGCGTTGGCTGCGCAGGCGTTTCACCGCCGTGCTCAATCGGCCCCGGCTGCTGCGGAATCGTCGGCACGCTCGGTACTGTCGGCACCGGCTGCTGCGGCTCAGCTGGCTGTTGTGGCTGCTGCGGATTTGCCGTATCGACTGGCGCCGGTTGTTCACGCACCGCACACCCTGCTAGCACCAGCGCCAGCGAGGCCATCAACGCATAGCGACCCAATTTACTCATTCCAGTTTACCCCTCACAGATAAAGATAAAGTCGGGCTTTATGCGCCCCTAAACCGTTAGCCGTCCCGTAAAGCGTGATCGACCCCATTGCCGGAATCGTGATGCTGCGCGGCGCTTCCAGCGGGTGCATTTCCAGCCCTCTGGCGTCATACCAATAAAAACGATAGTGAACGGTGACCGGCTGCCGCCTTTCGTTGAACAGTTTCGCGCTGGCGGTCGCCTGAATATCTGACGACGAAAGCTCAGGCTTCTCCGCGCTGATACCTGCCGCCAGAACGTTAGACTCCATCACCAGCGTCTGCTGTTCACTGACGGCGATTTCCGGACGCGAATGACACCCGGTCAGCAGCACCGTACCTAACAAAAGACCCAGACATGCCGATTTCATAGATTAGCCTTTATGCGCCAGCATCGGCCCCAGCGGACGACCGCCCAGCAGGTGCATATGGATGTGGTAAACTTCCTGCCCGCCGTGGCGATTGCAGTTCATGATCAGACGGTAGCCGTCTTCGGCAATCCCTTCTTGTTGCGCGATTTTCGCCGCCACGGTAATCATGCGCCCCAGCGCCTGCTCATGTTCGGCGGTGACGTCGTTGGTGGTGGCAATCAAGGTATTGGGGATAATCAGAATATGCGTCGGCGCCTGCGGAGAGATATCGCGAAAGGCGGTAACCAGATCGTCCTGATACACCATATCCGACGGGATTTCACGACGAATAATTTTGCTGAAAATGGTTTCTTCTGCCATACGGAATTCCTTTATTATTCTGATATGCCGTCGGTAAAATCGTTGCCGACGAACAGGTTAGATGCCAGAGTATGAGCGAGTTACGCCACCTCTTTCAACCGTAATACGATTTTTCTTACCTCTGGTCGCTACTTACGCACCCACTGGCCGTTAATGCCCTGCACGTATTCACCCGGCAGCGCTTTATCAATCAGTTTTTTCCCCGCCAGCCGTGCCACTTCCTGCTGCGGGAGATTGTTGCTCAACGCCAGCTGCTGATAGCTTTCGCTACGCGCCTGATTAATTTTCTTCACCAGCGTCAGCGTGTCGCTATCCTTAGCCAGCGCCGCCAGATAGCCACCCTGCGTTTCCCCTACCCGCCCCTGTGTTCTCGCCTCTGATAGCGTTAACGCCAGCGCCTGAACGCTAAACAGGCCACACAGCAGGACCGCGATGATAGGCATTTTTCTCATGTTGGCGCCCCTCAGAATAGGTCACTACGCGATTTCAACAGATCCTCAACGTCCTTATCGGCCTTGATGCGGATCTCGTGCTCAATCTTAACGTTCATATTGATGGTAATCGGCTCCTTCGGCGCGGCCACCTCAATGCGCGGTACGCATCCCGATAACAGCGTCATTGTCGCAATGCCCAGTATGGCGATGGATACTCTCATTATTGCTCCTTACATTCCGTGCCGCTGCGACACGGTACGCCGGGAAGGGTCGCGTGTTGCTCAAGCCATGACTGAAGTTTGTCGCCAAAGCGCAGGCTTCGCCACAAATCAAAAACATTCTCCTGGTGCGTGTAATTCAGGCGCACCGTACTGCGTTTCTCATCCATCACTCCGGTACCGGTCACCGTCGCCTGTAACGTCAGCATACCCAGACTATCGAGATTGATCCGCGTCCACGAGCGGGAGATTTCCATATAGCGTAGCCAGTTGATTGCCGCCCCCGCGGCGATATTATCGTCGGCTACCGCGTCCGCGGTGTCTTTATCCAAACGTAGCGTCATCGGGCCAGGGTTATGCAGCCAGCCGTCCTTAATAATCCATTTGCTGTCGTTCAACCACAGCGGTAGCGCCCCATCTACCGGGCCGGACATGGCGAACTGTTTCGGGTTCACCGCGCTCACCAGTTCGCTGGTAGAAATATGTTGCAAGCGCAACAGCGCCGCGTCGCGCTGCGGCATGCGCAACTGCTGCATCGTGACCTTTCCACCCAGCACATCAACGCTGACATCGCTCAGCTGCAGCGGCGCGTCTTCACTCCACGGCCAGGTACCCTGAAGATCGGCGGTCACGTTGCGCGCGGTGACCTGGTTAATGATTTCCGCAATTCGCAGGGAGACCGGTCTACGCGTTCCCAGTTGCCAGACGCCCGCTTTCAGGCGGAATGGCAGCACAAAATCGACGCCATTTATTTCGTTATCCGGCATCCACGCGCTGCCGTTGCGCAGCACGCCGTGGCCGCCGGCTTCAAACCCTTGCCCGGCGGCGGCAGAGAACGCGACCTGCGCGTACAGCGTTCCTTCACGCAGCTTCATTTTCCAGTCTGGCGGCACCAGCGGCTGGAACACCTCCAGCGACTGTTTTGGCCACCACGCCTGCCCGCGTAAACGCTCGCCGTCCCAGCGTCCCGTCACCCGTACCGGGCCAATCTCCCGCGCTTTCAGGTCGCCTTTAAACTGGAAGAAGGTCGGATCTCGCCCTTGCATGCTAAAGGTCAGCGCCGATGCGGGCAGCATGCTGCCGCCGGTAAATCGGGTTTCGTTAGCATCAAGCGCCAGCGTTCCTGTAAACGAAGGATGCTGTTCATTGCGAATCCAGTGGATAGGCTGTTCCAGCTTCAGACGCGGCTTATCAATGGTCATGGTGCCATATTGCAGCTTATCGAAGCCGGTCGAGAGTGTATTCAGCACAATGGCGCTGTCACGCCATTCGCCAGTCCCGGTCACATCCCAGCGCGCCTGCATTGGCGTAAAGTGGCCATCTCCCCAATAGCGCCAGCGCCAGGTACCTTTGTCCGGCATGAAATTGTCAGCCTGTCCGTCCAGGTGCAACACAAAATCGCCGGTCTGCTGTTCATGGGCACGCAAAATAGCCTGTAAGCGACCATCAATGCCCTGCGGCGAAATTTTCACCCCTGCTAGCGGCCAGCGTACGTCATCAATATTCAGCGCATCAATCACTCGCCCGCGCGAGCGTAAAAGCGCCCCCGGCTGGAACGCCAGAACCGGCGTCATCAGCGGGCCGCTGAGATGTGCGGGCAATTTTGCGTAAAAGATCAAATCGCCCTGTTTCGCTTCTCCCACCAGCTGAAGCGGCATGTCGCTGTTATCCATACTCAGCACGCCCGGCCCCACGTTCAGCACCGCCACGCCTTTCCCGGCATCGCCAGAGGTCAGAACGCTGAGGCGACCGATCACCTGCGTTTTATCCACCCCTTGTTGCCAATTCTCCAGCTTTACCGCGACGCGGCCGCTGAGCGGAATGCCTGCCTGATACGGCCAGTTCCAGCGCCCATCGCTGATGGTCAACAGCTGTTCCGTTAACGTCCAGGGCAGATCGACTAAGGGATCGCCCTCGCCGCGCGCCATCATCACCAACTGCCCCTGATTACCGTCCCAGTTAAGTTCCGCATCGACTAGCGAAGGCACCTGCGGCACCTGGAAGGTAGACTCGAGATGCCCTTTTACCGGCAAGCCGTCCGGCACCAGCGGCATCGTGAACTCGCCGAGTAATTTAACCGGCGGCTCTCCGTCGATCAGGCTGGCGTGAAATTCGCTCACCGTCAGCGCCTGTCCGTGCAGTCTGGCGCGTAGCCCAACCTGCTCGCCCGTATACTCCACATCCTGGCGCTGCGACGTCAGCGAAACCTTCAGCTTCCCCTGCCATTTTTCCCATGGGGATAGGCTGAGCGCGTCAATGGTCAGCCAGGTGTTTGGCAGCATCGACTGCCATTCCGCCAGCGTGCGCGGCGCGCCGGGAACCGCATCGTTTTGCGGCAGCTTATTAAAACAGAGGGAATTGAGGTTGGCCGATGCGGCGTGTAGCCGCCAACGGCTAGGATGTGACAGGGTCACGTCTTTCAGGGCGGCAAGTTCGCAATCCCCCACCAGATAGCGCAAATCGGGAATATGCAGCGCTGAACGCGTCAGCCGAGGACTCTCGTTAAGCGCAATACGCGTACCGGCCGGAAGCCAGATGCCCACCAGCGTAGGAACCCAGTACCCCAGCGTCATCAGCAAGGTGAGCGGCAGAAGTACTAAAAGCAGGAGTAGCGCAATAATGGCTTTATATTTACCCTTCATGGGTGCAGTCATATCCTGATTGAGCAAGCGGTGATGCCAGACCGCGCAGCGGGCAGTCCAAAGGCGCATATTGTGTCATGTCAGACCAGAGAGTGAAAGCCGCTGTGATGTTTTAAGAATAGCTGCTGAAAAATAAAATGTGAGGAATTTCAGTTGATTCTGATTGAGAATCATCATTCGCGCCCCCATTTAAAGCGCGTATACTGAAGGGAGTTTCTTTACGAATCCTTAGCTTTCAAAACATTTTTATATTTTGTAAGAATTTTTGAATTGTGCTAACTTGACTCTAAAATCATTGGAGAAAAGTCTCATGAAAATCGCCGTTTACAGTACAAAGCAGTACGACAAAAAGTACCTGCAAAATGTTAATCAGGCATATGGCTTTGAGCTTGAGTTTTTTGATTTCCTGTTAACGGAAAAAACGGCCAAAACCGCCCATGGCTGTGAAGCGGTCTGTATTTTCGTTAACGATGACGGCAGCCGTCCGGTGCTGGAAGAGTTGAAAAATAACGGCGTGAAGTATATCGCTTTGCGTTGTGCGGGCTTCAACAACGTCGATCTTGACGCGGCGAAAGAGCTCGGTTTACGCGTCGTACGCGTCCCTGCCTACGACCCGGAAGCCGTAGCCGAACACGCCGTCGGTCTGATGATGACATTGAACCGCCGCATTCATCGTGCCTATCAACGTACGCGTGATGCTAACTTCTCGCTGGAAGGCCTGACCGGATTCACCATGTTCGGTAAAACCGCCGGCGTGATCGGTACCGGGAAAATCGGCGTTGCCGCCCTGCGTATCTTGAAAGGCTTTGGCATGCGCCTGCTGGCGTTTGACCCGTATCCAAGCGCCGCCGCGCTGGAGCTGGGCGTCGAATACGTCGACCTGCCGACGCTGTTCGCCGAGTCCGACGTGATTTCCCTGCACTGCCCGCTCACACCCGAGAACTATCACCTGCTTAACGCCAGCGCGTTTGAGAAGATGAAAGACGGCGTGATGATCGTCAATACCAGCCGTGGAGCGCTCATTGACTCTCAGGCAGCGATTGAAGCCTTAAAAACGCAGAAAATCGGCGCGCTGGGGATGGACGTGTATGAGAACGAACGCGATCTGTTCTTTGAAGATAAGTCTAACGACGTGATTCAGGATGACGTGTTCCGCCGCCTCTCGGCCTGCCATAACGTGCTGTTCACCGGTCACCAGGCGTTTCTGACCGCAGAAGCACTGACCAGCATTTCAGAAACCACCCTGCAAAACCTGCAGCAAATTGATACCGGCACTGATTGCCCTAACGCAATCGCCTGACGAGTTATGCTCCCCGGCTACGGTTGGGGAGCATTTTCGGATAAGCCCCACAGACACCTCCCGCTGTACAGTTATGCTTCAAACATATTCACACCACTAATGATTTATAAGAAGTCCTGTACCATGAAGAACCTATTTCTCCTGCTGGCTGCGGCCGCCCTCCTGTCTGGATGTGTCTATAACAGCAAAATGTCGACGAACGGTGAGCAGCTTCAGCATCACCGCTTTGTTTTAGAAAGTGTGAACGGTCAAACGGTCAACAGCAACGGTGCCCCGCTCGAACTGAGCTTTGGCGAAAAGCAGCCGATTCTTGAGAAGATTTATGTTTCCGGCACCATGTGCAACGGTTTTTCCGGCACCGCAACGCTGCATAAAGGTGAATTAAAGGCGAACGAACTCGCCATGACGCGTAAACTGTGCAGCGACGCTCAGCTTAACGTGCTGGACGCCACGCTCAGCAATATGCTGCGCCAGGGCGCGCAGGTTGATTTAACCGAACAACAGCTCACGCTCGCCACGGCGGACCAGACGCTGGTCTATCGCCTGGCCGATCTGATGCATTAAGGCTTAGTAGCTGCCGCAGGTGCCGGTAGCAAGAGACTGCTCGCTGCAACGCTTACCGTTTGGCAGCGCGCACATGCCGATACTGGAGCCGTCCAGCTGGCGCGCGGCGGAAAGTGACCCGCCAATCATCGCGCAGTTCGCTTCGCCCGAGCTGGACATCGCCGCTCGCATTCCTGGCGTCACGTGTGCCGCCGTTGCCTGCTGAACAGGTTCACTGCTGCACGCGGATAATAATAGCGCCGCACACCCGACTAAAAACGCAGCTCGCATCTCTTCTCTCCGTATCGCAAAAATAAGAACAAACCTAAGCATCATAGGCAGCGCTGGCCGCTGCGTCGAGAGACGAAGTGCGCATTTATGCGCTCTGGAAACATTTTCTCGCAATTTTGTGGCCAAAAACATTCGTATCATTGATACAGACGCGGCCCGAGGACACAAAAGCAAAAATGATTCAGCGCCGGGTTTGCTAAACTTCACTTAACATCATCCCTAAGAGCGATGTGTCAATTAAGGACAAATTCCCGGTTGATGGGTAAACCCGTGAACCTCTTTTTTGCGCAATGTAAGGTGTCATATCAATGATCACAATTGACGGTAATGGTGCAGTCGCCTCGGTTGCGTTCCGCACCAGTGAAGTCATCGCCATTTACCCGATCACGCCAAGTTCAACCATGGCTGAACAGGCCGACGCGTGGGCGGGAAACGGGCTTAAAAACGTTTGGGGCGACGTCCCACGCGTGGTAGAGATGCAGTCCGAAGCCGGGGCCATTGCTGCCGTGCACGGCGCCTTGCAGACCGGCGCACTGTCGACATCATTCACCTCATCGCAGGGTCTCCTGCTGATGATCCCCACGCTGTATAAACTGGCCGGGCAATTGACGCCCTTTGTGCTGCACGTCGCGGCGCGCACCGTCGCGACCCATGCGCTGTCTATTTTTGGCGACCATTCCGACGTCATGGCGGTGCGCCAGACCGGCTGCGCCATGCTGTGCGCCGGTAGCGTGCAGGAAGCGCAGGACTTTGCGCTGATCTCGCATATTGCGACGCTCAAGAGCCGCGTGCCGTTTATTCACTTCTTCGACGGGTTCCGCACGTCGCATGAGATTAACAAAATCGTGCCGCTGGCCGACGATACGATCCGCGGCCTGCTGCCGCAGGAGGACATCGCCGCCCACCGCGCCCGCGCCCTGAACCCGGAACATCCGATTATTCGCGGTACCTCCGCAAACCCGGATACTTACTTCCAGTCTCGTGAAGCCACCAACCCGTGGTACAACGCGGTCTACGATCACGTTGAACAGGCGATGAATGATTTCGCCGATGCCACCGGCCGCAGCTATAAGCCGTTTGAATATTACGGCCACCCGCAGGCGGAACGCGTTATCGTCATTATGGGTTCGGCGATCGGCACCTGTGAAGAAGTGGTGGATGAACTGCTGACGCGCGGCGAAAAAGTTGGCGTGCTGAAAGTTCGCCTCTATCGTCCGTTCTCAGCAAAACATTTATTGCAAGCGCTGCCGGAAAGCGTGCGTAGCGTCGCGGTGCTTGATCGTACCAAAGAGCCGGGCGCCCAGGCCGAGCCGCTCTATCTTGACGTGATGACCGCGCTGGCGGAAGCCTTCAACCAGGGTGAGCGTGAAACCCTGCCGCGGGTGATTGGCGGCCGCTATGGCCTGTCGTCAAAAGAGTTCGGCCCGGACTGCGTGCTTTCTATTTACCACGAGCTGTCGCAGGCGAAGCCAAAGTCGCGCTTCACCGTCGGCATTTATGATGATGTCACTCACCTCTCCCTGCCGCAGATGGAAAACACCCTGCCATCTCACGCGCGTCTGGAGGCGCTGTTCTACGGATTAGGCAGCGACGGCAGCGTCTCGGCGACCAAAAACAACATCAAAATTATCGGTAACTCTACGCCGTGGTTTGCCCAGGGTTACTTCGTCTACGACTCTAAAAAGGCCGGGGGCCTGACGGTCTCTCACCTGCGCGTGAGCGATAATCCAATTCGCTCTGCTTATCTGGTCGCGCAGGCCGACTTTGTCGGCTGCCATCAGCTACAGTTTATTGATAAATACCAGATGGCCGAGCGCCTGAAGCCCGGCGGTATTTTCCTGCTTAATACGCCTTACAGCGCCGATGAAGTGTGGGCGCGCCTGCCGCAGGAAGTACAGGCAGTGTTGAACCAGAAACACGCGCGTTTTTATGTGATCAACGCTGCCAAAATTGCCCGCGAATGCGGACTGGCGGCGCGTATTAATACCGTGATGCAGATGGCGTTCTTCCACCTGACGCAAATTCTGCCGGGCGATAGCGCGCTGATGGAGCTGCAAAACGCCATCGCGAAAAGCTACAGCAGCAAAGGTCAGGATCTGGTTGAGCGTAACTGGCAGGCGCTGGCGCTGGCCCGAGAGTCGCTGTTCGAAGTGCCGCTACAGCCGGTGAGCGCCAGCAGTCCAAACCGCCCGCCGGTCGTCTCCGACGCCGCGCCGGACTTCGTCAAAACCGTCACTGCCGCCATGCTGGCGGGCCTCGGCGATGCCCTGCCGGTATCCGCCCTGCCGCCAGACGGTACCTGGCCCGTTGGCACCACCCGCTGGGAAAAACGCAATATCGCCGAAGAGATCCCTATCTGGAAAGAAGATCTCTGTACCCAGTGTAACCACTGTGTTGCCGCCTGCCCGCACTCCGCCATTCGTGCCAAGGTGGTTGCGCCGGACGCGATGGAGAACGCCCCGGCATCTCTGCATTCGCTGGACGTGAAATCGCGCGATATGCGCGGTCAGAAATATGTCCTGCAGGTCGCGCCGGAAGACTGTACCGGCTGCAACCTGTGCGTTGAGGTTTGCCCGGCGAAAGATCGCCAGAACCCCGAGATCAAAGCCATCAATATGATGTCGCGTCTGGAGCACGTTGAAGAAGAGAAAGTGAACTATGACTTCTTCCTCAACCTGCCGGAAATCGATCGCACCGCACTGGAACGCATTGATATCCGTACTTCGCAGTTGATCACTCCGCTGTTTGAGTACTCCGGCGCCTGTTCCGGCTGTGGTGAAACGCCGTATATCAAGCTGCTGACCCAGCTGTACGGTGACCGTATGCTGATTGCCAACGCCACCGGCTGTTCGTCTATTTACGGCGGTAACCTGCCCTCTACGCCATATACCACCGACGCGAACGGCCGCGGGCCAGCGTGGGCTAACTCGCTGTTTGAAGATAACGCCGAGTTTGGTTTGGGCTTCCGTTTAACGGTCGATCAGCACCGCCAGCGCGTGATGCGTCTGCTGGACGGCTTCGCCGAGCAGATCCCGGCCGAATTGAACGAGGCGCTGCACGCTGATGCCACGCCGGAAGTACGTCGTGAACAGGTGGCCGCCTTGCGCAGCGTGCTGAACGGCGTGGAAGGTGCGCAAGAGCTACTCACCGACGCCGACGCGCTGGTCGAGAAGTCTATCTGGCTGATTGGCGGCGACGGCTGGGCCTACGATATCGGCTTCGGCGGTCTGGATCATGTGATGAGCCTGACCGAGAACGTCAATATCCTGGTGCTTGATACCCAGTGCTACTCCAACACCGGCGGTCAGGCTTCGAAAGCGACGCCGCTCGGCGCGGTGACCAAGTTTGGCGAGCACGGCAAACGTAAAGCGAGAAAAGATCTCGGCGTCAGCATGATGATGTACGGTCATGTCTACGTCGCGCAGATCTCGCTGGGCGCACAGCTTAACCAGACGGTGAAAGCGATTCAGGAAGCCGAGTCCTATCCGGGTCCGTCGATTATCATCGCCTACAGCCCTTGCGAAGAGCACGGTTACGATTTGGCGCTTAGCCACGATCAGATGCGCCAGCTTACCGCTACCGGCTTCTGGCCACTGTTCCGCTTCGACCCACGTCGTGCCGACGAAGGTAAAATCCCGCTGGCGCTGGATTCCCGTCCGCCGTCAGACGCGCTGGCCGAGACGTTAATGAACGAACAGCGTTTCCGCCGTTTGAACAGCCAGCAGCCGGAAGTGGCCGAGCAGCTGTGGGAGGATGCGGCAGAGGATCTGCAGAAACGCTACGACTTCCTCGCCATGATGGCCGGCAAGGCGGAAAAACCGACGCCGCAGGAATAACCGAATTAAGGTCATTCTCAAACCATAAAAAAAGCCCGAATGTAAATTCGGGCTTGTCATTTTAAGATGACGAAGAATATTAAAGACACACGGCAACATAAATACGTTGTGTGACAAAAAGGCATATAACGGCCGTAGCTTACGTCAGCGCTTTTTATTTGTATAATTTTTATTTTATATATATTCCACCAAATCATTCACGATAATTATCATCATTTCATCCGAATTATATCCTTTAGATTTTACTCATGTTGTAACAAATGTTATTTACCATCTCAGATTCGTCTCTATTAGCATGACTGTGCTTTCTTAGTCAGAAAGTGCGCGTATAAAAAATACTAAAGGAATATATTCAATGAACAGAAAAGTACTGGCCCTCGTTATTCCTGCCCTGTTAGCCGCAGGCGCAGCGCATGCCGCAGAAGTTTATAATAAAGACGGCAACAAATTAGACATCTATGGCAAGGTAGATGGTCTGCATTATTTCTCCAGCAACTCTGCTAGCGATGGCGATCAGTCGTATTTCCAGGGCGGCTTCAAAGGCGAAACTCAGATCACTGACCAACTCGTAGGCTATGGTCAGTGGGAATACAAAGTGATGGCGAACCAGACCGAAAGCAATACTGGTACCGGCTTCACCCGTCTGGGCTTTGCTGGTCTGAAATTCGGAGACTACGGTTCATTTGACTACGGTCGTAACTATGGCGTGCTTTATGACGTAGAAGGTTGGACCGATATGCTGCCAGAATTCGGCGGTGATTCCTACACCTACGCTGACAACTTCATGACCGGCCGTGCTAACGGTGTTGCAACCTACCGTAACAACGACTTCTTCGGTCTGGTTGATGGTCTGAACTTTGCGCTGCAGTTCCAGGGCAAAAACGAAAGTCAGGGTACTCCTGATGACGTTGGTACTAACAACCGTGGTGCCCTGGCTGATGAGACTAGCATCATTAACGGTGCTGCAAACAAAGCAAGCAATGACAAAGAAGTTCGTTATGACAACGGCGACGGCTTTGGCATGTCTACTTCTTATGATTTCGGTATGGGCTTCAGCGGTTCTGCTGCTTACGCATCTTCTGACCGTACTAACGATCAGATCACTCGTACTACCGCTAAAGGTGACAAAGCTGACGCATGGACCGTTGGTCTGAAATACGACGCGAACAACATCTACCTGGCGACCATGTATGCGGAAACCCGCAACATGACTCCATACGGTGACAGCAATGGTGTTGCAGATAAGACTCAGAACTTTGAAGTAACTGCTCAGTACCAGTTCGACTTTGGTCTGCGTCCAGAAATTTCTTACCTGCAGTCTAAAGGTAAGGATCTGACTGTAACCAGCAATGACGCTCATTTCACTGGTGGTGATAAAGATCTGGTTAAATACATGAGCCTTGGCGCAACCTATTACTTCAACAAAAACATGTCCACCTACGTTGATTATAAAATCAACCTGCTGGATGGCAACGACAGCTTCTACGCTGACAACGGTATCAACACCGATAACGTTGTGGCACTGGGCCTTGTTTACCAGTTCTAATGCAACAAAAAACCCGCTGGTAACAGCGGGTTTTCTCTTTTTACCACACCAGCACAGACTCACTGCACCGCGCTTTCCCCGTGAATCTCACCTTTAAATCCGGTTTTGGCAATTGCCGCTAATAACCGTTGATTATCAAACCCCTCCGGCACCACCACAACCGCCTGGCGCGTTTTCAACGAAGCTTTCGCCTTAATCACACCATCGGTGCTGCGCAGCGCCTGGTTAATGGAAATCACGCACAGCGGGCAGTTCATTTCGCCGACATCAATGGTGACCTGTTTATCAGCCGCCCAGCTCAACGGCGTAAACATCAGCAACGCCAGACACACCCATTTTTTCATTCCATCCACTCCCAGACCCACGGTAAGACATACGGATAGGTAATCAAGGCCAGCACTAACGGCACCGCCAGCCAGTACAACCACACCAGCACCCGACGGCTCACGACGTTAACGCATACCGGTTTCGACGACAGATGCAGACGCCAGAATCCGCGCGCCATCAGCCCCACGGCGACAATAATCATCGGTATTTGCAGCCAGGAAGCCCCCGGAATGCCCACCAGCCCGGCGGCTGAAACCCCAAACACCAGATACAGCAGCGGCCCAATACAGCACAGCGTTGACGCGCCCGCGGCCACGATCGCCGCGAGCAACGTTAACACTCCGCCCTTAATGCTGTTCGACGCTGACATAGTCGTAGCTAAACGCAGCTGGGTCGTAGAAATTCAGCGGGTCACCGTCGACTTCCGCATACGGATAGCCCAGATTGTTGACATCACCCTGCTCCGCGGCTGGTGACAGCGTGAAATCACGCGCGTGGTTGAATCCCACCCAGTTCATTTCCCAGTTGCCAAACAGATAATCGTTCACCGCGGCGACCGCCGGGTCGCCGTTCTCCTTTTTCTCCGTCAGACGCATTTTGGTCACGTCCGCCGGGTCTGCCGGCATCCAGCCGAAACCGGCTAACCAGAACATCGCGCGGCAGTGTTGACCGCCGCTGATTTTAGCCACGCCTTTATCGTCGGCGCTGCCAAATGCTTTCGTGGAGTATTGATTAAGCTTGCGGCTCGCACCTAAACGGATGCCAAACATTTCACGCGCCGGAATGCCGGCCGCGCGGCAGAGGGCGACAAACACCGAGTTAATGTCGGTGCATTTACCGCCGAGTTTGCCGGTTTTCAGAATCTCCCCGACATCGCCCGTACCGCAGCCAATCACCGCGTCATCACGATGCATATGGGTGCTGACCCAATCGTGAATCAAACGCGCCTGCTTCAGCGGCGCTTTTTCGTTGCCGATAATGTTAAGTGCGGTCTCTTTCACCAGCCCATCAACCGGAATATGCGCCGTCGCCTGCAGGAAAGGTTTAATCTCATCGGGGATCACCGCACCTTCGCTCGGCAGTTGCCAGTCGGCCAGACGGTTGTCTTTCAGCACTTCCCAGTCGCGTGTTTCAATGTCCATCTCCACTTTAATATCCAGCGGGCCGCTTGAGGCCGGCCAGGTCACGTACAGCACTTTTGCGCCGTAGCGGTTATTGGCATTCAGTGTGGCGGTTTGGTAGTTGCCGCTGAAGGAGAGATTTAGCAGCTGCTGGAAGGCGGTATCTTCCGGTATGGGGATCCACAAATTCACCTTCCCGGAAGAGCCTTCCGGAGCTTTCAGGCTATAGGTTTGGGTCATAATGAAGCGGCGGTATTTGCCGGAAGATGAGACGGCAGGTTGATCCTGCGTTTCTGTTTTCGCAAAAACCGGGCTGACCAGCCCCAGCGTCGAGAGGGCAGCGGCACCTTTGAGGAAGTTACGCCTTTGCATTGTGTATCCTTCATCACCAGAAAAAGCTGGCGCTTAACCCCGCACCTGCGGAGGTTGGCCGCTATTATGCGACCATGTATTCATCACCACAATGAATAAGAGGCCATAAAATCCTACGCGCTCAAAATATGGCAACCTACAGCAAACGTTATGTTATAACAATGATAAAAACGGTGGACTGCGGATTATTCTGATAACCTCGTTCTTCCAGACCAGATGTCATTATAGTTTCCGGGGTAAATCATGCTCTTTCCAGCGGATATTTGTCGGTAATGTTGGCGATTTCCCCATTAACTGACCAGACATACCTCGCGCTAATAAGTCTGTGAGTGTGAAATAATATGTTAACTTAATGGCTTGTTATCAATGACGTTAGCTGTAAACTGTTTCGCGAACTCGCCTGTAAATGGGTATTTATATTGCATTAATGCGGCCATTGAAAAATCACGGCCAGTGGGCAATTGATTATAAAAAATAAAATTTCATGTGGTTTTATGTTACAAATGAAAAGAAAATCAACAGAAAAACAAAATAAAGACTCATTTATTACGTCTCGTTACACAATAATCTGTCTGGGTATCCTTGGCTGCCTGGGCGTTTTATTGATCAGGGTTGCCGACCTGCAGTTTTTAAATCATCCAATGCTGGCAAAAGAGGCCGATCAACGATCCCTGAGAACCGTGGTGCTGCCGACAAACCGTGGCACATTAGTCGACCGCGATGGCGAGGCGCTCGCCATGAGCGTTCCATCCCGCGACGTCGTGGTCGATCCGGTAAAAATTGTTGAGGCCAGCCCAAATTTCCACGATGCGAAATGGCAATATCTCGCCTCGGCGTTGAATACCCCTGTCGATCAAATTGCGAGCAAGATTTATCAGAATGCCCACCGTCACTTTCTATTCCTGGGACGCAAAGTTGAGCTTGGGATTGCGAAAGATATCGCCGATCTGCATATAAAAGGTATCAGTGAAGTGTATGACGACAGTCGTTTCTACCCAATGGGGGAAGCAGCGGCGCCTTTAATCGGTATTGTGGGGGCAGATAATAATGGCCTGAACGGCGTAGAACGTGGCTACGATTCTATTTTACAGGGCGAGCCGGGCAAGGAAATTTATCGTAAAGATGCCAATGGCGGTATTATTAACGTTCTTGATTATGACGCGCCGAAACAGCCGCCAACCGTTCAGCTCAGTATTGATAAATTTGACCAATATACGCTGTATAGCAAACTGCGCGACGGCGTGCTGCTGAATAAAGCGGACTCAGGCGCAGCCGTACTGGTCAAAATTGATACCGGTGAGATTCTGGCCATGGCCTCTTATCCCTCGTACAACCCCAACAATTTCGATAACGCAACACAAACGCAAATGCGTGATGTGGCGATTAACGACAGCTTCGAACCGGGTTCTACGGTCAAGCCGTTGGTGATTATCGAGGGGCTGGAGAGAAACATTATTCAGCCAAATACTTTGCTGGATACCACCCCCTATCGCGTCAATGGCCATCTGATTCGCGACGTGGGCCATTGGCCACAGCTGACGCCAACCGGTATTCTGCAAAAATCGAGCGATATCGGCGTTTCTCATATTGCGTTGGCGATGCCGGCACAGGCGCTGGTTGATACCTATCAGGCGTTCGGTCTTGGCAAACCCACCGGCCTGGGGCTTAGCGGGGAAAGCGTAGGCTATTTTCCGCTGCACCGTCGGCAGTGGGCCGATATTGAACGCGCGACCTTCTCCTTCGGCTACGGATTACGCGTCACGCCGCTGCAGATAGCCCGCGAATACGCCACCCTGGGTTCGTTTGGGGTCTATCGTCCGCTGTCGATCACCAAAGTGACCCCGCCGGTAATGGGCCAGCAGGTGGCCGATCCGTCGATCGTCAAAACCGTGGTACATATGATGGAAAGCGACGTGCTTCCCGGCGGCAGCGGCGTGCGGGCGGCGGTGCCGGGGTATCGACTGGCGACCAAAACAGGGACCGCGGAAAAACTGGGCGATAGCGGCAAGTATGACGGCGGATATGTGAACTACACAGCAGGCGTCGCGCCGGTTAGCCACCCGGAGGTCGCACTGGTCGTGGTCGTTAACAACCCCACTGCCGGTACCCACTTCGGCGGTTCCGTCGCCGCGCCGATTTTCGGCAACATCATGGGGCCGGTATTGAAGAATATGAATATCGCGCCGGACGCGCTGATACAGTAAGTGCCAAAATTTGGCTGCGGTGCTTACCTCTCCCGCAGCCATTTTTCATACTGCTCAGGCCACGCAAGAGTTTGGGTTCCTGCCCTGCCCATCCCAAAGCCATGCCCACCGGAAGGATAACGATGCATTTCTACCGATACGCCTGCACGAAGGCAGGCCGTCTGCAAAATTAAGGTGTTGTGCGGATCGGACACCGAATCATCTTCCGCCTGGACCAGAAACATCGGTGGAGTTGTGGGCGTCACGTAATGTTGTGCTGACCAGGCGGCATCCTGCGCCTGCGTCGCATTCTTACCCACCAATACACGATGCGTTGCACTGTGGCTGTAAGGTTTCTCCAGCGTCACGATGGGATAAACCAGCGCCGCGCCATCGGCTCGCGCCGGTAGGCTGTCCAGCGCATCAAGCGGCGTATAGCTGCGCTCGTCAGCGCGCGTTACCGCCATTCCCAACAAATGCCCTCCGGCGGAAAAACCCAGCACGCTCACCCGCGTCTCCCGCTGGCGGATGATGCGCAACGCCCGCTGGGCATCCTGTAAAGCAACGCGAGAGCCGTCGTGCCAGCCTTCTCCCGGCAGGCGGTAGCTGAGTATATAAGCGGTATAACCTCGGGCGACCAGCACGCCGTGCCCATTCGACTTTACTGGCGTCACAATGGTGAGAAAGGGAACAGCGATATGACGCTGCGCCTCGTGCACGCTCAGTTGCAATGGCCCCGTTGGACCGCCGCCGCCGGGCGGAATACCCGGCCATAGCGGCAGCATCTCTGTCGAGACGTCAGAAGGCGTGGATAAAGACAGCCCCGCCCTCGCCGCCAACAGCGCGGCGCTCAAACCGAGAAGAAATTGACGACGCCGCATAGTGTCACCCTGACGCGAAAAGTGCTTTCAGTTAAGCAGATAAATAAGAGGGAAAAATGAAGGTCGTCGGGCTAAATTCTGAAAAATGCATCGCACTGTATATTTACACAGCATCTGCATTGCATGGGTTCCAGGCGCTGCTATAGGATCGCTGTAATCCCACGTTGTGGGAGAGGCGCAGCGTTGCGGGGGTTTGATCCCCGGCGGCATCTGTTGCTGGAAAGAGAAAACCCCCGCACGTTGTTCGATATCATCTGGCAACATAACGGGGGCTAGTCTTGAACCCAAGCAACTCAAGAATAGCCGCTAACCATTGCCATTGCAATCAGGATGGCTCTATGACACTGATGCAGTGGGTGCTTATGTTCTGGCACGATCTGGCCGCTCCGGTCATGGTCGGCGTGCTCACCGGTCTGATCCTTAACTGGTGGCGCAAGCGGAAGTAAGCGCCCGGGCGTCAGGCTGCCTGAATGGCAACATGCGCCCGAACCGGGCCGCAGGGGAAACCTTGCGGCTCTTTTCGTCGCTGGGTATTTTCTCATAAACTATTCGGGGTATTCCGCTCACAGGATTTGCATTTTTCATCGTTATATAATCAAATATACATCGATTATTCCCCTCCTCGATGAGCAATGCATGTCTACATTACAACGTTTACTCCTGAGCTTGACGCTGGCTTGTGCCAGCCTGACAGCCGCAACGCCTGCGCTGGCCGAGCGTACCGTCACCGATCAACTGGGTCGCAAAGTCACCCTGCCTGATACCGTGAATCGCGTTGTGGTGCTCCAGCACCAGACGCTCAACCTGCTCGTGCAGCTCAACGCCGCCGACGACATCGTCGGCGTATTAAGCAGTTGGAAAAAACAGCTCGGCCCAGAATTCGCGCGCTTTATGCCCGGTATTGCCAAACTGCCGATGCCCGGCGATCTGACCCAGGTGAATATGGAAAGCCTGCTGGCGCTGCATCCGCAGGTGGTGTTTGTCGCCAACTACGCGCCGGCGGCGATGATTCAGCAGATAACCAACGCCGGGATCCCGGTGGTAGCCATTTCTCTGCGCCAGGACGCGGCGGGTGAGAAAAACAAAATGAATCCCTCAATGACCAATGAGGAACAGGCTTACAACGACGGGCTCAAGCAAGGTATTCGGCTGATTGGCGACGTGGTCAACCGCACCGCCCAGGCGGATGCATTGATAGACTACACCTTTGCCGCACGCGCCAGATTTAACGCGCCGGTCGCGGATATTCCGGCGGCGGAAAAAGTACGCGTCTATATGGCCAATCCGGACCTGAACACCTACGGTTCCGGTAAATACACCGGCCTGATGATGCAACATGCAGGGGCGATGAACGTTGCCGCCGCTACGGTGAAAGGCGCACGCCAGGTTTCGCTGGAACAGGTATTGCAGTGGAATCCGCAGGTGATTTTCGTGCAGGACCGTTATCCCGAGGTGGTCAAACAGATCGTCAACGACCCGCAGTGGCAAGGCATTGACGCGGTGAAAAATCATCGCGTGTGGCTGATGCCAGAATACGCGAAAGCCTGGGGCTATCCTATGCCGGAAGCATTGGCTATAGGCGAACTGTGGATGGCGAAAAAACTCTACCCGGAACGCTACCAGGACATTGATGTCGACGCGCAGGCCCAGGATTACTACCAACGTTTTTATCGTACCGACTGGCGGCCAAATGCACAGCAGTAGTCACGCCGTCAAGGTACAGGGTGGTCTGATGCTGCTCACCCTGGCCGTGGCGGTGTCTTCTCTCTGCCTGGGTCAATACAAACTGTCGATAGGCCAGGTGCTGACTCAGTTTGCGCAGCCGCACAATACGTTAGCGATCGCCCATCAGATTGTCTGGGAAGTTCGCTTGCCGCGTATTTTGCTCGCCCTGCTGGCAGGCGGCGCGCTTGGCCTGTGCGGTGCCACCTTACAGGGGGTATTCCAGAACCCGCTGGTGGATCCGCACATTATCGGCGTCACCTCCGGCTCCGCGTTTGGCGGGACGCTGGCCATTCTGCTCGGGCTGAGTATGCCGCTGATGATGAGCACCACTTTCTTCTTCGGCCTACTGGCGCTGACGCTGGTGTATCTGCTCGCCGCGCTTCAGGGCCGGGAGAACACGCTGGTACTGATTCTCGCGGGGATCGTGCTCAGCGGTTTCTTCGCCGCGCTGGTCAGCCTGATGCAGTACCTGTCGGATACGGAAGAAGTGCTCCCCAACATCGTCTTCTGGCTGCTGGGGAGCTTCGCGACCGCTAACTGGCACAAAGTACTGCTCCTGGCCCTGCCGGTGGTCGCCGCTTCGCTGGTGCTGTACCGGCTGCGTTGGCGTATCAACCTGCTGTCGCTGGACGACAAAGACGCACAAGCGCTGGGCGTCAGCGTGACCGCACTGCGCCGCGGCGTGCTGCTCTGCTGCGCACTGCTGGTTGCCGCGCAGGTGGCGGTCAGCGGCAGTATTGCGTGGGTGGGCCTGGTGATCCCACATCTGGCGCGGATGCTCTGCGGTGCCGACCATCGCCGTTTGCTCCCCTGTGCCTTCTGGATGGGGGCCTGTTTTATGATTGTGGTCGATGATCTGGCGCGCACGCTGACCGCCGCCGAGATTCCGATTGGTATTATTACCGCGCTGGTTGGCGCGCCGTTATTTGCCGTGATGCTGGTTCGGGCTAGCCGCAAAGGGATGCTGAAATGACGCCGACCCTAACGCTATCCCAACTGGAATATGGCCATCAGTCTCCGCTGTTTACGCCGCTGAACCTGCACTGCCAGCCCGGAGAAATATGGGCGATTCTCGGCGCCAATGGGCGCGGTAAAAGTACCCTACTCGATACCATTACCGGCGTTTTACCCGCGCTTTCGGGCAGCGTGAAAGCCTCCGGCGGAGTGGGCATCGTGCCGCAGTCATTCCGTCCGGCCTTCGGCTGGCGGGTAAAAGAGGTGGTGTTGATGGGTCGTGCGCGGCATATCGCCCTCTTCGCCCAGCCGCAGAAAGCAGATGAGCGTCAGGTACTTGATGCGCTGGCCCAGCTAAACATCGCTGACCTGGCCGAGACGCTATTCAGCGCCCTCTCCGGCGGCCAACAGCAACTGGTGATGATCGCCCGCGCGCTGGTCGGCGCCAATCAGAATATCTTGTTGGATGAACCCTGTTCAGCGCTGGATCTGGGCAATCAGCAAACGGTATTGCAGTTGATTAGCGATCTGTCTCACACGCAGTCGCGCACGGTGATGTTTACCACGCACGATCCCACTCATGCGCTACAGGTCGCCAGCCACACGCTGCTGCTGATGCCGGGCAACCAGTGGTTGGCCGGGCCAACGTCGGAGGTAGTGCTGGAAGCGAATCTCCAGCAGGCTTACGGCGTGCAGGTCCGTCGACTCGAACTTGAGGGTTATCCGTCTCCGGTGGTAACGCCGCTCTTTAGCATTCGTCGCCCGGCAACATAAACCCGGCGTCGCGCAAACAGCGCTGCCCCTCTTCACCGAGGATAAACTGGCAGAACCGATGCGCGGCGTCACGCTCATCGAGCAGCGTCAGGTAGTATTCACAGCAGATGTTCCACGGCGCAGGGATCGTCACGCAGCTGACTGTCACCTGATTCGCCAGCGCCGCCGCGTAGTGCGCATAGCCGATAAACAGATCGGCGTGCCCTTCATCAATAAGCCATCGGCTGGCGATAACGCCATTCGGTAACGTGAGCGAATTTTCCCCGCCAACCAGCGGCATCGCACGCTGCTTTAGCGCGTTACCCAATCCTGGATGACTATGTTCAATCCGCTCAAACAGCTGCCACGTATAATCACCTGAAGGATCGCACTGCGGTGTGGAGGTGCCTAAGCGCAGCGTTGTATCCGCCAGCAGCTCCAGCCACGTTTTGCCCATCGTCTGCGGCGTATTTCGAACGGTCAACATCAGCGTGTTACGGGCAAACAGATGGAGACCGCGGGCGCGCCCCGCATCACAAAGCGTTTGCGGATGCTGACGGTTCGCCGAGGCAAACAGCGCGCACCGCTCGCCATTCTCGATCCGTTCACGCAGAAGCCCCGCCGGGCCAAAAACCAGTGAAACCGGAATATCGGTCTGTGCGGTAAACGCCGCCTGGAGGGGAATCAATGCGCGGCGAAGGCTTCCCGCCGCCATCAGTGTCAATGTGGAGTGCATAAGCGCAAGATTATAGCCCGAAAATAAGCGTTATATTATCCGGGCTATTACGCTATTGACCAGCGCTTTAGTAGCGAATTTCCGCCAGCGCCTGCAGTTGCTCCGGCGTCGCCACCGGCAGATGGAAGAAGTCCAGGTAGGCCGGGATCATTTCAAACAGCATATCGGTACCTCGCTGCACCGGGCAGCCGCGGGCCATCGCCGCCTGTAGCAACGGAGTGTATTCCTGCTTCATCACCACTTCACCGACAAACGTCCCAGCATCAAGGCGTTCGACATCCAGCGGTAGCGGATCGCCGGGCGACATACCGAGCGGCGTGGCGTTGACCACCAGCGAATGCCCCGCCGGATCGCCCGCCATCACCGTCAGCGTCAGCTGCGGATAGTGCGCGTGCAAACGATCGGCCAGCGCCCGCGCCGCGCTTTCTTGGGCGTCAACCAACGTTAGCGCACTGATCCCCGCCGACGCGAGCGAGGCGGCAATGGCTGACCCCACGCCGCCGCTGCCCACCACCAGCGCCCGCGCGCCGGTAGTGCGAAACCCCTTGCGCTGGATACCGCGCACAAAGCCGTCGCCATCAAACATATCGCCAGTCAGCGAACCGTCGGCTTCCCGGCGAATCGCGTTACAGGCACCGGCAATCTGCGCGGTGGGACTCATCCGGTCGACCAGTTCGCAGGTGGCGATTTTATGCGGCATGGTCACCAGCGCCCCCGCGATGTTGGTGAGCGAAAACAGCGTGGGGATCAGCGCCGCATAGTCTTCCGGCTTCACGCCCATCGGCACCACTTTGACATCCACGCCCTGGTCGGCAAACCAGGGGTTATAGATCATCGGCGCTTTAAAACTTTCGGTTGGATAACCCAAATGAGCAATTAACCGCGTATGCCCACTAATTTGCATGTACGTCCTCCTGCTCAGGCAGATCCAGTTCGATACGCTTCACGTCGCCGAGAATAAACAGATACGCCACTACGCCGAGCAGCGCCGCGCCGCCGATGTAGACCAGGGCGTAGAAGAAGCTGCCAAAGGCGGCGACGATAAAACCGATTACCAGCGGCGTGAGGATGCCCGCCAGGTTAGCGCAGAAGTTAAACAACCCGCCGGTCAAACCGCCCAACCCTTTTGGCGCCATGTCGGAAATTAAGGTCCAGCCAAGGCCGACCATCCCCTGCCCGAAGAAGGCAAAGGACATCACCAGGATCACCGCCGTGTCGCTGGTCAGCCAGTTGGCGCTAATAATGCAGCTCGCCATCAGCAGGCCGGCGATAATCGGCAGCTTACGGCCCAGATTCGCGCTGCCGGTTGCTTTGAGTAATTTGTCAGACACCCAGCCGCCAAACATCACGCCGCCCGCCGCTGCCAGGAACGGCAGAATGGCAAAGAAGCCAACCTTCAACCACGGCATATGACGTTCGGTAGCCAGATAGGTCGGGAACCAGGTCAGGAAGAACACCAGAACGGTATTACCTGCGAACTGGCCGATGCTGGCACCAATAATTTGCCGTTTGCGCAACAGCTGACGCACCAGCGGCCAGCTAAAGGCTTTACGCTGCTCGGCACCGGTGGTCATGCCGCCGCCCGCGGTGATGTATTCGCGCTCCTGCTGGCTCAGACGGCGGTCTTCGTGCGGTTCGCGATAGTGACGCCACCAGACCAGCGCAAACAGCAGCCCGACCACGCCAACGGTAATAAACAGCGTGCGCCAGCCAAAGCCGTCCATAATCCAGAACAGCAGCGGCGCGAAGCAGGCGAGTCCGAGATATTCACCAACGGTATAGACTGCGGTCGCCTTTGCGCGCTCGTGCTGCGGGAACCATGCGCTGACCACCCGGCTATTGACCGGAAAGCATGGCGCTTCGCTGACGCCAAGACCAAAACGGCACAGCAACAGCGTTTTCAGCCCCACGGCGAAACCGTGGAACAGCGTGAACAGTGACCAGAAGCTAAGGGCCAGGAAATAGGTCACCTTATTACCAAAGCGGTCGAGGAACATGCCGCCTGGAATTTGCGCCAGCGCATAGGTCCAGGCAAAGGCGGAAAAGACAATCCCCATCACCGCCGCGCTGATGCCGAGCTCCTGGGTCAGCTGCGGTGCCGCAATGCCCAGAACGGTACGGTCGAGATAGTTAATCATGGTCCCCACTGCCAGCAGCGCCAGAATACCAATGCGCCGCCGGGAGCGAGGTACCGCGTTAACCGCCTCAGCGGTAGCCACGCGATTTTGGCCAAGTGAGTTCATAGTGTTTACCTGTCGTTGTCGAGTGCAGATGAAAGTTTATTGTTATGGTCTGTCCGTCAGCGTACCGGGTGGTACATCCCCCCGCTAACGGTACTGCATAGCCGCCAGCCGCACGGCAGCGTTCACCGCGCCGTATTGCGCGTAGCCGTGGCGTCTTTCGGTTAATTCAAAGAAGAAGCGTCCTTCGCTGAACGGCCAGGTGTAGCGATGTAAAAACTCGCCGCCCGCCCCGTCGCGATCGTAAAGAATCTGCTGACGCTGTAAGGTTTCCACCTGCGCCGCGTCGCCGAACCGCGCCTGTAAATCCTCGTAATAGTTGGCCGGTACCGGCAGCGATAGCGAGGCCGCCAGCGGCTGATTTTCCAGGAAAGCTGGCAGATCGCCGCTGGCGAACGCCGCATGCTGTAAACCGGCCCCCTGATAACACGCCACCGAGCGGGCAATCTGCGTCGCGCGGCTCTGAGATATGTTTAGCGCCAGGCGCACGTTGCCCTGTGGGCTTTGCACCGCCAGGCTGCGTACCAGGCCGTAAGGATCGGGCATGGTCTGCTCATGTTCCAGCGTGAACCCCAGCACCGCACGGAAAAACATCACCCAGTTGTCGCGGCTGTCAGCCTCCATACCGAGCGCCAAATGGTCGATCCCTAACAGCTGTCCGTTGGTCGCCGCGTCGGTGAGGTTGAAATCCTGCGCGTAGATATCCTTCTGGTCATCCACCAGATAAACCAGACTGCCGTCCGGTGCGCACACCGCAGGGATGGTGCTCTCATTCGGCCCCACCTCCCCCTGCCAGGTCGCGTAACCATAGGCTTTGGCGCGGGCAATAATCGGCGCGCTGGCGCTGACGCGCAAGGCCATGGCGCACAGCGAAACGCCGTGACGTTGATAGAAGTGATCCGCCCAACTGTGCGATTGATAGTTAATGATCACTCGTGCACCGCCGTTACTCCACAGCGCTACCTGCTTGGAACGGTGCTTCCCTGCCAATTGAAACCCCATGCCACCGAGCATGACGCCCAGCTTTTTCGCCTCGGCGGGGCTGGCGGCAAATTCAATAAATTCGATATCGCTAAAAGCGGGAAGATCGGCCGTCTGGAAGAGTTCGGCATCGCTTTCGCCCAGCGCGCGGTGGGTTTGCTCCTCCAGCCACAGCAGGGAACGGTAGCCATCTTTCGCCGTCGCGCCGTTCGGTGAAGCGCGGAAACCGTCGTTAAAGATTTCCAGCGACCACGGCCCACGGTAGCCTAAACGAGTCAGTTCACGGGTAAATTCCACCAGCGGCAGTTCACCCTGCCCCGGGAAACAGCGGAAATGGCGGCTCCACTCCAGCACGTCCATTTTCATCAATGGCGCGTCGGCGAGTTGGAGGAAAGTGATTTTCTCCATCGGCACTTCGTGCAGGCGGCTAAGATCGTCGCCGAGCGCCAGAATATGGAAACTGTCGAGCACGATACCCATCGCCGGGCTATCCACGGCTTTCACCCGCTCCCACGCCTGATACCAGCGGTTTACGTGGGCCCCCCACGCCAGCGCTTCATAACCAATATGGATATTTTCCTGCTCCGCCAGCGTCGCCAGCGCCCGCAGGTCGGCCACCTGCTGATCGAAGTCGGCAGAACTGTCGGCCTGTACGTTGCTGCACAGCAGCAGCGTGTCGCAACCCAGCTCATGCATCAGCGCAAACTTGCGCTTCGCCCGCGCCAGGTTGGCCGCGAACTGGGCGCGCGTGCCGCCCTCAAAATCGCGAAACGGTTGAAACAGCGTGATTTTAAGCCCCAGATCGTCGGCCATGTTACGGACATCCGCCGGTGTACCGGTATAATAGAGCAAATCGTTTTCGAAGATTTCAACGCCCTGATAACCCGCCGCTGCAATCGCGCTCAGTTTTTCAGGCAGGGTTCCGGAAATGGATACGGTAGCAATAGAACGCAACATAGTTTCACCTGGCTCACGCTGTAACAGTTGCATCGAATATGAATCATTTGGTTCAGAGATGCCAGAATTGGTTGCTAAATTGTGATCATTATGTGTATTTTTTGTGCCCGGTAAAATAAACAGGAGTTGTTATGTCAGCCATTGCTCAAGATGAAGCACAGTCGCTAAAAACACGGATTTTTACCGCCGCCATTGCGGTGTTCGCCGAGCATGGGCTAGCTGGCGCACGCATGGAGCAAATTGCCTCTGAGGCGCAGACCACAAAACGGATGGTGGTTTACTACTTCAAAACCAAAGAGCTGCTGTACCAGGCGGTTCTGCAATATGTTTATTCGCGCATTCGCGAAACGGAGCAAAAGCTTGGGCTGGAGAACCTGCCGCCGGTTGAGGCGCTGGTGCAGCTGGTGAAGTGGAGCGTTCGCTATCATGTCGAACATGCGGATTTCATGCGGATTATCTGTATGGAGAATATGCAGCGCGGAAAATGGCTGCTGGCTTCAGGCGATTTGAAGCGCCTGAACAAGAGCGCCCTCTCTCTGCTGGAGCAGATTCTGCACCGTGGGCAAGAGTTGGGTATATTCCAGCCTGAACTTGAGGCCCGTGACGTTCATCGGTTGATCAGCAGCTTTAGCTTCTATCAGGTGTCGAACTTCTACAGCTTTAATAGTCTCTACCTTGAAGGTCCGCTTCCGGACATCGATGATGAAGCGCTCATTCGCCATCACAGCGAGCTGGCGGTGAAATCGATTCTGCGCTTCGTTATCGCGTAATTCAAAGGGTTACGGTTGTCCCGAGAGCGCCGTGACCACTTTCTGCATCGCTTCACGCGTCAGCTCTGTGCGCTGGACCTTGTTATTCGCCAACGCAGTGCGCAGCACCCCGGCAATCACAATATGCTTTGGTTCCTGCCCTAAATCGCGCATTTCCAGCACGACTTTGCCCACTACGCGACACATTTCCTGGTATAAAACGTCGTCTTTCGCCTGATTTCCCATCGTTTACGCTCGCTAATTTCCATTAATAATCAATTCATTATTGGTTGGTTTCGCCCATAAAGCAAATTTGCGCCTGTCGTTATGCGTCGGTAGACCGATTGTTGCGCATCGCCACTGTTACATTTTCACAAGAAAATCGTTTTTGATTTGTTAATTAGCTAGTTTTATTTTTGAAACAGCGTTTTTATTTTCTTTTTTCGCCATAACATCGTATAATCCGCCGCGTTTCTTTCTTGAATGGTTTCAGCTCATTGGACTACATCAATAAACGATTAAAACATCGCCTTTTTGACTATGCTGAACCTCTAGCACACTTTCCTCTGCACGCTTTTTTTATGTCACCTATCCTTATGGCGTGGCATAGCAACTTTCGTAATACAGGTTTGACTCCGTGGCCGTGCGCGCATGGAGCGAGAATTCAAAATCCCAATCCTTCTCAATCTCAACTTAAAGACTAAGACTGTCATGAAAAAGACCAAAATTGTTTGCACCATCGGGCCGAAAACCGAATCCGAAGAGATGTTAGGCAAAATGCTCGACGCGGGCATGAACGTTATGCGTCTGAACTTCTCCCACGGCGACTATGCTGAACACGGTCAGCGCATCCAGAACCTGCGCAACGTGATGAGCAAAACCGGTAAGAAAGCCGCTATCCTGCTGGATACCAAAGGCCCGGAAATCCGTACTATCAAGCTGGAAGGCGGTAACGACGTTTCCCTGAAAGCTGGCCAGACCTTCACCTTCACCACTGACAAATCTGTTGTCGGTAACAGCGAAATCGTTGCTGTAACCTACGAAGGCTTCACCAAAGATCTGTCCGTTGGTAACACCGTACTGGTTGACGATGGTCTGATCGGTATGGAAGTCACCGCTATCGAAGGTAACAAAGTTATCTGTAAAGTGCTGAACAACGGCGACCTGGGTGAAAACAAAGGCGTTAACCTGCCGGGCGTTTCTATCGCTCTGCCGGCACTGGCTGAGAAAGACAAACAGGACCTGATCTTCGGTTGCGAGCAGGGCGTTGACTTCGTTGCGGCTTCCTTTATCCGTAAACGTTCTGACGTCGTTGAAATCCGCGAGCACCTGAAGGCGCACGGCGGCGAAAACATCCAGATCATCTCCAAAATCGAAAACCAGGAAGGCCTGAACAACTTCGACGAAATCCTCGAAGCGTCTGACGGCATCATGGTTGCTCGTGGCGACATGGGCGTTGAGATCCCGGTTGAAGAAGTTATCTTCGCGCAGAAGATGATCATCGAAAAATGTATCCGTGCTCGTAAAGTGGTTATCACCGCGACCCAGATGCTGGATTCCATGATCAAAAACCCGCGCCCTACCCGCGCGGAAGCTGGCGACGTCGCTAACGCCATCCTCGACGGTACCGACGCAGTGATGCTGTCTGGCGAATCCGCTAAAGGTAAATACCCGCTGGAAGCTGTGACCATCATGGCAACCATCTGCGAACGTACTGACCGCGTGATGACCAGCCGTCTGGAGTTCAACAACGACAGCCGTAAACTGCGCATCACCGAAGCCGTTTGCCGTGGCGCGGTTGAAACTGCGGAAAAACTGGACGCGCCGCTGATCGTGGTTGCTACCCAGGGCGGTAAATCCGCACGCGCTATCCGTAAATACTTCCCGGATGCCACCATCCTGGCGCTGACCACCAATGAAACCACTGCGCGTCAGCTGGTGCTGAGCAAAGGCGTTGTCGCTCAGGTTGTCAAAGAAATCAGCTCTACCGATGATTTCTACCGCATGGGTAAAGAAGTCGCTGTAGAAAGCGGCCTGGCGCAGAAAGGCGACGTGGTTGTCATGGTTTCCGGCGCGCTGGTTCCAAGCGGCACCACCAACACTGCTTCCGTGCACGTACTGTAATAATTCACATACTTATTATAGTTTGCCTAAAAAAGCGCCCTCGGGCGCTTTTTTTATACATTCTGATAACCGAGCTCAATAAAAAATCCAATAGGCTGTCACTATTTAAACTTTGATTATCTAAGATGAATCCGATGGAAGTCCTCTGTTTTCACACACATTTTCCCCGCAAAACCGTAAAGTCGATGCTTCTTTGAGCGAACGATCAAAAATAAGGGAAATCGCATAAAAAAATATTCTCAATATAAAAAAGTTTGTGTAATACTTGTAACGCTACATGGAGATTAACTCAATCTAGAGGGTATTTATAATGAATCGTACTAAACTGGTACTGGGCGCGGTAATCCTGGGTTCTACTCTGCTGGCAGGTTGCTCCAGCAATGCTAAAATCGATCAGCTGTCTTCTGACGTTCAGACTCTGAACGCTAAAGTTGACCAGCTGAGCAACGACGTGAACGCAATGCGTTCCGACGTTCAGGCTGCTAAAGACGACGCAGCTCGTGCTAACCAGCGTCTGGACAACCAGGCTCACTCTTACCGTAAGTAAGAGTTCTGGTAATAAAAATGGCGCACATTGTGCGCCATTTTTTTTGCCTACGATTTACCCTTCTCTACTGCGTAACGGTTTCTGAAGTCGCTGTACTATTCTGAGCCGACAGTACCGATGCCGCGCCCTTCCCCTCAGAGACAATCACCGGATACCCGGCACGACGCGACAGCGCGCTTTTCACCTGCCCTTCACTCACCTGTTCAGCAAACTGCTTGAAGCCCGACGACAACGTCATCTTCATAGTTTGCGTATCCTGCGCTTCGTTCTGCGACAGCGGGCGATGCACTTCCAGATAACGCGTGCCGTTGGGTTCAACCGCGTACTTCACCGGCTCATTAATCACCCGCACCGGCGTGCCGCTGCGCACCTGCGCAAACAGCGCCTTAATATCCGGCGCATTCATACGAATACAGCCCGAGCTGACGCGCAGGCCGACGCTATCCGGCGCGTTGGTACCGTGGATAAGATATTCCCCGTTACCGTAGGCCAGACGCAGCGCATAGAGCCCTAATGGGTTATTTGGCCCGGCAGGCACGACCGGCGGCAATGTGACGCCACGTTCCAGTGAACGCTTGCGGATACCCGCCGTCGGCGTCCAGGTCGGATTTGGGATCTTCTGCCCTACCCGTGTCGTCATTTCCGGGGTTTCAAGCCCCTGCAGGCCAATGCCAATCGGGTAGACCTGTACCTGCTGTTCGCCCGGCGGGAAGTAGTACAGGCGCAGTTCGGCAAGGTTAACCACAATCCCTTCACGCGGCACGTCCGGCAGCAGCATCTGCGATGGAATGGTCACCACGGTACCCGGACGAGGAACCGGCGCGATCGTATTGTTGGCTTCGAGAATAAGCATCGCCGCCGTATCAAAGCGGCGGGCGATCGCCTGTAGGTTCTTATCCCCTTCCTGAACGGTGTAGGTTTGATTGTGGCCGATTAAACGGCTATTGGCTGGGGGTAATGGGTAGTCGACTGCCCAGGCGCTGGAAATCGCGCTGAGGGCACCTAAAATGCTGAGTGTTAAGAGGGACGCGCGCTTCATATCTGGATTCCTTATTCATATTCACTGACAACATGCCAGAAAGCTGAACCACCAGCGTGGTGAGCGGTCCGCCCACCTTTCGTAACAGAATGAAAGCTGTCTATTTGATATTAGCTAAAACTCGCCGCCTGCGTGCGGATAGCGCGGATCATCGCCTCCAGCCCCTGAGAACGCGACGGCGTCAGATGCTGCGTCAGCGCCATGTGTTCAAACCAGGGACGCACATCAAAAGCCTGTACATCCGCTGCGGTCATCCCATCGTAAAGGATAAATACGACGGCAATCAAGCCCTTAACAATAGCCGCATCGCTATCGCCCTGTAACGTGATGTGCCCCTGCGCATCGCGCCCCATCACGATCCACACCTGGCTCTGACACCCCTGAATCATATGCTCCGGGCTATGCTGCTCGGGGCTCAGCGGTGCCAGGCGCTGGCCCAGTTCGATGATATAGAGATACTTCTCTTCCCAGTTGGCGCAGCGGTTGAAGTTGCGCAACAGTTTATCTTTGTCCGGTAAAGCCGCCATGGTTGCTCCCTGTTATCCCAATAAACGGCGAATGCGTTGCAGGCCCGCCACCAGGCGGTCGACCTCCTCAACGGTGTTATACATCGCCAGCGATGCCCGGCACATCGCGGGCACCTGATAAAATTCCATCAACGGCATCGCACAGTGATGCCCCGTCCGTACGGCGATACCGTAATTATCGAGGAAGCTCCCCACATCGTAGGCGTGATGCTTGCCGAGATTAAACGCAATCACCCCCAGCCGGTCCGCTGGGCCATAAAGGCGCAGGTCCGGCACGTTCGCCAGCGCGTCCAGCGCGTAGCGCATCAGCGTCTGCTCGTACTCGCCAATTTGCGTCAGCCCCAGGCCGTTGATGTAATCCAGCGCCGCCCCCATCCCGATAATGCCGCCGGTATTGGGCGTCCCGGCTTCAAAGCGCCACGGCGCTTTTGCCCAGGTGGTGCCTTCGCTCAGGCTGACGGTGGCGATCATCGAACCGCCTCCTTCCCACGGCGGCATCGCCTGCAGGATATCGGTTTTAACGTACAGCGCGCCGATACCCGTCGGGCCGTAGAGCTTATGCCCGGAAAAAGCATAGAAGTCGCAGCCCAGCGCCTGGACGTCAACCGGGTGATGCATCACGGCCTGCGCGCCGTCCACCAGCACCTTCGCGCCATAGCCATGCGCCAGCGCAATCAGTTCAGCCAGCGGGTTTTCCGTACCCAGTACGTTAGACACCTGCGTGACCGCCAACAGCCGCGTGCGGGAATCAAATAACCCAGACGCGGCGTCCATTTGCAACGTTCCGTCCGCATTGAGTGGGATCACCCGTAACTGCGCGCCCGTGCGCGTACAGAGCATCTGCCAGGGCACGATATTCGCGTGGTGCTCCATCGCCGTAATGACAATGTTGTCACCCGCCTGAACGTTGCTGCTCCCCCAGCTATTGGCAACCAGGTTAATCGCCTCCGTGGTACCGCGTACAAACACGATCTCTTCCGCGCTCGCGGCGTTAAGGAAATGCGCCACCTTCTGACGCACCTCTTCCATCCGCTGCGTAGCCTCGGCGCTGAGTGTGTGAATACCGCGGTGCACCGCAGCATAGCCGTTGCGATAAAACGTCGCCTCGGCATGGATAACCTGCTCGGGTTTCTGCGCGCTGGCGGCGGAATCGAGGTAAGCCAGCGGCTGACCGTTCACCTCACGGGAAAGTACCGGGAAATCGCCGCGCACCTGTTGTACGGAAAAGGTCATTGTTTACCTCCTGCCAGACGTTGCCCTATGCGCGCGAGCACATGTTGTTTCAGCGCTTCAAGGGTAATGGCATCGGTCAGCCCGGCGGCGAATGCGTAGAGGATGATGTTTCTGGCTTCCTCCACCGCAATCCCACGCGAGCGTAGATAAAAGAGCTGCTCGTCATCGATGCGCCCGACGGTCGCACCGTGGCTGCATTTCACGTCATCGGCATAAATTTCCAGCTGCGGTTTAGTATCGACTTCCGCCAGACGCCCCAACAGCAGATTATTGTTGGTCATCTGACCGTCGGTTTTTATGGCGTGCGGCGCGACGGTAATCACGCCATTAAACACCGCGCGTCCTTTATCGTTGACGATAGTTTTATGCAGTTGGCGGCTGTTGCAGTAGCCCTGGTTGTGTTCAAGCCAGGTACGACTGTCGCAGACTTCCGAATTGACCGGCATCGCCAGGCTGTTCAGTCGCAGCGTACTGTTTTCGCCATTCAGCTGTGCACTGCTGTGATGACGCGTCACCGCCGCGCCCAGTAAAAAACTGTGGCTAAAAGCGGCAGCATCGCGCCCCAGACGCAAATCATTGTGGGCAAAATGGTAGCTCTGGTCGTTTTCAAACCCCAGCTTCAGATGCTGTAACTGGGCATTGTCAGCCACCTCCATGGTGAGTCTTGAACCGGTAAAATGGCGTAGGGTATTCAGGCTGACATACTGCTCAATAACTGTCGCCTGCGCCCCTTCCGCCAGCTGGAGATGGTGACGATAGTGCGCCGTATTCATCTCGTCCGTTTCCAGACCGCGCGTAATGTGCAGCAACAGCAGCGGCTTGTCGGGGCGCTGATTGCGGCGCACTTGAATATGCGTGACGCTGGTAGACAGGCTTTCGGTGAGATGCAGGAAGACCTCAGGATGTACCGCCTCCGGCAGCGACTGACGCTGATTATCCACCGTAACGTCAAATCCGCTGTTGCTGACATCATCGCTAAGACGGGCGTCAAACTGACCGTCCACAAACACCAGCCGATACGCCTCCAGCGCCACCGCGTGGCTATCCCGCTGCGCGTCCGTCAACGCAGGCAGCGCAGGTGCCACGAAGGTGCTGGTCAGCAGCTTGTCCAGCGCGGTGTACTTCCAGTCTTCGTCTTTACGCGTCGGTAAGCCAAGCTGATGCACCTGCTGGAGATGCGCTAACGCCTGAGGCGATGCCTGACCGCCGCGCGCCTGAAACAGCGCATGCCACTGCTGCAGCGCGCTACTGTTGTTCGCTAAGCCAGCCATAGCCCTGCTCCTCCAGTTGTTTCACCAGCCGGAAATCACCGGATTTCACGATACGTCCCTGGTACAGGACGTGGACGAAATCGGGCTTGATGTGGTCGAGTATGCGCTGATAGTGGGTGACGATAATAAAGGCGCGCTTGCCGTCGCGCAGCGCGTTAACCCCGTCAGAGACGATCTTCAGCGCATCGATATCCAGCCCGGAATCCGTTTCATCCAGAATACACAGCGCGGGCTCCAGCACTGCCATCTGTAAGATATCATTGCGCTTTTTTTCCCCGCCGGAGAAACCCACGTTGACCGAACGGGTTAGCAAATCCGCTGGCATCTTCAGCAGATTGATCTTCTCCTCCATCAGATCCTGAAAGTCAAAGCGATCCAACGGTTCCTGACCTCGATGGGCGCGTACCGCATTAAGAGCGGTTTGCAGGAAAAACTGATTGCTCACGCCGGGGATCTCAACCGGATACTGGAAGGCCATAAAGATCCCTTCTCCCGCGCGTTCCTCTGGCGATAGCGACAGCAGATCGTGCCCTTTAAAGGTCACCGTTCCCCCCGTCACGCTATAATCTTCACGGCCTGCCAGCGTCGCGGAAAGCGTACTTTTCCCGGAGCCATTCGGCCCCATAATGGCGTGTACCTCGCCAGGACGCACGTTCAGGCTGACGCCACGCAGGATCTCTTTATCATCAACGGAGACCTGTAATTCATTGATATTCAACATATCACTTTCCTTAATCCTTAACCGACGCTGTGTTCAAGACTGATAGCCAGCAGTTTTTGCGCTTCCACGGCGAACTCCAGCGGCAGCTCCGAGAAAACATCTTTACAAAATCCGTTGACGATCATTGAGATAGCGTCATCCTCGCTAATTCCGCGCTGCAGGCAGTAGAAAAGCTGGTCTTCGCCAATGCGTGAAGTGGTCGCTTCGTGCTCCAGCTGCGCGCTGTTATTACGGCATTCCACGTACGGGAAGGTATGCGCTCCGCAGTCAGGGCCAATCAGCATCGAATCGCACTGGGTGTAGTTACGGGCGTTAGTTGCCGTCGGCATGATTTTGACCAGACCGCGATAGCTGTTCTGGCTGTGTCCGGCGGAGATCCCCTTCGAAATAATGGTGGATTTGGTGTTTTTACCAATGTGAATCATCTTGGTGCCGGTATCGGCCTGCTGATGGCCGCTGGTCAGCGCCACCGAGAAGAACTCGCCCACCGAGTTATCGCCGCGCAGAATGCAGCTGGGGTATTTCCAGGTGATCGCCGAGCCCGTTTCCGACTGTGTCCACGACATCTTGCTGTTTTCGCCTTCACACAGCGCGCGCTTGGTGACGAAATTCAGGATCCCGCCGCTGTTGTTATCGCCAGGGAACCAGTTCTGCACGGTGGAGTATTTCACCTCCGCGTCTTTATGAATGATCACCTCCACCACCGCCGCGTGCAGCTGGTAGCTGTCTCGTACCGGGGCCGAGCAGCCTTCAATGTAGCTGACATAGCTGCCTTCATCGGCAATCAGAATGGTGCGTTCAAACTGGCCGGTTTTCTCCGCGTTAATGCGAAAATAGGTCGACAGCTCCATCGGGCAGCGCACGCCTTTGGGGATATAAATAAAGGTGCCGTCCGACGCCACCGCGGCGTTGAGCGCGGCGAAGAAGTTGTCATTTTCCGGCACCACCGTGCCGAGATAGCGTTTGACCAGCTCGGGATGATCGTGAATCGCTTCACCAAACGAACAAAAGATAATGCCCTGCTCCGAGAGCTTTTCCCGGTAGGTCGTGGCAACCGAGACGGAATCAAAAATCGCGTCAACCGCCACCTCTTTGCCCTCGCGGACCGGCACGCCCAGTTGATTAAACGCGGCTTCCACCTCATCGGTTAAAAAGCTGCTGGCCCCCGTTTGTTGCCGTGCCCCAGGTTCAGAGGCGCAGGTATCGTCACAGTTGCCGCAGGACGGCGCGGAGTAATAGCTGTAGTCCTGGTAATTCAGCGAGTCGTATTTCGCTTTTAACCAGTGAGGTTCTTCCATCAAAAGCCAGGCGCGGTAGGCCTTCAGGCGAAATTCCAGCATCCATTCCGGTTCGTTGCGCCTGGCAGAAATCGCCCGCACCACCTCTTCGTTGATGCCTTTCGCCAACTCGTCGGTTTGCAGCTGGGTAAAGAACCCTTCTTTGTAGTTCAGCGGGCCACCGGCCCAGGTCTGGACATCGTCAGTTGCGTCAGTATTACGCGTCATTATGTACCGCCTATACTCCGAAGCTTTCGCCGCAGCCACATTCGTTCTGCGCCTTCGGATTATGATATTTGAACAGCTGATTCAAACCTTCGCGCACATAATCCACCTCTGTGCCATCAATAAACGGCATTGCGCGTAAAGGCACCCACAGCTTCGCGCCGTCGGATTCAAACAACAGATCGTCTTTATCCGGCTCGCTTACCGCGTCCAGCACGTAGCCAAAGCCCGCGCAGCCGGTCTGCTTCACCCCCAAACGTACGCCCTGAATCGTGGGCTGCTGTTTGACCAGCTCGCGAATATGCGCCGCGGCCGACGGCGTCAGCGTAATGCCGCGCCAGGTCACATCGTTGGGATCGAAGGTTCCTGAATGCAAATCCATAGGTCTACCTCATCAGTGGAGCCACAAAGGGGCTAGCACCATGTTAGTGATAATGATTATCACTTCAACCCTCAGCGCATGGGGGTATTCCACGGGTGCCCCTTTTCTCAGGCCTTTTTATAAGCATAGACCCTGTCGACACGAGCGAGTGAGATAGCGATTTTTTTATAATGAATTGAAAAATAATGTATTTATGATGAGTAATAGGCAAAAAATGAGGGTGTGCTAAAGATGCATAGCCAATGCCTATTTATTTAATCGGTTTTTCGACTTTCTGCGAATCAAGCACTTAGAACATTATCAATGAGTTATAAAAACACGGTATGGAGATATATAACGCACCACCAATGATGATTCCCCGTACACCACATTCCTCTGACGTGATGCGTGCGACAACGGCATAACTGGATAAATTTGTCTTGAGACCGCGCCGTTGATGTGATTTCATATTCATTAAATTTGCATTAAAATTCACACATGGAGTTGCTGCATGTCAGTAGAATCAATCGTTAAAGCACAGTTTGAAGCATATAATGCGCATGATATTGACGGATTTATCTCTTGCTTTTCAGATGAGTTTAAAGGATATCGGATGCCCACTGAAACGCCCTCAACGATAGGCAAAGCGTCATTACGTGAGTTTTACGTCAATAATCGCTTTAACAATCCACAACTCAGAGCAAAGCTTATTTCCAGAACGGTATTAGGTAATAAAGTGTTCGACCATGAGCTGATATACGGTTTGTCTCCCAATCCGCTGGAAAGCGTAGCCGTCTTTGAAGTTAAAAATGAACGCATTACAACTGCCTGGTTCTATTTTCCGTAATGCGAAACGCGCTGTCATTCTCAATAAGAATCAGGTCACAACGGATGTTGCTTTCTGAATAGGCAGAATACTGCCGTTTATATCCTATGGTGAATGGCACTAACGGGAAGATGTTATCCCATCCCATCATGCTATACCTCCGTCAACATATACTCATCACGAGAGGGAAACATGACGATGTTGAAAGGTAAAAAAGCCGTTATCACTGGAGGCGGAGGAGGATTTGGGCAGGCATTATGCGTTTGGTTGGCGCAAGAAGGCGTCGAAGTCATTTTTTCCGCTCGACGGGTTGATGATATCGAAAAAACCTGCAGCATCATCACTGCTCAAGGTGGTAGTGCACAAGGGTATATCTGTGATTTAACCCAGCCGGCATCCATTTCTCAGTTTTCTTCACAGATCTTAAGCGCCAACAGTCCCATAGACATTTTAATCCTCAATGCTGCTCAATGGTTGCCAGGCACAATGGACGAGCAGTCTGCTACTGAAATATTTAATACCATCAGTTCAGGCCTGACGGGTTCAATTCTCCTCACGCAGGCATTGCTTCCCGGATTAAGGCGCTCAGACAGTGCTGACATTGTGTCAATTATCTCCGCATGCGGCATTCCTCACTTTACTGATTCAATTGCCCACCCTGCTTTTTTTGCTAGCAAACATGGGCTTAGCGGTTTTACAACTAAACTGTCAGAACAATTATCCAGAGAAAATATACGGGTAACCGGGTTGTATCCGCCGGATTTTGAAGTGACGGGGTTAGAAGAGCCTGTTGATAATCAATCCAGAATGGGTGAGCGCCTAATGAATGGACGTTCCGTCTGGGAAACGATTCGTTTTGTACTGACTCAACCACGTAGTTGCCATATCAGTACTATCTACTTTCAAGGGCCAACGCGCGAAGACTTGCGGTGTCAGGAATAATCTAACGACATCCCGCATCCAGCCTACGCCGCTATAAACAATAGACAGGTATATGTTCTTTTTTGTTACTTCATGTCTGAAATGCTAATCCGGTCCGCTATTCATGGCTGCGCGCCAGCACATACAGCGCGTCAACCCTGTATTCTCGTTTATGACTTATCCGTTTTTTCAAAAGCCTGTACCAATGAGAATCAGCCTCGCGACGATAATGACGGTCTGCGCTTACCCGCTCAAAATATTGGCCAAATACTTTCTCGATGACCTGCGGGGTGAGTCGCATGCCCCGTGGCGAAATATCCATCGCCCGTATCAGATGCACGCCGTCAGGTTTCAGTAAGCGGTTCACTTCACGGGCATATTTCATCTGCCCGGGCTCATCAAGGCAATCAAAACAACCAACATCATAAGAAACATCGAATGGCCCTGATATATCTTTCAGATTGGCGACATCCCCGGAGTGGAAATGGGGAGACTCATACCCTTCCCGAACACGATTTCGTGCCTTTTCGATGGCTACTGCCGAAAAGTCACCGGCCGTTATTTTTATTCCTTCCTTAGAAAAATAGTCGGCAAACAACCCCAGACCACATCCTAATTCCAGCGCATTCAGCGGAGCATTTTGCCTGATACAATTTTTTAGTGCTGTCTGTTGCTTACTCAAATCGTCGCTACAGCGAATAATACAGAATCTTGAATCGCATGAATAAGTACGGCGGCGAATACACTGCATTGTAAATAGTTAGGCGCCAAACGCGATCGACTCGGCGGCCTACCGCCGCGCCCAAAGCCTAAAAACAATTAAGTTCCCTCGCTTATTGCTGTGCCATGGTTTCCTCTGGCGCAGACAATAAGCCCGCCAGCGGCACTACCTCATTCTCCCGCCAACCACGCATCAGAGTATCTCTTCAATCACCCATACGCTGACGCTACCGCCATTACAGGTAAAAGTCGCACTGCCTTCAGCGTCGGTCTCAACAACTTCCTCACGGTTGTTCAGAAAATCCTTCCAGCGTTTATGCGCATAATTGTCTCCCAGCGTCAGCGTTTTTTCCCCCTCATCGCCGTTGGAGAGCACCACCACACAGCCAGGCATTTCATCGGTGCCGCTACGGCTAAATGCGATGCAGTTTGGGTGATCGAACCACAGCGTCTGAACGCCATGCGCAAACCGCTGACGCGCGAGGATCAGCTCATGCAGCTGTTCAATCACCGGCATATCGATAGTATAAGTTTCGCCATCACCACCGGTGTCCTCATAATGGGCGCCAAACAGGTCCGGATAAAAAACCGAAGGTACACCGTTCTCACGTAGCAGGATGAGCGCATAGGCCAGCGGTTTGAACCACGCCTCCACCGGGGCCTCCAGCGCCTGCAGCGGCTGGGTGTCATGGTTGGCGACCAGCGTCACCGCATGGAACGGATCGGCCTCTACCAGCGTCGCGGTGAAAATCTGGCTCATGTCATAATCGCGGCCCATGCGGGAGGCTTCGTGGAAGTTCATCTGCAACGGCGCGTCAAACAGCATCGTTTTTCCATCAACCTGAGCAATATACTGCTGCAATTTATCCACATCATGAGACCAGTATTCCGCCACAATGAACAGAGGTTCAGGCGCCACTTCCTGTATATGTTCAATCCATTGCTTATAGAACCAGGCGGGAATATGTTTAACCGCATCAAGACGAAAACCGTTGCAATGCGTTTGTTCGAGCATCCAGCGCGCCCAGTATTTCAGCTCTTCGGTAACGGCCTGATTACGGAAATCAACGTTCTCGCCCATCAGATAGTCAAAGTTACCCATTTCGTCATCGACCTGGTCATTCCAGCCTTCGCCGGTATAGTCGTTAACGATTTTGAAAATGCCGTCCTCATCAGGGTTTTCAATATGATCGATGCCGCTGAAACATCTGAAATCCCAGATAAACTGCGAATATTTTCCTTCTCGAACGGGGAATGAATAGCGGGTCCACGCCTCACACTCGATGATCTCTTCATCAATCTGGGTCCGATCGTCGGCGTTAACACGCTGTACGCGGATGCGCTCTTTCTCATCCGCCCCCATCTTGTGGTTCAACACCACGTCCATCAACACGGCAATATCGTGCTGTTGCAGTGCATCAATCGCCTTGAGTAGCTGGGCTTTATCCCCGTATTTTGTGGCAACCGAACCTTTCTGCTCAAATTCCCCCAGGTCAAAAAGATCATAGCTGTCATAGCCAACGGAATAACCACCGGAGGCCCCTTTGCTGGCGGGCGGCAACCAGATCATATTAATGCCAATCTCATGTAGGTTCGGGGCGAGAGCCGCGACCTCCGGCCACAATTCACCGCCAGCGGGGTAATACCAGTGAAAGCATTGCAATAAGGTGGGGTTGCGCATACCTGTTCTCCGTTGAAGGCGACACAAAAACTATAAGAGGGAAATCCACAGGCCGCGAGAGTCTTAGCCTATCGCCCCCACCAGAAAGAATGCTTTCACATGCTGAATGCACGCATATTTTACATAGCCACTCTATGGAGCAACCTGCATTCTGGCTTGATTGCGGCCTTCCTATTGAGAGAGATGGTCAATAAACTGACAACGAGATAGTCGTTTTATCCATAATCATCATGAAAAAAACGGCACTTTGACGAAGCGCAAAACATCGCGTTTTCGATCGCGCTATTAATTCACACCGCCAATCTAAACCGTCTTGATATGTGAAAGGAGGAGACGATGAAAACCTACGATCGTAACCGTAACGCTATCACGCTCGGCACCCGGGTGATGATTGCCAACAATGGCGCAACCGGCGTGATTACCGCTATCCATGGTGAAGGTAAAACAGCGGAACAGCTGCGTCGCGAGAGCTGCATAGAGGTTGAAGGCTGTGACGGTACGTTCTGCCCGGTTGATTTGATCCGCCTGGGTTTTAACTGATACGGCAACCGTTTGAGGCCACTCCGGTGGCCTTATTTGTTTCAAACATCGCAGGGAAAACAAAAAACTTATATTGATCAATCACAAAGCCCGCACGACCAAATCAGGCAATAATCACGCTTTGTTGTAACAACAAGTATTTAATCCAATGAATTTCCTCAAGTTATTTTTTATCCTCGTTATTATTCCCTGTCAAAGCTATGCGCTCAATTTCTCATCGACAATATTGAAATTAAACTGCCCTGAGCGCGGGCTGGTTGAAGTGATTCTGCACGTCTATGAGCATACCCAGCAGTCCTGGAAAGGCCATTTTGAAACCGGTGCAGGCCATAAGCGCGTCGGCGATATTGAGATAATCCCCTTCGCCAACGGCGATACGCTGCTGCACCGCATCTCAACCGATACATTCGGTTATGTTTATTACGGTGAAGAACGGGTAAAACATTGTCTCAAGCTGGACGAACGCCCGGTCTACCCGACCTTCGGCTGAGCGCCCATCGACGGTACCTGACGGCAGCGTTGGTCATCGGGCAACCGGCAGATCCGCGTAGCGTGTCGTATAGCTGGGGGACAGCATTTCTCGCTTCATCCTCCATGTCTGTTCCATTCCTTTTCCGGCAAAACCGATACTGCCCAGACCGGAGTGATTAATACTGTCGATGACCTGCATCAGTGCCTGGCTATTGGCTCGCGGAGGCAAAGCGTCAAACAGGTTGAGCTGCGCGACGCCCTGGCTGAAAAAATCACTCAGCATTATCCCGGCTTTCATGTAGCGAAAGCCGTCTCGCCAGATACTCTCCAGCGAACTGACGGCAAGGCGGATAATATCGCGAGTATCACAGGTTGGAACGATGAGCCTGCCGCTAGCCTGCGGGGCATAAAATGTCTCATTCTCCGCGTGCGGGCTGGTGCGCATAAACAGGCTTACCACACAGCAGTACTGCCTTTCCGCGCGCAGTTTTTCTGCCGCCCGTTCGGCATAGGTGCATACAACCTGGTGCATCTCGTCATATGTTGTGATGCGATGGCTAAACGAGCGGCTAAAGATGATCTGCTGTTTGGTGGGGGCAAACTCCTCTAACGCCAGGCAGGACTCCCCGCGCAGTTCGCGTACCGTGCGCTCCAGCACCACGTTAAAATGCTGGCGAATAACCCAGGTTGAACTATCCGCAAGCTGTAACGCGCTCTCTATTCCCATCAGCTCCAGTTTCTTACGGGTACGTCTTCCAACGCCCCAGACTTCATGCGCTGGAATTAAGGAGAGCAATTTACGCTGGCGCTCCGTTGCACAGAGATCGACGACACCGTTGGTTTTTCGCCAGGTTTTGGCCGCCAGATTCGCCAGCTTCGCCAGCGTTTTGGTCGGCCCAATACCCACCCCAACCGCCAGCCCGGTATTTCTTCGTACCGCATCACGTATCTGATGACCCAATGCCTCAAACGAGCCATCATCGGGCAATTCAATAAAGGCTTCATCAATGGAATAGATCTCCACGCGGGGAGCAAGATCCATCAATGTCTGCATCACCCGATGGCTGAGATCGGCATACAGCGCGTAGTTAGAACTGAACACGCTCACCCGCTGGCGGGACAATTCATTTTTAATTTTAAAATACGGCGCCCCCATGCTAATACCGAGCGCTTTTGCCTCCGCCGAACGAGAGATAATGCAGCCATCGTTGTTAGATACTACCACCACCGGTTTACCCACTAAATCGGGGCGAAATACCGTCTCACAGGAGGCATAGAAATTATTAACATCAACCAACGCGAACATATTTATGCGCTTTTAAACTGAACGTCACCACGCCGAAGATTTGCAGCTCTTCCTCTGCATGAAAGGTAATCGGCTTGTACTTCGGGTTATGCGGCATCAGCACTACCGAGGGCCGGGTTCGCAGCTCTTTAACCGTAAACTCCCCCGCCACTGCCGCAACGACGATATCGCCGTGATCGGCTTTTAACGAGCGATCAACAACCAGAAGATCGCCGTCACCGATACCCGCGCCGATCATCGAATCACCGCTAACACGCACAAAATAGGTGGCGCTGGGGTGCTTGACCACCAGTCGATTCAGGTCCAGGCTCTCTTCAACATAGTCCTGAGCCGGGCTGGGGAAACCGCAGGGAATCCGCTCCAGGAACAATGGCAGTTCGAGGGGGCGTTCTGTTTTATATAAATAAGTGGCGAACATCTTTATACACCATAATACTGTTTATATATACAGTATTATGCAATGAGCGCAGAGATCAAGCGGCTTGTCGCCCCTCGTGGTCAACCCGTTGAAGACGCAATAGATTTAATGCAGGGCTATTCATGTCAGCGGGTAAGTCGGGCCAGTCCTGCAAAACATGCTGGCATTCGTCGCCGTAATCCGTACCATACACGCCACACATTCGCTGATTCGCCGTCAGCGCGGGACAGCTCTTTTATCGTAAATCAAATGGACTGGAAGACGCTGTAGTGGCCTGAGTTTCCATTTAGATTTTTGAGTAACTATTAAATGCAAGAAAATCAAGAAATTAGTAAAAAAGAACAATACAATCTGAACAAATTACAGAAGCGTCTGCGTCGTAACGTGGGCGAAGCCATCGCTGACTTCAACATGATTGAAGACGGCGATCGCATTATGGTTTGCCTCTCCGGCGGTAAAGACAGCTACACCATGCTGGAAATTCTGCGCAATCTGCAGCAGAGCGCGCCAATCAGCTTCAGCCTGGTGGCGGTCAACCTCGACCAGAAACAACCGGGCTTCCCGGAGCATATTCTGCCGGAGTATCTGGAAAAGCTGGGCGTTGAGTACAAAATCGTCGAAGAGAATACCTACGGTATCGTCAAAGAGAAGATCCCGGAAGGGAAAACCACCTGCTCGCTCTGCTCTCGCCTGCGTCGCGGGATCCTCTACCGCACGGCCACCGAGCTGGGCGCGACAAAGATCGCCCTCGGTCATCACCGTGACGACATTCTGCAAACGCTGTTCCTGAACATGTTCTACGGCGGAAAAATGAAAGGCATGCCGCCGAAGCTGATGAGCGACGACGGCAAGCATATCGTTATCCGCCCGTTGGCCTACTGCCGCGAAAAAGATATCGAGCGTTTCTCGGAAGCCAAAGCGTTCCCGATCATTCCGTGTAATCTGTGCGGTTCGCAGCCGAACCTGCAGCGTCAGGTCATTGGCGATATGCTGCGCGACTGGGATAAACGCTATCCGGGCCGTATCGAGACTATGTTCAGCGCCATGCAGAACGTAGTGCCTTCGCATCTGTGTGATACCAATCTGTTTGATTTTAAAGGGCTGACCCACGGCAGCGAAGTGATTGAAGGTGGCGACCTGGCATTTGACCGGGAAGAACTGCCGCTACAGCCGGTGGGCTGGCAGCCGGAAGAAGAAGACGGTCAGCTGGATGAGCTGCGTCTGAACGTGGTTGAAGTGAAATAAGTCATTTGGCGTCTCAGGCTGCGGCCTGAGACGCTTTTCAGGATGCTATTTCAGCAGACGTACGCGGCACGCCTTGCCTTTGATTTTCCCTTTCTGCAGCAATTTCCAGGCCTGATGGGCCACGCCTTCACGTACGGCAACGTAGACATGCGCCGGGTGGACATCAATTTTACCGATATCTGCGCCGACCAGCCCGACATCGCCGGTTAACGCGCCCAGCACATCGCCCGCACGCATTTTGGCCTTTTTACCCCCGTCGATACACAGGGTCATCATTTCCGGCACCAGCGGCGTAATCCGCGTTTTAGCCGGTTCCGACATCCAGTTCAGCTTCAGCTGCAGCATTTCGGCCAGAATATTGGCGCGCTGCGCCTCTTCCGGCGCGCAGAAGCTTACCGCCAGCCCACTGTTGCCCGCACGCGCGGTGCGGCCAATACGGTGTACGTGCACTTCCGGATCCCACGCCAGCTCATAGTTCACCACCATCGCCAGCGATTTAATATCCAGCCCGCGCGCCGCCACGTCGGTAGCCACCAGAATACGCGCGCTGCCGTTGGCAAAACGTACCAGCGTCTGATCGCGATCGCGCTGTTCGAGGTCGCCGTGCAGCGCAATGGTGCTCTGCCCCGCCGCGTTCAGCTCTTCAAACACCGCCTGACAATCTTTTTTGGTATTACAGAACACCACACAAGAGGATGGCTGATGCTGGCTCAGCAGCTGCTGTAACAGCGCGATTTTGCCGTGACGGGGTACGTCAAAAAACTGCTGCTCAACCGAGGGGAGCGCGTCAACGCTATCAATTTCGATCGTTTCCGGTGAACGCTGCACGCGGCCGCTGATGGCGGCAATCGCCTGCGGCCAGGTCGCGGAGAACAGCAGCGTCTGGCGGGACGCTGGCGCAAAGCGAATCACTTCGTCGATAGCGTCGCTAAAGCCCATATCCAGCATGCGGTCCGCTTCATCCATCACCAGCGTTTGCAGAGCATCCAGCGAGACGGTGCCCTTTTGCAGGTGATCCAGCAGGCGGCCCGGCGTCGCGACGATAATATGCGGCGCATGCTGCAACGAGTCGCGCTGCGCGCCAAAAGGCTGGCCGCCGCAGAGCGTCAGCACCTTAATATTCGGCAGATAGCGCGCCAGGCGGCGAATCTCACCGGCGACCTGATCGGCCAGTTCACGCGTCGGGCACAGAACCAGCGACTGGGTCTGGAACAGGCTGGCATCGACATGCTGAAGCAGACCAAGACCGAACGCTGCCGTTTTGCCGCTGCCGGTTTTCGCCTGCACGCGCACGTCCTTTCCGGCCAGAATCGCCGGCAGCGACGCGGCCTGAACCGGCGTCATGGAGAGATAGCCCAGATCGTTCAGATTATCGAGCTGGGCGGCAGGAAGGGCATTCAGGGTGGCAAAAGCGGTCACAGTATTTTCTCGCGAATTAGGGGCTAAGGTTCAGCAGGCGCGTATCCTCGCAGATCTCGACGCGGGATGCGACAAATTAATCGGCGGGTACCATCAGGGTAGCGGAAAAAAGACAAAAAAAAGCCGACTATTCTAAGCCGGCGTCGTACGAATCAATTGTGCTATGCAGTAATTCAAAAAAAGGAAGTAAGACAATATGGAGCGCAACGCCCATCGCTTGACGTTGCATTCACCTGCGGGATCGATATTGCCTCGATTGGCACGCTGTTTTATTGACCTTGCTCAAATTAAGTGGCGTTACCCTCTCCAAAAGGGGTAAAAAAGGTGATTTTTTACAACCAGTTACTACGGTGTAACCACCACGTAACACCACCGATGAGCAGTACCAGCATAATACAGAAAAGGGAAAAGCCCAGATGCGAGCCGCCGCCGGGGATACCGCCAAGGTTGACGCCAAACAGCCCAGTCAGGAAGGTGCTGGGTAAAAAGACCATCGCCATCAACGACATGGTATAGGTTCGCCGGGAAAGCGACTCCTGCATCATCTGCGCAATTTCATCCGTCATCACCGCCGTGCGCGCGATACAGCCGTCAATCTCATCCAGCCCACGTCCCAGACGGTCGGCAATGTCCTGCATACGGCGACGCTGGTCGTCGGTCATCCACGACAGACGCTCGCTGGCCAGACGGGCGTAAACGTCGCGCTGCGGCGCCATATAGCGGCGCATGACGATAAGCTGCTTACGCAACAGCGCCAGAAAACCTCGCGGCGGCACCTCTTGTTCCAGCAGATTATCTTCGAGGTCGATGATTTTGTCGTGCAACTGCTCGATAAACTCGCTGGCGTGATCGGTTAACGCATCGCAGATATCCACCAGCCAGGAGCCGCAATCCGTCGGGCCGCTGCCCTCCTGAAGGTCGCTCACCACATCATCCAGCGCCAGCACTTTCCGCTGACGGGTCGAAACAATCATGCGCTCATCAATATAAAGGCGCATCGCCACCAGCTGGTCCGGGCGTTCATCGGTGCTACCGTTAATGCAACGCAGGGTGATCAGCGTCCCCTCGCCCAAACGGCTGACCCGCGGACGCAGGCTTTCACCGGCAAGCGCATCGCGCACCAGATTGGGCAACAGCGGCGTCGTCGCCAGCCACTGTGCGCTGTCGGGGTGGGTATAGTTCAGGTGCAGCCAGCACGGATTCTCTTTACTGACGCTGTCCGCGTCGGTTAATGGCTTCACGCCGCCCTGGCCATCCAGTAGCCACGCAAATACCGCGTCTGGTACGTTAAGGTCCGATCCTTTTATGGCTTCCACATCGCCTCCGCTTAGCGCTCTTTATCCTGATAGTCTAGCCATCTCCTTTTGTTAAGCAATATACGGTGGTGCCATGACGCTGAAATTGTTCATAAAAACAGCTACACATGAATGACAGGCATAAAAAAACCCGGTATCGCTACCGGGTTGATGTAAAGCAAGCAGGATTAAAACGATTGCCAGAAATTCTGCTCGTTGCTACCCGTCGCGACAACAGGCTGTAGCGGCAGGCCACCGGCAGCCTGGCGCGGGGATGCGGTATGTTGTTCGTCGCCCACGCGGAAATTCTGCGTGCGGGACTGCAGTTCAATCACCTGACGCTTAAGAATATCGGACGATCTCGCCAGCTCTTCAACCACCGTGATATTGCTTTGCGTCACCGTTTCCAGCTCATTCAACGCCAGCGTAATCTGATCGATCCCTTTTTCCTGCTCGGAAGTCGACACGGCAATCTGTTCCATCAGACCGTTTAGCTCGCCCGAGCCAGCGACGATCTCCTGCATGTTTTTCTCCGCTTCGGCGACGATACTGGCCCCCTGCGTAACGTTGTCGCTGGTGACGCTAATTAAGGTCTTAATATTTTTGGCCGCTTCCGCGCTACGGTGAGCCAGATTACGCACTTCACCGGCCACAACCGAGAACCCCTTGCCATGATCGCCTGCCCTCGCCGCTTCCACCGCCGCATTCAGCGCCAGAATATTCGTCTGGAAGGCAATGCCGTCAATCATGGCAATAATTTCCGTCATCTGTCGGGCGCAGTCGGTAATCGACTGCATATTGGTCGCCACTTCCCCCATCAGCGCGCCGCCTTTACGGGCACACTGCGTCGCCTCACTAGCGCGTTCGCTCGCCAGACGCGTATGTTCCGCGTTATTTTTGGTGCTGGCGGCGATCTGCTCCATGCTCGCCGCGGTCTCCATCAGAGTGGCCGACTGCTGCTCGGTTTTCACCGACAGTTCGCCGCTGCGGGTTGCCAACTGATCGGATAGCGACATGGCGGTGTCCGAAGAGGCGCGAATTTCTGCGACCAGCGTTGAAATATTATTCGATAAACTATTGATTCCCGGAATTAAGCGCCCGGCACAGTTATTGCCGAAAACAGGAATGCGCACCGACAGGTTGCCATCATTAACTTCATCAATGCTGCGCTTAACCGCATTAATCGGCGTCACCAGATATTTGGTCATGTAGAGCCACAAAAGCCCCAACGCCGCTACCCATACAATATTAATTGTTAATAGCAAGAATATATTTTTTGATAGTATTAAACAGATCACATCGGCAATAACAAAAACCGTCAAAATAAATACCAGGATAAACGTTCGGACGCTAATGTTTTTAAACATAACCTACCCTCAACGCTGGTTGTATAATTTGGTTATATCACCAGAAGGTGTATTTTCCAGACCATTTTAACTATTTTCATCACTTTAACCGTTCGCGGTGTCAGTTTGCCTTTATACAGAACAGAATGATGACTAAAGATAAATTCACCGCGCAATACTATTTAAGCATGGCTTAACCCTATAGAAATAAAGAACAATATAATGAACGGCGCTTATTTATTAACTGTTATTTCATTATCATTAAGCCATGCTTAATATATTAGATAAGATGCCCAATCAGATAAAAAAAGATAACTCTTTCGCTATTTTACTGGTTTAAATTCGGAATTTACTGATAGATTAAATAGAACCCACTCTATGAAAAGGTATGGTTTGCATGACGCTACACGCTTCGTGGGACCCGATACTGGTCGGTATTTCATTCCTGGTGGCATTCATCGCATCTTTCGTTGCGCTTGATAGTGCTGCAAAAATTGCTGCTTCAAATAAGAAGGCGGCTATCTTCTGGCGTATTACCGGCGGCGCTACGCTGGGCATTGGCATCTGGTCGATGCATTTTATCGGCATGCTGGCCATGAAGATGCCCATGCCAATGAGCTATCACCTGGCGCTGACGGTCATTTCACTGCTGGCGGCGATTATCGCGTCTTCACTGGCGATTAATATCGCCGTCGCGGGAAATACGCTGTCGCTTAAACGCTTGTGCATTGCCACCGCCCTACTCAGCAGCGGCGTCGTCGTCATGCACTATGTTGGTATGGCTGCGCTAATGTCGCATGACGATATCATCTGGAGCGTGCCGCTGATTATCGCCTCCGTGGTGATCGCTATCGTTGCCTCCTGCGTCGGCTTGTGGTTAGCCTTTAGCCTGCGTCTGAACAGTAAAGGGGTATTGCTGACGCGCGTTGGCGCGGCGTTTGCCATGGGGATTGCGATTGCCGCGATGCACTATACCGGCATGAGCGCCGCCACTTTTACCGGCGGTGAGCATATCATGGCCAATCATGCGGCCATGGTGAGCGAAGAAGGCCTTTCGATATGGGTTTCCGCCACCACGCTACTGCTGCTGGGGCTGATGCTCATGATCTCCATGGTTGATTCTCAGGTGCGCACGACGCGGCTCACCGAAAACCTCCAGCGCCTGAACCAACAGCTTGAGCAGCAGGCACGCTACGACGGGCTTACCGGCCTCGCTAACCGTAGCCAGATTGACATGCGCCTGCTGGCTTGCCTCCATCAGGCTCGACTGGCAGGCAGCACTTTCGCGCTGGTGTTGATGGATCTCGACCGCTTTAAGCTGGTCAACGACGCCTGGGGCCATCACGTCGGCGACAACCTGCTGGTTTCCGTCGCCAACCGCATGAGCGCCTGCCTGATGCCGAAAATGACCCTCGCCCGCATCGGCGGCGACGAGTTTATTCTGCTGGCGCCCGACTGCACCGAGGCGGAAATCGCCGATATCTGCACGCGGATGGTCGAAAGCATCCGGCGGCCGTTTTACCATTCCGGGCAAATACTGCAAATCTCGCTGAGCGTTGGCATCAGCCTCTACCCCGGTCACGGCGAAACGCCGCAGGATCTAAAGCTCGCCGCCGATACCGCGATGTATCACGTGAAACATAGCGGGCGAAACGGATGGGTGTTCTACAACGAGTCGATGCTCGATAGCACCTGGCAGGGCGCGCATTTCTTACAGGATCTCACCCAGGCGCTGGAGCACAATCAGTTTGAACTGTGGTACCAGCCGAAATACCACGTCAAAGAAAAACGGATTTACGGCTTTGAAGCATTGCTGCGCTGGCGGCATCCGAAAAAAGGCATTTTACTGCCGGAAGTCTTCCTTTCTACGCTACAGAATACGGGGCTGATTGTTTCAGTGGGTAACTGGGTGCTGGAGCAGGCCTGCATTCAGATGCATAAGTGGAGCCTTTCCGGGCACGATGACTGGACGCTTTCGCTGAATATTTCACCGGTCCAGTTTGAGCAGCAAAACTTCTACGAGCTGGTCTGCGACGCGCTGGTTCGCCATCGCATTTCACCAACGCGCTTAACCATCGAACTTGCCGAAACCACGGCGCTGCACGGTTTCGATCGCAGCGTGCAGATTTTTAATGATTTCTGCCGCATTGGTATCACTATTTCGATTGATAACTTTGGCGTCGGCTACTCCAATATGCTGGCGCTACAGGATCTCCCCGCCGGAGAATTGAAGATTGATAAAAGCTTTATGAAAGATATGCGGGAGAACAGTAAACACATCAAAATCGTCTCGACGATTATCACCATCGCCCACTCAATGAACATGGATGTAGTGGCGGAAGGCGTAGAAACCCAGGAGCAGCAGCGTATCCTCACCGGGCTGGGCTGCGACGCACTGCAGGGGTTCTGGTTCTCCGACCCGGTACCGGCGGAGGATATTGAAGTGATGCTGAGTAATCTCCCGCTCAGCGGCGACCCTAACGCGCCAGCCGCGCTGCGCCGCGATATCTCATCATCAACGGGGAAAAAGAGACAGGCGTGAAAATCGGCGATCCCCAGTCCGGAGCATCAGCGGGGATCGCGATCCCCGCGTTCGAGATAGGCAACAGTGAAGGTCTGGTAGTCGCTGGCGTCGACCTGCTCTTCTACGCCATGGCATTGCAGGCGGTTGGTCGGTTCGCGTAGCGTATGGCGCTCAAACTTTTCGACGAGCGTGCACTCTTCAAGCCAGCGTTTTCCCAGGGCGACCTCATCGCTCTTGATCCCCGGCATCAGCACCAGCACCACCAACAACGCAAAGGCCGCCGCAGCGGAAAGCCATGTCGTGAACAGCACGGCAATCGGTACGTTAAGCTTTGAAAACAAATAACTGGCCAGCAGCAAAAGCAGAAAGATGCCGAGCAGCACTTTGCCAAATATCATGACATCAGACATATAAATCATCGCTGTTTGCCCGAGCATAAGAAGGTGAAACGCGGCCTATCCGCAGAGGATATCGCACGCATGATATCGTCCGCCAATTATAGCACTCCCGTCATCTCCGCAAGCGTCTCAGCAGAACGATACTCCATGCTGGCAGTGCCTTTGCCACGTTAATCATTGCTGATATCCGTGATGCAGCGCGCGGTTTGCGGTTCGCTATCCCCTTGTTGCCAGGCTATATCTTAGACATCTTTACTCAAAGAGGATGGGCTATGGCAGGCAAAAAGATATTGATGCTGGTTGGCGATTACGCGGAAGATTATGAAACCATGGTGCCTTTTCAGGCGCTACAGATGATTGGTCATCAGGTGGATGCCGTTTGCCCTGACAAGCCGAAAGGCGACTATATTATGACGGCGATTCATGACTTTGACGGTGCCCAAACCTACAGCGAGAAACCCGGTCATCGCTTCGTGCTCAACGCCGATTTTGCCAGCGTCAATGAGGCGGATTACGACGCGCTGCTGATCCCCGGCGGACGCGCGCCAGAATACCTGCGTCTATACGAAGCGGTCATTAAGCTGGTTCAGGACTTCGATGTGGCGAACAAGCCCATTGCCGCGGTTTGCCATGGCCCGCAGCTGCTGGCCGCCGCGGGGGTTTTGCAAGGGCGGACCTGCAGCGCCTACCCGGCCTGTGCGCCGGAAGTGCGGCTGAGCGGCGGCGAATATGCCGATATTGGTATCGATGAAGCGTATGTGGACGGCAACCTCGTGACCGCGCCAGCATGGCCTGCACATCCGCAATGGCTGGCGAAGTTCGCTGAACTGTTGCGATAGAACGGCTATCGGACTCAAAAACAGGCGCTTTTTAGCGCCTGTTTTCATGGGATAAACCCGATTCAGTCATGGATTTTAACGCCAAGACAGCCGCGAACAAATTCCGGATTAAAATGTTTCACCGCTTCCCCCACATAGCCTGCATCCAGCGCGCTGATTTTAGCCATTTCAGCATCGGTCAGGGAAAAATCCCAGATGGCAAAGTTCTCTGCAATACGCTTTTGTTGGGTGGATTTCGGGATAACCGTGACGCCACGCTGCACGTTCCAGCGCAAGACAACCTGCGCAATGGTTTTTTGATGGGCATCGGCAATGCCTTGCAGCATTTCATCTTCATACGGTTTATGTCTTCCGCCGCCTAACGGCGCCCAGGCTTCAGGCTGAACGTTATAGCGCTTCATGGTTTCCAGCGCGGCAGGCTGCGCGAAGTAAGGATGCAATTCCACCTGGTTGACCATCGGCTTGATTCTGACGGTTTCACAGAAGTTGGTTAACACATGCGCATAGAAATTCGACACGCCGATGGCTTTCAGTTTACCGGCATCATAAGCCTCTTCCAGCGCGCGCCACGCGCTGAAATAATCCCCCATCGCCTGATGCAGCAAATAGAGGTCAAAATAGACTAGCCCTGACTTTTTCAGCGACGCGTCAATACCGGCTTTCGCCGCGTCGTAGCTGGCCATGTCCTGCACCCACAGCTTGGAGGTAATGAATAGTTCCTCGCGGGTACACAGCCCTTCAGCGATGGCTTCACGAACGGCCTCCCCTACGGCGTCTTCGTTGCCATAGACGGCAGCGGTATCGATAAGGCGATAACCCGTGCGAATAGCGCTTAACACCGACTGCTTACATTCTTCTTTATCGGTAACCTTAAATACGCCAAACCCCACCATCGGCATTTTTAGATTGTTACTTAATAATGAATATTCCACGGTAATGCCTCTATCAGGTTAAAACATGATTTTAGGGCAGAAACATTAAGACGATTAGTCCACAATCCCAGAAGTGACCTATGCAATAAATTCATTAATACCAGTAAGCTTCTTTTCTGACGTATCCAACCGCTTAGTGCTTAATCTGCTATCGTCAGTGGAAATACTAAAACCACCTGGTTTTAACGTATTTTTGGCGATGAGTTCGATGAATGGTTGTTAGCACAGGGGCGTGACACTATTTATGACAAGCTATTGATGGCAAACCGGTGTAATTGTCAGTAACCGGGGCCACACTCTTGCCCAGGGGCCCTGGTGATTCATATCTGGAATCGAGATCTCGCTGGCACACCTGATACCGGTGTAATGAACAAAGCGCCTCGCAACCTCTGGTGAAATGATACGATCCTTTTCTCCGTTGAAATGCACCTGCGGTAACCGTTTCAGTTGCAAAGCCTTATCAATAGGATTGAGCGATTCAGGCATCGCGGACACATTGTGCTGCTGATTGACATAGGCAATATCAAGATACCCCGCGACGGTGCGTAGGGACTGGATGTCATCACGTTGTTCCGCCAACAGGGCTGCGACAGCCCCTCCCCCCGAGTAACCAATCAATGCCAATTTGCTGATATGAGTAGCTGCTTTTACCTGATCCAACGCCTGAGAGATAGAATTGATGACCTCCGGGGAAAAACGCTTATCAGTCCAGTAAGTAACCTGACAATTAGGATTGCGTGTAAGCGAGGTAAACTGGCATGGACGCGCGAGATATAACACATTCGGGGCCGGATCCACAGCCGCGAGAGTAAGGCCCACAGGATTATCCGGTGTTGGGTCTGGAGATGCCTGTGTGCGGGATAACCATGCTTTGCCATCGCCCTCAATGTAAACATGCAGGGCCTGTTTTTCATCGTTTATCCGGCTAAATACCGTGTAAGTAAACAACGGAGTTGTAATAGTGTGCCTGACTAGTCCGCCAGAGAAGGCAATCTGATCTGCATCATCGATGGGAGAGGATATGCATCCGGAAAGTAATACTGTCAAAACCGCCAGGATAGCACGACGGAGGGCAGCTTCATTCATTATCATATAAGACGTTCTCTTAACTCATTAGCCTTCATGCAGACGGCACCCATTCCAGTATAAGCGGGGATCAGTCAGGTTCCTGGTCGCTTATCATTTCCTCCTTCTTTAGACGCAATACATCGTCCAGAATGTCTTCACGTCATATCTCCCCCCCTGCGTTACCACCTGAAAAATCTGCCATTGCACTTGTTTTTTGTACCACCTATTCTGAAGGTGAAAGAATCGTCAATCATATATCGAAAATCACCGATGATGTTTACAAGGCCGTTTGTGCTGCCCTTGCGGAATAGAGGGTTCAGCGCGTTACGCTGCTCCATTGCACCCAGTGAAAATCTTGCGCTTTTGTCAGAGGAATATTTTGAATAATACACCCCCTCTTTATCCGCAACAGTTGACGGTTCTTCAGGCCCTGGAATTGGCGAACGCTCACTGGAATGCTGGTCAGGCTGCACCTGCAGAACAACTGTGTCGGCAGGTGCTTCAGGTCGCGCCATTACAGCCCGATGCCCTCAATCTGTTGGGGCTCATGATGTATGCTTACGGCAAAACGGAACTCGCCCTCGATTATATCCGTAAAGCCAGCCAGTCGCCGGAAGCACCGGCAACCGTGTTCAGCAACCTGGCTGAACTTTGTCGCCAGCAGGGTTTGCTGCAGGACGCTGAGCAAGCCGCCCGGCGAGCAACGGAGCAAGAGCCGGAACTTGTTGCCGCATGGAACAACCTTGGAATAATTCTGCAGGAAACCGGAAATTTCAGTGCCAGCCTTGAGTGCCTGCTATACGTTGCTTCTCAGCAACCAGATAACGCAGAGGTGTACAACAATCTGGCCAATACTTATAAGCATCTGGGAGATCTCCCACGTGCTCAGGAAAGTTACCAACGCGCCCTGACCCTGCGTCCCGATTACGCCGAGGTGCATAGCAATCTCGCTGTACTTTTACACAGCCAGGGCTGCGTTGATGAGGCAGCAGCATCCGCCCGACGGGCGATAGATATCAACCCGCATCTGGCTGACGCGTATCTGAATCTGGCGGACATTGAGCTGTCGCGGAGGCACTATTCCGATGCATTGCACTGGGTCAACGTGTTGCTGGAATTTTCGCCGCAGCACGTCGGGGCACTCACCGCACTGGCCCAAATCATGATCGTCCATGAGCAGTATGAAGAGGCTATAACCGTAGCACGCAAGACTCTGACTGTTGCTCCGCATCATGCAAATGCGCATAAGATCCTCGGTAACGCTTTGCAGGCGCTTGGGCTGTATGAAGACGCAGAGCGAGCTTATTGCCAGGCTGCGTCATTGCCAGGAACGACCGCCGAGGAAGCCCTGATTGAACGAGCGGTTTTACTGATGGAAATCGGTGACAACGAGAGGGCCACGGAGGGGTTTGAACAGGCATTAAAACGTTTCCCTGATTCGCTGCGGATAATCGCTGCGCGCAGTGACAATAAAGTCTATTGTGCAGGCGATCCCGACATTATGGTCATGGAAAAGGCATTACTAAACCCGCCAGCGCCTCCGCTTCCCGTAAAAATGAGGCTGCATTTTTCGCTCGGCAAAGCCTATCTGGACATCGGTGATTCCGGTCGTGCATTCTTCCATTTAAATCAGGGCAATGCTTTTAAACGTTCCTCTTTCAGTTACGATGCTGCCCAGAGCAGCACCTTGATGAACAAGATTGCGGCAGTTTTCACTCCGGCACTGATGCAACGGTTCCACAGCACAGGCACCGCAACCGACCGGCTGGTCTTCGTCGTCGGCATGCCCTGCTCAGGAACGACGCTGATTGAGCAACTTCTGACCTCATATCCGGACGTTTACAGTGCAGGAAAACTGCGCACATTGCATCGGACAGTAGCATGTCACGGGCGCTTCCCCGATGATGTGCTGCACTGGGAACATACTGATTTTGCTCGTATCGGCGCAGATTACCTTGAACAGATGAGTCAGCTGGCGCCGAATGCACTACGGGTGATCGATAATCTGCCAGGAAACTTCCTCTATGCCGGCTTGATACCGCTGCTGCTGCCCGGTGCTCGCATCATCCATTGTCGCCGCGATCCTGTCGATACTTGCTTATCCTGTTACAGCAAATTATTTTCCAGCGAGATGTTATTCGCTTATCAACTGGATGAACTGGGCAGCTTCTACCTGGCGTATCAGCAGTTGATGGCGCATTTTCGCCAGCTACTGCCACCGCAATGCTTTATCGAAGTCGACTACGAAGCGGTAGTCGGGGATCCCGAAGGTCAGGCACAACGCCTGGTTGAGTTCATTGACCTCCCCAGCAACAACACCGGCCTTCACATCCAGGAGACTGGCCGTATTGTGCACACGGCACGTCGTCAGCCAATATACACCTCTTCCAGGGGACGCTGGCAGCAACACATGGCACACCTGGGTCCTTTGCTCGACGTACTGGGAATGGAGCAGAAATGAACCCCGAGCCAACCGCACTCCACACGATTTTCCTGCAGGTTAACGAGCTTGTGAAAGCCGAACGCTGGGCCGAGGCTGAGGTGGTGCTGCGCCAGGCGCTTGCCTCGGGTAGTGGACCGCTCTTCTTATGGCGTCAGCTCTATATAGCGTTTCGTCAGCAGGGGCAATTTACCGAGGCAACCCGGGTGCTGGAGATGATCGTGCAGGCCGCCCCCGGCGACATGAATGCTCGCTTTGACCTGTCCGAGATGCTGTTGCTGCAGGGTGAATTCACCCGCGGCTGGCGCGAATACCGTTTTCGTTACAAGCTCGACAACACCCGCATGTTTGAGCGCCATATGCAAAAACCACGCTGGGAAGGACAATCAATCAAAGGAAAGACACTGCTTATACATGATGAGCAAGGCTACGGTGATACCTTCCAGTTTCTGAGACTGGTGCAACAGGCACAAGCACGCAGCGGTGCCCATGTTGTGCTGGAGGTGAATCAGGAAGCGTACAACTTAGCGCGTGGCGTCAGTGGTTTTAACCAGCTGATTGTCCAGGGAACACTGCCACCGCCTTTCGATTTTCACTGTGAACTAATGAGCCTGCCAGCGGCAATCGGCTTACAACTATCCGATCTCCCGGGAAGCGTGCCCTATCTGTTCGCCGACCCCGGGCGGGTGGAAAAATGGCGCGCTCGGCTGGCCGACCTGCCGCGACCATTAGTGGGATTAGTCTGGGCTGGCAGCCCCACCCATACCAACGACAAACGCCGTTCGCTGGCGTTGTCTGACCTCGCACCGCTGGCCCAGGAGGGCATCACTTTTCTGGCGCTTCAGAAAGGGCCTGCGGCAAAGCAGGCTCACGCGCCACCAGCAGGCATGTCACTGCTGTCACTGAGCGATGAGATCGGCGATTTTGATGATACGGCGGCCATACTCAGCGTGATCGACACTCTGGTTTCTGTGGACTCTTCCCCGGTTCACCTTGCCGGAGCACTTGGCCGTCCGGCCTGGGTACTGTTACCGTTTCTGAATGACTGGCGCTGGCTACAGTACGGTGACAGCTCTCCCTGGTATCCCGGGATGCGATTATTTCGTCAGCCCGCGCCAGAGCAATGGCATATCGCCCTGCAAAACGTGGCCACCGCATTAAAAAGCTTGAAAAATGCAACGGCGATACGCCGCCAGGCTCCCCAGTAAGATACGAAGAAGGCCAGTGCACCGAACCGGACAACTATCACGCTTTCGCTCGGTTGTGTTTCCTGCCAGGGAAGAGATTTGGGCTGTCGGCATGCCAGTCTCCTGGCTGCCATAAGTTTTCATTGAAATTATTTGACATTATCGCAACAGTTATCTAACACAAAAAGTAAAACGCTGCTATAAGTTTAATCTTATAAATCTAACTAAATGCAGAGTTAGCAATGTCAAAACCTGTTACGTGTCCTGTTTCACTCAACAGACGCAAGGCGCTGGGCCTTTCCATAGGATCAGCTATCGCATTGCTGTCCTCCACAGACGTCTATGCATCCTGTTTACCAATTCCCGGATACGGTGATATAGGGGGACAGTGGGACTGTCTTATCTGGAGTGACGGTAGCCTTATACTAAACAATGTATACACAGCTATTAGTTCAACAGGTACAACAGCGTTGACCGCAATAGACCGAGCGACAACCTTGACCAACAACGGATTAATCATGGGGATATCCGCTTCGGCTCTGGAGAACCTGAGCAGTACCCTGACCGTTGAGAATAACGGAACGATCGCCAGTGACGTTGTCGGGATTGACAATCAGGGAACGATCGTTTCGCTGAACAACAATGCCGGCGCGACTATTTACGGTAGCACGGCGGGAATTCAGAATAGCGGCCTCATTATGTCGCTCGACAATGCCAATATCATCTCCGGTGGAGCCGGCATTCTCAATGGTGGCATGATTAGCACTCTGACTAACACGGGAACCATCGCCGGAACAATCAATGGTATTCAGAACCGGGGGAATATCACCAGCTTATCCAACAGCGGAACGATTTCAGGCTCAAGCTACGGTATTCTGGCCGATAATGACGGACAAATTGCCTCACTGGAAAATACCCACACAGGATCCATCGCGGGAGCCGCCGGGATTCAAATTAGTAATCAGATCGCTCCCGGCACAATAAAAATCGACACCTTAACTAATGCTGGCCAGATTGCAGGGACGAGCGTCGGCATTGCCCTCAACCTTAACGGCACCATTGGTAGTCTTAACAATAGCGGTACCATCACCGGTAATATTGCCGGCATCATTAATGCTGGTGGTACTCTCGATATGCTGATCAACAGCGGCACCATTGCCAGCAACTCTTATGCTATTTACAATGCCCCATTCTCGCTGGCGACATCTACTAATACCACAGGAATACTCGGGCCAATTACCAACAGTGGCCTGATCGCAGGCACCATTGCCAATTCAACAAGCAACAGCTTAACCATCAACGGTGGCAGCGGTACGACCTTCGGCACGCTGACCGGTGCAGGCGGCAGTATCGGCAGCGCTGACATCGGGGTTATCGACAACACTGCCTCCAGTGTGTATTTCGCTTCCGGCAATTTGCTGCTCAATGACAATATCGACGTCGGCAGCAATACCGTGCACAACACGGGAACAACACTGCAGGTCAACAATGTCCTCCACGTCACCGGCAACTACACCCAGGCAACGGGTGCCAGTGTGCTGTTCGGCGTGGCCAGCGGAGCCACAACGCAGGGCCTGAACGGCACCGATTCCGGCTATGGCCGCCTGGTGGTCTCGGGTGCGGCTGAGATAGCTGCTGGTTCGTCAGTCGGTCTCAGCAGCCTCGGTTATAATTTTGCCGCCGGCCAGCGTTATGTGGTCATCTCGGCAGCCACGACTGGTACCAATTATAACGCGGGGGCACTCAACTATTCTGCAACAGGCTACACCGGAGTGATTACGGGTGCATCCGTGATTGATGGCGCGAATAACAACCTGGTCCTGACGCTGGCTTCCCCCTCCACCAGTGGCAACAGTGGCCGCACCATCCGGGCCACCACCCCTAATGCCATTTCGTCGCTGGGGGGGCTGCAACGCTATTCCGGTACATCCAATGCTGCTCTGTTGAACCTGTATAATGCCTCTCTCGCCATCAGCTCGGTATCTGAAGCTAACAGAGTCGGCGAACAGCTTTTGCCTCATCAGAATATCAGCGCAGCTTCAGCGGCCAGCTCCGCCACCTCTGACATGATCAATGTCATAGGCAACCGTATCACTACCGTTGATGCTGTCAGCATCGCTCAGTCCAGCCACGGGGAGAGCGGTATTTCTGCTGGCGATGACGTCACACAGCAGGCTCTCTGGAGTCAGGTTTTTGGCGGGCGAACACGGCAGGATATGACAGATGACATCTCAGGTTACCGTGCTGACTACACGGGCGTCGTCATCGGTTATGATCACGCCATCAGCGATAACTGGCTCCTGGGCGGGGCCATCAGCTATTCCTATGCCAGCGTTGACGGTACCGACAATGTTAAGGGCTCAGGCTCCAACGTGAAGTCTTATGGCCTGACCGCCTATGCGGGTTATGTGGCACCGACGTGGTATTCCAATCTGTATGCGGCCGTCCTCGAACAGCGCTATAACACACAACGGCAAGTCAGCTTCACGGGCTATAACGGAACGGCTGACGGTGATTTCGATGGCCAGCAATATGCCCTAAAGGTGGAGTTTGGCTACCCGATCGCCCTTTCCCGGACGGTGGCCCTGACCCCTGTCGCCAACGCCAGCTATAGCTATCTGTACCAGAATGGCTATACCGAGAGCGGCGGCAACGGTGCCGCATTGAAGGTAGATTCGGCTCATACTGATTCAATAAAGTCCGGCCTTGGGGCTAAACTTGAAATCACACTGCCCACTCGCTGGGGAGACGTGGTTCCTTATGCTCAGGCATTGTGGAGCCATGAGTACAACAACGACAAAATGGCGGTTTCCGCCGCTTATGCTGGTGCGATAGATGAAACCAGTTTTATCTCTCGAGGGAGTAGCCCGGAGAAAGATGCCGCCGACATCAGCGTGGGTGCAACGCTGCGGGGCTTCGGAAATACCAGTCTGACCGCTTTCTATGATTTGGGCGTGTCCCCGAATTACACAAATCAGTCGGTCAGTCTGCGTATCAGACACTTATTCTGACAATTAACGAGGGCCATAATACGTCGGGTATCGACCCAACGAAAGTCCTCAGAAACGATGGGGCAATCATTGGGCGAATGCCCTCCGTTTGGCCAGAATACGCCTGCGTCGTCATGCCTGAATTGGCTTTATGCAATCCTGTCCATTCCGGTTTTTTTAAGTGGATGATTTGGCATGAATCGTTTCATGGTAATAAATTGTTTGTAATAGGGTACAGACAATTAACGTCATTCCCGTTCGCAAACCGAAAGCACAATTTTCCCCTGAACATGCCCGGCAGCCGCACGCTCATGCGCTTGTTGGGCGTGCTCCAGGGGGAACGTGCTGTCAATGGCAACACGGATGACTCCCGAGTCCAGCAAATCAGCAAGCTGACTGAGCTGCGCACCGCTGGAGCGGACCTGGGTGGCCGAGACGGTCACGCCTCGTTGACGGGCCTCTTCTGCCCCTGAAAAGCCGAGAGGGAAAATCGGAAACAACGCCCCGCCGCGTCTTAGGGTGCGCAAGAAACGGTCCGCGGAAGGGCCCCCCACCGCATCGATAACCAGATCGACATTGCGCACCCTATCTTCAGCCGGCCGCTTCGTGTAATCAATAAACTCATCCGCCCCCAGGTTAAGCAGGAATGCTTCATGCTTACCGGATCCCACCGCGATGACGTATGCCCCCTGCCATTTCGCCAGCTGCACAGCAAAATGACCGACGCCGCCTGCCGCACCGTTGATCAGGATCGTTTTCCCTGCCAGCGGCACCGGTTCATGTCGGTGCGCCTGAAGCGGATTTTGTACCTCATGCCCTTGTTCAATCATAAACTGCCATGCCGTCAGCAACGACATGGGCACAGCGGCAGCATGAATAGCGTCAAGGCTCCGCGGTTTATGGGCGATCTCCGTAGCCGGCACGCTGACATATTCGGCATAGGCGCGGCTACCGCCCGCCGCGCCATCGGGAAAGCGCACCATGGAATACACTTCGTCCCCCACAGCAAAATCCCTGACGTTGTCGCCCAGCGCGATAATCACCCCGGCAATATCTGTTCCCAGAATCAGAGGGAAAGCGACTTTGGGCTGCCATTCTGGCGGCAGCATTTTGTAACCGTCGCGTAAATAGCTGTCAGGAGGATTAAGACCGACCGCATGGACACGGACAAGCACCTCATGGGGCTGCGGTTGAGGAACCGGAACATCTTCATAGCGAAGAACCTCCGGCCCACCAAACGCGTACTGCTGCACGGCCTTCATCACTTTAATCGACATGGCTTTCTCCTCGCGTGAGAATACGTTATCTTTAACGGAGCACTGTTCCGAATATATGGAGCACTGCTCCGTTTGTCAAGGAGACCTCATGCGAGCCGATGCGAGAAAAAACTACGACCACCTGATTACCGTCGCGCGCGACGTCTTCATTGAGCAAGGCGCCGACGCGTCATTGCGCGATATTGCCCGCAGAGCCGAGGTTGGCCTCGGTACGCTCTACCGTCACTTCCCGAACCGCGAAGCGCTGCTTGAAGTCCTGTTGCGTTCAAGTTTTGATGCGCTGAGGGACAGGGCCGAAGCCCTTCTGACCTCGGCTGACGCCAGAGAAGCCTTGATGTTGTGGTTACAGGAGACGATTGCGTTCACCTATGAACATCGTGGCATTATTGCGCCGATGATGAGCGCCATCGAAGATCCCGATTCCGCGCTGCACACGTCTTGCGTTACGCTACGCGCTGCGGGTAGCGCACTCCTTGCACGCGCTCAGGCCGCCGGCAAAGCGCGAGCCGATCTGAGTGGCGCGGAGTTGTTTGATCTTATCGCTGCACTCGCCTGGCTTCGCGGGCACCCCTCGCATGCCCCGCGCGCCGAAAAGATTTTCAGCGTGATTGCAGCAGCGATTCTGAGGTAGTGGATGTCGCCATGCGTTTATCTCTCCCTGGCGGGGCGCCAAACATACGGGCATATTCGCGGGTAAACTGTGAAACGCTGGCATAACCCACCGTATACGCCGCCTTTGCGATCCCCACGCCATCACCAAACATAAGACGACGGGCGTGAATCAGGCGCAGCTGCTTCTGAAATTGCAGGGGCGAAATCGTGGTAACCGCGCGAAAATGCTGATGAAACACGGACACGCTCATGCCCGCCACGCCGGCCAGCTCCTCAACGCTTATCGTGCGTGCAAACTCCTTACGCAATATCGCTACCGCACGGCTAATTCGCCCGGAATGGCTATCCACCGCGCCAAGGGCGCGAATCGCAGGACCATGCACGCTACGCAGTAGCCAATAATGCAGCTCTCGCCGCAGACCGTCCCCCAAAATGGGCAATACCTCCGGTTGCTCAAATAACCTTACCAGCCGGTAGACAGCATCCGTCACGTCAGCATTTATCGGCTCGATGCCAACATAAGGCGTATTCCCCTGCTCCGCTGGTACTGCATCCTGCAGCTCACGCAGAATGGTGGTGTCCAGTTCCAGCACCAGAGAATAGTAAGGATGACGCAGACTGGCCTGGGTAATCTGACTGAGTGTTGGGACATCGGCGGCAATCACCATCGCCTCGCCGGGGCCATATTCAAAACTTTCGCTCCCGGTAGCAACACGTTTGCGCCCCTGCAGCAGCATGGCGATCAGCGGTCTATTGATTGCCGCCTGCAATTCGCCAGGATGCAAAGCCCGGATAATCGTCACACCCGGAACTGGCGTTACGGCAACGCCTTTACGATCGACGTGAATGTCAGCATAGCGGCGGCAGAGATCGAACAGAGCATCGTGCATAAGAACTCTTTCAGGCAAGTTTTTAAACCATAATATGCGGTAATTTGCGCCCGCGCGAATCAGGAAAAGAGGAATAGGCAAAAGATAGCAACAATCAGGCAATGTGGGCAGACGCGTCTCTCTTATGGTAAAGGCTCCACCCAATCGAGGATACATCATGAGTAAAATTGCTCTCATCACCGGTGCCAACCGTGGCCTTGGCCGTAACACCGCCCTCTCCATCGCGCGTCAGGGCGGCGATATCATCATCGCCTACCGAAAAAACGCCGACGAAGCTGAAGCGGTTGCCGCGGAGATCCAATCGCTGGGTCGTAAAGCGATCGCGCTTCAGCTTGATATGGCGCAGAAGGCAACATTTCCGGCATTTGCCGAAACGTTGCGGCGACAGCTTGCCGAGGTCTGGCAACGCGACACGTTCGATCATTTGATCAATAACGCCGGCCACGGCGAGTTTGCCGGGATTGCCGAAACCACCGAAGACCAGTTCGACGGGCTGTTCGATGTCCATGTCAAAGGGGTATTTTTTCTGATCCAGACGCTGTTGCCGCTGCTTGCAGACGGTGGACGCATCATCAACTTTTCCTCCGGGCTAACCCGGGTATCGTACCCCGGCTTTTCCGCCTACGCCGCGGCAAAAGCGGCGGTGGAAATGCTCAGCGTTTATCTGGCGCGTGAATTGGGTTCGCGCGGCATCACGGTCAATACCATCGCGCCAGGCGCGATTGAAACCGACTTTGGCGGTGGCCTGGTTCGCGATAACGCTGATGTCAACGCACAGTTCGCCGCCATGACCGCACTAGGGAGGGTCGGTGTCCCAGACGACATAGGGCCAATGGTCGCCAGCCTGCTGGGCGACGGCAACCGATGGGTGACGGGGCAACGCATTGAAGTGTCAGGCGGGCAAACTATCTGACCAGGAAAACGTGCTGCGGCGGTCATATTGAAGAGAATCTGGCACGGGAAACCGTGCCAGCGCTGGAGGTGCCGCAAGTTGCCTGACATTATCAGGCAACCCTACGCATTAATGTTTGGTTATGTACTCGTGCTGTAACACCATATCTGATAATGGTTTTGTCTTATCTGCATAAACTAATACCGACATTTTTGCCGCAGGCAAAAAAGCTTTCTGTTTGGTGATCTCGTTCATTACTCCCCCATCAGAGATAGCGGATAAGCCAGTCCTAAGAATGAGATATCTACTTCACTTTATCTAATTTTATTAAGAATATGCTCATATGCGCATACCGCCCGAGACTTCAATACGCTGTGCGTTGACCCAACGATGGTCTTCCGAAAGCAACGAGGCAATCATCGGGCCGATGTCATCAGGCTGCCCGGGACGTCCGAGCGCCGTCATGGCGGAGATGGCTGTAGCGACCTCAGGATTATCGCGTACTACCCCACCGCTGAAATCGGTGGCAATCGCGCCCGGTGCAACACAGTTCACCGCAATACCGCGGCTGCCCAGCTCAAATGCCATGTATTTCGTCATGGTTTCAACGGCAGATTTCATAATCGCGTAAGGTGCGCGATTCGCCATAACGATACGGGTAAGCCCGGATGAAATATTGACGATCCGCCCCCATCAACCATCAACGGCACCAGTTTTTGCGTAAGGAAAAAGACGCCTTTCACATGGATGTTGTACAGCGCATCCAATTCCGCCTCAGTGGCATTTAGAAACCCCATCCCGCTGGAGTTACCTGCGTTATTGACAAGATAATGAAATTTATCGGCCCCCAACTCCCTGAGCGCAACCTTAAATTGCTCAAGAAAAGCGTCGAAAGTGACCGTTTCCTCCGTACTGAGTTGCAGCGGAATCGCCGTTGCGCCGAGAGATTTAACCCGTTCGACAACCTTGTTGGCTTCGGCGTGATTCGCTTTATAGGTAAAGATAGTGTTGACGCCCCGGCGAGCCAGCGCTTCTACCGTAGAACGGCCCAAACCACGACTCCCACCGGTAACAAGTGCGATTGTTGCGTTATTGCTCATAATAATCTTCAGCGTTTTTGGGTTAAAACAACGGTGATACAGCAATCCCCTCCCCCCTGTGCTGCTACGCTATTTCTGTGGAAATAACGAAGGAGGCATGATGAAAATTCTGAATATACTGACCCGTCAATGCATCATGATTAGTCGTTTTGACGAAACGGTTTCCTTTTATGAAACCCTGATTGCCCAGGAGGCAAGACTGCGCTTCGACTATCCCGAATACGACCTCAAACTGGCCCAGGTGGGTTCGGTGCTTTTAATCGGCGGAACCGATAAGAGCCTGGCGCCTTTTCGCGCCACCCTGGCCACTTTTCTGGTCAACGACATTGCCGCCTGGGAGAAACACCTGCCCTCTACCGGCGCGACGATTATCAATACGGTGAAGCGCGTCCCCACCGGCTGGAACATGCTGGTTCGCCACCCGGACGGCATGATTGCCGAATACGTTGAGCATCAAAGCAAAAATCCAGCGGATGAGATCTTCTGATGTTTACTCTTCTGGCAGCGCATTCATTTAGCGCGTCGCCGCAAAGCAGGTTTCGCCGCCCGCCACAGCGGCGACCGCAGAGCCTTACTGCTGATGGCGCCTGGCTGGGTAAAGACAGATATGGGCGGCAGCAATGCGCTTCTGACCATTGATGAAAGCAGTCCTGCTCTTGTCAATATCATGGAAAACTACTCTGGACGTTCAGGCCTGTATTATCTGGATGACCAGGGAAGAACCGTCCCCTGGTAATGAATTATTTGTGAAGGACGGCATGATGGCCGTTCGATTCACCGCCGCCTGACAGGGATTTTCTTACCTGCTCATCAATTTTCCGGCGGCTCTCTTCATTGACCGGGTTAAAAACGATCATATTCAGATCCTGTCGGCCCTCTACCATAAACGTCGAAAATTCAAGATCGATCGCTCCAGCTTGCGGGTGATAAATGCGTTTTGCCCCTTCACCGTGGCTGGTGACGTCGTTGCTGCGCCACCAGGCGTCAAATTCAGGGCTTCGTTGCGAAAGCTCCGTCACCAGACTGTCGATCTCCGCAGATTGCCCTGCCCGCGCGACGTCGGCTCGAAAAGCGTTAACCACCAGCCGCGCCATCGCTTGCCAGTCACTCTGCGCGCGGCGTACATCAGGATCGGTAAACATTCGGCGTAGAACATTACGTTCCTCCCGCGGCAGTTGCCCGTAATCCGTTAATACGCATGCAGCGGGGTGATTCCAGGCAATCACATCCCAGGTCACAGTTTTGACGATCGCCGGGATGGTGAGCGTATCCAAAACCCGCTGTAAACGCGGCGTAACATCGGCAGAAATGGTGAATTTCGCGTCGGGTGGATGGCCAAACGCCAAAATAAACAGGTGTTCGCGTTCGAGGGAAGTCAGACGCAGCCCGCTGGCAATACGATTAAGCACTTCCCGCGACGGTGCGCCGCCGCGCCCCTGTTCAAGCCAGGTGTACCAGGTCGGGCTGATACAGGCGAGTTGTGCGACCTCTTCGCGGCGCAATCCGGACGTACGCCGTCTGCCGGCAACAAAGCCAAACGCGGTGGGATCGAGGCGCAAACGTAGCGCCCGCAGGAAATCGCCCAGTGACTGCATTGCCGTTTGCATCGCCGTTATCCTGTTAACGTTTATACCCTGATAATGTCTCTACTTTTACCGTATGACTATAGCGTTACTCTGTTGCGGAACCCTAATCTGGAGGTACGCTATGCGAGTATTTCTTACCGGAGCCAGCGGATTTATTGGTTCCCGCATCCTGACAGAACTGCTGACAGCCGGACACCAGGTGATCGGCCTTGCCCGCTCGGAGAACAGCGCACAGGCGCTGAAGAAAGCGGGGGCCGATGTTCATCGCGGTACGCTGGAAGCGCCAGCGTCGATAGTGACGGCAGTACAGCACGCCGATGCCGTCATTCATACCGCGTTTGACCATGATTTTCACCGTTTCGTCGAAAGTTGTGAAAAAGACCAACGGGTTATCCACGCCATCGGCCAGGCGCTAAAAGGCAGCGATCGGCCATTTATCATCACCTCCGGCACCGGTATCGGCGATGACGGCGACACGGCCCTGGCGCGGGAAGATCAATTTAAACCGGACAACATGAATCCCCGGGTTGCCTCCGAAATTGAGGGTAACGCCCTGCTCGCCGAGGGCACTAATCTGCGGGTCGTACGTCTGCCGCAGGTCCATGACACCACCCGTCAGGGGCTTATCACTTATTACATTCAACACGCCGTGGAAAAAGGCGCAGTTGCCTGCATCGGTGAGGGCGACAACCGCTGGTCGGCGGCCCACGTCAGCGACGTCGCAAGATTGTACCGACTGGTGCTGGAGCATGGTGAAAACGGTAAACGCTACCATGGCGTTGCAGAAGAAGGCGTCCCTCTCCGCCAGATTGCGGAAGTGGTTGCCGGTAAGCTCAGGCTACCGCTGATATCAATCTCGCCTTCAGAGGCACAAGCACATTTTGGCTGGTTTGCGATGTTTGCCGCCATGAATCTACGCGCATCATCGGCCTGGACGCGTCAACAGTTGGACTGGCATCCCACCGGCCCCTGCCTGACCGACGATTTGCAGAATATGGATTACACGTCGTTTTTATCGTCGCAATAACCCCTTCCCGGCTCCGCATAGCTGGAGCCGGGTAAAGGCTTTACCGGTTAAACTCCCAGTTGGCAGAGATTGCCAGCGCCCGTTCGAAAGCACCACGCCCGCTTCCTGCCAGCCAGGACTCAAAGGATTGCAGTTGCGGATTCAGTTGCCGCATCTCCTCCAGGGAGGCATGCCCCACCAGCCGGCCATCATCCGCCAGCGCAGTCAACTTTTGCAGGAAGGGATTCGCGGTCAGCACATCATCGGAAAAACGAGAATAAGGAATCAGCCGCCCTGCCGCTGCTGAGAACAACTCCTGAAGCCGCAGGCCAGTGACCACATCGCTGGCAATTTCAAATGTTTTGCCTTTAAATCGCTCCGGCTGTGCGTAAATCGCGGCGACAATCTTGCCGATGTCTTCTACCGCGAGAACCTGCATCGCACCATCAGGCTGCATAAAGAAGTGGAATTGCCCCTCATCAAGCCCGAAACCTGGCATGACCAACAGCTCCATAAAAGTCGCAGGTCGTACGATGGTCGAAGCAATTGGCAGCGTATGGATATGCCGTTCAATTTCCGCTTTTGTGTCGAAATGCGCAACGCCCGTTGGCCGATCGCTCACCGCACCGCCTGAAGAATAAACCAGATGCTGCACGCCGCATTCGGAGGCAAGGCTGGCGATCGTCTTGCCATAGCGAACTTCATCGTCGTCGGTCACTGTCCCTCCCGGCGAGCTGGGCTGGACGCTGAAGACGCCGTATGCCCCTGTCATTGCGCCCCTCATCGCCTCGATATCGTCAAAGTTCCCGGCGACCATTTCAGCCCCGGCATCCCGAAGGGCGAGTGATGCCGGAGAGGATGGATTGCGCACCATAACACGCACCGGCCAGCCTTTGTTTATCAGTGCTCTTGCCACCGAACCGCCCTGCTGGCCCGTCGCGCCAAAAACCAATATGAAAGAACGGTTATTCATCATTTACTGTCACTCGCCTCCGTCCAGCCATAGTTCCCATGCTTATCGACGCTCAGCCAGCCGCAGGACTGTCCGGCGAAATGCGCGCTAAACCACAGGGCATGATGCTCTGTGCACCACGCCATCGCCCGGCGTCGCGACGTTTCCGCCTGTTCGCGATCGCCGCAAAACACCGAATTCCATTCCGGATGGGCAAACTGTAATGGCGAATGCACAATATCCCCGGCAAAAAAAGCATATTCACCGCATGAGGAGAGTATCAACGCCGCATGATCGGGGCTGTGCCCGGGCGTTGGCATGTAGCGTATTCTGCCGCCAAACGCTGGCTGTGCGGCAATATCAACCGTTTCCAGTTGTCCCGCCTCAATCACCGGCAACAGGCTATCGAGCCATAAATTCCGGTAGCGCTCGCTGTCTTTTACCCGCATCAGCTCTTTCTCAGAACAGATATATCGCGCATTAGGAAACAGCGGCACCCAACGATTTTCACGCCAAACGGTATTCCAGCCGACATGGTCAGTATGCAGGTGCGTCATTAATACCAACGTCACCTCTTCCGGCTTGATACCTGTTGCCAGAAAGTTCTCCAGATAGGGTGTGTCTAACTGATGATAAAACGGATTATTCCCGCGATCGCGGTCGTTACCGGTCCCGGTATCAATCACAATAATATCGTCGGGGGTGCGGACGACCCAACTATGTATTGATAGTGCAACCGGTTGGTTAGCCTCATCTGAATCTGCTGACAGGAAAGAGTCCGGATATAAATCCGCTGTCGGAATGTGAATTTCACGTTCCAGTACTTTAAAAATAACGCTGTCGCCTGTTCGATACTGTTTCATCACGCCCTCCGCGCACTCTGCGCATGGTTGATTTATCAGGGTGATGTTCACTATCCTTCTGGCAGGAATAACATTCAAATTGATTATTATGATGAAGAAAATCATTGAAAATGATTTCAACCGCGTAGATTTGAATCTGCTGACGGTGTTTCTGGTGTTATACCGCGAGGCCAGCGTCACCCGTACCGCCGAGGTTTTACATCTTGGGCAGCCCGCCATCAGCGGGGCGCTGAAACGGCTGCGCGAGATGTTCAATGACCCGCTATTTGTGCGCAGCGCTAAAGGGATGCTGCCGACGCCGCGCGCCGAAGCGCTGATATCTCATATGCAGCCGCTGATGGAAAACCTGCATACGGTGATGTTTGGCGTACAGGACTTTTCGCCCGCCACGGCAAATCAGACCTTTCGGGTAGGAATGAGCGACTGGAGCGAGCACTGGCTGATGCCGGATTTATTGCCCGCCATCGCCCATGAGGCTCCGGGCGTGGAGCTGCATATTATCGCCGCCGATCCCTTCCAGGTCCGTCGGTTGCTGGAGGAGGATGTCATTGATATTGCGGTTTCGCTGAATAAACCGAGCACCGGTGAAGTCATCAGTGAACCGGTCATGACGATGGGGGTTTCCACACTCTGGTCGCCACAGCAGATCCCCTGCGATGGGCCATTGTCGATAAACGACTTTATCGCTTATGAGCACGTCATGGTGTCGTATCGCGAATCAAACCATAGCGAAATTGACCGACAACTCGCCAGCCAGGGATTACAACGCCGTGTGCGTTACGTTACGGCGAATTTTTCTACCTTTCCTCTGCTGCTAACCACCATGCCGATTTTCGCCACGGTTCCCGACGGGCTGGCCCGACGATGGCAGCAATATTTTACTTTACGGTCCAGCGCAACACCCGTGAATTATCACACCTTCACGCTGTGTATTCTGCACCACAAGCGCCGGGCGCAGGACCCGGCGCTAAACTGGCTGATGGCGCAGTTAAAAACAGCCATGCTGCAATTTCAATAATTAGTCGCCATGTTGGTGTAGCACCGCTCTGCTCCAGTCATAAAAGGCGCGTACCGAAGGAGGAAGATAGCGGTTTTGCGGATAGACCAGCGAAAGCGGTAAATCAAAAGAGAAGTTCTCCATACAGAGAACGAGCGCTCCGCTTTGCAGATAGGGCGCAACCAGATAGCTGGCGATACGAATCAACCCGCACCCTTGTATTCCGGCCTGGATATAAGCGTCAGTATCATCAACAATCAGCGTCTCTTTCATACGGATCGCACAGTCGCCATCATCCAGCGTAAAAATCCAGTCGGTAGTACGTCCGGTGCGGTGGTTCAGGTAGCCAACGGCGCGATGTCTTTCCAGACTGTCAACGTTATCCGGCTTACCATAGGCGGAAATATAGTCTGGCGAGGCCAGGATCACCCACCGAAAATTCGCAAGAGGGCGCGCGACCAGCGTCGTTGAATCCTCTATCCTTCCGGTGCGAATCACACAGTCATACCCTTCCTGAATGATGTCTTCGACGTTATCGCTTGAACAGAGTCGCAACTCCAGTTCGGGATACTGATGCAGAAACGCCGGCAGCCTGGGGATAATACAATGCCGGGCAAGTGACTGCGGCATCCCCACTTTAAAACGGCCTTTGGGCTGTGCGGATCGGCCGGGAAACGAAGATTCCATCGTTGCGATATCCGCCAGAAGCCTTTTGCTCTCGTCGTAATAACGTCGACCATCTGCGGTTACGCTGAGTTTGCGGGTGGTGCGCTGTAAAAGCTGAATCCCAAGCCAGGACTCCAGCTCCTTAATGACCCGCGATACCGTTGAGCGCGGCAGCCCAAGAACTTCTGCCGCCCTGGCGAAACTATGGGTATCGACCACACAAACATAGACCTGCATTGACGCCAGCTTATCCATATTTCCCCCCTGCCTGAACGCATTGATTATCCCATTTATGCGAACAGTCTAACCTGCATTCGTCGTCTTATCGAATGCGTTTCACTGACATAACCTTTCTCTACTCGCAGCAAACAGGCGATTTAACAGAGTGGAGAACAATATGAAAGAACGTGATATTACAACGGGTGAAAAAATATTAGTGCTTGGCGCAGGACAACTGGGGGCTGCCGTGTTGAAGTATCTGATTCCAGCGGTCACCCAACACAATGGTGCCGTTTCGGTTATCGTGTCGCCCGATTCTCGGGATAAACAAGGCAACCTGCAGTCTGATATTCATCAAAAACTGGCTGATACAGGGGCAAAATTTATCTCTGTCGATGTCGCTGCCAGCACAATTGACGTGTTAAAAAACCACTTCGCGGATTTTGATACCGTTATCAACTGCATGGGGTTTGTCGCTGGCGCGGGAACACAGATAAAGATTACCCGCGCGGTACTGGAGGCTGGCGTTAGACGCTATTTTCCCTGGCAGTTTGGCGTGAATTACGATGTGGTGGGCAAAGGTAGCGGTCAGCCCGTCTGGGACGAGCAGTATGATGTCAGAACGCTACTGCGGGAACAGAAGGCGACGGAATGGGTCATTGTTTCAACCGGCATGTTTACCAGTTTTCTCTTCGAACCGGCATTTGATGTGGTGAATTTATCCGAAAAAACCATCCATGCGCTCGGAGGATGGGAAACACAGGTTACCGTGACATCACCTGCGGATATTGGTCGCCTCACCACCGAAATTTATTTGCATCAGCCGAGAATCGTAAATGAAGTGATATTTATCGCGGGTGAAACGACATCATACGAAAAACTGGCGGAAACCGTCGAACGCGTGACAAATCAAACCTTCACCAAAGATGTATTGCCCCTACCCGCGCTAATGGATGCACTGCATTTAAATCCGGATGACCAGATGCTTTGCTATCGCACGGCCTTCGCCCGAGGAGACGGCATGTGGTGGCCGATGAATAACACCTGGAATGTACAGAATAATATGCCAACTCAAAATATTGAATCGTGGCTTAAAACCGTTATTTAATTGACCTGCCGCTTCAGGAGGCTAGTACTATGAAAACCCTCATACCGCTTTTATTGGTTTATTTTCTCCCGCCATTTTCCGTATATGCTCAAACCGTCACCGCAACCGGCGATACGCTTGATAACGCGGAAAGCAAAATTCGCCAATGGGTACAGAAGGAAGGCGGTCAATCCTATAAAATAATTGAAGCGCGGATGGGCAATAAAGTTCATATTACGGCAGAAATTACACCATAATAAATAACCGGGGGGCAGAACCGCCCCCTCATGTATTTTTCAACGCGCATATCGCTATTCAACGATTTGCTTTAACGCCAGTCCTGCAAGACGTACCGTTTCCTGTAAACGTTCCAGACTATCCCCCGCCCGCGCTTTCGCGGAAAGGCCAGACATCAGCGTGCTCATAAAGTCAGTTAACCGAACCGCGTCCTGCGGATATTGCCTGGCAATATAATCCCGAATGATATTTTCAGCGGCAATATGCAGCGCACACGCCGCCTCGCGAGCCTCGTGATCGTTGCAATGGATGCCTTCCAGCACCAGACATCCGGCAGCGGTCCGATCGGCAACATAGCGTCTTGCCGCCTCGTTCAGAACGTCTATCAAACATTCAGTCACCGGACGATCGTTACGCAAAAGCGACGTAAAAGGGATCGCGCCAGTGTGGCTATAGCGCTCCAATACACGTGCATACAGTCCAAGTTTGCTGCCAAATGCGGCATAGAAACTCGGGGGATTGATACCGAACGCTTTTGTCAGGTCAGCCACGCTCACCGCATCATAACCGCGTGAATGAAAAAGATGTTGCGCCGTTTCCACGGCCTGCTCTGGATCAAACCGACGAGGTCGTCCTGGGGTTCGATTATTTTTTGTAGTAGTCACTACATTATTCCTTGACGGCACGAACTGCCGAAGCATATTGTAATCCTCACTACAATATCATGAGGGGAGTGTTATGGCTGCATTTCATAAGAAATCTGTACTGGTACTGGGGGGAAGTCGTGGCATTGGCGCGGCTATCGTGCGACGCTTTGCCGCCGATGGCGCATCGGTCATTTTCAGCTACGCCGGCTCGCCTGAAGCCGCCAGGCAACTGTCAGCAGAGACCGGAAGCACCGCAGTCCTGACAGACAGCGCCGACCGTGATGCGGTGATAACGCGGGTACGAGACAGCGGACCACTGGATGTTCTGGTCATCAACGCTGGCATCGGCATCTTCGGCGATGCGCTGGAGCAGGATAGCGATGCCATCGATCGTTTATTCCGCATCAATATCCACGCTCCCTACCATGCTGCGGTAGAAGCGGCGCGGAATATGCCGGAGGGTGGGCGTATTATTGTTATTGGCTCAGTGAATGGCGATCGCATGCCGCTCCCGGGAATGGCCTCTTATGCTGTCAGCAAATCAGCTCTGCAGGGCCTTGCCCGCGGCTTAGCGCGTGACTTTGGTCCACGAGGGATTACCGTCAACGTTGTGCAACCCGGTCCTATCGATACCGATGCCAATCCGGAAAGCGGCCCGATGAAAGAACTGATGCACAGTTTTATGGCCATCAAACGTCATGGAAGACCTGAAGAGGTGGCGGGCATGGTAGCATGGCTGGCAGGCCCGGAAACGTCATTTGTGACAGGCGCCATGCACACCATCGACGGTGCGTTTGGCGCATAAAGGAAGGGGCCATACACTTCGGCGGTATCAAAGAAGGTGACGCCACGTTCAACCGCGGCGTGAATACGTTCGGTAGCCTGACGCCTATCTGTCGCCGGGCTTTAGCCCATGCAACCAACCCCAAGCGCGGACACTTCGACTCCTGATTGACCCAGGTAACGTTTTTGCATTGATTAATTGCCTCTTTTATCGCGTCTTAAACGTCCAGTTTGCGACCGGCCAACCATTCAACTCTGGCAGGATCGCGGTGTGAGAAGAAAGCACTTGTTGCGGTATCGATAGCGGTAATCTGCAACATATCTTCATCACTCAGTTCGAAATCGAGAATGTTGATGTTCTCTTCCATGCGTTCTTTTCGCACTGTTTTTGCCAGCGAAACAATGCCTCGCTGGAAAATCCACCGCAGCACAACCTGCCCCACGCTTTTACCGTACTTCTGGCCAATCGCCGTTAATATGGGATGCTCAAACAGACCATTTTTACCTTCTGCAAAAGGTGCCCAAGCTTCCGGCTGAATACCCCGGCTTTGCATCCACGGCACGGGATGCAGCTGTTGGTTGAAGGGGTTAACTTCAATCTGATTTACCGCCGGGGCAACGTGGTTGAAGGCAATGAGATCGGCCAGTCGGTCAGGATGAAAATTACTGACGCCAATAGCGCGAATTTTGCCTGCCTGATGCAATTCTTCCATGGCACGCCATGCCCCATGGACATCACCGTAAGGCTGGTGAATCAGGTACAGGTCAACATAATCAAGTTGCAGTCGATTCAGAGAGCGTTCGAACTGTGCTTTAGCGCCTTCGTAATGAGTGTCCTGCAGCCATAGCTTGGTCGTTACAAAGAGTTCGTCACGGGCAATGCCGGTCTGTTTCAGTGCGTTGCCGACCTGGGTTTCATTCTGGTAAGACGCGGCGGTATCGATCAGGCGGTATCCCGTATCGATGGCATCGATAACGGCTCTTTCACATTCGGCGGCATCCGTCATCTGAAACACACCAAAGCCCAGCAGGGGCATTTCAATACCGTTGTTCAGTTTTACAGTTTGCATCACGTTATCCTTTGGCTGTTGTTCAGAAAAAGCATAACGCGAAGTGAGTTATTTTATCAGGTAGGGTAATCGACTAGGGCCTATTACAAAAATTCATTAATTACACCGCTATGTCAGGTAACCAGATGTCGCTTAACCCATACAACTGCACTATAAAACCAGCATTTTGCTTTTCAGCGCATGACGTTGGATAGCTATGAGTATCCTGACGTCCCCTGAATATGCGCAAGGCTGATTTCCTCTGCTGATAACACAACGTCCTGCCTGTTGGCTAAACGTTCAATCGCAAGGTCGATAAAGCGGCGAACCCTGAGCGGTTGTGCGACGCGACTCCCGTAATATAAAAACAAGCCATGAATATCGGCGATAGTCTCAGGCAACAACGGAACAAGCTGGCCCGTCCGGATATATTGCGCCGCCGTCGGCCCAGCCAGTTGCGCAATGACCTCTCCCATCAATACAGCATGTAACTCCAGCATCTCATCATTGGTCGACATGGCAGGGTTAACATGATGATCCTGCACATTGTCCCCGGATTTCACTGTCCAGGGGATCAGGCGCCCGGTTGCGGCATGGCGAAACACGCTACACCGGTGGGCACTGAGATCGTGCAACGTTTTCGGTACGCCATATTTACGCAAATAGGCTGGCGAAGCACAAATGATCAACTGTAGGGGGAACAAGCGACGGGCAATCAGCCCTTCCTGCGGCGAAACGCTGATACGAAAACCGACATCCACTCGCTTCTCAACCCAGTTAGTTATCCCGTCATCAAGTTGCACATCGGGCTGAACCTCCGGGTAGAGCCGGCTGTATTCAATCAGCACGGGCTTAATAACCTGCTGAACAACTGAACGGGGGCCGACGATACGTAGCGGTCCGGCAAACTCCTCGCGCGTCTGTTGTACCGTCGCCAGCGCCTGTTGCAGCCCCATTAATGCCGGTTTTGCCGCTTCAAAGAAACGTTGTCCCTCCTCCGTTAATGACATATTTCGCGTGGTACGGTGGAACAACCTCACCCCCAGATGCGTTTCCAGTTGTTTTAAGGCCTTGCTCGCCGCCTGGGGTGATATCTGCTGAGCATCTGCGGCTTTACTCAGGCTTCCCAGCTCAACCGTACGGACAAACGTCGTCATAGAGCGCAATTCATTAATCATGGTCGCCTCCACTTATTTACATCATTTAGTTGTAACTGATCCATCCAGTTACCGTCTAGTTGGTTGTAAATAATTTTCTTATAGTAGTGGCACTTCGCAAATATCGGACCTAATTTCAGAGAGGCAGTGAGATGGATAACTTCAGTTTTTATAATCCGACCCGTATTGAGTTCGGCTCAGACAAAGAAAAGCTTATTGGCCAGATTCTGGCTGAACATAACGTCAAAAATGTCCTGCTGGCTTATGGCAGCGAGCGCATCAAACACGATGGCTTGTTTGCGACGATTAGCCAGAGCCTGACGCAGCATGGGATCCGCTATGTTGAGTTTGGCGGCATTGTTAGTAACCCGTTACTCTCTAAGGTCCGGGAAGGTATTCAGGCGGCGCGAGAACATCAGGTTGATGCGGTGTTGAGCGTGGGCGGCGGCTCGGTGCTTGATAGCGCCAAATCCATTGCGGCAGGTACCCTGTATGAGGAGGATGTCTGGGATCTGTTTATTGGTAAAGGGCAGATCAATGCGGCGTTACCGGTGTTTTCGATTATGACGCTTGCAGCAACCGGCAGCGAAATGAACAGCGGCGCCGTTATCACCAATGACGTGACCCGGGAGAAGTTTGCTCTTCAATCTGTACATACATTTCCGAAGGTCTCTGTCGTCAATCCGGCGCTGATGCAGACCGTTTCCCGTGATTATCTGGTCTATTCCGCCGCCGACATTATCGCCCATTCGATTGAAGGCTATTTCACCGCAGCGGTACAACCAAAAATTCAGTCGCGTCTGGTTGAGTCAGTGATTGCCACCGTACTGGAGACAACAGAAATGTTGTTAAAAGATCCGGGAGATTACGACGCCCGCGCCGAATTTGCCTGGGCATCCACGCTGGCGCTAAATGGGCTGACGTATGCCGGGACATCAGGCTTTAGCTACCCTAACCACATGATTGAACACTCGCTTTCCGCGGTGTTTAACGTCCCGCACGGGGCGGGATTGTCGGTAGTCATGCCTGCATGGATGAAGTGGTATCACAGCCAAAATCCGGCGCAGTTTGCGCGCTTTGCCCGGACGCTATTTGGTAAAGGAACCGCAGAAGAAGGCATTGCCGCGCTTGAAGCATGGTTCGATAAAATTGGCACACCAACCCGTCTGTCGCAGTTAGGCATTACAGAGGCCGATATGCCAGCCATACTGGAAAACCTGAAAGGAAATACCCGCTGGTTTGGCCTGGCGGATACCTATACTCAGGAAACGCTGACTACCATTCTTAAACTGGCGTTATAACACTAAACCGCAAAGGTGTGTGCCGGCGAAAGAGCACGGCGCACATTCGCCCATGACATTGAGGTATTTTGCATGAAAGAAGTCATTGTTGTTATTGGCAGTGGGGCCATTGCCCAGGCGATTGCGCGAAGAGTCGGCGTGGGTAAGCATATTTTGCTGGCAGATATCAAATCCGAAAATACCCAGCAAGCTGAAAACACCCTGACCCGCGCCGGTTTCACGGTCAGTACCGCAATTGTCGATGTCGCTTGCCGAAAATCCATACAGGATTTAGTCGAAATAGCGACCCGACATGGCGAAATTAAAGGGGTAATCAACACGGCAGGCTTATCCCCTTCACAGGCCAAAGCACAGGATATTCTGCGTGTGGATCTGTATGGCACTGCGGTGGTATTTGAAGAGTTCGGAAAAGTCATTGCACCGGGTGGCTCCGCCGTGGTGATTGGCTCTCAGTCCAGCCACCGCCTGAATATTGATGCGCTTTCACAGGCACAGGCTGATGCGCTGGCAACCCTGTCACCGGAGGCATTGCTGGAACTGCCGCTGGTTAAAGAAATTGATGACAGCCTGTATGCCTATCAAATCTCTAAACGCGGGAATGCGCTGCGGGTGATGGCTGAGGCCGTAAAATGGGGGAAACGCGGGGCTCGCATCAACTGTATCAGCGCGGGAATTGTTTTCACCCCTCTGGCCTACGATGAACTGACAAGCGCTGAACGTGGCGATTTTTACCGAAACATGCTTGAAAAGTCACCTGCCGGGCGCGGCGGAACGCCGGATGAGATTGGCGCGTTAGCCGAGTTTCTGTTCGGGCCAGCGGGAACGTACATCAGCGGCAGCGATATTCTGATTGATGGTGGCGTGACGGCCTCTTATAAGTACGGAGAACTCCGCCCCTGAATCGTTTTTGTTTACATAAAAAACTTCATTCTGAGTGGCCGAACGAGACATCACGGGATGTCTCGTTCGGCCATCAACTGTCGCGACCGTCCGCTTATTCATAGTAGAAATCTTTTCATCGCTGTTTCAATTCTTTGTTCCCCTGTCCGCCACTCCGCCAGACACTTTCCCTGTTTTGACGCCTCCAGAACCATACCCCCCGATAGTCAGACGATTATTGATTCGGTAATCGTACCGAAATGTCACCGAACCCGCTGGCGTAACCAAAAGATACAGACCGTCACGGCCTGCAATCTTGTCTTTTTTCTCTCTGTTTTTCAGATACTTAAGCTTAGCATCAGTCAGCATGACGGTATCCTCTGCTCAAATCTACCGTCATTTCAGGGAAGGTGTGACGGTAAAATCCGCAATTTACCGCAACCGCTTTTCGTTGAATACGTCAAAAATACCGTCAGAAAAGTGATGCTTTCTGCTGTGGCGTGGCGAGAGATGGTCAGAAGGAGAAACTGGCGCTGCAATCCGCGCCAGCTATGGGTTTAGCAATGGTTGCCTGATGTTAGCAAGAGATCAGTACGCATTAGTGCTTCACAATATACATCGTATGCGTATACGCCACGTCTTCCGGATTGGTGATCGGGTATCCTTTCACCCACGGGTTGATTAAGCGACCGTTGGTATACTGGTAGATGGGCGCAATCGGTGCTTTTTCGGCGAGGATTTTTTCCGCGGCGTTGTAGTCGGCGTTACGCGCCTCGGCGGTGTTTTCCAGGCTCGCCTGACGGATCACTTTGTCATAGGCAGGATCGTTAAAGCGCGCAATGTTGCCGCTGTTAGTCGAGGTCAGCAGCGACAGGAAAGTAGACGGTTCATTGTAATCGCCCACCCACGAAGCGCGAATCACATCGAAGTTGCCGGTATTGCGGCTATCGATATAGGTTTTCCACTCCTGGTTTTGCAGCTTCACGTCGACGCCCAGATTTTTCTTCCACATCGACGCCACGGCGATAGCAATCTTCTGGTGCACTTCCTGGGTGTTGTACAGCAGCGTCAGCTTCAGCGGACGATTCGGGCCATAGCCTGCCGCTTGCAGCAACATTTTCGCCTGCGCGTTCAGCTCCGCCTGGCTGCTCTCTTCCAGCGCCGACGGTTGTGGTTTAAAGCCTGCGGTCACATCCGGCGTAAAGCGCCACGCCGGCTTTTCCCCCGTCCCCAGCACCTTCTCAGCGATGATACGACGATCGATGCTCATACTGAGCGCCAGACGCACACGCGCATCAGCGGTTGGGCCTTTTTGGGTGTTAAAGGCGTAGTAATAGGTGCCCAGCTGCGCAGGCGTGAAGACCTGTCCCGGCAGCTCTTTTTTGAGCTTCTGGTACTGGTTTTTCGCAAACGACTCCGTGATATCGATATCTCCGGCCTGATAGCGTTTGGTGGCCGCAGACTCCTGGTTAATCGGCATAAAGGTGACTTTCTGAATCACCGTTTTCGCGTTATCCCAGTAGTACTTGTTCGGCACCGCCACCAGCTTTTCATTCACGATACGGTCGGCCAGAACATAGGCGCCGTTACCCACCAGTTTCCCCGGACGCGTCCAGTTTTTATCACTTTCGACAACGGTTTTATTCACCGGATAGAGCGAGAAGTTAGCCGTTAGATTCACGAACCACGGCAGCGGCTTATCGAGCTGGACCCGCAGCGTATGCGCGTCCACGGCTGTTACGCCCAGAGTTTCGGGCTTGGCTTTGCCATCAATAATATCCTGCGCATTCGTGATGCCCGCTAACGCCGCAAACCAGGCAAACGGCGAGGTGGTTTTCGGGTCAACCAGACGCTGCCAGCTGTAGACGAAATCCTGCGCCGTCACCGGCGTGCCGTCCGACCATTTGGCGTCGTTGCGAAGGGTAAACGTCCAGATTTTCTGATCGTTGGTCTGCCAGCGGGTGGCAACGCCCGGAATGATATTGCCGTTGGCATCCTGATTCACCAGGCCTTCAAACAGATCGCGAATCACCTGAATTTCCGGCAGCCCCACCGCCTTCGCGGGATCTAATGAAGCGGGTTCATCTTTGATGTGGCGAACCAGCTCTTGCTGCTTTGCCAGCACCGTTCCGGCGGGAACGTCGGCCGCGACGGCGAGAGAACTCAGACCTGAAAGCAAGACGGCGCAACAGGTCAAGGTGAACGGTAACTTCATGTCATCCCCTTAAAATAGGTCAATCCACACAACTCGATGAAAATATTATTTGTTTCACTCACGTTAATTGCAAACAGCATGTCACATAAACTTGATATATCCCCAGCAATATCCATAAGGGAAACTATTTGATTCGCGGCGATTTTTGCACAACACTGCTCATTATCCTCTTTGTGTATCAGGACTCACCTATGTCAGCTACCCGCCCCCGCGCCCAGCGCGGCGCTTTCCCGCCCGGGACACAGCACTACGGTCGTTCACTGTTAGGCGCGCCGCTTATCTGGTTTCCCGCGCCGCTGGCCGGTCCGCAGAGCGGCTTAATCATTGCCGGTACGCACGGTGATGAAAACGCCTCGGTGGTCACCCTCTCCTGCGCGTTGCGCACGCTGGCACCGGAGCTACGGCGTCATCACGTAATACTGGCCGTTAACCCGGATGGCTGCCAACTGGGGCTGCGCGCGAACGCCAACGGCGTGGATCTTAATCGCAACTTTCCCTCGGCCAACTGGAAAGCCGGTGAAACGGTCTATCGCTGGAACAGCGCGGCCGAGCAGCGCGATGTGGTATTGCTGACCGGTAGCCGGCCCGGTTCTGAACCGGAAAGCCGCGCGCTGTGTCAGCTCATTCATCAGATAACCCCGGCATGGGTGGTGTCGTTCCATGACCCGCTGGCTTGTATTGAAGACGCCCGCGACAGCGAGCTGGGACAATGGCTGGCGGACGCGTTCACGCTACCGCTGGTCAGCAGCGTCGGCTACGAAACGCCCGGCTCGTTCGGCAGTTGGTGCAACGATATCGGCCTGCACTGCATTACCGCTGAGTTTCCGGCAATCTCATCGGACGAGGCCAGCGAGCGCTACCTGTCAGCGATGACAGGGTTGCTGCACTGGCAGTCGGCGCATCACAAATGAAGCGCTCCACAGGTAAAGCGTAAAGCTGGCTGCGCGTCAGCGGCCAGCCACGTTGGACCGTCGAGATCGGCAAAACGCACCTGCGGCGCCAACGGCAGCGCGGCGGCAATGGCGCGAGAAGTACACAGCATACAACCCAGCATCAACGCGAACCCTTGCGCTTTGGCTTCCGCAGCCAGCGCCAGCGCCTCGCTGAGCCCGCCGGTTTTATCCAGCTTGATATTGACCATGTCATAGCGTCCGCGTAGCGCCGGCAGATCTTCACGGGTATGACAACTTTCATCCGCGCAGATTGGCAACGGATGAATAAAGTTATCCAGAGCCTCATCTTCGCCCACCGGTAACGGCTGCTCGAGCATCGCCACGTTGAGATCGGCCAATAGCTGACAGCGTGCGGCCAGGCCGTCGCTACGCCAGGATTCGTTCGCATCGACTATCAGCGTGGCCCCCGGTGCCGCCTCACGAATCGCCACCATCCGCTCGCAAATAAAGTGGTTATCAAGCTTCACCTTTAGCAGCCGGGCACCGCTTTCAAACAATGCCCGCGCACTGGCTGCCATCTGTTCCGGCGTGCCGATGACGACCGTTTGCGCCGTCGTGATTGTCTCCGGCAGCGTGACGCCCAATTGAGTGACAACGTCACTTCCAGTGAGCGCGGTTTCCAGATTCCAGAGCGCACAGTCGACCGCATTGCGTGCCGCCCCTGCCGGTAGCAGATGATTGAGCTGCTCGCGCGTGATGCCGTGCTCCAGCTGCTCGCCAATCGCCATAATCTGCGCCATCACCGAAGCGATGCTCTCGCCATAGCGTGGATAAGGCGTGCACTCGCCAATGCCTTTGATGCCATCTTGCTCCAGCTCGACCACCACGACCTTTGCTTCGCTGCGGCTACCGCGCGCAATGACAAACGGCGTATGCAGCGGCCAGGCCTCTTCAAACACTCGCAGCTTTCTCATTCTGGCTCCTTTCATTCAGGCATAAATAGGGTTTGCCGTGTTAACGCCTGTTGTCATACACTAGGGTCGACGTTAACTATATGTAAACAGGAAGATAATCATGTCGCAAACCGTACATTTCCAGGGCAATCCCGTTGCTGTTCAAGGTTCTATCCCACAGGCGGGCGATAAAGCTCAACCGTTTACGCTGGTGGCAAAAGATCTGTCGGACGTCACCCTCGGCCAGTTCGCCGGCAAACGTAAAGTTCTGAACATTTTCCCGAGCATCGATACCGGCGTTTGCGCGGCATCCGTGCGTAAATTCAACCAGCTGGCGGGTGAACTGGCGAATACCGTCGTTCTGTGCGTATCCGCTGACCTGCCGTTCGCCCAGTCTCGCTTCTGCGGCGCAGAAGGCCTGAGCAACGTGGTGACTCTGTCCACCCTGCGTGCGCCGGAATTCCTGCAGACCTACGGCGTCGGCATTGCTGATGGCGCGCTGAAAGGCCTGGCGGCGCGTGCCGTCGTCGTTATCGATGAAAACGACAACGTCGTGTACAGCGAGCTGGTGAACGAAATCACCAACGAACCGGATTACGATGCGGCACTGGCAGCACTGAAAGCGTAATACCGTTGTCCTGACCCACGCTGTGGTCAGGACAATTTCTTATCCCTCAGCCTCTTAGACTATATGATTTGCGGTATTGAAGGGGTGTTTTTGCCATATATTTTCGAAAACTGGTGATAAACCAGGCATATTCCGTAAATCCCGACTGTTCCCCCACTTCCCTGACCGACAGCGTAGTATGCACCAGCAGCTCACAAGCGTGGCGAATTCGCCGCATGATCAAATATTCCTGTAACGTGCCCCCCGTCTCCCGACGAAAACGACGCGATGCATGCCCTTCCGAGCAACCTGACGCTGCGGCTAGCGCCTCCAGCGAGCAGTGCCCCTGAAAGTGCCCTTCAATCCAACGGATAATGCTGGCAGAAAAGGCGTTCTGATCTGAAAGCAGCGCATTTTCCAGCTCCTGTTCCGGAAGTAAGCTAATCAGCTGCATCAGTAGCAGCGCACTGTCGTTGATGGTGACCTGGTTAGCGCTGGTCAGCCGTTCAAAACGCTCGAACAGCATCTCGATCATCGGCTGAATGGCCGAAACATCGAAAATGCGAATCTTCTCGCCATAACGGCTAAGCTGGCGCAGCAGTATTTGTAGCCGGGGAAAGTCGCGGAAGAAAGGTTCCAGCAGCGTTCCGTTGAAATGCAGCGTGGTACGGTGATACTGATTGCGCGCTCCCTGCTCAACATGAACTTTATGCACCCTTCCCGGCGGGAACACAAAGAGCCGCCCCGGTTTTACCGTGAACTGCTGATGTTCCGCCACGGCAATGCCCACCCCCTGGGTAATAAATAGCATCTCGGGGCATTCATGAAAATGATAATAATCTGCCGGTGTATTCCTCATGCGATTAAAATAGATTGCCGTTTCATCAATCTCGAGGGTTTCCAGCAAAGTGACATCTTTCCCATAGCCGCGTGGTGTTGCCATAGAGCCTCTGTTCAAACAAATGGTATTTATTCCGTGATACGTAGATACCTGTAATGACAGGTGGCAATATTGTCGTTAACTCCGATAAATCAAACCCTGCGACAAATCACATTCAATAAATTGAAACAGTTATCTAAAAAATGAAGGGGCAATATTTAACCACGACCAATATTCTCCCTTCCCGGTTAAAGGCATAAAAAATAAGACGGCATTATTTAAAGATTGAATGTAACCCCAAGCCTGACTCGAGAGTCTGGCTTGCCGGTCTCACCATTATAATTACTTTGCTCATCGAGATAATCATATTCAAAATAGGGGCTAAAGTAGTTATTCCAGCGATATTTAATGGTTAGCGCATTTTCGGTTGCCCAGCGTTTACCGTTATTGTATTGCAGATCGGGATCCTGATGCATGTAGGCCGTACCTTGCCACATCAGATTCCAGTCCGGGTTAATTTTATAGCTGAGGAACAGATCGATACGGTGCTCGTTGTCATGTACCGTGTCACCTGTATTATCTTCAATATCGTAATTATGATGGTCCAGACGGTAGCGGATACCGCTCGACAGGTCATTCGTTACTTTATAATTCAGACGAATATAGGGACGAAGCTGGGTACCACTATTGCTCCAGTGAATAGCACCGCCCGGCACCAACGCGAAACGATCGTTAATATGCCAGGTATAGTTCGTTTCCATTTCATTATAAGATGTGGTCATATCGTCCACGGACGGCGAACCGTTATTGTTATCCGTCTCCATGCTGGCCCACCAGCCATTCTGCCAACTATCGCTGACTTTAAATCGGGATTCATAGCTGTGATTACCAATATTATAACCGCCGCGAACATCGAACTGTACCGCACGTGCAGTAGAAGAAAGCGCCAGCAACATACATGCCGCCAGTAGCGTATTTTTCCTTAAAAAAAACATAGACAAGACTCCAGTGAAGGATTAAATAAATAGATTTATATTAATAATGTATTTTTAATTGCCCCGGACAGGGCAATTAAATTAGCCGTAACAAACCTGCCAACTCACAGTCAATTGTGTTTGACCAGACAATTCACTTCGCCCAACGATCTCCTGCGCCAGCGGGCCGGTCGGGCTGCATAACGTCGTACATCGGCGTTCGGTATCGGTATAGCCTTGCAGCGTTACCGGCAGATGCGCGTCGTACACGGCAGCCAGCAGCTCGACACGCGTCGCACACCCCGGCGGGCAGGTGAAGGTATCCTCGCGCGTCACGCTTCCCGGCGCGATAAGGTAGCGTGTCCGGCAGCTGAAATCGGGGTCGCGCTGCGGTTCTTGCACCGTATCCCCTTCTTCGAAGACGACATCCAGCGCATCGCACTCAAAAACTATCTCCCAACCTTCAGCGGTTTTCTGGTAGCGACAATCGCGAAACCAGACCAGTGGTCGCAGTACCCGCCCGTGTTGGTCATGTATCCCCGGCACCCACAGCGGCGCATCGCCTTGCGCCACGCCGGTCAATAACCCCGCGCTAAAGGGAGTAGGGAAATAAGGTGACGTCGCATGATAAGGTCGGTCGCCGTTGATCAGCGGCAGCGTAAAGGTGCGTTGGCCGTCATGCCACAGGTACAATCCGCGCGTGTAGCCCACATCGCGGAATGCGGTAAAGGTGAGCGCGGGCGATAGCGGCCCCGCTGCACGCGCTTCGGGAACGGGCAGATGGGTCCACGCTTGCTGTACATTGAGATGCTGCACACAAAGGCTAATATTCTCGCCGACCAACCGATGTTCAGCGCGATATGCATCCGTCTGTCGCCCCTTAAACCACAGATTCACGCTTTGCTCGTCGTCGTCATACCAGAAATTAAGAAAGCGATCGGTACAGGCCTGCGAAAATGCGCTCGCCGCGGCCTGCTCTTGCGAATTCAGCAAACCTAAGCGTGCGCTGACAGCCAGAATTTCATTAAAGGCGCTGTCACCATAAGCGCCAATCGAGCGCCCCCACTGGAAACCACTGCCGTCATTGTTGAGCATGGACAGCACCAACGTCACCGCCTGTCGCAATGAGCTCTTAAGCCAGTCGGCAACTTCTAATCCGGTTTCGAGGTGACGTTGGCAAATTTCCGCTACCAGTAACACGCTGTAGCGGTCGAAACGCCCATGTCCGTTAGTCTCATCCGCACAACCGTTCTGCGCGTGGGCACGATAATGCGCAAGCAATCGCTGCAGAATTTCCTGCGATGCCCGCTCGCTCTCCCAGCCCAATAAAAAACGCAAACGTGCAACGCTAAACGCCACGCCATAGAAGTTAGTGGGAAAACGCGAATTCAATTGCCACGTCCCCTCGTCAACCATCTCTTGCCAGTTCAACTTGTTGCGCAGTGTCATCAGCTGTTCAGCGCTCAGCACACGTTCCAGTTTTTCTTGTTGTTTTAGCTTCAGCAGCGCCTGAAGAAAATAGTATTTCCCCCAATTATCGCAAGGCAAGGCAACCAGCACCGGCCATACGCCTCGCCATGCGTCGGCGGGTTCCATTCCCCTTTCAAGTAATAAACTTAATGCCAGCGCAAATTTACCGCTTACATAAGGATCGCCATCCAGCGTTAATGTGTGCCCAAAACTCTTCTGCTTATTCAGGGTTCTATTGACGGTGGTGTTTATCACCTGGTACAGCTGGCTAATAATGTGTTCTCTTTTCATTTTCAACTCATGAGTGTTCGGTATTCAATGTAAATCGGGCTGAGGATTGATTGTTTTTCAACAACACTGCAGAAATAATCGTAAACAGCAGCACCGTCCCTCCCATCAATAGATAGGTATCAGCAAAACCAATTTTTTCATACAAATAGCCGCTTAAAGGCGAAAGCAGTACCGTACCAATATAGTTAACGCTCTGGTAGCCTAATAAATACATTGTGCCGTTTACTTTTTTATCAAAATTTAGCTCCAGGTATTTAAATATCGACACCAGCAAGAATGACATTTCAATTCCCCAGGAGAGTTTAATAATGCCAATCGCCAGTGCACTCGTGACCAACCCGGAACCGATAAAGCGTGCCGCCACCACAAAACCGGTAATCAGCATCCCGGCCTTCGGCCCCAGTCGGTTGACAATCCCCGGCGCAATCATCATAAACAGGAATTCGCAGCCAAGGCTCGCCGCCCCCAGATAGCCATACATCTGGTGCCCGGCCTCTTTGCTGGGAAAAAAGGTAATGAAGAAACGCGGATACTGCTGCTCAGCGACGAACAGCACCCATACTACGCCGCAGACATAGAGGACAAACGCCCAGAATTTACGCTGTTGAAACAGTGCAGTAATGTCTTTTAACGTGGTTTTTTCTTTGGCGATAATACGGCTTTTCACTTCATCGCTGACCTCAATCTTCAAGGTCATGACGATAACCAGAATCATCAGCGCACCAACGGAACTGATACCGAAGTTAATCATCGGGTTAATGTTGAAAATGTAGCCCGTACTTGCCGCCGAGAAAACGGAGCCGATCGCCCCCCACATCCGGATCTGCCCGAATTCAAGGTCAAAAAGACGCCCAAAACGATCAAGATAGGATTCTGCCGCAGCACAGCCTGCATAATATCCCATGCTCAAAAATACCGCGCCCGCTACGATACCGAGATACAGGACATGCTGTAACAGTGGTTTGTAGATATAAAAGAAGAACGGAAATACGGTAATCGAAATCAGAGAGATAAAGAACAATAAATCTTTGCGTAGCCCGAGCCTGTCAATTAAAAAGCCATATACTGGTTTAATCAACACGGCACAAAAACCGTTAACCGCAAAAACAATACCAATCGCGACACCATCTAAACCTATTTTTTCTGACAACCAGAATGAATAGGTATCCAGCGTGGCTTTCCATGAAAAGAAGTACACTAATATAAACAGGCTCAGCGTAATATAAATTTTCCGCCTTGCTTTTACTGCACCGTCGCACGTATTCATACACCCCCCTATTTTGGAGTGCCAACAGTATTCGGGAGACTTGTTCTAAAACGGCATTGAGATCACAAAAAAAATCATTCTGCGCAAATCGATGCGTTAATTGACGTAGGAAACGGTGAAAGTTTTGGAATTATGATGCAAATTTTTCTTTTCTGATGCGGGGCAATTTATCCCGGCAGCACGGCGCTGCCGGGACAATGTGGGAAAAGGGTTACTCTTCCCCTTTCTTATTGCTCAGGCCATATTCCCGCAATTTGTTCGCAATCGCCGTGTGCGATACGCCCAGCCGTTTGGCCAGCTTACGGGTGCTCGGATAGCTGCGGTAAAGCTGGGTCAGCACCGAGCGTTCAAAACGACGGGTAATATCGTCCAGCGAGCCTTCCATCGCCTCTTCGCCGACCGCGGCGCTTGAAACATCATGATCCGGCAACAGCACGTCCTGCGGACGCAGCTCGTAACCTTCTAACTGGGTCAACGCGCGGTAGACCGCGTTTTTCAACTGACGAACGTTTCCCGGCCAGCCGTAGCGGGTGAGCACGGTGTTAAGGTCAGTAGACAGCTTCGGCCGCGAAATCCCTTGTTCATCGGCAAAGCGCGCAACGAACAGTTCGGTCAGCGGCATGATGTCCTGCGGGCGATCGCGCAGCGGCGGCAGGTTCAGCGTCAGGACGTTAAGGCGATAGTAGAGATCCTCGCGGAACAGCCCTTTCTGCACCAGCTCCACCAGATTTTTCTGCGTCGCGCAGATAACGCGCACGTCAACGTGCACTTCGTGATCTTCGCCAACGCGGCGGAAAGTGCCGTCGTTAAGGAAGCGCAGCAGTTTGGTCTGCATACGCGGCGACATTTCACCAATTTCATCCAGCAGCACCGACCCGCCGTTAGCCTGTTCGAAGAAGCCCTTCTTACCGTCGGCGGCGTCGCCAAACAGCTCGCTCTCCACAGCATCTTCCGGAATGGAGCCGCAGTTCAGCGCCAGATACGGCTTCGCCGCACGCGGGCTCGCCAGATGGCAGGCATGCGCCAGCAGATCCTTACCGGTGCCCGTTTCGCCGACGATCAGCAGCGGCGCGGTCAGCAGCGCCAGCTTGCGCGCCTGCTCCACCACCTGACGCATGCGCGGGCTCACGGCGACAATCTGGCTGAACGCGCTGACATCCTGCGTGGTCATGGTTTGCAGCTGACGCCCCATGCGCAGCGTGGAGCGGAGCATCACTACCGCACCGGCCAGAATACGCGCGTCATTCTCACCGTTGAGATAGACCGGCGTGGCCTCCAGCAGGAAGTTTTGCCCGTGGATCACCACATGTTCAGCATGTGACTCCACCGTATCGCTCTCCAGCCAGCGCTGGAAGTTGAAGCCGCTTATCAGTTGCGCCACGTTATGGTTGCGCATGCGCTCCTGGCTAAGACCAAACAACTGGCAGCTTGCCGGGTTAGCGCGTTCAATTTTGCTGCGCGTATCCAAAGAGAGCACCGGCTCCGGCATCGCTTCCAGCAGCGCGCTCAGCGCCAGATGTTCGCGCTCGGAGGGCATCCACGGTACGGTGCGGACGTCGGTGACGCCAGCAATACGGCGGATCTCCGCCATCAGGCTGCTGAAGCTGGCGAAATCCAGCTCCGCGAAATTCAGGTAGATTCGGCCAACAGGGTCGATATCGATACCGCGCAGGTCAATGCCGCGCAGCACCAATAAATCGAGCAGTTCACGTGTCAGACCGAGACGGTCTTCACAAAAGACTTCAAGACGCATGGGAGTGTTCACCCTTAAGAGCCAAAGACGCATGAATAATAAGACAGTTCTCGGCTGGCGGGAAGATAACTGTCAACAATTATTGACAGTATGGCGGGAAAATGGCCGTTGTGCCGTAAAGTTATGCGTTCAATTAATAAACCGCTCTTAACGGCCCCTCGTCCCTTTGGGGAGAGGGGACCATTGTGCCAGGGAGTTAAAGCGTTACCCCATCCGGTGTTCGCCGCGTTCCAGCGCAGTACGGTCAAAAAAGCGCTGAATCACCCCTCCGGCCATAAACGCCGCGCGGTCGGACATGTGTGCAATCACATCCGCATCGTGGCTGACCAGCAGATAGGTCATGCTGTGCTCCAGCTTCAGGCGATTGAGCAAATTGAGGATCTCTGCCTGCACCGACATATCCAGCGCCGACGTAGGTTCGTCCAGCAACAAAATTTTGGGCCGCAGCAGCAGCGCGCGGGCAATCGCGACGCGCTGTCGCTGGCCGCCGGAGAGCTGATGCGGGTAGCGGCTGGCGGCATCAGCGGGCAGTCCCACCTGTTCCAGTGCGGTACGCACGCGCATGTCGATCTCCGCCTCGCCGTGAATGCGCAGCGGTTCTGCCAGCGTACGCCACAGCGTATGGTTCGGGTGCAAAGACGCATACGGGTCCTGGAAAACCATCTGTACGTTGCGGCGTCGTTCACCCTGGAAACGTGCTCCCGGCGCAATGCGCTGACCAAACAGCGCGACGTTGCCGCGCCACTCGCGCTGTAGTCCGGCAATGACGCGCAAAATCGTCGATTTACCGCAGCCCGACTCACCAATCAGGCTAAAGGTCTCTCCCGCATCGACGTGAAAACTGGCGGCAGATACCGCGGTTTTGTCACCGAAGGTCACCTGCAGCGCCTCAAGATTAACGATCGTCATGCGCCGCCTCCTCAAAATTCTGCGTGCGGTCCAGCGTCGGCAGCATCTGCCCGTAAGTTTGCGCATTCGGGCGGCAGGTCCACAGCGTGCGGGTATAAGGATGCGTCGCCTGTGGCAGCTCACGGGCCGCCATCTCATCAACACCGTTGCCCTGATACATCACCAGCACGCGATGACAGTGCTGGGCCACCAGCGGCAAATCGTGGCTAATCAGCAGCATCGCCATATGCCGCTGCTCGCACTGGGTCACCAGCAGCTCCAGGATCTGGTTACGCAGCCGCGCGTCCAGCGCCGAGGTCGGCTCATCGGCAATCAGGACCTGCGGGTCGTTGATCAGCGCAATCGCGATCATCACCCGTTGGCCCATGCCGCCGGACAGCTCGCCCGGATAGCGGCTCAGTACCCGTACGTCCAGTCCCATCGCCAGCACCGCGGCTTCAATTTTCTCCTGTCGTTCACGGCGGCTCAGTCTCTGATGCAGCGTTAACGCTTCTTCCAACTGCGCATAAACCGTTTTCACCGGATTCAGCGCATAGCGAGGGTCTTGCAACACCATCGCGATATCGTTACCGCGCAGCGCTTGCCAGCCTTTAGCATTCAGTGACAGCACATCGCGCCCAAGTACGTTGAGGCGCTTAGCGCTTACGATGCCGGGTTTGCGCACCAGCCCCATCAGCGCACGTGCGGTCATCGATTTACCGGAGCCGGATTCCCCCACCAGCGCCAGCCGCTCGTTGCCGAGGGTGAAGCGCATCTGGTTGACGACGCGTGCGCCGGGATAATCAATATTCAGCCCTTCTACGGAGAGTCGTGGCTCAGTCATGTTGCGGCTCCAGTACGTCTCGTAAACCATCACCCAGCAGGTTAAACGCCAGGCTGGCGATCAGAATCGCGGCCCCCGGCGCGGCGGCTATCCACCACTGGTCAAATATCACCTGCATGCCATCGGCAATCATCGCGCCCCACTCCGCCATCGGCGGACGCGCGCCCAGACCGAGGAAACCTAACCCAGCGGCGGCCAGAATGATCCCCGCCAGATCCAGCGCCAGCCGCACGATCGCCGACGGCAGACACAGCGGCAGAATATGGCCCACCAGCAACCGCAGACCGCGAATGCCCATCATCTCAGCGGCGGCCAGATAATCGCTGTGCCGCAGACGCTGAATCTCACTGCGCGCCTGACGCGCGTAGGCGGGCCAGGTGGTGAGCGCCAGCGCCAGCGCGCCGTTGACGAGCCCTGGCCCAAGCATTGCCACGAAGGCAAAGGCCAGAATCAATCGCGGCATCGACATCACCACGTCGGTAAAGTGCATCAGAATGCGCTCCAGCCAGCCGCCGTAATAGCCAGAGAGAATCCCCATCAGCAGCCCCACCGGCAGCGTAATCACCGTGACCAGCGCCACCAGCCCCAGCGCCGGGCGGGTACCGTAAATCAGCCTTGAGAGCAGGTCGCGTCCGTAGCTGTCGGTGCCCAGCCAATGCTGGGATGAAGGCATTTGCAGGCGCAGCGCGGCATCCTGCCAGTTCGGATCGATAGGCGCGAGCCACGGCGCGAAAAGCGCTACCAGCAGCAGTAAAGCGATAACGATCAGCCCGCAGAATGCCGCAGGTGAACGCAACAGACGGCGTAAAAATAGCGAAGCTGGCATCAGCGAACCCTCGGGTCGGTTAGCCGCACCAGAACATCGGTGAGGTTATTAATCAACACAAAACAAACGCCGATCAGCAGCGTTCCTCCCATAATCGCCGCCGTATCGCCCGCAAACAGCGCCGTCGTCAGATAGCGGCCAATGCCCGGCCAGGAGAACACCGTTTCGGTCAGCACGGCGCCTTCCAGCATCGAGGTATAGGCCAGCGCAATCACCGTCAGCAGCGTACCGCGAATGTTCGGCAGCACGTGGCGAAGCAGAATGCTCATCTCGCCCGCACCTTTTGCGCGCGCCAGCAGAATGTACTCTTTGTTCATCTCGCTCAGGCAGGCGGAACGCGTGAGGCGCGTGATGCTCGCGAGCGAATAGTAGGCCAGCAGCAAAACGGGCAGCACCAGGTGGCTGAAGGCATTGCGAAATGCGTCTTTGTCGCCGGAAAGCCAGGTATCAATCAGCGCGAAGCCGGTTTTCGCTTCGATAGTGAACTGGTAGATATCGTCCAGACGACCGGGGCCGGAGCTCCACTGCAGCTTCGCGTAGAACAGCGCCAGCATCAGCAGCCCAAGCCAGAAAATCGGCACCGAGTTGCCCAGCAGCGTCAGCGTACGCACGGCTAAATCCCACGGAGAACCGGCATAGCGGGCGCAGAGCACGCCGGCAATTACGCCAAAGAACGCGCCGATAATCAGCGCCAGCGTCGCCAGTTCCAGCGTTGCCGGAAACGCCGCCAGCAAATCGTGCAGTACCGGCTGACCGGTGGCGCTGGCGGTACCGAGATCGCCGTGGGCCAGATTAACAAGATAGTGCCAGAACTGTACGGGCAGTGAGCGGTCAAGGCCAAGCTGGTGACGCACCTGATCGTAAGTCGATTGGCTGGCGTGATCGCCAACAATTTGCAGCACCCGGTCAACGGGAGAGAGCGCAGAGAGCGCGAAAGTGACCAGCAGTAGCCCCAGCAGGGTAAGCGCCAGCGTGAGCAGACCTTGCAATAGCGCCGACAGAAAACGCCGGGTGCGTTGCGCGGTGGGATTCGGTAAAGCGGCGGGCATGTGAATTCCGTATATCAACGAGAAAAAACGACAATGGCCCGAACGGTTTACGCCGCCGGGCCATGTTTATCAGACGGTCTATTTCGTCACGCGGTCGTACCAAACCATATCGGCGTTAAGCCCCTGCTGATAGCCTTTCACGTTATCGCGAACCACAATCTGGGTTTTGCCCTGGTCGATAAACACGTACGGCGAGTTACGTTGCAGTTCTTCCTGCATTTTTTTGTACAGGTCGAGGCGCTTTGCCGCATCCGGCTCGGCCACCGCCGCCAGCGTCGCTTTGTTCAGCTCAGGGATTTTCCAACTGTTCAGCCCGGCCACGGTGCTGGACTTACCGTCGTTATAGGCGAAGGCGCTGGCGTTAGAGTGGGCATCGAAGTAATCCGGGATCCACAGGCGAATCGCCGCCTGATGCTGTTTCGCCCGCACCCGAGCGTAAACCTGGCTGCCGGCGGCAGGCAGCAGATCGACCTTCACCCCACCCTGCGCAAAGCTCGCCTGCATAGACTGCGCGATGGTGATAAACGGCGGTTTATTTTCCACATCAAGGGTAAAGTGCGCATCTTTAATGCCCGCTTTAGCCAGAATCTCTTTCGCTTTCGCCGGGTCAAATTTGAACGGCGTGTTATCCAGCGCGCCCGGGAAACCGACCGGCAGGAAGCTCTGATGCACGAAGTACTGGCCTTTCAGCAAATCTTTAGTGATGCCGTTATAGTCCACCAGCCAGCGGGACGCTTCCCAGAAAGCCGGGTTGGCCAGCAGCGGGTTAGCGCTGTTGCCGGTGTTGAACACCAGGTAATTTTGTTCAGCGGAAGGAATACTCAGCACCTGCAGGCCCGGCTTGCCCTGCAGAGCGTCAATCTGGTCAGCGCCCAGATCGCGCGCCACGTCGGCGTCGCCCTGCTGAATCAGCAGACGACGGGAAGCCGGGTCAGGCACGTTTTTGATGATCACGCTTTTCAGCTTCGGCGCGCCGGTTGGCGACGTTGCGTTGGCTTCAAGGACGATCGCCTGATGCGGTTGATAGACGCGCATTTTGAACGCGCCGCTGCCCGCCGAGTGCATTTTCAGCCACTCGTTGCCGAAGTCGCCGCCTTTCACGTTGGCGGCTACCAGCTTCTCATCCACAATCGAGGCAATGGGCGTGGACAGAATATTCAGCGCCACCGCCGGGCTGACGTCGGCGGTCCAGCTGAGCTGCAGGGTATGGTCATCCACTTTTTTCAGATGGCTGGCGATGTTGTCCGGCTGCCAGCCGAGGACGTTGAGAATAAATGCCGGTGATTTGTTCAGCGTCACGGCACGGATGTAAGAGAAAATTACATCTTCGGGACGTAGCGGGTTGCCGGAGGCAAATTTCGCGTCGTTTTTCAGCTTGATGGTCAGCGTTTTCGCCGCCGCATCGGCCTGCCAGCTTTCCGCCAGAATCGGCGTGATTTTTGCCGGATCGTTGCGGTCTGGCTGCACCAGCCGCTGGTACAGGCTCGGCACCGTCTGGATACTGGAAAGCTCGTTGGCTTCCGCCGGGTCGAGACTGACAATATCATCCAGCCCCTGAGCCACCACCAGCGTATTCGGCGGCGTGGCGGCATAAGCGGAGGCTGACAGCGCGGTCAGCACAAATAACGGCAGCAGTTTTCTGGTCATCGGACTTCCTGAGAGTGATCATGCAGTTGACGGTATCCGCTAAGTTAGCCCCGCATGTCACTTTCAGTAAAGTTAAGTATAAATATACTCTATGCCATTTTGTTATAAGGTTATTTATCTTCGCTTATTGCTCGGGCGTCGCCGCGTTTTTCCCCTTCTGCAGCGTGGTCTTCAACTGCCCCACCAGCTCGCGGCGGAAATCGCCAAGACGCGGTTTGTCGTTATCGATCCACGGCAGCGGACGGCAAAGTTCCATCGCCTTGATACCTAAGCGTGCGGTCAACAGCCCGGCGCCGATGCCCTGCGCCGCTCGGGTGGACAGACGCGCCGCCAGATCCTGCGACATCCAGTCCATACCAATCTCACGCACCAGTTCGCTGGCGCCAGCAAAGGCGATGTTAATCAGCACCAGGCGGAACAGGCGCAGGCGGCTGTAGTAGCCCAGCTCAATGCCGTACAGATTAGCGATGCGGTTGATCAGGCGCAGGTTGCGCCAGGCGATAAAGCCCATATCCACCAGCGCCAGCGGGCTGACGGCGATCATCAGCGTCGATTCCGCCGCCGAGCGGCTGATTTCACGACGTGCCTGAGCATCCAGCACCGGCTGCACCAGATGCGCGTAGAGGCTCACCACCTCGCGATCGCTCTGGGTTTCGTGGATCGCCGCGTACCAGCGTTGAAGCGCCGGATGCGACTGATCCAGCCCGGCCTGACGCGCCAGCCCTTCGCAGAACGCGCGCGCCTTCCCCACGCCGTGGCTGTGCATCAAGGTCCGCGCTTCATCGCGCTCCTGTGCGCGCTGGCGTAACCGCCACAGCCTGCGCCATTCCGTCGCGACCGAACCCACGCCTGCGCCGACAATAAGCGCACCGGCGACGCAGCCGCCCAGCGCGGCCCAGTCCTGAGTTTGCCAGGCGTTGACCGTCCACTGCACGCCCTGCGCCACGACGCTGGCGCCAAACAGCGTCAACCCGGCGGTGACCATTTTACGCCACAGGCTACGTTTTGGCCGCAGCGCCGCTTCCACGGTGGCTTCGGCCTGCCCTTCCTGCTCGCCGTCGGCATCGAGCGCGACGGGAGCAAATTTATCCGCCGCATCCCCCTCAAACGCCTGTGCGGTTTTAAACTGTTCCGGCTTCACTTCGTCGAGCGGCCCGTCAAAATCGATTCGCGGTTTAAATGAGTCGGTCATCGCAGCTTATCTCCAATTAAAAACTCCAGCGCGGCGTCCAGGCGGATATGCGGCAGCGGCTGGTCAACGTCCATCGTCTGCGGGCGGAAAGCCTCAAACTGGAAGCCCTGTTTATCCCAGAACGCCTGCCCCGGCAGACGCGCTGGCACCTCGCCGGGGTAAACGGTCAGCGGCTGTCCGTCGCTCAGCCGGTGCCCACGCAGCGCGGGGATCTTCTCGCCGTTCACCTCAATCAGCCCGCTTTGCGTTGCCTGTACCGACGCCAGCCCCAGACAGTCCATGGTGATGCCTTCAAAGGCGGCGTTCTGCCAGGCGTCCTGAATCAGCTGTTGCAGCAGCGACACCATATTGCCGTGCTGGTCCACGGTGACGTGATCCGCCTTGGTGGCGGCAAACAGCAGCTTATCAATGACCGGCGAAAACAGGCGGCGGAACAGCGTGCGCTGACCGTAGTGGAAACTGTGCATCAGCTGCGTTAGCGCCAGGCGCATATCGTTAAACGCCTGCGGCCCGCTGTTCAGCGGCTGCAGGCAGTCCACCAGCACAATCTGGCGGTCAAAGCGCAGGAAATGATCTTTATAGAAGCCTTTTACGACCTTTTCGCAATAGTAGTTAAAGCGTTCGCGCAGCATCCCGGCGTTGCTGTGTTTATCGGCTTGCGCCAGTTTTGCCTCTCCCACGCCGTCAACGTCCGGCCACGGGAAAAATTGCAGCGCGGGCGCGCCGGCCATATCGCCGGGCAGCACGAACCGTCCAGGCTGGATGAAGTGCAGACCTTGCTGCTTACATTGATGCAGATAATCGGTCCAGGCCTGGGCGATTTCCGCCAGCCGGTTTTCATCGGCCGGAGCCAGCGGATCCAGCCCGGCGCACAGCTGACGCCATTTGGCCGACCACTCACCGCGCTGACCATTCAGCAGACCGGTCATCTGCCGCGACCAGGTCAGGTAGTCCTGATTGAGCATCGGCAGGTCAAGCAGCCACTCGCCGGGATAATCGACAATCTCCAGGTATAGCGTGGAAGTTTCTTTAAAGTGGCGCAGCAGCGAGTCATGCGATTTGTAGCGCAGCGCCAGGCGAATTTCGCTCACGCCACGCGTCGGTGTTGGCCACGACGGCGGCTGTCCGTACAGCTGAGCCAGCCCTTCATCGTAGGTAAAACGGGGAATGCCGAGGTCGCGCTGAGGAATACGTTTCACCCCCAGCAGGCGTTCTTCGCGCACCGCGCTTAACAGCGGCAGCCGCGCGCCGGTATGTACGTTCAGCAGTTGATTCACCAGGCCGGTGATAAAAGCGGTCTTGCCGCTACGGCTCAGGCCGGTAACGGCAAGGCGAAGATGCCGGTCAACGCCACGGTTGACCAGCGCATTGAATTCATTTTTGAGTCGCTTCATTGCTTATCAGACACTCCTGTCAACGCCGATAGCGCTATTTTGCCATGGGGAAATAGCGTTTGGCGAGGCGCGACAGCAGCGGTTCCAGTGCCACCGCCAGAAACATCTTCAGCGGACGGCGGGCAACGGACTTCACCGCCCACCCGGCAACGCCTGCCGGGCCATAGCGCAGTGCGGTCAGCAGGGCAAGCTTGCCGACGATTTTCAAACCGGGCTTCACCTTCTGGCCTGCCCGCTGCCATTTATTGCTCATTATTCACCTCTGTATCAGAGCTGACGGAAACGGCTGCGCAACGTAAAGGTATCGGACGTCACATAGCGTTCCATCTCGCGTAACCGCTGTTCACCGGCGGCTAATTCAGCATCCACCGCATCCAACAAATCGCGGCTGGAGGGCTGATGCGGGTTGTTCATCACCCCTTCCGGCATCGGGTCGAGGGCGAAGGTTAAAATGACATAGGCGACAACGACAAAGAAAAAGAGTCCAAATAGCATCGCCAGCACGGTAATAATACGAATCAGCTTCACCGGCACGTCGAGGTACTCGGCAATACCGGCGCAGACCCCTTTCACCATGCCCCGCTGCGGGATTCGCCACAGTTTTTTGTTAAAATCCAGCGCCATTATTTGTCCCTCCAGTTTGGATGTTCAGCATCCAGAATGGCTTCCAGCGCCTGAATACGCTCGCGCATCCGCTTTGCGTCATCGGTTAACTGCATCAGCCGCTGCTGCTCGCCCTGGGACAACTCGCCAGAGCGGGAGCGATTGCTGTAGTGCAGCCACAGCCAAATCGGCAATACAAACAGGACAAATAACGTCAGGGGAATGCCGAGGAAAAGCGCGCTCATAGAAACTCCTTATATAGTATGAGCAGCGGCACGGTCAGTGCCGCCGGGATCATTATTGGGTGTCCTGCTTCATTTTGGCTTTCAGCGCGGCCAACTGCTCGCTGATTTCATCATCGGCCTTCAGTTCGGCGAACTGCTGATCCAGCGACGGTTGTTTGCCAAAACGATGACTTTCCGCTTCGGCTTCCATATGGTCGATACGGCGTTCAAAGGATTCAAAGCGAGCCATCGCTTCATCCAGTTTACCGCTGTCCAACTGACGGCGCACATCGCGGGACGAATTCGCCGCCTGATGACGCAGTGCAAGAGATTGCTGACGGGCGCGAGTTTCGCTGAGCTTATTCTCCAGCTCGCCAATCTCTTTTTTCATCCGCGCCAGGGTTTCATCCACCAGCGTCACTTCATGTTCCAGAGTGGCGATCACGTCGGTCAGCTTCTGCTTTTCGATCAGCGCCGCGCGTGCCAGATCTTCTTTATCTTTACGTAGCGCCAGCTCGGCTTTCTCCTGCCACTCTTCCTGCTGCGCCAGCGCGCGTTCGACGCGGCGAGTCAGATCTTTCTTTTCCGCCAGCGCACGGGCGGAAGTGGAGCGCACTTCCACCAGCGTGTCTTCCATTTCCTGGATCATCAAACGGACCAGCTTCTGCGGATCTTCCGCTTTTTCCAGCAGCGAGTTGATGTTGGCGTTCACGATGTCGGCAAAACGAGAAAAAATACCCATTGTTCAATCCTCATAGTTCTGTGTTTCGGGCTTAGCCCTGCGCAATGACTATTACAACTTCCGTGCCAACTTTTTATCTTATTGATTATAAACGATGTGATTGAATTTTGCGCCGCAAACGCCTACAGTGAAATGGCGAATTACACCAACAAGTGGCGAATTTCATCATGGCAGATTACAAAGATACCCTTCTCGGCGAGGCCAACCGCTTTATCGAGGTGCTGGAGCAGGTTTCCCGGCTGGCACCGCTCAACAAGCCGGTGTTGATTATCGGCGAGCGCGGCACGGGCAAGGAGCTTATCGCCAACCGTCTGCACTACCTCTCCTCCTGCTGGCAAGGGCCGTTTATCTCGCTGAACTGCGCGGCGTTGAACGAAAACCTGCTCGATTCCGAGCTGTTCGGTCATGAAGCGGGCGCCTTTACCGGCGCGCAAAAGCGCCACCCCGGCCGTTTTGAACGCGCCGATGGCGGCACGCTGTTTCTTGATGAGCTGGCCACCGCGCCGATGCTGGTGCAGGAAAAGCTGCTGCGGGTGATTGAATACGGTGAGCTGGAGCGCGTCGGCGGCAGTCAGCCGCTGCAGGTTAACGTCCGCCTGGTGTGCGCCACCAATGCCGATCTGCCTCAGTTAGTGGAAGAAGGCACTTTCCGCGCCGACCTGCTCGACCGTCTGGCCTTTGATGTGGTGCTACTACCGCCGCTGCGCGAACGCCAGAGCGACATCATGTTGATGGCCGAACATTTCGCTATCCAGATGTGTCGCGAGCTGAAGCTACCGCTGTTCCCCGGTTTTACCGACCGCGCCCGCGACACGCTGTTGCACTACCGCTGGCCGGGGAATATTCGCGAGCTGAAAAACGTGGTTGAGCGTTCGGTTTATCGCCACGGTTCCATCGACGAACCGCTGGATGACATTATTATCGATCCGTTCCGCCGCCAGCCGACCATCGCCGACGAACCCGCAACGGAAATCACGGGCCCGGCGTTACCGTTGAACCTGCGTCAGTTCCAGCTTGAACAAGAAAAAGACCTGTTGCAGCAGAGTCTGCAACAGGCCCGGTTTAACCAGAAAAACGCCGCCGAACTGCTGGGGTTAACCTATCACCAACTACGGGCATTGTTGAAAAAGCACGCGCTGTAAACTTGCACGACCGTCTGGTGCTTTCGTCCTGAAAGCACCACTCCTGGCTAATCCATTGTCTGATTTCAGACACACGGTATTCATTAACCTTTCGTGATAACTGCCTTACCATTTTATCCCCGTAAATCGCAAAGAAAGGCAAATGGAGTGAGCGAATTATCAATTCAGGAAACACATGAACAGAGCCTTGAGGTTACACGGCAAGTTCTACAGTCTTTTGGATGGTTCGGAATTTCTGTTGGCGTGCTAAGTGATGCGGAAAAAAGAACGCTGCAAAATGGGATTGAAACGAGCGTACTGAACTGGCCCTGGGCAATGGCGCAATATGCCGGAAGTGCCGATGAGGGGATTTTAGATATCACGTTAAAAGTCTCTGACCACGCCGAACCCGATGGTTTGCATGCTGTAATCATTTGTAGATTTGACCCGCGCCGCGACGAATTTGCTATCTGCATGTTAGAAAACCTCATCAGCAACCAGACGACAGTATTGACGGGCAACGTATTAACTATCGCTCTCGTGTACGCAACAACCTTTTGTGACATGAGAGAGATAGAAGATGTCGGGATTCAAGACCCATCAGATGAAGCAAAACCACGCTACCGCTCATATGGCTTTGCCGAAGACTTCACCCGGTTAAATCGAATGTCCTCCACGGTAGTGGACGTCAAACAGCGAATAAAAAGTAAGATTCAGGCGATGGAGAACACCTTTGATGAATAATCCTGACTCCCGGCACTGTTTGTTATGTAATCAGCATTGGTGTAAAATTATAGGCAGCGGCCACGTGCCAGCGAGGAGGCGATATGACCAAACAACATAAGAAAATCGATAAAAACAAAGCGATGACCGCCGCCAAAAAATCGCTGGATTTCTGGACGGCAATTGATGGTAGCAAACTTGCTACACTCGGCCATCGCGAAAAAGAGATGGATATTATCGGGCCGACAAAGAAAGTTAAATTCGTAAATTACGGATAACGCGCTCGTTTTTTAAAAACAATTAAGGCTCCATCTGGAGCCTTAATTGTTTTTAAAATCAGTGACAGAAAGTCGAAGCATCAGTTTTTAAGGCGACGCGGCAGCATCAGCGCGCTAACCGCAATGGCCCCCAGACACAACATGCAGTTAAACCACAGCGCGTATTGTGCCGCCTTTGCCATGCCGTAGGGTAAAAATAGCGCGTAGAGTGACGCCGTCATCGCCAGGCCAAACGCGCCGCCCAGCGAGCTGCCCATTTTGTAAATCCCGGAGGCGACGCCCACCTTATTTTCCGGCGCGCTGGTGACGGCGGTGTCGGTGGAGGGCGTGGCGTAGCACCCCAACCCCAGGCCAAACAGAACGTTGCTGAAAAAGACGGTGACGATATAGGTCCAGGTGTCGAGGAAGGTACAGGAGATCAGGAAAATCCCCACCATCGCGATCGCCGGGCCGCCCATCATTGGCAACCTTGCCCCGTAGCGTTGCAGCAGTTTTTCCCCCACCCGAATCATCAGCAGCACGGTCACCAGATAGCCGAGCGTCATCATGCCCGTCTGGAACGGACTCAGGTGCCGCCCCTGCTGGAGCCAGATGCTGGTGATCATCATCGTGCCAATCGCGCCGTTCAACATCAGGTTCGACAGCACCGCCGCACTATAAGCGCGATTTTTAAACAGCGCGAAATCAATCAGCGCCGCCTCTTTTTTACGCATTCCGCTGCGCACAAAAAAGATCATCGCCACAATGGCGCCTGTCAGCATCGTCAGCGACAGGCCGCTGGTCCATCCCCAGTGGTGACCTTTGGAGATAAACAGATTGAACAGTACCAGCGCCGCCACGAGGCTCAACAGCCCGCTGAGATCCATTTTATGCTGCACGGCGGTGGCGCTGCGGCTCTCCGGCGTGCCGCGAATCAGCAAAAATGCCGCCAACGCCGCCGCGATGGAAAAGACGAAGATCCAGCGCCAGCCCAGGCCAGTGGCGATCGCGCCGCCAACGAACGAGCACAGACCGCTGCCGCCCCACGAACCGATCACCCAGAAGCTGATCGCCCGCTGCCGCGCGCGCCCCTCGTACCACGTTTTAATCAGCGCCAGCGTCGCCGGCATGATGCAGGCGGCAGACAATCCCTGAATTATCCGCCCGGTCAGGAACAACAGCGGCCCCTGAGACACCACCAGCAGCGCGCTACCGACCATGCTTAACGCCAGGCCAATCAGCGTTAAACGTACCCGGCCAAATTTGTCGGCCAGCCCGCCGCTGGCAACCACAAAGCAGCCGCTGAAGAGTGCGCTGAGGCTCACCGCGAGGGTGAGCGTCTCCAGCGAAATATCGATACTGTTTTTCACTACCGGAACCACGTTAATCACCGACTGGGCAAACAGCCAGAAGGTCAACACGCTTAACACAATCCCCGTCAGCAGCCGGTCGGTGCCGACATACTGCGTTTCACTCAACGTCACGGTACTCATGGCTCGCCCTCATGTTGCGCGCGTCACTTATCCACGCAGATAGTGTTCCGTCAGGCCGCACCACAGCGCCGCCCCCGTCAGCAGGATGTTGTCGTTAAAGTCATAACCCGGGTTGTGAACCATGCAGCGGTCCGGCTCATCGCCTGCCCCAATGGTGAAATAAGCGCCGTTAGGGTTCTGCTCGAGCATAAACGCGAAGTCTTCACTGCCCATAAACGGATTCACCGTGCCAATAGACTCCGCGCCGAACAGCGACGTCGCAACATCGCGCACCATCTGGTTTGCCTGAGGATCGTTTTTGAGTACCGGGCTGCCGTTGACGTGGGTGAGCGTGGCGGTGGCGTTGAAGCTTTCCGCCTGCGCCACGGCGATGTCGTGAATGCGTTGCAGCACGGTTTTGCGGACCTGCTCGTTCAGCGTACGCACCGTCAACTTCATCAGCACCTTGTCGTTGATGATGTTTGGTGCGTGGCCCGCCTGAATGCTGCCAACCGTCACCACCACCGGGTCGAACGGGCTGATGTTGCGTGAGACGATGGTTTGCAGCGCCAGGGTGATGTGGCAGGCAACCACGGTGGCATCGACGGTATGCTCCGGTACCGCGCCATGGCCGCCCACGCCCTGCACCTCAATATGCAACGTGTCCGATGAGGCCATCATCGCGCCATCACGCAGGCCAATTTTGCCCAGCTTCTGCCCCGGCATATTGTGTAAACCAAAAATGTGGTCGCAGGGGAATTTGTTAAACAGCCCGTCTTCCAGCATCACCCGCCCACCGTACAGCAGCTCTTCCGCCGGCTGGAATATCAGGTGCAGCGTACCGTTAAACTGACGGGTACGCGCCAGGTACTCCGCGGCATATAGCAGCGTGGTGGTGTGACCGTCGTGTCCGCAGCCGTGGAAACAGCCATCCGTTTCGCTGGCCCACGCTTTGCCGCTGCGTTCCTGCATCGGCAGCGCATCCATGTCGGCGCGCAGCCCCAGCGTTTTGTCGCCGTTACCCACTTTAAGCGTCCCCACCACGCCGGTGCCCGCCAGCCCATAGTCCACTTCATAGCCCCAGCTGCTTAACAGCTTCGCCACTTCGGCGCTGGTTTTGTGCTCCTGAAAACCAATCTCCGGCTGCTGATGGAAACGGTGGCGTAACGCGATAAATTCGGCTTCCTGACTCTGCAATGCCTCAACGATAGGATGTGTCATTTTTGTTATCCCTTTATTGCTCCACAGTGATAACGTCGAGTTTATGACGGCAAAGCGACCACAAAAGGCGCTTTTTTGTTTTATATTGACGAAAAATGTAATGACTATTTTTCATACGGTTTAGTTATGACAAAAAAGAGACCGTTATTTTTTGTCTTCGCTGGAGGGCGGAATGGTAGCGCAGCAAATCAGTGATTTTTCCGTGATGGTGCAGGACATCCGTCAGCAGACGCACGACGAACAGCAGGTGTTAACGCTGATTTGGCTGCTTCAAGGCGAGGTGGTGCTGGAGAGTACCGGCGACATACGTACGCTGCAAACCGGTGCGCTGGCCATCGTCAATCCCAACCAGCGCTGGCGTATGCGCAGCGGGCAGGACAATGCGGTCATGACGTTGACGATAGCCAGCAGTTGGCTGACACGCCTCGACGCGCATTTTTTTGCCTTTGATTATCAAGTACCACACTCCACGATGGAGCACGAGGGGCGGCTGCGCAGCCTGATGCGTCAGCTACTGGTCACCCATCTGATCAACCATGAAAACCCCTCCCGACTGGAGGCCAACCGTTGGCTTAGCGAAATTGCGCTGCTGTTGGCTACCCATTTTCAACAACCACGCAAAACGGGCGCGCCGCGCAACAACGAATCAACCTGGAGCCACCGCATCCGCCAGGTGGTAACACGGATTGAATCACAGTACAGCCAGCGCCTATCGCTTGCTGAAATCGCCCGCGCCGAGCGCGTCTCGGAAGCCTGGCTTTCACGCCTGTTTCACAAAGAGGTCGGCGTCAGCTTTATGCAGTACATCACCGCGCTGCGTCTGGAAAAAGCCGGCGAACAGCTGCTGACAAGCACACTCCCCGTGCAGCGCATCGCCCAGCAGCAGGGGTTTGCCAGCGCACGAATGATGAGCGATCTGTTTAAGCGCCGCCACGGCATGACGCCGCGCCAGTATCGTCAGCGGTCGACCACCGTGGTCCGTAACCGCACGCGCGAAAATCCGCCTGACCGCGTGCAACCGGTGGCTGCCGAGACGCTCTATGCCCTGCTCAACCATACCGACAAGCAGGCCTGGGAAAGCCCGCCGCCGCTCCAGCCGCCCCTCCAGGCGCGAGAGATTGCCCTGGACGCGCTCTTATTGCGCCACGTGCCGTTGCGTCCTACCCAGATCATTATTACGCTGCGCGAACTTGACGATCTGCTGCGTGAAGATGTCCGTCAGTCGCTGGTCACGCTCCATACACAGATCCCCATTCACGGCATTGATATCCATGAACCCTTTCTGAGCAGCCGTTTGTTCAGTGAAGGCTGGGACGACCCACAAATGGTCGGCTACGCCTGCTGGTACCATTTGCAGCAGGTCTTTACTTTCCTGGCCCGGATGGGCTGGCAGGTTCTGCTCCACACCAGCCTGACGACGCGCCCCGATCTGCTGCGCCAGTTTTTACGTCTCGCCGCGCAGCACTTCCCGTCGTCAACGCTGGCGAGCTGGCAGTTCGTCTGGCACTGGTCGCCGCAGGCGAGCGCCGAGGTCTGGGCGCAGCAAAAAGCGGCTATCCGTCAATGGTCGCCGGACTCGCAGCTGGGCATCTGCCACCGCTTTACCGTCACCGATGACGATACCGTCGACGACGCGATCCTCACCTCTCCTCTGCTGAAAGAGGCCGACTTTCTCGCCTGTTCGGCCAATGCCAACGAACGCTTCCACCAGCAGCCATTCGAACGCACTCGGCTAGCCGCCGCGGAAAACTACCCGGTCCATAAGGTGCGCCAGATTCAGCTCGCCCTGCGCCAGCATCAGCTCGCATTGCCGCTCTGGTTGCTGTCGTGGAATACGCTAACCGGCTCAACCCGGCGAACCAATGGTGAATTCTTCCGCGGCGCGCTGCTGATGAATAACCTGCTGGGGCTGGCCGATCGGGTGCATTTTACCGGCTTCTGGCTCAACTCCAGCCAACAGGGTGAGGCACGAAGCAATGGCACCTTCGATACTTCCAGCCTGGCGCTCTTCTACCATCACGGATTGCCCCGCCCCATCTATTGGGTGCTGTGGCTGTGGCGACGTTTACAGGGCGACGTGTTGGTCAACGACAAAAACGTGCTATTGCTGCACCAGCGCGGGCGCTATCAGCTGCTGCTACGCAACCCGGTGGTGTTTAATCCGTGGCTATCCAGCGAAGAGGCCTTTATCCAGCGGTTTCGTCAGCAATACCCGGTGCAGCTTCAGGGGCTGAGCGGTAAGTGGAAAATCAAACGCCACTTGTTCGATCAGCACCATGGCGCGCTTTTCCCGCGGCTGGAGGCGATAGAAAGCAGCAGCGGCCCGGACGAGGAGAGCTGGACATGGCTGGCGCACACAACCCGGCCCGCGCTCAGCGTGCGCGAGGAAACGCTGGAAGAGCGCTGGCAGGTGGTTGAGGCGCTGGAGAGCAATGCGCTGGTGTTATACGAGTTAACCCCACTGATTTGATGACTTTTAAAGCAGTTGCACGCAGACATTTGTACCTGGTAGCCGTAAGTGCGATACACTTTGCAGATCAATCGAAAAAACAATGAAACTATGCGCCTGAATTTGTCACCTTTCCTGGCAGCGTTGGGGTTAATCTGCAGCCAGGCGATGGCCGCGCCGCAGCCGCTCGCCCCACCCCATGCCGACATTCGCGACAGCGGCTTTGTCTACTGCGTCAGCGGACAGGTCAACACGTTTAACCCGCAAAAAGCCGGTAGCGGGCTGATTGTCGACACCCTCGCCGCCCAGCTCTACGACCGTCTGCTGGACGTCGACCCGTACACCTATCGTCTGGTGCCCGAGCTGGCGGAAAGCTGGGAAGTTCTGGATAACGGCGCAACCTACCGTTTCCACCTGCGCCCTAACGTACAGTTTCAAACCACCCGCTGGTTTAAGCCGTCGCGCGCGCTGAACGCCGACGACGTGGTGTTTACCTTCGAGCGCATCTTCGATCGCCAGCATCCGTGGCATAACGTCAACGGCGGCGCGTTCCCCTATTTTGACAGCCTGCAGTTTGCCGACAGCGTGAAGAGCGTGCGCAAACTTGATAGCCACACGGTAGAGTTTCGCCTCAATCGTCCCGATGCCTCATTCCTCTGGCATCTGGCGACCCACTACGCGTCGGTGATGTCGGCGGAATACGCCAATCAGCTCACGAAACAGGACCGTCAGGAACAGCTCGACCGCCAGCCGGTAGGGACCGGGCCGTTCCAGCTCGACGAGTACCGCGCCGGGCAGTACATTCGCTTGCAGCGCCACTCCGCCTTCTGGCGCGGCACGCCGCTGATGCCGCAGGTGGTGGTCGATTTGGGTTCCGGGGGCACCGGAAGGCTGTCCAAGCTGCTGACCGGTGAATGCGACGTGCTGGCCTGGCCTGCCGCCAGCCAGCTCACTATTTTGCGCGACGACCCGCGCCTGCGCCTGACGCTGCGCCCGGGGATGAATATCGCCTACCTGGCCTTCAACACCGACAAACCGCCGCTAAATAATCCAGAAGTGCGTCACGCGCTGTCGCTGGCGATTAATAATCAGCGTTTGATGCAGTCCATTTATTACGGCACCGCAGAAACCGCGGCCTCAATTTTGCCTCGCGCTTCCTGGGCTTACGATAACGAAGCTAAAATTACCGAATACAACCCGAAAGAGGCGCGTCGACGTCTACAGGCACTGGGGCTGGATAAGCTGACGCTGCGCCTGTGGGTGCCGACCAGCTCTCAGGCGTGGAACCCGAGCCCGCTGAAAACCGCCGAGCTCATTCAGGCGGACATGGCGCAGATTGGGGTGAAGGTGATCATCGTGCCGGTAGAGGGCCGCTTCCAGGAAGCACGGCTGATGGACATGAACCATGACCTGACGCTCTCCGGCTGGGCCACGGACAGTAACGATCCGGACAGCTTCTTCCGTCCGCTGCTGAGCTGCGCGGCCATTACCTCGCAGACCAACTTCGCCCATTGGTGTAACCGCGAGTTTGATAATGTGCTGCGCAAAGCGCTGGACTCGCAGCAACTGGCCTCGCGCATTGACGCCTACGACGAAGCGCAGCAAATTCTGGCCCGCGAGCTGCCGGTGCTGCCGCTGGCGTCTTCGTTACGCCTGCAGGCCTATCGTTACGATATTAAAGGGCTGGTGCTGAGTCCGTTTGGCAATACCTCATTCGCTGGCGTGTCGCGGGAAAAAGAAGAGAAGGTGCAAAAACCATGATTATTTTCACCCTTCGTCGCCTGTTATTGCTGCTGGTTACCCTCTTTTTCCTGACCTTCGTCGGCTTCAGCCTGAGCTATTTTACGCCGCACGCGCCGTTGCAGGGCGCGTCGCTGTGGAACGCCTGGGCCTTCTGGTTTGACGGCGTCATGCACTGGGATTTCGGGGTGTCGAGCATTAACGGCCAGCCGATTTCCGAACAGCTGCGCGAAGTGTTCCCGGCCACCATGGAGCTGTGCATTCTGGCGTTTGGCTTTGCGCTGCTGATAGGCATTCCCGTTGGCATGCTGGCGGGCATCACCCGCAATAAATGGCAGGACAAGGTGATCAGCTTCTTCGCCCTGCTCGGCTTCTCGATTCCGATTTTCTGGCTGGCGCTGCTGCTGACCCTCTTCTTCTCCCTGACGCTCGGCTGGCTGCCGGTTTCCGGGCGTTTCGATCTGCTGTATGAGGTGAAAAGCGTCACCGGCTTCGCGCTGATTGATGCCTGGCTCTCCGACTCGCCGTGGCGGCATGAAATGATTATGAGCGCTGTGCGCCATATGGTGCTGCCGGTACTGACGCTGGCCGTAGCGCCCACCACTGAGGTGGTGCGCCTGATGCGTATCAGCACCATTGCGGTCTACGACACCAACTACGTGAAAGCAGCGGCCACGCGCGGCGTTTCGCGTCTGACCATTCTGCGTCGCCATGTGCTGCACAACGCGCTGCCGCCGGTGATCCCACGTCTGGGCCTACAGTTCTCCACAATGCTGACCCTGGCGATGATCACCGAAATGGTCTTTAGCTGGCCGGGACTGGGGCGCTGGATGATTAACGCCATTCGCCAGCAGGACTATGCGGCAATCTCTGCCGGAGTGATGGTGATTGGCGCGCTGGTGATCATTGTGAACGTGATATCCGATATTTTGGGTGCTATGGCTAACCCGTTGAAACATAAGGAATGGTATGCCTTACGATAGCGTCTACCTCGAGAAACGCCCGCCGGGTGCGCTGCGCACCGTGTGGCGCAAATTCTATGGCGACACCACGGCGATGATCGGCCTGTACGGTTGCGCCGGGCTGGCGGTCGTGTGCATTCTGGGCGGCTGGTTTGCGCCGTACGGTATCGACCAGCAGTTCCTCGGCTATCAGCTTCTGCCGCCATCATGGTCGCGCTATGGCGAAGTCTCTTTCTTCCTCGGTACCGACGATCTGGGCCGTGATGTGCTGAGCCGTCTGCTTAGCGGCGCCGCGCCCACCGTCGGCGGCGCGTTTGTTGTCACACTCGCCGCCACCGCCTTCGGGCTGGTGCTGGGCGCATTTGCGGGTTCAACCCGTGGCCTGCGTTCGGCGGTGCTGAACCATATTCTCGACACTTTACTGTCGATTCCATCGCTGCTGCTGGCGATTATCGTCGTCGCCTTTGCCGGGCCGCATCTCAGCCATGCGATGTTTGCCGTCTGGCTGGCCCTGCTGCCGCGCATGGTGCGTTCCATCTACAGCATGGTACACGACGAACTGGAACGCGATTACGTGATTGCCGCCCGCCTCGACGGGGCAACTACGCTGAATATTCTGTGGTTTGCCATTCTGCCGAACATTGCCGCCGGGCTGGTCACCGAAATTACCCGCGCGCTGTCGATGGCGATCCTTGATATCGCCGCGCTGGGCTTCCTCGATCTTGGCGCGCAACTGCCGTCGCCGGAATGGGGCGCTATGCTCGGCGATGCGCTGGAGCTTATCTACGTGGCGCCGTGGACGGTGATGCTGCCGGGCGCGGCGATTATGATCAGCGTACTGCTGGTCAACCTGCTGGGCGACGGTATTCGCCGCGCCATTAACGCGGGGGTGGAGTAATGCCGTTACTTGATATTCGCAACTTAACCATCGAATTTAACACCAACGAAGGCTGGGTGAAGGCGGTTGATCGCGTCAGCATGACGCTGGCCGAAGGCGAAATTCGCGGCCTGGTGGGGGAATCCGGTTCAGGCAAGAGCCTTATCGCCAAAGCCATTTGCGGCGTCACCAAAGATAACTGGCGCGTTACCGCCGACCGCATGCGTTTTGACGATATCGACCTGCTGCGCCTGTCCAACCGCGAGCGGCGAAAACTGGTCGGCCACAACGTCTCCATGATTTTCCAGGAGCCGCAGTCCTGTCTGGATCCCTCTGAACGCGTGGGCCTGCAGCTGATGCAGAACATCCCCGGCTGGACCTTCAAAGGCCACTGGTGGCAGCGTTTTGGCTGGCGCAAACGCCGCGCGATCGAACTGCTGCACCGCGTCGGCATTAAAGATCACAAAGACGCGATGCGCAGCTTCCCGTATGAGCTAACGGAAGGCGAATGCCAGAAGGTCATGATTGCCATCGCGCTGGCTAACCAGCCGCGCCTGCTGATTGCCGATGAGCCGACCAACGCCATGGAACCGACCACCCAGGCGCAGATCTTCCGTCTGTTAACCGGCCTCAACCAGAATAACAACACCACCATCCTGCTGATTTCTCACGATTTGCAGATGCTGACCCACTGGGCGGATAAGATCAACGTGATGTACTGCGGGCAAACGGTAGAGACCGCGCCAAGCGAAGAGCTGGTGACCACCCCGCACCACCCGTATACCCAGGCGCTGATCCGCGCGATTCCGGACTTTGGTCGCTCAATGCCGCATAAAAGTCGCCTGAATACCCTTTCCGGTGCGATTCCGCTGCTGGAACAGCTGCCGATGGGCTGCCGTCTGGGGCCGCGCTGCCCGTACGCGCAGCGCAAATGTATTGAAACCCCGCGTCTGACGGGAGCGAAGAACCACCTGTTCGCCTGTCATTTCCCGCTGAATATGGAGAAAGAGTGACATGGTCGAAACGCTGCTTGAAGTTCGCAACCTGAGCAAAACCTTCCGCTACCGTACCGGCTGGTTCCATCGCCAGACGCTACAGGCGGTGAAGCCGCTGAGCTTTACCCTGCGCGAGAAGCAAACGCTGGCAATCATCGGCGAGAACGGTTCTGGCAAGTCGACGCTGGCGAAAATGCTGGCCGGCATGGTGGAGCCCACCACCGGCGAGCTGCTGATTGACGATCATCCGCTGGAGTTCGGCGACTACTCATTCCGCAGCCAGCGCATTCGCATGATTTTCCAGGATCCGAGCACCTCGCTGAACCCACGTCAGCGTATTTCGCAGATTCTCGATTTCCCGCTGCGTCTGAACACCGACCTTGAACCCGAGGCGCGACGTCAGCAGATTATCGATACCTTGCGCCTGGTCGGCCTGCTGCCGGACCACGTCAGCTACTATCCGCACATGCTGGCACCGGGGCAGAAACAGCGTCTGGGTCTGGCGCGCGCGCTGATTTTGCGCCCGAAGGTGATCATCTGCGACGAAGCGTTGGCCTCGCTCGATATGTCAATGCGTTCGCAGTTGGTAAACCTGATGCTCGAACTGCAGGAAAAACAGGGTATCTCGTACATCTATGTGACCCAGCATCTGGGCATGATGAAGCACATCAGCGACCAGGTGCTGGTGATGCACCAGGGGGAAGTGGTCGAGCGCGGCAGCACCGCCGACGTGCTGGCCTCCCCGCTGCACGATTTAACCAAACGGCTGATTGCCGGTCACTTTGGCGAGGCGCTGACCGCCGATGCCTGGCGTAAAGACCGCTAATCGCCGCTACCACCATCAAGAGAAGGATGATTACGCTATGGGTTTTCTTTCCGGCAAACGTATCCTGATTACCGGCGTCGCCAGCAAACTGTCCATCGCCTACGGCATTGCCCAAGCGATGCACCGTGAAGGGGCCGAACTGGCGTTCACGTATCAGAACGACAAACTGAAAGGCCGCGTTGAAGATTTCGCCGCCTCGCTGGACTCCGACATTGTGCTGCCGTGCGACGTGGCAGAAGACGCGAGCATTGAAGCGCTGTTCAGCGAGCTGGTAAAAGCATGGCCAACGTTCGATGGTTTCGTTCACTCGATTGGCTTTGCTCCGGCCGATCAGCTCGACGGCGACTACGTCAACGCCGTCACCCGTGAAGGCTTTAAAATCGCCCACGACATCAGTTCATACAGCTTTGTGGCGATGGCGAAAGCCTGCCGTGGAATGCTGACTCCAGGCGCTGCCCTGCTGACGCTCTCTTACCTCGGCGCAGAGCGCGCCATCCCCAACTACAACGTGATGGGCCTGGCGAAAGCGTCGCTGGAAGCTAACGTCCGCTATATGGCTAACGCCATGGGGCCGGAAGGCGTTCGCGTAAACGCCATCTCAGCGGGCCCGATTCGTACCCTGGCCGCCTCCGGCATCAAGGATTTCCGAAAAATGCTCGCCCATTGCGAAGCGGTCACGCCGATTCGCCGCACCGTGACCATTGAAGATGTCGGTAACTCCGCAGCCTTCCTGTGCTCAAATCTCGCCGCCGGTATCTCGGGTGAAGTGCTGCACGTTGACGGTGGCTTCAACATTGCGGCAATGAACGAGCTGGATCTGTAACCCCAACTGTAGGCCTGATAAGCGCAGCGCCATCAGGCAAATCGGCGCAAATTGACGCATATTGCCGGATGGCGGCGTAAACGCCTTATCCGGCCTACAGCCCCCTCCCGCCTTTGTTATTCTTCAAATCTGGCCGCCGGTATCTCGGGTGAAGTGCTGCACGTTGACGGTGGCTTCAACATTGCGGCCATGAACGAGCTGGATCTGTAGCCCGACTGTAAGCCTGATAAGCGCAGCGCCATCAGGCAAATTGGCGCAATTTGACGCATATTGCCGGATGGCGGCGTAAACGCCTTATCCGGCCTACGGCCCTCTCTGCCTTTGTTATTCCAGTCAGTTATTAATTATCGCCGAACAATATTTTCTCCCTCGTCTCGCATGCGCCAGGATATTTATCCATAACGATCCGGCAACATCTCCTTCGACGCTGCTGGCTCGCCACCTTCAGATCAAGGAACTCCCATGGAGCCACGCCGCGTTTCCGGCAAAAATCACTGGTATCATGAAACCCAGTCGAGAACCCAACACAGCGACGTGATGCCGCTGGTTCCCGAAGCCGCGCACGTTGACGACCGTTTTTTACTGGACCTCACCCTGCCCGATGCGCTGCTTAATGCCAATCTGCGCTGGCTGGACGCTGCCCGTAAGCTGGCTAATTTACTGTTCCCGGACACCGTCCCGGTGAACCGTCTGCGTACGTTCAGCGACTATGACCGACTGAGTACCGCCCTGACCGTGGCGCAGGTTTCCGGCGTTCAGCGGCTGTGTAATCACTATGCCGCACGTCTGGCGCCGCTGCAGGGGCCAGACTCATCGCGAGAAAGTAACCGTCGGCTGGCACAAATTACGCAATACGCCCGCCAGCTTGCCAGCTCGCCGTCCATCATCACCCCGCGCTCACGCCAGCAGCTGGACGATGTAGGGCTCACGCTGCACGACATCATCCTGATTAATCAGATTGTGGGTTTTGTCGGCTTCCAGGCCCGCGTGGTTGCCCTCTTCCAGGCGCACCTGGGCTTTCCGGTGCGCTGGATCCCCGGCATGCCGGTGCAGGAGGATTCAGACGCCGACCGCTTCAATAGTGAAAGCACGCTGTGGCATACCGATCTGGCGGTCATCGAAGCCCACCAGGCCAACACGCCGCAGGGGGAAGCGCTCTCGCGCTGGCAAAATCTGCCAGAACTGCACGCGCTGTCCCCGGTGCTGGCTCATGAGGAGACACTGCTGGTGGGATTCGGCGAACTGCTTGAGGCTTTGACGTTTACCCATCCGCTGCTGCCGCTGTCGGCGCTCATTCCCGCACGCATAAACGGCAGCGTGAGCTGTTTCAACTACAACAGCGGATTATGGCAAGGCGCCAGCGGCCTGCCCGAAGCGGTACGCAACGGCGAGCGAGCCATTCTGGCCTGGAGCCATAATTTCCCGAGCGAACGGGCGCTCGCCCAGGCCACACAGCTGCTGACCCGCGCGCCGGACCGTTTTAGCGCCGCGCAGTTGAACCCGCTTATCGAGCATGGGCTATCGACGCCGGACGCCATCACCCTGCTAACCTGGAGCGCATTGAGCGGCTGGTTAAATCGCCTGCACATCGCGCTTGGCGACGCACAACAAGTTACGTAAAAGGTGAAACAGCGCTTGCTGCGTCCTATAGATTCGCGTAAAAATGACAGCCGCTCTTTTGGCCACGAAAATAGAACAATATGCTTCAGGACAACCCGCTGCTTGCGCAGCTAAAACAGCAACTCCATTCCCAAACGCCCCGCGCGGAAGGGGTCGTCAAAGCCACGGAAAAAGGTTTCGGTTTCCTCGAAGTCGATGCACAGAAAAGCTACTTTATTCCGCCGCCGCAGATGAAAAAAGTGATGCACGGCGACCGTATTATTGCGGTGATCCACTCTGAACGCGAAAAAGAGAGTGCTGAGCCGGAAGAACTGGTCGAGCCGTTCCTGACCCGCTTTGTGGGTAAGGTGCATCGTAAGGACGATCGTCTGTCTATCGTGCCTGACCATCCGCTGTTGAAAGACGCCATTCCTTGCCGCGCCGAACGTGGCGTAACTCACGACTTTAAAGAGGGTGACTGGGCCGTTGCTGAAATGCGCCGTCATCCGCTGAAAGGCGACCGCAGCTTCTATGCCGAACTGACCCAATTCATCACCTTTGGTGACGACCACTTTGTGCCATGGTGGGTCACCCTCGCCCGTCACAACCTGGAAAAAGAAGCGCCGAACGGCGTCGCCACCGAGATGCAGGACGAAGGGCTTGAGCGTCGCGATCTCACCGCGCTGGACTTTGTCACCATCGACAGCGCCAGCACTGAAGATATGGACGATGCGTTGTTCGTGGAAGAAGCCGCCGATGGCAAACTGCTGCTGACCGTCGCCATCGCCGATCCTACCGCCTGGATTGTGGAAGGCAGCAAGCTGGACAACGCGGCAAAAATTCGCGCGTTTACCAACTATTTGCCGGGCTTCAATATTCCAATGCTGCCGCGCGAACTGTCTGACGATCTGTGTTCGCTGCGCGCTGACGTGGTGCGCCCGGTGCTTGCCTGTCGCATGACGCTGGCCACCGATGGCACCATCGAAGACAACATTGAATTCTTTGCCGCCAATATCGAGTCAAAAGCCAAACTGGTGTACGACGACGTGTCCAACTGGCTGGAGAACACCGGTAGCTGGCAGCCGCAGAACGAAGCCATTGCACGCCAGATTACCCTGCTGCAGCGCGTATGCCAGGCACGTAGCGAATGGCGTAAAACCCATGCGCTGGTGTTTAAAGACCGCCCGGACTACCGTTTCGTGCTGGGGGAGAAAGGCGAAGTGCTGGATATCGTCGCCGAGCCGCGCCGCATTGCCAACCGCATCGTTGAAGAGTCCATGATTGCGGCGAACATCTGCGCTGCTCGCGTGCTGCGCGACAAACTCGGTTTCGGCGTTTATAACGTCCACACCGGGTTCGCACCGGATAACACCGAAGCGTTGGCGGCCCTGCTGAAAACGCATGATGTGCACGTCGATCCGCAGGAAGTGCTGACGCTGGCAGGCTTCTGCAAGCTACGCCGCGAGCTGGACGCGCAGCCATCTGGCTTCCTCGACAGCCGTATTCGTCGCTTCCAGTCATTCGCTGAAATCAGCACCGAACCGGGTCCGCACTTTGGTTTAGGCCTTGAGGCCTACGCCACCTGGACCTCGCCGATCCGTAAGTATGGCGATATGATTAACCATCGCCTGCTGAAGGCGGTGATCAAAGGTGAAAGCGCCTCACGACCGCAGGATGATGTGACCGTACAGATGGCCGAGCGCCGTCGCCTGAACCGCATGGCAGAACGCGACGTCGCAGACTGGCTGTATGCCCGTTACCTTAGCCCGATGGCAGGTAAAGAGACTCGCTTTGCCGCTGAGATTATCGACATCAGCCGCGGCGGTATGCGCGTGCGCCTGGTCGATAACGGCGCGGTCGCCTTTATTCCGGCTCCGTTCCTGCATGCTGTGCGCGACGAGCTGGTCTGCAGCCAGGAAAGCGGCACCGTGCAGATCAAAGGTGAAGTGGCCTATAAGGTCACCGATGTCATTGATGTCACCATCGCGGAAGTCCGTATGGAGACACGCAGCGTGATTGCCCGCCCGGCCGCGTAATCTGCGCCAAACGGCCCCTTCAGGGGCCGTTTTTTTATCTACCGCCCACCGACGATCTTTTTTCTCGGCGAAAAAGCCAAAAAGCATTCACACTGAATATCATGGCATCCGAACGCAGAGGGATGAGAGGAAGGTATGGTCAAGTCTCTGGCACAAAATCTGCTCGACCCAAACTCCAGCGAAACCAGCCTCTACTGGCGTTTATCGCGTGCCGAGTCGACGCTGCTTTTAGGGTCGGACCCCGATGCGAATGCCGACGTTGCCGTCCCGTTAAGTGAAGAAAACGCCAGCCGCATTCGAGCCATGAGCGTCACTACCTCCAGTATCGCCCTGAATATTCAGCTTAACGGCTACGACGTCCCTATTCATTTAATTGGCCGCAAGGTTAGCAGCACCGAATGGGCCGGTACCGCCTCCTCCTGGTTTGACACCTCTTCCGTCGCCCGCGATCTGTTACAAGGCTTGCTATTTGCAGAACAGGTGGTATCAGAAGCCAACGCCGTGATCGTCATTCTCGATAGAGAAGGCAAAATTCAGCGTTTCAACCGCCTGTGCGAAGAGTATACCGGTCTCAAAGAGCAGGATGTCATTGGTAAAACCGCGTTCGAGCTGTTTATGTCTGCACCGGAAGCCGCGGCAGCACGGGAGAACGTCAGTCGATTTTTTACCAACGGCGGACCATATGAAGTGGAGCGCTGGATCAAAACGCGTAAAGGCTCGCGCCTGTTTTTATTTCGCAACCGCTTTGTGCACAGCGGTAGCGGCAAGAATGAGATCTATCTCATCTGCTCCGGAACCGATATTACTGAGGAACGCAAAGCCCAGGAACGCCTGCGGATGCTGGCCAATACGGACACCATTACCGGCCTGCCAAACCGACATGCTATCAATGAGCTGATTGGTCGCGCGTTAGACAATCGCCAGGGTGATAATCAGATTGGCCTCGTCTATTTCGACCTCGATAACTTCAAGAAGGTGAATGACGCCTACGGCCACGTATTTGGCGATCAGCTTTTGCAGTCGGTCGCGCTGTCGATTTTAAGCTGCCTGGAAGACGGGCAGACGCTGGCACGGCTTGGCGGTGACGAGTTTATTGTCCTGGCGGTAAATACCTCGCAGAGTGCGCTGGAAGCGATGGCATCGCGGGTGCTAACCCGCCTTCGCGACCCGTTCCGTATCGGCCTGATTGAGGTCTACAGCGGCTGTTCACTCGGCATTTCACTCGCGCCGCGGCACGGCGAAGACCGTGAGAGCCTGATACGCAATGCCGACACCGCGATGTATACCGCGAAAGAAAAAGGCCGTGGACGGTTTAGCGTCTTTTCCCCCGAAATGAATCAACGGGTGTTCGAATACCTGTGGCTGGATACTAACCTGCGCAAAGCGCTGCAAAGCGATCAGTTGGTCATCCATTATCAGCCCAAAGTGGCGCTAAATGGTGAGATCCTGAGTCTGGAAGCGCTGGTACGCTGGAATTCACCGGAGCGTGGGTTAATCCCGCCGCTCGACTTTATCTCCTACGCAGAAGAGTCCGGACTGATTGTGCCGCTGGGACGCTGGGTAATGCTCGAAGCCATTCGTCAGCTGGCGCGATGGCGCGACCGCGGTATTCATTTGCGCGTCGCGGTCAACGTTTCGGCGCGCCAATTGGTCGACCAATCCATTTTCAGCGACCTTAAACAGGCGCTGAAGGCGCAGCACTTTGATGAATGCCCGATTGATATTGAGCTGACCGAAAGCTGCCTGATTGATAATGCCGACCAGGCCCTCGAGGTCATTCAGCAATTTCGCTCCCTCGGCGCACAGATTCACCTCGACGACTTCGGCACCGGCTACTCATCGCTGTCACAGCTGGCGCGTTTTCCCATCGATACCATCAAGCTGGACCATAGCTTTGTGCATCACGTGCACAAACCGTCGGTTTCGCAGTCACTGGCGCTGGCGATTATCGCCGTCGCCCGCGCGCTCAATCTGCGCATTATTGCCGAAGGGGTGGAGGATGCTGACGACGACGCTTTCTTATTGCAAAATGGCGTTGACGAGCGGCAGGGCTACTATTTTGCTCGACCGATGCCCATCGCCGAACTGGAACGCTGGCTGGAAGCGCGTCGGGGGTTATAAGGTAAGCCTTTTTTTCACTTCTCTTTTGTCTGTAAATTTTGCATCATTGATTTCAATCGAATTTATCAACAGGATCCCACCATGTCCGAGCTCGATGCGCGTCAGGTAGCCCAACGTATTGATACCGTATTGGATATTCTGGTCGGCGGTGACACCCACTCCGCCATCAACAATCTGGAAATATTAAAAGCGGAACTGCTGGCCCACGCCGCAGACGAACGCGACAGCAGAACAGGTCAGCCTAAATCCCCGTGGGAAATCTGACGTCCTTTGCCCAGCGGACGGCGGCACTGAGCCTGACAGCCGCCTTCGCGTAGAGAAATTGATCGATTTATTATGAATTCCCGACAGCAAACAATTTTACAACTGGTCATCGATAAAGGCCGCATGAGCGTTGCCGACCTGGCAAAAATGACCGGCGTTTCGGAAGTGACGATTCGTCAGGATCTGAATCTGCTGGAGAAACAGAGCTATTTGCGACGTACTCATGGTTACGCGGTCCCGCTGGATAGCGAAGACGTTGAAACGCGCATGATGAACAATTTCGCTCTCAAGCGCGAGCTGGCCGAGTTTGCCGCTTCTCTGGTGCACCCGGGCGAAACCGTGTTTATCGAAAACGGCAGCAGCAATGCTCTGCTGGCGCGCGCGCTGGCGACACAGCCGGACATCACCATTATTACCGTCAGCAGCTATATCGCCCATCTGTTGAAAGAGACGCCGGGAGAAGTGATTCTGCTGGGCGGTATCTATCAGAAGAAAAGTGAAAGCATGGTTGGCCCGCTGACGCGTCAGTACATTCAGCAGGTACATTTCAGCAAAGCCTTTATCGGTATTGATGGCTGGCAACCGGAAACCGGGTTTACCGGTCGTGACATGATGCGCGCTGATATCGTCAACGCGGTACTGGAGAAAGGCAGCGAAGCCATTGTCCTGAGCGACAGTTCGAAATTCGGCGCCATTCATCCGTATGCACTGGGGCCGATGAACCAGTTCAGCCGGGTAATTACCGACGATAATCTGGCAACGGAAAAACAGCTACAGCTTGAGCAGGCCGGTTTGACTGTGAATATTGTGCCACGTCCCTGATTGACTCAACCCGGTGTGCAGCCACATCGGGTTTCCTCTTCCCCTTCCCGCCTCGCTATGAGAGTTTTCCGACCCCTGAATTAAGACTTTTTACCTGTCAGCAACATCACAAAATCGTAAAATTAATGTTAGCGATATAACAGGAAGTAACTATCACTTACGTGACTTTTAGCAATAAAATTTACAACCTGCGCAACAAGCTTCACAGGAGAAACCTCTGGCAATGGCTATACTTAAGGTGCTCTTCCGTGAATAGAATATTCAGGAGAAATAAAATGACTTCAATGAGCAAGAAAATGGCTGCCGCGATGGTAGCAGTAACGCTGGTCATGTCGCTGAGCGCATGTTCTAACTGGTCCAAACGCGATCGTAACACCGCGCTGGGCGCCGGTGCAGGTGCCATCGGTGGCGCCGTATTAACCGACGGTAGCGCGCTGGGTACACTGGGCGGTGCGGCGGTTGGTGGGATCATCGGCCACCAGGTTGGTAAATAAGCTATTTCAGCAAGATTATCAGGGCCCCGAGGATTCTCGGGGCCCTTTTTATTGGTCGTTTGGCAATCAGACCAGAGGACGCTTTAACCGCCCGCCAACTTCACCTTCATACCTTTGGCTTCCAGCAGCGTTTTCAGCAGGTCGCGTTTGTCGCCCTGAATTTCAATCACGCCATCTTTCAGCGCGCCGCCGCAGCCGCATTTTTTCTTCAGCTCGGCCGCCAGCTTCGCCAGCGCGTCGTCATCCAGGTCAATCCCGGTAATCAGGCATACGCCCTTTCCTTTACGCCCGCTGGTTTGACGTTGAATGCGTACGATGCCGTCCCCCCTGGGGCGCTCGGCAACGGCTTTAGGTTCGTCAATACGCCCGGTTTCCGTGGAATAGACCAGACGGCTGTTAGCATCGCTCATCATGCCTCCAGATTTAATGATGCGTTAATGTCGCGCAGCGTCTGCGCCGGGTCAGCAGACTGGGTGACAGGACGACCAATAACCATATAGTCAACGCCCGCCGCCAGCGCCTGTTCCGGGGTCATAATGCGACGCTGATCGCCCGCCGCGCTGCCGGCCGGACGAATCCCCGGCGTCACCAGTTTGAATGCCTGGCCCAGCTCCTGCTTGAAGCGAACGGCTTCCTGTGCTGAGCAAACGACGCCATCCAGGCCGCAGTTTTTGGTCAATGTCGCCAGCTTCGCCGCGTAGTCCGCCGGGGTTAAGGTAATACCCAAATCCTGTAGGTCGCTGGACTCCATGCTGGTCAGCACGGTAACCGCAATCAGCAGAGGCGCATCGTTACCAAACGGTAGCAGCGCTTCACGCGCGGCGGTCATCATTCGCGCGCCGCCGGAGGCATGCACGTTTACCATCCACACGCCGAGATCGGCCGCCGCCGCTACCGCATGCGCCGTGGTGTTTGGAATATCGTGGAATTTCAGGTCCAGGAAGATATCGAAGCCACGCTGCTGTAAATCACGCACCAGCTGCGGGCCAAACAGCGTAAACATCTCTTTACCGACTTTCAGGCGGCAATCGCGCGGGTCGATACGGTCAACGAAGGCCAACGCCTTATCACGATTATCATAGTCGAGGGCGACAACAACGGGAGAAGATGTGGTAACACGAGAAGAAGATGAAGCAACGGACATGACTGGACCTTCTTGTTGATGGGCACGCGCGGTGCAGAAAAGGTAAACGGGCAGCATTCTACCTGCGTGACCCAGCAGGCACAATGGCAGAGGCGGTCACGGTTGGGGAAATTAAAGTATGTTGTAACTAAGGGGATCGTTTTTTAGAAATTACTGACCATCAAGGCCGCGAATCGGCTTAATGGTCGACCACGCTCTGCATGACGGGCAGTGCCAGTACAGCGTATAGGCCGTGAAACCGCACTTTTGACAGCGATAACGCGGTTTGCTGCGTACCTGTTCGCCGACCATATCGCGCAGCACCATCAGGCTCTCTTTCGCGCGCCCTTCTTCCGCTTCATTGAGATGGTAGTCCATCAACTTGTGGAAAACGCGCATCGTGGGATGACGCTGGAGCTGGCGGGTGACGTAGGTTTGCGCCGCGTCGCCGCCTTTGCTCTGCTCAACCACCTGCGCCAGCATCAGTTCTGCCGTCGCACCGGTATTCTCTTCCACACAGCGTTGGAGGAAGTGTTCCCACTCCTTGTCCTTGCCAAGCTGCTGATAGCAGGTTTGCAGCATTTCCAGCGTTTCGCTGACCAGCTCTTTATCCTGATCAATCACTCGCAGCAGGCTGTCCATCGCTTTGGCGTAGTCACCCTTCGCCATCCATGCGCGCCCCATCATAATGGACACACGCGCGCTGGAAGGATCCGCCGCCGCGCCGCGTTTGAGTAGCGACATGGCTTTATCCAGCTCGTCGTTACCCATCTGCTGGAGCGCCAGTTCGCACCAAAAATGCGCGATATCACCACGGTGTTTATCTTTACCCAGCTTCACCAGACGCTCGGCGGTATCAATCGCCTTCTGCCAGTCGCTGGTGGCCTGATAGATTTGCAGGAGCTGCTGAAGCGCGCTGATGCGGAAATCGGTTTCGTCAACCAGCTGGTTGAACATATCTTCAGCACGATCGTACAGCCCGGCGGCCATATAGTCGCGGCCAAGCTGTTGTACCGCCAACAAACGCTGATCGTACGTAAGAGAGGCGCTTTCCATCAGCGTCTGGTGAATGCGGATAGCCCGGTCAACCTCACCGCGCGAGCGGAACAGGTTCCCCAGGGTCAGGTGCGCTTCCACGGTGCCGGTATCCTCTTTGAGCATATCGAGGAACAGGTCAACCGCTTTATCCTGCTGGTTGCTTAAAAGAAAGTTCACCCCTGCCACGTAATCACGCGACAAGCGGCTCGCTTCGTCCTGTTTGGACTGTTGCGCACTTCTGCGGCCCATATACCAGCCATAAGCGGCGGCGACGGGCAAAAGCAGAAACAACAACTCCAGCATAGATGATTATTCCTTCGCCGCCGGAACTGCCGGCGCTACCGTAGTCGCCGTCTCAGGGGCAAGTTGATGTTCCAGGCGTTTAATTTTACGTTCGGCACGCAGCAGTGAAACGCGCACGCGCAGCCAGAACAGGCCGCAGACCAGCCAGCCAATCGCGAAGCCAACGGCAAACAGCACCGCCAACAGCGTTGAAATTCTGAACTCACCCTGCGCCAACAAATAGTTGAAGGTCACAAGCTGATCGTTTTGCGCACCCAGCGTCACTGAGATGACGAAAATCGCTAACACCAATAAGAAAATGAGTAGGTATTTCACATTACTTCCCGTTATGCGGCTTCTACAGTGTCGACACAGCACCTAGCCTTATAAAATAACATCTTCACCGCGACGACGAAATGGAAAAGCGTTCCGCAGGCCTTAGATCTGTGGGTTAGCATGCTGGAAATCAACCCTTTTCCCCTTTTCGTCCTATCGCGCCCTATTTTTCTGTCTCTTTTTTCCACGGCCCGCAGTATCTCACCGCCAGCCAGCCTGCGATTGTCGCCAGCAGCCACGACATAACCGTCGCCATCATCAGGTCCAGCGGCCAGTGCATCCCAAGCAGCAGGCGGCTGCCCATCACCGTTACCGCCCAGGCCATGAGCACGACGACGGCGCACGCCCGGCGACGCGACCACAGCAGCCCAACCGCCAGCAGTGCCCAGGTCGCGGCAAACATGGTGTGCCCTGACGGAAAGGCAAAGCCGGTCTCTTTTTGCCAGTGATGGCGTAAAAACCCCGGGATATCATGCTGTTGTGCCAACTGCTCCTTGACCAGCGCCGAGCGTTCACCTCGCTTTAAAGTGTAGAACTGCTCGACCGGGATCTGCTGCGTTTTTTCCAGCCAGATAACAAACGGCCTCGGCTCTTGTACGACCCCTTTCACCAACGATTTTGCGCCCTGCCCCAGAAGTACCGCCGCGCTGAGAACGATCGCCAGTATGATTGCCCCGCGAAGACGCGGCCGTAGCAACCAGACAAACAGCGCGCACAGCAGAAGATGGGTGATAATCCCCCACGGTTGGGTGACCGTTTCCGTCACCGCGTACAGCGCCTGCAACCACCAGCCGCCGGGCCCCGGTAGCCATTGCCAGCCGGAGATCCAGACCGTCAACGGCATGAGTAAAAGTAAGATGGCTCCGATAAGCGTTCGTCGGGCGATGGTCAGCATTTTTCTTCCTTTTTTCAATGAGGTTACCGCGCGAAACCTCAAAAATGTTCAATTTTGTGCGCTTTCCCGGCGGTCACCCGCGCACGATTAGGTGAAGTAAAGCACGTTGTGGCAAAATAAGGAAAACAGAAGGCGTCGCTGGCGCTAACATAATCTGGAGAATCACATGCAGCTTAAACGTGTGGCAGAAGCCAAACTGCCAACCCCCTGGGGCGATTTCCTTATGGTGGGCTTTGAAGAACTGGCAACCGGGCACGATCACGTCGCGCTGGTTTTTGGTGATATTACCGGGCAAACGCCGGTGCTGTCGCGGGTACACTCGGAATGTTTAACCGGCGACGCGCTTTTTAGCCTGCGCTGTGATTGTGGTTTCCAGCTTGAGGCCGCACTGTCGCACATTGCGGAAGAAGGCCGAGGGATTCTGCTTTATCATCGCCAGGAAGGTCGTAACATCGGCTTGCTGAACAAAATTCGCGCCTACGCGCTGCAGGATCAGGGCTACGATACCGTAGAGGCCAACCACCAGCTCGGTTTTGCCGCCGACGAACGCGACTTCACCCTGTGTGCCGATATGTTCAAACTGCTGGGCGTTGATGCGGTGCGTCTGCTGACCAACAACCCGAAAAAAGTCGAAATTCTGACCGAAGCGGGCATCAATATTGTGGAACGCGTGCCGCTGATCGTCGGACGTAACCCGAAAAATGCCCACTACCTCGACACCAAAGCGGCAAAAATGGGGCACCTGCTCAGTAAGTAATGCCGCAGGTGCCACGCTTGTGCGTATTTTTCTACGCAATCGTCTTTATGGGGCCGTTATCGGCCCCTTTTTCTAACTCAGCATATTACGAATCACATAGTGCAAAATACCGTCGTTCTGGTAGTAGGTTAGCTCGGTCGCCGTATCGATACGGCAGCGGCACAGCACGGTTTGCTGCTGACCATCTGCCCGGGTGAGCACGACGGGGATCGTTGCCCCCGGCTTCAGTTGCTGTAGCCCGGCGATATCAATCCTTTCCTCGCCGGTGAGCTGCAGCGTTTTGCGGCTTTGGCCCTGCGGGAACTCCAGCGGCAGTATGCCCATACCGATAAGGTTGGAACGGTGGATACGTTCAAACGACTCGGCAATCACCACGCGGACTCCGAGCAAGCGCGGGCCTTTCGCCGCCCAGTCGCGGCTGGAACCCGAGCCATACTCTTTACCCGCAATCACCGCCAGCGGCGTGCCCTGCGCCTGATAATGCATCGCCGCATCGTAGATCGACATCACCTCATTTCCGGGCAGCAGGCGCGTCATACCCCCTTCCACGCCGGGCACCATCTCGTTGCGGATACGAATATTGGCGAACGTACCGCGCATCATCACCAGATGGTTGCCGCGACGGGAACCGTAGGAGTTAAAGTCGCGGGTGGCCACGCCATTTTCCTGCAAATAACGCCCTGCCGGGCTATCCGCCTTGATGCTCCCTGCCGGGGAAATATGGTCAGTGGTGACCGAGTCGCCAAGCATCGCCAGCACGCGCGCACCATGAATATCTTTCACCGGTTCAGGGATCGCGCCCATCTCGTCAAAGAACGGCGACAGGCGAATATAGGTGGAGTCATTTTGCCAACGGTAAGTGTCCGAGGCAGGCACGTCGATCGCCTGCCACTCTGGCGTGCCGGCAAACACCGCAGCGTACTCTTTGTGGAACATATCGGTCGATACCTGCTGCACCGCGCGCGCAATTTCATCGCTGCCCGGCCAGATATCCTTCAGATACACCGCTCTCCCCTGACTATCTTTCCCTAGCGGATCCTGCGTCAGATCGACGGTCATATTACCCGCCAACGCGTAAGCAACCACCAGCGGCGGCGAGGCCAACCAGTTGGTTTTTACCAGCGGATGGATACGGCCTTCAAAGTTACGGTTGCCGGACAGCACGGCGCCAACGGTCAGATCGCCTTGTTTGATCGCGCTTTCAATCGGATCGGGCAATGGGCCTGAGTTACCAATACAGGTGGTACAGCCATAGCCAACCAGGTTAAAGCCCAGCTGGTCAAGATACGGCGTCAGCCCGGCATAGGCCAGGTATTCCGACACCACCTTCGACCCCGGCGCCAGCGACGCTTTGACCCACGGCTTCGGCTTTAATCCGCGCGCAACGGCATTTTTCGCCAGCAGCCCGGCGGCCATCAGCACACTCGGGTTCGACGTGTTGGTACACGAGGTAATCGCGGCAATCACGACCGCCCCTTCCGGCAACGCATACTGCTCGCCGTTGAGGCTAAAGGCGACGGCCGGCTTTGCTTTACCTGCACCGTTCACTTCCAGTTCAGTCGTGGCGTTAAACGCTTTCGGCACGTTGCCCAGCGCGACGCGGTCCTGCGGGCGTTTCGGCCCGGCGAGGCTCGCCTCGACATCGCCCATATCCAACGCCAGCGTCTGACTGAAGACCGGCTCATCGCCAGCGTGCCGCCACATGCCCTGCGCTTTGGCATAGGCCTCCACCAGCGCCACCTGTTCATCGCTGCGCCCGCTCAGACGCATGTAGGAGAGCGTGACGTCATCAATCGGGAAGAAACCGCAGGTTGCCCCGTATTCCGGAGCCATATTGGCGATAGTCGCGCGGTCGGCCAGCGGCAGTGAATCCAGTCCATCGCCGTAGAATTCAACAAATTTCCCCACCACGCCAAGCTGGCGCAACATTTGGGTGACGGTGAGCACGAGGTCGGTGGCGGTAATCCCTTCACGCAGCTTGCCGGTCAGCTTGAAGCCGACAACATCGGGAATCAACATGGAGACCGGCTGCCCGAGCATCGCCGCTTCCGCTTCAATACCGCCAACCCCCCAGCCCAGCACGCCCAGGCCGTTAATCATGGTGGTGTGGGAATCGGTACCGACCAGCGTGTCCGGGTAGGCCACCCATTCATTGCCCTGCAGTTCACTCCACACCGCCTGCCCCAGATATTCAAGGTTAACCTGATGACAAATACCGGTGCCCGGTGGTACCACGCGGAAGCGACTGAACGCCTGCTGCCCCCAGCGTAAGAAGGTGTAGCGTTCGTGGTTGCGCGACATTTCAAGCCGCACGTTTTCCTCGAAGGCATCCTCATCGCCAAAGCGGTCTACGGTGACCGAGTGGTCAATCACCAAATCGACCGGCGACAAAGGGTTCACCTTGTAGGTATCGCCACCAAGGCGCTTCACCGCCTCGCGCATGGCAGCCAAATCCACCACTGCCGGTACACCGGTAAAATCCTGCATCAGCACACGGGCGGGACGATAGGCAATCTCCCGGTCGGCATGGGCGTTTTTCAGCCAGCCCGCCAGCGCCTGAATGTCGTCGGCAGTCACCGAGTCGCCATCCTGCCAGCGCAGAAGGTTTTCCAGTAAAACTTTGAGTGATTTCGGCAGGCGGGCGATATCGCCAAGGGTCTTTGCGGCCAGCGCTAAGCTGTAGTAGTGGTAGGTTTTATTGTCGACCTGTAGCGTTTCCTTGCAGGCCTCTCGTAGGGTTGACGACATAGCTCCTCCTTAAATGACGGGAATTGCACACTCTGACACTCCTCAGAGCCTCTATTAAAGATAACACAACGACCCGAACACGCCGGAAAAGGGCTCAGATTGATAAATGCATCAACGCTTTATTAAAAAAGAGACGAAGGGAAATAAATAGCAGGGGAAGGATTTTCTGAATATAGCAGTAGGGAAAGAAATATGAGCAATAACCCTGGAGTTACTGTTTCTTATTCTCATCCTGATTGAACAGTTCGATAAACTCTTTTTGCTCAGGCGTCAATTTCCACTCGTCCGGGACATTGACCTTATTATTATTCTCAACGGGTTTCTTTGCCGCCGGCGCGCGGGGCTTCGCCGGTTTAACGCGTTCAGACGTCAGCATGGTTAGCCCCAGAACTTCCAGATCAGCAGTGCGACAGCAACCCAGAACAGCGCAGAACCCAGGAATACGCTTAGCCATGCTTTGCGCTTCACGCCCGGTTCTTTATTTTCTGACGCCATTACATGCCTCTCACAATCGATATTACTTATCATTTTCACACCAATTAATTGTTACAACTAATCATCAATGAGATAAATCCTAAGTAAATTTTAAGCAAAAATCCAGCGATTTTACGAATCCTGGAGAGAGATTTATTTATTCTTTTGACGCTGAAGGGATATTTGAGTAGAGAAGTTTGCTTAACGTTAAATTTATTTCTACTTTTGCTGCGATGTTGCCAATAGAAACAATTCTTAATCTCGACGATGGACGGATGAGGGATAAAAATCAGGGGATTGGGGTGGACAATATAAGCCTTTTCGCCCCCGATGCCCGGGGGCGGATAATCATGGAAGATTACTTTTCCGGTAGCTTAATATCTTTGAACATGGCTTCAATGTCCTCATTGGAGCGCAGCGCTACCGCGGTGTCGACCACGTCGCGGGTCAGATGTGGGGCAAAGCGCTGAATGAAATCATACATGTAGCTTCGTAAGAAGGTGCTGCGACGGAAGCCAATCTTCGTGGTGCTGTGGCTGAAAATACCGTCTGCATCGAGCTTAACCAGATCCGGATCGGAGATAGGATCGACGGCCATGCTGGCAATCACCCCTACCCCAAGCCCCAGCCGCACGTAAGTTTTAATCACGTCTGCATCGGTGGCGGTAAAGACAATACGCGGCGTCAGGCCCGCGCGGTTAAACGCGGTGTCCAGCTCAGAGCGCCCGGTAAAGCCAAAGGTGTAGGTCACCAGCGGATACTGCGCCAGTTCTTCAATCGTGACCGATGTTTTGGAGGCCAGCGGGTGTTCCGGCGTCACCACAATAGAACGGTTCCAGTGATAGCAAGGCAGCATCACCAGATCGTCATACAGGTGCAGCGCTTCGGTCGCAATCGCGAAGTCGGCGTTGCCTTTGGAAACCGCTTCGGCAATCTGGGTTGGCGACCCCTGATGCATATGCAGCGACACGCGCGGATATCGTTCAATAAAGCCTTTAATCACGCCCGGTAGCGCGTAACGCGCCTGGGTGTGCGTCGTAGCGACGTACAGCGAGCCTTTATCCGGCCAGGTATGTTCGCCCGCAACAGACTTGATGGCGTCCACTTTCGACAGCACTTCCCGAGCAATACGGATAATCTCCTGACCTGCCGGAGTGACCTGCGTCAGATGCTTGCCGCTGCGGGCGAAAATCTGAATACCCAGCTCATCCTCCAGCATTCTGACCTGCTTACTGATACCCGGCTGCGAGGTGTAAAGCCCTTCAGCGGTAGAGGAAACATTAAGGTTGTGATTAACCACCTCAACGATATAGCGGAGCTGCTGTAATTTCATGCGGTTGTATCCAGTCTGTACTCAGAAAGCGCTCATAAAGACGATTTAATCATAAGAAATGCATCTGCTATAACCACTATATCATTTATAGCAAGTGTGTATAGATGGAAACAAAAAATAATAACGAGGTTATAAAAAAGGGCCGCATAGCGGCCCTTTGTGAAGTTTTTGCGTGGAACGTTACTTTTTCGCTTCGACCCATTTACCGTCAACGAAGAACGCTGACCAGCCCGTCGCCTTCCCGTCTTTTTCAGAAGCGACGTACTGCTGCTTGGTTTTACGACTGAAACGTACCATCGTTTTGTTACCGGCAGGATCCTGCTGCGGCGCATCGGCCAGATAACGCAGTTTCTCCGGCAGACGGTCGCGGAAGCGGAACAGCTCTTCCACCAGCGGCGCGCGCGTTTCACGTGATTTCGGGAAGGTGTTGGCAGCCAGGAACACCCCAGCAGCGCCGTCACGCAGCACGAAATAAGCGTCGGACTTCTCGCACGGCAGCTCCGGCAGCGGCACCGGATCTTCCTTCGGCGGCGCGACTTCACCGTTACGCAGAATTTTACGCGTGTTCTTACACTCGTCGTTGGTGCAGGCCATGTACTTGCCAAAGCGCCCCATTTTCAGGTGCATTTCGGAGCCACATTTCTCACACTCAACGATCGGGCCGTCATAGCCTTTGATGCGGAACTCGCCTTCTTCAATCTCGTAGCCGTCGCAGGTCGGGTTGTTACCGCAGACGTGCAGCTTACGCTTCGGATCGATCAGGTAGCTGTCCATTGCCGTGCCGCATTTCTGGCAACGGCGTTTGGCGCGCAGCGCGTTGGTTTCAGCGTCGTCGCCTTCCAGCACGTTCAGCACTTCGTTTTCCGGCACCAGGTTAATGGTGGTTTTGCAGCGCTCTTTCGGCGACAGCGCGTAGCCCGAGCAGCCGAGGAACACGCCGGTACTGGCGGTACGGATACCCATTTTGCGTCCGCAGGTTGGGCAATCAATACTGGTCAGCACCATCTGGTTCGGCTGCATGCCGCCCTCTTCCGGCGCTTTCTCAGCGGTTTCCAGCTGCTTGGTGAAGTCGCCAAAGAACAGGTCCAGCACCTGCTTCCACTCGGCTTCGTGATTCGCCACGCGGTCGAGATGGTCTTCCATCTGCGCGGTGAAATCGTAGTTCATCAGATCGCGGAAGTTCTCTTCCAGACGGTCGGTGACGATCTCACCCATTTTTTCGGCGTAGAAGCGACGGTTTTCAGTGCGCACGTAGCCGCGATCCTGAATGGTCGAAATAATCGACGCATAGGTGGACGGACGGCCGATACCGCGTTTCTCCAGCTCTTTCACCAGAGACGCTTCGCTAAAGCGCGCAGGCGGCTTGGTAAAGTGCTGGGCCGGTATCAGTTCCACCAGGCTGAGCTTGTCGCCCTGGTTCACCATCGGCAGCGTGCGGTCTTCATCGCCTTTGCGCAATGCCGGCATGACTTTAGTCCAGCCGTCAAAGCGCAGGGTACGGCCGCGCGCTTTGAGCTTGAAGTCGCCCGCTTTCACGATCAGCGTCGTGGAGTCATACTGCGCTGGCGTCATCTGACAAGCCACGAACTGGCGCCAGATAAGCTGGTACAGCTTCTGCGCATCCGCTTCCATATCTTTCAACGCTTCCGCCTGCACGGCAACGTCGGAAGGACGAATCGCTTCGTGCGCTTCCTGCGAGTTCTCTTTGCTGGCGTACTGATTCGGATTTTCCGGCAGGTATTTCTTGCCGAAGTTATCGCTAATATAGCCGCGAACCATGTTCACCGCGTCCTGACTCAGGTTGGTGGAGTCGGTACGCATGTAGGTGATGTAGCCCGCTTCATACAGACGCTGCGCCATCATCATGGTTTTCTTCACGCCGAAGCCCAGACGCGTGCTGGCGGCCTGCTGCAGCGTTGAGGTGATGAACGGCGCGCCCGGCTTGCTGCTGGTCGGCTTATCTTCACGCTCCAGCACGCTGTAGCTGGCTTTTTCCAACAGGCTGACCGCCGCCATGGTTTCGTCGCGGTTAACCGGACGGAACGGCTTGTCGCCCTGATGGGTGACTTCCAGCGCCAGAGCATCGCCGCCAGGCGTAGTGGTATTCGCGTCCACTTCCCAGAATTCTTCCGGAACGAAGGCTTTGATTTCACGCTCACGCTCAACCACCAGACGCACGGCAACCGACTGCACGCGACCGGCAGACAAACCGCGAGCGATTTTTTTCCACAGCAGCGGCGAAACCATATAGCCCACAACGCGGTCCATAAAGCGACGCGCCTGCTGAGCGTTAACACGGTCGATATTCAGTTCGCCCGGCTTTTCAAACGCCTGGCGAATCGCATTCTTGGTTATTTCGTTAAACACCACGCGGCTATAGCGTGTTTCATCACCGCCGATCACTTCCCGCAGGTGCCATGCAATGGCCTCCCCTTCGCGGTCAAGGTCGGTTGCGAGATAGATGTGGTCGGCTTTTTCCGCCAGCTGTTTGAGTTCCGAAACTACCTTTTCTTTGCCTGGCAGCACTTCATAGTGTGCCGCCCAGTCATGCCATGGGTCGACGCCCATGCGGTTAACCAGCGCGCCTCGTTCATCCTTTTTAGGCTTTTTGGCCGTTTTGGTGGAGGTAGAGTCAGCGCTCTTTTTGGCGGCTGAGCCACTTGTCGGCAAATCGCGGATATGACCGACGCTGGACTTAACCACGTAGTCATTACCCAGATACTTATTGATCGTTTTGGCTTTTGCCGGGGACTCAACGATAACGAGAGCTTTACCCATATTCACCTTTACCTAATTTGATTCTTCCAGGAATACATCGCACATGTTCCACATTCCACTGGCGACGAGCCTTGTATGTTGCGGCAACGCCAATAGATATCAACCCTTTACTGACCGGCTTTTGATGTAAGCACGCAGATGGCTGAGTTCACAGACTTTTTTTCGTCAGGAGCTATAGCACGAAGAATATTCGGTCGAATGTCAAGCAAATCTGTTGCCAGATTGCCGAAAGCGTCACACTGTACCTGATAAAATTCGTTACGCAACTTTATTAGCATGCAAACACCAATCATGCCAACTCTGCGGTAAAATCGTTGCCCCTGGTAAACGTCGGGAATATTTGCCCACGACGGGCGCCCGGCGTAAACTAGCGCGAGAATTTTGAGGAGTTGAATATGTCAAATAATAGCCAACCTATCGATCGCCAGACGCTGCTGATTGAAGCCAATCGCCTTATTCGCGAACACGAAGATACTTTAGCCGGCATTGAAGCTACCGGCGTTGAGCAACGCAACGGCGTGCTGGTCTTCAGCGGCGAGTACTTCCTGGATGAACAGGGCCTGCCTACGCCGAAAAGCACGGCGGTGTTTAATATGTTCAAATATCTCGCCCACGAGCTGTCTGAAAAATATCACCTGGTTGACTGAGCTTAAGGCCGTCGCCTGAGCCAAAAGAACACGCCCGGTAAACAACGTTTACCGGGCGTGATTATTTTTGGGCTATAGTGGCTTAAAGCATCGGTTTTTGCCCGCGCTGCCACCAGCGCATCATCAGACGATCCGCGCTTTCCGCGGCGCTGCCGGTAAAGCGGTCCATCATTTTCTTACGTCGCGTGTAGCGAACGTTGACCACTTCGTGGTCGGCCATCAGCCCCAGCAGCAGTTCATCGCTGGTGCCCACTTCATCAACCAGCCCTTTTTCCTGCGCCTGAGAGCCGTACCAGTGTTCACCGGTTGCCACCTGCTCGATATCCAGCGTCGGACGCATTGTTTTCACAAAATCTTTAAACAGATGATGGGTTTCGTTCAGCTCTTCGCGGAACTTCTGTCGCCCTTCGTCGGTGTTTTCGCCCAGCAGCGTTAGCGTACGCTTGTACTGACCCGCAGTGTGCAGCTCAACGTCGATATCTTTATTTTTCAGGAAACGGTTGAGGTTTGGGATCTGCGCGACCACGCCAATCGAACCGAGGATGGCGAACGGCGCCGCGACGATTTTATTCGCCACGCAGGCCATCATATAGCCGCCGCTGGCAGCGACTTTATCGACTGCGACCGTCAGCGGGATCTGCTTATCACGAATACGCTGCAGCTGGGAGGCCGCTAGCCCATAACCGTGCACCACGCCGCCAGGGCTCTCAAGGCGCAGCACCACCTGATCCTGCGGTGTAGCGACCGTGAGCACGGCGGTGATCTCTTCACGCAGCGAGGCGACTTCGTGGGCATCCATGCTGCCTTTAAAATCCAGCACCCACGCGCGCGGTTTGCCGGAGACCGCGCTTTCGCCCTGCTTCGCTTTGGCTTTTGCCGCCTTTGCTTCTTGCTTCAGTTTTTTCTTTTGCGCTTTATGCCACAGCTTCTGCTGCGGCCCGTCGAGCAGCGCGACGGCTAAATCTTCCTGCATGTCCTTGTGCTGCTCGCTTAAGTTGGTGATCCGCAGTTCGCCGCGCTGCCGCTTGCGCGACGTCAGATTGACAATCAGCACGGCAATGACGGCAATAGCGACGACAACCGTCACGATCTTCGCGAGAAATAGACCATATTGAAAAAGTAATTCCACACATCCACCTTGTACAAAAATCACATAATCTGTCGCTCAGTGTACAACACCGCGTCCGGTACGTCTCGACTGGCGTATCCGTCCTCGAGGCCGCTTCCAGATGATTTTTTTTGCAAATGAAATCATTGCAAATTGTTAATTAGACGTTGTCTCTCCGGTGCGCCGATTGAAATAGCGAAGAGATTCAGGCATAAAGCCCAAAAGCGATGAAAAGTACATAAAATATGGTCACTAAAGGCCATAGAGGAGCTACCGTGCACTATCAACCCCAGCTCGACTTGTTGCAGAATCGTATCATCCTGGTCACCGGAGCCAGCGACGGTATCGGGCGAGAAGCCGCTATCACCTACGCGCGCTATGGCGCCAGCGTCATTTTATTAGGTCGTAGCGAAGAAAAATTACGTTCAGTTGCGCAGGAAATCAGCAATATCAGTGAATTACCGGTCCGTTGGTATACGCTGGATCTGCTAACCTGCACCCCGCAAGACTGCCAGCAGGTCGCGCAGCAAATCAGCCTGCACTACCCGCGTCTTGATGGCGTGTTGCATAACGCCGGGCTGTTGGGGGACGTGGTCCCGATGAGCGAGCAGGATCCGCAGGTCTGGCAGCAGGTGATGCAGGTTAACGTCAACGGTACCTTTATGTTAACCCAGGCGCTGCTCCCGCTGCTGCTGCAATCGGATGCCGGTTCGCTGGTCTTCACCTCCTCCAGCGTGGGGCGTCAAGGGCGTGCCAACTGGGGAGCCTACGCGGCGTCGAAATTCGCCACCGAAGGTATGATGCAGGTGCTGGCCGAAGAGTATCAGGGTCAGCTGCGCGTCAACTGCATTAACCCCGGTGGTACGCGAACCAAAATGCGCGCCAGCGCCTTCCCGACGGAAGATGCGCTGAAGCTCAAAACCCCTGCCGATATCATGCCGCTGTATCTGTGGCTGATGGGCGATGATAGCCGCCGGAAAACCGGTATGACTTTTGATGCCCAACCCGGGCGTAAACCAGGAATTGCCCAATGAGTGATGAACGTTACCGTGAACGCCAGCAACGCGTGAAAGAGCGCGTCGCTGCCCGCGTCGCTGCCGCCCAGGACACACGAGGGATCGTGATTGTGTTTACCGGCAATGGCAAAGGCAAAACCACTGCCGCCTTCGGTACCGCCACCCGCGCGGTCGGCCACGGCCATAACGTCGGGGTGATTCAGTTCATTAAAGGCACGTGGCCAAACGGTGAGCGTAACCTGCTCGAACCGCTGGGCGTTGAATTTCAGGTGATGGCCACCGGGTTTACCTGGGACACTCAGAACCGCGAAAGCGACACGGAAGCCTGCCTTGCCGTATGGCAGCACGCCAAACGGATGCTGGCCGACGAGACGCTGGATATGGTCGTACTCGACGAGTTGACCTACATGGTGGCCTATGACTATCTGCCGCTGGAAGAAGTCTTAACGGCGCTGAAAGCGCGCCCGCAGCATCAAACGGTCATTATCACCGGCCGCGGTTGCCACCGGGACATCCTTGAGTATGCCGATACCGTTAGTGAACTGCGCCCCGTCAAACATGCGTTTGAAGCCGGAATTAAGGCGCAGATTGGCATTGATTACTAAGCTGCGTTAGCCTCTCGAGCAGCGCGGCGTTGAGCGGCAGGCACAGGCAATCTTCGCCCTGTGCCAGCGTACTTTCCGCTAAATTCTGGCGCGAAAGAAAGCGTTTACGGTACTCGGTTGGCGTCAGCCCACAGTACTTATTAAAGGCGGCAATCAGCGCCTTATGTTCCTGAAAACCACAGCTGTGGCTGATGTCAGTGATCGGCGTGCGGGTATCACGTAGCAGGGTGCGGGCTTTGTTCAGCCGCACCAGCGTCAGATATTCTTTGAAATTGTGTCGACTGACCTTTTTAAACAGCCGGGAAAAGTACGAGTAGCTCATGCCGCTATGCTCGGCAACATCACTCAAGGTCAGCGGTTGGTCGAAGTGCTGATTAATGTAATCAATCCCCTCTTTAATCATCGCATCTTCCCGCAGCGAACTTTCAGCCCGCTGAGTCGGTTGCCCGGCTGCCACCAGCGCATCCAGCAGCAGATAGATAGCCGCAATGCGCTGAAACGGCGCATCGTTGTCGATAATTCGCGCCAGCAACGCCTGTAGTCGGGGGAAAACGGCACTGTCGGCTGGCGTCATGGCGTGGCGATGCGTTCGCCAGTTCAGCAATGGCGCCGGGTGCAGTTCATCAAACAGTCCCGGTGAAAACTGCACGGTCACCAGTTGGCTGCCGTCTTCTTCCGCGCTCAGCGCGTGTACCTCTTCGGCATTGATATACAGCATCTCCCCCGCGTGAAGCGCTACGCTTTGCTGCCCCACCGCCAGCGAAAACCGCCCGCGAAGCACCGTAATAAGCTCCGGTGCCGGGTGCCAGTGCGGCTCACAGTAGCGAACCTCCGCCGCAAAAACGTTGAGTTTCTCCGCGTCAAAGGCGATCAGCTCGTAGCCGCTTGCCGTCTGCCGCTCGGCATGGGCGGCCGGGCGAGGATGCGTCACTGAAAAAGGAAACACGCGCCTTCTCCTGTTATTAGCGGTTAGTTTGTTCCGGCCAACACCGCGTTCAGTTCATCACGCTCGATGTCCAGCGCCAGAAACTCGGTCAGCGCAATCAGCAGACCGCAGAACAGATCGGGCGCCAGGCGAATCAGCTTCTCTCGTACCTGTTCCGCAGGAATCTGACTTTTTCCGGCAATCAGCTGTACGACCCGGGCAAAGGCTTCCGGCTGCTGAATCAGCTGTTGCAACGAGTTATCATCGCGCAGCGGCACGTAGCGCGGCGGGCAATCAATCTCAAACGTCGCGCTCAGCGGCAGATCGCGGGATGACGCCCCCACGTGAAGATGCCATTCGCCAGGCGTAATAACCCAATCGGCCAGACCCGGATGATAGCAGGCAAGCTCGGCGATCGGCAGCTGCAGGCTGACACGGCGGGTTTCCCCGGCCGCCAATGCGACTTTAGTAAAGCCCTTTAAGGCACGCACTTCACGAATCAGCTCGCCTTTTGGTGCGGAAACGTACAGCTGAACGACCTCTTTACCGTCATACGCGCCCACGTTATGTAAATCAACGGTGACGGTTAGCGTATCATCCGCCCCCACGCGCGTTGTCGACAGCAGCAGATTGTCATAGGCAAACTGCGTATAGCTTAAGCCAAAACCAAACGGGAAGAGCGGATTCAGACAGCGTTTATCGTAGTAGCGATAGCCCACGAATAATCCCTCACCGTAATGGTGGCGCAGATTCTCCCCCGGGTATTGTAGCCAGGCTGGGGTCTCTTCCAGCGTATTCGGTACCGTCACCGTCAGCTTGCCGCTTGGGTTACGTAACCCGAACAAAATCTCCGCTACCGCGCGGCCCATGCCCTGCCCGGCAAAGAAGGTTTCCAGCAGCGCTTTACAATCACTCAGCCACGGCATCACCACCGCATCGCTGTTAGCCAGCACCACCACGACATTCGGCTGCACCGTGGCCACCTCGCGAATCAGACGCTCATGGACGGCCAGAATATTGAGATCCTGACGGTCACCGTTTTCGCCATCCTCGCCCACCGCGGTACTGACGAAGATCACCGCCACATCGGCCTCCTGCGCCACGGCTTTCGCCTGGGCCAACGCCGCTTCGTCATCGCGCAGATCGTCAGGCGCGCCCACCGCCCACCGCACGCTGAAATCATCGCCCGCGAGGTCGAAAATTTCATCTAACGGACGGTCAAGCAGATACGGTACCGTCGTTGCGCAGCCGGAACCCTGAATCACCGGCTCCTGCGCCGGTTTACCCAGCACGGCAATACGCGGCGTTTTCTCCGGACGCAGCGGCAGTATGGCGTCTTCATTTTTGAGCAGTACAATAGATTCTGCGGCCAACTGCTGCGAAAGCGCATGATGCGCCGGGAAATCGGCCTGCGCATTGGGGCGACGGTGGCGTTGCACCTTATCCAGCAGTTCCAGCATCCGCAGGCAGGCGCGATCGACCACCGACATCGGTACTTCGCCGGATTCAATCGCCGCCAACAGCGTCTGTTTATCGCGCCGGGTTTCCGGCATCGCCAGATCGTTACCCGCCAGCAGCGATGCGGGACGATCCTTCACGCCATACCAGTCGGACATCACCAGCCCCTGGTAGCCCCACTCGTCACGCAACACCTGGGTCAACAGGAACGGATCCTGTGACGTTTGCACACCGTTCAGCCGGTTGTAGGAAGACATCACCGTCCACGGCTGCGACTTCGCGATCGCCCGCTGGAACCCTGCAAGATAGATTTCGCGCAGCGCACGCTCTTCAATAATGGAGTCCATTTCCGTGCGGCGGTACTCCGAGTTGTTGGCAGCAAAGTGCTTCAGGCTGGCGCCAACGCCTTCATCCTGCAGGCCGTTGATCAATGCCGCCGCGATATCCCCGCTGACAACCGGATCTTCGGCGTAGTATTCATAACCGCGCCCGGCTAGCGGCGTGCGGCGAATGTTGATACCTGGCCCCAGCAGTATCCCGACGCCCATATGCTGGCACTCGCGGCCCAGCGCCTGACCCATTTGATAGACCAGGTCGATATCCCAGCTACAGGCGAGGCTTGAGCCGTTCGGGAAACAGGTGGCCGGCAGCGAGGCGCTGAACAAGGCTTCGCTGCCGCCTTTCGCCGCCGATTCCTCGGCGTTGGCCTGGTCTGCGGTTTGGGTAATCACGGAGATAAAATCGTCCATACTCCATTTTTCACTACCGTCTATCTGCGCGCTGCTGTAGCGCACGCCGTAGGTGCCGTCGGTCATGACAATATCGTCAATACCGTGCTGCGGCAGACTGGCCGTGCGCCACAGGCCGCTGCCGTTGAGCAGCGCCACTTTGTCTTCGGCGCTCATCGCGGCAATAAGGGTTTTAAAATCACGATTCATGTCTCGACTCCCTGAGGTTAAAGCGCGTTCTGCTTACGCAGGCTGATTTTCTGAACGATATCGCGGTAGGTTTTTTCATCGAGCGAGTAGCTGGCGACAAAAATAGCGCTTATCGCGAACATGGCGCCGGGGAACAGCGTCATCAGGATATTGATACCGCTTAACGCACTGGCGCTAATGCTGGCGGCATCATAGTGGTAATAATCCAGCATCCACCCGGCACAGCCGCCGCCGATCGCCATTGCAATTTTGGTAATAAAGTTAAAGAAGCCGTATATCGCGCCTTCGGTACGCACGCCGTGATGCCATTCCGCATATTCCACGGTATCCGCAATCATGGACCACATGGCGACGAATCCCATGCCTAAGGTAATACTGAACAGGCACACCCCGGTCATAATTAACCAGATATTATTCCCGGCGACAAAATACTGCATCAGCACGCCCAGTACGCCAATTAGCAGCGCCAGCAGGGTCATTTTCTTTTTCCCCATCATGGCGATGACTTTCTCAGAGACGACCGTTCCTAAAATATAGGCGGCCGACTGAATCATAAAGAACGATGAGGTAAAACCTTCATTGCCGATAATGTATTTAATAAAGTAGATGGCAATCGCCATCCACACGGTATAGGCGATATAAAAGAAGACGGTAAACAGCGACAGGTTAATCAAAGGGCCATTGCCCATCACGGCGCGGAACATTTCTTTCAGGGTCGGCGCAGGCGTATCTTCTTCTTCTCCCACGCGCTCTTTGGTCATGCCAAAACAGGCGAGGAACAAGAAGGTCGCCAGCAGTGCAAAGCAGGAGACGGCGAAAACGTAACCCATCTGCTTGTCGTCAAACGGTGAAATCAGGATATCCGCGGTGGTTGAAACAATCAGATAGCCGACGATAGCCAGCACAAAGCGATACACCGACAGCGACGAACGCGAAGCCTCATGCTGGGTTAAGCGGTTGGTCATCGCCGAATACGGGGTGTTCACCGCCGTGTAGGCCAGACAATAAATGGTGTAAGAACACAGCGCAAACCAGAATTTCGCTTCGCCGCCCAGCGGCAGGAAACACAACACGGTCAGCAGCCCAAGCGGTATTGATCCATATAATAACCAGGGACGGAGCTTGCCATAGCGGCTGTGGGTTTTATCAATGGCAAAGCCAATCAGAATATTAAAGATGGCGTCCACAACCCGTGCAATAACAAAGATCAGGCTGGCCTGGACAGCGCTAATGCCGAAGATATTGGTATAGAAGAATAATAAAAAAAGCGAAACGAAACCGAAGGATAAATTAGAGGCAAAATCGCCAAAGCCATAGCCTATCTTTTCTTTAACGCCGATAACCACATAGCTTGCCGAGAGTTTTTTCGTTGTTTCCATTTCGGGCTACCTGTTTGAGTAATCTGTGGCATCAGTATATGGCGGACGCTATTTTATCACTTTGCGTTCTTTGTCTGAGGAATTCCTGTTTTTTGTCTTTATACAGAAGTGTGAATAGAATCACAGGAGAAGAGAAATACGGGGAAAAAGTTCCGACGGTGGCCCGTCGGAACGAAGGTACTTACCCTTTCGGGTTATTACGCGTGCTGGAACGACGGTTGCCGTTATTCGCATTATTGCCGGTAGTCGTGTGACGCTTCACGGCGCGACGAATCTGATTCGCCTTCATGCGACGCCGGTCTTTTTCCACCGCCACTTTTGACGAGGTTTCCGGCGGCAGCTCAACCAGCTCGCGCAGGTAGTTGGTCTGCGCCAGGTCCAGCTCGGTCCAACCGCCGCGCGGCAGCCCTTTCGGCAGCGGGATATCGCCATAGCGCACGCGGATCAGGCGGCTTACCTGTACCCCTACCGCTTCCCACAGACGACGGACTTCACGGTTACGGCCTTCGGTCAGGGTCACGTTGTACCACTGGTTGATGCCTTCGCCACCGCTGAATTTGATGGTTTTGAACGCTGCCGGGCCATCTTCCAGCTGCACGCCGCGAGAAAGCTGGCGTACTTTATTGTCGTCCACTTCACCAAAGACACGCACCGCGTACTCACGCTCAACTTCACGACTTGGGTGCATCAGGCGGTTAGCCAGTTCACCGTCGGTGGTGAACAACAGCAGACCACAGGTATTCACGTCAAGACGGCCCACGGCAATCCAGCGCGCGCCGCGCAGTTTCGGCAGACGATCAAACACGGTCGGACGCCCTTCCGGGTCGTTACGGGTACAGAGTTCGCCTTCTGGTTTGTAGTAGGCCAGGACGCGGCAGATCTGTTCGACAGATTCTTTAACGGAGATCAGATGTCCATCGATACGAATTTTAAGGCCCGGGATCACTTCAACGCGATCGCCCAGCTTGGCGATTTTGCCATCGACGCTCACGCGGCCCGCTTCAATAATCGTTTCAATTTCACGACGGGAGCCGTGGCCGGCACGTGCCAGCACTTTTTGCAGTTTTTCGCTTTTATCGCTCATAGAGCTTCCTTCAGGTGTCGCCTTCACAGGCGTCTGGTATACTTTATGAAACAACAAGTTAGCATAAAAATAATAACTTATTGTTGTGTAAATACTTTTTCTTCTGCGGACACCGTTATGTGCACACGCAGACAAACGTGGTCCGACATACTACACGAAGTTTAAGATGAATGCTCTTCCACGTTACATTTGCCTCAGTTCACGGCTGTCGGCAAGCCACAGATATGATTGATTATGGACCAGGATTAGACGTAGATGATCGTAATTGAAAAGGCGCTCGGCGCACTCTTTGCCATCTGGTATCAATGGCAGGAACGGAAAGCCAGACGAACGCTGGCCGCGTGGGAACGCTATGATGAGCAGGGCCGATTAAAACCCAGGGATGCATGGGGACATGAAATAGACATCACGCGCGAAGGCACACTGTTCGCCAATAGCGAATTTCTGAAACGCGCGGATGAAGAAGACAACCCTGGCTTATTTGCGCAGATTCGCCGCAGTCAGGAAGAAAGACGCCGCCAGGCGGAAGAGAAAATGAAGCGCTCAGCCAGCACATTTTACGCCTCGAAAGAGTGGCGTAAGCTGCGCTACCAGGCATTTAAACGCTACGGCAACACCTGCTGCGTATGTGGGCGAGGGCCAAAAAACGGCCTGGTCATGCATGTTGACCATATAAAACCACGTTCGTACTACCCACAGTTGGCGTTAGAAATCACCAACCTGCAAATTATGTGCGAAGAGTGCAATGTTTCGAAAAGCAACAAAGATAATATTCAGTGGCGCTAGCAAGGCAGGGAAATAACCCGGCGGCAGACGCCACCGGATATAGGTGACTACAGAAACGGCTTCACATCACCGACGCCTTCACGCAGCACCACCGGCGAGTCCTCGGTCAGGTCAATCACCGTAGTCGGCTGCTGGCCAAGATAACCACCGTGAATAATCAAATCCACCTGCTTTTCCAGACGGTCTTTAATCTCTTCCGGATCGGACTCGGTAAATTCACTGCCCGGCAGCATCAACGAGGTAGAGAGCATTGGCTCGCCTAACGTCTCGAGCAACGCCTGGGCGATCGGGTTGGACGGCACGCGCATGCCAATCGTTTTACGTTTCTCTTGCAGCAGGCGGCGCGGCACCTCTTTGGTCCCTTTCAGGATAAAGGTGTAGTTGCCCGGCGTGTTGTTTTTCATCAGACGAAACGCCACGTTGTCGACGTAGGAGTAGGTCGACAGTTCGGACAGGTCGCGGCACATCAGCGTAAAGTTGTGGCCGTCCGGCAGATGACGGATGCGGCAAATACGCTCCATCGCGCCTTTATCTTCAATTTTGCAGCCCAGCGCGTAACCAGAGTCGGTTGGGTAAACGATGACGCCCCCCTTACGCACTATCTCGACCGCCTGATTAATCAGACGTGCCTGCGGGTTATCCGGATGGATATAAAAAAACTGACTCATACTTCCCTCTCAGTTGTATTCTGCGGCTGCTCCCAGCGCTGCCAGATACCTTCGACGCCTGCGGGTAACCACAGTTTACGTCCCAGCTCAATCCACGGGCAGGGTTGATGGAAATCCGACCCTTGTGACGCCAGTAAACCGTATTCGCGGGCATAGGTGGCAAGCTGAGCGCGCTCGTGCGGCGCCTGCTGGCACTGGGCAACTTCCATCGCGTCGCCGCCGTGTTCGCTAAAGTGTGCCAGCAACCTTTTCAGCCACTTGGCGGACAGGTTATACCGCCCCGGGTGAGCAATGACCGCTACGCCACCCGAATGATGAATGACATCAATAGCTTCCTTTATTGTACACCACTGCGGCGGAACGTAACCGGTTTTCCCACGTGCGAGATATTTTTTGAAAACATCGCCAATATTGCTGGCTTTGCCCTGCTCGACCAGAAAGCGGGCAAAATGGCCGCGGGTGACCGCTCCGCCTTCGGCCATTTTCAGCGCGGCTTCCCAGGCGCCCGGAATATGCGCTTTCTCCAGGCGCTCGGCGATCATTTGTCCGCGCTGCTGTCGGCGATCGATCTGCGCGTTTAAAAAGGCGGTGAGCGTCGGGTTGGCAATATCGATATTCAGCCCGACGATATGAATTTCGTGATTTTCCCACAGCGTAGAAATTTCCACGCCGGTAATCAGGGTGAGCGGCAGCCCGGCGCGGGCAATTTCCGCCTGTGCCCGAGGAATGCCGTCGACGGTGTCGTGATCGGTGATAGCGAGCGTTCCCACCCGCATCTCCCCGGCGCGGTGCACCAATTCTTCCGGCGTCAGGCGGCCATCCGAGGCGATGGTGTGGCTGTGCAGATCGTAAATCACTGCGTAATTGGTATCGCTCAAAACGGCTTCCTTAATACGACTCAGCGTTGTTAGCGGCCTATCATAGCGGGATTACGGGAAATTCTGAAATCAGGGGTTGACTTTGCCCCCTCGAACTAGTTAACTAGTACGCAAGTTCACTTAGTAAGGTATCTGCAAATGACACGTAAAATGATTGCTCTGCACGGCGGTTGGTGGCGTACTTCCCGATAGGGCGGAGTCATCACGTCTGCGTAAAGCATACAGATACCCAGCCCGCCAATGAGCGGGCTTTTTATTAAGCAAAAAAGAGACAGAACAGGCGAGAACAACGATGCAAACACAAAAACCTATGCTCGAGCTTCTGACCAGCGACGCGATTTACCGTGAAAACCCCACCGCACTGTTCCACCAGCTGTGCGGCGCGCGCCCGGCGACGCTGCTGCTTGAATCAGCTGATATTGATAGCAAAAACGACTTAAAAAGCCTGCTGCTGGTCGATAGCGCGCTGCGCATCACCGCGCTGGGCGATACCGTCACGTTGCAGGCGCTTTCCGATAACGGCGCGTCCCTGCTGCCGCTGCTCGATGCCGCACTGCCTGCCGGCGTGGAGAACACCCGCCAGCCGAACGGCCGCGTGCTGCGTTTCCCTTCGGTCAGCGCGCTGTTGGATGAAGATGCGCGCCTGTGCTCGCTGTCGGTGTTTGACGCCTTCCGCCTGCTGCAAGAACTGGTCTCTGTCCCGCAGGACGAGCGTGAAGCGATGTTCTTCGGCGGCCTGTTCGCCTATGACCTGGTCGCCGGTTTTGAGGATTTACCGCAGCTTGAAAGCGACACTGCCTGCCCGGACTACTGCTTCTATCTCGCCGAGACGCTGCTGGTAATCGATCACCAGACCAAAAACACGCGCATTCAGGCGAGCCTGTTTACCCCGTCTGAGTCGGAAAAAGATCGCCTGCTGCAGCGCATCGCGCAGGTACGCCAGCAGCTGAACGAACCGCCGACGGCGCTGCCGGTACACACCATTAAAGAGATGCGCTGCGAAACCAATCAAAGCGACGAAGAGTACGGCGACGTGGTGCGCAAAATGCAGAAAGCCATTCGCGCCGGAGAAATTTTCCAGGTGGTGCCGTCTCGCCGCTTCTCGCTGCCGTGTCCTTCCCCGCTGGCCGCTTATGATGTGCTGAAGAAGAGCAACCCCAGCCCGTACATGTTCTTTATGCAGGATAACGATTTCACCCTGTTCGGCGCGTCGCCGGAAAGTTCGCTGAAGTACGATGCCACCAACCGTCAGATTGAAATCTACCCGATTGCCGGTACTCGCCCGCGCGGCCGCCGCGCCGACGGTTCGCTGGATCGTGACCTCGACAGCCGCATTGAGCTGGAGATGCGTACCGACCACAAAGAGCTGTCCGAACATTTGATGCTGGTTGACCTCGCGCGTAACGATCTGGCCCGCATCTGTACGCCAGGTAGCCGCTACGTGGCCGATCTGACAAAGGTAGACCGTTACTCTTTCGTGATGCACCTCGTCTCCCGCGTGGTCGGCGAACTGCGTCAGGACCTCGATGTACTGCATGCGTACCGCGCCTGCATGAATATGGGCACCCTCAGCGGCGCGCCGAAAGTTCGCGCAATGCAGCTGATTGCCGCCGCTGAAGGCAAGCGTCGCGGCAGCTACGGCGGCGCGGTGGGCTACTTTACCGCCCACGGCGACCTCGACACCTGCATCGTTATTCGTTCGGCGTTTGTTGAAAACGGGATCGCCACCGTACAGGCCGGCGCAGGCGTGGTGCTGGATTCTGTCCCGCAGTCTGAAGCCGATGAAACCCGTAATAAAGCGCGTGCGGTTCTGCGCGCCATCGCCACCGCCCATCATGCACAGGAGATTTTCTGATGGCTGACATTCTGCTGCTCGATAATATCGACTCCTTTACGTACAACCTGGCAGATCAGCTGCGCGCGAACGGGCATAACGTGGTGATTTACCGTAATCACGTTCCGGCACAAACCTTAATCGACCGCCTCGGCACCATGGACAACCCGGTGCTGATGCTCTCTCCCGGCCCGGGGGCACCGTCGGAAGCGGGCTGCATGCCGGAGTTACTAACGCGTATGCGCGGTAAGCTGCCCATTATCGGCATCTGTCTTGGCCATCAGGCCATTGTGGAAGCCTACGGCGGCTATGTCGGCCAGGCTGGCGAAATCCTGCACGGTAAAGCGTCCAGCATTGAACACGACGGTCAGGCCATGTTCGACGGCTTAAGTAATCCGCTGCCGGTCGCCCGCTACCACTCGCTGGTTGGCAGCAATATTCCGGCAGGTTTAACCATCAACGCCCACTTTAACGGAATGGTGATGGCGGTCCGGCACGATGCCGATCGCGTCTGCGGTTTCCAGTTCCATCCGGAATCGATCCTCACCACGCAGGGCGCACGCCTGCTGGAACAAACCCTGGCATGGGCGCTGCAGAAGCTGGAGCAGAGCAACACTCTCCAGCCGATTCTGGAAAAATTGTATCAGGCGCAAACGCTGAGCCAGCAGGAAAGCCATGTGCTGTTCTCTGCGGTGGTGCGCGGTGAAGTGAAGCCGGAGCAGCTGGCCGCCGCGCTGGTGAGCATGAAAATTCGTGGCGAAAGCCCGAATGAAATCGCCGGTGCTGCCACCGCTCTGCTGGAAAACGCCGCGCCGTTCCCACGTCCGGACTATCCGTTTGCTGATATCGTTGGTACCGGCGGCGACGGCAGCAACAGCATCAACATTTCCACCGCCAGCGCCTTCGTTGCCGCGGCGTGTGGGCTGAAAGTCGCCAAGCACGGCAACCGCAGCGTCTCCAGTAAGTCTGGCTCTTCCGACCTGCTGGCCGCCTTCGGGATTAATCTCGATATGAACGCCGACAAATCGCGTCAGGCGCTGGATGAACTCGGCGTGTGCTTCCTGTTTGCACCGAAATACCACACCGGTTTCCGCCATGCGATGCCGGTTCGCCAACAGCTGAAAACCCGCACCCTGTTCAACGTGCTGGGTCCGTTGATTAACCCGGCTCACCCGCCGCTGGCGCTGATTGGCGTTTACAGCCCGGAGCTGGTACTGCCGATTGCTGAAACCCTGCGCGTACTGGGCTATGAACGTGCGGCGGTCGTCCACAGCGGCGGTATGGATGAAGTCTCGCTACACGCGCCGACCGTGGTGGCCGAACTGAACAACGGCGAAATTAAAAGTTATCAGCTGACCGCCGACGACTTTGGCCTCAAGCCTTACCATCAGGCCGAGCTGGCAGGCGGTACGCCGGAAGAAAACCGTGACATTCTGACGCGCTTACTACAAGGTAAAGGTGAAGCTGCGCATGAGTCCGCAGTGGCGGTTAACGTCGCCATGCTGATGCGCCTTTACGGTCATGAGGACCTGAAGGCCAACGTCAAGAAAGTGCTCGATGTGTTGCACAGCGGCGCAGCCTACGACCGCGTCACCGCATTAGCGGCAAGAGGATAAAAAATGCAGACCGTATTAGCAAAAATCGTGGCCGATAAAGCGATTTGGGTAGCAGCCCGCAAACAACAACAACCGTTAGCCTCGTTCCAGAATGACGTACAGCCAAGCCAGCGTAGTTTCTATGACGCGCTGCGTGGCACCCGCACGGCGTTCATTCTGGAATGTAAAAAAGCCTCGCCGTCGAAAGGGGTGATCCGCGATGATTTCGACCCGGCGCGTATCGCCAACGTGTACAAACACTACGCATCGGCGATTTCGGTTTTAACCGACGAGAAGTATTTCCAGGGCAGCTTCGATTTCCTGCCGATCGTCAGCCAAATCGCGCCGCAGCCGATTCTGTGCAAAGACTTTATCATCGACGCTTACCAGATCTACCTGGCGCGCCTCCACCAGGCGGACGCCTGCCTGCTGATGCTCTCGGTGCTGGACGACGAACAGTATCGTCAGCTCGCCGCCGTGGCGCACAGTCTGAATATGGGCGTGCTGACCGAAGTGAGCAACGAGGAAGAGCTGGAACGCGCCATTGCGCTGAAGGCCAAAGTCGTCGGCATTAATAACCGCGACCTGCGTGACCTCTCCATCGACCTCAACCGCACCCGTCAGCTGGCGCCGCGTCTGGGCCACGATGTGACGGTCATCAGCGAATCCGGTATTAACACCAACGCGCAGGTTCGCGAGCTGGCCCACTTCGCCAACGGCTTCCTGATCGGTTCGGCGATGATGTCTCACGACGACCTCAATGCCGCCGTCCGCCGCGTGCTGCTGGGGGAAAATAAAGTCTGTGGCCTGACCCGCGCCCAGGATGCGCAGGCGGCCTATGAAGCCGGCGCGATTTACGGAGGCCTGATATTTGTACCCGCGTCGCCGCGTGCAGTCAGCGTGGAGCAGGCCCGTGAGGTGATAGCCGCCGCGCCGCTAAGCTACGTCGGCGTGTTTCGCAATACGCCGCAGGCAGAGGTTATCGCGCTTGCCACCACGTTATCGCTGCGTGCGGTGCAACTGCACGGTGATGAAGACCAGGCCTATATTGACGCCCTGCGGGCTGAATTGCCGGACGCCGTGCAAATCTGGAAAGCGCTGAGCGTGGCCGACACGCTGCCGCCGCGCAATCTGAATCATGTCGACAAATATCTCTTCGACAACGGTCAGGGCGGCACCGGCCAGCGTTTTGATTGGTCTCTGTTACAAGGTCAGGATCTCAGCAACGTGATGCTGGCCGGTGGGTTAGGCGCAGACAACTGCGTAGAGGCAGCCAAAAGCGGCTGCGCCGGGCTAGATTTCAATTCAGGTGTCGAGTCAAAACCGGGCATTAAAGACGCCAGCAAACTGGCCTCGGTATTTCAGACGCTGCGCGCATATTAAGGAGCAATAATGAGTACTTTACTGAACCCCTATTTCGGCGAATTTGGCGGCATGTATGTCCCGCAGATTCTGATGCCGGCCCTGCGCCAGCTGGAAGAAGCGTTTGTTAGCGCACAGAAAGATCCTGACTTCCAGGCCGAATTTACCGACCTGCTGAAAAACTATGCTGGCCGCCCAACGGCGCTCACTAAGTGCCGCAACCTGACGGCGGGCACCAAAACCACGCTGTACCTCAAGCGTGAAGACCTGCTGCACGGCGGCGCGCACAAAACCAACCAGGTGCTGGGTCAGGCGCTGCTGGCAAAACGAATGGGCAAAACCGAAATCATCGCCGAAACCGGCGCTGGTCAGCACGGCGTGGCGTCTGCGCTTGCCTGTGCCCTGCTCGGCCTGAAGTGCCGCATCTATATGGGTGCGAAAGATATTGAACGTCAGTCGCCGAACGTGTTCCGTATGCGCCTGATGGGCGCTGAGGTTATCGCGGTGCACAGTGGCTCCGCGACCCTGAAAGATGCCTGTAACGAAGCGCTGCGCGACTGGTCCGGCAGCTATGAAACCGCGCACTACATGCTCGGTACCGCGGCGGGCCCGCACCCATTCCCAACCATCGTGCGTGAGTTCCAGCGCATGATCGGTGAAGAGACCAAAGTGCAGGTGCGTGAGAAAGAAGGTCGCCTGCCGGATGCGGTGATTGCCTGCGTCGGCGGCGGCTCCAACGCCATCGGTATGTTCGCCGACTTTATTGACGAGACCAGCGTCGGCCTGATTGGCGTTGAGCCTGCCGGTCACGGTATCGAAACCGGCGAGCACGGCGCGCCGTTGAAGCATGGCCGCGTGGGCATCTACTTCGGCATGAAGTCACCGATGATGCAGACCGATGAAGGCCAGATTGAAGAGTCTTACTCGATTTCCGCCGGTCTGGATTTCCCGTCAGTAGGGCCGCAGCACGCCTTCCTGAACAGTATCGGTCGCGCAGAGTACGTGTCCATTACCGATAACGAAGCGCTCGACGCCTTCAAAGAACTGAGCCGCCACGAAGGGATTATCCCGGCGCTGGAGTCGTCCCACGCCCTGGCTCACGCGCTGAAAATGATGCGCGAAAACCCGGAAAAAGAGCAGCTGCTGGTAGTGAACCTCTCCGGCCGCGGCGACAAAGACATCTTTACCGTACACGATATTCTGAAAGCGCGAGGGGAAATCTGATGGAACGCTATGACAACCTGTTTGCTCAACTGAAGGCCCGTAAGGAAGGCGCCTTTGTTCCCTTCGTGACCTTAGGCGATCCAAACCCGGAACAGTCGCTGAAAATCATTGATGCGCTGATCGAAGGCGGTGCAGACGCCCTCGAACTGGGCATTCCGTTCTCCGACCCGTTGGCCGACGGCCCGACCATCCAGAACGCGACCCTGCGCGCGTTTGCTTCGGGTGTAACGCCAACCCAGTGTTTCGAAATGCTGGCGGCGATTCGCCAGAAATATCCGGCCATCCCTATCGGCCTGCTGATGTACGCCAACCTGGTATTCAACCGCGGTATCGATGAGTTCTACGCGGAATGCGCTCGCGTCGGCGTGGATTCAGTACTGGTTGCCGATGTGCCGGTGGAAGAGTCTGCACCGTTCCGTCAGGCGGCCCTGCGTCACAACGTCGCGCCAATTTTCATCTGCCCGCCAAATGCCGATGATGATTTACTGCGCCAGATTGCCGAACATGGCCGTGGTTACACTTATCTGCTCTCCCGCGCTGGCGTGACGGGTACCGAAACCCGCGCCGCCCTGCCGCTGCATCACCTGGTCGCGAAGCTGGCAGAGTACAACGCTGCGCCGCCGCTGCAGGGCTTTGGGATTTCTGCGCCGGATCAGGTTGCGGCATCAATTGATGCCGGAGCCGCCGGGGCCATTTCCGGTTCGGCAATTGTGAAGATCATCGAACGCAACGTCGAGAATCCGCAGGCGATGCTCAATGAACTGAAAAGCTTTGTCCAAAGCATGAAAGCGGCGACGAAAGTCGCGTAGCCCTTCAGGCCGCCCCGCTTCCGCGGGGCGGCCCTTTATTCCCCACCCTATTTCCACACCCACAGAAGCCATTGCGTTTTCCCACAAAAAATAGGGTTGATATATTAAATGAGAAGCATTATCTTTCTCATTACCGAATAGTTGAGTCAAACGCTCAGATATTCGGTACGACATTGCTCACATTGCTTCCAGTATTTTTTGCCCGCATCCAATGCGGGCTTTTTTTTAGTCCGATATCACCGTCGCCGTGGGTGTAAACGCGTGCGCTCGCGGAATTAATCCCCTACTAACAATTGCCTCGCGGAACAAAACAGAATGGCATAGGATAAAAAAACATCGCCTCGCAGGAGTCCTTCATGTCAGAGTCCCATAACATTCTCGCCTTCGCGCTCGTCTCTCTTGGCATGGCACTCACGCCAGGGCCGAATATGATCTATCTGATTTCCCGCTCCATCTCTCAGGGACGCGCGGCGGGGCTGGTCTCTCTTGGCGGCGTAGCGCTTGGTTTTATTTTCTATATGATTTGCGCCGCCTTTGGCCTGACCGCGCTGATGATGGCGGTACCCTATGCCTACGACGCGCTGCGCATTGCTGGCGTGCTTTATCTCCTGTGGATGGCGTGGCAGTCCGTGCGCCCCGGCGGGCGCTCACCGTTTCAACTGAAAGAATTACCCCGACACAGCCCTCGTAAGCTATTCCTGATGGGGTTTCTGACCAACCTACTCAATCCGAAAATTGCCATCGTCTACCTGTCGCTGCTGCCCCAGTTTATCAACCCGGCGCACGGCAGCGTACTGGGGCAATCGTTGTTGCTTGGCATGACGCAGATTGCGATCAGCGTTTCGATAAACGCAGTGGTGGCAATCTCGGCAGGAACCATCGCGTTATTTCTGCTGCGCCGACCGTCGTTTGCCGTCATTCAGCGCTGGCTGATGGCTGGCGTTCTGACCGGGCTAGCGGTGAAGATTGCCTCCGAGCGCGGACCCACCTAGTTTCCCGGGGGGGCATCACGCCGCCCTTTCCTGGAAGGTTCAAGCGTGCGCAGAAATTTATTCAACACCTCTGAGCGAATGATCCGATGACACACCAGCGTTAATTCGCTCTCCTCTAGCCTGTCGAGAATATCGACATAGACCACATTCTCTAGCCTGACCGCTTTTGCTGAAACAGGGAGCAACGCGATCCCGAAACCTGCGGACACCAGGCTAATGACGGTGAGTACGTCGGTCGCATTCTGGATCACATGTGGCTGGAAACCCGCGCTATGGCAGGCATCATAGAGATATTGCTCCAGGCCAACGCCCTCGGGATCGCGCAAAGAAATCCACTTATCGTCCTTAACCGATGCGAGCGTCAGCGCCGACGAGCCCGCCAGAGGATGCTGCTTGCTGAGCGCCAACACCGTTTTTTCTGAGGTAAAAGCGCGGCTTTGCAGATCTTCCGGCAGAATCGGAATCGGTGCGCGGATGATGGCGACATCTAACTGATTGCTCTGCACGGCGGTGTACAGGCTTTGCACATTGCCCGTCATCATTGAAATTGATATGGCGGGCCATTGTGCATGCAGTTGACGCAGATAGGTTGGCAATTTGCTATCGAGCATCACGCTCGACACGCAGCCCAGATTCAACACCCCCTGCTCGCCTCTCGCCGTCTGCCTGGCATCAACAGCGGCCTGCTCGGCCATGGCGATGGCAATTCTGGCTTTCTTGAGAAATGCCGTACCGGCTGGCGTCAACGTCAAACGGCGGTGCGCGCGGCTAAACAGCGTGACCTCTAAGCGTTCCTCCAGGGTTTTAATCTGCTGACTCAGTGCCGGTTGCGCCATATTTAGCCGCTCTGCGGCTCGATGCATGTGGAGTTCTTCAGCCACCACAATGAAATTGCGCATCAGTCGAAATTGCATCACTCACACCAAAATTGATAATAAAATACATATCAAAATAGCATAAATGATGCAATTGATGCTCACTCTCATTCGAATAAAAATGGGGTTAATGATTAGCAGGAGCAAAACATGAAAAACCAGATTAACGATCTCAGAAGCGCAATCGCATTACTCCAGCGCCAAGAGGGCCAGTATATTGAAACCGATCACCCCGTTGACCCCAATGCAGAACTGGCAGGCGTTTACCGTCATATCGGTGCCGGTGGGACGGTGAAACGCCCGACCCGCATCGGCCCTGCCATGATGTTCAATAACATTAAGGGCTACCCGAACTCCCGAATTCTTGTTGGTATGCACGCCAGCCGGGAAAGAGCCGCGCTCCTGTTAGGCTGTGAACCCGCGAAGCTGGCACAGCATGTCGGCCAGGCGGTCAAAGCGCCGATTGCGCCCATTGTCGTTCCGGCCTCGCAGGCACCCTGCCAGGAACAGGTGTTTTACGCAGACGATCCTGACTTCGATCTACGTAAACTTCTCCCGGCCCCGACCAATACCCCCATTGATGCAGGCCCGTTTTTCTGCCTTGGGCTGGTGCTGGCAAGCGATCCCGAAGATGCTTCGCTGACCGATGTGACCATCCATCGTCTCTGCGTGCAGGAGCGCGACGAGCTATCGATGTTTCTCGCCGCCGGTCGCCATATCGAAGTGTTTCGTCAAAAAGCAGAAGATGCGGGTAAACCGCTGCCGGTGACCATCAATATGGGTCTGGATCCGGCTATCTATATTGGCGCTTGTTTTGAAGCCCCCACCACGCCGTTTGGTTACAACGAGCTGGGCGTCGCTGGCGCATTACGCCAGCAACCGGTGGAGCTGGTACAAGGTGTGGCGGTCCACGAAAAAGCCATTGCACGTGCGGAAATCATTATCGAAGGCGAACTGCTGCCCGGCGTCCGGGTTAGAGAAGATCAGCATACCGATAGCGGGCACGCGATGCCGGAGTTCCCCGGCTACTGTGGCGAAGCGAATCCCTCGTTACCCGTCATTAAGGTGAAAGTGGTAACCATGCGCCACCAGGCGATTCTACAAACGCTAGTGGGGCCGGGTGAAGAACACACCACGCTTGCCGGGCTGCCAACGGAAGCCAGCATTCGCAACGCCGTTGAAGAGGCGATTCCCGGCTTTTTACAAAACGTGTACGCGCATACCGCGGGCGGCGGTAAGTTCCTCGGTATTTTGCAGGTGAAAAAACGTCAACCGTCAGATGAAGGGCGCCAGGGTCAGGCGGCACTCATTGCTTTAGCCACCTATTCCGAACTTAAGAACATTATTCTCGTTGATGAGGATGTCGATATTTTCGACAGCGATGATATTCTCTGGGCCATGACCACTCGCATGCAGGGGGATGTCAGCATCACCAATCTGCCGGGACTACGCGGTCATCAGTTGGATCCGTCGCAGGCACCGGATTACAGTCACTCCATCCGCGCCAACGGCATCACCTGTAAGACTATATTTGACTGCACCGTTCCATGGGCGCTGAAGTCCCGATTCGAACGCGCGCCGTTTATGGACGTTGATCCAACACCGTGGGCACCTGAGCTATTCAAAAAATAGCGGCCCGTTGTCGTGTTATAAAAGTATTAACGTGAAATAACTGGCCATATGCTGGCCAGTTATTTCAAAACGATCGCCAGAAAGAGTCAGTAATGCCTCGAATTCAGCAGCATGCTCACATGTTGGCTGACACCTTCCTGCTTACATTCAGCCTTTATCAGGATTACGTTTTACGAAGCCGAAACTGATGTAATTACTGATATTCCGGCATTAACTATCACCCAAACATTCAGAATTCGTGAAGCCGTCTTTTTCGCACTCGTCGCTAGCACTGAATCTTATTTTAAGAATGCTGAGACTATTTGAGATATTTTATCTCCCGCACATTGTGTTTAAAATCAAGCGTATTCTTAGGCGCTAAGGCCGCCTATTAGTAATGGAAGCCACCACCGCTACGGCCGCCACCAACATGGTCGCTACCGCCAAGCCCGTGTGCGGAGTGGGAGTTGGCGGCATTATTTCCACCATTACCGCTACCGTGCTCATTGTGACTATGATTGTCCGATTGACGATTACCACCTTTATAACTCACGAAAGGTGTTGATACAGGTTTGTTTTTTACTACCGCTGGTTGATTTTTTTCAGCTTCTTTGAGCGCTTCATTCATTTGGTAGCTTTTAACCTGCTGGGCAGTCACTTCTTCAGCGCCTACGCCACTCCAGACTGAATTACCGTGATCGACAGAATAAGTACCATCAGCGGCCTTCCCAACGATTTGCCCCTGAGTATGGTCAACAGTAGCAAAAACAATACCCGAGAAACTCGACATAGCAATAATTGCGGCCAGGATTGAAACTTTCATACGAAACACCATCATCAATTGTTGAATATATGTATATGAGTTAACTATTACGAAATAAACTACGCAGCTCAATTCCACGCTTAAAATAAGAAGGACGATTGCAAGCGGTGCAATTTATTATTATATGCGTGCTTTTACAATAGAAAAATAAAACAACAAGCCATTATAAATATACTTTCCGTGGCAATTGAATTTCAAAAAATGATTAGCCTATTAATTTTTAAATATCTGTGAGAAGCAATAATAGCTATTTGTTTCATTTTTTGGCGTTTTGTGTGAAGTTCAGTGGAAAGAAGACGTATTCCTCTTTTTTGCCGGAACCAGGACAATAATGGATTAATTCGGAAGGGTTATTAGGCAAAGCATTAGCAAAGGGAGCGGACTCTCGCTCTTTCTGCAATCTCTTCACAAAATGCTCTCGAACGCGGTGGTTTATTGCCGGAATAATGAGCGGACGCTTCACACGCTCAAAAAGAGAAAACTGGCCGTATAACGACCAGTTGTCCAGAGAGGATCAGAAACGGTAGCCGGCGGAGAACATAAACACCCACGGATCCAGACGGGTACTGACGCTCTGATTGACGCCATTGTGTTTAAACTTCACGTTGGTGTCGATATCCATGTACCAGACCGACATGTTAATCAGCCAGTCGCGATTAATCAGATAATCCAGCCCCACCTGCCCGGCTGCGCCCCAGGAGTCATCCAGACTCAGATCTGAAAGACCCGCCTCTTTGCCCGTTTTGTTGAAATCATTATCAAAGAAGGTGGTGTAGTTGATCCCCGCGCCTACGTACGGGCGAAACTTACTCTGCGCATCGCCAAAGTACCACTGGGCCATCAGCGTTGGCGGTAACTGGTGAACGGTCGCGATATTACCGGTTGGGCCGGTGCCGACTTTGTGGCGGAACGGCGTGGCGGCCAGCAGTTCAATACCGATGTTATCCGTCGCCATATAGGTAAAGGTTAAGCCAAGCTGCGTATTGTTGCTGACGTTAAAGCTCCCCAGACTGCCGAGAACATTATCGGAACCCTCGGTAGGCCTCACCGTTGCAGAACCGGCACGAATGAAAAACTCCCCTGCTTCATGCGCCCAGGCACCGCCGGAAACGGTACTCAACATCAATGCAACCACTGCTAACTTTTTCATATCCACTTCCTCATTATGGTTTTTCAAGCGCGGCAAATATACCCACAATGAGTTACTTTTGAACCATCACAGATCACACAAAGTCATTAGATTTAACATTTATTAATCCAGATCAATTTTCGTGAATTATGTCAGACGCGAAATTATTACCCACATCAATTTCATTGATTTTGCCGGAAAATTTTTTTTGCAGCCTCTTGTCGGCATCAGAACGGCTGGATAATTTAGACCATGACAATTTTGTTGATGCGTTTTTATCAGGTGTAATCATGAGTGAAATCAACCCGTGCATGACGTGCGGTGCCTGTTGTGCGTATTTTCGAGTCTCTTTTTACTGGGCAGAAGCCGATGATGCCGGTGGCCCTGTTCCTGCGCAGCTCACCGAACCCGTTACCCCCTTGCTACGCTGTATGACCGGCACCAACCAGCGTCAGCCTCGCTGCGCGGCCCTCTCGGGGGAAATCGGCGGTTCGGTCAGCTGCACCATTTATGCCAATCGCCCCTCTCCCTGCCGCGAATTCGCCATGTCCGGCGAAAATGGCGAGCCTAACGAGGCTTGTAATCGCGCCCGTGCACGATACGGCCTGCCGGCGCTGAATCCTATTTACAAAGATATACTTAGCGGAGCCGGCGCAGAGGCTGCTACGCAGGTGCGATTTGCGGTACAATTGCCGGCTAATTAACACCTGCAATACTCAAGGAGAGTGCATGTCTATCACGGCGCAGTCTGTATACCGTGACACGGGTAATTTTTTCCGTAATCAGTTCGTGACCATTTTACTGATTGCTTTGCTCTGTTCATTTATCACGGTGGTGCTTGGCCATGCCTTTTCCCCCAGCGATGAACAGCTTGCGACGTTGACCACCGGTGACCATCTGGCGGGCAGCTCGGGGCTGTTTGATTTGGTGCAGAACATGACGCCGGAGCAGCAACAAATTTTGCTGCAGTCCTCCGCGGCATCCACCTTCGCCGGGCTTATCGGAAATGCCATTCTGGCGGGCGGTATTCTGCTGATGATTCAGCTGATCTCCGCCGGTCAGCCGGTGAGCGCACTGCGGGCAATTGGCGCCAGCGCGCCGGTGCTGCCAAAGCTGCTGGTACTGATTTTTATCAGCACTTTCCTGATACAGATGGGCGTGATGCTGATTGTGGTTCCCGGTATCCTGTTAGCTATTGTGCTGGCCTTCGCGCCGGTCATCATGGTGCAGGATAAGCTGGGCGTCTTTTCGGCCATTCGTCACAGCACCCGTCTCGGCTGGGCCAATATTCGTCTGATTGCCCCCGCGGTGGTTGGCTGGATGCTGGCTAAGACGCTGTTGCTGCTGTTTGCATCGAGCTTTGCCTTCCTGACGCCATACCTTGGTGCCGTGGTGGCTAACACGCTGAGCAACCTGATTTCCGCACTGTTGCTGATCTATTTATTCCGCGTGTATATGCTTATTCGTCAATAATCTGATGCCGCCCGTAGAGGGCGGCGCTGAACTACGGAATCGAAGTATGAAGCAGTTTCTTGATTTCTTACCGCTGGTTGTCTTTTTTGCCTTCTATAAAATCTATGACATCTATGCGGCCACCAGCGCGCTGATTGTCGCCACCGCAGTGGTGCTGATTTATAGCTGGGTGCGCTATCGTAAAGTCGAAAAAATGGCGCTGATCACCTTTATTCTGGTGGCCGTGTTTGGCGGCCTGACCATTTTCTTCCATAACGATGAGTTTATTAAGTGGAAAGTCACCGTGATCTACGCGCTGTTCGCCGGTGCGCTGCTGATTAGCCAGTGGGTGATGAAAAAACCGCTGATTCAACGCATGCTGGGCAAAGAGATCACCCTGCCGGAAGCGGTTTGGTCGAAGCTGAACCTCGCCTGGGCGGTGTTCTTTATCCTCTGCGGGCTGGCAAACATTTATATCGCCTTCTGGTTACCGCAAAACATTTGGGTAAACTTTAAGGTGTTTGGCCTGACGGCATTGACGCTGGTGTTCACGGTGCTGAGCGGCGTGTATATCTATCGTCATATGCCACAAGATGACCATAAGTAAGCACAGAGAATAATAATGACACTACAGAATGACGCTCCACAGGGAGAGCTGGTATTACGCACCTTAGCCATGCCTGCGGATACCAATGCCAACGGCGATATTTTTGGCGGTTGGCTCATGTCGCAAATGGATATTGGTGGCGCCATTATGGCGAAAGAAGTGGCCCATGGCCGCGTGGTGACCGTGCGGGTAGACGGGATGACGTTCCTGCGCCCGGTGGCGGTTGGCGACGTGGTGTGCTGCTATGCGCGCTGCGTTAAACGCGGCAATACGTCGGTGACGATTAATATTGAAGTGTGGGTGAAAAAGGTATCATCAGAGCCAATTGGTCAGCGTTATAAAGCGACCGAGGCGCTGTTTATCTATGTTGCGGTCGACCCTTCGGGGAAACCACGCGCCATTCCAACCGCATAATCACAGGCCCGGCATTCGCCGGGCCTGTTGCATTCAGAGGAAACCAAGCACCTTCAGAACGAAGTAGCCGATCACAATCACGATAATCGGCAGAATATAGAGCGGGAAAAACTGCACGAAAATGGTATGACGCGGCACCTCGACGCGGGCCTCCAGCGCTTCACGACTCATCCCTTCCGCCCCTTTCGCCTTCTCCAGAATCAGCTGATCGTTCACCCCTTCGCGCAAAAACTTCGCCTGCCGCGCCATCCGCGCGCCGGAGTCCTGTAGCGCCAGCGCAACGAAAATCAGCGCAAAAATAATCCAGAACATAATATTCAGACCGTTCTGAAAGTCCGGCTGCGGCGAGTTGTACCAGAAGAGATTCAGGAATGGCGTATTGAAACGCATCATGTCGACCATCACGTGGACAAAATCCATCATGACGGCATCGATTCCCGGCTGCTTAGCGCTGTGTTCATACATGAATTTCAGCACGGAAATCAGCGTAGAGATCAGGGCAGGAATAAAAATAACCCACCCGGCAATACGCTTGAGGATGGCAATGCGTCCAGCTTGTTGATACGTCATGGGTTCCCCTTGTTAAGACGCTGTCTCTCGGGCTAAGTGCTTATTAAGTCTACCCGCTGAAGGTGACTTTCGCCCGACTTTACGCCCGATATGATATACCATTAACCGGCATTCGTTACCCTAAAGGAGAGGTAGTTATGTCCACCGAGCGTCAAATACGCGCCGCAATATTCGATATGGATGGATTACTGATCGATTCCGAGCCGCTGTGGGACCGTGCCGAGCACGAAGTGCTGAGCGAGCTGGGCGTCGATTTTACCCGTCGCCACGAGCTTCCCGATACCCGCGGTTTACGTATCGATCTGGTGGTCGATCTGTGGTTTGGTCAACAGCCGTGGAGCGGCCCGGACCGCGCCGCCGTGGTGGAACGGATGATTGCCCGCGTCATTTCGCTGGTTGAGCAAACGCGCCCGTTGCTGCCGGGCGTGCGTGAAGCCGTGGCCCTGTGCAAAGCGCAAGGGTTAAAAGTCGGCCTCGCTTCCGCCTCTCCGCTCTATATGCTGGAGAAAGTGCTGGCCATGTTCGAGCTGCGTGAGCAGTTCGACGCGCTGGCCTCTGCCGACACGTTGGCCTATAGCAAACCGCATCCGCAGGTCTATCTGAACTGCGCGGCCGCGCTGGGGGTCGACCCGCTGTGCTGCGTGGCGCTGGAAGACTCGGTGAATGGCATGATTGCCAGCAAAGCCGCGCGCATGCGCTCCATTGTTGTCCCGGCTCCGGAAAGCCAACTCGACCCGCGCTTCGCTCTGGCCGACGTGAAGCTGCCGTCTCTGGAATTCCTCACCCGCGAAAATTTGTGCGGCTAATCATGATGCGGGCACGGATTGTGCCCGCAAATGCCAACCCAATCATAAAAATGAAACGCTGTTTTATTTTTATTTGAATTTTCTACTATGCCCTTCTATGCTTTAACCCTGTAGGTCATCTCATAATGATAAAAACCGTATACAGGGGTCGAAATGATTCTTCATGCTTTCAATCTGCAAGGTAAAATCGCACTCGTCACCGGCTGCGATAAAGGTCTCGGTCAGGGTATGGCGCTGGGGTTGGCGGAAGCCGGATGTGATATCGTCAGCGTCAGCCGCAGCATTCCGCAAGAAACCGCAGAAAAAGTGGCGGCGCTGGGCCGTCAGATGTTTGCTATTCAGGCCGATCTGAGCCAGCCTGACGCCATTGCTGATATTGTTCCCGCCGCCGTGGCTGCCGCGGGCCGTATAGACATTCTGGTCAACAACGCCGGGACCATTCGACGTGAAGATGCGCTGACCTTCAGCGAAAAGAACTGGGACGATGTGATGAACCTGAACCTGAAGTCGGTGTTCTTCCTCTCACAGGCGGTGGCGAAACAGTTCCTGCAACAGGGTAACGGCGGGAAAATTATCAATATTGCGTCGATGCTCTCTTTCCAGGGCGGCATTCGTGTGCCATCCTACACCGCCTCAAAAAGCGGGGTATTAGGCATCACCCGCCTGCTGGCCAACGAATGGGCACAACACGGTATCAACGTGAACGCCATCGCGCCGGGCTATATGGCGACCAACAACACCCAGCAGCTGCGTGACGACGCTGAACGCAGCAAGGAAATTCTCGACCGTATTCCGGCCGGACGCTGGGGGACGCCAGACGACCTCAAAGGCCCGGTCGTGTTCCTCGCTTCCTCGGCGTCTGACTACATTAATGGCTATACGGTCGCCGTAGACGGCGGCTGGCTGGCACGTTAATTTTTTGACAAAGAGTTACACTGTAACCTCTTCCGCCTACTGTATAAAAACCCTATACTGTATGAATTCACAGATTAATGGGTTTTATCATGACGGCGGAAGGTCATCTCCTTTTTTCAATCGCCTGCGCGGTATTTGCTAAAAATGCCGAACTGACGCCGGTCCTGGCGCAAGGAGACTGGTGGCACATCGTGCCGTCGGCGATATTGACCTGTTTGCTTCCTGACATTGACCACCCACGTTCTTTCCTGGGGCAACGGCTAAGCTGGCTTTCTAAACCCATTGCGCGGATGTGTGGTCATCGCGGTTTTACCCACAGCCTGCTCGCCGTCTTTGCCGCTCTGACCCTTTTCTATCTGAAAGTGCCGGACAGCTGGATCGTCCCCGCCGATGCCCTACAGGGGATGGTGCTGGGCTATCTAAGCCACATTCTCGCCGACATGCTCACGCCTGCTGGCGTCCCGCTGCTGTGGCCCTGCCGCTGGCGTTTTCGTCTGCCGATTCTCGCACCGCGTAAAGGTAACCAGTTGGAACGCGTTTTGTGTATGGCGCTGTTTGCCTACGCCGTGTTCATGCCGCAGTCGCTGCCGGAAAACAGCGCCATACGCTGGTCATCGTCGATGATAAATTCGCTACAAACCGACTTTAATCGCTTCATTCATCGCCGGGCTGAGCAATAATTCGGCGAAGATCGCATTTTTGGCATAATCCATTCCATTTGGATATAAGCGTACCATTTCAGTTCTGTTAACCTTCTCACATCCAGACAAATCTTTACGGGTTTGTCCTAAAAAGACACCCGCCGCGGCAACACAAAATCGCCGCGAACGGCGTGAAAAAAACTTCAGGAGAACGGGGATGAACTTTCCACTAGTCGCGAACGTAATTGTGTTCGCCGTATTACTGCTGGCGCTGGCGCAAACGCGTCACAAGCAGTGGAGCCTGGCCAAAAAAGTGCTGGTCGGCCTGGTTATCGGTGTGGTCTTTGGCCTGGCGCTGCAGCTGATCTACGGTTCCGATAGCCAGGTGCTGAAGGACTCTATCCAGTGGTTTAACGTGGTCGGTAACGGCTATGTGCAACTGCTGCAAATGATCGTCATGCCGCTGGTCTTCGCCTCCATTCTGAGCGCGGTAGCCCGTCTGCATAATGCCTCTCAGCTGGGTAAAATCAGCGTGCTGACCATCGGCACCCTGCTGTTTACCACGCTTATCGCCGCGCTGGTTGGCGTGCTGGTGACTAACCTGTTCGGCCTGACCGCTGAAGGTCTGGTTCAGGGCACCGCCGAAACCGCACGTCTGAACGCCATTCAAAGCAATTATGTGGGCAAAGTTGCTGACCTGAGCGTGCCGCAGCTGCTGCTGTCGTTCGTACCGAAAAACCCGTTTGCAGACCTCACGGGCGCTAACCCAACCTCTATCATCAGCGTTGTTATCTTCGCCGCGTTCCTGGGGATGGCTGCGCTGAAACTGCTGAAAGATGATGAACCGAAAGGCCAGCGCGTTCTGACCGCTATCGACACCCTGCAAGGATGGGTAATGAAGCTGGTACGTCTGGTGATGCAGTTGACGCCGTACGGCGTACTGGCGCTGATGACTAAAGTAGTTGCCGGTTCTAACCTGCAAGACATCATCAAGCTGGGTAGCTTCGTCGTGGCATCCTACCTTGGCCTGCTGATCATGTTTGTGGTGCACGGCATTCTGCTGGGCGTCAACGGCGTGAGCCCGCTGAAGTATTTCCGCAAAGTGTGGCCAGTACTGACCTTCGCTTTCACCAGCCGCTCCAGCGCCGCGTCTATTCCGCTGAACGTCGAAGCGCAAACCCGTCGCCTGGGCGTACCGGAATCCATTGCCAGCTTCTCTGCCTCCTTTGGTGCGACCATTGGTCAGAACGGCTGTGCGGGTCTCTACCCGGCCATGCTGGCAGTGATGGTTGCCCCGACCGTTGGCATTAACCCGCTGGATCCGCTGTGGATTGCTACGCTGGTGGGTATGGTTACCGTCAGCTCAGCAGGCGTTGCGGGCGTGGGCGGCGGTGCAACCTTCGCTGCGCTGATCGTGCTGCCCGCGATGGGGCTGCCGGTCACGCTGGTTGCGCTGCTGATTTCCGTGGAACCGCTGATCGACATGGGCCGTACCGCGCTGAACGTCAGCGGTTCCATGACTGCCGGCACCCTGACCAGCCAGTGGCTGCGCCAGACCGACAAAGACGTGTTAAACAGCGAAGAGGATGCCGAACTGGCGCATCGCTAAAACAGACCGTTATACCGATAAAAAAACCGCTGACTCAGCGGTTTTTTTATATCCAGCCAACGCGATTAAGCGTCGAGCTCCCCTTCCTGGCGCATCTGCACCGCCCAACGTTGGGCCGATTCCGGAATACTGAACGCCTGCGAACGACGAAACGCGCTGCCCATCAACACAAACGCAACGTACTTTCCACGCAGCAGCCACACATCGCGAAAGCCTTCAACCTTCACGGCGTGATCGGGGGGAGCGGGTTCGGTGCGCGGTACGTAGCTGATAATCTGCCGATTTTGTTGGCGAAGCGGTTTCATAAGCAGTTAAATTCACAATCAGTAAGACAAAGCGGTAAACCCCTATAATAGCAGCATTCACCAGCGATCGTCATACACAAAAAAGCCCGGCAGGGTCGCTGCCGGGCAAAGGGTTGAGGGGTAACACAACAGATTACACGTCGCGGTAAGTGCCGAGGCGATAGCCCCGCTCCGCAATGGCATATTTCAGCGAAGCAGAGGTCAGGACGTCCAGCTCCGCCAGTCTTGGGTAGCAATAGGCGCTGCCCATAATGGTGTTGTCGACAAATGCCGGATGGCACATCATTTCCAGCGAGGCTTCACCGCGCGCGGTCGAGGCGTCAAGCGCCTGCAGGAACAGGGCTTCAGAGATAGCTTCACCGTAGAACTCGCTGCTAAACCCTTCGCTGCTGCGCAGCCCTTCCGGGATGGCAAACGGATACGGGACGGTGCGATCAATCCGCAGCGCAATGCCTTTGGATTTTGCAAACTCGGCCACCAGCGGGAAGATCTGCGGGATCATGTGCACATGGTGATGGCTGTCAAAATGTGTCGGCTCAGCGTCGAACAGGTCGACAAACCGCTGATACTGACACGCCAGCTCGCGTTCAATCTCTTCCAGCGGCAGCGCATCTTCCTCGGCCACCTGCCAGATCCACTTACCGAGTTTGCCTTCGCGGACCAGGCCCGGCATCGGCGTCAACGGTTCGCCCAGCGTGAGCACAAAGTGCATGCCCACCGCCAGCTCTGGCGTACGGCGGCTCAGCTGAGCCGCGTGGTCAATAGCCGCGCCGTTAACCAGCGCGGTGGTGGACGTGACCAGTCCGTTCTTACAGGCGTCGAGGATGCCGTAGTTCTGCCCTTTACTCAGGCCAAAATCATCGGCGTTCACGATTAACAAACGTTCCATCATGCCTCCTGTCACTGTTTCAGTTTCTCCACGGTGGCAGCGAAGTTCGGCAACCATTTTTCATGGGCCAGAATCAGTTCGCGCGCCAGAATCTCTGCATCTTTATCAGAGTGGATCAGCGGGCTTAAGTTCAGTGCCAACAGCACATCGTTAAATTCACCGCTGATCGCTGCCTGACTGGCCGCGATTTCAAAGCCTTTGATGGTATGGATCAGACCCAGCACTTTCTCGTCAAAATGCGTGACGCGCGGATGCGGTTTCGCACCGTCGCGGCCCAGGATAGAGGTGACTTCAATCGCCCAATCCGCCGGGATGTTGTCGATATGACCGTGGTGCGGAATGTTCACGTAGTGTTCAGTCTGCTTATCGTTGTAGATAGCGTTGATCACCTCACACGCCGCATCGGAGTAATAGGCCCCGCCGCGCTGTTCCAGCTCTTTCGGCTTGACGTTAAGGTCCGGATTTTTGTACAGCTCAAACAGCTGCTTCTCAACCTTCTGCACCACCTGAGCGCGCGCGCCGCCTTTGTAATACTCGCCCATTTCGATAGCCAGCATCTCTTTCTGCTTGAAGTAGTACAGCAGATAAGAGCACGGCAGCAGGTTCAGAGAACGCAGCAAACCTTCGCTAAACGGCATATCAAAAATATTTTTCACGGTGTTCGCCGACAGCGTACCGGAAGCCACGCCGTCCAGCAGTTCAGCAAAACGAGACTCGCCGTTGACCAGCACATCGCGCACGAAAACCATGTGGTTCAGGCCGAACAGGTCGATGGAAAGATCGTCTTTCTCGCTCAGGCGCAGTACGTCGGTGAAGAACATCTTCATGCCGATTGGAATGTTGCATACGCCGATAAAACGTTTGAAATTGGTGTGGCGATAAACCGCTTCGGTCACCATCCCCGCCGGGTTGGTAAAGTTGATAACCCACGCGTTCGGGCAAATTTCTTCGACATCTTTAATGATGTCAAAAATGACCGGAATGGTACGCAGACCTTTAAACAGGCCGCCCGCGCCGTTGGTTTCCTGTCCCAGGTAACCGTGGCTCAGCGGGATACGTTCATCTTTCTCACGGGCTTTGAGCTGACCAACGCGCAGCTGCGTGGTCACAAAGTCGGCACCCTCGAGCGCTTCGCGGCGATTCAGCGTCTTATAGACCTTCATCGGTACGCCGGCTTTTTCCACCATGCGCTGGCAAAGGGCGTGGATGATATCCAGCTTTTCCTGGCCATCTTCAACGTCAACCAGCCACAGTTCGCTGACCGGCAGTTCGTGATAACGTTTGAGAAAACCTTCCAGTAATTCCGGCGTATAGCTGCTACCACCACCAATTGTGACGACTTTTAATTTCTGGCTCATCTTTTTCTCCCTCGTGATCCACAAGTAAACGTGGGTTACCCTCCACATTATACGTGGATAGTTAAAGTCTTTAATTCAAAGCTGCGGCGTTATTCCACAGCGCGTTATTTGATAATCGTCAGCTGTTTGCGATAATTGCTCGGTGTGAATGAGGTCAGCTTCTTGAAAGTTTTAATAAACAAACTTGGGCTACTATAACCTGACTCATACGCGATATCGGTCACCGAGTAATTCGTTATTTCCAGCTGTTTCTTGGCAAAGTTGATGCGGATATCATTAATAATCTGCATCGGCGTTTTACCATAATAGCGTTGGGTGGCTCGGGTTAAATATTCCTGGGTTTTCCCGGATAACTCGACCATATTCTCCAACGCGCCTTCACCAAACTTTAATTTATCGTGCATGGCTTCGACAGTGGATTTTAACCACTGTGGCGTCACATCCTGCGCCTGTTCTTCACGGTGATGACGTAAACGGTTAATCACGTAGAAGGAAACCAGTTCAATAAATTCGTCAAATTCCGTTTCGCGAAAGTGAAGCGACGAAATAACGGACTCGATATAGCTAAGAAACGTGCTTTTAATCGAATAGACTTGCGAAGCAACCAGCGCAAAGGGAACCAGCGACTGATAGTGGGTATCGAAGAAATCTTTGCTGATCCCGACGTTGAGGATTCGCGTCGCACCAAACTCATAGAAGCTCTGGTGATGTGAACCCATCGGGATGAACACAAAGTCTCCCCGCTCCAGCATAACCCGTTTGCCGTTTATCTCCTGATAGTAGCGCCCGGTCAGTACGATAGTGAATTCGTAGTAGTCATGCTGGTGCAGCCCGCTGATGCTTTCCGTTTTGTTGTAGATGAAGACATGAAAATTCTTACCGTTAAAGAGCTGTTGTTCTCGGGCGGTGTTGATTTCCATGGTGATCATCTTAGGTTGCCTCATAGGGAAAAGCCTATTGTACCTTCTCGTGAAGTTCGATCAATTCAGCAACCAGCTCGCGCGCTAACATTGACGTCATAAGATGATCCTGCGCATGAACCAGCACGAGGCTCACCTTCATACGGCCTTCGCCTTCGTCGCTTTCAATCAGCTGGGTCTGTACACGGTGCGCTTCGCTCAGGGCAACGCGGGACTGTTCCATGGTCGCTTTCGCGCCGGTAAAATCCCCCTGTTTCGCCTGCTTCAGTGCAGCATAGGCCAGGCTACGCGCCTGTCCGGAGTTGATAATCAGGCCCATCACCACTTCTTCGAGATCGTTTTCCTGCACGTCCTCAGCAACGACATTATCCAGATCAAACATATTTATTCCTTTTTTGTTGAGGGCGGTATGGAGACCGGCTCCATACCGCGTTGGCATTAGAACTTCAGCGATTCAGCGATGTCTTCTTCGCTTTCTTCTTCTTCAATAGTGGCCTGCGCTTTGTTCGAGATAATCACGAACGGCAGGTAGACCAGCGTTGAGATACCCAGGTTGAACAGTGCCAGAATCAGTGCGGCTACGCTGCCGTTGGTGTTAAAGAATGCACCCAGACCGGTCGGCATTGTCCACGGCGCCACGTTGGTGATCGGTGGGATAATCCCTAAGGTGTACGCCGTCATGGTGATGGCGGCCAGCAGCGGCTGAATCAGGATGAACGGGATAAACATAACCGGGTTCATGATGATTGGCAGACCAAACAGAATCGGTTCGTTAATCTGGAACAGGCCTGATGGCAGAGCCAGCTTCGCCACCTGACGGTGATCTTCACGACGAGAGGCGATGAAGATAGCGATAATCAGACCCAGAGTCGCACCGGTACCGCCCAGGAAGATGTAGGAGTCGAGCATCGGCTTCGCCCACATATGGAACTGGTGGCCTGCGGCAACCGCAGCTTCAACCGAACCGTACTGCTGGTACAGAGAGATGTTTTCCAGCGCCCATGGGGTCATGATGCCGCTGTCCAGCGCGGAGAGCGCCAGGGAGCCGTGTACACCAAAGAACCACAGCAGCGAAGTAAAGATAACGTAAGCCCAGCCCACAACGTGACCCATCGAGGCCAGCGGCGTAGAGATGGTGTCCATAATGATCTGGTGGAAGTTGGTTCCCCAGTGGGTCAACGCCCAGGAAACGATCCCCATGATGGACAGAATGATAAAGCCAGGAATAACCGCCGAGAAAGAGCGGGAAACCGAGCCCGGTACGCTATCCGGCAGACGGATAACCCAGTTACGGCGCACCACAAAGGTGAACATCTCGGCTACCACCAGACCAATAACGATACCGGAGATGATGTTCGCCCCGCCCAGCCAGTTTGCGCCAACGGCATAGGCTTCACCTACGCTGTAAGGCGTAACGGTCATAAACGCGGCAATCGCAATCAGGCCTGCGGCCATCGGGTCAACTTTGCGCTCTTCCGCTAACGCTGAACCGATAAAGAAAGGCGCCATCAGCGACATAATGCCTAAGGTACCGTTATAAACGTTACCGCCGATGGCTTTAAAGCCGTTTAAAGTTTCAATAGTTGATGCATCCAGACGAATGCCCATTGAATAGAAGAATGAACCTTCGCCAAAGCTCAGAAAAACGTTGTTAATTAATACAAACATGGCCCCCGCAAGGGTCAGCGGCATTAATTTAATAAAACCGTTTTTAATTGCGTTAACGTGTGGCTGCTTTCCTATTTTAACAGCAAAAGGAAGGAGTACCTTTTCAAGCGAATCGATCACTTTACTCATAGAAAATACCCTTAAAGGGCCGCAACAAAATTGCGGCGATTAAATATGAAATAACTCTTTGACGGGAAAAATAATAAAATTACTGCGCAGCTGCTTTTTTAATTGCAGCAACAGCTGCCTTAAGCACACCTAAACCATCGACCTTGCCATACAGCGTTGAATCAATTACCTCAACCGGTTTGTTCGGTAAAATCTTTTTAATATCGTTCAACATATAAGCAATTTGTGGACCGAGTAAAATCACATCCGCTTCCGGCCCTTTTTCTGCCGCAAACGTTTCGGAGAATGCTTCGATCACTACCGGAACTTCGTACTTCTCAGCCTGCGCTCGCATTTTAGATACCAACAGTGACGTGGACATCCCTGCAGAGCAAAAAAGATAGATATGTTTCTTTTCCATTCACGCTTCCTCAACTTGTGAAATCTGTCATCACCGGGCGATGTTCCATGTGCCCACTACCCTCGTATGTAACAGATGAGTTATCTTCTGTTTATGCATTGAGTATACGGCAACAATTTGCCTACCGATAATTCTTAACAGGCAAAAATTGTCTCTCATTGACCTTCGGTTTTGACTGTCTTCACATTTTGCTCAAAATAATTCGCGACAAGAAATAAGCATCAGATCTGATAAAAAAGCCCGACACTGAGGTCGGGCTTTCGTAGGCGTCCTATAAATACACGATTATGACTTAGCGGCAGCCGGATCCGTGTCGTACTCGGCGCATGTCTGGTAGCCGGAGTTGATGACGTGGCCAGTTTCATCAAGGGCCACAAAGTAGGTTTCCGCTTTACCATCTCGTTGACCCAGTATATAGGTCTGGCAGGTGCCGCGAGCGTGAATCATACTGACTTCAGATGACGGCTTGCCGGCTATTTGCATTACCTGTGAACGGCTCATTCCTTTTTTAACATCTTTGACAACCGGCTGAGTAAACTGATCTTTGGTTCGATCGTATGCGGTACAACCCGCCAGCATTGCCAGCACGGTGGCGGCGCCCAGAAGCCCTACGACTTTTTTATTCATGTTCCCTCTCCTTTCGTTCAATGTGTAATAAGCGTGGGATAAATATTGCTATTTATCAACCAATACGCCGAAATCAATCTCACCTCGCCTGAAAAATCGGATTAATTTACCGCAGTCAAAACTGTGATCCTTGTCGTTTTACCGTCAAAGAGGTAGCTTTAACACTTTGTTCTGATGGGCTAACGGCAAGGCTGGCACACAACATTCCGGAGGGGTAAATGGCGTTACAACAAGAAATTATTCAGGCGCTCGGCGCAAAACCGCAGATTGAGGTACAAGAAGAGATCCGTCGCAGCGTGGATTTTCTTAAGGAATACCTACAAACCTATCCGTTTATCAAATCACTGGTGCTGGGCATCAGCGGCGGCCAGGACTCGACCCTGACCGGCAAGCTGTGCCAGCAGGCCATCAATGAGCTGCGGACGGAAAGCGGCGACAGCGCGCTGCAGTTTATCGCCGTACGCTTGCCCTATGGCGTTCAAGCCGACGAACAGGACTGTCAGGATGCGATTGCCTTCATTCAGCCAGACCGCGTGCTGACGGTGAATATTAAAGGTGCCGTGCTGGCCAGCGAGCAGGCGCTGCGCGAAGCGGGTATTGAGTTGAGCGACTTTGTTCGCGGCAACGAAAAAGCCCGCGAACGTATGAAAGCCCAGTACAGCATTGCTGGCATGACCCACGGCGTGGTGGTTGGCACCGATCACGCCGCGGAAGCCATCACCGGCTTCTTTACTAAGTACGGCGACGGCGGCACCGACATTAACCCGATCTTCCGCCTGAACAAGCGCCAGGGTAAACAGCTGCTGGCCGCGCTTGGCTGCCCGGAGCATCTCTATAAGAAAGCGCCAACCGCCGACCTGGAAGACGATCGCCCTTCCCTGCCAGACGAAGTGGCGCTGGGCGTCACCTACGACAACATTGACGATTATCTGGAAGGCAAAACGCTGGCGCCAGAGCTGGCGAAGACGATTGAAGGCTGGTATCTGAAGACCGAGCATAAGCGTCGTCCGCCGATTACCGTGTTTGATGATTTCTGGAAGAAATAAAGAAGAAAACCGCCGGAGCTGCCCATAGCCCTTTGGCATATATGAGCAACTCCGGCGGTCTTAAGACAGTGTGCCGAGTCGATTATTCGGCAGGCGCAGGTGGCATTTTACCTTCTGGCGCCTTGCGTTCTGTCAGACGCTTCTCAAAATTGGCATTAAACTGCTTTTTCTGTTCTGGGGTTAAGATGTTGTAAATCTTGTTCTGGGTTTCCAGACGAGACAGCATCATGGCTTTATGCTGCTCCTCCATCTTCGTAATCTGCGCTTCCGCTTTCGCTTTATCGAAGCTGTCGCTGGCAATCAGGTCATGCATGGCGCGCATCTCTTCCTGCGGCGGACGTTTCATATGTTCGCGGTTGTCTTTCATAATGTCGCGAATCTGCTGTTTCTGCGCATCGGTCAGGTTCAGCCCCTGGAACATCATATCGTGACGCGGGCCCATCTTACCTTTGTGATGATGCATCATTTTACCGGCTGGCTGCGTGGCGTCGGCGGTAGTGGTGGTCGTAGAGGTTGTGTCTGCCGCATGAGCCAGATTAGCCGCGCCCAGAGCCAGAGTAGAAGCAACAAACAGTGCAGTTAATTTTTTCATCATCAAGTCCTTACTTTCAGTTATTCTGACGGCGCATTGCCGTGTTGACGAGATTAACTTTACGGGGTTTATCGTCAATTAATCAGAGCGTGAGTAAAACAATGAAAGTGTAAAAAACAATTTTTCGCCAATTATGATGAAATTAAGGATAAAGTGTGGAGAGTTGCAATGAAAATATTCAATTCAATGATTAACAAGGGAATTTTTAAAAATTATAAAGCAGGGTCGATTATTAATAAAGCGATATTCCAGGAATAATCCGTAATATCTTCAGACGCGAAAATAAAAAGCCGCAACGCTGAGTTGTGCGGCTTTGTTCGCTATATCGCAGGCGGGCAACGTTCTAACATCAGGCCAGCACGCAACCCCAACGCCACGTCCGGGTTGGGGAACAAGACATACTCACAGGCCGATTCCACCACGTAGCGCGTATCACCGTCTTCCGCCAACAGAGTCCCCTTCGCGAAAGGCGTGAAGTTCAGCGTCTGCGCTGACATATGCAGCCGAAAGTCCGCGCTGCGGCGGGTAATCTGCTGCACCACCCGGTAGTAAAGGGGCGTCGATGCTGCCCCACCGCCAGATTCCCCCGCCAGCAAATTCGCCAGCTGTCGCTCAACCAGCGCGAACTGGCTAAGATCGTTTTGTCCGAAAGGGCGAGCCTTACCCAGCTCCAGCGTGCAGGACAGCGCGTCAAACGTTTCGCAGGTAAAATGGGTAAACGTTCCCCCCGGCGCCTGATGAAACACCAGCGCCTGCAGTCCCGCCGAGCCCAGCCAGCGTAAAAACTCCGCATCCCACGGGGTCTCTCGCATCGGTAATACGCCAAAACGCGGGTGATGAGAACCGCGAATGGCGGTATGCATATCGAGATGCCAGCGCGTCTCAGCCGGGCAGCGCTGATAAAACGCCGCCACGGTCTGCTCGAGGCTGGCGGCACGCACGGTTTCATCACTCACCGGGAAATGCCGCCAACGGGCGCCAAACATCCGGTTGAGATCGCTGTGCAGATAGCGTTTGTTATCGCGCAGCGCTGGCGGGTTACCCAACACCACCAGCAAATGCCAGCGTAGCGTCTGCTTGCCGCTTATCAGTGCGGCCAGTAGGTTATCGAGAATTTCAACCGGCGCGGTTTCGTTGCCGTGAATCCCCGCTGACAGCACCATTGCCCGCGAACAGGGGCGATGCGGCGTCAGTTGCAATACGCCCGCCTCACGCCACTCCCAGTGAAAACTTGCCGTCTCACCCTCAGGCTGCGGCGGTAACCTCCCCGCCAGCGTCAACGCCAGAAATTGTTTCATGCCGCCTCCTTAGCGCTGAAAAGGGTAGATCGATCCTAACTGTAAAATCTGGGTCAACCTGTCCAGCGCTTCGCGCCCTTCCACCAGCAGCTGCGGGTCGGCGAGATCGGCCTGCGTCAGCCGATCCCGGTAATAACAGTCGACCCAGTCATTGAGCGTGGCAAATAGCGTATCGTTCATCATCACCGCCGGGTTCACCGCCCTGCGCTCATCCTCGGTCAACACCACCCGCAGGCGCAGACATGCTGGCCCACCGCCGTTGGCCATGCTTTCGCGCAGGTCGAACACCTTCAGTTCGTCAATCGGATTATCCTGCGCCAGCAGCGCGTTGAGATAACGCCAGACGCGCGGGTGCTCCTGCGCTTCGCCCGGCAGTACCAGCAACATGCTGCCGTCGGGTTTACTGAGCAGTTGGCTGTTAAACAAATAGGTCTCCACCGCTTCGGCAACCGTCACCTTCGAGGAGGGAACCTCAATCGGCATAAACTCCGGTACTTTCTGCGCCAGCTGGCGCAGCAGTCCCGGCTGGTCGACAAACGCCTGTTCATGACAAAACAGCACCTGTCGGTTACTGACGGCGATCACATCGTTGTGGAACACGCCCCGATCGATCACCTGCGGGTTTTGCTGAGCGAAAATCACCTGATGAGGGTTGAGCTGATTGAGGCGCGCCACCGCCTCGCTGGCGGCACGCGTCTGGCGCGCCGGATAGCGCTGCGGCTGACGCGCGTTCAGCGAATCGCGGCCGTAGATAAACAGCTGCGTCCCCGGCTGCCCATAGTCACGCCCCAGCCGGTTATGGTTCGCCGCCCCTTCGTCGCCCAGCGCCGCCACCGATGGCAGCGGACCGTGTACGGCAAAATGCGCCGGATGTGCAAATATGGCCTGCAGCACGGCCTGAGTCGTCGGCGCTTCGCTCGCGCGGTGCAGCAGGCTACTGAGGTTGGCGACCGTCAGGTGCACCTTGCCATCTAAGGCATCCGCCGAGGGGCATACCGTCGCCGCGTTCGCGACCCACATTGCCGACGCCGAACTGGCCGCGCTCAACAGTTCCGGTGCCTGTGCGGCAGCTTTCGCCACCACCTGCTCATCGCGGCCGCTAAAACCAAGCTGGCGCAGAAGCGCCACGTTCGGTCGCTCCTGCGGTGGGATCACGCCTTGCGGGAAACCGGCATCCGCCAGCGCCTTCATTTTCAGCAACCCCTGCTTCGCCGCGCGCTGCGGGTTCGAAATTTGGTACTGGTTGCGGGTCGAGGCCTCATTGCCAAACGACAATCCGGCATAGTGATGCGTTAGCCCCGGCAGACCGTCAAAATTCACCTCCCAGGCCTTCATGATGGCACCTCGCGCTGGAAATCCAGCCCCGGGTTGAGCGTCGCCGGCAAGGTTGCCGTCGGTGCTTCAAGGCTGGCCATCGGCCACGCGCAATAATCAGCGGCATACCAGGCCCCCGGACGATGGTTGCCGGAGGCGCCGACGCCACCAAACGGCGCGGTGCTGGCCGCCCCGGTTAGCGGTTTATTCCAGTTCACGATACCGGCCCGCGCTTCCAGCAGCAGGCGCTCAAATTTATCCCGTTCCGGCGAAATCAGCCCGCAGGACAGCCCATAGCGCGTTGCGTTGGCCAGCGCGATAGCCTGGTCGAAATCATCATAGCGCCAGACGCCCAGCAGCGGCCCGAACACCTCTTCATCGGTGATATCATGCGCTTCGCTCAGCTCAACAATTCCCGGCGTCAGCAGCGAGGTACCCGGCTGTAACAAACGCGGTGCCAGCAGCGTCACGCCGCCATGTTCCACCTGCATCTGCCAGGCCTGATGCACGCGCTCAGCCGCCTGCGCCGAGATCAGCCCGCCAATAAACGGCTGCGGCTCGGCATCCCAGGCCGCGGGAATTATGCGCCCGCTCACCTCCACCAGCCGCTGCAAGAAAGCATCACCCAGCGCGCCGCGCTTGACCAGCAGCCGGCGCGCACAGGTACAGCGCTGCCCGGCGGTAATAAACGCCGATTGAATGGTCAGGTGCACCGCGGCATCGATATCCGTGGGTTCATCAACGATCAGCGGATTGTTGCCGCCCATTTCCAGCGCCAGCATTTTTTGCGGCTGCCCGGCAAGCTGGCGGTGCAGATGGAAACCGGTCGCGGAACTGCCGGTGAACAACATGCCGTCGAGGCCCGGCTGGACGCTCAGCGCTTCGCCGGTCTCACGCCCGCCCTGCACTAGATTGAGTACCCCCGGCGGCAGCCCCGCCTGTTCCCAGAGCTTCACCACGGCCAGGGCGCAGTCCGGCGCCAGTTCGCTGGGCTTAAACACCAGCGTATTCCCAGCCAGCAGCGCGGGAACGATATGGCCGTTCGGCAAATGACCGGGGAAATTATAGGGGCCGAACACCGCCAGCACGCCGTGTGGTCGATGGCGCAGCGTCGCCGCGCCATCGGCCATATCGGCATGGCTTTCGCCGGTCCGGCTGTGATAAGCCTTCACGGAAATGGCGATTTTATTGATCATCGCCGCCACTTCGGTCGCCGCTTCCCAGCGCGGTTTCGCCGTCTCGCGGGCGATAGTCTCCGTCAGCGCCGCTTTATTTGCCTCCAGCAGACTGGCAAACGTTTCAACCATCTGCTGACGTTCGCTGAACGCGCGCTTCGCCCAGGCCGGAAAGGCCTGCCGGGCCGCATCTACGGCGGACTCCACCTGGAGGGCGCTGGCATCGTGTCCCTGCCATACCGTTTCACCGCTGACCGGATTGGCGCGTTGACGACGCGGCCCCTCGCCGATCAGCCATTTCCCATTAATCCATAGGCTCATATTTTTTTCTCCTCAGGGCACAGGCGGACCAGGCGAACCGCATCGCCCGGATGGCAGTTCAGGGCATCCAGTTGCTCAGCGTTTAACGTCAGGGTTTCGCCCGCCGGGTCGGCGTGCACCAGCATGGCGCGATAGTGCTGATACTGTTCATTCGCGACCACGCAAAGCGGCAGCTCTGTACCGCCGGGATCTCCTTCTGTCACCGTCACCAGGCGACTTTTGCGCACCGCGCGCACCCGGTCAATTTCGCACTCCAGCGTCGGACCGCCGTCAAAAATGTCGACATAATCGCGATAGCGGAAGCCTTCTTTCTCCAGCACGGCTCGCGCAGGCGCGGTTTGCGGATGAACCTGCCCGATCACCGCGCGGGCTTCTTCACTGAGAAAATCGGTGTAGATCGGATGTTTTGGCATCAGTTCGGCAATAAACGCCTTCTGGCCGGTACCGCACAGATAGTCGGCGCGAGCAAACTCCATTGAGAAAAAGCGTTTTCCCAGGCTTTCCCAGAACGGCGAGTAGCCATATTCGTCAATCACACCGCGCATTTCCGCCACCACCTTATGGTTGAAGCGATCGCGGAAGGCAGCCATAAATAAGAAGCGCGAGGATGACAGCAGATGACCGTTGCTCTCTTTGCGCCATGCGGGGTCAAGGAACAGCGTACACAGTTCGCTGCTGCCGGTGTGATCGTTGGTCAAAAACAGCGTTGGCAGCGCGTTATAGACGTTTAACTCCTTCGAGGCATGCACCAGCGTCCCTACCCGATAGTTGTACCAGGGGTCGTTGATCCCGACCGCCACTTCGATAGCGCAAACACCGACCACCGCGCCGCTGCGGGTATCTTCCAGCACGAAAACGTACCCCTGGTCACCGCTCGGCAACGTTCCCTGCCAGGTCGCCTGCGAGCGGGCGATACGCGCCGCCAGCGTCTGTTCATCGGCGGGCAGCGAGGTCAGCCCGCCGCCCGTTTCCCCTGCCAGGGTCAAGAGGCCGGGGAGATCGCCAGCCCCAACCGGACGGATAATCATCATGATGACTCTCCCGCGACAAAACGTTCACAGGCGGCGGCGAAGCGGTTGAGACCGAGGGTCACATCCTCTTCTTTGACGATAAGCGCCGGAGCAAAACGCACCACGTTGGCCCCGGCAATCAGCACCATCAGCCCTTCGTCGGCGGCCAACAGGCTTATCTGTTTGGCCTTACCGGCATATTCATCGCGCAGCGCGCAGCCAATCAGCAGGCCGACGCCGCGAATCTCTTTAAACAGCCCAAACTGCGCGTTAATCGCCTGCAGCCGTTCTTTAAACCACTGCTCGCGCTGCTTCACGCCGTTGAGCACCTGTGGGGTGTTGATAATCGACAGTACCTCGCCGGCAACCGCACAGGCTAACGGATTGCCGCCGTAGGTTGTGCCGTGGGTGCCCACCGTCATTACGCTGGCAAAGGCTTCGCTCGCCAGCAGCGCGCCGATCGGGAATCCGCCGCCCAGCGCTTTTGCCGTGGTGAGCAGGTCCGGCGTGACGCCGTAGTGCATATAGGCATAGAGCTCACCGGTGCGCCCCACGCCGGTCTGTACCTCGTCAAAAATCAGCGCCGCGTGGTGGCGATCGCACAACGCGCGCAGCTCTTGCAAAAACTCAAGCGATGCCGGGATCACGCCGCCTTCTCCCTGGATAGGCTCCACAATCACCGCGCAGGTATCGTCGTTAATCAGTACTCGGGCGGAGTCGATGTCGTTGTAGACGCCGTGGCGAATATCCGGCGGCAGCGGCGCGAAATCCTGTGAGTAGGCGGGCTGTCCCCCGGCGCTCACGGTAAACAGCGTGCGGCCATGAAATGCGTTTTTAAACGCCACGATGCCGCTCTTGTGGCTGCCAAAGCGATCATGGGCATATTTACGCGCCGTCTTCAGCGCCGCTTCGTTAGCCTCCGCGCCCGAGTTACAGAAAAAGATGCGATCGGCGAAGGTGGCGTCAATCAGCTGTTTCGCCAGCCGCAGCGCCGGTTCATTGGTGTAACCGTTCCCGGTATGCCAGAATTTCCCCGCCTGTTCGGTCAGCGCGCGGATCATCGCCGGGTGGGCGTGCCCGAGTGCGTTCACGGCAATCCCCCCCGCAAAATCGACATAGCCTTTACCCTGTTGATCCCACAGCCAGGCGCCCTCACCGCGTACCGGAATAAACGGTGCCGGTGCGTAAACCGGCATCATCCACTGATCAAAATCTTGACGGCTGATTGACTGAGACATAGCGACCTCGACAGGTAAATAAATGGTTTATTTTTTGTTAATTAATTGAGTGTATTTCACTGTAAATGTAGATTGCACGGTTCGTGCCAGCGAGGAGAAAAAGTGCATAAACGCAGGGCGTTGACGAAATATCAATGACTTACAAGTCATTATTATTCACTAAACTTGCATATAAAGTGAATATTAATGACATACAGCGATGTTGCAGAGGGAAATTAAGAAATATTATGCATCAGCAAAATATCATTCTGGATTTGTGATCGACTGCGAAATTTATCGTAGATTTACGCCTCATAACGGCGCAGATTGCCTCAATCTGGTGCAAATTTTGCTCGTCAGGACGGCAGCGGCAATAAAAGAAATCGGTCATACCGCTGGGGGAAGGCAGCGGGGAACGTTAAATTCTGCTACTATCCCGTCACAATTCATTCTGCAAAGTGGCGACGACTATGAAATTTGTCTCTTTTAATATCAACGGCCTGCGCGCCCGTCCTCATCAACTGGAAGCCATCGTCGAAAAGCATCAGCCCGATGTGATTGGCCTGCAGGAGACAAAGGTTCACGACGACATGTTTCCGCTTGAAGAGGTCGCAAAACTCGGTTACCACATTTTCTACCATGGTCAGAAGGGCCACTACGGCGTCGCAATGCTGACAAAAGCCGAGCCGGTTGCCGTTTATCGCGGCTTCCCGACCGATGATGAAGATGCCCAGCGCCGCATTATCATTGCCGAAGTGCCGTCGCCGTTTGGTAACGTCACGGTGGTTAACGGCTATTTCCCGCAGGGGGAAAGCCGCGATCACGAAACCAAATTCCCGGCCAAAACCAAATTCTACCAGGATCTGCAGGACTACCTGGAAACCCACCTGAGTAAAGAGAACCCGGTGCTGATTATGGGTGACATGAACATCAGCCCGACCGACCTCGACATCGGTATCGGCGAAGAGAACCGCAAGCGCTGGCTGCGCACCGGTAAGTGTTCGTTCCTGCCGGAAGAACGCGAGTGGATGCAGCGCCTGCTGGGCTGGGGCCTGGTGGATACCTTCCGTAACGCCAACCCGGAGACCCACGACCGCTTCTCGTGGTTTGACTATCGTTCCAAAGGGTTTGATGACAACCGCGGTCTGCGTATAGACCTGCTGCTGGCAAGCACCCCGCTGGCGGCGCACTGCGTGGAAACCGGCATCGACTACGAAATTCGCGCGATGGAAAAACCGTCGGATCACGCGCCGGTGTGGGCAACCTTTAAGTAAGCGTTATCCTGGGTAGTCCGCGCAGGGCTACCCAAATAATTCTGAGCAAAATCAATAAACAGGCGCTAAACTCTTGCTGGACTCGAGAATGTATAATAACGTCGCGCGCACCTTTTCTTCCCGGCAGGAGGACCCCATGCAAAAGAAGTCGGTACCGCACAGCCGCTAAGCTCCTGCTCATGGCTGTTGTTATCAGCCTGCTTTTCTTTTTGATTCACACCGTTGGTCTCATTGACCTGATAACCCATTTACGCCGTCTGCAGGATACCGTGCAGGCCAGCGGTACGCTCGGCTACGCGCTCTATATCGCGCTGTTTATTCTCGCGACGGTCTGTCTGCTGCCAGGGAGCGTGCTGGTGCTGGCAGGCGGTATCGTGTTTGGCCCGTGGCTCGGCACCCTCCTGTCGCTGATTGCCGCCACCGTCGCCTCGGCGCTGTCGTTCTTGCTGGCGCGCTGGCTGGGGCGGGCGCTGCTGCTGAAATACGTCGGACATACGCACACCTTTCAGGCCATTGAGCGCGGGATCGGGCGCTCCGGGATTGATTTTCTGATTCTCACCCGACTGATCCCACTGTTTCCATACAATATTCAAAACTACGCCTACGGCTTAACCGCCATTCGCTTCTGGCCGTATACGCTGATTTCTGCGCTCACCACCCTACCGGGGATCTTTATTTATACCCTGATGGCGAGCGAACTGGCGACGGACGGCATCACCCTCGCCTTCATCCTTAAGCTGAGCCTTGCGGGGCTGGCGCTGTTTGCGCTGGTACAGGCGGCAAAAGGCTATGCACGCCATAAACGCGTCACGCTTCCTGTCGAGGACGGTGAATGAAACCTATCTGGTACGCCCGCGCGCTGCTCGTCGCGGCTTTTATCGCCCTGCTGCTGGCCTGGTGGTGGATACCGAGCGTTAACCTTTTCGTCCACAATAGCCTGGGCGCATTTCTGGCACTCGATCAACAAGGCATCGAGCGCTTTATTCACTCTTATGGCTCGCAGGCCGCGGTGGTGTCGTTTCTGCTGATGATTTTCCAGGCCATTGCCGCGCCGTTGCCCGCGTTTTTGATCACCTTCGCCAACGCCTCGCTGTTTGGCGCCTTCTGGGGCGGCGTGCTCTCCTGGAGCAGCGCGATGGTCGGGGCGGCGCTCTGTTTTTATATCGCCCGCCTGATGGGCCGCGGCGTGGTTGAAAAACTGACCGGGAAAACGGTGCTCAAGAGCGTCGACGGTTTTTTCGATCGCTACGGTAAACACACGATCCTTATCTGCCGCCTGCTGCCGTTCGTACCGTTCGATCCGGTGAGCTACGCCGCGGGTTTGACTTCTCTGCGTTTTCGCCACTTTTTGTTGGCGACCGGTCTCGGGCAGCTTCCCGCGACGATTGTTTACTCGTGGGTTGGCAGCCTACTCACCGGCGGCACGTTCTGGCTGGTGACCGGGCTATTTATTCTGTTCGCACTGACTATCGTTATTTTTGTCGCTAAGACGTTCTACCACGAACGCCAAAAGAGGAAATCTTGATGCGCTATCACGGCAAAACCCGTCGACAGCTGCGTAACGGCCTGCTGGGGCTATTATCGCTCTGTTCGCTCACCGCCGCTGCTGCCGACTGGTCACAGATTGAACAGGAAGCCAAAGGCCAGACCGTCTGGTTTAACGCCTGGGGCGGCGACGAGGCGGTCAACCACTACCTGGACTGGGTCAGCGGCGAAGTAAAGCGCGATTACGCGATTGATCTGCGCATTGTGCACATCGCCGACGCGGCAGATACGGTGAAGCGTATCCAGACCGAAGCCCGCGCCGGGCGTAAAACCAACGGTTCGGTCGATCTGTTGTGGGTCAACGGCGAGAACTTCCGCACGCTGAAAGAAGCCAACCTGCTGCATACCGGCTGGGCAGAGCAGTTGCCGAACTGGCGCTATGTCGACGTCAGTAAACCCGTCCGCGAAGATTTTTCCGTGCCGGTCGAAGGCGCTGAGTCCCCCTGGGGCAGCGCACAGTTGACCTTTATCGCTCGTCAGCAGCAAACGCCGCAGCCACCCCGCTCTGCGCAGGCGGTTCTTGAGTTTGCCAAAGCGCATCCCGGTACCGTCACCTATCCGCGCCCGCCGGATTTCACCGGTACTGCGCTGCTGGAGCAATTGTTGATTGACCTCACCGGCCAACCCGAGGCGCTGAAACAGCAGCCGGAGGAGAAAACGTTCGCCGCCGTCACCGCCCCGCTGTGGGCCTACCTCGACCAGTTGCATCCGCTGCTGTGGCGTAACGGCAAAGATTTCCCGCCGTCACCGGCGCGCATGGATACGATGCTGGCCAACGGTACGCTGCGCCTGTCGCTGACCTTTAACCCGATGCACGCAAAGCAAAAGGTGGCGAAAGGCCAGTTGCCGAAAGATAGCTACAGCTTCGGCTTTAGCAACGGTATGCTCGGCAACGTCCACTTTGTCACCATCCCGGCCAACGCCTCCGCCAGCGCCGGGGCGCAGGTGGTGGCAAACTTCCTGCTGTCGCCTGCCGCGCAGCTGCGTAAAGCCGACCCGGCGATCTGGGGCGACCCCAGCGTGCTGGATCCGGCAAAGCTCGACGCCGGGCAGCAAAAAACATTGCAAGCCCTGATGCCGGAAAATACTCCGCCGGTACTGGCTGAACCGCATGCGGCATGGGTTAACGCGCTGGAGCAGGAATGGCTGCGCCGTTACGGTACGCATTAATACTGCTGTGCTGGGGCATGATGCTGATCATCTATCTGCCCCTGCTGCCAGCTGCGGGTATCCTCCTCACGCCAGCACTGTCGCTGACGCACTGGCAACAGCTGCTGTCCGACCCGCAGCTGTCGCAGGCCGTGGCGGCAACGTTGATTTCAACGCTTATCGCCGTCGGCGGCGCGCTGCTGTTGACGCTGCTGCTTATCACCACCCTCTGGCCCTCACCAGCCTGGCAACGGCTTTCCTCACGCCTGCCGTGGCTGCTGGCGCTACCGCACGTCGCTTTCGCCACCTGCGCGCTGCTGCTGTTTGCCGAAGGTGGCACGCTGTACCGCCTGCTGCCGACGCTGACGCCTGTACAGGATCGTTACGGCATCGGGCTCGGCCTGGTGCTGGCGGTCAAAGAGTGCGGCTTTTTGCTGTGGGTGTGCTGGGCGCTGCTCGGTGAAAGGCGGCTGGCGCAGCAGGTAATCGTGTTTCAAAGCCTTGGCTACGGACGCGGTCAGTGCCTGACTCGCGTGATCCTCCCGGCGTTGATGCCGTCCTTGCGCGTCGCGCTGCTGGCCACCACCGCCTGGACGCTGTCGGTGGTGGACGTGGCGACGATCATTGGCCCCGGTAACCCGCCGACGCTGGCGGTGCTGGCCTGGCAATGGTTGAATGATGCTGACGCGGATGTTCAGGCTAAAGGGGAGCTGGCCTGTCTGCTGCTATTGGCGCTCCTCGCTGTATTAGCCGCTGCGGCCAGCCTGTTGTGGCGCATCTGGCGGGGACATACGCCGCGTCTTAACGGCACACGCCACCCACATTTCCCTCTGCTGCCTGGCAGAATAGTCGGGCTGGCGCTGCCGCTATGCGGGCTGCTGTGCGTTGTGTTTTTGTTGGGGTTAGCGAACAGCACCTTGCCTGCCTCCAAAACCCTCGCCAACAGCCTGTGGCTGGCGCTGCTGTCGGCGTTCATCGGCGGCGCCGTCTGCCTGGTTTGGCTGGAATGGGGCCCGACGCGACATCAGCATTGGCTTTCTCTTCCCCTGGTATTGCCCGCGCTGCCGCTGGCCGCCGGGCAGTATCAGCTGGCGCTGTATGGTTGGTTTGACGGCCAGTTCAGTGCCGTGCTGTGGGGGCATCTGCTGTGGGTCGTGCCGTGGATGCTGTTTGTATTGCGTCCCGCCTGGCAGCAAATTGACCCACGCCAGATACTGCTGGCGCAAACGCTCGGCTGGGGCCGTCTACGCCGATTCTGGCAGTTGAAATGCCCGCTGATTATCCGCCCTTCGCTCTCTGCGCTGGCGGTGGGATTTTCCGTCAGCATCGCCCAGTATCTGCCTACCCAGTGGCTGGGCGGCGGACGAATCCCAACGCTTACGACCGAAGCGGTCGCTTTGAGCAGCGGCGGTGCCACCGACACATTAGCCGCCCAGGCGCTGTGGCAACTGCTGTTGCCAATGTTCTTTTTCTTGCTGACCGCGCTGCTGGCACGGCGCATCAGCCATTTTCGACGAGGACTACGCTAATGTTGCTGGTGCAGAATCTGACGCTCACGCTCGCCGGTCAGCCGCTGCTGCGTGCGGTGAACTTTCACGTTCCGCCCGGCGAAGTTGTGACGCTAATGGGCCCTTCCGGCTGCGGAAAATCAACGTTATTTGCCTGGATGGTGGGCGCACTGGATGGCGCGTTTCGCGCACAAGGCGAACTGTGGCTTAACGATAAGCGTACCGACACGCTGCCAACCGAAAAACGACGTATCGGCATTTTGTTTCAGGACGCACTGCTGTTCGACCACCTGAGCGTAGGGCAGAATTTGCGTCTTGCGCTACCGGCAAGCGTTGCCCGGGATACCCGTCAAATGCGGGTTGAGCAGGCGCTGGAACATGCTGAACTGTCCGGCTTTTACGCCCGCGACCCGGCCACGCTTTCCGGCGGCCAGCGCGCCCGCGTCGCCCTGCTGCGCGCCCTGCTGGCACAACCTGATGCGCTGCTGCTGGATGAACCGTTCAGCCGCCTTGACCAACAGCTACGCGGCAGCTTCCGCCAGTGGGTGTTTAGCGAACTCCAGCAGCAGCATATTCCGGTGGTACAGGTCACCCACGACCCGGATGACGTCCCGCCAGGCGGCCGCTGTCTGCAGCTCGCAAACTGGCGTTGACGCGGGAAAAACTGCGTTAACGCAAGGTTTTTATTTCACCGGAGGTTCAAAATGACGCTCCTTTTATCCTCGTCGGACGATTTGATGAAACGTGTTTCTCAACTGACCGCGCTGGCCCTTGCACTTGGCCTCGCCTCCTCTGTCTTCGCCGCTGAAACGGCAAAAACCTTGACCTTCACCCATCTGCTCCAGCAAAAAGGCACCGCCATCGATACGCGTCTGAGCGCGTTCTACAACGGCTGGCCGCAGCAGGTGAACGGCCCGCAGGGGCATGAACCGGGGGCGCTAAACCTCTCCGCCAGCTGGCTTTCCGCCATGAACAACGAACAGTTGATCGCGTGGGCGCAGCAGCACCAGCTGAAAAAAGAAACTGATATTGCCCTGTACGGCGACAGTAAAGATAACGACGCGGTGGCTAAGCGCCTGAAAGAAGCGGGCTACACCAATATCTCTACCCTGAGCGACGCGCTGCAACAGCCCGAGCGTCTGCAAAAGCTGCCGCACTTCGAACAGTTGGTTTATCCACAGTGGCTGCACGACCTGCAACAGGGGAAAGACGTTCCGGCGAAACCGGCGGGCGACTATAAGGTGATTGAAGCTGCCTGGGGCGCGCCGAAGCTCTATCTGGTCAGCCATATTCCGAATGCAGGCTATATCGACACCAACGAGGTGGAAAGCGAGCCGCTGTGGAATAAAGTGTCCGACGCCCAGCTGAAAGCGATGCTGGCGAAACACGGCATTCGTCATGATACGACCGTGATCCTCTATGGTCGCGACGTTTACGCCGCAGCGCGCGTGGCGCAGATTATGCTGTATGCCGGTGTTAAAGACGTACGTCTGCTCGATGGCGGGTGGAAAACCTGGTCGGATGCCGGTCTGCCTGTCGAGCGCGGCTTAGCAAAAGACGTGAAACCTGAGCCGGATTTCGGCGTGACTATCCCGGCACAACCACAGCTGATGCTGGATATGGAACAGGCGCGCGGTCTACTGCATCGTCAGGACGCATCGCTGGTGAGCATTCGTTCGTGGCCGGAGTTTATCGGCACCACCAGCGGCTATAGCTATATCAAGCCCAAAGGTGACATTGCGGGCGCACGCTGGGGCCACGCGGGGAGCGACTCCACCCATATGGAAGACTTCCATAACCCGGACGGCACTATGCGCAGCGCAGATGATATCGCGGCGATGTGGAAATCCTGGAATATCACGCCAGACCAGCAGGTATCCTTCTACTGCGGTACCGGCTGGCGCGCCTCGGAGACCTTCATGTACGCCCGCGCAATGGGCTGGAAAAACGTCAGCGTCTACGACGGCGGCTGGTATGAGTGGAGCGGCAATCCGAAAAACCCGGTTGCCACCGGCGATCGCGGCCCGGAAAGTTCACGTTAATCCACGTTTTCATGACGCTGAAGATTTTTCAGCGTCATGTATCCTCCCCACACCCGGTTAAAGGTTGTGAGCCAGCACAACGCGCCGAAAATCCACGCCATCCACGCAAACCACGCCGGAAAGAGACAGCCCAGCACAAACAGCAGGATAGTCTCTGTCCCCTCGGTTAAGCCGCCAAGATAGTAAAACGACTTATGGGCGTAGCCCGGATTATCGATCTGATGCTTCGCTGCCAGCGCGGCAAAGGCCAGAAAACTGCTACCGGTGCCCATAAAAGCGAACAGCAGCCAGCCGCCAGCCAGCGCGTTGGCCGCCGGGTCGGCAAGCATAAAGCCGAACGGCACCAGCGCGTAGAACAGAAAATCCAGCGCGATATCGAGAAAACCGCCCGCGTCGGTCAGCCCGCGACGGCGGGCCATCGCGCCGTCCAGACCATCCAGCAGACGATTAACAATAATGGCGACCAGCGCCGCGCCATACCATCCCAGCGCCAGAAACGGCAACGCCAGTACGCCGATAGCAAAACCGACCAGCGTAATGCCATCCGCCGACACGCCGGGCTTATCCAAAGCCTGCGCGGCGCGGTTAAGCCACGGCTTCAGGCGTGGGTGCAGGTGTTTATCAAGCATCGGTTTTTTCTCTCATCGAACACAGCCCTTGCGAGGGGATCTCCAGCGCGGCGTTGAAGCGCGCGGATAAATTCTGAAACGCCACCAGCGCCGTCATTTCCGTTATCTGCGCATCGTTAAAGTGACAGTGTAACTCTTGTTTTTGAGCCTCAGAGATTCGCGGCGGCGTGGCGGTCATCGCCTCGGCGTAATCCAGCGCGGCGCGTTCAGCCGGGGTAAACAGCGCCGAAGTGCGCCACGCCTCCAGCGCCAGCACCTTATCCATCGCCCCGCAGCGCTGCGCCAGGCGCAAGCTGTTGGCGTCAATGCAGAACGCGCAGTCGCACTGCTGGGATACGCGGGTCATCAGCAGCGCGCGCAGCGTCGGCGCAAGACGCGCTTTTTTGCGTTCCAGATAGCCGACAAACAGCGCCACCAGCCAGAACAGGCGCGGCATGCGCCCCCACCAGCGCGTGGGATTGAGGACCTCGCCATAGTGCTTGCGCTGCATGGCGGTAATCGGTTTTAAACTGAGCGGTAATTGGCTGAGCGGCTGCACCCAGGGTTGGCGGTTTTTCACCCGGAGACTCCTGCAAAACTTTAGCTAACGGCAAAGCAAGGATATTATGGCAACTCTGTTATCTCGTCTTTGACCGCTATGCTGAAAACGATTGATGTTGTTGCCGCTATTATTGAACAAAATGGCAAAATTCTTCTCGCCCAACGTCCACCTCATGCCGATCAGGCCGGGCTGTGGGAATTTGCCGGGGGCAAAGTGGAGGCCGGAGAGAGCCAGCGGGAAGCGCTGATCCGCGAGCTGCAGGAAGAGCTGGCGATTACCGCCTGGCCCGCCTGCTATGTGGCGAGCCATCGCCGCGAAGTCTCCGGACGTATCATTCATCTGCACGCCTGGTACGTGCCGCGTTTTGATGGCGAGCTCATCGCACGCGAGCATAGCGCCCTGGTGTGGTGCACGCCGCAGGAAGCGCAAGGCTACGATCTGGCCCCCGCCGACGTGCCATTATTAGCGGCGTTTATGGCTTTACCCGACGCCAAACGAGCGGGTTCGTGCTGATGGCGCGCTCGTCGCGCTGGCACTGGAGCAACACCCCCTCGACTTTCACCACCGCCCCTTCAGAGTAGTTCTGATTTTCATAAATACAGCACTGGGCGCACGGCTGCACGCGCTGGCTGCTGTTGTTGTTGCTGAAAACCTCGGGGGGAACGTTAACTTCCACCTGAGGACGCGCCTGCGCGACGTTACAAAACAGCGCTAACGCGCCAGCAATCCAGAAGCATTTCATCACCTGTCTCCTTAAAAAAGCACCTTGTATTACTATCGACCAAATGGGCGTGCAACTTAACTTTTTTACGTCATCGCTTTTAGTTATGACCCGGCATTGAGTATTAATTTTATTCCGCTTCCGGAAAATCCTTGTCATCCGTTAGCCGGGTAGTGATATAGTCGAAATAACGCACGTCATTAAACACAACCATAACAACTACATACATCCACAATCATAAGAGGTACTTATACTTATGGACAAGGTTTGCTCCCTGGATACCTTTCTGGCTCATGTTCAACAGCGCGACCCACACCAGACCGAGTTTGCTCAGGCCGTACGCGAAGTCATGACAACACTCTGGCCGTTCCTCGAACAAAACCCGCGCTATCGCCAGCTCTCCCTGCTGGAAAGATTAGTTGAACCTGAGCGAGTGATTCAGTTCCGCGTGGTGTGGGTGGACGATCGTAATCAGGTACAAGTTAACCGCGCCTGGCGCGTACAGTTCAGTTCGGCCATCGGGCCGTTCAAAGGCGGGATGCGTTTCCACCCGTCTGTAAACCTGTCTATTCTGAAATTCCTCGGCTTTGAGCAGACCTTCAAAAACGCCCTGACCACCCTGCCAATGGGCGGCGGTAAAGGCGGTTCTGACTTCGATCCGAAAGGCAAAAGCGAAGGCGAAGTGATGCGTTTCTGCCAGGCGCTGATGACTGAACTCTACCGTCATCTGGGCTCCGACACCGACGTTCCGGCGGGCGATATTGGCGTGGGTGGTCGTGAAGTCGGCTTTATGGCCGGGATGATGAAAAAACTGTCTAACGACACCTCCTGCGTCTTCACCGGTAAAGGGCTCTCCTTCGGCGGCAGTCTGATTCGCCCGGAAGCCACCGGCTACGGCCTGGTGTACTTCACCGAAGCGATGCTCAAACGTCACGGTCTGGGCTTCGAAGGCATGCGCGTGGCGGTGTCAGGCTCCGGCAACGTCGCGCAGTATGCGATTGAAAAAGCGATGGAGCTGGGCGCGCGCGTGATCACCGCCTCCGACTCCAGCGGTACCGTGGTGGATGAGTCTGGCTTCACCAAAGAGAAGCTGGCGCGTCTGTGCGAAATCAAAGCTAGCCGCGACGGTCGCGTCGCCGACTACGCGCGCGAATTCGGTCTGGTGTATCTGGAAGGTCAGCAGCCGTGGAGCGTGGCGGTGGATATCGCGCTGCCGTGCGCCACCCAGAACGAGCTGGATGCCGACGCGGCGCGCGTGCTGATCGCCAACGGCGTCAAGGCCGTGGCGGAAGGCGCCAACATGCCGACCACCATCGAAGCAACCGACCTGTTCCTCGAGGCAGGCGTCCTGTTCGCGCCGGGCAAAGCGGCGAACGCCGGTGGCGTAGCAACTTCCGGTCTGGAAATGGCGCAGAACGCCGCGCGTATGAGCTGGAAAGCCGAGAAAGTGGACACGCGTCTGCACCACATCATGCTGGATATTCACCATGCCTGCGTTGAGCACGGCGGCGAAGCGAAGCAAACCAACTACGTTCGCGGCGCGAACATTGCGGGCTTTGTGAAAGTGGCCGACGCGATGCTGGCGCAGGGCGTGATTTAAAACAAATAGCCCGGACGCGAAAGCGACGCCGGGCTATCGTTTTGAACCGTAGGCCTGATAAGCGCAGCGCCATCAGGCGGTCTGAGCACATTGCCGGATGGCGGCGTAAACGCCTTATCCGGCCTACAAGTGGACATCCCCGACTAGACGTCTGGTGCAGGGCTTGCCGCTGCTTTCTTACTTTTTCCTTTGCCTTTACTGAACGACTTCTTCGCGCCGCCTGGCGCGGCCAGCCCGCGGAACTGCCGTACCGGCGTGCTCTTCGCCTGGTCAATCAACTGGAACAACGTCCCAACCAGCGGCTGCATAAAGTCCTGGTAGCGGCACTGCTTTTCGCTGATTTGCGTCAGGGTGGATTCCCAGTGCGCGGTCATATCCGGACGCGTCGCCATTTCGGGCAGCGAATGGAACAGCGCTTTACCGGCGTCGGTAGAGTGAATATAGCGTCCTTTTTTGGTCAGGAAACCGCGCTTAAACAGCAGTTCGATAATACCCGCACGCGTTGCTTCGGTGCCTAAACCGTCGGTCGCGCGGAGGATTTTTTTCAGATCTTTATCCTGCACAAAGCGGGCGATACCGGTCATTGCCGACAGCAGCGTGGCGTCGGTAAAGTGTCGCGGCGGCTGGGTTTGTCGCTCAACGACTTCGCCGTTCTCGCACAGCAGTTCGTCCGCTTTTGCCACCACCGGCAGCGGCGTGCCGTCGTTCTCTTCATCACGCTCTTTCGCCCCCAGCAGCGTACGCCAGCCCGCTTCCGCCAGGAAACGCGCTTTGGCGACAAACTTACCGTTAGCGATATCCAGATCGATCTGGCACTTGCGATAAACCGCATCCGGGCAGAACTGCATCAGATACTGACGCGCAATCAGGTTATACACCTTCGCTTCGTTGTCGTTGAGATTGACGTGGCTGGCGCGCGCGGTTGGGATAATCGCGTGGTGGGCATCGACCTTTTTGTCGTCCCAGCAGCGGTTGCGGGTGTCAGTGTTGACCACCGGCTGCGGCAGCAGGTCCGGAGCGTGAACGCCAATGGCGTTGATCACCGCGTGACGGCCCGCGAAATGTTCTTCCGGCAGATAGCGGCTGTCGGAGCGCGGATAGGTAATCACCTTGTGGGTTTCGTACAGTTTCTGGCAGATATCCAGTACGTTCTGCGCGCTAAGCCCAAAACGCTTCGCCGCCTCAATCTGTAAGGCCGACAGCGAAAACGGCAGCGGCGCGGGTTCCGAGTCGCGCTTGTCGTTATAGGTCGTGACCAGCGCGGGCTGCCCGGTAATGCGTTTCACTACGTGTTCCGCAAGCGCGCGGTTCAGCAGGCGACCTTCTTCATCCTGATGCGGTTCACAGGCTTCGCTCGGCTGCCAGACGGCGGTGAACCGTTCGTCTTTCGGCGTGACGATGTGGGCCTTCACCTCAAAGAAGTCCTTTGAGACGAAGTGTTCAATCTCTTCGTCGCGACGCACCACCAGCCCCAACACCGGGGTCTGCACGCGCCCCACGGAAAGCACGCCCTGATAACCGGCGTTGCGCCCCAGAATCGTATAGGCGCGGGTCATATTGATCCCGTACAACCAGTCAGCACGCGCGCGGGCCAGCGCCGAGACGCACAGCGGAATAAATTCGCTGTTGGCACGCAGACGGGAAATCGCGCGCTCCACCGCCTGCGGGTTGAGGTCGTTTATCAAACAGCGCTGCACCTGCTGGCGTTTTTCCGCCGACAGTTGCAGGTAGTCCAGCACTTCATCCACCAGCAGCTGTCCTTCGCGATCGGGGTCTCCGGCGTGAATAACTTCGCTGGCTTCATGAAGAAAACGCTTGATGACGTTCAGCTGTTTGGTGACCGATGGGCGTGGCTGGAGCTGCCACTTTTCCGGCACGATCGGCAGATCCTGAAGATTCCAGCGCGCATAGCGGCTGTCATAGACGTCCGGCTGCGCCTGCTCCAGCAGGTGACCAATACACCAGGTCACCACCTGGCCGTTGCCACATTCGATAAAGCCGTCGCCCTTGCGGTGGGGCTTCGGCAGTACATCCGCAATGGCGCGGGCCAGACTCGGTTTTTCCGCAATAAACAGCCGCATGGGGTCAGCGCAGCTCGACCATCGGACGGCCGCCGCGCGCGGTGACCAGTTCACCGATAGCGGTTAGCGTGATACCAAACTCAGCGGCAGCCTCCTGTACGGCGGCTTCGGCGTCCGGCGTCACCGCCAACAGCAGGCCGCCGGAGGTTTGCGGGTCGCACAGCAGCGCGCGCTGGGCGTCGCTCATCGCGCCCATCAGGTGACCATAGCTGGCAAAGTTCCGCTCGGTACCGCCCGGAACCGCGCCCTGGGCAATATACTCTTCCACGCCCGGCAGCTTCGGTACGGCGGCAAAATCAATCTGCGCCTGCACGCCAGCGCCCTGGCACATTTCGCTCAGGTGACCCAGCAGGCCAAAACCGGTAACGTCGGTCATCGCCTTCACGCCGTCAATATTGGCAAACGCCGAGCCCACAAGATTCATCTGGCACATCACTTCCGTCGCCAGCCCCTGATGTTCAGGCTTGAGCAGCGATTTTTTCTCGGCGGTGGTCAGCACGCCGATACCGAGCGGTTTGGTCAGGAACAGCTTGCAGCCCGCCTGCGCGGTGCTGTTCTTCTTCACCCGTTCGGTAGGCACAATTCCGGTGACCGCCAGGCCGAAAATCGGTTCCGGCGCGTCGATAGAGTGGCCGCCTGCCAGCGCGATCCCGGCCTGTTTGCAGGCAAAGCGTCCGCCTTCGGTGACTTCACGCGCAATTTCCGGCGCCAGTTTGCCGATCGGCCAGCCGAGGATGGCAATCGCCATAATCGGCTTACCGCCCATGGCGAAAATGTCGCTGATGGCGTTGGTTGCCGCAATACGGCCAAAGTCGAACGGATTGTCGACAATCGGCATAAAGAAATCGGTGGTGCTGATGACCGAGGTACCGTTACCCAGGTCGTAAACGGCAGCATCGTCGCGAGTTTCATTGCCAACAAGCAGGTTGGGGTCGATAAACTTCGTTTGCTCGCTGTGCAGGATGGTCTCCAGCACTTTGGGCGAAATTTTACAACCGCAACCCGCTCCGTGGCTGTACTGCGTTAAACGAATGGCCTGCTCGCTCATGGACAACTCCTGTCATTGCTTTGGCATGGTATAGAGGGGGTATGTTAACGCCAGAACACAGCGGTGATAAGTACGACTGTCTGAATTCGCGGGCATTTGCCTGAAATCCAGACAATCGTGGTGATTTTTCAGAGATAACGGACGAATGGGGCCGTATCCGGTGGCGTAATGGTAGTCGAAGCCTTCAGTTGCGGAGTGCCCAGATAGAGGAAGCCGACAATCTTATCCTGCTCGCCGCAGTTAAAGCCCGCGCGCACTACCGGGCTATCGGTCAACGCGCCGCTGCGCCAGATACCGTTAAAGCCCTGCGCGACCGCCGCCATTTGCATCGCCATCACCGCACAGCCCGCCGACATCTCCTGCTCCCATTTCGGCACCTTCGGGTGATCCTGACATTTGGCGATCGCCACGATAATCATCGGCGCACGGAACGGGGCATTACGCGCCTTCTCGATGGCCTTCTCGTCGCCGTTTGCAGCCTTCGCCCCCTGCTCCAGCAGCTGGCTGAAACGTTCACGGCCTTCGCCTTCCACAATCACAAACTGCCACGGTTGCAGCGTGCCGTGATCCGGCGCACGCAGCGCGGCACGGAGAATATTTTGTAGCTGTTCCCCCGCTGGGGCCGGTTCGGTCAGGCGGGAAGCGCTGCGGCGATTCACCAACAGTTCCAGTGCATCCATTGAATCACTCCTCTCACGTTATTTTTCATAAAATTAACATGCGCAAGGATTTTGTTACAGCGCAGAAGGCGATTCCTGCTGACAAGCGGCGACGGTCTATTTAGGATAGCCACACGTTTTACCGTTTCGGTAAACCTTTTTTCGTTTTTGCAGGGAGAATACATGCGAACTGTATGGCGCTTCATTGCCGGATTCTTTAAATGGACGTGGCGATTACTCAATTTCGTCCGTGAGCTGGTGCTGAACCTGTTCTTCATCTTGCTGGTGCTGGTCGGCGTCGGCATCTGGATGCAGCTCAGCAGTACCACTGAACACAGTACCCGCGGCGCGCTGCTGATGGATATCAGCGGCGTGGTGGTCGACAAGCCGTCGCCGAGCAGCAAGCTCAGCGTGATTGGCCGCCAGTTCTTCGGCGCCAGCTCTGACCGCCTCCAGGAAAACTCCCTGTTTGATATCGTGCAGACCATTCGCCAGGCGAAAGATGACCGCAATATCACCGGTATTGTGTTGGATCTGAAAAACTTTGCCGGCGGCGACCAGCCTTCTATGCAGTATATCGGCAAAGCGCTGCGTGAATTCCGCGACAGCGGCAAGCCGGTCTACGCGGTGGGCGATAGCTATAGCCAGGCGCAGTACTACCTGGCCAGCTTCGCCAATAAGATCTGGCTGTCGCCGCAGGGCGTGGTCGATCTGCACGGTTTTGCCACTAACGGGCTGTACTACAAAACCCTGCTCGACAAGCTGAAGGTTTCAACCCACGTGTTCCGCGTCGGCACCTATAAATCTGCCGTTGAACCGTTTATTCGCGACGATATGTCCCCTGCCGCACGCGAAGCGGACAGCCGCTGGATTGGCGAACTGTGGCAGAACTACCTCAACACCGTCGCGGCAAACCGTCAGGTGACGGCGCAGCAGATCTTCCCCGGCGCGCAGGGCGTGCTGGATGGGCTGCGTAAAGTCGATGGCGACACGGCGCAGTACGCGCTGGATAACAAGCTGGTGGATAACTTAGGTTCCAGCGCGGATATCGAAAAAGCGATGACCAAAGCGTTCGGCTGGAGCAAGGCCGACAATAACTACAGCGCCATCAGCATGTATGACTATGCGGTGAAAACGCCGGCGGACACCGGCTCAAGTATCGCAGTGGTGTTTGCAAACGGCGCCATCATGGACGGTGAAGAAACCCCGGGTAACGTCGGCGGCGACACCACCGCAGCGCAGATTCGCGACGCGCGTCTGGATCCGAAGGTCAAAGCCATCGTGCTGCGCGTGAACAGCCCTGGCGGCAGCGTAAGCGCTTCTGAGGTCATTCGCGAAGAGCTGGCGGCAGCGAAAGCGGCGGGCAAACCGGTGGTGGTCTCAATGGGCGGCATGGCGGCCTCCGGCGGCTACTGGATTTCTACCCCGGCGGATTACATTATTGCCAGCCCGAGCACGCTGACCGGGTCTATCGGCATCTTTGGCGTCATCAACACCGTCGAGAACACGCTGGATTCAATCGGCGTGCACACCGACGGCGTCGCCACCTCGCCGCTGGCGGATATGGCGATGACCAAAGCGTTGACGCAGGAAGTGCAGCAGATGATGCAGCTCAGCATCGAAAACGGCTACAAACGTTTTATTACCCTTGTGGCGCAGTCGCGTAAGAGCACGCCGGAAGCGATTGATAAAATCGCTCAGGGCCATGTCTGGACCGGTGAGGACGCCAAAGCCAATGGTCTGGTGGATAGCCTTGGCGACTTTGACGATGCGGTAGCGAAAGCCGCCGAGCTGGCGAAAGTGAAGACGTGGCACATCGACTACTATCAGAGCGAACCGACGTTCTTCGATATGGTGATGGATAACCTCTCCGGCTCGGTGCGCGCCTCTCTGCCGCAGGCGCTGCAGGCGTATCTCCCGGCCCCGCTGGCGAACGCCGCAAATGCAGTCAAGGCCGAAAGCGATAAGCTGGCGGTGTTTAACGATCCGCAAAATCGCTATGCAATTTGCCTGACCTGCGCCAATATTCGCTAATCGCAATCCCCTCCTTGTCGGAGGGGATTTTCTTTTGCTCAATCGATAGACGAACCATGCCAAAAAAATCCATTTACGTCGCCTATACCGGCGGGACCATCGGGATGCAGCGCTCAGACCACGGCTATATCCCGGTCTCCGGGCATTTGCAGCGCCAGCTGGCGCTGATGCCAGAGTTCCATCGCCCCGAGATGCCGGACTTTACTATCCACGAATACGACCCGCTGATGGACTCTTCCGACATGACGCCGGAAGACTGGCAGCACATCGCCGACGATATTAAAGCGCACTACGACGAGTACGATGGCTTTGTGATCCTGCACGGCACCGACACCATGGCGTTCACCGCCTCAGCGCTGTCGTTTATGCTGGAAAACCTCGGTAAGCCGGTTATCGTGACCGGCTCGCAGATCCCGCTGGCGGAGCTGCGTTCCGACGGGCAGATTAACCTGCTGAATTCGCTGTACGTCGCCGCCAACTACCCGATTAACGAAGTGACGCTGTTCTTCAACAACCGTCTCTATCGCGGTAACCGGACGACCAAAGCCCATGCGGATGGCTTTGACGCGTTTGCCTCGCCAAACCTGACGCCGCTGCTGGAAGCGGGTATCCATATTCGTAAGCTGGGTACCCCGCCCGCCCCGCACGGCGACGGTGCGCTGATTGTGCATCCCATTACCCCGCAGCCGATTGGCGTGGTAACGATTTATCCGGGGATCTCCGCCGATGTGGTACGCAACTTCCTGCTTCAGCCGGTCAAAGCGCTTATCCTGCGTTCTTATGGCGTGGGTAACGCCCCGCAAAACGCTGTTTTCCTGAAAGAGCTGGCAGAAGCCAGCAGCCGCGGTATTGTGGTGGTTAACCTCACCCAATGTATGTCCGGCAAGGTGAATATGGGCGGCTACGCGACCGGCAACGCGCTGGCGCAGGCGGGCGTCATCGGCGGTGCCGATATGACGGTGGAAGCGACGCTGACCAAGTTACATTACCTGTTGAGTCAGGGGCTGGATGCCGACGCCATTCGCGCGGCGATGCAGCAGAACCTGCGCGGCGAACTGACGCCAGACGATTAAGGAGAGAGTGATGAGCAAACGCGCCCTGTTATTAGTCGACTTACAGAATGATTTCTGTGCGGGCGGCGCCCTGGCGGTTGCCGATGGCGACAGCACGATTGATGTCGCCAATGTGCTGATCGGTGAAGCGCAACGCCGCGGTGAAGCGGTGATTGCCAGCCAGGACTGGCACTCGGCCAATCACGGCAGCTTTGCCAGCCAGCACGACGTGGAGCCTTACAGCCAGGGAACGCTCGACGGTCTGCCGCAGACCTTCTGGCCGGATCACTGTGTGCAAAACAGCGATGGCGCGGCGTTTCATCCGCTGCTGGCGCACAACGCGATCGACGCGGTGTTCCACAAGGGCGAAAGCGTCAACATCGACAGCTACAGCGCCTTTTTCGACAACGGTCATCGGCAGAAGACCGGGCTGGACGCCTGGCTGCGCGAACAGGCGATTGACGAACTGACGGTTCTCGGGCTGGCTACCGACTACTGCGTGAAGTTTACCGTGCTGGACGCCCTCCAGCTTGGCTATGCGGTCAACGTCATTACCGACGGCTGTCGCGGCGTCAACATTCAGCCGCAGGATAGCGCTCAGGCTTTTATGGAAATGGCGGCAGAAGGCGCGACGCTGTATACGCTGGATGACTGGCTGGAAATTCAGCACTAGCCCGTAGTGCCGGATGGCGCTTTGCTTATCCGGCCTACAACTCTCTCCTCTTTTTCCCCTCGTGAACCATCTCGCAGATTTAACGCAGCGGCAATGATAGGGTCGAAAGGTTGTTTTTTCGCCACGCCATTTCCGTGGCGTGTTTGCTTTTTTAATGTCAAAGAGGACCGTGTATGAAACTTTTGCCTTTGCTGGCAGCATTACCCTTGCTCTGCGTTTCGGTTGTTTCCGCGAATTCCCTGATGTCCGTTGGCTACTTCAACGGCGGCGGTGACGTTACCGCCGGGCCGGGCGGTGATATCGATAAGCTGGACGTGCGGCAAATTACCCACCTCAACTATTCGTTTGGCCTTATCTACAACGATGAGAAAGACGAAACCAACGACGCGTTAAAAGATCCTGCGAAGCTGCATCAAATCTGGCTATCGCCCAAGGTACAGTCCGATTTAGCAAAAATTCCAACACTGCGTCAGCAGAACCCCAATCTGAAAGTGCTGCTGTCGGTCGGCGGCTGGGGCGCGCGCGGCTTCTCCGGCGCGGCCGCCACGCCGGAAGCACGGGCGGTGTTCATCCGCTCGGCGCAGGAAGTGGTCGGAAAATACGGCCTCGATGGCATCGATCTCGACTGGGAATATCCGGTCAACGGGGCGTGGGGGCTGGTGGCAAGCCAGCCGGCGGACCGCGATAATTTCACCACCCTGCTCAAAGAGCTACGCGCGGCGTTTGGCAATAAAAAGCTGGTGACCATTGCCGTCGGCGCTAACGCCGAAAGCCCAAAAAGCTGGGTTGACGTTAAAGCCATCGCGCCATTGCTGGATTACATCAACCTGATGACCTACGACATGGCGTACGGTACCCAGTACTTTAACTCGAACCTGTACGATTCAACGCAGTGGCCAACGGTGGCGGAAGCGGATAAATACAGCGCCGATTTCGTGGTCAATAACTACCTCGCCACCGGTTTAAAACCCAGCCAGATGAACCTCGGGATTGGCTTCTATGGCCGCGTACCGAAACGCAGCGTGGAACCGGGCATCGACTGGAGCAAGCCGGACGCGCAAAAAAACCCGGTGACTCAGCCTTACTTCGGCGCACAGGAGGTGGCGCTGTTTAAATCGCTCGGCGTTGACCTCAGCAAAGACAGCTACGTGAAGTACAAAGATATCGTCAGCAAGCTGCTGAACGACCCGCAGAAGCGCTTTACCGAGCACTGGGATGACCAGGCGAAGGTTCCTTGGCTGTCGGTGCAATCGGCGGAGGGCAAACCGCTGTTCGCCCTCTCCTACGAGAATCCGCGATCGGTCAGCATTAAAGCGGACTATATCAAGAGCAAAGGGCTAGCGGGCGCGATGTTCTGGGAGTACGGCGCGGACGACAACAACCAGCTGGCGAAGCAGCTGGCGGAGTCGCTGGGGATTAAACACTAAGGTCCCCCAACACGATAACCCGGTTACCAGTCCGGGTTATCGTTAATCGGCCAGCATTACACCGGCATTAAAATCCCGCTTTGCTCATGAATACGGTAGCCTGCGCCCGGGTGTGGAGCCTGAAGCCTGGCGCTACCGCCAAATAGCTTCTCGCGTAATGTCCCCTGGCGGTACTCGCGCTTATAGACGCCGCGTTTTTGCAGCTCTGGAATCAACAGTTCAACCACATCGGTAAAGGTTTCATGCGTGACCGCGTAGGCAAGATTGAAGCCATCCACGTCCGTCTCCTCCACCCACGACTGCAGCTCATCGGCGACCGTTTCCGCGCTGCCGACAATCAGCGGACCAAAGCCGCCGATACCAACCCACTCGGCCATGGCCTTTACCGACCACTGTTTATCCGGATCGGCGGTGGAGAAGGTATCGACCACCGACTGAATCGCATTGGTTTTGGCATAGGTGAACACTTCATCCGGCTGATATTGCCCAAAATCGATGCCCGTCCAGCCGGAGATCAGCGCCAGCGCGCCTTCGTAGCTGGTCCAGTTTTTATACTCCTGCCACTTCGCCTGCGCGGCCTTATCCGTCTCACCGACGATCGCCGTTTGCATATTGAAAATAAGAATACTGTGCGGATCGCGCCCCGCCTCCGCCGCGCGGCGACGAATATCCGCCACGGTCTTTTTCAGCGCGCTTTTTGACGGCGAAGCCACAAACACGCACTCGGCATGGCTGGCGGCAAACTGCTTGCCGCGGCTGGACGCGCCCGCCTGATACAGCACCGGCGTGCGCTGCGGCGACGGTTCACACAGGTGATAGCCCGGCACATCAAAGAATTTGCCATGATGATTAATGGCGTGAATTTTACTCGGATCGCTGAAAATGCGCCGTTCACGATCGCGCAGAATCGCTCCCTCTTCCCAGCTGCCTTCCAGCAGCTTGTAGATAACCTCCAGATACTCATCGGCATAGTCGTAGCGAGCATCGTGCGCCGTTTGCGCCTGTTGGCCAATATTACGCGCGCCGCTTTCCAGATACGAGGTGACGATGTTCCAGCCTACGCGGCCTTTGGTCAGGTGATCCAGCGTCGAGAGACGGCGAGCAAACGGATACGGGTGCTCAAACGACAGCGAGGCGGTCAGGCCAAAGCCCAGATGCTCCGTCACCAGCGCCATTGGGGTAACCAGCGCCAACGGATCGTTTACCGGCACCTGCGCCGCCTGACGAATCGCCGCGTCGCCGTTGCCGTTATAGACATCGTAGACGCCCAGCACGTCGGCAATAAACAGGCCGTCAAACTTTCCGCGCTCCAGCAGACGCGCCAGGTCAACCCAATAGTCCAGATCCTTATACTGCCAGGATCGATCGCGCGGGTGCGCCCACAGCCCCGGCGACTGGTGGCCGACACAGTTCATATCAAAAGCATTCAGACGAATTTCACGTTGTGATGACATAACAATCTCTCCTGCGCCCGGTTGTTCCCGGCACAATAATGCGTTTATATCGGGGGTCAGGCCGTCACGTTCTGACGGCTTGTCAGGGTTTGCAGCACCGTTTGCGCGACCTGTCGGGCATGTTCCGCCACCTGCGGGAGCCCCATCAGTTCGCCGAATCGCCCGCGCGCCGCCGGGCCGGCGACCCATATCGGCGAGGAAGCGCCAACCGCCTGCGAATGCGCGTTAACCTCAATGCCCATGCCCAGCGCATCCGGGCGAATCTGCCCATCCTGATGCAGTGCCGCCAGAAAAGGCTGACTCGCCACTAAATCGGCATGGTCTGGCCCGGTGGTGAGCACCAGATAGTCAACCTCTTGCCACACGGTGCCGCCGCTGCGCTGCGCCAGTTGAAGGCGAAGGGCCTCGCCTTCGACCGTCAGCGCCTGTAGCCGCGCCGCCAGCGAGCGGAAAGTGCCGTCCGCCCGTTTCTCCGCGATGGCTTGCGCCACCTGCGGCGCAATACGGTAGCGATGCACATCCCAGAAGCGACGCAGATGACGTAAAAACTGTCGCTTTTCCGCCTCCGTAAGCTGCTGCCAGATAGCCTGTCCCTGACCACGTACGGCATCCAGAACGGCCTGCCAGGGCAATCCCTGCGCCGCTGCACGCGGGATATCCTCGCGAATCTGCCGCAGGCGCTGGCGTAATGAGCCCGTCTGATAGTTGGCCTGCCATGCCGATGCGGCGAGCGGCGCGTTGGCTCGGGAGAGTAAACCATGGCGTGAGAAGGCAAGCGTTGTTCCCTGATGCCCCTGACGATGCAGCGTCGCAACAACATCCGCCATACTGAGCGCCGTCCCCATAATGGCGACCCGCGCGTTCAACGGAATGGCCGCCAGCGCGCCAGCGCGCCAGGGATTCGCAATCAGTCCAGGGTGCTGAGCGACGTGCTGGACCACCTTCGGCAGCCGTGGCGGCGGGTGGCTCACCGCCAGCACCAGACCATCGGCGCGCAGCCGCTGCCCCTCGGCGGTGATCACGCATCCGTCATGCCAGCCCACCGCGCGATCCCGTATATGGGTCAGGCTGCCGCTGTGCGCTTTTATCGCCTGTGCCAGATTGTCCTGGACGTAGCGACCAAATGCGCCACGCTGCGGGTAGACGCTCCCGTCCGCCAGCCGTGCGTGGGGGTCCTGCGGAAAATCGCCGTGCCGACGATACCAACGGTCGAATGCGCCGTCGTCGTCACCCGCCAGCTGCATGCGCGCGGCGGGAACGTTGATTCGATGCGCGGGATCGGTTGCCGAGTAGGCCACACCAAAGCCAAGCGCGGGACGCGGCTCCACCACGCTAATGCGCAGAGCGCGGCGCGACTCGCGCAGCAGATGAAGGGCAACGGCCGCGCCGCTGAATCCGCCGCCGACAATCACAATGTGTGGTTCGCTTTCTGGTCGTGACATCGCAAACTCCTCAGCTGGCGCTCGCCTGCGGGACAGGCCGTTTCGCCCCACCGATGGTTTCGCCAAACGGCCCGGTGTTAACCTGCCCCTTCGCGGAACGCGGCTGGGTGCTGGTGGGCAGCAGCGGCATCACCAGCTCAGCGAAGCGGTGCGCTTCTTCCAGATGCGGATAGCCGGAGAAGATAAAGTTGGTGATCCCCAGCGCCTGATATTCACGGATACGTTCGGCAACCTGCTGGGGATTTCCCACCAGCGCGGTCCCGGCGCCGCCGCGAACCAGCCCGACGCCCGCCCACAGATTGGGTGCAATCCGCAGTTTGTCGCGATTTCCGTTGTGCAGCGCGCTCATGCGCGCCTGCCCGGTAGAGTCCATGCGGGCAAAAATCTGCTGCGCCTGAGCGATAGTGTCATCATCCAGGTGAGCAATCAGCTTATCCGCGGCGGCCCACGCCTCTTCCTCCGTCTCACGCACAATCACATGCAAACGGATACCGTACTCCAGCTGACGCCCCTTCTCTTGCGCGCGAGCTTTCACGACCGCCAGCTTTTCCGCCACCTGCGCCGGCGGTTCACCCCAGGTCAGGTAGGCATCGATATGGTCGGCGGCAACGTCAATCGCCTCCGCCGATGAGCCGCCAAAGTACAGCGGCGGGCCATTGCGCTGCACCGTCGGGAACAGCACTTCCGCCCCTTCAACCTGAATATGCGTGCCGTGATAGTCCACCTTTTCACCGGCCAGCAGGCGACGGTAAACCTCGAGGAATTCATGAGTCACTTCATAGCGTTCGCTGTGGCTGAGGAAAATACCGTCGCCTTTGTTCTCCACCGGATCGCCACCGGTCACCACATTAATCAGCAGGCGCCCTTCCGAAAGGCGGTCCAGCGTTGCGGCCATTCGCGCCGCCAGCGTGGGCGGCTGAAGCCCGGGGCGGACGGCCACGAGGTAGCGCAAATGACGGGTAATCGGCGCCAGCGCGGCGGCCACCAGCCAGGAATCTTCGCAGCTTTTCCCCGTGGGGATCAGTACGCCGTAATAGCCGAGACTATCCGCCGCCAGCGCCACCTGTTGCAGATAAGGGAGATCCACCGGACGACCGCCTTCGGTGGTGCCCAGATACCGCCCGTCACCGTGGGTGGGTAAGAACCAGAAGACATTGATTTGTTCAGCGGCTTGTACTGTCATTATCCATTTCCTTTATAACTATATTTGGTATTTATAGAAGCAGTTATCTTCGTCAGTTATAAAGGAGTTAGCGAAATACATGCCAATTTTCAGAAGAAAAAATATTGTTAACTATCAATTAATTAACCTAAACATTGACTTTCGGAAACTGTTGCAAATGCAACACTCAGACGGCATCCGCTGCCGCAATCGCGACAACCGCGCGCCTCCCCCCTCTGGAAACTTACGTCGCCAACAGATACCGTCCAGACATGAACTTGCTGGAGAATTCCGATGCTCAACGCAGAACTCACATTATCCGGGCCCGCCCTGGTCGACCCGGCCTCACAGGCCTTTCAGAAGGTGCTGGCGCGACTTGCTCCCACCGACGCCACGGTGCTGATCGTCGGGGAAACGGGGACCGGCAAAGAGGTGGTCGCCCGTTATCTCCACCGTCATAGCCCACGGGCCAATGGGCCTTTTCTGGCCGTTAACTGCGGCGCGTTGACCGAGTCGCTGGCCGAGTCAGAGCTTTTTGGCCATGAGAAAGGCGCATTCAGTGGCGCAATGCATACTCACCAGGGTTGGTTTGAGGCTGCGGAAGGCGGAACGTTATTACTGGATGAGATTGGCGAACTGAGCCTGTCGTTGCAGGTGAAGCTACTGCGCGTCCTCCAGGAGCGGGAGATTACCCGCGTCGGCTCCCACAAACCCATTCGCATTAACGTGCGGGTCGTGGCGGCGACACACGTCGATCTGGCACGCGCCATTCAGGAGCGTCGTTTTCGCGAAGATCTCTTCTATCGCCTGAATATCGCCGCCGTGACCTTGCCGCCATTACGCCAGCGCCGGCAGGATATCCCGGTTCTGGCGCACCATTTCGTGCAGCTTTACGCGCGCCGGCTCGGGCGCCCGGCGCAGCGACTTTCCGATCAAGCGCTTGCGCTGCTGCAGGACTATCCGTGGCCGGGGAACATTCGCGAACTGGAAAATACCCTGCACAATGCGGTACTGCTGAATCCGGATGTGGAACTGGGCCCTGAGCATCTTCGCCTCACCTCTGCGACCTCGGCGCCCTCCTCATCGCCTGCGCAACACGATGAACTGGGAGAGTTTATGCGCCGTCAGCTATTGGCCCACAGCGGCGCGCTGTACGACCGTATGCTGCGCGCCATGATTCAGGCGGCAATGAGTCAAAGCCAAAATAATCAGAGCCAGGCCGCACAGCTGCTTGGCGTCAGCCGCCATACGTTGCGCACACAGCTGGCTCATCTGGGCGTCATCAAGCAGCGGCGCAAGACTGGAGAGCTGCCTGCCCCCACGCCGCGTGAGCGCGAACTGCGCATTGGCTACCAGCGGTTTGGCAATCTGGGCGTGCTGAAGGCGCGTCAGCTGCTGGAGCAGAATTTTGCCGAGCTGGGGATTAACGTGATGTGGAGCGAATATCCGGCTGGACCACAGCTGCTTCAGGCGCTCAGTCACAACGAAATTGACTTTGGCACCACCGGTGAAGCCCCCCCTATCTTCGCGCAGGCGAAAGACAACGCGCTTCTGTACGTGGCCTGGGAGCCCCCAGCGCCGCGGAGTGTGGCCATGGTCGTGCCCAACGCCAGCGATATACGCTCGCTCGCCCAGCTACGGGGAAAGCGCATTGCGCTGAATAAAGGTTCGAACGTGCACTGGCTGCTGGTGCAGCTGCTGGAAGAAGCGGGTCTGGGCCTGGATGACGTTAAGATCGTCTACGCGCCGCCAAAATACCCGTTGACCGCCAGCGACTATCTGTCCGCAGATGCCTGGATGATGTGGGACCCGGTACTGAGCGCCGCTGAGCGTAGCGGGACGCTGCGCGTGCTGGCAACCGGTGAAGGCCGCGTCAGCAACCATCAGTTCTATCTCACCCGCCGCCAGTATGCACAGCAGAACGAAGAAATTATTGCCGGCGTCGTGGCGGCACTGGTGAAAACGGGGAAATTTATTGACCGGCATCGCCTCGAGGCGGCGCAACTGCTGGCGGGAGAACTGGGGCTGGACACCGCATCGCTGGCCTGTGCGCTGGCGCGGCGCAGCCATCAGACGCGAGAAATGGATATGCAGGCCATCCGCGCACAGCAGACCATCGCCGATCGCTTTTACGCGCTGGGCCTGCTGAGCAGGCCCGTCGCGGTCAGAGAAGCGATGTGGTACGCCAGAGAACGGCTTATCGAGCCGTGGGCAGCCGCTTAGTGCGGCTTAAACGTCGCAATCGGCTTCGGCACAATGCCGAAGTCTTCCTTCAACTGCTGCTTGCTCTTCATCACCATCTGGCCGTTGGTATCAATGGTCATATGCTGCGCGTCGCGGTTATTGCGTGACTGCCAGAGCATCACCAGCTGCAGGCAGTTCTCTTTTTGCTCGTCGGTCAACGCCACGCCATCCGGCCATTTTCCCAGCTCCACCGCGGTGGCTAAACGCTGATAAATCTCCGGCGTCATGTTGTCGATCATTTGCTCAATATTCATGTTCAGCCCCCTCTCCTGTGGAATAATTTGCTGAATCGTTTCTTCAGCCTTTGGTGGAATCACCGTTTTCGTCATCCGTGAAGCTGAGCGACGCAGAGTTGACGCAAAAACGCTCGCCGGTTGGCTGTGGGCCGTCGGGAAAGACGTGCCCCAGATGCGCATCACAGTTTCCGCAACGAATTTCAGTACGTTGCATGCCGTGGGAGTAATCGTTGAGATACCGAATGGCGGTTTCGCTCACCGGCTCATAGAAACTCGGCCAGCCGCATCCGGAATCATACTTGCTTTGGGAGTGAAAAAGCGGCGCATCGCACACCAGACAGTGGTAAACCCCATCACGCTTGTTGTGCAGTAAACGCCCGGTAAACGGCGGCTCTGTGCCATGTTTCTGCGTGACGTAGAACTGCATTTCACTCAGGGTATTTTTCAGGTCATCCGGGGAAGGTTTATTCACCATTTTGCTCACATCTCGCTATGAAAAATACATTTACCAGGCGATTCTAACAAAACATTAACAATGAAGCGTGAACTTTTGTTCTAAACTTAATCGGCGTGAAAAGGCAGCCAGGTAATTGTGATAAACATCACATTTTTATCTCGCGTGCCCTTTAAAATTCCCGGCGCCGCCCTCATGTGGTTTCTAGCTCATAGGAAGAGTGAGACAGGTTAGTCGTGCAAAGCTTAGGCAGCAGATTGATTTGTCGCAATGATTGACACGATTCCGCTTGACGCTGCGTAAGGTTTTTGTAATTTTACAGGCAACCTTTTATTCACTAACAAATAGCTGGTGGAATATATGACTATCAAAGTAGGTATCAACGGTTTTGGCCGTATCGGTCGCATTGTTTTCCGTGCTGCTCAGGAACGTTCTGACATCGAGATCGTTGCAATCAACGATCTGTTAGACGCAGACTACATGGCTTACATGCTGAAATATGACTCCACTCACGGCCGTTTCAACGGTACCGTTGAAGTGAAAGACGGTCATCTGATCGTAAACGGTAAAAAAATCCGTGTTACCGCTGAACGTGATCCGGCTAACCTGAAATGGGACGAAGTTGGTGTTGACGTAGTTGCTGAAGCAACCGGTATCTTCCTGACCGACGAAACCGCTCGTAAGCACATCACCGCTGGCGCGAAAAAAGTGGTTCTGACTGGTCCGTCTAAAGACAACACTCCGATGTTTGTTAAAGGCGCTAACTTTGACAAATACGAAGGCCAGGACATCGTTTCCAACGCATCCTGCACCACCAACTGCCTGGCTCCGCTGGCAAAAGTTATCAACGACAACTTCGGCATCATCGAAGGTCTGATGACCACTGTTCACGCGACCACCGCAACTCAGAAAACCGTTGATGGCCCGTCTCACAAAGACTGGCGCGGCGGCCGCGGCGCAGCTCAGAACATCATCCCGTCCTCTACCGGTGCTGCTAAAGCTGTAGGTAAAGTACTGCCAGAACTGAACGGCAAACTGACCGGTATGGCGTTCCGCGTTCCTACCCCGAACGTATCCGTAGTTGACCTGACCGTTCGTCTGGAAAAAGCTGCTTCTTACGAAGAAATTAAGAAAGCAATCAAAGCTGCTTCCGAAGGCCCGATGAAAGGTGTTCTGGGTTACACCGAAGACGACGTTGTATCTACCGATTTCAACGGTGAAGTTTGCACTTCCGTATTCGATGCTAAAGCAGGTATCGCTCTGAACGACAACTTCGTGAAACTGGTTTCCTGGTACGATAACGAAACTGGTTACTCCAACAAAGTTCTGGACCTGATCGCTCACATCTCCAAATAAGTTGAGATGAGAAACTGATCCAAAAAGGCGACCTCGGTCGCCTTTTTTTATGGTTACGTTTTCAACACCAAGGATTGCATTATGATTAAGACAATTTTCGCTCTCCCGGTTCTCGAACAGCTTACCCCTGTGCTCTCTCGCCGCCAGTTAGACGAGCTGGACGTTATCGTTGTCAATCACCCAAAAGTAAAAGCCTCCGTGGCCTTCCAGGGCGCTCACCTGCTCTCCTGGAAACCTGAAGGTGAAGAAGAAGTGCTGTGGCTGAGCGGTAACACACCGTTCAAAAACGGCGTTGCCATTCGCGGTGGCGTACCGATCTGCTGGCCCTGGTTCGGCCCGGCGGCGCAGCAAGGTTTTCCGGCACACGGTTTTGCCCGTAATCTGCCGTGGGAGCTGAAAGCGCACAATGAAGACGATAACGGCGTGGTGTTAACCTTCGAACTGAAAAGCAGTGATGCCACCCGCCAGTACTGGCCGCATGAATTCAGCCTGCTGGCCCGATTCAAGCTGGGTAACACCTGCGAGATGGAGCTGGAAGCGCACGGCGAATTTGAAACCACCACCGCGCTGCACACTTACTTCAACGTCGGCGATATTCACGCCGTTAAAGTGAGTGGCCTGGGCGATCGTTACATCGATAAAGTGCAGAATGCCGAAATCGGCGAGCTGAGCGACGGTGTGCAGACCTTCCCGGACCGAACAGACCGCGTTTATCTGAATCCTGAAGCGTGCAGCGTCATCCACGATGCCTCGCTGAAGCGTGCAATTGACGTGATCCATCATCACCACCTCAACGTGGTGGGCTGGAACCCAGGCCCGGCGCTCTCCGTTAGCATGACCGACATGCCGGACGACGGCTACAAAACCTTCGTGTGCGTCGAAACCGCCTGTGCCAGTGCGGCCCAGAAAGCTACCGAAGAAAAACCAGCGCGTTTGTCACAGACCATTAAAGTCGCCAAACGCTAAGTCCCTGGTTACCCGGCTAAGCCATGCGACGCCGGGTTTTTGCCAAAACCTACACCACGTCCAGCGCGATCTTTGTCTCCGGCGCCGGAAACGCCCTCTCCAGACGCGTGATATCTTCCGCTGTCAGCGTTAATTGCAACGCCGCGGCATTCTCTTCTACGTGGGCGATGGTCGCCGCCTTAGGAATTGCCATGACCCCGTGATGGTGAATCACCCACGCCAGCAGCACCTGGGCAGGTGTCGCCAGATGATCGTGGGCAATACGCTGTACCGTAGCGTCTGCCAACAGGCCGCTGCGTAAACGGCCCGCCTGCGCCAGCGGGCAGTATGCCATCACCGGTACAGTCCGCGACTGACACCAGGGCAACAGCGAATACTCAATTCCCCGTGACGCCAGATGGTAAAGCACCTGGTTAGCAGCACAGCCTGCGCCCCCCTCCACCGACCACAGTTCCTGCATATCATCCACATCAAGGTTAGACACGCCCCAGTGGCGAATTTTGCCTTGAGCAATCAGCGCCTGCATGCCCTCTACGGTTTCCGCAAGTTCAAAACCGCCGCGCCAATGCAGCAAGTAGAGGTCGATGATCTCGGTACCCAGACGGCGCAGGCTGCCTTCACAGGCGCTGACCAGCTGCTTTCCCCCCGCGTTCCACGGATACACCTTGGATACCAGAAATACCTTATCGCGCAGACCGCGAATAGCCTCCCCAACCCTCTTCTCGGCTCCGCCTTCCGCGTACATTTCCGCGGTATCAATCACCGTGAGCCCGCGTTCGATACCCGCCCGCAGCGCCGCTACCTCCTGCTGACGCCGCGTCGCATTTTCCCCCATATACCAGGTCCCCTGGCCAATCGCAGGCAGCGATTGACCGCAAAAAAGGATGTTACGGGCCTTCATATGCACCTCCTTTTCGGTTAGCGATAACTACCGTAAAGGATAACCGTTCAGTACATCGCCGTGTGGTTGCCCAAATTTCGCGCACCATCATCGTGCAGTCGCCTAACTCCGCCCTTTTTTGGTGCAAAAAAAGCCCGCCTGCTGGCGAGCTTTTATCCATCATCAACATTGACGATTAGAACGTGTAGGTGATACCGGTAGACAGCAGGCCGGTCCAGCTCTTATCAATCATCGGGCTGTCGGTGATTTCGTCAGACAGGCGGGTGTAACGCGCGGTGCCGTACACGCTCCAGCTGCCGGCGAAGCGATAGTTCGCGCTCAGTTCCAGATACGGGTTCCAGCTGCTGTCCGGGCTATAGCTGCGCAGGCCGCTACGCGCCGATTCACGATGGGATACACCGTAGTAGTAGTCGTTCTGGTTCTCGCTGTTCCACTCAACCCCGATGCCCGGCGTCAAGGTCAGAGCGCCGTTGGTATAGCGGTAAACCCAGCCCAGATCCCAGACCAGACCGTTGCTTTTATCCAGTGTATCTCCCGCAAGCGTCGTGCGCAGAGAGCCGTACTGCGTGTGATGGAACCATGAAACACCGGCCATCATCGTCGACTGACGGCGATCCAGTCTGCGTAGTTGGCTATTGTCGCTGTCGCCTGGTTTGAAGTACATCGGCGACCAGTAGGCCGTCAGGGACAGTTGGTCGGTACCGTCATTCCACAGGTAGTAACCGCCGCCCAAGCCATGGAACCAGAAGTTGTCCCCTTCGTAACTGATAACCGGAACGGGATACACATCATGGTCGTATTGCTTGTAAGGATGCTCAACGATCCCCACGCCAGCGCCCAGCGTGAACTTACTCTCTGCATGTACCGCAGTAGCAGAAGTGGCGATCAGGACCCCTAGCGTTAGAAGTTTGATTCGATTCACAATCTGTAATTCCTTTTTATTCAACGTATCAACGGCGAAAGTTTACCTTTCACATTGCCCTACGACAAATTTTTTACCTGTAATTACACATTATGACTTGCCATTATCTCTACCTATCATGGCAACAGGCTTGCAAATACGTGACAGCTATATGAAAGAAGAAAAAAGATGAAAAGATTTAATGCCCGTATTTTTTGATGAGTTATTGATATGTCATTGAAAATCGATTTTATCGCCATGCAAGTTTTGCAAATGCCATCTACGCTTATTTTTAGAAGGTGTAATTGCCGCGAACGTCATTGCTTATTGTCCGACAACCTGGCACACAGGTTGCTGGATCAAGGTTGAGCGTCGTTCGGCTTACCTCTTCCGGGAGCCCCCATTATTCATACCAACGGCTCTTAACCTGTGCTAAAAAACGAAAGGACGGCATGCCATGAATATATTCGATCACTATCGCCAGCGCTATGAAGCTGCCAAGGACGAAGAGTTCACACTGCAGGAGTTTCTTGCTGTATGTAAGCAAGATCGCAGTGCTTATGCTAACGCGGCAGAACGGCTATTAACGGCTATTGGCGAGCCGATAATGGTTGATACCGCCCAGGAACCGCGGCTTTCCCGTCTCTTTTCGAACCGAGTCATCGGGCGCTACCCGGCGTTCGAAGAGTTTTACGGCATGGAAGAAGCCATTGAGCAGATTGTTTCTTATCTGAAACATGCCGCCCAGGGACTGGAAGAGAAAAAGCAAATCCTCTACTTATTGGGGCCGGTCGGCGGCGGTAAATCATCGCTGGCTGAACGACTGAAATCCCTGATGCAGCGGGTGCCGATATATGTGCTGAGCGCTAATGGCGAACGCAGCCCGGTTAACGACCATCCGCTGTGCCTGTTTAACCCGCAGGAAGACGCGCAAATTCTGGAAAAAGAGTACGGCGTGCCTCCCCGCTATCTTGGAACCATCATGTCGCCGTGGGCGGCGAAACGCCTGCACGAGTTTGGCGGCGACATCACCAAATTCCGTGTGGTGAAGGTATGGCCGTCCATTCTGGAACAGATTGCGATTGCCAAAACCGAACCGGGCGACGAAAACAACCAGGATATCTCTGCGCTGGTCGGTAAAGTCGATATCCGTAAACTGGAGCACTACGCGCAAAACGACCCGGACGCTTACGGCTACTCCGGCGCGTTGTGCCGCGCCAACCAGGGGATCATGGAATTCGTCGAGATGTTTAAAGCGCCGATTAAGGTGCTGCATCCGCTGCTGACCGCAACCCAGGAAGGCAACTATAACGGTACCGAGGGGATCTCCGCCCTGCCGTTTAACGGCATAATCCTCGCGCACTCGAACGAGTCTGAGTGGGTGACCTTCCGTAACAACAAAAACAACGAGGCGTTCCTCGACCGTGTTTATATCGTCAAGGTGCCTTATTGCCTGCGGATCTCCGAAGAGATCAAAATCTACGAAAAACTGCTTAACCACAGTGAGCTGACCCATGCGCCGTGTGCGCCGGGTACGCTGGAAACGCTGTCGCGCTTCTCGATTCTTTCGCGTCTGAAAGAGCCGGAAAACTCCAGCATCTACTCGAAAATGCGCGTCTACGATGGCGAAAGCTTGAAAGATACCGATCCGAAAGCCAAGTCGTACCAGGAGTATCGTGACTACGCAGGCGTGGACGAAGGCATGAACGGCCTGTCGACGCGCTTCGCCTTTAAGATCCTCTCGCGCGTGTTTAACTTCGACCATGCCGAAGTGGCCGCCAACCCGGTGCATCTGTTCTACGTACTGGAGCAGCAAATCGAACGCGAGCAGTTCCCGCAGGAGCAGTCGGAACGCTATCTGGAATTCCTGAAAGGCTATCTGATCCCGAAATACGCTGAGTTTATCGGTAAAGAGATCCAGACCGCGTATCTCGAATCCTATTCCGAATACGGACAAAACATCTTTGATCGTTATGTCACCTATGCGGACTTCTGGATTCAGGATCAGGAATATCGTGACCCGGATACCGGCCAGCTGTTCGACCGCGAGTCGCTGAACGCGGAACTGGAGAAAATTGAGAAGCCTGCCGGGATCAGCAACCCGAAAGACTTCCGTAACGAAATTGTCAACTTTGTGCTGCGCGCCCGCGCCAACAACAACGGTCGCAACCCGAACTGGACGAGCTACGAGAAGCTGCGCACGGTGATTGAGAAGAAAATGTTCTCCAATACCGAAGAGCTGCTGCCGGTTATTTCATTCAATGCGAAAACCTCAACCGATGAGCAGAAAAAGCACGACGATTTTGTCGATCGGATGATGGAAAAAGGCTACACCCGCAAGCAGGTCCGTCTGCTGTGCGAGTGGTACCTGCGCGTGCGTAAATCGTCTTAACAATCTGCCCGGTGGCGCGTGCGCTTACCGGGCCTACAACAATGTCCCGTAGGCCGGCGTTTCCGGCACTTACAGGCGCTGCAAGTTGGCAAATGCAGTACGGGAGGGATATATGACCTGGTTTATTGACCGGCGTCTCAACGGCAAAAACAAGAGCGCGGTTAACCGCCAGCGCTTCTTGCGCCGTTATAAAGCGCAAATAAAACAGTCGATCTCCGAGGCCATCAACAAGCGTTCGGTGACCGACATCGACAGCGGCGAGTCCGTCTCTATTCCGACGGATGATATTAGCGAACCTATGTTCCATCAGGGACGCGGAGGATTACGCCATCGGGTTCATCCCGGTAACGACCACTTTGTACAAAACGATCGCATCGAGCGCCCTCAGGGCGGCGGCGGAGGTGGCGGTAGCGGACAGGGCCAGGCCAGCGCCGACGGCGAAGGCCAGGACGAGTTTGTGTTTCAGATTTCCAAAGACGAGTATCTGGATCTGCTGTTTGAGGATCTGGCCTTGCCGAATCTCAAACGCAACCAGCAGCGCCAGCTTACCGAATATAAAACCCACCGCGCGGGCTTCACCTCGAACGGCGTGCCCGCCAATATCAGCGTCGTGCGTTCGCTGCAAAACTCCCTTGCCCGCCGTACCGCCATGACGGCAGGCAAGCGCCGTGAACTGCACGCGCTGGAAGCCACGCTGGATGAAGTCGCGAAAAGCGAGCCGGCGCAGCTGCTGGAAGAGGAGCGTTTACGCAAAGAGATCGCCGAGCTGCGGGCGAAGATCGATCGCGTACCGTTTATCGACACTTTTGACTTACGCTACAAAAACTACGAGAAACGGCCAGAGCCCTCCAGCCAGGCGGTGATGTTCTGCCTGATGGATGTTTCCGGTTCGATGGATCAGTCCACTAAAGACATGGCAAAACGCTTTTATATCCTGCTCTATCTGTTCCTGAGCCGAACCTATAAAAACGTCGAAGTGGTCTACATTCGTCACCACACCCAGGCCAAAGAGGTGGATGAGCATGAGTTCTTCTACTCTCAGGAAACGGGCGGCACCATCGTCTCCAGCGCGCTGAAGCTGATGGATGAGGTGGTTAAAGCGCGCTACGACCCGGCGCAGTGGAACATCTATGCGGCACAGGCGTCGGATGGCGATAACTGGGCGGATGACTCACCGCTGTGTCACGAAATTCTGGCGAAGAAAATTCTGCCGGTGGTGCGTTACTACAGCTATATCGAAATCACCCGCCGGGCGCATCAGACCCTATGGCGCGAGTATGAACATCTGCAACAGACGTTCGATAACTTTGCCATTCAGCATATCCGCGATCAGGAAGATATTTACCCGGTGTTCCGCGAGCTGTTCCACAAACAGGGTAGCACCATCAAGGATTAATAAAAAAAATCAGCCAGTTAACTTGTTTTCTGGCTGATTTCTTCACCTACGACGAGACGTCAAGATGGGGAGATAATTCCCCCAGGCATTCAGAATGCGCCTCCCCTAAACACTGCCGCATGCAGTCAATGAATATCTCCATCGCGGGACTCAGCGTTCTGTCGGCATGATAGGCGCAAAGCGCCGTTATCGTCATCGGCGCGGCGGAAAAAGGAAGCCTTATCAACTCGCCGGATTCCAGTTCCCGCAATACGCTGAAAAGAGGCAGGAATGAGATCCCCAGATTGCTGGCCACGCAGCGTTTAATGCTCTCAATGCTCCATAGCTCAATCGTGTTGTCTAACGTGATCTTTCTTTCGCGGAGCGTCGATTCGAAGAGTTGCCTGAAAACGCACTGCGGTTCATTGATAATGAAACTGAGCGGAATATGCTGATTCTTTCTGGTGAAATCAACGCCCTGCAGCTCCGGGGATGCCACCAGCACCAATTCCTGTTGGCCAAAATATTCCTTGTGCAGCGCTTCATCATGGCCCACGCGGTAAAAGACGCCCAGATCCGTATTATCGTTGAGCAGCGCGTCCCGAATGGCATAACAGTTTACCGACTGGAGAGAAAGACGCACTTTTGGCGCTTTAATCCTCAGCAGTTTCAGAACCTCCGGCATTTTGTAGGCGAGTAAGGTTTCCCCAACCATCACCCTAAGGTCCCCGGCGATCTCTTCCTCGCGATCGGAGATCTGCCGAATTCCCTCCAGCACACGCGTCAGTTCTCTTACCCTTGGCAGGAGTAATTTCCCCGCAGGCGTGAGAACCATTCGGCGCCCCACTTTCTCAAATACCGAGTATGACAGTTCCTGTTCCAGCTGTTGGATCTGAAAAGTGACGGTAGATTGCGTGCAGCACAGCTTGCGCGCGGCCTGAGCAAACGACCCTTCTTCAACAACCGTTTTAAAAGTGATGAAACGACGCAAGTCCATAGATTCCTCTCACGCAAACACATCGAAATACTGAAAGTTTGACATTTAAAACATTCGCTTTTTTGAATGTTTTTACGCGGCTAATATGCAGCAGAAACAAGGAGAATACAATTGACCACTCTCATTATTAGCGGCTTTTTAACCTATACCCTCATTACCGCGCTGACGCCCGGGCCTAACAATATCCTCGCGTTAAGTTCGGTCAATCAGCATGGTTTACGCCGTAGTGTTCGCGTCCTGGCCGGTATGAGCGCTGGCTTTCTGGTGCTGATGCTCCTTTGCGGTCTGTTTACCTATGCGCTGATCAGCGTGATGCCATCCATCACCCGATGGCTGGTGTGGGTAGGCGCGGCGTATATACTCTGGCTGGCCTGGAAAATAGCGACCAGTTCATCAGCAGCAGAAGCCAATACGCAGCCTTTAGGATTTTGGCTCAGCTTTGGTCTTCAGTTTGCCAACGTGAAGATCATTCTTTACGGTATTACGGCGCTGTCCGCTTTCGTATTACCCTATACGCAGGATATGTTCTGGGTCATCGCCGTCAGCGTGCTGCTGGCCGTGATTGGCAGTCTGGGGAATCTGATCTGGGCGCTGGCTGGCCATCTGTTTCAGTCATTGTTTCGTCGGCATGGCCGGAGCGTGAATATCGTCCTGGCGCTGCTGCTGGTGTATTGTGCCGTCAGGATGTTTGTCTAACCTCTCGTGCAATGCGTGACGAGGAATGGGAATAAAAGGAGATAAATCAGCAGCCTCGTCACAGGTCGTCCTCACCCGATATTCGTAATACATTCTCATAGCTAATGCTTCGCTAGTGATAGCGCCCCGCACATGGTAAAATTTCCCATTACACGGAAGAACTCATCATTTCGCCATGAAACTGCAAAACAAAATACTCCGCTTCGTGATTTCATCCGGCGTGGTAATACTCACATCTTCATTTCTGATCTATGAGTTGATCTCAAGCCATCGGGATATGACGGATTATATGCGATATATCATAGACAAAGGAGAATCGGCTTTTCTCTATGATAAATATCAGAACCAGCTGATTATATCGCAACTCTCGAGAAAGATGGATGAAGTCCCTACCGCCGATGCGGCCATGAGAGCTTGTGACAGCGTGCAGCGCCGCGGCGAGGTGGTTGGTCTGAACATTGACGGTCATAACTACTCACCGCTCAAGGGTTCATTAACCGCAGGCAAAACGCCCTGCTCGCAGTGGGTTCAGGACCTCCCGATGCTTCAGGCATTTGATAGCGCAATTAGCAACGATATTGTCTGGAATCCTCTGCTGCCTGACGATCTCAGACCGGAAAAGCGTTTTCGCTATTATATTGATATGGTGAATCAATATATTTATTTTAATTCACCGGTCATAATTAAAGACCCTACTTTAACCAGCTGGAATTTTCTTTATGGCGCACGCCTGGGAATTTCATCAGCCAGTCTGGAAAATTTATTTCTTGGCCGTACGGTGGTCTCCAGTATTTATGTCGATACCTTCACTCGTAAGAATATCTTAACTTTTCTGACCCCCGTTTATCGTCAGGAGCAGTTGAAAGGTATCGTCATGGTCGACCTGTCACATCAGGACATGCGTGAGATTTTCTACACTCGCGATCGCCCGCTGGTCTGGCGTTATCTCGATATCTCCTTTACTGATTCCGACAACAACGCCAATATCGAAGTCCAGCGCAGCGCAGCGCATCTGCTGAGCTATGTTCACTACTCACGCCCGCTGGCGGAGAACATGCGCGTGGAGCTGTCGCTGGACGTGACCTATTTCTTGCTCAGTTCCTGGAAGCTGTTCCTCTTCTACTTGCTCACCACCGCTGCGCTGCTGCACCTGGTACGCACCCATTTCCGTCTTTATCGGATGGTCAGCAAAGAGAACATCAGCGACTCGCTCACCGGGTTATATAACCGTAAAATTCTCTCGCCGATGCAGAGTCTGCGCCTGCAGCGGCTGACCGAACAGGGTGCGAGCATCGTGATCATCGCGTTGGATCTGGATAAACTGAAGCACATTAATGACACCTGGGGGCACAACGAGGGCGACCGGGCGATCATCCTGCTGGCGCAGGCCATTTCCGCGACGGTACGCAAAAGCGACTATGCGGTGCGTCTTGGCGGCGACGAGTTCTGCATAATTCTGGTGGACTATGACGAAGAGGACGCGCAGTTGATTCCGCAGCGAATCAAGCATCAACTGGCGCTTATCGACGAAGACAACCGCGTCAGCTTCTCGTGGGGAGCGTACAAAATGCGCGTTGGGGACAATCTCGACGGCGCGATGGAGATCGCCGATCGGCGTCTGTACCAGCAGAAAAATCAGCGCCACAGCAAGAGCGGGGCGCATCAGGGGAAAAAACATGATTGAGCCAGTATCACCCAATATCCACCAGCAGCTGCTCGCCCTGCTCGACGAGCAGCAGGCGCGTTATCGAGTCATGGAGCATGAAGCGGTAGGAAAATGTGAAGCCGTGTCAGAAATACGCGGCACCGCGTTGGGCCAGGGGGCCAAAGCGCTGGTGTGCAAGGTGAAGGGCAACGGCGTGAATCAACACGTGTTGGCGATTCTCGCCGCCGACCAGCAGGCCGATCTTTCGCGCCTCGCGCAGTATGTTGGCGGCCTGAAGGCCTCGCTGGCCAGCCCTGCCGAAGTGGACGCGCTGACCGCCTGCGTTTTTGGCGCTATCCCGCCATTTAGCTTTCATCGCGCCCTGCGACTGATCGCCGACCCGCTGCTGTTTGAACGCTATCACGAGATCGCCTTTAACGCCGGTAGCCTGGAGAAATCGGTCATTCTCAACACCGCCGACTACCTGCGTATTGCCCAGCCGGAGCTGGTTGCCTTCCGCCGTCAGTCCTGACGCCCTCTCTTCAATCTGACTTAATCCCTTCATTTGCCGGATATCAATCCGGTGAATGAATCGTTGCGCTCGTGTTACGTACTTTTGTTACCGGTATCACGTAAAGCAGTTTACGTAAACGTAATACGGAATATCGCAATTGTTAACTCCCCGCTCCCATCCACACTATATAGCGTCTTTCCCCACAATCGTACCTTAACGACACCAGGTGACCTGATGAATACGAAAGTTACCCGTAAAGAAAAGATCAGCTATGGATTGGGCGACATGGCCAGCCACATCGGGCTGGATAACGTCATTATCTTCTTAACCTTCTACTATACCGACGTGGTGGGCCTACCGGCCGCCTTTGTCGGCACCATGTTCTTACTGGCCCGCACCGCCGACGCCATCATCGACCCGGCAATGGGCTATATGGCCGACCGCACGCGTTCTCGCTGGGGTAAATTTCGCCCGTGGATGCTGTGGCTGGCCTTGCCGTTTGGCGTAAGCTGCCTGCTGACTTACGCCGTACCGCAGTCGCTGGATATGTCTGGCAAGATGATTTTTGCCAGCGTCAGCTACACCTTTATGATGCTGATGTATACCGCCATCAACATTCCCTACTGTTCAATGGGGGCGGTGATCACCCCGGATAATGACGAACGCATTTCGCTGCAGTCCTGGCGCTTTTTTCTCGCCACCCTCGGCGGAGCAATGTCAACGTTCTTTATGATGCCGCTGGCCGAATATCTCGGCGGCGCGGACAAGCTGGCGGGCTATCGCTGGGCCATGGCGATTATGGCCAGCGCCGCGGTCATCATGTTCTGGTTCTGCTTTGCCAACACCCGCGAGCGCATTAAAGCCCCCGCTACCCACAACAACTATCTCGCGGAACTCCGTGATTTGCTGCGCAATGACCAGTGGCGCGTTGTCGCCGTGCTGGTGATGACCAACATCGGTTTCGGCGTTATCCGCCTGGGCGCGATGATGTATTTCGTCACCTACTATCTTGGTAACGCCGCCTATTTTATGTGGATGCTGGCCGCGCACATTATCGGCAAGGCCGCCGGCAGCCTGCTGGCGAAACGCTTGACCCGCAATGCCAATAAGGTACAGATGTTCGGCTACTGTTCCGTGCTAGCCGGTCTATTGAGCATCGGGCTGTTCTTCGCGCCGAAAGCGGTCCTGGTGCTGGTTCCGCTTACCTTTATCGTCTCTACTCTTTATCAGTCTACGACCACCCTGATGTGGGTCATGATGGCCGACGTTGCCGACTACGGCGAATGGCGTCAGGGCAAGCGCATGGACGGTATTATTTTCTCGACCTTCCTGGCCGTGCTTAAGCTGGGTATGGCGCTGAGCGGGGCTATCGTCGGCTGGACGCTCGGCTTCAGCGGCTACGTCGCCAACGCGGCGGAGCAAACGCCGCTGGCGATGCACTGCATCGTCGCGCTCTTTACCGTGGTGCCGGGGCTGCTGTCGCTCGGCGCATTCATCACCCTGCGCTGGTACAAGCTCGACGACCACACCATGCAGGAAATCAATCTCGCGAAAACCCAATCTCTCGTTAAAGGATGAGCCAACCATGAGCGAATTAATCCAGCACGCTAACGCTATTGAATGGCGTTTTGAACGACAGATCCTGCGCATTGAGCCGTGGGGAGAGAACAGCCTGCGCGTACGTGCTACCTGCGCTCCGTCGTTCAATGACCAACTGCACGCGCTGTTACCACAGGCCAGCGGCCAGGCCGTCATTGAGCAGGATGCGGAAACGCTGACCTTAACCCACGGCAACATTCGCGCGGTGTTGAACCTCAAAGGACAACTGGCGTTTTATAACCAGCGCGGCGAGCTGCTGCTGGAAGAGATGTGGCGTCAGCGTTCAACCGTTGGGATTGGCGCCAGCGAAAAGAGCCAGGACAAATACGTCAGTGCCCTAAAGCTGGACGGCCGTGAATTTAAACCACTGCCCGGCGGCAAATACCAGCTCACGGTACGTTTTGAATCCCGCGATGGTGAGCGGCTGTACGGTATGGGCCAGTACCAGCAGCCGTGGCTGGATCTCAAAGGCTGCTCGCTGGAGCTTGCCCAGCGCAACTCGCAGGCTAGCGTGCCCTTTTTACAGTCCAGCCTCGGCTACGGCATGCTGTGGAACAACCCGGCCATCGGAGAAGCGCGGCTTGCGAAAAACCACACCGAGTGGACGGCGCGCGTCACCGAAGAGATGGACTACTGGATCACCGCGGGCGATAGCATCGCTCAGGTCACCCGCCAGTACGCACGCGCAACCGGTACGCCGCCGCCCGCCCCGGGATTTATCAGCGGGCTGTGGCAGTGCAAGCTGCGCTACCGCAATCAGCAGGAGGTGCTGGAGGTTGCCCGTGAATATCGTCGACGCAACCTGCCGCTGTCGGTCATGGTTATCGACTTTTTCCACTGGCCGAACCAGGGAACCTGGTGTTTTGATCCGGTTGACTGGCCGGACCCGCAGGCGATGGTCGACGAACTGGAATCGCTGGGCATCAAGCTGATGGTCTCAGTCTGGCCAACGGTTGAAGCGCGCAGTCCGCTGTTCCCACAGATGAAGGCTAAAGGCTGGCTGGTCACCAGCGACCGGGGCGTACAGGTCAATCTCGACTTTATGGGCAATACCACCTTCTTCGATGCTACCCACCCGCAGGCGCGCCAGTTTGTCTGGGAGACTGTGAAGAAAAACTACTACGATCTCGGGATCAAGCTGTTCTGGCTGGATGAAGCAGAGCCGGAATACCGCGCTTATGATTTTGACAACTACCGCTATCACGCGGGCCCGGTGCTGGAAGTTGGCAACCGTTATCCGCGCGATTTTGCCCAGGGTTTCTACGACGGCCTGCGCGAGGCGGGCGAGCGCGATATCGTCAACCTGGTGCGCTGTAGCTGGGCGGGCAGCCAACGTTACGGCGTGCTGGCATGGTCCGGCGATGTCCACTCCTCATTCCACGCCTTCCGCAATCAGCTGACGGCCGGGCTGAATATGGGGCTGGCGGGCATCCCCTGGTGGACTACCGATATCGGCGGTTTCCAGGGCGGCAATATTCACGATCCGGCGTTCCACGAACTGCTGATTCGCTGGTTCCAGTGGGCGGTATTTTGCCCGGTGCTGCGTATGCATGGCTACCGTGAACCGCGCGTGCAGCCGCCGGAAAGCTACCGTAACGGCATTCCGCAGTGCGACAGCGGCTCGCCAAACGAGCTGTGGAGCTACGGCGAGGAAAACTACGCCATTATGCAGCGCTGGCTTGAGGTGCGGGAAAGCCTGCGTCCTTACATTGATGCGCTGTATGACAATGCGCACCGCCACGGCGACCCGCTGATGCGCCCGCTGTTCTGGCACTACCCGGACGAGCCACAGAGCTGGCAAGCGGAGGATCAGTATCTGTTCGGCGAAGACCTGCTGGTCGCGCCGGTGATGCACGCCGGACAGCGTCAGCGTGACGTCTGGTTACCGAGCGGCAACGCCTGGGTTGGCCTTGATGGTGAGCAGTATCAGGGGGGGCAGCGGATCGCCGTCGCCGCCGGGCTGGAGACGATTCCTCTGTTTATTCGCGAAGGCAGCCCATTAATCACGGTATTGGTCAAATAATCAGGCAAATGCCTGAAATCCATTACTAAGATTGAAAAAGACCTGTTTACGCGCCGCTTCTTGCGTAAAGTAGACAAACGAAAATACGTAGCCCGGCTACGCGTCGCGATGCCGTGGCTACGAAATGCTGTCTTTTTCTCTTTTTGGCAAGGATTACCGCTCTATGCTCGATACCACCCTGCTGATCCTCCTGGGTCTGGCTGCGCTCGGCTTCATCAGCCACAACACCACCGTCGCTGTCTCTATTCTGGTTCTGATCATTATCCGCGTGACGCCACTCAGTGCCTTTTTCCCGTGGGTGGAAAAACAGGGGCTGAGTATCGGTATTATCATTCTCACCATTAGCGTCATGGCGCCGATCGCCAGCGGCGCTCTGCCCGCCAGCACGCTTATCCACTCGTTCGGCAACTGGAAATCATTGGTGGCTATCGCCGTCGGTATATTTGTCTCCTGGCTTGGCGGGCGCGGCGTGACGCTGATGGGCAGTCAACCCCATCTGGTGGCGGGTTTGCTGATCGGCACCGTACTTGGCGTGGCGCTGTTTCGCGGCGTGCCGGTGGGGCCGCTGATTGCCGCCGGGCTGGTATCGCTGCTTATTGGGAAGTCGTAGTCAGCGCCGCCAGGTAGCGCCCCGGCGTTTGCCCTAACCCTTTGCGAAACATGGTGATAAACGCCGTGGTGGAGTCGTAGCCCAGCGATAGCGCAACCTGCTGAACGTTCAGGCCGCGCACCAGCATCTGTAGCGCGAGGATCAGCTGTAGCTGATGCCGCCAGCGACGGAAGTTAAGCCCGGTCTCCTTGACCACCAGCCGCGCCAGGTTGCGTTCGCTCATCGCAAAGCGGCTGGCCCACTGCGCCAGCGTCTGCCACTGTGCCGGTTCTGCTTCCATGGTCTCGACCATCAGGCGAATTTTCGGGTGCGCGGATACCGGCAGCTGTAGCTGCTGTTCCGGCTGCTGCGGCAGCTCGTCAAACAGCACCTGTATCAGACGCTGGCTTTCTGGCGTCTGACGTGCGGCTTCATTCCGCTCGGCCAGAGTCAGAATCAGCTCGCGCACTAATGGCGATATTTTCAGCGTACAGCTATGGGCCGGCATCCGCGCGGCTCCCGGCTCAATAAACAAAAAATACAGTTCCGCCTGCGGCGTGGCGCGGTTGCTGTGCGGTACTTCGCCGGGGATCCACACCGCAAACTGCGGCGGTACCATCCACATCGCGTTCTCCACCTCGCAGGTAATCGCTCCGCGCAGCGCCAGAATCAACTGCCCCTTACGGTGCTGATGGACGGGAATGTGCTGCTCTCCCTCCACCACTTGTATACCAAACGCCACCGCCGCGTCATCGTGACTGTCCGGGTGATAGCCGCCTAAACCGAGTCCGAGCATTATTTTGTCCGAATTTAGCGATAATCTGTCATTTTAGCTTGATTTCAACGTGAGCTAAACCGGGTATCGTAGTCGCTCAATTTTCTGTTTGAGAACACTATGTCTGACGCTGTTGCTTCATCACAACGCCGCTGGCTGTTGATTGTCGGTATTTTACTGATTGCCTCGACGCTACGCGTGACTTTTACCGGCGCGGCTCCTCTGCTCGATGCGATTCGCGCTGAATATGGCCTGACCACCGCGCAGACCGGGCTATTCACCACCCTTCCGCTGTTAGCCTTTGGTCTGGTATCGCCGCTGGCGGCTGGCATTGCTCGTCGGCTTGGCATGGAACGCAGCTTGTTTATCGCCATGCTGATGATTTGCGCCGGAATCGCCGTGCGTTCCCTGCCCTCTATCATGCTGATGTTTATCGGCACCGCAGTCATTGGCTGCGGGATCGCGCTTGGTAACGTCCTGCTACCCGGGCTGATTAAGCGGGACTTCTCCGGCCAGGTGGCCAAAATGACCGGCGCCTATTCGGTCACGATGGGGGCCGCTGCCGCGTTGGGTTCGGCGCTGGTCGTGCCGATTGCGCTGAGCGGCTTCGGCTGGCGCGGCGCGCTGCTATTACTCATGGCTTTCCCCCTGCTGGCGCTGCTGCTGTGGCTACCGCAGTGGCGAGCATCGAAAGCCACGGCGCTCTCCAGCAGCGGTGCGATGCACAACCGTGGGATCTGGCGTTCGGCGCTAGCCTGGCAGGTGACGCTCTTCCTCGGGCTGAACTCTCTGGTTTACTACGTCATCATCGGCTGGCTGCCGACTATTTTGATGAGCCAGGGCTACAGCGAAGCGCAGGCGGGCTCTCTGCACGGCCTACTCCAACTGGCAACCGCCGCGCCCGGCTTTGTCATCCCGCTGATCCTGCATCGGTTTAAGGATCAGCGCGGGATCGCCATCGCCGTCGCGCTGATGTGCGCGGTAAGCGCCATGGGTTACTGGATATACCCGTCGCAAGCGGCGTTGTGGACGGTAATTTTTGGTTTCGGCTCCGGCGCAACAATGATTCTGGGGCTAACGTTTATCGGGCTACGCGCCAGCTCGGCGCACCAGGCTGCGGCGCTGTCGGGCATGGCGCAGGCCGTCGGTTATCTGCTGGCGGCTTGCGGGCCGCCGCTGATGGGTAAAATGCATGATGCCACGGGGACATGGCATCTTTCGCTGATGGCAGTAGCAGCCATTGCGCTGGTGATGGCCGTATTCGGCGGGCTGGCCGGACGCGATAGAGAAATTCACGTCGGTAGTCGCTGATAGGTAGGCCGGATAAGGCGTAGCCGCCATCCGGCCTACTGGAATCGATTTTACTGCGCGGCGGCGTGCAGGAACGCCTGCACCAGCGGTGCCGGACGCCCGGCCAGCGCGTTGCGTTCGTGCTGGAATAACGTCGCCACGAAGAACGGATGCGTCACCAGCTCCACCGCGCGAATATCGCCATTATCATCCCAGCCCGTCACCCGCAGCGGCTGGGCTTCCAGCTCGGCGGCAAAGTCGTCGGCAATCCCATAGTTGCAGTGGTACCCTTCTTCAATACTGTCACGCCCATAGGCTCGGGCAATCAGCGTATTTGCGCGCAGCTCAATGGTATCGCTTTTTTCCACCAGTGAGCAGACCAACGGTGCAATCACCATCCGCCCTTCGCTGTCGGTTTCCGCATGCGCTGCATCATCCCAGCCCATCACGTTACGCGCGTATTCCAGTATGGCGTGCTGAAAACCGCCGCAGGTTCCGAGGAATGGCACGCTGTTTTCACGCGCATAGCGCACGGCGGTCAGTGCGCCTTCGGTATTTTGATAAGGGCTGGCAGGCACCAGCCAGATAGCATCAAATTCGGCGAGATCGTCGGCGCTTTTCACATCACGCGTTGCCAGCCAGCGGTATTCAACGGGCACTTCCAGCACCGCCGCGGCGTCATCGATCGCCAGCGGAATGGCCTGATGCGCGATAACATCGGCGTTATAGTCGCCAACCAGAGCAATATGAAGAGTGGGAGTTACAGCGGAGTTTTCCATGATAGGTCCTTATGGGCTGACGTTAACGTACGGCATAAGGAACCTCAGACTAACGATGTCTGCGCGCAATAGCAATACCCGGCTAGCGTACCCAGCCAAAGTTTGTGGTATGGTCAAAGAGGATAAAGGGAGGAAGGATATGATCCAGTGTAAACGCGTATATGAAGACGCCGCACCCGATGACGGCTACCGTGTTCTGGTTGATAGACTGTGGCCACGCGGCATCAAAAAGGAAGATCTCATCTACGATGAGTGGTGTAAAACCCTTGCCCCGTCCGCCGAACTGCGCAAGGCCTTTCACGGCGAAGTGATCGATTTTGCCTGTTTCTGCCAACACTATCGCGACGAGCTCGCCCATCATCTGGAGGATGGGCGTCGCCTGGCGGACATTGCACAAAAGCAGGGGGTGACGCTGGTTTACGCCGCCGCGAACACGGCGCAAAACCATGCGCGCGTGCTCGCCGAGTGGTTGAAAAACCTGTAACCCATCAACCGCGCGGCGTCTGACGGCGTCGCGTTTACCCTACTAGCGCCTCACGTTCATGCGCAGGCAACGCATCGGGCGTCAATGGCAGTAAATACTCGGAACGGACAAATGCAAAACCGTGCTGACCTTCACCGGCGCTGACCTCGCCAGTCACCAGCCACAGCGCGCGCGGCGCGTCGGCGGCCAGTTCGGTCATCACGCCGTTGACCGGATTCAGGCAACGCTCACCTGGGTTAATCAGGGCAAAAAGCTCAACGCTTTTACCGATATTGGCTCGACCAGCAGTCGTACGAGCACCGATGATAATGGCGGTGGTGCCCGGTTTAAGCGAAAACATACATCTCTCGTTAATCAGAATAATCCTAGGTCACGAATTGTACTGGATGCGCGCTTCGCTGTCATTGTTTCTGAGGGTGATCGCGACGCCATAATGCCCATTCCTCAATGGTTTCACCGTTTGGCAATTTACACAGGCTGTATTGCCCCTGCGAATTAACCTGCGGAATACTTTCTCCGCCCTTCTGCTGGCAGTAAACCGCAGCAGGATTTGCCATACCCACCTGCGGCGGTTTCGGCGCCTCGGGTTCTGCCTGTTTCGCACAGCCAGCAAGGAGCAGAAGCAGCAGTAAAAGATAGCGGGATTGCATAAATTCTCCTTAGTTTTACGCTGAAGTTTAGCTTTAAACTCCATAATTTCTTCATTTTAACTACACTTTTGAGACGTAAAGTACGTCTCGTTCTCAACTGACCAGAGAACAGAACATTCCATAATCAATGAGTTACTTTGCCCCATCTCCCCCGATGGGGCTTTTTTTACCTGTAATTAGAAGCGCATACCCTCAGTTTTGTCCGTTTTCACAACACAGCGCTTACCTTCTGGATACATAATGTATAAAATTCAGGAGGTCCAATTTCGTTTTGGGATCATACACCATAACTACTTTTGCTAATCCAGGGGCCCCTCGTTTCCATGTCAGATATTATCCTTGCCAAAGTATCGCAAACACTTGCTACGGAACAATCGTTAGAGAACCTTGTCCGTCAACTGCTTGAGATGCTTGAGTTGGTCACTAATATGGAATCGACCTATCTGACGAAAATTGATACCCAGGCCGACCTGCAGCACATTGTCTACTCGCGTAATAGCGGTGACATGGATATCCCCGAAAATCTCTCCGTCCCGTGGGGCGATACGCTGTGCAAACGCGCCATGGACGACAACTGTTTTTACAGCGATAACGTACCGGGCCGCTGGAACGATTGCGACGCGGCAAAAGCGCTGGGGATCACCACCTTTCTGAGTACGCCTATTCATCTGACCGATGGTTCGCTGTACGGCACGCTGTGCGCCGCCAGCAAGCAACAGAAGCCGCTCAGCTTTAACAGCGAGCACGTACTTCAGCTGTTTGCCAGTATCATTGCCCGTTATATTGAGAAAGAATCGCTGGTGTCTCAGCTGCAGGAGGCGAATGCCGCGCTGATTTACCACTCCTACACCGATGCACTCACCGGGCTGCCAAACCGTCGCGCGGTGTTTGAAAACCTCGAGACCCTCTTTTCCCTGGCCAGGCACCTCAACCATTCAGTGATTCTGGCATTTATTGACCTCGATCACTTCAAGAAGATCAACGATAGCTATGGCCATCAGGCGGGCGATGAGTTCTTACAGCAGGTGGCCCAGCGCCTGAAGTCAGGCATCTCAGCCGATGACCAGCTTGGGCGATTGGGCGGGGACGAGTTTATGGTCGCCACCCTTGAACGCTCAACGGCGCAGTTGGCTCAGTTTACCGAGACGCTGCGGCAGCTGCTGGTTGGCGATTACCTGCTAAGCGACGTACTGATTCACTACCCCGGCGCCAGCATTGGCGTCATCAGCGTTGACCCGACCCAAATGGACCCGGATAGCGCGCTACGGGCAGCCGATAGCGCGATGTATCGCGACAAGAAATTTCGCCATCGCCCGGAAATTAGCACCCAGCGGGTGAGCTAATTACAGTATCATACGCGCTATCTATAACAGGAATCAGGATATCACCATGAGACTGGGTATCGCCTTCCCCATCGTTATCTTTTTTATTGCCGTGATCTTTCTGGGTTGGTTTTTTATCGGCGGCTATGCGCTGCCGGGAGGAGCACAATGAGAAAGACCACAATCATCATGCTAATCATCGCGATCGTGACCGTCGTCGGCGTCCAGCTCGGTTGGTGGTAAATCTTAGATAAGCCGCGCATGCGTCGGCTTATCGTCTCTCGCCTCGGCGTTTCTTCATCTGATACATCTGGGCATCCGCCTGCTGAATAGCCGCATCCAGCGAGTCCACGCACGGCGCCACGCCCCACGATACCGATAGATGTACCGGGTGTCCCTGCGGGCTGAACGGGTACACGGCAATGCTGGCTGCAATACGTTGAGCCACCATATGCGCGTGCGCAATATCGGTGTCACTGAGTAATACGACAAATTCGTCGCCGCCGCTACGAATCACCCAGTCATCGTTGGCGCGCACATCATTGAGCATACAATCGGCAATCGCCTGCAGCGCACGATCGCCTGCCTGATGGCCGTAGCTGTCGTTAATCGCCTTAAACTTATTACAATCGAACAGAATGACCGTCATAAAGGGTAACGATCGCTGCTGAATCAGGGTGAAAATATTACGCGTGAAGCACCCGGTCAGCGGATCGCGGTAAAAACGCAGGTCGGCTTGATTGAGATGGTAACGTATCAACATAAACAGCAGAATGAGCAGCACCGGCGCCAGTGCGAGCACGCCCAGCGCATTGCGGTCCTGGGAGATAAACAGCCAGCCGGGCAATGCGTATTTAATCTCATAGCGCCGCGAAACCGGATGTGAATGCGCATCGTCAAGCCAGCGACAGTTATTAACGATGCACAGCACTTCACCGCTCTGTCGGCTTTCATATCCGAGAATCAGCCCTTCAGGCACCTTGCCATTAAACGCCTCACGTAGCATGTACTCCAGCTCCGGGCGAGAAAGATCGTAGGCCAGATAGCCAATAATATGGTTGCTCGGTTCTCCCTCGGAGAGATCGTAAATGTAGCTCACCACGCTGTAGGCCCGGTCGCCGGTTATTTTATCGGCGTATAAACGGGTCGAACTCAGCGACTTCTTTCGCATGCCTTTTTGCAGAACCCGGTCATAGAACATTTCGGGTTCGCTGAAAAAACGCTGAGGGTCGCGCGCCATTTGCGAGGTAGCAAAACTAAAAGGTATCGAGTCGGCGGGGTTAAACCAGTAAAACCAGCGACCATCATTGGCGATGATATAACGATGGATATCGTGCAGACCCGGATTCAGCGCCTTCACTTTTGCGCGAATATATTCCGCGGCAACATAGATACAGCGGGCGCTGTACTCCGGCGTTCTGGTCACCAGGGCGCCACGGTCAGGCACCAGTGTTTCAGGGTCGGCATTAATCCCCCAGGCCCCAGCGTGGGGCTGAAAAATATCTCCGTCACCGCACAGTTCATGACGACTGATTTGCTGATAACGCACGCCAGCAGCCTCAGCCATCAGCTCGTTATCATTAAATATCGTCATCATCTGGTTTTGTAACGTGTTGACGCCTTCGCTAACCTGTGAAAGCGCGCGTTGATACAGAAAAAAGAGGGCAATACAGACCAGCAGACACGTTATCGCTGCGGAGGCCAGCAGCGACTGCTTCTTACGCAAACTATCCTGAATAATTCTCACTGCTACTCCGTACCGACGGGTTAATCCCTGAAACGCCACCCACGCAATCAACCTAAGCGTCACGGTACGTCTTCATTACGTATCTGGATCAGTATGGATGAAATCTTCCGCAAGCGTGAATTTTGATCGTGTCAGCTCCTTGCCGGAAAGACAATAAGAAAATGCGCGTGCAGGCAGAATGCCCGCACGAAAGGATTAACGCTGGTTATCTGAACCTAAGAAGAAGAAGCCCAGCGGAATCGCAAACAGCAACGTGAAAATACAGCTGTAAACAAACACCATCGCCCCTTGCAGCACAAACATGCTGGTGGTCCAGTCGGCATACGGCAGATTGTATTCACGCACCACGCCACCAAAGGTTGCACGACCGACAACCACTGCGGCAATCACAAACACCACAAAAGCGGACAGCAGGAATTTTTTGCCGTTTGGCGTCCGCAGTTTCTCCAGAATCATCGCATCCTCCCGACGCTGATCTCACGATATTTTGCTGTATTTGTAACATTAATGAAGCATAAATTGAATGTTTATTGTTGCGTTATTTGGCTATTACGCCTGGCGCAAAGAACAACTTTTTAACACCCACAATAAGATGCATTTAAAATGCATTTTCTAATCAACAGCGCTCTGAATTTGTGTTTTAATACTCTCAACATAGAGGGGGAAAACATGTTACGTATTCCGCACACTTGTATTCATACCCGTTCCACGCCGTTCTGGAACAAAGACACCGCGCCTGCCGGTATTTTTCAGCGCCATCTTGATAAAGGCACCCGCCCGGGCGTCTATCCACGCCTGTCGGTACATCAGGGAGCCGTACGCTATCTCGGCTTTGCCAGCGAAACGTCACCAGAGGCCGACAGTGAGCTGATCATCAACACCGGTCACTTTGGCGTGTTCCCACCGGAAAAATGGCATTACATCGAAACAATGACCGACGATACCGTCTTTCAAATCGACTTTTTTGTTGAAGCTGAAGTGCTGAAATCCCTATAGAACTCCGAGCTACTGGAGTAAGGAATCATTCATGTTACGTATTCCTGAGAACTTTGTTCATTCGCGTTCGACCCCGTTCTGGAATAAAGACACCGCGCCGAAAGCCCTGTTCACCCACCACAATACCAAAGCCCACGTCTATGGCCGCTTGTCCGTGATGCAAGGCGCCGTGCGCTACTTTGGCTTCCCTGACGCCGACGCCACCGAACCGGACGTCGACGTGGTGATTGAAGCCGGGTCCTTTGGTATTTCGCCGCCGCAGAAGTGGCATCGCATTGAGCTACTGACTGACGACACCTGGTTTAATATCGACTTCTTTGCCGATCCTGAGGCGACGCTTGAAGGCACCGGTCTGGGCAAAGTGGTTAATTCGCATAAGGGGTAATAACAATGAGTAAGGCAACTTATACGGTAACCGTCACCAACAATAGCAACGGCATTTCCGTCGATTATGAAACTGAAACGCCGATGGAGCTGTTGGTCCCGGATGTTGCCGCGGATGTGGTGAAAGATCTGATCAATACCGTCCGTGCGTACGATACCGAAAACGAGCATGACGTTTGCGGCTGGTAACGCCGTCCGGACGTCAAAAAGGGAGCCTATCGTGGCTCCCTTTTTTCGCCGTCACACCCATGAATCGGCTGCATTCGACGGATTCATACTTTCGTTGTAACGCCCTTTCCTCCCGCTTTGCCATGGTTAAAACAGTGATAGCGGGAGGATAATGTAATGGCCTGGCGCCCTTTTCTGTTTCTGATTTCCAACCCTGCCCCGCGTCGTTCAGCGAGACGCGGAAAACTGAAGCTGGTCAGCAACGCGTAGCGCCGCATTACGCGGCGCTTATTGCCGATTACTCGAAAAAGACCTCTGGGTTATCGGCCAGCGACACGAAAGTCTTGCTGTTTTTGTCCAGCGCGCGGATTTCGCCGCTTTCAATATCGTACACCCAGCCGTGCAGGCGGATCGCATGGTCACGGAGCCCCACGGCCACCGACGGATGCGTTTTGATATTATTCAACTGAGCAATAACGTTCTCTTCGACCATGGCGTTAACTTTGTCGGTTTCGTTATCGTAGGTTTTTTTCTCAACCACCGCTTTGGCCGCGTCGGAATAGCGCAGCCAGTGGGAGACAGCCGGCATCGGCTCCAGGCACTGACAGGTGGCGATAGCTTTCATCGCGCCGCAGTTAGAGTGACCGCAGATAACAATATCCGTTACGCCTAAAGCAACGACCGCGTACTCAATCGTCGCGGATACCCCGCCCGGTTCCGGACCAAAAGAAGGCACGATATTACCGGCGTTACGGATGACAAACAGCTGCCCCGGCTCTTGTTGCGTGACCAGTTCGGGGACTAAACGGCTGTCTGAACAGGAGATGAACAGCGCTTTTGGGTTCTGGCTGGATGCCAGGCTGCGGAAGAGTTCCTTACGTTGAGGGAAAACTTCTTTCTGAAAGTTGAGGAACCCTTCAATGATATGTTGCATAGCAGTATCTCTTTTTCGTTTTTACGCAGGTCATGATTAACATCACATTTTCAGTTTACCACCTGAACGCAGAAGGAAAAGCCCCTTCTCACGCTAATGCGCATGTTAAGCACTGGTCATCACCTTGTTACGACCGCTATTTTTGGCCGCATACAGCGCCCTGTCGGCAAACGAAATGCATTCATCAGCGGTGAAGTGCTTATCTGACGACGTAAAGACGCCGATACTGATGGTCATTGGCTCCGGCGTACGGTAAGGCGCGCGCTTCGCCGTTTCCTCCTCAACCTTACCGCGAATCCGCTCAGCCACCTGCATGGCGACTTCTGATGACGCGTTGCGCATCAGCACGGCAAATTCTTCTCCACCAACGCGGGCAATGATATCGCACTCGCGGATGGAACGTTTCGCCAGGTCCACAACGGTTTTGATGACCGTATCGCCCACCGGATGCCCATAACGGTCGTTGATACGTTTGAAGTGATCAATATCGAGAATCATCAAACTGATATCCTCCCGGGATGCCAGCAGTAGCTGTAGCTCTCGATAGAAATAGGCACGATTATAGATGCCGGTCAGCGGGTCGTGGTTCGACAGCTTCGTCGATTCTTTATGCATCACGAAAATGTCGTAGAGCAGGACATTAATCACAAAAAAGGTGCAGACCACCTCGATGCCGCGGCTGAGGTACCAGACAGGGAAATTATAATCGCTGAGATTCAGCAGAATAAGGTTGCTAAACAAGCTGGAAACGCAGAAGACCGCGATACTCACCCATAACAGGCTTCGCAGCTGCGTAATGACGATAGCCAGCAACAGCGTGATAAACCAGGCGGCGACGATCGCTATACCGTAATAATTATTCCACGCATTACGACCATTCAGTGATGTTGTACCAATCAGGTTGAGCGATATCTGCGGATTATAGCTAGATAAATTATGCGCCAGAATGGCCATCAGCAGGAAGACACAGGCCAGTACGATTACCCACACCTCGTCTTTACCTGAAGGTGCGATGTTCCGATTCATGCGATACACATAAAAGAGTGCGACCAGAACGGCAAACATCATGGTGAGTTGGCGGAACAGATAAAATATGGCCAAATCATTAGTAATCGATTTCAACGGGATGCATAACGCAATAAGTTGCTGGATAAGCGTTAGCGCCTCAAGCCAGTAGATATCTGCGACCAAAAAACCGAGCCCAAGAATGGCAACATAGAGTAGCTTTCTATTACAAATAAACTGGAAAAACATGAAGAAAAAGATAATTGCATCAAGTAATAGCAGTAACCCAGAAAAAACCAGGTAATAAATATCTGGGATAGCAATATTAAATGTTGTGAGATAGTCCGCTAACATAAACATCGCCGCAAGTAGGCAACATGCGGAGACGATACATAAACTCGTTCGACTATTTATTCTGGAACAACTTAGGCTCATTACGAGTCCTCCATGACCACTCTATATGTTATAGTCTGCTGAGATGCTAAAAAATATTGCGCTTAGTCAAACTTAGAATTCAAAAAAAAATAATTAGTGACTTGCTATTTATATACATCTGATTTACAGCGGAATTATAATTAATACCAATATGTTTTTTGAATTCATACGGCATGAATATGTCTACCATAGCATCAACCCCGGCTGGAGATAAATGCCCAAAAAACATATACAATTATATATAAATGAAGCTTACCAATAGATATTGCTAATAACCGCCCGAAGGCGGTATTGTCCTATTACGCCTCAGACTCCAACGCATCCTGGATAGCGTCAGCCAGTGTCGCCACTTCTTGAGAGACATTGCGCAGATCCATCTGTGAACGGATCCCGGAATTCGCCGTCGTGGCAGAAACCGCCGCTTTTGCTATCTCCAGCGCCGCCTGAACGGCCAGCAAACGCTTTCTGTTTTCAACCACATCGGCACCGGTTGCGCCATCAAGATCAAAGTACCCTTCTAACATTGTTCTCTCCTTTTAGTTTCTTTCCTAGTGTAGGGGGATAGACCTGCACACGCCATCAAAATCGGTAGGGCCATGCAACACCTGGTAACAATTGAAACACTACTCCATTTCATTCGCAGCCCCTAAAATGTCCGTGATTAATTATTCGATTTCTAATTGATTAATCGTTTAAACTAAACATCATCACAACGCACACAAAAACAATAAGTAACACGAATGTTATAAAAGGCATATATAGAGGACAGAAATGGAATTTAGTGAAATGCTCTGCGGCTTATTTGAGCAGGTCAGATGCAAGTCAGATTTCCTGCAGTTTTTAACAGAGTTAAAACAAAACAACATCTCGTATTACATTTATTTCGTCGCCACCGGCAATGTCAAAATTGTAACAACAACCGATTCCTATGTTGCCATGAAGAGTCATCGTAGCTTAATTAAGGTCAGTGCGGGTGGCAGTAGCTGTTTAACCAAAATTGCCGCCAGGCGCCATTTCACTGGCATCACTCATTTCGATCAATACTGCCGTGAGTTAGCCCGAGCGGGGGTATTTAAATGGGTGGTGGACGTTGAAGAGGTGAGCCGCCATTACTGGTCTAAAGATAACCAGCTATTACATACTGAGAATATTATTAGCCCTACGTAATTAGGTACCGATAAAAAAAGGGAGACTCGCCATTATGGCTATCTCCCTTTTTATCACCGCGCGGCGATCAGACTTTCAGCATTTTTACCGTGTCTTCTATATCGATCTCATCTTCCGAGAAAATCAGCGTCGTTCCCTGGAACGTCGTGATGGCCAGCTTCTTCAGCGTACGCATCTCACCCGGCTTGACATCGGCTTTGGGTTTGATGCTATTCATCAGTAAGCCCACCGACAACACCGCATTTTCTTTATCGATTCGGGTCTCCGCGGGAACCTCTTCGCTATAGACCAGGAAAGACTTGATGGATGTCAGCTTTAGCTTCTCGCCCGCAATGTAGATGTACTTGCTATCCGGGATCACCTTCACCGCATAGGCTGACAGCCCTTTGTTATTGGTCGTGGGTTCAAAAGTTACCGCTGCATCTTTTTTAATCAGCTCAGGGTTGGCAACCTTAATCACATGAAAATAGCGATTATCGCCATTTTCATCTTTGATAAATCCAAAACCTTTATCTTTAAACCACGTTGTGATTGTTCCATTCATCGCCGTTACCGCCTGGTTAATCGTTTATCAACTCAATTTTTTGCAGCGCGCAGTGTAATGCACAATGCCCGCGCAGACTATGTCTTTGGGTTAAGTGTGGATGATAAATTTCCTCTGGGCGAGCCCACCGGATTCGCCTGTTGGCGAAAAATTGGGTATCATCCGCTCCCACTCTCCAGCCGTGCAGCCAGATGTCTACCATTCTCGATACCTTTATTGCCCCACCTTGCCATGAGCAAATAGAGATACTCCATCAGGACGCGCATCTGCTGATTATCAATAAGCCCAGCGGGTTACTCAGTCTCTCGGGTAAAAACCCGCAGAATCTCGACTCCGTACACTACCGTCTGGTTCAGCAGTTTCCAGACTGCACGCTGGCCCACCGTCTGGATTTCGGGACATCCGGGCTGATGGTCGTCGCCCGCAATAAAGCGATCAATGCCGCCCTTTGTCAGCAGTTCAGCCAGCGTTCGGTGACAAAAACCTATAGCGCCCTACTTTGCGGACACCTACACGAGGATGAAGGAGTGATTGATGCGCCAATTGCCAAAGATCCTGCACGGTTTCCGCGAATGTCAATTTCCGCCGCCAATGGCAAGCCGGCGCGTTCTCGCTACCAGGTTGTGACACGCTTTTATCACGACCGCCTGGCGTTGACTCGCGTGCAGCTTATTCCTGAAACCGGGCGCACCCATCAGCTACGTATTCACTGCGAGCTATTGGGCTACCCAATTTTAGGTTGCGACCTCTACGGTGGCCGCGAACGCCCTGGAACCGAACAGACGCCACGTCTGATGCTGCATGCCAGCGCGCTGAGCTTTGTGCATCCCGTTACCCGGGAAAAGATTGACGCCTACAGCGCCAGTCCGTTTTAATCCGAAGCGGATTACCACATCAGGTCGTCAGGAATTTTGAAATCTGCGTACGGATCGTCTTCGTCCTGTACTTCCTGGCTGAGCGCACTGTGCAGAACGATGCTGGTTGCGTCACGCTGCGCGATTTTCTCCGCCACAACCGCCGGGATAATCGCGTATTCACTTTCGCCTGCCGCGTTAGTGGCGAGACGCGCAATCGCCAGACGGCCGTTAATCAGCTGAGTTTGCGTCGGCTTATCCACCGCAATTTTTTTGATCAAGTTATTGTCGGTAAAGTTAAAGTTGATATCGCCTCGGGCAACGGTGATGCGGTTCATCTCGATAAGCTGTTTAACCTGCGCCTTGTACTCTTTCGACAGCGTCGCCTGTTTCTGCTGCTCGCTCAGCAGCTTATCACGCTCAAGCTGGGCTTTTTTGTTTTCCTCTACGGCTTCCCTCGCTTCGCGGGCCTGAACGCGCGACTTTTTCGCCGTGCGCTGAACCTTAGCCATTTTTTTACTGGTGACCAGCCCTGCTTTTAGCATCTGCTCTTGTAAGGTCAGTTTTGTCATCTTCGCTCTAAACTCATTGATAAATTTTGCAAGATTATACCCGTAATGTTTGCGCCGATTCCAGATTGCAAAATAGCTTCCCCAGCCCGCGCATTTTGTACAAAAAATAAACATTGATCAAATACACCACAATCCGCTACAGTCACAGCGTTTTGCAGTTGATGTTAAAAGCATCATCCGTAAACGCCGTTGACGATCCTAAGCATTATCCAATGAGGTATACCGTGAAAGTAATTCCGCTGATTGCCCTGCCAGTAGTCTGGGCGATGAGTTTTAGCGTTTTTTCCGCTGATGCCCCGGCCAGCGCCGATGAGAGCACCGCAGAAGCATTAAAGGATCTCGACCGCACTCTGCCTGAATTAACCCCAGTGACTTTTGCCGCTGCCGATGAAAAACACAAGGTTCTGGTGTTCATCGATAACCAGTGCACTTTCTGTTCGCAGGTAGTCAAGAACATTAAGAGTTACAACGATGCCGGGCTGACTATGTCATTTCTGACCGTTGCCCCACCTTCTATTCGCGATTCCGTGATTGAAGATATGGGTCGCGTCTGGTGCTCAGACGATCGCCAGAAGAGTCTGCAAGGCGCCATGGCCGGTTTCCTGCCCAATAACGACACCAGCGCCAGCTGTTCGGATGAAGTGGTCAAACAATCGGCATTGGCCGAACGTCTCGGCATCCAACTGACGCCCACGATGATCGTGCTCGATAACCCGCCGAAGGTGATTCTGGGTAGCGCGAAACCTGACGCCATTTTGGAAAAGATTAGCGGTAAAGCCCTGTAAGCCCCGTATAGCATGCCGTTCGCTTTGATACACCCCGCCTGGCGGGGTTTTTTATTGCCAAATAAAATTGACACCACTGACCCAGACGGTTTATATACTGTTTTTATATACAGTAAAATGGAGTAAAAGCATGTTTGTGGAACTCGTCTATGACAAACGGAATTTTGAAGGTTTGCCTGGCGCGAAAGAGATAATCCTGGCAGAGTTGAGCAAAAGAGTGCGCACCGTATTTCCTGACGCGGAAGTCCGCGTCAAACCCATGATGACCTTACCCGCCATCAATACTGACGCCAGCAAGCATGAGAAAGAGCAGATAAGCAGAGTGGTGACAGAAATGTTTGATGAAGCAGAATTCTGGCTGGTCAGCGAGTAAGACAGCAGTACACGCAAATAAAGGGAACCCATCGGTTCCCTCAAGTCTGCAGCCCGCCGTGTAGAGCGGCGGTATCGAAAAGTGGATACCGCCTCATCCATGATCCTGACGCGAGTTGGTTTAACCGAGCGCGTTATTTCAGGTTGCTACGGAAAAAGTTAGCCAGTTTGTCGAAGGGGATCACGTCAGTGCGATCATACAGGTCGACGTGCCCGGCCCCCGGAACGACATACAGCTCTTTAGGCTGACCGGCGCGTTTGAAGGCGTCCTCGCTGAACTCTTTTGAATGGGCCCGGTCACCGGTAATAAAGAGCATCGGACGCGGTGAAATGGTTTCAATATCGTTGAACGGGTAGAAGTTCATAAACTTACCGATACTGCTCAGCATTGGTTTTGTCGTCAGTTCTTCTTTCTCGCCCTCCGGAGTATAGCCGCCGCGTTCGGTGCGGTAGAAATCAAAGAACTCGCGCTGAATTTCCGGCGTGGAAGCGTCCAGTTTATTCACGGTGCCCGGAATGTAAGCTGTCTCTCCCCCTTGGAACTCGGCAAACCGCTGCTCAATGGCCGACTGGATAAAAGCCTTGCGTTGTTCCAGCGTCTGGGAATGGTTAAGGCCGTTACGGAACGCGGCTCCCATATCATACATGCTGACGGTGGCGATGGCTTTCATCCGCGGGTCAACTTTCGCGGCGCTGATAACAAAGCTTCCGCTGCCGCAGATGCCCAGCACGCCGATGTTTTCCGGGTCAACAAACGGCTGTGTACTGAGATAATCAACCGCCGCGCTGAAGTCATCCGTGTAGATTTCCGGTGAAATCAGGTGACCCGGCTTACCCTCGCTTTCTCCCCAGAACGAGAGATCGAGCGCCAGCGTGACAAACCCCTGCTCCGCCAGCGTCTGCGCATACAGGTTTGCGCTTTGTTCCTTGACCGCGCCCATTGGATGACCAACGACGATCGCCGGGTTTTTAGCGTTCTGATTCATCGTTTTCGGGATAAACAAATTGCCGACCACGTTCATCTGATACTGGTTTTTGAAGGTCACTTTTTGCTGCGTGAGCTTATCGCTTTTATAAAAGTTATCAGCACCTCTGGACATATCCGCCGCAGAGGAGGCAAATGCGCTGATGAACAGCCCCAGCGCTAACGTGAATTTATTCATGATGGTTTCCTTATCAGGATTAGTGTTATCAATGGTCACCGGCAGATGCGTCTGCACGTGAGGTCAGGAAAATCAGTACGGTTGCAATAATCAACATCGCGGCGCTGGTCAGGAAGGTGCTCTGGTAGCCATGATGGTCGAACAGCAGGCCCCCGACGGTGGAGCCCAGCGCAATAGACAGTTGCACCATCGCCACCATCAGCCCGCCGCCCGCTTCGGCATTCTGCGGGAACGTGCGTGGAATCCATGCCCACCACCCCACGGGCGCGGCGGTTGAAATAAACCCCCACAGCCCCAGCAACGCCGTCACAATGGCCGCCTGGCTGCCAAACGCGATCAGGGCGAGTGCGACAATTGCCATCAGCACGGGAATCGCCATCAGGGTCGGGTAGAATCCGCGCTTCAATACCCGGCCAATCAGCGCGGTGCCGATGAAACCGGCCATACCGATGACCAACAGGATGAGAGTCCCCGCCGAGGCATCCACCTTCGTGACCGCCTCAAGGAAAGGCCGGATATAAGTGAAGAGCGTGAACTGGCCCATAAAGAAAATTCCCACACCCAGCATGCCCAGCGTGACCACCCGGCGGCGAAACAGCATGAAGACATTGCCGGCCCCCGCCGGCTGACGGGTAACCGGCATGGAGGGTAGGCTGAGCAGTTGCCAGACAAACGCGATGATGGCGACAGGTAACAGGCAGAAGAAGGCTCCCCGCCAGCCGATGACTGAACCCAGCCAACTGCCCAGGGGGGCAGCCACGACGGTTGCCAGCGCATTACCGCTATTGAAAATAGCCAGCGCCAACGGAACACGGTGCACCGGTACCAATCGCATCGCTGTCGCCGCCGACATCGACCAGAACCCGCCGACGACGATGCCAATCAGGGCGCGACCCGCCATATAGGTCAGGTAATTGGGCGCCATCGCGATGACAGCGCCGGAAAGCGCCATCATGCACGTCAGGCCGAGCAGCAGGATTTTCCGGTCAAGCGCGCCTGACACTCTGGAAATAAACAGGCTAGTCACTACCGCAAACGCGCCAGAAATGGCGATTCCCTGCCCGGCCATGCCTTCGGTAATATTCAGGGAGTGCGCCATCGGCGTCAGGAGGCTGACCGGCATAAATTCGGAGGCGATCAGGGCGAAGACGCACAGCGTCATGGCAAACACGCCGCCCCAGTGCGCCCGCTGTTTTTCACTTGCTCCGTTGTTGTTTCTGGTTTCAGTTTTCTGATTACGCATTTAGCCTTTCTTTTCTGTAGATAATACGATGCCCTCCCCTTGCGCCTTCAGGCCTGCAAGAGACCCCGAAGCGACGACGTGAGGGATAAGTCTGGTGGTAAAAGGAAATGCGTTTTTTTGAAACGCGTGACCGCTTAGTCTACGGCCCTGATCTGTACCCTAAGCGGTCCGTGGCGCTGCAGGGCGGGCAGCCCTGAATCGACTTTGCCAACCGGGATCAGTGAACGGGCGTAAGGTCTACCCTGGACAAAAATCGCCAGGTTGCCCCAGGGCGCGTAGAAAGTTATATCCCCGGCTTGCGGCGTCATGCCTTCTGGAGCCTGTGCCGTAGAAAGCCTGCGCGGTAGATCGCTAATGCGCTCTATATCGGCGTAATCCTGCAGCGTGAGGCTGAGGGGAAGCAGTGACGCAAAATCCCGCCCTGTCGGTGTGTTATAGAGGGTGGCGGTCGCGGTCTCACCGTTCACAACGATCTCAATTTTCATCAGCGTCTCCTGTACGGCTACCCGTTTGTTGTTACCCGCCATCACGAACTGCGTGACGCACAGCAGCCCGATAAAGAGCAGAAGCAACAGCGACGTTTTGCCATCAGCATTTTGCGTATTGTTTAGCATTGACTTTTTCATCGCATTATTGTTACCAATAGGCAGCGGCAAAACTAGCTAATGAATGCTTAATAGCCTTATAAGTAAAATTTATAAATAGCCAGGAAACAAACGTGGCAAGACGCAACCTCAACGATTTACTCTCTTTTGTCACCGTGGCGCGGGAAGGCAGCTTCACGCGTGCCGCCGCGCTGCTTGGCGTGACCCAGCCAGCGCTGAGTCAGGCGATTTCCGGGCTGGAAGAGCGGATGCAAATCCGCCTGCTGACGCGGACAACCCGCAGCGTGTCCCCGACGGCCGCCGGGGAGCGCCTGCTGCAATCAGTGGGCCATCGCATTGACGAGATTGAGGCTGAGCTGGATATGCTGACCGAACTGCGGGACAAGCCTGCGGGGACCGTCCGAATAACCTGCGGGCCGAACGTGCTGAAAACGACCCTTCTGCCTAAACTGACGCCACTGCTGCGCGAGTATCCGGATATTCATATCGAGTTCGATGCAAACCACGGATTCCGGGATATCGTGGCAGATCGTTTTGATGCGGGCGTACGGCTTGGTGACACGATCGATAAAGACATGATAGCGATGCCAATCGGCCCGAAACTGCGTATGGCAGCGGCAGCCTCGCCCGATTATTTCGAACGATATCCGATCCCCCAAACGCCCCATGATCTTACACAGCATCAGTGTATTAATATGCGTATGGTCCGATCCGGGGGGATTTATGTTTGGGAATTTGATCGGGAAGGAGGAGAACTGAACGTCCGGGTTAACGGACAGTTGACATTTAATACGTCGGAACATGTTGTCGACGCTGCGCTGGCTGGGTTAGGCATCGCCTTTTTGCCCGAAGAAGAGTTCGGCTCACACATTCGAGAAGGTCGTCTCGTACACGTACTTGAGTCCTGGTGTCATCCTTTTCCAGGCTACTATCTTTATTACCCCAGCCGTAAACAGCCTTCACCGGCTTTTTCACTCGTTGTTGATGCGCTGCGTATGAACAAGAAAATGTAGGGTTAAAAGCAGGTTCGGAAATGATGATACACAAGGATAAATGTTTGTCTCCGTGTGTTAAAAAACCTCCTGATATCACAGAGAAAATAGCGAACAGGAACCGCTCAAAATGATGAAATATTTATCGCTGCTGGTCGTGGTGATGCTTGTAGGATGTACAAGTGCACCCAACTTGCCGCCTACGGATACCATTGTGGCTGTTAAACCTACCGAGTCCGGCATTATCGCCAGTTCAGCTAAATACGGTTACCGTTTTAACCGTAACGGTGTACCTCAGGAGTATCAACGTTATAAGACTTTTTATGAACGCTATCACCAACAGGCTTCCGGGGTGCGGGTTAGCTTTGAGGTAGAGCAACATGAGGTGACGGCGGAATACCAGGTTGTGATGGATAAGCGCAAGCTGGATGCCGGGCAGTTGACCCAATTGCGCAATGAGTATCATGCGGTGCAAATTGATAACGATCACCTCGGTGTTTCGTTTAAAGCAGCAGGATTTTGGTCTTCATCGTACCCGCCCGATCTGGCCGCCGCCTACCAGTTAGAACACCCGGTTGTGGTATCCATCAATGATAAGACCAAAACGATTAGCGATCTTGGCCAAGTCGCCATGATCCCCTTAGTACCTTTGTTTCCGCTATACATGATGTACGGATGTGCCACTGGGCCCTGTATCTGACGACCTGCCTTTCGGGAGATTCAGGCGATAATGACATCCTCTCCTGCCCCTCCCTGTTTAGTCGCAAACCGGGAGGGATTTAAAAATGTCAGCCTCGGTTCGAAATTTTCGTCGGTGCGGCTTGTGACTTGCTGCTGGCGTAAATGAAAAACAGCGCGATACCCATTAGAACGATGACGCCGAGTCGGCTCATCGAGCACGGAATGACTCATTGCCCAGCCAGCCGAAGCTATTGAGAGGCATATCTCAGGATTTCATCGGCACCGATTGATTAATCGGACTTCTCAGGGACAAACCGAGTCAGAATTAACGTCAATACACAGATCACCGCGCCAGCAAAAAATGTAGAAGCAGAACCCCAGATGTCCCACAACAATCCTGCCCCCAGACTCGCTATCAGTAATCCCAGGCCACTCAACAAACTGAATAATCCGAACGCCGTTCCACGAAGGTCAGCTGGTGCGGTGTGAGCAATCATCGAGTTCAGCAAACCCTGTGTCATTCCCATATGTACACCCCACAATACTACGCCAACAATAATCCCCACCCAGGAATGACTCAGGGCAAGGACTAAATCTGCCACGATGAGCACCACCAGCCCCATCTGGAGCAATCGCCGGTGGCTGGTGCTGTCTGATAAGCGTCCGAACGGATAGGCTGTAAATGAAAATACAATATTCATGGCGACCATAACGAGAGGGATGAAAGCCAGTGGAATATTGACCTCATGAGCTCTGAGAACCAGGAAAGCCTCACTAAACCTGGCGAGAGTAAATACCCCGCCGAGCCCTATCACCCACCAACAATCTACGCCCAGCCTTTTCAGGTTCTCTTTTTTTATCGGGTTAGTCCTGGCTGTTACGACAGGCGAGCGTGGTTCATGTAATCCGAAGAATAACAGGGCCACGGCCAGAAAGGCTGGAACGACCGCCACCCAGTAAACGGCGCGGAAATCATTACTCCATAACAGCATCAGGCCCACGGCAAGCAGCGGTCCGAGGAACCCTCCCATTGTGTCCAGTGTCTGGCGCAGGCCATAAGCCGCTCCTCTGATCTCGGGCGGAGTAACGTCAGCAACGAGAGCATCTCGGGGCGCCCCTCTTATTCCTTTGCCTACACGGTCAATCATTCGTGCGCTGAATATCATTCCTGATGTGGAGGCCAGTGCGAACAGCGGCTTGCTAAGCGCGCCAAGGCCATATCCAAGGACAGCCAGCCCTTTACGTTTGCCAATGTAATCGCTGATAACCCCTGAAAAAACTTTGACGCACAACGCTGTCGCTTCAGCCACTCCTTCTATGAGTCCGATGATAACTACCGGAGCCCCTAAAGACGTTGCCATGAAAAGTGGCAGGAGGCTGTGGATCATTTCAGATGAAATATCCATCAAAAGGCTGACGAAACCAATAATCCAGACGCCACCGGGAATGCGACGTAATGTCGAAAATCGAAGACTCATTTCACATCCTTTGAATAGGAAAAACGCTATTAAACATCACATCACGCTAAATGTTAATGAGAATCATTTTTCATAAATAAACTATGGCAGGCTGGCTGGGGGCGCAAGCGCCACCGTTGTGTCCACGCAAGCTCGACTGACGTTCCCGGTCCAGAGGTGAGTTATCTGAAGCGGTCTTTTTGGCCAATGATACGGTCTTTGTTCCACGATGGCTTGTTCATACTCAAATCTCCTGCAATGTGGAAGATTTGAGTATGGTTGCGCCTGATGAGCAAGAAATGGGCCTAAAGCTGTTGCTTTAAACAGGTAATGAGGATTGATATTCAGCCAGGTTCCAGAAGGACTGGCGGCACTGCAGGTAGATTACTTCAGCTCCAGCTTGCTTATCACACGGGCAATATCCGCGATATCATCTGCTGACAACGGCTGTAGAGGTCGAGGCAAGCAGTCCGTATTGGTAAGTCCAAGCACACCTGCGGCAGCGGCAATAACACGAAGACTTCCACCATGTTTACGGAACAGCGCCCACAAAGGTTCAAGGCGGTCTGTCAGGGCTGTAACGCGTTGATGATCCTTTACCGCCGCGGCTTCAGTGATTTGTTTCGACATCTCAGGGAACAGACCGCCGCACACGGAATACCAGACTTCACAACCGGCGTTTAATCCCAGCCCCGCATAAGCGTCGCCACTGATACCGATTGTTACGCCAGGGCGCAGATGTCGACGTAAGGCCTCTACCCGTTCGGCCGCAGCAGCCGAACTATCCGGGACGCCAGGGATCTTGACCGAGCAAACACCCTCAAGTGATGAGAGACGACCGTGGAGTTCATCCGTAAAGGTAAAATGCGTAGTGCCCGGATTATCGTAGATACACACCGGTACAGACACGTGCCGGGTAACGGTCTCAAAGAGTGAGAAGACTTCTTCGTCACGGAGTGATTGATAACTGACCGCCGGGAGTAACAGGGCATTCGCGCCGGCGGCCTGCGCATCATCTGCCAGGTGCAGAATGGCATCGGTACTGACCGACCCCACGCATACCATAACAGGGATATCCCCGGCATGCCGTTTTGCCAGAGTAGCTACCCGCTTGCGCTGCTCCCGGGTCAGATAGGCGTAGCTTCCGGTTGACCCCAGGATGCCCATAGAATCCACCCGAGCTTCTGTCAGGCGGGAAAGAATATGGCTGAACCCCTTTTCATCCACGCCGCTGGCGGTGACTGGCGTTAATGGAAACGCCGACAAACCGGTAAACATAAGTGTTTCTCCTGAATGGTATTACTGTTGTTGTTCTTCGATGAGAGCCACTTCAAACCACAGACCAGGCATCATTTTTTCAAGTCCATCGGTCAGCATTTTCCCGGCTTCGTGAAGCCTCTCCAACGGCATCTGTGGGAGACTTTCCAGAATGAACCACATTTGCTGAGCTTCCACGCCTAAGCGGGTTCTGATCCCCTGTCGCCAGTTCCATCGACGGCAAGTCACGCCGGTGTCATCACACCAGATAACCTCGCCTTGTGAAGGATATTCAACGGCCGTTTCCCCCTCTTTGACGGTATCAAAAGGCTCGATTCCTTTTGCCACAGCCAGACGTGGCGCCCCCTGATAGGCAGAAATATTCTCTCCACCAACCGGAATGGCGTAGCGGAGGCTAACGGCATTATAAAGATCAACGATGGGGTCGAGCGATGGCATCGTTCCGTCACGTAATACGCGCTTACGTAACGCATCCGCTGAGCAAGGGGCGCGTTTAGGTTTAGCGCCAAATTTTTGAAAAACATCGGCCCATGCGGCCAGATGAGCTTCCGCCCATTCAGGTTCACCGGCCAGAACGGCTTCACAGGCTTCCCGCAGCGCGGTTTCTCCAGCGTCAGGATTAAGCACTGGCGCAGCGTTTACATAGATACTGAGAGCCCGAAAACCTGGCGCAATACGATAAATTTCAGGGGCAATTGACGGAGATACTGTTAACACGCGATAATCCTGTAATGACTAATTTATCCCATAATAATGACCGATGACCAAAAAAGTCAATTTAATGACCGATGCAAATTCTATCGTCAACACGGTGAATGAAGCCGTATCTCAGCGAATTAAACGGTATCGTAAGCAAAAGAAAATATCCCTCGATGAGCTCTCCCGTCGGGCCGGCGTCAGCAAGGGAGCGCTGGTTGAGATTGAGGGATGCCGGGCGAATCCCAGCATTGCCCTGTTATGCCGTCTGGCTGCCGCGATGGGGGTTTCGGTGGCAGATTTTGTGGATGTCAGTTCCAAGCCGACCGTTCATCTCATTGCTGAAGACGAGATCCCAGAATTGTGGGCAGGTGAAAAAGGTGGGAGAGCAAGGTTGCTTGCTGGGTCGGGTGGCCCTGATATGACCGAGCTCTGGATGTGGGAAATGCAGCCAGGGGAAAAGTTTGCGTCACCCGGCCACACGGAAGGAACGCTTGAACTTTTTTATGTTCAGAAGGGCACGCTCACACTGGGCGTACAGGACCATCTGTATCGGGTAAAAACCGGCTGTTCGGCAACGGCCAGAACGGACGTTCCTCATTTCTATGAAAACCGGGAGAAGGACCCATTGGTATTTCTCATGACGGTACATGAGAAAGCATCCTGAATTGTTGCCCGGTATGCCATTAGGGCTTGCCTCATCAAAGCAAGTTGCAAGGAGTGGTGGATCATCATGCAATGCTTTGAAAACAACCCACTGGTTTTAAAGCGTTTTCCCCTATATCATATTTGTCGTTTTAAGAGCTGCAATACACTTTGCAATACACTTGGAAACGTAAAGAGAACTCTCAAATATGTATTATTTCAAATATTTTAGAAATGACACTTATTTCGAAAAATCAATAAGATACAACGAACTTTTTTTCGCTTCCAACAGCACGCTAAACGATCCAATGGATTTGTGGTTCAATCCTGTGCTTTGGGATGACATCGAAAAATGGAAAAAACTTCTAGAACATCTAAATTATTTTGGGATATATTTTTCGGATTATATTACAAAACCTCAAGATGACAGTTTTTATATAGATACAAACAAATTATTCTGCAACCAGAATTTAATGCAGATAGTTGAAGATAAATCACAAATCCAAAGAGATGTAGCTAAAATAATAGAAAACCATAATCTAGCATCAGGTCAAGACATTGATTCCGCTGCATCATTTTTGATTGGTAAATTTTGCAGACTAAAGGATGAAATTAATTTCTTATCTGTTTCCTTTAGTAAAGACCCATTTAATTATCTAATGTGGTCGCATTATGCCAATGGTTTTAAGGGATGTGTATTGATTTATGATTTTGAACATGGAAAGACAGAATTAAAAAAGCACATTTATGGAGGGGATGTATTAAAAGTTGAAATGCAAGACGTAACTTATTTAGATAGAGTAAGCCAAGTTGATTTATGGTCGTTAATATTCAACAATGTCTTTACAGACAGTTCATGCTTCATCTCTAAAAATAAACACTGGGAATATGAGAAAGAAAGCCGACTTGTAATCTTCTCTCAAACAAGGTCAGCAGGAGAAATACTTCATCATGAAGTGTCTTTGGTAAAAGGGGTTATTTTTGGTTCTCGCTGTGATGTTAATTTTAAAGAGCGAACAATAAAAGCCTTGCACGAAAATAGATCGTTTGGAGAACAGAACGATTTTTTATCATTCGATTCAGCATTAAATAACAACAATGAAATTCAAATAGTATCCGGCAATACTCACAACATAAAAACAGGAAGAGTAAACAAAATGACTCGTGAAGTGGTTGCCGAGTGGAATAACAAGTTCGACTATACTAAAAATATCATCGACAACCTTACTTAAATTGAACAGGGTTTAACTATAGTTTATCTTCTACATATATTCCTGCCGAAATTATAGCGCCGCCTATGCGGCGCTTACCGTAACCAAGTGGCACAGGATACCCCTGAGCCGCGGTGTTAGTCACACCACCAAAGGCGTAGGAGGCTTTATTGTCGGCATCCTGTTTGCTGGCTAATCCGGCTGGTTGCGGTGACAACATCTGAACGACACCACCTAACATCATTGCTGCACCAACCTTATATCCAAATGCTGAAAATGGGTTACCGGGTGCGAAATAATTCCCGACAGCTGAAGCCGCAATGATGACCGCGCCTAGTATTGTCTGGAAGATACCAGCCTTCTTACTACCGATAATTACAGGAACTATACGAATTTCCCGACCGCCATTAGGGAATGCCAAGTCATCCTCTCCAACATTCTTTTCACCTACAAAAATTGCAAACGTCAACCCGCGGGCTTTACTGGTATTCATGAACTTCTGGAATCCAGGAATGGTGGCTGATAACGCTCTAAATGCTTCCCGTGTTGGCCCGATAACCCTCTGGTGCTCCCTTCCAAATAATTTAGCCAGTGACCCGCTCAGTTTGATATTTGTCATTACTTCAGTGTTCTGCATTCTGGCTTCCCCCGGTGGAATAGATTGCCGATAAGGCTGATTTCAGGTCGTATAGTTTTCTCTTACAGCTGCTGCCTGGTGCGGGTGGAATATCCCGCAGGCGCTTTGATACTGTCTGCCGGTGCATCCCCGTGGCGCCAGCCAGCTCAGTAATCGTCAACCGTATTTGTTTCATCATTACCCCCAAAGATGATGAACAAAAAACATACAATCCATCATCTTTCCTGTTTTTCATCATTTTCATGCAATTAAAATCAATCAGTTAGCACATGATGATGATGACCATACAATTCAAAAACGAGCCGTTTCCCGCGATGCCGCCGCCCCGTGGCAGGTCGCCCCACCCGGAGGACCCACGTGAAATGGGTGGTTGTGGCCGCCCCGCTGCTCTTATGCCCCACTCGATTTGACCAGCCCGCGGTAGTCCAGCGCAGCCACGCCTGCATCGATGCGTACCTTCCAGGCGATACCATCAACGGTGAAGCCCTCCTGCTGCTCAAGATATGGTGTATCCATCCCGTCGAGATAAGCCACCTCGATAGTGTCTGTACCCTGTGCCGCGACAACATACCACTGCTTGTTGTCCGCCTTATCCAGTCGCGGCTCAACCACCACCTGAGCCATATCCTTCACCACGTTGATAATGCCTGGGTTCTGGTTCAGCGTGCCGTCCTGGTCTATCGGGAACAGCGAGGAAGATGAGAGCACCGCGCGATTGGCTGCCCCTTCCAGAGCAGCAGGAACGAGGATATAGGCTGGGATGACATTGATTGGGTCGCCGTTTGCATCCTCCTGCAGACGCATAGCCTTACGGGCCTCATTGAGTCCGTCTGTATCCATCCCTTTAGCAATGAGGTTTTTATGGTCGGCGTGGAACAGCGCTTTACCATCGGTGAACTTACTGTTCGCTGTCAGGTTGAGGTAGACCAGATTACCTACGGTACGCGCCGCAGCGCGGCCCATTGCCTGGGGAATGGTCGTTAACTGGTTCAAATCGTCATTGATGACGGCCTGGCGGGTAATGGAGAAGATATTGCCGTACGTCGCCAGAGCGATAGGTACGCCACTATCACTGGTTGTGACATATTTATACTCAGCGCCTTCCGGCACCTTATCCAGCTCAGAGAAGCCATTCAGACCAACGCGCTTGGCTTCATGGAAGTTAGAGAGCGAGCCGGTTTTAGTCCACTGCTGGAATGTTTCACCGCTGTTCTGCCAGCCGGTCAGCACCGACTTTTCAGCACCACCAGCCAGGATATGCGAGAAATCGCTGCTGCTGTGTGTAAATGCCATATTCACAATCTGCGAACGGTTGCCAAAAGCACTAACGCTGATGCCGCGATCCACCAGCGAAGCCTGAGCCATATCAAACAGGCTCATCATGGCGTAAGGGTTTCCCCGTTCGGCGCGTTCGTGACCCAGACGGGAATAAAGCCCCTGGCGGATAGCATCGCCGGTGATGTTACCGTTACCTGCGTAAATGTGTGCATCAGCGGTTTTGTTCGACGGGGTGGCATTTTTGCCCAGTGAGGCCAGCAACATGTCTTTCGCTTTTTCCGGCGTACAGTCCACATCCTCCAGGCACTGCATCTTCAGTGAATCATGCTTACCGCCAAACATAGCAAACAGGTCTTTAATCCCGTTGATGCGGTTCTGTTCCGGTACCGCGCTGCCGGTGGAGCCTTTCGGGCTGGTGATCATCCCTTTAATATCTTTTGGCATATGCTCAAAATCCTCAATTCGTTTCGATTCAATACAGGCCATTGCACTGACCGCCGGTAACAGTTCGTCAGCGAAACCTTGAGCCACACATTCACGGCCATCCATCCAGGTCTCACTCTCCAGCATGGTCCCCAGCACCTCAGCTGATTTACCTGTTTTACGGGCGTAAGCCGGGATCAGGACGCTTTCCACCTTGTCCAGCAGCTCGGCATAGTCGCGCATATCGTTTGCGTTACCGCCTGAAATTCCCCATGGCTTGTGAATCATCATGAGTGCATTTTCAGGCATAACGATACGGTCACCGGCCATCGCAATGACTGATGCCATAGAAGCGGCCAGACCATCGATATGCACTGTGACTTTTGCCGGGTGTTTATTCAGGAGGTTGTAGATAGCGATGCCGTCGAAAACGTCACCGCCGGGTGAGTGAATGTGAAGACTGATATGGGAAATATCGCCAAGGGCTTTCAGATCTTCAGAGAACTGCTGGGCAGTGATACCCCAGCCGCCGATCTCCTCGTAAATACTGATATTGGCGCCGGTGGCATCGCCGGCCGCTTTGATGGTGTACCAGCTTTTCATTCGGCACCATCCAGCCACTGATTCACGGCATGGCGAATAATTTGCGCGATCCCCGGCACTGGCTTGCCCGGGTTTTCTTTGATGAAGCGAATACGGTACTGCTTAAGCCGCTGGTTAGTGGCCGCATCAATGTGCACTGAACAGCCCTTCGGTTCACCCAGGTTGAGGCTATCGTTGTCGTTATCCATTCTCTTACCCTTATCGTGATTATTGGTACAAGCCGAATAATTGATCGATAAATGTGGTAAGTAAACAGATTTTTATCAGAAAAACAGATTAATCAGATTTAGACATAAAAAAACCGGGTTTCCCCGGCGTAGAATACTCATCCATGTCATTAACTTCGTTTTAGTGCTCTTCCTGTATCTGGTTGCCGATTTTCTAATGCCTCAAGCGATTTTAACTTCTATTAGTTGGCTCAAAAAACATCATCCATTCAATGAATAATATGTTGAAATGGCAGAAAGCATCACCCCTACATAAACAGGTGCATACAGCAGTATCATCAAACACTTAATCCATTTCTCACATTCATTTTGTTTTAAAATCACATTAATTATAGAAAAAAAACTCACAAAGAAACCAACAGTAGAAACAACCGCAAAAAATGTTAGCCCCCAATACATTAATCCATTAGCTTGAGCTCTTTTTATTACAGAAGTAGCCATGACCAAAAACTGGATAATGCCTATTGCCAAAGTACCGGAAGATTTTTCAGCCACAGTATGAAACGTATCGAAAAATCGTACAAATGCTTCATCCACTACATTACGAGTTGGTTCTTCCTTCATATTCCCCACATTTTCCCCACTTGGTTGAGTTCCCACTTACTACCCATAAGCATTTTTACTAACACCACGTCAAACCAGTAATGGCAAGGCTTCCATCAATTTTACCCACTTAGTCTGTGTATATAGGTGCAAAGTGGGGAAAACAGAGGCACTTCCCCAACCTTCCCCACCTGCTACCCACTTACACGCCCACTTCCCGTAATGACTGTACAGTTAATACATCATCGTTCTGAATAATCAATCCATCATCTACCAACTTTTGAACCCAACGGCTAAAGTGCTTAGTGTCGATACCAATCGCTTTCAAATCGTCACGTATAACAGATCTTGTGCATGACTCCCCTCTGGCTGTTCGACTGCGTACTGCCTGCCATAACGCCTGGTGGTTATCGCTAAGGCGTGACACATTGGACAGCTCTGGTTCCACCTCTTTTGCCGCCCTTGGCTCATCATGTACCACCAGAGAGCAAACCAACTCACCATCCTCATCGGTGTAAAGCTCCGCCGTTTTCAGGTCGTATGCTTTACGCTCAGGTTCTTCTGCATCCTTCATCTTGGTGCAGGTCATAATAAGCGCCTTTCCATCCCCTTCACGCTTAACGTTAAACTCGGTATCAAGCGCAGCACGGAAAGAACTGGAGCCGCGGGCACCTTTCGCCTCATCCTTTCCAGAGTGGTGGACTACCAGCACCGTTGCACCTGTTTTCTGTTTGATAACATCACAGCCCTCGATAAACGCCCCCATATCACGAGCATCGTTCTCATCATTGCCACCAAAGCAACGGGCAAGCGTATCGATCACCACCATGCGAACTGGAACCCCGCTTTCAGATTCAATTTGCCTGGCAGCCAGGAGCACTTCAGCAACCTCACTCTCACGTACTGGAAACACTGGGCGATTAACTAGCCAAAGATTGTCGGCCTGTTTGCCGTGCACCTGTTCCCATGCCCGTACGCGCCGGGGAACACCAACACCGCCTTCACCGACCACATACAGCACAGCACCGGGAGATACCTTCTTCCCTGCCCATGACAAACCAGCGGCGATATGACAGGCCCACGAAACCGCGAGAAAGCTCTTATACGAACCGCTGGGGCCGTAAATACTGCATAGTGACTGCGCTGGCAAAAAGTGTTTAAGGATATAGTCCTGACGAACATCAAAGCCGTCAGAACCCCGGGAGAGCGGTAGTTTTGTTCTGAACTTTGCACTGGAATCAGGAAAGACACGGTGAATCCGTTGAACATCAGACAACCATGCATTCATCTCAGCTTCGCCAATCTCTTCCACCAGAACGGCACGGCGAGAGACAACCATTTTCTTGCGGTCGGTATCAAGATACCCGGCATCACAAAGCGCCTCGTATGGCATCGCAGCTATCTGATTGAGACGCGTCACCAGCTTCCCGTATCGGGTAGTGGGATCCTTATGCTGGTGGAGGGCTTTATCCAAATCACTACGACTGTACTGTTTGCCATGGGCCCACTGATAAGAGCAGGTAAACAGGGCATCAGATACAGTTTCTACGGCTGTCAGTTGTACTGTCATTTTGGAATACCCCCACTCATCTGAAACTTGCCGATCAGTGGATGGAACCAGTACGCGGATCCGTATTTGCGTTTGGCACTGCGCAGAACTAAACGGGCCGCTTCTCTAAATTTCTCATCAGGTGCAATAAAACCACCCGATTTCAGCTTAACCAGCATAACCCCGGTATTCTTCGCCAGCTCCTCAGCCTTTTTGGTCGATATACCAAACTCTGCCGCCAACGTCGCTACTGCTGTCATGCCAGGAGGAATTTCGCCTCCCTGACTATCAGTTAACGATTTGATCTGCGTCTCGAGCGAAATCACCTTATCCACCAGACAGATCTACGCGTTTTTCGAGTTCGTTAAATTTCACGTTGCTAATCATTCGGCAGCCCCCTCTTTTTCGCTACGCACTACAGCACCTGCATTTTCTTCTGCCGTCCTAATTGCTACCTGAAAGTTGCCCAAGCAACGCATGAGTAATCCAACATTGAACATGTCGGCACGTAACGATTCTTCGTCGTAATCTTCATTAGAAGATGCGAAGTACATCAGGTTACCTATATGCCAAACCAAGCGGAAGTGTCGTACCAGCTTCATCAGCAGCGGTTAAAACCTGTTTCGCTGTGTTCGCGTCACAATTGTAGTTAGCGTCTATAAGTAACTGGAGATTGTGCATATCAGCCATGAGCAACCCCCGAAACATCGATTTTCCCGCCGATGATTGACCAAAGGGTCTGGCTATCATGGTCTGCCCATGTGACTGAATATGGGCTTTCAGTTCGAATTTTTGCTGCGAAGGTTAGTTCCCAACCGCTGAAAGCATCACGCGCAATTTCCTCTGTTGCAGCTGTCGTTCGAAGAACTACTGGATTACATGTGTGTCCTTTAGGCATTCCAAGGAACAACCATGTAAATTTAGGGTGAGTTTGGGTATGCTGTGTTCCAGCCATAGTCGTTACTCCAGTTAACGGTTTGGTTAGAAGCCCCGGCAGTGTTCGAGCACTTCGGGGCTTCGTTTTTTTTAAAACTTGCTTCATAAGCAGATGGTATATACCATCTATAATCACTCTACACTTCCGGTATATACCAATGCAAGAGAAAAAGACTAAACGCGATTTCGACCGTTCTAGCAGCACGGCTAAAAACATACGCTTTGAGGACGAGCTACTGGAGCAAATCAATACGGCTGCTGGTTCTGGCCAGTTCAGTTCATGGGTAAAAGATGCCTGCCGTGAAAAGCTTCGTAAAATCGGAATAGAACCTAAAGGCTAAGTTATAATTTTTTAGCGCAAAATCTAAACTTTGTAATATTAATGTTTTTAGAAGGACGTTTATGAATAGTACAACTATATACTTCTACATAGATGAATCAGGGGATAAAGGTTATTCAAACTCAAAACCCCGTCATGAAATAGGAGTAATGGCAGGCTTCCTCATCAACGACTGGGATCTTCCGAGCCTAGAAGAAAAAATGGAGAGTGGATTAAGAAAACTCAACCTCGATCCATTAAAAAAACTTCACATGTCAGAGTTAGATAAAAATCAGCAAGCCAAAGCAATTGATTTAATCAAAAAGTTATTTAAACAATTTAATCTTAAGTTTTTTTATTCTGTAATATATACGTCATCGTATGCATCTTTTGTTGGACTCAGCCCAGAGCAAAAAAAAGAGTCCATGCACTCTCAGTTACTACAAACCATCTTAATTACAGCTCTATCATTCTGTACCCGTCTAATTGAAAAGTTCAACACTGATGTAAAATTACAAATCGTAAGTGATAATATAGATTCCGGCGTATTAAAAACAATGAAAAAAGATTATTCCAGAATAGTTAATTTTTTAAATGGGACAAGGAATCGAACATACATAACCAAAACCAAATATGTCGAATCAGAAATAACTAATTTATCACATGACCCGAGACCCAAAAATGGGAAGTTCGAAGTTGATATTCGCGTTGAAAATTCAACAACCACATTTATTTCCGATGTATTATCTTACACAACATTTCAACATCTGATTAAATTTATGAAAGATAATCCTACAATGGTTCTTAATACATCAAAGGCTAGTTCAGGTCATCCCTTGGAGGAATTTTTAATGTTACAATTCACCCCAGACCTTGAAGAGATAAATTTAATCGGGAAAATATTTGGACCTGGTAGGAAAAATTAAAATATGAGAAGGTATCGACGATAAAGATACCTTCCCTGTAAATTACTTAAAACATATTTATAATTAATTCCAACTACCTTTGATCCATGCTTGGATCTCGGAAAGCCGATACGCGACAGCTGAAGGTCCAATTTTGATGCGCTTTGGAAACTTTCCTTCCTGTTCCATACGCCAGCGCGTAGAGTTAGACAGCGTGGTCATAGCTCGGCATTCAGGTTCACGAATCATTCGGTCAAGCTCAGGCATCAACTGTAAATCTTTTTTTTTCACTACGGATAACATAGCCATATCAGGCGCTCCTTTTCTTAATCACTTTGACTGTATTCTCTTCACCCACCAGCCCATCAAGGTAATCAACCCATCGGTCCAGCGCTTCTTGCTTTTGAGGAATATACTTGCTGCGATTATAGATTCCGGCCACGCCCTTTATGGTGTGCCCCAGCAGCTGTTCTACCACAATAAAATCAACGCCCATATCGTTAAGACTTGTCGAGAACGTTCGTCTCAAATCATGTAATGACCAGCGTTTTTCATGTTTGAGGGAAGTGAAGTTTGAACATCCCATAGCACTCACTGTTGAGTTAGATTTAAGTTCACCCATTATATATTTACGCCGTTTAGTCTCTTCACGAAGGTTTACAAGCCACTGGCGCATCTTTTGAGGAACGGGACGAATAATCTCTTCGCCGTTTTTACTGTGCTCTTTAGGCACCGTCCAAAGCCATTTATCGAAGTCCCATTCATCCCATGTGGATAGACGAACCTCACTGAGTCGGCATCCAAACACAAGGCACAAAATCGCCATCCGTTTTTTGTAATTCATTACGCGGGTTTTGCCCTTGCCATGAAAGTAAACGCCCCACAGGTCAGCAACATAGCTTTCTTCAAGCAACCGCTCCCTCTTGTTCTGATACTTACCAATATCTGTAGGACTCAAGTCATCCAGCACATTACATCGCACATACTGGCGCACCCGGCAGTATTTGAAGATCTGCTTTAACTCAATCAGCATTGCGTCAGACTGAACCGGTGCTATTTTCTTCACGCGCTCAAAGCATTTTATCCAGTCCGACAGACCGCATTTTTCGACAGGAAACCCGCCGATGTAGGGAAAGATATATCTCTCATAACGGCGATAGAGGCGCACCGTCTCTTTGCGTTTTTCCCTGGCATAGTTATCAAACCAGTAATCGACAGCGTTCTTAACTGTCACCGGAGTAAACAAGCTCTCTTTAGTGAGTTTGTTCTCTATCCGTGGATCAAGTCCCTGTGACAGCCATCCCCGGCACTCGTCCCTTTTCTCCCTGGCCTGTTTAAGTGTCATATCAGGGTACTTGCCTAACGTCATCCAGACGGGGGCACTCTGTCGGCCGGAATGCCTAAAGAAGTAAACAAAGCTGACAGTGCCACTCATGCTTACTCTGACAGACAGCCCCCGACCATCAGCCACCATTTTTTGGCGCTGCTGCGGTTTACCATGTAAGGCTTTTAATGCCTTGTCACTTAACTTGTTCTCGCCAGCCATAAAACCTCATTCTGCAATACACATTGCAATACACACTTAGCTGCAACGCCGAAAAACAGTAGAAAAGCAATGCAAACAACATTTCTTTCTTCTTCATAATTAACAATGAGTTAATGAATGAATCTGGTTCTTCATGCGTACCCATGAGGTAGTGTGATGGATAATGGATAATCAGCATCTGAGTTTTACCAAAGGCCAGTTTACCGTCACAACCGATCCCGCCTTTTTCCAACAGGAAGCCATTCACGATTATCTCTCGCAATCGTCCTGGGCTCCTGGCATTGATGCTGAAACGGTCAGGATATCAATCCAGAACAGCCTCTGTTTTGCGCTTCTGGATGGAACAAAACAAATCGGCTTCGCCCGTCTGGTCACAGACTATGCCACTTTTGCTTATTTGTGCGACGTCTACGTGCTGAACGATTATCAGAAAAGTGGTCTTGGTCGTTGGCTGATTGAATGCTGTCACGCCCATCCATTGATGTCACGTTTGCGACGGATAATCCAGGTTGGGACAGATCCTCAGAGAGATATCATTATGAAACGCTCAACTTGTGTCAGTTGAACAAACATTGCGACGTCCACTTTTGGTACAGGGCAGACCTTTAGCGCGTTCGCTCCGTGTCAAAAACGAATATTAACGCTATTCAATGCATCACTTCTGAGGCTGAACATAACAATATTCATCTACACTTGTTCCTGTTTTTCGTCCAGAACAGAGAACATCCCATCATATTAACGGGATATGTTTGGTCTGCGTCATTTAAATCAATAACCTACACGGACCTTTAATGATGCAAGTGATACTTGTTCGACACGCGGAAACAGAGTGGAATGTAAGAGGCATTATTCAGGGACAGAGTGACAGTGCGTTGACCCCTCGGGGGAAACGCCAAACATCGGCCTTACTTGCGGCGCTTACAGCGAGTGATTACCGGGTAGGATGTGTTTACGCTTCTCCGCTCGGCCGTGCCTGGCAAATGGGACAGCGTCTGGCTGAGAGCTTTTGTTGCTCACCGATCGCTGAATCCGCCCTGAAAGAACAGGCATTTGGTCAGTTTGAAGGCATGTCAACAGCACAGCTCCCTCCGAACGCGGTAAAGGCGTTATTCAAACTTGACGCAGAGTATTGCCCGCCTGGGGGAGAGTCTCTCTCGCATGCTTCTCAGCGAATGATGCATTTTTTATACAATCTGGAAAAAAAACGACATCATCAAACAATATGTATTGTGTCTCACGGGCGCGTCAGTCAGGGCGTGCTTTCAATTCTAAAAAGTGGATCTGTCGATGATTTTTCCCGATATGCCCAACCCAACGCGAGTTACTCCGTTTTCGACCTGATTAATGGAAGATGCGACACTCTCAGATGGGGGATTGCTACACATTTACGTCATCTGGATTAATCGTTAACTTTCAATCCTTCAAGGCCAGCTTGCATGAGCCATCACCATTAGCAGGACGTCCGCTTCTCGCCCATCGAGCACCAGGGGATTTTCCCTTCAGCCCATTCTGCTTCGCGCCAGAAGCGGACAGTTTGGTTTTCGAGCATCATTTTGATTGATCGATTGCCGATAGTGATGCGTACAAATGATTTATTGTGGGAAGCATGCCTTGTTAATTCTATGTTAATAGCCTAGGCTGGCTGCAATTTATACTAATAAACCGGACAATGTAACCTGACTATTCAAGGGGATATGATGATTTTGCGACAGGCACCTCAGCTAGAGACCGAGCGCTTAATTCTAAAACATTTCACGTTGGAAGATTTCTCTGCTCTTCAGGCATGCTGGGCCGATCCAGAAATGGTTAAGATAAATGGCGGAGAAGTTCCTACTTCAGAAGCAGTATGGGCCCGCTTGTTACGTTACATAGGTCACTGGCAAGCGTTAGGCTATGGTTACTGGGCTGTTTTTGAGAAAGCAACCCATCTTTATATTGGCGCGTTTGGGTTTCAGGATGCGCATCGCAATATTGAACCAGCATTAACATATCCAGAAGCAGGATGGACAATCATCGCTGAAATGCGCGGAAAGGGTTACGCCAATGAGGCATTGGCAGCGATTTTAGGCTGGGCAGACCAGACATTTACCTCCCCTGTATGCTGTATTATTGCGGAAGAAAACCAGCGTTCAAATTATTTGGCTGAGCGATTCGGTTTTCAATACCAGAGCCATGTTATATACCATAATAAAAATGTACGCCTGCTAATCCGTCCACTGTCCTCTGTTTAGCTTCAATTAAGTGTCAACTTTGCCGTTGTCAAAACAGTGAAAATCAGGGGGCTTCGTGTGAATCAAACGGATCAAAGGTTATGGAGAAACAGCAATCCTGGGATTCCTGACAGAATGTCCGCTTCTCGTTCACAGCTGACGTTGAAGTACATTCCACTTTCGACTCGACTCGGACTGAGGTAACGTAGCGGAAACAGTGTTCCGGACTCAACCAAAATGCCTTCCATCGAAACATTTATGACTTTCCTTCTCGCGCTGACGCTTCTGGAGATTTCTCCTGGGCCAGACATGATGCTGACTATCGCCCGAGGCGTCGGCCAGGGAAGACGTATTGCACTGCTTACGGTACTGGGTAATGTATTTGTCGCTGGTTTTGTGCAAGTTTCTTTTCTTGTCCTGGGCCTGGTAACCGTTGTTCATGCCTGGCCAGTAGCGCTAGATCTGCTAAGGTGGGTCGGTGCGGCTTATCTGATGTGGTTGGGCATAAAAATGATTGCGACTTCAGGCACTGATACGCGGCTGCGAAAAACGGCAAAAATTTCTGACTGGAATGCCGTTAAGGAAGGCGCCCTGAACAGCCTGACTAATCCAAAATCCCTGCTGTTCATGTTTGCTTTTCTTCCTCAGTTTGTCGATTCCGCCGCGGGCCCTATCTGGCTGCAATTACTTGTCCTGGGCAGTATCCAAAAGCTGGCTGGGATTGTTTCCCTGGGGTCAGTCGCGATGGCATCAGGAACCTTTGGCAACTGGCTAGGTAAACACCCAGGCGTTATCAAATGGCAGGAACGATTTACAGGTATTGTCATGATTGGCCTGGGTATCCGCATGTTGTTAAGCGGGTCCGGCATAGTATCGAAATCAGCCCGTTAAGTTACACACAACCGGTAAACCCGGTTCCGCTTCTCGCTCAGAGTGAAGCTGAAACTCAGTGGGTTCGTCCGCTCTGTGCCAGGAGCGGATAATGCAAACCTTGCGAGGGAGTTAATTAACAACGGGAACGTCGGCGAGGTGTTTAACAAAACGCTTCCTCACTTCCTGATAACCATTATCTTCATAAAACTTGTGTGCTCTGACTCTTCTTTCACTGCTTGAAAGCTCAATTTGAGAACATCCTTTCTCCAGGGCGATTTGCTCAGCGGCGATGAGGAGCTTCCGCCCGATCCCTGCCCCTCGCAATGATTCATCTATGACCAGCGCTGAAATTAATGCCCATAAACTGTTTTCATGCAGAGGCGTGATAAAATTCACCACAATAACCCCGCAAAGTTCTTTTTCTAATTCAGCAACCAATATGCTAAGACCGGTATGCTCTTGGTCAATGTGCTTTTCTAAGCGTTCTCTCTCTGTCTGATATCCCAGTTGCAGAAACAGCTTATTTAGAGAGGGTATATCTTTTAACTTTGGCGTCCTGATTAAGACCATGCCATAACTTCCTTCATAAAAGTTTAGTAAAAATATCCAAATCACCCGCACGTTGCCAACTTCCGCTCCTCGCCCACAGCGGACCTTTTGCTCAGAAGAACAGGCTCTCATAAATACATCAGGAGCGTGCGCTACCCTGTGTTGGATTCTTATCTCAGCTAACGTCTTTCGCCCCGAGTTTTATTTCAAAGCTTGTCATACCCGACCCGGTCAGAAATCACCGGAGCGGCCCGGCACAGAATGATTTCGACCGAGAACAATGACGGTACGGCCAGGCCGACAGCCATCATTTCCTGAACGATTACGCCAAAGTGGAACTGGCCGAAGAAACCTACCATCCAGAAAAAAGTTTAGAGGGAAATTAGATCGCTTGTTTTGATAAACGGTTGATAGCCGTTCGAACTCTAATAATAAAAACGGGAACCCATCGGCTCCCGTTTTTCACTCATCCATAATCTGGATTACATGTTCGCGATAATCGCGTCGCCAAACTCTGAACATTTCAGCAGCTTCGCGCCTTCCATCAGACGTTCGAAGTCATAGGTCACGGTCTTCGCGGCGATTGCGCCTTCCATGCCTTTAACGATCAGGTCTGCGGCTTCGAACCACTGCATGTGACGCAGCATCATCTCAGCAGAAAGGATTACGGAACCTGGGTTTACTTTGTCCTGACCTGCGTACTTCGGTGCGGTACCGTGAGTAGCTTCAAACAGTGCGCACTCATCACCGATGTTTGCGCCCGGTGCAATACCGATGCCGCCAACCTGTGCGGCCAGGGCGTCAGAAATATAGTCACCGTTGAGGTTCATACAGGCGATAACGTCGTATTCTGCCGGACGCAGCAGGATCTGCTGCAGGAACGCATCGGCGATCACATCTTTAATGATGATCTCTTTGCCGGTGTTCGGGTTCTTAATTTTCTGCCACGGGCCGCCGTCGATCAGTTCGCCGCCGAATTCGTCGCGAATCAGCTGGTAGCCCCAGTCTTTGAACGCGCCTTCGGTGAACTTCATGATGTTGCCTTTGTGCACCAGGGTCAGGGAGTCACGGTCATTGGTGATCGCATATTCGATCGCCGCACGCACCAGACGCTTGGTCCCTTCTTCGGAGCACGGCTTGATACCGATACCGCAATGTTCCGGGAAGCGAATTTTCTTCACGCCCATCTCTTCGCGCAGGAATTTAATCACTTTCTCAGCGTCAGCGGAGTCCGCTTTCCATTCGATACCCGCGTAGATGTCTTCGGAGTTTTCACGGAAGATAACCATATCGGTCAGTTCTGGGTGTTTAACCGGGCTAGGGGTACCCTGGTAGTAACGAACCGGACGCAGACAAACGTACAGGTCAAGTTCCTGACGCAGCGCAACGTTCAGAGAACGAATGCCGCCGCCAACTGGCGTGGTCAGTGGGCCTTTGATAGCAACGCGGTAATCACGGATAAGATCCAGCGTCTCTGCTGGCAGCCATACGTCCTGGCCGTAGATCTGAGTGGATTTTTCCCCGGTGTAAATTTCCATCCAGGAAATTTTACGCTCGCCTTTGTAGGCTTTCTCAACAGCGGCATCAACCACTTTCAGCATTGCCGGAGTCACGTCAATGCCGATACCGTCGCCTTCAATAAATGGGATAATCGGATTGTGTGGCACATTCAGCTTGCCGTCTTTCAGGGTGATTTTTTGACCTTCCGCCGGAACAACTACTTTGCTTTCCATTCACCTCTCCTTCGAGCGCTACTGGTGTGCTCGTCATCCTTTACGCCACAGGTTCTTGCCGCTACTACACCCACTCCACCGAGTCTGGAGATGCACTGTCTTACCGTCTTCCTGCAACACAAAGAGTTAGAGCATTTTTGTTAATGTTTTGTAATAAGCCTGTCAATACTACCTGATTGTTTGGCGCCATGAAAGACTCTCGTTCTTAGGCTATAATGCGCGAATCTATAAAGCCTGAAAATACTATGATTAAAACTTCTTTTAGAAAACACCGAGTTGAGCGATTCAGCTCAAAACAAGCCGCTAAGCCGCGCCGGGATAACCAACCAAAACGCGTTATTCTGTTCAATAAACCCTATGATGTTTTGCCGCAGTTTACCGACGAAGCAGGCCGTAGCACGCTGAAAGATTTTATTCCCGTACAGAATGTATACGCTGCCGGGCGTCTTGACCGCGACAGTGAAGGCCTGTTGGTGTTAACAAACGACGGCGCCCTGCAGGCCAGGCTCACGCAGCCGGGCAAGCGGACGGGAAAAATTTATTATGTGCAGGTCGAAGGGGAACCGACGGAAGAGGCCATAGACGCGCTGCGGCATGGCGTCACGTTGAACGATGGGCCAACGCTGCCGGCCGGTATCGAACGCGTGGACGCTCCCGACTGGCTGTGGCCGCGTAACCCACCGATACGCGAGCGCAAGTCGATCCCGACCGCCTGGCTGAAAGTCACGCTGTATGAAGGCCGCAATCGCCAGGTCCGGCGGATGACCGCCCACGTGGGTTACCCGACGCTGCGATTAATTCGTTATGCCATGGGCGATTATACGCTGGATAACCTCGGTAACGGCGAGTGGCGTGAAGCCGACGGCGAGCGCGGATAGCCTTCTTCCGGCAACGGATGCCTGGAAATATCAGGGACAACAATACGCTTAGCTGTTTCCAGGAACCGGTTAGCTGATGTCGCCAGGGTTTTCAGCACCACAAATCACGGTGACGCTTCGCCATCAGCAGAGCGTCATGATGATGTAGAACAGGCGTTTGATTTTCCCCTCTCCTTCTTTATATCCTTATCTCCTTTCTCGCCCGATAAGGATGCCGACGCATGTTTAAACCCCACGTTACCGTTGCCTGTATTGTTCACGCCGCGGGCAAATTTCTCGTCGTTGAAGAAACCATCAACGGTAAAGCGTTATGGAACCAACCCGCAGGCCATCTTGAAGCGGATGAAACGCTGGTACAGGCTGCCGAGCGCGAACTGTGGGAGGAGACCGGCATTCGCGCGACTCCGCAACACTTTATTCGTCTGCACCAGTGGATTGCCCCGGACCGCACGCCGTTTCTGCGTTTCCTTTTCGCTATTGAACTCAGCGAAATTTGCCCTACCCAGCCGCACGATAGTGATATCGACCGCTGCCTGTGGGTCAGCGCGGAAGAGATCCTTCGGGCTAAAAATCTGCGCTCGGCGTTGGTGGCTGAAAGCATCCGTTGCTATCAGCAGGGCGAGCGCTATCCGCTGTCATTAATCGGCGCATTTAACTGGCCGTTTACCGAGGGTGCCAAGTAACGGGCTGCGTGCTAGAATATGCCGCCTTGAAGTCCAATGTCGTGAGTATTCCAATGTCAGAAAGCCAGAAAAAAGTGATCGTCGGCATGTCCGGCGGTGTTGATTCCTCCGTTTCCGCCTACCTGTTACAACAACAGGGCTATAAGGTGGAGGGCCTGTTCATGAAGAACTGGGAGGAAGACGACGGCGAGGAATACTGTACTGCCGCCGCCGACCTTGCCGATGCGCAGGCGGTGTGCGATAAGCTCGGCATTGAGCTGCACACCGTGAACTTTGCTGCCGAATACTGGGACAACGTGTTTGAACTGTTCCTGCAGGAGTACAAAGCGGGCCGCACGCCGAACCCGGATATCCTGTGCAACAAAGAGATCAAGTTCAAAGCCTTCCTGGAGTTCGCCGCAGAGGATCTCGGCGCCGACTACATCGCCACCGGCCACTACGTGCGCCGTGCTGACGTCGACGGTAAGAGCCAACTGCTGCGTGGCCTTGATGGCAACAAAGACCAGAGCTACTTCCTTTATACCCTGGGCCACGAACAGATCGCGCAAAGCCTGTTCCCGGTTGGCGAACTGGAAAAGCCGCAGGTGCGTAAAATCGCCGAAGAGCTGGATCTCATCACCGCGAAGAAAAAAGACTCTACCGGTATCTGCTTTATCGGCGAGCGCAAATTCCGTGAGTTCCTCGGTCGCTACCTGCCCGCGAAGCCGGGTAAAATCATCACCGTTGATGGCGAAGAGATTGGCACCCATCAGGGATTGATGTACCACACGCTGGGTCAACGTAAAGGCCTGGGCATCGGCGGTACCAAAGAAGGCAGCGAAGATCCGTGGTATGTCGTCGATAAAGACGTCGAGAACAACATTTTGATTGTCGCTCAGGGTCACGATCACCCGCGCCTGATGTCGGTGGGCCTGATTGCCCAACAGCTGCACTGGGTCGATCGCGAGCCGGTCACCGGTACCTTCCGCTGCACGGTGAAGACCCGCTACCGTCAGACGGATATCCCTTGCACCGTGACCGCACTGGATGAAGAACGTATTGAGGTTCGTTTTGATGAACCTGTTGCCGCGGTCACCCCTGGTCAGTCCGCCGTGTTTTACCGCGGTGAAATCTGCCTGGGTGGCGGCGTGATTGAGCAGCGTTTGCCGCTGCCAGTGGAATAAAGCCCTCACCTGAGTAGGGCGTAACACAGTCTGCCTGGCGTCGCGCCGTCGGGCAGGCGCCAACAAGGAGTTAGCGTGGCGAAGAATTACTATGACATCACCCTGGCGCTGGCGGGAATTTGCCAGTCAGCCCGTCTGGTGCAGCAGTTGGCCCATCAGGGGCACTGCGACGGCGAGGCGTTACACGTTTCGCTGAACAGCGTTATCGACCTCAACCCAGATTCCGCGCTGGGCGTGTTCGGTGGCAGCGAAGCAAATCTTCGTCTCGGCCTGGAAACCCTACTCGGCGTGCTCAATGCCAGCAGCCGTCAGGGTCTGAACGCCGAGTTAACCCGCTATACTCTTAGCCTGATGGTGCTTGAGCGGAAGCTCGCCGCCGCGAAAGGCGCCATGGACACGCTGGGTAACCGCATCAATGGGTTACAGCGCCAGCTCGACCATTTTGATTTACAGTCCGATACCCTGCTAAGCGCCATGGCGGGTATCTATGTTGACGTCATCAGCCCGCTCGGCCCGCGTATTCAGGTCACCGGTTCCCCTGCTGTGCTGCAAAGCCCGCAGGTTCAGGCCAAGGTTCGTGCCTCGCTGCTGGCCGGGATCCGCTCTGCTGTTCTGTGGCACCAGGTCGGCGGTGGACGTCTGCAGCTGATGTTTTCTCGTAATCGCCTGACTGCTCAGGCAAAACAAATTCTTGCTCATTTAACCCCGGAGTTGTGATCTATGGAATTATCCTCACTGACCGCCGTTTCCCCTGTCGATGGACGCTACGGCGATAAAGTCAGCGCGCTGCGCGGGATTTTCAGCGAATATGGTTTGCTGAAATTCCGTGTACAAGTCGAAGTACGCTGGCTGCAAAAGCTGGCCGCACACGCAGCCGTCAAGGAAGTTCCTGCTTTTGCTGCCGACGCAAACGGTTACCTTGATAGCATCGTGGCCAACTTCAGTGAAGAAGACGCTGCGCGTATTAAAACTATCGAGCGTACAACCAACCATGACGTGAAGGCGGTTGAGTATTTCCTGAAAGAAAAAGTGGCGGCTGTGCCTGAATTACACGCCGTATCCGAGTTTATCCACTTCGCCTGCACCTCCGAGGACATCAACAATCTGTCCCATGCGCTGATGCTGAAAACCGCACGTGAAGACGTGGTGCTGCCGTACTGGCGTAAGATTATCGACGCCATTAAAGATCTGGCGGTACAGTATCGCGATATCCCGCTGCTCTCCCGTACCCACGGTCAACCTGCCACGCCATCCACCATCGGTAAAGAGATGGCGAACGTCGCTTACCGTATGGAGCGTCAGTTCCGTCAGCTTGGCCTGGTCGAAATTCTGGGCAAAATCAACGGCGCGGTCGGTAACTACAACGCCCACATTGTTGCCTATCCAGAGGTTGACTGGCACCAGTTCAGCGAAGAGTTCGTCACCTCGCTGGGCATTCAGTGGAACCCGTACACCACCCAGATCGAACCGCACGACTATATTGCCGAACTGTTTGACTGTATCGCTCGTTTCAACACGATCCTTATCGACTTCGATCGCGACGTGTGGGGCTACATTGCGCTGAATCACTTTAAACAGAAAACCATCGCCGGCGAGATTGGTTCGTCCACCATGCCGCACAAGGTCAACCCGATCGACTTCGAAAACTCCGAAGGCAACCTGGGCCTGTCCAACGCCGTATTGCAGCACCTGGCCAGTAAACTGCCGGTTTCCCGCTGGCAGCGCGACCTGACCGACTCTACCGTACTGCGTAATCTGGGCGTGGGTATCGGCTATGCGCTCATCGCTTATCAGTCCACGCTGAAAGGGGTGAGCAAACTGGAAGTGAACCGCGATCGCCTGCTGGACGAACTGGATCACAACTGGGAAGTCCTGGCTGAGCCAATCCAGACCGTAATGCGTCGCTACGGTATCGAGAAACCGTATGAGAAGCTGAAAGAGCTGACCCGCGGCAAACGCGTCGATGCCGAAGGCATGAAGCAGTTCATCGACGGCCTTGCGCTGCCGGAAGAAGAAAAAACCCGCCTGAAGGCAATGACCCCGGCGAACTATATCGGCCGCGCCATCACCATGGTCGACGAGCTGAAATAATCCCGGCTCTATCCCCTTCTTCGTTCTGAAGAAGGGGACTTTCCCACCAATTTAATAAATGTTTATCTCCATAACGACATAATCAGCGTTAAACTATTCACGTCATTAATTTAATGGAGAAACAGCATGCGCGTACTCGTCGTAGAGGACAACGCTCTGTTACGTCATCACCTGAAAGTTCAGCTCCAGGAAATGGGCCATCAAGTGGATGCCGCAGAAGATGCGAAGGAAGCAGATTATTATTTAGGCGAGCACATTCCCGATATTGCTATTGTCGACCTCGGGTTACCGGACGAAGACGGCCTGTCGCTGATTCGCCGCTGGCGTAGTCACGATATTTCACTGCCGATTCTGGTGCTGACCGCACGTGAAAGCTGGCAGGACAAAGTAGAAGTATTGAGCGCGGGAGCCGACGACTACGTCACCAAGCCGTTCCATATTGAAGAAGTTGCCGCCCGTATGCAGGCGCTGATGCGTCGTAACAGCGGCCACGCCTCGCAGGTGATCTCCCTGCCACCGTTCCAGGTCGACCTTTCACGCCGCGAGCTGTCCATCAATGAAGAAGTGATCAAACTCACCGCTTTCGAATACACCATTATGGAAACGCTGATCCGTAATAATGGCAAAGTGGTCAGTAAAGATTCTTTAATGCTTCAGCTCTATCCGGACGCCGAGCTGCGCGAAAGTCACACTATTGATGTGCTGATGGGTCGCCTGCGTAAAAAAATTCAGGCCCAGTACCCGCAGGACGTCATTATTACCGTACGCGGCCAGGGCTATCTGTTCGAACTTCGCGAATGAAAAATATCCGACGGCATATTCTGCCGCTGTCGCTGCGGATGCGATTTCTGCTGGCGACGGCCGCCGTGGTTATCGTTCTGTCGCTGGCCTACGGCATGGTGGCGCTGGTAGGCTACAGCGTCAGCTTTGATAAAACGACCTTTCGTCTGCTACGCGGCGAGAGCAACCTGTTCTATACCCTCGCCAAATGGGAAAATAATGTCCTGGACGTTGAGATTCCCGATAATCTCAATATGCAGGGTCCGACGGTTGCGCTGATTTACGACGACAAGGGTAAATTGCTGTGGCAGCAAAAAAATCTGCCGTGGCTGACCCAAAGCATTCAACCCGAGTGGCTGAAAGGCAATGGCTTTTATGAGATTGAAGCCAATGCATCGTCTTCCAGCACGCTGCTTCACGGCAATCACGAGATTCAAAAAGAACTCACCGAAATGCAGCAAGCAGGTGATGATTCCGAGATGACGCACTCGGTGGCCGTCAATAGCTACCCGGCGACCAGTACGATGCCCGCACTCACCATCGTGGTGGTGGATACCGTCCCCATTGAGCTTAAACGCTCCTACATGGTCTGGAGCTGGTTCTCCTACGTGCTGGCCGCCAACCTGCTGCTGGTCATTCCGCTGCTATGGATTGCCGCGCACTGGAGCCTGCGCCCTATCGCCGACCTCACCCGTGAAGTGCGTGAGCTAGAGGATCACCACCGTGAACACCTCAACCCGGACACCACCCGCGAGCTGACGAGCCTGGTTCGCAACCTCAACCGGCTGCTGAAAAGCGAGCGCGAGCGCTATGATAAGTATCGCACCACCCTCACCGACCTGACGCACAGCCTGAAAACGCCGCTGGCAGTGCTGCAAAGTTCGTTGCGTTCACTGCGCAGTGAAAAAATCACCGTCAGCGAGGCAGAACCGGTGATGCTCGAGCAAATCAGTCGTATCTCGCAGCAAATTGGCTATTATCTGCATCGTGCCAGTATGCGCACCGACAATGCGCTGGTCAGCCGTGAACTGCACCCCGTGGCGCCGCTGCTGGATAGCCTGACCTCCGCGCTGAATAAGGTCTACCAGCGCAAAGGGGTCAATATCACGCTGGATATTTCACCGGAAATTACCTTTGCCGGCGAGAAAAACGACTTTATGGAAGTGATGGGTAACCTGTTGGATAACGCCTGTAAATACTGTCTTGAATTTGTCGAGGTTTCCGCCCGTCAGACTGATGATTATCTGCATATTATCGTTGAGGATGATGGTCCAGGCATTCCACAGAGCAAGCGCGATATCGTGTTCGACCGCGGCCAGCGCGCCGATACCATGCGGCCAGGCCAGGGCGTTGGCCTGGCCGTCGCCCGCGATATTGTCGAACAGTACGACGGGCAGATCGTGGCTCGCGATAGCCTCCTCGGCGGCGCGAAAATGGAAGCGATCTTCGGTCATCAGAATCTGGACGGTCACGAAGGGTAAATTCTGTTTCCGCAGCAGGGGTAGTTTTGTGAATAAGATGTATAATCCGGACATACATCTGCTGCGGAAAAAGTCATATGGAATACCACTTAACGTTAAACTGGCCCGATTTTCTGGCGCGCTACTGGCAAAAACGCCCGGTCGTGCTTAAACGCGGCTTCGCCAATTTTATTGACCCCATTTCACCGGATGAACTGGCTGGTCTGGCGATGGAAAATGAGGTCGATAGCCGACTGGTGAGTCATCTTGACGGTGACTGGCAGGTCAGCCACGGCCCGTTCGAAAGCTACGATCATCTGGGAGAGAGCAACTGGTCGCTGCTGGTTCAGGCCGTTGACCACTGGCACGAACCTTCCAGCGCGCTGATGCGCCCGTTCCGCGCCCTGCCCGACTGGCGCATCGACGATCTGATGATCTCCTTCTCCGTGCCTGGCGGCGGCGTTGGCCCGCACGTCGATCAGTATGACGTCTTTATTATCCAGGGCACCGGCCGTCGCCGATGGCGCGTAGGCGAGAAAACGGCGCTCAAGCAACACTGCCCCCACCCTGATTTGCTCCAGGTGCAGCCGTTTGACGCCATCATTGATGAAGAGATGGAGCCCGGCGATATCCTCTATACTCCACCTGGATTCCCGCACGAAGGCTATGCGCTGGAAAACTCGCTCAACTATTCTGTGGGTTTCCGCTCGCCAAACAGCCGCGAGCTGATTAGCGGCTTTGCCGACTATATTCTGCAACGCGATCTGGGCAACCAGCACTACAGCGACCCGGACGTTCCGGCGCGCGACCACCCGGCAGATCTGCTGCCACAAGAGGTGGATCGTCTGCGCGATATGATGCTGGGCCTTATACAGCATCCTGAGCATTTCCAGCAGTGGCTGGGGGAATTTATCAGCCAGTCGCGCCACGAGCTTGACGTTGCGCCGCCGGAGCCGCCGTATCAGCCGGATGAAATTTACGACGCGCTCCAGCAGGGCGACATGCTACAGCGTCTGGGCGGGCTGCGGGTTATTCGCATTGGCGATGATTTCTTCGTTAACGGCGAGAAAGTGGACTCACCGCACCAGCATGCGCTGGATGCAATGGCGGGCAGTATTATGCTGGAAAGTCAGCACTTCGGTGAGGCGCTGGACGATCCGTCGTTCCTGGTGATGCTGACCGCGCTGGTCAACAGCGGATACTGGTTCTTCGCCGAATAAACGACCGAACTAACGCAGATTGTAGGCCGGATAAGGCGTTTACGCCGCCATCCGGCAATCTGCGTGGAATCTGCCGGATGGCGGCTTCGCCTTATCCGGCCTACGTAAAAACCCGGCTAGAATCTGCGCCGGGTTTTCTTTGCGGGCTAGCTGCGCTTGGCCGTCAGCTCAGCGATACGCACAATCACCTTCACCGCCTTCTCCATCCCTTCCAGGGTCACGAACTCGTGCTTGCCGTGATAGTTATAGCCGCCGGTGAAAATGTTCGGGCAGGGTAGCCCCATAAACGACAGCTGTGCGCCGTCGGTGCCGCCACGGATCGGCTTGAGATCGGGCTCAATATCGCAATCGCGCATCGCCTGCTGGGCAATATCGACAATGTGCGGATGCTCCGCCACCTTCTCGCGCATATTGTAGTAGCTGTCTTCGATGATCAGCTCAATATAGCAGTCCGGGTGCAGCCCTTTACCCACCTTCTTGGCGATCTCCATCATTTTGCGCTTACGGGCTTCAAACTGCTTACGGTCGAAGTCACGCACAATATAGTGCATTTCGGCGCGATCTACCGTGCCCTTGATGCTGGTCAGATGATAGAAACCTTCATAGCCTTCGGTTTTTTCCGGGCTTTCATCGGCCGGCACTTCCGCATGAATACGCGTCGCCAGTGACAGCGCGTTCACCATCACCCCTTTGGCGGTGCCTGGATGGACGTTGTTGCCGACAATTTTGATGGTGACCGAAGCCGCGTTGAAGTTTTCATACTCCAGTTCACCCACGCCGCCGCCGTCTATGGTGTAGGCCCACTGGGCGTTAAACGCTTCAACGTCAAAGTGTTTCGCCCCTTTGCCCACCTCTTCATCCGGCGTAAAGGCCACGCGGATATCGCCGTGCGGGATGTTCTGCCCCTTCAGCACCGCCAGCGCGGTCATGATTTCGGCGATGCCGGCTTTATCATCGGCGCCGAGCAGGGTTTTACCGTCGGTGGTAATCAACGTCTGCCCCAGCAGTTGGTGCAGCACGGGGAACATCACCGGAGACAGCACTTCATCGCCGATACCCAGCGCGATATCGCCACCGCGATAGTTTTCAACGATCTGCGGGTTAACGTTCTTACCGCTAAAATCCGGAGCAGTATCAACATGGGAAATAAAACCAATCGCCGGAATGTCGCCGCTGACGTTCGCAGGCAGGGTGCCCATGACCGTCCCCTTCTCGCTCAGCGTAACGTTCACCAGCCCCATCGTTTCTAATTGCTCTTTGAGCAGATGTAACAGTTTCCACTGCCCTTCGGTACTCGGCACCTGACGCACGCCGGGCTTCGATTGCGTGTCCAGAGAAACGTACTGCAAAAAACGCTCAAGCAATTTATCCATGTAGCCACCCTCACTTTTTGTGACAACATTATCAATAAGCCATAAAAGACAAATATTGCGTCAGGTCACTTTTAGCCCGGCAAAGGCAACTTTTTTTCCCCGAACGGCATCTAATCGTCAGATATTCCTATAGGAAGTTTAACAAGGATTGGCGATTGAGCACGTTTGCCGTAGAATGCCAGCCCTTATTAATACGTATCAGACCTCTAAACGTCTAAAGGTGGTTAACCACAAACCCCGCATCGCCAGATTTTTTTCGATGCGTTTACATGGGACAGAGTAATAAATTGAATACAAAATCGCGTTCGCTGTCACCGCTGGTGGAACTGGTGGGGATTCGCAAGGACTTCGATGGTAAAACGGTCATTTCGGATCTCGATTTGACCATCAATAACGGCGAGTTTCTCACGCTGCTTGGCCCCTCTGGCTGCGGCAAAACGACCGTCCTGCGCCTGATTGCCGGGCTGGAGAGCGTCGATGCCGGGCAGATCCACCTGGAAAACCAGGATATCACCCACGTTCCGGCTGAAGATCGCCACGTCAATACCGTCTTTCAGAGCTACGCGCTTTTCCCACATATGACCGTTTTCGACAATGTCGCCTTTGGCCTGCGCATGCAAAAAACGCCGGCCAGCGAAATTGCGCCGCGGGTGAATGAGGCCCTGCGCATGGTCCAACTGGAAGAGTTCGCACAACGTAAACCGCATCAGCTTTCCGGTGGCCAGCAGCAGCGCGTCGCCATCGCCCGCGCGGTGGTCAATAAGCCTAGCCTACTGCTGCTGGATGAGTCTCTTTCCGCACTCGACTACAAGCTGCGTAAGCAGATGCAGAACGAGCTTAAAGCCCTGCAGCGTAAGCTCGGCATCACCTTTGTCTTCGTCACCCACGATCAGGAAGAAGCGCTGACCATGTCAGACCGCATCGTGGTGATGCGCGACGGTAAAATTGAGCAGGACGGCACCCCGCGTGAAATCTACGAGGAGCCGAAAAACCTGTTTGTGGCTGGCTTTATCGGCGAGATTAACCTCTTCGACGCGACCGTCATTGAACGCCTTGACGAGCAGCGCGTGCGCGCCAACGTTGAAGGTCGCGAGTGCAATATCTACGTCAATTTCCCGGTCACCGCGGGACAAAAGCTTCACGTTCTGCTGCGTCCGGAAGATCTGCGCGTCGAGGAGATCCACGACGGAAATGAGCTGGAAGGGCTTATCGGCTATATCCGCGAACGCAACTACAAGGGCATGACTCTGGAATCGGTCGTCGAACTGGAAAACGGCAAGATGGTGATGGTCAGCGAATTCTTCAACGAAGACGACCCTGATTTCGACCACTCGCTGGACCAGAAAATGGCGATCAACTGGGTCGAAAGCTGGGAGGTCGTACTGGCTGATGAAGAGCACAAGTAAGTTCCAGAACGTGGTGATTGCCACCATCGTCGGTTGGCTTGTGCTGTTTGTGTTCCTGCCCAACCTGATGATTATCGTCACCAGCTTCCTGACGCGTGACGATGCCAACTTTGTCCAGATGGTCTTCACGCTGGACAACTATGCGCGCCTGCTCGACCCGCTGTATGCGCAGGTGCTGCTGCACTCGCTGAATATGGCCGCTATCGCCACGCTGGCGTGTCTGGTGCTGGGCTATCCCTTCGCCTGGTTCCTCGCCCGCCTGCCGCAGAAGGTGCGTCCGCTGCTGCTGTTTTTGCTGATCGTCCCCTTCTGGACCAACTCGTTGATCCGCATCTACGGATTGAAGATTTTCCTCAGCACCAAAGGCTACCTCAACGAGTTCCTGCTGTGGCTCGGCATCATTGATACGCCCATCCGCATCATGTTCACCCCCAGCGCGGTGATCATCGGCCTGGTGTATATTCTGCTGCCATTTATGGTCATGCCGCTGTACTCCAGCATCGAAAAGCTCGATAAACCGCTACTGGAAGCGGCGAAAGATCTTGGCGCCAACAAGCTGCAAACCTTTATTCGTATCATCATTCCACTGACTATGCCGGGGATTATCGCCGGTTGTCTGCTGGTGATGTTACCGGCGATGGGCCTGTTCTACGTCTCAGATCTGATGGGCGGCGCGAAAAACCTGCTGATCGGCAACGTCATTAAGAGCCAGTTCCTCAACATTCGCGACTGGCCGTTCGGCGCCGCCACCAGCATTACGTTAACGGTAGTGATGGGGCTGATGCTGCTGGTCTACTGGCGCGCTTCGCGTTTGCTGAACAAGAAGGTGGAACTGGAATGATCGGTCGACTGCTGCGCGGTGGCTTTATGGCCGCCATTTATGCTTATCTCTATATTCCGATTATCATTTTGATCGTGAACTCGTTTAACAGTTCTCGTTTCGGGATCAACTGGCAGGGTTTTACCACCCAGTGGTACAGCCTGCTGATGAACAACGACAGCCTGCTGCAGGCGGCCCAACACTCGCTGACAATGGCGATTTTCTCCGCCACCGCCGCGACGCTTATTGGTTCGCTGACCGCTGTGGCGCTCTATCGCTACCGTTTCCGCGGTAAACCGTTTGTCAGCGGGATGCTGTTTGTGGTGATGATGTCGCCGGATATCGTCATGGCTATCTCCCTGCTGGTGCTGTTTATGCTGTTAGGGATTCAGCTCGGCTTCTGGTCGCTGCTGTTTTCACACATCACTTTCTGCCTGCCATTCGTGGTCGTCACCGTCTTCTCGCGCCTTAAAGGCTTTGACGTACGGATGCTGGAGGCGGCGAAAGATCTGGGGGCCAGCGAGTTGACCATTCTGCGCAAAATTATCCTGCCGCTGGCCATGCCGGCGGTCGCCGCGGGCTGGCTGCTGAGCTTCACCCTGTCGATGGATGACGTGGTGGTTTCGTCGTTCGTCACCGGGCCAGGCTACGAGATTCTGCCGCTGAAGATCTACTCGATGGTGAAGGTTGGCGTATCGCCGGAAGTGAACGCGCTGGCTACCATTCTGCTGGTTCTGTCGCTGGTGATGGTGATTGCCAGCCAGCTGATTGCACGTGATAAAACGAAGGGCCTGAAGGTCAGGCACTAACTCAGGGGACGTAAAATGATGAAATGGTCACGCCACCTGCTCGCGGCAGGTGCTTTAGCGCTCGGTATGAGCGCAGCCCACGCGGACGATAGCAAAACGCTGTACTTCTATAACTGGACGGAATATGTTCCGCCCGGACTGCTGGAACAGTTCACCAAAGAGACCGGCATTAAGGTTATCTATTCGACATACGAATCGAATGAAACCATGTACGCCAAGCTCAAGACCTATAAAGACGGCGCCTATGACCTGGTGGTACCGTCCACCTACTTTGTCGATAAAATGCGCAAAGAAGGGATGATTCAGAAGATCGATAAAACGCAGCTGAGCAACTTCAAAAATCTCGATCCGGAGATGCTCAATAAGCCGTTCGACCCGAATAACGACTATTCCATTCCGTACATCTGGGGTGCCACCGCCATTGGCGTCAACAGCGACGCGATTGACCCGAAAACCGTCACCAGCTGGGCCGATCTGTGGAAACCGGAATACAAAAGCAGCCTGCTGCTGACCGACGATGCTCGCGAAGTGTTCCAGATTGCGCTGCGCAAGCTGGGCTATTCCGGCAACACCACCGACCCGAAAGAAATTGAAGCGGCCTATAACGAGCTGAAAAAACTGATGCCAAACGTGGCCGCCTTCAACTCTGACAACCCGGCCAACCCGTATATGGAAGGCGAAGTGAATCTCGGCATGGTGTGGAACGGCTCGGCATTCGTTGCCCGTCAGGCAGGTACGCCGCTGGAAATCGTCTGGCCGAAAGAAGGCGGTATCTTCTGGATGGACAGCCTGGCGATTCCGGCCAACGCCAAAAACAAAGCGGGCGCGCTGAAGCTGATTAACTTCCTGCTGCGCCCGGACGTGGCCAAACAGGTTGCAGAAACCATCGGCTACCCGACGCCAAACCTGGCGGCGCGCAAGCTGCTGAGCCCGGAAGTGGCCAACGACAAGTCGCTCTACCCGGATGCGGAAACCGTGCAGAAAGGCGAGTGGCAGAACGATGTGGGCGCTGCCAGCACGCTGTACGAAGAGTATTATCAGAAGCTGAAGGCCGGGCGTTAACGTCACATTTGGGGCGCTATGCGCCCCTCATCTCACTCGCGGGTAGAAATAGCGCACCCGGAACTCATCGTTATTGTTATAAAGCACCGAATAGTCGAGCGGCCTGCCTGAAGGCTCCACTGCCTGCGTTTCAATCCGGATCACCGGGTCCTTTTCACTGAGATTAAGCATCCTCGCGACGTCCCGATGCGCTAACGCGGTTGAAAATGTTTCATAGCATCCAGCGATGGTAATTCCGCATTCTTCCTCAAAGAAGTCAAACTTTGAATGATTCATATGCTCCATCGTCAAACGCGGAAAACGCTGCGCCGAGAGCCAGGTTTCCTCCAGCTGCATAGGCGTTTTATCCATCGTACGCAATCGCTTAACGTGGAATACCGGCTCACCCACCTCACACTGTAGCCAGGCGGCAATATTTTCTCTCGCCGGAATAACCTCAAAGCTCAGCACGCGACTCACGGCCGGTTTACCCTGAATGCGGGCAATTTCGCTGAATCCCATAAACCCATTCAGCCAGGCAACCGTCTTTTTGTGCCGAATAATGCTACCGGTCCCCTGCCGCTTTTCAATAATCCCTTCCTGCTCCAGAACCGCAAGTGCTTTCCGCAGGGTATTTCGCGACACCTTAAAATAGGCAGCAAGCGTTTTCTCCGCAGGTAGGGCATCGCCTTCTTGTCGGTCCGATGCGTCTATATATTCATTAATTAAATGGACAACCGAACGATAAATCATGGCAGCCTCCCATCAGGTCAGAGAGACAGAATAACGCGATCCCCCCAGAATACCAGCAATCAAAAGCACCACTTAGGGATAAGTTTTTTCACATTAATATCAAAGAGATAATAAAAACAAAAATAAAAAATCCATTATTTATTCCTGTTTACACTGATAAATGGACATGTCAGCACAGTGAAATATTGATGGGCTTAACATTATCAGTGAAAAATAAAAACAAAAATAAACAACGACCTGACCTCACACTATTAATCACATGAATAAATTAGAAAAAACATTTCAAAAAATAAATCCCATTATTATCTGGCTGGGAAAAAGTCCCTGGCTGCAGGCAATATCTATCTCGATGGTTTCCACCGTTGCGATCACGCTTATCGGCTCGCTCAGCGTACTACTGATGGTGTTTCCTGTGGACAGCGTGCATCAGTTTTTTATTGTCAGCAAAATGATGCCGGTGTTTAACAACGTAACGACCTGTACTCTGGGTATACTCGCCATTTACGTCACCTTCTTTATGGCGCGTAACCTTGTTCGTCAGTACAACGTGGATACCGATAGCACACTGTGCGGTATCGCGGCCATCATGGCCTTTTTAATCGTCACGCCAATGGCTGACGATACAGGAGCCATCACCGCAATTCCGCTGACCTGGCTCGGCGTACAGGGCGTTTTTTCCGCGATGCTGATTGGCCTGAGCGTCGGGCGTCTCTTTATCTTTATTATCCAGCGCGGCTGGACGCTGCGTCTGCCCAAAGGGGTGCCGCCAATGATAGGCCGGGTGTTTGAAGGCCTGTTCCCCTTTGTGCTGGTGGGTATCGTTTTTCTGCTGATTAACCGCCTGTTTATGGCAACCCCCTGGGAGAATGTTCACCAGTGTATTTATACCCTCATCCAGCAGCCTTTGAAGGGGCTGGGGGGAAGCCTGTGGGCGTTCCTTCTGGTGACGCTGGTCATGCAGATTTTGTGGTTTCTCGGTATTCACGGCACCAACGTGGTGCTACCGCTGGTTACTCCCATCTGGCTGGCGATGGATCTCGAAAATCTCGCCGCGTGGCGCAACGGCCTGGAGATGCCAAACGTCCTTGGACTGGCCTTCTTCAACATTGTCACCTGGAGCGGACTGGCGCTGGGTTTAGTGCTGCTAATGTGCGTGTCGAAAAGCAAACAGTTTAACCAGATGGGCAAACTGGCGCTGATGCCTGCGCTTTTTGGCATCACCGAGCCGGTGATTTTCGGTACGCCGCTGGTGATGAATTACCGTCTGATGGTGCCTTTTGTGACCAATAACGCCATCGCTATTGCCCTTTCATGGCTGCTCATCAAGCTGGGGCTGGTGGCGAAAATCGTCGGTGCCCAGACTATCTTTGGCCTGCCATTGGGGTTCTTCGCCACGGTGGGTGGCGCGGCGTCGATTATTGCTCTGCATCTTTTCTTACAGCTGATTCTTTCGCCGCTGCTCTGGTATCCATGGTTCAAAATGGCCGAGCACGCCGCGCTTGCGGCGGAACGCGAAGCTGACAAGGAGGACCTATGACTCACCTTCACGCACTGCTAGCGCAAATGACGTTGGATGAAAAGATTGGCCAGTTGGTGCAGCTGTCTGGCGAATTCTTCCTGGATGAACCCCAGCTTACCGTTGGGCCAAAGGCCCGTCTGGGCATCACTCAGGAGGTGGTCAGTAACGTCGGCTCGGTGCTGAACGTTTCCGGCGCCGCCAAAACGCGGGAAATTCAGCGTCAACACCTGGAAAACAGTCGTCTGAAGATCCCGCTTCTGTTTATGGCCGACGTGATTTACGGTTACCGTACCATCTTCCCAATTCCATTAGCGCTAGGCTGCACCTGGGAACCGTCGCAGATTCGCCAGTGCTGCGTCGTTGCCGCGAAGGAAGCCGCTAGCGCCGGTAGCCACGTCACCTTCGCGCCGATGGCGGATCTGGTGCGCGATGCCCGCTGGGGACGCTGTATGGAGTCGACCGGCGAAGATGTGTTCCTGAATACTCAGTACGTTCGCGCCAGCGTCGAGGGGTTCCAGCAGAATCTGGCGACTCAGCAGGGGCTGGCGGCCTGCGTGAAGCATTTTGTTGGCTATGGCGCGCCTGTCGGCGGACGCGACTACAACACGGTTGAATTGTCGCACCAGAGCCTGTTTGACGATTACTTTCCGCCGTTCCTGGCGGCCATCGAAGCGGGCTGCGAGATGGTTATGACGTCATTCAATACCGTTGACGGTATTCCGGTCACCGCCAACCCATGGTTACTGAAAACCCTGCTCCGCGATCGCTGGCATTTTCAGGGCATCACCATCGCCGATTACGCCGCCGTAAAAGAGCTCATTCCCCACGGCGTGGCAGCCGATGAGCAGGAAGCCTGCGCCCTCGCCTTTAATGCCGGGCTGGATATTGATATGAAAACCGCCTGTTACGCCAACGGCCTGAAGCCGCTGCTGGCAGCGGGGAAAATCAGTGAACGGGCGTTAGATGCAGCGGTGCTGCGCGTCCTGAGGCTGAAGCAAAAGCTCGGTCTATTCGAAGATCCTTATCGCGGCACATCTCCCGAAGGCGAACAACGCTGCTGCTATCACCCAGACCATCTGCGGCTTGCCCGCGAGACGGCGGGCAAATCGATAGTGGTGCTCAAAAATGAGCATCAGACGCTGCCCTTTCACCCGGAGACAACGCGTATCGCCCTGATAGGCCCTTATGCCGATAATCCGGACATTTTCGGACTATGGGCGGTTTACGGAGAAAAGTCACGCTGTACAACGCTAAAGGGCGCGCTGCAGGAAGCGGTTCCCGCGGGAAATTTACGCGTGACGCAGGGCTGCGATCTGCTGCTGGACTACGATTTCCTCGGCGAATTTGGCGCCACCCACCAGATAGACAAAACTCGCGCCCTCTCGGACACTGAGCGGGAGCAAGAACGTCAGCGGGCATTGAACTACGCCCGCGAGGCCGACATTGTGCTGCTGGCGATGGGCGAACATATGATGCAAAGTGGCGAAGCCGCCAGCCGCACTGACCTGCACCTGCCACGTCACCAGGTGGCCTTTATTCAGCAAATCGCAGCCGTCGCGAAAAAGACCGTGTTAATCCTGTTTAACGGCAGGCCGCTGGTGCTCACCGACATCGTTGACTGCGTTGACGCAATTGTCGAAGCCTGGTTCCCCGGCATCGAGGGCAGTCGCGCGCTGGTGGATATTATCAGCGGCGCGCGCAACCCTTCGGGGCGGCTATCGATGAGTTTTCCCTATGCTAATGGCCAGGTTCCCGTCTATTACAATGCACTTAACACCGGCCGACCGGCTCAACGGTCCGATCATAGTCCACGCTTTCTTTCCAAATATCTCGACTGTCCAAACGCGCCGCTGTTTCCCTTTGGTTTCGGGCTCTCGTGGCATCACACCACGCTTAGCACACTCCGCGTTACGCCAAAGCTGGTGCCGGGAGGCAGGGTTACGGTCAGTGTGACGGCCAGCAACTCAAGCCATACCGCCGGATGCGAAACAATACAGCTTTACCTTAACGACTGCGTTGCCTGTATTGCTCGGCCCGCTTTACAGCTAAAAGCCTTCACCCGAATCTCGCTTGCTGCCGGTGCCTCGCAGGTGGTGAGCTTTGAGATGACGGAAAACGATCTGGGCTTCTACGATGCCGAAGGAGCATTGCGGCTGGAGTACGGCAAGTTTCGGGTCTTTGTCGGTCTGAACAGCGCGGACTTGCTGGAGGGTGAATTTTACTACGCGGAAAGCTAATCATCGGGCATCCGGCAAACCGCGCCGGATGCCCGAATATTTACAGCGATTTCAACAGTTCATCAACATAGGCCGGCACCACTTCGCTCGCCAACCCATAGTGTTTCTCTTCAAACTCGCTGCCGACCTGGCTCGGTTCGAGGTTGAGTTCCACGGTATGGGCGCCGTGTAACTTAGCCTCGTGGACGAAACCGGCAGCCGGATAAACGTGGCCAGACGTGCCGATAGCGATAAAGATGTCGGCCATCGACAGCGCGAGGTAGATATGGTCCATCTCAAACGGCATCTCGCCAAACCAGACGATATGCGGACGCAGCGGTGCCGGGAACTGACAGCAGTGGCAGCGTTCGTCTACCGGTAAATCGCCCGGCCAGTCGAACACCTGACCGCTTTGGGTGCAGCGCACCTTCAGCAGCTCACCGTGCATGTGCAGCACGTTTTTATTGCCCGCGCGCTCATGCAAATTGTCGATGTTCTGCGTGACCAGCATAAAGTTCTCGCCGAGCGCCTCTTCCAGGCGGGCCAGCGCCAGGTGCGCCGCGTTAGGCGCAATCTCCGGCTGCTGGAGCTGGCGCCGGCGTGCGTTATAAAAGCTCTGCACCAGCTCAGGATTACGTGCGAAGCCTTCCGGCGTCGCCACGTCCTCAACCTTATGCTCTTCCCATAGCCCATCGGCCGCCCGGAAAGTCCGAATCCCCGACTCTGCCGAAATACCCGCGCCGGTTAACACCAACACTCTTGGTTTATCCATCTCTTCTGGCATCACCCTGTCCGTGAAAAAAATCCGCTGGCGCAGACGCTGGCGCAGCTGACGTTTATTCCGACGAAAACGGCTCAATCGATGTAAGCGGCGCGACTGCATATCTACTCCATGTTAGTTGGTCAGATGAAGGAACGCAGCGCCGCGCATCCCCCCTGCATCACCGTGGCGTGCGCATTCAATGCGCGGCGTGCGGGCTACAGGCAGTAAATGACGCGGTAAGCGGTGCGCAAGTCCATCGGCGATCGCTGAAAAATTCGATAACCCACCGCCGAGCACCAGCAGATCCGGGTCGACAATGGTCAGTATATTCCCCAGGCACACGGCGAGCAGATCGAGGTAAAGCTCAACGTGCTCGTGCGCCCTTTCGTCTCCCTGCTGCCAGAGGGCAACAATTTCCGGCGAGGTGAGCGGCTGCTGATAGACATGGTTGTACAGCCACGCGAACCCACGCCCGGATAAATAGTTTTCAATGCAGCCAAGCTGGCCGCAGCCGCAACGCACCAGCGGGAAATCACGCCCCACTACTTCCAGCGCGTCGACCGGCAGGCGAATATGACCAAACTCGCCGGTAATATAGCTGTGACCGGTAATCGATTTACCGTTCAGCACGATACCGCCGCCGACGCCGGTACCAAGAATCAGGCCCATCACCAGCGGGTACTGGGTAAACTCGTCGTCCCAGGCCTCGGAAATGGCAAAACAGTTAGCGTCGTTATCCAGACGTACGTCACGGTCGAGCAAGCGACTCAGATCCGCACGGAGCGGTCGACCGGTCGCCGCCGGGACGTTCGCCGCATACAGCGTACCGTCTTCGGTTTCCGGCATGCCGGGAATACCGATACCTACCGTTCCCCGGCAGTTGAAGCGCGCATCGGCTTCTGCCACCAGCCCGGTTACCGCCTCAAGGAAGCTTTCATAGCTCTCTTTCGGCGTCGGGATACGTTTTTCCCACTGAAGCTGGCGCGATGAATCAAATACGCCCAGCGCGATTTTGCTGCCGCCAATGTCAAATCCATAATGCATCATGTTCATTCCTCTAACTGACGCACGCAGCAGCAACGCCGCGCGGTCAGGACGTCAAATTACTGGCCACTCAGCACCCTCGCAGGGTCGATACGGCTGGCGCGGCGGGCGGGATACCAGCTTGCCAGCAGACTCAGCAACAGTGCCGTGACCAGCACATAAACGACATCCAGCCAGTGCAATTCAGACGGCAGGAAGTCGATAAAATAGATGTCACCCGATAAGAATTGATGACCAATAATCTTTTCAATCACCTTAATAATGCCCGTGAGGTACAGCGAAGCGAGCACGCCGATAACCACACCGCAAAGACTGCCCAACAGGCCAGCCAATAAACCATACCACACGAAAATTGCGCGAATCAGCCCGTCTTTGGCGCCCAATGTGCGCAGGACCGCAATATCGCTACTTTTATCTTTCACGGCCATCACTAACGTCGACACGATGTTAAAACAGGCCACGCCGATCACCAGCACCATCGCCAGATACATGATCGCGCGGATCATCTGAATGTCGCGATACATATAGCCGTAGGTGCCGATCCAGCTCTTGATATAGACGTAGTTATTCGTGACCTCGCCCGCGTCGCGCACCAGCTTGTTGGCGTTAAACACGTCGTTCACTTTAATGGCGATACCGGAGATGCTTTCCCCCATGTCCAGATACTGCTGGGCATCCTGCATCGGAATCATGGCGAAGCTGTGGTCGAGCTGGCCGCTCAGCTGGAGAATACCGATGACGTGCAGGCGTACGCGTTTTGGCTGCAGCAGCTTATGCTCGGGATTCGAGTTGGGGATCATGATAGACACCCAGTCGCCGGCTTTCACCTTCAGCGCATCGGCGACGCCTTTGCCGAGGATAATTTGCTGCGCCCCGGCCTTAAAGTTTGCCCAGGCATCCGCCTGAACAAAGCGCGGCAGTGCGCTCAGTTTACTCTCCTGCTGCGGATCCACACCTTTCACCTGAATGGCGCGCAGGTTGCTACCGCTCTCTACCAGCCCGGTAAAGTTGATGTACGGCGCGGCGGCCTCTATGCCTTTCACCGCTTCAACTTTCGGCAGCACGTTCTGCCAGTGGTTCCACGGCGGGTTGACCGCTTCGATTTCACCGTGCGGCACCACCGCAAGAATGCGGTTATTCAGCTCGCGCTCGAAGCCGTTCATCGCGCTCAGGCCGACGATCAGCACCGCGACGCCCAACGCAATGCCCACGGTGGAGATAACCGAAATCAGCGACACCATGCCGCTGCGTCGACGTCCGCGGCTAAAGCGCAGGCCAATCAGTAACGACAGCGAAGGAGCCATTAATGCGCTCCCATCAGGGTCAGTTGGTCGCTCAGGTGGCCGTCACGCATCTCCAGCTGACGCCCCATGCGTTTCGCCAGCTGCAGGTCGTGGGTCACCACCAGGAAGGCCGTGCCCTGAGACTGGTTCAGCTCGCCGAGCAGTTTGAAAATGCTGTCGGCGTTTTTGGCATCGAGGTTACCGGTGGGTTCATCCGCCAGCACCAGACGCGGGTTATTAACCAGCGCACGGGCAATCGCCACGCGCTGACGTTCACCGCCGGACAGCTCCGAAGGACGGTGATTCGCACGGTGTGCCAGCCCAACCGCTTTCAGCATCTCCAGCGCACGCGAGTTGATCTCAGCGGCTTTCTTTTTGCCAATCAGCAGCGGCATAGCCACGTTTTCCAGCGCGGTGAAATCCGGCAGCAGGTGGTGGAACTGGTAGATGAAACCCAGCTTCTGGTTACGCAGCTCGGCCTTTGCCGCCGAAGAGAGTTTGCTCATTGGCTGGCCGCTGAAAATGACGTCGCCGCTGGTGGGCGTATCCAGCCCGCCCAGAAGGTGTAGTAGCGTACTTTTCCCGGAACCCGAAGTACCGACGATGGCCATCATTTCACCCTCGCCCACGCTGAAGCTAACGTTGTGTAGCACGTCAGTCTGCACCGAGCCTTCCTGATAGCGTTTGCACAGGTTGTCGCATTGCAACAGGATCTTATTCATAACGTAAAGCCTCAGCGGGTTGAGTGGCGGCAGCGCGCCAGGAAGGGTACAACGTTGACAGCAGCGCCAGGGCCATCGCCACCAGCGCAATCACGATAACCTGCAGCGGCTCAATGGCAACCGGCAACGCCGCACCGTCGAGGAACGCGCCGATAATCGGCATTAAATTATTGAGCTGGCTGGCGAGCAGCACGCCAAGCACCGCGCCAAGTACCGCGCCAATGATGCCCGCGCTGGCCCCCTGCACCATAAAGACGGTGAGGATCTGCCGCGGCGTCAGCCCTTGCGTTTGCAGAATCGCCACTTCGCCCTGCTTCTCCATGACCATCAGCCCCAGCGAGGTGATGATGTTAAACGCGGCGACCGCGACGATCAGGCTCAGCAGCAGCCCCATCATGTTTTTTTCCATCCGCACGGCCTGGAACAGCTCGCCTTTACGCTCGCGCCAGTCCTGCCATTTGGTGCCTTCCGGCAGCGTTTGCTGGCTGAGGGTATCCACCTGCAGCGGTTTATCCAGCCACAGGCGCCAGCCGGTAATGTTGCCCAGCGGGTAGAGCATCAGGCGGGAAGCGTCCTGAATATTGACCAGCATCTGGTAGCCATCGACTTCGCTGTTGGCAGCGAAAGTGCCAATCACCGTAAACAGACGCTGGCTCGGCAGACGCCCCATCGGGGTGAACTGGCTGGCAGATGGCACCATCACGCGGATTTGATCGCCGCGATTGACGCCTAACTGGCCCGCCAGCTGCTCGCCGAGAATCACGTTGTATTTTCCGGCGCTGAGGTCAGTTTGCTTCACGTTCACCAGATACGGTGTCAGCGGGTCGGCCTTCGCGGGGTCAATCCCCAACATCACCCCTACCGAAACGCTGCGTGCGCTTTGCAGCACCACATCACCGGTCGTCAGCGGCGCAATACGGCTCACACCCTGCAGCTTCACGCTCGATTCCGGAATTTTTTGTGGGTTAAGAGAGCCTTGTTCAGCGCTCAGAATGGCCTGCGGCATCAGCCCCAGTATGTTGTTTTGCAGCTCGCGTTCAAAGCCGTTCATCACCGAGAGGACGGTGACCAGCGCCATTACGCCAAGCGTAATGCCGATTGTCGACAGCCAGGAAACAAAGCGACCGAAGCGGTCCGCTGCTCGCCCACGCATGTAGCGCAGGCCGATAAATAGTGCGACAGGTTGATACATGTAATCCGTCTGGTTGCTGATAGCAGAAGCACGAGTATATAAGCGAAAGCACAATGGGTAAATGACTGAACCGTAAGCGCAAGGCTGACAATTCAGCGTCAGGCAACAGGAATGTTGAAATTTTCAGCGACGCGGTCAATAGTGATGTTTTCTTAACGTTTCGCGAAAGACTGATGAACCACACCGTTAACCCTCTGATATTGCGCGCAGGCGCCCTACTGCTGGGCCTCTTTCTGGTTTATACCGGCGTTAGCGCCGTTGAAAAAACGACCTGGCTGATGGAGGTTACGCCGGTAATTATCGTCGTTCCGTTGTTGCTTTTTACCGCTCAGCGCTATCCGCTGACACCGCTGCTGTACGCGCTGATTTTCTGCCACGCCATGATTTTGATGGTCGGCGGTCAGTATACCTACGCGAAAGTGCCTATCGGTTTTGATGTACAGGAATGGTTCAACCTGAGCCGCAACCCTTATGACAAGCTTGGCCACTTTTTCCAGGGGCTGGTACCTGCGCTGGCGGCGCGCGAAATCTTGCTGCGGGGGGAGATCGTTCGGGGCCGTAAAATGTTGGCATTTCTGGTGTGCTGCGTGGCGCTGGCCATTAGCGCCACCTATGAGCTGATTGAATGGTGGGCCGCACTGGCAATGGGGCAAGGCGCGGATGATTTCCTCGGCACGCAGGGCGACCCGTGGGATACGCAATCGGATATGTTCTGCGCCCTGCTTGGCGCACTGACGACGGTGCTTCTCCTTGCTCGCTGGCATAATCGGCAGTTAAAGGCTATCGGATAACACGAATGCCGATCCGGCCTACAGGATGCCTCCTGTAGGCCGATCTTCGCTATCCTCGACGCAGCTTAATGATCAGAATCGGCATCGCGAACACCAGCGTCAGAAAATTCGCCATGCTCACGGCCATATCCTCAATCATCACGCCGTAGACTAACCACATCACCAGCCCACACACGAACATTACGTACATCAGACCCGAAATGCCCTGGGTATTGCGAGTGGCGATAACCTTAATGGCCTGCGGCAAAAAAGAGAGCGTGGTCAGGCAAGCGGCCAGATAGCCAATCCATGATGCCCATTCCATGATTACGCCTTCACGTCACGGGCTACGCTCGCCACGCTAACCGGTTTTTCCAGCACCACGGCGGGCGATGGCGTTTTACGATACTTATCCAACAGGTGAATCTGAATTTTACGCAAGGCATCGCCATTCAAGCGGTAGTAGCGGAAATACAGCACCAGCGTCATGATGAAAAACAGTGCCGGTAACGCAATCATAATGAACTGCATGCCCTGAACGGTTTGCGCTGACTGCGCCACGTTTGGGGTATAGCCGATGATCCCCAGCACCACGGCGATAAAGAAAGCCGCAAATGCCGAACCGCCCTTCACCACCATCGTCTGTACCGAGTAGGCGATGCTTTCACAGCGAACGTTAAGCTTGTACTCGCCATAGTCGACGGTATCCGCCACCATGATCACCTGGAGAACCCAGAACAGCGCGGTGCCCACGTTGAGGAATACCCCGGCTACGATAATCAGCGGCGCGTTGTGATACCCCGCCAGCGCCATCGCAAACAGCCCGATGCAGCTGATCACCGGCAAAATTGACGCCCCGGCCCACAGCACGCGTCTCGACAGCGCGTTCACCAGCCGCGGGAACAGAATCAGAGTGAGTAAATTCGCCGCGCCTGCGTAGGAAAGGTAGTACGGGAACAGAGACGCATCGCCGATAACGTAGGTGAAGTAGTAAATCGCAAAACCGGTAATAATGTTTGAGGCAATGTTGTAAGCCAGCGCCATCCCCAACAGGCAGGAGAGCTGATCGTTTTTGTAAATCAGCGCTACAATCCCCTTTAGCGTCAGACGCGCGCTATCCGTGCTCGCATCGCTGTCGGAGGAAAAGACTTCATGCACGTTGCGCAGTGTGACAAAGGTCGAGGCGATAAAGAAAGCAATCAGCACCAACGTAAACATCTGGAAACCAAAACCGCGATCCGCACCGCCGACGGCATCTACGAACGGTAGCGTAATGCCTGCCGTCACAAATCCAGCGAGGCTGGCGAAGAAACGCGGATACGGCACCAGTTGCTCACGTTCGCGCTTATCAAGGGTAATGGTCGGCACCAGTGACCAGAAAGGAATATCCATAATGGTGTAGGTCATCCCCCACAGTATGTAGGTGACGCAGACAAACACGACCTGCGCGGTGCCTTCGAACAGATGCGCGCTGAACAGTAAAAACAGAATAAGCGAGTTCGCGAGCGTGCCGATAAGGATCCACGGCTTGAATTTTCCCCATCGCGTTCGCGTGGCGTTCACTATCCATCCCATGATGGGGTCGTTAATCGCATCCCAGATGCGTGCCACAAGGAAAAGCGTGCCCACCAGACCAACCGACAATCCGACCACATCGGTGTAGTAATACATCAGATACATATAAACAATGCCGATGGCAAAATCCTTACCAAACGCACCGAATCCGTAACTGAGTTTTGTTGTCAGAGAGATGCTCATAGGGTACCGGGTCACTGTTACCAGCGCCCGCCTTCTGTTAAGAGTCAGAGGTAAAGCGCCGGATACTTTGCCCGGCGCCGTCTTTTTTTAGCGGTGCAGCCATGCGGGCAGCCAATCACCGTGGGCGGCAATCAGGTCATCCACCAGCGCATAAATCTCTTCGATGCCCAGTACAGCGGCGGTGTGTGGGTCCATCATCACCGCGTGATAAACACGATCGCGGTTTTCCGTCAGGATGGCCTCCGTCAACAGCGTCTGCACATTGATATTGGTCTGCATCATCGCCGCCAGATGTGCGGGAATCGCCCCGACTTTGGTCGGCTGAATGCCGTTCGCATCCACCAGGCAGGCAACCTCCACGCAGCTGCCCTGCGGCAGGTTATCAATCAGACCGTCGTTACGTACGTTGCCATAAATGACGCTCGGTTCTCCGGTCCACAGGGCGTTCATAATGGTGCTGGCGTATTCTCTCGAGGGTTTAATATCAATACGTTCAGCGGTCTTGTACTCTTCCAACTCCTTATGCCAGTTTGCCAGCTGCTCGACGCAACGTTTAGGGTATTCATCCAGCGGTACCTTGTAGCGTTCAATCAGATCCTCGCGTCCCGGCTTAATAAACCACGGCGTATATTCGGCAAAATGCTCGGATGATTCGGTGACAAAGTAGCCCAGCTTTTTAAACATTTCATAGCGCACGATGTTCTGGCAGCGCGTATTGCCATGAATATTCGGCTTCGGAGCCTGGCCCGCAGCATAGGCAGCCAACAGTTCCGGGTAGAGACTGACGTACTCGCCGTCGGCGGTTTTTCGCTCCAGCTCAAGATAGAACGCCATGTGGTTGATACCCGCGCAGCGATAGCGTAACGAGGCCGGGTCAATATCGAGATCGCGTGCCAGCTCTTCCGCCGTCCCCTGAACCGAATGGCACAGCCCCACCTGCTTGATATGCGGGTAACGCGCGTACATCGCCCAGGTGTTCATCGCCATCGGGTTGACGTAGTTAAGCATGGTGGCATTCGGGCACAGCTCGCTCATATCCTCACAAATCTGCCAGAGATGCGGGATGGTCCGCAGCGCTCGCATAATGCCGCCCGGCCCAAGCGTATCGGCGATCGTTTGTTCCAGGCCGTGGCGTTTACACACCTCGAAGTCGGTCACCGTACAGGGTTCATAGCCGCCAATCTGGAAGGCGACGACCACAAAGTCCGCGCCCTGTAATGCCGCGCGCTGGTCGGTATGACAGGTAATATGGCCAGAAGCACCAGCCGAATCCATCAGCTTGCGCACCACGATGTGCGACTCTTCCAGCCGCTTGGTGTCGATATCCATGAGCGCAATATGCGCGGACTTCAGCGCTTCGCGATGAAAAACATCGCCGAGGATATTTTTGACAAAAATCGTCGACCCGGCGCCGATAAACGTAATTTTGGGTGCTGTCATCATGACTCTCCAGAACAATAAGTGGACGAGAACATGGTGGCATGCGGTACTCGGGAAAACTTCCACCTTCCGCGATGAGCATTCCCATAAACTCAGATCGGCGTCTGGGTAATGGGAGATCTGAGTTTTTGGGAATAAATGAGCGCAAAAGCAGAGTATACGGCCTGAAATACCGGTTACTATTAGGCTAAGCGATGGATTTTACAGCCGACTTCCCGGTTGACGTCTCCCCGCGCTGACATCATTCTGATAAATCAGGAAACGGAGCCGCCATGAGCAACGCGCCAATCTCTCATCTCCCGCCCGATCCGCATATGTGTAACGGCGATGAAAAGCAGACCCGTAGCCCACTATCACTCTATTCGGAATACCAGCGTCTTGATGTTGAACTGCGTCCACCGCACGCCATGCCCGCCAGCCACTGGCACGGACAGGTCGAAGTGAACGTGCCATTTGATGGTGACGTCGAATACCTGATCAACAATGAAGTCGTGCAGATAAAACAGGGACATATCACCCTGTTCTGGGCCTGTACGCCGCACCAGCTCACCCGCCCAGGTCATTGTCAGCAGATGGCGATTTTCAGCCTCCCTATGCATTTGTTCCTCTCCTGGCCGCTGGACCGCGAACTGGTGAACTACGTCACCCACGGCATGGTGATAAAGTCGCTCGCCACTCAACAGCTGAGCGCCTTTGAAGTGACCCGCTGGCAGCAGGAGCTCGCCAGCCCAAATGAACAGGTTCGTCAGTTGGCCATCGATGAAATCGCCCTGATGCTTAAGCGTTTTAGCCTCTCCGGCTGGCAGCCCATCCTGCTGAATAAAACCTCACGCACGCATAAAAACAGCGTCTCGCGCCACGCGCAGTTTTACGTCAGCCAGATGCTTGGGTTTATTGCTGATAACTATGATCAGGCGTTAACCATCAATGATGTTGCCGAACACGTAAAGCTGAACGCCAACTACGCGATGGGCATTTTCCAGCGCGTCATGCAGCTCACCTTAAAGCAGTACATTACGGCGATGCGCATCAACCACGTTCGCGCGCTATTGAGCGATACGGATAAAACCATCATCGACGTAGCGATGACGGCGGGTTTTCGTTCCAGTAGCCGTTTTTACAGCACCTTCAGTAAATTGGTCGGGATGTCGCCACAGCAGTACCGCAAGCTCAGCCAGCAGAAGAAGCAAATGATCTGAAACGCGCAAGCGCCGCATTTTCAGCGGTTGCACTCCCGCCGCCATCACGGATAATAAGTACAGCAAATTTATATTATTACCGTGGAAATACGGCCATCTGGAGAACGTGCGCTGACTATGCCTGAACTTGCCCGTTATGCCCTACCGACAAAACCCGGGGACCAGCGCCTGCTTGGTGAACTGACCGGCGCGGCCTGCGCGACGCTGGTGGCGGATATCGCTGAACGTCATGCGGGGCCGGTGGTGTTGATCGCCCCGGATATGCAAAATGCCCTGCGCCTGCACGATGAAATTACCCAGTTTACCGACAGCCTGGTGATGAACCTGGCCGACTGGGAAACGTTGCCCTACGACAGCTTCTCACCGCATCAGGATATTATCTCTTCGCGCCTGTCGACGCTCTACCAGCTGCCGACCATGCAGCGTGGCGTATTGATCGTGCCGGTCAGCACGTTGATGCAGCGCGTCTGCCCGCACAGTTTCCTGCACGGCCACGCGCTGGTGATGAAAAAAGGCCAGCGCCTGTCGCGCGATGCCCTGCGCAGCCAGCTCGACAGCGCGGGCTACCGTCACGTCGATCAGGTAATGGAGCACGGTGAATACGCTACCCGCGGCGCGCTGCTGGATCTCTACCCAATGGGCAGCGAGCAGCCCTATCGCCTTGACTTCTTCGATGATGAAATCGACAGCCTGCGCGTCTTTGACGTCGACAGCCAGCGTACGCTGGAAGAGGTTGAGGCCATTAACCTGCTGCCCGCCCACGAATTCCCGACCGACAAAACCGCTATCGAGCTGTTCCGCAGCCAGTGGCGCGATAAGTTTGAGGTCAAACGTGATGCCGAGCATATCTACCAGCAGGTCAGTAAAGGCACGCTGCCTGCCGGGATCGAATACTGGCAGCCGCTCTTCTTCAGCGAGCCGCTACCCGCGCTGTTCAGCTATTTCCCGGCCAATACCCTGCTGGTGAATACCGGTGACGTTGAGGCCAGCGCCAACCGTTTCCAGGCTGACGCGCAGGCGCGTTTTGAAAACCGGGGCGTGGATCCGATGCGCCCGCTGCTGCCTCCTGCAACGCTGTGGCTGCGTACCGAAGAGCTGAACAGCGAGCTGAAAAAATGGCCGCGCATCCAGCTCAAAACCGAGCATCTGGCAGACAAAGCGGCGAATACCAACCTCGGCTTCCAGCCGCTGCCGGACCTCTCCGTCCAGGCGCAAAACAAATCGCCGCTGGATAACCTGCGTAAGTTTATCGAGTCCTTTAGCGGGCCGGTGGTCTTCTCGGTAGAGAGCGAGGGTCGCCGCGAAGCGTTAGGCGAACTGTTGGCGCGGATCAAGCTGTCGCCAAAACGTATTCAACGGCTGGATGAAGCGAGCGGTAAAGGTCACTATCTGATGATAGGCGCCGCCGAGCACGGCTTTATCGATACGCAGCATAACCTGGCGCTGATTTGCGAAAGCGACCTGCTGGGCGAGCGCGTGGCGCGTCGCCGTCAGGATGCCCGGCGGACCATTAACCCGGATACCCTGATTCGCAACCTGGCAGAGCTGCACATCGGCCAGCCGGTGGTGCATCTTGAGCACGGCGTGGGGCGCTACGGCGGAATGACGACCCTGGAAGCAGGCGGCATCACCGCCGAGTATCTGATCCTCACCTACGCCAACGACGCCAAGCTGTACGTACCGGTCTCCTCATTGCACCTGATTAGCCGCTACGCTGGCGGTGCGGAAGAGAACGCGCCGCTGCACAAACTGGGCGGCGATGCCTGGAGCCGCGCGCGGCAAAAAGCGGCGGAAAAAGTGCGCGATGTGGCCGCGGAGCTGCTGGATATCTACGCTCAGCGCGCGGCGAAAGAAGGCTTTGCCTTCAAACACGATCGTGAACAGTATCAGCTGTTCTGCGACAGCTTCCCATTTGAAACGACACCGGACCAGGCACAGGCGATCAACGCGGTGCTCAGCGACATGTGCCAGCCGCTGGCGATGGATCGTCTGGTGTGCGGCGACGTTGGCTTTGGTAAAACCGAGGTCGCCATGCGCGCCGCCTTCCTCGCGGTCGAGAACCACAAACAGGTTGCGGTGCTAGTGCCGACGACCCTGCTAGCGCAGCAGCACTATGATAACTTCCGCGACCGTTTCGCCAACTGGCCGGTGCGCATTGAGATGCTTTCCTGCTTCCGCAGCGCCAAAGAGCAGACGCAGATTCTGGCCGAAGCCGCCGAGGGTAAAATTGATATTCTGATCGGAACCCACAAGCTGCTGCAAAGCGACGTGAAGCTACGCGATCTGGGGCTGCTGATCGTCGATGAAGAGCATCGCTTCGGCGTGCGCCACAAAGAGCGCATTAAGGCGATGCGCGCCGACGTCGACATTCTGACGCTCACCGCCACGCCTATTCCGCGAACCCTGAATATGGCAATGAGCGGCATGCGCGATCTGTCGATTATTGCCACCCCGCCCGCCCGCCGTCTGGCGGTCAAAACCTTCGTCCGTGAGTACGATAGTCTGGTGGTGCGCGAAGCGATTCTGCGTGAAACGCTGCGCGGCGGTCAGGTTTACTACCTGTACAACGATGTCGAGAATATTCAGAAAGCCGCCGACAGGCTGGCGGAACTGGTGCCGGAAGCGCGTATCGCCATCGGTCATGGCCAGATGCGCGAACGCGAACTGGAACGGGTGATGAACGATTTCCACCACCAGCGCTTCAACGTGCTGGTGTGTACCACCATCATTGAGACCGGTATCGACATTCCTACCGCCAATACCATCATCATCGAACGCGCCGACCACTTTGGTCTGGCACAGCTGCATCAGCTACGTGGACGCGTGGGGCGTTCGCACCACCAGGCCTATGCCTGGCTGCTGACGCCGCATCCGAAAGCCATGACCCCAGACGCCCAGAAACGTCTGGAAGCCATCGCCTCGCTGGAAGATTTGGGCGCAGGTTTTGCGCTCGCCACCCACGACCTCGAAATTCGCGGTGCGGGCGAGCTGCTGGGCGAAGGGCAAAGCGGGCAGATGGAGTCCATTGGCTTCTCGCTGTACATGGAGATGCTGGAAAACGCCGTCGATGCGCTAAAAGAGGGTCGTGAACCGTCGCTGGAGGATTTAACCAGCCAGCAAACCGAAGTTGAGCTGCGTATGCCGTCGCTGTTGCCGGATGATTTTATCCCGGACGTCAACACGCGCCTCTCCTTCTACAAGCGGATTGCCAGCGCAAAGAATGAAAACGAGCTGGAAGAGATCAAGGTCGAGCTGATCGACCGCTTCGGTCTACTGCCGGATGCTGCGCGTAATCTGCTGGATATCGCCCGCCTACGTCAGCAGGCGCAAAAGCTGGGGATCCGCAAGCTGGAAGGCAACGAGAAAGGCGGCGTGATTGAGTTTGCCGAGAAGAATCACGTCAATCCGACGTGGCTGATTGGTCTACTGCAGAAACAGCCGCAGCACTTCCGCCTCGACGGCCCGACGCGCCTGAAGTTCTTCCAGGAACTGGGTGAGCGTAAAACGCGGATGGACTGGGTTCGCCAGTTTATGCGTCAACTGGAAGAAAACGCCCTCGCCTGAACGAAATAACATACTGATTCCTTTATTTTTTTATCCTTATACGGCCGCTGTTGCGGCCGTATTGCTTTCTCGTCATTCCTGAAATCGCGTTTCATTCTGGCCCATTCTCATTCTGACTTTTGTTTACATTGAAATAAAAATGCGTATATTTCTCATTTGCATTCATTTATGCATGTGCGTTGGCCTGTAACACGACCGTCACCACAGAGCGGCGGACAAAAATAATGACTATTGATTAAGGGTTTATATGTCTCACTCTTCGAACATCCGCAGCGGCCGCCTGGCGCCGTCAATGCTGGCAATGGGCATCGCGCTCGCGTTGTCACCGGGCTTAAGCTTTGCCGCCAGTGAAGATACCATTGTCGTTGACGGCACCAGCAATACGGGCAGCGATAGCGAAACGCAGGACTACAGCGTGAAAACCACCACTGCCGGCACGAAGATGCAGATGGTCCAACGCGATATTCCTCAGTCGGTCACCATCGTCAGCGAACAGCGGATGCAGGATCAGCAGTTGCAAACGCTGGGCGATGTGATGAACAACACCATGGGCATTACCAGCAGCCAGGCCGACTCCGACCGTACCAGCTACTTCTCTCGCGGCTTTGAAATTGACAACTATATGGTCGACGGGATCCCGACCTATTTTGAATCCCGCTGGAACCTCGGCGATGCCCTTTCCGATACCGCGTTGTTTGAACGCGTAGAAGTGGTGCGCGGCGCGAACGGCCTGATGACAGGGACAGGCAATCCTTCTGCCGCCATCAACATGGTCCGCAAACATGCCACCAGCCGCGAGTTTACCGGCAACCTTTCGGCCGAATACGGCAGCTGGAATAAACAGCGCTACGTTGCCGACCTGCAAAGTCCGCTGACCGAAGACGGTAAAGTGCGTGCGCGTATCGTGGCTGGCTATCAGAACAACGATTCCTGGCTCGACCGTTATAACAACGACAAAACCTTCTTCTCCGGCATTCTCGATGCCGATCTTGGCGATACCACCAGCCTCTCCGTTGGCTATGAATATCAACGTATTGATATCAATAGCCCAACCTGGGGCGGCCTACCGCGCTGGAATACCGACGGCAGCACTAACCATTACGATCGCGCACACAGTACGTCACCGGATTGGGCCTACAACGACAAAGACATTAATAAGGTCTTTATGACGCTGACGCAGCGCTTTGCCGATACCTGGCAGGCAACGCTGAATGCCACCCACTCCGAAGTGAAATTCGACAGTAAAATGATGTACATCGATGCCTACGTGAACAAAGCCGACGGTTCTCTGGTTGGTCCGTACAGCAACTACGGCCCAGGCTATGACTACGTGGGCGGGACCGGGTGGAACAGCGGCAAGCGCAAAGTGGATGCTGTCGATCTGTACACCGATGGCAGCTACGATCTGTTTGGCCGTCAGCACAACCTGATGTTCGGCGGCAGCTATAGCAAACAAAATAACCGTTACTTCAGCGCCTGGGACAACGTCTTCCCGGATCAAATAGGTAACTTTGATAATTTCAACAGCGCCAGCTTCCCGGAAACCAACTGGACCTCGCAGAGCCTGGCGCAGGACGATACCACGCGCATGAAGTCGCTGTATGCCGCCACTCGTTTTTCGCTGGCCGACCCGCTGCATCTGATTATCGGCGCGCGTTATACCAACTGGAGCGTCAGCACGCTGTCCTACAATATGGAGCAAAATCACACCACGCCGTACGCGGGCCTGGTGTATGACATCAATGATAACTGGTCAACCTACGCCAGCTATACCTCCATCTTCCAGCCGCAAAACGACAAAGACAGTTCCGGTAAATACCTGAAGCCGATTACCGGCAACAACTACGAGGTGGGTCTGAAATCCGACTGGATGGACAGTCGCCTGACCACGACCCTGTCCGTGTTCCGCATTGAGCAGGATAACCTGGGGCAGTCGACCGGTGTGCCGATTGCCGGCAGCAACGGCGAAATCGCCTACACTACCGTCGACGGCACCGTCAGCAAAGGCGTAGAGTTTGAAATTAACGGCGCGCTCACCGATAACTGGCAGATGACCTTCGGGGCCACCCGCTACGTGGCGGAAGACAGCGATGGCAAGGCGGTAAACCCGAATCTGCCGCGCACCACCGTGAAGATGTTTACTCGCTATCGTCTGCCGATGATGCCGGATCTGACCGTCGGTGGCGGCGTGAACTGGCAGAACCGGGTGTACAAAGATACCGTGACGCCATTCGGCACCTTCCGCGCCGAGCAAGGCAGCTATGCGCTGGTGGATTTATTCACCCGCTACCAGGTCACCAAAAACTTTGCCCTACAGGGCAATATCAACAACCTGTTTGATAAAACCTACGATACCAATATCGACGGTTCTATCGTTTACGGTGAACCACGCAACGTGAGCATTACCGCCAGCTATCAGTTCTGATTTAATTGCCAGACAAAAAAGGGAGCCTTGTGGCTCCCTTTTTTGTCTGCCTGAGCATCGCGGGCACAGACGTGCCTCGTCAGAGCTACAGCTTCCTGGTAGCCCGTCCAGGCGAAGCGCCGCCGGGAGCGGCTCCCATCCGGCAGACGTAAAAAAGGCAGCCATTCGGCTGCCTTAGTCTCCCCAAATTTTCGACTTCGAAATAACTTAGTTATTGCGAATATAGTCGTCCATCTCGGTTTTCAGGTTATCGGATTTGGTCCCGAAAATCGCCTGAACGCCGGAACCTGCAACAACCACACCCGCAGCGCCCAGTTTCTTCAGGCCAGCCTGATCCACTTTGGCGACGTCGGCTACGCTGACGCGCAGACGGGTGATACAAGCGTCGAGGTTGGTGATGTTTTCTTTACCGCCGAAGGCTGCAATCAGCGCCGGAGCCATTTCACTGGTTGCGCCCGCTTTGGATTCTTCAGTGGTGTCTTCACGACCCGGCGTTTTCAGATCCAGTGCTTTAATCAGCACGCGGAAGATAACGTAGTATACGATCGCATAGCAAATACCGACAATCGGGAACAGCCACAGCTTGCTGCTGTTACCGGACAGAACGATAAAGTCGATCAGACCGTGAGAGAACGAAGTACCGTCACGCATACCCAGCAGGATACAGATCGGGAACGCCAGACCCGCCAGAATCGCGTGGATAACGTACAGGATCGGCGCAACGAACATGAAGGAGAACTCGATCGGCTCGGTGATACCGGTCAGGAACGAGGTCAGCGCTGCGGAGATCATGATACCGCCCACTTTCGCGCGGTTCTCTGGTTTAGCAGAGTGCCAGATAGCGATAGCCGCTGCCGGCAGACCGTACATTTTGAACAGGAAGCCACCGGACAGTTTGCCCGCAGTCGGGTCGCCCGCCATGTAACGCGGGATGTCGCCGTGGAATACCTGACCTGCCGCGTTGGTGTATTCGCCGATCTGCATCTGGAAAGGAACGTTCCAGATATGGTGCAGACCGAACGGCACCAGGCAACGCTCGATGAAGCCGTAGATACCGAACGCGACAACCGGGTTCTGGTAAGCAGCCCACTGAGAGAAGGTCTGGATAGCGGTACCGATTGGCGGCCAGATGAAGGACAGGATCACGCCGGTAAAGATAGCGGCCAGACCTGAGATGATCGGTACAAAGCGCTTGCCCGCGAAGAAGCCCAGATATTCTGGCAGCTTAATGCGGTAGAAGCGGTTGAACATGTACGCAGCGATAGCACCAGAGATAATACCGCCGAGCACACCGGTATCAGCCAGGTGTTTAGCGGCAATTTCTTCAGCCGGTAAGTGCAGTACCAGCGGCGCAACCACAGCCATGGTTTTCACCATGATGCCATAAGCGACGACTGAGGCCAGTGCGGATACGCCATCGTTATTGGTGAAGCCTAACGCCACACCGATAGCGAAGATAAGCGGCATGTTAGCAAAAACAGAACCGCCTGCTTCTGCCATAACATGAGAAACGACGGCTGGCAGCCAGCTGAAGTTTGCGGAACCGACGCCCAGCAGGATACCTGCGATAGGCAGCACGGAAACCGGCAGCATCAGCGATTTACCGACCTTCTGCAGGTTAGCAAATGCATTCTTAAACATAATAAGGAGTGCTCCTGAGTTTTTTGTACTTTTATCTACGTTTTCACGCATCGGTGAGAGGGGAGAGACTCACCAGGGACAGGACATCTAAGTGCCCTTTTTATTTATTACACAGAGTAAAATAAATCCCCGCGATTTTGTTTGACGGTTATCACGTTTCAAAGAGCTATGGCGAAAAAACCTAATCTTCTTTACAGAAAACGTGTCTGTATGTTGCAAGATTAACATTCACCGCCACTTTTACGGCGGTGAACTGTACTCGCTTTAACCATTAATTACGAGCAATAAAATAAGCTCGGAAATCAGGCGGATTGCAGACGCGCGGGATCGATATGGAAGAGAGTCGAGAAGTTTTCAGTGGTCTGCTGCGCCAGCTGTTCAACGCTTACGCCCTTCAGCACCGCCATGTACTCAGCGACATCACGCACCATCGCCGGCTGATTTTCTTTACCGCGATGCGGTACCGGCGCCAGATAAGGCGAATCGGTCTCGACCAGCAGCCTGTCCAGCGGGACATAGCGCGCGGCTTCGCGCAGTTGCTCCGCATTACGGAAGGTCACAATCCCGGAAAAGGAGATATAGAACCCCATATCCAACAGCTTGCCTGCGGTCTCCACGTCTTCAGTGAAACAGTGTAGTACACCGCCGCAATCCGTCACTTTTTCTTCTCGCAGGATAGCCAGCGTATCGGCGCGGGCGTCACGGGTATGGACGATCACCGGCTTATTCAGCTCACGGCCAATCTGAATATGGTGACGGAACGACAGCTGCTGCTGCGGTTTGGTTTCCGGCGTATAGAAGTAGTCAAGGCCGGTTTCGCCCATTGCGACCACGCCCTCTTCTGCCGCCAGACGGCGCAGCTCTTCAACATCGTACGGTTCATCCTGATTGAGCGGATGCACGCCGCAGGAAAAGACCACTTCCGGGCGATTGCCCACCAGCTCACGCATACGATGATAGCCCGGCAGCGTCGTCGCCACCGCCAGGGCAAAGCGGACGTCGCGCGCGGCGGCTTTCGCCATCACGTCATCCACGTCTTTATGCAGGGATTGATAATCAAGGCCATCGAGATGGCAATGCGAGTCGACTAAAAACATGATGTCTCTCTTAGAGGTGAGATACCGGCAGCACCGCACCAGGTTGCAGATAGTGTTCCCAGCGCAGAAGGCGCTCGGTGAGAATAAGTTCGCGGTTCAGCCCCGTGACGCTTTGCAGCTGTTCACGGCAAGCGCATGCATCGGCGACAATCGCCTGCAGGCGCGCGGCAGAAAGCGTTTGCGCCAGCTGGGCTACCAGCGTCAGGCTATCGGCATTGGTCAGCCGCGTAATACGCTGCTGATATTTGAGGGCATCAAGCAGCAACGATGACAGCCAGTGTAAACGCTGCACGACTGAATCATGGTTCAGCGATGGCATAAATGCCAGCCAGTCGCCGCTGTTGAGCGTCACGCCCAGCGCCTGACAAAATTTTTCGCGCGTGGCCCAGGTCTCAGGGGCCAACAGCTCCAGCGCCGCGGCGGGCGCATGATCGGACAAACGCAGCGCCGTCAGCAGCGTATCGCGCGAGGCGCTGTTTTCTCGCTCCAGCCACGCCAGCGCGTACTGCTCGCTCGGCGGCACCAGATGGAAAAAACGACAGCGGCTACGCAGCGTTGCCAGCAGCCGAGCAGGCTCCTGGCAAGCGAGGAAGAACCAGGTGTTTTTCGGTGGTTCTTCCAGCGTTTTCAGCAACGCGTTGGCGGCGGCTTCGGTCAACAGCGTGGCATCCGCTATCCACACCACCTTTGCCCCACCCAGGCGAGAATGTTCATACAGTTTTTCGCTCACCTCGCGTACCGCGTCGATACCTAACGTGCTCTTGCCCTTCTCGGGCTGCAGCGCGTAGTAGTCAGGGTGTGTCCCCGCCTGCATCAGCTGACAGCTATGGCACTGGCCGCAGCTTTTATGGCCGTCCGGGTTCTGGCACATCAAAAAACGGGTGATGGCGTAGACCAGCGAGTCGGCCCCCATTCCGCTGCGCGCCTGAACCAGCAGCGCATGGTGACCACGTCCGACCTGATAGCTCGTGACGAGCTGTTCAAACGGCGGGCGTAACCACGGATACCATTTCATGCCTGCTGCTCCGCTACCCACGCGGTGACCGCGGCGCGAATATCACTCATCACTTTCTCCAGCGCTTGAGTCGCGTCAACGGTGATAATGCTGTCATCCGCCGCCGCCAGTTCAAGATAGCGCGCGCGGGTGCGATTAAAGAAGTTCAGCGACTCTTGCTCAATGCGATCCAGATCGCCACGGGCGCGGGCGCGCTTGAGGCCGACTTCCGGCGTCACGTCGAGGTAAAGGGTCAGGTTCGGGCGGAAATCGCCCAGCACCGCGTCGCGCAGGGTCGCCAGCATCGTACGATCGATACCGCGGCCGCCGCCCTGGTAGGCCTGGGTGGAAAGATCATGACGATCGCCAATCACCCACTGCCCGCTTGCCAGCGCCGGTTTGATCACCGTTTCAACCAGCTGCACGCGGGCGGCGTAGAACATCAGCACTTCCGCTTTATCGGTAATCACTTCGTCGCCGACCGATTTAATGTCCAGCACCAGACTGCGCAGCTTTTCCGCCAGCACGGTACCACCCGGCTCGCGGGTAAACAGCAGATCGTTCACGCCGAGGTCGCGCAATGTTTCCACAACCACATCCCGCGCGGTGGTTTTGCCCGCTCCTTCCAGTCCTTCAATGACGATGTAATTACTGCGCATTTTTATCCTTTAGCACTTTCAGGTAACCCTGCACCGACCGGTTATGGTCTGCAAGATTGGTATTAAACGTATGCCCGCCTTTACCATCTGCCACAAAATACAGATACGGCGTTTTAGCCGGATGCGCGGCGGCATTCAGCGACGCTTCGCCCGGGCTGGCAATCGCCCCCGGCGGCAGGCCGGAAATCGTGTAGGTATTATACGCGGTTGGGGTCTCAAGATCCTTACGCGAGATTTTGCCGTCGTAGCGCTCCCCCATCCCGTAGATGACCGTTGGATCCGTCTGCAAGCGCATGCCGATGCGCAATCGATTGATAAACACCGACGCCACGCGATCGCGCTCTTCCGGCACCGCCGTCTCTTTTTCAACGATCGACGCCATGGTCACCAGCTGGTTCTTATCCTGATACGGCAGGTTGTCCATCCGCCCTTCCCAGACTTTATCGACCTGGGTCACCATCTTCTGATGCGCGCGTTTGAGGATGGCCACGTCGGTGGTATTGGCGGTATACATCCAGGTATCCGGCCAGAACCAGCCTTCAACCCACTCAGGGTTATCCAGCGCCAGCGCTTTCGCGACGGTGGCGTAGCTATCATCGCTGAGCGTATGCTTGATATAAGGCGCCTCACGCAGCTGCTTCAGATAATCGCTCAGACGCATACCTTCAACAAAGCGCAGCGGGAACTGGGCTTCTTTACCGCTGGCTAACAGCTGCAGCATCTCACGGACGGTCATCTGCGGGGTAAAGCGATAGGTACCGGCCTTAAAATGCGAGAGTTCTGGCTCCAGGCGCAGCAGCCACTGAAAGACGCGCGGACGGTTTATCACCTTGTCGGCATACAGCTGGTCGCCCAGCGCCAGGCGCCCGGTCCCGGCTTTCAGCGTAAAGACGGTATCTTCTTTAATCAGCAGCGCGCTATCCGCCATCTGACGCACTTTCCACATACCGACGCCAGCGGCAATGCCAAGAACAATCAATACCAACAGAACAAAGCGTAACAGTTTCATCATGCTAATCAGACGACTCACAAATTGGGGCTAAAAATTGGTAAAGCTCGCGGGCTGACCAGTGCAAATCCGCATAGCGTTGAACGGGGACAACCGGCATCAGCGCGTTGCATATCAGCACTTCATCCGCCTGTTCCAGCGCCGATAGCGGCGCATTCACTTCGACCACGCGATAGGCCGTCGGTGCCAGTTGGGCGATAATAAATTGCCGCATAATACCGTTCACCCCCGCATGCTCGAGGCGCGGCGTATACACATCGCGGCCGCAGCGCCAGAACAGATTGGCGGCACAGCATTCCGTAAGCCACCCGTCGCTGTCAAGGACAAGGGCCTCATCGGCGTTTGTCTGCTCAAGATGAGAACGAATCAGCACCTGTTCAAGGCGATTGAGGTGCTTAATACCCGCAAGATAAGGATTGCGTCCCAGGGGAACCGGGCTGAGCGCCAGCGTGATACCCCGCGCCTTCCATTCGGCATAGTGCGCAGGCGCCGCGGCAGTCGAGACAATGCGCGTCGGCGCGTGGCAGCCGCTGGCGCTATAGCCGCGTCCGCCGGGGCCGCGGCTGATGATCGCTTTCAGTACGCCATCGAATTGCTGGCGTGCGAGCTGCTGCATTTCCTGCTCCAGCGTCGCCCACGCATCAAAGGTTAAAGACAGCCGCTGGCAAGCCTGTTTAAGCCGCCCGAGGTGGGCAGCAAGCATCTGGACGCGTCCATTCACCACGCGCGCGGTGGTAAAACAGCCATCACCAAACTGTGTGGCACGGTCATTCACCGCGAGGGTATACTGCTCGACGCCATTAATTAAGAACATAGCGGCTCCTTATCGATGGACGGGTAGTTTGGCAGGATGGAACGTGTTGAACAAGCAGAGAAAGCTGAATAAAAAAGGCCCGCCAGGCGGGCCTATATCAGCATAGTGACCGACAGCCATCAGGCCGTCTGGCTCAGACTTTTTTAAAGATCAGCGAGCCATTGGTACCACCAAAGCCGAAGGAGTTACACAGCGTGTACTCCATGCCGCTCACCTGACGTGCTTCGTGAGGCACGAAGTCCAGGTCGCAACCTTCATCCGGGTTATCCAGGTTGATGGTCGGCGGAACGGCCTGATCGCGCAGCGCGAGGATGGAGTAGATAGATTCTACTGCACCCGCCGCGCCCAGCAGGTGGCCGGTCATCGATTTGGTGGAGCTGACCAGCACGCGGCTAGCGGCGTCGCCGAAGACGGACTTCACGGCCTGTGCTTCTGCTTTATCGCCCGCTGGCGTAGAGGTACCGTGGGCGTTAACGTAGCCAATCTGGCCCGCTTCAATACCCGCGTCGCGAATGGCGTTAACCATCGCCAACGCTGCGCCCGCGCCGTTTTCCGGCGGTGACGTCATATGATACGCATCGCTGCTCATACCGAAACCAACGACTTCAGCATAGATTTTCGCGCCGCGTTTTTTCGCGTGCTCGTACTCTTCGAGTACCACCATGCCTGCGCCGTCGCCCAGCACAAAGCCGTCGCGCTCTTTATCCCACGGACGGCTTGCCGCCTGCGGGTTGTCGTTACGCGTAGACAGCGCACGCGCAGCACCGAAGCCACCGACACCCAGCGGGGTACTGGCTTTTTCTGCGCCACCGGCAACCATCGCATCCGCATCGCCATAGGCGATAATACGTGCTGCCTGACCGATGTTATGCACACCGGAAGTACAGGCGGTCGCGATAGAGATGCTTGGCCCACGCAAACCGAACATGATGGTCAGGTGACCTGCCACCATATTAACAATCGTCGACGGAACGAAGAACGGGCTAATCTTACGCGGTCCACCGTTTACCAAAGAGGTATGGTTTTCTTCAATAAGACCGAGACCGCCGATACCGGAGCCGATAGCGGCGCCAATACGGTGAGCGTTCTCTTCCGTTATTTCAAGGCCAGAATCCTGCATGGCCTGAACGCCAGCGACAATTCCATATTGAATGAAGGCATCCATCTTGCGCTGTTCTTTACGCGAGATAATGTCATCACAGTTAAAATCCTTTACTAAGCCAGCAAATTTGGTTGCATAGGCGCTAGTATCGAAATGGTCGATCAGGCTGATGCCACTCTGACCGGCAAGGAGAGCTTTCCAGGTAGACTCTACGGTATTGCCGACAGGAGACAACATGCCCAGTCCGGTCACAACTACACGACGCTTAGACACGTTTGTCCTCCAGGGAGGGATTAAATAGATACTTGTGGGACAAAAGGATAAAACTCAGGCGGTCGAATGACCGCCTGGAGATGTTCACTTACGCCTGGTGACCGTTGATGTAATCAATGGCAGCCTGAACGGTGGTGATTTTCTCAGCTTCTTCGTCCGGAATCTCAGTATCAAACTCTTCTTCCAGAGCCATTACCAGCTCAACGGTGTCAAGAGAATCTGCGCCCAGGTCTTCAACGAAGGAAGCATTGTTGGTCACTTCTTCCTGCTTAACGCCCAGCTGTTCGCCGATGATTTTCTTAACGCGTTCTTCGATAGTGCTCATACTCTTAAATTTCCTATCAAAACTCGCTTTCGCGATGGTTTTCGTAGTGTATAAAATGTTGAAAAATTTGCAACTAAATCCCGGCAGGTCATACCACGATTTTACGCTATTTTGCGGGTTTTTGCCCTCATAACGCAAATGATTTTGCACTAATCATGCTCAGACATACGTAGATTGCCCGTTGTCTGAGCACTTTGTGCAAAACACGGTCAGACCATGTACATCCCGCCGTTTACGTGCAACGTTTCACCAGTGATGTAACTTGCTTCGTCGGAGGCCAAAAATGCAACCGCACTGGCGATTTCATTTGGAGAGCCGAGGCGCCCCGCAGGAACTGCCGCCAGTGTACCCGCACGCTGCTCATCGGTCAGCGCACGCGTCATGTCCGTTTCAATAAAGCCCGGAGCAACAACGTTCACAGTAATTCCGCGTGACGCAACTTCACGCGCCAGTGATTTACTGAAGCCGATCAGGCCTGCTTTCGCCGCAGCGTAGTTAGCCTGACCCGCATTTCCCATGGTACCAACCACAGAACCGATAGTGATGATACGCCCATGACGCTTTTTCATCATAGCGCGCATTACCGCTTTTGACAGACGGAAAACAGATGACAGGTTGGTTTCGAGGATATCGTTCCACTCGTCATCTTTCATGCGCATTAACAGGTTATCACGAGTAATCCCGGCATTATTGACCAGAATGTCGACTTCGCCAAATTCCGCGCGGATATTTCCCAGAACAGATTCAATAGATGCCGGGTCGGTCACATTCAACATCAGACCTTTACCGTTAGCACCCAGATAGTCACTGATCGCCTGCGCGCCGCTTTCGCTGGTCGCAGTGCCGATAACTTTTGCGCCGCGAGCGACGAGAGTTTCAGCGATTGCGCGGCCAATACCGCGGCTTGCACCTGTTACCAGGGCAATTTTTCCTTCAAAGCTCATGCTTTCCTCTTTTATTGCGCAAGTGCCGCTGACAGGGCAGCCGGCTCATTGATGGCCGATGCAGTCAGGGTATCTACAATACGTTTGGTCAGGCCGGTGAGGACTTTACCCGGACCAACTTCATACAGATGCTCTACGCCCTGGGAAGCCATAAACTCAACGGTTTTGGTCCACTGAACCGGGCTGTACAGCTGGCGAACCAGCGCGTCGCGAATCGCGTCGCCGTCGGTTTCGCACTTCACGTCAACGTTGTTCACTACCGGAACGGTCGGCGCGTTAAAGGTGATTTTTTGCAGCTCAACCGCCAGTTTCTCAGCGGCAGGCTTCATCAGCGCGCAGTGAGACGGCACGCTGACCGGCAGCGGCAGCGCACGCTTCGCGCCAGCGGCTTTACAGGCTGCGCCCGCACGTTCAACCGCTTCTTTATGACCAGCGATAACCACCTGGCCCGGCGAGTTGAAGTTAACCGGAGAGACAACCTGCCCTTCGGCAGATTCTTCGCACGCTTTGGCGATAGCAGCATCGTCAAGGCCGATGATAGCCGACATGCCGCCGGTACCTTCCGGAACGGCTTCCTGCATAAACTTGCCGCGCATCTCAACCAGACGCACCGCGTCGGCGAAAGCAATCACACCCGCGCAAACCAGCGCGGAGTATTCGCCCAGGCTGTGACCGGCCATCAGCGCCGGCGCTTTACCGCCCTGCTGCTGCCATAAACGATACAGCGCAACGGAAGCCGTCAGCAGCGCAGGCTGGGTCTGCCAGGTTTTGTTCAGCTCTTCAGCAGGCCCCTGCTGGGTCAACGCCCACAGATCATAGCCCAGAGCTGCGGAAGCTTCATGAAAAGTTTCTTCGATAACCGGGTAGGTTGCTGCCAGTTCAGACAGCATGCCTACCGCCTGTGAACCCTGCCCAGGGAACACGAAAGCGAATTGCGTCATGTTTTTTATCCTTATACTTAGAAACGAACCAGCGCAGAGCCCCAGGTGAACCCGCCGCCGAAGGCTTCCAGCAGCACCAGTTGACCGCGCTTAATGCGGCCGTCGCGGACAGCTTCGTCAAACGCGCACGGTACGGAAGCGGCCGAGGTATTGCCGTGACGGTCAAGGGTCACCACGACGTTGTCCATGGACATGCCGAGCTTTTTCGCCGTCGCGCTGATAATACGTAAGTTCGCCTGGTGCGGCACCAGCCAGTCCAGCTCAGAACGGTCGAGGTTGTTGGCTTCCAGCGTTTCATCAACGATGTGCGCCAGCTCGGTCACCGCGACTTTAAAGACTTCGTTACCGGCCATCGTCAGATGGATGGCGTTTTCCGGGTGGACGCGATCGGCGTTCGGCAGCGTCAGCAGCTTACCGTAGCTACCGTCTGCATGCAGATGGGTAGAGATAATCCCCGGTTCTTCGGATGCGCCCAGCACGACGGCGCCCGCGCCATCACCGAAGATAATGATCGTGCCGCGATCGGTAGGATCGCAGGTTCGCGCCAGCGTATCCGCACCGACGACCAGCGCGTATTTCACCGCACCGGACTTCACGTACTGATCGGCCACGCTCAGCGCATAGGTAAAGCCCGCGCAGGCCGCAGCGATATCAAATGCCGGCGCGCCTTTCACGCCCAGCATGTCCTGAATCTGGCAGGCCGCGCTCGGGAACGCATGGGTAGCAGACGTGGTCGCAACCACAATCAGCCCCAGCTCGCTTGCCTCGATGCCCGCCATATCCAGCGCGCGTTTGGCCGCTTCGTAACCCAGCGTAGACACGTTTTCATCAGGGCCAGCAATACGGCGCTCACGGATACCTGTACGGGTGACAATCCACTCGTCAGACGTATCAACCATTTTTTCCAGATCGGCGTTAGTCCGCACTTGCTCAGGCAGATAGCTGCCGGTACCAATAATCTTCGTATACATGTACGCTCAGTCACTTTTCGCTAATATAGCCGCCCAGTTTGACACACGGCGCAGCTGGCTTGATTACTTGCCAGACTCCGCTCTATCAAACCCTGCGGGGTATACGGATTCCAGGCGAGCGGCAATTCGCTGAGGAACTTGTCGCTGCACCGCCTGCACTGCCTGTTCAATGGCGATTGCAAAGGCTCGCTGATTAGCAGCGCCATGGCTCTTAATCACCGTGCCGCGCAATCCTAACAGACAGGCGCCATTATACTGGTCGGGGTTGAGGTGACTGAATCGCCTTGTCAGGCTTTTTTGTAACCAACGCTTTAATAAAATCAGCCACCACGACCGTTTTTTCCCCTCACTCTGCGATTTCAGCAGCGAAAGGAACATACGCACTACCCCTTCCATCGTCTTTAAGGTGACGTTTCCTGTAAAGCCGTCGCAAACCAGAACGTCGGTTTTGCCCGTTAACAGCTCATTGGCTTCAAGATAGCCGATATAATTCAGAGAAGAGATTGTTTTTAGCACTAATGAGGCATCACGAATACTATCATGACCCTTAATCTCTTCTTCGCCGATGTTAAGCAAGGCCACGCGCGGATTAGCAATCCCCAGCACTTCCTCCGCCATCACCGACCCCATGACGGCAAACTGCACCAGCATGGTACTGTCACAGTCGACGTTAGCACCCAGGTCCAGCACTACCGTCTTGCCCTTCTGCTGATGCGGTAACACCGTCACCAGCGCCGGACGCTCAATCCCCTGAATAGGCTTGAGCAGCAATTTGGCCAGCCCCATCAGCGCGCCGGTATTTCCCGCACTGACGCAGGCTTCAGCACGCCCTTCTTTCACCATCTCCAGCGCCACGCGCATTGAACTACCGCGGCTGTGGCGGATAGCATGCGATGGCCGCTCATCACTGGCAATAACCGACTGGGCAGGAATAATCTGCAAACGCGAACGTTGTTCGAAGTCAGCTCTGGCAAGTAATGGCGTAATGTCGTCGGGATTGCCGACTAATAGAAGTGAGAGTTGCGGATTAGAACTCAGTGCCTGCAATGCTGCAGGCACCGTCACGGAAGGGCCAAAATCGCCCCCCATGACATCTAACGCCAGGGTTAGACGTGTCAAGGTATCTTCGCCGCCTGGTTCGGTGTTTCCCCGCGTGAACGGGGAAATTCCTCACTAAGCATAATCACGCTTGCGCGTGATTACTTAGCGATTACCTTACGGCCACGGTAGTAACCGTCGGCAGTGATGTGGTGACGCAGGTGTTGTTCACCAGAAGTTTTGTCTACAGACAGGCTGGTGACTGCGGTCAGAGCGTCATGAGAACGACGCATGCCACGTTTGGAACGGGTTGGTTTATTCTGTTGTACGGCCATGGACCTTACTCCTCAATTACTTTTGCTTTAAGCTGGCTAATACGGCAAATGGGTTTGGTTTCTTCGCCTCTTCAGGCAGTTCGCCAAAGACCATGTCCGCCTCGGACACTTCACAGTGTTCAGAATCATGCACCGGAACTACCGGCAAGGAGAGGATGATTTCATCTTCAACCAACGCCAGCAGATCGATTTCACCGAATTCGTTAACCTCAATCGGCTCATACGCTTCCGGGAGTGCCTCAACCTGATCGTCATTCTTGACCGGGCTGAAACAATACTTTGTGTAAACATGATGAGTAAACGGTTTCCCGCAACGCTGACATTCCAACGATACCGTGACCTTCGCATCACCGGTGATGACCGCGAGGCGTTGGTTATCGATAGCGAAGGACATTTCGCATTCCACATCACTGTCTACACTGACTACGGACACGGCGACGCGCTCCGCCTGATCGGGGGTATAGATACCCTGGTAATCAAGGCGTTTTTGAGCCGTACGAACCGGATCGAGAGTCAGGGGTAATTTTACCTTTTGCATAGGGCGCGCATATTAACTTTGTAACGTCATAGAGTCAAAGAAAAAGGCAGCCTCAGGTTGCCTTTTGCCAATAATTCGCACACATTGCGGCCTATAGTTTAAAATGTCGGAATCTAATTCGCTACAGTCTATTTGAAAAATTATGCCTGATTTGATTCTTGCCTCCACCTCCCCTTATCGCAAACAGCTGCTTGAGAAGCTCGGTATCGCCTTCGAATGCGCCGCGCCGGAGATTGACGAACTGCCGCTACCTGGCGAAACCCCGCGCAGTCTGGTGCTGCGACTGGCGCAGCTAAAGGCACAGGCGCTGGCGGAACGCTTTCCGAACCATCTTATTATTGGTTCCGATCAGGTCTGTATGCTGGAAGGGGAAATTACCGGCAAACCGCATACCGAGGAAAATGCGCGCTTACAATTAAAAAAGGCCAGCGGTAATGTGGTGACCTTTTATACCGGACTGGCGCTGTATAATTCAGCAAATGGTCATCTCCAGACGGAATGTGAACCGTTTGATGTACATTTTCGCCATCTGAGCGAACAGGAAATTGCCACCTATATTCGCAAAGAGAATCCGCTTAACTGCGCCGGGAGCTTCAAAAGTGAAGGTCTGGGCATTGCCCTCTTCGACCGTCTTGAAGGACGCGATCCGAATACCCTGGTCGGTTTACCGCTGATTGCGCTGTGCAAAATGTTACGACGAGAAAATCATAATCCGCTGTTAGATTAGCGCCACGCCAGGCGTCGCCAAGCTATGCGACGCCCCACCCGCAATTTTGCTTATTCCTTCTGCGATCACAGTTTATTTTTCCAGCGCCGCTAAAATCCCTGACTCCATATTGAAACATTGTTTTGATTTAAGGGGTGAGCATGCGTGGCAAACGTAAAATATTATTTATGCTGGCAATACTAACCGCAACTCAGGCTAATGCCGCTGATGACTGGCAGAAACAAGGCGTAGTTGAAGGCAACCTTCCTGCCAGCTGGCAACAGATGAAAACTCAGATGCAATATCCTGACTCATGGCTTTCCGGGCATTATTCTGATTTTAAAAGCTGGCAGCAGCACGCGCGCCGGGAATTCCGCCAGGCGTTGCTGACGCCGGACGCTACCAAACCGTTCGATGAGCAGATTATCGCCAGTGAAGACCGTGGCAGCTACACCGCAAAAAAACTCGCGCTCAACATTACCGACGATAACCGCATCTCCGCCCTGATGCTGACGCCAAAAACGCCCGGCCCTCATCCGGCGATAGTCCTGCTTCATGACCACGGTTCAAAGTTTGATATCGGTAAAGAGAAGCTGATTCGCCCGTGGGGCAATGCCGAGCAGCTCGCTAGCGCCCAGGCGTGGGCCGATAAGTTCTTCAGCGGACGTTTTATCGGTGACGAGCTGGCAAAACGCGGCTATGTGGTTATCGCCATCGACAGCCCCGGCTGGGGCGACCGTGGCCCGATGGTTTATGAGCAGCAGCAGGCGCTAGCCAGTAACTATTTCAATCTCGGACGTTCGCTGGCCGGTGAGGTTGCCTATGAAGATATGCGTACCGTTGACTTTGTCGCCTCGTTGAAAGGGGTCGATAGCAAACGCATCGGCGTACTGGGCTTCTCAATGGGCGGCTTCCGCGCCTGGCAGTTGGCGGCGCTTTCCGGGAAGGTGGCGGCCACTGCGGTTATCTCCTGGTTCGGCACCTACGATGGCCTGATGACGCCGGGTAACAACGTGCTGCGCGGGCAGTCGGCCTTTTATATGCTGCATCCGGGAATGCCCGCAAAGATGGATATCCCCGATATTGCCAGCATTGCCGCACCGAAACCGATGCTGATTTTCAGCGGTGGACAGGACAAGCTGTTCCCGGCGAAAGCGGTGAGCGATGCCTTTGCCAAAGTCCACAAAGTGTGGGCCTCGCAAAAAGCCGACGATATGCTGGTGACGAAGAGCTGGCCAGAGCTTGGGCACGTCTTTTACCGGCAACAGCAGGAGGAAGTATTCCCCTGGCTGGATAAATGGTTAAAACCTTAACCTTTTCCCCTCAGCTCACCGCGACGGCGGGCTGAGGGAACGTAGCATTTTAGCGTCGCTCTCAGTACTCTCTCGTCATTGATAACAATGACAACAGGAGTGCATCGTGAGCACGCCATCGCAATCCGCTTCTTCTCTATGGCTGCCAATAACGCTCGCCAGCGTGATCCTGATGATCACGATGGGCATCCGTCAGACCGTCGGTCTGTTCGTTCATCCGATCGTCATGCAAACCTCAATGAGTATTGCCGAAATCAGCATGGCGTTGGCTATCGGCCAACTGATGTGGGGCGCTTTCCAGCCGCTATTTGGCGCATGGGCGGATAAACGCGGCGCATTCAGCGTGCTGGTACTCGGCGCAGTCATGATTGCACTGGGGCAACTGGGGACGCTTTGGGCGGCGTCGTTCCTGCCATTAACGCTGGCCCAAGGCCTTCTCAGCCCGGCGGGCGCAGCGGCAGGCAGCTTTTCGGTACTGATTGGCGTCGTGGCCAGCCGACTACCGACCGATAAAGGCTCAATGGCCAGCGGGCTGATTAACGCCGGGGGCTCGGTTGGCCAGTTTATCTTCGCGCCGCTGGTACAGTTGATTATCGGCCTCCGTGGGATGGCTTCCGGGCTGGTCTTTCTGGCAATGGCCGCGCTGGCCACCATTTTCCCATCATGGCTGCTGTGCCGTGGCGCAAAGCGTCAGGCGGCAGCCCCCACCGTTCATGTTGCAGCCGATGCGGGATTAAAGCAGCAGATCGCCCTCGCCTTTCGCAATCCCAGCTATTTGCTGCTGCATGCAGGCTTTTTGACCTGCGGCTTTCACGTAGCGTTTCTGACGACCCACCTGCCTACAGAAGCGGCCCTATGCGGCCACGACGCCACGGTGCCCGCCATCAGCCTGTCGCTGATTGGTCTGTGCAACATTGTCGGCAGCATCGTGGCAGGGTTTCTCGGCAAGCGCTATCGGATGAAGTACATTCTGGCGGTACTCTACGCCTCGCGCGCGGTAATGATCGCCCTCTTCCTGCTATCGTCAAAATCCGAGACGGCTTTTTATCTCTTTGCTTGCGCCATCGGTTTTACCTGGCTGGCCACCGTACCGCCCACCGCCGGTATCATTGGCAAACTGTTCGGCACGCGCTACCTGGCTACGCTGTTTGGCTTTACGCTGTTTAGCCATCAGATTGGCGCTTTCTTCGGTGCGTGGCTGGGCGGCGTCGCGATGCAATATGAAGGCAGCCTGACGTGGGTGTGGTATGCGGATATCGCGCTAGCGCTGCTGGCGGCGCTGGTGAACCTGCCGATTAAAGAGAAAAGCGTTGCCGTTCGTCTTCGCAAGGCATAAAAAACGGGCCAGGCGGCCCGTTTTAGCTTACTTCTGGTTGCGTAGCACCTGGAGACAGCGCTTGAGCTGGTCATCCATCGGCGCTTCCACGCGCATCACTTCGCCGGTCCCCGGGTGGGTGAACTTCAGCGCCGCGGCGTGCAAAAACAGACGATTCAGCCCGGTGCCCGTCAGCTGTTTGTCAAACTCGCGATCGCCATAACGATCGTCAAAGGCAATCGGGTGCCCCGCGTGCTGGGTATGCACGCGGATCTGGTGCGTACGTCCGGTTACCGGGCTACAGCGTACCAGCGTGGCGAACGCGTAACGTTCTTCTATTTTGAAGCGGGTTTCCGATGGCTTACCCTCCTGGCTAACGCGTACGATGCGCTCGCCGCTCTGCAGAATGTTTTTCAGCAGCGGCGCCTGTACAGCCTTCACGTGGGACTGCCACTGCCCACGCACCAGCGCCAGGTAGTCTTTCTGCATCCCTTTCTCGCGCAGCTGTTCATGCAGCGAACGCAGCGCCGACCGCTTCTTCGCCACCAGCAGCACGCCGGAGGTGTCACGGTCAAGACGGTGGACCAGCTCCAGGAAGCGCGCTTCCGGACGCAGCGCGCGCAGCCCTTCAATCACGCCGAAACTTAGGCCGCTACCGCCGTGTACCGCCGTGCCGGAAGGTTTGTTCAGCACGAGGATGTGATCGTCTTCGTACAGGATAACGTCGCTCAGCGCCGCCACTTTTTGCAAATGCGGCGATACGGCATCTTCTTCACGTTCGGCTACGCGCACCGGCGGAATACGCACCTCATCGCCGGCCTCCAGCTTATACTCAGGCTTGATGCGCTTTTTATTTACCCGCACCTCGCCCTTACGCAAGATGCGATAAATCATGCTCTTCGGCACCCCTTTTAGCTGGGTGCGCAAAAAGTTGTCGATTCGTTGCCCGGCTTCGTCAGCGCTGATGGCAACCATTTTTACAGTCGGAGTCTCAGTTTTCATGGTGCGCGATTCTAAATATCCCGGCTCATTAGCGCCACTCATTTTTCTATGCTTATATTTATCATGCTCCGTTTACCACTGTTGCTTTTCCCCGCGAGCTGTTTGTTATTAGAACAATCTCAGCGGACAGGTGAAGAAACTGTGAGTAACCGGGTGATAAAAGGTGAAAGTCAACTTGCTATAACCGGGTTACCAAGGAATAATGAAACTGTTTTCCGTGGTGAACCTGGAATAACAAGGATATATACACGAAATCATTCAAGCGGCCTCAAGGCGGCAAGCGAGTGACCCTGCTGGAACGTACCTGAGTACGTGACAAAGGTGAACGAGCACAGCCAACGCCGAGGTAGCCTGAAAGATAAAGTGTATGACGGAATGACCAGTTTTGTCTGTTCGATCATCCACGCAGCAATGGCGTAAGACGTATTGATCCCTCAGACAGTTAGCGGGCTGCGAGTTGCAGTCCTTACCGGTACATATACTGTACGAATTTTAGATGGCAGAAAAATAACGCAACGGGAAACAACCGTGCAAATCTCTACCTTCTGAAAGATGACGAGTATAAATGGAATCTTCTCTGGAGAGTTATCCCAGGCTGTTCCCCAAATAATTGCGCTGTGTTTCCGTTTGAAACACAGGCTACCGACACTCTGCGCCTCTTAAGCGAGCGACAACCGTGAGGTTGGCGACGTGAATAGTCACGAGGCCATCGGTTTACCCCGGAAAGGCAACACTCTGCTCGCAGCTTAGTCGTCAATGTAAGAATAATGAGTAAGTTACGATGAAAAGAATGTTAATCAACGCAACTCAGCAGGAAGAGTTGCGTGTCGCCCTCGTTGATGGGCAGCGTCTGTACGATCTGGATATTGAAAGCCCAGGACACGAACAGAAAAAAGCGAACATCTACAAAGGCAAAATTACCCGTATTGAACCGAGTCTCGAAGCCGCATTTGTTGATTACGGCGCCGAGCGTCATGGTTTCCTCCCCCTCAAAGAAATCGCTCGCGAATATTTCCCAGCCAACTACAGCTCTCACGGTCGTCCAAACATCAAAGATGTGCTGCGTGAAGGCCAGGAAGTTATCGTCCAGATCGATAAAGAAGAACGCGGCAACAAAGGCGCTGCGCTGACGACCTTTATCAGCCTGGCGGGCAGCTATCTGGTGCTGATGCCGAACAACCCGCGCGCGGGCGGTATCTCTCGCCGTATCGAAGGCGACGATCGCACCGAACTGAAAGAAGCGCTGGCCAGCCTCGAGCTGCCGGACGGCATGGGCTTAATCGTGCGTACCGCAGGCGTCGGCAAATCTGCCGAAGCGCTGCAGTGGGACTTAAGCTTCCGTCTGAAGCACTGGGAAGCTATCCAGAAAGCCGCTGAAAGCCGCCCTGCGCCTTTCCTGATTCACCAGGAAAGTAACGTGATCGTGCGTGCCTTCCGCGACTACCTGCGCCAGGACATCGGCGAAATCCTCATCGACAACCCGAAAGTCATGGAAATGGCGCGTCAGCACATTTCTGCACTGGGCCGTCCGGATTTCAGCAGCAAAATCAAACTGTACACCGGTGAAATCCCGCTGTTCAGCCACTACCAGATTGAATCGCAGATTGAATCCGCCTTCCAGCGTGAAGTGCGTCTGCCGTCAGGCGGCTCTATCGTTATCGACAGTACCGAAGCGCTGACCGCTATCGACATCAACTCCGCGCGAGCAACCCGCGGCGGCGATATCGAAGAAACCGCGTTCAACACCAACCTCGAAGCGGCCGATGAGATTGCTCGCCAGCTGCGTCTGCGTGACCTTGGCGGTCTGATTGTTATCGACTTTATCGATATGACGCCGGTACGCCACCAGCGCGCGGTAGAAAACCGCCTGCGTGAAGCTGTCCGTCAGGACCGCGCGCGTATCCAGATTAGCCACATTTCCCGCTTCGGCCTGCTGGAGATGTCTCGTCAGCGTCTGAGCCCGTCGCTGGGCGAATCCAGCCACCACGTCTGCCCACGCTGCTCCGGTACCGGCACCGTGCGTGACAACGAATCGCTGTCGCTCTCCATTCTGCGTCTGATTGAAGAAGAAGCGCTGAAAGAGAACACCAAAGAAGTCCACGCTATCGTCCCGGTGCCGATTGCGTCTTACCTGTTGAACGAAAAACGTGCTGCGGTAAGCGCCATTGAATCCCGCCAGGGCGGCGTTCGTTGCATCATCGTGCCGAACGACGAGATGGAAACCCCGCACTACTCTGTGCTGCGCGTGCGTAAAGGCGAAGAAACCACCACGCTGAGCTACCTGCTGCCGAAGCTGCACGAAGAAGCCATGGCGCTGCCGGTTGAAGAAGAGTTTGTTGAGCGTAAGCTGCCTGAGCAACCGGCGCTAGCCACCTTCGTTATGCCAGAAGTTCCTGAGCCTACCGCAGAGAAAGCCGCTCCGGCCGTCGCTCAGCCAAAAGCAGCTGCCGCCGCCGCGCCGGCTGCCCCAGGCCTGCTCTCTCGTTTCTTTGCTGCGCTGAAAAACCTGTTTGCCGATAGCCCGGAAAAAGCGGTTGAAGCACAGCCAGAGAAACAGGAAGCGAAACCTGAGCGTCAGCAGGAACGCCGCAAGCCGCGTCAGAACAACCGCCGCGACCGCAATGAGCGTAGCGATCGTCGTAACGACCGCAACGAACGTAATGATCGTAACGAAAACGCCGAAGGCCGCGAACCGCGCGAAAGCCGTGAAGGTCGCGACGATAACCGTCGTAACCGTCGCGAGAAGCCGCAGCAGTCTGAAGCGCGCGAAAACCGCCAGCTGAACGCCGTGGACGACGCGGAAAAATCCCGCACACGTGACGACCAGCAGCCGTCTCGCCGCGAACGTAATCGCCGTCGCAGTGACGAAAAACGTCAGCAGCCGCAGGAAGCGAAACCACAGGTTCGTGAAGAACAGGCTGCTGCCGCGCCGGAAGCCGCACAAGAAGAACGCGTACAGACTATGCCGCGCCGCAAACCGCGTCAGCTGGCACACAAAGTTCGCATCGAAACCCCGGAGCAGACCGCCGCTCGTGAACTGATTGCTGATGAACCGCAGCAGGAAGCGCCGCGTACCGCCCTGGCGAAAGTCGATCTGCCGGCGGTGGTTGATGCCCCGGTACAGAGCGAGCAGGACGACAATACGGAAGGTCGTGATAACAACGGCATGCCGCGTCGTTCACGTCGTTCTCCGCGCCATCTGCGCGTCAGCGGTCAGCGTCGTCGTCGTTACCGTGACGAGCGTTACCCGACCCAGTCGCCGATGCCGCTGACCGTCGCCTGCGCGTCGCCAGAACTGGCCTCCGGTAAAGTGTGGATTACCTACCCGATAGCTCAGGTGCAAACCGAAGCGGAAGCACCGGCTGAGCAGGACGTAGCAGAACAGCCAATCGTAGCGCAAGCCGCTGAACAGGCTGTCGTTACCGAGCCAGAGGTTGTTGAAACCGTCGCTGAAGCACCTGAAGTGGCCGCTCCGGCAGCCGTTGCCGAACCGGTTATCGTGGCGCAAGAAACGGCGCCAGCGCAGGAAGAAACGCCTGCGTCGGTAGAGGAAGAAGCGCCTGCTGCAGTGGAAGAAGAAACCGTTGCACAAGAAGTGGTTGTCGCTGAAGCACCGGCTATCGTTGAAGAAGCGAAAACCGAGGCCGAAACGCCGGTTGTTGAAACCGCGCCAGTGGTTGAGCCCGCGCCGGTGATTGACAGTGCGCCTGTCGCAGAAGAACCGGCTGTTGAACAGGCTCCGGTCGAGGAAACTCCGGTGGTTGCCGCGCCAGTCGCTGCTGAACCGGTTGTGACCACTCCAGCACCTGTGGCGAAATCTTCCGATGCCAACCGTGCCTCTGCGCCGATGACCCGAGCGCCGGCACCGGCATACGTGCCAGAAGCACCGCGCCACAGCGACTGGGTTCGTCCATCCTTTAACTTCGACGGTAAAGGTTCCGCTGGCGGCCACAGTGCGACGCACACGGCTACCGCTGAACCTACCCGCCCGCAGTCGGTTGAATAAACCGCCAGCGTGAAATAAAAAATCGGCCCCAGTGGCCGATTTTTTTTTACCTGATGCTATGCGTTTATCCATTCTGCTCGGGCTGCCGCATCCCCGCGATTTGCGGCATGACCTCGCGCATCAGATCGAGAAACTTACGCAGCCGGGTCGGATAATAACGCGCCCATGGATACACCAGATGGACCGGCAGCGGTGTCGTCTGCCACTCGGGTAGCAGCTCAACCAATGTTCCATTAGCGAGCTCCTCTTCCACCGTCCAGCTTGAAACCACCGCGGCCCCCACGTTAGCCAACGCGGCGTTTTTCGCGACATACAGGCTGTCGGTGCTCAGCCGCGCAGCAATATTCACGCTCTCCGTCTGGCCGAGAACCGGATGATGCAGCACCACCTCATGCTGATAGAAGGTACTGATCGCAATCCACGGGAGCGCAGAGAGCTGTTCAGGTGTCGTCACCTGAGGGTAGCGCGCCAGCACCTGCGGTGAAGCGACGATGCAGCGCGGCACTTCCGCCAGAAGTACCGACACCGTCGCCGGATCCACCTCCGCGCCGACGCGAATCGCGCAGTCGACGTTGTCACTGATGAAGTCCACCGCCCTATCGTGCAGCATCCACTCGACGGAGAGCTGCGGGTAGCGTGCGAGAAAGCCCACCAGAGGCATCAGTAATTGCTGCTGGCCAAAAGCGTGCGGTGCGCGCACGCGTAACGTGCCCACCGGCTGCTCGTCGGTCAACCGTAAAGCATCCTCCAGCGCCAGCCAGCTATCCACCACCTGACGTGCCTGCTGATAGCAGCGCTCACCGTCGTCGGTCAGCTTCATGGCGTGGGTTGAGCGCAGCAGCAGCTTGGCCCCCAGCATCTCCTCAAGCGACTGCAATCGGCGGCTGATAGTGGCCTGAGTGGTCTCAAGCTGCCGTGCAGCGGCAGACAGCGAGCCTGCCTCAACGATACGGATAAACGTGCGCATCAGCTCAACGCGGTCTATACGCTCTGTTCTTTTCATCAACTTATTGCCTATACGCGAAACGTATAACTGTTTTACCACCGCGGCGGCTACCGCACCACCCCGAAGACGCGGAAAATGCCTGCATACACCGTTGAGGATGAAACCATGAACACTGATAATCTTTCTTCCCAGGCCACCGGCCTGCTGATCTTTGTCCTGGCGCTGGGCGCCGGGTTCAGCGTTGCCGCCATCTATTACGCCCAGCCGCTGCTGCCGCTGATGGGGTCAACCCTGAACCTGAGCGTGGAAGGTATGGGGCTCATTCCCACGCTCACCCAGGCTGGCTATGCGCTAGGGATCCTGTTTTTACTGCCGCTGGGCGACCGTTACGACCGTCGCACGCTGATTTTGCTGAAAAGCCTGACGCTGGCGGTTTTATTACTGCTTTATAGCCTGACTCAGCAATTTCCTTCACTGCTGGCGATAAGCTTGCTAATCGGTATGGCCGCCACCATGGCGCAGGACATCGTCCCCGCCGCCGCGATTCTCGCCCCGGCGGGGAAACAGGGGAAAATGGTCGGCACGGTGATGACTGGCCTGCTGCTGGGGATCTTATTGTCGCGTACCGTAAGCGGCGTGGTAGGTGAACTGTTTGGCTGGCGCGTGATGTATCAGGCCGCTGCCGTCAGCATTGCGCTGATTGGCCTGCTGCTGTGGCGGGTACTGCCGCACTTCGCCGCTCACTCCGAACTGCGTTATCCGGCACTCATGGTTTCGATGGTGCATCTGTGGCGCCGCTACCCGACGCTGCGTCGCGCCGCCATGGCTCAGGGCTTTCTCTCCATCGCCTTTAGCGCCTTCTGGTCAACGCTGGCGGTCATGCTGGCCGAGCACTACCACATGGGGAGCGCGGTGGCGGGTGGCTTTGGCATCGCCGGCGCGGCAGGTGCGCTGGCGGCACCGCTGGCAGGCGGTCTGGCCGATAAAGTGGGTGCGGAGAAAGTGACCCAGTTGGGTGCGCTGCTGGTGAGCGTTTCATTTGCGCTGATGTTCTTGCTGCCGGTTCTGCCGCCGATGGCGCAGATGGCGCTGATTGCCCTCTCCGCCGTTGGTTTCGACCTGGGTCTGCAATCGAGCCTGGTCGCGCACCAGAATCTGGTGTACAGCCTGGAGCCGCAGGCGCGCGGTCGCCTTAATGCGCTGCTGTTTACCGGCGTATTTATCGGTATGGCGCTGGGTTCAGTCCTGGGGACGCAGGTTTACTCGCTGGCCGGTTGGGAAGGCGTGGTGGTATTAGCCACGCTGGCCGGTCTGGTCGCACTGGCGATTCGCGTCAGCGAAACCTACCGCTTACGTAGCGCTGCGTTGAACGCCCAGTAGGACAATAAAAAAAGCCCGCGACGGGGTAATGACGCGGGCGATAAAAACATACCCAGTTTCAACAGATATGTTTAAAACTACATGTTGTTATTTATTCAGTTGGAACAATGACATGCCCTGCATGTCGGTAAACGCTTTATAGGCCGCCTGCAGGGCCGTTTGCTGCATCGTGTAGTTCGAGATAGTCGAGTTCCAGTCGACGTCCACCAGATTGCTCATCTGCTGCGTCTGCGCCAGCGCGCGGTCATCACCCAGGGAATCCAGCTTATCCAGTTCATTGAGCTGGGTGCCCAGTTCAGCACGCACGGTCAACACGTTATTCAGCGAATTACTCAGGCTGCGGTTGGTTTTATCAATCGCCGCCCGCGCCGTATCCTGGGCCGTTTCATCACCTTCAACCGGCGTTTTCAGCGCGGCAATTGCCGAGTCCAACGCCGTGAAAATGTTAGTATCGGCATCCGGCTTCGCGTTGCTGGTCGCATTATCAAAAATAAGATTGCCGGTGTGACCGATGACCATAGTGCGTGAAGAATCGACCTGCTGTTCCACGTTGAGAGTGCCGCCAACGTACTTGCCGGTATCATCAAAAGGCGGCGTATCCGTTTTATAACCGGCAAAAATATAACGCCCGTTACCGTCGGTGCTGTTCGCCAGGTTCAGAAGCTGGTCACGGATACCCTGCAGGTCGGTTGCCAGCGAGCTACGGTCATCGTCGCTCAGCGTGCCGTTACCGGCATAGACGATCTTCTCCTGCGCCGACTGAATCGCAGTTGTCACCTGCGACAGCGTGCTTTCTTCAATCGACACACGCTGAGTCGCGAAGGTCCGCGCGGTGGCGTACTGGCTATTCTGTGCCTGCGCCTGCGACAGCACCACCGCCTGCGAGGCGGCAACCGGGTCGTCAGAGGCGCGGTTAACCCGCTTGCCGGTAGACATCTGTTCACCGTACTTCAGCCATGCAGACTGAGAGTCCGTAATGCCTCTCATATTCTGCTGGTACATCATGATGGTACTAACGCGCATGGCTCTCCCCTTCCTTAACGGATATTAATTAATGCGTCGAAGAGCGTGCTTGCCGTCTGCAGCACCTGCGCATTTGCCAGATAATACTGCTGAAAAAGCTGCAGGTTGCCGTACTCTTCATCAAGGTTAACCCCGGAGATAGACTGCTGCTGGTTGCTCAGCTGCGTCACCACATTCGCCTGGGTGGTGCTGCTGCTCTTCAGGGTCGCGGTTTGGGTGCCGATATTACTGACCATCGCGGCATAGGCATCATTAAAGCTCTTTGAGCCGCCGACCACCTTGCTGTTTTGCAGATCCAGCAGCTTCTGCCCGTTACGATTATCGCTTTCACCCACGCTCGTGCCGGTGGTGGTATCCGCCAGGCCCATCGCGATCTGCGATTCGCTGCTGATAGCCACCTTCATATTCACAATCGCGTTGCTCACCGGTTTAACGGTAAAGCTATCGCCGGTACTGGCTGCACCTTTGGTGTTATCAACGCTGACCGACAGGCCGTCAAACACCAGCGTCGTCGCATCGCTACTGGGATCGAGCGTCACGCTGGTGTTATTGGACAGGCGGGTCACTTCCCAGCCGGCGTCGGTTTTGGTGATACGGTAATCCGTCGCCTGTATGGCAGATGAATCGGTCATCGACGCCGTCAGTTCGGCTTTACCGGCGTTTTTCCCGTTGGCAACGACCGACGGAGTGCCAAAGGAGAAGAAGTCGACGTTAGTGTTGCCATCGGCGTCAATACCGCCACGGTGCACCTGGTTAAAGGCATCGGCAAAGGCCAGCGCCATCTGGTTCAGGCTATTGCGAGTCTGGTCAAGATCCTGCGAACGGAAGGTCAGCATGCCGCCCAGCGAGCCGGTGGTGAGCAGTTTTTCCGGAATTTCCACGTTGCCAGCAACGTTATCCACATACGCCACGGTGGTACGCGATGAATCGGCGCTACTCGGTACCGCGGCCAGCTGGCTTGATTTGCTTCCCGCCACCAGGGTATACCCGTTGGCCATGGTGATGTTGTAGGTACTGCCGTCCTGTACGTTGACCTCAACCCCTACCAGCTTGTTAAGCTCACTGACCAGCTGATCGCGCTGATCCAGCAGGTCATTTGGCGATGCGCCAGCGCCCACGCCGGTGAGACGGGAAATCTTATCGTTCAGGCTGGCAATCTGTGAGGTGTAGTTGTTGATCTGTTCGACGGTCGACGTGATAGCCAGATTAACCTGTTTATCCTGATCGCGCAGATACTGATCCGCCACTTTAAACTGGTTCACCACTCCCGCGGCTTTGCCGAGCACGGTCTGGCGCGCCGCCGGATCTTCGGCGTTGCTGACCAGCGTTTGCAGGCTGCTGAAGAAGTCCTGCACCGTGGTGGAGATATTGTTGGTGGAGCTGGAGAGCATATTGTCAATTTTCGACACCTGCTCATAGCGCGTAGTCAAGCCGCTGCTCTGATTTTGCGCCGCGCGCAGCTGGTTGGTAATGAAGGCGTTATATTCACGCTGTACGCCAGACACGTAAACGCCATTGCCCACCCAGCCGCCCGCCCCCAGCGTACTGTTGGCAGAAGCCAGCACCGTGGTTTGACGGGTGTAGCCGGTAACGTTGTAGCTCGCGATGTTGTTACTGGTCGTATTCAGTGCCGACTGGGCTGCGCTCAGCCCGCTCATCGCACTGTTAATTAAACTGGACATGAACGCTCCTTCTTAAGGCCATGGTATTACTTATCGGAAAGCAGGCGGCAAACTTGAGATCAATCAGAACAGATTTTCGATATCATTTCGGTACGCGTTGCTGACCTTATCGCTCATTGATTTCAGCTGCTGAATCATGCTGGTCAGCTTGCGCGCGTACTGCGGATCGGTGGCGTATCCGGCGTTTTGCAACGCCTGCGCGCCCTGCTCAGCCGTCGCCGCCGACGTCACCGCCGCATAGCGTGGATTTCGGGTCAGCAGGCCGACGTAATCCGACAGCGCCTCCAGATACGAGCTGTAGACGCGGAACTTCGCCTTCACCTTCTTCGCCTCGCCATTCTCAAACTCAGTGGTGGTGATTTCCGTCACCTTGCCCTTCCAGTCGCCGGACGCTTTCACGCCAAACAGGTTAAAGCTGGGTTCGCCGTTTTCTCGACGGATCTGCCGCTGCCCCCAGCCAGACTCCAGCGCGGCCTGCGCCAGAATCAGGTGGTGCGGAATACCGCTCTGCTCGCTCGCCAGCCGCGCGGGCAGCGATAGCTGAGCAAGGAAGTCTTTGCTGTCGCCGGACAACGGTGTATCGCTGTTGTCCGGCGCTTTCGGCAATGCCTTGCGCACCATCTGCGTTAGCGCGGCGTTCTGATAGCTGGTTACCGTCTGCATATCAAACTTCATCGGCACCTGACCGACGTTATCCGCCGGTTCCTGCTGCTGCGCCGACAGCTGTTTGACCATCTCCTCCGCCAGACCAAGGCCTTTACCTGCCGTCATCTGCTGGGCGATTTGCTGGTCATACATACTGGTATAAAGCCGCGTCTGATCGCTGCTGAACAATCCGTCCTTCGGCAGCGTTTCGCGCATGCTTTTCAGCATCATCTGCACGAACATGCCCTCCACCTGCCGGGCAACGGGACGCAGGTTAGCCTGCGGATCCTGCCCCGCTTTGGTCTTCAGTTCATTCAGTGACTGCGCATCCCACGCGGCGCTCGCCAGTAATTTGCTGTCGGTCAGCATCAGACTATCTCCACCTTAGCGCGCAGGCAGCCTGCACTTTGCATCGCCTGAATAATTGACATCAACTCCATCGGCGTTGCGCCCAGGGCGTTCAGTGCACGCACCACGTTATTCAGATTGGCGCTGGCGCGAACGCTTTGCAGCGAGCCACCGCTCTGGCGAAGATCAATCTGCGTTTGCGGCGTCACGACCGTACGACCGCCCGCAAACGGCGTATCCGGCTGGTTAACCTGCGCGGAACGGTTGACGGAGACCGAGAGATTCCCTTGCGCCACGGCGCAGGTATCGAGCGTCACTTCGCGGTTCATGACCACCGAGCCGGTACGCGAGTTGATGATGATCTTCGCATCCTGCGGCGGCATGCCCACTTCCAGATTCTGAATATCCGCCAGCAGACGTACCTGCCCACTCCCACCGACCGGCGCGCGCACCTGGACGGTACGGGCATCCAGCGCGGTGGCGTTGCCCAGGCTGCTGCGACGGTTAATGGTGTCGGCGATCTGCTGTGCCATGGTGAAATCATCGTCGTTCAATTGCAGATTGATGGTATTTCCTGCGCCAAACTGGCTTGGCAGTTCGCGCTCAATCGTCGCGCCGCCGGTGATTCGCCCGCCGTTAAGCTGGTTTACCTGCACGCTGCTGCCGCCCGCCGACGCGCCCGCGCCGCCGACCAGAATGTTGCCCTGCGCCAGCGCGTAGATCTGGCTATCGACGCCTTTCAGCGGCGTCATCAGCAACGTCCCACCGCGCAGGCTTTTCGCGTTACCCATCGAAGAAACCACCACATCGATGGTCTGCCCCTGTCGCCCAAAAGCCGGTAGCTGCGCCGTAACCATCACCGCCGCCACGTTTTTCAGCTGCATATTGGTGCCTGCCGGAACGGTAATCCCCAATTGGGAGAGCATGTTGTTCAGGCTCTGGGTGGTGAACGGCGTCTGCGTGGTTTGGTCGCCCGTGCCATCAAGGCCCACGACCAGGCCGTAACCGATCAGCGAGTTTTCCCTGACCCCTTGCACGCTGGTCAGATCGCGGATGCGTTCGGCGTTCGCCAGCCCGGCGATCAGCACCAGCGTCAGGGTTAGCAGTGTTTTAAACATGGTTCACCTCGTTACATCGGCGATAGATTAAGGAAGAAACGCTGCAGCCAGCCCATATTCTGCGCTTCGTTGATGTAGCCGTTGCCCACGTATTCGATACGAGCATCCGCCACCTGCGTGGACGGCACGGTGTTGCTGCCGCTGATGGTGCGTGGATTGACGACGCCAGAGAAGCGGATAAATTCGGTGCCCTGGTTGATGGCGATTTGCTTCTCGCCCACCACATGCAGGTTGCCGTTGACCAGGACCTGATCGACGGTCACGGTCAGCGTGCCGCTAAAGGTATTGCTGGCGTTAGCGCCGCCCTTACCGTTGAAGGAGTTGCCGCCAGACGCTTCCACATCCGCGCGCTCATTGCCAAACAGCCCCTGAAGGTAGCGCGGCACGGTGTCGAAGCCGAAGTTGGTTTTGCCATCGCGACTCGCGTTTGCCGAGGAGCTTTTGCTCGCGCTGACGTTTTCCTGCAGCACGATGGTCAGCGTATCGCCGATATTGCGTGGACGACGGTCTTCAAACAGCGGCTGATAGCCGTAGTTAATCGGCTGTGCGGTCTGGAATATAGAACCGTTCGCCACCGGCACCGGGCCGGGAATCGGTTGTGCGGTCGTCGCCCCTTCGACCAGCGGCTTAGAGGGGATCCACGCACACCCCACCACGCTGAGCGCGACGAGGGTTAAAAGCGGATAGCGAAACGCTGCAGATTTTTGCATTGCTTTCTTCTTCTGAATCTCGGGAACATCCCGGCGTCGCGTTGATCAACCAGGCTACGGCGTGCCGGATGGCGTCTTGGCCTTATCCGGCCTACAAACGATGAGAGTCCGTAGGCCGGATAAGACGCGTGAGCGTCGCCATCAGGCAATGTTATAGCCGGGCCAGGCGATGCGAGGCCTTGCCTTTACAGCTGCGTCAGTTTTTGCAGCATCTGGTCGGTCGTCGATACTGCTTTACTGTTGATTTCGTACGCGCGCTGCACCTGAATCATGTTGACCAGCTCTTCCGCCACGTTCACGTTAGAGGTTTCAACATAACCCTGATACAGCAGACCCGCGCCGTTCAGACCCGGCGTGGTGTCGTTCGGCGCGCCTGACGCCTGGGTTTCGATGTACAGGTTTTCCCCGATACTCTCGAGACCGGTGTCATTCATAAAGGTCGACAGGTTCAGTTGTCCCACCTGCACCGGGTTCGCCTGCCCCTGCTGGGTGACGCTGACAATCCCGTCGCGGCCAATGGTGATGCTGATGGCGTTGGCCGGAATGGTGATCGCTGGCTGTACCTGATAGCCGCTGGCGGTCACCAGCTGACCGTTCTGGTCAACCTGGAACGAACCATCGCGGGTGTAGGCGGAGGAGCCATCCGGCAGCAGGATCTGGAAGAACCCATCGCCTTTGATCGCCACGTCTTTACTGTTATTGGTCTGCGACAGGTTGCCCTGGCTATGCAGACGCTCGGTCGCCACGGGACGGACCCCGGTACCAATCTGCAGGCCGGAAGGCAGCGTCGTTTGTTCGGATGATTGCGCACCCGGCTGGCGAACGGTTTGATAGAGCAAATCTTCAAACACCGCGCGCTGGCGCTTAAAACCATTGGTACTGACGTTCGCCAAGTTGTTGGCGATAACGTCCATATTGGTTTGCTGCGCGTCCAGACCGGTTTTGGCGATCCATAATGAACTGATCATAGTTTTCCTTAGCTCATTGACAGCAACTGGTTAGCTTTCTGCGTGTTTTCATCCACGCTGCTGATAACCTTCATCTGCATTTCAAAACGGCGCGAGCTGGCGATCATGTCGGCCATCGCTGCCACGGGTTTGACGTTACTGCCTTCCAGCACGCCGGACTGCAGACGCAGCGTCGGGTCAGCCTGTAGGGTCTGCCCGCGCGTGGCGACCGCCAGCGGCGTGAGGTGGAACAGCCCATCATCGCCGCGCGCCACTTCCGTGGCGTTCGCTTTGACAATCTTCAGCTTGCCGACGGGCGACACCGTGTTCGGTGGGTCGCCCGGCGTCAGCGCCGAAATCGTCCCGTCAGAGGCAATCGTCACCTGCGAGCCTTCTGGCACGTTCAGCGGACCGGCTTCGCCAATGACCGGGTTGCCCTGAATGGTCAACTGGCCGGTGGCGCTCACCTGAATATTGCCGTTACGGGTATACCCTTCCGTGCCGTCGGCCGACTGCACCGCCAGCCAGCCATCCTGCTGGATAGCCACGTCAAGCGGACGCGCGGTATAGTCAAGCTGGCCGGGCGTCATATCCGCGCCCGGCGTGGTGGCGGCAACCAGCGTACGCGTCTCGACGCTAGGGCCGACCACCGGCACCGCGCGCATTGCCGTCAGCTGAGCGCGAAAGCCCGGCGTAGAGGTATTGGCAAGGTTGCTCGCCGTGACCGCCTGCTGCTGCATGGTCTGGCTGGCGGCGCCCATTGCCGTATATATGGCGTGATCCATAACGTCACCCTGTTACGATTAACGCAGGTTAACCAGCGTGTTGAGGATCTGATCCTGGGTCTTGATGGTCTGCGCGTTCGACTGGTAGTTACGCTGCGCGACGATCATGTTCACCAGCTCTTTGCTGAGGTCGACGTTAGAGGCTTCCAGCGCGCCGTTGGTCAGCGAACCGAAGTTACCGGTCCCCGCCGTGCCCAGCAGGGCGACGCCAGAAGACTGCGTTGCCGACCAGACGTTATCGCCTTCGGACTGCAGACCTTCGTTGTTGGCGAAGTTCGCCAGAACGATCTGCCCCAGAAGCTGACTCTGCTGGTTGGAATAGTTACCCACCACCGTGCCGTCTTCGTTGATCTGGTAGCTCACCAGGTTACCCGGCGCAAAGCCGTTCTGGGTGGTGGCGACGATATCGTTCGAACCGGTGTTCTGCTGCATGGAGTTGAGGAAGCTCAGGGAGAAGGTCGTGTTGTTCGCGGAACCGTTCAGCGATGCCAGCGTAATGTCGATCTGCGGCGTGTCATTCTTCGCGGCATTTAAAGTCCAGGTTCTCGGATTAGTAGCAGGGAGAACCTCGGTATAGCCAGTCACCTTATCCAACGTACCGCTCGAACTAAATACCATCTGCGCCGCTTTCGTCGGTGTGGCTCCGCTCACGCTGGAATCCATCGTGTAAACATCCCATGTGTTCGCCGCGTTCTTCACGTAGTAAACGTTCATGTCGTGCGCGTTACCCAACGTGTCATAGACGGTCACGGTACCCTTCTTGTTATAGGTATCCGGATCGGTTGGATCGAAAGGCTTTGTCGCACTATCAATCACATTATCCGTCGAGTTCAGGTTCATCTGCATCGCCGCCGTTGAGGTCGCCTTCGCCGACATCAGCGTATTCGGGATCGTCAGCGCCACCGGGTTAGCCCCCTGCTGGATGGTCGCCGGGTTACCGCTCGCCGGATAACCGGTGACGCTCAGCCCCTGCATGTTCACCAGGTTGCGGTTCTCATCAAGCTTGAACTGGCCGTTACGGCTGTAGTAAACGGAACCGTTGCTGTCCACCAGACGGAAAAAACCGTTCTGGCTAATCGCCACGTCCAGCGCGCGTCCGGTACCGGTGGTGGTACCGTCGGTAAAGTCCTGGGTAATCCCCGCAACCTTTACCCCCAGCCCCACTTTGGAACCGGCGAACATATCGGCAAACGATGCGGTCCCGGATTTAAACCCGTAGGTTGCGGAGTTGGCGATGTTGTTGCCGATAACATCGAGGTTGGTGGCAGCAGCGTTTAATCCGCTTACCGCTTGTGAAAAGGCCATAACGTCTCTCCTGAAATAGTTAGAGGCTTAAATAATCTGGCGAACCTGATCCAGCGTGGTGGTGCCATAGGTACCCAAATCCAGTTTGTTGCCATTGCTGCCCAGCGTAACGCCCTGCACCAGCGCGAACTGCAGCGGCTGAACCACCAGCTGCGTGGTGCCCTGGCTGGCGGCGAAGTTGATGTTGTAAGCGCCGTCCGGCGCCGCCGTGCCGTCATCCATCTTGCCGTCCCAGGTATAGGTATGAACGCCAGCGGTTTGCGCACCTAAGTTCAACGTTCTGATGACCTTACCGTTACCGTCGACAATGGTGGCCGTGACCTTCTCAGCGGCCTGCGTCAGCTCAATGCCAAACGGCGTGGTATCCACGCTGGTCTCATCGCTGCTGTTTTTGCCCGCCAGAATAGTGCTACCGGGAATCATCACGCCGTGGCCCACCAACGCGCTGGCCTGCAGCGACTGGCCGCTATTAATTTGTCCAGAGATGGAACCCAGCGTGGTGTTGAGCTTCTCAATACCGCTCAGCGTGCTGATCTGCGCCAGTTGTGAAGTCAGTTCATTGTTTTGTAATGGGTTAGTCGGATCCTGGTTTTTCAACTGCGCAACCAACAGCGTCAGAAAACTGCTCTGCAGATCGGACGAACTGTTAGTGCCAGTACTGCTGATCGACGATGAGGCCGAACTGCTACTGCTGGTGTCATTGATATTGGCTACGACAGACATCGGTTACCTCCCTTATTGCCCAAGCGTCAGCGTTTTGAGCATCATGCTCTTCACGGTATTCAGTACCTCGACGTTCGCCTGATAGCTGCGCGACGCCGACATGGTGTTCACCATTTCCCCGACGACGTCGACGTTAGGCATGCGCACATAGCCCTTCGCATCCGCCAGCGGATTTCCCGGTTGATAGACCAGCTTGTCCGGGTCCTGACTCTCAACGACATCAGCCACCTTCACGCCGCCGGTCGCCGCGCCCATCGGCGCATCTACCTGAAAAACGACCTGCTTCGCACGATACGGCTGACCGTCCGGCCCGGCGACGCTGTCGGCGTTGGCGAGGTTACTGGCGGCCACGTTCAGTCGCTTGGACTGCGCGGTCAGCGCAGAGCCCGCAACATCGAAGATATTGAGTAGTGCCATGGATTAGTTCCCCTGCAGGACACTCATCATGCCCTTAATCTGTCCACCCAGAACCGTAAGGCCGGTCTGGTACTGGAGGCTGTTATCGGCGAACTGCGTGCGCTCCCGGTCCATATCGACGGTGTTGCCATCCATCGCGGGCTGATCGGGAATGCGGTACAGCAGATCGGTGTTCGGCGCGGAAAGCGCCTGGGCAGGAATATGACGTTCAGAGGTCAGCGTCAGCGCAACGCCGCTGCCTTCCGCGCGCCCGCGCGACATCACCTTTTTCAGTTCACTGGAAAAATCCATATCGCGCGCCTGATACCCCGGGGTATCGGCGTTAGCAATATTGGCAGCCAGAATCTCCTGACGCTCTGCGCGCAGGTTTAATGCCTCTTGCTGAAAACGTAATGCGGCGTCGAGTTTATCGAGCATGTCTCCTCCGCTAATGACAAAGTTTCAGCCGACAGCTTAATTCTCCTCATGGACGCGTCATCGACGGAATAAGCGCAATATGCGTCGCTATTTGTTGCGTTGATGTCGTGGCAAGTTGAGTAAAATGCATGCATTCGCCACCCACTGGAGCGTTCAATGCGTCAGCTCATTGCCCCATTCACCGCTGCGATACTGGCCTTTAGCCCGCTTGCCCAGGCGGCTGATATTCAGACGCAGCTGACCGCGTTCTTTAGCGAGCGGCTGACTGGCTTTAGCGATGAAGTCAGCGTGAAGCTGCGTAATACGCAGAATCAGCAGCCTGGTTGCGAAACGCCCGTATTCAGCACGCCGGGTAACTCGCGGCTATGGGGAAATTTGACGGTGGTGGCCCAATGCGGAAATGCGAAACAGTATTTACAGGTGACCGTGGAGGCGGTAGGCGATTACGTCGTCGCCGCGGCGCCGATCGTGCGTGGGTCGCCGATTGAGTCACAGAGCGTCACATTAATGCGCGGACGGCTCGATCAGCTGCCGCCGCGTACCATGTTGAATTTGTCGCAGGCCGAGGATGCCATCAGCCTGCGTGACGTCGCCATCGGCCAGCCGATTCAGCTGTCGATGGTGCGCCAGTCGTGGCGGGTGAAAGCAGGACAGAAAGTGATGGTCGTCGCCCAGGGAGAAGGTTTTAGCATTAATAGTGAAGGTCAGGCATTGAACAACGCCGCGGTAGCCCAGAATGCCCGCGTGAGAATGCCTTCCGGTCAGGTGGTGAGCGGTCAGGTGAGCGCTGATGGGAATATTCTGATTAATCTATAAACTTCTTAAAGAATATGTGTCGCTTGCCGATAGATAATTAACAATTAATGAGAGTCGGCGCCTGCGCCATACCAAAGCCTCCAATGAGGAAAGCATCATGAGCATCGATCGTACATCATCTCTGAAAGCGGTAACGCCGGTACAGCATCGCGAAACGCCGGAGACCAGTGCACAAAAAGTCCGTGCCGAAAAAACCGAAACCGCCACCAGCGCCAGCGTGACGTTAAGCAATGCGCAGACCGCACTGACCCGTTCAAGCAGCGGCGATATTAATATGGCGCGCGTCGAGGAACTGAAAACCGCCATTCGTAACGGCGAGTTAAAAATGGATACCGGTAAGATTGCCGACGCGCTAATTCAAGACACGCAAGATTATCTACAGAGTAAATAAGCGCATGAGCAGTTTGTCAGCCATTCTGGACCAAATGACCAGTATCCTTCACTCCCTTAAAGACGTGATGGATGCTGAGCAACAACAGCTCTCTGCAGGCAGCGTTAACGGCCTGCGGCTTGCCAGCATTACCGAAGAGAAAAGCTCTCTGCTGGCGACCTTAGACTACCTGGAAAAACAGCGTCGCGTCGAACAAGACGCCCAGCGAAGCATCGATAATGAAGATATCGTCAGCCGCTGGCAGACCATTACGGAAACCACGCAGCAGCTGCGTCGGTTAAATCAGCATAATGGCTGGCTGCTTGAAGGGCAGATTGTCCGCAACCAGCAGGCGATCGATGTGCTGAAGCCGTTCCAGGAGACGGGGCTGTACGGAAAGGATGGTCAGGCAGCGGGCAACGCTGTTACCCGTAGCGCGAAGAAATTCTCGGTCTGAACACGGGCGGGGCCACAGAACGTGCCCCGCGAAGTGTATTTCGTTTACGCCGTCCGGCGTACAAACTCTTTAATCCGGAAGCCCAGAATGGCCAGCGCGGCAAAATAGGCCACCACGCCCACCACGACCACGCCCATCAAACGCAACAGACGAAAAGGCATCGACCCCTGCGACCACTCCGGCATGACGTGCATCATACCCAGCAGCGCCGCCGCCATCACCACGACCGACACCACCAGACGCACTAAGAACATGCGCCAGCCCGGCTGCGGGGTGAAGATTTTCTGCTTACGCAACTGCCAGTACAGCAGTGCGGCATTCAGACAGGCCGCCAGACCAATCGACAGCGACAGCCCGGCGTGCTTCAGCGGGCCGATAAACGCCAGGTTCATCACCTGGGTCATAATCAGTGTCACAATAGCAATCTTCACCGGCGTTTTAATGTCCTGACGCGAATAGAAGCCCGGCGCCAGCACTTTAACGACGATAAGCCCCATCAGGCCAACGGAATAAGCCACCAGCGCGCGCTGGGTCATCGCAGCATCAAAGGCGGTAAATTTACCGTACTGGAACAGCGCCACGGTCAGCGGCTTGGCCAGAATCCCCAGCGCCACCGCGCTCGGCAGCGCCAGCAGGAAGCACAGGCGCAGCCCCCAGTCCATGAGACGGCAGTATTCGTCGTGGTTACCGCTGGCAAAGCTTTTCGACAGCGACGGCAGCAGGATGGTCCCCAGCGCCACGCCCAGCACGCCAGACGGGAACTCCATCAGACGGTCGGCGTAATACATCCACGAGACGGAACCGGAAACGAGAAACGAGGCAAAAATGGTGTTGATGATAAGCGAGATCTGGCTCACCGAAACGCCGAGGATCGCCGGCCCCATCTGTTTCACCACCCGCACCGCGCCCGCATCTTTAAAGTTGATGCGCGGCAGCACCAGCATGCCGATTTTTTTCAGATGCGGAAGTTGATAAGCCAGCTGCAGCACGCCGCCGACGGTCACCGCCCACGCCAGCGCCAGCACCGGCGGATGGAAATGCGGCGCGGCGAACAACGCAAAGCCGATCATGCTGATATTGAGGAACGTTGGCGCAAAAGCCGGGACCGAGAAGCGGTTCCAGGTATTCAGAATCGCGCCCACCAGCGAGGCAAGCGAAATAAGCAGAATATAGGGGAAGGTAATGCGCAGCAGTTGAGTGGTAAGCGCGAATTTGTCGGCAGTGTCGGCAAAACCCGGCGCGGTGATGGTGATCACCCACGGCGCGGCCAGCATCCCCAACACGGTAACAATCGCCAGCGCCAGCGTCAGCAGCCCCGAGACGTAGGCAACAAAGACCCGCGTAGCCTCTTCACCCTGCTTGCTTTTGTATTCGGCCAGAATCGGCACAAACGCCTGGGAAAACGCCCCTTCGGCAAAAATACGACGCAGCAGGTTCGGCAGCTTAAACGCCACGAAAAAGGCGTCGGTGGCCATTCCTGCCCCAAACACCCTCGCCACAATCGCGTCGCGTGCAAATCCCAGCACGCGCGAAAACATGGTCATCGAGCTGACGGCTGCCAGCGATTTTAATAGGTTCATGACTTTGTGATTCCAAACCCGCAAACAAAACGCCCGGCAGACGGGCGCGAAAAAGTGGCGTTAGTCTACCGGGTTCGGGATGAATTGCTACTGCCAGTTGTTACAGCTGATTATTCGCGGATCGCCTCATGCCACAGCCCTTCCACGATACGCTGAGCCATAATCGCCTGCTCTCCCGCCGTTTCCGGAACCGTCTGATTTTGCACGCATTCAATAAAATGATGCGCACAGCCGACGAACCCACGCTGTTCAAGGGTCGTTTGCCAGCCGGGAATCGGCCGCGTCACCACGCCTGCGCCGCGCTCTTCACGCCATTCGCGCATATCAATAACCTCATACAGCCCGCCGTCCGCCACCGCCTGCACCGACTCACGCTGGCTGCCAGCGCGGCGATGCATGCTGGTAGTGATTTGCATCCCTGCCTGGCTGAAGTGATGCTCAGCATAGAACATGCAGCCCTCATCGGTGGTTTGCAGCACGCCATCGCTGAGTTTGGCCTTACCGCCCGCCAGCCAGAGCGCGGTATCCACCACGTGCAGATAGTCATCCAGCAGGGTAAATCGCAGATCGTGCGGGCCAACGCTGTCGCTACGATGTTTATCCATCCGCAGCGAGGCCATTTCACCCGCCTGTTTTTTCAGCTCACGGTACAGCGGCGAAAAGCGGCGGTTGAAACCGACCATCAGGGTCAATTTTTTGCGCGCCGCCAGCGCCACCAGCCGTTCCGCATCGTCGAGCTTATCGGCCAACGGTTTATCCACGCAGACGTGCACGCCTGCGTTCAGCAGCTCGCTGACCACCGCATAGTGAGACGCCGTAGAACTGTGCACAAACACCGCGTCGCACTGGGCCGCCAGCGCCGCCAGCGAATCGGCGTAAGGCATGCGGTAGGTTTCGCACACCTTCAGCGCCTTTTCTTTACCCGGCGACCAGGCCGCCTGGAGCGTCCAGTCCGCTGCCGCGCTCACCACCGGCAGCCAGGCCTTCTGCGCAATGCCGCCCAGGCCAACCACGCCAATGCGTATTTTAGCCATGCTGATTACTCCCCAAGGTGCGCCAGCAGTGAATCCAGACGCTGCTTCAGTTCTGCAACTTCACCTTCCAGCGCCTCAACACGAGCGCGCAGGTCATCATCGGCAAGCGGGGAATCGCTCTGTATTGCCGCCGATTGCACATCTACTTCACCGCTGAACAGGTGCATGTAGCGACTTTCGCGCTTGCCCGGCTCGCGCGGCAGACGTACAACAAACGGGCCATCTTCGCGGTTTGCCAGCCGCTCCAGAGTGCTCTCCACCTCGGCCATGTCGGCAAATTCATGCATGCGCTGGGCGCGACCACGCAATTCACCCGGCGTCTGCGCACCGCGCAGCAGCAGTGTCGTCACCAGCGCCACCTCAGCCGACGAGAGTTTCAGATCGCCAAACTCCGAATTGCAAAAACGCTGTTCGTACTTCGTGACGCGGTTACCAAAACCGCTGACGGTACGCAGGAAGTGGCGTTTGACCAGGTTATCGAGTTGATCCTGTACTTCCGCTTCGCTAAGCGTCATCACCGGCTCACGATTGGTTTTCTGGTTACAGGCGGTCGCTACGGCGTTGATCGACAGCGGATACTGCTCCGGCGTCGTCACCTGCTTTTCCAGCAGGCAGCCGATCACACGAGCTTCCAGAGGCGTTAATTGGTATTTCATGGTGATTCCTTAGCGGCCAGGCGTCCATTGTGGGGTGGTTAAGGCGGTCAGCACGTGATCGCGCCATTCACCGTCAATCAGTAGATAGTCTTTCGCATAACCCTCTTTTTCAAAACCGAGGCGCGCCAGCAGATTCCCGCTGCGCTGATTATGCGGCATGTAGTTCGCCATAATACGGTGAATATGCTGCGTGCGCTGCATATAACGAATAGCGGCGGTCAGCGCTTCGTACATCATCCCCTGCCCCTGCCACTTCTGGCCGATGGAGTAGCCGAGATAGCACGCATGGAATGATCCGCGCACCACGTTGGAGAAGTTGGCGACGCCGATAATCTCTTTTTCCTCAGGGTCAAGCAGCGCGAAATAAAAGGCGGTTCCCTGCTTGTGAAACTCGTTAATCATCGACAGGCGCGCCTGCCACCCCGAGGGATAGCAGTGGCTGTCATCGCGAATGGGTTCCCAGGGTTTTAAAAACTGTCGATTCTCGGCGTAATAATCCGCCAGACGCCACGCATCCCGGTCGTGAATCAACCGCACAACCAACCGATCCGTGGTCAACCGAACTTTCGGCACGTTACTGCGATAGCCAAACATCTCACTACTCCTGTCACCAATCTATACCCTGGTCGTTTAACTATACCTGCCCGGCGGCAGCCAATGAAAACAACACGCTGTCTTTTTGCATTGTGATAAAAAAGGACCGTCGCTGGCAATACGAGAAAAGGTGAGATCGCGCGGAAAATGAAGATGTTTCGTCTCAACGGCCCACAGACGCTAACCAGTTGAGAAATGAGATAAAACGCAACGGCTATTTTCTGTCAGATCCAGTGTGCGAATTTATGCCATTAACAGACAAATAATTCCCCGCGCGGTTTGCGAGAATTCATCATTATTTTCTCAATAGGTTTGTATCATGGGTGAAATTAGCGTTACCAAACTCTTAGTTGTCGTCGTGCTTTTTGTGCTGGTGTTCGGCACCAAAAAACTCGGCTCCCTCGGGGCGGACCTGGGCACGGCGTTAAAGGGCTTTAAAAAGGCGATGAACGACCTGCACGCCGACACAGATGCCGACTTTGCCGCCGAGAAGAAAACGGCAGAGAATAAGCCGCGCGATCGAGCCTGAAGCCCGCAAAATCAGCGAGTAGCGTTCGCCATTTTGTCCTATCCGCGGCACTTTCAGTATTTTCCGCTGTCAGAGTCCTACTGACAGCGTATGCTGCTTGATGTCAGGATGCATACAACGCTTTACGTTGAGGAACCCCATGAAAAAATTGTTTGTCATTGCCGCCCTGATCGTTAGCGGCCTGGTTGTTGGCTGTAATCAGCTTACGCAATATTCGGTCAGCGAGCAGGAAATTAACCAGGCGTTGCAAAAACGCAATAATTTCTCCAAAGATATCGGGGTCCCAGGCGTGGCAGACGCCCATATCGTCCTCAATAATTTAACCAGCGCCATTGGCCGCGAAGAGCCGAATAAAGTGACCCTGAGCGGCGACGCGAAGCTGGATCTGAATTCGCTGTTTGGTAGCCAGAAGGCCAACATTGCCCTGAAGCTGAAGGCGCTACCGGTATTTAATCAGGAGCAAGGCGCCATCTATCTGCAGGAGATGGAAGTGGTGGATGCTAAAGTCACGCCGGAAAAAATGCAGTCGGTGGTGCAAACGTTGATTCCGTATCTTAATCAGTCGCTGCGCACCTACTTCAATAAACAGCCGGCCTACGTGCTGAAAGAAGATGCCAGCAAGGGTGAAGCACTGGCGAAAAAATACGCGAAAGGCATTGAAGTGAAGCCAGGCGAGATCGTTATCCCGTTCACCAATTAATTCCTTTTTATTCATGCCCGATGGCGCCCTGTCATCGGGCATTATTTTTTACGGAAAAGGATGCAAAGGAAAACGTTTACGCTTATCCTTAGTGCCCGGCAAAAATGACTGATATCCCACCAGCCGGAGCCTTACATGACCGCATTACCGCAAGTTCTGAAAATTCGCCGCCCAGACGACTGGCATATCCATCTTCGCGACGGCGAGATGTTGAAAACGGTTGTTCCGTATACCAGCGAGCTGTATGGCCGCGCGATCATCATGCCGAACCTGGTTCCGCCCATTACCACCGTCGATGCGGCTATCGCCTATCGCCAGCGCATTCTCGACGCGGTGCCTGCCGGGCACGACTTCACGCCGCTGATGACCTGCTATTTGACCGATACGCTGGATCCCAACGAACTGGAGCGCGGTTTTAACGAAGGCGTATTCACCGCCGCCAAGCTGTATCCGGCTAACGCCACCACCAACTCCAGCCATGGCGTCACCAGCACCGATGCGATTATGCCCGTGCTGGAGCGCATGGAAAAACTGGGCATGCCGCTGCTGGTGCACGGCGAAGTGACCCATGCAGAAATCGATATTTTCGACCGTGAAGCGCGCTTTATCGACAGCGTGATGGAACCGCTACGCCAGCGTCTTCAGGGCCTGAAAGTGGTGTTCGAACACATCACGACCAAGGATGCCGCCGAGTATGTGCGCGACGGCAACGACCTGCTTGCCGCCACCATCACGCCGCAGCATCTGATGTTCAACCGCAACCATATGCTGGTCGGCGGCGTGCGCCCGCACCTCTACTGCCTGCCGATTCTCAAACGCAACGTTCACCAGCAGGCGCTGCGCGAGCTGGTCGCCAGCGGGTTTACCCGCGCCTTCCTCGGCACCGATTCGGCGCCGCACGCGCGTCACCGTAAAGAAGCCAGCTGCGGCTGTGCGGGTTGCTTCAACGCGCCTACCGCGCTGGGTAGCTATGCCACCGTGTTTGAAGAGATGAACGCACTGGAGCACTTCGAAGCGTTCTGCTCGCTGAACGGCCCGCGTTTCTACGGCCTGCCGATTAACGACAGCTACGTTGAGCTGGTACGTGAAGAGAGCCAGGTCGAGGAAAGCATCGCCCTGAGTGATGATACGTTAGTGCCGTTCCTCGCCGGAGAAACGCTGCGCTGGACGATGAAAAAATAAAATCGCGCCCCCTGTTGTAAACCCCTGAATATGACTGTATAAATATACAGTATATTACACAGGGGGCAATTATGCGTATTGAAGTCACTATTGCAAAAACCACCGCGCTGCCGGCAGGCGCCTTAGACGCGCTGGCAGACGAACTTTCCCGCCGTATCAACAACCAGTTCCCGGATAGCGGTGGCGCCGTTAGCGTGCGCTATGCTGCCAGCAATAACCTTTCCGTGATCGGTGGCATTAAAGAAGATAAAGACCGCATCAGCGAAATCCTGCAGGAAACCTGGGAGAGCGCCGACGACTGGTTCATCACCGACTAATTTTTTCCCTCATTGTGTTTTTTGCCGGGTCGCCCCGGCTTTTTTTATTCCCGCGCTTGTTTTTTTGTGATCTAACCCCACTTTTTAGATTAGCGGTAAAAAATTGCGCGACATGGTCATTTATTGCGCAAATAGCCGGCTAACTCAGGAATTTGTGTTGCTTTTGATTTCAATTCTCGAGTATTTATTGAAGTGTTGTATACTGATAAAGCTTCACAAAAAATTGCATTAGACCTCGAGAGTTGTTGCCTTTTAACACGTAAATAAGGGGTTATGATGGAAAAGAATAATGAAGTCATCCAGACCCATCCCCTCGTCGGATGGGACATCAGCACCGTAGATAGCTATGATGCGCTGATGTTGCGCCTGCACTACCAAGACCCCAATCAATCGAGCAATAAAGAAGCAGAAGTTGGCCAGACGCTATGGCTGACGACGGATGTCGCACGTCAGTTTATTTCCATACTGGAAGCCGGGATTGCCAAAATTGAGTCTGGCGATTACCAGGTCAACGAGTATCGTCGGCATTAACGCCGATACTTTTCTCGTCGTAATGGCAAACAGGCACCCTCGGGTGCCTTAATTATTTTCACGCTTGTATAACAACTGCGGCTTAATTTACTCTACCAGACTCAGATTTCGCGCCTCATTACCGAGTCAGGAAAGACTATGCAATACGATCTCATTATTCTTGGCAGCGGCTCCGTCGGGGCTGCAGCCGGTTACTACGCCCGTAAAGCGGGTTTAAACGTCCTGATGACCGACGCCCATATGCCGCCCCACCCGCAAGGGAGCCACCACGGCGACACTCGTCTGATGCGTCATGCCTACGGCGAAGGGGAGAAATATGTGCCGCTGGTACTGCGTGCGCAGGCGCTGTGGGATGAACTGTCCGCCATCAGCGGTGAAGAGCTGTTCGAACGTAGCGGCGTCGTGAATCTTGGCCCTGCCAATTCCACCTTCCTGCATACCGTCGCCCAGAGCGCCGCGCAGTTTAACCTGCCGGTAGAGCGGCTGGACGCCAGCGCGCTGATGGCCCGCTGGCCCGAAATCACCGTCCCCGCCGACTATCAGGCCATTTTTGAACCCGGTTCGGGCGTACTGAAAAGCGAACTGGCGGTAAAAACGCTGATCGCGATGGCGAAGGACGCGGGTTGCGCACAGCTGTTTAACTGCCCGGTCACCGCCATCCACAGCGATGACGATGGCATAACGATTGAAACGTCTGAAGGCAGCTGGCGCGGTAAAAAGCTGCTGCTGACCGCCGGCACCTGGGTGAAACAGTTCTACCCTGAACTGCCGATTCAGCCGGTACGTAAGGTCTTTGCCTGGTTCCAGGCCGATGGCCGCTATAGCCGTAAGAATAACTTCCCGGCGTTTACCGGCGAGCTGCCTAACGGCGATCAGTTCTACGGTTTCCCGGCGGTCGACAACGAATTGAAGATTGGCAAACACAACGGCGGGCAGCTCATCAACAGCCCGGAAGAGCGCAAAGCGTTCGGTTCAGTCGCCAGCGACGGCTCAGAAGCGTTCGGCTTCCTGCGCCAGATTCTGCCGGGTATCGGCGGCTGTCTGTACGGCGCGGCCTGTACCTACGATAACTCGCCGGATGAAGACTTTATTATCGACACCCTGCCCGGCCAGCCCGACGTGCTGTTTATTGGCGGTCTGAGCGGCCATGGCTTTAAGTTCGCTACCGTGCTGGGCGAAATTGCCGCCCAATTTGCGCAACAGCAGACGCCCGCGTTTGACCTGAGTCCCTTCGCGCTGGCCCGCTTTAACCACTAAAAATAAACGGCCCCGACAATGCGGGGCCGTTCTACCGAGAATGATATGCGTCGTCTGTTTTACTACCTGATCAACAACATTCGCGAACACCTGATGCTTTATCTGATGCTCTGGCTGCTGTTGGCCCTCGCCGATATCGCCTATCTCTATTTCAGCTAGCCGTTTTGCCCTTCCGGGTCAGGAATGCCTAAACGCGTATTCAAACGACCGCGCGACTTATTAAAGATCTTATTGCCGTTTTCACGGCCCGCACGTCGCTGACGTTGTTCCTCTTCCGGCAGCTTGTGTTCCTGCTGACAGGCTTCACTGCAGCAGCCTTCAAACTTCTCGGCGCAGGCCGGACACTGAATAAACAGCAGGTGGCAGCCGTCGTTCAGGCAGTTAGTGTGGCTGTCACACAGCGTGCCGCACTGGTGGCAGTGGGCAATCACCTCATCGGAGATACGTTCACCCATACGCTCGTCGAAGACGAAGTTTTTACCGATAAAGCGCACCGGCAGCCCCTGCTCACGGGCACGACGCGCGTACTCAATAATGCCACCTTCAATATGCCACACCTGCTTGAAGCCGTTATGCTTCATCCAGGCGCTGGCTTTCTCACAGCGAATACCGCCAGTGCAGTACATAACGATTTTTTTATCTTTATGTTCCTGCATCATTTCCACGGCCTTCGGCAACTGCTCGCGGAAGGTATCTGCCGGAATTTCCAACGCCTGTTCAAAATGGCCCACTTCATATTCGTAGTGGTTGCGCATATCGATAAAGACCGCGTCCGGATCATCGAGCATCGCGTTAACTTCCGCCGCTTTCAGATAGTCACCGACGTCGCTGGCATCAAAGCTCGGATCGTCAATCCCGTCCGCGACGATACGATCGCGGACCTTCATACGCAGTACCCAGAAGGATTTCCCGTCGTCATCAAGGGCGATATTCAAACGCAGATCTTTAAGCGCCGGATCGAAGCTGTACAGACGTTCGCGCAGCTTTTCCACCAGACTTGCCGGGACGCTTATCTGGGCGTTAATCCCCTCATGGGCGAGATAGATACGGCCAAAGACCTTTAGCTCGGTTAGCGCAACATAGAGCGCATCACGGGTAGCCTTCGGATCGATAATGGTGAAGTATTTATAGAATGAGATAGTGGTGCGTGGCTCGGTTTCCGCCAGCATCTGCGCTTTCAGCGTCTCATTCGAAATGCGGTTATGCAACACTGGCATGGTGTTCTTATCCTGCAAAATAGAATGGATGGTCTTAATCGGGGCGCATGATATAGCAATCATCGTCAATTTACATCCCCACATTTTGCGCTACATTTTCATCACCAATAATTATACCGTGCAAAATCTCTGCCTAAATTAGCGCCAGTCGTGGCCCTGGCATTTTGGTTGACGGAAAAATAGTGCGACAATAGAGCCAGTTGCTCGTAAAAACAGGAAACACATGACCCAGTTACCCAAGTTCACCGCTGCGCTGCTGCACCCTCGTTACTGGCCATTATGGCTGGGCATTGGTCTGCTCTGGCTGGTCGTTCAGCTGCCCTATCCGGTTATCTACCGCCTCGGCAACGCGATGGGCAGGCTGGCATTAAAGCTGATGAAGCGCCGCGCAAAAATTGCCTACCGCAATCTGGAGCTTTGCTTCCCCGAGATGAGCGAAGCGGAACGTCATCGGATGGTAGTGAAGAATTTTGAGTCCGTGGGCATGGGCGTGATGGAAACCGGCATCGCCTGGTTCTGGCCGACGAAGCGTATTAACCGCTGGATGGACGCCAGCGGTCTTGAGCACATCCGTGCCGTGCAGGATTCTGGACGCGGCGTTTTGCTGATCGGTATTCACTTCCTGACGCTCGAAATGGGCGCCCGTATGTTTGGTATCCACAACCCCGGCATCGGCGTCTATCGGCCAAACGACAACCCGGTTCTTGACTGGCTGCAAACCTGGGGCCGCATGCGCTCGAATAAAAGCATGATCGATCGTAAGGACCTCAAGGGCATGGTCAGAGCGTTGAAAAATGGCGAGATCATCTGGTACGCGCCGGATCACGACTACGGCCCGCGTGCCAGCGTGTTCGCGCCGCTGTTTGCGGTGAAAGACGCGGCGACGACTTCCGGTACCTGGATGCTGGCAAAGATGTCAAAAGCCTGCGTTGTGCCGTTTGTGCCACGCCGCAAACCGGATGGTAAAGGCTATGAGTTGATTATCCTCGAGCCGGAGTGCAACCCGCCGCTGGACGACGCTGAAACAACCGCCGCATGGATGAACACCATCGTCGAGAAATGCATTCTGATGGCGCCCGAGCAGTATATGTGGCTGCATCGTCGCTTTAAGACGCGTCCGGAAGGTGTCCCTTCCCGCTACTGATCGACAACGCGCAGCCCTGGCTGCGCGTTTTGTTTTAGCTTTAAAAGCTACCCGCATTGCGGTGATATGAACACGGGCGCATAATTAGCAGGCTTATAAATACACTCTCTTTCGGCGATATTGCCTGCGGAACCCTATGCAACCCTCAGATGCCCCCATAAACTGGAAGCGTAACCTCGCTGTCGTCTGGCTCGGCTGTTTTTTAACCGGCGCCGCGTTCAGCCTGGTGATGCCGTTCCTCCCTCTGTACGTTGAACAACTTGGCGTAACCGGCCACAGCGCGCTGAATATGTGGTCTGGCCTGGTCTTCAGTATCACCTTTCTGTTTTCTGCCATCGCCTCTCCGTTGTGGGGCGGCTTAGCCGACCGGAAAGGCCGTAAAATCATGCTGCTGCGCTCGGCGCTGGGCATGGCCATCGTCATGCTGCTGATGGGGCTGGCGCAGAATATCTGGCAGTTTTTAATCCTGCGCGCGCTGTTGGGGCTGCTGGGCGGTTTTATTCCTAACGCTAACGCGCTGATTGCCACCCAGATCCCACGCCATAAAAGCGGCTGGGCGCTGGGGACGCTCTCTACCGGCGCGGTCAGCGGCGCGCTGCTTGGGCCGCTCGCCGGAGGCTTCCTGGCGGATAACTACGGGCTGCGTCCGGTCTTCTTTATGACCGCCACGGTACTGTTTATCTGCTTCGTTCTAACCCTGTTCTTTATTCGCGAGCAGTTCACGCCGGTCTCCAAAAAGGAGATGCTGCATGTTAAAGAGGTGTTCGGCTCGCTGAAAAACCGCGAGCTAGTGCTTAGTCTGTTCGTCACCACCTTAATTATTCAAGTCGCCACCGGTTCAATTGCGCCAATCCTCACGCTCTACGTGCGCGATCTGGCGGGGAATATCAGCAACATCGCCTTTATTAGCGGCATGATAGCCTCGGTCCCCGGCGTTGCGGCGTTGATTTGCGCACCGCGTCTGGGCAAGCTTGGCGATCGAATCGGCCCGGAGAAAATTCTTATCGTCGCGCTGATTGTCTCGGTGCTGCTGCTGATTCCGATGTCATTTGTGCAAAACCCGCTACAGCTGGGGATTCTGCGCTTCCTGCTGGGGGCCGCCGATGGCGCGCTACTGCCCGCGGTACAAACGCTGCTGGTCTATAACGCCAGCAACCAGATTGCCGGGCGTATTTTCAGCTATAACCAGTCGTTCCGCGATATCGGTAACGTGACCGGGCCGCTGATTGGCGCCGCCGTATCGGCCAACTATGGCTTCCGCGCGGTGTTCTGCGTCACCGCCGTCGTGGTGCTGTTTAACGCCGTTTATACCGGTTTTAGCCTGCGCCGTAACCCGGAACCCTCTCGCCCCTAGCCCTCTCGCCCTGCGGTTTGCGTGAAAACATCGCGCAGGGCGTGTACAACCGAAAACTTCAGCTATTATTTCCCTGAATACCACGTCAAATTGCAGGGAGAAAGAGATGACCTTATACGCCACGCTCGAAGAAGCTATTGATGCGGCACGCGAAACTTTTCTCGCCGATAACCCCGGTCTGGAGGAGAGCGAAGCGGACGTACAGCAGTTCAATATGCAAAAGTACGTTTTACAGGACGGTGACATCATGTGGCAGGCCGAGTTCTTCGCCGATGAGGATGAAGAAGGCGAATGTCTGCCAATGCTCAGCGGCGAAGCCGCGCAGAGCGTGTTTGACGGTGATTTTGACGAGATTGAGCTACGTCAGGAATGGGTTGAAGAGAATACGCTGCACGAGTGGGATGAAGGCGAATATCAGCTGGAGCCCTCTCTCGATACTGAGGAGGGCCAGACCGCCGCGGATGAATGGGATGAGCGTTAGTTACTCATAAGGGCCGTGGCTGGCATCGATCGGCAGTAGCAGTGTGTCAAACACCAGCGAAAACGGCAGATCGATAATGGTGACATAACGCCAGGCGGAATCGCGCAGATCCCACTTCACGCCCGGATAATACTGGTTTCCATGGCCCTGTCCGGGGATCGTTCTACTGATAATGCTGCCGCATCCGCTCAGCACTACCGTCATGACGACCACCAGTATCATTCGTATCACGTTGTTCTTCCTCATTATTACAGACAAAAAAATACCGGCTGGATGGCCGGTATTTCCTTACGGCAAATATCTCCCCTGACCTTCCCCGGCGGGGTTCTACCTCGACCGGGGACTCCGGGTTATTTAGCTTTTAACGCCAGCGGATTCATCTGAAGCTTATCGTACTCAGCCACCCATGAGGAATATCTCTCCGGTGAAGCCCAGACGCGATAATGCAGACGCGACAGCGTGACCGGGTCGCTCAGCAGCACCAGACGACGATCGCGGTTCAGCTTATCCGGCGTTTCATTCAGCGCCTGTTCAACGTGGCGATCGCGGGCGATCTCCAGCACATGGCTCGCACGGTGACGCGCGGTTGCCATCGCCGTCGCCAGGGCGTTAAACGACGGATTAAACACCGCATGCATAAAGCCGTCGTCCAGCACACGCGCGCGGTTCTGTTCCAGATACGCCTCGGTATCAGCCAGCACCTTCGGCGTGCTGTACTCTTCCGGAATCAGGAACAGCTTCCAGCGTTTGGTGCGCAGACCCACGGTCGAGCGACTGGAGATCACCGACACGAACGGCGACAGAATCAGCGAGAACACAATCGGCGCCAGCCAGAACAGGAAGCGCAGATCCAGCCACGCCATCCCGACAGCCCACACCAGGCCCAGCAGCAGCTGAGAACCGTGACGCATAAAGGCTTCACTCCACGGCGTGGAGTCATCATCACGCTGCGGCGAGTTCCAGACCACTTCCCAGCCGAGGAACGCGCTGACCACGAATACGGTGTGGAACAGCATACGCACCGGTGCCAGCAGCACGGAGAACAGCACCTCCAGCAGCAGGGAGATCGTCACGCGCACAAAGCCGCCATACTCTTTCGAGCCTTTGCACCACACGAGGATGATACTCAGCAGTTTCGGCAGGAACAGCAGCACCATAGTCGAAGCAAACAGGGCGATCGCCAGCTCAGGACGCCACTGCGGCCACACCGGGAACAGCTGACGCGGCTGCAGGAAGTACTGCGGCTCGGTCAGCGCGTGCACCACCTGCAGCGCGGTCGACAGGGCCAGGAACATAAACCACAGCGGCGCGGAGAGGTAGGACATCACGCCGGTCAGGAACACCGCACGGTGAACCGGGTGCATCCCTTTTACCAGGAACAGTCGGAAGTTCATCAGGTTACCCTGACACCAGCGACGGTCACGCTTCAGTTCATCCAGCAGGTTCGGCGGCAGCTCTTCATAGGAGCCCGGCAGATCGTAGGCAATCCATACGCCCCACCCGGCACGACGCATCAGCGCGGCTTCAACAAAGTCGTGCGACAGAATCGAACCCGCGAAGTTACCGTCGCCCGGCAGCGGCGCTAACGCGCAGTGCTCGATAAATGGCTTCACGCGAATGATCGCGTTGTGGCCCCAGTAGTGCGATTCGCCTAACTGCCAGAAGTGCAGACCAGCGGTAAACAGCGGGCCGTAAACGCGGGTTGCAAACTGCTGGCAGCGGGCGTACAGCGTGTCCATCCCGGAGGCGCGCGGCGAAGACTGGATGATCCCAGCATTCGGGTTCGCTTCCATCAGGCGCACCAGGTTGGTCAGGCAGTCGCCGGACATCACCGAGTCGGCATCCAGCACGACCATATAGCTGTACTGATTACCCCAGCGGCGGCAGAAGTCATCGATGTTGCCGCTTTTACGCTTCACGCGACGACGACGACGACGATAGAAGATCTGCCCTTCGCCCTGCACCTCGGCAATCAGCTCCATCCAGGCTTTTTGCTCTGCTACGCAGATGTCCGGATTATAGCTGTCGCTGAGGATGTAAACGTCAAAGTGCTTCTGCTGGCCAGTGGCTTTCACCGACTCCCAGGTCGCACGCAGACCGGCGAATACGCGGGACACGTCTTCGTTACAGATAGGCATAATCAGCGCCGTCCGGTGTTCCGGGTTCAGCGGTTCATCTCCCACGGTAGACGCGGAAATGCTGTACTTGTCGCGGCCTATCAGCAGCTGCAGGAAGCCCATCAGCGCGGTCCAGAAACCGGCGGAGACCCAGCAGAACAGGACGGCAAAGAGGATCAGGATCCCGGTTTGCAGCAGATACGGCAGGAGCTGCATAAAGGAGACCCACAGATTCTGCCCGACCATATCGGCCGGGTTAATCAGCGCCCAACCCTGATACGGCAGGATGGTCTTCATATACCAGGTCGCGACCACGGTCTGCGCCAGCGTCAGAATCAGCAGCGTGTAACGGCGTAAGGAACCCACCGTACGCCATTTCGCTTCACGCTCCTGCTCTTCTTTGGTCAGACGAGACAGGTAGCGCGGAGTGACATCACGGCCACGCAGACGATCCCAGAAGCGACCAACCGGGTTGGTACGCCACGGGTCCGGGAACATAGAAGAACGCGTTGCTTTCGGCATCGCCTGCAGCTGCGTGCGCCCTTCCTCGTCTTTGATGAGCTGATCGCCGCTCAGAGAATCTGGCCAGCTCTCTTTCAGACGCGCTTTAACGGACGCCAATGGCGTATCGTCATCGCGTGCAATCGTCTGATGCTCGTCATCCAGCGCTTCGTGCACGGCGCGAAGCGTCGTGTCCGGGAGTGCCGCTTTTTCTGCATCCGTAAGCGACAGTGCGTCGATATACTTCGTTGTCTTATTCATTTGCAGGCAGCTGATAGCTCCAGGTTTCACTCAGCGCTTGGTCCGCGTTGACCAGCGCAGCGCGCATTTCAGTGGTTTTCTTCGGATCTTTCACCTTCACGCGCAGTGTTAAACGCCAACCTTTAGTCACCGGGTTATAGCGAACGCTGTTTTCAACGATTTCACCGTTATCGCCAATGCTCGTCTGCGCCGTTACCGGCGTATCCTGCGGCATTTTACGCATATCGGCACCGGTAAAGTCGACGATGAACGCCAGGGTACCGTCAGGCTGACGAATCAGGTTCGACTGTTTGACATCGCCGGTAGAGCGGCGAGTCTGCATCACGTACGCGTTGTCCGTCGGGTGCAGTTTGTCTTCGTCGCGGGTAAAGGTGATGGTGTACTTGTAGTTCATCTCTTTACCGGCTTCCGGCAGCTTATCCGGTGTCCAGTAAGCAACGATGTTATCGTTGGTCTCGTCGTTGGTTGGAATCTCAACCAGCTCGATGGTGCCTTTACCCCAATCGCCTTTCGGCGTAATCCAGGCGCTCGGGCGCAGATCGTAGCGATCGTCGAGGTCTTCAAAGCGAGAGAACTGACGGCCACGCTGCAGCAGGCCGAAGCCCTGCGGGTTTTCGGTCGCGAAGCTGCTGACGGCCAGATGTTTCGGATTGTTCAGCGGACGCCAGATCCACTCGTCGTTACCGGCGTGAATGGACAAACCGTTAGAGTCGTGCAGTTCCGGACGATAGTTGGTCGCGGCGGAAGGCTGGTTCGGCCCAAACAGGAACATGCTGGTCAACGGCGCAACGCCCAGTTTACCCACTTTGTCGCGCAGATAAATTTTGCTCTGCACGTCCACGACGGTATCGCGGCCCGGCATCACCACAAACCGGTAAGCGCCGGTTGCACGTGGGGAATCCAGCAGCGCGTAGATAGTCAGACGCTTATCGGTCGCTTTTGGACGCTCGATCCAGTATTCACGGAAGCGAGGGAACTCCTCACCGGACGGCAGCGCCGTATCAATAGCCAGACCGCGGGCGGACAGGCCATACACCTGCCCCTGACCGAGCACGCGGAAGTAGCTGGCGCCCAGCATGCTGACAATTTCGTCGTTTTTATCTTTGCTGTTGATCGGGTACAGCACTTTGAAGCCGGCAAAGCCCAGATCCTTCACGGTGTCTTTGTCATGCTTCACGTCACCGAACGTGAAGTAGTCCGGGCTGTATTTGATTTTGCGCACGGAAGTCGCCGTGACTTCATTAATGGTCACCGGCGTGTCGAAATACATACCCTGATGGTAGAATTCGAGCTTAAACGGGGTCTTAATGTTGCTCCAGTATGCCTTATCGTGGTTGAACTGGATTTGCTGGTAGTCCGCATATTTCATATCGCGGAAGACGGAAGGCAGGTTGCTTTTTGGCGCTTCATAGCTCTTATCCGCCAGCGACTTAGCCTGCTTTGCAACGTCATCAATAGTGAATGCCCATGCAGATGAAGTACACAGGGACAACATTACGGCTGCGCCTAACCAACGCAGTTTCATCATCTGTGGTTTCTGTTTCATATAACTAAGCACTTCCCCCTTTGTGTGCTTAAATCGATCCGATCCATTTTACTGGAAATTCAAGCAATCCGACAACATAATCCCCGTATTGTTGCGCGCAGTGGCTTATGGAGTAAGCAACTGTTAACTGCGCTTTGCACTTTGCGTGCTTATCCTGGAGACAGGTAACCAGAGTTCGTGTAGGGTTGCCAACGAATGTAAACTTTATCGTCTGGATCTGTAAGGCGATTAGTCTGAGAATCGTACCTAACCCTATGAATAACAAACCCGCACAGCGTGAATATTTTCTCGACTCGATTCGGGCCTGGCTAATGTTGCTGGGGATCCCCTTTCATATTTCGCTCCTGTATTCTACTCACACCTGGCATATGAATAGCCCGACGCCGTCATGGTGGCTGACGCTTTTTAACGATTTTGTCCACGCATTTCGCATGCAGGTGTTCTTTGTTATCTCCGGCTACTTTTCCTATATGCTATTTTTGCGCTACCCCATCAAAAAATGGTGGAAGGTTCGCGTTGAGCGCGTGGGTATTCCGATGCTGACCGCTATTCCACTGCTGACGCTGCCGCAATTCCTGATGTTGCAATACGTTAAGGGTAAGACGGAAACCTGGCATACGCTGTCGTTTTACCAAAAATATAATACGCTAGCCTGGGAGCTGGTATCGCACCTATGGTTCCTACTCGTTCTGGTGGTGCTGACTACCCTCGGTATTCTGTTTTTCCATTTGATGCGCCGTCGCCAGATGCGCCGACGCGCCGATCTCTTCGACAACATGACTATGGGCAAACTTACGCTCATGTTCCTGCTGCTCGGTGTGGTCTATGCCGCTATCCGTCGGACGCTATTCCTTATCTACCCGCCGATTCTAAGTGATGGTCTGTTTAACTTCGTGGTCATGCAGACGCTGTTTTACGTGCCTTTCTTTATTCTTGGTGCGTTGGCTTTTATTCATCCGAAGTTAAAAACGCTGTTCACCACCCCTTCACCGTGGTGCATCGTGGCGGCCCTACTCGGTTTTATCGCCTATCGTCTAAATCAGCACTACGGTTCTGGCGATGCATGGATGTATGAAACAGAATATGTGATTACGATGGTATTAGGCGTGTGGATGGTGAACGTGGTGTTCTCATTTGGCCATCGTATGCTGAACTTCCAGTCTGCACGCGTCACCTATTTCGTCAATGCTTCATTATTTATCTATCTGGTGCACCACCCGCTGACGCTGTTCTTCGGCGCCTGGATTATGCCGAGCATTAGCTCAAATACGCTCGGCTTCCTCACCGGGTTAGTTTTTGTCGTGGGCTGCGCGTTAGTGTTGTACGAAATTCATCTGCGTATTCCCCTGCTGCGCTTCCTGTTTTCCGGCAAACCGCAGCAAAAGGCACCTAAACAGCAGACGGCCGGCCACTAGGTGTTGGCGTCGTTGGCCAGCGCAGGGATCCGCGTCTGGCCGAGTATTTCCTGATACAACCGCGTGGTTTCGTCATCGAAGCAGACAAAAAAGACAATTTCCGGCAGGCTGCGCCGAGTCAGAAACGCGGCCACTGTACTGATGGCAATTTCCGCCGCCTCACGATGAGGGTAGCCGTAGGCTCCGGTTGAAATCGCCGGAAAGGCCAGCGTGCGATAGCCATTATCCAGCGCCAGCTGCAAGCTATTGTGGTATGCCTGCTGCAAGAGCGAGGCTTCCTGTTCTCCCCCGCCCTGCCAGACCGGCCCAACCGTATGAATAACCGCTTTTGCTTTCAGGTTTCCCGCGTGAGTGATCACCGCATGCCCGGTCGGACAGGTTCCCTGCTGCTGGCGAACAACGGCGCAAGCCTCCTGTAACGACGGCCCGGCAGCGCGATGGATTGCACCATCCACACCACCGCCTCCCATCAGTGAAGGATTGGCGGCATTGACGATAACATCCACCTCAAGGCGGGTGATATCTCCCTGCAGCACCTGAATTCGTTCGGTCATGCTTACTATCCTCTTACTAAGACAAATCGATTATCTACCATAGACAACGCGCCCCGTCATTTCGTTTCGGGCTATTTGTACTCCACGGTGAGAATCGCTTCTTTTTTATCCGCATTTAGCCATTGCAGCCTGGCGGTGCTCTTCTCATTGACGAACTGCTGCCCCTGCTGCAGGGCGTTCATTGATACCGTCTGAACATGATTCTTGCCGTCCTGATAACAGTTCACGCTCATTTTGGTCGGTGAGGGTTGGTAATCGCAGGGCGGCTCGACGATCTGCCCACGAAAGTGGATCACACCACTGTTTGCGGCCAGCGTGCTGAAACAGAAAAAGGCAAGCAAGGAGATGATAGCAGTGAAAAATCGCGGGAATGTTTGCATGGTAACTCTCCGATAATTTGAGATCTTCCATGAAGACGTTGCGTCCAGGATCTGCAATTCGAAGCGAGCACTCTTAATGTAAACATTTTCTTTACATTATGCTCACATCACCCCTTTTGCAACCACGTTTTACATAGAAAATTTATATAGTTAGACTCATTATCGGCGGTACCATCGCGTTCTTTATGCTGGCTGATAAACATAAAAAAGGCCGTAACGCCAGAGGTTACGGCCTATTAATAGAATAAACTCATATCACTCAATGATTAATCCATACTTATCTATTAGCGGAAGTTACAGCCAATCGCCCCAGGCTGGTTGCACTTAGAGGATCTTGAACTGTTATTATCCGAGCCATTCCCGCCCGACTGACCGCCACGAACGGTCGTTACGGTTACGCCTGAACCACCGCCGTTGTTGCCGCCGCCATTGCCGTCTCCACCACCGTTGTTACCGCCGCCACCACCGTTGTTGCCACCACCGCCGCCGTGGTTACCGCCACCGTGGTTACCGCCGCCGTGATTGCCGCCACCATGATTTCCATGACCACCGAACGGATTATGGCCGTGACCGCCACCATTACCGTTACCCCAACCGCCACCGTTACCACCGCCATTGCCTTCGTGGTTTCCATGACCGCCGTTGCCGTGATGACCACCGCCGCCGTTACCGTTGCCATTCCCATTGCCATTATTGCCGCTTCCGTTGCCCCCGCCTCCATTGCCATTACCGTTCCCGTTATTGCCATTACCGTTACCGCCGCCATTGTCGCCGCCGCCACCGCTGCCGCCACCCTGACCGCCACCGCCGTTATTACCGCCGCCGCCGTTACCGTTGCCATTCCCATTGCCATTATTGCCGCTTCCGTTGCCCCCGCCTCCATTGCCATTACCGTTCCCGTTATTGCCATTACCGTTACCGCCGCCATTGTCGCCGCCGCCACCCTGGCCGCCACCGCCGTTATTACCACCGCCGCCGCCGTTACCGTTGCCATTCCCATTGCCATTATTGCCGCTTCCGTTGCCTCCGCCTCCATTGCCATTACCGTTCCCGTTATTGCCATTGCCGTTACCGCCGCCATTGTCGCCGCCGCCACCGCTGCCGCCACCCTGACCGCCACCGCCGTTATTACCACCGCCGCCACCACCGTTATTGCCACCGCCGCCGCCGTTACCGTTGCCATTCCCATTGCCATTATTGCCGCTTCCGTTGCCCCCGCCTCCATTGCCATTACCGTTCCCGTTATTGCCATTACCGTTACCGCCGCCGCCGTTGTCGCCACCGCCGCCGTTACCGTTAGCATTGCCGTTGCCGTTATTGCCGCTTCCGTTGCCACCCCCTCCATTGCCGTTACCATTACCATTGTTGCCATTGCCATTTCCCTGGCTATTAGCGTTTTGGCCGCTATTGCCATTTCCACCGTTATTCCCATTACCACCTGCGGCTACGGCATATATAGTCGTTGCAGGGTATAAAACGGTGAGCGCCACAATAATGGCGAGTTGCTTCATTTTCATGATTAACCCTTTCACGCGTTATAAAGTGCTGTGTGCTATTGCCGTAAAAATCGATTATTTTGTAATAAAAACAAAATAGAGCTGGTGATAATCACGACACCCGGTTATTAAATTACATAACCTTCTGACGGCATTAATAAGAATTAAAAACAGTGAATACCATTTATTTCAATCAGTTATGGCGGATAACTGGAATATTGATATGCGGCGATTTAAAATAAGTCCATAGATATCCAGCGCAAGCGATAAAGAAGATTGCGGATTATTTTCATGGTCAAAAATAGACTCACTACCGGTTTTAGATAAAACCATAGTGACTGCTATTTGCCATTTGCCTGGATAATTCTATTTCGTCATGTCTTTTGAAGATTAACCGCCTTGCCGCGTTAGTGATACCGAAAGTAAGATACGTAATGTTTACTGCACCGAAATACTTAGTTACTCGATGCTATACGGATGATTATGCATAGCAGCGTGGTATGACGATCTCAGCGCAAAGGTTGATTTATTTTCGAATAAGTCAACCTTTAGTATTAGCCAGCTGTCATCAACGCCTGTGAATAAGGCTTCCGCAAAACAGTACGTTATAAGATGGCCGATTCGACTAAAGTTTGAAGAGTGGGAAAGGTCACATTGAATTATCATACAAATGTACTGATGCAATCTTATTAAACCAATTTGAAATCCATCTATCACCATGATATCAAATGAATTTAACGCGATAAAAAAACATATGTATGATCATTAAGATTACGTGTTAAAATCTTAATAAAAACATCAAGCATACATTTTGAAATTTATTTTTACATTTTGTTTCATGATTATTTCTTGCTTTAGGATTACCAGCGTCTAAATTTTAAATTAAGCAGCGTTGGTTCTTATTTTTTTATTTTAAGCATGTCAACCACACAGCAACCACATTTCAGCAGCACTTAAATTGATGATTTTATAATACTTGCCTGCTGTGAAAATTATATTGGGGACTCATCATGGCAAAAGAGCTCACCTTTACTAACCAGACGCTTTCCTTAATTACAAGACCGTCGCTTCAGTCATGCGCACTGTCTCAGAACTTAAGGAAACTACTAAAGATGGATATCAAAATTATTAATATTCATCTAGTTAGCATTGAGAACTTAAGCTCAGGCATTATCCTTTTCGATATGATGGAAACGGATAGGCGTCTCATAAAAGCCTGGCAGGAAGAATTGTGCAAACTCAACAACGGCGTCAAACTGCTGCTGTTCAACACGCCTGAAGATTACTCATATCCGGATATCGAGGTTTGGCCGCACATTAGCGGTATTTTCTATGCGCAAGACGAAGAACATTTCCTGGTGAAAGGCTTGCAGAAGGTAATGGAAGGTGAATGCTATTTTTCGCGTAAGCTCGCCAGCTACCTGATCATGCATGCGGGTAACTATCGCTATGACAACTTAGAGAGCACTATCCTTACCTATCGGGAAAAGGAGATCCTGAATAAGTTGAGGGTCGGTGCATCAAACATTGAGATCGCCCAGGCGCTATTTATCAGCGAGAGTACGGTAAAAACGCATCTCTATCACCTGTTTAAGAAAATTGCCGTCAAGAACCGCACCCAGGCAGTCTCCTGGGCCAACGACAATTTTAAGCATTAGCGACGAACATAAAAAACGGCGCCAGGATAATCCTGCCGCCGTTTTTTCATATCAAGACCACTACAGTGCCGATTCTTTGGTCTGTTTGCTGTCGGCTTTACGGTTTGCCAGCCACAGACCGCTGTTTTTCATGGCATAGCCAAACAGCAGGCCAACCAACAGAGACGGAACGACCACCCGCCAGTCGCCCTGCCCGGCAAATGTCGCACAGGCACCAATAAAGGTACCTGGAACAAATGACAGCAGCAGCTGTTTTGACTGTATACACATCAGAAAAGCCACCACGCCAGTCATCATGTAGCTGACGATCTCCAGATGCGGCGCCAGCGCGCTGCCATAGATAATCACCAGCGCCCAGATAACCCCACTCATGGTAGTACAGGCTGAAATAGCCAGGCCTTTCATACCGCCCTGCGGGCAGGCGAAATACGCCGTGCAGCCAAGAAAACCGGCCCAGCTTAATAAACCAAGCGATACGGCCACCCATCCCCAGAGACCGGAGAGAATGCCTGTAGTTATTGCGATAGCTAAGATAACGTTCATGGCGAGCATCTTAGCAGATGCTCGCTTTTATGATGAGATCATGAACACATTATTCTCATCAGATACATTTCATTTGCAGTGAAATAGTGATCTAAATCACTCTTCATCTTCTTCCTGCAGCTCATCCCACATTGCGGCGATCGCTTCACGCGTCAACGGTGCCATAGTACGCCAGAACGCGGTACTGGCATGAGCTTCCACTTTCCCGAGAAACGTTTCAAACCACGGTAACAGATACTCAGCAAACAGCGTTTCGAGCGCGTCGTTATCCTCGTCCACGTTATCTTCCAGCCAGGAAGCCGCCAGCAGCAACGTGCCCATCTGATCCGCCGGCCCGTCGCCCAGTGGCATACCGTTGCCGCTCAGGAATGCACGCACTTCCGCTTCGCTTGCCCCTTCCACCCATGCGCTGCGCACTGGCGGAACGCGGCACTCTTCACCCACGAACAACGCGTTGTAGTCGGCTGCAATCTGCTGAATATCACAGCTCTTTTGCAGACGAGTCAGCAGTTCATCCTGCTCCAGCGGCCAGTGCGCTGCCAGCTTGCCTTCCCGAATCAGGGTAAACAGCGGTACCAGCAGAGGATCCTGCGGCTGGCGATAATACAGGGAACCCAGCGCACGGCAGAGGATTGAAAACTCGTTCATTCAGTTATTCCAGTTAGTCATTAAAAATCAGCAAATTCAGGAATCGACGGCATCCCGCGCGATTCAAGGAAATTCAGAAAACGTCGCGGCGTGACGTTAAGGATCCTGTCCTGTGGGAAATCAACAGCATCGAGGATCTTCTGGCATTCGGTAAACTCGCCCAGCGTAAACGCGGTATGCGAGTCAGAACCCAACGCTAGCCAGCCACCCGCATCGCGCACCGCGGCAGCAATCGCCTGGCAATTTTGTTCGCTGCCAACGCGCGAGCTAACAAACGAGGAATTATTAATCTCCAGCGCCACCTGATACTTTGCTGCCGCAGCAGCAATAGCCGGAATATCTACGGGAAATTTCGGATTGCCGGGATGTGAAATCATATGCACATTGCCGCTCGCCATCGCGGCGATCATCGCCTGGGTATGGGTTTCTTTGTCCTGAGGAGCAAAGACCGGCTCGTGGAAACCGGCGATGATAAAGTCGAGCGAGGTTAACATCGGCCCGGTGCAGTCAATTTCGCCGGCAATATTTTTGATATTGGCCTCAATACCGCGAAGGATGCCGACCCCTTCAACAATACGCGGCCAGATGCGCATATTCACAAAATGCCAGTAGTGCGGCGCATCGGCCATGTCGGGGCCGTGGTCAGTAATCGCGAAGAGTTTAATCCCTTTACGTTTCGCCTCTGCAATATAGTCATGCAGCGTACTGTATGCATGCGTGCTGGCAACGGTGTGCATATGTAGGTCAACAGGATACATCACTTTCTCCTCTCTCGTGATAAGCCTAGGATAGCAGGAAAGCCCGGTGTTTATTAGCCTGGTTCATCAATAGCCGCGCACCCGATCGACTCGGCCGCCCGGCATTTCACCGCGCTCAAGCTGAGTAATGCTCTGGGCGATATAGGCAATCGCCTCCTGCGGACGCGTCACGGCGGCGACGTGCGGCGTCATCGTGACTCGTGGATGAAGCCACAGCGGACTCTCTTTCGGTAGCGGTTCACGGCTGAACACATCTAACATCGCGGCTTTCAGCTTACCGCTATTAAGCGCCGCCAACAGATCATCCTCCACAACGTGGACTCCGCGGGCAAGGTTCAGCACATAGCTATGATCTTGTAGCTGTTCCAGCAGTGAGGCGTTAATAATCCCGAGCGTTTCCGCCGTGTTTGGCAGCAGGTTAATCAACACGCGCGTACCGCGTAAAAATTCGCCCAGCTCAGCTTCTCCGGCAAAGCTGGTCACCTGTGGCCAGCTTTTACGGCTGCGGCTCCAGACCTGAACCGGGAACCCCCACGCCAGCAGACTCTCTGCGACTTTCGATCCCAGAACGCCTGCGCCCATGATCCCGATGGTAAATTCGTCATGGGTATAGTCCGTCAACGGCTGCCAGGTAGACTCTCGCTGCAACGCCTGGTAGTCATCAAAGCGCCGGAACCAGTGCAGCACCTGGCTGACCGCGTATTCCTGCATCTGAATACCCATGCCGGTATCTTCCAGTCGAAACAGCGGAATCGACAACGGCAGCATCTCCGGATTCGCCTTGAGTTTGCTCAGGATAGAGTCCACGCCCGCCCCGAGCGCAAACACGGCCTTCAGTGCGCGACCTTGTAACATCTCTACCGGGGGGTGCCACACCAGCGCGTAATCTGCTGGCGCATTGTCACCTCGCTCCCAGGCGCGAATACAAGCGCCGGGTAGCTTTTTGCTTAGCTCTGCAATCCAGTAAGAGGTATCAAACGTCGGGTGATAAAAGATGATCTCCATAGTGACTCCTGCTCAGGGCGCCCGCATTCGCGTCAACCAGGCGCGGTTTTCGATTATTTTTGTGATTGAACAGGATAACAAATTTCGGATACCCGTCCGGGAAAATGCAGGGGTGATCGCAAAAAAGACGATTTATGCATGTTAAAGAAGCAATTTGCTTGAAGTTTGTCTAAACGCGCGATTTTTCAAAAAAGTTTATTGACGCTGACGAGCCTTTTCCCTACATTAGCGCTCGTCCCAGCGATGCTGGGAAGACAATATGGTGAGGTGTCCGAGTGGCTGAAGGAGCACGCCTGGAAAGTGTGTATACGGCAACGTATCGGGGGTTCGAATCCCCCCCTCACCGCCATATTTTAAGAAGAGCTCGTACGAAAGTACGGGCTTTTTTTTCGCATATTGCACGCCTGCGGGGGGATGAGAACCCCCGACCGGGGTTCGACAACTGGCGCAGCCAGTTGGACAGACCGCGAACGCAGTGAGCGGGCTGCCCCGCAGGGGCGAGCAAAGCGAGTCAATCCCCCCCTCACCGCCATATTTTAAGAAGAGCTCGTACGAAAGTACGGGCTTTTTTTTCGCCTGTTGCACGCCAGCGGGGGCCTATTCGCTGCGCAGCCGGTGGACAGACCGGTAGCGCAGCGAATGGGCAGCCCCTCAGGGGTAAGCGAAGCATCAATGCAACGGATGGCTCTCCGCTAGCCAGCTTTTGAAGATGTCGCTGTGCAGTTTATGCATCAAATCAACAGCCCCCCTGCTGCCTATTTTTTTCATCAGCGACTGGCGCGTTTGATAAACCGTTTTAATATGCAGATCCAGAAGCTCGCCCATATCTGCTATCCGTTTCCCTTGCTTAATCAAATCAATGAGCAGACGTTCACGTTGACTTAAGGAAATCGGCGTTTTACACGGCCGTAGCGCGTCTTTTTTATGGCTGATCGAAATAATAAACCGATGCAACTCTTCAATGCTTGAATTCATTGGAAATTGATAAATAGACATATGATTAAGGAACTGGAAGAACGAACTCTCTGTCAGCAAGATTATTCTGGTTTTACTCAGGTCATAATTGTGTTCACGAACTTCACTGTATCTCTGTTCGGTTAAAAACACATAACGAATTGAGCAATCCGCTAATGAGAACTGGGTAAAAATAGTCTCCAGCCCCCACCGGAGATAATTATCCGAAAGCCAAAAATCGGCATGCTTTGTCCGTACATAGTCGTCGCTGCGCATGATTGATTTATCCAGTGAAGGCGAAACAAGAAATAGGTCGATAGTTAGCTATTGACCAGCCGTTTAACATTTACGTTCGTCGGGCCTTGTTTATGTTCAGATATCATCCATGGTATGGCCGACAACAATCTCCAGCGTATTGCGAATGACATCCGCCAGAACAACATCTTCAGTGACTTCCAAACGCTGTACGAGGAACAAAATGATATTTTTATTATTAATAGATTCCCCTCTCATCAGAATATGACGAATGGCGGATCCTAAAACGATTGCTTCTTCAGACAGTACTTCACCAGAATGACGAAAATGATCTGACAGAGAATGATCGCGTAAAGCGCTGTAAATATCAGGTTGTTGAATCATTGCCGCGTTCATTTTTTCACCATTAATAAAAGTAAGGTTTCAGTGCACTTTTCCCTTTCCTGAGTTTAAGCTTGAACTTTCACCCGATACCGATCGGACCGCTTCCGTCTGTCCAACCTTTAATTGCTGTACTGTGTCTTTGCTTTTATTCATAACGACCGCCTCAATATCAGTAATAACCGATGTAAAAGCACGCCGTCGTAGTGCGTTGGTCTCTACCGCCTGCAGAGAACGAAGTTGGGTCAGTAGAGCCATCGAGTTTACCGGCGCCTTACGCTTGAGTAATAACAACACTGCCTCTCCGATAAGTTCGTCAGTCAGTCTCTCAATGTCACTTCGCTTCATCACGCTCTCTCTTTCTATTGTCCCGGGAGCGCAAACGCGCCCTGGATTTCAGTTTGCCAGTCAGCGCTCGAAAAGCAGACCGATCAACGCATTGTAGTGGCCTTTCTCCTTCTCACAGGTCGTTTTCTCCAGTCTGCTTAATAACTTGGTGCAGAGAGCTTTACGGTTTAGGTGACGACCATCGTGCAGTATCTCCACCACAATCTGACCCAGCGTTTCCTGCTGTGTCGGCAAGTTGGCCTTATTGAAATACTGTGCAATGGCACCAGCCGTATCAAAAATGTAACCATTTTGCTGCATGTGTTTCTCCTGTACGAATAAGTAAGAGATAAACATCTTGTGATTAAACGATACAAAAAATTGTACACAAAATCTGTACAAGCAAATGACTCATATTTAACAAAAAATGCTAATTCTTTATTTTCATATAGTTGAATACACAAAAAGTAGGTTTTACGTCATAATGTTGTACATGTATTCACATAGTTATTTTTGACACCAGCGAACGCTGTCATCACCGTAAGGTTCCTCTCACGCGATTGGTAAAATCCATGTTAATTTAATGTGTTAAGCACACCGTAATCTGGTAGTGTTAGAACTCATCCCTCCTTAACGCCGGAAAATCATGCTCACAACCATTATCTACCGCAGTCATCTTCGCGATGATGTCCCGGTAAAAGCGCTCGAAAGTATGGTCGCCGACGCCAATATCAAGAATAATCGTGCAGATGTGACAGGTATCCTGTTGTTCAACGGCACCCATTTTTTTCAGCTACTTGAAGGCCCAGAAGAGAACGTAAAAGCGATTTATCAGGCGATTTGTGCTGACCATCGCCACTATAACGTGGTCGAACTCCTCTGCGATTACAGCCCTTCAAGGCGCTTTGGAATGACGGGAATGGAGCTTTTCGATCTACGAGAGCACGGCAGGGACGAGGTATTACAAGTTATTCTGGATAGGGGAACCTCGCGATATCAGCTCACCTATCGCGATCGGGCGTTGCAGTTTTTCCGGACTTTTGTAGAAGCCATCGAAAAAGAGAATTACTTCGAAATACCTTCTGCCGACAGCTGGGATTTTATCGCGACCGAACAACCGCGCTGCCTTTCCACTTTGCCGTTGAACGCCGGGGCGGGCTGCAGCTTTGCCTTTCAGCCTATTATCGACCCTCTCGCCCGTGAGATTATCTCGATTGAAGCTTTGTTACGCACGCCCTCAGGTGATTCACCAAAAGCCTATTTTGCGCACCTGAGCGGCGATGAAATCTATCTGGCGGATTTATCCAGCAAGAAGACGGCTTTTGCACTGGCCGCTGCGCTGGATCCTGGCGATTGCACGCTGTCAGTCAATATCTTGCCAATGACCCTGGTCAACGTGCCAAATGCGGTCGATATTTTGCTCCAGTCGATCGCCGAGAATAACCTCGTCCCTGAGCAGATCATCGTCGAGTTTACGGAAAGCGAGGCCATTTCTCAGTTCGATGCCTTCAGCCGGGCGGTACGATCGTTGAAAGGAGCAGGAATCAGTGTCGCCATCGATCACTTTGGCGCTGGGTTTGCCGGCCTGCAGCTGCTCGCGCAATTCCAGCCCGATCGTATCAAGATCAACCGCGACCTTATTCAGGACGTACACAAAAGTGGGCCACGTCAGGCCATTATCCATGCGATTATCAAATGCTGTACATCGCTTGAAATCGCGGTATCCGCAGTGGGTGTGGAAAAAGCAGAAGAGTGGATGTGGCTGGAATCGGCGGGCATCACTGAATTCCAGGGCCATTTGTTTGCCTCCCCCTGTTTCCAGGGTATCCCCGCCGTGGCCTGGCCAGAGAAAAAGACCGAATTGTAACCGTATGTTTTCTCCTGCCGCACCCTGACGGCAGGATTAGCGCTGCATTTTTTTTCTTTATATCAGAGAGATAACCTGTATCATCTCCCTCCCCGTCAAATTGCGGACTTTCTCGCTTCGCTTGATTAAAAAGCAGCTGTACAATAAATTATAAATTGTACAAACGGTACCAATACGTAATTATTTCACAAAACGTATAAGTATAGAGATGAGGGCTGAATGGGCTTTTACAGCATAGGCGATGTTGCCGAACGATGTGGTATCAACCCCGTCACCCTACGTGCCTGGCAACGTCGTTATGGGTTATTGAAACCCCAAAGAAGTGAAGGCGGGCATCGCCAGTTTGACGAAGAGGACATCCAGCGTATCGAAGAGATAAAGCGCTGGATTAAAAACGGCGTACCGGTGGGCAAAGTGAAAGCCCTGCTGGAACAAAGTAAGGTCACGGCCCACGACGACTGGTTGACGCTGCAAGAAGAAATGATGGCGGCGCTTCGTTTTGCGCATCCCGCCAAACTGCGGGCTAAAATCCGCGCACTGAGCCGTGAACACGCCTCTGGCGACCTGATAGACCACGTTTTTATCCCCGTACGCCAGCGCATCAGTCTCGATCAAAACACCGCGCGCATCATGTGTAGCCTGCTTGACGGTGTACTGATCGAGTTTGTCTCTTCCTGCCTTGCCGAAGCGCGGAAAAAAGCAGGCAAAGATGCGCTGCTGATCGGCTGGGATACCGAAGACCGCACGCGCCTGTGGCTGGAAGCCTGGCGTCTGTCTCAGCAAGGCTGGCATATTGCCGTGCTCGCCGAACCCCAGGAATCTCCTCGCCCGGAACTCTTTCCGGGACAACAGCTGATTGTCTGGACAGGCATCACGCCTACCCGTCGGCAACAGGAGCTATTACAGCACTGGCGCGAGCAAGGTTATTCCCTGATTTTTCACCACGTATGATGCCGAAGCACGGTTACCGACCCTCACGGAAGAATACCCAGCAGGAGAAGCGGCATACGGGCATCATTCCTCAATCATCTGCGCATACTCTTCACTGAGAAAATCCACCAGCGCCCGTACGGCGGGCAGCAGCCCTCTACGTGAAGGAAACACCGCGTGAATCACCTCGCGTTTCGGTTCCCAGTCGTCCAGCACGCGAACCAGCGTCCCCGTTGCCAACTGCTCTCGCGCCATCAGGATCGGCAGTTGCACCACGCCAACCCCCGCAACGGCGGCTTCGCGCAGCGCCAGCATATCGCCAGTAATCAGGCGCGGCGTGAAATGGACCTCCGCTTTGGCCCCTTCCGGCCCACCGAGTGACCACTTATGAACATGCTTGCCGGCCGCCATACTTAGCCCCGGCCAACGGCTGAGTTCATCCGGCGAATGAGGTTTACCCAAGGTCGCCACCAGCGATGGGCTGGCCACCAGGCAGTGCCCGCGATCGGCGAGCACGCGCATCACCAGATCGCTATCGTCAAAGGGCCTCGGCCTAACGCGAATCGCCACATCGACCCCTTCCGCCACCAAATCAACCCGCCGATTGGTGGCTTCAAGCTGAATCTGTATACCGGGGTAGCGCATCATAAAGCGTGCCAGCATCGGCCCCACGTGGACATGCAGCAGAGTGACCGGGCAGGTCAACCTGACGCTCCCTCGCGGTTCAGCCTGGAGCACCGCAATCGCCTCCTGCGCCGCCTCCGCCTCAATCAACATCGCTTTACAATGTTGATAAAAAGTCTGGCCGACTTCGGTCACCGTAAACTGCCGGGTCGTCCGGTGAATCAAACGTACGCCAAGCTGCTCTTCGAGCTGGGCAATACGACGGCTCAGTTTTGATTTGGGGATATCCAGCGCCCTACCCGCCGCCGCGAAACCACCGTGATCGACCACGCGGACAAACCACGCGAAATCATTGAGATCCTGCATAGCCACTCCATTGTTCTATTTTTGCAACAGTGTAGGTCAATTTTGCCATCTACCGGGAATTTAATCCTGAATATAAGCTAATCCACATCAACGATCGCTCCCCTGGAGAAACAGATGAAAAAGATTACAGGTGTTTATACCGCGCCACGTCCGCACTGGGTGGGAGATGGCTTCCCGGTTCGTTCGCTCTTTTCGTATCAGTCGCACGGCGAGAGCCTGAGTCCATTTTTGCTGCTTGACTACGCCGGGCCGCACAGTTTCCCGGCAGATGGCGCAAAGCGCGGCGTCGGCGAACATCCGCACCGCGGTTTCGAGACGGTCACGATTGTCTACGCCGGTGAAGTGGAACACCGTGACTCCACCGGTAAAGGTGGGGTGATTGGTCCCGGCGACGTGCAGTGGATGACCGCAGGTGCGGGAATTTTGCATCAGGAATTCCACTCGGCGGCTTTTGCCAATCGCGGCGGCGAGCTGAAGATGATCCAACTGTGGGTCAACCTGCCAGCAAAAGACAAAATGACCGCACCGGGCTATCAGAGCATTGAAGCCGCGTCGATTCCGACGGTAGCGCTGCCGGATGACAGCGGCTCGCTACGAGTCATCGCCGGGCGTTATCTCGACGCCGAAGGCCCGGCCAGCACGTTCTCGCCGCTGAACGTCTGGGATATGCAGCTCAGGCAGGATAAAGAGATCGTCTTTACACAGCCCGATGGCTGGAGCACCGCGCTGGTGGTGCTGGAAGGTAGCGTCACGGTCAACGGTGAAAGCACCGTACAGGAAGCGCAGCTGGTGGTGCTCAGCCACCAGGGAGAGCGTGTGAATCTGCATGCCAGCAGCGATGCAAAAGTGCTGGTACTGGCTGGCGAACCGATTAATGAACCGATTGTTGGCTACGGCCCTTTCGTAATGAACAGTCAAACCGAAATCGCTGAAGCTGTACGCGATTTTAACTCCGGCCGCTTTGGTCAAATTTGAAACAACAGAGGTGAAAGGAATGTCTACTCCCGCAAATTTCAACGGTGCACGTCCGGTTATTGATGTGAATGATACCGCTATGCTGTTAATTGATCATCAGAGCGGTCTGTTCCAGACGGTTGGCGATATGCCAATGCCCGAGCTGCGCGCACGCGCCGCGGCGCTGGCGAAGATGGCCACGCTGGCTGGACTCCCGGTGATCACCACCGCTTCCGTGCCACAAGGGCCAAACGGCCCTTTGATCCCGGAAATCCATGAAAATGCGCCGCACGCGCAGTACATCGCGCGTAAAGGCGAAATCAACGCCTGGGATAACCCAGAGTTTGTCGCCGCGGTGAAGGCGACCGGGCGTAAAACGTTGATTATCGCAGGGACGATTACCAGCGTCTGCATGGCATTCCCGGCCATTGCCGCCGTCGCGGACGGCTATAAGGTGTTCGCGGTGATCGATGCCTCTGGCACCTACAGCAAAATGGCGCAGGAAATCACCCTCGCCCGCGTGGTGCAGGCCGGTGTCGTACCGATGGATACCGCAGCCGTCGCTTCCGAGCTCCAGCGCACCTGGAACCGTCCGGACGCCGCCGAATGGGCCGAGATTTACACCAAAGTCTTCCCGGCGTATCAGTTGCTGATTGAGAGCTACGCGAAAGCGCAGGATGTGGTGAAGAATAGCGAACAGCTTGATTCCCAGCGCTAATCGCCACTCCCCCGTCGTTTTTTGCGGGGGAGTGCTCAATGCTTAACCGAACGGAATAGAATGCATAAATTATGCTTGACCGTTTTAGGTCAACTCCCTATAGTAGCGCCCCGTTGACCACCTACGGTGAGCAGCAAAACAATATGGTGAGGTGTCCGAGTGGCTGAAGGAGCACGCCTGGAAAGTGTGTATACGGCAACGTATCGGGGGTTCGAATCCCCCCCTCACCGCCATATTCGAGAAAGAGCTCGTACGAAAGTACGGGCTTTTTTTTTTCGCATATTGCACGCCTGCGGGGGGATGAGAACCCCCGACCGGGGTTCGACAACTGGCGCAGCCAGTTGGACAGACCGCGAACGCAGTGAGTGGGCTGCCCCGCAGGGGCGAGCGAAGCGAGTCAATCCCCCCCTCACCGCCATATTCGAGAAAGAGCTCGTACGCAAGTACGGGCTTTTTTTTCGCATATTGCACGCCTGCCGAAGGAATGCCCCCGAACAGGCTATATCACAGCGACTCTATCGGCAACCTGTGCCGCCAGACGGAGAGATTCCGCCGTTAGCGGCGTCTCAACGCGTATTCGTAACTGCCCGACAATCCGTCCCTGTATCGCTTCGCAGTTGCTGTAGATCAGCTGTGTGCTACCGCCAAAAACGCTTACAATCTGCTGTAAATCAGGTTCCCGTCCATGAACGCCATTAAAATGCAGCGTCACCAGCTGCTGGCCGGTGGTTACTAATTCACGATTTTCTTCCCGCCCATGATGCAACGTTCGCAGCATCCCGCGAGTAACCTCATGCTGCGGATCGCCAAAGACGCGCCACACCTCGCCTTGTTCAATAATGCTTCCCTTTTCAATCACCGCAACCCGATCGCATAACGTGCGAATCACATCCATTTCATGGGTAATGAGGATAATGGTCAGCCCCAGGCGCTGGTTAATCTCTTTAAGTAAACTCAACACCGCCAGAGTGTTCTCCGGGTCAAGCGCCGAAGTCGCCTCGTCGCACAGCAGGATCTCCGGCTGGGTAACCAGCGCACGGGCAATGCCGGTACGCTGCTTTTGCCCGCCTGACAACCGCGCGGGCCAGCTGTCACGCAAGGCTTCCAATCCCACTAATCGTAAAATATCGTCCACTCTCCGGCGACGTTCAGCGGCAGGAATCCCGGCCATTCTCAGCGGCAGCTCGACATTCTCCGCCACTGTCTTCGTCGACATCAGATTGAAATGTTGAAAGATCATCGCCACACGACGGCGCAGATCCCGTAGCTGCCCTCGCCCATCCCCGCGAATGGGCACGCCATGAATCGCGATCTCTCCGCGATCGGCGCTTTCCAGACGGTTAAACAAGCGCAACAGCGTTGATTTCCCCGCGCCGCTGCGCCCGATAATGCCGAACACTTCTCCGGCGTGGATATCCAGACTGATATCGTCCAGCGCCTGCACGCCGTTAGCGTAGGTTTTGCTGATGCCCTGCAGGCGAATATGCGGATGTTGCGTCATAGCCACTCTCCTAGAAACCGGGGGCGATCTTTCCCTGATACTTCGTCAGAATGAACTGGCGAACCGCATCGGAGTTGAGCGCTTTGGCCAGTTTCTGGATACCGGGGTCGTTAATGTTATCCGGGCGCGCGACGAGGTATTCGATATACAGGCTTTTGCCTTTCTCGACGATCAGCGCTTTATCAGTATCAATACCGGCCTCCAGCGCGTAATTGGCGAAAATAAACGCCAGATCCACCTGACTCACCGCCCGGGCCAGCATGGCACCTTCCAGCGGGCGAATCTTGAAGTGGTGCGGGTTGGCGGTGATATCCTTCTGTGTTGATTGCGGATCCTCCGGATGTTTCAACGTAATCAGCCCCGCCTCGCTCAGCAGCACCAACGCCCGCCCGGTATTGACCGGATCGTTAGGAATGGCAATGGTCGCCCCCTCCGGCAACTCGCTAAGACTTTTGTATTTCGTCGAATAAGCACCAAACGGCTCGATATGCACGCCGACCACCGGAACCAGATTGGTGTGGCGGCTCTTGTTGTAATCATCAAGGAACGGGCGATACTGGTAGTAGTTGGCATCCAGATTTTTTTCCGCCAGTTGCTGATTCGGCTGGATAAAGTCGTTAAAGACCTTCACCTGCAAATCAACGCCCTCCTTTGCTAGCGTCGGCTTCACAAACTCCAGAATTTCGGCATGCGGCACCGGCGTCGCGCCCACCACCAGCGTTTCGTTTGCGGCGGCAGAAAGGGAAAACAGCGCCAGCAACCCGGCAATCATCGTCTTTTTCATCATCTCACCCTGTCGGTATGGTTATTTTCGACTCATGCGGCGCACCAGGCGGTCGCCGCTCATTTGTAATATCTGCACCAGCGCAATCAGCAGGACGACCGTGACCGCCATGACGTCCGTCTGAAAACGCTGGTAGCCAAAGCGAATGGCGAGATCACCCAGCCCGCCGCCGCCAATCACCCCCGCCATGGAGGTGTAATCCACCAGCACAATCGCCGTGACGGTCACGGCGGCAATCAGACCCGAGCGTGATTCCGGCAGCAGCGTGTACCAAATAAGCTGCCAGGTATTGCCGCCCATCGCCCAGTTGGCTTCCACCAGCCCGTGATCGACCTCGCGTAGCGATGTCTCGACCAGACGTGCAAAGAACGGCGCGCAGCCCGCCACCAGCGGCGGTATCGTGCCCTGAACGCCCAGCGACGTTCCGGTAATCAGCGTGGTGAAGGGAATCATCACAATCAGCAAAATAATGAACGGTAGAGAACGCATCACGTTCACCAGCAACGACAGCACGCGATGCAGCAATGGTGCATACAGCAGGCGCGGCTGTCCGGTCAGATACAGCAGAATGCCCAGCGGCAAACCGATCAGGATGGTAAAACCGAGCGCCCAGCCCAGCATGGTTAACGTATCGACTCCGGCTTCGGTCACGTCCCCCCAGTCAATCTCAGCGAGAAAAGCGAGCATGATCTCTCCTAGTTCCAGTCGTGACGCGCCGGAGCCTTGCCGTTGAGAACCCAGTTGCCAAGCAGGTGGTATTTCCAGCGCACAGGATCGTGCAGCGTGTGCACGCGGCCATTACGCCAGTGGCGATCGAAGTTGTAGCGTGGATGGGTTGAACGCGTTCCCCCCAGCTCAAACAGCCGTGAAGCGGCCTCCAGCGCGGCTTCGGTGGTAAAGATTTTGGCGCGCGCCACGGCGAGCGAAGCCAGCGCCACCGTCTCTTCGCTCAAATGATGCTTATAACGGTCCAGTACCTTTCCGGCCTGCTCCAACAGCGCTTCCGCAGCGGCAATGCGGCTGTCGAGCACGCCAATCTGGTAAATGGTCAACGGATCGTCGCCCGCGCGTTCCACGCCGGCATCAATCCACGGACGAGCATATTGATTCACAAAACTGACGGTGTCGTTCAGCGCCGCACGGGCGATTCCGGCGTCAATCGCCGCCGTGGTTAGCTGCGCAAACGGCCCGGCAAGAGTCGGTGTGTCGTACGATTTCCAGCTCGCCACCAGATTGAACGGCTCAACCGGCAGATTGTCGACCAGCACCGTGCCGCTCGAGGTTGTGCGTTGCCCCAGACATGCCCAGTCGTTAACCACCGTCAGCCCCGGCGTGCGGCGCGGCACAAACGCCAGCTGCGCTCGCCCCTCTTCGTCTAACGCCAGCACGCCCAGCCAGTGCGCATACAGAGAACCGGTGCAATAACCTTTACGTCCGTTGATACGCAGCCCTTCTGCCGTGCGGGTCAATCGGGTCTGGATATCCTGCACCGTCTTGCCGCCGGTTTCCGACAGCGCGTTGGCAAAACGGTGGCCGCTGAGCGCCAGTTCAAAGAAAAAGCGTCGCTGTTCATCACTGCCCTGCAGGCGAATATCTTCCAGCAGGCAGTAATGGTTTTGCGGGATTTGTCCCAGCGCCGGATCCGCCGCGGAGATAATCGCAATGACCGCCGCCAGCGTGGCAGCCGACACCTCCGCGCCGCCATATTCACGCGGAATGGTGATGCCCCACAGCCCACTGTTGGAAAAGGTGTCCACTACCTCTGACGGCACAACGCCGCTGAGGTCGCGTTCCGCGGCGCCGGGCTGCAAATACGCGGCAATTTCATGGGCAATACTGATGGCTTCCTCATCGCTGGTGATGCGATAAGCATGAGGGGGGTGTTGAATATAATCTGGGGTATCCTGGGTTACTGGCATAGCATCATCTCTTCGATATTATCCGCGCGTGCCAACACAATTATCCGCTTGATATTTGTACATATCCTTTTCTGGAATGAATTATCGTGTCTTTACGCTGTTAAGTTATATCTATTGATAGCAAGCTTTGTGCCAGCATCGATGGTCATATATTTCAATGAATTAGAGAGTGTGGGTGCCATCTGCGGTGTGAAATGCAACTGGCTTGCGCCGCGGCTGTCGCATTTGCAACAGCCATAAACAACAAAGCCCGGTTTCCCGGGCTTTGCAGACGTGACAACGGTTAGTAGTAGGCTTTCAGCGTACGCTGGCACAGCGCCGAACGTACGCAATCCTCTTTGGTGAATCGAACGATCCCGATCATCTCATCTTCTTCAAAACGCTCCAGCGCATCGCTAAGGCCAGACTGAACGCCGCGCGGCAGGTCACACTGGGTGATATCCCCGTTCACGATAACCGTGACGTTCTCCCCGAGGCGGGTTAAAAACATCTTCATTTGTGCCGCCGTGACGTTCTGGGCCTCGTCCAGAATCACCACCGCATTTTCAAATGTTCGTCCGCGCATATAGGCGAACGGCGCGATCTCTACCTTACCAATTTCCGGGCGCAGGCAATATTGCATAAAGGAGGCACCCAGTCGTTTCACCAGCACGTCGTAGACGGGGCGGAAATACGGGGCGAATTTCTCCGAGATGTCGCCGGGCAGGAACCCCAGGTCTTCATCAGCCTGAAGAACGGGGCGCGTCACGATAATCTTCTCGACGTCCTTGTGGATGAGCGCCTCCGCGGCTTTCGCCGCGCTGATCCAGGTCTTGCCGCAGCCCGCTTCGCCGGTGGCGAAGATCAGCTGCTTACTCTCGATAGCATTCAGGTAGTGGGCCTGAGCGTCATTGCGGGCCGCAATCGGCGAGTGGTCACGGGTATCCCGCGCCATGCCTATCGCTTCCACACCACTCATCTGCACAAGCGAGGTGACCGATTCTTCTTCACGTTGTTTATGACTGCGTGAATCCCGTCTCAGCACACGTTTTGCTTCGCGACGAGCTTTGATCACTGCTTTTTGTCTTCCCATGGATAGCACCTTGAGTTGTTAGTTTACATCACACGCGCTAACGGCAGCGCGATTATGCGCACGAACGTCTGAGGTTTGGCTTCCTTGTAAGCCATAGCAACTGCCTGTCGAAATGACGCCAACGCACGGCTACGCGCACCGCGCATCAGGTCGGGAACTGCGAGTTGAATTTGATACAGGAGAAAATTTGAGGTGACGAAATCGCTGCCGGAGATGGGGCCTCCGCGCTGGATGGTGCGGGCTGTTGGTCTGTTGAGTCCAGTCAAGGACGCTACCATTCGCGATCTCCATAGTGAAACGGAAACTACCGCTTTATTTATTATTACATCTAAAACAACCAAAGATGCAACATGATATTTACATAAATTCAACGATAGATGACAGAGATAGCATCTGACACTTATATGACAGTTTTATATCAATCAGGGAGAAAATGGAAAAAAAGGACTGATTTTTGGCGATATTTTGACATTTGGGGGGAATCCTGGGGCGCTTGCGCTCGCCAGGGCGACAAATGTGTGCCGTACATTGCCGGATGGCGGCGAAAACGCCTTATCCGGCCTACAAACACAAACCCGGCGTCGCGATGTGCGGCCGGGCGACAAATGTGCATCGAACGATGTAGCCCGGCCAAGCGAAGCGCCGCCGGGACTGCACTCAGGCCTGCAACAATGTACTCCCCAGATAGCTCTGTTCCGACGCCACCCCCGGCAGCACAAAGAAATACCCGCCGCCAATCGGCTTTACATACTCCTCCAGCGCCTCACCGTTCAAACGCTTCTGCACCGTCAGGAACCCTTTCTCGAGATCGTGCTGGTAGCAGACAAACAGCAGCCCCATATCCAGTTGACCCGAGTTGGTGACCCCCAGCGAATAGCTATAGCCGCGACGCATCATCAGGCTCGACTGCGTCTCTTTAGTACGCGGGTTAGCGAGACGAATGTGGCTATCCAGCGCTATCACCTCACCGTGCGGATCGCGGCTGTAGTCCGGCACATCGTGCTCGTTGCGCATCCCCAGCGGCGCGCCGCTGTGCTTGTCACGGCCAAAGATCGTCTGCTGCTCTTTGAGCGGCGTGCGATCCCAGAACTCAACGTGGAACTGGATGATGCGCACCGCCTGGTACGAACCGCCCTTTGCCCACGCGGGCTCATCCTGATCGCCGGTTACCCACACCACCTCATCCATCAGCGGCTTATCGTGGCTGTCCGGGTTGGCGGTACCGTCTTTAAAGCCCAGCAGGTTCACCGGCGTCTCTTTACCCTTGCTGCGCGCGGCGTGGTCGGAGATAAACCCTTCCCGCTTCCAGCGCACGCTCAGCAGATCCGGCGTGTGCTTAATAATATCGCGCAGCGCATGGATCACCGTGTCCTGAGTATTGGCACAAATCTGCAGCAGCAGATCGCCATGGCACAGCGCCGCGTCCAGCGAATCGTTGGGGAAGCGCACCATTTTTTGCAGCTTCTTCGGCGCCTTATCGGCCAGGCCAAAGCGGCTGTCAAACAGCGAGTGTCCAACCGACACCGTCATGGTCAGGTTATCCGGGGCAATAAATGCCCCGAGAATGCCAGAATCCATCGGCGGCAGTCGCGGGTTCGGCGTATCCGGTGCGGGGCCGCCCTTCGTGAGAAAGGCAATACGGTCGGTCAGCAGACGAAACAGGCGCTCAAGATCGGCCTTATCCGCCGCCAGCACATCAAACGCCACCAGCATCATCGACGCCTGCTGCGGCGTCAGCACGCCCGCCTGATGCTCGCCGTAAAACGGCTGCGTCTCCATGCGGCTATTAGCCACCGGCGCGTCGCTGCCCTTCGCCGCATGCGCTACCGGGCAGCCGCCGGAAATCGCCAGCGCGCCACCCAGCGCGCCGATCCCTTTTAATAAACGACGACGTGAAGGTTCATTCAGCTCGTCTGCGTAGTGCTTTGCCATCGTACTTAGTCCAGTCCCAGAATCCCACGCAGCTGCGCCAGATCTTCCGCCAGCGTGGTGATCGGCCCTTTCAGCGCATTACGGTCCGCATCGGTCAGCTTATCGTAGGTTTCAAAACCGTCTTTGGTACGATATTTGCCGAGGATACCGTCCACTTTCTTGAAGTTGGCGTCAACTTTTGCCAGCAGCGCGCTGTTTTCTTTTTGCAGCTGTGGACGCAGCAGGTCAACAATCTTCTGCGCGCCGTCGATGTTGGCCTGGAAGTCCCACAGATCGGTATGGCTGTAGCGGTCTTCTTCACCGCTGATTTTGCTCGCCGCCACTTCCTCAATCAGGCCAGCCGCGCCGCCCACCACTTTTGACGGCGGGAAGGCCAGCTCGTCGATGCGTTTTTGCAGCTCCAGCACATCGCTGTTCAGCTGGTCGGCATAGTGCTCCATCCCTTTGGTGCTGTTATCACCAAACAGCGCTTTTTCCAGACGGTGGAAACCGGTGAATTTCGGATCCGCCGCTTTCTGCTCGTAATCGTCTTCACGGGCATCAATACTGCCGTCCAGGTCGGAAAATAGTTCGGCGATCGGCTCAATACGCTCGTAGTGCTGGCGCGTCGGCGCATACAGGGATTTCGCTTTTTCGATATCGCCCGCTTTCACCGCATCGGTAAAGGCTTTGGTGCCCTGCACCAGCGCGGCGGTTTCCGCCGTCACATAGGTTTTATAGGCGGTGATAGCGTCGTTGAGGCTCAGCAACGCGTTGGTTTTCGCCGCATCTTTGGTGGCTTCGCCTTTCACGATCAGCTTGCCTTTCGGGTTGGTCAGCAGGCCGCAGGTCATGTCATATTCGCCCGGCTGCAGGTTGGCGGTCATCTTCTGAGTGAAGCCCGGCGCGATATTTTCGCGCTCTTCCACCACCATCACCCCTTTGAGGATCTCCCACTCCAGCGCCTTCTGGCTGTGGTTCTGAATGATAAACTGGGTTTTACCGGCGTTCACGGTGATGGACATCGGTTCGCACTGCTTGTCATTGACGGTGACTTTAACCTGCGGAATATCCGCAGCCTGCGCCATAAAAGCGGATGAGAAAAGCGCAGCAATACCCAACTGCAACGCGCTGCGGTGGAAGTTCTTAGTCATGGTCCATCCCTTTCAAAAGTATGTTGTCACTAAGCAACCGTTATCAGCCTTACGGGGCGATACGTGATGTTGAAGTCGTTACGCGCGGCGGCCAGAAGAACAGCGCCAGCGCCGGAATCAGATACAGGAAATAGACCGCCACTTCGCTAACGCTCGGCGCTTCCTGATAACCAAAGATGCCTTCCAGCAGGGTGCCAAAAAGCGAATGCGTGGTTAGGGTGCCGCTGAGATCGAAGGCGACGTCCTGGAAAGCGTTCCACAGACCAGCCTCGTGGAAAGCGCGAATGGCTCCCGCAGCCAGCCCTGCAGCCACCAGAAGAATAAAAAGGCTGGTCCAACGGAAGAAGACGCCAAGGTTGAGGCGAATGCCGCCCCAATACAGCAGAAAGCCCAGCACTATCGCCGTCGCCAGCCCCAGCATCGCGCCTAACGGCGGCCAGATGCCGAGATCCTGCTGGAAAGCTGCCAACAGGAAGAAGACCGACTCCAGCCCTTCGCGCGCCACGGCGAAAAAGACCATCATAATCAGCGCCCAACCGTGGTTGTTGCCCTTCTGCAACGCGTTATCCACCGCCAGCTCAAGCTGCTGTTTAACGTTGCGCGACACTTTGCGCATCCAGAACACCATCCACGTCAGAATCACGACCGCCACTACGGCCACCAGCCCTTCAAACAGCTCCTGCTCCTTTTGCGGGAACTCGCCGGTAGTCTCGTTGATAAAGATGCCTAACCCTAAGCACAGCGCGGCGGCCAGAATCACGCCAATCCACATTACCCCAATCCAGCGACCGCGCTGGGTACGTTTCAGATAGCTGGCAATCAGGCTGACAATCAGCGCCGCTTCCAGCCCTTCGCGCAACATGATGAGAAAAGGAACAAACATGCAAACACCCTTAAATGTGAAACGCCGTCAACTTTTGCAAAGACAGGTAAATGTGAGTGATAGTGATTATCATTAAGCAAAAAGGAAACACAAGCGAAATATGATGGAAATGATGACGAGATGTAAAAGAATAGCGGGGATATAGTTGCGTTAATTATCACTAGCGCGCTATAGCAATACGCATAAAAAAACCTGCGAGGCCGCGGGTTTATGTAGGCCTGATACGCGTAGCGCCATCAGGCAGCTCGGGGCAGATTGCCGGATGGCGGCGTGAACGCCTTATCCGGCCTACCGCGCTATAGCAATACGCGTAAAAAAAACCGCGAAGCCGCGGGTTTATGTAGGCCTGATAAGCGTAGCGCCATCAGGCAGTTCGGGGTAGATTGCCGGATGGCGGCGTGAACGCCTTATCCGGCCTACCGCGCTATAGCAATGCGCGTAAAAAACCCGCGAAGCCGCGGGTTTATGTAGGCCTGATAAGCGCAGCGCCATCAGGCAGTTCGGGGTAGATTGCCGGATGGCGGCGTGAACGCTTTATCCGGCCTACAACCTTACTGTACCTGTAAACGCGACGGCGGCGCAGAGTGGTAATGCGCGTCCGCTTTGGCGAAGCGCTCCTGCATACTGGCCGACGGCGCTTTACCCAGCAGGCTGAACAGCACGATGCCAACGCTGCCGAAGATAAAGCCCGGGATAATTTCGTACAGGCCCAGCCAGCCGAACTGTTTCCAGACGATAACGGTAGCGGCACCGATGATCATCCCCGCCAGCGCGCCGTTGCGCGTCATGCGTGACCACATGACCGAGAACAGTACCACCGGCCCGAACGCCGCGCCAAAGCCAGCCCACGCGTAGCTCACCAGGCCCAGCACGCGGTTTTCCGGATTAGCAGCCAGCGCAATCGCTACCAGCGCTACCACCAGCACCATCAGACGCCCTACCCACACCAGCTCTTTCTGGCTGGCGTTTTTGCGCAGGAATGCCTTGTACAGATCTTCGGTAATCGCGCTTGAACAAACCAGCAGCTGACAGCTCAGCGTCGACATCACCGCCGCCAGAATGGCCGACAGCAGAATACCGGCAATCCACGGGTTAAACAGAATCTGCGCCAGCTCAATGAACACGCGCTCGGCGTTCTGGCTGACCGGGCCTGCCAGCGCAGGGTTGTTCTGGAAGTAGGCAATGCCGAAGAAACCGACCGCCACCGCGCCTGCAAGGCACAGGATCATCCAGGTCATACTGATACGACGAGCATGCACGATGCTGTGGTGGGAGTCCGCAGCCATAAAGCGCGCCAGGATATGCGGCTGACCAAAGTAACCCAGCCCCCAGCCCATCAGCGAAACAATCGCCACGAAATTCAGCCCTTTGAGCATATCCACGTTCTCAATGCTCTTTTGCTTAATCACTTCCAGCGAATCACCCAGCCCGCCCACGGCAAAGATCACGATAACCGGCGTCAGGATCAGGGCAAAAATCATCAGGCTCGCCTGCACGGTATCGGTCCAGCTCACCGCGAGGAAACCGCCGATAAAGGTGTAGAGAATCGTCGCCGCCGCGCCGGCCCACAGTGCGGTTTCATAGCTCATGCCGAAGGTGCTCTCGAACAGGCGAGCGCCGGCCACAATCCCGGAGGCACAGTAAATGGTGAAGAACAGCAGAATCACCAGCGCGGAGATGATCCGCAGTACGCGGCTGTTATCTTCGAAGCGACCGGTGAAATAGTCCGGCAGGGTTAAGGCGTTGTTGTTGGCTTCGGTGTGCACGCGCAGACGCCCGGCCACCAGTTTCCAGTTGATCCACGCGCCCAGCGTCAGGCCGATGGCGATCCAGCTCTCTGAAATCCCGGCGATAAAAATCGCTCCCGGCAGGCCCATCAGCAGCCAGCCGCTCATATCAGAGGCTCCCGCAGAAAGCGCGGTCACGAAGGGGCCGAGACTGCGACCGCCGAGAATATAGTCGTCAAAGTTTTTGGTGTTGCGCCATGCAAAAAAGCCAATGAGGATCATGCCAAAAATATAGACAAGAAAGGTCACCAGCATCGGTGTGCTTATAGTCATTCAACTCTCCAGAATTATGCGTCGGCAACATTCCCATTTGCCGTTTTTATCATTGCCGGAACGAGGCAATAATTTGAAGCGACCGTATCCTGACGGAAGCCGAATTTTTTCACAAACGATTTAACACCGCATTTACATTGAATGCACCAGGGCAGCGATAGCATTTTTCTATAGGTTGCACTCCCTCACGCTTTTTCGGGTTGCACCAAAAATAACTGTTAACCAGCGCATAAAATCACGCCTCACCGCGTAGGGCGAACCGCCTTTATCATAAGTTTTGCCATTAACAATTAATTCATTTTTAAGCCTGCAACGGGCGTCACATTTAACATGGTTGCACAAAGTTGCAACATAGTGGATATTCCTGTTACGCAAAATAATATGACAACCGAGCAACAGGAGTAGATGGCATGGGCACCACCACCATGGGGGTTAAGCTGGATGACGCAACGCGTGAGCGAATTAAGAGTGCGGCGACCCGAATCGACCGTACCCCTCACTGGCTGATCAAGCAGGCAATTTTCAATTATCTGGAAAAGCTGGAAAACGATGAGGTCCTGCCGGAGCTACCTGCTCTGCTGTCCGGCGCCGCCAACGAAAGTGATGAAACGGCTCACGCGGCGGACGAGAACCATCAGCCGTTCCTCGAATTTGCCGAGCAAATCCTGCCCCAGTCGGTGAGCCGCGCCGCGATCACCGCCGCCTGGCGTCGCAGCGAAACCGACGCCGTGCCGATGCTGCTGGAACAGGCCCGTCTGCCGCAACCAATCGCCGAGCAGGCGCATCAGCTGGCGTGGAAGCTGGCGGAAAAACTGCGCAACCAGAAGACCGCCAGCGGCCGTGCGGGCATGGTGCAAAGCCTGCTGCAAGAGTTCTCCCTCTCCTCTCAGGAAGGCGTGGCGCTGATGTGTCTGGCGGAAGCGCTGCTGCGTATTCCGGATAAAGCCACCCGCGATGCGCTGATTCGCGACAAAATCAGCAACGGCAACTGGCAGTCACACATTGGCCGCAGCCCGTCGCTGTTCGTCAACGCTGCAACCTGGGGTCTGCTGTTTACCGGCAAGCTGGTCTCTACCCACAATGAAACCAGCCTCTCGCGCTCGCTGAACCGCATTATCGGCAAGAGCGGCGAGCCGCTGGTGCGCAAAGGCGTGGATATGGCGATGCGCCTGATGGGCGAGCAGTTCGTGACCGGTGAAACCATCGCCGAAGCGCTGGCTAACGCCCGCAAGCTGGAAGAGAAAGGCTTCCGCTACTCCTACGATATGCTCGGCGAAGCCGCGCTGACCGCCGCCGACGCTCAGGCCTATATGGTCTCTTATCAGCAGGCGATTCACGCCATTGGCAAAGCCTCCAACGGTCGCGGCATCTATGAAGGCCCGGGCATTTCCATCAAGCTCTCCGCCCTGCATCCTCGCTACAGCCGCGCGCAGTATGACCGCGTGATGGATGAGCTCTACCCGCGTCTGAAGTCGCTGACGCTGCTGGCGCGTCAGTACGATATCGGCATTAACATCGACGCCGAAGAGGCCGATCGTCTGGAGATCTCCCTCGATCTGCTGGAAAAACTGTGCTTTGAACCGGAGCTGGCGGGCTGGAACGGCATTGGCTTCGTCATCCAGGCTTACCAGAAGCGCTGCCCGTTCGTTATTGATTATCTGATAGACCTCGCCACCCGCAGCCGTCGCCGCCTGATGATCCGTCTGGTGAAAGGCGCCTACTGGGATAGCGAAATCAAACGCGCGCAGATGGACGGCCTTGAAGGCTACCCGGTCTACACCCGCAAGGTCTACACCGACGTCTCCTATCTGGCCTGCGCCAAAAAGCTGCTCGGCGTACCGAACCTGATCTACCCGCAGTTTGCCACCCATAACGCCCACACCCTGGCGGCGATTTATCAGCTGGCCGGCAACAACTATTATCCTGGTCAGTACGAGTTCCAGTGCCTGCACGGTATGGGCGAACCGCTGTACGAACAGGTGGTCGGTAAAGTGGCCGATGGCAAGCTGAACCGCCCGTGCCGTATCTACGCGCCGGTCGGCACGCACGAAACGCTGCTGGCCTATCTGGTCCGCCGTCTGCTGGAAAACGGCGCCAATACCTCCTTCGTTAACCGCATCGCCGACCACAACCTGCCGCTGGACGAACTGGTTGCCGACCCGGTGCTGGCCGTTGAGAAAATGGCCCTGCAAGAAGGGACGCCCGGCCTGCCGCATCCGAAAATCCCGCTGCCGCGCGATCTCTACGGTAAAGGGCGCATTAACTCAGCCGGTCTGGATATCGCCAACGAACACCGCCTGGCGTCGCTCTCCTCCTCGCTGCTCAACAGCGCGCTGCACAAGTGGACGGCCAAACCGATGCTGGAGCACCCGGTTGCCGATGGGGATATGACGCCGGTGATTAACCCGGCGGAACCGAAAGACATTGTCGGTTACGTGCGTGAAGCCAGCGAGCAGGAAGTGGAACAGGCGCTGGAAAGCGCGGTCAACAACGCGCCAATCTGGTTCGCAACGCCGCCGCAGGAGCGCGCCGCCATTCTGGAACGCGCCGCCGTACTGATGGAAGATCAGATGCAGCCGTTGATGGGCATCCTGGTGCGTGAAGCTGGGAAAACCTTCAGCAACGCGATCGCTGAAGTACGCGAGGCCGTGGACTTCCTGCACTACTATGCCGGTCAGGTGCGTGACGATTTTGATAATGAAACCCACCGTCCGTTAGGCCCGGTGGTCTGTATCAGCCCGTGGAACTTCCCGCTGGCTATCTTTATGGGTCAGGTGGCCGCCGCGCTGGCCGCGGGCAACAGCGTGCTGGCAAAACCCGCCGAGCAAACGCCGCTGATTGCCGCGCAGGGTATCGCGCTGCTGCTGGAAGCAGGCGTGCCGGCTGGCGTCGTCCAACTACTGCCGGGCCGCGGTGAAACGGTCGGCGCGCAGCTGACCGCCGATGCCCGCGTGCGCGGCGTGATGTTCACCGGCTCCACCGACGTAGCCAGCCTGCTGCAACGCAATATCGCCACCCGCCTGGACGCACAGGGTCGCCCGACGCCGCTTATCGCCGAAACCGGCGGCATGAACGCGATGATCGTCGACTCCTCCGCCCTCACCGAGCAGGTGGTGGTTGACGTGGTTGCCTCGGCGTTCGACAGCGCCGGACAGCGCTGCTCGGCGCTGCGTATTCTGTGTTTGCAGGATGATGTTGCGGACCACACCCTGACCATGCTGCGCGGCGCGATGGCCGAGTGCCGGATGGGCAACCCGGGCCGTCTGACCACCGACATTGGGCCGGTTATCGATGCCGAAGCGAAAGCCAATATTGAGCAGCACATTCAGGCGATGCGCGCCAAGGGGCGTACGGTATTCCAGGCCGCGCGTGAGAACGCCGAAGACAGCCGCGAATGGCAGAGCGGAACCTTTATTCCGCCGACGCTTATCGAACTGGAAAGCTTCGACGAGCTGAAAAAAGAGGTCTTTGGCCCGGTACTGCACGTCGTGCGCTACAGCCGTAACCAGTTGGAAACGCTCATTGAACAGATTAACGCTTCCGGCTACGGCCTGACGCTGGGCGTGCATACACGTATTGATGAAACCATCGCCCAGGTCACCGGCAGCGCCAAAGTCGGCAACCTGTACGTCAACCGGAATATGGTCGGCGCAGTGGTTGGCGTGCAGCCGTTCGGCGGTGAAGGGCTTTCCGGCACCGGTCCGAAAGCGGGCGGCCCGATGTATCTGTACCGCCTGCTGGCCAGCCGTCCGGAAACGGCGCTCGCCACCACGCTGGCGCGTCAGGATACCGGTCAGGTTGTCGATAGTCAGTTAAAAACGCTGCTGGAAAAACCGTTGCTCGCGTTGCAGGAATGGATGACGGACCGCCCGGAACTGCTGGCGCTGAGCAAACAGTACCGCGAACTGGCGCAGGCCGGAACCCAGCGCGTGCTGCCGGGGCCGACCGGCGAACGCAACACCTGGACGCTGGTGCCGCGCGAGCGCGTGCTGTGCGTCGCGGATAACGAATCGGATCTGCTGACCCAACTGGCGGCGGTGATGGCGGTAGGCAGCGAAGTGCTTTGGCCGGACGCGCCGTTGCAGCGCGAACTGGCGAAAACGCTGCCGAAAGCCGTCACCGAGCGTCTGCACTTTGCCAAACCAGAAGCGCTAATGAACGCGTTCTTTGATGCGGCAATCTACCACGGCGACTCCGACCAGCTGCGCGAACTGTGTGAGCAGATTGCGGCGCGCGACGGCGCGATTGTTTCGGTTCAGGGCTTCGCGCGCGGGGAAACTAACCTGCTGCTGGAGCGTCTGTATCATGAACGCTCGCTCAGCGTGAACACCGCGGCAGCAGGCGGCAACGCCAGCCTGATGACGATTGGTTAATAAGAAGTTCAAACCGGCGGTTGCCTTATTTGTAGGCCGGATAAAGCGTTTACGCTGCCATCGGCGATGTGCACGCATCGCCTGATGGCGCTACGCTTATCAGGCCTACCCGGCCTGAACGACCATTAAAAAACGGACTTCGTCGTCCACACCCGGCTGCGCCAGCGACGATACATCAGCATCGCCCGCAGCCCTTCATCAATAATGTAGGCCAGCCACACCCCCACCAGCCCCAGGCCAATATAAACGCCCAGCAGATATGAGAACGGCAGGCTGACAACCCACATCACAATAATGCCGCAGATAAACGGGAAGCGAACGTCGCCGGTCGCGTTAAGGCTGCTGATCACAATGATATTGGTCGCACGCCCAAGCTCGAGCAAAATAGACAGCATAAACAGCTTTTTGGTCAGGGCGATAACCTGCTGGTTAGGCGTAAAGAGCTGCATGATCGGCTCGGCCAGCAAAAAGATAGCCAGGCTGAGAGAAAAAGCCACCAGCAGCCCCAGCCGCCAGCTTTTAATGCCCTGCCGGTAGGCAGACTCAATTTCCCTCGCCCCCACCGCGCGACCAATAATAATCTGCGAGGCCTGGCCTATCGACATCGCAAACAGCGCCACGAACTGGCTGATGGTTGACGCATACACTTTGGTGGTCAGCGCCTCGGTGCCGAGAAAGGCGATAATCGCGGTCACCACCAGCTGCGACCCGGCGTAGGAGAGGTTCTCCCCGGCTGACGGCAGGCCAAAGCGCAGAATGGCCCCCAGCATTTTGCGCGAGCACTGTCGCAGCTTCTGCCAGCGAAACACGTAGCCGATGTATTTTTTCAGCATCCACGCCGACATCAGCATACCGATGACGTTGGCAATGCACACCGCGATCCCGACGCCGGTAACGCCCAGCCCAAGAAAGCTGAGTTTGCCGTAGAGAAACAGGTAGTTAAATACCACGTTCACCACGCTGACGGTAATCGGCACCAGCATCGCCTGACGCACAAAGCCGTGGGTACGCAGAATAGGTAAGATTGACGAATACAGCGCGATAATCACCGAAATACCGCCGATGATGCGGATAAACGGCGAACCGACCACCACCAGCTCATCGCTTAGCCCGAGCATCCGCAGGAAGGCATCGCCAAACAGCACAAACACCAGACTCATCGCGACGCCGATCAGAAACGCCACGACCAGCCCATTAGTGATCACCCGCTCTATGCGCCGAAAACGCTTCGCGCCCAGCAGCTGCGCCACCACGATCTGCACGCCAACGGTGAGAAAACCGTAGAAGATCACCGAAATAGCGAGGATCTGGTTAGCGACGCCGGTGGCGGCAACCGCCTCATCCGAATAGTGCCCTAACATAAAGACGCTGACGTAGCCGAGCATCAATCGCAGCAGCTGCTCGACAAATATTGGCCATGCCAGAGTAAAAAGCCCCAGCCGAACCTGACTTTCCGTGCCCGTCATCGCTGACGCTCTCCCTTTTTCAGTCTACACACTCACCCAACGCGGGATGATCAACCTTCTACACCAAAGGCGTCTATCCGAACATTGCGCTCGCCTTCAAAATCAGAAAAACGCACGGTGGTTGGAGGAGATTCCGGGTTAAAATCGTGTTATATCCTGAGCCTATGCTCTGTATGAACACCTTTGGGAGTTATCGAATGAAACGTGCATTAACCGCTCTCGCCCTGCTGCTAACCAGCAGTTACGCACTGGCAGATGCGTGCGACAGCGCCAACACGCAGGCCGAGCTGAACAGCTGCAGCGCCGGGCAATATCAGGCCGCAGATAAGAAGCTGAATCAAACCTGGCAGGATGTGCTCAAGCGCGCGGAACCCGCGCAGCGCGACTTACTCAAGAAGGCCCAGAGCGCGTGGATTGCCCTACGCGACGCGGACTGCGCGTTTATCAGCTCCAGCAGCCAGGGTGGCAGCGTACAGCCGATGGTCAACAATCAGTGCCTGACGGATAAAACCAACGAACGTGAAGCGTTTCTCGCCTCGCTGCTGCAATGTGAAGAGGGCGACCTGAGCTGCCCGCTGCCGCCGGCCAGCTAGCGTACGCGAATACCGTCGATGATAATCCGCTGGACGTTTTCGACGGTCTGCTGGAAGAACGCCTCGTCGCGCAGCGTTTTCCCGGTGACCGCCTCCACCTGAGTGGCAAAATCGGCATAGTGCTGGGTGGTCGCCCAAATCATAAAAATCAGATGATGGGGGTCGATGGGCGCCAATTTTCCGCTCTTCACCCACGCCGCGATAATCGCCGATTTATCGGCCACCAGCGTTTTTAAATCGCCGGTCAGTTCATCCATCACCAACGGCGCGCCCTGCAGCATCTCCAGACAGAACAGCTTCGACGCCTGCGGATAATCCCGCGACACTTCAAGCTTGAGACGAATGTATTCGCTAATGGCAACCAGCGGTGCCAGATCTTCGCGAAAAGCACGCAGCGGTGCCAGCCAGATATCGAGGATCTGCTGCATCACGGCAACGTACAGCGCTTCTTTTGACGGGAAATAGTAGAGCAGATTGGTTTTTGACACCCCGGCCAGCTCGGCAACCTGATCGAGACGCGTGCCGTGGATCCCATACTGGGAAAAGGTGTTCAGCGCGGCGGTGAGAATAGCCTGCTTTTTGGCGCTAACCGCCTGAGAACGTTTGCCGCTTTTCTTTACTGCATTCAGAGCCATACGCCCTCTCCTTGTGATTTTCTCCTATTTTGCGGCTAGCAAGGGCCGGCTTCAACCGGAAAAAGAAACCGCCGGTAAAACCGGCGGTTAGGTGAGAAACCATAACGTCATGCGCCGTTAGGTGCCGCGATGACTACCATGGCTGTTTTTCCCGCCTTTTTTGCCCGCTTCCGAGGCGCGCTGGGGATCGTTTTTAAAGTTCCCGCCGCTATGCTGGCCCCCCTTACGACCTGCTTCTGATGCTCTTTCCCGGTCTTCAGCGAAGTTACCTGAACCGCCGCGATGGTTTGCCATTACTGACCTCCAGTTGAGAGAACGACATCGTGCATTACGTAGATAAAAAGCGTAATCACCCGCGATCTAACGCGGTAGTCATAAGCATAGTCGCCGTAGCGGTATGAAACGGCAGCTGGTCATATTTTGACATATCTGCCGTCAGGTTTTGCCTGCTGACGTCAGGGGGTTCCCCTAATCAACTCTGATCATGAGAGAAAATCGCCAACACAAAAATGTGACATTATGCGTCAGCCGCACATCGTGAGGTTACTTCAGCACGCCCACATAGCTGCCGTCTTTCATCAGCCTGACTTTGCCGGTGCGCTTGTGAAATACCAACCGGTACGGCCCCTGAATATAGACGTCAGCATCGGCGTTATATTCCGCTTTCTCTGCTGCCTCACCGTTCACCGTCACCCGATCGCCCTGCCGGGTCACCGTCACGCCGAAACCCTGATAAATTTGCCTGCAGGCCATCTGCGCGTCCTGCGAGACCGCCGGGGCGGATGCCAGCGAACCCGCCAGCAGGCTCGCGCCCATCATGACTGCCGCCACTGTCCGTTTATTCATGCGCCTACCATTATGTGTTGCCAACCAGCGCACATTCTCCGGGAATGTCGCGCAGAAATTGTTGATAACAATCAACCGAATAAATAGTTAATGCTCAATATTATTTATCATAGTTATTAGTAAGTTACTGTTTTCATGCCCAGCAGGTGCTGCCTCCGTTTAAAAAACAGGCAATCGCCGTTGTTAACGCGAGAAATTGCTGGCGTGATGCAGCGAATCCGTCAGCACGGGCTATGCTTAATGAAGCTTGTTACGTAACCAACGAATTTGACACAGGAGAGTTAAGATGAGTGGAAAAGCAAGTGTTCTGGTGCTCTATTATTCCATGTACGGACACATTGAAACGATGGCTAAAGCCGTCGCGGAAGGCGCAAATAAAGTGGACGGCGTCGATGTCGTCAGCAAGCGCGTACCGGAAACCATGCAAGCAGAAGCGTTCGCCAAAGCGGGCGGCAAAGCGCAGGCCGTTCCGGTCGCCACGCCGCAGGAGCTGGCCGATTACGACGCCATTATCTTCGGTACGCCAACCCGATTCGGCAACATGGCCGGACAAATGCGCACCTTCCTCGATCAGACCGGCGGCCTGTGGGCATCCGGCGCGCTGTACGGCAAACTGGCCAGCGTATTTAGCTCAACCGGTACCGGCGGCGGTCAGGAACAAACCATTACCTCCACCTGGACTACGCTTGCCCACCACGGTATGGTGATTGTACCGATCGGTTATGCGGCGCAAGAACTGTTTGATATCTCGCAGGTTCGCGGCGGTACGCCGTATGGCGCCACGACCATTGCCGGCGGCGACGGCTCACGTCAGCCAAGCCAGGAAGAGTTGTCGATTGCCCGTTATCAGGGCGAATATGTCGCTGGCCTGGCCGTTAAACTCAAAGGCTAATTAAGGGAGAAGAGAGATGCCCACACAAGAAGGCAAAGCACATCATATTGGTGAATGGGCGAGCTTACGTAATACCTCGCCGGAAATTGCCGAAGCGATTTTTGAACTTGCAAAATATGACGAGAAAGTCGCGGAAAAAATTTGGGAAGAAGGCAGCGATGCCGTTCTTGAGCTGGCCTTTCGCAAGACAGACAAAGATGCGCTGTTCTGGGGCGAGCAAACTATTGAACGTAAGAACGTTTAATTCGGGCCTGGCCAAATAACATCCCAGCCCGGCGGAGCATCACGCGACGCCGGGCTGTTTTTTTATACCGCCACTCGCCGCTGCCAGCGCTTCGCCACCCTTTCCAGCCCAAAGCAGAGCAGATAGTAGACCACGCCAATAAAGACAAAAATGGCCGTCGGGTAGATTTGTACGCGGTTATTCACCTGCCCGGCCACCGTCGTCAGCTCCGGGACGTTGACGATAAACGCCAGCGAGGTGTCTTTCAGCAGGCTAATGAAAATCCCCACCAGCGACGGCAGCACGTTGCGCAGCGTTTGCGGCAACAGAATTAACCGCAGGCTCTGCCCGGCGCTAAATCCCTGAGTGAGTGCAGCTTCATACTGCCCCTTCGGCAACGCCTGCAGCCCTGCCAGCACCGAGTGCATCACCGATGCCGCGGTAAACCAGGCCAGCGCTAACGTCACCGTAACCGCGCCGGGTAAATCGCTGCCGGTCAGCATCGGCAGCAGGTACCATAGCCAAAAGATAACGAAAATCAGCGGAATACCGCGAATAATCTCCGCCCACAGGTACAGTAAACGCCGCGTGATGCCGGAGAATCGCCATGCCGCACAGGCCAGCAAAACGCCCCCCGGCAGCGCCAGAGCGCCCGCCCCCAACGCCATCATCAGCGTCAGCGCCACACCGCCCGGTTCGCCGTCGGCGAGCCGTCCCCACAGCAGATAGTCGAGGTTATCGACGATCACCGCCAGATTAGCGTTCATGTTGAATGCCTCCCTGCACGCCCATAACCCGACGTCGCCGCTTCGCCTGACCCACCGGCTTTGGCCCCAGGCGGCTTAATAACAGCCCCAGCACCACGCCGGTAAACAGGTACAACACGGTGCCCACGGCAAATGCCTCCAGCGCATGCGCGTTGTAGCTCTCTATCTGTCGAACCTGGTAGGTCAGCTCGGCAAAACCAATACCGCTTGCCAGCGATGAAAGCTTCATCAGGTTAAGATATTGGCCGACCACCGGCTGCCAGGCGTTCGCCAGCCCCTGCGGCAACAGGATGTGGCGCAACAGCCCGGCGGTGGAAAAACCCTGCGCCAGCGCCGCTTCCCGCTGCCCGTTCGGTACGCTTTGCAGCCCCGCCGCCACTTCCTCAATCAGAAACGCCGAGGTAAAGACGCCAAGCCCCCATGCCGAGCAGAGAAATTCCGGCGTCAGCCACCAGACGTCGCCGGGCAGAATTGACCAGTCATGCGGATCGTTAACAAAATCCCGTATCCCCTGCGGCAAAAAGTTCCATGCCGCGAAGTACCAGAACAGCAGCTGTACCAGCAGCGGCGTATTGCGGAACAGCGACACCCAGCAGCTGGTAATGCCTTGCCCCAGCCGACCGCCCGCCAGCCGCAGCAGCAAAAACAGCGTCGCCAGTACGCTTGCCAGCACAATTCCCGCAAGGGAAACCCACAGCGTGGTGAGAAAGCCCGAAATAATCCATTGCAGCGGCTGCCCGCTAAGCACCCCGTGCCAGTCGAAATGACTCATCACGCCGTCCGCTCCTGATGCAGCGGATCCAGCACCTTCTGTAGAAAACGTACCGCACGAGGATGCTGTGGCCGGGCGAAAAACGCCGCTGGCGGCGCCACTTCCAGCACGTCGCCGCCGTCGATAAACACCACTCTATCGGCGATTTCGCGGGCAAACTGCATCTCGTGAGTCACCACAATCATGGTGATACCGCTGTGGGCCAGCGACTGCATCACATGCAGCACTTCGCCAATCATTTCCGGATCCAGCGCCGAGGTCGGTTCATCAAACAGGATAATCTGCGGCGACGAGGCCAGCGCCCGGGCGATCGCCACCCGCTGCTGCTGCCCGCCCGACAGCTGCGAAGGCATAGCGTCCGCTTTTTCCGCCAGCCCCACCTGCTGCAATAGCGCCAGCGCCCGCTGATGCGCATCGCTGCGCGTCCAGCCGTGAACCGACTCCAGCGCCAGCATAATGTTTTGCGCCGCCGTCAGGTGGGCATAAAGATTGAACTGCTGAAAGACAAAACCAATGCGGCTACGCAGCTGGCGCAGCGCCCGGCCGTTGAGCTGGCGGGTGGGTTTGCCGTCCACCAGAATCTCGCCGCCGCTCAGGCTTTCAAGCTGGTTGATAAGACGAATCAGCGTCGACTTTCCCGAGCCGGAAGGCCCAAGGATCGCCACCACTTCGCCGGGATTAATCGTCAAATCGATGCCGTTCAGCACGCGATGACTGCCGTATTCTTTCACCACCTGGCGGAACTCCACGCTGGCGTTCTGCAGATGTGAAAAATCCGCGGCCTTCGCCGCGGAACGAGAGAGTAAAGCCGACAACATATTATTTTGCTTCTATGGTAAAGGAACGCGGCTGCGGTGCTTTGGTGGAAGGACCAAACCAGACATCATAAATTTTGGCTGCCTCGCCGGATTTCTCCAGCGCCACCAGCTCGTCGTTCACCGCCTTCAGCAGCGCCGGCTCCCCTTTTTTCACGCCGACGCCGATCTCTTCTTTACTCAGCAGATCCGGCAGGATTTTGAATTTCGCTTTATCTGGCGCTTCGCCCAGCAGGCCCGCCAGAATGGTGCTGTCCTGGGTAATCGCCTGCACGTTGCCGTTGCGCAGCGCGGTCAGTGCCAGCGGAATGTCGTCATAGGAGAGCACGCGCGCCTGCGGGAAGCGCTGATGCAGCGTTTGCTCGCCGGTCGTACCCTTCACCGCGCCAATGCGCGATTTGCTGTAATCGTCGAGTTTGTCACCGCTGCTCGCTGGCACGAGGAACTGCTGACCGGTGACGAAGTACGGCGTGGAGAAATCAATCACCTGCGCGCGCTCCGGCGTGATGGTGATATCAGCCACGATCAGATCCGCTTTGCCAGACTGCAACAGCGGAATGCGGTTCGCCGGGTTGGTTGCCACCAGCTCCAGCTTCACGCCCAGCGATTTCGCCAGCGCTTTCGCGAAATCAACGTCATAGCCCACCAGTTCATGGGTTTTGGCATCCACCGAGCCAAACGGCGGGTTCGCGTCAAAGGTGGCGACTTTCACCACCCCTTTCGCCTTAATATCCGCCAGCTGATCGGCCTGAGCGGTAAAGGTCGTGAAGCTGGCCGCCACCAGGCCGGTCACGATCGCGAGCTGTGCAACTGTCTGTTTTGTCTTTGCCATAATCTTTCTGGATACCCCTGTTTTTGTATTGTCTTTTTACGCTCCCACACCGCCTTCATCGGCACAAATAACGATTCGCTATGGCTTATAACAAAATATCCTTTCCCGAAAGTGGTTGTTATATAAAGGTAAAAAAATGATTAGCGTGGCTTAACAGCGATAAAAACCGCAAATGCTTAGCGATATTTCGCATTTCCACAGACACCGGGTTTGCTGCTGAAATATCAGGGAGAGCGCGAAAGATTAAGACGGTCTTAATACGTAAAAAAGGATGATTTCACAGAGTCATTGTTTCCCATCGTTACCAACAGACACAACAATCCGCAAGCATCGTCAGCATCAGGCAACCTATTATTAGCCCGACAAAAAATGGGGGCTCCCCACCGTCTGATGCTTCGGCGTCAACTTAAATGCTTTATGGATGACTACAATGAAAAAATTTACCCGCACGGCTTTACTGGTCGCAACGCTTGCTGGCGCCACCTTCACCGCTCAGGCCGCTGATGTCGCTGCCGCCCCGGCTCCGGCTCAGGACCCGATTGTTCAGCACCTGAAGCTGACCGATGCCCAGGTTTCTAAAATCAAAACGCTGCACCAGCAGCTGGAGAAAAACGTTCAGTCTATCTCCATGAAAGATGTTAAAGACGGCATGATCATCGATATGATTCAGTCCGGTAAATGGAACGAAGCGGGCGTGAAGCAGCAGCTGGCGGCATTCAGCAAAGTTGACCAGCAAGTGCGCTACTACAAAGTGAAGTACTACTTTGATTTAAGCCAGGTGCTGACCGCAGAACAGCGTAAGCAGGTACAGAACGACCTGGCGCAGGCGGCAGCGGAGTAAGTCCATGAAAAAAATCACTCTGATGCTGGGCACATGCGCCATGTTGATTTGCGGTGCAGCAACGGCGGCTAACGGCCAGGCTATCAACAAAGCGAAAACCGCCTGCCAGGACAACCCCACGCAGTGCGCTCAGGCCAAAAGCACGGCGAAAGCTAACGCCCAGAAAGAGGCGAAAGCCGCGAAAGACGCCTGTGCGAAAAACCAGACCGCCTGTGACAACGCCAAAGCGAAGGCCAAAAGCGCCGCTCAGAAGTAAGTCGTTATTGTCATAAACGCTCGAACGCGGTGAGCCCCCTCACCGCGTTTTTTTGCCAAAACGACACCTGGGTGATAACTGCCTGATTCATACTACGAATTGTGACCTCTCGCGCATTAACCACATTCAATCTACTGACATCCCGTACGCCTTGATCGTCGTCAAAAATAATCATACCGTCTGGTCGGTATGATTCGGGCCATGAACATGGAAGCCCAACATCGCAAGAAAGATCCGGTCCGTCTACACCAACAATTGCTGGAGTCCGCGGCAATGATTGCTGGTCGGGATGGCATTGCCGCCCTGTCGCTGAACGCCGTTGCCCGCGAGGCTGGCGTCAGTAAAGGCGGCCTTATCCACCATTTCCCGAACAAGCAGGCGCTGATATTCGCCCTGTTCGCGCGTCTACTGGCGATTATGGAAGAAGCGATTACCGCCCTGATGCAACAGGATGGCGTGAGCTACGGTCGGTTTACCCGGGCCTATCTGAACTATCTGGCGGACCTCACGGACACCCATGAAAGCCGCCAGCTTATGGTGCTGTCGCTAGCCATGCCCGATGAACCGGTGCTGCGTAAATGCTGGCGCGACTGGATGCTGGAAAAACTGGCGCAGGGCGATGAGCTGGATAACAGCCCGACCGGCACGCTGGTGCGCTACGCCGCTGACGGCATCTGGCTTTCGGAGTTGACGGAAGGGATCACCATGAGCGCCGACCACCGTCGCGCGCTGGTTGACTCCCTGAATAAAATGACGCTTCCCGCGTGAAGCACAGACTGAGGCCGCGATGCGCTACAACATCAATGCCCGTTTTATCTACGACGCTACCGACGGTACCCTGACGCTGCCGCAAAGCGATGAACCGGACAGCCAGCTTTCCCTCACCGCCAGCGCCCTGTTTAACTATTTTCTGCGCCATACCGAGATAGTCAGCCGGGAAGATGTTCTGAAAAAAGTCTGGGATGACAATGGATTAACCTCATCCAACAGCAATCTGAACCAATATCTCAGCATGCTGCGGAAAACCTTCCGTCATTACGGCGTCGATAACATCATCGTCACCGTCTCGCGCGGCTATTTGCAGTTGAATCCCGAGGTCATTATCGAAGCGCTGAACGACGCGCCACCGGTTTCACCACAACAGACACCGGCCGAACCGCCGCCCGTTGCGACAACGCCAGACGCACCGCGCTCCGCACATGCCCGCGGGATGTGCTGGTACATGGCCGGCGCCTGCTTGCTCACCATTGCGCTGCTTCTGGTTGCCTTCAGTCTGGTCGGCGTCAGCGAATCTCAGCCTATCGCGCTGACCCGCCTCAGCCATAGCCAGTGCGAACTGCTGGCCAGCGATGAAATGCGACGTTCGGTCAGCGAAGAGTCCTACGGCAAGAACTTCGATGAAGTGCGCCAGCGGCTGAATATTGCCTGTAAACCCGGTGAACGTTTTCTCTTCTTCTACGGCGACCGACTGGAAACCAACGGACTGGGGCGCGTGTTCCTTGCCCACTGCGCCATGCACGAAGACAACCCGTTCAGCTATTGCGATAACTACTTTTACTATTCCTGGAAGCCGTAATGAGACTCGCGCCGCGTCCGTTCTTTGCCCTCTGCGTTCTGGTATTTATTGCCGCCGCCGCGTTTAGCGCCTGGCGGCTGCTCCCTGACGACAATGCGGGTGTCATGAGCTGTTCCACTAAGGGCATCATGCGCTTTGAAAACATGGAAAAAGAGAACGTTAACGGCAATATTCACTTCAATTTCGGCGCGCAGGGTAAAGGCTCGATGGTGGTCGAAGGTTACACCGACTCTGCCGCCGGCTGGCTCTACCTGCAACGCTACGTGAAGTTTACCTACAGCAGCAAACGCATCTCCGCCACCGAGCGTCATTACCGCATCAATCAGTGGGAATCGAGCGCCTCCTCGATTGATGAATCGCCGGACGTGATTTTCGACTACTTTATGCGCGAGATGTCCGACAGCCACGACGGGCTGTTTCTCAACGCCCAGAAGCTCAACGAAAAGGCTATCCTGCTCAGCTCTATCAATTCACCGCTGTGGATCTGCACGTTGAAATCCGGCAGTAAGCTGAACTAACCCGTCAGTCAAAAAAGACCATCCCCTTGTACGGGCGTTCCCGACAGGCGGCCAGCCGCTGTGCCAAATTACCCACATGCAGTTCCAGCTTATGGCCGTCAGGGTCGAGAAAATAGTACGACGCCCCTTCGCTGCGGTTGTCTTTCCATACTTCGGCCCCCGCGTGCGCCAGCTGGGCGACCACCTCGGCAAAGTGCTCTTCCGCCACGCTGAAAGCATAATGGGTATAGTCGCTTTCCTGAGCGGGCGTTTTACGCCGCTGCGCATCCAGCGACAAGCATAGCCACAACGCCCCGCAGGAAAGATATGCTCCGCTATCCCAACGGGCGTGCAGACGCATTCCAGGTAACCGCTGATAAAACGCCAGGCTTGACGCCAGATCGCTGACCGCCAGCGTCAGATGATTCAATCCCTGCAGCATAACTTTTCCTCCCGTTATCAAACCCTGTTGTAAACTGTGATCGGCCACGCATCCCCTCATGGCCTCACCTCATCACCGGCTAAAAAGCGCATTTTTTGCGTTTAGGCTACCGTCGGAAACCTGCGCCTCGCCACACTAATCCCCGCGCTATGTTACCCCTTTTTTGAAATCATTTAGCAATCTAATAACATTTCATACGCCCGATAAAATCGGGCTAAAAACCGCCTTATTGAAGGCAAAATCAATATGGGCTTTACAGCATAAAAACATAAATACGTTATCTAAAAAGACTAAATAACAGAGTTATATACTAAATAATTACAACTATCGGATTTAAGTTCCATCAAGATTCTCCCCCCCTATAGTGACATTCGAACGCCGCAGCCGTGGGTTAACGCCGTGACACGGCCGGTTTTCCATAAATCACAACCTGTTCTGAGGAGAGAGCCATGGGTGATGCATTGGGGCTTATCGAAACCAAAGGTCTGGTGGCCTGTATTGAAGCCGCGGACGCGATGTGTAAAGCCGCGAACGTCGAGCTGATTGGCTATGAAAACGTCGGCTCCGGCCTGGTCACCGCGATGGTGAAAGGCGACGTCGGCGCGGTGAAAGCGGCGGTGGATTCCGGCGTCGAGTCCGCGCAGCGCATCGGGGAAGTGGTGACGTCGCTGGTGATTGCACGTCCGCATAACGACATCAACAAAATTGTTATTAAACACAAGGCTTAAGGCCAGGAGAACGCAAATGGGTGATGCATTAGGTCTGATTGAAACCAAAGGGCTGGTGGCCTGCATTGAAGCGGCAGATGCGATGTGCAAAGCCGCCAACGTTGAACTGATTGGCTATGAAAACGTCGGCTCCGGCCTCGTCACCGCGATGGTGAAAGGCGACGTCGGCGCGGTGAAAGCGGCGGTGGATTCCGGCGTCGAGTCCGCACAGCGCATTGGCGAAGTGGTGACTTCACTGGTTATCGCGCGTCCGCATAACGACATCAACAAGATTGTCGCCCACTACAAAATTACCGAGTAACCGGAGAAACCATGATGAAAGAAGCGCTTGGCTTGATTGAAACCAAAGGGCTGGTGGCCTGCATTGAAGCGGCAGATGCGATGTGTAAAGCCGCCAACGTTGAGCTGATTGGCTATGAAAACGTCGGCTCCGGGCTGGTCACCGCGATGGTGAAAGGCGACGTCGGCGCGGTCAACGCGGCGGTGGATTCCGGCGTGGAAGCGGCGAAACGTATCGGCGAAGTGGTCACTTCCCGCGTGATTGCACGTCCGCATAACGATATCGAAAAAATCGCGTCGCAGCATAAAGCATGACCTGACAGGGCACGCCCCGTCTGCACTCTTTTAGCCTGATGAAGGATAGACTCATGATTGAACTGGATACCGATTTGCTCTCTCGCCAGAACGCGCGAGAACTGGTGCGCAACGCCAAAAAGGCACAAGCCGTGATAGCCACCTTTTCACAGCAGCAAATCGACGCCATCGTGAAAAACGTGGCCCAGGAAGCGGCGCACCATGCCGAAGCGCTAGCGAAAATGGCCGCGGAAGAGACCGGCTTCGGCAACTGGCAGGATAAAGTCCTGAAGAACCGTTTTGCCTCGCTGCGCGTTTACGACGCCATCAAAGATATGAAGACCGTCGGCATCATTCATGACGATCAACAGAAAAAAGTGATGGACGTGGGCGTGCCGCTCGGCGTTATCTGCGCGCTGGTGCCCTCCACCAACCCCACTTCGACGGTTATCTACAAGACGCTGATTGCCCTGAAAGCCGGTAATGCGATTATTTTCTCGCCGCATCCGGGGGCGCGTCAGTGCAGTTGGAAGGCCATCGAGATTGTCAAACGCGCGGCCGAAGCGGCGGGCGCTCCGGCGGGCATCGTCGACGGCATCACTGAACTGACGCTGGAAGCCACCTCCGAGCTGATGCACAGCAAAGAGGTGTCGCTGATTCTGGCGACCGGCGGCGAAGGGATGGTGCGCGCCGCCTACGCCTCCGGCACGCCAACCATCAGCGGTGGCCCGGGTAACGGCCCGGCGTTTATCGAGCGCAGCGCCGATATCCACCACGCGGTGAAAGATATCATTACCAGCAAAACCTTCGATAACGGCGTCATTTGCGCCTCCGAACAGTCGATCATCGTCGAACGTTGCATTTACGACGAGGTTCATCGCGAGCTGGAAGCCCAGGGCGCGTACTTTATGAACGAAGGTGAAGCGGCGAAAATGGCGGCCCTGCTGCTGCGCCCGAACGGCACCATCAACCCGAAAGTGGTCGGTAAAACGGCGCTCTATTTAAGCCAGATGGCGGGCTTCTGCGTCCCGGCCAGCACCCGCGTGCTGATTGCCGAGCAGACCACCGTTTCACATACCAACCCCTACTCCCGTGAAAAACTGTGTCCGGTACTCGGCCTGTACGTGGAAGAGGACTGGAAAGCAGCCTGCAACCGCGTGATGGAGCTGCTGACCAACGAAGGCCTCGGCCACACGCTGGTGATCCACACCCGTAACCAGGACGTGATTCGCCAGTTCTGCCTCGAAAAACCGGTTAACCGCATTCTGATTAACACCCCCGCGGCCCTCGGCGGCATTGGCGCGACCACCAACATCTCTCCCGCGTTAACGCTGGGCTGCGGTGCGGTCGGCGGCGGCTCCAGCTCCGATAACGTCGGGCCGATGAACCTGCTGAACATCCGCAAAGTGGGCTACGGCGTGCGCTCCATTGACGAATTGCGCGCACCGGGTAGCCGCGTCGAGCCACAGCCGACGATCGTCAGCCAGTCGGTCGATCCGCGCCGCAGCATCCTCGACGACGCGCGCTTCACCTCCCCTTCCCCTACCGCCACGAGCGCAAGCGATAACCGCTTCGCCAGCGCGACGACCGAGGTGGAAGGCGAGATAAGCGAGCAAAACGTGGAACGCGTCATCCGCCAGGTGCTTGAGCGCTTAGGCAAGTAACGCATTGATATAAGGCGATAAAAACGATGATTCTCGCAAAGGTAACCGGACATGTCGTCGCCACGCAGAAATGCGATGAGCTACGCGGCAGCAACCTGCTGCTGATAACCCAACTGGACGACGATCGGCAGCCGATGAAGAACCGCACCTGGGTTGCCGTCGACAGCGTCGGCGCAGGCATGCACGACATTGTGCTGGCGGAAGAGTATTTCGCGCTTAACAAGGACCGTTACAAGGCGATGTCGGTGGTTGCCATTGTCGAGAACGTCTTTCGGGACGCGTAAGGAGTGAATAACCCAATGAGTGAATTTTTGCTGAAACCCCGGATCCGTTTTGGTCAGGACGCGCTTGCCGCCCTGAACGACGTGTCCGCTCAGCGTGCGCTGCTGGTCACCGACCAGGCGATGGTGAAATTTGGCCTCGCCTCGCGGGTGACCGACATCCTGCGCCAGCGCGGTATCGACATGCAGGTCTGGGACGATGTGGTGGCCGACCCGGATATCGCCACCGTGGTGCGCGGGATGAAGCGCATGGACAGCTGCGCGCCGGATCTGGTCATCGCGTTGGGCGGCGGCTCCGTGATTGACGCCGCCAAGGCGGTGATTTTCGCTCTGGCGCAGACCCGTCCGGAGGCAGGACGTGAACGCCCGCAGTTTGTGGCGATCCCCACCACCAGCGGCACCGGCTCGGAAGTGACCAGTTTTTCGGTGGTCAAGGCCCATGCCGAAAAGCTGGTGCTGGTCGACCCATCGCTGCTGCCGGATATCGCCATTCTTGACCCGTCGCTTGTCGCCTCGGTTCCGCCCGCCATCACCGCCGACACCGGGATGGACGTCCTGTGCCACGCGCTGGAGGCCTATGTCTCCACCGCCGCCAGCGACTTTTCCGACGCGCTGGCCGAGAAAGTGGTGCAGCAGGTGTTCCGCTATCTGCCCACCTGTTGGCGTAACGGACACGATCTGCTGGCGCGAGAAAAAATGCACAACGCCTCCTGCATGGCAGGCATGGCGTTTACCAATGCCTCGCTGGGCATCACCCACAGCCTGGCGCACGCGCTCGGCGGCGTATTCCGCGTACCGCATGGCCGTGCCAACGCCCTGCTGATGGGGAGCGTAGTGGCATGGAACGCGGACTACCAGGGCCAGTGCGACACCGCCGCCGCTCATAAATATGCCCGGCTGGCTCACCTGCTGGACCTGCCCGCAGCCACGACTCGCCAGGGGGTTAACAGCCTGCTGGTCGCCATTCAGGCGCTAAAAGACGAAATGACCATGCCGGCCGGCATTGGTGATACCGGCATCGATGCTGGCGATTTCGAACAACGACTGCCGGAGATGGTCGGCCAGGCGCTGCGCGACAGCTGTACGCCGACGAACCCACGCACGCCGGACGCTCAAGCACTCACCGAACTCTATCGCCGGGCGTGGACCGGTAGCCTGGAATCGCCCGGCGGCGCTCCGCTTGCACGGGCCTACGGGTAACAGATAACCGGTGGACCGCTGAGTTATTTGTAGGCCGGGTAAGGCGTCAGCCGCCACCCGGCAGGAATACGGACACTGTATCCATAGCCGGGTTGTCATCAACCGCGGAAAAAGAACATCTGGAGAATACTACATGGCACACTACAGCTTAACGCCGCGCGTCAAAGTGCTGGCTGAACGTTTACAGGCACACGCCAGCACCCTGTGCACCGAGCACGCCGCCATTCTGAGCGGCCTGGACGGCGATATTGCCGGCGTTCCCGCTGCCGTTAAACCGGCGCGCCGTTTCTATGAACTGATGCGCCAGCTACCGCTGACCATCAGCGCCGACGAGCTGATCGTCGGCAACCAGACCCGCAAGCCGCACGGGGCGATTTTCCACGACGAAAACGCCGCGCGCCGCCCATCCGTCTTCCAGTTTCTGAATCTGAACAGCGATCTCGACTCTCCGGATTACAAGCTGGTGGTAGAGAAAGGCGTGCTGGCGATTAAACACCAGCTGGAAGAGAAAACCCGTACGCTCGGCAGCGCGGTTAGCCGCAGCGGCATGGACGAAGTCAACGGCTGCCGCGCTGCCATCTACGCCTGCGACGCGCTGATGGCGCTGGCGCAGAACCTGGCTAACAGCGCGGAACAGCTCGCCGCCGCAGAGACCAACGCCTACCGTAAGGCCGAACTGCTCGACAGCGCCGCCATTTTGCACCACGTTCCGGCCCACCCGGCGCGCAGCTTCAAAGAAGCCTGCCAGGCGTTTTACCTGTTCCAGCTGGCGCTACAGCTGGATAACGGCAGCTACGCGGTCAACCCGGAAGGCGCAGACAAAGCGCTGCTGCCGTACTACCAGCACGATATCGCCAACGGCACCCTGACCGAGGCGCAGGCCTACGAAATCGTTGAGTCTCTGTGGTTTAAACTGGCAGAGCTGAGCGAAGTCCGCGCCGCCAGCGCTATCGACGGCTACCCGATGTTCGATGCCCTGCTCCACGGCGCAAGCCTTGAAAACGCGGGGATCAACGAACTTTCCGCCATGTTCCTCAGCGCGCAGCAAAACCTCAGCGCCCTGCGCCTTCCGGTGCGGCTGTTCAGCGGCGAGCAGAAAGTCGCCGCCGTGCCGTTCGCCGCCGCAAGCGAACCCCCCACCACGGAAGGCCTGACCCCGCGCATGCAGCGTCTGCGCAACCACTACCTGACCGTGCGTCCGAGCGTCTCCATCTACCGCGCGCTGGCCTTTACCGAAGTGGTAAAAGCCAACCCGGGCATGCCGACCATTCTGCTGCGCGCCAAAGCCTTCCGCCACGCCTGCGAAACCGCGCCGATCCTGATTCAGGACGACGAGCTGATCGTCGGTCATCCGTGCGGCAAGCCGCGCGCGGGCGCGTTCTCCCCGGATATTGCCTGGCGCTGGGTGCGCGACGAACTCGATACCATGAGCACTCGTCCGCAGGATCCGTTTGAGATCAGCGAAGAAGACAAGAAAACCATCCGCGAAGAGATCGTCCCGTTCTGGGAAGGCCGCTCGCTGGATGAGATCTGTGAAGCGCAGTACCGCGAAGCGGGCGTCTGGGCGTTCAGCGGCGAGACCTTCGTCAGCGACCTCTCCTACCACCAGATCAACGGCGGCGGCGACACCTGCCCGGGCTATGACGTGCTGCTGTTCACCAAAGGCATGAACGGCATTAAAGCGGATGCCGAAGCGCAGCTCGCCAGCCTGAGCATGGAAAACCCGGAAGATATCGACCGTATTTACTACTACAAAGCGGCGATTGAAACCTGCGAAGGGGTGATTAACTATGCCCACCGCATTGCCGCCCGCGCCCGCGAACTGGCCGCGCTGGAGCAAAACCCTCAGCGTCGCGCCGAGCTGCTGACCATCGCCGAAGTGAACCAGAACGTCCCGGCCAACCCGCCGAAAACCTTGCAGGAAGCGCTGCAAAGTATCTGGACGGTGGAATCGCTGTTTGAGATTGAAGAGAACCAGACCGGCCTGTCGCTGGGCCGCGTCGACCAGTACTGCTACCCAATGTTTGAAGCCGATATCCGCGAAGGCCGCCTGACTCACGAAACCGCGCTGGAGCTGATGCAGGCGTTTATCATCAAGTGCGCCGAACTGATGTGGATGTCCAGCGAGCTGGGCGCGAAATATTTCGCTGGCTACCAGCCGTTTATCAACCTGACCGTCGGCGGCCAGAAGCGTTCCGGCGGCGATGCCTGTAACGACCTGACCTACCTGATTATGGACGCCGTGCGCTTCGTGAAGGTGTACCAGCCGTCGCTGGCCTGCCGTATTCACAACCAGTCGCCGCAGAAGTACATGGAAAAAATCGTCGACGTGGTGAAAGCGGGGATGGGATTCCCGGCCTGTCACTTCGATGACTCGCATATCAAGATGATGCTGCGCAAAGGCTTCGATTTCGAAGACGCCCGCGACTACTGCCTGATGGGCTGCGTGGAACCGCAGAAATCCGGCCGCATCTACCAGTGGACGTCCACCGGCTATACCCAGTGGCCAATTGCCATCGAGTTCGTGCTCAACCGTGGCCGCATGGTGCTGTTCGATAGCTATCAGGGGCTGGATACCGGCGACCTGCGCGACCTGCACACCTTCGAAGAATTTGACGCGGCGGTGAAAAAACAGATCGCCCATATCGTCCGCCTGTCGGCCATCGGTACGGTTATCAGCCAGCGCGTGCACCGTGACGTGGCGCCAAAACCGCTGATGTCGCTGCTGGTGGAAGGCTGCATGGAAAAAGGCAAGGACGTCTCCGCAGGCGGCGCGATGATCAACCACGGTCCAGGGCTGATTTTCTCCGGTCTGGCAACCTACGTCGACTCCATGGCCGCGATTCGCAAACTGGTGTACGAGGATAAGAAATATACCCTCGAGCAGATGCGCGATGCGATGCTGGCGAACTTTGAAGGCTTTGAAGCGCTGCGCCGCGACTGCCTGAACGCGCCGAAATACGGCAACGATGATAACTACGTTGACCAGTACGCGCTGGATATCACCGAATGGACCGAGCGCGAGTGCCGCAAGTACAAAATGCTCTACTCCACCCTGAGCCACGGCACCCTGTCTATCTCCAACAACACGCCAATCGGTGAGCTGACCAACGCCACGCCGAACGGCCGTCTGGCGTGGATGCCGCTCTCTGATGGCATCAGCCCAACCCAGGGCGCGGATAAGCAAGGTCCGACGGCGATCATCAAGTCGGTGAGCAAGATGAACGTGGAAACCATGAACATCGGCATGGTGCACAACTTCAAGTTCCTCAAAGGGCTGCTGGATACTCCGGAAGGCCGCCACGGCCTGATTACGCTGCTGCGCACCGCGTCGATTCTCGGCAACGGCCAGATGCAGTTCAGCTACGTCGATAACGAGGTGTTGAAAAAGGCCCAGCAGGAGCCGGAGAAATACCGCGACCTGATCGTCCGTGTAGCGGGTTACAGCGCCTATTTCGTTGAATTATGTAAGGAAGTTCAGGACGAGATCATCAGCCGTACGGTGATTGAGAAGTTCTGATAAGACGGACCGCTGTGGACAAGGAAGTCCGATGTTTCAGGAGGCAAGCGTGATAGCAAAGACAGAATTAACCGGGCGCATTTTCAACATTCAGAAATACTCGATCTACGACGGCGACGGCATCCGCACGCTGGTGTTTTTCAAAGGCTGCAATATTCGCTGCCCGTGGTGCGCCAACCCGGAAGGGTTAAGCAGCCAGTTCCAGGTGATGTTCTCGCAGGATAAATGCATTAACTGCGGCGACTGCGTCAACGTCTGCCCGGCGGGCATTCACTACCGCGCAGAAGAAAACGGCGCCATGAAACACTTCGTCAACCGCAATAAAGACTGCATTGGCTGCCGTAAGTGCGAGGAGATCTGCACCCAGAACGCGCTGGATATTATGGGTAAAGACGTCACCGTCAGCGAGCTGATGGACATCATCATGCAGGACTATGATTTTTACGTCTCTTCCGGCGGCGGCGTTACCATCGGCGGCGGTGAAATGAGCCTGCAAACCGACTTTGCCGTGGCCCTGTTCAGTGAATGCAAGAAGATGATGATCAACACCGCCGTCGAGACGCAGGGCACCACCCCGCTGGCCAACTACCAGAAGCTGGCGCCGGTCACCGATACCTTCTTGTTCGACATCAAACAGATCGACAGCGATCACCACAAGACGCTGTTCGGCATCGGTAACGAAGGCGTACGCCGCAACCTCGAGTGGCTGGTCGATTCCGGCGCGAATGTGATTGTGCGCATGCCGCTGGTGCGCGGCTACAACGATTCGTGGGAAGCCATTACCGGAGCGATTGATTACGTCCAGAAGCTGGCGAAGCGCGGCAATATTCGCCGTATCGATATGCTGCCGTACCACCAGCTGGGGCGCAAAAAGTACGAGCGCCTGGAGATGCCCTACCCGATTCTCCAGGACCCGACCTACAGCGTGGAGGAGCTGAATAAGCTCGAAGCGTTTTTCGCCCAGTTTGAGTTTGATATTCGCTTAGTTCGTCATTAAAGGAGCCGATAATGAAAAGTTTAGGCGTCATTGAAACACGAGGATTAGTCGCCGCCGTTCAGGCCGTCGACGCCGCCTGTAAAGCCGCGGGTGTGGCCTGTATTGGCTATCGCAAGGTGGGTTCAGGGCTGGTGAGCGTCTGCTTTGAAGGCGAAATCAGCGCGATTCATACCGCCGTCGAGCGCGGCGTCGCGGTAGCAAAAACCAGCGACCCGCAGGTTACGTCGCTGGTGATTGCGCGCCCGGAACGCTGCGTGGTGGAGGCGCTCAGCAACCTGAAGGGCCACCCGCCGCGCGCCGCCGCGCCAACCACCGTGGTCGCCGAACCGGCAATCGATGCCCCCGCCGTTGAGCCGCAGCCGCCGGTGCCAGCGCCAGCGCCGAACGCCGATGAGAAGCACGCAGCCAATAAGAAAGGGAAGAAGGCATGATTGACGCCCTGCTACAGCAAAAAATCGCCGCGCGGCTGGCCGAGTCGGCGCCCGCGATCCCGGTCGGTATCTCTAATCGCCATGTGCATTTATCGCAACAGGATGTCGAAGCGCTGTTCGGCAAGGGGTATACCTTGACGCCGTTTAAGCCGCTGCGCCAGCCGGGACAGTTTGCCGCCGAAGAGTGCGTAACCATCGTCGGCCCGAAAGGCTCACTGACCAACGTGCGCGTGCTCGGCCCAACCCGACCGACCACGCAGCTGGAAGTGTCGCGCGCCGACTGTTTCGCGCTGGGTATCAAAGCCCCGGTGCGCGAATCCGGCCAGCTGGAGAATGCCGGCAGCGCGCTGCTGGTGGGGCCGAAAGGCCACGTTGAACTGCACTCGCAGGTGATCTGCGCCTGGCGGCACATTCATATGTCGCCGCAGGACGCCCGTCAGCTAAACGTCAACAACGGCCAGAAGGTGAGCGTGTGCAGCCACGGCGAGCGTCGGCTAACGTTTGATGAAGTGGTGGTGCGGGTGCGCGAAGATTTCGCCCTCGAATTCCACATCGATACCGAAGAGGCCAACGCCGCCGGGCTGAAAAACGGCGAGCAGGTGGCGCTGATAGGCTAACGGAGGCCATGATGACCGAGCAACAGATCGACCGTCTGGTGACGCAAATCCTCCAGCGCCTGCAGCCTCCGGTGCTGGTGATGGTGACCGCGGCGGAGGGGTATCGCCACGAGATTTGCCAACGCCTGGCGTGCTGCGGCGAGCGGCTGCATCTGGCGTTGAGCGCCGAGCTGCGGGATGCCGATCGCTGGCAGACGCTTGGCGACGTGCAACCCGCGGAGATCTGGCAGCGTGCGTTACCGCCCGCCCCCTACAAGGCGCTGCTGCTACCGTTTCTGGATTATCCGCTGGCGGCGGATGTGCTGAACGGTACGCTGCAAAGCCCGGTAGCGCAAAGGGTACACGATGCGCTACTGGCGGGTATTCCGGTGCTGGCGCTGCGCTATCTTTGCGATCCGCACAGTGAGCTAAGCGCGCTACGCGGCGTCGCACAGCCCGGCTACGCGGCGCAAATGGGCGCAACGCTGGAACGTCTGATGGCCAGTGGCATCACCCTGGGTACGCTGAACGAAATACTGGACAGGCTGACCGCGAACACTAAACCGCCAGCCGTCAGTGAACGCCCGCGGCGTTATCTGACTGTCACAGATATCGTCAATAATCCGGCGCTGGCCGACTCACCCGACGCCGCGTTGACCGATGCCGCCGTCGATTTTTTAAAAGCACAGAAAAAAATAACCTTACCTCGATAACACACCCTGGAGTGTAGATATGTCTTCGAAAACAAAATGCTGGCTATGGATGCTGTTGGTTATCTTGTCTGAAACCTCGGCCACCTCAACGCTTAAAATGTTCGACTCCAGCGAAGGGATGACCAAAACCCTGCTGCTGGCGCTGATCGTGGTGCTTTACTGCATCTGCTACTACTCGCTCTCCCGCGCGGTGAAAGATATTCCGGTGGGTCTGGCCTACGCCACCTGGTCAGGAACCGGCATTCTGGTGGTTTCGACGCTGGGCATGGCCTTCTATGGTCAGCACCCGGATACCGCCGCCATTATCGGCATGGCGGTGATTGCCAGCGGCATCGTCATCATGAACCTGTTCTCAAAAATGGGTCATGAGGAGGCGGAAGAGACGCCGCCGACGCAGGTTTCCACCCTTGATAACAAAATCGCCAACTAACGCAGAAGGAATCGCTCATGTTTAATCTCGGATTTTTATGGCTGGCGCTGTCTATCGGCTCCGAAATCACCGGCACTTCGATGATCAAAAAAACCAACGGCTTTAGTAAACTGGGGCCATCAGTGCTGGTGGTTTGCGCCTACGCGCTGTGCTATTTCGCCCTGACCCGCGCCATGAGCACCATCCCCGTTGGCGTGGCCTACTCGCTGTGGTGCGGTTTTGGCATCGTGGGTGTGACCATCTTCTCGATGATTCTTTATAAGCAGAAACCAGACCTGCCCGCGATTTTCGCCATGCTGCTGATCATCAGCGGCGGCGTCATCATGAACGTCTTCTCCGGAATGTAATAGACAGTAGAGACCTTCCCGACCCGGGAAGGTCTCCGCACGACGAGCGTTTAATATCCCACAGGACGAGAAATAATTTTTCCCTTTCATATTTACCGCCCTCATCCTTCGTCATCAGAAATCTTTGACAACTTTCCAGGAAATAATATTTCCACACAACAGGAAAATTTATTTCCACTCAACACAACAAAACACTTCCCTGTAATTTTTTCCCACCAAACAAATGTAAGTATCAGAAACATTATTACACAATAACATTAACGTTCCCAAAAAAAATGATTACATATAGCTTACTCCATCCTTAACCTCATATTCCCACCACAGTAAAAAAATAAGCATCACATTGTTTTAAAAGAAAATTAATCCAGATGAAATAATAACAGCAGATCGTTTTCGCCAATCAATAAAGGGATATCGATCGTTATCACCTGGCTTCCTGATAACATCCATGACGATCGGTTTCAACGATCGATAGGAATTATTTCAATCGTCTTTGACAATGGTATTTACAGGTTGTAACATTCGCAGCCTTTAATTACAGGCAGTAAATTTAGTGAGTATGCACAGCGTATTTACACCGAGAAAAGAATAATTCTCAGTGGTTATTTACTACCGTAATACCCAAAAAATCGTTCTTGCGTGAATGGATTTATTGATTTTTGCTTCTGGAGAAAGCTGTGATTCGGAACCTGAATTTCCGCCGCCCGTTAAATATCTGTTTCCTGAAAACGGCCATCATTTTCACCCTCGCCTGCATTTCGGTGCTGGCGGTACAGTGGCACGACGTCAAAAGCAGCTATCAACGGCAGAACATGCGCGACGTGCAGAATCTGGCCGCTTACACCGCAAAGTACCTTCACGACTATGACATCATGCTCGATGAAACCATCGAGCAGTTTATCAGCATCAAACAAGATACGAAGAATGACGACGGCGCACTCCGCCATTGGCTGTTTGAGCGCTTTAGCGCCATGCCCGACGCCCGTACTTTAGTGTACGCCGATCAGCAAGGGGGCTTTATCCGTCTGCCCAACATTGAGCTCAACGACAAAACCGAGGAAGACACCGACCCGCGCCACAAGATCTGGTATATGGCGGCCATTCGCGATGACGGGGACAATACGCACTACACCCGCAGTCGGGATATTTTTGATGATGCCGTCAGCACCCTCACGCTCTCCAAATCGCTGATCGACAACGTAGACGGCGAAAAGCTTGGCGTGCTGGCCATCCGGCTGAACCAGGAACCCAGCATGGATCTCCTTAACGCCGCCCACTCCACCCTGCCGGGGCGCAAGTGGATCATGGATAACGAAGGCCAGCAGATAACCAATGAAAGAGAGGCGGTGAATCCTCAGACGCTGATCAACGTCGCCCCCCGACTCAATAAACAGACGCCCTATTTCTATCTGCCTGACAGCGAAAAATGGTATTTCTGCAGCGCGGTGGGCGACACCACGTGGTTTCTGGTCCATGAAGTGCGCAATAGCGACTTAATCTCGCAGGTCTTCACCCACAGCCTGAATGTTATCTACTGCCTGGCCTTCGGCCTGCTGGCGCTGTTCGTCTGCTGGTGGATGGTGCGCTCTTCTCTCAACGGCCTCTATATCAGCATTGCTAACGGCATTCGCAACGGCGCCATCGAACTTAAAGCAGCGGAGGAGATGCTGTACGAAGAGATCCACAATACCACCGTGCAGCAAGAAATGATTAAAAACGAAGCGTTGACCGATGGCCTCACCGAGCTCAAGAACCGCCGGGCTTTTGATAACGATATAGAATTTCTCCAGCAGGCCAGCGATCTGTGCATCGCCATGATCGATATCGATAACTTTAAGACCATCAACGATACCTACGGCCACGCGGTTGGCGATATGGTCCTCAGGACGGTATCGGACATCGGGCTGCGGCTGCGCGGAATGGATAACATCACCCTCTACCGCTATGGCGGCGAGGAGATTGCCGTTCTGTTTCAGGGGATGACGCAGCACGATGCGCTGGCGTTCCTGGAACGCTGGCGTGAAACCTGCGAACAGCGACACTTTCGCGAAACAAACCTGCGCGTCACCTTCAGCGGCGGCATCGCCACCAAAGACGATATGCGCGTAGAAGAGGCGCTGGTGCTGGCGGATAAGCGGCTTTACGAAGCCAAGCGTAACGGTAAAAACCGCATTATCGGCGAGTCGCTAACCTACGCTTGAGCATTCTGCTTCTCAGGAGCAATTCAGGGTTCGCCAGCATTCTTGTTCTTCGCATCGCACGCCTGCAGCGGCTATATCACCGGGCAGATTCTGGACGTCAACGGCGGACAAATGGCGCCATAATCGGTAAAAAACCCCTTCAGTTCATCCTGAAGGGGTATTCCGTTCCCAGTGAAAATCTATCTACAGCAGAATGATAGGCATAATCTTTATATTGTTATAGTCTGGAGCCCCTTGCCGGCGATATAATCGGAGGCTAATAATTTGCGTAATAACCTCCGCTAGAGCACCTGGAAATCATGATGACCACGCAGCGTCTGGTGAGCATAATCACGGGCGTGCTGATTATCCTAATCATTCTGCCCATTACGCTCAGCCTGTGGCTGGCCCACCGCCAGGCCCACGAACTCTTTGACCAGGAGTTAAACAACTACGCCGCGCGGGTCATGGCGCGCTCAGAGCGCGTCAAACAACAAACGCGTACCGCGCTGGAAGAGGTCAACCGCTTTCGGGGCGAGACCTGTAGCCTGGCGCATCTGCGCCAGTTGCAAAAGATGTCCTATATTCATCAATACGTGCAGAGCGTGTTTTATCTTGAGAACGCGGTTCACCCCTGCGCCATGTTGAGCAATAGCCTGGGCGAAAAAGTCCCTGACTCCGAATTTACCGCGCCCGGCGGTTATCAGGTATGGCTGATGTCGCGTCACGACCTGCAAACTGACGACAAAATGGTCGCCGTCAGCAACGGTCGGTACGTCGCCATTGTGGATCCCGATTCACTGATCGACGTATTGCCGCACCCTCACTACCCCATTCATGCCGCGTTGATCGGTACGAAAGGGCATCAGGTGATCACCAGCAACGCGCCTATCGACGCAGATTTCTGGCAAAAAAATCTGCATGTTTTTCAATCGACTATTGAGAAAGACGGTGTCGTTTATCACCAGCAGCTTCTGCCCACGGTGGGGGCGATTTTACTGACCTGGTCTTCCGTGCAACCCATGGAATCCAGCTTGCGCCACCAGCTGATGATTTGGGTGCCGTTGGGCATTCTCCTGAGTCTCATCACGGCGTTTTTGATGCTGCGTCTCCTGCGCCGCCTGCGTTCATCACATTACCGTATTCTCGATGCCATACGGGCGAAAGAGATAGCCGTGCACTATCAGCCGGTGGTTGACCTGAAGAGCGGACGCATCGTCGGCGCCGAGGCGCTGGCCCGTTGGCAGCAGCCGGACGGCCGCTGGCTACCGCCGGATATCTTCATCCCGCTGGCCGAGCAAACCGGCGTCATTAACCAGCTCACCGAATATATCGTGCGCACGGTGTTTGACGATCTCGGAGACTGGCTGGCCGCGCATCCACAACAGCATATTGCGATTAATTTCTCTGCCGCCGACCTCAGTTCGCCTCCCCTGTCGACGCTCGTCAAACAACTGCTCACGCAGTGGCAGGTTACCGCCAAACAAATCGCGATTGAAATTACCGAGCGCGAGCTCATCGCCCCCAAAACCGCGTGCCCGGTGATTCAGTCCTATCGGGAAATGGGCCACACCATTTGTATTGATGATTTTGGCGTCGGCTATTCAAGCCTCAGCTACTTGCAGGATCTGGACATCGACACGCTGAAGATCGACAAATCCTTCGTCGACACCCTGGAACATAATCGCGTCATCGGCCACATCATCAACATGGCAAAATCGCTCAACCTGACGATGGTGGCCGAAGGGATTGAAACCTCCGCTCAACGCGACTGGCTGCTCGCCCACGGCGTGCAGTCTGGTCAAGGTTGGCTATTCAGCCCGGCGCTGGCGAAAAAAGCGTTTATCCACTGGGCGAATGATAATCTACAGTCAGGCGAACGTTAATGGTGGTAGGCCAGCGCCTGCGCATGGAGCGGGCTTTCGGCAAGCTTCTGACAGCGCTGTAGCGCCGCCTTACCCGCATAGCGATATAAAAACTCGCCGCTGCGGCTGCGGTGGATAAGCCTGTCGCCATTGCTAAAGCTGACCACCTCAACGCCATTATCCTGACGGTGGCCAGCGCCAACTTCATAATGCCCCTGCCACAGTTCCGATACATGACCATAGACATGAAGAGTGACTTCCACCAGGCCGCGCGTCGGGCAATGAAGCTGCAGCGCCGTCGAGTTAAAATTTAGCGCCAGGGATGAGGGAGAAATTAAAATAAACGATAATAATAACAGCAGATTCTTCATCATTTTATAGGTAAACAGACTCAATAAGAGACGCTACCATACAGGCCTGATGAATATAACGTTTTTGTTCTGACGCAATAAAAACGAAGAAATAGAAATGGATAGCCCGAAATAAAAGAGACTTCACATTCTCATGAGTAATAAGCGGAAATAAGGTTTCCGCTTATTACTTAAATAAAGAAACTTTATTTCCGCTATTTCATCTGCGCGGGATGATCGGCTGCAGGCTCGGCACCACCATTCGGGAATAAGCGCTGGCGCAACGTGGCGGCTTCGCCAGCATTGCCCACCAGTCCCCGCTGTTTTAGCGCGGGTATCACCCAGCGCGCAAAATCTTCAAAGCAGCCCGGCGACAGCCACTGCGCCAGGTTAATGCCGTCGGTGTCGCTCTCTTCCAGCCACTGTTCCAGCTGTGCCGCAACGCTGTCGCCGCTGCCGACAAACGTCTTCTGCCGCCCGAGCCCCTGCTCGGGGTGAAACACTTCACGCAGCGTCCGGCTCGGTTGCCCATCTTCGCCGGTCACCATTTTCAGCAGCGAACGGTTAGAGTTTGTCTGCTGCCAGGCGAGCGGCGCATCCAGCGAATGACCGGCGAGATCGACCCCGGTGCTGGCCCCGTAGTGAATCAGCGCCCCCTGCAAATCGTAGCGTGCGCGCCGTTCGGCATAGCGCGCCTGCGCGTCACGTTCGCTTTCCCCGGTAATCACCGTTACCGCGCTGATAAACTTAATCGCCCCCGGCGCGCGGCCCAACGCCGCCGCTCGCGCCTTAATCGCCGCCACCTGTCGACGCACGCCGCTGGCATCCAGCCCGGCGACAAACACCACTTCGGCATGCTTTGCGGCAAAATCAATGCCGCGCGGCGAGCCGCCGGCCTGGAAAATCACCGGCGTGCGCTGCGGGCTGGGCTCAGAAAGATGGGCATCCGGCACCGAAAACCAGCGACCGCGATGGTTGACCGCATGGACTTTCTGCGGGTCGCTGTAGATGCCCGCCGCCTTATCGCGCTTCAGCGCCGCACGCTCCCAGGAGTGTTGCCACAATTTATAGCTCACGGTCAGAAACTCATCGGCGCGATCGTAGCGTTCGTCGTGGTCTATCTGTTTATCCAGCCCCAGATTGCGCGCCGCGCTCTCCAGCTGCGACGTCACCACATTCCAGGCAATACGCCCGCCGGTCAGGTGATCGAGGGTGGTAAATTTGCGCGCCAGCAGGTAAGGCTGTTCATAGGTGGTGGAGACTGTGACCCCAAATCCCAGCCGCTGCGTCTGCGCCGCCATGGCGGAAACCAGCAGCAGCGGGTCAATCAGCGGTGACTGGATCCCCTGCGCCAGTGATGCCGCCGGGCTGCCTTGCCAGCTATCAATCAGCCCCAGCGCATCGGCAATAAACAGGCAGTCAAAGCCGTTATCTTCCAGCAGCTTCGCCAGCGCCACCCAATATTCAATATCGGTATAGCGATAACTTTGGTCCTGTGGGTCGCGCCACATGCCGTAGTTAATGTGGGAAACCGCCGCCATCGTAAACCCGCTGAGAATAATGTTATTGCGCATGTTATTTACCGAAATAAAAAGAACTGACCTTAAATAAAACAATTTTTATCGACAATGAATAAATCCGGCAAACCAAAGCCAAAAACCGCAAATAAGAAAAGCAGAAAACAAAATCACAAATGCGTATTTATCCTCTTTTTTATCCGGTGCTAGTATCGCCGTCTGACCTGATACTAATAAAAAAATCAGGCAAATATTAAAAACACCTGCATTCGCAAATCGGACATCGTTATGAAAAACAATCAATTTTCATCCGGGATATCATTATCTCGCCGTAAGCTATTACAGCTCACCGCTATTTCCACCACATTATTTATGGGATTAGGATTGCCCGGTTTGTCCTTTGCTGAAGACGGTGATGAGAAATCGCGCTATGGCAAAACGTTAATTATTGGCCAGGCGCTGGAACCGACCATTTACGATCCCAACCGCCAGTATTCTTATGAAACTTACCGGGTGGACAAACATATTTATGAGTCGCTGGTGGCCGAAGATCTCTCGGTTCCGGCGGCAAAGGGGACCCCGCCGATCGTTCCCGGCCTGGCGACCCATTGGGACGTTAACGACAACGCGACCGTCTACACCTTTCACCTGCGTGAAGGGGTTAAGTTCCACGACGGTACGCCGTTTGACGCCGAAGCGGTCCGCTTCAACGTGCGCCGCTTTACCGACCCGCAGTTTGAATTCTTCGACGCCCGCTCGCAGGCCACCATGGCTCAGGTTTATCGCGACCTGAAAGCGATTGAGGTTATCGACCCGCTTACCGTGCGTTACACCTTCAACCAGCCCTTCCCTGACTTCCTGCGTTTCCTGCCACAGGGCAACTGGGTTTCCGGCATTTTCAGCCCGGCGGCGCTGAAAAAATGGGGCCAGGACGGTCTGGCAGAACACCCAACCGGGACCGGGCCGTACCGCTTTGTGCTGCGGGTTCGCAACGATCGTACCGAACTGGTACGTAACGACGACTGGTGGGGCAAAAAACCGTATATGGAACGGCTGATCTTCCGCCCGATTCTCGACGGCAGCACCGGCGTCAGCGCGTTACAGTCCGGCCAGGTGGATATCCTGTCACGAACCCCGACCGACGCGGTCGATCTGCTCTCGCAGAGCGGTTACACGGTGCATGACAGCACCGAAGCTAACCAGCTGTTCCTCGGCTGGAACTTTGCCAATAAATATACCCGCCAGTTGGCCGTGCGCCAGGCGGTGATCAAAGCCATCAACCGTGAAGAGCTGGTGAAATCGCTGCTGAACGGCCACGCGGTAGCGAGCTACAGCATTCTTAACCGCTCTAACGAAGCCTTCCTCGCCGAGCAGAAAGACTATACCTACGACCCGGAAGGGGCGAAAAAACTGCTGGCCGACGCCGGGTATCAGCCCGGTGAAGTGAGCTTCACCATCATCACTTACGATCAAAACCAGCCGGTGATTGAGTGGATCCAACGCGATCTGAGCAAGGTTGGCATTACCGTGAAGGTGGTGTCACAGGAGTGGATTACCTACAGCTCGCACCTGGCCAACCTCGCCGACGACACCGGGCTATTCACCATGGAATGGGGGCTGATTACCCCGCAGTGGCTGAACGTGGCATGGAAAAACTACGTGGTTTCCCGCGGCAAAGGCGAAAAGGTTATTACCGGCGTCGAGCCGCTGATCGCCGAGGCCAGCGTCACCACCGATCGGCAAAAAGCGTTGACGTTGTGGCATCAGGTTAACCAGCAGTTCCAGCAGCAGGCGGCGTTTGTCCCGCTGCTTGAGCTGAACCGCGTGTTTACCTCCTCGCCCGCCGTCCAGGGCTTTAACGTCCCGGCGCAGAATTTCTACGACCTGACCCGCGTGTGGTTGAAACCATGATTCGCATCGTACTGCTTCGCCTGGCGCAGGCCGTGCCGCTGCTGTTTCTGATCTCGCTGCTGGTATTCCTGATTGCCAAGCTGGTGCCCGGCGACCCGATCGCCAACGCGCTGGCCGGGCAGCTCTCCAGCGAGGCCATCGAACAAATCCGTCACGTCTACGGGCTGGATAAGCCCGCGGCGGTGCAGTACCTGCTGTGGCTGAAGAACCTGTTTAGCGGCGACTGGGGCACCTCGCTGACCCTGCGCGCGCCGGTGATCGAGGTGCTGAGCAGCGCCTTTGCCAACACCGCGATTCTGACCGGCGCGGCGGTACTGTTGTGCCTGATACCCGGCGTCGCGGTAGGCGTGACGTGCGGCCTGTGGCAGGGCACCCGCCGCGATCGCCTGGTGATGCTGCTGGTCCAGCTCGGCCATAACATCCCTATTTTCTGGCTGGCGGTGTTTTTCATCTGGCTGTTTGCCGTGAAGCTGCGCTGGTTTCCGGTTTCGGGGATGTACGACATGCGCGGCGACCGCGGGCTGGGCGACCTGTTGCACCATCTGTTTTTACCGGCGCTCTCCACGGCGCTGATCTCGATGCTGATTCTCGCCCGCCAGGTGCGTCACTGCGTCATCGACATCATGAATGCTGACTACATTCGTACCTACCGGGCACTGGGCTATCCCACAGCGCTGTTGCTGTGGCGACATCTGGGGCGAAACCTGCTGGCGCCGATTGTCAGCATCACCGGGCTGCAAATTGGCTACCTGCTCAGCGGCGTCATCTTTATTGAGAAGATTTTCGCCTGGCCCGGCATCGGCACCCAGTTGTACAACGCCGCTGCGGGCCAGGACTACCCCACCATTCAGACCGGGGTGATGTTGATCGCCGTCTGCTTCCTTGCCGTCAACCTGCTCAGCGACATCCTGCAGGACTGGCTGGATCCCCGCCACGAAGGAGCCCGTTAACCATGACCTTTACCCTGTTCCTGCGTCGGCTTTCACGACACGGGCTGGCGCTGCTCGGCCTGCTGATTCTGCTCTGCGCGCTGCTGGTCTCGCTGCTGGCCCCCTGGCTGTCACCGTACGACCCGCTCGCCGCCTTCGACGGCCTGCGTCTGGCCCCGCCGGGGACGCCGGGCCATCTACTGGGTCTGGATAATCAGGGCCGCGATGTTTTAAGCCGCATCATCTGGGGTGGACGCAGCCTGCTCGCCGCCTCCGTGCTGCCGATAATCTTCGCCGCGCTGGTGAGCCTGGCCCTCGGCATGCTGGCGGGCTTTCGCGCATCGGCGTTTTCCGAGCTGATTATGCGCAGCATGGACATGCTGTTCGCCTTCCCGATGGTGCTGCTCGCCATCGGCCTGTCGGCGGTGCTGGGCAGCGGTTATCCCACGCTCATCATTACCCTGATTTGCAGCGTCATTCCCTACCTCACCCGCGTGGTCTATCGCGATACCCGCGCCGAAGTGGCGAAAGAGTACGTCGAAGCGCTGCGCGCTCAGGGGGCGTCGACTGCCGACATTCTGTTCCGTGAAATTATGCCCAACGTCGCCACGCCGCTGCTGGTGTACACCACCTCGCTGCTCGGCGGCATGGTGGTGTTCCTCGCCGGCCTGAGTTTTCTTGGCCTTGGCGTACAGCCACCGCAGGCGGACTGGGGGCGCATGGTCGGCGAAGGCGCACAGATGATGATCCTCGGCGCGCCGCACGTGGCTACCGCGCCTGCCGTGGCGATCGTGCTGCTGTCGCTGGCGTTTAACTGGCTGGGGGACGGCTTGCGCGATCTCCTTGACCCTTACCAATAAGGAGCGGCAACCATGAGCCTGCTGCAGATTGCCCACCTTAACGTGCTTTTCCACCGCCAGAACGTCCAGGCGGTAAACGACGTCTCCCTGACCATTGCGCCCGGCGAAGTGCTGGCGCTGGCGGGAGAATCCGGTTCCGGTAAAAGCGTCACCGCCGCCGCCATTCTCGGCCTGCTGCCCGCAGACCAGGTGACGATCGGCGGCAGCATCACCTTCGACGGCCAGCCGCTGCTGCACCAGTCTACGGCACAGCTTAACCGCCTGCGCGGCCACGATATCGCGATGGTGTTTCAGAACTCGCTCTCCACCCTCGATCCCTCGTGGCGAGTGGGCAAACAGCTTCAGCACAATCTGCGTCGTCTGCACCCGGCGCTGGGGCGACGCGCCCTGCGCGAAGAGGCGATCGCCTGGCTGGCGCGCATGAAGATCCGCCAGCCTGAGCAGGTGATGGCGCTCTATCCGCACCAGCTCTCCGGCGGGATGCGCCAGCGTATTCTGATTGCGCTCGCCGCCATGTGCCGCCCGCGCCTGCTGATTGCCGATGAGCCCACCACCGCCCTCGACGCGACCGTACAGCGCGAGGTCCTCCAGTTGCTCAAAGAGCTGTGCCAGCAGCAGCAAATGGCGCTGTTGATCATCACCCACGATTTCGGCGTGGTGGCGGCATTAAGCGATCGCGTTGCGGTGATGCAGCATGGGCGCATCGTTGAGCAGGCCGCCACAGCAGAACTTATTGCCGCACCGCAGCATCCCTATACCCAATCGCTGCTGGCGGCGGTGCCGTGGCCGAATATCTCACCGGTCGCCGCTCGCCTCGCTGACGGTGCGCCGCTGCTGCAAACTCGCGCGCTGGGCAAAGATTTCTGGCGACGCGAGCCGCAGGGTTGGTGGCCGAAAAAGGTGCCGGTGACGGCGGTAAACAACGTCAATCTGCGCGTTCAGCGCGGTGAGATTGTTGGCATTATCGGCGAGTCCGGCTCCGGAAAATCAACCCTCGCGCGGCTGCTGGCGCAGCTGATCCCCGCCGATCGCGGCGAGATACAGTTTGCTGGCGAGCCGGTGCGAACGGCAGATCCGCAAAGTGTCGCCGCCCTGCGCCGTCAACTGCAATGCGTGTTCCAGGACAGCCTGGCGTCGTTCAACCCGCGCCTGACGCTGGAAGAGCAGCTGGTACGCCCGCAGTTTCGCCTCGGCACCGCCACACAGCGCCCGCAGGCGGTGGCCCGCGCCCAATCGCTGTTTAGCGAAGTGGGGCTGGACGTCGCGCTGCTGCAACGTTACCCGCACCAGCTCTCCGGCGGCCAACGCCAGCGCGCCAACATCGCCCGCGCGCTGGCGGTGAATCCGCATTTTCTGCTGCTCGACGAACCCACCTCGGCGCTGGATCTCACGGTGCAGGCGCAGGTGATGACCCTGCTTACGCGTATGCATCAACAGCACGCCCTGACCTGCCTGTTTATCAGCCACAACCTGGCGCTGGTGGCGCAGTTCTGCCAGCGCATTGTGGTGATGGCCCACGGCGAAGTCGTCGACGATTTCCCCCGCCACGCGCTGTATGCCGCCGAGCGTCATCCGCTCACCCGGCAACTGCTGGCCGCCAATTATCTGCTGCCACCGGGCGAGACAGAGACGGCCTTAAAACGATTTGCCTGACCAGTTTAATAAGGACACACCATGACAACCGCGAAAAAACAACTGTTATTCAATGGCTTTATGATGAACGTCGTCGGCCACGTCTCCGCCGGGCTGTGGCGACACCCCGACGACCGCGCCAGCGAGTACACCACGCTCGACTACTGGCTGCACATTGCACGCCTGCTGGATGACGCCGGATTCGATGCGATGTTTATCGCCGACGCGCTGGGGCAGATTGACGTCTACCAGGGCAAACCGGACGCCGCGCTGCGAACCGCCGCGCAGTCGCCGGTCAACGACCCGCTGCTGCTGGTCTCGGCAATGGCCGCCGCCACCCGTCAGCTCGGTTTTGGCATTACTGTCTCCACCACCTACGAACATCCCTACCTGCTGGCGCGTAAGTTCACCACCCTCGATCACCTGACCAAAGGCCGGGTGGCGTGGAACATTGTGACGTCGGTGCTGGAGTCCGCCGCGCGGAACCTCGGGCTGGAAAAACAGATGGACCACGACGAACGCTACGAGCGGGCGCAGGAGTTTCTGGAGGTCACCTATAAGCTATGGGAAGGCTCGTGGGAAGACGATGCGGTACGACGCGACCGTGAGGCGGGCGTGTATACCGACCCGGCCAAAGTTCATCCGATTCGCCATCAGGGACGCTGGTTTACCGTGCCGGATGCCCATCTTGCCGAGCCCAGCCCGCAGCGTACGCCGGTGCTGTTCCAGGCTGGCACCTCGGATCGCGGACGGCTGTTCGCCGCGCAGAACGCCGAAGTAGTGTTCCTTGGCGGCACCACGCCGCAGTCCATTGCGCAGAATATCGACAAAATTCGCACCCAGGCGCACGAGCAGGGCCGTGCCGCCGACGCCATTCGTTTTATCACCGCCATCAGCGTGGTGGTGGATGAAGACGACGCCAAAGCCCACGCCAAATTCCAGGACTACCTCAGCTACGCCAGCCAGGAGGCGGCGCTGGCGCTGTTCTCCGCGTGGACCGGGGTGGACTGGTCCGGCTGGTCGCTGGACGCGCCGCTCAAATACATCGAAACCAACGCCAGCCGTTCCGCGCTGGCCGGGCTGACGCGCATCGACGCCGAGCGCCAGTGGACGGTGGGCGATATCAGCAACTATATCGGCATCGGCGGCATTCACCCAACGCTGGTGGGCAGCCCGCAGAGCGTCGCCGACCAGTTGGAAGCCTTCGCCGACGCCTCCGGCGTTGACGGTTTCAACCTCGCCTACGCCATCAGCCCCGGCAGCTTTGAAGATTTTGTCCGCTGGGTAGTGCCGGAGCTGCAGGCGCGAGGCCGCATGCGCCGCGCCGATGGGTCATCTCTGACCCTGCGCGAACGCCTGCAGGGCAACGGGCAACGGCGGCTGCGTGACGATCACCCCGGCACGCGTTTCCGCCAGCTGAGCGAAAGCTATATCCAGGAGGCGCCATGAGCATTCATCTGCACTGGTATCTGCCGACCAACGGCGACAGCCGGGGGATCGTCGGCGCGGGCGATGACTCCCAGCATATCAGCGGCATCGGCGGGCAGTTCCGCCCCGCGACGCTCGATTATCTGGTGGATATCGCCCGCAGCGCCGAACGTCTGGGCTTTGAGGGCGTGCTGACGCCGACCGGCAGTTGGTGCGAAGACGCGTGGCTCAGCACCATGGCCATCAGCCAGCACACCGAACGGCTGAAATTTATCGTCGCCTTCCGCCCGGGCTTTATTTCACCGACGCTGGCCGCCCATCAGGCCGCCAGCTTCCAGCGGCTGACCGAAGGGCGATTGATGATCAATATCGTCACCGGCGGCGATCCGGTTGAGCAACGTCGCTACGGCGACCGACTGGATCACGATCAACGCTACGCCCGCAGCGGCGAGTTTATTGCCGCGTTTAAAGGCGTCAGCCATGCCAGAAATCACGGCCAGCCGTTCGATTTTCACGGCGAGCACTATCAGCTTGAGCAGGCCACCCTGCTGCCGTCGCCGTGGCCCGTGCCGCCGGTGTTCTTTGGCGGTTCCAGCCCGGCGGCCCAGCAGGTCGCCGCCGCCCAGGCCGACACCTGGATCAGCTGGGGCGAGCCGCCGGAGCAGGTCGCGCCGCAGCTGGAAACCGTGCGCGCGCTGGCCGCCGCCCAGGGGCGCACGCCGAGCTTTGGCATTCGCTTTCACGTTATCAGCCGCGATACCGAGGAGGAGGCCTGGCGCGAAGCCGCACGCCTGCTCAACGGCATTACCCCGGAGCGTATTCACAGCGCCCAGTCGCTGTTGGGGCGCACCGAATCGGTCGGGCAAAAACGCATGAGCGCGCTGCTGGAGAATATTCAGGCCGAGCAGGTCAATCCGGAAAACGTCCGTCTGCTGGAGGTCGCCCCTAATATCTGGAGCGGCTATGCGCTGGTGCGCGGCGGCGTGGGAACCGCCATCGTCGGCAGCCACCAGCAGGTGGCGGAGAAAATCCAGGCCTTCCACGCGCTGGGCATCGAGCACTTTATTTTATCCGGCCAGCCGCATCTTGAAGAGGCTTACTGGTTCGCCGAGGGCGCAGGCGCCCTGCTCCGTCGCAGCGGACTGCTGCATTCATCACATCAACCATAAAAAAACATCGCACCTAAGAGAGGAACTATGAGCCACGCTCAGGATATTTATGCCGGACTTAACCACCAGGAATTCGCCCACTGGAAAGCGGTGGCGCAGGAAGTCGCGGACCGCCTGTACGCCACCTTGCTGGAGCGCGATCGTGCCAACCAGCATCCGTTTGAAGAGATCGACTGGCTGCGCCAGAGCGGCCTGCTCAAATTAGCGGTGCCGAAGTCATTGGGCGGCGGCGGCGCGAATCTGGTGCAGGCGCTGGAGATTGGCCGCATTATCTCCGCGGCCGACGGCTCCCTCGGCCAGTTGATTACCTATCACTATTCCAACGGCGTCTGGAGCTACATTCTCGGCAACCGCGAGCAGTGGGAATTTATCGCCCGCGGCGTGGCGGAAAAAGGCTGGTTCCAGTCGAGCATCAGCAACCCGCGCGACCCGCGTCTGCAGCTGGAATGGGATGGCAGCGACCTGTACGTCACCGGACGCCGCACCTTCGCCACCGGTGCCGCCGTTTCGCAGGTGATGACCATTGCCGTATGGGTGGGCGATGAACTGGTGCAGTATCAGGTCACCGCCGACCAGCCGGGCATTACCTTTAACGATGACTGGGACAACCTCGGCCAGCGCCTCACCGCCAGCGGCACGCTGGAGTTCAACCGCCTGCGCCTGCAGGAGAAAGATCGCCTCACCGGGCTGGAGGAGAAGCCGCACAGCGCGCTGCTGCGTAACGCCCTGCGTAACCAGTTCAGCCAATTGATCTTCGTTCACTTCTACCTCGGCATTGCCGAAGGCGCGCTGAAACAAGCCGCCGCCTATTTCCGCGACACCGTCCGCCCGTGGCCGGAGTCCGGCGTGGAGAGCGCGCTGCAGGATCCGTATCACCGGCTGAAGGCGGGGGAACTCGCCTCCGATCTCGCCGCCGGGATCGCGCTGGCGGAAAAAACCGCCCACGCCTTCCAGGATGCTTTCCACGCGGGCGACGATCTCAGCGAAACCCAGTGGGGCGAGCTGGCGCTGTTAACCGACCAGGCCAAGGTGATTGCCAACAACGTGGCGCTGAAAATCAGCAACGAAATCTATGAGCTGACCGGCGGGCGTTCCACCAGCAATCAGTACGGGCTGGACGTGTTCTGGCGCAACGTGCGTACCCACACGCTGCACGACCCGGTGGCCTACCGGACGCGTGAAGTGGGCGACTACGTGCTGAGCGGCAAGCTGCCGACGCCCCGCGTCTACGCGCCGCCGAAGCGCTAAGGACGTCACGATGCCGGAGATTCGGACTCTTCATGACCCCGCCGAGCTGCTTGCCGCCGCGACGCTGTTTCGCCAGGCGATGTTCGGCCTGCCGGGAGGCGTTACGCCGGTCGATGGCTGGGCCGAGCGCTACGTGGTGCCGGGGCGCGTTTACGCCGCGTCGCTCGACGGGCAACTGGCCGGCACCAGCAATAGCTTTCCCGGCGAACTGACGCTGCCGGGCGGCCAGCGCGTGCCACATGCCGCCGTCACTCACGTTGGCGTGCTGCCGCACTTCAGCCGTCGCGGCGTGTTGCGGGCGCTCTTCAGCCAACAGCTGGCGGATCTCTATCAGCAGGGCGTCGCCGTCGCCACGCTGCGCGCCTCGCAGGGCACGATTTATGGGCGCTTCGGCTTCGGTATCGCCACGGCGATTCAGGATCTGCGTATCGATAAACGTGAACTGCCGTCGCTGCCTGCGGCGGAAGGCGACATTCGTCTGCTGCCCGCCGCGAATGCCTGGGAGGTGCAGCAAGCCATTGTCGCTCGCTATCCACACCCTCAAGCCGGCACGTTGACCCGCTGGCCGCAGTGGTGGGCGCTCCAGCAGCATCGTCTGGCGCACAGCAGCCTGAACCATTATGTTGCGCTGGCCTGCAAGGACGGCGAGCCGCAGGGCTTTGCCCGCTATCACGCGAAGCCCGACGACAACTGGCTCTACAGCACCGAGCGCACGCTGGTGGTTGACGATCTGCACGCCGCCGATCCAAAGCTTGCCGCGCAGCTGCTCGGCTACCTGCTACAGCTGGATATCGCGCGCTATATCGAACTGCCGCACCGCCCGGTGGATGACCCGCTCCCGCTACTGCTGGCTAATCCCCGCGCGGTCCAGCAGACGGGGCGCGTCGATGAAAGCTGGCTGCGGATCATCAACGTCGAGCAGACGCTTAACGCCCGACGCTACGCGAGCGGCGAAGCGGTCACGCTGGCGATTGACGATCCGCTGCTGGCGGAGAACGACGGCGTCTGGCGGCTCTCGTCAGACGGCATTCAGCGCAGCGCGAGCCGACCGGATATCACGCTGGGAATCGACGCGCTCGCCATGCTGCTGCTTGGCGAATACACCGGGCAACAGCTCGCCGCCGCCCGCCGCCTTCAACCGCACCATTCACAGGCCGCCGCGCGTTTAACGTGCCTGCTGGCCTGTCATGAACATCCCTGGTCGGGGATCTTCTTCTAACTTTTTCGGGAGATTTTTTGATGCACAGCATTCGTTGGCCCCTGGCGGGCCAGGCACTTTTCGTCGCGCTGCTCACCGGCGCGATGGTTCCGGCATTCGCCGAAGAGGCAGCCCCACAGCCCGGAGGCACCTTAAAAATCGCCTCATTGCAGCCGGATCTCGACGCCTTCGATCCGCTGACCGGTTACTCGGTAGATTCGTGGGAGATCCTGCGCGCGGTCACCCGCCAGCTGGTCACCTACCCCGGCTCGCCAAAGAGCCTGAAGGATGACACCACGCTGGTGGGCGATCTGGCAAAATCATGGGACGTCAGCGCCGACGGTAAAACCTATACCTTCCACCTGCGCGACGGCATTCGCTATGCGGGGCCAACCACGCGGCCCATTGTGGCGAAGGACTTTGTCTATGCCATTAAGCGTTTCTGCGATCCCAACAAGCAGGTGGCAGCGGTCAACTACTTCAACCTCGCGTTCTCCGGATTTGCCGACTATTGCCAGGCCTTCAGCAAAGTAGCAACCGGCGATCTGGCCGCCAGCAAGGCCTTTATCGACAGCCATGAGATTGCGGGCGTCAGCGCGCCGGACGATAAAACCCTGGTCCTGCGGTCTGACAGCAAGAACTATGATTTCCTCAATATTCTGTCGATGAACTTCGTCACCCCGCTGCCGGAAGAAGTGGCCTCGCGCTACTTCCCGGACTCGCAGGAGTTCCGCAAAAACTTTCCGTCCAGCGGGCCGTACGAAGTCGCCAGTTATGTGAGCGGGCAGAAGCTGCTGCTGACGAAGGTCAAAGACTACAACCACGCCGAAGACCCGGCGCGTAAAGCGTGGGTTGACGCCATCGAAGTGAGCTTTACCGGCAATAACGAAGACAGCGTGATGCAGCGTATTCAGGCCGGTGATGCCGACCTGTCGCTGTACCTCGACGTCCCGCCACAGGCCGCGGTACGCCAGTATCTGGTGCAGAAAAGCCCGTATCTGCATGCCGCCAACAGCGGCGCGGCAAACTTTATCGCCATCAACGCCCAGCCGCAGGCCAAAAGCGCGGGTGCCACCGCGCTGCGCGACCTGCGCGTCCGCCAGGCGTTAGCCTACGCGGTGAACAAGGCGCATCTGGTACAGGCGCAGGGCGGGAAAATTGCCGCGCTACCGCTGGGGCAGATTATCACCAGCACCCTGCTCGGCCATGAGCCGTTCGATCCCTACGCCACCCCCGAGAGCAAAGGCGATGCGGAAAAAGCCAAAGCGCTATTGAAAGAGGCCGGGCTGGCTGATGGGCTGGCGTTGGATCTGGTCTATCGCGCCAATAATCAGTTCAGCACGCTGGCGGTGATCCTCAAAGAGGATCTGGCGCGTGCGGGAATTCGCCTGAACCTGATCCCGGTGCCGCCGCCGCAGTTTATGGCCTATCTGCAAAGCCCGGAAAACCGCTGGGATCTGGCGCTCGGCCAGACCTCGCCGGACTGGCAGGGCCCGGCGACGCGCATGCTGCTCGGCGGCTGGCTGAATTCGGACGCCTCGCCGTGCGGGCGCGGCAACGTGTATGCCATCTGCTATAGCAACCCCAAACTGAACCAGTTGGCGAAACAGGCCTACAGCTCGGATAACCCCGGCCCTATCTGGCAAGAAGCCGACCGCCTGGTCTCCGCCGACCTGCCGTGGATCCCGCTGTTTGAGAAACGCCGCATCGCGGTAACCTCCGAGCGCGTGACCCACTGGACGTGGTCCTCCCTCGCCACGCAGGCCGATATCACCAATATTGCCTTGAAGCCTTAAGGGGGCGTGATGTCATTACTCAATGTACGCGGCTTGACGATTAGCCTTGACCCGCACAGCACGCTAGTCAAAGGCGTCAGTTTTCACGTCGAACCGGGTGAAACGCTGGCGGTAGTGGGTGAATCCGGGTCCGGGAAAAGCCTCAGCCTGCTGGCGGTGCTGGGTCTGCTGCCGACGCCGATGCGCGTGCAGGGAGAGATTGTCTTTAGCGACCAGCCGCTGCACGCCTTTACCCCGGAACAGAAGCGTCAGCTGCGCGGCGCGCAAATTGGCTACGTGTCGCAGGATCCGCTCAGCAACCTGCACCCGCTGAAAAGCGTGGGGCGACAGATCGAGGAGGCGATTCTCGCTCACCGCCGCGTGGGGCGTAAAGCCCTGCGCGAGCAGGTGCTGGCGCTGCTGACGGAGGTGGGCATTGCCGATGCTGCCCGCCGCTATCACGAGCGTCCGGCAAAGTTCTCCGGCGGCCAGCGCCAGCGGGTGATGATCGCCATCGCCATTGCGCTGAATCCGGCGCTGATTATCGCCGATGAGCCCACTACCGCGCTGGATGCCACCGTTCAGGCGTCGATTCTGCACCTGTTAAAACGGCTTCAGCAACAGCACGGCTGCGCGCTGGTGTTTATCAGCCATAACCTGCGGGTGGTTGCCGATATTGCCGACCGGATCGTGGTCATGCAGCACGGTCGCGTGGTTGAACAGGGGGCCACGCGCGCGCTGTTCGATACGCCGCAGCACGACTACACCCGCTCGCTGCTGCAGGCGGGCTGGCATCCGCGCGCGCCCTCGCCGTTTCGCCACGGCGAGGCGACGCCGCTACTCGAGGTGCGTCAGGTTTCGCGCCGCTTCGTGAAACCCTCGCTGTTTTTGTCGGGGAAAGCCGCCGCGCCGGTACTGAATGACGTGAACTTCCGTCTGCACGAGGGGGAAATCCTGGGGCTGGTCGGCGAGTCCGGCTCGGGGAAAAGCACGCTGGGGCGCATTGTCGTCGGGCTGGACGCCCCGGACAGCGGTACGCTGAAGCTGTCCGGCCAGCCGTGGCGGGAGCCGGGAAACCATCATCCGCATCGCCATGCGGTGCAGATGGTATTTCAGGATCCCTACAGCAGCCTGAACCCACGGCGACGCATCGACGACACGCTGGCCCAGCCGCTACAGCTCACCGCCCTGCGCGAACGCGGCCAGATGCTGTCGCCGACGGCGCTACGGGCGGCGATTGACGATCTGCTGGCGCAGGTGGAACTTCCCGCGACCACCGCCTCACGCTACCCGTCGCAGCTCTCCGGCGGCCAGCGTCAACGGGTGGTGATTGCCCGCGCGCTGGCGATGAAACCGAAACTGATCGTCGCCGACGAGGCGGTGTCGGCGCTGGACATCACCACCCAGCACCGCATCATCCAGCTGTTCACCCGTCTGCGCAGCCGCTATGGGCTGTCGCTGCTGTTTATTTCCCACGATCTCGACGCCGTGGCGGCGCTGTGCGACCGCGTACTGGTGCTCCAGGCGGGGCAAATTATCGAGCAAGGCAGTACCGAACAGATCTTCCAGCGGCCGCAGCAGGCGTGGACCCGGCAGCTGCTGGCGGCCATTCCCGGCGCCGCCTACCGTTTTAGTGAGGAGGTCAGCTATGAGCCAGCCGTTGCTCTCTGAGCCATTAGCCCTCGTGCCGTCGTCGTTCTGGCAGCGGTTATGGCGAGAACCGAGCGCCCGCCGCGGGCTGGTGATTGTCGCGCTGATGGTCCTGGCCGCGCTGGCCGCGCCGCTGGCTGCGGCATGGCTCGGTCACGGTGAAACCGAGCAGTTTCGCGACAGCGCGCTGTCGGATATGGGCATACCCGTGGGGCCAACGGCGGCGTTCCCGTTGGGTGCCGACGATAATGGCCGCGATGTGCTGGTGCGTACGCTGTACGGCACCCGCATTTCACTGCTGATCGCCGTACCCGCCACCACGCTGGCAATGGTGATTGGTCTGTTCGTCGGGCTGATTGGCGGCTATCGCGGCGGGCGCATCGACGCGCTGTGCCAGCAGCTGATCAACCTGGTGCTCTCCTTCCCCTTCGTGGTGACGGCGCTGAGTCTGCTGGCGCTCAACCAGGGCGGCGAGAGCGGGCCGCGCGTCGATCCGCTGTGGGTAGTGATTTTCGTCATTACCTTCTTCTCCTGGGGCTATTTCGCGCGCCTGAGCCGGGGGCTGGTGCTGGATATTCGCCAGCAGGAGTTCGTCGCCGCCGCCACGCTGATGGGAGAAAGCCAGTGGCGCATTCTGTGGCGCGATATCATTCCCGGCGTGCTGCCGACGATGGGCATTTACTGGGCCATCCAGCTGCCGACCAATATTATCGCCGAGGCCACCCTTTCGTTTCTCGGCGTCGGTATTCCGGCCCCCGCCGCCAGCCTGGGCAACATGATTGCCGACGTCCAGCGCTCGGCGATGTATCAGGTGCAGCCGTGGTTTTTAGCCGCCCCCGCGCTGGCGCTGTTCGTCACCGTACTGGGCTTTAACTGCCTGAGCAGCGGCCTGCGTAACGTCCTGGACCCTCATCTGGAGCGCCGATAGTCATGACTTTTTCTACGTTAGTGAACACGCTGTTGCGTAGCGCCCTGACGCTGCTGCTGGTGCTCATTGTCGCCTTTGCGCTGACCCGCATCGCCTATCAGGATCCGGCGGTGATGCTGGCGCCGCGCAACGCCACGCCGGAGGCTATTGCCGCCATCGCCCGGGCGCTGCACCTTAACGATCCCTGGTACCAGCAGTTGCGCTATTTCCTGCTGCGCGGGCCGGAGATTCAGGGGGCGCCGGTAGGCATGCTGCACTGGCCTCCCGCGCTGGGCTACTCGTTCCGTTTCCAGACGCCGGTCACCCAGCTCATTTTGCAAAAAGTGCCGGTGACGCTGTCGCTGGCGCTGGGCGCGCTGGCAATCTGGACGGCGATATCGCTGCTCACCGGCGTGCTGGCGGCGCGCTATCGCGATCGTTTTGTTGACCGTCTGCTGGCATTCTTCGCCTATATCGCGCTATCGCTGCCCACTTTCCTGAGCGGCATGCTGATTATCTTCTTCCTGTTTTATCAGCTGTCTTTGCACAACCTTAACTGGTTTCCGGCAGGCGGCTATGTCGCCCTGCGCGAAGACCCATGGCAATGGGCGCGCCATCTGGCGCTACCGTGGTTGACGCTAGCGCTGGCAGAAATAGGCATTTTCCAGCGCGTGCTGCGCAGCAGTATGCTCGACGTGCTGCACCGGGACTATATCCGCACCGCGCGGGCTAAAGGGGTTCGCGAATGGCGAGTTTACTTCGACCATGCGCTGAAGCCCGCGCTCAGCCCGGTATTGATGCTCACCGGGCTGGAGCTGGCGGCGATTATGGGCGGGGCGATTGTCACGGAGAAGATGTTTGGTCTCGACGGCGTTGGGCGACTGGCGATTGACGCGGCGCTGGACGGCGATTTCCCGGTGGTGATCGGCACCACCATTTTCGCCGCCTGCGTGTTCATCGTCTGTAATCTGTTAACCGATGTGCTTCACCGACTGTTTTTGCGCAGCCATTAACGTCGCGTCATCACACGGTTTTCTGCGCCAGCCACACGGTATGACCGGCGCATTGCGGATCTTCCGCACGCATCTCAAGAACCGTAAAACCGTGTTCTGCCAACAGCGCCCGATACGCCTCGGGCGCAAGGCTGGCGTGAAACAGTGGTTCCCCTTCAAACTCGCTCATCGCAATGCCGTCGCCGGGGCCGCTGGTGAACATCAGCGCGCTGCCGGGATGGCTGTGGCGGGCAAAGACTGCAAACATAGCGCGCTGATCCGCCTGGGTAAGATGGAAAAAACTGTCCCAGGCAATCAGGCCGTCGAAGGTTTCCCCCAGCGCCAGACCGCGCATATCCTGCTGCTGCCAGCGCTGCCCGGGAAACTGCGCGCGGGCGTAAGCCAGCATCGCCTCGCTACCGTCGACGCCGGTCACGGCATATCCCCCGGCAATAAAATAGGCCGCGATCGGATCGCCGGTACCACAGCCCATATCCAGAATGCGCCCCGGTTTGCCAACGGCGGCGAGGAATTTATCCAGCCAGCTTTTTTCAAACAGCGTGCGCGAACGCAGACGCACGAAGGCATCGGCGTGACGCTGATAAAGGTTGAGAATTTGCCGCGCGGCAGGATGCTCCATCATGAACCTCATGGCGATGATTGACGAAGGTCGAGGTTAGCGAAATCGCATCCAAAAGTCCCGGTCTGCTTTTCGTTCGTGCCTTCTCTTTCACCGCTCCACACCAAACAATGTCAGGGCATCTGTACCCAATAAAAACGTGGAGAAAACCATGACTGAATTACACGTATCCCCGGACTGGCTGGGCCTGCGCGGCCAGGTGTTTGCCGTCACCGGCGCGGCAAGCGGCATTGGCGAAGCCATCGCCACGGCGCTGGCGCAACAAGGGGCCAACGTCGCCCTGCTCGACGCGCAGCCGCAGCGCGCCGACGCGGTGCGCCTGAAGCTTGAACATCTGCCGGGAAAACGGGTGGCGCTGGCCTGCGACGTTAGCCGCGAAGAACAGGTCAAAGAGGCGGCGCAAAGCGTGCGCGCGCTGCTCGGGCCGTGCAATGGGCTGGTCAACGCGGCGGGTATTTTACGCCCGGCGGGACTGGCGGATATCAGCCTTGAGCAGTGGCAAACGCAGCTTAACGTCAACCTGACCGGCTATCTGCTGTGCGCGCGCGAGTTCGCTCACGATATGCGCGCGGCACGGCGCGGCAGCATTGTGCATATTGGTTCAATTTCCGGGCGCATTCCCCAGCCGTGGAGCGGCGCCTATAGTCCCGGCAAAGCCGCCGTTGGCCTGCTGTCGCAGCAGATTGCCGTCGAATGGGGGCAGGATGGCATTCGCAGCAATCTGGTGGCGCCGGGGATGATTGAAACCGCGCTGACCGCCGACTACTACGCCCAGCCGGGCGTGCGCGAAAGCCGCGAAGCGTTTACCGCCAGCCAGCGCATCGGCAAGCCGGAAGATATCGCCCACGCGGTACTGTTCCTGCTGAGTGAAAAATCGAGCTATATCAACGGTGCGGAAATTGGCGTCGACGGCGGCCTGCCGACCATGCTGATGGGCAAACTGCCGCGTCCCGGCTTCACCCGCTGATTACGGGCCTGCCCGGCTACAGCATGTGGGCAGGCTCAGCGCAGGTTTGCGTCGGTTTATCGCGAAAATCACGCGGTGAAAAGCCCGTACTGCGGCGGAAAAAACGCGAGAAATAGGTGGCGTCGCTGAACCCCAGATAGTCGGAAATCTGGCTGACGGTCATGCTGGTGTACAGCAGGCTGCGCTTGGCTTCCAGCAGCAGACGCTGATGCAGGACGCTCAGGGCGCTACAGCCGTGAAACTCGCGACACAGGGTATTGAGATGCACCCCGGACATGCCAATCTGGCTGGCGTAATGCGCCAGCGGGAAGTGTTCGCGATAGTGATTTTCCACCAGCTGATTAAAACGGCGTATCGCGGCGCGCTTGCGCTCCACTTTATCGCTCACCGCGACCGGCGCGGCCGCCTGGCGATTCAGCCAGACCATCAGCGCGCTGAGCAGCGAATGCAGCATCATATCGCGCGCCTCGTTCTCGGCCTGATACTCCAGCTGTAACGTTTGAAACAGGGTATGAATTTGCTCGCCCGCCTCGCCCACCGGCACGCGAAAAGCCCGGTTCAATACCTGCAACGAGCGGCCAAACTGCTGTTCGAACTGCGCCACCAGCGGCGCGGCCAGCGACAGCGAAAACCCCTGGGTTCCCGGCGAGAAACGAAAACCGTGAACGCAGAGCGCGGGGATAATCTGTACGCAGGCGCCCGCGAACGGCTGGCGGAGGCCTTCGATCTCAATCTCGCCCTGCCCTTGTTGAACGTAGAGGATCTGCACCAGATCGGTGTGCTGATGGGCGCGGATGCTCCAGTCGTAGAGGCTGCTGCGGCTTTGGATCGATTCACAATGCAGGAGATCCGGCGTCGGCCAGTGCCAGCTTTCGCCGTACAGTTTGAATACCGGGATGCTGTTTGCCAGGTTCATGGTGCCTCCGTGAGTGTGGTGAGCGGTTTTCCCTCACCCTAACCCTCTCCCCGAAGGGGCGAGGGAACCGATCGGCGCGGTTTGTCAGCCTGCCACCCAACATCCAGAAAAACAGAGCGGCACGGTTTTTCTCCCTCTCCCTTCCGGGGTGAGGGTTATCGCCGCACAAAACTACCCCGCCAACGACGGCATCGCCGTGGCGCGAATCAGCCGCGTCTCCTGCGCCACAATATACGGCTCCGACGCTTTAAGGTAGGCGGCAAAATCCGGATGCGCGTCGCGCAAACGGCTACGACGCTCGTACTCCGCCAGGCTTTCATAGCCCCACAGATGCACGAACTGGTTCTGCGGCCCGACAAAGCTGGTGTAAAACCCCAGCGGATTGCCCAGCGTCTCGCTCAGGACCGGCATCGCCAGGCGGTCAAACACCTCGATAAACGCGTCCATTTGACGCAGGCGAATAGTGTAAATACGGTGATCGATAATCGGCAACGTCATCATTTGGCCTCCTGAATACGGTGCGTTGGCCAGCCCAGCGGCCCAAAGCGGTCGTACGGTTTCGGCCACGGCGCGTTCTCGCCCAGCGCAATCGCCGCATGAATCGGCCAGTTGGGGTCATCAAGCATCCCGCGGCCAATCGCCACCAGATCGGCCCGCCCCTCGCGCACGATAGCCTCGGCCTGCGGCGCTTCGTAAATCAGCCCCACGGTAATGACCACCGCCTCCGGCAGCGCCTTTTTCACCGCTTCGGCAAACGGCACCATATAGCCCGGTTGGTCGGCGTTGGGCGTCTGATGATAGATGTTATAGCCACCGGAAACGTGAAGATAATCGTAGCCCAGCGCGTGCAGTTCACGGGCAAACTGCACAGCTTCATCCAGCGACAGCCCGCCGTCTGCGAATTCACCGCCGTTAAAGCGCACGCCCAGCGGGCGGCTTTTCGGCCACACTTCGCGCAGCGCGCGGGCCACCTGCAACGGGAAGCGCATGCGATTTTCCGGGCTACCGCCGTATTCATCCCCACGCTGATTGCTGAGCGGCGACAGAAACTGGTTCAGCAGATAGCCGTTGGCCGCATGCAGTTCGATAAAATCGCCCCCGGCGTTTAAAGCGCGCTGCGCGGCGTCGACGAAGCCCTGGGTAATACGCGCCATTCCGGCTTCGTCCAGCACCTGCGGTACGCGCCAGCCGGGTTTGTAAGGCATAGCCGAAGGGGCGACCGTCGGCCAGCCGCCTTCCTCATCGCCGAGCGATGCGCCCTGATTGCGCCACGGCGCATTGGTGCCCGCTTTACGGCCCGCGTGGTTAAGCTGAACGCCGATGGGCGTGTTGCTGTAGGTGCGAATATCGGCCAGCAGTTTTTGCAGCCCCTGCGCCTGTTCGCGATTCCACAGCCCCAGACAGTGCGGCGTAATCCGCCCGTCTGCGGTCACGCCGTGGGCCTCGCAAATCACCATTCCCGCGCCAGAAATCGCCAGGCCGCCAATGTGCTGCGCGTGCCAGGGCGTGGCGATACCGTCCGCCTGCGCCGAGTATTGCGACATCGGTGGGACAACGATGCGGTTCGCCAGCGTCAGCGGGCCAACCTGCAATGGGCTAAAAAGTGTCGACATAGTGTTCTCCTGATTTATGAAGCTTCGCGGTCGAGCTGCATTGCCGTTTCACCGCGCGCCGCCATGCTGCGGGCGGCGATATAGCCAAAGGTGGCCGCCGGACCAAGGGTAATCCCCGCGCCGGGGTAGCTGCCGCCCATCATGCTGGCCATTTCGTTACCGGCGGCGTACAGGCCCGGAATCGGCAGCCCCTGGTTATCCAGCACCCGCGCTTCGCCGTCGGTTTTCAGGCCGTGGAAGGTGCCAAGGTCGCCCATGTACAGCTTCACGGCGTAAAACGGCCCCTGCTCGATGGGGGCGACGCAGGGGTTCGGCTGATGGGTGGCGTCGCCGAGATAGCGGTTATACGCCGACTCGCCGCGGCCAAACTGCGGGTCTTTGCCGAGACGGGCATCGGCGTTATAGCGACTCACCGTCTCTTCAAACGCCGCCGTCGGGACGCCCATTTTTTGCGCCAGCTCAGCCAGCGTTTTTCCTTCGACCAGATAGCCGTTTTTCAGGTAGAGCGAGACGGGAATCGGCGCGGGCTTGGCAAACCCCATGCCGTATTTGCGCAGCGCGCGGCGGTCGCAAATTTGCCAGGCGAAGGTTTCGCTGTCGTCACGGCAGGTGTCAATCATCGCGATACCAACGTCATGGTAGGAATCCGCTTCGTTACAAAAGCGCACGCCGTGGCGGTTGATCATGATAAAACCCGGCTTGTAGCGGTCGACAAGATGCGGGAAGACGTACGACTGACGGCCAATCTGCACTTTTGATGCGGGGATCCACGCCGCGCCGTTGGCGTAGCTGTCGTCAAAGCGCGCGCCAATGCGCTCGGCCATGGCGATGCCGTCGCCGGTATCCACGCCGGGCGGCGTTGGCGACAGCTGAATACCGCCGCGTCGAACGTGCGGGTAGAGCTTCTTCAGCCGCGATTCATCGCGGGCAAAACCGCCGGAAGCCAGCACCACGCCGCGTCGGGCATACAGTCTGACCCGCTCGCCGTTGAGTTCAACCTCCACGCCGCGCACGACGCCGCGTTCAACGATCAGATCTTTCGCCGCGACGCCGGTATGGATCGGAATGCCGAGATCCCGCGCCGAACAGGCCAGCCGAGCCACCACCGCGTTGCCGCCGTTGGCGGTGATGCCGCGCCCGTAGCGCGCCACCTCCAGCAGATGCCGACTCAGCCGCTTCACCACGTAAGTGAATGATGTCAGCGAACGGGTGGCGTTAAAAAAGTGCTTCAGGTCGTTGTTGGATGAGCTGAACATCATGCCCATAAAGGTGATGGTACGCAGCGGTTTACGCAGGCGCGGCATCGCGTCGCCCAGCTCGCGGATATCAAACGCCTCCGGCACCACCGAACGGCCACGCATCACCCCGCCGGGGGCGTCCGGATGGTAGTCAGGGTACTGGTACAGATTGCAGCGAAAGCGGGTTTTTTCTTCGAAAAAGCGCAGCATTTCCGGCCCGTTTTTCAGGAAGGCATCCACCACTTCCGGGCGGAAGCTCTCCCCGGCTTCGCTTTGCAGATAGGTGCGCGCGGCGGCCTGGCTGTCGTCGATGCCCTGCTGGCGCGCCAGATGGTTGTCGGGGATCCACAGCACGCCGCCGGAAAAAGCGGTGGTACCGCCAAAGACCCGATCTTTTTCAATAACCTGGACGTCTAACCCATTCAGGCCCGCGGTCACCGCGGCGGATAGCCCGCCGACGCCGCTGCCAATCACCAGCACGTCGCATTCGCGAGCGGGAAGTTCTACAGCCATAGGGTACCTCGCAGATGAATAATTTTTATCGTTTTGCTTATGTTATAAAAACGTTACATATGCATTTTTCACAGCCCGCAGGGGAAACAGAAGGCCACTTTCACACCAAAACCTGCACTTTTCGACAATTGCGAAGAACTGTGTGCCAGCGCAAATTTTTGCCTGCGCCGCTATAGAGAAGCGCCCGCTTTGCCACCCGTTCCACATCACAAGATGAAGATTCTGCACTTGCGCGATCGCGCATTTTATCGCCGAATTTAATCTCTTCTCCCTATCGGAGCATTGCCCCATGCGGCACATAAAAACAGGACAAAACCAGCATCATGCCCGCTAACGCCGCGCGGAAAACGCTGCCCAACTACGCGCTGTATGGCGCACAGGCCGCCGTGGACAGCGTCCATCACGAGCGCATACCCGCGCGCGCCAGCCGCTTCGGCTTCGAGATCGAGCCGCACTTTCACGAGGCGCTGATTCAGGTGCTTTACCTGACTGACGGCGGCGGCGAAACCTCGATTGACGGCCAGCTCTGGCAGCTGGAGGCACCGTGTCTGGTGGTGATTCCCGCCCGCTCGGTGCACGGCTTTCGTTTTCACGAGGAGGTGGACGGCCACGTCATCACCACCGCGCAGTCGGCGATCGAGTCGATCGCTATGACCGCCGCGCCCGAACTGCTGGCGTTTGTCCGCACGCCAGCGGTACTGGCGGTCGACCCACAGAGTCGCCGCGGCGCGCCGCTGGAGACGCTGTTCGACGCCATCGGTCGCGAAGCGGAGCATCCGGAACGCTGGCAGTACACCGCCGGGCTGGCGCTGACTATCGCCCTGTTTGTGCAGATTGCCCGCCAGAGCGAGCAGGCGCGGCTGGCGGGCAACCCTGCCCGCGCCGCCCTGGTGGCGCGCATTGAGCGTTTCCGGCTGCTGCTCGATGAACGCTGCCGCACCCGCCAGCCGGTGGCCAGCTATGCCGATGCGATGGGCATTTCCGCCGGTCAGCTCACCCGCATTTGCCGCGAGGCGTTTGGCATTTCGGCCATCGAAGCCATTGACCGGCGCGCCGTACACGAAGCCCGTCGGCTGCTGGTTTACTCGACGCTCAGCGTCAAGCAGATCGCCCGCGAGCTGGGGTTTCGCGACGAGGCCTACTTTGGCCGTTTTTTCCGCAAGCAAACCGGGCTGCGGCCCACGGAATACCGGCATCAGGAGCAGGGCCGCCTGTCCCACTCTGCTTAATCCGCCCGCGCGGTCATCTGCACATACAGGTGTTCAGGGCCGGAGTTGGTGAGGTTATTGCCGCGTACGTACTGGATAGGCCGCGCCGGGTCGAGGCGAATATCACCCACTTTGCGGGCGATAAGCCGGGTGGCGATCAGCGTTTCAAGCTTGGCCAGCGGCTGCCCAAGGCACTTGTGGATGCCGTTGCCAAAGCCGAGATGCCCGCTAGTATCGCGGTCGATATCAAACGTTTCGCCGTTGACGAATTTGCGGCTATCGCGGTTCGCCGCCGACAGCAGCAGGCGTATCACCGCCCCTTTCGGGATCTCGACGCCCGCCACCGTTGTGGCTTCCGTGGTGATGCGGCTCACCCGCTGGACGGTGCCGCGATAGCGCGCCACCTCTTCCACGAAGCGATCGGCATCGTCCAGGTTGTCGTGAATACGCGCCACCAACTGCGGCTGCTCGGCAAACATACGGAAGGCGTTGGCCACCAGAATGGTGGTGGTATCGTGCCCGGCGATAAAGACAAAGGCGCACAGCTCTTTAGCCTCTTTCTCCGACAGCAGCCCCTCTTTCCACATGCGGGCAATATGCCCGCCAATCGACTGGCTGTTGCTGAGATACAGCCGTTCCATCGCCTCTTTCAGGTAGGCGAAGAAGGCCATCGCGCTCTGTTCATCGGTGCCGGTGCCGGGGGCGTTACGCGCCAGACGGCCAAAGTAGCTGAAGGTTTCGTCCGACCAGAACTTCATCTTCTCTTCGTCTTCGTTCGGCACGTCGATCATCGTTGAAATGGTGGCGATACTGAGCGGAATGGCAAAATCTTCCACCACGTCGCCGCCGCCGTTCGCCAGCATCCGGTCAATCAGCGCCTCGGCGCGGCGTTCAATTTCGGGAATAAACGGGTCCAGGGCGAGCGGCATAAACGACGGCTGCGCCACTTTGCGCAGACGAGTATGCCCCGGCGCGTCGAACAGGGTGAGGAAAGTCAGCGGCGGCGGGCTGACCACTTCCGACGAGAACAGTTTCGGGTTGCGAATCGCCTGATACACGTCGTCATAACGCGACAGGAACCAGACGTCGGTGGTCGCCGACTGGCAGCGCAGCACCGGCGCGTGTTCACGCATCCAGCGGTAGTGTTCGTAGGGGTCGCCCTGCGAGCCGTCATCCACCACCTTAAACGGCGCCAGCCCTTCCGGCCACGCCAGCTCGTGTGAGTATGGCGGCAGCGACGGCAGCAAGTCGTGGAACGGACAGCGCGGCGCTTCGGGTTCCGGCACGGGCGGCGTGACGGCGACAGGCGTCGTCTTCAGCGCCAGCGCCCGGCTCATGGTGGTGCGGGAATGGTGCGCGTGCTGCGCCAGCACGTCGCGGGCGGCGTTGAGGTCGCCATATTCAAAGGCCGAAACCAAATCCCGGTGCTGTTGCACTATATCGCCGACGATTTCGACGCTGGCGGTCAGCGCGCGGTCAATGTAATCCCGCACCGCCAGCTGCGCGTACAGCGCAATCAACTGCGCGTTGCGGGTGGCCTCTATCAGGAACTGATGGAAAGCGTGGTTGGCCGCCACATAGCCCGCCACGTCGAGGAAACGCCGCCCGGAGACAAACGCCGCGGTGGCGTCAGCCAGATGCCGGAAGGTGGTCAGCTGTTCGCCGGAGAGCCGTCCCATGGTCAGCTGCACCGCGCCAAGCTCCAGCGCCAGGCGCAGGTCGAACGCGTCATCCACGTCCGCCGCCACCATTTGCTGCTCGCCGCTCTGCACAGGCTGCGTCGCCCCGGCAAACTTTTCATAGTAGAAGTTACGCGGCATCACCCCGGCGTTGTCCAGATAGCTGCGCACCGCGTCCACCATCGGCGGCGGGCCGCAGAGATAGACATCCACCTCGCCGGCGTTAAGCAGGCGGGCATCAATGTGTTCGGTGACATAACCTTTATGCGGGTAGCGGCTTTCCGGGTCGGCAACGGTGCAGCGATAGCTGAAGTTCGGCAAACGCGCGGCATAAGCGTCGAGGGTCTCCAGCGCTACCAAATCTTCGTCGCGGGTCACGCCAAAAATCAGATGTACCGGCTGGGTGGTCTCGCCGTCATCCGCCAGCTTCGCCAGCATCGACAGGAACGGGGCCAGACCGGTCCCTCCCGCCAGAAACAGCGCCGGGCGCTCAAGTGGGCGCAGGTAGAAGCTGCCCATCGGCCCGCAAAAAGTCATCGCCTCGCCGACACTGGCGTGCTCGTTCAGCCAGGTCGACATCAGCCCCTGCGGCACGTTGCGGACCACGAACGACACTTCGTTTTCTGAGGGGCCGGAACTGAAGGAGTACGAGCGCGTCAGATCGCTGCCGGGCACCTGCACATTGACATACTGCCCCGGCAGGAAGCTCAGCGCCTGGCGGTCATCGAGGGCAATCGAGAAAGTCAGGGTCGACGGCGACAGCGCGCGGCTGGCGGTGAGGTGCCCGTGGAAGGTTCCCACGCCAGCGGCGTCCGACGCAGCAGCAATCTCAATCACGCAGTCGCTGGACGGACGCATCTGGCAGGTCAGCACCCTGCCCGCCTGCGCTTCTTGCGCTGAAAGCGCTTCATCAACGTAGTCGCCGTGCTGATAGTCACCGGCCGCGCAGGTGGCCTTGCAGGTACCGCAGACGCCGTCACGACAGTCCAGCGGAATACTGATTCGGGCGCGCAGCGCCGCATCGGCGACGGACTCACCGGCGCGGCAGTCAATTATCTGCGTCGCGCCATCCTCAAAACGAAGGGTAATCTGATGGGTCATCTCTTCTCATCCTCCAGGCAGTTGCGGTCGGAAAATCCGATGCCTCATCAAATGCTGGATGCCGTTTTGAATCAACGGACAGAGATGACATTAAACAGGACAAAACCGGCATCCTGGCCGGTTAGCGCGCGCGGTCACATTTGTGGGGGGCCGCGATGGCATAAGAAATCGCGTTAAGACGGCGCGGTATGGTATTTTGACGTTCACCCAAAGGTTGGTTGACGCATAAATTGGGCGCGAATGCATGAAATTATCCCTCAACATCATTGACTGGCAGGCCGCTGCGCCTGGGCTCGCTGGCGAGGCGCAATGGCGAGACTGGTCGCTGCACGCACAGGCTATCGACCCCTCGGCCCCGCTTGCCAAACCCACGGCGCTGCCGATGATGACCGCGCGCCGCCTCAGCTCGGGCAGCAAGCTGGCCGTGGAGTGCGGCCTGACGCTCCTGCGCCGCCAGCCGGTCGATGCCGTGCTGTTCACCAGCCGCCACGGCGAGCTGGAGCGAAACTTCCGTCTCCTGCAGGCGCTGGCGACGGAACAACCGCTCTCGCCGACCGATTTCGCCCTCTCGGTACACAACTCGTCGGTGGGCAATCTGACCATCGCCGCCCAACAGCCGCTGGTGTCCTCGTCGCTCTCGGCGGGAAGAGATACGTTTCAACAAGGGTTATGTGAAGCTATCGCCCTGATTCATGCGGGATACCGCCGGGTTTTGCTGGTCGATTTTGACGGTGAACTACCCGCGTTTTATCATCCCCATTTGCCGCCGACGATGCCGACCTGGCCCTATGCCGTCGGGCTGGTGCTGGAAGCCGGGGACACATGGCGCTGCCAGACGCAGCCGGGTACCACTCAGGATGAGCCCGCGCTGCCGCAAAGCTTGCTGTTCCTCAGGCACTACCTTCAGGATGCCCGAGCCTTTACCATCGACGGCGAGCGTATGCAGTGGTGCTGGAGCCGGACATGAGCGGGAAAAGTGGTCGTCTGAACCGCCTCTGGCGCGCCGCGATGACCGGCGTTTGTTTCGCCCTGTTTGGCGTGGGTGGTCTGCTGCTCTCGTTGATTTGGTTTAATTTATTACTGCTGATCGTGCGCGACAAAACGCGCCGCAAACGGCTGGCGCGGCGCAGTATCTCGGCCAGCTTTCGCCTGTTCTTAGCGGTGGTGAAAGCCGTTGGCGTGCTGGACTACCGCATTGAAAACGCCGACGCGCTGCGTGAGGATCGCGGCTGTCTGGTGGTGGCGAACCATCCTAGTCTGATTGACTACGTCATGCTGGCCTCTATCATGCCGGAAACCGATTGTCTGGTAAAAAGCGCGCTGCTGCGTAATCCCTTCGTCAGCGGCGTGATTCGCGCAGCGGATTATCTGATTAACGATCGGGCCGATATCCTGCTGCCGGCCAGCTGCCAACGCGTGCAGCAGGGTGACACAATTTTGATTTTTCCCGAAGGAACGCGTACCGTGCCGGGCGAAAAAATGACGCTCCAGCGCGGCGCGGCGAATATTGCCGTCCGCTGCGGCTGCGACATTCGTATCGTGGTGATTCGCTGTACCGAATCTATGCTAAGTAAACAGCGTAAATGGTACGATGCGCCCCCCACCCGGCCCCGGTTTACCGTTACGGTGGGTGAACGGGTACGCGTCGAGGCGTTTTATTCAACAGAAGAACAAGAACCGGCGCTGGCTGCAAGACGATTAAATCGGCACCTTTTGCTGAAATTACAAACAAATACTGAGACTGGCATAGGAATTAATGATGCAAGCGCTTCATCTCGAAATTAAGCATCTCATCATCAACACATTAAATCTGGATGAGCTTACCGTTGAGGATATCGATAGCGAGGCGGCGCTGTTTGGCGACGGACTCGGTCTGGACTCCATTGACGCTCTGGAGCTCGGTCTGGCGGTAAAAAATCAGTACGGCGTGGTGCTCTCCGCGGAAAGCGACGAGATGCGCCAGCACTTTTTCTCGGTCGCCACCCTGGCGTCTTTCATTCAATCACAGCGCGCATAAGGAGCCAGGCTATGAACGAACAACACGCAATTTACGCCGAAGTCTCCGCGCTGCTGGAGACGCTTTTTGAGATAGACCCGCAGGATATTAAGCCGGAAGCCCGTCTGTATGAAGACCTTGAACTGGACAGCATTGACGCTATCGATATGGTCGTGCAGCTGCAAAAGAAGGTCGGTAAAAAAATTAAGCCGGAAGAGTTCAAAGCCGTTCGTACCGTGCAGGATGTGGTTGATGCGGTCGCTGGCCTGCTGAAAGAAGCGTAACCGCCGTGTCGAGCGCGCGCTCACTGCCGCTTGTCGCCCTGATAACGGGCGCACTCCTGCTCGCCTGGCCCCTGCTGATTGGCTACGCGCTGGCGCATCAGCGCCTGCAATGGTTGCTGCCGCTCATGGCGCTGCTGTTTCTCCTGCGTTTTTGCCAGACCGGTCGTCAGGCCGGGCCGCTGCGCGTCGTTACGCAGACAGTCGCCGCGGCTGGCGTCACGCTGTGCGTGGCCAGCTACCTGCTGAAAACCCATCAGCTGTTACTGCTATACCCGGTGGTGGTCAACGCCGTGATGCTGGCGGTATTTGGCGGTTCGCTGTGGTCGACCATGCCGATTATTGAACGGCTGGCGCGACTGAAAGAGCCCAATCTGCCCCCGCAGGCAGTGCGCTATACCCGGCGGGTGACGCAAATCTGGAGCGGTTTCTTTATCGTTAACGGCAGCGTGGCCCTCTTTACCGTGGCGTACGGCGACATGGCGCTATGGACGCTGTGGAACGGCATGATCGCCTATCTGTTGATGGGCGGGCTCATGGCGGGAGAATGGCTGATTCGCCGTCGCCTGAGAAAACGGGAGCCGCAATGAAGCCGCCGCTGACGCTTGCCGAATGGCTCACCGCCCCTCGCCCTTCGGCGACGCCTATCGCCTGGCAGCACGATCGCCTGTGGACGCTGGCGCATTTACGCAGCGACGTTGCGCGCTTGATGGCGCGCTTGCAGCACCAGCAGGGCGACCGCTGGGCGCTGTGCTGTGAAGACGGTTATCGGTTTATCGTCGCCCTGCTGGCGACCCTGCACGCGGGCAAAACCCCGGTGCTCCCCGGCCATAGCCGCCCCGCGCTGCTCGATGAACAGCGCGCGCTTTTCGACGGCGTACTGAGCGACGCCGCGCTGGACTGGACGGGAACGCAGCTGATAGTGGGCACCGCGCCAGCTCTCAGTGACGTCGTTCACTTTCCACCCTTGCGCGACGATGCCGTGATCGAGCTGTTCACCTCCGGCTCCACCGGGCAGCCCAAGCGTATCGTCAAGCCGATTGTCTGCCTCGACCGTGAGGCCGGGCTGCTGTCCGCGCAGTTTGCCGAACGCCTTGCCGGCTGTCGTTTCGTCGCGTCCGTCACGCCGCAGCATCTTTACGGCCTGACGTTTCGCATTTTCCTGCCGATGACGCTCGGCCTGCCGTTAAATGCCACGATGTTCGCGTTCCCCGAACAGCTGGCTGCGCTAAGCCACGCTCATCGCTACGCGTTTATCAGCAGCCCGGCCTTTCTCAAACGCCTCGATCCGCAGCTGGTGCCGCCGCCGTTGGCGATGGCCCTCTCCGCTGGCGGCGTGCTGGACTGGCAGGATGCGCAGCGTAGCGCCGCCTGGCTGAAGGTCTGGCCGGATGAAATTTACGGCAGCACCGAAACCGGCGTTATCGCGTGGCGCTACCGTGAACGGGAAAATCCGCGCTGGCAGCCTTTCCCGGGTATCCATTTCGCCCGGCAAGATGCGGCGTTTCGCGTGTATTCGCCGCTGATCGCCGACGTTAACGGTTTTGTGCTCGAAGATGTGTTACAGATTTCCGCAAACGGTCATTTTCATCTGCTTGGTCGCCATGGCCGGGTGGTTAAAATCGAAGAAAAACGCGTTTCGCTCAGCGAAATAGAGCAACGCCTGCTGGCGCTGGATGGCATTCGCGAGGCCGTCGCGCTGCCCGTCACCCGCCACGGTCGCCAGAGCGTAGGCGTGCTGCTGGTGCTGGACGAAGACGCCCGTCTGCGCTGGCAAAACGGCGAAGGGAAAGCCCTGGAGCGGGCGTGGCGACGCGCGCTGCGCCCCTGGCTGGAGCCGGTCGCCGTGCCGCGCTACTGGCGCGTGATTGATGAAATTCCGGTTAACAGCATGAATAAGCGTGTCTATGCGCAATTGCAGGAGTTATTGCATGAAACCCCGTGAAATTGAGCGCCATCAGGCACCGTCGCAGCAGCTCGAGATTGTGCTTACTCTCGATCCCGATCTTTGCTGGTTCCAGGGGCACTTTGCCATTCAGCCCCTGCTGCCCGGCGTGGCGCAGCTGGACTGGGTAATGCACTACGCCGCCACGGAGCTTGCCCCCGGCTGGCGTTTTCACAGCCTGCAGAACGTGAAATTTCAGGCTCCGCTCCTGCCCTCCACGGTGGTCACGTTGACGCTGAACTGGCAGGAAGCGCGCGGGCTGCTGACGTTCAGCTACCTGCGCCACGATGGCGATGCGCGCCACACGGCCAGCAGCGGGAAAATTCGGCTATGTCGTTGACTTTTTCCCCCTGCGTGGTCATTCCCTGCTACAACCACGGCCCGATGATGGCGAGCGTGCTCGCACGCCTGCAGCCGTTTGGCATGCCCTGCATCGTGGTCGACGACGGCAGCAATGCCGCCACCCGCGAAGCGCTGGAACAGCTGGCCGCGCAAACCGAGAATCTGACGCTGATTCGGCAGGCGGAAAACGCCGGTAAAGGCGCGGCGGTGCTCTGTGGGCTACAGGCGGCGGCAGCGGCGGGCTATAGCCATGCCGTCCAGTTGGATGCCGACGGCCAGCACGCGATTGAAGATATTCCCAAACTGCTGACGCTGGCGAAAGCACACCCGACGGCGCTGATTTCCGGCCAGCCGGTTTACGACAGCTCGATTCCCCGTTCGCGCCGGTATGGCCGCTGGGTGACCCACGTCTGGGTATGGATTGAAACGCTGTCGCTGCAGCTGAAAGACAGCATGTGCGGTTTTCGCGTCTACCCGCTAGCCCCCACGCTCCAGCTCGCCCAACGCGTGACGCTTGGTCAGCGGATGGATTTTGATACCGAAGTGATGGTGCGGCTCTACTGGCAGGGCAACACCAGCTATTTTGTCCCGACCCGCGTGACCTATCCGCCGGATGGGCTTTCCCATTTCGATGCCTTCAAAGACAACCTGCGCATTTCATGGATGCACACGCGGCTGTTCCTTGGCATGCTGCCGCGCATCCCAAAGCTGCTATTTCGCCGCGCCTCCCCGCACTGGGCACGCCAGCAGGAGGTCAGAGGCTTATGGGGGATGCGCCTGATGTTGCAAGTGTGGCGCTTACTGGGACGAAAAGCCTTTACGCTGCTGCTCTACCCGGTAGTGGGCGTCTACTGGTTAACTGCACGGCGCGCTCGCCACGCTTCACAGCGCTGGGTAACGCGGGTGCGTGAACAGCTCATTGAGCGCGGCATGCCGGTGCCGAAAAACCTCACCAGCTATCAGCACTTCCTGCGTTTTGGCAACGCGATGCTCGATAAAATCGCCAGCTGGCGCGGCGAGCTGCAACCTGGCCGCGACGTGGTCTTCGCGCCCGGCACGGAAGCGACCTTAAACGGCGGCGAGGGTCGCGGCAAGCTGCTGCTGGTCTCACATCTGGGGGATGTTGAAGTGTGTCGCGCGCTGGCGCAACGGGAGGGCAGCACGGTGATCAACGCGCTGGTGTTCAGCGATAACGCCCAGCGCTTTAAACAGATTATGCAGGAGATGGCCCCGCAGGCGGGGATTAACCTGCTACCGGTGACCGATATTGGCCCGGACACCGCCATGCTGCTGCAGGAAAAACTGGACCGTGGCGAGTGGATCGCCATCGTCGGCGACCGCATTGCGGTCAGTCCGCAGCGCGGCGGCCAATGGCGCGTGTGCTGGAGCCGTTTTATGGGCCAGCTCGCGCCGTTCCCGCAGGGGCCGTTTATTCTCGCCGCCCTGCTGCGCTCCCCGGTCGAACTGCTGTTCGCGCTGCGCCAGCAGGGGCAGCTGCATATTCACTGTGAGCCGTTTGCCGACCCGCTGCCGCTACCGCGAGCCAACCGCCAGCAGGCGCTTCAGCACGCCATCGACCGCTATGCCGAACGCCTCGAGCACTATGCGCTGCAGTCACCGCTCGACTGGTTTAACTTTTTTGATTTCTGGCAGCTGCCGGATCCGCAACACAAGGATTAAAGGGTGCTAAACGATCCCCGTTTTACGGCTGAAGTTGAGCTGACCATTCCTTTTCACGACGTCGACATGATGGGCGTCGTATGGCACGGCAACTACTTCCGCTATTTCGAAATCGCCCGCGAAGCGCTGCTGAACCAGTTCAACTACGGCTATCGGCAGATGAAAGCCTCCGGCTACCTGTGGCCGGTGGTTGATACCCGCGTAAAGTACCGTCACCCGCTGACGTTCGAGCAGCGCATTCGCGTCCGTGCGCGCATTGGCGAGTTTGAGAACCGCCTGCGCATCAACTACGACATTTTCGATGCCGAAAGCGGCCAGCGCGCCACCAGCGGCTACACCATCCAGGTGGCGGTGGACGACGCCAGCGGCGAGATGTGCTTCGTCAGCCCGGATATTTTGTTTGAACGTATGGGGGTCACGCCATGAGATGGCTGCCGCTGCTGGCGCTATTGATAAGTCCGTTTGTCAGCGCGATGACGCTCGACACGCTGCAACAGCGCTTTACCGAACAGCCGGTGATTCGCGCGCACTTCGACCAGACCCGGACCATCAAGGATCTGCCGCAGCCGCTGCGATCCCAGGGGACGATGCTGATCGCCCGCGAGCAGGGGCTGCTGTGGGATCAAACCAGCCCATTCCCGATGCAGCTCCTGCTCGATGACAAACGCATGGTGCAGGCCATTAACGGCCAGCCGCCGCAGACCATCACCGCGGAAAACAACCCGCAGATGTTCCAGTTTAACCACCTGCTGCGCGCGCTGTTCCAGGCCGATCGCACCGTGCTTGAGCAAAACTTCCGCGTCGATTTTAAAGACCAGGGCGCAGGCCGCTGGACGCTACGCCTGACGCCAACCACGACGCCGCTGGATAAAATCTTCGCCACCATTGATTTGGCCGGTAAAGACTATCTGGAGCGCATTGCGCTAAACGATAAACAGGGCGATCGCACCGACATTGTCCTCTCTCAACACCAACTGACGCCCGCCCAACTGACCGATGACGAACGCCAGCGCTTTGCCGCCCCGTAAACGCCCGGCGCTGCTGTGGGCATTCTGCTGCCTGCTGATGCTGGCGGCGCTGCTGATGCTGCTGCCAAAAGCGCGGCTGAACAGCAGCGTGCTGGCCATGCTGCCGAAGCAGGCAATGGGCGCGATTCCGCCGAGCCTCAACGACGGGTTTATGCAGCGCCTCGACCGTCAGCTGGTCTGGCTGGTCAGCCCCGGCAAACAGGCCGACCCGCAGGTCGCCCGCGACTGGCTGGCGCTGCTGGAAAAATCGCAGATGCTGGCGGAAGTCAAAGGCCCGATGGATGCCGACAGCCAGCAAGCCTGGGGTGATTTTTTCTGGCAGCACCGTAACGGCCTGATTGACCCGGAGACCCGCGCGCGGCTACAAAACGGCGGCGCAGCGCAGGCGCAGTGGATCCTCTCCCAGCTCTATTCGGCCTTCTCCGGCGTAAGCGGCAAAGAGCTGCAAAACGATCCGCTGATGTTAATGCGCGGTTCGCAGCTGGCGATGGCGAAAAATGGCCAGCGGCTAAGGCTGATGGACGGCTGGCTGGTGACGCAGGATCGCGACGGACGCTACTGGTATCTGCTGCACGGCGAGCTGTCGGGTTCGTCGTTCGACATGCAGCGAACGCACCGACTGGTGACCACGCTGAGCGCGCTGGAAAGCGAGCTGAAGGCCCGTCATCCGCAGGCACAGCTGCTGTCGCGCGGGACGGTGTTTTACAGCGACTACGCCAGTCAGCAGGCGAAGCAGGATATCTCAACGCTCGGTACAGCAACGATACTCGGCGTAGTGCTGTTGATCCTTCTCACTTTCCGCTCGCTGCGCCCGCTGCTGCTGTGTCTGGTCTCCATCACCATCGGCGCGCTGGCGGGCACCGTCGCCACGCTGCTGGCGTTCGGCGAGCTGCACCTGATGACGCTGGTAATGAGCATGAGCATTATCGGTATTTCCGCCGACTACACGCTCTACTACCTGACCGAGCGCATGGTACATGGCGCGGAAGCCTCGCCGTGGCAAAGCCTCGCCAAAGTGCGTAGCGCGCTGCTGCTGGCGCTGCTGACCACCGTGGCAGCGTACCTGATCATGATGCTCGCCCCCTTCCCCGCCATCCGGCAGATGTCGGTATTTGCGGCCGTCGGCCTTTCCGCTTCCTGTCTGACGGTGATTTTCTGGCATCCGTGGCTGTGTCGTGGTTTGCCGGTGCGCCCGGTTCCGGCGCGGGGGTTGATGCTGCGCTGGTTGGCCGCATGGCGACGCAAGCGAAAACTGTCCGTCGGCCTGCCGATGGCGCTGGCGATTTTCTCGCTGGCGGGCCTCGCCGCGTTGCGCGTCGATGACGATATCTCGCAGCTTCAGGCGCTACCGCAGCACATTCTGGCGCAGGAAAAAGCGATTACCGCGCTAACCGGACAGCCCGTCGATCAAAAATGGTTTGTGGTTTACGGCAGTTCTGCACAGCAAACGCTGGAACGGCTGGAAGGGTTTATTCCCGCGCTGGAGCAGGCGAAACAACGCGGCTGGATCAGCGGCTATCGCACGATTCCGCTGAATTCCCTCGCCCGGCAGCAGCAGGATCTTAAGGCGTTGAAAACCGCCGCGCCCGCCATCGCTCAGGCGCTCGCCAGCGCCGGGCTCACCACGGTGAATCCGGACCTTAAGCCCATGCCGGTGACGGTCGATCGCTGGCTGAGCAGCCCTGTCAGCGAAGGCTGGCGTCTGCTGTGGCTGACGTTGCCCAACGGTGAAAGCGGCGTGCTGGTACCCGCTGAAGGGGTAAAAGCGAGCGCGGCGCTGGATGCGCTGAGTAAAAAACAGCCCGGCGTCGCGTGGCTGGATCGTAAGCACTCCTTTGACGCGCTGTTCGCGCTCTATCGCCATATTCTGACCGGCCTGCTGGGCGTGGCGCTGGCGGTAATTGCCTGCGGCGCAATCGCCCGCCTCGGCTGGCGGAAAGGGGCCATCAGCCTTGTCCCCTCACTGCTGTCATTAGGCTGCGGGCTGGCGGTGCTGGCGTTGAGCGGACATCCGCTGAACCTGTTCTCGCTGCTGGCGCTGGTGCTGGTGTTGGGGATCGGTATTAACTACACCCTATTTTTCAGCAACCCACGCGGCACGCCGCTGACGTCGCTGCTGGCAATTACGCTGGCGATGCTGACCACCCTGCTGACGCTTGGTATGCTGGTCTTTAGCGCCACGCAGGCCATCAGCAGTTTCGGTATCGTGCTGGTGAGCGGCATTTTCATCGCCTTTCTGCTATCGCCGCTGGCGATGCCGACGAAAAGAGAGAACAAATAACGATGATGACAGAGACCTTTTTTGCCGGATGGCGGCGTTGCCTTATCCGGCCTACAGCGTACCGCGAAGCGTGTCGACGGGGTAAGACGCAGGGGCGTCGCCATCCGGCAATCAACGCCCTTTTTCTGATAGGCGCGCTGCTGCTGACCGCTTGCAGCCACACGCAACCGGCGCCATCCGCTCGCCCGCAGGCGTGGCTGGAGCCGGGAACCCGCGTGATACTGCCCGCGCCGGGCATCTCTCCGGCGCTCAGTTCTCAGCAGCTGCTGACCGGCAGCTTCAACGGTCAGACCCAGTCGCTGCTGGTCATGCTGAACGCCGATGACAAAAAACTCACCCTCGCGGGGCTGTCGTCGGTCGGCATTCGTCTATTTCTCGCCACCTACGACGAACACGGTCTGCACACCGAGCAGTCGATCGTTGCGCCACAGCTGCCGCCCGCCAGCCAGGTACTGGCCGACGTGATGCTCAGCCACTGGCCCATCAGCGCCTGGCAGCCGCAGTTGCCCGCCGGCTGGACGTTGACCGACAGCGGCGATAAGCGCGAGCTGCGCAACGCGCGCGGTAAGCTGGTGACCGAAATCACCTACCTCAACCGCCACGGCAAACGTCAGCCGATTAGCATTGCGCAGCACGTTTTTAAATACCACATCACCATTCAATATCTGGGTGACTGAGATGATCTACATTTCGGCAGTCGGCATGATCAATGCGCTGGGCAACACGCTCGATGAGATCGCCGCGAACCTGACGCGCGGCGTGGCCCCCGGCATGCGCCCAAGAACCGGCTGGCTTCAGGGACATCCAGAGGCCGTGCTGGGCGGCGTCGACGGCGAGCTGCCCGTTATTGCTGATACCTTTCGCGACCACCGCTCGCGCAACAACCAGCTGCTGCTGGCCGCGCTGGCGCAGATTCAGCCGCAGGTGGATGCTGCTATCGCGCGGTATGGCCATGAGCGAATCGCCGTGGTGCTCGGGACCAGCACCTCCGGCCTGGATGAGGGCGACACGCACGTCAACCTGACCCTGAACGGTGAAGCCAGCACTGCGTGGCGCTATCCGCAGCAGGAACTGGGCGACCCGTCGCGCTTTCTCAGCCACTGGTTAGCGCTCGACGGCCCGGCGTTTACCCTTTCAACCGCCTGTTCCTCCAGCGCGCGCGCGATCATCAGCGGTCGTCGCCTGATTGAGGCCGGACTGGCGGACGTGGCGATTGTCGGCGGCGCGGATACCCTGAGCCGAATGCCGATTAACGGTTTCCACAGCCTGGAGTCGCTCTCCACCACGCGGTGCCAGCCGTTTGCTCAGGATCGTTGCGGCATCACCATCGGTGAAGGCGCGGCGTTGATGCTGCTGACGCGTGAACCGCAGCCTATCGCGCTGCTGGGCGTCGGCGAGTCGAGCGATGCTTACCATATTTCCGCGCCGCATCCCCAGGGAGAAGGCGCGATTCGCGCGATTCAGCAGGCGCTGGACGATGCGGGGATGGCCCCTGGCGATATCGGCTACATTAATCTGCACGGCACCGCGACGCCGCTAAACGATCGGATCGAATCTCACGTGGTGAACGCGCTGTTTGGCGAAGCGGTTCCCTGTAGTTCCACCAAGCACCTGACCGGCCACACGCTGGGCGCGGCAGGCATCACCGAGGCGGGGATAAGCATGTTGATATTACAAAGAAATCTACCGCTTCCTGCCCAGGACTTTAGCCTGTCGCCGCGCGACCCGGCGCTGGCACCGTGCGGGATTATTACGCAGCCACAAACGCTGAAGCACCCGGTTATCCTGTCAAATTCGTTCGCTTTTGGCGGTAACAACGCCAGCATCCTGCTCGGGAGGGTTTCATGAGCCGCTATTTATCACCCGGCAGCTATCTGCCGCACGATGCCCCCATGCTGCTGCTGGAAGAGGTGGTGAGCGTGACCGAGGAAACCGCTATTTGCCGCGTCACCGTGACGCCCGACGGCGTACTGGGGCCGTATCTCGATCCGCAAGGAAACCTCCCCGGCTGGTTCGCGCTGGAGCTGATGGCACAGACCGTCGGCGTGTGGTCCGGCTGGCATCGTCAGCAGAAAGGTCTGGAAGCGATGCCGCTGGGGATGGTGCTCGGCGCCCGTGAGCTGGTTTGCGCCGCGGGCGCGTTGCCGGGCGGAAAAACGCTTGCTGTCGCCATTAGCCGCCTGATGCAGGACGAACGTTTCGGCAGTTTTGAATGCACGATTGATGCAGGCGCGGAGCCGCTGGCATCGGGTCGTGTGAACACCTTCCAGCCGACGGCGGAAGAACTTCATTCTCTCTTTCAACAAGGAGCGTGCGCATGAGTCGTTCAGTTTTAGTGACTGGTGCCAGCAAAGGGATCGGGCGCGCCATCGCCCAAAAGCTGGCGGCGGAAGGTTTTGTAGTCGGCGTCCATTATCATCAGGACGAGGCCGGCGCACGGGAGACGATGGAAGCGATTCACGCCCTTGGCGGCGCGGGGCGTTTGCTGCAATTTGACGTTGCAAACCGCGCGCAGTGCCGCACGGTGCTGGAGCAGGATATTGCGGCGCACGGCGCATGGTACGGCGTGGTGAGCAATGCGGGTATAACGCGCGATGCCGCCTTCCCGGCGCTCAGCGATGACGACTGGGATGCGGTGATCCACACCAATCTCGACAGTTTCTACAACGTCATCCAGCCCTGCATCATGCCGATGATTAGCGCGCGCCAGGGAGGACGCATTATCACGCTCTCTTCCGTCTCTGGCGTGATGGGCAACCGGGGTCAGGTGAACTACAGCGCCGCCAAAGCGGGCATTATTGGCGCCACCAAAGCGCTGGCGATAGAGCTGGCAAAACGCAAAATTACCGTTAACTGCATTGCGCCGGGGCTTATCGATACCGGCATGCTGCAGATGGAAGAGACGGCACTAAAAGAGGCCATGGCCGCTATCCCGATGAAACGCATGGGCCAGGCGGACGAAGTGGCCGGGCTGGCCGCTTATCTGATGTCAGATATTGCCGGTTACGTGACTCGCCAGGTCATTTCCATTAATGGAGGGATGCTATGACGCGCCGCGTGGTGATTACCGGAATGGGCGGCGTCACCGCCTTTGGCGATAACTGGCAGGACGTTTCCACCCGGCTGCTGGCCTATGAAAACGCCGTACGGTATATGCCGGAATGGCAGAAATTCGAGGGGCTGCAAACGCTGCTGGGCGCGCCGATAGAAGACTTCAGGCTGCCGGACCACTACACCCGTAAGCGCATCCGCGCGATGGGCCGCGTGTCGCTGCTGTCGACGCGGGCCACCGAGCTGGCGCTCGAGCAGGCGGGTTTGCTCGACGATAAGGTGCTGACTAATGGTGAAACCGGGATTGCCTATGGTTCCTCAACCGGCAGCACCGGCCCGATGAGCGAATTCGCCACCATGCTCACCGAGAAGCACACCAATAACATTACCGCTACCACCTACGTGCAGATGATGCCGCACACCACCGCCGTGAATACCGGCCTGTTCTTTGGCCTGCGCGGGCGGGTTATCCCCACCTCCAGCGCCTGTACCTCGGGCAGTCAGGCGATTGGCTACGCGTGGGAAGCCATACGCCACGGCTACCAGACCGTGATGGTCGCAGGCGGCGCAGAGGAACTGTGCCCCTCTGAAGCGGCCGTCTTTGATACGCTGTTCGCCACCAGCCAGCGCAATGACCAACCGAAAACAACGCCCTCCCCGTTCGATGAGAAACGCGACGGTCTGGTGGTCGGTGAAGGCGCCGGAACGCTCATTCTTGAAGAGCTGGAGCACGCAAAAGCGCGCGGCGCGACCATCTTCGGCGAGATCGTCGGCTTTGCCACCAACTGCGATGCCGCCCATATCACCCAGCCGCAGCGCGAAACCATGCAAATCTGTATGGCGCAGTCGCTCAAGGCGGCGGGCTTAAGTCCGCAGGATATCGGCTATATTTCGGCCCACGGCACCGCAACGGACCGCGGCGATCTTGCCGAAAGCCAGGCGACCGCGGCCCTGTTCGGTGACCGCGTCCCCTTTGCCTCGTTGAAAGGCTATTTTGGTCATACCCTCGGTGCCTGCGGCGCGCTGGAGGCCTGGATGAGTCTGCAGATGATGCGCGAAGGCTGGTTTGCGCCCACGCTCAACCTCCGGCATCCGGATGAAAACTGCGGTGCGCTGGACTACATCATGGAGAAGGCCCGCCGGGTGGATTGCGAGTTCCTGCAGAGTAATAACTTTGCCTTCGGCGGCATCAACACCTCGATGATTATTCAACGCTGGCCCTGAAATGTACCGGCTTTATCTGGGGAACATTCCGGCGTTAAGCGCCATTCCGCTCACCGACCACGTCATGGCTGCGGCACCGCAGGGCGAAAGACGCGCCGCCTGGCTGGCGGGTCGGGCGCTGCTTTCCCACGTCTGCTCACCGCTGCCGGAGATTATCTATGGCGAACAGGGGAAACCGGCCTTTGCCCGCGAGCAGCCGCTGTGGTTCAACCTGAGCCACAGCGGCGACAACATCGCCCTGCTTCTCAGCGACGAAGGAGAAGTGGGCTGCGATATCGAGGTTATCCGCCCGCGCCCGCGCTGGCCATCGCTGGTCAGCGCGTTTTACAGCGCCGGCGAACAGGCGGAAATTGCCGCCGAACGCCCGGAACACCAGCTTGCCGCCTTCTGGCGCATCTGGACGCAAAAAGAAGCTATCGTGAAACAACGCGGCGGCGGCGTGTGGCGGATGGCCGAGATCGACAGCACGCAGCCTGCGACGCATTTTATTGCTCATTGCCAGCAAAATGCGCTCAGTCTGGCCGTCTGTACGCCAACACCGCTCAACATTCAGGACATAATTGTCGACATCAGCCCACAACGTTGATTTTGGTCAACTCCACGTCGACGCATAAGCTGCATTTTATGCGCACTTTATATTTACAGGGTGAATAGTTCATTGGTATTACGACTCGAACACATGTTTATCCGGCCCGGGAGCCTGTGGGGCTGGCTGATGTGCAACGCGCTTAACGGCATGGCTATCGTGCTCTGTTTTAGCGCCGTCAGCGCCTGTGTTGGCATCCGGGAATCGGTATGGCATATCGTCGTCACGCTGGCGATTATCGTCTCCACCTTTTACAGCGCCAACTATTTCTCCGCGCTGGAATCTCGCAACGACAAGCGGCGCTATTTTTTGTTAGCCTGGGTCATCGTGACCGTGTTACTGAATTTTATCCACGTCTGGGGCTAAACGGGCGCCGGAGGGGTAACCCGCCCCAGCGCGCACGATGCTACGGCTTGGGCCGTGGGCCGAACATATCAATCAGTTGCTTTTCATCCGGCATGCCGACTACCTGCTGCAGCTCATTTTTATCATTCATATAATAAATGGCCGGTGTCGCGCTCGCTCCCAGATCGTCCATCAGCTTCTGGTGCTGCTGGAGCAAATTGAAGGTTTCACGCGGCGTGGTCCCCGTAAACGGCGGCAGCTTTTTGCCGCCAGAGAGCTCATACTCCCGCCAGGCCGCCACCGGATCATCGGCGTTCAGAATGGCCGTGGCGTTACGACCGCTTTGTGGGTTAAGGAACGCCACCAACAGCGTATTGAGCTGCACTTTGCCCGCCGCCACCCAGGGCTGGGCCGCCGACCAGAACGTTTTGCAATACGGACAGAACGGATCGGCAAAGACCACCACCTTGCGTTCCGCCGTATCGGCCCCCTCTTTCAGCGCGTGGGCGCTGTTCAGCTTTTGCCACATCTCCCGGCCCATCGGGATATAAATTTCGCTTTTGAAATAGTCCTCACTCAGGTTTTTACCTTTATCGTCATAAAGGTAGCCGGACACCACGTGCTGGCCATCGGGCGTCAGAAACAGCGTCACGCCCATATCCTGATACTGACCGACCCAGCTTTTCATGCCGCCGGGGGCGTCTATTTCTTTGACTATCGTGATGTTCTGTTGCTCGCTAAAGCGCTTCACAATGTCGGGCAGCGGCGCATTGGCAAAGGCCAGCGTCGGCATTAAGGATAACGCCATCAGCGCGATCGGTTTCATCGTTGTCTCTCCTTAACGCGGGGGAGTTCCCCCGCGAGTCAATTTACTGTTTTTTCAGCGCTTCGCTGACCATTGCGTCAAATTGTTCATACGGGATCCAGCCCGACAGCAGCTCGCCGCCAATCAGCGTGGCGGGCGTACCCTGAATCCCCAGCTGCTGCGCAACCGCCAGGCTTTTTTTCAGCGTTTCCAGGCTTTGCTCATAGGGCTTCTCCACCACCACTGCGGCTTTATTTTTCGCTTCAGCAATACTGGCATCATCGTGATAGCCCTTTCTTGCCATCAGGATATCGTTGAAGCGGAGGAACTGCTCAGGATGCGTACGCCACACGGTTAGCGCCTCTCGCGCCGACGTGACCGAACTTTCTGCGCGGTAAGGCAGAAACTTAAACACCACCGCCACGTCGGGGTATTTCGCCACGATCTTTGCCAGATACGGGTCAAATTTCTTGCAGTAAGGGCAGTTGTAGTCGGTAAACACCACCAGCGTCAACCGGGGATGCGCCGCCCCCATGCGCGGAGAGTTTGGGTCATTGAAGAGAAAGTCCTGGTGTTGCTTAAGGACCGTCTGCAACTGCTCGCGATCGGCCTGCGCGCTCTGCTGGTCGAGCTTTTCCGCCGCCGCGGCGAGGATTTCCGGATGGTTAAGCAGCGTCTCCTGCACCAGTTCCTGGATGCGCGCTTCCTGTGCGGGCGTCAGCGGCGGCGCGGCGAAGGCACGCAGTGAAGCAAGGATCAGCAAGCCAAAAATCAGCGTTTTTTTCATGGGTTATTCACCTTTAACAGGGTTCAGAGCGGTCAACAGGGTCTTTTTGTCCAGCAGCGGCGGGAGGATCTCGCCGACGGCTTGCCCCGGCCCGTAGACTTCATTGAAGGGGATGGCAAAGCGGTTACGTTTCTGCAGGAAAGCAGCGATGGCATCAGAGGGTTGGCTCCAGTCACCGCGTAGGGCCACCACATCAGGCGCATTCAGCGCGGCGATAATCTCCGGCTGATTTAATACCCGTATTTCATTCACTTTGCAGGTCACGCACCAGTCTGCCGAGATATCGACAAAAACCCGCTTCCCGTCCGCGACGGCCTGCGCTATTGCCGCTTCGCTCAAGGGTTGCCAGCGGATCGCCGTTTCGGTCCTGGGTGCAGGCGAAGCCTGGAGGAGCCCATGCAGCTGGTAGCCGCCGAACGCCGCCAGCAAAACCAGTACGACAAAGAAGCTCACACCCCGGCGTTTGGCGACGGAGATAAAAGCAAACAGCGCCAGCAGCGTGAGCGTCAGCACGATAACCCCGCTAATTCTGTCGCCGATGTGCTGGGCAAGCAGCGTCGCCAGCCAAAGGCTGGAGGCCAGCATCATCAGCGCTAACAGCGTTTTCACCCCGTTCATCCAGCGTCCTGGGCGAGGCAGCAGCAGGGCGATTTTCGGCACCATTGCCACCAGCAGCCACGGGAGGGCCATACCGATTCCGAGCGCGATAAAAATAAGCCACAGCGTCGTCAGCGGTGCGCCCAGCGCATAGGCGACGGCGGTACCGAGAAACGGCGCCGAACACGGCGTCGCCAGCAGCGTGGCAAAGACCCCTTCAAAGAAGCTGCCCAGCGTACCGTTGCCCCCTGCCGTCGCCATTCTGCCCACCATCGTCGATGGCAGCAGCACGTTGAACACGCCGAACAGATTGAGCGCAAACACAAAGGTGACGGCCACCATCAGGCCGATAAACCACGGGTTCTGGAACTGAATACCCCAGCCCAGCGCCGCCCCGGTCAGCTTCAGCGCAGAGACCATCGCCGCCAGCAGCGCAAAGGAGAACAGGATCCCCGCGCTGGTCGCCAGAAAGCGCAGCCGGATCTTGCGCCTGTCCGTACCCGCATGCAGCACCGCGCTAAGCTTCATCCCCAGCACCGGCAGCACGCAGGGCATCAGATTGAGGATAAGACCACCGAGCAGCGCAAACAGCAGCATCTGGCTCAGGCCGGTCGCCGGGTCATCGTGCAATGCAGCGCTATCAGGGCCGACCGTGAGGGTCGTTTGCTGCGCCCGGTCATGATTGGTGAGCACAAAGGAGAGCGTTTTCCCCGCCAGCGTCGCGGGGACGTCACCCCATTCGTCGGTAACCGGTACGGTCACGGTCAACGCCTTGCCGCGCGTTTGCACCCGAGGCTCTCCGGGCAGAATGCCCCCGTCCAGCGGGTCGAAATAGATTTCGGGCGAGCGCCATTCGTCCGGCGTTGTCCCGGTAATCACCAGTTGCTTCCCTGCCAGATGTGCGGAGAGATCGGCGGAAACGCCGCTGCTGGCCGGAATCGTCCGCATCGCCTGTTCGAAGTCGTCGTGGAACGTTTCGTCGGTGGGATGATTAAGATTAAGTTGCAGCGGATAGTCTGTTAACAAGCAGACGTTGCTACAGGTGGACAGCGTGAGCGTTCCAGCCAGCGTATCCCCGAGGTTACCGGTGATGATCATCGGAATCGCCACCCGTCGGTGGTAGCCCTGCGTGGTCAGCCCGGAAATGTCAAAGCGCGACGGCACCGGCCAGTACCACTGCGCCTTCTCGCCGTTCTGCCAGACGATCTCGGGCGCAACGCCCCCTTCCCCCGGTGAACGCCAGTAGGTTTTCCAGCCGGACTGGAGTTCAACGGTCAGCAGGCCGTACACTCGGCCCTCGCCTCTTTCGGCCTGGAAACGAATGCGGGCGTGATCGTTTTGCGGGGAGGTTAACCACCCGCTATCCGCTGCGTGGGCGATACCCGCGCAGCTGAGCAACAGGAGGAAGAGTCCCCTGAAGATATTCAACATGTCTTTTCTCCGTAAATAAAAAATTAAATCGCTAAGACGGCGATGTTTTATTCACGGAAAACGCAGTTTTTGAGGTGTATTCGTAAGGTTGGCGGCCGTCGGGGCACGTCGCGAAAGACAAACGCGCGCACTTCGACAAACAGCGGCATCAGGGCCAGGAAGAGAATAACGGCGGGCAGCGCGCCGTCAAAGAACATCGGCTGGGCGCACAGCAGCGAGCTGGCGCTCAGCTGACACGGCGACGGGCCGAGCTCCGCTTCCGGCGTCGCCGGGCTGGAGAAAACCTGAACCGGGTTGCTGGCCTGCTCAAGAAAATGGTGCAGATAAACAGCCCGTTGGACCAGGCAGATAGCCATCGCCAGACAGGTCATCATCAACAGCCATTTAGCTACCAGCGGACGATTATGCATTATTCACCGAATCAATCAGGACCGACGAATCATAAACAATACTCAATGATCCGCAAGGGCGTGAGTGTAAGGTTTTGTCTGCTTCGCCGCTGCGCTGAGGAAGAAATCCTGCTCTATAGTTAATCTACCGTCTCTGGTTGAGGCTGCTCGCACCATGATTGCAGCATATCCCGGCATCACCCTACTCCTGCTAACCTCGCTGGCATTCAGCCCGTATGCCGTGGCGGCGGAGGGCCAGCGGATCAAGCAGCGCGCCGACGCGGTGCTGACCTTAATGAGCTTTATGATCGTACCGGATATCACCGCCAGCGATCTCAATATTGGCTCCGGTTCCGATGATAAAACCGAGCTCTCCATTACCCAGTTTGGCGGCGGCGCAACCATGGGGGAGTCCTTTCCGTTGTACCTGGAGGGCGCAATGGGCTACAGCCGTTATGATCCGCAGTTTGTTATCAGCGACGGCGACCAGAGTCGACGTATTCCTACCAAATGGAACAGCCTGACCACTACGGGCGGTATCGGTTGGGATTTTAACCTGCACCGCGACCGCTGGGGCGGCAATCTGGCGCTGCGTCCCATCGCTAACGTCATGCTCGGCACCATGGCCAGCGATCTGCGCGTGGGTGCCTGGGCGCTGGAGCGGCACAAAAACGCCGATTACGATTTCCTCGACGGCGGCCGGCTCAATGCCTACGGGCTGGGCGGTTCATTGATGCTCGACTATGAGCTTATCTCCCCTGCGCAGGACATCGATGTCGAGCTACGCTACACAGGTATGAATCTGCAAACCTTTGGCAGCACCTCTCGTGCCGTGGAGGGAAGCGCCACGGCGCAAAACCTCGGGCTTTATCTGCGCCGTCGTGCGCCATTGTTCGACTGGACGCTGCTAAAAAGCCCGGTACGCTACGTGCTGGAGGGCGCGCACACCGAGTACCTCGGCGAGCAGCGCGGTAAGCTCGGCTTCGATAGCCTGAGCTCGGTAGGGCTGGGCATTGAAATGGACAGCAGCAAGTACCCGGTCTTTATCACCCGTACGCGGCTGGTGGCGCGCTATATGTTTGGCAACGGCACCAGCGGCTACGGCGTGGGGCTGGCAATGAGCTTTTAATGGCCAACGTTTGGCTAGATTTCGTGTCTGCCAAGATAGCGTTCTTTCATCAAGCTGGCCGCGATGCCGACATCAAGGAACGGCGACGGCGGCATCCAGTTCGCCTGTCCCAACGCCTGCATCGAGGCAATCAGCGGGTTATCTTCGCCCAGCACATAATCTGCCAGCAAACGTCCAGCGATAGTCTGTTTAGAGATCCCGGCGCCATTACAGCCGCCTACCGCCCAGACCGCAGGGCCAACCTGCCCCCATACCGGTGCGCCGTTGCGGGTTACGCTGATGGTTCCAGACCAGGTGTGTTCAATCTTGACGTCGCTTAGCTGCGGATAGGCTTTAGCAAAAAACGCCGCATGTCGCTGAGCGGCGTTCCAGGTCTGCCGCGCGGTGACGATCCCTTTCAGCGCGGGTTCAACATGCTGGCGAATCAGGAAACGGCGGTCGTGAGTATAACGCAACGTCGCGCCCGCAATGGCGTTCACGGGTGTCAGCCCCCAGCCCGGCGTGCTGGAAATGCGCTGCTGTTGTTCTGCATTCAGCGGTTCGGTGATGCTGGCGAAGGTGGCCATCGGCGCCTGACGGTTCAGCGCGGGAGAAAGCGCGCTGGAGAGCGCGTTGGTCGCCAGCATAACCCGCTCGGCGTCGACGCAACCCTGCACCGTCAGCACCCGAGGGTGGCGACCAGAATAATCGATCGCCACCACCGGAGAGTGGTTATAAACCGTGACGTTGGCCGGCAGATGGCGCACCAACCCGGCAATGAGCGCGGCGGGGTTCACCAGAATACTGTCTGGCGTGTAGATCCCCGCATGGTAAAGCCGCGTTCCCAGCTCATCGCTTAACGCTGCGTGGTCCTTTAAGTCATAGGCCGCATCCATCTGTTTCAGGCTTTCCACATATTCCTGCAAAATGTGGCCATCGGTGGCGGCAATCTGGCAGTGATACTTGCCCGCCTGGTGCCAGTCACACTCAATACCCGTCTGCTGAATACGCGACTGTAGCTCACGAATCCCCTGCTGAAGGAGTTGCCGATAGTGTTCGGCCTTTTTCAGCTCGGAGGTCGATGAACCGATGTTATGCGGTAGACCAATAATAAAACCGGAGTTCCGTGCGGAGGCGCTTTCCATCGCAGATTCAGCGTCAATTAAGACGATGTGGCTGTCTGGATGCCGCTCGGCCAGGCGCTGGGCAAATGCCACCCCGCTAAACCCGGCACCCACGACCACCCAATGCGCTTTATGTTGCCCACTGAGTACCGGGAACTGACGCCGTTCATTTTCATGAACCGGCCAGCCGGTTTTATTCTGATTAAAAGGAATAGAGGCATACTTCATTTAATGACCACCTGTGACAACACGAAATTATTGTTGTAATCGCTGTAATGATGAAGGTTGTTGTGGGATTGCAAAGACCTTATCCCACAAAAAGAGTACCAGAATATCCACAGGGGTCTTAAACGGTTTAGGTTGAATAATTTTCAGGACAGACAGTGGGTTACGACAAATAACTTACAAATACAACGCATTTTATTTACATTCCACGCTGTGCACGGCCGGGAATACCCGGCACGTGTTCTTTAGCTTGTCAGAGATGACGTTCAGGGCTTCAGTAATGCCTTATATTGGGCTTCATACTGCGGCGCATTCCATGAACCGTCGAAAATCGTGTAGGTGATATAGCCTTTATTCAGCCAACCAGAATCACTGTCGTCGAGCACCGGTTTTAACGACTGTGGATTCATCGTCTGTTTCGCCGTACCGTCGGGCAGAATATCGTAGCCAATTTGGGGGACCGGGAAACGCTGATTATCAACATAGCGCACGCCTTTGATCTCCGCAGATGCCAGCGCCGGATAGTTAATACTTAAACCGGTGCCAGCAGGTAATAGCGGCTGCCCTTTCACGCGCTGGGCATTCAATTTATCCACCACGCCAACGACATAATCAACGGAGTCAGGCCAGTATTTATGCGTACTTGGCCATTTGTTTTTCATCTCCTCGTCGGTAAATCGATAACCAATGCTCGCGGCAATCGCCGGGACGCCGTAGCGAACCGCGCGAGCAGCGGCGCTGACGGTCCCGGAATTCACCTGTGCCATGCCGGTATTCGGGCCGTCGTTGACGCCGGAAATCACCAGATCAGGCGCGGCCTCTTTCAGCAGACCATTGAGACCAAAATCGACCGAGTCCGCTGGCGTGCCCGGGAAGCAATAACGTTGCTCGGCCACCTTTTTCACATCAAAGATTTTTCCCGTGTTGAACGTAATCGCCGAGCCAATACCGCTTTGATTCGTGGCCGGAGCCACCATCCAGACATCATACCCTTTCGCCTTAAGTTTATCCTGAAGCGATGTACTGCCCGGCGATTCACAGCCATCATCGTTGACGACCAATATTTTCAGCGGTGCCGTTCCGGCCTGAACTGAAAAAGCGCATATAGCGAACAACGGTGCAATTATTTTTAGTAAATTCATCGTGACTCCTCGGATAAGGGGAACTGGTGCTTTATTACAAGCAAAAAAAAAAAACCTAAGACACCCGCCGCCCATGCAGAGCAACACGTGTCTTAGGTTTTGCCTTATTTCAGTAACAATCCTGAGATGGTTGAGAAAATACCGTCTAAGCCGCACAAGGTCCAGACGGGCTATTCTTTTTCTGTGACCAGCATCAAAAAAACCTTCCTGATGGCGTCGGCATCCGCCCTATTTTAATTTCGTTAATAAACTATTCTTTAGTTAAACAGAGAAAAAATCACCGTGCTAAATTACCAGGAAAGAAGACTTGAAGGCGATCACAAATATAAGCCCAGGATAAAATAATTACTGTTATTTAAAATTGATGGTGCTATTGTCCGGCAAAACTGGATTGTTACTGTTTGCAACAGGCAAAACCTGCGTCATTTCTCAAGCATGCTATTTTGATGATTGAGAAGGGGCGCGGGTTTTTTGTTTTATTAAAAATATAAAAAGGATACCCCATGAAAAAATGGCTAATTGCTTTAATGGCGCTTGCCAGCGCGGCGACCTGTTCTGCGGCAGATATCGCGCCTTCTGCCCACGATGATACCGTCACCCTCTATTTTGCTCGTCATGGTAAAACGCTGTTTAATACCTTCGACCGCGTTCAGGGCTGGGCCGATACGCCGCTGACCGAAGAGGGTATCCGGGTCGCCCGTTATCTTGGCGAAGGGTTAAAAGGGATTGCATTTGACCGCTATTACTCCAGCGATGCGGGACGCCAGCGCGAAACCATGGCGGTCATTCTCAAGCAAATGGGTGTCGCAAACTACCACCTCAATGAGCTTCCCGGCCTGCGTGAAGCGTTCTTTGGCGGCTTTGAGGGCGGCTTCAATAAAGATATGGCGGAAGCCGGCGCGCATGCGCTAGGGATGGCCGATAGCGCCGCGCTGTTCCAGGCGATGAAGGCGGGAACCCTGCCCGTGAAGGATTCGCAGGACGCGCTGGCGAAAGCCGACCCGAAAGGGCTGGCGGAAAACTATGCGCAGGTAAAAGCCCGCACCCAGGCAGCGCTGGCCACTATCGTCAAGCAGGCACAGGCGAACGGCGATAAAACCGTGCTGGCCATTTCGTCGGGTACATCGATGCAAATTATGATTTCCGATCTCACCGATTCACCAGACAAAAATAAGCCGCTGGCTAACGCCGCCGTGGTCAAAATTATCTATAAAAACGGCCACTACAGCGTACCGGAAATTGGCACATTGCAATACGTCGAGACCGGTAAACAGCGTCTGAATACTCAAAAATAATACCTATATTGATAATACCGTGGGGATTCTTGCCCCCACGGGTCTATTCTGGGATCACACATGAAAATAACAACATTAGCAACAGCATGGCTCATGCTGATGCAAGGCTATGCCACGTCAGTATTGGCAGCAGAAAGTCAAAATGAATACGCGTATCTGGATAATTCTTTCTTCCGTGATTCTTCGATGACCCTGTCATTAAAGAACTACTGGAAATATCTGAAAGAAGAGAATGCGAACCCCACACACGTGCATAACGCCTGGGGCCAGGGCGTGGCGGTGGATTATCAATCGGGCTATTTTGCCGATTTTATTGGCGTTGATACCGTTTATTATGGCGCGGTGAAATTAGGTGCCAGTGATTATTTCAACTCCCGCGGCGTCCTTTATAACAACGGCGAAGGTAATAAAAAAAGCAACGCCGAGGGATATTCTAAATTCGGCCAACGTAATATTAAGCTGAAATATAACGTTGCGGATACCCAGCTGAACGCCCGCTGGGGCTGGCAGGTACTGAAAAATTACGGCGTAATCTCCACCTCCAATCGCCTCTCGCCCACCACCTATTCGGGGATTAGCGGCGGCATCAGCGGTGAGCATTTGACGCTACGCGGCGCCTATATCGAGAATTCAATGGACCGTAACTCGCCGGATAAAAAACAGCTGCAGACTAATACCGGAGAGAAAATCAACCACCTGGCGAGTGGTGAACTGTTGTGGAATAGCCAGACGTTCAGCGCGCAATATGGCTACGGCGAGAGCGAAAATTATCTGCGGCGTCATCTGCTGTTTACCCAGCTGCGGCCCGTTGAGCGTTTGAGTATCGGTACGCAAATCTACGCAACCGAAGCGCTGGATAACTATCTGGCCATGCCCGCCAGCAAACGCGATTTCGATCATAACGCGTGGCATTTTGCCATCGACGTCAGTTGGCAGGACGAACGCTGGAGTACAAAATGGGGTGTGGGCTATACCAGTGCCAAAAAAGAGAATGAAGTCGGCTTCTACCCTCGCCATATGAGTAAAAACTCACGCGGCACATTTATCTCAATGGCCTATGCGGGCGACGACTATATGCGCGATGGGGAACTGGTACTGGCGAATATTTCCGACTACAAACTGACGCCGGATTTGGCTGTCGGGCTGGCGGGAAATATCGCGCAGTTTAATTATAAAGATAACCACGTGCGTACCGGCGAAATTAGCGCCTTCACCCGCTGGACGCCTTCCGCGCCGCCGATGAAGAATTTAACGGTCTGGCTGATGTTTGGCCCCGGCTGGTCGTATAAAACCAGCGGTAAAACGCCGGTGCTCACTAACGGCCGCTATACGCGAACGCAGACGCTGTCGTCGGAAGCGATTATTGAGTACCGCTTCCGCATGTTCTAAGAAAAGCAGGCCTGATAGGTTCACTATCAGGCCTTCAGGAGAGATTACGGCGCGGTGCTGTGAATTTCCGCCACCCGCTTGCGAACGCCAAACCAACCGGCGACCAGCAGAATGGCAATCAGCGGCAGCGCGGCGATAGTGTAGGTGCCGTTCGGGTAGTCAAACGCCATCAGCACCAGCACGCTCAGCAGGAACAGCAGCGTTAACCACGAGGTGAACGGCGCCCCCGGCAGCTTAAAGCTCACGTCGGCGGCTTTGCCCTCTTTAATCGCCTTACGCAGGCGCAGCTGGCAGACCATGATAAAGGCCCACGAAGCTATAATCCCCAGCGACGCGAAGTTCAGAACGATTTCAAACACCTGAGACGGCACCAGGTAGTTGAGGAATACGCCCACCACGTAAACCACCAGCGTGGCCATAATCCCGGCATACGGCACGTGCTGACGGCTCATTTTGCTCATAAACTTCGGTGCCGATCCACCCATCGCCATCGAACGCAGAATACGCCCGGTGCAGTACAGACCAGAGTTGAGGCTGGAGAGCGCAGCGGTCAGCACCACGATATTCATAATGCTGCCGATGTACGGCACGCCCAGCTTCGAGAAGAAGGTGACGAATGGGCTTTGCCCAGCCTGGTAAGCGTTCCACGGCAACAACAGGACCAGCAGCACCACCGAGCCGACGTAGAACAGGCCGATACGCCAGATCACGCTGTTGATGGCGCGCGGCACCATGGTCTGCGGGTCTTTACATTCACCGGCTGCGGTGCCCACCAGTTCAATGGAGGCAAAGGCAAAAACCACGCCCTGTACCAAAACCAGCGCGGGCAACAGACCATGCGGGAAGAAACCACCGTTATCGGTAATCAGATGGAAACCGGTCGCGTTGCCGTCGAGCGGTTTGCCGCTGCCCAGATAGACGGTCCCCACCACGAGGAAGACAACGATGGCCAGCACTTTGATGAGCGCAAACCAGAACTCCATCTCGGCGAACCACTTAACGCCTATCATGTTCATGGTGCCCACCACCGCCAGCGCGCCAAGCGCGAAGACCCACTGCGGAACGTCGCCAAATGCGCCCCAATAGTGCATATAGAGCGCGACGGCGGTGATATCAACGATACCGGTCATCGCCCAGTTGACGAAATACATCCAGCCCGCCACGTAGGCGGCTTTTTCGCCGAGGAATTCACGAGCATAGGAGACGAAGCTACCGCTGGAAGGCCGGTGCAGGACCAGTTCACCGAGGGCGCGAAGAATAAAGAATGAAAAAATACCGCATACCAGATATACCAGCGCCAACGCCGGGCCGGCCATTTGCAGGCGCGCGCCGGCCCCGAGAAACAGGCCGGTACCAATGGCCCCGCCGATCGCAATCATCTGCACCTGACGGTTTCCCATGGCTTTGTGGTACCCCTCTTCGTGGGCATTCAGCCAGCGTCGTTTCGCCGCGTGTTGCTCCGCGGCTTGAGTGTTTTGTGTTTCCATTATCCCTGTTACCTGTCTGATTTAAGGAGATTTCAGGTCGTCGCGAACGGAACGCGAGCCACGACGATCAATGCGATTTTTCCCGTCATTCTGTGTAGAGATAAAATCGCCGCGAAGCATCCTACCTGCAATTAATAAGCGGTGCAAAACATACGCGGTCGTCGGAGCGCTCCAGAACGAACAAAGCGTCGTCATCAGCGGTCATGGCAGCGGTTTTAACTGTGCGAAAGAGAAAAACAGGAAAATATCGGGGAGGTAAACACTTCGTGCTTAACAATGAAGGGAAATATTGATTCCGCCTGCTTTCGCCTGTCGGTAAGGCGAAACGGCCTCGTCATCGAGGCCGTTGCATAAAAGAGATGAATCACATCATTGATTTAATTTCGTGACAGGTTCTTTTTGCGGAAGGAAATATTCCGCATCAGGATTTGTGACGTTCAGGAAGAATATTTACCGAGGCCATCAGACAGATAATATAACCGAATAGCTCGCTCCCCTCCTCCACCATATTTTTGACAATACGGACGTAGCCATCCTGCAAAATAGACTGCCAAAGTATCGACATACCGAACAAACGGGAAAAGACAAGAATCGCCAGCAGACCGGCAATCATTAATCCATATGACGGCGTCGTGCTATATTCAGCCAGCTGTGCCAGCACCCGCTGCGGCTGACGAAATGCGTAGTAGAGGGTGGCCAGGCTTACCGCCAGCGCGAACCACAGCCAGCACCCATGCCGGATGAGGTCAAACACCGCATCCAGCTCACGGATCAGCATGGCGAGGAAAAAACCGGCGATCAAAATATTGCACTGGCGCATTGCGCTGTTTTTCCAACCGCGGACAAGATGCACCATGATAATGATAAAGAGAATACTTTCCTGAACAATTTCAGTGAATGAGTCTTCGGACAGACCATTTTTGATTATATTCACATCAACATGCAGGCACAGTACAACAACGACCACCGCCAGAGCTAAAAACACAACACGCAAAAGTAAGCTAACTAAAATCATAAAAGTCACTGCATTTTACCAAAACTTTATTTTACAGTGAGGTTTATCTGACAACTTGTCCATCTGTGCCACATAGCCACGATATTTAACAATTATTGCGTTATTGCCTGGGAACGTTTATTTCCCAGCCTTGTTAAAATAATAATCGACGCACACCCCCGATATTATATTGCGCTATTTTCGTACTCATAGCGGCAGATCGTGTTAATCCCACGTTCGGGGCTTTTGACTCCCGTGTGCAGATACAACGCTTTCGCTTCGTGTACCCAGAAGCTGCCGCCGGCTCGCGCCTGCGCGTGAAACAGCGTCGCCTGCGGATACATCGTACGCAAATTACCTTTACTGAAGCCAAACCATTTACGGGAGATGCCCCTCAGTTCGCGGGTAGTTAGCAGCCGTCCTCCCTGACGCGCGCAGCGTTCACGGGCCTGCACAAAGTTATCATCCACCGCGCCATCGCCCACAAGCCAGGTCGCAACCGTAAAGTCGTAGCGCTGGGAATTGCCGCTCTTCCGGTTATGCAGCGTCAACGTCCCCGCCCTTTCATGCGCCAGCGGCTGCCTTATCATCCGCAGCGTGACCCGCCCTTCATGATGCGCGTCGATCGCCAGCCAGCGATGATTAAAGCTGAAGGCCACGTCGTTCAGATTCAGCGCCTCGTGGTTGCTGCTCACGGTCACGGTGGCGCCGGTAAACCCGACGCTCAGTATACTGGCCGTGCGAAAGCCAGGCGTGCTGGGGGCATGAAAGCTAATACGCTGGAAATAATCAGTCGGCGTTTCTGCCGCCGCATAGCCGACAAACGACACGATAAGCGAAATCAGGGCAGAAGCCCGAAACAGGGTTTTCATCTGTATCCTTACCTTTGTCACGGATGGCACGGCCAATGTTGCAGAAAGAATAATGTGACCAATTGATAAATAAAGATAATTTACACATTCTGACGGTAATACGCGGTGTTTATCGCGCGATCACTTCTGAATGCGCTCTCGTTGCACTTTATCCACCGCCTGCGCCTGATCGGCAAGCCCCTGAAACTGAGACGGGCCGTAGTAGGATGCGGGGGCCGGAAGCTGCTGCATCTCTTCGCCGGGATAGATTTGCAGTGCCCCCAGACGCGACAGCTGATAGCCCTCAACCACCTTCGGCATCATTAGCAGGTACGGCGTGTTTTTTTCATCCGGCACCGGCGTGGGTAGCCGATTGTTATCCAGGCTGTAGTTGCGTTTCAGCACCAGAAATTTATCCGGCACCCGGCGTTTGCTGTTCCACCAGTTACCATCCAGTTCGCGGAATTTCTGTTCCGTTTCGCTTTTCGTCGCCACGTCTAACGCCAGCAGGACGCGATGCAGTTCATCGGTCATGGCGGCGTTGAACGCTTCGACGGAGTGGGCCTTGCCCCGTAATATCACCGTTATCGCCATCCGTGCGCCCAGCAGATTGGAGTAGAGGTCCTCCGGCGAGAATGCCGAAATTTCCTCCGGGAAGCCGGGGACAGACTCAAAACCGTACCACTGAGCAATCTCATGCCACTGCGCCAGTTCAAAGGCCAGATGACCGGAGAGCCACGCCGCCAGGGTATACCGCGAGATCATCGAGGCCGGAGGGGTAAACGTATTCAACTGCAACCGGCGCACGCCCAGTTCGTCGCTATAAAAATAGCGCCAGCGCTGGCCCAGCTTGGGATAGAGTTGGCTAAAAATAAAGAAGGTGTTATCGGCCGTATCGCGCACATGGGCAATATCAATAAACCCACCGCGATGGGTATAGATAAGCCCATTCTGCTCATCGCTCAGCCCGACCAGATTTTTCACCGCCCCGAAGGCGCTGTCGTTGTAACGGTGCTCACCCAGCGTGTTTAACGTCAGCACATTGCCAATTTGATAAAATGGCACCGGTACGCCAACGGCTCTGACGTGCAGATCGTGACCAAAGGCGCAGCACGGGCGCAGTGACTCCGGCGGCGAAAGGCTTACGGCAACCGGGGCGACTTTTCTCGCCTGCTGGACAGGGAAAAGTCCGTCATTCGCCTGCGCGCCCGTAACCGCAAGCGTAAGAAGAAGAAGTAGCCATTTCATTAATAGCAATATCATCCATCGCCGAAATAGCGCCATAGCCATCACCCAGAGAAAATAATTATCGTTATTTTTCAGCACAAAAGAGCACCTGTGCCCTAAGCTCTTCTGAGCTTAGACCAGACTTTGGTTAATTCAAGCGTGGCCCGTCCATCAACGATACTGGATAACACTCCGGCACGGGCCGCCCATTATTTGCACACGATTGACGGCACCCTCTCCAGGCTAACATGACGATGATTTTTTTATAGTCATTTTATATTTATTATTGAATTCATAAGGAAATCAAAAGTTAGCGATTGCCCCAGGATCTGTTTATATTTATACAATCAAATAAATGCCACAGCATAGGTTGAGTAAGGAAAATGATGACGACGCTTCCTGGGAAAAAGCAAAACCTCGATATTGTCAATTCGTGGGGTTATATCTGGTTTCTCACGCTGAACATCGTTTTCTGTCTGTGGCTGTTCGTTGGTAATATGCTCAACGCGGCTAATTTTATCTATAACGATGCGCTCGACTCGCTGAGCCTGGTGACGGTATTCTTCTCAATCGTCGGGTTGCTGCTCAGATTTGCAATTAAACGTGAGCACATTGTGGCCATACTTCCGCTGTATGTGCTGATCCTGGGCCTGCTGTGGGCCGGAATGTTTTACCTGATGGTCAAACACTACAACACGCCAGCGCTGTCGCTTTCGCTGCTGATCATCATCCTGCTTCCGGCCACCATCTCGTTCTATATTTCCGGCAGGCTGCTGTTACTCTTCAGCGTCCCCATCGCCGTCTCGATGTTTTTGAGCGAACTGGCGGCATTTGAGAAATTCCATTTTCTGCAAATTTCCGGCTCCATTATTATTTTTATGGTGGTGATGACCGCGCGCTACATTCTGCTGGAATGGTATCTACGCACCCAAAAAAGCGAGTATGCGAAAAATCTATTAATTAAGAAGCTTACACGTCTGGCACACCGGGATGCATTAACGGGGCTGTTTAATAAAGGTAGCCTGGCCATTCATTTTGCCGACAACGAAAAACGACTCTCTTTATCCGATGAGAAGCTGTTTATGATCATCATGGATATTGATTTTTTCAAACAGTACAACGATCTGTATGGTCATATTGCGGGTGATGCCTGCTTAATCAATACGGCGAAATGTATTACCCAATCTTTACGACAGTCGTCAGATACCGCATTTCGCTTTGGCGGCGAAGAGTTTGTTATCCTGACGCGTTGCCATCAGTTAGATGATGCGGTCAACATTGCAGAACGTATCCGCAATACTATTTCAGCCGCCAAATTCCCGCATAAGGGGTCGCCAATCTCGGCGTATCTGACCGCCAGTTTCGGTGTCGCCCAATGGACAACGCGAGACTCACTTGAGACGTTAACGGAAAAGGCGGATAAAGAACTATATAAGGCCAAACAGGCAGGGCGAAATCGCGTATCTTTCTCTCGTTAAATGATTCTGGAGCCAAACAGGGGAACCTGTTCCCACATTCTCTCTTTATTTCTGATGACGGTCATTTCCGCACTCAATAAGCCTAAAACCATAATGCTAATTTTTTTATAAACAATAAAGAAATCGAAACCATAACGAATCAATGGTAATAAATAGCATCTTGAGTCAACACAGGTAATACAATGCGAAAAATCCATAAACTAATACTGTCCGGCACGCTTATCCCGCGAAAGAAATCAGGCCATAGCCTATTGCGAAAGATTGACTTACTGCAGGTGCCGATTGTTCAAAAAGCGCCACAGGAAGTAACGACAAACGCAATCAGCTTTAGCTACTTACATTATGACAACAGATGGACTCTCGAAAACTTATCGTTTTATTTGAAACAAGAGTTTTTACAGAATGTGAATATCTGCGATATATTTGACAGCCGTAGCCAAACGCATCGGGTGTATGCCTCACTCACCAAACTTGATAAAATCAAGCTGATTAATAATCATTATCTGGAAGAGCAGAATATTTCAGGTTTAAGAAAGCTGAGCGATTCGCTTAATACCATTATTTACGAGTAAAAAAGCCTCCTCATATCAATATGAGGAGGCTTTTTCCTGAAGTCTTTAGCGCTTATCAGTTATCTCAACAATAACGTGGCGATCGGGTGCCAGACAGTTAATCAACTGCGCTCCCGACTGGCCGTCGCATTGAGAGCCGGTCACCGGGTCGCTGGCCCCATGACCTTCAGCGCGAATATTCGCCGCTGGCATACCTAACGCGATCAATTCGTCCGCCACCGACTGCGCGCGCTGCGCTGAAAGCTGCTGGTTATAGTCCGCCGCGCCGGTACGGTCGCTATAACCAATCACGACGGTCGCCTTGCCAGACGCGGGCTGCATCCCCGGACTTTGGTAAAGCTGCGCGATAGCCGCTTTACCCTCAGCGGTTAGTGCTGCGGAATCATAGCCAAACATCACGTCTGATTTCAGATTAAAACGCTGTGGCGCGGGCTGTGGCGCCGGCGCAGCAATCGGTACCAATGCTGGCGTATCGTCGTGCTGGCCGAAACGGTAAGAGATACCCGCGGTAACGGAACTGATATCACTGCTGACGCCAATCTGATTTTCGTTACCCACGTTGCTGACCCACTGATACTCCAGGCGGCCCGCCCAATTTTTATTAAAGGCATACTCGGTGCCCACGGCCACCAGCGGACGAACGCCGGTTTCAAAGCGGTTATGGCCCTGAATATCTGATTCAGCGCGATAGCCCATCGCCCCGGCGCGACCATACAGATCCCAGCTGTCGGTTAAACCGTAGCTGGCTTTCAGCGACAGCTGCAGACCCTGGCTCTTCATCTGTGAACCCGAGGCACCGTTTTTACCGTTGATCTGCATATTACCTAAATAATCGTAGCCGCCTTCAACCGCCAGCCATGGATTAATCTGGTAGCCGGTGAAAACACCACCGCCGACATTATCGCTGTCGTAACCAACGTTGGCACGCGGCGTAGTGCTGGTATCAAAATAGTGTGACCATCCCAATTTACCACCGGTATACCAGGTGCCCGCATCTGCTGCGGCAAAAGCGGTGGTGGCGGTCAGCGCATTCGCAATAATTAAAGTTATCAGCGTCTTCTTCATAATTTTCCTGTTATTAGCGTCTCATCAATCGACGGACTGGATGCAAAGTGGCGCTACAATAGGATTTTTATCCGACGCTGATAATCATTTTTTTGTTTATTTTTGGATAGTGCCAATCACTCTATAATAAGCGTGCCATTATTTCCTTTTTAACCGGGCTAAACGGCGTCAACGGATTATCCATTACCATTTTCTTTCCCGTTTTAACATCAACGTGAGCAATCATCCCCGGCGCCATATTCAAGCGCTTGGCGGTGAATGTCACCCAGCTGTAAGTCCAGACCCATCCGGTTAGCGTCTCCTTTTCGACGTCCAGTTGCTTTAATTTTATGTAATAGAGTAGATGGTATGTGGGTACCTGAATAATTCACTCGGTGACGCCGTCCTTTTTTTTTTCAGAACCCCCGACGACAGCCGGGGGGACGTCAGATTATTGGAGGAAGTTAACGAGTCGGTGGAAATTATTCCCTTTGATAAAATATTCAGCCGCAGATAATGACCCGATAACGCTGATATGCTCACCATCGAGCGAATAAGGGACACCAGATCCATTGGTTTGAGTTTCACTGAACAGCATGCTTCTACTCAAGAAAATGGTATTCTTGTTTCCAGCAGTGAGTGCTGTCAGGATAGTATCAACCTCTTTTTGTTTTGCATTTTTCCCATTTACTAAATACTTAGTAATATCAAACTGTCGCCTGTCCCATATGGATTTTTTATATAATTCTCCGATATTGGCTTCAAACTGATAGGGTTCATCCATGATGATGATTCGTTTACCAGTCCCCTGGGCCATTTTTATTAATGCTTCAACATTCCTCAAGGACTCTGCATTACTAACGATGTAAGACCACGCACCAGAAAAAATGAGATAATCATATTTTTCAAAATTTTTAGCAAAATATTCACGGTTAAACATACATTGTTTGTATGCAATAGATGTTTTCGGCCCCATAAATTCTCTACCCACCGATGGACTGCACCAGTTAGTAGTGATCGGATTAATATTTAAACCAACCTGCTTTCCGACGGAATCCCAAAAAGGAATATAGTGTCCAGCAAATGAATCTCCAAAAAGAACAGCATTCTTTTTACTATCTGTATTACCTACATGGCATGTAACACCATTTTCACCTAATTTTAGTTTTTTATCACTAGCGATAGCATAGAAACACCATCCATTACTTGGGCTTGGTAGCACAATTTCGGCAGAAACCTTCTGGTACTTATCTCCTCCTCGCCACAGGAAGCCAGAATGACTACGAGTATAATCGAATACAGAAATACAGAGCAGCGCCGGGATAAGAATACTAGCAACTATCTGTTTTTTATTTCTTTTCTTGAGCCATTTTGAGGCCCTTTTTTCGAAAAGCATATACACCAAAATGCCAACTACTATAGACGCGAAAGCTGACAGTAGGCGGCACTTTGTATCAGCCAATAATTCAAAATAGCTCAATGTTACAAACAATGGCCAGTGCCATAAATAAATTGAATATGAGGCCGAACCAATCAGTTGTGCAACTTTGTTGTTTAGCAGAATACTATTTTTGTTGCACGAGAACAAAATTAATGCCGTTGCGACGACAGGAAGAATTGCTGCATATCCTGGCCATAACTTGATATCATAATTTACACAAGCTGATATCAACAAGAGGATAACAGCAATGCGGAATAACGGAAGTCGGTCGATGTTTTTTTGTGAAGTAATAAACACGATACCACCAATCGTCATTTCCCACGCTCTCGTTGGAAGCATGTAGAAATTAAATGATGAATCAATCGTGGCGTAAAATATCGAGGAAAATAACGAAATTACTAAAATCAATGATAGAACAACAGAAATAGCCTTCAAACTCCTGGTCAATTTTCCCGTTAACATGATGATAAGCGGGTAAACTAAATAAAACTGCCATTCAACTGAGAGAGACCAAGTATGGAGCAGAAAATTACTATGACTATCACCGGTAAAATATCCATTGGCAAGTTTCAGATATTCTATATTCGAAGTAAAAAGCAAAGATTTTATCGCATACTTTGAAAAATCTTTGAACATATCTGGAGGTGCGAATTGGAAACTAATCGCGTAAAACACAATGACCAACAAAATAATAGACGGAATAATCCTTACTGCTCGAGCGATGTAAAAGTCGAACAGTCTAAAATCTTTATTCAAAACACCCGGAATAATCATTGCGGACATTAGATAGCCGGATACTACGAAAAATACATCAACTCCAATGAAACCCGATCCAAACCCTTGAATACCGAAATGGAATAGTACAACCAGTAATACTGCATAACATCTTAGACCATTTATATCTGTTCTAAATTTTATTCTTGACATACATACCTGTTAATGAAATTCAAAATTTAAGAATTGGACTATTGCAATTCATTATACAAGCACTGCTTTTTGATTCAATAAGTTTAATTAATATAAGATGTTACGCAGAGCGCAGAAGGCAGTTGCAAAAGTGATACAGGTGGAAAGTGACCCATCTGTTAAAATCTGTTTCAATACTCTCCCGTTTTTTAAACCAGCTACTTAACACTCTGTTCATATTGGATAAAGCCAAGAAAGCGGCAGAGCAGAAAGCTGGCCAGCCGTTCGGCTGCAACTTCCACGATATAAAAGCCAAGTCTATATCTGACTACGCTGGCAGCAGCCGGGAAAAGCGACTGTTCTCCGGTCACAAAACCGAAAGTCAGGTTGTTGTGTACGACAGGAAGGTAAAGATCATCCCTTCGCTAAGCGCCCCGCTACTCAAGAAAAAGGCATAAAAAAACCCGCTTCGGCGGGCTTTTTATTGGGCGGAAATGGCAAAAATATTCCAACAGCCCAAAGCAAAAAGGGGTTACCTTTCGGTAACCCCTTCTTTTAATTTGGCGGAAGCGTAGAGATTCGAACTCTAGAACCCTTTCGGGTCGCCGGTTTTCAAGACCGGTGCCTTCAACCGCTCGGCCACGCTTCCAATGAGGCGCACTATAAACATCCCGAACGGACCTGTAAAGCACCAAAACGTTCGTTTGCCTGAAAAACAGCCAAAAAGTTGTTATTCGTCTGAAAAAACAACAGAATGGCTAGTTTTCCAACGCTTTTACCGCCCTCAACCTGCTTAATGTTTTTTGATAAACATATCCTTGGTGTAGTAGTAGCCCAGGCGGTCAGGGGTAAATCCGCCTACCCACGGTTTCACCAGGTGCGTGCGGACGTAGTGATAGACCGGAATGGCCGGCACATCGCGCGCCAGCAGGTCTTCTGCTTTCTGGTAGTCGCGGGCGCGCTGGGCTACGTCCTGTGTTTTCGCCGCATCATGCATCACCGCGTCATATTCCGGGTTGCTGTACTTCGCGGTATTCTCACTGTCGCCGGTGCGGAAAGTGTTCAGGAAAGTGGAAGCATCATCGTAGTCGGCGATCCACGCGTAGCGCACCACGTCGAAATTACCGGTGTGCATGGCATCCAGCATGGTTTTCCACTCCTGGTTTTGCAGCTTAGCTTCGACGCCGAGATTTTTCTTCCACATCGAAGAAGCCGCAATCGCCACCCGCTGGTGCGATTCAGAGGTGTTGTAGAGCAAATTAAACGACAGCGGATGGGCGTCGTTAAACCCGGCCTCCGCCAGCAGTTTTTTCGCTTCAGCAATCCGCTTGTCGCGCGGCCAGGAGGCGTAATCCGGGCCGTTCAGCTTCACGCCGCCAATCTCCGGCTGGCTGATGACCCACGCCGGACGCTGCCCCTGCCCCATGACCTTATCGGCGATAATATCTTTATCCAGCGCCATGTTCAGCGCACGGCGTACGCGGGCATCGTTAAACGGCGCTTTGGTGGTATTGAACTCGTAGTAATAGGTTGCCAGCTGCGGCGACACGTCCACCTCGCTGCCTAAGGTTTTTTTCAACTGACTGAACTGGTTGATCGGCAGCGTATACACAATATCGACCTCTCCCGCCTTGTAGCGGTTGACGTCGGCCGCTTCGGAGCGGATAGGCAGATAGGTCACCTTATTAATTACCGTCTGCTTATCATCCCAGTAGCGCGGATTACGTTCGGCAACGATTCGCTCGTTCACCACCCACTGGGATAAATGATAGGCGCCGCTGCCCACAAAGTGTTCCGGTTTCACCCATTTATCGCCATAGCGGCCGATCAGCACTTTATCGAGCGGTACCATGGACGGGTGAGCCAGCATGGCAAGAAACGCGGAAGTGGGCTGCGTCAGCGTCACTTCCAGCGTGGTGTCGTTAATCGCTTTCACGCCAAGCGTATCGGGCGTTTTTTTACCCAACGCGATATCGGCGGCGTTCATAATATGCATATTGCCCGGATAGCTGGCATACGGCGACGCGGTGGCCGGCGTCACCAGACGCTGCCAGCTCCAGACAACATCCTGCGCGGTGATGGGAGAACCGTCAGACCACGTAATGCCCGGGCGTAAATGGAAGGTCCAGACGGTGTTGTCCTTATTTTCCCAGGATTTCGCCAGCCGTGGTTCAATGCTGCCGTCCGGTTTCACCGCCACCAGCCCGTCGAACAGGTCGCTGATGATATTAAACTCAACGTCGCTTTCAACCTTATGCGGGTCGAGCGAAGCAGGCTCATTGCCGTTGCTGCGCACCAGCTCCTGTTTGTCGGCAAGCTGAGAACCTTCCGGCACGGTCGCGGCCTGCGCCGCGCCGGCCAGACCCATTGCCAGGAGAACCATCGTGATGTTGTTATGTTTGTATAATTTCATTTCCATTGCCTTGTTGTTTTAACCCTGTTCACTCTTGGCACAGATGGCTGATAACGCAAGTGCTTTCAATAACCTATAAGAGATTGATCTCGCTCTTTCGTGCTTTATATTGTGTTTCTGTGACGGGCCAGAAGTCTGAGTAAAGATGGGTAAAAAGATTTGGGAATAAAAGAGAGATTTCTTATGCTGTGCCACTAATAACATCTGTCATAAGAGAGTGACTCATGGATCGCATAATTACTTCATCGCGTGACCGCTCATCGCTGCTGAGCACACATAAAGTCCTGCGTAACACCTATTTCCTGCTGAGCCTGACGCTGGCGTTTTCCGCTATTACCGCCACCGCCAGCACCGTGCTGGGGCTGCCGTCTCCGGGCTTAATTCTGACGCTGGTCGGCATGTACGGCCTGATGTTCCTGACCTATAAAACGGCGGATAAACCGGTCGGTATTCTGTCTGCCTTCGCCTTTACCGGCTTCCTTGGCTATATCCTCGGGCCGATTCTCAACGCCTACCTGTCCGCGGGTATGGGCGATGTGATCGGTATGGCGCTGGGCGGCACCGCGCTGGTGTTCTTCAGCTGCTCGGCTTATGTGCTGACCACCCGTAAAGATATGTCCTTCCTCGGCGGGATGCTGATGGCCGGTATCGTCGTGGTGCTGATTGGCATGGTGGCGAACATCTTCCTGCAGCTGCCGGCGCTGCACCTGGCGATTAGCGCGGTGTTTATCCTGATCTCTTCCGGTGCCATCCTGTTTGAGACCAGCAATATCATCCGCGGCGGGGAAACCAACTATATCCGCGCGACCGTTAGCCTGTACGTCTCGCTGTACAACATCTTTGTCAGCCTGCTGAGCATCCTCGGTTTCGCTAGCCGCGACTAACCTACCTGCTCATCAACATCAGGGCCTCGCTTATGCGGGGCCTTTTTATTTGCTACACTTCCCGCCATCTGTTTGCTGTGTGAAATATTATGCTTATCTACCAGAACACCGAAATTGAGACCGATAGCGAAGGCTATCTGAAAGACACTACGCTGTGGAGCGAAGGGTTAGCCGAGGCGATCGCCGCGAACGAAGGCATTGCGCTCAGCCCTGAACATTGGGAAGTGGTGCGCTTCGTGCGTGAGTTTTACCTCGAATTCAACACTTCGCCGGCTATCCGCATGCTGGTGAAAGCCATGGCTAACACCTTTGGCGAAGAAAAAGGCAACAGCCGCTATCTTTACCGTCTGTTCCCAAAAGGGCCGGCTAAACAGGCGACAAAAATCGCTGGCCTGCCAAAGCCGGTGAAGTGTATTTAATAGCGAATGCTAAAATTGCTCCACGCCTTTTCGGGTTGATGAGGTTCGGCCAGAACTTTATCAACCCGCGCGCTGCGTGGCCCGCCCGCTTTTAGCCACGTCAGCAGCTTCTCAACCTGTTCATCCTTGCCGCAGGCAACCACCTCGACGCTACCGTCATCAAGGTTCAGCGCATAGCCGCGCAGGCCAAGGCGCAGCGCCTCCTGCTGGGTAAAGAAGCGGAAGCCCACGCCCTGCACTTTACCGTAGACCCAACAAATCACGCATTTATCCATCTTATTTCCTCCCGTTTTTATCCCAACTTTAGCGCCAATTCCCCCCACATTCTGCCGTCACGCGTTGCATTTGTGCGGGGAAGTCGGGAAAATGCAGCCTGATTCCATCAAACAGCCAGAAAATTAACTATGAGTGTACGTTTAGTGTTAGCCAAAGGGCGCGAAAAATCATTGTTGCGCCGTCATCCCTGGGTCTTTTCCGGTGCGGTAGCCCGCATGGAAGGCAAAGCCAACCTCGGTGAGACCATTGATATTGTCGATCATCAGGGTAAATGGTTAGCCCGCGGCGCGTATTCTCCCGCTTCGCAGATCCGCGCTCGCGTCTGGACGTTTGACGCTAATGAAAGCATTGATATCGATTTCTTCATCCGTCGTCTTCAGCAGGCGCAAAGCTGGCGCGACTGGCTGGCGAAAAAAGACGGTCTGGATAGCTACCGTCTGATTGCCGGTGAATCTGACGGCCTACCGGGTGTTACCATCGACCGTTTTGGCAACTTCCTGGTGCTGCAGCTGCTGAGCGCCGGTGCCGAATACCAGCGCGCCGCGCTGATTAGCGCCCTGCAAACGCTCTATCCGGAATGCGCCATCTACGATCGTAGCGATGTCGCAGTACGTAAAAAAGAAGGTATGGAGCTGACTCAGGGCCCGGTGACCGGCGAACTGCCGCCTGCTCTGCTGCCAATTGAAGAACACGGCATGAAGCTGTTGGTCGATATTCAGGGTGGTCACAAAACCGGCTACTACCTTGACCAGCGCGATAGCCGTCTGGCTACCCGTCGTTATGTGGAAGACAAGCGCGTCCTGAACTGCTTCTCCTATACCGGCGGTTTTGCCGTTTCGGCATTGATGGGCGGCTGCCGCCAGGTCACCAGCGTCGATACCTCTCAGGAAGCGCTGGATGTAGCGCGCCAGAACGTTGAGCTAAACAAACTCGATCTGAGCAAAGCCGAGTTCGTGCGCGACGACGTGTTTAAACTGCTGCGTAAATATCGCGATCGGGGCGAGAAATTCGATGTTATCGTAATGGACCCGCCAAAATTCGTCGAAAACAAAAGTCAGCTGATGGGCGCCTGCCGCGGCTATAAAGACATCAACATGCTGGCTATTCAGTTACTGAATCCGGGCGGCGTGCTGCTGACTTTCTCCTGTTCAGGCCTGATGACCTCAGATTTATTCCAGAAAATCATTGCCGATGCCGCTGTAGATGCCGGTCGTGATGTACAATTTATAGAGCAGTTCCGTCAGGCAGCCGATCACCCGGTGATTGCGACGTACCCGGAAGGACTGTACTTGAAAGGATTTGCCTGCCGCGTCATGTAACTTGAAAAGCGAAATGGTGTCTATATATGTAGAAGTAGAGAAAAGCCATTTCCCGGGAGGTGAGTATGATGATTACCAGCAAATTCGGTATTGGCCAGCAGGTGCGTCACTCCCTGCTGGGCTATCTGGGCGTGGTGGTAGATATCGACCCGGTTTACTCGCTTGACGATCCTGATCCCGACGATCTGGCGGCTAACGACGAACTGCGTGCGTTGCCCTGGTATCACGTGGTGATGGAAGATGACGAAGGCCAGCCGGTGCATACCTATCTGGCCGAAGCCCAGTTGAGCAGTGAGCCGAGCGAGGATCATCCAGAACAACCGACGATGGATGAACTGGCGCGTACCATCCGCCGTCAGCTACAGGCACCGCGGCTGCGTAACTGATTGCCGCGTTAATAAAAAACCCGCTATGCGGGTTTTTTTGTATTCTCAACAACGCGCATTTATTTCGCGAGGCCCAGACGAGGGATCTCAATCGCCGGGCACCGATCCATCACTACCTGCATCCCCGCATTGCGCGCCAGCACGGCAGCCTGTTCGTTAATCACGCCGAGCTGCAGCCACAGCGTCTTCGCCCCGATAGCTATCGCCTCCTGCGCCACGCCCCACGCGGCTTCCGAATTACGGAACACGTCAACCATGTCGACCTTCTCCGGCACTTCGGCAAGGGTGGCGTAGCCTTGCTGCCCGAGCAGCGTTTTGCCGCCAACCTTCGGCGAAACAGGAATCACGTGGTAGCCCTGATCCAACAGGTATTTCATCACCCGGTAGCTTGGACGGTCCGGCTTGTCGCTGGCGCCCACCAGCGCGATGGTTCGCGTGGTCGTCAAAATGCTGGCAATCTCGTTTTCAGTCATCATTATCCTCCTGGCCAATCACTTAAGTGTACGCTAGTCCGCTGATGTCAGGCGTCAAATTTTTGCCAATCAGGGCTTGCAGCTTGATTCGCATGCAGTAATCTGTCTGGATTCAACACTCAGGGAAAGACACATGGAACTGACAACACGCACCTTACCGGCGCGTAAACACATCGCGCTGGTCGCGCACGACCACTGCAAAGATATGCTGATGAAATGGGTACAGCGTCACCAGGCCTGCCTGGCAAACCACACGCTGTCAGCGACCGGCACCACCGGTAACCTGGTGCAGCGGGCAACAGGCCTGGAAGTCCAGGCGATGCTCAGCGGCCCGATGGGCGGCGACCAGCAGGTTGGCGCGCTGATTTCGGAAGGGAAAATCGACGTGCTGATCTTCTTCTGGGATCCGCTCAACGCCGTGCCCCATGACCCGGATGTGAAGGCTCTGCTGCGCCTGGCAACCGTCTGGAATATTCCGGTAGCCACCAACGCCGCCACCGCCGACTTCATTATTCAGTCGCCTAACTTCAGCGAACCTGTGGATATTCTGATCCCTGACTATCAGCGCTATCTGGCAGAACGCCTGAAATAATTCCTCACGCTCCCGGAGCCGACGCGGTGTCGGCTCCATTCTTCGATTACGGCTTTCTCGCCACCGGCACCGACAGCTGCTTTAACACCTCCACGAACGGCGACGGCTGCGCCTTATTGAACAGCAGCCAGACGCGCAGACGCGCGCGGGTCATCGCCACGTACAATAAACGCCGCTCTTCGGCATCGGGGAAATCCTCCGGCGCGGGCAGCAACGCTTGTTCCATAATCGACTCGCGAGCAGGCGCCGGAAAACCGTCAAAACCTTCCTGCAGCCCGAGAACAATCACATAATCCGCCTGTTGGCCCTTACTGGCGTGCACGGTCATAAAATCAATATTCAGCTTCGGCCAGCGCGTGGCCGCTTTCTCCAGCGCCGCTGGCTTGAGGTGGTGGTAACGGGCCAGCACCAGAATACGCTGGTCCGGCGTCACGTAGCCGCTGAGCTTATCAAACAGTGCATCAAGCTTATCGTCCTCGAGCAGGGTGACGGCATTTTTGTCGCCCGTGGTCAGACTGTTCAGCGGTTTATTCAGCTGGTGCGGGTTTTGCTGAATGAACCGGTTAGCAATTTCACCGATGCGGTTGTTGAAGCGATAGGTGGTATCCAGCGCACAGTTATCCCCTTCACCAAAATAGTGGTTGAAGGCGGTGGTCAACGACAGCTGTGCGCCGCTAAAGCGGTAAATCGCCTGCCAGTCATCGCCAACGGCATAAAGCGAAGTCTGCGAGTTTTGCTTACGTAGCGCCGCCAGCAGCGCCGCACGCTGCGGGGAGATGTCCTGAAATTCGTCGACCAGAATATGCTTCCACGGGCTGACGAAGCGCCCCTTGTCGAGGATGATAATCGCCTGGTGAATCAGCCCGGAGAAATCGACGGCGTTTTCGGCTTTCAGCGCGGCTTTCCACGCTTTCAACAACGGGGCCATCAGCTTAACCCGCTTGCCGAACAGATCCCGAATATCTTCCGGCGCACCGGCAATCATCTCGGCCTGCGAACCGCCGTGCATGCGCATCAGGCTGACCCAGCGGTCAAGGCGGCTACCTATTCGCTTGACGATTTTTTCATCTTCCCAGAAGCTGTCTTCCTCTACATCCCAGCCCAGCTCTTCCTGCAGCCACAGTCGCCAACCTTTGGCCTGCGCCTTTTTCTCCCGACACTGTTGCTGCCAACACGCGATAAACAATTTAGCGCGAGCGGCGGCATCGTTCTCCAACTTGCTGACGACCGGCACTTTTTTACTGCCCTGCTGAATGATTGACAGCGCCAGCGCATGGAAGGTACGCGCGGTAATGGCATCGGTATGCAGGCGCGTTTGCAGGCGCTCGTCCATCTCTTCAGCCGCCTTACGGCCAAAAGCCAACAGCAAAATCTGTTCCGCCGAGGCTTCGCCGCGCTCAAGCAGCCAGCCCGCACGCGCCACCAGCACCGACGTTTTACCGCTACCGGCCCCGGCCAGCACCAGCAACGAACGCTCGCCGTTGACCACCGCGCGCGCCTGTGACGGATTCAATGGCGACGATTCGATACCCGCAAAAAAGTCGCTGTACTGTTCCAGCATTGCGTCGGTATAGCGCTGGTTGTGTTGCGCACGCCCGCTCTCTTTATCTGCCAGCCATGCCTGGCACTGCCGCCAACTCTCACGACAGTTATCAAACTCTTCCAGCCGATGGGTCGGTAGCGGCAACCCCTCCAGCGCTTTAACGATCCGCAGGCGAATCCCCTGCGCCTGCTGGCGGGTCAACCAACGGTTTTCTTCGCGGCTACCGGCAATAATCGCCAGCTGCGCGTCCAGCAGCCCGGCGGCGATGTCGCTCATCTCCGCGCTCCACTGCTGCCACAATCCCAGCAGATGACGGTGGAAACGCTGCGTCTCGCCCCATTCTGTCCCGTGCAGGCGCACAACTTTATCCTCTGGCAGCACGAACTCCAGCTCTCCCCACACCAGACCGCGCTTGCAGTTAATCGCCAGTAGCTGATTAAAAGGGATGAGATATTCATGCTGCGGGCCGGACACCCGAACGCCCGCGTTGAGGATCTCAACCCGGTCATAAGGATGCTGCGCCATGCGCTTACCCAGCGTCGTTGCTTTTAATTCCATGTCGTGCCGAATCCTGACTTTTTCGATATCTCACAGTGTAACCGCCAGAGAATAGGTGCTCCAGCCTAAAAAAACGTTACAATCAACAGGTCTTATTATTCACAGCGCTGCACTGAGGATTTATGCGTACTGTTCTGAATATTTTGAATTTTGTATTAGGTGGTTTTCTGACAACGCTCGGCTGGCTGCTGGCAACACTCGTCAGCATTGTCCTGATCATTACGCTGCCGCTGACTCGCTCATGCTGGGAGATCACGAAGCTGTCGCTGGTACCGTACGGCAACGAAGCGGTGCACGTCGATGAACTGGAACCGGGGGCCAAAAGTAGCGTAATGAATGCGGGCGGCACTCTGCTCAATATTCTGTGGCTTGTGCTATTCGGCTGGTGGCTGTGCCTGACGCACATTATGGCGGGCATCGCCCAATGCATCAGCATTATCGGCATCCCGGTCGGGATTGCGAACTTTAAAATAGCCGCTATTGCCCTGTGGCCGGTGGGACGTCGGGTTGTGCCCGTAGAAGTGGCGCGCGCGGCGCGTGAAGCGAATGCCCGCCGCCGTTTTCAGTAATCAGGATCCTTAACCGCTATGCTAAGCCCGCTGCTTCGCCGCTATACATGGAACAGTACCTGGCTGTACAACGCCAGAATATTTATTGCCCTCATCGGCACCACCGCCCTGCCCTGGTGGCTGGGCGATGCAAAGCTAACCATCCCGCTCACCCTGGGGGTCGTCGCTGCCGCGCTAACGGATCTCGACGATCGCCTGACCGGTCGGCTGCGTAACCTGGTTATCACCCTGATCTGCTTTTTTATCGCCTCAGCATCGGTTGAAGTGCTGTTTCCCTGGCCGTGGCTGTTTGCGTTGGGGCTCACCGTTTCGACCATCGGGTTTATTTTGCTGGGCGGCTTGGGGCAACGCTACGCCACCATCGCCTTTGGCGCGCTGCTGATTGCCATTTACACGATGCTCGGCGTATCGCTCTACGCTCACTGGTATCAGCAGCCACTGCTGCTGATTGCCGGTGCCGTGTGGTATAACGTCCTGACGCTAACCGGGCACCTGATATTTCCCATCCGCCCGTTACAGGATAACCTCGCCCGCAGCTACGAACAGCTTGCCCGCTTTCTGGAGCTGAAATCGCGCCTGTTTGATCCGGATCTTGACGATGATAATCAGGCGCCGCTGTATGAGCTAGCGCTGGCAAACGGCCAACTGGTGGCGACACTCAACCAGACGAAAGCGTCTTTATTAACGCGTCTGCGCGGCGATCGCGGCCAGCGAAGCACCCGCCGTACGCTGCATTATTATTTTGTCGCTCAGGATATCCACGAACGGGCCAGTTCATCGCATATACAGTATCAGGCGTTACGCGACCAGTTCCGCTACAGCGACGTGATGTTTCGCTTCCAGCGCCTGCTCTCCATGCAGTCAATCGCCTGCCAGGATCTGGCTAAGGCTATTTTGTTGCGGACGCCGTATCAGCATGACGCCCGCTTTGAACGCGCTTTTACCCATCTCGACGCCGCGCTGGATCGCGTTCGCGCTAGCGGTACCGCACCGGAGCAGATGAAAGCGCTGGGTTTTTTGCTCAATAACCTGCGGGCGATTGATGCACAGCTGGCCACCATTGAATCTGAACAGACGCCGTCGCAAACGAACAGCGAAACGGAGAATGTTCTGGCTGATGACAGTCTGCACGGTTTTGACGATATGCTTTCACGCCTGAGTCGTAACATGTCGCCGGAGTCAGCGCTGTTCCGCCACGCGGTGCGTATGTCGGTGGTGCTGTGCGTTGGTTACGCCTTTATTCAGTTTACCGGGTTACAGCACGGCTACTGGATTTTGCTCACCAGCCTGTTTGTCTGTCAGCCAAACTACAACGCTACACGCCATCGCCTGGCGCTGCGTATTATTGGCACGCTGGTCGGCGTGGCGTTGGGCTTGCCGATTCTCTGGCTAGTGCCATCGCTGGAAGGTCAACTGATACTGATTGTGGTCACCGGCGTACTGTTCTTCGCGTTTCGCAACGTCCAGTACGCTCACGCCACCATGTTTATTACCCTGCTCGTCCTGCTGTGCTTTAACCTGCTTGGTGAGGGATTCGAAGTGGCGCTTCCGCGCGTAGTGGATACGCTGATTGGCTGTGGTATTGCCTGGCTGGCGGTGAGCTTTATCTGGCCAGACTGGAAATTCCGTAACCTGCCGCGCGTCCTGGAGCGCGCAGTGGACGCCAACTGCCGCTATCTGGATGCGATTCTCGAGCAGTATCATCAGGGCCGCGATAATCGCCTGGCCTACCGTATCGCCCGCCGCGATGCGCATAATCGGGATGCAGAACTGGCTTCGGTGGTTTCGAATATGTCTACCGAACCGAAGGTCACCGCAGAGATGCGGGAAACCGCGTTTCGCTTGCTGTGCCTGAACCACACGCTAACCAGCTATATCTCGGCGCTCGGCGCCCATCGTGAAAAGCTGACGACAGCAGAAATTCTGGCGCTTCTGGACGATGCCGTCTGCTACGTTGATGACGCATTGCACCATTTGCCCGCCGATGAAGAACGGGTTCAGCTGGCGTTACGTGAGCTCGCGGCGAGGATCCATCACCTCGATCCTCGCCCGGACAGCAAAGAGCCATTGGTCCTGCAACAAATCGGCTTGATGATTTCGCTGTTGCCTGAAATCTGCCGCCTGCAAAAGCAGGTCATGCTCTAATCACCTTTTCTGGGTGTAATTTTGCACCCAGGTTTCCAGCTCCTGGCGCGTTTTCGCGGGGAGCGCCGCGGCATGGACGCCGGTGATAGCCCCCTCCAGCGAATACAGTACATTCACGCTCAGCTGTTTACGCAACTGTCGAAGCCGCATCCACGCGGTTTTCGAGCCCATATTTCGCAGCGTACGAACATCTTTAATACCCGCTTCATGCAGCAGCAGTTCCATATGAAAAGAGAGATTGGGAAGATCTTTTAGCCGTAAATGCCTTCGTCGGCGCTTTTCACTTTGCGCATCTTCAAGGGCGAACTGACCAAGCAAAACCAGCTCAGATTTGTTCGACCACAACCGTTCATCGACGCGAAAATAGTTAAGCTGCTGCGCATGCCCTCGTTTGCGTACCGTGAGCAGTGGCGGTGAGTGTTGGGCCTGATACGTGGCATTTTTTTCGCACGCTCTCAGATACAGTTCACCTTCTGCGACCATAGCAAAGACGGTATTGTCAACGGCCAGACTATAGCCACCAAACAGCGCCCGAGACTTCACCTTCCCCAATCCTGAGAAATATTCCTGAGATTGGTAAATCCGTTTATAAGAGATAATCTTCATGATTAATCCTTAATAATCATGGACATGAATACATTAATTTTATTAATTGTTCATATAACAAGCAACATAGGGAAGTTCTACCGGGACGGCAAGATGAATTTGTCATCATGGGTGTTTCTTGTGCAATTTTGCGAGATGCTTTCAGAAAATGAGGTTGATCTTTAGACTTTGGGGTAGTACTGTATATTCATACAGTAACCCACAAGGTTGGATTAGCTATGTATACTTCTGGTGTCGTAAATCGTTCTTCTGTCACAGCCGCCACAACGGCTTCTCATGCTTTTACTCCGGTAAACAGCACCCCTGCCGCCTTAATTAGTGAAGTGCTCTATCGTGAAGATCAACCGATGATGGCGCAACTGTTGCTGCTGCCATTGTTACAGCAGTTAGGCCAGCAATCACGCTGGCAGCTGTGGCTCACGCCGCAGCAGAAGTTAAGCCGCCAGTGGGTGCAGGCTTCCGGCCTGCCGCTAACAAAAGTCATGCAGCTTCGTCAGATGTCGCCGTGCGATATGCTCGACTCAATGGTTCGCGCATCACGTACCGGTAATTATAGTGTCGTTATCGGCTGGCTGAGCGAAGAACTTTCCGTAGAAGAACATGCTCGTTTACAAAGCGCTGCGGAGGAAGGTAACGCAATGGTGTTCATTATGCGACCAGTTCAGACCGCATTACATCCAACAGGACAATTTAATGGGCTAAAAATTCACTCAAATTTGTACCATTAAGCGAAATTAAGAATTTTCCTGGGATTTTTTTTGCATTTTTTTTATCTGTCCGTTTTTCTGAATGATTACAGGCAGAATGCTGGTCTGGTGCGGTTTCCCGAATTTTATGTCGATTATTTTTTCGACACATTTGTTAAATATTGCGTATACAAGTCTTTTTTTTTCATAAGCCTGACGGAGTTCACACTTGTAAGTTTCCAACGACGTTGTAGACTTTACATCGCCAGGGGTGCTCAGCTTAACACCGCAGAGTTCTGCTAAGTATTTAACTAAGCCCCGCCCCCGGTGGAAGGATTTAACCGTGAGTCTATTTAGAACTTCATGGCAAATTTTGGATGATAACGAGGCGCAAAAAATGAAAAAGACAGCTATCGCGATTGCAGTGGCACTGGCAGGCTTCGCTTCCGTAGCGCAGGCCGCTCCGCAAGACAACACCTGGTATGCTGGTGGTAAACTGGGTTGGTCCCAGTACCATGACACCGGTTGGTACCAGAGTGACCTGAACAACAACGGTTCTACCCACAACAGCCAGCTGGGCGCAGGCGCGTTCGGTGGTTACCAGGTTAACCCGTACGTTGGTTTCGAAATGGGTTACGATTGGCTGGGCCGTATGGAATACACCGGCAGCCAGACCAATGGCGCTCTGAAAGCTCAAGGCGTTCAGCTGACTGCTAAACTGGGCTACCCAGTTACTGACGATCTGGACATCTACACTCGTCTGGGTGGTATGGTATGGCGTGCAGATTCCAGCAACAACAAAGCTGGCGATCATCACGACACCGGCGTTTCCCCAGTATTCGCTGGCGGCGTTGAGTGGGCTGTAACTCGTGACATCGCTACCCGTCTGGAATACCAGTGGGTTAACAACATCGGCGACGCAAACAGCGTAGGCGTACGTCCTGATAACGGCATGCTGAGCGTAGGCGTTTCCTACCGCTTCGGCCAGCAGGATGCTGCTGCTCCGGTAGTTGCACCGGCTCCGGCTCCGGCTCCAGAAGTACAGACCAAACACTTCACTCTGAAGTCTGACGTTCTGTTCAACTTCAACAAAGCAACCCTGAAACCGGAAGGTAAACAGGCTCTGGATCAGATGTACTCCCAGCTGAGCAACCTGGATCCGAAAGACGGTTCCGTTGTTGTTCTGGGCTTCACTGACCGCATCGGTTCTGACGCTTACAACCAGGGTCTGTCCGAAAAACGTGCTCAGTCCGTTGTTGATTACCTGATCTCTAAAGGTATCCCGTCTGACAAAATCTCTGCACGTGGCATGGGCGAATCCAACCCGGTTACCGGCAACACCTGTGACAACGTGAAAGCTCGCGCTGCACTGATCGACTGCCTGGCACCGGATCGTCGCGTAGAGATCGAAGTTAAAGGCGTTAAAGACGTTGTAACTCAGCCAGCGGCTTAAGTTCTCGTCTCATGAAAAAACCCCGCAATGCGGGGTTTTTTTTGGCCTTTTTCTGCCGTCAGAAGCAAGCCTCAGCGCTGCTAAATCTATTTTTCTTTCCCTAGCATGGCCTCAAGGTCCTGCTTCAGGCTGGACATCTTACTCGCGTACTTCTCTTTATTTTCTGCATCTTCAATTAGTTGGACGATCGTCTCTGAGAGCGTCTTACCACGACGCTGTGCCAGCCCTGCCAGCCGCTGCCAGACCGCAAATTCCAGGTCGATGGATTTCTTACGCGTGTGCTGATGCTCGGCGTTAAAATGGCGTTTGCGGCGCGCACGTATCGTCTGCTTCATACGGTTCACCAGCTGCGGATTAATATGCTGGGCAATCCAGTCATTAACCTGAACCGGTTCATGTTCCAGCGTCAGCAAAACATCGACGGCCTCTTGCGCGGCGCTGGCTTCAATATAGCGGGTGATAGGCTCGCCTTCCCGGTGTTTTTTCACCAGGTATTTCCACTTCCAGCCGCTTTCAAGATTTTCCAGTTGTTGATATTTCATGGCGATCTCAGTGTGACCGTGTAACTCTTTTCAGGATAACAGTTTTTTCTCAATGTGCTGAGAAGAAATCTGCAACTGTGATAGGGATAAAAGCCACCGCAGAAGATACTTCTGTATTCTCCGTGAGCTTCCCTGCGGCATCAGGTATAATCACGCACTTTACATCTGACTAAAAATAGCGACATTGACTATAAATACTCTTTCCCGGCGCTTTCTCGCCCCCGCGACTGAAGCATTCCAGGCGCTATTTGCCCAGCCTGATTTAGCCTCAGAACACGACTCTTTATTCAGCGAGCTGCAGGCTCGTTTACATTACGCGCTTGAGCAGTTTCTGCACCCTCAGGGCGTCTCCCCTTTCTTGCTGGTCAAAGCGCCAGAAGAAAAAGAGTATCTGCACCTGCTGACGCAAACGACACGCTCTCTGCGCGATAGCGATGAATCGACCCTGACGGGCGTCGATTATCAGGTTACCGGTGGCAAGATCACGATGACGCCAGCGTGCAGCGCCGACGACGCTTTTGCCAGCCAGGGGCCTGTTATCTTCGCCGACTGGGTTGAAGCCGAACAGCTTTTTGGCTGCGTGCGCCAGTTTAACGGCGAAATCAGTTTACAGCCCGGCCTGGTGCATCAGGCAAACGGCGGCATCCTCGTGCTGCCGTTGCGCACGCTGATGTCGCAGCCACTGCTGTGGATGCGTTTAAAGAATCAGGTCCTTCAGCAGCGTTTTGACTGGCTGACCTTCGATGACGCCCGTCCGCTGCCGGTCAGCATTCCTTCCATGCCGATCAACCTGAAGGTCATCCTGGTGGGCGAGCGAGAATCGCTGGCCGATTTCCAGGAGATGGAACCCGAGCTGACCGAATCCTCGTTATACAGCGAGTTTGAAGACAGCCTGCAGCTTGCCGATGAAGAGACGCTTCGTCAGTGGTGTCAGTGGGTGTGGCAGGTGGCACGTGAGAAGTCCCTGCCGGGCCTCACCGCCGATGCCTGGCCGTTGCTGATGCAGGAAGGCGCGCGTTATACCGGCGACCAGGAGATCATGCCGCTCTGCCCGCTGTGGATCGGTCGCCAGCTGCGTGAAGCCGCACCGTTTACTCCTGACGCCGTTATCAACGCCGAGCAGCTGAAAACCATGCTCACCCAACGCCAGTGGCGTGAAGGTTTCCTCGCCGAGCGTATGCAGGATGAAATCCTGCTTGAACAAATCCTGATTGAAACTGACGGCGAATGCATTGGCCAGATTAATGCCCTGTCGGTGATCGATTTCCCGGGTCACCCGCGTCCGTTTGGCGAACCGTCACGCATTAGCTGCGTCGTACACATTGGCGATGGCGAATTCACCGACGTTGAACGTAAGGCCGAACTTGGCGGTAATATTCACGCCAAGGGCATGATGCTGATGCAGGCGTTCCTGATGGCCGAGCTCGATCTGGATCAGCAGATCCCCTTCTCCGCCTCACTCACTTTTGAGCAGTCTTACAGCGAAGTCGATGGCGATAGCGCCTCAATGGCCGAGCTGTGCGCGCTGATTAGCGCATTGGCTAACGTGCCAATCAATCAGAGCATTGCCATGACCGGCTCCGTTGACCAATTTGGTCGCGCTCAGCCGGTTGGCGGGCTGAACGAAAAAATTGAAGGTTTCTTCGCTATCTGCGCCCAGCGTGGTCTGACCGGCAAACAGGGAGTGATTATCCCTTCTGCCAACGTACGCCATCTGAGCCTTGCCACCGAGGTGCAGGAAGCCGTCGAAGCCGGAGAGTTCTCCATCTGGGCGATTGATGACGTCACCGATGCGCTGCCGCTTCTGACGCAGCTCAACTGGGACGGCGAAGGTCAGACGCTGTTGCAAACTATTCAGGAACGCATCGCACAAGCCACGCAGCAGGAGCCTCGCTACCGCTATCCGTGGCCGTTACGTTGGCTAAACCGGTCGAATTCCAACTGATCGGACTTGTTCAGCGTACACGTGTTAGCTATCCTGCGTCCCGAACTTAAAATAAGGCTTACTGAAAACATGGTAGATAAACGCGAATCTTATACAAAAGAAGACCTTCTTGCCTCTGGTCGCGGTGAACTGTTTGGCGCGAAAGGCCCGCAGTTACCGGCCCCTAGCATGCTGATGATGGATCGTGTCGTGAAAATGACCGAAACCGGCGGCAATTTTGACAAAGGTTACGTTGAAGCCGAGCTGGATATCAACCCGGACCTGTGGTTCTTCGGTTGCCACTTTATCGGCGATCCGGTAATGCCTGGTTGCCTGGGTCTGGATGCAATGTGGCAGTTAGTCGGCTTCTACCTCGGCTGGCTGGGCGGCGAAGGCAAAGGCCGTGCGCTCGGCGTAGGCGAAGTAAAATTCACCGGTCAGGTTCTGCCGACCGCGAAAAAAGTCACCTACCGTATTCACTTCAAGCGCGTCGTGAACCGTCGTCTGATTATGGGTCTGGCGGATGGCGAAGTGCTGGTTGATGGTCGCCTGATCTACTCCGCGACCGACCTCAAAGTTGGCCTGTTCCAGGACACTTCTGCATTCTGATCCCATTTAACGCCGCAATCCGCTGGCGATAAATCGGTGTAATGAATCTAAAGGCGAAACCTCCGCAATGCGGAGGTTTCTTTTTAAAGAGACAGTGTCAGGCAATAACTGCCCTGTCCTCCATGGCTTCTCGCCAGCCTCCCAGCCAGTAAGACCTTTGGTTTATAGCCTGGTAAGGACACATTTCTTTCGGACGCCCGGTAATTCCGGCCTGATATCCACGCTGATGTGCCCGCTCCAGGCGATCTCGTTTTTGTCTCTTCATGCCTCGTTTCCCTCATATCTTGGTCTGGTGGAAAAGAAAACAGTGGCTACAAAATATGCAGGCCACGTAATACGAATACCGCTAAAAAATGGCCCCGTCAATGCGTAGAATTCATACCAATGTCATATTTGTGAGCTAATCAGAAGAACATTTGTACAAAAAATGTGAGACGGCACAGGTAAGGCGCTGACCTCAGACATAAAAAAACCGCCGCCGGTTTTGCACCGACAGCGGCCCTTAGAACAATTAATTCTACTTATCGTTAACGATTGATGGTTCGCGCAATCGAGGCGGCTTCCTGGCTCCAGGCCTGGGCCAGGGTTTTCACCATCGCATCATAACCATCCTGCTGCTGCGCCAGTTCGATGTGGAATGGACGCTTGGTCAACTGCCCCTGATGATTGAGCAGCCATTCGCCGCTTACCACCACTTTGCCATCATAGCGGCCGTGGAATCCACTTACCGACACGTTCAGCGTATCCTGGTCGCTGCCCAACGGTTGCGATGACACGACCCAACCCGGCAGCTGGTTGCTCAGGTTAGAAACCAATGACGTCCGCAGCTGCTGGTCCAACGGGCTGGCCCACAGATTGTTACTGGCAATCACGTACTGAACGTCACTGGTCTGGTAGACCACCCCGCTGCCCGCAAGGAAGTCAGGAATACTGACCTGCTCTATCCACAGCATACGCTGGCTGGTGCTGGCACCGTTTTGTACCGTTCCGGTCGTTATCGGCAGCTGGTAGTACGTTTTATTTTCCGTGGTGCTACAGGCCGCCAACAGGCAGGCCGCAGCCAGGACTAACCACTTTTTCATTATTTTGCCCTCTTAGGCTCTGGATCTTTTTTATCCTTCGCTTCGAATACCAGCGCGTTGCTCTTCTCGTTGAGCGTCTTCAGTACCGGCTGCAGTTCACGTAATACCTGATCCAGACGCTGCATATCGGCCACCATCTTGTTATAGGCCGCAGAGCCCGGCTGGAAGCCCTGCATGCTGCGATTCAGCTCACGCAGCGTTTTCTGCATGTCGCCCGGCAGCTGCTGCGCGGACTGACTAGCGGTAATCTTGTTCAGATTATCCAGCGTCGTTTGCAGACGGCGCATCGTGTTCTGGCTCTCAGACAGCGTATTAGTCGCTTGCTGCACCATTGGCGTTAACGGCAGATTGTTGATCTTATCCAGCGTCTCCATCAGACGCTGTTGGATCTGCGCCAGACCGCCGCTGACGGTTGGGATGATCCCCATACCGCTAAACTCTTTCATTTTCGCGATCGCCGGCTCTTTTGGATAGAAATCCAGATCAACGTACAGCGCACCGGTCACCAGGTTACCGGTTTTCAGCGCCGCTCGCAGCCCGCGTTCAATCAGCATCGGCAGATGACCGCGCACGTCCGGACTATCGCCAAACTGGGCGGCGAGACGTTCCGGCTCAATCTGGATCAACACCGGGATACGGTAATCATCGGTTATCGACTGACGCAGGCCCGGCACGAAGTAAGGCACTTTAGCGACGGTACCGAGGCGAATCCCACGAAACTCGACCGGCGCGCCGGGTTGCAGACCACGAATAGAATCCTTAAAGAACATCAGATAGTCGATATGCTGGGTATAGAGCGAATCTTGAATGCTTTTTTGATCGTCGTAGAGCTTAAACGCCGTCTTTTCCGCTATCGGCTGACCCAGATCGACGCCTTCCGGTACGTCAAAGCTCACGCCGCCGCTGAACAGCGTCGCCAGCGACCCCATCTCAACGCGCATCCCGGCGGAGGTGAGATCCACCGCCACGCCGCTGTCTTTCCAGAAACGAACGTTACTGGTCACCAGCCGATCGTTTGGCGCGCTGATAAACAGCTGATAGCTGATGCTGCGGGTTTGCGGATCGAAGGTACTGGTTTCCACCGACCCCACGCGATAGCCGCGGAACAAGACTGGATCGCCGGGGTTGAGCTGCCCGGCCTTTTTACTGTCGAGCAGCACGCGGATACCCTTCGCATCCGGCGGCGCCAGCGGCGGAGAGTCCAACAGTTGATACTGATTGAGCACCGACCCTTTTTTACCCGGCTGAAGCTCCACATAGGCTCCGGAGAGCAAGGTGCCAAGGCCACTGATGCCTTCACGCCCGACCTGCGGCTTAACAACCCAGAAAACGGAGTCTTTATGCAGTAGCTTCTCCATTCCGGAGTTTAGACGCGCTTTAATTTCTACGTGGGTCAGATCGTCGGTCAGCGTAGTGCTTTCTACGACACCAACGTCTACGCTACGGCTTTTAATGCGGGTTTTACCGCCCTCAATCCCTTCCGCATTGGTGGTGATCAACGTCACCTCTGGCCCCTGATGGCTATAGTGATAGAACAGGATCCAGGCGCCAATCAGCGCGGTCACAATCGGGAAGATCCAAACGGGAGACCAGTTTTTCACTTTCTGCACTTTTGCCTCCCCACTCTTGGTTTCCATGCTTTTACGACTCCTCATGGCTTGCTTCAGGTTCCCGATCCCACGACAGGCGAGGATCAAACGTCATTGCCGAGAACATGGTCATAATGACAACCAGCGCAAACATCAGCGCGCCAATCGCCGGATAAATATTCATTAACCCTCCAATGCGCACCAGCGCGGAGAGCACTGCGATGACAAACACATCGATCATCGACCAGCGGCCAACAAATTCAACCACTTCGTAGATTAGGTGCATCCGCTCGCTGTCACGGTGACGCCGTTTCAGGCCGTTCGCGTCCAGACACAGCCAGGCAATGGCGATCATCTTCAGCGTTGGAACCATGATGCTGGCGATAAAAATAACCATCGCGACCGGATATGAACCTTCGCTCCACAGTAAAATCACCCCAGCAATAATCGTCGACGGCATTTTATCGCCCAGCAGATCGGTAATCATGATCGGCATAATATTCGCGGGGAGATACAGGATGATAGACGTCACCAGAAGCGCCATGGTCCACTGCAAGCTGTTCTTACGACGGACGTGGCCTTTGCTGTGACAGCGCGGACATTCGAGCTGTTCGGCAGGTAGAATTGCCGTACAACACGCACAGGAGCGCAGCCCCTGACGCATACCGGTGATTCCCGGCTTTAGCGGCTGCGCCAGCGCAGGCATCGGGGCAATATCGTCCCACAGCCAGCGCCGATCAACGCACTGGAAGGTGCGAAGCTGAAGTAAACAAAACAGACACCAGGGCAGAAAACTGCTGCCCACGCCAATATCGCCGTAGGCCATCAATTTCACAAAACTCACCAATACCCCGGCGAGAAAGATTTCCGCCATCCCCCACGTTTTTAACGTGAACAGAATGCGCGCCAGAAACGCTTTCAGACGATTTGGCATCGGCACTCGGTTCACCAGTAGCAGGATGGTAATCAGACAGAATGCCGGCACCAGTTGCACAAACAGCAGGAAAAACGTTCCGAGGCTGGCGTAATCTTCCGAGAACATGACGCTGGGAATTTCCAGCAGTTCAATCTGGCTGGTCACCCCCGCAACGTTCATACTAATAAACGGGAAAAGGTTAGCCAGCAGCAGCATGAATAGCGCCACCAGTACGTAGGCGGTGGGACGGCGTCTCGGCTCGTCCCAGGCGGTGGTTAGCGTTGTTCCGCAGCGCGGACAGGTTGCCTTATGTCGGTGCTCAAGGTGCGGCAACGCCACCAGCATGTCGCACTGAGAGCACAGAATATGCTGCGCAGCATGATGTTGATCGCACATGAAAAGTCCTCAATCAGGCGCCGTTTTTCAACGCTTCCAGATATTCCCATCGTTCAAACGCTTCTTCCAGAGCCTGCTCCGCTTTCGACAGATCGGCCAACACTTTTTGCGTGTGATCGTGCGGCTGGCTGAAGAATGCCGCGTCAGCCACCTGCGCTTGTAACGCTTCCAGCTCAGCCTCCAGCGTTTCCAGCTTCTGCGGCAACTGCTCCAGCTCGCGCTGCAGGTTATAGCTTAGTTTGTTACTGCCGCGTTTGACAGTTTCTGCTTTTGCCTGAACCACTTCCGGCGTTTTCTTCTCATTCGTCTGCTTTTGCGCCAACGACTGAGACTGTTGACCGCGCGCGTCGTGATAACCGCCGACATACTGGCCAATGCGCCCTTCACCTTCAAAGATCCAACATTCGGTGACGGTATTGTCGACAAACTGACGATCGTGGCTCACCAGCAGCACCGTGCCCTGATAACCGTCGATCAGCTCTTCCAGCAGTTCAAGGGTTTCGACATCCAGGTCGTTGGTCGGTTCATCGAGAATCAACAGATTACTTGGCTTGAGGAACAGACGCGCCAGCAGCAGGCGGTTACGTTCACCGCCGGACAGCGCGCGAACCGGGGTCATTGCCCGCTTCGGATGGAACAAGAAGTCCTGCAGATAGCCCAGCACGTGGCGCGGCTTACCGTTGACCATCACCTCCTGCTTACCTTCCGCCAGGTTATCCATCACCGTCCGGTCCGGATCCAGCTCGGCACGGTGCTGATCGAAGTAGGCGACTTCCAGCTTGGTACCCACGTGAATACGACCGCTATCCGCCTGCAGCTGGCCCAGCATCAGCTTCAGCAGCGTGGTTTTACCGCAACCGTTCGCCCCAATCAGCGCAATTTTATCGCCGCGCTGTACCTGAGCGGAGAAATCTTTCACCAGCACTTTGCCATCAACCTGGTAGTTGACGTCTTCCATTTCAAAGACGATTTTGCCGGAGCGTGATGCCTCTTCCACCTGCATCTTCGCACTGCCCATGACTTCGCGGCGGGCGCTGCGTTCGTTACGCATCGCTTTCAACGCGCGAACGCGGCCTTCGTTACGGGTACGGCGCGCTTTAATGCCCTGGCGAATCCACACCTCTTCCTGCGCCAGCTTACGATCGAACTCGGCATTTTGCAGCTCTTCAACGCGCAGCGCTTCTTCTTTCTCGATCAGGTACTGATCGTAGTTACCCGGATAGGTCACCAGCTTACCGCGATCGAGATCGACGATACGCGTCGCCATATTGCGGATAAACGAACGGTCGTGCGAAATGAAGATAATCGTGCCTTTAAAGGTTTTCAGGAAACCTTCCAGCCAGTCGATGGTTTCGATATCCAGGTGGTTCGTCGGTTCATCGAGCAGCAGCACGCGCGGCGCGCTAACCAGCGCGCGGCCCAGCGCCGCTTTACGCAGCCAGCCGCCGGACAGCGATGCCAGCTCCATGTCCGGCTCCAGCCCCAGCTGCGCCAGCACTTCGTTGATGCGGTTTTCGAGTTGCCACAGGCCGTGGTGATCCAACTGTTCCTGAACCTTCGCCAGCTCCTGCAAATTTTTATCGCTCGGATCGGTGATCACCAGGTGCGAGATATCGTGATAGCGCTTGAGATACTCCGCCTGTTCTTCAATACCTTCGGCAACGAAATCATATACGCTGCCCTGCACGTTACGCGGCGGGTCCTGCTGCAGGCGCGCCACGACCAGGTCTTGTTCGTAGACAATACGCCCATCGTCAAGACCCTGCTCACGGTTGAGGATTTTCATCAGCGTGGATTTGCCCGCGCCGTTACGGCCGACCAGACAAACACGCTCATTATCTTCAATGTGCAGTTCGGCGTTGTCGAGAAGCGGCGCATCGCTGAACGACAGCCAGGCGCCATGCATACTAATCAATGACATTCTTTATTCCTTTCAGGCTACGGTAATCAGCCAGCAGTTGTGGATCTGACGGTTACGGGCGAAATCCTGCGACTGCGTTTTTTGGGTAATATCTTGTGCTTTCAGTCCCAGCTCTGCCAGGCCGTCGTGGTCCATACGGAAGCCGCGTTTGTTGTTGGAGAACATGATAGTGCCGCCTTTACGCAGCAGACGCTTTAGATCCTTCATCAAACGCAGGTGATCGCGCTGGACGTCAAACGCATCTTCCATGCGCTTGGAGTTAGAAAAAGTCGGTGGATCGATAAAGATCACGTCAAACTGTTCGTCGGTATCACGCAGCCACGCCAGCACGTCCGCCTGCATCAGGCGATGCGCGCGGCCGGTCAGGCCGTTCAGGCGCAGGTTGCGTTCCGCCCACTCCAGATAGGTACGCGACATATCGACGGTGGTGGTTGAGCGTGCCCCGCCGAGACCAGCATGCACGCTGGCGCTACCGGTGTAGGAGAACAGGTTGAGGAAGTCTTTGCCTTTGCTCATCTCGCCGAGCATCCGACGGGCAATACGGTGATCGAGGAACAGGCCGGTATCCAGATAGTCGGTCAGGTTGACCCACAGACGCGCGTTATATTCGCTCACCTGCATGAAGTCGCCCTTCTCGTTCATCTTCTGATACTGGTTCTTGCCTTTCTGGCGCTCACGGGTTTTCAGTACCAGCTTGTTCGGCGCGATCCCCAGCACCGCAATGGTGGCGGCGATGATATCAAACAGACGCTGACGCGCTTTGTTCGCGTCGACGGTTTTCGGCGGCGCATACTCCTGCACCACCACCCAATCGGCATAGCGGTCAACGGCCACGTTGTATTCCGGCAGGTCGGCATCGTACAGGCGATAGCATTCGATCCCCTCCTGTTTCGCCCACTTTTCAAACTTTTTCAGGTTTTTACGCAGACGGTTGGCATAGTCTTCCGCCAGTGACGCCGGTTTTTCACCGGTAGATTCGGTCAGATGATAGTTTTTCTGCACGCAGTCCAGCGGGCCGTTTTTCGCCTTAAATTGACGTTCGGCGCGCAGCTGCAGGCAGCTCAGCAATTCCGGAGAGGCGCTGAACAGCGACAGGTTCCAGCCGCCAAACTGGTTTTTCATATTGCGGCCCAGCAGGCTGTGCATCGCAATCAGCGCCGGTTCGCTTTCCAGACGTTCGCCGTACGGCGGGTTGCTGATAACGGTGCCGTATGGCCCCTTCGGCAACGGATTGCTCAGCTGCGCCACGTCTTTCACTTCAAAGGTAATCAGCTCGCCAATCCCGGCGCGGCGGGCGTTGCTGCGCGCCAGTTCAACCACGCGGCTGTCCACGTCGGAACCGTAGAAGTGGGATTCATACGCCGCCAGCCCGGCACGTGCGCGGGTCTGCGCGTCGGCCTTCACTTCTTTCCAGACCGCGTCGTCGTGCTGTGCCCAACCGCTAAAGCCCCAGTGGCCGCGATGCAGCCCTGGCGCGCGATCGGTGGCCCACATTGCCGCTTCAATCAGCAGCGTACCGGAACCGCACATCGGATCGAGCAGCGGCGTCCCCGGCACCCAGCCAGAACGCATCACGATAGCCGCCGCCAGGTTCTCTTTGATCGGCGCCATACCGGTGCGATCGCGATAGCCGCGCAGATGCAGACCTTCGCCGCTCAGATCGAGAGAAATATAGGCCGTCTCTTTGTTGAGACGCACGTTAATACGCAGATCGGGATTGTCACGATCGACATTCGGACGCGGCAGGTTTTTACGCGTAAAAGCATCGACAATCGCATCTTTTACCTTCAATGCACCGTACTGACTGTTACGAATGCTATCGTTCAGGCCACCAAAGCTGACCGCAAAGGTCGCATCAGGGGTAAAGATCGACGTCCAGTCGATAGCCTGTACGCCCAAATAAAGATCGAGATCGCTCCAGACGCTACATTCTCCCAGCGGCATCATGATGCGCGACGCCAGGCGGCTCCACATCAGGCTTTTGTACAGAAGCTGCGTGTCGCCCTGGAAATGGACGCCGCCCTGGGCAATCTGGCACTCTTGGGCGCCCAGGCCTTCCAGTTCAGTTTTTAACAGCTCTTCCAGCCCACGGGCCGTACTGGCAAACAGAGAATTCATATCGTCACTTTTACTCGCAGAAAATTGTTGCGCATTATAGCCAATCTGCGCCCCATGTCATAAAGTTAAAGGCTTATTTTCGACTCAGGGACAGTGTTGTGGCTACGTTATCGCGACTTTTTATACATCCGGTGAAATCGATGCGGGGAATTGGGCTTACGCACGCCTTTGCTGATATTAGCGGGCTGGCATTTGACCGCATTTTTATGATCACCGAACCCGATGGCACCTTTATTACCGCCCGACAATTCCCGGCAATGGTGCGCTTTACCCCGTCGGTCCTGCGTGATGGGTTACACCTTACCGCGCCCGACGGCAGCAGCGCGCTGGTGCGCTTCGCCGATTTCAGCGGCCAGCCTTCGCCGACCGAAGTATGGGGCAATCAGTTTACCTCGCGTATCGCGCCGGATGCCATTAATCAGTGGCTTTCGCCGTTCTTTAAACGCGACGTTCAGCTGCGCTGGCTTGGTGATGATCTCACGCGTCGCGTTAAACGCCACGATGCGGTGCCGCTCTCCTTCGCCGATGGTTTTCCGTTCCTGTTGGTTAACGAAGCTTCGTTACGCGACCTGCAACAACGCTGCAAAGCCGGCGTGCGAATGGAACAGTTCCGCCCGAACCTGGTGGTGACCGGCGTTGAAGCCTGGGCTGAAGATAGCTGGAAAACCGTTCGCATTGGCGATGTCGTTTTTGACGTGGTGAAACCGTGCAGCCGCTGTATTTTTACCACCATCAGCCCGGAAAAAGGGCAAAAGCACCCCGCCGGAGAGCCGCTAAGGACCTTACAGTCGTTCCGTACCGATCCGGCCACCGGCGACGTCGATTTCGGTCAGAATTTGATTGCCCGTAACAGCGGCGTGGTGCGCGTGGGTGATGAAGTGGAAATCCTCACCACCGGGCCAGCAAAAGTCTATACCGCCGGGCAAACCGACGATACCGTCGCGCCTCAGGCTCAGCAAAATGCGTTGGTGGATATTGCGTGGGAAGGGAAAACCTTCAGCGGAAATAATCAGCAAATTTTACTGGAACAGCTTGAGCAGCAGGGTATTCGCGTACCCTACTCCTGCCGCGCGGGCCTGTGCGGCAGCTGCCGCGTGACGCTGATCGAAGGAGAAGTGAGTCCGTTGAAGAAAAGTGCGGTAGGCACCGACGGCACCATTTTGAGCTGTAGCTGTGTTCCCAAAACGGCGCTAAAACTGAGCCGTTAAACCGCCTGCTCCAGGCTGTAACCGTCCAGCCCTGGCTGGGGTTGCAGCCTGTCGTTCATAATTTTGATCGGGTCGCCGAGTTGCATCGTGCGCCCGGCCAATACCAGCCCAGGCTGCGCCAGCAGACAGAGTGCAGCGTTTTCACCCGGCTCAACGACCAGTAAATTAACCTGACTATCGTCATCGCTCAGCCAGACGCTGGCCGCATCGCCGGTCACCGGTACCCAGCCATTATCATGGGCGCGGAAGTGCCAGCTTTTCGGCATTTGGGGCTTCAGGAAACGAATCGCCACCAGGGCGTTAAGAATTAGCTCGGCGCGATGCTCTTTAGACAGCAGCAGATCGCGACATTTTTCTTCAAAGGAGAAATAGAGCGCGGCGTCATCCACGCAAAATCCGGTGGGTTCAAACGCATCGGGGGTTAACATGCGGCGAGCAAAACGCGAGCGAAACAACATGCCGTTGGCTAAATCGAGCATCATACGATCGTGCTCTTCATCATAATACCAGCGCCAGTTATCATCAGGTTTAATTCGCATTTTTCTCCCCCATCATTTTTGCATCCCGTGCAGCGTTTGTTCTTCCATTGCGTTAATTGTCGCCCTAAATAATAAAAGACCAATATGTTTAAATAAGCAACAATGAGGAAATATAAAGCAACCAGGGCCGGAAATAAAGCCCTGGATCACATTACCGAGAAAAAGACTAGATGTGGGTGACGATTTCTTTAATCAGCGGCGGGCCTTTAAAAATAAAACCGGAATAAATCTGCACCAGCGATGCACCGGCCGCCATCTTCTCGCGGGCCGCCATCACCGAATCGATACCGCCGACGCCAATAATAGGCAGTTGGCCTTTTAATTCAGCCGACAGCATACGAATAATTTCGGTACTTTTTAATTGTAATGGACGACCGCTTAAACCACCGGTTTCATCACAATGTTTCATCCCTTGAACCAGCGAACGATCCAATGTCGTATTGGTGGCAATGACCCCATCAATATTATGTCGGATTAAACTGTCGGCCACCTGGATCAACTCTTCATGAGAAAGATCCGGCGCGATCTTCACCGCCACAGGAACATATTTATGGTGTTTTTCCTGCAGCTCAGATTGTTTATTTTTAATACCAGAAAGGAGATCGTCGAGTGCATCTCCATATTGCAGCGTGCGCAGGCCTGGGGTATTTGGCGATGAGATATTAATCGCAATATAACCGGCGTAGGCATAGATTTTTTCCATACAAATCAGATAGTCATCTTTGCCATGCTCAACAGGGGTATCTTTATTCTTACCGATATTAATCCCCAGAATACCGTCGAAATGCGCTTTTTTAACGTTTTCGACCAGGTTGTCAACGCCGTGGTTATTGAAGCCCATACGGTTAATCAACCCTTCGGCGTCAACGAGGCGGAACAGGCGCGGCTTATCGTTACCCGGCTGCGGGCGCGGCGTAACGGTGCCGATCTCGATCGAGCCAAATCCCATGGCGCCCAGGGCATCAATACATTCCCCGTCTTTATCCAGACCCGCAGCCAAACCCAGGGGATTTTTGAACGTCAGCCCCATGCAGGTAACCGGCTTTTCCGGTACTTTCTGACGCACAAGGGCTTCCAGCGGCGTACCGGTGACACGGCGTAATTGTTGAAACGTTAATTCATGAGCGCGCTCTGGATCGAGCTGAAAAAGTGCTTTACGAACGAAGGGATAGTACATGAACTCTCCTGGATTCCCGGTGTGCAAACCGGGGGCGTATTATGTGCGATCTCGCACAGAAAGGGAATTGACCTGCGGCAAAAAAAGCGCAATCGTTTTCCTTCTCTCCTTTATATACCTCCCCCGCCATATGCATTTTCTGGTAATCCTACGTTGGAAAAAGTATTTCGCGCACCTGACGACCTTTGAGACACTGAGACAAATGTTATCAATTTTAAATTAATGTGTATTTTTAGTTATAAGGAGTGAGTATGCGCGTCATTACTTTAGCCGGAAGCCCGCGTTTCCCCTCTCGTTCCAGCGCTCTGCTGGAGTACGCACGTGAGAAACTTTCCGCGGCGGATGTTGAAGTATTCCACTGGCATTTGCAGAATTTTGCGCCGGAGGATCTCTTCCACGCGCGTTTCGACAGCCCAGCACTGCAAACGCTGACCGAACAGCTGGCTCATGCAGACGGTTTAATCATCGCCACGCCAGTCTATAAGGCCTCTTTTGCCGGCGCGTTAAAGGCGCTGCTCGATCTCCTGCCGGAGCGCGCGCTGGAAGGAAAAGTGGTTTTACCGCTGGCGACCGGCGGCACCGTTGCCCATATGTTGGCGGTCGATTATGCCCTTAAGCCGGTTCTCAATGCGCTGAAAGCACAGGAGATTTTGCAGGGGGTGTTTGCCGATGACAGCCAGGTCACCGATTATCAGCATAAGCCGCAGTTCAGCCCAAATCTGCACACCCGTCTGGACAGCGCGCTGGAGACCTTCTGGCAGGCGCTACACCGGCGAGACATCCAGGTTCCCACGTTAAGCGCAGCTCGACAGACCGCACATGTTTGATAAAAAAAACGCCGCAGGGAAAAACCAGCGGCGTTTTTGTTTGTATTAAGGTTGCCCGGCCAAGCGAAACAACGCCGGGGAACCCGCATCGTGTGCCCCGGAGTCAGCGTTAACGCCTCGTCCGGGTGACAGTCAGGCTAATGCTTTCGCAATCTTCTCGTACAGATCCCCGGAGAGATTCTCCAGCCCTTTCAACTGCTCCAGCGCAGAACGCATCAGCGCCTGACGTTTTGCATCATAGCGTTTCAGGCGGATCAGCGGCTCAATCAGACGCGAGGCCACCTGCGGGTTTTTGCTGTTCAGTTCGGTCAACATTTCGACCAGGAACTGGTAGCCGCTGCCGTCTTCTGCGTGGAACGCAGCCGGGTTGCTGCCGGCAAAGGCACCAATCAGCGAGCGAATACGGTTCGGGTTATTCATGCTGAATGAGCGATGGTTCAACAGCTTGCGCACCGTCGCCAGCACGTCATCTGCCGGGCTGGTCGCTTGCAGAATCAGCCACTTATCCATTACCAGACCATCATGATGCCACTTGTCATCATACTCCTGCATCAGCGCATCACGGCAAGGCAGTTCGGCTGCGACGGCTGCAGACAGCGCGGCCAGCGCGTCGGTCATGTTGTCCGCGTGATGGTATTGCTCGCTCACCAGCTTGTTACCCAGATCGCGATCGCCAAACGCCAGATAGCGCAGGCAGGTGTTACGCAGCGCGCGCTTGCCGATGTCCGCATGCTCTACGCGATAGCTGTCGAGTTTATTGGCGTTGTAGACTGCCAGACACTCGTCCGCCAGCTCGGTAGCCAGCGTGCGGGTCAGCGCTTCGCGCACTGCGGCAATGGCAATCGGGTCAATAATCTCAAACAGTTCCGCGATTTCGCTGGCGGATGGCAGGGTCAGAATTTCCGCGGCCAGCGCCGGATCAATCTTCTCATCCAGCAGAATGGCGCGGAACGCGTCGGCCACGTGAACCGGTAGCGACAGCGGTTGCCCCTGCTGATGACGAGCCACGTTCAGCTTAATATAGGTCGCCAACAGGCTTTGCGCGGCGTCCCAGCGAGAGAAATCATTACGCGCATGGCGCATCAGGAAGGTGAGTTGCTGATCGCTCCATTTATATTCCAGCTTCACCGGCGCGGAGAATTCACGCAGCAGCGACGGCACCGGCTGGAAGTAAACGTTATCGAACACAAACGTCTGCTCGGCCTGGGTCACGTTTAGCACGTGGTGCACCGGATGACCATCTTTCTGCAGCGGGATCACCTTACCTTCGTTATCGTACAGTTCGATATCGAACGGAATGTGCAGCGGGTATTTCTCCTCCTGCTCGGCCGTGGCTGGTGTGCGCTGGCGGATGGTTAAGGTGTACTGCTCGGTTTCCGGATTGTAGTCGTCGTGCACGCTGACAATCGGCGTACCGGCCTGGCTATACCAGCGGCGGAAATGAGAGAGGTCGATGTTGGAAGCATCTTCCATCGCCTGCACGAAGTCGTCGCAGGTAGCCGCGCTGCCGTCGTGACGCTCAAAGTACAGCTGCATCCCCTTCTGGAAGTTCTCTTCGCCCAGCAGCGTGTGCAGCATACGGATAACTTCTGCCCCTTTCTCATACACCGTCAGGGTATAGAAGTTATTCATTTCAATAACTTTGTCCGGACGGATCGGGTGCGCCATTGGGCTGGCGTCTTCAGCAAACTGCAGGCCGCGCATGGTACGTACGTTGCTGATGCGGTTAACCGCGCGGGAGCCCAGGTCGGAGCTGAACTCCTGATCGCGGAACACGGTCAGGCCTTCTTTCAGGCTTAACTGGAACCAGTCGCGGCAGGTCACGCGGTTGCCGGTCCAGTTATGGAAATACTCATGACCAATCACGCGTTCAATATCGAGATAATCTTTATCCGTCGCGGTATCGGTACGCGCCAGCACGTATTTGGAGTTAAAGACGTTCAGCCCTTTATTCTCCATCGCGCCCATATTAAAGAAGTCGACGGCAACGATCATATAGATGTCGAGATCGTATTCGAGGCCAAAGCGCTCTTCATCCCACTTCATGGAGTTTTTCAGCGAGGTCATTGCCCACGGCGCGCGATCAAGGTTGCCGCGGTCAACGAACAGTTCCAGCGCCACTTCGCGCCCGGAGCGGGTTTTGAAGGTATCGCGCAGCACGTCGAAATCGCCCGCCACCAGCGCAAACAGATAGCAGGGTTTCGGGAACGGATCCTGCCACTGTACCCAGTGACGCCCGTTATCCAGCTCACCTTCGGCAATACGGTTGCCGTTGGACAGCAGGAACGGATATTTGCTCTTATCGGCGGTAATTTTGGTGGTAAAGCGCGCCAGCACGTCCGGGCGGTCGAGATACCAGGTAATATGGCGGAAGCCTTCGGCCTCGCATTGGGTACACAGCGCTTCACCGGACTGATAGAGCCCTTCCAGCGCAGTATTCGCCGCCGGGCTGATTTCATTGACAATCTTCAGCGTAAAACGCTCAGGCAGGCCGGAGATAACCAGATGGTTCTCTTCTTCTTTATAGTCGGCCCACGGCGCACCGTTAACATGAATGGAGACCAGCGTGAGGTCCTCACCGTTCAGACGTAGCGGCACATCAGACGCTGCGTGACGGGAAACCTGGCTTTCCGCGGTCACAACGGTTTTTGCGGCATCCAGGTCAAAGGCCAGGTCGATATCACTGATCAGGTAGTCCGGCGCACGGTAGTCGTGGCGGTACTTGGCTTGGGGCTGTTGTGTCATAAAAAACCTTTAGCATCTTTTGTAAATGTCACCTCCAGTCTATTCCTGTTGTGTTAAACGCGCTATGCAGAATCTTCATCTTTTCCAGTCAAATAGGGAAAATAGATACATTTACGCAACATGCCGCACAAAACGCCGGAGTGGCGCTTCGTGCCATATGGTGTGATCGGGGTTCAATAAATCGTTAAACAAGGTATACTCCAGCCATTCTCCCCTGTTGTTTATTGTACTAAACGCTCCTGTGAGAGGATGCTACTGCGCACCATGACACAATTCGCTTCTCCTGTTCTGCACTCGTTGCTGGATACAGATGCCTACAAACTGCATATGCAGCAGGCCGTTTTCCACCACTACTACGACGTTAACGTCGCGGCGGAATTCCGCTGCCGTGGTGACGATCTGCTGGGCATTTATGCTGACGCCATTCGCGAACAAGTCGAAGCCATGCGTTCACTCACGCTGCGTGATGATGAATACCACTGGCTGTCCGGTCTGCCTTTCTTTAAGCAGGACTACCTGAACTGGCTGCGTGATTTCCGCTACGATCCACAACAGGTTACCGTCACCAACGAGAACGGTAAGCTGAATATCCGCCTTGAAGGCCCGTGGCGTGAAGTGATCATGTGGGAAGTGCCGCTGCTGGCAGTGATTAGCGAGCTGGTTCACCGCTATCGTTCTCCGGAAAACGGCGTCCCGCAGGCGCTGGAAATGCTGGAACATAAGCTGGCCGGCTTTAATCAGCTGACGGCCGACCTTGATATGTCCGCTTTCAAACTGATGGACTTTGGCACCCGCCGCCGCTTCTCCCGCGAAGTCCAGGAAGCCATCGTCAGCCGTCTCCGTCAGGAGCCATGGTTTGTGGGCACCAGCAACTACGATCTGGCGCGTCGCCTGACTCTGACGCCAATGGGTACCCAGGCACACGAGTGGTTCCAGGCGCATCAGCAAATCAGCCCGGATCTGGCGACCAGCCAGCGTGCGGCGCTGGCCGCCTGGCTGGAAGAATATCCCGATCGGCTCGGCATCGCCCTGACCGACTGCATTACCATGGACGCCTTCCTGCGTGACTTCGGCCCGGAATTCGCCACGCGTTATCAGGGTTTGCGCCACGACTCCGGCGACCCGTTTGAATGGGGCGAGAAGGCGATCAAACATTATCAAAAGCTCGGTATCGACCCACGCGAGAAAGTGCTGGTGTTTTCCGACAATCTCGATCTGCCGAAAGCCATTGAGCTGTATCGCCACTTCTCACCGCGCATCAATCTCAGCTTTGGTATTGGCACGCGTTTGACCTGCGATATCCCACAGGTTAAACCGCTCAATATCGTTATCAAGCTGGTTGAGTGCAACGGCAAACCGGTGGCAAAACTCTCCGACAGCCCTGGGAAAACCATTTGTCACGATAAAGCATTTGTTCGCGCATTACGTAAAGCATTTGATCTCCCGCAGATCAAAAAGGCCAGTTAATCACCAAAGGGAGCCCGGGCGGCTCCCTTCTTCTTTATTTATTTCTTAAAACACCCCTTCCTTGTGCGAATTCTACTTGTCTGATGGAAGATGACAGGTAACATAGATATCCCCCCGCCGTTCCGGGGAAAAACGATTTTTTTATTGGACTACGAATAGAGAGACTATTATGAGCGTTGTGCCTGTAGCCGACGTACTCCAGGGCCGCGTAGCCGTTGACAGCGAAGTCACCGTGCGCGGCTGGGTACGTACCCGCCGAGATTCAAAAGCTGGCTTTTCCTTCCTGGCCGTCTATGACGGTTCCTGCTTTGATCCTGTACAGGCCGTTATTAATAATTCTCTGCCCAATTACAATGACGAAGTCCTGCGTCTGACCACCGGCTGCTCGGTGATCGTCACCGGTAAAGTTGTGGCGTCTCAGGGTCAGGGCCAGAGCTTTGAAATTCAGGCCTCTAACGTGGAAGTGACCGGCTGGGTTGAAGATCCGGATACCTACCCGATGGCGGCGAAACGCCACAGCATCGAGTATCTGCGTGAAGTGGCGCATATGCGTCCGCGCACCAACCTGATTGGCGCGGTCGCCCGCGTTCGCCACACGCTGGCGCAGGCGCTGCACCGTTTCTTCGACGAGCAGGGCTTCTTCTGGGTTTCCACCCCGCTGATTACCGCTTCCGATACTGAAGGCGCAGGCGAAATGTTCCGCGTGTCTACGCTGGATATGGAAAACCTGCCGCGTAACGATCAGGGCAAAGTGGATTACGACAAAGATTTCTTTGGCAAAGAAGCCTTCCTGACCGTTTCCGGTCAGTTGAACGGTGAAACCTATGCCTGCGCTCTGTCGAAGATCTACACCTTCGGCCCTACCTTCCGCGCAGAAAACTCCAACACCAGCCGTCACCTGGCGGAGTTCTGGATGCTGGAGCCGGAAGTGGCATTTGCCGATCTGGAAGATAACGCCCGTCTGGCAGAAGCCATGCTGAAGTACGTCTTTAAAGCCGTTCTCGAAGAACGCGCGGACGACATGAAGTTCTTCGCCGAGCGCGTAGATAAAGACGCTATCGATCGTCTGCAACGTTTCGTTTCCGCCGACTTCGCGCAGGTTGACTACACCGACGCGGTCACCATCCTGGAAAACTGTGGCAAACAGTTTGAAAACCCGGTGTACTGGGGCGTAGACCTTTCCTCTGAGCATGAACGTTATCTGGCGGAAGAGCACTTCAAAGCACCGGTGGTCGTGAAAAACTATCCGAAGGAGATCAAAGCCTTCTATATGCGTCTTAACGACGATGGCAAAACCGTTGCCGCAATGGACGTACTGGCACCTGGCATTGGCGAGATCATCGGCGGTTCTCAGCGTGAAGAGCGTCTGGACGTGCTTGACGCCCGTATGGCTGAAATGGGTCTGAACAAAGAAGACTACTGGTGGTATCGCGACCTGCGTCGCTACGGTACCGTGCCGCATTCAGGTTTCGGTCTGGGCTTCGAACGTCTGATCGCCTACGTCACTGGCGTACAGAACGTGCGCGACGTGATTCCGTTCCCGAGAACGCCACGCAACGCCAGCTTCTAAAGCCGTATTATCCTCAAGGCCAGCCGCTCGCGCTGGCCTTTTTTTACCTGCACATGTAAAGAAATCTTTATTAATTTTAACAAACCTAAACTTCAAGCCTCTACGCCGCGCAGTTTGTTACATCACATTTCCCGGCAATAACTTCGTACAAAAAACACTCAATTTTTTATTGCAGTCAGGAAATCACCTAAGCCATAGCACATTTTTTATCCAAAACAACAGCTATCTGGATGGCTAAAAAATATCATAACGAAATGATCACACATCCGCTCTGTGCGATAAGAAAAAGCATTATACAAATAAAAGATAAGAAATTCATATTGATAGATAAAGGAAAGGTCAAATAATCCGCGCACACCTCAGAATTTTGAGTTAGTTCACAAAGTTCCTCAAAATTAATATTTAGTTACACATTATTTCTTTTGCTTACTTATTCTCGATGTTTGTAGCATTTTCAGTGTGGCGAAAGTATGTTTTGAATGGAAAGATGCCTCTCAGACACATAAAGACACCAAACTATCATCAATAGTTCCGTAAATTTTTATTGACGGAAGTAATTGGCGGCAGTGGCGAGTGTCTATAAAAAAAACCTAATGAGGGTAATAAATAATGATGAAGCGTAATATCCTGGCAGTGGTAATCCCTGCCCTGCTGGTAGCTGGTGCAGCAAATGCTGCAGAAATCTACAACAAGAATGCCAACAAACTGGACTTCTACGGTAAAGCAGTTGGTGAACACATTTGGACCACCAACGGCGACACCAGCAACGAAGACACCACCTATGCCCGTATCGGCTTCAAAGGCGAAACCCAGATCAACGATCAGCTGGTGGGCTACGGTCAGTGGGAATACAACATGGATGCCTCCAATGCGGAAGGCTCCCAGGGGACTAAAACCCGTCTGGCGTTCGCCGGTCTGAAATTTGGCGACGCGGGTTCTCTGGACTACGGTCGTAACTACGGCGCTATCTACGACGTCGCAGCTTACACCGATATGCTGGTTGAGTGGGGCGGCGATTCCTGGGCTGCTACCGACAACTTCATGAACGGTCGTTCTTCTGGCCTGCTGACCTACCGTAACAGCGATTTCTTCGGTCTGGTTGAAGGCCTGAGCTTCGCGCTGCAGTACCAGGGTAAAAACGATCGTAGCAACCCGGTTGCAGCGACCTACAACGACAAAACCGGCGCGCTGGAAAGCCTTGGCTACGGCGGCAACGGCGCGAAAGCGAACGGCGACGGCTTCAGCACCTCTGTACAGTATGATTTCGGCAACGGCATCGCGCTGGCAGCAGGTTATGAAGTTGCAGACCGTACCAACGACCAGGTTAACCCGGGCAGCTCTACCTTCAATGGCACCACTCACACTTGGGCGAGCGCTGGCGGCAGCAAAGCAGAAGCTTGGTCTACTGCTGCGAAATACGACGCAAACAACATCTACGCTGCGGTAATGTACGCTGAAACGCTGAACATGACCCGCGAGCCGGACAACAACTTCGCAAACAAAACTCAGAACTTCGAAGCTGTTGTTCAGTATCAGTTCGACTTCGGTCTGCGTCCGTCCCTGGGCTACGTACAGTCCAAAGGTAAAGACCTGATTGGCCGTGGCGACTTCAAAGGCGGCGATGCTGACCTGGTTAAATACATCGAACTGGGCACCTGGTACTACTTCAACAAGAACATGAACGTCTACGCGGCGTACAAGTTCAACCTGCTGGACGACAACGCGTACTCTGCTGCCACCAAGCAGGGAACCGACGATCAGGCTGCTGTTGGTATCGTTTACCAGTTCTAATCAGCAGACCCTCACTGCTATATGCCTCAAGAGCAGGACTTCGGTCCTGCTTTTTTGCGTTCTAAAGAGGAAGATCGTAACTTTTGAAAAGCTTCGCGCTTTTAGTCTCTAACGGTTGGCATTTTGTAAATCTACCGTTAACCTGATAGCGGATTTCCCCCGAACTTATTAATGGAACCTCGTCATGTTTGAGAACATTACAGCCGCCCCTGCCGACCCAATTCTGGGCCTGGCCGATCTGTTTCGCGCCGACGAACGCCCGGGAAAAATCAATCTCGGGATTGGTGTTTATAAAGATGAGACCGGCAAGACGCCGGTGCTGACCAGCGTTAAAAAAGCTGAGCAGTATCTGCTGGAGAATGAGACCACCAAAAACTATCTCGGTATTGATGGTATTCCTGAGTTTGGTCGCTGCACGCAGGAGCTGCTGTTTGGCAAAGGCAACAGCATCATTAGTGACAAACGCGCGCGCACCGCTCAGACCCCAGGCGGCACAGGCGCACTGCGCGTAGCGGCGGATTTCCTCGCAAAAAACACTGACGTGAAGCGCGTTTGGGTCAGCAACCCAAGCTGGCCGAACCACAAGAGCGTCTTTGGCGCTGCGGGCCTGGAAGTACGCGAATATGATTACTACGATGCGGAAAAGCATGCCCTCAACTTCGACGGCCTGCTGGCGAGCCTGAATGAAGCCCAGGCGGGTGACGTGGTGCTGTTCCATGGCTGCTGCCATAACCCAACCGGTATCGACCCGACGCTGGAGCAGTGGCAACAGCTGGCAAATCTGTCGATTGAAAAAGGTTGGCTGCCGCTGTTTGACTTCGCCTACCAGGGCTTTGCTCGCGGTCTGGAAGAAGATGCCGAAGGCCTGCGCGCATTTGCCGCGCTGCACAAAGAGCTGATTGTGGCGAGCTCCTACTCGAAAAACTTCGGCCTGTACAACGAACGCGTTGGCGCCTGCACCCTGGTCACAGCCGATGCCGACACCGCCGATCGCGCCTTCAGCCAGCTGAAAGCCGTGATTCGCGCGAACTACTCTAACCCGCCGGCACACGGCGCTGCCGTTGTTGCGACCATTCTCAGCAACGACGCGCTGCGCGCCATCTGGGAACAAGAGCTGACCGATATGCGTCAGCGCATTCAGCGCATGCGTCTGCTGTTCGTTAATACGTTGCAGGAGAAAGGCGCGAGCCGTGATTTCACCTTCATCACGAAGCAGAACGGTATGTTCTCGTTCAGCGGTCTGACCAAAGAGCAGGTACTGCGCCTGCGTGAAGAGTTCGGTATTTATGCCGTCGCTTCTGGCCGTATCAACGTGGCGGGCATGACGCCGGACAACATGGCGCCGCTGTGCGAAGCCATCGTCGCCGTCCTGTAACAGAAGCTTCCCTTCAGGGACAAAAAAGGCCGCATTCGCGGCCTTTTTATTATTCTGAGATTACCACACTGGCAGTTCATCCTGCAGGAATGGATTATGCAGACGCTCATAACCCAGCGTCGACATTGGGCCATGGCCCGCAATAAACTTCACGTCATCGCCTAACGGCAGCAGCTTGCGCTTAATCGCATCAATCAACTGCGTGTGATCGCCACGTGGGAAGTCACTGCGCCCTACGCCACCTTTAAACAGCACGTCACCCGAGATCAGCAAACGCGCCTGGTCATCAAAGAAGACGACATGCCCCGGCGTATGCCCCGGACAGTGCAGCACCTGCAGCTTCACGTTGCCGACGCTCACCGTATCCCCTTCGTTCAGCCAGCGGTCCGGCGTCAACGGCTGGCAGTCCTCAAGGCCAAACATCCGGCTTTGCGCGGGCAACCCCTGCAACCAGAATTCATCTTCTTTTTCCGGCCCGATAATCGGCACCCCGTAGTGCTGCGCCAGTTCAGCCGCCGCCCCCACATGATCGAGATGACCATGAGTCAGCAAAATTTGCTGCAACGTCACGCCCGCTTCTGCAACCTGCTGCTTGATGGTTTCGGCATCGCCGCCCGGATCGACCAACGCCGCCAGTTTCGTTTGCTCGCACCAGATCAATGAACAGTTTTGCGCGAACGCAGTCACCGGAATAATACGATAATTCATGTTGCTCCTGTTTGGACTCGTCACCGTTCAGACACTTCAGTGTGCCTGAACGGTTGGCGTAGAGCTACCAGTGCCGGACCGGCCCGGTATCAATATGCACAAAGTTGCTACGTGGGTAATATCCTACACCACCTGCGCGCATAGATAACGCAGCTTTGCGTATATTACTTAATGAAACGCCTTCAATATGAAAATCCATTGCCTGACCTTTCGTGTGATAGCTTTTTTTCGCTACCCCACTGCTGTGCGCTCTTAGCTCATTATTGGTATCAACGGAACGATATCCAGAGATCAATTGCACAGGCTTATTTGTTCCTAATAGTCCCTGAAGGCGATAAAGCTGATCGAACAAAGAAGGATCGATGCTTTTTATTTTATTCGCGCGATAGTCACGGAAAAAATGGTTTAGTTTTGCTAATTCATCCTGAATATAGCCTCGGCCGTCAAAAAACTCGGCTTTTATCAACTCACCTGTATGCAGGTTATTCAGCGTTAAAATACGCGGACGTGGGGTCGAGAGGGTGGCAAGCGCAGGCGTGGGCAAGATGGCGGCCGCGCCGAGCGCAACACCACCTAACGCCAGCAGCTTGCGGCGATTAGCGTCAAATTTGTCCATGATAATCAGGTCTACAGTCAGTAATGTGATCGAAAAATATGCACTTCTGGCGCACGTTAAGCACCTTACCGGGCATCAAAGCCAGCGTCAAGGCGGCCTGCCACGCAAAGCCGCCAGCCCTGGACCTGCGGGGCTGGCATCTGCGCTTTTTATTCGACAACTACATTACCTGAACTACTTCATTTATCTGATCAATTGTTCCGCTTTTGGCAAAATCTGTGCACCCGATCGCGCAGTGACATCATAATTGTAAATATCTGTTCGATATTGTGTCTGTCCGTCAGCGCCGACAAAGGCAGTGAGATAATAGAGATTAACCGGAATATTCTGCCGGATATTCACATAGCGTGTATTCCCTTGTTTAAGGGCATCGGAAATTCGCGCATCATTCCAGCCCGCATCCTGTAACAGCATATTCGCCAGATCGGAGGCTTTATTTACCCGCACGCAGCCGGAACTTAATGCCCGCGCATCTTTCTGGAACAGATTATGATTAGGCGTATCATGCAGATAAATGGCGTCGGAACTTGGCATATTAAACTTATAGCGCCCCAGCGAGTTATGTTCACCCGGTGCCTGCTGGAAACGGAACGGTAAATTCGACGGCGTGATTGTTGACCAATCGACCCGCCATGGATCGATAGCTTCTTTACTGTTCCAGCCGCGTAATACGGTGTAGTTATGCCGCTCCAGATAACCTGGATCATTACGCAGCTTCGGGAGAATATCATTACGTGCCAGCGTCGGCGGCACGTTCCACGGTGGGTTGACCACCACGTTATTCAGCGCGCTGCTCATCATTGGCGTTTTACGATCGGGGCGTCCCACGATAACCCGCGAGGCCAGCGCTTCGCTGCCGTTGAGATAGTAAACCAACGAGTAGGCCGGGATATTCACCATAATCCCGGTAGAGACTTTCCCCGGCAGCAGGCGCAAACGCTGAATATTTAGCGCCAGCACGCCCGCACGCTGGGCAGAAGAGACGTTCAGCCAGTCGCGCGTCGATGTGCCAATCACACCGTCCGCGCCAAGCCCCTGCGCCGCCTGGAAACGTTTCACCGCGTCCACCAGTTGGCGGTCATAGGCCGCTGGGCCGCTTTTTCCCCCCTTTTTCGTCTTGCCGACGTTGTCGCCCGGCAGCGGTATCGCCGGGCTGTTATCCAGCACACCGTTACGTTGCAGGATTTCACGTAGCGCAGGCACATCGCTGCTCCACTGCCCTGGACGCAATGAAACCGTCGAGGTCAACTTTGGCCACGGGCGATTGTCGCCCGTCAACGCCAGTAGCGCCTGATGCATCGCACTATACTGCGGATGCTGTGGCGCCAGGGCGGCAATAAACTGCGGCAGCGAGCCGTTATCCAGCGCTAACTGCCATTGGTTTATCACCGACAACGGCGGTGTTGCCAGCGTGTACGGCTTATCGCTATACAGCCAGCGGTTACCCTGAACCGGAATCCCGCTGACAAAGTGCAGATAGCCCATCAGGGCATCGGAAAGCACGACATCACGCGCCATCCCGCTGACAGCCGGGTCGGTGAGCAGTTCAACCCACCGGGTGAACTGCGGCTGAAAACCGGCGATCGCCACTTCCGCCAGCTGCTGCTGGAAGGCGCGTACCGCATCACGGTTTTCCCACATGGGTTTCATCTCACGGGCGGCATACAATGTCGCCAGCGGATTAAGGTAGACGGGCTGATATCCGGAAGGTAGCGTAGCAAGAATATCGGCACGGCTCTTCGCCGCCGAGCCGTCAGCCAGCGGTTGTGTACCGACAAGACTCGCCATTGCTGGCGATTGCGCCCCTGGATGCAGAAGCACCGGCGATTGTTCCGCTGGCGTCGCGGTACCGTCAGAAGGCACCAGCTCTGGTTCGCCCGCAGAAGCGGTAAACAGTGGAGCAAACGTCATCGCCAGACATAAACTCACGGCTGACAACCGACGACCATTTTCTTTTTTCAGCAACATCCCTTGCCCCCTGTTATCTATACAAAGACCCTAACGTGGGCTTACCTTCAGTATATAAAGACAAAAACTATTTTGCCCGTTCAAATGTAAAGAAGTCTAAAGATAATAACGCGCTAGCGATGAAAAGCAGATAACAAAAAAGGCGACATTGCTGTCGCCTTTTTTGTATTCGGATACCTACCCGCCTGTGGGCCAGCGCCATCCGGCCTACAGGCGGCATGCTCCGCTACGATGCATCCGCGGTCCCCGGCAAGGTTTCCGGCAGTTGAGCGGCAAAACCGCGCAGCCCCACCACATGTACGTGTTCGTGGTTGTGCACCACTTTACGCACCAGCTTGTAGGTTGTGCCTTTCTCCGGGCTAATGTTTTCCGGTGCCGCGATGATAAGCTGCATCTCCAGACGCTCGCACAGCTCAAACAGCGTGGCGATGGAACGGGCATCCAGACGCGCCGCTTCATCAAGGAACAGTAGACGGCACGGTGACAAATCTTTACCGCGCAGACGCCGAGCTTCATCTTCCCAGCTCTGCACCACCATCACCAGAATCGACATCCCGGTACCGATCGCCTCACCGGTCGACAGCGCGCCGGACTCCGCGCGCAGCCAGCCGTCAGAACCACGGTTAACCTCAACTTCCATCTCCAGGTAGCTACGATAGTCGAGCAGCTCTTCACCAATAGTCTGCGGCGTACGCTGGCCCATATCGATTTGCGGATTCAGGCGCTGGTACAGTTTCGCCAGCGCTTCTGAGAAGGTCAGACGGTTGCTGTTGAACAGATCCTGATGCTGTTCATGCTGCTCAGAGAGCACGTCCAGCAGCATCGAGTGCGTCTCGCGTACGTTGACGTTCAGGCGCACGCTGTTCACCTGGCCAAACGACACGCTTTGCAGGCCCTGGTTCAACTGACGAATACGGTTCTGCTCGCGCTGAATGGTTTTGCGAATGATATTCGCCACGCTGCGGGAGCTGATCGCCAGCTTCTGCTCACGGTTGGTCAGCTCTTCGGTCAGACGGCTCAGTTCAATTTCCATCTGTTCGATGGCTTCTACCGGGTCGTCGGTGCGGATAATATCCTGACGGATACGTTCGCGCAGATGTTGATATACCGCCACGAAGAACTGAATCTTACGTTCAGGACGCTTCGGATCTTCCGACATACGCAGCACGTCACGCAGATGTTCATTATCCGCAACCGCCAGACGCAGTGCGCCCAGCGCTTTATCCGACATTGAACGCAGATCGTCAGCGGAGAGATAGGCCAGCTCGCGGCGGTGCAGACGACGTTCGACGTTATTGTCTTTCACCAGGCGCATCACCGCGCACCATCCCGCTTTCGCACTCACCACCTGCTCGCGCATTTCGAGGTAATCACGTTCCAGCTTGCGCAGCTTACGGGTCAGGTTATCCATCTCCGCTTCGCAGAAGGTCAGCGCTTTTTCCAGCTGGTTGCGGCGCGCGCGGTTGTTGCTCAGCTGCGCGTGCAGCTCGTCACGGCGAATGCGCGCGCGCTCTTCTGCGCCCGCATCGGCACGTACGCCAATATCTTTCAGCTCTTTATAGAGATCGTTAAGCAGCTCTTTCTTGGTGTCGTAGGAGCTTTTCAGCGACGCCAATACCTGGCTGTACTGACTCACCTGCGCGGCGTGGGTACGCATGGCTTCACGCGCGCGGCTCCGCTCGCTTTCCGCCTGCGCCAGACGTTCACGCAGTTTTTCGTTGAGGTCGCTGTTGCCGCTCAGCATTTCCGCTGAGTCAGAGTAGCCGAAGTGGGCGCGACGCTGCACGACTTCAGTCAGGGCAAACGCCTGCTGACGCGCTTCGCGCTGCACCTGCTGCGACCAGGCGTAATCCTCTTTCAGCTGTTCAAACTGCTCCGGGTCGCTCTGCAGTACAGAGACAATCGGCTCAAGCTTCGCCAGCTGGTTGCCATGCTGCTGGATAAAGCGTGCGGCTTCCTGCGCTTCGTCCAGGCGCTCCTGGATTTCATCCACGCGGTCGGCCAGCGTTTCATCGGCCAGCAGGCTCAGGCGCGGCAGGAGGCGGTTGAGCAGCGCAACGCCCTCTTTCGCCTGTTCGTACTGCGCCTGCTGCTGCTGGTTATCACTTTCGTGACTGCTGAGCGCGCGCTCCAGCTCGTTGCGACGGGTGTTCAGTTTGCGAATTTCCGCTTCCGGATCGTCGTCAAACGCCACCGACAGATGACTGCCGATAAAGCGGCTGAACGCCTGATGCAGACGCTGGGTTTTCTGGACGTCGAACGACAGGGTCGCAAAACGTTCAGACAGCACTTCACGCTCGGCGTGCAGGCTCTCAATGCGGCTTTCGCGCGCGGCGCGGCCAAACAGCGGCACCGCCGGGAAGCGCGAGTAGCGCCACTGGCGATCGGCGGTCTTCACCACCACCGCTTTTTCCAGCTCGTCGACGTTGAACACGCTGTCATCGAAGGATTGCGGATCCCCCTCAATCAGATAGAGATCTTCCGGGCAATCTTCCAGCCCTTCCAGATACTCGGCGATCTGCGACAGATCCGGCACCACGATGGCGTGACGCGACGGGCCGTACAGCGCGGAGAAGTACGGCGCGTCGTCAAGGCTGACGTCATCGTAGATTTCCGACAGCAGTACGCCGCCAAAACGTTCGGCCAGCGCGTTCAGGCGCGGGTCTTCGGAACCGCCCGGCTGGCTTAAGCGCTCAATTTCATCATCGACGGCACGTTTACGCGCGCCGACTTCGTCGCGTTCGACGATCGCTTCGCGCTCGCGCTCCAGCAGTTGCTGAAGGTATTCGGTAACGTCCTGGCTGGACTCAAACTGTTCGCCGCTCTGCTCGCACAGCTGGCTCAGGCTGTTCTGCGCCGCCAGCCAGACCGGCGCGCGGTGCATCAGCGCCGAGATACGCGATTGCAGCTGTTCCTGCTCCTGACGCAGTTGCATACGCTGCTCGCGAGCGTCAGTCACGCTGTCGCTCAGCGCGGCAATGCGTGCTTCCAGCTCGCGGTGCAGGTTTTCAAGATCGTCAATATCGTACTGTTTGCCCTGACGCTTGCAGAAATCGGCCAGCAGACGCTCGGCTTCCTGCTGTTCGCGCAGACGCTGTTCCAGTTCATTCAGACGGCTGCGCAGCGGCTGCGCCTGCTCCGCCAGGTGACGCTGGTTTACGCCGTCACGCAACAGTTCACGCGCCGCGTCCCAGGCTTCGTTACGCGCCAGCGGGCCGTTAATTGACGCCACCAGCTGATAGGCTTGCTCAAACTGGCTGTGTGCCGTCTCGGCAACGCTCATTTTCTGCTCGAGCGACAGCAGTTTTTCCGTGGCTTCCTGCTCTTTGGCCTGGAAGGTTTCCAGCCATTCCGCCGCGCTGTCCGGCGTTAAATCCGGCAGGTGGCACAGCGCTTTCGCGCGCTCCAGCGCCTGTAGCGCCTGGGTGTACTGAATGGCGCGCGTTTGCTGGACGTCCAGCGCCTGCTGGTAGTCGGCGAGCTGGCTTTTCAGCTCATCCACTTCCAGTTCGGCGGCTTCGGCGCGCGCTTCGTTCTCTTCCTGCTGTTCGGCGGCTTCCGCCACCACTTCATTCTGCTCTTCGAGGCGAATTTGCAGCTCGTCTAAATCCGCTTCATAGCGCTCAATTTTTTCCTGCTGGCGCAGCGCGGTCTGCACCAGATTCAGGTGGTCGCTGGCGGCCTGGTGATCGGCTTCGAGATCGCCTTCCGCGCCGTTGTGTTCCTGTAGCTCGCGCGCCATATCGACGTGCTTGTACTGTTCCGCCGCCAGCTGCGAGCGGGAGGTGAACAGTTCGCGGCGATACTCCAGCGCTTTATCCAGATGCACGCGGCGCTCGTTGGCATGGCGCATGTAGTCGGCGGCCACGTAGTCGGTGGCTTCGGAGATCAGGTGCTTGAACAGGTCGCGGTCAGACTGGGTGACGCGAATCGCTTCCAGCGTCATCCGGTTTTCGCGCAGCGCCGCTTCCATGTCCTGGAACGCTTTGCGCACGCCGCTGTTTTCCGGCAGCAGGTAGTCGCGCAGCGAGCGGGTAATCGCGCTGGAAATACCGCCGTACAGCGAGGCTTCAATCAGGCGATAGAATTTGCTACGGTCAGCGGCAGATCGCAGACGACGCGCGACGATGCCCAGATCGAACATCAGCGCGTGGTAGTCGGTAATCGAGTTGAACTGCTTGAACTGAACGCCTTCGATGGTATCGAGCTTATCTTTCAGCTCCTGCAACGTCAGCACGCGCGCCTGGCGCTCGTTCAGCGTTTCGGTCAGCAGTTGGGTCGGCTGAATCGAGGTTGGCAGCCCCTGAATGGCGAATGGCTTAATGTCGACTTTACGATCGCGCCCCGCCACCTGTTGCAGACGCACGCCAACCACCACGCGCTGGTGACGCGAGTTCATCACGTCGAGTACCGAATAGCAGACACCCGCTTTCAGCTTACCGTGCAGACCTTTATCGCGTGAACCGCTGGTGGCCCCCGCTTCGGTGGTGTTACGGAAGTGCAGCAGCGTTAAGTCGGGGATCAGCGCCGTGACGAAGGCCGCCATGGTGGTCGATTTACCGGCACCGTTACCACCTGACAGCGTGGTGACCAGCTCATCCAGATCGAAAGTACGGGCAAAGAACCCGTTCCAGTTAATCAGCGTTAGCGAACGAAATTTACCACGTTCGATCATTATTCTTCCTCCCCGCTATCCTGCTGATGGTCGTCGTTCTCGTCATTGAGCTGCAGATGGTTTTCAATCGCCATGGCTTCACCGTCGCGAATCATGCGCAGCTGCGCTTCGCGCGCGTCATCGCCGGAACGTACGTCGGCGCCGAAGCGGAAAACCGATTCGGTGATGCGGAATTTGCTGCTGTCATGGCCCATAAACCACACCATACCCAAGCGGCGCAGGCGGTTGAGCGAAGAGCGCACCTTTTCCTGTAACTTCTGACGGTCAAGGTCAGAGCCGGTGGAACGGTTATTAACCAGCTTCAACAGCTTGGCTTCATCGGCCAGCGCCAGCAGCTCATCGTACAGCTCCTGCTGGGTGAAGATGCCTTCATTTGCCAGGCGTTCCGGGCTGAGGTAGAGGTAGCAAAGGATTTTGCCGACCATCATGTCCAGTTCGGAGAGAACCGAACGCGGAATCAGCGTGGTAGAGCGCGGACGCAGATAGAAGAACCCTTCCGGCGCGCGGATCAGTTCAACGTTGTAGCGGGCGTAAAACTCTTCCAGGTACTCCTGGAAATCCATCAAAAAAGCGTGGTTGTCGAGCTCGTCCAGGCCGATGTGGCGGCCCGCACGCAGCGCGCTATCCAGCGCAGGAAAAAGGGGGTTGGCCAGGGCCTGTGCCAGTTTAACCGGCATCACTTGTTCAATATTTGTCAATGACATGCGCCTGTACCTTGGCTCCGTAATCATTAATTGCCTGCCATTTGGCCGGCAGTCCGGTGAAATCTGCTTGCGCTACGCCCAAACGAACCGCCTGGTCAACCACAATACGCGCAACGTCGAAGTGGCGCGCTCGCGGATATTGAGCCAGATACTCTTTCACCACCAGACCGAGGTCCAGCGGCAGCTGTTTGGTTTTATAGATAGCCAACTGTTCTTCGATCAGCGCGGCAAGCTGTTCGCGGATTTCGTTAAATTCTTCGTACTCTAAATCTGGCGGAAGTTCGCCGGTGACCTCTTCATCGCGCAGCGTCATCTCTTCATCACGCATGTCCAGCAAACGGTCGGCGCTGGCATAGGTGAGCGCCCACGGCGCATCAAAGTACGACTGCACCGACTGGCGCAGGCGTTGAGCAAAGACGCGGTTTTTATCCATATCGATAGCGGTACGGATAAACTTATGCACGTGACGGTCGTAGCCGATCCACAGGTCAATTGCCTGCTGGCCCCAGCTAACGATACGGTCGAGCTTACTTTGCAGGTCGAACACCAGGCGGTCGACAAAATGCAGATCGTTATGGCTCAGCGTCGCATCCTGAATGCGCAGCAGGTTCGCCTGCAGCTTATCGCCCGCCGCGTCCAGCGTATCCTGCAATTCGCGCAGCGTGCCGGATGTTTCGGACAGCAAAAGCTCACAGCTGGAGATCGCCGCGCGCCAGTCTTTATTCAGCAACTGCGCGATGTCATCTTTGACCGACTGTTGCTGCTCATCCATGATGCGCTGCGTCAGGTCGATGCTGTCGAAAATCTCCGCCACCGAATATTTCAGCGGCGCGTAGACGTTACGGTGCCAGTGAAACTCATCGCCGCCCTCTTCCGCCGAATCAGCGGCTCTTTTCAGCTCGCTGGCCACAATCGACAGCTGCATTGACAGGCGCAGCGTCGAAAACTCGCGCTGACGAATATAGTAGTCGGTAATGCCAATGCCCAGCGGCGTCAGACGATAGATGGCGTTTCCTTCCGTGATTTCGCTGGTAAAGCGGTTCAGCAGACGTTGGCGAACCAGATCGTTAATCGCGTTGTTGGCGCGCGTACCGATGGTTTCACTGGTTTGCTCAAACGCATCACTGACGTGACGGAACGCATCCACCAGCTCGCCTTCCGTCATTTCACCTTCCAGCCGCTCGCCGTTCAGCGTTGCAATGGCCAGCAAAAATGAGAGCCTATCGACGGGGAGCGAAATGGCGAAATCATTTTTTCTGGCCCAGGCAACCAGTTCGGGGACTGTCTGGGAAAATTCACTCATCGTTTATCCTTGTTTCTGTCTGCGGCTTAAGCGCGGTGACATGAATATAGCGCCCCAGGCTGATATAAGGTTCCTGACGGCAATAGCGCGTTTCCAGCTCCAGCAGGATGTCATAGCAATCCTGTTGCTTATGCTTGTCGCGCAGATAGTCATGAAACACTCGCACGCCGGTTTTCCCGTTAATTTGCCAGCCAATCTCTTCCAGCCAGCCATAGACCTGCTGCGGGTCGCGCGGGTAGTTCGGCGACAGCGTACGCTTTTTCTTTTTCGGCATGCCAAGAGCAACATAATCAAAGTTGCCCGCCACCATGTTATGCATCAACAGGCCGTTTGCATTGTAGAACATTAATGAGAATGCGCCGCCTGGACGCAGCACCGACCACAGCGTTTTTAACGCCTCCTGCGGTTCGGCTACCCACTCCAGTACAGCGTGAAACAATATCAGATCAACCGGGCTTTCCAAATGCCCGGCCACGTCCTGCACCGCGCATTGTATGAAATGCATGTTGTGGCTCACACCTTTGTCGCTGGCAGCCTGACTTGCGCGGGCGATCATCTCGGCAGAAAGATCGCACAGCGTCACATGATGACCGCGCTCCGCCATTTTGATCGCCGTCTGGCCTTCACCGCCGCCGGCGTCCAGAATGCGCAGCGGCTGCGATCCCATGGTCGACAGCAGCGCGTCCAGATCCTGCCACAGAATAGCCTGGCGCAGCTGGCCTTTGGTGGTGCCATAAATATTGCGCGAAAACTTTTCCGCAATGTCATCGAAATTGCGATCCTGCACGGGACGTCCTTCCATCACCAGCCACAAAGGGTCTATTTTGTCACACCCACGGCGAGAATGAAGCTATCTGGTGTAATATCCCTGCATTCATGCGTCAGATGGTTAAAAAAGGTACTCAATAGAATGCTTTTTATGCTGAAAAAGTTTATCGGCGGCATGATGCTGCCGCTACCTTTACTGCTTTTATTGATCGGTTTGGGAATAGTCCTGGTGTGGTTTACCCGCTTCCAGAAGCTGGGCAAATGCGCCATCACCGCCGGCTGGCTTTTTTTACTGCTGCTAAGTCTGCAGCCCGTTGCGGATGGCCTGCTAAAACCCATTGAGGATAAGTACCCCACCTGGCGCGGCGAACACTCTGCGCAGTATGTAGTGGTACTTGGCGGCGGCTATACGTGGAACCCACAGTGGGCGCCCAGCTCAAACTTGATAAGCAACAGTCTGCCGCGTCTGGCGGAAGGGATTCGTCTGTGGCAGGCCAATCCGGGATCGAAGCTGATCTTCACCGGCGCCCGGGCATTGACCAACCCGGTCAGTACCGCCGAAGCGGGTGCGCGGGTCGCGGAAAGCCTTGGCGTACCGCGCAGCGAGATTATCGTGCTGGATACCCCAAAAGATACTGAAGAAGAGGCAAGCGCGGTGAAAGCCGCCATCGGCGATGCCCCATTCCTGCTGGTAACGTCGGCTTCGCACCTGCCGCGTGCGATGATTTTCTTCCAGCATGTTGGGCTTCATCCACTGCCCGCTCCGGCGAACCAGCTGGCCATTGCCTCGCCGCTTAATCCGTGGGAGCGCATTATCCCTTCCCCGGTATGGCTGATGCACAGCGACCGGGTAGGCTATGAAACGCTGGGGCGCATCTGGCAATGGCTGAAAGGCGATTCAGGAGAGCCAGGGGAGCAGTGATTTCGAGGCCAGGTCAAAATTGGCGCGGGTAAATTTCCCCGTGTTGACCAGCTTCTCGACCTCATCCCACAGGAGGTACAGCCAGCGCCGCCAAAGAAACGCTTCGGCGACCGGCGCGCGCTGGAGGTAGTGCCATAACAGCTGTTCCGCCTGCGGGCTTTCATGCAGGCGAAACAGCTCGTATTCCCGCGGCGCCCACAGAATCGGCCCCGGGCTAACCATCGCCAGCAGTTGATCGCTGCGCGAATCTTTCAGCATGCTGCGCAAAGTAAGATGCCCATGTACCAACACGCAGTTATCGCTAAAGCCCTCAAACAGCGCGTCCAGACATTCGCGGGTGCGGAACAGCAGCCGCTTATCCTGCATGGTCAGCCCAGTGTTCTGATACAGATTCAGCGTGCCCCACAGCACTTCAATTCGCTGTCGATACCATTGCGGCCAGCTGTTTTCCTGAGTGCTATCCACAAAACCTACGCAGCCCGCACTATCGACTCGATGCCACGCCAGCAGCGCTTCCACAATCTGATCTTTTAGCGCATCCCAACGTTGCTGATTACGGGTGGGCGCTTCAGCAGAAACGCCCCGCAGTCGCTCCAGCAGCAGGACATCCGGCCCAGGGTGCTCTTCGTGGGTCATCACGCCATACACTACCGGCATCCGCACGGTGCCGTGACGCGCCAGCGTTGAGAATTTCCACGCCAGTTGGCGAGCCAGGCCGGGGGACGTAAAGCTGCGCGCCAGCAGCGGCATGGGATTGCCTTCGGCATCATACAGCGACCACAATGCGGTATCCGTCTGCTCATTGATGCACTCCACACGGCTGAGCGATTCACCCAACAGATGGCTAAGTTCTACCCGTAGCTGTTCCATGACAGATTACCCCCATAAAAGCCATTGCTTTCATAATGAGCATATGAAAAGTGAATTTCACCAGACAAGATCAAAATTGAAACAGAAAGTCAGAAATACTCGGCAGGAAGACGCCCCCTGAGAACCAGGGGGCGGCAGGATTACTTCAGTTCGGCGCGGACGCGGGCCAGATCTTCTGGCGTATCAACGCCCGTCCCCGGCACTTCTTTGGCGACAGCAACGTGGATTTTTTCACCGTACCACAGCACGCGGAGCTGCTCGAGCATCTCAATGTGTTCCAGCGGACTTGGCGCCCAGTTGACGTAGCGACGAATAAACCCGGCGCGGTAACCGTAGATACCGATGTGCCGCAGCAGGGTGTCGCCAATTTCTTCGCGGCTTTTGGCAAAGCGGTCACGATCCCACGGAATGGTCGCACGGGAGAAATACAGCGCGTAGCCGTCTTTATCCATGACCACTTTTACCGCATTAGGGTTAAACGCTTCTTCCGCATCGTGAATCGGTACCGCGAGAGTCGCCATACCGGATTGGCTCGCGGCCAGGTTTTCCGCTACCTGGCGGATAATAACCGCCGGGATCATCGGCTCGTCGCCCTGCACGTTAACGATAACGGTGTCATCGCTGAAGGCGCATTTTTCCACCACTTCCGCCAGACGTTCGGTGCCCGACTGATGATCGGCACGGGTCATGCACACTTCGCCGCCCGCCGCTTCAACGGCTTTCGCCACCTCAGGATGGTCGGTAGCCACAATGATACGTTCAGCCCCGGATTCACGCGCGCGCTCCAGCACATGCACAATCATTGGCTTACCGTTGATATCCTGCAACGGCTTACCCGGCAGGCGCGTAGAGGCAAAACGCGCCGGAATAATCACAACGAAACTCATGGTCTGTTCTCTTCAGCGGCTAAAACGCGGGCTTCGTTTTCCAGCAATACGGGGATACCGTCACGCAGGGGAAACGCCAGATTATCAAGTTTGCAAATCAGTTCTTGCTTGTCCTGGCTGTAGTAGAGTTTGCCGTTGCAAACCGGGCAGGCAATAATTTCAAGTAGACGGTGATCCATGGTTCCTCCTGATGGGCCGTATCGAAAACCAGTGCAGCATATCATAGAGCGCTACCGGTCGGCGTCAATCTCCCAACCGTGTCGTTGATGGAGAAAGAGTTTTTCCGCCACCGCGCCGAAGGTCACGCGCGTCGCGCCTTGCCAGCGAGCAAAGTCGTTGATGGCCTGCATCAAGCCTTTTTCCAGATGCTGGCTGACCCGTACCCCCTCTTCCAGGTACAGAGCGAAAATCTCCAGCACGCCGTCGCTACGGTGCATTTTGCTGTCCATACGGCCAACTAACTCGCCGCGGTGCAGCAACGGTAGGACGAAATAGCCGTACTGCCGTTTCGGCGCAGGCGTGTAGCACTCCAGACGATAGGTAAAGTTGAAAAACTGTTCAGCACGTTTACGATCCCAAACCACCGGATCGAAGGGTGACAACACCGCACTGTGGGTAGCATTGAGCTTACCTTCCGCCGCCCGCACCAACTCGGATTGCAGACTGTGGTGAACCCACATCTCGCCAAGCTGTTCAACGTTTACCGGTACCACCTGCCCTTGTTCTTGCCACTGTGCCAACAGCGCGCGGAGATCCGGCTGGCGCAGCCGATAATAGTCCGCCAGCCATTGAGGACGAAAAATACCCAGGCTGCGGGCGCTGTTTTCCAGCATCAGGGCTTCGGCCTGCGGCTGCGCGAGCGCATCACGGCGATCGTCCCACTGCGGCATGACGCGTTCCGTCAGATCGTAAACGCGGTGGAAGTTTCGGCGTTCTACCACCATCACTTCGCCCGCGGTAAACAGCCCCTCAAGGTGCCGCTTGTGCGGTTTCCATTCCCACCAGCCGCTCTGCCCCTTACGCGGGTGAGCAAAATCGGCGGAGCGCACCGGGCCATTCTCAGCGATATGCGCTTTCAGGGCCGCAATCTCGGTAGCGTGCTCATCCATCCAGCTTTGGTGATATTTCCAGCCCATGTTATGCGGCGCCAGCATACGATGGCGCACCAGCGCAAAATCGCTGCGCGGCAGGAAACACGCTTCATGCGCCCAGTACTCCATCAGCTCACCGCGCGCGAGCGCATCATCGAGCCACGAGGAAGGATAGGCACCAAGACGGCTGAAGAGCACCAGATACGGGCTGCGGGCCACCACGTTGATGGTATCGATTTGCAGCAAAGACATTTGCTGAATGGTACGGAGAATATCCGTCGTCTGGGGCTGACGACGTGGACGGGTAAGAAGGCCCTGTGCCGCCAGATGCAGATTCCGCGCGACGCGAAGGGTGAGTTGCAGTTCTGCCATGCCGTTCCCCTGCTATCGCCGACGCGGTTTAGCGCCGTGCGAGGGTAATCAATTCCTGCAGCAGCGTCTGCGCGCGATCGCCGGAAAGTACGGCGTCCACCGGCAGATACCACCAGTTTTTCTGCGCGAAGCGGCGACATTTCACCGCATCTTTTTCGGTCATGATGAGCGCCTGCCCCGGCAAGACCAGCTCCTGGACGTCAGCTTCGCTCAACGCCTGATGATCGGCCAGCGCCACCGTACGTACAGGCTGCAAACCGCAATCATTCAGCGTGGCAAAAAAGCGCGGCGGGTGACCAATACCGGCCATCGCCACTACGTTTTGTAGTGTGGAAACGGGCTGCCGCTCACCGGTCAGCAGATTGACGGCGTCTCCCGGACGTAACGTCATCGGAATTTCTCCCGGCAGCGCTTCGCCGCCGTTGACGATCCGGGCATCGACCGTTTCCAGGCGTGAAGCGCGTTCACGCATCGGCCCGGCCGGTAGCCACCAGCCATTACCAAAGCGGCGCACGCCATCGATCACGACGATCTCTTTATCGCGGGCCAGTCGGTAGTGCTGCAAACCGTCATCGGTGACGATCAGCTGAAGATCGTGGGCGGCTAACAGCGCCTTCACCGCATCGACCCTCACTGGGGAAACGGCGACGGGCACGCCGGTACGCTGGAAAATCAGCACCGGTTCGTCGCCGGCCTGCGCGGTGGTGGTATCGGCATTCAGCAGCAGCGGATAGCTGTCCGCTTTGCCACCGTAGCCGCGAGAAACCACGCCAACACGCACGCCCTGCCGTTGAAGCTGTTCCACTAACCAGATAACCACCGGCGTTTTACCGTTGCCGCCCGCCGTCAGGTTCCCCACAACCACGACCGGACACGGCGCGCGCCAGGATTTCTTCAGCCCTAGCTGATAGCACAGGCGAATCACGCCGCTCACCAGGCCGTACAGCCAGGAGAGCGGCAGCAGCAGCCGCCAGAGCGGCGATTCGCCTGACCAGATCTTCGCTATCATTCGCCAAACTGCATTTTGTGCAGCTGTGCGTAGACGCCGCGCTGTTCGAGCAGATCGCTATGGCTGCCCCGCTCAACGATACGTCCGTCTTCAACCACAATGATTTCGTCAGCCTGTTCGATAGTGGACAGACGGTGCGCAATCACCAGCGAGGTGCGGTTTTTCTGCAGTTCATCCAACGCCGCCTGAATCGCACGCTCAGATTCGGTATCCAGCGCCGAGGTGGCTTCATCGAGGATCAGGATTGGGCTGTTACGCAGCAGCGCACGGGCGATAGCAATACGCTGGCGCTGGCCGCCCGAAAGCAGTACGCCGTTTTCACCAATCACCGTATCGAGACCGTTATCCATTTTATTGATAAAGTCCATCGCGTATGCCATCCGTGCCGCCTCTTCAACCTGCTCGCGGCTGAATTCGTCGGTACGCGCATAGGCGATGTTATTGGCTACCGTGTCGTTAAACAGGTGGACGTTCTGCGAAACCAGCGCGACCTGATTACGGAGAGAGGCCAGTTTGTACTCGCGCAGATCGTGCCCATCGAGCAGAATTTCGCCTTCGTCAATATCGTAGAAACGAGTTAGCAGGCTGGCGATAGTAGATTTACCAGAGCCAGAACGCCCCACCAACGCCACCGTTTTCCCTTCTGGAATCGCCAGGTTGATGTTTTGCAGCGCCGGGGTTTCGCGGCCTGGATAGGTGAAGGTAACGTTACGGAACTCAACGCTGCCTTTAGCACGTTCGATATTCAGTTTACCTTCGTCTTTTTCCTGCTCGCTATCCAGAATGGCAAACAGCGTCTGACAGGCCGCCATCCCGCGCTGGAACTGTGCGTTGACGTTAGTTAACGATTTTAGCGGACGCATCAGCGCAATCATGGACGAGAAGACGACGGTAATGGTACCCGCGGTCAACGTTTCCATAACGCTTGGGAAACTGGCGGCATACAGAACAAACGCCAGCGCCAGAGAGGCAATCAGCTGAATGATAGGGTCAGAGATAGACGACGCGGAGACCAGCTTCATCCCCTGCAGACGCATCTTGTTGCTGACCTTATCAAAACGCTTGGTTTCCACTTCCTGGCCGCCGAACATCAGCACTTCTTTATGCCCTTTTAGCATCTGTTCTGCGCTGGTGGTCACCTGCCCCATGGTGTTCTGCATGTTTTTACTGATGCTACGGAAGCGTTTAGACACCACGCGGATCGCCATCGACACGATAGGCGCCAGCACAATGAGAATCACCGACAGCTGCCAGCTGTAGTAGAACATCATGATGAACAGGCCAATGATGGAAGCCCCTTCGCGCACTACGGTAATCAATGCGCTGGAGGAGGAGGACGCCACCTGCTCAGAGTCATAGGTAATACGCGACAACAGCGTTCCGGTGGACTGCTTATCGAAGAAGGAAACGGGCATTCCCATCATGTGGCTGAACAGCCGACGACGCATGGTCATCACGACCTTGCCGGAAACCCAGGAAATACAGTAGCTAGAAATATAGCTCGTGATCCCACGCAGGATCATCAGGCCAATAACGACCAGCGGCATCCACAGCAGCACTGAGCGGTCTGTTTTACCAAAACCATCATCCAGTAACGGTTTAAGAAGCGATAGCATAAAGGTATCGCTGGCTGCGTTAAGGATTAACGCCACGCCCGCCACGATCAGCCCTGCTTTAAACGGCGCAATAGTTGGCCAGAGTCGGCGGAAGGTCTGCCACGTGGAGAGATCTTTGTCGTTCTGCATTCAAAAAACCAGCTTGTGTTGAAATAGCCGCATATTCTACCCGTTATCGCGAGTCTCGCCAAACCACTGATGATACCAACGAGGTAAAAGTTGATCTCGTAAGCCTTCAATCTTCCAGCCATTGGCACTAAAAGTGAGTGTAATTTGCCCCTGATGCGGTGTATCGAACCAGGCATACTGTCGCTGCAGATAGCGCGCCCTGACCTTCGTGGAAGGCAGGTGCCATGCGTTATAGCGGGATGCGGATGCCAAAGCCGCCTCGCCGCCCACCCGTTGTATCAGCGCCATCCCCGAAGACGTCGAGCTACCGTGATGTGGGACCTGGATAATTGTAGACGCAAATGGCTGCCAGAAACGGCTAATCATGGCCATTTCTGCCGATAATTCAATATCTCCCGTCAGCAGGATGCTGTTTTTGCCATCATCTACCCTCACGACGCAGGAACCGTTATTACCCTTCTGTGCCTTCCCCGGCAGCGGCCAGAGCGCACGAAAGGTTAACCCCTGCCACTGCCAGGCTTCCCCGCGTGCGCAGGGTTGATGACCGGCCCAGCCCAGCGGGCTTCTGACCCACATTCCCGGCCAGCTCTGTCGTAGCGAGCGCAGACCGCCGCGATGATCCAGATGATCGTGGCTCAGAATAATGCCCTGAGGCGTAAGCCCGTGCCAGCGCAGCCAGGGCGCAATGAGCTGTTCGCCGCTGTCACCGCCCGGCCAGGCTAGCCCGGTATCGTAGAGCAACGCTTTGTCACCCCGCGTAATCACCATCGCTAACCCCTGCCCGACATCAAGCATGGTGACCCGCCACTGGTCTTCTGGCGTTTTACGCCACAATGGGAAGGCCAACAGGATGCTTAACGACAACCCTAGCGCCGGAAAGCGCAACCAACCGTGCAAGCGCCAGAGAATCAACGCTCCCCACGGCAGCAGCGAAATTCCCAGCCATGCGCTGCCAATGTTCCACCATCCGGTTGGCAGCAGGCGTAAGTAACCAAACACCAGCGCCATCACCCGGTCGGCGCCGTACCATGTCATTGTTTCCAGCGTTATTGGGCCGCACAGATGCAGAAACATCGCCAGCAGAATCAGCGGCACAGCGATAAACGTCACCACCGGTACCGCCACCAGATTCGCCAGCAGCGAGGTTACGCTGATACCGTGAAACAACATGACTTGCAGCGGGGTTAACAGCAGCATCAAACCCATCTGTAGATGGATCAGACTCGCGAGCGGGCGAAACCATCGTGGATATGCCCACGCGGGCAACGGTACCCATTGGTACCAAAAAATGAGCGCGCCGACCGCAGCTGCCGACAACCACAGGCTATCGGACAGCACTGCCAGCGGGTCGAGAAACAGAATGGTAGCCAGACAGCAAAGCCAGACTTCCCAGCCAGCCCAGCGCCTGGCGTGTAAACGGAGCAGACAGCAGACGGTGGCAGCCACCACCGTTCGCATCGCGGGCGGCTGCATTCCCGTCAGCGCTGCGTAGGCGAATCCGCTCGTCAGTGACACCAGGAGCGGCAAACGCCAGTTAATCAGCCAGACGGGAAGAAAAAACTGCACGGCACGCACCAACAGCCACCCCAGGGAAGCGCCGAGCGCAATATGCAGCCCGGAAATCGCCATCAGGTGTGAAGTCCCGGTTTGCTGCATTAGCGATTTAATCTCCGGCGCGACCGAGAGCCGCTCCCCCATCCCAAGCGCCAGCATGACATCATGCCAGGGATAGGTTGCGAGAGACGTTTGCAGCGATGTCAGGTAGCGGGCACGCAGGCTGCAGGTGCTCTCCAGTATTCCTGCGGAGATGATTCTCCCGGTTAAGATACGATGCTGTGATAACGCGTAGCGCTGAGAGTCGAAGCCCCCTGCGTTTAACTGGCCGTGGACGGGCCGGGCACGAATCGTCATCTGCCAACGCTGACCAACGCACGGCGGCTGTGGCAGATAGCTACCGTAGAGGGTAATAGCGATGCCCGGGAACAGGCGCTGACCTTCCAGCCGGGTGATCGTGCCCTGATGTGTCGTCTGCCCGTCGGTTTGCGTTATCGTCAACTCAACCTGTCGGTTTTTCCCCGGTAGCGTCAATGCAGGCCACTGCACCTGCCACGCCGCCAGAACGCCCCAACAGAACATAAGCCCCACCAATGAAGCGGAGCGCCCCAACCGTCCACACGCGCTGAGGAGAATCAGCCCAACAATGGCAAGCTTAATACACCAAAGCGCGGGTAGTTCTGGCAGCACGCTCAGCGGTAAGATTCCGGCCAGCATATAGCCAGCCAGCTGCGGCAAACGCATTGACACCTCCTTGTTATCGGTAGTGTTGCGCGAGATGAGGGAATTGTCGTGAGCGGATCGTAAAGCGTGCGAAGCGGCGTCAGGTGAATATGCGGCGCGTGCAGCCGTTGCGAAGAAACTGCGAGGGGTATTCCAGAGTGGATTTGTAAAAACGAAAAAAGCACCCGCAGGTGCTTTTTTCTCAACCAAGTTTACCGCCGGTTAGCGGTCAAAACTCAATCGTAAATATTGGCGCGGTCGCGCAGTTCTTTGCCCGGCTTGAAGTGTGGCACATACTTGCCTTCCAGTTCCACTTTGTCGCCAGTTTTCGGGTTACGCCCGGTACGTGGTGCTCGATAGTGCAGAGAGAAGCTGCCGAAACCGCGGATTTCAATGCGCTCGCCCTGGGCCAGGGTTGAGGCCATATGCTCCAGCATCTCTTTCACCGCATCTTCCACTGCTTTGGCAGGGATATGGGATTGCTGGCTGGCAAGTCTTTCAATCAATTCTGACTTGGTCATGATTCCTCCGGTTTCCTTTCAAGGAAAATTAGCTAACAGCTTATTAAACAAGGGCGGCCGTAGCCGCCCTTTGTGCTAGATTACAGGCCGAAACCTGCAATCTGTCAAGTAAACTCATCACAATTCAGGTTGTTAAACCCGAATGCGCAAGATTACTCGCCTTTAGCTGCTTTGAATGCTTCAGCCATAGCGTTGGAGAAGTTGCCGTCTTCCTGTTTGTTGTTAACAGTAGCGATTGCATCTTTCTCGTCAGCTTCGTCTTTCGCACGAACAGACAGGCTAATTGCGCGGTTTTTGCGATCAACGCCGGTGAATTTAGCTTCAACGTCGTCGCCAACGCTCAGAACCAGAGTCGCATCTTCAACGCGGTCACGGGAAGCTTCAGAAGCGCGCAGGTAACCCTCAACGCCGTCAGCCAGTTCTACGGTTGCGCCTTTAGCGTCAACTGCAGTCACTTTACCGTTTACGATTGCGCCTTTCTTGTTCAGAGCAACCCAGTTGTTGAACGGATCTTCTGCGAGCTGTTTAACGCCCAGGGAGATACGCTCACGCTCTGCGTCAACCTGCAGAACAACTGCTGCGATTTCGTCGCCTTTTTTGTATTCACGAACTGCTTCTTCGCCTGCAACGTTCCAAGAGATGTCAGACAGGTGAACCAGGCCGTCGATGCCGCCGTCCAGGCCGATGAAGATACCGAAGTCAGTGATAGACTTGATTTTACCTTCAACGCGGTCGCCCTTGTTGTGGGTTTCTGCGAACTGCTGCCATGGGTTAGATTTGCACTGCTTCAGACCCAGGGAGATACGACGACGTTCTTCGTCGATATCCAGAACCATCACTTCCACTACGTCGCCAACGTTAACAACTTTGGACGGGTGGATGTTTTTGTTGGTCCAATCCATTTCGGAAACGTGAACCAGGCCTTCAACGCCTTCTTCGATTTCAACGAAGCAGCCGTAGTCGGTCAGGTTGGTCACGCGACCGGTCAGTTTGGTACCTTCCGGATAACGCTTAGCGATAGCTACCCATGGATCTTCGCCCAGCTGTTTCAGGCCCAGAGATACACGAGTACGCTCGCGGTCGAATTTCAGCACTTTAACGTTGATTTCGTCGCCAACGTTCACGATTTCGCTCGGATGCTTAACGCGTTTCCAGGCCATATCGGTGATGTGCAGCAGGCCGTCAACGCCGCCCAGATCAACGAATGCACCGTAGTCAGTGAGGTTCTTAACGATACCTTTAACTTCCATGCCTTCCTGCAGGTTTTCCAGCAGCTGATCGCGCTCTGCGCTGTTTTCGGATTCGATAACGGCACGACGAGAAACAACAACGTTGTTACGCTTCTGGTCCAGCTTGATTACTTTGAACTCAAGCTCTTTGCCTTCCAGGTGCAGAGTATCGCGCACCGGACGAACGTCTACCAGGGAACCCGGCAGGAACGCACGAATACCGTTCAGCTCAACAGTGAAGCCACCTTTAACTTTGCCGTTGATAACACCAACTACAGTTTCAGCTTCTTCGTAAGCTTTTTCCAGCGTGATCCAAGCTTCGTGACGTTTAGCTTTCTCACGGGACAGCAGGGTTTCACCGAAGCCGTCTTCTACTGCATCCAGAGCAACGTCAACTTCGTCACCAACCTGGATTTCCAGTTCGCCCTGGGCGTTTTTGAACTGCTCAGCCGGAATGGCAGACTCAGATTTCAGACCGGCGTCAACCAGTACTACGTCTTTGTCGATAGCAACAACAACACCACGAACGATGGAACCCGGGCGGGTTTCGATTTCTTTTAAGGATTCTTCAAACAGTTGAGCAAAAGATTCAGTCATGTTTAATCTTCAGGTTAATATTAACGTCCACCTGACACCTTGTCGGATGGGGTTGTTTCACATACCCGCTGTCAATCCTTTGCAACGGGGGTACTGCAAATTCGGTCGCGTCTTACGCGATTGCCAATTTCTGGCGCGCATAGTCTAACGCTTTTTCAATTACTTGCTCAATGCTTAAGGTGGTGGAATCCAACACTAAAGCATCGGCGGCAGGAACCAGCGGCGCAACGGCACGATTACGATCGCGGTCGTCTCGCTCCTTTATCTCTGCCAAAAGGCGCTCAAAGTTAACACTAAAGCCCTTTTCCTGCAACTGTAGCATGCGGCGTTGTGCACGTTCTTCCGATGAGGCATCGAGGAAGATTTTGACCGGCGCGTCCGGGAACACCACGGTGCCCATGTCACGGCCGTCGGCAATCAGCCCTGGCGCTTCGCGGAAAGCGCGCTGACGGCGCAGCAGCGCCTCACGTACGCGCGGGAAGGCAGCCACCTGTGAGGCGGCGTTAGCCACTTCCTGAGTGCGAATTTCGCCGCTAACGTCTTCCCCTTCGAGGATAACTTCCAGCGCCCCATCAGTAGAGACAAAACGTACGTCCAGATGAGCCGCAAGCGGGACCAGTGCATCTTCAGAGTTCACATCAACATGGTGATGCAGCGCCGCAAGCGCCAGCACGCGATAGATAGCGCCGGAGTCCAGCAAATGCCATTGCAATGCTTCTGCCATCGCTTTGCACAGCGTGCCTTTACCTGCGCCGCTTGGGCCGTCAATGGTAATTACCGGAGCAATTGCCGTCATCTCTCTCTCCTTAATAAAAGGCATACATAACGTAAACGCCGCGCATTATACGCATCTCTGCGTCAGACGGTTACCTTTGTCTGCGAATTCCAGAATTAGCCCTATCAATAGCAGGAGAATAGACAAGTATAGTGGGCCAGGCGTGAGCTAGCCCGGAAAGTGACGATGATTTAATTTTTGCCGCAAAAAGTCCGAAAAAAAACGCCGACATCTGGTCAGCGTTTTTGCATGCGAGAAAGAACTAGGCCGGCGTGCTAATGCGCGCCAACTGCTCGAAATAGTCCGGGAAAGTTTTCGCCGTACATTTCGGGTCAAGGATGGTGACTGGGGTATCCGACAGCGCCACCAGCGAGAAACACATCGCCATACGGTGATCGTTATAGGTACCGATTTCCGCAAAATTCAGCGTCGCAGGCGGTGTCACACGAATGTAGTCTTCACCCTCTTCTACTTCAGCGCCCACTTTACGCAGTTCGGTCGCCATCGCGAACAGGCGGTCAGTCTCTTTCACGCGCCAGTTATAGATGTTACGCAGCGTCGTCGTGCCTTTGGCAAACAGCGCCGCGGTGGCAATCGTCATCGCCGCGTCAGGGATATGGTTCATATCCATATCAATCGCGTTCAGCTCGCCGTGCGTGCAGGCAATATAGTCGTCGCCCCAGGTGATGGTTGCGCCCATTTTCTCCAGCACGTCAGCAAAGCGAATATCGCCCTGTACGCTGTGGCGGCCAATACCGGTCACCTTCACGGTGCCTCCTTTAATCGCCCCGGCAGCGAGGAAGTAAGAAGCCGAAGAGGCGTCGCCTTCCACCAGATAATGCCCAGGAGAAACATACTGCTGATTACCGTTTACGACGAAGCGCTGGTAATTCTGATTTTCAACTTCAACACCGAAGGTTTTCATCAGGTGCAAGGTGATATCAATATACGGTTTGGAGACCAGGTCGCCCTTGATGCTAATGGTGGTGTCCTGCGGCGCCAGCGGCGCAGTCATCAGCAGCGCGGTCAGAAACTGACTGGAAACGCTGCCGTCAACCTCCACGCTGCCGCCATTGAAACCACCTTTCAGGCGTAGCGGCGGGTAGTTTTCCTGCTCCAGATACTCAATCTGCGCGCCGCCCTGACGCAGGGCATCGACCAGGTGACCAATCGGGCGCTCCTTCATGCGCGGTTCGCCGGTCAGCACGATATTGTTTGCGCCGAGGCACAGCGCGGCAGCCAGCGGACGCATGGCGGTACCCGCATTACCCAGGAACAGTTCCAGCTCGCCGGAAGCCTGCAGCGGGCCGCCGTTTCCGGTCACTTCGCAGCGGGTACGATCGGCAGACAGGGTGTAGTGAATTCCCAGCGCTTTCAACGCGTTCAGCATGTGGCGAACATCATCGCTGTCCAGCAGGTTTGTCAGGACGGTGGTGCCACGCGCCAGCGCCGCCAGCAGCAGCGCACGGTTCGACACGCTTTTAGAACCAGGCAGATTAATCGTGCCGTCTACGCGCGCGATAGGTTGTAACGTCAGGGATTCCATGAAACTCAACTCTCAAAAGCAGAAGTAAAAACCCCACAGACAGATGCTGTGGGGATGAACAAAAAAATAAAATTAACCGTGGCGACGTTCGAAGTCCTGCATGAACTCCGTTAACGCCTGTACGCCAGCCAGCGGCATAGCGTTATAGATGGATGCGCGCATCCCGCCCACCACGCGGTGGCCTTTCAGCGCGTGCAGGCCGGCGGCAAAGGACTCTTCAAGGAACACTTTGTCCAGCGCGCTGTCGGCCAGCTGGAACGGCACGTTCATGCGTGAACGGTTGGCGCTGGCCACGTCGTTACGGTAGAAATCACTACCATCAATGGTGTTATACAGAAGATCGGCCTTCTTCTGATTGATGCGGTCCATGGCCGCAACGCCGCCCTGCTCTTTCAGCCATTTGAAGACCAGACCCGCCAGATACCAGGCGAAGGTCGGCGGCGTGTTGAACATGGAGTCGTTGTCGTTCAGCACGGTGTAGTCGAGAATCGACGGGCAAGCCACGTGAGCTTTGCCCAGCAGATCTTCACGCACGATGACCAGCGTTAAGCCCGCCGGGCCGATGTTTTTCTGCGCGCCGGCATAGATTACGCCGTAGCGGCTGACGTCAATCGGGCGAGAGAGAATCGTTGATGAAAAATCGGCGGCAACAATCACGTCTTTACCAAAGTTCGGCGTCTCTTCAATCGCGATGCCGTCGATGGTTTCGTTCGGGCAGTAGTGCAGATAGGCCGCGTTGTCAGAGAGCTGCCAGTCGCTCATCGGTTTAACGGCACGCTTGCCGTCGACGGTAATTTTCGCGTCGATAACGTTCGGGGTGCAGTATTTTTTGGCTTCTTTTACCGCACTTGCCGCCCAGTAGCCCGCATCGACGTAGTCGGCGGTGGTTTTATCGCCCAGAATATTCAGCGGAACGCCGGCAAACTGACCGCGTCCACCGCCGTGGCAGAACAGTACTTTGTAGTTGGAAGGGATATTAAGCAGGTCGCGGAAATCTTTTTCTGCTTCCTCTGCCACGTGGATAAACTCTTTACCACGGTGGCTGACTTCCATTACCGACGTACCTAACCCGTTCCAGTCGCAAAGTTCTTTCTGCGCCAGTTTAAGAACTTCTGCCGGAAGCATCGCCGGACCTGAACTGAAATTAAAGACCTGAGCCATAACCCTCACCACATTGCAATGTTGTCTGACCGCATGCCTCGCGCGTCATCAACGCGTGGGCATAAGTTATTCCTGTGGCTATTGGTTTTATCATTCAGTGACACGCGCCGCAATGTCTAAAACTTTCTGCCGCCGAAATGCGCCGTTCATCACACAATAGATTCTGCCGTCTTGCCGGTACAAAACCGACAAAATCGCTGTCAGGCAATGCGTTTCGCCCTGCTCACCTTCGTCCATGCCGGATTTGCGCAGCGCGGACATAATTGGCGCTCCCCCGCCTGTAAATCGACAACATAGCTGCAGCGGACGCACGCGTATTCTCCCGGCTCAGGCACCGCTTTAAATCGCTGGGTCAGGCTATCGGGTAAGATACACAGGCCCGGTTTGACCTCATCGTCGGGATAATAAAACACGCTAATCTGCCCGTCGGTTTCCATAATCGCCAGGCGGACCTGCCCAAGTTGCTCAATACTGTTAAGACGCAGCGCCATAAAAAAATCCAGCTCGGTCAGATTCGCTCGCCGCACGTTCTCCCAGGCCAGTTGGCCTTCTTTCACGATGACAATCGCTTTGCCTTCGAGTAGATCCTGCACTTTCTCGCTTTTCGACATCAGCCACATCGCCAGCCGATACAACAGCGCGAGCGTGACAAAAACGGCGAATACCGGTACCAGCGGGACATCATCATAAAAAGCCACGTCTCCGGCGGCCGACCCCAGCGTCAGGATAATTAGCACTTCGAAGAGCGACATTTGTCGAACGCCGCGACGGCCAGTGATTTTGAGAAATAAGAAAACCAGTACGAAGGTAAAGAGGCACCTTAGCGCCACTTCGCCTAAAAATTCAGGAGGAGCTTTATCAAATGCCATCCGTTGAAGATCAAATGCTTTCATTTTTCGACGCCTTAACAGGAGGTTATCGTCAGTAAGCATAGCTGCCCCTTTTATTTTCGCCGAAGATAGCACCCGTCACGCAAAACCCGTATCATTGCGCGCTTTCCGTACGACAAAAGAGATTGCTATGACGCAAACCTATATTCCCGGCAAAGATGCCGCACTGGAAGATTCCATCGCTCGCTTCCAGCAAAAGCTGCTCGATCTGGGCTTCGATATTGAAGAAGCTTCCTGGCTGAACCCGGTTCCTAACGTCTGGTCGGTGCATATTCGTGATAAGGCATGCTCTCTGTGCTTTACCAACGGCAAAGGCGCGACCAAAAAGGCGGCGCTGGCCTCCGCGCTGGGCGAGTACTTCGAACGTCTGTCAACCAACTATTTCTTCGCCGACTTCTGGCTGGGCGACAAAATCGCCAACGGCCCGTTCGTGCACTATCCGAACGAAAAATGGTTCCCGCTGACCGATGACGACGAGGTGCCGGAAGGCCTGCTCGATGCCCGTCTGCGCGCTTTCTACGATCCTGACGATCAACTGACTGCCAGCATGCTGGTCGATCTGCAGTCCGGCAACGACGATCGCGGCGTGTGCGGTCTGCCGTTTACCCGTCAGTCCGACGGCGAAACTATCTATATTCCGATGAACATCGTTGCAAACCTGTATGTCTCCAACGGCATGTCTGCGGGCAACACCCGTAACGAAGCCCGCGTTCAGGGTTTGTCGGAAGTGTTTGAACGCCACGTGAAAAACCGCATTATTGCGGAAAGCATCAGCCTGCCGGAAATCCCTGCCGAGGTGCTGGCGCGCTATCCGGGCGTGGTGGAATCCATCAAAACGCTGGAAGCGGAAGGTTTCCCGATCTTCGCCTACGACGGCTCTCTGGGTGGAAAATACCCGGTGATTTGCGTAGTGCTGTTCAACCCGGCAAACGGTACCTGCTTTGCCTCCTTCGGTGCGCATCCGGACTTCGGCGTCGCGCTGGAGCGTACGGTGACCGAGCTGCTACAGGGCCGTGGCCTGAAAGATCTCGACGTGTTCACCCCGCCAACCTTCGATGACGAAGAAGTGGCTGAACATACCAACCTGGAAACCCACTTCATTGACTCCAGCGGTTTGATCTCATGGGATATGTTCAAGCAGGACGCCGACTATCCGTTCGCCGACTGGAACTTCTCCGGCACGACCGAAGAAGAGTTCGCCACGCTGATGGCTATCTTCAAAGAAGAAGATAAAGAAGTGTACATCGCCGACTACGAGCACCTTGGCGTCTACGCGTGCCGTATCATCGTGCCAGGGATGTCCGATATCTATCCGGCGGAAGATCTGTGGCTGGCAAACAACAATATGGGTAGCCATCTGCGCGAAACCCTTCTCTCCTTGCCAGGCAGCGAGTGGGAAAAAGAAGAGTACCTGAACCTGATCGAACAGCTCGACGATGAAGGGCTGGACGACTTTACCCGCGTGCGCGAACTGCTGGGCCTGGCGACCGGTCCGAACAACGGCTGGTACACCCTGCGTATTGGTGAGCTGAAGGCGATGCTGGCGCTCGCAGGCGGCGATCTTGAGCAAGCGCTGATCTGGACGGAATGGACCATGGAGTTCAACGCTTCGGTGTTCAGCGCCGAGCGCGCCAACTACTATCGTTGCCTGCAAACGCTGCTGCTGCTGTCCCAGGAAGAAGAGCGCGAGCCTCTGCAGTACCTGAACGCGTTTGTTCGCATGTACGGCGCCGATGCGGTTGAAGCCGCCAGCGCGGCCCTGAGCGGTGAAGAGGCATTCTATGGCCTGCAACCGGTCGACGGTTCCCTGGAAGCCTTCCCGGCCCACCAGTCGCTATTACAGGCCTACGAAAAACTGCAGCGCGCGAAAGCTGCTTTCTGGGCGAAGTAAGCACTTCTCCATAGAAAAAGTAGGCTTAACGGACGACCTGGGCTATATTACGGGGCCACTTGTTGGCCCTTTTTTTATTTCAACGTTTCGCTTCGCGATTCTGTGAAAATAAAGTTAAATATAAGTAAATACTATAATTGGTAGCTTACTTTTATTGTTAAATTTCTTGATCATTACTCCATTTTAATTAACCAACAAAATTAAGGGTAAAGAAAAAATTCAACTGATTGTGTAAATCTTAAAATTTATTTTCATTTTTATATTCATATAGTTAGCAAGGGATTGATGAAAAACCACGCGTTCTTCAGGCCTATTAGCCAGGTGAGATATGATCTATATCAAATTCTCATCTATAATGCTTTGTTAGTATCTCGTCGCCGATTAAATAAAAAGAGAGAGTTAGTGTGAAAGCTGACAACCCTTTTGATCTACTCCTTCCTGCTGCGATGGCCAAAGTTGCCGAAGAAGCAGGCGTCTATAAAGCAACCAAACATCCGCTGAAAACCTTTTATCTGGCGATTACTGCGGGCGTCTTTATCTCGATTGCTTTTGTTTTTTACATTACCGCAACCACGGGTACGGCGGGCATGCCGTTCGGCATCGCCAAGCTGATTGGTGGTATCTGCTTCTCACTAGGCTTAATCCTTTGCGTTATTTGTGGCGCTGACCTTTTTACGTCGACCGTCCTGATCGTTGTGGCGAAAGCCAGCGGCCGAATTACCTGGGGTCAGCTGGCGAAAAACTGGCTGAACGTCTATGTTGGTAACCTGGTTGGGTGCCTGCTCTTCGTCCTGCTCATGTGGCTGTCCGGCGAATATATGACGGCCAACGGCGGCTGGGGGCTAAACGTCCTGCAAACCGCTGACCACAAAATGCACCATACATTTATCGAAGCCGTCGCTCTCGGCATCCTCGCAAACCTGATGGTCTGCCTGGCAGTCTGGATGAGCTACTCTGGCCGCAGCCTGATGGATAAAGCCATGATTATGGTTTTACCGGTTGCCATGTTCGTCGCCAGCGGTTTTGAGCACAGTATCGCAAACATGTTTATGATCCCGATGGGTATCGTAATACGCAACTTTGCTAGCCCGGAATTCTGGACCGCTATCGGTTCGACTCCGGACAGTTTCTCTCACCTGACCGTGATGCACTTCATCACCGATAACCTGATTCCGGTAACCATCGGGAACATCATCGGCGGCGGCTTGCTGGTTGGGTTGACATACTGGGTCATTTACCTGCGTGGCGGCGACCGTCATTAATTGACTGTTGCTCCAGGCAGTAAATAAAAAGTCCACTTAAGATAGGTAGGTGTTACATGTCCGAACTTAATGAAAAGTTAGCCACAGCCTGGGAAGGTTTTGCGAAAGGTGACTGGCAGAATGAAGTAAACGTACGTGACTTCATCCAGAAAAACTACACTCCGTATGAGGGTGACGAGTCCTTCCTGGCTGGCGCAACTGACGCGACCACAGCACTGTGGGACAACGTTATGGAAGGCGTTAAACTGGAAAACCGCACTCACGCGCCAGTTGACTTTGACACCGCCGTAGCTTCCACCATCACTTCCCACGACGCTGGTTACATCAACAAAGCGCTGGAAAAAATTGTTGGTCTGCAGACTGAAGCTCCGCTGAAGCGTGCGCTTATCCCGTTCGGCGGCATCAAAATGATCGAAGGTTCCTGCAAAGCGTACAACCGCGAGCTGGATCCGACTATCAAAAAAATCTTCACCGAATACCGTAAAACTCACAACCAGGGCGTGTTCGACGTTTATACTCCGGACATCCTGCGCTGCCGTAAATCCGGTGTTCTGACCGGTCTGCCAGACGCATACGGCCGTGGTCGTATCATCGGTGACTATCGTCGTATCGCCGTTTACGGTATCGACTACCTGATGAAAGACAAATTCGCTCAGTTCTCCTCTCTCCAGTCCGATCTGGAAAACGGTGTGAACCTGGAAGCGACTATCCGTCTGCGTGAAGAAATCTCTGAACAGCACCGTGCGCTGGGTCAGATCAAAGAGATGGCTGCTAAATACGGCTACGACATCTCTGGTCCGGCTACCAACGCTCAGGAAGCTATCCAGTGGACTTACTTCGGCTACCTGGCCGCTGTTAAATCCCAGAACGGCGCTGCAATGTCCTTCGGTCGTACCTCCAGCTTCCTGGATATCTACATCGAACGTGACCTGAAAGCAGGCAAAATCACAGAACTTGAAGCTCAGGAAATGATTGACCACCTGGTCATGAAACTGCGTATGGTTCGCTTCCTGCGTACCCCTGAGTATGATGAACTGTTCTCCGGCGACCCGATTTGGGCAACTGAATCCGTCGGTGGTATGGGCGTTGACGGCCGTACCCTGGTCACCAAAAACAGCTTCCGTTTCCTGAACACCCTGTACACCATGGGTCCGTCTCCGGAACCGAACATCACCATCCTGTGGTCCGAAAAACTGCCGCTGGCGTTCAAAAAATTCGCCGCGAAAGTGTCCATCGATACCTCTTCTCTGCAGTACGAGAACGATGACCTGATGCGTCCGGACTTCAACAACGATGACTACGCTATCGCTTGCTGCGTAAGCCCGATGATCGTTGGTAAACAAATGCAGTTCTTCGGTGCGCGTGCAAACCTGGCGAAAACCATGCTGTACGCAATCAACGGCGGCGTTGATGAAAAACTGAAAATGCAGGTTGGCCCGAAATCTGAACCGATGAAAGGCGAATACCTGAACTACGACGAAGTTATCGACCGTATGGATCACTTCATGGATTGGCTGGCTAAACAGTACGTCACCGCACTGAACGTCATCCACTACATGCACGACAAGTACAGCTACGAAGCTTCTCTGATGGCGCTGCACGACCGTGACGTTATCCGCACCATGGCGTGTGGTATCGCTGGTCTGTCCGTTGCCGCTGACTCCCTGTCTGCAATCAAATATGCGAAAGTTAAACCGATTCGTGACGAAGACGGTCTGGCTATCGACTTCGAAATCGAAGGCGAATACCCGCAGTTTGGTAACAACGACCCGCGCGTTGATGACATGGCGGTTGACCTGGTAGAACGTTTCATGAAGAAAATTCAGAAACTGACTACTTACCGTAACGCTATCCCGACTCAGTCTGTTCTGACCATCACCTCTAACGTGGTTTATGGTAAGAAAACCGGTAACACCCCAGACGGTCGTCGCGCTGGCGCGCCGTTCGGTCCAGGTGCTAACCCGATGCACGGCCGTGACCAGAAAGGTGCTGTTGCCTCTCTGACCTCCGTTGCTAAACTGCCGTTTGCTTACGCTAAAGATGGTATCTCTTACACCTTCTCTATCGTTCCGAACGCACTGGGTAAAGACGACGACGTTCGTAAAACCAACCTGGCAGGCCTGATGGATGGTTACTTCCACCACGAAGCGTCTATCGAAGGCGGTCAGCACCTGAACGTTAACGTTATGAACCGCGAAATGCTGCTCGACGCGATGGAAAACCCGGAAAAATATCCGCAGCTGACCATCCGCGTATCTGGCTACGCAGTACGTTTTAACTCCCTGACTAAAGAACAGCAGCAGGACGTTATCACTCGTACCTTCACTCAGTCCATGTAATGGATTTGACTGAAATCGCGATTTAAAAAGCGTACAATAAAGGCTCCACGTCAGTGGGGCCTTTCTTATAAGTGCTCTACGCTCTCCGAGCCTATTTTGCCTGCTAACTTCTATAATCAGGTTAACAAGCAAAATAAACTCAAGACGGCCTGAAATCATGATCGTCACCCTGCCGGACGCAGGGAAGAACTGGAGATAACACTGCAATGTCTGTAACTGGTCGCATTCACTCCTTTGAATCCTGTGGCACCGTTGATGGCCCGGGCATCCGCTTTATTACCTTCTTCCAGGGCTGCCTGATGCGCTGCCTTTACTGCCATAACCGTGACACATGGGATACGCACGGTGGCAAAGAGATCACCGTTGAAGAATTGATGAAAGAAGTGGTCACCTATCGCCACTTTATGAACGCTTCCGGCGGCGGCGTCACCGCGTCCGGCGGCGAGGCCATTCTGCAAGCCGAGTTTGTGCGCGACTGGTTCCGCGCCTGTAAGCAAGAAGGTATTCACACCTGTCTCGACACTAACGGTTTTGTGCGCCGCTACGATCCGGTCATTGATGAACTGCTGGAAGTGACCGATCTGGTGATGCTCGACCTTAAACAGATGAACGACGACATTCACCAGAACCTGGTTGGCGTATCTAACCACCGTACGCTCGAGTTCGCACAGTACCTGTCGAAGAAAGACATCAATGTCTGGATCCGCTACGTGGTTGTGCCGGGTTGGTCCGATGATGACGACTCAGCGCACCGCCTGGGCGAATTTACCCGCGATATGGGCAACGTTGAAAAAATCGAGTTGCTGCCTTACCACGAACTGGGCAAACACAAATGGGTAGCGATGGGCGAAGAGTATAAGCTCGACGGCGTGAAGCCGCCGAAGAAAGAAACCATGGAGCGCGTGAAGGGCATTCTTGAGCAATATGGTCACAAAGTGATGTACTAAATGCCAATAGTTTCCCCGGCGGCGCTAACGCTCGCCGGGATCGCTTCCCTACGACATAAAATATTCCGACAGCTTGTTGGTCACGCTCTCAATCGAGAAAATACGCTTCTGATGCGCTTTCCGGCACTGGCTATAGCGTTCATCCTGTCCCTCCAGCGCACTTAAAATACGATCGGCGACCATCATAGCGCCCGCAATTTCAGCAAAGCCAGATTCCCCCTCGCCTTGCAGGGCGACAGCCGCCTGCAGATTCCAGTCCGACAGTCGATTTAACGGCGCGAACGATCCCCGAGTCAACGAGACGATTTTAATCCCTTGTTCCTTTGCCAGCGTCAGCGCCTGCATCATATCAGTAGATGTTTGCTCGGTATGGATAACGATAATCCCCGTCTTTTCACAGTCGGCCAGCGGCGAAATAGCCGAAGGATATGAGCGATCGATAAAGTTGGCGCTTTTCCCCATTTGCACCAGTTTCATCTGCAAAAACTGCGCGACCGGTACGGCGCTCCCCACCGCATAGATAGCGATATAAGTGAGCTGATTGAGCCACACCGCAACCGACTGCAGCTCAATACTATCAACGATAGCATTACTGTCACGAATACTGGCCATCACTGCGGAAGTTTCATCATTTGGCTCACCTTCTGAACGCGCCGCGCCGCGCTCCAGCGCCAACGCCGTTCTGAAGTCTGAAAACCCTTTAAAGCCAAAGGCCCGACAAAAGCGCGTAATGCTGCCTTCGCTGGTATCAATCGAATCAGCAAGCTCAGAAATCGTGTGTCTCATCACGAAATCAGGATTTTCCGTGATAAAACGCCCTACTTTTTCCAGAATGGGACTTAACCCTGAAGCCTCATTTCTTATGTTTATCAACAAGTTGTTATCTATCTGGCTCATTTTTCGCCTTTTTTGCATGAAATGCAAATTCAGTCACATTCTTCGGTTCGTTTTTCAATAATTATTTTTATCACGAAACGTAAAATAAAAATAATTATTTTTATAAACAGGAGAACGTCTCATGAAAGGTCTTATCGTCTGTCGTACCGGTATGGGCAGCTCGTTGATGCTCAAAATAAAAGCCCAAAAAATCATCGATAAAAACGGTTGGGACATCGATCTTGAACACGATGTACTGTCCGGCCTTGCTACATGGCAAGGCATTGATTTTGTTATCACAATGCGCGATCTCACCGATGAAATTGAAGCGGCCGGGTTCCGAGCTATCGGCATCACCGATTTGATGAACAGCGAAGAGATGGAATCCGCGCTCATCAGCGTCATTCAGAACAACTAACCTCTCGGGGGAAATATGGATCTCCTAAAGTTCATTGTATTCGACATTCTGGGCGTAACCCCACTTTTAGTTGGTTTTATTGCACTCATAGGGCTGCTTATCCAACGCAAGCCTATCGAAAAAGTCCTCTCCGGAACCTTTAAAACTATCGTCGGTTTTCTGGTTTTTGCCGGCGGTGCTGGCCTCGCCGTCACCTCTCTGGGTAATTTTCAGACCTTGTTCAGCGATGGGTTCGGTCTGAAAGGCGTCATGCCGCTGGCGGAGGCGCTAACCGGGCTGGCGCAAACCAAATTCGCGATGTGCGTTTCACTCATTATGGTGGTGGGTTTTGGCTGGAACCTGTTTTTTGCCCGTATAACGCCGTTTAAGTACATCTTTCTCACCGGGCAACACAATCTGTATCTCTCCGCCCTGCTTACCGTCACGTTGAAAGCGCTAGGCTATAGCGACATGACGACAATTATCGTCGGTTCGATTCTGCTGGGGCTGGCAGCCTGTCTGTATCCGGCTATTGCCCAGCCGTGGATGCGCAAAATCACAGGCAATGATGAGATCGCCATGGGGCACTATGTCACTCTGGCTTACGCCGCATCGGGGTGGATAGGCTCAAAGGTCGGCGATCCCAAACAATCAACGGAAAAACTTAACCTTCCGGGATGGCTCGGGATCTTCAAGGATTACATTGTTTCAGTGTCGATCTCGGTCAGCATTTTTTACTACATTGCCGCGCTGGCTGCGGGTAAAGCCGCGGTCACCGCAGCCGCAGGCGGTATGCACTGGCTGGTTTACCCGCTGTATCAATCGCTCACCTTCACGGCATCGCTATACATTATTATCACCGGCGTCCGGCTGCTGTTGTCTGAAATTGTTCCCGCTTTTCTCGGTATCTCAGAGAAATTCATCCCTAACGCTAAACCGGCGCTGGACTGCCCTGTCGTCTTTCCTTACGCGCCTACCGCCACCGTACTGGGGTTCATTTCATCTTTTGTCGGCGGACTTGTGGTCATGGGGTTTCTTGCCCTGCTGGGCCAAACGGTCATTATTCCCGTCGCTATTCCGTACTTCTTTATCGGCGCCACGGCGGCGGTATTTGGGAACGCCTCGGGGGGCTGGAAAGGCGCTATTGCCGGAAGTTTTATCACCGGAATTCTTATCGGCATAGGCCCTGCGCTGATCTATCCCATCATGGAATCCGTCGGGCTGTCGGGCACCAGCTTCCCGGAAACCGATTTTGTCGCCCTGGGGCTGGTTGTGTACTACATCGGCAAAATGCTGCCATAAGAGGGGAATACGATGACTATTGAACAACTGAAGTCGCATGCGCTGAGCGCTCGCCGTGACATTGTAAGCATGATTTATGAATCAGGGATTGGCCATCCGGGAGGCGCCCTCTCCATCATCGATATCCTGACGTGGATCTATGATGAAGAGGTGGATTTTTCTGTCTCGCCGCGGGCCCGCGTGGTGATGAGCAAGGGCCATGCCGTTGCAGCGCAGTATGCCATGCTGTACCAGAAAGGAATTATCAATCGAAGTGAATTTAGCTCGTTCCGCCAGATTAACTCACGCCTACAGGGCCACCCCAGCATCAAATCGATTCCCGAGGTGGATGCCACCACCGGGTTGTTGGGTCAGGGATTATCCATCGCCTTCGGGATGGCGGCGGCCAAAAAACAGCACGGTGAGAACCAGCGCGTCTTCGCCATCATCGGTGACGGTGAAATGCATGAAGGGCAAATCTGGGAAACGCTGCAGCAGGCGGGACATATGAAAATGGATAACCTGGTAGCCATTATCGACTACAACGGGTTTTCTTCTCACGACCCGGTTAACCAGGTGATTAACCTCGAACCACTAGCCGATAAGATCCGTCATTTTGGCTGGCACGTCCTTGAGCTACACAACGGTAATGACATGCACCAGGTCGCCGACACGCTGCTGCTGTCACGCCATCTTAAAGGCAAACCTGTCGCGATCATCGCCCATACCACGAAAGGCTGCGGCGTAAGCTACATGGAAAATAACGGCGACTGGCATTCTAAAACCCCCACCACTGAACAGTACCAGCAGGCTATGGAGGAGTTGCAATGATGAAAGCACCACGCGATGAAATCGGTCAGGCGCTGATCGCCCTGAAACAAAAAGGCTACCCGATCGTCGCCATTGATAGCGATTTAGCCAGCTCGACACGGACCGACCAGTTTGCCGCCGTCTATCCGGATGCGTTTTTCGAAATGGGGATTGCGGAAGGTTCGGCAATGAGCTTCGCCATCGGTCAGGCGCTGGAAGGCAACATTCCCTTTTATGTTAACTTCGCCATGTTCATCACCGGCACGGCATGGACTCAGCTACGGCAAGCCTGCTACGCCAAAGCCAATATTAAGCTCGTTGGCAGCCACCCCGGTATGGATGATGGACCTGATGGCGCTTCGCATCATGCCCTGGAAGACCTGGCGCTCACCCGGGTTCTGCCTGGCCTGACTATCCTGACGCCAGGTGATGCTGAAGAGGTGGCGGAGGCATTTGAGCAAGCGGTGAACATCAACGGGCCGGTCTACATCCGCGTAGCGCGCGAACCGATGCCTGTGCGCGATAAATCTGTCGTTCCGCGCGTCAGCGATATTGCCGCCATCGCCAACAGCGGCAATGACTTTGCGATCGTTTTTGAAGGGACCGTGCTTGAACAAGCGACTGACGGCTATGAAAAGCTCCTCGCCAGCGGTAAAAAAGGCAAACTGATCCACGTCGCGACGCTGAAGCCGTTTAACCAGCAGGCATTCTTTACGCTGATTGAAGGCTGCCCGATCATTGCTTCGCTCGAGAATCACACGGTTAACGGCGGGCTGGGCGGGCAGATAGCTGAAACGCTGGCTCAGGTGGCACACCCCGCTCGTCTTACCCGTCTTGGCACGCAGGATACATTTACCGAATCCGGTAACAGCCGGCAGCTAAAAGCCAAATACGGCATATCTGGCGATGCGCTATATCGTGCGCTTAGTTAACCAGGGAATCGGTCGCCCAGCGTATCGGGCGACCCTATCAGCAGGAGTTCGACATGGAGAATGCGCTTTTTACCGCCCGTCAATTCACCTCGCAAAAAATCGATTGGCGTAGCGCCGTTAAGCTCGCCTGTCAACCGCTTGAAGCGCAAGGAGATATCAGTGTTCACTACGCACAAGCCATTATTCGTGCCACCGAGCAGAACGGCCCCTGGTATATCCTTAGCCCCGAGTTTGCGCTACCTCACGCACGCCCGGAAGAAGGCGTATTAAGCCAGAAAAGCCGCCTGTCGCTGCTCTGTTGCGCCGAATCGGTCGCTTTTCCCGGCCATCCGGATGTGCGACTGATTATCGTGCTGGCTGCGGCAAACGGCGAGCAACATATTCAGACCATTCAGCGTCTGGTCTGCTGGCTGGATGAGGACGATCGTTTAGCGAATCTCACCGCCATCACTAGCCAGCAACAGTTTGCATCGCTGACCGCGAGCTTATAACCGTAAAGGGGGGGCTTTCCCCCCTTTGTTCGCTTTAGCGATTCTTACGCGCCAGCAGCGGGAAAATCAGCCCCAGCCCCACCAGTACAAACGGCGTCGCGACATTTAGCGACAGTTGGAAAGCCCACTCCGGCGTGAAAGCGGTCATTTTCGGGAAAATGCCGGTCAGGCAGGCAAAGGCGGTAAACAGGAAGCACCATACGCCAACGGTCATCGCCAGCGAGCGATTGCGAATAAACACGTACTCGGCGTGATATTTTTCCCCCAGTCGAATCACCGCAATAAACGCCACAAACACCCACAGATAGCGCAATGGCATCACCACCGAGTTGAGGTTCAGCAGCCATTTGTAGAGGTTGTTCATATCACCAATGCCCAGCGTCGGCAGCATAATCAGCAGCGCCACCAGCACCAGCGTCAACAGGTAACCATTAACCGGCGTGCCTGACGCATTGGTGCGGCACAATTTCTGCGGGATATAGCGACTATCGGCATCGCTCAAGAGTACTTTCAACGGCGCATCGATAGAAAACACCAGCGCGGCAACCTGCCCCAACGTGTTGGCAATGGCGTAAATGACCATCAGGCTATTGCCCATATGATAGTACTCGCCGAGACGCTGGAAGGCGTAATACTGACCGTTGGCCATCAGGTCATCGGGAATATTGTTAGAGTCAAACATCATCCCCATCGCCAGCGAGCCGAGAATGGCGCACACCGCCACCATCACCGCGAGGAAGATCATCCCACGCGGAAACTCTTTTCCGGGATTACGGGTATTGTTAACGTATGGCGAGATTTTTTCCGCGCCGCCGACGGCAAAGACCAGCATCGAAATGGTGGTGATATAGGTGAAGTCAAAATGCGGAATGAAAGTGCGCCAGGTAATATTGGTGGTGGCGATGGTCACTTCGGTGATGGCCGGTGCGGTCACCGCCATCACCACGTACAGCAGCGACATGACGAACATCGCGATACCGGCGATAGACCCGACCAGCTTCAGCGATTTCATCCCACGCGAGGCCACCCACATGAAGAAGACAAACAGCGCCAGCGTGCAGCCCTGGAGCGCGACAACGCCGTACTCAGTGATCAGCGAGCCGTTGCCCTTAATGGCCCAGCCAAGGGCTATCAGAATCGCCTGCGGCTTCTGCGCCAGATAGGGAATATGCACCACCCAGTAGGTCCAGGCCGCCAGATATGCCAGCCCCGGCCCCATGGTATTTTTAATCCAGGTACTGACCCCACCCTTGCCGTCTTTAAAGGTAGAACCGAGCTGACCTACAATCAGCGCATACGGCGTGAAATAAAGGGCGAAGATAAACAGCCAGGAGAAAACAACCACCAGCCCCTGGTTGGCGTAGTTATTGACGACGTTGCCAAAACCCCACACCGTAATAAAAGACATCAGCGCGATGTTGTACCATCGCAGCTGTTTCTCTTGCTCGCTTGCCATAAAATCCGTTCCTTGAATGTTATTATTCGCAAATGCGTTATTTTTCGACGGATGATTATGCGAGCACTAAGCGGAAAAGGATAACGTAACAGTGTAAAACCCCAACACCCCGCACATTTTATAGGGTTAAAGGTATTAAAGTCAGCAGGTTATAGGCTCGCCCGAACCGCCTCACTACGCTAGCGCGACGTGAGTTCAGTATAGTGCCGAAGGCGTGAGGGCGCGTTATCAGGCCGATAACGCGCCAGAAAATCAGGCGTGAGCCACCGGCGTCGGATGGTGTCCGGCTTTGCGCAGCAGCATCATGAGATACACGAACGATACCCCGGCAATCATAATAAACAGCAGGTTATCGGAATAGTTTTGCATCAGCATCGCGGTCAGCGTTGGGCCGACCAGGCTGCCGATGGTATAGCTCAGCAGCAACGCCTGATTCATTGATACCAGTTGATGGTGTTCTACTTTCTCGCAGGCCCAGGCCATCGCCACCGGATAGAGCGTAAAGCCGGCCGCACCCAGAATAAACAGCGCGGGCGCCATCATCGCCTGGCTCAGCATGCCCATGCAGCCGATGATGACCACAAACACCTGAACGCGCAGCACCAGCAAACGACCATAGCGGTCCGCCAGCCGTCCAATCGGCCACTGCCCCAGAATCCCGGCGCTGACCATCACCGCCATCCAGAAACCGATGCCGGAGTCGCTGACGCCGCGATGGTTAAGGTACAACGGCATCAGCCCATACAGCGAGCCCAGCACGATACCGGAGATAATGCAGCCGTTGACGCCAAGGCGTGCCTGACGAAGCTTAAACATCGGCCAGACGCGCGCGCTGTCGTCCTGCTGTTCATCCTTCTGATTCAGAATACGGGTAAACAGCAGCGGCAGAATACCGGCCAGCACCACACCCGTCATCAGCGGCAGAATGGTCGCCATATCCGTCGGCAGTCGACTAACGATAAGCTGACCCAGCACGGTGCCGATGTAATACATCATCATGTAAGCCGCCAGCAGCCGTCCGCGGTTGCGCGAGGTGCCGCTGCACATCAGCGCGCTCTCGACAACCACCCAGATCATCGCGCAGCCGACGCCCGCGATAAAGCGCCAGAACATCCAGCTCCAGAAGCCCACCATAAAGCCCAGCCCCACGCAGCCTGCGGCGAAAATCAGCGACGCAATGTAGTAGCTGAAGTTGAAGCCAAGGCGCTTAATGAGGCGTCCGGTCAGCATCGTACCGACCAGGTTGCCGGTAAAATAGGACGAGCCGACCATCCCCACCTGCCAGGTCGGCAGGTTTTCATGGGCGAGCCAGAGCGGGACGAGCGTGTTTAATACCGCGATCGCCAGCGTCAATAACAAGAGGCCGCAGAGCAATAACAGCACTGGGCGGGTATAGGTGGACATGGGCTACAAACCGTGAGGATAGACAGATTTCGAGCGCATCATGCCACCGCCAAAAACATTGTCAATCCACCGGATTTGCACCAGAACGCGCTTTCTGAGGTGACGATTGATGTTTCTTATTCAGCAGGACGGTACAAATGGATAAGCGAAATGTATTTAATTGTTTTTATTAGTAAACAGGAGAAATATGCAGAAGAGGTTCAGTCGAAAAAATTCATGAACAAAAAGTGCCAGGGCGAGACCGCCCCGGCAGCTTATTCACTTAGCTGGCCACCGCCATGCCCACGGTCATATGCAGACCGTAGAACACGCCGCGACCAATCAGCTCTCCCACCAGCACCAGCACAAATGCCAGGCTGAGAAGCGGCAGCGCAGGCTGATAGCCCTTCAACTGCGGAACTATCCAGCACACCAGCGCCAACACAATCGCGGCGACACGCCATGCCATCAGCGAACCGTAGTCCGGCACCAGCGCAGAAGCTTGCTGAATCGAGCTGTGAATCGTGGCCAGTTCAACCCCTTGCATTAGGGAAACCACCACGCTAATCGCCAGCGCCGCAAGGCTCACGGCCGGCAGTAACCGCAACGCCCAGCCTTCCACTCCTGCCCAACACAGCAGCAGGTAACCCAGCAGCGGCCCGCCGATAAACAGCGTCAGGAAGAAGCTCAGCGGCGTCCAGATGCTGTACCAGGTCGGTACGGTATCGATGGTGTTATACACCCGCACCATCATCCACACGAAGACCACGCCCAGCACCATCGTCACCACCAGCCACAGGCTACGCAGCGCGCAGGAGAGCTTGTTGGTCACGGCCAGCAGCCAGCCGATACCGCCGACGGCGAAGAAAATCGCGCCGCTGGCAATTTCGTTACTCAGTGACGACGCGCCTACGCGGTTCAGCGAGTTAAACGCGCGCATCGGCGAGCCGAGGTGCAGCGTCGAGGCGACAAAACCAATGCCCATCAGCACCCACAGCGCAAACATACTCAGCACCACGCGCTGCTGCTGCTCGCGCGATAGCTGCCCTTTCATCAGCGCCAGCGCCAGAACGATAAAACCGCCGGCCACGCACTGCCCAAAGACCGTGAAGATCATCAGCGGCCATTCATGCCATCCACTTCCCATCTCACACCTCCTTCGGGTTGGCCAGGTAGCCAGTAGTATCGCCGCACGGACGTGCATTGGCGTTAGGTTTAATCACAATGCTCGGCCTGGTGAAGTGCGCCGACGGCAGCGGCGCAACGGCCGCCAGCTGGCCGTGCTTCTGGCGCAGCTCTTCAATCGGCCCAAAGTCCAGCGCGCGCAGCGGGCAGGATTCCACGCAGATTGGTTTTTTGCCTTCCGCTACACGCTCATGGCAGCCATCGCACTTGGTCATATGACCTTTGGCCGCGTTGTATTGCGGCGCGCCGTACGGACAAGCCATGTGGCAGTAACGGCAGCCGATGCAGACATCTTCATTAACGACCACAAAACCATCTTCACGTTTGTGCATCGCGCCGCTGGGGCACACTTTGGTACAGGCCGGGTCTTCGCAGTGGTTACAGGCAATCGACAGGTAGTAGGCAAAGACATTCTGGTTCCAGACGCCGTTGTCCTCCTGCCAGTCGCCGCCCGCGTATTCGTAAATACGGCGGAAGCTGACGTCCGGAGTTAAGTCTTTGTAATCTTTACACGCCAGTTCACAGGTTTTACAACCGGTGCAGCGGGCCGAATCAATAAAAAAGCCATATTGGGTGGTCATCGGTTACTCCTTACACCTTCTCAACCTGGACAAGGTTCGTGTGCGATGGGTTGCCTTTCGCCAGCGGCGACGGGCGTTGAGTGGTCAGCACGTTAATGCAGCCCGCCTGGTCGATACGTTTTGTATCCGGGTCATACCAGGCCCCCTCACCCAGCGCCACGATGCCAGGCATCATGCGCGGAGTCACCTTCGCTTCAATATGTACTTCCCCGCGATCGTTGAAGATACGCACGCGATCGCCATTGGCAATGCCGCGTTTCTTCGCATCCAGCGGGTTGATCCACATTTCCTGACGACAGGCCGCTTTCAGCACGTCGACGTTACCGTAGGTGGAATGCACGCGCGCCTTATAGTGGAAGCCGGTCATCTGCAGCGGGAATTTTTCCGCCAACGGATCGTTGTAGTTTTCAAAGCCCGGGGTATAGATCGGTAACGGATCGATCACATCGCCTTCCGGGAGCTCCCAGGTGGCGGCGATTTTCGCCAGCTCTTCGGAGTAGATCTCGATTTTCCCTGACGGCGTGGTCAGCGGATTCGCCTGCGGATCTTCACGGAACGCTTTGTACGCCACGTGGTGACCTTCAGGATCGCGCTGTTTAAAGATGCCCTGCTTGCGGAAGGTATCGAAATCCGGCAGTTCCGGCACCGCCTGGCGAGAAAGCTCATGCAGATGACGCATCCAGCCTTCCTGCGTGCGGCCTTCGGTGAACTTCTGCTCAACGCCCATCCGCTTCGCCAGCTCGGTGGTCATGTCGTAAATGGTTTTACATTCAAAGCGGGGTTTGATGACCTGATCGGTGAAGATAACGTAGGACATGTTGCCGCAGGAAGCATCCAGCGCGAAGTCCATCTGCTCGGAAGCGGTGCAGTCCGGCAGCAGGATATCGGCATATTTCGCCGATGAAGTCATGTGGCAGTCAATCACCACAATCATTTCGCATTTCTTATCGTCCTGCAGAATTTCATGGGTGCGGTTAATTTCGGAGTGCTGGTTAATCAGACAGTTGCCGGCATAGTTCCAGATCATTTTGATCGGCACGTCCAGCTTGTCCTTACCGCGTACACCGTCGCGCAGCGCGGTCATTTCCGGGCCACGAACGATCGCATCGGTCCACATAAACATGGAGATGCTGGTTTCAACCGGGTTATCGAACGTTGGCATACGTTCGAATGGCACTTCATAGGAACCTTCACGCGCGCCGCTGTTACCACCGTGAATACCGACGTTACCGGTCAAAATCGACAGCATGGAGATCGCGCGGGTGACGATTTCACCGTTGGCGTGACGCTGCGGACCCCAGCCCTGAGAGATATAGGCCGGTTTAGCGCTGGCGATTTCACGCGCCAGTTTCACGATGCGATCGGCCGGAATCCCGGTGATCGTCGATGCCCACTCCGGCGTTTTGGCCGTAGCATCGTTACCCTGACCCAGGATATAAGCTTTGTAGTGACCGTTGGCCGGAGCACTTTTCGGCAGCGTTTTCTCGTCATAGCCGACGCAGTATTTATCGAGGAACGGCTGATCGACCAGATTTTCGGTAATCATCACCCACGCCAGCGCCGAAACCAGCGCCGCATCGGTACCCGGACGAATCGGGATCCATTCATCTTCACGCCCGGCGCCGGTATCGGTATAGCGCGGATCGACAATGATCATCCGCGCGTTCGATTTCTGCCGCGCCTGCTCCAGATAGTAGGTCACCCCACCGCCGCTCATACGCGTTTCGCCGGGGTTGTTACCGAACAGCACCACCAGCTTGCTGTTTTCGATATCGGACGGACTGTTACCGTCGGCCCAGCCGCCGTAGGTGTAGTTCAGGCCGGCAGCAATCTGTGCTGAAGAGTAGTCACCATAATGGTTAAGGTAACCGCCGCAGCAGTTCATCAGACGCGCAATCAGGGTTTTTCCCGGCGGCCAGGAACGGGTTAAGGTGCCCCCGAGCGTCCCGGTACCATAGTTGAGATAAATAGATTCGTTGCCGTAATCTTTGATCAGGCGCTTCATATTATCGGCAATGGTATCAAAGGCTTCTTCCCAGCTGATACGCTCGAATTTGCCTTCACCGCGTTTACCGACGCGCTTCATCGGGTATTTGAGACGGTCCGGGTTATAGACGCGACGGCGCATCGAGCGGCCGCGCAGACAGGCACGAACCTGATGCAGGCCATCATAGTTATCGTCGCCGGTATTATCAGTTTCTACGTATTTAATCTCGCCATCGACAACATGCATGCGCAGCGGGCAGCGGCTTCCACAGTTTACCGTACACGCACTCCAGGTAACGTGCTCAGCGGCGGTAGCCGGGGCCAGCGTATCGGCCGCGTTCACGATGCGGCTAAAGGGAAGCGTAAAAGCGCTGCTGGCCATCGCCAGGCCACCTATGGCCGTGGTTTTCATTAAACCACGGCGGCTGACCTCGGCTGCCAGTAAAGCATCGGGGGTTTCAGTTTTCATGGACACTCACTTCGTTGCTTACATTGGAAACAAAGTTCGTTATATGGTTTTGTATATAACGAAATGCTATTATTTTAGTGTTATATGCTGTTGCTACTTCGAAGTGAGTATTAAGGGTTCTGCCAGGAGAGGTATTGTTCAGTATCAATGAGGATATAAAAAAAGCGCCTTTCGGCGCTTTTTCGGATGAAACTATCAGGGAATTAACCGATATATTCCAGACCGTTCATGTAAGGACGCAGTACTTCAGGTACTTCAATACGGCCATCTGCCTGCTGGTAGTTTTCCAGCACCGCAACCAGCGTACGCCCTACCGCCAGGCCTGAGCCGTTGAGGGTATGGACCAGACGGGTTTTCTTATCGGACTTACTGCGGCAACGAGCCTGCATGCGGCGCGCCTGGAAGTCCCAGACGTTCGAGCATGAGGAGATCTCGCGGTAGGTATTCTGCGCCGGAACCCAGACTTCGAGGTCATAGGTTTTGCAGGCGCCGAAGCCCATATCACCGGTGCAGAGGATAATTTTACGGTACGGCAGGCCCAGTAACTGCAGGACTTTTTCCGCGTGACCGGTCATCTCTTCCAGCGCCGCCATGGAATCTTCCGGACGCACGATCTGCACCATTTCAACTTTGTCGAACTGGTGCATACGGATCAAACCACGGGTATCACGGCCGTAGGAACCCGCTTCTGAACGGAAGCACGGCGTGTGCGCGGTCATTTTGATCGGCAGGTCGTCTTCGTCGATGATCTCGTCGCGAACCAGGTTGGTCAGCGGCACTTCCGCGGTCGGGATCAGCGCATAGTTGCTGCTGTCGGCTTCTTCTTCCAGCGGACGGGTATGGAACAGGTCGCCGGCAAATTTCGGCAGCTGCCCGGTACCGTACAGGGTGTCCTGGTTAACCAGGTACGGCACATAGTTTTCGCTATAGCCGTGCTGTTCGGTGTGCAGGTCCAGCATGAACTGCGACAGCGCGCGGTGCATACGAGCGATCTGACCTTTCATCACAACGAAACGTGAACCGGTCAGCTTAACGGCTGCAGCAAAGTCCAGACCGCTGTGCATTTCGCCCAGCGTGACGTGATCGCGGATTTCGAAATCGAATTCGCGCGGCGTGCCCCAGCGGCTAACTTCAACGTTGTCGTTTTCGTCACGGCCAATTGGCGCGTCGTCATGCGGAATGTTCGGAATGGTCAGCGCGATATCGCGAATCTCTGCCAGCAGAACGTCCAGTTCAGATTTTGCGGCATCAAGTTGTTCGCCAAGCTTGTTCACTTCCAGGCGTAAAGGCTCAATATCTTCCCCGCGTGCTTTCGCCTGGCCGATGGATTTCGATCGCGAGTTACGCTCTGCCTGCAGATTTTCAGTCTCTACCTGCAGTACTTTACGACGCTCTTCGAGAGCGCGAAGTTTATCTACATCCAGCTTAAAGCCCCGGCGTGCCAGTTTTTCTGCGACTGCGTCTGGCTCTGTACGCAGCAGATTGGGATCGAGCATGCTTATCCTATGCTTATCGAATTGAAAGTGGAGTATGCGACCACAGCCCGTGGTCGCAGAGGTACGTTGACAACATTACCGCAACGACTGCACTAGCGGTAGCGTTTTGTGCGGCTATTTTGATCCTGTTCAGCGAGCCAGGCGAGCTTTTCGCCAATCTTGCCTTCAAGACCCCGATTCGTCGGGTGATAGTAGCGAGTTTGCGCCATTTCGCTGGGGAAATATTCTTCACCGGCGGCGTAAGCGTTAGGTTCGTCGTGAGCGTAGCGATACTCCTGACCATAGCCCATCTCTTTCATCAGCTTCGTCGGCGCATTACGCAAATGAACCGGCACATCGTAATCCGGACGTTCACGGGCATCGGCCATCGCCGCTTTAAACGCGGTGTAGACCGCGTTGCTTTTCGGCGCGCAGGCAAGATAAACAATGGCCTGCGCAATCGCCCGCTCCCCTTCGGCCGGGCCAACGCGAGTAAAGCAGTCCCAGGCGGAGATAGCCACCTGCATGGCGCGCGGATCGGCGTTGCCCACGTCCTCTGAGGCAATCGCCAGACAACGTCGCGCCACGTATAGCGGGTCGCCGCCGGCGCTGATAATGCGTGCATACCAGTACAGCGCCGCATCCGGCGCGCTGCCGCGAACCGATTTATGCAGCGCGGAAATCAGATCGTAAAAACGGTCGCCTTTGTTATCAAAACGCGCGCTGCGCTCGCCGGCGATTTCAGTCAGCAACTGTGGCTGAAGTACGCGCTTACCCGCGTCATCAAGCTCGGCCATATCGGCCATCATTTCCAGCGTATTGAGCGCCCGACGCGCATCACCATTCACCAGTTCGGCAATGGCGCGGCGGGTTTCATCTGGCAGGATGATATCCTGACCGCCGTAGCCCCGGGCGCTATCTTCCATCGCCTGAGTAAGCACTTGCTCAATATCGTCGGTTGTGAGCGATTTCAGCAGATAGACGCGGGCGCGAGAAAGCAGTGCCGAATTCAACTCGAAGGAGGGGTTTTCGGTGGTCGCACCGATGAAGGTAATGGTGCCATCTTCGATATGCGGCAGGAAAGCATCCTGCTGGCTTTTATTGAAGCGGTGAACTTCGTCAACGAACAGAATCGTGCGCCGCCCGGCGTTGCGATTCTGCCGCGCTCGCTCGATGGCTTCGCGAATCTCTTTCACCCCGGAGGTGACGGCTGAAATCCGCTCCACGTCGGCGTTGGCATAGCGAGCAATCACTTCCGCCAGCGTGGTCTTGCCGGTGCCCGGCGGCCCCCACAGAATCATCGAATGCAGATGCCCGGCCTCGATGGCACGAGGCAGCGGCTTACCGGCCGCCAGCAGATGCTGTTGACCGATATACTGCGCTAAGTTTTCTGGCCGCATACGCGCGGCCAGCGGTTGAAATGTGTTATCTGAAAAATCGAGCGACAGGTTGCCCACGCATGCCTCTTACTTACGCTGGTCATCCACCGTCACGCCCTGCGGCGGTGTAAAGGTGAATTTGGACGCGTCCACCGAACCGTTCTGCTGCGATTTCAGCTGATAGCTGCTGCGCTGATCGTCCTGCTCGATGGCGCTGAACTGATGGATAGTGCCATCGCGTCCGACGTTAATGGTAAATTTCTTCAGGTTGCCGTTGCTGCCGCGCGGCGTCAGCACAAAATCATCACCAGTTTGCTGAATATTGTACTGCTGCCAGTCGCTTGCCTGGTTACGGGCAATCAGCATAAACGGCGTGTTGCCGGTGGCATCTTTCAGCCAGGTGGCGGTCGCCTGCTCAACAAACGGGTTATAGAACCACAGGGTTTTGCCGTCGGAAACCAGGATACTTTCATCCGGCTGGGTCATATGCCAGTTAAACAGATTCGGGCGTTTCACCCACAGATCGCCCTGGCCTTCCTGGACCGCGTTGCCGCTACCGTCCGTCACTTTCTGGGTGAAGCTAGCGTGGAAGCTGCTGACTTTGTCAAGTCGGCTTTTCAGGTCACCGGCGGCGTCAGCCCATACGCTGCTGACAATAAAGCTGGAAAGTAATGCACACGTGATCGCTGTCTTTTTCATTGTTATTCCTTAAATAGCCTCATGCTCCCGCCAGGAGAGCTTCTGTCACTCACTCTAAGACCTCATCCCGAGCGGCGACAGAAGAAAATACTGAATTTTGACTTATTTACCCATCTTTGCAATCAGTCGAACGGCGGCGGTGCCAGCACCTCACGGTTGCCGTTATGCCCCTGTTCGCTGACGATCCCCTGCGCTTCCATCTGTTCGATGATACGCGCCGCACGGTTGTAGCCGATGCGGAACTGACGCTGTACGCCAGAAATGGATGCTTTACGTTTCTGGGTCACAAAATTCACCGCCTGGTCAAACAACGGATCCAGCTCTTCGCCCCCCTCGAAGCCACCGCCGCCGCCTTCGCTTTCGCTATCGGAGGTGATGCCGTCGATGTACTGCGGACGACCGCGCGCCTTCCAGTCCTGAACCACCGCATGGACTTCCTGGTCGCGCACAAACGCGCCGTGAACACGTATCGGGGTATTCGAGTTAGGGGCAGCATACAGCATATCCCCCATCCCCAGCAGCGATTCCGCGCCGCCCTGATCGAGGATGGTGCGGGAGTCGATTTTACTGGAAACCGTAAACGCAATACGGGTTGGGATGTTGGCCTTGATAAGGCCGGTAATCACATCCACCGAGGGACGCTGGGTCGCCAGCACCAGGTGGATCCCCGCCGCACGCGCTTTCTGCGCCAGACGCGCAATCAGCTCTTCAACCTTCTTACCCACGGTCATCATCAGGTCGGCGAATTCATCCACCAGCACAACGATGTAAGGCAGTTTTTCCAGCACCGGATGTGTGGCATCCATGCTGTCGCCCGGTTTCCAGTAAGGATCCGGGATCGGGCGGCCCATACGCGCGGCTTCGGCGATCTTATCGTTATAGCCCGCAAGGTTACGTACGCCCAGCGCTGACATCAGCTTGTAGCGGCGTTCCATTTCGTTGACGCTCCAACGCAGGGCGTTGGCGGCATCTTTCATGTCCGTAACCACTTCCGTCAGCAGGTGCGGGATCCCTTCGTAGACCGACAGCTCCAGCATTTTCGGGTCGATCATGATGAATCGCACGTCTTCAGGCTGCGCTTTGTACAACATACTGAGGATCATGGCGTTCACGCCGACGGACTTACCAGAGCCGGTGGTACCCGCCACCAGCAGGTGCGGCATCTTGCCGAGATCGGCCACCACGGGCTCACCGGCAATGTCTTTACCCAGCACCACGGTCAGCGGCGACGGGTTATCGCGGAATTTGTCGCAGTCCAGCACTTCACGCAGGTAAACGGTCTGACGTTTCTTATTTGGCAGTTCCAGGCCGACGTACGGTTTGCCTGGAATAACTTCCACCACGCGCACCGCCACGGTCGACAGAGAACGCGCAAGGTCGCGAGAAAGGTTAGAGATTCGCGCGGCCTTCACGCCCGGCGCCAGATTCAGCTCGAAGCGCGTGATAACCGGACCCGGTGAGTAGTTCACCACGTCAGCTTTGATACGGTAATCCGCCAGACGCGTTTCCACCAGGCGCGCCATCTGCTCCAGCGCGAAGGTATCGACAGGCTCAACTTCCGTTGGCGGCGGCGTTAACAGATCCAGCGACGGCAGCGGCGTGGTCGGTTTTTGCAGCGGGCGATCGTCGCCGTTACGCATCAACAGCGGGTGAATCAGGCTCTCCTGCGGCGGCGTGGCAGGCTGCTGCACGTGCTGTTGCGGCGGCGCATACTGCGTTTGCTGCTGTGGTTGAGCATACTGCTGCTGCTGTGGCTGGTGATAGCTTTGAGCATGCTGTGGCGGTTGCTGTTGATACTGCTGCGGTGCCTCAGGCTCCGGCATCACGCTTGGGGTAAACAGCGGCGCTTTTGGCGCATCATCAACCAGCGCTTTCATCGGCGAAAATTCGAAATCATCGAGAGAGAACGGATGCGCGCCTTCCGGCTGCTCGCTGGCATAACGCGTCTGCTGAGAGGCGGCAAACTGGCGTGCCAGTTCAGCCTCCGCGGCAGCATCGGCGTCGTTTTCGTCCTCGGCGTAATCCTCAACGTGCGATTCACCGTAGCGCTGCTGCTGAGAGGCGGCGAATTGACGCGCCAGCACATCTTGTTCCAGGGCATCGGCTTCATCGTCGCTCAGATTAACATCGTCATCATGCTGATAACGCTCAGCTTCGCGAGCGGCACGTTCTTCGGCCATACGCTGCGACGGCAGCTTGATGCCATAGGAGGCCAGTTCGCGACGCGTCGGCACGCGGACACGGTTCGGACGCGGTAATTTCGGGCCAATGCCCTCTTTCACCTGCGGACGCGGACCTTCTGCTGGGCTAAACAGCGGTGCTGACGCTGCTGTGGCAGCGACGGTGCCAGCAGCGGTAGCTGCGTGACGAACGCTGGCCGCAACCGGATCCACAGCGGCTGAAGGTTCAGGCACCGCAACCGACGCCGACGCAGAAGGCATGGACGAAGCGCGCTGTTCAACCGGCGCTAAAGGTTCAGGGATCGGCTGATACCATGCTGCCAGCTGTTCACGCTCACGCGCGCGTTTTTCTTCCACTTCTTCGAAGTAGTAAAGCGGTGGGCGATGGGCCGGTTTGACCTCTTCTTCAACCACCGGTTCAGGCTCAACCGTTGGCGCAGGCTCGGCCACGTATGGCTGTTCGTAAACAGGTTGTTCAGGCTGAGCATACTGCGGCTGCTCGTAAGCCGGCTGCTGAGGCTGAGCATACTGCGGCTGCTCGTAAGCCGGTTGCTGAGGCTGAGCATACTGCGGCTGCTCGTAGGCCGGCTGCTGAGGTTGAGCATACTGCGGCTGCTCGTAAGCAGGCTGCTGAGGTTGAGCATACTGCGGCTGCTCGTAAGCAGGCTGCTGAGGTTGAGCATACTGCGGCTGCTCGTAAGCCGGCTGCTGAGGCTGAGCGTACTGCGGCTGCTCGTAAGCCGGCTGCTGAGGCTGAGCGTACTGCGGCTGCTCGTAAGCCGGCTGCTGAGGCTGAGCGTACTGCGGCTGCTCGTAAGCCGGCTGCTGAGGCTGAGCGTACTGCGGCTGCTCGTAAGCCGGCTGCTGAGGCTGAGCGTACTGCGGCTGCTCGTAAGCCGGCTGCTGAGGCTGAGCGTACTGCGGCTGCTCGTAAGCCGGCTGCTGAGGCTGGGCATACTGCGGCTGCTCGTAAGCCGGCTGCACTGGCGGCCAGCCTTCTGGCGCAGGCGCGATGGTTGGGTCAACGGTAGCTGGCGTCGGTACAGGCTGCCATTCCACGCTCGGCGTTTCCACAGGCGGAATCGCCTGAGTCGAATCGGCTGCCCATACTGGGGCTGAAGCAACGGCAGCTGCTGCGGCGGCTGGCGCGGTAACCGAGTGGCCATTCAGCAGCGGGTCATATTCATCATACTCCGCCGCGCGCGTTGCGCTGGCGCCGGAGAACAGTACATCATCAGGATCGGCCTGGGCTGCATAACGGGCAGTCTCTTCCGGCTCATCCATTCGGCGGCCCGAGAACAGCGCTTCGTCGGTTTTGCGGCCCATCGGGTTTGCGAATTTTTCAGCAATACGCTTACGGCGCGCCAGCGCGCCACGCAGAATGCGGGCGCGGCGAGATTCGCGCGTATTGTTCTGCGCTGCGTCATCTTCGTACTCGTCTTCTTCTTCGTATTCGTCTTCATCGACCCAGGTATCGTCGCGACGGGTACGGTTGCTGGCAAAGGTGAGAATATTGAGGATCCAACTGCCCATTTTCTCAGCGATGCTGACCCAGGACCAGCCGGTAAACAGCGTCAGGCCCGCCGCCCAAATACACAGCAGCGCAATGGTGCCGCCGCTGCTATGGAGCATGGGCTGTAGCGCAGTGCTGAGCAGGCTGCCAATGACGCCGCCGGAAGCAAAGTACCAGATATCATCGGCGTTAATGGCGGCAAGGCCGCAGGAGGTCAGAATCAACGCCAGCACGCCAATCAAGCGCAGCGATACGGCAAAATAATCGATGTAGTCTTCGCTGGCACGGTGTCGCCAGGCGAACCAACAGCCGCCGATGATAATCACCGGAATGGTGTAGGCCATCACGCCGAAAATGAAGAACAGCGTATCGGCTAGCCATGCGCCGGAAGCGCCGCACAAATTGTGGATAGGCTCGTGCCAGGCCGTTTGCGACCAGCTGGGATCGGAAGGATTGAAGCTCAGTAGTGCTGCCATTAGCCAGACGGCAAAAATGGCGCAGAGAAGGAGTAACGCCTCAAGGAGCCGGCGTCCGCTGCTGAGTTTTGTGAGTTTGACTTCTTTGTCTTCTGTATATTCCTGGCTCAAGAAAGGCTCTCCAGGTGCCAAATGCTAAAACGGACAACAGTGTCAGATTGCGCTGACACTGTTGCTGTATGGATTAACAGGAGTGTAATCAAACTACGCTGATTTTGCACCTGTTCCGTTTTAGCGGGTCTTAATTACCAGACGATTACTCTGCTTGACCTCTTCCATCACGACGTAAGTACGGGTGTCGTTAACGCCTGGCAGGCGTAGCAGGGTCTCGCCAAGAAGCTTACGGTAAGCCGACATATCCGGTACGCGGGTTTTCAACAGGTAGTCGAAATCACCGGACACCAGGTGACACTCTTGAATTTCTTCAAGTTTTTGTACAGCGGCGTTAAATTGTTCAAATACGTCCGGCGCACCGCGATTCAGAGTAATCTCAACGAATACCAGCAGCGATGCATCCAGATAATGCGGGTTTAACAGCGCGGTATAGCCCTGAATAAAACCCTGTCGTTCCAGACGACGTACGCGCTCAAGGCACGGGGTCGGAGAAAGTCCTACTCTTTTGGAAAGCTCGACGTTCGAAATACGCCCATCTTTCTGCAGCTCATTAAGGATGTTGCGGTCGATGCGGTCGAGATCTTTGCCAGGGCGTTTTTTACTATCTACCATTATTATTGTCTCTCTGTATTCCTTCCCTACTCCTGTCTTGACTCTGTGCACTTCACTGTTCAGAGCCTTTTCCCGTTTTCAACACGCCGTTGTTGCTGCAACGACGCATATCCCAGGGGTTGCGTATGAGAAGCCCCGGCGCCTTGCGGCCACCCTCCGACATCACGTATGGTGTCTGTCCACACCATACGTAGATTTCAGTGATCCGGGTAAAAATGGTATTTGCGTGCATGAAAATTCACCACACGCGAAACACTGCTTTTCTTCTTCCTTGAATGTTGTCGCAAAAGCACAGGTGATTGTCAAAGCAAAACATCTTTTTTTAGTACAACATGCCAGATATTCATTATCACCCGGGCTTGATTTACATGTAATCGTCTTATAATCCGGCAGCGGACAGTAGAAATAGTTATATTTCTTGATGTTAAAATAAACAATCAATCGGCTCGATCTATTACACATATCGTTAACAAAATCGCTGCGCTCTTTTTTTACGTCTACAAATTCCCTACAATCCCGGACAATGTCTGCCAACAATTATGGGGATCTCATGGGCACGGCCAAACACAGTAAGCTGCTAATCCTTGGTTCTGGACCTGCGGGATACACCGCTGCGGTCTATGCTGCACGCGCAAACCTGCAACCGGTACTGATTACCGGGCTGGAAAAAGGCGGTCAACTGACCACCACCACCGAGGTGGAAAACTGGCCTGGCGATCCGAACGATCTGACCGGTCCGCTGCTGATGGAACGTATGCACGAGCATGCGACCAAATTCGAAACCGAAATTATTTTTGACCACATTCACAGCGTGGATCTGCAAAACCGTCCGTTCCGTCTTACCGGCGACAGCGGTGAATACACCTGCGATGCCTTAATCATCGCGACCGGCGCCTCTGCCCGCTATCTGGGTCTACCGTCGGAAGAAGCGTTCAAAGGCCGCGGAGTTTCCGCTTGTGCTACCTGCGACGGGTTCTTCTATCGTAATCAGAAAGTGGCGGTCATCGGCGGCGGCAACACCGCAGTAGAAGAAGCGCTGTACCTGTCCAACATTGCCTCAGAGGTACACCTGATTCACCGTCGTGACTCTTTCCGCGCGGAAAAAATTCTCATCAAGCGTCTGATGGATAAAGTGGAAAGCGGCAATATCGTGCTGCACACCAACCGTACGCTGGAAGAAGTGACCGGCGATCAGATGGGCGTGAGCGGTTTGCGCCTGCGTTCAACCGAGAGCGATGATATTGAATCGCTGGACGTCGCAGGTCTGTTTGTGGCGATCGGTCATAGCCCGAATACAGCGATTTTCGACGGCCAGCTGGAGCTGGAGAACGGCTATATCAAAGTGCAGTCCGGTATCCACGGCAACGCCACCCAGACCAGCATCCCTGGCGTGTTCGCAGCGGGCGACGTGATGGACCATATTTACCGTCAGGCAATTACCTCTGCGGGCACCGGCTGTATGGCGGCGCTGGACGCAGAACGCTACCTCGACGGTCTGGCTGACGCCTGCAAATAATCTTTACAAGTCAGTAACAAAAGTAAAAAAGGCGACGATAAGTCGCCTTTATTTTTTCTGCGATGTAACATTGCCGCGCCCATAACTGAAACCATTATCCAGAAGCCACCTGCTAAGCGCCCAATGAATAAAAGTCGCCAACAAGAACTCACCCGCTGGCTCAAACAGCAAAGCGTCCTGTCTCGCCGCTGGTTGATGCTCTCCCGCCTGCTCGGCTTCGCCAGCGGGATATTGATTATTGCTCAGGCGTGGCTGCTGGCCCGCATCCTCCACCATATGATTATGGAGAACATTCCGCGTGAAGCGCTGCTGATGCCGTTTATTCAGCTGGTTCTGGTTTTCGTCCTGCGCGCCTGGGTGGTGTGGCTGCGCGAACGTGTCGGGTTTCATGCCGGGCAACAGATTCGCTTTGAGATTCGCCGTCAGGTGCTCGACCGTCTACAACAGGCCGGCCCGGCGTGGATCCAGGGTAAACCTGCGGGCAGTTGGGCGACGCTGATTCTTGAGCAAGTTGACGACATGCACGACTATTACGCCCGCTACCTGCCGCAGATGGCGCTGGCCGCCTGCGTGCCGCTGCTGATCGTGGTCGCCATTTTCCCCTCGAACTGGGTCGCCGCACTGATACTGCTGGCCACCGCTCCGCTGATCCCGCTGTTTATGGCGCTGGTCGGCATGGGTGCCGCCGATGCCAACCGGCGCAACTTCCTGGCGTTAGCGCGCCTGAGCGGCCACTTCCTTGACCGTCTGCGCGGCATGGATACCTTACGTATTTTTGGCCGCGGCAAAGCCGAGACCGACAACATCCGCGAAGCCTCGCAGGATTTTCGCCAACGCACCATGGAAGTTCTGCGCCTGGCGTTCCTCTCCTCCGGCGTACTGGAGTTTTTCACCTCCCTTTCGATTGCTCTGGTGGCGGTCTATTTCGGCTTCTCGTACCTGGGCGAGCTGAATTTTGGTAGCTACGGCGCGGCGGTGACGCTCTCCTCCGGCTTCCTGGCGCTGATTCTGGCCCCGGAATTTTTCCAACCGTTACGCGATCTGGGCACCTTCTACCACGCCAAGGCTCAGGCGGTAGGCGCTGCCGACAGCCTGAAAACCTTCCTTGAATCGCCGCTGGCGCATCCTGAACGCGGTGAGCAGGTGCTGGAGACCAGCGAGCCGGTTTCACTTTGCGCGAAAGATCTGTTTATCACTTCGCCGGAAGGCAAAATGCTCGTCGGCCCGCTCAACTTCACGCTTAACGCCGGGCAGCGAGCGGTGCTGGTGGGGCAAAGTGGTTCCGGTAAAAGTTCGCTGCTGAACGCGCTGGCCGGTTTCCTCCCCTACAGCGGTTCACTAAAGGTCAATGGTGTCGAACTCCGTCACCTCCAGCCTGAAAGCTGGCATCGATTGATGAGCTGGGTCGGACAAAATCCACAGCTGCCGGCGGCCACACTGCGTGAGAACGTGCTGCTGGGCAACCCACACGCCGATGAAGAACAGCTGCATCTGGCGCTGGAAAAAGCGTGGGTCAATGAGTTTCTGCTGCAGCTTCCCGACGGCGTCGACACCGCCGTCGGCGAGCATTCCGCGCGCCTCTCCGTCGGCCAGGCGCAGCGGGTCGCGGTCGCCCGCGCCCTGCTCGCCCCCTGCCGTCTGCTGCTGCTTGATGAACCCGCCGCCAGCCTCGATGCCCACAGCGAACAGCGCGTCATGCAGGCGCTGGGCGAGGCCTCAACGCAACAAACGACCTTGATGGTCACCCACCAGTTGGAAGGTATTACCGAGTGGGATGCTATCTGGGTGATGGAAAACGGCCAGATTATCGAGCAAGGCTCGTATTCGCAGCTGGTTGCAGCCAACGGCGTTTTCGCCAGCCTGCTGGCCAATCGTCAGGAGGAGATCTAAATGCGCGCACTGTTGCCTTATCTGGCGCTCTATAAACGCCATAAATGGTTGTTAAGCCTCGGCGTGATTCTGGCGATTGTGACGCTGCTCGCCAGCATCGGCTTGCTGACGCTTTCCGGCTGGTTCCTCTCCGCCTCGGCGGTCGTCGGGTTTGCGGGCGCTTACAGTTTTAACTACATGCTGCCTGCGGCGGGTGTCCGCGGCGCGGCCATTATCCGTACGGCCGGGCGTTATTTTGAGCGTCTGGTCAGCCACGATGCGACCTTCCGCGTGTTGCAGCATCTGCGCGTCTTCACCTTCAGCAAACTGCTGCCACTGTCGCCTGCCGGGCTAGCCCGTTTCCGCCAGGGCGAACTGCTTAACCGCATGGTGGCCGATGTCGATACGCTGGATCATCTCTATCTACGCGTGATTTCTCCGCTGGTCGGCGCGCTGGTGGTTATCCTGGTCGTTACCGCCGGATTAAGCCTGCTGGACGTCAATCTGGCCCTGACGCTCGGCGGAATTATGCTCGCCACGCTGCTGATACTGCCTCCGCTATTTTATCGCGCGGGCAAGCCCACGGGCGAGCAGCTCACTACCCTGCGCGGTCAATATCGCCAGCAGCTCACCGGCTGGCTGCAAGGGCAGGCGGAGCTGACCATTTTCAACGCCAGCGATCGCTATCGTAAACAGATGGAGCAGACGGAGCTTAACTGGCACGACGCGCAGCGCCGCCAGTCTGAACTAACCGCGCTGTCTCAGGCGCTGATGCTGCTGATTGGCGCCGCAGCCGTCGTCGCCATGTTGTGGCTTGCCGCAGGCGGCGTGGGCGATATCGCCCAGCCAGGCGCATTGATTGCACTGTTTGTTTTCTGCGCGCTGGCGGCCTTCGAAGCCCTTGCCCCGGTGACCGGCGCGTTCCAGCATCTGGGACAGGTGATTGCATCGGCGCTGCGCGTGAGCCAGATTATCGAGCAACAGCCGGAAGTCACTTTCCCGCAGCAAGCCAGCGTTCGTCCATCGCAGGTGGCGCTTACGCTGAAGGAGGTCGCCTTCACCTATCCAGAGCAGACGCAACCCGCGCTGGAAAATCTCTCGCTGCACGTGGCAGCAGGTGAACATATCGCTCTCCTCGGGCGCACCGGCTGCGGCAAATCTACCCTCCTGCAACTGCTGACCCGCGCGTGGGATCCGCAGCAGGGCTGCATTTTGCTCAACGACACCGCGCTTAATCAGTTCGACGAGCAGACGCTGCGTCAGACCATGAGCCTGGTGCCGCAACGGGTGCATCTGTTCAGCGCTACGCTGCGCGACAACCTGCTGCTGGCCCGGCCAGATGCCACCGACGATATGCTTGGTGACGTGCTGCATCGCACCGGGCTGGAGAAACTGCTGGAAGATGCCGGGCTCAATAGTTGGCTGGGCGAAGGCGGCCGTCAGCTCTCCGGTGGCGAGCTACGCCGTCTGGGAATTGCCCGAGCGTTATTACACGATGCGCCGCTGATGCTGCTGGACGAACCGACCGAGGGGCTGGACGCCACCACCGAAAGCCAGATCCTTGAACTGCTGGCTGAAGTCATGCGCGAAAAAACGCTGCTGATGGTCACCCACCGCCTGCGTGGACTGGCGCGATTTAATCGGATAATTGTCATGGACAACGGGCAAATTATTGAGCAAGGTAATCATGCAGAACTGCTGGCAAAACAAGGTCGTTACTACCAGTTCAAACAGCGTCTGTAGACTATGATTGAGTTAACTTAGTTTCGTGGGGTTATCGCGACATGCGCCTTGTGCAGCTTTCTCGTCATTCGATTGCTTTTCCCTCACCCGAAGGCGCATTACGTGAACCCAACGGGCTGCTGGCGCTCGGCGGCGATCTTGGCCCCGCGCGTCTGCTGATGGCCTATCAACGTGGGATCTTTCCGTGGTTCTCGCCCGGCGATCCGATCCTCTGGTGGTCGCCGGATCCTCGCGCCGTGCTGTGGCCCGAGCAGTTCCACCTGAGCCGCAGCATGAAGCGTTTTCATCGCCAGTCACCTTATCGCGTCACGCTCAATTACGCCTTTAGCCAGGTGATCGAGGGCTGCGCGCAGGATCGCCATGAAGGCACCTGGATAACCACCAGCATCAGTCAGGCCTACCATCGCCTGCACGAGCTGGGCCATGCACATTCCATTGAGGTCTGGCAGGGCGAAACGCTGGTCGGCGGCATGTACGGCGTCGCCATGGGCGAGCTGTTTTGCGGTGAATCTATGTTCAGCCGCGCGGAGAATGCCTCTAAAACGGCGCTGTACGTCTTCTGTGAGGCGTTTAGTCGTGCGGGCGGCAAACTGATTGACTGCCAGGTGTTAAACAGCCACACCGCGTCTCTGGGCGCGATAGAGATACCTCGCCGCGACTACCTTGAATATCTCAATACGCTACGCATGCAGCCTATTGAGGATAAATTCTGGGTTCCGAGGCCGCTCTTTTCACCTGAAGCGTAAATGTTTTCAGCACAATTTCCATCAGGATGATATAATTGCCGACGAGAGTCGCTTCTGCCTTTTGCCCCGCCGCCGTTTGGGAATCATTCGAGTCAGATAACGCCCACGTTTATCCTGCTATTTCCGGCCTGGTTCGCGCCCATCACACGCTGTTCTGGTGTGGTGAAAGGGTAATGCGCAAAAACGACTTTCGCCGATTAAGACGGACAATTCTTTACTTATATGATGAACTTCGGCATTATCTTGCCGGTTCAAATTACGGTAGTGATACCCCAGAGGATTAGATGGCCAAAGAAGACAATATTGAAATGCAGGGTACCGTTCTTGAAACGTTACCTAATACCATGTTCCGCGTAGAACTGGAAAACGGACACGTGGTTACTGCACATATCTCCGGTAAAATGCGCAAAAACTATATCCGCATCCTGACGGGCGACAAAGTGACTGTTGAGCTGACCCCGTACGACCTGAGCAAAGGCCGCATTGTCTTCCGTAGTCGCTAATCACCGCAGATAATGAGCGTCTGGCGCAAAGTTCGCCGAGCGCTATTTGCCGAATATGATGCCCTGCTTATGCGGGGCATTTTTTTGGCCTTCCGTCATCCGTCTCATAAAATATGAACCTCGGGTTTATGCGCTTTCCGCCAGCTATTACTATCACGCAACCCTTCCGCCGACTCTTCCGCCACCGCACGCAGTTCATCGCTATCAGCCTCATGGCGTAGCTGGTGACCGACATTCTTTACCCACAGAAATTGGTGACCTTTATGCCCGGCCATCAGTTGGCCAGAAAACAAGGCACACGTCAGCAACATCACCGATAACGCTTTTGTCAACATCATCCCACCGTTCGGCTAAATCCTGTCGTTAGCATGCCGCGACTTACGTCGGGTTATTATTCAACAGTTCAAATTTGCGAAAAGGGTATGTCAACGTTGCAGGAGAAGCGAGAGACAAAAAAAAACCGAGCCACTATCAGCCCGGTTTTCGTTTTAATGTGAGCGACCGCCGTTAATGCGCCGCTTCCGGTTTGTGCTTCTGCGCGCTGTGGAAGCCGTAGGTCAGCGCGTTTTTCTCGGCGTCCAGCGCCACGGTGACCTGACCGCCGTCCACCAGCGAACCAAACAGCAGTTCGTTAGCCAGCGGTTTTTTCAGGTTGTCCTGAATCACGCGCGCCATCGGACGTGCGCCCATCGCCCGGTCGTAACCCTTCTCGGCCAGCCAGTTGCGGGCCTCCTGGCTCACTTCCAGCGACACGCCTTTCTGATCCAGCTGAACCTGCAGCTCGACGATGAACTTATCCACCACCTGATGGATCACGTCGGTAGACAGATGATCGAACCAGATAATGTTGTCCAGACGGTTACGGAACTCTGGCGTAAAGATCTTTTTGATCTCTTCCATCGCGTCGGTGCTGTTGTCCTGCTGGATAAGACCAATCGATTTACGCTCGGTTTCACGTACGCCGGCGTTGGTGGTCATCACCAGCACCACGTTACGGAAATCGGCTTTACGCCCGTTGTTATCCGTCAGCGTGCCGTTGTCCATCACCTGCAGCAGCAGGTTAAAGACGTCCGGGTGCGCTTTTTCGATTTCATCCAGCAGCAGAACCGCGTGAGGATGCTTAATCACCGCATCGGTCAGCAGGCCGCCCTGGTCAAAACCAACGTATCCCGGAGGCGCACCGATCAGGCGGCTCACCGTGTGGCGTTCCATATATTCGGACATATCGAAACGCAGCAGCTCAATGCCCATCGCCTTCGCCAGCTGGACGGTCACTTCCGTTTTACCCACCCCGGTTGGGCCAGCAAACAGGAAGGATCCCACCGGACGATGATCGTGGCCGAGGCCCGCACGGCTCATCTTGATGGCTTCGGTCAGCGCATCGATGGCGTTATCCTGGCCGAATACCAGCATTTTCAGGCGATTACCCAGCGTTTTCAGCGTATCGCGATCACTCTGGGAGACGCTTTTCTCCGGGATTCGCGCAATGCGCGCGACCACGGATTCAATGTCCGCCACGTTGATCGTTTTCTTACGCTTGCTCACCGGCATCAGGCGAGCGCGGGCGCCAGCCTCATCAATCACGTCAATTGCTTTATCCGGCAGATGACGATCGTTGATGTATTTCACCGCCAGCTCCACCGCCGCGCGCACCGCTTTGGCGGTATAGCGAACGTCGTGGTGCGCTTCGTATTTCGGCTTCAGGCCGTTCAGGATCTGCACGGTCTCTTCTACGGACGGTTCGGTAATATCGATTTTCTGGAAACGACGCGCCAGCGCCCTGTCCTTCTCAAAGATATTGCTGAACTCCTGGTACGTGGTCGAACCCATCACCCGAATCTTGCCGCTGGAGAGCAGCGGTTTAATCAGGTTTGCGGCATCCACCTGCCCACCCGACGCGGCACCCGCACCAATAATGGTGTGGATTTCGTCAATGAACAGAATGCTGTTGGTGTCCTGCTCTAACTGCTTGAGCAGCGCTTTAAAACGTTTTTCGAAATCGCCGCGGTATTTGGTACCCGCCAGCAACGAGCCGATATCCAGCGAATAGATAGTGCAATCGGCCATGATTTCCGGCACGTCACCGCGCACGATGCGCCATGCCAGGCCTTCGGCAATCGCCGTTTTCCCGACGCCGGATTCCCCCACCAGCAGCGGGTTGTTTTTACGACGGCGGCACAGCACCTGAATAGCGCGCTCCAGCTCTTTGTCACGGCCGATCAGCGGGTCAATTCCCCCAACGCGAGCAAGCTGATTAAGATTGGTGGTGAAGTTTTCCATACGTTCCTCCCCGCCTGCTTGCTCTTCATTAGGTTGCTGATTTCCGGAATCGGAAGGCTGGCTTGGCTCGTCTTTACGCGTGCCGTGAGAGATGAAGTTCACCACGTCGAGACGGCTGACTTCATGTTTGCGCAGCAGATAGGCGGCCTGCGACTCCTGCTCGCTGAAAATCGCCACCAGTACGTTGGCGCCGGTAACCTCGCTACGCCCGGAAGACTGGACGTGGAAGACCGCGCGTTGCAGAACACGCTGGAAGCTGAGCGTCGGTTGTGTTTCGCGCTCTTCTTCACTGACCGGCAGAACCGGCGTGGTTTGTTCGATGAAGGCTTCGAGTTCCTGACGCAGCGCCACCAAATCGACCGAGCACGCTTCCAGCGCTTCACGGGCTGATGGGTTGCTGAGCAGCGCCAGCAACAGATGCTCCACGGTCATAAACTCGTGACGGTGCTCGCGCGCTCTGGCGAAAGCCATGTTTAAACTGAGTTCCAGTTCTTGATTGAGCATTGGCACCTCCCCCAATTTTCATGCCTGTATCAGGCTTGTTCCAGCGTACACAGCAGCGGATGCTCGTTCTCCCTCGCGTACTGATTCACCATCGCAACTTTGGTTTCGGCGACTTCTGCCGTGAAAACACCACAAATTGCTTTACCCTGATAGTGAACCGTTAGCATCAACTGTGTTGCGCGTTCTACATCATAAGAAAAGAATTTTTGTAACACGTCAATAACAAACTCCATCGGAGTGTAATCATCATTGACCAATATCACTTTATACATTGACGGGGGTTTAAGCCCATCCTGAAGTTTATCTGCCGCAAGCTGGTCGAAATCCAGCCAGTCTCTGGTCTTGCTCATTGTCAGTCATCATCGTCGGTGTCATCAATTGCTGCTGACGAGGCTGCGTCCACGTAAGGCTCCGTATTATTGACAGGATTAATGACACATCTCCCGGCCAGCACGTCACCTTTTGTTCCTGTGCATACAGGCTCTTAATTTACTGTAGATCATAGATAACTATCACCTATAGCTGTCATCCGCGAACTCTGTCACATTCCCGTCAATAGCGTTAACTGCTTCAAATTTTGATGCATTTTCCCCCTTCAGCCCTCCGCAAACGCTTGACGCACTGTGCGAAATATCTAAATTGTACTGGCGAGAGTTGGTGAGGTTTTGAACAACTCCTGACTCCACCACCGGTTCATTCCATCTACTTATAAACGTATAATAGAGTTACGAAGGATGTCGAAGTATGGAAATGGGTACTGTTAAGTGGTTCAACAATGCCAAAGGGTTCGGTTTTATTTGCCCGGAAGGCGGTGGCGAGGACATCTTCGCCCATTACTCCACCATCCAGATGGATGGGTACAGAACGTTAAAAGCCGGACAAGCCGTCCAGTTTGATGTCCACGAGGGGCCGAAAGGTAATCATGCTAGCGTGATTATCCCCGTGGAAGCAGAAACAGCCGCCTAGTTTACTGCCCCATTGTGTACATCCCGCTGTCAAAATGCCAGTCCTTCTGACTGGCATTTTTTCATTTATTTTTCGCCGTTATTCCCGCGCCAGCGCATCCACCGGATCCAGCCGCGCCGCGTTTCTCGCCGGTAGCCAGCCAAACAGCACGCCGGTGAGGGTCGAGCAGATAAACGCCGTCAACAGCGCCAGCGGTGAAAAACCAATCTCCCAGCCCGGCAGCACCACCTGGAGCAGCAGCGCAATCATCAACGACAGCGTGACGCCCAATGCGCCACCCACCAGGCACACCAGAATCGCCTCGATCAAAAACTGCTGCAGGACGTTGCTGGCCCGCGCGCCGACCGCCATACGAATGCCGATTTCTCGCGTCCGTTCCGTTACCGACACCAGCATGATATTCATCACACCAATACCGCCAACCACCAGCGAGATCACCGCCACCAGCGTTAAGAACAGCTGTAATGTATGTGTGGTGCGTTCTGCCGTTTTCAAGATGCTGTCCATGTTCCAGACAAAGAAATCTTTCTTACCGTGACGCAAACTGAGCAGCCGGGTCAACTGCTGTTCGGCGAGACTGCTGTCGTAGCCCTCTTTCACCCTTACGGTAATTGAGTTCAGCCACGCCTGCCCCATCACCCGTCCGGACATCGTTGAATACGGTAGCCAAACGCGCAGAATCTTGCTGCTGCCAAACATCGACTGTTTCTCATCCGCTACGCCAATCACCGTCGCGGGCGTATTACCCACCAGTATCACTTCCCCCACCACGCTGGCCTTATTGGGAAACAGCTGACGGCGCGTATTGCTGTCCAGTACTACCACCTGCGAGCGTTCTGCGGCCTGGACATCATTAAAGGTATTGCCCTCGCTGAAGGTCATACCATAGACGTTGAAGTAGTGCTGACCAATACCCTGCACGCTGGCCGCGACGTCGATATTCCCTGCACGGATGCGCAGATTTTTTGACACCGACGGCGTCACCGAGCTGACCCAGGACTGCTTTTCGATCGCCAGCAGATCGTCATACTTCAGCGATTGCTGATACTGCGGATCGTCATCGCCGAAATCTTTCCCCGGATACACATCAATGGTATTGGTGCCAATGGAGCGAATATCGGCCAGCACCATCTGTTTGGCCGCATCGCCCACCACCACGATAGACACCACCGAGGCGATGCCGATAATAATCCCCAGCATGGTCAGTAGCGTGCGCATTTTATTCGCCACCATGGCCAGCCAGGCCATCGACAACGCTTCGCGGAAGCTGTTGCTGAACTGCCCCCAGCCGGAGGTGTTCTGCATCACCGGCTGACGCGGCGCGACCGCGGTTTGCCGCGCCGGAGGGTTATGGATAATTTCACCGTCGCGAATCTCAATCACGCGCTCTGCCTGCGCGGCCACCTGCGGGTCGTGGGTAACGATAATAATCGTGTGCCCTTGCTCTTTAAGCTGATGGAGAATCGCCATCACCTCTTCACCGGAGCGGCTATCAAGCGCACCGGTAGGTTCATCGGCGAGGATCACCTGGCCGCCGTTCATCAGCGCACGGGCAATACTCACCCGCTGCTGCTGGCCCCCGGAGAGCTGAGAAGGCGCATAATCAACGCGATCCGCCAGCCCCAGACGCTGCAACAGCTGCTTCGCCCGCGCCAGCCGCGCCTTACGTTCCACGCCCGCGTACACCGCCGGCACTTCCACATTCTGCGCCGCCGTCAGGTGCGACAGCAGGTGATAGCGTTGAAAAATAAAGCCAAAGTGCTCGCGGCGCAGCGCGGCCAGCGCATCGCCGTCCAGCGTCGCCACATCGGTTCCCGCCACGCGGTAGGTGCCGCTGGTCGGCTTATCGAGGCAGCCGAGAATGTTCATCAGCGTCGATTTCCCCGAACCCGAGGCACCGACTATCGCCACCATCTCACCGGCGTTAATTTGCAGCGAGACACCCTTGAGAACCTCAACGCTACCGTCACCCGACGGGTAGCTGCGCCGAATATCGGTCAGTTCAAGCAGAGCGGTCATTTTGTCGCTCCGGCTTTACCTTCTCCGATTATCACTTCATCGCCGGCTTCCAACCCTTTAGCGATCTCTACGTCAGTATCATTGCGCGCACCGATGACCACTTCGCGCGTTTTCACTTCACCGTTGCGCAGTAAACGTACGTTATAGCGATTATCTCCTACGCTATCGCCCAGCGCCGACAGCGGAATGGTCAACACATCATTGACGCCGCCGAGCTGGATATGCACCTGCGCGGTCATCTCCAGACGCAGGACACCGTTAGGGTTCGGCACTTCAAAACGGGCATAGTAGAAGATGGCATCGTTGACTTTTTCCGGCGTCGGCAAAATATCTTTCAGGGTGCCTTCGTAGCGGGTCAGCGGGTCGCCAAGCACCGTAAACCAGGCTTTTTGTCCCGGTTTAAGATGAATGACGTCCGCTTCGGAAACCTGCGCTTTTACCAGCATAGTGCTGAGATCCGCCAGCGTCAGAATGTTGGGCGCCTGCTGGGCAGCAATCACCGTCTGCCCTTGCAGGGTCGTAATTTGTGTCACTTCGCCACGCATCGGGGCCACGATACGCGTGTAGTCGAGATTGGTTTTGGCCGTATCGAGCGAGGCCTGATTGCGTTTAATCTGCGCATCGATGGTCCCTATTTGCGCCTGTTTTACCGCCATATCGGTGGCCGCGGTGTCCAGATCCTGGCGTGACACCACCTGGGTTTTCGCCAGCTGTTGCTGACGGGAAAAGGTGACGCTCGCCAGCTTCCATTCCGCTTCTGCCTGCTTGCGCTGTGCGCGCAATTCCATTAGCGTGGCTTCCACTTCTTTAATCTGGTTCTCCGCCTGTTCCGGGTCAATCACCCCTAGAAGCTGATCTTTTACTACCTTATCGCCGATGTTCACCGACAGGGTTTTCAACTGCCCGCTAACCTGCGCGCCGACGTCAACTTTGCGCAACGCATCGAGCTTACCTGTCGCCAGCACGCTCTGTTCAAGCGAGCCTTTACGCACAATCAGCGTCTGGTAATTGGGCAACGGCGCGTTGAGCATTTTCCAGACGGCGATGAGCGCCACGATAAGCACGGCAAGTATCAGCCAGTAGCGTTTTTTTAACTTTCCCTTGATGATCATAAAATCCTGAAATCCCCAAAAATTTCGACAAATTGTGAAGTCAAACTTCAACGCAAGCTAAACAAGTTGAGAAAAGTCTTAGCAAACACCGCTACCCCGCTAATTGATTCGCTCTGGTGATGCTAAAATCGCCATCCATATGTAATTCTGGATAGTAAACCATGTCACAGCTCAGCGAAAATTCATTCGAATCTTCCCGCCAACCTTCCGCACTCGGCCTCTTTTTTAGCCTGTTTAGCGGGCAATGGCGTCCCGGTGAATTCTGGAACCAGCGCAGCTTCCGCCGGAAGTTTATGCTGCGTTCTTTACTGATGCCACGTCTGAGCCGCGAATGGATGAATGAACTGTCGCAATGGTCCCATCTCGATACCCTGCTCACCCGTCAACCGCGCTTGCCGGTGCGCCTGCATCGCCCTTATCTGGCGGTCAACTTTAGCCGCCATCAGGTACTGGATGCGCTGCGTTATCACTATACGCTGCTGTCAGAGGCGATGTCCTCAGAAGAGTTCGCAACCTACCTGAATACACAGGCCCTGCCGCTGGCGCAGATTGAGGGTAAAAATGGCGATACGTATACCCTTGAGCTGACCATGCAGATTAATCTGGATAAAGAAGGCGATAGCACCATTTTGATGCGCAACGCCGACGGCGATGTACTGGCGGAAATGACCTTTACCCTGCTGAATTATCATGATCAACGCACGCTGTTTATCGGTGGCCTGCAGGGCGGTAAACGCACTTTGCCGCATGAGGCTATCCAGAATGCGACGAAATCCTGCCACGGTCTGTTCCCGAAACGCCTGGTGATGGAGGCCATCTGCCGCTTAGCCGAACGCCTGCACGTAGAGCAGATCCTCGCCGTCAGTAACGATGTGCACATTTTTCGCGGCGAACGCTACCAGGACAAGAATAAAAAGATTCTCTCTGATTATGACACCTTCTGGGAAGCTGTAAGCGGTGAGCGTGATAATGAAGGGTATTACCATATCCCTGTCGCCATCCCCCGCAAGGATATTGCTGAAATTGCAAGTAAAAAACGCGCGGAATACCGCCGTCGCTACGAGCTAATGGATGCTATTCAGACCCAGATGTCAGGCTTATTCAACCGACCTTAATCTTTTTTTCTACACGCTGCTGATGTAGCGTGTAGATATCAACCAAAAATAAACACTAGCAATCTTAAACGCTTCATCAACAAAGCATAATCTTCACATTCTTTGCATTTGTTGAAATTACGTTGAAGGTTCCGTTGATTAAATAGGCAAAACCTCCAGAAATGAGATTTTTCCTATGTCGAGCATTGCCGATTTTTCTGCTTCTACGCCTCCACAACCTGAATCCAGCTGGCACCTTTTTCGGCTACTGTCGACCGGCACGCTTGCACCCGGTCGCGCGTGGAAAAACCCGGCGTACCGACGTAAGTTCCTGCTGCGTTCGCTCAGTACGCCCAGAATGACCGGCAAGCTACTCGGGGCGCTGACCAAGCAGCCGCATCTGATGCAGATCCTTAACGTACAGCCCGGTCTGCCGTGCCGACTGCATCGCCCATGGCTATGCACGCACCTGAACCACCAGCAAACCATTGATGCGCTGTGCTGGCACTATCAGCAACTGCTGACCCTGCTGCCGGAAAGCGTCGCCAGCGGCTATCTTTCCACGCGCGGCGCTCTGCTCGCGACGCTTAACGGTAAAGAAGGACAGCAGTACAGCATTCGTCTGTGTGCTGACGCGATGCTGGATAAAGAAGGCGAGGCGACGCTGACCTTCCACGACGACAGCAACACCGTGCTGGCAGAGCTGACGTTTACCTTGTGCCAGTACAACGGGATGAATACCTTCTTTGTGGGCGGCCTACAGGGAGCGAAAGCCGATGTTCCGCACCAGCTCATTCAAACCGCGACCAAAGCGTGTCACGGTTTGTTCCCAAAACGCTTAGTGGTAGACGCGCTGCTCACGCTGGGTTCGCTGCTCTCCGTTTCACACGTACGCGCCGTCAGCAATGAAACGCACATTTATCGCAGCCTACGCTACCGCCGTAAAAAACGCGGCAAGCTGCATGCCGACTACAACAGTTTCTGGGAGTCGTTGGGGGCACAGGTCGACGAGGAAGGTGATTACGTTTTACCGCTGGCGTTGGCGCGTAAATCAATGGAAGAGATTGCCAGCAAGAAGCGCGCAGAGTACCGCCGTCGCTATACGCTGCTGGACGAGCTCCAGCAGCAAATTAGCGAAATGATCCAGCGTTAATCCGCTTTCCCGCGCGCCAGCCAGACGACGCGGGAAAACATTTTCTTCAGTAAGGGCGGAACGGCTTCAGTACCGCGCCGCCCAGCTTCCATCGCCACTTCAATCGCCAGATCGGGTTTCGATGAACGGTGTATCGCCTTGGTGATCACCCGGCGCATATTCATCGGGATGTTTTCCGGCAATTGCGCCACGCGGTGATAAACGCTGGAAAACCCCTGCCGGTACATAAAGTGTTCCATATCCGGCGCGGGCAGCGTTGTCAGATGATGGTGTTCGGCTTCACGATCGTTGTTCAGCAGGCTGCGCACCGTTGCCGCATATTTTTTGCCCGCCTCATCACCGTCGACCAGCACGTGCCACTCTATCCCCATCCGCTGGGCGAATTTGATCAGCGGCTTAAGCCCGGATTGGGCAAACTCAATGACCTTGACCCCTTCGGCATCGAAATGGTGCCCGCACTGCCGCGCCAGCTCGTTGATCACCCAGGTTTCGGTTTCACCTTCCACCAGCAGCCAGCAGCGCGCAAACAGCGACGAAGCGCGATTAAAACGAATGTGGAACGAAATGCGGCGACTGTCTTCGGCGTTCATTCCCTCTGGCCCCAGCCGCCAGGCCGACACGCGGGAAGACTCACGGACCAGGCGGCAGACGTTTTGCATCGGCGTGAGCGACAGTAGCTCACCGGAATTGGTGGTGGCCACACGCTGTAACGGCAGCAAATTCAGCAGATTCCAGGCCACCGACAGCATAATAGGATGCAGCCGCGTTTCCGGGTCCTCCACTAACAGCAGCGGACGCGCGTCTCTATCGAGCTTGACCGACCCCTTCGCCTGCAGCAGCGTCGCGAACATACCCAACAGAATCACCCGATGATTACGCGCACCGGGCTTATCGATCATACGGTTAATCAAATCCAGATAGCGCCAGCTACGCTGCTCGTCGTGCGAGCGACGGCGCATCAGACGTTGGATAGCCGGACCTGAACCCTGTTCAGAGAAATAGTGTTCCAGCAGCTGTCCCATCGCCGCCAGCCCCTGGCGGATCTGGCCATCGCTGAGATTCTGCGGGCTCGTCACCAGCTCGCGGGAGAGATAATCGAGCTGGCGCGCGGTGATCTCCACGTCAGGCACATCCGGCACGGTACCGCTGCGGATCCGGCGCATAAAACGGGCATCACGCAGGCGCAGTACCGGCATCAGGCGAATCAACTCACGCGCCTGACCGTCAATATCGTCAATGTCCAACGCCTGGCCGTCGCTGTCGATAAAACTGCGTAGCGTCAGCACGCTACCGTCGGCGGCCAGCTCACCTTCCAGGCGGTAGAAAATACGTCGAAAACCGTCGTCGCACAGCGTCCAGCAGTCGGAGAGCCCGCGGTAGCGTCGGCCCCGGTAGCGGCCAGGTTCATTTTCGCGAAAGGTCAGTATGATGTGCAGATGGTGCTCGCGCCCCTGCAGGTCGCCGGGCGGAAACCAAAAATCGTTATACACAAAGTGATACAGCTCATCATGCGGCGAGAGCAGTAACGTGAGCGCGTCCAGCAGGCTCGATTTACCCCACGCGTTTTCGCCGATTAAGACGTTATTCTCCTCCAGCATTAACGATAATCGATTAATGCCGCGAAACCCTGCAATCTCAGTGCGTTCAAGAAGCATAACCCCTCCATAACACGATAGCTGCTATCCCTTCGTTATCGGCAGTATAGCGGCATGCACCGCACTTGACACCCGGCTGGCACACCGCCTGCGTACGGAGTGATGCTTTATTAACCGTTGAAAGTAATAAAGTGCGTTATCTATCACCTTCCACGATTATTCCGAAAATAATGCACTACACTCTAATTCAAAGAATGAATTGCTCAAGGAATAACACCACATTGTTTTGTATCAAAGTTCGGCGATTTATTTAACTGGTGAGGGATGACGTTCGTTTTTAAAATAATGAGGACTATGCCTGCCACCCATTTTGGTAGGGATATATTCAGTCGTCACCCTTTATGACGATAATAATTTTTAATTCGAGGTGGTTATGTTTAGAAAATTGGCTGCAGAGTGCTTTGGCACCTTCTGGCTGGTATTTGGTGGTTGCGGTAGCGCCGTTCTGGCTGCAGCATTCCCGGAATTAGGGATTGGCTTTGCGGGCGTTGCGCTGGCGTTCGGTTTGACCGTTCTCACCATGGCATTTGCCGTTGGCCATATCTCTGGCGGCCATTTTAACCCGGCAGTGACCCTGGGCCTGTGGGCTGGCGGTCGTTTCCCGGCCAAAGAAGTGATTGGCTATATTGTCGCACAGGTTGTCGGCGGGATTATCGCCGCTGCCGTATTGTATTTAATCGCCAGCGGTAAAGCAGGCTTTGACGCGGCGGCCAGCGGTTTCGCCTCCAACGGTTACGGCGAACATTCACCGGGCGGCTACTCAATGCTTTCCGCGATTGTGATTGAAATCGTTCTGACCTGCGGCTTCCTGCTGGTGATCCACGGTGCAACAGACAAAAATGCCCCGGCAGGCTTCGCGCCGATCGCCATCGGCCTGGCGCTGACCCTGATTCACCTTATCAGCATCCCGGTGACTAACACCTCCGTTAACCCGGCACGTAGCACCGCGGTCGCTATTTTCCAGGGCGGCTGGGCGCTTGACCAGCTGTGGCTGTTCTGGGTGATGCCAATCATCGGCGGTATCCTCGGCGGCGTGATTTATCGCACCCTGCTGGAAAAGAAATAAGCCTTCTGTAACCCGGGCATGGCGTGAATGCGCCAACTCGGCAAAGAAAGACCCGGTACAGCCGGGTCTTTCTTTTTTCGCAGCTTTACTCAGTATGCGGTTTTCGGTAGTGTCTGTGCGCGATTTAAATACTACAAGGAAGCGTGTTCGTTATGTTATCGGGACTCCTCATCATTCTGGTGCCGCTGGTTATCGGCTATCTGATTCCCCTGACCCACCGCGGTGCGCTGCAGCTAATCAATCGCCTGCTCAGTTGGATTGTTTATCTGATTCTCTTCTTTATGGGGATCAGCCTGGCATTTCTGGATAATCTGGCGGCGAATCTATTATCCATCCTCCACTATTCTGCTATTAGCATTGTGGTTATTTTACTTTGCAATATTGCGGCACTGCTGTGGCTGGAAAAAGTGCTGCCGTGGGGGCATCCGCATCATCAGGAAAAATTACCCTCACGCCTCGCGATGGCGCTGGAATCATTAAAGCTGTGCTTTGTGGTAATTGCCGGTTTTGTTCTCGGATTAAGCGGGCTTTCCTTTTTACAGCACGCCACCGATGCCAGCGAATATACGCTCATTTTCTTGCTGTTCCTGGTCGGTATTCAGCTTAGAAACAGCGGCATGACCCTGCGACAAATTATTCTCAACCGTCGCGGCATGGTCATCGCGTTGGTCGTGGTGGCCAGTTCAATGGTTGCCGGCATCATCAATGCGTTCCTGCTCGGTTTGCCCATTAAAACCGGTCTGGCGATGGCTTCCGGATTTGGCTGGTACTCGCTGTCCGGCATTCTGCTGACCGACGCCTACGGCCCGGTGATCGGTAGCGCCACCTTCTTTAATGACCTGGCGCGCGAACTGCTCGCCATTATGCTCATTCCCGGTCTGGTACGCCGCAGCCGCTCCACCGCGCTCGGCCTGTGCGGCGCAACGTCAATGGACTTCACCCTACCGGTCCTCCAGCGCTCCGGCGGCGTGGAAATGGTCCCTCCCGCTATCGTCCACGGTTTTATTCTTAGCCTGCTCGTACCGCTGATGATGGCCTTCTTCACCGCTTAATACCTCCATGGCGGTAGCCTTCGCTGCCGCCAAAATTGCGCTAAATCAACCTCCCTTTAAGTTGCACTAAAAATGCCTTTTCAAGGTTGAGTCTCAGGCTTACCCTTAAACATGTATATTAAATATAACTTTAAAAAGGTGTGACCCATGTTTTGTGTGCAATGTGAACAAACCATCCGTACTCCGGCAGGGAACGGCTGCTCTTACGCTCAGGGTATGTGTGGTAAGACGGCTGAAACGTCCGATCTACAGGATCTGCTGATTGCGTCTTTGCAAGGTCTGTCCGCATGGGCGGTGAAAGCACGTGAATACGGCATCATCAACCACGACGTTGATAACTTCGCCCCGCGCGCGTTCTTCTCCACCCTGACCAACGTTAACTTCGACTCTCCGCGTATCGTGGGCTACGCCCGTGAAGCGATTGCCCTGCGTGAAGCGCTGAAAGCGCAGTGCCTCGGCAAAGACGCTAACGCAACCGTCGATAACCCGATGGCCGACCTGCAGCTGGTCAGCGACGATCTGGGCGACCTGCAAAAACAGGCGGCTGAATTTACCCCGAACAAAGACAAAGCGACGATTGGCGAGAACATTCTCGGCCTGCGCCTGCTGTGCCTGTACGGTCTGAAAGGTGCCGCGGCCTATATGGAACACGCGCACGTTCTCGGCCAGTACGACAACGACATCTACGCCCAGTACCACAAAATTATGGCGTGGCTGGGGACCTGGCCTGCCGATATGAACGCTCTGCTGGAGTGTTCTATGGAAATCGGCCAGATGAACTTCAAAGTGATGAGCATCCTGGACGCCGGTGAAACCACTAAATACGGTCACCCGACGCCGACTCAGGTCAATGTTAAAGCAACCGTTGGTAAATGCATCCTGATCTCCGGTCACGACCTGAAAGATCTCTACAACCTGCTGGAGCAGACCGAAGGTACCGGCGTTAACGTCTATACCCACGGCGAAATGCTGCCGGCACACGGCTACCCGGAACTGCGCAAGTTCAAACATCTGATTGGTAACTATGGCAGCGGCTGGCAGAACCAGCAGGTTGAGTTCGCTCGCTTCCCTGGCCCAATCGTGATGACCTCTAACTGCATCATCGACCCAACCGTGGGTGCTTACGACGACCGTATCTGGACCCGTAGCATCGTCGGCTGGCCGGGTGTGAGCCACCTCGAAGGCGACAACTTCGGTCCGGTTATCGCTCAGGCGCAGCAGATGGCTGGCTTCCCGTACAGCGAAATCCCGCACCTGATCACCGTAGGTTTCGGTCGTCAGACGCTGCTGGGCGCTGCTGATACGCTGATCGACCTGGTCAGCCGTGAAAAACTGCGTCATATCTTCCTGGTCGGCGGCTGCGACGGCGCGCGCGGCGAACGTAACTACTTCACCGACTTCGCCACCAGCGTACCAGACGATTGCCTGATCCTGACCCTGGCGTGCGGTAAATACCGTTTCAACAAACTGGAGTTCGGCGATATCGAAGGTCTGCCGCGTCTGGTCGATGCCGGTCAGTGTAACGATGCTTACTCAGCCATCATCCTGGCAGTCACTCTGGCAGAGAAGCTGGGCTGCGGCGTCAACGACCTGCCGCTGTCTCTGGTGCTCTCTTGGTTCGAACAGAAAGCGATTGTGATTCTGCTGACCCTGCTGTCGCTGGGCGTGAAAAACATCGTCACTGGCCCGACGGCGCCTGGTTTCTTCACGCCGGATCTGCTGGCTGTGCTCAACGAGAAATTCGGCCTGCGTTCCGTCACCACCGTTGAAGAAGACATGAAGCAGCTGCTGAGCGCGTAAGGAGTAAAGAATGACAATGCCAACTCATCAGTGCCCATGGCGGATGCAGGTGCATCACATCCACCAGGAAACGCCGGATGTATGGACGATTTCGTTGCTGTGCCACGACTATTATCCGTACCGCGCCGGGCAGTATGCACTGGTCAGCGTACGTAATTCAGCGGAAACGCTGCGTGCTTACACCATTTCGTCTACGCCGGGGGTAAGCGAGTACATTACGCTGACCATTCGCCGGATTGACGATGGCGCAGGTTCACAGTGGCTGACCCGCGACGTGAAGCGCGGCGACTATATCTGGCTGTCCGATGCCATGGGTGAATTTACCTGTGAGGATAAAGCGGAAGATAAGTTCCTGATGCTGGCCGCCGGTTGCGGCGTGACGCCAATCATGTCAATGCGTCGCTGGTTGGCAAAGTACCGCCCACAGGCCGATGTGCAGGTGATCTTTAACGTGCGTTCACCGCAAGATGTTATTTTTGCCGACGAATGGCGTAACTATCCGGTGACGCTAGTCGCTGAAAACAATGCCACCCACGGTTTTGTTTCTGGCCGACTGACGACCGATCTGCTGAAAAGCGTGCCGGATCTGAGCTCTCGTACCGTGATGACCTGCGGCCCGGCGCCGTATATGGATCTGGTTGAGAAAGAGGTGAAAGCGCTGGGCGTGACCCGCTTCTTTAAAGAGCAGTTCTTTACCCCGGTGGCTGAAGCTGCAACCAGCGGTCTGAAGTTCACCAAACTGCAACCGGCGAAAGAGTTTTACGCGCCGGTGGGCAGTACGCTGCTGGAAGCGCTGGAAAGCAATAAAGTGCCGGTCGTTGCCGCATGTCGTGCGGGCGTTTGTGGCTGCTGCAAAACCAAAGTGGTTGACGGTAACTACACGGTCAGCAGCACCATGACGCTGACGGATGCGGAAATAGCCGAAGGCTATGTACTGGCTTGTTCCTGCCATCCGCAGGGCGACCTGGTAGTGGCGTAATTCACCCACTACGGCAAAAAGGCTACCCTGTAAAATGGGTGGCCTTTTTTAATGGGCATGCATAAAGATAAACAGCTGCCGATTGTCACCACGTATTGTTTTTATCATCAATCCATATCCTCGCAAAATCTGGCCAGCACTGCGGATGGCAATGAATCCCCTTCACTGATTCTGGATACCGCAACGTGTACTGCTTTTGATACAGAGGAACGACCAAATGATGGCGAATAGCATGCCGCTGAAGCGCAATAAGGAACCGCTTATGACGTTCCGGCTCTCGGTGTACCGACCTGTCCAGTAACCTTATCACGCGTTTTTGAGTCTCTTTTGGCCAGAATACCTTTACCATGCTGCTTCTGCGCCAGCGTTCCTCAAAAGTAAACGCGGCTTGCTGGACAGAGCTTAAGTAGCCCAGGGCAATATCCATGCTTTCCCAGAGCGCTCCGCTTGCTGGCCAATGGGTATTATGAATGGCACGTGCCGTTAACCGACATCCGACACGCAGCAAATATCGGGCAAACATTTTGACGAAAATTTCCGTATCAGGCGTACTGAAATAGGCCATGGAAAGCAGCGGAGGGAGCTCGGACATGTCCATTTTCTTTCCAGACATCGTCAGCCAACTCTCAACGGGCAGCAGATCAGACTGCTTCTTCATCATGCTGCTCGCCAGAGTTTTCGCGATTTCTGTCAGCGTGATGCGCTGCTGACGAGAGAGAATACTCGTGCTGCTATTGTTAAATGCCAGGAAGGAAAACGTATCGCTACAGGTCAAGGTTTCTGCCCTCTCCTGCCGCTCCGTAGAGCGCTCGGTCTCAAGTTGAACCACGCCCCAGTCCTTGACTTTCCGCAAACGCGTTTCAAGCGTAATCGCGCGCGCGAGCGGCATTTCACCGTACCAGCCGGGAAAGCGGACAAGTGAGATACCGTCATCAGTATGTTTAGCGATCAAAAACGGGCCGATGCCAACTGTGGGAAAAACCGGATGCGGTATTGCAACAACCGGATTCGCCAAACGATGCAGTAACATCTCATCAGGTTGCGTCAGATTGAACTCAATACATTGCTGGTCAGCGGTAATACTCTGAACATAAGGTAACGCTTCTGTTCCAGCAAAAGCGCGCAATGTGCGCGCGCAATCAGCAACACTGAACGGATCGTTATTATGCCATACCAGCCCCTGCCGAAGATAAAAGCGCCAGCACGTTCTATCGGTAGATACCTCAACGTGGTGGGCAAGAGCCAATTCTGGCTGCGTATTACCGTCAAGATACCTCACCAATCCCACATGAACCATTCTGATTAAATGCCGGGTAAGATGCTGTGCCGATAATTTAGGAACGATTGCGGAAATCGGACGATAGTAAGGAAAGATGAAATGATACCCGCCAGATGCGGGTATCACCGGTTTTGGTATCACGGAGGATTTAACAGGAGTATCAATACCCTCCTGAAGGTGATGGATGTCATGCCGGCACTGTATGAGACTTTGCTTACCCCGCCCAGGTAAGGAGGCCCAGCTAATCCAGCCAATTTGTTGCATCTCTTTTAATAGCGTGCGGGCATAACGAGGCGAGCACGCGAGGGTATCAGCAACATCCTGTAACTGTACTTCACGCCGCTGGTTTTGATAGCGGTTCAACAGTCTTTTATATTGTCGTGCCAGCCGGAGTAATCTCGCGTCTGGCGCTATATTGTTAGACTGTTGGTTCATTTCTCACCACCATTTTTTACCGGGAAGTCTCTTTAAAACTAGCGCGATTCTAATACCATTGAATAAATCGCGTTTAACTTATTATAGTTGCAGGCTGGTCATCTATATTACAAATAAGCCGTTGACAAATCAAAACCAAAGCAAACAAAAGACACCAAAAAACCCATAAATGCAAAATTTAAAACCAATAAATAAATAAAAATCAGAATAAAAAACCGGATATCAGTGTCTAATTTAAAACATAACACTAAAAACAAAATGCGGGATTAGTTTTTATCAATCATTTCAATTAGTTACACTCATCACCTGACAGTTGTTAAAAACAGAATAAAATCGTAATATATCCCCAATCCGATTTCCACGGGCCAGAAAATAAAACTTAAACCATCAAAAATGGGGTACGATTTATCGTGATTTAAGGTTTTTTATTACCTCACTGCAATATCTCAACAAAGACCTAAATTGCAATAATTAAACCTGAACTTGAATTTTAAAAGCATAGTAATTCTTATTATATGATGCAACAAAGAAATATTTTTATATCGTATCTTGTATTGATTATTTCATCCATCTCACTGTTATGTGTTTTTCAGCTAAATAACAGAGAAAATATTAGAGTAAGCAATGTTTTAAAAACCGTCTCGTTTCGGCATTTGATGTTACAAAAAACGCTCTCAGATCAACTTCAGGCAATGTGCCCTGAGGCGGACATTAACCGTAAAGACCTTCATCGTGAGATACAGAAAGAAAAACCAATTGAGTGGAAAAATAAAACGACACAACCGATGTCAGAAGCACAATCCGGAGAGAACAATAATCATTGTCAAAAAATAAAAAAGATAAACATTAAACTTAATGAGATGAATAAAAAGGAACAACAGGAAGTAAAGTCAGTAATACATAACTTGTCTATACTGAGTTACCTCAATCCTATATTACTACTCATTATACCTCTGTCTTTTGCTATTTGGCGCACAGGAGGTTATATACGTTTAGTTCGCGAACGTAAAAACCTTTACATCGATCCGCTCACCGGAGTTTATAACCGACATTATCTTTATGAAGAGACAAAAAACAACAAGCCAAGCCATCTCATCATGCTTGACCTGGATAATTTTAAGCAAATTAATGATAACTATGGCCATCTGATTGGCGATCGAATTTTGGTTGCTTTTAGTAGACTATTGCGACATTCGTTACGTAGTACAGATCGTGTCGTTCGTTTCGGTGGGGACGAATTCATCATTATGCTCTACGACTTCAAACCTGAAGATGCAGAACAATTGATTAAGCGATTACGATTTATGTCGCGTCAATATATAAAGGTTGATGAGCACAATATAATATTGTTACCAGAATTCTCTGTCGGGTTAGCTGAGTATTCAGGGACGCTTGAAGAAACGATTAGCAGAGCTGATGCTTTTGTTTATCAGGAAAAATCTGTTCATCAACATAATACATAATTTGGTTTAGTGCACTTCTCTTTGCCTTATGTACTTGCTATTCACGAACTGAAACTATTAGTGTATTTTCATGATTGGAGAAAACATGCAAACTATTTCAAAGAGAATAATTGTAGCAGTACTTCTTTTCGTCTCCGCTGATGCTATAGCGGCCGAAAAGGTGGCTGTGATAAAAGAAACGGCTCACGCCTGCAAAATGTTGCGTTCATCATGCCAGATCATCTCTTCCGGGGATGAAATATATGAAGGGGATGTGATTCAAACAGGAAAAGATGGCTATGCCGGATTAAGTTTTAATGATGGTACAACTGTCGCGTTAGATTCCGATAGCAAATTCCAGATCAATAAATATGACTACACGCCGTTAAAGCATAGCTACTCTTTTGACGTTTTATTAAGTCGCGGAGCCGCATTATATTCATCGGGAAGATTAGGAAAACTAGATCCTGCAGCCGTGAAATTTAAAACGCCAACGACAGTTATTGCTGTTCGGGGCACGCGATTTCTTGTTTCAACCGATTGAGGCCTATTCCGCATGAGAAAGAAAATTATATTATCTGCATTATTATTATTGGCCGGTTGTACGAGCACCAAAGTAACGTTGCTTCCCGATGCCACCGGGCATGTCGGGCGTGTCATTGTAAAAAATAATGATAATCAACCCGTCACATTAGACAATTCGGGGCAAACCCTTGTCGATGGTCTTTTGGGAGAACATGAGGGCCAGTTATCTCCTGCTGATGCCCGCCAGCAGCGTCCTGCACTGTTTAAAGCAGAACCGGCGCCACTTGCCAGTGAAACGGTCTGGTTTCCTAATGATTCAGTTGAACCATTATCTGCGCCGAGCGACCTCATCCATCGCGTTAGAAAAGATTGCCTGCAGCGTAAACCTTGTCAGATAACCATCATCGGCCATACCGATGGCATAGGTAATAACCAGTATAATATGCAGCTTTCCCTGCGCCGGGCACAAGTTATCCATGACATGTTATTACATGGGGGATTCCCTCAATCCGCTATGGATATTCGCTATCATGGCCCCTTTGATCCGCTGATTAAAACGCCATCAGGCCGCTCACAGCCTAAAAACAGGCGAGTAGAAATCATGGTGCACTAATATGCCTCTCACAAGTACGAAAAAAAAACGCCGGCCCCATGGCGTCATTGGCCTCACCTTTATGGTTATCTGGCTCATTTTTATCGCCACATCCAATAATATTTTTATCTCGCTGGAGGACCATCTACAGGAGATATTTAATATTCTTACTCCATACAAGCCGAAAGCCCCCACCGTGGCGATTGTGGATATTGATGATTTAAGCTTACAGAAAGTTGGCCAATGGCCCTGGCCGCGTTATGTTCTTGGCAATTTGATCAAAGCCACCAGGCAGGAAAAGAGCCAGGTTATTGGCATGGACATTCTTCTTTTAGAACCCGATAGAACGTCACTGAATTATATTCAGCAACGGTATAAAATGGAGTTTGATATGGATATGTTTGTTGTCGGCGTGCCCGAGGGTATGCGCGACAACGATCATTATCTGGCGAGTGTTTTGCGGGATGAAGCCCCTATCGTTGGGGCAACACAACTTATTCTGAGTCGTGCTCGTGATACTCACACTCTTAAACACATTTTTAACACCAGCTTGAACTTACCCTATGCTGAAATGATATTAAAAAATACACCCGAAATCAGAACATCGCTTACACGCGCTGGTTTTGTTAACTTTATCAATGAAGGTGATGGTGTCCTACGTAATATTCCAATGATAATTAACAGCGACGAAGGTAATATTCCATCATTTACTCTGGCCATGCTAATGGAAAAAGAGGGAGTCGACCACTTTTCAATTGAGAAAACCGTCTGGGGACGGGAAATTAATGTCGGTCAGTATCATATCCCGGTAGACAATGAAGGTAAGGCCTGGATAAACACAAAGCCAGCTGAAAGCCCGTTCGTTAGCATATCATCGTCAATGATACTCTCCGGGCAATCCGATAAAATATCAGAGCCACTCATTTTGATTGGGTCCTCCTCAGCTGCACTCCATGACAAAGTCATCATGCGCGATCACCAGGCGATTGCGGGTGTTGGCGCGCATGCAACGATGCTGAACAATATCATGAACAATAACGTCGTGATACATCCATCATGGCTTAAAATATGGGATGTCATCACCTGCATTAGCTTGTTGTCAGTAATAAATATACTCTATTTTTTATCGAACAATTTTACTCGTCGCATTAGCATTATTACATTCTTAGTTATCCTGTTAAATGCCACCATGTTTTGCGCATTTTATTTCTATAACGTTTGGTTACCGGTTATCTATGCAGTTATAGGGGCATTCATTCTGATCATACTACATGAACTTGTAGAATATTTGATATTACGAAAAAATATGAATATATGGAAAGAAGACCTCGAGAATTCAAATCATGCTTTGCTGCATGCGATGGCCGCCGTATGTGATTCCAGAGATCCGGAGACAGGAGGACATACCAGCCGCACCCAGTTCTACGTGAAACGCCTTGCTGAGGTTCTGGAAAAGTATCATCCAGAAGCACAGCATCCTTTTTTTATCGATTCATTATTCCATGCGGCACCTCTGCATGACGTCGGCAAAGTGGCCATTCCTGACTCAATCTTACTGAAACCTGGTGCCCTTACCGACGAAGAGTTTGACGTGATTAAAACGCACACCACCATCGGTCGGCGGCTGCTAGCCGATGCCGCAGATAAACTGCGAGCACCCAGTGAGTTTCTCCACTGCGCCATTGATATGGCGGGCAGCCATCATGAACGCTGGGACGGCAAAGGCTATCCCGACCGCCTGTCAGGTACCGATATCCCCTTTTGCGCCCGCGTGATGGCCGTCGCGGACGTTTATGACGCATTAACCAGTAAGCGTGTATATAAAAAAAGCATGTCTCATAGTAAAGCCCTCGACATCATTATTAGTGGGGCAGGAACACAGTTTGATCCCTCGGTGGTAAACGCATTTCTCGAATGTGAACAAGACATTAAGGAAATTTGTTCCCAATTTACTACCGCGCAGGAACATTCACGCTAAACCTTGACTCCATAACCTCGCTTTAAGGATTAATTTTCATTATGTTTAATGAAACACTAAGCATTATAAAAAACACAGTAATTATTGTTTTGTTTATTCACTCTCAGGCGGTCTCTGCTATTAGCAGCCCATTAAAACATTTAACGCTCAACTGCCAAAAGAGAGGATACATTGAGGTCATTTTTCATCTCTACGGCCATGTTCAGGAAAAATGGGGGGATAATTTTGAAGTGGGCACAAAGCAAAATAATACAGAGGGCTATGAGATAGCCTCGTTTACTAATGGTGATATTCTGTTCCATAACTTACGTAGCAATACATTTATCTACCATTATTTTGACAATAGCTCGACATTATTTTCTTGCGAAACAATTTATCAATCCGCAACACACCCCGTCAATCTTATCAATACCGGCTAGAAACAGTTACCGAAAGGCTGGCTGGGTTCAACCTCAGCGGGATGGTTTCACATTTTCCATCTCGCCAAAAAAAAGTCACCAGGCTTTAAATCGCCTATGAACCGGCCTTTTCCAGCGAAACGACAAGTCTCATCTAAACTTATCAACGGGTTCACCATTCAACTGGCAGGTGTATGAACAGCGTGAAATGAAGATCGCCAAAATCAATTTATCGACCACAATGACTATTGAAAGACGACTCAACATCCCCGTTCTATCTGCGAACGATTAACAAGGATCTGTCATGAAAAAAGTGGCCATCGTCGGCGTCGGCCCTACCGGTATATACACTTTCCACGCCCTGGTTGAGCGGGGAGAACCGCTGGCTATCTTGCTCTACGAGCAGGCTGAGCACGCAGGCGTTGGTATGCCTTATAGCGGCGAAAACAGCACGGAATCTATGCTGGCCAACATCGCCAGTATTGAGATCCCGCCCATTTATATTACCTATCTGACATGGTTACAAAACCAGAGCGATGAATACCTGGCGCAATTTAATATCGAACGTATGACGCTGCATGAGCGCCAGTTTTTACCACGCGTGCTCCTTGGCGACTATTATCGCGATCGTCTTTTTGCCATCATCGACAAAGCGCGATCTTTTGGCTTCGACATCACCCTTAACGAATCCAGTCAAGTCACCGACCTGAGTGCAAATCCACACGGGGTTGCTCTGTGGATCAACCACACGGAACGTCCGGTCGACGTTGATTTTGCCGTCATAGCCACGGGCCATCAGTGGCCTGAGGATGATGACTCTCCTCGCGATTTTTTCCCCAGCCCATGGTCCGGCCTGATGGAAGCCAAAATTGACGCCTGCCGCGTGGGGATTTTGGGCACCTCATTAAGCGCAATTGATGCTGCGGTTGCGGTCGTCAGCCAGCATGGTTTCTTCACCAGCGATAGGGACAATGTGCCGCAGTTTATACGTCATCCCGGCAGCCAAAACCTGAAAATCACCCTAATGTCGCGCACCGGAATACTGCCGGAAGCCGATTTTTACTGCCCTCTTCCCTATGAACCCCTCAATATCGCCACAGAAGAGGCGATTGTGCATGTCATAGCATCGGGCACTGATGGGCTATTAGATCGCATCTTTCAGTTGATTGTGAAGCAGTTACAGGACTCAGCCCCAAACTGGAGTCAGCAGATTGGCCTGGAAAATCTCACCGCCGATACCTTTTCCGCCGCCTACTTTGCCGACAGAATACGCCATGACCCATTTGACTGGGCAAAGCTCAATCTGCTGGAAGTCGAACGTAACAAGCAACAGCAGCACACCGTGGCTTGGCGCTACACCCTGCTACGTCTGCATGAGATCATCGAAGAGGTTGTGCCTCATCTGGACGAGCATGACAATGAACGCTTCAAGCGTGGGCTAGCGCGCGTGTTTATCGATAACTATGCAGCAATTCCCTCTGAGTCGATCCGTCGTCTGCTGGCCCTGCACGACGCCGGGCTAATCGCAATATTGGCGCTGGGCGCGGATTATGAACGACAGAACGAAGGCGACACGACGGTTATTTACCACAATAATCAACGCAGCGAATTTGATGTCTTCATCGATGCAAGAGGACAAAAACCGTTAAAGAGCAAAGATATTCCCTTCCCGACATTACGCACTCAACTGCTGGCCTGCGGTGATGATATTCCGGATATCGGTGACGATTACACGCTGCTGGCGCCGGATAACGCCCGTGGACGGATCGCTTTTGGCGGCCTGCCGTGGCTAATGCACGATCGTCCTTTTATTCAGGGGCTGGTGGCCAACGCCGAGATTGGCGCAGCGATGAGCAATGCGTTGATTCAACACGCGGTGAAACGCAGGAAAAAACGGTGGTTTAGCGACGACAGAGACTAACGCTCTTTTAGAGAGAGGCGAGTGAGCTCGCCTCTGGGATATATCGTCAAATAGTCACTACTGCCAGGTCGATTTGCTACCCAGCGCAAATTTCCCCGCCCCCAGAAACGCGATCGCCAACCCCGCAACAAAGAAATAGACCAAGCTCTCAATCGCCCATGCCCCGGTTTTATCCAGTGCGGCGGTTTTATCGAGCCCCACCATCAACCAGGCCACGACCATGGTAAAGGCCAACACTAACGCCGCCGGGCGCGTCAGCACGCCAAGAATGAGCAGGATGGGTGCGACCACTTCACCCACCAGCACGCCATAGGCGATAAAGCCCGGCAGACCTTTCGCCACCAGCATGGCGCTAATGCCGTCAACACCGTCAAACAGCTTATGCAGCCCATGAAACAGCATCAGCCCGCCCACGGCCAAACGCAGTAACAGCTTGCCAAAATCATCGCACGACAGCGTGCGGTTCAGTGAATTTAATATGGTTGTCATCATTTATATTTTTCCTGTTTTATCCCTGTTGAACACTACGTTACTGCTTCTCATTTACAAAATATACCCGCTGAAAATAAGGGGATTTTCCCAGCGAAACGACAGGATTCATCTAAACTTGTAACCGGTATCACACTTCAGGAGATGGAAAACCAATGAAACAAACCGTAGCCAACTACATTGCTAAAACGCTCGAACAGGCTGGCGTGAAACGAATCTGGGGCGTTACGGGCGATTCGCTCAACGGCCTGAGCGATAGTCTTAACCGCATGGGCACCATTGCGTGGATGCCGACGCGACACGAAGAGGTTGCCGCCTTCGCGGCAGGCGCCGAAGCACAGCTAACCGGTGAACTCGCGGTCTGTGCCGGGTCGTGTGGGCCGGGAAACCTGCACCTCATCAACGGCCTTTTTGATTGTCACCGTAATCACGTGCCCGTCCTCGCTATTGCGGCACATATTCCGTCGAGTGAAATCGGTAGCGGCTACTTTCAGGAGACGCATCCGCAGGAGCTGTTCCGTGAATGCAGCCACTACTGTGAGCTGGTCTCCACCCCCGAGCAGATCCCGCAAGTACTGGCCATTGCGATGCGTAAAGCGGTGCTTAACCGCGGCGTATCGGTGGTGGTACTACCGGGCGACGTGGCGCTGAAGGCCGCGCCGGAAAACGCCAGCAGCCACTGGTATCCGGCCCCGCACCCAATAGTCACGCCGCCGCAGAGCGAACTGGAAAAACTGGCCGACACGCTGAAATCCTCACGCAACATCACCCTGCTGTGCGGCAGCGGCTGCGCCGGGGCGCATGACGAGTTGACCGCGTTTGCTGAAAAACTCAAGTCCCCCATCGTCCACGCACTGCGCGGTAAAGAGCACGTCGAGTACGACAACCCTTACGATGTCGGCATGACCGGGCTCATTGGCTTCTCCTCCGGTTTCCACGCCATGATGAACGCCGATACGCTAATTCTGCTGGGCACCCAGTTCCCGTATCGCCCGTTCTACCCCAGCGAAAGCACCATCATTCAGATAGATATCAACCCCGCCAGCATCGGCGCGCACAGTAAAGTCGATATGGCGCTGGTTGGCGATATCAAAGCCACCTTGGCCGCCCTGCTGCCGCTGCTGGAAGAGAAAAGCGATCGCCGTTTTCTCGATAAAGCGCTGGAGCACTATCGCGACGCGCGTAAAGGGCTGGACGATCTGGCCAAACCCAGCGACAAAGTCATTCACCCGCAGTATCTGGCGCAGCAGATTAGCCGTTTTGCCGACGATGATGCCATCTTCACCTGCGACGTCGGCACGCCAACGGTGTGGGCCGCTCGCTACCTACAGATGAACGGTAAGCGCCGTCTGCTCGGCTCCTTCAACCACGGCTCAATGGCCAACGCCATGCCGCAGGCGCTGGGCGCGCAGGCGACAGAACCGGGACGCCAGGTTGTCGCGATGTGCGGCGATGGCGGCTTTAGCATGCTGATGGGTGATTTCCTGTCGGTGGTGCAGATGAAGCTGCCGGTCAAAATTGTGGTCTTTAATAACAGCGTACTGGGCTTTGTGGCGATGGAGATGAAAGCCGGGGGCTACCTGACCGATGGCACCGAACTGCACGACACCAACTTCGCGCGCATTGCCGAGGCCTGCGGCATCACCGGCATTCGCGTCGAGAAAGCCGCCGACGTCGATGACGCCTTACAACGTGCCTTCAGCATCGACGGTCCGGTACTGGTCGACGTGGTCGTGGCCAAAGAGGAGCTGGCGATTCCGCCACAGGTTAAACTCGAGCAGGCCAAAGGTTTCAGCCTGTATATGCTGCGCGCCATCATCAGCGGACGTGGCGATGAAGTGATCGAACTGGCGAAAACCAACTGGCTCAGGTAAAAATGGTGGCATTCTTCCGAGTTTAAAAAGGAAATGCCGTGATTGATTTACGCAGTGATACCGTAACCCGCCCGACGCGCGCCATGCTCGAAACGATGATGGCCGCGCCGGTCGGTGATGACGTCTATGGTGACGATCCTACCGTTAACGCCCTTCAGCAGTACGCTGCGGAACTGGCGGGCAAAGAGGCTGCGCTGTTCCTGCCCACCGGCACCCAGGCCAACCTGGTGGCGCTGCTGAGCCACTGCGAACGCGGCGAGGAGTACATCGTTGGCCAGGGCGCGCATAACTATCTGTATGAAGCGGGCGGCGCGGCGGTGCTGGGCAGCATTCAGCCGCAGCCGATTGACGCCGCCAGCGACGGTACGCTGCCGCTGGATAAAGTGGCGGCAAAAATCAAAGCCGACGATATCCACTTCGCGCGCACCAAACTTCTGAGCATTGAAAATACCCACAACGGCAAGGTACTGCCGCGCGAATATCTTAAATCGGCGTGGGACTTTACCCGCGAACGCGGTCTGGCGCTCCACGTCGACGGCGCGCGCATCTTCAACGCGCTGGTTAGCTACGGCTGCGAGCTAAAAGATATCGCCCAATACTGCGACTCGTTCACCATCTGCCTGTCCAAAGGGCTGGGCACGCCGGTCGGCTCGCTGCTGGTCGGGAATTATGATTACATCAAACGCGCCAACCGCTGGCGGAAGATGACCGGCGGCGGCATGCGCCAGGCCGGTATTCTGGCGGCGGCCGGGCTGTATGCGCTGCAAAACAACGTCGCGCGACTGCAGGACGATCACGACAACGCCGCCTGGCTTGCCGTTGCGCTGCGTGAGATTGGCGCCGACGTCATGCGTCACGACACCAATATGCTGTTCGTGCGCGTGGGCGAAGAAAATGCTGCCGTGCTGGGGGAGTTTATGCAGGCGCGCGGCGTGCTGATCAACGCCTCGCCCATCGTGCGGCTGGTCACGCATCTGGACGTCAATCGTCAACAGCTCACGGAAGTGGTTGCCCACTGGAAAGCCTTTTTAGCACGATAAGGAGTTCGGCGTGTCACAGACTATTTTGGTTTTTGGGGCCAGCGGCTATATTGGCCAGCATCTGGTCACTGAATTAAGCCTGCGCGGCTATACCGTACGGGCGGTGGCACGTCGCATTGAACGACTCCAGAAGCTACAGCTTGCCGGGGTGACTTGCTATTCCGTTGACCTGGAAAAAAACGGGGATATTGCCCGGCTGTTGAACGGCGTGGATACCGTTTACTACCTCGTTCACGGCATGGGTGAAAGCCAGGATTTTATCCGCCATGAACGCCGGGTGGCGGAAAACGTCCGCGACGCGCTGCGGATTACCCCCGTTAAGCAAGTGATTTTTCTCAGCTCGCTACAAGCGCCAGAGCACCAGCAGTCGCCGCACCTGCGCGCCCGGCAGCTTACCGGCAATATCCTGCGCGAAGCGGGCGTGCCGGTCAGCGAGCTGCGCGCCGGGATTATCGTTGGCGCGGGTTCCGCCGCCTTCGAAGTGATGCGCGATATGGTCTACAACCTGCCGGTGCTGACGCCGCCGCGCTGGGTCCGTTCGCGCACCACGCCGATTGCGCTGGAGAATTTGCTGGTTTACCTGGTCGAACTGCTCAATCATCCGTCCACAGAACACCGCGTGTTTGAGGCCGCCGGGCCGGAAGAGCTGACCTATCAGCAGCAGTTCGAACATTTTATGGCAGTCAGCGGCCGTCATCGCCCGCTCATTCCCATCCCCTTCCCCACGAGCTGGATCTCGGTCTGGTTCCTGAACGTGATCACCTCAGTTCCGCCGACGATCGCCAAGGCGCTGATCCAGGGATTAAAACACGATCTGCTGGCCGACGATCGCGCGCTGCGCACGCTGATCCCGCAAACCTTAATCCCCTTCGATGAAGCGGTACGCCGCACGCTGGAGGAAGAGAAAAAGCTGGCCAACTCCAGCGACTGGGGCTATGACGCGCAGGCCTTCGCCCGCTGGCGTCCGGAGTACGGCTTCTTTGCCAAGCAGGCAGGTTTCACCGTCAGCACCCAGGCGAGCCTGACGGCGCTGTGGGAAGTGGTTAACCGGCTCGGCGGCAAGGAGGGCTATTTCTTTGGCAACGCGCTGTGGAAAACCCGCGCGGCGATGGATCTATTGGTCGGGCACAGGCTCGCCAAAGGCCGCCCCGCGCACCCGCTGCTCCAGCCCGGCGACATGGTCGACAGTTGGAAGGTGATTATCGTTGAACCCGAAAAAGCGCTGACGCTGCTGTTTGGCATGAAAGCGCCGGGGCTGGGGCGTCTTAGCTTTACGCTGGTCGATAAAGGCACCCATCGCGAACTTGACGTGCGCGCCTGGTGGCATCCGCACGGTATGCCAGGATTAATCTACTGGCTGCTGATGATTCCAGCACATCTGTTCATCTTTCGCGGAATGGCGCGGCGTATTGCCCGCCTGGCAGAAGAAGTCACAGGAAAAAGTGCGCAATAACCCTTTTTCGTCTTAGTTTCCCATTGCATACAAGTGAAATAAACGGAAGAATGCGCACGAAACTCTTTTTTAACACTGTGGATGATTATGAAGGTACTGGTCACCGGCGCCACGAGCGGATTAGGCAGAAACGCAGTTGAGTATCTGCGCCGCAAGGGCATTAGCGTCAGAGCGAGCGGTCGCAATGAAGCGATGGGCAAACTGCTGGAAAAAATGGGCGCCGAGTTCGTCCATGCCGACCTGACCGAACTGGTCTCCTCTCAGGCCAAAGTCATGCTGGCCGGCGTTGATACGCTGTGGCACTGCTCCAGCTTTACTTCACCGTGGGGCACCCAGGCCGCCTTCGACCTCGCCAACGTCCGTGCCACCCGCCGCCTCGGCGAATGGGCCGTGGCCTGGGGGGTGCGCAACTTTATCCATATTTCTTCGCCGTCACTCTACTTTGACTATCACCACCATCGGGATATCAAAGAAGATTTTCGCCCGCACCGTTTTGCCAACGAGTTCGCCCGCAGTAAAGCCGCCAGCGAAGAGGTGATCCAGCTGCTGGCGCAGGCCAACCCGAACACGCGTTTTACCATTCTGCGCCCGCAGAGCGTCTTTGGCCCGCACGATAAGGTGTTTATCCCGCGACTGGCGCAGATGATGCACCATTATGGCAGCGTGCTGCTGCCGCGCGGCGGCCACGCGATGGTTGATATGACCTACTACGAAAACGCCGCCCACGCCATGTGGCTCGCCAGCCAGCCGCGCTGCGACGGCCTGCCGTCAGGCCGCGCTTACAACATCACCAACGGTGAACCGCGCACGCTGCGAAGCATCGTTGAGCGGCTAATCGACGAGCTGGACATTGCCTGCCGAATTCGTTCGGTGCCTTATCCGATGCTGGATATGATTGCGCGCAGCATGGAGCGCTTTGGCGATAAAAAAGCCAAAGAACCGTCGCTGACCCACTACGGCGTCTCAAAGCTGAACTTCGACTTTACGCTGGATATCAGCCGCGCCCGCGAAGAGCTGGGCTACGAGCCGATTGTTTCGCTGGACGACGGCATCGTACGTACCGCCGCCTGGCTGGAAGATCACGGTAAGCTGCATCGCTAGGGTTTAGCCCTGGCCGTATTTCTCCAGCAACGCCTCGGCAATCGCCAGACTTTCCATATCCGCAACGCCGTCATAACGCGTCGGGCGGAAGTGCATCTGGAAGGCCGCTATCACCCGCATCTGCTGGAGCCGGGTCATATTCGGTTTAACGTCATAGCCATAGCGCGCCAGCAAATCCAGCAGGGTATACGAGGCAATCGGCGCATTCGGCGAGCGGCCGTTCAGATAGAAGGCCACGCGGCTGGCATCCGGCCACGCGCCGATACCCTGCTGCGCCAGCGACTGCCACGGGAATAACGGACCGGGATCGTCCTTACGCTGCGGCGCAATATCCGAATGTGCGACCACGTTTTGCGGTTCGATGTTGTAGCGTTTGATAATGTCCTTCGCCAACGGCACCAGCGCCTGGATTTGCGCCGGTTCAAACGGCGTAAAGAACTTCGTCCCCTCCGACTTCTGCCAGCCACGGTTTTCCAGCTCAATGCCGATAGAAGTATCGTTAATGCGGGTTGCCCCGCGCCAGAAACTCGCCCCCGCGTGCCACGCCAGCTCGGACTCCGGCACCAACTGCCAGATTCGCGGCTTGCCGCGTACCAGCGGCGGCACGGCAGGAATGAGATAATGGACGCTCACATCCTTGCCGGTCAGCGCGGTGAGCGAGACATCAAAATCATCTGCCGTGTAGTGAATCACCAGCATTTTGATGCGCGGATACGCCGCGGGAGCAGAACGGCTGGTATCGAGCACATAGTCAAGTTTCTCGATAACCGCCTTTTTATCATCGTTACTGGCGCATCCCGCCAGTAACACCGCCAGCATGGCTATTGTCAGAATACGTTTCATCTGCGCGTTTTGACCGCCGTACCGCTCACGCTGACCATCAGCATACTGCTGTCTTTACCCACGGTTTCATAATCAATATCAATGCCCACAACCGCATCGGCACCCAGCGCCGCGGCCTGCTCGCCCAACTCTTTAAAGGCAATTTCGCGCGCTTTGCGCAGCTCTTTTTCGTATGCCCCCGAGCGACCGCCAACGATATCGCGGATCCCAGCGAAGAAATCGCGAAAAATGTTGGCGCCTAAAATCGCCTCTCCGGTGACCACGCCGCAGTATTCGACAATCGGTTGCCCTTCAAGGGTGGGGGTGGTTGAAAATTGCATGGACAGCTCCTTCTTTAACGTTCAATGCCTTAGCTCTCAGCGCTAAACGCATTATCGGACCGATACGCTATGCTTGAAAAGGGATTACTTCATTATCGTATACGTAAATCGCGCCCGCTGCATGGCGGCGGTTGATACGCCCTCGACGGCGTAGAAGCGACTAATGTTGAGACAGCTAACAAGGAATCACTATGCGTTACACCAACCTTGCACTTATTCTTCCCGCCGCGCTGCTGCTGAGCGCCTGCACCACCGTCACTCCCGCCTATAAAGATACCGGCACGCGCGTGGGGCAGTGCGTTGAAGGCGGCCCGGATACCGTGGCACAAAAATTCTACGACGACCAGATCCAGCACCGGACTAGCGACATCACCGCCCTGCGTCCTTATCTCAGCGACGGCCTCGCCAAACTGTTGAACGAGAGCAGTCAGGATGCCAGCAAACGCTCGCTGATGCAGTCCGGCCTGTTCTCCAGCAGCGCTACGGCGCCTGATTCGGCAAGCGTGGCTAGCGCTTCGACTATCCCGAATACCGATGCCCGCAATATTCCGCTGCGCGTCGATTTAAAACAGGGAACCCAAAGCTGGAAAGATGAAGTGCTGATGATTCGGGAAGGTCAGTGCTGGGCGGTGGACGATGTGCGCTACCTTGGCAACAACAGCCACGCGCCAGCGGGTACGTTGCGTCAATCTCTCGAGAAACGTTAATAAAGTGTAAACAAATCCTGCTAAATCGTTTATCCCGGCAAAATGTCTGGCATTCCTCCAGGAATGCCGACATTTATACCCCTCGCCCACCCCGACCGTTATTTTGTGCTAACTTTAAAAGAAAAGTTGGTTTATATTTAAGTTTTAACGCACAAATATTGCATAACTATTCTGTCAAAGGTACTATTTGCGGCCTCAATTGCTGATAATTCCTCTATGGCTGATGCCTTCAGCGGGGAAATAGAAGAGCGGCAGCAGAGTAAGCACCTGGCGTTTCCAGGGCGAGAATAACTCTTTCGTGACGGGTATCAATGAGCATTAAATTAGACGGCATTAACTGCTTTTATGGCGCGCATCAGGCGCTGTTCGACATCACGCTACAGTGCCCGGAGGGCGAAACGCTGGTACTGCTTGGCCCCAGCGGCGCAGGCAAAAGCTCACTGCTGCGCGTGCTGAATCTGCTGGAGATGCCGAAGTCCGGTACCCTGGCGATTGCGGGTAACCATTTCGATTTTGCTAAAACCCCGTCAGACAAGGCGATTCGCGAACTGCGTCAAAACGTAGGGATGGTCTTCCAGCAGTACAACCTGTGGCCGCACCTGACGGTGGTACAGAACCTGATTGAAGCGCCGTGCCGCGTGCTCGGCTTAAGCAAAGACAGCGCGATGGCGCGTGCCGAAAAACTGCTCGAGCGTTTACGCCTCAAGCCGTTCAGCGACCGTTATCCCCTGCATCTCTCCGGCGGCCAGCAGCAGCGTGTGGCGATTGCCCGTGCGCTGATGATGGAACCGCAGGTGCTGCTGTTTGATGAACCGACCGCTGCGCTCGACCCGGAGATTACCGCCCAGATCGTCAGCATCATTCATGAACTGGCGGAAACCAACATTACCCAGGTGATCGTCACCCACGAAGTGGAAGTGGCGCGTAAAACGGCCAGCCGCGTGGTGTACATGGAAAACGGTTATATCGTCGAACAAGGCGATGCAAGCTGCTTTAACAGCCCACAGACTGATGCATTTAGAAGTTATCTTTCTCACTGAGATTCAGGACAATGACGATGAAAAAAGTACTGATTGCCGCGCTGCTTGCTAGCGTTAGCCTCTCCGCTGGTGCTGCTCAAACCATCCGTTTCGCTACCGAAGCGTCTTACCCTCCGTTTGAGTCCATGGACGCCAACAACCAGATCGTCGGCTTTGACGTGGATCTGGCGAACGCCCTGTGTAAAGAGATCGACGCCACCTGTACCTTCAGCAACCAGTCTTTCGATAGCCTGATCCCAAGCCTGAAGTTCCGCCGCATCGACGCGGTCATGGCCGGTATGGATATCACGCCAGAACGTGAAAAGCAGGTACTGTTCACCACCCCGTATTACGACAATTCTGCGCTGTTCGTGGGCGTGAAAGGTAAATTTACCGGCGTCGACCAATTGAAAGGCAAAAAAGTGGGCGTGCAGAACGGCACTACCCACCAGAAGTTCATCATGGATAAACATCCGGAAATCACCACCGTGCCTTACGACAGCTACCAGAACGCAAAACTGGATCTGCAAAACGGTCGTATTGATGCCGTCTTCGGCGACACTGCCGTGGTCACCGAATGGCTGAAAGCGAACGACAAGCTGGCCGCCGTTGGCGACAAAGTCACCGACAAAGGTTACTTCGGTACCGGTCTGGGCATTGCCGTGCGTCAGGGCAACACCGAGCTGCAGCAGAAATTCAACGCTGCGCTGGAAAAAGTGAAGAAAGATGGCACTTACCAAACCATCTACGCGAAATGGTTCCAGAAGTAAGACTTGATGAACGAAATGTTTCCTTTAGCAAGCGCCGCCGGCATGACCGTCGGCCTTGCCATTTGTGCACTGATTATCGGGCTCGCGCTGGCGATGTTCTTTGCGGTATGGGAGTCGGTAAAATGGCGCCCGATCGCATGGCTCGGCTCCGCGCTGGTGACGGTGCTACGCGGCCTGCCGGAAATTCTGGTGGTGCTGTTTATCTACTTCGGCTCTTCACAGCTGCTGCTGACGCTGTCCGATGGGTTTAGCATCAACCTCGGTTTCGTGCAGATTCCGGTGCAGATGCAGATTGAAAACTTTGACGTCAGCCCGTTCCTGTGCGGCGTGATTGCCCTCTCCCTGCTCTACGCCGCCTACGCCTCGCAAACCCTGCGCGGCGCGCTGAAAGCGGTGCCGGTAGGCCAGTGGGAGTCCGGCCAGGCGCTGGGGCTGTCGAAAAGCGCGATCTTCTTCCGCCTGGTGATGCCGCAGATGTGGCGTCACGCGCTGCCGGGGCTCGGCAACCAGTGGCTGGTGCTGCTGAAGGATACCGCGCTGGTCTCGCTGATTAGCGTAAACGACCTGATGCTGCAAACCAAAAGCATTGCCACCCGTACCCAGGAGCCGTTTACCTGGTACATCGTGGCGGCAGCCATTTACCTGGTGATTACCCTGCTCAGCCAGTACATTCTCAAACGCATTGACCTGCGTACCACTCGCTTTGAACGGAGACCAGGCTGATGCTCGAGTATTTACCGGAACTGATGAAAGGGCTGCACACCAGCCTGACGCTGACCGTCGCCTCCATCGTGGTGGCGCTGGTGCTGGCGCTGATCTTCACCATCATCCTGACGCTGAAGACGCCGGTGCTGGTGTGGCTGGTTCGCGGCTACATTACGCTGTTTACCGGCACGCCGCTGCTGGTGCAGATCTTCCTGATCTACTACGGCCCCGGCCAGTTCCCGACGCTGCAGAACTACCCGGTACTGTGGCATTTGCTCTCGGAACCGTGGCTGTGTGCGCTGATTGCTCTGTCGCTGAACAGCGCCGCCTATACCACGCAGCTGTTCTTCGGGGCCATTCGCGCGATTCCGGAAGGCCAGTGGCAGTCGTGTAACGCGCTGGGAATGAGTAAGAAAGATACGCTGGCGATTCTGCTGCCGTACGCGTTTAAGCGCGCGCTCTCCTCCTACTCCAACGAAGTGGTGCTGGTGTTCAAGAGTACCTCTCTGGCCTACACCATTACTCTGATGGAAGTGATGGGCCACGGGCAGCTGCTTTATGGCCGCACCTACGATGTGATGGTATTTGGTGCCGCCGGGCTGGTCTATCTCGTCGTCAACGGCCTGCTGACGCTGTTGATGCGTCTGATTGAACGTAAAGCGCTGGCCTTCGAGCGTCGTAACTGATTTTTGCATAATCATTAAAACAGAAAACGGATAAGCCTCTGGCCTATCCGTTTTTTTTCATCTCAAATAAAATATTTACTCAAATATATTGCATATAAATTCACATAATGGCATTGTAACTCCATGCCACACGCAGGGCAGCATTCTATAAGCGAGACAGACAGGAGCTCATCCATGAAAAAATTAGTATTGGCCGCCTTACTGGCCACCGTGACCTTCGGCGCTCAGGCCGCAGAAAAAATCAGCTTCGGCGTTTCCGCGACCTACCCGCCGTTTGAATCCATGGATGCCAACAACCAGATTGTCGGCTTCGATATCGATCTCGCCAACGCGCTGTGTAAGCAGATGCAGGCTGAATGTACCTTCACTAACCATGCGTTCGACAGCCTGATTCCGGCGCTGAAGTTCAAGAAATATGACGCGGTGATTTCCGGTATGGACATCACGCCGGAACGTAGCAAGCAGGTCGCTTTCACCGACGCCTACTACGCTAACTCCGCGCTGGTCATTGCCAAAAAAGGTGAGTTCAAAACGTTTGACGACCTGAAAGGCAAACGCATCGGTATGGAAAATGGTACCACCCACCAGAAATACCTGATGGACAAGCACCCGGAAGTTAAAACCGTGGCCTATGACAGCTACCAGAATGCGATTATCGACCTGAAAAATGGCCGTATCGACGGTGTATTCGGCGACACCGCGGTGGTTAACGAATGGCTGAAAACCAACCCGCAGCTGGGCGCGGCGACCGAGAAAGTGACCGACCCGCAGTACTTTGGCATTGGTCTCGGCATTGCGGTACGCCCGGATAACAAAGCGCTGCTGGAAAAACTGAACGGCGCGCTGAAAGCGATTAAAGCCGACGGTACCTACCAGAAAATTAACGATAAGTGGTTTGCTGAGTAAGCCACCTTTATCCCGGTAAGCGCCCAGCTTACCGGGTTTGTTTTTCTACAGCGGCACGAAAAAGCGAAAACAGGCCCCCGCCGCCGCGTCGACCAGACGAATGCTGCCGCCATGCAGCTCCAGCATTCTTCGAACGATCAGCAACCCCAAGCCACCACGGTTTTCACGCGCACTCTGCGGGCTTAACGCGGAAGGACGCTGGAAAAGCTGTTCCCGCAAAGCGGCCTCGACGCCCGGCCCGCTGTCCGCCACCTCCACCTGCAAGCGTTCATTTTCCTGCCACACGCGCAGCATCACCGTGCCACCCGGCGGCGTATGACGCACGGCGTTATCCAGCAGATTCGTGACGACTCGTTCAATCATCGAAACGTCGGCATTCAGTAACGGCAGCGCACGCGGGATCTCAACCTTCAGCGTAAGTCGGCGCGTCTCAATCGCCAGATCGAATTTTTGCGCCACATCCTGCAGCAGCTCACCGATGGCAAAAGGTTCCCGCTGCGGCTTGATGCCGCCGTGCTCCAGTTTTGCCAGCTCAAACAACTGCTGTGACAGATGGCGTACCTTTTGCCCCTGGCGCAGCGCAATCGCCAGATACTGACGATTATCCTCCGGCGTCAGGGTATCGGCCTTCAGCGAAAGCGTCTCCAGATACCCCAACAGCGAGGTCAGCGGCGTGCGCAGGTCGTGGGAAATATTGGCAATAAATTCGCGGCGCTGCCGATCGCTGTCGGAAAGCTGGTCCCACTGGCCGGCGATTTTGCGCGCCAGCTCGATAAAGGTATTGCGCAGAATCGCGACCTCGTTCGAGGTATCGCCCTCCAGCGGTTGCTGCGCGAGCTGCCGGATAGCGCTGATACTGTCCCGATCCAGCCCCTCAACATCTGCGGTAAGCTGGCGTACCGGGCGGGTAACCCAGTACCAGATCATCACCCCCGCCAACAGGCCAAACAGCGCCACCAGCAGCAGCGACCAAACCACGGTGCTCCACAGCGTTTTCTGCCAGGCGCTCTCCGCCAACGCGTTGAAATTCTCCCCTTCGAGGACGATATAAAGATAGCCTTGCAGATTGCCGTTCTGCATCACCGGCGCTGCGCTGAATACCTTGCGTTTATTCAGATTGCGCGGGTCGTCGCCGTATACCGGCCAGGAGGCGCCGCTCAGGAAGGTTTTGACCGGTTCAATGTCGAGCTGCTGGCGCTTGATGTGTCCGGGCGGCGCCGCGTCGGCGATAATCGTGCCTTCGGACGACAGAAGATAGAGCTCGACGCTGGGATTGAAGGTCATCAGCCGATCGAACAGCATTTTCAGGGTCTGACGATTCACCTCGCCGTGCGCTTCCAGCAGCGGCTCGCGGTTGACGATTTGCTGCGCCAGCCCGGAGGAGAGACGCTGCACCATCGCATTGCCGTACTGGTTGCTGTTATACAGCTGTATGCTGCAAGCGGCGATCGCGCACAGCAGCAGGATGGCGGTGAAGACCAGCGTCAGACGCTGGCTCAGGCTCAGCCGTCGATTCATGGCGCAGGCTCCGGTTTGTCAGTGGCGAACTTATAGCCTTTTCCCCAGACGGTGAGGATAATCTCCGGCTCGGCCGGGTCATTCTCTATTTTGATTCGCAGGCGATTGATATGGGTGTTGACGGTATGTTCATAGCCTTCGTGCTGATAGCCCCAGACGTTTTCCAACAGCGACAGGCGCGAGAAGACCTCGCCAGGATGGCGCGCAAACCAGTACAACAGGTCGAATTCACGCGGCGTAAGCTCGATAGACTCCCCATGCAGCCGCACCTCGCGGGAGAGCGGATCGATAGTCAGACCATGGCTGGCAATCGCCCCGCTTTCCAGACGGATACTTTGCCCCATCGCCTCCTGACGACGAAACAGCGCTTTGACACGGGCAATCAGCTCCAGCACCGAAAACGGTTTGGGCAGGTAGTCGTCGGCCCCCGTCTCCAGCCCCAGCACGCGGTGCGTTTCGCTGGTGCGGGCGCTGATAATAATCACCGGTAAATAGCGCGTCATCTGCCGAATACGGCGGCAGATCTCCAGCCCGTCAACGCCGGGCAGCATTAAGTCAAGAATCACCGCGTCCCATACGCTCTGCTCAAGCTGATGCAGCGCACGCGTGCCGTCGGCCTCATGCACAATCTGATAGCCTTCATCCTGCAGATTCAGGCGCAGCAGGGTTGCGATATCCTGGTCATCTTCCACCAGTAAGATTTTTTTTGCGTTATTCATGACGCTCCACCGACGCTTTTTTTCAAGCTTAACTCAGGCGGGCGTCACGAGTTATCACATTTTATTTAAACTTCCGGGCGGGACGGCTCAACGCTTAGAGCCTATCCCAGTAGGCGTAATTGTTGAAGCCAGTTTGGGACCGGACAGCGCGCAGAAACCGGAGCGTACACGTAGTACGTGAGGATTTCGAGCACTGCCCGGCCCCAAAATGGCGAATAAAATAGCCTAATGGGATAGGCTCTTAACCAGCAGCGTCAGCACCTCATAGTGCGCGGTGTGCGGGAACATATCGAACAGCTGTACTTTTTCGATCCGGTATCCCGGCAGGTGGGCAATGTCTTTTGCCATGGTCTGCGCGTTGCAGCTGGAGTAAATAATATACTGCGGCGCCATCTCGCTGAGATAGTCGCATAACGCTTTACCAATGCCCCGGCGCGGCGGATTGACCAGCACCAGTTGCGGAATATCCGCCTGGGCGGTGGCAAATTGTGTGGAGTCCAGCGCCTGGAAATGCAGCTTGTCCAACCCCAACTCTGCCGCCGACTGCTTCGCACAGGCAATGGCTTCCGGGGCAATTTCAATGCCGGTCAGGGTCATCTCGGGCGTCGCGCAGTGCAGGCCAAAACCGCCCACGCCGCAGAACAGATCCCACATGTGATTCACCGGCAGCGCCCGTACCCAGTCGCGCGCCGTGGCGTATAACGCGCTGGCCACCGTTGGGTTGGTCTGGAAAAAGCTTTGTGGACGAATCCACAGCGGCACGCCGTTAAAACGCTCCGCCAGCGCCTGCTGTTCGGTAAAGAAAATCTCCTGCTCGCCTTCCATAATCGCCATATGCACCGGCTGGATGTTCGCGGTGATCACCTTCAACTGCGGCAGTTGCGCCTGCAGCCACGGCAGCGCGGCGCGCAGCTGTGCCAGCTTGTTTTCTGACCGCAGTACGAAGCGTAGCATCATCCCGCCGTCGAGCTGGCTTTCCGTCAACAGTAAATATTTCAATTCACCGCGCTTGCGCGCCACGTTATACGGCGTCAAGCCCGCGCGGGCAATAAACGGCTTAAGAGCGGCGAACACCGGCGCGAACGACGGCGGATAGAGGGGACAATCGGTTAAATCTTCCGGCGTGCCGTCGCGATGCAGCATGCCGAGGAGCGGGTGCTCTACGCTGCCGCTGACCACCATTTTGGCTTTATTGCGAAAACCCTGCTCCGGCCCGCAAACGGGTGCGCACCAGTCGGCGACGGTAAACCCCGCCAGCAGCGTCTGGAGATCGGCCATTTTGGCGGCAAGCTGTTCGGCGATGGGCCGCTCAATCCACTGACAGGAACGACAGCGGTCGGCATCATAAAGTGCGCACTGCATAGAAAAACCTTGAGACTAATGGGGCGTGGATTGTATCACCGTTATTGTAAGCGGAAAAATCGCCGGGAAGCGGCGGGCACGAAAAGCAGGCATAAAACCAGCAGATCCGGCATTTTTTGCATCACCAACGAGCGGAAGATCTCGCGCTTCGATTCACCGGCAATGCTGAACAGTTCCGGGTAGCCATAGCCCAGCGATGCCGCCCACAGGTAGCTGGCGGCAATCACCTGCGTTAGCAGATAGACCCAGCGCGCCCAGTTGCGCCCTTTGACCAGCGAAAAGGCGCAGGCAATCTCGATAAACACCAGCACCAGGCTGGAGAGAAAGACCAGCGTCAGCGACCAGGTCTGGACGCTGCGATGAATAAATTCGCCTATCCCGCTCAGCCCCAACAGGTTGAACACCATCAACAGGTCGAGACAGCGGATTAAAATAATGGCGAGCGCCGCCACCTGCACTAAAGCAGGAACATTCAGACGGGCATGCGACCGACGGCTTCGAGTAAACAGTTCCAATGTATCGCCTTCCATGAAAACGATGCCGCGAAAATTCGCGGCATCGACTGCATATCCGTATCGATTTTAAGTGGATTATCCGCGTCTTGCACGCTGGATATCACGCACCCGCTGTTTTTCCGCGCGCGCCATCAAATACCAGGCGATAAATCCGACAATTCCGACCACGCCAAGGATCAGCGACGCCAGGGCGTTAATCTCCGGATTCACCCCCATACGCACGCTGGAGAAGACCAGCATCGGTAAGGTTGTCGCTCCCGGGCCGGAGACGAAGCTGGCAATCACCAGATCGTCCAACGACAACGTAAAGGCCAGCAGCCAGCCGGAGACGACCGCCGGCATAATCATCGGCAGCGTAATCACGAAAAATACCTTCAGCGGCGTGGCGCCAAGATCCATCGCCGCCTCCTCAATGGAGCGATCCAGCTCGCGCAGTCGCGAGGAGATCACCACTGCCACGTAGGCGGTACAGAAGGTCACGTGCGCCAGCCAGATGGTCAGCATGCCGCGATCCGCCGGCCAGCCGATAGCGTGTGCCAGAGCGACGAACAGCAGCAGCAGCGACAGCCCGGTGATGACGTCCGGCATCACCAGCGGCGCGGTGATCATAAAGGCAAAACCGTTGGCACCGCGGAAGCGGCCAAAACGCACCATCACCATTGCGGCAATGGTGCCGAGAACCGCCGCCGCCGTAGCCGCCGCGGCGGCAATGGTCAGACTCAGCCCGACCGCGCTCATCATCGCATCGTCACGGAACAGCTCGCCGTACCAGCGCGTCGACCAGCCTGCCCACACGGTGACCAGCTTCGAGCTGTTAAATGAATAGATCACCAACATCAGCATCGGCGCATACAGGAAGGTGAAGCCAAGCACCAGAATCAGGATCCGCCACGGTGAGCGGACGACCGGTAGATTGTTCATCCGTGGTCCCCCATCTGTTTTTGCTGATATTTATGGAACCACATGATCGGCACGATCAACAGCAGCAGCATGACGATCGCCACCGCCGAGGCCACCGGCCAGTCGCGGTTGTTAAAGAACTCCTGCCACAGTACGCGGCCAATCATGATGCTGTCCGGGCCGCCGAGCAGCTCCGGGATCACAAACTCCCCTACCGCCGGGATAAACACCAGCATCGAGCCGGCAATAATCCCCCCTTTGGTGAGCGGCACAATTACGCTGAAGAAGGTTTTCAGCGGACGCGCGCCGAGATCCAGCGAGGCTTCAACTAACGAATAGTCGATGCGGGTCAGCGCAGTGTAAATAGGCAACACCATAAACGGCAGATAGGCGTAAACAATGCCGATGTAGACCGCGAGATTGGTGTGCAGAATAGTCAGGGGCTGATCGATTACCCCCAGCCACATCAGGAAATTATTCAACACGCCGTTGTTTTTCAGGATCCCCATCCACGCGTACACGCGGATCAGGAACGAGGTCCACGACGGCAGAATCACCAGCAGCAGCAGAATGTTTCGCGTTGACGGCTTGCTGTGCGCCACCGCCCACGCCAGCGGGTAGCCGAGCAGCAGGCAACAGATCGTTGAAATGGCGGCAACCTGCAACGACTGGAGATACGCTTCAAAATAGAGCGGATCGTCGGTCAATTGCAGGAAATTGCCGAAGTTCAGCGCGATCGTCAGCTGGCCGTCGGCCCACTCCATCAGGTCGGTATACGGCGGGATCGCCCGCGCCATTTCCGCCAGACTGATTTTAAAAACAATCAGGAACGGCAACAGGAACAGCAGAATCAGCCAGACATACGGCAGCGCAATGACCAGCTTGCGCCCGTGCTTCATATTGACCCGCGCCAGCCACAGGGCGAAGCCGCCCGGTTTGTGCGGGCGGGCCGGTGGTTCATACGTACTCATAGCCCCTCCTTAAACCGTCAACACCACGCAGCTATCGGCTTCCCAGCACAGACGGACTTCATCGCCCCAGGTCGGCAACCCTTTCTGGTAGCGGTGAGCATTCTGCAGCTGTGCGCTGATCATCTGGCCGCTTTTGAGGCGGACGTGATAAATGGAGAGATCGCCGAGATAGGCAATATGCTCAACTTCCCCCACGGCGAAGTTGTAGCCATCCGCTGGCGGATCTTCACAGAGCATGATTTTTTCCGGGCGTAACGCTACGTACACCGGCACGTTATCGACGACAGAGGCATCCGGATCGACTTTCAATGGATGAACCAGTCCCGGAGACTCAATCACCAACCCGTCTTCGTCGCGCGCTTTCAGTAGCCCTTCGAAAACGTTGACCGAGCCGATAAACTCGGCGCTGTAGCGGGTGGTCGGGTGTTCGTAAATTTCTTCCGGTTCGCCAATCTGTACGAACTTACCGCGGTTCATAATGGCAATGCGGCCCGCCATGGTCATGGCTTCTTCCTGGTCGTGGGTGACCATCACGCAGGTCGCGCCAACGCGCTCAAGGATATCAACCACTTCCAGCTGCATCCGGTCGCGCAGCTTTTTATCCAGCGCGCCCATCGGTTCATCGAGCAGCAACAGTTTCGGACGTTTGGCGAGGCTTCGCGCCAGCGCCACACGCTGACGCTGGCCGCCGGAAAGCTGGTGCGGCTTACGCTTCGCGAACTCCTGCATGTGCACCAGCGCCAGCATCTCGGCGACGCGGGCGGTGATTTCAGCCTTCGGCAGCTTGTCCTGCTTGAGACCAAAGGCAATATTTTGCTCAACGGTCATGTGCGGGAATAAGGCGTAGGACTGGAACATCATGTTAATCGGACGCAGATACGGCGGAACCTGCGCCAGATCGACGCCATCCAGCATGATTTGCCCGGCGGTCGGCTGTTCAAAACCCGCCAGCATACGCAGCAGCGTCGATTTCCCGCAGCCGGAAGCGCCCAGCAGCGCAAAAATTTCGCCTTTATAGATAGTGAGATTAACGTCATCCACGGCGTGCTGGCCGTCGAAGGATTTAGTCAGGTTACGGATTTCCAGCAGCGGGGTGAGCGCTTTGCGGGTTTTCGCCTGTGGGCGGGGAATAGCGTCGTTCAATCTGGTGCTCTCCGGCAAAAAACGAATATCGATATGACCCGGTTGTCATATCAACCTCTGGACACCCGCCGCGTGGTGGGTGTCCAGATTGGGGCAGTTGCACTGCCCCGGTGCATAACGTCATTATTTCCCGCTTTTCACTTTGGTCCATGCGCGCGTTCTGACGCGGTCGATTTTGGGATCCTGGACTTTCAGCGTAAACAGCTTGGCGAAGACATCGGCTGGCGGGTAAATCGCCGGGTTGTCGCGAATTTCCGCGCTCACCAGCGGCGTTGAAGCCTTGTTGCCGTTGGCGTAGAACACGTGGTCGCTGATGTGCGCAATCACGTCCGGACGCATCAGGTAATCGAGGAATTGATAGGCTTCGTCTTTGTTTTTCGCATCGGCAGGCATTGCGAAGACGTCAAAGAATGCCAACGCCCCCTCTTTCGGAATGAAGTAGGAGACGTTCACGCCGTTCTTCGCTTCTTTCGCACGGTTCGCCGCCTGCCACACGTCGCCTGCCCAGCCAATGGCCACGCAGATATCGCCGTTGGCCAGATCGTTAATGTACTGAGAGGAGTGGAAGTAGCGAATATTCGGGCGCAGCTTCAGCAGCAGGTCGGTTGCCGGGCCGGTGTAATCATCCGCCTTGCTGCTGTTCGGATCTTTGCCCAGATAGTTCAGCACGGTGGCAAAAATCTCTTCTGGCGCATCGAGGAAGGAGACGCCGCAGCTCTTCAGCTTCTCAAGGTTTTCCGGCTTCATCACCAGATCCCAACTGTTCAGCGGCGCGTCTTTGCCCAGAACGGCTTTAACCTTATCGACGTTATAGCCAATACCGGTGGTCGCCCACAGGTAAGGCATGGCGTATTTATTCTCCGGGTCGTGCTTAGCGACCAGCTTCAGGACTTCCGGGTCGAGATTTTTCCAGTTTGGCAGCTTGCTCTTATCGAGCGGCTGGAACACGCCCGCGGTGAGCTGGCGCTCCAGGAAGCTTGCCGACGGCACCACCAGGTCAAAACCGGTGCTCCCCGCCATCAGTTTCCCTTCCAGCACTTCGTTAGAGTCGAATACGTCGTACACGACTTTAATCCCGGTCTCTTTCTCGAAGTTCGCCACGGTATCCGGCGCGATATAGTCGGACCAGTTATAGACATGCAGCGTTTTTTGTTCTGCAGCGAGCACGCTTGCCGAGGCAGCCATCAGCGCACCCGTCACCAGACCTGTTAACCATTTTTTATTTAAGGCGGCCATATCTCTTATCCTTCTCGTCGCCCGTTAACAAACGGACTAAATATACGCAATTTAGAGTATGCAGAAATCATGCATATTTTTTCGTACTGCATGAAAGAGAAGAGACCGGGCTCCCCTGCAGTCATTGCTCGCGCTATCGATGCAAAATTCTCGCCAACAATGAGAATTGCCAGCAATAATTAGGGGGTGCAGCGATATGTCGCAAGGATAACTGTAGCCCGAGCCGGAGGCTATAGGTCAGCGTAAAAAACGCCTTTTATCAATTTTTTATGCAAGATCACTCTATCTGATAAGCCAAAAGAGCCAATCAGGTAGTGAAAGAATCTTTAAAATAAGGTTAAAAGCAGAATAAAAGCATGTAATACGCAGCCACCATGGCAGTGACTGCGCTATTTAGCGGGGAGGATTAGTGAAGAAAATGGTATTGAACATCTTCCGGCGGCTGCTCTTCCTCTTCCGGCTTATACAGCAGCTGCTGGGCGGACGCCTCGAGGATCACCATCGAGACCTGCTCTTCGCTTTGCTGCACGAAAGCCGCAAACTGTTCAAAGCTGACCCCAACCGCAGCGGATAAAGACTGGCAAACCACCAGCTTTGGCAGATTATCATCCTGCATATCGAGAAACGCTTTCACCGTCAGCGAGCTGGCGTTAATCGCAGACAGGTCGGCCCCCACCGCCAGCAGCGCAGACGGCTTGACCTCGGCCAGCGCCGAGAAGAGCACGACGTTATCAATGAGGTCAATTTTGGCATCGAAGACGCCATCAAAATTTTGCATATGCGGCAGGTGCAGCGCCTGACAGGTGTCGCACTCAAAAAAGCTCATGCCTATTTCGTCGAGCCACTGACGTAACGTATCCAGACTCGGGACGACGAGAGAATCCATATTGCCTATGACCTCATGCGGTAAAGTAACATTTCATAAAACACAAACGACCGGGACAGCGCCCGGCCTGAGAACCTGATTGACTTATAGCTTACGCAAAAAAAGCCTCACATACCATGAAAGCCGCACTAGCCACCGATTTTCAGGCAAAAACCAGGGTGTGCCTGCTGTTCGATCCAGGCGATCATTTTTCCGGCAATATCGATACCGGTCGTGGTTTCCACCCCTTCCAGCCCCGGCGAGGCGTTCACTTCCATCACCAGCGGTCCGCGCGCTGCGCGCAGGATATCCACACCGGCTACATCAAGGCCCAGAGTTTGAGCTGCCTTAATCGCAATCTCACGCTCGGCGTGAGTGATATCGGCCACCGTGGCGACACCACCGCGATGCAGATTGGAGCGAAAATCGCCCTCCTTCGCCCGACGCTCAATCGCCGCCACCACCTGATTGCCCACCACCAGGCAGCGTATATCGCGCCCTTTGGCCTCTTTGATATATTCCTGCACCAGAATATGCGCGTTCAGCCCGCGAAAGGCGTCAATCACGCTCTCAGCCGCCTGTCGGGTTTCGGCCAGCACCACGCCGATTCCCTGCGTCCCTTCCACCAGCTTGACCACCAGCGGCGCGCCGCCGACCATGTCGATAAGATCGCTGGTATCGTCCGGCGAATGGGCAATGCCGGTCACCGGAAGGTCGATACCCTGGCGCGCCAGCAGCTGGAGCGAACGCAGCTTGTCACGGGCACGCGTAATCGCCACTGATTCGTTGAGCGGGTAGCTGCCCAGCATTTCAAACTGACGCAGCGCCGCCATGCCGTAGTAGGTGATAGCCGAGCCGATACGCGGGATCACCGCATCATAATGCGGCAGCTGGCGCCCTTTATAATGAATGGACGACGCTGACGGATTGATATTCATGTAGCACGAAAGCGGGTCGAGTATTTCGACGATATGGCCACGGCGAAGGGCGGCCTCGCGCAGACGTTTGCACGAGTAGAGCGTTCCATCCCGGGATAAAATGGCGATTTTCACCCTTTACCTCTCCAAAAAGACCGTAAAAAAAGCCGACGTAGCATACCGCTTTCCCCTGGCCGAATGTATGCGCCCTGACAAAGATTCAGCCCGATAGCGTTGCGCTTATCGGGCCTCTGGGGGCACAGCGCTTAGCGTGTCGCCCAACCTTGCTTGTGCAGATAGTCCAGAATAAACGGACGGCTTTCTTTAATTAGCGTGCGGCGAATATGGTCACTCCAGGTATCACGGCGCGCGTTGGTGCTGCGTGACAGATAATACTGCGCCAGCTGCTCGTCGTACTGCGCCAGCACCTCATGGTCGAGCGGCTGGTAATGGTTTTCATGCACCAACAGCGCGGCAGGTAGGCGCGGCTTGAGGTCCGGATGGCTTGCCGGCCAGCCCAGGCACAGACCAAACAGCGGCAGCACGTGCTTAGGCAGCGCCAGCAGCTCGGTCACGGTTTCAATGTTATTACGCAGACCGCCGATATACACGCCGCCCAGCCCCAGCGATTCCGCCGCGGTCAGCGCATTTTGCGCCATCAGCGCGGTATCCACCACGCCCAACAGCAGCTGCTCCGCCAGCCCCAGCTGCGCATCAGGGAAAATCTGCAGATGACGGTTAAAATCGGCGCAGAACACCCAAAACTCAGCCGCCTGCGCCACGTGCTGCTGCCCGCCGGTCAGGCCGACCAGCTGCTCGCGCATCGCTTTATCGGTAATGCGAATAATCGATGTACACTGCAAAAAGCTCGAGCTGGACGTTGCCTGGGCGCTGGCGATAATCGCCTGACGCTGGTCGTCGCGAATTGGTTCGTCGGTGAATTGACGAATGGAGCGATGGTTAAGCAATACCTCAATGGTCGGTGTCATCTTTGTCTTCCTTTTTTCGCGACTGGCCAGGATTCATCAGCTGCGGCGCTACGGCGCGGGCAATACCGAGGAACAGCACGCCAGCGGCAGGCAGCATCAGCGCAATTCCCACGAAGATCATCACCACCGCCGCCAGCGGGCTGGCAAACGGCGCGGGCAGCGTGACATACTGATTCAACGACAGCCACGCCACCGCCAGCACAATCATGCCGATGGTCTCCAGAATTAAAACGCTTTTCGGTAGTGCTCCCAGCGAACGCATGCCTCTCCTCCTGTGAACCTGTCGCGTATTTTGATAGCCAATTTAGCTCGAGTATAACGGTAAGCGGGGGAAAATAATTAGCCAAACATAGCCTTGATGAATCAGAACAACAGGCAGAACCTTCTTTCCCCTGCTCGTCCGGCGCGGCATGATAAGCGCCATTCGCCGACAGGCACGTTAATGATTCCGCTCGTTTGAGGAGAGACACTATGTTTACCGTAATTTTTGGTCGTCCGGGCTGCCCTTATTGCGTTCGTGCAAAAGAGCTGGCGGAGAAACTGACTCAGGAGCGCGACGATTTTAACTACCGTTACGTGGATATTCACGCAGAAGGCATCAGCAAAGCCGATCTGGAAAAAACGGTAGGTAAACCGGTTGAAACCGTGCCGCAGATTTTTGTCGATCAGAAACACATCGGCGGCTGCACCGATTTTGAAGCGTGGGCGAAAGAGAATCTGGGCCTGTTTGCCTGATTCGCTTAACGAGACGTGACACAACGCCCGCCCTTAAAGCGGGCGTTTGTCTTCCCGGCGTTTGTCGTGCAGCAACGAACTGACGAACAGGTAGCACAGCGCGCCGAGCGCACACCAGAAGATAGCGCTGAACAGCCACGCCAGCTCTTGCCAGAAAGAACCGTGGTTCTCGAGAAACAGTCGCGTTAGCAACAGGCAAAACGGTGCCGCAAGGATTGCCCCGACCAGCGGCAACATCACCCGGCGACGTGGAGAGATAAAGCTGGACACCGCGCCTGGAATAATAAAAAACAGCAGGCCGAGTTCAGGATTTCCAGATGCGCGAAATGCGCCCTTGACGTGCAGGACAAGTGAAAAAAAGACCACAATAAAAAGTAAAAAGCAGCATATTATACCGACCCAACCGCGTTCAGTTTTCACACGCATCTCCTGAAAAATTCTCTATCAAACCCCATTCATCACCCTTACGGGCGCCCAGTCAGATAAAGTTTTTGGCTTTCCCTGCCAAAACACTTCGGTGCTAAAAGCGATTGTTGCTAGCCGTAGCTTTCAGGAACGATTAAACTACTGACCGCTATTTTCTGGTTATTTTTTGGGTACAGGATAGCATCAAGCCAACCATCGCCCTTGGTCAACAGTAGACCAAATAACCATTTCTTTCAACACGTTACTGGTAAACGATAAGTTAGATTCCGTGAATATAAACGTCGCAGATTTGTTAAACGGGAATTACATCCTGTTATTATTCGTGGTATTAGCGCTGGGGCTTTGTCTTGGCAAATTACGGCTGGGCTCTATCCAACTTGGTAATTCCATTGGCGTTTTAGTCGTCTCCCTCTTATTAGGGCAGCAGCACTTTAGTATTAACACCGACGCGCTGAATTTGGGCTTTATGCTGTTTATTTTCTGCGTCGGCGTTGAAGCCGGGCCTAACTTTTTTTCTATTTTCTTCCGCGACGGTAAAAATTATCTCATGCTGGGGTTAGTGATGGTCGGCAGCGCGCTGCTGATTGCGCTGGGCCTCGGTAAACTCTTCGGCTGGGATATCGGTCTGACTGCCGGTCTGCTTGCCGGCTCCATGACGTCTACGCCGGTTCTGGTGGGTGCAGGAGATACCCTGCGCCACTCCGGGATGGAGGCCACTCTGCTGGCGCAGGCGCAGGATCATCTGAGCCTCGGCTACGCCCTGACCTACCTGATTGGTCTGGTCAGCCTGATCGTCGCCGCCCGCTATATGCCGAAGTTCCAGCATCAGGATCTGCAAACCAGCGCCCAGCAGATCGCCCGCGAGCGCGGTCTGGACACCGACACCAATCGTAAAGTCTATCTACCGGTGATCCGCGCTTATCGCGTGGGTCCAGAGCTGGTCGCATGGGCCGATGGCAAGAACCTGCGCGAACTGGGCATCTATCGCCAGACCGGCTGCTATATCGAACGTATCCGCCGCAACGGCATTCTGGCGAACCCGGACGGCGACGCCGTCCTGCAAATGGGTGATGAGATTTCGCTGGTGGGCTACCCGGATGCCCATGCGCGTCTGGACCCGAGCTTCCGTAACGGTAAAGAGGTGTTCGACCGCGATCTGCTGGACATGCGCATCGTTACCGAAGAGATCGTGGTGAAAAACCATAATGTGGTGGGCCGCCGTCTGGCGCAGCTGAAGCTGACCGACCACGGCTGCTTCCTCAACCGCGTCATCCGCAGCCAGATTGAAATGCCGATCGACGATAACATCGTCCTCAATAAAGGTGATGTGTTGCAGGTGAGCGGCGACGCGCGCCGCGTGAAAACCGTCGCCGATCGTATCGGCTTCGTTTCCATCCACAGCCAGGTGACCGACCTGCTGGCCTTCTGCGCCTTCTTTATCATCGGCCTGATGATCGGCATGATCACCTTCCAGTTCAGCAACTTTAGTTTCGGCGTCGGCAACGCTGCCGGATTGCTGTTTGCGGGCATCATGCTTGGCTTCCTGCGCGCCAACCACCCCACCTTCGGCTATATCCCACAGGGCGCGCTGAACATGGTGAAAGAGTTTGGTCTGATGGTGTTTATGGCGGGCGTCGGCTTAAGCGCTGGCGGCGGCATTGGCAACAGCCTCGGCGTGGTTGGCGGCCAGATGCTGGTTGCCGGCCTGTTCGTGAGCCTGGTTCCGGTGGTTATCTGCTTCCTGTTCGGTGCTTACGTCCTGCGTATGAACCGCGCGCTGCTGTTCGGCGCCATCATGGGGGCACGTACCTGTGCGCCAGCAATGGAAATCATCAGCGATACCGCGCGCAGCAATATTCCGGCGCTGGGTTATGCGGGCACGTATGCGATCGCAAACGTGCTGTTAACCCTTGCCGGTACGCTCATTATCATCATCTGGCCAGGGCTAGGCGGCTAGCCCTGGCAGGGGAAAACAAAGAAAAGAAAATTTTTTTGCGCAACGCAGAACTTTTCCTCAGGGTGCGAGTCTTAATTAGTGCCACTGCTTTTCTTTGATGTCCCCATTTTGTGGAGCCCATCAACCCCGCCATCTTTGGTTCAAGGTTGATGGGTTTTTTGTTGCCTGAATTTCAAATAACCAACATAAAATCAAACCGTTAACACACACCACTTTTCCCCTTCGCTTGCATCTCTTTCCCCCTATCCCATACTCATAGAACACGCACCGACCCATGAGGTGACCTATGTTATTAGCAGGCAAAGTGGCGATTATCTTCGGCGGTAGCGGTGCTATTGGCGGCGCGGTAGCGCATGCCATGGCCCGTGAGGGCGCGCTGGTGCATCTCGCGGCGCGCCATCAGGATAAGCTCGACGCGGTGGCCGAAAGCGTGCGCGCGCAGGGGGGGACTGTCAGCACCTTTACCGTTGACGTACTCGATGAACAGGCGACGCAGCGGCGCGTTGCGCAGCTGGCCGAGCAGGCTCACGGTATCGACGTGGTGGTGAACGCAACCGGCTTTATGCATGAGCAGGGAAAACATCTGGAGCGGCTCTCTCTTGCCGAGTTCAGGCAGGGGATCGATCCGTTTCTGGCAGCCCAGTTTATTATCGCCAAATCGACTGCCCCCTATCTGGGCGGACGCCGCCAGGGGGTGATGCTGACCGTTGTCGCCCCGGCAGCCGCGATGGCAATGCCTGGACACCTGGGACATATCGTTGGCTGTGCGGCAACGGAGGCGTTTATTAAAGCGCTGGCGAGCGAACTGGGCCCACGCAATATCCGCGTGCTCGGCGTACGTTCACACGCAATTATCGGGGCCGTAGAGGCGGGTTCCTATACCGGAGAGATCTTTCGCCAGAAGGCGCAGGCGATGGAACTCACCGTCGACGAATGGCTGGGCGGCGCGGCGCAAGGCACCCTGCTTAAACAATTGCCTACGCTCGAGCAGGTCGCCGGCGTGATAACATTTTTGGCCGCTGACGCCGCCGGGGCCATGACCGCGACTATCGTCAACGTGACCGCTGGCGCGACGCTGAGCTAGCGCAGATTCTCCCCGGCAATGCGCCCCACCATGTTGCGAATATCCTCGCGCGCCAGCGGCTGGCGGTCGGTGACAAAATGCAGCGTCATGCCTTCGATAAAGGCGTCCAGCGCACGGGCCGTCGTCGGGTCAAACCACTGCTCCAGCGTCTGCTGGCTGCGCGTCATCCAGTTTTGCATAATCGCTTTCATCGACGGCGTACTGCTCGCCAGCGCGTACAGCTGATACATCAGTGTCATATTCTTTGGCGTGGTCACCTGGCTGCTGAAAATGATGCCAGCCACGGCATCGCAGGCTTCCGTAGTGTTGGTCACATGGGTGAAAAACGCCGTGTACTCTTCTGACATCCGCTCGGTAAAGGTACGAAACGCCTCGCCCAGCAGCGCTTCAATGCCGTCGAAATAATAGGTCATAGACCCCAGCGGCACATCGGCGCAGGTGGCGATTTTACGGTGCGTAACCGCATTAATGCCATGCGTGGCGATCGTCTCCAGCGTGGCATCAACAATGCGCTCCCGGCGCAGCGGGTCATTCGGTCGACGAGCCATAATTCTCCTCATGCAGATTATGTACAAATGTACACAGTCTTGTTAGTGTTGTCTGCACACTTTCCGACCCGACGCGAATGGATGACAACGTTAACTTCTCGTAAAGCCCTACAGCTGCGAATGTGGGCGCTCTTTATGTTCTTCTTTTTACCCGGTTTATTAATGGCCTCCTGGGCTACGCGTACGCCTGCGATCCGCGATATTTTATCGGTTTCCACCGCCGAGATGGGCATCGTGCTGTTTGGCCTGTCGATTGGTTCGATGAGCGGCATCCTTTGTTCGGCCTTTTTGGTGAAACGATTCGGGACCCGCGCGGTGATTCGTACCACCATGTCATGCGCCCTCTTTGGGATGATGATCCTCAGCCTGGCGCTGCACTTTAGCTCGGCGTGGATCTTCGCCATCGGCCTCGCCATCTTTGGCGCGAGCTTCGGTTCGGCTGAGGTGGCGATTAACGTTGAAGGCGCGGCGGTCGAGCGCGAAATGAAAAAAACCGTATTGCCGATGATGCACGGCTTTTACAGCTTCGGCACGCTGGTTGGCGCCGGCATCGGCATGGCGGTCACCGCTTTCGGTCTTCCTGCAATGTGGCATATCCTGCTGGCGGCGCTGGTGGGCATTGCCCCCATTGCCATTGCGATTAAGGCCATTCCCGACGGCACGGGTAAAAACGCCGCGGAAGATGCCCAGCATCAGGAAAAAGGCCTGCCGTTCTGGCGCGATATGCAGCTGATGCTGATTGGCGTGGTGGTGCTGGCGATGGCGTTCGCCGAAGGTTCTGCCAACGACTGGCTGCCCCTGTTGATGGTCGACGGCCACGGCTTCAGCCCGACTTCCGGCTCGCTCATTTACGCGGGCTTCACGCTGGGTATGACCGTCGGGCGCTTTACCGGCGGCTGGTTTATCGACCGCTACAGCCGCGTCAGCGTCGTGCGCGCCAGCGCGCTGATGGGGGCGCTCGGCATTGCGCTAATTATTTTTGTCGACAGCGCCTGGGTGGCCGGCGTGTCGGTTATTCTATGGGGACTGGGCGCGTCGCTTGGCTTCCCGCTCACGATTTCCGCAGCCAGCGATACCGGCCCGGATGCGCCAACCCGCGTCAGCGTTGTCGCCACCACCGGCTATCTGGCGTTTCTGGTCGGGCCGCCGCTGCTCGGCTTCCTCGGCGAACATTACGGTCTGCGTAGCGCGATGCTGGCCGTTCTGGCGCTGGTTCTGATTGCCGCTCTGGTGGCGAAAGCGGTGGCGAAACCCGAGCCCCGCGTTGTAATGGAGAGTCATTGATGAGCGTTAAACTGATCGCTGTCGACATGGATGGCACGTTTTTAAACGACAAGAAAACCTATAACCGCGAGCGCTTCCGTCAACAGTATGCGCGGATGAAAGAACAGCAGATTCACTTTGTGGTCGCCAGCGGCAACCAGTACTACCAGCTGGCGTCGTTCTTCCCGGAAATTGTTGATGAAATCGGCTTCGTTGCCGAAAACGGCGGCTGGGTCCGCGACGCCGGAGAGGACGTTTTCAACTGTTCAATGCCGCGTGACCATTTCCAGCAGATTGTGGCGTTCCTGCAAACGCGCCCGGAAATTGAGATTATTGCCTGCGGTAAACAGAGCGCCTACACGCTGAAGCACTATGACCAGCGCTTCCACGATATTGCGGTGCACTATTATCACCGTCTGGAGCTGGTGGAAAATTTCGATAACCTTGACGACACCATTCTCAAATTCGCCCTGAATATTCCGGACGAAAAAGTGCCGCAAATGCAGACGCTGCTTGATGATCAGCTTGGCCATATGCTCACCGCCGTCACCACCGGCCACGGCAGTATCGACCTGATCATCCCCGGCGTGCATAAGGCACACGGTTTGAGCCTGCTGCAGGCGCGCTGGGGCATTCATAATGAGGAAGTCGTGGCATTTGGCGACAGCGGTAACGATATCGAAATGCTGAAGCAGGCAGGCTACGGTTTTGCGATGGCCAATGCGTCTGAAGCGGTGAAAGCGGTCGCGAATTATCGTGCGGCGCACAATAACGAAGAAGGCGTGCTGGAGATTATTGATAAGGTGCTCAACGGCGAAGCGCCGTTTGCCTGATTGAGATCCGGCTAGCTTATCGGGCCGACTGGTCGATTATCGATCGTAGGCCCGATAAGCTGCGTACGGTTATTGCGGCTGTAAGCCGCTGCCGACCGTTTTATCCCGCAGGAACATCACCATCAGCCCAAGCCACAGCAAACCACCGGCCAGGTTGAACAGGCTGAATAAGCCAATTCCTCCCAACAGGTACATGTGTTTACTGAGCTCAATGCCGACGGTAAAGATCAGCATTTGCAGCATGCCCATCGCCGCAGAGACCGTCCCCTTGCTCATCTCGCTGGCAAACAGCGTCAGACGCACCAGCCCGGCGTTGGCCAGACCAATGCCGAAGGCGTAGAAGCTTAATCCGGCGGTCATCCACAGATAGGCATGAGACGACACCACCGTCGCCGCAGCGGCCAGAGCAAGACCGAACATAATGGGGTACCCCCCCGCGACGATCAGCGCACGCACCGTCCGACGCGAGGTCAGACGCGCCAGCACCAGGTTACCGAGGATCAGCGCGCCAAAAATCGGCACCTGTAGCAGGCCGTATTCATAGCTGCTCGCACCTTCACCGCTAATAATAATCACCGGCGACTGCGCGATCCACGCCAGCAGCGGCAGGCTGACAAAACCCGTTGCCAGCGCCCCCGCCACGAAGCGGCCATTTTTCAGCACTTCGCGATAGTCTCGCCCCAGCTCTTTTAACGACAGCTTCTCGCCAATGCGCGTCGCCGTCTCCGGCATCTCCTTATGCAGCCCGATATAGGCCAACGCTGCCAGCGCCGCGAAGAGGACAAACATGCTCTCCCAACGGGCGACGTGGATCCACGCGGCCCCCACCAGCGGCCCCAGTAATGGCGCAATCAGCGCGACGTTGGCCATCAAGGCGGTTATCTTGATACAGGTCGCCTCATCGTAAGACTCCTGAATTGCCGCATACCCCACCGCGCCGATAAAGCACAAACTCACGCCCTGTAAAAAACGCAGAAAGGTGAACTGCTCAATGTTTTGCACCAGCAGAATCGCCAGGCAGGTGACGATAAACCAGACAACGCCGGTGAGCATGACCGGGCGGCGGCCAATGCGGTCCGATAGCGGCCCCAGCAGCCATTGCAGGAACATACCGCCGGCAAGGTAGGCGGTCATCGAGGTCGGCACCCACTCATCGCCAGCGTTGAATTCCTTCACCACTGCGAGCATGCCGGGTTGGATCATATCGTTGCCGATATAGGTAGAAAACTCATAGAGCACGAGGCAAAGCGGGAACAGAATCGCCTTGCGCCCTAAGCGTTTCCGGGAAGAAGATAAAGTGTCCATATGACTCGATATGACTCGTATGCATTCTAAAAACGCGCAAGTTTAATCAATGCGCGCTAGTGGTGATAGTCAATTATCACGCAGCTTAACAATTTCGCACAAATTGATGTTGTTAAGATTGGCTTAAGGTAGTCGGCACTATACTCTACGCCACGCGATAGGCCGCCTTAAATTGAGTATAGCGAATCAGACAATGCCGCTTTACCCGCCAGACATGGCTTTTTAAGGTAGCAGTCATATAAATGTCATCTATTAAGCCGGAACGCTATGCTGGAAAACCTGAACAACTCGCTGTTTTTGCTCATCAATGCCACCCCTGCTTCGGCGGCGTGGGAAATTTCATTGGCGACATTCATCGCGCAGGATCTGATCCTGATAGTCCCGCTGCTGGCCGCCGCCATGTGGCTGTGGGGTGAACGTAAGCAGGTGCATGCTCAGCGTCATCTGGTGGTTAAAGTCGCGCTGGCAATTGCGATTAGCCTGACGCTGTCGTGGACGATTGGTCAGCTGTTCCCGCACGAGCGTCCGTTTGTCGAAAAGGTCGGGTATACGTTCCTGCATCACGCGCCTGATAACTCCTTCCCGAGCGATCATGGCACGGTGATTTTCACCTTCGCGCTGGCGTTCCTGTTCTGGCATCGTTTGTGGTCCGGGCTGGTTTTGATGATCGTGGGCATAGCGATTGCCTGGTCCCGCGTCTACCTCGGCGTACACTGGCCGATGGATATGCTCGGCGGTTTCCTCAGCGGCCTGGTGGGCTGTCTGGTCGCTCAAATGCTGTGGCACGCCATCGGCGCAACGGTTTATCCGCGCCTGCAGCAGCTTCATCGTACCGTCTTCTCACTGCCCATCCGCAAGGGTTGGGTACGCGAATAACTACCCTGCTGCCGCCCTGAAAGGGGCGGTTTCTCCGCTTCCCCTCCCAAATAGCTTAAATTTTGTGACTTGCCTCGCAAACTCTCCATGGCCTTATTAAATAATTATCATTATTAAAAACATAGAGATAGCTCATATTATCTGACTGATAAAATATGACTAACATCACAAATTCACAATCAGTTCACTATTTTTAAGAAAAGGTGACATTTTTACTATATTAACCCCTGAGGGAACGGTAAAAGATAGCAGGTGTCACATGATCTTTTTACTCGACCTACCCGCGCAATCCCCTCAGGAGTGACCATGGCGAAGGAAATCACCTACCACTGCACGTTAAGCGAGGGGATCCACGCCAGGCCTGCTGGACATATTGCCCGTCTGTGTAATACCTGGCAGGCCGATGTTGTCTGGCAGAACTTACGAACCGGGATCGTTGGCAGTGCTAAAAATGCGCTCTCGCTGGTCGCCACCGACACCTTGCCGGGCGATACCTGCCGCATAACCCTGAGCGGGCCGGACTGCCAAAGCGCAGGCGTCGCGCTGACGACGTTGCTCGAGCAGTTGCCAAATTTCAGTGCCGCTCCGCCCTCTCCCCCCGGCTCACTCCCGCGCTGCCTTGAAGAACTGCATCCGCATTATCTGCCCGGCGACCAAATTAGCGCCGGTATAGCCATCGCGCCGCCGGTATTTATTTCAGGGGTCAGCTTTGACACGCTGCTCACCCAATGCCCAGGAGAATTTGAGCAGCCAGAGCCCGCACAACAGCGCCTGCTTGCCGCGCTGGAAACCTTGCGACAGACAAAAGCGCGCGATTTACAACGTTCAGAAGGCATCGAACGGGATCTTCTGGAAGCCCATCAAATGTTGATTAGCGATCGCGAATTTCAGGCCAGCATCGAGGGCTATCTGCATCGGGGAATGCGCGTCTGGTCTGCCGTTATCCATGCATCAATGGATTTTAGCGCCGCGTTGCTGCGCTCTCCTAGCCGCTATATTCAACAGCGTACGCTGGATATTCTCGATATTGCTACGCAGCTCCTCTATGTCCTCTACCCGGATCATCCACTGCTGCAACCCGCACCCTCCCTCGCTCGCCCAAGCCTTGTGTTTGCAAGCCGGCTCACCCCGAGCCAGCTTATGTCGCTGGCGCGGAAAAATCTGGCGGGCCTGGTGATCTCCGCGACAGGGAAAAGTTCGCATACCGCCATCCTCGCCAGAGCGCTGAATATCCCAACGTTGGCGGATATTGATGTCGACCCGGTAGCCCTTTCCCGAAAACCGCTTCTGATACTCGATGCCGAGCACGGGATTCTGATTACCGAGGTCAATAACCAAATCGAGCGCTATTTCCGCCACGAAATAGCCGTTCAGACGCAGAAGCGTCAGCAAGCCAGGGCCGCGCCGAGCGAATGGCCCTTGTTGACGCCGGAGTTTATCCAGTGGGATCTGGATGCTAAAGATAAAAATGAAACGATCAAAAGCATGGTTGATAACCTTTGGCTACAGCAGCGCACGGATTCCCGGGACCAGCTTTGTCATGACATCTGGGCACGAGAGACACCGTTCCCGACCGTAGTTGGCACAGGCTTTGCCATTCCGCACGCGCGCACCGAGGCGGTAGAACATTCCACTATTAGCATCGCCAGATTACGCCATCCGGTTACCTGGGGAGGCGTGCAGGTGGAGACCGTTTTCATGCTCTCCATCAGCGCGGTTGCGGCGGAAAACGAGCATATGCGCTATTTCTCAAGCTTGGCCCGCCTGTTAATGAACGATGAGTTCGTCAGTAAAGCCAAAGAGACCACAACCCCGATTGCACTCTACAACCTGATTTTTAGCACCTTAATGTGCTGATTCGCCCAACACAGCAACGAGGCCGGTATGTTAAAACTGTTAAAAAATACCAAGCGGCATTTTATGACTGGCGTCTCCTATATGGTGCCGTTTGTCGTCGCGGGTGGCGTACTGCTGGCGCTGGCCGTCATGTTCAGCGGCCATGCGGCGATACCTGAAAGCGGTTTCCTGAAGGCTATGTCGCAAATTGGCATGGCGGGGTTGACGCTGTTTATTCCGATTCTTGCCGGATTTATCGCCTGGTCAATGGTTGATAAGCCGGGTATTGCTCCCGGCGCCATCGGTGGCCTGATGGCCTATCAGATGGGGGCAGGATTTCTCGGCGGCATGCTGGCGGGGATCATCGCCGGGCTGGTGGTATGGGTGCTGCTGGCGGGGATTGCGCGCCTGAACGTCCCCGGTTTTCTGCGCATGGTGCTGCCAATTTTTATCATCCCGCTGCTGGGTACCTTCGTCACCGGGATGGCGGTGTATTACATCATCGGTGACCCAATTGCCGGGTTGATGAAGTGGCTGAGCGAATGGCTCACTAACATGCAGGGAATATCATTTATCATTCTCGGCGGTATTTTGGGCTGCATGATCGCCGTCGATATGGGCGGTCCGATGAACAAAACCGCCTTCTTCTTTGCCGTGGCGCTGATCTCGACCAACCCGCAATTGATGGCCGCTGTCGCCGCCGCCGACTGCACGCCACCGCTTGGCCTCGCGCTGGCCACTTTTATGTTTAAAGGCATTTTCAACGACGTAGAACGCGAAGCCGGTAAACCGGCGATCATCATGGGTTTTATGGGAATTACCGAAGGCGCCATTCCTTTTGCCGCCGCCGACCCAATCCGCGTGATCCCCGCCATCATGCTGGGCAGCGCCGTGGCGGCGATTTCATCTCTGTGGTTTGGCGCAACCAACGCCGCCCCGTGGGGCGGGCTTATTGTACTGCCGGTCGTCAGCAACCACTTCGGCTATATCGTTTCGGTGATTGCCGGTACGCTCACCACCGCCATTGCGGTAAAGGTTCTGAAAACCATGGTGAAATCCCAGGATGAGGAATAAGGACGCAGACAATGGCCGCATTTATTCAGTCAATTTTGAGCGAGTTCAGCACCCAGAGCGCCGCCAGCGAAAGCGTGCTGGTCGCCAACGGTAACGCGCAGCCGCCGGTCATGGCCTACCACCTGCACGTACCGCGCATTGAGCTGACGGTAAAAGGGACGCTCAGTATGCTGCTGCCAAAAGGCTGCGATCGCATTATTAAGTGCGAACGCGCAGTCGGCACCATCACCTATATTCCCGCCAACAGCTGGAATTCACCGCAGTGGGAAAACCCGGTTATCTGTATGTCGATTGTTTTCTGGAAACAGGACGTCGGCTTTAGCATCAGCAATTGGGACGGGGCACAGTTCAAAGAGGTGGAAAAATTTAACCTGCAAAACTCCAGCAGTACGGTGCGCGACCGGCTACTGGAGTTAGCGGAATCGATGGCGTGGGCACAGGATATAACGGGCGAAACCTTTGCTCACATCGTCTACGCTCTGCTTAACGATTTGCTTTATCAGGTGGCCGAAGGGATGAATAACCCGAGGGGGCCTTTCTCACTGCTGGACGACATCAAAAGCTATATAGATAGCCATTATCATCAGGAGATCAGCCGCGAAAGCATCGCGGAAACCTTTAATATTTCCCCCGGCTACCTTTCGCGGCTGTTTTCCCGTGAATCAGACGTGAAGTTTAATGAATACCTGAAGCTCGCCCGGATCTCTCGGTCGAAAATGCTGCTGACCAACACCACCATGAAGATAAACGAGGTCGCAGAAAAGTGTGGTTTCACCGATACCAACTATTTTTGCAAAGTGTTCCGGGACATTAACGATTGTACGCCGCTTGAGTACCGGCGTAAAAACAAGGGAGCAAACCTATCATGACCCGTATCGCAAAAGAGGAAGTGCAGCCCTTCTCCAGCGATCGCCACCTGCATATCGTGGCGGTTACAGCCTGCGCAACCGGCGTGGCGCATACTTACATGGCCGCCGAGCAGTTGGAAAAACTGGCGAAAACCTATCGCTTCTCGATCAAAATCGAGACTCAGGGTGTGCTGGGGCTGAAAAATGAGATAACCGAAAAGGACTTACACGAGGCCGAACTCGCTATTATCGCCTCCGATATCACCATTGATAACCCAACGCGCTTTGACGGCTGCCGCATTGTCAACGTCTGCATCAATTCGCTGTTGCTCAAGCCGTCAGAGGTGATCTCTGCGATTCGCAAGTCGCTGAACCTGCCACGGGGCAACGTTATCGATCTTTAGCAAATAGCATATTCAGTTCCATAATGGGCTCGCCGCCGCGCCGTTCAAGAAATGCCAGCACTCGCTGGGGCGAGCCGTTTAAAATACGCTCTTGCGGAAACTCACTCTCCGTCAGCAGATGCTGGCAAGCGCTGAAGTCACCCAATGAAAACGCACTGTGCGAGTCTGTCCCCAGCGACAGTAAGCCACCGCTATCGCGCACCGCAGCCACAATTTTGCGACAGTTCCCCTCGCTCCCTCTCCGGGAAAGCAGAAATGACGCGTTATTGACCTCCAACGCAACGTCATATTCCCGGGCGGCGGCGACCACCGCTGAAATATCTATCGGGTATTCCGGATTGCCCGGATGGCTAATGATATGCACCTTACCGCTGGCGATAACCGCAATCATCGCCTCGGTATTGGCCACGATACCTGCGGGGGCAAAAACCTGCTTATGGAAGCCTGCGATGACAAGATCCAGCGCGCTGCGCATCTTATCGCTGCAATCCGTTTCGCCGTTGGCCTTAATGTTAGCCTCAATACCGCGCAGCAGGCCCACGCCGTCCACTACTCTTGGCAGAATACGCAGATTGTTAAAATGAAAAGCGTGAGGGGCATCGACCATTTCCGGGCCATGATCGGTAATGGCAATGAGCCTTACGCCTTTACGCGCGGCGGCGGCAAGATAATCGTGAACGGTGCTGTAGGCATGGGTGCTCGCCACGGTATGCAGATGCAAATCAACGTTGAACATAACTCCTCCCGGTGAAAATCGGCCCCGGTCAACAGGGGCCTGAATGATTACGCCAGCAGCGCTTTGGCCTGGCGTACCACGGCCTCCGTGGTGATACCAAACGCGTCATACAGCTGCTCAGCGGGCGCAGATTCACCAAAGCCATGCATTCCGATAATTGCTCCGTTCAGCCCGGTATATTTAAACCAGTAGTCGGTGATACCAGCTTCGATTGCCACCCGGGCGGTCACCGATGTTGGCAACACCGCTTCACGGTAGGCGGCCTCCTGCCGATCAAAACGATCGGTACAGGGCATCGACACCACACGAGCGCGAACGCCTTCGGCAGTCAGTTGCTGCCAGGCTGCCATAGCCAACGCCACCTCCGAACCGGTGGCGATGAGAATCACCTGCGGCTCACCTTCACAGGCTTTCAGCACATAGCCCCCTCTCGCAATGTCCTGAATTTGCTGCCAGGTGCGCTCCGGCTGAAGCAGATTCTGCCGCGAGAGGATCAGCGCGGTCGGGCCGTCTCTGCGTTCAACGCCTTGTTGCCACGCCACAGCGGTTTCTACCTGGCAGCAAGGCCGCCACACGCTGAGATTTGGCGTCAGGCGTAGCGAGGCAATCTGTTCCACCGGCTGATGCGTTGGGCCATCTTCCCCCAAACCAATCGAGTCGTGGGTATAGACCATGACATGACGCTGCTTCATTAGCGCCGCCATGCGCACCGCGTTGCGCGCGTATTCAACGAACATCAGGAAAGTGGAGGTGTATGGCAGAAAACCGCCGTGCAGTGCAATACCGTTAGCGATAGCGGTCATACCAAACTCACGTACGCCATAATGAATATAGTTACCATCGCTATCTTCATTAATGGCCCTTGAGCCGGACCATAGCGTCAGATTGCTGGGCGCTAAATCCGCCGAACCGCCTAAAAACTCCGGTAGCAGCGGGCCAAAGGTTTCAATGGCATTTTGTGACGCTTTACGGCTGGCAATCTTCGCCGGCTTAGCCTGCAGGTGTTCAATAAAAGCCTGCGATTTTGCATGGAATTCAGCAGGAAGATCGCCGTTAAGGCGACGGGTCAGTTCCGCCGCCGCCTCCGGGAAAGCCTGCGCGTAGGCGGCAAAACTCTGCTGCCACTGCGACTCTTTGACTTCACCGGCCTCTTTCGCGTTCCAGAGTGCATAAATTTCGGACGGTACCTCAAAAGGCGCATATGGCCAGTTCAGCGCCCGACGGGTGGCGGCAATTTCCGCCTCACCGAGCGGGGCACCGTGCACGTCATGGGTGCCCGCTTTGTTCGGAGAGCCAAAACCAATCACCGTTTTACATATCAGCAAAGACGGTTTATCGCTCACCGCCCGGGCGGCCTGTATCGCGCGCTGTATCGCCGAAGCATCATGTCCGTCGACATCACGCACCACGTGCCAGCCGTAGGCTTCAAAACGCAGGGCGGTATCGTCGGTGAACCATCCCGCCACGTGGCCGTCAATCGAGATCCCGTTATCATCATAAAATGCCACCAGCTTTCCCAATTTAAGCGTGCCGGCCAGCGAACAGGCTTCATGGGAAATCCCTTCCATCATGCAGCCATCGCCCATAAAAACGTAGGTAAAGTGGTCAATCACGGCATGGCCGGGGCGGTTAAACTGCGCCGCCAGCGTTTTCTCCGCTATCGCCATGCCTACGGCGTTGGCAATCCCCTGCCCCAGCGGGCCGGTTGTCGTTTCGACGCCTGCGGTGTAGCCCACTTCCGGGTGTCCCGGTGTTTTTGAGTGCAGCTGACGAAAGTTTTTCAGTTCACTCAGCGGCAGATCGTAGCCGGTGAGATGTAACAGGCTGTAGATCAACATCGAGCCGTGACCGTTCGACAGAACAAAGCGATCGCGGTTAACCCAGCCCGGGTTTGCCGGATTGTGGTTGAGGAAGTCTCGCCACAGCACTTCCGCAATATCCGCCATTCCCATCGGCGCGCCCGGGTGGCCCGATTTCGCCTGCTGTACCGCATCAATACTGAGAAAGCGAATCGCGTTCGCCAGCGTTTTTTTCGAGATCATCACATGCTCCATGTTCAATGCTGAGGAAAAATGTCCCGCTGTCTTTACGACTGACGGAAAGATTCTGGTAGTACGGTATCGTGGCGAAAACCTCGAGATCATGGGCTGCAGACTGTGGTGTCAACACCTCCACCACCGCACATTGCGCCGCCTGCGCCGACAGCAGTCCGGCACAGGAATCCTCAAACGCCACGCAGTGGAATGCGGAAATATTCAGACGCTGCGCCCCCAGCAAGAAAGGCTGCGGGTCAGGCTTCCCACGCGTAATATCTTCGCTGGTTATCAGCACGTTGGGGAAAGGCAGCCCCGCGTGGTGAATGCGCGCCGAAGCCACCTTCAGTGAACCCGAAGTCACGATGGCCCAGGGGACGCTGAGCGAATTGAGGGACTGGAGAAACTCCCGGGCTCCGGGCACTGGCGTCATGCCTTCCGCATGGCTTACTTCATACGCCTCAAGCGCCAGAAACTCCTGTTCAATAACCGCGTCGCTTGCGTCCGGCATAAAGTGACGCAGCGTGCTAACCGCCGGCTTCCCATGCAGGTAATGACGCACCGCCTGCGCACTGACCCCCTTACGCTCCGCCCAGGCGCTCCAGGAGGCCTCGACAAAATCCAGCGAATTTACCAGCGTGCCGTCTAAATCAAAGAGCAGTCCACGGAAATGCATATTCATCACCATCACTAGCCACAACATTCTTTATTTCTATCGCAGCTAATGACCTTCAATAAATATAAATAAAGGGGCTTCCATAGTAATTCTGTTATCACCACCCTATCCCCCCTTATTTAAGTTCATTTTCATGATTAAAGTCACAAAATAAATAGCTGGCCATTTTTTTCAAGAAAACGTCACATTTTTTATATTCAAACAACGTGCTGAACGGTCAAGGATATACCTATGAAATGCAGATACCGTTCTGCAAAACAAAAATTAACCCGCATTGGCGAAACGTTTGGGGAGTGGTTATGTCGGAATTGATTACCTATCAGTGTGAGCTTAAGGAAGGTATCCATGCCAGACCGGCAGGACATATTGAACGCCTTTGTAATACTTTTCAGTCTGAGGTGAACTGGAAAAATATACGCAGCGGATTACAGGGCAGCGCCAAAAGTGCGCTCTCGCTTGTCGCTACTGATACCCTTCTGAATGACGAATGCGAAATTATCCTCAGCGGCGCCGACGCCCGACGTGCGGCAAGTGAACTTACGGCATTGCTAAAAAAGTTGCCGCAGTTTGAAGTCGCTCACGAGGAAGAATCACAGGTTCCTGCCGGCTATCTTCCTCGATCGCTGCGTGAAATGCAGCCCAGTTTCATTCAGGGTTCACGTATCAGCGGCGGCGTGGCAATTGCCCGTCCGGTGGTGGTGAAGAGTCTGAGTTTTGACGACATCATGGCGCGAGCCCCCATGGAAACCCGTGCAACAGCCGAGGAAAAGCAGGCGCTGAACGCCGGCATCGAGGCGTTAAAACAGGCCAAGCTGGATATCCTTGAAAGCAAAGTCGGCGTCGAACATGATATTATCCAGGCTCATTTATCCATTATTACCGACGCCGCTTTCCAGCAATCTATTAGCCACTTTATTGATAATGGTGAAAATGTCTGGCGCGCCACCGTATTGGCGGCCATGGATTTCTGCGAAATACTCAAAAAATCGTCCAGTAAATATATTAAAGAAAGAACGTTGGACGTGCTTGATATTACTAGCCAATTGCTGACCACCGTCTATGGTGAGCATTCTCTACCGCAACACGGCCTTAATCTTAATGCCGCTTCGATTATTTTTTCCGATAACCTGACGCCAAGTAAATTCCTCGGGATTAATAAAAAGATGCTCGCGGGGATGGTGCTTACTGCCACCGGAACAACATCGCATACCGCGATTCTTGCCCGTTCACTGGGCATTCCGACGCTGACCGATATCGATTTTTCCACGCTCGATCTACAGCCGCAGCAGGAAATAATTATCGACGGCAACCTGGCTCTCCTGGCAACGGATCCCGATGAGCCGCTCCTGCGTTATTACCGTAACGAAATGGCGGTACAACGAACGATGCAACAGCAGATGCTGAGCAGCGTCCACCAGCCTGCGGTCAGCGCCGACGGGCATCGTCTGGAAATAGCCGCCAATATCGCCAGCGTTGAAGAGGCCGAGGCGGCGTTTAATAACGGCGCCGAGGGCATCGGGCTATTCCGTACTGAAATGTCATTTATGGACCGCGAAACGCCGCCGGATTATGCCGAGCTGGCGGCTCTTTATACTCGCGTGATGGCCTGCGCCAACGGTAAGCCCGTCATCTTCCGCACCTTTGATATCGGCGGCGATAAGCCCGTTGATTACCTGAACCTCGGCGAAGAAGAGAATCCATTCCTTGGCTATCGCGCGATACGCACCTACCCGCGCTATCGTGACCTGTTTGCAATGCAGTTGAAGGCCATCCTTACCGCCTCCTCGGCGGGCGATGCGAAGGTGATGATCCCGATGATTGCCAGCGTGGAAGAGATTATCTGGTGTCGAGAAGTGCTGGAGGCGGTCAAACAGGCGATGCGCAAGGAAGGTTTACCGTTTAACGACACGATTTCACTTGGGGTCATGCTGGAAGTGCCGTCCGTCATCTTCGCGATTCCTGAAATGGCCGAATATGCCGACTTCTTTAGCGTCGGCAGCAACGACCTGACGCAGTACTTTTTCGCCGCCGACCGGGGAAACCCACAGGTAGCTAATGTTTATGACAACTATGCCTCGTCCTTCCTGCGAGCGCTGCAGTTTGCTATCGATGAAGTACATCGTGCTGGAAAATGGATCGGCCTGTGCGGCGAGCTCGGCGCCAGTAAAGATTTCCTGCCGCTGCTCATCGGTATGGGGTTTGACGAACTCAGTATGAGCGCTACCGCTATCCCCGGCGTAAAACATGCGCTGCGCGAACTCAACTTCGCTCAGTGCCGGTTGATGGCTCTGGAAGTGCTTGCGCTTACCCGCTCAGCGGAAGTGAAAGCCGCGCTTCAGACGCCAGCAGTGAAGGCGGAAACTCAAAAATCGATTCTCGCGCCGGAGTTTATTCTTTTCAATCTTGATGCCGAGGATAAAAACGAAGTCATTAAGAAGATGACCGATAACCTTTGGCTACATCACCGCACCGACTGCCGTGAGCACCTGTGCGATGATATCTGGACGCGCGAGGACGCGTTCTCTACCGCCGTCGGCTACGGTTTTGCCATTCCGCATACCAAATCCGACCACATCACCGATTCAACCATCAGTATGGCGACGCTGGCGCACCCTATTATATGGGGCGACCAGCAGGTGGAAACTATTTTCATGCTTACAGTCTGTAAATCCGCAGACTCAAATATGCATATGAAATATTTCTCCACCCTCGCCCGTAAATTAATGAAAGAGGAATTTCGCAATGAAATAAAAAATGCTGATAGCGTCGACGTACTCTACAACCTGATGACCAGAACGCTGGACGTCTAAGTTCATGGTCATAGATTAAAAATTTAAATAAACAGCCAATATAAAAATCTCAGGAGCATCTTATGAAAATTGTCGGAGTTGCTGCATGCATTACCGGTGTTGCCCATACCTATATGGCTCAGGAAGCCATTGAGCAGGAATGTAAAAAACGGGGATACGACGTAAAGGTTGAAACACAGGGCGGTATGGGCATTGAAAACGAATTAAGCGACGACGAGATTGCCGAGGCCGATGTGGTGATTCTGGCGATCGCCATCGGTATCGAAGGCGTTGAACGCTTTGAAGAAAAAGAAGATGCCGGACGCGTCATTTCACTCAACCCAGCCGAAGTCGTACGCGACCCCGTCGCGATTATTGATAGAGCAGAAAAGCTGGTGAGTTAATTAAAACGACCTTTCCCGAATTTATTTCGGCATTCGGAAAGGGACATAACACGTAATGTAATTTCTGCGAGCCCATTATTTTCATGGCCAGACCTGAGTGTCTGGGGGCGTGTTACACCCTCATCAGGACGCTGGCCTAATAAAAAATAGCGGGAGCCAGGAGGATAAATATGTCGGAAAAAATGAAAGCCATTAAAGATGATTTAGTTAAAGCGTTCAGCACCGGTGTGTCGTACATGATGCCAGTGGTGGTGGTCGGTGGGATCTGCCTGGCGCTGTCACTGGTTGGCGGCGAACCGGTCGTAGGCAAAGGGATGGTGGTAACCAACCCATTCTTACTCAATCTGGGGGCTATCGGGAGTGCGGGGCTTGGAATGATGATTCCGGTGCTGGCCGCCTATATCGCCTACTCCATCGCCGGTAAGCCGGGGCTAACGCCAGGCATTATCACCGGGTTTATGGCCAGCACTCCGCTGGGTGCAGATCACGTGGTGACGGGTTTCCTTGGCGCAATGCTGCTCGGCATTCTCAGCGGCTACGTCGCGAAATGGATCAAAACCTGGAAGGTGGGTAAAGCCCTGATGCCGGTTATGCCAATCATGATTATCCCCATCGTCTCCACCTGCATCGTCGGCATGCTCTACCTGTACGTCCTGATTGGGCCTATCGGCGCCGCCATGAAATGGCTGGTCTCCATGCTCTCCAATATGCAGGGCAGCAGCGGCATCGTATTAGGGCTGATCCTTGGCGCGATGGCAGCCTTCGATATGGGTGGCCCGGTCAACAAAACCGCCACGGCCTTCACCCTGGCGCTGATGGCAGAAGGAATTTACGGCCCGAACGGCGCCTACCGAATTGCTTGTGCGATTCCGCCGCTGGGCATCGCCCTGTCCACTTTCATTTCTCAGCGTAAATGGGCTGAGGATGAACGCCGTATGGGTACCTCGGCGGCCTTTATGGGGCTCATTGGGATTACCGAAGGCGCGATTCCTTTCGCGGTGAAAAACCTTAAGACCGTTCTGCCTTCCATCATTATCGGCAGCGCTGTCGGCGCTGGCCTGGCGATGGTTCACGGCGTGGAGTCGATGGTGCCGCACGGCGGATTAATTGCCATCGCGGGCGTCAATAAAGCGCCTCTGTGGTACGTCCTCGATATGGCGATTGGCGTCGTTGTTACCGCGATCTGCCTGCACATTCTACGTCCAAACATTAGCGAACCGATTAAGAAAACCGACGCTAAAAAAACCGTTCATTCCGATATGAATAAAGCCTAAGGAGTTGTCATGAAAAACACCATGAAGCAGTACGTTGATTATATCGTTAAGGGTGGAAAGTCCACGATGCTGGGTATTGGCCCAATGTCTCCGGCGCTTATTCAGGCATGTTTTGAATTAGGCAAAGAAAAAGATCTGCCGCTGATGTTCATTGCCAGCCGTAACCAGGTTGATGCCGATGAATTTGGCGCAGGCTACGTCAATAACTGGGACCAGTTCCGCTTCGCCGCCGACCTGAAAGCCATGGCTGATAAGGTCGGTTTCGATGGCGACTACTTCCTCTGTCGTGACCACGGTGGCCCATGGCAGCGTGATAAAGAGCGTAAAGACCATATTCCCGAAGCACAAGCGATGGAGCTGGCGCGGCGCTCTTATCAAATTGATATGGATGCGGGGTTCGACCTGCTGCATATCGACCCCACGAAAGACCCGTATGTCATGGGGAAAGTGATTGATATTGAGCTGGTATTAAGCCGTACCGTTGAGCTTATTCGCTTCTGTGAAGCGTACCGTAAGAAGAACAATCTGAAAGAGTTCTTCTACGAAGTGGGCACCGAAGAGACCAACGGCGGTCTGACCGACATCAGCGCCTACGAAGGCTTTATCATCGAACTGAACAAACGTCTCAGTGACGAAGGGCTGCCGCAACCGCTGTTTATCGTCGGCCAGACGGGTACCCTGACCCGCCTGACCAAAAACGTTGGCCATTTCAACGATACGCAATCGGCGGAACTGTCGGCAATCAGCACCCGTTACGGCGTGGGCCTGAAAGAGCACAACGGCGACTATCTGCCGGACGAAATACTGCTCAAACATCCAGGCCTTGGAATCACCGCGATGAACGTCGCTCCGGCCTACGGCACCATTGAAACCCGCGCCTATCTGAAGCTCGCGGAAGTGGAAAAAGATCTGGCGGCAAAAGGCTTTATTAAATCCGCGTCGGATTTAAAAACCGTACTGACCCGCGAGTGTGTCCTGAGCCACAAATGGGAAAAATGGATGACCGACGAGCATAAAAATAAATCCGAAGAGCAAATCTTTAGTGAACCTGCGCTGCTGAAGGAAATTCTTGAGCTCAGCGGTCACTATAACTATGAAAAACCGGCGGTCGTGAAAGAGATGCAGCTGATGTTTGCCAACCTGAAATCGTTCGGCATCGAACCAGAACGCTATGTGGTGAACAAAATTAAAGACATGATTCAGAACGAAGCTGAGTGCTTTAATATGCCGGGTCTGACCACCCGCGTCGCGCAAGCTAAATAATAAACGGCGAAAAATAGGGAGAGGGCCCCTCCTTATTTTTCATCGCACTGAATAAATACAGGTACAGGTTATGAATCAGCTTGAACAATTAAAGCAGCACACCATTATTGTCGCTGACAGCGGGGATATTGACAGCATTATCGCCTATCAGCCCGAAGATGCGACCACCAATCCGTCGCTTATTTATAAAGCAGCACAGTTGCCACAGTATCAGCCTCTGATAAAAGAGACCGTTGCTCGCGTAAAATTACGCAACGCTGGAAAAACAATCCTGCCTGCCACGCTGGCCGATCATCTGGCGGTGAGCATCGGCGCGCTGATTCTGAAAAGCGTGCCGGGGCGTATCTCCACCGAGGTGGATGCGCGCCTGTCGTTTGACACCAACGCCAGTATTCACAAGGCCCGTGAGCTGATTGCGCTGTATGCCGAACAAGGCGTAGGAAAAGAACGCGTGTTGATTAAACTTGCCGCCACCTGGCAGGGAATCCGCGCGGCCGAAGTGCTGGAAAAAGAGGGCATTCGCTGTAACCTCACCCTGCTCTTCTCCTTCGCGCAGGCCCGCGCCTGTGCCGATGCGGGCGTATTTTTGATCTCTCCGTTCGTCGGGCGTATTTACGATTGGTACAAAAAAAACAATCCGGAAACCCGCTACACCGTGGAAAACGATCCGGGCGTGGAGTCCGTCCGTCGTATCTATCACTTCTACAAAACGTATGGCTACCAGACTGTGGTGATGGGGGCGAGCTTCCGCACGCCGGAGCAGGTACTGGCCTTGAACGGCTGCGATCGCCTGACGGTTTCCCCCTCGCTGCTTGCCGAGCTTCAGCAGCGCAATGCCAGCGTACCAGCACCGCTGCACTATGCCGGTGAAACGCAGCCAAAGCCTGACGCCATCAGCGAAGCAGCGTTTTATTGGGCACACAATCAGGACGCCATGGCGGTAGAGAAGCTGGCCGAAGGCATTCGTCTGTTTGCTGTTGACCAGAACAGTCTGGAAAGCTTGCTGGCACAATATCTTTGACCTTGAGGAAGCCTTTGCGAAGTTGCCGCTCACAGGTAAAATACCGCGCTGACCTCGGCATCCTTGCCGAGGCATTTCCGATAGAGGCACTATGGAAACACGACGCGACGAGCGAATTGGTCAACTGATTCAGGCACTGAAACGTAGCGATAAGCTGCATCTTAAAGAAGCGGCCGCGCTGCTTGGCGTTTCTGAAATGACGATTCGTCGCGATCTCAACAGCGAAAGCGGGCCGGTCGTGCTGCTGGGAGGCTACGTGGTGCTGGAACCGCGCAGCGTGCCGCACTATTTACTGAGCGACCAAAAAACCCGCCTGGTGGAAGAGAAGAAACTGGCGGCGCGCCATGCAGCAAAGCTGCTAAAGCCGCACCAGATGGCATTTTTCGACTGCGGCACGACCACACCGTGGATTATCGATGCTATTGATAACGACCTGCCTTTTACCGCGGTTTGCTACTCTCTCAACACCTTCCTTGCGCTGCAGGACAAGCCCAACTGTCGGCCTATTCTTTGCGGCGGCGAGTTCCACGCCAGTAACGCCATTTTCAAACCGCTTAGCGAAAACGATACGTTATCGCACCTGTGCCCGGATATCGCTTTTTATTCCGCAGCGGGCATCGACGTCGAGATGGGCGCAACCTGTTTTAATCTGGAAGAGCTGCCGGTGAAGCACTGGGCAATGCGCCAGTCGCGCTACCATGTGCTGGTGGCGGATCACAGCAAGTTTGGTAAGGTGCGCCCCGCCCGCATGGGCGATCTGACGCGCTTTGATGTGATTGCCAGCGACACCTGTCCGGACGAGGAGCTGGTGGCGCTGGCGAAACAGCAGCAAATCTCGCTGCTGTATTAATCAGCCATTAAGAGAACCAGCTGCCGAACCACTCGTGGAATTTCATCAGCACGAAGTCCATCATCCGGCTAAAGAACCCGCCCTCTTCGACCGCTTCCATGACGATCAGCGGGCGCTGTTCAATCGTCTTGTCGTTGAGTTTAAAATCAATGGTCCCCACCACCTGTCCTTTGGTGAGCGGCGCAGTCAGCTGCGGCTGAGTTAAGCTGTAGCTGGCCTTCAGGTTTTTCAACTGCCCTTTTGGAATCGTCACAGAACCGGCTTCTCCGGCCCCCAGATTCACTTCGCTCTTATCGCCAAACCACACACGTTGGCTGACAAAGGTCGCATCAGGCTTAATCGGGGTGACGGTTTCAAAGAAACGGAAGCCCCAGGTCAACAGTTTTTCCGACTCATTAAAGCGCACGCGATCGCTCTTAGTGCCCAGCACCACGGCTATCAGGCGCATGTCGCCCTGGGTTGCCGATGACACCAGGTTGTAGCCCGCGCCTGCGGTCGTACCGGTTTTCACGCCGTCAACGTTGAGGTTAGTGCTCCACAGCAGACGGTTGCGGTTCGGCTGGCGGATGTTATTGAAGGTGAACTCTTTCTCTTTGTGTACCGCGTACTCTTCCGGCACATCGTGAATCATGGCTTTGGTCAGCAACGCCATGTCGCGGGCGGTACTGTACTGCCCTGGCGCATCCAGGCCATGAACCGTTTTGAACGTGGTGTTAGTCAGGCCGATTTTCTGGGCATAGCCGTTCATCAGGCTCACAAATGAGTCCTGGCTGCCCGCGACGTAGTCAGCGATGGCAATGCTGGCATCGTTGCCCGACTGGATGATCACCCCTTTATTGAGGTTCTCGACGGAGACCTGCTCGCCCGGTTTGAGGAACATCACCGAGGAACCGCGCAGCGCCGGGTTGCCGGTGGCCCACGCATCGCGACCAATCGTGACCATATCGGTCAGCTTGATTTTGTTCGCCTTCAGCGCCTGGCCAACCACGTAGCTGGTCATGATTTTCGTCAGGCTGGCCGGGTCCAGCTTCTCATCGGCATTGCCTTCGGTCAGCACCTTACCGCTGGCATAGTCCATCAATATAAACGCGCGCGCGTCGATAGCCGGCGCATCGGGCATCTGCTCCGCCGCCTGCACCGCCGGTGCAATCAAAAGTAAAAGCGCTGAGCCTGCCATCAGGCTCCTGAAGGCGTTAGCGTTACTCATCATAAAAACCACCCAAGTATCCATTCCCAAAAACACGCCACGACAGTGCCGTGCTGCACCAGGCCGTGAGTAATAACGTAGAAACTCTCTTAAAGAAACAGTGAGTTGGTAAAGTTTTTTAAGTTTACGCAAGATCCCCAACTTGTGCTTAAAACCTGACATTTTTTTTGATCAAGATTGCGTAAGCGTTAACTTTGCCGCACATTGAACCTTCGCTAAAAAAACGGGAGTGGTTATGGTTACGCTGTGGGGACGAAATAATTCAACGAACGTGAAGAAAGTGCGCTGGACGCTGGCCGAACTCAACCTGCCCTACGAGCAGATTATGGCGGGACAGAGCTTTGGCGTGAACCGCGACGCGGCCTATCTGGCGCTCAATCCGAACGGTCTGGTGCCGATGTTGAAAGACGGTGATGATGTGCTGTGGGAGTCTAATACCATCGTTCGTTACCTGGCGGCGCAGTACGGTGCAGACAGCCTGTGGCAGGCCAGCCCAATCCAGCGAGCCAAAAGTGAAAAATGGATGGACTGGGCCAACGAAACCCTGTCACCGGTGCACCGCAAAATTCTCTTCGGGCTGGTGAGAACCCCAGCGGAACAGCGCAATATGGCGGAGATTGAAGCGGCCATTGAAGCCTGCGAACCGCTGCTGGACATTCTGGAGAGCACGCTGGCAAAACAGGCCTGGCTCTCCGGCGAAACGTTCGGCGTCGGTGATATTGCCGTTGCGCCGTTCGTCTATAACCTGCTGGAAACCGTTAAAACCTGGCAGCCACGTCCAAACCTGGCGCGCTGGTATCAGCAGTTAGCCGAGCGCCCGGCGTTCCGCGACGTGGTGATGATTCCCGTCAGCTAATTTTTTCAGGTGCGCTGGCTGCTGCCGCGCACCTGCAGTTTACCCACCAGTCGGATATGCGCGGCGGTATCGTCGCCATCGCAAAGATAGCTCACCGCCATTCTCCCCAACTCGTGATAAGCGAGCTGCACGCTGGTCAGCGCTGGCGTCAACTGATGGGCAATCCGCTGATCGTCATAACCGCACACCAGCACGTCTCCGGGAATCGACACATTTAACGTTGCCAGCGCCTGATAGCAGCCGAGCGTCATCCAGTCGCTGGCACAGAAGATGGCCTGCGGCGGCTGCGGCAGGCGCATCAGCTCCAGCGTGGCCTTAAACGTGGCGTCCAGCGACCAGTCCGTTTGCTTGATCAACGCGTCATCCACCGTAATACCCGCATGTTCAAGCGTCTGGCGATATCCTTCCAGGCGCAGCACGCTGGCATCCATCCACTCATCGCCCATGATGTGCGCAATGCGCGTCACCCCCTGTTCCAGCAGATGGTTGACGGTCTGACAGGCGTTGGCCCGGTCATCCGGCAGGAAAGTCGGCAACAGCGGGCGGTTGGGATCGTACTGGTTCAGCAGCACCACCGGCTTATTGATAAGCGACTCAAAAGGCGAAAAATCAAAGGCGCGCGTCACCGAGCTGGCGAGAATGACCCCCGCGCAGTTGCGCCGTTCCAGCTGACGCAGAATTTGCCCGGCCAGCTCCATATCGTCGCCGTAATCGTAAACCGTCAGCAGCGTATCGCGCTGCCACGCCGTGCTGCTGGCCTCGCTGATGGCATCCACGAAGGGATCGTAGTTCGGCATCCCGCTGAGCAGCAGCGCAATCTCTTCCTGCCCGTCCTGGCGATGCGGCACGATAATTTTTTGATAGCCTAACGCCTGCGCCGCGGCGTACACCCGGTCGCGCGTGGCATCACTCAGGCGAATTGCCCGGCTATTGTTGAGCACCAGCGAAACGGTCGCCTGAGAAACACCGGCTTCCCTGGCGATATCACTCATCGTTATCTTATTTTTTTTCTGCATGATTACTCCTTGTCGCCGCCGACTATAGCACAGTTATCCGCCGTCTTTTTTGTGAACACCCCAGCAGAATGAGCGCCCGATCGTTGCGTCCGGGTCAGGTGTTAATAAATATTAGCTAATAATTATTAGCAATGGAGAAACAGCAATGCATTCGCAATGGACCGAATCTCAGGCGCAGGCGTGGCTTAAACAACATGGCTGGGCCTGCGGCTTTAACTATCTACCGCGCAGCGCGGTCAACTGGACGGAGATGTGGCAGGCCGATACCTTTGACGCCGCAACGATCGATCAGGAGCTGGGCTGGGCGCACACTTACGGCTATAACGCCCTGCGCACTAACCTGCCGTTTATCGTCTGGGAAGCGGATCGCGAGGGCCTGCTGGCGCGTATCGACACCTTCCAGGAACTCGCCGCAAAGCATGACATTCAGGTGATGCTGACGCTGATGGACGACTGCGGCTTCTCTGGCGATGAGCCGTACCTCGGCCCGCAAAAAGCGCCGCGTGAAGGCGTCCACAACAGCCAGGCTGCCGCCAGCCCGGGTCGCGCCATCGTGATGGATCCACAGCAGTGGCCGCGGGTTGAAGCCTACGTGCGCGATGTGCTGACCCAATTTAAAGACGACGCACGCATCAGCATCTGGGATCTCTACAACGAACCGGGAAACCGCGGCATCAACCTGTCGCCAACGGAATCAACAGAGTATGACGAAGCGCTGGAAAGCTTCGCCCTGGAGCTGATGATCGCCACCTTCGGCTGGGCGCGTGACGTGGGGCCAACCCAGCCGCTGACCGTGGGCGCCTGGCATATCGATCACGACAAGTACGGCACGCTGGAACACCCGATCGACGCCGCCGCAATGGATCTGTCGGACATCATCACCTACCACAACTACAACACCGCCGCCTGCCAGTTGAGCGTGCTGGAGAACCTGGTTCGCCGCAATCGTCCCGTACTGTGTACCGAGTGGCTGGCTCGTCATATGGACTGCGTCTTCAGCGAACAGCTACCGCTGTTCTGCGCCTTTGATACCGGCTGCTATCAGTGGGGGTTGGTGCAGGGCCGCACCCAGACCTGGATCCCATGGACCAGCGTCAATAAAAATCACCCCGATCCGCAGTCGCTCTGGTTCCACGATGTGTTAACCCCAGAGGGCAAACCGTGGTGCGAGCAGGAAATGCAGCTGGTGAAAGGTTTAACGACCTGGCGTCGGCAGCAGCGTTAATCTTATGACACGGAGGATTCATCCATGAAAAAGTCGATATTGTTCCTGCTGGCCTGCTGCAGTTTCGGCGCGATGCCCATCGCACACAGCGCCGATCAGGTGGAACTCCGTTTTGCCTGGTGGGGCGGCAAGGCCCGCAACCAGGCGACCCTGAAAGCGCTTGAGGCCTTTGAGGCTAAATATCCCAATATCAAAGTGAAGGCGGAATACACCGGCTGGGACGGCTTCTACTCGCGTCTGACGACGCAGATCAACAGCAATACCGAAGCCGACGTTATTCAAACCAACTGGAACTGGCTGACGCTGCTGTCAAAAACCGGCGACGGTTTTTATGACCTCAATAAACTGGCGAAGCCGATTGGCCTCAACCAATTCTCGCCAGAGTCACTGGCCAGCACCACGGTGAACGGCAAAATCAACGCTATTCCGGTTTCCGCCAACGTGATGCTGTTTTACTACAACGCCGCCACGTGGAAAAAAGCCGGCGTTGCGTTACCCAAAACCTGGGACGAACTGCTGCAGGCCGGGCCGATATTTAAAGAGAAGCTGGGTGATAACTACTATCCCTTGATTCTCACCGAGCAGGATTCTCTGCTACTGCTGAACTCGTATGTTTATCAGGGCAACCAGAAACCGATGGTCGATGAGAAGAAACGCAAGCTCGGCTGGAACCACGCCGATCTCGTCGAGGCTTTCACCTTCTATCGTAAGCTGGTTGACGCCCACGCGGTGCCGGACGCCCGTACCATGGCTTCGTTTGGCAAAGGCGTGGCCTATGAGATGAAACCGTGGATCAACGGCGAATGGGGCGGCGTCTATAACTGGAACGTGCTGTACACCGCCGAGTCGCAGAATCTGGCCAATCCGGCGGATCTGGTGATGGGGCCATACCCGATGCGCGAAGGCGCGAAAGACGCCGGGCAGTTCCATAAAACGGCGCTGATGTTCTCTATCAGTAAAAACACGCGCCATCCGCAAGAGGCGGCAACGTTAATTAACTTCCTGATGAGCGAGAAAGAAGGCGTGCTGCCGGTAGCGCTGGAACGTGGCGTCCCGCTGAGCCAATCGGGCGAGAAAATCCTGCGCGAGGCGGGCCTGTTGACCGATGACGATCCGGTTATTTCCGGGCTGTTACAGTCGGCCTCGCTGCCGAACAAGTCGAAAGCGCTGCCGTATCTGGAAGACCCACAGTTTGGTTCACTGTTCAGCGCCGCGCTGCAAAGTATCGATTACGGTAAGGCCACGATCGACCAGGCCGCAACGAACTTCGAAGAGCAGGCCAACCGTATTCTACGCCGTATTATGCGCTAGTGAGATGACCGAGATGGCGCAGTTAGCCCGGGCAACCGCCACGTTCCGGGCTAACTGCGCCACTAGAAACTACAATGCGCGTACCAGCACCTCGCAGCCCCACGCTGCCAGCATCAGTTGGTTTTCCACTTTTTCACCCGATACCGCATTATGGAAACGGTCCGTCAGCATAATTTTCTGCTCGACGTCGGTGTAGTTTTGCACAAATATCCACTCCCATTCACCGTCTGTACGACGTGTGGTCACCACGCCAGTGGGCAACTCGGCGTTCAACGCGCGCGGCAGTTTGAGCGCCTTAACCAGCATTGCCGTGAATGCCTGGTGGAAGTCATCATCATTACGTGATGCGATATAAAAGGCCTTGCCTTTACCGACGCGATTTTGTGTCAGCGCGGGGTAGCCAGCATAGAAATCATCGGTGTAACAAGCCAGTACTTCTGCGCCTTCGGGGTGAATCACCTCGCACAATTCGCGTGCACGCCAGCGTCCTTGAAGGCCGCAGTCCGGCAAGGCTTCAACTCCGTTGAATTGCGTATCGGTCAGGCTATCTATCTCCTCCGCCCATACGCCAAGCAGCGGGCGTAGTGGGCCCGGGAAACCGCCGAGGTGACAAAGGTCGGTCTCATTCACAATCCCCGACCAGTAGGTCGTGACAAAATAGCCGCCCTCACGCACAAATGCTTCTGCGCGTTGGGCAAAGCCGTCACGCACCATATACAGCATCGGCGCAATCACCAGCGCATAGCCTGAGAGATCGCAGTCGGCGTTAATCACATCCACCGCGATCCCCTGCTCCCAGAACGGGCGATAGTGATCGACTACCGTCTGTTCATAGTGAATACCCACATTGCGCGGCCCGGCGGCATCATTCACCGCCCAACGGTTCTCCCAATCAAAGATGATCGCCACTTTCGCCTGAGTTTTACTGCCCACCAGCGGGCTTAAGGCCGTTAGCATCTGCCCCAGGCGCGTGACTTCACGCCCGGTACGCGTATTAAGATGACCGACATGATCGACCACGGCGCCGTGGAATTTCTCAATCGAACCGCGACTTTTACGCCACTGAAAATATTGCACGGCATCAGCGCCATGGGCCACGGCTTGCAGCGAGGAGAGAATATGCATTCCCGGTTTTTTCAGCTTACTGGTCGGCTGCCAGCTGGTCTGACTCGGCGTTGACTCCATCAGCACAAACGGCTGGCCTTTGAGCGTTCTCATCAGGTCATGATACATCGCCGTTTTGCAGGCCACCGCGCGTTCATCATCGTGTTTATGCCACATGGGATAGCTGTCCCAACTGACAAAATCCACCACATCTTTCAGCTGCCAGTAATCGTAATCATTGAAATACCACATAAAATTGGTTGTCGCCGGGAGCTCAGGACGCTCGGCTTTCAGCGGCGCGACTTCCGTCTGATAGAACGCTTTCACCTGCGAGGTGACAAAACGTCGCCAATCAAGATTCAGTCCATGATTGGATGTCTCTCCCTGCGGAGCGGGAGATTCAATCTGCGACCAATCGCTGTAGGTGTGGCTCCAGAACCCGGTCCACCAGGCATGGTTTAATGCTTCCAGGCTGTGATAACGCGCCTTCAGCCAGGCGCGGAAATCCTGTTGGCAACGCGGGCAATGACACTCTCCTCCGTATTCATTGTTGATGTGCCAGCCCAAAACGGCGGGGTGATGCGCGTAACGCTGAGCCAATTTTGTGTTTATTTGCGTCACTTTGTCTTTGTATACCGGCGAGGAAGGACAGTGATTATGACGGCCACCGTGCAGCGCTTTTACTCTGTCGGCGCTGACGCGCAACGTTTCGGGATAACGCGCCGCCAGCCATGCGGGCTTTGCCCCGCCCGGCGTCGCCAGGAAGACGGAAATCCCGCCCTCATAGAGCTTATCGAGGACCGTATCCATCCACTCGAAGGTATAATGGCCTTCAACGGGCTCCAGCGCTGACCAGCTGAAAATCCCCACCGACATGATGTTACAGCCCGCTTGCTGCATCATCGCAATATCCTGTTCCAGGATCCCCGGTACGTGCAACCACTGTTCAGGATTGTAATCGGCACCGTGCAACAACCACGGCGCGCGGGGATTTATCGGAAGATGCTTGTCCATGTCGGCTCCTCAATGTAACACAAAGACAAAAAATGTTATTCGTTCACATTTCAACATTTCTACGCGCCACACCGCTTATGACGCAACCAGCAGCGGCAGAAAATGTGATTTCACGCGCATTTTCACCCTATTATCCCGTCAATACGTGGTCGGTCACCCAGGCAATGTGCGCTTAGGTGATACGTCCAACAACGGCTCGGGTATACTGAGACAAACTTTTGATGGGGCGAGTATGAAAACCAAAGCAGCAACTCTCGCGGATGTGGCGCGTCACGCCGATGTCTCTTATCAGACCGTCTCCCGCGTCCTGAATAATTCGGCTAACGTATCGGCCAAAACACGCAAGAAAATTGAACTGGCGATCGCGGAGCTGAAATACGTCCCGAATCGCATGGCCCAGCAGCTCGTGGGCAAAGAGAGCAAAACCTTGGGGCTAGTGACAACATCACTTGCGCTGCATGCCCCCTCGCAGATTGCCGCCGCGGTAAAAAAATACGCGGGTGAGCAAGGCTATCAGGTGTTGATTTCAATGATTGATGACGCCAGTGACGGCGCGATTCAGCACGCGATTAACGATCTGAAATCCCAACGCGTCGAACGCATCATCATCAACGCGCCGCTGGAAACCCCGGTAGCGGAAAGTCTGGTCGACGAGAATCCGGAGGTGCAATGTCTGTTTCTTGATGTTGACCCCTACAGTTCCGTGTTCAACGTCACCTTTAACCCTGCGGAGGGCGCACGGGCCAGCGTCAAATATCTCTACGAGCTGGGCCACCGCCAGTTCTGCCTGCTCTCGGGGCCGGAAGAATCCGTGCCCGCCCGTCTTCGCCTGAATACCTGGCGCGATACGCTGGCCTCATATCAAATCAGCCCCCTGGCGATACACCACGGGCAATGGGATGCGCAAAGCGGCTATCTGGCAACGCTGCAGATGCTCCGAGAAACCCCACAGGTAACGGCGCTGCTGATTGCCAATGACCAAATGGCGTTAGGTGCGCTCAGCGCGCTACATCAGCAAAAACGCAAAATCCCGCAGGATATTTCGCTGATTGGCTATGACGATACTTACGAGAGCGCCTTTTTTGAGCCCGCGTTAACAACCGTGGCGATCGATTTTGATTTACAAGGAAAAATGGCGGTGCAGCAGCTTCTGCAATCGTCTGAATCGCCGCTGGCGACGCGCGCTTCAACCATCTTACCCAGCCGCCTGGTCGTACGTCGCTCTGCCGGTCCGCTGCATACATCGGAAACCAACCTACAGGATATCGCCGAAAAACTCCGTGCGCTGGCAGACCAGCTCGCAGAAAAACCGTAAAAAGTCATACGCTCTCAAAAATGATTAAGTGATCGCCATCGCTAATCACAGCGAAACCCCCTCTACATCTGTGAATAGAATCACAATTAATCGCTATAGGGATTGCTCACCTATAGCGATTGGATGTCAGATTAAAACGCAAATTGTTAACGTATGACATTTTAATAACGAGACATACCAAAACAATAACCAGTGGGCATGATGGCGTCGCCACGTGCCAGGTGAGTTATCTGATATTTGATGAGGATGGGGCGATGCTACTACCCGGCAAACGTAATTATATTCTGCTCAGCATTTTCGATTTTCTGTATCTGTTTGCCTGGTCGTCAACCATGGCATTCTTTGTCATCTGGACGACACAGCATCTCGGCATCAGCGCGACGCAAACCGGGCTGCTCTATTCGATTAACGCCTTTATCGCGCTACTGATGCAGCCGTTCTTTGGCTTTATTTCCGATAAGTTTGGCCTGAAAAAACAGCTTATCTGGATTATTGTCGCCCTACTGCTGCCCGTTGGCCCATTCTTTATCTATGTTTACGCGCCATTGCTGACGCATAGCTTCTGGCTTGGCGCTGTGCTTGGCGGGGTTTACCTCGGTATTATCTTTAACTCAGGCTGCGGCGTTATTGACTCCTACATCGACAAAATTTCCCGTCGTTATGGCTTCGAATACGGTCGGGTAAGAATGTGGGGATCGCTCGGCTGGGCAGCCGCAGCGTGGATCGTAGGCAAATATATCGATACGCTGCCAAACCTCTCCTTCTGGTTGGCAAGCTGCGCGATTGTGGTGGCGGCAATCTGCTTTATGATGACCAAAATCGAGCTGACCGACGCGGAGATCCAAAAAACAAATTCACTCAAGGCGGTTCACGCGCTGGAGCTGGCGAAGAATGGTCAATTCTGGATGCTGCTGATCTTTACGCTGTTCGTCACGCAGATTTACGACACCTACGATCAACAGTTCGCCCAGTACTTCTCAATGCAGTTCCCCACGAAAGAAGAAGGCAATCACTGGTACGGCATACTGGCATCCATTCAGGTATGCGGAGAGACGCTGTTCCTGTGCCTGATGCCGTGGTTTGTTAACCGAACGGGCGCTAAATGGGCGTTAATTATTGCGGGTACGATTATGTCGGTCCGTATTGCGGGATCCGCCGTTCAGCTCGGGCCGGTGTGGATTGCGGCGGTGAAAATGCTGCACGCCATTGAAAAACCGCTCATTCTGGTATCGGTGTTTAAATTTATCTCTGCCAATTTCGATAACAAGCTGCTCTCAACGGTCTACCTGCTGGTACTGTTTGTCGCCTCTATCGCTACCGCTATCTACTCCCCCATTGCGGGTTATCTGTATGACACGATTGGTTTTGCCGACACGTATCTCATTCTCGGCGCGATTGCCGGCTGCTTTACGCTGCTCTCCGTCTTCACACTCCGGGATTCGCGGGCTGATAACCCCATCGCAGCACAGCCAAAGGGTTCCACCCAGGTAGGGTAACAGTGACAGGGGGACGAATGTCCCCCTGGTTTCAGGTTTCCACCACGGGAGACCCTGCGTCCAGCTTACGAATACTTTTCGTCAACGCCGCCAGGCAGCGATCGAGCGTTTCTACGTTAACCGCAATATAAGAGGGGCAATCATAGCGCCCGCTCATCAGGCAAACCGCTGCAGAGGCCATTGCCTCGCCCGCCTGCCGCATCATTTCCAATTCGTTCAGTGATGTACAGCGCTTAAGCGCGACCGCGTTATCACGCAGCTCGCCGCACAGTTCAAGCAGGTTAGTACGCAGATGATCGTTTTCACCGACTGACATATACCCCTTTGCCTTCCTCAGCTGCAAATAGGCATCAAGGTCAATTCGCGCGTTGATGAGCCGCCCCACCAGCTTGCGTTTCAGTTTGCTTTCCGTCATGCATTTACCTCCCTTGCCACCCATTGGCATTCTCATTATGAGATTACTTAACGTACAAAATGCTGCGCGATATCAACAATTCATCATTTGCAACATTTTTAACAATGAGCCAACCTTAAACATCGTCGGAGCGGGAAAAGGACCTCAAGCGCCCTGCCCCACATCACAAGGTCATTGACGCCACGTTAACGCGTCGCCGACTACACTGTGACTATTCAGATGAAAAAAGGATGTTGTGTATGTTATTTCAGGAAAGAGTCCGGGTAACGGCCTGTGCATTAATGCTGTTATCCGCAAGCGCCTCCCCCGTGCTTGCTGCGCCGACGCAGGCCAAAGAGCATGAAAATACGGCCACTCTGGCCGCCGACCATGGGCTTAGCGAAGCCGCCCAGCAGTATCTGATACATTACCCTTCCCGTAGTGGCGTTGACGGGCGCTCGCCGCGCGTTGATTCCGCCGCGGTGTTTATTCCAAAAGGGAAAGCGCCGGAAGGCGGATGGCCCGTCGTGGTCTGGGCGCACGGCACCGTCGGCGTAGCCGGTCAATGCGCACCGTCGCTCAATGAACGTACGGCACGCGATAAACAGTACCTTAATACCTGGCTTTCGCTGGGCTACGCCATTGTGGCGCCTGACTATGCCGGTCTGGGTTCGGAAGGCGTACACCACTATCTTAATGCTCGTGGCGAAGCATGGAGCATACTGGATGGCGTTCGCGCCGCGCTACGCCAGTTCCCGCTGAAAAATGAACTGACTCTGGTGGGCCAATCGCAAGGGGCTCACGCGGCATTTTCCAGCGCAGGATTCCAGCCCCAGTACGCCCCGGAACTGAATATCCGCGCCACCGTATTAACCGGTACACCGTATTTTGCGATCGGAACCACCGCTGCTGATATCCTGCCACCGGCAAAAGGGGATAATCAGAACGCCGGAGATCCTAAGATTCCGTATATCTTCTATATCTACCTCGCCGCGGCAGATGCCGATCCCTCGTTGAAGCCTGAAGATTATTTCCAGAACGGCGCGCTGCCGCTGTTGGAACAGGCGAAAAATCTCTGTATCACGCCGCTGACGCAAAAAACGATGCAGGCGGGTCTGAACGCCGGCAATACGCTCAAACCGGCTATCGAAACCTTGTTAAGCAACGGGATCAACACCATGCTGTACCCGACAATGCGCCTTCAGCACCCGGTGTTTATCGGTATTGGCAGCGCGGATATCAACGTTCCTACCGCCATGCAGATGCGTTTCGCCGAGGCCGTTAAAGCCGCCGGCACACAGGCAGAAGTGCATGTTTATGAAGGGCTTGACCACAGTGGTACCGTCAATCCATCGCTGCGTGATTCCGTTCCTTTCCTCATCCGGGGCGATGTGGTGAAAAAAGAGTAATACGCTGCCGAGGTGAAGGCAGAATGCAGGCGCTTTTTCTGGCCTGCATTCGTGCTCACGAAGCGGATTATTGGCGTATCGTTTTCCAGGTTCCAGGGGAAATTCCCTTCACAGGCAGACAGTACCCATTACAAAAATACATTACTATAAGTTCGAAGTCTGGCTCTTATAATACAAGCGGTGTGTAGTAAATCGTCACCGTCGTTTAGCCACTACTTCACCCGTTAACTTTAAAGAGTTTAGTAATACTGCTGCCCCCTTCCTCTCTGAATTTAGTATAGTTGTTGATAATCGACATCCAAAGGAGATTTATATCCTTACGGTGGTCTGAAATCTCGTCATTAAAATTATATCTGGAAACATCAAGCTTGTTGCTAAATATTGTATTTTCACTTTCCTTATAAAGATATTCAATAGCTCCAGTCATCACCTGAGTTTTAGATTCAAGTGTTTGGCATTCACCCAGGAACATTGTCAAATTAGAAATCATATCAATATAAAATTTATTTTTACTGTTTTGAACAGCGATACCATAAGTATCTAGCTTACGTTTTTTCTCAAGTATTCGGTTATATAGCGTATATAATTCAGTTCTCGAACTTGTCAGTTCCTTCTGTAGTTCTGTTAGTTTCGGCGCCATACTTTTACTTATAGTCTTACCATCAACTTCATGAATATGGTCGTAAAGTTTAAGGTAATTATTTAACACTACATGATGTCTATCTAGAGTCATCAGATCATCATTAACTAATGATATAGCTATCTTGAATCCTTCCTGAGCAGTAAATTGTGCTAGATAATTCTTAGCACCAAACACAGCTAATATCGCGGTTCCCGCTATAATTGAATCCATAACAGCAGATACAAAAGAAGCATCAATTTCTTTAGAGAAGATTACATACAGCAGAGCTAATATAGTAAAAAAAACAAAGACGACCCCAATTAACCACATTCCAATAGAGGTCGTAACTTCATTAAAAATATAGCGTTTAATGGATGCCAGCGGTTTTATAATGAGTTCTAGCACTTTAACGTCCTCCAAGACTCTGTATATCCTTATCTTACACTAACTAATACTATTATCGCATCCCCCCTTTGCACCTCTTAGCGTGATTTCTGGAGTGTTTTAGAAGGTAGAAAGTTTCATATTTCCCTAAATCAAATTCACAGAATCCTTCTTCTGATATCGTGAAGTCTTCTATGAGCGTGTGGGTTAATAACCGCTCTGAGAGCCATCAGGTGCGATTACAAGTGTACCGAGGGGATAATGTAAGTAAGCGATCGTGCGAGTATTGAGGACGTAAAAAAGCTCACGTGATTGTGAGCTATGGAGAGTTACTTAGTAAGGAGCGTATAGAATCTCCTGGTCTGCACCACGGCAATGATAAAGCACCCTATTGCAAAACATGCTTTCAATCCACCATCACCACTACCAAGATGCATGATACTTGAGATAATCGCGTTGACTATTATTAATGGTATAAACCAATAAAGTATAAAGTATATTCCTGAGAATATACGGCATATTACTGTACTGCTTTTGATATCGAATATCTTTGCAGTTAACTTAGTTAATGGTGAAAACAACATTGCAAAGAAACCCGGTACAACGGTAAAAAGAAATATTGCAATTATCATTAAAGGAATTTTAGCGGGTACTACCTCACTAATTTTAACAATAATAAGTGCACCAGTGATTGCCGTTATTAAACCACCAATTAATAGTTCTTTCGTTCCTTCGAACATTTCAGCGATATTTTCTACAGTAATTTTCATTCTACTATTCATTTTCCATCTACAGGTACTGTAGATAGTAACACAAAAGCCCTACAGGAAAAATCCACAGGGCTTTTTTAGGATTACTGCGGTTCTACTATCCATCTACCGGATGAATTTTTACTTACTTTGAACATCTGACGATCATCACAACCAATCTCCACATACCCAGAGAAGTTAGCATTACTAAATGCTGTTACCTCATTACAAGTGTAATCACGCTGGATTAGTGCTTGTGCAAAATCCTTTGCATCCTGTGTTTCTTGATCTGTTAGTTTCACTGATTCGGTTTCTGCAACGGCCTTTGTGGGCGTTCCATCTTTGAAATGGAAATATGTTGCGACTATTGCAAAGCCCCAGATTAGTTTGGTACTGGTTTTCATATAAGCATCCATGATTATCATTGTGACATACACGGATATTATCGGCAGTTGGGGTAATAACTTTACTGTAGGTAGCATATCCCGTTCCAACCATCAACAAACCTACTCAAAAGGAAAGGGGTGTAAATGAGATTTTGTACGCGATAGCTACCATGCAGTTAACTGATTACTTTTTCTCTCTGAAAAATTGGGTTTTGCCATTTCCGTACTCTGTACCGTTCGGTGCAAATTACTTGAGTCAACCATCTCTAGATATGTTTGGCGACATACGTTTTTGCGGCTGTTAACAGCCTTGATTCAGTTGTTCCCTAACTCTGCCGCTTAGATGACTATCGGATATAGCTGTAGCGTTGGGGCATGATGTATACTCCGCGTTTTCCTGAGCAATGATTCGTACATAAAATGAGCAAAATTGGTTTTGTATCTTTAGGCTGTCCGAAAAACCTGGTCGACTCCGAACGCATCCTTACCGAGCTGCGCACCGAAGGTTATGAGGTGGTACCCACTTATGAGGGCGCCGATATGGTCATCGTCAATACCTGCGGCTTTATCGACAGCGCCGTCCAGGAGTCTCTGGAAGCGATCGGTGAAGCGCTACAAGAAAACGGCAAGGTCATTGTGACCGGCTGCCTGGGTGCCAAAGAAGATCAAATTCGCGAAGTACACCCGAAGGTGCTGGAAATCACCGGCCCGCACAGCTACGAGCAGGTTCTGGAGCACGTGCACCACTACGCGCCAAAACCGCAGCACAACCCGTTCCTGAGCCTGGTGCCGGAACAGGGCGTTAAGCTGACGCCGCGCCATTACGCCTATCTGAAAATTTCCGAAGGCTGTAACCACCGCTGCGCGTTCTGCATCATTCCGTCGATGCGCGGCGATCTGGTCAGCCGTCCGATTGGCGAAGTGCTGGCGGAAGCGAAACGTCTGGTCGACGCTGGCGTGAAAGAGCTGCTGGTGATCTCTCAGGACACCTCAGCCTACGGGGTGGACGTGAAGCACCGTACCGGTTTCCACAACGGCGAGCCGGTGAAAACCAGCATGGAAAGCCTGTGTGAACAGCTGGCAAAACTCGGCGTGTGGGTGCGCCTGCACTATGTGTATCCGTATCCGCACGTTGACAACGTGATCCCACTGATGGCGGAAGGTAAAATTCTGCCGTATCTCGATATCCCGCTACAGCATGCCAGCCCGCGCATTCTGAAGCTGATGAAGCGCCCAGGTTCGGTAGACCGTCAGCTTGCACGGATTAAACAATGGCGTGAAATCTGCCCGGACCTGACTCTGCGCTCAACCTTTATCGTCGGTTTCCCGGGTGAAACGGAAGAAGATTTCCAGATGCTGCTCGACTTCCTGAAAGAAGCCCGCCTCGACCGCGTCGGCTGTTTCCAGTACAGCCCGATTGATGGTGCCTCCGCGAACGATCTGCCGGACCAGGTGCCGGACGACGTGAAGGAAGATCGCTGGAACCGCTTCATGCAGCTGCAACAGCAAATCTCCGCTGAACGTCTGCAGGAGAAAGTCGGCCGTGAAATTCTGGTCATGATCGATGAAGTGGACGAAGAAGGCGCGATTGGCCGCAGCATGGCCGATGCCCCGGAAATCGACGGCGCGGTTTACCTGAACGGTGAAACGAAGGTGAAACCGGGTGACGTGGTACGCGTGAAGGTGGAAAACGCCGACGAGTATGACCTGTGGGGTAGCCGGGTTTAATCTCCGGTAACATCGCACATTGCCGGATGGCGGCTTCGCCTTATCCGGCCTACGACTGTATTTAAAGCGTAGGCCGGATAAGCATCGCGCCATCAGGCAAAATCACCGCACATAGCCGCCTCATTACCCTTTCAACTTTGGATCCAGCGCATCGCGCAGCCCATCGCCCAGCAGGTTAAACGCCAGCACCGTCAGGAAAATGGCCAGCGCCGGGAAGACCGCGACGTGTGGCGCAATCACCATATCAGCACGCGCCTCATTGAGCATAGCGCCCCATTCCGGCGTTGGCGGTTGTGCCCCCAGGCCGAGGAACGACAGGCTGGCGGCAGAGATAATCGATACGCCAATACGCATGGTGAAATAGACCACAATCGACGATACCGTCCCCGGCAGAATATGCTGGAAAATGATCGTCCTGTCGCTGGCGCCAATGCTGCGCGCCGACTCGATAAAGGTCTGTTGCTTGAGCACCAGGGTATTGCCGCGCACCAGACGGGCGAACGCCGGGACGGAGAAAATCGCCACGGCGATTATCACGTTGGTCATGCCGCTGCCCATAATCGCCACCACGGCGATGGCCAGCAGAATGCCGGGAAAGGCGAACAGCACGTCGCAGATGCGCATGATGATGCGATCCCACCAGCCTTCATAGTAGCCCGCCACCAGCCCCAGCACGGTACCGATAAGCGAACCGATCAGCACCGCGAAGACGCCTGCGGTGAGCGAGATCTGCGCGCCAACCAGCACGCGACTGAAAATATCACGCCCCAGCGAATCCACGCCAAACCAGTGAATCAGCGACGGCCCGTCGTTTAGCCTGTCGTAGTCAAAATAGTTTTCCGCATCGAACGGCGCAATCCACGGTGCGGCCACCGCCACCACAATCAGCAGCAGCACAAAAATGCCCGAAGCCATCGCCACCGGCTGCTGACGAAAGCGCCGCCAGAACTCCCGCCACGGCGTGCGCTGCGACGCTGCCTGCATCACCGGCATGGCGCTAAGAACAGCCTGTCGACGCCAGTTGAATAATCGCACGTTATTTATACCTGATAGCCGGGTTAATGGCGGCGTACAGCACGTCCACCACTAAGTTGATAAGAATAAACTCCAGCGAAAACAGCAGCACCTCGGCCTGAATCACCGGGTAGTCGCGCATTTCCACCGAATCGACCAGCAGGCGTCCTAGCCCCGGCCAGTTAAACACCTTTTCGACCACGATCGAGCCACCGAGCAGGAAGCCAAACTGCAACCCCATCATGGTGACCACCGGGATCATCGCGTTACGCAGCCCGTGTTTGAGCACCACCACCTTTTCGCTGACGCCTTTGGCACGCGCGGTACGCATGTAGTCCTCGTTCAGCACGTCAACAAATGAGGCGCGGGTAAAGCGAGCCATCACCGAGGCAACGGCGGCGCCCAGCGTCAATGAGGGTAAAATATAGTGTCGCCAGCTGTCGGCGCCCACGGTCGGCAGCCAGCCCAGCTCAACGGAGAAAATCTGCATCAGCAGCATCCCGAGGGCAAAGGCCGGGAACGAAATGCCGGTCACGGCCAGCGCCATGCCCAGACGATCCGGCCAGCGGTTGCGCCAGACGGCGGCGGCAATGCCCGCGCCCATGCCAAACAGCACCGCCCAGCCCATGCTGGCGAGCGTCAGCCACAGCGTGGGGAAAAAGCGGCTGGCAATCTCTTCCGATACCGGACGGCGGGAAACCATCGACGTGCCAAAATCGCCCTGCACGGCATGGCTAATGTAATGCCAGAACTGCACGTACAGCGGTTGATCCAAACCCAGCTGCTGGCGCACCATGGCAATCACCTGCGCGTCCGCTTCCGGGCCAGCAATCAGCCGGGCCGGGTCGCCGGGCAGCATGTGGACGAACAAAAACACCAGCACCGCCACGATAAACAGCGTGGGGATCAGGCCGAGCAGGCGTTTAATCACATAGTTGAGCATGACTCTCCTTGCCGATGACTCCCTGCCCCTTCATGAGGCAGGGAAACGTCGCTTACTTCAAATCCGCGTCGTCAAAGCTAAACCCGGTATCCGGCATAATATAGAATCCGGTCAACGACTTGCTGTGCGCTGATACCAGTTTCTCTACCACCAGCGGCACCCACGGCGACTCTTTCCAGATAGTATCCTGAACGTCCTTATACAGCCGCGCTTTTTCGTTACTGTCGGTGCTTTGCAGCGCTGCGCTGAGATCTTTATCCACCTGCGGATTGCCGTAGAACGCGGTGTTGAACTGCGTTGGCGGCCAGTTTGAGGAGGCAAACAGCGGCGACAGCGCCCAGTCGGCTTCCCCCGTCGAGGCCGACCAGCCGGTGTAGAACATTCTCACGCAGCTCTCTTTCTGCCCCTTGCCTTCCACTTCCGCCGCACGCTGCCCGGCGTCCATCGCGGTCACCTGCGCCTTAATGCCCACCTGCGCCAGCTGTTGCTGGGTAAATTGCAGCACCTTCTGCGCGGTGCTGTGGTTGTGCGATGACCACAGCGTGGTGTTAAAGCCGTTCGGGTAACCCGCCTCTTTCAGCAGCTCACGCGCTTTTGCCGGGTCGTACGGCCACGGTTGATACTGGGTTGCGTAGGCAATCGACGGCGGCACGACGCCGGTAGCCGGTGTCGCGTAACCCGCAAAGGCCACCTTCACCAGCGCCTGGCGGTTAATCGCATAGTTGATGGCCTCACGGACCTTCGGGTTATCGAACGGTTTTTGCGTCACGTTCATGCTGATATAGCGCTGCATGATTGACGGGCTGGCCACCAGCTCAAGCTGGCTATTTTTCGCCAGCAGCGCCGCCTGCTCGTAAGGGATCGGGAAAGCAAACTGCGCTTCACCGGTTTGCAGCATCGCCGCGCGGGTATTGTTGTCGACCACCGGACGCCAGGTGATGGAGTCCAGCTTCGGCAGCCCTTTTTGCCAATAATTGGCAAACTTGCTGACCTTCACGAAGTCGGTCTGGTTCCAGGTATCCAGCTGATACGGTCCGGTCCCTACCGGATGGAAGCCAATCTCGTTGCCGTATTTTTTCAGCGCCGCTGGCGAGATCATCGCCGTCGCCGGGTGGGCGAGAATATTGATAAACGCCGAGAACGGCTGCTTGAGGGTGATTTTCACCGTCTGCGGGTCGACGACTTCGGTCTTATCAATGTTCTTGTACAGGTTATAGCGCTTGAGGTGGCTTTCTGGATTGCTGGCGCGATCGAGGTTGACCTTCACCGCTTCGGCGTTGAAATCGGTGCCGTCCTGGAATTTGACGCCCTGGCGCAGCTTGACGGTATAGACCTTGCCGTCATCCGATACCGTGTAGCTTTCCGCCAGCACGTTCTTCAGCTTCATCTCTTTATCCAGGCCGAACAGCCCCTGATAGAAGGATTTCGCCACCGCCTGTGATAGCGTGTCGTTAGCGTCGTACGGGTCGAGGGTGGTGAAGTTGGAGCCTACCGCCACCACCACATCTTTTGCCGCGAACGAGGAAGCGGAGGCCAGCGCTGAAGCCACCCCCAGTGCAACCAGCCATTTACGTGAAACGCGTTGTGTCATATTGTCCCCTGCCTGTCGTTTTATTATCGATTTATCAGCGCACTGCTTGCCGGTTCGCGGGCCACATAGTGCCCCGGTGCCACCTGTTGCAAACCGATCGGTTCTACCTCTTCGCCCCGTCTGTAGATATTGCCCGGCAGCTCGTCAGACAGCAGCACGCGCTGCGGACGTTTGTGCGTCGGGTCGGCCACCGGCACGGCGGCCAGCAGCTTGCGGGTATAAGGATGCTGCGGATTCTCAAAAATAGCGCGCCGCGGGCCAATCTCCACAATCCGCCCGCGGTACATCACCGCCACGCGATGGCTGATGCGCTCCACCACCGCCATATCATGGGAAATAAACAGAAAGGCGATGCCCATCTCCCGCTGCAGCGACAGCAGCAGGTTGATAATCTGCGCGCGAATGGAAACATCGAGCGCCGATACCGACTCATCGGCAATCACCACCTTCGGCTGTAGGGCCAGTGCGCGCGCGATACAGATACGCTGGCGCTGGCCGCCGGAAAACTCGTGCGGATACCGCCAGGCATGTTCCGGCTCTAATCCGACGCGCTGCAAAAGCCACTCAACCCGCTGCTGGAGCGCTTCGCCTTGCAGTACGCCGTGCACGCGCAGCGGCTCCATGATCGAAAAGCCAACCGTATGGCGCGGATCGAGGGAGGCGTAAGGGTCCTGGAAGATTATCTGAATATCGCGGCGCAGCGGCTGAAGCTGGTGAGCGGAGAGCAGATCGATACGCTCGCCGTTGAAGGTAATCGTGCCCTTCTGCGATTCCACTAGCCGCAGCAGCGCTCGTCCCGTCGTGGATTTGCCGCAGCCAGATTCACCCACCAGCGCCAACGTTTCACCGCCCCACAGGTCAAAGCTGACATTTTCCACCGCATGCACTTCACGGGTCACACGGTTAAGCACGCCGCCGCGCAGCGGAAAGCGCGCCACCAGGTTACGCACCTGAAGAATCGGCTTACCCTCCACCACTGTTTTTTGCTGCTGAGGCTCAATCTCCGGCGCGTTGAGCTCCGGAAAGCTACGCGGAAAATCGCTGCCACGCATCGCCCCCAGTCGGGGAACCGCCGCCAGCAGACGGCGGGTATACGGATGCTGCGGCGCATTAAAAATAGCCTCAACGGTACCGGTCTCCACCACCTCTCCCTGATGCATCACCAGCACCCGGTCGGCGATTTCCGCGACGACGCCCATATCGTGGGTGATAAAAATCACCCCCATCGACATCTCTTGCTGCAGCACGTTGATAAGCTGGAGAATCTGCGCCTGAATCGTGACGTCCAGCGCGGTTGTCGGCTCATCGGCAATCAGCACCGCCGGACGACATGACAGCGCCATCGCGATCATCACCCGCTGACGCATGCCGCCAGAGAGCTGATGCGGGTAGCGCGACAGCATGGTCTGCGCCTCAGGAATGCGCACTTTATCGAGCGTTTTTTTCGCCTCAATCAGCGCCTCTTCGCGGCCCAGCCCCTGATGCAGGCGGATGGACTCGGCAATCTGCTCACCGATGGTAAACACCGGGTTAAGCGAAGTCATCGGCTCCTGAAAAATCATCGCAATGTCGGCACCGCGCACGCTACGCATCTGGGCGGGCGTTTGTTCCTGCAGTTCGATCACTTCGCGGTTGCGCCGCCGCAGCAGCATTTGCTCGCACTGCATCTGGCTGTTGGACTGTTCCAGCAGCCGCATCAGCGCCAGCGCCGTCACGGACTTGCCCGAACCGGACTCGCCGACAATCGCCAGCGTCTCTCCTCGGTTCAGGTGAAAAGAGAGCTGATGCACGGCGCGCACGGACTGCTTGTCCTGGCGAAACGCGACGTTCAGGTTCTGAATGCTCAGCACCTGCGTGACATCAAGCTCGTCGGAATGCGGCACGGTGACTCCTTCTATCTATTCGCGATAAATGCCAATCGTAGGCGTATCCCCGGCATAGGCCCAGGCGCGATACATCCCTTCACTGTTAAACGGCAGCACGACGTTGCCCTCACGATCGATGGCAATCAGCCCACCGCTGCCGCCCAGCGCGGGCAGTTTTTCCATCACTACGCGTTCGCAGGCTTCCAGCAGGCTGAGATTGCCGTATTCCATTAATGCGGCGATATCGTAAGCCGCCAGCGTGCGGATAAACACCTCGCCGGTGCCGGTACAGGAGACGGCTACGCTGGCGTTGTTGGCATAGCATCCCGCGCCGACCAGTGGGCTATCGCCCACCCGCCCTGGCAGCTTGTTGGTCATGCCGCCGGTAGACGTCGCCGCGGCAAGATTGCCGTTGAGATCTAATGCCACCGCGCCGACGGTGCCCATCTTCTGCCGTTCATCAAGCGGCGCGTCGTGGTCGAGAATAAACTCACCGTTGCTGCGCGCCTCAATAAGCTGTTGAAAACGCGCGTCGGTGGAGAACAGCGAATTCTCGACCAGCTCGACGCCCTGCGTCTGCGCAAAAGCCTCTGCCCCTTCGCCAATCAACATCACGTGCGGGCTATTTTCCAGCACCAGCCTGGCCGCCAGCACCGGGTTACGCAGGCGCTTTACTCCAGCGACGGCCCCCGCCTGCAGCGAATTGCCGTCCATCACGCAGGCGTCAAGTTCATGCGTTTCATCGGCGGTAAACACCGAGCCGATCCCGGCGTTAAACAGCGGGCACTCCTCCAGCAGGCGAACCGCTTCGGTCACCGTATCCAGCGCGCTGGCACCGGATTCCAGCATCTGCTGCGCATGCTCCACAATGCTGGACAACGCGGTGACATATTCGCGCTCTTTTTCCGCTGACATCTGCTGGCGACTTATTGCCCCTGCTCCGCCATGAATCGCAATGACTGCCTTATGATTAGAAGTGAGATAAATGAACAGGGATAAGCGAGATAATTGTGGGATTCTGTGGCTGTCCCGGGGATTTATTGGGATTGTTACTGTAAAACTATTACATACAGTGAAAAAGAAATCGGGCAGAGAAATTTCTTCATCTGCCCATTATTTTACTCGTTATCACCAAAGGAAAACAGCTGTGGTTGGCGGTGAGCCATCACTTGTTTGTGTACACGGTGAATCAGTTTCCGTAGCCCCCGTTCAGTAATGCCGTATTTCGTACTTAACTCAGCCCAGTTATTCCCCCGGAACTCTTCATAAATCTGCATATCACGCAGAGACAGCTTATATGCGTAGTCACGAGGAAAGGTGAAGTTTTGCCCGCCAAAGTGAGATGCCAGAAAATCTGCCACAGCCAGCCCCAATTGTTCAGCCTGTTCGGATGATAAACCGTAATCAACGCCGGTCTCAGTAACGTGGTCGGCAACTTCAGACAGCAGTTTATGCCGCTTATGCTCCATTGGTGTTGTCATGGTGACCTCCAGAAATCACTTTGCGCCCTGCAGTTCTTCCAGAGCCTTGCGTTCGCGAGTCTGCCACTGCTTCAGTGTCTCAATCACACGGCTTGCTGCCGATGTATTGAGCCAGTCAAGGCGGCTGACGCCCGTAATGCGATGCACATAGACGTTGATTGCCCGTTCGGTGCGGTCGTGAATAAAACCTTCGTCAGCCATTTCCAGCCACAGTGCCCGGATTTTCTTCGACTGATCGTCGGTGGCCGTGAGCTTTTCTTTCTTCTGAGTCCGGACCTTAAACCCGATTTTTTTCATCGCATCGAGGATCTGGTTCAGTTGCCCGATATTCATTTCTCGCGTGGATTCAATGCCAGCGTAGGTATTCAGCAACTGGCGGTAAGTATCTTCATCCATGCGCAGTTCACGCTTTGCCACATGGATGATTTTAATCAGCTGGGAACGGGTCATTTACCTGCCTCCTGAGTAACAAGGGGCGAATCCGGGGCATGGACCTTGCCTGGACCATGAGCCAGGGCAAGTGCCACAATAACAATAACTGAACCGATGACTCCCAGCATGGCTGGTACAGGGCTTAGATTATTTGCCGATAAAGACCCAGCCATGATAGCGAGTAAAAGGCCGATAATGGTTAAAATCAGTGCGCCAATAATCATTTTATCTCCATCAAAATAAATTAAAAATGAATAAAACAATTAAAGCAGCAACTACAGTCCCCAGAATTAACCACCAGAACCCTTTTCGCTCTTGCGATGACTGAAAGCGGGAGGCTTCAGCTATAAGTTTTTTATTCATATATGTAAGCCTCTTACGGTTTATTAAAATAATCCAGGGTAGCGATAACGGTGTAATAACCGATAAACCCGACTGCAACCCATATGACGATGCAGCCCAGCAAGCACAATAAAAGAATATTCCCGACAGTTAGTTTCATGACTTGTACTCCAGAGAAAGGGCCAAATCTTTACCGGATACGCCTTGATTCAAACGCGCTTTTAATCCCTCATTAAATCCCGCTTCCGCTGCATCCTGATCACCCCGGCATTTTTTAGCTTCACGGGGTTTCAGATCGGATAATTCCTGCTCTTTCTTCATCTTCGCCAGAAAATTCGCCATCAATGTTTCTTCGGTTTCAGTCACTATAAATGGCTCTATCGCCTGATGCGCGCCTTCAGTCCACCCTTCGCAGAACTGGTCAGCGCGGGCTGTTTTAGTGGAAGGCTTAATATTCTTACGCAGAGAGCTAATAAATGTACGGCGGGCTTTGACCATCTGGCGGGAAAGCACATCAAAGGCATAAGCGGCAATTTCCGGGCGCTCATCCGGACCATAAAAAATGACGGTGTTTTGCTTCTGGCCGTTCATATAGTTGCGGCGGAAAGAGTAATAGCAGTTAACACCCATAGCACGGCAAATTAACTGGCCCAGAAACGTCATATAACGAGGGATGTTTTGTGCATGGGATGGCGCACCTTTACTGGCCTTGCTGGTGATATCCATCAGATCGATATCATTCTGGCTCAGCTTGTGTTTACGCATCAATGCCTGCGCCTGATTGAGCGCAGTGGCCGCTTCATGAGAATTCGAACTGCGACGGGCCAGATTCAGGAGTTTTTTGATTTTAGCCAGATACTTTTCAGTTTCATTTGTCATTTTCATCACCAGTCAGAGGTTGTAATTCAGCGGTGGGGACAAAAGCGTTATAGGAAAGTCCGCAGTGAGGGCATTTCAGAATCAGGTCGATACACCACGTACCATCAAAACTTTCCATAATGGTCGCTTGCTCAAAATCCAGATCATCGACCGGGTTGTCGCAACGTTTGCATAACAGAGACATTTATTATTCCTCCCGCCAGACTTCCCCACAAATCAATAAAGCGCCCGGTGAGCGCTCATGAATGACGTCTGCGACCAGCTCGCAGGACTGCTTATTCAGATAGATATCTTCAGTAACAGGCAGTGCGTCACAGGCATCTGTTCCGCAGGCTGATACCAGTAAAATAAAACCGGCTAATGTCAGCATAATTAGTCCTATTGCTAAATCCGGCGTGCAGAATCCCACGGCACTGACGCCGGATTAAAAAGAGATGCAGAAATAAATTAAATAGCAGCTATATCTAACGGTATATTAACCAGCTTCCCGGACTTATCTTTCTCCCGGAAATTAATATAGGTTTTGGACATGGCCACCTGCAGCGATTCCGATATCGCATCCATTGCCTTAATCCAGCGCTCATCCTGAATTTTTACCCTTCGCAGGGAGAGAATACGCCCGGTGTTAAGCTGTCCCTCTTTATCAACCTGGAAAGCATCGCTCACAATAGCCCGCAGGTTAACATTGGCATCTTTCGACCATTCAGTGACGCATTCATCAAACAGGTCTTTAGCAATCTGCAACTCCGGACCGAAAGTCAGCGTTTCCTGTACGCGTATAGTGATTTGCTCGCCACCGTCAAAGCTGCTGAATGTCACATTACCCTTTGCGCCGCCGCGCGTTCTGCCGTATTTTTCTGCCACAAGGTCAAGCCAGGCATAGCATTCATCAAAGGCACGACGTTTAAACTCGCTGAGTTCATCGCGCTTAAGTTTTGCAGCAGCAACCTGTTCCCGGACAAAGCTGTCCATCGCCAGATCGTAATCAGAAATCTGACTTATTGGTACCAGCCGACCTTTACGGTCTTTCATATATTCATCTTGATTAATCGTTGTCATAATATGACCTCAATGTTTAATGTGATTTTCCGCCGGGCATTAAAAAATCCTCTTCTACCCGATAACCGCTATTTTTAAGCTCGCTGAGAACAGACTCCTCAACACAAGGTTTCAATGATTCCAGTATGGATAATTCACGTTCGCATGCATCATTAGTGTTTGCGCCCTGCATTTTGCAATAAATACCCCCTCTGGGAGTCAGTGCGATATAAATCTCAATTTTTATTGCCATATTTATTTTCCTTCAGTGAAGTAATGATTCTGACCAGATAACCCTGCAACCATACATCTCAACTTCCCCCTGACGGTAACGCCCCTGATGGTCAATGCCGGTCATGGTATAACCTGACTTTTTCCCCCTGAAGTGACTGACACACGGACTGTCGCGGGAAACACGAATAACCGGCTTTCCTGAATAAATCATGATGCTGGTGACAGGCGTATTCATTGCATTGAGTGCCGCAATGGCATTCATCAAATCAGCCAGCTGTTTATTAACGTTCGGTATTGTTTTCATTTAAACCGCCTTAATAACGTCGGCATTAACAACCGGAACACCGAGCTGCGCCGCCATATTCATGGCTGCAATCACCAGATTGCTGACCGCCAGAGGATATAACAGGCTGACTACCCCTCTGCGACCGCCGATATTGTTACTGAGGCGGGCACGGATGGCGTCGACAGCGGTGTTATCCAGCACATCAGTTATTGGTTTTCCGGCACGTTCGAATTTGAACTTCAGAAAGCGCTCCAGCTCTGTATCCAGTGGTAGCAGTTCAACTACTTCGCAGCGCTGAACCACCTCACGGACTTCCTGGTTGCGTTCAGACAGTTTCATCGCCAGTTCGGGCTGGCCAATCAGCACGATGGACAGCAGTTTTTTAAAGCCATGCTCAAGTTCAAAGAAGCGCTTCAGGTGCTTCAGCGTGGGCAGCGGCAGTGAATGTGCCTCCTCAATCACCAGAACGTGGCTGTAACCGGCGTTGCTGGAGTCCTTCAGCACGCGGTGTAACTGGCGAAAGCGGGCTTCCTGACTGCGTTTGACGTTCTCCAGCGGCGCAATGGTGTTAATGATGGCTTCGGCGATGCTGGCCGCTTTCAGGGTCTTCCCTTTATTGTCGTTGTCTTCCATCGCGATGATGTAGGGCTCAATGACGATGACCGGCGCATTTTCGCGGTGAATACGCTCAATCAGGTCGCGGCGCAGCGTGCTTTTCCCCGCGCCGGATTCCCCGATAACCGCCATAAAACCGCCAAAACGGGCTGTCTGATACAGTGCCTCGCGAACGTAGCGAATATCCGGCGTGGTGAACACGTCCTCTGAACTCTGCATGGCGTCATCCGCGAACGGGTCACGGAAAATGCCGAATTGCTTTTTGGTGACTGGATTTAATACCTGTTTTGCCAGTAACATATTTTCGTCCTCTTCGTTATTTGCCTGTTGCGGGACGGAGGTACTGGCGGGTTCCGCCGTCAGTACCTCATCAAACGCCCGGGATAATTCCTCCCCGAGCCCGCGTGATGCCAGGAATGTCATAATCTTCTGCCGCACTTCTTCAGGGCGACGCTTCGGCCAGATGCCGTGGTTAATCAGCTGTGAAACGGCGGGCTGCGAAACAGCTGCAGCTGCAGCGACTTCCGTCTGTTCAATACCGTGCTGTTTCATCAGGTCTTTCAGTACCAGCATGGGGGCCTCCCGTTAATGGCCGTTAACGATGCTGAGCCGTGGCGCTTTGTTCCCGGCCAGTTCCTGCGCGATGGTGTCAATATCTTCTGCCGGAACGCCTTCCGGAAAGCGACTGACCAGCTGCGCGTAGTGTTCCGGGAACCAGTTATGGCCAGTTGCCGTCAGACGCTCACGCAGTAATTTGGCCGCCTCAACATGGGATAACGGACGCTGCTCGATGCGCGGGCCACGAACCTGACTTTCCTGGCCGCGTTTTGGCAGGTAGGTCGGGTGATCGTCGCGTTCAATATCGAGATATGGGTTGAAACGTCCCCCGAACGGCAGGGCTTTGCCTTTTCTCGCGGCCTCGGTTTCTTCTTTACTGGCCGTGCCAAAGACGAGCTGCTCAACTTCATCAAGATGCTGCTGGGCAACGGTCTGGGGCAGCGGTTTAAAGCTCTCACCGATAACCGGGGCATCAACAGCAAAGCCGTGTTCGTCTTTCTGCACCTCGTCAACCAGGAAGAACGACTTCAGCCCGTTCTCGCCGGTCATCACGACCTGAGCCTGATCGTCACGGTAGAGGTTGCGGGCTACCATCACGCGGTCATTCACGCAGACACCCGGCACAGCGGAAACGTCGTACTGCCGCCCCCGGAAACGTACCCGCACAAAGCTGTCCACCTTACAGCTGACCGGCGCTGACACCGCGGCTTCCCGGCAGACCTCAACAGAGGGGGCCTTGACCAACTGCTCTTCGGTGATCAGCAACCATTTATCCGTGCGGGCCATGCCGTAACGGCTGTGAATGGCCGTGCGGTTGAACTTCATCCGCCACAGACGCGCCAGGCGGTTCAGTTCGTCGATGCTCTCCACCCGGCAGAAGCGCAGGCCATGTTCGAAATCCCGTTCGAGAATGTCACGGGCCTTTTCCACCGAGCCGGTGGCCCGGGCGTTGCGGGCTTTGTGCGCAATCAGCCTGATACCCAGCGCCTGGCACAGGTTGCCCATCGTGGGGGACTTCAGGGCTGCGCCGGGGTCGGTGAACAGCACCTTCGGCACCCCGTGCAGCACGTCAGCGCCGCCGCGTTCCTGCATCATATTGATAAGCACCGAGGTGAAGTTTTCGGTGGTTTCGCCACCGAACCGGTACTCCAGGTAGATCCACCCGGTGGTGTGGTCGGTTCCTTCAAAAGACCAGACGCGGTCATTGACGACTTTGGCCACGTTGGCGGGTTTGTTCTTGTTGAACTCTTTCTCATCCATAATGCGCAGTCCGGTATCACCTTTAACCCCTTTGGCCGGGTTCTTGAGGTAATAAAGCACGCAGATGGACGCATCCAGTTGCCAGACGTGGTTCGGGTGGCGGCTGGCCAACTGCACTGCCGGAGCTGGTGCCCGCAACTGGTCAGGGTGCAGCCGGTACTGGCGCAGGGCACGGATAATGGCGCTGGCCGACAGCGGCACAATCTCACCGGTGGTCTCATCAAGCCTGCCACTGACGATCAGACCGTTATCACGCAGGCTGTTGATGGCTTTTTCCACGCTGAGGGTACGTTTGCCCGTCCCGCGAATGGTTTCCATCAGGGTGCCGGAAATGGTCATCGCCTCCTCGCGGGTCAGCGCGGAATCACCTGCGTCAGAGCGCTGTTTTCTCGGCTTCTGCAGGCGGACGGCATTCAGTTTTTTGAGCAATGTGGCACGTGACATACACAATTCCTCGCAGGCGGCCTGATACACAGCTTCTTTATTGCCATGCCCGGCAGCACTGGCTGCTTCGGCGATGGCAACAAGGCGTTGAGTCAAAACTGGATTCATTGCATCCCCCTTAGCGGCGCAGCAAAGTGCCCTGCGCCTCTGCTGAGGCAATAACAGCGGTGGTTTTATCCATTATTTTCATCCTCTTGCTGTGCTTCTTTTACCCAGTCCGGTATCACGCTGGTCTCACGGGCTTCCGGCAGGCTGAATTCCTGACGCAGCTCTTCGAACTGCGCCTGAAGGTCATCGAGCAGGCCCGCCATCATGCCGGTATGGTTGATGCCGGTGCGTTCGGTGTGCTCGGTCAGGGCGTTGAAACCGCTTTTAAGGTCAAAGAACGCGCTGAGAACCCCGCTTTTAAAGCCGGTGACCTCTGTCTCAAGCGCCACGCCTTCTTCGTCCGGGGTTTCCGTGGTGGTGCGGCGAACCAGGCGGGATTTAAGCTCCTCTTTTTCATTGCGCATCGTGCCGAGTTCTTCTTTTTTCTCGGCCAGCATCTGGCGACTGATTTCAAGGTCGGTCTTCAGCTCTTCCTTCTCGCGGGCATGTTTGGCGATCATCTCTTCAGCCAGTTCAAGCAGTGCGGTTTTGTCGCCTTCTTTGGCAACCTCAATCAGGGCGCTTTTCTGGTCTTCCGGCAGGCGGCGGAACTGGCGCAGTTCGCGGTAGCCGATGCCCATGCGGGACATGGATTCCAGTGCTTCTTCGCCGAAGGCGGTAAGATTGGCAATATCCAAATCGGCTTTATCCGCAGATATTCCGAGCACACTGCAGAACTCATCCCATGTGCCCGAAAACTCCGAACCGTTCGGTGTCTTCTTGCCTTTGAGGTTGCGGTATAGCTTGTTTTCCTTAACAAAAGCCAGTTTAGAAGTCCGAACCGTTCGGGAAAATTGCTCAAACGCATCAGCCATCTGAGCCTGACCCAGTAGCTGGTTTAGCAGGTCTCGTTCGTCATTCATCTGGCTGCTAACAGTGGCCATCAGATTCTGGGTGGCTTCCAGTTCAGGGCTGAGGGTTGCATCAGGTGCCAGTTCAGTGGTTTGTTGCTTAGTTCGGGCCATTCTTGCTTATCCTTAATTAGCGACTGCCAGCGATAATGCGCTGATTCAGTTCATCAATACGCCCCTGAGCGCGGGCAATTTCATTACTATGGGCAACAGCGATCTGCAGAACCTGCACACTAAGTGCAAACCTGCCGTTATCGAGCTTCTGGGCAAGCCCTTCGTCTATCAGGGTATTGAGGGCGCGGTTGATATTGGCCGGAGACTCATCCAGTGCTTTCGCCAGTTCGCTGTTGGAACGGCCACTGAGTGAAGAGCCTTTGAGCGCTTTGAGAACCCGCAGAATACGGCCACCGGATGTGGATGTGATTACCTTGCTCATGTCACATACCTCTTTTCTATATATGAAACACTGTTACACTTATTGCAGGCTCTTCAGGCTGCAACGTTGCCGGGTTTGAGCCCCAGCTTGACGGCGATCTCGTGCGATTTACCGTAATTGGCTTTGGTCTGGCCATTAAGTACCCGGTAGACCTCATTCCGGGAGTAGCCATGCTCTTCAGCCCACTGGGTGAAAGTGATCCCCCGCTGGCGAAAGAGTGATTTGACTTGTTCTGCAGTCATCGTTGTCCCCTTTATTGATGCAATGATGTTTGCCTTATGTGTGTTAGATTATGGTGCAGAGAACCTCACCAGTCAATTTTAAAGTGCAGAAAAACTCACATGATCGGTTTGCGTATTAAAGAAGAAAGAGAGCGATTAGCCCTTACACAGCAAGGGTTGGCGGATGCTATTGAAATAGCAAAGAGAACGTTGATTGATTGGGAAAAGGGAAGGACATCACCAAATGCAGTGCAGTTATCTGCACTGTCTGCTCTGGGGATAGATGTTTTGTACATAGTTACAGGTATGAGGAATGCGTCGCTACCAACAGTTACGACAGAATCTTCACTAACTAAACGTCAGTCGGCTTTGCTTGATAATTACGAGAATACAGATGAAGCTGGCAAAAAAATCATTGAGGCTACTGCCGCTGAAGTTGCGCAACAGATCGGTCTCATGAAAAAGTCAGGCTAATCTTTCAGTTAAGGGCATGGAACATGGATAACGTTCGAATTCAATATGGTTTTTTTATGGGAAATAGATTTTTTCTCCTTCTTTTAATTATTGTTTCGACCTTGATTCTCTCCGGTTGTGACAATGCTCAAAAAGCCGGAACTAATTACTTGGCGCAACAAATGCGTGACCCAGACTCTGCAAAGTTTCGTGACGTACAGACAGTTACTGATTCTGCTGATCCTTATGTTCAAAATATTTGTGGTTTCGTGAATGGCAAGAACCTCTTCGGCGCTTACAGCGGTGAACAACGTTTTGTCGTCAAGGTGTTCACTGGCCCCCAAAAATCAACTTTTACCCCCTTGAGTTTCGTTGTTGAAGGTGACGACAACCAGTCTCGTCGGGCTACAAAGGATTCGAACAAAACAACCCACCCGCAAACGCTTTTTGAAGAACGATACTGGAACAAACTTTGTATCACCAATGAGCGTAAACCTACATATTCTGGTGTTAGCTGGAAGACGCCCTTCGAGCTTTGCAGAGATAAGATACTTTCCTCAATAGAAATTAAAGGAGATGTGCCAGTGGTTGAAGCCCAATCCGTTGGTGGTGATACAATTCTTGAGTGGTATGGCGATAATGAATTCTTTGTACCGACATCAACACCACATGAGATGGATTTGCATAGTGTTCGTTGTGTTGTGAACAATGATTCTGGGGAGATAAGTGAGTTTCATATATTTTAATCTGTTTCAGGTTGTCAATAGTGCAACTGTTCCGATAACGAGATCGCCTTCAATTGATAGGCCACCACTTATATATGGTGGCCTTTTAGTCAAACTAATCAGAAATTGCAGATAATTAGCTCTCGCTTGAGTTCAGCTTTACCCGTTGTCTGCAGGTTGTAGCGGATATCGACTGTCTGAATCCGCAGCCCGGCAAAGGTTTCCCTCATTTCCTCGATATCGTTCACCGATATAACCATTTTCCCGCTGATGGTTCGTGCGAGTTCCGCCATGTGCTCGTATTGCTCCAGCCTGAATTCGACGCCATATCCCTCCGTTTTCAGGTACGGCGGATCACAGTAAAAAAGCGTATGTGGCCTGTCGTACCGCTTAATGCAGGTAGCCCAGTCAAGGTGCTCAATGGTGGTTCTGGAAAGTCGCAGGTGAGCCAGCGACAGTTCTTCTTCGATGCGCAGCAGGTTAAGGCGTGGTGCACTGGTAGTTGTGGTGCCAAAGGTGTGATCGGCCACTTTGCCGCCAAAAGCCTGTTTCTGCAGGTAGAAGAAGCGGGCCGCTCGTTGAATGTCGGTCAGTGTTTCTTCCGGGGTATCCTTCATCCAGCGGTATATCTGGCGACTGACCAGCGCCCATCTGAACTGCCGGACAAACTCATCAAGGTGATGCTTGATCACCCGGTAGAGATTGATCAGCTCGCCGTGAATATCATTGATGACCTCAACCTTGCTGGGCTCTTTCATGAAGTACAGCGCTGCTGCGCCGCAGAACGGCTCCACGTAGCAGGTGTGTGACGGAAATAACGGAAGAATGTGTCTGGCCAGACGACGTTTCCCACCCATCCAGGGTAATACTGGCAAAAACTGAGATTTCATATTCTGTAAGCCTTTTTCATTGAATGAAAATGCAGTAGGCTTAATCTGTCTCGCGAGACGGACTGAGCCATGATGTGACTCACAGGTACATGCTGTGTGTTACTGGCCTGCAGGATGTTGACGCATCCTGCAGGCCGCTCTTTCTTGGCTATGGGATATTGAAATTTTGGGGACGAGAAGTCGTCTGCCCGTGGGCACAGCAATGTATTAACAAAAACTCTGTGTTAAGGCGATGGCATGACTCTGCCTATCTCCGTATCTCATAAAGGCTAATCTCCCTGAATCCCCTGATAATAAAGTCTAAATAGTACCCACAGACCGTTGTCTTTTCTGCCCGGGGGCAAACTACACTGCCCCCGCTCATAGCACAAACTGACTCCTGTTTATTCTGCCCTCATTCAGATTACAGGAGTCACCATGTCACTATTTCACAAGGTCCGTCACCAGCGGCTGCGCAACTGGATCATCCTCGCCGTTGCGCTGCTGGCCGCTATCGCGTTCATTTCCCCCGAACAGCTCGGTGTCACGCTGTACAAGCTGTCGCTGGTTTCCATCGCCGCCATTCTCGGCTACCACCTTGATCGTGCACTGTTTCCTTACGCCAGCCCGGGGAGTTATCTGACTGAGAACTGGAAAAACCGGGAAACGAAGAAGCGAAGCACCGGAAATAACAGTCATACTGATGCCCCTCCACCACTACCTCACGGTTGCGAGGGAAGAGTGGAATTTCCGGTCTCGCACGGCTACGAGCTGATTTTTGCCGCTGTTTTGCTGCGACGGGCACTGATTGTCGCGGCGATCTGCATCGGCGTGACGATGGGGCTCTGACGATGATCCGACTCGCGCTGTCTCTCATCCTGCTTTGCCTGCTGAGTGGTTGTCACCCGGTCTTTGCGGCCAGCATTCCGGTTGAGGCCCGGCAATATCAGCGCGAGCTGACCCGCAATGCCCGCGCTGTCTGGGGGCTCAACGCTCCGGTATCCACCTTCGCCGCCCAAATCCATCAGGAATCCCAGTGGAATGCCCGCGCCCGTTCTCCGGTCGGAGCGCAGGGGCTGGCACAGTTTATGCCTGCCACCGCCAGCTGGATTGCCGGTATTTACCCCGATCAGTTGAAAGACCATCAGCCTTACAACCCGTCGTGGGCCATGCGGGCGCTGGTGCAGTACAACCGCTGGCACTGGCAACGTATCACCGGTACCGCCAGCGACTGTGACCGCATGGCTTTTGTGCTGTCGGCCTATAACGGCGGTCTGGGCTGGGTCCAGAAAGACCGGAAGCTGGCCACCAGTCGCGGGCTGGATGCCAGTCGTTACTGGAACCAGGTCGAAAAGGTGAATGCGGGCCGCAGCGCTGCCAACTTTCGCGAGAACCGGGGCTATCCCCTGAAAATCATCTACACCTGGCAACCGCGCTATCTGGCGGCGGGCTGGGGACCAGGAGAGTGCCATGACGTCGACTGAGTGGGTGAAAGTGATCGCCCGTTATCTGTTGTGGGCAGCGCTGATACTGGGATCGGTCTGGTTTATCTGGCATCAGGGATACGAGCGCGGGGAAGCGGATGTGCGACTTGAGGTTGCGAATCAGAAGACTCAGCAGGCCGCCGACTCCCTGAATCAGTTTATCGACGGGGCCAGGCAACTGACTGCGCAGGCGAATCAGGCCAGCAGCTTACTGGCACAGCAAATTAACGCCCGCCAGCAGGCGGATGAAAAATCCACGGAGGCCATTCGTGAGGCTCTCAAAAAGAACGCTGCCAGTCGTGCTGGTTGCGGGTTTGATGCTGACGTCATGCAGGAACTCGCCGGAGCCCGTGAGAGAGCAGCAACAGCCGCTTCCTCGGGTCTTACCCGCGAGGATGACCGTACCATGCCCTCGACCGGTGTTTCCGGCAAGTAGCAGCATGGACGATCTCGCGGTGGCTCAGAAGCAATTATATGACCAGTACGGCCTGTGCGCCGGTCAGCTGGTTGAAGTCATCAAGTGTGCCCAGGAGGGTAACTGTGGGAATAAATGAACTGAGATTCGACTGGGCATTTTTGCAATGGGCAGTGATGGCGGTGGTCGGTGTCTATACCTGGCTGATTGGTCGCCAGTCCGCCAGTCAGAAGGAATTGCTGGAGCTGCGCACCCGCATCACCACCGTTGAGGCGCAGATTAAATCGGTGCCAACGCAGTCGCAAATCACCGAACTCATCGCAAAACTGAGCCGAACTGAAGCCCAGATGCACGGGATGCAGGAGCAGATAGCGGCCACCTATCGTCGTACTGAGAATATCGAAGCCTATCTGCTGCAGAAGAAATAACGGAGGACCCATGAACTTTGCCCGTTTTTTGCGTGAGGACCAGCGCCTCGTCATGCTGCGTTTTTTATCAGAAATGCCGAGCTACAGCTCCAATAGTTCCGTCATTTACCAGGCACTGACCCGCTATGGCCACGCCCCCAGCCGCGATCAGATTAAATCAGAGCTGCGCTGGCTTGAAGAGCAGGGTCTGGTGACGGTTGAAGATATCGGGACGGTGCTGGTTGCCCGTCTGACCGAACGCGGCGCTGATGTGGCAGCGGGTCGGGCTATTGTGCCTGGCGTGAAGCGTCCTGGCGCGGGGGGCTGATATGGGAAGAAAGTCCACGATTCACCGTCTGGAGCCTGACGTCCGCGCCCATATCGAGCGCCGTCTGCGGGAAGACCGCATGACGCTGGATGAGCTGCTGGCCGACATTCACGAGCACTTCCCGGGCGAGGATGCACCCAGCCGCAGTGCGCTGGGTCGTTATAAGCAGACGTTTGGCGAAATGGTCAGTCGCATGCGCGAGCAGGACCAGATGGCCCGCCTGCTGGTCAGTGAGCTGGGTGAGAATCCCGACGAACGCGCCGGTGCCCTGATGGTTCAGGCCGTCACCACGCTTACCACCCATGCCGCCTTTACCGCCCAACAGGAAGAAGATCCGGATATCGACACTGTGCGCCACCTTGCCAGGGCAGCAAAAGACGTCCTGCAGTCGCGTAAGGCCAGCCTCGATGAGCGCCGCGAGATTGAGCGTGCCGCCCGTGAGCGGCTGCTGCGCGAGCAGGAAGAGAATCTGAAAGAGACGGCCAGAGCGCAGGGGTTAAGCGAAGACCAGGTGCAGTTCTGGCGTGAGCGCGTGCTGGGGATCAAGTGATGAAACCATTAGCGTCCACTATCCGCACCGTTGAATGGGATGAGCTTCCGGCGCGGGCCCGGGAAATCCCGTTCGGCTTCAACCCGTTTGCCGACGGCGTGCTGATGGCCCACCAGGTCGAATGCCTTAAGTATGACGTCTCTATTCTGGCTATCCCGAAAGGCCGTCGTACCGGCATCACCTTTGCCTGGGGGCTTAACTCAACCCTGATAGCCGGGGCGCAGAAAGTCGCTGGCGGCGACAACGTCTACTACATTGGTGATACCAAAGAGAAAGGGCTGGAGTTCATTGGCTACGTGGCCAAGTTCGCCCGCGTCATCGCAGCCCAGCAGGCGCAGGATGTCTCAGCGATTGAAGAGTTCCTTTTCGAAGACCAGGACGAACAGGGTAATACCCGGATGATTGCGGCCTACCGCGTACGGTTCGCCAGCGGATTTCAGGTAGCAGCGCTCTCTTCCCGACCAGCCAACATCCGTGGTCTACAGGGCGTGGTGGTTATCGACGAAGCGGCATTCCACCAGGATGTGCAGGGCGTACTGGATGCAGCCACCGCGTTGCTTATCTGGGGCGGGCGTATCGTTATCATCAGTTCCCATAACGGCAAGAACAACCCGTTCTGCCAGTTCTGTAACGATATTGAAGCGGGCCGGTATGGCGATGACGCCGCCGTATTTACCGTGACCTTTGATGATGCTGTCGCCAATGGCCTGTTTGAGCGGGTCTGCGCCATGAAAGGCGAAGCGGCAACCGTCGAGGGGAAAAAGACCTGGTATAACCGCATCCGTAACGCCTATGGTCCGCGTAAAGCGGCGATGCGTGAGGAGCTGGACGCCATCCCGCGTGACGGTAACGGTATCTGTATTCCCGGTGTCTGGATCGAGCGGGCCATGCCGGAGGAACGGCCAGTCATACGTCTTGCGCTTGATGATGACTTTATCCATATGACCGAGGCAGAGCGGGTCTCATGGGGTAATGACTGGATTGACAGGGAGCTGCGCCCGATGATGGCAGAGACCCTGAACCCGGAGCTGCGTCACGTGTTTGGTATGGACTTCGCCCGCCACCGTCACTTTTCCTCCATCGTACCGATGGCCATCATGCAGAACCTGTGCCGCGATATCCCGTTCCTGCTTGAGCTGAACAACGTGCCCTCAGCGCTGCAGCAGCAGATTTTATTCTGGCTTATCGAGCATCTTCCCCGCCAGTCAGGCGGTGCGATGGATGCAACCGGACCGGGTATGGTACTGGCCGAGTATACCGCCGACCGCTATGGTCGCCCGCGTATCGCCGAAATTACCCTGAACCGCAAGTGGTATGGCTTCTGGATGCCGAAATTCACCGGCCTGTTTGAGGACAGCATGATCATCCTGCCACGCGATGAGAACACCGCACAGGACCTGCGGGCCGTGGAAAACATCGATGGCGTGCCAATGGTGGCCAGTCTGGAGAAAAAAGACCTCAAAGACCCCGAACTGGTGCGTCACGGCGATACGGCCATTGCCGGTTGCCTGGCGAACTATGCCGCCCTGAATCTGGCCACTGAGATAGCATTTGAGTCCACCGGTGAGCGCGATATTTTCCGCGTGCTGTCAGGCTTCGGCGACAGCAGCAGCGCCGGTGAATTCACTGACACCGGATTCGGTACCGTGCGTGGCATTAATGACTTTGGAGGATTCCTGTGAGTCGCAAAAAACAAAAAAGACAAATGCCATCAAAAGCCTCATCCACACCGCGTCCTGAACTGGGGCGCGAGTTTGCCTCGACCGGTGACGGGCGCGATATCACCCGCCCGTGGATTGGTGCGCTGGCACTAGCCGATGACAGCGTTCTGCAGCATCGCGGCGCACCTGACCTGAAGATTTACCGCGAGGTACTGAGTGACGACGAGGTCAAGTCGGCCTTCAGCCAGCGGCAGGATGCGCTGATATCCCGTGAGATTAAGGTCGAGGCCGGAGGCGAACGCCCGGTGGATATCGAGGCGGCAGACGCCATGCGCCAGCAGATAGACGCGCTGGGCTTCGACCGCATCACCCGTCTGATGCACTATGGGGTGTTCTATGGCTATGCGGTTTCAGAGCTGATTTATGGTGTCCGGGATAATTTACTGTGGATTGACGACATTAAGGTCCGTGACCGTCGCCGCTTCCGTTTCAGCCCGAAAGGCGAACTGCGCCTGCTGACCCCACAGAACATGATGGCTGGTGAGCCCTGCGAGGGGCCGTACTTCTGGTCATTTTCCACCGGCGCAGATCACGATGATGAACCCTACGGTCTGGGGCTGGCGCACTGGCTGTACTGGCCGACGTTCTTCAAGCGCAACGATATCAAGTTCTGGCTGATTTTCCTGGACAAGTTCGGAATGCCAACCGTCGCAGGGAAACACCCCGAAGGGGCCACGCCGGAGCAGAAACGTAACCTGCTGGCGCTGACCCGGGCCATTTCGACCGACAGCGGCGTCATTATGCCCGAGGGGATGAGCGTCGAACTGATGTCAGCAGCCCGTTCCGGTGCGGCTGATTACCAGGCGATGTACAACGCGATGAATGAGGCCATCCGCCGCGTGACGGTGGGTCAGATATCCAGCTCAGGTGGTGCGGCAAAAGGTATCGGCGGTAATGAGTCCCTGCAGGACAAAGTGCTGGATTCCATCGTCAAGGCTGATGCCGATATTATCTGCGAGTCATGGAACCGTGGCCCGGGGAAATGGTTTACCGAGTTTAACTTCCCCGATGCCGCAGTGCCGTTGGTGTCCCGCGTCTTTGAAGAGGCGGAAGACCTGAAAGACCGGGCTGAGCGCGACAAAACCATCAGCGAGACCACCGGCTATCGTCCGACGCTGGCCACCATTAAAGAGACCTATGGTGGCGAGTGGGAGCAGAAGCCTGAACCGGTATCCGTTCCCCGGGGCGCTGCGCCGTCGTCATTCGCGGAGCATGACCTGTACCATAACGACACGTCCACACTGATGGCCGGTCGCCTTAATACCGAACTGCGGCCGGTCATGGACGGCTGGATCAATCAGATAAAAGCGCTGGTCGACTCAGCGGAGACCGCCGACGAGCTGCGTGACGGCCTGACGGCGCTGATACCCGATATGTCGCTTGATGACTATGCCCGTATTCTGGGCGAAGCCATGTCCGCCGCTGCCCTGGCAGGACGTAACGATCTGCTGGAGGAAATGAATGGCCGGTAACGTCAGCTATGGCTCGCTGCCGTTCAGCGAGCAGATCGCCTTCTTCCGTCGCAAGTTCAGTACGAAGACCGATGCCTGGACAGACGTCTATGGCTCCGCGCATGACAATGAATTTATGGTTGCCGGAGCTAACCGCGATGCCCTGCTGGCAGACCTGCGTACCGCAGTCGAGAAAAGTCTTGACGGTGGTACGCTGGAAACCTTCCGCAAGGACTTTGCGGCCATCGTTGCCCGTTATGGCTGGAGTTATAACGGCGGCTTTGAGTGGCGCTCACGCACCATTTACGAAACGAACCTGCGCAGCGCTTACATGGCCGGGCGCTACCAGCAGCTGATGGACATGCGCGACACCCATCCGTACTGGGAGTATGTCCACAGCGATGCAGTGGAGCATCCCCGCCAGGAGCATCTGGGCTGGAACGGTATGGTGCTGCGGGCGGATGATCCGTGGTGGATTTACCATTTCCCGATCAATGCCTGGGGCTGTCAGTGCAGTGTGATTGCCCGCACCGAAGACGACCTGCGACGCATGGGCAAAGATGGCCCGGATACTGCGCCCCCGATTAAATTCATTACCCGCGAAATTGGTCAGCGCAGCCCGGGTGGCCCGAGGACTGTTATTGTGCCGGAGGGGATTGACCCGGGGTTTGAGCATACCCCGGGCCGCAGCCGGTATTTCAGCGATGTGCCCCCACCCCGGAGCAGTAACCCGGTCGGCGACGGACCGTTCACCCCGGTGGCAGAAACCCCGTCCACACCAGCATCGTTGTCTGCACCGCGAGCGGCTCCGGTGCCTGAAGGTGATACTGATGCGGTGGATGCCTTCCTGCAGCTGTTCGGCGCGACCGCTGATCGTGATGCAGCATTCCGGGACCCGACAGGCCAGCGCATTGCCATTGGCAGCGACATGTTCGCGTCACCGGAGGGTCAGGGCCAGATATCCCTGACACTGGCGCAGGCACTGCAACTGGCAGAGGCCATCCGTCATCCCGATGAAATATGGGCGCAGATCGTCTGGTTACCGGAAGAGCAGCAGTCGCTGGTCCGGCGCTATTACCTGACACGCCTGCAGCAGGAAGGTGAAGCGGCCCCACTGTCGGTGGTGTTCGCGACCGGGCGCGATGGCTGGGCCGGGAATATTTCAACTGACGATACGCTGCTGCAGTCGCTGCGACAGGGTATCAGCCTGTGGTCGTGGGAGGACTGACGATGTCGGGTGTGACGCTGACGTTTGATGCTCAGGAGGCGCTGAGCCGACTCTGGGATGCCCGGACCGAAATGATGCGCCCGGCACCGCTGCTGCGTTCAATGGGAGAGCGCCTGCTGGAGTTTCACCAGCAACGTTTCACGGAGCAGACATCGCCGGAGGGCGTGCCGTGGCAGGAACTGTCGGCCCGGTACCAGAGCCGTAAGCGAAAAAACAGGGACAAAATCCTGACCCGCGACGGTTATCTGCGTAACACCCTTCGCTGGCAGGTGAATGCTGATGAACTGCTGTTCGGTACGAACCGGGCCTATGGCGCCATTCACCAGTTTGGCGGTACCATCGAAATCGCCGCCCGCAGTCAGCAGGCGTATTACCAGCAAAAGAAAAACGGCAAGGTTGCCAGTCAGTTCGTACGTAAGTCGAAATCAAACTACTCACAGTGGCACACTATTCCGGCCTACAAAATCACGATCCCCGCCAGAAAGTGGCTGGGTGTGTCAAAAGCGGAAGGGGAAACCCTTATCGATATGGCGAAAAACTACCTGCAGGGGGCGTTTACCTGATATTGCCGTCAGACGCCCTGTAACGCGTTCTGGTGGTCGCCTGGCTACGATGACGCAATCCACGCTGGCGACCCGTATTATAATACGTTTTAATACGGTTCCCGGCCCTTTTCCTCCTCCGCGCTGGCCCTCAGTTATACCTTCCGTCCCGTTTTTATCTGTCCGTGGGCAGATTACCCCCTGAGCACGTTTCGTCATGATGTCGCCATAACCCCTGACAACCAGAATGACGACAGCCATGATGACGAGCACAGCTAAAGCAACACTTGCGGTTTTTGCCCCCGGCACCCACACCGCGATGGATGGACGGACCATCACGTTCACCCCTGAAGACTGCATTGATCTGGCCAACAGCTACGACCCTTCAGTATCGGAAGCACCGTTTGTCATCGGGCATCCGAGCCTGACCGCTCCGGCGTATGGCTGGGCGGAACGCCTTGAGTACCGTGACGGCATCGTCTATGCCGCGCCGCGTCAGGTGAATCCGGCCTTTGCGGAAGCCTTCAACGCGGGCAGCTACAAAAAACGCTCCCTCTCTATTTATCAGCCTGACAGCCCCGGCAACCCGAAACCCGGTCATTTCTATGCCCGCCATGTGGGTTTTCTGGGGGCCGTCCCTCCTGGCGTCAAAGGGCTCCCTGATGCGCAGTTCGCCGAGGTCAGCGGCGATAACGGCCCGCTGGAGTTCGCGTTGCCGTGGGAAGCCGACAATCTGGCCAGCCTGTTTCAGTCGATTCGCGACTGGGTGATTCAGGAAACAACTATTGAGCAGGCCGATTCCATCATTCCTCAGTGGCGTATCCAGTCGATTCTGGACTCGGCCACAGATGAACGTAAGTCAATCTCACCACTGGCATATGCCGAGGAGACCAATGTGGACCCGAACAAAACGCCCACCGTTACGGCGGTGGAGCTCGCCCGGCGTGAAACAGCGCTGGCAGAGCGTGAAGAGAAACTACGCAGGGATGAAGAAACCGCAAAACTGCGCGATGCGAAGGTGCGCCGCGATGCGGTTGTCAGCTATGCAGACGGGCTGGTTAAAGCCGGATCTATCCTGCCACGCCAGAAGAACATGGTGGTTGAGGTACTGCTCAGCCTTGATACCACACCGCTGTCTTTTGCCGATGGTGATGCCACTGTGAACAAAACGCCGGAAGAGTTGCTGCGCGATGTGCTGAGCGAGAAGCCCAAAGTAATGGACTTCAGCGAGAAAACCCCGCCTGCAAATAAAGATGCTCTTGATTTCGCCGATGCCTCCGCGCTGGCCACTGCCGCCCAGAACTATCAGGCAGAGCAGGCTAAACAGGGTCGCACCATCTCCATGACGGACGCGGTTAACCACGTGAAGAAAGGAGCCCAGCAATGAATATTCCGGGTCTGATCACCTGCCATAAGGCAGAAGTGGCACTGGCTGCGCGTCGTATGGTCACGCATGGCACGGTGCCGGACGAAATCACTCTGGCCGTCGATGGCAGCAAGCTGATTATCGGTGTCACCACCCTCGTTGCTGCCAGCGTCGGGGAACCCGCTGATGTGGTTCGCAGCCAGCTGACGCCGGTTATCTATGGTGGTGATGTTGTCGCCGGTGACCCGCTGACGGCTGATGCTGACGGTCGTGCAATTCCGGCCACTGCGGGTCAGTTCTATCTCGGCTTTGCGGAGTATGACGGTGCCGAAGATGATCTCGGCTCTGTCTGGATTGCTCCGGGTCAACTGGCCGCTGCTGCAGCCGGAGGCGGTTGACAGCAGCACCAGGGGTAACAAACAGAATTTTTCATCTTATTTTTCCGGAGTAATTCAGAATGGCCAAAGCACCGTTTCCGATTGACCCCCACCTGACGGCGATTGCCATCGGGTACCGTAACCTCTCCCTGATTGCCGACAGCGTGTTACCGCGCGTGCCGGTGGGGAAAGCCGAGTTTAAATGGTGGAAGTTCGATCTCGGTCAGGGCTTCACCGTACCGACCACCACTGTCGGACGGACGTCACAACCCAATCAGATTGAGTTTGATGCAGAGGATGAGACCTCCTCGACCAACGATTACGCCCTTGATGCACCGGTTCCGCAGTCCGATATTGACAATGCTCCTGCCAATTACGATCCGCTGGGCCGTGCGACTGAGCGCGTGTCCGATATCATCATGCTCGACCGCGAAGTTCGCACCAGTAAAGAGGTGTTTAACGCGGCCAGTTACCCTGTGGGTAATAAAGAAAACCTGGCTGCTGCTGACCAGTGGGACAACGACGCGAGCAAACCGATTAAGAAAATTGTCACTGCGCTCGACAAGATGATCATGCGCCCGAACGTGGCAGTACTGGGACGCTCTACGGCAACAGCCCTGCGTCAGAACCCGTCGGTCGTGAAAGCCTATAACGGCACACTGGGTGAAGATGGCCTGGTACCGCTGGACTTCCTTCGCGGCCTGCTGGAACTCGACGAAATCGTCGTCGGCTCGGCGTTCGTCAATATCGCCCGACCGGGCCAGAAGCCGGTGCTGGTGCGTGCCTGGGCCAACCATGCCGCCTTTATCTACCGTAATCTGCTGGCCGATACCCAGGGTGGCGTGACCTTCGGCTTTACCGCGCAGTTTGGCTCCCGTGTCTCCGGCTCCATTCCTGATCCGGACATGGGGATGCGCGGTGGCCAGCGCGTCCGTGTCGGTGAGTCCGTGCGCGAGCTGATTGTGGCTCAGGACTGTGGCTACTTCTTCCAGAATGCCGTATCGGCATAAGCGGAGGCGAGTGATGGCCGTGACCTGGTATATATCCCTTGCTGAACTGGCTGACCGCCCAGGTGCGGTCGAACTGTCTCAGGTGACTCAGCTTCCGGGCAAGCCTCCGGCCCGACCGGAGCTGCTGGATGCAGTGTTGCGTGGGGAAGAGACCACGTCATGGCCTCCTGCTGAAGTGGCGGTGGCCCTTGAGGTGGTGGAGCGCATTGGCGGTGCGGTGGAAGAAGCCCAGAACCTGATTGACGGTTATCTCCGCCAGCGCGGTTACACCCTGCCACTGGTGAAGGTCCATCCGATCCTGAGCAGCTGGGGCCGCTCCGTTGTGCGCTACAAGCTGCATCAGCATCGTATTTCTGATGAACGGACAGACCCGATTGTCCGTGATTACCGCGATGCGATGAAGTTGATGGAGCAGCTGGCCAACGGCAAATTCAGCCTCGGCGCGACCGATACGCAGAAACCCGCTGGCGGTCCGCCGATGGTGGATGGCCCCGGTCGCACGTTCAGCATGGACTCACTGAGGGATTACGGAAAATGAGCAGCGAACCGTTTTCCATCAGTCTGATCGTCGAGCGCCTGCAGCCACTGACGCCGTCCCCGCTGAGCTTCCTCGGCACCATCGTCGAATACAGCCAGGTGACGGAGTTATCCGGTTTTGCGGTCCCCGGGGCGTATGTGCTGATGGGACCTGAGCGCGGTGTTCCGGGGAACGGGAGCCGGGCGCAGGTTGCTGAGGCGGTCTTCGGTGTGGCCGTTGCCGTGCGCAACTATGGTCAGGGGGCTGATGGTCTGACCCATGAAATCAGCCCGCTGGTCGGCCAGATACGCGACCAGTTGATTGGCTGGATACCTGGCAAGCTCGCGACCACCGGTATCCAGTGGCTCAAGGGCGACATTCTGGACTATGACGGCGGCACCCTGCTCTGGATGGATACCTTCCAGGTCAATCATGTTATCGGAGGCAGACGATGCCCGACGTAAAACTCCTGCAGCCGCATACCCATCAGGGTAAGCGTTTTGCAGCCGGTGAAACCATCACCGTGACCGAAGCCGAAGAAGTCTGGCTCCGGGACCATCAACTTATCGTGGTTGCCACTCCGGTCGTCAGCGACACTCAGGGCAACCGTGTCAAAAGCAAACAACAGGAGCCGGAAGACAATGGCACAGCTTGAAACCTACTACTACGGCCAGGGGAAAGTGTTTCTGGCCCGTCGTCTGGCTAACGGGAAGCCCGGTGCATTCCGCTGGGTTGGCGATGTGTCGGCCTTATCGCTGGCGCTGACGGTTGAGCGTCTTAACCACAAAGAGAGTTATTCCGGACGCCGGGGCACGGTGCGCAGCTTTGTCACCAACCAGGACGGTACGCTGACGTCAACCTGGCACGATCTGGCCCCGGAGAATCTGGCCGTGGTGCTGTACGGTGAGCAGGTTGTGATCCCCGCAGGCACCATCACCGGCGAACTTCTTCCGGCAGGCATTGTGGCGGGTGAACGCTACATTCTGGACCATCAGCGCGTCAGTGACGTGGTTATCGGTACTCTGGTGGAAGGGACCGACTACGAAGTGGATTACACCTACGGGTCGATCACCTTCCTGACCGCTCAGTCAACGGCTCCGTCCGTGAATTATAAGTATGCAGGTTCGGTCAACACCACGCTGTTCACGCAGCAGCCGGAAGATTTTTACCTGCGTTTCGAGGGGATCAACCTTGCCGAAGGCGGTGCGGCGAAGATTCTGGAGCTTTACAAAATCTCCTTCTCCCCGGCCTCAGCGCTGACGCTGATTCAGGGCGACACCTCGCTGGCCGGGCTGGAGACCACCTCCACCGTGCTGTACGACAATGCCCGCCCGGACGACCCGACCATCGGTCGCTTTGGCCGCGTCATTGATGTTGCGGAGCCTGTCGCATGAGCAAGCAAAAACCCGCCGATACCGAAGACGAGCTGAGCGTGCTGCTCTCGACCCGCAATATCACCATTGCGGGCCGGGGGCTGGTTATCCGCGAATACACTCTGGTGGATATGCTGCAGCTGGGCGACAAACTGGATGCGCTCACCCACAGTCTGGCGGAGGTCATGCAGACACCGTGGCCCCTGATTGAAGAGATTGAAGCTGTGCTGCGAAAGCACGCCGGTGATATCCCTGAACTCATCGCCTGTTCTGTGGACCAGCCCGTTCAGTGGGTGGCGCTGCTGCCCGCCGGTGAGGGCCAGCGCCTGATTGACTGGTGGTGGACCCAGAACCGCCGTTTTTTTATGAACGCTGTCGTCCGGCTGGAAACCATCAGGGCAACACGGGCGAAATTGTCGGCTTCGGCAGCATCTTCGCAACCCTCATCCGGGCCGGACACGACCCGGGCAGGCTCGGAACCTATACCCTCCGCCAGCTGACGCTGTATTACAGCGAAGCGCTACGGCAACACCGGCAGGCGTGCATTGACCGGGTATTTGACGTCAATGCCGCATTTGCCGGTGGCAATACCGCCACTCAGCGGGTGAATGCCCTGAAATCCTGATCGGGGCTTTTTCTTCCTTTATATACAGGTGCGTCATGGCCGATAACTCCACCCTCAATTTAATGCTGAAAATCCGCGCCGACCTCGCGGACGCCAGCCGTGCCCTGCAGGGGCTGGCCGGAGATGTGGAAGACGTTGGCTCTGCAGCAACAACCAGCTCGCAGAAACTCAGTAACACCGCCCGGGCGCAGGATAGCGTCGCCGAATCAGCCCGTAGCCACGCTCAGGCAGAACAGAGTGCCGCCGCCGCTGCGTCACAGACCGGCGATGTGGCCCAGCAGGCGGCGACAGATTACGCCGGTTATCAGGCCGCTATCGCCCGTACCCGGGCTGAGGTGGGCTCGCTCCGGAATGGTATGGACGGCACCACGGCAGATATTGATGCCCAGCGTGCTGCGCTGACCGCTCTGGTCAACCGTATCGATCCGGTGGTCGCTGCCTATGGCCGACTGGATGATATGCAGGAACAGCTGAGCACATTCCGTGGCGCGGGTCTCGTCGGCGATGATGATTTCGAGCAGTACTCCTCACGCCTGAACGAACTGCGCCTGCAGGTGGAAAAATCCGCTCATGCCGCGACCGATGCCGGGCGCAAGGAAGCGGCTGCTGCCCGGGAAGCCGCACAGGCTGAAGCGCAGGCTTCAGCCACCAAAGAACAGTTCATCAACCGGCTGCGCGAGCAGGCCGAGACCATGAACCTGACCACCGCCGAACTGCTGCAGTATAAAGCGGCACAGCTCGGCATTTCGGCAGAAGCTGCACCGTTTATCCAGAAGATTACCGACCAGAATGCCGCCATGAGTAAAGGCGGTATCAGCGCCGGTCAGTATGCTCAGGCCATGCGATACCTGCCGATGCAGATAACAGACGTCGTCACCTCGCTGGCCAGTGGAATGCCGGTCTGGCTCGTGGCCATTCAGCAAGGCGGGCAAATCAAGGACTCATTTGGCGGCGTGGGCAACACCTTTAAAGCACTTCTGAGCATCATCACTCCTGCCCGTTTAGCGATGGGAGGGCTGGTTGGTATTGTTGCTGCTGCGGGCATTGCAGCTGTTTCGGCGATGAATGACCAGGATGAATTCAATCGCTCGATCCAGAAAACCGGCAACTATGCCGGTGTGACCTCCGGCGAACTTGAACAGATGGCGCAGCAAGGTGGCCAGTTGCGCGGTAATTACAGTCAGGTGCGCGATATCCTGAATGGGCTGGTCAGCAGTGGTCGGTTTACTGGCGAAACGCTGACCTCAGTGGCCCAGGCTGCGACATTGATGGCGGAACTGTCAGGCGACTCGGCGGATCAGGTCGTGTCGAACTTCCTGAAGATGAGCGACAGTGCAACCACGTGGGCTGCCAATACCAACCAGCAGTATCACTTTCTCGATCTGGAGACCTATCAGCGAATCCTGAGCCTGGAAGATCAGGGGCGAAAAGAAGAAGCGATTGAGCTAGCCTCTCAGGCATTTAAGAAGGCGAGCGAAGAACGCCTTCGCACAATGGAGCAACAGCTCAACCGGGCGGCGAGAGCATGGAATAATGTAAAAATTGCGGCCACTGGCGCATGGGAATCGTTTAAAGATAAAGCCGGTGGTGCTCTTGGTTTGGATGCTCCGGCTGACGAACTGACAGATAAAATTAAGGAATTAGAAGCCAAAATTGCAGCTGCGGGTAGTGATACTGAGGTTGCCATGCAGCCTCGTGAATACCAAGAGTCAGTGAAGCGATACAAAGAGGATCTGGCTGCACTGAAGGAAAAGCAACAAGCTGAAGAAAAAGCCATTGCAGCCGAAGCAAAGCGAAAACAAACCGATGCTGAGAGCATTGCTGCAGCCGAGAAACTCCAGAAACTCTGGAAAGGCAACCGCTCCGAGCTTGAAAAAGAAGCCGACGCGGTAGAAGAAACCCGTAAGAACTATGAAACGTTGTGGAAGAGCGCCAGCGGTCGGGACATGCTTCAGTCCCGTGGCGTCACTTCCACCGACGGTAAGAACTTTTCCGGCGGTCAGTGGGATACCGACACAAAAGCGCTGGATAAATCTGGCCAGAAGGCGGAGCAGTACAACAAACAGCTGCTGCAGACGCTGAACCAGAAAAAAGCCATCACCGAGCTGGACCGCGTCGAGGCTGAAATCCGCAACGGCACGCTCTCAAGTGCGACTAAAGCCCAGCAGGATGAAGCCCGGGCAACGGCGAAAAAAATTGACGCAGCCAACGCGGCCAATAAGGCGACAAAGGAAGGTCAGTCCCTCGCGAAACAGCAGGAAACCTCCAATAAAAACTTCGTTAAACAGCTTGAAGATCAGGCAGCAAAACGCACTCAGGGTGCCGCAGCGACCCGCGCCCAGGAGATTGCGACCCGCAATCTGACCGCCGAGCAACGTCGCCAGGCGGAAGCAGCCAACGCCGCCATCACCGCCCAGGAGTTTAAGGGGCAGAACCTCCAGCTGCAGCTGGAATACATGCGCGATACCGGCGACACCGCTGGCGCATCAATGCTCGAACTACAGAATCGCGTATCTGACCTGCGCCGCGAGTTTGAAGCCAGCGGCAACACAGAGGGGCTGAACTGGCTCGATAAGCTGTTGCCGGTAGCTGAAACCAAAATCCGCGTCGATGACCTCAAAAAGCAGCTCGACGACCTGTTCACGTACCAGTCCCAGCAGGAAACCAGCATTCAGGCGCAGGTTCAGGGTGGCCTGCTTAATGAAATTCAGGGGCGGCAGCGCCTCGTCCAGCTTCACCAGGAAGTTGGCGACAAAATCAAGGGCTACCTCCCGCAGCTGAAAGAGATGGCCACCGCCCCCGGTGAAGCCGGTGACAAAATCCGGGAGATGATCCGCCAGCTTGAAGAAGAGCTCGGCAAGCTGAATCAGGCGGGGAATGAGCTGACTCAGGCATTCCGCGACGGCCTGCAGAGCGGTATCGAAAGCTCTCTGATGGGGCTGGCCAAAGGCACCATGAACCTGCGTGATGCGGTGAAAAACCTCGCCCTCACCATCATTAACAGTATGGCGCAGCTGGCGGCACAACAGCTGGCGCAGATGGCCACCTCCAGCCTTATCGGGAGCAGCGGTGGTATCGGCGGTCTTCTTGGCAGTGTGTTTGCGGCTGATGGCGGTCAGGTTCGCGGCCCCGGCAGCACCACCTCAGATTCCATACCGGCGATGCTCTCCGACCAGGAGTTTGTGACCCGCGCCGCTGTGGTTCAGCAACCCGGAGCGCTTGACTTTCTGCACGCATTTAACCGCCACGGTATGGCGGCGGTCGAAGGCTGGCTCCCGCGCGTTCGCCATGCCACCGGTGGACTGGCGGGCATCCCCGAGCAGAATATGCCGGTCCCGGCCTCCGTGCCTGAAACCGCGATGGCCACACCCGCCGCTGCGTCGCAGCAGCCTATCAGCCTGCAGCAGCAACTGGTGCTGGACCCGTCCGAGGTTTATACCGCCGGAGCGCAGACGCTGGCTGGCCAGCGCCAGTTCACCACGTCGCTCAAAGCGCAGGTACCGACCCTGAAACAATGGCTGGGGCTGAATAAATGACGACGTTATTTCCCTGGCTGGCAGACCCCGATTGGTCCCGAGGCGTGACTGAGACACTGGAGTGGAAGACCGATGTGCTGCAGTCGCCCACCGGCGCTGAGCAGCGGATTTCCCGTCGACTTTCACCGCGCCGGACGTTTGAGTTCACGGCGATGCTGTATGACACCGCCCGCCAGCGCTTCGAACATATGCTCTGGCAGGGCTGCGCGGGTACCTGGGCCATGCCGGTTTATCCGGATGTTTACGCGCTGCAGGTAGCGGTGTCCAGTGGCGCGACCGCGCTCTCCATACCGACCGCCGGGCGTGACTTTACCGTCGGTGGAACGGTGTTGCTGAAAACCGATGAGTCCCCTGATGCAACCAGCCGGATGGCCACCATTGCCGGTATGACCGGGGATGCCCTGCAGTTGGGCTCCCCGCTGACCGATAACTGGCCTGCGGGCTCGCTGGTGTATCCGGTGCGTCCGGCAGTGCTGACAGAGCCGCCGTCGCTGTCCCGTCTCACTGATACCGCGATGACCGCGCAGGTGCGCTTCCGCATCGCAGAGCACAATACCTTCAGCGATTTGCCGGTGCTCACACAGTACCGTGGCCACCCGGTGCTTGAGTCCGAAACCGACTGGGGCGAGTCGGTCAGCGGGAGCTATCAGCCTCTGATCCGTGAGCTCGATAACGGCAGCAGCGTGCCGTTCCGGATTGATACCGCCGGTCGTCCGTTCTGGCGGCAGACGCACAACTGGTTCACTGTCAACCGTCCGGCACAGACTTCTCTGCGCCAGCTTCTGTGGTACCTCCGGGGCCGTCAGCGCCCGATATGGGTATCAGGTCAGATGCTGGACTTCTCCCCGACAACCGGCATTCACGGCAATTCCGTTGACGTTGTCGGGGTGGGTTTTGTCGGGCCAGGTATTTGTCAGGGGCGTCGGGATGTCTGCATTCTGCTGGCTGATGGTTCACGCCATTATCGCCGAATTACCGCTGTGTTCCGGGTCAATGGTGCAGAACGTCTCGTGTTTGATGGGAATGCCATTACCGCCGATCAGCACCAGATTGTTTCCATTTCCCTGATGACCCTGGCCCGCCAGGATACCGACAGCGTGTCCTGGGAGCATATGACCGACGCTGACGGCGTGGCCCGGGCCGCCACCACTTTTACCGGAGTTCGTGATGAGCTGGAGTGAGTTTGAATATTCCGTGGCTGATGGTCAGCCACTGACGCTGTATGAGTTCCGGCTGGGCGACAGCCTGTTCTGGCGTTACAGCAACGCCGACAAAGATATCGACTTTGCCGATCATACCTGGAAGACACAAGCCATCAGCAACAGCGGCCTCAGTTCCGGCAGCGGTGACGGGATGGATATCACCGTTCCGGCCAGCAATCCGGTGGCGCTGCTGTTTCGTGCCACGCCGCCTTCGCGGGCAGTCAGGGTGCGGGTGATGCGCTGGCACGCGACGGATATCTCCGGCGAGTTTCGTGTCGTCTGGATCGGGGAAATCAGCAGCGTCAAACGTGAGCAGATTGAATACTGCAAGCTGATCACCATCAGCCTGGCCAGCACGTTTACACGGGTTGGACTCCGTCTCACTTGGGGGCGTCAGTGCCCGTATGCGCTGTACGACCATAACTGCCGTGTTGATCCGCTCCGGTTTGCGGTCAGCGGTGTGGCAGTCACCGCCCTTGATGGCTCCTCCATTACCGCAAGCCTGCCAGCCGGGCTGGCCAGTGACTGGTTCTCTGGTGGTTACATTGAGTTTGACCGCAATGGCTATACCGAGCGGCGCGGCCTGCGGGCTCAGGACGGTAATACGTTGCATCTTTTTGGCGGCACAACCGGCCTGCAGGTCGGGCAGTCCGTCACGCTGTATCCGGGCTGTAACCGAACAATTGCCACCTGCGACAGCAAATTCTCAAACTATCTGAACTATGGTGGCCAGCCGCATATGCCGGGCAAGTCACCGTACACCATTATCAAACTGTTTTAGAGGGAGATGCCATGTGGTGGGCAGTAGCTAAATTCGTGGCGGTGCTGGTTGCATCGTATGTGATCAATGCCGCATTAGCGCCAAAACAAAAAAACTCCACGCCGGAAGCGGCCACCGAGGATGACTGGAACATGCCCATGCCCGATGAGGGGACTCCGCAGTGTGTCTTCTTTGGTGACTGCTGGACTGCTGACTGGTTCGTGCTCGGGTATGGCAATTATCGCTATCAGGCCATCAAAAAGTAACGGAGGCGCTATGTGGATCACGATGGAGCATATTCGCGCCGGTGGCGGCTGTGCATGGGGGCTACGGACCTTCTTTTCCCGCTATAACCTCGACCTGCAGGCGTTCATCCGTGACGGCGGGATTGATTCGGACCAGTTGGCCGGAACCGGCGACGCGCTGGCGATTCAGATCGTCGAACTGGCGCAACAGACTCAGAAAGAAGCGGGAGCATAAATGGGCGGTAAAGGTTCAAAAAAAGTCACCGTTGGCTATCGCTATTCCTGGGATGTACAGGCGGGGCTGGGGCGCGGTCCGGTTAACGAAATTGTGTCGATCATGGCCGATAAAAAGACGGTCTTTGCCGGTACGCCGGGGCAGATTTCATCCAGCACCTCGGTGTACATCGACAAACCCGGTCTGTTCGGCGGCGATGATACCGGTGGTGAGGGTGGCATACAGGGTCAACTGGATATCATGATGGGCGAACCGGATCAGGTCCCACCGGCATCGCTCCTGAAGTTGCTGACGGGACTGGTGCCGGGGTTTCGTGGCGTGGTGACCACCTTCTTCAGTGGTCTGGTCAGTTGCTACAGCGCCAGCCCCAAACCGTGGTTATACCGCGTTCGCCGTACAACAAAAGGCTGGGACGGTGATGTCTGGTACCCGGAGAAAGCTACAATCATGCTTGAGAATACCGAGGGCCAACTGGATGACGAGAGCGATCTGCTGCCGGACCAGATTGCCAATCTGCGGGCCATTCATGCTATGAACCCGGCGCACATCCTGGTGGAATGTGCCACTAATCGCGACTGGGGACGTCAGCTGACACTCGCCGATGACCTGAACCTCGACAGTTATCGCGCCGCTGCTGATACGTTGTATGAAGAAGGTTTTGGCCTGTGCTTCCGCTATAACCGTCAGGATGGGCTGGATACGTTCGTTCAGCAGGTACTCGATCATGTCGGCGCGGTGCAGTATGCCGACCTCGAAACCGGCAAACTGACCCTGAAGCTGCTGCGCGGGGATTACCGTGTCGATGACCTGCCGCTCTTCACCTACGATAACGGCATTATTGCCGTTCAGGATGATGACAGCGCCAGTACCACGTCGAACCCGAATGAAATTGTCGTGACCTGGAATGACCCCGTCACAAATGCCGATGGTGAGGTCCGGGCGCAGAACCTCGGGGCGATACAGAATACCGGACTTAACAGCAGTTCGGTCGAGTACAAAGCGATCCCCACACATTCACTTGCCGCCCGCGTAGCCCAGCGAGACCTGGAGACGGCCCAGTCTGAACTGACCCGTCTGGTCATCCAGTTCGACCGGCGCGGCGGAATTCTGCGCCCGGGTGATGTTTTCCGCGTCCGGTTGCCCGACCGTAACATCGACAATATGGTGCTGCGTGTGGGAAAAATAGAGGAAGGTGATACCGGCGTCCTGACGCTGACTGTGGTTCAGGATGTTTTCGGCCTCCCATCCACCTCTTACAGCTCCGGACAACAGGACAGCGGCTGGACACCACCGGATAAATCCGCCCGACCTGTCACCATCCAGCGGCTGATTGAGCTGCCTTATGCTGTTCTGGCCGGGACCGTCAGCGAGGCTGAGCTGAACTATCTGAAACCTGAATCCGGCTATCCTGGCGTGATGGCCATCGCACCAACCTCTCTCAGCATCAACTATCTGCTGCAGACCCGCGCAGCGGGAGCGACGTTCGCCGACCGTGGACAGGGTGACTGGACACCATCAGGAACGCTGACGGCTCCAGTCGGGCGACTCGATACCGTCCTGCATGTCAGCATGGCCATCTTCCCGACCGTTGGTGAAGGTCTGATGATTAATGATGAAATCATGCGTGTTGACGCGGTCGACATTCCTGCAGCCACTCTCACCGTCGGACGTGGTTGCATGGACTCCCTGCCGTCAGGACACTTTGCAGGGGATCTGTGCTGGGCGTATCAGGATGCGCTGGACTCGGACGGGCTTGAATACCTGTCCGGTGAAACGGTTGAGGCTCGTTTGCTCACCCGGACCAGCACGGAAACGCTGGCAGAATCTGCCGCTCCGGTGGCTGCGCTGACCATGGCCGGGCGTCAGGCCAGACCGTATCTGCCCGGGAATATTAGCGTGAATGGGGTCCTGTACCCTGAGGCCGTGGCCACCTCCGATACTTTTACGCTGGCATTCTCCCATCGTGACCGCCTGCTGCAGGCCGACCGCCTGATTGACTGTACCGAAAACAGCATCGGCCCCGAACCCGGTACAGAGTATGTGGTGAAACTGATTGCTCAGAGCACTGGTAGCGAGGTCTGGTCGTTGGTCACCAGTGACGCCAGCATTCCGATCCCCTATGTCACCGGTGGCGATGGTGCTGATGTGCATACTCTGACGCTGCAGAGCCGCCGTGATGGACTGATGTCGCTTTATACATTCCGGACGGGACTCCCTTCAGGGCGTTATAAGGCGTTCCCGATCACTGTCACCCTGTCCCTGACCATCGTGGATGGTAGCGACTGGGCCACGGCAACGCCGGAAGATACCGAAACCGGTGCGGTGCCTGAACTGCATGCCATTGCCGATGCCGCCGGAATTACAGCCTGGTACCCACCCGACCTGCTGGCCAGCGGTCTTTCTATTCCTGCCGATGATATTGAATGGCCAGCAGGCACCTGGCCGACGCCGCCGTGGTCGTTCGGTACCCATCCGGTGCTGGCCATCGCGCAGTGGACGGAAACCAGCGGGCCACTGACCGTGCTGGCGCTGGAAGGAGATGCCTCTGCGCTGTTGTTGGATTCCTCTACCGGGTCGGCAGCAGCCAGCGAATGGAATGCAGGTATTTATCTCGCAGAAATGGATATCACTATTTTCACGACGGACGGTCCCGTTTTGAACGAGGGCATAATCTCCCTGAAACTCACTGAACGGAGTATCAGACTATGAGGGAAAACTATTATTATGGTCAGGGTAAGGTATTCCTGGCACCCAGAGATAATAAACGCGCATTTCGTTGGGTCGGTGATGTTTCATCATTGAAAATAGCATTTTCGTATGAGCAACAAATAACAAAGGCATCACGGGGCGGGCAGCTCTATCAAAATCAGAGAATCATTACCGGGGCCAGCGGCTCCATCAGTTCAACCTGGCATAATTTCTCAGTTGAAAATCTGGCGCTGTTATTGGGTGCTCAACCGGTGGATGAACCTTTTTCATTTAATGAGCAGTTCGCCTTACCTGACGGGATAGTTAAAGGGGATATTATCGCGCTGCCCCATACCACGGTTTTTAACGTCAGTATTAACGGGCTGGAACGTGATGCAGATTATGTTGTTGACCGCCAGTTTGGCACGATTGAGTTTCTGTCCACTCCGGGAAAAAGTCGTCTGAAAGTAGTATACGAACATCTTTTTAACCAGTGGCTACCGTTTTTCTCAGCGAAATCTCAGGAGTGTTATTTACGCTTTCACGGGATAAATATTGCGGAGGAGTCAACCCCTGTATTGCTGGAACTGTATCGCGTATCCATTGACCCGCTTGCCACGTTAGAGATGCTCAGCAGCGAGAATGCTGTTGCAGGTATGAATATGACCTCTCTTATCCTCCCTGACTTTAAGCAGCAGGTTGAATCCGTCTTCAGCTATTTCGGAAAAATTCAATTTGTCTCACACCGAAACACACTGACTTATAACGGACGGATTAACTATAACGGAACGCACAACTATAAAGGTGTTTAATATGTCGAAACTTGAAGAAAGCGCAGAGTGGACATCCACGATTTACGAACTCACCGAAGATACTCCGGTTCTTGGTAAAAAGAATAATTTTGCTGACAGCGGTCCGGCAAATTTACAGGCCATCCAGCTTGCAAAACGTACTCAGTGGTTAAAAGCTCAGTTTGAGTTCCTTGCAGATAAAATTAATTTCATTTCTGTTCTGGCTCGCAGAATATTCATCATTGTTATTACGGGGCAATCTAATGCTCAGGGAGCTAATAACGGTGGCCCGAATCCTGCCAGTGACAAAATAATGGTATTTGATGGTAAGACAGGTAAATGGGGCAGCAGCGATTATACTAAATCACCATTCTCACAGGCGACGCCTGATGGTAATGGCGGTAATAATAATATCGCTCTGGCCCTTGCCCATCGACTTGTTGATGAATTAAAGGCTGAAAAAGTTTTCATTATCTATGATGCAGCAGGCGGACGTCCTGTAGAGGACTGGATGGGGAATGGCGTTGGTTCCGAACGTTACGTCGCCATAAAAAGAAAAGTTGAGGCTGCGCTGGCAACGCCTGAAATCGCTTCGACAGGTAAAACGAAGGTCGATTTTGTCATTTATGCTCAGGGTGAAGCAAACGCCCTGACCGACACTGTAACTTCATATCGGGACAAACTGGCGATTCTTGACGAGCAGTTCCGTTCTGAAAGCTGGATGTCTGATACCACACCATTATTTATTATGGGGATGTCTGGCCTGCACACGCGTTATCAGGTCTGGCAGGCCCAACTGGATTATTGTGAAAACGTTAATCGAAACTGTATTTATGTAAACTCAGCAGGACTTAAAACACAATATGATATTGACGGGACTGGCGATTATACTCACTGGCTGGGTGAATCACTGTGGGAGCATGGTTACTTCAGAATCTGGCAAGCACTGGAGGAACGAGGCGTCAGCCACAGACACTCTCTTCCTGCATTTTCTGCCCGTGGTTCAGGCCCGTGGAGTGGTCAGTCAATTGCGATTGCGAATTTCGGAAGCCTTGTCAGTTCAGGTTCCACGACCAGAAATTTCCCGGTGAACGGTCCGGCTTCATCTGACGCCATTCACTGGGGTTATCAGTGCATGGCTGCAAATTATGCGCTTGCAGGAGGTTATCAGGTAACGATGGAGTCCGGTGCGAATTATTCTATAGCATGGGGCCGCCTGAACACGTTTGCTGCCCAGGCGCAATACTCAGCAGCTTTTGGTTACGGCAATACTATTAAAGCTCCCTACGCTTTTGCCGGAGGGAGAGGACATACAATCGCAGATCCTTACTGCGCAGCACTTGGCGGATTCTCTGAATACAAAACCTCGCTGGCAGATCCTGTAAGATTCCAGGTTGGCATCGGTAAGGCTGAGGCTTCGCCGAAAACCGGTTTTGCCGTGTTTGAATCAGGCAGGTCACTGTTCGCGGGTAATATTGATTTTAAAACGGATAATAATTCCTCCGTAGGGACGCCGAGCGCCCGCGCGTCTGTAATCTATGCAGCTACAGCCAGTATCAATACATCAGATATCTCAACGAAAAAGATACGCGGCGTATCCGGCGCGTTAAGTGAGGCTGAATTGCGGGCATGGGCCAAAGTACCGCCAACGATTTATCAGCTACTGGAATCTCTGGATGAGAAAGGTGAAGACGCACGGCTGCATGCCGGATTAATTGCGCAGGATGTTGCAACAGCGTTTGAGTCTGAAGGACTCGACCCGCGCGAGTATGCGCTTTTCTGTGAGGATGAGACATTTGAGGAAGTGTTCGAACCTCACGTTCAGACGGTCAGCCGACAGAAGCGAGGCCCTGGTATTATCCGCGAAGTCACAGAGACAGAGGGACAACAGGTCTTAAGCGAGCGACATGTTGATGATGCGCTTCAGTATACTGAAATTAAGTTCTCTGATGCCGATGGTACTGTCCGAACTGAAATCGTACCAGTGACTGAAGAGGTCGAGGAAACAGTGATGGTTCCGGTGAGCAAACCAGCAGGAAAACGTCTTGGGTTACGTTATACGGAATGTTTGATTTTCGAAGCGGCGTATCAGCGAGCAGTCAATTTAAAATTAGCCGAACGACTTGATGCTCTGGAATTGTGGAAAAAAATGCAGGCCACAGCATGAGAGCGGACTAACAGTGCATCAGTGGATGCTGATGCACTGTTACATCTCATGTGATTTAGTTTCATATAGTGAAATTATTTTTCTGGCATTTATCGTGCATTTTGAGGCTGATTTATCGCGCGCGGCATCAGCCTTACCCATTCGTTATCCCTTACGTCATTTTATTTATAAATATCATTATAGTGACTCTGTTCCTATATCAATTTTGAATATAGAAAGAGCGTCCGGAAATGTCAGGGTACACCACAGGTGGCATACAGTCTGCGGGGGTTTTCTGCCATAATGTGCGCATTCGAACGTTTCCCGCAGGAGTTTACCCATGGATTTTACCGCCGGACTGATCCCGCTTGATACCGCGCTCGCCCAGATGCTTGAGCAAATTAGCCCGCTTCGTGAAAGCGAGTCGGTGCCGCTGTTACAGGCTTTCGGCCGTATCACCGCAGGCGATGTCGTCTCCCCATTGGACGTTCCGGGTTTTGATAACTCGGCGATGGATGGCTACGCGGTGCGTCTGGCCGACCTCGCGGCGCAAACGCCGCTGACGGTCGCGGGTAAAGCCTTTGCCGGGCAGCCGTTCCACGGTGAATGGCCTGCCGGAAGCTGCGTACGCATTATGACCGGCGCGCCGATTCCCGCAGGCTGTGAAGCGGTCGTGATGCAGGAAGAGACCGAGCAGACCGACGCCGGTATCCGTTTCACCGCAGCTGTGAAGCCGGGGCAGAATATTCGCCGTCGCGGCGAAGACATCGCCAACGGCGCGGTGGTTTTCCCGGCGGGTACCCGCCTCACCGTCGCCGAGCTGCCAGTGCTGGCTTCCCTCGGCATTGCCGAGGTGAACGTGGTGCGTAAAGTGCGCGTCGCCCTGTTCTCCACCGGTGACGAACTCCAGCTACCGGGCCAGCCGTTGGGCGATGGACAAATCTACGACACCAACCGCCTGGCGGTGCATCTGATGCTTGAGCAGTTAGGCTGCGAGGTGATTAACCTCGGGATTATCCGCGATGACCCGGAACAGCTGCGGCAGACCTTTATTCAGGCCGACCAGCAGGCGGACGTAGTCATTAGCTCCGGCGGCGTTTCCGTAGGCGAAGCGGACTACACCAAAACGATTCTCGACGAGCTGGGTGAAATCAGCTTCTGGAAGCTTGCCATCAAACCGGGCAAGCCGTTCGCTTTCGGTAAGCTAAGCCATAGCTGGTTCTGCGGTCTGCCGGGTAACCCGGTCTCCGCGGCGCTCACCTTCTATCAACTGGTGCAGCCGTTGCTGGCCAAACTGAGTGCGGGCAGCAACGCCACGCAGGCTCCGCGCCTGCGCGTACGCACCACCGATCGGCTGAAAAAATCCCCGGGTCGTCTCGACTTCCAGCGCGGCCTGCTGACCCGCGACGCCAACGGCGACCTTACCGTGTCCACGACCGGCCATCAGGGCTCGCACATTTTTAGCTCATTCAGCCAGGGCAACTGCTTTATCGTGCTGGAGCGTGAGCGCGGCAACGTCGAAGCCGGTGAATGGGTAGAGGTTGAACCCTTTAACCATCTGCTGGGAGGCCTGTGATGGCCGCCGAACTCAGCGATGCCGAGATGCTGCGCTACAACCGGCAAATCATCCTGCGGGATTTTGATTTTGACGGCCAGGAGCAGTTAAAGACGTCGCGCGTGCTGGTTGTCGGCCTGGGTGGGCTGGGCTGTGCGGCGGCGCAGTATCTGGCCGCCGCGGGAATTGGCCAACTCACCCTGCTCGATTTCGACACCGTGGCGCTTTCCAACCTGCAACGCCAGACGCTGCATAGCGACGCCACTATCGGTCAGCCGAAAGTCGACTCCGCCCGCGACGCGCTGGCGCGCATTAACCCACACGTCACGCTGGCGACCCACAACGCACTGCTGGAAGAAGCGGCGCTGTGGGCGCTGATTGCGGAACAGGATTTGGTGCTCGACTGTACCGATAACGTCGCTATTCGTAACCAGCTGAATGCAGGCTGTTTCCGGCATAAAGTCCCGCTGGTTTCCGGCGCGGCAATTCGCATGGAAGGACAGATTTCGGTGTTTACGTATCAGGAAGGCGAGCCGTGCTATCGCTGCCTGAGCCGTCTGTTCGGCGAGAATGCGCTCACCTGCGTGGAAGCGGGCGTGATGGCGCCGCTAGTGGGCGTGATTGGCGCGATGCAGGCGATGGAAGCAATTAAGGTGCTGGCCCATTACGGTACGCCAGCGGCGGGCAAAATCGTGATGTATGACGCGATGCGCTGCCAGTTCAGAGAGATGAAGCTGATGCGTAGCCCGACGTGCGAGGTGTGCGGGGAGGCTTCGGCGTAACGCCTTCACCATTGTGGAGAGAGAATCGATCGTAGGCCGGATAAGGCAACGCCGCCATCCGGCAATGGCAACGAGTATTGCCGGATGGCGCTGCGCTTATCCGACCTACAACAACCGACGTAGCCCGGTCGAGCGAACGCGTTACAGCGACGTACGGCCAAACGCCGTTTGCCAGTCCTGTTCAAACTTCGCCACTGCGGCATCTACCGCCGGGTAGCTGATCAGCTGCTGCGCAACGTCCAGCGGCAGGGTAATCGACTGGCAGCCCGCTAGCAGGCAGTCCAGCGCCTGACGCGGCGTTTTAAAGCTCGCGGCCAGCACCTTCGACTGTGGCGCATGCAGAGTCAGCAGATCCTGTAATTCACACACCGTCTGAATACCATTTCCCCCCTGCGCATCGACGCGATTAACGTAAGGCGCGACATATTCAGCCCCCGCCAGCGCCGACAGCAGACCCTGCGCTGCGCCGTAAACGGCGGTACCCAGCGTCGGGATCCCTTCCGCTTTCAGCAGCTTAATCGCCGCCAGACCTTCCGCCGTCACCGGCACTTTAACGACCAGATCCGGAATAATCGCCCGCAGCTTATGCGCGTCCGCCACCATGCCGTCGGCGGTTGTCGCCATCACCTGGGCAAATAAACGGCCTTTACCGCCCATCGCTTCCAGCAGTTCCGGCAACAGCACATCCAGCGGTTTTTTACCCGCCGCCACAATGCTTGGGTTGGTAGTCACGCCCGCCAGCGGGAAAACACGCGCCAGCTTTTTAACTGCCGCCACGTCAGAGGTGTCGAGATAGAGTTCCATGATGTGTCCTTAAACCGTGATATTGAGCATGGAATAACATTACCACAGCAAAACCTCCTCTTAAGTTGACGCACATCAATATAACTTTCATTCGAAAGCATTTTAATCTTTATACGAAAGATGAGGGCAGCATATGATTTTCAACATTCAGCGCTATTCCACCCACGATGGCCCCGGTATCCGTACCGTGGTTTTCCTGAAAGGCTGTTCGCTCGGCTGTCGCTGGTGCCAGAACCCCGAAAGCCGCTCCCGCGAGCAGGATTTGCTGTTCGACCCGCGTCTGTGCCTGGACGGCTGCGACCTGTGCCAGAAAGCTGCGCCGTCGGTCATTGAACGTGCGCTTAACGGGCTGGTTATCCATCGGGAAAAGCTGGATGACGCCCACCTTGCCACACTGACCAGCTGCTGCCCGACGCAGGCGCTGACCGTCTGCGGCGAAGAGAAAAGCGCCGAAGAAATTATGGCCACCGTGCTGCGCGATAAACCGTTTTACGATCGCAGCGGCGGCGGTATGACGCTCTCCGGCGGCGAACCGTTTATGAACCCGGAACTGGCGCTGGAACTGTTGAAAAGCGCCCATGAGCAAGGCATCCATACGGCGGTAGAAACCTGCCTGCATGTGCCATGGCGCTACCTGGAGCCCGCGCTGCCCTATATCGACCTGTTCCTCGCTGACCTGAAGCACGTAGACGAAGCACGCTTCAAGCAGTGGACCGACGGCTCGGCCAAACGCGTGCTCGATAACCTGAAACGTCTCGCTGCCGCCGGAAAACAGGTAACCCTGCGCGTACCGCTGATTCAGGGCTTTAATGCCGATGAAGACTCCATCAAAGCGATTGCTGATTTTGCCGCCGACGAGATGCCGGGCGTGCGCGACATTCATTTTTTGCCGTACCACACGTTGGGTATCAACAAATATACCCTGCTCGGCCTTCCCTACTTTGCACCCGACAAGCCGCTGAACGACCCGGCGCTGCTGGATTTTGCCCAGCAGTACGCCCGCGAAAAAGGGTTAACGGCGACACTACGAGGATAAAACGATGACCACTCTGACTCTCGACAAACTGACCGACCGCATCAAAGCTCACAAAACCGCGCTGGTGCATATCGTTAAGCCACCGGTATGTACCGAACGCGCACGCCACTATACCGAAGCCTATCAGCAGCATCTCGACAAGCCGATTCCGGTACGCCGCGCGCTGGCGCTGGCCCATCACCTCGCAGAACGCACTATCTGGATCAAGCACGACGAGCTGATTATCGGCAACCAGGCCAGTGAAGTGCGCGCCGCGCCTATTTTCCCGGAATATACCGTCAGCTGGATTGAAAAAGAGATCGATGACCTGGCCGACCGCCCCGGCGCCGGTTTTGCGGTGAGCGAAGAGAACAAGCGCGTGCTGCACGAAGTGTGCCCATGGTGGCGTGGCCAGACCGTACAAGACCGCTGCTACGGCATGTTTACCGATGAACAGAAAGCGCTGCTGGCCACCGGCATTATTAAAGCCGAAGGTAATATGACCTCCGGCGACGCCCACCTGGCGGTGAACTACCCGCTGCTGCTGGAAAAAGGCCTCGACGGCATGCGCGCCAAAGTCGCCGAGCGTCGTACCCGCATCAACCTGACCGTACTGGAAGACCTCCACGGTGAGCAGCTCCTGAAAGCCATTGATATTGTGCTGGAAGCCGTGGGCCTGCACATTGAACGTTTCGCCGAGCTGGCGCGCAAAATGGCTGCCGAAGAGTCTCGCGAAACCCGCCGCGACGAGTTGCTGGCGATCGCCGAAAACTGCGATGTCATTGCCCACCAGCCGCCAAAAACCTTCTGGCAGGCGCTGCAGCTGTGCTACTTCATCCAGCTGATTCTGCAAATTGAGTCCAACGGTCACTCGGTGTCGTTTGCCCGCATGGACCAGTATCTGTATCCGTACTACCGCCGCGACGTTGAGCTGGAACAGTCGCTGGATCGCGAACACGCTATCGAGCTGCTGCACAGCTGCTGGCTGAAGCTGCTGGAAGTGAATAAGATTCGCTCCGGCTCACACTCCAAAGCTTCCGCCGGTAGCCCGCTGTATCAGAACGTCACCATCGGCGGCCAGAAGCTGGTCAACGGCGAAGCGCAGGACGCGGTGAACCCGCTCTCTTACGCGATTCTCGAATCCTGTGGCCGCCTGCGTTCCACGCAGCCGAACCTGAGCGTGCGCTATCACGCCGGGATGAGCAACGACTTCCTCGACGCCTGCGTGCAGGTGATTCGCTGCGGTTTCGGTATGCCCGCGTTTAATAACGATGAAATTGTGATACCGGAATTCATCAAGCTGGGTATCGAGCCCGAAGATGCTTACGACTATGCGGCCATCGGCTGCATCGAAACCGCCGTCGGCGGCAAGTGGGGCTACCGCTGCACCGGGATGAGCTTTATCAACTTTGCCCGCGTGATGCTGGCCGCGATGGAAGGCGGCCGCGATGCCACCAGCGGCCAGGTATTCCTGCCGCAGGAACACGCGCTGTCGCAGGGCAACTTCGCCAACTTCGAGCAGATGCTGGCCGACTGGGATACCCAGATTCGCTACTACACCCGTAAATCGATTGAGATTGAATACGTAGTCGACACCATGCTGGAAGAGAACGTGCACGATATTCTCTGTTCAGCGCTGGTTGACGACTGCATTGAACGGGCGAAAAGCATTAAGCAGGGCGGCGCGAAGTACGACTGGGTTTCCGGCCTGCAGGTGGGGATCGCCAACCTCGGCAACAGCCTGGCAGCGGTGAAAAAACTGGTCTTCGATCAGGGGCTGATTGGTCAGCAGGAGCTGGCAAAAGCGCTGGCGGAAGACTACGAAGGGCTGACCCACGAGCAGTTGCGTCAGCGTTTGATCAACGGCGCGCCGAAGTACGGCAATGATGATGACAGCGTCGACGCCCTGCTGGCCCGCGCCTATCAGACCTATATCGACGAACTGAAGCAGTATCACAACCCCCGTTACGGTCGCGGCCCGATCGGCGGCAACTATTACGCGGGCACGTCTTCCATTTCAGCGAACGTACCGTTTGGCGCGCAGACCATGGCAACCCCGGACGGCCGTAAAGCGAAAACCCCGCTTGCAGAAGGCGCCAGCCCGGCTTCCGGCACCGACCACCTGGGGCCAACGGCGGTGATTAGCTCCGTCGGTAAGCTGCCGACCTCGGCGATTCTCGGCGGCGTGCTGCTGAACCAGAAGCTGAACCCGGCGACGCTGGAAAACGAAAGCGACAAGCAAAAGCTGATGGCGCTGCTGCGTACCTTCTTCGAAGTGCACAAAGGCTGGCATATTCAGTACAACATCGTGTCGCGCGAAACGCTGCTGGAGGCGAAAAAGCATCCGGATCAGTACCGTGATTTAGTGGTGCGCGTGGCGGGTTACTCAGCCTTCTTCACCGCGCTGTCGCCGGATGCGCAGGACGATATTATCGCGCGTACTGAGCATACGCTTTAACACCATTGCCCGGTGGCGCTTCGCTTACCGGGCCTACAATCCCCTCACCGTGTAGGCCGGGTAAGGCGTAGCCGCCACCCGGCAGTTTTCTTTCAAATGAAATAAATTTGTGCTTTATCTCACATTGTAATTAAATTGTTTCTGGCCGAAGTTACACCAGGAGCATCCCGTATGACCATTAAAGTTATCGTCACCGATATGGACGGAACTTTTCTTAATGACGCCAAGACCTACGACCGTTCGCGGTTTCTGGCGCAGTTTGAACAGCTTCAAGCACGTGGCATTGAATTCGTTGTCGCCAGCGGCAACCAGTATTATCAGCTGATTACCTTCTTCCCTGAAATTCGGGATCGCATCTCTTTTGTCGCGGAAAACGGCGCGCTGGTGTACGAGCACGGGCAGCAGCTTTTCCACGGCGAGCTAACGAAACATGAGTATCAGACGGTGATTGGCGAACTGCTGAAAGACCCGCAGATGTATTTCGTCGCCTGCGGTCTGGAAAGCGCTTATATCAGCGACAGCGCGCCGGATGCGCTGGTTAAACTGATGTCCAAACACTACTACCGCTTAAAGCGCGTGGCGAACTTCCACGACGTCGACGATAAGATGTTCAAATTCTCCCTGAACCTCCCGGACAGCGATATCCCCGATCTGATTGATAAGCTGCACGTCTCCCTCGACGGCATTATGAAGCCCGTCACCAGCGGCTTCGGCTTTGTCGATCTCATCATTCCCGGCCTGCACAAAGCCAACGGCATCAGTCGCCTGCTGAAGCGCTGGCAGCTTTCGCCGCAGCAGTGCGTGGCGATTGGCGATAGCGGCAACGACGCCGAGATGCTCAAGCTGGTGAAATATTCCTTCGCCATGGGCAACGCGGTCGACAGCATTAAGGCCATTGCGGACTACCGGACCGACGACAACAACCACGACGGTGCGCTGAACGTCATTCAGTCCGTGCTGGACGGCGCCGCCCCCTTCTAATTCTCTTCCTTTGTCGGCCTGATAAACGCAGCGCCATCAGGCGCTTCCGAGCACATTGCCGGATGGCGGCGTTGCCTTATCCGGCCTACGTATTCATCTTCCTTTATCTTCGTGATCGAACGCAAAAATTTAAACTTGCATTAACTTTATTTTAACTTAAAGTATCACATGTAATGCATTTTACTTTCGAATGAAAGATTGCGAGGTTGATATGACGATTACCTTTACCCACGAAACGCTCCCTGCCGACCCGAAAGCGGCGATTCGCCAGATGAAGCAGGCGCTGCGCGCACAGATTGACGATGTACAGGCGGTGTTCGACCGCCTGAGCGCCACCATTGAAGCGCGGGTCGCGGAAATTAACGCCCTGAAGGCGCAGGGCCAGCCGGTGTGGCCAATCATTCCCTTTGCCGATCTGGCGGCGGGTAACATTAGCGAGGCCATCCGCGCCGAGGTGAAGCGCCGCGGATGTGCGGTGATTAAAGGTCACTTCCCGCGTGAACAAGCGCTGGCGTGGGATCGTTCAATGCTCGATTACCTCGATCTCAACCATTTCGATGACGTATATAAGGGGCCGGGCGATAGCTTTTTCGGTTCACTTGATGCCTCACGTCCGGAAATCTACCCGATTTACTGGTCGCAGGCGCAAATGCAGGCGCGTCAGAGCGAAGAGATGGCGCTGGCCCAATCGTTCCTCAACCGCCTCTGGCAAGTGGAAAGCGAGGGTAAGCAGTGGTTTAATCCGGATATCAGCGTCATTTATCCGGACCGTATCCGCCGTCGCCCACCGGGTACCACCTCCAAAGGCCTCGGAGCACATACCGATTCTGGCGCGCTGGAACGCTGGCTGCTGCCAGCCTATCAGCAGGTCTTCGCCAGCGTATTTAACGGGAACGTGGAACAATACGACCCGTGGAACGCGGCGCACCGCACCGAGGTGGAAGAATACACCGTCGATAACACCACCAAATGCTCGGTGTTCCGCACCTTCCAGGGCTGGACTGCACTCTCGGACATGATCCCGGATCAGGGGCTACTGCACGTAGTGCCGATTCCGGAAGCGATGGCCTACGTGCTGCTGCGTCCGCTGCTTGACGACGTACCGGAGGATGAACTCTGCGGCGTGGCGCCAGGCAAAGTACTGCCTATCTCCGAGAAATGGCACCCGCTGCTGATAAGCGCACTGACCTCCATTCCGGCACTGGAGGCCGGAGATTCGGTATGGTGGCACTGCGACGTGATCCACTCGGTCGCACCGGTGGAGAATCAGCAGGGCTGGGGGAACGTGATGTACATTCCCGCCGCGCCAATGTGCGAAAAAAATCTCGCTTACGCCCACAAGGTGAAAGCGGCATTAGAACGCGGCGCGTCGCCGGGCGACTTTCCGCGTGAAGACTACGAAGCCGACTGGCAGGGCCGCTTTACGCTCGCCGACCTGAATATTCACGGCAAACGTGCGCTGGGCATCGACGCCTGATTATCGTACAACCCTTCCCGTTCAACGGCGGTGTGCCCTTTTCCAGGGCGCACCCGCCGCACCGATTCCCGAACCGCCAGCCGCCCGTGTAGCAGTAGCGATCCTACCGGCGCGTCGGGGCGAATCAGCCGCTGTTGCAGCATCTGCACCGCCTCTACGCCCAGTTCGTCGCGCGGCACGTGAACCGCGGTGAGCGGCACGTCCTCAATGGCCGCCAGGTTGAAGCCATCGATACTCATGACCGAGACATCCTGCGGCACCCGCAGCCCGCGCTGGCGCAGGGCATTAACGGTACCAGCCGCCATAAAATCACCGCCCACCAGGAACGCCGTCGGCAATGGCCGGCCATTGCGCGCATCCAGCCATGCGCCAACCTTTTCCTCGGCAACTTTGGCGCTAAAGCTGCTGATATTTAACAGGTCGCGCTCGTGCTGAAACTCAAGGTTGTGCTGACGCCATGCCTCTTTAATGCCCGCCAGCCGCTGTTCCATGGTGTAACGGCGCAGACACATGACGTTCATGACCTCCCGATGGCCCATTTCAAACAGGTAGCGCGCGGCGAAAGCGCCAATCATCCGATGGTCCGGCGCTATGGCAGGCAGGCGCATGCGTTCGTCGCGGCAGTTAATCAACACGCAGAGCTTCGCGAGGTCGGCGGCGAGATCGTGGATATGCGGATCGTCAATGCCCAGCAGAATTGCCGCCTGCGTTTCCGCTTCGTTCATGCGCGACAAAAACAGCGTAGGATCGCTGTCGTTCTCCTCCAGCGCGCAGTAGCGCAAGCGCACCTCGTGTGGCGAGAGCGCTTTACTGATGCTCTGGATCACACGGTAGTAAAAGATGTCGGACCGCTCATCGAACGCCCGCGGCGGCGCAAAGACAATCAGGCTATTGAGCAGCATCCTTCCTGCCGCCATACCGTCCATCACCCCAAGCTCACGCGCGCAGGTCAACACCTGCTCGCGGGCGCGAGCGCTGGTATTCGCTTTACCCGCCAGCACACGCGAAACGGTGCTGGCAGACAGCCCGGTTCGGGCGGCAATTTCGGCGATTTTCAGCTTCTTTTCCATTTTGTGATCTGTCTCTAATTCAAAAATGAAAGAATTTTCATGACAAAAATGCCTTATTTGGCAAGGCATGAAAGACATATACGTAATGTATATCAGTCACTCATGAAAAAACGTGCACAAAACCCGCTTTTACCAACCTTTCATGTCTTCTAAGGTGAATTGGTAGAACAACTTCCATACAAGAACGGTGGAAGTGAAAAATAACAAAGCTGATAAATATCAAAATCTTACCAAAAGTGGTGTGACAACTTCCCACGTAGTTGCCCACCGTTTCTGACATCATCCTGTGGAGATCCCTATGAGTCAGGGCATCAATAATGAAATGGCAACCAGCAAAACTCGCCGCGTTGTCAAAAACCTGCGCTGGTGGATGCTGGTGCTTTTTTTACTCGGCGTCACCGTCAACTACATCACCCGTAACTCGCTGGGGATCCTGGCGCCGGAGCTGAAAGACAGCCTCGGGATCACCACCGAGCAATATTCCTGGATCGTCGGCGCCTTCCAGATCGCCTATACCCTGTTCCAGCCGTTGTGCGGCTGGCTGATTGACGTTATTGGCCTGAAGCTGGGCTTTATGATCTGCGCCAGCCTGTGGGCGCTGGCCTGTTTACTGCACGCCGGTGCCGGTAACTGGCTACATCTGGCGATGCTGCGCTTCTTTATGGGCGGCGCGGAAGCGGCGGCTACCCCGGCCAACGCCAAAACCATCGGCGAGTGGTTCCCGAAATCGGAACGCCCGGTCGCAGCGGGTTGGGCTGGCGTGGGTTTCTCGATTGGCGCGATGCTGGCACCGCCAATCATCTATTTTGCCCACGCCTCTTTTGGCTGGCAGGGCGCGTTTATGTTTACCGGTATTCTGGCGCTCGCATGGGTGGCACTGTGGTGGGCGTTCTACCACAACCCGGACAAACACCCGAACCTGGGCAAAGCCGAGCTGGACTATATCCGTCAGGACAACGAAGCGCCGCCGGTGAAGCTGCCATTCCTGACCGCGCTGAAAACCGTGGGCAAAAACAAACGCTTCTACGGTATCGCTATCCCGGCCTTTATGGCGGAACCGGCATGGGCCGTGTTTAGCTTCTGGATGCCGCTCTATTTTGCCAAGCAGTACAACATGGATCTCAAGCAGATCGCCCTGTTCGCCTGGCTGCCCTTCCTGGCCGCCGACCTCGGCAGCGTCGCGAGCGGCTATTTAACCCGCCTCTATGTGCGCCTGTTCGGCTGCTCACGCGTCAACTCTACCGTGGCCAGTTCCGTCACCGGGGCATTCCTGATGGTATCGCTTGCCGTCGTGGCGGTGACGAAAGATCCGATCATCGCCGTGGTGCTGATGTCGATTGGCGGCTTTGGCCACCAGATCATCTCCTGCATGCTGAGCGCACTGGTTGTTGAATCGTTCGACAAAGGCCAGATGGCGACCGTTAACGGCATGCGTGGTTCCGCCGCATGGATTGCGAGCTTCCTGTTCTCACTGATTATTGGGGTGACTGCCGACAAAATCGGCTTCAACCCGCTGTTTGTCGCCATGGGTTTCTTCGACCTGATTGGCGCCGTCTTCCTGGTCGCATTTATTGCTGAACGCCGCGCGAAACGCGCCTGATAGTGGATGTAAATATGAAAACGCTGAAAAACTGGACCCTACAAAAACAGTCTTCCCACCACGTCGAGCTGCTGGTCGACGGCCAGCACACGCTGTGTCTGTATGTGCTGGAGGAGAATCTGTTCCGCGTGCTGTTGAAACGCAAAGGCGAGCTGGCGCTGGACCGCACCTGGAGTATCGCCCCCGAGCAGGACGTGCCATGGGAGGGCCGCAGCCGTGAAGATCTCAGCGGTTTTAGCCTGCCTGCCTGGACGTTAAGCCAACAGGACGATACCGTGATGATCGCCACCCAGTCGCTGCGCGTCACCGTCCACCAGCCGCTGTGGTTGGAGTGGCATTACCGCAACGCCGAAGGCGATTGGCAGCCGCTGGTCAACGACCGCCCGACCAGCGCCTATCTGGTGAATGCCCACGGCGATGGCGTGGCACACTACCAGAGCCGCCGTAAGGACGAGCGTTTTTATGGCCTGGGGGATAAAGCCGGTGATTTGCAGCGTAACGGCAAGCGCTACGAGATGCGTAACCTGGATGCCATGGGCTACAACGCAGCCAGCACCGACCCGCTGTACAAACACATTCCGTTTACCATTACCCGCCGCGATGACATCAGCTTCGGGCTGTTTTACGACAACCTCAGCAGCTGCTGGCTGGATTTAGGCAACGAGATCGACAACTACCACACCGCTTATCGCCGCTGGCAGGCCGAAGCCGGTGATATCGATTACTACCTGTTTACCGGCGAGCGCGTGCTGGATGTCACCAAAGCCTTCGTCCGTCTGACCGGCAAAACGCTGTTCGGGCCGAAATGGAGCCTGGGCTACAGCGGCTCAACTATGCACTACACCGACGCGCCGGACGCGCAAAATCAGCTGATGAACTTTATTCGTCTGTGCGACGAGCATGCTATCCCGTGCGATTCGTTCCAGCTCTCTTCCGGCTATACCTCCATTAACGGCAAGCGCTACGTCTTCAACTGGAACTACGACAAAGTGCCGCAGCCAAAAGTCATGAGCCAGGCGTTCCACGACGCGGGCCTGCATCTGGCGGCTAACATCAAGCCATGCTTGTTGCAGGATCACCCGCGTTACAACGAGGTGGCGGAGAAAGCGCTGTTTATTCGCGACTCGGAAAGCGACGGTCCGGAGCGTTCCAGCTTCTGGGACGATGAAGGTTCGCACCTCGATTTTACCAATCCGCAGACCGTGGCCTGGTGGCAGGAGGGCGTCACGTCGCAGCTGCTGGAGATGGGTATCGATTCCACCTGGAACGATAACAACGAGTTTGAAGTGTGGGACGGTGAAGCACGCTGTCACGGCTTTGGCGATGAGATTGCGATTAAGCATATTCGCCCGGTGATGCCGCTGCTGATGATTCGCGCGTCAATGGAAGCGCAGGAGCGCTTTGCGCCGAACAAGCGTCCGTATCTGATCTCCCGTTCCGGCTGCGCCGGGATGCAGCGCTACGTGCAGACCTGGAGCGGCGATAACCGCACCAACTGGGACACTCTGCGCTACAACATCCGCATGGGGCTGGGGATGAGCCTGTCCGGGTTGTACAACCTGGGCCATGATGTCGGCGGCTTCTCCGGCGACAAACCGGACCCGGAGCTGTTTGTCCGCTGGGTACAGAACGGTGTAATGCATCCGCGCTTTACCATCCATTCATGGAACGATGACCACACGGTGAACGAACCCTGGATGTATCCTGGCGTGACCCCGGCGATTCGTAGCGCGATTGAGCTGCGCTACCGTCTGCTGCCGTACCTCTACACGCTGCTATGGCAGGCGCATGCCGACGACGAGCCGATGCTGCGTCCGACCTTCCTCGATCACGAGCACGATGCGCAGACCTTTGAAGAGTGCGACGACTTCCTGCTGGGCCGCGATATTCTGGTTGCCAGCGTGGTGGAAGCCGGCGAGCGCGAGCGTCGCGTCTGGCTGCCGGACAACGAAACCGGCTGGTACGATTTCTACACCGGCGCGTGGTACAGCGGCGGCCAGTCGATTGTCGTCGATGCGCCGCTGGAGAAACTGCCGCTGCTGGTGCGTGCGGGCGCTGGTCTACCGCTGAGCGAACGTATTACCTACGTGAAAGCAGAAGAAGATACCTCGCGTGAGCTGAAGCTGTTCCCGATGAAAGGAATCGGCCGCTCTTCGGGCCTGCTGTTTGAGGATGACGGCGAGTCGTGGGGCTACAAAGAGGGTAACGCGCTGTGGCTGGAGTGGGAAATGGTCTGCACCGCCAGTACGATTGACCTGAAGGTAAACGCACGCGGCGATTATCGTCCGGCATGGGAAGCGTTGAAGGTGACGCTACCAGAAGGAGAAAAACGTCAGCTGTTGATTAACGGCGAAGAGAAAAGCGAGTGGGTTCGAGGATAACCCCTTACCCCGCCCCTCTCCCCACAGGGGAGAGGGAGCCAACCGCATTGTGCGGCCTGCAGGAGCAAGGTATTTTAATTTGCACCTAACGGTTCCCTCTCCCTTTGGAAGAGGGCCAGGCTGAGGGAAATTACTCCACCCCTTTGCTACGCAGGTAATCTTCGTAGTTACCGCTGAAGTCCACTACGCGTTCCGGTGTAATCTCAATCACGCGAGTCGCCAGCGAGCTCACGAACTCACGGTCGTGAGAAACGAAGATCAGGGTACCCTGATACATTTCCAGCGCCATGTTCAGTGATTCGATCGATTCCATATCCAGGTGGTTGGTAGGTTCATCCATCACCAGAATGTTCGGTTTCTGCATCATCAGCTTACCAAACAGCATACGCCCCTTCTCACCACCGGAAAGAACCTTAGCCGGCTTCTTGATATCGTCCTGGCTAAACAGCAGACGGCCAAGGAAACCACGTACAACCTGCTCGTCATCGCCTTCCTGCTTCCACTGGCTCATCCAGTCGAACACGCTCAGGTCGTTATCGAAATCTTCGGCGTGATCCTGCGCATAGTAACCGATGCTGGCATTTTCGGACCATTTCACGGTGCCGTTATCCGGCGTCAGTTCGCCGACCAGGGTTTTCAGCATGGTGGATTTACCCACGCCGTTGGCGCCGATGATGGCAATCTTCTCGCCAACTTCCATCATCAGGTTGAAGTTTTTAAACAGCGGGCCGTTTTCAAACCCTTTGGCCAGCGCTTCCACTTCCAGCGCATTACGGAACAGTTTCTTGTCCTGCTCGAAGCGGATGAACGGGTTCTGACGGCTGGACGCCTTCACTTCGTCGAGCTTGATCTTATCAATCTGACGGGCACGGGAAGTCGCCTGGCGTGATTTAGAGGCGTTGGCGCTAAAGCGGCTGACAAAGGATTGCAGGTCGGCAATCTGCGCTTTCTTCTTGGCGTTGTCGGCCAGCAGACGTTCGCGAGCCTGGGTGGCTGCCGTCATGTACTCGTCGTAGTTACCGGCGTATACGCGCAGCTCGCCATAGTCGAGATCCGCCATGTGGGTGCAGACCATGTTCAGGAAGTGACGGTCGTGCGAAATGATGATCATGGTGCTGTCGCGTTCGTTCAGCGTCTGCTCCAGCCAGCGAATGGTGTCGATGTCCAGGTTGTTCGTCGGTTCATCGAGCAGCAGGATGTCCGGGTTAGAGAACAGCGCCTGCGCCAGCAGCACACGCAGCTTCCAGCCCGGCGCGACTTCGCTCATCGGGCCGTAGTGCTGCTCCAGCGGAATACCCACGCCCAGCAGCAGTTCACCGGCGCGCGCTTCCGCGGAGTAACCGTCCATTTCGCCGTAGAGCACTTCGAGATCGGCTACTTTATAGCCGTCTTCTTCGCTCATTTCAGCCAGACCATAGATACGGTCGCGCTCTTGCTTCACTTCCCACAGCTCGCCGTGACCCATGATCACCGTATCAAGCACGGTGAACTCTTCAAAGGCGAACTGATCCTGACGCAGCTTACCGATACGCTCATTAGGATCGAGGGAGACGTTGCCCAGCGTCGGCTCTAAGTCGCCGCCGAGGATTTTCATAAAGGTGGATTTACCGCTCCCGTTGGCGCCAATCAGGCCGTAACGGTTGCCGCCGCCAAATTTGACGGAGATATTTTCGAACAGCGGCTTACTGCCAAACTGCATGGTGACGTTGCTGGTAACTAACACGGGAGTATCCTGAAGAATGTGACAAACTCCCTATTATGCCACACTTGCGAATAAAAAGCGCCCGCCTTCGCCAACGGCTAAACTGTAACGCAAGTGAAAAAAATGTGATTTCGTACACATCCGAATTCCCAGCCGCATCGAATGCACATATAATGCGCTGCAACCAACAGTCTGAATTCTCAAACAACCGCCGTAATGGCACTGATACCTCGCACAACATGAACATGAAATTAACAACGCTTTTCGCTGCAGCGCTCGCTGTCGTAGGTTTCTGCAATTCGGCCTCAGCGGTGACGTATCCGCTGCCGACCGACGGTAGCCGTATTGTCGGCCAGAATCAGGTCATCACCATTCCTGACGATAACAAACAGCCGCTGGAATACTTCGCCGCCCAGTACCAGATGGGGCTTTCCAACCTCCTTGAGGCTAACCCAGGCGTCGACACCTACCTGCCGAAAGGCGGCAGCGTGCTGAATATTCCTCAGCAGCTGATCCTGCCGGACACCGTGCATGAAGGTATCATCATCAACAGCGCGGAAATGCGTCTGTACTACTACCCGAAAGGCACCAACACCGTGATCGTGCTGCCAATCGGTATCGGCCAGCTGGGTAAAGATACCCCGATCAACTGGACCACCAAGGTAGAACGTAAGAAAGCAGGCCCGACGTGGACGCCGACGGCAAAAATGCACGCTGAATATGCCGCAGCAGGCAACCCGCTGCCGGCAGTCGTTCCGGCTGGCCCGGACAACCCGATGGGTCTGTACGCTCTGTACATTGGTCGTCTGTATGCCATTCACGGCACCAATGCCAACTTCGGTATCGGCCTGCGCGTGAGCCACGGTTGCGTGCGTCTGCGTAACGAAGACATCAAATTCCTGTTCGAAAACGTGCCGGTCGGCACTCGCGTACAGTTTATCGATGAACCCGTCAAAGCGACCACGGAGCCAGATGGCAGCCGCTTCATTGAAGTGCACAACCCGCTGTCCACTACCGAAGCGCAGTTCGAAGGCGGTGAAACCGTGCCGGTTGTCCTGACCAAAGCCGTACAGGCGGTGACCAGCCAGTCCGACGTTGACCAGAGCATCGTTGATCAGGCGGTGAAAAACCGTTCCGGTATGCCGGTTCGTCTGAACTAATTCAACCAGACGATCAAAAAGGGCGGGTTAATTACCCGCCCTTTTTTTATCCGTTATTGACGATCACAATCCCCCCGTGATCGTAGCGATAGTGGCAGTGCGCATACTCCAGCGGCGTACCGTCATCCAGATAAATCACCTGTTCCACTTCCAGAATCGGGTCACTCGCTTCACAGTTCAAATGCTGCTGGTCCAGCTCGCTGGGCTTCAGCGCGCGTACCACGCGATAAGAACCCATCATCTTCAGACCAAGATTGTCCTGCACGTAGCGAAAGACCGAATTTTCGAGATGTGCTTTACTCAACCCCGGCACCAGCGACACCGGCATGACCGTAATATCCAGCGACAGCGGCTCGCCGTTAAGCAGACGCAGGCGCACAAAATCGTACACCGGCGCATCGGCGTCAATCAGCAGAGATGCCTGCTCTTTCTCGCTGGGAAAACGTAGCTCAAAGCGAATCACCTGGCTTTCCACCTTGCCCAGATGTCCCCAGGTTTCAGTCGCCCCGGCGTAGTCGCTGCCGTGAATATCCCACCGGGAGAGCTGAAGGAAGTTCTTGCGAATAAACGTCCCCTGCCCCTGGCGGGTATAAACCAGCCCTTCAACGATAAGCTGACGCATCGCCTGCTGAATGGTCATCCGGCTGGTGCCAAACTCGGCCGCCAGCGCAAACTGGTCGGGCAATGGCTCAGCGGCGGGATACTGCCCACTGATAATCCGTTTCTTAATTTCCCGCGCTATCGCGATGTACTTCGCTGCCATCACCCGCTCCTGTTGTTACATCTCTTCGCCATTGCTATGAATTGCCCGTTTCAGCCAGTCATAGCTTTTCTTCGGCACACGTTTGAGGTCTTTTAAGTCGTGGTTTTCACGGTTGACGTAGACCACGCCATAACGCTTACGCATGTCGCCCTGCGAGCTGAGGATATCAATGAGTCCCCAGCCCAGATAGCCAATGACCTGCGCGCCGTCTTCAAAAATCGCCTCTTTCATGGCGTTAATATGGTCGCGATGATAGGCGATACGGTAATCGTCGGCGATCGGATTTTCCCCATCCCAGTGCTCTATCACCCCAATACCGTTCTCAATCGGAAACACCGGCAGACGCCAGTCATTGTAATAGCGGGTAATAATACTGCGAAAACCGAGCGGATCTATCTGCCAGTTCCATTCGGTGGCCTTCAGATGCGGGTTAGGCTTATCGCCGAACAGCATGTAGTTGTTCACCGGCGTGCCTGCCGGGATAGGGTCGCTGTCGAGGGTACGGCTGGCGTAGTAGCTGAACGCCATATAGTCGTTCTTCATGCTCGCCAGCACCGCGAGATCTTCCTCACGGTAGATATCGCTGAAGCCCGCGCGTTCAACAAAGTGCAGCACTTCCGGGCTATAGCCCTCTCCCGCAAAAACGCGCAGCAAATTCTGATTGAAGAATTCGTCCAGTTGCTGCGCGCAGAAGACATCGCGCGGCTTACAGGTAGCCGGGTAGACCTGAGCGTGCGCCAGCATGCCGCCCATCAATTTGCCCGGTTTGGTTTCGTGCAGATAATTCGTCAGATGCGCATGCGCCATCATCACATGGTGCTGAATTTCATACAGCTCACGTAGCGTTTTATCGCCGCGCATATAGCCGGAGATCAGGAACGTTTCCGGCATATGGTAGAGGTTTTGCTCGTTGAAGGTCAGCCACCAGGTCACCCGATCGCCAAAGCAGTCGATCATCTTTTTGCCGTAGCGGATGAACGCTTCCATCACCCGACGGTCGGTAAACCCGTTGTATTTTTCAGCCAGCGTCAGCGGCATGTCGAAGTGATACAGGCAGATCATCGGTTCGATACCGCGCTCGATAAGACCGCTTATAAAGCGCTCGTAGAAGGCAATGCCTTCTTCATTAAACTCGCCATCGCCGGTCGGGCATACGCGGCTCCAGGCAATCTGGAAACGGTAGCAGTTCATCCCCAGATCTTTCATCAGGTCGAAATCTTCTTCGTAGCGGTGGTAGGAATCGGTCGCGACCTTCCAGTCGGAAGCAAACTCTTTTGGCTCGCGGATATCGTATACCGACATCCCTTTGCCGCCTTCATTCCAGGCACCTTCGGTCTGCATGCTGGAGACAGAATTCCCCCACAGGAAGTTGGCGGGCAGCGATGGTTTCATGATTCGGCTCCTATATGACTAGTCATTTAAAATTCATGACTAGTCATATAACGCAAAGTCGAAAAAGTGCGCAACCCTGAAGATCGTTTTTTGTGAGATGAGTGAAAGTATGGAGCGGAGAGGATTGGCGATGTAGGCCGGATAAGGCAGCGCCGCCATCTGGCAAGGTAATCCGGATTGCCTGATGGCGCTGCGCTTATCAGGCCTACACGCGGTTGACGAGCAGGAAGAGCCCATACCCTACCGCCGCCGCCCACAGCAGCATTGGGATAGAGTAGAGGTGGAAGCGCCACCAGATGCGCCGATCCGCCGCCATACGCAGCGCAATCAGGTTAGCCAGCGACCCCGGCAGCAAGCCAAATCCGCCGACGTTTACCGCCCACGCCAGCAGCATCGACGGCGGGACATAGTTAATCAGCAGGATGGTCGACGGCACGTTGCTAATCACCTGCGACAGGCCAATGGCCGTTAACCACAGCGGCACGCCGGACAGCGTACTGACGCCGCCGAGGGCGTGCTGCAGTACCGGCAGTTGAGTCAGCAGATGCACGTCGATAAACATCGCCATAAAGACCAGCAGCAGCGCCCAGTCGACGCTGAACACCACCCGGCGGGCAAGCAGCAGGAAGCCCGCTGCGACTATTGCCAGCCCCCACAGCTCTTGCTTCATCTCCAGCGCGGCGAGGAAAATCAGATAAAACGCCAGACAGCTCCACACCAGCAGCGGCTGCCATTCTGGCGTGCGATCGCTGCTTTGAAACACCAGCTTTTTCGCCGGGAAGCAGCACCAGCACAGCACCAGCAAGGTCGCCATCATGGCGAGCGCCAGCGGCAACATCTGCAGTGTAAAAGCAGGGAAAGACAGCCCCGAACGCCCCCACAGCAGGATGTTTTGCGGGTTGCCGATCGGCGTGAGCAGCGAACCGGCATTGACCGCCAGCGCCTCAAAGATAATCAGTCGATTGATCGGCAGCGCGCACCACTTTTTCAGCGTCAGGGTGAGCGGCACGACGATAAACAGCGCCACGTCATTGGTCAAAAAGGTCGAAAGCAGCGCCGCCGCCAGCACCATAAAGATGGCCAACTGACGCTCGGTGGCAAAACGGCGCGCCATCTTTCGCCCCAGCACATCAAAATAGCCGCTCTGCTCAACCCCTTTGGTCAGCAGCATCAACCCGCTTAGGGTAATGATGGTGTGCCAGTCAATCGCCTCCGGCCAACGCCCGGGCGCGAAAGGAACAAAAATACTCAGCAGGATGCCGACAATCACCAGCAAATGGAGAAAACGGTCGCGCGCCAGCGAGCGTATAAAAGGAAGGTTCATTCCACGAATTGCCCGTGCTTCAGGGTAAACTGACGGAACATGTCCAGCGTCTCTTCGCTAACATGGTGCTCAATACCTTCAGCGTCACGTCGTGCAGTATCCGCGCTGACGCCAAGTACCAGCAGGAAGTTTTCCACGACCTGATGGCGCTCGCGGCTCTCCTGCGCCAGCTTTTCCCCTTCCGGCGTCAAAAATACGCCGCGCCAGGGGATCTGTTCGATCAGCCCGACGCCAGCCAGACGTTTCAGCATTTTCGCCACCGTTGGCTGAGAAACGCCTAAACGTGCCGCCATGTCGACCTGACGCGCCTCGCCCACTTCACGAATCAAATCGGAAATCAGCTCAACGTAGTCGTCAATCAGCTCGCGGCGATGCGCTTCACGCACCTGGCGAAACCCTTCCACGTGCTCTTCAACGTTAACCAGCTGCGTCACTTTTTTTGTGATTGGCGTACCTGCGCGACGGCCCATAAAGCTTCCTCATCTGTGCGACGCCTGAACGCGTCATATCAAGTCCGCTCATTGTAATGGATTGTGACCCAAGCACAAAAATTTAACGTTTTAGCCATAGCTATAAAATATAGCCTGTGCTATATCTGTATGTAATGCAAACGCTCATCAAGGATCGACGGGCCTGAAAGCAGGAGGAACCATGAACGAATTCAAGAGGTGTATCAGCGTGTTTAGCCACTCTCCTTTTAAAGTACGCTTGATGTTGATCGGTATGCTGTGCGACCTGTTCAACAACAAACCACAACAGGACACTCCGTCCCGCTAAGCGGCGTCGCGACGCCGCTTCATCATCCTGTCATCATGTGCTGGCAACCTAGCCGTTTGCGCCCAAAAACCCCGTTTATTTTCTGGTTTTGTAAGCGTCCTCCCAAAACAATTCGTTATCAGTAGTTGACCCAATAATAAGCTCGCTTTATCTTCTTGCAGCCCTGTACTTTGCATCCCCCTCTTCACGCATCGTCTGGCCAATAAAGACCCCTTGACGCCAGGGGACGCACATGGCGTTTTGATAGTTGTAATCTATGAATCTAACCCTGAAAGACACCCTTGCTGCACGTGGGCTGGCCGTTAGCCCGTGGACGGGATTTTATTTTTTACAGTCGATCCTGATAAACCTGGCGCTGGGCTATCCATTTAGCCTGCTGTATGCGGTGGCATTTACCTGCGTACTGCATCTGCTATGGCGCACGCTGCCTAAAGTGCAGAAGGTGGTGCTGGGGGTTTATTCGCTCGTGGCCGCGCTCTATTTCCCCTTTAGTCAGGCCTACGGGGCACCGAACTTCAACACGCTGCTGGCGCTACACTCCACGAATGTGGAAGAGTCGACGGAAATCTTTACCATCTTCCCGTGGTACAGCTACCTGGTGGCGGTGTTTATTTTTGCGCTTGGCGTCATTGCCATTCGTCGTAAAACCACGGATAAAAAACGCTGGGGCGTGATAGAGACGCTGTGCCTGCTATTCAGCATCGGCGTGTTCTTCGTCCAGCCGATTCAAAACAAGATTGATGGCTGGGGGTTTAAGCTGAAAGATAGCGGCTACCCGGCCTTCCGCTTCGTGAAAGACATCATCGTTAATAACAACGAGGTTATTGATGAACAGCAGCGCATGGCGCAGCTTTCCGGACTGAAAGACACCTGGAACGTGGTGGCCGTGAAGCCGAAATATCATACCTACGTGGTGGTGATCGGTGAAAGCGCGCGACGCGACGCGCTGGGCGCCTTTGGCGGTCACTGGGATAACACGCCGTTCGCCAGCTCGGTCAATGGTTATCTGTTTACTAACTACATTGCCGCCAGCGGCTCTACGCAGAAATCGCTGGGGCTGACGTTAAACCGCGTAGTGGACGGTAAACCGCTCTACCAGGATAACTTCGTTACCCTCGCCAACCGCGCCGGTTTCCAGACCTGGTGGTTCTCCAACCAGGGGCAGATTGGCGAGTACGACACGGCTATCGCCAGCATCGCCAAACGCGCCGATGAAGTGCACTTCCTGAAAAGCGGCGACTTCGAAGCGGATAAAAATACCCGCGATGAAGATCTGCTGAAGATGACCGCTCAGGTGCTGTCGACGACGCGCAGTCAGCCGCAGCTGATTGTGCTGCATATTATGGGCTCGCATCCGCAGGCCTGCGACCGCACCCAGGGCAAGTATGCGCAGTTCGTACAGTCAAAGGAAACGTCATGCTATCTGTACACCATGACCCAAACCGACAGCCTGCTAAACCAGCTTTACGATCAGCTGCGACGTAACACCGACAGCTTCTCGCTGGTTTACTTCTCTGACCACGGGCTGGCGTTTAAAGAGCGTGGCAAAGCGGTACAGTATCTGGCGCACGATGATAAATATCAGCAGAATTTCCAGGTGCCGTTTATGGTGCTGTCCAGCGATGACAAAGCGCACAAGGTTATCAAGGCGCGTCGTTCCGCCAACGATTTCCTGAGCTTCTTCTCGCAGTGGACCGGGATCCAGACCAAAGAGATTACGCCGAAGTATCGCTTCATCTCGTCGCAAAAAGCCGGCAAGGTCTACATCACCAACTTCCAGTTACAAAAAGTGGATTACGATACGCTGAAGACCGATCTATTTGATCCCAAAAGCTAATTTCGCCCTTCCTCTTTCGCTATCCGTTTTCCTTATCAGGTTGGTAAACGGATAGCGAATCGCCCTGGTGTTGCATTACTATACTTGCTTCACGAACTTCTGATTCAGGCTCTATGATGATCGCACAACGTTTCGCGCGCGACTGGCGCCTTCCCACTGCCGGGCTAATGCTACTCCTGTTGCTCGCCGCCGCTTTTACGCTGCACGCACACTGGAACGCATTTATCCAATGGTGCCTGGCGACGCAAATTACCCTGCACCGTTATCTGGTGATGTATCTGTTGCAGCTCAACAACCACGAATACGGTGCTGGCCTATGGCTTCTGGTGGGGGCCTTCTTTTACGGCGTGCTGCACGCCATAGGCCCCGGGCACGGTAAATTCATCGTCACCACCTACCTGAGCACCAACAAAGAGAGCCTACTTGCCGCACGCGTGGTGCCGTTTATCGGCAGCCTGATGCAGGGCGTTAGCGCGATTCTGTTTGTCTTTATCCTGGCAGTAGGTTTTAACCTGGCCTCTGGCGATCTCAGTACCAGCCGCTGGTATGTCGAAAAAATCAGTGCGCTGATGATTGGCACCTTCGGGTTGTTCGTGATTTATCAGGCGCTGAAAAGCCTGCGCCCCCGTAAGTTGGCTATCTCAGGGTTCAAGCTATTGCATCAGCATGACGAAAGCTGCGGCTGTGGGCACCATGGCGTAGGTACTGCTGTTACCGAAAGCGACTGGAAAACGCGGCTCGGCGTCATTCTGGCCATTGGCGCGCGACCATGCAGCGGCGCTATTATGATTTTGATGTTCGCGAACGCGCTGGGCATTGTGACGTGGGGGGTGGCTGCAGTGATGACCATGGCGCTGGGTACCGCCCTATCGATTCTCGGGTTGTCGCTGGCGGTTCGCTATGCGCGCGAACGCACGGTGTCACTATTCGGGGGGAGATCCGGGCCACGCTGGATATTGCCGGCAGTCAAAATGGCGGGCGGTGCGCTGCTGATTTTGTTCGCGACGGTACTGTTTCTGACGGTCATCCCAATCAGCGCTAACGGTGACTATATTGCGGCGGGCTGTTGAATCTGGCGGGAAATAGGTTTACAAAGGGCATTAAAAAAGGGGTCATAAAGACCCCTTTTTGTATCACCGAAGTGATTAGAAGCGGTAACCTGCACCCACGATCCAGGTACCAACGTCAACGCTACGAATACGAGACTGTTCGTAAGATACGTCCAGTGCTACGTTTTCGATCGGGTTGAACTGCAGACCGGCACCGTAGGAGAAACCGTAGTCGCTGGTGCTGTCATTGTTCGGGAACTGGTTGCCCTGTGCTTTACCGTAGCCCAGACCAATTACGCCGTAGATGCTTGCCCAGTCGTTCAGACGGTAAGCAGGACCTGCAGTGATGCCGTAGTACTGACCTTTGGTGTACACGCCGTTCTGGGTGTCACTTTTTTCAGTGTAGGTGAAGGAGCTGATCACACCCAGCGGGCTGTTGTCTGCTTCGTAGCGATATTTCAGGTTGAAGCCGCCAGCTTTGTTAGCGACGCCCTGCATATCACTCTGTGCGTAACCACCGGTAACAGTGGAGGTTGCAGCTACGGCAGTACCTGCGGAAATAGCCAGAACAGCGGCCAGTGCTGAAAGACATGCAATTTTTTTCATAACCACCTCAAATGTGCTTCTAATAAGTCCGTAAGTTTTAAATATATCAAAAATTGTTAAGAAACTCTTTGGAACTGACGATGTCTAAGGTCATCTTTGATGTAACAAAACTTTTCCACAGACACCTATCTCATTCATATTAAACATATTTTTACGTTAAATCTTATGTTCATCACGGTAAAAATAACGTTTAATTTTCCAGATAATTCCTAATTTGACAGACGAAATTTTCATCGACTCGGCAAATTCTACTCGTTTCAGGACGATTTTTTTTCAACAATTCCTCAACCGTCACCGACTATTTCCATTACACTGCCGGTTTTACCTCTTTTGACAAATATTGACAGGAAAAAGATGTCCAGCACGCCCCGCAAGCTACCCTCATGGTTACCGATACTCGTCCTCTTGATCTCTATGATCTCCATCCAGAGTGGCGCATCGCTGGCTAAATCGTTGTTTCCGTTGATTGGCGCCCCAGGCGTCACGGCGCTGCGCCTGGCGCTCGGCACGCTGATTCTGGTAGTGGTGTTTAAGCCCTGGCGACTGCGTTTCTCTAAAGAGCAGCGTCTTCCGTTGCTGTTCTATGGCCTGTCACTGGGGGCGATGAACTATCTCTTTTACCTGTCACTACAGCGTATTCCGCTGGGTATTGCCGTGGCGCTGGAGTTCACCGGGCCGTTGGCGGTGGCGCTGTTCTCATCACGCCGACCGGTGGACTTTATCTGGGTAGTTCTGGCGGTGATGGGTCTGTGGTTCCTGCTGCCACTGGGGCAGGATGTCGCGCATGTCGACCTTACCGGCGCGCTGCTGGCGCTCGGTGCCGGTGCCGGTTGGGCGGTCTATATTCTGAGCGGCCGTCGCGCCGGTGAAGATCATGGCCCGGCAACGGTGGCGATGGGGTCGCTGATTGCCGCCGTCGTTTTTGTGCCGCTGGGCGCTATGCAGGCCGCCGATACCCTGTTCCACTGGTCGCTGCTGCCGCTGGGCTTAGCCATTGCCGTACTTTCTACCGCCCTGCCCTACTCGTTGGAGATGATTGCGCTGACACGTCTGCCTACGCGTACGTTTGGGACATTAATGAGTATGGAGCCTGCTCTGGCAGCGATGTCCGGCATGGTTTTCCTCGGTGAGACGCTGACCTTTAGCCAGTCCATGGCGCTGGGGGCGATTATTATGGCGTCAATGGGTTCAACGCTCACAATGCGTCAGGAAAGTAAAATAAAACAAGTTGACGTCGGTTGATTTATCTTATTTATGCATAGTGCACGCCACTATGCATAATATCGAAAACAAACTGCATAAATTCTTATTTTATATCAATAAAAATAATTTAATAAAAATATCCACCACCTTTAATCATCAAGAACTACTTGTTTTAATTGAATTTAAAAAACAAAATTACGCTCTCTATCAAACCTATAGGCAGAATCAGAAAATACCGTTCCGCTCACGGTGCTATACTTGTTTTCGTTAATTCATGAGGACGCAGATACACGCGATTTAATAGGTGTATCGGATCAAGAGGATATATGATTATGAGTACTGCAAAACTGGTTAAAACCAAAAACGCCCAACTTCTCTATACGCGTAACGATGTTCCGGAAAGCGAAAAACAGGCAACCGTTGCGTTACTCAACCGTCAGGTTCTTCAGTTTATCGATCTGTCGCTGATTACCAAACAGGCGCACTGGAACATGCGCGGTGCCAACTTTATCGCGGTGCATGAAATGCTTGATGGCTTCCGCACGGCGCTCACCGATCATCTGGATACTATGGCTGAACGAGCCGTGCAGCTCGGCGGTATTGCGCTGGGGACCACTCAGGTCATCAATGCCCAAACGCCGCTGAAAAGCTATCCGTTGGATATCACCAGCGTGCAGGATCACCTGAAAGCGCTGGCCGAACGCTATGCCATCGTCGCCAACGACGTGCGCAAAGCAATCAGTGAAGCGAAGGATGAAGACACTGCAGATATCTTCACTGCGGCTTCCCGCGACCTGGATAAATTCCTGTGGTTTATCGAGGCGAATATCGAATAACCATAGAAAAATCTTATTCCTCTCCGGCCTCTCCGCCGGAGAGATTTGCACCATAAAAGTGCGACCTTTTGGACGCAAACCCCGCAAAAGTAAATCATTTGTAATAATCACCTCACACAATCGTTAATAAAAGATTGTTTTCTCCTCTGCGTTTGCGCTAAAAAACGCCATACTTAACAACACGCTTTCCATGCACCACGCTGGTGCCCTTATTTGGTGCAAAGCTATCATTTTTTTTCCGCTGTTGTGCAACGGAAAAAGCATTATTTGTTAAGAAACAACTGATTGTAAAGTTGGCACGTTTTTTTCATAAGCCGTTTGTTATCGCAGGGGATTGCCCCGTGGATATAAAAGGAAATGCTATGAAGTCAATGTTTAAAGTTTCACTGGCTGCACTCACTCTGGCGTTTGCGGTCTCTTCCCAGGCTGCAGAGAAACAGTTGGTTGTCGCAACGGATACCGCGTTCGTCCCGTTCGAGTTTAAGCAGGGTAATCAGTATGTCGGCTTTGACATCGACCTGTGGGCAGCTATTGCGAAAGAGCTGAAGCTGGATTACACCCTGAAGCCGATGGACTTCAGCGGCATTATCCCTGCGCTGCAGACCAAAAACGTCGATCTGGCGCTGGCGGGCATTACCATTACCGACGAGCGTAAAAAAGCGGTCGACTTCTCCGACGGCTACTACAAAAGCGGCCTGCTGGTGATGGTGAAAGCCAACAACAATGACATCAAGAGCGTGAAAGATCTGGATGGCAAAGTGGTGGCGGTGAAAGGCGGTACAGGCTCCGTGGATTATGCGAAAGCAAACATCAAAACCAAAGACCTGCGCCAGTTCCCGAACATCGATAATGCGTATATGGAATTGGGCACCAACCGCGCTGATGCGGTACTGCACGATACCCCGAACATTCTCTACTTCATCAAAACAGCCGGTAACGGTCAGTTCAAAGCGGTAGGCGAATCGCTGGAAGCACAGCAGTACGGTATTGCCTTCTCTAAAGGTAATGACGAGCTGCGTGAAAAGGTGAATGGCGCGCTGAAAACGCTGCGTGAGAACGGCACCTACAACGAAATTTACAAAAAATGGTTCGGTACTGAACCAAAATAATAAGCCACACCCACCACGACCGCCGGCGGCATTTTCCCGGCGGTTCGTTGGCGTTTCCCCGGCCCTGCGCTGGGGATTTGTTTTTCACCACGGTAACAGGAACGTATTATGCAGTTTGACTGGAGTGCCATCTGGCCCGCCATTCCGCTACTGATTGAAGGCGCTAAAATGACGCTGTGGATTTCGATCCTCGGTCTCATCGGCGGTCTCGTCATTGGCCTGGCCGCAGGCTTTGCCCGTTCATTTGGCGGTTGGATCGCCAACCACATCGCGCTGGTTTTCATTGAAGTGATCCGCGGAACGCCGATCGTCGTCCAGGTGATGTTTATCTACTTTGCGCTCCCTATGGCATTTAACGATCTGCGTATCGACCCCTTCACCGCTGCGGTCGTCACCATTATGATCAACTCCGGCGCCTACATTGCGGAAATTACCCGCGGTGCGGTACTGTCTATTCATAAGGGGTTCCGTGAAGCAGGACTGGCGCTGGGGCTCTCTCGCCGCGAAACCATTATTCACGTGATTCTGCCGCTCGCGCTGCGACGCATGCTGCCACCGTTGGGTAACCAGTGGATCATCAGCATTAAAGATACGTCGCTGTTTATCGTCATCGGCGTTGCCGAGCTGACACGTCAGGGCCAGGAAATTATCGCCGGTAACTTCCGTGCGCTGGAAATCTGGAGCGCCGTTGCCGTCTTCTACCTGATCATTACGCTCGTGCTGAGCTTTATTCTGCGTCGCCTGGAAAGAAGGATGAAAATCCTGTGATTGAATTTAAAAATGTCTCTAAGCACTTTGGTCAAACCCAGGTGCTGCATAACATCGACCTGAACATCAAGCAGGGTGAGGTGGTGGTGATCATCGGTCCTTCCGGCTCGGGTAAATCAACGCTGCTGCGCTGCATCAACAAACTCGAAGAGATCACCAGCGGCGATCTGATTGTCGACGGCCTGAAGGTGAATGATCCGAAGGTCGACGAACGCCTGATTCGTCAGGAAGCCGGTATGGTGTTCCAGCAGTTCTATCTGTTCCCGCACCTGACAGCACTGGAAAACGTGATGTTCGGGCCGGTCCGCGTACGCGGCCTGAAAAAAGAGGCGGCGGAGAAGCTGGCAAAAGATCTGCTGGCAAAGGTGGGCCTGGCGGAACGTGCGCACCACTACCCATCCGAGCTTTCCGGCGGCCAGCAACAGCGCGTGGCGATTGCGCGTGCGCTGGCGGTGAAGCCGAAAATGATGCTGTTCGATGAGCCCACCTCGGCGCTGGACCCGGAGCTGCGCCACGAGGTGTTGAAAGTGATGCAGGATCTGGCGGAAGAAGGGATGACGATGGTTATCGTGACCCACGAAATCGGCTTTGCCGAAAAAGTCGCGTCTCGCCTGATCTTTATTGATAAAGGCAGGATTGCCGAAGATGGCAATCCACAGGAGCTAGTGAAAAATCCGCCAAGCCTGCGTCTGCAAGAGTTCCTGCAGCACGTATCCTGATAAGCACGCCGTTTATCCCTCGGGGTAAACGGCGTGTTCTCTTAGCGTTTGCGCGCCAGGAAACGACGACGCTGCTCATCATCCATAAACGACCAGGCGATAAAGCGACTCTGCTTCTGCCCCTGAGCCATCTCTTTTTTCACCACTTTGACGGCCCCCACGTCGGTTAACGCGCGATACAGCGGCGGCAGATTTTCCCCTTTCGACACCAGCGACGTAAACCACATCACCTGACGAGCAAAGCCTTTACTCTCGGCAATCATCTGCTTGATAAAGGCCACTTCCCCGCCCTCACACCACAGCTCCTGCTGCTGGCCGCCAAAGTTCAGCGCATCATCGCGATCCTGTCCCAGATTGCGGCGTTTGCGCTCGCTACCGGCACGAGCCGCGGCGGCAGAATCATGGAACGGCGGATTGCACAGCGTTGCATCGTACTGTTCGTTTTTATGGATTACGCCGTTGAACATCGCCGACGTCTCTTTCTGGCGGCGCAGACGGATCATCCGGTTCAGCGAGGGGTTAGCGCTGAGAATAGCCTGCGCGCTGGCAAACGCCTGCGGATGTGTTTCACTGCCGGTAAAGCGCCAGCCATATTCATGCGCGCCAATCAGCGGATAAATACAGTTTGCGCCAACGCCGATATCCAGAATATTCGCGCCCTTCACCACGTTGCCGTTTTCATCGCTTAACAGATCGCTCAGGTGATGGATATAGTCTGCGCGCCCCGGCACTGGCGGGCAGAGGAAACCTTCCGGAATATCCCACTCTTTTACCGCATAAAAGTGCGCCAGCAAGGCTTTGTTCAGGGTCTTCACCGCCAGCGGATCGGCAAAATTAATGGTTTGCTCGCCAACCGGGTTGAGGGTAATAAAATCGCTCAGCGCGGGGCAGGCCTGACGCAGCGCGTCCAGGTCGTAGCGGCTGTGATGACGGTTACGCGGGTGCAACCCCGGTTTTTGGGTACTCATGACTTTCTCCTGTCCTAGTGCGGCGTAAGATACCCGTTGACGACGGTGCGGTAAATAAGGGAGTCTGAATAACTGCTTATTGATAACAGGTGCGCTATGTTTTTTTATCAACCTTCCCAGGGCCATGGGTTACCACACGACCCGCTTAACGCCATCGTAGGGCCGCGACCGATTGGCTGGATTTCATCTGTCGATGCTGAGGGGCGACATAACCTGGCCCCCTACAGCTTCTTCAACTGCTTTAACTATCACCCACCGATCATCGGTTTTGCCAGCAGCGGCTGGAAAGATAGCGTGCAGAATATCGTCGAGACCAAAGAGTTCGTCTGGAACCTGACGACCCGCAGCCTGGCGGTAGCGATGAATGAAACCTCAGCCACCCTGCCTCACGGTGATGATGAATTTACCCGTGCCGGGCTCACCGCTGCGCCAGGCCGGGTCGTCAACGCGCCACGCGTCGCGGAAAGCCCGGTGAACTTTGAGTGCCGGTTATCGCAATGTATTCAGCTCACCGGTGCCGACGGTACCGCGGTGGATACCTGGCTGGTGCTTGGCGAAGTGGTTGGCATTCATATTGATGAATCGCTGCTGGAAAACGGCATCTACCAGACCGCACGCGCCCAGCCGGTGCTGCGCGCAGGCGGGCCTTCTGCCTACTACACCATTGACGAGAGCCATCGCTTTGATTTAATTCGCCCGGACGCCCGCCGCTCCTGATGAAAAACCGCCACCCCGGTGGCCGTTTTTTTCCATCAACGACCTACAATTAAGGTATTCCCTGTTGCTATCAGGAGGGGATGCCATGAACACCTTTCATCGACTTTTTCTCGCCATACTGCTCGTGACCACCACCACCGGCTGCGCCCATCCCACACCCGCTTCTGGCGTACCTTTTCGCCCGGTCGGGACCGTGACGGCCAGCGGTGCCAGTAACCTTGACGATCTTCAGCAGCAGCTTGCCAGCAAAGCGCACAAAGCCGGCGCGATAGCCTTTGTGGTCGACGTTGCCGGTGGGAAAAACAAACTGTTCGGTTCTGCAACGCTGTATGAGTGAGCGGTAATCCCCCTCAACAATGTAAGATTTATGTATAAATAATGAAGAAACTGTAAACCAATGTATTTATTTTTAATGCGATGAGTGATAAAAGATACGCCGACTTGATAATGATTATCACAATCATTATCAACATCATTTAATAAAAATTAAACAACCTGCAGTGGCAAAGGGAGCAAGACGATCCCCGATTGTCATTTTTAAATGGCTTTAAAAAATTATAAGACGCTCATTGATATGGAAAAAAATCGCACTACCCCGTTCAGTAGCTTTGGTTCTCTCACCTTCTTTACCGGCCTTTGTCTCGGCCTGACGCCTCCCGTTCAGGCCGACGAGGGTAAAGAAAAAAACGCCGGCGATACGTTGGTTGTTGAAGCTCAGGTTCCTTCACTGTATGCCCCAACCCGGTCCGCTGACCCAAAATTCAGTCGCCCAATTGCCGACACCACGCGTACCGTGACCGTGATTTCAGAGCAGGTGCTCAAAGATCAGGGAGCCACCAACCTGACCGACGCACTGAAAAACGTGCCGGGCGTTGGCGCCTTCTTTGCCGGGGAAAACGGGAGCTCATCGACGGGCGACACCATCTATATGCGTGGTGCCGATACCTCGAATAGCATCTATATCGACGGCATCCGCGATATTGGCAGCGTAACCCGCGATACGTTCAATACCGAGCAGGTCGAGGTGATCAAGGGGCCGTCGGGATCCGACTACGGTCGTAGCGCGCCAACGGGCTCGATCAACATGATCAGCAAGCAGCCGCGCCTGGATTCAGGTATTGATGCCTCCGCCAGCGCGGGTAGCGCATGGTATCGACGCGGTACGCTGGATCTTAACGAAGCGATCGGTGAAACCACCGCCGTGCGTTTAAACCTAATGGGTGAAAAAACGCATGACGCCGGGCGTGATAACGTTAAAAACGAGCGCTACGGCATTGCCCCCTCCATCGCGTTCGGCCTGGGGACCGAGAATCGTCTGTACCTCAACTATTTGCACGTTAGCCAGAACAATACGCCAGACGGCGGCGTACCTACCGTGGGCCTGCCGGGCTACTCCGCGCCCAATGCCGCGACCTCCGCGCTGAACAGTTCCGGCAAAGTGGACACCCACAATTTCTACGGCACCCGCTCCGACTACGACGACTCCACCACCGATACGGTGACGATGCGTTTCGAGCATGATTTTAACGACACGACCACTGTCCGCAACACCACCCGCTGGTCGCAGATCAAGCAAGATTACATGATGACGGCGATAATGGGCGGCGCAAGCAACATTGGCCGACCGGACCCGAGTAACGTCAATACCTGGACCTGGACGCGCAACATCAACACCAAAGATGTCAGCAACAAGATCCTCACCAACCAGACCAACCTGACCTCGAAGTTCTACACTGGCGCCATTGGCCACGATATCAGTACCGGCGTGGAATTCACTCACGAGCAGCAAACCAACTACGGTGTTTACCCGTTTACCGCGCCGCCGGTGAATCTGTATCACCCGGATAGCAGCGTTTCGTTAGGCAGCCTGCAACGCAGCGGGGCAAATGCAAACGGCCAGACCGATACGTTCGGGATTTACGCCTTCGATACGCTACAAATTACCCGCAATTTTGAACTCAACGGCGGGATTCGCCTGGATAGCTATCATACCGAGTACGACAGCGCTTCTCTGTGCGGCGGCACCGGGCGCGGCGCTATCGCCTGCCCGGCTGGCGTCGCCAAAAATACCCCGGTCACCACCGTGGATGCCGTCAAGTCGGGCAACCTGGTGAACTGGAAAGCCGGTGCGCTCTACCACTTAACGCAGAATGGCAACGTTTACGTCAACTACGCCATCTCCCAGCAGCCTCCAGGCGGCAGCAACTTCGCGCTGGCGGCGGGTGGTTCCGGCAGCAGCGCTAACCGTACCGATTTCAAACCACAGAAGGCGAAAACCAGCGAAGCGGGAACCAAATGGGAGGTGCTGGACAAGCGTCTGCTGCTGTCCGCCGCCGTTTTCCGCACCGACATTGAAAACGATGTCGAAGCCAACGACGACGGTACCTACTCCCAGTACGGTACCAAGCGTGTAGAGGGCTACGAGCTGTCCATTGCGGGCAACATTACGCCGGAGTGGCAGGTGATTGGCGGCTTTACCCAGCAGCGCGCGACGGTACGTGAAGGCACCGAGGTGGCGCAGGATCAAAGCGATTCCCTGCCGTACACGCCGGAGCATGCCTTTACATTATGGAGCCAGTACCAGGCGACCGATGCCCTTTCAGTCGGCGCAGGCGCGCGCTATATCGGCAGCATGCATCGTGGCAAAGATGGCGCGGTGGGTACGCCGGACTCTACCGACAGCTACTGGGTTGCGGACGCCAAGCTTGGCTACCGCGTCAATCGCAATCTGGACCTGCAGCTGAACGTTTATAACCTGTTCGATACCGATTATGTTGCCTCTATTAACAAGAGCGGCTATCGCTATCATCCGGGTGAACCGCGCACCTTCGTGCTAACGGCTAACGTTCACTTCTAAGTGATTGTGTGGGGCGAAAGCCCCACTTTTTTCAGGAGACACAGCCATGATGTATCGAATTCCCGGCGTGCTGAGCGCGGACGAGGTACGCGATCTGGTCGCGGAACTCAACCAGGCGCAATGGGTCGACGGCCGAGCGACCGTCGGGGCGCAGGGTGCCCAAGTGAAGAACAATCAACAGGTTGATACACGCAGCGAACGCTACATGACGCTACAGAGCCGCGTGCAGGAAGCGGTCAATCGTCATTCGCTATTTTTTGCCGCCGCGCTGCCAAAAACCCTCTCCAGCCCGCTGTTCAACCGCTACCAGCAGCAGGAGACCTACGGCTTTCACGTCGATGGCGCGGTACGCCAGCATCCCCATAGCGGCTGGATGCGTACCGATCTGTCGGCCACGTTGTTTTTGTCTGATCCGGAAAGTTACGACGGTGGTGAGCTGACGATTAACGATACCTACGGCCAGCATGTGGTCAAACTCCCGGCAGGCGACCTCGTCCTCTATCCCTCCAGCAGCCTGCACTGCGTCACACCGGTGACGCGCGGCGTACGGCTAGCGTCATTTATGTGGATTCAGTCGATGGTTCGCGATGACAAACGCCGCGCGATGCTGTTTGAACTCGACCGGAATATCCAGTCGCTCAATAGTCGGCACGGTGAGTCGGAAGAGGCGCTTTCACTGCTCAATCTGTACCATAACCTGCTGCGCGAGTGGTCTGAGATCTAAAGCCTGCCAATATTTCTCAAAATATATGAAGAAGATGGGCGCAGAAAAGCTCATGCAGCGGCAGTGCCTGCCGCTTCGCTAGCGCCATTTAAAATGGCAACATAAAAACTTACAACAACCAAAATAATCAGGATATAATCTCAAACACAAGCCATGTAACCAGGCTTTATTACAAATCCATACCGCAACATACAGAGCAATCGGTTATCTTTACAAGTACACTTTTTGGCAAAAAAAGTAGCAAATTGTGCCTTCAGCTGCCCATCTTTCGGCTGATTTCCGCCAAACACATTCACACCGCGAATATTTTATTAATAATCAATAAATTAATAATCATTCAATTTTTTTGATTATGGTCATCAATTCTCTTCGATTTATTCCACCAAAGAAAAACGTGATACTTATCACATCGACGAAGACATCGTCCCCCGAACGGAACAACCTGCGAGAGATTAATATTATGAAAAACGTTAAATATGCTGTTGCTGCTATCGCCCTGTCAGCCCTGTCTTTTGGTGCTTTTGCTGCCCAACCCGTGACTCAGGCTCAGGCTCAGAAAATGAATGAAATGGGTACCGTGTCCGTTGACGGCGCGACGACTCTGGATGGTATGGAAGCTCAGCTGGCGCAGAAAGCTGCCGCAGCGGGCGCTACCGGTTATGCCATCACCTCTGCTAACACCAACAACAAAGTTAGCGGTACTGCGGTTATCTACAAATAATCGCCACCCTCTGTTATACCCCGTGAGCTGACCTCTCGCGGGTGCTCCAACCCTCATTGAACTTGTTGATACCCTTTTTTGCCCGGCTGCCACGCCGGGCTTTTTTTGTCTGGGATTCAGCAAAGAAAAACCCGGGGTCGCTTACGCTTGCCCGGGCTAAGAGAGTGTAGGCTGGATAAGGGTTAATACGCCTGCGCGACGCGGGCCAAACCGGCTTCCAGGGAACTCACTTCACCGGTCGCCAGCAGGCAGCAGGCCATCTGAATTTTCAGCGACTGCGGTACCGGCTCAACGCCCGCCACGCAGCGTTCAATCCACTGGGCGGTCGTTTGCGGATCTTTTGCCATTGGCAGCGCCACTGGCGTATCCGCCTCATCGCTCTGACGTTCGTTCACCACCCGCGCGCCCGCGGCGTCTATCAGGGTAATCTGAGGGCAGCGCAGCGGATTCGCGTACACTTCGCCTTCCGTACCGTGCATCAACAGGCTTCGCCCGCCAATATCACTGAAGAACTTCGCCACTTTTCCCACGTATTCCGGATGCGAAACGCTGGACAAGCGCAGCGCCGCATCTTCAGCGAACGGCGTTGCCAGTTTGGCCAGCGTATGCGCGCTGTTACGTACGCCAAGCTGCCAGCGCAGGTTCAGCTGACGCTCCAGCGGCGGGCAGAGTGCGCCGACCGGGATATAAACGGGCTGATGGCCGTCAAGCTTCGCCTGTGCCTGGCCCGCATGACGGGTAGGTTCAATGCCCATTAGCTCAAAAATAGTTTCCGTAATCACGCGAGTCGGATCTTCACTGACCCCGTGCACTACCACCGGAAAGCCCAGCTTGTGCAGCAGCATCGCTAACAGCGGCGTCAAGTTGGCCTGCTTACGCGCACCGTTATAGCTCGGAATGACTATCGGCATAGGTTTACCTACCGGCGGCGTCAAACGCATCGTTTTCTGCTGCATCGCCTCATAGAAGCCGAGCATTTCCGCCTCACCTTCCCCCTTAATGCGCATCGACAGCAGGATGGCGCCCATTTCCAGATCCGCAACGTCACCATCAAGCATTCGGGTATACAGACCGCGCGCCGTATCCTGATCCAGGTCGCGGGCATGATTTTTACCACGACCGATTTCTTTGATGATTTTGCGATAATCCATTTTCTGCTCCTTTGCTCATCGTAGGCCGGCAAGGCGAAGCGCCATCCGACAATGTGCGGCGGCCGCCTGATGGCACTTCGCTAATCAGGCCTACACCGGGCTACCGTTTTTTACGGCGTGAGGGTTTAGCTTTCTGTTTTACTTCCGGCACTTCCGGACGTTCAATCGGGAAAACCGGTAACGCATCCAGTAAACGCTTACCGTAGTTTTTGGTCAACAATCGCTTGTCGTAGATGATCACTTCGCCCCAACAGCCGTGGCTACGAATTAATCGCCCCACCTGCTGAATCAGGTTAAATGACGCGCTCGGCAGGCTTTGCACCTCAAAGGGATAGCGATTGAGACTCTTAAGCCATTCCCCCTCGGTGATGACCACCGGACTGTCGATGGGCGGAAAAGCGATCTTGTGGATGTGCACCTGGCTTAGCAGCTCGCCTTTTAAATCCAACCCCTCGGCAAACGATTGTAGCCCAACCAACACGCTGCGCTCGCCGCTCTCAACGCGCTTGCGATGTAGCTCCACCAGCCGATAGCGCGGCTGGTCGCCCTGCACCAGCAGCATTAGCCGCAGGTCGGTCACGTGCTCAAGGAAACGCTGCATCGCCCGCCCGCTGGCGAACAGCACCAGCATGCCATGGTGTTTCTTACTCTCAACCTGCTCGCGAAAATAGGCCGCCATTTCGGCAATATGCTGCTCTTCGTTTTCCATCAGCGGCTCGTAGCGCATCTGCGGGATCACGATTTTTCCCTGCTCGACGTGGTTAAACGGCGAGTCCAGCGCCACAAAGCGGTCGCCCGCTTTCTCTTTCAGGCCGCTCATTTCCTGCAACCGCGAGAAGCTATTCAGTGAGCGCAATGTGGCCGATGTCACCACAATATGCGGCACGCTGCGCCACAGCAGGCGTTCAAGCTGGTCGCTGACGCGAATACCGACGCAGTGGAACCAGACGTGCATCTGCCCATCGCGCACGTCGCGGGTCGCCCACTTGGTGACCGGCGCGCCCGACGCCTGCGAAAGCGACGCCAGCCGCCACAGTTTGCTCTGGGACTCAAACATGCCCAGCGCGCGATTCATCTGCAAGATAACCCGGTGCAGACGCACAATATCGTGGCTGCCGGTTTTCTCGCTGAGATCGTTTAAGAACAGCTCCGCCAGCCCACGCAGCATTTCAGTGAGTTTGGCCAGACGCTGGCATATCTCCATCACTTCATCGGGCAACTCGCCCATCGGGAAGCGGTGTTCGGCTTCCTGAGTTGCAGGGAGATACAGATTAAGAATGTTATTCAGTGAAGCAATCAGCTCGTACAGCTCTTCGCAGTGCGCAGTCAGCCGTTCCGGCAACGCCAGCGGCGGCGTGGTTTTCGGGCGGAACTGCTCCATGCATGTCGCCACCAGCTTGCTGAACAGATCGAGCTGTAGCCGGTACCACGGCGCAGTAATTTCGGCGCTCATCTCCAGCGCATCGCGCGCCACGTCCGGCAGGTGGTGGCCTTCATCAAGCACCAGCAGCAGGTTTTTCGGTTCCGGCAGTACCGCTTCGCTCTCCATCGCCGCCATCACCAGCGCATGGTTAGCCACTACCACTTCGGCTTCCTGAATCTCGCGGCGCGCGACAAAAAAGGGGCATTCGCGGTAGTAATGACAGTTACGGTTCAGACAGCTGGCTTTATCCGTGCTGAGTCGCCGCCACAGATCGTCGTCAATGGCGATATCCGTATGATCGCGCAGACCGTCCCACTTATAGCCATCGAGGTCGGCCTTGAGCTTCGCACAACGCTTCTGTTCTTCCTGGTTGCTCGGCGTCAGCTCATCATCAAGGAACGCGAGTAGATCCTGCTGGTTTGGTTCGGTACTGGCCAGCGCCGCAAGGTTACGCGGGCAGACGTAGCGGCCACGACCAAAGGCGGCGGTAAAACGCAGATCGGGGATAATTTTGCGCAGCAGCGGCAGATCTTTACTGTAGATCTGATCCTGTAGCGCCACGTTGGCGGTGCTGACCACCAGCGTTTTTTGTTCTTCTCGGGCAATCGCAATGCCGGGAATCAGATAGGACAAGGTTTTCCCGACGCCGGTTGGCGCTTCAATCGCCAGGTGCCGCCCTTCTTCCCCGGCAAGCGTTTTGGCGACGTCCGCAATCATCTGCCGCTGCGGCGCACGGGGGATAAAGTCGGGGATCTGTTCCTGAAGCGCCTTGTACCAGGCGGCGATTTGCGCTTTCAGCGCGGCGGTCAAAGCCATGAGAAAACCTGAGATACTGTATAAACAGCCACTATTGTGGCATTTTCTGTACGCTGTCGCAAAAAAGAAAGCCCGGCTTTCGGCCGGGCTCGCAATTTACTGTGCTGCTGCGGGTTTACGCGGGCGACGCGGCGGGCGCGGCTTATCACCAGCCGGTTTTCCCTCCGCACTGCGCGGCCTGGCTTTCGGCGCACCGCCGTCGTTGCGACGCGGCTGCTGACTACGGCCCGCCCCCTGGCCTTGGCCTTGACCCTGGCTCTGACCGCGACCGCGGCCACCGCCGTTGCCACCGCCACGCTGCTGGCGACCGTTCTGAATCGGCTCGGCCTTAATGGACGGGTCCGGCTCGTAGCCCGGCAGCGCAATACGCGGAATTTCTTTCTTCAGCAGGCGCTCGATATCACGCAGCAGTTTGTGTTCATCGACGCAAACCAGCGACAGCGCTTCTCCGGTCGCCGCCGCGCGGCCTGTACGGCCAATACGATGAACGTAATCTTCCGGCACGTTCGGCAGCTCGTAGTTCACCACGTGCGGCAGCTCTTCAATATCCAGGCCACGCGCGGCGATGTCGGTGGCGACCAGCACGCGAATATCGCCGGATTTAAAATCGGCCAGCGCACGCGTGCGCGCACCCTGCGATTTATTACCGTGGATGGCGGCGCTGCGGATGCCGTCTTTATTCAACTGCTCCGCCAGGTGGTTAGCACCGTGTTTGGTACGGGTAAACACCAGCACCTGTTGCCAGTTGCCTTCGCCAATCATCTGCGACAGCAGCTCGCGCTTACGCTTTTTATCCACCATGTGAACGTGCTGTGTCACCTGCTCGGAAGCGGTATTACGGCGCGCCACTTCAATTTCCAGCGGGTTATGCAGCAGTTTTTCCGCCAGACCTTTAATGTCATCGGAGAACGTTGCGGAGAACAGCAGGTTCTGACGCTTCGCCGGCAGCTTGGTCAACACGCGGCGAATGTCGTGGATGAAGCCCATATCGAGCATACGGTCCGCTTCATCGAGCACCAGAATTTCGACCTGATCCAGCTTCAGCGCATTCTGATGCTCCAGATCCAACAGACGGCCCGGCGTGGCGACCAGCACGTCTACGCCGCCGCGCAGCTTCATCATCTGCGGGTTGATGCTCACGCCGCCGAACACCACCAGCGAGCGGATGTTCAGGTATTTACTGTATTCACGCACGTTTTCGCCAATCTGCGCCGCCAGCTCACGGGTGGGGGTGAGGATCAGCGCACGCACCGGGCGACGGCCCTTCACGTGCGGCTCGCGGGAAACCAGCAGTTGCAACAGCGGCAGAGTAAAGCCTGCGGTTTTACCGGTGCCGGTTTGCGCGCTGGCCATCAAATCACGGCCCTGCAGTACCGCAGGAATCGCCTGCTGCTGGATGGGGGTGGGTTCGCGGTAGCCTTGCTCAGCAACGGCACGCAAAATATCGGGGTTCAGTCCGAGAGAATCAAAAGACATAAGTACTCCACACCCACCCCGACCGCATGCGGTGTAGTTTTCGAGGGGATAAAAAAACAGGTAATGACAAAAACCACAATGTCATGAAGGGGCGGAGTGTAGCAGTTTTTGTGATTCACCGCATAAATTATCCCCTTCGCGGTAGAAAACAAGATTATTCACCAGACTGGACAAGCGCAAAAACCCGGCATAATCTTAATCAATCGTTTGATTAATTTTGGTGGTGCCATGACGACCACACCGATAACCAGCAAAGGCGAGCAGGCCAAAAGCCAGCTCATCGCCGCCGGGCTCGCCCAGTTTGGCGAGTACGGCCTGCACGCCACCACCCGCGATATTGCCGCTCAGGCCGGGCAGAATATTGCCGCCATCACCTACTATTTTGGCTCAAAAGAAGATTTATACCAGGCCTGCGCCCAGTGGATCGCCGACTTTATCGGCGAAAACTTTCGCGCCCATGCCGAAGCCGCCGAGCAGCTGTTTGCCCAGCCGCAGCCGGACAGAGAGGCCATGCGTACCCTGATCCTCCGCGCCTGCCAGAACATGATCTTACTGCTGACCCAGGACGATACCCTTAACCTCAGCAAATTTATCTCTCGCGAGCAGCTGTCGCCGACCGCCGCTTACCAGCGTATCCACGATCAGGTCATTGCCCCGCTGCACGCGCACCTGACTCGCCTGATTGCCGCCTATACCGGCTGCGATGCTAACAGTACGCAGATGATCCTCCACACCCACGCCCTGCTGGGCGAAGTGCTGGCGTTTCGCCTCGGGCGAGAAACCATCCTGATGCGCACCGGCTGGACGCAGTTTGACGCCGACAAAGCTGAGCAAATTTTCCAGGTAGTAACCTGCCATATCGATCTGATCTTGCAAGGATTAACGCAAAGGAGCCTCAACTCATGAAAAAACCGGTGGTTCTGATTCTGGCGGTGGTGGTCATCGTCGCGCTGATTGGCGGCGGCACGTGGTGGTACCAGAGTCGGCAAAACAACGGCCTGACGCTCTATGGCAACGTGGATATTCGTACTGTGAATATGAGCTTCCGCGTCGGCGGCCGCTTACAGTCGTTGACGGTCGACGAAGGCGACGCCATCAAGCAGGGGCAGATCCTCGGTCAACTGGACCAGGCGCCTTATGAAAATGCCCTGATGCAGGCCAAAGCCAACGTCGCGACGGCGCAGGCGCAGTACGACCTGATGATGGCGGGCTATCGGGCGGAAGAAATTGCCCAGGCCGCCGCCTCGGTGAAACAGGCGCAAGCGGCCTATGACTATGCGCAAAGCTATCTCCAGCGCCAGCAGGGGTTGTGGAACCAAAAACTGTTGTCGGCCAACGATCTGGAAAATGCCCGTTCGTCCCGCGATCAGGCGCTGGCGACGCTCAAATCGGCACAGGATAAACTCAGCCAGTATCGTGCGGGGAATCGTCCGCAGGAGATTGCTCAGGCGAAAGCCAATCTGGAGCAGGCGCAGGCGCAGCTGGCCCAATCCACTCTCGACCTACATGACACCGTACTGACCGCCCCCTCAGACGGCACCCTGCTCACCCGCGCGGTGGAGCCGGGCAGCATGCTGAACGCGGGCAGCACCGTACTGACCCTCTCCCTCACCCGCCCGGTGTGGGTCCGCGCCTATGTGGACGAGAAAAATCTCAACCAGGCGCAGCCGGGTCGAGAAATTCTGCTTTATACCGACGGCCGCCCGAATAAGCCGTATCACGGCAAAATTGGTTTTGTCTCCCCGACCGCGGAATTTACCCCGAAGACGGTTGAGACGCCGGACCTGCGTACCGACCTGGTCTACCGTCTGCGTATTATCGTCACCGACGCCGATGACAGCCTGCGCCAGGGGATGCCCGTCACGCTTCAGTTCAACGAAGAACCGCGCCATGAGTGACGGCCAGATTCAGCTACGCGGGCTGGTCAAACGCTTCGCCGGCATGGATAAACCGGCGGTCGCCCGGCTGGACTGCACCATCAACGGCGGCTATGTGACCGGCCTTGTCGGTCCCGACGGCGCGGGGAAAACCACGCTGATGCGCATGCTCGCCGGGCTGCTGAAGCCGGACGAAGGCAGCGCGACCGTGCTCGGGCTGGATCCGATTGCCGATGACAGCGCGCTGCATTCGGTGCTGGGCTATATGCCGCAAAAATTCGGCCTGTATGAAGATTTAACGGTGATGGAGAACCTTAATCTCTATGCCGATCTGCGCAGCGTAACCGGCGACGTCCGCGAGAAAACCTTTGCCCGGCTGTTGGAATTTACCGCACTGGGGCCGTTTACCGGGCGGCTGGCGGGAAAACTCTCCGGCGGTATGAAGCAGAAGCTGGGGCTGGCCTGTACGCTGGTTGGTGAGCCAAAGGTGTTGCTGTTAGATGAACCAGGCGTCGGCGTCGACCCCATCTCACGACGTGAACTCTGGGAGATGGTGCACGAGCTGGCGGGTGACGGCATGCTGATCCTCTGGAGTACCTCGTACCTCGACGAAGCCGAGCAGTGTCAGGACGTGCTGCTGATGAACGAAGGCGAGCTGTTGTATCAAGGGGAACCCACCGCCCTCACCCGCACCATGGCCGGACGCAGCTTCTTAATGCACAGCCCGGCGGAAAATAACCGCAAGCTGCTGCAACGGGCGCTGAAACAGGAGATGGTCAGCGACGGCATGATTCAGGGCCGTTCGGTACGCGTCATCCTCAAAAAATCGGCCACCGCCGAGGCGCTAAAGCAGGCGCCGGGCATGCCTGAACTGGAGATGGAAGAAACCGCGCCGCGATTTGAAGATGCCTTTATTGACCTACTGGGCGGCGCAGGCACCTCGGAATCCCCGCTGGGCGCCATTCTCCACACCGTTGACGGCTCGCCGGATGAAACGGTGATTGAAGCCAAACAGCTCACCAAAAAATTCGGCGATTTCGCCGCCACCGATCACGTTAACTTCGCCGTCAAACGCGGCGAGATCTTCGGCCTGCTGGGGCCGAACGGCGCAGGGAAATCGACTACCTTCAAGATGATGTGCGGTCTGCTGGTGCCCACCTCCGGCAATGCGCTGGTGCTGAACATGGACCTGAAGGTCAGCTCGGGTAAGGCACGTCAGCATCTGGGCTATATGGCGCAGAAATTTTCGCTGTACGGCAACCTCACCGTCGAACAGAACCTGCGTTTCTTTTCCGGGGTGTACGGCCTGCGCGGCCGCGCGCAGAACGAAAAAATCGACAGCATGAGCAACGCTTTCAGCCTGAAAGCCATCGCGCGCCACACCACCGACGCGCTGCCGCTGGGCTTTAAGCAGCGCCTGGCGCTGGCCTGCTCGCTGATGCACGAGCCGGATATTCTGTTCCTCGATGAACCCACCTCGGGCGTAGACCCTCTCACCCGCCGCGAATTCTGGCTGCATATCAACAGCATGGTGGAAAAAGGGGTCACGGTGATGGTCACCACCCACTTTATGGATGAGGCGGAATACTGCGATCGTATCGGCCTGGTCTATCGCGGTAAGCTGATTGCCAGCGGCACGCCGGACGATTTAAAAGCGCAGGCCGCAGACGCGCAGCAGCCGGACCCGACCATGGAACAGGCCTTTATCACGCTGATTAACGACTGGGATAAGGAGCATGCCGATGAGCGCTAAGATGCTGTCCTGGCGGCGCGTGCGCGCGCTGTGCGTGAAGGAGACGCGGCAGATTGTTCGCGACCCGAGCAGCTGGCTGATTGCGGTGGTGATCCCGCTATTGCTGCTGTTTATCTTCGGCTACGGTATTAATCTCGACTCCAGCAAACTGCGCGTCGGCGTACTGCTGGAGCAGCAGAGCCAGGAGGCGCTGGACTTCACCCATACCCTTACCGGCTCACCATATATTGATGCCACCATCAGCGATAATCGCCAGCAGTTGATTGAAATGATGCAGGCCGGGCGTATTCGCGGCCTGATCGTCGTACCGGTTGATTTTGATAAGAAGATGGCCCGCGTTGGCGACGACGCGCCGATTCAGGTGATTACCGATGGCAGTGAACCGAACACCGCCAACTTTGTGCAAGGCTACGTTGAGGGTATCTGGCAAATCTGGCAGCAGCAGCGCGCCGAGGATAACGGCCAGGACTTCGAACCGCTTATCGACGTGCAGACCCGCTATTGGTTTAACCCGGCGGCCATCAGCCAGCATTTTATTATTCCCGGCGCGATCACCATTATTATGACGGTCATTGGCGCGATTCTGACCTCGCTGGTCATTGCCCGCGAATGGGAGCGCGGCACCATGGAAGCGCTGCTTTCCACCGAGGTGACCCGCGTCGAGCTGCTGCTGTGTAAGCTGATTCCCTACTATTTCCTCGGCATGCTGGCGATGCTGCTGTGCATGCTGGTGTCAGTGTTTATTCTCGGCGTGCCGTACCGCGGCTCGCTGGTGATCCTGTTTTTCATCACCAGCCTGTTTTTGCTCAGCACCTTGGGGATGGGGCTGCTGATTTCCACCATTACCCGCAATCAGTTTAACGCCGCCCAGGTGGCGCTGAACGCCGCGTTTCTGCCGTCGATTATGTTGTCCGGGTTTATTTTTCAGATAGACAGTATGCCCGCGGCCATTCGCGTGGTGACCTACATCATCCCGGCGCGCTATTTTGTCAGCACCCTGCAAAGCCTGTTCCTGGCGGGCAATATTCCCGTGGTGCTGATGATCAACACCCTGTTTTTAATCGCTTCGGCGGTGATGTTTATTGGCCTGACGTGGATGAAAACCAAACGTCGGTTGGATTGATCATTGTGCTCGTATTTTGCCCGGCGGCGCGACGCTGACCGGGCTGACGAGCCCTGTAGGTCGGGTAAGCGCAGCGCCACCCGACATGAGGACAGCACTATGTTTTATCGCTTATGGACGCTTATCCGCAAAGAGCTACAGTCGCTGCTGCGCGAGCCGCAGACCCGCGCCATTCTGATTATGCCGGTGCTGATCCAGGTGCTGTTGTTTCCCTTTGCCGCCACGCTGGAAGTGACCAACGCCACCATCGCCGTCTATAACGAAGACAACGGCAAGCACGCCGTTGAATTAACCCAGCGCTTCGCCCGCGCCAAAGCCTTCACCCACGTGCTGCTGCTGAGAAGCCCGCAGGAGATCCAGCCTACGCTCGACACCCAAAAAGCATTGCTGCTGGTGCGCTTCCCGGCCGATTTTTCCCGTAACCTCGACACGTTCCATACCGCGCCGATGCAGCTGCTGCTCGACGGACGTAACTCCAACAGCGCGCAGATTGCCGCTAATTATCTGCAGCAAATCGTTAAAAACTACCAACAGGAGCTGATGGAAGGGAAAGCAAAACCGAACAACAGTGAACTGGTGGTGCGCAACTGGTACAACCCGAATCTCGACTACAAGTGGTTTGTGGTGCCCTCGCTGATCGCCATGATCACCACCATCGGCGTGATGATCGTCACCTCGCTGTCGGTAGCTCGCGAGCGCGAACAGGGTACGCTCGATCAGCTGCTGGTCTCCCCGCTCGCCACCTGGCAAATTTTTGTCGGTAAAGCAGTGCCCGCGCTGATCGTCGCCACGTTCCAGGCCACTATTGTGCTGGCCATCGGCATCTGGGCCTATCAGATTCCTTTCGCCGGTTCGCTGGCGCTGTTTTATTTCACGATGGTGATTTACGGGCTATCGCTGGTCGGGTTCGGGCTGCTGATTTCCGCGCTATGTTCAACGCAGCAGCAGGCGTTTATCGGCGTGTTCGTCTTTATGATGCCAGCGATTCTGCTGTCAGGCTATGTGTCGCCGGTCGAGAACATGCCGGTATGGCTCCAGCATTTAACGTGGATTAACCCAATTCGGCACTTTACCGATATTACCAAGCAGATTTATTTGAAAGATGCGAGTCTGTCGATTGTCTGGGGGAGCCTGTGGCCGCTACTGTTTATAGCGGCCACGACGGGATCAGTGGCGTACGCGATGTTTCGCCGCAAGATCGCCTGAGGTTTTTTCTTTCACCAGCAGCGAGAACACCGCTGGACCGGCAAGGATAGCCAGACCGGCCACCGCCAGCAGGTAGTTATTTTGCAGCACGCGCGACAGCAGCCAGACGACAATCATCGCCGCGCCAAAATACCAGGTGGTGGTCAACTCTTCGAGCACATCGGCGACGTCTCGCCAGCGCTGCTCGTGGTGACGCTGTAGCGCCAGCATCAGTAAAACGGTAACGGCATACACGACGCAGAGCCCCAAGCCTACGCGCACCAGCGCGCCGCTCATCCAGCCCATCACCAGCACGGCGACGACCAGCAAATGCAACATAATCTGCCAGCAACTTAGCCCAGTTGCGACACGAACTCGTTGTTGCCACTTCATGGCTTCTCTCCTGAAGAATTTTATTTGCTTATTCAGAGTACCCGAGTGTACGGAAAATTCCGTAAATGTGGTGCTTTTTGTGACGTTGGTGTCACTTTTTCGCTCAGGAAGAGAGCAATTTGTCTATTTTTAGCGCAATCAGTGCCACCAGAAACCGGAAAGAATGTCCATCACGCACATTAACAGTCGACGGTAAAATGCAATCACGCTGAGGGATATCGTCATCGCGCCCAGCACAATGCAGCGAGGCAGGGTGTAAAATTCGTCGGCGTACAGTTTACGTGCGTAGCCGTGCAGCGTGTCTTTTTCACAACCGGCCGTTACCGCCCATAGCACAACGGTAACGTGGCTGTAGAACCAGCGCGATGGGCAGCTATCCAGCAGGCTGTTTACGGTCATCGCGATCAGCGTACCGCAGACGATCATGATAATAATTTGCCTGACGCTGCCTGGATTCATATCAACGCACCAGCAAAGGCAGGCGCTGACGGCAAACATCGCGCCGGTAATCCCCAGTACGACTACAACTCCCTGCCATGTAAAAAGATTGCCCGAGAAAATGCCCGCCAGCGCAATAAATGCCAGATAAAAAACAACCGCCGCGGCTGTGCTCAATCGACGGAGTGGCCCCATCAAATAGTAGCCACCCACGATCAGCAGTAAAAAAGCGCCAAAAATAGCGGCGGGATGGAGTTCAAGCGCAAAAGCCTCGCGGTAGATGACCGTTGCCCACGTCAGCGCTGCCGTTGCCCATAAACCGGCGGCGGTGAGCAGCCAGACGCCGATCATCATTTTGGCGGGGATAACGGTGATTTGATGCTGCCGGATGGCGGAGAAGATGGGCATAAGGGGCTTCCGTGTCGATTTGGCTGATGGCTTAATCTGGCACGGTTGCCCATCGGCAAGCTGCTTTTAATGTGCGTTTGGCATCTGAATGAAATCCGAAAAAAATCCCGGAACCAGTCCGGGATCGTTTAACTCACTCAGCCTACCTAGCGGCGGTTACCAAAAATCCGCAGCAGCATCAGGAACAGGTTGATGAAGTCGAGGTACAGCGTCAGCGCGCCGAGAATGGCGTATTTACGCAGGTTCGACGAGTCGCGCACGTCAATTTGTTCGCCGATGTTTTTCAGCTTCTGGGTGTCGTAAGCCGTCAGACCGACGAAGATCACCACGCCAATATAAGTAATCGCCCACATCAACGCGTCGCTTTTCAGCCAGAAGTTGACCAGCGAGGCCAGCACGATACCAATCAGCCCCATAAACAGCATGCTGCCGAGGCCGCTTAAATCACGCTTGGTGGTGTAGCCGTAGAGGCTCATGATACCGAACATTCCGCCGGTCACCACGAAGGTGCTGGCGATAGATGAATAGGTGTAGACGATAAAAATGCTCGATAGCGTCAGCCCGGTGAGCGCCGAGTAGAGCATAAATAGCGTGGTCGCCATGCCCGCGCTTAAACGCTGCACCATGCCAGAAAGGACGAATACCAGCGCCAACTGGGCGATGATCAGCCCAAAGAAGGTGATTTTGCTGGAGAAAACAAACATCATCACCGCCGGCGTGTTCGCCGCGTACCACGCAATAAACGCGGTCAGCAGCAGCCCGCAGGTCATCCAGCCGTAAACCTGCGCCATATAGGTTTGCAGGCCGCTACGGGCCTGCACGATTGAATCAGAGCGAGGGAATCGATCCATGACGTTCTCCTGAATTAATGAAAGCCTGAAGTAAGTGTAACGCTACCAACGCTCGGCTGCCTGTTTATCGCTGTCGCGCGCTTCCACCCAACGCTCGCCTTCCGGCGTGGCTTCACGCTTCCAGAACGGCGCGCGGGTCTTTAGATAGTCCATGATAAATTCACCGGCGTCAAAGGCGCTGCCGCGATGGGCGCTGGTGACGCCGACGAAAACAATTTCTTCGCCCGGCCACATCTCGCCAATGCGGTGAATCACCGTGACGCGGCCCAGCGGCCAGCGTTCACGGGCGGCATCGACGATTTCCGCCAGCGCTTTTTCGGTCATACCCGGGTAGTGTTCGAGGCTCAGCGCCTTCACGCTGTCGCCGAGATTATGGTTACGCACCTTGCCGGTAAACGTCACCACCGCGCCATCTTCATCGCGTTCAGCCAGCCAGGGATATTCATCGCCGACGCTAAAACGTTCATGGCGAACGATAATACGGGTTTCGCTCATTTTAGCCTCCCGTCACCGGCGGGAAAAACGCCACTTCATCACCATCGGTGACCGGATGATCGAAGCTGACCAGCGTTTGGTTCACCGCCGCCAGCAGCTTGCCCTCTTCCAGAGCCAACGACCAGCGCCCTTCCTGTGCGGCGAGATGCTGGCGCACGGCTTCCACATTGGCAAACTCAGGCGCCAGCGCCAGCGAGTCCACGCCCACCAGCTCACGAACCTGAGCAAAAAACAGCACATTAATCATGAGTATCCGCCTTGAAATCGCCCGATTTACCGCCGCTTTTCGCCAGCAGGCGGACCGGGCCAATAACCATATCTTTTTGCACCGCTTTACACATGTCATAGATGGTCAACGCCGCAACCGATGCGGCGGTCAGCGCCTCCATTTCGACACCGGTTTTCCCGGTGAGGCGACAGAGTGATTCGATGCGCACCCGGCTGTGTTCCGGCTCCGCCAGCAGGTTAACTTCCACCTTGCTCAGCATCAACGGATGACACAGCGGGATAAGGTCCCAGGTGCGCTTGGCCGCCTGAATACCGGCAATACGCGCGGTGGCGAACACGTCACCTTTATGGTGGCTGCCTTCAATAATCATCGCCAGGGTTTCCGGCTGCATGGTAACAAACGCTTCAGCGCGCGCTTCGCGGACGGTTTCCGCCTTGGCGGAGACATCCACCATGTGGGCTTCACCCGCTGCGTTAATATGGGTCAGTTGCGACATCGTTTATTTCTTCAGATGAGGGTGGAAGTTACACGGACGGGTACGGGCATCCAGCTGCGGGGCAATAATGTTATCCCACGCGGTACGGCAGGCCTTGGTGGAACCCGGCATCGCAAAAATCAACGTGCGGTTGGCCATCCCGGCGACGGCGCGTGATTGCAGCGTGGCAGTACCAATCTCCTCGAAAGAGAGCATGCGGAACACTTCGCCAAAGCCTTCGATTTCGCGGTCAAACAGCGGCAACAGCGCTTCCGGCGCCTGATCGCCATCGGTCAGCCCGGTGCCGCCGGTGATCAACACCACCTGGACATCGTTGCGGGCAATCCAGGCAGACACCTGGGCACGAATCTGGTAGCGGTTCTCTTTGACGATCGCCTTATCGACAATCTGATGCCCGGCCTCGTGGGCCGCATCACGCAGGAAGTGCCCGGAGGTGTCGTCCTCCTCGCCGCGACGGTTGGAAACAGTAAGAATAGCAATGCGTGTCGGGATAAATTCAGCGCTCACCTGACTCATTTAATAGCTCCTTGATGACGAATTATCCGCCGATATAGGATAAATTCTGGGTAATGCCGGTATTGCCCTGGTGCAGGAAGTGGGTCTGTTTTTTATGCGTCAGGGCTTCGGCAATACGCTCTTCCAACGCCTGCTGCTGGGCGTCGTCGGCCAGCAGTTCGCGCAGATCAACGCCGCCGTCGCCAAACAGGCACAGATGCAGCTTCCCAACGGACGATACGCGCAGACGGTTACAGCTGGCGCAGAAGTCTTTTTCATACGGCATGATTAAGCCGATTTCCCCTTCATAGTCGGGGTGACAGAAGACCTGCGCCGGGCCGTCGCTGCGCTGACGGATCTGATGGATCCAGCCGCGCTTGAGCAGTTCGTCGCGCAGCACCATGCCCGAGATATGGTGCTTGCGGAACAGCTCGCTGCCCTCGCCGGTTTCCATCAGTTCAATAAAGCGGAGTTGAATACGGCGCGGTTTTATCCACGCCAGAAAGGTGTCGAGCTGGTGATGGTTCACGTCGCGCATCAGCACGGTGTTGACCTTCACTTTTTCAAATCCTGCGGTAAAGGCAGCATCGATGCCGTCCATCACCTGGCGGAATTTGTCCTGACCCGTGATGGCGTGAAACTGACGCGCATCAAGGCTATCTACGCTCACGTTGAGTGCCGTCAACCCGGCATCACGCCAGGCAGCGACATCGCGCGCCATGCGGTAACCATTGGTGGTCACGGCAATCTGGCGGATAGAGGCGTTTTCTTTTACGGCGGCGATGACGTCGGTAAAGTCACGACGCAACGACGGCTCGCCGCCGGTCAGACGCACTTTTTCGGTGCCCAACGCCGAAAAGGCGCGCGTCACCCGGCGAATTTCGTCCAGCGACAGAAATCCTTTGTTGGTGACCCCATTCGGCTGGTAGCCGTTCGGCAGGCAATAGGTGCAACGGAAGTTGCAGACGTCGGTAATCGACAAGCGCAGATAGAAAAACCTACGCGCAAACGCATCGGTGAGTTGTAAAGCCATAGACACCTTTCCAAATACGGGAGGCGAGATCATTTCTTCCTTCGCCCTGGCAACGGTGTGACCCGTTGCGGCCAAAGCACCTTATTTTTCAACTTAGGCGCAGAGGCTAGAGTGTTTTGTTCAGCCTGTTTTACACAGCGCGCTGAACCAGGTTATGCCGAATAGTAGCGCGAGAATAACAGTTTCGCCATTTTCGCTTTCGCTATATAAACTTATACATAGCGCCATAATCGTGCACTTTCCCTACAGAATACGTAAAAATCACGTTTTTGCATTGATATACGTCATTTTGACCGGTACAGAGCATCGTCTTTTAGAGGTAGTTAGGCTAATGTAAGCGGGTTTTCAGGACATAAGGAAGTAGTATGCGCAATCGCACTTTTGCCGATCTCGACCGCGTGGTGGCGCTGGGCGGCGGTCACGGCCTTGGACGCGTGATGTCATCTCTGTCATCGCTGGGTTCCCGCCTTACCGGTATCGTCACCACCACGGATAACGGCGGGTCTACGGGGCGCATTCGTCGTTCAGAGGGCGGCATCGCCTGGGGCGACATGCGTAACTGTCTTAATCAGTTAATTACCGAACCCAGCGTGGCTTCGACCATGTTTGAGTATCGTTTTGGCGGTAACGGCGAGCTTTCCGGGCATAACCTTGGAAACTTGATGTTAAAGGCGTTAGACCACCTGAGCGTACGGCCTTTAGAGGCGATCAATTTAATCAGAAACCTACTGAAAGTTGAGGCGTCTTTAATCCCGATGTCCGAACAGCCGGTCGATTTGATGGCAATCGATAGCGAGGGGCACGAAATCTACGGCGAAGTCAATATCGACCAGCTGACCCTGCCGCCGCAGGAGCTGATGCTGACCCCGTCAGTGTCCGCCACCCGCGAAGCGGTACAGGCTATCGCAGAGGCGGATTTAATTCTCATTGGCCCCGGTAGCTTCTACACCAGCCTGCTGCCGATCCTGCTGCTACCGGATATCGCTCAGGCCATGCGCCGCACGCCTGCGCCAATGGTCTACATCGAGAATCTGGGCCGCGAACACAGCCCTGCGGGCAACCTGACGCTCGCTGACCGCCTTCATCTGCTGGAGCATTACATTGGCAAACCGGTGATTGATGCCGTGATTGTCGGTCCGAAAGCAGACATCAGTGGCACAGAGGGTAAATTGGTTATCCAGCAGCCGCTGGAGGCCAGCGACATACCGTACCGCCACGATCGCACCCTGCTTCGTGCGGCTCTGGAAGAGGCGCTTCAGGCCTTTGGCCGCGTTTCCTTAAAATCTTAAGGTTGTCTTAAAATAGAACGGGCAGCATAGCGAGCATCAATCTTCTTAGGTTACCGTTATGCTTCGCCTGTTACGTAAACGTCCCGTTGTCAGTCGTCTGACCTACATTATTCTGTTCGCGCTGTATATTGCTCTGGCGCTGAACGTCGTTTTTTATCGTCAGGCCTTTAGCCTGCTGCCGGTAGACAGCCTGCACAATACCCTCGTATTCCTGACCATGCCGGTAGTCGCCTTTGCGGTGATGGCAATTTGTCTGGCGATTGCGTCAGTGATTCGGCTTGAGAAACTCCTCGTCACGCTGTTTATTCTGCTCAGCGCCAGCGCGCAGTATTTTATGAAGAATTACGGTGTGATTATTGACCGTTCAATGATCACCAATATCTTCGATACCACACCCGCCGAGAGCTACGCGCTGCTCTCTGGTCAAATGATTGTCGTGCTGGGTTTAACCGCCCTGCTGTTTATTGCCCTGGCGTGGTGGATTAAAATTAAACCGGCGGCAAATCTGTGGCGCGGCGCATTAATGCGCGTCGGTACCGTCCTGGTTTCAGCACTGTTAATCGTGCTGGTTGCAGGCCTGTTTTATAAAGATTACGCCTCGCTGTTCCGCAATAATAAAGAGCTGGTGAAATCGTTGAACCCATCAAACAGTATTGTGGCGCTCAACTCCTGGTATTTTCACCACAAGATGGACAACCTGCCGTTGGTAAAAATCGGTGAAGACGCGCAGCAAAAAGCCGTCATGAAAAACGGTCCGCGTAAGAACTTAACGATTATTGTTCTTGGGGAGACCTCGCGCGCCGCAAACTTCTCGCTGGGCGGTTACGATCGCGACACCAACCCACTGTTAGCAAAAGATAACGTGGTCTATTTCCCGAAAACGACCTCTTGCGGTACGGCAACGGCGGTTTCTGTTCCCTGCATGTTCTCCAATATGCCGCGAGCCCGCTATGACGAATCTTTAGCCCATCATCAGGAAGGCCTGCTCGATATTATTCAACGCGCGGGAATTCAGGTGCTGTGGAACGACAACGACGGCGGCTGTAAGGGCGCCTGTGACCGCGTACCGCATCAGGATATGACGGCGATGAAGTTACCGGGCCAGTGCATTGACGGCGAGTGCTATGACGACGTGCTGTTCCACGACTTAGAAAAAACCATCGACAGCATGCAGGGTGACGGCGTGATTGTGCTGCACACCATCGGCAGCCACGGCCCGACCTATTACAACCGTTACCCGCCGCAGTTCCGTCGTTTTACGCCAACCTGCGATACCAGCGAAATTCAGTCGTGCACTCAGGAGCAGCTGAAAAATAGCTACGACAACACCATTGTTTACATCGACTATATCGTCGATAAAGCGATTAAACTGCTGCAATCAAAGCAGGATAAATTTACCACCAGCCTGGTTTATCTTTCCGACCACGGCGAGTCGTTAGGTGAAAATGGCGTTTACCTGCACGGCTTACCGTATTCTATTGCGCCAGAAACGCAAAAACATGTGCCGATGCTGTTATGGTTATCCGATGATTATCAAAAACGCTATGGCGTGAACTACGATTGCCTGCAAAAACAGGCCAAAGAAAATGACTATTCACAGGATAATCTGTTCTCTACCGTACTGGGTATGACCGGCGTAGAGACAAAGGAATATCATGCAGCGGATGATATATTAGCGACCTGCAAATAGAGGCAAACAGATGAAAATATTAGTCGTTGAAGATGACACGCTGTTACTGCAGGGGCTGATTCTGGCCATGCAGAGTGAAGGATACGCCTGCGACGGTGTTGCCACCGCGCAACAAGCGGCGCTGAGTCTTGCCAATGGCCACTACAGCCTGGTGGTATTGGATCTTGGTCTGCCGGATGAGGACGGGCTGCATTTTCTGCATCGCATGCGTCAGGAAAAAATGAGCACCCCGGTACTGATTCTGACCGCCCGCGATACCCTGGAAGACCGCGTCAGCGGCCTGGATACCGGTGCCGACGATTATCTGATCAAACCCTTTGCTCTCGAAGAGCTCAATGCCCGCATTCGCGCGCTGCTGCGCCGCAATCTCAATCAGGGCGATAACGAGGTGACGGTCGAAAACCTGCGTCTTAACGTCACTCGCCGCCAGGTCTGGCTGGACGGCGAACTGCTGGAGCTGACGCCTAAAGAGTACGCCCTGCTCTCCCGCCTGATGCTCAAGGCCGGCAGCCCGGTGCACCGCGAGATTCTCTACAACGATATCTACAACTGGGATAATGAACCGGCGACCAACACGCTGGAAGTACATATCCACAACCTGCGTGACAAAGTGGGTAAAGCCCGTATTCGCACGGTGCGCGGCTTTGGCTACCAGCTGGTTAATTCCAGCACGACGGAGTAACGCATGGCGATGTTCTCCGTTCGTCAATGGCCGATGCGCCACCAGCTGCTGCTGGCGATTGGCCTGATTCTGATCGTATTCCAGCTTATCAGCGTGTTCTGGCTCTGGCATGAAAGTAAAGAGCAGATCGAGCTGGAAGTGGCGATGCTGATCCACAATCACAACAACGTGAAACATATCCGCCACGAGGTTCGTGAAGCAATCGCCAGCCTGCTGGTGCCAAGCGTGGTGATCATCGGGCTGGCGCTGTATCTGTGTCTACAGGCGGTCAAACGTATCACTCGCCCGCTGGCTGACCTGCAACAAGAGCTGGACCGCCGTACCCCGGGGAATTTACAGCCCATTTACCTGCAGCAGACCACCGTTGAGGTTGAAGCAGTCACTAAGGCTATCAACCAACTTGTGGAAAACCTGACCCAAACGCTCGATCGTGAACGCCTGTTCACCGCCGACGTGGCCCATGAGCTACGTACCCCGCTGGCGGGGCTGAAACTGCATCTGGAGCTGCTGGAGAAAACCCAGAAACTGAGCCTTGCGCCGCTGATTCAGCGTTTGGATCAGATGACCGAAAGCGTGGCACAACTGCTGCTGCTGGCGCGGGTCGGCCAGTCGTTTTCAGCGGGAAGCTATCAGCAGGTGAATTTGCTGAGTGATGTGCTGGAACCGCTTAAAGATGAGCTGGAAACGATGCTGGAGGTTCGGGCGCAGAAGTTAGTCATTGCCGAGCCAACGCCCACGGTAACCGTTGCCGGTGATGCAACGCTGCTGCGCCTGATGGTTCGCAATCTGGTGGAAAATGCGCATCGCTACAGTCCAAAATCAACCACCATTACGCTGTCGCTGGTGAAAGACAGCAAACCGATGTTGATTGTGCAAGATGAAGGTCCAGGAATAGATGAGTCGAAGGTGGGCGAACTTAGTCAGGCCTTTGTCCGCATGGACAGCCGCTATGGCGGCATTGGCCTCGGGTTAAGCATCGTGACACGCATTGCCCAGCTGCATGAAGCCGCATTCTTCCTGCAAAACCGCGAGGACACCACCGGAACGCGGGCATGGATAGAGTTTTTACCGACAAAGCGCTAAAACGCCTCAGTAGGTCAGCACCCAGTGGCTCAGGAAGCCGGCAACGATGGCAACGGAGACGAGTAAGGTAAATAACTGCTGGAAATTCAGATTCGACATGACGCTACCCCTAATGATTTTACGGATAGTATCAGCAGAATAGATTAAGTGAACCTTAAGGCAGGTTGCGGGCTCGTGATGGCTGCCGCAATTTAGATAAATAATGCCCGATACGTCACAGTAGGCCGGATAAGGCGCTTGCGCCGCCATCCGGCACCTGTGCCGAATGGCCCGATAGCGCTAACGTTTATCAGGCCTACTCGTCGATATTTTCGCGGCGGATCACGACGTCGCGATAAACAGCTCGCGCAGCTGGTGCAGGCGATCGCGAATTTCTGCGGCTTCTTCAAACTCGAGGTTCTGCGCGTGTTTCAGCATCTGAGCCTCCAGCGTTTGAATCTGCTGCTGGAGCGCCTTCGGCGTCAGCGCCTGCACATCCGGCTCAACGATTGGCGACGCAGAACGAGACTTGCCGCGACCCTTCGCTTTCGTCTTCGCCAGCCCTTCACCCATTGCCAGAATATCGACAACGTCTTTGACCAGCCCCTGCGGCACGATGCCGTGCTCTTCGTTGTAGCGTTCCTGCTTCTCGCGGCGGCGTTCCGTTTCGCCAATGGCCTTCGCCATCGATGGGGTAATCTTGTCGCCGTAGAGAATGGCTTTACCGTTGATGTTACGCGCGGCGCGGCCAATGGTCTGAATCAGCGAGCGTTCCGAACGCAGGAAGCCCTCTTTGTCGGCATCGAGAATGGCCACCAGCGAGACTTCCGGCATATCCAGGCCTTCACGCAGCAGGTTGATCCCCACCAGCACGTCAAACTCGCCCAGACGTAAATCACGAATGATCTCCATACGTTCGACGGTGTCGATATCGGAGTGCAGGTAACGTACGCGTTCACCGTGTTCTTCGAGATATTCCGTCAGGTCTTCCGCCATGCGTTTGGTCAGGGTCGTCACCAGCACGCGTTCGTTGATAACCGAGCGCTTGCGAATTTCTGACAGCAGGTCATCCACCTGAGTCGCCACCGGGCGTACCTCAATCAACGGGTCAAGCAGCCCGGTTGGACGCACGACCTGGTCGATAACTTCGCCGCCGGATTTCTCCAGCTCGTAGTTACCCGGCGTTGCTGAAACATAGATGGTTTGCGGCGCCAGCGCTTCAAATTCTTCGAACTTCAGCGGGCGGTTGTCGAGCGCCGACGGCAGACGGAAGCCGTACTCAACCAGCGTCTCTTTGCGCGCCCGGTCGCCGCGGTACATGCCGCCAATTTGCGGAATGGTAACGTGCGATTCATCGATCACCAGCAGACCGTCAGCCGGCAGATAATCAAATAAGGTCGGCGGCGGTTCACCCGGCCCGCGCCCGGAAAGGAAGCGCGAGTAGTTTTCAATGCCCGAGCAGTAGCCAAGCTCGTTCATCATTTCAAGATCGAACTGGGTACGCTGGCTCAGACGCTGCTCTTCGAGCAGCTTGTTGTTGTCGAGCAGCACCTTGCGGCGCTCTGCCAGCTCAACCTTGATATCTTCCATCGCCTGGACAATGCGCTCACGCGGCGTGACGTAGTGCGATTTCGGGTAGATGGTGAAGCGCTGAATGGTTGACTCGACGTGCCCGGTTAGCGGATCGAACAGCGAGAGGCGCTCGACCTCTTCATCAAACAGCTCAACGCGCAGCGCCAGATCGTCAGACTCTGCCGGGAAGATATCAATCACCTCGCCGCGTACGCGGAAGGTCGCGCGCTGGAACGCCTGATCGTTGCGGGTGTACTGCAGCTCAGCCAGACGACGCAGGATCGAACGCTGGTCGATAATCATGCCGACCGTCAGGTGTAGCATCATTTTCAAATAGAGATCGGGATCGCCCAGGCCGTAAATCGCCGACACCGAAGCCACCACCACCACATCGCGGCGTTCGAGCAGCGCTTTGGTGGCGGACAGACGCATCTGCTCAATGTGTTCGTTCACCGAGGCGTCTTTTTCGATAAACGTGTCTGAGCTGGGAACATAGGCTTCTGGCTGGTAGTAATCGTAGTAGGAGACAAAATACTCCACCGCGTTTTCCGGAAAGAATGCCTTCATTTCGCCATAGAGCTGGGCGGCCAGCGTTTTGTTCGGCGCCAGCACCATCGTCGGACGCTGCAGATCGGCAATGACGTTGGCCACGGTAAAGGTTTTTCCCGACCCGGTTACGCCCAGCAGCGTCTGGTGCGCCAGGCCATCCTCCAGCCCTTCTTTCAGGCGTGAGATGGCCAGCGGCTGGTCGCCGGAAGGACTGAACGCGGAATGCAATTTAAAGGGTTTACTCATGGGCAACGCTACCTGATAACGGATGGGTCGGGCTGGAGATTAATTCTACTCGCCGCCTGCCAAATTGCCAATAAAAAACACTGGATATAAAAACAGTAATCCATTATCGTATTTTGAGCAAAACAGGTTGCGGCATGCGTCACAGGCGAAAATTTATCCTCTGACAACATAAAACACCACTCGAACCGGGTTATCCCCAGAACTTTTTCTCTTTTAACATTTGTCAATATCGGTCATGAAAGTTTTATGGCAATCCGCAGCACTTTTTATTACGCCATTGCTTTTATGTATCTTATTGATTATTAATAAAAAGATAGAAAAGCCGCCTTTCGCATCAATTCAGGCGCAGGCCGCATGTTCTCTCGTTTACCGCTAGTTTTCTAACTCTAATACACAGGGTTATCCACAGGAATAGTGGATAACTGCCGCTAGCCCCTATCCCTCGCCACCCGGCGGTTTGCGCAACTTCCTGTCAACGTGAAATCAAAAAAATATTTTCTCGCCAATTTTGATATGCATCAGCGAAAAAGCACACGCGTTTTATCCATAACAGTGTGCTTTTTCCTTACGTTTTCTGCGGGTTATTGCTTACGAATGAAGATAGCCCGCGAGAGAAAAAACAGAATAAAAAAGCGGTCTATAACGCGCTCAAATCGAGATAGCCGCCAAGGGGCCGATCGTCAACCGACTCGCCAAGCCATGGAATTTCACCCAGCATCGGGGCTGGCAGCATTCTCTGGAGGGTGCTGAGATACTCAGCGTGGCGACGTCCCGGCGGAACGACATCATTAGCAATCCAGCCAGCCAATCGCAGACCGGCCTGCTGTACTGCCTGAGCGGTTAGCACGGCGTGGTTGATACAACCTAGCTTTACGCCAACGACCAGAATAACCGGCAACTGCTCGTCACGAACCCAGTCGGCGAGCGTCAGCGTGGGCGAGAGCGGCGTGAACCAGCCGCCAGCGCCTTCCACCAGCACCCAATCGGCCTGCGCCTCTAAGGCACGCAACCCCGCCGATAGCACGCTGGCCTCAATAGGCCGCTGTTCATCGGCGCTCACGATATGCGGTGACGTGGGTTCCGCAAAGGTATAGGGGTTCACCTCTTCATAGCGCAGCGGTAGTACGCTGTTACGCTGGAGCGCCAGCGCATCGCTGTTGCGCAACCCCTCGTCGGTCATTTCGCTGCCCGACGCCACTGGCTTATAGCCCACGGCGCAACGCCCCAGCAGGCGTGCGGCCTGCAATAGTGCAGTGCTGGCAACGGTTTTCCCGACTTCCGTATCGGTTCCGGTTACATAAAAACGTTCAGTCACGTGTGATGATTCCTGTGAAAAGATGGTAGGTCAGCGGACAAGCGCCCCCCAGCTTCGGCCACGCCAGCTGGAGCTGCTGGAGCCTGCCGCGGGTGAGCGGCTGGCGGCTGCGCCCTTGATGAAGGTGCGTTGCGCCAATCCCCTTTAACGAGCGCATCGCGCTCAGCGCATCGGGGAAAGAAAGGGTGATGGAGGTGGCCTTGCTATAGCCAGAATAGGCCGCCAGCGCCTCGCGCAGCGTCGCTTCAGGCAGGAAGCGATTGGCGTGCGGGAGGCTGTCGAGTGCCTGCCACGCCTGATTCAACTCTGGCAGCGAACCGGCCGTCAGCGTGGTAAATGCCAGCGTGCCGCCGGGGGCGAGCTGGCGATAAAGCCCAGCCAGCGCCGCACGCAGGTCGCTGCACCACTGAATAGCCAGATTGCTCCACGCTAAATCGAAGCCGCCGGCGGGCAGCGGAATATCTTCAATATCCGCCAGCAGGTACGCATCCGCCGCCTGCTGTAAACGCGCCTGCTGCAGCATCTCCGCCGAGAGATCCAGTGCGGTAACGTGGCTGCCCTGCTCGCGCCAGTAGCGGCTGTAGCTCCCCGGCCCACAGCCGGCGTCGAGTACGCGGGGAAACGCCCGCGCCGGCAGCTGGGACAGCAGCTGCGCGGCGCTAAGACGCTGTAACTCGTCGTGTTGCTGATAAGAAGACGCCGCGCGGCCAAACGCCGCGGCGACCGCCTGTTTATCCACGCTCGCCATGCAAAACCTCCAGCAGATGAGCAATGTCCTGCGCGTCATGCGCGGCAGTGAGCGTCAGGCGCAAACGCGCGGTGCCCGCAGGCACCGTCGGTGGACGAATAGCCGTCACCCAGCAGTCCTGCGCACGCAAGCGTTCGGCTAACCGCAGCGTGTCTGCGTTATCACCGACGATCAGCGGCTGAATGGCGCTCTGTGAGCCGCTCAGCTCGTAGGCCAGCCCTTGAGCACCATGGCGAAACGCCGCAATATGCTGGGCCAGAATGTCACGCCGCTGTTGGCCGTCATCGCTCTGAATGACCGCCAGCGCCGCCTGTAACGCTTGCGCCTGGGCAGGCGGCATCGCGGTGCTGTAAATCAGGTGGCGGGCGAACTGGATGAAATAGTCGGCGACCGCCTGGCTGCAAAGCACCGCCGCGCCGCTGAGGCCAAAGGCTTTGCCGAAAGTCACCACCAGTAGCTCCGGCTTAACGCCCTGCTGAGAGCAACTGCCGCGTCCATTTTCACCGACTACGCCAATACCGTGCGCATCGTCGACCATCAGCCACGCATCGGCGGCGCGCGCCGCGGCGGCAACCTCGGCCAGCGGCGCGCTGTCGCCGTCCATACTGAACACCCCTTCCGTCACCACCAGCTGTTGCCCCTCGACGGGGGTAGCCAGCAGCCGGGCAAGATGTTGGCCGTCGTTATGCTGGAAACGCCGCAGCTGCGCGGGACTCAGGGTTGCGGCCTCCAGCAGCGAAGCGTGGCTCAGGCGGTCGGCGACGATACGATCCTCGCGTCCGGCCAGTGCGGCAATCACCGCCTGGTTGGCGGCAAAACCGGAGATAAACAGCAGCGCGCGGTCATAGCCGAGCCAGTCCGCCAGCTGTGCTTCCAGGCGCAGATGCGCCTGGTGGTAACCGGTGACATGCGCGGAGCCGCCGCTGCCAACGCCGTAACGTTGTGCCCCGTCCTGCCAGGCGCGAATCACCTGCGGGTGCTGGCTAAGGCCCAGATAATCGTTGCTGGAAAAATTGCGGTAACGGCGTCCTTCGCACGTCAGCCAGCGCCCTGTCCCCTGCGCCAGCGGCTGGCGCTGACGAAAGGCCTGCGTTTCACGGCGTTCGGCGACGGCACGGTCGATTCGCTGCTGCCAGCTCATACCGCCGCCGCGTTGTAATAATCGTCTGTATCCGGCGTCATCAGCGCCTGCTCGAGACGCTGCTGCTGCTCGTTGTCTCCGGCGGTGACCGTGGTTTGCTGCGGGTTCAGCCCCAGCTTGCGGAACAGCTGTAAGTCTTTATCTTCTTCCGGGTTTGGCGTCGTCAGCAGCTTGCAGCCGTAGAAGATAGAGTTAGCGCCCGCCATAAAGCACATGGCCTGCGTTTGCTCGTTCATCTGCTCGCGCCCCGCGGACAGACGCACGTGCGAGGTCGGCATCATGATGCGCGCCACGGCAATAGTACGAATAAAATCAAAGGCATCAACGTCTTCGTTATCGGCCAACGGTGTACCTTTCACCTTCACCAACATGTTGATCGGCACGCTTTCCGGCGGCGTCGGCAGGTTGGCCAACTGGAGCAGCAGACCGGCGCGGTCGGTGACCGTTTCACCGAGCCCGACGATCCCGCCGGAACACACTTTAATCCCGGCTTCGCGCACTTTATCCAGGGTATCGAGACGTTCCTGATAGCTACGGGTGGTAATGATGTTGCCGTAGAACTCCGGCGAGGTATCGAGGTTGTGGTTATAGTAGTCCAGCCCCGCCGAGGCCAGACGCGCCGCCTGGCTGTCGGAGAGCGTCCCGAGCGTCATGCAGGCTTCAAGCCCCATCTCTTTGACGCCCTGCACCATCTGCTCGAGATACGGCATATCGCGCTCGTGCGGGTTTTTCCACGCCGCGCCCATACAGAAACGGGTGGAGCCCGCCAGCTTGGCTTTGCGCGCCGACTCCAGCACCTGTTCCACTTCCATCAGGCGCTCGCTCTCCAGCCCGGTTTTGTAGCGTGAACTCTGCGGGCAGTACTTACAGTCTTCCGGACAGGCGCCGGTTTTAATCGACAGCAGCGTACTCACCTGTACCTGCTGAGGGTCAAAATGTTGGCGGTGGACCTGCTGCGCTTCAAACAGCAGTTCCAGCAGCGGTTTTTCGAAAAGAGCGTTGACCTGCGACATTGTCCAGCGTAAAGGGTGAGCCATTGGCTTCTCCGGGGGTTTTGTTAATTTTCGGTTCGGTTTATACTCGTAAACCTAAAACTTTTCAAAATGGTTTACAAGTCGATTATGACAACGGACGATCTCGCCTTCGATAGCCGCCATATCTGGCATCCCTACACCTCCATGACCGCACCGTTACCGGTTTATCCGGTGGTTTCCGCCGAGGGCTGCGAGCTTCAGCTTGCCAGCGGCGAGCATCTGGTCGACGGCATGTCCTCCTGGTGGGCGGCGATTCATGGTTACAATCACCCGCGTCTGAACGCGGCGATGAAAACGCAGATTGACCAGATGTCGCACGTGATGTTTGGTGGGATAACCCACCCTGCCGCGGTGGCACTGTGTCGGAAGCTGGTGGCCATGACGCCCGCGCCGCTGGAGTGCGTGTTCCTCGCCGATTCCGGGTCGGTGGCGGTTGAAGTGGCGATGAAGATGGCGCTGCAGTACTGGCAGGCCAAAGGCGAGTCGCGTCAGCGTTTCCTCACCTTCCGTAACGGCTACCACGGCGATACCTTCGGCGCGATGTCGGTCTGCGATCCGGATAACTCCATGCACAGCCTGTGGAAGGGATATCTGCCGGAGAATCTGTTTGCTCCCGCGCCGCACAGCCGCTTTGACGGTGAGTTCGACGAGTACGATATGGTGGCGTTCGCCCGCCTGATGGCCGCACATCGCCACGAGATTGCCGCGGTGATCCTCGAACCGATTGTCCAGGGTGCGGGCGGCATGCGGATGTATCATCCGGAGTGGCTCAAACGCATCCGCAAGATGTGTGACCGCGAGGGGATCCTGCTGATTGCCGACGAAATTGCCACTGGTTTTGGCCGTACCGGCAAGCTGTTCGCCTGCGAGCACGCGGGGATCAGCGCCGATATTCTGTGCCTGGGTAAAGCGCTCACCGGCGGTACGTTGACGCTGTCGGCCGCTATCACCACGCGCGAGGTGGCGGAAACCATCAGCAACGGCGAAGCGGGCTGCTTTATGCACGGGCCGACGTTTATGGGCAACCCGCTGGCCTGCGCGGTGGCGACGGAAAGCCTGGCGCTGCTGGAAAGCGGCGAGTGGCAGATTCAGGTGGCCGCCATTGAGCAACAGCTTAAGCGCGAGCTGGCCCCCGCCGCCGACGCGCCGCTGGTCGCCGATGTGCGCGTGCTGGGCGCGATCGGCGTGGTCGAAACGCGTTACCCGGTCAACATGGCGCTGCTTCAGCGGTTCTTTGTCGATCAAGGCGTCTGGATTCGACCATTTGGCCGCCTGATCTACCTGATGCCGCCGTACCTGATTACTCCACAGCAGCTGACGCGTCTCACCCGTGCGGTGTGCCTCGCGGTTGAACAGGAAACATTTTTTATCCAATAAGCAGCGGTAATCTGCCGCACTAACCGCTACACTCCTTTGTTAATCAGTAGATTAACAAAGGAGGCAGTTGATGAAATTAGTCAGCCACGACCTGCGTGACGGCGAGAAACTTCCCCAGCGCCAGGTTTTCAATGGGATGGGCTACGACGGGGAAAATATTTCGCCGCATCTGGCCTGGGACGATGTGCCAGCCGGAACCAAAAGCTTCGTTGTGACCTGCTACGATCCGGATGCACCGACCGGCTCCGGCTGGTGGCACTGGATTGTCGCCAACCTTCCGGCCGACACCCGCGAGCTGCCCACTGGCGCAGGCTCCGGCCTCGTTGGCCTACCGGTCGGCGCGCTGCAAACCCGCACCGATTTTGGTAAAGCAGGCTACGGCGGCGCAGCGCCGCCAAAAGGCGAAACGCATCGCTATATCTTTACCGTCCACGCGCTGGATATCGACAAAATCGACGTTGACGAAGGTGCCAGCGGCGCAATGGTGGGCTTTAACGTCCATTTCCACAGCCTCGGCAGCGCGAGCATTACCGCACTGTTCAGCTAACCGTCCGCCAAACGTATTCAGCCCTGCCGGGAAACCATGCGGGGCTTTTTTATGGCGGATGTAATTTTCTAACGAAAAAAGGGCAGACGGAAAAAGCGAAAGGGGCTGGTGAGGTTGGCGCAAAAATAGCTTGTGAATTAGATCACAATTTAAAAACAAACACGCCAACATAAAAGGTGATTTCAATCACAAAAAGTAGCGAGACAGGGCGGGGAATTTAACGTTGTAGCAGACTTACAGCCTATTTATGTGATCAATATCACCATAAATACCCTATAACACCGCTCTTGATAGTGACACGCATCACAAAAAACCCTCGGGGTACGCGAGACGAAAACGGCGTGATAGAGTCGATTTTGCATACAGAACGACTGGCTGGTTTTTGGCGAAACCAGCACAACTATTACGCGCGCAACATCTGACGCGCACCACGAGGGGTGTTTTTATGTTATCACCAGATATCAAGGTCAAGGTACAGAATTTTGGCCGCTTCCTCAGCAATATGGTGATGCCCAATATTGGCGCATTCATTGCCTGGGGTTTAATTACCGCACTGTTTATTCCTACCGGCTGGTTGCCGAACGAAACGTTGGCCAAGCTGGTCGGCCCAATGATCACCTACCTGCTGCCGCTGTTAATCGGCTATACCGGGGGTCGCCTCGTGGGCGGCGAGCGCGGCGGCGTGGTCGGCGCGATAACCACCATGGGCGTGATTGTCGGCGCCGATATGCCGATGTTTATGGGCGCGATGATCGCCGGTCCGCTGGGCGGCTGGGCCATCAAACGCTTTGACCGCTGGGTTGATGGGAAGATCAAAAGCGGCTTTGAGATGCTGGTCAACAACTTCTCTGCCGGGATTATCGGCATGCTGCTGGCGATGCTCTCCTTCCTGGCAATTGGGCCAATGGTGGAGCTGCTGTCGAAAGCGCTGGCGAGCGGCGTCAACGTCATGGTGCAAAACAACCTGCTGCCGCTGACCTCTATTTTTGTCGAACCGGCCAAAATCCTGTTCCTCAATAACGCCATCAACCACGGTATCTTCTCACCGCTGGGTATTCAGCAGGCGACGGAAACCGGTAAGTCTATCTTCTTCCTGATTGAAGCTAACCCGGGTCCGGGTCTGGGGATCCTGCTGGCGTACATGTTCTTTGGCAAAGGCAGCGCGAAGCAGTCCGCAGGCGGCGCGGCGATTATTCACTTCTTCGGCGGGATTCACGAAATTTACTTCCCGTACGTCCTGATGAACCCACGCCTGATTCTGGCGGTGATCCTCGGTGGGATGACCGGCGTCTTTACCCTGACGCTGTTCAACGCGGGCCTGGTCTCTCCGGCTTCTCCGGGTTCTATTTTTGCCGTCCTGCTGATGACGCCGAAAGCGTCGCTGATTGGCGTCGTGCTGTCTATTCTGGCCTCCACGCTGGTTTCCTTCCTCACTGCGTCGATGCTGCTCAAACGCGTTCGCGTGGGTGATGAAGAGAGCAACGGTCTGGCGGAAGCCACCCGTCGCATGCAGAGCCTGAAGCAGCAGTCAAAATCCGGCGCTAAACCGTCCGGCGAGCTGCCACAGCCCGCTCCGGCGCTGGATTTGGCGAAAGATCTGCACCACGTGCGTAAAATCATCGTCGCCTGCGATGCCGGGATGGGCTCCAGTGCCCTCGGCGCGGGCGTGCTGCGTAAAAAGGTAAAAGATGCCGGTCTGAGTCATATTTCAGTGACTAACTGCGCCATCAACAGTTTGCCGGAAGATGTCGATCTGGTGATCACCCATCAGGATCTTACCGAACGCGCCATGCGTTTTGCACCGCAGGCGATGCACATGTCGCTGAGCAATTTCCTCGACAGCGGCCTGTACACCGATTTAACCACCCGCCTGCTGGCCGCTAAGCTGCCACCTGCGGCGAACGACAGCCGCCTGATTAACCAGACGATTATCGCCGCCAACGACGATGCATTCACGCCCGGCGAGCGCGAGGAAAACCTGTTTAAGCTCAGTGCCGATAACATCTTCCTTAACTTAACCGCCGACACCAAAGAGCAGGCCATTCGCTTTGCCGGTGAAATGCTGGTTTCCGGCGGCTACGTCGAGCCGGATTACGTCGAGGCCATGCTGGCGCGTGAAGCCCTGACAACCACCTACCTCGGAGAATCTATCGCCGTTCCGCACGGCACCGTAGAAGCCAAAGACCGCGTGCTGCGCACCGGGATCGTTATTTGCCAGTACCCGCAAGGCGTACGTTTCGGCGATGAGCCGGACGATGTCGCTCGGCTGGTGATCGGCATTGCCGCCCGCAACAACGAGCACGTGCAGGTTATCGCCCGCTTAGCCAACGCCCTGGATGATAAGGACGTGATCGAACGTCTGACGCAGACCACCAGCGTGCAGGAGATTTTACAGCTCCTGTCCGGCGAGCAGGCGGCATAAGGCGACGGGGCGTACCGCCCCTGATACGGAACGTTTTTTCGAGGTAACAGTCATGAAAGCAATTCATTTTGGCGCAGGGAATATCGGTCGCGGCTTTATTGGTAAACTGCTGGCGGACGCACAGGCGGAGCTGACCTTTGCCGATGTCAACCAGCCGCTGGTCGATCAGCTGGCGCATCAGCAACATTATCAGGTCAACGTGGTGGGAGAAAATGCTCGCGTTGAGCAGGTCAATCGCGTCAGTGCCATCTACAGTAACAGCCCGGATGCTGTCGCGCAGATTGCCCAGGCCGATATCATCACCACCGCCGTTGGCCCGCAGGTGCTCAGCAAAATCGCCAGCACGCTGGCCCAGGGATTAATCGCCCGCTTTGAGCGCGGCAACCACCAGCCGATGAATATCATCGCCTGTGAAAATATGGTGCGTGGCTCCAGCCAGCTTAAGCAGCATGTGCTGCAATCGATGCCCGCCGAGCTGCACGGCTGGGTGGAAGAACACGTCGGTTTTGTCGATTCGGCGGTCGACCGTATCGTGCCGCCGGGGGCCGCGGCGAACGACGATCCGTTGGATGTCACCGTCGAGACCTTTAGCGAGTGGATTGTTGACCGTACCCAGTTTAAAGGTGCGTTACCGGACATCGCCGGGATGGAACCCACCAGCAATCTGATGGCTTATATTGAACGTAAGCTGTTTACCCTCAATACCGGCCATGCGATAACCGCCTATCTTGGCCAATTGGCAGGCTATCGGACCATTCGCGATGCCATTCTCGACCCGGCGATACGTGAAGCAGTAAAAAATGCCATGCGCGAGAGTGGCGAAGTACTGATTCAACGTTACGCCTTCGATCCCCAGCAGCATGCTGCCTATATTGATAAGATTCTGACCCGCTTTGAGAATCCTTATCTGCATGATGAGGTGGAACGCGTAGGCCGCCAGCCGCTGCGTAAATTGAGCGAGAACGATCGCTTAATCAAGCCGCTGCGAGGAACGCTGGAGTACGGGCTCCCCAATCGCCACCTGATTATCGGTATTGCCGCCGCCCTGCATTATCGCAGCGACCAGGACCCGCAGGCGCAAGAAATGGCAAACCTGCTGGCGGAAAATGGCGTAACAAGCACGGTCATTGAGGTTTGTGGCCTGCAGGATCGGCCAGAGCTTGTCGCCCAGATAGTGAATGTGTATAACGCCATGCAACGTAAAGAATGATGTAACACCCATAGCTGGGCGCGGAGGTTAACGGCCGCCGCGCCCGATGAAGAAGGGTAAGATGAAATTGAATCTCCTGCGCAAGAATGCGCAACCAGCAGCAGAAAATGAGCGTCCGAAGGACACGGCACCAGAGAAGCCACGGTTAGCGGAAAGCACAACGAAGATGATGGCCATGATGGACGACGCGCACTTAACCCAAAATCAGGCGGCGGAGAACCGCATCCTGGAGCGGCTTAACGCCCGCCAGACGCTCACCGGTTTCATTCAAACTGCCGTAGGCTTACTGTCTGAAGCGGTCGACCAGCTGATTTTGCAGGCCTTCCGGAAAGACGATTACGCGGTGAAGTACGCGGTGGAACCGCTGCTGGAAGGCAGCGGGCCGCTGGCGAATTTACCGGTGCGGCTGAAGCTGATTTATGCGCTGGGCGTCATCAGCCGCGATGAATATGAAGACGTTGAACTGTTATTGGCGCTGAATAACGAACTGGTGCACGAGAACAAAATCTACAGCTTTACTGATGACGAAATTCTGGGGCCGATCAATATGCTGCACTGCATGACGACGCTGCCGCCACCGCCCACGCTGCACCTGCCGGAAGACGTGGTCGACGACGCGCTGAGAACCATGCAGGAACAGCGCTATCAGCAGATGGTGCGTTCAACGCTGGTACTCAGCATCACCGATTTAGTCACCAGCCTGGCGCACAAAAAAGCGTTCTAGTCGCGAACACTCCAGGGCGGATGGATAAGGCCTTTCAATGGCTCTCTCCCTCCCCTTTCGCCCTCTTTCCTTTTCGCTGACATAAGTTGTCAAAAAAACAGGCGATTTTTTGTCAGCACATCTTCCCGTTTCGCTCAACTTAGTATAAAAAGGCTGCTTTTACAGGATTCCCTTTTACTTAATTAGCCTGGAGCAACATGAACACTTTTTCGGTTTCTCGTCTGGCGCTGGCATTGGCTTTTGGCGTGACACTGACTGCTTGCAGCTCAACCCCAGCGGATCAGCGCCCTTCTGACCAGACCGCACCTGGTACCTCTTCCCGTCCGGTACTGTCGGCGGACGAAGCGCAGAACTTTACCGCTGCACGTTACTTCTCGTCATTAGATCCTAACGCTGCCGCCTGGTCTCCGTCTTCTATCGCCGTTCCGGCGAAAGCAGATTTCGTGGTGGGTCCGGCCGGTACTCAGGGCGTAACGCACACCAGCATTCAGGATGCCGTTGACGCCGCTATTGCGCGTCACAGCAGCTCACGTCTGTACATCGCCGTACTGCCGGGTGAGTACAAGGGCACCGTCTATATCCCGGCGGCTCCGGGCAGCCTGACGCTCTATGGTACCGGCGAGAAAGCGATCGACGTAAAAATTGGCCTGGCCATCGATTCCGAAATCGACCCAACCAGCTGGCGTAAACTGGTGAACCCAGGCGGCAAATATATGCCGGGTAAACCGGCGTGGTACATGTTTGATGGCTGCCAAAGCAAGCGCAGCGCCACCATCGGCGTGATGTGCTCCGCGGTCGTGTGGTCACAAAACAATGGCTTACAGCTGCAAAACCTGACGATTGAAAACAATCTGGGTGACAGCGTGGATGCCGGTACTCACCAGGCGGTCGCCCTGCGCACCGATGGCGATAAAACCCAGTTGAACAACGTCAATATTCTGGGCCGTCAGAACACCTTCTTCGTGACCAATAGCGGCGTTGACAACCGTCTGCAAAATAACCGCCAGACCCGTACGCTGGTCAGCAACAGCTACCTCGAAGGCGATGTCGATATCGTTTCCGGCCGCGGCGCGGTGGTGTTCGACAACACCGACTTCCGCGTGGTGAATTCCCGCACCCAGCAGGAAGGCTACGTCTTCGCCCCGGCGACCCAGGCCAACATCTTCTACGGCTTCCTGGCGACCAACAGCCGCTTCACCGCTGCCGGTGACGGCGTGGCGCAGCTGGGCCGCTCGCTGGACGTTGATGGCAACACTAACGGTCAGGTCGTGATTCGCGATAGCGTGATTAACGAAGGCTTTAACGTCGCGAAACCGTGGGCCGATGCTGCCGTTTCTAAACGTCCGTTCAGCGGCAATACCGGCGCTCAGGACGAGAAAGGTCAGATTAAACGCGATCTTAACGACCGCAACTTCAACCGCATGTGGGAGTACAACAACCGCGGCGTGGGAAGTCATATTGTGGCAGAACCGAAGCAGTAACGGCGAAGCCGATGTGAAAAAGCCCATGATTTCATGGGCTTTTTTCATCGCACAGGACTGATACATTCAGCATCATCAGGCCTAAGCGCGCAGGTTGCCGGATGGCGGCGTAAACGCCTTATCCTGCCTAACATTAATGCGCGTAAACCACCACCCACATTGGGCCCTGGCCCACGGCATAGCGCCCTTTTTCCTGCAGCAGCCCCTGCTCGCCAGCAATTTCATACACCGCGATGTGGTGCGATTTCTGCCCTGCGGCAATCAGATATTTTCCGCTGTGGTCAATGTTGAACCCACGCGGCTGGGTTTCCGTCGGCTGGAAGCCTTCCAGCGACAGCACGCTACCGTCTTCCGATACGCTGAATACGGTGATCAGGCTGGAGGTACGGTCACAGGCATACAGATGACGCCCGTCCGGCGTAATATGGATATCGGCCGCCCAACGCGTGTCGGTGAAATCAGCAGGCATCATATCCAGCGTCTGCACGCATTCAATCTTACCGTGCGGATCCTTCAGCTCCCACACGTCAACGGAGCTGTTCAGTTCGTTCACACAGTAGCCGTACTGTTCGTTCGGGTGGAACACCATATGACGCGGGCCGGCGCCTTCTACAGTGGTCACTTCAGCCGGGCTCTGCGCCGAAAGGAAACCGTCGTCGCTCAGGGTAAACAGGCAGATGCGATCCTGTTTCAGCGCCGGCACCCACAGGGTGCGGTTATCCGGGGAGATATTCGCCGAGTGGCAACCTTCCAGACCATCCACCACCGTCACGGTGTCGCGCGGCAGACCTTCTTCCAGACGAATGACCGCCACGTTGGCCTGATTGTACGAAGCGCTGAAGATAAAGTTGCCTTTACGGTCGGTCGAAATATGGGTCGGGCTGCCCGGCAGCGGCGCTTCGGCTTCATAAGTCAGCGCACCGTCATCCGGCGCAATACGGTAGGCCAGCACGCGAAACTCCGGACGCACGCCAACATACAGATAACGTTTATCAGGGCTGATGACCATGGGCTGCACCTGACCCGGAACATCCACCACCTGAACCAGCTTCAGGCTGCCATCGTGGTTCAGCGTCCAGACGTGGATCTGCTGGCTTTCCGGGCTGGCGGTATAAACGGTCTGTTTCATGAATACTCCTTTCTGAAAACACATAATTTGCGGCTATTTATCACACCATTTTGCCGTACAGGTATCTCGGTGTACCATCCTGCACAGCGAATTTTCTCTTAAACTCGAGACAACACTATGACTGCACGTGTGATTGCCCTGGATCTGGACGGAACGCTCCTGACGCCAAAGAAAACCCTCCTGCCCGCTTCCCTGGAAGCGCTGAATCGCGCCAGAGCGGCAGGTTACCAATTAATGATCGTCACCGGTCGTCATCACGTTGCCATCCATCCTTTTTATCAGGCACTGGCGCTGGATACACCTGCAATTTGTTGTAATGGCACCTACTTGTATGATTATCAAGCGAAAAAAGTACTGGATGCCGATCCGATGCCGGTCGAAAAAGCCCAACAGCTGATTTCCCTGCTGGATGAGCATCGGATTCACGGCCTGATGTACGTCGACGATACCATGATGTACCAGTACCCAACCGGCCACGTGATTCGCACCGCCAACTGGGCGCAGAGCCTGCCGGAAGCACAGCGCCCGTCCTTTACTCAGGTCGACTCGCTGGCGCAGGCCGCACGTGAGGTGAATAACGTCTGGAAATTTGCCCTCACCGATGAAGACGGCGAAAAGCTGCAAAACTTCGCGAAACACGTCGAGCAGACGCTGCAGCTGGAGTGCGAATGGTCGTGGCACGATCAGGTCGATATCGCGCGTCAGGGCAACAGCAAAGGCAAACGTCTGACGCAGTTCATCACCGCACAGGGCTGGTCGATGCAGGACGTGGTGGCGTTTGGCGACAACTTTAACGATATCAGCATGCTGGAAGCCGCCGGTACCGGCGTGGCGATGGGCAATGCGGTTGATGCGGTGAAAGCGCGCGCCAACGTGGTCATCGGCGATAACACCACCGATGCCATCGCCGACTACATCAACCGTCACCTGCTGTAATCAAGCGGTAATTGAAACGCTCTTTATCTGGGCGTACAGCCACTGGCCTGGCTTCACCGCCAGGTCATCCCGCGCCCAAGGGCTAATACGCGCCCACAGCGTACGACCGCTGACGTCCAGCTGTACTTCGACCTGGCCATTATCGTCGTAGCACTGCAGGACTTTGGCGTGCAGCACGTTGCGGATGCTGGTGTGGGGCGACGGCTGTAGCACCAGCGACACGTCGGTAGCCTGAATGCGCACGCGCACCACACTCTGTAGCGGCCTGTCGAGCTTGTTCACCCAGATATGCTGGTCGCCCAGGGCCAGCGCGGTCATCGCATAGTGCGGATGGTGTTCCAGCACCGTCACGCGCAGAATGCTGCTCTGCTGATCCTGCGGCAACCACGGGTGCATCACGCTGCTGCCCCATACGTCTTCCAGATTACCGAATGCCTTGACCTGCCCACCTTCCAGCACCAGCACTTTATCGGCCAGATGCAGAATCTCATCCAGCGAGTGGCTAACGTAGAGCATCGGTATATTGATCTCCCGCGCCAGACGCTGCAGATACGGCAGCAGTTCACGCTTGCGCGGGATATCGAGCGAAGCCAGCGGCTCATCGAGTAACAGCAGTTCAGGGGCGGTCAGTAATGCGCGGCCGATCGCCACACGCTGTTTTTCACCGCCGGAAAGGCTGCCCGGCAGGCGATCGAGCAACGGCTCAATGCCCAGCAGGGCAACCAGTTTATCAAACTGCTCCGCCATGCTTTTCGCCATACCGTAACGCAAATTACCGCGCACTTTGTAGTGCGGGAACAGGCGTGCATCCTGAAACACATAGCCAATACGACGCTTTTCCGGCGCCAGGCAGATCCCCTGCTCAACATCGTTCAACACGCGTCCGTTAAGCACAATCCGCCCCTGCTGCGGCGTAGTCAGGCCGCTGATGGCATTGATTAGCGAGGTTTTACCCGCGCCAGATACGCCAAAAACAGCGGTAATCCCTGAGGCGGGCAGTGATTCATTTATCGCCAGGCAGTGCGTACCCAACGTCTGGCTAAAATTCAGCTCAAGCATGGATTACCCTCCTATCCGCCGACGGCTGAGACGAGCCAGCCATTCAGAAATCATCAGGGAAATCAGCGCCAGAACGATAGAAATCAGGCACAGACGTGCCGCCGCGCTTTCGCCGCCGGGGGTCTGAATCAGGGTATACATGGCAGAAGGAATGGTGCGCGTTTCGCCAGGAATGTTAGAGACAAAGGTAATGGTCGCGCCAAACTCGCCGAGCGAGCGGGCAAACGCCAGCACGGTGCCGACGATAATGCCCGGCAGCATCAGCGGCAGCGTAATGGTGCAAAACACCCGCCAGCGCCCGGCGCCCAGGGTACGCGCCGCCTGTTCGAGCTTGACGTCGACGCCTTCCAGCGCCAGGCGAATCGCCCGGACCATCAGCGGAAACGACATCACCGCCGCGGCGATCACCGCGCCGCGCCAGCTAAAAGCGAAAGTCAGGCCGAACCAGTCGTATAGCCAACTGCCAATAAAACCACGGCGCCCCATCGCCACCAGCAATAAATAGCCCACCACCACCGGCGGCAGTACCAGCGGCAGGTGGATAAGGCCGTCCAGCAGTGCCTTGCCGGGAAAATGACGGCGCACCAGCAGCCAGGCAAAGAGGATCCCAAACGGCAAACTGAACAGGACGGCCAGGGAGGATACTTTCAGGCTCAGCACTACCGCCTGCCATTCGGGATCGGTCAATATCATTAGCGAGTCGTAAATCCGTAACGTTTAAAGATTTCAGACGCCTGCGGCCCTTTCAGGTAGTCATAGAACGCCGAGACGGTTGCGTTTTTATGGCCATCGATAATGGCAATCGGATATTCCACTTTCTGATGGGAATCTTCCGGGAACGTACCAACTACTTTAACACCTTTGCTGGCCACTGCGTCAGAACCGTAGACGATTCCCAGCGGCGCTTCGCTACGTTCAACCAGCGCCAGCGCACCGCGTACATCTTCAGCCGGTGCCAGTTTTGGCGACAGCGTTTCCCACGCGCCGAGCTTTTGCAGCGCTTCTTTCGCATAGATACCCGCCGGGACGTGATCCGGGTCGCCAACCGCCAGGCGACCGCCTTTCAGCAGGCTGGTCCACGGGGTGTTAGCATCCACAGCGATGTTGGCCTGTTCGCTGGCTTTCGGCGCAACGACCACCAGGCTGTTGCCCAGCAGGGTTTCACGCGTGGCGGCGTCGATCGCTTTTTTATCTACCGCGTAGTCCATCCATTTCTGGTCGGCGGAAATAAACAGGTCGGCCGGCGCACCGGCTTCAATCTGGCGAGCCAGCGTAGAGGAAGAAGCAAAAGAGGAGACCACGTCAACGTTCTTCTCTTTTTTATACTCTTTGGCAATATCCTGCATCGCGTTAGTCAGCGAAGCGGCGGCGAAAACGGTGATTTTCGCATCCTGGGCCAACGCGTGACCCGTAACCGACAGCGTTAACGCTGCCCCGGCAAAAAGACGTACCCATGAACCTGTCATTTCATACTCCTGAACTCAACGTTATATAAATAAAAACATAACGAGGAGTATAAGGATTTTCCGCGATGAATGCATTACAGATGCGCGAATTATTGCTGTATTTACGGGATGTTATCGGCAGGGTTTTCGGGAACTTCATAGCAAAACGCCCGGGGGGACCGGGCGTTTTTGAGGAAATCAGTGGTTTTGCTGGCTGCTGTCTTTATGACCAACGCCGGAGAAGATGTTGAACACTTCACCCAGACCGTAAATCAACCCCAGGATGATAGCCATCACTACGGGTACCATGATTACGGCAAATACCAGACTTTTCAACAACTCTAACATGGTTTACTCCATACAATGTGATGTTGCTATTGTAACCGGATATCGCAGAAATACACTCCCTTTTGTGCGGTGTGCTTTGCGCTTGCAGACATTTGGGTCAAAATGCCCTTTTACTTGCCAGGATACTCTTATGCAGGCTGAAATCCTTCTTACCCTCAAGCTCCAGCAGCGACTGTTCGCCGATCCGCGCCGCATCTCGCTCCTCAAACAAATAGCACAGACTGGCTCCATCAGCCAGGGAGCCAAAAATGCGGGCATCAGCTATAAGAGCGCCTGGGATGCGATTAATGAAATGAACCAGCTTAGCGAGCAGTCATTAGTTGACCGTGCAACGGGCGGCAAGGGCGGCGGCGGTGCGGTACTCACCCGCTACGGCCAGCGCCTGATTCAGCTTTACGATCTGCTGGCGCAGATTCAGCAGAAAGCCTTCGACGTACTGAGTGATGACGATGCGCTCCCCCTGGATAGCCTGCTGGCCGCGATCTCCCGCTTCTCACTGCAAACCAGCGCCCGTAACCAGTGGTTCGGCACGGTCACTGGCCGCGACCACCAGCAGGTCCAGCAGCACGTTGATATTCTGCTCGCCGACGGCACCACCCGTCTGAAAGTCGCGATTACCGCACAAAGCGGCGAGCGCCTGGGGCTGGATGAAGGTAAAGAGGTGCTGGTGCTGCTGAAAGCGCCGTGGGTCAACGTCACTCGCGACCCGGCGGTGGCCGCCGCAGCCGATAACCAGCTGGCTTGTCGCATCAGCCATATCGAGCGCGGTACGGAGCAGTGCGAAGTGCTGATGACGCTGCCGGACGGGCAAAGCCTGTGCGCCACCTTGCCTCTGAATGAGGCGCAAACGCTGGAGGAAGGCGCTGACGTCACAGCATTCTTTAACGCCGATCGCATCATTATTGCCACGTTATGCTGATAGCATTGACATTGCGCTGAGGAAGACGTATCCCTGATGCATATTGCTGCAAAAAACGGGATACATCATGTCATCATTGCAAATTTCGCAAGGCACGTTTCGTCTTAGCGATACAAAAACGTTAAAAATTGAGCAACTAACGCTGCGCGCCGGAGAAAGCTGGGCCTTTGTCGGCAGTAACGGCAGCGGCAAATCGGCGCTGGCACGCGCGTTGGCGGGTGAACTGCCGCTGCTTTCCGGCAGCCGCGAAAGCCAGTTTACCCGCATCACTCGTCTCTCCTTTGAGCAGTTACAAAAGCTGGTGAGCGATGAATGGCAGCGCAACAATACCGACATGCTCAGCCCGGATGAAGACGATACCGGGCGTACCGCCGCGCAGATTATTCAGGATGAAATCAAAAACCCCGCGCTGTGCGCACAGCTGGCCGCGCAGTTTGGCATCAGCCACCTGCTTGAGCGCCGTTTCAAATATCTGTCGACCGGCGAAACCCGCAAAACCCTGCTCTGCCAGGCGCTGATGGCGCAGCCTGACCTGTTGATTCTCGATGAACCGTTCGATGGTCTTGACGTTAACTCCCGCCGCCAGCTGGCAGATCATCTGGCCACGCTGCACGACGCAGGTTATACGCTGGTGCTGGTCCTCAACCGCTTCGACGATATCCCGGATTTTGTGCCGTTTGCCGGCGTGCTGGCCGACTGTACGCTGACGGAAATCGGCGAGAAAAAAGCGCTGCTCGAACAAACGTTGATCGCCCAACTGGCGCACAGCGAGAAGCTTTCAGGTATGACGCTCCCGGAGCCCGACGCCCCTTCCGCCCGCCTCGCATTACCCGACGACCAGCCGCGTATCGTGCTGCGCGACGGCGTCGTGTCCTATAACGATCGTCCCATCATCAATCACCTGAGCTGGACGGTCGCCCCCGGCGAGCACTGGCAGGTCGTCGGCCCTAACGGGGCTGGAAAATCGACGCTGCTGAGTCTGGTCACTGGCGATCATCCGCAGGGTTACAGCAACGATCTCACGCTCTTTGGCCGCCGCCGCGGCAGCGGTGAAACCATCTGGGATATCAAAAAGCATATCGGCTACGTCAGCAGCAGCCTGCATCTGGACTACCGCGTCAGCACCACGGTGCGCAACGTGATTCTCTCCGGTTACTTTGACTCAATCGGTATCTATCAGGCGGTTTCCGATAAACAGCGCAAGCTGGTTGATGAATGGCTGGCGATTCTCGGGATGGATGCCCGTACCGCCGACGCGCCGTTCCATAGCCTCTCCTGGGGACAACAGCGGCTGGCGCTGATCGTTCGCGCGCTGGTGAAACACCCTACGCTGCTGATCCTCGACGAACCGCTACAAGGGCTGGATCCGCTCAACCGTCTGGTGGTGCGTCGGTTTATCGACGTGCTGATTAGCGAGGGCAAAACGCAGCTGCTGTTTGTATCACACCACGCGGAAGATGCGCCGGAGTGTATTACGCATCGTCTGGAATTCGTCGCCGACGGTGACGGCTATCGTTATGAGGTTGGCCCACTGTTGTAATACTTCTTCCCGGGCGATGATGTCGCCCGAAAAACGTCACCGAATTTTCAGGTCTTTTTTCAGAATTGTTTCACATTCACTGCCCAGCTATTTGATTTAAAATCATTTTTACTGATTTTTTTGCTTCATGCGCTTTAGTGTAAACGATTCCACTAATTTAGCCCATGTCACACTTTTGGCCATTCTGTTATGCTAAGGTTATTCCATACCATAAGCTTAATGGAGCTAAAAATGAAAGTATTGGTTACAGGTGGTAGCGGTTACATAGGAAGCCACACATGCGTACAGCTACTGCAACAGGGCCACGACGTCGTCATCCTCGACAATCTGTGCAACAGCAAGCGTAGTGTCCTACCGGTTATCGCTCGCCTGGGCGGTAAACAAGCAGAGTTCGTCGAAGGTGATATTCGTAACGAAGCGCTGATGACCGAGATCCTGCACGATCACGCCATTGAAGCGGTGATCCACTTTGCCGGGCTGAAAGCCGTGGGCGAGTCGGTGCAGAAACCGCTGGAGTATTACGACAACAACGTCAACGGTACTCTGCGTCTGATTGCCGCCATGCGCGCGGCGGACGTCAAGAACTTCATCTTCAGCTCCTCGGCCACCGTCTACGGCGATCAGCCGAAAATCCCTTACGTTGAAAGTTTCCCGACCGGTACGCCACAAAGCCCGTATGGCAAAAGCAAACTGATGGTTGAACAGATCCTCACCGACCTGCAAAAAGCGCAGCCGGACTGGAGCATTGCGCTGCTGCGCTACTTCAACCCGGTTGGCGCACATCAGTCTGGCGATATGGGTGAAGACCCACAGGGTATTCCGAACAACCTGATGCCGTATATCGCACAGGTGGCTGTAGGCCGTCGCGAATCGCTGGCCATTTTCGGTAACGACTACCCCACCCCAGACGGCACCGGCGTGCGCGACTATATCCACGTGATGGACCTCGCCGACGGCCACGTTGCCGCCATGGAAAAACTGGCCAACAAAGCCGGCGTGCATATTTATAACCTCGGCGCTGGCGTAGGCAGCAGCGTGCTTGACGTGGTTAACGCGTTCAGCAAAGCCTGCGGTAAACCGATTAACTACCACTTTGCTCCGCGTCGTGATGGCGATCTCCCGGCTTACTGGGCTGACGCAAGTAAAGCCGATAAAGAGTTGAACTGGCACGTAACCCGTAACCTTGATGAAATGGCGCAGGACACCTGGAACTGGCAGTCCCGTCATCCTCAGGGCTATCCCGATTAAGGATTTTGCAATGACGCAATTTAACCCCGTCGACCATCCGCACCGCCGCTTTAATCCGTTAACCGGTCAGTGGATCCTTGTTTCACCGCATCGTGCAAAGCGCCCGTGGCAAGGGGCGCAAGAGACACCGTCAAAACAGACGCTGCCCGCACACGATCCGGACTGCTTTTTATGCCCGGGTAATACCCGGGTGACGGGCGATAAAAACCCCGATTACACCAGCACCTATGTATTTACCAACGATTTCGCGGCGCTGATGACCGACACGCCGGACGCGCCGGAAAGCGACGATCCGCTGATGCGCTGCCAGAGCGCGCGCGGCACCAGCCGCGTTATCTGCTTCTCGCCGGACCACAGCAAAACGCTGCCGGAGCTGAGCCTCGACGCGCTGCAATCGGTAGTGAAAACCTGGCAGGAACAGACCGCAGAACTGGGCCAACAGTATCCGTGGGTCCAGGTGTTTGAGAACAAAGGTGCGGCGATGGGGTGCTCCAACCCGCATCCGCACGGCCAGGTCTGGGCGAACAGCTTCCTGCCGAACGAAATTGAACGTGAAGACCGCCTGATGCGCGAGTACTACGCCGAACAGAAATCGCCGATGTTGGTTGACTATGTTAACCGCGAGCTGGCCGATGGCAGCCGTACGGTCGTCGAAACAGAACACTGGCTTGCGGTAGTCCCGTACTGGGCCGCCTGGCCGTTTGAAACGCTGCTGCTACCAAAGGCACACGTGCTGCGCATCACCGACTTAACCGACGCGCAGAGTGAAGATCTGGCGCTAGCGCTGAAAAAGCTGACCAGCCGCTACGACAACCTGTTCCAGTGCTCCTTCCCCTACTCAATGGGCTGGCACGGCGCGCCGTTCAACGGGGAAGATAACGCCCACTGGCAGCTGCACGCGCACTTCTATCCGCCGCTGCTGCGCTCGGCCACGGTGCGTAAATTTATGGTCGGTTATGAAATGCTGGCGGAGACCCAGCGTGACCTGACGGCAGAACAAGCGGCTGAGCGCCTGCGCGCGGTCAGCGACATCCACTTTCGCGAGTCCGGAGAATAATAATGAGTCTGAAAGAGAACACCCAAACCCTATTTGCTGAAAAATTCGGCTACCCTGCCAGCCACGTGATCCAGGCACCGGGCCGCGTTAACCTGATTGGTGAGCATACCGACTATAACGACGGCTTCGTACTGCCGTGCGCCATCGACTATCAAACCGTCATCAGTTGCTCACCGCGCAACGATCGTCTGGTGCGCGTGATCGCCGCCGACTACGACAACCAGAGCGATGAGTTTTCCCTCGATGCGCCCATCGTCAGCCACGATACCCAACAGTGGTCGAACTACGTTCGCGGCGTAGTGAAGCACCTGCAGAAGCGGAACAACGCCTTTGGCGGTGCGGATCTGGTGATCAGCGGCAACGTGCCGCAGGGCGCGGGTTTAAGCTCATCCGCTTCGCTGGAAGTGGCGGTCGGCACCGTGTTCCAGCAGCTCTATCATCTGCCGCTCGACGGCGCGCAGATTGCGCTGAACGGCCAGGAAGCGGAAAACCAGTTTGTGGGCTGCAACTGCGGCATTATGGACCAGCTGATCTCCGCGCTCGGTAAGAAAGACCACGCGCTGTTGATCGACTGCCGCACGCTGGGCACCAAAGCGGTCTCCATGCCGGAAGGCGTGGCGGTGGTGATTATCAACAGTAACTTCAAACGTACTCTGGTCGGCAGCGAGTACAACACCCGTCGCGAGCAGTGCGAAACCGGCGCGCGCTTCTTCCAGCGCCCGGCGCTGCGTGACGTTACCGTTGACGAGTTCAACGCCGTCGCCCACGAACTGGACCCTATCGTTGCCAAACGTGTCCGTCACGTGCTGACCGAAAACGCGCGTACCGTAGAAGCCGCTAGCGCGCTGGAAAAAGGCGATCTGCTGCGCATGGGTCAACTGATGGCAGAATCTCACGCGTCAATGCGCGACGACTTCGAAATCACCGTTCCGCAGATTGATACGCTGGTCGAGATCGTTAAAGCGACCATCGGTGACCAGGGCGGCGTACGCATGACCGGCGGCGGTTTTGGCGGCTGCATCGTGGCGCTGATTCCTGAAGCACTGGTCCCGGCGGTGAAACAGGCGGTTGCCGAGCAGTATGAAGCGAAAACCGGCATCAAAGAGACCTTCTACGTGTGCAAACCGTCACAAGGAGCTGGCCAGTGTTAAGAGAAACTCCCGCGCTGGCGGCAGATGGCCAGCCATATCGTCTGGTGACGCTACGTAACGCAAATGGTGTTGTCGTGAGCTTAATGGACTGGGGCGCCACGTTACTGTCGGCGCGGATTCCGCTGAAAGATGGCAGCGTACGTGAAGCCCTACTGGGCTGCGCCTCGCCGGAACAGTATACCGAGCAGGCGGCTTTCCTCGGCGCTTCTATCGGTCGCTATGCCAACCGTATCGCCAACAGCCGCTTTACGCTTGACGGCAAAACGGTTGAGGTCGCGCCAAGCCAGGGCGAACATCAGCTGCACGGCGGCCCGGAAGGTTTCGACAAGCGCCGCTGGTCTATCGCGTCACAGAACGAGAGCGAAGCGGTATTTACGCTGACCTCACCCGACGGCGACCAGGGCTATCCGGGCGAGCTACAGGCCCAGGCTATCTATCGCCTGACCGATGATAACCGGATTTCCATCGAGTATCGCGCCACCGTCGATAAAGCCTGTCCGGTGAATCTCACTAACCATGTCTACTTTAACCTCGATGGTGAGCAGACCGACGTACGCAACCACACGCTACAGCTACTGGCTGATGACTATCTGCCGGTCGATGAGAACGGGATCCCTCATGATGGGCTGAAAGCGGTAGCCAATACCAGCTTCGATTTCCGTCAGCCGAAAGCCGTGGCCCAGGATTTCCTCAGTGACGACGATCAGCGGAAGGTTAACGGCTACGACCACGCCTTCCTGCTGCAAGCCAAAGGAGACGCCACTCAGGTGGTCGCTAACGTCTGGTCGCAGGATAAAAAGCTACAGATGGCTGTTTATACCTCGGCGCCAGCGATTCAGTTCTACTCGGGCAACTTCCTGAAAGGCACGCTTTCCCGTACCTCACAGCCGTACGATACGTGGCAGGGTCTGGCGCTGGAGAGCGAATTCCTACCCGATACGCCTAACCATCCAGAGTGGCCGCAGCCGGACTGCGTGCTGCAGCCGGGTGAAGAGTACGTCAGCCTGACGGAATATCAGTTTATCGCATTGTCATGACCTGCTAGCCCGGGCGACAAACCTATGTAGCCCGGGCGCATCGCGTGATGCCAGACATCCCCCGCCCCTTCACCGCGCCGATCTTTTAGGCACATCGCTGAAAATAGCATCACACCAAGACAAAATAATAACGCTGAGTTCACATGCACCTTACACTGGAGCACCATTTTCGCTATGGTTATGCATAAGCGTTGCCGCTGAGGCTATCACGGCAATATAATGAGAATTGTTATCATTCAATAAAGCTTGAGGAGTGAGAGTATGGCTGTAACTAAGCTGGTACTGGTTCGTCACGGTGAAAGTCAGTGGAACAACGAAAACCGTTTTACCGGTTGGTACGATGTTGATCTGTCCGAGAAAGGCGTCAGCGAAGCAAAAGCAGCGGGCAAGCTGCTAAAAGAAGAAGGCTTCAGCTTTGACTTTGCTTATACCTCTGTGCTGAAACGTGCCATCCACACGCTGTGGAACGTACTGGATGAACTGGATCAGGCCTGGCTGCCGGTTGAAAAGTCCTGGAAACTGAACGAGCGCCACTACGGTGCGCTGCAGGGTCTGAACAAAGCCGAAACCGCTGAGAAATACGGTGACGAGCAGGTTAAACAGTGGCGTCGCGGCTTCGCGGTGACCCCGCCGGAGCTGACCAAAGACGATGAGCGCTACCCGGGCCATGACCCGCGCTACGCGAAACTGACCGATAAAGAGCTGCCGACCACCGAGAGTCTGGCGCTGACCATCGAACGCGTAGTCCCTTACTGGAATGAAACCATTCTGCCGCGCCTGAAAAGCGGTGAGCGCGTGATCATCGCCGCTCACGGTAACTCCCTGCGCGCGCTGGTGAAATACCTGGACAACATGGGCGAAGATGAAATCCTCGAGCTGAACATCCCTACCGGCGTGCCGCTGGTATATGAGTTCGACGAGAACTTCAAGCCGATTAAACACTACTATCTGGGCAACGCGGACGAAATCGCCGCGAAAGCCGCAGCGGTAGCGAACCAGGGTAAAGCGAAGTAATTTTCGTCCCGGGTTAAACGAAAAAAGCGTGGAAGGCTCCACGCTTTTTTTATTGCCGAATGACGGCGTTGCCTTATCCGGCCAACCGATCGTTGCCCGGATGCGTTTTCTTACCCGCGACGCGCTTTCACCGCGTTCGCCAACTGGCGGAGAATCGTATCGGTATCTTCCCAGTTAATGCAGGCGTCGGTGATGCTCTTGCCATACACCAGCGGCTCGCCGCTGTCCGGATTCTGATTACCTTCCACCAGATGACTTTCAATCATCACGCCCATAATGGCTTTCTCGCCGTTGGCAATCTGCTGGCAGACGTCCGCGCCCACTTCCATCTGTTTTTTGTACTGCTTAGAGGAGTTGGCATGGCTGAAGTCGATCATGATTTGCGCCGGCAGACCCGCTTTCGCCAGGCCGTCCTTCACCGCCGCCACGTGGGAAGCGCTGTAGTTTGGCTCTTTACCGCCGCGCAGGATGATATGGCAATCGCCGTTCCCGCTGGTGTTCACGATGGCGGAATGGCCCCACTTGGTCACCGACAGGAAGCAGTGCGGCGCACCAGCGGCATTAATCGCATCAATGGCCACTTTAATGGTGCCATCGGTGCCATTTTTAAAACCAACCGGACAAGAAAGGCCGGAAGCCAGCTCGCGATGCACCTGAGATTCGGTAGTACGCGCGCCGATGGCGCCCCAGCTCATCAGGTCAGCCAGATACTGCGGGGTGATCATATCGAGGAACTCGCCCGCTGCCGGTAGCCCGGTGTCGTTGATGTCCAGCAGCAGCTTACGCGCGATACGCAGGCCATCGTTAATCTGGAAGCTGTTATCCATATGCGGATCGTTGATCAAACCTTTCCAGCCCACGGTAGTGCGCGGCTTTTCAAAATAGACGCGCATGACGATTTCCAGCTCGCCGTTCAGCTCTTCACGAATTTTCAGCAGGCGCTGGGCATACTCTTTCGCGGCGACAGGATCGTGAATAGAGCACGGGCCGATCACCACCAACAGGCGATCGTCTTCTCCTTTCAGGATCTGATGGATCGCTTTACGCGCATGAGACACGGTGTTCGCGGCGTTTTCGGTAGCGGGGAATTTCTCAAGGAGTGCGACTGGCGGTAATAACTCGTTGATCTCTTTAATGCGTAAATCGTCGTTCTGATAATTCATGACTGTTCCAGTGTTGCCATACTTATACAATTGAGTGCAATCCCTTCAATCTATATCGCAACTCAAAAAGTGTAAACTGACTTTTACACTTTAGCCGGATAATGACTAAAAAAACCCTACAAAATAGAATTTAATAGTAAATAAACGACAGGAAACCGCAAAAAGTCGAGATATAACACCAATAACAAGACCAAAAACAATATATTTCATATTCGCCAGGCGGTGAATCTACTATTTTAATCCATCGTTCGACGTCATCTATTTCTGTGCGCAAAAAGCAAAGATCTGCAATGATGTCAGATAGTCACATTCAACATACGGAAGGAATAGCGTCATGGCGCACAGGCAGGATTCACATTCTCACGCTCCCCAGGATGATAGTAATGCCCGTCGTTTACTGCTGGCGTTCGGTGTTACCGCCGGATTCATGGTCGTGGAAGCGATTGGCGGACTGGTTTCCGGGTCGCTGGCGCTATTAGCCGATGCAGGACACATGCTGACCGACTCCGCCGCGCTGCTGTTTGCCCTGCTGGCGGTAAACTTTGCTCGTCGGCCACCGAGCACGCGCCACACCTTCGGTTGGCTGCGTCTCACTACCCTCGCCGCTTTCGTGAACGCCATCGCGCTGCTGTTTATTATTATTCTGATCGTCTGGGAAGCGGTGCAGCGTTTCAATCATCCGCAGCCGGTGGCTGGCGTGACCATGATGGTCATTGCCGTTGCCGGGCTGTTGGCAAATGTGCTGGCGTTCTGGATCCTGCATCGCGGTAGCGAAGAAAAAAATCTCAACGTGCGTGCCGCCGCGCTGCACGTCATGGGCGATCTCCTCGGCTCGGTTGGGGCGATAATTGCCGCATTGGTTATCATGACCACCGGCTGGACGCCTATCGACCCGATTCTCTCAGTGCTGGTGTCCTGCCTGGTGCTGCGCAGCGCATGGTCGCTACTGAAAGAGAGCGTTAACGAACTGCTGGAAGGAGCGCCGCAGTCTATCGATGTGGCGGCATTGAAGCGCAATATGCGTCGCTCACTGCCGGAAGTGCGCGACGTGCACCACGTCCACGTCTGGCTGGTGGGCGAGAAACCGTTGATGACCCTGCATGTGCAGGTTGTCCCACCGCACGACCACGACGCGCTGCTCGACCGTATCCATCACTTCCTTGAGGAGCACTACCAGATTGAGCACGCGACGGTGCAGATGGAGTATCAGCCCTGTAGCGGCCCGGAATGCCACCTTAATGAGGCGCATACCGGACACGGTCATCATCACCACCACTAATGAGATAGCGCGCGAGAGCCGCGCTCACGCGCGCTATTCATCCACATCCGGCTGCCGTTGAGGGCGATAAACGTCAGGATCAGGTACTCCAACGCCATGGCGTACACCCCCTGTAGCGTAAAAATAGCCACGCTGATGACGTTAATGATCACCCACAGCAGCCAGTTTTCGACGTATTTACGGGTCATCAGCACCATCGCGGCGATCGACAGCACCATCATCGACGAATCCCAGAATGGAAACGCATCGGGCTGCAGCGTCGGCATCACGACATTCATGCCAAGCCCCTGCATGACGTTAACAGCAACCTGTGTTAGCACGGCAAACACCGGGTCGATGTAAAGGGTCATCAGCGCAATTGCAACCACGCAGGCCGCCAGCCAGGCCAGCGCCTTAGGCAGCGGCAGCCAGCGAATTTGCAGCTCGGCTTCATTCTGGCTGGTTTGCCGCGACCAGGCATACCAGCCGTAGAGGTTGGCGGCGAAGAAGAAAAGCTGCAGCAACAGGCTGGCGTACAGCTGGATCTGGAAAAAGATAATCGCAAACAGCGTGACGTTAATCAGGCCAAACAGGTAGTTAACGATCTTCTCAAGGCTGGCCAACCAGATACACAGCAGGCCAGCAATGGTGCCTACAGCCTCAATCCACGACAGATCGTAACCGCCCGCCCCAAGCGGGATATGCACCAGAATGTTTTGCGTGCTAAAAAAATCCATTTCAACTCCAGCGTGTTAGACAGGTTATCCTCGTAGTGTAGCCGCAAAATCCAACATGCGGTTCAACGGGATGAGCGCGCCTTTACGCAGCGACTCGTCAACGTAAATTTCATGCGCCGCACCGCCGTTCTCGAGGCTCTCCGCAATGGCTTTCAGGCCGTTCATGGCCATCCACGGGCAGTGGGCGCAGGTACGGCAGGTGGCACCTTCCCCAGCGGTTGGCGCTTCAAACAGCTCTTTCTCCGGTACCGCCTGCTGCATTTTGTAGAAGATACCGCGATCGGTTGCCACGATGAGCTGCTGGTGCGGCAGGTTTTTCGCCGCGTTGATCAGTTGGCTGGTTGAGCCAACGGCATCGGCCATATCAACAATCGCCTGCGGCGACTCCGGGTGCACCAGCACCGCCGCCTGCGGATAGAGCGCTTTCATACGGCCCAGCGCCTGCGTTTTGAACTCATCATGGACGATACAGGCGCCCTGCCAACACAGTACGTCAGCACCGGTTTGCTTTTGCACGTAGCGACCCAGGTGACGATCCGGCGCCCAGATAATTTTTTCGCCCAGGCTATCAAGATGTTCAATCAGTTCAACGGCGATGCTGGAGGTGACCACCCAGTCGGCGCGTGCTTTTACCGCCGCGGAAGTATTGGCATAGACCACGACGGTGCGATCCGGATGCGCATCACAGAAGGCATTGAACTCTTCAATCGGGCAGCCAAGATCGAGTGAACACTCTGCGTTGAGCGTCGGCATCAGAATGGTTTTTTCCGGGCTGAGGATTTTTGCCGTCTCGCCCATAAAGCGCACACCGGCCACCAGCAGCGTAGAAGCCGGATGCTTCGCACCGAAGCGCGCCATCTCCAGCGAATCAGAAATACAGCCGCCGGTCTCTTCAGCCAGCTGTTGAATTTCCGGGTCGGTGTAATAGTGCGCCACCATGACGGCATTGCGCTCTTTGAGCAACCGCTTGATTTTCTCACGATAAAATTGCTTTTCATCGTCGTTCAACGGCGTTGGTTTCGGCGGGAACGGGTAAATCGCTGCTTCAGGATCGAACATCACGCTCATCATGCTTCTCGTTTTACTGGCTTAACGAAATACGCGGTTTAAGGTGTGGATTCACCATTACCACGGAAATATGTTTTATATGCTAAACAAGATAGCCGATTGTGGGAGAAATGTCGTGATGAATTTTTGATGGTGCTGAGAATGAGAAAGCTTGGGAGGAGATTAATTCCAGAAAGCAAAAAGGCGCCTTTAGGGCGCCTTTCTACACTGGTGGGTCGTGCAGGATTCGAACCTGCGACCAATTGATTAAAAGTCAACTGCTCTACCAACTGAGCTAACGACCCCTTGGATAAGGGTTACTGCTTCAATCATTCAGGATGGTGGGTCGTGCAGGATGACTCGGCTTCGCCTCGCCCTTCGGGCCGTTGCTAAAGCAACGTTATCCTTCACGTTCTCTACCAGTTACCACCTTGTATATTGGTGGGTCGTGCAGGATTCGAACCTGCGACCAATTGATTAAAAGTCAACTGCTCTACCAACTGAGCTAACGACCCATACGGGTGCCGCCTGAAAGATTTTTACTCGGAACCATCTTTAGATGGTGGGTCGTGCAGGATGACTCGGCTTCGCCTCGCCCTTCGGGCCGTTGCTGAAGCAACGTTATCCTTCACGCTTAACATCTGAGTTTGATGTTAAATTGGTGGGTCGTGCAGGATTCGAACCTGCGACCAATTGATTAAAAGTCAACTGCTCTACCAACTGAGCTAACGACCCGAGTGGTGGGTGATGACGGGATCGAACCGCCGACCCCCTCCTTGTAAGGGAGGTGCTCTCCCAGCTGAGCTAATCACCCGAAACTGCGCTGGATATGACTGATGCTACTTCCACCGAACCCACCTTAAAAGATGGTGGGTCGTGCAGGATTCGAACCTGCGACCAATTGATTAAAAGTCAACTGCTCTACCAACTGAGCTAACGACCCGGTGGTGGGTGATGACGGGATCGAACCGCCGACCCCCTCCTTGTAAGGGAGGTGCTCTCCCAGCTGAGCTAATCACCCGATACTACGCTGGACACTACTTTAAGTGGTGGGTCGTGCAGGATGACTCGGCTTCGCCTCGCCCTACGGGCCGTTGCTTACGCAACGTTATCCTTCACGTTTTACAATCGCGTTCCACCTTAGCGATTGGTGGGTCGTGCAGGATTCGAACCTGCGACCAATTGATTAAAAGTCAACTGCTCTACCAACTGAGCTAACGACCCACTTTTTTCGTCACTTTCAGGATGTTTGATATCCCTTGGCAACGGCGGCATATATTACTGAATTCAGAATTCTGCGCAACAAAAATTTCGACAAAGATCACTTAACTGCTTATGTTTCATGCGGCAAGACCAGAAATAACACGATTTCTGGTCTTACTTCACGCATCACAGCCCGCTAAGACGTTTTTGCGCCTGCTTCGCACCGTCGGTACCTGGGTATTTGCTGACAACCTGCTGATAGACCGCTTTCGCTTTTGCGGTATCGCCTTTGTCCTGCATGATCACCCCGACCTTAAACATCGCGTCCGCCGCCTTAGGCGACTTCGGGTAGTTTTTCACCACCGACGCAAAGTAGTACGCCGCATCATCTTTTTTACCCTTATTGTAATTCAGCTGGCCCAGCCAGTAGTTGGCATTGGGCTGATAGGTTGAATCAGGGTATTTTTTGATGAAATTCTGAAACGCCACAATCGCGTCATCCTGGCGAGAACTGTCCTTCACCAGCGCGATCGCCGCGTTGTAATCGGTATTCGCATCGCCCGTTTGCGCCGGAACGCCAGACGAAGCGGTATTTCCGCCCGCTGGCGCTGGCGTCGCCGCTGCCGCATTGCTTTGGTCACCCGAAGCGGGCTGCGCCGGTGTCGCACCGCTGCCGCCGTTCAGGCTATCAATTTGCAGCATGATCTGCTTTTGACGATCCATCACCTGATTCAGCTGGTACTGACTTTCCTGGATCTGTCCACGGAGGGCATCAATATCAGACTGGTTATCGGAGAGTTGTTGCTGGAGTTGGGTCAAAAGTTGACTGTGAGCATTGGAAATACGCTCGAGTTGAGTAACGCGGTCTTCGACCGAGCCTGAGCCGACACTACTGATTGGCGCCTGAGCAAAAGCGGCCCAGGGGGCCGCTATGCCAACCAGTAACGACAGACTCATTAAATGATGTCTGAAGTTACTGCTCATGCAATTCTCTTAGTAAACCAGTACGGCACGACGGTTTTTGGAGTAAGCCGCTTCGTCGTGACCCAGTACTGCAGGTTTTTCTTTACCGTAAGAAACGATGGAGATCTGGTCAGCAGAAACGCCTTTACCCTGCAGGTACATTTTAACAGCGTTAGCACGACGTTCGCCCAGGGAGATGTTGTACTCCGGAGTACCACGTTCGTCCGCGTGACCTTCTACGGTGACTTTGTAAGACGGGTTGCTACGCAGGAAGTTAGCGTGCGCATCCAGCATTGCAGCGAAGTCAGAACGGATATCGTACTTGTCGAGATCGAAGTAAACGATGTTGTTCTGCTGCAGCTGCTGCATCTGAAGACGCGCTTGCTCTTCAGAAGACATATTGCCGCTACCGTTCGCATCCATACCAGTGCCGGCACCGTTCAGCATGCCTTCGCTGCCGTCGTTGCTGGCGTTCTTGTTGGAAGAACATGCCGCGATTGCCATTACAGGCAGAGCAATCAACAGCCCTTTCAGCACTTTGTTCAGTTGCATTTCAATGATTCCTTTACTAATCAATTAATTATTATCACAGATACGGCGACCAGGCAGGGAATTTAACCTGTCCATCAGTTGCCGGAAGACGCGCTTTGAAACGCCCATCTGTAGAAACCAAATTCAGCACGGATCCCATCCCCTGAGAAGAGCTGTAGATTACCATAGTGCCGTTAGGTGCCAGACTTGGCGTTTCGTCTAAAAACGTTGATGACAGAACCTGTACACCACCCGCTTCCAGATCTTGCTTAGCAATGTGCTGCTGACCGTTGGCCGAGCTAACCATTACCATAAACTTGCCGTCGCTGCTGACGTCAGCATCCTGGTTCTGCGAACCTTCCCAGGTAATACGCTGCGGAGCACCGCCGTTAACATTCACTTTATACACCTGCGGACGACCGGCCTGGTCAGAGGTAAAGGCCAGGTTCTGGCTGTCCGGGAACCAGGTTGGTTCAGTGTTGTTGCTGCGGCCGTTGGTCACCTGACGAATCTGGCCGGAGCCGAGGTCCATCACGTACAGGTTCAGGCTACCGGTTTTCGACAGGGCGAACGCCAGTTTAGAACCGTCCGGCGAGAATGCCGGCGCACCGTTGTGCTGCGGGAACGAAGCAATCTGACGCACCGCGCCGTTTGCCAGCGTCTGTACGACCAGCGCTGAACGACCGCTTTCGAAGGTCACATAGGCCAGTTTAGAGCCGTCCGGAGACCATGCCGGCGACATCAGCGGCTGCGGAGAACGGTGTACCACAAACTGGTTGTAGCCATCGTAGTCGGAAACGCGCAGTTCATACGGGAACTGGCCGCCGTTGGTCTGCACCACGTAGGCGATACGGGTACGGAACGCGCCTTTAATGCTGGTCAGTTTCTCGAACACTTCGTCACTGGCAGTATGGCCCGCGTAGCGCAGCCACTGCTTGTTCACCTTATAGGTGTTCTGCGCCAGAACGGTACCTGGCGCACCGCCGGTATCGACCAGCTGGTAGGAAACGTTATAGCTACCGTCGGCGTTCGGGCTAACCTGGCCGACAACCACGGCATCAATGCCCAGCGCAGACCATGCGGCCGGCTGAACTTCCTGAGCGCTGCCCGGCTGCTGCGGCAGACGAGAGCGGTCTAATGGGTTGAATTTCCCGCTGTTACGCAGGTCGGCACCAACAATGCCGCCGATATCTTCAGGTGCGGCGCCTGGCCCGGCCCACTGGAACGGAACGACGCCAATCGGACGCGCCGAGTCCACCCCTTGGGTGATCTCGATACGTACTTCTGCGTGCAGCACCGCTGCCCACAGCATCAGAAAACCAAACGCTACTCGTAATGCCTGCTTCATCATTTCTCCCTTATCCAGGCGGAAAGCCCACGATAATTTAGCAGAATGTTAACAAACTAAAATACACAAAACTACCAAAACCCTGCGACGATCCCGCCTTTATTTTTCACGTACTGCCGCGAAAAATAATCTTTATGGCTTGAAGTCCAGCGGCGCATTTTTAAAGGTCTGCCAGACCGCTTGTGACGGCGGTTTCGGGAACTTGGTCATCCGGTTGGTTGCCGCCAGCATCTGCTGACAGAACGCCGCATCACCACCTTCCTGCTTCACGCTCAGCACCGTACCATCTTCTGCCAGGTTCACGCGCAGCGTACAGGTCTTCCCTTTATAGGTATCCCAGTCGTACAGGTGACCTTTAATCGCCGCCTGAACCTGCGCAATATAGGACGCAATTTCAGCCTGCGATGCCCCACCCTGCCCAGGTTTGTTACCTTTAGCAGGAGAAGAGCCACCGGCGCTACCGCTGGTGTTGCCTTTCGGCGCATTCTTACCGGAGCTTAAGTCGCCTAACAGATCGTCTACGCCAGAAGCAGCGGCCGCTTTTTCTGCGGCAGCCTTTTTGGCAGCGGCGGCTTTTTCCGCAGCAGCTTTCTTGTCTGCTGCCGCTTTCGCAGCCGCAGCAGCCTTATCGGCAGCCGCTTTTTCCGCCGCGGCGGCCGCTTTTTCAGCAGCAGCGGCCTTCTCAGCGGCGGCTTTTTCCGCGGCAGCCTTCTTCGCAGCTTCCGCAGCGGCTTTCTTCTCCGCATCGGCAGCGGCTTTCGCAGCAGCAGCTTCGGCAACTTTCTTCGCATCCGCAGCCGCTTTGGCGGCCTCGGCCTCGGCTTTCTTCTGCGCGTCAGCGGCGGCTTTCTTCGCCGCTTCCGCAGCCGCTTTCGCCTGAGCATCGGCTTTTGCTTTCGCATCCGCAGCGGCTTTCACTGCCGCTTCCGCGGCCGCTTTAGCCTGCGCGTCGGCTTTCGCTTTGGCATCAGCGGCGGCTTTGGCTGCCGCTTCTTCCGCCTGCTTTTGCTGTTCCTGGGCTTGCTTCGCCGCTTCCTGGGCCTGTAAACGCTCTTTTTCCAGCGCTTTTAAACGTTCCTGTTCCGCCGCTTGCTTCTCTCGCAGCTCTTCAGCCTGCTGCTGGGCCTGTTTCTCACGCTGCTCTTGCGCGCGTTTCGAACTGGCCTGCTGCTGCTGTTGACGATTATAGTTGTCGATAACCGCACCCGGATCGACCATGACTGCGTCGATGGACGAACCGCCGCCACCGCCAGCCGCAGCGTCTAAATGCTCATCGAACGAACTCCAGATCAGCGCTGCAAACAAAATCACGTGCAGCACTGCTGAAATAATTATCGCTCGTTTAAGCTTGTCGTTTTGTTCGGTTGCCTTTGACACTCTCGGTTCCCAAAAACTGTTCCCCCGTTACTCTACAGCACACGGTGCAGGCCGTTCCCGACCCACACCCTGCGCCGGTGCGGCACGTCGACGGTTAAATTGGCTGAGTCATCAACCCAACCGATTTCACCCCGGCGCTGTGTAACAGGTTAAGCGCTTTAATTATTTCATCGTAAGGCACGTCTTTCGCGCCCCCAATTAAGAAGACCGTCTTCGGATTCGCCTGCAAACGACGCTGCGCTTCCGCGACCACCTGTTCAGGCGGCAGCTGCGGCATCTTCTCCGGGCCAACGTTCACGCTGTATTGCCCCACGCCGGACACTTCAACAATGACCGGGGGTTCATCATTACTGCTGACAGCCTGTGATTCGGTGGCATCAGGAAGATCCACTTCCACGCTCTGCGTAATGATCGGCGCTGTCGCCATAAAGATCAGCAGCAGCACCAACAACACATCCAGCAGCGGAACGATGTTAATTTCGGACTTCAGTTCGCGACGCCCGCGTCCACGTGCTCTGGCCATGGCTTACCCCTTGTTGCTCTCGCTGGCGGTGCTGGCGGTAAAAGCCTGACGGTGCAGAATCGCGGTGAACTCTTCCATAAAGTTGTCGTAGTTCAGTTCCAGTTTATTCACACGCTGGTTCAGACGGTTGTACGCCATAACCGCAGGGATAGCGGCGAACAGACCGATTGCGGTGGCGATCAGCGCTTCGGCGATGCCAGGAGCAACCATCTGCAGCGTGGCCTGTTTTACCGCGCCCAGCGCGATAAAGGCGTGCATGATCCCCCAAACGGTACCGAACAGACCGATATACGGGCTGATGGAGCCGACGGTACCAAGGAACGGAATGTGCGTTTCCAGCGTTTCCAGCTCGCGGTTCATGGAAATGCGCATCGCACGCGATGCCCCTTCCACGATGGCTTCCGGCGCATGACTATTCGCACGATGCAAACGGGCAAACTCTTTAAAACCGCTGTAGAAGATCTGCTCGGATCCCGCCAGATTTTCACGACGCCCCTGGCTCTCCTGATACAGACGAGAGAGTTCGATACCAGACCAGAACTTATCTTCAAACGCTTCGGCCTCGCGGCTTGCCGCGTTAAGGATGCGCGTTCTCTGGATAATGATGGCCCAGGAGGCGATTGAAAAACCAATCAAAATCAACATGATAAGTTTAACCAGAAGGCTAGCCTTCAGGAACAAATCAAGGATGTTCATGTCAGTCACTGCTTAAACTCCGCGACAATAGACTTGGGAAGCGCACGAGGCTTCATGATGAGTGGATCAACACAGACAATCAGGACTTCCGCTTCGTTCAGAACCTTATTCTCAGCGTTGACTATTCGCTGCGTAAACACCATTGAGGTACCACGCATTGATGTAATTTCTGTCTGGACTTCGAGCATATCGTCGAGTCGGGCAGCCGCAAAATACTCCAGCGTCATTTTACGCACGACAAAGGCCACGCGTTCAGCCAACAGCACCTGCTGGCTGAAGTGATGGTGACGCAGCATCTCAGTGCGTGCTCTTTCATAGAAAGCGACATAGCTGGCGTGATAAACCACACCACCGGCATCGGTATCTTCATAGTAGACACGAACCGGCCATCGAAACAGCGTTGTATTCACTTTACGTCCCAGTAATGCAAAAAAATTTTTGGGTTTTTGAACTTCGCTACTATACGCGCGGGAATGATGCTTTGGAATGGGGGGAAGTAAACGGAGAGTAAATTTTTATGGGCTCGTGCAAGCCCATAGTCTTCGGATGAAAATTTTCAGCGGTAAAAGAAGAAAATTAGCCCCGCGAATAACACCAGATCGGCGATAAGCGGACAAAAAATCCCCTGCCAGTGAATCGAACGCAGGCGGAAGCCCACGCCATGAATCACGCCCGCGCACACCGACCACATCAGCAGAAAACCATGCCAGATTTCCAGCTCGCTGGTCTTCGCCGCAAAGCGCGACGGATCCCAGAAAATGCAGCCTGCCAGCAGCAGGGCCATAACAAGGGAAAGCGCCCGCAAGGGGCGCTTATCCATTATCGCGTACAACATTGCGATAACATTTTTCATTAGTGCTTTTCTTCACCCGCGTTGGTCGCTTCGACGTGCTCTAACGCCAGCGCGGTGATCACGCCGAATGCACAGGCAAGAAGCGTTCCCAAAATCCATGCGAAATACCACATATTCAGCTCCTTACTTAGTACAGAGAGTGGGTGTTACGTTCGATGTCTTCTTTGGTAATGCGACCGAACATTTTCCAGTAACACCAGGTGGTGTAGGCCAGAATAATCGGTACGAAGACAATCGCAACATAGGTCATCAGGTTCAGCGTCAACTGGCTAGAGGTCGCATCCCACATGGTCAGGCTCGCGTTCATCATTGTGCTGGAAGGCATAATGAACGGGAACATGGCAATACCGGCGGTCAGAATGATGCACGCCAGCGTCAGCGAGGAGAACAGGAACGCCCATGCCCCTTTGTCCGCCTTCGTGCTAACAATCGTCAGCAGCGGCAGCACCACGCCCAGAGCAGGAATAGCCCACAGCGCCGGCATGTTGTTGAAGTTCACCATCCACGCGCCGGCTTCACGCGCGACTTCTTTGGTCAGCGGGTTAGACGGGCCGGTATGATCCAGAACCGATTTCACCACATAACCATCAATGCCGTAGTAAACCCACACGCCTGCCAGTGCAAAGCAGACCAACGTGACCAGCGCGGCCACCATTGAGACGGAGCGGGTACGCAGGTGCAGTTCGCCCACGGTACGCATTTGCAGATAGGTTGCGCCCTGCGTCAGGATCATCCCCACGCTGACGATACCTGCCAGCAGACCAAACGGGTTCAGCAGCTGGAAGAAGTTGCCGGTGTAGTACAGACGCAGGTACTCATCAATGTGGAACGGTACGCCCTGCAGCAGGTTACCAAATGCCACGCCAATCACCAGCGGCGGCACGAAGCTGCCGACAAAGATGCCCCAGTCCCACATGTTGCGCCAGCGGGTATCTTCAATCTTCGAACGGTAGTCAAAGCCAACCGGACGGAAGAATAAAGAGGCCAGCACCAGAATCATCGCCACATAGAAGCCAGAGAACGCAGCCGCATACACCATCGGCCAGGCGGCAAACAGCGCGCCACCCGCGGTGATGAGCCACACCTGGTTTCCGTCCCAGTGCGGGGCAATGGCGTTAATCATGATTCGACGTTCGGTGTCGTTACGACCGAGGAAGCGGGTGAGCATGCCCACCCCCATATCGAAACCATCGGCGACGGCAAAACCAATCAGCAGAATGCCAATCAGTAGCCACCAGATAAAACGCAATACTTCATAATCGATCATTTGACGACTCCTGTCTTAGCGTGCCGACTGAATAGCCGCAGAGGACTGTTCAAAGTGATAGCGACCGGTTTTCAGGCTGCTGGGTCCTTTACGGGCAAATTTGAACATCAGGAACAGTTCAGCCACCAGGAACAGCGTATACAAACCACAGATCAGCACCATCGAGAAGATCAGGTCGCCCGCAGTCAGCGACGAGTTTGCGACGGCCGTTGGCAGCACTTCACCAATCGCCCACGGCTGACGGCCATATTCGGCAACAAACCAGCCCGCTTCAACGGCAATCCATGGCAGAGGCAGACCGTAGAACGCCGCGCGCAGCAGCCATTTTTTCTCACCGATACGGTTACGAATCACCGTCCAGAAGGAAGCGCCGATAATCAACAGCATCAGCACGCCGCACGCCACCATGATACGGAAGGCGAAGTACAGCGGCGCAACGCGTGGAATAGAGTCTTTAGTCGCTTTCTGAATCTGCTCTTCCGTTGCATCAGCCACGTTCGGCGTATAGCGTTTCAGCAGCAGGCCATAGCCCAGATCTTTTTTCACGTCGTTGAATTGCGCGCGTACCGCCGGATCGGTTGCGCCAGAGCGCAGCTGTTCAAGCAGGGAGTACGCTTTCATCCCGTTACGGATACGCTCTTCGTGCTGCACCATCAGATCTTTCAGGCCGGTAACCTGCTTGTCGACGGAACGCGTCGCGATGATGCCCAGCGCATAAGGAATTTGAATCGAGAAATGGTTTTCCTGCGCATCCTGGTCCGGAATACCAAACAGCGTAAAGGCAGCAGGCGCCGGCTGGGTTTCCCACTCGGCTTCAATCGCGGCGAGTTTGGTTTTCTGTACGTCGCCCATTTCGTAGCCGGATTCATCACCCAGTACGATAACGGAGAGGATGGCGGCCATACCAAAGCTGGCGGCAATCGCGAAGGAACGTTTTGCAAAGGCGAAGTCACGGCCTTTGAGCATGTACCAGGAGCTGATGGCAAGGATAAACATCGCGCCGGTGACGTAGCCAGACGCCACGGTGTGCACGAATTTCACCTGCGCAACCGGGTTCAGGACCAGCTCGGAGAAACTGACCATTTCCATACGCATGGTTTCGAAGTTGAAGTCCGAAGCAATCGGGTTCTGCATCCAACCGTTCGCCACCAGAATCCACAGTGCGGAGAGGTTGGAGCCAAGCGCCACCAGCCAGGTAACGGCCATGTGCTGAACTTTACCCAGACGATCCCAACCGAAGAAGAACAGACCTACAAAGGTAGATTCGAGGAAGAAGGCCATCAGACCTTCGATGGCCAGCGGCGCACCGAAGATATCGCCCACGTAGTGGGAATAATAAGACCAGTTGGTCCCGAACTGGAACTCCATGGTCAGACCGGTAGCCACACCCAGCGCAAAGTTGATACCAAACAACTTGCCCCAGAACTTGGTCATATCTTTATAAATCTGTTTGCCGGAAAGGACGTAGACCGTTTCCATGATTGCCAGCAGGAACGCCATACCCAGCGTCAGTGGTACAAACAGGAAGTGGTACATCGCGGTCAAGGCAAACTGTAAGCGCGACAGTTCGACTATATCTAACATCATGACTCCTTGCTCATCGCATGAAGACTCCGAGATTGAACCCGTTACCCGGGATTCAAACACATGCCCCAATACAAATTGATTTGTCCCCTTCCCTACTGCTACCCCTTGTCGAGTACAGGAAACAGCAATAAGCGAAAGTTACAAACGTGTTAATAAAAAACTCAATTGATCCCTAAAATATATTACGCTGTAAAACCCTTACAATAAACAGGTTTTTATTGGAGAAGTTTTACGTTTTTCGACGATGATCAATTTATAGCGAATCAAGTGGTTTTCAGCCAATTTGATCCACGACAATTTATCCGTTTTAAGTGCTTTTATCCAGCCATTACGCATTGATTTAAATCAACTAAAGCCAACATTGTTAATTATGTTTTTAATTTAGACTCACGGTAAATCAAATGTTAATGATGTGTTTTATTCACAATATTGATGGTTATCAAAAGAGATCAAATTAAAGGTAAAAGTAATTGAAATTAACGTCACAAGCCGACCTTCACCACGATTTCTGACTTTCCCATCGGCCCGCATTTTCAGCTTTTTTTTCTGGCCCTCCTCGTTCGCCAGGTAAAAAATAACAATTAATTCACCTAAATAATTAATAAATTAACATTGTCAGTAATTTAGCGCTTAGCTGAAGGTCATTTATTTTGGTTATTGACAGGATTATTTGCGCAAAAAACAGGCAAAATACGCTCTATCAAAGGCTTTGTCGCAAAGAGCGCCAAATGCGGCGGGATAATAAACAAAAAAGGCCGCCCAGGGGCGGCCAACCATGTCGAAACTAGACATATAAGGCTCCCTACTCCCTGTATGCAGCGGGAATTCGGTGAGGGAGCAGAGAGGATTACTTAATGATGGACTTCAGCGCTTCGCCAATGTCAGCCAGGCTGCGAACCGTCTTCACGCCAGCCGCTTCCAGAGCAGCGAATTTCTCATCAGCGGTACCTTTACCACCGGCAATGATGGCGCCCGCGTGGCCCATACGTTTGCCTTTTGGCGCGGTCACGCCCGCGATATAGCCAACAACCGGCTTGGTCACGTGTTCTTTAATATAAGCAGCCGCTTCTTCTTCTGCGCTACCGCCGATCTCACCGATCATCACGATCGCTTCAGTCTGCGGATCTTCCTGGAACAGCTTCAGGATGTCGATGAAGTTAGAGCCCGGAATCGGGTCGCCGCCGATACCGACACAGGTAGACTGGCCGAAACCGTAGTCGGTGGTCTGCTTAACCGCTTCATAGGTCAGGGTACCGGAACGGGAAACGATGCCCACTTTACCCGGCTTGTGAATGTGACCCGGCATGATGCCGATTTTGCATTCGCCCGGGGTGATCACGCCTGGGCAGTTCGGGCCGATCATGCGCACGCCCGCTTCGTCCAGCTTCACCTTCACGGTCAGCATATCCAGGGTCGGGATACCTTCAGTGATGGTGATAATCAGTTTGATGCCTGCATCAATCGCTTCCAGGATGGAGTCTTTGCAGAACGGTGCCGGAACGTAGATCACGGTGGCGGTTGCGCCAGTCGCTTCTACCGCTTCACGCACGGTGTTAAACACCGGCAGACCCAGGTGAGTGGTGCCGCCTTTGCCCGGCGTTACGCCGCCAACCATCTGCGTACCGTAAGCAATCGCTTGTTCAGAGTGGAAAGTCCCCTGGCTACCGGTGAAGCCCTGACAGATAACCTTGGTATCTTTATTAATTAAAACTGACATTATTTCCCCTCCACTGCGGCAACAACCTGCTGAGCTGCATCCGTCAGACTTTTCGCTGCAATAATATTCAGGCCGCTATCAGCCAGTTTTTTCGCGCCGAGTTCGGCGTTGTTGCCTTCCAGACGAACGACAACCGGAACGTTAACGCCCACTTCCGCTACCGCGCCGATGATACCGTCAGCGATCAGGTCGCAACGTACGATACCGCCGAAGATGTTAACCAGTACGGCTTTTACATTGTCATCGGAGAGGATGATTTTGAACGCTTCGGTCACGCGCTCTTTGGTCGCGCCGCCGCCCACGTCGAGGAAGTTAGCCGGTTCGCCGCCGTGCAGTTTAACGATATCCATGGTGCCCATTGCCAGGCCCGCGCCGTTAACCATACAGCCGATGTTGCCGTCCAGCGCAACGTAGTTCAGTTCCCACTGTGCCGCCTGCGCTTCACGCGGATCTTCCTGAGACTGGTCGCGCATTTCACGCAGGTCAGCCTGGCGGAACAGCGCGTTGCCGTCAGCGCCCAGTTTGCCGTCGAGGCAGATCAGGTCGCCCTGTTTGGTCACTACCAGCGGGTTGATTTCGATCAGCGCCAGATCGCGCTCGAGGAAGATAGTCGCCAGACCCATGAAGATCTTGGTGAACTGCTGAACCTGTTTACCTTCCAGACCCAGTTTGAACGCCAGCTCACGACCCTGGTAAGGCATCGGGCCTGCCAGCGGATCCAGCGCCACTTTGTGGATCAGGTGCGGGGTTTCTTCCGCCACTTTTTCAATTTCTACGCCGCCTTCGGTAGAGGCCATAAAGACCACGCGACGGGAGCTACGGTCGACTACCGCGCCCAGGTACAGCTCTTTACCGATGTCGGTAGCGGCTTCAACCAGAATCTGGTTAACCGGCTGACCGTGTGCGTCCGTTTGGTAAGTCACCAGACGTTTGCCCAGCCAATGTTCAGCGAAAGCGCGAATGTCTTCTTTGGAGTTAACGACCTTCACACCGCCCGCTTTACCGCGGCCACCAGCGTGAACCTGACATTTCACTACCCACGGGCCAGCGCCGATTTTTGAAGCGGCTTCTTCTGCTTCGCGCGGAGTAGTACAGGCATAACCCACCGGAGCCGGTAAGCCATAGCGGGCAAAGAGTTGTTTTGCCTGATATTCATGTAAGTTCATGTGTTCTATCCATCCTATAAAATGTTGTTGAGTTGTGGTCTGGATCTTTTAGTTCTGCATAGCACAGAGTAGGCCTCCTCCCCGCACGGGGAGAGAGGCCGCTAACATCACTACACGTCCAGCAGCAGACGGGTTGGATCTTCCAGCAACTCTTTAATTGCCACCAGGAAGCCTACAGACTCGCGCCCATCGATCAGACGGTGGTCATAGGACAGTGCCAGGTACATCATCGGCAGAATTTCTACTTTGCCATCCACCGCCATCGGGCGGTCTTTAATGGCATGCATACCCAGAATCGCGCTCTGAGGCGGGTTGATGATCGGGGTAGACATCAGGGAACCAAAGACGCCGCCGTTGGTAATAGTGAAGTTACCGCCGGTCAGATCTTCTACGGTCAGCTTACCGTCACGGCCTTTAACAGCCAGCTCTTTGATGTTCTTCTCGATGTCAGCCATGCCCAGGGCATCCACATCACGCAGGACCGGCGTCACCAGGCCGCGTGGCGTCGAAACGGCCATGCTCACATCGAAGTAGTTGTGGTAAACCACGTCATCGCCATCGATAGAAGCGTTCACTTCCGGATAGCGTTTCAGCGCTTCAACCACCGCCTTCACGTAGAAGGACATGAAGCCCAGACGAATACCGTGGCGTTTTTCAAACGCGTCACCGTACTGCTTACGCAGGTCCATGATCGGCTTCATGTTCACTTCGTTGAAGGTGGTCAGCATCGCGGTGGAGTTTTTCGCTTCCAGCAGACGCTCGGCAACGCGCTTACGCAGACGGGTCATCGGAACGCGTTTTTCGGAGCGGCCAGCCAGCGGCGCAACCGGCGCAGCGGCCGGAGCCGGTGCTGCAGCGGCCGGAGCCGGTGCTTTTGCCAGGTGCTTCTCAACGTCTTCACGGGTCAGACGGCCACCGACGCCGGTGCCTTTAATGGCGTTGGCATCGAGGTTGTGCTCAGCCAGCAGGCGACGGATCGCCGGGCTGAGCGCTTCGTTATTTTGCTCTTCCAGCGACGCCTGCTGACGCTGAGCCGGGGTAGACTCTTTGCTGTCAGCCTTGACGCTGGTTTCTTTACCCGCGCTGTTGCCTTCACGCAGGCGACCGAGGATCTGACGGGAAGTGACGGTGGTGCCTTCATCTTCCAGAACGGCATCAAGGATACCATCTGCCGACGCCGGTACTTCCAGTACCACTTTGTCAGTTTCGATTTCTACCAGCACTTCATCACGCACTACCGCATCGCCCGGTTTTTTATGCCAGGTGGCCACGGTCGCATCTGCTACGGATTCAGGCAGGTCAGGGACCAGAATATCTACGCTACTCATTATGTATCCTTAATTAATCGACGTTCAGCGCGTCATTGACCAGATCTTGTTGCTGCTTCTGGTGAACGGACATATACCCTACCGCCGGTGAGGCGGAGGCCGGGCGACCTGCGTAACGCAGAGCGGCCCCAAATGGAACTACTTCACGGAAATGATGCTGGCTGCAGTACCAGGCGCCCTGGTTCAGCGGCTCTTCCTGGCACCAGACAAAATCATGCACGTGAGCAAATGGCTTCAGTGCTTCCTGTACCGCCTGGTGCGGGAACGGATACAGCTGTTCGATACGCACGATAGCGACATCTTTCTGGTCGTTTTTGCGACGCTGTTCCAGCAGGTCGTAGTACACCTTACCAGAGCACAGCACCACGCGTTTCACCGCTTTCGGATCCAGTTCGTCAATCTCGCCGATGGCCGGCATAAAGGTGCCATTCGCCAGTTCGTCGAGCGAAGAGACCGCCAGCGGGTGACGCAGCAGCGACTTCGGCGACATCACCACCAGCGGACGACGCATCCCGCGCAGCGCCTGACGACGCAGCATGTGATACACCTGAGCCGGGGTAGACGGTACGCAAACCTGCATGTTCTGCTGAGCGCAAAGCTGCAGATAACGCTCCAGACGCGCGGAAGAGTGCTCCGGCCCCTGGCCTTCATAACCGTGCGGCAGCAGCATCGCCAGGCCGCACATACGGCCCCATTTCTGCTCGCCGGAGGAGATGAACTGGTCAATCACCACCTGCGCACCGTTGGCGAAGTCGCCGAACTGCGCTTCCCAGATGGTCAGCGTGCGCGGCTCAGCGGTTGCATAGCCATATTCGAATGCCAGTACCGCCTCTTCAGACAGCACGGAGTCCCACACTTTAAAGTCGCCCTGGCCGTTGTGCACGTGCTGCAGCGGCGTGTAGGTAGAACCGTTAGTCTGGTTGTGAATCACCGCGTGGCGGTGGAAGAAGGTGCCGCGACCGGCATCTTCACCGGACAGACGCACAGGAACGCCTTCATCAACCAGCGTGGCGTACGCCAGGTTTTCCGCGCCGCCCCAGTCAAACAGCTTCTCGCCCGCCGCCATCGCCTGACGATCGCCGTAGATTTTCGCGACGCGAGACTGCATTTCCACGCCTTCCGGCACGGTGCTGATACGGTTAGCCAACTCCTGCAGACGCTTCATGTCAACCTTGTTCGGGTAGCTTTCGTCCCACTCATGGTTGAGGTACGGCGACCAGGTAAAGGAGTGCAGGTTCATCGGACGCCACTCTTTCACCACGCATTCGCCCGCGTCCAGCGCGTCGCGATACAGGTTAACCATCTCGGTGGCATCTTCCAGCGTCGCAACTTTGTCCGCTTCCAGCTTGTCAGCATAGATTTTGCGCGGGGTCGGATGCTTTTTGATTTTCTGATACATCAGCGGCTGGGTTGCGCTCGGCTCGTCGGCTTCGTTGTGGCCGTGACGGCGGTAGCACACCAGATCGATGAACACATCGCGTTTGAAGGTATTACGGAAGTCCAGCGCCAGACGGGTAACGAAAGCGACCGCTTCCGGGTCATCCGCGTTAACGTGGAAAATCGGCGCCTGCACCATCTTACCGATGTCGGTGCAGTACGGGGTAGAACGCGCATCCAGCGGGTTAGAGGTGGTGAAGCCCACCTGGTTGTTGATAACGATGCGAACGGTACCGCCCACTTCATAACCACGCGCTTTGGACATGTTCAGGGTTTCCTGAACCACACCCTGACCGGTGACTGCGGCGTCACCGTGAATGGTGATTGGCAGAACCATGTTGCTGCTCGGCTCGTCGAGGCGATCCAGACGCGCACGCACGGAACCCATCACCACCGGGCTAACGATTTCGAGGTGCGACGGGTTAAACGCCAGCGCCAGGTGCACCAGGCCACCTTCGGTTTCGATGTCGGAGGAGAAGCCCATGTGGTACTTCACGTCACCGGTGCCGAGGTGTTCTTTATGTTTGCCGGAGAATTCGTCGAACAGCTCCTGGGACTGTTTACCCAGTACGTTGATCAACACGTTCAGACGACCACGGTGCGCCATACCCAGCACAACTTCACGCGTGCCGCTCTTGCCCGCATGGCGGATCATCTCTTTGAGCATCGGCACCAGCGCGTCGCCGCCTTCCAGCGAGAAGCGTTTGGCTCCCGGGAACTTCGCCCCCAGGTAGCGTTCCAGACCTTCCGCGGCGGTCAGCTCGCTCAGGAAGCGCTTTTTCTCTTCCGCGGTAAAGGTGGCATGCCCCGCCTCAAAACGCTGCTGAATCCAACGTTTTTCTTCGGTGCTGGTAATGTGCATATATTCCGCGCCGATGTGGCCGCAGTAGGTCTGCTTGAGCGCGTCAATCAGATCGCCGAGCTTCATCGTCTCTTTGCCGATGGCAAAAGAACCTACGTTAAAGCTCTCCTGGAAGTCGGCCTCAGTCAGATCGTGGAAAGCGGGATCTAAATCAGCGACTCTATCCTGCTGCCACAGTCCCAGCGGATCGAGATTCGCATGCTGGTGACCACGGAAGCGGTAAGCGTTGATAAGCTGCAGGACTTTAACCTGCTTCGCATTCGTGTCAGGGTCGGAAATCGAAGAGGAGTAACGTGAGGCATCCTTCGCCAGACGACGGAAATAATCACGCGTTTTAGAATGAAATTGATCCGGTTTGACTCCGGTACCAGGTAACTGCTGGAACATTGAACGCCAGTGAGCGTCGACAGAGTCAGGATCGGTTAAGAAGTCTTCATAGAGCTGTTCTATCCAGCTCTGGTTAGCACCAGAGAGGTAAGAAGAGTCCAGCCAGGCTTTCATTGCGCCGTTCTGCATCGTGATCCCTTAAGCATTTTATGCTTATTTCGCCGTGGATAACTACGACGTACGCCGGTAAAGCACACGTCCCAGGGTTCACTTGCGAGCTCTTGTATCTGCACTGGCCCGCGAAGGAACCTTTAGAAACTGTCTTAAGAGTTTTTTACTCTCACCCTTCCCCTCTCTCAGAGGAAGTGCATGTGGCAGTTTTTAAAGGTTTCCTGCATGTTTGTTGCCTGATGGCGCTTCGCTTATCTGGCCTACGGGGATGTAGGCCGGATAAAACGGTACGTCGCCATCCGGCAACAACGACTACTTACGCACTACGTTGCAGCAGCATCGACTTAATATGGCCGATGGCGCGCGTCGGGTTCAGCCCCTTAGGACATACACTGACGCAGTTCATGATGCTATGGCAGCGGAATACGCTGAAAGCGTCACTTAATCCTTCCAGACGGCTGTCGGTTTCGGTATCGCGGCTGTCAATCAGGAAACGATACGCGGCCAACAGGCCTGCCGGGCCGATAAACTTGTCCGGATTCCACCAGAACGACGGACAAGAGGTTGAACAACATGCGCAGAGAATACACTCGTACAGACCGTCGAGCTTCTCACGCTGCTCCGGCATCTGCAGATGCTCACGAGCCGGAGGATTTTGCCCATTATTCAATAAGTAAGGCTTAATCTTCTCATATTGTGCATAGAATTGCCCCATGTCTACCACCAAATCGCGGATCACCGGCAGACCTGGCAGAGGACGGATAACAATTTTCTTGCCCGGCTGATTCAGCGCGGAGATCGGCGTGATACACGCCAGACCGTTTTTACCGTTCATGTTCAGACCGTCGGAACCGCATACCCCTTCACGGCAGGAGCGGCGGAACGACAGAGACGGATCTTTTTCTTTCAGCTGGATTAACGCATCCAGCAGCATCATATCGCGACCTTCTTCCGCTTCCAGGGTGTAATCCTGCATGCGCGGAGCATCGTCTACGTCCGGGTTATAACGATAAACTGAAAACTCGAGTTTCATTTTCCTGTCTCCGCATTAATAAGTACGAATCTTCGGCGGGAATGCCGGACGCAGTTTCGGTTCCATATTGACGCTACGACGCGTCATAGACTCCGACTCTGGCAGATACAGGGAATGGCACAGCCAGTTTTCATCATCACGCTCCGGGAAGTCGAAGCGGCTATGCGCGCCACGGCTCTCGGTACGGAAGTTGGCGGACATCGCGGTGGCGAAAGCCGTTTCCATCAGGTTATCCAGTTCCAGGCACTCAACGCGCTGGGTGTTGAACTCGCTGGAGGTATCATCCAGACGGGCATTTTTCAGGCGCTCGCGGATGGCTTTCAGCTGTTCAAGGCCTTTGGCCATCGCATCACCTTCACGGAATACCGAGAAGTTGTGCTGCATACATTCCTGCAGCGCTTTGCGAATTTCGACCGGGTCTTCACCGTTACGGTTACCGTTCCAACGGTTCAGGCGTTCCAGAGAAGCGTCAATCTCTTCTTCGGTAGCGTCACGCAGTACGCCCTGCTCCGCGATAGATTCCTGCAGATGCAGACCCACCGCACGACCAAACACCACCAGATCCAGCAGCGAGTTACCGCCCAGACGGTTGGCACCGTGTACCGATACGCAGGCGATTTCACCAACCGCGAACAGGCCAGGAATCACCACGTCTTCGCCCTGCTCGTTCACGGTCAACGCCTGGCCGCTCACTTTGGTTGGAATACCGCCCATCATGTAGTGGCAGGTTGGGATAACCGGAATCGGTTCTTTAACCGGATCAACGTGCGCGAAGGTACGAGACAGTTCCAGGATACCCGGCAGACGGGATTCCAGCACTTCTTTACCCAGGTGATCCAGCTTCAGTTTAGCGTGTGGGCCCCACGGGCCGTCACAGCCGCGGCCTTCACGGATTTCGATCATGATGGAACGCGCCACCACGTCACGACCCGCAAGGTCTTTCGCGTTCGGCGCATAACGCTCCATGAAGCGCTCGCCGTGTTTGTTCAGCAGGTAACCACCTTCACCACGGCAGCCTTCGGTGACCAGCACGCCCGCGCCGGCGATACCGGTCGGGTGGAACTGCCACATTTCCATATCCTGCACCGGAACGCCGGCACGGATAGCCATACCCACGCCGTCACCGGTATTAATGTGGGCGTTGGTGGTTGACTGGTAAATACGGCCTGCGCCGCCGGTTGCCAGCACGGTTGCGCGGGCTTTGAAGTACACCACTTCACCGGTTTCGATACACAGCGCGGTACAACCGACGATGGCGCCATCGGCGTTTTTCACCAAGTCCAGCGCGTACCACTCGGAGAAAATCGTGGTGTGGTTTTTCAAATTCTGTTGATACAGCGTGTGCAGTAGAGCGTGACCGGTACGGTCAGCCGCCGCCGCGGTACGTGCCGCCTGCTCGCCGCCGAAGTTCTTCGACTGGCCGCCAAACGGACGTTGGTAGATGGTCCCATTCTCCAGACGAGAGAACGGCAGGCCCATATGATCCAGCTCCAGAATCGCTTCCGGGCCGGTCTTACACATATATTCAATCGCGTCCTGGTCACCAATATAGTCCGACCCTTTTACGGTGTCGTACATGTGCCATTCCCAGTTATCTTCATGGGTATTACCGAGCGCCACGGTGATGCCACCCTGCGCGGATACGGTATGGGAACGGGTTGGGAACACTTTAGACAGCAGCGCACAAGTCTGGCCGCTCTGGGAAATTTGCAGCGCCGCGCGCATACCTGCGCCACCGGCACCAATCACTACAGCATCAAATTCTCTGACTGGCAGTTTCATCACACACCCCACACCACAACAAATCCATAGATAACGTAAACCAGCAGCGCAACAACAATTACCAGTTGCAGCGTCAGGCGCAGAGCCAGCGGTTTAACGTAGTCGGTCAACACCTGCCACATGCCGATCCAGGCATGAATCAAGATTGAGAACAGAGCCAGCAGGGTGAACACTTTAGTGAACGCAGAGGCAAAGAAACCGCTCCAGATTTCCCAGGTCACTTCACCGTGCGTCGCAAAAAAGCCCACCATGTAGATGATGTACAGAGTCAGGACAATGGCGGTGGCGCGGACGAGGATGAAGTCATGTACGCCGTTGCGTCCTAATGCTGAGGCGTTGCTTACCATACGAGGACTCCTGCAAGAATTGAAAGCACGACTGTAATAACGAAAGAAATTTTGGCAGAGCGCTGACCGGCTTCGAGGGTTTCTTCGATATAACCGAAATCCATTAACACGTGACGGATACCCACAACGGCGTGGTAGGCCAGCGCAGTGAGGATGCCCCACATAATGAATTTAACGAAGAAACTGCTCATGATGGAGGAAGCGGTCAGGAAGCCTTCCGGGGAGGAGAGACTGGTGCCCAGCAGCCATAGCAGAATGCCCACCGCCACAAACGTAATCACGCCGGAAACGCGATGAAGAATGGACGCTATCGCTGTTATAGGGAACCGGATTGTTGTCAAATCCAGATTGACAGGTCTTTGTTTTTTCACATTTCTTATCATGAATAACGCCCACATGCTGTTCTTATTATTTCCTTCCTCCGGTCTGCAGGCGGGTCAAGCAGCGTCCTTTCTATAACTTCGCGTCATGGTTAAATCTGCTTCCAGATGCTAAAACGACGCGCTACAACGCTGGGTGGCTCGGGATTGCAGGGAGTTCCGGAGACCTGGCGGCAGTATAGGCCGTTCACAAAATCATTACAATTAACCTACATATAGTTTGTCTGGTTTTATGCAGAACAGTGATCACGCTCACGATTAAAACAATTTTTTAAAAATTAATCACGTGATTTGACAAATATTAAACATTATTGTTACAACCATCACCTGTAAAAGCATATAATGCTCAAAAGTTATGGGGGCACTCTTTCACCTGATAATAAGTTATGTAACAGTGTGATTGGGTTGACCTGGCCTGGCTGTAACGTTATTAGTGTTTGTTCAGGTTTGAATCATTGGATTGCTAAGACCCTGATTTGCTGTTGTTTCACTGTAGATTAGACGTGCACCGTCAAGCGCCCTTGCTCTGTACCCTTGCTTTATCTCTACAGCAGAGCCGTGAGCCAAATAACAAACTGGCACCGTCGAAATATTTTTTGAATTGCAAATCCGGCATCCGGCAGTCTTAAGCAAAAAGGCGCTAAGGAGACCGTAAATGGCTGATACAAAGGCAAAAATCACTCTATCCGGTGATACTGCTATTGAACTTGATGTGCTGAAAGGCACGCTCGGTCAGGATGTTATTGATATCCGTACTCTCGGTTCAAAAGGCATTTTTACTTTTGACCCTGGTTTTACCTCTACCGCATCTTGCGAGTCTAAGATTACTTTTATTGATGGCGACGAAGGGATCCTGCTGCACCGCGGCTTCCCAATCGATCAGTTAGCCACCGAATCTAATTACCTCGAAGTTTGCTACATTCTGCTGTACGGCGAAAAACCGAGCCAGGCCGAATTCGACGAGTTCACCACTACCGTCACTCGCCACACCATGATTCACGAGCAGATCACCCGTCTGTTCCACGCGTTCCGCCGCGACTCTCACCCGATGGCGGTGATGTGCGGGATTACCGGCGCGCTGGCGGCGTTCTATCACGACTCTCTGGACGTGAATAACCCGCGTCATCGTGAAATCGCCGCATTCCGTCTGCTGTCCAAAATGCCGACCATGGCGGCCATGTGTTACAAATATTCGATTGGCCAGCCGTTCATTTATCCGCGTAACGACCTCTCCTATGCCGGTAACTTCCTGCGTATGATGTTCGCAACGCCGTGTGAAGATTACGAAGTGAACCCGGTGCTGGAACGTGCGATGGACCGTATCTTGATCCTGCACGCTGACCACGAACAGAACGCTTCTACCTCCACCGTGCGTACCGCAGGCTCCAGCGGGGCCAACCCGTTTGCCTGTATCGCGGCCGGTATTGCTTCCCTGTGGGGGCCGGCACACGGCGGCGCCAACGAAGCCGCGCTGAAAATGCTGGAAGAAATCAGCTCCGTTGAGCACATTCCAGAATTCGTGCGTCGCGCGAAAGACAAGAATGACTCTTTCCGTCTGATGGGCTTCGGCCACCGCGTATACAAAAACTACGATCCGCGTGCGACCGTCATGCGCGAAACCTGCCACGAAGTGCTGAAAGAGCTGGGTACCAAAGATGATCTGCTGGAAGTGGCGATGGAGCTGGAGCACATCGCGCTTAACGACCCGTACTTCATCGAGAAGAAACTGTACCCGAACGTCGATTTCTACTCCGGTATCATCCTGAAAGCGATGGGCATTCCGTCCTCCATGTTCACCGTGATCTTCGCGATGGCGCGCACCATCGGCTGGATTGCTCACTGGAACGAAATGCACACCGACGGCATGAAAATCGCGCGTCCGCGTCAGCTGTACACCGGCTACGAGCAGCGCGACTTCAAATCAGACCTCAAGAAGTAATCGAGGGTTTGAGTGTAAAAAAGCGCCTGCGGGCGCTTTTTTTATGGCAGTAACTCCGAAGCCGCTTGCCCATCCCGTAGGCCTGATAAGCAAAGCGCCATCAGGCAATATCAGCGCACATTGCCGGATGGCGGCTACGCCTTATCCGGCCTACTCAACACTGGCACCCCGGACACCAATAAAACGGCCTTGAGGACAGCATCGTCTTCTTAATCACCCCACCGCAGCGCTCGCACGCTTCGCCATCGCGATGAAACACCTTAAAACGGAACAACGCGCCGTGGTGCTTGTTATCATCCACCTGCCCGCGCGTGTTGTAGGAGAGTCGAGGAATATCGAGCAGCGCATGCGACAATGCTCCGAGCTGCTGTTCATCAAGCTGCGAAGCTTTATGGTTCCCGGTTAACCCCACCTGCCAGAGGATCTCAACCCGCAGATAGTTACCAAGCCCCGCGAGAAACGCCTGGTCCAACAACAGGCCGGAGAACTGGCGATTGCGGAATTTTGCCGACAGCAGCCGCGTTTTTACCGCCTCCGGCGTTAAGGTCATATCAAGTACATCGGGCCCAACGCGCAGCAAAAACGGATGCGTTTTTAACGTTTCCGCCGTCAGCATTTCAATATCGGAAGCGCTGTACAGCAGGATGGCTTTATCCTCCGTTTGTAGCTTCACGCGCAGCATTCGCGTGGTCTGTGGTATTTCGCCGGCCTTCACCACCCGCCATACGCCGTACAGCTGATTATGACTGTAGAGCGTCAGACCGCCTGAAAAATGCGTTAACAGCGCCTTACCGCGTGTTTCTACGCGCATGACGTGTTGCCCAACCAGCTCCGCCGCGTAGGGCGCGAGTTCGGGGAATGCAAACCAGACCTCGGTTAATGTTTTATCTTTTATCGCCGCTTCGAGGCTATCCGCCGCGCGACGGATCTCTGGACCTTCAGGCATGCCCTATCCTTCTGCTAAACCAACATGCAAATATCGTGAGCGCCCTGCTCCGTCGACGCAAGCAGCAATTTCAGCTCCTCAGGAGGCGTAAGGCGGAAAGCCATAATGACGAAACGGCGATGCCTCGTCTTCCAGAAGAAGTCTGGCCCCCAGAATGCGCTCTTTCGCCACCAGACGGGATAGTAAACTACCCGGCATATTTTTTAGCCCGCAGTCCCACTCCAGATACATCATCAGATATGACGCGGTTAGCTGCTCCCAGGATGAATATTGTTGCTGAATCAACCCTCCGATAATATTTAAAAATGACCTTGCCTCCAGCTCATCAATATATCCCACCGAAAAACCAATTCGCGCCAGCCAGGAGGCTCTGACTAAATCGTATCCGGTAATAGAGCAAGCATCAACATTCTGAAAAGGCAGCCCCTGTTTTTGCAAAAAGGCGATATACCGCTCTTTTGCAGCTATATTTTTCATCGTAATATCCGCACGCGATGTCGCGCGGGTAATTAACTGGCATAATGCTTTACGTAATGCCCGGTCACCGTCAATATTCCACGCGCAGCTCATTAATAAGCGGGCTTCTTTAATGTCGTCTTCGTTACTCAGATCAAGCTGCTCAAGCGAATTCACATAGCTAATGGAAGCATGATGGACGGACGTCTCACCAATCAAATAGAGCGCCTCTGCGCAGGCTGCATGCCTTTCATTGTCGGTTCTGAGGGGGTATGCGGGATTCGCATTATACAGTTTGCCGATGGCAAACTCCGGCATCTTTTTCTTTGCATGAGCGTTCATAAAATAGCGCGCTATCGCCAGAAGTAACCATGCCATAAGCAGCCCGTTGACGATAAGGTAGAGCGATTTACCTTCAGCCAAAGTTAACTGTCGCTCGATCGTTTCACATGCCAGCAACGCGATAAGTGGGGTCGCTATTTTAAATGCCATTTTACCATCCCTGGATACGTTATCAGACACAAAATATAAGCGAAACCTCAGACCCAGCACCACTCCCGAAGGTTAATCACGGTCCAAATCAGAATAAATAAATAATGAAGTTCTTATATTCAGAATTGAAACATTTAAATTACGAATGAAAAAACGGTACAGCCAAATACTGTACCGATTTTATAGCTCAAAAATAGGATTAGCTACCGAGGCTTAACATGCTCACGACATCAGGCCGGGTTCGGAATGTCCACAAACGAGACATCCAGATCGGTAGTCTCATGGAGCCATTCACTCAGCGCACGGATCCCACCGCGTTCGGTGGCATGATGCCCTGCAGCATAGAAATGTAGCCCCTGTTCACGCGCCGAATGGATAGTCTGTTCCGAGACTTCGCCAGTAATAAATGCGTCGACGCCAAAGCGCGCCGCGCTATCGATAAAGCCCTGGCCGCCGCCTGTACACCAGGCCACGCGCGAGACTTTATCCGGCCCGGTATCACCGCTCCACAGCGGTTTACGCCCCAGACGCGCTTCGATCCAGGAGGCCAGCTCAAGACCGGACACCGGCATCGACAATTCACCCCACGGCACCAGCGGTTCGATTTCTCCCAGGACGTTTATCCCCAACAACTGTGCCAGCTGGATGTTGTTGCCCAGCTCCGGATGCGCATCCAGCGGCAGGTGCCAACCGTAGAGATTAATGTCATTTGTCAGCAGCGCCTTCAGGCGATTGCGTTTCATGCCGCGCACGACCGGCGACTCACCCTTCCAGAAATAGCCGTGATGGACAATCACCGCGTCGGCCTGCTGGCGAATGGCTTCGTCGATCAGCGCCTGGCTGGCAGTGACGCCAGTAATAATCTTCTGCACCGTTTCACGCCCCTCAACCTGCAGGCCGTTAGGCGCGTAATCGCTAAAGGCGGCACTATTGAGTTTCTCGTTAATCAGTTGTTCTAGCTCGGTATTTTTCATCGTCGCTCCCTTAGCCGTTGATGCTGTTAAGCAGAATAAAATAGCGCCCTCGTGCGGCGACGTCGATACACAATTCCTTACCTCTGCCGCATGACCGCTTAACTACGCGAAAAAAATGCGTAAATAACACGATATGTCTGTTTTTATGTGACAGACTTCATGTATATTTATGCAACCATACCGCATATTACAAAGATAATACGCTTTTCTACGTATTATTACATAAATGAAACAAAGCCTTACGCAGCATGCCGTTGCCGGGTTTCGAGGTCAAATGTGCAATGAATAAATCACAATCGCAGCCTAAGGCGATTTACTACGTCGTCGCTCTGCAAATCTGGGAATACTTCAGCTTCTATGGCATGCGCGCGCTGCTGATTCTGTATCTCACCAACCAGCTGAAATACAACGACACCCACGCCTACGAACTGTTCAGCGCCTATTGTTCGCTCGTATACGTCACGCCCATCCTCGGTGGCTATCTGGCGGATAAAGTGCTCGGCAACCGCGTGGCGGTCATGCTCGGCGCACTGCTGATGGTCGTCGGCCATATGGTGCTTGGCGCCAGCGAAATCGCGCCGATGTTCCTCTACCTGTCGCTGGCAATTATCGTCTGCGGCTATGGGCTGTTTAAGTCCAACGTCAGCTGCCTGCTGGGCGAACTGTACGAACCGGCCGATCCACGTCGCGACGGCGGCTTCTCGCTGATGTACGCAGCGGGTAACGTCGGTTCGATCATCGCGCCCATCGCCTGCGGTTTCGCGCAAGAGCAGTATAGCTGGGCGATGGGCTTTACGCTGGCAGCCGTCGGCATGCTGGCCGGGCTGGTCATCTTCATCAGCGGTCGTCGCCATTTTGCCCACACCCGTGGGGTAAACAAAGAGGTGCTGTGCGCCCGCAATTTCCTGCTGCCGAACTGGGGCTGGTTGCTGGTGCTGCTGGTGGTTGCGCCGCTGTTTATCACCGTCCTGTTCTGGCAGGAGTGGTCGGTGTACGCGTTGATTGCCGCATCGGTAATTGGCCTGGTGGTGCTGGCGAAAATTTATCGCCGTGCGGAAACCGCCGAGCAGCGTAAAGATCTCCGTCTGATTGTGGTTCTGACTTTCTTCAGCCTGCTGTTCTGGGCCTTTGCCCAGCAGGGCGGCAGTTCAATCAGTCTGTATATCGACCGTTTTGTAAACCGTGACGTGCTGGGCTATGAAGTGCCTACCGCCATGTTCCAGTCGGTCAACGCCTTTGCGGTCATGCTGTGCGGCGTGGTGCTGGCGTGGCTGATTAAAGAACAGGTCACCAATAACCGCGATCTGCGCATCTGGGGCAAATACGCGCTGGGTCTGGGTCTGATGAGCGCGGGGTTCTGTATTCTGACCCTGAGCGCCCGCTGGTCAGCCACCTACGGCCACTCCTCCATGCCGCTGATGCTGCTGGGGCTGTCGGTGATGGGCTTTGCCGAACTGTTTATCGACCCTGTCGCCATGTCGCAAATCACCCGTATCCAGATTCCGGGCGTCACCGGCGTGCTGACCGGTATCTACATGCTGCTTTCCGGCGCGGTAGCAAACTACGTTGCGGGTATTATTGCCGACCAGACGTCGCAGGCATCGTTTGATTCAGCGGGCGCGGCGGACTACTCGATTAACGCCTACATCGACGTGTTCAGCCAAATCACCTGGGGCGCGCTGGCCTGCGTTGGCGTAGTGCTGGTTATCTGGCTGTATCACACGGTGAAAGTGCGTAGCCGTCGCCTCGCGGTTGACGTCTAACCCACTCTGACGAGGCCTGAATATTCAGGCCTCGCTCTTTTTCGCCGCTTCATAAGCGGCTAACGTCGCCACCCTCGCCTGCGCGTGATCGACTATCGGCCGCGGATACGCCAGCGTGCGCCCCTGTTTATCTGCCCATTCCCAAGGCTGATGAATCGCCTTCTCGGGTACTGCCGCCAGTTCCGGCAGCCAGCGGCGAATAAATTCACCGCTTTTATCAAAACGCTCCCCCTGAGTGGTCGGATTGAAAATGCGAAAATAAGGCGCGGCGTCCGTACCGGTTGACGCGGCCCACTGCCAGCCGCCGTTGTTCGCGGCCAGACAGCCATCCACCAGCTGCGACATAAAATAACGCTCACCCTCTCGCCAATCGATCAGTAGATCTTTTACCAGGAAACTGGCGACGATCATTCTCAGGCGATTATGCATCCAGCCGGTTTCATTAAGCTGGCGCATCGCAGCATCGACAATCGGGTAGCCGGTCTCGCCTTTCTGCCAGGCAATAAGCGCCTTCTGCGCCGGGTTCCAGCGCACGCGATCGGTCCACGCGATAAACGGCCTGTGCTTGCATAAGGCCGGGTAGTAAGAGAGCAGATGGCGGTAAAACTCGCGCCAGATAAGCTCATTCAGCCAGACGCTCCCCGCGCCGCCGTTAAGCGCCTCGGGCTGTTCTGCCAACAGGCGATGCAGACACTGGCGCGGCGAAAGCACGCCGACGGCGAGGCAGGCCGACAAACGGCTGGTCCCCTCAATAGCCGGGAAATCGCGCTGGGTTTCGTAATCCGCCGCCTGCTGCTGGCAAAAATGGCGCAACTGCTGAATGGCCGCCTTTTCATCGGCGGGAAACAGCGCCGCGTCGAACGGCTGCTGAGGATAGGTAAAGTTGAGCGTTTCCACTGCCGTCACCATGGGCGCATCGCGTCGCTCCGGCGCGCGGACACACTCCGGCATATGCGCCTGCAGGCGACGTAACCAGGCATTTTTATACGGTGTAAACACTTTGTACATTTCCTGGCTACCGGTCATGACCGCGCCGGGCGCCAGGATCACGCTGTCATCAAATCCCTGGCAAACCGTGTTGGTAAGCCGGCGTTCTACGGCGGCGTCACGCTGGCGCTCGTTAAATTCATACTGATAGTTGTAAAAAAGATGCGTCACACCGTGAGATTGGCAAACGTCGTGCACCACCTCGACGCTGGCCGCAAAATCGGCGACTTCATGAAACACCAGCGGGATATTTTTCTCCGCCAGCGACTGGCGGAGCGCGTTCAACTGCGCGGCGATATAGGCCGCCTGACGGGGAGCCATGGCATGCTCGGCCCACTGCTGTGGCGTGGCGATATACAATGCCAGCACCTGCGCACGCGGATTGCGGCAGGCGGCGGCAAGAGCGAGGTTATCATGCAGGCGTAAATCAGCGCGGAACCAGACCAGATGAGTGGACATAAAAACCCTGAATATATTTAACTAATACATTCATATTACACCAATTATTTTACAACACGCGGCTGGCCGGGCAGTACAAAGCGAAAAAAAACCGCCCCATATAGCAGGAGCGGTTTGTCTCGTTCATTTACGCCACAACATTAATAAAAATCGCAGGCGGCCTCTTCAGCTTGTTCCATCCATACCGGTTTCTCACTGGTTTTCGACCAGACGCGGTGCAGATAGCTATAGAAACGGGCGCGGTCTTTCCAGAACAGCATCACCGGCAGCGCAACAATCCCCGCCACCACGGCGAAAATACGGCGCATTAATATGATGTGTGCAGGATATTTTTTATACAGTTCCATATTCTCTCCCCTAAGTTGGCCGGCAACGCTCGCCGGAAAATGAAGCTCAGTAATCTGACTAAAAGAGTACCGCTTTTTGTGTAATTTTACTACTCATCCGACCACTAATTTAAGGTCGTTTTAGCTTTATTTACATTCAAACCGTAATTCAGTTACACGATTGTTAAATTAATACTAACCATTAGTTAAATTGTGGTCTTATCCATTTTTATACTTTTTTTACACCTCGCCCAGCGATTTTTGCGAAATCTTTGCACCCAAAATCCTACGCTTACCGGCATAACTCAACCATCCGGAGGTGGATTGTGACTACAGGCGTAATAGCCGGCGTGGTGCTGGTGTTCCTGTTACTGGCGTATCTGGTTTATGCCCTTTTGAAGGCGGAGGCGCTGTGATGGCTGCTCAGGGATTTTTACTCATTGCCAGCTTCCTGCTGGTGCTGTTTATTCTCGCTCGCCCACTCGGCAAAATGCTGGCGACAATGATCGGCAACGTGCCGCTGCCGGGCCTGGCGCGTGTGGAAAACGGGCTGTGGCGCGTACTCGGGATTTCCGGTCAGGAGATGAGCTGGGGGCGTTATGCTATCGCTATTTTGCTGCTCAACCTGTGCGGCCTGTCGGTCCTGTTCGCAATGCTGATGCTACAAGGCTATCTGCCGCTGAACCCGCAGCAGTTACCGGGACTCTCCTGGCATCTGGCGCTCAATACCGCCGTCAGCTTTGTCAGTAATACCAACTGGCAATCCTACAGCGGCGAAACAACCCTGAGCTACTTTAGCCAGATGGCTGGGCTGACGGTGCAGAACTTCCTCTCTGCGGCCACCGGTATTGCCGTGCTGTTTGCGCTGGTGCGCGCTTTTGCTCGTCACAACGTCAGCACGCTGGGCAACGCATGGGTCGATATCACCCGCATTACCCTGTGGCTGCTGCTGCCGATTTCGCTGGTCCTGGCCCTGTTCTTTATTCAGCAAGGCGCGTTGCAGAACCTCCTGCCCTATCAGCCCTTTACCACGCTGGAAGGCGCGCATCAGCTTCTGCCAATGGGGCCAGTCGCCTCGCAGGAGGCGATCAAAATGCTGGGTACCAACGGCGGCGGTTTCTTTAACGCCAACTCCTCACATCCGTTTGAGAACCCCACTGCGTTGACCAACTTCGTGCAGATGCTGGCGATCTTCCTGATCCCGGCGGCGCTGTGCTTCGCCTTCGGCGAGGCGGTGAGCGATAACCGTCAGGGCCGGGCGATCTTATGGGCCATGACGATCATCTTCGTGGTCTGCGTGGCGGTGGTGATGTGGGCGGAAACTCGCGGTAACCCGCATCTGCTGGCCTTTGGCGCGGACAGCAGCATCAACATGGAAGGGAAAGAGAGCCGCTTCGGCATTCTCGCCAGCAGCCTGTACGCGGTGGTGACCACGGCAGCCTCCTGCGGGGCGGTTAACGCCATGCATGACTCCTTTACCGCGCTGGGCGGCATGATCCCGCTTTGGCTGATGCAGATTGGCGAAGTGGTCTTCGGCGGCGTCGGATCGGGCCTGTACGGCATGCTGCTGTTCGTGCTGCTGGCCGTGTTTATCGCCGGGCTGATGATTGGCCGTACGCCAGAATATCTCGGTAAAAAAATCGACGTGCCGGAGATGAAAATGACGGCGTTAGCGATTCTGGTCACCCCAACGCTGGTGTTGCTGGGTACGGCGCTGGCGATGATGACCGACGCTGGCCGCAGCGCGATGGCCAACCCCGGCTCACACGGTTTTAGCGAAGTGCTGTATGCCGTCTCTTCCGCCGCCAACAACAACGGTAGCGCCTTCGCCGGCCTGAGCGCCAATACGCCGTTCTGGAACTGCCTGCTGGCGGTGTGCATGTTCGTCGGCCGCTTCGGCGTCATCATCCCGGTGATGGCGATTGCCGGTTCTCTGGTGAATAAAAAGATCCAGCCCGCGACGCCGGGGACGCTTGCCACGCACGACGCACTGTTTATTGGCCTGCTGATTGGCACCGTGCTGCTGGTTGGCGCCCTGACCTTTATTCCCGCTCTGGCGATTGGCCCGGTAGCGGAACATCTTTCCCTGTTTTGAGTGATGCGGAGCTATTGGTTATGAGTCGTAAACAACTGGGTCTGTTTGAACCGTCGCTGGTTCGCCAGGCGCTGATCGACGCCGTGAAGAAACTCAGCCCTACCGTTCAGTGGCGCAATCCGGTGATGTTTATCGTCTGGATTGGCAGCGTGCTGACCAGCGTGCTGGCCGTTGCCATGGCCGTTGGCGCTCTGCCGGGTAACGTGGGTTTCAGCAGCGCTATCGCGCTGTGGCTGTGGTTTACCGTACTGTTCGCCAACTTTGCCGAAGCCATGGCGGAGGGCCGCAGCAAGGCGCAGGCCAACAGCCTCAAAGGGGTAAAGAAAACCGCTTTTGCCCGCAAACTGCGCGAAGCCCGCTACGGTGCGGAAATGGACCATATTCCGGCCGATGACCTGCGCAAAGGCGACGTGGTGCTGGTGGAAGCCGGCGACATTATCCCCTGTGATGGCGAAGTGATCGAGGGCGGCGCGTCGGTGGATGAAAGCGCTATTACCGGGGAATCCGCGCCGGTCATTCGTGAATCCGGCGGCGACTTCGCCTCGGTAACCGGCGGGACGCGCATACTCTCCGACTGGCTGGTGGTCCGCTGTAGCGTTAACCCGGGTGAGACCTTCCTCGACCGCATGATCGCCATGGTCGAAGGCGCCCAGCGACGTAAAACGCCAAATGAAATCGCGCTGACGATTCTGCTGGTGGCGCTAACCATTGTCTTCTTGCTGGCAACGGCGACCATCTGGCCGTTTTCCGCCTGGAGCGGCGCGCCCATTAGCGTCACCGTCCTGGTCGCCCTGCTGGTGTGCCTGATTCCCACCACCATCGGCGGCCTGCTGTCGGCCATCGGCGTGGCGGGGATGAGCCGCATGCTCGGCGCAAACGTGATTGCTACCAGCGGCCGTGCGGTAGAAGCGGCGGGCGATGTTGACGTGCTGCTGCTGGATAAGACCGGCACCATTACCCTGGGAAACCGTCAGGCCTCGCAGTTCCTGCCGGCTCAGGGTGTGGACGAGAAAACGCTGGCCGATGCCGCGCAGCTCTCGTCACTTGCCGATGAAACGCCGGAAGGCCGCAGCATCGTGGTGCTGGCAAAGCAGCGCTTTAACCTGCGCGAACGTGACGTCCAGGCGCTACACGCCACCTTCGTGCCGTTTACCGCCCAAAGCCGAATGAGCGGAATTAATATTGACAACCGCATGATCCGTAAAGGTTCGGTCGATGCTATTCGCCGCCATATTGAGAGCAACGGCGGTCATTTCCCGCTGGATGTCGAGCAAAAGGTCGAAAGTGTTGCCAGTCTGGGCGCCACGCCGCTGGTGGTGGCCGAAGGCGCGCGGGTGCTTGGGGTCATCGCGCTGAAAGATATCGTCAAAGGCGGCATTAAAGAGCGCTTTGCCCAGCTGCGCAAAATGGGCATTAAAACGGTAATGATCACCGGCGACAACCGGCTGACCGCCGCCGCCATCGCTGCCGAAGCGGGCGTTGATGACTTCCTCGCGGAAGCCACGCCGGAAGCCAAACTGGCGCTAATACGCCAGTATCAGTCCGAAGGCCGGATGGTGGCGATGACCGGCGACGGTACCAACGACGCTCCCGCGCTGGCACAGGCCGACGTAGCGGTCGCGATGAACTCCGGTACGCAGGCGGCGAAAGAAGCGGGCAACATGGTGGATCTGGACTCTAACCCGACCAAGCTGATTGAGGTGGTGCATATCGGTAAACAGATGCTGATGACGCGCGGCTCGCTGACCACGTTCAGTATCGCTAACGACGTGGCGAAATATTTCGCCATTATCCCGGCAGCCTTTGCCGCCACCTGGCCGCAGCTGGGCGTGCTCAACATTATGCATCTGCATTCACCGAACTCGGCCATTCTCAGCGCGGTGATTTTTAACGCGCTAATCATCGTCTTCCTGCTGCCTCTGGCGCTGAAAGGCGTGAGCTACCGACCGCTGTCGGCATCGGCGATGCTGCGCCGCAACCTGTGGATTTACGGCGCGGGCGGGCTGGTGGTGCCGTTTATCGGTATTAAAGTGATTGATTTACTGTTAACCCTGCTGGGTCTGGTGTGAGGAAATAACCATGTCTGCATTACGTCCTGCCATTGTCATTTTTCTATTCCTGGCGGTCATTACCGGTGGCGTCTATCCGCTGCTGACCACCGCGCTGGGGCAGTGGTTGTTCCATACTCAGGCTAACGGTTCGCTGATTTTTGAAAACCATGAAATTCGCGGATCGCAGCTTATCGGCCAGAATTTTAGCGATCCTGGCTATTTCCAGGGGCGTCCATCCGCCACCGCCGACGCGCCGGATAACCCAATGGCCTCCGGCGGCAGCAACCTGGCGGGCAGCAACCCGGCGCTGGATAAGCTGTTTACGGACCGCATTGCCGCGCTTCGCGCCGCTAACCCGGACGCCAACCGCACGGTACCGGTTGAGCTGGTAGCCGCTTCCGCCAGCGGTCTGGATGCCAACCTGTCCCCTGCCGCCGCGCTGTGGCAGGTGCCACGTATCGCCAAAGCGCGCGGACTCTCGCCGCAATGGTTAACGCAACAGGTGCAGGCGGCAACCCATACGCCGCTGCTCGGCTTTCTCGGCCAACCTGTGGTAAATATTATTGAGTTGAATATGGCGCTGGATGCCCACAAGGATAATTGATGATGACCGACGAGCCGCTGCGTCCGAACCCGGATCGCCTGCTGGAACAAACCGCCGACGCGCACCGCGGAAAGCTGAAGATATTCTTCGGCGCCTGCGCCGGGGTAGGTAAAACCTGGGCGATGCTGGCAGAGGCGCAGCGGCTGCGTGCGCAGGGGTTAGACGTGCTGGCGGGCGTGGTAGAAACGCATGGCCGCAAAGAGACCGCTGCAATGCTGAATGGCCTGAGCATTTTGCCGCCAAAGCGTACCGCTTACCGCGGCCGCTACGTGACGGAGTTCGACCTGGATGCCGCCCTCGCGCGTCGCCCGGCGCTGGTGTTAATGGACGAACTGGCCCACAGCAACGCGCCCGGCTCCCGCCATCCCAAACGCTGGCAGGACATCGACGAACTGCTGGAGGCGGGCATCGACGTTTTCACCACCGTCAACGTCCAGCATCTGGAGAGCCTGAACGATGTCGTCAGCGGCGTCACCGGCATTCAGGTGCGGGAAACCGTGCCCGATCCCTTTTTTGACGCTGCTGATGAAGTGGTACTGGTGGATCTGCCGCCGGACGACCTCCGTCAGCGCCTGAACGAAGGCAAAGTTTATCTGGCCGGCCAGGCCGAACGCGCGATCGAGAATTTCTTTCGCAAAGGTAACCTGATCGCCCTGCGCGAACTGGCCCTGCGCCGTACCGCCGAGCGTGTGGACGATCAAATGCGCGCCTGGCGAGACGGTCAGGGGCAGGAAAAAGTGTGGCATACCCAGGACGCGATCCTGCTGTGTATTGGCCATCATGCCGGTAGCGAAAAGCTGGTGCGCACCGCCGCGCGTCTGGCCGCCCGTCTGGGCAGCGTCTGGCACGCCGTTTACGTTGAAACCCCTACGCTACACCGTCTGCCCGAACCGCAGCGCCGCGCCATTCTTAACGCACTGCGACTGGCGCAGGAGCTGGGCGCAGAGACCGCGACGCTGTCGGATCCGTCCGAGGAAGCGGCGGTGATCCGCTATGCCCGCGAACACAATCTGGGCAAAATTGTCATTGGCCGTCAGCAGAAGCGTCGCTGGTGGCGCGGTGAGCGCTTCGGCGACCGGCTGACTCGCCACGCGCCGGAACTGGACCTGCTGGTGATAGGCGTTGATGAGCCCCCCCTGCCGCTGCCCGAGCGCTCAAGCGACCGCCGCCCGTTTATCGACAAATGGCGCGTGCAGATCCGGGGCTGCCTGGTGGCGCTCGCGCTGTGCGCCGCCATTACGCTGGTTGCCGCTCAGTGGCTAATGACGTTTGACGCCGCCAACCTGGTCATGCTCTATCTGCTGGGGGTGGTGATCGTCGCGTTGTTCTATGGCCGCTGGCCGTCGGTGCTGGCAACGGTGATCAACGTGGTCAGTTTTGATCTCTTCTTTATTGCTCCACGCGGCACGCTCGCCGTCTCCGACGTCCAGTACCTGCTCACCTTCGGCGTGATGCTCACCGTCGGCCTGGTCATCGGTAATCTGACCGCTGGCGTACGCTATCAGGCGCGTGTGGCCCGCTATCGCGAACAACGAACGCGTCACCTGTATGAAATGTCGAAAACACTCGCGGTGGGCCGCAACGCCCACGATATCGCCCTCACCTGCGAGCAATATATTCGCTCGACCTTCCACGCCCGCAGCCAGGTGCTGCTGCCGGACGAAAACGGGAAGCTGGCGGCGCTGAATCATCAGGAAGGCATGACGCCCTGGGATGAAGCCATCGCCCACTGGAGTTTTGACAAAGGGCTGCCCGCCGGAGCGGGAACCGACACGCTACCCGGCGTCCCCTATCTGATTCTGCCGCTGCGCAGCGCGGATAAAACCCACGGACTGGTCGTCGTCGAGCCCAATAATCTGCGTCAGTTGATGGTACCGGAGCAGCAGCGGCTGCTGGAAACCTTTACCCTGCTGGTCTCCAGCGCACTGGAGCGGCTGGCGCTGACGGCAAGCGAAGAGCAATCAAGGCTTATCAGCGAACGCGAAAGCCTGCGTAACTCGCTGCTCGCCGCGCTGTCGCACGACCTGCGCACACCGCTGACCGTACTGTTCGGCCAGGCCGAAATTCTGACGCTCGATCTCGCCAGCAGCGGTTCGCCCTACGCGCCACAGGCGAACGAAATTCGCCAGCACGTGCTCAACACCACACGTCTGGTAAACAATCTGCTGGATATGGCGCGGATTCAGTCCGGTGGCTTTAACCTTAATAAAGAGTGGCTGACGCTTGAAGAGGTGATAGGCAGCGCGCTGCGTACGCTGGAGCCCACGCTTGGCGGGCGGCAAATCACCCTCGCCTTGCCCGATCCGCTGATGCTGGTGCACCTCGACGGTCCGCTGTTTGAGCGAGTGCTTAACAACCTGCTGGAAAACGCCGTGAAGTATGCGGGCAGCGAGGCACAAATCGGTATTCGCGCGGCGACGGAAAATAACCACCTGCTGTTGGACGTTTGGGACAGTGGGCCCGGCATTCCTGGCGGACAGGAGCAGCATATCTTTGCCAAATTTGCCCGCGGCCACAAAGAGTCGGCGATTCCCGGCGTGGGGCTAGGGCTGGCCATTTGTCAGGCTATCGTCGAAATTCACGGCGGGACGCTCTCTGTCAGTAACCGCCCGGAAGGTGGCGCCTGTTTTCGTGTTACACTTCCACTGGAAAAACCGCCTGAACTTGAAGAGGGATACGAAGAGCTGTGACCAGCGTTCTGATTGTTGAAGACGAACACGCCATTCGCCGTTTTCTGCGTACCGCGCTGGAAGCCGAAGACCTGCGCGTTTTTGATGCCGAAACCCTCCAGCGCGGGTTACTGGAAGCGGCGACGCGTAAACCAGATCTGGTAATCCTCGATCTCGGCCTACCTGACGGCGATGGTCTCGATTTTATTCGCGATATCCGCCAGTGGAGCCCGGTGCCGATTATTGTGCTGTCGGCGCGCAGTGAAGAGAGTGACAAGATAGCGGCGCTGGACGCCGGTGCCGACGATTATCTGAGTAAACCGTTTGGTATCGGCGAGCTACAGGCGCGCTTACGCGTCGCACTACGTCGCCATGCCGGTGCCCAGCCCAATGAACCCGTCGTCTCCTTTGCGAATATCACCGTGGACCTCGCCTCACGGCGAATTACCCGTGGCAGCGAAGAAATTCATCTCACCCCGATTGAATTCCGCCTGCTGGCTGTACTGCTGAATAACGCCGGTAAAGTGCTCACCCAACGCCAGCTCCTCAGTCAGGTATGGGGGCCCAATGCCGTAGAGCATAGTCACTATTTGCGCATTTATATGGGACATCTTCGCCAGAAGCTGGAAATAGATCCCGCGCGTCCTCAGCATTTATTAACCGAAACTGGAATTGGCTATCGCTTTATGTTGTGAATAGTTATTCATAATTACAACATAGCCGATTTTTTATTTTAGCCAGAAATAACTAAATCTTAAAAAATTAAAATACAGTTTTAAAGCCCATCCAAAAATATATTCAATACAATTCATTTACATTACTTAAACAATCCAGAATTTTATCCTGACTTGCAGCTCATCAATAATGAATAATTTTATAAATGATCTTCTATTGTTGATCATTCTCACAGTTTTAAGTCTATCCGGAGATAAAATGACCTCGCTTTAGGATATTCATCTGAGGTATACGAAATGGAAAACAATAACCGATTAATGCCCCACATACGGCGGACAACGCATATTATGATGTTTGCCCACCGTAATAGTTTCGACTTTCACTTCTTTAACGCCCGATAAGTCTCCCGACTTCGGGTGCCTCGCAGTTATTTCTTGCTAATACAGGCCTTTGCCTGCTGCCTGCACTCGCTCTGACAAACCTGTTTCTGCCGGCCACCGGACCGGTTGGGTTTGCCACATTCTGAAAAAAGCAATGTCCTGATTTAATCATCAGCGGGATCGTATTGCTTTTTATCCGGCGATATCAATTTCTCCATCGAGAAATTGAGGGACTACTATTATCTAAAATAACGAGTCGAAAAAATGTCTGAATTAAAAATTGCCGTAAGCCGTTCATGCCCTGACTGCTTTACTACCCAGCGTAGTATTATCAATACCTGCGATACCCACTTTATTGATGTCGCGGCGGCCGTATTATCTATTGAAGATGTGGAATGCGGTAAACTCGATGAAATAGATGCGACGGGTTATAACCTGCCGGTATTTATTGCTATTAATAAAGATCAGATCGTTCCGGCTGAATATCTTGCCCGCATTCAAGGGGTATTCGAGCACGATGAAACCCGCAACGATTTCTATGGACGCCAGCTGGAGGCCGCCGCCCACAAGTACGAAGTCAACCTGCGCCCGCCATTCTTCAGTGCGCTGGTGGATTATGTCGCCCAAGGCAACAGTGCCTTTGATTGCCCGGGACATCAGGGCGGTGAATTCTTCCGTCGCCATCCGGCAGGGAACCAGTTTGTCGAGTATTTTGGCGAAACGCTTTTCCGCTCCGACCTGTGCAACGCCGACGTGGCAATGGGTGACCTGTTAATTCACGAAGGCGCGCCGTGCATCGCTCAGCAGCACGCGGCAAAAGTGTTTAACGCCGACAAAACCTACTTCGTGCTCAACGGCACCTCCTCCTCCAACAAAGTGGTGCTCAACGCGCTGCTGACTCCGGGGGATTTAGTGCTGTTCGACCGTAACAACCACAAATCCAACCACCACGGCGCGCTGTTGCAGGCTGGTGCCACACCGGTCTACCTGGAAACCGCACGTAACCCGTACGGCTTTATCGGCGGCATCGACGCCCACTGCTTCGAAGAAGGCTATCTGCGTGAGTTGGTGGCAGAAGTGGCGCCAAACCGCGCACGTAACGAACGCCCATTCCGTCTGGCGGTCATCCAGCTTGGCACCTACGACGGCACGATTTATAACGCCCGTCAGGTGGTGGATAAAATCGGTCACCTGTGCGACTACATCCTGTTCGACTCCGCATGGGTAGGCTACGAACAGTTCATTCCGATGATGGCCGACTGCTCGCCGCTACTGCTGGAGCTGAATGAAAACGACCCGGGAATTCTGGTGACCCAGTCGGTGCATAAACAGCAGGCCGGTTTCTCGCAGACTTCACAGATCCATAAAAAAGATAGTCATATCAAAGGTCAACAGCGTTATGTCCCGCATAAACGCCTCAACAATGCCTTTATGATGCACGCGTCCACCAGCCCGTTCTACCCGCTGTTTGCCGCACTGGACGTCAACGCGCGGATGCACGAAGGGCAAGCGGGCCGCAATATGTGGATGGACTGCGTCTCTAACGGCATCGAAGCGCGTAAGCTGATTCTGGATAACTGCCACCACATTCGTCCGTTTGTGCCCGCCGAGATTGACGGTAAACCGTGGCAATCCTGGCCGACCGAACAGATTGCCAACGACCTGCGATTCTTCCACTTCGTGCCGGGCGAACGCTGGCACGGCTTTGAAGGCTACGCGGAGCATCAGTACTTCGTTGACCCGTGCAAACTGCTGCTGACTACCCCAGGCATCGACGCTAATGGCGAGTACGACACCTTTGGCGTGCCGGCCACCATTCTGGCCAACTACCTGCGTGAACACGGTGTAGTACCGGAAAAATGCGACCTGAACTCAATCCTTTTCCTGCTCACCCCGGCAGAAGATATGGCCAAGCTGCAACAGTTGGTCGCGCTGCTGGTGCGCTTCGAAACGCTGCTGGAATCTGACGCGCCGCTGCAAGAGGTGCTGCCGTCGCTCTACGGTCAGCATAAAGAGCGTTACGCCGGTTACACCCTGCGCCAGCTGTGCCAGGAAATGCATAACCTGTATGCCCGCCATAACGTCAAACAGCTGCAAAAAGAGATGTTCCGCAAATCACACTTCCCGCGCGTCAGCATGAACCCGCAGGAGGCGAACTTTGCCTACATCCGCGGCGAGGTCGATCTGGTACCGCTGTCAATGGCGGAAGGCAAAATCGCCGCCGAAGGCGCCCTGCCGTATCCTCCTGGCGTGCTGTGCGTTGTCCCCGGTGAAATCTGGGGGGATTCCGTTCTGCGCTACTTCAAAGCGCTGGAAGAAGGCATCAACCTGCTGCCTGGCTTTGCGCCAGAACTGCAAGGGGTTTACATCCAGGAACACGACGGTCGCAAAGAAGTGTGGTGCAACGTGATTAAACCTCAGCAGCCGCTGCCAGCGCTGCTGAAAGGGGAGAAATTATGAGCAAAGCCAACAACAAAATGGGGGTTGTTCAGCTCACCATCCTGACGATGGTGAACATGATGGGCTCCGGTATCATCATGCTGCCCACCAAGCTCGCTGAAGTCGGCACCATTTCCATTATCTCGTGGCTGGTCACCGCCGTTGGTTCGATGGCGCTGGCCTGGGCCTTCGCAAAGTGCGGGATGTTCAGCAAGAAATCCGGCGGCATGGGCGGCTATGCGGAGTATGCCTTTGGTAAGTCGGGCAACTTTATGGCCAACTATACCTACGGGGTATCGCTGCTGATTGCCAACGTCGCTATCGCGATTTCGGCGGTGGGTTATGGCACCGAGCTTTTCGGTGCCGCACTGAGCCCCGTGCAAATTGGGCTCGCCACCATCGGCGTGCTGTGGATCTGTACCGTGGCCAACTTCGGCGGCGCGCGCATTACCGGACAGATCAGCAGCATTACCGTGTGGGGGGTCATTATTCCGGTCGTGGGTTTGTGTGTGATTGGCTGGTTCTGGTTCAGCCCGACGATGTACGTCGAGTCCTGGAACCCGCATCACGTGCCGTTCTTTAGCGCGGTCGGTTCATCCATCGCCATGACGCTGTGGGCCTTCCTCGGTCTGGAATCCGCCTGCGCCAACGCTGAAGTGGTGGAAAACCCGGAACGTAACGTACCGATCGCCGTGCTCGGCGGGACGCTGGGGGCGGCGGTGATTTACATCGTTTCCACCAACGTGATTGCCGGGATTGTGCCGAATATGGACCTGGCTAATTCAACCGCCCCGTTCGGCCTGGCCTTCGCGCAAATGTTCACGCCGGAAGTCGGTAAAGTGATCATGGCGCTGATGGTCATGTCCTGCTGCGGCTCGCTGCTCGGCTGGCAGTTCACTATCGCCCAGGTATTCAAATCCTCGGCGGATGAAGGCTACTTCCCGAAAGTGTTCTCTCAGGTTAGCAAGGCGGATGCGCCAGTTAAGGGGATGCTGGTGATCGTGGTGATTCAGTCCGGGCTGTCGCTGATGACCATCAGCCCGTCGCTGAATAATCAATTCAACGTGCTGGTGAACCTGGCGGTAGTGACCAACATTATTCCGTACATCCTGTCGATGGCGGCGCTGGTCATTATCCAGCGTATGGCTAACGTGCCGATGAACAAAGCGCGCATCGCTAACTTCGTGGCCTTTATTGGTGCAATGTACAGCTTCTATGCGCTCTACTCTTCCGGTGAAGAAGCGATGCTGTACGGTTCCATCGTGACGTTCCTCGGCTGGACGCTGTACGGGCTGGTCTCACCGCGGTTTGAATTGAAGAATAAACACGGTTAAGTCTGTGCCGGTGTTGCCGGATGGCGCTTCGCTTATCCGGCCTACAACTACCACGATTATTGGTTGTGTGTAGCCCGGGAAAGGCATATATGCCGGCCCCGGAGCAGCACGGAGCCGATAAAAAAGGGAGCCATTTGGCTCCCTTTTTCTTACCCGTGCAATCAGGCGTTTTTCAGCACTTCGCTAACAATCTCTACCGCTTCTTTCTCAATCTGCTGACGATGCTCAGCGCCGAGGAAGCTTTCGCAGTAAATTTTGTACGCATCTTCCGTACCGGACGGACGCGCAGCAAACCAGCCGTTATCGGTCATCACCTTCAGACCACCGATAGATGCGCCGTTACCCGGTGCAGCGGTCAGGCGCGCGGTAATCGGGTCACCGGCCAGGGTACTGGCGCTGACCATCTCAGGAGAGAGCTTAGACAGCGCCGCTTTCTGTGCGGAAGTCGCGCTCGCCTGCAGACGGTTATAGCTTGGCGCGCCGAAACGTGCCGCCAGCTCGTTGTAGTGTTCCTGCGGGTTCTTACCGGTGACGGCGGTGATTTCTGCCGCCAGCAGGCACATGATGATCCCGTCTTTATCGGTCGACCACGGCGTACCGTCGAAGCGCAGGAAGGAAGCGCCCGCGCTCTCTTCACCGCCAAAGCCAAAGCTACCGTCGAACAGGCCATCAACAAACCATTTAAAGCCGACCGGCACTTCCACCAGCTTACGGCCCAGGTCATTCACCACGCGGTCAATCATTGCGGAAGAGACCAGGGTTTTACCCACGGCAACCTCTTTACCCCACTGCGGACGGTGCTGGAACAGGTAGTTGATCGCTACCGCCAGATAATGGTTCGGGTTCATCAGCCCGGCCGGGGTGACGATACCGTGACGGTCGTAGTCAGGATCGTTGGCAAATGCCAGATCGAACTTATCACGCAGCGCCAGCAGGCCCGCCATCGCGCACTCGGAGGAGCAGTCCATACGGATTGCGCCATCTTTATCGAGGTGCATGAAGCGGAAAGTCTGGTCAACGTGATCGTTAACGATGGTCAGGTTCAGGTTGTAGTGCTTAGCGATACGTTTCCAGTATTCGATACCGGAGCCGCCCAGCGGATCAACGCCCAGCGTCAGACCGGCTTTCTGGATCGCCGCCATATCGACGATATCCGCCAGCCCTTCAATGAACGGCTGCACCAGATCCACTTCCTTCACATGACCCGAGGCCAGCGCCGCATCGTAAGAGATGCGCTTCACGCCGTTCAGATCGGCAGACAACAGCGCGTTAGCGCGGTCTTCAACCACTTTGGTGACGTTGGTATCAGCCGGGCCGCCGTTTGGCGGGTTGTACTTGATACCGCCGTCTTCCGGCGGGTTGTGGGACGGCGTAATCACAATGCCATCGGCCAGCGGGCCGCCTTTCTTGTTGTGCACCAGGATAGCGTTGGAAACCGCCGGGGTCGGCGTGAAGCCATTGTTTTCCTGCACAATCACATCAACGCCATTCGCCGCTAACACTTCAAGCACGGAGATGAACGCAGGCTCAGAAAGCGCGTGCGTATCTTTTCCGACGTAGCATGGGCCCGAAATTCCGTTTTTCGCGCGCTCTTCAGCAATCGCCTGAGCAATGGCCAAAATATGCTTTTCATTGAAGCTGTGACGACCTGCGCTACCGCGGTGACCGGAAGTCCCGAATTTCACCGCGTGTTCCGCATTGCTCACGTCCGGCTGCAGCACGTAGTACTGGGCCGTCAGTTGAGCGACGTTGATCAAATCACTCTGCTGTGCGGGTTGACCCGCACGGGTATGGTTTGCCATTGCCTGGTCCTTCTTATGCAAGGGTTAGATTGTCAGTATTAGATGGTACCGCAAACCTTCTCAATCAATTCCGCCGGGAATTGCATTGACTGCATGATGTGTTCGACCATGCTGCATTTACGGCCCGTGTTGGTATTGGTAATGACCCAGTATGGCGTATCCGGAACCTGTTTTGGTTTCGTCTGATTGCCGTTTTTCAGCAGCGTTTGCTCGTCGGCAGCAAAGTAGACGCGGGTACGGCCATGAAGGGATTCGGTTGCCTCAGCAAACGCATTGTTGTCCAGAGAGTACAGCGTGGCCAGCACCAGCATGAAGCGGTTTACCGCTTTCTTCTGCTCTGCATACTCGTCGGAGAGCAGCAGTTCGCGCATGGCACGGACTTTATCTTTGGCGGATTTAACCGTTTTCACCTCAGCAACGGGGGCAGCAGCGGGCGCCGGAGCGGTAACCGGTTCTGCTTTGACGACCGGCGCGGCAGCGACGGCTGCGGGCTGGGAAGCGGCGGAGAATTTCAGCATACGCCGTAAAATGTCGGACGCGCTCTCGCCAATGCGCAGAGTGTGGGCTGCAATATAGCGATAGAGCTCGTCATCAACTTCGATCGTTTTCATCTTAATCCGGTGCGATAATTTTTCTGAATACAATTCATTGGGATTATAAAGTCAAAACCCAACAGCGGGTAGCGCCAAACCAGGGGCACGGCAAAATTCGGATGAGTTCCTCACTTGCCCCTGAGCGTTAGAATGTTGAACATGATACCCTAACCCGACAATGCGAAAAAAAGAACTTTGCTATGAAATTGAATTTCCGAGCGCAATCTGCACAAAACCTGCACAATAATTCCCCCATCGTTCTGGTCCACGGTCTGTTTGGCAGCCTGGATAACCTGGGCATTCTGGCCCGTGACCTGCTTGCCGATCACGATGTCATTCAGGTCGACATGCGTAACCACGGTTTGTCGCCGCGTTCCGACGACATGAGCTACCCGGCCATGGCGCAGGATCTGCTCGATACTCTCGACGCCAACCAGATTGAGAAAGCCACGTTTATCGGCCATTCAATGGGCGGTAAAGCGGTGATGGCGCTGACCGCGCTGGCCCCGGAGCGCATCGACCGCCTGGTGGCTATCGACATTGCGCCGGTGGATTACCACGTGCGTCGTCATGATGAGATTTTTGCCGCGATTAACGCCGTCACCAGCGCGGGCGTCGCCACGCGCCAGCAGGCGGCCACGGTGATGCGCGAGTATCTGCATGAAGAAGGCGTGATTCAGTTTCTGCTGAAGTCATTTGTTGACGGCGCCTGGCGCTTTAACGTGCCGGTGCTGTGGGAGCAATATCCTCACATCGTCGGCTGGGAAACCATTCCCGCCTGGGAACACCCTGCGCTGTTTATTCCCGGCGGTAACTCACCGTATGTCACCGAAGCCTATCGTGATGATCTGCTGGCGCAGTTCCCGCAGGCGAAAGCGCACGTGATTGCCGGTGCGGGTCACTGGGTTCACGCCGAAAAACCGGACGCCGTGTTGCGCGCCATTCGCCGCTATCTCGCCGAGTGATTAAAAATGCATCGACCGCGCGCCATAATGGCCGTGGTCGTTGGCGTGCGGGTTCCACTGTTGTATGATTGCGCGCTGTCTGCGCCGGGCACCGTCCGGTAGCTTGTTTCCCCGAAGTCACTCAGAACCATGGCAAAAGAACAAACGGACCGTACGACATTAGATTTGTTCGCAAATGAGCGTCGGCCGGGAAGACCCAAAACCAATCCGCTTTCGCGTGACGAACAGCTCCGCATTAATAAGCGTAATCAGCTCAAACGCGACAAAGTTCGCGGGCTTAAGCGCGTCGAGCTGAAGCTCAACAGCGACGCCGTTGATGCGCTCAACGAGCTGGCGGCCGCCCGTGACATGAGCCGCAGCGAACTCATCGAAGAGATGCTGATGAGCCAACTGGCGCTGCTGCACGGGCAAGGGAAAGTCTGAAATATCCCCCAGAACACACTTTCATGTAGCAGAGTGTGCAGTACGGCACGATAGCTGTTTCCGCACGCTTCTCTGTTCTGCTATGATTGCCCTTATCTGTGGGCAATAAGCCACCACCATATCATTAAGTTTCAAGAGGTTATTTTACTCATGGCAATCGTTGGCATCTTCTTCGGTAGCGACACCGGGAACACCGAAAATATCGCAAAAATGATTCAAAAACAGCTTGGTAAAGATGTCGCTGACGTTCACGACATTGCCAAGAGCAGCAAAGAAGACCTGGCAGGCTACGATATCCTGCTGCTGGGCATCCCAACCTGGTACTACGGTGAAGCCCAGTGCGACTGGGACGATTTCTTCCCGTCTCTGGAAGAAGTTGACTTCAACGGTAAGCTGGTCGCCCTGTTCGGCTGTGGCGATCAGGAAGACTACGCGGAATACTTCTGCGATGCGTTGGGCACTATCCGCGACATCATTGAGCCAAACGGCGCGACCATCGTTGGTCACTGGCCAACCGCAGGCTACCACTTCGAAGCGTCGAAAGGCCTGGCCGATGACGACCACTTCGTGGGTCTGGCGATTGACGAAGACCGTCAGCCGGAGCTGACCGCTGAACGCGTTGAAAAATGGGTTAAGCAGGTTGCTGAAGAACTGCACCTCGACGAAATCAAAAACGCCTGATGATATTGAGGCGCGATAACAAATCGCGCCTCATTAATAGGTAAAAGCAATCAAAATAATAGCTACATTTTTTTAACTTTTCAGCGCATACCTGTACAATATCTTCTGATTTAGCGTAGGTTCATCGCTCTGTTTGTCGGTGACGCCTCGTTTTTGAAAGCTTAGTTTACCCAAGCCTTGCTGTTTTCATTTAGCCAGGGTCATTCTATAATGAGACGCATTAAAACGGGTGAATTCTCTGTGATACTTTCGCTGATGGAAGTTAATCGTTTAGCAACAGGACAGATTCCGCATGACTGACAATAATACCGCATTAAAGAAGGCTGGCCTGAAAGTCACACTTCCACGGTTAAAGATTCTGGAAGTTCTTCAGGAACCGGATAACCACCATGTCAGCGCGGAAGACTTATACAAACGCCTGATCGACATGGGTGAAGAAATTGGCCTGGCCACGGTTTATCGTGTTCTGAACCAGTTTGACGACGCGGGCATCGTGACCCGTCATAACTTCGAAGGCGGCAAATCCGTTTTCGAACTGACTCAGCAGCATCACCACGATCACCTGATCTGCCTCGACTGTGGCAAAGTGATCGAGTTCAGCGACGAATCTATCGAAGCTCGTCAGCGTGAAATTGCCGCCAAACACGGAATTCGTCTGACCAACCACAGTCTTTATCTTTACGGCCACTGTGCAGAAGGCGACTGCCGTGAAGATGAACATGCGCATGATGGCGTTGAAAAATAACGTTTCGTGATGCCTGAAAAGCCAGCCTGAAGGTTGGCTTTTTTTATGGGCGCAATCTGATCAATTCGCCTCACCTTGCGTATGGTAAAAGCAACTTTGCCCGTCAGGAAAGCGAGCTTGTCATCCGCCTGCTCCAGCGGAGAGCCAACCCTGTAACGCAAAAAGGGCGGAGAAAACTCTCCGCCCTTTTTGCTATAACAACAATCGCTATTTTGTGGCGTTGTTACTGCGAATTTCCTGCCACATTTTATCGCATTTGGCTTTTACGGCCTGGTCGTTACCGGTACGGGTTGCCTGAATACACTGCTGGTAGTCCAGCACGCGTACGCTTTCCTGATTGGCAAACTGTTCGTGCTGTTTCTCTTGCTTCAGCACGTTCAGTACGCTCTGGCAGGCCTGGATTTTATCCGGATTGCCTTCAGCGGTGTTAATGCACGCGCTGTAGGCATCCTTCAGCTTACTGTCTTCTTTCGGCGCGGATGGCTGAGCGCAAGCGGTAAGGCCAGCGGCCATCAGGGCAACAATAATCAGTTTTTTCATACGATGAGCCTCTTAGCGGCGGCAGAGGCTTCCCCTGCCGCATCATGCATCAGAAAATGGTGAACGGTGCGATAACCATAAATTTCACGTCACGCTCATCCTGGAAGATGTTGCCGTAACCACCGCCCCAGCTCGGGATATCGGAGTGGTTGTCGTACTGAGTGAAGTGCAGTTTGAAGAGGGTACCCTTCGCACGACCTTCCTGTACGGTATACATGGCATCCAGGCTGTATGCAGATTCTCTGATCGTATTGTTTTTGTTGTAGTATGCGTCCGGGTTCATCTGCCAGGTCGCTGGTTTCGCATCCCATGCATAGACGTAGGATGCACCCACTGCCCAGCCAGGAAGATTCCAGTTCTTCAGGTCATACATACCGCCGAAGAAGACCGCTTTTTCACCGTTGGCGTTGAAGTCAGAGCGGTTATCCCACCAGATATCCAGACGACCGTTTGAGGAAGCGTAGGTCGGGGTCATACGCTGCAGGAAGTAGCCCTGCTGACCGTCGGCCTTAACCCAGGTTCCTTCCAGACGGAAGTCGAAAACTTCGTTCAGTTTATAGCCGAAGGTTAACGCCTGCAGCCACGCGGTGCCGTCGTAAATATCGTTCACGCCGTGATCGCTCACTTTGTCACGGGTACCGTAGAACTGGTAGCTGGTGGTCAGCGGGCCGCCAGGGATATCAAATTTGTAGCTTGCTTTGGCGAAGTACTGGTCCACATAACCTTCCGCCTGACCGAATGCCGCTTCCAGCACCAGGTCATTTTTGAAATCGTATTTCGCACCGATAGAGTGCAGGTAATCCACCTTGGTCTTCTTATCATTCTGATAGAAGTTATCCATCTCCAGGTGCCATGGCGCCTTATACTCGTTGGTCCACATGTAGGAGAAGCTCAGCGCGCCGTTGTCGCCGTAGTCAAAGTTTGCCCCGGCTTCCGCGCCCTGGTAGGTACCCGGCATAAAGCTCCAGTGCGGCGCCAGCAGGGTTTGACCGGTTGGCTGAATGTAACCCGCACGCGCCCAGGTTGGGCCAAGTTTAAATTTAGCCGCCGCTTTATACAGGCTGATACCGCTCTTATCGCCGCTGTAATCTTCGCTATAGCCTTTGTTTTTTGACGAGAAGGCAATTTCGTTCGGGTGACCGCTTTCGCTACTTTCGTTCATTTCAATTGCGGTAAACGCCGCAATATCAATACCGAACATGTCAGCCGCATAACCTGACTGGAAGTCGAGGTTGGCGTTCCAGGTGGAGTGAGAAAGGTTGGTTTTATATTTGTCGTGATCGGTCACATCTTTACGGTCACGCTCACGCTGCCAGTAATAGATGCCGCCGGTTAATGTTGAATCATCAATGAACCCTTCTGCCTTCGCTTCCGGAGTCATTACAAAGCCTGACATTGCTGTCACACCGGCGATAGCCAGCGCCAGCGTACTACGTTTGCCACTAAACGTACGCATAGTTATATCCTCTTTGACTTTTAAAAATGCCGCTGCAAAGCAGAAGCAAAAAATAAAACGCTAAAAAAAATGAACTTCTGGAAAAAGGTGTTTCAGTACACTGATAGACTATTTTTCGCGACGCGAATTATCAATCCTTTTCCGCAACAAGAGTGCAGGATTATGACAAAGCGCACATATTTGGTTTCAATGTGTAACGTAATGCGTTGTTAACATTTTTCCGCGCCAGACCTTGCGGGGCCTGAATCAAATGTTAATGAGACCGTTTACATGTCCGGCTTATAACAAAGAGTGTGACAAAAAGAGAAAATCTTAGAGGCAGGAAATTCATATTAATTCGCTACGCGAAACTATAGATCATAGAGGGGATATATCGATGAGCAGCACTTCCATTGGAGGGGGATCAGGATTGGCAAAAAAAAACGCCGCAAAGCGGCGTTTTAAAATTAGCTCGTGACTGGCTTAGCCAACCCAGGTATCACGTAAACCAACGGTACGGTTAAAGACCCGCTTCTCTGCCGTGCTGTAGCGGCTATCGAGGCAGAAGTAACCCTCACGCTCGAACTGGTACGCTTTACCGGCCTCAGCGGCCTGCAGAGACGGCTCAGCATAGCCCTGCTTGATAACCAACGACTCTGGGTTCATCACCGCAAGGAAGTCTTCTGCTGCGCCTGGGTTAGGCACGCTGAACAGACGATCGTAAAGGCGAATTTCCACCGGCAACGCATGTGCAGCGCTAACCCAGTGAATCACCCCTTTCACTTTGCGGCCATCGGCCGGATCTTTGCTCAGGGTTTCAGCATCATAGGTACAGAAGATGGTGGTGATATTGCCTTCGGCATCTTTCTCCACGCGCTCTGCTTTCACCACGTAGGCGTTACGCAGACGCACTTCTTTACCCATCACCAGACGCTTGTACTGCTTATTGGCTTCTTCACGGAAGTCTGCGCGATCGATCCAGATTTCAGCGCTAAACGGCACTTCGCGGCTGCCCATTTCCGGTTTATTCGGATGATTAGGCATGGAAACCATTTCGCTTTCGCCCTGCGGGTAGTTTTCGATAACCAGTTTTACCGGATCGATAACCGCCATCGCGCGCGGCGCGTTTTCGTTGAGATCTTCGCGAATGCAGGATTCCAGCGATGCCATCTCAATGGTGTTGTCCTGCTTGGTCACGCCGATGCGCTTGCAGAACTCACGGATGGACGCTGCGGTGTAACCACGACGACGCAGACCGGAGATGGTCGGCATACGCGGGTCGTCCCAGCCTTCTACGTGTTTTTCCATCACCAGCTGATTCAGCTTGCGCTTGGACATCACGGTGTATTCCAGATTCAGGCGCGAGAATTCGTACTGGCGCGGGTGAACCGGAATGGTGATGTTGTCCAGCACCCAGTCGTACAGACGACGGTTGTCCTGGAACTCCAGCGTACACAGGGAATGAGTGATACCTTCCAGCGCATCGCTAATGCAGTGGGTGAAGTCGTACATCGGGTAGATGCACCACTTGGTGCCGGTCTGGTGGTGATCGGCAAATTTAATGCGGTACAGCACCGGGTCACGCATAACAATGAACGGTGAAGCCATATCGATTTTGGCGCGCAGGCAGGCAGTACCTTCCGCAAAGCCACCGGTACGCATTTTTTCGAACAGCGCCAGGTTCTCTTCCACGCTGCGATCGCGGTACGGGCTGTTTTTGCCCGGCGCAGTCAGCGAGCCGCGGTATTCACGGATCTGTTCCGGCGTCAGTTCATCAACGTAGGCCAGACCTTTATTGATAAGCTCAACGGCATAGGCGTGCAGTTGATCGAAGTAGTCCGAGGAGTAGCGAACGTTGCCAGACCAGTGAAAACCTAACCATTCGACGTCGTTTTTGATCGACTCTACGTATTCGATATCTTCTTTCACCGGGTTGGTGTCATCGAAACGCAGGTTGCACTGACCCTGATAGTCTTTCGCGATACCAAAGTTCAGGCAGATAGATTTCGCGTGGCCGATGTGCAGATAGCCATTCGGCTCTGGCGGAAAACGCGTATGCACCGTGTTGTGCTTACCGGTTGCCAGATCTTCATCGATGATCTGACGAATAAAGTTAGTCGGGCGGGCTTCAGCCTCACTCATCGTGGATTCCTCAAAGCGTAAACAACGTATAACGGAACATGATCTTATAAGCAGCGCCCGGAGACAACTATTAGTTGCACAAAAAGGCGTTCTTCCGATGAATATGGGGGAATTTGCGGCAAAAAAAAGCGGCGGAGGAATTCCCCCGCCGCTTAAGGCATTAATCCACTTTTACTCAGGAGCGATTATTTACCTTTAATCTCATACAGCGGCGTCTGGCCCGCAACCACGTGACCTTCGGCTTTAATCACCAGACCGCCAAAGTCATCGCTGTTGCTGCATACGACCGGGCTGATCATGGAGCGCGCGTTCGCGTTCAGGAAGTCCAGATCCATTTCCAGGATTGGCTGACCTGCTTTCACTTCTGCACCCTCTTCAACCAGTCGGCTGAAGCCTTTACCTTCCAGCGCCACGGTATCGATACCCATATGGACAACGATTTCCGCGCCTTTATCTGTTTCCAGGCAGAACGCATGGTTGGTATTGAAGATTTTCACAATAGTGCCCGCAGCCGGGGAAACCACGATGTTGTCCGTCGGTTTCACCGCAATGCCGTCGCCAACCGCTTTGCTGGCAAACGCTTCGTCAGGCACCTGCTCCAGTGCGACCACATCACCGGTAATCGGTGAAACCAGCGATTCAACCGTTGCGGCATTTGCCACTGCCTGCGGTTTTGCCGCAGCAGGAGCCGCAGCTGGCGCGCTGTCAGCAGAAGCGGCGGCAACCGGGCCACGCGCAACCACTTTCTTCATCGCATCGCCAATCGCTTCTGCTTTCGCGCCGACGATCACCTGGATGGTTTGTTTGTTCAGTTTCACCACGCCGGATGCACCCAGGCGTTTACATACTGCGTCGCTCACCTTCGCGGAGTCGGCAACGGTCAGACGCAGACGGGTAATACAAGCATCAATCGCCTTCAGGTTGTCAGTCCCGCCAACGGCAGCAATGTAGCTGGTCGCCAGTTGATCCAGACCTTCTTCAGTGTTGCTGTTGGCTTCGTTGGTCACAACGTTTTCGTCTTTATCTTCGCGGCCCGGCGTTTTCAGGTTAAACATGCGGATAACCACGCTGAACAGGACAAAGTAGATAACGAAGAACACCAGACCCATCACCACCAGCATCCAGACGTTCTTACTTGCTGCCGGCAGGCTGTACATCAACACGTAGTCGATGGCCCCTGCGGAGAAGGAGAAGCCCGCGTGGATACCCAGCAGCGTCGCAATAAACAGGCTCACACCGGTCAGAATCGCGTGCAGGAGGTACAGAACCGGCGCCAGGAACATGAACAGGAATTCCAGCGGCTCGGTAACACCGGTCAGGAACGCGGTGACCGCAACGGACAGCAGCATACCGCCGACCATCGGACGACGCGCTTTTGGAGCCGCGAAGTACATCGCCAGTGCCGCACCCGGCAGACCAAACATCATGATCGGGAAGAAGCCGGACATGAACATACCCGCGGTGCCGTCACCCGCATAGAAGCGGTTGATGTCGCCGTGGAATACCGCACCCGCCGCGTTGGTGAACTCACCAATCTGGAACCAGGCGATGGTGTTCAGCACCTGATGCAGACCGGTTGGGATCAGCAGACGGTTGATGAAACCAAAGATACCGGAGCCCAGCGCGCCCGCGGAGACGATCCACTCGCCGCCCGCATGGATGGCGTTCTGCACCGGCGGCCACACGTAGCCGAAGATAGCAGCCAGCACCAGACAGAAGAAGCCGGTCGCGATCGGCACGAAACGTTTACCGCCGAAGAAGCTCAGGAAGTCAGGCAGTTTGATACCCGCCCAACGGTTATACACGGCACCACCGACCAGGCCGGTAATGATACCCGCCAGCACACCCATGTTAATGGCTGGGTTGATAGTCACCATTGCTTTGGTCAATACGAAGTAACCTACCGCACCCGCCAGCGCTGCCGCACCCGCGCTGTCTTTCGACCAGCTGGATGCCACACCGATAGCGAAGATTAGCGCCAGGTTATCAAAGATAGACCCGCCCGCCTGCGCAATAAACGCGACGTTGAGTAAATCTGGCTGACCAAATCGCAGCAACAGCGCCGCTACCGGCAGCACGGCGATAGGGAGCTGTAACGCCCTACCTAGTCGCTGGAAAAACCCTAAAATATTCATCTTATTCCCCCTACGAGACCCCGAGACGGCTCATTTAATCTAAGCCATTTTTTTATTGTGCAAAAAAGCATGACACTGCGATGTCTTGTAAACTGCAATCACAACTCTGAGGATATGAGTGTGTGGAAGTTTAATTCGTATCGCAAATTAAACACGTGTTTTTTGTGACTATAGTCACCAAATATTGTTCTCACCACTCCCTTTCACTGGCTAACCACGAAAACTTATTTTATCATTCAAAAAATCAAAACGGATTGCTCCCTATCGATGCAAACAGGTTACGCTTAGAGAGTGCACGGAGACGCCATCCGCCAACTTCTTACATTTTACATTTGAGGTGAAGAATGAGACTGATTCCTCTCGTTAACGCTGAACAAGTCGGCAAATGGGCTGCTCGCCACATCGTTAACCGCATCAACGCATTTCAACCGACCGCGGACCGTCCGTTTGTCCTCGGACTGCCAACCGGCGGTACCCCGCTGGCGACCTACAAAGTGTTAGTCGAAATGCATAAAGCGGGCCAGGTTAGCTTTAAACATGTTGTCACCTTTAACATGGACGAATATGTCGGCCTGCCAAAAGAGCATCCGGAAAGCTATCACAGCTTTATGCACCGTAACTTCTTCGATCATATCGACATTCCTGAAGAAAACATCAATCTGCTGAATGGCAACGCGCCAGATGTTGACGCAGAATGCCGCCGCTATGAAGAAAAAATTCGTTCTTACGGTAAAATCCACCTATTCATGGGCGGCGTGGGCAACGACGGCCACATTGCGTTCAACGAACCGGCATCGTCACTTTCTTCCCGTACCCGTATCAAGACGCTGACTCACGAAACCCGCGTGGCAAACTCCCGTTTCTTTGATGGCGATGTCTCTCTGGTGCCAAAATATGCGCTGACCGTTGGCGTGGGTACCCTGCTGGATGCCGAAGAAGTGATGATCCTGGTGCAAGGCGCGCCGAAAGCGCTGGCGCTGCAGCAGGCGGTTGAAGGCAACGTTAACCACATGTGGACCATTACCTGTCTGCAGCTGCACCCGAAATCGCTGATCGTTTGCGACGAACCGTCCACGATGGAGCTGAAGGTTAAGACCCTGAAATATTTCAATGAATTAGAAGCTGAAAATATCAAAGGTCTGTAATGTCTTACCCGTCCCACGCCGCGGCGTGGGACAACATTTTTTGAACACCGGGGGTCGTAATGTATGCATTAACCCATGGCCGGATCTTTACCGGTCACGAAATTCTGGATGACCATGCGATTATCGTCGCCAATGGCCTTATTGAACGTATTTGCCCACTGGCTGATGTACCAGCGAACGTCGAACAGCGTTCCGTGAATGGCGCCATTCTCGCCCCTGGTTTTATTGACGTTCAGCTTAACGGCTGCGGCGGCGTACAGTTCAACGATACTGCCGAAGCGGTGACCGTTGAAACGCTGGAAATTATGCAAAAAGCCAATGAGAAATCTGGCTGCACCAGCTTCCTGCCGACGCTGATTACCACCAGCGACGACCTGATGAAACAGGGCGTACGTGTGATGCGTGAATATCTGGCTAAACATCCGAACCAGGCGCTGGGTCTGCACCTCGAAGGCCCGTGGCTAAACCTGGTGAAAAAAGGCACCCACAACCCGGAATTTGTGCGCAAGCCGGATCACGAACTGGTGCAGTTCCTCTGCGATAATGCTGATGTGATCACCAAAGTGACCCTGGCGCCAGAGATGGTCGCACCGGAAGTGATTACCGCGCTGGCTAACGCCGGTATCGTGGTTTCCGCCGGGCACTCTAACGCCACGGCGAAAGAAGCGCGCATCGGTTTCCGCGCGGGTATCACCTTTGCCACGCACCTGTTTAATGCCATGCCTTATATGTCTGGCCGTGAACCTGGCCTGACCGGCGCGATTCTCGATGCGAATGAAATCTACTGCGGTATCATTGCTGATGGCCTGCACGTGGACTACATCAATATCCGTAACGCCAAACGCCTGAAAGGCGATAAGCTGTGCCTGGTCACCGACGCCACCGCACCGGCAGGCGCCAATATTGATCGGTTCATTTTTGCTGGTAAAACAATATACTACCGCAATGGTCTCTGCGTAGACGAAAACGGCACCTTGAGCGGTTCATCGCTGACGATGATCGAAGGGGTCCGCAACCTGGTCGAGCACGCTAACATTGCGCTGGATGAAGTGCTGCGCATGGCAACGCTCTACCCTGCTCGCGCGATCGGTGTTGAAAAGCACCTCGGCAGCATTGCCCCGGGTAAAGTGGCGAACCTGACCGCATTCACCCACGACTTTAAAATCATCAAGACCATCGTTAATGGCGACGAGGTCGTTACTGAGTAAGAGAAAGTATGACATCAGGCGGACAAGCTCAAATTGGTAATGTTGATCTCGTAAAACAGCTTAACAGCGCGGCCGTTTACCGCCTGATTGACCAGCATGGGCCAATCTCACGTATTCAGATTGCCGAGCAGAGCCAGCTTGCCCCTGCCAGCGTGACCAAAATCACGCGTCAGCTTATTGAACGCGGGCTGATCAAAGAAGTCGATCAGCAGGCCTCCACCGGGGGCCGCCGCGCCATTTCTATCGTCACCGAAACCCGCAATTTCCATGCGATTGGCGTCCGTTTGGGCCGCCATGACACCACCCTGACGCTGTACGACCTGAGCAGCAAGGCGGTTGCTGAAGAACACTACCCGCTGCCGGAGCGCACTCAGGAAACGCTGGAACACGCGCTACTCAATACCATTGCCGCCTTTATTGAATCGTGCCAGCGTAAAATACGCGAGCTGATCGCCATTTCAGTGATTCTGCCGGGCCTTGTCGACCCGGAAAGCGGCATTATTCGCTATATGCCGCATATTCCAGTCGAAAACTGGCGTCTGGTGGAAGCACTGGAAAAACGTTTTAAAGTCACCTGCTTTGTCGGTCACGACATCCGCAGCCTGGCGCTGGCAGAGCACTACTTTGGTGCAAGCCAGGACTGTGAAGACTCCATTCTGGTGCGCGTGCATCGCGGTACCGGTGCGGGCATCATCTCTAACGGGCGTATTTTTATCGGCCGTAATGGCAATGTGGGTGAAATCGGCCATATTCAGGTCGATCCGCTCGGCGAGCGCTGCCACTGTGGCAACTTCGGCTGTCTGGAGACCGTGGCCGCCAATGCCGCCATTGAACAGCGCGTGCGCCATCTGCTTGAACAGGGCTACCAAAGCCGTATTACGCTTGACGATTGCCACATCAAAACCATCTGTAAGGCGGCCAACAAAGGCGATCCGCTGGCCACCGAAGTTATTGAACACGTAGGCCGCCATCTCGGTAAAACAATTGCTATCGCCATCAACCTGTTTAATCCGCAAAAGGTGGTGATTGCCGGTGAGATCATCGAAGCTGACCGCGTGCTGTTACCCGCCATCGAAGGTTGCATCAATACTCAGGTTCTGAAGGCGTTTCGTAAAAATCTGCCGGTAGTACGCTCGACGCTCGACCATCGCTCCGCCATTGGCGCTTTTGCGCTGGTTAAACGCGCCATGCTGAACGGGATTTTGCTGCAACATTTGTTGGAAGGTTAGTCCTGAGAGGCAATGCCGGGGATAACGTGTATAATTACGCCTCTTTAAAATAAACGCCAGGTAGTCCATGACCATTCAGAATGTAATCTGTGATATTGACGGCGTGCTGATGCACGACAACGTCGCTGTGCCGGGTGCGGCAGAATTCGTCGCGCGCATACTGGATAAAGGTATGCCGTTTCTCTGTCTAACTAACTACCCTTCACAGACGGGTCAGGATTTGGCGAACCGCTTCGCCACTGCGGGTATCGACGTGCCCGACAGCGTTTTTTATACCTCTGCCATGGCAACCGCCGATTTCCTGCGTCGCCAGGAAGGAAAAAAAGCGTACGTGGTCGGCGAAGGCGCATTGATCCACGAACTCTATAAAGCCGGGTTCACCATTACCGACGTCAATCCTGATTTCGTTATCGTGGGTGAAACTCGCTCGTTCAACTGGGAAATGATGCACAAGGCGGCATTCTTCGTGGCTAACGGTGCACGCTTCATCGCCACAAACCCGGATACGCACGGTCGCGGCTACTACCCCGCCTGTGGCGCACTTTGCGCCGGTATTGAAAAAATCTCAGGCCGTAAGCCGTTTGTGGTTGGCAAACCCAGCCCGTGGATCATCCGCGCCGCGCTTAACAAAATGCAGGCGCATTCAGAGCAGACGGTGATCGTCGGCGATAATCTGCGCACGGATATTCTGGCCGGCTTCCAGGCAGGTCTGGAAACGATTCTGGTTCTCTCTGGCGTCTCCACCGTTGATGACATCGATAATATGCCGTTCCGTCCGTCATGGATTTATCCGTCAGTTGCGGAAATCGACATTATCTAGCGGCTCACGCCGTGACGCTATTCACAACCCATTGTTAACTCTAACAGTGAAACCGATGTCTTCCTGGGCATCGGTCTGAATCATCCCGCTCATTCGCGTTTTATAGTGGCTCGTCAGCTAGCGCATCTGCCCACTGAGTCCACATCCAATCTCAAATAACTCAACTCTGACGCCTCCGGGATTCAGACGGCCGATGCAATGGAGAAAAACATGCTTAGCCGCCGTCAATTCCTTGCAGCCAGCGCCGCACTGCCGCTCGCCTGTGCGCTGCGCCCGGCATTTGCCGCTCTGCCCTCACCGCTCATGATTGATTCCCACGTGCACGTCTGGAAAACCGACCCGCGCTATCCTTACGCTAAGGACCGCAAAGCGCCGCCGCAGGATTTCACCGCCGAAATGCTGCTCTCACTGATGGCCGCAAACGGCGTTGCACGTACGGTGATCGTACAGGTTATTCACTACCGTTGGGATAATCGCTATCTGGCCGACGTTCTGCGGCAGTATCCGGATAAATTCCAGGGTATCTGCCGCGTTAACCCGGAAGACCCGGCAGCACCGGAACATCTGGCCCGCCTGACCACCGACGAAGGTTTTCGCGGCGTCAGGTTGAGTCCTTCTGATAAAGCTGACGGCGACTGGATCCGTGGGTCGTTAATGAAACCACTCTGGCGACAGGCCGCCGACCTGAAAGTACCGATGACCATTCTGGCCGCCCCCAGCCGAATGCCCGACCTTATTCCCTGGATTGAGCAAAACCCGGAGCTGACGGTGGTCATTGACCACATGGCTGATTCACCGCTGAATCATCCTGACGAGCTGAACAAGCTGCTGGCGCTGGCGCGCTATCCACAGGTCTACGTCAAAATTTCGCATATGTGGTCACTCTCCCAGCAGTCTTATCCCTACCCTGATGCCGCGCAGCAGGTTAAGCAGGTGTTTGATGCCTTTGGGGCACAGCGACTGATGTGGGGGACCGACTGGCCAATCTGTTTGAATAAACTGAGCTACGCGCAAGCGGTCGCGCTCTACCGCGATCACCTGGCGTGGTTAACCCCCAAAGACCGCGAGCAAATTCTCTACAAAACGGTCCAGCAGATCTGGCCTTTCGGCATCGTCTGAGCTCACCCCGTGCAGATTTTGCCTCTGCACGGGACGAGAAATCTATTCTCGTTACCTACCGCCTGGCAAAAAAGAAGATTATTCAAAAATAACGCATGAAAAATAAGATTTCATCAATAATAGAAGAATAGACGTACGTATTTTTTAGTATTCCATAAGCCCCATTGCATTTTTTCTTTCTGAGGCGGAAAAACCCTTGCGCCGACCCCGCCTTTACGGCATTTTTTTAGTCATGCAAAGGCAACGCGATAGCGCAGCGCCACACAACAACACAGCACAACAGGGTTAACGGAGAAGTCTATGTGTTCTATTTTTGGTGTACTGGATATTAAAACTGACGCGGTCGAGCTGCGTAAAAAAGCGCTTGAGCTCTCCCGCCTGATGCGCCATCGTGGCCCGGACTGGTCCGGTATCTACGCATGCGATAAAGCCATTCTTGCGCATGAACGTTTGTCGATTGTTGACGTGAACGCCGGCGCACAGCCGCTGTATAACGAAAAGAAAACGCACGCTCTGGCGGTCAACGGTGAAATCTACAACCATCAGGCGCTGCGCGCTGAATATGCCGATCGCTATCAGTTCCAGACCGGATCTGACTGTGAAGTTATCCTCGCGCTGTACCAGGAGAAAGGCCCCGAGTTCCTTGACGATCTACAGGGCATGTTCGCCTTCGCGCTGTATGACAGCGAAAAAGACGCGTATCTGATTGGCCGCGACCATATCGGTATTATCCCGCTGTATATGGGTCATGATGAATTCGGTAACTTCTATGTCGCCTCAGAAATGAAAGCGCTGACTCCGGTTTGTCGCACCATTCAGGAGTTCCCGGCAGGCAGCTACCTGTGGAGCAAAGACGGCGAAATTCGTCAGTACTATCAGCGCGACTGGTTCGATTACGACGCGGTAAAAGACAACGTCACCGACAAAAATGAGCTCCGTCAGGCGCTGGAAGAATCCGTGAAAAGCCACCTGATGTCCGACGTCCCATACGGCGTGCTGCTCTCCGGCGGTCTGGACTCTTCGGTTATCTCGGCTATCACCAAAAAATTCGCCGCCCGTCGCGTTGAAGATCAGGAACGCTCTGAAGCCTGGTGGCCGCAGCTGCACTCTTTCGCCGTCGGTCTGGAAGGTTCACCTGACCTGAAAGCCGCGCAGGAAGTGGCTAACCACCTCGGCACCGTGCACCATGAAATTCACTTCACCGTGCAGGAGGGCCTTGATGCCATTCGTGACGTTATCTACCACATCGAGACCTATGATGTGACTACCATCCGCGCCTCCACGCCGATGTACCTGATGTCACGTAAAATCAAAGCGATGGGCATCAAAATGGTGCTGTCGGGCGAAGGCTCCGATGAAGTATTTGGCGGCTACCTGTACTTCCATAAAGCGCCGAACGCCAAAGAACTGCACGAAGAGACCGTACGTAAGCTGCAGGCTCTGCATATGTACGACTGCGCCCGAGCCAACAAAGCAATGTCCGCCTGGGGCGTGGAAGCGCGCGTACCGTTCCTGGATAAAAAATTCCTCGACGTAGCAATGCGCATCAACCCACAGGACAAAATGTGCGGCAACGGAAAAATGGAAAAACACGTGCTGCGCGAGTGCTTCGAATCCTATCTGCCGGCAAGCGTTGCGTGGCGCCAGAAAGAGCAGTTCTCTGACGGCGTTGGCTACAGCTGGATTGATACGCTGAAAGAAGTGGCGGCAAAACAGGTTACCGATCAGCAGCTGGAAACCGCGCACTTCCGCTTCCCGTACAACACGCCGAGCTCAAAAGAAGGTTACCTGTACCGTGAAATCTTTGAAGAGCTGTTCCCGGTGCCGAGCGCTGCGGAATGCGTACCGGGCGGCCCGTCCGTGGCATGCTCTTCGGCAAAAGCCATTGAGTGGGATGAAGCATTCAAAACCATGGACGATCCGTCTGGCCGTGCGGTAGGCGTGCATCAGTCAGCCTATAAGTAAGTAAACACGATATCTGAATCGCAGGGCCCCGATGGTGACATCGGGGCCCTGCTCCTTTCTGCTGCCGGCAAACCCACGTTTGCAGTAATTACTGTCATTTCTTATTCGGGTGCCAGAACCTACTAGCCAGCGCACTGCGAAGAGTCTATTTTACGTTTGGGATAACGGTAAATAGCCAATAATTGCCGAATAATGCGCCAGGCTGTTCGCAACCTAACCAAACAGTCACATTCCGGTGAATTTCATTGAAAAAGGTGTTGACGGTCCAGGGCTCAATACGCATAATGCGCCCCGCAACGCCGATAAGGTAACGCGAAAAAAAGATGGCTACGTAGCTCAGTTGGTTAGAGCACATCACTCATAATGATGGGGTCACAGGTTCGAATCCCGTCGTAGCCACCATCTTTTTTGCGGGAGTGGCGAAATTGGTAGACGCACCAGATTTAGGTTCTGGCGCCGCAAGGTGTGCGAGTTCAAGTCTCGCCTCCCGCACCATTCACCAGTAAGCGTTGCACGGATGGGGTATCGCCAAGCGGTAAGGCACCGGTTTTTGATACCGGCATTCCCTGGTTCGAATCCAGGTACCCCAGCCATTTTTCTTCGATATTTGCGGTTCACCGCGACGGTATTGGGGTATCGCCAAGCGGTAAGGCACCGGTTTTTGATACCGGCATTCCCTGGTTCGAATCCAGGTACCCCAGCCATCGAAGAAAACAATCTGGCTACGTAGCTCAGTTGGTTAGAGCACATCACTCATAATGATGGGGTCACAGGTTCGAATCCCGTCGTAGCCACCATATTCCGGAGTGCCGGGTTTACCCGGTTATCCAAAAACAATTTGTTGGGGTATCGCCAAGCGGTAAGGCACCGGATTCTGATTCCGGCATTCCGAGGTTCGAATCCTCGTACCCCAGCCAATTTTAAAAGTCGTTCACATCAGTGAATGCACCCGTTGGGGTATCGCCAAGCGGTAAGGCACCGGATTCTGATTCCGGCATTCCGAGGTTCGAATCCTCGTACCCCAGCCAAATTTTAAAGCTCGCTTCGGCGAGCTTTTTTTGTTTTTGCCCCTTCCAGAATCTCGTCGGTCTGATAAGCAAAGCGCCATCAGGCAGCGTGCCGGATGGCAGCGCTGCCTTATCCGGACTACAACGACAACCCCAGCGCGTACTTCAGCGCCTGACGTTTCAATACGCCCGCCCGCTGTGCCGCCATTAATCCCACATTACGCAAAATCCGCAGCGGGCCAAGATCGTTGCTGAACCCGGCATAGAACAGATCCATGCCGCTTTGCATCAGCAGATTATCCACGCGTCGACGGGACTGATAGCGTTGCAGCACCTGCAGGCTAGCCCAGTCTTCGCCGACGCTACGTGCGTTCACCAGCACGTCCAGCAGCGCATCAACGTCGCGGTAGCCCAGGTTAACGCCCTGCCCCGCCAGCGGGTGAATGGTATGCGCCGCATCGCCCACCAGCGCCAGCCCGGCCTGAACGTAGCGCTGCGCATGGCGACGGGTGAGCGGAAATGCCGCCGCAGCAACCGGGGTAACGTTTCCTGAACGTTCCGGAAAATGCGCAATGATTTCCCGCTGGAGCTGCGCCATCGTCAGCGACTGAAGCTGACGAATTCGTGCCGGCGTGTCGTACCACACCAATGAGGCCCAGTTATCGTAAAGCGGTAAAAAGGCGCGCGGCCCGGTCGGTGTAAACTGCTGCCAGGTACTGTCACCCGGTTCGTTTTCGGACTTGACGGTAATCAGCATACAGGATTGCGGATACTGCCAGCCGTGCACGCCAATACCCGCCAGTTGCCGCACCTGCGACTGCGCCCCGTCGGCACCGACCACCAGACGAGCCACAATTTCCGTACCCTCCGCCAGATGCAGATGCTGGCCTTGCATCTCAGTTAATGCATTGCCGTGCAGCAGCGTTACCTGCGGATGCGCCTCCAGCGCCTGCCATAGCGCCAGCTGCAGGACATTGTTCTCGACCATATAGCCAAGGTTTGGCAGCTTCAGCTCGGCGGCATCAAACACCACGTGCGCGGTCTCCCACTCCCAGGTCTCAAGACGCCGCCAAGGATGCGCACGCATCGCCAGTACGGCGTCCCAGACGCCCAGACTTCGTAACAGCTGCACAGATGCGGCGCTGATGGCGGAAATGCGCACGTCCGGCTGAGCCGTCGGATCAAATGCCGGAGGTGGGGCTTTATCCAGCACCACAACCGAAAAACCATTCTGCGCCAGACCTAACGCTAGCGCGCCGCCGACCATCCCACCGCCGATAACGGCAACGTCAGTATGTCGAATTGTCATCATTTATTATCCTTAAAGCCGAATCCCTTAAGTTTACCGGACTTTTGTCCTTTACGGCGAATATCCGCCAGGCTGGTCACAACCGCGTCAAAGCATTACAATACGCGCCCGGCAATGTTGGCTATTCATAATTGAGCAAGAGCAAGGCGATGACAAAAAAACTCCATATTAAAACCTGGGGCTGTCAGATGAACGAATACGATTCATCAAAGATGGCCGATCTGCTGGATGCCACTCATGGGTATCAACTGACTGAAAACGCAGCAGAAGCCGATGTCTTGCTGCTGAACACCTGCTCAATTCGAGAGAAAGCGCAGGAGAAAGTCTTTCACCAGTTAGGCCGCTGGAAATTAATCAAAGCCAAAAATCCAAAGGTCATTATTGGTGTCGGCGGCTGCGTTGCGTCTCAGGAAGGCAAGCTCATTCGCCAACGCGCCCACTACGTAGATATTATTTTCGGGCCGCAAACGCTGCACCGCCTGCCAGAAATGATTGACGCCGTACGCAACAACCGTCGCCCGGTGATTGACGTCAGCTTCCCGGAAATCGAGAAGTTTGACCGTCTGCCTGAACCGCGCGCCGAAGGCCCGACCGCATTCGTTTCCATCATGGAAGGCTGTAATAAGTACTGCACTTACTGCGTGGTGCCGTATACCCGCGGTGAAGAGGTCAGCCGTCCGTGCGACGACATCCTGTTTGAGATTGCCCAACTGGCCGCTCAGGGCGTGCGTGAAGTCAACCTGCTGGGACAGAACGTTAACGCCTGGCGCGGTGAGAACTACGATGGCACGACCGGCTCCTTCGCCGAACTGCTGCGCCTGGTGGCCGCCATTGACGGGATCGACCGCGTGCGTTTCACCACCAGCCACCCGATCGAGTTCACCGACGACATCATCGAAGTCTATCGCGACACGCCGGAGCTGGTGAGCTTCCTGCACCTGCCAATTCAGAGCGGTTCCGACCGCGTGCTGAACCTGATGGGCCGCCCGCACACCGCGCTGGAGTACAAATCGATTATCCGCAAGCTGCGCGCCGCGCGTCCGGATATTCAGATAAGCTCCGACTTTATCGTCGGCTTCCCGGGAGAAACCACCCAGGACTTCGAGCAGACCATGAAGCTGATTGCCGACGTCAACTTTGACGTGAGCTTTAGCTTTGTCTTCTCCGCGCGTCCAGGCACCCCGGCGGCCGATATGGTCGACGATGTACCGGAAGAAGAGAAAAAGCAGCGCCTGTACATTCTTCAGGAGCGCATCAACCAGCAAGCGATGGCCTGGAGCCGCCGTATGCTCGGCACCGTTCAGCGTATCCTGGTGGAAGGCACTTCACGTAAGAGCATTATGGAACTGACCGGGCGCACCGAGAACAACCGCGTGGTGAACTTCGAAGGCACGCCGGATATGGTCGGTAAGTTTGTCGACGTGGAAATCATCGACGTCTACACCAACTCCCTGCGCGGCAAGCTGGTGCGTACCGAAGATGAGATGGGCCTGCGCGTGGTTGAAACGCCGGAGTCGGTCATTGCGCGTACCCGCAGAGAGAGCGACCTGGGCGTAGGAATCTACCAGCCTTAATCTTCATGGCCCGTCAGCTCTGGCGGGCCTTGTATTTCCTCCTGCCACCCCCATATTTATCGCAATGCTTGCGCCTTTTGACTGCGGCGTGAATAATTCCTTTACGAGCCAAAGACGCGTGTCCTACGGCTATACAGACATAAGAGGAACAGTTTGAACATAGACACTCGCGAAATTACCCTGGAGCCTGCAGACAATGCCCGTCTGCTGAGCCTGTGTGGCCCGTTTGATGACAATATCAAACAGCTGGAGCGACGACTGGGCATCGAAATCAACCGCCGCGATAACCATTTCAAACTGACGGGACGCGCCATCTGCGTGACCGCCGCTGTCGATATTCTGCGTAACCTGTATGTGGATACCGCCCCGATGCGCGGCCAGATTCAGGACATTGAGCCAGAGCAGATCCACCTGGCGATTAAAGAAGCGCGCGTGCTGGAACAAAGCGCCGAGAGCGTGCCGGACTACGGTAAAGCGATCAATATCAAAACCAAGCGTGGTGTGATCAAACCGCGTACGCCTAATCAGGCGCAGTACATCGCCCACATTCTCGATCACGATATCACCTTTGGTATCGGCCCGGCCGGTACCGGTAAAACCTACCTGGCGGTGGCGGCAGCGGTCGATGCGCTGGAGCGTCAGGAAATTCGCCGTATTCTGCTGACCCGTCCGGCGGTTGAAGCGGGCGAAAAACTCGGCTTCCTGCCGGGCGATTTAAGCCAGAAGGTTGACCCGTATCTACGCCCGCTGTACGACGCGCTGTTCGAGATGCTCGGCTTCGAGAAAGTTGAGAAGCTGATGGAACGTAACGTCATCGAAGTCGCGCCGCTGGCCTACATGCGCGGCCGTACGCTGAACGATGCGTTCATCATTCTTGATGAGAGCCAGAACACCACCATCGAACAGATGAAGATGTTCCTGACCCGTATCGGCTTTAACTCCAAAGCGGTTATCACCGGCGACGTCACCCAGATTGACCTGCCGCGCAGCACCAAATCCGGCCTGCGCCATGCTATCGAAGTACTGGCCGAAGTCGATGAAATCAGCTTTAACTTCTTCCACAGCGAAGACGTGGTGCGCCACCCGGTGGTTGCCCGCATCGTCAACGCCTATGAAGCGTGGGAAGAAGCCGATCAAAAACGTAAAGCCGAGCTGGCCGCCGAACGTAAACGCGAAGCTCAGGCGCAGGAGCAGAAATGAGTCAGGTGATCCTCGATCTCCAGTTGGCCTGTGAAAACAACACCGGCCTGCCAGAAGAAAATCAGTTCCAGCGCTGGCTGGATGCCGTTATTCCGCAGTTCCAGGAGGAATCAGAAGTGACGATTCGCCTGGTGGATGAAGCCGAAAGCCACGAACTGAACCTCACCTATCGCGGTAAGGATAAACCGACCAACGTACTCTCCTTCCCGTTTGAAGCGCCACCGGGAATGGAGATGCCGCTGCTGGGCGATCTGATCATCTGCCGTCAGGTGGTGGAGCAGGAAGCCGTTGAGCAAGGCAAACCGCTGGAAGCCCACTGGGCGCACATGGTTGTCCACGGCAGCCTGCATCTGCTGGGCTATGACCACATCGAAGATGAGGAAGCGGAAGAGATGGAAAGCCTCGAGACAGAGATAATGCTTGCTCTGGGCTATGAGGATCCGTACATTTCCGAGAAGATTGCAGAATAGTAGTTTGCCGGATGGCGGCGCTTGCGCCTTATCCGGCCTACATTCATGCATTTTGCAGGCCTGATAAGCGTAAGCGCCATCAGGCAAAACATGCCGTCCGGCGCTGAATTTACGCGCGACGAGCGACAGTTTAATCAACATGAGAACCCAAACGACGCCATGAGCGACGACAATTCACACAGTAGTGACACAGTAAACAGCAAAAAGGGATTCTTCTCCCTCTTACTCAGCCAGCTTTTCCACGGTGAACCGAAAAACCGTGACGATCTTCTGGCGCTGATCCGTGATTCCGGGCAAAACGAGCTTATCGATGAAGATACGCGCGACATGCTCGAAGGGGTAATGGATATTGCCGACCAGCGCGTCCGCGACATCATGATCCCGCGCTCCCAAATGATTACCCTGAAACGCAACCAGACCCTGGACGAATGTCTTGATGTCATCATCGAGTCCGCCCACTCGCGTTTCCCGGTTATCAGCGAGGACAAAGATCACATTGAAGGGATTCTGATGGCCAAGGATCTGCTGCCGTTTATGCGCAGCGACGCCGAAGCCTTCAGCATGGATAAAGTGTTACGCACCGCGGTTGTCGTACCGGAAAGCAAACGGGTTGACCGTATGCTCAAGGAGTTCCGCTCCCAGCGCTACCATATGGCCATCGTTATCGATGAGTTTGGCGGCGTTTCGGGCCTGGTGACTATCGAAGATATTCTGGAGCTTATCGTCGGCGAAATCGAAGATGAGTATGACGAAGAGGACGATATCGACTTCCGTCAGCTCAGCCGCCACACCTGGACGGTGCGCGCGCTGGCCTCTATCGAAGACTTCAACGACGCCTTCAGCACCCACTTCAGCGATGAAGAGGTCGATACCATCGGCGGGCTGGTGATGCAGGCCTTCGGGCATCTGCCGGCGCGTGGGGAAACCATCGACATTGATGGTTACCAGTTTAAGGTGGCGATGGCTGACAGCCGTCGTATTATTCAGGTTCATGTTAAGATTCCGGACGATTCCCCCCAACCGAAACTGGACGAATAATCTCCATGGCATTTGCCTCATTGCTTGAACGCCAGCGCATTCGCCTGCTGCTGGCGCTACTTTTCGGAGCCAGCGGTACGCTGGCTTTTTCTCCTTATGACATCTGGCCTGCGGCGATTATCTCGCTGATGGGCCTGCAGGGGCTGACGCTCAACCGTCGCCCGGTGCAGGCTGCGGCCATTGGTTATTTCTGGGGCTTTGGCCTGTTTGGCTCCGGCATCAACTGGGTTTATGTCAGCATCGCGCAGTTTGGCGGCATGCCCGGCCCGGTCAACGTCTTCCTCGTGGTGCTGCTGGCGGCTTATCTGTCGCTGTACACCGGCCTGTTTGCCGGTGTTCTGTCGCGCCTGTGGCCGAAAACGAACTGGCTGCGCGTGGCGATTGCCGCGCCGGTCGTCTGGCAGTTGACCGAGTTCCTGCGCGGCTGGGTGCTGACCGGCTTCCCATGGCTGCAGTTTGGCTACAGCCAGATTGACGGCCCGCTGAAAGGGCTGGCGCCGCTGATGGGCGTGGAGGCGATTAACTTCCTGCTGATGATGGTGAGCGGCCTGCTGGTGCTGGCGCTGGTCACCCGTCACTGGCGTCCGCTGGTCGTCGGCGTGGTGCTGTTCTCCCTGCCCTTCCCGCTGCGCTACATCCAGTGGTATACCCTGCAAACCGACAAAACCACTCAGGTTTCACTGGTTCAGGGGGATATCCCACAGGCGCTGAAGTGGGATGAAAATCAGCTGGTCAATACGCTAAAAATCTACCTCGACGCTACCGAGCAGGTGATGGGCAAATCGCAGCTGATTATCTGGCCGGAGTCGGCCATTCCGGATCTGGAAATTAACCAGCAGCGTTTCCTCAGCATGATGGATGATTTACTGCGAGCTAAAGACAGCACGCTGATTACCGGTATCGTCGATTCACGCCTCAACAAACAGAATCGCTACGACACCTACAACACCATTATCACGCTGGGCAAAGACAGCCCGTATAGCTACGAATCCGGCAACCGCTATAACAAGAACCATCTGGTGCCGTTTGGCGAGTTTGTGCCGCTGGAGTCTATTCTGCGTCCGCTGGCACCGTTCTTCGACCTGCCAATGTCATCCTTCAGCCGCGGGCCGTACATTCAGCCGCAGCTGCAGGCGCATAATCTGAAGCTCACCGCCGCCATCTGCTACGAGATTATTCTCGGCCAGCAGGTACGCGACAACTTCCGCCCGGACACTAACTTCCTGCTGACCATCTCTAACGATGCGTGGTTTGGTAAGTCCATCGGCCCGTGGCAGCACTTCCAGATGGCGCGGATGCGCGCGCTAGAGCTGGCGCGCCCGCTGCTGCGCAGCACCAACAACGGCATTACCGCCGTCATAGGTCCGCGCGGTGAGATTCAGGCAATGATCCCGCAGTTCACCCGCCAGGTGCTAACCACCAAAGTCACGCCGACCACCGGCCTGACGCCTTATGCACGAACCGGCGACTGGACGGTGTGGTTGATTACCCTGCTGTTCGGCTTTGGCGCGCTGGTGATGAGCCTGCGTCAACGCCGCAAATAAAACATTGCACTATCCAATGTAGGCCGGATAAGGCGGTACGCCGCCATCCGGCAGTTGTATCGCACCGAGCCTGATGGCGCTACGCTTATCAGGCCAACAACATCTCCCCGCTACCAAAACCTCATTCTGGCACGCCAATTGCTTAATGTAATCAAGAGGCTGCACATTCCCTACCGGCGCAACCAAGTTGCACCACAACATGGCATCGGTAGCACCATTATTGTGCAAACTGCGATTTTTGCCTCAAAGCGGTGCGGCACGCTTCGCAAAAATAAACAATAAAGCAGCAAAATCTTTACATTAAGCCAAACTAAATGCTAACAAACACAGATAACGCTGCACGCTAAAGACGCAGTGATAACAACACAACATTCACAATGGGTATCTATGCGGCAACGTCGCAGAGGATGAAGGAGTTGGATATGCAATTACGTAAGCTTGCCACAGCAATGCTGGTTCTGGGGATGTCTGCTGGCCTGGCGCATGCGGAAGATGCGGCACCCGCCGCAGGCGGTACGCTCGCTAAAATCGCCAAAAACGGCGTCATCGTCGTCGGTCACCGCGAATCATCCGTGCCATTCTCCTATTACGACAACCAGCAAAAAGTGGTCGGTTACTCTCAGGACTACTCCAACGCCATCGTTGATGCCGTGAAGAAAAAGCTCAACAAACCGGATCTGCAGGTGAAATTAATTCCGATCACCTCGCAGAACCGTATTCCACTGCTGCAAAACGGTACCTTCGATTTCGAATGTGGTTCCACCACTAACAACCTTGAACGCCAGAAACAGGCGGCCTTCTCTGACACCATCTTCGTCGTCGGTACGCGACTGCTGGTGAAAAAAGGCGGCCCGATTAAAGACTTCCCGGATCTGAAAGACAAAGCCGTTGTCGTCACCTCCGGTACCACCTCTGAAATTCTGCTGCACAAGCTGAATGACGAGCAAAAAATGAATATGCGCATCATCAGCGCCAAAGACCACGGTGACTCCTTCCGTACCCTGGAAAGCGGCCGCGCGGTGGCGTTTATGATGGATGATGCCCTGCTGGCCGGTGAACGTGCTAAAGCCAAGAAACCAGACAACTGGGAGATCGTCGGCAAACCGCAGTCCCAGGAAGCTTACGGCTGTATGCTGCGTAAAGACGACCCTGAGTTTAAAAAGCTGATGGACGATACCATCGCTCAGGCGCAAACCTCCGGTGAAGCCACCAAATGGTTTGAAAAATGGTTTAAAAACCCGATTCCACCGAAAAACCTGAACATGAACTTTGAACTCTCTGACGAGATGAAAGCGCTGTTCAAAACGCCTAACGACAAAGCACTTAACTAATAAAAAATACGGGGCGGAAGAATCTGCCCTCTCGATTGTGGTTCAGCACGGACAGACTATATGTCAGGTGGTCGTTCCCCACCTGGCCTGAATACCGCAAAACGCTGTTCAACAATCTTCGAGGGTAGCAGGTCGAACTGCTACCCTTTTTTTTCTGGAGTTCATTATGTCAATAGACTGGAACTGGGGAATCTTTTTACAACAGGCCCCATTCGGCAACACCACCTATCTCGGCTGGCTATGGAGCGGCTTCCAGGTCACCGTCGCGCTATCCATCACCGCGTGGATTATCGCGTTCTTCGTTGGCTCACTGTTCGGGATTCTACGTACCGTTCCGAACCGATTCTTATCGGCTATCGGTACCTGCTACGTCGAACTGTTCCGTAACGTGCCGCTTATCGTACAGTTCTTTACCTGGTATCTCGTGGTGCCGGAATTACTTCCGGAAGACCTCGGCATGTGGTTTAAATCCGAACTGGATCCCAACATCCAGTTCTTCCTCTCGTCGATGATTTGTCTGGGTCTGTTTACCGCCGCGCGCGTCTGCGAGCAGGTGCGAGCCGCCATTCAATCGCTGCCGCGCGGGCAGAAAAACGCTGGGCTGGCGATGGGCCTTACCCTGCCGCAAACCTACCGTTACGTGCTGTTGCCGAACGCTTATCGCGTGATCGTACCGCCCATGACCTCTGAAATGATGAACCTGGTGAAGAACTCGGCCATCGCGTCCACCATTGGTCTGGTCGATATGGCAGCGCAGGCCGGCAAACTGCTCGATTACTCTGCACACGCCTGGGAATCCTTTACGGCAATCACCCTCGCTTACGTTTTCATCAACGCCGTGATTATGCTGGTGATGGCGCTGGTGGAACGCAAAATCCGCCTGCCGGGCAACCTGGGGGGTAAATAATGTACGAGTTTGACTGGAGTTCGATTGTTCCATCGATGCCTTACCTGCTGGCAGGTCTGGTTATCACCCTCAAAATTACCGTCACCGCAGTGGTGGTGGGGATTGTCTGGGGCACGCTGCTGGCGGTGATGCGCCTGTCCGCGTTCAAACCGATTGCCTGGTTTGCCAAGGCTTACGTTAACGTTTTCCGCTCCGTCCCGCTGGTGATGGTGCTGCTGTGGTTCTATCTGATCGTGCCCGGGTTCCTGCAAAACGTGTTGGGGCTGTCGCCGAAAAGCGATATTCGCCTGATCTCAGCGATGGTGGCCTTCTCCATGTTTGAAGCCGCCTATTACTCCGAGATTATCCGTGCCGGTATCCAGAGCATTTCCCGCGGCCAGTCAAGCGCCGCGCTGGCATTGGGGATGACCCACTGGCAGTCGATGAAGCTCATCATACTGCCGCAGGCCTTCCGCGCCATGGTACCGCTGCTGCTGACCCAGGGGATCGTCCTGTTCCAGGATACCTCGCTGGTGTACGTTCTCAGCCTTGCAGACTTCTTCCGTACCGCCTCAACCATTGGTGAGCGTGATGGTACCCAGGTCGAAATGATTCTGTTTGCAGGTTTTGTCTATTTTGTGATTAGCCTTAGCGCTTCGCTGCTGGTCAGCTACTTGAAGAAAAGGACCGTATAATGATTACCCTGAAAAACGTCTCTAAATGGTATGGTCACTTTCAGGTGCTGACCGACTGCTCCACGGAAGTGAAAAAAGGCGAAGTGGTGGTGGTGTGCGGGCCGTCCGGCTCCGGTAAATCCACCCTGATTAAGACCGTTAACGGCCTCGAACCGGTGCAACAGGGCGAAATCCTGGTCAACGGTACGAAGGTGAACGACAAGAAAACCGATTTGGCACAGCTGCGTTCTCACGTTGGCATGGTGTTCCAGCATTTCGAACTGTTCCCGCACCTGTCGATTATCGAGAACCTGACGCTGGCGCAGGTCAAAGTGCTCAAGCGCGACAAAGCCGCGGCCCGCGATAAAGGGCTGAAGCTGCTGGAGCGCGTTGGCCTGTCGGCGCATGCCAATAAGTTCCCGGCGCAGCTGTCCGGCGGCCAACAGCAGCGTGTGGCGATCGCCCGAGCGCTGTGTATGGATCCGGTAGCAATGCTGTTTGACGAACCGACTTCGGCGCTCGATCCGGAAATGATCAACGAGGTACTGGACGTAATGGTCGAGCTGGCCAACGAAGGGATGACTATGATGGTGGTGACCCACGAAATGGGCTTTGCCCGTAAAGTGGCAAACCGGGTTATCTTTATGGACGAAGGCAAAATCGTCGAAGATGCTGAAAAAGAAGCGTTCTTCGCCAATCCTAAGTCAGAGCGCGCCAAAGACTTCCTCGCCAAAATCCTGCACTAACCTCCCCGGCGCGCACTCGGCAGAGTGCGCGCTGCATCACGCTTTAACGTCTATCTGCTCGTTCATTCCACTAGCAAGCCTTACCCTTGTCACAAAATAACGCGAACAAGGAACTGCTATGGCACTGCCGATTATTCTTGATTGCGATCCGGGTCATGATGACGCGATCGCTATCGTCCTCGCTCTGGCTTCCCCTGAGCTTGAAGTCAAAGCTATCACCTCTTCCGCGGGTAACCAGACGCCGGAGAAGACTCTGCGCAACGTCCTGCGTATGCTGACGCTGCTGAAGCGCACGGATATTCCGGTGGCTGGCGGTGCGGTGAAACCGCTGATGCGCGAACTGATTATCGCCGATAACGTTCACGGCGAAAGCGGCCTTGACGGCCCGGCGCTGCCCGAGCCGTCATTCGCCCCGCAAAGCTGCACTGCCGTTGAGCTAATGGCAAAAACCCTACGCGAGAGCCCGCAGCCAGTCACCATCGTCTCTACCGGCCCGCAGACCAACGTGGCGCTCCTGCTGAACAGCCATCCTGAACTGCACGCGAAAATCGCCCGTATTGTGATCATGGGCGGTGCAATGGCGCTGGGCAACTGGACGCCCGCTGCCGAGTTCAACATTTTCGTCGACCCGGAAGCGGCGGAAATCGTCTTCCAGTCAGGCATTCCGGTGGTGATGGCCGGGCTGGACGTCACCCATAAGGCGCAGATTCACGCCGCCGACATCGAACGTTTCCGCGCCATTGGCAACCCCATTTCCACCATCGTCGCCGAGCTGCTGGACTTCTTTATGGAGTACCACAAAGACGAAAAATGGGGATTTGTCGGCGCGCCGCTGCACGACCCGTGCACTATCGCCTGGCTGCTGAAACCGGAAATTTTCACCACCGTTGAGCGTTGGGTCGGCGTGGAAACACAGGGCAAATACACCCAAGGGATGACGGTGGTGGACTATTACTTCCTGACGGGGAATAAACCGAATGCGACGGTGATGGTGGATGTCGACCGTGAGGCGTTTGTTGAGCTGCTGGTAGAGCGTTTGGCTTTCTACGCCTGACGCCACAAAAATGCCGGATGGCGCTCACGCTTATCCGGCTTACGGTGACCTATCCTTCCTGGCCGGATAAGACGCATCGCGTCGCCATCCGGCGCGCGTGATTACGGCTCAAACGGCCGACGCTGGAACTGATCGTGCCCGCACTTCGGGCACCTCGGCAGCACGTCCGGCGTGTACACCGCCAGGTGATAATGGCACTTTTCACATACCAGATTCCCTAGCCCGACCACCTCACCGCTGTGATATACGCCGTGGTGATTCAAATCCTGGAATACCTCGCGCCATTCCAGCTGTGTCTTGTCGGTAATATCCACCAGTTCCTGCCAGAGACTCTCCTTAATCACCCGCAGGAAAACGCTATCGGAGTCGTCTTCCTGGCTTTCACCGTAGCTCATCGCAAATTCTTCGAGATCGCGACGCACGGCGCGCAGCAGCTCGTCAATTTCACTGCGCGTTAACTCGCTGGTTTGCGCGACTTTCGCCCGCGCCTGGGCCACCAGCGCGTCGATATCGCGTTCGCCGTTACGCAAACGTTCGGTCAGCGTGGCGACCAGTTCACGGTAAATTTGAGCAACCTTGTTCATCATTTCCTCTCCCAGCCAGTTAACCTCTTCTAATAATAGCCGTTATTTGTTAATCGCTTTGCCAGCTTCGCCACAGAGTTCAGAAATTACCCGCGCGGCTTTTCACCGCCTTAACGTGCGAAAGGCTGTTTTGACGTGCACGTTTGGGCTATGCTATGCGGATCTGAAATACCACATCTATTGGCTACATTTGTAGCTGTATTGAAAACAGGATCACTGGCTGCCATGCAAGAGCAATACCGCCCGGAAGAGATAGAATCGAAAGTCCAGCTTCACTGGGATGAGAAGCGCACATTTGAAGTTACCGAAGACGAGAGCAAAGAGAAGTATTACTGCCTGTCGATGCTTCCCTATCCTTCTGGTCGACTACACATGGGCCACGTTCGTAACTACACCATCGGCGACGTGATCGCTCGCTACCAGCGCATGCTGGGCAAAAACGTGCTGCAGCCCATCGGCTGGGATGCGTTCGGCCTGCCTGCTGAAGGTGCGGCGGTGAAAAACAACACCGCACCCGCGCCGTGGACGTACGACAATATCGCGTACATGAAGAACCAGCTCAAAATGCTGGGCTTCGGCTACGACTGGAGCCGCGAGCTGGCGACCTGTACCCCGGAATACTACCGCTGGGAGCAGAAGTTCTTCACCGAGCTGTATAAAAAAGGCCTGGTGTACAAGAAGACTTCTGCGGTCAACTGGTGCCCGAACGACCAGACCGTACTGGCGAACGAACAGGTTATCGACGGCTGCTGCTGGCGCTGCGACACCAAAGTTGAGCGTAAAGAGATCCCGCAGTGGTTTATCAAAATCACCGCCTACGCTGACGAGCTGCTGAACGATCTGGATAACCTGGATCACTGGCCTGACACCGTGAAAACGATGCAGCGTAACTGGATCGGCCGCTCTGAAGGCGTGGAAATCACCTTCGACGTGACCGGTTACGACAACACGCTGACCGTCTACACCACCCGTCCGGACACCTTCATGGGTGCAACCTACCTGGCTGTGGCTGCAGGTCATCCGCTGGCGCAGAAAGCGGCAGAGAATAACCCAACGCTGGCGGCTTTCATCGACGAATGCCGTAATACCAAAGTGGCCGAAGCCGATATGGCGACCATGGAGAAAAAAGGCGTCGACACCGGCTTTAAAGCGGTTCATCCGCTGACTGGTGAAGAGATCCCGGTTTGGGCGGCTAACTTCGTGCTGATGGAATACGGTACCGGCGCGGTCATGGCGGTTCCGGGTCACGATCAGCGCGATTACGAATTCGCGACCAAATACGGTCTGACCATCAAACCGGTTATTCTGGCCGCCGACGGCACCGCGCCGGATCTCTCCGAGCAGGCGCTGACCGAGAAAGGCGTGTTGTTTAACTCCGGCGAATTCGACGGTCTGGACTTTGAAGCGGGCTTCAATGCCATTGCTGACAAGCTGGCCGCGAAAGGCGTTGGCGAGCGTAAAGTGAACTACCGTCTGCGCGACTGGGGCGTTTCCCGTCAGCGTTACTGGGGCGCCCCCATCCCAATGGTGACCCTGGAAGACGGCACCGTGCTGCCGACCCCGGAAGATCAACTGCCGGTGATTCTGCCGGAAGACGTGGTCATGGACGGTATCACCAGCCCAATCAAAGCCGATCCCGAATGGGCGAAAACCACCGTTAACGGTATGCCTGCGCTGCGCGAAACCGACACCTTCGATACCTTTATGGAGTCTTCCTGGTACTACGCGCGCTATACCTGCCCTCAGTACAACGAAGGCATGCTGGATCCCGAAGCCGCAAACTACTGGCTGCCGGTTGATATCTACATTGGCGGTATCGAACACGCCATCATGCACCTGCTCTACTTCCGCTTCTTCCACAAGCTGATGCGCGACGCGGGCATGGTCAACTCTGACGAGCCGGCGAAACAGCTGCTGTGTCAGGGCATGGTGCTGGCCGATGCCTTCTACTACGTGGGCGACAATGGCGAACGTAACTGGGTATCTCCGGTTGATGCTATCGTTGAGCGCGACGAGAAAGGTCGTATCGTGAAAGCGAAGGACGCGGCAGGCCATGAACTGGTGTACACCGGCATGAGCAAAATGTCGAAGTCCAAAAACAACGGTATCGACCCGCAGGTGATGGTTGAGCGCTACGGCGCAGACACCGTGCGTCTGTTTATGATGTTCGCTTCCCCGGCTGATATGACCCTGGAATGGCAGGAGTCCGGCGTTGAAGGCGCGAACCGCTTCCTGAAGCGCGTATGGAAACTGGTTTACGAGCACACCGCGCGCGGCCCGGTAGCGGCACTGAACGTCGAAGCGCTGAGCGAAGATCAGCAGGCGCTGCGTCGCGACGTCCATAAAACCATTGCCAAAGTGACCGATGATATCGGCCGCCGTCAGACCTTCAACACCGCAATTGCAGCGATCATGGAGCTGATGAACAAACTGGCGAAAGCGCCGCAGGAAGACGAACAAGACCGCGCGCTGCTGCAGGAAGCGCTGCAGGCCGTCGTGCGTATGCTTAACCCGTTCACCCCGCACGTGTGCTTTACCCTGTGGCAGGAACTGGGCGGCGAAGGCGATATCGATAACGCGCCGTGGCCGGTGGCCGACGAGAAAGCGATGGTGGAAAACACCACGCTGGTCGTTGTGCAGGTTAACGGTAAAGTGCGCGGGAAAATCACCGTTGCGGTCGATGCGACCGAAGAACAGGTGCGTGAACGCGCAGGCCAGGAACATCTGGTCGCGAAATACCTTGAGGGCGTAACCGTACGTAAAGTCATCTACGTACCGGGCAAACTGCTTAACCTGGTCGTAGGCTAAGCGCGGGAGGAAGCGTGCGATATCTGACAACATTGTTGTTATCTTTGGCGGTGCTGGTCACCGCCGGATGCGGCTGGCATCTGCGTAGTACCACGCAGGTGCCGGACGAAATGAAAACATTGATCCTTCAGTCCAGCGATCCAAACGGTCCGCTGAGCCGCGCGGTGCGCGATCAACTGAGAAGCAATGACATTACGGTGCTTGATCAGAGCACGCTTCGTCAGGATGTGCCATCGCTGCGCCTGGGTTCGGTTAACCTTTCCCAGGATACCGCGTCGGTATTCCAGAATGGTCAAACGGCAGAATACCAGATGGTCATGACGGTCAACGCTTCGGTGTTGATCCCGGGTCAGGATATCTTCCCGATCTCCACCAAGGTCTACCGTTCGTTCTTTGACAACCCGCAACAGGCGCTGGCAAAAGACAACGAACAGAACCTGATCGTGAAAGAGATGTACCAGAAAGCTGCCGAACAGCTGATTCGTAAGCTGCCAAGCGTGCATATTGCTGATGTGAAAGAGAGCAAAGCGGATGCGGCGTCCGCATCCAATAACGGCTCTCGCGTCTCTACCACTCTGGGTAACTGATGATTCGGTTGTACCCAGAACAACTCCGCGCGCAGCTCTCTGAAGGGCTGCGCGCGGCGTATCTCCTGCTCGGTAATGACCCCCTTTTCCTTCAGGAAAGCCAGGATGCGATAAAGCATGCTGCCGTCAGCGAGGGTTTTATCGAGCACCATACCATGACGCTGGATGCCAGCACCGACTGGAACGAGATCTTCTCTTTGTGCCAGGCGATGAGTCTGTTTGCCAGCCGTCAAACCCTGCTCCTGCTGCTGCCGGAAAACGGCCCAAACGCCGCCATCAATGAACAGCTGGCCACGCTGGTAGGTCTGCTGCACGACGATCTATTGCTGATCATACGTGGCAACAAACTGACCAAATCGCAGGAGAATGCCGCCTGGATTCAGGCGCTGGCCAACCGCGCTGTGCAAATTAGCTGCCAGACGCCGGAGCCCAGCCAACTGCCCCGCTGGCTAGCCAACCGCGCCAAACAGAACAACCTCCAGTTGGATGAACCTGCCAGCCAGCTGCTGTGCTACTGCTATGAAGGCAACCTGCTGGCGCTTGCGCAGGCGCTGGAGCGCCTGTCGCTGCTGTGGCCGGACGGCAAACTCACGCTGCCGCGCGTAGAGCAAGCGGTCAATGATGCCGCGCACTTTACGCCGTTCCACTGGGTGGATGCCCTGCTGGCCGGGAAGAGCAAACGCGCACTGCATATTCTGCAGCAACTGCGGCTTGAAGGCAGCGAGCCGGTGATCCTGCTACGCACGGTACAGCGCGAGCTGCTGCTGCTGGTGACCTTAAAGCGCCAGAGCGCGCACACGCCGCTGCGTTCGCTGTTTGATAAACACCGGGTCTGGCAAAACCGCCGGGCGATGGTTGGTGAGGCGGTCAATCGTCTGAGCGGTTCGCAGTTGCGCCAGGCGGTGACCCTGCTCAGCCGCGCGGAGCTCACCTTAAAACAGGATTACGGTCAGTCCATCTGGGCTGAGCTGGAAAGTTTGTCGCTACTGCTTTGTCATAAAGCGCTAGCCGACGTATTTATCGATGGATGATATGGCAAAACTACAGGCGCTTTTCGGCGGGACATTCGATCCCATCCATTACGGTCACCTGAAGCCGGTTGAGATTCTGGCCAACCAGATTGGTCTGTCCAGGGTCATCATTATGCCCAATAACGTACCACCGCATCGTCCGCAGCCTGAGGCCACCAGTGAACAGCGCAAACTCATGGTTGAGCTGGCGATTGCCGATAAACCGCTGTTTGTGCTCGACGAACGCGAGCTGCGCCGCGATACGCCCTCCTTTACGGCGGACACGCTCCAGGAGTGGCGCGCGGAACAGGGGCCGGATCGGCCGCTGGCCTTTATTATTGGCCAGGATTCACTGCTCACGTTCCCCAGTTGGCATCGCTACGAAACGATTCTCGACAACGCCCACCTGCTGGTAACCCGCCGTCCGGGTTACCCGCTGACCATGCAGCACGAAGAGCATCAGCACTGGCTGGACAAGCACCTCACCAGCAATATTGAAGAGTTGCACAACCAGCCTGCGGGGAAAATCTACCTTGCTGAAACGCCCTGGTTTGATGTCTCCGCCACGCTGATTCGCGAACGGCTGGAAAATGATGAACCTTGCGATGAGATGATGCCGGAAGCGGTGCTCACCTACATCATGCAACAGGGGTTGTACCACCACGGCGCATAGAGGAAGCAGCATGAAACTCTGGTTAGTCCGCCACGGCGAAACCGAAGCCAACGTAGCGGGCCTGTACAGCGGCCATACGCCAACGCCGCTCACGGCCAAAGGCCAACGGCAGGCGCAGCGCCTTGGTGAGATGCTGCAGCAGGTTCCCTTCGATCATGTGATGTGCAGCGAGCTTGAACGCACGCAGCATACTGCGCGGCTGCTGCTGGGCGAACGTGACATTCCGCTAACCTCAAACCCGCTGCTCAACGAAATGTTTTTCGGTGACTGGGAAATGCGCCATCACCGCGACCTGCAGGTTGAAGATAAAGAGAACTACGCGGCCTGGTGCGCAGATTGGCAGCACGTCGCGCCAACCAACGGTGAAGGTTTTCCCGACTTTTCCCGTCGTGTGGCCGACTTCGCCAGCGAACTGGCGCGCTACCCGTATCAAAATTTACTTGTCGTCAGCCATCAGGGCGTACTGAGTCTGTTAACGGCGCGGCTATTGGGCATGCCGACTGCCAGTATGTGGCATTTTCGCATCGACCACGGCGCGTGGAGCATCATTGATTTTACGCCAGAATTTACCACGCTCAGGGTGCTCAACAGCCGAGCGATTTGGCTACCGGATGAGTAATAAAACCGATTTCTGCCTCCGGGCAGAGCCAACCCATTGACACTAATTATTAGACTGTTATTCTCCGCAGCCTGAATCATCCCCCTCCAGCATTTGTAGACAGAGATTGTTTTACAAAAATGGCGATGCAATCGACATAAAGGAATGGGATGATAGCCCGCCTGAAAGGCCGTTTGGTGATTTATTATCCCGACAATATTTTCAGTTCGGGTATACTGTCAGGCTGTTTTATATCGTTTATCTTCACACCCCAGGGGGAACACTTGCAGGGTAAAGCACTCCAGGATTTTGTAATCGACAAAATTGATGATTTAAAAGGTCAGGATATCGTCACTATCGATGTTCAGGGTAAATCCAGCATCACCGATTGCATGGTTATCTGCACCGGTACCTCCAGCCGTCACGTTATGTCTATCGCCGATCATGTGGTTCAGGAGTCCCGCGCTGCCGGTCTGCTGCCGCTGGGCGTTGAAGGCGAAAGCGTTGCCGACTGGATTGTCGTTGATTTAGGCGATGTCATTGTCCACGTCATGCAGGAAGAAAGCCGTCGCCTGTATGAGCTGGAAAAGCTCTGGGGTTAAGTTGTGAAGCTGCAGTTGGTCGCCGTCGGCACCAAAATGCCGGATTGGGTACAAACCGGTTTTACCGAATACCTTCGCCGTTTTCCGAAAGATATGCCGTTCGAACTGGTGGAAATTCCTGCCGGTAAGCGCGGTAAAAACGCGGATATCAAGCGTATTCTGGATAAAGAAGGCGAGATGATGCTCGCCGCCGCAGGAAAAAACCGCATCGTCACGCTGGATATCCCCGGGAAACCCTGGGATACGCCGCAGCTTGCCCGTGAACTGGAACGCTGGAAGGGCGATGGCCGTGATGTCAGCCTGTTAATCGGCGGGCCGGAAGGACTTTCTCCGGCATGCAAGGCCGCAGCAGAACAAAGTTGGTCGCTCTCCACATTAACGCTCCCTCACCCGCTAGTGCGCGTGCTGGTCGCCGAAAGCCTCTATCGAGCGTGGAGCATTACCACCAACCACCCTTACCACCGCGAGTAATGAGACCTAGGTAGATTAAGCAGCGAATGAAACTACAGAATTCTTTTCGCGACTATACGGCAGAGTCCGCGCTTTTTGTGCGCCGGGCGGTGGTCGCTTTTTTGGGAATTTTGCTGCTTACCGGCGTGCTGATTGCCAACCTCTACAATTTACAGATCGTTCGCTTCACCGACTATCAGACGCGCTCTAATGAAAACCGCATTAAGCTGGTGCCCATCGCGCCAAGCCGCGGCATTATTTACGACCGCAACGGCACCCCGCTGGCGCTGAACCGTACCATCTATCAGTTGGAAATCATGCCGGAGAAAGTCGATAGCGTTCAACAGACTATCGATGGTCTGCGCGACGTGGTCGACCTGAGCGATGACGATATCGCCGCCTTTAAAAAAGAGCGTGCCCGTTCTCATCGTTTTACCTCTATTCCGCTTAAAACCAACCTCACGGAAGTGCAGGTGGCGCGCTTTGCCGTCAACCAGTACCGTTTCCCGGGCGTTGAGGTCAAGGGCTATAAGCGCCGCTTCTATCCTTACGGTTCCGCCCTGACCCACGTGATCGGCTATGTTTCCAAAATTAACGATAAAGACGTCGATCGCCTGGATAAAGACGGCAAGCTAGCTAACTACGCAGCGACCCACGATATCGGTAAGCTGGGTATTGAGCGCTATTACGAAGATATGCTGCACGGGCAAACCGGCTACGAAGAGGTTGAAGTCAACAACCGCGGCCGCGTGATTCGCCAGCTTAAAGAAGTACCACCGCAGGCCGGGCATGATATTTACCTGACGCTCGATCTCAAACTCCAGCAGTATATTGAAACGCTGCTGGCGGGCAGTCGTGCCGCCGTGGTGGTTACCGATCCACGCACCGGCAGCATTCTGGCGCTGGTTTCCACGCCGAGCTACGACCCGAACCTGTTCGTCGACGGCATCTCCAGCAAAGATTACAGCGGCCTGTTAAACGACCCAAACACGCCGCTGGTTAACCGCGCCACCCAGGGGGTTTACCCTCCGGCCTCCACGGTGAAACCGTATGTCGCGGTCTCCGCCATGAGTGCGGGCGTGATTAACCGCAACACCAGCCTGTTTGACCCTGGGTGGTGGCAGTTACCGGGCTCAGAAAAACGCTATCGTGACTGGAAAAAATGGGGCCACGGCCACCTGAACGTCACCAAGGCGCTGGAAGAGTCGGCGGATACCTTCTTCTACCAGGTCGCCTATGATATGGGTATTGACCGTCTGTCAGAGTGGATGAGCAAGTTTGGCTACGGCGATTATACCGGCATTGACCTTGCTGAAGAGCGCTCCGGCAACATGCCAACCCGTGAATGGAAGCTAAAACGCTTTAAAAAGCCCTGGTATCAGGGTGATACCATTCCTGTCGGGATCGGCCAGGGTTACTGGACAGCGACGCCTATCCAGATGAGCAAAGCGCTGATGATCCTGATTAACGATGGCATCATCAAAACGCCTCATCTGCTGGCCAGCACCGTCGAAGAAGGCAAAAAAGTACCGTGGACGCAGCCGCAAGAGCCGCCAATTGGTGATATTCACTCCGGCTTCTGGGAAATTGCTAAAGACGGGATGTACGGCGTTGCCAACCGTCCAAACGGCACCGCGCACAAATACTTCGCCGGTGCGCCGTATAAAATCGCGGCGAAATCCGGTACGGCGCAGGTCTTTGGCCTGAAGGCCAACGAAACCTATAATGCGCACCGTATCGCAGAACGTCTGCGTGACCATAAATTAATGACCGCTTTTGCGCCGTATAACGATCCTCAGGTCGCCGTGGCGATTATCCTGGAGAACGGCGGTGCGGGCCCGGCTGTCGGTACCATCATGCGTCAGATTCTTGACCACATTATGCTGGGCGACAACAACACCGAATTACCGACCGAGAACCCTGCTGTGGCCGCGTCGGAGGACCAATAATCATGACGGATAATCCGAACAAAAAATCGTTCTGGGATAAAATCCATATCGACCCCGCCATGCTGCTGATTTTGCTGGCGCTGCTGACCTACAGCGCGCTGGTTATCTGGAGCGCCAGCGGCCAGGATATGGGGATGACGGAGCGTAAAATCGGCCAGATCGCCATGGGCCTGGTTATCATGGTGGTGATGGCGCAGATTCCGCCGCGCGTCTACGAAGGCTGGGCGCCCTGGCTGTATATCATCTGTATCATTTTGCTGGTGGCGGTTGACGCCTTCGGCGCCATCTCTAAAGGCGCACAGCGCTGGCTGGATCTCGGGATTGTGCGTTTCCAGCCGTCCGAAATTGCCAAAATCGCCGTTCCGTTGATGGTCGCCCGTTTTATTAACCGCGACGTCTGCCCGCCGACGCTGAAAAACACCGGCATCGCGCTGGTGCTGATTTTCATGCCGACGCTGCTGGTTGCGGCACAGCCCGACCTTGGCACCTCCATTCTGGTCGCGCTTTCTGGCCTGTTTGTGCTGTTCCTCGCGGGCCTGAGCTGGCGTTTGATTCTGGTCGCCGTGGTGCTGGTCGCTTGCTTTATCCCGATACTCTGGTTCTTCCTGATGCACGACTATCAGCGGCAGCGCGTGATGATGCTGATGGATCCGGAATCAGACCCGCTGGGCGCGGGCTACCACATTATTCAATCCAAAATCGCCATCGGCTCCGGCGGCCTTCGCGGTAAAGGCTGGCTGCACGGTACGCAGTCACAGCTCGAGTTCCTGCCAGAGCGCCATACCGACTTTATCTTTGCCGTACTGGCGGAAGAGCTAGGGCTTATCGGCATTCTGATTCTGTTGGCGCTGTACGTGCTGCTGATTATGCGCGGCCTGTGGATTGCCGCCCAGGCGCAAACCACCTTTGGCCGCGTGATGGCCGGTGGTTTGATGCTGATTTTATTCGTTTATGTCTTCGTAAATATTGGTATGGTAAGTGGCATCTTACCGGTGGTTGGCGTACCGCTACCGCTGGTCAGCTACGGGGGTTCGGCCCTGATCGTACTGATGGCCGGGTTTGGTATCGTGATGTCGATACACACCCACAGGAAAATGTTGTCAAAAAGCGTCTAAGGGGTGCTCAATGCGTAAGCAATGGCTTGGGATCTGCATAGCGGCAGGGCTGCTGGCGGCTTGTTCGAGTGATGATGTTCAGCAACAAACCGTCTCCGCACCACAACCTGCGGTATGTAATGGTCCTACGGTGGAAATCAGCGGGGCCGATCCACGCTTTGAACCTCTGAACGCGACGGCGAATCAGGATTACGAACGCGACGGCAAGAAATACAAAATTGTCCAGGATCCATCTAACTTCAGCCAGTCTGGTTTGGCCGCCATCTATGATGCCGAACCGGGCAGCAACCTGACGGCCATCGGCGAAACCTTTGATCCGACGCAGCTCACCGCCGCGCACCCGACCCTTCCGGTGCCGAGCTATGCGCGAATTACCAACCTGGCGAATGGCCGGATGATCGTGGTACGCATTAACGATCGCGGGCCGTATGGCAACGATCGCGTCATTTCACTCTCCCGCGCGGCGGCCGATCGCCTGAACACCTCAAACAACACCAAAGTCCGCATCGATCCGATTATCGTCGCCCAGGATGGTTCACTCTCCGGCCCCGGTATGGCTTGTACAACGGTGGCAAAACAGACCTATGCGCTGCCGAGCCGCCCTGACCTGAGCGGCGGCATGGGCAGCGTTTCCTCCGCCCCGCAGGCCGCTGCGCCGCAGGGCGACGTACGCGCGATCAGTAACGATACGCTAACCGCTGCCGACAGCGGCGAAGGTGCTCCGGTCAAAAGCGGCGGTTTCCTCGGCGCCCCTACACCGTTAAATAGCGGCGTACTTGAAGAATCAGCGCCAGCGGCCACTGCCGCTCCGGCGACAGCACCGGTCACCGCACCGACCAGCGCGGCGCCTGCCGCGACTGCGGCTGTTGCCGCGCCGGCTGCGGCTGCCACCGGGGATTATGTGGTTCAGGTTGGCGCCGTCAGCGACCAGGCCCGCGCACAGCAGTATCAACAGCGTCTGAGCCAACAGTTCTCCGTACCGGGCCGCGTGACGCAAAACGGCGCGGTCTGGCGTATTCAGCTTGGCCCGTTCGCCAGTAAAGGCGAAGCCAGCACCTTACAGGGGCGTTTGCAGAACGAAGCACAGCTGCAATCGTTTATTACACACGCCAACTAAAGCACTCGGAGGTGTCCGAATCTTCGTATATGTAAAAGTCATTAACAAAGTCATATACGATGTCGGATGCCTGCCCGCGGGGCATTTGCTATAGTAAGGCACTTTTTTAACTCCATCACGGATGTCGTTGTTCTGACCATGAAGACCTCTTTTCTCGCTCGCTTACTCCTTCCGGCGCTCTCTGTCGCAGCACTGACCTCCGCTGCCCACGCCGATGACCTGAACATCAAAACTATGATTCCAGGCGTTCCACAGATTGACGCCGAATCCTACATTCTTATTGATTACAACTCTGGCAAGGTTCTGGCAGAGCAGAACGCTGACTCCCGACGCGATCCGGCTAGCCTCACCAAAATGATGACCAGCTACGTCATCGGCCAGGCAATGAAAGCGGGCAAATTTAAAGAGACCGATCTGGTCACCGTCGGCAACGATGCCTGGGCTACCGGCAATCCGGTCTTCAAGGGCTCCTCCCTGATGTTCCTCAAGCCTGGCATGCAGGTACCTGTATCACAGCTGATTCGCGGGATTAACCTGCAGTCTGGTAACGATGCCTGCGTGGCGATGGCCGACTATGTTGCGGGTAGCCAGGATGCTTTCGTTGGCCTGATGAACAGCTACGTAAACGCGCTTGGCCTGAAAAATACCCACTTCCAGACCGTACACGGTCTGGATGCCGATGGTCAGTACAGTTCTGCACGCGATATGGCGATGATTGGCCAGGCGCTGATCCGCGACGTGCCGAACGAATACACCATCTATAAAGAAAAAGAGTTTACCTTTAACGGTATTCGTCAGCTCAACCGTAACGGTCTGCTGTGGGACAACAGCCTGAACGTTGACGGAATCAAAACCGGCCACACCGACAAAGCAGGCTACAACCTGGTCGCTTCCGCGACCGAAGGCCAGATGCGCCTTGTCTCCGCCGTCATGGGCGGCCGTACCTTCAAAGGTCGTGAAACCGAGAGCAAGAAACTGCTGACGTGGGGCTTCCGCTTCTTCGAAACGGTTAACCCGATTAAAGCCGGTAAAGAGTTCGCCTCTGAACCTGCCTGGTTTGGTGACACCGACCGCGCCTCGTTAGGCGTGGACAAAGACGTGTACCTGACCATTCCACGTGGCCGCATGAAAGACCTGAAGGCAAGCTACGTGCTGACCACCAGCGAGCTGCACGCGCCGCTGCAGAAAAACCAGGTTGTGGGTACCATCAACTTCCAGCTGGACGGTAAAACTATCGATCAGCGTCCGCTGGTGGTGTTGCAGGAAATTCCTGAAGGCAACTTCTTTGGCAAAATCATTGATTACATTAAATTAATGTTCCATCACTGGTTTGGTTAAAAATCACCCACTTGAAAGTGTGATTTCCATCCCCATATACTATGCATAGCTAAAATAACTCCCGCTAACCATGCGGGAGTTATTCTTTTTTAACACTGGAGCTGACATGAAAACCAAACTGAACGAACTGCTTGAATTCCCTACACCGTTTACTTACAAAGTAATGGGTCTGGCGAAACCTGAGCTGGTTGACCTGGTGGTTGAAGTGGTACAGCGCCATGCGCCAGGTGACTACTCTCCGCAGATAAAACCGAGCAGCAAAGGCAATTACCACTCGGTGTCCATTACTATCAATGCTACCCACATTGAGCAGGTAGAGACGCTGTACGAAGAGCTGGGCAATATTGAAATTGTCCGTATGGTGCTGTAATCGCATCTCCGTTACCCGGCACTGCCGGGTAACGCCTCCCCCCTTCTCCCTGTGATATACTCTGCGTCCATCATTTCCCCTCTGTGGAGACGCTGTTTTGGATTTTAATACCCTCCTCATTCGTCAACTGGGCCTACAGCCTTACGAACCCATTTCTCAGGCGATGCATGACTTTACCGATAATCGCGATGAATCCACTCTGGACGAGATCTGGCTGGTGGAGCATCAACCGGTATTCACGCAGGGTCAGGCGGGTAAAGCAGAACACGTCCTGGTTCCCGGCGATATTCCGGTCATCCAGAGCGACCGCGGCGGCCAGGTAACCTACCACGGGCCGGGCCAGCAGGTGATGTACGTTCTGCTGAACCTGAAGCGCCGCAAGCTGGGGGTACGCGAACTGGTGACGCTGTTGGAGCAAACCGTCGTTAATACATTAGCAGAGCTAGGCATTGAGGCACATCCGCGCGCCGATGCGCCGGGCGTGTACGTGGGTGAGAAAAAGATCTGCTCGCTGGGGCTCCGTATCCGTAAAGGCTGCTCTTTCCACGGGCTGGCGCTGAATATCGCGATGGACTTATCCCCTTTCCTGCGAATCAACCCTTGCGGTTATGCGGGCATGGAGATGGCACAGGTCTCAGAATGGATGAGTGAGGCAAAGCCGGAAAATATATCCCCAATTCTTGTCAGTCATTTTTTAGCGTTGCTAAACAATCCTCCGCACGAATATATCTCTGCTTAATATATTATACATTTCGGCCCAATATTGTGTTGGGTCGTTGACTATCCCCATCGCACGCCTTTTATAACACCGTCAAGTTTCTCTATTCTTTCAGCCGTTCATGTTCTGAAAATGAAGACTGGTTCTCATTTTTTTGCAAAATCACGACAACGATATACACTTAATGAAGCATTAGAATCATTAATGCATTGACCCATAAAGAAAATTTCCATTTCCATCTTGCGGTAGGATGGACTCACCAATCATAATAATAATGAAATCATCAACTATCATTCATGGAGTGAATGAATATGGAGTGAGCAGTGTGGATTATAACAATAAGCCTGAAAATAAAATAAATATGAATGTCGATAATGATACGCCACAAATCTTTCGCACCCTGCGTAATATAGACCTGAACTTATTGACCATATTTGAAGCAGTCTATGTGCATAAAGGCATTGTCAATGCGGCGAAAATTCTGAACCTCACGCCATCGGCCATTAGTCAATCAATCCAGAAACTTCGTCTCCTCTTTCCCGACCCCCTGTTCATTCGTAAAGGACAGGGCGTGACGCCAACAGCCTACGCGACCCACCTGCATGAATACATCAGCCAGGGGCTGGAGTCGATTCTGGGCGCACTGGACCTCGACGGCAGCTACGATAAGCAGCGGGTCATCACTATCGGTACGGCGGCATCCGTTGGCGCTATCGTAATGCCGGTTATCTATCAGGTAGTCAAAGAGACCTATCCGCAAGTGCTGCTGCGTAACGTTGCGGTGACCGACGCCAACACCCAGCTCAGCCAGTTCCAGACGGATTTGGTCATCGATAACCACGAACATAACAACCCGCGCACCTTGGGCCGTCATGCGCTATTTAGCGATAAACTGGTGCTGGTCTGTCGCAATGACCATCCGGCGCTTAACGAAGAGACCTCGGTTGATACGCTGATGCAGTATGAACACACGCTGCTCACGATGGATGGCGCGGGGCAAAACGATCAGTATAAACGCATTCGCGATATGCTCCCCGATCGTCAGGTCAGCGTAAGCAGTTACAACCTGTTCACCATCGCGTCACTGATAGCCTCAAGCAATCTGATTGGCATTATGCCGCAACGCTTCTACCATATCTTTAAGCAGTGCTGGCCGCTGTGCACCCTGGACTTTGCTCCCCTGCAGCAGGAACGGGTCGACTTTTCATTGCATTACAACAAACTCAGTCTGCGGGACCCGGTAATGCAAAACATTATCAACGTGATTCAGCAGGCATTCTGATTCTCCTGCCCGCCACTCCACCTTGCCGGCAAAAAAGCATTATTCAACAACTATTTTACAATTTGCCGGCCAGGCAGGCTGCTTTAAACCCCGTTTCAATGGTATACTGCGTGTCATTAATTCAAAAATAGTTGATAAATACAACATTCCCTTGAATTGAAACGCTTTCCCTCGATACTCGGAACTGGAACACGTACGCTATGAGTAAACCCATTGTGATGGAACGCGGTGTTAAGTACCGCGACGCCGATAAAATGGCCCTTATCCCGGTTAAAAACGTGGCAACAGAGCGCGAAGCGCTGCTGCGAAAACCGGAATGGATGAAAATTAAACTTCCGGCAGACTCTTCCCGTATCCAGGGTATCAAAGCGGCCATGCGTAAAAATGGTCTGCACTCCGTATGTGAAGAAGCTTCCTGTCCGAACCTGGCGGAATGTTTCAACCACGGTACCGCGACCTTTATGATTCTCGGTGCTATCTGTACCCGTCGCTGCCCGTTCTGCGACGTGGCCCACGGTCGCCCGGTCGCGCCTGATGCCAATGAACCGAAGAAACTGGCGCAGACCATTGCTGATATGGCGCTGCGTTATGTCGTCATCACCTCGGTGGATCGCGACGATCTGCGCGACGGCGGTGCTCAACACTTCGCCGACTGTATTTCCGCCATTCGCGAGAAAAGCCCGAGCATTAAGATTGAAACGCTGGTGCCCGACTTCCGTGGCCGTATGGACCGCGCCTTAGAGATCCTGACCGAGACGCCGCCGGACGTGTTTAACCACAACCTGGAAAACGTGCCGCGTATTTATCGTCAGGTTCGTCCGGGTGCCGACTACAACTGGTCGCTGAAGCTGCTGGAGCGTTTTAAAGAAGCGCACCCGGACATTCCTACCAAATCCGGCCTGATGGTTGGCCTCGGTGAAACCAATGCTGAAATCATCGAGGTTATGCGCGATCTACGCCGCCACGGCGTCACTATGCTGACGCTGGGCCAATACCTGCAGCCAAGCCGTCACCACCTGCCGGTACAGCGCTACGTTAGCCCGGACGAGTTTGAAGAAATGAAAGCCGAAGCGCTGGCGATGGGCTTTACCCACGCCGCTTGCGGCCCGTTCGTGCGTTCGTCCTACCATGCGGACCTTCAGGCTAAGGGCCTTGAAGTGAAGTAAGGCCACCGCCTGACGCAAAAAAGCCGCTCTCTTCCGATAGCGGCTTTTTTAATGCCCATCAGTGAAATATATTGTTTCAATGAAATACATTCAGAAACATGATTCCACAAAAAAGGCCTCAGCATCGTCATGCTGAAGCCCCTTCCGCAGGCCTTCTGGCCTGGGCATGGCACGCGCTGATCGGCACGCCATGTTAAACGCTGCCCTGCTTACTCTTTATGAGAGAGTTTTTCTGCCGGAGTCTCGTCTGCGCTTTTCTGCGCGGTGGTTTCATCATCATTCATGGCTTTCTTAAAGCCTTTGATCGCTGAACCCAGATCTCCACCCAGAGTCCGTAATTTCTTGGTACCAAACACCAGAATAATCAGTGCTGCCACTACCAGCAGTTTGGTAATACTAATCTCACCCATAGATACCTTCTTCTCAAAAACAGGCTGCAGAATGCGCCATATCACCGTAGTTTATTAACGGTCATCTGGCGCGTGCACACAATAGCAATCTGTAACAAGGTGAATCAAGCGTTGTTTAAAAAAACGTCACGTTAATTGCGGTAGCGCAAAACGTCGATTTTGCAGTACCGGAAGCTGCTGACGAATGCGAGTAAGATCGTCGCGCCGCAGGTCGGACATAATCAGCTGTGGCTCAATCGATGCGCCGGCCAGCGTAACGCCCAGCGGGTCAACTATCCGACTCTGGCCGATATTGCGCGTGCCGCACTCGCCGCTGGCAACAATATAACAGGTGGTATCCAACGCCCGCGCTGCCAGCAGCGTGGCCCAGTGGTGCTCTTTATGCGGCCCACGCACCCAGGCGGCAGGCAGTGCCAGAATCTCGGCCCCTTGAAGAGCAAGCGCCAACGCCATGTCCGGGAAACGCAGGTCATAGCAGGTCATTAACCCCACCTGAAAACCTGCCACCTCAATCAGCGGCGGCAACGCGTTCCCGGCATCCACTCTCTTCGACTCCTGTATCGCGAAAGCATCATACAGATGCAGCTTATGATAGTGGGCAATCACCTCACCGCCGCGCAGCGCCACCAGCGTGTTGCAGGCTCTCCCTTCCGTCGAGGGCGTGTGGATAGTCAATAGGGTCGTCAGCGTATCGCGAGAGCTTTGCGCTTTGAGATGCTGCATAAAACCGCCATCCAGCGGTTGCGCGGACTTCACCGACATATCAGGGTCGCTATCGCTGCGCGCCAGCAGGGCCTCTGGTAGCACCAATAAATCAGCGTGCTGTTCCGCCGCAGCCTGCATCAACGATACAGCGGTTTGCGCATTCTCCCGCCACTCCGATGTGACGATAAACTGCCCCGCGGCAACTCGCATAGCCTCTCCTTAAGTTCTACCGATATATCAAGATGATGAATACTAATGAGTATATAGCCAGATTCGCCCGGCAGGGTTAAACTCGGATGATGTTTTGACAATGGCAGGAAATCCGCATGACGCAACTTTTGTTGGCCGTATTTATCGGTGGCGGCACCGGCAGCGTTGCCCGCTGGCTGCTCAGCCTTCGCTTTAATCCTTTGCACCATGCGCTGCCGATTGGAACACTGGTGGCGAACCTGCTTGGCGCATTTATTATCGGCGCGGGTCTGGCCTGGTTTAATCGGCTACCGCAAATTGACCCGGTATGGAAAGTGTTAATCACCACCGGCTTCTGCGGCGGATTGACCACCTTCTCCACCTTTTCGGCTGAAGTGGTATTCCTTTTACAGGCGGGAAAGGTCAGTTGGGCGCTGCTGAACGTCGCAGTGAACCTGTTTGGCTCTTTCGCCATGACGGCATTGGCGTTCTGGCTGTTCAGCGCCAGCAGTCAGGGGTAGAAGCAAGATAAAAAAAACCCGCATTTAAGCGGGTTTTGAATTCTGACTGCTATTTTTCGCTTACAGAGCGATGACGTTAGCAGCAGAAGGGCCTTTGGCACCGTTAGTGATTTCGAACTCTACGCGCTGACCTTCAGCCAGAGTTTTGAAACCGTTGGTCTGGATTGCAGAGAAGTGTACGAATACGTCTTTGCTGCCATCTTCCGGAGTAATGAAACCGAATCCTTTGGACTCATTAAACCACTTAACGTTACCTTTAATCTTAGACATCAAAATTACCTTTATATGAAAAAACGACACTAATCTGTGTCAGTTAACAGTACAACAATTGTCGTGCGTTTTGTCCAGTCCAAGTTTGTTAAAAAGTGATAAATGTCGCTAACTTTTATTTGCAGGTTGACATTATCCCGGCCCTGGTTCCTGACCCCGTAATCAGAACTGGAAACGCAGCCAGGCAAAGTAGACATTACCATTGTTATAAGTGCCTGGAATGTAGGTCATCTGGAACGTGGCCGGCCCATAGCCAATAGAGGCCAGCGGCAGCACCACCGGCAGCGGAATGTAGTTCCAGTTATCGCGGGCGGTTACCCCAACGGTATAGCCCAGCCCAAGACGGAAGTTATCATCTGCCAGCGGACGCCAGGTTTTCTCCCAGCCGTAACCGCCGATAGGTTCCCATTTATTAAAGGAGTCTTTAAAAGCCATCAGATAAATGCCGTGCCAGTTACCTTTATCATCCCAGCGCGATACGCCGAACCCCGCCCCCCAGGGACGCTCATTGTACTCGTCGGTTTTTTCTTTATCATAGGCAAAACGCGCATGCCAGGTGATAGCCGGCACGTACAGATCGTAGTGCTGTGGTTCATCCCACGTCTGCACAATGTTATTGCTCAACGTGTTATAGCCATCTTTGATCGTTTCCGTAAAAGAGGCCTCGACAGGATACGCTGCACCATACAGCCCCGCGAAAATCAGCGATAGCGAGAAAATTTTATTTAGTTTTAACACGATAGACTTGCCAATAAATTATCCATTAAGAATAGTCTAACAAGGATAAACTCAATAGCTGTGCAACGGTACCAATCGATAGTCGTTTTTTCACCGCCAGACAATAAATTAGAATATTCTTAGATACTCGTCAAATCAAAGCCATGCTTTTAATGCGAATAAATATCTTTTATAAGGTAAATTGTAAACATCTTTAGCGCACTCGGGAAAAACGGTCTATGCTTTTAATATTAGCAAAATTAAAACTCGTATTATTCCACTAATATTCCTGATATTTTCTTACCAGATTATTTAAAGCCCAACGCGACGGAATTAATAACTTTAAATATTTCATCCTGAGTGATAAAAAGCATGCCCTTCAGCTCACTGGCGCAACCACCGTATCTTCCCCCATCCCTATGCCTCTACCTTGTTGAAAAAACAACATTTCATTTACCTTTATTGTTTATTATTCAACCAATCCACTATACTTACTGCTACGTCAATGTTCCGCTTTGTGAGTACATCGTGTAAATTGCATTATCATCATCTTGAATTAGTCTGTTTTTTGATTTTCATCAGCTAAATTTGCCGTTTTTTTCGGCACATTTCACCACTTACTTTTTGATGCTGTTCTGTATCAATTTTTATAACTGGGCGATAGGTGTTAATAATGTTAACGTTCTTTGAACTCCTGATTGGTGTTGTGGTTATCGTGGGCGTTGCCCGCTACATCATCAAAGGATATTCCGCAACGGGAGTCCTTTTTGTTGGTGGCCTGCTGCTGCTGATTGCCAGCGCATTGATGGGGCATAAGATTTTACCAGGCAACGCAACCAGCACCGGTTACTCTGCCACCGACATAGTTGAATATATTAAAATTCTGCTGATGAGCCGCGGCGGCGACCTCGGCATGATGATAATGATGCTCTGTGGCTTTGCGGCTTATATGACCCATATTGGCGCCAATGATATGGTCGTTAAGCTGGCATCAAAACCGCTGCAATATATCAACTCACCGTATTTACTGATGATTGCCGCTTATTTTGTGGCGTGCCTGATGTCGCTGGCCGTCTCTTCGGCAACCGGCCTTGGCGTATTGCTGATGGCGACGCTGTTCCCGGTGATGGTTAACGTTGGTATTAGCCGAGGCGCCGCGGCCGCTATTTGTGCCTCCCCGGCCGCTATTATTCTCTCCCCGACTTCCGGCGACGTCGTGCTGGCCGCCAAGGCCGCTGAAATGCCGTTAATCGATTTCGCTTTTAAAACCACGCTGCCGATCTCCATCGCCGCGATTATCGCGATGGCTATCGCCCATTTCTTCTGGCAGCGCTATCTGGACAAGAAAGAACACATCTCGCACGAGATGCTGGATGTCAGCGAAATTACCACCACGGCCCCAAGTTTCTATGCCATTCTGCCGTTCACGCCAATTATTGGCGTACTGATTTTCGACGGTAAATGGGGCCCGGAACTGCATATTATCGCCATTCTGGTGATTTGCATGCTGCTGGCCGCCGTGCTGGAATTCTGTCGTGGCTTTAACACCCAGAACGTATTTGCCGGCCTTGAAGTCGCCTATCGCGGGATGGCCGACGCCTTTGCTGGCGTGGTTATGCTGTTAGTTGCGGCCGGTGTTTTCGCGCAAGGCTTGAGTACTATCGGTTTTATCAATAGCCTGATCTCTATTGCGACCTCATTTGGATCCGCCAGCATTATCCTGATGTTGGTGCTGGTGGTGCTGACCATGCTGGCCGCGATGACCACCGGTTCCGGTAACGCGCCGTTCTACGCTTTCGTCGAGATGATTCCAAAACTGGCGCACTCTTCCGGCATTAACCCGGCATATCTCTCCATTCCGATGCTGCAGGCCTCCAACCTGGGTCGTACCATCTCCCCGGTCTCCGGCGTGGTAGTTGCGGTCGCCGGGATGGCAAAAATCTCGCCGTTCGAAGTGGTCAAACGTACCTCGGTACCGGTTCTTGTCGGCCTGCTGGTGGTGATTATCGCCACGGAAATTCTGGTTCCCGGCGCCGCCGCGTAAACATTGATTGATGAAATAAATAAGGCGCCTGAGGGCGCCTTATTTTATTATGTAATAACGTCACTAAATGATTTAAAACGTGGAGTCAGGAAAATGCTAAGGAAGAATATTGTGTCAGGATGCGCGCTGTTGCTCTGCGCCGGCAGCCTACAGGCCGCCCCTCTCGCACCGACACAATATGGTGACTTCGATCGTTATGTGCTGGCTCTTTCCTGGCAAACCGGTTTTTGCCAGAGTCAGCACGACAGAAATCGCAAAGAACCACTGGAATGTCAGCAGCCAAAAGAAGCGGTCAACAAAGCCGACTACTTGACGGTTCACGGCCTATGGCCTGGCCTGCCGGCGTCGATCGCCTCACGCGGGGTCGATAATAATCGCTGGATGCGCTTCGGTTGCGCCACGCGCCCCATCCCCAATATGCCGGAAGCCAAAGCCAGCCGTAAATGCGCCGCCGAAGAGACCGGTCTGTCGTTGGAAGTGGCCAATAAGCTCAACCAGGTCATGCCTGGCAGCGGGGGAAAAAGCTGTCTTGAGCGCTATGAATACGCCAAACACGGCGTCTGTTTTGGCTTCGACCCTGATACCTACTTCAGTACGATGGTACGTCTGAATAGCGAAGTGAAGCAGAGCGCTATCGGCACCTTCCTCGCGGCCAACTACGGTAAAACCGTCACTCGCGCCAGCTTTGACAGTGCGGTGGCTTCGGCCTTCGGCAAAGAGAACGTGAAAGCCGTTAAGCTAACCTGTAACGGTAATCCGGCCTATCTGACAGAAATGCAAATTGCCATTAAATCGGCCAGCATCAACGACCCGCTCACCGCTGCTTCCCTGCTACCACAACCGCATCCCGGCAACTGCGGCAAACAGTTCGTGGTGGATCAAAACGGTTATTGATCCCAAGCCCCCGCTCGCGGGGGCTGCGCATCGTTATTTCTGAATGAATGCCAGCAGATCGTCGTTGATCTGATGTTTGTGAGTCGTACAGATCCCGTGCGATCCGCCTTTATAAACCTTCAACTCCGCGTTCGGTAAGATTTCCGCTGCGACCTTGCCACAGGTTTCAAACGGCACAATCTGGTCGTCATCGCCGTGAATCACCAATGTCGGTACCGTTATCTTACGCAAATCTTCACGCAGATCGGTTTCTGAAAACGCTTTAACGCAGTCGTACAGCGCTTTGATAGAGCCTTGTAGACCTTGCTCAACAAATCCTTCACGTACCGCTTTTGACTCTTTTGCGCCCGCGCGATTATAGCCATAGAACGCCGCCGACAGCTCGTAAAAGAAGGCTCCGCGATCTTCCACCACGCCGTTGCGAATACCGTCGAACACTTCAAGCGGCACGCCGTTGGGGTTGAAATCCGTTTTCACCATAATCGGCGTCACCGCGCCAATCAGTACCGCTTTTGCCACTCGACTGGTTCCATGACGACCAATGTAGTGAGCCACTTCACCGCCGCCGGTAGAGTGCCCCACGTGCACCGCATCTTTTAGATTCAGATGCGAGGTCAGTTCCGCCAGGTCGTCGGCATACTGATCCATATTATGCCCGTCCCAGGGCTGTGCCGAACGCCCATGGCCTCGTCTATCGTGGGCGATGACTCGGTACCCTTTCGAACCCAGATACAGCATCTGATCCTCAAACGCATCAGACGTTAACGGCCAGCCGTGACTAAAAACAATCGGCTGTCCGCTCCCCCAATCTTTAAACCAGAGATAACTACCATCTTTCAGGGTCAGTTTATCGAAACCGCTCATACGATCTCCTGTGTTGGAAGGACGCTGCCAGGTGCAGCCTAAAAAGAATAATCCAGATTTATAAGTTGCGATGGATTTCGCATAAAATTCACAAAACAAAGAGTGTTGCCATCTGCGAATGTGCACTTCATCACTTCAAACCTGACGCCAGGATCAGTATGATGGGGTGAGATGAACCCTTGCCGCTGGCGGTGAGGGTTTTCTTTTGGATAATCGATAGACATGGAGTAAATAATGACCAGACCTGCCATCATTATTAATGAGTTCGATGCCGAGCGTATCGACCGCCTGCTTGAGCAACCTGCTTACGCAAATTCTCCGGTGGCGAGCGCGCTAAACGACGAACTGGATCGTGCCCAGATGTGTGCCCCTGAGGACATGCCGCACGACGTAGTCAGTATGAATAGCCAGGTCAGATTCCGCGATCTTACCACCGGTGAAGAACGCGTCCGCACGCTGGTCTTCCCGGCCCAGATGACCGATAGCAGTAGCCAGCTCTCGGTGATGGCCCCGGTTGGCGCGGCCCTGCTCGGCCTGCGTGCAGGCAGCACTATCCACTGGGAGTTACCGGGCGGCGCCTCAACCCACCTGGAAGTCCTCGAGCTGCTGTATCAGCCAGAAGCCGCCGGCGAATTTCATCGTTAATTCCGCGCGGTATTAAATTAAGAGGGTGCCTGGCATCCTCTTTCTGCCCTGTCTGACCAAACTTTACAACTCCCCTCTCTTCGATAAACTATTTTGCGAACTGAATGACATATTCAAAACGAATTATGTGTTTTGATTGTTCTACAAAGACAAGGAGGAGCCTATGTACAAAACAATCATTATGCCAGTTGATGTTTTTGAGATGGAGTTGAGTGACAAAGCGATTCGTCACGCGGAGTTTTTGGCCCAGCAGGATGGCATTATCCATCTGCTGCACGTGTTGCCCGCATCTGCCAGCTACACCATGAGCCGTTTTGCAGCCGATCTACGCCGGTTTGAGGAACATCTTCAGCAGGAAGCTGAAAGTCGCCTGACCACCATGGTCAGCCACTTCACGCTCGACCCTTCCCGCATCAAGCTACACGTTCGTCTGGGTAGCGTCCGCGATGCGGTAAATGAGCTGGCTGAAGAACTGGGCGCCGATATGGTGGTGATTGGTTCGCGTAACCCATCTATCAGTACGCACCTTCTCGGTTCCAACGCTTCCAGCGTGATTCGCCACGCACACATTCCGGTACTCGTTGTCCGCTGATCCCGGCGTAATCCGCAAAAAAAGGCCACCTTTCGGTGGCCTTTGACATTGCAGGCATTGTCTTCTTTTTTATGCAGTTTTGGTGCGAATCAGATAATCGAACGCGCTCAGTGACGCTTTCGCACCTTCGCCAGCGGCGATAATAATCTGTTTGTAAGGCACGGTAGTACAGTCACCCGCGGCGAATACGCCTTTAACGTTGGTCTCGCATTTCGCATCGATGATGATTTCGCCCATCCGGTTACGCTCAACTGCGCCCTCTAGCCAGGTGGTATTCGGCAGCAGACCAATCTGCACGAAGATCCCGGCCAACGCCACGTGGTGCTCATCGCCGCTCACACGGTCACGATACTGCAAACCGGTGACTTTGGTGCCGTCGCCTTTCACTTCGGTGGTTTGCGCATTCAGGATGATGTCCACGTTCTTCAGGCTACGTACTTTATCCTGCAGTACCTGGTCCGCTTTCATTTCTGGAGCAAACTCCAACAGAGTGACGTGTTCAACCACGCCCGCAAGGTCGATTGCGGCTTCTACGCCGGAGTTGCCGCCGCCGATCACCGCCACGCGTTTGCCCTTAAACAGCGGGCCGTCGCAGTGCGGGCAATAGGTTACGCCCTTGGTACGATACTGATCTTCACCCGGTACGTTCATGTTACGCCACTTAGCGCCGGTCGCGATAATAATGCTACGCGCTTTCAGCACCGCGCCGGAGGCGGTTTCGATCTGATGCAGGCCGCCTTCAACGGAGGCTGGCACCAGCTTAGTCGCGCTCTGGGAGTCAATCACGTCTACATCATATTCGCTTACGTGCGCCTTCAGCGCGCCCGCCAGCTTCTGACCTTCGGTCTTCGGTACGGAGATATAGTTTTCAATATCGACAGTATCCAGCACCTGGCCGCCAAAGCGCTCGCCCATCAGGCCGGTACGAATCCCTTTACGCGCCGAGTAAACGGCCGCTGCCGCGCCGGACGGGCCGGAACCGACAATCAGCACCTCATACGCATCGCGTTTATTCAGCTCTTCCGCTGCACGTTTTTCCGCCCCGGTGTCTACTTTTGCGACGATTTCCGCCAGCGTCATACGACCCTGACCGAACTCCTGGCCGTTGACATAAACCGCCGGAACGCCCATCACGTTACGATCGGTGATTTCGTTCTGGAAAGTACCGCCATCGATCGCGGTATGCTTGATGCGCGGGTTTAACACCGACATCAGATTCAGCGCCTGCACCACATCCGGGCAGTTGTGGCATGACAGCGAGTAGTAGGTTTCAAACTCAAAATCACCGTCGATGTCACGAATCTGCTCCAGCAAAGACTGCGCTTCTTTCGACGGGTGACCACCGGTCCACAGCAGCGCCAGCACCAGCGAAGTGAACTCGTGGCCCAGCGGTGAACCTGCAAAACGCGGCCCCTGATGGGAACCTGGATTGGTGATCAAGAACGACGGCTTGCGTACAGCAAGGGTGTTGTCTTCTTTAAAGGTGACTTTGTCTGACAGTTCAGCAATTTCAGCCAACAGTTCCTTGATCTCTGCCGATTTAGCGCTGTCATCCAGCGTGGCAATCAGCTCAACAGGTTTGGTCAGCTTCTCAAGATAGGCCTTGAGCTGGGTTTTCATGTTGGTGTCGAGCATTGTTATCTCCTGGGCTTAAAACATCATCATGCAAGCGGCCTCACGCGGCAGCCTGAATGCGCTTGCATCATGGACGCTAATAAGAAATTCGGGTGCTGGTGCACCCGTTTTTAAAGGGGGCTATTTCCTGAGTATTTCGCGTCACAGCAAGACGCTGCGGCGCGAAAAACGACGGAAATTTAGATTTTACCGACCAGGTCCAGAGATGGAGCCAGAGTCGCTTCGCCTTCTTTCCATTTAGCCGGGCATACTTCGCCTGGGTGAGAAGCAACGTACTGAGCCGCTTTGATTTTACGCAGCAGGTCAGAAGCGTCACGGCCGATACCTTCAGCGGTAACTTCGATAGCCTGGATGATGCCCTGCGGGTCAACAACGAAGGTCGCACGGTCAGCCAGACCTTCATCTTCACGCATATTGTCGAAGTTACGGGTCAGGGCGCCAGTCGGGTCACCGATCATCGCGTATTTGATTTTCGCGATGGTGTCAGAGCTGCTGTGCCATGCTTTGTGAGTGAAGTGAGTGTCGGTAGACACAGAGTACACGTCCACGCCCAGTTTCTGCAGTTCTTCGTAATGGTCTGCAACGTCGCCCAGTTCGGTCGGGCATACGAAGGTGAAATCAGCCGGGTAGAAGAAGAAGACGCTCCAGCGACCTTCGGTATCTTTCTCAGTGACTTCGATGAACTCACCGTTTTTGAACGCCTGGTTTTTGAAAGGTTTGATTTTAGTGTTAATTAAAGACATCGAGTACTTCCTCCGTGTTTTCGTTGAGGTCTAAGTTAACGAATAATTCCTGATTCGACCAATGCGTTTACATTATCAAATCAATAAGCGTTATCTAACAACCGGAACAAGACAACTTTGTGAACCTGTGTTCAGGGATAAGCACTAAACGCTCATCCCTTAACGTAAAAAGGCCGCAACAAAGGCGGCCCGATTACCTGAATCCCCCGCAGGTGAGTTCAGCGCCAGCCAGGCTGGCATAGTGTTGCGCTCTACATACCCTAGCAAAGGTTGTAACAGCTTTTTGATTACATCACTCCAGCCGACAAAGGGCAATTAACACACGGTAGGTCCTGTCTATGATTGTGATAGGCTACACCGTAGACTCTTCACAACAAACTGATTTTACAGATATTTTCTATCTAACGGGTTCTTTACCCCATATCGTGCGCCTATAACCGTATAATCCTACGAATAACAATAAAAGATAGCATGTTACGTATGCCTCTCATTTATTACCTGTATAAAAGAGACATTGTCGAAAATAATAAACAGTGGTAAGTTTAAAGTGGCCATACATATTATCTATCCGTGAAACAGAACAGATTGATATTTTAAACATATGAGGAAAAAATTTATTAACCGCTAATTACACGATCATGATTTATCTTTAGTAAGATTTAAGATATATTTTAGTTTCTCGAACACATGGACTGTAGCGATGGGTTAATGAATACCCCTATTCATTTAGAAAGGATGCGAAATGGCAAATCTCTATGACCTGAAAAGATTCGACCTTAACTTACTGGTTATTTTCGAGTGTATTTATCAACATCTTAGCATCAGCAAAGCGGCTGAAATGCTCTTTATTACCCCCTCAGCGGTGAGTCAATCACTCCAACGTCTGCGTTCGCAATTAAGCGATCCGTTATTTGTCCGCGCCGGAAAAGGGATCACGCCCACAACGATTGCCGTTAATCTACACCAGCATCTGTCAAAAAATCTTAATCAGTTAGAACAGACGATAAATATGATGGCCAGTGCAGATCTTGACAAAAAAATCATCATTTACGGCCCACAGATTTTCTCAACCCCCAAACTCGCCAACTTTATTAATGCGCTCCTGGCCGAGCCAGACCTCCAGATTGAGTACCATGATTACACAAGTATTAACGATTCGGTAGAAAACCTGCTGCACTACCGCAAAGCGGATATCGTTATTACCACGTCACCCATCTACAATCGCGCGCTGGTGTGCGAGAAATTTTACGATGCTGATACGGTGTTAATATGCCGGGAGGGCCACCCGCGGCTGGGAACTCACGCTACGTACGAGGAGATACTCCAGGAAAAATTTACCTATTACGATGTTCAGGATTCTTGGGTAAAACGCAACCAGTACAATAACAATAGTTTTATGGTCGAACGCAATTGCGTATTTCGCTCATCATCATTTATATCTGTTATGAATGCAATATACCAGGCTGATTTAATAGGTATCGTGCCGCAGCCTTATTTTACAATGTTAAGGGCCTCACTGCGGCTGAAAGAGATTACGCTTCCAAAACCATTACCCAAAGTGTCCATTTATGTGTGCTATAATCGTGCCTCGTTAAATTCAGAAGCATTCATCAGGGCAATAAAAAAACTAGAGTCATAATTTATAATTATTATAAAAAGCCTGTATTAAAAATAGCTCCAAAAAAGGAGAAAATTACTCTCGTGAGTATCACTCATATTATTGTATGATATAAGATTCTATTAATAGAACACGTATTCAAGGATGGCGGCGTATGTCCATGGTAAAACTCCCGCTCACGCAATCGGTCCTGGAAGCGACTCACGACCGTATTATCTGGACATTAGATAATTTCTCTCGCGTTTGCGTTTCATTTTCGGGTGGAAAAGATTCAACGGTGATGTTGCATTTAACCGCACAACTTGCCCGACAACGTGGACACAAAATTAGCGTCCTGTATATTGATTGGGAAGCGCAATTCTCTTACACCATTAACCACTGTGAAAAATTACGCCAACAATACCAGGACGTGATTGAGAACTTTTACTGGGTGGCTCTACCGCTTACCACGCAAAACTCACTGACCCAATTTCAGCCGGAATGGCAATGCTGGGAGCCTGGCGCAAAATGGGTCAGACAACCGCCATCCGATGCGATTACCGATCCTGCCTTTTTCTCTTTTTATGAATCGGGAATGACCTTTGAACTGTTCGTGCAAAAGTTCGCCGAATGGTTCTCGCAGCAGCGCCCGGCAGCGGTGATGGTCGGGATCCGTGCCGACGAATCCTATAACCGCTTTTTGACGATTGCCTCCCAGCGGAAACGGCGCTTTGCCGATGATAAACCCTGGACAACCATCGCGCCGGGTCATCACGCCTGGTACGTCTACCCTATCTACGACTGGAAAACTGCCGATATCTGGACATGGTTCGCCAAAACCCAGCAGCCGTATAACCCCCTCTACAATCTGATGTATCAAGCAGGGGTTCCATTGCGCTACATGCGCATCTGCGAACCCTTTGGGCCAGAACAGCGTCAGGGACTCTGGCTCTATCACGTGCTGGAACCGGAGCGTTGGGCCGATATGTGTCAACGGGTCAGCGGCGTACACAGCGGCGGCGTTTATGCCGGGCAAGACAACCAATTTTACGGCCATCGTAAACTCGAGAAACCGGCAAACTACAGCTGGCGAAGCTACGCGCATTTTCTACTCCACAGCATGCCGCAAACCACCGCCGACCATTATCGCAACAAAATTGCCGTCTACCTTCACTGGTATCAAAAACAGGGTTGGGAAGATATCCCTGACGAACAGGAAAAAGATTTGGGTTCAAAGGACATTCCATCGTGGCGAAGGATATGCAAAGTACTGTTAAACAATGACTATTGGTGCCGAATGCTCTCCTTTAGCCCGACCAAAGCAAATCACTATCAGCGCTATCGCGCGCGTATGGAACAAAAGCGTCAGCAATGGGGAATCTTATGCGACAAACACTAATAAATCAGCTGCGAGACTATCTGCAGCATCTCGCACCGGATGACAAAATCGATGCCATTAACCAGTTCCGTCAGGCCTTACACGCCGAAAGCCCGTTTAAAGATCAGCCTATCGACTGCGTGCTATGGGTAAAAGAAGAGCAAATTTCGCCAAACGACTACAACCCTAACAATATGGCGCCGCAGGAAAAACGTCTGCTGACCAAATCACTGGAGGCCGACGGTTTCACCCAGCCTATCGTGGTCATTGAGAAAAAAGAAAGTCATTATGAAATCGTCGACGGCTTCCATCGCCACCTGCTGTCACAGTCCAAAACGACGCTGAAAAAGCGTTTTCACGGCTACCTGCCCATCACCCAGCTGGAAAAGTGTGACGATTCACTCCCCTCACGCATGGCCGCTACCGTGCGCCATAACCGCGCGCGCGGGCGACACCAGATTAGCGCCATGTCTGATATCGTGCGCGAACTGAGCCAACTTGGCTGGAGCGATGAAAAAATGGGGCAGGAACTGGGTATGGATGCGGACGAAATTCTGCGCCTGAAGCAGATTAACGGCCTGTGTGAAATGTTCGGCAATCGCCAGTTCTCACAGGCCTGGACGGTGAAATAGCTACAGTCGGCAAAGACGCTCGGCGGCGGCCAGCAGCGTCGCCTCCTGTTTAGCGAAGCACAGACGAATCAGCCTATGCGGGAACGGCGCGGCGCAAAAGACCGACAGCGGAATCGCCGCCACGCCCACTTCCGTCGTTAACCAGCGGCAGAAGCTCACATCATCCAGATCGGAAATCGCGCTGTAGTCAGCCAGCAGGAAGTAGGTGCCTTCACACGGCAGCAGCTTCAGGCGACTCTGGCTGAGAGCATCAACAAACAGGTCACGCCGTGCCTGATAAAATTCCGGCAGTTGGCGGTAGTGCTCCGGCTGCGTGCGCAGCATATCCGCCAGCGCCAGCTGTGCTGGCGTGTTCACCGCGAAGGTCAAATACTGATGCACTTTCCGCAGTTCCGCACTGATAGGCGCTGGCGCTACGCAGTAACCCACCTTCCAACCGGTCATATGATAGGTTTTACCAAACGACGACACCGCGACCGCACGTTCACGAAGCGCCGGATGCGCCAGCACGCTGGCGTGTCCGTCTTCGGCAAAGCAGATGTGCTCATACACTTCATCGCTTAGCACATAAATCTCGCGTTCGGCGATAGCCTGCCACAGTGCTTCAAAATCTGCCGCCTGCCAGACGGTGGCCGACGGGTTATGCGGTGTATTGAGGATGACCAGCCGTGTCTTCTCGCTCAGCTGCGTGGCAAACGTCTGCCAGTCCACGCGAAAATGCGGCGGCTGTAGCGCGATACGTTTCACCACGCCGCCGGACAGTTCCACCGCCGGCGCATAGCTATCGTAGCTCGGGTCAAAACAAATCACCTCGTCACCGTCGCGCACCAGTGCGGTAATCGCGGCATACAGCGCTTCCGTGGCCCCTGCTGTCACCGTAATGTCGCTGTTAACGTCAGGCGTGTGGCCATACAGCGCGGCGGTTTTCTCGGCGATCGCTTCTCGTAACGCCAGCGCGCCGGTCATCGGAGCGTACTGATTCGCGCCGCTCGCCACATGATCCGCGAGCCGCTGTTGCAGATACGCTGGGCCGTCAAAATCGGGAAAACCCTGAGACAAGTTGATAGCCTGATGCTGCTGCGCCAGAGCGCTCATCTGGGTGAAAATAGTGGTGCCGAGGTTGGGGAGTTTGCTCTGGGGGATGAGTTGCGTTGTTGTCATTCGTCGTCTGCCGCTCGTAAAACCGATGTCAAATCACTATAACACGGTCAACGAGCTTGGCAATCAAGACGTTTAGATGTCTAAAACTTTTAACAGCACTTTGCGCCGCCCTTCCCGCCGTAGCGCGCATCCTGGCGGTCGCGGAAAAAAGCTTCATAGGTCATCGGCGTCTGATCCGGGTGATTAACGCGCATATGCTCGACGTAGTTGTCGTAATCCGGTACGCCAATCATCATCTTAGCCGCCTGGCCGAGGTATTTTCCAGCTTTTGAAAGCGTATCAAACATCGTTGTTGTCCTTATCAGGTTAACCCGGCGTCGCCATGCTCGGCCGGGTTACAGATGACATTAATGCGCGCGTTTCGCCTGAGCAACCAGGTTATCCGCATCCGCCGGCATCGGCTCATACGGCGTTTCTTTTGACGTCGGTTTGTCCTCTTTCAGCGCCGCCAGCGCGGTTTTCAGCGAGAACAGCGCCAACACCACGACCACCACCATAAAGAAGATGGTCAGACCCGCATCAAGACGGTTGTTAAATACCAACTGCGCAAGCTGCGATTCGGTGTACTGCGGCGGAATGTTACCGCTGTCGATCATCGCCTGGAACTTATTGGCAATTGCCAGGAAGCCCACGCGCGTATCCTCGCTGAACGATTTCTGCCAGCCCGCCACCAGCGTACATACCAGCAGCCACGACGTCGGCACCAGCGCAACCCACGCGTAGCGCTGACGTTTCATCTTGAACAGTACCACCGCGCACAGCATCAGCGCCATACCTGCCAGCATCTGGTTGGCGATACCAAACAGCGGCCACAGGGTATTGATACCGCCCAGCGGATCCACCACGCCCTGATGAAGGAAGTAACCCCAGGCCAGCACGCACAGCGCCGTGGCCAGCAGGTTAGCCGGCAGCGAATCGGTGCGTTTCAGCCCCGGATTGATCACCCCCAGCAGGTCTTGCAGCATAAAGCGCGCCGCACGGGTCCCGGCATCCACCGCCGTCAGGATAAACAGCGCTTCAAACAGAATGGCAAAGTGATACCAGAACGACACGTCCATCAAGCCGCCCAGCGCACCGTGGAGGATATAGGCCATCCCCACCGCCAGAGTTGGCGCACCGCCCGCACGGGAGATAATCGACTGCTCACCCACTTCGTTGGCAATCTGATGCAGCAGATCGGGCGTTACCGCAAAGCCCCAGGAGCTCACCACCTGCGCCGCCGAGGCCACCACGTCTGCGGTACCGGCCGGTGCCAGCATCGCCATCGGGCTGTTCATCGCAAAGTAGACGCCCGGGTCGATAATACAGGCGGAAACCAGCGCCATAATCGCCACAAAGGATTCCATCAACATCCCGCCATAGCCGATAAAGCATGCCTGACCTTCGTTCGCCAGCATCTTCGGCGTGGTGCCGGAGGCGATCAGCGCGTGGAAACCTGACACCGCGCCACAGGCGATGGTGATAAACAGGAACGGGAACAGATCGCCGGTCCAGACCGGACCGGTGCCGTCGATGAACTTGGTCAGCGCTGGCATGGTCAGAGTCGGGCGCATTATCAGAATGCCGATCGCCAGACCCACAATGGTACCGATCTTCAGGAAGGTAGAAAGATAATCACGCGGCGCCAGCAGCAGCCAGACCGGCAGCACCGAGGCCACAAAGCCGTAGCCCACCAGCATCCAGGTCAACTGCACGCCGGTATAGTCAAACCACGGTGCCCAGGTCTCGCTCTCGGCAACCCAGCCGCCGGAGATAATGGCAAAGACCAGCAGCACCAGGCCAATCACCGACACTTCGCCAATGCGGCCCGGGCGCAGATAGCGAATGTAAATCCCCATAAACAGCGCCAGCGGGATGGTAAAGGCCACGGTGTAAGTTCCCCACGGGCTGTGGGTCAGCGCTTTCACCACGATCATCGCCAGCACCGCCAGAATGATCACCATGATCATAAAGGTGGCAATCAGTGCAATCACCCCTGCCGTCGGCCCCATCTCCTCTCTCACCAGCTCACCCAGTGAACGCCCGTCGCGACGAGTGGAGACAAACAGCACCATAAAGTCCTGAACCGCACCGGCCAATACGACCCCGGCTAACAGCCAGATCATCCCCGGCAGATAGCCCATCTGTGCCGCCAGCACCGGGCCGACCAGAGGTCCGGCCCCGGCAATCGCCGCAAAGTGGTGACCAAACAGCACTTTTTTGTCCGTCGGCACATAGTCGAGACCGTCGTTATGACGCACCGCTGGCGTCATGCGCGTTGGGTCAACCTGCAGCACGTTTTTGGCGATATACAGGCCGTAAAAACGATAGGCGATAAGATAAACACAGACCGCCGCGACGACTATCCACAGCGCGTTTATCTGTTCCCCCCGGTTGAGGGCGATATAGCCAAGGGCAAAGGCTCCGACAATGGAGAGCAATGCCCATATAAGGTATTTCCCTGAATTGTTCATAGTTATTGTCCGTATCAGTAGCAGAGGATGTTACATTTTGTGTCCGTAGCAACACGTATGATTTAACAACCTTGAAACCAATCTGAACAGGAACAGAACCCGACATTTACATCACATTGTTAACGGGATCACTTAAGTCAGAAAAACGGATGAGTGGTAGAGGGGTAAATTGAGATGAATACGGCTACGACAAGACGGAATGTAGGCCGGATAAGCTCAGCGCCATCCGGCAATGTACGGCATCGTGCCGGATGGCGCTGAGCTTATCCGACCATTATCGGCAAAATATGACGCTACCCCAGCACCGCCGTTCCCAGCCGGCAGGTACAGCAGCGCCGCCCTTGCTCGTCAAAAACGACAATTTCCCAGCTCTGGCTCTGCCGCCCCAGGTGCAACGGCTGACACACTGCGCGCACCTGTCCTTGCGATACCGGGCGATGGTGGGAAGCATTCAGCTCGGTGCCCACCACGCACTGGCCCTCACGAGTCATCAGAAAACCAGCCATCGAGCCTAGCGTCTCTGCCAGTGCCGCCGACGCGCCGCCGTGCAGCAGGCCAAAAGGCTGATGGGTACGGCTATCCACCGGCATCACCGCTTCCAGACTATCGTCACCGATATGGGTATAGATAATCCCTAAATGCGCCACCAGGGTGTTATCGCTGGTCGCGTTCAGCTCATCCAGCGTTAAATGACGTTTCCAGATCATCCTATGCCCCCAGCGTCGAACCGCCGTCCACCACAATATCCTGCAGCGTGATATGGCTGGCGCTGCGGGAGGCGAGGAACAGAATAGTGCTGGCAATTTCCTGCGGATGAGCAATTTTGCCCAGCGGAATGCCCAGCTTAAACTGCTCGGCAAACCCACGGATCCTTTGCTGCTCCGCATCATCACTGACCCACAGCGTACGCTGCATGTCGGTATCAGTCGAACCCGGTGAGACGATATTACAGCGCACCCCCGCGCTCGCCAGCTCTAACCCCACGGTCAGCGCCAGGCTTTTCAGCGCCGCCTTGGAGGCTCCGTAGGCGCTCATGCCGATGCGCGGCGTGTGTGCGGCGTCTGACGCCACGGTGACAATTGCCCCGCCCTGCTGACGGCGAAACTGCGCCATCGTATTCTGGAATAAATTAAACGCACCGCCGACATTGACGGCAAAGGTCTGCTGCCAGTCGGCCTGACTGAGCGCATCCGTCGCCCCCATGCGCAAAATCCCCGCCGCGTTCACCAGCACGTCCAGACGCTCAGCGCCTGCCAACAGGCGTTCACACACCTGCGCCACCTGCTGCGCATCGGCCACATCCAGCACCTCGGTCGCAAACGGGTAATCTTCACCGTCGAAAGCTAAATCGAACCCCGTCACCTGCGCGCCTGCTGCAACGAAAGCCAGCGCGGTGCTATAGCCAATGCCTTTCCCCGCCCCGGTCACCCACACGGTCTGGCCGCGAAAATCAAAGCCAGTCATTATTTCACCTCGCGGGAAAGCAGCGCCCACCAGGCGTCAATGCTCGGATTTTTCGCCAGCATCACGAAGTCGATGTCGCCGTGCACTTTACGCCAGCGGGCCGCCAGCGCCATCATGCGGACAGAATCGAGACCGTAATCAATCAGGTTATCGTCGTCGAGCGGTTCATCGGACTCATCTAACAGCGGCAGCACCAGCGCGCGCAACGCCTCTTTGCTGGCAGGAACCGATGGCAGCAATTCGTCGGTCATCACTACGCGACCGCTGCGACCGGCGACATATTTCAGCGACATCAGATGCTCATCGCGGCTAAAATCCGCCAGCGCATCGGCGACGAAGAACGGTTTAATATCGCGCATAAAGGCGTCGGTGGCGGTGGTCATACAGCCGATGTGCGCATACACCCCGGTAATGATCAGCTGGTTACGGCCCGTCTCTTTGAGCATCTGCTCCAGCGGCGAGCGATGAAATGCGCTGTAGCGCCACTTCACCAGCACGGTATCCTGGTCGTCCGGCGCCAGCGCGGCAATTACCCGCTGCTGCTCCGGCGAGCGGGTCAGGCCCGGCCCCCACATGTCGTTAAGCAGCGCGCGGTCTTCGTCGCTCTGCTCTTTTGGCTGCGCGGTGTAATAGACCGGAATCCCGTTTTTCTTGCAGAAATCGCGCAGCGCGGCGATGTTGGCCACCACCGTGTCCATCATTTCGCTGTCTTCGCCCCAGAAGTTGAGGAAATACTCCTGCATATCGTGAATCAGCAGCGCCGCGCGCGCCGGTTCAAACGCCCAGTTCACCTTGTTTTCCGGGATGTCCATCGCGGTCGGCAGCGCGTAGCCCTGCAGTTTCGGAATTGCCATGTTGTTCTCTCCTTCAGGCCTGCGAGCGGCTAGCCAGCCACTGACGCAATTGTTTTTTATCCACTTTGCCGACGTGTGTCAGCGGCAGTTCATCCACGCACTCCACGCGATCCGGCAGCTTAAATTCAGCCACGCCCTGTTCGCGCAGGAAGCGACGGACCTGCACCGCGCGCAGCGGTTCTTTCGCCACCAGATACGCGCAGCTTTTCTCGCCCAGCAGGGTGTCTTCCATGCTGACCAGCGCCGCATGGACCACCGCCTCGTGACGCAGCAGCAGGTTTTCAATCTCTTCCGCGGCAATCTTCTCGCCGCCGCGGTTAATCTGATCTTTTTCACGGCCCTGCACGGTGATGTAACCCTCCTCATCAATCGAGATCAGGTCGCCGGAACAGTAGAAACCATCGGCATCAAACGCGCTGGCGTTATGCTGAGGACTTTTGTAGTAGCCGCGGAAGGTATACGGGCCGCGCGTCATCAGGCGTCCCACTTCACCGCGCGGCAGCGGATTGCCCTCTTCGTCCGCCACCCACACTTCATCGTCAGGGCACATCGGGTAACCCTGGGTGTTGAGGATTTTTTCCAACGTATCGTCAAGACGGGTGTAGTTCACCAGCCCTTCCGCCATGCCGAACACCTGCTGGAGCTGGCAGCCAATCTCTGCCGGAATCCGCGCCGCCAGCGTGGCGGACAGACGCGCGCCGCCCACCTGTAGCAGCGTGAGCGAACGGAGTTGAGCGTTACCGGCCCCCTCGGCAATGGCCTGTAGCCACAGGCTGACCGCTGGGGGCACCAGCGCCGCGACGTTAATCTGGTGTTTCTCAATCAGCGGGAAGCACAGCGTCGCGCTCGGGTCCGTCGCCAGCACCACCGTCCCCTCTGCGAGGAAAACGCCCAACGCGCCAGGTGAACTCATGGCGTAGTTATGCGCTGACGGAATAGCGCACAGATAGCGCGTCGTGGCATCAAAGCGACACACTTCATTACTGCGGCGAATGCTGTAGTAATAGTCGTTATGGGTGCGGGGGATAAGCTTCGGCGTGCCGGTACTGCCGCCGGAAAGCTGAAAAAAGGCCACTTCGTCAGCGGCGGTTGGCGTCGGCGTGAAGCCCATCGCCGGGCGAGCCATCGCCGATTCCAGCGCGTGTTCACCTTCACCATTGCGTAGCAGTACGACGCGTAAAGCACGGTGCTGCGCGCAGAAATGATTGAGGAAGGTATCGTCGGCAAACAGCGCGTGCCCGCGATCGGCAATCAGGACTGCGGGAGAGATCTGCTCGGCATAGGCATTCAGCTCGCTACGCTGATGGCTGAACAGCGCGTTGACTGGCGCAACGCCAATCTTCAACAATGCGAATAAGGTGATGTAAAACTCGGCGATATTGCCCAACTGCACCAGCGCCGTTTCGCCGCACTTCAGCCCCTGGTTTTGCAGCGTCGCGGCCAGATTGTCGATGGCCTGATTCAGCGCGCGGTAGCTTATCTGACGTTCGCCGTCGATAACCGCAATCGCGTCACTTTCGGCGTGACGCGTCACCATGTCGGTGAGCAGCAGATCCTGCCAGTAGCCTTTTTCACGATAGCGCGCCGCAAGCGCATCCGGCCAGCGGGTAAATTCTACGGTCATTCTGATTCCTTAATGCAGGCCGAACACGTTCAGCATGGTCGAGAGTTTGACGCCGGTTTCGCGCCATTCGGACTCCGGCGATGAGGCGGGCACGATGCCCGCCCCGGCAAACAGGCGCACGCGGTTGGCCTTCACCCGCGCGCAGCGAATCGTCACCACCCACTCGCCGTTTCCTTCGGCATCACACCAGCCCACAATGCCGCCAAACAGATCGCGGTCAAACGGTTCCAGTTCGGCAATCACCTGTTTCGCCACCTGATGCGGGAAGCCGCTCAGCGCAGGCGTAGGGTGCAGCAGGCAAGCCAGCGTCAGGGCGTTTTCCGCCGCTTTCGCCTGCCCTTCAATTGGCGTAGCCAGATGCCACAGCGTCGGCGTGGTAATCAGCTGCGGCGTCTGCGGTAGCGTCAGTTGCAGGCTGCGCGGCGCCAGCGTACGTTGCATCGACTGGGTCACCAAATCGTGTTCATGGCGGTCTTTTTCCGATGCCAGCAGACGGTTACCCGCTTCACGATCCAGCAGCTCATCCGGCTGACGACGCGCCGAACCCGCCAGCGGCAGCGAACTGAAACGATCGCCCTCTTTACGCAGCAACAGTTCCGGGCTCGCCCCCAGCAGCACTCCACCGTCCGGCAGCGGGACATGGAAGTTGAAGCTTGCCGGGTTTTGCGCAACCAGGCGTTCCAGCAGCGCGCCGCTGTCCAGCGACTGCGCGGCGGTAATATCAATCAGGCGGGAAAGCACCACTTTATCGACCTGCGGTGTCGCCGTCAGCGCCGCCGCGCGGGCAACCATATCAAGGAAAACGGGATGTTGCGGAATTTCCTGACGCGTGGTCACGGCCATCGGTTCGCGAGACGCGTGATAGCGCGAGGTGTGCTGTTTTGCGGTGCGCGAGAAGGGTTCACTGCGCTCAGGAATGAACAAAGCAGACGGCTGGCGGGTATCAAACGGAATCGCCCCCACCATCACCGGATTGGCGATCCCGGCGGCTTTGGCTGCGGCGAACGCCGAGGCTAAACCTTGCTGAAAAGCGCTATCGGGCGCATCGCCCCCTTCTGCGGGGCAGGTAAAGCGCTGGAAGCAACCCGATGTCGTAAAACTGCGGAACGGCGACATAAAGAAAAAGCGGTCGGCTGAGAGCGTGGCCCGATGCTGCTGTTCTTGTTCATCCGCAGCCAGTGACGTTTCCATATCATTCTCCAAAAACGATAAAGATATTACGAATAATTATCATTTATATTTTGGTTTGGTAACCTAAAAGTAAACGCTTCATATGTCAACAGCGCAACGCAGCATCTTGTGCTGAATAACGATGTCGCCACCCCGATATGGCGCTTTCAACAGCTCAGCGCCGGGCTTGCATCCGGGGTGGACAATAGTTGAAAATGAGAAGCATTAACCAACTGCAACCGGGATGCATTTCTGTGAAACTCTCCGCTTTATGGCGTACCGCCGCGCTGATCGCTGGCTTCAGCGTTTTAGGATTCTCCTCAGCGCAGGCCGCCGACTGGCCGCGCCAGATTACCGACAGCCATGGCGTACACACGCTGGAACAAAAGCCCATGCGTATTGTATCCACCAGCGTCACCCTCACCGGCTCGCTGCTGGCCATTGACGCGCCGGTGATCGCCAGCGGCGCCACTACGCCCAATAACCGGGTAGCCGATGCTCAGGGCTTCCTGCGCCAATGGGGCGACGTCGCCAAAGCCCGTAAGGTGACCCGCCTGTATATCGGTGAACCCAGCGCCGAAGCGGTGGCCGCGCAGATGCCGGACCTGATTCTGATTAGCGCCACCGGCGGCGATTCGGCGCTGGCGCTGTACGATCAGCTCTCCACCATCGCCCCCACGCTTGTCATCAACTACGACGACAAAAGCTGGCAGGCGCTGCTGACCCAACTGGGCGGGATTACCGGCAACGAGCAGCAGGCGGCGGCGCGTATTGCCGAATTTGATAAACAGCTGGCGACGGTGAAGCAGCAAATTAAACTGCCGCCGCAACCGGTCAGCGCGCTGGTGTACACCGCCGCGGCCCACAGTGCTAACCTGTGGACCAGCGAATCGGCGCAGGGGCAGTTCTTGCAGCAGCTTGGCTTTACCCTCGCGACGTTGCCGCCGGGACTGCATGCCAGCCAGAGCCAGGGCAAACGCCACGACATTATTCAGCTTGGTGGTGAGAGCCTGGCTTCCGGCCTCAACGGCGAAAGCCTGTTCCTGTTCGCTGGCGACGAGAAAGACGCCGACGCGATTTACGCTAACCCGCTGCTAGCGCATCTTCCGGCGGTTAAAAATAAGCGTGTGTATGCGCTGGGCAGCGAGACGTTCCGCCTTGATTACTACAGCGCGACGCGGGTATTAGCGCGTCTGGCGGCCTTATTTGGCTAGCGCCCAACGCCGGATGGCGGCTTCGCCTTATCCGGCCTACAAATGTGCACAGCCGTCGGCCGGATAAGCGTTAGCGCCATCCGGCCTCAAGACTCGACGTTTATGTCGACTCCGGGAGTTCACGGCGAAAACGCCGCAGCTCGCCCAGCACCAACAGCAATATCACGCCAACGATCGCCAGCCCCCAGCCGCTTACGCTTGCCGACGCCACCGGCGTCAGCACCGCGCCCAAGCCGCCGAGCAGCGCCGCGCCAATCGCATCGCCGGTGACATTCTGCGCGGTCCACAGCCCGTTAACCCGCCCCAGCATCGCCTCCGGCGTCTGGGTCTGAATCAGGGTGTATTGCAGCAGCGAGCTCACCGCGCTCAGCCAGCCGAACAGCGCCAGGCAGACGAAACCCAATGCCCAGTACGGCATCATGGCAAACAGGCCAATAGCGATAAATGCGCCGACGGTCGCCAGCAGCATGATCCAGCCGGGTCGCTCGTTATGCGCCAGCCTGCCGCTGGTTAACGCGCCGAAGGCCGCCCCCAGCGGGATCGCCGCGTACAACAAGCCAATCTGCGCAGCCGACATCTGCCAGCCCAGGGCAAGCGCCGGATAAAGCACACGTACCGCGCTCGCCATGGTGAGCAACCCGCCCAGCAGCGCGATACCGCCAATCAGCGGGCTCGCGAGCAGGAAGCGAAATCCCGCCGCCAGCGACGACAGCGGGTGTTCGCGCGGCTGCGGCGGCGGTGGCAACGACGGTAAACGCAGCAGCGTCAGGGTGGTAATAAAGGTGCCCAGCGCCGCCAACAGGTAGTTCCACGACACGCCGCCGGAAGCCAGCAACAGGCCGCCAACCATCGGTGAAATCACCGATCCCAGGCGCACCGTCAGCATGGTGATCGCCCCGGCCTGCATCAGGTTTTCGCGCCCCACCAGCGCCGGCGTCGCCGCCAGCAGCGCCGTGACGCCGATCGAGGCGAAGAAACCGTCCCACAGCCCGAGCAGATAGATAGCCAGCAGCGACGGCTCCGGCAGCAGCGCGTTTAGCCACAGGCCGATAAAACCAACGCCGCAGGTGCCGCGCGCCAGCAAAATCAGTTTGCGGCGCTCATAACGGTCGGCCAGCACGCCCCCCACCATCAGCCCGACGAACATCGCCCCGCCGGTGAGCGTCACCGACAGCCCTACCTGCCAGGTAGAGTGGGTTATCATCTGGATTTGCACCGGAACGGCGACCCCAAGCAGGCCAAGCGACAAAATGGAGATAAAACGGGCAATAAAGACGGCGCGGAAGGCCGGATGTGTTTTTAGCAGGCTCAGATTCAGCAGCCAGGATTGTCGGTTCATTACAAGACCTTGAGCTTTTTTTTCGTACCCTTTTCGAGGTCGCTCATGCTAACATAAACGAATAAGATAGATAACGATAATCACTATCATTATCAAATCAGGGATGTTGCTATGTCGTTTTCCACCGCCGCGTTGCGCGCCGTTGCGCTGCCCGGTCTGCTATTGCTGCTGTTCCTCGCCGCGACGCTAAGCTTGTTGATCGGCGCGACGCCGCTGCCGGTTTCCGTTGTCGTCGATGCGCTGAGCGGTACCTGCCATAGCGCCGATTGCACTATCGTCCTCGATGCCCGTCTGCCGCGCACCCTCGCCGGCCTGCTGGCCGGTGGCGCGCTGGGCCTTGCCGGTGCGCTCATGCAAACCCTCACCCGTAACCCGCTTGCCGATCCGGGAATTCTTGGCGTTAACGCCGGCGCCAGCTTTGCCATCGTGCTGGGCGCGGCGCTGTTGGGAATTACCTCACCACAGGAACAGCTGGTGATGGCCTTTTGCGGCGCGCTGCTGGCGTCACTGATCGTGGCGTTCACCGGCAGCCAGGGCGGAGGCCAGCTCAGCCCGGTGCGCTTAACGCTGGCGGGCGTTGCGCTGGCTGCCGTGCTGGAAGGGTTCTCCAGCGGTATCGCCCTGCTCAACCAGGACGTCTACGATCAGCTGCGCTTCTGGCAGGCCGGTTCACTGGATATCCGTACGCTGCAAACGCTCAAAACGGTGCTGATTCCGGTGCTGATTGCCGGCGCGGTGTCGCTGATGATGAGCCGCTCGCTCAACAGTTTGAGCCTTGGCACCGATACCGCCACCGCGCTCGGCAGTAAAGTGGCGCGCACACAAATTCTGGGGCTGCTGGTGATTACCATCCTGTGCGCCAGCGCGACCTCGGTGGTCGGCCCTATCGCCTTTATCGGCCTGATGATGCCGCACATCGCCCGCTGGCTGGTGGGTTCGGATCACCGCTGGTCGCTGCCGGTTACCCTGCTGGCGACCCCCTCGCTGCTGCTGTTCGCCGATATTGCGGGCCGCCTGCTGGTTCCCGGCGAACTGCGCGTCTCGGTGGTCAGCGCCTTTATTGGCGCGCCGGTGCTGATTTTCCTCGTCCGCCGTAAATCCTCCGGAGGTGGCCGATGAACGCCCCTTCCCGTCGTCTGCTCGCCAGCTGCCTGCTGTTGGTTATTGGCTGTTTACTGTTAACGCTTCTGAGCCTACGCAGCGGCGCGGTGACGCTGGAATTTTCCCAGGTCTTCAGCGCGCTGTTCGGCGACGCGCCGCGTGCCGTCACCATGGTGGTGACGGAATGGCGTCTGCCGCGCGTGCTGATGGCGCTGTTGATTGGCGCCGCGCTGGGCGTCAGCGGCGCGATTTTTCAGTCGTTGATGCGCAACCCGCTGGGTAGCCCGGACGTGATGGGCTTTAACACCGGAGCATGGAGCGGCGTGCTGGTGGCGCTGGTCTTCTTCGGCCAGAACCTGACCACTATTACCCTCGCTGCGATGGCGGGCGGCATTGCCACCTCACTGCTGGTGTGGGCGCTGGCGTGGCGCAATGGTATCGAAACCTTCCGCCTGATTATTATCGGCATCGGCATCCGCGCGATGCTGATGGCCTTCAACACCTGGCTGCTGCTGCGCGCCTCGCTGGAAACCGCCGTCTCTGCCGGGCTATGGTTTGCCGGGTCGCTCAACGGCCTGACCTGGGCCAAAATCTGGCCCGCCGCACCGCTGATGATCGTCGCGCTGGCCTGTTCGGCGCTGCTGGTGCGCCGCCTGCGTCTGCTGGAGATGGGCGATGACAGCGCCTGCGCGTTGGGGGTGCGTGTCGAATATTCTCGTCTGCTGCTGATGCTGGTTGCCGTGGTGCTCACCGCCGCCGCCACCGCGCTGGCCGGGCCGATTTCCTTTATTGCGCTGGTCGCCCCACATATCGCCCGCCGCCTGAGCGGCACCGTACGCTGGGGGCTGACCCAGGCCGCACTCTGCGGGGCGCTGCTGCTCACCGCCGCCGATTTCTGCGCGCAGCAGTTGTTCTTGCCTTACCAGCTTCAGGTGGGGGTGGTGACCGTCAGTCTTGGCGGTATCTATCTCATCGTGCTGCTTATTCAGGAGTCTCGTAAAAAATGACCGATACCGTCGCCCGCTTGCGCGGCGAGGCGTTAACCCTCGCCTACGGCAAAAAGACTATCGCCGAGTCGCTGAACGTCACCATTCCGGACGGTCATTTTACCGCCATTATCGGCCCTAACGGCTGCGGTAAATCGACGCTGCTGCGTACGCTCAGCCGCCTGATGACGCCGACTCACGGTCACGTCTATCTCGACGGCGAAGAGATCCAGCGCTATGCCAGTAAAGAGGTGGCGCGACGTATTGGTCTGCTGGCGCAAAACGCCACCACGCCCAGCGATATTTCAGTACAGGAACTGGTGGCGCGTGGGCGCTATCCGCACCAGCCGCTATTTACCCGCTGGCGGCAGGAAGATGAGGATGCCGTACAGCGCGCGATGCAGGCGACCGGGATCGTTGAACTGGCAAATCAGAGCGTGGACACCCTCTCCGGCGGCCAGCGTCAGCGTGCGTGGATTGCGATGGTGCTGGCGCAGGATACCGCGATCATGCTCCTCGACGAACCGACAACCTGGCTGGATATCAGCCATCAGATCGATCTGCTGGAACTGCTAAGCGAGCTAAACCGCGAGCGCGGTTTTACGCTCGCTGCCGTGCTGCATGATTTAAACCAGGCCTGCCGCTACGCCACGCACCTGATTGCGCTGCGCGAGGGAAAAATTGTCGCCGAAGGCGCGCCGCAAGAAATTGTGACGGCGGAATTGATTGAAGCGGTGTACGGGCTGCGCTGCATGATCATCGACGATCCGGTGGCCCATACGCCGCTGGTGGTGCCGCTGGGACGGCGATGATTATCACCGGGCTCCCCATCCTATGTAACCGTGTAAGCCGGATAAGCAAAGCGTCATCCGGCTGACCGGCGCATGGTGCCGGATGGCGGCTACGCCTTATCCGACCTACAGGATAATCAACGCTGTTTTCCTACCCCAATATCTCCCGAATCACCGGCCCAATATGCTCAAACGCCGCTGGCGTGATGATATCCACGTGCGCGCAGTCCTGGCGATAAACCTCCAGTTCGCCCACCCACGGCCCCCACGCTGTCTGCGGGTCCGCCTGGCGGGTTTTCTCCGCCACGAACAGCGTTGCTTTACCGTCGAACGTGGCGCTGTGCGCGGTGGTCAGCAGCCGTACCGCATCGGCATAGTTGCCTTCAATCGCGCTGAACAGCGCGCTGGACCCTTGCCCCTGCTGCGCGGCGAGGAACGCTTCACGTTCGCGGTTTATCTCCGCTAATACAGCCGGGTCGAGCCCGTTAGCCTCTTTTTCCGCCCAGTTTTGTGTCTCCGGCGGCCAGGTATCCAGCAGGCCGAGGAACGCTACCGTTTCTCCACGCTGGCGTAACCGGGCGGCGATGCCCTGCGCCAGCGTGCCGCCGAGGGAATAGCCCAGCAAATAGTACGGCCCGTGTGGCTGCTGCGCCAAAAGCGTGGCCAGATGCTGCTCGCAGACTTCGTCCAGCGTCTGCGCCGTTTGCATTGGCCCTTCCGGGCGCGGCGACTGAATGCCGGTGATTGACCAGCGCGGCGACAGATAGCGCGACAGCACGCTGAACTGCCAGGCGAAGCCCGAGGCGGGATGGAAGCAGTACAGTGTCGGCCCGTCGCCAGTGCGCAGCGGCAGCAGCGGCTCATGGCCCAGACGCAGAGCCTGCTCCTCATCATCGCTCTCCAGCAACGCGCTCAGTTTGCCCACCGTCGAGGAGACCATCACCTGCCCCGGCGTCACCTGACGTCCGGTACGCTGGCTGAGCATTGCCGCCAGGCGCATCGCCAACAGCGAGTGTCCGCCGAGGGCGAAGAAATCGGCGTCGATATCCAGAATTTCGCAGCCCAACAGCTGGCTGAACGCCTCGGCCACCTGCGTCTCTGTCGCCGACTGCGGCGCACGCCCGGCGTTTTTCTGCGTCAGAGACGGCAGCGGCAGCGCCTTGCGATCCAGTTTACCGTTGGCGCTCAACGGCAGCGCGCTAAGCTGCAGCAACACCACCGGCACCATATGCGGCGGCAGACGATCGCGCAGTTGTGCCAGCAGCGCATCGGTATCCAGCGGCAGGCCAGAAGTCGAGACCACATAGCCTACCAGTTGACGCGCATCGCCGCCGGTAGCAGCGGCCTGGTTAATGACGCAGGCGTGAGTGACCGCTTGCTCCACGTCTTCTAGCGTCTGCATCACCCGATCGATTTCTCCCAGCTCAATGCGCTGGCCGCGAATTTTCAGCTGATCGTCGCTGCGGCCTAAATACTCCACCGCACCGTTATCCAGCCAACGCGCCACGTCCCCGGTGCGATACATCCGCTCGCCAGGGGCAAACGGGTCAGCGATAAAGCGACTCGCGGTCAGGTCGGGACGCCCCAGATAGCCCTGCGCTAGCTGAATGCCGGTGAGATAGAGATCGCCTGCGACGCCAAACGGTACCGGACGCATCATGGCATCGAGGATGCGCAGCCCGGTATTCCACACCGGGAAACCAATCGGCACGCTGTTGCCGGTTACCGCCGCGAGCGCTTCACCATAGGCAGGGTACCAGCTCACGTCCACCGCAGCTTCCGTCGGCCCATAAAGGTTATGCAGCGGCACGTGAGTGAGCACTTCCCATTCCCGGCACAGCGAGGTCGGCAGCGCTTCACCGCTGCAGAATACCCGCTGTAGCGAGCGACAGGTGGCTGCCGTTTCCGGCGTCAGCGAGGCGACAAACGCCGCCAACATCGACGGCACAAAGTGGGTAGTGGTGACGCCATATTGCGCAAAGAAACGCTGCATCGCCAGCGGGTCACGATGCGCCTCCGGCTCGGCCATCACCAGGCTCGCACCGGCGATAAACGGCCACCAGAACTCCCACACCGAGACGTCAAAACTGCACGGCGTTTTCTGCGCCACCACGTCAGCAGCGGTCAGCGGATAGTGGTTTTGCATCCACAGCAGGCGGTTAACGATCGCCTCATGGCCAACCATGACCCCTTTCGGGCGGCCGGTCGAGCCGGAAGTAAAGATGATATAAGCGGTCTGTTCCGGCGTCGCCAGCGCTAACGGCTGGTCATCGCTCGTCTCCAGCGGCGCGTTCAGGCACAGGCTGGCGATGTTCGGGAAACGGTGTAACTGATCGTCGGCGGTAATCAGCAGCGATGGCCGCGCGTCTTCCAGCATCATCTGCAGGCGGTCGTCGGGATAACCGGTGTCCAGCGGCAGCCAGGCGGCACCGGCCTCGACGATGGCGTGCAACGCCAGCGTCAGGAAGACGGAACGCGGTAGCGCCACGGCCACACTGTCGCCGGGCTTCACGCCGCGCTGACGCAGCACGTTTGCCAGCGCCACCACCTGCTGGCGCATTTCGCGGTAGGTGAAGCGGTAATGGGCGTCAACCAGCGCCACGGCATCCGGCGTTTTTGCCGCCTGAGCGACAACCAGTGAACTCAACGTTTCACGCGACAGCGTTTTGCCCGTAGCGTTAATCTGCGCCAGACGATGATATTCATCGTCGGAAAGCAGCTCGGCATCGGCACAGGTCAAGGCGGAATTATCAGCAAACTGCTGCAATAATGCGGTTAAACGCGCGATATGTTGCTGCAACGTCGCTTTATCATAACGTTGTTGATTCGCCAGGACTTCCAGCGTCAGGCCGCCCTCTTCATCCGGGAACAGCGCCAGCTCCAGATCGTTCACCGGCCCGGTCGCCAGCGTATGGGTGATGGCCGTCACGTCGTCGAAAGCCAGACGATAATCGAACATTTTGACGTTAAAAACCGGGCCGAACAGCGCTTCATCACCAGCGGCTTTACCCGCATCACGGACAATCTGCTCGGCGTCGTAGCGCTGGTGGCGACGCATTTTTTTCAGCTGTGCTGAGAGGCGTGTCGCCAGCTCGGCCAGCGTCTCCTGGCCGTTGAGGATGACCGCCAGCGGCAGCACGTTCAGCACCGGGCCGGTGGCGGTCAACGCCGCGGAACCCAGGCGGCGCATAAAAATAAACCCTGCGGCATATTCACTGCGCCCGCACAGGCGTCCCAACCACAGCGCCGTTAACGCCAGCGCCAGATCGGCAGGCTGACAGTTTGGCGCTGCCGCGCTCAGGCGGCTAAACGCCCGGCGATCGGTGGTCAGCTTTAATCGCCAGATGGCGCTGCTTTGCGCCCGCCCCGGCAGCGGCGCGGGTGAGAGGGAAGCAGGAGACGGCAGCGCTTTTCGCTGCTCGGCCCAGAAGGTTTTATCGCGCAAGTACGCGTCGCTCTCGCGATAGCGCTGATATTCCTCCACCACTTCCGCAAACGGTGTGAACGCTGGTTCGGGCGGCGCGTCGCCGCGCTGCCAGGCCTGGTAAATGAGGCTTATCTGACGGGTAATGGCCGGGAAGCTGAAACCGTCGACCAGCAGATGGTGATAGCGCTGATACCAGAACCAATGGTTGTCTCCAACCCGGTAAAGGCGGTGGCAAAACAGCGGATTAGCGCTGTCGACGCGGCTGTTTTGCGCCAGATCGGCCTGCATCCGCGCCAGCGCCTCCTGCTGCGGATCGTCAAACGCGCGTAAATCGTCTATCGGCGGTTCAGCAATAACCAGGCTGTCGTCAACCCGCTGCCACACTTCACCATTGTCTTCGCTAAAGCGCAGGCGCAGCGTATCGGCCTGCATCATGCCGGCGGCAATCGCCCGCGCCAGCAGATCGCCATCGATTTCACCTTGTAATTCAACGTAATGTGCCACGCTCCAGGCGTTCGGCAGCGTCGAGAGTGCCTCCGCCATCCAGATACCCGGCTGAGCGGCAATCAACGGTAAACGCGGGCTCATGAGCGACCTCCGGAGGCGGTGAAGTGGTCGGGGGTTAGCGTGGTCCAGTGCGCACTTAACCAGGCGTTGCACGCCTCAAGCGGCTGAGGTTGGCAGACCACCGTCCAGCCCGCGGGTAGCGTGCACTGCTGGGGCCAGAGGCTGAACTGTCGCTGCGGGTTTTGCAGAAGGTAAAACTGCCCTTGCGCCACATCGAAGGGGTTACTGACTTGCATACCAAACTCCTGTCTTTAATCGCGCTCGCCGCCCCACAGGGTCATCAGCCCGGCGGTCAGGCCGCCGCGCCAGCAAAGCGCATCATGTCCGCCGTCAACCTGACGCCAGAAAATCGGCAGCTGCGTGTGCTGTAATTGGGCAAAAAGCGCCTGATTGGCGCGAAAAATAAGCGGTTCACGAACACCGGCTTCGAGCACGATGCGTAACCCCTGAGGCTGAACTTCGCCGCGTTGAAGCTGTTCAAGGAGAAGACCGCTCTGGTGTCCTCCACGGTGCGGCCACCAGTAAGAACCGGACTGGCTTAGCACGCAGCCAAATCGCGCCGGCCAGCGTAAGGCTGCATACAGCGCCGACAGGCCGCCGAAACTCTGACCGGCCACCACGGTGCGGTCGGCACGTTCGCTGAATGGCGCAATCGCCTGCACCTGCGGTAACAGCTCCTGCTGTACCGCCAGCCAGAAGTCGGGGTTACACGGCAGCTCGACGCTGCGATGGACGTTGTCGATGACATCAATTAGCAGGTACACCGCCGGAGGCAGTTTGCCCTCGTCAGTTAACGCGGTCAGCGCAGGCCATACCGGCATGCTTTCCGCCCAGAACTGGCCGTCGAGCAGCACCGCCAGCGGACGCTCTTCATCGCCTGCATCGCCGGTGGAAAAAATCCATGCCCGGCGCTGGTTACCCAGCCGTTCGCTGTGCCAGGTGATGCACTGCGGCGGGTTCCAGCGCGCGGCGGGCGTTGACCAGCCGGGTTGCTCCGGCGCCTGCGGCATCTCCAGTGCCGACACCGCATGACCGCGCCCGCCCTTCCAGCTCTGCGGATTCAGCGGGTCAGCAATCGCCTGCGGCAACAGCTTACGCCAGCCTTCGCGCAGCCGCATGCGATCGGGTTCGGCCGCGGTGAAAATATCCGGGGGAAAATCATCTTCACGCGCGGACGGCGCGAAGCAGTAGCTGCCGCGCCAGGTCGATGGCAGCGTGGTTGTCCAGCACCACGCATCGGTGTGGGCAATACGTTGCAGCGTTTGTGGCACCGAGTTGTGGTGGTGATCGGTGACGCCGGTAATGTAAATCCATACCCGCCGAATCGGCGAAGTGGCTTCGCTTCCCGCCGGATCGCGCCACCAGAACGTTACCCGACATTGACCGTTAACACATTGATACTGTGGCTCTTTTATCGTCGCCCACCAGGCATCACTTCCTGTCGCTAACTTCCCCACCACGTTAACCCCATTTTTATTGTGGAATTTATTGTTACACGCTAAAATTTATTGATAATATTATTGATAACTATTTGCATTTGCAATAGCGTATTGGCGCGCAACTTTCACATGCTTTACGCATATAACCATGCCGGAGCTTGCCCTTTGGGACGGAGCTGTACGAGCCCCCGGCGACGAAAAGCAGGATACAAAATGAATAATAAAATCAAATCCCTGACCTTCCTGGTCAATTTGGGTATCTATGGCATGGCCGCTCCGGCCTTCGCCGCTGAAACAGACAGCAGCAAAAACGACGTCAACGGTGAAACCATGGTGGTGACCGCCGCCGAGCAGAACCTGCAGGCGCCGGGCGTTTCCACCATCACCGCCGATGAAATCCGCAAACGCCCACCGGCGCGCGATGTTTCTGAAATCATCCGTACCATGCCGGGCGTGAACCTGACCGGTAACTCCACCAGCGGCCAGCGCGGCAACAACCGCCAGATCGACATTCGCGGGATGGGCCCGGAAAACACCCTGATTCTGATCGACGGCAAGCCGGTTACCAGCCGTAACTCGGTTCGTCAGGGCTGGCGCGGCGAGCGTGATACCCGTGGCGATACCGGCTGGGTACCGCCGGAAATGATTGAACGCATTGAAGTCCTGCGTGGCCCTGCGGCAGCCCGTTACGGTAACGGCGCAGCCGGCGGTGTGGTCAATATCATCACCAAAAAGGGCGGTGATGAGTGGCATGGCTCCTGGAACACCTACTTCAACGCGCCGGAGCACAAAGAAGAAGGCTCCACCAAGCGCACCAACTTTAGCCTCAACGGCCCGCTGGGCGGAGATTTTAGCTTCCGCCTGTACGGTAACCTGGATAAGACGCAGGCGGATGCCTGGGATATTAACAACGGGCATCAGTCGACCCGTACTGGCGACTACGCTGACACCATGCCGGCCGGCCGCGAAGGCGTCAAAAACAAAGATATCAACGGCCAACTGCGCTGGGACTTCGCGCCAATGCAGTCGTTGGAGTTTGAAGCTGGCTATAGCCGTCAGGGCAACCTCTACGCGGGTGATACCCAGAACACCAACAACGATAATGCAGGCGCCGGTCTGGTGAAAAAATATTACGGTAAAGAAACCAACCGTATGTACCGCCAGAACTATGCGCTGACCTGGAACGGCGGCTGGGATAACGGTATCACCACCAGCAACTGGGCACAGTACGAGCATACCCGTAACTCACGTCTGGGCGAAGGGTTGGCAGGCGGTCTGGAAGGCCTGTTCAATAGCGACCAGTTCAGTGATACCGATCTGGCTGACGTGACCCTGCACAGTGAAATTAGCATTCCCTTCGATCTGTGGGTTAATCAGAATCTGACCCTCGGCACCGAGTGGAACCAGCAGCGTATGAAGGACTCCAGCTCGAATACGCAGACCTTCCTTGGCGGTAATATTCCGGGCTATAGCACCGATGCCCGCAGCCCGTATTCCCAGGCGGAGATTTTCTCGCTGTTTGCTGAAAACAATATGGAAGTGACCGATACCACCATGCTGACACCGGCATTGCGTTTCGATCACCACACCATCGTCGGCAATAACTGGAGTCCGTCGCTGAACTTGTCTCAAGGATTAGGCGACGACTTCACCCTGAAAATGGGTATCGCGCGCGCTTACAAAGCGCCGAGCCTGTATCAGACTAACCCAAACTACATTCTGTACAGTAAAGGCCAGGGTTGTTACGCCACTGGTGCCGCCAGCGGCATCGGCTGCTACCTGCTGGGCAACGACGACCTGAAAGCGGAAACCAGCATCAATAAAGAGATTGGTCTGGAATTCAAGCGTGAAGGCTGGCTGGCTGGCATCACGTGGTTCCGCAATGACTATCGAAACAAAATTGAAGCGGGTACCGTTCCTCTGACCCGTATCAATAACGGCAAAACCGACGTTTATCAGTGGGAAAACATCCCGAAAGCGGTCGTTGAAGGCCTGGAAGGTACGTTGAACGTTCCGGTAAGCGAGACAGTGAACTGGACCAACAACATTACCTACATGTTGCAGAGCAAGAATAAAGAGACCGGCGAACGGCTGTCGATTATCCCGGAATATACCCTCAATTCCACGCTGAGCTGGCAGGCGCGTCAGGATCTGTCGCTGCAAACCACGCTGACCTGGTACGGTAAACAGCAGCCGAAGAAATACGATTACCAGGGTGAACCGGTAAGCGGCTCTTCTGCCAATGAAGTCAGCCCGTACAGCATCGTCGGCCTGAGCGCAACCTGGGACGTGACCAAAAATGTCAGCCTGACCGGCGGCGTGGATAACGTCTTTGACAAGCGACTGTGGCGTGAAGGCAACGCGCAAACCGTGAGCAACAACCGCACGGGCGACTACATGGCGGGCGCAGGGGCGTACACCTATAACGAACCGGGCCGTACCTGGTATATGAGCATCAACACCCACTTCTGATAAAATGGGTCCCCTCTGCCACACGGGAGAGGGTTCTTCAGGAGCCATATGCGCACCCATCACAGCACCCTCCACACGATACAGCGTATCGATTTTGCGCCCGACACTTTCACCCCGGGTGATTTACTGTGGCTGCCCCATCACGCCGAGCTTGCCCGCATGGGAAAAAAACGCCAGACCGAGCACCTCGCCGGACGGATTGCCGCCGTGCACGCGCTGCGCGCATTCGATGAAAAATCGGTGCCGGGAATCGGCAAGAACCGCCAGCCGATCTGGCCTGACGGCCTTTACGGCAGCATCAGCCACTGCGGCCACACGGCCATCGCCATCGTCGCCAGAACGCCGGTCGGCATTGATATTGAAGCCATTTTTTCGCCTCAGCTTGCCAGTGAGTTGGCGAGCCACATTGCCAGCGAAGAGGAACTTGCCGTGCTGCGCCACAGCACGCTGCCCTTACCGCTGGCGCTAACGCTGGCATTCTCGGCCAAAGAGAGCGCCTTTAAAGCCTATTCTGCGCAGACCAACGGCCAGCCCGGATTTCACAGCGCCCAGGTTGTGTCGCTCGATGCCAGCACAATACGGCTGAGCTTTACCGCTCGCTTCGCCCCCGCCCTTGCCAATAGCGTGATTTCCATCAATGGGTTAATCAACGGCCCGCACGTCATCACCAGTTCTCTCCCGCTCAACGAAGCGTGATCCTTTTCTCCTTTTAAGAAATTAACTGCGTAAAACGTAGACAGTTCCACAACTCAGCTTTATCGTTAAATTGAATAATAAATCATTATTGAATATATATTCAATGTGGAGAAAAAGATGAAAGCTAACTTTGTGAAGTCTGCCCTACTCGCTTCAACGATCGCCGTATCCGGTTCGCTGTTTGCCGCCGATAACGGGCTGATCGCCATTATTACCCCTTCCCATGACAACCCGTTCTTCAAAGCCGAAGCCGACGGCGCGGCGGCAAAAGCCAAAGAGCTGGGCTATACCACGCTGATTGCCTCGCATGATGATGATGTGAATAAGCAGAACCAGCTTATCGAAACCGCCATTGCCCGTAAGGCCAAGGCGATTATCCTCGATAACGCCGGGGCCGATGCCACCGTCGGGCCGCTGGAGAAAGCCAAAGCCGCCGGCGTGCCGGCGTTTCTGATTGACCGCGAAATCAATAAAACCGGCGTTGCCGTGGCGCAAATTGTCTCCAACAACTATCAGGGCGCACAGCTTGGCGCAGAGAAGTTCGCCAAACTGCTCAACGGCAAAGGCAAGTACGTCGAGCTGCTGGGCCGTCAGTCGGATACCAACGCCAGCGTCCGCTCGCAGGGCTACCACGACGTGCTGGACGATTACAGCGACATGAAAATGGTGGCGCAGCAAACCGCCAACTGGAGCCAGACCGAAGCCTTCACCCGTATGGAAGCCATTCTGCAAACCAACCCGGATATCGTCGGCGTCATCTCCGGTAACGACACCATGGCGCTGGGCGCGGAAGCGGCGCTGAAGGCGGCCGGTAAAAAAGACGTGATTGTGGTCGGCTTCGACGGTAGCGACTACACCCGCGACTCAATCATCAATAAGGGCAATATTAAAGCCACTGTCCTGCAACCCGGCTGGAAGCAGGCGCAGATGGCCGTCGAGCAGGCGGACTACTACCTGAAAAACGGCAAAGCGCAGAAAGAGGAGAAGCAGCTGATGGACTGCATCCTGATTGACGACGCTAACGCCAGCAAACTCAACATGTTCAACCTCAGCGAGTAACCGGAGACGTTATGTTCTTAAAACAATGGGGTGCCGCAGCCGCGTGCTGCGCCGCCCTGTTGCTGACGGCCTGCACGGTGGTGGATCTGGACGAAAACGGCAAGCCTATTCTGCCTGCCGACCCGAATGCCAAAGCCAGTTTCGACAACCTGACGCCACAGCAGATCGCGCAACAAACCTGGAAATCTCGAGTCATGGATGCCGCTCACCAGCATGCGCTGGATGCCGGCGCGCTGGACGCCCGTCGTCAGGCGGCCGGGAGTACGCCGGACAGCGTGTTTGTTCAATTGACCAGCGACGTGACCGCCGTTGACGTCAGCAACGAGCGCGAACAGAAACTGACGGTCAGCCTGAACGGCCAGCCGCTGACCATTCAGGTCGGGCCGGTGATGCGCGGCAACGCCATTCGTGATGCAACCGGCTTTAAGTTTGAAGACTTCACCAACCAGGTCCAGTTCGCCCAGCTTTCGCGCGCCTATAACCGCGAAGCGATAAAACAGCTGCCGAAGATCGACGCCAACTGGGTCGGCAAGCCGGTCGGGGTTCTGTTTGCCGTCACCTTAATTAACGGCAAAGCGCAGGATGCGGCGGCGCTGGAACTGAAACAGGAGACACCGTGATGAGCAACCATTCTGCTGATGACATCATCCTGCGCGCCCGCGGTATTTCGATGCTCTTCCCCGGCACCATCGCGTTGGATAACGTGGATTACAACGTCTGGCGCGGCAAGGTTAATGTGATTATTGGCGAGAACGGCGCGGGCAAATCGACGCTGATGAAAATTCTCGCCGGCGTGCAGCAGCCAAGTCGTGGCGAAATGGTGCTTAACGGTAAACCGGTCCATTTCTCCAGCACCCGTGAAGCCGCGGCACACGGTATCGGCATGGTGCATCAGGAGCTGAACCTGTTTGAAAACCTGAACGTGGCGGAGAATATTTTTCTTGGCCGCGAGCTGCAAAACGGCGTTACGCCGATTAACGAAGCCGAGCAGGAGCGCCGCGCCGCCGAGCTACTGCAGCGTCTCGATCAGCCAATTTCGCCACGCGAACTGGTAGGCAATCTGAAGGTCGGTCAGCAGCAGCTGGTAGAGATAGCCAAAGCGCTGGCGGAAAACGCCGATATCCTGATTCTCGACGAACCCACCTCCGCGCTCAGTAAAACCGAGGTGGAAATTCTGTTTCGCGTGATTCGCGAGCTGACCCGCCAGGGCGTGTCGATTATCTATATCTCGCACCGTCTGGAAGAGCTGATGGCGATTGGCGATATGATCACCATTTTGCGCGACGGCAGGTTCCAGTCGGAGGCCCGGGTAGCCGATATCGACGTGCCGTGGATCGTGCGCGAAATGCTCGGCAGCGATCCGGTCAGCAACTTCCTTGAACCGGGACGCACCTTCGGGCCGCCGCTGCTGGAAGCGGAGAATATCACCTGCGTCAACGCCGCCGGGAACACGGTGGTTAACGACGTGAGCTTTAAGGTTCACGCGGGCGAAATTGTCGGCATTTACGGGCTGATGGGCGCGGGACGTACCGAGCTGTTTGAGTGCATGCTCGGCACGGAGCGCAACTACCTCGGCAAACTGTGGCTCGACAGCAAGCCGGTGCCGCAGCGCTTAACGCCCGCCGAACGCATCCGCATGGGGATGAGCCTGGTGCCGGAAGATCGTAAACGTACCGGTATTTTCCCCATCTCGTCGGTCGCCAATAACCTGACGATCGCCAGCCTCTGGCGGCGGCTTCGGCGTGGGCTGACCATCGCCAACGGTGAGGAAAACGCGGTGGTGGCCAGCACCATTGGTAATCTCTCCATTAAGGTGTCGTCGCCGGAGGTGGAAATCCAGGCGCTCAGCGGCGGCAACCAGCAAAAGGTGGTGATTGGCCGCTCGTTGTTAACCAACCCGAAGGTGCTGTTCCTCGACGAACCGACGCGCGGCATCGATATCGGGGCGAAGGCCGACGTGTTTCGCATGATGGTGCAGCTTTCTCAGCAGGGGATCGCCGTGGTCTTCTCCACGTCCGATTTAAAAGAAATTATGGCGGTTTCCGACCGTATTCTGGTGATGTCTGGCGGCAAGCTAACGGCAGATATCGTCCGCGAACGGGCTGAGGAATCGGCGTTGGTTTCAGCAAGTGCTCAGGGGTTTTAAGATGAAAACGACTCAATCTGTCGCGTTAACGCCGCGCGGCGGGGCTTCGCTGTCCCGTGAAAACATTCTGCTGCTTCTGCTGAAGCTGCGTACCTTTATCGCGCTGTTCCTGATCGTCGGCTTTTTCACCATTACCGTACCGGGCTTTTTGTCGGCGGGCAGCATGGTGATTATGATTAAACATATCGCCATCAACGCGTTCCTGGCGCTGGGCATCACGTTTGTGATCATCACCGCCGGTATCGACCTCTCCATCGGCGCCACCCTCGGGCTGTGCGGAATGATCGCCGGGTGGCTAATTACCAAAGGTATCGTACTGCCGATGTTCGGCATCGCTATCTTCCCCAGCGTCTGGCTGATTGTGCCGATTGTGCTGGTGATTGGCGCGCTAATCGGTGCGGTGAACGGCTGGATTATCACCCGCTATAACGTCGCGCCGTTTATCTGCACCCTCGGCACCATGTACGTGCTGCGCGGCGCGGCGATGCTCACCTCGGATGGGCAAACCTTCCCGGGTCTTTCCGGCAATCCACAGTTGGGCAATACCGGGTTTGACGAGATTGGCGCCGGTTCACTGCTCGGTATTCCGTGGGCTATCTGGCTGATGATTGTGCTGGCGCTGATCATCGCCTATATCGCCCGTCGCCTGCCTTTTGGTCGCCACGTTTACGCCATTGGCGATAACGAGCGCGCGGCGGAACTCTCCGGCGTGAAGGTCAAGCAGGTAAAAGTGCTGGTCTATACCCTCTCCGGTTTCTGCGCGGCCATTGCCGGGATTGTGGTCTCCGCCCAGCTGCTGGCAAGCCACCCGGCCAACGGCACCGCCTTTGAAATGAACGCCATTGCCGCCGTGGTGCTCGGCGGCACCTCGCTCGCCGGCGGACGCGGCACCATTCTCGGTACGCTTATCGGCGCGTTTGTGATCGGTTTTCTTGCCGACGGGCTGGTGATGATGGGCGTCAGCGAGTTCTGGCAGATGGTAATTAAAGGCATCGTGATCATCGTGGCGGTGATTATCGACCAGATGCAAAACCGCATGCAGCAGAAGGCCGCGGTGGTGGCGCAGAAGGCGGTGATGGAAAACAAATAGTCACCACAATTTATCAAGCCCGTCGGAATTTGTCGGGCCGGTCTTTTTTTCGCCGCCGTCAGCGCGTTACGCTGTCTGGCGGCGGATTTTTTATATTAAGGAAAATCATGTGTTGAAATACTCCCCTATTGTTATCTCCCTCGCCAGCGCCCTGCTACTCGGCCATGCCTGCGCGGCAACCACCACAGACACCAGCGACTCACGCGCCCGTACGGTGATTACCACCGATGGTGAAGTCGATGATATGAACTCATTAATTCGCGCGTTTTTATACGCCAACGATATGGATATTGCCGGTATCGTGCTGACCAGTTCGGTTTATCACTACGCTGGCGACGCGGAAAAAGGGATCAAGCCCTACCGCTGGACCGGAACCCAGTGGGTCTACAACTATATTGCAGATTACGGCAAGGTCTATGACAACCTGAAAGCACACGACCCGCGTTACCCCACGCCTGAATACCTGCGTTCCATTACCAAAATCGGCAATATCAGTAATAAGGGCGATATGGCGCAGGAGACCGACGGTTCGCGCTTTCTCGAAAAGCTGTTCCTCGATAACGATAGCCGCACGCTGTACGTACAGACCTGGGGCGGAACCAACACCACCGCCCGTGCATTAAAATCCATTGAGGATCGTTATAAGAACAGCGCCGAATGGCCCGCTATCCAGCAAAAAATTAATCACAAGCTGGTGCTGTATATTATTCTCGACCAGGACAACAGCTATAACGACTACATCGCAACGCATTGGCCGAATTTAAAAACCATTAACGACCGCAGCAATTTTTGGCATTTTGCCTATGCATGGAAATACCACAGCGACGAACTGAATAGCCGCCTGAAGGGAGACTGGAGCTATCACCATCTGGTCGATAATAAAGGGCCGCTGATGGCCAACTACGCCTTAATGGGCGATGGCAAAATGATTGACGGTGAGCTGTATGACGAACAGCGCGGCACCGATGATTACCTGCGCAAAAATCCGCAGTATCAGAAATATGATTTTATTTCCGAGGGCGACTCCCCTTCCTTTTTATATCTCATCGACAACGGCCTTCGCAGCCGCGAAAACCCGGCCTATGGCGGTTGGGGCGGGCGATTTGGCCCCGCTCAGAACAATCGTGATATCAATAACGTGCTGGACTACAACATCTATACCCAGCGATATGAAGCGCAGTACAGCCTGAGCCGCTGGTTTGATGATATACAAAATGACTTCGCCGCCAGAGTTAACTGGTCCACGACCCGTGACGATACGGCGGTTAACCATCCACCGAAGGTGTCGGTCAAAGAGGGGCTGAATATTCGAGCCCGTCCGGGTGAAACCGTCAACCTGACGGCGCTGGCCAGCGACCCGGACGGCAATGCCCTCAGCTATCACTGGTGGCGCTATTTCGAAGCCGATACTTATCAGGACAGCGAACCGACAACGCAACCGGTTGTCGATAATTCACTGGGTATGCAGTTGGATATCACCCGAACGCCGGATAAGACAGAGAAAATCAATACCATTGCCCTTCAGCGTGCAGACACGCCCAACATGTCGTTCGTTGTACCGCAGGATGCTAAAACCGGCGACACACTCCACATGGTAGTGACCGTTCGCGACAACGGAAAACCGGTGTTAACTCGTTATCAGCGCGTGATTATCACGGTCGAGTAAAACGCGCGGTGAGGGTCAGATTTCTGACTATCAGCCGTGATGCCGGGTGGCGGCTACGCCTTACCCGGCCTACAGGTTTTGCGATATCACGTAGGCCTGATAAGCGAGGCGCCGTCAGACATGTCATTCGCAGCACACTTTACCCGCGGCCAACGCCGCGTTCAAAGAACCTAATTTTGACGACATACCTCACTTAAGCTTTGCCATTGCCGTTAATGCCCAAAACCCCTATCAGAACATCAGCCATAGAGTGGTTTTTCTTGCTCCTCCTCCCGACAGATTTTGTGATTGCCATCAAACTTGCTGGTTTTACAGATAGCGCTGCACATGTAACTTGCTTACCCTGTCAAAATAAATAATCAATATTGAATATATATTCAAACCATCAAAATCCATCTTCCACTCTCATAGACTCAGAGAGGTTGTAAATGAACTACCAGCAAGTATCGGATAACATCATCAGGAACATTGGCGGTACCCGCAATGTTACAAAACTGATCCACTGCGCTACCCGACTTCGCTTCACCCTCCAGGATACCGGCCAGGCCGACATTGAGCAGTTAAAAAAAATTGATGGCGTACTGACCGTCGTTGTAAGCGGCGGTCAGACCCAGCTGGTTATCGGTGATGAAGTTGGTAACCTCTTTAATGTGCTGCAAAAAAAACTGGGACAGGCATCGACCGAGGAAATAGAGAGTTCACCGCGAGAGGAATTACCAGCTGGTAATGTACTGGAACGACTGATCAAAACAATCTCTGGTATTTTTATTCCACTGATTGGCTTGATCGCCGCTACGGGTATTCTTAAAGGTTTTCTTACTGCTGCAGTCGTGCTCAATGTTGTCAGCGATAAGAGCAGCACCTGGCAAATTCTGTCGGTTGTAGCAGATGCATTCTTCTATTTCCTGCCAGTTATTCTCGGTTTTTCTGCAGGGAAAGCGTTCAACACGAATCCTTATATTACTGCGACTGTAGGTGCGGCACTTATTCACCCAACAATGGTAGAGTTCTATAAAGAAGGTACAGCACTCACCTTCCTCGGCATCCCAGTTATACTGATGAGCTACGCTCAATCAGTCATTCCAATTATTATTGCAGCCAAAGTGACAGCAATTGCAGAGCAATTTTTAAAGAAAGTTTTGCCTATCGCGATCCAGCTTATCTTCGTTCCACTCATCCTTTTTGTCGTCATTATTCCAGCAACGTTCCTGGTTATTGGTCCTGCATCGATTTATGCCAGTAAAGGGCTCGCCGACATTTCTCTCGCGCTCTATCATCTGAGCCCGGTCGTTACAGGTTTTATTCTTGCCGGTATCTGGCAGGTAGCCGTTATTTTCGGTCTGCACTGGGCATTTATCCCTATTTTTATCAACAACATTTCGGTCTATGGCTATGATCCTATTAATGCCATGCTCTATTGCACTGTTTTTGCACAAACCGGAGCTGCACTCGCCGTTGCTCTGAGAGCTAAAGAAGAAAAACTGAGAACAGTCTCTTATACCGCAACACTATCTGGATTCCTGGGGATAACAGAACCTGCAATTTACGGCGTTAACTTGCCACTACGTAAACCCTTTATCATGGCATCAATAGGCTCGGCTTTCGGCGGAGCGATAGCCGGTTATTTCAGCGCTAAAATGTTCGGCGGTTTTGCTCAGGGCGGAATATTCGGCGTCCCGTTATTCATCGACCCCGCTGGTTTAGGCGCCTCTTTTTACGGTTTCTGTATGTCACTCGTCGTTGCGTTCTTCATCGCCTTAATTCTTACCTGGACCATGGGATATCAGCTTACAGCAGAAAAAGATGCTGTTTTAAAGCGAAACTAATTTATATTTTAGGTGGTTATTATGTTGGCTATATGTACTGATAAAAGGCATTTTTTGAAAGACGGCGAGCACTTTTTTTTCCTTGCCGATACCGTATGGAGCGTGTTTACCAACGCATCAATGCCTGACTGGATTACCTATCTTGAGCACCGAAAAAAGCAGGGTTTTAACACCCTGCAAATAAATGTGTTGCCGCAGTGGGATCGAAGCAAAAAAACGCATACGCCTCACCCATTCCCCATTGATGAACAGGGTTATTATGACATTAGCCAACCAAATCATGGCTATTTCGATAATGCCCGCCAAATGCTGATGGAGGCGCATAATAGAGGTTTTGAAGTCGCATTAGTGCTGGTCTGGTGTTCGTATGTTCCCGGCAGTTGGGCCGACAAGCTACAGCGTACAGTGATGCTGCGTAAGAATGATATTCATCGCTACGTTGCTCTGGTCCATCAATGGTTCTCCATGGTATCGCCTCTCTATATTATTAGCGGCGATACCGGATTTGAGTCAGACGATGTTATCGACTACTACACCATTGCCCTCGATACGATCAAAAGGCTTTCCCCGCAATCACTGACGACGCTGCATATTCGCGGCCGATTGTCTGAAATCCCGACAAGGTTGAAAGAGAGCGACAAGATTGATTTTTGGTTTTATCAGTCTGGACACAACGCGCAGCATCCTGAAATGGCCTATACCCTGGCCCAAACCTTCTTCAATGAGTATCCAGAAAAACCGATTATCAACTCAGAACCCTGCTACGAAATGATGGGTTATAGCCGCGGGCAGTATGGTCGTTTCGATAGAACTGCAGTCAGAAAAGCAGCCTGGCAGAGCGTGCTATCGGGCGCTAGCGCGGGAATCACCTATGGCGCGCATGGTCTATGGAGCTGGCATACTCGTGATTCCGTCTATGGCACGACGATGGGAGAAGGCTTTTTACCGCCTTACTATTGGGATGAAGCGCTCGATTTTCCCGGAGCCAATGATTATGCCTGGCTGAAAAATCTGATTACGCGCCACCAACTCTGGAATCTGCAGCCCTACGCTGGCCTACGAAACAGCCCAGAGCCAATACGCGCTGCGCGCCATGGCGATCATCTTCTGATCTACGTGCCCTATAATATTCAACTTACCCTGGAATCCGAGTCGTCGTTAAAACAAGCGACTATTGTAGAACTGGAAAGCCAAAAAACCATCAGCTTCCCTCTAGCAAGAAAAGACAACAACGTCGTTATTCCGATGACGTCGTTCACCGGTGACTGCCTTTACATTCTGCATGATGGCAGTTTCACATTGTAGCGACAGTGCGTTGCAGTCACGGCGCGGCGACCGCCTGGAATTACCGGGCAAACCATGGATAGCGCTGCGCCTACGGCGGGTGTAAGTTACACCAGCAGCTCAGTGATCCCGTCGGAGCTGAGCTGCACCAGCCCCTTCACCCCGTAGTAGTAGCCCGTTTTATAGTGGCGAATGCGGATTTCGCTAATGTGCCTGTCCGGGCTGTCGTTCAGCATCCCCTGCGTCAGCGGCAGTATCTCATCGCCATAATCTTCAAACAGTTCGCCGGTCACAATCACGTTTTTAATGTTGTGGATAGGCGCAGTACAGCAAATCGCGAAATACAGCGCTTTGGCCGTCGATAACAGCGTGGCGGGTTTATTGCCCTCCTCGACGTTGAACGCTTGCTCAATACCGCCCTCATAAGGCAAATGGACAATCTCCGGGTAGAAGCCGTTCTCGCCTAACCCGGTTTCGCCATTCATGCAGTAGCCGTATCCCAGGCTGCCAAACCCCGGCATAAACGCCACCCAGGACATGCCCGGCGACAGTTTTGCCAGCATATGGCTGGTGCAATGGGCGATGTTAAAAATCTGCGCCGCAATGCCGATGGCATCCTCAACCTCGCGTTTAAGATTGACGTTATTTTCATTAAACAGCGGGCAATAGCGGACAATGCCGGTGAAATGTTCAATCCCACCCTGTAATGCAATGCTGATCACTTTGACGCGCGACAGCAAAACCTGCGCCGATTCGCAAAGCGTTTTGGCGCAATCGACCACTATTTTCACCAGCGCCTGTGGCGTCATCAGCTCGGCCAGAGCGCAATCATAGCTCGCCAGTACCGGCTGCTGCGTGTTGTAGTCGTTTAGCGTGGCTTGCAAATTGCCTTTGCGCAGCATGATGTTGATGCTAAACCAGGTGTGGGTTTTCACCGCCAGCATCTGTTGGGGACGACCAAAAGTGACATCCTTCACCTCTCGCTCTTCGATGAGCCGGTCGGCTAACAGCTGAGAGGTCAGTTTGGTGATATAGGCTTTGGTAACGCCGAGTCGACGGGTCATCTCCGCCCGCGACTCGTTTTCACTGTGCAGAATATTGAGGATCTGCTTTTTATAATCCATGATGTTAGGCCCCGGTGCACTATTGAACGTCCTGGCGCCGGTATCATAACATCCTGGCCGCATATTACCTGCCCTTCTCTTTACGTCGTAGCAGCAGCACCCAATCGCTGCCGGTATCCGGCGGGTCGATGCTCAGGAAAAAGGTTTCCGAAATATCCTCGCTCACTCGGTTCAGAATGCCGTAACGCGGGTCAAACCAGCTTATCTCAAACCCAGTGTCGGCAAAGGCGCTAACGTCCACCACCACGTTTTGCTGTTCTGGAATATAGACCGCAATCCAGCGATGTTGCGCATCGCGCATCGCGCGGCAGTGACGGCGGTCGCTCGGATTGTCACCGAGCAAAAGCGTCTGGTCCGGTACACGCTGCCACCACTCGGGCAGCGATTCAATAAAGCGACGCAGTTGGCCGATATTAAACGCCCCCGGATAATTGAGCACCTCGAACCAGTAGGGGATCGTATCCCCCTGATAGGTGCTGGCGGCGCTTTCGGGAATCGCGATAGCGTCATCTTCCGGACGACGCATTTGCCACAGGCTATAGCAACCGTAGGTGATCCCCGAGCCGCCGGCAAATACCGACCAGTAGCTGGTACGCCGGATCTCGCGGTCGGTAAAACGGCTGGCATCCTGCGAGCGCTTAAACTGATGCTGACACATCACCGGATGCGCCTCGTAGCAAGGCTCGCTGTCGAGGACCGGTTTATCCTGACGCTGGTAGTCCATCTCAATCGGCCGCCACGAAGGGTACGCCTGCCCCATATGGCCGGTTTGCCAAACCACAAAGTCGTGCCACGACCGCTCGCCCAGCATATCAAGGGTACTACGTCCTCCCTGGGTGTGGACAGTGATCGGCGCATCACCGCTGCCGCCCGCCCGTAGCCCTTTCGCCATTTCCTCCAGCAGTTGGCGCTGATCTTCACCGACGATGGCGCGATCGCCGCCAATCATCCACAACAGGCCCGTACCCTGCATTTTGTCGCTCAGATAGCGGCAAAATGCAGCAATATTATGTCGATTAAACAGCGGCTTTCGGTCCTGCCCCCAGCTATTGTTGACGCTCCAGTGGGAGCCCCACATCGGCACCAGCGCAATCACGATGCCTAACTGGTTCGCCCGTTCGGTAACCAAACGGATATGGTCAAAATAGGCCTCGTTTGGCTCCAGCGTCAACAGGCCATGAAAAGGCAGATGCCTGCCTTCATAGGTAGGCGTATACAGCCCGTCCAGTTCGCAGACCGCGACCGCCTGCACCACGTTAAAGCCCTTCTCCGCGCGATTGCGTAAGTAGCGTTCCGCTTCTGACAGCGTCAATTTATGGAACAGCTCCCATGCGGTACAGGCCGTATAGAAAAAGGGCTGATTGTCCTCGTCGTAGAAGCTTCGGCCATTAATGCGCAGTTTTTTCATTACCAACTCCTGATGATAAAGATGGGGTGTCCTGAACAAAGGCCTGGCACGTTTTTTCATCCAGTCTGTAGCGCGAGAAGATAAACGCGGCGATAAACATACAGGCGGCAGGTAGCCAGGCGTACAAAAGGGTAAAAGCGGAAAGTTGATGCGACGTGGCGCTGGTCATGGTGTCGGGATTGTAGCCATACCACGCCAGCACGTAGCCAATAATCGCGCCGCCGATAGCCATACCGGCCTTGGTGGCAAACAGCATCCCGCCACCTATCATGCCGTTAATACGCACGCCGTAGCGGTGGAAACCGTAATCAGCCACGTCAGCCACCGTCGCCCACAGGATCACGGCGATAAGCTCAACTGCCAGCGTCGCCAGCACGAACAGCGCCGCGTGGAAATAGACGGCGCTGGTCGGGGTCAGGCCGATGATTAGCGTGATCAGGCCGCCGACGACCTGGCTTATCACCAGTAGCGGGATACGTTTAATCCAGCCTTTTTTTAGCCAGTAGCCGGTCAGCAGCGGCGCGACGATACCGGCAACAGATCCTGCGGTTAACAGCAGGCTGAGGAACGATCCCGGCATATTGAGTACATATTTCACGAAATACGCGGCCGCGCCGAACTTCAGCGTATTCATAATCATCACCACCAGTTGGGCGGCAAACACAATCATCGCCTGGTCGTTTTTAAAAACAAACTGTACCTGCGCCTTCAGGCTGAGCGTCTGATCCGCATCCGATAACACTCGCTCGGTGGTGTTGAAATAGCACAGCAGCACCAACACGGTAGACAACAACCCGATACCGCACATCACCACGCGATAGCCCAGCACGTCATTGTCGAACAGCGCAATTAGCGTCGGCACCAGCAAAGAGCAGATAAGATAGGAGACTTTCGCCAGCGGGAAACGAATGGCGTTAATCTGGATACGCTCCTCGCTATCAGCTGAAATTGCCCCCAGCAACGAGACGTAGGGCACCACCACCAGACTGAAGGTCAGCACCAGAATGATATAGGTCACATAGGCGTACAGCGTGCGCCCCACTTCACCGAGATCCGGCGAGAAGAACACGGCAGCGCAGCTCAAGCCGTAAGGCAGCGCGAACCACAGTAACCAGGGGCGATAGCGACCCAGCCGCGAGCGGGTGCGATCGGATAGCGAGCCGATAACCGGGTCGCTGATGGCATCAATCAGGCGGGTAATTAAAAACAGCGTCCCCATGGCCGCTGGGTTGAGTTTAAAAACGTCGGTGTAATAGATGGAGAGAAACATCATCGTCATACCCATAAAGATATTGGCCGATGTATCTCCAAGCCCGTAGCAGAACTTTTCACGAAAGCGTATTGGCGTTGTGGCGAGTGTTTTCATTGTTGTTCACCATCCGGTTTGTCACTGTAGGATTCAGCGATCGCTAACTTAGTAAACCATGGAAACAAAGTTAAGCCCATTTAGTTTCTTTTGTGAACTTAGTCAATAAATAAACACCTCGCGAAAAAGGTGTTTGAAAATTAATATCTATATTTCAATGAAATAGAATCACTCTTTGATCAAAGAGCGTGCGGTTGGATAATCCGTAATCAACACATCGATATATTCCCCGCGCAGCGCGCCGCGAATCGCATTGCTTTTCTCCACGCCTCCCGCCAGCGCAACAACGTGCGGACAAGCGCGGGTTTGATCAAGCTCCATGCCGATAACCGGGTCTTCCTCATGACTGAGCACCGGTTTGCCCTCGGCGTCGTAGTAGTGCAGACAGATGTCCCCTACCGCGCCGCGTTCGGCCAGCAGTTCGAGCATTTCTTCGTTGTAGTAGTTGCCGGAGTTTTTCAGCAGCTGCGACGGTTCCAGGTCGCCAATGCCAACGATCGCCACGTCCACTTCGGCAAATTTATTCACCACCGCTTCAACGTCCGGGCTGTTCACCAACCGCGCGCGCTCTTCGACCGAGTGTTCAATACTCTGCGATGGCAGCAGCCACGCCGGACAGCCAAGATGCGCCGCCAGCTGCTGGGTCAGAATGGTCGCCTGTACGTTGCCGTTCGGCCCGACCCCGCCCAGCAGTTGAATTACCCCTGCGGCGCGGATGTTCTGCGGGTGCATTTCATCGACCATACAGCGAATGGTACTGCTCCAGGAGGAGATCCCCACCAGGTCTTCCGGGCGCAGGCGAGTTTCCACATAGTGTGCCGCCGCGCTGCCGATGGCATGCTTAATTTGCGAACTGCTGGCGTTTTCACCGACGTCAACGACGATGGCCTGACGGATACCGTAGCGCTGTTCAATCGCTTTCTCCAGCTCGACAAAAATATTGGTCGGCTGCACGACGGTGATTTTCACCAGCCCCTCTTTCTGGCAGCGCGTCAGGGCGCGGGAGACAAAAGATTGCGACAGATGCAGCAACGACGCTATCTCAGACTGTTTTTTATTTTCGCTATAGTAAAGCGTGGCGATCTTCACCAGCAACCGCTGTTCATCCTGCTTAGACATGGCATTCCCCTTAATTCCCTGCCTGTTATTTTTATTCATAGCTGAATAGATAACAAGCGCGCCCTGCATTCCGCTCAGATCTCAAATGTGATCGTTTTCTCTTTTTACAGAAAACGGCTGACAGAAGTCGTGGACAAACCCCATTTCAGAGCCTATCTTACAATCATGAATAATAAATCAGTAGTGAATATATATTCAGGTCAATAAAAATGCCTTATCTGGCGGCTATCTGGCAATGACAGGCATATTGCCCCTTTTTTTCGCCCTGGCTGAATTTTTATTCAAATCAGAATTAACATTCAAGAGGTATGCTATGAATCCGTTTTCGCTCTCCATAGAAGCGTTAGAGAAGAAAGCCCGGGCCATTCGCCGTCGCATTATCGTGCTGAATGCCGAAAGCCCGGCGGGCGGGCACACCGGGGCCGATCTGTCTCAGGTTGAGCTGCTCACCGCCCTCTATTTTCGCATCCTGAACTGCTCGCCGGAACGGAAGGACAGCGATGACAGGGATATCTACATTCAGTCTAAGGGGCATGCGGTTGGCGGCTATTACTGCGTTCTGGCAGAAGCCGGGTTTATTCCAGAAGACTGGCTTTCTACCTACCAACACGCCGACTCGCACCTTCCGGGCCACCCGGTACGTCACAAAACGCCGGGGATCGAACTCAATACCGGCGCGCTAGGTCACGGCCTGCCCGTTGCCGTGGGTATTGCGCTGGCGGCTAAACGCGATAACAGCAAACGCCGGGTATTTGTGGTCACCGGCGACGGCGAGCTGGCGGAAGGCAGCAACTGGGAGGCGGCGCTGGTTGCCGCCCACTACCAGCTGGATAATCTTTTTATCATCAACGATAAAAATAGCCTTCAGCTAGCTGGGCCGACGAAAGAGATCCTGAACACCGACCCGCTGGACGAAAAGTGGCGCGCCTTCGGGATGGAGGTGACCGAATGCAACGGCAACGATATGGCTGATGTTGTCGCCACTCTGGAAGGGCTGCAGCCGCACGGAAAACCGCATGTGGTGATAGCGAAAACCACTAAAGGCGCGGGCGTCTCGTTTATCCAGGGACGATCTGAGTGGCACCACCGGGTACCAAAAGGTGAAGAAATTGAACTGGCGCTGGAGGAACTGAAAGATGAGTAATAGCGAACACCTGGCTACCGTCATGGTAAATGCCTTTATCGATGCCGTCGATCGTGGCGTTGACCTGGTACCGGTAGTGGCCGATTCCACCTCCACCGCCAAAATTGCCCCGTTTATGCAGAAATTTCCCGGGCGACTGGTTAACGTCGGCATTGCCGAACAGACGCTGGTCGGCGCCGCGGCGGGTCTGGCGCTGGGCGGCAAAATCGCCGTCACCTGTAACGCCGCACCGTTTCTGATTTCCCGCGCCAACGAGCAGATTAAGGTCGATATTTGCTACAACAACACCAACGTTAAACTGTTTGGCCTGAACTCCGGTGCCAGCTATGGCCCGCTGGCCAGTACGCACCACAGTATCGACGATATCGCCGTGCTGCGCGGCTTTGGCAACATTGAGATTTACGCGCCATCCAGCCCGCAAGAGTGCCGACAGATTATCGACTACGCGCTGGACCACGTCGGGCCGGTCTATATCCGCCTCGACGGTAAAGCGCTGCCGGAACTGCATGACGAAGGCTATCAGTTTACGCCGGGGAAAATTGACGTGCTGCGCCAGGGTAAGGATGTGGCGCTGGTGGCGATGGGGTCGACGGTGCATGAAATCGTGAGCGCTGCCGCCGAGCTGGCGCAAAGAGGTATTGAGGCGACGGTTATCAGTGTACCTTCTATTCGTCCCTGTGATACGGCGCAGCTCCTCTCACTCCTGAAGCCGCACCGGGCGGTGGTCAGCGTTGAAGAACACAATATTAACGGCGGCGTCGGTAGCCTGGTGGCGGAAGTGCTGGCGGAAGCAGGCTGCGCCATTCCGCTGCGTCGGCTGGGGATTGCCGATGGCAAATATGCCCTTGCCGGCGACCGTGCAGCAACGCGCGCTTACCATGAAATTGATACGGCGGGCGTCGTCAAACATGCCGTCGCCCTGTACCAGACACACGCCAAACAATAACAACAAAGAATATCTTACTGGAGAATTAGCGATGTCCCGAATTCCACAAACGCTGACGATGGGCGTCATTATTGGCAACCGCGGATTTTTCCCAAGCTACCTGGTCGCCGAAGCCCGCGAGCAGGCCACCGCGCTGTTTGCTCGCCTGGGCATTAACACCATTATGCTGGATGACAGCCAGACCGAGCTGGGCGGCGTCGAAACGCGCCAGGATGCCAAGATTTGCGCCGACCTGTTCCGCGCCCACCGTGATGACATCCACGGTGTCGTGGTACTCCTGCCTAACTTTGGCGATGAAAAAGCGGTCGCCGAAACCCTGCGCCTCTCCGGCCTCAACGTGCCGGTACTGGTGCAGGCGGAAGAAGATAACCTCGATAAAATGGGGCTGGCGACGCGCCGCGACAGCTTCTGCGGCAAAATCTCCCTGTGCAACAACCTGCGCCAGTACGGCATTCCGTTTACCCTGACCACCCAGCACGTCTGTGCGCTGAGCGGCGACATTTTCGCCAAAGACCTACAGCGATTTGCGCAGGTCTGCCGCGTCGTTAGCAGCATGCGCGGCGTACGCGTTGGGGCGATCGGCGCGCGTCCGGCGGGCTTTAACACCGTGCGCTACAGCGAAAAGCTGCTGGAAAGGCTGGGTATTGCCGTCGAAACCCTCGATCTCTCCGAAGTCTTTACCCGCATTAAGCAGCTGCGCGATGACGATATCCGCGTTGATGAAAAACGCCGTCTGCTGCTCGACAACGCCGATGCCAGCCGCATCCCGGCTGATAAACTGGTGACCATGGCCAAGCTGTTTGTGGTCATCAGCGAATGGGTCATCGCCAACGATATCGATACCACGGCAATTCAGTGCTGGACCTCATTACAGGAAAACCTCGGCATTAACGTCTGCTCCATTATGAGCGTGATGTCTGGGCAACTGATGCCCAGCGCCTGCGAAGTGGATGTGATGGGCGCGCTTTCTATGTATGCGCTGGCTAGCAGCAATCTCAGCCCCGCCTCTATCGCCGACTGGAACAACAACTTCGGCGAAGATCGCGATAAATGCGTGCTGTTCCACTGCGGCAACTTTGCCTCCGCCAGCCTGGAGTCACCGCATATGGGCACCGCCGATATCATCGGCACCACCGTCGGTAAAGAGAACACCTGCGGCGCGGTGCACGGGCGCATGAAGAGCGGCGAGCTGACCTATTTCCGCTTAAGTACTGACGATCTGACCGGTGAAATCAAAGCCTACGTCGGCGAGGGCCGCTCGGTGGACGATCCGCTGGATACCGTCGGCTGCCGCGCGGTGATTCACGTTCCGCAGCTGGAAAACCTGCTGTCGTGGATCTGCCGCAACGGCTTTGAACATCACGTGGCGATGAACCACTCCGCCAGCGCGGCGGTGCTGCATGAAGCCTTCACGCGCTATCTTGGGGTTAACACCTACCTGCATCAGTGAGGCGACCGTGGCCAGTAAAGAGGTAATTATTGCCCTCGATGAAGGGACAACCAATGCCAAGGCCGTGGCGCTGGACGCCAGCGGCAAAGTGCTGGTATCCCGCTCCCGCGCGCTGAGCATCAACACGCCGCGCGAGGGTTGGGTAGAACAGCCGGCGGAACTGCTGGTAAGCGCATCGCTGGCGGTTATTGCAGAGGTTATCGAGACGGTAGGCGCGGACAACGTGGCGGCGCTGGCGATCAGCAACCAGCGCGAGACCGCGGTGGGCTGGTACCGCAATAACGGTCGGCCGTTGGGTGCCGCCATTACCTGGCAGTGTTCACGCACCGCCGGGTTCTGCCAGTCTCTCCGGCAACAGGGAAAAGAGGCGCAGATCAAAGCTGTAACCGGTCTCCCGATCGCGCCGCTTTTCTCTGCCTCCAAAATGCGCTGGCTGCTGGAGTCCGTGCCTAACGGCGTCGGGCTGGCAGAGAGCGGCGAGATCTGTCTGGGCACCGTCGATAGCTGGCTGCTGTGGAATCTGACCGGCGGCGACGCTTTTTGCTGTGACTATTCCAATGCCGCCCGCACCCAGCTCTTTAACCTGCATACCGCCAATTGGGACGACGAGATGCTGGCGTTATTTGGCATCCCGCGCCAGGCGTTGCCGGAAATTCGCCCTTCCAGCGGTCTGTTTGGCTACACCCATAAATGCGCAGGCATTCCCGACGGCATTCCGGTAATGGCAATGATCGGCGATTCTCACGCCGCCCTCTTTGCCCATGGATTAGGCAGCGCGGGCTGCGTGAAGGCCACCTACGGAACAGGCTCGTCGGTGATGGCGCCGGTAAATTCAGCGCAGTCTGGCGTGGATGCGCTCGCCACTACCGTTGCCTGGCATGACGGCGAACGGCTGGTATACGGGCTGGAAGGCAATATTCCGCACACCGGTGATGCGGTGGCGTGGATGGTGGAAAGCACCGGTTTAGATATGCTGCCGCCCTCTGAGCTGGCGCAACAGCTAAGCCAGCTACCCGCATCTGTAGATTCCACGCTGGGCGTCTATTTCGTGCCTGCGCTTACCGGGCTGGGCGCGCCATGGTGGGATGAAAATGCGCGCGGGATGATTCGCGGCCTGAGTCGAGGCGTGAAGCGCGCGCACCTGGTCAGAGCGGCGCTGGAGTCAATCACCTATCAGATTGCGGACGTGGTCATGACCATGCGCCAGCACGATGATTTTGCCTTAACGGCGCTAATGGTTGACGGCGGCCCAACCCGTAACGACTGGCTGATGCAGTACCAGGCCGACCTGCTCGGTTGCCCGGTCATGCGCAGCGATGTGACCGAGCTTTCCGCCATGGGGGCTGCCCTGCTGGCGCGTAAAGCGCAATGCAGCCTGCCTACCGCCGAACTGCGCCAGTTCTTGCCGGAGCATGTGAGCTTCCAGCCCGATATGGCGCGTCACGGCCGTTTGCAAAAACGTTGGCACGAGTGGCAGTCTGCGGTTGAACTGACCCGTTTACAGACCGCCCCCCTCTGACTCGACCGTCCAGGAGGTGAAGCATCCCCTTCACCTCCTTCTTCCTTCCACCAGTCATAAATATGACCGGAAATCGAAAATAACGAATCAACAACCAGATCTCCCCTTTCTATTAATATAAAAAATCAATAAATCCGTCACATATCAGTTTTAATCCCTACAAAAATATAGTTTCCTCGCGCAATTACCCCTATTATTTCTTTGATACATTTATATAAGCAATGAAACAATTGCTGGGAATTAAGGAATCCAATGAATACGCAAACACGGACACGGAAAGAAGTGAGCGAGAGCCGGCTGATGAGCGGCTTTCTCAATGCCATTGAAAAAGCAGGCAACCGTCTGCCAGAACCGGCGCTGATCTTTTTCTACTTTTTACTGGCGGTTATGGGCCTGTCGGCAGTGCTGTCGATGATGACGTTTGACGTCATCAACCCGATGACCCAGGAAGCCGTCAAGGTCAACAACCTGCTCTCCGCCGAGGCGCTGACCAACACGCTGGCCAATATGGTCACCACCTTCACCGGCTTCGCGCCGCTGGGGATTGTGCTGGTCGCCATGCTCGGCGTGGGCGTGGCGGAAAGCTCCGGCTTTATCAACGTGGCGCTGAAAAAGATGCTACGCGTGACGCCGAAAAAACTGCTGACGCCAATGCTGATTTTCGTCGCCATGTTCAGCCACGTGGCGGCGGATGCGGGCTATGTGCTGGTAATCCCGCTGGGGGCAATTATCTTTATGTCCGCCGGACGCCACCCGCTGGTGGGGATTGCCGCCGCGTTCTCCGGCGTTTCCGGCGGTTTCGCCGCCAACATGGTACCAACCGGTAACGACGCGCTGCTGCAAGGGTTTACTCAGGCCGCAGCCCAACTGCTCGACAGTACCTACACCGTCAATACCCTGTGTAACCTGATCTTTGGCATCGCCTCTTCTATCGTGATCACGCTGGTTGGCTGGTGGGTCACCGAGCGTATCGTCGAACCACGCGTTAGCAAAATGACCATCGACGGCGACTTTAAGCACGATGAAGATATGTCCAACGTTACGCCGCAGGAAAGCCGCGCCTTTAACCGCGCGTCGCTGGTGATGCTGCTGGGCCTTGCCGCACTGGCTGCCGCCGCCTGGCCGGAAGGCTCAATGCTGCGCGGGAGCGACGGCTCGCTGACCTCGTATAGCGCGCCGATTATGAAATCTATCGTGCCGCTGATTTTCCTGATCTTTATCCTGCCGGGCATCGTATACGGCTTTGCCTCCAGCACCTTTAAAACCGGCAAAGACGTCATTGGCGCGATGAATGACTCGATGAGCAAAATGGGCTCATACATGGTGATGGCCTTCTTCTGCGCCATGTTCATCAAAGCATTCAGCGACTCCAACATCGGCACGCTGGTGGCGCTGGTGGGCGCGGACGGCTTAAAAGCGCTGGCGCTGCCGGGGCAGGCAACCATCATCGGGATGATTGTTCTGACGGCGGTGGTTAACCTGTTGATTGGTTCAGCGTCGGCAAAATGGGCGCTGCTGTCGCCGATTATGGTCCCGATGCTGATGGCGGTAGGGATTTCGCCGGAGCTGACTCAGGCGGCGTTCCGTATCGGTGACTCCTGCACCAACATCATTACTCCGCTGATGGTCTTCTTCCCGCTGATTGTGATCTACTGCCAGCGCTACGTGAAAGGTGCAGGCGTAGGTACGCTGGTCTCGATGATGATGCCTTACTCCATCGCCTTCTTCATCGCCTGGAGCGCGCTGTTACTGCTGTGGTGGGGGCTTGGTCTGCCGTTGGGTATTGCAGCACCGTATACCTGGAGTCCGAGCTAAGGTTCAGCTTCAACGCAGTTCCCTCTCCCCAATGGGGGGAGGGAACCCACGCCACAAGATCTACACCGCTAAATGGGCAAAACGGCCCAGCACGTCCTGTAAAATCCCGAGTCCTTTCTTCACCTGTTCAGCGTTGATGGTACACGGCGGCACCACGTGAATACGGTTCTCCACCACAAAACTCAGCAGCCCCGCTTCGGTTAACGCGCCCTTAATCTCCGCCATATTCCCCGCCGCCAGCGGCGTTTTCTTCACGCGATCGCTGACCAGTTCCAGCGCCTGGAAGACACCACGACCGCGAACGTCACCCACCAGCGGCGAACGCTCCGCCAGTGCTTCCAGCCCCTGGCGCAGCACACCATTGCCGATCAGCGCCGCGTTTTCCACAATCCCTTCGTCTTTCATCGCGTCTAGCGTCGCAACGATCGCCGCCATCGCCAGCGGGTGGCCGGAGTAGGTCAAGCCACCGGCAAAGAAGCGATCGTCAAAGTAGTGGGCGATCCGATCGCTGATGATCACCCCGCCTGCTGGTACGTATCCGGCGTTCACCCCTTTGGCAAAAGTGATCAGATCCGGCACGATGCCATCCTGCTCGAAGGCAAACCAGCTGCCGGTGCGGCCAAATCCCGCCATCACTTCATCAAGAATCAGGATGATGTTGAACTCGTCCGCCAGCGCACGAACGCCTTTCATATAGCCTTCCGGCGGCACCAGAATGCCCGCCGTGCCCGGAATCGACTCCAGCAAAATGGCCGCGATAGAGGATGGGCCTTCGCACTCGATCATCCGCCGCAGATGGGCCAGCGCGCGGCGGCACTCTTCCTGCTCAGTGGTAGCGTTAAATTCGCTGCGGTACAGATACGGGTTAAAGAAGTGAACGTGGCCGCGCGAATATTCGTTCGGCACGCGACGCCAGTCGCCGGTAGCGGCAATCGCGCTGCCGGTATTGCCGTGATAGGAGCGGTAGGCTGACAGCACTTTGTCGCGCCCGGTGTACATGCGCGCCATGCGGATGGCGTTCTCGTTAGCGTCGGCCCCGGCGTTGGTAAAGAACACTTTGCTAAACCCTTCCGGCGCGAGGCCAATAATACGCTTTGCCGCCTCGCCGCGCGCCAGGTTGGCGGTTGCAGGCGCAATAGTCACCAGCGTCTCCAGTTGCTCCTTCATCGCCGCCAGCACGCGGGGGTGCTGATAGCCCAGGTTAACGTTTACCAGCTGGCTGCTGAAATCCAGATAGGTTTTGCCGTCGTAATCCCACAGCTCACAGCCTTTCGCCCCGGCAATCACCAGCGGGTTGAGGTTGCCCTGCATTGACCAGGAATGAAAAACATACTCTCTGTCCAGTTGGCGGACGGCCTGATTGTTTAACTCTGTCATCGTCGTTCCTCGCATAGCGTTGGCGTTGATTCATCATGTCGCCGACAGAAAAAAAAGTGATAGAGCCAGTGTAGACCGACGGCTGTGACAACGTGTCACATCGCCGCGCCGCGACTGTCCCTCGGCAGGGCGCGTAAGGGTTTTTATAGTGACCTGAACAACCTGCACAGGAGAGCACAATGCAACAACGTAACGTGGTGTTTATTACCGGGGCGACCTCCGGCTTTGGGCAAGCGGCAGCGCACGTGTTTGCGCGGGCGGGCTGGGCGCTGGTATTGAGCGGCCGCCGGCTGGCGCGGTTACAGGCGCTACAAAACGAACTGGCATCGCGGGTGCCGGTGCATGTTATCGAACTGGACGTGCGGGATAGCGCGGCGGTGGCGTCAGCCGTCGCCGCATTACCGCTCGAATTTGCCGACGTCACCACGCTCATCAACAATGCCGGTCTGGCGCTGTCGCCGCAGCCCGCGCAGAAGGTGGATCTCGTGGACTGGCACACCATGATAGATACCAATGTCACCGGGCTGGTCAACGTGACCCACGCGCTGCTGCCCACGCTGGTTCGCCACGGCGCAGGCGCAAGCATTATCAACATTGGTTCGATTGCCGGGCAGTGGCCGTATCCGGGCAGCCATGTGTATGGCGCCAGCAAGGCGTTTGTGAAGCAGTTCAGCTATAACCTGCGCTGTGACCTGTTAGGCACCGGCGTGCGCGTCACCGACCTGGCACCAGGTATTGCCGAGACGGAGTTTACGCTGGTGCGCACCAAAGGCGACCAGGCGGCATCCGACGCGCTGTATCGCGGTACCACGCCGCTGTCAGCGCTGGATATCGCTGAACAGATGTTTTATATCGCGACGCTGCCGGATCATATGAATATTAACCGCGTGGAGGTGATGCCGGTGCGTCAGGCCTGGCAGCCGTTCGCGATTGACCGGGATTAGCACGGTGCACGCTCCCCCTCACCCTAACCCTCTCCCCAATGGGGAGAGGGGACTGTGCGGTGCGGTTTATCGGTTAGTTACGGGTTTGCAAGGGCCTGGTGTTCTCCCTCTCCCTTACAGGGAGAGGGCCGGGGTGAGGGTTTAGCGGCTGCTTTGCAAAAACTGCCGCACACGCTCCGATTTTGGCTGAGTAAAGAAAACTTCCGGCGGCGCCTTCTCAATCAATATCCCCTTCTCCAGAAATACCACTTCATTCGATACCTGACGCGCAAACTCCATTTCATGCGTCACCACCACCATGGTGTAGCCTTCCGCCGCCAGCGACTTCATGACGCTGAGTACTTCGTTAACACGCTCCGGATCCAGCGCTGAAGTGGGTTCATCAAACAGCAGCACCTCCGGCGACATCGCCAGAGAACGGGCGATGGCCACACGCTGCTTTTGCCCACCGGAGAGCGTGATGGGGTAGGCATCCGCCTTATGCTCCATTCCCACCTTTTTAAGCTGCTGCTCGGCAATCGCGCGCGCTTCCTCGCGCCTCATCCCCTTCACGTGCAGCAGCGCCTCCATCACGTTTTGTTGCACGGTGAGATGCGGCCACAGGTTGAAGCTCTGGAAGACCATCCCGACCCGCTCGCGAATCTTCGACAGATCGCGGTGCGACATCGCTTTCCCGGTCTGGTCGTTCACGCCGATGCGCTGGCCACCGATATGAATTTCACCGCGGTCCGGCTGTTCCAGCCAGTTCATGCAGCGCAGTAGCGTGGATTTACCCGAACCGGACGAACCGAGAATACTGACTACCGTCCCCTTTTCCACCGTCAGATTGATGTCGCGCAGCACCTCCACGTTATCAAACTGCTTGGAGACATTTTTGACGCTGACCGCCGTGGTATCAGACATGGCTCATTCCTCTTTTTGCGCTATAAACAGTCAACCGTTTCACCAGCAGTTCCAGCACGATACTGATGGCCCAATACAGCGCAATGGCCACAATAAAGGCATTAAACGGAATAAAATAGGTCGCCTGCACGCTATTCGCGGCAGCGGTAATCTCCTGAACGGTAATAATGCTGAGAAACGCGGTATCTTTCAGACAAATAATGAGCTGGTTACCCAGAAGCGGCAGTGCGGAAGAGAAAATATTGGGCATCACAATACGGCGAAAGATGGTGTAGCGAGAGAAACCTTGCACCACTGCGGCTTCAATATAGCCATGGGAAAATACCCGTCTCTGGCTACGCAGAATCTCAAAGAAATAAGCGCCGTGATAGATAATCAATGCCACCAACCCTGCCGTCCAGGCGTCAAGACTCAACCCCAGCTCCGGTAATCCGTAGTACAGCAAATAGGCCAGAATCAGGAATGGAATCGCCCTCATCAGGTTTACAAAGCCCATAATAACGTTGTTCAGTACCCGCTTCTGGTATTCCGTGACGTAGCACAGGACGGTACCAATCAATAATCCGCAGACGGCGGCGATAATAAACAGCTGCAGTGTTGCCAGTAGCCCGGTAATAAACTTGTCGTGCTCGGCCCAGATAATTGCCCATTGATTCATCAGTCCTCCCGGGCTTAGCGCGCCAGTCGTTTTGCTTTACGTTCCGCCAGGCTCTGGAGCTTCAGCAGCAGGCCAATAATCACCACATACAGCAGCCCGGCGGCCAGAATGGGGGAAAGCGGTTCATAGGTAACGGAGGCGATACGGTTAGTGACGCGGGTGAGATCGACTACGCCAATCACCGCGATCGCCGGGCTGCCTTTGATTAAAAAAGACATTTCGTTGACCAGCGCAGGCAGGCTCTCCAGCCACATCTGCGGCAGCATGATGTAGCGAAAATAGGCCCAGCGGCGCATGCCAACCGACTCCGCCGCTTCCCGCTGTTCGCGCGGGAAGGTGCGAAAAGCGTTGCGCCAGATTTCCGCGTTAAACGCCGAGGTGTTCAGCGTCAGCGCGACGATGGCGGCAACCGTTTTATCAAGGTTAATCCCAACGGTGGGCAGTGATAAAAACAGAAACAGCACCAGCGTCACCAGCGGCGTCGCCCGCGCCAGGCTGATGTAGATGACCAGTATCTGGTCAATGACCGGGATTTTCATCATGCGCACAAAGGCAATCACCAGCCCAATCGCCACGCCAAAGGCGATGGCGATGGCGGAAATCCAGAGGGTCGTCCATGCGCCTTCAATCAATAACTGCCATGCTATTGCATCCATGGTGCCCTCCTGAAGTGAATCGGGTGTTGCTCCCGGCATCGCGCGGCTTAGCCGGGTGGCGATTTACTGTCCGGCAAGTTTGTGGAACTGAGCGGCGCTGGTAATCGGTTCGGTCGGCAAATCATCGTAGGTTTCGCCAAACCATTTTTTCTGCAGTTCGGCCAGCTTGCCGGTCTCACGCATATGGTTGATAAATTTGGTCATATAGGCCAAAAGCTCCGGCGAGTTTTTCGGGATGGGCCACGCCATATACCCCGGGCCGGAGACCGCCAGTCCCTTGGCAAACACTTTCGGTTTGGCTTTGACCAGGTCATTGACCGAAATCACCACGTTAATCACGTAATCAAGGCGCTTATTGGCTAAATCGGCGTAGGCTTCCGGGTAAGAGGGATATTCCACCACCGGCCCCAGCTTGCCGCCGCTTTTCTCAATCATCGCCTTCAATTCCGGTAAACGCGCTAATAACGCGCTGCCTGCCTGGAGGCCTACTTTTTTACCGCTCAGATCGGCAATGGTATTTAATGAGTTATCACCTGCGCGTTTAACAAAATAGTGTTGAGCGGAGGCCCATGGCGGCGTGAAATTAAACACGTTAAGGCGTTCGTCGGTCACCACCGCGCCGGTTAAGGCCATATCGTATTGCCCGGTAGAAACCGCCGCTAATAAACCGGTCCACGGCAAAATACTTTGCGTAACATTAAATTTGGCGTATTCGCGCAGTGCCGCCAGCATATCTTTATTAAACCCATCGGCGTTGCCGTTATTCATAAAGTTAAACGGTGCGTAGTCATCCTCGGTCGCCACTTTTAACGTGCCGGATTTTTCAATTTCCGGTAAATCGGCGGCGGCCACCTGCAAAGAAAAGGTCATCGCCATAATGGCGGCCAGATAATACGAACCCATCGTTTTTTTCATCGATTGACCCCTACTCAAATATGCCAGATGCGTTTATTCCGGCGTTGCAAGATGTGTGCCGACAGCGGCATTTTCAGACGCTGGCTGACGACGTTTTTACTGTAAAGAGACTTTTTGCATTCTGAATAGAGCCAGTTTTCGCATGCGCTTGTGGCAGACGATTTCAGGCTGGTACAGAAATTGCTGCGCTGGTGGAAAGCGGACAATCGGGGGAGTAGCGCATGATTCGGCACTTATTGCATGTGGATTTTGAGGCGCATCGCGGGTTGCAGGAACAGGTTCGCGAGTCGCTGGTTAACGCCATTCTCGGCGGCATTTTTGCCGCCGACACGCCCCTGCCCTCGTGTCGGCAGCTGGCCCAACAGCTACAGGTTTCCCGTAATACCACCGCGCTGGTGTTCGAAAGTCTGGTCAACGAAGGCTACCTGATAAGCCGCCCGCGCAGCGGTTATTACCTGCATCCGGACTACCATACGCCGCGCCTTTCCGCACCGACGCCTGCACTCAGCGCCGCCGGCAATGCACCATCATGGGGCAAACGGCTGAATATCACCCCCAGCCAGCAGGAGTCGATCCTCAAACCCGCCGGCTGGATGCACTACCGCTACCCCTTTATCTACGGCCAGCCGGACACCCGCCAGTTTCCGCTCGCCAGCTGGCGTTCAGCGGCCAACTGGCTGCACGGCGGCATGCGCGACCCGGCGTGGGTCGTGGACCATATCGACCAGGACGTACCGATGCTGATTGAGCAAATTCGCACCCGCGTGCTGCCCAAGCGCGGCATCGTCGCCGCGCCGGATGAAATACTGATCACCCTCGGCTCACAGAACGCGCTATACCTGCTCACCCGGCTGCTGATGTCGCGCCAGACTCGCGTCGGCGTCGAGAATCCCGGTTTTCGCGAAGCGATTAACACCTTTTTACTCGGCGAAAGCCAGATTGTCCCGCACGCCGTCGATGCCGAAGGTATCGTGCTGACCGACACGCCGTGCGACTACTACTACGTCACGCCGGGACATCAGGTGCCAACCGGCGTCACCATGAGCAAGGCGCGGCGCAGCCAACTACTGGCGCACGCGACGCAGCACGACGCGGTGATTATTGAAGATGATTATGATTCAGAGAGTAACTTCCAGGCCAACCCGCTGCCGGCGCTGAAGGCCAGCGATCGCAGCGGGCGAGTCATTTACGTCAGCAGCCTGTCGAAGGCGCTGTCGCCGGGGCTGCGATTAGGTTTTATGGTCGCCGATCCGGATCTGATTGATGAGGCCCGCGCCTTGCGCCGGCTGGTGTATCGCCATCCGCCCACCAACATTCAGTATCAGATGGCGCATTTTCTTGCCCAGGGTCATTACGAAACCCACCTGCGGCGCTACCGCGATGACTCCGCGCGGCGTTGGGACATGCTCAATACGGCGCTATCAACCCTGCTTCCGGAATGCCGGCCGCTGCCCGGCAGTGAACATGCCAACGCCTTCTGGCTGCGCACGCCCGGCAATATCAGCACCCAGCAGTTGACCTGGCGTGCCGCGCATACTGGCGTATTGATTGAACCCGGTGCGCGCCATTTTCTCGACGCCGCGCCGCCGGATAACTTCTTCCGCATGGGATTTCACGCCATCAACCCCGACGCCATTGCGCCGGGGGTGGATGTGCTGCGCAGCCAACTGGCGCAGATGGGCTAGTCCGCCCGGCGATACGCCCACTCGCGCAAGCGCTGGAACAGCACGTACAGCGATGGGATAAACAGAATGCCGATAACCGTCGCCACCAGCATGCCGCTGAACACCGTGGTGCCGATGATCCGTCGGCTCTGCGCCCCTGCACCGGTGGAAAACATCATCGGCATGATGCCGATAATAAACGACACCGCCGTCATCATTACCGCGCGGAAGCGGCGGGTTGCCCCCTCGCGGGCCGCCTCGACGATAGACAAGCCGGACTGCCGCCGCTCGCGGGCAAATTCGACGATAAGAATCGCGTTCTTCGCCGCGAGGGCTATCAATAGTACGAGGCCAATCTGCACGTAAACATCGTTGGCGTAACCAGCAGCCCAGAGCCACAGCAGGGCGCCGCCGATGGCAAACAGTACCGACAGCATCACGCTCGCCGGTAGCGTCCAGCTCTCGTACTGCGCCACAAGGAACAGCCACGCCATCGCCACCGCTGCCAGCACAATCCAGATGGCCTGGTTTCCGGTCTGCTGCTCCTGCCACGACAACCCGCTCCAGGCGTAGTCATATCCCTCCGGCAGATGCATCGCCAGCAGCGTTTCCATTTCGCTCATCGCCGTGCGGCTGCTGACGCCTTCCGCCGCCGAACCGCTCACCGATACCGATGGGAACTGGTTAAACTGCTGGATAAACGGCGCCCCCACGGTCGGCGTGATGGTCACGAGGTTACTCAGGCGCACCCGCTCGCCGTGGTTGCTGCGGACAAACAGCTCGCTAATTTGCTCGGCGCGCTCACGCCACTGCATCTCGTTTTGCAGCACCACGTGGTAAACGCGGTTGTTAATGCTGAAATCTCCGGCTCGCGTGCCGCCGAACGCGGTTTGCAGAGTGTTAAAAATACGCGAGACCGGCACATCAAGACGCGCGGCCTGGTCACGGTCAACGGTTAACGTCAGCTGCGGGACGTTGCTACTCCAGGTGGTGAATACGCGACTCAGCTGCGGATGCTGATTCGCCTTCATCAGGATCTGACGCGTCACCTGCTCCAGCTCGGCGGGCGTTTGCCCGCCCTGAGCCAGAATACGCAGGTCGAAGCCCGCGGCGCTGCCGAGGCCCGGCAGCGTAGGCGGCGCAAACAGCATAATATTGGCTTCCGGCAGCGTATGAAGCTGGCGCTGAAGTTCGCCCATTACCGTATCCAGCGGTGCGCGCTGCGACCAGTCTTTGAGCATCAGCGAGATAAACCCGCCGTTCGAGGCGCTGGTGCCGCTGAGAATGCTAAAGCCGGAAACCTGAATCACATCCTCTACCGCCGGATGCGCCCCCAGCAACGCACGAGCCTGCGCCATCACCGTTTCAGTTCGCTCCAACGAGGCCGACTCCGGTAACTGCACGTTGGCAAACACGTAGCCCTGATCTTCCTGCGGCAGGAAGCCCTTTGGCATGGTCGAGAAACTAAACGCCACCAGCAGCGCCGCGGTTAACGTGGCCCCCACCGCCACCAGCGGACGGCGGTTCATCCATGCTACCAGGCGACCGTAGCCATCGCGGGTGGTGTTCAGCCCCAGGTTAAACCACTGGAATAAGCGGACGGGCTGCTTCAGACGCGGGCGCAGCAATAGCGCGCACAGCGCGGGCGTCAAGGTGAGCGCAACAATGCTCGACAAGGTAACCGCCGTGGAGAGCGTGACCGCAAACTGACGATACAATTCACCGACAATTCCCGGCAGCATCGCCACCGGGACAAATACGGCCAGCAGCACCAGCGTGGTGGCGATGACCGGCCCGGCAATCTGTCGCAGCGCCAGCGCGGTCGCCTCTTTACGCCCCAGCCCTTCGGCCATATGCCCTTCCACGCTTTCCACCACGACGATGGCATCATCAACCACCATGGTCAGCGCCAGAATAATGGCAAACAGGCTCAGGGTGTTGGCGCTGTAGCCTAGCAGGTAAAGCACCGCGAAGGTGCCAATCAGCGAAACGGGGATCGCCAGCGCGACAATGAGCGTCGCACGCAGGCTTTGCAGAAACAGCGAAACCACCGCGACGACCGCCAGCAGCGTCAGCGCCAGCGACGTACCAATCTCTTTGATGGTCGCGGCGACAAACCGGGTGGTATCAAACTTCACCTCCCATTTCAGGTCCGCCGGGAAGCGGTTTTGCAGACGCGTTAATTCGCTACGCACCACGTTTGCCACCTGTAATGCATTGGCGGTTGGCGTCGGGTAAATCCCCATATAGGCCGAGTCCACGCCGTTAAGCTGTGCGCTGGAGCTGTAGCTACGGGCGCCAAGCTCAATGTTGGCGACGTCCGCAAGGCGCACCAGTTGCCCCTGCTCGCCGCTGCGCACCACAATGTTGCGGAACTCATCGGCATCGCTCAGTCGACCCAGACCGTTGATGGTCAGCGTTTGCTGCTGGCCGTTAAACACCGGCGGAGTACCAATCTGCCCGGCCGCCCCCTGCACGTGCTGCTCGTTCAGCGCCTGAGCGATATCTTCGCTGGTGATGTTCAGCGCGTTCATGCGATCCGGCCGCAGCCAGATTCGCATGCTGTAGTCGCGCGCGCCGAACATCTGTACCTGGCCGACGCCGGGCAGACGCGCCAGCGCTTCACGCACCTGGGTGCTGGCGTAGTTGCTGATTTGCAGCGGCGACAGGGTCGCCTCCGGCGAATAGAGGCTCACCCCCATCAGCAGGTTACTGGCGCGCTTGCGCACCTGTACACCATTCTGCTGCGCTTCCGTCGGCAGCTGCGCCACCGCCTGTGCAACGCGGTTTTGTACATCAATGGCCGCCATATCGGGGTCGGTGCCCGCGGCAAAGGTCAGGTTCAGGCTATAGCCGCCGTCATCAGCGCTGGTCGACTCCATATAGAGCATATGATCAACGCCGTTGAGCTGTGTCTCCAGCGGCGCGGCGATGGCCTCCGCTACATCCTGCGCACTGGCGCCAGGCCAGCTGGCGCTGACGTTCACCACGGGCGGCGTGATTTGCGGGTACTGCTCCACCGGAATGAGCTTCAGCGCGACCGCACCCACAAAGACCATCAGCAGTGCAATCACCATCGCGAAACGCGGGCGACGGATAAAAAACGTCAGCATCCTGTTCTCCTTAATTCAACGGCTGTACGGCCGCGCCGTCCGTCAGACGCTGCGCGCCATCGGTGACCACGCGCTCGCCGGGGTTAAGCCCCTTCGCCACGGCGAAGGACTGCCCCTGCTGGCCGCCCAACTCCAGACGGCGCTGCCCGGCAGTATTCTCTGCCGTCAGCACCCAGCTGAAATAGCCGTTGGCATCCTGCTGTACCGCCGCCGCAGGGATCATCACGCTCTCGTTCTGCGTCTGCGGTCGCAGGGTCACGGTGACGTTGCCGCCGGGCAGCAACCGATGTTGCGGGTTGGCAAATTCGGCGCGTACCGCCACGCTGGCGGTGCGGGCGTCAATACGGTTATCCACCGAAGTCAGCACGCCATCCTCGCGTTTGTCGTCGAGGGTAATCTGCGCTAGCCACGCGGCCTTCAACGCGCGGATATCCGCATGCTGCCCGGCTTTGCTGTAAAACGCCGCTTCGTCGAGCGCAAAACTGACCCGGATAGGATCGAGCTGAGCAATATCCACCAGCACGCCGCTGGCGGCGTTCACCAGCGTGCCAACGTGAAAAGCGCTGTGGCCGACGCGGCCGCTGATTGGCGAAGTAATGCGGGTGTAATCGAGCGTAATTTGCTGCGCCGTCACTCGCGCCTTCGCCTGTTCTACGGCAGCGGCGGCGACGTCACGCTGCATCTGCGCGGTGTCGACATCGTTACGGCTGATGGAGTGGTTGGTTTTGAGGCTCTGATAGCGTGTCAAAAGCTGCTGCGCCTGACGCAACGAGGCCTGCGCGCTTTTCAGCTCCGCCTGCGCCAGCGCCAGCGCGGCGCGCGGCTGGGCGTCATCAAGCGTGAACAGCAGGTCGCCTTGCTTAACGTCCTGTCCGTCCTGGAAGTGGCGCTGTAAGATGGTGCCTTCGGTACGGGCGCGAATTTCAACGGCGTGAATAGCCTCAACGCGGCCCGGCAGCTGGCGCTCAACCGCATGCGGCGCGCGTTCAACGGTGGCAACACGTACCGGCACCGAAGCAAACGCCAGCGTGCAGCTGGCCAGCCCGCAGGCCAACAAGGCGAGGCGGAAAGTGTTTTTCATGTCGGGGATCCTTGCGTGGCAAGCGCCCCTCTCCGGCCGGAGAGGGGCTAAGTCATCACGACTACGTGGTCTTGCGGAAACGGCGGGTCAGACGCTTTTCACCTTCCACCACCAGGAACATCGCGGCGCCAATGGCCAGGGTGATGCCCCAGTAGCGCAGCGGCAGCGCTTCGGTGCCGAACAGCTTCTGCATCAGCGGCAGGTAGATAATCGCCAGCTGTAGCAGAAGCAACACGCCGGTCACCAGCCAGATGCCTTTGTTCTTCAGCAGCCCGCGGTTCAGGGAGAAACCATTGCTGCGGCAGTTAATCATGTAGACCCACTGCGCGGTCACCAGCATCTGCAGCAGCACGGTGCGGATAAACTCTGCGCTGTGGCCTCGCGGCGCCAGCCATGCCTCAAGAATGAAGGCGGCGATGGCAATCATCAAGCCGACGAAGGCGACGCGCCAAACGGCAAACGCGTCCATCACATGCTGACCGGTTTTACGCGGCGGGCGGTTCATCACGTTACGCTCGGCGGCTTCAAACGCGAGGCCGAAGGAGAGCGTGGCGGAAGTCGCCATGTTCATCCACAAAATCAGCACCGGCGTCAGCGGAATCATATTCCCCGCCAGCAGCGCGATAATAATCAGCAGCCCCTGCGCCAGGTTGGTTGGCATGATGAACAGAATCGTTTTCTTCAGGTTGTCGTAAACGCGACGCCCCTCTTTGACCGAACTGGCGATGGTGGCAAAGTTGTCATCGGTCAGCACCATGTCGGCGGCTTCTTTGGTCACTTCGGTCCCTTTGATACCCATGGCGATACCAACATCCGCCTGACGCAGCGCCGGAGCGTCGTTGACGCCGTCGCCGGTCATCCCGACAATCTCACCGCTTTCCTGCAACGCTTTAACCAGACGCAGCTTATGCTCCGGGCTGGTGCGGGCGAAAATGTCGTATTCGACCGCTGCTTTCGCCAGTTCGGCGTCATCCATATGCTCCAGCTGGTAGCCGGTCATCGCTTCGCTGCTGTTGCGGATCCCCAGCATCTGGCCAATGCTCATGGCCGTTTGTGGGTGATCGCCGGTGATCATCTTCACGCGGATCCCCGCGTTCTGGCAGGTGTGGATCGCATCGACCGCCTCCGGGCGCGGCGGGTCCATCATCCCGGCAATACCGAGGAATACCAGGCCGTTCTGCAGGTCGCTGTGGTCGAGCGTTTTCTGCCCAACGTTAGCGGGCTTGGTTGCCGCCGCCACCATACGCAGACCCTGGCTGGCAAAACGCGCCATTTCTGCTTCCCAGTAGCTACGCTCGAACGGCTCCACGCCGCGCGCGGTCTGCTGCTGCTGACACAGGGCAAAGAGGACGTCCGGTGCACCGGTTACCATTACAATCTCTTCGTCCGCCAGCTGGAAGTGGGTCGCCATGTACTTGTACTGCGAGTCAAACGGGATCTTGGCGATCAGCTGCGTGCGCACCGGCTCCAGGCTGACTTTCGCCGCCAGCACCTTCAGCGCGCCTTCGGTCGGACCGCCGGTAATGCCCCAGTGGCCCAGCGCGTCTTTCACCAGCTGGCTATCGTTACACAGATCGATAGTTCGCAGGTACTTTTCCAGCACGGTGCGCGGCTGCACTTTCACCGGCTCGTTGCTGCCTTCAAGGTAGATATTACCGTGAGGCTCGTAGCTGTCGCCGTCGACGCGGTAGCAGCTGTCGGCGGTAATCACCGCCTTCACGGTCATTTCATTCATGGTCAGGGTGCCGGTTTTATCCGAGCAGACCACGGTCATTGCTCCCAGCGTTTCCACGGTAGGCAGCTTGCGGATAATCGCCCGCTTGCGCGCCATCGCCTGGACGCCCAGAGACAAAATAATCGAGATAATCGCCGGCAGGCCTTCCGGAACGGCGGCGACCGCGAGGCTAATCAACGACAGCAGCAGCTCGCCCAGCGGAATATCGCGCAGCAGCATGCTAAAGACAAACAGCGCGACCATCATGGCCAGGATGATGGCGAAAATGGCTTTGCCCAGCTTGTCCATCTGCACCAGCAGCGGCGTGCGGTGTTTTTCAATCCCCGCCATCATCTGGTTGATGTGGCCGAGTTCGGTCTCCTGACCGGTGCCCACCACCACGCCAGTCCCGCCCCCCGCGCTCACGGTGGTGCCGGAGAACACCATGTTGGTACGGTCGCCCAGCGGCAATTCGCCGTGCAGCACGTCGGTGTGCTTATCCACCACGGTAGACTCGCCGGTCAGGATGGCCTCTTCGACGCGCAGGTTATGCGCTTCAATCAGACGCATGTCCGCCGGAATACGGTCGCCCGCGCGCAGCACCACGATATCGCCCGGCACCAGTTCGATGGTGGCGACCGTTTTATGGCTACCGTCGCGAATGACCTGCGCGTCGCTGGAGAGCATATTGCGAATGCTTTTCAGCGACTTTTCTGCATTACTTTCCTGAATGTGACCAATCAGAGCATTGATCACCGTGACGCCGAGAATAACAAAAGTATCGACCCAGTGGCCCATCACGGCAGTCAGCGCCGCCGCAGCCAGCAGGACGTAGATCAGGACATCGTTAAAGTGGGCGAGGAAGCGTAGCCACGCAGGCTTGCCTTTTTTCTCCGGCAGCGCATTCGGGCCATAGGTGTTCAGGCGCTCTGCCGCATCCGCCACGCTCAGACCTTCAGACTGACTGTTGAGCTGGGACAACACGCGCTCGGTAGACTGCTGGTAGGCGTGCTCTTGCGGGTCGTAACCCGCGTGCGGCACATTTTTAGGGTTCATCATTTTCGACACGATAAATTTTCCTTTTAAATTCCTGCAAACGGAAAGCCTGAAATCATTTCTGGCCAAGGCGACATCGTTGGATATTTTCTTAAGGCGAAGGAATATTATTTAACTCACAATATTTTCGCTTTTTAAATTTCAAAACGACATTCAGTTGATTTACTGATGTTAATATTACAAAATATTCCTAAACCCCATCTAAACGAGGTCATTATGTTCGGAATCTACAGAGGACGCCGTCTGGCGCTATACATCGCACTGGCTATCGTGATTGCGACGCTGGTGGGATACAGTACCTATACTTTTGTAAAAATATTATCGTGAGCATGACGTTAATTTACGATTACATCATTTAATTTAAACCAAATCGTTATTTAACGCCTTTTTCTGCGAATATATTCGTAGGCTTCATTATTTATTTCAAATATTCAAAAAGGGTTTATTAACATAGAAACATTGCGTTCCTGTAAAAATTACCGGAAAATAATATTTTTAACCAAAGATTAACACTGCATGAAGCATCCTCTTGAATCCCTGATGACCGCCGCGGGTATTTTGCTCATGGCGTTCCTTTCCTGCCTGCTGCTTCCAGCACCGTCGCTGGGTTTAACGCTGGCGCAAAAGCTGGTGGATACCTTCCACTTTATGGACCTGAACCAGTTTTACACCGTGCTGTTCTGCGTGTGGTTCCTTGCCCTGGGGACGATTGAGTATCTGGTGCTTCGCTTCGTGTGGCGACGCTGGTTTTCGCTGGCGGATTGATCTTAAGCCCGCGCTTCTGTGGGCCGGATAAACAAAGCGCCATCAGGCAGATGAGCGTACGGTGCCGGATGCGGCTAACGCCTTATCCGGCCTACTTGTGGTAGCCCCGAGGGCGGCTTTACGCCTTCCTCGGAGCAATATCAATGCGTCCGTGGGCGATGATGGACTTTGCGATAGGCACCCGGCGACTGGTTAAACGTGCGGGTGAAAATACGGGTAAAGGTCTGCTGGGAATCAAACCCGTACTTCAGGCAGATGTCATAGACCTTTTGATCGGTCGTACACAATTCATCCGCCGCCAGATTCAGCTTACGTTGGCGGATGTAGCGCCCAAGGCTCTCCCCTTTATGCTGTAAAAACAGACGCTGCAGATGCCATTTTGAATACCCCGCCCGGCGGGCTATCTCATCGATGCGCAATGGCTGATGCAGATTTTCGTCAATCCATTCGACCAGTGTGTCAATCACCTGAGTGGCTAATTCAGTCATACACCCCTCCCCTCGTTTTATGACAGCCGGTGTTTATTCCCACCAGGCACGAAATGTTTGTGTTGGATTCGCCAGCCAAACCGGCTCGCCCTGCATCGGCGTTAACAACCGATACGCTTTATCTTTGCTGGCCTGCGCCAGCCGCTTGTACGGATCATCCCAGGTATGCTTCGCCAGCACGAAACGTCCGGCGTGCCCTGGCAGCACCCGCTGTGCATTCAGGTCCACCGCGGCCTGGGCGGTCTGTTCCGGCATCATGTGGATATAGCGCCAATCCTGGTCGTACTGACCATCTTCCAGAATGGCGACGTCCACCTTGCCGAACTGTTCACCAATCGCCTTGAAGTGCGGGCCGTAGCCGCTGTCGCCGCTGTAATAGATCTTTTGCTCCGGCGTCACGAACATAAAGCTGGCCCACAAGGTCTGGTTTCGCTTAAGACCGCGGCCAGAGAAGTGGCGCGCGGGCAGCACGTGGACGGTCAGCGCATCGCTGATGGCAACGCTCTGCTGCCAGTCGGCCTCGGTAATCACCTCACTCGCCATGCCCCAATACCGCAGATGTGACCCCACGCCTAACGGCATCACGGCACGCTTAACCTTCGGCATGAGCGCCTTAATCGTGGCGTAGTCCAGATGGTCGTAGTGGTCGTGAGAAATAATCAGCAGATCGATCTCCGGCATCGTCTCGGCACGCCACGGATAGTGGCCGTCAAACGCTTTATTCAGAAACGAAAACGGCGCGGCGTAGCTGCTGAATACCGGATCAATCAGAATTCGTTTGCCCGCGAGCTGCAGATACCAGGATGAATGCCCCAGCCAGATCATCGTCTCCTGCTCGCTCGGCAGGCTGGCGAGATCGGTCGGTACCAGCGGCAACGGCTGCTCAGGGCGCGCGTTCTCCCGCTTCGCGGTTAAAAACTCCCACCACGCCATCAGCATGTTCTTGTCGCCGGTAAACCCCGGCGTCGGCAAGGTGTTGTGAAACGCCCCGTCGCGGTAGTTTGGCGAGCGCTCAATCAGACTCTTTTCCGCCCCTTGCGGCGGCTGGCCGAAACCGGCATTCAGAACAAAAGGCAAGCTTGCTGCACTGGCGATAAGCATGATGGCAACCACACTGATGATGAACGGTTTCATTTCCTGACCCGTGATCGGCCTCATCCAGGAAGCCACACAAAAAAAGTTGATTATGAGTGAGTAGGCACTCATTATAGAAAGGCGGGGAAAAAATCGTCAAGCAATTTTCAAATTTTGACAATCGGCGTTGAAGTCCCTGGGTTCGACATGTTTCAATCACCTTTTTAACCGTCAGAGAGGTAAAGTGTAGTGGCTCGTCCGAAGAGTGAAGATAAAAAACAAGCGTTACTGGAAGCGGCCACCTGCGCCATTGCCCAATCCGGCATTGGCGCATCAACAGCGTTGATTGCGCGCAGCGCGGGCGTAGCGGAAGGTACCCTGTTTCGTTATTTCGCCACCAAAGACGATCTGCTTAATGCGCTTTATCTGCACCTGAAAACGGACTTATGCCAGACCATGCTGGCATGCCTGACCGACACAGAATCACCAAAAGCCTTCACCCACAGCATCTGGAACAGCTACATCGACTGGGGCATTCTCCACCCTATTGGGCATCAAGCCATTCGGCGCATGGCCGTCAGTGGAAAAATCACCAACGAAACGATACTGCAGGCCAGAGCGCTATTTCCGGAGCTCAATAAACTCTGCCAGCGTTCCATGCGCCCGGTATTTATGTCTGATGATTTCCGTGCCTTTGGCGATGCGCTGTTCCTGTCGCTGGCGGAGACCACCATTGAGTTCGCCAGCCGCGAACCCGAACGTGCAGATAAACTTAAGGCGCTCGGCTTTGAAGCCATGTGGCGAGCGCTGTCAGAGGATGAATAATGGACGGTAAAACGCTGCATGAAAAAGCGCAGGAATTTGCGCTAACGCTCCCCTTTTCTGAACCGGCCTGGCCTTTTGGCCCCGAGTACGATGTGTTCACGGTTGAGGGAAAAATCTTTATGATCAAGATGTCGCTGCGCGGCGAGCACATCGTCAATCTGAAGGTTGACCCGGAGCAATCGCTGCTGCACCAGGCCATCTACCCGCACATTAAGCCGGGCTACCACATGAACAAAAAACACTGGATTTCGGTCTACCCTGGCGATGAAATCACGGTTGATCTGCTCAACAGCCTGATTGAAGACTCGTGGAATCTGGTGGTGAACAAGCTGCCAAAACGCGTTCAACAGCGCGTGCGTCCCGTTTGATTTTGCGTTAAATGCGATAAGTGTTATCGCATTTTCCACCCTTCTCATTTGTTAAATCGCACGGTACCCTGCTGTGATACAACGCACCGATTTGCGGTGCCTTTTATCATTCAGGAGTATGTATGGACATTGTTTCCGTTGCTAAAGCGCGCTATTCCACCAAAGCCTTTGATGCCAGCAAAAAGCTGACCGCCGAGCAGGCTGCCAATCTGAAAACCCTGCTGCGCTATAGCCCATCCAGCACCAACTCTCAGCCGTGGCACTTTATCGTCGCCAGCACCGACGAAGGAAAAGCGCGCGTCGCGAAATCCGCCGCTGGCGGCTACGTGTTCAACGAACGCAAAATGCTGGATGCTTCCCACGTCGTAGTGTTCTGCGCAAAAACCGCAATTGATGATGCCTGGCTGGAAAAAGTGGTCGATCAAGAAGACGCCGATGGCCGTTTCGCCACGCCGGAAGCCAAAGCCGCTAACCACAAAGGCCGCACCTTCTTCGCCGACCTGCACCGTAAAGAGCGTCACGATGACGCGCAGTGGGCAGCGAACCAAACCTATCTGAACGTCGGCAACTTCCTGCTGGCCATGGGCGCCATGGGTCTGGACGCGGTACCGATTGAAGGCTTCGACGCCGGGATTCTGGATGCCGAATTTGGCCTGAAAGAGAAAGGCTACACCAGCCTGGTCGTGGTGCCGGTTGGCCACCACAGCGTGGAAGACTTCAACAAAGCGCTGCCAAAATCTCGTCTGCCGGAAGACGTGGTGATTACTGAGATCTGATTGAGCTTCTGTGCTTTCCCGGCGGCGCTTCGCTTGGCTACTCGAATTTTGTAGCCCGGCCAAGCGAAGCGCCGCCGGGATTTGCTCTAAACTACAACCTTGCCAATACCCCTTCCCCGACCTCATCCACCGGTAAATAAACCAGCAGACGCGAGCCGTTGCGCGGCGCGGAGTACCAGTACATCTGCTGCAGCTGGAAATGACCAAACTCAGGATGCTGGAAGTTTTTAATCTGGTTTTCGACGCCGCGAACGTCGTAACGCTGGTGCCATAGCGCCTCAAATTCGCTGGAGGCGGCAAAGAAACGCGCCAGCTTATTCTCCCATGCCGGATCGCCACGATGTTCCGCCATCGCGGCGCGGAAATAGGAGACAAACGTCGGCAGCGCATCGCGATTGGCCAGACGGCTACGCCAGCCGGGGTGAGTCAGATACAGGTAGATACAATTTCGATCGTCTTCCGGAATGGTCGAAAAATCGACGCCCATCAGCCGACAAAACGCGTCATTCCACGCCACAATATCGAAATTAGGCTTCTGAATACTGGCCGGCTGCGGCAGCAAACTGTCCAGCATACGCCGCGTGCCGGGGCTTATCCCTTCGCACGGAGGAACGTTAGCCGATTCCAGCGGAGTCAGCCCCGCCAGCACAAACAGATGACGGGTCTCAAGCGCACTGCACTGGAGCGCTTCGGCGACCGCTTGCATTACCGCCGCCGACGGATTAACCTCCCGCCCCTGCTCAAGCCAGGTATACCAGGTCACGCCAACGTCCGCCAGCATCGCCACTTCTTCGCGACGCAGGCCCGGCGTGCGCCGCCGCCCGCTGCGCGGTAACCCCAACCGCTGTGGATCGAGACTTTCCCGTCGCGCCCGAAGAAATGCACCCAGCTGCTTACGGCTATCGTCCTGCCGTGACGGCAATACGTCCATTTCACTGTGGCTGATGAGGCTCATGGTATCTCCAGCATGGTAGTGCCAGTACCAGTATAAGCAGGAACTGGTACCCGTTTATTGAATCAGCGATGCTACGTCCAATCGCTGAATGACGCAATGGAGTCACCATGAAAACGTCTGCTGTTTCTCCCGGTCGCGCGGGGCTTTTCCTGCTGCTGACCGGCCTGATGTTGCCCCAGATCGATACCTCGATCACCAATGTCGCCCTCGACTCAATCACCGCGTCGCTGCACGCCAGCCCGACCCAGCTGGAGCTTATCGTCGCGCTGTACGGCGTGGCGTTTGCCGTTTGCCTGGCCATGGGTAGCAAGCTTGGCGACAACTACGGTCGCCGTCGGCTGTTTATGTGGGGCGTGGCGATTTTCAGCCTCGCTTCGCTGCTGTGCGGTTTGGCCAACTCGATCACCGCACTGTTGGCCGCACGCACTCTACAGGGCGCAGGCGCGGCGCTGATCGTCCCGCAAATCCTCGCCACACTGCACGTTACGCTTAAAGGAACGGCCCACGCCCGCGCTATCAGCCTGTATGGCGGCATTGGCGGCATCTCGTTTATCGTCGGGCAGATGTTCGGCGGCTGGCTGGTGTCGGCGGATATCGCCGGTCTGGGCTGGCGTAACGCCTTTTTCATCAACGTGCCAATTGGCCTGCTGGTGCTGGCCTACAGCCGCCGCTACGTGCCGGAAACCCGTCGTGATGAGCACGCGCGCATTGACTGGCAGGGTACGTTTAGCCTGGGCCTGATCCTCTGCTGTCTGCTGTTCCCGATGGCGCTGGGGCCGGAACTGCACTGGCCGTGGTCGATGCGCCTGATGTTGCTGGCGATTATTCCACTGTTGCTGTGGATGCGGGCCAGCGCGCTGGGTAAAGAGCAGCGCGGTGAACACCCGCTGCTGCCGCCTCGACTGCTTAAATTTGCCAGTATTCGCTTCGGCATGGTCATTGCGCTGCTGTTTTTCAGCGCCTGGTCAGGCTTTATGTTCTGCATGGCGCTCACTCTCCAGTCCGGTCTCGGCATGGCCCCGTGGCAGTCAGGCAACAGTTTTGTGGCGCTGGGCGTCGCCTATTTCCTTTCAGCGATGTATGCGCCGAAGCTGATCGCCCGCCATAGCATGGGACGCATTCTGGTGGCTGGCCTGATCGTGCAAATTAGCGGCCTGCTGCTGTTAATGGAGACTTTCCACCACTTCGGTCAGGCGACGTCTACCCTCACGCTGGTGCCCTCGACGGCGCTGATTGGCTATGGCCAGGCGCTGATCGTCAACTGCTTCTACCGGGTAGGGATGCGTGATATTACCGCCAACGATGCGGGCGCGGGCAGCGCGCTGTTAAGTACGCTGCAGCAGGCCACGCTGGGCCTTGGCCCGGCGGTGTTTGGTTCACTGCTGCTGGTACTGACGCGCGGGCATCATGGGAGCTATACCGCAGCGATGACCGGCTTCCTCGGCGTAGAAGCGGTGATGATGCTGCTGCTGGCCATTATTGCCGTTAGCCTCCGCCACCACTTAAACCGCAGCCCGGCGATCGCGACGTCATAACCTTAAGTTCCTGTATAGCTGTTTGCATAATATAGCCAGCGCAGCCATTATAATTAGCTGGCTATACAGGAGACGTTATGCAGGAACTGATTTCACAGATCGAAGAGATGGGCATTGAAATAAACCATACCAATTCGCCGATCATCATATTTGGTATTATTTTTCTCACTGCCATCATTGTTCATCTGATTCTACATCGGGTGGTGCTGCGCGCTTTCGAAAAACGGGCGCAGGCCAGCAGCCATTTGTGGCTGCAAATTATCACGCAGAATAAACTCTTCCACCGTTTGGCGTTTACCCTACAGGGGATTATTGTCAACGTGCAGGCAGTGCTGTGGTTGCAAAAAGGCAGTGATGCCGCACAGATATTAACCACAGGCGCACAGCTATGGGTCATGCTCTACGCCCTGCTGTCGTTTTTCTCGCTGCTGGACGTTATTTTCAACCTCTCGCAGAAGCTATCTTTCTCTTCGCAGCTGCCGCTCAAAGGGATATTCCAGGGGGTGAAGCTGGTCAGCGCCATTCTGATTGGCATTCTGATGATCTCTCTGCTGCTGGGGCAATCGCCGGCTATTCTGATAAGTGGCCTGGGCGCGATGGCCGCGGTGTTGATGCTGGTGTTTAAAGACCCGATTCTCGGCCTGGTGGCAGGAATTCAGCTCTCGGCAAACGACATGCTGAAACTCGGCGACTGGCTGGAAATGCCGAAATACGGCGCCGACGGCGCGGTGACCGATATTGGTTTAACCACCGTCAAAGTGCGTAACTGGGATAATACCATTACCACCATTCCGACCTGGTCGCTGGTGTCTGACTCGTTTAAAAACTGGAGTGGAATGTCCGCGTCGGGTGGCCGAAGAATTAAGCGTAGCATCAACGTTGATACCACCAGCGTGCATTTTCTTGATGAGCAAGAGCAGCAGCGGTTAATTCAGGCGAAGCTGCTGAAACCGTATATGGACTCGCGTCATCAGGAAATTAATCTGTGGAATCAGGAGCACGGTGGCGACGGCTCGGTGCTGAATCTGCGTAAGATGACCAATATTGGCACCTTCCGCGCTTACCTCAACGAATATCTTCGCAACCATCCGCGAATTCGCAAAGATATGACGCTGATGGTACGCCAGCTTGCGCCGGATAATAACGGTCTGCCGATTGAGATATACGCCTTTACCAATACGGTCGTATGGGCTGAATATGAAAATATTCAGGCTGATATTTTCGACCATATCTTTGCCGTGGTCGAGGAATTTGGTTTACGTATTCATCAATCACCGACCGGGAATGATATTCGCGCCCTGGCGGGCGCGATGGGACAGCAATAATCACGCGCTGGCGCGTGAAATAAAGCGCCAGTCCAGCATCACCCGCTCCGGCGGCACGTCCGGGTTATCGATTTTATTGAGCAGCAGTTCGACCGCTCTGGCGCCGATCTCCCGCGACGGCTGCTGGACGGTCGTCAGCTGCGGCGATACCATTTCGGCAAGTTCCGTGCCGTCAAACCCCACAACCGCAATCTCTTCCGGTACCTTAAGCCCCGCCTGTTCAATGGCGCGAATAGCCCCGGCGGCCAGCGAGTCAGAAACCGCAAACACCGCGTCCGGGCGCGGGTTCATCGCCAGCAGGTTTTTCATCGCCACTTTGCCCGCCGCGGCGCTCAAATCGCTGGCATACTCTACCGCCTGAAATGCCAGGCCCTGAGATTGCAGTACGTTTTTATACCCCTGCTCGCGCAGGCGCGCGTACTTGTAGCTCAAATCGTGGTTAATCAACGCAATCCGCTCACGCCCCAGCGCCGCCAGATAGCTCACCGCATGCTCCGCGGCATCAACATCGTTAATCCCCACGCAGGAGACCGCGCCCGCATCAGCATATTCCGCACATTGCACCCATGGCGCATCACCGATCACCGTGGTTAACTCCGGCAGCTTGCTGAAGGCGTCCATGGTGATAATACCGTCGACCATTTTTCCGGTTAGCAGTCGCAGGCCTGATTTAGAGCGTTCAATATCCGAGCCGGAGTTGCACAGTAAAATCCGGTAGCAGTTTTTTTCCGCGGCCTCTTCAATTCCTTTCACCACTTCGGCGCAAAACGGGTTGGCGATATTCGACACCATCACCAGAATCATGGAGCTTCGCGCCGTACGCAGCTGACGCGCCAGCAGGTTAGGCTGATAGTTACTCTCTTTAATCGCCTGAAGCACCCGTTCGCGGTTTTTGGCTTTTACGGTATCGCTGTTGTTAAGCACGCGCGACACGGTCGCCACCGACACCCCCGCCAACTGGGCGATTTTCTGAATTGACATACAACGCCGTTCCCTGCAGTTAACGCTTTGCGTGCAGGCTACCACAAAAAGCGTGCCCGGCGTACCGGGCACGGGGTTATTGTTCGACGCTGACCCAGCGCCGTTGTTGATAATTTCTTATAAAAATTAATCGATTACAAAATCAAGATCGCGCAGAGCGCTCTCGATAACAACGAGGGAGGAAATACTTCGCAGCGACGAGTGGGGAAACGCCGGAGGAGGCATCTCTGGCCTCCTCCGGGCGATATTATCAGGCTTTACGGCGCAGCGTTTTGAAGGCAACAAACAGGAACAGCACCCACACCGGCAGCAGAATCGCCGACAATCGCATGCCGTCCATGGTGCACATCAGACCAAGGATCATCAGCAAAAACGCGATGCAAATGTAGTTGCTGGCAGGCGCAAACAGCGCTTTGAATTTCGACTCACGCCCCTTGCGGCGCATGGCGGCGCGGAACTTGAGGTGCGCCATGCAGATCATGATCCAGTTCAGCAGCAGCGTGGCCACCACCAACGCCATCAGTAGGCCAAACGCTTTCTGCGGCAGCAGATAGTTCACCAGCACCACCAGCGAGGTGATCGCGCCAGAGAGCAGCAGCGAATTCACCGGCACGCCGCGACGGCTTACTTTGGTCAGGAAGCGCGGCGCATTGCCCTGCACGGAGAGGCCAAACAGCATGCGGCTGTTTGAGTACACACCGCTGTTATAAACCGACAGTGAAGCCACCAGAATGACAAAGTTCAGCGCAGATGCCACCATGTTACTGTCCAGATTGTGGAAAATCATCACAAATGGGCTGCTGTCTGATTTGATCCCTTGCCACGGATAGAGCGCCAGCAACACAATCAGCGAACCGATATAGAACAGCAGGATACGGTACACCACTTGGTTAACCGCTTTCGGGATGGTGGTTTCCGGGCTGCGAGCTTCCGCCGCCGTAATGCCAATGAGCTCCAGCCCACCGAAGGAGAACATAATCACCGCCAGCGACAAAATCAGCCCCTTCCAGCCCGTGGCAAGGAAGCCGCCATCACGCCAGAGGTTGTCGATGCTCGCATGCTCACCGCCACGCCCCGTCGACAGCATCCAGATGCCAAAGCCGATCATGCCGATAATCGCCAACACCTTAATCAGCGCGAACCAGAACTCGGTTTCACCATACAGACGCACGTTCACCAGGTTAACGGCGTTGATCAGGATGAAGAAGCCCGCGGCCCAAATCCAGGTCGGCACGTCTGGCAGCCAATACTGCATATAGATTCCGGCGGCGGTCAGTTCGGCCATTCCCACCAGCACGAACATGACCCAATAGTTCCAGCCGGAAAGAAAACCGGCGAACGGCCCCCAGTATTTATAAGCAAAATGGGCAAATGAACCGGATACCGGCTCTTCCACCACCATCTCGCCAAGCTGGCGCATGATCAGAAATGCAATGATCCCGGCAATGGCATAACCCAGCACCACCGCAGGGCCAGCCATTTGGATAGCCGGGCCGATGCCAAGAAACAGACCGGTGCCAATGGCCCCCCCGAGCGCGATGAGTTGAATATGACGGTTTTGTAACCCGCGGTGAAGCGTCGGCCCCTGCTCCGACGAAGCATCCGGTTGATTCTGGCTGGATGCTGAGGACGCGTTTTTCACGTCTAACCCCTGTAGCTTTTATAGGAAGGGGCACCTTTTAACACTTAGCGCGGCTTGTCGCAAGGCTATCAGTCGCGGGAATACCGTCGCCAAAAGCCCCTGAAAGCACGCGCTTCTGATGTTATAACCTTATTATTACAATGGGTTAGCGCTCATCACGGCCCTGGACTTTCAGCGCATGCGCCGCCAGTGGGAAGTCAATGCCACGGGGAGATGCTCGCCTTATCGGCGGAGCACAAAACGATGACCCGGCATGTCACGGCTTGCGGCATAATCCGCTGACCGCGTTTCGAGGAATCTTTCGTGCTGCTTAAAATCCTGCTGACTATGGCTGCGTTCGCCGCCAACTCGCTGCTCTGTCGGCTGGCGCTGAAGGGGATGCATATGGATGCCGTCTCTTTTAGTAGCATTCGCTTGTTAAGCGGTGCGGTGGCGCTGCTGATACTCCTGAGGCTACCCGCCATCAAAACGAGGCCGGAATTCAATGTGCTGAACGCGGCGCTGCTGGCCATTTACGTCTTTGCCTTTTCCCTTGCCTACCTGTCTTTAACCACCGCAGCCGGCGCGCTGCTGCTGTTCGGAACGGTTCAATGCGTGATGACCGGCTGGGGGCTGATACGCGGCGAGCGCCTGACGTGGCTAAAAAGCGTCGGTATGCTGGCCGCGGTGACCGGGCTGGCGTTGCTGTTATTACCGGGAGCGGGACATCCTTCCGGCGGCGCAGCGCTGCTGATGATGGCCTCCGGCGCGGCCTGGGCCGCCTACTGTATTACCGGCAAAAAGGTGAAAAACGCGGCAGCGGCCACGGCGGGCAACTTTGCGCTGGCGGTGCCGATAGCGCTGGTCGTGTTTGTGCTCAGCGGTATGCACATCCGCGTCGATACCGTTGGCCTGGTGCTGGCAGTCACCTCCGGGGCGCTGATGTCCGGCGGCGCGTATCTGCTTTGGTACTCCCTGCTGCCACGGCTTAGCCCAACCACCGCCAGCACGCTTCAACTGAGCGTTCCCTACCTTGCCGCGCTGGGTGGATTGATTTTTATGGGCGAACCGTTGGGCCTGAGGATGCTGTTGGCTATCGTCATCACCCTCTCCGGAATTGGGCTGGTGATTATCGTCGATCGGCGACGAGAGCATTAACCGCCGGGCCGGCGTGTCGCCAGTCAGCAGCACGCGGCACGGCGTTTTTGCATTACCCCTTTGGCTCAAGGGCCACAAACATTTCAATATCCCAGTAACCGTCTTCCGCACCGTTATTACGGTAGATTTCAAAGCATGGTTTCGCAGCCAGGCGGTGGGTTTCATCTTTCAGGACGCTATCAAAGAACTGATACCATGGCGTGGAGAAATCGTGATCGATAACCCGCGCACGGGCGACGGCATACAGACCCCCAGCGACTTCCGCCATTATGACGCCTTCGCTGTTCGGCGGAATAACAAAGTCGTCATCGACGGATACCACGGTGTCACAGCGCAGCTTCTCCGCCGGGACTTCATCCGGATTATCGTAGTAAACGGCCAGCCACTCCCGAGCGGGAATCTGCTGGCCATCAACCCACATCATCAACTGCTCAAAACCCTGCTTAACCGTCTGCTCCCACGGCCCAACCATATGAAAACCGGCAATTTTACGCGCTGCAATCTGCTTAACTTCGTATTCCATACCGCCTCCGCCAACACACTGTAATTTCATACAGTATAATGAGCTTTTTTCTTTTGAGCCAAACGGGTAACGATCGATATGTGAGCAGATTCGCACTCTTACTGAGAGCACTGAGAGAGGAGAAAACAGGAAAATGGTACGCCCTACAGGATTCGAACCTGTGACCCACGACTTAGAAGCTCCTGGAATCTCTAACAAGTACAGTAACTTACCTCATCATCACTATGCTCACTCGTTCAATGCTCGTAAAATAAGCAATCCATAATGCCAGATCGTCCAAAATTAGCTTCAACAATCGCAATGCATTAATAGAAGACACATCACTATTTTCCTATCTATCGAGTGACTACGACAATCTATACAGAACATTAATGACGTGCTAGTATATTAATCCATGAAATTTTATAAAATCAAGATTGAAGATTGCGATTATGCACACTTGTCAGAGAGTTGATAATTATAGTGTTGAATCACGTGTAAAGATTTCGCTTGTCGTCCCTGTATTCAATGAAGAAGAATCGATTGAGTTATTTGTTAATTATGTCAACTCCCTATTTCCTAAGGGGCAAAAAAACGAAATTGAATTTATTTTCATTGATGATGGTAGCGTTGATGGAACTTTACGCAACCTAATTTCTTTGCAAGAAAAAGAAAATCGAATTGTAATTATTGAGCTAACTCGAAATTTTGGAAAAGAAGCAGCGTTAACTGCAGGAATATTCTCAGCGACGGGTGATGTTGTAATTCCAATTGACGTTGATTTCCAGGACCCTCCAGAAGTAATTTTCAAAATGCTAGATGAGTGGGAAAAAGGCTATGAAGTCGTACTGGGAGTACGAGTTGATCGCTCATCGGATACTATAATGAAACGGAAAACTGCGGGGTGGTTCTATAAAATTATAAATAAGATGTCGAAGACTCAAATCCCTGAGAATGTAGGTGACTTTAGATTAATGGATCGTTGTGTTGTCGAAGCATTAAAACAATTACCCGAAACACATAGATTCATGAAAGGGCTTTTTTCTTGGCTAGGATTTAGAACTACAAGTGTTGAGTACAGTCGCCCGGAAAGACTTGCAGGAACAACTACATTCAATGGATTTCGCTTATGGGCACTTGCACTCGAAGGTATAACCAGCTTTAGTTTGGTACCTTTAAAAATATGGACTTATATCGGATTTGGATTTTCAATTTTATCTCTGTTTTATGCATTTTTTATTTTCTTGAAAACAATATTCTTTGGCGCCGATGTACCTGGATATGCATCATTAATTATTGCAATTCTTTTTATCGGTGGTTTACAATTAATGAGTATAGGCATTATCGGTGAATATCTTGGTCGCACCTATATGGAATCTAAAAGAAGACCTATTTATTTAACCCGCAAGATCTATAAAAAAATTAAGGATTAAACATGGACCTTAAAGAAACAGAAATACTCGGAAATGATGTTAACACACATTGGTATTATCTATCAAAAGCCAAGGCAATCATAAGTCTTATTGGCGATTACTCACCAGATAAAATAATGGATATTGGAGCAGGCTCTGGTTATTTTTCTAAATTATTGCTTAACACAACATCAGCTAAGGAAGCCTGGTGTGTTGACATCAGCTATGAGAAAGAAGAGTTAGCAGTAGAAAATGGAAAGTCAATACATTTTGTACGTAGCATTGATAAAATGGACGTCGATTTAGTTCTTTTAATGGACGTACTTGAGCATGTCGATGATGATATTGCTCTTCTTCAGGAATATGTTGATAAAGTGCCTTATGGCACAAAGTTTTTAATTAGTGTACCTGCATTTGAATGGTTGTGGAGTTCACATGATGACTTTCTCGAACATCGAAGGAGATATACCTGCCATCAGTTGGAAAATGTCGTTAAACTAACAGGATTATCTATCGATAAATCATGCTATTATTTTAGCTCAGTGCTACCATTAGCTATTGCAACACGTCTTTTCTCACGAAATGCAGGAAAAAAAGAATCTCAATTAAAAAAACATAGCAAGCTGGTCAATACGGTCCTAAAAATGCTTTGCTCATTAGATCTTTTATTTTTTAAGAAAAATAAGATTGGTGGTTTAACAGTATTCAGTTATGCCGAAAAGAAAGAAAAGTAGAATGTATAATTTGCATAAAAGTATAATTACGTTAGTCAACTCATCGTCATTTCGACGATTTATCCTCACAGGAATGCTAGCGACAACTCTACATTTCGTTATTGCTCTTTTTTTGATTTTTAATCATTTCATATCTCCTGCATTAGCTAATGCAGTTGCTTTTACCATGACAACAATTATTTCTTACTTTATCAACACATTATGGTCTTTTTCACAGGAAATAAGAATAAAAAATACATTTAGATATGCGATAACAGCATGCATTGGGTTTTCGCTCTCTTATCTTGTCGCGTCAATTTCTGGTTTTTTATTCGTCAACCCGATCATTAGTATTGTTTTTGTGGCGATATTTGTACCACCTGTTGTTTTTTTTATTCATAAAAAATGGACGTATCTAAATTAGGATAAATGAAAATGATGAAAAACATAGTTAACAACAATAAATTAATATTGCTAATAGCATTCACACTCTTATATTTTTCAGTACTTTTTTCCAGAACAGATATGTGGGATGGTGGAATACTGGACCATGCAATATCACTGGGGCATCGTGATGTTTATCATGAGTGGTTTAACGAGGCAGGACTATATCTCACGGCATTTTTTTATGATCCATTGGCTTTTTCAAAGAAATTTTACCCACTATCCGGGCAGATATTAACACTTTTATTTTTATATTTTTCTGCCATCGAAATGGCTAATATCTCTCAAAAAATCTACAACATTTCAGATAGAAATTCAACTTTGGTAGGTATTTTTTATTTACTTCTTCCGATTTGGTCGACTTTTTATTCTACCATTTATTTGATGCATTCAGCCACAATTTTCATTGCTCTATTAAGCGCACGACTGGTTATATTTAATCGTTACCCGTTACTCTCGATAATATTAATTCCAATTACCTTTCAACAAGCATCAATGGCCCCTCTTATTCTTTCTATTTTCATGCTCTACGCGATAGAAAATAGATTTAGAAACATAAGAACTATTATTTTATTTTCTGCATGGGTTGTTATTTCATTTTTCATACTAAGAGCAATGTTTGAAACTACAGGCCTCTATTCTGATTACAATAAAATTTCTATAAATAGCTTAATGCAATTTTATTTATGGGTGAAGTTTTCATTGAGCATTCTGATATGCCTTGGACCTCTAGTTGTTTATTTCATCATGACAGCAAACAAAACCAATAAAATATCAAGCATAGGTTTAGTTATCGCGGCTCTAGCAACAATAGTCCCATATATTGCAGTTGGGAAAGGTCCTTCAATATCTGACTTTATAAATATGCACGCGAATTCATTACGCGTTCTTTTCGCCTGTGCGCCTATACTGGCACTCACTTTTGCATATATATTAAAGAACAACTCACTAAATAAAAAAACAATAGCATTCATTTTTATATATATTTCATTTTTATTCATTAGTGCACAACACGCAAAAATAAATGAAGTAATGTACCAACGAGCCTTCATCGAAAACATAAAAAAACATCCAGAATGGAATGGGAAATTAGTTACTATAATGACAAATGAAAATGTTAATTTCTATGAATATGCATATCTATTTACCAAGGCCTTTGGCGTTAACAAAAGCGTGATACTTACAAATAAATTTGCTCCTGATCCTATCATTTACGAAAAAGAATCATACAAAATAAAATATATGCAACCTAGCAATAAGGGGTTGAACGGTAATGTTGTTATAGATGTTACATCACAGATGGATAAGGCAAATATGATTTTGAAATATTGGAAATATTTGTCAAATGGCAGTATTCCTGAACTAGTAACAATCAAGGCGAAGTAACTCACTATCAACAATTCACAAGCTGATATGTTATCTTTCGATTGTTGAGAAAGGTAACATATCACGTAATAAAAAGCAGTGCATACAAGCGTGCACTTTGCAAACTTTTTTTGATGGGAACTCCATATTTTATTTTTCCGAAATTAATTCGCATCAGAAATAGAAATTTCACCCCAGATGTCCGTAGAGTTATTTCATCGTCTGTGCTGACACCAAAACCATAGTATTGTTCTATTGTTGAATAATGCATCCTTGTTAAATTCTGTGTGAACAGTTTAACAAACAAGATAATTAGATATTCATCCATTTGAAATCAGATTACCGAACAGATGGAACATCAAACCAGGCGTAAGAAAGATGCGAATGAATGAAGATCGTACGTAGAACGTAGGGTGTAAACGAGCAAAGATTGAAGACTTTCGTTTTCACAGTCTGAGATACACGTGGGTCAGTTGGCAGATGCAGCCTTGGGGCCGATTTCTGCACTGCGGAAATGAATGACGGTGAAAACATAGAAATGGTACGCCCTACAGGATTCGAACCTGTGACCCACGACTTAGAAGTTCCTAGAACCACTATCAAGTACAGTAACTTACCGCATCATCACTGCGCTCACACGTCCCATGATGATAAAAGTTAGCAACTCATGACAATCAGTAGAAATGCCTGATTGTCCCGAATTGGTCCCAATCACCACAAAGCATTAGCGCAAGACGAATCACCACCCTTACCGGTTTTGAGTTGTTTTGCGCTAATTTTTTTCCCCATGAGTGCCCCATCACATCCTAGGTGAATTGGCATTTGGTGATAATGCATGCTCACCCATGCCATGATAAGATCGATTATCTTATATTAATTAACAGCATAGAAAGGCACGTATAGGTATGGATGCTCAAAGAAGCAATGCCATTGATTATGTAAAATTCATTGGGATTATGCTGATGCTGATCGGCCATTATCCAAATCCACTTAGCCCCATCTTAAGACCGTACGTTTTTCACATGCCCTTATTCTTTTTTTTAGGTGGCATGCTTGTTAACACAGACAAGCGAAGGTCAGTTTTTTACGTATCGTTGTTTAAGCGTTATTTTATTTACATAATTATCTCATATATTATTCTTGGTGTTTGCGCTGATCTTTTTCACTACTTATTCGGGACTCAAAAATTAAATGTATTTTCAGGACTAAGCACATTCTCTCTGGCACTAGAGGAGAACTTTAATAATAACTTCTTTTTTATAACTGGATGGTTTTTACTTTCATACATGTTAACCATGGCTTTATGCTTCCCATTGATATCATGGGTTAAGAAGATTAATAATGAAACAAAAATAACAATAACTCTTGTCATTATAGCGATTCTACTTGGCATTTTTGGCATGGGTAAAGTTGCTCGAATGTACAATCACTCGAAGATTTTTTACATAAACATCATATCACAGGTGATGGTCGGGTCTTGTTTTTACATTCTCGGTTATGTATTGCGTGATTATGCATGGAAAATAATTAACCCAGTGGTGGCGTTTATATTGTTTATAATTTTGATGATAGCAATACATACAAACATAACAGGGGCTCTGTATATGGTATGGAGTCAATACAAATATGGATTTATCACTCACATGCTCAGCGTGGCCGCTGGTGTTTATGTGGTTTTGACACTGGCTAATGTCATGTCTAAATGGCGCGTTATTGATTTATTCAAAAGAATTGGAAGAAACAGCAAAAGTATAATGATTTTTCATTTAATGCTGTTTACTGTAATTGATATCTGCATGAGTTTCATTACTGATTACTCCATAAATCCTTTTGATATTAAACAACATATAACATACTTCTGGTCATTCCCTGTGAATTTGGTGTTTTCAGTGTTGGCGTCAATGTGGATAGGAGATTTTCTTAAAAAGTTAAGTAAAGGACTCTATGCTTAATTTGCAGATTCAGACGCTGCTGATTACGAAGCAGCGCCTGAACTGGGTTATTCTTCTATCTCTTGTTTTGGGTGATACGTCCCGCCGTACCCCGATGGTTCACCCAATACCTCGGGGTCTATAACGTAATCATCTGTGATGGCAGATGCGTCGATAATCCAGAACGGAAGCCCAGCAGGAACGTCCTTCTGTCCTATTTCTACAATGGTAAGACCGATGTCCGTAGCGACACTCATTACAGCGGTCAATCCGTCGTATTCAAAAATAATAACCTGCATTTATCTCCCCCCAAAAATAACAACGTTGAATTCACTGACGTCCGCCACGGTGTTACTCGCGCGAGCTTGAACGATAATCCCGTCGACGTCTTTTTTTACTGGTGAACCTGTTGCGCTACCACTTATCGCTACTACAGCAGCTAACGTCCCGGCGTTTGGTGCGTCTCCAAGTGTTAGCACTGGGGCGTAATTTGAGTTTGCTAGTGGGGTCGCGTAGTTAATCTGATATTGCCCTGTTTGCAAACGAGTCACAGAGCTCACGTTTAATGACCCGCGAATAGTGGCTGGAGAAACTCCGCTAAAATTCACCCATGCAGTGCATAACGCAGCAGATGTTGTCTGCACAGCTCCAGTAATACGAGAGTCGTCGCCAGCCGCTACAGTCCCTGCCGTGGTTCCCACATTGCGAGTGGCTGAGTTTCCCAAACTAAGGTATGTGAGAACGTCGGCCACAGTCGCTTTCCCGATGATGTCACGGCCTACACTTGTCAGCGCAGTTAGCGCAGCGGTGTCTACTCCGTTGAAATAAGCCAGCCTGTCAGCAGCGCCGGTTAATCCGGCCAGCGCAGTTAGCGTGGCATCGAGAGGTTGAATTTTTTCTGGTAAAAGAGACCAGTTTGCCCCCGGAGGAGTGGTGGTGTTAGCCGCCGTAAGAGATTGATAAACTGCACCACTAAGGCTTACGATCGCGCCTTTATCATATGAAAAAGGAGAGCCTCCGTTATCTGTGCTAGTAATGAAGGGGGCTACCCCAGAAACCTGAATCTCATTGATGGCCTGAGTTATTCGGTTAAATAACCAGTTCATCTTATCGCGTTCAATTCTCTTCGCTGATGGGTCTGTGGCAGGATCTAATGAATATGCCTGCCCGTATCCTTGTGTCATATTTACTGCGCCCGTAGCGTCAGTATCAGGCACGGCAGTTTTATCCCCTGAGCTTGCAAAAGGGACTTTAATTAATGAAGTCATCTTAACTCCCAAATTGTGAATTGGTTTGGTCGAAATTTATCCCATATTCTGCAAAGCCAAATGCATCTCTTGGTTTTACCAGGTGATTAAATTTCACCCCAGAAGGGCGCGGAATTAGGTTGAAATCTTGCAAGAGGCGCATCATGATGTCAGGAAGGATTGTTTGATATACCACCGTAATAGTCATGTCATGACCATCAAGTGCGTATACATCTTTACCGAAAATATCAAAAAGTGCGTGATTAATGGATGGCATAGAGCCATCTGATGTGATTTGCCACCACCTCATTCTTAGAAGTTGTCGCTTTTGCTCGATGGTCAGACTATTAACTTGCGACGCGTCAGTTGCAAAGTTACTTCGGCCAAAATTGAGCCCAAAATCAGAAAATCCAAAAGCAGGATAGTCACCTGGACTGGCGCTTGATTCGGTGTATAGCGGGAGATTGAGTATGATTGCCCATACATTGAGACCAAAGTCGTTAGCTGTTAGAAGATTAAATACATCCCTTTCCCACGACTCCCAGAACTCCTGGTGATTGACGTCATACCATTTCTGCTTCAGGTTTAAAAGGCTGGATAGATTTGGAGCCTGATCATACTCCCATTTCACCACCTTACTTACATCCATTGAGAAGTCGAACTGCTGAATATTCATGTAGTCACCACAAGAATATCATCCTCCTGAATCGTCGCCTTTTCGTTAAGTCCTATTGCGATATCATCTTTCGACCAGGTAGGCGTCGTGGATTTATTTGATACCTCCACGCTCTTAATAAAGATTTGAGGAGAAGCAGTGTTTGCAGCTGCAGATAATTCGAAAGGAGAGACGTCAGTTCCTAAGGTGAATCCTTCCTCGCCATTTTCAAGTTCTCCATTGGCATATTTCATTACCGTTGATTTTATCAGTGACGTCGGATCCCCCGTGCCAACTGTAGTGGTCAACTAAAACTGGCCACGGTTTTAGAGTTTTTCCAGTATCGGTTTTCCGATTCGTTTGGAGGTAATCCACCGTTATAGTCATGCGGCCTTAGCGAGCTGTAATACCCGACGATATAGTTTGTGATCGCATGAGATGCTTCGCTAAAGTTTATATAGCCTGTCACTGGCACCCACTCGTTTTTCAGACTTCTGAAGAAGCGTTCCATCGGGCTGTTATCCCAGCAGTTTCCGCGTCGGCTCATACTTTGCCTGATCCGGTAACGCCACAATAACTGCCGGAACTGCCTGCTTGTGTAGTGGCTACCCTGGTCACTGTGGAACATCACTCCCGCTGGTTTACCTCGGGTTTCCCACGCCATTTCCAGCGCTTTGATGGTTAGCTTGCTGTCCGGTGAGAATGACATTGCCCAGCCTACCGGTTTCCTGGCGAACAAATCGAGAACGACGGCGAGGTAAGCCCAGCGCCTGCCTGTCCAGATATACGTCACATCGCCGCACCATACCTGATTAGGCTCTGTCACTGCGAACTGTCGCTCAAGGTGATTTGGGATAGCGATCTGTTCATGGCCACCACGTTTATACCGGTGGGTGGGTTGCTGGCAACTCACCAGTCCCAGTTCTTTCATGAGCCTGCCGGCAAGCCAGCGTCCCATTCTGAAGCCTCTCAGGGTTGCCATGATGGCGATACTTCTCGCGCCAGCAGAGCCATGGCTAATGTTATGCAGCTCCAGAACCTGACTACGTAATACGGCCCGCTTGCCGTCTGGCTTTTCGGGGCTTTTCACCCAGTATTTGTAGCTGCTGCGATGAACCCCGAACACGTGGCAAAGTGTGACCACAGGATACTGCGCTCTGAGTTTCTCGATTAACGAGAACTGTTCAGGGAGTCTGACATCAAGAGCGCGGTAGCCTTTTTTAATATGTCGTTTTCCATTTCAATGCGTTGTAGCTTTTTCTTTAGCTCACGTATTTCAATCTGTTCCGGGGTTATAGGAGAGGCTTTAGGTATTTTGCCCTGTCGTTCATCCCGTAACTGCTTTACCCATCGCGTCATGGTAGAAAGCCCCACGTCCATAGCACTGGCCGCAGCTGCAACGGTGTAGTTTTGATCAAGGACCAGTTGAGCGGATTCGCGTTTAAACTCTGCACTGAAATTTCTTTTTTTCATTGGGACACCTGTATTGTTCTGAGATGAGCATATCACCTCTGTTCAGGTGGCCAAATTCAGTAAACCACTACAGTCGCGGGAAGGGAAACACGAAGGAAGGCCGTGCATATAACAAAGTTCTGGACTCGGTTAAATCAGAGACCAACGAGGTACTGAAAAATCTCCCAGAATGGCGTGACTACATCGTTAACCATTATGGAGTTATGCGGACAGGAATTGGCTCTCAAGCAGATCGTGGATTCGGGTTCGCAATGCTTTCAAGTTACGGCGTAAAGATGCGCGGGCGCGATGACTGTTTGTTATTTGCCATCCCCAATAGCGACGATGGTTGGCACGGAGAATTCACCATCCCTTCAGATTTCAAACAGATCACCTACGGTCAGTTCTACGACATCGTTAACACTCCACATGAATGACACACCTGATAGCTGATTCCCTGAGTAGGCTATTGGGTGCGAAAGCCCACCTCGTGATTCCCTTTGCCCACTTCGGTGGGCCTTTTTTTTGCCTGGAGGAGTTATGTTCATCATTAAAGTATTAATAATTTGGATGCTTTTATTTCCTACTCTTGGTTTCTGCCTGTGGTTTTCAAATGGGATGATGGGGAGTTATTTGGCTGAGTTGAAAGCTGGATTTAGGCCGTACGTAGCTATGACTCTTCTTTTCGTAGCTGTGTTCTCAGCAATCTACTTCATTCTCTAGCGAGGTAACCCATGGAGCAATACAGTCTCACTCTCGATGAGGCCTGTGCATTTCTGAAGATATCCAGACCAACCGCGACGAACTGGATCCGCACCGGCCGATTGCAAGCAACCCGCAAAGACCCTTCCAAACCTAAATCCCCATACCTCACCACACGACAGGCCTGCATTGCGGCGCTCAACTCACCGCTGCATACTATCGACGTGAGCGCGGTGGATGCATTTAAAGAGGAAAGAAAATGTCCATCTTCCGCAGAGGTGAAATATGGTACGCCTCGTACTCGCTCCCGGGCGGGAAGCGAATTAAGGAGTCTCTTGGCACAGCGGACAAGCGGCAAGCTCAGGAACTGCACGACAAGCGAAAGGCAGAACTCTGGCGAGTAGACCGGTTAGGTGACTTTCCGGACTTGTCGTTTGAAGAAGCATGTCTGCGCTGGCTGGAAGAAAAAGCAGATAAGAAGTCTCTCGACTCAGACAAAAGCCGGATCGAGTTCTGGCTGATTCATTTTGAGGGGATGAGGCTGAAGGATATTACTGAGGCGAAGATTTACGCCGCGGTAAGCAGGATGCAGAACAGGAAGGCGAAGGAGATTTGGCAGAGTAAGGCTGAAGCTGCAAAGAGGAGGGGGCTGGATGTTCCCGTGTTCGAACCTAAGCCAGTCACCACCGCAACGAAGGCCAAGCATCTGGCAATGATGAAGGCGCTACTCCGTGCCGCAGAGCGTGACTGGAAGTGGCTGGAGAAAGCGCCGGTTATCAAGGTGCCAGCAGTGAGGAACAAGCGCGTTAGATGGCTTGAGCACGATGAGGCGAAACGACTTATTGATGAATGTCCTGAACCGTTGAAGTCGGTAGTTAAGTTTGCGCTGGCCACCGGGCTTCGTAGGTCGAACATCATCAATATGGAGTGGCAACAAATCGACATGCAGCGTCGCGTTGCCTGGGTTAACCCGGAAGACAGTAAATCAAACCGCGCTATTGGCGTAGCGCTGAATGATACCGCCTGTAAGGTTTTACGCGATCAGATTGGAAACCATCATAAATGGGTATTCGTCCATTTGAAATCTGGCTACCGACCTGATGGGACATCAACGCCGGCCGTCAGAAAAATGCGAGTTGATGACTCTGTTGCATGGAACGCAGCGTGCAAACGAGCCGGTATTGAAGACTTCCGCTTTCACGACCTGAGACACACGTGGGCCAGTTGGTTGATTCAGTCCGGAGTGCCGTTGTCTGTTCTTCAGGAAATGGGTGGATGGGAGAGTATCGAAATGGTGCGCAGATATGCTCACCTTGCACCTAGCCACCTGACCGAGCACGCACGACAAATTGACTCGATTTTTGCAGATGATGTCCCAAATATGTCCCACAACGGAAATCAGGAGGAAGCAAAAGAAGCATAAGTTGTTGGTTTTAAATGGTACGCCCTACAGGATTCGAACCTGTGACCCACGACTTAGAAGGTCGTTGCTCTATCCAACTGAGCTAAGGGCGCACTGGGGAAGTCAAAACTTCATGGTGGGGTGAAACGCGTGGAATTATACGGTCACTGACAGGTGAGTCAATCCATTTCCTTGCGAAACCTGCTCGGTGCGCAATGATGGATAAAGTGCGACCAACTATCGCTCAACTCTTCGGCAAAAACACTTTCCGATGAAAACTCGCAAACGAAACCTGACAGCAAGCCTCGCATCTGACAAAATATGTGCATCCCCCCTTCGTGAATGACAGATGGAATATTTTCCCTGATGGCAGCAAAGATTATTGACGGTAAAACGATTGCGCAGCAGGTGCGCTCTGAGGTTGCGGAAAAAGTGAAGGCGCGCGTTGCAGCAGGAAAACGCGCCCCTGGGCTTGCCGTTGTGCTGGTTGGCAGCAACCCGGCCTCACAAATTTATGTCGGCAGCAAGCGCAAAGCCTGCGAAGAGGTGGGCTTCGTCTCCCGCTCCTACGATCTGCCGGAAACCACGTCTGAAGCTGAACTGCTGACGCTGATTGACACATTGAACGCCGATACCACCATCGACGGTATTCTGGTGCAGCTTCCGCTGCCGGCGGGTATTGATAACGTTAAGGTTCTTGAGCGCATCGCCCCGGACAAAGACGTCGACGGCTTCCATCCGTACAACGTGGGCCGTCTGTGCCAGCGTGCGCCGCGCCTGCGTCCGTGTACCCCGCGCGGTATCGTTACCCTGCTGGAGCGCTACCATATCGACACCTATGGCCTGAACGCCGTGGTGATTGGCGCGTCCAACATCGTGGGCCGCCCGATGAGCATGGAGCTGCTGCTGGCCGGCTGCACCACCACCGTCACTCACCGCTTTACCAAAAATCTGCGTCACCACGTAGAGCACGCCGATCTGCTGATCGTTGCGGTCGGTAAACCGGGCTTTATTCCTGGCGAGTGGATTAAAGAAGGCGCTATCGTCATTGATGTCGGGATTAATCGCCTCGAAAGCGGTAAAGTCGTCGGCGATGTGGTGTTTGAAGAAGCCGCCGCGCGCGCTTCCTACATCACCCCAGTACCCGGCGGCGTCGGTCCTATGACCGTGGCCACCCTGATTGAAAACACCTTACAGGCGTGTGAAGAGTATCACGACGTGGAGAAGGCATAAGATGGCAACATTTTCTTTGGGTAAGCATCCGCATGTGGAACTCTGTGACTTACTGAAGCTGGAAGGCTGGAGCGAAAGCGGCGCGCAGGCGAAAATCGCCATCGCCGACGGTCTGGTCAAAGTGGACGGCGCGGTGGAAACCCGCAAACGCTGCAAAATTGTCGCGGGTCAAACCGTCAGTTTTGAAGGCCAGAGCATCACCGTTACCGCTTAACCCTGCCAGCTACCCGGCTTCGCCAGTCGACGCCGGGTTTTATCCCCCGCAAAATTCGGACTAACGCCCTACTGCATCTTCCCAGTTCAGCGGTAATACTCTGTATTTCCTCTGCTAACATGGACTCCCGATGCCAACAATCGTCACCCACGCCGCCGTTCCGCTGTGCCTTGGTTTAGGATTAGGCGCTCGCGTTATTCCTCCACGTTTGCTGTTTGCGGGTATGGCGCTAGCGATGCTGCCCGACGCCGACGTGCTCGCTTTCAAATTCGGTATCGCCTACGGCAATATTTTTGGCCATCGAGGCTTTACCCACTCGTTGCTTTTCGCCTTTGTCGTACCGTTGATCTGCGTACTGGTTGGCCGACGATGGTTCGGCGCCGGACTGATGCGCTGCTGGCTTTTTCTCACCGTTTCGCTGCTGTCTCACAGCCTGCTGGATTCAATTACCACCGGCGGTAAAGGCGTTGGATGGCTGTGGCCGTGGTCAGGTGAACGTTTTTTCGCACCGTGGCAGGTGATTAAGGTCGCGCCGTTTGCGCTGTCTCGCTACGACACGCCTTACGGGCATCAGGTGATTATCTCTGAGCTTCTCTGGGTGTGGCTGCCGGGGGTCGTCATTATGACCTGGCTATGGTGGCGGGGACGGTAGTTTTAAAAACGCAGCAGTGGGCTATACGACGCGCTGATGAGGGCGTTTATGGAAGGATTACAGAGGCGGAAATCCCCTCTCCCCAGCGAAGAGAGGGGATAACGCTTACTTACGGCGCCAGGTCGTGCCCTGCGGGCCGTCTTCCAGCACGATACCCATCTCGTTGAGACGGTCACGCGCGGCGTCGGCCGCCGCCCAGTCTTTCGCCTTACGCGCGTCCAGACGCTGCTGGATTAACGCTTCAATTTCCGCTACTTCACCGTCATCCGCCTGCGCACCGCTTTGCAGGAAGGCTTCCGGCTCCTGCTCCAGCAGGCCCAGCACGGCAGAAAGCTTACGCATATGCGACGCCAGCGCGTTGGCCGCGTGCGCATCTTCGGCTTTCAGACGGTTCACTTCACGCGCCATATCGAACAGCACGGAGTAGGCTTCCGGGGTATTGAAATCGTCGTCCATTGCTTCAATAAAGCGCGCTTCGAACGCTTCACCACCCGCCGCCGGGACGGATTTGTCGGTACCGCGCAGCGCGGTGTACAGACGCTCCAGCGCGGAACGCGCCTGCTTGAGGTTCTCTTCGCTGTAGTTCAACTGGCTACGGTAGTGGCCGGACATCAGGAAGTAACGGATGGTTTCGGCGTCGTAGTACTTGAGCACGTCGCGCACGGTAAAGAAGTTACCCAGCGATTTTGACATCTTTTCGCGGTCAACCATCACCATGCCGGAGTGCATCCAGTAGTTCACGTACTCGCCGTCGTGCGCGCAGGTAGACTGGGCGATTTCGTTTTCATGGTGCGGGAACATCAGATCCGAACCGCCGCCGTGAATATCGAAATGGTTGCCCAACTGCTTGCAGTTCATCGCGGAACATTCAATGTGCCAGCCCGGACGGCCTTCGCCCCACGGGGACGGCCAGCTCGGTTCGCCTTCTTTGGACATCTTCCACAGCACGAAGTCCATCGGATTACGCTTCACGTCAACCACGTCGACGCGGGCACCGGCCTGGAGCTGTTCCAGATCCTGACGCGACAGCTTGCCGTAGTTTGGATCGGTCGGCACCGAGAACATCACGTCGCCGTTGTCCGCCACGTAGGCGTGACCTTTAGCGATCAGCTGCTCGGTGATTTCGATGATTTCGTGGATATGGTGCGTGGCGCGCGGCTCCTGATCCGGACGCAGAATATTCAGCGCGTCGAAATCGTTGTGCATCTCGGCGATCATACGATCCACCAGCGCGACAAAGCTCTCACCGTTCTCGTTGGCGCGTTTGATAATTTTGTCGTCAATATCGGTAATGTTGCGCACGTACTTCAGCTTATAGCCGAGGAAACGCAGATAACGCGCCACCACGTCAAAGGAGACGAAGGTACGGCCATGGCCGATATGACAGAGATCGTAAACGGTGATACCACACACGTACATGCCCACAACTCCTGCATGAATGGGCTTAAATTCCTCTTTTTGGCGGGTCATTGTGTTGAAGATTTTTAGCATCGAGAATTCCATGTTTACGTGTGTGAACCGGGCTTTCGCCTGAAACGGTATATTCTACCCGTAATTCAACCCGGAAGCAGCACACAATGCAAGGTGATCGATGTTCCGGGTTATGCTATAACAGACGCCTATATGCCGCCTACAGGCGGGCTAAAGCACCACTCTAAACGGAACAGGATGCAGAAATGGTTACTTTCCACACTAATCACGGCGACATCGTCATCAAAACCTTCGACGACAAAGCGCCGGAAACAGTCAAAAACTTCCTGGACTACTGCCGCGAAGGTTTCTACAACAACACGATTTTCCACCGTGTTATCAACGGTTTCATGATTCAGGGCGGCGGCTTTGAGCCGGGCATGAAGCAGAAAACCACCAAAGAAGCGATCAAAAACGAAGCGAACAACGGTCTGAAAAACACCCGTGGCACGCTGGCGATGGCGCGTACCCAGGCTCCGCACTCTGCGACCGCTCAGTTCTTCATCAACGTAGCAGACAACGACTTCCTGAACTTCTCCGGCGAAAGCCTGCAGGGTTGGGGCTACTGCGTATTTGCTGAAGTGGTTGAAGGTATGGACGTGGTCGACAAGATCAAAGGTGTTTCTACCGGCCGCAGCGGTATGCATCAGGACGTTCCAAAAGAAGACGTTGTGATTACAAGCGTGACCGTCAGCGAGTAATCGGTGGCGACACTCTTTATTGCAGATTTGCATCTGCAAACGGAAGAACCGGCGATTACCGCCGGTTTTCTGCGTTTTTTGCACGGTGAAGCTCGTCAGGCCGACGCGCTGTACATCCTGGGCGACCTGTTTGAAGCCTGGATTGGCGACGACGACCCCAACCCGCTACATCGTGAAATGGCAGCTGCCATGAAATCGCTGGTTGATTCCGGCGTCCCCTGCTTCTTTATTCACGGCAACCGTGATTTCCTGATTGGCAAACGCTTTGCCCGCGAAAGCGGCATGCAGTTGCTGCCTGAAGAACAGGTGCTCACGCTTTATGGCCGCCGAGTGCTGATTATGCATGGCGACACGCTATGTACCGACGATCCTGGCTATCTCGCGTTTCGCGCCAAAGTACACACCCCATGGATCCAGACCCTGTTCCTCGCCCTGCCGCTGTTTATTCGCCGCCGTATTGCGCAGAAGATGCGTAATGACAGCAAGGCCGCCAACAGCAGTAAATCCATGGAGATCATGGACGTCAACCCGCGGGCGGTGGTTGAAGTGATGGAAAAACACCGGGTACAGTGGCTGATTCACGGCCATACGCACCGTCCGGATATCCATCGTCTGGTGGCTAACGGCGCGCAGGCGCATCGCGTGGTACTCGGCGCATGGCATACCCAGGGTTCAATGGTGAAAGTGACCGCGGAAGACGTTGAGCTGATCGCCTTCCCGTTTTGATTTTTCCGCCGTAATCAGCCGCTCCACGGCGACGCAACCGTTTTCCTTGCCCATTTTCCGTGTTATTCTCTGTGGCCTCTAACGTCGTGTGCAGCACACCCACAGGAGTTTTCAGACGCATGTCTTCCCGCAATAATCCGGCACGTATCGCCATCGTGATGGGGTCCAAAAGCGACTGGGCTACCATGCAGTTCGCCGCAGAAATCCTCGATATTCTGAATGTTCCTCACCATGTTGAAGTGGTTTCCGCCCACCGCACGCCCGATAAACTGTTCAGCTTCGCCGAAGACGCCGAAAGCAACGGTTATCAGGTGATTATTGCCGGTGCGGGCGGCGCTGCGCATTTACCCGGAATGATTGCCGCCAAAACGCTGGTTCCGGTGCTGGGCGTGCCGGTTCAGAGCGCCGCGTTAAGCGGTGTCGATAGCCTCTACTCCATCGTGCAGATGCCGCGCGGAATTCCTGTCGGTACGCTGGCGATTGGTAAAGCCGGCGCCGCTAACGCCGCCCTGCTCGCCGCGCAAATTCTGGCACAGCACGATGCGGAACTGCATCAGCGCCTCGCCGACTGGCGTAAAGCGCAAACCGATGAAGTGCTGAATAACCCGGACCCGCGAGGTGCCGCATGAAGCAGGTCTGCGTGCTCGGCAACGGGCAGCTAGGTCGTATGCTGCGCCAGGCCGGTGAGCCGCTAGGAATTGCCGTCTGGCCGGTTGGTTTAGAAGCCGACCCGGCCGCCGTGCCGTTTCAGCAAAGCGTGATCACCGCAGAAATTGAGCGCTGGCCGGAAACTGCCCTCACTCGTGAGCTGGCGGAGCACACCGCGTTTGTAAACCGCGATGTTTTCCCGATTATTGCCGACCGTCTGACGCAAAAGCAGCTGTTCGACAAGCTCAGTCTGGCAACCGCGCCGTGGCAACTGCTGGCCAGCGCCGATGAGTGGCCGGGCGTTTTTGACCGTCTGGGCGAACTGGCGATCGTCAAGCGCCGTACCGGCGGCTACGATGGTCGCGGCCAGTGGCGTCTGCGCAAAGACGACACCGCGCAGCTGCCGGAAGAGTGCTATGGCGAATGCATCGTCGAGCAGGGCATTAACTTCTCCGGCGAAGTGTCGCTGGTTGGCGCCCGTGCCCACGACGGTAGCACCGTGTTCTATCCGCTGACGCATAACCTCCATCAGGACGGCATTCTGCGCATGAGCGTCGCCTTCCCGCAGGCCGATGCCCAGCAGCAGGCGCAGGCAGAAGCCATGCTCAGCGCCATTATGCAGGAGCTGAACTACGTTGGCGTAATGGCGATGGAGTGCTTCGTCACCCCGGGCGGTTTGCTGATCAACGAGCTGGCGCCCCGCGTGCACAACAGCGGCCACTGGACGCAAAACGGTGCGTCCATCAGCCAGTTCGAGCTGCATCTGCGCGCCATTACCGATCTGCCGCTGCCGCCACCGGTGGTTAACAGCCCGTCGGTGATGGTCAACCTGATTGGCACCGATCTGAACTACGACTGGCTGAAACTGCCGCTGGTGCACCTGCACTGGTATGACAAAGAGGTACGGCCGGGCCGTAAGGTAGGCCATCTTAACCTCAACGACAGCGACACGGGCCGCCTGAGCGCGACGCTGGAAGCTCTGGTACCGCTGCTGCCGGGCGAATACGCCAGCGGCATTGCCTGGGCGCAAACGCGCCTGAAATAGGCCTTTCGTGCCGGGGAAAGTATCTAACGCTTCCCCGGCCCCCTCCTTGAAGCGTAAAATCCTGCCCTGACCGCCTTACCCCCACTTTGTTAGAGAAGGATTGCCCATGAAAAATGGGACGGATTACTGCGCTATTCTGCGCGCAGAAACGCCCATCATTGACGTTCGCGCGCCGGTTGAGTTTGCACAGGGCGCGATGCCCGCCGCCGTCAACCTGCCGTTGATGAACGATCAGGAACGCGCTGCCGTTGGTACCTGCTATAAACGTCAGGGGCCGGAAGCCGCGCTGGCGCTGGGGCACGAACTGGTCTCAGGCGAAACGCGCCAGCGGCGTATCGCCGCGTGGCTGGAGGCCTGTCGCCAGGCACCGCAGGGCTATCTGTGCTGCGCGCGCGGCGGGCAGCGTTCGCATATCACACAAAGCTGGATTAAAGCCGAAGGCATTGACTATCCGCTGATCGTCGGCGGCTACAAGGCGCTGCGTCAGGCGGCGATACAGGCCACGGAAGATCTGGTGCGCCATCCGATCGTGCTGATCGGCGGCTGCACCGGCAACGGCAAAACGCCGCTGGTCCGCCAGCAGCCGCACGGGATCGACCTTGAAGGGCTGGCGCATCATCGCGGTTCATCGTTTGGCCGCACGCTTGATGCTCAGTTTTCACAGGCCACCTTTGAGAATCATCTCGCCACGGCGCTGCTCAAAGGCGCACATCAACAAGAGCGCGTTCGCTGGGTGCTGGAAGATGAAGGCCGGATGATCGGCGCGAATCATCTGCCGGAATGTCTGCGGGATCGGATGGCCGAGTCGCCGATCGCGGTAGTGGAAGATCCGTTCGATCTGCGTCTTGAGCGCCTGCGTGAAGAGTATTTCACCCGCATGCATCACGATTTCCTCGCCGCCTACGGTGAAGAAAAGGGCTGGCTGGAGTACTGCGAATATCTGCATCACGGCCTGTACGCCATTCGCCGTCGTCTGGGGTTACAGCGCTTTGCTGAACTGACCGCGACGCTCGACGAGGCGCTGGCCGAACAGCAGCGCAGCGGCTCCACCGAAGCGCACTTCGCCTGGCTGGTGCCGCTGCTGAACGAGTATTACGACCCGATGTACCGCTATCAGCTAGAGAAAAAAGCCGACAAAATTGTCTTTCGCGGCACATCGGAAGCGGTCGTCCACTGGCTGGCTACACACGCTTAAACCTTAAATAGCCAGCAGGCCGCAAAGTGCCGCGGCGCGATCTCCTGCATCGGCGGCTCCTGCTGCTGGCACTGCGGCATGACGTGCGGGCAGCGGCTGCAAAATCGGCAGCCGCGAATGTCCGCCGTCGGACTCGGAATCTCGCCCTTCAATCCGCCTTCCTCCAGTTGCCGCACGCGCGGGTCTGGCACCGGTACCGACGCCAGCAGCGCCTGGGTATACGGGTGCGCGGGCCGCTGATACAGTTCACCGGCAGGGGCAACTTCGACCAGTTTCCCGAGATACATCACCCCAATGCGGCTGGAAATATGCCGTACCATCGACAGATCGTGGGCAATAAACAGATAGGTCAGCCCCAGCTCCTGCTGGAGATCCTGCAGGATATTGACCACCTGCGCCTGCACCGATACGTCCAGCGCCGACAGCGGTTCATCGCACAGCACAAACTCCGGATTCACCGACAACGCGCGGGCAATGCTGATACGCTGGCGCTGGCCGCCGCTAAACTCATGCGGAAAGCGCGTCAGATGCTCGGATTTCAGGCCGACTTTGTCGAGCATTTCCGCCGCACGTTCACGCTGGGTCTGCGCATCATAGCCATGAATCTTCATCGGCTCCGCCACCAGCTGCTGCACCGTCATGCCGGGATTCAGCGACGACCACGGGTCCTGAAATATCGCCTGCATCCGGCGACGTAGCGGCTTAAGGGTTTTCTCTGACGCATGGGCAATCTCCTGCCCGGCAAAGGCAATGTCGCCGGAGGTAATGTCGAACAGGCGTAAAATAGCGCGCCCGACCGTTGATTTGCCGCAGCCGGACTCCCCCACCAGGCCGAATGTCTCCCCCGGCTGAATATCAAAGCTAACGCCATCCACCGCTTTCACCAGCCGTTTGGGGCCTAACAACCCGCCGTTCAGCGCATAGTGTTTACGTACCTCGCGCAGACGAATTAACGGTAACTCGCTCATGCCGATGCCTCCTGTTCCAGCCATAACCAACATGCCACCCGATGCCCTTCACCGCAGGAATAAAATGCGGGCGGACGCGCACACTGGGGTCGACGATGCGCGCAACGCTCGGCAAACGGGCAGCCCGGCGGCGGGTTTAACAGACCGGGCGGGGAGCCTTCAATAGGCGATAGCCGATGTTCCGGGTCATCGGCACGCGGTAAGGAGGCCAGCAGCCCTTGCGTATAGGGATGCGCCGGGCGCAGGAAGATATCTTCAACCTTCCCCTCTTCCATCACCTGCCCGCCGTACATCACCACCACGCGGCTGCACATTTGCGCTACCACGCCAAGGTCGTGGGTGATCAGCAGGATAGCGGTCTGCGTCTGTTGCTGTAGCGACTTCAGCAGCCGGAGAATTTGCGCCTGAATGGTCACATCCAGCGCGGTGGTGGGCTCATCGGCAATCAACAGCTGCGGGTGACAGGAAAGCGCAATGGCAATCATCACGCGCTGACGCATCCCGCCGCTGAACTCATGCGGATACTGTTCAAAGCGTCGCGCCGCATCGGCGATACCAACGCTATCGAGCATCGCCAGCGCTTTCGCTTTCGCTGCCCGGCGGTCCAGCCCCTGATTGCGCATCAGAATTTCGCTCATCTGGCGGCCAATGGTCAGCACCGGATTCAGCGCCGTCATCGGGTCCTGGAAAATCATCGCAATCTCACTGCCGCGAATCCGCCGCATCTGCTGCGGCGTTTTCTCCGCCAGGTCATCGCCGCGAAAGCGAATGCTGCCGCCGGTAATTTTGCCGTTATTGCCCAGCAGCTGGAGAATCGATTTACAGGTGACGCTCTTACCGCATCCGGATTCTCCGACAATGCCGACCAGTTCTCCGGCCTTCAACGAAAAACTGACGCCACGCACCGCATGTACTTCACCGTCTCGGGTGAAGAAGGAGGTGTGCAGGTTTTCAAGTTCCAGCAGGTTACTCATCGCGGTTGGCTCCCGGTTCAAAGGCGGTACGGAATACGTCGCCCAGCACGTTAAAGCTGAACACGGTCAACAGAATCAGAATCCCAGGGAACATCGCCAGCCACGACGCCTCGCCAATATACGACTGCGCGTTGTTCAGCATACTGCCCCACGATGCCGCGGGCTGCTGTACGCCGAGGCCAAGGAAGCTCAGCGTCGACTCCATCAGGATTGCCGAAGCGATGTTTAGCGTGGCAGCCACGATAATCGTCGGCAGCACGCCGGGAATGATATGGCGGGCAATAATGCGCAGCGGATTTTCGCCGGAAGCGCGCGCGTAGAGGACATATTCACGCTCTTTGATAGACAGCGTTTCCGCCCGCACCAGCCGCGACATGTTCATCCACGTCAGCAGGCTGATAATCAGAATGATGTTGTCCACGCCCGGCTTCAGATAGGCGTTCAGCACCAGCAGCAGGAAGAAAGCGGGAATTGCCATCAGGATATCGACGGCGCGCATCAGCAAATTATCCAGCCAGCCGCCAAAGTAGCCGCTCATCGTCCCCACCAGCGTGCCGATCAGCGTCGAAAACAGCATCGCCAGGAAGCCGACCAGCAGGGAAATCCGCCCGCCCCACAGCGCGCGCGTAAAATAGTCGCGGCCATATTCATCGGTGCCGAACCAATGGCTGGCATCGGGCGGCAGCATCCGCGAGGCCAGCGACATCTGGTCCGGGTCGTAAGGGGTCAATCCCGCGCACAACGCCGCGAGAATAAAAATAAACAGTACCAGCAGCGAAAACTGCGCCGGGCGATTGCGGCGAAGCTGATGGCGTACGTTTTGCCAGCGTCTGGTCATCGTGGCTACCTCAATGTACGAATGCGGGGATCGGCGAAGCGATACAGCAGATCGGCCAGCAGGTTGCCAACGATCAGCATCAGTGACGACAGCAGGATAATCGCCATGATCAGCGGGTAGTCCAGCGAGGCGATCGCCTGGATCCCGAGCAGCCCCATTCCCGGCCACGAGAAGACGCTCTCGGTGACATAGGCCCCGACCACCAGCTCGCCAAACGACAGGCCAAACAGGGTAATCACCGGCAGCAGCACGTTTTTCAGCACGTGACGGAACAGAATAGTGCGATAGGTCGCCCCATAGGCGAGCTGCGTTTGTACATAATCCGCCGAGAGCTGGCTAATGGTGTTGGATCGTACGTAACGAACGTAAGTCGAGAGATTGTAAAAAGTCAGCGCAATGCACGGCAACACGCCGTGGCGCACCACGTCCAGCCAGCTATCCTCAATGCCGATAGTGCGCATCCCCATACTGGGAAACCAGTTTAGCTGGACGGCAAACACGGTAATCAGCAGGATACCAAACCAGAAAATGGGTACCGAAATGCCGATATAGGCAAACAGGTTCAGCACGTAGTCCAGCCAGCGGTGCTTAAATGCCCCGGCCAGCAGTCCCAGCGGCACCGCCAGGACGATAGCCAACAGCAGCGATGCGCCCATCAGGCCAAGGGTGGCGGGGATCCGTTCGACAATCATCTCCAGCACCGGGCGATGGTATATCAGCGAATAGCCCAGATCGCCACGCAGGATATTTTTCAGCCAGATGAGATACTGAGCGATCAGCGGTTTATCCAGCCCCAGGCTATGGCGGATATGCGCAATGTCTTCCGGCGACATGCGCGGCGTAATGTAGGCCGCGACCGGGTCACCCGGGGCGAGTTTGACCAGCAAAAACGCCACCAGCGAGATAAAGAAAAGCATCGGCAGCAGTTGCAGCAGCCGACGAGTCAACATAGTGTTCACGACATTCCCTTCACAAAAAGCCCCCGCAAGCGGAGGCTAAAAATGCTTACTTTTGATAGAGCTTTGATAAATCCTGGAACATATAAACCGGCTTCGGCTCTGCTTCCTGAGTGCCGCCGAAACGTTTATCAACCGCCACCACCGCGTTGGTGTAGGCAATCGGGTAGTAGGTCATGTCCGTCGCCACCACCTGTTGGATTTGCTTATAGATTTCACCGCGTTTGGCGCTATCGGTTTCAATCGCGCCTTTATCCCACAGGGCATCGAACTGCGGATTTTTATAGTGCGCGTAGTTGTAGGCTTCGTTGCTCATAAACAGCGATTTGTAGCCATCCGGCTCGGCACCCATGATGTAACCGCCCAGGCTCAGTTCGTAGGCGGTGTTGTTCATGTCCAGGCTGCGCTGGGACATGGCGTTGGCGTCCAGCGGCATCAGTTCGACGTTGATCCCCAGCGCTTTCAGCTGCTGCTGGATGTACAGCCCCATGCTCTCCTGGGTTTTGTTGGTGTTGATATAGGCTAAACGCAGCTTCAGGTCGTTCGGCGCGCCGGACGATTTCAGCAGCGCTTTCGCCTTATCCAGATCGTAAGCATACTGATCCACATCGTCAGAATGGTACAGCGTGTCCGGCGTCAGGAATGAGGTTGCCGGTTTCGCATAGTCCAGCGACGTGAAGGCCGTTGTCACCAGATCGTTTTTGTTGATGGCATAGGCAATGGCCTGGCGCAGGGCTTTGCTCTGCATCGCCGGTACGTTCTGGTTAAAGGTCATGTAAGCCAGACGCCCTTCCGGGTAGATCACGAAGTTAAATTTATCGGTTTTTTGCAGGCGGGTGACGTCCTGCGGGTCGACCATCTTCAGGTTGATCTCGCCGTTTTGCAGCGCAAGGTTTGCCGAGTTGCTGTCTTTCGCAAAGCGATAGGTCACCGAATCGAGCTTCGCTTTGCCGTTCCAGTAGTCGTCAAAGCGGGTAAGCGCGTAGTACTGACCGGCGCGGTACTCTTTAAATTTGAACGGCCCGGAGCCTACCGGCGCATCGTTTTTCGCGCTTTTTTCCAGATCGCTTTCGTTAGCGAACACGTGCTGCGGGATCGGGTAGATCTGCACCAGCGTGCCAACGAACGCGGCGCTCACCTGCGGCAACGTAAATTTCACCGTTAAATCATCAACCTTGCTCACCTGCACCGGCTTGCCGCCGAACATAAACATGCTGCGGAAGAAGCTGTGCTGCTTTTCATCCAGCAGTTTGTTGAAGGTGAAGACCACATCGTCGGCGGTGATTGGCTGGCCGTCCTGCCATTTCAGATTGGGTTTGAGCTTCAGGGTATAGCTGAGGTTATCAGCGGAAGGCTCAAGGCTTTCAGCCAGGCCCCACTCGACTTTCCCGTCGTTGTAGCTGTAGAGCGGCGCGTACAACGCCTGCATAATGGTGAGGGTTGTGCGATCGCTGGCATAAATCGGGTTCACCGCCAGCGGATCGCCGCTGGTAATACCGATAATCAGCGAACCGCCCTCTTTCGGCGCGCTGTCGCTGCTGGCCGCAGGGGCCGCGGCGGTTTCTTTATTTTTTGCATCATCACAGCCGCTTAAACCCAACGCCAGTGAAATTAACGCCGCAGGAACAAATAACTTACGCATACCTCATTAACTCCTTACCCTTAAATTTTTAATTCTTTCAAAGAAATAAATAACTGGACTGGCGCATTTAAGATATTTCACAACCTTTTCATTACGCAGGATTTTATTTGCACCCTGTTTTATTTTTAACGCGCTATATTTGCCCGTACAATCATTGCCAGGCAATTGAATTCTATTCACTTTGCCAATCTGTTCACACTTCCAACAGCGCAAAAATAAAGCCAGCATTATCAAGAAGATAATTCCGCTGAATGCCATGAAAAACGAATAAAAACAGGAAAATAAACGCTGGGGATTATAACCAGCTGATGTGTAACAAAAAAGCGGGAAGCGTGGCGGGAGTTAGATGTTATTTAACTAAGGAAAGATAAAAATAGACTAAGCAAAGGGCGGCAAGGCCGCCCTTTTGACGATTAGAAATCGTAACGCAGACGGACCAGGTTCATATCGCCCAGGTCGTCGGTGCTGGAGGTAAACACGTGTTCGTAGTCCACGCGGAAACCATAATCCAGCTGGAAGCTGATACCCACGCCGTTATCGATGCGCTGGTAGTTGCGACCATTCACGTATTCAATACGGTCACCCATAAAGTATGGCTGAACGGATTTAAGCGCGTACTGGCCCACCGGGATTTTGTAGCCCGCGAAGTATTCAATACCCCACGCATCGCCCGCGAAGTAATCGTGAACGGAAGATTTTTTGGTGGTCATAAAGTTCTGATACCAGCCGCCGCCAACGGAGAACGTCCAGTTATCCGGCGTCCAGCTCAGCGCTGTACCCACGATGTTCTGATCGTAAGTTTTGCCGTCGTGGTTGTAGGTGGTATTCATATCCGCACGGGTATAGTTCCATGCCGTACCCCAGGAGAGGTCGTCGGTGATATGGTAATCCACACCCAGTGAACCGCCGCCTTTACGTTTGTACAGCAGACCGTTGTTGAGGTTCAAATCATCGCTGAACAGGTAAGAGGCGTAGAGATCCACATCGCCTACCGTTTTCTTATACTTCAGTGACTTACGGGTACGATAAGAACCATCGTAGTCGCCGTTGATACCGTTACCCGGCGCCTGACCAATCATGTCATAGTCCCAGATATCGGTTTTCGCGCCGACCACATCGTAGTAGATGCTGTTCTGTTGACCGAAGGTCAGCGTACCCCAGGTATCGCTCTTCAGGCCGGTGTAGAGCATACGACGAGTCGTGTCGTTGGCGCCTTCAGCGTAGTGATTATCCCAGTCGAAGACCGCCGGAATGTTCACGCCCAGTTCGTAGTAGCTGATCCAGCTAATGTCATCGAACAGGTAGTAATCCGCGGCGAAGCGGAAACGCGTGCCGCCGTCGAAACCGTTACGTTTGTAAGAGCCTTTGTCACCATCGCCGGTCATCATGTTGAACTGCGGACGAATACTCCCGCCCACGGTGAAGTTCAGACGGCTAAGCGGGTTCCCGGCCTGCGGATCCTGCTTGAGCAGGGTAATTTCAGCCTGGGATGCGAAAGACGTTAAAGCCACTGCAGCACCGATCGATAACGCCAGTGCTTTCATTTTTATAGTCATTATTTTTCCTTGATAGATTTATAGCCAACTATCTGGCTGACAAATCTTATCGTTTATTAATAAATTCCACCTCGCTGATTTTTAATGAAACGTGCGCTTTAGGTTTCCAGAATTACCGAAAGGTGCCGTAAAACGAGCAACGTGATGAAAGGATGAGCGATTTCGACGAGAACCGAGGAAGCGTGGTGGTGGTTACCCGGCATTGCTGCGCTCCGCCGGGTAACGTCAGGGTAGAATTAACTTGAGAACTGGCGAAACAACGCCCGCCCCTTCAGCAGGCGCAGGCCTAAACCGCCGCCGCACAGCGACAGCAGGAACGCCCCGCACAACGGCAGCGATGCCCACAGACGCCAGTCCGGCGACCACGGGAAATCAAACACGTGAGTTTGCAGCATTGCCAGCGCGGTTTCGGCACCGATGGCCGCCACCAGGCCGGAAATCGCCCCCAGCAGCGCAAACTCGGCCCACAGCGTCAGGCGCAACAGCGATTTTCCAGCACCGAGAGTGCGATACACCACCAGTTCCTGATGACGTTGACGCATCCCCACCTGCACCTGCGCCAGCAGCAGCAGCACGCCGCAGGCGGTCACCAGCACCACCATCACCTCCAGCGCGCGGCTTACCTGGGCCAGCACTTGGCCGATCTGCTTTAATATCGCGCCAATATCCAGCAGGCTGACCGTCGGGAACTCGCGGTTAAGCTGCGTCAACAGCGTGTTGCCGCGATCCCAGCGGAAGCTGGTCAGCCAACTCTGCGGCTGACCGTCCAGCGCGCCGTCCGGGAAGATAAAAAAGAAGTTTGGCCGCAGGCTTTCCCAGTCAACTTTACGAATACTGCTCACCTTCGCGGTGAAGTCCTGCGTGTCGCCGGTAAAGGTGACGCTATCGCCGAGACGAATCTTTAAGCGCTGCGCCAATCCCTCTTCAATCGAGACTTCCCCGGCCTTTGGCGGCCAGCTTCCGGCCACCAGCGGGTTATGCGCCGGTCGCTGGTTTTGCCAGGTCAGGTTCAGCTCGCGGTTGAGCGACTCATCCTTATTGCCTTCGGTACTCTGACCGTTAATCTGCGTTAACCGCGCGCGAACAATCGGGTAGAACGCCGCCGGGATCACCTGGTGCTCGGCAAGGAACGTTTTCACCTCACTGACCTGCTCAGGCGCGATATTGATCAGGAAATAGTTTGGGCTTTCCGGCGGCAACTGCTGTTGCCAACGATCCAGCAGATCGCCGCGCAGCACCAGCAGCAGCGCCAGCAGCATAAACGACAGCGAGAAAGCCGCCAGCTGGCTCAGCGTCGACCACGGTTGACGCAGCAGGCGGTTCACCGCCAGACGCAGCGGCAGCGCGCGCAAGGTCAGGCGTTTCAGAACCTTCAGCAGCAGCCAGCCCACCAGGCCGCACAGTGCCGCCAACACCACCGCCCCGGCCAGTACCGACCACAGCAGCGGGCTGCCGCCCATCAGCCAGGCGAGCAGCAGGACAGTGACCACGCTCACCAGCGGAAGGTAAATTTTTAGCGGCCAGACGTTGGCGACAATATCCTGGCGCAGTACGCGCAGCGGTTGAGTCGCCAGCAGCAATCGGTACGGGCGCAGTCCCACCAGCAGGGAAATCACCGTCATCGATCCCACTGCCCACAGCCACGGCCAGGCGCTGGCGGCGGGCAGCGCCGCGGGCAGCACCGGCTTCAGCAAAGTCAGCAGGATAGATTCAAACAGTAGCCCCATCGCGCCGCCCGCCAGCGCGGAGAGCGCCAGCAACAGCAGCCACTGGCCGATAATCAGCTTACGCAGCTGCGCGCGCCCGGCCCCCAGCGTTTTGAGGATGGCCACCAGATCGTAGCGGCTGCGGCAGTAGTGCCCCATCGCCACCGCCACGGCAGCCACCGCCAGCAGCAGCGTCAGCAATGCCGACAGCAGCAAAAATTGCTGGGAACGCTGCAATGATTTGCCCAGCGCGCCGTCGTCCTGATCCGGCCCGATCCAGCGGTTCTCAGGTTTTAGCTGCGGTAGCAGCCAGCTTTCATAGCTCGCCAGCTGCGCCGCGTTGCCAGCGAACATATAGCGCCAGCTCACCCGGCTACCGGGCTGCACCGCGCCGGTTTTCGCCACGTCGGCCAGGTTCATCATCAGGCGCGGAGCCATCTGGAACGGATTGAAGCCGCCATCCGGTTCCTGCACAATTTCCCCGGCGATGCGCAGCGTGGCATCGCCAACATCGATATTGTCGCCGGTCTTCAGGTTCAGCAGCGCCAGCAGACGCGGTGCCAACAATACCGTTCCGGCGGCGGGCTTCAGGCTGGCCGGCGTGGTTTCCAGAACGCCATACAGCGGGTAGCTATCGTCTACCGCCTTCACATCCGCCAGCTGCGGGGTATCGCCCGCCCAGGTCATGGTGGAGAAATTAATCTGTTCGCCCACCGTCAGCCCCAGCGCACGGGCTTTTTCCAGCCATTCGCGCGGCACTTCACGCGAGCTGCGCAGCACCCGGTCTCCCGCCATATATTCGCGGCTTTGCTGATTAAGCCCCTTGTCCATTCGGTCGCTGATGCTGCCCAGCGCCAGCACGCAGGCCACCGCCAGGCTTAACGCCAGCCAGACAATCAGCAGCGACGGCGAACGCCATTCTCGCCAGAACCAGCGTAGAATCATGCTTCCTCCCGGAGCTGACCATCGACCAGGCGCAGACGACGGTTACAGCGTGCGGCCAGCTGAGCGTCATGGGTAACCAGAATCAGCGTGGTGCCGTGTTCTCGGTTGAGCGAAAACAGCAGGTCGGCAATTTTGTCGCCGGTATGGCGGTCGAGGTTACCGGTTGGCTCATCGGCGAACAGCAAATCCGGGCGACCGTTAAACGCGCGGGCCAGCGCCACGCGCTGCTGCTCGCCGCCGGAAAGCTGGGCGGGAAGATGCTGTAGACGCTTGCCAAGCCCCAGCTGTTCCAGCAGCGCTTTTGCCCCCTGTCGGCTTTGCGCGTCGCTTTCACCGCGCAGCAGCGCCGGTAGCTCGACGTTTTCCAGCGCGTTGAGGGTCGGTATCAACATAAAAGATTGAAAAACAAAACCAATATGCTGAGCGCGCAGGCGCGCCCGTGCCTCTTCGTCCATGTTATCCAGCGGCTGGCCTAACAGCTTCACCGTGCCGCTGCTGCCGTCGTCCAGCCCGGCAAGAATTGCCAGCAGCGTCGACTTGCCGGAACCCGACTCGCCAATTAAAGCAAGGGTTTGTGCCGGTTTGACAATCAGGTTAACTCCGGTAAGGATGGAAAGCTCATGCTCCCCCTGACCGACGGATTTCTTAAGATGATGCACTTCAAGTACGTTTTCCGCTGGCATTTGCCTTTCCTGTTTTTAATGCTGTTTAGCCTTCGCGCCGCGGCGGCGGACACGCTGTTAGTTCTTGGCGATAGCCTGAGCGCGGGCTATCGCATGGCGGGCACTGCCGCCTGGCCTGCCCTACTCAACGACAAGTGGCAGCCTGAAATCACGGTCATCAACGGCAGCATCAGCGGCGACACCGCCCAGCAGGGGCTGGCGCGCCTGCCCGCATTGCTGAAACAGCACCAGCCGCGCTGGGTGCTGGTCGAGCTTGGCGGCAACGATGGCCTGCGCGGATTTCCACCGCAGCAGATTGAACAAACCCTGCGCACCGTTTTGCAGCAGGTCAAAGCCGCTAACGTCCAGCCGCTTTTAATGCAAATTCGTCTGCCCGCAAACTACGGACGCCGCTATAATGAGGCGTTTAGCGCGGTTTATCCGAAGCTCGCCAGCGAATTCACTATTCCACTGCTGCCCTTCTTTATGGAAGAGGTCTACCTTAAACCGCAGTGGATGCAGGATGATGGCATTCATCCCAACCGTGACGCCCAGCCGTTTATTGCCGACTGGATGGCGACACGTCTGGCTCCATTAGTTAATCACGACGCCGGAAAGTAAAGCGGTGTCTTCAGGTAAAGTTATGCAAAAATCGGTCTTAATTACAGGATGTTCCAGCGGAATTGGCCTGGAAAGCGCGCTTGAACTGAAACGCCAGGGGTTTCGCGTGCTCGCCGCCTGCCGTAAACCTGAGGATGTGAAGCGGATGAACGGCATGGGTTTCATCGGCGTGCAGCTCGATCTCGATAGCCCGGAGAGCATTGATGCCGCCGCCGAAGAAGTTATCGCGCTCACGAATAATCGCCTGTTTGGCCTGTTTAACAACGCCGGCTATGGCGTCTACGGCCCGTTGACCAGCATCAGCCGCGACCAGATGGAGCAGCAGTTTTCCGCCAATTTCTTTGGCGCCCATCAGTTGACCATGCGCCTGCTACCCGCCATGGTGCCCCATGGAGAGGGGCGAATCGTGATGACATCCTCGGTGATGGGGCTGATTTCCACGCCGGGCCGCGGTGCCTACGCAGCCAGCAAATATGCGCTGGAGGCGTGGTCAGACGCGCTGCGCATGGAACTACGCCACTCTGGCATCAAGGTCAGCCTGATCGAACCCGGCCCGATTCGCACCCGCTTTACCGACAACGTCAATCAGACCAGCGACCAGGCGGTGGAAAACCCGGGTATTGCGGCTCGTTTTACGCTCGGCCCGGACGCGGTGGTTGAAAAAGTACGTCACGCCTTTATCAGCGATAAGCCGAAATTACGCTATCCGGTCACCCTGGTCACCCATGCCGTATGCTGGCTAAAACGCCTGCTGCCGGGGCGCGCAATGGACAAAATTCTGCAGGGGTAACGTTGAAGCGTGCGCTTTTGCCCCCATCTCGAATATAAACCGACTACAGAGAATGACTCATGTCCGTACAGAATATCGTAAACATTACTGAAGCTAACCTGCACCAGACGCTGGAACAATCCGTTGCCACGCCGGTGCTGTTCTATTTCTGGTCCGAGCGTAGCCAGCACTGCCTGGAGCTGACGCCGGTGCTGGAAAATCTGGCGGCGCAGTATAACGGTCAGTTTATTCTGGCGAAGGTCGACTGCGATGCCGAGCAGATGGTCGCCTCACAGTTTGGCCTGCGCGCCATCCCAACCGTCTACCTGTTCCAGAACGGCCAGCCGGTTGATGGTTTCCAGGGCCCGCAGCCGGAAGAGGCCATTCGCGCGCTGCTCGATAAAGTGCTGCCGCGTGAAGAAGAGCTTAAGGCGCAGGAAGCGCTGGCGCTGATTCAGGAAGGCAAGCACGCCGAAGCGCTGCCGCTGCTGAAAGACGCCTGGCAGCTTTCCGGCCAGGACAGCCAGATCGGCCTGCTGCTGGCGGAAACGCAGATTGCGCTCAATCGCTCTGAAGACGCGGAAGCGGTGCTGAAAACTATTCCCATGCAGGATCAGGATACCCGCTATCAGGGGCTGGTCGCGCAGATTGAGCTGTTGAAGCAGGCGGCGGATACGCCGGAAATTCAGCAGTTGCAACAGCAGGTTGAGCAGAACCCGGACGACGCGGCGCTGGCCTCGAAGCTGGCGCTTCAGCTGCATCAGGTTGGGCGAAACGAAGAGGCGCTGGAGCTGCTGTTCAGCCATCTGCGCAAAGATTTAGGCGCGGCGGACGGTCAGGCGCGCAAAATGCTGCAGGAAATTCTGGCTGCGCTGGGCACCGGCGACGCGCTGGCCTCGAAGTACCGCCGCCAGTTGTATTCGCTGCTGTACTAACAGCGAACCTTATCTTGTCGGCCGGATAAGGCGGTCACGCCGCCATCCGGCAATGGCTCCGCATCGTGCCTGATGGCACGATGCTTATCAGTCCTGTGTTTCAATGTGCGCTACGCGCGCTTCTTCAACTGCGTCACCACCAGTTGGTGACGGGCGTTATAAAACTTCCGATAGGTCAGATAGCAGGCAATAATGGTCGACAGGCTGGCGGTCGAAAGCAGCATAAAGGTGACCATAATCTGATACTTAATCGCCTTCACCGGGTCGATACCGGCAAAAATCAGCCCCGACATCATCCCCGGTAAGCTCACCAGCCCCACGGTTTTCGCCGAATCCACGGTCGGAATTAACGAGGCGCGAATACTCTCGCGAATCAGCCGCGCGGAGGCCATTTTCGGCGTCGCCCCCAGGCTTAGTTTTTCCTGAATTTGCTGCTGCTCGGCGCTAAAGCGCTGGCCGAGGTTGTTGTAGCACAGCCCCACCGCAATCATCGCGTTACCGGCGATCATCCCGGAAATTGGGATCACCTGCATTGGCACAAAGGCAATCGAACCGGAAAAAACCAGCACCGCCAGCGTCAGCCCAGCGCCGGTGGTAATGGCGATAAACGAGGAGACAAAGGCTTTATCGATATATTTGCTGCGCTTTTGCGCGTTGTACGCCGCGTTGAAGCAGATAAACAGCACCATGCACAGCGTCAGCACCGCATGGTTAACGTTGAAAATATACTTCAGCACGTAGCCGACAATGATCAGCTGCACCACTGCCCGGCAGATACTCCAGATGATGTCTTTTTCCAGCGCCAGCTTTTCCCGGTAGCTCACCACAATCGCCACCAGCACCAGCACCATCGACAGCGCCAGCGATTGGTTCGTAATAATATGTTCGTTATTCATGACGTGACTCCCTGACGCTCTCCTGATGGGATGGCAGCGTAATCACTTCATCCGCATGGCTAATTTCATCTTTATCGTGGGTGACCCACAGCACGGCGACATTTTGCTCGCGTACATACTGATGAATAATCTCATTCACGTTCTTTTTGTTTTGCTCATCCAGCGCGCTGGTAATTTCATCGAGCAATAAAACCTTGGGCAAAAATTGTAGATTGCGAATCAGCGACACCCGCTGCTTTTCCCCGCCCGACAAATCATTAATCGATTTTGACAGCGTATCTTCCGCCAGATCAAAGCGCGACAGCTGGCCCAGAAAACGATCGGGATCCGGCTGCTGATTACGGATTTGCCAGGGGAAAATCAGGTTGTCGTAAACCGTATCGCCGAACAGCGCGGGCGTCTGCGCGCAGTAGGAAACCTGCTGGCGATAGGCTTCCGGCGACAGGGTATTGATATCCTGCCCGGCAAACAGAATGTGTCCGTCGCTCGGTGAAAGGAGCGACGCGATGATTTTTAATAAGGTGCTTTTACCGCAGCCGGACGGGCCGGTGATCAGCTTAAATTCACCGGGGGCTACGCTAAGGTTGATATTCTCAAGGACCGTTTTCTTACCAATATGAAAGCTTACCTGCGTAAGCTGTAAAATCGCGCTATTTTCCGTCATTGCCTTTCTTTGCCCTGTTTTTTTCTTTTATCTCTTGTAGTGTAACGCCAATTAATTTCAGGGGGCGAATTTCACCGCCAGAGCCGATATACTTATTGCAGTTACGGACAGTAAAACAGGAGGTTTTATGCTGGTGTTTATTCCTATTCTCATCTTCGTCGCACTGGTAGTCGTCGCCGCGGGGGTCAAAATCGTCCCGCAGGGTTATCAATGGACGGTAGAACGCTTTGGCCGCTACACCAAGACGCTGCATCCCGGTTTAAGTCTTGTCGTGCCGTTCATGGATCGTATAGGCCGCAAAATCAATATGATGGAACAGGTTCTCGATATTCCATCGCAGGAAGTTATCTCTAAAGACAACGCCAACGTCGCCATCGACGCCGTGTGCTTTATTCAGGTGATCGATGCGCCAAAAGCGGCGTACGAGGTCAGCAACCTGGAACTGGCGATCATCAACCTGACGATGACTAACATTCGTACCGTGCTCGGTTCCATGGAGCTCGACGAAATGCTGTCCCAGCGCGATAACATCAACACCCGTCTGCTGCATATCGTCGACGAAGCCACCAATCCGTGGGGGATCAAAATCACCCGCATTGAGATTCGCGACGTGCGCCCGCCGGCAGAGCTTATCGACGCGATGAACGCGCAGATGAAGGCCGAGCGTACCAAGCGTGCCTATATTCTGGAAGCTGAAGGGATCCGCCAGGCGCAGATCGTCAAAGCCGAAGGTGAAAAACAGGCGCAGATTCTTACCGCAGAGGGTGAACGTCAGTCCGCGTTCCTGCAGGCAGAGGCCCGCGAGCGTTCCGCAGAAGCGGAAGCGCGCGCCACTAAAATGGTCTCCGAAGCGATTGCCGCCGGGGATATTCAGGCGATTAACTACTTTGTGGCGCAAAAATACACCGATGCCCTCCAGCAGATTGGCTCGGCGAATAATAGCAAAGTAGTGATGATGCCGCTGGATGCCAGCAGCCTGATGGGGTCTATCGCCGGGGTTGCCGAGCTGATTAAAGACAGCAGCCGCGACCGGAAATCATCATGATCGCGCTGGTGCTGGCGCACCCGCACCTCTTCTGGCTGAGCCTCGGCGGGCTGCTGCTGGCTGCAGAAATGCTCGGCGGTAGCGGCTATTTGCTGTGGAGCGGCGTGGCCGCGGCGGCAACCGGGCTGATAACCTGGGTGCTGCCGGTCGACTGGGCATGGCAGGGGACGCTGTTTGCGGTGCTGACGCTGCTGGCGGCCTGGCTGTGGTGGAAGTGGCTCACCCGTCGGGGCGACAGGCAGCGCCCGGCGGAAAGTCAGCTTAACCAGCGCGGACAGCAACTGCTGGGGCAGCGGTTTACCTTAGACAACGCGCTGGTCAACGGACGCGGCCATATGCGCGTCGGCGACAGTTCGTGGCCGGTCCGCGCCGACGAGGATCTGCCCGCGGGCAGCAACGTTGAGGTGATTGCCGTGGAAGGGATCGTCCTGCGTATCAGGCTCTCCCCTCCTCGTTAGTCGTCAAGCCTGGGCTTTACGATGGCAGCAGCCGGAAAGATTATCAATAATCGGGCAGTCGGCGCTGTCATCTCCCGGGCAAGATGCCGCCAGCGACAGCAGCTGCTCGCGCATCGCCTGCAGATCGCTGATGTGGCGCTCAATATCCGCCACTTTCTGTAGCGTATAGGCTTTGACGTCGGCGCTATGGCGTTTCGGGTCGTTAAACAGATTCACCAGCTCGCCGCACTCTTCCAGATTAAACCCAACCTGCCGCGCCTGGCGCAGCAGCGTAAACTCATCCAGATGCTTTTGCGTATAGCTGCGGTAGCCGTTCTCGCTGCGCAGCGGCGGCGTCACCAGGCCCTTCTCTTCATAAAAGCGAATGGCTTTGCTGGTCAAACCGGTTTTTTTGGCAACATCACTGATATTCACGTTTCCCCCTTGACCTTCCCCTTGCTGGAAGGTTTAACCTTTCTCACTGTAGACCAAAAGATGAATTTGGTCACCCATCAATTGAGGAGCGGAATATGTCTCAAACTATCGATCTGGCCCTGGACGGTCTGTCCTGCGGCCACTGCGTCAAACGCGTGAAGGAGAGCCTGGAGCAGCGTCCTGACGTTGACCATGCGGAAGTGACCATCGACGCGGCGCACGTTACCGGCAGTGCGAGCGCCGAGGTGCTGATTGACACCATCAAACAAGCCGGTTACGGCGCGGAGCTCAGCCACCCAAAGGCTAAACCGCTGGCAGAGTCATCACTCCCGTCGGAAGCACTGACAGCGGCCGCCCCTGAGCTTCCGGCAGCACAGGAACTGGATGACAGCCAACAGCTGCTGATCAACGGTATGAGCTGCGCCAGCTGCGTTTCCCGGGTACAGAACGCCTTGCAGGCGGTACCGGGCGTGGTGCAGGCACGGGTAAACCTGGCGGAGCGCACGGCCCTGGTGATGGGTCATGCGTCCGCCAGCGATTTAGTCCAGGCCGTAGAGAAAGCCGGCTACGGCGCGGAAGCGATTGAAGACGATATTAAACGCCGCGAACGTCAGCAGGAAACCGCGCTGGCGACCATGAAACGTTTTCGCTGGCAGGCGATCGTCGCCCTGCTGGTTGGTGTGCCGGTCATGGTCTGGGGAATGATCGGCGACAACATGATGGTTTCCGACGATAACCGCTCGCTGTGGCTGGTTATCGGCCTCGTCACTCTGGCGGTGATGGTGTTTGCCGGCGGTCATTTTTACACCAGCGCGTGGAAAAGCCTGAAGAATCGTACCGCGACGATGGATACCCTCGTGGCGCTCGGTACCGGCGTCGCCTGGCTGTACTCGATGAGTGTCAACCTGTGGCCGCAGTGGTTCCCAATGGAAGCCCGCCACCTCTATTACGAAGCCAGCGCCATGATTATCGGTCTGATTAACCTTGGTCATATGCTGGAAGCGCGGGCGCGCCAGCGTTCGTCCCGGGCGCTGGAAAAATTGCTCGACCTGACGCCGCCGACCGCGCGGGTCGTCACCGACGACGGTGAAAAAACCGTGCCGCTGGCCGATGTGCAGCCGGGGATGATCCTGCGCCTCGCCACCGGCGACCGCGTTCCCGTCGACGGCGAAATCAGCCAGGGCGAAGCCTGGTTCGATGAAGCGATGCTGACCGGCGAGCCGATTCCACAGCAGAAAGGCGATGGCGACAGCATTCATGCCGGTACGGTAGTACAGGACGGCTCAGTTTTATTCCGCGCCAGCGCCGTGGGTAGCCATACCACCCTGTCGCGCATTATCAAAATGGTTCGCCAGGCGCAGAGCAGCAAGCCGGAAATCGGCCAGCTGGCGGATAGAATCTCCGCCGTGTTCGTACCGGTGGTGGTGGCGATTGCCATTTTCAGCGCCGCCATCTGGTACTTCTTCGGCCCGGCGCCGCAGATTGTCTACACCCTGGTGATCGCCACTACGGTGCTGATCATCGCCTGTCCGTGTGCGCTGGGTCTGGCAACGCCGATGTCGATTATTGCCGGTGTCGGTCGCGCCGCAGAGTACGGCGTGCTGGTCCGCGATGCCGACGCGCTACAGCGCGCCAGCGAACTGACGACGCTGGTGTTTGATAAAACCGGTACCTTGACCGAAGGTAAACCGCAGGTCGTTGCGGTGAAAACACTCGGCGCAATCGGTGAATCGACCGCGCTGCGCCTGGCTGCCGCGCTGGAGCAAGGTTCGAACCACCCTCTGGCACGCGCTATCCTGGAGAAAGCCGCCGATAACACGCTGCCGCAGGTCACCGCGTTCCGTACGCTACGTGGGCTGGGGGTCAGCGGCGAAACCGAAGGACACACGCTGCTGCTGGGCAACCAGGCGTTGATGCACGAACAACAGGTTGATACTCACAAACTGGACGACGAGCTCGCCCAGCAAGCGGCTCAAGGGGCGACGCCGGTACTGCTCGCCATTGATGGTCAAGCCGCCGCGCTGTTCGCTATTCGCGATCCGCTGCGTAGCGACAGCGTTGCCGCCTTGCAGCGACTGCATAAAGAAGGCTATCGACTGGTGATGCTGACCGGTGATAACCCGGTAACCGCTAACGCCATTGCCAAAGAGGCGGGCATTGATGAAGTGATTGCCGGCGTACTGCCGGATGGTAAAGCGCAGGCGATTAAGGACCTGCAGGCGCAGGGCCAAAAAGTGGCGATGGTCGGCGACGGTATCAACGATGCCCCGGCGCTGGCGCAGGCCGACGTCGGTATTGCGATGGGCGGCGGCAGCGATGTGGCGATTGAAACCGCGGCGATTACGCTGATGCGCCACAGTCTGGTGGGCGTTGCCGATGCGCTGGCTATCTCCCGCGCCACGTTGCGCAACATGAAGCAGAATCTGCTCGGTGCCTTTGTCTATAACTCGCTGGGCATTCCGATTGCTGCGGGGATCCTCTGGCCGCTGACCGGTACGCTGCTCAACCCGGTCGTTGCCGGGGCGGCGATGGCGCTCTCATCTATTACGGTAGTAAGCAACGCCAACCGATTGCTGCGATTTAAACCGAAACGGTAGGTTTTCACGCGATTTTATAGGCAGACGGTATAATACCGCCTGCCTTTTTTATTCAATGCGCGAATACTATTACCACGGTATTTCCTGCAAATAAAGATTCCATGTAAATAAAACCCCGTGTATTATTAAATGATGTTGGTCGCCTGAATTATTCACCACTCCAATAATACAAGGATGTTTTATTATGATAAGAAAAGCGTTAGCGCTTGTTGTTCTCTCGGCATCTTTTTCCTCTTATGCAGGGCTTTTTGATTCAGCTCCTGAATTAAAATGCGGAAATGATAATTCGATAGCCGCATTTAAGGAATGGGTATATAACGATGCCCTAAGCCAGCTACAGGATAGGTATATCAAAACACCCGACATTTTCTTCAAAATTCCGCTCGCTGATTATGAAAAGCAGCTACAAGCCATTCCCATCCAGCTAGAGAATGTGCTCACTGAAACGCAACAAAGCGATAATAATACAGCTAACTGTGTCGCTAAAGTCTCGTTCGGTATCCCGACAAATACGCTTGAGCTACTGAAAGCACTGCCGAACAACCTTGAATATATTAATCGGGGCAATAGCCAGATGCTTAACAATAAAATCATCTGGAAAAAAATAAGCTATAAAATTCAGTTCGCTGACAATAATAAAGATATTATTGTAAGTGGTTGGAATAGCACCGGTGCATTATCTGACTCAATGTATAATATGGCTGCACTGGCCGTTAAGAAAGATCGTTTAATAGAGAAACAGAATCAGTTAGATGTTTCGTATAGCGAAGGTAAATATAAACAAAATGACATTGAGCTTAACAGAATATGGGCGGCGCTCCCGGACTCCATTCGTTCCGGGATGAAGAAAGAACAGCAGGCCTGGGTCGCTTCAAAAGTCACTCAGTGCGGTAAACTCAGCGATGCCCAATCAAAAACCCTTCCGACCGAGTCCCGCATTAGGATATACGAGTGTCAGAACAAGATGACGCTTTCACGTATCGAGCAACTGGGTGGAGATGGGTACGGTATGTCGGATTAATATCCGCCCCTCGCTACATTGCACCCTCAGGTACATCGCGCTAGCATGGAATTTTCCTTCCAGGGAGCGCGGATGAGTCTGTTCAATCAACTACAACGTCTATGGCGAACCCTGCGCGGCTCGCCATACGGCTGGCCAGCGCTCGACGTGTCGCTGCCCGGTGGCCGCCATCTGCATCTCGTTGGCAGCATTCATATGGGGACACGTGATATGTCTCCCCTGCCTGCAAAACTCATGAAGAAACTGCGTCAAGCCGACGCGCTGATTGTCGAAGCCGATATTTCCGGCAGCGAAACGCCGTTCAGCAATCTGCCGGAATACCCGCCGCTAGCCGAGCGCCTGAGTGCCGAGCAGTTGAGCGAACTGGAAAAACGGGTCAGCGAGCAGGGAATGTCGCTGGTCCGCTTTGATAATCAGCCGTTATGGCAGATAGCGATGGTGCTGCAAGCCACCCAGGCGCAGCGGCTGGGGTTACGGCCAGACTACGGCATTGATTATCAGCTGCTGCAGGCCGCGCGCGCGGCATCGCTGCCGATACAGGAACTGGAGGGCGCAGACAGCCAGGTCAGCCTTTTGTGCCAGTTGCCCGACGGCGGCATGGCGCTGCTTGACGATACGCTGACGCACTGGCACACCAACGCACGACTGTTACAGGTGATGATCGGCTGGTGGCTTGAGCAGCCGCCGACGAACGGCAGGACGTCGTTGCCCAATACCTTTAGTCGGTCGCTGTATGATGTGCTGATGGTGAAACGTAATGAAGCCTGGCGCGACGCGCTGCTGGCGCTGCCGCCGGGGCGCTATGTGGTCGCCGTAGGGGCGCTACATCTGTATGGCGAAGGCAATCTTCCGGAGATGCTGAAATAAAAAAAATGGCCAATATCTCTATTGGCCCGTCAAAGAGGAATTTCATCATTATTATTATCCCGAAGTTATCACTCCGGATCTTCCGATTGTCGCTCAAAGTTGCTGCAACTGCCAATACCTATTGCGCAAGATTGTACTATTTTTTAGTTCGTTTTAAGGCGTATGCTGATTGCATACCCTGTCTGTAGTAAGAAGGAACGTTATGACTCCCGCAGTTAAGCTACTCGAAAAGAACAAGATCCCGTTTAGCATTCATACCTACGATCACGATCCGAATGAAACGAACTTTGGTGACGAGGTGGTGCGTAAATTAGGACTGAACGCTGACCAGGTTTACAAAACCCTGCTGGTCGCGATGAACGGCGATATGAAACAGCTGGCCGTAGCGGTCACGCCGGTCGCCGGGCAGCTGGATTTAAAAAAGGTCGCGAAGGCTTTAGGGGCGAAAAAAGTCGATATGGCCGATCCGATGGTGGCCCAGCGCGTCACCGGCTATCTGGTCGGCGGCATTAGCCCACTGGGGCAAAAAAAGCGTCTGCCCACGGTGATTGATGCGCCGTCGCAGGAATTTGCGTCGATTTATGTTTCAGGCGGCAAGCGCGGGCTCGATATTGAGCTGGCGGCGGGTGATTTAGCGAAAATTCTTGGCGCGACGTTTGCGGATATTGCGCGACGGGATTAATCGTGCAGCCGGTTTCCCCGGCGGCGCTTCGCTTGGCTACTCTGTTACATGTAGCCAAGCGAAGCACCGCCGGGAACCGCTCAAAACCTTACTGCCAGCTCACTTCCCCTTTCGGTTCGTAAGCATTCACATCCAGCGGCGAGTTCTGCTCAATGTACTGTTTGAGCACCTCGGCATCGATAAACCCGGTATTCACATACCCTGGTTTGTTGTCGATCTTCGGATAGCCGTCACCGCCGGTAGCGTTAAAGCTCAACGTCGCCAGACGATAGGTTTTTGCCGGGTCGACAGGTTCGCCTTTGATTTTCAGATCCTGAAGCTGACCGTTCTTCGCCACAAAGCTGACGTTGGCAAACTGCGGATAGGCGCCGGAATCGGGCTTCATCTGCGCCACGGCGGTCAGATACTCCACCACCTCTTTACCGCTCATATCGGCATACACCACCACGTTGCCAAACGGCTGCACCTTCAGCACGCTCTTGTAGGTGATATTTCCCGCTTCAATGGAATCACGAATGCCGCCGCCGCTCATCACGCCGAAGTCGGCGCCGGTACGCGCCATCTGCGCCGCCAGAATCAGGTGACCCATATTGGTCTGCACGAAGCGAACTTTGCTGCGGTCGCCTTCCAGATGCCCGTTCACGCTGCCCACTTTCACTTCCAGTTGCGCCTTGCCTTTACTCTGGAACGGCGTCAGCAGCGAGAGCATCTGCGGGTTTTCCGGAATTTGTGGCGTGTAAAGTACGCGCTCACTCTGCCCATTATCGTAGGTCACTTTCTTCTTCAGGTTCACCGGGATCAGCTGATAGTGCACCATTTTCAGCTCGCCGTTGCGAAATTCGAAGTCGGCACGGCCCACATATTTGCCCCATTCATGGGCCTGCACAATCCAGATGCCGTTCTGTTTATCCGGTGCACACGGGGTACCCGGTACGTAGTCAACCTGCTTTTTGTTCTCCGAAGCCATGCAAACCGGATCCTGTGAGTGACCACCCACAATCATCGCTAACGCACCGGTTGGCAGGCTGCGCGCCATCTCGACGTCGCCCGGCGCGTTTGAACCGTGTTCGCCGTTATCGTAGTGGCCCATGTGGGTCGCGGCCAGAATCAGGTCAGGCTTCTCTTTCTGCTGAAGTTCCTGAATCACCAGCTTTGCTTCTTCCGCCGGCTTGCGGAATTCAATATCGGTGAAGTATTCCGGATTGCCAATTTTAGCGGTGTCATCGGTGGTTAAACCGATAACGGCAATTTTCAGATCCTGACGTTTAAAGATCGCCCACGGTTTAAACAGGCGTTCACCGGTACTTTTCTGGTAAATATTGGCGGAGAGGAACGGGAATTTGGACCATTTTTCCTGCTGACGCAACACGCTCAGCGGGTTATCAAACTCATGGTTGCCGACAGCCATCGCGTCGTAGCCCACCAGATTCATGCCGCGGAAGTCTGGCTCGGCGTCCTGCAGGTCCGATTCGGGTACCCCGGTATTAATATCGCCGCCCGACAGCAGCAGCACGCTGCCGCCCTCCGCCGCGACTTCCTTACGAATGCCGTCGACCAACGTTTTTTGCGCCGCCAGGCCGTACTCGCCGTATTCACTGCGCCAGAAGTGCCCATGGTGATCGTTGGTATGCAGAATGGTGATTTTATACGTTTTATCTTGCTGATAAGCCTGTGAAGGCAGGCTGACTAAAGACAGTGCCGTCAGCATCGCCAGCGCCACGCCTCGTTTGACGAATTGCATGTTTCTCTCCCTGAGTGAATAACACCGCCGAAATTACAACGCTCTGAAATATTAGTCTAATTTGTTTTCAGAAATGAGACTTCCTTCAAACGTCTTAGACAGGTATCTTAGTCTGATAATTATTATTAAAGCGTTTATCCCCAACATCGCACTACCAAATATAAGTGGAATCTATGGCAATCTCTGAAACCAGCCCTACGCGGCCTGGCCCATCTGCGTCTTCGCAAAAAGGCCGTACCTCATTCGGTATCCTGGGAGCGATCAGTCTCTCCCACCTACTCAATGACATGATCCAGTCGCTGATTCTGGCGATTTATCCGCTGCTGCAGTCTGAATTCTCTCTGACCTTCGTGCAGATTGGGATGATCACGCTGACCTTCCAGCTCACCTCATCCCTCTTCCAGCCGGTCATCGGCTACATCACCGACAAGCGTTCGATGCCGTGGTCGCTGCCGGTGGGCATGTGCTTTACCCTAAGCGGGCTGGTGCTGCTGGCGCTGGCGGGCAGCTTCGGTACGGTACTGCTGGCCGCAGCGCTGGTGGGTACCGGTTCCTCGGTGTTCCATCCGGAATCGTCCCGTGTGGCGCGGATGGCCTCCGGTGGCCGTCACGGTCTGGCGCAGTCAATCTTCCAGGTGGGCGGTAACTTCGGCAGTTCACTGGGGCCGTTGCTGGCGGCGGTCATCATTGCACCGTATGGAAAAGGCAACGTGGCCTGGTTCGTCCTGGCGGCGCTGCTGGCTATCGTTGTGCTGGCGCAGGTCAGCCGCTGGTACGCGGCGCAGCACCGTATGGCGAAAGGTAAACCGAAAGCAGCGATTATCAATCCGCTGCCGAAAAACAAAGTGATTCTTGCCGTTTGTATCCTGCTGATGCTGATTTTCTCGAAATACTTCTATATGGCGAGCATTAGCAGCTACTACACCTTTTATCTGATGCAAAAATTCGGATTATCGGTACAAAACGCGCAGATTCACTTATTCGCCTTCCTGTTTGCGGTTGCCGCAGGCACCGTCATTGGCGGGCCGGTGGGTGATAAAATTGGCCGTAAATATGTTATTTGGGGCTCTATCCTCGGCGTTGCGCCGTTTACCCTCCTTTTACCCTACGCGACCCTTTGGTGGACCGGGATTTTGACGGTGATTATTGGATTTATCCTCGCCTCGGCGTTTTCTGCCATTCTGGTGTACGCGCAGGAGCTATTACCGGGGCGTATCGGTATGGTTTCCGGGCTATTCTTCGGTTTCGCTTTCGGCATGGGTGGCCTTGGCGCCGCCGTGTTGGGGCTGGTGGCCGACCATACCAGTATCGAGTTGGTTTATAAAATATGTGCTTTCCTACCACTTATTGGTATGTTGACCATATTCTTACCTGATAACCGCCAAAAACACTAAATTCCAGGCAGCCAAACCTCCATTTTGGCTGCCACCTTTCTCCCCGCAACCGCGCGTCGTCTCTGACTTCTCAGATTCAATTTTCATTTTTGTGCCATTTACTCTCAAAAATTCAATTTTTTAGCTGAATTCAAGAATTATTCACAAACAAAATAGCGAAAATTGTCATAAACTATTACGAGGTTTTTTGGTTTTCAGGCTGTTACAACACTCTGCGCCAAAAATGGGACCACGCATCACGACGAAAGGAGACGGAATGCATCACGCCACACCGCTAATCACCACCATTGTTGGTGGCCTTGTGCTCGCTTTTTTCCTTGGCATGATTGCCAATAAGTTAAGAATTTCTCCACTGGTAGGATATTTGTTAGCGGGCGTACTGGCCGGACCCTTTACTCCAGGATTTGTCGCTGATACCAAACTGGCACCGGAACTCGCGGAATTAGGCGTTATTTTGCTGATGTTCGGCGTCGGTCTCCATTTCTCACTTAAAGATTTAATGGCGGTAAAGTCCATCGCCATTCCCGGCGCGATAGCGCAGATAGCGGTCGCCACCCTGCTCGGGATGCTGCTCTCCACCTTCTTAGGCTGGTCCATGATGACCGGCATCGTCTTTGGCCTGTGTCTGTCTACCGCCAGTACCGTGGTGCTGCTGCGCGCGTTAGAAGAACGACAGCTTATTGATAGTCAGCGGGGGCAAATCGCCATCGGCTGGCTGATCGTTGAAGATCTGGTGATGGTCCTGACGCTGGTCCTGCTGCCTGCCGTTGCCGGAATGATGGAAAAAGAAAATATCGGTTTCGCCTCGCTGGCTATCGATATGGCAATAACCATCGGTAAAGTGGTGGCGTTCATCGCCATTATGATGCTGGTTGGCCGCCGCCTGGTGCCGTGGATCCTCTCCCGCAGCGCCGCCACCGGCTCTCGCGAGCTATTCACACTCTCGGTACTGGCGCTGGCGCTCGGCATCGCCTTCGGCGCGGTAGAACTGTTTGACGTCTCCTTCGCGCTGGGCGCGTTCTTCGCCGGGATGGTACTGAACGAATCCGAGCTCAGCCACCGCGCGGCGCACGATACCCTGCCGCTACGTGATGCGTTTGCGGTGCTGTTCTTTGTCTCCGTCGGCATGCTGTTTGATCCGCTGATTCTGATTGAGCAGCCGCTGGCGGTGCTGGGAACGCTGGCAATCATCATCTTCGGTAAATCGCTCGCCGCGTTTGGCCTGGTGCGCCTGTTCGGCCACTCCCAGCGTACCGCGTTGACCATCGCCACCAGCCTCGCGCAGATTGGTGAATTTGCCTTTATCCTCGCCGGTCTGGGCATGGCGCTGGATCTCCTGCCGCAAGCCGGGCAAAACCTGGTGCTGGCGGGGGCGATCCTCTCCATTATGCTCAATCCGGTGCTGTTCTCCGTGCTGGAGAAATACCTCGAGAAAACGGAAACGCTTGAGGAACAGACGCTGGAAGAGGCGCTGGAAGATGAGAAGCAGATTCCGGTAGATATCTGCAACCACGCGCTGCTGGTTGGCTACGGTCGCGTCGGCAGCCTGCTCGGCGAGAAGCTGATGGCGCAAGGGATTCCGCTGGTGGTGATTGAAACCTCCCGTACCCGTGTGGACGAACTGCGCGAGCGCGGCATTCGCGCCGTGCTGGGCAACGCCGCCAACGAAGAAATTATGACGCTGGCGCACCTCGACTGCGCCCGCTGGCTGCTGCTGACTATTCCGAACGGCTATGAGGCCGGAGAAATCGTCGCCAGCGCCCGCGAGAAGTATCCGCATCTTGAGATTATCGCTCGTGCACATTACGACGATGAAGTCGCGTATATCAGCGAACGAGGTGCCAATGAGGTGGTCATGGGCGAGCGTGAGATAGCGAAAACCATGCTGGGGCTGTTGAGCGATCCGCCGTTAAGTGAGGCGGTTAGCGGATAGCATCGTGGGCCGGATAAGGCAAAGCCGCCATCCGGCAATGTGCGTGCCTGATGGCGCTACGCTTATCAGGCCTACGCGTTGACGTAGGCCTGAATAACCCTATTACCGCTCCCAGTATGCCTCTTCGAGGCTATCTTCTTTCTCCGGCAGGCCGCGCGTCAGACGCGGCGAATGCTGGTTCAGCACCTGATAACTCACGCGGTTGGCATACTTACACACCTGCGCCAGCGACGAGTAGGTCAGCCAGTTATGCTGGTGCTTGCTGGAGTTTGGCACGTTGCTGCGATGGTAAGCGTTAGCGGTAATGTCGTGCAGCAGCGCCGCCAGCGCGCCGTCACCTGCGCCGTTGGTATTCATTATCTTCTCTGGGCCGCCCATAAACGGCGCAATGTGCGAGTAGATGCGCAGCGGATCCTGACAATCTTTATAACGCACCGCACGGCTGAATTCGTACTGGTTAAATTCGGCAATGGCCCCCGGCAGCAGCGGGTGCTGAGTTTTGCGCTTGGCTTCGTTTTCGGTGAAGCCCGCCATGTACAGCCCGGTCGGCCCGGCGGTACACAGCACCAAATCCACCCAATCCAACGCTTTATCCGCCGCCTGTAACGGGTCGCTCAAACCGGTCAGCGCTTCGGCTTCTTCTTCGTTCATCGCCAGAATCGACACGTGCTCTTTAATAAAGCTCTGCCACCATTCCGGGCTATCGGCAATCACAAACTTGGTTCCCAGCGTCAGCACCACCGGCACGTTGTGTTTCTTCGCGTAGGCGATGGCCTGCATCGTGGCGTCCGGCATCGGCTCGCCCGGCTTACAGCGCACCAGGTAAGACGTGAGCACCAGCGCAGAGGCACCGGCAATCACCGATTCCGGAACGCTTTCCGGACGCAGTTTGTTCATGTGTCCTGGGCTGATAGCAAAAGTACGCTCTCCGCTTTCGCTGATCAACGTAAAGCAGCGGCCAATCGGGCCATCGACGCCCTGTAAATGGTTGAGGTCGGTACGGCTGGAGGTATTACACAGGTAACGATAGGCATAGCCGCCAATTTCAATATTGCTGCACATGACGCCCAGCAATACCGAACGATCGTCCGCCAGTACCGAATAGTTGTGCATGGTATTACCGATGGTGCCACCGGCAAATTGATGGGTAATCAGGCTCTCACGTACCAGCTCCTGGTATAGCGCTTCCGCCACATCATCTTCAATCACCAGCGAATGCCCGGCGCTCAGGCCATAGCGCTGAATAAACGCATCGTCGACTTTGGCTTCAATATCCACCAGCGTCTGGTCGATACCGACAACCCAGGCCGTGCTGGTTTCACTTTCAGGTTGAATCTGCTGGAGCAGCGGATCGCGTGCGTCCACCGGGAAGTAATGTTTAGATTTGCGTTTACCGGGAAATTTCATGGTGATTTCTGGATGACTAGGAACAAGCGGGGAATAGTAGCACACTCCCCCGCCTGCTTGCGATTAGCGATACGACGCCGTCAGATTGACCATCATTTCGATATGCGCGGCATCGTCATTGAGCGCCGGAATATACTCATATTTCTGCCCGCCCGCCTCGAGGAACAGTTCGCGGTTTTGTACCGCAATCTCTTCCAGCGTTTCAAGACAGTCGGCAGAGAAACCTGGGCACATCACCTGAATATGTTTCACGCCCTTTTCCGCGAGCATCTTCAGCGTTTCGTCGGTATACGGCGTGAGCCACGGTTCACGGCCAAAGCGCGACTGGAAGGTCATCATCACCTTATCTGGCGAAATACCCAGCACGGAGACCAGTTCACGCGTGGTGTCGCGGCAGCGCTGCGGATAATCGTCGCCTTCATTGGCATAGCGCTGAGGAATACCGTGGTAGGAAAGCAGCAGGAGATCGGGCTCACCGTGACGCTCAAATGACGCGCGAGCGCTCACCGCCAGCGCCTGAATATAGTGACGATCGGTCGCGTAATCACGAATAAACGAGACGCCCGGAATCGCACGTTTGGTTGCCAGAATGCGCGCCAGTTCATCCCACACCGCAGCTACGGTGGAACAGGAATACTGCGGATAGAGCGGCAACACGATCAGCTGGTCAACGCCCTGTGCCAACAGTTCATCCACCGCGCTTTGCAGCGACGGCGTGCCATAACTCATACCCAGCACCACCGGCACATCCGGCAGACGCGCCGCCAGCGCCTGCTGCTGACGACGGCTGTAGACCAGCAGCGGTGAGCCTTCTTCCATCCACACGGATTCATATAGCTTCGCCACCCTTGGCGCGCGAATCGGCAGGATGACGCCACGCAGCAACGGCCACCACAGCAAGCGAGGCGTATCCACGACGCGCTTATCGCTTAAAAACTGCTTCAGATAGCGTTTAATGGCTTCAGACGTGGGAGCATCGGGAGTGCCGAGGTTAACCAGCAGGATACCAGGTTTCTTATGATGCATTACCGCCTCTTATCGATTCAAATTGTTGATAATTGTAGCGGAAAAGCGGAGAAGAAAAACTAATTGCTGTGAGAGGTAAGATGAGAATTTTTGCCTGATGGCGCTGCGCTTATCAGGCCTACGGAGAGATCGATAGGCCGGATAAGGCATTTACGCCGCCATCCGGCATCGGATGGCGGCACAACATTAGCCGAGAATTTTTTCCAGCTCTGCGCGTACGTCAGCCACGGCCTGAGTGCCGTCAACTTTCGCGTATTTGGTGTTACCCGCCTGCGCTTCTTTGGAGTAGTAGCCGATCAGCGGCGCGGTCATCTGATGGTATTCCACCAGGCGCTTACGTACGGTCTCTTCCTGATCGTCTTTACGGGTGGTCAGCTCTTCGCCGGTCACGTCATCTTTACCTTCAACCTTAGGCGGGTTGAATTTGATGTGGTAAACACGGCCAGAAGCGGCGTGTACGCGACGACCGACGATACGGTCAACGATCAGTTCGTCCGGTACGTCGAATTCCAGCACGTAGTCAACGTTGATGCCCGCTTCTTTCATGGCGTCAGCCTGCGGAATGGTGCGCGGGAAGCCGTCCAGCAGGAAACCGTTGCGGCAGTCTTCCTGAGCGATACGCTCTTTGACCAGCGCGATAACCAGTTCGTCGGTAACCAGTTTGCCGGCGTCCATGATGTCTTTAGCCTGTTTGCCCAGCTCGCTGCCGGATTTAACGGCGGCGCGCAGCATATCACCGGTGGAAATTTGCGGAATGCCATATTTCTCCATGATGAACTGTGCCTGAGTTCCTTTACCCGCGCCAGGTGCGCCAAGCAGAATGATACGCATTGCGAAAATCCCCTCAAAGGTTGTCAATATTTTTTAAAAAGCGCTAAAAGATACCACCAGAACGGCGATGGCTCAAGGAAGGAGGGACGGCTGAAACGGTTAATGGTCAGATATTTTGCGTACGGAGCAGTTTGATGCCCTCACCCCGCCCCTCTCCCACTGGGAGAGGGAGAAAACCAGTTCCGGGCCAGTCCCCCCTCCCTTTTAGGGAGAGGGAGAAAACCAGCTCCGGGCCAGTCCCCTCTCCCTTTTAGGGAGAGGGTTAGGGTGAGGGTAAGGTTTATGACACCAGCAGTTGGTTCATGCGGCGGATAAACTGGTTAGGATCGTCCAGCGTACCGCGCTCGGCGAACAGCGCCTGGTCGAGCAGCAGTTCAACCCACTCTTTAAACTGCCCTTCGTCCTGAGTATCCGCGGTGCGTTTCACCAGCACGTGGTCCGGGTTTAGTTCAAAGATGTACTTCACTTCCGGCGCGGCCTGGCCCGCAGCGGCAAACAGCTTCGCCATCTGGGTGCTCATTTCATCGGCGTCGGTGGTGACGATGGCCGGGGTGTCGGTCAGACGGTGAGTCAGACGCACCTCTTTCACGCGGTCGCCCAGCAGCGTTTTCACGCGCTCAACGAACGGGGTCAGCGCTTTTTCCGCTTCTTTGGCGCTCTCGTCCACTTCATCCGCCAGCTTGTCGATGGACTCATCGGCTTTAGCAACGGACTGGAACGGCTTGCCGTCGAACTCGGTCAGGTAGTTCATCATCCACTCATCGATGCGGTCGGAAAGCAGCAGCACTTCGATGCCTTTCTTACGCAGCAGCTCCAGATGCGGGCTGCTCTTCGCCGCGGCGTAGCTGTCAGCGGTGATGTAGTAGATTTTCTCCTGCCCTTCTTTCATACGCGACACGTAGTCGGCCAGCGACACGTTCTGCTCGGAAGTGTCGGTATGGGTAGACGCAAAGCGCAGCAGTTTGGCGATCGCTTCCTGGTTACCATGGTCTTCCGCCGGCCCTTCTTTCAGCACCAGACCAAACTGTTTCCAGAAGGTCAGATACTTCTCAGCATCGTCTTTCGCCAGCTTATCCAGCATCTGCAGCACGCGCTTGGTCAGAGCGTTACGCAGGTTGCGGGTGACGTTGCTGTCCTGCAGAATTTCACGGGAGACGTTCAGCGGCAGATCGTTGGAATCGATAAGACCGCGTACGAAACGCAGGTAGTTCGGCATAAACTGCTCGGCGTCGTCCATGATAAAGACGCGCTGTACGTACAGCTTCAGGCCGTGTTTATGGTCACGGTTCCACATATCCCACGGCGCCTGAGACGGGATATACAGCAGGCTGGTGTACTCCTGCTTGCCTTCCACGCGGTTGTGGCTCCATGTCAGCGGGTCGGTAAAATCGTGGGCGATATGCTTGTAGAACGCTTTGTATTCGTCGTCGTTCAGCTCGGCTTTATTACGCGTCCACAGCGCCTGCGCTTTGTTGATTTTCTCCCAGGAAACCACGGTTTCGCCGTCTTTCTCTTCGGATTTTTCAATTTCTACCGGCAGCGCGATATGGTCGGAGTATTTGCTGATGATCGAACGTACGCGCCAGTCGTCGAGGAACTCGTCCTCGCCTTCGCGCAGGTGCAGGGTAATTTCAGTACCGCGATCGTCTTTGGTGATGTCGGCCACGGTGTATTCGCCCGCGCCTTCGGATTCCCAGAACACGCCGTTCTCTGCGCTATCGCCCGCCGCGCGGGTGCGCACGGTGACTTTATCCGCCACGATAAACGCTGAATAGAAACCGACGCCGAACTGACCGATCAGCTGGCTGTCTTTGGCCTGGTCAGAACCCATGGATTCGAGGAATGCTTTGGTGCCGGATTTTGCGATCGTCCCGAGATGATCGATAACCTCGTCGCGATTCATACCAATACCGTTGTCGGCAATGGTCAACGTACGCTTATCTTTATCGAAGGAGACGCGTACGCGCAGCTCGCCATCGCCCTCATACAGATCCGGGTTGGACAGCGCGCGGAAGCGCAGCTTGTCGGCAGCATCTGAAGCGTTAGAGATAAGCTCACGCAGGAAGATTTCTTTATTGGAATACAGAGAATGGATCATCAGGTGCAGAAGCTGTTTTACTTCTGACTGAAAGCCACGTGTTTCTTGTCCTTTCATTGCAAAATACCTCAATGGTGATTACAAGGTAAAAAAAGCGATGAGAGGAAAATGGGGATGGGTGGTGAGGATTTCAAGCGAGAGCAGTAAATCCTGCTCTCGTTTGATTAAAAACGAATCTTATGACGCCCGGCCAGCGAGTGCGACAGCGTGGTGCCGTCAACCATCTCCAGCTCACCGCCTACCGGCACGCCATGGGCGATGCGGCTGGCTTCGACGCCATATTGCGCGCACAGCTCAGCGATATAGTTGGCCGTTGCTTCCCCTTCCACCGTCGGGTTGGTGGCGAGGATAATCTCCGTGAGCTGCTCTGTTTCCAGACGCTGCTCAAGGCGGTCAAGACCAATATCATCCGGGCCGATGCCGTCCAGCGGCGACAGATGCCCCATCAGCACGAAGTAGCGGCCGGAGAACTGCCCGGTCTGCTCAATGGCGTAGATGTCCGCCGGACTCTCCACCACGCAGATCTGGCCGTTTTCCTGACGACGCGGGTTCGCACAAATGTTGCACACCTCCTGCTCGGTGAAGGTGCGGCAATCGGCGCAGTGGCCGATTTCCGACATCGCGCGGGTTAACGCCTGCGCCAGACGCATCCCGCCGCTGCGGTCACGCTGCAGCAGGGTAAACGCCATGCGCTGCGCCGACTTCGGGCCAACGCCCGGCAGGCAGCGCAGTGCTTCCATCAGCTGAGTTAACAGCGGACTGGTTTGCATCAGAACGGCATCTTGAAGCCTGGCGGCAGCTGCATACCGGAGGATACAGAGGCCATTTTCTCTTTCTGGGTTTCGTCAATACGGCGCGCCGCATCGTTGAACGCCGCAGCGACCAGGTCTTCCAGCATCTCTTTGTCGTCTTCCAGCAGGCTTGGGTCGATTTCAACGCGACGGCAGTTGTGCGCGCCGTTGATGGTCACTTTGACCAGACCTGCGCCAGATTCGCCGGTGACTTCCAGCTGGGCGATTTCTTCCTGCATTTTCTGCATTTTGTCTTGCATCTGCTGGGCCTGTTTCATCAGGTTACCCAGACCGCCTTTACCAAACATAGGCTTCTCTCTCAGTAGGTCACGTTAAAGAATAACGACCGTAAGCAGCGCTTGCGGTCAAATGGGGCGAATACTCTCTTCATCCAGGTCCGCGTCGAAGAATCGGCGCAGGGTCTGAATGTTATTATCCGCGATGATCGACTCGCGCGCCTGCGCGAGTTTCTCTTCATAGATGGCCTGTCGCCACTCCAGCGGCGTACGCACCGCCGGATTATCATCTTCCACGATGGTCAATTCAACAGGCGCGCCGTATAAACTGCTCATCGCCTCAGCCAGCTTCTGCTTCGCGCCGGGCGAGTTAAGATGCCGCTGCGTCGGGCGCAGATGCAGGCACACCGTACTGCCGTCTTGCTCTTTCCACGCGTTCAGCGCCACCTGCTCGACCAGCTTCGGCAGCGCCATCTGGCTGACTTCCGCCGCCCACGGATCGCGCTCTAACGATTCCGCCGCCAGCTTCGCCGACAGTTCCGGCGTTTTTTCATGTTCCAGCGCTTTCTTCAGCGCTTTTGGCGTGGCGACTTCTTCTTTTTTGATTTCTTCAACCGGCGTGGTCGCTTTCCAGCGATAAGCCTCTTTTTTCGCCGCCGGTGGGGTCAACGCGGACGGCGCCGGGCGCGCCTGAACGCGTTCAGACACCGAAGCCAGTCTTTCCAGCGCAGCGTTATTCACCGGCCGCGCGCGGGAAGCGGCTGCCGGTTCACTCTTTTTTGGGGTGGTTGCTCCCTGACTGCTCTGCTGCAACTGACGTCGCGCGGCCAGCACCTGATTGGTGGAGTCTGGCAGCGGCGCGGCCGCAGGCGGCGGCGTCATCGGTGCGGCAGAAGGCATGAGCGCGGGCTGTTGCGTCACCGGGGCATAGGCAGGCGCAAACGTCTGCTGCGGCCTTTCCGGCTCCGGCAGCGGCGCATTCGGATGAAATGCCAATGCACGCAGCAGCGTCATTTCAATGCCCATGCGGCGGTCCGGCGCGAACGGCAGCTCTTTGCGGCCAATCAGCAGCGTTTGATAGTACAGCTGCACGTCGGTGGGCGGCACGGTACGCGCAAGGTTGCGCATCCGCTGTTCAATCGCCGCCATATCGCTGCCCAGCGCCGCAGGCGACAGCTGAACCATGGCAATCCGGTGCAGCAGACTCTGCATTTCAACCAGCAGCGCCTCCCAGTCGACACCGCGCAGAGCGGCATCGTTAACCAGTTCCATCGTCCGCTCGCCATTCGCGGCCACCAGCGCTTCAATCAGCGACAGCGCCTGATCGTCATCCAGCGTGCCAAGCATGTCGCTGACGGAGACGGTCGTCAGTTGGCCTTCGCCGCTGGCGATCGCCTGATCGGTGAGGCTTAACGCATCGCGCAGGCTGCCGTCCGCCGCACGCGCCAGCAACTGCAGGGCGCGAGGCTCGTGAACGATATGCTCTTCGTCGAGGATATGCTCAAGCTGATGGCGAATCTGCTCAACGTCCAGCGCCTTGAGGTGGAACTGAAGGCAGCGCGACAGAATCGTCACCGGCAGTTTTTGCGGATCGGTGGTGGCTAACAGGAATTTGACGTGCGCAGGCGGCTCTTCCAGCGTCTTCAACAAGGCGTTGAAGCTGTGGCGGGAGAGCATGTGCACTTCGTCGATCAGATAGACCTTAAAGCGCCCGCGCGCGGGCGCGTACTGGACGTTATCCAGCAGGTCGCGAGTGTCTTCGACTTTGGTTCGCGAGGCGGCGTCGATCTCAATTAAATCAACGAAACGCCCCTGCTCAATTTCACGGCAGTTATCGCACACGCCGCACGGGGTGGCGGTAATGCCGGTTTCGCAGTTCAGCCCCTTCGCCAGTAAGCGGGCGATAGAGGTTTTCCCGACGCCACGGGTGCCGGAAAAGAGATATGCGTGATGAATGCGCCCTAACGATAAGCCGTTCGCCAGTGCGGTCAGCACATGTTCCTGGCCGACGACGTCAGCAAAGGTTTGTGGGCGCCATTTTCGGGCTAAGACCTGATAACTCATTGGCAGGCTCTGAAACGCTGGAAGGTGGATTCACGAAGGGATAATGCTACCACAGCCCCGCCGGGCAGGCGAGGCTATGTATCGGGAAATGCTTAGTGCCCCGGGAAATTCACCAGGCTGTAGCTGGTGATGCCCTGTTTTTCCAGGCGCTGTTCGCCGCCCAGATCGAACAGGTTGATGATGAAGGCCGCATCGTGCACTTCGCCACCCAGACGACGGATCAGTTTCACCGTCGCTTCAATGGTCCCGCCGGTTGCCAGCAGATCGTCGACCACCAGCACTTTGTCGCCCGGTTTAATCGCGTCAACGTGGATTTCCAGCTGATCGGTGCCGTACTCCAGTTCGTAGCTTTCGGCGATGGTTTCGCGCGGCAGCTTGCGCGGTTTACGCACCGGGACAAAACCTACGCCCATGGCCAGCGCGACCGGCGCGCCAAACAGGAAACCACGCGCTTCGGTACCCACGACTTTGGTGATACCGGCGTCTTTGTACTTCTCGACCAGCAGTTCAATGCTGAGCGCGTAGGCTTTCGGGTCTTCCAGTAAGCTGGTGACATCGCGGAAAAGAATGCCAGGTTTCGGATAATCCTGGATGCTCTGGATGCTGTTCTTCAGATATTCAAGCTGCTGTGCAGTTGCGGTCATAGGTTTGTGCCTGATTGAAACAGTGTTACTCAAGGCGAGCAAAATGGGCTAAAAGTTACATTTGATTAACTTTTAACCAGGCGCGCCTGTGCTCGAAAACGCCAGAATTTACTGGCAAGCTGGCAGAATTGCAACACCATTAATGCGGTTCACGGCTTTTGTTGCTCTGCATCAACGACGGGAATTCGCCATAAAAAAATCAACAATCCGCAGAGGATGACCAGCAGCAAGAGTCGGACCCACAACAGATTAACCAGCCACAGCGAAACGCCAAAGGTCAACAAAATCACCGCGATGGCGCGCGGCTTCGCGCCCGGCGGCATGGCTTTATACCGCTGCCAGTGGCGCAGATAGCCGCCAAACCAGGAGCGATAAAGCAGCCAGTCATGAAAACGCGGCGACGAGCGGGCAAAGCACCAGGCGGCTAACAGAATAAACGGCGTGGTCGGCAGCAGTGGCAAAACCACGCCGAAGGTGCCAAGGGCTACCGCCAACCAGCCAATAATGATTAGAATAGTACGCTGCATAATGCGAATAGTTATCAAATGAGCCTGCTACTGTAGCATAGCCGATAACAAGAATACGGAGAATCCGGTGAAAACGGCCCTGCTTTTACAAACGCTGGAACAACAGCTTGCGCGTCTGCAGGCGCGTATCGCGCCGCTTTCCGCCCACACCACGCTGAGCGCCCGCTTTGACCGTCAGCTGTTCCAGACGCGCAGCACGCAAATGCAGGCCTATCTTGATGAGGCGAACGCCCATTTTCAGGAGCTAAAGCACGCCGTCGAGCAGCAACAGCTGCCGCAGGTTGCCTGGCTTGCTGAACGCCTGGCGGCGCAGATTGAAGCCATCAATCGGGAAAGCGAAGCCTGGTCGCTGCGCGTGTGGGACAGCGCCTCGCCGGGATTACGTCGTTGGCAGCGTAAGCGGCTGGAAACACAGGAGTTTGAGCGTCGACTTCTGGAGATGAAGCAGCAGCGCCAGCAGCAGTATCAGCAGGCCACTACGCTTGACGAACAGCAGCGTCTGGCGCGCGAAATCACCGCCTTTGATGGCCGCCTTACCCGCTGCCGTCAGGCGCTGGAAGAAATAGAACGAGTGCTGGCGCGCATCACGCGCTAAAGGAGAAAGTATGTCGCTGGAAAACGCGCCCGATGACATCAAGCTGGCGGTCGATTTAATAGAGCTGCTGGAGAGCAACCAAATCGCCCCAGAAATTGTGCTAAGCGCGCTGGAGATGGTGCGCAAAGATTACCTCAACAAGCTGAAAAGCCGCGCGGATGAGGCGCCATAGCGCCAAGGGTACGATCTGTAGGCCGGATAAGGCAACGCCGCCATCCGGCAATATACGGCGGCGTGCCTGATGGCGCTGCGCTTATCCAGCCTACGGATTAATCGGCAATCATATCCTTGCCGTCATTTTTACTGTCGCGCTTCACTTCCGTCACTTCATCGCCCTTCTCATTATGCAGATGCACTTCCAGCTGGTTAAAGGCGATGTTGATATCGTTTTCGCGGCACAGACGGTCGATGGTGCGGTTCAGTTCATCGACGGTGTAGCTACGATCGCGCAGTTCACGCACATACAGACGCAGTTCGTGATCCAGCGTGCTGGCGCCAAAAGCGGTAAAGAAGACCGACGGCTCCGGATCGTGCATCACCTTCGGATGCTCCATCGCCGCTTTCAGCAGCACTTCTTTAACTTTGGTCAGATCCGATCCATAAGCCACGCCAAGACGGATCACCACGCGGGTGATGGTATCGCTGAGCGACCAGTTGATCAGGCGTTCGGTAACGAATGCCTTGTTCGGAATGATCACCTCTTTACGATCGAAATCGGTAATGGTCGTCGCGCGGATGCGGATCTTGCTGACCGTCCCCGAGAAGGTACCGATGGTTACCGTATCGCCAATGCGAACCGGACGCTCAAACAGAATAATCAGACCGGAGACGAAGTTACCGAAAATCTCCTGTAAGCCAAAACCAAGACCCACCGACAGCGCGGCGGCCAGCCACTGCAGTTTATCCCACGACACGCCCAGCGAACCGAACACGGTCATCGCACCAACGGCGATAATGACGTAGTTCAGAATCGTGGTGATGGCGTAGGAGGCCCCCTGACGCATGTTCAGCCGCGAGAGTACCAGCACTTCCAGCAGACCCGGCAAGTTGCGGATCAGCGCCCAGGCCACCATCGAGGCGATAATAGCGAACAGCAGGCTGCCCATAGTGACGCTTTTCACCACACTGGCCCCGGCTTCGGTGCCGTTGTAGTGCCACAGAGTGATGCTGTCCAGGTAGCTAAAGACGGTAATTAAGTCTGACCAAATGGCCCAGAACATGACGCCAAACAGCGCCACCATCACCAGCATGGTAATACGCAGCGTCTGCTGGTTGATCTGCTCCAGCGCGATGGCCGGTTCTTCCTGCGGCTCGGCGCCTTCGGCCCCCTCTTTCACCATATTCTGCCGACGCGCGACCGCACGACGGTACGCGATACGACGGGCCGCGACGCTCAGGCCGCGAAGCACGGTCTGATAGAGCAGGTTCCAGAAGATCACCAGATAAACGGTTTCAATCCAGCGGCCGGAGAGGCGCAGCGTGGTGTAGAAATAACCGGTGGCGGTCAGCACCATCAGGCCGACCGGCACCAGCGCCAGCACGGTCATGGTGATCAGACGCAGGCTGTGTGATTCTTTATCGCGCCAGCTTTCGCGGCACATCGGCCACATCAGCGTCGCAATCACCAGCAGGTTAAGGAAAATCACGAACTGCCCCAATACGTCGTCCATCAGGTTCAGCGGCGAAAGCTCGGACACCACCGACCAGAAGTGCAGCGGCAGCAGCGCCAGGCTGATGCGCACAATCTGCCGACGCCAGTGGCTGGTCAGCTGTTCCGGCATATTGAAGTGGCGGACGGCAACGCCGTTTTTCTCCAGCACCTTCCAGCACAGGCCAAACACCAGCCAGAAAATCGCCAGCTTTTTACTGAACGCCCACAGCAGCGCGCTGATATTGAGTTGCATGGTGAGCAGAATCAGGCCAATCGCCAGAATGATCAGCACCACCGGCAGCGCGCGGATGAGATCGATAAGGATAGCCTTCGGCGTATGCAGCTGGCTGTCATTACGCAGATTACCCACCTGATCGCCGAGCTTGTCCTGATAGCTGCGCAGCCACTGTAGTCGCCAGCGAATTAGCCCGGCAATCAGCAACAGCGGAAGCCCGGCAAGGAAGGCGACAAACACGGCGGGCCACGCTTTCTCCCAGTTCACGGTGATTTTCATCGACTTAAACTGGTCTTTCAGGGCTTCCGGGAAGGATTTAATCCAGTCCCAGTCCATTGGCTTGTTGCTGTTTACCCAGAAGATTTGCTGAGTGAGGATGGATTTCAGGCTTTTCGATACGCTCATCAGCTGCTGCTGGTTGATTTGCAGATTGATGGCCATCATCAGCTGGCTGCCCAGCTGCTTGTTGATCAGATCGAGCATTTCGCGGCGCGCATCGACAATTTGCAGCAGCGCGTCGTGCACTTCGCTATCCACTTCGCTGCTATGCCCTTCCTCCAGCCTGGCGACGAATTCATCGCTCTGGAACAGGGCATCACGCTGCTGGTTTATCTCAAACTGCTCAAGGCGCAGATCGGCGATACGGGTGGTCATATCCTCCAGCTCATCTGCCGACGGCAGCGTCTGCTGCTGCTGATAAAGAATGCGCGACAGCAGCAGGCTCCCTTTCAGGACGGCGATCTGCTCTTTCACGTTACGTTCAGATTGCAGCGCGCGATCGAGCCAGGTTTTCACTTTAATGTTCTGCTGCACCAGATGGTTACCGCTTTCAGTGGCGGTAATCAGCTTCTGACTCAGCTGATGGTTAATCTCAAGCTCTTGCTTCACCAGTGGATTACCCTGAATACGGGCGGTCTCTTCCGGCGAGGCGTTTTCAGCGGCGGTTTTTTCCGTCAACGTCAGGCGCTTGCTGTTCACCGCTTCCTGCAGCAGCTGGAGCTGGTGTTCCAGACGCGTGCTGTATGCGGTCACGTAGTCGCGCTGTTTTTGCAGGGTATCCTGCAGGGAAGTGTTGCTGGCAAGGCTTTTACGCTGTAGCTCAATCTCGGCGTCGAGCAGGGTTTTCTGCACCTGCAACATCGTTTGCTGAGTGGGGCGCAGCCCATCACCCACGGTGCTCGCGTTGAGGCTATTGCGCACCTGGAGAAGCTGCTGTGATGCCGAATTCATGGCGTTTTGCACGCGCTCTGGCTGGGTTTGTAGCGAAACCAGCTGACTGTTGTAAGTCGCGAGATCGTTTTGCGCATTTTGCAGATCGTCAACCGCCTGCGAGACGCGGGCTTCCAACTGGCGCAGCGACAACGTACTCAGCGTTTTACGGGTTTCATCATCATTATCAACGTCGCTCAGCGCATTGAGATTATCGGTGGCCTGACGCAATTTCAGCGGCGCCTGATCCACCTGCTTTTGCAAGGCGGCGGTTTCCGCCTTCACGTTGTCGATTTTATCAAGCAGCTGCAGCGTTTCCGTTAAATCCTGCTGAACCAGCTTTTCCTGCGGCGTCAGGTCTTTTTTATTATTCAGCGACGAAAGCTGATCCTGAACATCGGTGCGGTCGGGAATATCATAGCCGCTGAGCGAGCGCGCCTGCGCCGTCGCTACCGAGAAAAGAAAGCAGACAGCAATAATGAAGAATGCGGAAATCGTGGCCCGGGGGCGGATATTATGCAGCATAATTTTAACATGAGTGGTTGCTAAAGCCGGTGAAAAACCGGGGATAAATGCCCGCGCAGAATAGCACTTCTGGCAACACGCGAAAAGCCGCAGAATCCAGGATTATTCCTGGTAATTGAGGAAGGTTTAGGCCGACGTCTCGCCGCGTAGCGTCGGGCAAAATTGATACATCTCAAGCAGGATCGCGACATAAGCCTGCGCCTCTGCCCGTAGGTCAAACGAGGTTGGAGCAAACAGCCAGTTTTCCATCAGCCCGGAAATATAGCTGCGGGTAAGAATGGCCGCCCGGCGACTGAGCAAATTCGCCGGTAATACCCTGGCGGCAACACAGTCGTTTAACGTCTGTTCAATGCGATCGTAACTTTCTAAACATAAATTACGCTGTGCCTGTTGCACTACGGCCATTTCACCGACAAACTCACATTTGTGAAAAATGATTTCCATCATCAGCCGTCGGCGCTCTTCGATAACGGTGGCTTCGAGAATGTAAACCAGGATTTCCCTCAATACTGAGAGTGGATCCCCCGGGAATTTTGCCCGATACTCAATCTCGAGATCGCTGATGCTGGACTCTGATAACGCCCAGATTTCGTTAAACAGATCCGACTTATCCTTAAAGTGCCAGTAGATTGCCCCACGCGTCACCCCAGCCGCTTTTGCAATCTCGGCGAGTGAAGTAGATGATACCCCCTGCTGTGAGAACAACCGTAGGGCAACATCCAGTATGTGCTGACGCGTAGCTTGCGCTTGTTCTTTGGTTTTTCGTGCCATAGGTCGGTGAAATTGCAGGGGTTAGATTTACATACATTTATGAATGTATGTACCATAGTATGACGATAATACAAACGCAGCAATGGGTTTGTGGACGCTTGTTCCATTGATCAATTTGAAATCGGACACTCGAGGTTTACATATGAACAAAAACAGAGGGTTAACGCCTCTGGCGGTCGTTCTGATGCTCTCAGGCAGCTTAGCGCTAACAGGATGTGACGACAAACCAGCTCAGCAAGGAGCACAACATATGCCAGAAGTTGGCGTTGTGACGCTCAAATCTGAACCTCTTGTAATCACGACAGAATTACCGGGTCGCACCAGCGCCTTCCGTATCGCGGAAGTTCGTCCGCAGGTCAGTGGTATTATTCTGAAGCGCAACTTTATCGAAGGTGGCGAAATCACAGCGGGCGAGTCGCTGTATCAGATTGATCCGGCAACTTACCAGGCGTCTTATGAAAGTGCGAAAGGTGATTTAGCGAAGGCCGAAGCGGCAGCCAATATCGCCAAACTGACGGTGAACCGTTACTCCAAACTGTTGGGGACGCAGTACATCAGCCGTCAGGACTACGACAGCGCCGTCGCTGATGCTCAGCAGGCAAATGCTGCCGTGCTGGCGGCAAAAGCCGCCGTGGAAACCGCGCGTATCAACCTGGCCTATACCAAAGTCACCTCCCCTATCAGCGGACGCATTGGTAAGTCTTCGGTCACCGAAGGCGCGCTGGTACAAAATGGGCAAACTACCGCGCTGGCGACCGTTCAGCAGTTGGACCCTATCTATGTTGACGTCACGCAGTCCAGCAACGACTTCCTGCGCCTGAAGCAGGAGCTGGCGGATGGCAAACTGAAACAAGAAAACGGCAAAGCGAAAGTGGATCTGGTGACCAACGACGGCATCAAATATCCGCAGAGCGGCACCTTAGAGTTCTCTGACGTGACCGTTGACCAGACGACCGGTTCTATCACGCTGCGCGCGATTTTCCCGAACCCAGATCATACGCTGCTGCCGGGCATGTTCGTGCGTGCGCGTCTGGAAGAAGGTACCAACCCGACTGCGCTGCTGGTGCCTCAGCAGGGTGTCACCCGTACGCCTCGTGGCGACGCGAGCGCGCTGGTTATCGGTGAAGGCGATAAAGTTGAAACCCGCCAGATTGTTGCGACCCAGGCCATTGGCGATAAATGGCTGGTGACCGAAGGTCTGAAAGATGGCGATCGCGTCATCATCAGCGGTCTGCAAAAAGTGAAACCTGGCGTGCAGGTAAAAGCCCAGGAAGTCACTTCTGACGATAAACAGCAAGCCGCAGCGGGCGCTGCTCAGTCAGAACAATCCAAGTCTTAACTTAAACAGGAGCCGTTAAGACATGCCTAATTTCTTTATCGATCGCCCTATATTTGCGTGGGTGATCGCCATCATTATCATGCTGGCTGGGGGGCTATCGATCCTCAAATTGCCGGTTGCGCAATATCCGACGATTGCGCCGCCTGCAATTTCGATCACGGCCATGTACCCCGGTGCTGACGCCGAAACGGTGCAGAACACAGTTACTCAGGTTATCGAACAGAATATGAACGGTATCGATCACCTGATGTACATGTCCTCCAACGGCGACTCCACCGGTACCGCAACCATCACGCTGACCTTCGAATCCGGTACCGATCCGGACATCGCCCAGGTTCAGGTACAGAACAAGCTCGCACTGGCAACGCCGCTTCTGCCGCAGGAAGTTCAGCAGCAGGGTATCAGCGTTGAGAAAGCGTCCAGCAGCTTCCTGATGGTCGTCGGTGTTATCAACACCAACGGCACCATGAACCAGGACGATATTTCTGACTACGTGGCAGCGAACATGAAAGACGCCATCAGCCGTACCAGCGGCGTGGGCGACGTTCAGCTGTTCGGTTCTCAGTACGCGATGCGTATCTGGATGGACCCGAACAAACTGAACAACTTCCAGTTAACGCCCGTTGATGTCATCAGTGCCCTGAAAGCGCAGAACGCCCAGGTTGCGGCAGGTCAGTTAGGTGGTACGCCGCCTGTACCAGGCCAGCAGCTGAACGCCTCTATCGTGGCGCAGACCCGTCTGACGAATACCGAAGAGTTTGGCAACATTCTGCTGAAGGTCAATCAGGACGGTTCGCAGGTTCGCCTGCGCGACGTCGCGAAAATTGAGCTCGGCGGTGAAAGCTATGACGTCGTGGCGAAGTTTAATGGACAGCCGGCTTCCGGTCTGGGTATTAAACTGGCGACCGGTGCTAACGCCCTGGACACCGCGAATGCCATTCGCGCTGAACTGGTGAAAATGGAGCCGTTCTTCCCGTCAGGCCTGAAAATCGTTTACCCGTACGACACCACCCCGTTCGTTAAGATCTCAATTCACGAAGTAGTGAAAACGCTGGTCGAAGCGATCATCCTGGTGTTCCTGGTCATGTATCTGTTCCTGCAGAACTTCCGCGCGACGTTGATCCCAACCATCGCCGTACCGGTCGTCCTGCTCGGGACCTTTGCGGTGCTTGCCGCGTTCGGCTTCTCGATAAACACCCTGACGATGTTCGGGATGGTGCTCGCCATCGGGCTATTGGTGGATGACGCCATCGTGGTGGTCGAGAACGTTGAGCGTGTAATGGCCGAAGAGGGTCTACCGCCGAAAGAAGCGACGCGTAAGTCCATGGGCCAGATTCAGGGCGCACTGGTCGGTATCGCCATGGTGCTGTCTGCGGTATTTATCCCGATGGCCTTCTTCGGCGGTTCTACCGGTGCTATCTATCGCCAGTTCTCTATCACTATCGTTTCGGCGATGGCGCTGTCGGTACTGGTGGCGTTGATTCTGACGCCGGCCCTGTGTGCCACTATGCTGAAACCTATCCAGAAGGGCAGCCACGGCGCAACCACCGGTTTCTTCGGCTGGTTTAACCGGATGTTCGAGAAGAGCACGCACCACTACACCGATAGCGTAGGCAACATTCTGCGCAGCACCGGTCGTTACCTGCTGCTGTATCTGATCATCGTTGTCGGCATGGCGTTCCTGTTTGTACGTCTGCCAAGCTCGTTCCTGCCGGACGAAGACCAGGGCGTATTCCTGAGCATGGCGCAGCTGCCTGCCGGTGCAACCCAGGAGCGTACGCAGAAAGTGCTGGATGAGATGACCGATTACTATCTCACCAAAGAGAAAAACAACGTTGAATCCGTCTTCGCCGTAAACGGCTTCGGCTTCGCGGGTCGTGGCCAGAACACCGGTATCGCATTCGTGTCGCTGAAAGACTGGAGTCAACGTCCGGGCGCGGAGAACAAGGTTGAAGCGATTACCGGTCGTGCGATGGGCTACTTCTCGCAGATTAAAGACGCGATGGTGTTCGCCTTTAACCTGCCAGCTATCGTAGAACTGGGTACCGCAACCGGCTTCGACTTCCAGCTGATTGACCAGGCGGGTCTGGGACACGAAAAACTGACCCAGGCGCGTAACCAGCTGTTCGGGATGATTGCCCAGCACCCAGACGTGCTGACCGGCGTACGTCCTAACGGCCTGGAAGATACGCCGCAGTTCAAGATCGATATCGATCAGGAAAAAGCCCAGGCGCTGGGTGTATCCATCAGCGACATCAATACCACTCTCGGCACGGCCTGGGGCGGTAGCTACGTCAACGACTTCATCGACCGCGGTCGTGTGAAGAAGGTGTACCTGATGTCCGAAGCGAAATACCGTATGCTGCCTGAAGATATCGGCAAATGGTACGTTCGCGGTAGCGATGGTCAGATGGTGCCGTTCTCGGCCTTCTCTACCTCTCGCTGGGAATACGGTTCACCGCGTCTGGAACGTTACAACGGCCTGCCATCCATGGAAATCCTGGGTCAGGCGGCTGAAGGTAAGAGTACCGGTGAGGCCATGAACCTGATGGAAGAACTGGCGGGTAAACTGCCGGCGGGTATCGGCTACGACTGGACGGGTATGTCCTACCAGGAACGTTTGTCCGGTAACCAGGCCCCTGCCCTGTACGCGATTTCGCTGATCGTCGTCTTCCTTTGTCTGGCAGCGCTGTATGAGAGCTGGTCAATTCCGTTCTCGGTTATGCTGGTGGTTCCGCTGGGGGTTGTCGGTGCGCTGCTGGCGGCGACGCTGCGCGGTTTGACCAACGACGTTTACTTCCAGGTGGGCCTGTTGACCACCATCGGTCTATCGGCGAAAAACGCCATCTTGATCGTTGAGTTCGCCAAAGACCTGATGGACAAAGAAGGTAAAGGTCTCATTGAGGCGACGCTGGAAGCGGTTCGTATGCGTCTGCGTCCAATCCTGATGACCTCGCTGGCCTTTATCCTCGGCGTTATGCCGCTGGTTATCAGCTCCGGCGCTGGCTCCGGTGCGCAGAACGCCGTTGGTACCGGCGTAATGGGCGGGATGGTCACGGCGACCGTACTGGCTATCTTCTTCGTACCGGTGTTCTTCGTGGTCGTGCGTCGTCGTTTCAGTCGTAAAAACGAAGACATTGAGCACAGCCATAAGGTTGAGCATCACTAAAACTGTCTCATTGAAAGGGCCGCGCAAGCGGCCCTTTTTTTATCTCGCCGCAAACCACCTTAAAACGTCTACTTTTTAATCATTCATTAATAAATGAGAATCTTTGCATACCCGTAATAATAAAAATAAGATGGATTGATAAATTTAAGAATTTGAGATTTATCTTTAATTTATTTCGAATAATCCGGAAAGTGCGTATTCGTTAAGAACAAAATTAGGAACATTCCTATCCGCAATGAACGCACTCCCCTCTCCCACGGCGGTCTAAGATTATGAATCGACATATCGCTCAACGTCTTCCGGAACAGAAACAAGGCGTTAGCTTCTTATGCTCAGTCATATGGGTGAGAAGGGAAAAAATTTAACCTGCTGAGATTTAATTGTAATTTTTCGTAATAGCTCGGTGAAATCTTTTGCGGAGTAGATTATAGTTACAGCAGATCAGGAACAGGTGCACGTTTCAGGTTGCCAGCAGTACCATCCCACACCGGTATTTGTTATTCGTTGTTTGCACTACGACAAGGGGGATGCGTTATGGACGAATACTCACCAAAAAGACATGATATCGCACAGCTTAAGTTTCTTTGTGAAACCCTGTATCATGATTGTCTTGCCACGCTCGAAGAGAGTAACCATGGCTGGGTGAATGACCCTACCTCGGCGGTTAACCTGCAGCTTAATGAGCTGATAGAACATATTGCAACGTTCGCGCTTAATTATAAAATTAAGTACGACGACGATAATAAACTGATTGCACAGATTGATGAATATCTGGATGATACTTTCATGTTATTCAGCAACTACGGCATTAATAGCGTCGACCTGCAAAAATGGCGGAAGTCAGGGAACAAACTCTTCCGTTGTTTTGTCAATGCTAGCCGCGCTAACCCTGTTAGCCTGTCTTGTTAAAATTATTACAATCAATGGGTGAATTATGTCTGATAAACCACTAACTAAAACCGATTATTTGATGCGCCTACGCCGCTGTCAGTCTATTGACACACTGGAACGCGTTATTGAAAAAAATAAATATGAACTGTCTGATAACGAACTGGCGGTATTTTACTCAGCGGCAGACCATCGTCTGGCGGAATTGACGATGAATAAATTGTACGACAAAATCCCCTCGACCGTGTGGAAGTACATCCGTTAATTTTCTTTTTTCATCTGTGACTTCTCTCTTTCATCCAGTGATTGTGTGAATAGCATCACATCGATGAACAGGGAACGTTCCCAAGGCGATATTCACCTTTTAAGGTGATGTCTCAACCAGAGGGAGACGCCCATGAGTGATGAAAAACGTAAAATGATTGCCGGCGAGCATTATCGCCCGTCCGATGACACGTTAACAACGGACAGGATCCGCGCAAGGCAGCTGGTTCACCGGTATAACCATACGGCCCCGGATGAAAAAAACGAACGCGCTGCACTACTCCGTGAACTGCTCGGCAAAGGCGACGATGCTTATATCGAGCCAACGTTCCGCTGCGACTATGGCTACAATATCTTTCTTGGCGCCAACTTCTACGCTAACTTCGACTGCGTCATGCTCGACGTCTGCCCGATTCATATCGGCGATAACTGCATGCTGGCACCGGGTGTACATATTTACACCGCGACTCATCCTCTCAACGCCATTGAACGCAATAGCGGCATCGAGTTCGGCAAACCGGTGACAATTGGCCACAATGTGTGGATTGGTGGACGCGCGGTGATTAACCCCGGCGTGACGATTGGCGATAACGCGGTGATTGCTTCCGGCGCCGTTGTGGTAAAAGACGTTCCGGCCAATGCCGTTGTGGGCGGCAACCCGGCCCGCATCATCAAAATGTTAGCCTGATAACCGCTACGGACTGTTATGCTTTTTTGCAACCAATCTGTTACTTTCTGCATGGGTTAACGCAACATACAATAGGCTATTCCGCCTTACGTTGCCGAGCAAAAAGATGTCCGAGATCCAGCGATTACTCACGCAAACTATTGATGAACTCAACGCCCGCGAAAAGCGCGACAACCGGCCGCGCTTTAGTATCAGTTTTATTCGCAATCACCCCGGCCTGTTCATCGCCATGTACCTCGCCTTCTTTGCCACCCTGGTCGTGATGATGCGCTCCGAAACGCTTGCCGACTCGGTCTGGCTGCTATGGCTGCTGTTTGCGCTACTGAACGGCTTCTTCTTCTTCGATGTCTATCCGCGTTACCGATACGAAGATATCGATGTGCTGGATTTCCGCGTGTGCTACAACGGTGAATGGTACAATACCCGCTTCGTACCGCCGGAGTTGATTGACAATATTCTGCACTCCAACCGTGTGGACGGTCAGTACAAAACGCAGCTGCAAAAAATGGTCACCACCAAGGGCGACCTGTCGTTCTACGACGTATTTACTCTTGCCCGCGCCGAAGCGGCGCAATAAGCCGCTGTAACGTCCGTATTGCCGGTGCAAACTGTGAGGCGGACGTATTACCATAGCCCAGCACTAGCCCCGTACGGGCATGCTGGCGATCGAGATAAAAGGTGCTGAGCGCGCTGGGCGTCATCTGATGCGCGCGTGCCTGGCGCACCAGCGACACGTCATCAATGCCGTCAATGGCGACTGTCATATGTAACCCGCCCTCACCCGCCATTAATTCGTGCGGTACGCTTAATTCTTCTCCCAGCGCCGCGCGCAGCTGTGCCTGACGCTTGCGGTACAGCCGGCGCATCGCCGCCAGATGTCGGGCATAGTGCCCTTCCTCAATGAAGCTCGCCAGCGCACGCTGCTCCGCCCGATGCCCACCGCGCAGCAGCGCACGAATAGCGGGCTGCGCAGTCTCCACCAGCATCGGCGGTAGGACCATAAAACCAATACGCAGCGACGGGAACAGCGTCTTGCTGAAGGTGCCGAGGTAAACTACCGGCGCGTTGTCGTCCATACCGCGCATCGCCGGAATCGGCTCGCCGCTGAAGCGAAATTCGCTATCGTAATCATCTTCAATAATCCAGCAGCCATGCTGGCGTGCATACTCCAGTAGCGCCAGCCGCCGCGCCGCGCTAAGCACGCTACCGGTCGGGTACTGGTGTGAAGGCGAGGTAAAAATCAGCGTTGGTGGCGGCATATTGGCGGCAATCCGCATTCCCTCGTTATCTACCGCCACACCCTCCAGCAGAAGCCCCGCCGCCAGAAACGCGCTTTTCGCGCCGAAGTAGCCAGGTTCCTCTACCCACGCTCTCTGTCCCGGTTCACTCAGCAGATGCGTGCAAAGATTGACACCTTCCAGCGCGCCTTCGGTGATGACAATCTGCCGCGCATCGCAGTCGATACCACGCGATAACGCCAGATGCCGGGCAATCGCCACCCGCAGCGGCCATTCTCCCGCTGCATCGCCGTAGCCAAGCAGGCTGCTGCCCTGTTCACGCAAAACGCGATCCAGCAGTCGACGCCACAGCGGCAAAGGGAAATAGTTAATAGCCGGCGTGCCGGGGGTAAACAGAAGCGGCGGCGTATCGCGAGGTTGTACCTGCGGCAACTCAAGCAGGCGTTCCGGCAATTCCACCGATAAAAAGTCGGCGCTGCCCGCCGTCTGCGGCAACGAGGCCACCCGAGAGCCGCGACGGTCGCGGCGAAGATAGCCTTCCATCGCCAATTGCTCCAACGCGGCGTTGACCGTATTGCGGGAAATATTCAGCCGCTGGGCCAACGTACGCGAACCGGGAAGCCAGCTCTGCGCCTGAAGCTGTCCGCACAGAATGGCGTCTCTGAGCGCCGCGTACAGGCTGCGTTGCAGCGTTTCTGCGCCACGCGCCGCAAGCGCATCACTCAATAGAGTAAAAAAGGGATCGTCGGGAATATTCATGGCAGCTCCTTGTGGCACCATCAAAAGATACCCTGGTGGCACTTTTTATGGAACCAGCAAACCCCTACGCTCGACGTATTGTTTATTTCCCTAAGGAGAGGTTATGAGTCAGCTTAATCAATTTGGTCAGTTAATTGGCGATGCCCTGCCGGACTGGCAGCCGCGGCCGTATCCGCAGCGCGTGGTGCTGGAAGGTCAGTATTGCCGTCTGGAACCGTTAAGTCTGCAACATGCTGATGCGCTCTTTGCCGCCCATCAGCAGGCGGCGGATACCCGCAACTGGACGTGGCTGCTGCGTGAGCCGGAAAGCTCGGTGGAAGAATATCGCCAGTGGGTCGCCAGCGTGGAATCCCTTCAGGATCCGCTGCATTTTGCGGTAATAGATACCCGCACCCAACGGCCAGTGGGCTCGCTGGCACTGATGCGTATCGACCCGAATCACGGGGTGATGGAAGTGGGACATGTGCATTTTTCGCCCCTGCTCAGCCGAACCCCTGCCTCAACAGAAGCACAGTGGTTACTGATGCGCTATGCCTTTGATACGCTCGGCTATCGTCGTTATGAGTGGAAATGCAACAGCTTTAATGAACCCTCTCGTCGTGCGGCATTACGTTTAGGTTTTCAGTTTGAAGGGCATTTTCGTCAGGCGCTGGTGATTAAAGGCCACAACCGTGATACCGACTGGTTTTCCATTATCGACGGCGAATGGCCGGCGCTGAATCACGCCTTCCAGGCCTGGCTTGCCGCCGACAACTTTACCGCCGACGGCAAGCAGCGTCAGTCCCTGGAGTCTCTTCGTTAGCGGCGTTTTTTGCGCCCCTGCACGGCTTTAAAACGGGGGTTGGATTTGCAGATCACGTAAAGACGACCTTTGCGTTTCACTATCTGACAATCCGGGTGGCGCTGTTTAGCGCTACGCAGCGAGTTAAGTACCTGCATCAGGAACCTCTTTTCACATCAACAAAACGGCCAAAACGCTGGGTAAAGCGCGCGACGCTGCCTTCGGCGGAAACGCTGCGCTGCTTCCCGGTGTAGTACGGGTGCGATTTTGATGAAACATCAATCGTGACATAAGGATATGTCACACCTTCCAGATCAATTTCCCGGTCCGTTTTGATGGTGGAGCCGACTTTAAAGTACTCGTTAGCGCTGGTGTCGTGAAAGACCACGGTGCGGTAATGGGGATGGATGTTCGCTTTCATCTGAGCCTCAATCAATATGTTATAACATAACAATTAAAATACGCCGTCAGAAAAACAATTGCAACCCTGCCGTTTTCAGGGAAATGCTTCGAGTTCATCGCCCTACTGCCGCGCGCCTTAGCGATTTTTCGCAAAAGCTCAGACCCTCCCGCGGTTCTAAATTAGAAAATAACGTTATTGGTCGCGTTCACCGCCATCAGGCAGTCTGTCTCCATTAACCCAAAGGAGATATCCCATGCAGCGCTGTTGTTGTCATCCCGCATTCGCACCACCTGAATACCACGGCATTCATCTGCAAAATGGAGAACACAATGAGTCTGACCACCCTGCCAATCCTCAGTCTGGCCCGCTACCATCAGCCATCTGAGCGCGCTGAATTTCTGCAAGAGCTTCGCCACGCAGCCCGCGACGTTGGCTTTTTTTATTTAACCGATCACGGCATCAACGACGCCCTACAGCAGTCGTTACAGTCTGAATCCCGCCGCTTTTTCGCCCTGTCCGACGAACAAAAACAGCAGGTGGCGATGATTCACTCCCCGCATTTTCGTGGCTACAACCGCAGCGCCGCCGAGCTCACCCGCGGGCAACCAGACTGGCGGGAACAGTTTGATATCGGCGCGGAACGTCAGGCGGTTACCCTACGAGAACACGATCCGCGCTGGCTGCAATTACAGGGGCCAAACCTGTGGCCCGAAGCGCTGCCGACGCTGCGCCCGGTTTTGTTGCAATGGCAACGCGCGATGACCGAGATGGCCATGACGCTGCTGCGCGCCTTTGCTGAGTCACTCCAGCTGCCGCCGGAAGCCTTCGACACCCTGTACGGCGAAAAGCCGAACGAACATATCAAGCTGATTCGTTATCCTGGCCAGCAGGAGACGCAGAACAGCACTCAGGGCGTTGGCGCGCACAAAGATTCCGGCTTCCTGAGTTTCTTGCTCCAGGATGACCAGAAAGGTCTACAGGTGGAGGTCAGCGAGGGTCAGTGGATCGATGCAGTCCCGCTGCCCGGCAGCTTTGTAGTGAACATTGGCGAACTGCTGGAGCTGGCGACCAACGGCTATCTGCGCGCCACCGTCCATCGCGTGGTGACGCCGCCCGCCAATCAGCAGCGCCTGTCTATCGCCTTCTTCCTCGGCGCTCAGCTGGACGCCGTAGTGCCGGTTTACTCGCTGCCTGAAACGCTGGCGCGTGAAGCCAACGGGCCACAAAGCGATCCGCAGAATCCGCTGCTGCGCGATGTGGGCTGGAACTATCTGAAAGGCCGCCTGCGATCCCACCCGGATGTGGCGGAACGTTATTACCGTGACGTGCTGCGCGCCCGCAGCGAACAACTGATTGCCTGACACTAAAACAATAAGGAAACACACCATGAAACATGCCGCATTCAAACTGGCAGGGGTTGCACTGTCTCTTTCTCTGGCCTGGAGCGCTTCTGCCGAGCCGCTGCGTATCGCTGCTGACCCGGTTCCACATGCAGAAATCCTTAACTTTATTAAGAAGCAGGATCCGAAGCTGGATCTGAAAATCGTTGAGCTGACCAGCGGCGTTAACGCCAACGAACTGCTGGCCAACGGCGATGTCGACGCTAACTACTTCCAGCATGTGCCGTATCTGAAAGATCAGGAAAAGGCGCTGGGGAAAACCTTCGCCGTCGCCGCGACGGTGCACATTGAGCCGCTGGGCATCTATTCGCACAAGCACAAAGATCTGCAGTCGCTGCCGGAAGGAGCTACCGTGGCGGTACCCAACAACACCACCAACCTGAGCCGCGCGCTGTTCCTGCTGCAAAGCAAAGGGCTGATTAAGCTCGCGGCCAAATTTACCGACCCGGCCACCACGCTGGCAACGCCAAAAGATATCGTTGAGAACCCGCATAAGCTGAAGATTCTGGAAGTGGAATCGCCGCAGATCCCGCGCTCGCTGGATGACGTCGACCTGGCCGTAATCAACGGTAACTACGCGCTGGAAGCCGGACTGACGCCTGCGAAAGACGCGCTGGGGCTGGAGAGCGCCGAACATAACCCATATGCCAATATTCTGGTCACCAACCCGCAGTTAGCTAACGATCCGCGCATCAAAGAGCTGGCTAAAGATCTGACCTCGCCGCAGGTGGCGGAATTTATTCGCCAGCACTACAACGGCTCGGTTATTCCGGTTAGTGCCCCGAAATCATGATCGTCATTGAAGGGCTGAGCAAGCAGTATGCCGGAGGCGGCCAACCGGCACTCAACAACGTGTCGTTTAGCGTTCCGAAAGGGGCGATTTACGGGATACTCGGGCGCAGCGGCGCAGGTAAAAGTACCCTGATTCGTTGCCTCAATTTACTGGAGCGGCCCAGCGCGGGCCGCGTCCTGTTCAACGGAGCAGATATTACGCAGTACGATAAGGCGCAGCTGCGCGCCCATCGTCTGCGCACCGGCATGATTTTTCAGCACTTCAACCTATTACACGCCCGCAGCGTCGCTGACAACGTCGCGGTGCCGCTGGAAATTGCCGGCATCGCGAAAGCGCAGCGGCAACAACGCGTCGCCGAACTGCTGGCGCTGGTGGGACTGAGCGACAAGGCTGACGCCTTCCCTTCCCAGCTTTCCGGGGGCCAAAAACAGCGCGTGGGCATTGCCCGCGCGCTGGCGGCGGAACCCGACGTACTGCTGTGCGATGAAGCGACCAGCGCGCTCGACGCTGAAACCACCGCCAGCGTGCTGGCGCTGCTGGAAACCATTAACCGCCAGCTTGGGCTAACGATTGTCCTGATTACCCACCAGCTGGAAGTGGTGAAAAATCTGTGCGATCACGTGGCGCTACTGGAAGGCGGCGAGCTACAGGAGAGTGGCAAAATTGCCGATCTGCTGGCCTCTCCGTGGTCGCGCCTGCGCGATATTTTGCTGGGGGATGGCGATGAAGAGCGCCGCTTCCTGGCGCGTCATGGCCTCGACAGGAGACAATTATGCATAGTCGCATGAGCTGGGAAGATTTATGGCCGCTGCTGGTCAACGGCACGCTGGAGACGCTGTACATGGTCGGGCTGGCCGCGTTGTTCACCGTGCTGATTGGCCTGCCGTTGGGCGTGTTGCTGTTTATTTCGCGCCGTCATGGGCTGGTGCCGATGCCGCGTCTTAACGCTGTATTGGGTGCCATCATCAATACCGGTCGTTCGCTGCCGTTTATTGTCCTGCTGATTGCGCTGATCCCCTTTACCCGCCTGCTGGTGGGCACCACGCTCGGCAGCACCGCGGCTATTGTGCCCATTACCATCGGCGCATTTCCCTTCTTCGCTCGCCTGACGGAAAACGCGCTGGATGAAGTGGACTACGGGCGGATTGAAGCGGTGTTATCGATGGGCGGCAGCGTATGGCACGTCATCGCCAAAGCGCTACTCCCCGAAGCGTTGCCCGCGCTGCTGGCTGCCACCACGCTCACCATCGTGATGCTGATCGGTTTCTCCTCAATGGCCGGCGTTATCGGTGGGGGCGGTTTGGGCGACTTAGCCATTCGCTACGGTTATCAGCGGTTTAACGATCAGATTATGGTCGGCACCGTGCTGATTCTGGTGCTGATGGTACAGGCCGTGCAGATGGGTGGCGACAGACTGGTACGTTCACTGGCGCATCGGCGCTAAGCGGCCGTCATTTGAACAAACGAAGCGATTTCGCGTAATAACCGTCTGGATTGTCAGGTATACTTGTCGTAATTTGCCCAGGATAAGGACTGGCTGTGACAACTCGACATCTGGTCGGTCTGATAACCGGCGTGCTTATTTTGGCGATTTTCTTGCCGATACTGCTAAGTGTCTGGCTCGCCCAACGAGAAGCGCACAATCAGTTTATCGATGAGCAGGAGACCTACGCCTCCCGGGTATTTATTCGCACCGAGCAGGTCATGAATCAGGCAAAAGGCGCGCTGCGGGAAATGGATTCACTCAACGTGTCCGGGTGTGGTCCGGAACACCTGCAGGCCATGCGCCGTCTCTCCTACTCCTGGCGCTATATCCAGGAAGTACTGTATCTCAATGGCAATACCGTACAATGTTCGTCGCTGGAAAGTAACGGCACCGGTTTTACCTTCCCCCCTCCGGACCGCATTATCCCCGCCGGCTATCGCGCCTGGTACACCGAGAGGAACGATCTGGGCATTCAGCGTTATATGGCGGCATTCGCCTCTGAACACCATATGGTGATTATCGATCCTGTCTCGTTTATTGACGTCATTCCGTTTACCAACTCGACCACCCAGGTCGCGCTGATCAGCACCCATAACAACCGCGTGCTCGCCAGCAGCGCGCCGCTCGACCAACAGGCCTGGCAGCGTATCAAGCAGGAACATCTGTCATCGCTGACCAGCAACAACGTCGTCTACACCGTGCGTCAGTTCCCCGAAATACAGGTGACGATTATGACCTGGTCGTCCACTCTCCCGCTGTCGGCACGTTTACGTCATCAGCTGATGATTTGGGTTCCCGCGGGCATGATCATCAGCCTGCTTGCCTGCTGGCTGATTCTGCGGGTGTTAAAACGCCTGCAATCACCAAAACAGCGAATGCAGGATGCGTTGAACAACGCCGATATTACCGTTAACTACCAGCCCATCGTGTCATTAAGCGACGGTAAAGTGGTAGGCTGTGAAGCGCTCGCGCGCTGGAAGCAACCGGACGGCACTTATCTCTCACCGGAGATTTTTATTCCACTTGCAGAACAATGCGGGCTCATTACCGCACTGACCGAAAGCGTCGTCAAAACGGTCTTCCGCGATCTGGGTAAATGGCTAAGCCTGCATCCTGATGTACACGTATCGATAAATCTCTCAGTCGCTGATTTTCAGTCGGTGGTGCTACAAACTCTGCTACACCAACAGCTGCGAATCTGGCAGGTACAGCCGCAGCAGGTGGCGCTGGAGTTGACCGAGCGCGGCTTTGCCGACCCGAAAACCACGTTGCCGGCAATTCACGCCTACCGCCAGGCGGGACACGCAATCTATATCGATGACTTTGGTACCGGTTATTCCAGCCTGCGCTATCTTCAGGATCTGGAAGTCGATACCTTAAAACTGGATAAATCCTTCGTTGATGCGCTGGAGTACGCGCAGGTGACGCCCTACATCATCGAGATGGCGAAAACGCTACAGCTGAATATCGTGGCCGAAGGCATAGAGACCACCTGCCAGGAAGCATGGCTTCACGAGCATGGCGTTCAGTTCGGACAAGGCTGGCTCTACAGCAAAGCCTTACCGAAAGAGGCCTTTATTCTCTGGGCGGAGAACAATCTCCGGGCGCACGCTACTTCAGATAAGACTTAATAACCTGCATCACCACATCGAGATCGGCCTCTCGCTGCGTCTCTTCGGGCTCTTTCACCACGTGATCGGTGAGATGGCCCTGAATCACCTGCATCATCATGCCGTTTACCGCCCCGCGAATCGCCGCCAGTTGCTGTAGCACCTCGGCACATTCATGGTCGCGGTTAAGCATTTTTTCCAGCGCGGCGCTCTGCCCCTGAATTTTCTTCAGGCGCGTCAATAACATCTTCTTGTGACGAACGGTATGTGACATAGCGGGATCCTTTCTTAACTCCTGCGCAAGCATACCACGGGCGCTCTTTTCTGCGCATTTTTATACTCGGGGGTAGTATACAGCTACTGGGAGGGAGTATAGTACATGCACTTTTTTGCAAGGATCCTGCCGACGATGACCGACTTCACCACACTCTTACAACAAGGCAATGCCTGGTTCTTTATCCCCGGCGCAATTCTGCTTGGCGCGCTGCATGGGCTGGAGCCGGGACATTCCAAAACGATGATGGCGGCCTTTATCGTTGCCATTAAAGGGACGCTGAAACAGGCGGTTTTGTTAGGGCTGGCGGCGACGCTGTCGCACACGGTAGTCGTGTGGATCATCGCAATGGCAGGAATGTGGTTTGGCCGAGGCTGGGACGCGCAAACCGCCGAGCCGTGGTTTCAGCTGCTTTCCGGGATAATCATTATTGCCATCGCCCTGTGGATGCTGTGGCGCACCTGGCGCGAGTCGCACGGTGCGCACGATCATCACCATCATGAACATGAACATGAACATGAACATCATCATGACCACGATCACCACCACCACGATCATGATCATCACACCCACGCAAATCTGGTCGATGCCGACTGGCAGGATGCGCATCAGCGCGCACATGCCGAAGAGATCAATCGTCGTTTTAAAGGGCAGGACGTTACCACCGGGCAGATCGTGATGTTTGGTCTGACCGGTGGGCTGATCCCCTGCCCGGCGTCAATCACCATTCTGCTGATCTGTCTGCAACTCAAGCACGTTGCGCTGGGCGCCACGCTGGTATTGAGCTTCAGCGTCGGGCTCGCGCTGACGCTGGTGGCTTCGGGCGCAATTGCCGCCATTGGCCTCAAGCACGTCAGCCAACGCTGGAGCGGGTTTGGCGAACTGTCGCGTAAAGCGCCGTGGTTTTCCGGTGCCCTGATTATTGTGGTGGGGCTCTACATGATGGGACACGGCATCAGCGCGCTGGTGTGATGCCGTTTTGTTCAGGAGAGCGGCTCGACCTTCATCGGCGCGGGCGGCGCCGCGCGGGGTAGCTGGAACCACGGCAGGCAAATCTGGATCAATGGGCCAATCGCCAGCGCGTACAGCACGGTACCGATGCCAAACGCGCCGCCCAGTACAATGCCAATCAACAACACCGAGATTTCGATAGTGGTACGAATCCGCCGGATCGGCCAGCCGGTCCGGGCGTGGATCCCCGTCATCAGGCCGTCACGCGGGCCCGCGCCAAACCCTGCGCCGATATACATCCCGGTGGCCAGCGCGTTCAGCACCACCGCCAGCAGCAACAGCACGGCTCGTAGCCAGAGTGATTCCAGCGGTGGCATTAGCGACAGCGTCGCGTCTGCCGCCAGCCCGAGCACAATCACGTTACTGATGGTACCAAGCCCCGGACGCTGACGCAGCGGGATCCACAGCAACAGTACCGCCGCTCCGGTGAGGATCATCACCATGCCAATATCCATCGATGCCAGTCCGGCAACGCCCAGGTGAAAAACGTTCCACGGGTCGGCTCCCAGGTTGGCGCGCACGTAAACGGCAGTCGAGACGCCGTAAAGTATTAATCCGATATAAAGCTGAATCAGTCGGCGTAACATAAATACCTCTGCCTGTCGTATTGATGCTTTCATCATCGACAAAAATGGCATTATGATTAATGACCAGTTTTTAAAAAGTGGACTGCTCTGATGCGTCGACGTTCTGCCACCCAATCATTAGTTCGCCTGCTCGGCCAGTGGCAGGAAAGCCCCTCCTCCACGCCGCTCTGGCGCCAGCTTACCGATGCGCTGCGGTTGCTGATTCTTGATGGCCGACTGCCGCTGGATACCCGTCTGCCAGGCGAGCGCGAATTCGCCAGCGCGCTGGGCGTTAGCCGTACGACCATTGCCAGCGCGCTGGCGCAACTGCGTGATGAAGGTTACGTGCAGAGTCGCCAGGGCAGTGGGTCGACGGTGAGACTAGCCGGAGAGAACCAACGGCATACGCCGCGCTTAACTGCCGCCCCAACGCTGAATCTTTCTACCGCCGCGCTGGCGGCGGGAGCAGAAATCCATCAGGCCTATAGCCACGCGCTATCGATGCTGCCGGAGTACCTTGCCACGACAGGTTACGATCAGCATGGCCTGCCCGTGTTACGCGAGGCGATTGCCCAGCGCTACACCGCTCGCGGTCTGGCCACTCACGCCGATGAAATTATGCTGGTCAACGGTGCGGTCAGCGGGCTAGCGCTGATTCTGCGATACCTGACCGGGCCGGGCGATCGGGTGGTGGTGGAAACGCCCACCTATCCGCTGGCGATTTCCGCCATTGAAGGCGCGTCCTGTCGTCCGGTTGCCCTGCCGCTGCCGGACCGGGGATGGGATACCGATGGCCTGGCGGCGATCATTGCGCAGACCGCTCCGCGCCTGGCGTATCTGATGCCCGATTTTCAAAATCCCACCGGGCAATGCATGGACCACGCCACGCGCCAGACGGTTGCCGACCTGGCGGCCCGCACCTGCACGACGCTGGTGGTTGACGAAACCATGGTCGATTTATGGTACAACGCGCCGCCGCCGCCTCCGCTGGCGGCCTTTAACCGCGCGGCGCCGATTATTAGCGTGGGTTCAACCGGCAAAAGCTTCTGGGGCGGATTACGGCTGGGCTGGATCCGCGCATCGTCACAAACCATTGCCGCGTTGATTCAGACCCGGGATACCCTGGATTTAGGTTCGCCGCTGCTGGAACAGTTGGCCACCTGCTGGCTACTGGAAAACGAAAGTACTCTGCTGCCCGCAAGACGTCATCAACTGAAAGCCCGCCGCGACATGTGCGCCTCGCTGATGCAGGAGTATTTCCCACAGTGGAAATTCAGGATGCCGGAGGGCGGACTGTCGTTTTGGGTTGAACTACCGGAAATGATGGCGACGCGTTTTGCCGCACGCGCGGAAGGCAACGGAATTCATATTGGCGTGGGAACGCGTTTTGGTCTGGCCGGAAGCGGCGAGCGAAATTTACGTCTCCCCTTCACCCTGGATGATGAAACGCTGCGTCGCGCGTTCACCACGTTGCAGCCGATATGGGCAACGTTAGCAGGCCAGTCCGGGGGAAATAAGATGCGAAAAATAATCTAACCGTGCGCATACCTATCTCGCCACCCAATAACGAAACCGGCCTGGCGCTGATATATTCTTTAAAAAGATAACGCCAAATAAAAGAATATATTAGTGCTGCGGAGGAATCGGAAAGCCTTTCAGTGAAATAACGAAAGATTCGCCCTCTTTCTTAATTTTTGCACCGGTATCACACCAGTCAGAGGCGATACGAAAGAATTCATCGCTGCCGACGTTCCAGTTGAGAAGAACATGCTTGACGTAGCCCGAGCGTAACAGAGCGCAGGCTTCACTATAGTTACACGCTATTGTCGGTTGCTGTTTCATTTTTTCTTCTTCAGTAATTTACGTAATGCTTTGATTTCTTTAGGTGTAAATGGTGCAACATCCTCTTCCGTATGCTGGCTATCGATGTCGTCTTCACATACACCCGCCTCTTCTTCCGCCGTAAAGCCTAGCAGCAGCAGCTTCTCCGCCGCAGCGCCTAAAGTCAGGCCATTGGCCTCAGCATAATGGCGAAGTTTCTCTTTTACGGTCTCATCAATTTTTACGTTTAGCACTGCAGTCGTCATGTTTACCTTCCCGTCGCAACGCGTCATCCCGAACGCGTGTGTTAACCACTGAAAAATGGTTTTGTGTATTATTTCTGTAATAACTAATACATGAACTCCACAACACATTCCACAAATATATTTTTATACACGACGAGCAATATAAATACCCAATATTAATTTAAATACAATTTATGACGCATATATGACAGTATTATGACAAATAAATGAAACTTAATTGACGCGCAGGCGAGAATAACCCTAATAATAAAAAGGATTAATAACACGACCGAGAATGAAAAAGAAGAGGAAATACAAATGGGTGGGGGCCCTGCCAGCTACATCCCGGCACACGCGTCATCTGCCTTGGCTGCTTCCTTCCGGACCTGACCTGGTAAACAGAGTAGCGTTGCGGGAGAACCAACAGAGCCCCCATTGAGAGCGTTGTTACCCAACGCGCTGGCGCATTATCCCTGCTGAAGCAGGCAATTGCAAGCTATCCGCTTCTACCTGCTGGATTCTTGCGCAATCCGCCCTTCACACGGGACATCAGGCTGATTATGCTAAAGGTTCTGCCTTCAGGAACTGACTATGGATGCTTTAGATTCTTTCCCCCAGCGCGTTTGGCAAATCGTCGCCTCTATTCCGGAAGGTTATGTGACGACCTACGGTGATGTCGCCCGGCTGGCAGGCTCCCCGCGCGCTGCGCGTCAGGTTGGCGGCGTGCTCAAACGCCTGCCGGAGGGCTCAACGCTGCCGTGGTATCGGGTGGTAAACCGTCACGGTGCAATATCGCTTACCGGGCCGGATCTTCAGCGCCAGCGCCAGGCGCTGCTGGCTGAAGGGGTACAGGTCTCGGGGAGAGGGCAAATTGATATGCAGAAGTATCGTTGGCGATATTGAGATTCTGGCGTCGCCGCGCCCGTCTGCGACGAACAAAAAAATGCCCTCACGCTGGAGGGCATTTTCATTTACGGCACCTGAACCGGCGCGGTGTCCTGCACCGGCACCGCGGTTTGCTGTACCGGAACCAGCGTCACATCGGCCTTGGTACCGCCGTGGTTGATGACTTCCTGGATAGTATCGGTAATAAACAGCAGTTTACCGTCGAGGGTCACCGCCGCGCTTAACAGGATGCGGGCGTTAGGCTGAATATCAGCCGGGTTGTACGGCAGCACAAAGCTAAACGGCGCCTGCTTACCTTCGGTACGGGTCACTTTCTGCGACAGCACTTTTGCCGGCGCGTCGGCCAGTGAAGCATCCGACAGCGTGACCGTCAGCACCGCTTCCGGCGGCAGCGCCACTTTCTGGCGAATCCATACGTTACCGGAGACATTCGGCCCCGAAACCGCCGCAGCCTGAGCCGCTACTTCTGGCGCAGGGGGCTGATTCTGACTTTGCTGGTGAGTCTTTGCACAGCCCGCGAGGGTCAGCGCAATTGCCAAACCGCTTAAGATCGGCACGAGTTTCATTAGCATTCTCCTTTTCGCTCACTCAAATTAAGGCTGTTTTCTCAATTGAGTGACATCGCCTTAACAACTTTTACCACTCAAGTGTGGCACATATTTCACATTAATGCCTGCAAATGCCCCATTATTCAGATAATTGAACCCATCGGACCACTGGCGAAACTGCGTTATAATGGAAACATTCACCTGACGCTGTGACAGTAAAAATATAGAGGGTATCAATGAGCCAGGCGCTATCGAATCTGCTGACATTATTAAATCTGGAAAAAATTGAAGAAGGTCTGTTCCGCGGCCAGAGTGAAGATCTTGGCCTCCGTCAGGTCTTTGGCGGGCAGGTTGTTGGCCAGGCGCTGTATGCCGCAAAAGAGACGGTCCCGACCGATCGACTGGTACACTCGTTCCACAGCTACTTCCTGCGCCCGGGCGACAGTCAGAAACCGATCGTTTACGACGTCGAAGTGTTGCGCGACGGCAACAGTTTTAGCGCCCGCCGCGTCGCGGCCATTCAGCACGGTAAACCTATCTTTTATATGACCGCCTCTTTCCAGGCGCCGGAACCGGGCTACGAGCATCAGAAAAGCATGCCAGCTGCGCCATCGCCGGACGGTTTACCGTCAGAAACCGACATCGCCCGCTCGCTGGCGCATCTGCTGCCGCCGCAGGCCAAAGAGAAGTTTCTTTGCGATAAGCCGCTAGAAATTCGCCCGGTTGAGTTCCACAACCCGCTGAAGGGGCACGTCGCGGAACCACGTCGCCAGGTGTGGATGCGCGCTAACGGTGCGGTGCCGGATGATTTGCACATCCACCAGTATCTGCTCGGCTATGCCTCGGACTTTAACTTCCTGCCGGTGGCGCTGCAGCCGCACGGCGTTGGCTTCCTTGAGCCAGGCATGCAGGTGGCGACCATCGACCACTCGATGTGGTTCCACCGTCCGTTCAACATGAACGAATGGCTGCTCTACAGCGTAGAAAGCACCTCGGCCTCCAGCGCGCGCGGTTTTGTACGCGGCGAATTTTATACGCAGGATGGCGTGCTGGTCGCCTCGACGGTGCAGGAAGGCGTTATGCGTAACCGCAACTAATGCGCTTCACGCACAAAAAAGCCTCCCAATGGGAGGCTTTTTTGGCTTTGGAGATAACTCATGGTCCGTCGAATGAGGTGCACACGTCAGTGTCGGCGGATCCCCGGCTTCGCAATGCTCGGCCGGGTTACAGGCGTTATCAGGCGTTGTAAGCGTTTTCGCCGTGGCTGTTGACGTCCAGACCTTCACGCTCCTGCTCTTCCGGCACGCGCAGACCCACCGTCAGATCCGCCACTTTATAACCGATGAAGGCCACCACGCCAGACCAAACGATAGTGATGGCGATACTTTCCAACTGCACCAGAACCTGATGGCTCATGGTGACGCCTTCGGCGTACCCCACGCCGCCCAGCGCGGTTGAAGCAAAGATACCGGTCAGGATACAGCCGATGATGCCGCACACACCGTGGACACCGAACACGTCGCAGGGGTCATCCACACGCAGCCAGCGTTTCAGGGAAGTCACGCCCCACAGACCGGCCAGCCCCACCACAATACCCAGAATCAGCGCACCGCCGACACCGATATAACCGCACGCCGGAGTGATGCCCACCAGCCCGGCAATTGCACCGGAACAGGCACCCAGCAGCGAAGGTTTGCCGCGCAGCGCCCACTCGCCGAAGACCCAGCCAAGGATCGCCGCTGCGGTCGCGACAACGGTATTCACAAAGGCCAGACCGGCAATTTCGTTCGCCGCGCTGGCGGAACCGGCGTTGAAGCCGAACCAGCCAAAATAGAGGATCGCCGTGCCGATAAACACCATCGGTAGGTTGTGCGGTTTGAAGGCTTCTTTACCGAAGCCTACGCGTTTACCAATCAGGTAAGCGCCCACCAGACCGGCTACCGCCGCGTTAATGTGCACCACCGTGCCGCCCGCAAAGTCCAGCGCGCCGTGGCTCGCCAGCAGACCGCCGCCCCACACCATATGGGCGATCGGAATGTAGGAGAGCGTCAGCCAAATCACCACGAAAATCAGCACCGCAGAGAAACGAATACGTTCCGCCAGCGCACCGACAATCAGCCCCACGGTGATGCAGGCGAAGGAGCCCTGGAACGCCACGTGGATGTACTGATAGAAGGAGCCCATCAGATCGGTGATTTTGATATTTTTCAACATGATCCAGTCGAAGCTACCGAAGAAACTGCCGCCGGTGCCGAAGGCCAGCGAGTAGCCGTAAACCACCCACAGCACGCACACCAGAGCGAAGGTGACCGCGACCTGCGTCAGCATCGAGAGCACGTTCTTACCGCGAATCAGGCCGCCGTAGAACAGCGCAATGCCCGGAATGGTCATAAACAGCACCAGCGCGGTACAAATCATCATAAAGGCGTTATCCGCTTTATCCACCGCCGCCGGTGCCGCCATCGCCAGACCCGGCAACAGCGCCAGCGCGCTCAACCCCGTTTTTACCATTGTTTTTTTCATCATCTCGATCCCTATCACTGTGCTGTCTGGGAATTACAGCGCCGCTTCGTCGGCTTCGCCGGTACGAATACGGATTACGCGCTGCAGTTCGGCGACAAAAATCTTACCGTCGCCAATTTTTCCGGTATAAGCGGCTTTACTGATAACGTCGACGACTTCATCGAGCTGATCGTCGGCGATAGCCACATCAATCTTTACCTTCGGCAGGAAGTTGACGCTGTATTCCGCACCGCGGTAAAGCTCTGCATGACCCTTCTGGCGACCAAAGCCTTTTACTTCCGTCACCGTTAAGCCCTGAATGCCAATAGAAGACAGCGCTTCGCGAACGTCTTCGAGTTTGAATGGTTTGATTACCACGGTAACCAGCTTCATAGATCCCCTCCAGTCAGAATTCGGTAGTGGCTGCGAACACACAACAGATAAAGCAAGGGGCGTGCCAGAAATGAAAAAACGGCATTCATGCGGGATAATCAGGGATGGTGTGCGGGAAATCGCGCGACAAAAAAGAAAAACGCACCATGCGAGTGCATGATGCGCGTCACAAATGCATTCTGTTAGAAAAATGCCTGTCTCTGGTGCATCAGGCGGTCAAAGCATCGTCCTGAGCGCTGGCGGCCAGTTCTTCACCGGCCAACTGCAGTTGATACATCTGCCAGTAACGCCCTTTTGCTTCAAGCAGTTGCTGATGCGTCCCCTGCTCTACCGCCTGCCCACGATGAAGCACCATGATGGTGTCCGCCTCCACAATGGTCGATAAACGGTGAGCAATCACCACCAGCGTGGTGTGTTGACGCACGGCGGCCAGCGCCTGCTGGATAGCGCGCTCGGTGCCGGAGTCGATATTGGCGGTCGCTTCGTCGAGAATCAGCACCTGCGGGGTATCAACCAGCACGCGAGCCAGCGCCAGCAGCTGTTTCTGCCCAACCGAAAGGTTATTGCCCTGCTCGCCAAGATGGGTATAGATACCGTCGCTCATGCTGCGCGCCAGCTCCGCCAGTTGCACCGTTTCCAGCACCTGCCAGACCTGCGCCTCACTGATATCACGCCCCAGCGTGACGTTGGCAAAGAACGAATCCGCCAGCACCACCGGGTCCTGCTGCACCACGGCGATCCCCTGGCGCAGCACCTGATGGCTCAGGCTCGACAACGGACGCCCGCCGAGGCGAATCTCCCCCGCGTTCGGCGGATAATAGCCCATCAGCAGGCTGGCCAGCGTACTTTTGCCGCTGCCAGTATGCCCGACCAGCGCCACAAAACTCCGTGCCGGAATCGACAGCGAGATATTTTGCAGCACCATTTTGTCGCCACGGTAGGCAAACGACACGTTATCAATATCAATATCCCCGTTCGCTAGCGGGGCGATATCATCGCCATACTGCTGGCGCGGGCGGTCCATCAGCTCAAAGACGCGCTCACCGGCGACCACCGCCTGTTGCAGCATCGACTGCTGGGTGGTTAGCTCAATCAGCGGCTCGTTCAGACGCCCCAGGTAGCTAATAAAGGCGTACAGCACGCCGACTTCAATAGAACCCTGGGCGCTAAAGCCGAACAGCATCAGCAGCCCGCAGAGAATAAGCGAAGAAAACAGGCTCAGCAGCGGGCGCAACAGGAAGCCGTCCAGCCGCAGGGTTTGCATACGCGCCATATAGTGTGAACGGCTGACCTCGCCAATACGCTCACCAAAGCGCACCTGCTGGCGAAACTGCTGGATCACACTCATGCCGTTAATCACTTCGTTAAAGCCATCGTTGATGTCGGCAAGATACGCGCGCACCCGGCGAACGATCGGCGTGCTGTAACGCTGATAAATCACCATCACCGTCATAACCGCCGGGAAAATAGCAATCGCCACCAGCGCCATGCGCCAGTCGAGGCTGAACATCGCCACCAGCATGGCGCCAATCAGCGCCGCGCTGCGCAGCACCGTGGCAACCACGGTCACGTAAAGGTCACGAATCACTTCGGTGTCGTTGGTCACCCGCGAAATGAGCTGACCAACCGGCTGGGTATCGAATTCGCTTAGCGGCTGGCGCAGCGCGGCGTCCATCACGTCACTTCGCAACTGTTGCACCACGCCGACCGCCGCGCGGTTAAACAACAGCGACTGGCTATAATGCAGCGTCGCGGCCAGCAGTTGCAGGCCAATATAGGCCGCAGCAAGGCCTGCCACTTTCCCCCACGGCAAAATATCTTTCGCCACCATATTATCGATAAAATAGCTGATCAGCAGCGGCCCGCTCACTTCGGCGGCAGCCGCCACCCACAACATCGCCACGGCAATTGACAGCGGCTTGCGCCACGGAGAGCCGTAGGCCAGCAGTCGTTTTAAGGTTGGCCACAGTTGCCCAAAACTACGCATTCACTTCCTCCGGTTTCTCTTCTTCCGGCGCGTCGTTCAGCGCGGCTTCCAACTGTTGATAACGGTACATATCACGATACCAGCCCGCCTGCACAGCCAGTTGTTCATGCTGCCCGTGCTGGGCAATATGCCCATGCTGCATCACGATGATCTCGCTGGCGTCGGTCAGCGCCGATAAGCGATGGGCGCTGATAATCACCGTCCGCCCTTCGCCCCACTGACGCAGGTTATGCAATATTTGATGCTCAGTACGGCCATCAACCGCCGACAGCGCGTCGTCGAGAATCAGGATTTCAGCGTCCAGCAGCAGCGCGCGGGCAATCGAAATACGTTGTTTCTGCCCGCCGGAAAGCATCACGCCGCGCTCGCCCACTTCGGTGTCGTAACCCTGCGGCAGACGCAGAATATCTTCATGCACGCAGGCCAGTTTTGCCGCGTGCTCAATGTCTTGCTGAGTGGCGCTCGGACAACCCAGCGCGATATTGCTGGCAACCGTATCGGAGAACAGGAACGGCGTCTGGCTGACGACCGCCAGACGGCTGCGCCAGGCGTCGAGCTGAAGCTGGCGTAGAGGAATATCATGGAAACGAATCTCGCCGTCATCTACGTCGAAGTGGCGCTGAATCAGGGCCAGAATCGTCGATTTCCCGGAGCCGGTCGGCCCGCAGATGCCCAGCATTTGCCCCGGTTTCAGCGTAACGTTAACCTCTTCAAGGGTCGGTTTGTCCGTTTGCGGGTAGCTAAAGCGGTGTATCGCCACCTCAAGCGTACCGCGCCCTTCCGGCACCGGCTGGACGCCATCATTCACCACCGGCGCTTCCGCCAGCAAAGTGCGAATGCGGCTATAGGCTGCGCTGCCGCGTTCGACAATATTGAACATCCATGCCAGCGCCAGCATCGGCCAAATCATCAGCCCAAGGTACATCATAAAACTGGTTAACTGGCCGAGCGTCAGATCGCCCTGCATCACCATCCAGCTGCCACCCGCTATCGCGAGCAGATTCGCCATGCCGATAGCAATATAAATCGTTGGGTCAAAGCGCGCATCGATACGCGCGACACGCATGTTCTTCACCCCGGTGTCCGCCGCGTCGGCGGCAAACTGCGCGGACTGCCGATCTTCAAGGCCGAAGGCTTTGATCATACGGATGCTGGTCAGACTCTCCTGAGTGCGATCGTTAAGACTGGAGAACGCCGCCTGCGCCACTTTGAAGCGCTCGTGCAGCAGGTCGCCGTAGCGCTTGATAACCAGCGCCATGATAGGCATCGGCAGTAGCGCCAGTAGGGTAAGCTGCCAGCTCAGCTGGGTCGACATGACAATCAGCACCGCGCAGCCCATTACCAGCGAGTCTACCAGCGTCAACACGCCTTCTCCGGCGGCGAAGACCACGCGGTCAACATCGTTGGTGGCCCTCGCCATCAGGTCGCCGGTACGGTGGCGCAGATAGAATTCCGGATGCTGGCGGCTAAGTTGACGATAGAAATCTTCACGCAGTTCGACGGCCAACTGGTAGGACGCGCCAAACAGCAGCACGCGCCAGACGTAGCGCAGCAGATAGACCACCACGGCAATCAGGACCATAGTGCCAACCCACATCATCAGCTTACCCGCCGTAAAGTGGTGTTGCGTCACGCCATCAACCACGATCCCCACCACTTTTGGCGGAATCAGCTGAAGAATGGCAATGATAATTAGCAGGGCCACGGCGCCGAGATAGCGACGCCATTCCCGACGAAAGTACCAGCTAAGTTGAGCAAATAATCGCACGCAGTAAAATTCCAGAGATAGAGTTATTCGATGGGAAGTGCTGTGGTGTATTTAATCTGTTCCATCGCAAAGCTTGAGGTGACATCCGACAGTCCGGGGACGCGATTCACCAGGCTTTTGTAAAAATCATCGTAGCGTTTCATGTCCGCAACCTGCACGCGCATCAGGTAATCATACTCCCCGGCCATGCGCCAGAAGCCGAGCACCTCTGGCATTTGCGTCACTTCGCTGACAAACAGGCTGTACCAGTCGCTGCTGTGATGCTGGGTTTTAATCAGTACGAACGCCGTCAACCCTAAACCGAGTTTTTCCGGATCCAGCAGCGCCACACGCCCAAGCAGCACGCCGTCATCTTCCAGCCGTTTTAGCCGTTTCCAGCATGGCGTGGTGGTCAGATTAACGGCATCCGCTAACGCCTGCAAAGAGAGCGTGCAGTCATTCTGTAGCAAGGCGAGCAGCTTTCGGTCAATTTTATCTAACATTACCTTCACCGAGAGAAAAGTTTTCTCTCTTAATTGTATTTTAAAGGCCAGATGGCAACAATTTTTTCTGCCGTTTTCGCTAAGCTGGGCACAAAATGACAAACGGAAAGATGATGATGAATAGCAACTGGGTCAAAAATGCCATTAGCGAAATTAACGCCGACTATCAACGCAGCGCCGATACGCATCTGATTCGTTTGTCGCTGCCCGCTTTCCCCGGTATTCAACTGTATCTGAAAGATGAAAGCACCCATCCCACCGGTAGCCTGAAGCACCGCCTGGCGCGTTCGCTGTTCCTCTACGGGCTGTGCAACGGCTGGATTCAGGAAGGCACAACGATTATTGAATCCTCTTCCGGTTCCACTGCGGTGTCCGAAGCCTATTTTGCCCGCCTGCTGGGGCTGCCGTTTATTGCGGTCATGCCCGCCTGCACGGCGAAACGTAAAATTGAGCAGATTGAGTTCTACGGCGGTCGCTGCCATTTTGTGGAGAGCGCCTGTGAAATCTACGCTGCATCGGAAAAGCTGGCCCGCGAGCTGAACGGCCATTATATGGATCAATTCACCTACGCTGAACGCGCCACCGACTGGCGCGGCAACAATAATATTGCCGACAGCATTTTCCGTCAGATGTCTCACGAACCTAATCCGGTGCCGTCATGGGTGGTGATGAGCGCGGGGACCGGCGGCACCTCCGCCACCATTGGGCGCTACATTCGCTGCCAGGGCTACAACACGCAACTGCTGGTCGTCGATCCGGAAAATTCAGTCTTCCTCGACTACTGGCAGCACCGCGATGCCAGCCTACGCGGCAGCGTCGGCAGTAAAATCGAGGGTATTGGCCGCCCGCGCGTCGAACCGTCGTTTATCCCGGACGTCGTCGATGACATGCTGCGCGTGCCGGACGCCGCCAGCGTAGCGACAGCACAGTGGCTGGAAACCCAGTTAGGCCGCAAAGTGGGTGCCTCTACCGGCACCAATATGTGGGGCGCGCTGCAGCTGGCTGCGCAAATGCGCGCCGAAGGGAAAAGCGGTTCGATCGTCACACTGCTGTGCGACAGCGGAGAGCGCTATCTCGACACCTATTACAATGCGCAGTGGGTCGCGAACAATATCGGTGATATCGCGCCGTGGCGCCGTGAAATCGAGCAGCTCATCGCCCAATAAAAAAAGCCCGGCATCATCAGATGTCGGGCCTGCTGGCAAGTCTCTCTATTCGGGGGAATAAGGTAGATTTGGTGTATCCAGCCAATGCGTTAAATAGTGGGAAACCGCCTGGTTGTTGCAGTTTCCGATAACCGGCAGATGAGGCAGCGCGGCTTTAAGCTGCCCCATTGCGTTGCCCATGATCACGCCGCGGCCCACCAGCCCCAGCATTTCACGGTCGTTCATCGCATCGCCAAAAGCCATGCACTCTTCCATGCCGACACCAAGATGGTCGCCCAGCACCGTCAGCGCCGCGCCTTTATTGCTACCGCGCGGCAATACTTCCAGACAGTCTATCGCTGAGAAACAGATATCGGCGCGATCATCCAGTGCTTCGGTTAGTTGAATACGCAGGCGGCAGAGATCGTCGTGATCGCCACAGAAACAAATCTTGGTCACCTGATGCGCCGGGATCCGCCGTAGATCGCGCAGCTGGTAGGAAAAACCGCTATATACGTGCGCCTTGAGCAATTCCGGGATCTCGTGCCCGGTAAACCAGCCGTTATCGTTAAAGACGTGCATGCTGGCTTTGGTGTCCCAGTAGGAATGCAGCACCTGCTCGGCGACGTCTGCAGCGAGGTCGCTGCGGTACAGCACTTCGCCCTGTTGGGTATGAATACGCGTCCCGTTACCGGTGATTAAAAACGCGTTCAGCGAAAGCGTGTCCACCAGCGGACGCATCTCCAGCACGTGTCGTCCGGTAGCAAAAGTCAGCGTAATTTGCCGTTCGCGTAGCCGTTTTAATACCGCAACGGTTCTCTCGCCTAAACGATGGTCTGGCATCAACAGTGTGCCATCCATATCAAACGCCGCCAGTCTTGCCATGATTTTTCCCGCCTGTGATCGCTCTCTCTTGTCAGCCAGTATCTGCTGGGATATACGGAAGTAATACTGAATACTTCATTTTTATTGTTCCGGGTTTTCATGCGACTGTTAAACCGTTTAAATCAGTTCCAGCGTCTGTGGCTGCCCTCGCAGGGTGACGATCAGCAGGTCACCATTTCCGAGCTGGCCGCGCGCTGTTTTTGCAGCGAGCGGCATGTGCGCACGCTGCTGCGCCAGGCGCAGGACGCCGGCTGGCTCAGCTGGCAGGCGCAGTCCGGGCGCGGTAAGCGTGGTCAGCTACGTTTTCATACCACGCCAGAGGCGCTGCGCAATGAGATGATGGAGACCGCGCTCAACCGCGGGGAGCAGCACAATGCGCTGGAACTTGCGCAAATTGCCCCGGTTGAGCTGCGGGCGCTACTGCATCCGTTTCTCGGCGGTCAGTGGCAAAACAACACCCCAACGCTGCGTATTCCCTACTATCGACCGCTGGAACCGCTACATCCCGGTTTCCTCGCCGGGCGTGCAGAGCAACACCTGGCCGGACAGATCTATTCAGGCTTGACCCGCTTCAATCACGAAGCCTCTCAGCCGCAGGGTGATTTGGCTCACCACTGGTCGGTTTCCCCGGACGGGCTGCACTGGCAGTTCTACATTCGTTCGACGCTGCACTGGCACAACGGTGACGCCGTCGAGACCGAACAGCTACGCCGCCGTCTGCTGATGCTCTTTGAACTACCGGAGCTGGCGAAGCTGTTCGCCAGCGTGAAGGACATTACCCAAACCCACCCTCAGTGTTTGAGCTTTATTCTGCATCGCCCGGACTATTGGCTACCGCACCGGCTGGCCAGCTACTGCAGCGTGCTGGCGCATCCGGACGACCCCGAGCAAGGGACCGGCCCCTTTATGCTGAAAATCTTCGAGCCTGAGCTGGTGCGTATCGAGAGCCATCATCGCTATCATCAAAGCCATCCGCTGCTCCAGGCGATCGAGTACTGGATCACACCGCAGCTGTTCGAGCAGGGGCTCGGTACCAGCTGCCAGCATCCGGTGCAGATAGCCATCGGCAAGCCGGAAGAGTTGGGCGAGCTACGGCTAGTCAGCCACAGTATTAGCCTCGGCTTTTGCTATCTGGCGTTGCGTCAGAGCCCGCGGCTAAGCATGGCGCAGGCGCAGCGGGTCATCGCGCTGATTCACCGTTCCGGGCTGCTGCAAAGCTTACCGCTAGGTGAAAACCTGATAACGCCAAGCGAAGAGATGCTGCCAGGCTGGGATATCCCACTCGTGCCGGAAGACGATGAGGTTGCCCTGCCTTCCCGCCTCACGCTGCTCTATCACCTGCCGGTCGAACTGCATACGATGGCGGAGGAGCTGAAAATCGCACTCGCGCGGCAGGGCTGTGAATTAACGGTACTGTTCTACGATGCCAAAAGCTGGACCGGTTGCCCCCACCTGCCCCAGGCCGACCTGTTTATGGGCGACAGGCTCATCGGTGAAATGCCGGAATATGCACTGGAACAATGGCTACGCTGCGACGCGCTGTGGCCCGCGCTGTTTACCGATTCACAGGCTTCCCGCGTGCAGTCGGCGCTGGATGAAGCGCAGGCCTTACCCGATGACGCCCAGCGAATTGTCGCGCTGAAGCGTATTTTTACGCGCTTAATGAGTGACGCCATCCTGACGCCGCTGTTTAACTATCAGTACCAGGTCAGCGCGCCGCCGGGGGTTAACGGCATTCGCCTTAACGCCCGCGGCTGGTTCGATTTTAGCGCGGCCTGGCTGCCGCCCACCGCGCGGTGAAGAAGCTGGTCGCCGCGGCGCGCAGGCGTTACCATAGCGGCTTTCAGATTCACTGACAGGAAAAACCATGAAACGTGCCGTTGTCGTCTTTAGCGGTGGACAAGACTCCACTACATGCCTGGTGCAGGCGCTGCATCAATATGATGAAGTTCACTGCGTCACGTTTGATTATGGTCAGCGCCACCGCGCCGAAATTGACGTCGCCCGCGAACTGGCTTTAAAGCTGGGTGCCCGCGCGCACAAGGTGCTGGACGTCACGCTGCTGAACGAACTGGCGGTCAGCAGCCTGACCCGCGACAGCATTCCGGTACCGGACTATGAACCCAGTGCCGATGGCATTCCTAACACCTTCGTGCCGGGGCGCAATATTTTGTTCCTGACGCTGACGGCGATTTACGCTTATCAGGTGCAGGCAGAAGCGGTCATTACCGGCGTGTGCGAGACCGATTTTTCCGGCTACCCAGACTGCCGCGACGAGTTCGTGAAGGCCCTCAATCACGCAGTGAACCTGGGTATGGCAAAAGATATTCGCTTTGAAACGCCGCTGATGTGGCTGGACAAAGCGCAAACCTGGGCGCTGGCGGACTACTGGGGCAAGCTGGATATGGTGCGCGGCGAGACGCTAACCTGCTACAACGGCATTAAGGGCGATGGCTGCGGCCACTGCGCGGCCTGCAATCTTCGCGCGAACGGGCTGAATCATTATCTGGCGGATAAGCCGGGCGTGATGGCCGCGATGAAACAAAAAACCGGTCTGAAATAAGTCTGGAGACATTACCGATATCGCTTGCGCGATAAAACAGGATTGTAGGCCGGATAAGGCAACGCCGCCATCCGGCACCTGCGCTGCGCCGCCTCATGGCGCTTAGCTTATCTGGCCTACACATTACGCTACCTTCAGGCTCAATACGTTACTCAACCATTGCTTCCAGATGCTCCCGCAACTCGCCTTCCAACGGCAGCGCTTTCTGGGTTTTCAGATCGATACACACAAAGGTGATCAGCGCATCGGCCACCACCTGACCTTCAGGATTTAACGTCACCACCTGGCTGAGTACGCCGCTTTTACCGTTTAGCTGCTCGACCTTACTGGTCACCGTCAGCACATCGCCCAGCACCGCCGGGCGACGATAGTTGATGTTGATATTCACGACCACGAAGGCAATGTGGTGCGCGCTCATCCACTGGAACCCCGCGCTATTTTCCAGCCCGTCCCAGCGGGCCTCCTCGAGAAACTCCAGATAGCGGGCGTTGTTAACGTGTTGGTACACGTCCAGGTGATAACCGCGAACTTTGATTTGTGTCTGCATAGCGCCATAGCCTTGTTATTTTAAATTATGAATAGAGTCAGAGGTCACACCACTGGTATGACCTCTTTAGTCTGGCAAATTTTCAGACGAGTGCAAACCGTCAACGCAAATTAAAGCGTGAGGTGAGCCAGATTCCTCTCAACCAGTGAACTGCCCATCCCTGGAACCTGCTTAAGATCGTCCACCGTTTTGAAGGGACCATACTCCTCACGGTAGCTGACGATGGCCTGAGCCTTCTTCAGGCCGACGCCATTCATCGCCTGGGCCAGCGCTTCGGCTGACGCCGTATTGATGCTGACCCGGGTACCTTCATCCTCAGCAGTCTTACTACCCAGTGCCGCCTTTGCCTGTTCCCCCGATGCACTGCCGGCTTTGGTCTGCACCTCCGACATTTTCGCCGTCGAGGACTGGGCGGCCTGCGCACTGAAGGTGATTCCGGCACAGGCCATAACCGCGGCGATAACACACAATTTGATTCCACGTTTCATGTTGATGTCTCCTTATTGGTTGATGACCAAAGCACCATAACGAGTGGCAGAAAACCGTGCAAAAGGCAGATTTTAAATGTGGAAAAGGCCGCGAAAGCGGCCTTTGATATGTTCAGCGCATTACAAATTTATGCGAGGAGCGTTCCGATTATTGCTGCTGGTCAATGATATCGCCGAGCTTAATCTTCGCGGATTTACGCAGGTTGTTCATCATCGCTTCGAAAGCAATCTGGGCGTTGTTCTGGGTAATTCCCTGCACCATGGCTTTTTTCTGCGCTTCCGGCATTTCGCCTGCTTTCACTTCATCCAGCGCCAGCAGAACCACATTGCCCTGCATATCGTTGCCGATACCAAAGCTTGGTTTATCTTTCTGCGGCAGCGGCAGTGCGAAGACCGCCTGGCTCAGCGGATCCTGACCCGCGCGACTCAGCGTTTTGCTGGCGCTAAAGCTCAGACCCGCCGCTTTCATCGCCTCGTCGCCTTTACCGTCTTTCAGCGCCACCAGCAGCTTCTCAGCGTCCAGTTTCGCCTGCTGTTCGGCTTTGTTGTGCTTAACGATATCGGTCACCTGCGCTTTCACGTCAGCCAGCGGTTTCACCGCTTCGGCTTTATGCTCGCTCACGCGCAGTACGAAGGCGCGATCGCCATCGACGGTGATGATATCGGAGTTGCTGCCCGGCATGCCGTTTTCACCAACCAGCCCGCCGTTAAAGATAGCGTCGGATACCGGTTTGAAGTTCAGCTCGGCAGGCAGATTGTTACGGTCAAACCAGCCGGTTTCGACGGCTTTAACGCCGGCCGCCTGCTCTGCGCCCGCCAGAGAGTCGTTATCGTTGCTGGCCGCATCGCTGACTTTCTGCTGCAGCGCATAGAACGCGTCGAGCGCTTTTTCCTGCTTCACTTTGTTGGCAATGTCGTTACGCACGTCAGCCAGCGGTTTCACTACCGCAGGTTGAACGTCATCCAGACGCGCGACCAGGAAGCCCACGGAGGATTTGATCACGCCAGAGAGCTGGCCTTTCTCTTTCAGGCCAGCATTTTTCAGTTCGTCAGGAGTCGTCGAAGCTTCCAGCCAGCCCATATCACCGCCATTACGCGCAGAGATAATATCGGCAGACTTGGTTTTCGCCAGTTCAGCGAAGTCAGCGCCTTTGTTCAGCTCGTCCAGCACGGCTTTGGCTTCCGCTTCGGTCTTGGTCTGAATCACGCTGTAGCGGTCACGCTGCGGCTGAGTGAACTGATCCTGATGCTGGTCGTAGTAAGACTGGATGTCGTCGTCAGAAACGTTCTGGCTCATTGCCGCTGCATCCAGCTTGATGTAGCTGACGCGGAACTGTTCAGGCGCTACGAACTGCCCTTTGTTCTGCTCGTAGTAGCTGGAAATTTCCTCATCGCTCACCTGCTGTTTTGCCGCCAGGGCGTTGACGTCGATGGTTGCCTCACGCACCAGGCGCTGCTGGGATACCAGCGCCGCCAGCTGGTCGGTTTCGCCCGGCAGCATGAAGTCGGTACCTGCTACGGCGTTAATCAGCTGCTGAGTGGTTAACTGGTTACGCAGAGCCTGAGCATACTGGTCAGGCGTCATGCCCATCTGATTCACCAGCGAGGTATAGCGGGCGTTATCAAATTGGCCTTCATTCTGGAACGCCGGGGTGGCGAAAATCGCTTTACGCACCTGCTCATCGCTGATGCCAAGACCTAAGTCTTTTGCATACTGATCCAGCAGCGCTTCGTCGATCAGGCGGTTCAGCACCTGCTGACGCATTGTTTTGATGTAGTTTTCGTTGGCCGCCAGTTCAGAGAACTGATCGCCAAGCTGCTGCTGCATACGGTTACGTTCGCTGGCAACGGCATTTTCAAACTGGCCGCGACCAATTTCCTGGCCATTCACTTTCGCGGCAAAATTATTGTTACCGCCAATCAGGTAACCACTCACGCCGGTCAAAATGAACGACACGATAATGAGACCGAAAATGACTTTGATCACGACACTGTTGGCTGCCGTGCGTAAATTGTCCATCATGGTGTAACAACACTCCGCTGTAGGTGACTTTTATACCTCGTGCAGCATACCACGTGTGGCCGCTACGCGTGAGGGCGTATTTTGACAAGAAACCGGGGCGGTTGTCAGCACAGACCGCATATAAACGCTTAAAAGTAGGCAATAAGCCATAAAAAAAGGCACATCAGATGATGCGCCCTTGTACTTTGCCACATTCCCTTAGCGGGAAAGCGATCAGTTTACCGCGTCTTTCAGTGCTTTACCTGCACGGAAGCCTGGTACTTTCGCGGCAGCGATAGTGATCTCTTTACCGGTCTGAGGGTTGCGGCCAGTACGGGCAGCACGCTCTTTGACAGCAAAGGTACCAAAACCTACCAGCGCAACGTCATCCCCAGCTTGCAGAGATTCAGTAACAGAAGCAATTAAAGCATCTAACGCACGTCCAGCTGCAGCTTTGGAGATATCCGCGCCAGCAGCAATTTTGTCAATCAGTTGAGATTTGTTCACTGTTCTCTTCCTCTCTTTATTATTTATATCGCACCTGAATCCTTCACGGTGCGATCGCGGAGCAGTTATATCAGGACTCCCATGCCCTTACAACACCCGTTGTCGACGACACACCTGCCAGCCGTCTAAATTAGCGAGACAAAAAAAGGCTGGCAAGTCAGTTTACGCTTGCCAGCCTGGTTTTTATTAACGCTCTTTGCGCGAGGTCACTATTTTGCGGTTACAACCTGCATGCCGGTCGGCTCATTTTGCAGCGCAAGGGACAGAACTTCCTCAATGCGTTTCACCGGATGAATGTCCAGGTCCGCCAGAACGTTGTCCGGAATCTCTTCCAGATCGCGTTTGTTCTCGTCAGGAATCAGAACAGTCTTAATGCCGCCGCGGTGTGCTGCGAGCAGTTTTTCCTTCAGACCGCCGATCGGCAGCACCTGGCCACGCAGAGTGATTTCCCCCGTCATTGCCACGTCTGCACGCACCGGGTTGCCGGTCAGGCAGGAAACCAGCGCGGTACACATTGCGATACCGGCGCTCGGACCGTCTTTCGGCGTTGCCCCTTCCGGCACGTGAACGTGAATATCGCGTTTTTCGTAGAAATCCGGGTTGATACCCAGTTTTTCCGCGCGCGCGCGCACCACGGTCAGCGCCGCCTGAATGGACTCCTGCATCACTTCACCCAGCGAACCGGTGTAGGTCAGCTTGCCTTTGCCCGGTACGCAGGCGGTTTCGATGGTCAGCAGATCGCCGCCCACTTCCGTCCACGCCAGGCCGGTCACCTGACCCACGCGGTTTTCGTCGTCGGCGCGACCGTAGTCAAAGCGCTGAACGCCGAGGTAATCGTGCAGATTGTCGCCGTTAATCTCGATGTGCTTCAGCGTTTTGTCGAGCAGCAGCTGTTTCACCGCTTTACGACACAGCTTGGAGATTTCACGCTCCAGACTACGGACACCCGCTTCACGCGTGTAGTAACGGATGATGCCGACGATTGCGCTGTCGTCCACCGTCAATTCGCCTTTTTTCAGGGCGTTACGCTCAATCTGCTTCGGCAGCAGGTGGCGTTTGGCAATGTTCAGCTTCTCATCTTCGGTATAACCGGAAAGACGGATCACTTCCATACGGTCCAGCAGCGGCGCCGGAATATTCATGGAGTTCGAGGTTGCCACGAACATCACGTCGCTGAGATCGTAGTCCACTTCCAGGTAGTGATCGCTGAACGCCACGTTCTGCTCTGGATCCAGCACTTCAAGCAGTGCGGAAGCCGGATCGCCACGCATGTCAGAAGACATTTTGTCGATCTCATCAAGCAGGAACAGCGGGTTTTTAACGCCCACTTTGGCCATTTTCTGGATCAGTTTGCCCGGCATCGAGCCAATATAGGTACGACGATGGCCGCGGATTTCCGCTTCATCACGCACGCCGCCCAGCGCCATACGGATGTATTTACGACCGGTCGCCTTGGCAATGGACTGACCCAGAGAGGTTTTACCAACCCCCGGCGGCCCGACCAGGCACAGAATCGGCCCCTTGATTTTGTTCACACGGCTTTGAACCGCAAGATACTCAAGAATACGGTCTTTGACGCGCTCCAGGCCGTAATGGTCGGTATCGAGGATCTCCTGCGCCTGGCGAAGGTCTTTTTTAACCTTGCTGCGCGCATTCCACGGCACCTGCACCATCCAGTCGATATAGCCGCGTACCACGGTCGCTTCCGCTGACATCGGCGACATCATTTTCAGCTTCTGCAGTTCGGCTTCGGTTTTTTCTTTCGCCTCTTTCGGCATTTTCGCCGCGTCGATCTTACGCTTCAGCGCTTCGTTCTCGTCCGGCGCGTCGTCCATCTCGCCGAGCTCTTTCTGAATGGCTTTCATTTGCTCGTTCAGATAGTACTCGCGCTGAGATTTCTCCATCTGCTTTTTCACGCGGTTGCGAATGCGCTTCTCAACCTGCAGCAGATCGATTTCCGACTCCATCATCGCCATCAGGTATTCCAGGCGTTCGTTGATGTCGGACATCTCGAGAACGGACTGCTTATCTGACAACTTCAGCGGCATGTGCGCAGCGATGGTGTCCGCCAGGCGAGCCGGATCGTCGATGCTGTTCAGCGACGTCAGCACTTCCGGTGGAATTTTCTTGTTCAGCTTGATATAGCCTTCAAACTGACCGATTGCCGTACGCACCAGCACTTCCTGCTCGCGCTCTTCAATCTCCGGCGATTCCAGATACTCCGCCTTCGCCGAGAAGTGCTCGCCGTTATCAGACAGCGTGGTGATACGCGCACGCTGAAGGCCTTCAACCAGTACTTTGACCGTACCGTCAGGCAGTTTCAGCATTTGCAAAATAGAGGCCACGGTCCCGACGGTGAAAAGATCGTTTACACCCGGCTCATCCGTTGAAGCGTCTTTCTGGGCGACCAGCATGATTTTTTTATCATGATCCATGGCCGCTTCCAGACAACGGATAGATTTTTCCCGCCCTACAAATAAGGGAATGACCATGTGCGGATAAACCACCACATCGCGCAACGGCAATACGGGGATTTCAATGCGTTCAGAACGCTCAGGATTCATAGAGCTCTCTCTTAGTTTAGTGTCCGCCAGGTAAACTGGTCATGCGACTGTGCTTCACACAACCATTAACATGTAACCAGTATATGGGGATGTATTCCACACATTCAACGCTATGAATACGGAAAAATAAAAGGGGAGATAAAATCCCCCCTTTTTGATTAACTGATTGTATGAACTGATGAATTATTCGCCAGATGCCTGCTGCGCTTCCGGCTTGCCGTAAATCAGCAGCGGCTCGCCTTGACCGGCAATGACCGACTCGTCGATGACCACTTTCTCAACGTCTTCCATGGAAGGCAGATCGTACATGGTTTCGAGCAGCGCGGCTTCCACGATCGAACGCAGGCCACGAGCACCGGTTTTACGCGCCATGGCTTTCTTAGCGATGGCATCCAGCGCTTCATCACGGAATTCCAGATCCACGCCTTCGAGGTTAAACAGCGCCTGATACTGCTTGGTCAGGGCATTTTTCGGCTCTTTGAGGATCTGAATCAGCGCTTCTTCGCTCAGCTCAGTCAGCGTTGCGACTACCGGCAGACGACCGATAAACTCAGGGATCAGACCAAATTTGATCAGATCCTCCGGTTCGACCTGGCTCAGCAGTTCGCCTTCGCTAGCCTTATCCGTTTTCGATTTAACCGTCGCACCAAAGCCAATACCCGAACCGGTTTCAACGCGGTTACCGATCACTTTATCCAGGCCGGCAAACGCGCCGCCGCAGATGAAGAGAATCTTCGAGGTATCAACCTGCAGGAATTCCTGCTGCGGATGCTTACGTCCACCCTGTGGCGGAACGGCCGCTACGGTGCCTTCAATCAGCTTCAGCAGCGCCTGCTGTACGCCTTCGCCGGACACGTCGCGGGTAATCGACGGGTTGTCAGATTTACGGGAAATCTTGTCAATTTCATCGATGTAAACAATACCACGCTGCGCTTTCTGTACGTCGTAGTCGCACTTCTGCAGCAGTTTCTGAATAATGTTTTCAACGTCTTCACCCACGTAACCCGCTTCGGTCAGGGTGGTAGCGTCCGCCATGGTGAACGGAACGTCCAGCAGGCGAGCCAGCGTTTCGGCCAGCAGGGTTTTACCGGAACCGGTTGGGCCGATCAGCAGAATGTTACTTTTGCCGAGCTCAACGCCGTTGTTAGTATCACCGTTACGCAGACGTTTGTAGTGGTTGTAGACCGCAACGGCCAGCACCTTTTTCGCCTGTTCCTGACCGATAACATAGTCATCTAAATGGTGGCGAATCTCGTGTGGCGTCGGCAGAGCACTGCGTTCACGATGCGGCGCCACTTCTTTAATCTCTTCGCGAATGATGTCGTTACATAAGTCGACGCATTCGTCGCAGATATACACGGATGGGCCGGCGATGAGCTTACGCACTTCGTGCTGGCTTTTGCCGCAAAAAGAGCAGTACAACAGTTTGCCCGAGCCATCTTTGCGTTTATCTGTCATGAGTCAAAACCTCTTTTTAAGTTCTTTGTGCCGCATATGACGACGCAAATGCCATTCTTAAGCGCAAGCTGCTACGCAAGCGTTGTGCCGCCCTTAGTATTATATACCGTGCAGCGGCACGTGCCGTCATGACATTAGTTACGTTGGCTCAAAATTGAGTCAACCAGGCCATACTCGACGGCTTCAGACGCGGACAGGAAGCGGTCACGTTCAGTGTCGCTTTCGATCTGCTCCAGAGACTTGCCGGTATGGTGCGCCATAAGCTCATTCATACGTCCTTTCACCTTCAGGATCTCACGGGCGTGGATTTCGATATCCGTCGCCTGACCCTGATAACCGCCCAGCGGTTGGTGAATCATCACGCGGGAGTTCGGCAAGCAGAAGCGCTTACCTTTTGCGCCTGCGGTCAGCAGGAACGCGCCCATCGACGCCGCTTGCCCCATACAGATGGTGCTAACGTCCGGCTTGATGAACTGCATGGTGTCATAAATAGACATCCCAGCCGTAATCACGCCACCTGGGGAGTTGATGTACAGGTAAATGTCTTTTTCCGGGTTTTCCGCTTCCAGAAACAGCATTTGCGCCACAATCAGGTTTGCCATGTGGTCTTCCACCTGGCCGGTCAGAAAGATGACACGCTCTTTAAGCAGACGGGAGTAGATATCAAAAGAACGTTCGCCACGGGAGGTCTGTTCAATGACCATCGGCACCAGGGCCATGTGGGGTGCAAAGTTATCTCGTTCGCCACTGTATGACATTTCCGTCTCCTGGATAATAAATAAAATAGCCACAGCTTTCTGATTATAGAGATGCGGCGAGTGATTCGTTCCCCCAGTAATGGGTACGATCTTACCCTATTTCAAGCATAACAATATTTTGTTGTTACGCTAACACCCAAACGGCGTTTTAGCACATTAACATTGATTATCGACGTAACCGAAAATGGCGGATTATCGCACTTTCCGCTCCCACAGAACAAACTTTAAGCAATGAGGCGTCATGTTCGGCTGGTAGAGAGATGTAGCATCAGCCCCTATCAGAAAGACAGAGGCTGGAATGGTATCATACTTCATTGATTATAAAGAGAATGTATCTACTCAGCATCACTATTCTGGTAAAGTTTATTGATGGATCTCCGTGCAAATATTAATCAACCACCGAGAACAAGCTAAGAATACGTAAACGATAGATGGTCTCGAAGCTATCACCAGAAGAGAGCTTATGTCGTGTTGCAGGCGCCCGTGAGAGAGTTGTTAAGCCAATACATGCTACTGCTAGCGGATCTCGTGCAGCGCTAAATGTTTCGTCCTAAGGGCGACAGATGCCGCCCAGTGAACAGTCCGCTGTTTTTAGGTTAACATATTGTTGTATCCGGCATTGTCAGAGCCAGAGAAGCTCGCAGCATCAGGGTATTGGGGATCAACATTCTCTTTCAGCAAATAGACGTTAGCCTCTGCCACCATGAGCCATAAACCAGAAATCGGTTCAACTAAATAGCGGATATCTGCAACGCTACAACAAGAGTCATATTGGTCTTGCAATTCATGCAAACTAGAAACTATCACACGTGAATGAGCATCTTTCCCGTCATAACTAAAATTACCAGCAAGCCCGATAATTTTTACTCCGTTACGACCAGTATCTTCTCGTACAGCATACAGAGTAAAGCAGTTCTCGTTAAACCGATGTATTGAAATCCATTTCCATACATCGTGCAAATTATTACCTGCTTGTCACCCTTGCTATTTTCAAGCTTCTGAAAACTATTATCCGCAAAGACACTATATGTATCACGAAAATAAACACCTGGTATGAGCCCCACATTATGACGTGAGTCATTTTGCGCAAAAAGCATCATTTACATTGATAACAAACACAGAGATACAAGATAAAATCATCCATTTTATATAATATCCTGTTCATATGATGCATGGTATTTAGTCCGCAATCGTTGATAATACCTCTTGCTGACTCTTTTCTCGCTCAGCCAGGACCTCCTGCTCAAAATACTCACGCACGACGGTGACAGATAAGCCGATCACTATTTGTAAGTTTTCTCCTTTGCGAATAACGCCTAATGCCCCAGCCTGCTTCAATGCGGTATCATCAGCAACGAGTGATGGTTCACGAACAACTAAGCGTAATCGAGTCTGGCAATTACTAATTGTGTCAATATTATCGCTGCCACCAACACAATGTAGAATCGCTATAGCTTTTTCTTTATCAGGATGTACATTAGTTGCACGTTTATTACGGTAATCCTGCTTAGAGTACAAACGAACTTCTTCACTAGCTTTGCCACGACCCGGCGTAAGGATATTGAAGCGCAGAATTAAGTAACGAAAGATAAAGAAATTAATCGCAGCAAAGAGCAACCCAAGCGCTATATGAATCCAGATAAGATTAGCATGGTTTTGTGCATAAAAAACCCAGTTGAAGAGGATCATATCATTTATGCCTCCCCCCATAAATCCAACAACACCAGCCATATATAACACCATGCAGAGTATAGCGCCAACTAATGCATTAATAGCAAAAAGTACTGGTGAAATGAATAAGTAGGTAAATTCAATCGGCTCAGTAATACCAACTGTTACTGCTGTCAGTATAGCAGGAAAGATAAGTGCGGCTACTTTGCGTTTTTGCTCAGGATGTGCCGTTGAATACATCGCCAATCCTGCACCTAACGAACAAAATACGCAAATATTTCCTTCAAGGCAATAACCGCCTGCAGGAAATTGCTCTTTTAACGGTACCGCTGAAGCGGCAAATGTAGCTACGTGATCAATCCAATAAGTGTACAACCCTCCGTCGACAACCGCTGGACCGAAATAAAGAGGGAAATAAACAAAACGGTGCAATCCAGTGGGTACAAGAAAGTGGTTAATAAAAGTAAAAACACCCATTCCCAATACACCAGCATTAACATAAAACGTCTGCATGGCATTAATACCTAGCTGAATCTTAGGCCATATTAAACAAGTTAAGTAAGCCAAGGGAATCATCGCAAAAAATGCGATAATAAACACCAAACTCATTCCCTGAAAAATAGATAAATATTCCGATAGTTTCTTTTCAAAAAAACGATTGTGTATCCAGGTAACAATACCACCAATTAGCAATGAGAAAACAATGCTAGTATCCAGCGTTTTAATTCCACCGACCATGGCCAGGCCACTCTCCTTACCAACATCCTGGCTAAAATCAACGCCAAAATCAGCCCCCCAGAATTGTAAAATACTGCTGGTGAAATAGTTGTAGGCCATATAGGCAAAAAATGCAACCAGAGCGGCACGCGCTTGGGCCGTTTTGGCTAATCCAATAGGTAGAGCCATACAAAACAACAATGGAAAGTTACGAAATATAGTCCATGCACCCGATTGAATAATGGTAATAACTTTATAAAAATTAGAGTCCGGCAATGCCAAATCACCTACAATATCTGGCATAGTTAGCAAACCCGTAATTGCCAAGAGCAAACCAGTAAAAGGTAAAAAAGCGATCGGCACAGCCATAGCTCCGCCAAACGTTTGAAAAGCACCCATTAAATTTATTTTAGCCATTGATTAACCCTAAAGTTTTAATAACTCCATCATGGCAATAAAATCCACCAAAATAAACTTATGCAATTACAACTTAATATATACCTGAGTCTATAGTAGAAATATCCTTGCCACTTCCATATTGAATTTAAAATGTATATTCAAATAGAAACACGCTATTACGTTACTCCTTATCGCTTAGTAAGGTACGTAGTTCATTCTTCTTTAGAATTGGGAAAATTGTTGCCTGACCATCGACATAGCACTCTCCCATCCACGTTAACGACATCGTTTCATTATTTCCAGCAACGACTTCTCCTCCGAGATCGGTCAGGATCAGCCGCTGTTCTGCCATCTGTTGACAAAACGCGGAAAAACCAGCTTCGTCGCCCTCACCGACGGTCAAGAACCAAGCCACTTTTCGCCCCTCAGCACGCCATTCACAACCTGCAGTCTGCCCACTGGTAATCGCTGTTAATGGCGCTGAGCACAGTACCGCAGCAAACCCATGACCCGAACGTACCGCACATCCTTGAGGTAAAATAACAAGTTGATCGAAAGCATTTTGGTCAAGATAAAGATGCGTCCAGCCAAAAGGATTTTCCTCAGGGATATTCCACAGCATTAGCACACGATGATGTGCTTGCATAACCCGAGGCATAATTCCATTACCGGCCCAGAATGAAGGCCGCTTCTCACTGCCCGGCACAGCATCACCAGGATGATTAACCCACATTTTCGCCGTATGATTAGCCACAAATTGAATATCAACCAGATGCTGCTGGTGTCCCGGTTTACCGCTATGGTGATCAATACACGAAGAGAGCGCTACGGCAGGCTGCTTCCAGACAACAATCTTGCCGCCGCCACATTCATACCATGCGCTCAATTTTCCCCGCGTTAAGCGAGCAATATCAAATGTATCCTGAGGCGGTTGATAATCACTGGCACAGAACATGGGTAACGACGCACATTTGCGATTAACACTCCCGCCTCCCCAGGCAACCGCCCCCCACGCGGATAACTCGGTTAAGTTCGCCGCCAGCAATTCTTTTTCATAAACCCGCCCCATCGTACCGGCAGCAATTCCCCCCACATAGTGCAAAGCACTCCAGCGCATAAGTTGATCAATCAATCGCTGGGCCCGCAAACGCCATTGCGTATCCTGAGCCAACTGATATAGCGCAAACAGACCAATATAATCCACAGGGAAATAAGGCGCAGAATTCCATTCAACGAAGCCATACTCTTCTATAGCCGCAAACCAACGCATCAACCGTTTATCGGCAAGCAATTTTTGCTCACGTCCATTGCGACCAGAAGCCGTAAACATTTCGTCTGGGAAGTATTGCCCCGCCAGGTACTGTGCGACATGGAAGCAAAGTGTATGGTTCTCGCTCCAGTACCACATCACATCGTTACCAGGCTCATCGTACCAGTAGCGATATCCAAGGATTACTGAGCGAATACGCTGCCACTGCGCTGCAGAAAAATATTCACCATGATGATCCGCCCAAATCCAAAGTAACGGCACTAGCGAAAAGTCCGAACAATCTTCACGTGAATCAATCCGTTCCAGCGTACTCAGTAACAATGCTTCTGCTTGTGGTTCATACAGACCTGAATGCATCATAGCCAGTAATCGACAAGTACGATCCATGCCATGCATTGCCGTATAGCGCAGAGCGTTATGTTTACGCTCAACCAAATCCAGAGAATCATCCAGGATTTCATCGTTGTCAGGTAAGACATTAATACCAAAATGATGCCTCAGTACCACGTCATCAAGGCGCATTGTCAGGATCAATTGATAATGTGCTTCGCCCACATCCTCAGGGAGCGTGAGTAAGAGGCCGTTTGGAGTAATATTTGCTACACCAAAATCACAAAGACGGGGCGTAAAATTATCGTTCCCCATTCCATGCAGTTCCCCGCTCAGATATAACATTTCTGGCGATGCCAGCGGTTGACACGCAATGCAGACCTGGTGATTCCGCACAGCAAGCTGGGGACGTAAAGAAGATGCAAATGCGCTAAGCATTTTAACCAAGTGCATATCTATCCCAGATAACGCAACACCTAGCGTCGGTTCACTGAGGTAAATCATCTGCATGACAAAAAGCGTATCACGTTCAAAGAGTTCATCCAGATGGATAAGGATCTGATTTTTCCCTGCCCGCAATGGCAATGATATCTCTTGTTCTTGCAAACGATTTCGGCTAAATGGGGTAAAACAGGCCGCTAGCTGTCCATCACACCAAATTCGAACTCCGCCGCACGTTGCAAGCCGAAAGTGATAATCCCCCGTGTACGGAACAACGAGTTCAGTTCTTAGCCAACGCTGTTCATGAAAAGCAACATGACGAAAAGAAGAAAAAGAAACCGTGTCGCTATCCGCACTAAAATAAACCTCTTGTGTGGGCATAGCTTCTGTGGGATGGACAAGACGTGATGCCTGAGTTTGCAGAAAAAACCGCCTGATAGAGGACTCTTCCAGAGGCCCCCCACCGTTACTAAAATGGTAGTCCATTGGCCATGTCTGGGGTTCGCGAGGGGAAAACTCAGCAAAGCGTACTGCGTGAGACTCTGATACCGTAAAGCATGTTAGCGCCTGCCCAGTATTCAACCACTGTTTCTGCTCGTTCATGTTGCCCCCATCGTTTACCCATACCCAAGGTAAGATATTCATCGTAGGGCAATCATCAACATCTTTAGTAACGACTTATATCGCTAATTCGTATCGAGTTAAAGAAATCGTCTGATGGCTCACAATCAGCCTGATAACAAACAGAGAAATGTTATATTCTTCACAAAAAAATATATACAAAACCCAAAAAATAATAAAACCCCTCATTTCTGAGTAAATTTCAGCCATAAAAAGAGATATCAATCACAAACTTATAATACACATTACGCAGTAGATAGATACTTAACCCCAGGGATTCATGATACTCACAAGCGATGCACATCCTCGAGCAAAGTTGCTCATGATTTTCAGATAAGATACTGACGGTAGACATATCACATATGTGGAAGATTATTGCTCCCACAATGCTATAGGCAAAAAAAACCCGTCACCAAAAGGCAACGGGCTTTTCTCAAAACCGTAAACCGGGAAGCGAAATTACGCCTGCTGGTTCATCAGTTCGTTGAAGGAAGTTGCTTTTTCAGTCACTTTCGCTTTTTCCAGAACCGCTTCAACAGCCTGTTCTTCCAGAGCGACGCTGCGCATGTTTTCCATCAGCTCTTTGTTTTTGCTGTAGAATTCAATCACTTCTTTCGGATCTTCGTAGGCAGAAGCCATTTCTTCGATCAGAGTAGCAACGCGTGCTTCGTCAGCTTTCAGCTCGTGGGTACGAATCACTTCGCCCAGCAGCAGGCCAACAACAACGCGGCGTTTCGCCTGCTCTTCGAACAGTTCGCGCGGCAGTTCCATCGCTTGCTGCTGGTTGCCACCGAAACGCTGAGCAGCCTGACGACGCAGAACGTCGATTTCGCTGTCGATCAGAGCAGCCGGAACGTCGATTTCGTTGGCTTTCACCAGGCCTTCGATCGCCTGAGATTTAACACGGTTACGTACCGCGCCTTTCAGCTCGCGTTCCATGTTTTTACGCACTTCAGCGCGCAGGCCTTCAACGGTGCCATCTTCAACGCCGAAACGTTTGATGAATTCAGCAGTCAGTTCCGGCAGCTCACGCTCTTCAACTTTCTTCAGGGTAATCGCGAACTTAGCCGCTTTACCTTTCAGGTTTTCAGCGTGGTATTCTTCCGGGAAGGTCACGTCGATGGTGAACTCTTCGCCTGCTTTGTGGCCTTTGATACCGTCTTCAAAGCCCGGGATCATACGACCCTGGCCCATTGCCAGTACGAAGTCAGTCGCTTTGCCGCCTTCGAACTCTTCGCCGTCTACGGAACCGATGAAGTCAACGGTTACGCGGTCTTCAGCGTCAACAGCGCCGTCTTTGTCTTTCCAGTTAGCCTGCTGCTTACGCAGGGTGTCCAGCATGCCGTCAACGTCGGCTTCGGTCACTTCAACAACCGGTTTTTCAACTTCGATAGCGTCCAGGCCTTTCAGCTCAACTTCCGGGTACACTTCGAATTCTACTGCGTAGGTGAAGTCTTCACCCTGCTTGTATTCGCCCGGAACGTAGTTCGGTGCGCCAGCCGGATTGATCTTCTCTTTGATGATCGCATCAACAAAGTTGCGGCTCATCAGGTCACCCAGCACGTCCTGACGCACGGAAGCGCCATAACGCTGAGCAACAACATTCATCGGTACTTTACCTTTACGGAAACCGTCAATGCGTACTTTTTTCGCTACGTTGACCAGCTCGCTTTTTACAGCGGTCTCGATGCTGTCAGCAGCGATAGTAATCGTTACACGGCGGCCAAGGCCCTGAGTGGTTTCAACTGAAACTTGCATCTTGTTACCTCAAAAAAATCACAGTGCTCGGTCAACTCTGAATCATGCCTTGCAGTACTGGGACGTTCTCTTTTAATCAGAAACCATTCCCTGTAGCCAGAATCATCCCGAAGACATTCCGAAAAATAAGACGCAGCATTATAGCGGCATCACTTTTATGAGTCGAGAACGGTTATCACGCGTTGCTGCGGCATTTTTCACAATTCCCGGCTAATTTTTGTCTGAATACTGTTTTTAGCGCTCAAAATTCAGACAAAACAAAACGGCCCGCAGGCCGTTTTCTCATAATCTGTACGCAACATACTGGAAAAGTTCCGCGTTGCAAATGCCTTTTCTACGCGATAGTCCCCGCGCCACGACACGGCGGCGAGGCAAAAACGGTATCCTGTAAACCTTCCCACTCTTTACGCGTGTAGGTATGCAGAGCCAGAGCATGTACGGTGGAGGCAAACTCCTCTGTTAGGGTGCCATAGATCATTCGGTGGCGATTCAGGAAGCGTTCCCCGGTAAATCGATCGCTCACCAGCACAACTTTAAAGTGGCTCTCTGAGCCTGCCGGTACGTTGTGGCGGTAGCTTTCATCGACAACTTCCAGGAACACTGGATCAAACGCTGCCCTTAATTTTTCTTCGATTTGTTCACGCATCATCATGATATTACTCCTCCGACAACGTTAAGATGCCGCCTATCCCTTTAAATGTTAGCCGCTTTTACTGACTCCATTACACAAAGGCAACAAAAAATTAGCGTTCGCCCCATTTTATTTGTCAAGTAGATGAAGTTAACGCCTTTTACAATCCGTTCTCATCTGAAATCCACCTGCAAAACGATCCCTGGCGCAGAAAAGCACCAACGCGATGAAATTACATGCATTGCCTACTTCCCCTGACCGTTGGCGATGTTATGATGACGGGAATTTTCAGTAAACAATGCGTTTGAGAACCCTAACATGTTAAAAAAAATCCTCTTCCCACTGGTAGCACTGTTTATGTTGGCAGGATGCGCAACGCCGCCGACCACCGTTGACGTGTCGCCGAAAATCACACTGCCTCAGCAGGATCCTAGCCTGATGGGCGTCACCGTCAGCATTACCGGCGCCGACCAGCGTCAGGATCAGGCGCTGGCGAAAGTGACTCGCAACAACCAGCTGGTGACCCTGACAGCTTCCCGCGACCTGCGCTTCCTGATGCAAGAAGTGCTGGAAAAACAGATGACCGCGCGCGGCTACATGATTGGCCCGAACGGTGCGGTAAACCTGCAGATCATCGTTAATCAGCTGTACGCCGACGTTTCCCAGGGTAACGTGCGTTACAACATCAATACCAAAGCGGATATCGCTATCATCGCGACCGCCGCGAACGGTAACAAGATGACCAAAAACTACCGTTCTAACTATTCCGTTGAAGGCGCATTCCAGGCTTCCAACAAGAACATTTCCGATACCGTTGATAGCGTGCTGGGCGATACCATCGCCGATATGGCGCAGGACACCGCGATCCACGATTTCATCAAACAGAACGCCCGTTAATCCTGTCTCAGACCCGGCACCTCGCCGGGTCTGAACGTATACACCTATGTCTGCTCACTATCTGCGAATTTTTCAGCAACCGAAATCAGCCATTCTGCTGATTCTTGGCTTTGCGTCCGGTTTACCGCTTGCCCTGACCTCAGGGACGCTACAGGCGTGGATGACGGTTGAGAATATCGACCTGAAAACCATCGGTTTCTTCTCGCTTGTCGGACAGGCATATGTGTTTAAGTTTCTCTGGTCTCCGGTCATGGACCGCTATACGCCGCCATTCCTTGGGCGACGTCGCGGCTGGCTGCTCACCACCCAATGTTTACTGCTTGTCGCCATCGCGGCGATGGGTTTCCTTGAGCCCGCCTCACAGCTGCGCTGGATGGCGGCACTGGCGGTCGTCATCGCCTTCTGCTCTGCTTCACAGGATATCGTCTTCGACGCCTGGAAAACCGACGTGCTGCCCGCCGAAGAGCGCGGGGCCGGCGCGGCGATTAGCGTGCTGGGCTATCGACTGGGAATGCTGGTTTCCGGCGGTTTAGCGCTGTGGCTTGCCGATAAGTGGCTAGGCTGGCAGGGCATGTACTGGTTAATGGCCGCGCTACTGGTGCCCTGTATTATCGCCACGCTGCTGGCACCGGAACCAAGCGATGTTATTCCGGTGCCTAAAAGCCTTGAGCAAGCGGTGGTTGCGCCGTTAAAAGATTTCTTTAGCCGCAATAACGCGTGGCTGATTCTGCTGCTGATTGTAATGTACAAACTCGGCGATGCCTTCGCCATGAGCCTGACCACCACCTTCCTGATTCGCGGCGTCGGCTTTGACGCAGGCCAGGTTGGTATGGTCAACAAAACCCTTGGCTTATTTGCGACCATCGTCGGTGCGCTGTACGGCGGCGTGCTGATGCAACGCCTGACGTTGTTCCGCGCGCTGCTCATTTTCGGTATTTTGCAAGGCGTCTCCAACGCCGGTTACTGGATGCTGTCGGTAACCGACAAACATCTCTATTCCATGGCGGCGGCGGTGTTCTTTGAAAACCTGTGCGGCGGCATGGGCACAGCGGCGTTCGTCGCGTTGCTGATGACGTTATGCAATAAGTCGTTTTCCGCCACCCAGTTTGCCCTACTGTCGGCACTCTCTGCCGTAGGTCGCGTGTACGTGGGGCCAATTGCCGGTTGGTTCGTTGAAGCCCACGGCTGGCCAACCTTCTATCTTTTCTCCGTGGTCGCCGCCGTGCCGGGAATCTTCTTGCTGCTCGTCTGCCGACGAACGCTGGAGTATACCCAGCAAACCGAGCAGTTTATGCCACGCACGGCCTACAGCGGCGGCTATCGTCTGGCGCTGCGTCTGCTGTTAGTGGGTGTTGTTCTGCTGGGCATCTGGCTGCTGATGTTAATCAGCGATGCGCTGAATTTCTCCGTATTACCGTGGTCAGCACGGGTGCTGGAAGCGGGGGTTCTGATTGCCTTTGTTGGCATCGTTTTCGGCTGCCTGCTGGACTATCTGGCTCTGCGCAAAACGTCGGTTCCGGTAAATAAGTAAAAAATGCGACATATCCGTTGTAATCACTACGCGTAATAATAACTCACGCATCGTATATCAAATTTTTTATTTGCGCTTTTGTGCGCTTTAGAATTCTGGAAATTACTGGAACGATTAAAACAGGCTTTATTTCTTTAACCGATTCAGCATCGGACCAATTAAATTTTCGTTTTTTAATTGTCTTTTATTTGATGATTATTTGTTAATTAATTGTATATTTTTGGCAATGGTTATACCAATTGCCATCTTAACCCCGCCCCTATCCCCCCTTTCGTTATAACGCCCGTCAGATGGGCATTCCGCCTGAAAAATAGACACATTTGGCAACATCTGTGACAAGCACGGCAGAACCCGGTAACACATAACTGACAGAGCCCCAATGATGTTTACAGTAATGTAACCTTCCCGTAAAATGCCCACACACTTTAAACGCCACCAACACCCCGTGGAATTGAGGTCGTTACATGAGACTCAGGAAATACAATAAAAACTTGGGATGGTTGTCATTAATCGCCGGCACTGTATTACTCAGTGGCTGCGATTCTGCACTACTTGACCCCAAAGGACAGATTGGACTGGAGCAGCGTTCGCTGATTCTGACGGCCTTCGGCCTGATGATGATCGTCGTGATACCGGCCGTCTTGATGGCTGTTGGTTTCGCCTGGAAGTATCGTGCGAGCAATAAAGATGCGAAGTATAGCCCGAACTGGTCACACTCCAACAAAGTGGAAGCTGTGGTCTGGACCGTGCCAATTCTTATCATCATCTTCCTCGCCGTTCTGACCTGGAAAACCACTCACTCTTTAGAACCGAGCAAACCGCTGGTTCATGACGAGAAACCAATCACCATTGAAGTGGTTTCCATGGACTGGAAATGGTTCTTCATCTACCCGGAGCAGGGCATTGCTACCGTTAACGAAATCGCTTTCCCGGCGAACGTACCGGTGCAGTTCAAAGTGACCTCCAACTCCGTGATGAACTCCTTCTTTATCCCGCGTCTGGGCAGCCAGATTTACGCCATGGCCGGCATGCAGACTAACCTGCATCTTATCGCTAACGAAGCGGGTACCTACGACGGTATCTCAGCAAGCTATAGCGGCCCGGGCTTCTCTGGTATGAAGTTCAAAGCCATTGCTACGCCGGATCGTGCCACATTCGATCAGTGGGTCGCTAAAGCGAAACAATCTCCGAACACCATGGACGACATGGCGGCATTCGAGAAAGTGGCTGCACCGAGCGAATACAACAAGGTGGAGTACTTCTCCAGCGTGAAACCTGATTTGTTTAAAGCAGTGACCAGCAAATTCATGGATCACGGCAAGAGCATGAACATGTCTAAACCGGAAGGCGAACACGCATCGCACGAAGGAATGGAAGGCATGGACATGAGCCACGCGGAATCCGCTCACTAAGGGGCCGAGGAAGAATACGATGTTCGGAAAACTGACACTGGATGCAGTGCCCTACCACGAACCCATTATCGTGGTTACGGTGGCTGCCATTATCGTCGGGGGACTTGCTCTCCTGGCGGCCATCACTTACTTCGGTAAGTGGTCCTATCTATGGAACGAGTGGCTGACCTCCGTCGACCACAAAAAACTCGGCATCATGTATGTCATCGTCGCTATCGTCATGCTGCTGCGTGGCTTTGCCGATGCCATTATGATGCGTAGCCAGCAGGTGCTGGCCTCCGCCGGGGAAGCAGGCTTCCTGCCGCCTCATCACTACGACCAGATCTTTACCGCTCACGGCGTTATCATGATCTTCTTCGTGGCGATGCCGTTCGTTATCGGTCTGATGAACCTGGTGGTTCCGTTACAGATCGGCGCGCGCGACGTGGCGTTCCCGTTCCTGAACAACCTGAGCTTCTGGTTCACCGTTGTCGGTGTGGTTCTGGTTAACCTGTCGCTGGGTGTAGGTGAATTCGCTCAGACCGGCTGGCTGGCCTATCCGCCGCTTTCGGGAATTGAGTACAGTCCGGGCGTAGGGGTCGATTACTGGATTTGGGCGCTGCAGCTCTCCGGTATTGGTACCACTCTGACCGGTATTAACTTCTTCGTGACCATCATCAAGATGCGTGCGCCAGGAATGACGATGTTCAAGATGCCGGTATTTACCTGGGCATCTTTGTGCGCCAACATCCTGATTATCGCCTCCTTCCCAATTCTGACGGTTACCATCGCGCTGCTGACCCTGGATCGCTATCTGGGCACCCATTTCTTTACCAACGATATGGGCGGCAACATGATGATGTACATCAACCTGATTTGGGCCTGGGGCCATCCGGAAGTGTATATCCTGGTTCTGCCGGTATTCGGTGTGTTCTCTGAAGTTGCGGCAACCTTCTCGCGTAAACGCCTGTTTGGCTACACCTCGCTGGTGTGGGCGACCGTGTGTATTACCATCCTGTCGTTCATCGTTTGGCTGCACCACTTCTTCACCATGGGTGCCGGCGCGAACGTTAACGCCTTCTTCGGTATTACCACGATGATTATCGCCATCCCGACCGGGGTGAAGATCTTCAACTGGCTGTTCACCATGTATCAGGGCCGCATCGTCTTCAACTCTGCGATGCTGTGGACCATCGGCTTTATCGTGACCTTCTCGGTCGGCGGTATGACCGGCGTTCTGCTGGCGGTGCCGGGCGCAGACTTCGTACTGCACAACAGCCTGTTCCTGATTGCGCACTTCCATAACGTGATCATCGGCGGTGTGGTATTTGGTTGCTTCGCCGGTCTGACCTACTGGTGGCCGAAAGCCTTTGGCTTCACCCTGAACGAGACCTGGGGCAAACGCGCCTTCTGGTTCTGGATCATCGGCTTCTTCGTCGCGTTTATGCCGCTGTACGTGCTGGGCTTCATGGGTATGACCCGTCGCCTGAGCCAGCAAATTGATCCGCAGTTCCACCCGATGCTGGTGATTGCCGCATGCGGTGCTGCGCTGATTGCCTGCGGTATCCTGTGCCAGCTGATTCAGTTCTACGTGTCTATTCGCGACCGCGAGCAGAACCGTGACCTGACCGGTGACCCATGGGGCGGCCGTACGCTGGAGTGGGCAACCTCTTCCCCGCCTCCGTTCTATAACTTTGCCATTGTGCCGCAGATTCACGAACGCGATGCATTCTGGGAAATGAAAGAGAAAGGCGAAGCGTACAAGCAGCCAACACAGTATGAAGAAATTCATATGCCGAAAAACAGCGGTGCGGGCATCGTGATTGCCGCCTTCGCTACGGTGTTTGGTTTCGCCATGATCTGGCATATCTGGTGGATGGCAATTGTCGGCTTCGCTGGCATCCTGATCACCTGGATTATCAAAAGCTTTGACGAGGACGTGGATTACTACGTGCCGGTTGCGGAAGTCGAAAAACTGGAAAATCAGCATTTCGATGAGATTTCTAAGGCAGGGCTGAAAAATGGCAACTGATACTCTCGCGCACAACGCCCACGCGCATGAACACGGGCATCACGATACAGGGCCGATGAAAGTCTTCGGTTTCTGGATCTACCTGATGAGCGACTGCATTATCTTCGCCACGCTGTTTGCCACCTATGCCGTTCTGGTGAACGGCACGGCGGGCGGCCCAACCGGTAAAGATATCTTCGAACTGCCGTTCGTGCTGGTAGAAACCGCACTGCTGCTGTTCAGCTCCATCACCTACGGCATGGCGGCTATCGCCATGTACAAAAACAACAAGAGCCAGGTGGTTTCCTGGCTCGCCCTCACCTTCCTGTTTGGTGCCGGGTTCATCGCGATGGAAATCTATGAATTCCATCACCTGATTGTTGAAGGTATGGGCCCGGATCGCAGCGGCTTCCTGTCGGCGTTCTTTGCGCTGGTCGGGACTCACGGTCTGCACGTCACCTCCGGTCTTATCTGGATGGCGGTGCTGATGGTGCAGATTTCCCGCCGCGGCCTGACCAGCACTAACCGTACGCGTATTCTGTGCCTGAGCCTGTTCTGGCACTTCCTGGACGTCGTATGGATCTGTGTATTCTCCGTTGTTTACCTGATGGGGGCGATGTAATGAGTCATTCTAACGATCACAGCGGCGCATCCCACGGCAGCGTGAAGTCGTACATGACAGGTTTCATCCTGTCGATCATCCTGACGGTGATCCCGTTCTGGATGGTAATGACCGGTAGCGCGTCGCATGCGGCAATTCTCGGCACCATTCTGGTGACCGCTGTTGTGCAGATCGTCGTACACCTGGTGTACTTCCTGCACATGAACAGCAAGTCTGACGAAGGCTGGAACATGACCGCGTTTGTCTTTACCGTGATAATCATTGCCATCGTGGTGGTAGGCTCCATCTGGATTATGTGGAACCTGAACTACAACATGATGGTTCACTAAGAGCGGCGAGTATGTTTAAGCGATACCTGCAAGTAACGAAGCCTGGCATCATTTTTGGCAACCTGATCTCCGTGATCGGCGGTTTCCTGCTGGCCTCCAAGGGCCACATCGATTATCCGCTGTTCGCCTGGACGCTGATCGGCGTGTCTCTGGTGGTCGCCTCGGGTTGTGTTTTCAACAACTACATCGATCGTGACATCGACCGTAAGATGGAACGTACGAAGAACCGAGTGCTGGTTAAGGGACTGATTGCGCCAAAAACGTCGCTGGTCTACGCCACCTTGCTGGGTCTCGCTGGCTTCATGCTGCTGTGGTTCGGCGCCAATCCCCTCGCCTGCTGGCTGGGGGTGATGGGGTTCGTGGTTTATGTCGGCGTTTACAGCCTGTACATGAAGCGCCACTCCGTTTACGGCACGCTGATTGGTTCTCTCTCCGGCGCTGCGCCGCCGGTGATTGGCTACTGCGCGGTCACGGGTGATTTCGACAGCGGCGCGTTAATTCTGCTGGCCATTTTCAGCCTGTGGCAGATGCCTCACTCCTACGCTATCGCGATTTTCCGCTTCAAGGATTATCAGGCAGCGAACATTCCGGTTCTGCCGGTAGTGAAAGGCATTGCCGTGGCGAAGAACCACATCACGGTGTATATCGTAGCGTTTGCGCTGGCCACATTGATGCTCTCTCTGGGCGGCTACGCCGGGTATAAATACTTGGTTGTTGCAGCGGCAGTGAGCGTCTGGTGGCTCGGTATGGCGCTGCGCGGTTACAAAGTGGAAGATGATAAGGTCTGGGCGCGCAAGCTGTTCGGTTTCTCGATCATTGCCATTACCGCGCTGTCTGTGATGATGTCCGTGGACTTTATGGTGCCTAACTCACAGAGCCTGCTGACTTACGTCTGGTAAGACACACGGTCTGACAAAAAAACCTCGCTTCGGCGGGGTTTTTTATTACCTGAAGAAAAGTGCCCGATATTGATGTTTTCCTAAATATTGGCGAGGCTGGCGTTTAAGCGGCTCATTCAAGGGGAAGAGGTATAAAATCGCGGCGGGTGCTTGAGACTATTTGTCTTGAGCATGATGTGAAAGGCAGATAGACAAAAGCCCCAGATAACATTCAGCGTCCGGCAAGACGCTTAACATTAATCTGAGGCCCCTAAATGCGTAGCAACATTAGGTTAGCCTCTTACCGACCTTCGGGTCAAGGAGAAGTAGGCTATGAAGCGGAACAAGGTAGTGATTGTTGCCCTGATCGTCCTCTGTATTACCGTCGTGTTGTCGGTGCTGGTCACGCGCAAAGATCTTTGCGCGGTCCGTATTCGCAGCGGTCATACGGAGGTCGCCGTCTTCACAGCCTACGAATCTGTTAAGTAAGAGACCCGGCGGGGAGTCATCCCCGCCACTCTTGATGTTGCCAGGTATTCTCAACGCACCCAATTTTTTCACCTGCCTAGCCCACCAGCATCGCCTGTGCGCTATACAGCAAATCAAGATGATCCCGACACAATGCCTCCAGCGACGTGCGCGACTGATGGCTGGTCAAACTCAGCGCTCCCCAGTACAGCCCTTCCCTATCGGCTAGCGGTACCGCAATCACCAGCATGCCAATCTCAAACTCCTGCTCGATGGTCGCATACCCCTGACGACGAACCTGCGCGATACGCTCCATCAACGTCGGTACATCCGTCACCGTGTAAGGCGTTCGCTGCTCGCGGGTCACACGCTGCAACACAGCCTCACATTCCGCTTCCGGCAACGAGGCTAACCACAGACGACCGCCCGCGGTGCAGTGAATCGGTACTCGTTCACCAAGCCGCACAGAGGTTGAGTTAAACGGCGTATGCTTGCTGCGGGCGATATAGACCAGCTCGTTATCATCAATGACCCCAACGGACGCATGTTCCTCGGTGCGGCTGGCGACGTACTCGACGATCGGCCGCACCATGCGCGGGAACTGGGCAGAATCGACGTACGCCTGCCCCAGGCGGAGGTTTTTCGCCGTTAACCAGTAATAACGTCCGTCGGTAGCCAGATAACCATCATGCACCAGCGTCAGAAAAAAACGGCGGGCGGCGCTTTGCGTCAGCCCGCTCATCTTCGCCGCTTGCGGCACCGTTAAGCGCGGGTTTGCCTTTGAGAAAAGCTGGATTAGCGCCAGCCCCTTTTGCAACCCCACGATCAGGTCGCGTTGATGAATCTCGTTTTGCATAGTTGTTCACACTTTTGCAACATAGGGAGTCAATTACTGCGATTATCGCACTGTCGGTGCGATTAACAACCAACCTGTCCGAATTCTGCGTTGTCGCTCACCGCATCCATTGAAATACTCAAGCAACAGTTTGTTAACAAGTGAGGTGAGTTATGGTCAGCGGATTTACTCAGGTCGTCGCCGTTATCGGACATCCCATTACCCAGGTGAAATCACCGGAAAACTTTAACCACTACTTTGCCAGTCAGAATCTGGACAAGGTCATGATCCCTGTCGATATCGCGCCGGAAGCGGTTGCCGACTATCTGAACGCCCTGCGCGGCTGGCACAACATGAGCGGTATTCTGGTTACCGTTCCCCATAAACAGCGCGTCGCTGGATTGCTGGATACCCTGACCCCCCGCGCCCGCCATCTGAATGCGGTTAACGTGGTGCGTAAGTTGGCGGACGGGCGTTTAGAGGGCGACATGTTAGACGGTGTCGGCTTCCAGCGCGCCGCACAGGCGCATGGTTTCCAGCCTGCGGGCAAACGTGTCCTGCTTTCCGGCTGCGGCGGCGTCGGTAGCGCCATCGCCTGGGGGCTGTGTGAAGCCGGTATCCAGAGCCTGGCCTTGTATGACCGCGATGAGGCCAGCCGCCAGCGTCTGGAAAATCGCCTTGCCACCCACTTCCCAACCGTCCATCTCACCGCCCTGCCCACATCACTGGCGGAGATCGATCTGCTGGTCAACGGTTCCCCTGCCGGCATGGCGGGCTTCGATCCGCTGCCGTTAGATCCGACGCTGCTTGAAACATTAACCGCCGCCACCCACGTCGCCGACGTCGTAACGGCCCCCGTCATCACCCCGCTACTGGCCTTCGCCAGCGAGCGCGGATGTCGCACGCAAACCGGCCCGGAAATGGCGCTGGCGCAGATGGAACTCATGGGTCAGTTCATCGGAGCTATGCCTTCATCGCATGAGGCCGCCGCATGAAAAGCTGGGATGTGATCGTCATCGGCAGCGGCGCGGCGGGGTTTGCCGCCGCCGTCACCGCCTGCTGCAAAGGGCTCTCCGTGCTAATGCTGGAAAAAGCGCCGCACTTTGGCGGCACCTCGGCAATTTCTGGCGGCGCGGTGTGGATTAACGACACCGATCAGGCCCGTGCTGCAGGAAAAAGCGGGGCCCCTGACGAGATGAAAACCTACCTGCGTACCATCATCGGTGAGGCGAACTATCGTCCTGAGATGGTTGAGGCCTTCGTTAATGCCGGTCGCGAAGCGCTGGCTTTTCTCGAGCAGGAAGGCGCGGTGAAATACAGCCTGCGCCCGCTGTCGCCGGACTACTACCCGGATGAACCCGGCGCGGTCGACGTAGGCCGCGCGCTGGAAGTGGTGGAGTATGATGGTCGCGAGTTGGGCGAGCATTTCACCACCTTACGCTCGCCGCCGCCGGGAATGCTGCTGTTTGGCGGTATGATGGTGAACCGCGTCGATATTCAGCATTTTCTCGATATGCGTCGCTCGTGGCGCTCGTTCCGCCACTGCACCAAACTGTTACTGCGCTACGGTCGAGATCGCCTGCGCCATCACCGTGGTACCCGTCTGGCAATGGGCAACGCGCTGATTGCCCGTATGGCCACGCTGGCGCTACGCAAAGGGCTGACGCTGAAACTGAACGTCACGGTGAAATCGTTGACGGAACAGAATGGCCGCGTGACCGGCGTGGAAATTGAGCGCGATGGTCAATCAATCACCCTGCACGCGCGCCGCGGCGTCGTGCTGGCGGCCGGTGGTTTCGCCGCCGGGCGTATTGCACCGCAGTTCCGCCCCGCTACTCAGCAACACTACACCATGTCGCCCGCGACGAACGACGGGGCAGCGTTTCAGCTGGGGCTGGGCGTGGATGCACGCCAGGGTGCCGACCTGCCGTCGAACTTTTTCTGGGCGCCGGTTTCCGTACTGCGCCGTCCGGACGGCAGCGAGGAGCGTTTCCCGCATCTGGTGACCGACCGCGCCAAGCCGGGCGTGATTGCCGTCAACCAGCGCGGCGTACGCTTCGTCAATGAATCCAATTCCTACCATCATTTCGCCAGCGCCATGCAGCAGCAGCCGGAGAACGCCCCCTGCTATCTGCTCTGCGATGCCCAGGCAATGAAGCGCTATGGCCTGGGGCTGGCGCGCCCGGCACCGGTCAACAACGACGCGCTGGTGAGCGCCGGTTATCTGCATCAGGCGCAGAGTCTGGGCGAACTGGCGCAGCAGTTAGGCCTTGACCCGCAGCAGCTTGAACACACCGTCGCCCGCTATAACCGCGACGCCACCAACGGCAGCGACCCGCAATTTCACAAGGGTGGAAACAGCTATAACCGCGCCATGGGCGATGCGGCGCATAGCCCAAACCCTTGTAACGCGCCGCTATTAAGCGCGCCGTTTTATGCCATCAAACTCTTTACCGGCGATTTAGGCACCTCGCGCGGGCTGGTCACCACCGCCGACGCGCAGGTGATTAACCAGCAGGGTCAGCCTATCGGTGGCCTGTACGCTGTCGGTAACGATATGGATTCGATGATGGCGGGCACCTATCCCGGCCCTGGCATTACCCTTGGCCCGGCGCTCACGTTCGGCTATCTGGCCGCCCTGCACATGACCAACACATCCCCACTCACTTCAGGAGAAGCATCATGATCTACGAAAAACGCACCTACACCATCAACCCGCTGAAAATGGCCGACTGGCTGGCGCTGTACAAAAGCGACGCCTACGCGGTGCAGACCGAGCATCTCGGCAAGCTGATTGGCTTCTTCTTCACCGAGATCGGCGTGGTGAATCAGGTCGTTCATATCTGGGCTTACGAAAGCCTGGACGACCGTCTGGTGCGCCGCGCGCGGATGGCGCAGGACGAGCGCTGGCTGACCTTTTCGCGTAAAAACCGCGAGCTGGCAGCGGTTGAACGTCTGGAGTCGGTGCTGATGCGCCCAACCGATTTCTCCCCGCTGCAATAAGGAGTCGCGCATGAGCAGGCTCGTTGAGGTGGATATGCTGGTTATCGGCTCCGGCGCGGCGGGGCTGTCTGCCGCCGTGACCGCGGCGCTGCACGGCGCGCGGGTGCTGGTAGCCGAAAAAGAGTCGACGATTGGCGGCACCAGCGCCTGGTCCGGCGGCTGGCTGTGGATCCCGCAAAATCCGCTCGCCCGCGAAGAAGGTATTATCGAGGATGATACCGCGCCGCTGGCCTATCTACAGGCCGAGATGGAGGGGCGTCCGGCCGATGCGCGTCTGCGGACTTTCTTGCGCTATGGGCCGGAGATGGTGGAGTTTTTCCGTCGCCGTACCGCCGTCCAGTTCCTCTCCGGCAGTAAAATGCCGGATTTTCACAATAGCCACGGCTTCGCCAACGGCGGTCGCTCGGTGACCGCTCAACCCTATGATGCCCGCGAGCTGGGCGACTGGTTGCACCGGCTGCGGCCGCCGCTGGAGACCATCAGCCTGGCCGGGATGGGCATCGCAGGCGGCGCGGATATGGCGCACTTTTTTAACGCGACGCGCTCACCGCGATCCGCGCTGTATGCCGCTCGACGCCTTGCCCGTCATGGCTGGCAGCGACTGCGTTATGGTCGTGGTCGTCATCTGGTGAATGGCAACGCGCTGGTGGCGCGCCTGCTGCGTTCGGCGCTGGACGCCAGCGTCCGTTTTCAGCTCAACGCACCGGTGACGCGGTTATTACAGGACGCCAGCGGCATCACTGGCGCCGTTCTCTGTAGCGATGACGGCGAGATTCAGGTTAACGCTCGCGCGGTGGTGCTGGCCTGCGGCGGTTTCCCGCACGACAAGCAGCGATTAGCCGAACAGGTGCCGCACGCGGCGCAGGGCTACGGTCACTTCTCCGCCGCGCCGCCGGGCAATCAGGGCGATGGCATTCGTCTTGGCGAAACCGTGGGCGGGCAGTTTGACGACTCGCTTAAGCACCCCATGGCGTGGGCACCGGTCTCCCGCGTGTCGCTGGCCAGCGGAATACAGCTGGCGTTTCCACATCTCGTTGAACGTGCCAAGCCGGGATTTATCGCGGTGCGCGATAACGGCAAACGCTTTGTCAATGAAGCCGACTCGTATCATGACTTTATCGCCGCGCTGCTCAAGGCGACGCCGGAGGGAGAAAAACCGGCGGCGTGGCTCATTGCCGACAGCCGCGCGCTGCACCGCTACGGCCTCGGCCACGCGCGCCCCACGCCGTTCCCGGTAAAAGCCTGGCTGCGTACAGGTTACCTGCAAAGCGGCAACACGCTGGCGGAGCTGGCTCAAAAATGCGGCATCGACGGTTCAGCGCTCAGCGATACCGTCGCTCGCTTTAACGGCTTCGCCCGTCAGGCTCGCGATGACGATTTCCAACGCGGCGCATCTGCCTATAACCTCGCGCAGGGCGACGCCCGCCACCAGCCTAGCCCGACGCTGGGTACGCTGGAACAGGCACCGTATTACGCGGTGCGAATTCTTCCCGGCTCGCTCGGTTCCTTCAGCGGACTGAAAACCGATGAACAGGCGCGCGTGCTGGACGCGGAACAACAGCCGATTCCCGGATTATTTGCCGTGGGTAACGATATGTCGAGCGTGATGCAGGGGTTCTACCCCAGCGGCGGCATCACGCTTGGCCCTGCCATGACCTTTGGTTATCTGGTGGGAAAAAACCTGGCCGCAAACATAACATCTTAAAAAAATTACGCATTTAGCCTGGGAAAGGCGCCAAACATAACTAAAAATCTTACCTGCAACTGTACTGGAGTCTGTATGAATATGCGTTCCCTCTCGCTAGCAGCACTCACCGTGCTGGACGTTTCACCGCCGGAACACGTGCGTATCGCCGCGCTCACCGGCTATAGCCACGTGGGCATTCGTCTGCTGCCCGCAACGCCTGATGACCCTGACTACGACATGCTCGGCGATACGCCGACGGTACGCGAAACCCTGGCCGCGCTACGCGATACCGGGATACGCGTTTCCGACGTGGAGATTGTGCGCCTGACGCCGGACTTCAACCTTGATGCGCTGCGTCCGTTCCTCGAAACCGCCGCCCGACTGGAGGCTCAACAGGTGCTGGTGGCCGGCAATGACGATAACCTGCACCGCTGCGCGGACAACCTTGCCCGGCTGGCGCAGGCCGGAGAAGCCTACGGCCTGACCATGAACCTGGAGCCGATGCCGTGGACCTATCTTCCGACGCTCGCCTCCGCGCAGAAGCTGATTGCCGCCAGCGGACAGCACAACGTTGGCATCCTGGTCGATGCCATCCATTTCTGGCGCGCGGGTGAGTCACTGGACGCGTTGCGTGCGCTGGCGCCACAGCAGCTGAACTACATGCAGCTGTGCGATGCCCCGGCGCGAATGCCCACAGACACCGGAGAACTGATTTACCAGGCCCGCTGCGCACGCCGGGTCCCGGGAGAAGGCGAGCTGGATTTGCGCGGCCTGCTGGCGGCCTTACCGCCCACGCTGCCGATTTCGCTGGAAGTCCCGCTGGACGGAGCTAAGGGAGCTCTACCGGCCCAACAACGCGCAGCGCTGCTGTTTAACGCGGCACAATCCTTCCTGTAAACAGGAGTACGCTATGTCACAGACACAACGCCTGGATGTCAGAGAGTTAATCAATTCCAACCCGCTCAGCCGCTACCAGAAGCTGGTTATTTTCCTTGGTTTTTGCGTCATCGCGCTGGACGGTTTCGATATCGCCATCATGGGTTTTATCGCCCCCACGCTCAAACAAGAGTGGGGCGTCAGTAACCACGAGCTGGGCTTTGTCATCAGTACCGCGCTGATCGGCCTTGCGCTAGGCGCGCTTTTCTCCGGCCCGCTCGCAGATTGGTTGGGGCGTAAGAAAATCATCATTAACAGCGTCTTTTTCTTCGGTTTCTGGACCGTGGCGACGGCGTTTTCCCAGAACATTGAGCAGATGATCTTTTTCCGCTTTATGACCGGGCTTGGGCTGGGCGCGGCGATGCCAAACATGAGCACGCTGGTGTCGGAATACGCCCCTGAGCGCAAACGCTCGTTTATCATCACCGTTATTTTCTGCGGTTTCACCTTCGGTGCCGCCATTGGCGGGTTTGCCGCATCATGGCTCATCCCACAGTTTGGCTGGCACTCGCTGATGGCGCTGGGTGGCGTACTGCCGCTGCTGTTTGCCCCTATTCTTATCTGGAAGTTGCCGGAGTCCGCGCGTTTTCTGGTGATCAAGCAGGCGCCCGCCGAGCGGATCCACGCCATCCTTCAGCGTTTTTACCCCGGTCAGGTGAGTGAAAACGTGCAATTTATTTTGCCGCAGCAGCCGATCAAAAGCAGCGCCATGCGCATTGTGCTGTCGCGCGAGTACCTGTTCGGTTCGCTGATGCTTTGGCTGGTCTACTTCATGGGGCTGTTCCTGGTCTATATCCTCGGCAGCTGGTTGCCAACGCTAGTAAAAGAGATTGGCCTGACCGTCAGTCAGGCCGCAATCATGACCGCCATTTATCAGGCGGGCGGCACCGTCGGTTCACTGTTTGCCGGCTGGCTGATGGACCGAATTGACCCGCATCGGGCGCTGGGCGTCATTTTCGCCGTGGGCGGATTATTCACCATGGCGATTGGCTACGCGGGAGTGAATTTCCCGCTACTGTGCCTGCTGGCCTTCGTTAGCGGCGCATGTTTGAACGGCGCGAATACCGGGATGAACGCCCTTTCCGCTCGCTTCTATCCCACGCAGGCCCGCGCTACCGGATCCAGTTGGATGCACGGCGTTGGCCGCATCGGCGCCATTCTTAGCGCCTTCGCTGGGGCCGAAATGCTGGCGCTGGGGCTCGATTTTAAATCGGTGTTCCTGATCCTCGGCATTCCGGCGGCATTGACCGTCCTCGGTCTGGCCGCTAAAGGGTACTGGGCGGCAGGCCCGGTCGACGCTCGCTCATCTCTCCCTACCACGCTGCGGAGCCCATCATGAATCGTATTCGTCTTGCCGTCATTGGCGCGGGTGCCATCGGACGTAAACATATTGAGGTTATCAATCAAACGCCGCAGGCCGAGCTGGTCGCCCTGGCCGATCCGTCGCCACAGGCGCAGGCGCTGGCAAAATCACTCGGCGTGGCGTGGTATGCCGACATTCACGATATGCTGGATCAGGCCAGGCCGCAGGGCGTGATTAACGCGACGCCGAACACTCTGCACGTGCCGTGCGCCATTGCCTGCGTGGAGCGGGGGATCCCGGTGCTGGTTGAGAAACCGGTCGCCGAGTCTCCGGCGCGTGCACGAGAACTGGTGGACGCGGCAACGCAGCACGGCGTCCCGGTGCTGGTCGGCCATCATCGTCGGCACAATGCGTTGACGGTGGCGGCAAAGTCGCTTATCGACAGCGGTGAGCTGGGTCAGATCGTTGCCGTATCAGCGCACTGGATCCTGCAAAAACCGGACGACTACTTCGATGTTGCCTGGCGACGAGAACCGGGGGCCGGGCCTCTGCTGGTAAATCTGGTGCACGATATCGATCTGCTGCGTTATCTGCTGGGCGAGATCGACGATGTTCAGGCGATGACCAGCAACGCCAGGCGCGGCTTCGCCAACGAAGACAGCGCGGTGGTCAACCTGCGCTTCGCCTGCGGCGCACTGGGCAGCGCGGTGCTGAGCGACTGCGGCGTCAGCCCGTGGAGCTGGGAGATGAACTCGGCAGAGAACGCAGTCTACGCGCATACCCCGGAAAACTGCTATCTGATTTCCGGCAGCAAGGGCGCGCTGGCGGTTCCGCAGATGCGCTGGTGGCGCTACGGCGAGCAGAGCGGCTGGCATGCCCCGCTGTTGCAGGAGACGCTGGCCGTCGAGCCCATCGATCCGTTTATTTTGCAGCTACGTCATTTCCTACAGGTGATTCGCGGAGAAGCGACGCCAATCATTGATGCGGCGGATGCGTTACGCTCGCTGGAGATAATCGACGCAATCCGCCAGCAGGCGGCCTGACCGGAGCCTGACCCGGTGGCTCCACGCCGCCGGGTTATCATTCATGCTGCTATTCCGCACAAATGATTCAATAATGTAATATTTGTTAATTAACCCTCTGTTTACCCTTCCCTCTCCCCGCACTACACTACTCCCAGCTTTTATATAGAGGTGGGAATGAACGATTACAAAATGACACCGGGTGAGTTACGCGCCACCTGGGGTTTAGGGACCGTATTTTCTTTGCGTATGCTCGGTATGTTTATGGTCCTTCCGGTTCTGACCACATACGGCATGGCATTGCAGGGCGCCAGCGAGGCGTTAATCGGCCTGGCGATTGGCATTTATGGCCTGGCACAGGCGGTGTTTCAGATTCCCTTCGGGCTGATTTCGGACCGCGTTGGCCGCAAACCGCTGATCGTCGGCGGACTGGCGATTTTTGTGCTGGGCAGCGTGATTGCCGCGATGTCCGACTCCATCTGGGGCATTATTCTTGGCCGCGCCTTACAAGGCTCCGGGGCGATTGCCGCCGCGGTGATGGCGCTGCTTTCTGACCTGACCCGCGAACAAAACCGCACCAAAGCGATGGCGTTTATCGGCGTCAGCTTCGGCGTGACCTTCGCCATTGCGATGGTGCTGGGGCCGATAATTACGCATAAACTCGGCCTGCACGCCCTGTTCTGGATGATTGCCGGGCTGGCAACACTGGGTATTCTGCTCACGCTGTGGGTCGTACCGGACAGTAAAAACCACGTGCTCAACCGCGAGTCCGGCATGGTCAAGGGTTGCTTCAGCAAGGTGCTGATGGAGCCCAGGCTGCTGAAGCTCAATTTCGGCATCATGTGTCTGCACATTCTGCTGATGTCCACCTTTGTCGCCCTGCCGGGGCAGCTAGAGTCGGCGGGCTTTCCGGCCGCCGAGCACTGGAAAATTTACCTGGTGACCATGGTGGTGTCGTTTATCGCGGTGGTGCCGTTTATCATCTACGCGGAAGTAAAGCGCCGCATGAAGCGCGTGTTTGTGCTGTGCATTGCCCTGCTGTTGATTGCTGAAATTGTACTCTGGGGCTCCGGAAACTATTTTTGGGAGCTGGTGGCGGGCGTGCAGATTTTCTTCCTCGCCTTTAACCTGATGGAAGCGCTGCTGCCGTCGCTTATCAGCAAAGAGGCGCCGGCGGGCTATAAAGGCACGGCAATGGGCATTTATTCCACCAGCCAGTTCTTAGGCGTCGCCATTGGCGGCTCGCTCGGCGGCTGGATTGACGGCCTGTTTGATTCACAAACGGTGTTCCTCGCCGGCGCGCTGCTGGCGACGGTCTGGCTGCTGGTCTCGATGACCATGCAGGAACCGCAGTACGTCAGCAGCCTGCGCGTCGAGATACCGAAAGACGTTGCCGCGGACGATGCGCTACGTGAACGCCTGCTGGCGACGGACGGGGTGAAAGAAGTGCTGGTGGTAGCCGATGAACACTCGGCCTACGTGAAAATCGACAGCAAAGTCACTAACCGCTTTGAAGTCGAACAGGTGATTGCCGCCCATTAAACGGCATCGGCCCACACCACGGTGTGGGCCGTACTTTCGCCGTTAATCGCGGAAGTTTTTAAACTGGAACGGCTGGCCGAGATCGCCACCGCGCACCAGCGCCATCACGGACTGCAAATCATCGCGGGATTTCCCGGTCACTCGAATCTCTTCGCCCTGAATTTGCGCCTGCACCTTCAGCTTGCTGTCTTTAATCAGCTTGACGATTTTCTTCTGCACCGCGCTTTCAATGCCCTGCTTCAGCTTAGCTTCGACAAACCAGGTTTTACCGCTGTGGACAAACTCTTCCGGCACATCGAGAGACGCGCCTTCAATACCGCGCTTCAGCAGCTTAGCGCGCAGGATATCCAGCAGCTGGTTCACCTGGAAATCAGACTCGCTCAGCACCTTAATGGTTTTATTGGCTTCATTCAGCTCAATTTTCGCCTCTACACCGCGAAAATCGAAACGCGATTCAACCTCACGGGCCGCGTTATCCACGCCGTTGCGCGCTTCCTGAAGATCGACTTCAGAGACAATATCGAAAGATGGCATCTTTTCCCCTCCCTTAGTTTCTTTTGCGTTGCATAATACCTGCAACGCGGCATAACTCAACTTGTTATCCCCGGAAGCTCAGTGGATAGCGCTATACTCACACTCATTCGGGTAATCAGCGTGAAGTATGACATACCAGCAGCATCTGGTGTGGTAAGGAGGATGTTTGAAAATAACAGTATTGGGATGTGGCGCGCTGGGTCAGCTATGGATGACGGCGCTCTACAAAAAAGGATTTGAAGTACAAGGATGGCTACGTGTACCTCAGCCCTACTGTAGCGTCAATCTGATAGAGCTGGACGGCAGTGAGTTTAACCAATCGTTGACGGCCAACGATCCCGATTTTCTGGCGCAAAGCGATTTACTGCTGGTCACACTCAAGGCCTGGCAAGTTTCCGATGCGGTCAGAGCGCTCGCCTCACGCCTCCCGCAAACCACGCCTATTTTACTGATTCATAACGGTATGGGCACTCTGCTGGAGCTGAACGACCTCAAGCAGCCGATTCTGCTCGGCGCCACCACGCAGGCCGCGCGGCGCGACGGGAACGTGATCGTTCATGTGGCCAACGGCACCACCCATATCGGCCCGGCCAAACGCTACAATGCCGACTACAGCCAGCTGGCGGAAACCCTGCAAAACGTCCTGCCGGACGTGGCCTGGCACGATAATATTCACTCCGCCATGTGGCGAAAACTGGCGGTCAACTGCGTGATTAATCCGCTTACCGCGCTGATGAACTGCCCGAACGGCGATCTGCGCGGCCATCAGGAGCACATTGCCCTTATCTGTGAAGAGGTTGCGCAGACCATGACGCGGGAAGGATTTCATACCTCTCCGGAAAGTCTGTTATTTTATGTGAACCAGGTGATTGACCTGACAGCAGAAAATATCTCATCAATGCTGCAGGACATCCGCGCGTTGCGTCATACGGAAATCGACTACATTACCGGTTTTCTGCTCAAACGCGCACGAGCGCACGGCATCCCCGTGCCGGAAAATACCCGCCTGTATGAACTGGTTAAACGTAAGGAGAGTGAATATGAGCGCGTCGGCACTGATTTGCCTCGCTCCTGGTAGTGAAGAGATGGAAGCCGTCACCACTATCGATTTATTAGTGCGTGGCGGTATTCAGGTCACCACCGCCAGCGTCGCCAGCGACGGCAACCTGACGATTACCTGCTCGCGCGGCGTGAAGCTGCTGGCCGACGCCCCGCTGGTGGAAGTAGCGGACGGCGATTTCGATATCATTATCCTGCCTGGCGGCATCAAGGGCGCGGAGTGCTTCCGCGACAGCCCGCTGCTGGTCGAGACGGTGAGGCAGTTTCATCTCTCCGGGCGTATCGTTGCTGCTATCTGTGCGGCAGCGGCGACCGTCCTCGTGCCGCATAATATTTTCCCCATCGGCAATATGACCGGCTTCCCGGCGCTGAAAGATAAAATTCCGCCGGATCAGTGGATGGATAGACGCGTCGCGTGGGATCCGCGCGTGAATCTCCTCACCAGCCAGGGGCCAGGAACATCCATTGATTTTGGCCTGAAGATTATTGACCTGCTGGTCGGGCGCGAAAAGGCGTATGAAGTGGCGTCGCAGCTGGTAATGGCTGCGGGCATCTATAATTACTACGAAGCTTAATAAGCGGTCTGCCCGGCGGGCCGTCCTTCGCCCCAACCGTGAGGGTTCGTAGTATGTCTGAACACGCGACCGATACCCGCGACTTATCCATTTCTCGTCTTCTGAACGCGCCCAGAGCCTTACTCTGGCGCGCCTGGACTCACCCGGAGCTGCTCAGCCAATGGTGGTGCCCCAAGCCCTGGACCACCGAGGTGCTCGCCTTTGACCTGCGCCCCGGCGGCGAATTTCATACGCTAATGCACGGGCCTGGTGGTGAAAGCAGCGATAATCCAGGCTGTTTTCTGGAAATCGTTCCGCAAGAAAGGCTGGTGATGACGACGATGCTCACCGCCGACTGGCGTCCGGCCACAACGCCGTTTGCCATGACGGCCATCGTCACCTTTGCCGATGAAGGTAGCGGCTGCCGCTATACCGCGCGGGTTCTGCATCCGGATGATGCCACGCGCAAACAGCATGAGCAGATGGGGTTTTACGAAGGCTGGAATATCGTGATTACCCAGCTGGAAGCATTCGCCAATACGCTCAAGTAGCGCATTTGTGAGCCTGATATAAAAAAACCCGGCCTGGCCGGGTTTTTCTTTTCGTTACGGACGGTAAACCTTCACGTTTTCAAAGCCCTGTTCGCGCAGATACAGCGCCTGCAGACGGCTCATCACGCCACGCTCGCACCACAGCAGATAGGTTTTGCTGCGATCAAGGTCGCCAAACTGGGTGCTGAGTTTATAGAACGGCAGCGAGGCCACTTCTACGCCCTCTACTTTCAGCGGTTTGTCGTCCTGCTCATCAACGGAGCGGATATCAAGAATCACGTCGTTGGCGCTAAAGCCGCTGACGGTTTCCACTTCCACCACCTCTTGCTGAGTCTGCTGGGCGATTTCGCGGATATCGACGTTGTTCGCCTCTGCCACCACTTTGTCGAGGATCGCAAAGTCGAAGTTCTCTTCTTCGGCTTCGATTTTCTCCTTCACCGCTTTGATGGTCGGGCTTTTTGAGATCACACCGCAGTATTCCGGCATGGTACGGGCAAAATCTTCGGTACCGATTTCACGCGCCAGATTGATGATGTGCTCTTTATCGTGCGAAATCAGCGGACGCAGAATCAGGGTATCAGAAACGTTGTCGATCAGACGCAGGTTGGTCAGCGTCTGGCTGGAAACCTGGCCAAGCGCTTCGCCGGTCACCAGCGCCTGCACGCCGTAGCGTTCAGCCACTTTCGACGCCGCACGTACCATCATACGCTTGAGCACCACGCCCATCTGGCCGTCGTCGACTTTCTCGAGAATTTCGCCCACTACCGGTTCGAAGTTGATCGCCACAAAACGCACGCGATGCGAACTGCCGAAGCGGTTCCACAGGTAGTGCGCGACCTGACGAACGCCGATTTCATGCGCCGCGCCGCCAAGGTTAAAGAAGCAGTAGTGTACGCGGCAGCCGCGACGCATCAGCATATAGCTGGAAACGCCGGAGTCGAAACCACCGGAGATCAGCGACAGCACGTCTTCCTGGGTGCCAATCGGGAAACCGCCAATACCTTCATAACGCCCTTTTACCAGCAGCAGACGATCGTTCTCAATTTCGAGATTGACGGTCACATCCGGGTCGGTCAACTTCACGCGCGCCGTTTCAATGTGCTGGTTCAGGCCGCCGCCCACGTAACGCTCAACCTCAATAGAGGTGAATTCGTGCTTACCGCGACGTTTAACGCGCACGCAGAAGGTTTTATTTTCCAGCGCTTCGCGCCACAGCGGCAGCGTCTGCTCGAAAATATCGTGCAGGGAGGTGAACGGCACGTCTTCCACTTCGAGGATATGGTGAATCCCCGGAATGCGCGTCAGCGCGTCGCGAATAACCAGACGCTGGTTCTCATCTTTTGCGCGAACTTCGATGTGATCCCAGTGACGAACGACGGCGAGCGTTTCATCGTAGTGTTTAAGAACGTTACGAATGTTCCCGGTTAAAATTTTAATAAAGCGCAAACGCACAGATTGGCTTTTGATGGTGATTTCCGGGAACAATTTAATGATAAACTTCATGGCGGCAATGGTTCGTTGGCAAGCCCGACAGGGCTTTGAGCAAAAAGATGTATCGCAGCGTACCAGCGGTCGCTACGTCCAGGACGCGGAGTATACCATCATCCCGCTGACCATTGCGTGTTATTTGCTTCACACTCAGACTCCGTTACCATAGACGCAGTCGCGACATAACAAGAGCCAAACATTCACTATGCCAAAGAAAAATGCAGCCCCGGCCAGTTTCGAAACCGCGTTAACCGAGCTGGAGCAAATAGTTAATCGTCTGGAAAGCGGTTCTCTGCCGCTGGAAGAGGCGCTGAACGAATTCGAACGCGGCGTGCAGCTGGCACGTCAGGGGCAGAGCAAACTGCAGCAGGCGGAACAACGCGTGCAGATTCTGTTGGCCGATAACGAAGATGCTCCCTTAACACCTTTCACGCCGGACGCTGAATAAATGGATTTTTCGCAACAGCTGGATGCCTGCGTCACCCAGGCAAACGACGCGCTGCGCCGTTTTATCGCACCGCTGCCGTTTCAGAACACTCCACTGGTCGAAGCGATGCAATATGGCGCACTCTTAGGCGGTAAACGTCTGCGCCCGTTCCTCGTGTACGCCACCGGGCAGATGTTCGGCGTGAGCATCGCCACGCTGGACGCTCCCGCTGCGGCGGTCGAGTGCATCCACGCCTATTCGCTGATGCACGACGATCTGCCAGCGATGGACGACGACGATCTGCGCCGTGGTCAGCCGACCTGCCATATTAAATTTGGTGAGGCGAGCGCCATTCTGGCCGGTGACGCGCTGCAAACGCTGGCGTTTTCTATACTCAGTGATGCGCCGATGAATGAGGTCTCTGACCGCGATCGTCTGGCGATGCTCTCCGAGCTGGCAAGCGCCAGCGGCGCGGCGGGCATGTGCGGAGGTCAGGCGCTGGATCTGGAGGCCGAAGGGCAACAGGTTAATCTGGAAATGCTGGAACGCATTCATCGCCATAAAACCGGCGCGTTGATTCGCGCTGCCGTGCGCCTGGGGGCGCTCAGCGCGGGTGAACAGGGACGTCAGGCGCTGCCGCTGCTGGACAAGTACGCCGAAAGCATCGGTCTGGCGTTCCAGGTTCAGGATGACATTCTGGATGTGGTGGGCGATACTGCGACCCTCGGAAAGCGCCAGGGTGCCGACCAGCAGCTCGGCAAGAGCACCTATCCGGCACTACTGGGCCTTGAGCAAGCCCGGAACAAAGCCAGTGACCTCATCGCTGAGGCTCGCCAGTCGCTAGAGCAACTGGCCGCACAATCACTGGATACCACAGCACTGGAAGCGCTAGCGAACTACATCATCCTGCGCGACAAATAAACAATAAATGAGTCTCAGATGAGTTTTGATATTGCCAAATACCCGACCCTGGCGCTGGTCGATTCCACTCAGGAATTGCGCCTGCTGCCAAAAGAGAGCCTGCCGAAGCTGTGCGACGAGCTGCGTCGTTACCTGCTCGACAGCGTGAGCCGTTCCAGCGGACACTTCGCCTCCGGGCTTGGCACGGTGGAGCTCACCGTGGCGCTGCACTACGTCTATAACACGCCGTTCGACCAGCTTATCTGGGACGTTGGTCACCAGGCTTATCCGCACAAAATTCTGACCGGCCGTCGCGACAAAATTGGCACCATCCGCCAGAAAGGCGGCCTGCACCCGTTCCCATGGCGCGGTGAGAGCGAATACGACGTGCTGAGCGTCGGCCACTCTTCCACCTCCATTTCCGCCGGGATCGGCGTCGCCGTTGCGGCAGGCAGAGAGAACAAGCAGCGTCGTACCGTTTGCGTGATTGGCGATGGCGCGATCACCGCCGGAATGGCGTTTGAAGCGATGAACCACGCGGGTGACATCAAACCCGATATGCTGGTGGTGCTGAACGACAACGAAATGTCGATTTCCGAGAACGTCGGCGCGCTGAACAATCATCTGGCGCAGTTGCTCTCCGGAAAGCTCTACTCCTCGCTGCGTGAAGGCGGTAAAAAAGTCTTCTCCGGCGTGCCGCCGATTAAAGAGCTGCTCAAGCGGACCGAAGAACATATCAAAGGCATGGTGGTGCCCGGCACGCTGTTTGAAGAGCTGGGCTTTAACTACATCGGGCCGGTGGACGGCCACGACGTGCTGGGGCTGGTCAATACGCTAAAAAACATGCGCGACCTGAAAGGCCCGCAGTTCCTGCATATCATGACCAAGAAAGGCCGCGGCTATGAGCCCGCAGAGAAAGATCCGATTACTTTCCACGCGGTGCCAAAGTTTGACCACACCAGCGGCAAGCTGCCAAAAAGCAGCGGCGGCCTACCGTCATACTCCAAAATCTTTGGCGACTGGCTGTGTGAAACCGCAGCCAAAGACAGCAAGTTGATGGCGGTTACCCCGGCGATGCGCGAAGGCTCCGGCATGGTCGAGTTTTCGAAAAAGTATCCGGATCAATATTTTGACGTGGCGATCGCCGAGCAGCATGCGGTCACCTTCGCCGCCGGGCTGGCGATTGGCGGCAATAAGCCTGTCGTAGCGATCTACTCAACTTTCCTGCAGCGCGCCTACGATCAGGTGATCCACGACGTGGCGATTCAGAAGCTGCCGGTCCTGTTTGCGATCGACCGTGCGGGCATCGTTGGCGCCGACGGGCAGACGCACCAGGGGGCGTTCGATCTCTCCTATCTGCGCTGCATCCCGGACATGGTTATCATGACGCCAAGCGATGAAAACGAGTGCCGCCAGATGCTGTATACCGGCTATCACTACGGCGACGGCCCAAGCGCGGTGCGCTATCCGCGTGGTTGCGGTACCGGTGCGGAGCTAAAACCGCTGGAGAAACTGCCGCTGGGTAAAGGGCTGGTGAAGCGTGAGGGCGAAAAGCTGGCGATCCTCAACTTTGGTACCCTGCTCGCGCAGGCTGAAGTGGTCGCCGCGAAGCTGAACGCCACCCTTGTCGACATGCGCTTTGTGAAGCCGCTGGATGAAAGCCTGATTCTGGAAATGGCCGCGCGCCACGAATCGCTGGTGACGCTGGAAGAAAACGCCATTATGGGCGGCGCGGGCAGCGGCGTGAACGAAGTGCTGATGGCGCATCGCCAGCCGGTGCCGGTGCTCAATATCGGCCTGCCTGATTTCTTTATTCCTCAAGGTACTCAGGAAGAGATGCACGCCGAGCTCGGCCTCGACGCCGCGGGCATCGAAGCGAAGATCGCGGCCTGGCTAGCATAATCCTCCCCACGGCTCCTGCTATGCTTAAAGGTAAACCTCTTACCCGCTAGCAGGAGCTGAATCATGCAATACGATACGTTAGGACACACCGGCCTTCGGGTCTCTCGTCTTTGCCTGGGCTGTATGACTTTTGGCGAGCCGGATCGGGGTAAACACGCCTGGACGCTGCCGGAAGACAGCAGCCGCCCAATTATCCAACGCGCGCTGGAAGGCGGTATCAACTTTTTCGACACCGCCAATAGCTACTCTGACGGCAGCAGTGAAGAGATTGTTGGCCGCGCGCTGCGCGACTTCGCCCGCCGCGAGGACGTGGTCGTGGCGACGAAGGTTTACCATCAGGTCGGCGACCTGGAAGAAGGCCTCTCCCGCGCGCAAATTCTCCGCTCAATAGATGACAGCCTGCGCCGCCTGGGCATGGACTACGTCGACCTGCTGCAAATCCACCGCTGGGACTACCGTACACCAATTGAAGAGACGCTTTCAGCGCTGGATGAGGTGGTGAAATCCGGTAAAGCGCGCTTTATTGGCGCGTCTTCCATGCATGCCCGTCAGTTTGCCCACGCGCTGGCGCTACAGAAGGCCAACGGTTGGGCACCGTTTGTCACCATGCAGGATCACTACAACCTGATTTACCGGGAAGAAGAGCGCGAGATGCTGCCGCTGTGTGCCCAGGAAGGCGTGGCGGTGATCCCATGGAGCCCGCTGGCGCGCGGACGCCTGACGCGACCGTGGGGCGAAACCACCGCACGTCTGGTGTCCGATGAGTTCGGGCAAACGCTGTACAGCGCGACGGAGGAGAATGACGAGCAGATTGCCGGCGAGCTGGAGCGCGTGGCCGAAGAGGTCGAGGCGAGCCGGGCGCAAACGGCGCTGGCATGGCTGTTGAGCAAACCGGGCGTTGCCGCACCGATTATCGGCGCATCGCGCGAGGATCAGTTGGATGAATTGTTAAACGCGGTGGATATTACGCTGACGCCGGAACAAATTGCGTCGCTGGAAGCGCCGTACCAGCCGCATCCGGTGGTTGGGTTTAAGTAAGGTGCAGGAGACCCCCTCACCCTAACCCTCTCCCCAAAGGGGCGAGGGAACCGTACGGAGCCGGTTTTTCACCGACTCCTCCGGGGGGAAAGTCATCCCTCACAAGACGTGATGCCCCACGACATACAATATCGCGGCCGAAATGACCCCGGCGACAATATCGTCGATCATAATCCCCATCCCGCCGTGGACGTTACGGTCAAACCAGCGGATCGGCCAGGGTTTCCACATATCAAAAATGCGAAACACCACGAAGCCCGCCAGCACCCACTGCCAGGTCATCGCCGGGATCGCCATCAGGGTAATCCACATCCCGATAAACTCATCCCACACGATGCTGCCGTGATCGTGCGTGCCCATATCGCGCGCCGTGCGACGGCAGATGTAGACACCGATGCTGATGCCGAACATCACCACCAGCGAATAAATCTGCAGCGGTAAAAAGGTCAGCAGATACCAGAACGGAATGGCGGCAATCGAGCCCATCGTTCCCGGTACAATCGGGCTCAAGCCGCTGCCGAAGCCGGTTGCCAGCAGGTGCCACGGGTTGCGCAAGTTCAGGCGGCTTTTTGCGATATCATTCTTAGCCAAAGTGATCGTACCCCTTCCAGTCCAGCGTGACCGCCTTCCCATCCTGTGTGAAATGCATGCCTTCAACATCGGCGCTAATCTGCCCGATGCAGGTAAACGGTGTACCCAGTTGGCCCAGCGCCACTTCCAGCGCGCCGCGATTCAGCTCCGGCACGGTAAAGCAGAGCTCATAATCTTCACCACCGGACAGCGCCCAACGACAGGCCTGCTCGGTTGAAACATGGCGACGCAACGCTTCGGAGTATGGCATGGCATCTAAATCGATCCGCGCGCCGAGGCCGCCGCTTGCCTTAAGGATATGCCCCAAATCGGAGATCAGCCCATCGGAAAGATCGATCGCCGAACTGGCCAGATCGCGCAGCGCCTGCCCTTGCAGCACGCGCGGCGTCGGGCGCAGATGACGCTGACGCAGATACGCCGCATCTTCAGGGTTATCAATCACCAGCTGGTTGAGAATCAGCGCCAGCCCGGCAGCGCTATCACCCGGCGTTCCGGTAACGTAGATCCAGTCGCCCGGCTTCGCGCCCGAGCGCTTCAGCGCCCGGCCTACCGGCACATAACCGTGAATACCCAGCGTCATCGACAGCGGCCCTTTGGTGGTATCGCCGCCAATCAGCTGCATATCGTAGTAGCTTAATTGGTCAAACAGACTGTCGCTGAACGCCTGCAGCCAGTCTTCATCAACCGCAGGAAGGGTCAGCGCCAGCGTCAGCCACGCCGGATCCGCGCCCATGGCCGCGAGGTCGCTCACGTTCACCGCCAGCGCTTTATAGGCCAGATCGGCCGGGTCGATATCAGGGAGAAAATGGTTGCCCGCCACCAGCGTGTCGGTGCTGATAGCCAGCGTCTGTTTTTCGGGAATATTGAGTAACGCGCAGTCGTCGCCGATTCCGGTGTCGACATCGAGACGGGCGTTTCGTACTCGATCAAAATAACGGGCAATCAGGGAAAATTCGCCGCATGCCATACGTTATGCCTCAGCAGAAGGATAAAACAAGGCCGGGGGGATGACGTTAAGCCACCCGCGCACCGGCCTGGAGATTACTTTTTGTGGGGACGAATAGCAGGAGCGGCTTTATCCAGCACGCCGTTGACAAACTTGTGGCTGTCTTCAGCGCCGAAGGTTTTCGCCAGCTCGATGGCTTCGTTGATGGCCACTTTGTACGGCACATCGTCACGTTTTGACAGTTCAAACAGTGCAATACGCAGTACGGCTTTTTCCACCTGGCCCAGCTCGTCGAGCAGACGGGACAGGTATGGCTTCATCAATCCGTCGAGGTACGCGCTGTTAGTCGCCACCCCGGACAGCAGTTCACGGAAGTACAGGACGTCAACGTCTTTCACGTCTTGTTCCGCCAGGAACTGGTATTCAACATCGGCGATGTCGTTCTGGGACAACTGCCAGGAGTAAAGCGCCTGGACGGCACACTCACGGGCGCGGCGACGAGCAGCAGGTTTCACGGATTTCCCCTTACAAAAATCAGGCCTTGATGGCTTTCAATACATTAATCATTTCAAGCGCGGTCAGTGCAGCTTCAGCACCTTTGTTACCGGCTTTTGTGCCAGCGCGTTCGATGGCTTGTTCAATACTTTCGGTGGTCAGAACACCAAAGGCTACCGGGATTTCGCTGTCCTGAGCGACGTGCGCCAGGCCATTGCTTGCCCCACCAGCAACATATTCGAAGTGAGCAGTACCGCCACGGATAACCGTACCCAGCGCGATCACCGCATCGTATTTACCGGTTTTCGCCAGTGCGCCAGCCGCCAGAGGCAGTTCATAAGCACCTGGAACCCAAACAACGGTGATGTTTTCATCTTTAACCTGACCAATACGCTTCAGGGCGTCGATAGCGCCTTCCAGCAGGCTGTCATTGATAAAGTTGTTGAAACGCGCGATGGTGATGGCGACGCGAGCGTCCGGGGTAGCAACGTTAGCTTCAATAATGTTCATACTGTTCCTTTGGGTTCATTTGCCCCGCAGGGGGGCGGATTTTATCATAATATTCTGGGCGCTGCTTCCTCTAATTCGGAAAGCCTCACGCAGCCGTTAAATGCAGGCAGACATCCGGCCCTACCTGACGTATCTCGTTGAATTTGAAATGGGGGGCATCGGCCAGTTTCTCAAGCCCCGGCAGCACACATAATCCGCGCGCATCGTTCCCTAACAGTTTAGGCGCGATATAGACGATAAGCTCGTCCACCAGCCCCGCCTGAATCAGCGCGCCGGCTAGCGTTGGCCCCGCCTCCACCCAGATGCTGTTAATCTGCTGTTTGCCCAGCTGCATCATCATTAGCACCAGATCGAGATGGCCGTTATGCTCCGGCACTTTCAGCGTCTGTACGCCGTCGGGCCAGCTGCGGGTATCTTCCACGGTACGCGCAAATAGCGTTTCGCCGGGCTGATGCACGATGCGATGCTCAGGCGTCACGCGATTGCCGCTATCAATCACAATGCGCAGCGGCTGACGCAGATTTTCCTGCGGGTAGCGCGCCTGCGTTTCAGCGCTCAGTTCGCCCCAGCGCACGGTCAGCGCCGGATCGTCGGCCAGCACCGTGGCGCTGCTGGTTAAAATGGCGTGGCTTTCGGCGCGCAGACGCTGCACATCGCGACGCGCCTGCGGGGAGGTAATCCACTGGCTTTCGCCGCTGGCCATCGCCGTACGCCCGTCGAGCGATGCGCCGAGTTTAAGCTGCACGTACGGAAAACCGGTGCGCATCCGCTTGAGGAAGCCTTTGTTCAACGCTTCGGCCTCGCTCATCATCAGCCCATGGCTGACCTCAATACCCGCCTGCTGCAGGCGATAGAGACCGCGGCCCGCCACCTGCGGATTCGGGTCCTGCATGGCGGCAACCACGCGCGAGACACCCGCGGCAATTAACGCATCGCAGCAGGGCGGCGTACGGCCATGGTGGCTGCACGGTTCAAGCGTGACGTAGGCCGTTGCGCCTTTGGCTTTTTCACCCGCCATGCGCAGCGCGTGCACTTCTGCATGCGGCTCACCGGCGCGATAGTGAAAACCTTCGCCGACGATTTCGCCCTGATTGACAATCACGCAGCCGACGCGCGGATTCGGATGGGTGGTAAATCGCCCGCGCGCCGCCAGTTTAAGCGCGCGCGCCATGTACATTTCATCGTGCATAGCTTAATCCTGTAAGCGGGCGATCTCTTCGCCAAACTCTTTAATATCTTCAAAGCTGCGGTAGACCGAGGCAAAGCGAATATAGGCGACTTTATCCAGCTTTTTCAGCTGTTCCATCACCAGATTCCCCAACAGTTTGCTCGGCACTTCACGCTCGCCGGTGGCACGCAGGTGCGATTTAATGTGGTTAATCGCCATTTCTACGTCATCAGCGCTCACCGGGCGCTTTTCCAGCGCTCTCAGCATGCCGCTGCGCAATTTGTCTTCATTAAACGGTTCGCGCACGTCGTTACTTTTTACCACGCGCGGCATCACCAGCTCCGCAACCTCAAAGGTCGTGAAGCGTTCGTTGCACACCAGGCATTGCCGACGGCGGCGAACAGAAGAGCCTTCTCCCACAAGACGGGAGTCAATCACTTTAGTGTCTACGGCGAAACAGAATGGGCAGTGCATATGACGTCCTGACGATGAGGGTGAGTGTAATGGAATCTATTTTACCCTGAACTGCGAAGACAACAAAGGCGGCATGTTTTTGAGACAATGGATCGATGCCATCAGCCCTATTGCACGCTACCATTGCGTTATCCCGAAAAGAAGGAACAGACAGAATGACAAGACGTTACCTAAGAATTGCCCTGCTGGGAAGCCTCGTCAGCCTGAGCGCCTGCGCGCAGCAGTCGGAAGTGAAGCAAATGCATCAAAGCATTAGTGCGCTGAGCAGCGAGATGACGCAGCTTAACAAAGAAACGGTGAAAATCACCCAGCAAAATGCGCTGAACGCCAAATCGACGAAGGGCGTATATCTGTTGCCGGGGGCCAATACCCCTGCCCGCCTGGATAGCCAGATAGGCACGTTGCGCATGTCATTGCGTAACGTTGCCGCCAACGCTCAGGGCACGGCGCTAACGTTGCGCATCTCCGGCGAGTCCAACACGCCGCTGCCGGCCTTCACCGGCACCGTGGAATGGGGACAGATCCAGGGCACCACCGAGCAGTATGAGGAAGTGAACGTGCAAAATCAGCTGTTCTCCGCCCCGGCCAGCGTGCTGGCGCCAAGCGACGTCGATATTCCACTGCAGCTTAACGGCGTGACGCCAGAGCAACTGGGCTTTGTACGCATTCACGACGTTCAACCCGCCAACGCGCAGTAATCTCGCTTATCGGCACTGTGCCGTTCCAGTGCCGACACCGCCCCAACGCGCCCTCTCTTGCCCACATTTTCTGTATGTAAACATTTGCAATAATTCACCCCATCAGTACAATCGCCGCGTCTAAACTACGCAAACGTGAACGCAATCGATTACGCATTTGAAAAATGTGTGAAGTGCGACTGATTTTCGTGAGCAAGGATTCATATAATAGGCTCGCAGAAACACGAAACATTTAGAAAAACTTCGGTGATAAAAATCACTCTCTTTCGAATTTTTTTATTAGTGGCATAAATATGAAAAAAACATTACTGGCAGCCGGTGCCGCGCTGGCGCTCTCCGCATCTTTCACTGCTAACGCAGCAGGCGACTCTCAGCCGCAGTATGTCTCTGACTGGTGGCACCAGAGCGTAAACGTGGTAGGAAGCTACCACACCCGCTTCTCTCCGAAGCTGAACAACGACGTCTACCTCGAGTATGAAGCGTTTGCGAAGAAAGATTGGTTAGACTTCTACGGCTACATCGATATTCCGAAAACCTTCGACTGGGGTAACGGTAACGATAAAGGTATCTGGTCCGACGGTTCTCCGCTGTTTATGGAAATCGAACCGCGCTTCTCTATTGATAAGCTGACCGGCGCAGACCTGAGCTTCGGCCCATTCAAAGAGTGGTACTTCGCCAACAACTACATCTACGATATGGGTGACAACAAAGCCAGCCGCCAGAGCACCTGGTACATGGGTCTGGGTACCGATATCGATACCGGTCTGCCGATGGGCCTGTCCCTGAACGTGTATGCGAAATACCAGTGGCAGAACTACGGTGCGGCGAACGAAAACGAGTGGGACGGCTACCGCTTCAAAGTGAAATACTTTGTACCGATTACCGACCTGTGGGGTGGTAAGCTGAGCTACATTGGTTTCACCAACTTCGACTGGGGCTCCGATCTGGGCGACGAACCGAACCGTACCAGCAACTCCATCGCCTCCAGCCACGTGCTAGCGTTAAACTACGATCACTGGCACTACTCCGTTGTCGCCCGTTACTTCCATAACGGCGGCCAGTGGCAAGGTGGCAATACCCTGAACTGGGGCGAAGGTGATTTCAGCGCGAAATCAACCGGCTGGGGTGGTTATCTGGTCGTGGGTTATAACTTCTAATCCCGCTAACAAAAAGGCCAGAGGTTTCCCTCTGGCCCGTTTCGGACGCATGCTGCCATGCGGGCGGCAGGTTCGCCCACCTCGCCTTATCTCTGACTATGCCACTAGCCTAAAAACAGACCCGTCGCAATACCGACCAGCGTTGGTGCTGCCAGGTCGTGCCAGACAATAATGCAAACTTCCGTGAGCGTCATACAGCCGCCTTGGTTGCAATGGCAACGGTTCGCGGCTATCCTCAACTTGTCTAGAGATAGGATTGCCCCCGTTATGTTGCCGGTGAATACCAAACAATGTGCGGGGGTTTTCTCTTTCCAGCGACAAGGCCACCGGGGATCAAGCCCCCGCAACACTGCGCCTCACCGGGTGAACCCGGCTTGCCGCTGATTCTACGCCTCTCGCTGTTATCCACATGACTTTAAAACGAAAAAATCCCGACCTTGCGATCGAGATTTCAGTGACTATGTAAGCGTTACAGCACGCGGCGCTTATTTCTTTTTATTCAGCATCGCTTTCAGATCGGCAAACGGGTTATAGGTCGCCTCGCCCACGTCTTTCTGCGCATCTTCCCCGGCGACCACCGTCGAACCGTACTGATCCGCCTCGGTGTATTTTGAGTGCTCGTGATCGTGGCAGAACAGGCACAGCAACTCCCAGTTGCTACCGTCTTCCGGGTTATTGGTATGGTCGTGATCCATATGATGGACCGTCAGCTCACGCAGGTTGGAGTAGACGAACTCACGCGAGCAACGCCCGCAGACCCACGGAAACAGTTTCAGTGCTTTTTCACGGTAGCCGCTTTCCAGCCGCACGTAGTTTTTAGGGATGATAGCCATAATGACCCGGTATGTAGTAATAAAAGTAAGGGAATGTCCCAGTCTAAAGGCGCAATAAAAAAGCCGCAACACCCTACGGCGTTACGGCTTTTATCAGCATCCTGACAGCGTCAGCTTACGGCAGAATGGACGGCTGATCCGCCCCTTCCTTCTCAACTTTCTGCTGCAGCATATGCTCGCGCTTCATACCCAGCTTCAGCGCCAGCGCCGATGCTACGTAGATAGACGAAGCGGTACCGATGGAGACACCGATCAGCATCGTCAGCGAGAAGCCTTCCAGTACCGGACCACCGAAGAGGTACAGCATCAGAATTACCACTAACGTCGTACCGGAGGTAATCAACGTACGGTGCAGCGTCTGTGTCAGCGACACGTTAAAGATTTCGTAAGGCGTCCCGCGACGAATTTTGCGGAAGTTTTCACGAATACGGTCCGATACCACGATACTATCGTTGAGCGAGTAACCGATGACCGACATCAGCGATGCAACGATCGTCAGGTCAATCTCGATATGGAACAACGACAGGATCCCTAAGGTGATGATCACGTCGTGCGCCAGCGCGATAACCACGCCCGCCGCCAGTCGCCACTCAAAGCGGAAACCGACGTACACCAGGATGGAAATCAGCGCCACCAGCAGCGCCATCGCGCCGGTTTGCGCCAGATCGGCCCCCACGCTTGGCCCGACGAATTCGATACGTTTCACGGCGGCGTTCTGGTTGGTGGATTCGTTAATCACACTCAGCACCTTACTACCCAGCACCTGCCCGCCGTCTGCACCTTCAGTCGGCGGCATACGTACCATAATGTCGTGGCTGCTGCCGAAGTTCTGCAGCAGCGGGTCAACAAAGCCCGCTTTCTCCAGCGCATCGCGCATCACGTCCATATCAGCCGGTTTTTCCAGCGTGATCTCAATGACCGTACCGCCGGTGAAATCGAGACCCCAGTTAAACCCGCGTACGCCCATCACGATGATGGCCGCAATCAGCAGGAAACCCGAGATGCCGAAAGCCCAGAAGTCCCAGCGCATAAAGTCATAGACTTTACGGCCGTGGTTCAATTGTTCAACAGTATATTCCTGTGCCACAACGCACTCCTCAGATTGACAGCTTGTTGATGCGTTTGCCGCCATACAACAGGTTTACGATGGCACGCGTACCGACAATCGCGGTAAACATTGACGTCGCTACACCGATACCGGTAGTAATTGCGAACCCTTTAATGGCCCCGGTACCGACGGCATACAGGATCAGGACTTTAATCAGCGTCGTAATGTTCGCATCAAAGATGGAGCTAAACGCGCCGGCATAGCCTTCGTTGATCGCCTGCTGCACCGAACGCCCGTTGCTCAACTCTTCTTTGATACGTTCGTTGATCAGAACGTTCGCATCGACCGCCACCGCAAGGGTTAACACAATCCCCGCAATCCCCGGCATACTTAACGTCGCGCCCGGAAGCAGCGACATAATGCCGACAATCAGCACCAGGTTCGCGATCAGCGCGCTGGTCGCAATCAGGCCGAACTTCTTGTAGAAGAAGATCATGAACAGGATAGAGACCACCAGACCGGCCAGACACGCTTCCAGGCCCTGTTTGATGTTCTGCATACCCAGCGTTGGGCCAATGGTACGTTCTTCAACAATCTGAATTGGCGCAATCAACGCACCCGCACGCAGCAGCAGCGACAGCTGACGCGCTTCGTTCGGGTTACCAATACCGGTAATACGGAAGCTGTTACCCAGACGAGACTGGATATTGGCGATGTTAATCACCTCTTCCTGTTTCACCAGCACGGCACGACCGTTCGCGTCTTTCTTACCGCTGTCTTTGTACTCCACAAACAGGGTCGCCATCGGCTTGCCGATATTGTCCTTGGTGAAGTTAGACATGATGTTGCCACCCGCGCTATCCAGCGAGATGTTCACCTGCGGCTGGTTGTATTCATCCTGGCTTGAAGTGGAGTCGGTGATATGGTCACCGGTCAAAATCACACGTTTGTACAGCACAACCGGCTGACCTTCACGCGTGTTTTTCACCTCAGAGTCACCAGGAATACGGCCAGAAGCGGCAGCAGCCTGATCGACGTTGGTGTTTACCAGACGGAATTCCAGGGTTGCCGTCGCGCCGAGAATTTCTTTCGCGCGAGCGGTATCCTGGATACCCGGCAGCTCAACCACGATGCGGTCAGCGCCCTGGCGTTGAACCACCGGCTCAGCCACGCCCAGTTGGTTAACACGGTTACGCAGAATGTTGATGTTCTGCTGAACCGCATATTCGCGTGCTTCACTCAGACGTGCGTCGGTCATAACCGCGCGCAGCGCCGTGCTGCCCTGGCTGGTGATAACCATATCGCGGTGACGCGGGGTCAGATAAGCGATAGCCTGATCGCGCGCGTTAGCATCGCGGAACGTGATGCTCAGACCATAGTTATCTTCTTTGCGTACGTTGGAATACGGAATGTTTTTCTCACGCAGATCGCTGCGCAGACTGTCGATGTTTTGTTCCTGCAATTTGCCCAACGCGGTGTCCATATCCACTTCCATCAGGAAGTGAACGCCGCCACGCAGGTCAAGACCGAGCTTCATTGGCTCTGCTTTAATCGCAGCCAGCCAGCGCGGTGTTGCCGGAGCAAGGTTAAGCGCCACGACATATTTGTCACCCAGCACGCTCATCAGCGCTTCACGCGCGCGCAGCTGGATGTCGGTGGTGTCGAAGCGCGCAAGAATAGCGCCCTCTTCCAGTGCCACAGACTTAGCGGTGATTTTTTCTTCTTGTAACGTTTTCTGGACCTGGATCAGCGTTTGCTCACTGGCGGCGACGCCGCGCACGCCAGTGATTTGAACGGCCGGATCCTCACCATACAGGTTGGGAAGCGCATACAGCAGACCGACGACAATCACGACGATCAGCATGACATACTTCCACAAAGGATAACGGTTTAACACGGCAGTTCCCTTTGGGAAAACGGAATATTACAGCGCCTTCATGGTGCCTTTCGGCAGAACGGCAGCTACGAAGTCACGTTTGATAACCACTTCAGTGGTGTCGTTCAGCGCGATAGCAATGTAGCCAGTTTCCGCTACTTTGGTTACACGGCCAACCAGACCACCGTTGGTCAGGACTTCATCGCCTTTCGCGATGGAGTTCATCAGGTTCTTGTGCTCTTTGGTACGCTTCTGCTGTGGGCGCAGGATCATGAAGTAGAAAATCAGACCAAATACCACCAGCATCAGAATCAGAGACATCGGGCTGCCCTGCGCCGGAGCACCTGTTGCCGCTACCGCATCAGAAATAAAAAAGCTCATTCAAATTCCCTCATTATTAAAATTAATCAACGTTCAAAGGTGGAACGGGTCGCCCCTGACGTTGGTAAAAATCGGTCACGAAGCTCTCTAATTTACCCTCTTCAATAGCCTTGCGTAAACCAGCCATTAAGCGCTGATAGTAGCGAAGATTATGAATGGTATTGAGGCGCGCGCCCAATATTTCGTTGCAACGGTCAAGATGATGCAAGTATGCACGCGAATAATTGCGACAGGTGTAGCAATCACACCCAGCGTCGAGCGGGCTCGTGTCGCTTTTATGCTTGGCATTGCGGATTTTTACCACGCCGTCGGTCACGAACAGATGACCATTACGGGCGTTACGCGTTGGCATAACGCAGTCAAACATGTCGATACCGCGACGTACGCCTTCAACCAGATCTTCCGGTTTGCCAACGCCCATCAGGTAACGCGGTTTGTCAGCAGGGATCTGCGGGCAAACGTGCTCCAGGATGCGGTGCATGTCTTCCTTCGGCTCACCGACCGCCAAACCGCCGACAGCGTAGCCATCAAAGCCTATCTCTACCAGACCTTTGACAGAGATATCGCGTAAATCTTCGTAAACGCTACCCTGAATGATGCCGAACAGCGCGTTTTTATTACCGAGGCCATCAAAGCGGTCGCGGCTGCGTTTCGCCCAGCGCAGCGACATCTCCATGGAGCGCTTCGCGTAGTCCCAGTCCGCCGGGTACGGCGTACATTCGTCGAAGATCATCACGATGTCGGATCCGAGATCGTACTGAATCTCCATGGATTTTTCCGGATCGAGGAAAATCGGATCGCCGTTGATCGGGTTGCGGAAGTGTACGCCCTGCTCGGTGATCTTACGGATATCGCCCAAGCTGAAGACCTGGAAACCGCCGGAATCGGTGAGAATCGGCCCTTTCCACTGCATGAAATCGTGCAGGTCGCCGTGCAGCTTCATAATTTCCTGACCCGGGCGCAGCCACAGGTGGAAAGTGTTGCCGAGAATAATCTGCGCGCCGGTGGCTTCAACTTCTTCCGGCGTCATGCCTTTCACGGTGCCGTAGGTACCGACAGGCATAAAGGCTGGCGTTTCCACTACGCCACGATCGAAAACCAGGCGGCCGCGGCGAGCGCGACCGTCTGTGGTGTCCAGTTCAAATTTCATCTTAACTCCTGCGTCAGAAAAACAGTCCGACGTTTTAAATACTCATGTCGCGGATTTATTCCCCGACACGCTCAGAAATAGCCTGTGGATTGTACGTGATAAACATGGCATCGCCGTAACTAAAAAAGCGATATTTTTGTTCTACAGCAGCCTTATAGGCGTTCATGGTGTGCTGATAACCGGCAAAAGCGGAAACCAGCATAATCAATGTGGATTCCGGCAGGTGGAAGTTGGTGACCAGCGCATCAATCACCTGATATTGATAACCCGGGAAAATAAAGATCTGCGTGTCGCCGAAGAACGGCGCAATCAGTTCATCTTTTGCCGCCTGCGCCGCGCTTTCCAGAGAGCGTACTGAGGTCGTACCGACCGCTACAACGCGGTTGCCGCGCGCTTTCGCCGCCAGCACGGCATCAACCACCTCTTGCGGCACTTCCGCGTATTCGGAGTGCATAATGTGGTCTTCAATGCTGTCCACGCGCACCGGCTGGAAAGTGCCTGCGCCCACGTGCAGGGTCACAAAGGCCATTTCGATGCCTTTCTCGCGCAGTTTCGCCAGCAGCGGTTCGTCAAAGTGCAGACCCGCGGTCGGTGCCGCAACCGCGCCCGGCTTTTCGCTATACACGGTCTGATACAGCTCGCGGTCCGCGTCTTCGTCCGGACGATCGATGTACGGCGGCAGCGGCATGTGGCCGATCGCATTCAGAATATCCAGCACGCTACGCTCGTCGTCGAACTCGACTTCAAACAGCGCGTCGTGGCGCGCAACCATCGTCGCTTTAATGCTTTCGTCGTCGCCCAGCAGCAGCTCGGCGCCCGGCTTCGGCGCTTTAGAAGCGCGAATATGTGCCAGAATACGTTTATCATCCAGCATACGCTCGACCAGCACTTCAATCTTGCCGCCGCTGGCTTTACGGCCAAACAGACGCGCCGGGATCACGCGGGTATTGTTAAAGACCAGAAGATCGCCAGGGTTGAGCTTGTCGAGCAAATCGGTGAAAGTACCGTGCGTCAGCGCGCCCGTCGGCCCGTCCAGCGACAGCAAGCGACAGCTGCTGCGCTCGGCTTGTGGATAGTGGGCAATCAGGGATTCAGGTAGTTCAAAGGAGAAATCGGCAACGCGCATGACTGTGACTCTGGGCTTAATAATGAGGCGGGTAGTCTAGTGCCGGTGCGTCGTCCCTGCAACCCTTACCCCTCTGGATAAACAGTAAACCATGAATTTTCTCGCTCACCTGCATCTCGCACACCTCGCCGACAGCTCGCTGTCGGGCAATCTGCTGGCCGATTTTGTGCGCGGCAACCCGCAGCAGGACTATCCGGCCGCCATCGTTGACGGTATTCATCTGCATCGCCGCATCGACGTGATGACCGACAACCTGCCGCAGGTGAAAGAGGCCCGCGAGTGGTTTCGTCCCGAGACGCGCCGGGTCGCGCCAATCACCCTTGACGTGATGTGGGACCACTTTCTCTCCCGCCACTGGGCGCAAATTTCACCCGATATCGCCCTGCCCGATTTTGTGCGCTATGCCCATGAGCAGGTCATCACTATTCTGCCCCAGGCTCCGGCGCGCTTTATTACCCTGAACGAGCACCTGTGGTCGGAACGCTGGCTTGAGCGCTATGGCGAGATGGCGTTTATCCAGCGCGTTCTTAACGGCATGGCCAGCCGCCGGCCTAAACTCGATGCGCTACGTGATTCATGGCACGATCTCGATGCCCACTATGCCGCCCTGGAGACCCGCTTCTGGCAGTTTTACCCGCAAATGATGCGCCAGGCGAAAAACAAAGCGCTGTAAGCCTTGCGCTCTGCGCGGGAAGCGCTATTCTTAAAAACTTGGAAAAAATAAATTATTGATAGGTAAAACCTAATAAATTAATCGTCAAAGCCTTTTTGTATTAGCCGCTTACCCTCCCTATACTGGCCCGCGTTGCGTTCCATTAACCTTATAAATTCAAAGGAGAACCCCATGGTTCTGGTTACTCGTCAAGCGCCTGACTTCACCGCAGCTGCGGTACTGGGCAACGGTGAAATCGTTGAGAAATTCAATTTCAAACAGCACACCCAGGGTAAAGCCACCGTTCTGTTCTTCTGGCCGATGGACTTCACCTTCGTCTGCCCGTCTGAGCTGATCGCCTTCGACAAACGTTACGAAGAGTTCCAGAAGCGCGGCGTTGAAGTGGTTGGCGTCTCCTTTGACTCCGAATTCGTTCACAACGCATGGCGTAACACGCCGGTCGACAAAGGCGGCATCGGCGCGGTGAAATATGCGATGGTTGCCGACGTTAAGCGCGAAATCCAGAAAGCTTACGGTATCGAACATCCGGACGAAGGCGTTGCGCTGCGCGGCTCCTTCCTGATCGACGCTAACGGCGTTGTTCGCCACCAGGTGGTTAACGACCTGCCGCTGGGCCGTAACATCGACGAAATGCTGCGTATGGTTGATGCGCTGCAGTTCCACGAGCAGCACGGCGAAGTGTGCCCGGCGCAGTGGGAAAAAGGGAAAGAAGGCATGAACGCGTCTCCGGACGGCGTGGCTAAGTACCTGAGCGAGAACGTATCCAGCCTGTAATCGGCTCGCGTTCTGCTGAAAAGGCTCGCATTTTGCGAGCCTTTTTTGTTATCCGAAGTCAGCGAAAGATTAGAACGAGAAGCAGGAACAACCCAGCGCGCCCCAGAAAGCACGGTCATCGGATACCGGCACGCCGGATTTGCGCGCCAGATCGTGCTGATGCCCGTGCACACCGCAGCTACCGCAGCACTGGTGCATCTGCACGACCGCGCCGATATGCTCGGATCCCGGAGGCGCGGAACGGTAGTGCCCCGGCACTTTGACCACCGGTGACCACTCCGGCAGCACCGGAATGGGCGGCGGCGCCAGCGGGGTAAAGTGCCCGGCGGCATACACCACGCGGCCATCGACAATCGTCATTACTGACTCAATCCCCTTAATCTCCTCTTCCGGTACGCTGAAGTAATCCTTCGACAGCGTCACCAGATCCGCCAGTTGCCCGGCGGCAATACGGCCTTTTTTGCCCTGCTCGCTGGAGAACCAGGCGCTACCCGCCGTCCACAGCTCCAGCGCCACGTCGCGCGGCAGGCGATTTTCGTCGTCGTACATCGCCAACCCGCCAACGGTTCGCCCGGATACCAGCCAGTACAGCGCCGTCCACGGGTTATAGCTCGCCACGCGCGTTGCATCGGTACCGAGGCCAACCGGCACCTCCATCTCCAGCATCTTCGCCACCGGCGGCGTGTGTTTCACCGCGTCTTTCCCGTAGCGATCGACAAAGTATTCCCCCTGGAAAGCCATTCGGTGCTGCACCGCGATGCCGCCCCCCAGCGCTTTCACACGTTCGATATTGCGTTCGGTAATGGTCTCGGCGTGGTCAAAGAACCAGTGCAGACCGTTAAACGGAATATCGCGGTTCACCTTCTCAAACACATCGAGCATGCGGCTGATGGATTCATCATAGGTAGCATGCAGGCGGAACGGCCAGCGGTGCTCGACCAGATGGCGCACCACGCGTTCCAGCTCCTCTTCCATTCCTGGCGGCAGATCCGGACGCGGCTGCAGGAAGTCTTCAAAATCGGCTGCCGAAAATACCAGCATTTCCCCCGCCCCGTTGGCACGATAAAAATCCGTACCCTGCCCCGGCTTGAGCATATCGGTCCAGCGCTCGAAGTCGTCCAGCTCCTGCTTCGGACGCTGGGTAAACAGGTTGTAGGCGATACGAATGGTCATCTGCTTGTTAGCATGCAGCTGTTCGATAATTTCGTAATCTTCCGGGTAGTTCTGGAAACCGCCGCCCGCGTCGATGGCGCTGGTCAGGCCCAGCCGGTTGAGTTCGCGCATAAACTGGCGGGTAGAGTTCACCTGCTGTTCCAGCGGCAGCTTCGGCCCTTTCGCCAGCGTGGCGTAAAGGATCATGGCGTTCGGTTTGGCGATCAGCATCCCGGTGGGGTTGCCGTTGTTATCGCGAACGATCTCGCCGCCCGCCGGTGCCGGCGTCTCTTTGGTATAGCCGACGGCTTTCAGCGCCGCGCGGTTGAGCAATGCGCGATCGTAGAGGTGCAGCACAAACACCGGCGTATCCGGCACGGCTTCGTTCAGCTCTTCCAGCGTCGGCATGCGGCGTTCAGCGAACTGGAACTCGCTCCAGCCACCGACAACGCGCACCCACTGCGGCGACGGCGTACGGTCGGCCTGCTCTTTCAGCATCCGCAGGGCATCCGCCAGCGACGGCACGCCTTCCCAGCGCAGTTCAAGGTTGTAGTTCAGACCGCCGCGAATCAAGTGCAGGTGCGAGTCGTTAAGCCCTGGCACCACGGTGTGGCCATGAAGGTCGATAATCTGCGTACCTTCGCCCGCATAAGACAACATCTGCGCGTCGCTACCGACGGCGAGGATTTTGCCATCGGCGATCGCCACCGCTTCGGCGCGCGGCTGTTGCGGGTCCAGAGTATGAATCTGCCCCTGAGTTAAGATCAGTGTGGCTGTTTGTGACATAACGTTCTCCTTGGCCAGCTCAGGCTTTTTTTAGCCAGCCGGCAAACAGGCGGGTCACGATGGGCATCCAGAACCAGACCACCAGCGCGACCACACAGGCATCGTTGAGAAAATGCAGCAACAAGGTTCCCTTTAACGAAGGCAGCAGCGCGCCGGTAATCGCGGGCACCAGGTTAGTACTGGGGAAAATCACCAGCAGCGTTATCAGAAACTGTTTCCAGCGTTTCGGCTGGCGGACATGCGCTGCGGGCGGCGTAAACCAGAAGGCGGGTTCGGTACGAATTTCAGTGTGATCGCCTTCGCCGAGCAGCGGCGCAATCTCATTAACCAGCTGGCGACGGACGTCAGACTGAGTCCAGGCGTAAAGGTGTTCGAGAGTGTCAAAGCGAATAATAATATTCCACGCCGTCTGCCCGTCGACCGGGCGAATCACGTTCGCGCCCAGATGGCCGGGGTAGCTCGCCGCCACGGGCATAATTTCGCCCAGCCAGGCTTCATATTGTGCGACGTGTTCAGGGCGAATGGCGTGAGTAATCACCAGCGTGACGTGCTTTTGCGTCATGACGATAGGTTCCTTGCGCTGACCAACCGACGGGGAGAAGCCCCGTCGGCATCCTCACCTTAGGCTTTACGTTCAGGTGCGCCATGCACCATGGTGTAAGCGTAATCCACGCCCATCCCGTAAGCGCCGCTGTGTTCACGTACCAGATCCATCACCGCGTCGTAAGTCTCTTTGCGCGACCAGTCGCGCTGGTACTCCAGCAGGACCTGCTGCCAGGTTACCGGCACTGCGCCAGCCTGTACCATGCGGTCAATAGAACGCTCGTGAGCGTCAACGGAGGTACCGCCAGAAGTGTCGGTCACCACATACACTTCATAGCCTGCTTCCAACGCCATCAGGGCCGGGAAGGTCAGGCAGACTTCGGTCCACAGCGCGGAAATAATCAGCTTTTTACGCCCGGTTGCTTCCACTGCTTTAACAAACGCAGCGTCTTCCCAGGAGTTCATTGAGGTTCGTTCGATAGGTTTTACATCAGGGTGGACGGCAAGCAATTCAGGCCAAATATAGCCGCTGAAACTTTTGGTTTCCACGGAAGTATAAATAACCGGAACATTAAATATTTTCCCGGCTTTCGCTAACGCTACGGTATTATTTTTCAGCGTTTGACGATCGATATTTGCCACGCCAAAAGACATTTGCGGCTGATGGTCAATAAAAATAAGCGTAGAGTTTTGAGGGTCAATCAGTTCCCGAATAGACATAACACACCTTCTTAATCAATAAGTTAAAAGGCAACGGTCTTACACTGCCGTCAGCAGCAGGATCCTGAATCAGAAAGCCTGTTGAGTATAGCGGGAAATTTCTAACAAGTTATTAAAGAAAACTTACCATCCTGTGACGGTATTATTTTCTTATTACGATGTATCTCATCATGAATCAAAAAAATGCGCAGGTTTCATCTAATTTATTCACTAGCATTGTTTTTTCCTATTCGTTACAACTGAGTGGTTTATTTTTCAGGATATTTTTTTCTTATGCGCATTAATCTCGACGTTTTACTGATCCTTGACGCTATCGATAAACACGGCACTTTCGCCGCTGCGGCAGAATCACTGTTTAAAACACCTGCCGCCCTGAGCTATATGATCCAGAAGCTGGAAAGCGATCTGAGTATCGAACTGCTCGATCGCTCCGGGCATCGGGCAAAATTCACCGATACCGGACGTATGGTGTTGGAAAAGGGGCGACTGCTGCTGAATGCGGCAAAGGATCTGGAAAAACAGGCGCTACAGCTGAGCGCGGGCTGGGAGAAGGAGTTGGCGATTGCGCTGGATGACTCGTTTCCTTTTGCCGCACTGCTGCCGCATATCGAAGCCTTTTATGCGCTGAACAGGCAAACACGCCTCAATTTTACCCACCATACGCTGGCCGGTTCCTGGGAAGAGCTGACGCATAACGGCGCGGATATCATACTCGGCGCCATCAACGAGCCGCCGACATCTGCGGCCTGGTCCTACCATATGCTCGGCACGCTGGACAATGTTTTCGTCGTTTCCCCCAATCACCCGCTTGCCGCGGTGCCGGAAGTCTTAACCAATGAACAGCTGTGCCTGCATCGCGCGGTGGTTATCAGCGACAGTGCGCGCTATTGTCATCCGCTGCAAACCAATCTGATGGACGAGCAGCCGCAAATTCGCGTTGATGATTTTAATAGCAAAGTGATGCTGCTTCGTGCCGGTATCGGCTGCGGTTTTCTGCCCCGACATATCGCCAGCCCGTGGCTTAGCACCGGCGAGCTGGTCGAAAAATCGGTTATCTCTTTCCGCCAGAAGGATGTTGCCTATATGGCATGGCGTAACGGTAGCGATGGCTTAGCTCAGCGCTGGTGGCGGGAAACCCTGCTCGCCAGCGCTGAGATTACTCGCCTGTATCAATGAGCGGTCCACACCGTGGCGGAAATTGCCGGGAGAGACAGCGTGGCATCAGACTGTTGCCCTTCCCCTTCCCGGCGCAGCCACTCCCCCACAGCAAGCAGCGGCGATATCGGCAGCGGCACCTCACAGGATTCCCCGCGGTTAATCGCCACCAACGCACGCTCCGCGCCCAATACGCGCAGGAATACCACCACATCGCCTTCGGCGTACAGTACCTGGCATCCACCGTGGCGCAGGGCTGGCGTCGCTTTACGCAACGCGGCTAAGCGCTGGTACAGCGCCAGCAGCGTTTGGTCCTGCTGGCTTTTATTCCACGGGAACGGCTTGCGGCAGAAGGGATCGTTATTACCATCCAGACCCACTTCATCGCCGTAATAGATACACGGCACGCCGGGCCAGCAGAACAACCACACCACCGCCAGCGGCAGACGCGCCGCGTCGCGACCGAGCAGCGATTTAAAGCGCGCGGTATCGTGGCTATCAAGCTGGTTAAACATGCGCAACTGCTGCTGATGGGACAGTCCGGCGCGATAATCCTCCATCCACGCCATGCAGGTTTGCGCATCGATTTTCTGCGGGTCGTATGAAATATCAGTGTTGGCCAGGAACCCCCACAGCGGGAAGGTAAAGCCGCGGTAGTTCATCGCCGAATCTTCCGCATCCTGCTGCAACCACTGCCGCGCATCACCAAAGTGTTCACCGAAAACGAAGGCATCCGGGCGTGCCGCTTTCGCCGACTGCGTTATCGCCGCAACGTGCTTGAGGTTGTTCTTCGCTCCCCCAGCTTCACCGAGCATATGCACAACATCCAGCCGCCAGCCGTCCATGCTCCACGGCGCTTTCAGCCAGTGACGCACAATGCTGTCCTCACCGCCGTAGATTTCGTCAATCAGCGTTGATGACTGATAGTCAAGCTTCGGTAGGCTGGAATAACCTAACCAGTCCAGCGCCTTGCCTTCGGCAGAGAAACTGTAGCGATCCCGCCACGGAGAGCTCGCATGATGACACGCGCCGTTATCGCCGCGGTGATGTCGGTCGAACCACTCATGTGTGTCGCCGCTGTGGTTGAAGACGCCATCAAGTATCAGCCGCATGCCTTCACGCTGCGTGTTGTGCCGCAGGCGCAGCAACGCATCGCTACCGCCAAACTGCGGATCCACTTCCCGGTAATTTTCGGTATCGTACTTGTGCACGCTCGGCGCGGTGAAGACCGGGTTCAGGTACAACGCGGTTACGCCCAATGCTTTGAGGTACGGCAGCTTCTCGCTGATACCGTCGAGATCGCCGCCGTAAAAGGTCGAGCCGCCGGCTTCGGCGGTCAATGGTTCATCCCAGTCGCGCAGGATGATGTCGTGCCCGGCGGCATGATGATGATAGACCTTGTCCTGCTGCTCGCTGCGCTTCTGGCTACGTGCGAAACGGTCGGGGAAAATCTGATAGAAAATCTGCTCGCTTACCCACTGCGGGCTGTCGTCCGGGCAATCATAGGCAAAGAGTTCCAGCTTCGCCGGCGGGAAGGCGCTCAAACCTTTTGGCGCAAACCATAATTGGCGGTCGTCCCACAGCAGCTTAAACGCATAGCGACGGCGCGGCTGGCCCTCATGCAGCGCGATTTCCGCACGCCACTGCACAACGTCAGCTACAGGCGATTTACCGCTACGGCGCATGGGCACCGTCGTCTCTTCGTTGTCCACTTCCGCGCGCATCGTCACCCGCTGCGGAAGGTCATCGCCGCGCAGCCACAGTGTGATAATCAGTTTATCCTGCCGCTGCTTAATAAAGGGCGCAACCGGAAGGTGCCAGGCGTTTAACATCATCTATCCCCTATCATCAAAATGAGCACACCTTGCCATACGTCCCTGCCCCTCTAATCCTCTTTCAAACTTTTTTGTAGGGAGGAGGACGGGGGCGCAGATTGCACAAACAAAAAACCCGGCGCGAGGCCGGGTTTAACAACGTTCGCGATGATCAGCGACTGCGACGGGTTTTAAACATCCACCCCACCAGCAGCAGGATAATCCACGCAAAACCAACGTACAGCGAGATGCGCGTATCCGGGTGATAGCCAATCAGGCCGATGATAAAGACCAGGAACACCAGCCCCACAATGGTAGTGGCGACGCCGCCCGGCACCTTAAACTTCAGCGCCTTAACTTCATCTGCCGACAGACGACGACGGAACGCCACCTGCGACAGCAGAATCATAATCCACACCCACACGGTGGCGAAGGTGGCCAGCGACGCGATCACCAGGAAGACGTTTTCCGGCATGATGTAGTTCAGGTACACCGCGAACAGCAGCGCGATGGTCATCACCATCACCGTCACCCACGGAATACCGCGGCGCGAGGTTTTCGCAAACACCTTCGGCGCGCTGCCCTGCTCGGCCATGCCGTGCAGCATACGCCCGACGCCAAACACATCAGAGTTAATCGCCGACAGCGATGCCGTCAGCACCACGAAGTTAAGAATACTGGCCGCGAAGGTAATCCCCATATGCTGGAAAGTCAGCACAAACGGGCTGCCGTCGGTGCCCACCTGGTTCCACGGGTAGATGGACATAATCACGAACAGCGTCCCCACGTAGAACACCAGAATACGCATCGGCACGGAGTTGATGGCGCGCGGAATGGATTTCTCCGGGTCTTTCGCTTCCCCGGCGGTGATACCGATAATCTCGATACCGCCGTAGGCGAACATCACCATCTGCAATGACATCACCATGCCGAGCCAGCCGTTGCTGAAGAAGCCGCCGTTGCTCCACAGATTATGAATACCCGTTGGCTGCCCGCCGTTGCCGATGCCCCAGATAATGATGCCAAAACCGGCCACGATCATGATGATGATGGTGGCGACTTTGAAGAAGGAGAACCAGAACTCCAGCTCGCCAAATACCTTCACGCTCATCAGGTTAATGGCGCAGATAATCAGCACCACGCTGAGCACCCAGATCCAGTGCGGTACCGCCGGGAACCAGACGCCCATATAGATGCCGAACGCAGTGACGTCGGCAATGGCGACAATCAAAATCTCAAAGCAGTAGGTCCAGCCGGTAATATAGCCCGCCAGCGGGCCGAGGTTTTCCTGCGCATAGCGGGAGAACGAGCTGGCGGCAGGGTTATGTACCGACATCTCGCCCAGTGCACGCATAATGATATAAGCGGCCACGCCGCCGATAATATAGGCCAGCAGCACGCTTGGCCCGGCCATCTTGATGGCGTCGGCGGAGCCGTAAAACAGCCCCGTACCAATTGCCGATCCGAGGGCCATAAAGCGAATGTGTCGGGTGCTTAACCCGCGCTTCAGCTTGTTGTTTTCCATCGTTTCCAGTGCCATGTCATACCCATCATCCCCGCGTCACCGCGAACGACTTAGGTGAAAGTACCCAAAATAAAAAACCACGGAACATCACGTTCCGTGGTTAAAACACCTGACTCTGCGACGCGAATTAATGCGCGCTTGATGTCACCTGACGACCCGCCATACGGTCCCAGACAATCGCCAGAACCGCCATAACGACCGTCGGCATCAGCCATGCCAGACCTTGCTCGGCCAGCGGCAGACGAGCGGCCCACCCCGGCAGCACGTCTGCGAACGCAGAGGCTTTAATCCCGTCAAGGATACCAAAAACAAGGCTGATGAACATCGGTGGTGCAATAACGCGGCCCGAATTATGCCACCAATTACGCGTAAAGCTGAGTACTACAAGTGCGATACACGGTGGATAGATGGCCGTCAGCACCGGAATCGAAATCTGAATCAGATGGCTGAGCCCCAGATTTGATACCGCCATTGAGAACAAACCAAGGATAAACACCAGCGTACGGTAGGAGAACGGCAGGTACTGAGCAAAAAACTCTGCACAAGCGCAGGTCAGGCCAACCGCGGTCACCAGACAGGCGATGAAGATCAGCGCCGCCAGCAGGAAGCTCCCGGCACCACCGAAAGTGTGCTGAACGTAAGCATGCAGAATCGCCGCGCCGTTGGCATTCTGATCGACCAGAATCGCGCTATCAGAACCCAGGCGGAACAGCGCCAGATACAGCAGCGTCAAGCCGACACCGGCCATCAGACCGGCCCAGATAGTGTAGCGAGTCAGTAAACGCGCTTCCGTCACACCGCGAGAACGCGCGGCGTTAACGATAACAATCCCGAAGACCATCGCGCCAAGCGTGTCCATGGTCAGGTAGCCGTTAACGAAACCGTTAGAAAACGCGGCGGTTTCATAGGCATCCAGCGCATGGCTGATCGGGCCCGCAGGCCAGATAACCGCCGCAACGGCCAGCACAATCAGCGCCAGAATTTTCAGCGGCGCCAGGAAGTTGCCGACGGTATCGAGCAGCTTGCCCGGATACAGCGAGACCAGAATCACCAGCGCAAAATAAATGAGGCTATAGATAAACAGCGGCAGTTCACCGCTACCGGTCAGCGGCGCAATACCAATTTCAAACGAGACGGTCGCGGTACGCGGCGTAGCGAACAGTGGCCCAACCGCCAGATAGCAGACGGTGGCAAGCAGCACACCCGCCACTTTGCCGATTGGCGTACTCAGGCTATCAACGCCGCCGCCCACTTTGGCGAGCGCGACTACGGTCAGCACCGGAAGACCCACAGCAGTAATCAGGAAGCCGATCGCCGCGGTCCAGACGTGAGGACCGGCCTGCAGACCAACCATAGGAGGAAAAATGATGTTACCTGCGCCAACAAACAACGCAAAGGTCATAAAGCCCAGAGCGATGATGTCACGCGATTTTAATTGATGGGTCATATGTAACTACTGCCTGTGGATGTGGTGTTGTAAAACAAATTTATCGCAATGGATTCAGCGGAATGATACAGAGCAAACCAACGATAAACTCAGAGGGATATGCTCCCTTCGCGGAGTAAATAAGAATAGTTTTTTGATTTACCGCGTATAAACAGTCTGTTTACGACCGTATGGGGGCCAATTTAAACGCTTATAACGTTTTAAAGCAACACGGGATCGCAAAACCAGATGATTATATTGATACTCAATTAACAACCAGACTTATTGACTGGATTTAAGAAAAACATCCGGCTAATCATGCGAACAAAAAACAACCAGACGTTCGTTAATCAGGCAGCGTTTTCTTAACTGCAAAGCAAACAGACCAGCCAGGGCTGGTCTGTGGAAAGTTAAGATGACAAGCTGGCGATCAGTCGCTGTTTTTGGCAATTAAACGTTCCGGCAGCAGGAAGCTAAAGCACGATCCCTTGCCGACTTCACTGCTAATTTCCAGGCGACTGTCGTGGTGGCTGACGGCATGTTTCACAATCGCTAACCCCAGCCCACTGCCGCCGGTCTGCCTGGAGCGCGCTTTATCCACGCGATAAAAGCGTTCGGTGAGCCTTGGCAGGTGCTCTGGCGCGATGCCCGGCCCATTATCTTCGACACTAAACAGCGCCCCATGCGGCGCATGCTGCCAGCGCACCGTAATCAACGTGCCTTCCGGCGTATGATTCACGGCGTTATAGACCAGATTCGACATCGCACTGCGCAGTTGATCCTCATTGCCCAGCACCTTCAGCGTTTCATCGACTTCAAAGCGGAACTGATGCTTCTGCTGGCTCAGCGTCTGCGCTTCACGCTCGACCACCCGCAGCATCATCGGTACGTCGATTTTTTCATTCAGCGCGAGCGTCGGCGAGGCTTCAATCTTCGACAGCGTTAACAGCTGCCTGACCAACCCTTCCATGCGCTGGGTCTGCTCGCGCATGGTGTGCAGCGCTTTTTCACGCACGTTCCCTTCCAGCACCTGCTCGTGCATCATCTCCAGATAACCTTGCAGCACGGTGAGCGGCGTACGCAGCTCATGGCTAACGTTGGCGAAGAAATTCCGCCGCGCCCCTTCCAACTGGTGCATCTGCGTCACGTCGCGCGCCACCATCAGCAGCTGACGGTCGGTATACGGCATAATGCGGATTTCCAGATGGCGACCGTTATTCAGCACCAGATGCAGCGGCTTGAGAAAATCGCGTTTTTTGAGGTGTTGGGTAAATTCGGGGTAACGCAGCAGGTTGAGGATGTTTTGCCCGCTATCGTCGGGCCAGCGAAGCCCCAGCAGCTGCTGGGCAAGGCCATTACACCAGAAGATCGCCCCTTCTTCCGTGGTCAACACCACGGCGTCTGGCAGCGACTCGGCGCCGCTACGAAAGCGTTTAATCAGATTTCCCAGCTCGCGGCGACGCTTTTTATTACGCAACTGCATCTGGTTAAGCCCGTACAGCAGCGGCTCCCAGCTGCCGCGACCCGGCGGCGGCGTCATACTTCTATCGACCCACAGCCACCACGACAAACGCAACAGATTCCAGAAATGCCAGATCAGCAGGCCGGTCACTGCCGCCAGTAAAAACCACGGCAGATAACCAAAAATCAGTCCCAGTACGACAGCCGGGAGACAGCATAATAGCAGCTCCAGGGCCAGCCTTTTCCATGACAGCCGTTCCAGCACGCGTCACTCTCCTGTCAAAAATTAGAATCGGGCAGAGAAACGATAGCCCGTGCCGCGAACGGTTTGCACCATACGATCGTGGCCGCTGTGCTCCAGCGCCTTACGCAGCCGACGAATATGAACGTCGACGGTGCGGTCTTCCACATACACGTTGGTACCCCAGACGTGGTTCAGCAGTTGTTCACGGCTGTACACGCGCTCCGGGTGAGTCATAAAGAAGTGTAATAGCTTAAACTCGGTCGGCCCCATATCGAGAGGGTTTTCGCCGGTCATCACGCGATGAGAAGTAGGGTCAAGGCTCAGGCCCTGCATCTCGATCACCTCTTCCACCGCCATCGGTGAAATGCGCCGCATCACGGCTTTAATGCGCGCGACCAGCTCTTTTGGTGAGAAGGGCTTAGTAATGTAATCATCCGCGCCCGTCTCCAGGCCACGCACCCGATCTTCCTCTTCACCGCGGGCGGTTAGCATCACCACCGGAATATCGCGGGTTAAGGCTTCACGTTTGATATGCTTAATAAATTGCAGCCCCGAACCGCCCGGTAACATCCAGTCGAGCAGAATAAGGTCGGGCCAGGGTTCATTCAGTTTACTCACTGCGGTATCGTAATCTTCCGCTTCTACCGGCTGAAAACCATTTTGTTCCAGCACGAAACAGACCATTTCGCGGATTGGCGCTTCATCTTCAACGACCAGAATACGTCTTGCCATTATTTGCCCTGTTTTTAGACATCAGTATTATATACGGCGTCATTATGCGTCAGATTTATGACAGTTTTATGATAAACATGACCGTTTGATGATCGCGCTTAACCGTTTATGACACGCGCCATACGCGCTCATCGACCCCAGCGTAGGTGAATGTTTATAATCAACTTTACGTCACTTCTTACGGAATCGCTATGCGCATTATCCATACCTCGGACTGGCACCTCGGCCAGAACTTCTACAGCAAGAGCCGCGCGGCCGAACACGATGCCTTTCTGCGCTGGCTGCTGACCACCGCCGAGGCGGAGCGCGTAGACGCGATTATCGTCGCGGGCGACATCTTCGATACCGGTTCGCCGCCGAGCTACGCGCGCGAGCTGTATAACCGCTTTGTGGTCAATCTTCAGCAAACGGGCTGCCATCTGGTGGTGCTGGCGGGCAACCATGACTCGGTGGCGACACTTAACGAATCGCGCGATATTCTGTCGTTCCTCAATACCACGGTGATTGCCAGCGCGGGTCATGCGCCGTTTATTCTGAATCAGCGCGACGGTACGCCCGGCGCAGTGTTCTGCCCGGTGCCGTTTCTGCGTCCGCGCGACATCATCACCAGCCAGGCGGGGCTTTCTGGCAATGAAAAAGTACGTCAGGTGCTGGACAGCATTACCGATTACTATCAGCAGCAGTATCAACAGGCCTGCGGGCTACGCGGCGACCTGCCGCTGCCGATCATCGCCAGCGGCCATCTGACCACCGTCGGCGCCAGTAAAAGCGACGCGGTGCGCGATATCTATATTGGCACGCTGGATGCTTTCCCGGCGCAGAATTTCCCGCCAGCCGATTACATCGCGCTGGGGCATATTCACCGGGCGCAGAAAATCGGCGGCAGCGAGCATATCCGCTACAGCGGCTCGCCTCTCCCGTTAAGCTTTGACGAAACCGGCAAAGCGAAAAGCGTAAACCTGGTGACATTTAGCGACGGCAAGCTGGCCGCAGTGACCCCGCTAACCGTCCCCATCACGCAGGCGCTGGCGGTGATTAAGGGCGATTTCGACAGCATCAGCGCACAGCTCGCGGCGTGGGAGAAAACCGATACCGAGGCCACCACATGGCTCGATATCGAAATCACCAGCGACGAATACCTGCATGATATTCAACGTAAAATCCAGGCTATCACCGACGATCTACCGGTCGAGGTACTGCTGGTGCGCCGCAGCCGCGAGCAGCGCCAGCGTATTCTGGAAAGTCAGACGCGTGAAACCCTGAGCGAGCTGAGTATTGAAGAGGTGTTCCAACGCCGCCTGGCGCTGGAAACGCTTGAGGAACCGCAGCAGCAACGCCTGCAAACGCTGTTTACCGAAACGCTAAACAGCCTTGGCGAGGAACAACAGCCATGAAAATTCTCAGCCTGCGCCTGAAAAATCTTAACTCGCTCAAAGGTGAGTGGAAAATCGATTTCACCCAAGAGCCTTTCGCCAGCAACGGTCTGTTTGCCATCACCGGCCCGACCGGCGCGGGCAAAACCACCCTGCTGGACGCCATCTGCCTGGCGCTGTACCACGAGACGCCGCGCCTCAATACCGTTTCGCAGTCACAAAATGACCTGATGACCCGCGACACCGCCGAGTGTCTGGCGGAAGTCGAGTTTGAAGTACAGGGCGTCGCCTATCGCGCCTTCTGGAGCCAGAACCGCGCGCGCAACCAGCCGGACGGTAATTTACAGGCACCGCGCGTCGAACTGGCGCGCTGCGCCGACGGGCAAATTCTGGCGGATAAGGTCAAAGACAAGCTGGAGATGACCGCGTCGCTCAGCGGGCTGGACTATGGCCGCTTTACCCGCTCCATGTTGCTCTCACAGGGCCAGTTTGCCGCCTTCCTCAACGCCAAACCGAAAGAGCGCGCCGAGCTGCTGGAAGAGTTGACCGGCACCGAAATTTACGGCCAGATTTCCGCGCAGGTCTTTGAAAAGCATAAGCAGGCGCGTAATGACCTCGACAAGCTTCAGGCCCAGGCCAGCGGTGTGGTGCTGCTGAGCGAAGAGCAGCAACAGTCCCTACAGCAAAGTTTGCAGGCGCTTACTTCCGATGAAAAGCAGTGGCAACAACAGCAGGCGACCGCCCTCACGCATCAGCAATGGCTGTCACGCCGTACGGAGCTGGAACAAGACGGGCAGAAAACCCAGCAGGCGTTGAAAGAAGCCCAGCAGACCCTGGAAGCGGCGCAGCCGCAGCTCGCCGTGCTGAGCCGCGCGCAGCCCGCTGAAGCGCTGCGCCCGCACTGGTCACAGATGCAGGAACAGGCCGCCACGGTGGCCAAAACCCGCGCGCAGGTTCTGCAAGTGAATACTCGCTTACAGGCAGCACGCACCCTGCGAGATCGCATTCGCTACAGCGCGGAACGCCAGCACGCCGCGCTCACGCAGTCGCTGCAACAACAGCAACAATGGCTTCAGGCGCATGAACATATTCAGCGCTGGCAAGGCGAGCTCACCGGATGGCGGAGCGCATTTGCTCAGCAGACGCGGGAACGTGCGCAGCAACAAACGCAAGAACAGCGCCGTAATGCGCTGGCAACACAGCTGAACCAGCTACCGCCTTCCACGCTGACGCTCACGCAGGAAGAGGTCGCCGCCCGAATCGCCGAACACGCGGCGGCGCGCCCGCAGCGCCAGCAGCTCAGCAGCCTGCACGCACGGTTTATCCCGCTCAACGCCCGCCGACAGCAGCTGATGGATGCTCAGCAGCAGCGCCAGCAGCAGTTGGAGAAAATAATCGCCGAACTGACCCAGCTTCGCCTGGTCTATAAAGAGAAAAAACAGCAGTTGGCCGACGTTAAGGCCATTTGCGATTTGGAAGACACCATCGTTAAGCTGGAAGCCGAGCGCGCGCGTCTCCAGCCAGGCGCGCCGTGCCCGCTGTGCGGTTCCACCAGCCATCCGGCGCTGGCCGAATATCAGGCTTTAAAACCGGACGCCAATAAAGCACGTCGCGATGCGCTGGAAAAAGAGGTTTCGCAGCTGGCCGAAAACGGCGCGACGCTGCGTGGCCAGCAGGAGACGCTGCAAAAGCAGCAGCAGAAAGAAAATGACGAGCTCACCTCGCTTTCTCAGCAGGAGCAAGCGCTTACCTCACAGTGGCAGGAGACTCTCCAGCATTTGCATATCGATCTGCAACCGACTGACGATATCAACGGCTGGCTGGCCGCGCAGGATGACGCCGAACAGCAGCGTTATCAGCACCAACAACGCCTGACGCTGGAACAGCAGCTTCGCGAGCTTGAGGCGCAGCTAACGCAGCTACGCGAAGAACAGGAGCAGCGTACTGCCGCGCTTAATCAATCGTTCACGGCTTTTGGCCTGTCGCAACCGCAGGCTGGCGATGAAAACAGTTGGCTGACGGCACGCGAAACCGAGATAGCCCAGTGGCAACAGCAACAGGCGCAAAGCCAGAGCACCCAACAGCAGCTGGCGTTGATTCAGCCGCTGCTGGAAACCCTGCCGCCCGCCGAAAATGCCGACGATGGCCAGCAGGCCTCGCTTGACGGCTGGCAACAGGCGCATCATGACTGTGTGTCGCTGGAAAGCCAGTGGCAAACGCTTCAGCAACAAGAAAAACTGGAAAATCAGCGTCTTCAGCAGGTGGAACAGATCTTCGACCAGCAGCTTTCCGCCTCGCACTTCCTGGACCGACAGGCATTTCTGGATGCGCTACTGGATGCCGGCGAGCGCCAACGTCTGGAACAGCTTAAACAGACGCTGGAGACGCAGCACCAGCAGCGCCAAACCCTCGCCGCACAGGTACAGGAAGCGTTGCAACATCATTTGACCGTGCGCCCGGAAACGCTGACAGCCGATTTGAGCCTTGCCGAAGTGCAGGAGCAGCTTCAGCAGCTTGCCCGCCAGCTACGCGAAAACAGCGAGCGCCAGGGCGAACTGCGCCAGCAGCTCAAGCAGGACAGCGACAATCGTCAGCAGCAGCAGTCGCTGTTCGTTGAGATTGAAAAAGCCCATGCCGTGCTGGAAGACTGGGCGCATTTAAATGCGCTCATTGGCTCCAAAGAGGGGGATAAATTCCGTAAATTCGCCCAGGGGCTGACGCTGGATAATCTGGTGTGGCTCGCCAACGAACAGCTCAGTCGCCTGCATGGTCGCTATCTGTTGCAACGTAAAGTCAGCGACGCGCTGGAACTGGAGGTGGTTGACACCTGGCAGGCGGACGCGGTACGCGATACCCGCACGCTCTCCGGTGGCGAAAGCTTCCTCGTCAGCCTCGCGCTGGCGCTGGCGCTCTCCGACCTGGTCAGCCATAAAACGCGCATCGACTCGCTGTTCCTCGATGAAGGCTTCGGTACGCTCGACAGCGAAACGCTCGATACCGCGCTGGACGCGCTGGATGCGCTCAACGCCAGCGGCAAAATCATCGGCGTGATCAGCCACGTTGAAGCAATGAAAGAGCGCATTCCGGTGCAGATTAAGGTCAAGAAGATCAACGGGTTGGGATATAGTCGACTGGATAAAATGTTTGCCGTTGAGTAGGCCCGATAAGCGCAGCGCCATCGGGCATTCCAGCAGAGTGCCGGATGGCGGCTACGCCTTATCCGGCCAACAGCGACGCATCACGCCGGCCACAACCACGCCGCCCCGCGAACCCCGCTGGAGTCCCCGTGCAGCGCTTTACGGATCGGCGTTTCGCACTCACCGCCAAACACCCATTCTTTCACCAGCTGCGGTACCGTCTGGTATAGCCGTTCAACGTTGCTCATCCCGCCGCCCAGCACAATCACGTCCGGGTCGAGAATATTCACCACGTGCGCCAGCGATTTTGCCAGCCGCTGCTCGTAGCGACAGAGCGCCTGTTCTGCCAGCGCATCACCTTCATCCACCAGGCGCATAATCTCACTGCCCTTCAATAGACGCCCGCTTAACCGCTGGTAGTCGGTGGCAAAACCGGTGCCAGAAATAAAGGTCTCAATGCAACCCTGCTTACCGCAATAGCACGGCACTTCCGCGCGATAGCGCAGCTCGTCGTCATTCATCCACGGCAGTGGATTATGCCCCCATTCACCCGCCGTGCCGTTGCCGCCGATATGCGCGCGGCCGCCGATCGCCACGCCCGCGCCGCAGCCGGTACCAATAATCACCGCAAACACCGTCTGCGCGCCCGCCGCCGCGCCGTCTACCGCTTCCGACACCGCAAGGCAGTTGGCGTCGTTCGCCAGCCGCACCTCACGGTTCAAACGACGGCTTAAATCTTTATCAAACGGTTGACCGTTGAGCCACGTTGAATTGGCGTTTTTTACCACCCCGGTATAAGGCGAAATCGAACCAGGAATCCCCATTCCCACCGTCCCGGTTTGCCCGGTCGCCTCTTCGGCCAGTGCGACAAGATGCGCAATGTTCTCAATGGTTTGCTGGTAGTCACGCGGCGTCGGCAGACGGTGACGATAGAGCTGCTCCCCGCGATCGCTCAGCGCGATAACTTCCGTTTTCGTTCCACCCAGATCGATACCAATTCGCATTCATCACTCCTGTTTAAAACAATGCAAGGCCAGAGACAATTCGTTATCATTGCACGCTGATTTAACGATAACACCGTGGAAATTATCATGCTGTGGTTCAAAAATTTAATGGTTTATCGTCTCAGCCGCGACATCTCGCTGCGCGCGGAAGAGATGGAAAAACAGCTCGCTGAGATGACCTTCACCCCGTGCGGCAGCCAGGATATGGCGAAAACCGGCTGGGTGCCGCCGATGGGTTCACACAGCGATGCGCTGACGCACACAGCGAATGGTCAGATCATTATCTGCGCGCGCAAAGAAGAGAAGATCCTGCCCTCTCCGGTGATTAAACAGGCGCTGGAAGCGAAGATCCAGAAACTGGAAGCCGATCAGGGACGCAAGCTGAAGAAGACCGAAAAAGATTCCCTGAAAGATGAAGTGCTGCACTCTCTGCTGCCGCGCGCTTTCAGCCGCTTCAGCCAGACAATGATGTGGATCGACACCGTTAACGATCTGATTATGGTCGACTGCGCCAGCGCCAAAAAAGCGGAAGATACGCTGGCACTGTTACGTAAGAGCCTCGGTTCTCTGCCGGTCGTACCGCTGACGCTGGAAAACCCGATCGAACTGACGCTGACCGAATGGGTGCGCTCCGGCACCACGGCGCAGGGCTTCCAGCTGCTCGATGAAGCCGAACTGAAAGCGATCCTCGAAGACGGCGGCGTGATCCGCGCGAAAAAACAGGATCTGGTCTGCGACGAAATCGCCGTACACATCGAAGCCGGTAAGCTGGTGACCAAGCTGGCGCTCGACTGGCAGCAGCGCATTCAGTTTGTGATGTGCGACGACGGTTCCATTAAGCGCCTGAAGTTCTGCGATGAACTGCGCGATCAGAACGAAGATATCGATCGTGACGACTACGCCCAGCGTTTCGATGCCGACTTTATTCTGATGACCGGCGAGCTGGCGGCGCTGATTAAGAGCCTGGTGGAAGGGTTAGGCGGCGAAGCGCAGCGTTAATAAATAGCGTGTTTTCCCTTCCTGCCCAGCAGGAAGGGAAAATATTACAGATAGCGGCACAGATAAGACGTTGGTTCAGCAACCTGCAGGTTAAACTCGCTGTGGCCCGGCACATTGAAGACTTCCCCGGCAGCGTAGACTTTCCACTCAGTTTCCCCCGGTAACAGTACGTTCAGCGCACCGCTAATCACGGTCATTTCTTCCGGCTGCGCGGTACCGAAGGTATATTCGCCTTCCGCCATCACGCCCACGCTAGCACGCCCGGTGTCACTGCTGGTAAAACCAATGGATTTCACTTTTCCGTCGAAGTATTCGTTGCTTTGAAGCATAAACAGGCCCTTATTCTCGTATCGTCAAAAGACCAATATAGGGGGGCGAACAGAAGCCTGTCACGCGAAATTCTCCCGTTAACACAATAATTCTGCCGCCAGTCTGGCAACCAGCACATTCGACAGTAAAACAGGCACATCCAGCGCTTTTTGTAATAGGTCACGGTGACGCTGGTGATAACTGAGCGAATCCAGCACCAGCACGTCGGCCCCCTGTTCCAGCAGTGAACTGCCTGCGGAAATCAGGTGTTGATCGGTATCGAGGTTCGGGTTAGCCAGCGCGTAATAGGGTGAAGTCGGCAGCATCTGCCACTTCTCCTGCTGGGCATTTAAAATGCCTTCAACAGGCACAAGCACCCCGACCTGGTGTCCCTCAACGATAGAGGCGACCAACGGTGGAATAATGCGCTGGGGCTCCAGCAGCATCGCATTGCGCGCCACCATACTGCGTAATTTGAACGTATTCAGTAACAGAATGACGTCGTAGGATTGGTTGTCCAGAACCTCAATAACGGCCTGGAGACTCAACTCCACCTTCGGACGGGATACTTCAACAAATTGGTTATCATTTAGCAGAACCAGTAAGCGCTCTTCACCGGGTTCTGGTGCATACTCTTCCATGACGTCAGCACGATTCATTTTGCCTAGCAGGCTAATGTGGGTGATCTGCTCTTCCCTGATGTGCTCGGTCAAAAGCGGCAAAACTTCACTGACGGGCACCACCCCTATCGTAAGAATCGCCATCGTTGCACTCATGTTATTTACCTTTTGCTTTTCTGAAAGCTCACTTTACAAATAGCCACCTGGATGGATGAAAAATACCGCTCAGAAGCGTAGCACCTGCCGCGGGAGGTGGAATGTAAAGATTCCAGTTATTTCCAGTACTCTCCTGATATGTTTTGATTTTAACTTTTCTATAACATACAGAATAGGTGAAAAATGTGATTTACGCCCGATATAACCGCAAAATAAAAAGGGTTATATCGGCAGCGTTCATCACAACATGAGGAAGAGATGGGGAGAAAGTGATGCGCTCCGCTAGCTGGCGGTGGCCAGGTGCAGAGCGTCGAGGATCAGCGTCACCACGCGATCCGGCGCGGCGGAAGCGTCGACGATATAATGGGCGGTTTCGCGGTACAATGCATCGCGCTGAGCCAACACATCGGCGACTTCTTCGCTAATGGGTTTACCGGTCAGCGTCGGGCGCTGGTCAGCTTCTGGAAAGGCTTCCAGACGGCGTGCCAAAACGGGAACCGGCGCATTCAGATAAACCACAACACCGTTCTGGCGCATAAATTCGCGGTTCACCGGAGCAAGGATAATTCCACCGCCCGTGGCGATAACCGCGCCAGGCTGGGTGACGGAGATTAACGTTTCGGTCTCTCTGGCGCGGAAACCCGGCCAGCCTTCCGCCGCCACAATATCCGCCACGCTCATGCCTGACCGCTGCTGTAACACCTGGTCAGTATCAACAAAACGGAAATCGCAGGCATGGGTGAGCGCTTGACCTATTGTTGTTTTTCCGCAGCCTCTGGCTCCGATCAGAAAAATAGGTTGTGTCATTACCTGGAATTCCCCCTGATGACGCAAAATTGTGGGACGTGCATGTGAAGCGTGAATAATACCACCAAACTAGTACGCAAGTAAGTGTAAACTTTAGGTTACAAAAAGATTCAGACTGAGTATTTTATCCGCTTTATATTGAGTCAACGCCTGCCTTTAAAGCGTAAAAAAATAATGCCACAAGGCGTTGCGCTAACAGTACATGAAACGGTCTTGTTTTGACAAGCTGAACGACGCGGCAAAGGTAGCATATTCCGGCGACAGAAATCCTGTCAGCCGCGTTTTACCGCCAACAGCCACTTGTCCAGCTCAGCGGCGAACTGCTGGCGGTCACGCTGAGAAAGCGCGCTGGGGCCACCGGTTTGAATACCGCTGGAGCGCATTGTGTCCATAAAGTCTCGCAGCGTCAGACGTTCGCGAATCGTGGCATCGCTGTAGCGTTCACCGCGCGGGTTCAGCGCCGACCCGCCCTTTTCCAGCACTTCAGCAGCCAGAGGGATATCGGCGGTAATCACCAGATCGCCCGGTTGGCACAGCCGTACGATTTCATTGTCGGCAACGTCAAAACCTTTTGGCACCACCATCGCGCGGATAAAGCGCGACGGCGGCACGCGCAGATACTGGTTCGCCACCAGCACAAGTTCAATCTGCGTGCGGTCTGCGGCGCGGTAAAGCACCTCTTTAATCACATTCGGACACGCATCGGCATCCACCCAAATCGTCATACTCACTCCGCTTAACGCTGGCTGTTAAAGGGCGATTATACGGTAAGCACGTCTTTGGGCGTAATAATGTGCAGCCAGCGTCACAAAAGTACGTTACCCATCGCCGGGAATGGCCTATAACAGTACACTACAAAAAAACAGACAGAGGGAGAGACATGATGGAGAAGAAAATTGGCTTCATTGGCTGCGGTAATATGGGAAAGGCCATTCTTGGCGGCCTGATTGCCAGCGGGCAGGTGCTTCCTGGGCAGATTTGGGTTTACACCCCTTCCCCGGATAAAGTCGCCGCGCTGCGCGATGAGTTCGGCATTAACGCGGCGCAAAGCCCGCAGGAAGTGGCGCAGGTGGCGGATATCGTCTTCGGCGCCGTGAAGCCGGGAATTATGGTAAAGGTGCTGAGCGACATTGCCTCCAGCCTGAACAAAGACTCCCTGGTGGTTTCCATTGCGGCAGGGATCACCCTCGACCAGCTGGCGCGCGCGCTGGGCCACGATCGTAAAATCGTCCGCGCCATGCCGAACACACCGTCGCTGGTCAACGCCGGGATGACCTCGGTCACGCCAAACGCGCTGGTCACACCGGAAGATATCGCCGATGTGCTGAATATTTTCCGCTGCTTCGGGGCTGCAGAAGAGATTGCTGAACCGATGATCCACCCGGTAGTGGGCGTTAGCGGCTCTGCACCGGCCTATGTATTTATGTTTATCGAAGCCATGGCCGATGCCGCCGTGCTGGGCGGTATGCCGCGCGCTCAGGCCTATAAATTCGCCGCGCAGGCGGTCATGGGCTCCGCGAAGATGGTGCTGGAAACCGGTAAGCATCCGGGTGAACTGAAAGATATGGTGTGCTCGCCTGGTGGCACCACGATTGAAGCAGTACGCGTGCTGGAAGAAAAAGGCTTCCGCTCGGCGGTCATCGAAGCGATGGCAAAATGCATGGAAAAATCGGACAAGATGAGCAAGTCCTGATGGCGCTGGCCCGGCAAACGCTGCCGGGCCAGGTTAGCTTGCCATAAGATGTGAACTTACTTTTTCTTCAGACAGGTGCTCATAAAGGTTTTACGTTCGTCGCCCTTCAGGGTCTTCTGAGCCGCCTGCGCGTTACAATCCTTCATTTTTTGCTGCTGCGGCGTTAACGCTTTGCCGTCTGCAGGCGCCCCTTCCCCTTTCAGACAACTGCTCATAAAGGTCTTGCGCTCATCCCCCTTCAGGGTTTTGGCGGCCGCCTGCTGATTGCAGCTACTCATCCGCTGTTGCTGCGGCGTCAGGGTCTTTTCGGGCGCGGCGGCCGTCGTCGCCGCAGACGCGGCGCTGGCCGCAAACACGCCACACAGTAGGGTAATCAGTAATGTTGTTTTCATTGCACCATCCTTTTGTGAGTAGAACTCTGTAAGTCTGGTCGCTGGCAGGAATTTTACCAAATCGACGGCAATGAAATGCCGCCGATTTGGTCGCGAGATTACAGCCCCAGGGCCGCTTTCATGGTGTAATAAAGATCCGTCTGATCGGTGAGGCCAACCACATTAGCGGCATGCGGGCCGTAGGCCGCAATGCGCAGCTGGGTGCCGGTATGCTCCATCGACTCTTCTTCCGAGTTACCGTAGCTCATGACCATCACTGACCCATCTTTGGTGTTCAATGCCTGCGTCAGGCCCGGCGCTTTGGTTTCCGGTGGAATAATCTGGCTGGCGTGCGCGTGGTCAGCGGTGACGATCACCAGGGTATTGCCGTCTTTTTTCGCAAATTCCAGCGCTTTTTGTACCGCTTCATCCAGGTCGACCGTTTCGCCAATCTGGCCGCACGGATTCGCCGCGTGATCCTGTTTATCGATCGACGCCCCTTCAACCTGCAGGAAGAAGCCTTTTTCGTTGGCGCTCAACAGGGAGATGGCTTTGTCGGTCATCTGCGCCAGAGTCGGCACGCTGGCATCACGTTTCGGGTTCGGCGTACAGGTCACCGCTGGCTTATCCAGGTTGCCGTGATAAGAGGCCTTCGGTCCTTCCCAACGAACCGGCATATTGCCGTCGGAGAACAGCCCCAGCAACGGTTTGTCCTGGTTAGCCTGCGTAATCGCCGCCAGCGTGGTGGCGTTATCCACTAACTGATAACCGCGTGCCTGCGCCTGTTCACGCAGGGTTTTCCCCTGCCATTCACCCGCTGTCGCGGTTTCGGCGAAGGTTTTTGCGCCGCCGCCCAGCGTCACGTCCGCGCGGGCATTCAGCAGCTGTTCGGTAATGGACCCTTTACCGCCTTTTTCCAGCGCGTTGGTCGGGCATTTTTCGCTGGTCACGCTCGGGCCGTAACACTTACGCGAGGTAACATGAGAAATCTGCGCCGCAGGCGTCGCATCCTGCAATTCGGCGGTAGACACGTTACCGGTCGCCAGGCCGGCTGCTTTCGCCAGCTCAAGAATCGTCTGGTGATCTTTTTCATGAATATCGACGCCCAGCGCACCGTTATAGGTTTTCACGCCGGTACTCCAGGCGGTGGCCGACGCGGCGGAGTCAGTCACGTAGTCCGGCTTACCGGTCTTTTTGTTCAGCGCATAATGGGTGTACTGGCCGGTTAACGGCAGCGCGTCAATACCTTTAAAATAACCGCCCGCACCTTCGGCGTAGTTACGCGCGGCGGTAATTTCAGAGTCACCCATCCCATCGCCAATCAGCAAAATAACGTTTTTGGCCTGTTTATTATTTAAGGAAGCGCGAATCGCATCGGTTTGATCGGCAGATAAACGGCGAGCACCGCCCGGCTGGGTGATATCCCCTTGTGCAGCACGGTTATCGAGAACGGCGGTAGATGTCTCCGCGTGAACGGTAGGCAGACTCAGCAGAGGTAATAATGCGGCAACGATAGCACGGTATTTCACGTTAGTTTCTCCATGTATAAATACTTAAAAAATGAAAACACGGAGACTGTAAGAAAAGAGCGTGACAGTTTAATGACAGTGCTAAATAAGCAAAGACCTACTATTTTTCGGGGGTCAGAAATAACCGTTTAACATGGTTATATAATAATTCGCTATGATCATCGGAAGCATCTTCCGGCGGTGTAAGCTTATTCAGCGTGGCGGTAATGTTGCTTTCCAGATCGGACTGAGGCTGCTGTTTCATATGCAGTAGCAGCGTAGTCACCACCACTTCCAGCGCATCAACCTGAATACGTAGCGCGTTTGCTTCATCTTCCTTTTCAGCTAGTTTTACCAGCAATTCAGCAATGAAATTTTTCATCGCGCGTTTTCCTTATGGATAGCGATGGGCTGGATGCAGGCCCTGAAAAAATAAATAGACCGCTAAAACATACGGTTCCATTCCCCTTTGGCAAGCAGGAATAGAATTACAATATCCAGACAATTCTGCAAGTGAAACCCGCAAAAATATAATCCCTATTAATATCATGGAATTAGTTTCATTTTTCGTCAGCGAAACGTTTCTCTCGCATAATAATGCAGAGCCATGGTCCAAATTTGAATAAGAGAGGAATGAATCGAAGGAAATAACGTTGTGCCGCTATTTCCCTCGTGACCATGATATTACTGACGAACCGGCTGGGTACGACGGAGCATTACCGCCAGTTGCCATAGGTTAATCAGCACAATCACCGCGGTGGCAATAAATACCCAGCGGAATCCCGCCATTGCTGAAATGGATGCGCCAATCAGCGGCCCCGCCACGTTACCCAGATACATAAACGACTGGTTATAGCCGAATATACGCCCGGTAACACGCTCGCTAATATATTTGAGCAACAGCGTTTGTACCGCCGGCAGCATCGCGCCATCGGCAAAGCCAAGAATAAAACGGAGAATGCCAAGCTGTAGCGGCGTGGTCACAAACGACATAGCAAAAAACAGCACCACGGCAAAGACCAGCGTGCCCAGCAAAATGCGGGCCGTGCCGATACGGTCCCCGAGCTTGCCCAGCCTTGGCGCGGAAATCAGCGCCGATACGCCGGGCACGGCGGCAATCATGCCGCTTAAGAAGGCTATGTTGGTACTGTCAGGCGACATAGATTTAATAAACAGCGCCAGAATCGGGCTAATCGAACCGTTGCACAGCTGAATCACCATCGTCGTCACAAACAGGCTGATCACCAGCCCCGGGTACGGCAGTGAGGCAAATACCGCCTTGCCGCTCAGCTTCTCGCCTTTTTCCAGCACCGGACGAGCGCCCTCTTTGATTAAAAACAGCGTCACCAGGAAGCTCACCATCAGCAGAAAGGCGGTGATAAAGAACACCATTCGCAGCCCCACGTGGTCAGCAAGAAAACCGCCGAGCAGTGGCCCACCGATCACCCCGGTGATTTGTGCCGTCGATAAGGTGCTCAGCGCCCAACCGCTTCGCTCACGCGGCACCTGCGAGGCCACCAGCGCCATCGCGTTAGGAATATAGCCGGAGGTTAAGCCCATAATGGCGCGCAGGAAAAAGAGCTGCCAGACGTTGGTGGCGAAGGCCTGTAATAAAATCGCCACCGCCATCCCGAGCGATGCGCGCAGCAGCATCAGCTTGCGGCCTTTACGGTCAGCGAGGCTTCCCCACATTGGCGATACAATGGCTGACACCAGGAAGGTGACGCTGAAGGTCAAGCCTGACCACATAGACAGCGATTCGTGCGAGGTGACGCCGAGCTGCGCCACATAAAGCGGTAAAAAAGGCAAAATCTGGCTAATCGCTAGCCCGGTGAAAAAACAGCCGAACCAGACGGAAATAAGGTTAACCTTCCAGGATTCCATAACGACGCGTTTAACTTCAATTGACGAGAACAAGTTGTCAGGTTAGCAAGTCGCTTCTCTCGCCGTATTGTCAGAGATGCTTAATCAATTATTTCAGGATTTTATCAGCCAACAAGCCCATTTTTGTGATTAATATCACGTTCAAAACGCAAGACATTAGTGAGTTATGCTTAGCACCTGCGGCGGATTCACCTTAAACGAGATGGAAAAGGCAGATAGCCCGCAACGGCCGTGGTATGTTATGTGCTTTGCGTTTGGAATGGATGGAATTAGAGAATGGCAAAGTTGCGGGTTGGGATTGTTTTTGGCGGCAAATCGGCGGAGCACGAAGTCTCCCTACAGTCCGCGAAGAATATTGTAGAAGCGATCGATAAAACGCGGTTTGACGTCGTGCTGTTAGGCATTGATAAACAGGGGCAGTGGCACATCAGCGATGCGCAGAACTATCTGCTCAATGCTCAGGACCCCGCCCGTATCGCGCTGCGCCCTTCTACGACCACGCTGGCCCATATTCCAGGCCGTGAGCGCCAGCAAATGATTGATGCCGAAAGCGGCCAGCCGTTGGACGCCATCGATGTGATTTTCCCCATTGTGCACGGCACGTTAGGCGAGGACGGTTCCCTGCAAGGGATGCTGCGCATGGCAAACCTGCCGTTTGTCGGCTCCGACGTTCTGGGCTCTGCCGCCTGCATGGATAAAGACGTGACCAAGCGCCTGCTGCGCGACGCCGGGCTATCTATTGCGCCGTTTGTTACCTTGACGCGCCGCAACCGCGACAGTTTCACCTTCGACGAGATCAAAGCGAAGCTTGGTCTGCCGCTGTTCGTTAAGCCTGCGAATCAGGGCTCTTCGGTTGGCGTGAGTAAGGTCAACGATGCGGAGCAGTACGCGAAAGCCGTCGCGCTAGCTTTTGAATTCGACCATAAAGTCGTAGTGGAGCAAGGCATTAAAGGCCGTGAAATCGAATGCGCAGTACTGGGCAATGACGATCCACAGGCCAGCACCTGCGGTGAGATCGTGCTGAACAGTGAATTCTACGCTTACGACACCAAATACATTGACGATAACGGCGCGAAGGTGGTGGTTCCTGCGGCGATTTCCGCTGAAGTGAACGATAAAATCCGTCATGTCGCGATTGATGCTTATCAAACGTTAGGCTGTAGCGGTATGGCGCGCGTGGATGTATTCCTGACCGCCGATAACGACGTGGTGATTAACGAAATCAATACCTTGCCTGGTTTCACCAACATCAGTATGTATCCGAAATTGTGGCAGGCCAGCGGTCTGGACTATACGTCGCTGATTACCCGCTTGATCGAGCTCGCGCTGGAGCGTCATCAGGCCGATAAGGCGCTGAAAACGTCGATGAACGATTAAGACATGTTTTCGGGGCGCGGTAACGCGCCCCGATAAATCCTGACCTTTTACTCTTCCCTGCGACGAATAATAAGCCCCGCCAGCCAGAAGCTAATCACCCAGGTCACCAGCCCCACGGCATAGGTTTGCCAGCCCTTCGCCTCAAATCCCAGCAGGCCAACAATTCCGTTAAGAATAAAGATAAGACCGATCGCAAACGCGTAGTAGTGCCAGTCGCGGCGGATTTTCACAGGCAGGTTCATAGCGACTCCATCACAAAGAAAACAGGATGCCATAAACCCGCGACGACGTCTGTGGTGTGAACGGCAGTTAGCGAATGTTAAAGGGATTTAACGTTAAGCTAAAGCGAGAAATACCAGAATCGGATCGCAAAACCAGGAATATTCTGGCTCAAAATTTACCATAAATCCGATATTGACAATCGTCATCTACTGCCACACTCACCCCAGTATCACGTAATAATCCGTCGCCACGTTACCCTGGAGGTCCCAATGACAGATTTTACCTTGTCAAAGCTCATGTTCAGTGGGAAGAAAAAGGCGTCCTCCGCGTCTGGCAACCTGGCGTACGCGCTTTTCGTCCTGCTGTGTTTTTCAGTCGGTGCGCAGCTGCTATCGCTGGTGCTGCACGCTCCGGGTATCTATGAGCATCTGATGCAGATTCAGGATAGCGGTCGCCCGCGCGTGGAAATTGGCCTCGGGGTGAGTACTCTGTTCGGCCTGGTGCCCTTCCTTGCAGGCTGCGCCATCCTTGGCGTGGTTTCCCTGGTGCGCCGCCTGCGTCATCACGATTAGTTCAGGGCCATACATTTAGCCCGGCGTTCATCAACCCGTTTAGCAAACCACGCCGTGGTCAACTGACGGGTTATTTTCGGGCTCTCCAACTGAATCCCCGGCAGCATCTCGCGGGCCAGCGGTTTACCCGCTTTTTGCTCGGCAATCTTATACACCCCTTTGTACAGCGCGGTATTTTCAAATGCCTGGCTGTCGCCTTTCTGTAGCTGACGGTGAATCTCAGCGTTGCTCAACGACAGCTTGTCCGCCAGCTTCCTGACCGCTTTCTCCGTGCTGCCCGGCTCGTCGCTGCCGTAGAGAATCACGTCGCCGTCCAGCGCCAGCTTCACACCCGTTGCTTTACTGACCGCATACTGGAAGGCGGCGTTGCGACTGGCGTACCAGCCGGCGTTAAAGTCGGCGTAGCGATAGATAGGCGCCGTGTAGCTCGCCGGGTAGTTCAGCAGATGGTAGGTGCCGAACCACAGACCACCGCGCAGGGAAAAGACCTCCTGGCGGACGGTGCCGTCCATCTTCCACGGGTAGTTATCCTGATGCTGTTCGGCAAAGGCGATGCTGACCTGCATCGGACCGCCGGTATGAACCGGGTTAAGCGAGCCAAACAGCTTCTGCCCCATCGGCACCATACCGATAAAGTCGTCGAATATTGCGCTTAGCTGTTTCTCCGTTTTCACGTTATCCAGCCGTTCGCTGTAGCTTTTGCCATTAGGCGAGTTGATTTTCAGCGCGGTGTGTACGAGGAAAACGGGAATGTGCATCTTCTCCGCCCGGCGATCGATCTCCTGCCAGGCGATTTTGCTCAGATTAGGCACCGACGGGTCGGATTGATAGTTCGACTCCTGTTGCGCGACCGCCAGCACCGAACAGATATTCTCCTCCGTCGGCGCGAGCTTCTGGCTCTCGAAAGTCTTCGCCAGCGCCTGCGCCCAGGCGTTTCTGTCCTTCACGCTGGCGGGCATTTTTTGCCGCACCACGCTTGCCACATCGACCGGTTTTTCGCCCTCTTTCAGCTTCGGTGCCTGCTGGCTGGTACAGGCGCTTAACAGCGCGGCGGCCAGCAGGGTAAGAGAACACGAACGGTAACGCGTTGTGGCTATCGCCATGGTTTATCCTTATCAAAAATAAACGATTATCGCCTAGCTCTGCGGCTGTACGACTTCATCCGGCAAATCTTTATTATCCAGCTCTCGTTCGAAGCTGCGCAGACGCTTGTAGATAGACATCAGCTCCACCAGCGTGGTCCAGGAGCTGATCAGATACTGGAACGATCCGCGTACCTGGCCGAAAACGTTGGTTATCTGAGTCATCAGACCGAGCGTAATCGTACCGGCAACAATCGACGGAAACAGCAGGAACAAACCGAAAACGTTGTCCACCTGCAGGTACAGAATACGAGCAATATTGAAGTACATATAGTGGAAATAAAGGCGGAAATAGTTACGGCGCACCGCGCTGAACAGCTCGCGTACGGTCGGCGGCGTGGCGCGAGTGGCATCATCTTCACCGTAAACCAGTTCCTTACGATAGGCCGCTTCAACGCGTTGGTTTTTAAAGTTCAGCCCCGGCAGCTTGATACCTACTACCGCCAGCAGCCCGGTCCCCATCAGCGACCAGACGATCGCCGCAATCACCAGACCGTACGGCACGTGGCCGACGATCGGCAGATTCGGCACATGTGCAGACAACGATACCAGAACCGGCAGGAAGGCAATCAGGGTCATGATGGCGTTGATAAAGCTGGTACCCATATCTTCCAGCGTCGACGCGAAGCGCATGGTGTCTTCCTGTACACGCTGTGCTGCCCCTTCAATATGGCGCAGGTGCTGCCAGTGGGTCATGTAGTGCTCGTTCATCGCGGTACGCCAGCGGAACACATAGTGGCTGACGAAGAAGTTATTCAACACGCCGATGACGACAGCGATAAGCGCGATACCGAGGAAGATGCCAATTTCCTGATAGAACTGGTTAATCGATACTTTGTTTGGTGAGGCCAGCGCCGCCTGAATAAGATCATAAAAGGGTGCATACCAGGCGTTAATTGCCACGCCAACTTCCACCATAAACCAGGTCACAAAGATAATCAGCGCCGTGCCCAGAATCGACCAGTACTGCCAACGGTGCGGGCTGCGAATAAACCAGTAGCCGGCAAAGAGCCCAACGCACACCAGATAGTAGGCATAAAACACCAGGTAGTTCAGCGACCAGAAACGTGCCGCGCTAATCGGAACATCATTGCTTGCACCGGTCAGGCGCAATAGCCAGCTACCGCCGTCCACCTGCCAGAAAATAACCGCAACCATTGCCCAAATAAACGCCGAGAGAAAAAAGGGTCCCGGCTTAGGGAAAAAAGACTTAAACATCGTACTCTCCTGCTAACTTCTTATGATTCTGCGTTGTGCTATGACAACAGAATACCGCCACGGATCGTTTTTACCGTAAAGAGGTATTAGGCAATGTAACTGTGCAGTCAGACCGAAAAATACCGCCAGAGTTCGCAGGCGGCCCACGCATCTATCATACGCGTCGGATCACAAAAGTGCGCATCCACGTCGCGGAATAATCATCGCGTTTACGCCCGGTTACGTTTTTCCCGCTATCATACCGTTTAATGGCGCTGTGCCTGATGCCGATTCGATGTATTTTTAGTATAAATACGCATTACACTCCCATTTCAATTCATGGATGCTTCCGTTGAAACGTAGTCTGCTTTTTTCTGCCGCGCTGTGCGTGGCGTCATTGACCTCGGCGCAGGCTGCTCAGCCACAGCCGATTACCGCGCCCGCGTTTGCGTCCGACATTGTTGACCGTTACGCCAACCATATCTTCTACGGTAGCGGTGCGACCGGTATGGCGTTGGTGGTGATTGACGGCAACCAGCGCGTGTTCCGCAGCTTTGGCGAAACCCGGCCGGGCAACAACGTGCATCCGCAGCTTGACTCGGTGATTCGTATCGCCTCGCTGACGAAGCTGATGACCAGCGAAATGCTGGTAAAACTGCTCGATCAGGGCGTGGTTAAGCTCGACGATCCGCTGAGTAAATATGCACCGCCCGGCGCGAGCGTTCCGACCTACAACGGCACGCCAATTCGCTTAGTGAACCTGGCAACGCATACCAGTTCTCTGCCGCGCGAGCAGCCTGGCGGCGCGGCGCATCGTCCGGTCTTCGTATGGCCGACCCAATCACAGCGCTGGAGCTATCTCTCGTCAGCAAAACTGCACGCTGCGCCGGGCTCGCAGGCCAGCTACTCTAACCTGGCCTTCGACCTGCTGGCCGATGCGCTGGGCAACGCCGCGCACAAACCCTACCCGCAGCTGTTTGAAGAGCAGATCGCTCGCCCGCTGGGCATGAAGGACACCACCTTTACACCATCGCCGGACCAGTGCGGCCGTCTGATGGTGGCAGAGAAAGGGGCCAGCCCGTGTAACAACACCCTGGCGGCAATGGGCAGCGGCGGCGTTTATTCTACGCCGGGTGATATGATGCGCTGGATGCAGCAGTATTTATCATCAGACTTCTATCACCGCAGCAGCCAGGCTGACCGCATGCAGACGCTGGTCTACCAGCGTAATCAACTGACCCGCGTTGTCGGGATGGACGTGCCGGGCCGCGCCGACGCGCTAGGCCTCGGCTGGGTGTATATGGCGCCCAAAAATGGCCGTCCGGGCATTATCCAGAAAACCGGCGGTGGCGGAGGCTTTATCACCTATATGGCGATGATTCCGCAGTCTAACGTCGGCGCGTTCGTGGTCGTTACCCGTTCACCGTTAACCCGCTTTGTTAATATGAGTGACGGTATCAACGAACTGGTCACTGAGTTGAGCGGCAACAAACCTGGCGTTATTCCCGCCTCTTAATAGTGGGTAGGCAAACGCGTGATACTCACGAGTTTGCCTTTTTTCATCTCGATATATGCCCCTTTGCGTAACGCGGAAAGCACCTCGGCAATGACCGAGCGTGATATTCGCGTGCGCTGCTGGATATAGTTCAGCACACCAATTCGCGAGCGAATATCGTCATCCCAGCCAATCATCGTCAGCAGCGTTGAGCGAATCTGATCGTAATGATTGGTCCCAATAAGCTGCGTATCACGCATTTCCAGCATTCGTGTTTGCCATGTCATCCAGTAAAACGCCTCTCGCCATAGCTGATAGCGTTCCAGGCATTTGAGCGTTTCCTGCGACGGAAGATAGAAACCGCGACAGTCACTTTCTGCGACCAGCGTGTAGTCGTTGCGGATTGCGTTAGCGGCGGCGGCGAGTCCAAAAATCGAGGGGCTTTGCAGAATGCCGCAAAGTACATGGCCTTCATGGCGATGTAGTGACACTACGCCTTGCTGAACGACAACCGTGACGTCCTTTATGGTGTAATGGGCAGGTAGGATCGGCTCCCCAGCAGCAAGCTGAAAGCACGTACCCGTTTGAGACAGTCTTTTATCAAGAGCCAAAAACTCACGGAGCGGCTTGCTTGAAGAAGGCATGTTTTGCAATCCCTACAAAAAAACCCATCATCATGACGGGCGTTGAATAAAGCATCAAACACCGGGAAGTTTCCTTCCCGGTGTTGTGAAAATTACCAGGTGTATTTCACACCGGCGTTAGCCGCCCAATCCTGATCAACATCGCCGCCGCCGAGGTAGTTCACACCGGTGTAGGCGCTGAAGTTTTTGGTAAAGCTGAACTGGCTACCCACGCCAACCCGTACCGCTGAACCTTCTACGCCGTTATCGATGTTGTCACCATTGATATTGGCGTCGTTGCTTGAGTCGTCATAGACGTAAGCCAGTTTGAAGTACGGAGAAATTGCCTGGTCGCCGAAGTTCGCCGTGTAGCCGGCATCAAAACCGAGCTCATAACGCATGCTGTCGTAATCTTGATCGCCAACATTCATGCTATTGCTCAGACGGTAGCTGTCACCGGACTGGAACAGACCAGAAATCGCACCGTATGGGGTCACATAGCCTGCATCGTTGATTTTCCAATCATAACCCAGTTTCAGACCGAAGCCCCATGCATCAGAAGTTGTGTCCCCATCAACGTAGGTACCATCACTCATCGTCGCGGTTAAGTCGTTGCTGAAGCGGGAGTAGCTCAGGTTGCTATCAATAAAGACGTTGTTCGCAAAACGGGCAGAAGAGTAGACATAGGCAGACTGGCTATCCTGATCGACCTGTCCTGAACGTTCGCTCATATCACCTTTCGCGAAGCCAGCAGCTGCACCGACGAGCCACTGGGCATTATTACCGTCGATTTTAGAGTCCACGCCCACCATGATGCCGTTAACATCCTGATCGTATTTAATGGCGTCATTGTCGCCATTGAAGCTACCGCCGAAGTAGCTCACCCATGCGCCGCCATTGTCGGTGAAGCCGTGACGAGAAGCGTTCAGACGGGTATTCAGGGTATCCTGCTGCAGGTTCCAGATGTTGGTGTTAGCAGAAGGAATACTCAGCGCCATATTTGCGTAGTCGGTCAGACGAGTCTGTTCCATTACTACCGTATTGCCAACCTGCTTAGCTTGATAGGTGTAAGCACCCAGATCGGCTTTGTTCGCAGCAGAGAAAGTTGCGGTGCTGTTCTGATCGTTAACGTAGATCAGCTCCTTGCCTTTGTAATCAGCAACAGAACCTTCACCCGTGGCGTTATCGATACGAACTTTATAGTTACCGCTCGCTGCTGCAACGCTATCGCCAGCGTTATCCACTTCAGACTGATCGGAAGAGGTATCTGAATCGCCGTTACCGTTGAGAGTCAGGTGACCATCAGAGTTCATCGCGATAACACCGTAGCCATAGTTAGACTTAGTGGTGTCGTTGGTACGGTCGTTGGTGAGATCGGCATTCAGAACGAAATTGTTGCTGTGAATATCGAATACGCCAGCATTCACTTCACCGTTAGCGTCTGTGGTGCTGGTCAGATTGAGAATATCGGTCTGCAGCGCATACGCCGTGCTGTTACCGACATCCAGGACACCGCCGTTAGTAACGTTGATCGTGTTGGCATACAGTGCCGCATCGCCAACGCCCCAACCGGCAGCAGCATCATCGGCAATAGTGACGGTACTGTTGTCAATGGTCAGCTCATCAGTAGCAACGTGGCCGTCTTCCTTGATGTTAAGCGCGGAGCCACCGGTCAGAGAGATGGAGTCAGAAACCAGATTAGAATCAGCCACATTAACGACGGAACCACTGTTAATGCTCAGAGTGTCGATCAGTGAGGTTTTCGTGGTATCCCACTGCGAACCATTGTTCAGAGTTACATTGAACAGGCCGCTCTGGTAGACGCTATTGCCCACAACGTGACCGTTTTCATCATAAGCGGTATCGTTACTATCAACTCCATAGGTTGACAATGGCCACAGGCTGTTAGCCGCAATATCAATCAGCGTAGCAGTGGCGTCAGTGCCTGCCGCAAAGCTGTCGTAAACGCCATCACCGTCAGTATCAACCTGATGCGCAGAGATGGCCGCACCGACCCACTTGCTGCCATTATCCAGGGTAACATCCATACGGTCTGTGCCGTCCCAACCGTTAGTATCTACGGTTGAATCGTCATCACGATAGCTGTCAGCGCCGTTAGGGAAGAAGTTTTCGTCAAAATTGCTGGAGAAGAAGATATCGCCGTTCAGAGTAGAATTACTGAGGTTAACGGTGGTTTGCATCGCGTTATCAGCATACGGATTCGCAATAGCAGAAATCGCAGCGTCATCAGCAGTATAGCTGGAGCCATCGTAATCGCTTGCGTTACCGTTATGACCGAACCAGCCGGAAGTGCCTTCATCAGACCATGAACCAGAGGTTACAGTCGAATCCGTCACGTTGATCGTGTTATTAAACACTTCGCTGCTATCAACGCCGGTGCTAACGGTATTATCGTCAACGTCACTCCACTCATAACCCTGAGTCAGGGTAATACCCGCAACGTGAGAGTTATTTTGGATAACCAGGTCAACTTCCTGGTCCAGGGTAATCGCGGTACCCAGGTTATAGACATCAACAACGTGAGTATCTGCAGTACCATCGGTATACGTGCCATTATAAGTATAATGTTCGTAGTTATCATCGATAGTCGAATTATCAACGGTCAGCGCCAGGCGGTCGTAAACATAACCCGTTGCGTCACGATCTGCGCAATCGTTGGTCATGCACTCAGAGGTGATCATACCGTGAATAGTGCTGTTTTTAATGGTCAGGCTGTTGGCATTGGTGTTGGTAGCAAGGCCATCATCCAGATAATAGGTAGAAATCACACCGTTGACGGTAGCATTATTGATTACCGGGTAGATGTCCCCGTTGTAAACGCTATCGGTCTCGTAGTTGTTCCAGCCTACATAACCATCATAGTAAACGCCATCAGCATAAGTTGAGTCGTTATAATGGTTGAAGGTGTTGTAGGTGGTGCCAGAGATATCTGTAGAAGCATTTGCCTGAGAAGCGATCGCCAAAGTGCAGGCCAATGCTAATTGTGATACTACAAGTTTCTTTTTCCAGGAGTGCATTTGTCATCCCTCCTCAGGGATATATATGTTGGTCCATCAATTAACAATTGCGATAAAACATTTATATGCTATGCGGAGGAAATTATGCGACGCGCATAGCAAATGGTTCAACTCCAGTTCATATATAGTTCGAATCCGGACACAATAAATAAAGAAATGCGATTATTTAAAGAAATAAACAACCCCATCAAAACGCAATAAAATCAACCATATATAACAAATAAAGATAAATTAAAATGAATAAATAAAAGCTATTAAATCCAACAAATAAATAAACAAAAACATACTAAAAACGATGCGCAAAGGAATACCTAAAAACCATATCAATAATAAAAACAAACCCACATAAACAATATATATTTTAAAAAGGATAAAAATCAGAAAGGTATTATATATTCTGATTATTAAGTCACATCTGACATTCACTGGGGTACCTGGTTCTTCAGACCACATAACCACCACTTTAGTAAAACATCTTCCCTCTGATTCGGTTACAATAGCGCTCTTATTTCACAAACATCAGGCATACCATGACAGACTTACTCCATCGCCCCCGTCGCCTGCGCAAATCTGCTGCGCTACGCGCTATGTTTGAAGAGACAACACTGAGCTTAAACGACCTGGTGTTGCCGATCTTTGTTGAAGAAGAAATCAACGATTACAAAGCCATCGAGGCCATGCCGGGCGTGATGCGCATTCCAGAGAAGCATCTGGCGCGCGAAATTGAACGCATTGCTAACGCCGGTATCCGCTCGGTGATGACCTTTGGTATTTCTCACCATACCGACGACACCGGCAGCGACGCCTGGAAAGAAGACGGTCTGGTGGCGCGTATGTCGCGTATTTGTAAGCAAACCGTACCGGAAATGATCGTCATGTCCGATACCTGCTTCTGCGAATACACCTCTCACGGCCACTGTGGCGTCCTGTGCGATCACGGCGTGGACAACGACCTGACGCTGGCTAACCTTGGCAAACAGGCGGTGGTTGCGGCGGCGGCGGGTGCAGACTTTATCGCCCCTTCCGCGGCGATGGACGGCCAGGTGCAGGCTATTCGCCAGGCGCTGGACGCGGCGGGCTTCACCGATACCGCGATCATGTCCTACTCCACCAAATTTGCCTCCTCCTTCTACGGCCCGTTCCGCGAAGCGGCCGGTACCGCGCTGAAGGGCGATCGCAAAACCTATCAGATGAACCCAATGAACCGCCGCGAGGCGATTCGCGAGTCGCTGCTCGACGAAGCGCAGGGCGCCGACTGCCTGATGGTCAAACCGGCGGGCGCCTATCTCGATATCCTGCGCGATATTCGTGAACGCACCGAGCTACCGATCGGCGCCTACCAGGTCAGCGGCGAGTACGCGATGATTAAATTTGCCGCACAGGCTGGCGCCATTGACGAAGAGAAAGTGGTGCTGGAAAGCCTCGGCGCCATCAAACGCGCTGGCGCAGACCTCATCTTCAGCTATTTCGCGCTTGATTTAGCCGAGAAGAAAATTCTGCGTTAATTCCCCCAACGCCCCGCAATGCGGGGCGTTTGTCATAAAACGTCACCAAACTGCCATCTCACCGACATCTCCCCCTTCTACTGTCACAGCAGGACAGAGGAGGAGCCACTATGTTTAGTCTCGACAATGTCATCGACGACCTGTGGCCAGAGGCGAAGCCCGCCCCCTGGCAAAAAAACCTACTGAGAAAGCTGCTGCATGAAGAAGAGTTTCAGCAGTTCGCGGCACGCCACCGTCACCTGAAAGGGCTGGATACCGTCGAACAGGTGCTGGAACACCTCAACATCCACTGCGATATCCCGCTGCGCAGTCTCGAACAAATCCCCGAGCAAGGCCCGCTGGTGATGATCGCGAACCATCCTACCGGTACGCTTGACGGCCTGGCCCTACTCTATGCCGTATCCCGCGTGCGCCGCGACGTCAAAGTGGTCACTAACCGGATGCTGACGCACCTTGAGCCGCTCAGCTCGCTGTTTATTCCGGTGGACAATATCAACGGTCGTACCGCCAAAACCGCGCTCCAGCAAATGGACGGCCAGCTACAAAACGGCGGCGTGCTGATTTTCTTTCCGGCGGGCGAAGTGTCGCGCCTGACGCGTCGCGGCATCCGCGATAAAAAATGGCACTCCGGCTTTATCAAGCTGGCGGCGAAATACCGCGCTCCGCTGCTGCCAGCATGGATTGAAGCGCGCAACAGTACGCTGTTTTACACCAGCACGCTGGTGTCGCAAAACCTGCCGTTACTGCTACTGATGCAGCAGATGTTCCGCCGTCGTAACAGCAGCCTGCCGCTGACGATTGGCGAACAAATTTCGTGGTCCGCCTGGTTTAATCCACAGTCCACGCCGCGCGAAATGACGGACCGCTGCTATCGCCACGTGCAGCGGTTAGGCAAACGGCTGCCGGGCATCTTTAAAACCGAAAGCGCAATTGCTCGCCCGGAGGCGCGCGCGCTGCTTAAACGTGAACTCAGCCAGGCGGAATGTCTGGGGCGCACGGCGGACGGGAAAATGATCTATTTATGGCAGCGTAACGGCCAGGAAGACGCGCCATTGCTGCGCGAACTGGGGCGGCTACGCGAAATCGCCTTCCGCGCAGTCGGTGAAGGCAGCGGCAAACGCCGCGACGTTGACGGTTACGACGACGACTATCTGCATCTGATTCTGTGGGATGAAGAGGATCTGGAAATCGTCGGCGCCTATCGTTTTATGCCTACCGCCATGCAGCTGGAAAAACGCGGGCTGGACGGCATCTACAGCTATAGTCTGTTCCACTACGATGAGCGGATGAACGATATTCTGCAACACGGTATTGAGCTGGGGCGCAGCTTCATTCAGCCGCGCTACTGGGGACGTCGCGGGCTGGACTACCTGTGGTCCGGCATCGGCGCGTATCTGGCGCGCTACCCGCACTACCGCTATCTGTTCGGCCCGGTCTCCATCTCTGGCGGGCTGCCACCTTCGGCGCGCGACCTGCTGGTCGCTTTTTATCGCCTGTGGTTTCCGGCAACGCATCCGCTGGCGGAGTCGCGCCGCCCTTACCCGGCGTCGTTACCCGACGTACTGGCGCAGTTTGGCGGCGAAGATTATAGCGAAGACCTGACGCGCCTGAAGTCGCTGCTCGGCAATCTCGGCTGCGGCATCCCGCCGCTGTACAAGCAATATTCCGAAGTCTGCGAACCAGGCGGAGTGCAGTTTATCGACTTTGGCAGCGATCCGGACTTCAATAACTGTGTCGATGGGCTGGTGCTGGTGGACTTAACCTATCTGAAGGCCAATCGCTACCAGCGTTATATTGCCGCACATCTCGATGAATAGTTCCCCCTCCGTCTCAGGAGGGGGTTGGGATGAGGAGAGGATTACGCCTCATCCTCTGCTTCCAGTTGCGTGAAACCGCCGTGGCCCTGCCAGCCTTCCAGCCGTTGATACACCACCTCAACGGCGTTTTTAATCGCCTCGGTCATCGGATAGTAGAAGCCGACGATATCTGGCTGAATGCCGAGAAAAATCACCTCGCCCACGTCGTCTTTCAGCTGATCCACCAGGTAGTTCAGCGGCATATTATGGGTGGTCATCATAAACATCTCGGCGATATCGTCCGGGTCGATGATGCGAATCTCGCCGGGGTTCAGCCCCATATCGGTAGCATCAACAATCAGCAGGCGCGCCGGATTCAGCTCGCGGATCGCCACAATATCGTTTTCCGGCGCGCTGCCGCCGTCAATCACGACCCACGCCCCTTTCGGCTGGGCTGCACACATTTCTGCCAACAGTGGGCCAGCGCCATCATCGCCCATCATGCTATTGCCGACACAGAGTAAAACGTCAGTCATGGTCATTCCTCAATCGTAAAATCAGTCGCGCAGGCGGCGCACCATCAGATAGATGGCGCTCTCCTGATGAATGGCGTGCAGCATATTGAGCATCGCCTGGCTCCACTCTTTTTGCTGCGGCGTTTGTGACGCGCGCGCTTTATCAAACGCGTTCGCCAGCATCGACACATGGTTGCTGTCGATAACAATCTCACCGTATTTCGGCACGCCTTCCATCTTGCGCCGCGCCGTGCTGTCCGCTTCAAGCGTAGCAATCCACGCCAGATATTCATCCCACGGGCAGGTCAGCGCGGCTTCGAGGCAGTCGATGACCCCGAGGTGGTGGCCAATCGCCAGGCTGTAATAGACGACCTGCTGCGCCTCGGAAGGCGTAGCATCGTTCTCATCAATAAATTTACGGCTCAGTTGACTGAACACCACCTGTTCGCTCATCGAATACGTGCCTCTTCTACTACGTGGTTAAGCTGCGTGACGATTTCCGTCAGACGCGGATCGTTTTCCGTTGCCAGCCACTGCTGAACCTGAGCATCGCCCTGGTTCAGATGCAGCATATAGTCGTCGGCAATCTGACGACCGTAGCGGTAGCCCGCCAGGCGGCGCGCGGCGCGGTCAACCTGCACGCGCAGCGGCTGGACCATGTCCGGATGCAGAATTTCTGTCGGCTGCGCGTCCAGTTCACTCGGCGCGCGGGCGTGGATTTTCTGCTCCAGCAGACCCAGCGCCATAGCAAAGCCGTACAGCGTCGCCGCAGGCGTCGGCGGGCAGCCGGGAATGTAAACGTCCACCGGCACGATTTTATCGGTACCGCCCCAGACGCAGTACAGGTCGTGGAAGATACCGCCGCTATTGCCGCAGGCGCCGTAGGAGATACAGATTTTCGGGTCCGGCGCGGACTGCCAGGCGCGCAGCGCCGGCGAACGCATGGCGCGGGTGACCGCGCCGGTGAACAGTAGAATGTCGGCATGACGCGGTGACGGCACCACCTTAATGCCAAAACGTTCGGCGTCGAACAGCGGTGAAAGCGTCGCAAAAATTTCAATCTCGCAGCCGTTACAGCCGCCGCAGTCCACGCGATAAACGTAGGCTGAACGCTTGATGTTTTTCAGCAGCGACGCTTTCATGCTGGCGATAGATTCCTCTACCGTCATCGGCACCGGCATGCCGTTATCGTCGCGTGGCCCTATTAAGTTGCTCATCAGATGGCCTCATTCATGTGGCGAGTCATGTCAATACGGTCGGAAGGCACCAAACATTTCTGACGCTTACATTCCGGGCAGGTCTCAAAGCTTTCGCGGTGGTTTTCCGCGCGGCTGTCACCGTTGTGCTTGAGCAGCGCAATGGCGTAATCAATCTCTTTTTGCACTGCAAACGGACGGTTACACACGCGGCAGTTGCAGATATCAAAGCGCGACTGCTGGAGGAAATCTTCTTTTTTCCACACCGCTAGCTCGTACTCCTGCGACAGCTTAATCGCCGCCGTCGGGCACACTTCTTCGCAGCGGCCGCAGAAGATGCAACGACCGAGGTTGAACTGCCACGCCAGCTGATTAGCGGCGCGATCGGTTTCCACCGTCAGCGCGTTCGACGGGCAGGCGTTAACGCACGCCGCGCAGCCGATGCACTGCTGCGGATTGTGTTCCGGCTTGCCGCGGAAGTTTTTATCCACCGGCATCGGCTCCAGCGGGTAGGACGATGTCGTCGTGCCGGTTTTGATGACTTTTTTAATAAAGGTAAACATAGTTGCTCCCGGATTGCGTGCGGTGTTTTTACCCTCACCCTAGCCCTCTCCCTGGAAGGGAGAGGGGGCAGAACGGCGTTGTCGGTCAGCCCGAACGCGATCTGCCCTTCCCCCCGCCCCTTTGGGGAGAGGGTCGGGGTGAGGGGAACCCCCACGCAGTGCCCCAATTATTTCAGCGGCGAGTTCTTACGCTCGATGCTGTAGCGCTCAAGCTCTTTGTACGGCACGACCTTGCTCTTCTTCTTACGCACGTCGACCACGGTCATACGGTCGGTACAGGAGTAGCAAGGGTCGAGGCTGCCGATGATCAGCGGCGCATCGGAAACGGTGTTACCGCGCAGCATATAGCGCAGAGTTGGCCAGTTGGCGTAGGTCGCCGCGCGGCAGCGCCAGCGATACAGCTTCTGGTTGTCGCCGGTCATGCTCCAGTGAATATCGTCACCGCGCGGCGCTTCAGAGAAGCCCAGCGCGAAGCGGTGCGGAATGTAGGTGAAACCTTCTACCGCAAGCTCGCCGCCGGGCAGGTTATCGAGGCCGTAGTCGATCATGTTCAGCGCGGTGAACACTTCGTTGATACGTACTTTCAGGCGCGAAATAACGTCGCAGCCCTGCTCGCTGTGCACTTCCATCGGCAGCAGACCGTAGCCCACAAACGGGTGATCGGCGCGGGTGTCGCGGGCATGCCCGCTGGCGCGAACCATTGGGCCGACGTTGCTGAAGTCACGGGCGATTTCCGGATCCAGGCGGCCGATACCCACGGTACGCTGTTCCATGTTCGGGGTGCTCAGCAGAATATCTACCAGATCCTGCACGTCGCGACGCATCTGCTGCGCCAGCTGACGGGTCTGGATCATGTCGTCTTTCAGGAAGTCGCGACGGATGCCGCCGATCAGGTTCAGACCGTAGGTTTTACGCGCGCCGGTAAGGATTTCCGCCATTTTCATGGAGGCTTCACGAACGCGGAAGAACTGCATAAAGCCGGAGTCGAAACCGGTGAAGTGACACGCCAGGCCAAGGTTCAGCAGATGCGAGTGCAGACGCTCCACTTCCAGCAGAATCGCACGGATCATCTGCGCACGTTCCGGCACCACGATACCCATCGCGTTCTCAACGGAGGTGGTGTAGGCGGTGCTGTGAGCAAAGCCGCAGATGCCGCACACGCGGTCCGACAGGAAGGTTACTTCGTTGTAACCCATACGGGTTTCCGCCAGTTTCTCCATGCCGCGGTGGACATAGAACAGACGGTAGTCGGCGTCGATGATGTTCTCGCCGTCAACGAACAGACGGAAGTGGCCCGGTTCATCGGAGGTGACGTGCAGCGGGCCAATCGGCACTACGTTGTTTTTCTTGCTGCCCAGTTCGTTGATGAACTCGTAGGTTTCGGCATCGGTGGTCGGTGCCGGGCGCTGACGATAGTCCATGCTGTCTTTACGCAGCGGGTACAGCTCGTCCGGCCAATCATCCGGCAGCACCAGACGACGTTCATCCGGCAGCCCCACCGGGCGCAGGCCGTACATATCGCGTACTTCGCGCTCGCCCCACACCGCCGCCGGAACGCGCGGCGTAACGGACGGGTATTCCAGGGTATTAGGGTCAACTTCGACGCGCACGGTGATCCAGCACTTGGTGCCTTTTTCCATCGACAGCACGTAGTAGACCGCATAGTGTCCGTTCAGTTTACGTTCGTCGTTGCCGAACAGCACCGACAGCCAGCCGCCCTGCTGGTAGTAAAGAAACTCGACGACTTCCGGCAGGTAGTTCACCTTCACGGTAATCGTTAACTGGTCTTTGGTCTGCCAGGCTTCGTCCAGCACCACGCCCGGGAAGGCCTGGTGCAGCGCAGCGAGGTAGTGTTGACCCACTTTTTCTTCAGACATGCTCAAAACTCTCTTATCACGCCACCAGCAAGGAGACGAAGGCTAAAAAGGCTAAACCGAACCCGGTCCAGGTGATACGACCGGTAATATCCAGACGCAGACGCGCCATGCTGTTTTCGAACAGGGCGATAATCAGCACGCCGACCACCAGCTTGACGATGGCGGCAATCACGGCAATCACCAGGCCACCGATGCTAAAGCTGGTCATCTGGCCCCACGGGATAAAGACGCCAACGAACATCTGCAGCACCACCAGCTGTTTCAGGCTGATGCCCCACTTCAGCACGCCGAAGCCGCTGCCGCTGTACTCGGAGAGCGGGCCTTCCTGCAGCTCCTGCTCCGCTTCCGCTAAGTCGAACGGCAGTTTGCCCATTTCGATAAAGGTGGCGAAGGCACAGGCGCAGAAGGCCAGCGCCAGCGGAATGCTGCGGCTGACCGGCCAATGGTAAAGGGTGTCGGTGATATTGCTGATGTGCGTTGAACCGGCCACCAGCGCGGCGACCCACAGGCCGAGCAGCAGAATCGGCTCCACCAGCACGCCGAGCATCGCTTCACGGCTGGCGCCAATGGCGGTAAACGGGCTACCGGTGTCGAGACCGGCAATCGCGAAGAAGAAACGCGCAACAGCAAACAGATAGATCAGGGTAATCAGGTCACCCAGACCCGGCAGCGGCGAGGCTACGGTCACCACCGGCAGCGCGGTGGCGATGGTCAGCATTACGCCAACCATCACAAACGGCGTCAGACGGAAGACCCAGCCGGAAGCGTCCGGGCCAATGCTCTGACGGCCCAGCAGTTTGATGATGTCGCGATACTCCTGCATCACGCCCGGCCCGCGACGGTTATGCAACCGTGCGCGCAGCACGCGGGTAATACCGGAGAGCAGCGGCGCGACGGCGAACAGCACCAGCGCCTGCAATAAAGCAAATAAGACCGTCATGTTCAGGCTCCTCGAGAGATGACAATCACGACCAGCACCGCCAGTTCAACCAGCGCCAGACGTTGCAGCAGCGGCGCCGCCGCCGCATTCTGCCAGCCCGGTACCAAAGAGACCGGGTTGAGCCATTTACGCAGTTTGAGTACCGGGGCAAAGGCTTGTTTCACCGGCATCGCAAAACCGTGCGCGGTAATCACCATTGACTGTTCGTGGTCGTAGCCACAGACCCACGCCGCGCCGCGAGAACGGCTTGGCAGGCGATTGCCTTTGAGCAGCGCCAGAATGATGAACGGCAGCAGCGGGCAGGCAATCAGCAGCAGGGTAATCATCGGCTGGGAAACCACGGTATGCGCGGTGGCCATCGGCAGCGGCACGGCGGTACTCAGCAGCGGCAGCAGCCACGGTGCAGCAACGCCGCCCACGATGCACAGCAGCGCCATCACGACGGTGCTCACCGCCATCAGCAGCGGCGCACAGCAGGCGTTTTCAGCCTCCTGGGTGCGCGGCGCGCCAAGGAAGGTGACACCGTAGACTTTTGCCATACACATCACCGCCAGCGCGCCGGTAATCGCCAGGCCTACGGCCAGCAGCGGCCCAAGCAGGCGACCAATAAACACGCCGCTGGTGCTCAGCTTGAAGAAGGACTGATAGATAACCCACTCACCGGCAAAGCCGTTCAGCGGCGGCAGCGCGGCCATCGCCATCAGGCCCACCAGCATGGCCAGCGAGATCATCGGCATACGCTTGCCAATCCCGCCCAGCTTTTCGATGTCGCGATGGCCGGTACGGAACCAGACCGCACCCGCGCCGAGGAACAGCGTGGTTTTAAACAGGCTGTGGTTAAGCAGATGGTACAGACCACCGACCAGACCCAACGCGACCATTACCGGCTGTTGCAGCGCCAGACCGGTGACGCCAACGCCCAGACCCAGCAGGATAATGCCGATGTTTTCCAGAGTGTGGTACGCCAGCAGGCGCTGAATGTTGTGCTCCATCAGCGCGTACAGCCCGCCGACAAACGCGGTGATCATCCCCAGCACTAACAGAGCAATCCCCCACCACAGAGGCTGCGCATCGCCCAGCAGCGAGACGGTGAGAATGCCGAGCAGCCCCACTTTCATCACAACGGTAGAAAACAGCGCGGCGGCCGGTGCGCTGGCATTGGCATGCGCCGAAGGCACCCAGCCGTGCAGCGGGATAATGCCTGCCAACAGGCCAAAGCCCAGCACGCACAGCACCCAAATGTCAGAACCGACCGGCAGCTGCTGAGCACGTTCGTTCAGCAGCACCAGATCCAGCGTGCCGTAACGCTGCCACAGCAGCAGGCAGGCAACCGCCAGCAGAATCGTGCCCAGACGGCCCAGGGCAAACCACAGTTTGCCGGAAGAGGCGCAGCCGGTAAGGAACGCGCCGCACAGCGCCATAATTTCCGCCATCACCACCAGCGAGCCGAAGCTGCTGGCGACAATCGCACAGACAGCCGCCGCCAGCAGAACATTCACCAGCAGACCGTTATTTTTCACCTTCGGGTGGCGATGCCAGTCAATGTTATAGAGGCTGACAAACAGCCCGCACAGGCCCAGCGCAATCAGCCAGACCGCGTTCAGCGGCGTGACCAGCACGCTGTAGTGCACCAGCGAAAGATGGCCCATCACCGGAAAGGCGTGAATCAGCACCTGCACCCCGGCCAGCAGCGCACAAACGCTGCCCAGCGCGCCGCCAATCCCGGCGACAAACCCGCTAAGGGATTTTTTAAACGACAGCAAAAAGGAGAGCACCGCGGCGAAGGCAAACCACGCCACCGCGCTATTGATTAAGGTCATCACGCTCATTTCGCCTCTCCTTGTTGCGCCTGAAACAGCGACAGATCGCCTAAATCGGTGTGGAAGGTCAGCTCGCGCTTGCGTTTGCTGACGCGGGCGATGTCCATGTTGTTGACCAGATGCAGTGCTTTCGTCGGGCAGGTGCGGATACAGGCCGGGCCTTCCTCATCGAAATGACACAGATCGCATTTCACCGCGATGGCGCGCACGCCTGGAACCCAGTCGAGCAGCGTACTGACGCGAGCCGGTGCCGGCGGAGCAGGCAGCGCTTTCGGCGTATTAGCGTTCGCCGGGATATCCAGAGGACGGCTGCCGGAAAATTCAATCGCCCCAAACGGGCAGGCAATGCCGCACAGTTTGCAGCTGACGCACAGGCTTTCATTGAGCTGTACGACGCCATCGACGCGGTTAATGGCATTGACCGGGCATACCCCGGCGCATGGCGCGTCTTCACATTGGTGGCACAGCTGTGGCGCGGATTCTTTTTCATTGAGCATTACTCTGAGCCGCGGCATCGATTGCAGGCCATGGTGGCGATGCGTTTCCGAGCAGGCTGCTTCGCAGGTGCGGCAACCGATACAGAGGGTAGAGTCAGCAATTACAAAACGATTCACCAGGTCTTCCTCAGGTGACAGTCATTTTTGACGAAATCATGCAGAGCAGGTGTCATTTCGACACCCGTCGACACACCGATAATTCAGGCGATGGAAGCCTGATGAGATTGCTGCGCCAGGCCGCCAAAATTAACCGGGCTGTCGCTCTCCAGGGCCGCATACAGGGTGTCGTATACCGGCGAAATTTTTTCCAGGTAGTGTTCCAGCACCTGCTCGCGATCGCGGATATTGATGGTGCCATCAATAAAGCCGCTGGCGTTCAGCTCGGCGCGTGCAACGCACTCTTTATTCAGGCCATCCCGCGTTTCCACGTAGTACTCAACGGTGTGGCTGTTAAAGCCGCCTGACAGGCTGACGGAAACCACGAAGTGTTCGAACAGCACGAAGCTCAGCTCTTTCTCCGGTGCGCAGTTCATCGCGTGATGCAGACGCGCTTTTGACAATGTGATCCCTTGAACCAGAGAGTTACAGTACACACGCCATTGATCCTGATGGCGGCGGTGACGATCGGCGATGTAGTCAGCCTTCTCGCTAATTTCCCAAATAGTCATGTCGGTTACCCGGTTAATAGAAACAAGCCTCCTAAGCACATTTCATGCCATATTTTTAATGCATTGATTTTTATTTATTTTATGGAAATGACATGCCGCTAACGACATGTCATTTCGTCAGGGTGACATCGTCATCGACAGTCTTTCGCGACGCTTTTACATCTCTGGCATCGTTATTGCATTACGTCTGCGAGTTAAGAGAAACGGGAGGCGTTATGCACGAAATCACGCTCTGCCAGCGGGCGCTGGAAATTGTTGAACAACAGGCGATACAGAACGGCGCCAAGCGCGTCACTGGCGTCTGGATCAAGGTCGGCGCTTTTTCTTGTGTAGAGACGAGCGCAATGACCTTTTGTTTTGATCTGGTGTGCCGCGGCACGCTGGCTGAAGGCTGTAAACTCCACGTCGAAGAGCAGGAGGCGGAGTGCTGGTGTGAATCCTGCCAGCAGTACGTCCAGCTCGTGTCGGTACACGTCCGCCGTTGCCCACAGTGCAATAGCGACAACCTGCGCATCGTCGCCGACGACGGTTTACAGATTCAGCGAATTGAAATTGATCAGGAGTAAAGTATGTGTACCACCTGTGGTTGTGCCGAAGGCAACCTCTATATAGAGGGCGATGAACGTAATCCGCATTCACTGTTCCGCAGCGCCCCCTTCGCACCGGCAGGCCGTCCGGCCCTGTCGATTACCGGCGTCAGAACCCAAGCATTCCAGCCTCAGGCCGCCGACAACGGCGACTTGCACTACGGCCATGGCGAAGCAGGCACCCACGCGCCGGGCATGAGCCAGCGCCGGATGCTGGAAGTTGAAATCGACGTGCTGGATAAAAACAACCAGATTGCCGCCCGCAACCGCGCGCGCTTTGCCGCCCGCGAACAGCTGGTACTGAATCTGGTCTCCAGCCCCGGTTCCGGTAAAACCACCCTGCTCACCGAAACCCTGATGCGCCTGAAAGACCGCGTCTCCTGCGCCGTGATTGAAGGCGACCAGCAGACGGTCAACGACGCCGCGCGCATTCGCGCCACCGGCACCCCGGCGATTCAGGTCAATACCGGCAAAGGCTGCCACCTCGACGCGCAGATGATTGCCGACGCCGCGCCACGCCTGCCGCTTGAGAGCAACGGCATTCTGTTTATTGAGAACGTCGGTAACCTGGTGTGTCCGGCGAGCTTCGACCTTGGCGAGCGCCATAAGGTTGCGGTGCTGTCGGTCACCGAAGGTGAAGACAAGCCGCTGAAATATCCGCATATGTTCGCCGCCGCCTCGGTGATGCTGCTCAACAAGGTCGACCTGCTGCCGTACCTCAACTTCGACGTTGAGAAGTGCCTGGCCTGCGCTCGCGAAGTGAACCCGGAGATTGAAATCATCCTCATTTCCGCCACCAGCGGAGAAGGCATGGACACCTGGCTAAACTGGCTGGAGACGCAGCGATGTGCATAGGCATTCCGGGACAAATTTCCGCCATTGACGGCGTGCAGGCAAAAGTGGACGTCTGCGGGATCAAGCGCGACGTCGACCTGACGCTGGTCGGCGCGGTGGATGAGAACGGCGAATCGCGCATCGGCCAATGGGTGCTGGTGCACGTCGGCTTTGCCATGAGCGTCATCAATGAGGAAGAGGCGCGCGACACCCTCGCGGCGCTGGAAAATATGTTTGAAGTGGAGCCGGACGTTGGCGCCCTGCTCTTTGGCGAGGAACGGTAATGCGTTTTGTTGATGAGTACCGCGCGCCGGAACAGGTGATGCAGCTGATTGCCCACCTGAAAAACCGCGCACAACATCTGGCTTATACCGCCGAACGCCCACTGCGCATCATGGAAGTGTGCGGCGGCCACACGCATGCGATTTTTAAATTCGGTCTCGACCAGCTGCTGCCGGAGAACATCGAATTTATCCACGGGCCGGGCTGCCCGGTCTGCGTGTTGCCGATGGGACGCATCGACACCTGTATTGAAATTGCCAGCCATCCGGAGGTGATTTTCTGCACCTTCGGCGATGCCATGCGCGTGCCGGGGAAAAACGGCTCGCTGATGCAGGCCAAATCACGCGGCGCGGATATTCGTATCGTCTATTCGCCAATGGACGCCCTCAAGCTGGCGCAGCAGAATCCGGCGCGCAAAGTGGTGTTCTTTGGTCTCGGCTTTGAAACCACCATGCCGACCACCGCCATTACGCTGCAGCAGGCGAAGGCGCAGAACGTCGAGAATTTCTTCTTTTTCTGCCAGCACATCACGCTGATTCCAACCTTGCGCAGCCTGCTGGATCAGCCGGATAACGGCATCGACGCGTTTCTCGCGCCGGGTCATGTCAGCATGGTGATTGGCACTCACGCTTACGGCTTTATCGCCAGCGACTATCATCGCCCGCTGGTGGTCGCCGGTTTCGAGCCGGTGGACCTGCTTCAGGGCGTTAATATGCTGGTAGAGCAGAAAATTGCCGAAGAGAGCCGCGTCGAGAACCAGTATCGCCGCGTGGTGCCGGACGACGGCAACGCGCTGGCGCAAAAAGCGATTGCCGAGGTATTTACGGTCAAGGGCGACAGCGAATGGCGCGGCCTGGGATTAATCAACGATTCTGGCGTACAGCTGACCAACGACTATCAACGTTTTGACGCCGAAACCCACTTTAAGCCGCAGCCGCAGCGCGTCTGCGACGACCCGCGCGCCCGCTGCGGCGACGTGCTTACCGGCCGCTGTAAACCGCACCAGTGCCCGCTGTTTGGCGCAACCTGTAATCCGCAAAGCGCGTTCGGCGCGCTGATGGTCTCGTCCGAAGGGGCGTGCGCCGCCTGGTATCAATATCGCAGTCAGGAGTCCGAAGCATGAACACTATCCAGTTAGCCCACGGCAGCGGCGGCCTGGCGATGCAGCAGCTCATCGACAGCCTGTTTATGAAGGCTTTCGCCAACCCCTGGCTCGCCGAGCAAGAAGATCAGGCGCGCCTGTCGCTGGCGTCATTGACCGCGCACGGCGACCGCCTCGCGTTTTCCACCGACAGCTATGTGATTGACCCGCTGTTCTTCCCCGGCGGCAATATCGGCAAGCTGGCGGTATGCGGCACCGCCAACGACGTGGCGGTCAGCGGCGCGGTCCCCCGTTATCTCTCCTGCGGGTTTATTATCGAAGAGGGTTTGCCGCTGGAGACGCTGGAAGCGGTGGTTAACACCATGGCTGAAACGGCCAAAGCGGCAGACATCGCAATCGTCACCGGCGATACCAAGGTCGTCGGTCGCGGCGCGGCGGATAAACTGTTTATCAACACCGCCGGGATGGGCGCGATTCCCGCCGACATTCATTGGGGCGCGGCAACGCTGACGCCGGGCGACGTGCTGATTGTCAGCGGCACTCTGGGCGACCACGGCGCAACCATCCTTAATCTGCGTGAACAGCTGGGCCTCGATGGCGAACTGCAAAGCGACTGCGCGGTGCTCACGCCGCTGATTCAAGCGCTGCGGCCGATTGCCGGCGTCAAAGCGCTGCGCGATGCCACCCGCGGCGGCGTCAACGCGGTGGCCCACGAGTTTGCCGCCAGCTGCGGCTTTGGCGTCGAAATTCAGGAGCAGCATCTGCCGCTCAAAGACGCCGTGCGCGGCGTGTGCGAATTATTGGGGCTTGACGCGCTTAACTTTGCCAATGAAGGTAAACTGGTGATTGGCGTCAGCCGCGACGCTGCCGAAGAAGTGCTGGCCGCACTGCGCGCCCATCCTTTAGGCAGCAATGCCGCTATCATTGGCGAAGTGACCGAACGCCGGGGAGTGCGCGTTGCCGGATTATACGGCGTAAAACGTACGCTAGACCTCCCTCACGCCGAGCCGCTTCCGCGAATTTGTTAACGTCTGAAATACGCGTAACTTAGGACGTTGATGTTAGATGTAGGCTGGATAAGGCGTTTACGCCGCCATCCGGCAATTTTCGCGAATTCTGCCGGATGGCGCTTCGCTTATCCGGCCTACAACTGAAAATTTATTATTATTAGTTATCGCACCCAGCGCGGTGCTTTTATGGGCAAGTGACATGTCGTATACACCGATGGGCGATCTCGGTCAGCAAGGGCTGTTCGATATTACCCGGACTCTTCTCCAACAGCCCGATCTGGCGGCGCTGAGCGAAACGCTGGCGCAGCTGGCGAAACAGTCCTCGCTGGCTGACAGCGCGGCGATCGTCCTGCTACAGCCGGGAAACCACCGCGCGGGCTATCACGCCACGCGTGAAGCCGGTCAGCCAATCGCTTATGAAGACGATAACCTGCTGGCAAACGGCCCGGTCCGACGCCTGCTCTCTCGTCCCGACGCGCTCCACTGTAGCTATGCTGAGTTCAGCGAAGCCTGGCCGCAACTGGCAGCCAGCGAGCTGTATCAGCCGTTTGGCCACTATTGTCTGCTGCCGCTGGCGGCGGAAGGGCGCATTTTTGGCGGCTGCGAATTTATCCGCCAGGACGACCGTCCGTGGACCGAGAAAGAGTATCAGCGTCTGCATATTTTCACGCAGATCGTCGCCGTGGTGACCGAGCAAATTCAAAGCCGGGTGACCAATAACGTCGATTACGATCTGCTGTGCCGCGAGCGCGATAACTTCCGCATTCTGGTCGCTATCACCAACGCCGTCCTGTCGCGTCTCGATATGGACGAGCTGGTTAGCGCGGTGGCGAAAGAGATCCACTACTACTTCAATATCGACGCGATCAGCGTGGTGCTGCGCAGCAACCGCAAGGGCAAACTGAATATCTACTCCACGCACTACATCGACGTTAACGACCCGGTGCACGATCAGAGCGAAGTGAACGAGTCCGGCACGCTGACCGAGCGGGTGTTCAAAAGCAAAGAAATGCTGATGCTCAACCTCAACGAGCAGGACAAACTCGCTCCGTACGAGCGCCAGCTGTTTGAGATGTGGGATGATAAAATCCAGACGCTGTGCCTGCTGCCGCTGATGTCCGGCGACCAGATGCTTGGCGTGCTGAAGCTTGCCCAGTGCGATGAAAAGGTGTTCTGCGCCGCTAACCTCAAGCTGCTTAAACAGATTGCCGAACGCGTCTCCATCGCCGTGGATAACGCCCTCGCTTATCAGGAAATCCATCGTCTGAAAGAGCGTCTGGTGGATGAAAACCTGGCGCTGACCGAACAGCTCAACAACGTTGACGGCGAGTTTGGCGAAATCATTGGCCGCAGCGAAGCGATGTTCAACGTCCTCAAGCAGGTTGAGATGGTCGCCCCAAGCGACAGTACGGTGCTGATCCTCGGCGAAACCGGCACCGGTAAAGAGCTGATTGCCCGCGCCATCCATAATCTGAGCGGCCGTAATAACCGCCGGATGGTGAAAATGAACTGCGCGGCAATGCCGGCGGGCCTGCTGGAAAGCGACCTCTTCGGCCACGAGCGCGGCGCGTTTACCGGTGCCAGCGCCCAGCGCATTGGTCGCTTCGAACTGGCGGATAAAAGCTCGCTGTTCCTTGACGAAGTGGGCGATATGCCGCTGGAACTGCAGCCGAAACTGCTGCGCGTGTTGCAGGAGCAGGAATTTGAACGTCTGGGCAGCAACAAACTGATCCAGACCGACGTGCGCCTGATCGCCGCCACCAACCGCGATCTCAAACAGATGGTGCTCGATCGCGAATTCCGTAGCGATCTCTACTACCGCCTCAACGTTTTCCCGATCCACCTGCCGCCGCTGCGCGAGCGTCCGGAAGATATTCCGCTGCTGGTGAAGGCCTTCACCTTTAAAATCGCCCGCCGTCTGGGGCGCAATATCGACAGCATTCCGGCGGAAACGCTGCGCACGCTGAGCCAGATGGAGTGGCCAGGCAACGTACGTGAACTGGAAAACGTGATTGAACGCGCGGTGCTGCTGACCCGCGGCAGCGTGTTACAGCTATCGATGCCGGAGCTGGCGTTCGCGGGCGATGAGCCACAACCGGCCCCGGTGGCCGAAGCGGCGAAAGACGGCGAAGACGAATACCAGCTGATTGTTCGGGTACTGAAAGAGACCAACGGCGTGGTCGCCGGGGCCAAAGGCGCCGCACAGCGTCTCGGGCTGAAGCGCACCACGCTGCTGTCGCGCATGAAGCGTCTGGGCATCGATAAAGATGCGCTGATGTAACACCGCCCCCGGCGTCGCTCCCCCAGACGGCGCTATTCGGTCCCCTCTCCCCTGTGGGGAGAGGGTCAGGGTGAGGGGGCGGGCAGAATATAAAATCTCCCACTCCCCATCGTTTCTTATTTTATGAAACACCATTTTGTGAATCATTTCGCGTTCTGCAGTCTTAATGAATGATAAACAAGCGTTTTCTCCGGGAGACGCTTATGATTCGCTTACCTCTGTCCGCTACCCTTGCCCTATTATTCTCCGCGCAGACGGCCTTCGCCGCCCTGCCTGCATTTACCATTTGGCCCGGCGGCGAAGCGCCTGGTGCTAAAAACAGCCCGGTCAGCTACGCGCTGGTCGAACGCAGCAACGATCCCACCCTGCCCGACCGCGCGGTCACCGGCATCCGCGCGCCGGAAATCACCGTTTATGCGCCAGAACATCCGAACGGCGCGGCGCTGCTGGTCACGCCCGGCGGCTCGTACCAGCGAGTGGTGCTGGATAAAGAAGGCAGTGATTTAGCCGCGCCGTTTAACGCCAAAGGCTACACCCTGTTCGTCATGACATACCGAATGCCCGCCGACGGTCACGCCGAAGGGGCCAATGCGCCGCTCGCCGACGCTCAACGGGCGCTGCGCACTCTGCGCGCCCGCGCCGCCGAATGGCAGATTGATCCACACAAAATTGGCGTGATGGGTTTCTCCGCCGGTGGGCATGTCGCAGCCAGCCTTGAGACTCGCTATAGCGAGACGGTTTATGCCCCGATAGATGACGTCGATAAGCAGAGCGCGCGACCTGATTTCGTGGTGCTCGGCTATCCGGTCATTTCAATGGATAAGGCCATTGCCCATCCCGGATCGCGGAAAGCGCTGATTGGCGACATGCCCAGCGCCGAGCAGATCAATCACTATTCCCCAGAGCTGAACGTCACCAACCAGACGCCACCAACCTTCCTGATGCACGCGGTGGACGACCCGTCGGTGCCGGTCGATAACTCGCTGGTGATGTTCAACGCCCTGCGTGCGCACAAGGTGCCAACCGAACTGCATCTGTTTGCCGAAGGCAAGCACGGGTTTGGTATTCGCGGCGCCAAAGGTCTGCCCGCCGCCGCCTGGCCGGAACTGGCGATGAACTGGATTGCGTCGCTGCGTTAGCCGCGCCTGATGGCGCTGCGCTTATCAGGCCTACAGCCTGCGCGGTCCTGTAGGCCGGATAAGGCGAAGCCGCCATCCGGCAATCGTGTTTATCACCCAGACAAAATTGAGATCTCATTTTTCCTTTTTGATCACAATAATCCAGTAAATCACCCCATTCTCTTCTGTCTCGCCTTGCCGCATTTGCCTAACGTAGAAGCCATAAGAAACGTCAGGTTAATCTCCCGAGGAGCCCGCAAAATGACTAATCGTATCCAGCGCCTGAAAGACGCCCTCTTTGCCAACCCGCGCGAAATTTCCCTTGAACGCGCCGTGCTGTACACCGAAAGCCACCGCCAGACCGAAGGCGAGCCGGTTATCCTCCGTCGCGCGAAAGCCACCGCGCATATTCTCGATAAGGTCGCCATCAGCATCCGCGACGATGAACTGATTGCCGGCAACCGCACCATCAAACCGCGTGCCGGGATCATGTCGCCAGAGATGGATCCTTACTGGCTGCTCAAAGAGTTAGATCAGTTCCCCACCCGCCCGCAGGATCGCTTCAACATCAGCGATGACGACAAGCGCCTGTACCGCGAAGAACTGTTCCCATACTGGGAAAAGCGCTCGATGAAAGACTTCATCAACGCCCAGATGACGGACGAGGTGAAGGCGGCCGTGAGCACGCAAATTTTCAGCGTCAACCAGACCGACAAAGGCCAGGGACATATCATTATCGACTACCCGCGCCTGCTGAATAATGGCCTCGACGCGCTGGTCAACGAGATGCGTGGTCACCTGCGCCAGCAGCCGGATAATGATTTTTATCGCGCGGTGCTGATTCTGCTGGAAGCCTCACAGCGTCACATTCTGCGTTACGCTGCCCTCGCAGAGACAATGGCCGCGCAGTGCAGCGACCCGCAGCGCCGTCGGGAGCTGGAAGCCATTGCCACGATCTCTCGTCATAATGCCGCACATAAACCGGAAAACTTCCGCCAGGCCTGCCAGCTGTTCTGGTACATGAACATCATTTTGCAGTACGAATCGAATGCCAGCTCCATCTCGCTGGGACGCTTTGACCAGTACATGCTGCCGTTCTGGCAGGCTTCGCTGAATCACGGTGACGATCCCGCGCTTATGCAGGAGCTGCTGGAGTCGCTGTGGGTGAAATGCAACGACATCGTCCTGTTGCGATCCACCAGCAGCGCCCGCTATTTTGCCGGCTTCCCGACCGGCTACACCGCCCTGCTCGGCGGGTTAACCGAAAATGGCCGCAGCGCGGTGAACGTGCTCTCCTTTACCTGTCTGGATGCCTACCAGAACGTGCGCCTGCCGCAGCCGAACCTCGGTGTGCGGGTCAACGAACTGATCGACCGCCCGTTCCTGCGCAAAACCGCCGAAACCGTGCGCCTCGGCACCGGCATTCCGCAGATCTTCAACGATGAAGTGGTGGTGCCGGCGTTCCTTAACCGCGGCGTGTCGCTGGAAGACGCGCGCGACTACGCGGTGGTGGGCTGCGTCGAGCTGTCAATTCCAGGCCGGACCTACGGGCTGCACGACATCGCCATGTTCAACCTGCTGAAAGTGATGGAAATCGTCATGCATGAGCATGAAGGCGATGAACAAATCACCTATGACGGCCTGCTGGCAAGCATTCGCGACAAAATTCGCCACTACATTCAACTGATGGTTGAAGGCAGCAACATTTGCGATATCGGCCACCGCGACTGGGCGCCGGTGCCGCTGCTCTCTTCGTTTGTCGAAGACTGTATCGAAAAGGGCAAAGACATCACCGCTGGCGGCGCCCGCTACAACTTTTCCGGGGTGCAGGGCATTGGCATCGCCAACCTCAGCGACTCACTGCACGCCCTTAAAGGCATGGTGTTTGACCAGCAGCGTATGAGCTTTGATGAACTGCTGGCGGTGCTGAAAGCCAACTTCGCCACGCCGGAAGGGGAAAAAGTTCGCGCCCGGTTAATCAATCGCTTCGAGAAGTACGGCAACGACATCGATGATGTTGATAATATCAGCGCCGATCTGCTGCGTTTTTACTGCAAAGAGGTGGAAAAATACCGCAACCCGCGCGGCGGCCAGTTTACGCCTGGCTCCTATACCGTTTCCGCGCACGTGCCGCTGGGGTCGGTCGTGGGCGCGACGCCAGACGGACGTTTCGCCGGTGAACAGCTGGCGGACGGCGGGCTATCGCCGATGGTCGGCCAGGACGCACAGGGGCCAACGGCGGTGCTGAAATCGGTCAGCAAGCTGGATAACTACCTGCTCTCCAACGGCACGCTGCTGAATGTCAAATTCACCCCAGCCACGCTGGAAGGTGAAAGCGGCCTCAACAAGCTGGCGGATTTCCTCCACGCCTTTACCAAACTGAAATTGCAGCATATTCAGTTCAACGTGGTGAACGCCGAGACGCTGCGCGAAGCCCAGCAGCGGCCGCAGGACTTCGCCGGGCTGGTTGTCCGCGTGGCGGGCTACAGCGCCTTCTTTGTCGAGCTGTCGAAGGAGATTCAGGATGACATTATCCGCCGCACCGCGCATCAGCTGTGAGGTGATTGAGACGCGCGCCGACACGGCGCGCATTTTCAACATCCAGCGCTATTCGCTCAATGATGGGCAGGGTATCCGCACGGTGGTCTTTTTCAAAGGCTGCCCGCACACCTGCCCGTGGTGCGCGAATCCGGAGTCGATGTCGCCCAGGATTGAAACCGTGCGCCGGGAAAGCAAATGCCTGCACTGCGCCACCTGCATGCAGGACGCTGAAGAGTGCCCTTCCGGCGCGTGGGAAAATATTGGCCGCGACGTGACGCTGGAAGAACTTGAACGCGAGGTGCTCAAAGACGAAGTGTTCTTTCGCGCGTCGGGCGGCGGCGTGACGCTCTCCGGCGGTGAAGTGCTGATGCAGGCCGAATTCGCCGCTCGCCTGCTACAGCGTCTAAAACAGTGGGGTATCCGCACGGCGATTGAAACCGCAGGCGATACCGCGCCGCGCCGTCTGCTGCCGCTGGCAAGAGAGTGTGATGAAGTGCTGTTCGACCTGAAAATCATGGATGCAGAACGGGCCCGCACCGTGCTGAACATGAACCAACCGCGCGTGCTGGAGAACTTCCGTCTGCTGGTGAGCGAAGGCATTAAGGTCATTCCACGCCTGCCGCTGATTCCCGGCTTTACCCTTAACCTGGAGAACGTGGCGCAGATTCTGGCGTTCCTGGCGCCGCTGCCGGTGGATGAGGTGCATTTACTGCCCTTCCATCAGTACGGTGAGCCGAAGTATGCGCTGCTGGATCGCGCGTGGAGCATGGCGGGCATTCACACGCCAGAGGCTGAGGAGATAGCGCCCATTCAGGCGATGGTTGAACGGGCCGGCTATCGGGTTGTCATTGGCGGATAAACCGACGAAGCACCGGCCAGGCCGGTGCTTCACGTGTTATGACGCGCGATAAAACGGCTTATCCCCCAGAATCGTCGCCCGGTGCATAATCCGTCGCTGCGGCAGATAATCGGCGTTGGCGTAGTGCTGCGTCACCCGGTTATCCCAAATCGCCACGTCGTTCGGCTGCCAGCGCCAGCGCACCTGAAATTCCGGTTTAGTCACGTGGGCAAACAGATAGCTCAGCAGCGCCTCACTCTCTTTCTCGGTCACGTCGACAATCCGCGTGGTAAACCCTTCGTTGACGAACAGCGCCTGCTTACCGGTCACCGGGTGGGTACGCACCACCGGATGCAGCAGCGGCGGGTGCTTCGCCACCGCTTCCCGCCAGCGCTGATGCTCTTCCTCGGTTTTACGATATTTGTATTCCTGGAACGATTTACGGAAATCGTGCTCGGCATGCAGGCCGCTCAGCAGCGCTTTAAACGGCTCGGAGAGCGCCTCATAGGCGGCAATCCCGCTGGTCCACAGGGTGTCGCCGCCGGTTGACGGCAGCTCTTTCGCCGCCAGAATCGCCCCGGCGGGCGGCGTGTCGATAAAGGTCACGTCGGTGTGCCAGTTGTCGTTATCCGGCGGATTATTGTCGTGGGTGTCCAGCACAATAATTTCTTCCACGCCCGGCGCATGCGGATACACCGGATGAATATGCAGATCGCCAAAGCGCTGGGCCAGCGCGCGCTGCTGCTCGGGGGTAATCAACTGTTCGCGCAGGAAGACCACCTGATGGCGCAACACCGCGTGGTATAGCTGTTCGAACTGATTGTCGCTCAGCGGGCGGGTCAGATCCGCGCCAGACACCTGCGCGCCGATGTACGGCCCGAGAGGGGTAATCGCCAGACGTTCACTCATTGTACTTCTCCATGCCAGGGGGTCAGGCGACGCTGAAGCGCACGCAGACCGAGTTCCAGACCAAAAGCGATAATTGCGATCACCGCAATGCCCGCCAGCACCACGTCGGTAGCTAAAAACTCCCCGGCGGACTGCACCATAAAACCTAAACCACGGGTGGCGGCGATAAGCTCGGCGGCCACCAGCGTCGACCAACCCACGCCTAAACCAATGCGCAGGCCGGTTAAAATCTCCGGCAGCGCGCCGGGTAAAATCACCAGCCACAGCACCTGAGCGCGGCTGGCGCCCAGCGACTGCGCGGCGCGAATACGTACCTGTTGCGCGCTTTTCACCCCTGCCAGCGCCGACATGGCAACCGGGGCGAAAATCGCCAGATAAATCAGTAATATTTTCGAGGTTTCGCCAATGCCAAACCAGATAACCATCAGCGGCAGATAGGCCAGCGGCGGCACCGGGCGATACAGTTCAATAATCGGATCAAGGATGCCGCGTACCGTCGGACTCAGGCCCATCGCAATCCCCACCGGGATCCCGACGAGCGTCGCCGCCAGCAGCGCGACAAGAATACGCCCGAGGCTCGCCGCCAGATGCTGCCACAGCGTCGCGTCCATAAAGCCCTGCGGGCTGGCGATGGTCAGTAGCTTATTCAGCACCTGGGCTGGCGAAGGCAGAAACAGCGGGCTAATCAGCGCTAACGCCGCCACCGCCCACCAGATAGCCAGCAGCGCCGCCAGCGTCGTCAGGCTCAGCGTCAGATGGCGTGACAATGGCCAACGCAGCTTCGATGTACGCGGACGCGGTTTATCATTAATCACCACGCTCATGAGAAGGCCTCCCGTTGTTCGAACACCCGGCTCAGCACATACTCGCGCTGGGCAATAAAGCGCGGGTCGGACTTAATGCTGCGGCAGGATTCCCCGGCGACAAAACGACGGGCGAAGTCCAGCGACAGACGTTCCTGCACGCGGCCCGGCCCCGGCGACAGCAAAACCAGCTCGGTAGCCATAAATATCGCCTCTTCAATGTCGTGAGTGATCAGCAACACTTTCTTACCCGTCTCATGCCACAGCTTCAGCAGCAACGTCTGCATTTGTTCGCGGGTAAACGCGTCAAGCGCGCCGAACGGCTCATCCAACAGCAACAGCTGTGGATTGGCCGCCAGCGCGCGAGCAATGCCCACCCGCTGGCGCTGACCGCCGGAAAGCTGCCAGATAAAGCGCTTTTCCGCGCCTTCAAGGCCAACTTTCTTCAGCATCTGCGCGGCGGTTTCCCGACGCTCAGACTTGCTGATGCCCGCGAGCTGTAGCCCCAGCGCGACGTTATCCTGCACGTTGCGCCACGGCAGCAGCCCTTCATTCTGGAAGACCACGCCGCGATCGGCGCCCGGCCCGTCAACGCGTTTTCCGTCGAGGATGATGCTGCCGTGCTGATACGGCACGAATCCGGCAATCAGGTTCAACAGCGTGGTCTTACCGCAGCCGGACGGCCCCAGCACCACCAACAGTTCACCGCTGTCCAGCGTGAGACTGATATCCGCCAGCGCCGGTTTACCACCGTAGTCAGCGGACAGATGCGAGATTTGCAGCATCATGGCCTCCTTACTTCACAAAGCGGTCGGTAACGTACTGGCTGTAATCGGTCGCGACTGCCGGTACTTTGCCCTGCTCTTTGAGGAACTGCGCGGTATCAACAATCGCCTTATTCACCGGGCCATTCAGCGCCTGCGCCTGCTGTTCGGCGGTGAGGTAGGTATTGCCCTTCACCAGCCCCGGCACGTCCGCTTCCGGCACGCCGCTCAGACGCGCCAGCTTGCTGATGTTGTCGGGCTGCGCCAGCCATTTATCCGGGTTATCGATATATCCGCGCTGAGCGTCAAGCGCGCTTTTCGCAAATGCCTTCACCACCTCAGGATGCTGTTCGGCAAAATCTTTACGCACCACCCAGACGTCCAGCGTCGGTGCGCCCCATTCGCCTACTTTTGAGGAGTCGGTCAGCACGGTGCCATCTTTTTCCAGCGCATTCACCGCTGGCGCCCACACGTAGGCGCCGTCTATGTCGCCACGCTGCCAGGCGGCAATAATCGCCGGCGGCTGCAGGTTGATAATCTGTACCTGACCCGGCTTGATGCCCCAGTGTTTGAGCGCGGCCAGAAGGCTGTAGTGGGTGGTGGAGATAAACGGTACGGCAATGCGTTTGCCAATCAGGTCTTCTGGCTTAGTGATGGCCTTTTTCACCACCAGCGCCTCAGAGTTGCCGAGCTGCGAGGCCAGCAGGAAGACTTCAATCGGCACCTGCTGACTGGCGGCCACCGCCAGCGGGCTGGATCCGATGTTGCCAATCTGCACGTCGCCGGAAGCCAGCGCACGCACGATGCTCGCGCCGCTGTCGAACTTACGCCAGTCAGGCTTCGCGCCGCTCAGTTTTTCGAAGGTTTTATCCGCCTGCGCCACTTTGGCGGGTTCAGCGGAAGTTTGATAGGCGATAGTGACGTCCACGGCCTGAGCCTGGAAAGCCAACAGCGCCAGCGCGGCGGCGATAACGGTGAAACGCGATGCGATTGCCATAATGTCCTGCTCCCATGTCTTGTTATGTGAGCAGTATTTCCGGCGCGAGGGGGTTTGATAAAGGAATTAAAAGTGCTGGTTAATGCCAATTTGTTTTTAGAAAAAAAGTGGCAAAAGATAGTTTTAAAATGGGATTTCCCGGAGGACGTTGTAGGCCGGATAAGCGAAGCGCCATCCGGCAATGTGCGCCGAACTGCCGGATGGCGCTTCGCTTATCCGGCCTACAGGCGATCCGCGCGGATGCTGAATCAGCAGTGCGCCTTCAGCGCCGCAATATCCTTCGGCGTCGTGCGGCAGCAGCCGCCAATCAGCTTCGCTCCGGCGGCCAGCCACTGCGGCAGATAGCCTTCCAGCGTGGCGCAGGCTTCGCCGTGGTGATGCCAGGTTTTACTCACCGCGTCGTAGTGCTCGCCCGAGTTCGGATAGACCACCAGCGGCAGCGGGGTCAGGCTGTGCAGATACTCCAGCGCCTCGACGGTATTTTCCAGCGCAATGCAGTTAATCCCCACCGCCAGAATCTGCGGGTAATCCGCCAGCAGCGCCAGCACGTCGCGCAGCGGCGTGCCGTCGCTCAGATGCCGGGCATCACGCAGCGTAAACGAGAACCACGCCTGCGCCGCCGGATACCCGGTGAGCAACTGCGCCAGCGCACGAATTTCATCAAACGACGGCAGGGTTTCACAGGCCAGCAGATCGACCCCGCCATCCAGCAACGCTTCAACGCGCGGACGGTGGAAATCCTGGAATACCTGCGCGCTGCGCTGGTAGTCGCCGCGATACTCCGAGCCATCCGCCAGGTACGCGCCGTAGGGCCCTACGGAACCGGCAATCAGCAGCCCGTGGGCCGCTGGGTTTTCTGCGCGATACGCATCTCGCGCCTGACGCGCCAGCTCGACGCTTTTAATAATCAGCGCCCGCGACTGCGTTTCATCCAGCCCGCGGGCGGCAAAACCGTCCGGCGTGGCCTGATAGCTGGCGGTGATCGCCACCTGCGCCCCGGCACGAAAATAGTCGAGGTGTACGTCGTAAATCAGCTGCGGATTTTCCATCAGCACTTTGGCCGACCACAGGCTGTCGGCCAGGTCGCAGCCGCGCGCCTCCAGTTCGGTGGCCATCGCCCCATCGAGTAATACGAAGGGACGATCGCTCAGGATGGCGGTTAAAGGATTATTCTGCGACATGCTGCGGCTCCTGTTGGGTCTGGCGCGAACGCGTTAAGAAATAGGCGCCATAGCACAGCGCCACGAACGGAATCCCGCACCACAGAGCGATACGCTGCGACGGGTCAAAAGCCAGCCCCACGCAGGCCACCAGGCACAGCACGAAGCCAAGCACCGGTACCAACGGATACCACGGCGCGCGGTAGTGCAGCTCGCTCAGCGCTTTGCCCTGCTGGAGATGACGACGGCGGAAGACGAAGTGCGAGGCACAAATACTTATCCACACCGCAACCACCGCAAAGCCGGAAATGGCCGACAGCGCCACAAAAACGGTATCCGGAGCGACGATACTGGAGAACAGCGCCAGCAAGCCGCCAAGCATGCTCACCGATAACGCCACCAGCGGCACGCCGTTTTTCGTCAGCTGCGAGAAGCAGCGCGGCAACGTACGCTCGTTGGACAGCGACCACAGCATACGACCGGAAGCGTAAAGCCCGGAGTTGGCCGCCGACAGAATCGCCGTCAGGATCACGAAGTTAAAAATGTCCGCCGCGTACGGAATTCCGACCTTTTCAAAGACGAGGACGAACGGGCTTTTTTCGACGCCCGCCTGCTGCATCGGGATCAGCGCCGCCAGCACGAAAACGGTGCCGATAAAGAAAATAATCAGCCGTGCGATGGTGGTCCGAATGGCGACCGGGATCACCTTGTGCGGATTCTCGGTTTCACCGGCGGCAATGCCGATAAGCTCGGTGCCGGAGAAGGCAAAGTTCACCGCCACCATGGTCATCAGAATCGGCAGCCCACCGTGCGGGAACCAGCCTTCGGCGGTAATATTGCGCAGCCCCGGCGCCGGCGAGCCGTCCTGCATGGGGATAAACCCGAAGATGGCCGCGCCGCCCAGAATAATAAAGGCGATGATGGTAATGACCTTCACCAGCGAGAACCAGAACTCTCCTTCGGCGAAGAAGCGGGTTGAGATGACGTTAAGGCCGAAAATCAGCACGCAGAAAAACAGGCACCAGATCCACACCGGCACCTGCGGGAACCAGTACTGCATACAGAACCCGGCGGCGGTAAAGCTCGACCCCAGCGCCACCGTCCACGTCAGCCAGTAGAGCCACGCCACGGTGTAGCCGGTTGCCGGGCCAAGATAACGTGCCGCATAAACGTGGAAAGCACCGGTTTCCGGCATCGCCACCGACAGTTCGCCGAGGCACTGCATCACCAGCCAGACCACCAGCGCGCCGATCAAATAGGCCAGCAACGTGCCCGCCGCGCCGGTGGTGGAGATGATATAGCCGGTATTGAAAAAGAGCCCTGTGCCAATAACGCCGCCCAGCGACAGCATCACCAGGTGGCGGGTTTTCATGGTGCGCTTAAGTTGCCCACCTTGTTGTTGTGTTGTGTTTTGCATTATTACCTTCTAAACGTATGGACATCTAAACATCCAAATGAAGAGAAGGTTATACAACGATTGTTAACCAATTGCAAAGCGGTGGGGGATCCGCAGGAATGAGAGAGGGATGCGGCTTGTTCCCCTCACCCTGGGCCTCTCCCCAAAGGGGCGAGGGAATCGAGCGGTGATGTCGGTAAGGAAGGTGCCGGTTTTTTCCCTCTCTCTTCAAGGGCGAGGGGATCGAATGGTGCAGTTGGTGGGTATGGCGCGGGTTTGCTCCCTGTCCCTTCCAGGGAGAGGGCCGGGGTGAGGGTGCAGCGCGCCCCTCACCCACCGCAGAAACTTACTCGTCGAAGAACCAGTATCCCTGGTTAATCAGTGCCGTCAGTTCCGCGACAAATGCCGGATTTCGCAGCGCCTCGCCAAAACGGGATTTATCCAGCTCGGTATAGCGGCACAGCGCGTCAGCCGCCTGCGGTTCGCAGGTCTCCAGCTTCTCGCTGTTGATAAAGAAGCTCTCGCCCACGTTCAGTACCCGTAATCCATTGAGGCGGCGCAGGGTTTCCCCATCTTCCAGCGCAGCAAGCACTTCTTCCGGTTCGAACGGCGGCTCCGCCGGGGCAATATCCAGCTCGTGGCGTGGCGTACTGGCAAAGCTGCCGAACCACTGTTTGAAATCGTTCGGCTGACGGATCATGTCGATCATCATCATGCGCAGACGCTCCAGCTCGTGCTCTTCCACCTTACCCGCATGTTCACGGCAGGTGAGATCCGGGTCGGTGTAGTACTTCTCGCCCAGATCGTTCTCCAGCACGTAGTCGGCGAAGCTGCTGATCAACTCGCGACCGTTCGGGCCACGGAAGCCGACGGAATAGTTCAGCGTATTTTCATAGGTATAGCCATCGTGCGGGAATCCTGGCGGAATGTAGAGGATATCGCCCGGGTTCATTTCCACTTCGATAATCGGCGTAAACGGCTCAACGTGCAGCAGCGCCGGATGCGGGCAGTGCTGTTTTAACGGCAGCGCATCGCCCACGCGCCAGCGGCGGCGGCCCATCCCCTGAATGATAAAGACGTCATACGGGTCGATATGCGGGCCTACGCCGCCGCCCGGTACCGAGAAGGAGATCATCAGGTCATCCAGACGCCAGTCCGGCAGCACGCGGAACGGACGCACCAGCTCGGCGGCAGGTTCATGCCAGTGGTTCACCGCCTGCGCCAGCAGCGACCAGTTCTTTTCCCCCAGATGGTCAAAATCCTCAAACGGGCCGTTGCTCGCCTGCCACTTACCGTCGACGTGGCTCACCAGACGGCTGTCAACTTCCATCTCCATCGCCAGACCAGCCAGTTCATCAGGCGTAATCGGGTCGACAAAATTCGGGAACGCGTTTTTCAGGACCACCGGTTGTTTCTGCCAGTATTTCTCCAGAAACTCCGGCCAGTTAAGGTTGAGTTGATAAGCCATGTTTTTATACCATCAGTAGAGGGGTAGGCTCGATTATAAAGAGGGCTACCCGCCGTCCGCTTTGTGATGAATCAATTGCGGATGTACACTGATGAATAGAATTCATAACGTCTTACCATTTTGCCTAATTATCCGTTCATAAAATCAATATATTCTATCGGCCTTTCAACACTCCCGAACGGATCAATATGACTGGTACTCCGACGCGGAAGACACCCGCCAAAGGTCAGCATGGCCTGCTTTTTGTTGTCATCCTCAGTGCCTTAATGGCTTTTACCTCGCTCTCAACCGATATTTATCTTCCCGCCATGCCGATGATGGCGCGCGATTTACACGGCAACGTCGAACTCACGATTACCGGTTTTTTAGTCGGCTTTTGCATTGCCCAACTGATCTGGGGGCCGCTAAGCGACCGTTTTGGCCGTCGATTGCCGCTGTTTATCGGCCTTGGGTTGTTTATTATCGGCTCGATCGGCTGCGCGCTCTCGCGCAATATTGAGCAGATTGTCTTCTGGCGTGTATTCCAGGCGCTGGGGGCTTGTACCGGCCCCATGCTGGCGCGCGCGATGATCCGTGATCTGTTCAGCCGCACCCGCGCCGCGCAAATGCTCTCGACGCTGATTCTGATGATGGCCATCGCTCCCATTGCCGGGCCGCTACTCGGTGGACAGATCATTGTGTTCGCCAGCTGGCACGTCATTTTCTGGCTGCTGGCGGCGATTGGCGTACTGATGTTCTTCACTCTCTTCTGGCTACCGGAAACGCTGCCGGAAGAGAAGCGCGTCAAAGCGTCGCTGGGCGGCGTGTTTAAGAACTACGGCCTGCTGTTAACCAACGTCGCCTTTATGCGCTACACCCTGTGCCTGACGAGCTTTTACGTGGCCGCCTACGCGTTTATCGCCGGGTCGCCGTTCGTCTATATCAGCTACTTTGGCGTCGATCCGCAGCACTACGGCTGGCTATTCGCGCTGAACGTTGTCGGCGTCATGCTCATGAGCGTGGTCAACCGCCGAATCGTCCACCGCTATCCGCTGGAGACGCTGCTAAAAATATCGCTGTTGGTGGCGGGCGCGGCGGCTATCGTGTTGGCGATTGGCGCCCGCTGGCAGATTGGGGGCCTGCTGCTGATCGTGGTGTCAGTGTTCGTACTGTTTTCGATGAATGGGATTATCGCCGCCACCTCGACTGCCGCCGCGCTGGACGCCGCGCCGAACGTCGCGGGCTCCGCCTCAGCGCTGATTGGCGCATTGCAGTACGGCAGCGGGATTATCTCGTCATTGCTGCTGGCAACGCTCAGCGACGGGACGCCGTGGACAATGGCGTGGATTATGGCGCTGTTTACCCTCATCAGTACCGCGATTGCCCTGACGACGCGCGCCAGGGCCGTGGCATAATCAGGCGCTGACCACGCGGTTGCGCCCCTGCTGTTTTGCCCGGTACAGCGCCGCATCGCTGCAGCTGATAAGCTCAGCGGCGATATCCGTAACGCTTTGGATGCTACACACCGACAGCGGCGAATCCCAGGTCATCACGCCCAAACTGATGGTCAGCACGCTGCCGATGGGGTTGGTTTCATGCACAATCTCCAGCGCCATTACCCGCTCGCGCAGGCGTTCAGCCACCGCCAATGCGCCTTCCGCGCTGGTGTCCGGCAGTATCACCAGAAACTCTTCACCGCCGTAGCGGCTCACGCTATCGCCCGGGCGCAGACCGCCTCTCAACGCATCTGCCACGGCGCGCAGCACCTGGTCGCCCGCCGGGTGACCATAGGTGTCATTGTAGCGTTTAAAGAAGTCGATATCCGCCATGCACAAAGACAGCGGCGTGCCCTCGCGCTGCGCGCGGGTAATTTCATAGCTCAGACGGTCATCCATGTAGCGACGGTTGAACAGGCCGGTAAGATGGTCGCGTTCGGCATACTGCAATAATGTCTGGTTGGCGTGGGCAAGCTGCTGTTCAGCCAGCTTGCGGTCGGTGATGTCCATCCACGCCGAAGAAATACCCGCCACGTTGCCGCCCGCATCGTACACCGCCATAGGCTTAATGTAGAAATAGCGACCGTAGAGAAACAGCTCTTTGCTGGCAATCTCTTCACCGCCGTCAAGCAGCATGAAATCCTGCTGGAACAGCAGGTGCCATTCCGGCATCAGCGTTTTGAGAAACTGCCCCACCAGCTTTTCCTCTGGCTGCCCCAGCAGTTCACCCATCGCCTTGTTAGCTTTCGTTAACATGCCGTGACGATCAATCACGCACAACGCCAGCGGCGTGTTCTGGTAGATAGATTCCAGCTGCAGCACCCGCTCGCCGAGCTGGGAGATATCCCGATCGGTACCGCGATAGCCGGTCAGTTGGCCGTTTTCATCGAACAGCGGAATACCGCTGGTTTCGAGGATCACCGCACGACCGTCTGCCCGCAGGTTGCGGTTAATCAGGCCGGAGAAAGGTTTATGCGATGAGAGTACCTCGCGGAAGGTGCTCTCCAGCCGTTCGGCCTCGCCAGGCGCCATAAAATCAAACGGCGTACGGCCAAGCACCTCTTCAGCCGAGTAGCCGAGCAGGCGCATCACCACTTCTGAGGACCAGACGTAGCGCCCCTGCGTGTCCACTTCCCACACCCAATCGGTGTTATGGTTGAGGAGATCGGCCAGCCTGCCGGAATCCATCGGGTCTTTCTGTACGAACGGCTTCTCCATTGTCATTCACCCTCTCCTTTGGTGCGATCGGCCTGACAAAGCGGTGCTTTTTTAACCACTTTATCAACCAAAACAAAATGACCTGTTATTTAATAGCCCGGAAGGCTTTGACGATTTGTGCGGCTGCACTATTTTATACCAAAGATAAAGGAGCCGTGCCCGTGATTGCAATTCAATATTTGTGTCCAAAATGTGCCGGTATGACTGAAATAACCGACATTGAGAAAATAAAAAACGCGGAAGATCAATATCCGTTAACCTGTCACGCCTGCGGCGCGCCCTTCAGTAAAGACGCGCTTATCAAATTCGCCCGTCAAAAAGCCGAAGAAATGATTAACGAAGCCTTATTTCAATTAAAAAACTCGTCGTCTCAAGGAAATAAATAGCCGGGTAAATTTTGCCTCCCTTATCACAGGAAAATATTAGACCTCATCCCTGTAGCCCTATTTATTTATTTTCCTTCATTTCCCTAATCTATTTTTCTGGTCCGTATTCAGAGCCTTACGCACACGGAAGTGATAGCGCAAAAAATCGACGTTTGCTAACGTGGTTTCACCATTCACTACGGCAAGGAGAGACACATCGTGTCACAGCCGCTGATTACTGCTCTCATCCCCGGAACCGGGTTTCCTGGACTCGACGACTACCGCAGCCGCCAGGCCGCTTTCTACAGCGATGACTACGGTCAACGCAGCCGCTATCGCTCGCACAACGAGGCCCTGCTTCAGCAGGACCGTGACCCGCAGGTCGTTTTCTTCGGTGACTCCATTACCGACGGCTGGGATTTAGCCCAGAGCTTTCCGGGAAAAAACTACATCAACCGCGGTATTGGCGGGCAAACCACCGCGCAGATGCTGGTACGCTTTCGCCAGGACGTGCTGAACCTGCGCCCGCAGGTGGTGGTGATCCTCGCAGGTACCAACGATATCGCAGGCAATACCGGCCCGGTGAGCAATCTGGATATCGAAGAGAACATCATGACGCTGACCGAACTGACCACGCTACACGGTATTCGGGTGGTGATATCGTCGGTGCTTCCGGTACATGACGCCAATCCTGACTCGCAGGATCTTTACGCCCAGCGCCCGCGTGAGCGCCTGATCGCGCTGAATCACTGGCTGAAAAGCTGGTGTACGGCGCAAGGCTTTGTCTGGCTGGATTACGCCACGCCAATGACGGATGCCTCCGGCAAACTGATTGCCCGCTACTCTGATGATGGTCTGCACCCCAACGCGGAAGGCTATCGGGTGATGACCCCGCTGGCGGAAAGTGCCGTTCAGGCGACACTGTCGAAGGTGGACGGGTACACGCCTTCCGACTCACAATGATTGATTGGCGGCGCCGCCATCGGGCAATCGATCCTGATCTGCCCGATGGGGCTTAGAGAATTGAAGAGCGCTTAAGCCAGTACTTCCGCTTCCATCATCACCGGATGGAAACGGCGTTTGAAATAGATAAGCCCGTGCCCCTCTTCTTCCGCCAACGCAATATGCTGAACCTCCACCAGATAGACCAGATGGCTACCGATAGTCTGCACCTGGCGTATCTTACCTTCCAGACATGCCAACGCCGCCTTTAGCACCGGCTGCCCCAGCGCGCCGCGCTGCCAGCCTGCGAGATTAAAGCGCTCGTCCATGGCCATACCGGTCATACCGGCAAAGTGACGCGCCATGATTTCCTGTTCATGGTTGAGCACGTTGATGCACAGCTTGCCGTTGCCCTGGAACACCGGGTTCATAGCGCTGTTGGCGTTAATACAGACCATCACCGACGGCGGCGAGTCCGTGACCGAGCAGACGGCGGTGGCGGTGATGCCGCAGCGGCCCGCTTCCCCTTCGGTAGTGACGACGTTAACGGCGGCCGACAGGCTGGCCATAGCATCGCGAAAACGCAGACGTTGTTCATCTAATTGCATTGTGACCTCCCGCTGCCAATTACTTCAGCAGCTTATCCAGCAGATTAATATCAGCGTTGTTGTGCAGGTGTGGCACCGTCCAGCCGTTCTGGTCGTACTCAGACAGGCAGCGATCGACCATCGCCATCATTTTGTCCATGTTGCCGGAGGTCTGGGCCTGGCGCAGACACTGCAGGCGGATCTCATCCTGGCTACCGGAGTAGTTAATTTCATACAGCTCGTGGCGACCGCCGAACTCGCTGCCGATCGCATCCCACATCAGTTTTAAGATCTTGATACGTTCAACGTGATCCATGCCGTTGGAGCCGCGCACGTATTTCGCCAGGTACTGGTCGATCTGCGGATTGTTCAGGTCGCGGGCGCTCGACGGCAGGTAGATCAGGCCGCTGGTCACGTTACGTTCAATGATATTTTTGATTTTGGCGTAGGCCATCGGCGCCATCACGCGGTAGGTTTGCAGCGCCGCGTGGTCCGGCAGGTAGGCGCCGTTAACCCACGGGGTCGCTTCAGAACACATGGAGTCGCTCAGCGCCCAGAACATGTTGCGCCACGCCACCACTTCGCCGAGATCCGCCTGCACGCCGCGGAACTCAGAGGTACCGGTACACTCCAGCGATTTCTTCAGCAGGCCGGTAATGAAGTCGAGCTTCACCGCCAGACGCACGCACGCCTGTAGTGGGTACATACGGGCAAAGCCGCCTTCCATCGTCCAGCGACGACAGCGATCGAAATCGCGGTAGATAAGGACGTTCTCCCAGGGGATCAGCACCTTATCCATCACCAGAATCGCATCGTTCTCGTCAAAGCGGCTGGAGAGCGGATAGTCGTACGGGGAGCCGGTTGCGCCGGCCACCAGCTCGTAGGAGGCGCGGGAAATCAGCTTCACGCCTTCGGCATCCATCGGTGCGACGAACATCAGCGCAAAGTCCGGGTTTTCGCCCATCACCTGCGCGGAACCGAAGCCAATCATGTTGTAGTGGGTCAGCGCCGAGTTGGTGGCCACCACCTTCGCGCCGCTCACAATAATCCCGGCGTCGGTCTCTTTTTCCAGTTTGATGTAGACGTCTTTCACTTCATCCGCCGGCTTATGACGGTCGATGGGCGGGTTGACGATGGCGTGGTTGAAGTACAGCCCGGTTTCCTGAATGCGCGAGTACCAGTGGCGGGCGTTCTGCTCGAACTGGCCGTAGAACGCCGGGTTCGCGCCCAGCGCGCTGCCGAACGCCGCTTTGTAGTCCGGGGTGCGCCCCATCCAGCCGTAGGAGAGACGTGACCACTCGGCGATGGCGTCGCGCTGCTGGCGCAGGTCGTCGGCACTTTTCGCCACGCGGAAGAATTTGTGGGTGTAGCCGCCGCTGCCGGTATCGGTACCCCAGCACAGCTTGTCCTGCATTTCCGGTTTGTGCAGCGCATCGTACAGCTGGCCGACGGAAGCCGCGGCGTTGCGGAAGGCGGGATGGGTGGTGACATCCTTGACGCGCTCGCCGTAGATATAGATCTCACGGCCATCCTGCAGGCTTTTCAGGTACTCTTCACCGGTTAACGGGCGTTTGGTGTCTGCGCGGAAATCTTCAGGTTTCATTCGGGTACACTCCAGTATCTATCGGATTTGTTAAATTTATGTTTTTCTCTTGTTTCGTAATTGAAGCGTTTAAAACGCAGGCGGTGAAGAGACTTTTGGGTCAACGGCTGGTACTTTTCAGGCGGGGGGCGGTTCTGTGATCGGGGTAGGGTTTAGTGCCGTTCCCGGCGGCGCTTCGCCTGGCCGGGCTACGTAAGGGTTGGTGCGCGATGGCCCCTCACCCCGGCCCTTTCCCCAGAGGGTTAGGGTGAGGGGAAAATCACGACACCGGGACTTTCTGCGCGCGAAACGCGCTCGGCGAACATCCCACTAACCGATTAAAAAAGCGGGCAAAATAGGCCGGGTCCTTAAAACCAAGCTGCCACGCAATCTCGCTCACCGCGCTGTCGGAAAACAGCAGCAGCCGCTTGGCCTCACGCAACTGTCTGTCGAAAATCAGCTTTTTCGGCGGACGGTTGGCAAACCGGCGGCAGATATCCGTCAGCCGGGATTCGGTCAGATGCAGCTCGCTGGCGTAGTCCGGCACCGTCCAGTGGCGGTGATAGTGGTTATCAATCATCTGGTTAAAGCGCTGGAACAGCTTCAGCTCGCCGCGCACGCCGCTGGCTGCGTGGTCGTCGAGCGGCGCGTTACGCAGCAGAAGGGTGAACACCGCCTGCGCCAACAGCACCAGCGTATGCTCGCGCCCCGGCAGTTCAGAGGTAGACTCGCGCTGAATCAACCGCCAGTAGTGCGCCAGCGCCGCCAGTTCGTCGGGTTTATCCGCCAGCGACAGGCACATTCCCGGCAGGCCAAACGCCTCGCGGGTGCCGGGATACAGCACCTCCAGCAGCGGCCAGACCAAATCCTCCCGCACCGTCAACACGTGACCGTCGCTGTCCGACTCGGTGATAAACGCATGCGGTACCGACGGCGGCGTCAGCACAAACAGCGGTGCCTGCACCGAATAGCGGTGATCGTCGAGCTGCAGCTCAATCTGCCCGGTATCAAGAAAGTGCATCTGGAAAAACTGATCGTGGCGATGCGCCTGCATATCGCGGCCAAAAAACGCCGCCATGCGGGCGAACGATTGATAGTGCACGTCCTTGCTGCCGAGGCTCTCCTCATACTCGGTGCTGATGTCGATATTGGTAATCGCACGCTGGCACATAACGGCGCCTCCTTACGGCGTAGCGCGCGGGCGCGAAGATTTCATCGGAATCACCCAGATAATGACCGCACCCAGTACCAGCAGCGCCGCGACAAACCACAATCCGCTGTTAAAGCTGCCGGTCACATCTTTCAGCCAGCCGATCATAAACGGACTCAGCGCCGATCCGATGTTGCCGGTAGCGTTGATCACAGCAATACCGATCGCGCGAGCGCGCAGGCTGATGGATTGATCCGGCGTGGTCCAGAAGATCGCCATCGCGCTGAATGAGCCCGTCGAGGCCATCACGATCCCCAGCAGTTGGATCAGGCTATGGTTGGTTGCCGAGGCCAGCAGCCAGCCGGCGGCGGCAAACAGGAACGGCAGCGCCGTGTGGTGCTTACGCTCCTGATATTTATCGGAATGGCGGCTCCAGTAAATCATACCGAGGATGGTACACACTTGCGGAACCGCCGCCAGCAGGCCGATGGTGATGTTGCTGCTGTCCTCGTTAAAGCTCTTGAGGATCTGCGGCGTCCAGATGCTGATGGCGCTTAAGGTGTTGGTCAGACAGAAGTAGGCCAGCGTGTACATCAGGACGATCGGCGTAAACACTTCGCGCCACAGGCTGCGCTGCTGCATGGCGCTATGGCTAATGGCCCCTTCCGGCTGCACCAACGTCAGGCGATCGTTATCCATCATCTCCTGTAAGCACTTTTTATCCTCGTCGGTCAGCCATTTGGCTTTCGCCGGGGAGTCGTCGAGCCAGTACCAGACCATCACGCCGAGCAGCACCGCCGGGAAGCCTTCCAGTAGGAACAGCCACTGCCAGCCGTGCATGTTGAGCAGGCCGTCCATCGACAGAATATAGCCCGAGACAATCGAGCCCAGAGCAGTGGTCACCGGCATGGCAATCATAAACAGGGCGTTGGCGCGGGCGCGGAAAAACGCCGGGAACCAGTAGGTTAAGTACAGCAGAATCCCCGGCAGGAACCCGGCTTCGGTGATGCCCACCAGCATGCGCAGCACGTACAGACTTTTCGGCCCGACGGCGAACATGGTCGCGGTGGAGGCAATGCCCCAGAGCACCATAATGGTGGCAATCCAGCGCCGCGCGCCGACGATGCTCAGCATGATGTTGCTGGGGATGCCGAAAATCACGTAGGTGGCGTAAAACAGCGTGGTGGCAAGGCCGAACATGGTGGCGTTGAGGCCGAGATCCGCCCCCATTGTCAACCCGGCGAAGCCGATATTGATACGGTCTAAGAATGAGAAGATAAACAGCACAAACAAAAACAGAACCAGACGACGAAACAGTTTGTTGATAACCGATTGTTGGCCCGCCGTCAGCCGCTTGTGCTGGTCGGCCGGGTTGAGTTGCTCCGGAATTGCAGGTGATGTGTCGCTCATTGTCCTTTCCTCTGATGGGAATTTGCGTAGGGTGAAGCTGCGCTGTTGCCCGGGGCGCTTCGCTTGTCGGGCCTACAGGTAGGCCGGATAAGCGCAGCGCCATCCGGCACGCGTTAATACACGCCGGACGAACCCAGCGAGGTTTTCTCCGCGCCAAACCGCGCCGCCAGCGCTTCCGCGCCGCGCGCCAGCAGGGTGGTATCGACGCCGACGGCGACAAACAGCGCCCCCAGTTCCAGATAACGCTTCGCCAGCTGTTCATTCGCCATCAGAATGCCCGGCGCTTTCCCCGCTGCACGAATCTGCACGATGGCCTGTTCAATCGCCGCCTGCACTTCCGGGTGCTGCGGATTGCCGGCAAAGCCCATATCGGCGCTGAGATCCGCCGGGCCGATAAACACGCCGTCCACGCCGTCAACATCGAGGATCTGCGCCAGATTATTCAGCGCTTCTCGGGTTTCAATCTGCACCAGCACGCACATGGCGTCGTTGGCATGGTGGAGATAATCCGGAATGCGATTCCAGCGTGACGCCCGCGCCAGCGCGCTGCCTACGCCGCGAATCCCCTGCGGCGGATAGCGGGTTGCGGACACGGCGGCCCGCGCTTCGTCGGCGTTTTGCACCATCGGCACCAGCAGCGTTTGCGTGCCAACGTCCAGCAGTTGCTTAATCTGTACCGCGTCATTCCATGACGGACGCACCACCGGCTGGCTTGGGTAAGGCGCGATCGCCTGCAGTTGGGTCAGCACGGTCTGGACGTTGTTCGGCGCATGTTCGCCGTCAATCAGCAGCCAATCGAAGCCCGCCCCAGCCAGCAGTTCGGCGCTGTAGCTGCTGGAGAGCCCCAGCCACAGGCCAATCTGCGGCTGGCCTGCCTTCAGCGCGTCTTTAAAACTGTTCTTCATCATCGTTTTTTCCTTTATACGAACCGGCAGGTAATCGCGCCCATGTTGCCGTAGTCGACGTGGAAGGTGTCGCCCTTACGCGCCGGAACCGGACGGGTGAACGAGCCGCCGAGGATAATCTGCCCCGCTTCCAGCTGAACGTCGTACGGCGCCAGCTTGTTCGCCAGCCACGCCACGCCGTTCGCCGGGTGGTTGAGCACGCCTGCGGCAACGCCGGTCTCTTCAATCACGCCGTTGCGATACAGCAGCGCGGAGATCCAGCGCAGGTCCAGTTCATCGGGCTTAATCGGGCGACCGCCGAGGATCACCCCGGCGTTAGCCGCGTTATCGGAGATGGTGTCAAACACCTTGCGCGGGCGCTGGGTTTCCGGGTCCACGTTGTGGCTGCGGGCGTCAATCAGCTCCAGCGCCGGGATCACGTAATCGGTGGCGTTATAGACATCAAACAGCGTGCAGTTCGGTCCGCGCAGCGGTTTTGCCAGCACGAACGCCAGCTCCACTTCAATGCGCGGCACGATAAAGCGGTCGGTTGGAATCTCGCTGCCGTCGTGGAAGAACATGTCGTCGAGCAGCGCGCCGTAGTCCGGTTCGTTAATCTGCGAGCTGGCCTGCATCGCTTTTGAGGTCAGGCCGATTTTGTGGCCTTTGAGGGTACGCCCTTCGGCAATCTTCATCTCAACCCATTCGCGCTGCACGGCGTAGGCGTCTTCGATGGTGATGTCCGGGTAATCCAGCGAGACGGCACGAATCTGCTCACGCTGTTTTTCAGCCTGATTGAGCCGCTGGGCAATCAGGGTACGGGTCTGTTTATCGAGCATAGTGATTCCTGTGGCATTGTATTGCCGGATGGCGCTTCGCTTATCCGGCCTACCATTCATGGCCGGTGTAGGCCCGGTAAGCACAGCGCCACCGGGCAATTTGCACATTATTTAAATAACGCGTGCACGTTGTTCTGTTTGTAATTCAGCGTCGGGTGTAGCTCGTCAATCTCAAACGACAGCGCCAGATAGCGGCTCTCTATCAGCGTGGCGAAGTGGGCTTTAATCAGCCCGAACAGCATTTCGCCCACTTCCTGACGACTTTCCAGACTGCGCCCGGTGCCGATTTTCAGCGTCATATGTACGAACGCGTAGTCGTGTTTACCGTCGGCCATCTGCCAGGTATCCAGCCAGTGGACGCGGCTGCGGATGCCGCCGATGGGGAAAATCCCGGTGGCGGCCAGCGCCTCGTTCACCTTGCTGAACAGGCCCGGTAAATCAGCCTGCTCGCGGATGTTGGTGGTACATTCAGCAATAAAGTGCGGCATGGTTAATCCTCACGCAGGCAGCGGGAATACGGCGTTCACCTGCCCGGTGCCGGAGCTGGCGAACAGGTCGGTGATAAACTCCACCTTGCCGTCGTACTTATCCCAGCCCAACATTCCCAGCAGCATCACGGTGTCGTGCATGTTGCCTTCGCCGTAGCAGTAGTCGGCGTACTCCGGCAGCATGGTGCAGAACTCCTTGAACTTGCCCTCGCGCCACAGCTTGACCACGCGTTCGTCCATCTGGTGGTCGAACTCGCGGGTGTAGCTGTTCATCCCCTCTTCCGCACGCTGGTCGTCAATAAAGCGGTGTGACAGCGAGCCGCTGGCGAACACCGCCACGGTGCCGTCGTATTTCTCGATGGCTTTCAAAATGGCTTCACCCAGCCTGCGGCTGTCGGCAAAATCATGCACGGTGCAGAACGCCGAGATGGAGACCACCTTGAAGTGCTTGTCGGCGTTCATATAGCGCATCGGCACCAGCGTGCCGTACTCCAGCTTCAGGCTTGGAATGTTGTGCGCTTTGGCGCGCACGCCCATCGCCACGGCTTCGTCGGCAATCAGTTGGCCCAGCTCGGGGTTGCCGTCATAGTCGTAGGTCATGTCGCGAATAAAATGCGGCAGCTCGTTGCTGGTGTAGATACCCTTAAAGCTTTCCGCGCAGTTAATGTGGTAGGCGCTGTTCACCAGCCAGTGGGTATCGAACACGATAATGGTGTCGACGCCCATCTCGCGGCAGCGCTGGCCGATCTCTTTATGCCCATCAATCGCCGCCTGACGGCAGCCAAAGTTTTTCCCCGGAATTTCAGAGAGGTACATCGATGGCACGTGAGTAATTTTTGCCGCTAACGCAAGCTTGCCCATATCACACTCCCCACTTAGGAATCGGGTGATCGCCCATTGAGATGCAGACGTTCTTCATCTCCGCGAACACTTCAAAGCTGTACTCGCCGCCTTCACGCCCGGTACCGGAGGCCTTCACGCCGCCGAACGGCTGGCGCAGGTCGCGCACGTTCTGGGTGTTGACGAACACCATCCCGGCCTCGATGCCGCGTGCCAGACGCAGCACTTTGCTGATGTCCTGGGTCCAGATATAGGAAGCCAGACCGTACTCGACGTCGTTGGCCAGACGCAGCCCTTCCGCTTCGTCTTTGAACGGCAGCAGGCAGGCGACCGGGCCAAAAATCTCTTCCTGCGCCACGCGCATGCGGTTATCGACGTCCGCCAGCACGGTTGGACGCAGGAAGTTGCCGTTCTTAAGGTGTGCAGGCAGGTCGGTCGGCTTTTCCGGGCCGCCGGCCAGCAGGGTCGCGCCCTCTTCAATGCCAAGGCGGATATAGCCGGAGACCTTTTCCCAATGCTGCTGGCTAATCAGCGCGCCGACTTGTGTGTTCGGGTCGTTCGGGTCGCCGACGCGCAGGCGGTTAGCGCGCTCGGCAAAGCGTTTAACAAACTCCGGGTAGATGCTCTGCTGGATAAAGATGCGCGAACCGGCGGTGCAACGTTCACCGTTGATGGAGAAGATGGTGAACAGCGCGGCGTCCAGCGCCCGTTCTATGTCGGCATCTTCAAAAATCAGCACCGGCGATTTACCGCCCAGCTCCATTGAATACTTTTTCAGCCCGGCGTTTTTCATGATGTTGCGCCCGGTGGCGGTGCCGCCGGTAAAGGAGACCGCGCGCACGTCGTGATGGCGTACCAGCGCATCGCCCGCCGTCGCGCCATAGCCCTGCACCACGTTCAGCACCCCTGGCGGAATGCCCGCCTCCAGCGCCAGCTCGCCCAGACGGTCGGCGGTTAACGGCGACAGTTCGGACATTTTCAGCACCGCGGTGTTGCCCAGCGCCAGACACGGCGCGACCTTCCAGGTGGCGGTCATAAACGGTACGTTCCACGGCGACACCAGCGCGCACACGCCCACCGGCTGCACAAGGGTGTAGTTGAGCATCTTGTCGTCGACCGGGTAGGTTTTGCCGTTCATCTGCTGGCACACTTCGGCGAAAAACTCGAAGTTATGCGAGGCGCGTGGGATCAGCACGTTTTTGGTCTGGTGAATCGGCAGGCCGGTGTCGGCGGTTTCCATCGCCGCAATTTCCGGTACGTTCTGGTCAATCAGGTCGCCCAGACGACGCATCAGGCGCGCGCGCTCTTTCATCGGCAGATTGGCCCACTTCGGGAAAGCCTCTTTCGCCGCAGCCACCGCCTGGTTCACCTCCGCTTCGCCGCCGGAGGCCACTTCCGCCAGCACTTCACCGGTCGCCGGGTTGGTGGTGTGGAAATAGTCCTGACCGGCAACGTTTTTGCCGTTAATCCAATGGTTAATCTTTTTCATTTTGCAGACTCCTCGCTGACAATCCGGTTCACCAGGCGACCCACGCCCTCGACTTCCACCACCACTTCATCGCCCGGCACCACGTCGGACAGCCCTTTCGGCGTGCCGGTGGCGATCATGTCGCCTGGTTGTAACGTCATAAATTGGCTCAGATAAGAGACCAGGAACGGCACGCTAAAGATCAGATCGGCGGTAGTGCCTTCCTGACGCAGCTCGCCGTTGACCCAGGTGCGCAGGGTTAAGTTGTGCGGGTCGGGAATCGCCGCTTTCGGCACGATATTGGCGGAAATGGGGGTCAGCCCGTCGCGGCTTTTTACCCGCAGGTTCGGGCGGTAGTAGTTTTCCAGGTAGTCGCGAATGGCGTAGTCGTTGCAGACCGTGTAGCCCGCGACATAGTCCATCGCCTCAGCTTCACTGACCTTGCGCGCGGTTTTGCCAATCACCACCACCAGCTCCGATTCGTAGTGCATGTACTCGACGTTGTCCGGGCGTACCGAAGTCTGGTTATCGCCGGTAAGAGTGTTCGGGGCTTTGATAAACACCAGCGGCTCCTCCGGCGGCTTGAAGTCCAGCTCGCTGGCGTGGTCGGCGTAGTTCAGCCCCAGCGCGAACAGGGTGCCGTGGTCGTACGGACGTGGCGCCGGACGAGCGTCCGCTTCGGCAACCACCGGGTTTTCCAGCGGCGGGAAGCCTTCCGCCAGCACGCGCACCTGGTCGCCGGGGCGCAGCGCCACGCGGTTGTGCGGGGTGCCCATCAGAATGGTATCGCCCGGATTCAGAGTGGCGAAATCGCTCAGGGCGCTCAGCAGCTCGGCGGCATTGCGCGTGAGGTCGGCGGTGCTCCACTGGTCGGCGTGACGGCCGTTGATTTCGGTGATGATGGTCAGGTTGTCGACGTTATCAACGCTCACCACGTCGCCCAGCGGGCAGAAGCCGTCACGGCATTTGGCTTTAATCGCCGGACGGTAGAAGCTCTCTTCCGGCAGGCTGACTTCGTTCGCCAGCGCGTAACCGGCGATATAATCCGCCGCCTCTTCCACGCCAACTTTACGGGCCGTTTTACCCACCACCAGCGCCACCGTCGCGCCGCTGAATACCGTTTCCCCCTCCGGGAATGGGATCGGCTGGCCGCCTTCGGTAACGGTATTGTGCGGTTTGATAAACCAGACGGCGGTTTTAGGCGGTGCCTTGTAGGGGGCCTGCTCGAACGCGTCGCGCCAGGCATCAAGCTGGCTGCGGTGGTTGAGCGCCACGGCGAAAACGGTACCTTTCATTTACAGCTCCTTAGAGACAGCATTTATTTCGTTAATATATTAATGATCTGTTTTATTCCTCCGCTGTTCATTTAGCAAACACAAGTAATTTTTTTGTGACTCGATTAACAATAATTTTACACAAATTAAAAATAAATATTTATAATCAATGAATTAATAAAAATCAGTTTCAGAACTACCAGGTTTAATCAAAAATATGCTGTTGATAAAAGCAACATTGCTATATTGTTCATATATTAATGATGAGAAGTGGCAGGAGGCAGAATGCACGATTCTTTAACCATCGCCCTGATGCAGGCGCGGGAAGTGGCGATGACCTATTTTCGGCCTATCGTGAAGCAGCATAATCTGACGGAGCAGCAGTGGCGGATTGTTCGCGTGCTGGTCGACAATCCCTCAATGGACTTTCACGATCTGGCCGCCGCCACCTGTATTCTCCGGCCCAGCCTGACCGGGATTTTGACGCGCATGGAGCGAGATGGGCTGGTGTTACGCCTGAAGCCGGTCAACGATCAGCGTAAACTTTATGTCTCGCTCACCAAAGAGGGGTACGCGCTGTACGAGCGCGCGCAGGCGAAAGTGGAAGAGGCCTACTTAGAAATCGAACAGAAGTTCACGCCTGAGAAGATGAAACAGCTGACGGCGTTGCTACACGAGTTTATTACCCTCAACAAATAACCCATTATCTGCCTGTTTTCACAGCAATTCGGGCAGAATGAAACCTCCCTTAACGGTTCATTACGTCATTAATTACCCCGATACACTTAAGTGGTACGCCATCCTGATATTTTTGAATCAGATCACATAATTTTATGAAACACAGGTTTAATATCCATAAAAAATGTGACACGGATTCACTAATTCTCATAAAAGGACCGCTGTGTGCCGCCAACGCTCTGCGTATGGCTGGCGATTTATCTTCTCTCTGTATGACCGCAGTTGTGCCTGTTCACCCCGCAGGCCGTCTCATATCCTAAGAAGTAAAGGAACGTTTTATGCGCACTACTGGTCATACGCGCTGGTTTATGGTGGTTCTTGTCACGCTTGGCACGATTTTATGCTATTTAACCCGCAATACTATTTCGGCCGCTGCGCCGACGCTTCAGAGCGATCTTCATGTCACTACTCAGCAGTATTCCTGGATCGTGGCGACGTTTTCCGCCTGCTACACCATTGCTCAGCCCATCGCGGGCTATGTGCTTGATACGCTGGGCACCAAAGTGGGTTATACCCTGTTTGGCGCGCTGTGGGGCATCTTCTGCATTGGTGCCGCCTTCACCAACAGCTGGCAAGGCCTGGCGCTGTGTCGTGGCTTAGGTGGTTTTGCCGAGAGCGCGATGATCCCCGCAGGGCTGAAATCGGTCACCGAATGGTTCCCGGATCACGAACGTTCCGTCGCCGTGGGCTACTTCAACGTCGGTTCCTCGATGGGGGCCATCATTGCGCCGCCGATGGTGGCATGGGCGATTTACATTCACAGCTGGCGTCTGGCGTTCGTGATCGTCGGGATTGCCAGTGTTGTTTGGGCGCTGGGATGGTACCTGGTCTATACCCGACCGGGCCAGTGCAAAAAACTGAGCAAAGAAGAGTACAACTACATCACCGAAGGCCAGCCAGAGAAAAAAACGGTCGATAAAGTACACATCGGCCAGTTGCTGAAACAGCGTAAATTCTGGGGCATTGCCCTGCCGCGTTTCCTGGCGGAACCGGCGTGGGGGACCTTCAACGCATGGATTCCGCTGTTTATGGTGCACACCTACGGCTTCAACCTGAAAGATATCGCCATGTTCGCCTGGATCCCCATGCTGTTCGCCGATATGGGCTGCATCATCGGCGGCTATCTGCCGGGGATCTTCCAGCGTGTCTTTGGCGTCAATATTGTGGTTTCACGTAAGCTGGTTGTCACCATGGGCGCGGCGCTGATGATCCTGCCGGGCATGGTAGGCCTCTTCAGCAGCCCGTTCGTCGCCATTGCGCTGCTGTGCGTTGGCGGTTTCGCTCATCAGTCACTGTCTGGCGCGCTTATAACCCTCTCTTCCGATATGTTCGATCCGGGCGAAGTGGCCACCGCCAACGGTTTTACCGGCATGGCGGCATGGACCGCCAGCACCTTATTCGCCCTGGTGGTTGGCGCGCTGGCAGACACATTAGGCTTTAGCCCACTGTTTGCCGTGCTGGCAGTGTTTGACGTGGTTGGGGCGATTATTCTGTGGGCGCTGCTGCGTTCGCCGGAACCCGAGCTGGAAGTGAACCCGGTCAGCTGACAGCCCCCCGGCGGCGCTTCGCCAGGCCGGGCTACATGAACGGTAGCCCGGGCGAGGCGCTAGCCAACCCCGGGCGGGTTCGAAAGCCTACCTCTCAAGCAGCTGTCGATGCACTTTCACCACCGCTTTCTTTATCTCGGCAGGCGTCTCTCCCTGAATGCCCGGTTTATGCGGCTCACCGGGGAAAAATACCGCAAACATTCCCGCCTGCAGCGTGATGGACTGCTGCCCGGCAATCTCATCACACAGTTGGTAATCGTCTTCGCGGTGCCATTCATCGCACTCACGAGCACTGTCAACAAGCCCAAAATCAATGCGCTCTTCTCCGGCGAGCAGGATCTGCACATCAATATATTCCGCGTGCAGCTCGGCCCGCTTAGCGTGCGCAGGTTGCGTCATAAACTGCATCACGTTCATAAAAATATCGTCCCCCTGCAAAACGTGACAGCCCGGTTCACAGCGTTGCGGATCCGCCTTCAGGGCCAGCGTCAGTGCCGCCAGCAGCGGTGAAGGTAATCCGGTACGCTCAGGGCAACGAATATCGCCAATAATCATATGATGTCCTCTTCTGCCAGCATTGCCGCGCCGAGTAACCCCGCGTCATGCTGATGATGGGCGGCGACAAGATGCGTGTGATAGGCCGCCGGTTCTCGCGCCAGATACCCGGCGACCAGGGATAAATAACCGTCTGCCAGACCGACGCTGCCGCCGAGAACCACGCATTCGCAGTCATAGCCGGCTTTCAGATCGGCAATCAGTCGCGCCACGGTTTGGGCCGACCGCTCAATCAGAGACGTCGCCTGCGGATGCCCCTGCTGGTGCAGCGCATAGATTTCTTTTGCGGTCATGCCGTGGAGAGCGTCAACCGCCTGCGCACTAATTCCGCGTCCAGAGGCAATCGCCTCCACGCAACCGCGACGCCCGCAGCCGCAAAGCGGCCCGTGCGGGTCGGCCAGCGTATGTCCGATATGCCCCGCCATCCCCTGACGACCGGTAAGCAGCTTGCCATGACTGATGATGCCGCCGCCGACGCCCGTCGACACCGTGATAAACGCCATATCGCGAATATCGCCCGGCAGCGCGCGATATTCCGCCCACGCAGCTGCCTGCGCATCATTCACCGCCAGACAGGGCAGCCCGGTAAGCTGAGCGAGGGTATCCACCAGCGGAAACTGCGCCAGGCCGCCAAGATTATCCGGGTTAAGGGCCGTGAGAATGCCGTGACGGATGATGCCGGTTGAGGCTACCGCCACGCGCTGTGCCTGCCCGGCAAATGGCGCAACCAGCGAGCGCAGCGCCTCACGTAGCGCCTCCGGCGTGCGGCTGGCGGGCGTTGGTAAAACGTGGCGGTCGATGAGCTGCTGTTGAGGATCGATAAGTGCCGCAGCGAGCTTGGTGCCGCCGATATCAATCGCCAGCGTGCTCATACCGCTTCCTCCACGATCGCGTCACGATACCACTGGCAAATATGCTCAAGGCGCGTAATCGCCGAACCGACGGTGACCGACCAGGCACCGTGCCGCATGGCCTGTGCGGCGAGTGCCGGCGAGTTATAGCGCCCTTCGGCAATCACGCGGTAGCCTTTAGCGCTTAACGCCGCCACCAGCGCCAGATCGGGCTCCTGCGGCACAACATCGGTGGTATAGCCGGAAAGCGTGGTGCCGATAATATCCGCGCCAAGGCGGTGACAAAATGCCGCATCCTGCTGCGAAGAGCAGTCTGCCATCGCCAGACGCTGGTGATGATGAATCCGGGCAATGATTTCCGCGACGGCCACCGGGCGAGCGCGTTCGGTGCCGTCGAAAGCAATAATGTCGGCACCGGCCTGCACCAGCGCGTCCACGTCCTCAAGGTAGGGGGTAATGCGTACCGGTGAATCAGTGAGGTCGCGCTTTACAATACCAATAATCGGAACGCTAATCAGCGCGCGCGTCGCCTTCAGGTTTTCAATGCCTTCGATGCGGACCGCCACGGCCCCCGCCTGTACCGCCGCCAGCGCCATCGCCGCCACGATATCCGGTTTATCTAACGGGCTGCCGGGGACCGGCTGGCAAGAAACGATAAGCCCACCCTGCTGTTGAATGCTTGCATCCAGATTCTCTAACAACGACATAAGTACATCCTTAACTTCAATTTGCGCCCGGCGCGTCCGGGCGCCTGTAATTAATGCTTACCGCAAACGGGAACCGATTTGTCTGTCTGGCGGGTCAGCGCGCCGCTAAACGGCTTACCGTCGATGGCATCATGCGTGCGCAGTGCTTCCGGACGAATCCAGCGCTGTACGCGAGACGGCATATCAAGACCAATCAGCAGAATCACGACGAACGTTAAACCAAAGGAGAGCGACCCCAACGCGGAGCCAAGGCTGAGATGCTGTGCGACCAGCGCGCCAATCACCGGCGCCGCCGCTCCGCCCAGCGCCCCGACGTTGTAGGTAAAGCCGAGGCCTGCCGCACGCTGGTCGGTATCGAAATAGCCGCCGATCAGCTTCGGCAGAATGCCGGCAATGCCCTGGCCTAGCATCTGCTGGAAGAACAGCAGGATACCCAGACCCCAGATGCTGGAACCGCCAATGGCGAATACCGGGATAATCAGAATCTGCGAGGCTAACAGGCTGTAAACATAGGCTTTGCGCGTTCCCAGCCAGTCGCCGAGGAAGCCGCCGACAATGCAGCCCACCGCAGCGCCAAAGCCGCTAAAGAACAGCACCTGCGCTACGGTCGCCGGGTTATAGCCCAGCTCGCTTTTGAGGTAGGTCGGCAGCAGCGCCTGAATCGGCCAGGAATAGAGGAAAGCAAACAGCACCACCACCATCAGCATCACGCCGGTCGGCCAGCGTTTGCCGCTGCTTTGCACCATGAAGCTGACAAAAATCACCGTACACACCAGCGCCAGCAGCAGTACGATCGCCGGGTTATGCAGGTTGCCCGCAAAGCAGAACCATAGGGCGGCGATCGCGGCGCAGCTCATCGCGATATTCATCAGCCGCAGCTTGCCGCGATAAAGAATGTCGACCATCGTGCGCACCGGCGTTTTATTCGCCTGACGCTCTTTCCAGTCTTCCGTTTCCGGGATATTTTTCCGCAGCCACAGCGCAAAAATAATCGGCAGAATGCCAATGAAAAACAGCGCGCGCCAGCCCCACAGAGGAACGATCAGACTGTAGACCTGTGCCGCCACCACCGCGCCGACGGAAAAGCCGGAAATCAGGAAGCCGCTGGCTTTATTACGGAGATGTTTTGGCCAGCTTTCAATCACATAGGTTGCGCTGGAACCGTACTCCCCCGCCATCCCCATCCCGATAACCATACGGGCGATAAACATTGATGTGTAACCCGGCGCCAGGCCGCAGGCCAGCGTACCGACGGAGAAAAGAATAATACTGGTGACCATCGACAGCCGACGACCGTAGCGATCGCCCATCGCCCCCAGCAGCAATCCGCCCAACCAGCGCGAAATAAACGCCGCGGAAATAATACTCGCCGCCTGTACGGTGGTGAGCTGGAACTCGCTCTGTACTTCCGTTAATACCAGGGCAATTAAGACAAAATCAAAACCATCAAGCAAATAGCCAAGCCATGCGGCTGAGAAAGCCCGCCACTGGGATTTATTAAGGTGTTTGTACCATGGAATGGCTTTTGTAATTCCACTCATGTTGCTCTCCTGTGATGAGCAAATTGCAATACCTATGTGCCTAAAGAGTGAGTGCGACACACTCAAATGAAGCAAAACTCCATTTAATAATTTTACAAGAAGAAAAACACCACAAGAGCACAGACTGAAATGTGTGAACAACGTCATAGAGGTAAGCATGACGGAGGCTAAAAAATCGATCTGCATCACAACATGCCGTCGCCATCGGCGCAGGTGCGCGCAAAATGGCGGCTATTACACGGTTTTTACACCGATTTTCTTGCCTGACCGCAGGCGCTGCCCCATCATTACCCACTCAGTCAGCGTGAAGAGCAGGAAGCAATGGAGAGTCCGAACTCACCGGTTAAGGCCGGAAAAATACTTGATACTTTGGGGGCGATGCAGAGCAGTCTGACCCGCGTTGGGCAGCGCATTGCCAACTACATCATGACTTCACCCCATAAGGTGACGCAGCTTTCCATCGCCGATCTTTCACATGAGATCAACGCCGGCGAAGCGTCGGTGATCCGTTTCTGCCGCCTACTGGGCTATAAGGGCTTTCAGAATTTCAAAATGGAGCTGGCCATTGAGCTGGCGATGGTCGACAGCGATGACAGCAGCACGCTGCTGGATGCGGAAGTGGTGGAAAACGATGACGCCCACACTATTGGTCTGAAGCTGCAAGGCGCGATTGCCAACGTGCTGTCCGAAACGCTGAATCTGCTGGATATGCGCCAGGTCGAACAGGTTGTCGATGCGCTGCACGCCTGCAACAGCGCCTATATTTTTGGCGTGGGCGCGTCCGGCGTTACCGCCGAAGATATGAAGCATAAGCTGATGCGTATCGGTATGCGCGTGGATGCGCTCACCAACAATCACTTTATGTACATGCAGGCGTCCCTGCTTAAACCGGGCGATGTCGCCGTCGGCATCAGCCACTCAGGCCACTCCCCGGAAACCACCCATGCGCTGCACCTTGCCAAAGAAGCGGGCGCGACCACCGTCGCGCTGACCCATAACCTGGGCTCTCCGCTGAGCAAAGTCGCTGATTTCACGCTGATTAATGGTAATCGACAGGGGCGTCTGCAGGGTGACTCCATCGGAACCAAGACCGCGCAGCTGTTCGTGCTGGATCTCATCTACACCCTGCTGGTGCAGAAAGATCCGGAACAGGCGAAGGCCAATAAACTGCGCACCATGGACGCCTTAACGGTTCCTCGTCAGGCCTAATTTAGTGCGACCGATCACACTCTGATACTCTCGTTTTTCCCTATGGGTATCATTTGTCCGCAAAGTGGAGTTATGCTTCATTTTAACTTTTAGTTAAGAAGAAAAACACCACTTGAGGTTTACATGGAAAAGCTAACAGGTCTTATCGCTGCGCCGCACACCCCTTTCGACGGCCACGGTGAAGTGAACTATCCGGTCATTGACCAGATTGCCGAGCATCTTATTGGCCAGGGCGTGAAGGGCGTGTATGTTCTTGGCACCACCGGCGAGGGCATCCACTGCTCCGTTGCTGAACGTAAAAAGATCGCCGAGCGCTGGGTCGCGGCCAGCCACGGCAAGCTCAGCATTACGCTCCATACTGGCGCGCTGAGCATCGCCGACTCGCTGGAGCTGAGCCGTCACGCGGAGACGTTAGATATTTTCGCCACCTCGGTGATTGGCCCCTGCTTCTTTAAACCTTCCAGCGTCGACGATCTGGTCGAATATTGCCGACTCAACGCCGCAGCCGCGCCGTCGAAGGGGTTCTACTACTATCATTCGGGCATGTCCGGGCTAAGCCTCGATATGGAACAGTTCCTGATTGCCGCAGCCGATAAAATCCCGAATCTGTCCGGTATGAAGTTTAACTCCAGCGACATGTACGAGTTCCAGCGTTGTCTGCGCGTTAACAACGGCCAGTTCGATATCCCCTTCGGCGTGGACGAATTTTTGCCGGCGGGGCTCGCCTGCGGAGCGATAGGTGCAGTAGGCAGTACCTACAACTACGCCGCGCCGCTCTATCTCCGTCTGATCGACAGCTTTAATCAGGGCAATCACCAGGACGTGGCGGCCTGCATGGACAAAGTGATCGCCATCATTCGCGTGCTGGTGCAGTACGGCGGCGTGGCGGCCGGGAAGCTGGCCATGCAGCTGCACGGTATCGACGTGGGCGACCCGCGCCGTCCGCTCCGCCCGATGACGGCGGAACAAAAGCAGGACGCGCTGGCAAAATTCCGTGCGGCGGAGTTTCTTTAACGGTTACGGTCATCGCCTGTGCGGAGGCCGTGCACGCTGAACCCTCACCCCGGCCCTCTCCCTGAAAGGGAGAGGGAGAAAACCCTGCATTAAGCCCACCAACTCTACCGTACAGTCCTCTCCCCTTTCAGGAGAGGGCAAAACCCTGCATGAATCCCACCAATCGCACCGTACAGTCCCCTCCCCCTTTTGGGAGAGTGTTAGGGTGAGGGGCCGCACTCCGTCCCAGCACCTGAAACCGATTTCATTGCTGTACAAATACAAGACAGATCACACTTCTTTACATCTCACTTTGCATCCGGCTATGTGTTTCTATAAAAGAAACACTAACAACAATCCTATGACGCCTCTTACCTTTTAAACCTTAAAATGATGAGAACACCTCTATGTCAGAACAACCGATAACAAGATCTGCCGCCCGCTCGACCGGCCGGGTACGCTTCTTTGTGCTAGGCCTGGTGTTTATTAATATTATTATCAACTACATGGACCGAACGAACCTCTCGGTCGCGGCGACGCAGATGTCCGGCGAGCTGCAGTTTACCCCGCTCCAGATGGGGCTTATCTTCTCCGCGTTCGGCTGGATCTACGCCGCATTGCAGATCCCAGGCGGATTTCTGATCGACCGTCTCGGCTCTCGCCTGGTCTACGGCGTGGGGCTGTTTATCTGGTCGTTGATTACCGCGCTGCACGCTGTCGCCAGCAGCTTTGGCGCGCTGGTTGGCCTGCGTCTGGGCGTCGGCGCGTTTGAAGCCCCCGTGATGCCGTCAAACAACCGCGTGATCTCCAGCTGGTTCCCGGAGCAGGAACGCGCCACGGCGATCGGTATTTACTCTTCCGCCCAGTTTGTCGGCATGGCGCTGATGACGCCGGTGCTGTTTCACATCCAGGATCTCTTCGGCTGGCGCGGGCTGTTTCTGATTACCGGCGTAGCAGGGATGATTTGGGGCGTGTTGTGGTACTGCGTCTACCGCGATCCGCTGGATCACAAAACGGTATCGAAAGCCGAACTGGATCACCTGCGCGAAGGCGGCGCGGTCATGGAAAGCCGCGAGAACGCCGCTAAGCGTCCGTTCAGCTGGCAGGATCTGGGGCTGATGTTTAAAAGCCGTAAGCTGATTGGCATCTACTTTGGCCAGTTCACCATTTCGGCCACCTTCTGGTTCTTCCTGACCTGGTTCCCGACCTATCTGGTGCAATATCGCCATATGGACTTTATTAAATCCGGCTACGTCGCCTCCGTCCCTTACCTCGCGGCCTTCGTCGGCGTGCTGCTGGCGGGGTTTGTATCGGACCGTCTGATTCGTCGCGGCGTGTCTGCCAGCTTCGCCCGTAAAGCACCGGTCATTCTGGGGATGGCGCTGACGCTGTTTATCCTTGGCGCCAACTACACCGATGACCCCACGCTGATCATCCTGTTTATGTCCATCGCCTTCTTTGGCAACGGTCTGGCGACGATCACCTGGGTGTTCGTGACAGCCCTCGCGCCGCGTCATCTGATTGGTCTGGCGGGCGGCGTCTTCAACTTTACCGGCGCGCTCTCTTCGATCGTCGTACCGATCGCCATCGGCGCGCTGATCGACGGACATAACTTCGCCCCAGCGCTCGGTTTTATCGCCGTACTGGCCTGTCTGGGGATCTGCTCTTATCTGTTCGTGGTCGGCAAGATTGACCTCGACAGCGACAAGGCTACGCCGTCAGTCGGTCGCAAAGCGTGATGAGTTCGGCCAGCCGCGCGGCGGTCTGTTCCGGGGTGGGGTCATACATCCCCGCAAAAGCCAGCGCCGCCTTGTGTGAACCGAACTGAATCGGCTGGGCGAGAGAGACTTCGCCGTCATCGTGCGGCCAGACCACGTGGCCCAGCTGACGCTGCTGCTGAAGATAAGGCGCAATACGCGCAACCTCTTCCGCGCTAAAGCGCTGTGCCAGTACCTCGTCGCCTTCGGCCGCGAGCAGCGCAATACCGATGACCGACTCGCAGGCCGGCATCATGTGAAAACCCGCCAGCGCCTGGCTGATATGGCTGCCGGGGCGGGAGTGGAAGATGTAGATAACCTGGTCCTCCCACAGGACGCCCATCGCCACCACGATATCTTTCGGGGCGTAGGTTTCCAGCAGCGGGAGGGCTTTTGAAAACAGCGTTGAACCGCGGATCGCCTGTGCGGCCAGCGCGTGAATACCGGGCCCAGGCAGATAGCGACGCTGCTCGTCCTGGGTGGTTAAGCCGATGGCCGCCATGGTCATCAGCAGACGGTTCACGCGGGTGGGGTTAATGCCCATCAGCCGCGCCAGCTCGCGACAACCGATAGCCCGATCGCTGGACACCAGATACTGCAGGCAGCGAATACCGTCGATAAGGCTTTGATTAGGTTGAGACGACATAGCGGGATCCCGTTTTTTTAAAGACTATTATTTTATCGCCAGAAAGGCAGGAATTACAATTTATGCAAATTTTCCAGCAAACCCATGAACGTGATTTTCCCCACCAGACCCTGCGTGCCGATCTGCTGGTCGCCGGCGGCGGCCTGGCCGGGCTATGTGCCGCGCTCGCTGCCGCCCGCGACGGTTTGCAGGTCGTGCTGGTGCAGGACCGTCCGGTGCTTGGCGGCAACGCCTCCAGCGAAGTGCGCCTGTGGGCCAACGGCGCAACGTCGCACATGGGTAACAATAACCGCTGGTCGCGCGAAGGCGGCATTATGGGCGAGATTCTCGAAGAGAACCTGTGGCGCAATAAAGAAGGCAACCCGATGATGTTCGACCTGCTGCTGCTGGATTTAGCGCAGCGCGAAAAGAACCTCACTCTGCTGCTGAACACCGCCATTTACGCCGTTGAGCGCGAAGGCCAGCGCATTACCGAAGCCACCGGCTTTAACGCCGTCAATGAAACCTTCTATCACATTCAGGCCGCGCAGTTCTGCGACGCTACCGGCGACGGCGTGCTGGGCCATCTGGCGGGCGCAGAGTACCGCGTCGGCGCGGAAGACGCGGAAGAACTGGGCGAAAAAATGGCCCCCGGCGATAACTTCGGCCACAAGCTCGGCCACTCTATCTATTTCTACACCCGCAAAAGCAGCGGGCCGGTGAAGTTTGTCCCACCTTCTTTCGCGTTGCAGGATATTGAAGCTATCCCGCGCTACAAGCGCCTGACTTCAACGCTCAACGGCTGCGATTTATGGTGGCTGGAATGGGGCGGACGTCTTGATACCATCCACGACAGCGAGCAGATCAAATGGGAGCTGTGGAAGATTGTCTGGGGCGTGTGGAACTACATTAAAAACTCCGGTGAATTCCCGGAAGCCGAGAACCTGACCATCGAGTGGGTCGGTTCGATTCCCGGCAAGCGTGAGAGCCGCCGCTTTATCGGCGACCATCTGCTGTGCCAGCAGGACATCATCGAGCAGCGCGACCACTACGATGCGGTGGGCTATGGCGGCTGGTCTATCGACCTGCACCCGGCGGATGGCGTCTACAGCCAGCACGACGGCTGTCGTCAGTTCCACAGCAAAGGCACCTACACGATTCCGTACCGCAGCCTCTACAGCCGTTCACTGGATAACCTGTTCCTGACCGGCCGCCTGATTTCCGCTTCTCATGTCGCCTTCGGCAGCGCCCGCGTAATGTGTACCTGCGGTCTGCTCGGTGAAGTGGTGGGCCGCGCGGCCGCGCTCTGTCAGCAGCATCAGCTCAGCGCACCGCAGCTGGCGGAAGCCAAACACATCGACAAGCTACAGCAGCATCTCCAGCAAACCGGTTGTTACATTCCACGTCAGCATCTGCGCGACCCGGCCCGCGGCGCACGCGTGAGCGCCAGCAGCGAACTGGCGCTGACCGCCCTTCCCGCCAGCGGCCGCTGGATGGCGCTGGAAGAACGCATGGCGCTGCTGCTGCCGGTCAAAGCCGGTGAATCGCTGCCGGCTCTGCGCTTTACCCTGCGCGCCGCCAGCGCACAGCCGGTGCACGTCAGCCTGTTGAGCAGCCAGAAGTCCGCCAACTATTGTGCCGATACCCTGCTCGACGAACGGACGTTAACGGTGCAGGAAGCCGGGGAATATCTCGTGGAGTTTGGCTGGCAGAGCGACGTTGACCGCTATCTGTTTATCGCCTTCGAGCGCAACAGCGAGGTGGAGATAGCGCTAAGCGACGTTGCGCTGCCGGGTATCATGACGGTATTCAACAGCCAGAACGCCCGCGTGGCCAAACAACCGCGTCAGGTGGTAGATGGGGATTACGGCGTCGAGGCGTTTGATTTCTGGGTGCCACGCCGTCGCCCGCACCAGGTCATGCCCGCGCTCCAGTTCGCCACGCCGCTGCGTTGCTACAACGTGCAGAACCTGCTGAACGGCCGCCTGCGTCCGGAACAGCAGATTAACGGCTGGGCGCCCGCGCTGGACGACGGCGCGCCGCGCCTGACCTGGCATTGGGACACGCCGCAGACCGTGCAGTCGCTGACGCTGATGCTGGATAATGACTTTGATAACGCGATGGAAACCGTGCAGATGGGCCACGCAGAGGCGGTCACGCCGCATTGCACCACCCACTATCGGCTGTGGGCGGATGAGACGCTGATTGCCGAAGTGAACGACAACCGTCACTCGGTGTGCCAGCACACGCTGGAGACGCCGCTGGCGGTGTCAAAAATCACCCTTGAGCTGGTGAAATCGGCCGGCGGCGTGCCCGCCGTCTATTCACTTAACATCCAATAACCCTGCCCCCAAACCGCACAAAACGGTCCCCTCTCCCGTTGGGAGAGGGTGAGGGAATGGTTTACTCGTCGTTCAACAGCTGGCTTACCAGCGCAATATGCGTTTTAATCCCGACCGCCAGCGCATCTTCATCAATGCGGAAATGCGGGTTGTGCACATTCCACGTCGCCCCTTTCTCTTTATTACCGCAGCCAATAAACAGGAACGTCCCCGGAATTTTCTCCTGATAGGAAGAGAAATCTTCGCTGCCGAACAGCGCTTTCTCCTCCAGCTTCAGCGTGCCCGCCGGGAAATGACGGCCAATCGCCTCACGGGCAATCGCATTGGTCACCTCGTGGTTATTGCCCACGGCATAACCTTTCTGCCACTGAATATCGCAGCTCGCGCCGTGGGCAGCGGCAATACCGTTAACAATGCGCGACATCAGTGCCGGCACCGTTTCACGCACCTGCTGATTATGAGTACGCAGCGTGCCTGCCAGGCGCGCGCTGTCGGGAATGACGTTATAACTGTCGCCGGCCTGGAAGGTGGCGATAGTGAGCACTGGTGCGGTGCCGGGATCGATATTGCGCGCCACGATCTGCTGCAATGCGCCAACCATCTCGGCGCCAATGGTCACCGGATCGATACAGTGCTGCGGCATCGACCCGTGGCCGCCCTTGCCGCGAATGGTGATATCAAAATTGTCGCTGGACGCCACATAAGCGCCCTCTTTCAAGGCGATCACCCCCACCGGGCTGGTCGGGAAAACGTGCAGACCAAAAATATGCTCTACATCATCAACGACGCCTAATTCCACCAGCTCACGCGCGCCGCCCGGCGGCACTTCTTCAGCGGGCTGGAAGATAAACTTAATGCTGCCGTGCAGCTGGTCGCGCAGCTGACACAGCACTTTGACCGCCCCCATCAGCATCGCCGCGTGCGCGTCGTGGCCGCAGGCGTGCATCACGCCGGGAACGGTTGAGCAGAAGCTCTCCCCGCTCTCTTCCTGGAGCGGCAGCGCGTCAATATCCGCACGCAGCGCCCACATCGGCCCCGGATGCGCGCCATGGAGCACCGCAATCACGCTGTTTTCCAGCGGTCGGCTTATCTCCAGCCCGGCAAACGCTGACAGCTCGCGAGCGATGTAATCCGCCGTCGGCTTCTCCTGGAACGATAAATCCGGATGCGCGTGAATATGACGACGCCAGCGCAACGCCTCTTCGGCGGCGGTGCTAATCAGCTGTTCAGTGGCGTGGTTCATCAGAGACTCCTTTTAATCGGTAACGGGCAGGCTGGCGACGGTACGGCGCTTCATCAGCGGCAGCACCGCCAGAGCGGAGCAAACCATCGCCAGTGAAAGAAATATAAACGCGCTGACGTAACCGTGGGTGTTCTCCACCAGGTAGCCAATCACGATCGGTGAGACAAAGCCGCCCAAGGTACCGCCGGTGTTAATCAGGCCAATCGCTGAGCCCATCATATTTTCGGGCAGGCGCTTCATCGGCAGCGTAAAGGCGGTCACAAATGTCGCCATCAAGAACACCTCTCCGACAAACAGTAGCAGACTGGCGGTCAGCGGGGTGGCGGCGTGGAAGATGGCGAAAATGGCGATGGCGCTGAGCAAGGCGCTAATGGCAATCACCAGCGGTTCGCGGTTGAGGAAATATTTCCCGACCAGCCAGCCGGTACCCAACGAGGAGATCCAGATACCCAGCCCTCCGGCGGCGACCACATAACCGGAGGCGGACAGCGACATCCCCATATGCTGTACGAAGAATTTGGGCAGCCATGCCATCAGGCCATAGCTCGGAATGTTGACGCAGAAAATAGACAGAAACAGCAGAATGACCGTCGGATTGCGCCACAGCGCGGCACCGGAAACAGACTTTTTCTGTACGTCGCGTGCCGTCCTCTGCTGGCGCGGTACGCGTAGGGCAATCAGCGCGGCAATGACGCACACAATCGCACCCAGTACGGTAAATGAGGTATGCCAGCCGAGCAGCGCCAGCGCGTTCACCGCAATAATCGGCCCGATAGTCATCGCCAGCCCGGCGGAAGAGAGCAAAATCGACTGGGCGAAAGTGCGCTTTTCCACGCTGAAATTGCTGACGACCGCTTTTGCGCATGAACAGGGGTAGCCGGAATGTCCTACTCCCGCCAGGAAACGGAACAGCAGCAGCAGGCCGAAGCTAGCCCCCAGCGCGCCGAAGCAGAGGGCGAAAATACCCAGTGCCGCCAGCGACAGCACCAACATCGTTTTATAGCCAATACGGTCATTCAGCCAGCCAGCGGGGACCTGAAACAGCGAATAGGCGAGGAAGAAAATCCCCGTAATGTAGCCCAACTGTTCCGCGTTCAGACCGAACTCTTTTTCAATCGGCAGCAGCGCAAATCCGGTGACGGTTTTGTCGATGTAGACAAATACGTAGCCAATAAACAGCAAAAAGATCATTTGAGACTGACTTTTCATTATTTTTTCCGCCTGGTGTCTCATGGGATAGGTGTTGTGTGAGGACGATTGCCCCTACGTATCCTGGCGCTTTACCCACAGGGCGGGAAGATGTAATTTTTCTATAGGTGATGCTTTTTTCTGATAGGGGTAAACGGTGAAATATTTACCTAAGGTGAGCCATTTACAGGCGCTAAAGCAGGTGGCGCGTAGCGGCAGCATTCGTGCGGCGGCGCGCGAGCTGGGGCAGTCTCAGCCCGCCCTTAGCCGTACGTTACGTGAGCTGGAGCAAACCCTGGGCACGCAACTTTTATTACGCAGCAAGGAAGGCATCACCCTGACCGAAGCGGGCTGCGCCTTTTCGCAGCGCGCAGAGTGGGTGCTGGAAGAATTGCGCCGCGCCGCCGACGAGGTCGAGCAGATTAACCACGCTACCCACGGTCGGCTGACCATTGGCTACTCATCGCTGATTGCGCTGACGGTTTTTCCGGCGGTCGCCGACGCCTTTAAGCAGGCGCTGCCGCAGGTGGCGCTCACGCTCAAAGAAGGGCAACTCTCATCGCTGCTGCCCGGCGTGCGTAACGGCGAGATCGATCTGGCCGTCGGCTCAGTCGACCCGATGAGCCCACCAGAGGGGGTAATGATTGAGCCGCTGTTTACCGCGCCGTTCTGTGTGGTGGCGCGATGCGGTCATCCGCTGGCCAACGAGAGTGATTTAATGGCCCTACGCCGGGCAAAGTGGCTGTTGCCGGAATCACCCATGGGCTACTACCAGCAGTTGCAGAACGAGCTGACGCCGTTCTACCGCCAACTGGCGATTGCGCCACTGCGTACTGATTCGGTGATCACCGGGCTGAATATGGTGCTGGAATCGGACTACCTGACCATCGTCGCCCGCGCCATGAGCCAGCCGCTACAGCTGGAAGGCAAAATCGTCACCCTGCCCGTTTCGACCCTACCTGCCGCACAGTATTGTGCCGTCTGGTCGCAGAAATCGGCGCTGACGGCCAACGCCCAGCAGTTTTTGTCACGGCTGCGCCAGGCGTGTCAGGGGTATAGCTGGTAGGCCTGATAAGCGAAGCGCCATCAGGCAATTCGGCGCCATTGCCGGATGGCGGCGTGGCCTTATCCGGCCCACTCCGGCCATCCCACCGTTATATGGCGACTAACTGCCGCACGCCCTGCGCTTCCATCTCTTCACCCCGCCCACGTTGAATAATCGTACCGCGCGACATCACCAGATACTGATCCGCCAGTTCAGCGGCAAAATCATAAAACTGTTCCACCAGCAGGATCGCCATGTCACCGCGATTGGCCAGGCTGCGGATTACCGCGCCGATCTCTTTGATCACCGACGGTTGGATCCCCTCAGTAGGTTCATCAAGGATCAGTAATTGGGGCTTACACGCCAGCGCCCGACCGATGGCCAACTGCTGCTGTTGGCCGCCGGAGAGATCGCCGCCGCGTCGCTGCTTCATTTCGCGCAGCACCGGAAACAGCGCGTAGATCTCTTCCGGTACGCTTTTGGCCTGCGATCCAGAAAAACGCGACAGCCCCATCAGCAGGTTCTCTTCAACCGTCAGACGCGGGAAAATCTCGCGCCCCTGCGGCACGTAGGCAATGCCCTGCTGCACCCGCTGATGCGGTTTACTGGCGTTAATCAGCTTACCCTGCCAGTGGATGGTGCCGGACTTTGCCGGAATCAGCCCCATCAGGCACTTCAGCAGCGTGGTCTTGCCCACGCCGTTGCGCCCCAGCAGACAGGTGATTTCGCCGGGCGTGGTGTCGAAAGAGAGGCCGCGCAAGATGTGGCTGCCGCCGTAATACTGATTTAAATCATTAACCTGTAACATATCAGCGCCCCAGATAAACGTCGATAACCTGCTCGTTGGCCTGCACTTCACGCAGCGAGCCTTCCGCCAGCACCTGCCCCTGATGCAGGACGGTGACGTGGTCGGCAATGGTTTCCACAAAGCCCATGTCGTGTTCCACCACCATCAACGAGTGCTTACCGGCAAGCGTGCGAAATAGCTCGGCGATATAATCGGTTTCCGCATCGGTCAGCCCGGCAGCAGGTTCGTCCAGCAGCAGCAGATGCGGCTCCTGCACCAGCAGCATGCCGATTTCTAAAAACTGCTTTTGCCCATGAGAAAGCAGCCCGGACGGGCGATGGCGATGCGCGGTCAGCCGCAGCAGCTCCAGCACCTCGTCAATGCGATCCCGCTGGATGCCGGTGAGTTTGGCCCGCAGGCAGGTCCATACCGATTTATCCATCTTCAGGGCGATTTCGAGGTTTTCCGTCACGCTCAGCGCTTCAAACACCGTCGGCTTCTGGAATTTACGCCCAATCCCGGCGCGGGCAATCTCCACCGATGACATCCCCATCAGGTCGATATTCTGGTCGTAGGTCACCGTGCCGCTGTCTGGCCGCGTTTTACCGGTAATCACGTCCATCAGCGTGGTTTTCCCCGCGCCGTTGGGGCCAATCACGCAGCGCAGCTCGCCGACGCCAATCTTCAGCGACAGGTTGGTCAGCGCGCGAAAAGCATCAAAAGTGACATTGATGTTGTTCAGCTCCAGCACCGGATCGGTGGTATCGCGATAGCGATCCTGAAGATGCGGTTGGGTAAACAGTGAATCAGTCATGCTTCCTCCGTTTAAGCAGGCCAATCACGCCGCGCGGCAGGAACAGCGTGACGAGGATAAACATCAGGCCGAGGAAAAAGAGCCAGAAGTCCGGGAAGGCGACGGTGAAGTAGCTTTTTGCGCCGTTGACGATCCCCGCGCCGAGAATCGGGCCAATCAGCGTGCCGCGCCCACCGAGCGCCACCCAGATGGCGGCTTCAATCGAGTTGGTCGGCGACATTTCGCTAGGGTTGATAATCCCCACCTGCGGCACGTACAGCGCCCCCGCCAGCCCGCACAGCACGGCGGAGAGCGTCCAGATGAACAGCTTGAAACCTTTCGGGTCATAGCCGCAGAACATCAGGCGATTTTCCGCATCGCGCACGGCGGTGAGCACGCGGCCAAACTTGCTGCGGGTGAGCAACAGGCCGATGGCCAGCGAACCGGCCAGCAGCAGAACCGTAGCGACAAACAGCGCCACCCGCGTACCGGTGGCGGAGACCGGGAAGCCCAGAAGCGTGGTAAAACCGGTAAAACCGTTATTGCCGCCAAACCCGGTTTCATTGCGGAAAAACAGCAGCATTCCGGCGTAGGTCAGCGCCTGCGTCATGATGGAGAAGTAGACATCTTTAATTCGCGAGCGAAAAGCAAAGTAGCCAAACACCAGCGCCAGCAGACCCGGCACGAGAATAATCAGGCACAGCGCCCACGCGAAATGCTGGGTGCCCGCCCAGAACCAGGGCAGCTCGCTCCACGACAGAAAAGACATAAAGGCCGGTAGGCCATCGCCCGCCGCCTGACGCATCAGGTACATGCCCATCGCATAACCGCCCAGCGCGAAAAACAGACCATGGCCCAACGACAGCAATCCGGCGTAGCCCCATACCAGATCCAGCGCCACCGCCACCACCGCGTAGCATAGGATCTTGCCAATGAGCGTCAGCGTGTAGGTTGAGATAGCCAGCGGATGTGTCGCAGGCAACAGCGCGAAGAAAGGCAGCACCAGCAGCGCCACCAGTACCAGCGCCGCCAGCGAGCCGGTAAGACGCGGCGCGCGGCGGGCGATCGTTAACGTAATAGGTTGGCTCATCAGTCAATTACCCGCCCTTTGAATGCGAACAATCCTTGCGGCCGTTTCTGAATAAACAGCACGATCAAGACCAGAATGGCTATTTTGCCCAGCACCGCGCCAATCTGCGGCTCCAGCACTTTGTTAAGCACGCCAAGCCCCAGCGCCGCGGCCACGGTGCCCGCCAGCTGTCCCACGCCGCCGGTGACCACGACGAGGAAAGAGTCGATGATGTACCCCTGACCCAGCTCCGGGCCGACGTTGCCCAGCTGCGACAGTGCCACCCCGCCCAGCCCGGCGATGCCGGACCCCAAACCGAATGCCAGCATATCGACGCGCCCGGTCGGTACGCCGCAACAGTCGGCCATGCGGCGATTTTGCGTGACCGCGCGTACGTTCATCCCCAGGCGGGTTTTATTGAGCAGCAGCCAGGTCAGCGCCAGCACGCCAACCACAAACAGAATCACCGCAATACGGTTGTACGGCAGTACCAGGTTCGGCAACGCGTTCCAGCCGCCCGACAGCCAGGCCGGGTTCGCTACTTCCAGGTTCTGGGTGCCAAACAGCACGCGCACCAGTTGGATCAGCATCAGGCTGATGCCCCAGGTTGCCAGCAGCGTCTCCAGAGGACGCCCGTAAAGGTGACGAATAATGGTGCGCTCCAGCGCCATCCCCACCGCCGCGGTGATAAAAAACGCGACCGGCAGCGCCACCAGCGGGTAAAGCGCCAGCCACTCCGGGGCCAAGTGCTGGAAGGCGTCCTGCACCAGCCAGGTGGAATACGCGCCCAGCATCAGCATTTCACCGTGAGCCATATTGATGACGCCCAGCAGGCCGTAGGTGATCGCCAGTCCCAGCGCGGCGAGCAGCAGGATTGAGCCCAGCGAAATGCCGCTAAACGCCTGACCCAGCCAGTCTCCCCACTTCAGGCGCTGCTGCACCTGCTTGAGGCTGTCCGCCGCCGCCGCACGCACCCTGGCATCCGGTTCGTTTTGCGCCTGCGTCAAACGGCTAAGGCTAGCCTGCACCTGTGGATCGCTGGCCTCGCCCAGCAGTTTCACCGCCTGCAGACGCTGCTCGGCGCGGCTATCAGAGAGCTGGAGGTTGGCGACGGCAATGGCCAGCGCGGTATGGACGCGGTCGTCCTGTTCGGCCGTCAGACGCTGAGTCAGCATCGGCAGCTGATCCTGCTGGGCGCTATTTTGCAGCGTCAGCGCCGCGTTCAGACGCACCTTATCGTCCTCGCTCACCAGCTGATGTGATGCCAGCGCGCTGGCCACCAGCCCACGAATGCGGTTGTTCATAAACACTTTTTTGGTATTGCCCGTCGGTGCGGCCTCACCTTCGAGCGGCACCAGTTTGCCGCTCTGTTCATTGAACAAATGGCCCTGGGCGTCACTGACCACCGACTCATGTCTGAGCGCTTCCAGCAGCGGCAGACGCGAAGGCTGCGGATCGGCGGCCCAGCGCTGGAGCAGCAGCGCCTGCTCGCTGCGGCTGGCCTGCCCGTAATCGGCCACAGCGCTGGCCCGCACGGGAGCACTCATCGTCAGGCAACTGAATAAGAGAAAAGCGAAAGCCGGAAATAGTGCTGCCAGCGTTTTTCTCACTATTAATTTCATCGTTGAATTCCTGTTGGTATACAAGATGGAATTCATTTAGCAAGGCTTATGCCAAATACATAAGCATTTGTTTTAAAATAAATAAAAATAAATTTAAGTGATTTCCAAACAATTAACCCGCACCGAAAAAGCACATTCACGCACGGTAATAGCGCAGATAATTATAAGAAGATGAAATACCCAATTCGCTTCATCAAAATAATTACTGATAAATAATAACTTATTTTTTTAAAGGTTATTTCTCCGCTCAGCGCCCCCAGAATCCCGTCCTTCGCTCTCAAACACATAAAAATAATTTAACAAAACTTGATACAAATATTGATAATGAGAAACATTATCTGCAAAATTCTCATTATCACGCCAACCCCCTTCTCGCATTGGGCGCAGGCCTTACTTCAGGCGTGATGAATCTCATCTCAGGAGATCGCCGTCGGGACTTGCGGCGCAAGCGATATCCGGGAAAACCGCAGCGCTGTGCTGCTTATTTAACTCACTGAACGCATGTTTGGGCCGACCGTTATCGGCCCGTGCGCAGGAATGATGATGATGACCAAAAAGCATACTCTCTGGGCGCTTAACCCCTTACTTCTCGCCATGATGGCACCCGCCGTAGCGCAAACGACCGATGACGAAAACATGGTGATCTCCGCCAACCGTAGCAACCGTACGGTGGCGGAGATGGCGCAGACCACCTGGGTTATCGAAAACGCCGAGCTGGAGCAGCAGATTCAGGGCGGCAAAGAACTCAAAGACGCGCTGGCCCAGCTGATTCCCGGCCTTGATGTCAGCAGCCAGAGCCGCACCAACTACGGCATGAACGTACGAGGCCGTCCGCTGGTGGTGTTGATTGACGGCGTACGCCTGAACTCGTCGCGCACCGACTCCCGCCAGCTTGATTCCATCGACCCGTTTAACATTGAACATATTGAGGTGATCTCCGGCGCGACGTCGCTGTACGGCGGCGGCAGTACCGGCGGTCTTATCAATATCGTGACCAAAAAAGGCCAGCCGGAAACCCAGGTGGAGTTTGAAGCGGGGACCAAAAGCGGCTTTAACAGCAGCAAAGATCACGATGAACGTATTGCCAGCGCCGTCTCCGGCGGCAATGACCATATCGCCGGGCGTCTGTCGGTGGCCTATCAGAAATTCGGCGGCTGGTATGATGGCAACGGCGATGCCACCCTGCTGGATAATACGCAGACCGGCCTGCAGTACTCCGACCGTCTGGATGTGATGGGTACCGGGACGCTGAATATTGATGAAACCCAGCAGCTGCAGCTGGTGACGCAATACTATAAGAGCCAGGGCGACGATGACTACGGACTGAACCTGGGGAAAGATTTCTCGGCCATTTCCGGGAGCAGCAAACCGTACGTCAGCAGCGGGCTGAACTCCGACCGTATTCCAGGCACCGAGCGTCATCTGATTAGCCTGCAATACTCCAACAGCGACTTCCTCGGGCAGGAGCTGGTTGGCCAGGTTTACTATCGCGATGAGTCTCTGCTGTTTTACCCCTTCCCAAGCGTGAACAAGCAGCACAAAGTGACCGCCTTATCCTCCTCACAGCAGGACACGAACCAGTATGGCGCTAAGTTAACGCTGAACAGTTCGCCGCTGGACGGCTGGCAGTTAACCTACGGCCTCGACGCCGATCACGAACGCTTTACCTCCAACCAGATGTTCTTCGACCTGCCTAAAGCCAGCGCGTCTGGTGGGATGAATAACCAGCGAATTTACACCACGGGTCGCTATCCGGATTACGACATCAGCAATCTGGCCGCCTTCCTGCAATCCAGCTACGACATCAACGACATCTTCACCCTGAGCGGCGGCGTGCGCTATCAGTATACCGAGAACAAAGTTGATGATTTTGTTGGCTATGCGGTGCAGCAGCAGATCGCCGCCGGGACGGTGAAATCCGCGGACGCCATCCCTGGAGGCTCCACCGACTACGACAACTTCCTGTTTAACGCTGGGCTACTCATGCACCTCACCGAGCGTCAGCAGACGTGGTTTAACTTCTCTCAGGGCGTGGAACTGCCCGATCCGGGGAAATACTACGGTCGCGGTAATTATGCTACAGCCGTCAACGGCCATCGCGCGTTGACCAACAGCGTTAGCGTCGACGGCAGCAAACTGGAAGGGATCAAGGTCAACTCCTATGAGCTTGGCTGGCGTTACACCGGCGACAATCTGCGGACGCAGATTGCGGCCTATTATTCCCTGTCCGATAAGAACGTCGTGGTTAATGACGATTTGACGATTAGCGTGGTGGACGACAAGCGCCGCATTTATGGCGTAGAAGGCGCGGTGGACTACTTTATTCCGGATACCGACTGGAGCGCCGGGGGGAACTTCAACGTGCTGAAAACCGAGTCGAAGGTGGACGGTAAATGGGAGAAGTACGACGTGAAGGTCGCCAGCCCGTCGAAAGCCACCGCCTATATTGGCTGGGCGCCGGAGCCATGGAGCCTGCGCGTACAGAGCACGACATCATTTAAACTGCGCGACGAAGCCGGAAATCAGATTGATGGCTACACCACCCTCGACCTGCTCGGCAGCTATGCGTTACCGGTGGGCAAGCTGAGCTTCAGCATTGAAAACCTCTTCGACCGCGACTACACCACGGTATGGGGGCAGCGCGCGCCAATGTACTACAGCCCAGGCTACGGCCCGGCGTCACTGTATGACTACAAAGGTCGCGGGCGGACGTTTGGGTTGAACTATTCGGTGCTGTTCTAATGTTCGCATCGTGCTATGTATTTCCCTTAACACTGTTTCCTATACACAAGTTCGTGGCGACAGTTATCCATTAGAGGAGAGACATTTGGGTTTATCACTTCGTTGCGCTCCCATCCAACCCTAGCCATATAAACTGCGCGGGCGCAGGGAGCGCGCAAGGGGCGGCCAATCGCCGCCGCCCCCTGCACCCCCGGGCTCTGGCGGCAAAATCGCCGCTTCGCGGTTCCCTCAGCTTATCCCTTCCGGCTTCGGGTCGGGCGCGAGGTAACATCCCTGTAAAGCCGCGCCCTCAGCCCACATCCCTGTGGGCTGCCCCGGCCTTCAGGGAACGCTTCGGCGATTTAGACGCCACCAACACCAGTGCGGTCTTTTAGTTAACAGCAAAAACCAGGGCTACTGAAACCGATGAGTCCCCGCTGGAAATCGGCGAACCGGAGAATGGAAGACAAGGTCAGGCCGCCATGGATGGCGGACTGAGGCGAACCGAGACAGGATGTCGAGTTTCGCCGTGCCGCAGGCTGGAGTTCGTAGGTGAGCGTAGTGCGAAGCACCGATTTCCCCGCGGGACCGCGGGGATTGTCAAGGGGGGCGCGGCCGCCCCCCTTGGCCCGTTCACCGGTGATAGAACGTCATATTCCACCCAACGTAAAGTGAACGGAACCTTTCACCTTACTGACAAGTACCTGGTTGTCCCCCGCCACGACTAAACCTTACTTCCCGCCCGTTTTCACCGGCGTATCCGGCTTCTTATCATTCCCCGGAATATACGGGCTCCACGGCTGGGCGCGCACCGGCTTATCGGTGTTCCACACCACGTTAAACTGACCGTTTTCTTCAATTTCCCCAATCATCACCGGTTTGTGCAGGTGGTGGTTGGTCGCATCCATGGTCAGCGTAAAGCCGTCTGGCGCGTTGAAGGTTTGCCCCGCCATCGCGGCGCGCACTTTATCCACGTCGGTGGTCCCCGCCTTCTCGACCGCCTGCGCCCACATATGGATGCCCACGTAGGTGGCTTCCATTGGGTCGTTGGTCACCACGCTATCGGCGTTCGGCAGCTTGTGCGCTTTAGCGTAAGCGCGATAGTCAGCCACAAACTTCTCGTTCACCGGGTTGCTAACGGACTCAAAGTAGTTCCACGCCGCCAGATGTCCTACCAGCGGTTTAGTATCAATGCCGCGTAGCTCTTCTTCGCCCACCGAGAACGCCACCACCGGTACGTCAGTGGCTTTGATACCCTGGTTCGCCAGCTCTTTGTAGAACGGTACGTTGGAGTCGCCGTTGATGGTGGAGATGACCGCCGTTTTACCACCCGCGGAGAATTTCTTGATGTTGGCGACGATGGTCTGATAGTCGCTATAGCCAAACGGGGTGTAAACCTCTTCGATGTCTTTATCCTGAACGCCTTTGGAATGCAGGAAGGCGCGCAGGATTTTATTGGTAGTGCGCGGATAAACATAGTCGGTGCCGAGCAGGAAGAAGCGCTTCGCGCTGCCGCCGTCTTCACTCATCATGTATTCCACCGCCGGAATCGCCTGCTGGTTTGGCGCCGCGCCGGTATAAAACACGTTCGGCGACATCTCTTCACCTTCGTACTGTACCGGGTAGAACAGCAGGCCGTTCAGCTCTTCAAACACCGGCAGTACCGATTTACGCGATACCGACGTCCAGCAGCCGAATACCACTGCAGCCTTGTCCTGGCTTATAAGCTGGCGCGCCTTTTCGGCGAACAGCGGCCAGTTAGAAGCCGGATCCACCACCACCGGTTCCAGCTTTTTGCCCAGCACGCCGCCTTTGGCGTTGATTTCATCAATGGTCATCAGCGCCACGTCTTTCAACGGCGTTTCCGAAATCGCCATGGTGCCCGACAGGGAGTGCATGATCCCCACTTTAATGGTGTCTGCTGCGTATGCCTGCAAAGAGAAGCCCATGCTCAAAAAGGTGGCTGACAGGGCAAATGCTTTCAGTAAAGAACGTCTTTTCATGACCAAAACCCCTAAATGATATTGAGTAATAACGGTTTCCCCATCCAGCGATGGGCCTAAGGTGAAACGGGTTGTAAACGTGCCTGCTGCAGCCGGTGTAAGGTTATTTTTCGGACCTCGGCTTTACTCTGGGAAATGTGCGCAGTGAGGATCCGCTGCGCCTCTTCCGTCTGTTGCTGCGAAATCGCCTGAAGCACCAGCGCATGTTCGCTGTAGGTCGCGTCCACCCGATCCTCGCGGGTAAAATCGAGGTGGCGGATGATGCGCATTTTCTCGGTCAACTCAACGTGGACGCGGGCCATCTCGCTGTTGCCGGTGGCGCGTACCAGCGCGGTGTGGAAGGCTTCATCCTGCCGTGACAGCGCCTTACCCGGCGCCATACGCGGCGCTTCGCACCAGAAAGCCAGCAGCGGCGCCAGGTGCTCGTGGCGAGCCTCGGCAGGAAGAGCGCACAGGCGCTTCACCGCCTCCATTTCCAGCACGATGCGAAAGTCGTACAGCGCTTCGAAGTAGGTGAAATCGAACGGTTTCACCTGCCAGCCGCTGCGCGAGTACACCTGCACATAGCCTTCGTGCTCCAGCCAGAACAATGCCTGACGTACCGGCGTGCGGCTGGCCGCCATTCGCTCGGAAATTTCGTTTTCACTAAAGTGCTCGCCGGGCATCAGACGGAAATCAAAAATATCGTTTTTCAGCGCCTGGTAGATGCGCTCCGCGAGCCCGGCCTGGCGTTTTTTGCCGTTGCTTTCCGTCATGCGGCGCTCCTCTCTTCCAGCCACAGCAGCACGTCGCCGGGGCTAACCGGACGGCCTGGCTGGCAGCCGATGCGTTTCACCACCCCCGCCTGCGGCGCGTGAATGGCCAGCTCCATCTTCATGGCTTCGACGATGATTAAGGTCTGCCCCGCGTCGACCGTATCGCCCGGGTTAACCAGCACTTTCCAGATATTGCCGTTCATGTCGGCGGTGACGGGCAGCGCCTCCTCGTCAACCGCGACCTCAGCCACCGGCATCTGGCTTTCGCTTACGGGCTGCTGTTCATCGCGCTGCCAGCGCTCAACCTCGGCGTCAAATGCCGTCGACTGGTGCTGACGGAAGCGGGCAATGTCATCGGCATGTTCTTCGAGGAAGCGCAGATGCGCCGGGAAGTCGAAGACCGTCTCTTCAATGCGAATCGCCGCGCGGCCTTCGCGGAAATCTTCGCGCAACCCGTCCAGCTCGTTCTCGCTGACCGGATAGAAGCGCACCTGATCGAAGAAGCGCAGCAGCCAGGGTTCGCCCGCGCTGAACTGTTCGTTTTTCAGGAATTTGTTCCAGATAGGCAGCGTACGCCCCACCAGCTGGTAGCCGCCGGGGGAGTCCATGCCGTAGATGCACATGTACATCCCGCCGATCCCTACGGTGCCTTCGGCGGTGAAAGTGCGCGCCGGGTTGTACTTGGAGCTAAGCAGGCGGTGGCGCGGGTCCACCGGCACCGCGCACGGCGCACCGAGGTAAACATCGCCAAGCCCGAGGATCAGATAGCTGGCGTCGAAAATCGTCTCCCTCACCGCTTCCCGGCTCGGCAATCCATTGATACGCTGGATAAAATCGACGTTATTCGGCAGCCACGGCGCGCGGGCACATACGGTATCGGCATAGCGGCTGACGGCATCAAGCGTGGCGCTGTCTTCAAAGGCCATCGGCAGGTGCACAATGCGCGATGGCACCGTCATCTGGCTGACGTCGCCAATGCGCGTTTCCAGCTCCAGCAACAGCGTTACCAACGCCTGCTGACCAATCTCGCGGCTGTCGTAGCGCACCTGCAGCGAGCGCACGCCGGGTGACAGCTCTTTAATACCGGGGTGAGCCCGTTCACGCAGATGGGCCATCAGCACGTGAACGCGCAGGCGTAGCGCCAGATCCAGCACATTTTCGCCGTACTCAATCAGGATGTAATTGTCCCCCGCCTGGCGGTAGACGATGGCGGGCGTAGTGAAGGTGGCCGGCAGTGACACCAGGCTTGCGGCGGATACACCGTCGCGGTCGGCCAGCGACGGCATGGCAAACGTTGGCAGCACGCTGGTTTGCAGCGTCTCAATGCTGCGATCCATTGCCTTCTCGCGCGCCACCGCGTCTTCCACGCTCATCGGGTAAAAGCGAATACGATCGCCCGGCTTCACCTGCCCCACTTTCCACAATTCGGCTTTGGCGATCGTCACCGGGCAGACAAATCCGCCGAGGCTGGGGCCGTCGCGGGTGAGGATCACCGGGAAGTCCCCGGTGAAGTTAATTGCGCCAATGGCATATTCACAGTCATGGACGTTGGACGGATGCAGCCCTGCTTCACCGCCGTTTGGCCGGGTCCAGCTTGGTTTCGGCCCTACCAGCCGCACGCCGAGGCGGTTAGAGTTGTAGTGCACCTGCCAATCGCTGGCAAAGAACTCGTCGATGGATTCCTGGGTGAAGAAATCCGGCGCGCCGTGCGGCCCGTAAAGCACGCCGATGCGCCAGACTTCGCCGTAGGCAGGAATCAGCGCAGGCGACAACGCTTTGGCTTCGCTAATGGGTGCAGGCGTGGTGCAGGCGGCTAATTCCGGACGTGAGATCGGCAGCTGATCGGCGACCTTGAGCGTCCGCCCGGCGTGGCCGCCGAACTGGCCAAGCGCGAAGGTGGAACGGCTGCCGAGATATTCCGGCACGTCGAGGCCGTTACGTACCGCCAGATAGGCGCGGCATCCGTTCTGCGCACGGCCCAGCGCCAGCGTTTGTCCGGCCTTGACCGCCACCGGTTGCCACAGCGCGACCGCTTCGCCATCGAGCTGCGCCTGGCAGTCGGCCCCGGTCAGCGCAATCAGCGCATCGCAGTGAAATTGCAACACCGGCCCTTGCAGGGTGAATTCCAGCCCCGCCGCCGATTCGTGGTTGCCGACAATGCGGTTAGCAAGGCGGAAAGCAAAATCGTCCATCGGCCCTGACGGCGGTACGCCAATATCCCAGTAACCCTGGCGGCCAGGATAATCCTGTACGCTGCTCCAGGTGCCGGGCTGCAGCACCTCAATCACCGATGAGCGCGCCACCACGCTATCCAGCATCCGCGTCCACGCGGTGCCGCTGATAAAGGCCTCGCTGGCGGTAATCTGACGCAGGTAGTCAAGGTTGGTGACGATGCCGTGCAGACGCGTGGCGTTCAGCGCGGCATGCAGTTTGCTCAGCGCGGCTTCGCGGGTGTCGGCGTGGACGATAAGTTTCGCGATCATCGGGTCATAAAATGCCGACACTTCACTGCCGGTGGCCACGCCGGTATCAATACGCACGTCGTCCGGGAACACCACTTCCGTCAGCACGCCGGGGCTTGGCTGGAAGTTTTTCAGCGGGTTTTCGGCATAGATACGCACTTCAATAGACGCCCCCTGTGGCGCTTTCGCCAGACGCGCCCAGTCGAGCGCTTCCCCCGCCGCCACGCGCAGCATGCACTCCACCAGATCCAGCTCGGTCACACATTCGGTCACCGGATGTTCGACCTGCAAACGGGTATTCACTTCGAGAAAGTAGAAGGCGTCTTGCCCGGCATCGTAGATAAACTCCACCGTCCCGGCGCTACGATAGTTCACCAGCTTGCCGAGCTTTACGGCGGCATCGAGCAGCGCCGCACGGGTGGCGGCAGGCAGATTCGGCGCGGGCGTCTCTTCAACAACCTTCTGGTTGCGCCGCTGCAACGAACAGTCGCGCTCGCCAAGCGCCACCACGTTGCCGTTACCGTCACCAAAAATCTGCACCTCGATATGACGCGCACGGTCAATGCAGCGTTCAACAAACACGCCCGCGTCGCTGAAGAACTGTTCGCCCAGACGGCGCACGCTCTCCCAGCCCTGCGCCAGCGCCTCGGCGTCGGCGCAGCGCGTCAGGCCAATACCGCCGCCGCCCGCGGTACTTTTTAGCATCACCGGATAGCCTACCCGCTGCGCCGCAGCCAGCGCTTCATCGAGCGAGTTCAGCAGCCCGGTGCCCGGCGTCATCGGTACACCGGCTTGCGCCGCCAGCTCACGGGCGCGGTGTTTAAGACCAAATTCGCCAATCTGCTGCGCGGTGGGACCGATAAAGACGATGCCCGCTTGTTCGCAGGCGTCGGCAAACGGCAGGCTCTCGGAGAGAAAACCGTAACCCGGCCAGATAGCCTGCGCGCCGCTTTCGCGCGCCGCCTGGATAATGCTGTCGATTTTCAGGTAGCTGTCTCTCGCCTTCTCGCCGCCCAGCGCCAGCGCAATATCGGCCAGCTTGACGTGCTCGGCATTTTTATCAGCGTCGGAGTAAACCGCTACGCTGGTGATCCCCAGACGTTTCAGGGTGCGGATAGCACGGCAGGCGATTTCGCCACGGTTAGCAATCAGGACGGTGTTAAACATGGTGATTCTCCTTGCGGGCAATCCAGTGACGCCAGCCCTTAAATTCGGTAATGTCCGCGGCATCGTTAAGCGCCGCCGGTTCACAGATAAAGCCTTTCACCCAACGACCATCGCTTAGCTCCAGCGAGCCAATGCCCAGCGGTGCCGGGATTTCAGCGACAAACTCCCCGAATCGCGCCAGCGGGATATCCCACAATTCCACCTCGATCGCCGCGCCGCTGGCCGCACGGGCAATACCCGGCTTCTGCGGCTGAGTATTAGCCAGCGCGTACAGCCGGTAACACGGTGCGGTATGGGTCGCTTCGACAAATACCGCCCGGCGAGCGGTGAGCTGGAAGTTGAGCGGCATACCGCGCAGATGCGCGCCGACCACGGCCACGCGCACGTGCCGGGAAGAGACCGGCAGCGTGCCCACGTCCGGAGCGAGAGGCTGCCCGGTGGCCCCCATCGGCAGCGCCAGCTGTTGCTGCCAGCGCAGGCCAAAATCCGCCAGCGCGCGGTCGTGCCACGCGGGGGCAATCAGCGTGATGCCCGCAGGCAGGCCGTCGGCGCGAAAAGGCGCGGGCAACGCCAGCGCGCTGAGATCCGCCAGGTTGGTGAAATTGGTGTAGGTGCCAAACTGCGAGTTGAAGCGCACCGGCTCCTGCTTCATCTCTTCGAGGGTATGGATCGTCGGCGAGGTTGGCACAACCAGCGCATCCACCTCGCCTAACGCGCGCTGAATTTTTTGCGCCAGTTCGGCGCGCAGGTATTCCGCTCTGAAGGCGTCCACCGCGCTGTAGTTCAGCCCGGCGGCGATAATCGCGTGGACGGTCGGGTCCATCCGTTCGGGGTGCTGGAGCATTTCGCCGACGGCCGCCGTGCGTTCGGCCACCCACGGCCCCTGATACAGTTGTTCCGCCAGTTGCGAAAAGGCGCTGAAGTCGATCGGTTTTAGCGTCGCGCCGCTGTCATGCAAAGCATCCAGCGCCAGCTCCCAGGCCGTCTGCGCCTCGGTATCACCGAAGAAATTCAGCATTTCCGGGATCGCAAATACAGGGCTGGACGGCATCGCGGCGGGTGTGGTCGCGGGATGCGTGCGGGAATAGGCATCCTGAGCATCGTCACCGCCCGCCACCGTGGCGATGGCGAATGCATCTTCCACCGTCAGCGCAAACACCGACAGCGTGTCGTTCAGACGACAGGCGGGTACCACGCCCTTCGCCGACAGCCAGCCTTTGGTCGGCTTTAGCCCGACGATATTGTTGAACCCGGCAGGTACGCGCCCGGAACCGGCGGTATCGGTGCCGAAGGCAAACGGCACCAGACCGCGCGCCACCACGGAAGCGGAGCCGGAGCTGGATCCGCCGCTGACGTAGTCGGCGTTAAAACTGTTCACCACCGCGCCGTACGGTGAACGCGTGCCCACCAGCCCGGTGGCAAACTGGTCCAGATTGGTTTTGCCAATCACGATGGCCCCGGCGGCTTTCAGACGGGCCACCGCTGTGGCATCTTCCTCTGCCACATAGGCAAACGCCGGACAAGCTGCGGTGGTCGGCCAACCTGCGACATCAACGTTATCTTTGACCGCAAAAGGAATACCGAATAACGGCAACGCCTCAGGATTGTTGCGGTAGATGGGCATTAATGCGTCTAGCTGCGCGCTTAGCTGGGCGTCGTTGGCGATCGTTAACCATGCGTTATCGTCGGTCGCCAACGACTGAATATGCGCCTGTAATAATGCGAACACCGTATTGCTATTTTGCCTGATGTGCTGACGCCAGCCTGCCAGCGTTTTTCCGGTCATAAAAGCCATCGTTGAATCCCTGTTGGTATACAAGATGGAATTCAATTAGCAAGGCCTATGCCAGATATTTAATATATTGTTTTATATTGAATTAAAATAAAACCAGCTATTTCACCAGATATTTTCACGCACCGTAAAAGCGCATTTTCGTACAGTATCGGTGCAATGGTCATAGCAAAAACAAATAATAGAATAAATAGCTAAAATAATTATTTATGAGAATAAGCGAAGTGTCATTACTATGACTATGGATTAACGATGGGATATGGCCTTTCATCGTAATAGATAAAATAAATGACGATCAACCGGGCCAACACGAACAACATCATGCAGGATACCGTGGCTGCATTTATCGGGGATGTGAAGGGAAAGTGTGCCACAACACAATAGTTTCCTGGTTTGGCCGGTTCTGAGGCCGGCCTTGATAGTGAGAAATATTCAATTGTTAATTTTTTGTTATGCACATAGTCTAATTCCAGACCCGTATTCCCCCTCAGAGAAGCGACAATATGAAGACCGATGCCTTTGCTTTCAGCACCACAAACTGGAATGAGATAGAAGTCACAGAGCATCCGGGAGAAACAGGCATGGCCTACTGGCGTACCCAGTTTTTTGGTCACGAAGCCAATAAAATCCGCGTTCGCATGGTTGACTATAGCCCTGGCTATCTTGCCGATCACTGGTGCCAGAAAGGACATATTCTTTTGTGTATTGAAGGCGAACTGGAAACAACCCTTGAGGATGGGCGTCAATTTGTGTTGAAAGCGGGAATGAGCTATCAGGTGGGCGATAATGCGGAGCCACATCAATCCCGAACCACAACGGGGGCAAAACTTTTCATTGTGGATTAAGCCGATAAACAGATTAAGCCCGGCCTGGAAAAAGGCCGGGCTTAACTATTTATCATGAATCATCCACTATCCGATGATTCATGGAACAACGAATTTCGCTTTCCCTGTACGGAGCGTTAGCAGAGCCTCCTGTTTTCACCACGTGTCAGAACGATCCTTCGCCGGGCATAAAACGTTTCCACTGAGAGCTGGAACTGATATTCCGTTGCCTTCAGCTTTCGCGATTTAAGCATTTTCATCGTAACGCCGCTTATCTGCCCAGCCTCGACCCTTCTCCGGATTTCACCTGCGCTCAGCTTGAGCTGTTTTTGCAAAATGGACAGAAGGCTAACCTGAAAAGGGTGAGAGATCCTGACGCTAACGTGAACCCACCGGGGAGTTGTCATGCTGAGCGGCCATCGCTCCCGAATGTGAAAATCAGGCCGACCCGATAACTCGGCGTTGTTTTGCTTCAGCGTTGCAACATCACAGGCAAAGCGCTGCACCGTCGCGGCATCGTTGCTCATCAGTCGGTGATGAAGCTGACGGTCAATTTTGCTGACGTGCACCCGCGAAAAAAGTGAGATATTCCAGGTGTAATCACAGTGCGTACATTTATAAATGAGCCACACATCGAGCTTCTTTTTTTGTGAATTGACCCGAAATGCTCCCGAAGGCGTGAAGTCCCGTTTAATTGCACATGAAGGACAGCGTTTCGCAATGCGCTGAAAACCCACGGGCATGACGGTCCATGTAACTTTCATAACATACCTTTTTTAACCCATACAAAACCGGATCCGTACTGAACGGACCATGAATGTTGATGTATGAAAAATATTTAAGAGATATTTTTCAGAGGGTTAAAAAAAGATTTCCAACGATGCAATCCTGTCGGTGAGCAAAGAGATATAGCGAGACTACCAAAACGGCAATTATTGGGTATATGAGTTCAATCAATATTCATGATGGTTATGGGTTGTTCTATTGATCTGACACATTAAACACGGCACATCAATTTTGTATATTTTATAGACAATCCAATAACACAAGGAGCGCGATATGACACAGCACGAACGGTTTTGTCAGGCCTGCGGAATGCCGATGTCCGCACCTGATGCACAGGGGAGTAGCGATAAATACTGTGCATACTGCAGCGATAGCGATGGTCATCTCAAATCATGGGATGAGGCCGTTTCCGGTCTGGCGGCTTTTCTCGATTCCTGGCAAAAGGTGGGCGAAGAAGAATCGCGCAAGCGGGCAAAACGCTACCTGACGGCAATGCCCGCCTGGGCGCATAAAGCGGACGAGTAAGCCAGTTTTCCCGCTTCCATCGTCTTTTTACCCAGAAATCACTGCGGCTCGGCGTCCTCGCCTGGGAGTACCGCCGTTCGCGAACCGTCCCCATACCGCTTGCAGCATTTGAAGATCTGGTTGGCATGAATGCCAACCAGATCGGAACTGACGTTTTCCATTACTGGAATGTCATCAGCATAGAGTCAAAATCAATGGTCCATTTATAGTGTTTTAAGAACTGATGACTGATGAAACCATCGAGAATCATCCCGGATTCGGTGAAATAGAGCGCTTCCGGTAAGAGTCCATAAAGCCCGATTAACCCCTTCTGATTTAAAGCGCCGACAGAAACACTGTCGATCGACAGACGGGTTACGGCAAAACCGCCTCCCCCCAGCCCTCCTTTGTCATCATCCAGTATATAGCGTTCCCCATCCTGCAATTTTACTCCGGCGTAGTTCAGCGCTTCTTTCTGCAACAAAATCGAAGCATCCGGATCGTCAAGACCTGAGTCGAGGAAAAAAGTCATGCCCTCCTTACCGTTAACTGCGCCTTTAACTATCATGAAATGCGTACCCTCCAGGATAAAGGGAATATTTATGCCACCGTCTTCAGCAACTTCACGTTGACTGGCTTTATTTCTGGGCATCAGCACCACCTGTCGCTCAGGATAATCCATCGTCGTGAGAAACTGATGGAACACCCCCGTGGATAAAATGCCGTCTACATCTATTTTTTGCCCCGTTTTTTCATCCGTGAAAAACCATGATTGAGGGAAATCTGCAATATCAACAGGAACATCATGTAATGTGACGTCTCCCAGACCCAACGTCTGTAATCTGGAGTAATGCGTTTCCGCTGTCTTGCCGCCAGCATAAGTCCCCGTGAAACTTGCCTGCGATTTCAGCCCCAGTCTCTTCGCCATTTCAGATTTGAGAACAAATAAATCAGCGCCCGTATCAATGAAGACATTGATAGGTTGTCCGTTCACCCTGACAGAGACTATTGGCAAATGATTCATCGAGATGAATGGAAGAATAGCCTTCTCAGATTTCCATTCAGGTCTGTAAGGCTGGGCACTGCCGAAGGAATTCATCAGACTCAACAGAGCGATATCATTCTGACTGAGCGATTTCAGCTGCTCATCATCGAACAATTCTTTCGCCTTCGAATACTGACCTGTTTGGTAGTAAACATAAAGTTGTTTGATGCGACTTCTCAGTTCCCTGGCACTCTTTCGGAAAAGTGTTTCCGCCTGTACGTAGTCGCCCTGCAAATAACGAGTTGTCCCCAGTGTATAGAGCGCATCATTCTTATAAAGCGGATCGCTTAATAAAGGCTCGAGATATTTTTCGACTTTACCTAAATTGCCTACCGCAAGTTCATCCTGCACGACATCCCAACGCAGGGCGTTATTTGAGGGTTCCTTTGAGAGACGACTCGCCTTCGATGAAATTATATTTACATAATCACCACGATCCAGCCGTGCATCAGGACTATTTGTCGTGGAGTTCTCGACCTGTAGCGTATTCCCCCCCTTTTCAGCCGCAAGAGTGATAACAGGAATAAAAGAGAAAAATAATGAAAGTGCCAATAGCCTTGTAAGCATGGTAGATACTCCCTTCAGAAGAATTTAGTAACAGAATGCGTAAGAATAAAAGAGGTATTTAGTCCGTCCTTATAGCGCTGAAGTCCATGGGGGTAAAATATCATCGCTCGCTGTAATTCAGTATTTCTATATCCTCATAAGGCGATATAATCTGGTAATATTCGTTTTTATAGCGATGATTATAAACGTCATCGACAATATACAGATTAGAGCCTCCTGACTTCATTTTTTGGGTTCTGTGAATATGCTTGTCTTTGGGCGGTTTCGACACAGAATGGTAAACAGGAGAGCGATGTCCAGAGTTGCCTTTACGCTCTTTCTGAATATCAGAATGGTGATTTACTTTTCCCGGACGATCGTCTCGCGGTGACGCGATGGCCGCGCTATTGAGGATAAGAATAAACAGAATAGTCAGTACAGTTCCTTTCATAAATATTTTCCTTTATGTATTTTGCCAAAAGAAGCGTGTCTTATAGCAACACCGCCGCAGACAGCGGTGTTTTTCCGGTAGGCAAAAGGGCTATGCTATAGTGAATGTCACCCGTCTATTTTATTCATCCTCTTTCACTGGAATATAGCTAAAGAGATCGCCGGGCTGACAATCAAGATATTTGCACAGTGCATCCAGGGTTGAAAAGCGAAAACCTTTAATTTTCCCTTGCTTAATTAACGAGAGATTCTGTTCCGTAATACCAATCGCATCAGCAAGTTCCTTTGACTTCACCTTCCGTGCGGCGAGTAATACATCCAGCTTAACAATGATTGCCATAACAGTTATCGCCTCACAGGAAGAGTTTGTTTTCTTCGTACAGAACGCTTGCCTTTTCCAGTATTTTAGCCACTGCCATCACGCACAGAGAAATAAAAATCCAGATTATGTGTTGTAGTTCAAACCCGAATAATATTTCACGCTCGCCGGGAGGATTAAGCAACGTCAACCAGTAACTGATAACAGGATCGGCAAGCAGGTTCATGACCGTCCAGACCCCCAGTGAACCGCCGACTCGGCTCATATACCGTGCAGAACTGGCTGAGAAATAATTCCGCTGGGCATAAGCTTTAAACAAAGAGCGGAGTTGATACAGGCTGTAACAAAGTGGAGCCATAACCAATAAGCTGATTACGCCGACGCCAGCAGCCTGCCACCATGGCAAGGTTCGCAGGCTGACATTAAGGGCAGAAAGCCTCTGATCGTAAAGCGATAGTCTTATCCCACGTAACTCATCCGAAAAGGATAATGCAGGAAAGAACAGGACGAGCGAATTGATTAAAACAACGGCAATCAACAGCATCATGGTGAACGAGACCATTCTTTGGCTGAGCTGCGCCAGTGCATCAGTGGACATAGAACCTCTGTGAGTCTGCATTGTGGTATAGTTCAAAGAATACACAAAATTAAAATAAAACGATAATTTTTTATTGTTTTACTTTAAAAAAGATCGTGGATTTTAAAAATACATAGATATTTCAATACGTTACAAGTAAGACATTTCTGCCTATCAGAAGAGAGTAGAGGAGGGAACCGATTTGTTGTCGCCGAGTTCACGGAACACCCTCAGCGTTCAGTGGGGCTGACCGACAGCCAGATTTGAGATGATACTGAATGTTTAAAAGAGATTGTCATGATGCATGCCAGACAAAAGGAGAGGAATGATGCGTAGCAAGTTTGAATGGATAAATGAGCCCGCGACATGGCGCTACGAAAACAACGCCCTATCGGTAATCACCGATAACCATACCGATTTCTGGCGCCATACCTGGTACGGATTTGAGCGTTTTTCAGGTCATATCTTCGCCACTGACGTGGCGGATGATTTTACGTTTCAGGTTAAAATTCGCGCTGATTTCAGTACGCTCTATGACCAGGCGGGGCTGATGCTTATGTTGGATGAGCAACACTGGCTCAAGGCCGGGATTGAATACAATGATGGTGCGCCAGCGATAGGAAGCGTACTGACATTACAGAAATCCGACTGGGCAACCGGAATCTTCCCGGGCGATCCACGAGAATTTTGGCTTCGCCTGACCCGTAAGAAAGACGGGTTACGGTTGCAGTACTCATCAGATGGGCTGTGCTGGCCTTTGCTTCGTCTGTGCCACTTCCCCTCCGGGCCGGTAAAAGTTGGCGTGATGTGCTGCACGCCTGAACGCCGCGGTTTGGCCGTGGAGTTTATTGACCTCAGTCTCACCCCCGCCATGGATAAAGCACTTCACGATCTCAGCTGATCTTTAGCCGCAACGGACAGCCATTGCAAAGGCAGCGGCTGTCCGTTGAAGTTCGTCTACATTGCGACTAAGTCACAGTAACCATACAAAACCAATGGTTAAATTATGTCCGTTTAACATTAGTTGAATGAATAAAGAGATACTAAAACACAGGACAAGATATTGACCGGAGCCCCACATGAACAGCACACCCCGGCGTTTACTGCAGTACGGCAGCGTTATGCTGTTTCCGCTCGCGATGATGATTTATGATTTTTCAGCCTACCTGACAACGGATCTCATTCAGCCTGGTATCATCAATATTATCAATGAGCTACAGGCGGATGTAACGCTAGCCCCCGCATCCGTCAGTTTGTACATGGTCGGTGGTCTGGCGCTACAATGGCTGCTGGGCCCCCTTTCCGACCGTATTGGCCGTCGGCCTGTGCTGTTGACCGGCGCGCTGATTTTTGCCATCGCCTGCCTGAGCATGCTGTTTGTCACCTCAATCGAACAGTACTTCGTTGCCCGCTTTATTCAGGGCACAAGCATCTGTTTTATCTCAACCGTCGGTTACGTCTCGATTCAGGAAGCGTTTGGAGAAACGGATTCCATCAGGATTATGGCCGCCCTGACCTCTATTGTTCTGCTCGCGCCAGTTATCGGTCCGGTAGCGGGCGCAGGGCTGATGGCATTCATGCACTGGAAATGGCTCTTTACCCTCATTGGCGTTTTGGGGCTGGTCGCGTGGTCCTTATTGCTATTCAAAATGCCGGAAACCGTTATCTCTCAGGGACGGGGATTTAAGCCCGGTGAGGTGTTAAGCGATTTCATCGCGGCATTTCGCCACCCCGTGGTGCTGACCGGTTCGTTGGCCGTCGCATTTGGCAACCTGCCAATTATCACCTGGGTGGCGCTCTCCCCCGTTATCCTGATTGAGCATGGTGGAATGTCCCCCGATACCTATGCCTGGACACAGGTACCTGTATTTAGTGGGATCATCATCGCCAGCGCGATCGTCGCGAATTTTATCAAGGACCCCACTTCACCCCGCTTTATCTGGGGTACCATCCCAATACAGCTTGTTGGCCTGCTCACGTTGCTGATCGGCAACCTGCTATGGCCACACGTCTGGCTGTGGTCAATACTGGGGACGAGCCTTTATGCCCTGGGCATTGGGCTGCTCTACCCTGTACTGTTTCGTTTTACACTCTTTTCTCATAACCTGCCAAAAGGCACCGTGTCTGCCACGCTGAATATTATGGCGCTGAGCGCCTTTGCGCTTTCCATTGAGGCAACCCGCTGGATCTACTTCCATGCCGGCGGCAGGATAGCTTTTCACTGCGCGGCGCTGCTGGCCGGTATAGCCGTCATCATACTGGTTTCCCGACTGCTGAAACTGCGCAGGCAATATCAGGGTCAGCCTGTATCGCCTGCGAGTTATCAGGAGCAATAATGCAAAAGAGAGTCAGGAGGAGATATGTTTTCTTACGTGATGCTGGGAACTAACGATCTCCAGCGTGCCATAAAGTTCTACGATCCGTTGATGGAATTGCTCGGGCATCCAAAGGCGGGCCGGAATGAAGAAGGGGCATCCTGGGGAACATTCAACAATAACCATACCACCGGGCTGTGCGTGGGTACCCCCTTTGACAGGCAGCCTGCTGGAGTTGGGAATGGCACGATGGTGGCGCTGAATGCCCGCTCGTTTGAACATATCCAGCAACTCTACGCACTGGCGCTCAATCTTGGCGGTACGGACGAAGGCGCACCGGGACACAGGCCGCAATACGGGCAAGAATTCCACAGTGCGTATGTCCGCGATCCGGACGGGAATAAGCTCGCATTTGTGTATTACGATTTTGGAGGCTGAGTGGGCCGCTAAACCGTGGCGGTCAATATCGCGATAGCCCTATGCCAAAGGCCCTTCACGTTGACAGGGCCTGACGGCCTCCACATTTGGGAAAGGGAGCAAGGAAAGTCCTATCCCTGCCCCAATCTGCCTGTCATGGATAAAATATCCAGGACTAATAGGTCGTCGGCTCAACCGGATGACTGTCGCCCGGGATATGCGGCGATTTAACAAAAACGCCTTTCCACGGCACCTCACCTCTGTTCACCAGAAAATGCGCGTCACCGGGATCGCAGTGTAGAACATCCCCCGAGCCTAACGTGTGGGCCTCACCGTTCAGGTAAAGCGTCACTTCGCCAGCCAGAGTATAAAAAATTTCACAGGCTTCGATGTGACGATGGTTGGGAAAAGACTGACCGGGCTGGAGCATGACAACGCCCATGTCGCACACCGGACCGCGAATGAGGTATTTCGGGCCACTGTCACCAAAACGGTACTCATGCTGCGCTTCATTCGATTTAATCATCACCCTCTCCTGTTATAAACCAGGCGCTTTCCACAAAGAGGTCGTCAACCCGTGATCGACCAGACCTAGCTGCTCCTGATATACCGCCTGCCATTTCGCGCGCGATTCCTGATAAAGCTCGTGCTTCGCCCTGTCAGGTACATGCTCCCGTTCCCAGCGCACCAACCGTTCGCCGGTCTCAGCCATGGATGACCAGATCCCCGCTCCGACGCCGGCTGCAATGGCACAGCCCAGCGCCGTGGCTTCTTTGACAACCGGCACGTTGACCGTCAGCCCTGAAACATCCGCCAGAATCTGGCTCCAGAGTTTGCCCTTCGAGCCTCCCCCGGCAAACACCAGCGAAGTCGGATGGATCCCGGTAAAATCGGCGATTTGCTGCAAATTGCAGGTCGACACAATGGCCGCATTCTCTTCCAGCGCACGAAACAGCGTGGCTTTATTACATTTTTCAGGATCGATGGACAGGTTGATGAATGAAGGGGCAGCGTGATACCAGCTCTTGAAGCGCATCCGATCGGAGAAAATGGGCATGACGCCCCATGCGCCGGCCGGTACCCGGGAAGCCATCTCTTCCAGAAGCGTGTAGGTGTCTACGCCCAGACGCTCAGCAATCAGCTTTTCTTCAGCACAGAAAGCATCGCGGAACCAGCGCATCGTCAGACCGGTAAAGAAGCTGATGGATTCGGTTTGTACCATTCCCGGAATAACGTGCGGATTCACGCGAACGTTCATTTCAGGATCCACAATCGGCGCAGGTAAATTCACCACCTGCTGCCAGAATGTTCCCCCCAGTACGGCAGTTTGCGCCGGGCGTACAACCCCAAGACCGAGGCATCCCAACTGAACATCTCCGCCCCCCACCACCACCGGCGTACCCGCTCTCAGCCCACACTGTTCGGCGGCCTGGACGGTCACTTTTCCCAGTAACGTTCCGGTCTCTTTGACCGGGGAGAGAATATCTGACCGTAGTCCGGCCATCTGCAACAATGACGGCTTCCAGTCGCGCGTTTTGAGATCTAACAGGCCCGTTGTTCCCGCATTGGAAGGATCCACCGCCAGCTCACCGCTGAGCATATAGGCCATCCAGTCGCTGATCATCGTGACCGTCGAGGCGCGACGATAGATATCCGAACGATGATGTGCCAACCAGAGCAGACGTGGAATCGCACTCAACGCCAGCGTCTGACCGGTACTACGATAAACCTCGCTTTCAAAGGTATAGTCGTGGATCTCCTTCAGTTCGCTGACTTCCCGCGCCGCTCTGGCATCCACGTTTGCGCAGGCCCAGACGGGCGTTCCCTCTGCGTCATAAACCACAATGCCTTCACGCATCGAACAGGCAGAGACAGCAGCAATCGCTTCCGGCGCAATCCCGGCGATATGCAGTGCCTGACGGATACATTCACAGACCAGTTGCCAGTTTTTTCCCAGATCGAACTCCATCGAGCCGGGAACATCCGGAACAGCAAGGTGCCGCCATTCCGATTGTCCCACCGCGATTTGTTTGCCTTCCAGGTCGAAAATCACGGCGCGGACGCTTCCGGTTCCGGCGTCCAGTGCCATCAGGTAATGTGCTGATTCAGAGAGGGTACAGAGTCGGGCCATCGTTTTGTCCTCGGCTTATTTTAGTTATCAGTTCGTCAATGCTGTCTCCACGGTACAAACGGAAATTCTGTGACTCCCTGCCGCACGACTGCACGGCAGATACGCATTACTGCCCGCTGACAATAGCGGCGGCAGTTTCCTGGTCTGTGACCAATGCGTTGATATAACCCCCTTTCATTGCCGCAGCGATCGCTTCCGCTTTATTCACGCCCCCGGCGACGCCGATCACCGTCGGGATCGTCTTCAGGGTATTGAGGGTTAATCCAATAAGTTCATCGTGAATCTTCATATCCGGAATCACCTGCCCTTCGCTATCGAAGAAGTAGCCCAGAATGTCGCCCACGGCGCCTTTACGGCCAATCATCAGCTGTTCCCCCTGAGTGATATAACCTGAGCGAATAATGGTGGCCTCCTCTTTCTGGTTGATTGCGCCGATACCCACAATCGCCGCATCGGCAGCCTGGGCTGCCAGCAGGACATCCTGAACGCTGTTTTCATTTTTTAAGGTCCGGGCAATCTCAGCCGAAGAGGCGCGAAGCGGAGCCGGAATAATACTGACCGGACAGGCCGCGTTGAGTTGCCCAATCCCGGTCATATAAGGTCCAACACCGCCCGACAGCGTCACCAGGCGGATTTGCTGAGCGGAGATAAACCCGCTGAGCCGTTTTAAGGTATTCATGGTTGCCTCGCCGAAGCCCGCTGCCAGAATCTGCTGCGGCTGGAGTGACTCCATCAGCATATGCGCAGCGCCAATCCCCAGGCGTACGCACGCATCGGCTCCGGGGAACCCTGGAATGACCCGCACATTGTGCAGATCAAAGCGGCGACGTAATTCAGTTTCATATTCCAGACAGCCTTCAAAGCGAGAATTAATCTGGACGCGAATAATCCCGGACTGATGCCCCTTCTCCAGCAGCCGCGACACCTTAAGCCGCGTCAGTCCCAGCCTGTTGCTGATATCGCTTTGCGTCATACCATCGTGGTAATAGAACCACGCAATGCGTGCCACCAGCTCTTCTTCACACATCCCTTGCTCGGACATCATCGGGTCATTAATAGTCATCATTCTGTCTTCACTTTGAACATATCTAATTTCTGAACACAATTGTTCATTCATCAGTCATTAATAACTGTGATTAAACCCACATTTTAGTGGCTTTAACTTGAACACATTTAAATTTCAGGATCATTTTAGCATAAAACGTGATCTATTCGTCGGATTTATGAGCAGTTAGGCCATAAGGTTATGAACAATTAGAATCGCTCAATACATTTGTTCAACCTGATTCTACCCAGGCCGAACGGAGGTAGCACATAAATGAGTCTCGAAAAGATCGCCCCCCTGCTCAGCGCACAATCTATTTGTAAGCAGTATTCTGGCGTCAATGTACTGAAAGGTATTGACTTTGTCTTGCGTAAAGGCGAGGTCCATGCGCTGCTGGGAGGGAATGGCGCCGGGAAATCCACGCTGATGAAAATCATCGCTGGCATTACCCCGGCGGATAGCGGAAGCATTGAGATTGAAGGTTCCCGCTGTACAAAATTGACGCCGATCCTGGCGCATCAGTTGGGGATCTACCTTGTGCCGCAGGAGCCGCTACTCTTCCCCAGCCTGACGGTAAAAGAGAACATCCTGTTTGGTTTGCCCAAACACCAGAGCTCAATGCCCAAAATGAGCGCCATGCTGAGCGCACTGGGCTGTCAGTTTGAGATTAACAGTCCCGCAGGTTTACTGGATGTCGCCGACCGACAAATGGTTGAAATCATGCGCGGGCTAATGCGCGATTCGCGAATTTTGATCCTTGATGAACCCACAGCTTCCCTCACTCCTGCGGAAACGGAGCGCTTGTTCAGCCGTCTGCGTGAGTTGCTGAACAGCGGTGTAGGGATCGTCTTTATCTCTCATAAGCTGCCAGAAATACGCCAGATTGCGGATTACATTAGCGTGATGCGGGACGGAATCATTGCGCTATCCGGTAAAACAGCAGACCTGAGCACGGACGAGATTATCCAGGCCATCACGCCGGCTTCACGCTCAAATTCGCTCAGTGCGACACAGAAACTGTGGCTGGAGCTGCCCGGTAACCGTCCGCAGCACGAGACGGGCGCACCGGTGTTAAGCCTCGAGAATGTGACCGGAGAAGGATTCATGAACGTCAGTTTTGAGGTTCGTGCCGGGGAAATTTTAGGTCTGGCAGGTCTGGTTGGCGCCGGGCGCACCGAACTTGCCGAAACGCTTTACGGGCTACGACCTCTACGGGGCGGACGCGTCGTACTTGGCGACAAAGATATCTCCACGCTTTCCACACGCGAGCGCCTGCAACAAGGTCTGGTCTATTTGCCGGAAGATCGGCAATCGTCAGGGCTGAATCTGGATGCCTCGCTGGCATGGAATGTTTGCGCATTGACCCATAACCACAGCGGTTTTTGGGCCAATCCGGCCAAAGATAGCGCCACGCTAGAACGCTATCGTCGTGCGCTCAATATCAAACTGAACGATCCCGAACAGCCTGCTCGCACGCTCTCAGGCGGTAATCAACAAAAAATTCTGATCGCCAAATGTCTCGAGGCCTCACCCCAGGTGCTGATTGTGGATGAGCCGACGCGCGGTGTGGACGTTTCTGCCCGTAACGATATCTATCAGTTGCTCCGCAGTATCGCCGCTCAGAACGTTGCCGTCCTGTTCATCTCTTCCGATCTGGAGGAGATCGAGCAAATGGCCGATCGCGTTTACGTCATGCACCAGGGAGAAACGGGCAGCGAGGCTCTACAGGGCGACGAGATTAATGTCGACACCATCATGCACGTCGCTTTCGGCGATCGCAGGTCAGGGACTACACCACTCTCCGGGGAGGCGCCATGCTGAAATTTATCCAGAATAACCGCGAAGCAACCGCACTGCTGGCCGTGCTGCTGTTGTTTGTTCTACCCGGGATGCTCGACAGCCAGTATCTCAACGTGCAAACGCTAACGATGATTTTCAGCAGCGCCCAAATCCTCATCCTGCTCGCGATTGGCGCGACGCTGGTCATGTTGACTCGTAACATCGACGTGTCGGTTGGCTCAATCACCGGGATGTGCGCCGTGCTTCTGGGGCTGCTGCTGAACGCGGGATATCCCCTACCTGTGGCCTGCGTGGCGACGCTGCTGCTGGGGCTGCTGGCGGGATTTATCAATGGCGTGCTGGTCGCCTGGCTGAAGATCCCGGCGATTGTCGCCACGCTGGGCACGCTGGGCCTGTATCGCGGCGTCATGCTGTTGTGGACAGGCGGTAAATGGATTGAAGGTTTGCCGGCACAACTTAAGCAGCTCTCTGCCCCGGTTTTCCTCGGGATCTCCGCCATCGGCTGGCTGACCCTGCTGCTGATGCTGCTGATGGCCTGGCTGCTGGCCAAAACGGCATTTGGTCGCTGTTTTTATGCCACCGGGGATAATTTGCAGGGTGCGCGGCAGCTTGGCGTGCGTACCGAAGCTATCCGTATTCTGGCCTTCTCGCTCAACGGCTGTATGGCGGCATTAGCCGGAATCGTCTTTGCCTCGCAGATTGGTTTTATCCCTAATCAAACTGGAACCGGGCTGGAAATGAAAGCCATTGCCGCCTGCGTACTGGGTGGAATCAGCCTGCTGGGCGGTTCCGGAACCATCATTGGTGCCGTGCTCGGCGCCTATTTCCTGACTCAAATCGACAGCGTACTGGTCCTGCTGCGCATCCCAGCGTGGTGGAATGACTTTATTGCGGGTCTGGTTCTGCTGGCGGTGCTGGTTTTTGACGGCCGACTACGTTGTGCGCTGGAGCGGAATATCCGCAGGCAAAAATATGCCCGTTTCACTCCGCCATCCCAGCCGCGTCCGTCGGCAAAAAGCACGGCGGATACTGTGAACACCGCCAAAAAACGTGAGGTTGCATGATGACTCGTTTACATCGATACGGCTGGGAACTGGCGCTCGCCGCGCTACTGGTCATTGAGATTCTGGGGTTCGGCACCCTGAATCCGCGCCTATTGGATCTGAACGTACTGCTGTTCAGCACCAGCGACTTTATCTGCATTGGCATTGTCGCTCTGCCCTTAACCATGGTCATCGTCAGCGGCGGAATTGATATCTCCTTTGGATCGACAATGGGGCTTTGCGCCATTGCGCTGGGGGTCATGTTCCAGGGCGGCGTGCCGCTGCCGCTGGCTATTATCCTGACGCTCGCGCTGGGAGCGGTATGCGGGCTGATCAACGCCGGGCTGATTATCTACACGGGCGTAAACCCTTTAGTTATTACCCTGGGGACGTTGTATCTGTTTGGCGGCAGCGCATTGCTGCTTTCAGGGATGGCCGGGGCGACCGGTTATGAGGGTATCGGCGGTTTCCCTCAAGGCTTCGTCGATTTTGCCAACCTTGATGTGCTGGGCTTACCCATCCCCCTGCTCTTCTTTCTCGTCAGCGTGCTTTTTTTCTGGTTGCTCATGCACCGAACCCACGCCGGACGAAATGTCTTCCTGATTGGGCAAAGCCCGCGCGTGGCGCTGTATAGCGCTATCCCGGTAAACCGGACGTTGTACGCACTGTATGCGATGACCGGCTTTGCCTCGGCGATCGCAGCCGTGCTGCTGGTTTCTTACTTCGGCTCGGCGCGTTCCGATCTGGGCGCCTCTTTCCTGATGCCCGCTATCACGGCAGTTGTTCTGGGCGGCGCCAATATCTACGGCGGGTCCGGGTCAATCCTAGGTACCGCTATCGCCGCGCTGTTAGTGGGCTATCTGCAGCAAGGGTTGCAGATGGCTGGCGTGCCTAATCAGGTATCCAGCGCCCTCTCCGGCGCATTACTTATTGTCGTTGTCGTAGGTCGTTCCATCAGCCTGCATCGTCAGCAAATCAAAGACTGGATGGCACGCCGTCGCGCGGTTCGGCAGGCCTGAAACCCATAGCCTTAAAGGAAAAGTACATGACTATTCAGAGCATTAAAAAAATTGCTGTAATCAGTACCCTTAGCCTGGCGGCATTCACCCTCAACGCTTATGCCGCTGAGCGAATCGCATTTATCCCGAAACTGGTTGGCGTGGGATTTTTTACCAGTGGCGGTAACGGCGCCCTGGAAGCCGGTAAAGAACTGGGGGTTGATGTCACGTATGACGGCCCAACGGAGCCCAGCGTATCTGGCCAGGTTCAGCTCATCAATAACTTCGTTAACCAGGGATTTAACGCCATTGTGGTTTCCGCCGTTTCACCGGATGGCTTATGCCCGGCGTTAAAACGCGCGATGCAACGCGGCGTGAAGGTATTGACCTGGGATTCGGACACCAAACCGGAATGCCGCTCGTACTACATCAATCAGGGCACTCCAGCCCAGTTAGGCGGCATGTTGGTCGATATGGCCGCAAATCAGGTCAAAAAAGAGAAAGCCAAAGTCGCCTTCTTCTACTCGAGCCCAACGGTGACCGATCAGAACCAGTGGGTGAAAGAAGCCAAAGACAAAATCGCCAAAGATCATCCGCAATGGGAAGTCGTCACCACGCAGTTTGGCTATAACGATGCCACGAAATCGCTGCAAACCGCAGAAGGCATCATTAAAGCTTATAGCGATCTTGACGTCATCATCGCGCCGGATGCCAACGCGCTTCCCGCCGCCGCTCAAGCCGCAGAAAACCTGAAAAACACCAACGTGGCGATCGTCGGATTCAGTACGCCAAACGTGATGCGTCCATATGTTGAACGCGGCACGGTGAAAGAGTTTGGTCTCTGGGACGTGGTTCAGCAGGGCAAGATCTCCGTGTACGTGGCCGATGCGTTGCTGAAAAAAGGGGATATGAACACCGGCGACAAGCTGGAGATTCCGGGTGTAGGCCAGGTTGAAGTCTCACCAAATAGCGTACAGGGCTACAGCTACGAGGCGAAGGGCAATGGCATTGTGCTGCTGCCGGAACGCGTGGTGTTCACCAAAGAGAATATCGATAAATACGATTTCTGATTTTCCTTCCGTAAACGTGGAGTAAAAAATGGCTGATTTAGATGACATCAAAGATGGTAAGGATTTCCATACCGATACGCCGCAACGCAATACCCCCTATACGCTTAAGGGGTGCGGCGCACTTGACTGGGGGATGCAGTCCCGACTGTCGCGCATTTTTAATCCTGAGACGGGAAGAACGGTCATGCTCGCGTTTGACCACGGCTATTTTCAGGGGCCGACGACGGGGCTGGAACGTATCGATATCAATATCGCCCCCCTGTTCCCGCTCGCCGATGTGCTGATGTGTACACGCGGTATCCTGCGCAGTGTCGTCCCTCCCGCCACGAACAAACCGGTGGTCCTGCGCGCCTCTGGCGCAAATTCGATTCTCACCGAGTTAAGCAACGAGGCGGTCGCGCTCTCGATGGATGATGCCGTTCGCCTCAACAGTTGCGCCGTCGCGGCACAGGTGTATATCGGCAGCGAGTACGAGCATCAGTCGATCAAAAATATCATCCAGTTGATCGATGCCGGCATCAAAGTCGGCATGCCGACAATGGCGGTAACGGGCGTGGGGAAAGATATGGTGCGCGATCAGCGCTACTTCTCACTCGCCACCCGTATCGCCGCAGAGATGGGGGCACAGATCATCAAGACCTACTACGTCGATAAAGGTTTTGAGCGCATTGCCGCCGGTTGTCCGGTCCCCATTGTGATTGCAGGGGGGAAAAAACTGCCTGAACGTGAAGCGCTTGAGATGTGCTGGCAGGCGATCGATCAGGGAGCATCCGGCGTCGATATGGGACGTAACATCTTCCAGTCCGATCACCCTGTCGCCATGATGAAGGCCGTTCACGCCGTGGTGCATCGCAATGAAACGGCTGACCGCGCGTATGAACTCTATCTGAGCGAGAAAAACTAACAAAGCCATGGGCCTGCCAGGCGGGCCCATGCGTTTTTTAAGGAGAACGGTATGCATGTCACTCTGGTGGAAATTAACGTCCACGAAGATAAAATCGCCGAATTTATCGACGTATTTCGCCTGAATCACCTGGGCTCGGTGCAGGAAGAAGGAAACCTGCGTTTTGACGTCTTGCAGGATCCGGAGGTTGAGAGCCGCTTCTATATTTATGAAGCCTATAAAGATGAAGCGGCCGTTGCGTTCCATAAAACCACGCCCCACTACCTTGCCTGCGTAGAAAAACTGGAATCGCTGATGAGCTGTCCGCGAAAAAAACGCGTCTTCAATGGATTGATGCCATAAGGAACTCAAAAATGAACCGTCCGTTTGCCGGTTTGAATCGCACAGAGTGCGTATCGTTGATGAAGCGCTACCCGTTAAGCATCGGCATCCTTGCCGGTCAGTGGCTCAAACTCGGGGAGTATCTGCAACATCTTCGCACGCTTGAACAACCCGTTCTTCACCTGGATCTGATGGACGGGCATTTTTGCCCTCAGTTCACCGTCGGCCCCTGGGCTATCGCGCAATTGCCGCAGCATATGATCAAGGATGTCCATCTTATGGTGGATAACCCCTGGCCTGTCGTGCAGGCCAGCGTAAAGGCAGGAGCACACTGCGTCACGTTACAGGTGGAAAATACGCCTCATCTGCACCATATGCTCCATTGGCTGGGTGAACAAAAAGCAGAAGTATCCGGCGGTACGATGCCGATTTTACGCGGGATTAGTCTGTGTCCGGCAACGCCGCTGGAACACATTCTGCCGGTCATTGAAGACGTTGAAATCGTTCAAATTCTGGCAGTAAACCCTGGCTATGGTAGTAAGCTCAGCAGGTCTGCATTACTGAGACGCATCGCCCAGGTGGTCGCATTACTCAATGCAGCGGGTAAGCGAGACTCCACTTTGCTGGTGGTTGATGGTTCGCTAAACCTGGAGGAACTTCCGGAGATAATCGCCAGCGGCGTTGATCGTGTGGTCTCCGGCAGCGCACTCTTCAGGAACGATGCGCTGGCGGACAATATCTCCCGCTGGCTCACTACGATCCATTCAGCTAAATAATGTTCAACGATAACCATACCCGCAGATTGTGCGCTGACAGGCCCTTTTAAGATCATCACGTCAACAACACGGTAATGGCAGCGCACAATCCTGAGCACGATAACCAGGGAACTTAGGGCCCTTATAAGCCCCCATTTGAAGCTATTCGTCACGAGAAAATAGCGCACTGAAAGGCATAAACCTTTCACGCGTTTTATTCATCCTCTTTATTTCAACATACTGACTGCTCTCCTCCGCCCGTAACTTTCACAAACCTTGAGCGCTTTTATTCCACCAGGCTCACATTATTTTTTATTTATTCAGCTTTGCGCTATTTCACGTGAGCTCTCTCACAATTACCCGACCATTCTGCGCCTATAAAACGCTCAACGAGTGATTGTTTTACGTTCTACGGAGATAGCTATGTCATTTTCTGTGCAGGAAACGCTGTTCTCGCTTTTGCAGTACAACGCGATTTCAGGACACGAAAACCCCGTTGCTGAAATCATGCTGCGTGAATTCAAGCGTCACGCGAAAGAAGTCTGGAGAGATCGATTAGGAAATGTCGTCGCCCGCTACGGCAGTGATAAGCCCGATGCGCTGCGGCTGATGTTTTTTGCGCATATGGATGAGGTCGGTTTTATGGTGCGCAAAATAGAGCCGTCTGGATTTTTGCGCTTTGAGCGCGTAGGCGGCCCTGCGCAGGTCACGATGTCGGGTTCCGTCGTCACCCTCGCCGGGGACAACGGGCCGGTCATGGGATGTATCGGCATTAAGTCATACCACTTTGCCAAAGGCGACGAACGCACGCAGTCGCCTTCCGTCGATAAACTGTGGATTGATATCGGTGCCAAAGACAAAGATGACGCCATACGGATGGGCATTCAGGTGGGGACGCCTATCACGCTGTATAACCCGCCCCAACTCCTGGCAAACGATCTGGTGTGCAGTAAAGCGCTTGACGATCGCCTGGGCTGTACTGCCCTGCTCGGCGTAGCGGATGCTATCAGTACCGCAGAGCTTGATATCGCCGTGTATCTGGTGGCTTCGGTACAGGAAGAATTTAATATCCGCGGCATTGTTCCCGTATTACGCCGTGTAAAACCCGATCTGGCGATTGGTATTGATATCACGCCATCGTGCGACACCCCTGACTTACACGATTATTCAGAGGTCAGGGTTAATCAGGGCGTGGGTATCACCTGCCTGAACTACCATGGTCGGGGAACGCTGGCGGGATTAATCACGCCCCCTCGCCTGATACGGATGCTGGAACAGACGGCGCTTGAACACAACGTTCCGGTGCAGCGTGAAGTGGCACCCGGCGTGATAACAGAAACAGGTTATATCCAGGTTGAGCAGGATGGTATTCCCTGCGCCAGTCTTTCCATTCCTTGTCGCTATACCCATTCTCCAGCGGAGGTTGCCAGCCTGCGTGATTTGACTGACTGCATCCGCTTATTGACCGCTCTGGCAGGTATGCCAGCAGCGCATTTTCCCGTTGAGCCTGATTCAGGCGCTACACAAGAGGCACATCCATTATGAAAAAGATCCTTGTGGCATGCGGTACCGGCATGTCGACCTCAACCATGATTGCACACAAACTTCAAGAATTTCTGACTGAACAAGGCATTGCGGCCACCACCGCCCAGTGCTGTCTGAATGAGATCCCACTGAACTGTAACGGCATGGACCTTATTGTGACCTCCATGCGAACCAACAGTGATTATGGCGTCCCTACGCTTAACGGCGCCGCCCTGCTCACAGGGATCAATGACGACACGTTAAAACAACAAATCAAGGCTCTGTTAACCCAATAAAGGAGGCATTATGTTTGATTACATCCTGTCTCTCGGCGGTACCGTTTTTGTCCCCATCATCATGATCGTGATTGGCCTTATCTTCCGCATCCCCTGGCTGCAGGCGATTAAGGCAGGGGTAACGGTCGGGATCGGTTTTGTCGGTATGGGGCTGGTGATCGTCATGGCGATCGACAGCCTCAGTCCCCCTATCAAAGTCATGATTGAACGCTTTGGCCTGACCCTGCATGTCTTTGACGTTGGCGCCGGCCCCGCCTCCGGCGTTGGGTATGCGACGGCCATCGGCGCCATGATTATCCCGGTGATTTTTCTGCTCAATGTCGCCATGCTGGTCACCCGTCTGACCAAAACGATGAACGTCGATATCTATAATTACTGGCACTACGCCATTACGGGTACGGTGGTCCAGTTGATGACCGGCAGCCTGATTTACGGTGTGCTGGGGGCAATCTGCCACGCGGCGCTCTCGTTAAAGATGGCCGACTGGACGGCGAAACGAGTACAAAGCATCGTCGGGCTGGAAGGTATTTCGATACCGCAAGGCTACGGCTCCAGCTCGGTACCCTTGTTCGTTCTACTGGATGCTATCTATGAAAAAATCCCGTTCATGAAGGGACGCAACATTGATGCTCAGGAGATCCAGAAACGCTACGGCATGGTCGGCGATCCGGTGATTATCGGCGTAGTACTCGGCCTGATTTTTGGCCTTGCGGCGGGGCAAGGTTTTAAAGGCTGCGCCAGTCTGATGATTACCGTTGCGGCAATCATGGTGCTGTTTCCGCGCATGATCCGCCTGATTGTTGAAGGCCTAATGCCCATCTCCGACGGCGCAAGAAAGTTCTTCCAGAAGTATTTCAAAGGGCGTGAAGTTTACATCGGTCTGGATACCGCAGTGACGCTGGGCCACCCAACCACCATTGCCGTTGGCCTACTACTGATTCCCATTATGTTAATTCTGGCCAGTATTTTACCGGGCAACAAAGTGTTACCCCTCGCAGACCTGCCGGTCGCTCCGTTCTTTATCTGTATGGCGACGGTTATCCACCGTGGAGACCTGATCCGCACGCTGATAAGCGGGGTCATCGTGATGATTACCGTCCTGCTGATCGCCACCCAGTTCGCGCCTTATTTCACCGAAATGGCGCTTAAAGGCGGTTTCAGCTTTGCCGGTGAAAGTGCGCAAATCTCGGCATTGTCCGTGGGCAATATGTTCGGCTGGTCGATTTCCGAACTGATGTCGCTTGGCATTATTGGCGTTGTCGTGGCGGTCGGTATTGTCGGCAGTGTCGTCCTGTTCTTACGTAAACGTGAACTATCAGAATAAGGAGTACTTTAATGAGTTGGCTGAAAGAAGTTATTGGAACGGAAAAAGCCGTCATCGCTATGTGCCATATACGCGCATTGCCTGGCGACCCGGGTTTTGATCCGCAAAAGGGGATGAACTGGGTTATTGATAAAGCCGGTGACGATCTGATAGCGCTCCAAAACGGAGGAGTGGATGCCGTCATGTTCTCCAACGAGTTTAGCCTTCCTTATCTCACGAAGGTGCGTCCGGAAACGACGGCGGCAATGGCGAGAATCATCGGGCAATTGATGAATGATATCCGCATTCCATTTGGCGTCAATGTGCTGTGGGATCCCGTCGCCTCATTCGACCTGGCGATGGCCACCGGCGCTAAATTTATCCGCGAAATATTCACCGGCGCCTACGCCAGCGATTTCGGCGTCTGGGACACGAACGTCGGCGAAACCATTCGTCATCAGCATCGCATTGGCGCAGGCGGAGTAAAAACGTTATTCAATATCGTCCCTGAAGCTGCCGTCTATCTGGGTAATCGCGATATCTGTTCGATTGCTAAATCGACGGTCTTTAACAACCACCCTGATGCGCTCTGCGTTTCTGGCCTGACCGCCGGGGCACGTACCGACAGCGCGCTATTGAAACGGGTCAAAGAAACGGTGCCTGATACGGTAGTATTGGCTAACACGGGCGTCTGTCTGGAAAACGTTGAGGAACAGCTCAGCATCGCCGACGGCTGTGTGACAGCCACCACGTTTAAAAAAGACGGTGTTTTTGCCAATTTCGTTGACCAGGCGCGAGTCAGCCAGTTTATGGAGAAAGTACATCATATACGCCAATAAGATGGGGATAAGCAGAGCGCTTATCCCCGGCAGAAAGCTATAGCCCTTCTGCGATCCCTACCGCCTTCGCCAAAAGTATCGGTGGGGATCGCTGTCAGAGTAACCCGAATCGGCAAGGAGTCAACTACGGATGATTAACGATCTTAAATGGGTACAGGCACAGCGTGAAGCCGCAGACTGGCAGCAGGCCATCGAGATCGCGACCCGCCCGCTGATCGCTTTTGGCGCTGCGCAGCCAGGCTACGTTAACGGTATCATCGAAAATACCCTTAACTGGGGGCCTTATTATCTTATCGCCCCGGGTATCGCATTACCTCATGCCCGGCCAGAACAAGGGGCAAACTTTAATCAGGTCAGCATAACGACGCTAAGCACGCCCGTTGCTTTTGGTCACGAGGAGTGCGATCCAGTCTGGCTGCTATTTTGCGTGAGCGCCACGGATGCCAACGCGCATATTCTGACGATTCAGCGCATCAGCCAGTTTATTGACTCCCCGCAACGGCTAGCGGCGGTGCGTGACGCAAGGACCGACGATAGATTGTTTGCGCTGGTATCAGGTTAACGGAGGTCCCCATGATTCTGCACCCTTCTCTCGCCTCTGCCAATCCTCTGCGCTATGGACATGAGCTGGCGGCATTAAACGATGTCGATATGGGGTCCGTGCATCTGGATATTGAAGACAGCAGCTTCATTCCTAACATTACCTTTGGGATGAAAACGGTGCAGGCCGTTGCACGGCAAACGCACCATCCACTGTCCTTTCATTTCATGGTTGCCCGGCCACAACGCTGGTTTGACATGCTGTCGGAAATCAGACCCGCGTGGATCTTCGTTCATGCAGAAACGCTGGAATATCCCTCAGAAACGTTAGCTGAAATCCGCCGAACCGGCGCACGAGCGGGGCTCGCGCTAAACCCGGCCACGCCGCTTGACGCATACCGGTATCTGGCATTACAGCTGGATGCAGTGATGGTGATGACCAGCGAGCCAGATGGTCAAGATCAACGTTTTATTCCGTTGATGTGCGAAAAGATAAAAAAAGTACGTGAACTTTTTCCTCAAGCAGAATGCTGGGCAGACGGCGGAATTACGCTGGCAGCAGCACAGCAGCTGGCGACTGCTGGAGCGCAACATATCGTCATTGGTCGCGCTCTGTTCTCTTCGTCTGACTATCGTACGACCTTAGCTCAATTCGCTGCCCTGTAAGAGGAGATTTCTTCCGATGAGCCAACAGAGACCTGACCGTATCAAACAGATGCTGCACTACCTGTGGCAACATCGCCATCTCTCCACACAGCAGGCCATGGAACTCTTCGGCTATGCGGAGGCGACCGTCCGTCGTGATTTTCAATATATCGCCAGCCAATACCCAGGCATGATCCGCGGCCACGGCTGCCTCGACTTCGACGACAGCTCCGATGATAAAGAGTACGTTTTCGACGTGAAGCGAACGTTACAATCGGAGGCGAAAAGAGAAATAGCCGCCCTTGCCCGCAGCCTGATTAAAGAAGGCGACTGCTTTTTTCTCGACTCCGGTTCAACATGTCTCGAACTGGCAAAATGCCTGGCCGATGTGCGGGTGAAAGTCATTTGTAACGACATCAAAATCGCCAATGAATTGGGGTGTTTTCCGCATGTTGAGAGCTATATCATTGGCGGTCTCATCCGACCGGGCTACTTTTCCGTAGGTGAAAGCCTTGCCCTGGAGATGATTAATGCTTTTTCAGTAGAACGCGCATTTATCTCCTGCGATGCACTCTCGCTGGAAACGGGGATCACCAATGCCACCATGTTTGAGGTCGGCGTGAAAACACGGATTATTCAACGCTCGCGTGAAGTTATTCTCCTGGCCGATCACTCAAAATTTGATGCCGTTGAGCCGCATGCGGTAGCAACATTGTCGTGCATTAAGACGATTATCAGCGACAGCGGATTATCAGAGACGATTGCGCAGCGTTATCAGCGAGCCGGATGTCAGCTGTTTCTGCCTCACTCAATAAAGTGATAAGCAGGTTAGTTCGACTCGGTAAAACTGAGCACCAGTATGAAAGCGGCAACGCATCGGACATAATCAGAGAGTAGCCGTCAGGCGGTGGCTTTTGTGGTCGCTGAGACCGGGGCAGATGAATCATTTAACAGGAAGTCTTATGCAAATAATATCGCCAGGGTGCATCATTCGGCCATTTCAGCCACACGAAATCGATAGTTTTATGGTGTATCGCAATGATGCTGAATGGATGAAATATCAGGGGTTTAAGGGGCTAACAAAAGAGGACTATGAATCATCATTGCTGGGCGTTCTTACGCTTACTCAGGGCATACAATTAGCCATCGTCAACAAGCGGACGCAGGTTTTGATGGGTGATATCTATTTACGTCAGCAATGCGATGTATTTTGGCTCGGCTATACCATCAGCCCCGCTTATGCTCGCCAGGGATATGCATTTGAAGCCATTACCGCCACCATCGGCTGGATAAAAGAGAACGGTTTTTCACTCATCAAAGCCGGTGTGGATCCGGAAAATACCCCTTCAATAAAATTACTTCTCAGGACTGGCTTCCATTTTTCAGGCATCGAAGAGGGTGAGCATATTTATGTTCTGGATTTAACAAAAGGAGAATAACCTCCAGAGGGGAAAAGCCGATGCGGCCATATCTGGGGGCACGACAACATGCATTCGTCAGTTTCATCTGATTTTTGCAGTAAATGGGCTGGCGTTCGATTTCCGAAGTACATCACACTTTTTCGACTGAAATATATCCCTGCTAAAACTACGTGTTACTATTCGCTCCGTAAATACCTTTCAACTCAACCCGAGGCTTTGATGCTGGAGAATGTAATCATCCGATAATCAGCTCCCCGACCTTTTCAGGCCGGACTGATTATCAATGCGCCGAAATCGAATGCAGACACCGCTGTGTGTTTGCACGTTTTGCACATGATGATTAAACAGGTTTTCCAGTATGAATTTATCCCGTCAGGAACAACGTACCTTACACGTTCTCGCCAAAGGTGGCCGAATCGCGCACGTCCGCGATGCATCAGGCCGCGTCACCGCCGTTGAATGCTACACCCGCGAAGGGCTGTTACTCACCGACTGTACCCTCGCTACCTTCAAAAAACTCAAAACCAAAAAACTGATCAAATCCGTCAATGGTCAGCCCTACCGGATCAACACCACCGGGCTGCACAACGTTCGCGCTCAGCTCGATAATCGCTAAGGAGAATATCTATGACAGCAAACCACTTCACTTTAGATATCACTAATGAAAGTGATGCCAGTGATATCCAGGAAGTCGAAACCCGCGCCTTTGGCTTCAGCAAAGAAGCCGATTTAGTGGCCTCTTTACTTAAGGATGAAAGCGCGCGCCCTGCATTATCCCTGCTGGCCCGACATGAAGGCAAAGCCATCGGGCATATTTTATTTACCCGGGCCACATTCAGGGGCGCAACGGATTCACCTCTGATGCATATCCTTGCTCCCCTGGCGGTCATTCCTGAATACCAGGGTATGGGCGTCGGGGGACTGTTGATACGTACTGGCATCGAGCATCTGAGGTTGATGGGCTGCCAGAAGGTTTTTGTTCTCGGCCATGCCACCTATTATCCCAAACATGGATTCGAACCCTGTGCCGAAGACAAAGGATATCCAGCACCTTATCCCATTCCGGAGGAACACAAAGCCTGCTGGATGGTGCAATCACTCACCGCTCAGCCAGGTAACGTTACCGGCCACATCCAGTGTGCGCAGGCCCTGATGAAACCGGAGCACTGGCGTGAATAGCCATTTCCTGAAGGCTTTACCCAATAACAGGAATTAACTCATGGATATTCCACGTATTTTTACAATTAGTGAAAGTGAGCACCGCATTCACAACCCGTTCACGCGGGAATACTATGGCTGGGGTGTATTCGCGTTAATGGCGCGATAGCATGACGCAGGCGGCACAGCCAGAAAACTGTGCCGCCCTTTAGTTAAAAAGCGCGTGGCACTTAAACGGGTGCGCTGACCTCGGTGTCCGCATTATTATTGTATCCCCCATGACCAAAATCGAAATACCTGCAATACAAATGCAAATATCATATTTGCGCCCTGTTCATCGCCTCTGTAATTTGTGTTTGATATAAACGCAATAATTTCAGGGCGCTATTGTTTCATATGATAAGACTTGAAAACATAAACAAAACGTACCCTGGCAGTACGCACGCCGCGATCGGCAAATTAAATATCGTTATCAATGAAGGTGAATTCTGCACATTCGTTGGCCCCAGCGGCTGCGGGAAAACCACTATATTACGTATGATTAATCAACTGGATATCCCGGATGCCGGTTCGGTTTATGTTCAGGGTATTAAAATAGCCGATGCCGATATTATTCAGGTGCGGCGAAAAATCGGTTTTGTGATGCAAAGTGCAGCCTTATTTCCGCACCGGACCGTTTCTCAGAATATCGCCACCGTTCCACGCCTGCTTGGCTGGAATAAAAAGCATATTCAGGCGCGTATTGATGAACTGGTTGAGATCATGTCCCTCGACCCGAGCCTGCTTGCGCGCTACCCCCACCAGCTTTCAGGCGGGCAGCAAGGGCGGGTGGCGATTGCCCGCGCGCTGGCGGCCGATCCCCCGATTCTGTTAATGGATGAACCCTTTGCGGCCATCGACCCGGTCGTGCGGGAAAAGCTCCAGGACGAACTGTTGCAACTCCAGCAGCGACTGCACAAAACTATCGTGCTCGTCACCCATGACATTAATGAAGCCATTCGCCTGGGCGATAAAATTGCCATCTTTCAGGAAGGCGGCGTCCTGGCTCAGTTTGATACGCCCGATAGTATCCTCGCCCAGCCGGCCAGCGAGTTCGTGGCGCGATTCATCGGGCCTGAGCCCAACTTAAAACGCCTTGCCAGGCTTCAGGTTGGGCAGCTTCCACGTCACGATGTTCCCCTGGTGGACGAGGAATTAACCCCTATTTCCAGCCAGCATCCGGTGGTTGCCAGCCCGTTGCGGCTGGTGCTCGATAAACAGCTGCGTCCGCTGTACTGGCTCGACCCAGAGCGGCGCACCACCCTGCCCGTTTCACTCACCCTGAAGGCGCTTCACTCCCTGCGTTTCGCCTACAGCGCACTTCTGGATGCGCCGGGTGGAGTACTGGTGCACGTCAACGGAGACGGTCAATATCAGGGCAGTATTTCCCACGGGCTGCTCCAGCGCGTGCTGGACGGGCATGTAGATGTTCGCCGCTATGATTGACTGGCAATGGATTGCGGATAATCAGGGGCCGATTGCCGCCCTACTCTGGCAGCACACGCTGCTGGTGGCGGTATCGCTCTTTTTCGGTACGGCGCTCACCGGGGTATTGATTGGCCTGACCCTGCGCTGGCCCGCATCGGCTCCGGCGCTGCTTGGTCTGTGCGGGGTGCTGTTTACCATCCCCTCACTGGCGCTGTTTATTCTGTTGATCCCATTTACCGGCCTGTCGCTCACCACGTCAGTGATCGGCTTAACGCTCTATTCATTGCTTATCCTGCTACGTAACGTGGTCGCCGGGATAGAGAAACTGCCGTCGGACGTGCTCGAATCCGCCCGCGCGTTAGGCTACACACGCTGGTACCGGTTTGTTGACGTTGAGCTGCACCTGATTCTCCCGTCTTTGTTTGCCGGGCTGCGTATTGCCTCGGTCACGCTAGTGGGGTTGGTCACGGTCACGGCGCTGATTGGTCAGGGCGGTCTTGGGCAACTGCTGCTGTCGGGCTTTAACCAGGATTTCCTGACGCCGATCGTGGTGAGCGTGGTACTGAGCCTGGTGCTGTCGTTTATTTTTGACTCTCTGATAGCGCGTCTGGGCTATTGGGTTACGCCGTGGGCACGCTAATGGACATCTTAACCGCAACCTGGCACTGGTTAACTCAGCCGGACCACTGGCTCAGCGATACGGGGATCCTGCTGCGCTTGCGCGAGCATCTCTGGTATGTGCTGGTGAGCATGGTCATCGCCTCAGCCATTGCATTACCGCTGGGAGTGGCGCTGGGCTACTGGCGCAAAGGGGCTTTTCTGGTCATCAACCTGTTCAACATAGGCCGGGCGATCCCGTCCCTTGGCCTGATTTTATTGTGCATTATTCTGTTTGGTTTCAATGATGTGCCGGTGTTTCTTGCGCTAATCGCTTTGTCTGTCCCGCCGATCCTGACCAATACCTGGGTCGGGATTTACCACGCAGACCGCACCCTTTGCGACGCCGCCACCGCGCTTGGCATGACGCCTGTACAAAGCCTGTGGCAGCTGCGTATCCCGCTGGCGATGCCGTTGATCTTTGCTGGCATTCGCACCGCGCTGTTGCAGCTTATCGCCACGGCGGTGGTCGCCGCCTATGCCGGGCTGGGCGGGCTGGGCCGCTTCCTGATTGATGGCCTTGGGCAGCGCGATATACCGCAGGTCATTTCCGGCTCCCTTGTGGTGACGCTGCTGGCACTTGCCTGCGAGGGGATATTTTCACTTATCAACAATGTGTTATTTCAGTCAAAGGCCGCACCCGCAATAACGGAATCATGATAAAAACCACCTGCAAAAAAAGAGGCACTATGAAGCAATCATTATGGCAAGCGTTTAACCGCCGTGGATTTAAGTTATCCCTTCTGGCGGCAGGATTATTCAGCTTAAGTTTTACCACCCTGGCGGAAACCGTCACCATTGGCGGGGCAAACTTTACCGAAAGCTCAATTCTTGCCAATATTTACGCCAGCGCATTAAAGAAAAATAATATTGATGTTAAAACGCGGCTTAATCTGGGTAACCGCGAAATTATTATTCCGGCCCTGAAAAGCGGTGAAATAGATATTGTCCCGGAATATCTCGGCGCGCTGCTGAATTATTATGACACGAAAACCCTGGCGACCACCCAGAGCGACGTCAGCGCCGGGCTGGCAAAAGTGCTGCCGGCAGAATTCACGCTGCTCACCCCCTCTTCCGCCAGCTCGGTCACGGCCTGGGCCGTCCGCGCCGAAACGGCCAAAAAATATGGCTTAACCAAACTCTCCGATCTGACGCCTGTTGCACACGAGCTGGTGATCGGCGGCCCGCCGGAGTTTCCGGTTCGCGCCCTCGGTTTGCCGGGCCTGAAGCGCGTCTACGGCCTGGAGTTTAAAGAGGTGAAATCCCTCGACATGGGCGGGCCGCTGTCCCGCCTGGCGCTGAACTCCGGCAAAATTGATGTGGCAACGGTGGTGTCCACCCAGGGCTCGCTCGCCAAAGAGGACTGGGTGGTACTGGAAGATGATAAACACGAACAGCCAAGCCAGAACGTTGTTCCGCTGGTACGCAAAGCGGCGCTAACGCCAAAAATCGACGACATCCTCAATAAGGTGTCTCACAAGCTGGATAACACCGCCCTGGTCGAGCTCAACAAGCAGGTCGACCTCCAGCACAAAGATCCTGCTGCCGTGGCAGAACAATGGGTCAACGCCAATCTTTAACGCTTTTAATTATTAATGGCCAGGGATCGGCCACAACCTGACACGGGCCCCACAATGTCGCACAACACCATGATCCTGAACCTGTTCTTTTTCAATCCACAGGGTGATTACCGGTTCTCATGGCGTCATCCGGACGCCCCCGAGCACGAGATTTTCACCCTCAACTACTACACCGCCCTTGCGCGCAAGGCCGAAGCCGCCACGCTTGATGCCCTGTTCATTGCCGACCATACCGGGATCTGGGACAGCGGCCTTGCCCATTACGCCAATGCCCGGCTTGAACCGCTGACGCTACTCTCGGCGCTGGCGGCCGTGACGGACAATATTGGCCTGATGGCAACGGCTTCAACGTCTTACACCGAACCCTATAATCTGGCGCGCTATTTCGCCTCGCTCGATTTCCTGAGTAACGGGCGCGCAAGCTGGAATATTGTGACCTCCTGGCTGGAAGAAGAAGCCGCCAATTTCGGTCTGGATCAGATCCCGCAGCACGGTAATCGTTACCAGCGCGCCGGGGAGTTTATCGATGTGGTCACCCATCTGTGGGACTCATGGGAAGATGGCGCGCTCCTGTTTGATAAACCGCGCGGGCTGTTTGCCGATGAAGACAAAGTGCATCATCTTAACCATCACGGCGATTTCTTTAAGGTGCGTGGCCCGCTCAACGTGCCACGTCCTCCGCAGGGACATCCTGTTCTTGTGCAGGCAGGCTCTTCCGAAGCCGGTAAGCAACTCGCCGCCAGCAAGGCGGATATGCACTTTGTGTTTATCAAGTCCATCGAGCAGGGAAAAGCCTACCGCGAAGAGATGAATCAGCGCCTGAAAGCGCTCGGGCGTTCGCCTGAAGCCTTTAAAATCATCGCCGGGGTGTTGCCGGTGGTGGTGAATTCCGAAGCCGAAAAAGCCGAGCGCCAGCAGCTTAACGCGCAGCTGATGAGCGATCGGATGGCTATCGATCTGCTGTCGGCTTATCTGAAGCTGGATCTGAGCCCTTATCCCTACGATAAACCGCTGCCGCCGCTGCCGGACGAAGCCAACTTCGACGGTATTCGCACCGTACTGCAGCTCATCCGGGATTACGACCCCGCCCTGACCATTCTGGAGCTGGGGCGTCTGCTGCTGCAAAGCTCCGACAGCTGGCTGGTTATTGGCAGTGCGCAGGAAGTTGCCGACACGCTGGCGGACATCTATCTTTCCGGAGCAGTAGACGGCTTTAACCTGATGTTCCCGCAGTTGCCGGGGGATTTTGATCGCTTCGTGGAACAGGTTGTCCCTATTCTCAAAGCTAAAGGGGTGATGAAAGCCGAATATGCGGCGGGTACCCTGCGGGAAAAACTCGGCCTTCCGCTGGCCAAAAACCACTTTGCCTGAAGAGCTACAGCCGGGTAACACCGGCTGTTTGCGCCGCCTTGCGCCAGTCCAGTAACCGCGAATAAGGCTCGCGCGTCACCTCGCTAAACCCGCCTATCAGCAGCGCGGCACAAATTTCCCGGTATTCCGGCGCACTCACCAGCGTATGAAGCGCCTCGCGCAGCGCAGCCAGCGTGTCGGGAGAGGTTTTCCCGGCGGTGATAAGCGGTAATCCAGGCGCCAGCGGGCTTTGGTCGATAATCGCCAGTCCGTCCAGTAACGCGGGTTCATGACGTTGTAATAACGCCCAGGTAACGCAGTCGATGGCCGCAATATCTCCTTCACCGCGCTTCACGTCATGAAGCGACTGACGATGGCTGCCGCTCAGGGCAACGCGCGAGAAAAAACGCCCGTTCACCGCCAGAGGTGTCACCATTTTCATGAGTACGTTGTAACCTGACTGCGAATCTGTGGAATTGCACACCACCGCTCGGCCGCGAAAATCAGCAAAGGTTTGCTGTTTATCCTCTTCACGCGCCACCAGCACGCTGCGGTAATAGATGTTCTCGCAGCCCGGCGCGGTGTAGTGAAAACAACCAACCACCTGAACGTCCCAAAGCTGCGTCACAAGTGGGTAGCCGCAGGTCTGGCTCAGGAGCAACTGCGGGTTTTGCCAGTGTGCCACCAGCGCCTCCTGCGGCAACGCTGGCGTGAGGCTTTCTACCGGCACGCCCCGGGCAACCAGCAGTTTCTGAACCGCCAGCCACAGGGCATCGGTGTCGTGGCGATTAACGGCATACATCGGGAATGCCAGCGGATCACCCATGACCGTCTCCTTTATCGATCCCCGGATGCACCGTCACGTCCACCGCTTTCCCCCAGAAATGGCGTAACCATTCGCCGTATCCCTTCACCAGAAAACCGTGGTTGCGCTGCTGATAGGCATCGCGATTGTGCAGATAAATCGCCTTCAGCCCGTACCAGGGCACGCCCGGCAGATCGTGATGTACAGAATGATAGTTAAGATTCAAAAACAGAACCCGCCAGAATAGTCCGGCCTCGTTGATGACCGAACGCGCCAGCGGATCGTCCGCCGCCCGGTGCTCAAAAAAAGATCGCACTTTGGTCAGCGCCAGCGCGGGGTAACTCACCGCCACAACAAACCACACAGGCGAGAAGCCGAGGTGCGACATCCAGCCAAAAAGCACGGCGAGTAAGGCCACGTGGGTGAGCCACATCAGCATGGCGGCAACCTGCATGCGGTGAAAGGCGGACACGGCACTGCCCAGCGTCTGCGCGATATCTATCAGCGGCGCCAGCAACAGCCGTCCGATAAAGGTATTACGCAGATGAATCACCCGCTTCTGCCACGGGCGAAACCGCGCCCAGCTTTCATCGCTAAAGTAATAAGACTCAGGATCGTCCACCGGTATGGTAAGGTGGTCATTACGGTGATGCGCCAGATGGGAGTCGCGGTACAGGCCATACGGATACCAGACCGCCAGCGGCAGCGTGCCAAAAAGCTGGTTCAGCCGGGGGAAGCGGGTGGGATGTCCGTGGATCAACTCATGCTGTAGCGACATGTACCAGGCGGTAAACCCGATAAGCAGCATGGTGGCGGGATATAAGCCCAAGGCCTGCCAGTTCGCCAGGGTCGCAAACCAGCCGCCATAAATGGCCATCATTATTATCCAGGTCGGGAGTTCGCTGCGCCACAGGATGCTGGTTGAAAGCTGGTGAATATGTTCTCGTTGTTGTTGGTGCAAATAGAGGGAGTTTCGTTTACCCATTCCTTCAGACGCCCTTTCCGCCAGTGTATATATGGCATGAAGATCCGGGATAACGCCTGAAATAACAAAGAACTTAAATCGCTATGCTTTGCCAGAAAAACTGGGGCAGCACCGCTGTAACATCAGATTAGCCGCCGGATGATAATAGACTCTGAAATTACGACGTTGAAGAAACGCCAGGCGAACGCCTTCAGCGTCGCCGGACATTGGCGAGGGATATGTTGTACTTCGCACCAGCTCTAAGCAGCGCCGATTTTGAGGACATTTTAAAATGGGAAATATGCGCTCAATTTTCGCGATGCAAAAAGATGCTTAGGCACATTTAAAAGCCAATATCTGCTGCTGACCACCTCAATAAGAGGCGGTGTTAATCCAGGGATAAAAAACCCGCCGCAGCGGGTTTGAGGTTTACCAGTAATATTCCATGGGCCGATTATTTGGCAACCAAATCAGACTATCAGGAGCTGCGCCAGTGACTACAGCATGCGCCAGGGCGCGATCATCAGCGCGACGTCGGCGGGTCGTATATAAGTTGTTCCAGTAACCCGGATTCTTGCTGTAGTTTACTCGGGGCGCATTGTCTCCATAACGATCGGCGTAGTGAATATGCTTTACACGACAGCGAGTAGCGTACTGTACGCGCCAGTGTGGCAATGGTTTACCGTGGTAATCACGGTCTTTACGGGTATTGAAAGTAGACATTAGTAAGCTCCAATTAAGGTACCTACAAATGTTCTCCGGTGGTGTCATAGTGCATTTATCCTCCTGCTAATCGGTATATCGCAAGCGGTCGTTAATCTCCTGCCAGCTCATACCGTGATGCTCACGCTGATTTCCACACAGAGGGCAAGAGCAAGATGTTGGGGTGCGTGCAATGATTCCGACCATACGTGGCGACATGCCGACAAAAAAATGAAAATACTGGCGACGCTTCTGCTTTATACGGCGCTCATGGTGGCGGCGCTCCGCTCGTGTACGTGACATTTTGAAACTCCATGATGCAGGGGCTCATTGCCCCTGCTTATGAGTTCCGAATGGGTAATCGGGCGAAAATTAATCACAATTGTTCTTCTCTCCTGGCAAACGTGCCATCAGCCTTCGCTATTGACTCAACCAACGCAGCAATTGACGGTTCATAGGCCATTTCGCCGCCTGGATGTGTGATGCCGCACCATTCTACCGGGTATTCTGGCGGAAGATTAGGCGCCTTATCCCATAGACGGTTACCCAAAAACGCACATTCTCAAGCTGCCATAGTGATATCGTTCAGGCGCTGGAATATCTCCCAACGGCCTACAAGGTATGGTGGGTTAATCGGTTAGCGGTCATCACCTCTTTACCCTGCCGCTTAGCTTTTACAGGACGCACAGGAAGCCAACATCTTTCAGGCATCGCCATTCTTTAGTGTCACAAATACGGCACAAGAGAAAACGGGGGTTACTTAAAAGTGAGAGAACTGATTGATTTAAATGGTGCGATAATAGGAACCGATAACTAAACATAAGCTGCTGATTTATATTGAAAACTTAAATTCGACAAATAAAACTATACACACCACTATACACATCGGCGATAGCGTTCATTTTTGAACCTGATTCTGGGTAAGAAAAAGTTTTTTTACACTTAACTGTTCACACTGTTCACCTCGATTATTTCTCATTTCATATCATATGGTTAGGTGGTGATGAGTTGGTGAATAGTGAACAGTCGACTCTTCACCATTGTGATTTGTTCTCGTTCTGGATGTGCCCGGTCAGGCGATGAGTGGGGGAGGATAAAAAGTTTTTTCAGGTTTTACTGTTCACTCTGTTCACCTTTAGTTTTTTATCAATAATTTCATAGTGATACAGGGTGAATATACGGTGAAGGGTGAACAGTGGATTGTTCACCCTTCATGGCAGAAAAATATAAATTGCAGGTAAGAAAGACTATTCTGACGCAGATAAGTTAGTGTTATGTTTTTATCTTAAGCAAAGCTTTCTCAATTTTGGCTAGATTTTCAGCAATCTTTTTCTCATTACTATTATCTGAGGCATCCACCCTAGCCAGTGATAACAATTCAATATAACTTTCATTAGTAATATTTCTTGCGAAAGGGTTCTTGCTATTAGCTTTACGGAAAGTTGTAGTTACTCTAATTTTTTGGTCACCTAAAATCTTCTTAGAATCAGCGAAATTTCCAAGCCTCAATATCCTGCATGAACCTGGTGCAAGGAACGGTATGCCTGAAACCAATGCCCCCCCCGTTAACGCACCATACTCACAATTAGAAAGTGATTGTTTGAAGATATTTTCATTAAAACTGAAGGTTACATCCTTTGCAGCACTTTTACCTATATTCTTAATTACAATATTTAAAACAGTTTTAACTTCATTATTTTGTTCAAGGTAAACAATGACGTCCGGGTAGGTGCTTTCTTTGTAAACAAGGTAACTAATACATGATGAGCCAACGGCAACCAACATTGTTAATATATTTATTAATAGCCCACCGGTCTGAAAGTAATCCATTTTCTACCTCTCGAAAAACAGATGAAATATTCGACCATTATACACATCTCGTAAATCATTATGTCAGCAATTAAAGTAACAGACCGGCTATTGCCGGTCTTAGGTTGGTTATGCCGCGGCGGGGTCATCGCACTTCGGCAACCAGTCGCCGTAGCTTTCCTCTTTCAGCGACAGGTTAGTCTGTATCCCCTGCTTAGTGTGCCGTTTCTCATAATTCAGGCCGTACTCTTTCAGCATCATGGGCAGCCCCAGCCCGAACATTTTCAGGCTGAGCACGTTCCTGTACCCATTAGCCTCCATATAGGCCAGATACGCGTGATAGAGATATTTACGGTAATTACGCGGGATGATGCTGGCATTGCCCATAAACAGCCCGTTTGTCTGCGGGAGCATTTCCAGATAGCCGCAAAAATCAAATGTCGGGTCAGCATCGCGCTTAATGCTGAGCGCCTCGTCGGAGTTCTGCTGCGACTGGAGCAGTGCGCGCGCTGCCATCGGGTCGCTGAACTTCTGCATAAGCTGGCGCACGATAACGGCCAGCTCGCACGCAATTTTATCCCTGAGCTGCGGGTCGCGTTCCTCCGGGGCAATCTGCTCCGGGAAGTGAATAATCACCCGGCGGCGTGACACACCGCCGCTGCGGTCGGTGAAGCGCATCGGATTGTTGTTCACGGCCAGAATCACCGCCGGAATATGTGTTGAGTAGGGGTTCTGGTATTTCGGATCAACCGAGACTGCATCGCCGCCGGTGATGGCCTTAAGCCCTGCACCGTCACCGCTCCATTTTTCCTGGTCTGGCAGACGGATAAGCGAGAAGCCAATCAGGGAGGCACGCTTGCGCGGGTCTTCCAGTGTGTCGATATCGGCTGACGTGGCGTTATCTTCCCCGGCGAGCAGGGTCGCGATTTCGGCCAGAATACTTTTGCCGCTCCCGCCGGGACCGGTGACTTCGAGAAAGAGCTGCCAGTCGTAACGGTTCGCCAGCACCATAAACAGCGCAGCCAGAATCACGTCGCGTTTTTGTGGATTTTTACCGGCCGCACGGTCGAGCCAGCGCCAGAAGTTCGGCGCGTGAGTCTCCAGCATTTCCCCGTCCACCGGCGGGGTAAAATCCACGTCGCACAGCGTGCGCAGCCAGTGCGATTTATGGTGCGGGCTGAATACGCCGCTTTGGGTATCGAGAACCCCGTTGCGAAAGCCAATCAGACGGCGCGCCGGTGTATCCTGCTGCGGAATAATCAGTTTCAGGGTCTCCACCACCGAGGCAATTTTCCCGGACGAGAACGGGGCGCGCAGACGCTGGAATAAGTCAGCCACATTCCGTGAAAAAGTGGCGGCAGGGATATTTTTCCAGATGCCGTTTTCATAGCGGGACAGGAGCTGGCCGTTCGCATCCACCGCCAGCGCTTCGCCGTAATGCTCATGCACCCGCAAGGCCTTGTCGCTGGCGCTCATGGCGGTAAATTCTGCCTCGCTCATGGTATCAAACGGACTTTGCGCCGGTGGCCGGATGGCGTCATAAATGGCTTTCCGGGTGGCTTCTTCACCTTTCTGCATAAACGCATCATTCCAGTCACCGAACAACGGCGGCAGGGCAACAATGCCCTCACAGGCATCTGCGGCTGCAGCGGCTTTACTCTGGCCGTCGCCGTTAAGGTCTCGGTCGGCGGCGAGGACAATCTGACAGGCCGGGTATTTGTGACGGGCAAGGCTCGCCAGAGAAAGGAGGTTCACGGAGGACAGCGCCACCATGACGGTTTCGCCGGTCAGGTGATGCACGGTGAGTGCGGTCGCATAACCCTCCGCAATCCACAGGCGTTTTCCGGCTTGTTTTTTCCCTTCGATGACATGATATGCCCCTTTAACCTGACCGCCTTTCAGCGTGCGTTTGAGACCGTCTGCATTGATAAGCTGAAGGTTAACCAGTGCGCCGGTATCGTCATAAAGCGGGACAACCACATCACCGGCGCGGAACATCACGCCGCCGGTTTTATGTATGGCGGTGAGCGTCAGACATTCCAGAGCGTGAAAACCCTTGCGGGTGAGGTAGGCGTTGCCGGTGTCCGGTCGGGTTTTCTCCATGAGCCTGACAGCCAGCGCGGTCGCCGCTTTGCGGTCAGCCTCCGTTTCAGCCTCTGCGGCCGCAATCACTTCCGGGGCAACCGGCGGCAGGTTGCCGGTCACGGCGTTTATCTTTCCGGCAGCCACTGACGGGGTCACGCCAAACACTTTCTCTACCAGCTTAAGCCCGTCACCTGCGCCACACTGATTGCAGAACCACGTCCCGCGCCCTTCTTTATCGTCAAAGCGGAAACGGTCAGAGCCGCCACACACCGGGCAGGACTGATGGCGGTTTTTAATCACCTTCACACCCAGTGCCGGGAGAATGTTCGGCCAGTGGCCGCACGCCTGTTTTACCGTTTCTGTTACGTTCATTTTCATCGTTGTTTTCTCCCTCAGTGCAGTACCGGCGACGTGATATTACGGGCGCAAAGCTCATCCATCACGGCCAGGCCGAGAAAGGACAGCGACGGCGTGGCTTTGAGTGGTCCGGCTTCCATTAAATCTTCCAGCAGTGCACAGGCAATCTGGCGACCTTTTTCCTCGCCGTGCTGGCGCAGATAGAAGCCCTCCAGCTCGGCGGCAATGGCGCTTTCCAGCGCATCAAGGGTGAGGTGCGGGTATCGGTGCTGGCGTTCGCACAGGGTCAGCCATGCGCAGGCCACGGCGCGACGATACAGCGCGGCGCGTAATACGGACGGTAATGGATTTTTCATATGTTGCCCTCCCCGGTCAGCCAGTGCTGATTGCAGCGTTCGACCACGCCGTCGAGCTGGACGGTCATGAGGTAAATCACGGAGGTGAGCTGCAACTGCTGCGCAGGGTCACGACGAACAGTGGCGCAGTCCTGCACCTGCATCAGCTCATTGACGAGCTGGCCGACGTTGCGCATGTGCTCGAGGCATTCGAGGTCACGGGCGGTAATGGTGGTGTGTCTCATGCGCGGACCTCCGCAACCGGCAGACGGCCAGCGAACGAGAGGACGTAATCGCGAACGAGGGAAAGGCGTGCGGCGTGCTCGTCACCGGCAACGGTGCGGAGCATGCATATACGGGGTTTACGGTCTGCGCGACGAACGGCGGCAAACACAAAGACAAACTGCGGGTGTGACGGGATGAGGGTCGTAGCCATAGTGGCAACCTCCAATGTTTGCATGTGACTGCTACCACTGGAAACGCCAATTTCACTGGTGGTAGCCCAGACGGGGTTGGCGTAACCGGCAACATTGGAAACCGGCGCTTCGTGAGAAGCCCCCGCCTGAGCCACCATTACACGGAAGATCCATAGACAGATAAATCTCTGGATCAAAAATGGATGCGCTGAGGCATAGACACAAAAAAAGACGCAAGGCGCGTCCGGTGTCGCCAATGTTGTAAACGGGACGCCAATCCCGGCTGCCGATTTTGCGACAGCGGGAAAACTATACCTGGAAACGGCGAAAAGAAGCAAGCCAGAAAAAGGGGCTTTTTGCTGAGCGGCCATCATCATGCGTCATAGCCCCGGTTACGTTCGGCAATGCGATCAGCCATCCATGCAGTGATTTCAGACTGCGCCCACGCCACGTTTTTTCCGCCGAGGGAGATTTGTTTCGGGAAGGCTTCCCGGCTGATGAGGTCGTAAATGGTCGAGCGGGACAGGCCGCACAGATGCATCACTTCGGGCAGACGGATAAAGCGTTCGTGAACGGTATCAGAAACCGGCATCAGTGGCGCGGCAGGGGCAGAAAACGGGGAAGAAAAAGCAGTGTGCATCGGGCTACCTCATAATGTCCATACAGTGCCGGTCGTGTCCGTCCGGCTTCGGGTAGCTCTCTATTTTGTGAATATTTTCCCTCAGGGCAACAAGTCATTTTGTAGTGTTACACCACACAACAGGCTGTTTTTTATACAGCAACAATCTCTGACAATGTTCTGGTATATCGTGGGTATCCTTTGGCACATTCTGGCACACCCATATACAACCAAAAGTGGTTAACAAGGCATTATTTATGAATAAAAAATATATAAACCTCCAAGAGAGTTCAGAAGATGAGTGAACAGTGGTGAACAGACGGTGAACAGTCAGACCCTCAACTGTTCACCCTTTATCTTACTGTATTACTTATATTTTTATTTAAGGTGAACAGTGGTGAATAGTTATAAGTAAAAAAACAAACGGTGAGTAAGATTTTCCTGCGACCTTTCTCTGGCCAGCCTGATTTTAAGGTCTGTTTGTGCCAGCACTCTGACAACGGTAATGAATCGTGTTGTTGTGCAGGAGGCGTCAGAATCATTTCAGGTTGAACACACGGAGAGCCTGAACATGAAACCCGAACTCATTATCAAAGCCATGCAGACCGTTATCAGTAAACAGGATGAAGGCGCGGAACAACGTATTGCCGGTGCGCTGGCCGCACTTAACGAAGCAAAAGACGCACACACGGCCAGCATGGGTAAACTCAGCGACATTGAGGCTTCCATTCTGCGTTGTGAGCAGGAACGACAGACCGCCCTCAGTGAAAGTGCACAGGCCGAACAGGACTGGCGCAGCCGCTTTAGAACTTTACGCGGCAACCTCACTCCTGAACTGAAAGCTGAACACAGTAAACGTATCGCCAGCCGCGAACTGGCTAATGAGTTCACCGGTCTGATTACCGAGCTGGAGAAAGACAAAAGCCACGCCATGCTTGGAGCATGCTCCTCCGGTACTGCTTATATCAGCGCCCATGAAAAAGCGTTCACCACTTACGCCAACAGCGAGTGGAAGAAGGCGCTGGCCGGTATCAGCCCCGCACTATTACGTGCCTTTCTGTTGCGTATACGGTCGCTGGAAATGAGCGGAGAAACCTCGCCGCGTGCGACCGTAAATCGCGAGCTGGGTGATGCACTTAATATGCAGTCAGCCCTGTATCATTTTGATATGGAGCAGGAGCCGGTTCTGTCCGTAACGGGCATGAATCGTCCGGTAATTAACGGGGTTGATATGGAACTGTTCAAAAGCCCCGCTAAACGGATGAAGCTTGCCGCTGAACTGGCAGCCAAAAACCCTGAACAGGCGGAGGGCTGAATTATGTTTCACTGCCCGTTCTGCAAAAAGACCGCGCATGTCCGAACCAGCCGGTATCTGTCGGAAAACGTCAAACAGCGTTATCACCAGTGTACCAATATCGAATGCTCGGCCACTTTCCGCACCATCGAGTCTGTTGACGGTGTGATACGTGCCGCACCGGAGAAAACCGCCCCCGCCCCGGTGACGCCAGCGCCGCCGCGTAAAGTACAGGACTGCTACAGCTCGCCGTTCCGGCATTAATCAGGAGAGAGACACGTGACCACTGTGACATTGCAGCAGGCCTTTGAGGCCTGTCAGACGAACAAAAACACCTGGCTGAAACGTAAAGCCGAACTGGCAGACCTCGAACGGGAATACCGTGAACAGCTCCTTGCCGGTGACGAACAAATCCCGCGCAGAATGCAGGATTTGCGCGACAATATCGACGTGAAAAAATGGGAGATTAATCAGGCCGCCGGTCGCTATATCCGCTCACATGAGGAAGTGCAGCACATCAGCATCCGCAACCGGCTCCATGACTTTATGCAACAGCACGGCGCGGAGCTGGCCGCCACGCTGGCGCCTGAACTTATGGGGTATAACGAACAGCTTCACGCAGTAAAACAGAGCGCCATGCAGCACTCGGTTGATTATCTGCGTGAAGCCCTGTCGGTGTGGCTGGCCGCGGGTGAAAAAATTAATTATTCCGTGCAGGACAACGATATTTTAACGGCCATCGGATTCAGGCCTGATGCGGCTTCGCGGGATGATAATCGCCAGAAATTCACCCCGGCACAGAACCTGATTTACACCCGCCGACGTGCAGAACAGGCCGCACGGTAGCACGCGAAAAAATCCGCGAAAATTCCGCTATTTTTCCCAAAAAAAGCCATGCATCCATAAGGTGCATGGTTTTGCATGCAAATCCCCGTATTTTATTTCCCCCACCTCGCCAGTACCGGCGAGGCCTGAGACGGTTCATGCACTTGCATTAAAAGTGACTTCTTAAGCGGGCAGGCGTGGCGGGGAGAGCATTGCGCGCCAAAGTGTAATGATATATTTTCAGCATTTTTTGAAACTAACTCCCATCTGCAGGATAGGTCACTACTCAACGTAGGGTTTTCCCGGGTTTCGATAAAACCACTTAGCATCGGAGCAGATATACTCAATATCGAACAATAAATATGAACCTTTCAGTGAAACCGTGTGGCATCAGATTCATAAATTAGCAAATGGGTAAAAGTAGGTATATGTGAGGTGTGTATGAGTTTTACTTATTGGGTTTAGTTGAAAATGGTGATTTAATGGCTCTTGAAATTTATCATCATTTAGCTAACCTGAGGACTTATGGCAATTTTTGATGAAAAGCGGCATTTATATGAAGCCTTATTGAGACATAACTACTTCCCCAACCAAAAAGGTTCGATAAGTGAAATCCCACCGTGCTTTTCTTCCAGAACATTCACACCGGAAATAGCAGAATTAGTTTCATCTGACACATCAGGGCGTAGAAGCTTACAAGGTTATGATTGTATAGAGTATTACGCTACCAGATATAACAATTTCCCGAGAACGCTCTCAATCATCCATCCAAAAGCGTACGCAAAATTAGCCAAGCATATACATGATAACTGGGAGGAAATACGGTTTATAAAACAAAATGAAAGCAGCATGATCAAACCAGACATGCATACTGATGGCCGTGTTATAATAATGAATTATGAGGATGCAGAAACTAAAACCGTAAGAGAACTGAATGATGGTTTTGGACGGCGATTTAAAGTTAACGCAGATATATCAGGTTGCTTTACCAACATCTACTCACACTCTATTCCGTGGGCGGTCGTAGGTATTAATAATGCAAAAATAGCCTTAAATACTAAAGTAAAAAACCAAGATAAACACTGGAGCGACAAGCTTGACTATTTTCAGCGTCAGGCTAAGAGGAATGAGACACATGGTGTTCCTATTGGCCCAGCAACCTCAAGTATTGTTTGCGAGATTATTTTAAGCGCTGTAGACAAAAAACTGAGGGATGATGGTTTTTTATTTAGACGTTATATAGATGACTATACATGTTATTGTAAAACACATGATGATGCGAAGTCTTTTTTACATTTACTTGGTATGGAGCTTTCTAAGTATAAATTATCACTAAACTTACACAAGACTAAAATAACTAATCTCCCAGGGACTTTGAATGATAACTGGGTTTCTTTGCTTAATGTAAACTCACCAACAAAGAAACGTTTTACAGATCAGAATCTGAATACTCTAAGCTCTTCTGAAGTAATTAATTTTCTAGATTATGCTGTGCAGTTGAACACTCAAGTAGGTGGTGGGAGCATACTAAAATACGCTATTTCACTGGTAATAAACAATCTAGATGAGTATACAATCACTCAGGTGTATGACTACCTTCTTAACTTATCATGGCATTATCCAATGCTTATTCCATATCTAGGCGTTCTTATCGAAGATATTTATTTAGATGATGGTGATGAGTATAAGAATAAATTCAATGAGATTTTGAGAATGTGTGCAGAGAATAAATACTCTGACGGTATGGCTTGGACTCTTTATTTTTGCATCAAAAATAACATTGATATAGATGATGATGTTATAAAAATGATTATTAGTTTCGGTGACTGCTTGAGCTTATGCTTGCTAGATAGCACAGGGATATATGAAGAAGAAATCAATGGTTTTGTTGCAGATATTATTAAATTAGATTATGAATATGACATAGACAGATATTGGCTCCTTTTTTATCAGCGATTCCTTAATGATAAAGCCCCAAGTCCTTATAATGACAAATGCTTTGACATCATGAAAAATTATGGCGTTAACTTTATGCCAGATGAAAATTATAATACCAAAGCTGAGTCATATTGTCATGTCATCAACAACCCATTTCTCGAAGACGAGGATGAGATTGTAAGCTTTAACGATTATATGGCGTAGTTTTCAGGCCTCGTTTCAGAGGCCTAAGTTTCGTGCATACCATTGAAGCATTTCTCTCCTTTTCTCAATGTATAGAGCATGATTGTAAGTTCCTCGTATGCTATTTTTATCAACATGAGCCAGCTGCATCTCAATTAAAGCACTTTCAAATCCACTTTCATGTAATATCGTAGATAAAGTATGTCTAAATCCATGCCCCGTTAACTTCCCACTATAACCGATACGCTTGATTACCTGGTTGATACTTGCCTCACTCATAGGCTTGTTTGGATCATTCCGTCCCGGAAAAACATAACGATAGTTCCCTGTCATTATCTTGAGTTCATTGAGTAAATCTAACGCTTGAGTAGATAGTGGCACAAGGTGTGCCCTACGCATTTTCATCCTTTCAGCGGGAATTTCCCAAATAGCGTTATCTAGATCAAATTCTGACCATAAGGCCGCACGTAATTCGATGGTTCTTACACCCGTAATCATCAGCAATTTCGTGGCAATCAGAACAAGCCGACTTCCGGTGTAACCGTTTAAAGCGCGTAGAAAATCAGGTATTTCATCAGCCTTTAAGAACGGGAAATGATTGGATTGATGAACTTCGAGGGCGCTAGAGAGATCCGCTGCCGGATTAAACTCAGCTCTCCCGGTTGCTATGGCATAGCGAAAAACTTCTGAACATCGCTGCCGAACTTTGCGCATTTTCTCCAATGCACCGCGTTTTTCAATTTTACGCAGCACATTAAGCAGTTCCAGCGGTTTAATTTCACCAACTGGCCTCGCGCCTACATAAGGGAATATGTCGTTCTGAAACGCTTCCATGATGTCTGACGCATAACCTGCCGACCATTTGGCAGACTTCATCTGGTGCCACTCTGTGGCTATCTTTTCGAACGCGCTTTCAGACTCGGTTTGCAAAGCAATCTTCTGCTCTTTTCGAACCTCACTCGGATTCTTTCCTTCGGCGACCAGTTTTCGGGCATCGTCACGACGGGAACGGGCATCTGCAAGTGTGATCGTCGGATACACACCAAGCGAGATCATTTTGGGTTTACCGGCAAAACGATAACGGAACCGCCAGCTCTTGCTTCCATTAGGTTCTATAAGCAATGACAGCCCTTGCCCATCTCCAAGTGTATAGGCTTTAGCTTCAGGCTTAGCGCGGCGAATCTGCATATCGTTTAAAGGCATGTGTATAGGAATCCAAGACCGAACAGGAACATATACACAATCCTATACATATTCTGTATCGGATTCTACTGGATGGTTACGGACGGCGAGGGACTAAAAAGCAGTAAAATCTTTATAAATCAGGGTATTTATGGATGAATACGGACGTTTGAGGAAGTTGAGATGGTGCCGATAATAGGAGTCGAACCTACGACCTTCGCATTACGAATGCGCTGCTCTACCAACTGAGCTATATCGGCCCTGCAAGAGGTGTTCACGAGCGTGAATCACGGGGTAAAAGGTTAAGACTAACCGGGCGATGCGTCAATAGTCAGATTAATCAACCGTCTATTTTTGCATCGCCCGCTATCAATTACGCACGAATAGTATCGTCGCCGAAGCCAATCCACTTGTAGGTGGTCAGTGCTTCAAGGCCCATTGGGCCACGGGCGTGGAGTTTTTGCGTGCTCACCGCCACCTCGGCACCCAGGCCGAACTGACCGCCGTCGGTGAAGCGGGTGGAGGCGTTAACGTACACCGCGGAGGAGTCCACTTCATTAATGAAACGGTTGGCGTTGCTCAGGGTGCGGGTCAAAATCGCATCGGAGTGCTGGGTACCGTGTTGGCGGATGTGTGCAATGGCGGTATCAATATCCGGCACCAGCACCACATTGAGATCCAACGACAGATACTCATTATCAAGCTCTTCAGCCTTCAACGGCACCCGCTTAGCCGGGCCTTGCAGCTCGCGCAGGACGGCGTCGTCGCCGTGCAGCGTAATGCCGCTCTCCGCCATCTGCTTGCTCAGCGCTGGCAGGAAGCGATCGGCGATGGACTGATTCACCAGCAGCGTTTCCACGCTATTACAGGCGCTCGGGCGCTGGGCTTTCGCATTGACGATAATCTTCAGCGCCGCTTCAATCTCTGCGCTGTCATCAATATAAATATGACAAACGCCGATACCACCGGTGATGACCGGAATCGTCGACTGCTCACGGCACAGCTTGTGCAGTCCTGCACCGCCGCGAGGGATCAGCATATCGATATACTTATCCATACGCAGCATCTCGCTCACCAGCGCGCGATCCGGGTTGTCGATGGCCTGAACGGCCGCTTCTGGCAGACCGCACTCTTTCAGCGCTCGTTGGATCACGCCAACGGTGGCGGCGTTGGTGCGATACGTCTCTTTACCGCCGCGCAGAATAGCGGCGTTGCCGGTTTTCAGGCACAGCGCCGCCACGTCAACGGTGACGTTCGGGCGGGCTTCATAAATCACGCCAATCACGCCCAGCGGGACGCGGCGACGTTCGATGCGTAAGCCGCTGTCGAGCAGCCCGCCGTCAATCACCTGCCCTACCGGGTCGGCCAGCACGCAGACCTGGCGGACGTCGTTGGCAATCGCCGTCAGACGCGCTGGCGTCAGCGCCAGACGATCGAGCATGGCTTCGCTCAGGCCGTTTTCACGCGCCTGGGCTAAATCTTCGGCGTTAGCCACAAGGATCTCTTCACTCTGAGATTCCAGATGATCGGCAATAGTTTCCAGAACCCGGTTTTTCTCACGGCAGGATAACTGCGCCAGCGTATAGGAGGCCTGCCTGGCGGCAATGCCCATTTGTTCCAGCATGTTGAACTCCTTAGCGGGTAATCATGTCGTCGCGATGCACGGCAACCGGGCCATACTCGTAGCCGAGAATGGCGTCAATTTCCTGCGAGTGGTGCCCGGCGATAAGGCGCAGCGCATCGCTGTTGTAACGGCTTACGCCGTGAGCGATGTCGCGGCCTGCAAGGCTACGAATACGGATTACTTCACCACGCGAGAAGTTGCCTGTCACGTTTTTAATGCCTTTTGGAAGTAATGAACTTCCGCGTTCCAGAATGGCGGAGGTCGCGCCTTCATCCACAATCAGTTCACCGGCTGGCGGTGCGCCAAAGATCCAGCGTTTGCGGTTTTCCAGTGGGGTATCCTGGGCGTGGAAACGGGTGCCGACGGAGACATTCGCCATCACGTCGCCAATCACGCCCGGCAGGCTGCCTGCGGCAATAATGGTGTCGATACCGGCACGGCAGGCAACGTCTGCGGCCTGCAGCTTGGTACCCATGCCGCCCGTACCCAGACCAGACACGCTATCGCCGGCAACGGCACGCAGCTCATCGTCAATGCCGTAGACGTCTTTAATCAGCTCGGCGTCCGGGTTACTGCGCGGGTCGGCAGTGAACAACCCTTGCTGATCGGTCAGCAGCAGCAGTTTATCGGCACCCGCCAGAATCGCCGCCAGCGCGGAGAGATTGTCGTTATCGCCCACCTTAATCTCGGCAGTGGCGACCGCGTCGTTTTCGTTAATCACCGGAACGATATTGTTATCAAGCAGCGCGCGCATGGTGTCGCGAGCGTTGAGGAAGCGCTCACGGTCTTCCATATCAGCGCGGGTTAACAGCATCTGGCCGACGTGGATACCGTAAATGGAGAAGAGCTGTTCCCACAGCTGAATTAAGCGGCTCTGGCCAACGGCAGCAAGCAGCTGTTTAGAAGCAATAGTCGCGGGCAGTTCAGGGTAACCCAGATGCTCACGCCCGGCGGCAATCGCTCCTGACGTTACGATGACAATTCGATGCCCAGCGGCGTGGAGCTGGGCGCACTGCCGAACCAGTTCAACAATATGCGCGCGATTCAGGCGGCGCGATCCGCCTGTTAAAACACTGGTGCCCAGTTTGACCACCAGCGTCTGACTATCACTCATGATTCTCTGCCGTTAAAAAGAAGAAGTATCGATCCAAACAAACGTTGTAACAGGAGTCAGCCCGCTTGCCAACAGGCAGCGCAGAAAGCCGGTTTTTTGTTGCGCGGGATCAGACAGCCTGGAGGCAAATGTTGACAATTTTATGACAGAAAAAATTAATCATACTTTTTTATACTCAATAGAACTTTGTCATAAATTTTTAACACGCGCGGGATAAAAACGTTCCTGTTTTTTCACAGTGGTCTTTCACAGCACTCTTTTAAGTATAAAAAAACCGGGATTGAGAAATGCAAAAAACAGCTCTGGCATTAACAGTGATGGGTATTATTGCGTCGTCTTCAGCTATGGCCGCAGAAGTTTATAACAAAGATGGTAATAAACTGGACGTCTACGGCAAAGTCAAAGCAATGCACTATATGAGCGATGACTCCAGCGCTGATGGCGATAAAACCTACGTGCGTTTTGGTTTTAAAGGCGAAACAAAAATTAACGATCAGTTGACCGGTTATGGTCGCTGGGAATCTGAATTTGCCGGTAATAATGACGAAGGCGGTAGCGCTTCTTCTCAGAAAACACGTCTGGCCTTTGCTGGTCTGAAATTAAAAGACTTTGGTTCTTTTGATTACGGTCGTAACCTCGGCGCGCTGTACGATGTTGAAGCCTGGACCGATATGTTCCCGGAATTCGGCGGCGACTCTACCGCCAAAACCGATAACTTCATGACCAAGCGCTCAAGCGGCCTGGCTACCTACCGTAACACCGATTTCTTCGGTGTGGTCGACGGTCTGGATTTAACCCTGCAATATCAGGGTAAAAACGATCGTAGCACCTACGCCACCGCCAACGGCGACGGTTTCGGTACCTCTCTGTCTTATGATTTCGGCGGTAGCGACTTCGCGATCAGCGCGGCGTACACCAACTCTGACCGTACCAACGTACAGCAGGCAAAATCGCTGGCGAAGGGGGGTAAAAATGCCGAATCCTGGGGTACCGGTGTTAAATATGACGCCAATAATATTTACCTGGCGATGATTTATACTGAAACCCGTAATATGACGCCGGTTAAAGGTCTGGTTTCCGCAGATCAGGGCTTTGCGAATAAAGCGCAAAACTTTGAAGCGGTGGCGCAATATCAGTTTGATTTTGGTCTGCGTCCGTCGCTCGGCTACGTGCAGATGAAAGGCAAAGATCTGGATAACGGGATCGGCGATCAGGATCTGATGAAATATGTTGATGTCGGCGCGACCTACTATTTCAACAAAAATATGTCGGCATTTGTTGATTATAAAATCAACCTGATCGATGAAGATGCGGTGACCAAACGTCTGGCTATTATGACCGACAACGTGGTTGCTGTCGGTATGACCTACCAGTTCTAACGCGATCAGTAAGAATATAAAAGGCCAGCGAAGTTTGCTGGCCTTTTATATTGGGCTTTGCCGGATGGTGGCTTCGCCTTATCCGGCCTACAGCAAGAAACAAACGGTAGGCCGGATAAGCGTAGCGCCATGAAGCATTCGCTACGCCGTACGCTTCACCGCTTCGTTAGCAAAACCGTCGGCTGGCTCCAGTGCCAAATCCAGGCTCTTCAGCAGTTCGCTCGCCCGCTCATGGAAACCTCGCAGCGTCTGCTGCAAACGTTCGACAACCTCCGGGTCTTTGATCGCGACAGCCTGCCACGTTCCCTCTTTGTCGAACAGGCCGAACTGGTAGCTGTAGGTGAAACGATGCTCTTCAGCTTCCATTTCCATCCACCAGCCCCAGAACTCACGCTTCTCTGGCGCGGGTTTTACGTTAACGCAAACGGCCAGGCAGTCGAAAAAAAAGCGGTTGTCCTGGCACTGTTCTTCGCGGATATAGGGGCCAAGCGCAGTGAATTTCTTGATCAATCTACTCTTCGGGTGTCCACTCGGTAACGTCATTGCGATCTCCTTTAGTGATGCAACTGTTTTACCAAATCAATAGAATTTATCAATATATTAACAAAATCTATTATTGATCCACCCGGCAATTTCCTTCAGCGCCTTATCAAAATTACGGTACACCGGGTTAAACGGAATCGGCATCAGCTTGCCCTGCGCCGATGACGACACGATCAGCCGTGACTCATCCTCCGGGCTGAAAGGATCGTTATCCCAGTAGCCGGAAAGCATCGGCGTCGGGCAGCGGCGCCCCAGTAAACCCTGGGTTTTCAGCGAGTAGCGGTTCAGCTCCACGCGCAACGCTTCATCAGAGGCATCGTGCATGCCTAAACGCGAGGCCAGGACGTCGAGGTACATTTCCGGCACGCGCCCCTGACGCAGCGGGTCGCTCAGCAGGCTATGGACCACCGGCCCAAGGCAGGCCACGGCCTTCAGGTTCTGCGCTTCCAGATAGGCCAGACGTACGGCGATGTTAGCGCCGAAGCGGAAACCAAAGGCCGCGACGCGGGTGTGATCCACCCAGGGAACATCGCGCAGCTGCTTAATCACGTGCTGATGCAGCATGCTGGAGTCCTGGGTTAGCTTCCATTTGGAAGAAAAACCGATCGACGGCATGTCCACCGTCAACATCGCAATGCCGAGCGGGGCAAAGTAACGCTCGTACAGGCTGTAATAGTCGCTTTGCAGGCCATCTAACCCACCGCACATCAGCACCGTCGGGAACGGCCCATCGCCTTTAGGCATGTGCAGGAAGCCGGTAATCGGCGCGCCGCCGGGAATCGCAAACTCCAGTTCGCGCATTGATCCAGGCAGACGTTTGGCGGCCTCTTCATAAGCACGATTAGCCAGCGCCTGAGCCTGTTCGGCGAGGTCGTCGCCCTTCAGGTGCGGATAGGCGGCAATACTATAAAGATTAGAGGCGTGCAGCCAGTGACGACCGCTAAGGGTTTCATCTTCCTCCTGCATGGCCTTCTGCTGCCACTGCATCGCCTGCGTTGACCACTCGTAAATCCAGTTGCCGCCGCGATAGCCCACCACGGTGTCGTACAGCTCATCGTCGGTACGTTCGGCTGTACTCATCACGATGCGTGCCTGTACATCGAGAATTTCCTGCGGCGAGACGCCCCGCCAGATCCACATCAGGCGATTAATCATGCGATACCAGTGCGGTACGGTGCTGCCGCTCAGCGCAGACTGCATGCTTGGAGCCTCACCGCTACTGAATCGGCGTACCAGCGTGGACGTTTCAGGGTGTTTAAAACGCGGCTTAAATAGCGTTTCGCTGAGATTAGCTTCTGGCATCACAAAACCTCCATGGATACGATCTTTAATCCATTGTAACGCGTGGGACATTAAAAAAAACAACGCCCGGCATGACCGGGCGTTGGAAGCGCATTTATTGACTGAATTAACGGCCAGAAATAGGCGGTACAAATACCACGCCCATGTCCCACGGCTGTTCAATCCAGGTATCCTGCGGGATATCAACAACATAATCGTCAACCAGCGGGCGACCTGCCGGTTTAGCGAAGATGGTGACGAAATGTGCTTTTGGGTACATTTCGCGAATCGCGACGGCCGTACCGCCGGTGTCGACCAGATCGTCAATCACGATAAAGCCTTCGCCATCGCCTTCTGCGCGCTTCAGGACTTTCAGCTCGCGCTGGTTGTCGTGGTCATAGCTGGAGATGCATACGGTGTCGACATGACGAATGCCCAGTTCACGTGCCAGCAGTGCGCCCGGTACCAAACCACCGCGGCTAACGGCGATGATGCCTTTCCACTGTTCAGATGGCATCAGGCGTGCAGCCAGCTTGCGCGCGTGAATCTGCAACATGTCCCAGGTGACGACGTATTTTTCGCTCATGTGAAGTGTCCCAGCCTGTGTTATACGGCTTAAAAAGTGTTCAAGGGGGAAATAGGTTGCGCGAGATTATAGAGATCTGACGCACTAAAAACCAGTGTTAAGCGGAATCCCCGGCTCTTTTTACGTGGTTTGTTCTACCGGAAAGGGCAGAAAGTGGTATTCTCAACCCCATCGCGCAAGCCAGGCTTGTGGTATATGTCTATGCTAACCCTTTACCTGCAAGCGACTTTTGCAGAAAGCCGTAAGGAGACTCATCGTGTCTGAACTGTCTCAATTATCCCCACAGCCTTTATGGGATATTTTTGCCAAAATCTGTTCTATTCCGCACCCTTCTCATCATGAAGAGCAGCTCGCCGCGCATATCGTCGGCTGGGCGAAAGAAAAAGGCCTTCACGCCGAGCGCGACCAGGTTGGCAACATTCTAATTCGCAAAGCCGCGACTCCGGGTATGGAAAACCGTAAACCGGTTGTGCTGCAGGCTCACCTCGATATGGTGCCGCAGAAAAACAATGACACCGTACACGACTTCGCTAAAGACCCGATTCAGCCGTACATCGACGGTGAATGGGTGAAAGCCCGTGGTACCACGCTGGGTGCCGATAACGGTATCGGTATGGCTTCCGCGCTGGCGGTGCTGTCTGATGAGTCCGTTGAACACGGCCCGCTGGAAGTGCTGCTGACCATGACTGAAGAGACCGGCATGGACGGCGCGTTTGGTCTGCAACCTAACTGGCTGCAGGGCGACATCCTGATCAACACCGACTCGGAAGAAGAAGGTGAAATCTACATGGGTTGCGCCGGTGGTATCGACTTCACCAGCAACCTGCCGCTGACCCGTGAAGCTATTCCGACCGGTTTCCAGACCTTCAAGCTGACGCTGAAAGGCCTGAAGGGCGGCCACTCCGGCGGTGATATTCACCTCGGCCTCGGCAACGCCAACAAGCTGCTGGCACGCTTCCTGGTGGCCCACGCGGCGGAACTGGATCTGCGTCTGGTTGACTTCACCGGCGGTACCCTGCGTAACGCGATCCCACGTGAAGCCTTCGCCGCTATCGCTATTCCGGCAGACAAAGTTGACGCGCTGAAAGGGCTGGTAGAGACCTATCTGCGCATTCTGCAAAACGAGCTGTCTGCCAAAGAGAAGAACCTGACGCTGGTACTGGAAAACACGACCGTTGAAGGTAAAGCGCTGACCGCAGCATCTCGCGATGCATTCACGCAGTTGCTGAACGCAACGCCGAACGGTGTGATTCGTAACTCCGACGTGGCAAAAGGCGTCGTCGAAACCTCACTCAACGTGGGCGTGGTTTCCATGACGGAAGATACCGCCACTATTCACTGCCTGATCCGTTCCCTGCTCGACAGCGGTAAAGATTACGTGGTGAGCATGCTGGAATCACTGGGTGCGCTGGCGGGTGCCAAAACCCAACCGAAAGGCGGCTACCCAGGCTGGCAGCCGGACGCGAACTCTCCGGTCATGAAGCTGGTGCGTGAAACCTATCAGCGCCTGTTCAACAAGGTGCCGAACATTCAGATTATCCACGCGGGTCTGGAATGTGGTCTGTTCAAGAAACCGTATCCGAACATGGATATGGTCTCCATTGGGCCAACCATCACCGGGCCGCACTCGCCGGATGAACAGGTTCATATCGAGAGCGTTGGCCAGTACTGGCAGTTGCTGACGGAACTGCTGAAAGCGATTCCGACGAAGTAAGTTCTATGCCTCGCTTGGCCGGTCTACCTGTCAGGTAGTCCGGCCATGTAACGTAATGCCGGGAATAGTTTACCGGCGTTTCTCCATCCGATAATTCACAAACGCCTCCCCACGCGCCACTACCCGCTGTTCTGCGATAACCTGAAACCCCATACGCTCAAAACACGGCCTGGCAGTGATACTTGCCTCCACCGTTAATGTTCCCGTTGGTATCAAAGCGAACAACTCGGCCAACAACGCGCTGGCAACGCCCTGTCGGGAATGCGTCGGCGTAACAAACAGCAGGTCAATATAGCGATCCACGGCGGTAATAAAACCGACGACTTCTCCCTCTTTTTCTGCGACCAGCACTCGCGAGGCCGCCAGTTTTTGCCGCCAGCGAGCTTCATCCACCTGAGCCCAGGCGTCGATTTGCGCGGGGGCATAGTGCTGGCTGGCGGTTTCCCGTACCGCACGCAGAAAAATCTGGCATAAGGTTGTGAAATCATCGTCGCGATAGGCCCGAATGTGCATCGTTAAATTCCTAACAGAAGCTGACGTTCCAGCTGTGGATCCAGCAGTGAGACATGTAAACCAACCAGCCGTACGCCACGTTCCGATCGCCGCTCGTGCCAGGCTTTGTGCGCGGTAGCGATCAGATCGTCTTTGTTAAGCTGCGGCCAGACGTGCTCCTGGGTGGTCTGCTGAAAGTCATTGAATTTGAGTTTAATTCCCTGACGGGCAATACGCAGATCGGGTCGGACTTTCGCCAACCGCCGTTCGAGTTCAGGGTAGAGACGCTCGACGATGGCTTCGCAGTCGACCCATTCATGGATGTCCTCTTCCAGCGTACGCTCCACGCCGATCGACTTGCGTTGGCGATCGTTGTGGATCTCACGTTCGTCGATCCCATGACTACGCTCCCAGAGGATCCGCCCGAATTTACCAAAGCGCTTGAGCAGCATCGCAAGATCGCTGTTCTGCACGTCTTCGCAGGTGCGTAGCCCCATGCTTTCCAGTTTTGCCGCCGAGACTTTACCCACGCCGGGAATTTTCGCCAGCGGCAGCGTTTTCAGAAATGCCGGGACTTCGGCGGGCGTAAGAACGAACTGGCCGTTGGGTTTGTTCAGATCGGAGGCGATTTTAGCCAGAAACTTCACCGGCGCAACGCCCGCAGAGGCCGTCAGCGCCAGCTCGTTGAAGATGGTCTGGCGAATTTCCTGCGCCATCAGCGTGGCCGAGCCGTGGCAGTGCACGCTATCGCTGACGTCCAGATAGGCTTCATCCAGCGAGAGCGGTTCAATCAGCGAGGTGTAACGGGAGAAAATTTCCCGAATGTGGTTGGAGGCTTCGCGGTAGGCTTCAAAGCGCCCGGGAAGCAGCGTGAGATGGGGGCAAAGCTTCAGCGCCATTGCCGTTGGCATCGCACTGCGCACGCCGAATTTACGCGCGGGATAGTTTGCCGTGCTGATGACGCCACGCTGCACCCGGCTGCCGCCGATGGCGATAGGAATATCGCGCAGGGCGGGGTTGTCGCGCATTTCCACCGCGGCGAAGAAGCAGTCCATATCAATATGGATTATTTTGCGCATCGTTAGCCCTCACTTACCACTGGATAAGTATACAGCATAACTTTGGCAAATGAGAAGTGTTGCAAACCGCCCGGCAAAGCCGGGCGGGAAAGAGACTACAGGATGCGGTTCTGCTGACGCTGTGCCTCGCGAGCCATCCGCTTTTTACGCGCATCGCACGGTTCCGGGCAGTCGCACACTTTTTCCAGCCCCAGCGAAGAGATGCCGCCGCAGCTGCCCTGCAGGCTTTTCCGCTTCACCAGATACCCCAGCGACATGCCGAGGATCACGAGGGCAAAAATGCAGAACGTCGCCAGAAATACCGTTAACATCATCAGCCTCCAAAGTCGTCGAGCATGATGTTTTCATCCTCCACGCCTAACTCTTTGAGCATCTTAATGACCGCAGCGTTCATCATCGGCGGCCCACACATATAGAACTCACAGTCTTCCGGCGCCGGATGGTCACGCAGATAGTTCTCATACAGGACGTTATGAATAAAGCCAGTGTAGCCCGTCCAGTTATCTTCCGGCTGCGCGTCAGAAAGCGCAATATGGAAGGTAAAGTTCGGGTTATCACGCGCCAGTTGCTCAAACTCCTCTTCATAGAACATTTCACGCAGTGAACGCGCGCCGTACCAGAAGCTGATTTTACGATGGCTATGCAGACGCTTAAGCTGATCGAAGATATGGGAACGCATCGGCGCCATCCCTGCACCACCGCCGATAAACACCATTTCAGCGTCGGTGTCTTTGGCGAAGAACTCGCCGAACGGCCCGGAAATGGTCACCTTGTCACCGGCCTTAAGCGACCAGATATACGAGGACATAATCCCCGGCGGCGCATCCGGCGCAGACGGCGGCGGCGTGGCGATACGCACGTTGAGCATAATGATGCCCTTTTCTTCCGGGTAGTTAGCCATTGAATAGGCGCGCAGCGTCGGTTCTTTCACGTCGGAGACATAGCGGAAGAGATTGAATTTATCCCAGTCGCCGCGGTATTCCTCCGGCACGTCAAAGTCGGCGTACGCGACTTTATGCGGCGGGCACTCAATCTGAATATAGCCCCCGGCGCGGAACGGCACGCTTTCCCCCGCGGGAATCGCCAGCTTCAGCTCTTTGATAAAAGTGGCTTTGTTATCGTTAGAGATAACTTCGCATTCCCACTTTTTCACGCCAAAGACTTCGTCCGGCAGCTCAATTTTCATGTCCTGACGCACGGCGACCTGACAGGCCAGACGGCAGCCCTCTTTGGCCTCGCGCTTGGTAATGTGTGACAGTTCGGTAGGCAGAATTTCACCACCGCCCTCTTTCACCGTCACCCGGCATTGGCCGCAGGAGCCGCCGCCGCCGCAGGCGGAGGAGATAAAAATACCGTTGCTGGACAGCGTATTCAGCAGCTTGTCGCCCGCCGGAGTTTTGATCTGCTTATCCGCTTCGTTGTTGATTTCAATCACCACGTCACCGGCGTTAACCAGCTTCGATTTAGCAAACAAAATCAGCAGCGACAGCACCAACACGATAAGCGTAAACATGACTACGCCAAGTATAATTTCCATGATTAACGGCCCTTATAGCTGCACACCGGAGAATGACATAAAACCTAACGCCATCAGCCCGGTGGTGATAAAGGTGATCCCTAAGCCGCGCAGTCCCGCTGGCACATTTGAATACTTCATCTTTTCGCGAATTCCCGCCATCGCAACGATTGCCAGCATCCAGCCGATACCGGATCCAAAACCGTAGACGATGGATTCACTGAAGTTATAGTCACGCTGCACCATAAACGACACGCCGCCAAAGATGGCGCAGTTCACCGCAATCAGCGGCAGGAAGATACCCAACGCGGTATACAACGACGGGAAGTATTTATCGAGAATCATCTCAAGAATCTGCACCAGCGCCGCAATCACCCCGATAAAGGTGATGAAGTTGAGGAAGCTGAGATCCACGCCGTCAACCAGCGCGCCGTCGCGCAGCACCAGGTTGTAGACCAGGTTGTTGATCGGTACCGCAAGGCCGAGAACGACCGTTACCGCCACGCCAAGGCCAAAAGCGGTAGACACCTTCTTCGAGACCGCGAGGAAGGTACACATCCCGAGGAAGAAGGCCAGCGCCATGTTTTCAACGAACACGGCGCGGACAAACAGGCTAATGTAGTGAGCCATGATCGGTTACTCCTTTTCCTGCTGTTCCGGCTTCCAGCTACGCAGCGCCCAGATCAGCAGACCGATAATGAAAAACGCGCTCGGCGCGAGCAGGAACAGGCCGTTCGGCTGATACCAGCCGCCGTTCTGTATCGTCTCCAGCACCGTGACGCCAAACAGCTTGCCGCTGCCAATAAGCTCGCGCAGGAAACCCACAACCAGCAGAATAGCGCCATAGCCCAGACCGTTGCCGATGCCGTCCATAAAGCTTGCCAGCGGCGGCGACTTCATCGCGAACGCCTCCGCGCGCCCCATCACAATACAGTTGGTGATGATAAGCCCGACGAAGACCGACAGCTGTTTTGACGTTTCATAGGCAAACGCGCGCAGCAGTTGATCGACCACGATAACCAGTGAGGCAATAATCGCCATCTGTACGATGATACGTACGCTGTTAGGAATATGGTGGCGAATCATCGAGATAAACATGCTGGAAAACGCCGTCACCAGCGTGACCGCAATGGTCATCACAAACGCCGTCTCCAGTTTGGTGGTGACCGCCAGCGCCGAACAGACGCCAAGCACCTGGAGCGCGATCGGGTTATTGGCAATAAGCGGCCCCACCAACAGGCGTTTCATCTCTTTCATTTCACCCTGTTCAGCCATGGTTCAGCCCTCCTTCACGCACCTGTTTCAGGAACGGGCCAAAGCCCAGTTCGCCCATCCAGAAATCAAAGCTGTGCTGCACGCCGTTGGCCGTGAGCGTCGCGCCAGATAGACCGTCCACCGCGTACAGATCGCCCTGTGGCGCAGCCCCCTTCATCACTTTCAGCGCCGGATGGCCTTCGTCGTTGATGACGCGTTTACCGACAAACTGCGCACGCCAGTTCGGATTTTCAATCTCGCCGCCCAGCCCCGGGGTTTCTCCCTGGTCGTAGTAAGTGATGCCTTTAATGGTGCGCCCGTCAGTGTCCAGCGCCACAAACGCATACATCATCGACCACAGGCCGTTGCCGTAAACCGGCAGGACGATCTCCTGAACCTGCTGCTTTTCATCTTTGATGAGGTAGATTTCCACGACGTTGCTACGGCGACGAATACCGGCAGGATCTTCGCTTGAGGCCAGCGCAATGCTTTGCTGTGGGTCCTTCAGGGCCTGGCTCGGATTAAACTTTGCCGGGTCAGCATCAAGTATCGCGCCGCTTTTCAGGTCCACCAGCCGCGGCGTTACGCGGCTGGTATACACCTCCGCCACTTCATCTGCCGACATTTTGTCGTGCATCAGGCCGGCTACCGCCAGGATATTGCGTTGCTTATCCAATGCGCGCTGCTCCTGCTGGAGCGGCTTCAGGCCAACGGCAGAACCGGCGACCACAATGGAGCAAACCAGACAAAGCACCAGCACCACCAGCAGCGTTTTGCCGATGCTATCGTTACTTTTCTTCTCAGCCACGCGACTTCCTCCGCTTAATATTGGCTCGCACCACCAGGTAATCGAACAGTGGCGCAAAGAGGTTGGCGAACAGAATGGCCAACATCATCCCTTCTGGATAAGCTGGGTTGACGACGCGAATCAGCACGCACATTGCGCCAATCAGCGCGCCGTAGCACCATTTACCTTTATCGGTAAACGAGGCGGAAACCGGGTCGGTTGCCATAAACATCATGCCGAAGGCAAAACCACCGAGCACCAGGTGCCAGTACCACGGCATGGCGAACATCGGGTTGGTCTCGGAACCAATCAGGTTAAACAGCGTGGCGCAGGCAATCATGCCCACCATGACCCCGGCCACGATGCGCCAGGAGGCAACGCGGCCAAAGATAATCAGCGCCCCGCCGAGCAGGATCATCAGCGTGGAGACTTCACCGATGGAGCCCGGAATATTGCCGATAAAGGCATCCATCCAGCTCACCGGCTGCCCGCTGACGACGTTGACCAGCGCTTCACCGCCATGGCTCGCCCATTGGGAGAGCGGTGTCGCCCCGGAGAAACCGTCGGCGGCAGTCCAGACCAGATCGCCGGAGATTTGCGCCGGATAGGCGAAGAACAGGAACGCACGCCCGGCCAGCGCTGGGTTAAGGAAGTTGCGGCCGGTGCCGCCAAAGATCTCTTTCGCAATCACCACGCCAAAGGAGATGCCGAGTGCCGCCTGCCATAACGGCATGGTTGGCGGGACAATCAGCGCAAACAAAATTGATGTAACGAAGAAACCTTCGTTCACCTCATGCTTGCGCACAATCGCGAACAGCACTTCCCAGAAACCGCCAACCAAAAAGACCGTGGCGTAAATCGGCACAAAGAACACCGCGCCCAGCATCATCATGCTGATCCAGCCGGCGTCCGGCGCGAAGCTCACGCCCAGCGCCTGCGCCACGCTGTAGTGCCAGTTGCTGGCAATCACCTGCTGCAGCTGTTCGGCGCCGTACAATTTGTGCAGCGCCGGGATGGTTTGCAGCCCGACGTTGTACATCCCCCAGAACATCGCCGGGAAAACGGCGAACCAGACGAGGATCATCATGCGCTTAAGGTCGATGGCGTCACGCACGTGCGCTGCGCCCTTAGTGACATGCCCCGGCGTATAGAGCAACGTCGCCGTCGCTTCATATAGCGGGTAGTATTTTTCCAGCTTGCCGCCCTGCGTGAAGTGCGGCTCAACTTTTTCCAGTAGCTGTTTTAAGCCCATCACTTAGCCTTCCTGCTCAATTTGCGTTAGGACGTGGCGTAACACCGGCCCGTATTCGTATTTTCCTGGGCAGACATAGGTGCAAAGCGCCAGGTCTTCTTCATCAAGCTCCAGACAGCCCAATGCCTGCGCGCTGTCGGTATCGCCCGCCAGCAGGTCGCGCAGCAGCATAGTGGGCAGAATATCCAGCGGCATGACCCGCTCGTAGTTGCCGATAGGCACCATTGCACGCTCGCCGCCGTGGGTATCCGTCGAGAGATTAAACAGCTTCTTCTTGAGGAAGTGGCCCAGCGTAGTGCGGGTAATCGAAAACTTGTCGCGCCCCGGCGCAACCCAGCCAAGCAGCTCTTTTTCGCGCCCTTCTTTCAGCACGCTCACCTGCAGGTGGAAGCGGCCAAGAAACGCATGCGGGCCCGATGCCTTGGTGCCGTTAAGTACGGAGCCGGACAAAATGCGGTTTTCACCTTCGTGCAGTTCTCCCACCAGCAGGGCATCGAGATCCGCCCCCAGGCAGGTACGCAGCAGGCGAGGATGCTTCACCTGAGGACCACCAAGGGCGATGATGCGCTCGGTCCAGATAACACCGTCAAGGAACAGCTTGCCGTAGGCAATCACGTCCTGGTAGTTCAGATGCCATACCTGCTTTTGCAAGCTGACCGGCTCCAGGAAATGAATGTGAGTACCGACTAACCCTGCTGGATGCGGGCCAGTGAACTGATTGAACGTTACCTGCCCCTGCGGGTGGCCGCCTAATTTGCCGCCGCTGCTCTGACAGACGTGGACTTTACCGTCAGTCAAACGCGTCAGCACCGTCAGGCCGGCATCAAACGCCTCGCGCTGGGCGAGGATAATTGGCTGTGGATCGGCGGACAGCGGGTTCGTGTCCATGGCGGTCACGAAAATCGCCGCCGGTACCGAACCCGGCGCAGGGGTTTTGCTGAACGGGCGCGTGCGCATAGCCGTCCACAGCCCGGACTCCACCAACTGCGCAACCACCGCTTCGCGCGGCAGCGTCGTCAGCGCATCGGCCGGATAGGGCGTAAAGCTCAACGACTCGTCGCCATCGACGTCAATGACTACCGACTGCAGGACGCGGCGTTCGCCACGGTGAATAGCGCTAACCGTACCGCTGGCGGGCGCGGTGAAACGGACGCCGGGAATTTTCTTGTCCTCAAAGAGCAGTTGCCCTTTTACGACCCTATCGCCCTCTTTTACCGCCATCGAAGGACGCAGTCCGTTATATTCTTCGCCTTTTACCGCCACGCGGCTCACGGCAACGTCATCAATACGTTGCTGGTCGGGCAATCCAGCTATAGGCAGATCGAGGCCTTTGGTTATTTTAATCATACTGTTCGCAGGTATCCGTTAACGACGGCGTCAACTCAGCGCTGAGGCCAGCGTTTGGTTAACGAGACAAAAGAAAGGAGGTTCGCCTGAAGGCCAATCGTATTCCATCACCAGGCATGATGAAAATCTGAAGCATCCTTTCTTACACTGTTTAGAGAGTTACTACCTGAATCATCCAGCGAGTATCCGTTTTACCCATTTTCAGCCTGAATGATTACGTAACGAAAGTTTACCATTTTATCCTTCGTCGATGCAGCAGTTCCGCTTTTCTAGCCACTAAATTGCGAGCTGAGACGCAAACTGCTATGGATTCGGACAAAGATAGCTAGCGAATCATCAGCTTATCCTACACTCTTTTACAGGCTTCCCATGCGCGGGCGATCAGCACAACACACCGCCCCACCGCAGGAATACAACACGAAATTGTAAACGCCAAACGCCCCACTTGCGAAAAAATGCGGTGGTGCTAAGGTGAGCGCACAAAAAACAGATTTGTCTGCTTTTTTCTCTCTGTTGCCTCTCCTGGCGTGTAGTTATTTTTTATCAAGGAACAAGTAGTATGCGCAAAATCGCATTATTTATTGCGATGCTTTTAATGCCGTGCGTTTCGTTTGCTGGGTTAATGAGCAGCAACAGCCCGACGACGCCAGTCAGCAAAGAATATAAGCAGCAATTGATGGGCTCCCCAGTCTACATCCAGATTTTCAAGGAAGAGCGCACGCTCGACCTCTATGTGAAAATGGGTGAAACCTACCAACTCCTTGATAGCTATAAAATCTGTAACTACTCCGGCGGCTTAGGGCCGAAGCAGCGTCAGGGCGATTTCAAAAGCCCGGAAGGGTTTTATTCAGTACAGCGCAGCCAATTAAAGCCAGACAGCCGCTTCTATAAAGCGATTAATATCGGCTTCCCGAACGCCTATGACCGCGCGCACGGCTATGAAGGGAAATACCTGATGATTCACGGGGCCTGCGTATCAGTTGGCTGCTATGCCATGACCGACTCGGGTATTGATGAAATATTCCAGTTCGTGACCGGCGCGCTGGTCTTCGGGCAGTCCAGCGTCCAGGTCAGCATCTATCCGTTCCGCATGACCGATGCCAACATGGAACGCCATAAATATTCCTATTATAAAGATTTCTGGCAGCAGCTTAAGCCGGGCTACGACTACTTCCAGCAGACGCACAAACCGCCGATGGTTTCGGTCGTCGATGGCCGCTATGTCGTGAGCAAGCCGCTGAGCCACGAAGTGGTTCAGCCGCAGCTGGCGTCAAACTACGCGCTCCCCGAGGCAAAATAAGCGCCATTCGCCTGGCATGATCTTGTGCCAGGTTTCATTCCCCGTCAGCGGTTGGGTGGCAATCACGGTCACCACATCGTTTGCGGTCGTTTCCTGCTGAAAATCAATTTCCACGTCCTGATCCAGTAGCTTCGCCACGCCAAATGGCGCCCGACGGGTAATCCAGTACAGATTAGTGGAGCAGAACGCCATGACGTAACGCCCGTCAGACAGCAGCATATTGAACACGCCTTTCGCGCGCATTTCTTCCGCCAGTGACGCAATATACTTAAACACCGCCTGCATATTTCCGGGCGTACGCGGGTAGCGCTGGGTCAGCTTGTGCAGCAGCCAGCAAAATGCCTTTTCGCTGTCGGTTTCACCAACCGGGCGGAATTGTCCGGTCTCCAGCGTTTTATAGCCAGAGAGCTGCCCGTTGTGGGCATAGGTCCAGTTGCGTCCCCACAGCTCGCGGGTAAACGGATGGGTATTTTCCAGCGCCACCATGCCGCGGTTCGCCTGGCGGATATGCGCGATCACCGAGCAGGACTTGATAGGATAATCCTGAACCAGTTTGGCAATCGGCGACTGATAGCTGGGCTGCGGATCTTTAAAGGTGCGACACCCTTTTCCTTCGTAAAAGGTGATACCCCAGCCGTCTTTATGCGGCCCGGTGCCGCCACCGCGCTGAACGAGCCCGGTGAAACTGAAGCAAATATCGGTTGGCACATTAGCGCTCATCCCGAGCAGTTCGCACATATCACACCTCCACAGCAAACGGGGCCGAAGCCCCGTGAAACTTATGCCTTAACCATCTCTTTTTCGATCAGCATGATCAGAATGTGAATCACTTTAATGTGAATTTCCTGCACGCGATCGGCGTAACCAAAGTGCGGTACGCGAATTTCGATATCAGCAGAACCGGCCATTTTGCCGCCGTCTTTACCGGTCAGGGTGATGACCTTCATGCCTTGCGCACGCGCCGCTTCAATCGCTTTGATCACGTTAGCTGAGTTGCCAGAAGTGGAAATACCCAGCAGCACGTCGCCCGAGCGCCCCACGGATTCAACGTAACGAGAGAAAACATATTCATAGCCGAAATCATTGCTCACGCAGGAGAGATGACTGACGTCAGAGATCGCAATCGCCGGGTAGCCCGGACGGTTTTCACGATAGCGACCGGTCAGCTCTTCGGCAAAGTGCATCGCATCGCAATGAGAGCCGCCGTTACCGCAGGAAAGCACTTTACCACCGGCCTTAAAGCTATCCGCCAGCAGGACTGCTGCACGCTGAATGGCATGGATATTGGCTTCATCTTTCAGAAAGTTTGCCAGCGTATCGGCCGCTTCATTCAGTTCGTTACGAATAAGATCCTGGTACATGAGGATAATCCTTCAGCATTAATAAAATTGTCGTCAGTAGTGTACCGGATAGCGCCAGCGCAGAGAAGCAAGGGCCAACCTATTCAGCAGATGTTTGAATTTTTGGTGCGCTAAAAAGCATCAACAATGTGAGCGGTGTTGTAATTATTTTGTAAACACATTGCTAATTAAAATCACATCAACTACAACCATATCATCACAAGTGGTCAGACCTCCTACAAGACAGGGGCATTTCTCTATGATGATTTTGAGTATTGTTTTAACCATTGCTTTACTCGGTGTGCTCTTCTATCACCGCGTCAGTTTGACGCTCGGTAGCCTGATTTTACTGGCCTGGACCGCGGCGCTCGGCGCTGCGGGTCTGTGGAATTTGTGGCTGCTGGTGCCGCTGGCGATCATTCTGGTGCCGTTCAACTTTACGCCAATGCGTAAAGCGCTGATTTCCGCGCCGGTATTCCGCATGTTCAGTAAGGTGATGCCGCCGATGTCGCGCACCGAAAAAGAAGCGATCGATGCCGGTACCACCTGGTGGGAAGGCGATCTGTTCCGCGGCAACCCGGACTGGAAAAAGCTGCACAACTATCCGCGTCCGCAACTGACTGCCGAAGAACAAGCCTTTATTGATGGCCCGGTTGAAGAAGCCTGCCGTATGGCGAACGATTTCCAGATCACCCACGAAATGGCGGATCTGCCGCCGGAGCTGTGGGCGTACCTGAAAGAACACCGCTTCTTCGCGATGATCATTAAGAAAGAGTACGGCGGCCTGGAATTCTCCGCTTATGCTCAGGCGCGCGTCCTGCAGAAGCTCTCCGGCGTTTCCGGGATCCTGGCGATTACCGTCGGCGTACCGAACTCCTTAGGGCCGGGCGAGCTGTTGCAGCACTACGGTACTGAAGAACAGAAAAATCATTATCTGCCGCGCCTGGCGCGTGGTCAGGAAATCCCCTGCTTCGCGCTCACCAGCCCGGAAGCCGGTTCTGACGCCGGTGCGATTCCGGATACCGGCGTCGTCTGCATGGGCGAATGGCAGGGTGAACAGGTGCTGGGTATGCGCCTGACCTGGAACAAACGCTACATTACGCTGGCCCCAATCGCTACCGTACTGGGGCTGGCGTTTAAACTCTCCGATCCGGATAAACTGCTGGGCGGCGCGGAAGATTTAGGTATTACCTGTGCGCTGATCCCCACCAGCACCCCCGGCGTGGAAATTGGCCGTCGTCACTTCCCGCTGAACGTGCCGTTCCAGAACGGCCCAACCCGCGGTCAGGACATCTTTGTTCCAATCGATTACATCATCGGTGGGCCAAAAATGGCCGGTCAGGGCTGGCGTATGCTGGTTGAGTGTCTGTCCGTAGGCCGCGGCATCACCTTGCCGTCGAACTCCACCGGCGGCGTAAAATCCGTCGCGCTGGCCACCGGTGCCTACGCGCATATTCGCCGTCAGTTCAAAGTGTCCATTGGTAAAATGGAAGGTATTGAAGAGCCGCTGGCGCGTATCGCAGGCAACGCCTACGTGATGGACGCCGCCGCGACCCTGATTACCTACGGCATTATGCTCGGTGAAAAACCGGCGGTCCTGTCGGCTATCGTCAAGTACCACTGCACCCATCGCGGCCAGCAGTCCATTGTTGACGCCATGGATATCGCCGGGGGCAAAGGCATTATGCTGGGCGAAGGCAACTTCCTGGCCCGTGCTTACCAGGGCGCGCCGATTGCCATCACCGTGGAAGGGGCGAACATCCTGACCCGTAGCATGATGATCTTCGGCCAGGGCGCCATTCGCTGCCATCCGTACGTGCTGGAAGAGATGGCCGCCGCGCAGAACAAAGACGTTAACGCCTTCGACAAACTGCTGTTTAAACACATCGGCCACGTCGGCAGCAATAAAGTGCGTAGCTTCTGGTTAGGTGTCACTCGCGGCTTAACCAGCTCGACGCCGACCCGTGATGCGACGAAACGTTACTACCAGCATCTGAACCGTCTAAGCGCCAACCTGGCCCTGCTGTCCGATGTTTCCATGGCGGTACTGGGCGGCAGCCTGAAGCGTCGTGAGCGTATCTCCGCGCGTCTGGGCGACGTGCTGAGCCAGCTGTACCTCGCTTCTGCGGTACTGAAACGCTATGACGATGAAGGTCGCCATGAGGCCGATTTACCTCTGGTGCACTGGGGCGTGCAGGATGCGCTTCATCAGGCAGAGCAGGCGATTGACGATCTGCTGAAGAACTTCCCGAACCGTTTTGTCGCTGGCGCCCTGCGCGTCGCCATCTTCCCGACCGGCCGTCATTATGATGCGCCGTCCGATAAGCTGGACCACAGCGTGGCGAAGATTCTGCAAACGCCGAGCGCCACCCGCTCTCGTATTGGCCGCGGCCAGTACCTGACCCCGAGTGAACATAACCCGGTGGGTCTGCTGGAAGAAGCGCTGGTTGACGTGATGGCGGCGGACCCTATCCACCAGCGTATCTGTAAAGAAATTGGCAAAAACCTGCCGTTTACCCGTCTGGACGAACTGGCTCGTAACGCGCTGGCAAAAGGGCTTATCGATCAGACCGAAGCGGCCATTCTGATCAAAGCGGAAGAAAGCCGTCTGCGCAGCATCAACGTTGATGATTTTGCTGCGGACGAGCTGGCGACCAAGCCGGTAAAGCTGCCGGACAACGTGCGCAAGGTTGAAGCCGCGTAATCCCTTCGATTCATTATCCCCAAAGCGGAGCCTGGCTCCGCTTTTTTTTATCCAGATGGTCCCCACCGCGGCAACGTCCTGATAAGGTGTTACAGTTAGATTTACGTCCTGCAATAAAGGAGTTCATCACGTGCCTGGCTTGAAGATTACCCTTTTACAACAACCGCTGGTCTGGATGGACGGACCTGCCAACCTGCGACACTTTGACCGGCAGATGGAAGAGATTGTCGGGCGCGACGTGATTGTACTGCCGGAAATGTTTACGACTGGTTTTGCCATGGAAGCCGCCGAGCAGTCGATGGCAGAGGAAGATGTTGTCGCCTGGATGCGAGAACAGGCGCTGCGCACCAATGCGCTGGTTGCCGGCAGCGCCGCGCTGCAAACGCCGCTGGGGGCGGTCAATCGTTTCCTGCTCGTGGAACCTGAAGGTCAGGTCCACGTCTACGACAAACGCCATCTGTTCCGTATGGCCGATGAGCATCACCACTATATTGCGGGTAACCAGCGCGTGGTGTTGACGTGGCGCGGCTGGCGCATTCTGCCGCTGGTCTGCTATGACCTGCGTTTCCCGGTGTGGTCGCGCAACCGCAATGACTACGACCTGGCGCTGTACGTTGCGAACTGGCCCGCGCCGCGTTCACTGCACTGGCAGGCGCTGCTGACGGCACGCGCCATTGAGAACCAGGCTTACGTCGCGGGCTGTAACCGTGTTGGAACCGACGGCAACGGCCATCACTACCGCGGAGATAGCCGTATCATCACCCCACAGGGCGAGATTCTTGCCACCGCCGAGCCGCACCTGGCTACCCGTATCGATGGGGAACTTTCTCTGTCGCAACTCCAGGAGTATCGCGAGAATTTCCCTGCCTGGCAGGATGCCGATCCGTTTGCGCTAGGGTAATGAAAGGACGGCAAAGTTGTGCCGAAAAAATCTGGAAGGCTAAAACGACGAAAGCCCGAATCATTGCTGATTCGGGCTTTCTGAATAGTGGCGGAACGGACGGGACTCGAACCCGCGACCCCCTGCGTGACAGGCAGGTATTCTAACCGACTGAACTACCGCTCCGCTGTGTTCCCTTGGGAACGAGGCGAATATTACGGATTCCCTCGGAAACCGTCAACGCTTTTTCTCTGTTTTTGAATCGTTTGCTGCAAAATTCGCCCATACGCTTATTTTCACAGCAAAATAACCGTTTTATGCCCGCCAGAGGCAGCTTCCACCTTTCTTCTGTACCAGGTCAAGGCGCGATTCATGGTTCATCAGCTCTTCATCGGTCGCATAAACAACGCGCAGTTTACTCGCCGCGCGGACAATACGCTGAATTCCGGTATCGCCTACCTGCTGCTGCCCTTCGCCTTCCATCGCAAATTTAATCGACGTCTGCCCACCGGTCATCGTCAGATAGACGTCTGCCAGGATCTGGGCATCGAGAAGCGCGCCGTGCAGCGTACGCTTGGTGTTGTCTATTTCATAGCGCGAGCACAACGCATCAAGGCTGTTACGCTTGCCGGGAAACATTTTCCTCGCCAGCGCCAGACTATCGGTGACTTTACAAAAGGTATCGGTTTTTGGAATACCGCGATTGAGCTTACTAAACTCATAGTCCATAAAGCCGATATCGAACGATGCGTTATGGATGACCAGCTCCGCGCCGCGGATGTAGTCAAGAAACTCATCGGCAACCTCGGCAAAGGTGGGTTTATCCAGCAAGAATTCGTCGGCGATACCGTGAACGCCGAAGGCTTCAGGGTCCACCAGCCGGTCGGGCTTGAGATAAACGTGGAAGTTGTTGCCGGTCAAACGACGGTTGATTACTTCGACGGCACCGATCTCAATGATCTTGTGACCTTCATAGTGCGCGCCGATCTGGTTCATACCGGTGGTTTCGGTATCCAGAACGATCTGTCGCGTAATTGCAGTGCTCATATCAGTCATTTATGTCAGACTTGCCGTTTTACTTTCGATTGCAGATACAGGAAGTCTACCAGAGATGCTTAAACAGGTAGAAATTTTCACCGATGGCTCTTGCCTTGGTAACCCAGGCCCCGGCGGCTATGGCGCTATTTTACGCTATCGCCAGCGGGAAAAAACCTTTAATGAAGGCTATCGCCTGACCACCAATAACCGGATGGAGCTGATGGCGGCGATCGTCGCGCTGGAAGCGCTGAAAGAACCGTGCACCGTGGTGCTGAGTACCGATAGCCAGTACGTACGCCAGGGGATCACTCAGTGGATCCACAACTGGAAAAAACGTGGCTGGAAGACGGCGGATAAAAAGCCGGTGAAGAATGTCGATCTCTGGAAACGGCTTGATGCGGCCCTTGGCCAGCATGAAATTCGCTGGGAATGGGTGAAGGGCCACGCCGGGCATCCGGAGAACGAACGCTGCGATGAGCTGGCGCGAGCGGCAGCCTCCGCACCCACCCACGATGATGTCGGCTACCAGCCGGAAGCCTAAGCGTCCGGCGGTTTACGGTACTGGCGGGTCGCACCGACCGCCTGCGGGATACGGCTTTTTGCCTTATTTTGCCGCATCGGGTTCAGCGTCAGCGGAATGGTGCGTTTTCGGGCGACAATCAGTTGCAAGCACCCCAGCGCAGGCAAATGGGTGCTCAACATAACGCCCCCCTGCTTCGCCCAGGGCAGCACCTGAAAACGGCTCTGGTGCAGCACTTCAAAATTCAGCAGCGCCAGCCAGTCGAGCTGGCGGGTCATGGTAAACATTCGGCTGTTGTAAGGGACGGATTTACGCAGCACGGGAAAGAGCTTGCGCAGCCCCATCAGGCTCACCGGATTAAAGCTGCTGATAATCAGCCAGCCATCATCGATTAACACGCGGTCGGCCTCGCGCAGCATACGGTGCGGATCGCTACACCAGGGCATGGTATGAGCAAGCAGGCAGGCATCGACCGATTTCTCAGCAAACGGTAGATGCAGCGGATCGGCCAGCACCTGCATTGGGCTGCCTTCCAGCGAGATATTGACCTGATGGGAGATCGCGCAGGCTTCAGTATTGATCTCCGCGCTCAGGTTGCCGATCTTGAGCAGGTGAAAGCCGTACAGCTTTCCGAGCCAGGGTTTCAGTTGACGATCGATAGCCTCGCGATAATATTCACCCCAGGGCAATTGCGCCCACGAGACAGGCGCTGACACTGTTTGAGGTATCCTTGCCGGTTTCATCACACCTTCCCTACGCTTAAGAGGTAACTAATGAATCTTAACAGTATTCCGGCGTTTCAGGACAACTACATCTGGGTTCTTAATGATGAAACGGGCCGCTGTCTGATTGTCGATCCCGGTGAAGCGGCCCCGGTGCTGGCGGCAATTACCGAAAACGGCTGGCAGCCAGAAGCGATCCTCTTAACCCATCACCACAACGATCACGTTGGCGGCGTGTCGGATCTGCATAGGCATTATCCGAATCTGATCGTTTACGGTCCAGAAGAGACGCGTCACAAAGGAACGACAAAAATTGTCGCCGATGGCGATCGGATCCGCGTACTCGACCAGGAATTTCACGTTTTCGCTACACCGGGGCACACTTTAGGACATGTCTGTTTCTACAGCGCGCCGTGGCTTTTTTGCGGCGATACCCTGTTTTCCGGGGGCTGCGGACGTTTATTCGAAGGCACGCCAGCCCAGATGTACCGCTCGTTGCAGCGCATTAACACCCTGCCGGAAGAGACGCTAATTTGTTGCGCACATGAATATACGCTCTCCAACATGAAGTTCGCCCTGAGCGTTTTACCGCATGATTTGTTCATTAACGAATACTATCGAGAAGTGAAGGAGTTACGCGCAAAAAATCAAATGACACTCCCCACAACTCTGAAAAATGAGCGCCAAATTAATCTCTTTTTAAGAACGGATGATATTGATTTAATTAATAAAATAAACAAAGAAACAAAATTGCTACAATCTGAAGAGCGTTTTGCATGGTTACGGTCAAAGAAAGATAACTTCTGATACTTCCGGGTTGCGTTTTCGAAAGTTCGTCGTTATTATCGGTCGTCTTTTAAGCAACTATTGACACACACATGAAGGCAAAAGCGATATTACTCGCCTCTGTCCTGCTCGTGGGGTGCCAGGCGTCACAGCAGGGCAACGTCCAACAGCACGCACAGAGCCTTTCTGCGGCTAGTCAAGGGGAAGCAAGTAAGTTCGCAAGTCAAGCACGTTGGATGGACGATGGGACATTCGACATGCAGAATCAGAACCTGTGGGCTTATATTGGCGACGAGCTAAAGATGGGAATCCCGGATAACTCCCGGGTTCGCGAACAGAAACAGAAGTACTTACGAAATAAGAGCTATCTCCACGATGTAACTTTACGGGCAGAGCCGTATATGTACTGGATAGCCGGGCAAGTTAAGAAACGTAACATGCCTATGGAACTGGTATTACTACCCATAGTGGAGAGCGCTTTTGACCCGCACGCAACGTCTGGCGCCAATGCCGCAGGCATCTGGCAGATCATTCCGAGCACAGGGCGCAATTATGGTCTGAAACAGACCCGCAGTTATGACGCACGTCGTGACGTCGTTGCTTCCACAACGGCAGCACTGGATATGATGCAGCGTTTGAACAAAATGTTCGACGGCGACTGGTTATTAACCGTGGCGGCGTATAACAGCGGTGAAGGCCGTGTAATGAAAGCAATGAAAGCGAACAAAGCCCGTGGTAAGCCTACGGACTTCTGGTCTCTTCCGTTGCCTCAGGAAACTAAGGTCTACGTACCGAAGATGCTGGCTTTGAGCGACATCCTCAAAAACAGCAAACGCTATGGCGTTCGTCTGCCAACAACCGACGAAAGCCGTGCGCTGGCGCGCGTTCGCCTCGATAGCCCGGTTGAGATCTCTCAGCTCGCAGACATGGCTGGTATGCCGGTCAACAAGCTGAAGACCTTCAATGCTGGCGTCAAAGGCTCTACGCTCGGCGCAAGCGGTCCGAAGTACGTGATGGTGCCACAGAAGCATGCAGACCAGCTGCGTGAATCCCTGGCCTCCGGTGAAATTGCCGACCTCCAGCCTACGCTGGTTGCTGACAATACGCCGATGTCCAGCCGCAGCTATCAGGTTCGCTCAGGCGACACGCTGTCGGGTATCGCATCACGCTTAGGCGTGACGACGAAGGACCTGCAGCAGTGGAACAACCTGCGTGGTAGCAACCTGAAAGTGGGTCAGAGCTTAACGGTAGGTGCGGGCAGCAGCGCTGCGCGTCTTGCTGATAACAGCAGCATTACGTACCGCGTACGTAAAGGCGATTCGTTGTCGAGCATTGCAAAACGTCACGGCGTTAACATCAAAGATGTGATGCGCTGGAACAGTGACGCTGGCAACCTGCAGCCGGGCGATCAGCTCACGCTGTTTGTTAAGAATAGCGACCGTCCTGACTCCTGACAGGCATACAATAAAAAAGGCACCGTTCCCCCGGTGCCTTTTTTATGTCTTCAGCCCTACCTGCTGGGGCTGAATTCTACGATCAGCGGATTGTGATCCGATGCGCGAGTCACCAGAACGGAAGCGTCATTCACGTTCAACCCACGATAGAAGACGAAATCCAGCGGACGACCAAACGCCCGGCGGCGCTGATCGTCGTCAAAGCGTACCGGACGCAACGACATGTCGCGCGCAAAACGGTACAGCGCGTTCATACGCGGACGACTCCAGGCGTTGAAATCCCCGGCCATGATCACTGGGCCATGATGTTGGGCAATCTGCTCGCCGATGGGCATCAGCTGTTTACTGTAGACATCAACGCCAAGGCTAAAGTTAACGGCGTGAATATTCACGACCATCAGCAACCGCGAATCAGGAAGTGGGTAAACGGTCACTAACGCCGATTTCGCCAGCCGCAGAATCGGCTCGCGTTCACGCAGTGGGCAACAGTAGACGGGCTGAGCGGCGGACAGCGTCATCACGCCGGAGGGATGATGCGGCAGCGCAAACGCGGGAACCTGATCGGCCGCGAGATAGTTAGTGGTCGCAAACTTTACCAGTTCTGGCGTGGTTTGCGCTTCTTGCAGTAGTACCAGGTGCGCATCTTTACCGTACTTATTCAGCACCGACAGCCATTCAGCGCGCTGCTGCTTAAAGATATTCCACACCAGGATGCGAATATTCTCTTCAGTGCTTAACGGCTTACCCACCGATAATGCCTCGCTCAACCCGGAATACGTGCCTGGTGGCGGGAGGATCCGCTCCGCTGGCTGTCCGGCAATGTAGCGCATGGCGTAGGTGTTTTTTCGCACTTTCTTTTATAACCTCAATAAGCAAAGAACCCGCCTGATTCCAGGAAGGTTCCTCAGTTATAGGGGCTTTTGCCCGCGGTTTCAACGCTATTTGTTATAAAGCTGGGTGAACTTCTGTAAGCCTGTGCTTACCGACAAAATTCTAACCTGGCACCACACGAGTGGGCTTGTCCAGGCGACCACTCAGGCCGGTCAACAGCAGCGCCCCCACGACAATCAGCGCGCCAATCCACGGCGTTTGTGCCAGACCATAGTGTTCGACGGTTTGGCCCCCCACGACTGAGCCGATAGCAATTCCGACATTAAAAGCAGCGATGTTCAGGCCCGATGCCACATCAACGGCAGCTGGCGTATACTCCTCGGCTTTCTGCACCACGTAGACCTGCAAACCGGGCACGTTACCAAAAGCGAACACGCCCATCACCAATACCGTTGCCAGTGCAGCATACTGAATTGACGCCGTGAACTGGAAGACGACCAGCAGCGCCGCCAGCGCGGCGAAGATAAATTTCAGTGCCGGTACCGCACCGTGTTTATCGGCCAGTTTACCACCCCAGATATTCCCTACTGCGACCGCCACACCGTAGCCTAACAGGATCCAACTGACCGCGTTCGGGGTAAAGCCTGCCAGATTTTGCATCATCGGTGCCAGGAAGGTGAAGGCGGTAAAGACGCCGCCATAGCCCAGCGCGGTAATCGCGTAAATCATCAGCAGACGCGGGTGAGTCAGCACTTTCAACTGGTCGGCTAAACTTGCTGGTGCACGACCTGGGATATTACCCGGTACCAGTATGGCGCTGGCAATCAGCGCAATCACGCCCAGTAAAGAAACAGCAAGGAAAGTTTCGCGCCAGCCAAAGTGCTGACCGATAAAGGTGCCCAGCGGCACACCGGTGACCAGCGCCACGGTGAGGCCACCAAACATAATGGCAATCGCCGAGGCGGCTTTCTCTTTTGGCACCAGGCTGGTGGCAATGGTTGAGCCAATGGAAAAGAACACGCCGTGGGCCAGACCGGTGAGCAGACGCGCGACAACTAATGTGGCGTATCCTGGCGCCTGCCAGGCCAGCAGGTTACCGACGGTAAACAGCACCATCAAGGCTAGCAGCAGCTGTTTGCGCGGCAATTTGCCCGTCAGGGCCGTGAGCACCGGCGCGCCGATAGCCACGCCCAGAGCATAAATGGAAACCAGCATCCCAGCGGAAGGCAGGGAGATGGCGAGCTGTTCAGCGATCGTCGGAACCAGTCCGACAATCACAAATTCGGTTGTGCCAATAGCGAAGGCACTGATCGTTAAGGCAAGTAGCGCCAGCGGCATAATTTACTCCACATCATCAGTATTAAGATGACACGTAGTATGCCGGGGTGTTTAAATAACAAAAATATTCAAAATCTCAATAGAATTTTGCGTCAGGTGCAACAATGAGAGCAACATCAGAAGAGATCGCCATTTTCGTGGCGGTGGTTGAAAGCGGTAGTTTTAGCCGGGCAGCAGAGCAACTGGGCCTGGCTAACTCGGCGGTGAGCCGGGCGGTTAAGAAGCTGGAATCCAAGCTCGGCGTGAGCCTGCTAAACCGTACCACACGTCAGCTTAATCTGACCGAAGAGGGGGAACGCTACTTCCGCCGCATGCAGGTTGTGCTACAAGAGATGGCCGCTGCAGAAAATGAGCTGCTGGATACGCGCAATACCCCGCGGGGTCTGCTGCGGGTTGACGCGGCCACGCCGGTGATGTTGCACTTCCTGATGCCGCTGATTAAGCCGTTTCGCGAACGCTATCCAGATATGACGCTCTCGCTGGTGTCGTCTGAGACCTTTATCAACCTGATTGAGCGTAAGGTAGACGTTGCTATCCGGGCGGGGACATTAACCGACTCCAGCCTGCGTGCGCGCCCCCTGTTTAACAGCTATCGTAAGATCATCGCATCCCCGGAGTATATTGCCCGCCATGGCAAGCCGGAGAACGTTGCAGATTTGAAAGAGCACCAGTGCCTTGGTTTCACCGAACCTTCTTCGCTGAACACGTGGCCCGTGTACTGCTGCGATGGGCAGTTTATGGAAGTCAGCTGCGAAATTACATCCAACAGCGGAGAAACAATCAAACAGCTATGTTTGAACGGCAATGGTATTGCCTGTCTGTCGGACTACATGGTGGATAAAGAGATTGCGAGCGGAGAGTTTGTTGAGCTACTGGCCGACAAGCGGCTGCCCGTGGAGATGCCGTTTAGCGCGGTTTACTACAGTGACCGGGCAGTCAGCACCCGTATCAGGGCATTTATTGATTTTCTGAGCGAGTATGTGAAGGAAAATCGGTAACGAATCGCACGGCTGATTGGGAGGCCCGGAATCGACATGAGCGTTTCGTCCGGGCTACCAGAGGGCTTCAGAGGGTTAAAGGGTCATTAGTCCCACTCAGGAGCCAGACCTTCCGGGCTGACCAGGCGGTCATTGCAGTCCAGCGCGGCGATGGCTTTTTTATCTTCGGCATCCAATTTCAGATCCTGCGCCAGCAGGTTGCTTGCCAGGTTCTCACGCTTGGTAGAAGATGGAATGACCGCATAGCCTTCACCCATTGCCCAGGCCAGAATAACCTGCGCAGGCGTCGCATTATGTTTCTTCGCGATGGCTGCAATCACTTCATCTTTCAGTGCCTTACCGTATGCCAGCGTCATATAAGAAGTGATATGGATACCGTGCTCAGTAGCCCAATCAACGACTTTGCGGTTTTGCAGGTACGGTGACAGCTCAATCTGGTTAGTGGCGATATTCTCTGCGCCTACGGCAGCAATAGCGCGCTTCATCAGCGGAATCGTGAAGTTAGAGATCCCGATCTGGCGAGTCAGACCCTGTTTTTTCGCTTCCAGCAGCGCAGCCATAAACTCTTCAACCGCCACGGCGTCGTTCGGCGACGGCCAGTGGATCAGCGTCAGGTCAACATAGTCGATACGCAGCTTCTGTAGGCTCTCTTTGAGGCTGGCGACCAGCTTGTCTTTGCTCAGATTTTCAATCCAGATCTTGGTGGTGATGAACAGTTCATCACGCGCGATGCCGCTTTCGGCAATGGCCTGGCCTACGGCCGCTTCGTTGTCATAGATCTGTGCGGTATCGATAGTACGGTAGCCAAGCTCCAGCGCGGTTTTTACAGATGCAATAACAACGTCGTCTTTCAGGCGGAAGGTACCGAGACCAAATGCAGGGATTGTCATGATTTTCCTCTTTATTTATCAAAATGGGTTAACTGGAACCATTATGACGAAGGTGAGGATCGAGAAAAAGATCGTGAAATGCAGAGGATTTTTGCTAAAACAGCAATAATGAAACGATACGCAAAGAAAAAAGCCCTGAGCAAATGCTCAGGGCTCTTAATAAGTGGCGGAACGGACGGGACTCGAACCCGCGACCCCCTGCGTGACAGGCAGGTATTCTAACCGACTGAACTACCGCTCCACCGAATTTCTTTGTCACTACCCGGATTATTCATCCCGGTTTACTGCAATTTGATGCCTGGCAGTTTATAAATCACTTCGTGATTTACCCTTCGGGCCGTTGCTTTGCAACGTTCAAAAGCTTTCGCTTTTGTCCTACTCTCTGTCGAGTAGCGAACTGCCCCGAATTTTAGTGCCATACTGCTAAATTGATGCCTGGCAGTTCCCTACTCTCGCATGGGGAGACCCCACACTACCATCGGCGCTACGGCGTTTCACTTCTGAGTTCGGCATGGGGTCAGGTGGGACCACCGCGCTACAGCCGCCAGGCAAATTCTGTTTATTAACCCGCTTTTCGCCGGTTAATGTCATCTGTAATCAAGCTGAATATCATCTCTTCGCCAAAACATCTTCGGCGTTGTAAGGTTAAGCCTCACGGTTCATTAGTACTGGTTAGCTCAACGTATCGCTACGCTTACACACCCAGCCTATCAACGTCGTCGTCTTCAACGTTCCTTCAGGACCCTTAAAGGGTCAGGGAGAACTCATCTCGGGGCAAGTTTCGTGCTTAGATGCTTTCAGCACTTATCTTTTCCGCATTTAGCTACCGGGCAATGCCATTGGCATGACAACCCGAACACCAGTGATGCGTCCACTCCGGTCCTCTCGTACTAGGAGCAGCCCCCCTCAATTCTCCAGCGCCCACGGCAGATAGGGACCGAACTGTCTCACGACGTTCTAAACCCAGCTCGCGTACCACTTTAAATGGCGAACAGCCATACCCTTGGGACCTACTTCAGCCCCAGGATGTGATGAGCCGACATCGAGGTGCCAAACACCGCCGTCGATATGAACTCTTGGGCGGTATCAGCCTGTTATCCCCGGAGTACCTTTTATCCGTTGAGCGATGGCCCTTCCATTCAGAACCACCGGATCACTAAGACCTGCTTTCGCACCTGCTCGAGCCGTCACTCTCGCAGTCAAGCTAGCTTATGCCTTTGCACTAACCTCCTGATGTCCGACCAGGATTAGCTAACCTTCGTGCTCCTCCGTTACTCTTTAGGAGGAGACCGCCCCAGTCAAACTACCCACCAGACACTGTCCGCAACCCGGATTACGGGTCTACGTTAGAACACCAGCCATTAAAGGGTGGTATTTCAAGGTTGGCTCCACGCAGACTGGCGTCCACGCTTCAAAGCCTCCCACCTATCCTACACATCAAGGACCAGTGTTCAGTGTCAAGCTATAGTAAAGGTTCACGGGGTCTTTCCGTCTTGCCGCGGGTACACTGCATCTTCACAGCGAGTTCAATTTCACTGAGTCTCGGGTGGAGACAGCCTGGCCATCATTACGCCATTCGTGCAGGTCGGAACTTACCCGACAAGGAATTTCGCTACCTTAGGACCGTTATAGTTACGGCCGCCGTTTACCGGGGCTTCGATCAAGAGCTTCGCCTTACAGCTAACCCCATCAATTAACCTTCCGGCACCGGGCAGGCGTCACACCGTATACGTCCACTTTCGTGTTTGCACAGTGCTGTGTTTTTAATAAACAGTTGCAGCCAGCTGGTATCTTCGACTGATTTCAGCTCCATGGGTAAACCACTTCACCTACATATCAGCGTGCCTTCTCCCGAAGTTACGGCACCATTTTGCCTAGTTCCTTCACCCGAGTTCTCTCAAGCGCCTTGGTATTCTCTACCTGACCACCTGTGTCGGTTTGGGGTACGATTTGATGTTACCTGATGCTTAGAGGCTTTTCCTGGAAGCAGGGCATTTGTTACTTCAGCACCGTAGTGCCTCGTCATCACACCTCAGCGTTAGTAAGCGTCCGGATTTACCTAAACGCTCCGCCTACATGCTTAAACCGGGACAACCGTCGCCCGGCTAACATAGCCTTCTCCGTCCCCCCTTCGCAGTAACACCAAGTACAGGAATATTAACCTGTTTCCCATCGACTACGCCTTTCGGCCTCGCCTTAGGGGTCGACTCACCCTGCCCCGATTAACGTTGGACAGGAACCCTTGGTCTTCCGGCGTGCGGGTTTTTCACCCGCATTATCGTTACTTATGTCAGCATTCGCACTTCTGATACCTCCAGCATCCCTCACGAGACACCTTCGCAGGCTTACAGAACGCTCCCCTACCCAACAACACATAGTGTCGCTGCCGCAGCTTCGGTGCACAGTTTAGCCCCGTTACATCTTCCGCGCAGGCCGACTCGACCAGTGAGCTATTACGCTTTCTTTAAATGATGGCTGCTTCTAAGCCAACATCCTGGCTGTCTGAGCCTTCCCACATCGTTTCCCACTTAACTGTGACTTTGGGACCTTAGCTGGCGGTCTGGGTTGTTTCCCTCTTCACGACGGACGTTAGCACCCGCCGTGTGTCTCCCGTGATAACATTCTTCGGTATTCGCAGTTTGCATCGGGTTGGTAAGTCGGGATGACCCCCTAGCCGAAACAGTGCTCTACCCCCGAAGATGAGTTCACGAGGCGCTACCTAAATAGCTTTCGGGGAGAACCAGCTATCTCCCGGTTTGATTGGCCTTTCACCCCCAGCCACAAGTCATCCGCTAATTTTTCAACATTAGTCGGTTCGGTCCTCCAGTTAGTGTTACCCAACCTTCAACCTGCCCATGGCTAGATCACCGGGTTTCGGGTCTATACCCTGCAACTTAACGCCCAGTTAAGACTCGGTTTCCCTTCGGCTCCCCTATACGGTTAACCTTGCTACAGAATATAAGTCGCTGACCCATTATACAAAAGGTACGCAGTCACACCCCAAAGGGTGCTCCCACTGCTTGTACGTACACGGTTTCAGGTTCTTTTTCACTCCCCTCGCCGGGGTTCTTTTCGCCTTTCCCTCACGGTACTGGTTCACTATCGGTCAGTCAGGAGTATTTAGCCTTGGAGGATGGTCCCCCCATATTCAGACAGGATACCACGTGTCCCGCCCTACTCATCGAGTTCACAACCTGTGCATTTTGGTGTACGGGACTATCACCCTGTACCGTCGGACTTTCCAGACCGTTCCACTAACACACAAGCTGATTCAGACTCTGGGCTGCTCCCCGTTCGCTCGCCGCTACTGGGGGAATCTCGGTTGATTTCTTTTCCTCGGGGTACTTAGATGTTTCAGTTCCCCCGGTTCGCTTCGTTAACCTATGTATTCAGTTAACGATAGTGTGTCGAAACACACTGGGTTTCCCCATTCGGAAATCGCCGGTTATAACGGTTCATATCACCTTACCGACGCTTATCGCAGATTAGCACGTCCTTCATCGCCTCTGACTGCCAGGGCATCCACCGTGTACGCTTAGTCGCTTAACCTCACAACCCGAAGATGTTTCACTTCTGATTGCGAAAATTTGAGAGACTCGAACACACCGCTTATCTGTTCTTATTACGGAGAACAGACACAGTGTGTCGTTTCAATTTTCAGCTTGATCCAGATTTTTAAAGAGCAAAACTTCGCAGTGAACCTTTTCAGGTACACTCTGAAGTTTTCTTGGGTTGTTGCAGTAAAGATGGTGGAGCTATGCGGGATCGAACCGCAGACCTCCTGCGTGCAAAGCAGGCGCTCTCCCAGCTGAGCTATAGCCCCATCGTATAGTGAATCTCCCTCAAATCCGCGGGACGAATTTGGTAGGCCTGAGTGGACTTGAACCACCGACCTCACCCTTATCAGGGGTGCGCTCTAACCACCTGAGCTACAAGCCTGCAGAGATTCTTTACTGCTATTTTTCATCAGACAATCTGTGTGAGCACTTCAAAGAACGTTTCTTTAAGGTAAGGAGGTGATCCAACCGCAGGTTCCCCTACGGTTACCTTGTTACGACTTCACCCCAGTCATGAATCACAAAGTGGTAAGCGCCCTCCCGAAGGTTAAGCTACCTACTTCTTTTGCAACCCACTCCCATGGTGTGACGGGCGGTGTGTACAAGGCCCGGGAACGTATTCACCGTAGCATTCTGATCTACGATTACTAGCGATTCCGACTTCATGGAGTCGAGTTGCAGACTCCAATCCGGACTACGACATACTTTATGAGGTCCGCTTGCTCTCGCGAGGTCGCTTCTCTTTGTATATGCCATTGTAGCACGTGTGTAGCCCTACTCGTAAGGGCCATGATGACTTGACGTCATCCCCACCTTCCTCCAGTTTATCACTGGCAGTCTCCTTTGAGTTCCCGGCCGAACCGCTGGCAACAAAGGATAAGGGTTGCGCTCGTTGCGGGACTTAACCCAACATTTCACAACACGAGCTGACGACAGCCATGCAGCACCTGTCTCAGAGTTCCCGAAGGCACCAAAGCATCTCTGCTAAGTTCTCTGGATGTCAAGAGTAGGTAAGGTTCTTCGCGTTGCATCGAATTAAACCACATGCTCCACCGCTTGTGCGGGCCCCCGTCAATTCATTTGAGTTTTAACCTTGCGGCCGTACTCCCCAGGCGGTCTATTTAACGCGTTAGCTCCGGAAGCCACTCCTCAAGGGAACAACCTCCAAATAGACATCGTTTACGGCGTGGACTACCAGGGTATCTAATCCTGTTTGCTCCCCACGCTTTCGCACCTGAGCGTCAGTCTTCGTCCAGGGGGCCGCCTTCGCCACCGGTATTCCTCCAGATCTCTACGCATTTCACCGCTACACCTGGAATTCTACCCCCCTCTACGAGACTCAAGCTTGCCAGTTTCAAATGCAGTTCCCAGGTTGAGCCCGGGGATTTCACATCTGACTTAACAAACCGCCTGCGTGCGCTTTACGCCCAGTAATTCCGATTAACGCTTGCACCCTCCGTATTACCGCGGCTGCTGGCACGGAGTTAGCCGGTGCTTCTTCTGCGAGTAACGTCAATCGCTGTGGTTATTAACCACAACGCCTTCCTCCTCGCTGAAAGTACTTTACAACCCGAAGGCCTTCTTCATACACGCGGCATGGCTGCATCAGGCTTGCGCCCATTGTGCAATATTCCCCACTGCTGCCTCCCGTAGGAGTCTGGACCGTGTCTCAGTTCCAGTGTGGCTGGTCATCCTCTCAGACCAGCTAGGGATCGTCGCCTAGGTGAGCCGTTACCCCACCTACTAGCTAATCCCATCTGGGCACATCCGATGGTGTGAGGCCCGAAGGTCCCCCACTTTGGTCTTGCGACGTTATGCGGTATTAGCTACCGTTTCCAGTAGTTATCCCCCTCCATCGGGCAGTTTCCCAGACATTACTCACCCGTCCGCCACTCGTCACCCGAGAGCAAGCTCTCTGTGCTACCGTTCGACTTGCATGTGTTAGGCCTGCCGCCAGCGTTCAATCTGAGCCATGATCAAACTCTTCAATTTAAGTTTGATGCTCGTGAATTAAACTTCGTAATGAATTACGTGTTCACTCAGAGACTTGGTATTCATTTTTCGTCTTGCGACGTTAAGAATCCGTATCTTCGAGTGCCCACACAGATTGTCTGATAAATTGTTAAAGAGCAGTGCAACGCGGCTTTCGCTCACCGTTGCGAGGTGGCGTATACTACGCTTTCCTCTTTCAGAGTCAAGCGTTTAATTTCGCTTTTCTCCGTCGAGATCCTCAGGAGAACCTCGCTGACCCGGCGGCTTGTTTGCCGTTGTTCCGTGTCAGTGGGAGCGCATTATAGGGAGTTATTTCTGGCTGACAAGAGGGAAAATGCATTTTTCTTTCAACCGCTCACCTTTTCGCCTTTTCGTCGATTATTTCTGCTTTTTGATGGCCGCAGGCAGGTCTGCCAGGCTATTAATCACCCAATTCGCCGCTTTCTCCGCTTCTTCAGTTACCGGCTTACCGGTGCGCACCAGCACTTTTGTGCCGACATTCGCCGCCGCGGCTGCCTGCATATCTTCAATTTTATCGCCAACCATATAAGAAGAAGCCATATCAATGTGCAGATAGTCCTGCGCCGACTTCAACATACCGGGATGCGGTTTACGGCAGTCGCACACCTGACGGTACTCTTCTACCGTTCCCTGCGGATGGTGCGGACAATAGTAGATACCATCCAGATCGACACCACGGTCGGCCAGCGACCAGTCCATCCATTCCGTCAGCGTTTCAAACTGCGCTTCAGTAAACTTCCCGCGAGCAATACCCGACTGGTTGGTCACCACCACCAGGGCATAGCCCATTTCTTTTAATTCACGCATCGCGTCAATGACGCCATCGATAAACTCAAACTCATCTATTTCATGAACGTAGCCATGATCGACATTAATCGTGCCATCACGATCGAGAAAAATAGCGGGTACGGACTTTGCCACCGTGTTGCTCCTGAATAAGGCATGTGTCCTTAGTATCGCATGTTTCGCCAGGCAAGAAAGCGTCGATCGCATAAATCAGATTGATTTAGACGTCTAGATGCCTTAACATCCGTTTTGTTGACGGTCATCGCCCGTCCAGGGCAGAAGAAAATGCCGCGGATAACTCCTAACTGATAATAAAAAATCTAATGATTAAACTTTCGAATATCACCAAGGTGTTCCAGCAGGGCCACCGCACAATTCAGGCGCTAAACAACGTTAGCCTGCACGTGCCTGCGGGACAAATTTACGGCGTCATTGGCGCATCCGGCGCAGGTAAAAGCACGCTGATTCGCTGCGTCAACCTGCTTGAACGTCCGACTGAAGGCAGCGTCCAGGTCGGCGGCCAGGAACTGACGTCCTTATCTGAGTCGGCGCTGACCAAAGCTCGCCGCCAGATTGGTATGATCTTCCAGCACTTTAACCTGCTCTCGTCTCGCACCGTATTTGGCAACGTCGCGCTGCCTCTGGAGCTCGACAATACGCCGAAAGAAGAAATCAAACGCCGGGTCACCGAGCTGCTGGATCTCGTCGGTCTGGGCGATAAGCACGACAGCTATCCGGCAAACCTGTCCGGCGGGCAGAAACAGCGTGTGGCGATTGCCCGCGCTCTGGCCAGCAACCCCAAGGTACTGTTGTGTGATGAGGCCACCAGCGCGCTGGATCCGGCCACCACGCGTTCTATTCTCGAACTGCTGAAAGACATTAACCGTCGTCTGGGCCTGACTATTCTGCTCATCACCCATGAGATGGATGTCGTTAAGCGTATCTGTGACTGCGTCGCCGTGATCAGCAACGGTGAGCTGATCGAACAGGATACGGTAAGTGAAGTCTTCTCTCATCCTAAGACGCCGCTGGCGCAGCAGTTCATTCAGTCCACGCTGCATCTGGATATTCCAGAAGACTACCAGGCACGTCTGAAAGGCTCTCAGTTCGCTGATAGCGTCCCAATGCTGCGCATGGAGTTTACCGGACATTCGGTAGACGCCCCGCTGCTGTCAGAAACCGCGCGTCGCTTTAACGTGAATAACAACATTATCAGCGCGCAGATGGATTACGCGGGCGGCGTGAAGTTCGGCATCATGCTGACCGAAATGCACGGTACACCTGAAGATACGCAAGCGGCCATCGCCTGGCTGCAGCAACACCATGTAAAAGTAGAGGTATTGGGTTATGTCTGAGGCCATGATGTGGTTACTGGCGCGCGGCGTCTGGGAAACGCTGGCCATGACGTTTGTGTCAGGCTTTTTCGGTTTCGTGATTGGTTTGCCGGTTGGCGTACTTCTTTATACGACACGCCCGGGGCAAATCATTGAGAACGGCAAGCTTTACCGCATTCTCTCTGCGCTGGTGAATATCTTCCGCTCCATTCCGTTCATTATCCTGCTGGTGTGGATGATTCCATTTACCCGCGTGATTGTGGGCACGTCTATTGGTCTGCAGGCGGCGATTGTTCCGTTGACCGTGGGCGCCGCGCCGTTTATCGCCCGTATGGTGGAAAATGCCCTGCTGGAGATCCCGACCGGGCTGATTGAAGCTTCCCGCGCAATGGGTGCCACGCCGATGCAAATCATCCGTAAAGTTCTGCTGCCGGAAGCCCTGCCGGGCCTGGTGAATGCGGCAACCATTACCCTGATTACGCTGGTTGGCTACTCCGCGATGGGCGGTGCCGTGGGCGCTGGCGGCCTGGGCCAGATTGGCTATCAGTACGGCTACATTGGTTATAATGCGGTCGTGATGAATACAGTGCTGGTATTGCTGGTCGTTCTGGTTTATTTAATTCAACTATCTGGCGATCGTATCGTCCGGGCAGTGACTCATAAATAGCGTTACACACAACACAACTTAAAAGTTTAAGGAAATAAGCATGGCGTTCAATTTTAAAACCTTTGCGGCAGTTGGGGCCCTGATTGGTTCTCTGGCACTTGTTGGTTGCGGCCAGGACGAAAAAGATCCCAACCACATTAAAGTCGGCGTGATTGTCGGCGCAGAACAGCAGGTTGCTGAAGTTGCGCAGAAAGTAGCAAAAGAGAAATACGGCCTGGACGTTGAGCTGGTCACCTTTAACGACTACGTTCTGCCGAACGAAGCGCTGAGCAAAGGCGATATCGACGCCAACGCCTTCCAGCACAAACCGTACCTCGATCAGCAGATCAAAGATCGCGGTTACAAACTGGTCTCCGTAGGTAACACCTTCGTTTACCCAATCGCTGGTTACTCCAAGAAAATCAAATCTCTGGATGAACTGAAAGCGGGCGACCAGATTGCCGTGCCGAACGATCCAACTAACCTGGGCCGTTCCCTGCTGCTGCTGCAGAAAGAAGGTTTGATTAAACTGAAAGACGGCGTTGGCCTTCTGCCGACTTCTCTGGATATCGTAGAGAACCCAAAAAATCTGAAGATTGTTGAACTGGAAGCACCGCAGCTGCCGCGCTCCCTGGACGATGCACAGATTGCTCTGGCCGTTATTAACACCACCTACGCCAGCCAGATCAATCTGACTCCGGCGAAAGACGGTATCTTCGTTGAAGGCAAAGATTCTCCGTATGTGAACCTGATCGTGACTCGCGAAGACAACAAAGACGCGGAAAACGTGAAGAAATTCGTTCAGGCTTACCAGTCTGACGAAGTGTACGAAGCGGCGAACAAAATCTTTAACGGCGGCGCTGTTAAAGGCTGGTAATCGCATTACCGCTAAGCAGTATCTTTCAAGACGGGCGCATGCCCGTCTTGTCATTTATGCAAGCACCTGATTCAATAGCCCCCTGGTCTACCCTTTATAGAGGAATTATTATGCGTGCTTTACCGGTCTGTTTATTAGCGCTCCTGTTAGGCGGCTGCTCCATGCTAAACAGATCCCCCGTTGAACCCGTTCAAAGCACTGCGACCCCCGTCAAAACGGAGACCGCGAAACCGAAGGCGCCTCGCGCGACGCCGGTACGAATTATTACCAACGCTGAAGATCTGGTCGGTAAGCCGTTCCGCGATCTGGGCGAAGTGTCGGGCGAATCTTGCCAGGCCACCAATCAGGATTCACCACCCAATATCCCAACCGCGCGCAAACGCATGCAAATTAACGCCTCTAAAATGAAAGCGAATGCGGTACTGCTGCACAGCTGTGAAGTGACAAGCGGCACACCGGGCTGCTACCGTCAGGCAGTGTGCGTCGGGTCTGCGCTCAACGTTTCCGCGAAGTAATGAGCACATTCTCATTTGCGCAGATAGGCGTTATCCGTTCTCCCTATAAAGAGAAGTTTGCCGTCCCTCGCCAGCCGGGGCTGGTAAAAAGCTGTAGCGGTGAGTTACATCTGCTCGCGCCCTACAACCAGGCTGACGCGGTGCGCGGCCTGGAGGCATTCAGCCATCTGTGGGTACTGTTCGTCTTCCATCAAACGATGGAGGGCGGCTGGCGCCCCACCGTTCGCCCTCCTCGGCTGGGCGGCAACGCGAGAATGGGCGTTTTTGCGACTCGCTCAACCTTCCGTCCTAACCCAATTGGGATGTCGTTGGTCGAACTGCGCGGCATCCGCTGCCATAAAGAGCAGGTGATCCTTGAGTTAGGCGGATTGGATCTCGTCGACGGCACGCCCGTGGTTGATATCAAACCGTATCTGCCCTTTGCCGAGTCGCTGCCCGAAGCGCGCGCCAGCTATGCGCAGGACGCGCCACAGGCCGACGTGAACGTCACCTTCAGCGAGGAAATTGCCCGGCAGTTGCTCGGGTTAGAAAAACGTTACCCGCGCCTACGTCAATTTATTGCCGAAGTGCTGGCGCAGGATCCGCGTCCTGCCTACCGTAAAAACGAGGAAGAAGGCAAAACCTACGCGGTCTGGCTGCTGGACTTTAACGTCCGCTGGCGCGTGACTGCGTCAGGATTTGAGGTCTTTGCCCTCGAAGCCCGGTAATTTGCGCCGCGCACTCTTTTGACATCCCTTTCTCGCTGGTAAACTAAACCACTTTTGTTTTGTGCCAGGCTCGTCTTGAGCCTGTTCGATCGTTCAACTGGAACCGTAACAACATGCGTACTAGCCAATATCTGCTCTCCACTCTGAAGGAGACACCTGCCGACGCCGAAGTCATCAGCCATCAGCTGATGCTGCGCGCCGGGATGATCCGCAAGCTGGCCTCCGGGTTATACACCTGGCTGCCGACCGGCGTGCGCGTCCTGAAAAAAGTCGAAAACATCGTGCGTGAAGAGATGAACAACGCCGGTGCGATCGAGGTGTTGATGCCGGTAGTTCAGCCTTCCGAACTGTGGGAAGAGAGCGGCCGTTGGGAACAGTATGGCCCGGAACTGCTGCGTATTGCCGATCGTGGCGATCGTTCGTTCGTCCTCGGTCCGACGCACGAAGAAGTCATCACCGACCTGATTCGTAATGAGCTGAGCTCTTACAAACAGCTGCCGCTGAACTTCTATCAGATCCAGACCAAATTCCGTGACGAAGTCCGTCCGCGTTTTGGCGTCATGCGCTCCCGTGAGTTCCTGATGAAAGATGCCTACTCTTTCCATACTTCTCAGGAATCCCTGCAAGAGACTTACGACGCGATGTACGCGGCATACAGCAAAATCTTCAGCCGCATGGGCCTGGATTTCCGTGCTGTACAGGCTGACACCGGTTCTATCGGCGGCAGCGCTTCCCACGAATTCCAGGTGCTGGCCCAGAGCGGCGAAGATGATGTGATCTTCTCTGACTCTTCCGACTACGCGGCAAACATTGAGTTCGCAGAAGCGCTTGCCCCGAAAGAGCCGCGCGCGGCAGCAACCCAGGAGATGACGCTGGTTGATACGCCGAATGCGAAAACCATCGCCGAGCTGGTTGAGCAGTTCAATCTGCCAATCGAGAAAACCGTAAAAACCCTGCTGGTGAAAACGGTGGAAGGCAGCAAGTCTCCGCTGATTGCCCTGCTGGTTCGCGGCGATCACGAGCTGAACGAAGTGAAAGCGGAAAAACTGCCACAGGTTGCAGCTCCGCTCACCTTTGCCACCGAAGAAGAGATTCGCGCACTGGTGAAAGCAGGTCCAGGTTCTCTCGGCCCGGTCAATATGCCGATTCCGGTAATTATTGACCGTACCGTTGCCGTCATGAGCGATTTCGCTGCCGGCGCTAACATCGACGGTAAGCACTACTTCGGTATCAACTGGGATCGTGACGTCGCGACTCCGGAAGTAGCAGACATCCGTAACGTGGTCGCTGGCGATCCGAGCCCGGATGGCAAAGGCACGCTGATGATCAAACGCGGTATCGAAGTGGGCCACATCTTCCAGCTGGGTACCAAGTACTCAGAAGCGATGAAAGCCTCCGTACAGGGCGAAGATGGCCGTAACCAGATCCTGACCATGGGCTGCTACGGTATCGGGGTCACTCGCGTCGTGGCTGCGGCTATCGAGCAGAACTTTGACGATCGCGGCATCGTATGGCCAGACGCCATCGCGCCGTTCCAGGTAGCGATTCTGCCGATGAACATGCACAAATCCTACCGCGTGCAGGAACTGGCGGAGAAGCTGTACGCTGAACTGCGTGCGCAGGGTATCGAAGTGCTGATGGATGACCGTAAAGAGCGTCCGGGCGTGATGTTCGCCGACATGGAGCTTATTGGTATTCCGCATACCATCGTGCTTGGCGACCGTAACCTCGACAACGACGATATCGAATACAAATACCGTCGTAACGGCGAGAAGCAGCTGATTAAAACCGGCGACATCGTTGATTATCTGGTGAAAGCGATTAAGGGCTAATCCGTTCGATGCCCTCCCGGCGTTTACGCCTCGTCCGGGCGACAAAAAAGCCTCGCATTTGCGAGGCTTTTTTATATCAACACCTTGTACGAGCGCCATCCTCTGTAAGCCGGATAAAGCATTTACGCCGCCATCCGGCAATCGGCTCCGAATTGCCTGATGGCGCTGCGCTTATCTGGCCTACAAACACCGTTACTTCGCGCTGGTACAGTCTTTGCCCGGAGCAAACGTCCCGGCTTTATCGGTCGCCAGCGTTTTCACCATCGCGCCGGTATCGGGATTCGCCTCAACGGTAAAGTGCCCTTCAACCACCAGCAGAATCGGTTTGTTCTCGCCGCCTTTTGCAGCCGCATAATCACGCTCCAGCTGGGCGTTATTCACGACTGCCACGCGCTGCCCGGTAGCACAGTCGGTAAAGGTGGCCGCGTCTGCCATGTAGAAATACATCCCACGCATTGCCATCGGCGTGGTTGGCAGGCTCGCTTTAACCGGTTCCAGCGTATAGTTCAGCGTCGATTCGATGGGGTTACCCTCGCGGTCGAGCATCTCCAGCTTCTCGCCCTTCGCCCGGTAGTATGACTTCTCCCCCTGGCTGTCGGTCAGCACCAGCTTATCGGCGGTGCGCGCCCAGGTACCGTACGAGCCAAATGATGACGGCTCACGACTGACACCCTGATAGCGCTCGTTCATCACCCAGGTACCGTCCTTCTCGAGGAACAGCGAAGTCTCAATACCTTCGCAATCTGCGCACGGCAGAACACCGCGCCAGCTTTGCTGCATAGGGGTTAATTCTGCTGGCTGCGTCGGCTTGATGGCGGTCACGTCAGAATGGTTGCATCCGAATAACCCAAACAGCATCCCCGTGGCCGCAATGGCTAATATCGCTTTTTTCACCCTCAATTCCTTATTCTTATTACATCCACGTCCGGCTTAATAGCGAACTTTCCCGCGCATGGACTTCACTGAAGATTTCTGCGCTTTTGAATTCAACCGCCGCTCTTTCGACGCGCGGGTTGGGCGCGTAGGGCGTCGGCTTTTTTGTTCTGTCGTTAACGTCTGGATCACCGCCACCAGCCGGGCAATCGCCGCTTCGCGATTCATCTCCTGGCTACGGTATTCCTGCGCCTTAATGATAATCACACCGTCAGCAGAAATTAAGTGGTGGCTGGCGGCGAGCAGGCGTTCTTTGTAATACTCTGGCAGGCTGGAGGCGCGAATGTCAAAGCGCAGGTGAATCGCTGTGGAGGTCTTATTCACATGCTGACCGCCCGCGCCCTGCGCCCGGATGGCTGTAATCGTCAGCTCATCATCCGGGATGCTCACCTGCCGGGAGAGCGTAATCATGCCCGCGTCTGCCACGGCGTCAGATGAATTTCCAGATTATTCTGAGCATCCGATAACCAGATTGCCCCTTCCTGAATCGTCGCTTGCAGCGTCATGGTGCGCTCGGCAAACGCGCTAAGCTTCGCCAACTGCTCATCGTCGAGATACCAGATACTCAGGTTTTTAAAGCCTGCCATTTTGCTCTGATTCTGCTGCCACCAAATCTCTGCAGCACGACTATTATAGGTGAACAGCGCCACCTCCTGCGCCAGGCTGCAGGCTTTTTTGATCCGCCGATCGTCCGGCAGCCCCAGCTCAATCCACAGATCGATACCCAGATGATCGTTGCGCAGCCACACCTCCGGCTCGTCGTCCGAAGAGAGACCGCGGGTAAACTGCAGACGTTCGTCGGCATACTTCATCCACGCCAGCAGGCGTAGCATCATGCGCTCCTGGGTTTCAGACGGGTGGCGCGCGAGGGTTAAGGACGCGTCCAGAAACTGGCTACGGTCGAGATCGGCGACGTTGACCACTGCTTTATAAATCGTTGCTTTCAGCGCCATGGCTAAACTCCTGCAAAAAATGGAGGTCATTGTAACGAAATCAACGCCAAAAGGCCCGTCTACCGCCACTCATCCCGCTGATAATGCTTAAATGAGTATGATATAGTCACCTTGCTAAACAGAGATTATCTTCATAGGCTTAATTGAAGCGCTGACAGGAGGGCATGTGGGCAACTATTGTGAGTTGATTCGTCAACGCTATGCGGAAATTGCGAGCGGTGATTTAGGGTATATCCCGGATGCGCTAGGCTGTGTACTGAAAGTTTTAAACGAAGTTGCGGCGGACGACGCCATTTCTGAGTCAGTCAGGGAAAAAGCCGCGTATGCGGCGGCAAACTTACTGGTGAGCGATTATGTCAATGAATGATACTTATCAACCCATCAACTGTGATGACTATGACAATCTTGAGCTTGCCTGCCAGCACCACCTCGTCCTCTCGCTGGAGCTGAAAGACGGCGAAGTGCTGCAAGCCAAAGCTCACGACCTGTTATCACGCAAGAACGTGGAATATCTGGTTGTCGACAGCGCGGGCGCTCTGCGCGAGCTGCGACTTGACCGGATAACCAGCTTCAGCCACCCACAAATCGGCACCGTGGTGGTCAGTGAATCATAATTGAGAGACGGGCAGCTTAGCTGCCCGTTTTCTGCCAGCTAAGCTGTACGCCTGCTCCCGCTTCACACCCACCCTCTTGCGTCACAAACCGTCCCGCGGCGGCGATAAGCGTATCGCCATAAAACAGTAGCGGTGTGGTGTCGCGCAACCATGGCGGCACGCCTAGCTCCTGCCAGATTTTCTTCAGTTTGCGCCCACCGTGACGGCCTACGATATGCAGCATCCCGGGGGCTTTAAAACGGATAGTGACCGGCTCGTCGGCGCGTGGTAGATGAATATTCCCTCCCGGCAACAGTGACACCTGCCCAAGACCATCGGGCAACACCAGCGGCGCGTGCAGATTTTGCCACTCGATTTGGCGATCCGTTTGTCCAGGCAGCGCTTTTACCCACCACAACCGCTGCTGAAAGCGACGAACGTCAAAATCACCGAGGCGTAGACACGGCGAGGCATCTTCGCGCGCGAGCGCTACCTCCTGCCACAGCCGCGTTAGCATTTCCCGCGACGGCATCGTTGCCCCCATTGCGGCCAACCAGCGGCGCAGCAACGCGGCACGTTTCGGCCCGCTCATGCTGACCAGAGGGTCTATCGCCAGCGAGCCGTTTACGTCAAGCAGCCGCGACAGCTCGTCGGCCAGCAGCTCATCCAGCAGTTGTTCTTGTTCCCCGCACAGCGCCGCACTACGTGCTGCCGCCTCGGCAAAATGAGGCCAACGGGCGTTCAGCAGCGGCAAGACGCGCAGACGCAGGAAGTTGCGGTCGTAGGCATCGTCCTGATTGCTCTCATCTTCAATCCAGCGCAGTCCGTAACGCTGCGCCCACAGCTGCAGCGTTGCGCGAGTTTCATGCAACAAAGGGCGGATCAGCTGCGTATCGGCAAACGTCGCGCTGACCGGCATCGCTGATAGCCCGGCAGGCCCGCTACCGCGCTTCAGCGCCAGCAGCAGCGTCTCGCTCTGGTCATCCAGATGCTGTGCCGTCAACAATACTTCACCGGGCAACAGCGCTTCACGAAAAGCCTGATAGCGCGCAGCTCGGGCCTCAGCTTCGAGCCCTGCCCCACCCGGCATCAGCGTAACGCGTTCGACGACCAGCGGCACCTGCCACTCTGCGCACAGCTGCTGGCAGTGCTCAACCCAGCGGTCAGCATTCTGGCTGATGCCATGATGAATGTGGATAGCCCGTAGAGAAATGCCCGGCTCCTGTCGCCGCCAGCAAACCAGTTGATGCAACAGAACCGTCGAGTCGAGACCGCCGCTAAACGCCACCAGAAACTGGCGGTGCTGTTGGAGTTGCTGCATAAGTGAAGAAGGCGTCATCGTCATATCGTCGTGAAAGATATCGCCCGGCACGTTACCCGGCCGGGCGACTCATGACAAGCCTTACTGCTGGTAAAGTTCCAGCGGCAGGCCGTCAGGATCGTTGAAAAAGGTGAATCGCTTGTCGGTGTACGGATCGATGCGAATCGCCTCACAGGCGACGCCGCGAGCTTCCAGATGCGCCACAGCAGCATCGATATTCTCTACGCTGAACGCCAGGTGGCGCAATCCACACGCTTCCGGGCGGCTGGGGCGCTCAGGCGGAAACGGGAAGGAAAACAGTTCAATCACATACTGCCCGTTCAGCGCCAGGTCCCCCTTCCACGAATCGCGCGCTTCGCGATAAACTTCGCTTTGCAGCGTAAAGCCCAGAATATCGCAGTAGAAAGCCTTACTTTTCGCGTAGTCGGTAGCGATAATGGCAACATGGTGAATCTGTTTTAATCCCAGCATGGTTTTACTCCGTTAACCGTTTCTCAGCACGTTACCCGCGCAGGCCGTTATCACGCAACCCCTCAGCCGTTTTTTAGGACTCTAACGCGGTAGACGCCGTTTTCATCGCGTTTTGCGCCGTGGATATCGGTTTCAAAGCCCGGATAATGTCGCCCGATAGAACACAGCATTAGCAGGAAATCGAGCACGGAGCGGCTCTCCTCGGTGATCATTTCCCCCGGCATCAGCAGCGGTACTCCCGGCGGATACGGCAGAATCATGTTCGCCGAAACACGCCCAACCAGCTCTTCAAGCGCCACGGTTTCCACCTCGCCTTTAATCTGCCGCTGCCACGCACGATGCGGCGTCAGCTTCATCTCCGGCAGCACGTCAAAAGCCCGCAGCATCAATCGCGGAAGATCGTGCTGGCGAATCAGACGGTGGATCCCTTGCGCCAGATCCTGAATACGCATATGGCGATAGAAGTCGGGATCCTCCGCATAGAGATCCGGCAGCATGTTCTTGACCCGCAGGTTCAAATCGTAGGCGCGCTTAAACTCCGTCAGTCCGCGCAGTAGCCCCATCGCACGGGTTTTATCAATACCGATGCTGAACAGGAACAGCAGGTTATAGGGCCCGGTTTTCTCGACTACCACGCCGTGCTCGTCGAGATATTTCGCCACCAGCGCCGCCGGGATCCCTTCGTCGCTCATATTGCCCTGCTCGTCCATACCCGGCGTGAGGATCGTAACCTTCACCGGATCGAGGAACATATGATCGGCATCGGCGTCGCTGAAACCGTGCCAGTCCTCTCCCGGTGATACCGGCCAGCACTCGGCTTCATCAATCTCTTCCGGCTGCCAGATATCAAAGAACCAGCTGTCCGACTCTTCTCGCAGCCGCTGTACTTCTTTGCGGAAATGCAGCGCACGCTCTACCGAGCGATTGATCAGCCGACGTCCAGGATTACCGCGCAGCATGGCCGCAGCGGTCTCAATTGACGCCACGATCGGATAGCTCGGTGACGTTGAGGTATGCATCATGAAGGCTTCATTGAAGGTGTCTTCATCATAGTCGCCCTTTATGTGGATTAATGATGCCTGCGACAGCGCCGCCAGCATCTTGTGGGTCGACTGGGTTTCAAAGAACACTTTTCCCGGCACGCGCTCGCCGCTCATGCCGCTTTTCCCCTGATAAATGGGATGGAAGTGGGTATACGGCACCCAGGCGGAATCAAAGTGAATCGACGGAACGTCAAGGGTCTGTTTAATCCAGTTGGTGTTGTACAGCAGCCCGTCGTAGGTGGAGTTGGTGATTACCGCATGCACCGGCCACTGCGCACCTTCGGTAGCATCCACCTTCTGCTGGAGACTGTCGCGGGTAAATTCCCGCTTCGGGATCCCCCCGAGAATGCCCAGCGCGTTACGCGTCGGCTTGAGCCACAGCGGCACGACATCACTCATCATCAGCAGATGCGCCAGCGACTTATGGCAGTTGCGGTCAATCAGTAGCGTACTGCCGCCCGGCGCCGCATACATACCGACAATTTTATTCGACGTCGAGGTACCGTTGGTCACCATATAGCTCTGCTCGGCGCCAAAAGTGCGGGCGATATACTCCTCGGCTTCCAGATGCGGACCGGTATGGTCAAGCAGCGACCCCAGCTCGGTGACCGAAATCGACACGTCAGCCTTCAGCGTATTCGCACCGAAAAAATCGTAAAACAGGCAGCCAACCGGGCTTTTCTGGTAGGCCGTACCCGCCATATGCCCTGGCGTGCAGAAGGTATACTTACCTTCGTTGACGTAGGTAAACAGCGCCTTGGTGAAGGGCGGCGTAATATTATCAAGGTATTCATCGGTGTACTGGCGGATACGCGTCGCGATATCGTCCGCCTGGCCCAGCGCATATTCGAAGAACCACAGCGCCATGCGCATGTCGTGCGCGCTAACGTCCATCGTCGAGTGGTTATTGATAAAAGCGTAAAGCGGCAGATATTCATTGAGCTGATTTATCTCACCGCAGAGATCGACGCTGTACTCGTCCCAGTCAAAAATGACCCCGCAAATGCGCGGGTTGTGCTCAATAAACTTCAGCAGGTCGGCACTGTTCTGCGGCCAGATGATTTTGAAGCCTTGCGCCAGCAGCGCCCCTTCCAGTTCCTTGATCGGCTCGTCTTTGTAGTAGACGCCGTGCGGCCCCATAATGGCGATAATATTCATGCGTTCCTCCTGGAAATTCTTTATCTATCATAGCGCAGGTAGAACGCAGACAATAAAAAAGGGCCACAAACTGTGGCCCTTTTCAGGAACGTCTTAACAGATGGCTTAGGCGTAGCCGTAGCTCATCAGGCGCTGATAGCGACGGTTGCGCAGATCTTCTTTGCTCAGGACGTCGAGATCGGCCAGGTCAGCCAGCAGCTGCGCTTTCAGAGAAGCAGCCATCGCTTCCGGGTTGCGGTGCGCGCCGCCCAGCGGTTCAGGAATGATAGAGTCGATAAGCTTCAGCTCTTTCAGACGCGGCGCGATGATGCCCATGGCTTCAGCCGCCAGCGGCGCTTTGTCCGCACTCTTCCACAAAATAGAGGCGCAGCCTTCCGGAGAGATAACGGAATAGGTGCTGTACTGCAGCATATTCACTTTATCGCCCACGCCGATAGCCAGCGCGCCGCCGGAGCCGCCTTCACCAATAACGGTGCAGATGACCGGTACGTTCAGACGAGACATCTCACGCAGATTGCGTGCGATAGCTTCGGACTGACCGCGCTCTTCCGCGCCCACGCCAGGGTAGGCACCCGGGGTGTCGATGAAGGTGATAATTGGCATGTTGAAGCGCTCAGCCATCTCCATCAGACGCAGGGCCTTGCGGTAGCCTTCCGGTGCCGGCATGCCGAAGTTGCGGCGAATCTTCTCTTTGGTTTCGCGACCTTTCTGATGACCAATAATCATCACCGGACGACCGTCCAGGCGTGCGATACCGCCGACGATAGCTTTATCGTCAGCATAGGCGCGATCGCCCGCCAGTTCGTCAAATTCATCAAACGCCAGACGGACATAATCCAGGGTGTACGGGCGCTGCGGATGGCGCGCCAGTTGGGCTACCTGCCATGCGCCGAGATCGGCAAAGATTTTGCGCGTCAGCTCTACGCTTTTTTCACGTAGACGATGCACTTCTTCGTCGATATTAATATCCAGTTTCTCATCCTGACGGCTAACCGCAGTCAGAGAATCGATTTTCGCTTCCAGCTCTGCAATCGGCTGTTCAAAATCAAGGAAATTCAGACTCATAGTATTCCTGTATTAGTCAAACTCCAGTTCCACCTGCTCCGAACCGATGAGGCCACGCAGATCGTTAAGTAAACGATCGCTCGGAGAGACACGCCAGGTTGCACCGAAACGCAACCGCGCACGTGCATCCGCCCTCTGATAGTAGAGATGTACTGGAATGGTTCCCGAACGATGGGGTTCCAGAGACTGACGGAGTCGGTTTAAAAGCTGGTCATCAATTTGCCTGTCCGTCAGCGAGATAGCAAGCCCGCGAGCGTATTTTTCCCGGGCTTCGTCAATGTCCATCACTTCGCGGGCCATCATTTTAAGGCCGCCGCTGAAGTCATCAAAGCTGACCTGTCCGCTGACGATAAGTATGCGGTCTTTTTCCAGCAGATGCTGGTATTTATCCAGCGCCTCGGAGAACAACATCACCTCCAGACGTCCGGAACGGTCATCCAGCGTACAGATGCCGATACGATTGCCGCGCTTGGTGACCATAACCCGCGCCGCAATCACGAGCCCCGCGGCCGTGGTCACTTTACCACGTTCCGTCGGATGCATGTCTTTGAGTCGATACCCGCCGACATAGCGCTCAATTTCTTTTATATACTGGTTGATCGGGTGCCCCGTCAGGTACAGACCTAACGTTTCGCGCTCCCCATCTAATACCACCTGCTCCGGCCACGGCAGACAGTTGGCATATGATTGTTCTATTTGCTCCGGCTCTTCCGCCAGCACGCCGAACATATCGGCCTGGCCAATCGCTTCGGCTTTTGCATGCTGATCGGCCGCCTTCAACGCATCGCCCAGCGAATTCATCAGCGCGGCGCGGTGCGGGCCAAGGCGATCGAACGCCCCGGACATAATCAACTTTTCCAGCACCCGGCGGTTTAGTTTTTTGGTATCGGTACGCGCGCACAGGTCGAACAGCTCACGGAAGTAGCCGCCGTTATTACGCGCTTCGATGATCGCTTCAATCGGACCTTCGCCGACGCCCTTAATGGCGCCGATACCATACACGATTTCCCCGTCATGATTCACGTGGAAATGATATAAACCGGAATTGATATCTGGCGGCAATATTTTTAGCCCCATGCGCCAGCATTCATCCACCAGCCCCACCACCTTCTCGGTGTTATCCATATCGGCGGTCATCACCGCCGCCATAAACTCAGCCGGATAGTGGGCCTTCAGCCACAGCGTCTGGTAAGAGACCAGCGCATAGGCCGCAGAGTGCGATTTGTTAAACCCGTAACCAGCGAATTTTTCCACCAGGTCAAAGATTTTCATCGCCAGCTCGCCGTCGATGCCGTTCTTTTTCGCCCCTTCTTCGAACGCACCGCGCTGCTTGGCCATCTCTTCCGGCTTTTTCTTACCCATCGCTCGACGCAGCATATCCGCGCCGCCGAGGGTGTAGCCAGAGAGTACCTGGGCAATCTGCATAACCTGTTCCTGGTACAGGATGATGCCGTAGGTCGGCTCCAGTACCGGTTTCAGACTTTCGTGCTGCCACTGCACGTCAGGATATGAGATCTCTTCACGCCCGTGCTTACGGTCGATAAAGTTATCTACCATCCCCGATTGCAGCGGGCCCGGACGGAACAGAGCCACCAGCGCGATCATATCTTCGAAGCAGTCAGGCTGCAGACGTTTAATCAGGTCTTTCATGCCACGGGATTCAAGCTGGAAGACCGCGGTGGTCTCCGAGCGCTGCAGCATGTCGAAGCTTTTCTTATCGTCGAGCGGGATGGCCGCGATATCCAGCGGCGGCTCGCCGTTACGTTCGCGGCGGGCGTTGATCATCTCCAGCGCCCAGTTGATGATGGTGAGCGTACGCAGGCCGAGGAAGTCGAACTTCACCAGCCCGGCATATTCCACGTCGTTCTTATCGAACTGGGTAACCGGGTGCAGGCCCTGCTCGTCGCAGTACAACGGTGCAAAATCGGTAATTTTGGTTGGCGCAATCACCACGCCACCGGCGTGTTTACCGGCGTTTCGGGTCACACCTTCCAGTTTGCGCGCCATATCGATCAGCGCGCGCACCTCTTCATCCGCCTCGTAAATTTCCGGCAGCTGCGGTTCAGCCTCAAACGCTTTCGCCAGCGTCATACCCGGATCGGGCGGCACCAGCTTGGAGATGCGGTCCACGAAGCCGTACGGGTGACCCAGTACGCGGCCTACATCGCGGATAACCGCTTTTGCCGCCATGGTACCGAAGGTAATAATCTGCGATACCGCATCGCGGCCATACATTTCCGCAACGTGCTCGATAACCTGGTCGCGTTTCTCCATGCAGAAGTCGACGTCGAAGTCGGGCATCGAGACACGTTCCGGGTTAAGGAAACGTTCGAACAGCAGGTCAAGTTCCAGCGGATCGAGGTCGGTAATTTTTAGCGCATAAGCGACCAGCGAACCTGCACCGGAACCACGGCCCGGCCCCACCGGCACGCCGTTATCCTTCGACCACTGGATAAACTCCATGACGATCAGGAAGTACCCCGGGAAGCCCATCTGGTTGATAACCTGAAGTTCAACATCCAGACGCTCATCATATTCCGGACGACGCTTAGCGCGCACTTCCGGATCCGGGAACAGGAATTCAAGACGCTCTTCCAGACCCTCTTTCGACTTGGCCACGAGGAAATCCTCGGTGGTCATATCGCCGGTCGGGAACTGCGGCAGGAAGTATTCGCCAAGACGCACCGTGACGTTACAGCGTTTGGCAATTTCGACGCTATTTTCCAACGCTTCCGGGATATCGGAAAACAGCTCGCACATCTCGTCTTCGCTGCGCATATACTGCTGCGCAGAGTAGTTGCGCGGGCGTTTCGGGTCGTCGAGGGTAAAACCATCGTGAATGGCGACGCGAATCTCATGCGCGTCGAAATCCCCCGGTTCGAGAAAACGCACGTCGTTGGTCGCCACCACCGGAAGACCCCGTCTTTCCGCCAGCTCAACGGCCGCGTGCAGATAAGGCTCTTCATCTGGGCGACCGGTACGAATCAGCTCGAGAAAATAGTTATTCGGGAAATGTTGTTCATAAAAATCAACGCACTGATCCACCAGCGCCATATTACCGCGCAGCAAGCTGCGCCCCACATCCCCCATACGGCCGCCGGAGAGCAGGATCAAGCCCTCTTTCAGCTCAACCAGCCACTCACGGTCGATAATGGGGCCCGCAGCGCCGTAGCCGCGTTGATAGGCTTTGGAGATCAGCAGCGTCAGGTTCTGGTAGCCCTGGTTGTTCGCTGCCAGCACCGTTAAATGGGTGAGTTCATCGCCGAGCAGGTCGCTCTGGACATGGAAATCGGCACCGACAATCGGTTTAATCCCGGCACCGTGGCCCGCTCCGTAGAACTTCACCAGACCGCAAAGGTTGGTAAAATCGGTGATCGCCAGCGCAGGCATGCCCAAAGAGGCCGCCTTTTTCACCAGCGGCCCGGTTTTCGCCAGCCCATCAATCATGGAGTAGTCGCTATGCACCCGCAGGTGCACGAAACGTGGTTCAGCCATCTTTAGATTCCGGTTTACTTATTCTCGACACACGAATCAGGACGCCAGTCCCAGTGCGCGTTTGACGGGAGCAAAGCTGCGTCGGTGATGTTCGGTTGCGCCATATTGCGCTAACTTTTCCAGATGAAAAGCGGTTGGGTAGCCCTTGTGCTGGGCAAAACCGTACTGCGGAAACACCGTGTCCAGTTCGGCCATTTCCGCATCGCGCGTGACTTTAGCGAGAATAGACGCTGCGCTGATTTCTGCCACCCGGCTATCGCCCTTTACTACCGCCAGCGACGGCATCGGCAGTTTGGGACAGCGATTGCCGTCAATCAGCACGTATTCCGGCACAATAGACAGCCCCGCCACCGCGCGCTGCATCGCCAGCATGGTGGCATGCAGAATATTGAGCTCGTCGATTTCATGCGGCTCGGCGCGACCAAGGCTCCAGCACAGCGCTTTCTCTTTAATCTCGTCAAACAGCGCCAGTCGGCGCTTTTCGCTGAGTTTTTTAGAGTCATTCAGCCCGACAATCGGACGGGCAGGATCGAGGATCACCGCCGCCGTGACGACCGCGCCAACCAGCGGGCCACGTCCGACTTCATCCACACCCGCCACAAGATGGGTATGGGGATATTCAAATTCAATCATTGTGCTAGCTCCAGCACCGCGTCTGCCGCCTGTTCGTCTGCGTTACAGCGAATTTGCAGGTGCAGTTCACGGAAGGTATCGTGCATCGCGTGGCTGGTTTTACCGTTGGCCAGAAGTGGCTGTAACGCCTCGGCCAGCCGCTGCGGCTCACACTCATCCTGCAGCAGCTCTTTAACCAGCTCGCGGCCGGCCAACAGGTTCGGCAGCGAAACATACTCGGTTTTCACCAGCCGTTTTGCCAGCCAGAAAGTGAACGGTTTCATGCGATAGCCCACCACCATCGGACACTTGGCCAGCATGCACTCCAGCGCCGCCGTACCGGAGGCCAGCAGCGCCGCGTCGCTGGCGATCATCGCCTCGCGCGCCATGCCGTCTAGCATATGTACGTGGAGATCCGGCGCCACTTCAGCTTTGATACGTTCGAACTGCTCGCGACGCTTTGCGTTTACCAACGGTACCACCACTTCAAGATCGGGGTACTGCTGGCGCAACAGCTGCGCGGTTTTTAAAAAGTCGGCGCTGAGCATCTCCACTTCTGCCCCACGGCTACCCGGCAGCATCGCCAGACAGTGGACATCGTGGGCGATACCCAGCGTATCCCGCGCGGCGTTTTTATCCGGATCCAACGGCATGGCGTCAGCCATGGTGTGTCCGATAAAGCGGCACGGGACGTTAAATTTGTCATAAAACGCTTTTTCAAAAGGCAGAAATGCGAGCACCATGTTGGTGGCTCTGCCAATTTTGAAGACGCGTTTCTGTCGCCAGGCCCACACGGACGGGCTGACGTAGTGGATCGTCTTGATCCCCTGTTTTTTGAGGTTGCCTTCCAGCGTGATATTGAAGTCAGGAGCATCAATACCGACAAAAACATCAGGCTTCAGATCGGTAAAGCGTTGGGTGAGATCGGCGCGGATATGCAGCAGACGACGCAGTCGCCCCAGCACTTCGACGATGCCCATCACCGCCAGCTCTTCCATCTCGTACCAGGCTTCGCAGCCTTCGGCCTGCATACGCGGACCGGCCACGCCGACAAAGCGCGCGTTGGGTACGCGTGCCTTGAGGGCGCGAATGAGGCCTGCACCAAGAATATCGCCGGAGGTTTCTCCGGCGACCACGGCAATCGTCAGGGGACGCTGTTCAGCCATTAACGAATCAGGCCGCGCGTGGAGCGGGCAAAGAAATCGCTAAAGGGTTGAACTTCCGGATACTGCTTCGCCAGTTCGGCGATTTCCGGTTTCACTTCTTCCAGCGTTTTGCCGCTGCGGTACAACGCTTTATAAGCATTGCGAATCGCGGTGATCGCTTCGCGGCTAAAGCCACGGCGCTTCAGACCTTCGATGTTGACGCCAAACGGCGTCGCGTGGTTGCCCTGAGCAATAACGTACGGCGGAACGTCCTGAGCAACGCCAGAACAGCCGCCAACCATCACGTGCGCGCCGATGATGCAGAACTGATGCACCGCGGTCATACCGCCGATGATAACGAAATCATCCAGCGAAACGTGTCCAGCGAGGGTGGCGTTATTGGCCAGGATGCAGCGGTCGCCTACCGTACAATCGTGCGCCACGTGGGCGTTGATCATCAGCAGGTTATCGCTGCCCACCTTCGTCAATCCACCGCCCTGTACTGTGCCACGGTGAATGGTGACGCTTTCGCGAATGCGGTTGCGATCGCCAATTTCCACGCGAGTCGGCTCACCAGCATATTTCAGATCCTGGTTAACTTCCCCGATAGAGGCGAACTGATAGATCTCGTTATCACGGCCAATTTTGGTATGGCCGTTAACCACAACATGAGACTTCAGTACGGTACCTTCGCCGATTTCGACGTTAGGCCCCACAATACAAAACGGGCCAATGTGGGCGTTAGCGCCGATAACGGCACCGTCTTCCACAATGGCGGTAGGATGGATAAAGGCGGTTTTATCAATCACGGATCAGGACTCCCGGCTACGCGCGCACATCATTGTTGCTTCGCAAACCACTTTACCATCGACCAGCGCAACGCCTTTAAAGCGAGTCAGGCCACGGCGGGTTTTCTCGAAGGTAACTTCCATAATCATCTGATCGCCAGGCACGACAGGACGCTTGAAGCGCGCTTCATCAATGCCTGCAAAATAGTACAGCTCGCCTGGCTCCAGTTTACCGACGCTTTTAAACGCCAGAATACCCGTGGCCTGCGCCATAGCTTCCAGAATCAGCACGCCCGGTAAAATCGGCTTGCCAGGGAAGTGGCCCTGGAAAAACGGCTCATTTACGGAAACATTTTTCACTGCGCGCAGAAAACGACCTTCTTCAAAATCCAGCACGCGGTCTACCAGTAAGAACGGGTAACGGTGCGGCAGAAGTTCTAAAATCTCTTCAATGTGCAGAGTATGAGTGTCAGTTGTCAAAATACTCTTCCTGTCAAAATATACTAAGGGGCAATAATAACACGGCCTGCCGGATTACAAGAATGCCGACAGGCCGGAAAGTATCATGCGATACCGATGAAAATTAGTCTTGATTATCAAGCTTGCGTTCAACTGCTTTGAGACGCTTGCTCATTTCATCAATATTCATCACCAGTGCAGCCGTTTTGCGCCAGGTCTTGTTAGGCTGGAGCGGAATACCGGACGAGTATACGCCAGGTTCGGTAATCGGGCGCATTACCATGCCCATACCGGTAACGGTGACTTTGTCGCAGATTTCCATGTGGCCGTTAATCACGCTGGCACCGCCAATCATGCAGTAACGACCAATTTTCAGGCTACCGGCCATAATCACGCCGCCTGCGACCGCAGTATTGTCGCCAATCACTACGTTGTGCGCAATCTGGCACTGGTTATCAATGATAACACCGTTGCCAATTTGCGTGTCGTCCAGCGCGCCGCGGTCGATCGTCGTGCAGGCGCCAATCTCGACGCGATCGCCAATGATCACCCGCCCTAACTGAGGGATCTTCACCCAGTTGCCGCGATCGTTGGCATAACCAAAGCCGTCAGAACCGATGACGGTACTGGACTGGATCAGGCAATTTTCGCCGATCTCGACTTCGTGGTAAATGGTTACATTCGCCCACAGGCGAGAACCCGCGCCAATTTTCGTTTTTTTGCCAACGAAGCACCCCGCCCCAATCACGACGTTATCGCCAAGCACAACGTCAGACTCAATCACCGCGTTCGCACCGATAGAGACGTTGTTACCGAGGGTTGCGGTTGGACTAATGACCGCGCTCGGGGCGATATCCTGCGCCGGCTGTGGCGTGGTATCTAAAATTTGTGCCATGCGTGCGTAAGTGAGGTAGGGGTTCTTCACTACCAGCGCAGCGCCTTTGGCAAAAGGCAGTAAATCTTGCGTCAGGACAATCGCCGACGCTTCGCAAGCGGACAGGTGTTCACGATACTTGGGGTTAACCAGGAACGTGATATGACCCGCCTTAGCGGATTGCATGGACGCGACAGCGGTGATGACGATATCGCCATCACCGTGTAATTCCGCATCCAACTGCTGAGCTAAGTCAGCCAGTCGAATTGAAGGCATTACTTATTTAACCTGTTTCAGTACATCAGCGGTGATGTCTTTGACATCGCTGCTGTTGAATGCAACGGCGTTAGCGTCAACCACCAGGTCGATGCTCTGGCTTGCAGCAACGGATTTCACAGCAGTCTGGATACGTGTAACCAGTTTGCCACGTTCTTCGTTGGTACGACGAGCACGATCCTGCTCAAACGACTGCGCTTTCTGGGAGAAAGTCTGACGCTGGGAAGCGATGTCTTTTTCCAGTTTGGTGCGATCGCTACCTGCTTTCATAGACTGCAGACGCTGCATTTTAGACTGCAGGTCACCTTCCATGCGCTGAAGTTCGCCAGCACGGCCTTTGAATTCGTTTTCCAGGGTGCTGGAAACGCCCGTCTTCTGTGCAACTTGCTGGAACAGGCTACCCATGTTAACAATTGCAATCTTGTCTGCTGCCTGAGCAGACGCCGCCATTGCTAAACCCAGACCTGCAGCGACTAACCACTTTTTCACAATAATACTCCTTACCATCCCATACGTACCCGAAGGTACTGTTCTTTTGGTGGCCGAAGCCACCTGACGCTATCGCCTAATGCCAGCAAACTACACTGAACCCGCATTCCTTTGCAAAGAGCAATTACCAGGTTTTACCAATGTTAAACTGGAACTGCTCGGACTTGTCTCCATCGTATTTCTTGTACGGTTGGGCGTAGGAGAAGACCAACGGCCCCAATGGTGACATCCATTGTAATGCGATGCCCGCGGACATACGGATATTGCTCGGGTCGCTGTAGTCAGGAACGCCAGCAGCCTTCATTGCCGCCGTATTCTCCCAGTTGGTATCCCAAACGGTACCCATATCCCAGAAGAACGACGTACGGACCGAGTTCGCGTACTTATCGCTGATAAACGGCGTCGGGACGATCAGCTCAAGGCTGGCCACGCCCATGGCGTTACCGCCGACGGCATCATCAGACTTACAGTAACCACCAGACTGGTCGCAGTTATCCAGACCGGATGCACCATAGTAGACCGCTTTCGGGCCGATGGTGTTGGACTGGAAGCCACGCACGGTGCTGGAGCCACCGGCATAGAAGTTCTCATAGAACGGCAGTTCTTTACCGCCCAGACCGTCACCGTAACCCCACTTGGTACGACCCAGCACCACCCACTGATGGTCATCATCAATCGGGAAGTAAGACGCCGTATCCAGCGTGATTTTGTAGAACTCGTTATCAGAGCCCGGAATCGTCACTTTACCGTTCAGGTTGACACGTGAACCGTCCGTCGGGAAGTAGCCGCGGTCGAGTTTGTTATATGTCCAACCGTAGTTGAAGGTGAAGTCGTTTGCCGAGAAACCGTTGTCATCGCTGGTTTTGCCAGCTGACTGGCCGATAGAGTCCAGATAACGCCACATCGCCACCTGCGGTTCCATATTGGACAGGTCGTTATGGACGTAGCCCAGACCCGCACGCAGTGAGTTGTATTCGTTAATCGGGAAGCCCAGCGTACCGTCTACACCATAACTTTTGTTGGTGTAGGACGACAGGTCAGCATCATCCGCTTTAAAGTCATTGTAGAAGACACGACCGCCAAGGCTAACGCCATCAACCGTAAAGTACGGGTTGGTCACAGAAAGCTCGGTATAGGTCTGGTAGTCGTTCTTGGTACCGTTGATACCGACAGAGTAACCGGTACCTAACCAGTTATCCTGCTGAACGCCCGCCTGGAAGCTCACGCCGCTTTCTGTACCGTAACCGATACCGAAGTTGAAGCTACCGGTATTACGCTCTTTGACCTTGTAGACCACGTCTACCTGGTCCGGGCTACCCGGTACGCGCTGCGTTTCCGTATCAACCGTTTCGAAGAAGCCCAGACGGTTCAGACGATCTTTCCCCTGGTCAACCAGGTCGCCGCCGAGCCATGCCCCTTCCATCTGGCGCATTTCACGGCGCAGAACGGAATCTTTCGACGTGTCGTTACCGACGAAGCGAATGTTACGCACGTAGAAACGGTTGCCGGCATCAACGTTGATGTGCAGCTTAACGGTTTTATCAGTGTCGTTGATTTCCGGCTGAGACTGTACGCGTGGGTATGCATAACCGTAGCGACCTAGAAGTTTCTTAATGTTATCTTCCATTTTGGTCACTTTCGCGCCGTTATACAGCTCGCCCGGCTCAATTTTGGTCAGGCTTTCAATTTCAGCCGAATGACCCGCCAGGTTACCGGTCACCTGGACGCCAGACAGTTTGTACTGGTCGCCTTCGGTGATGTTAATGGTGATATAGATGCCTTTTTTATCCGGCGTCAGACTCACCTGAGTGGAATCGATGTTGAAACGCGCATAGCCGCGATCCAGATAGTAGCTGCGCAGGGTTTCAAGGTCGCCAGACAGCTTCTGTTTCTGATATTTACGATCGCCAACGACGTTCCACCATGGAACTTCATCACGCAGCTGGAAAGTGGAGATCAGATCTTCGGTCTTGAACGCATGGTTACCGACGATGTTGATCTGCTGGATCTTCGCAGAGACCCCTTCCTGGAAGACCAGCTTCAGGTCGACGCGGTTACGCGGCAGCGGTGTCACAACCGCCTTCACGCTGGCGCTGTATTTACCGACGCTGTAGTAGAAATCTTCCAGCCCTTTCTCGATATCGGAGAGCGTGGTACGGTCGAGAGATTCACCGACGCGAACGCCAGAGGCTTCCAGGTTTTGCTTGAGCATGTCATCTTTCACCGACTTGTTGCCGGAGAAGGTGATGCTGGCAATGGTTGGACGCTCTTTGACCTGCACCAGCAACACATCGCCGTCTCTCAGAACGCGAACGTCCTCAAAGTTGCCCGTCGCAAACAGGGCGCGAATGGTGTTACTGATGTCGTCATCAGTGACGGTATCGCCAGGACGTACTGGCATACTGAGAAGGGCCGCACCAACAGCGACACGCTGCAAGCCTTCGAAATGAATGTCCTTCACCACGAACCCGTCAGCACCGTATACGGTCGCGCTGCTAAACAGCAGCGACGCTATAAGCAACTTTTTCATCGCCATCGTTATTATGCGTTCTTCCTAACTAACTCTCTTACAACCGAGAGAAATCATTGAAAAGTGCAAGCCCCATTAACAGCATCAGCAGAATCGAGCCGATGCGGTAACTAAAGTCTTGAACTCGCTCGGATACCGGGCCGCCTTTCAGCTTCTCAATCGCCAAAAACAGCAAATGTCCCCCATCTAATACAGGGAGCGGGAACAGGTTGATTATGCCTAAATTCACGCTGATGAGTGCAAGAAACATCAGGTAGTAAATCAGCCCATATTCCGCAGACATCCCAGCCCCCTGGGCGATTGAAATCGGCCCACTGAGGTTGTTCAGTTTGACGTCACCGGTGATCAATTTTCCCAGCATACTGACCGTCAGCTTCATCAACTGCCCGGTTTTCTCCGTGGCTTCGACGATGGCGCTGAACGGCCCATACTGGCGCACTGTTTTGTATTCCTCAGGCAGCGGGATAATCTTCGGTACTACCCCTGCGAACCCTTCCGCTTTTCCGCTACCGTGTTTTGTATCCGGTATCAGAGTTAAAGACAAGAGACTGCCCTGCCTTTCGATCTCCAGCTGTAACGCTTTGCCGGGGTTATCACGCACCAGCGTAACAAACGTCATCCATTGCGTCAGCGGTTGACCGTTGACTGTAACGATCCGATCCCCTGCTTGTAAACCGGCTTTACGTGCCGCAGAGTCAGATTGCACCTCTGCCAGCACCGGCTCAATTTGCGCACCGCGCGGACGTATACCGAGCGAAGTGACCGGATCTTCTTTATCCGGCTCGAACGCCCAGTTCCGCAGGTTGAGGATTTTATCCTGACGCTGCTCGCTGCCGAAAGGGGCCACGGTGAGAGTGGTGCTTTCATCACCAATTTTGGCCACCAGCGCCATGCGCACAGCATCCCAGTCAGGCGTTTCGATACCATCTACGGCTTTTAGTTCCGTGCCTGGTGCAATTTGTGCGGTCGCTGCGATGGAATTGGCGGTTATTTCACCAACAACCGGACGAATACCAGGGACACCGATGATAAACACCAGCCAATAGGCGAAGATGGCGAAAAGGAAGTTGGCGATGGGGCCCGCAGCGATAACGGCGGCGCGCTGGCCTACCGTTTTATTGTTGAATGCCATATGGCGCATTTCTGGCGCCACCGCATCAACGCGTTCGTCGAGCATCTTGACGTAGCCGCCCAGCGGGATAAGGGCAACAACAAATTCGGTGCCGCGCTTATCAACGCGGCGCCACAGCGCTTTACCAAAGCCGATAGAAAAGCGCTCTACACGGATTCCGCAGCGCCGAGCAACCCAGAAATGACCAAATTCGTGTACGGTGATCAATACCCCTAGCGCAATAATAAACGCGGCCAGGTTCCAGAGAATGCTCAGCATAAGTCCATCCGTTAAATCGTCCTGAAAACCAGCAACAGCAGGCAGGCAAAGACCGGTACCGCCGCCGTCAGGCTGTCGATTCGGTCAAGGATCCCGCCATGACCGGGAATCAAATGACCGCTGTCTTTAATACCCGCTTCACGCTTGAACATACTCTCGGTGAGATCGCCCAGAACGGAAGCCAGCGCAGCCACGATGGAACAGGTTAACAGTATGGATGGTGCAACGTCCAGATTTGCCCACAGGCCATAGGCCCAGGAGATAATCGCTGCCGTCACCAGACCACCGATAAACCCTTGCCAGGTTTTACCCGGCGACACCTTAGGTGCCAGCTTATGTTTGCCAAAGAGTTTGCCAAACATATAAGCGCCGGAATCTGCCCCCCAGACCAGGATCATGACGTAAAGCAGCCACAGCGCACCGCTGTAATGGTTTTCATCATAATGCCAGGCGCGCAGCGCCAGCATGCCCCAGAAGAACGGCACAATCGTCACGATGCCGAAAATCAGGCGTAAGGTCTTCGACTGGCGCCAGAACGCCGCAGAGGCAGGATAAAAGAGGACTAAAACCAGCGCCACAACCCACCAGACCAGCGAAGCCCACAGCGATGTTTCCACCACCGGCTGGTGAATATTATGATGATACTCCGGGATCATAAAGAGCATCACTGCCAGCAACAGGCCACACAGTACCGCCAGCCACACGCGTTGGGTGCGCGAGGTGAAACCGCTTAATTGCCCCCATTCCCATGCCGCCAGCATACAAACGACCAGCGTAACAATAGCGAAGCCGCCAGGAGGCAGCAAAAACAGGGCTGCAATGACAACCGGTATTAAAATTAATGCAGAAATCAGGCGATACTTCAGCAAAAGCTACCCCCATCAGGCCTTGTCGCCACCAGGCTCGGTGCCACCGAAACGCCGTTCGCGATTGGCAAACGCATGCAGTGCACCCTCAAAGTCTTGTTCATCGAAATCGGGCCAAAGAACATCTGTAAAGTAAAGTTCAGCATAGGCAATTTGCCAGATAAGAAAATTACTGATTCGATGCTCTCCCCCGGTCCTAATCACTAAATCTACGGGAGCCAGTTCATGCATGCAGACCTGCTGACTCAGCAGTTCTTCATTGATTTGATCGGGGCGGAGTTTCCCCTCCTGAACCTGTTCGGCTAAGCGCTGAACTCCCTGAACAATATCCCATCGTCCGCCGTAGTTGGCGGCAATGTTCAATGTTAACCCCGTATTATTTTCCGTCAGCGCTTCCGCTTTACGGATCCGCTCTTGCAGGCGTGAGTTAAACCGACGGGTATCGCCAATAATCCGCAGCCGAACGTTATGGCGGTGCAGGCTTTTCACTTCGCTATCCAGCGCCCAGACGAACAGCTCCATCAGAGCGCTCACCTCTTGCTCAGGGCGGTTCCAGTTTTCACTGCTGAACGCGTATAGCGTCAATGCCTCAATACCGTTACTCGCGGCGTAGGCGACAGCACGACGCACGGATTTCGCCCCGGCTTTGTGCCCAAAGGCGCGAATCTTACCTTGCTTCTTCGCCCAGCGGCCGTTGCCATCCATAATGATTGCCACATGGCGGCAACCGTGGGCTGGCGAATTCTCACTGGTTGGTTGATTAGCAGACAACATAACGCGTTTATAATCCATGAAAAGGGATGAGCGGTACCCCGGAATACAGCTATACACTTTATCGCTCGGGCAAGCCCGATTGATTTTACGTATCTTTGTCTCGCAAAAAAGCCGTGCTAAATCACGGCTCTCCCTATCGGCCAGCCAAAACGCACTGCGATAGGGTGGCGCAGACTATATCACTGAAGCCAGATGCTAACAAATGCCATGACGGCCAGTATGCTGATTCTGCTCTCATTACCTGACGAAATATTTCGTCTGCAGGGTGGCCGCTTCACGTGCACTGGCATCGATAATCAGCACCTCATCCACGCTCTGTGGTTCGCTGAGATCGAGCTGTTCCAGCACGGCCAGATTGAGCGCCGCAATATCGGTAAAGCGGATCTGCCCCTCGAGGAATGCCGCCACGGAGATTTCGTTGGCCGCATTCAGCGCGGTGGTCGCCGCCTGCCCCTGTTCGAACGCGTCCATCGCCAGCTTCAGGCAAGGGTAGCGCCCGTAATCCGGCTCAGAGAAGCTCAGTGCCCCCATCTTACAGAAGTCCAGCGGCTTCGCTCCGGAGACAACACGTTGCGGCCAGGCCATGGTATTGGCAATCGGCGTCCGCATATCAGGCTCACCCAACTGCGCCAGCACGCTACCGTCCTGATAACGCACCATCGAGTGGATCACCGACTGCGGATGAATCAGTACTTCCATCTGCTGCGCTGATGCATTGAACAGCCAGCGGGCTTCGATGTATTCCAGACCTTTATTCATCATGGTGGCCGAGTCGACGGAAATCTTGCGACCCATCGACCAGTTCGGATGACGGCATGCCTGATCCGGCGTCATTGCGCTCAGTTCTGCAATCGGCGTCTCACGGAACGGGCCACCAGACCCGGTTAGCAGTATGGAGGAGACTCCATGCTGCGACAGGTCAGCGTACCCTAAGTCGGACTGAAAACTTTGCGGTAAACTCTGAAAGATAGCGTTATGTTCACTGTCGACCGGAAGAAGCTGTGCGCCGTGCTGTTTTACCGCTTCGAGGAACAGCCGCCCGCAGGTCACCAGCGACTCTTTGTTCGCCAGCAGAATGGTTTTCCCCGCGCGGATGGCCGCCAGCGTCGGTACCAGCCCTGCCGCACCGACGATTGCGGCCATGACCAGATCCACCTCGTCGAGCGCCGCGACGTCACACGCCGCCTGTTGCCCGCTCAGCACCTCGGTACAGCTACCGTGTTCTCGCAGTGCAAGCCTTACCGCGTCAGCGCTTTTCGCGTTATCCATCACCGCATAGCGAGGGGCAAACTCGAGGCACTGTTCGACCATGCGATCGACGTTTTTACCTGCTACCAGCGCCGTTACGGTAAAATCTTCAGGGTTATGACGCACCACGTCCAGCGTGTTGCAGCCAATCGAGCCTGTTGAGCCCAGGACAGTTAATCGCTTCATGAGTGTTCCAGGATAGTAAAAAGCAAAACGCCGCCAGCGAAGCAATCATGCTCCCTGTACGGCGTTAATCGCACAACTTACACAGCTTAGAACTGCATCAGTTCCGCTTCTTTCTCTGCCAGCGCCGCTTCCACTTTCTTGATAGCAGCGTCGGTCAGTTTCTGAACTTCTTCCTGAGAGCGGCGATCGTCGTCTTCGCTGATCTCTTTGTCTTTCAGCAGCGCCTTCACTTTGTCGTTCGCATCGCGACGAACGTTACGCACGGAAACGCGCGCTTGTTCTGCTTCGCCACGAACGATTTTGGTCAGGTCTTTACGACGTTCTTCGGTCAGCGGAGGCAGCGGAACGCGGATATCGGTGCCCGCAGAGCTTGGGTTCAGACCGAGGTCAGACGCCATGATCGCTTTTTCAACGGCCGGGCCCATAGAACGGTCAAATACGTTGATTTTCAGCGTACGGGTATCTTCTACGGTGACGCTTGCCAGCTGACGCAGCGGGGTTGCGGTGCCGTAATACTCAACGACAATGCCGTCCAGCAGGCTGGGAGAAGCACGACCCGTGCGAATTTTGCTGATTTGGTTTTTGAACGCTTCTACGCATTTTTCCATGCGTACTTCAGCATCTTTTCTGATATCGCTAATCACGTTACGAATCCTTGAAAACTAGTCTCAGTCGACCAGACAATGGCACATTGCTATGAATGCGCTAAGTATAGTCTCGTTTAAATCATGCCACAGAATAATGTCATTCTGCCGGGTAAAGACAAATCTTACCCGGAATTGGCCGTCACGGAAATTATTCCGTAATCAAAGTGCCTTCTTTTTCGCCCATCACCACGCGGCGCAGCGCGCCCGGTTTGTTCATGTTGAATACGCGAATCGGCAGTTTATGGTCACGAGCCAGCGTAAAGGCCGCCAGATCCATGACTTTCAGTTCTTTATCCAGTACTTCGCTGTAGGTCAGCTGATCGTACATGGTGGCAGACGGGTCTTTCGCCGGGTCAGCGGTGAAGACGCCATCAACCTTAGTTGCTTTCAGTACCACGTCGGCTTCGATTTCGATGCCGCGCAGGCAGGCTGCGGAGTCGGTGGTAAAGAACGGGTTACCGGTACCGGCGGACAGAATCACGACGCGGTTATTACGCAGCAGGCTGATCGCCTCTGCCCAGCTGTAGTTGTCGCAAACACCGTTCAGCGGAATTGCCGACATCAGGCGGGCGTTCACATAGGCGCGATGCAGTGCGTCACGCATTGCCAGGCCGTTCATTACCGTTGCCAGCATGCCCATGTGGTCGCCCACAACGCGGTTCATACCGGCTTTCGCCAGACCCGCACCACGGAACAGGTTGCCACCACCAATAACGACCCCCACCTGGATGCCCAGCTCAACAAGTTCTTTAATCTCTTGCGCCATACGGTCAAGAATACTTGCGTCAATACCGAAGCCTTCAGTGCCCTGCAAGGCTTCGCCGCTAAGCTTGAGCAGAATACGTTTGTAGACAGGTTTTGCGTTGGTAGCCATTTTCTTTCCTGAGGTGTCACGAATGGGATGGTTTAATTCAAGTGACATCATGCGTTCCTTGCCACCTGAACCCTATAGGAGCTGGCTGATTTCCACATGACGATGTTCTTTACTACAGATGCTTTACTACACAAAAGAGAGCCGCCCTCAGGCGGCTCCTTTACTGCAATTAAGACTGCTTGGACATAGCAGCAACTTCTGCTGCGAAGTCAGTCTCAACTTTCTCGATGCCTTCGCCCACTTCGAAGCGGATGAAGCCAGTCACGTCAGCGTTGTGCTCTTTCAGCAGCTGGCCAACAGACTTGCTCGGATCCATAACGAACGGCTGACCGGTCAGAGAAACTTCGCCGGTGAATTTCTTCATGCGGCCTTCAACCATTTTCTCTGCGATTTCTTTCGGCTTACCGGACTGCATCGCGATATCCAGCTGTACCTGGTATTCTTTCTCTACCACTTCAGCGGAAACGTCTTCCGGCTTAACGAATTCCGGCTTGCTTGCAGCAACGTGCATTGCCAGCTGTTTAACCAGCTCTTCGTCAGCACCAGTTGCCGCAACCAGAACGCCGATGCGCGCACCGTGCTGGTAGTTGCCCAGTACTTCGCCTTCCAGGGAAGCCACGCGACGGATGTTGATGTTCTCACCGATTTTAGCAACCAGCGCAACGCGTTCTTCTTCGAACTGTGCTTTCAGAACTTCAACGTCGGTGATGTTGCCAGCAACGGCAGCGTCCAGCACTTTGTCAGCGAAAGCCTGGAAACCCGCATCTTTAGCAACGAAGTCAGTCTGGCAGTTAACTTCCAGAATGAACGCGATGTTGCCGTTGATTTTGGTTTTGATCACGCCGTCAGCAGCAACGTTGCCTGCTTTTTTCGCCGCTTTGATCGCGCCAGATTTACGCATGTTTTCGATTGCCAGCTCGATGTCGCCATTAGCTTCAGTCAGGGCTTTTTTGCAATCCATCATGCCTGCGCCAGTACGTTCACGCAGCTCTTTTACCAGGGAAGCGGTAATTTCAGCCATTCTAAAATCCTCGGAAGATTTGATCTGCCCGGCAAAAACCGCACAGATTTAAAAGTGAAAAAGGGGGCCATAAACAGGCCCCCTAACCAAACGTGTTACTACCTGGTTTATAAGGGCTCTAACGAGCGTGCCTTATTACTCAGCTTCTACGAAGCTTTCTTCCGCCTGGGAAGCCAGATCGGAAGAACGGCCTTCACGAACGGTAGCAGCTACAGCGCTCAGGTACAGGGTCACAGCACGGATTGCATCGTCGTTACCCGGGATAACGAAATCAACGCCATCTGGATCAGAGTTGGTATCAACGATAGAGAATACCGGGATACCCAGGTTGTTCGCTTCTTTGATAGCAATGTGCTCGTGGTCAGCATCGATAACGAACAGTGCGTCCGGCAGGCCGCCCATGTCTTTGATACCGCCCAGGCTGTTTTCCAGTTTCTCAAGCTCACGAGTACGCATCAGCGCTTCTTTCTTGGTCAGCTTGTCGAAAGTACCGTCCTGAGACTGAGTTTCCAGATCTTTCAGACGTTTGATGGACTGACGAACGGTTTTCCAGTTAGTCAGCATACCGCCCAGCCAGCGATGGTTCACGAAGAACTGGTCGCAGCTCAGAGCAGCTTCTTTCACAGCTTCGCTTGCAGCGCGTTTAGTACCAACGAAAAGGATTTTACCTTTACGAGAAGAGATCTTGTTCAGTTCAGCCAGAGCTTCGTTGAACATCGGTACAGTTTTCTCAAGGTTGATGATGTGAACTTTGTTACGTGCGCCGAAGATGAAAGGCTTCATTTTCGGGTTCCAGTAACGGGTCTGGTGACCGAAGTGAACACCAGCCTTGAGCATGTCGCGCATGGAAACAGTTGCCATGGTTTAAAACCTCTATAGATAAAGTTGGGGTTATGCCTCCACGTATCCCATATTACCGACCCCAAAGGGCACCCCGGAATATGTGCCGATACGTGTGTGTTATTTACACAAAGTGAGATTTGTCGCTTCCGGACAAAACAATGAGCGGAAGTTCGGCGCGCTTTATACCATAAAACCGATACAGATACCAACAGTTGTTATCGCCGACGCGGGGCACGAAAGGCGAAGTTCAGAATGATTCTCAATTTGGCAGGGGGTACTCCTGGCTGTTAACATTGACATCACTAATACTCAATTATTGTCGAAAAAATCGACACTGATGGACATATTCCATGGCTATTTCTATTAAGACTCCAGAAGATATTGAAAAAATGCGCGTTGCTGGCCGTCTGGCCGCTGAAGTGCTGGAAATGATCGCCCCGCACGTCAAGCCTGGCGTGACCACCGGCGAGCTGGATCGCATTTGCAACGACTATATTGTCAACGAACAGAAAGCAATCTCCGCCTGCCTCGGCTACCACGGGTATCCGAAATCGGTCTGTATCTCTATCAATGAAGTGGTGTGCCACGGCATTCCGGATGACGAAAAACATCTGAAAGATGGCGATATCGTCAACATCGACGTGACCGTGATTAAAGACGAGTTCCACGGCGATACCTCAAAAATGTTCATCGTTGGCAAACCGACCATTCTCGGCGAACGTCTGTGCCGCGTTACCCAGGAGAGCCTGTACCTGGCGCTCAAAATGGTGAAGCCGGGCGTGAACCTGCGCGAAATTGGCGCGGCGATTCAAAAATTCGTTGAAGCGGAAGGTTTCTCCGTGGTGCGCGAATACTGCGGTCACGGCATTGGCCGCGGCTTCCACGAGGAACCGCAGGTGCTGCACTATGACTCTCGTGAAACCGACGTGGTCCTCAAGCAAGGCATGACCTTCACCATCGAACCGATGGTCAACGCCGGGAAGAAAGAGATTCGTACCATGAAGGACGGCTGGACGGTAAAAACCAAAGACCGGAGCTTGTCTGCACAGTACGAGCATACTATTGTGGTGACAGACAACGGCTGCGAAATACTGACGTTACGCTCGGATGACACCATCCCGGCGATAATCTCGCACAACGAATAATGAAAAGCCGGCGCACGCCGGCTTTTTTTTGGTAATCGTTTTTTCTTATGGGTGGCGCAATGAGTAACTCCATACCTGAACTGGCTTGTACCCCCCTCCCCGCTCTGCCCGGCCAGCCGGACAACCCGGTATACTGGCCCGAGGACAGCCTGAACTGCGCCGATATAAAAAGCCGGCTGGACGCCTTCCAGCGCTGGCTCGGAGCCGCGTTCGACGAAGGCGTCAGCGCTGAACAGCTCATAGAGGCGCGCACCGAATTTATCGACCAGATGCTCCAGCGCCTGTGGCTGCACTACGGTTTTGGCGAGGTTGAGGACGCGGCGCTGGTCGCCGTCGGCGGCTATGGTCGCGGCGAACTGCATCCGCTTTCCGACGTCGACCTGCTAATTCTCAGCCGCAAAAAGCTCTCCGACGAGCAGGCGCAGAAAATCGGTGAATTGCTGACGCTGCTGTGGGATATCAAGCTGGAAGTCGGCCACAGCGTGCGTACGCTGGAAGAGTGCCTGCTGGAAGGGTTATCCGATTTAACCGTCGCCACCAACCTGATTGAATCGCGTCTGCTGATCGGCGACGTTGCGCTGTTTCTCGAACTGCAAAAACATATTTTCAGCGAAGGCTTCTGGCCGTCGGAAAACTTCTTCCCGGCGAAAGTCGCCGAGCAGGAGGCGCGCCACCAGCGCTACCACGGTACCAGCTACAATCTGGAACCGGACATCAAAAGCAGCCCCGGCGGCCTGCGCGACATCCACACCATTCAGTGGGTCGCCCGCCGCCACTTTGGCGCCACGTCTCTCGACGAGATGGTCAGCTTTGGCTTCCTCACTGAGGCCGAGCGTAACGAGCTTAACGAGTGTCTGCATCTGCTGTGGCGTATTCGCTTTGCCCTGCATCTTGAGCTCAACCGCTACGATAACCGCCTGCTGTTCGATCGTCAGCTCAGCGTCGCCCAGCGGCTGAAATATGCCGGCGAAGGCAATCAGCCGATCGAACACATGATGAAGGATTTCTATCGCGTCACCCGCCGCGTCGGTGAGCTGAACCACATGCTATTGCAGCTGTTCGATGAGGCGATTCTCGCCCTGACGGAAGATGAAAAACCACGGGCTATCGACGACGACTTCCAGCTGCGCGGGACGCTGATCGATCTGCGCGACGATACGCTGTTTATCCGCGAACCGCAGGCCATTTTGCGGATGTTCTATATGATGGTACGTAACAGTAACATCACTGGCATCTATTCCACTACGCTGCGCCATCTGCGCCACGCCAGACGTCACCTGACCGAGCCGCTGTGCTATATCCCGGAAGCACGCGCGCTGTTCCTCAACATGCTGCGCCACCCCGGCGCGGTAAGTCGTGGCCTGCTGCCGATGCACCGCCACAGCGTGCTGTGGGCCTATATGCCACAGTGGTCGTATATCGTCGGCCAGATGCAGTTCGATCTGTTCCACGCCTACACCGTCGACGAGCACACCATTCGCGTGCTGCTGAAGCTGGAAAGCTTTGCCCATGAGGAGACGCGTTCGCGCCACCCGCTGTGCGTCGATCTCTGGCCGCGGCTCAACCATCCGGAATTGATTCTGATTGCCGCCCTGTTCCACGATATCGCCAAAGGGCGCGGCGGCGACCACTCGATCCTCGGCGCGCAGGACGTGCTGAAATTCGCCGAATTGCATGGTCTGAATTCGCGCGAAACCCAGCTGGTCGCGTGGCTGGTGCGCCAGCATCTGCTGATGTCGGTCACCGCCCAGCGCCGCGACATTCAGGATCCGGAAGTCATCAAGCAGTTCGCCGAAGAGGTACAGACCGAACATCGTCTACGCTTCCTGGTGTGCCTGACGGTCGCCGATATTTGCGCGACCAACGAAACCTTGTGGAACAGCTGGAAACAGAGCCTGCTACGCGAGCTGTACTTCGCCACCGAAAAACAGCTGCGCCGCGGGATGCAAAACACGCCGGATATGCGCGAGCGCGTACGTCATCACCAGATGCAGGCGCTGGCGCTGCTGCGCATGGACAACATCAATGAAGAGGCGCTGCACCAGATCTGGAACCGCTGCCGCGCCAACTACTTTGTTCGCCACACGCCGAACCAGCTGGCGTGGCACGCTCGTCACCTGCTTAAACACGATCTCAGTCAGCCGATGATCCTGCTGAGCCCGCAGGCAACGCGCGGCGGCACCGAGATCTTTATCTGGAGTCCGGACCGCCCGTACCTGTTTGCCGCCGTCTGCGCCGAGCTGGACCGCCGCAACCTGAGCGTCCACGACGCACAGATCTTTACCACCCGCGACGGTATGGCGATGGACTCCTTTATCGTGCTTGAGCCCGATGGTAGCCCCCTCTCCAGCGATCGCCACGAAGCCATCCGCTTAGGGCTGGAACAGGCGATTACCCAGCGTAGCTGGCAGCCGCCGCAGCCGCGTCGTCAGGCGGCCAAACTGCGCCACTTCTCTGTCGATACCGAGGTCAATTTCCTGCCGACCCATACCGACCGCCGCTCATTCCTTGAGCTGATCGCCCTCGACCAGCCGGGCCTGCTTGCGCGCGTCGGTCAGGTGTTTGCCGACCTCGGTATTTCGCTACACGGGGCCAGAATTACGACAATTGGTGAACGAGTAGAAGATTTATTTATAATCGCCACCGCCGACCGGCGTGCCCTTAATAATGAGCTGCAACAAGAAGTGCAACAACGGTTGACAGCAGCCCTCAATCCAAACGATAAAGGGTGACGTATTTTTATTAGTGAATGGAAAGAGTAAACAATGCAGCAATTACAGAACGTTATTGAGTCCGCTTTTGAGCGTCGCGCCGACATCACGCCGGCAAATGTGGATACCGTAACCCGCGAAGCGGTTAACCAGGTGATTTCCCTGCTGGATTCCGGCGCGCTGCGTGTCGCTGAAAAGATCGACGGCCAGTGGGTCACTCACCAGTGGCTGAAGAAAGCGGTTCTGCTCTCTTTCCGTATTAACGATAACCAGGTTATCGACGGTGCGGAAAGCCGCTACTTCGATAAAGTCCCGATGAAATTCGCTGATTACGACGAAGCGCGTTTCCAGAAAGAAGGTTTCCGCGTGGTGCCGCCGGCAGCCGTTCGTCAGGGTGCCTATATCGCCCGCAACACCGTGCTGATGCCGTCCTATGTGAACATCGGCGCCTACGTTGACGAAGGCTCCATGGTGGATACCTGGGCGACCGTGGGTTCCTGCGCGCAGATCGGTAAAAACGTTCACCTGTCCGGCGGCGTCGGCATCGGTGGCGTACTGGAGCCGCTGCAGGCGAACCCGACCATCATCGAAGACAACTGCTTTATCGGCGCGCGTTCTGAAGTGGTGGAAGGTGTGATCGTGGAAGAAGGCTCCGTCATCTCGATGGGCGTCTACCTCGGTCAGAGCACCAAAATCTACGATCGCGAAACCGGTGAAGTGTTCTACGGCCGCGTTCCGGCAGGCTCCGTTGTCGTCTCCGGCAACCTGCCTTCTAAAGATGGCAAGTACAGCCTGTACTGCGCGGTGATTGTGAAGAAGGTCGACGCGAAGACCCGCGGTAAAGTCGGTATCAACGAGCTACTGCGTACTATCGATTAATAAGAAGCGAAAAAGCGGGGGCAACCCCGCTTTTTTTTATTCTTACGCTGGCGGATTTTGATTTTTTCGTTAATTATTCAATAGTTAAATTAGATCAGGGGTACCGCTATGTACGATAATTTGAAAAGCCTGGGCATTACCAATCCCGATGAAATCGATCGTTACAGCCTCCGGCAGGAAGCCAACAACGATATCCTGAAAATCTATTTCCAGAAGGATAAGGGTGAATTTTTCGCCAAGAGCGTGAAGTTCAAATATCCGCGTCAGCGTAAAACCATCGCCGGTGACGGTCAGGGCTTCAAAGAAGTACAGGAAATTAGCCCGAACCTGCGTTACGTGATTGATGAGCTGGACCAGATTTGCCAGCGCGATCGCAGCGAAGTCGACCTGAAACGTAAGATCCTTGACGATCTGCGCCACCTGGAAAGCGTCGTGACCAATAAGATCAGCGAAATTGAGGCCGATCTGGAGAAGTTGACGCGTAAATAGCAGCATGTGGATGTATTCGTAGGCCGGGTAAGGCGAAGCCGCCACCCGGCGTTTTGCCTGATGGCGCGACGCTTATCAGGCCGACACAGACCGCACGCTCTACGGTTTTATCATCGCTGCTCATCTAATTGCAGCGCAATATACAGCAGCAGCCTGTCGTCAAAATTCCCCAAATCCAACCCGGTTAACTCTGAGATACGGTTCAGCCGATACTCCAGCGTATTGCGGTGAATAAACAGTGCCTTTGAGGTTGCCAGCGGCTGAACATTGTTGCGAAACCACGCTGTCAGCGTACGACGTAGCAGACCGTTGTTATCCATTGCCTTCAGGCGCATCAACGGGCGCGAAAGCTCGTTGGCCTGCCAACCACCGCGCAGGCTGTCGAGCAGCACCGGCAGCATCAAATCCTGGTAAAAATAGCTGCGGCTCTCGGGCATGCGCTGTTTGCCCACCATCATGGTGGTACGGGCGGTACGGTACGAACGGGCAATACTACCCGGCCCGGTAAAGTAGTTGCCCAACGCTACGCGAAAACGCAGATGACCGTTCTCTTTCATGCGGGAAATCAACTGCTCCACGCGCTTCTGGTGGTCTTCAGCATCCCAGCGGCCAAACTGATTGAGCGCCGGTTTCAGCACCACCATTTCAGTCAAAGAGACGATAGCAATCAGGTTGTTACGCTCCGGCGTGGTCAGCGCGTTTTGCAACTGCTGTAACTCGGCCATGGCGCTGTCGACGCCAAGCTGTCCGCTATCAACTTCGACCACCGCCGCCACACGCGGCTGGTTCAGGTCGATCCCCAAACGCTGCGCCCATTCGGTCAACGCAGGGGTATTCTCCTCGGCCTGAATCAGATTCATGACCAGCTCTTCCCGCAGGCGGCTGTCCTGCGCCAGCAGATGCATCAGACGCGACTGCTCCAGCATCATCTCCGCCGTCATGCACACCAGTTCGCCATATTTACGCAGCGTCTCCGGTTCGCCGGTCAGGCCGATGACGCCGACAATTTCGCCTTCCAGACGCAGCGGCAGGTTGATCCCCTGACGCACACCGTGCAGATGGCGCGCCACCGCATCGTCGATGTCTACTACCCTGCCCTGCGACAGCACCAGCAGCGCACCTTCGTGCAATTCCCCAATACGCTCGCGATCGCCGCTGCCGATAATGCGTCCACGGGCATCCATCACGTTAATATTGGTATCAATGATGCGCATGGTGCGCGCCACGATATCCTGCGCCATTTTAGTATCGAGATGCCAGCTAGCCATGAACCCCTCCTGTGAGCAGGTTACATGATAAGAAAGATGAGAAAAGCCTGCACTGTGCAAATGCACAAAGCATGGTCAAGATCTATGGAGTTGTGGGGTACTTCACATTACGAAAGGAAGAAACCCTTTCCCGCCAGGAGAAAGGGTTGAGGTCATGATTACTGCATCAGCAGGTAGATAGAGCTATCACCACGCTGAATGTTCAGCGCCAGAACGGACGGCTTGCTGTCGAGGATTTTGCGCAGCTCGGCGATGTTTTTCACTGCCTGCTGGTTCGCGCCCACGATAATGTCGCCTTTCTTCAGGCCAATCTGCGCGGCCGGGGTCCCGGCTTTCACCGCGTTAACCACCACGCCTTTATCCTGGCCTTTGTTGCTCATTTCGGCACCTTCAATCCCATTGAAGATACTGCTGGACTCTACCTGAGTCTGGCTGCTCTGCTGCAGTTCCAGATTCACCGTGACCGGCTTGCCGTCGCGCAGCAGACCGAGGGTAATTTTGCTGCCCACCGGCATGGTGCCCACCTGGGCACGCAGCGCCGCGAAGCTGCTGATCGGCTTACCGTTCAGGGCGGTAATCACGTCACCGGCTTTAATGCCCGCTTTCGCCGCAGAGGAGTTCGGCATGACCTGGCTCACGAAAGCGCCGCGCTGCGCGTCAACTTTCATTGCTTTCGCCAGCTCAGAGTTCAGCTCGGTGCCCATAATGCCCAGTTCACCGCGTTTTACCTGGCCAAATTTCACCATCTGATCGGTCAGGTTTTTCACCATGTTGCTTGGAATGGCGAAGCCGATACCGATGTTGCCACCGTCCGGTGCAAGGATCGCGGTGTTGATACCAATCAATTCACCGTTCAGGTTCACCAGCGCGCCGCCGGAGTTACCGCGGTTGATCGCCGCATCGGTCTGGATAAAGTTTTCGTAGTTTTCGACGTTCAGGCCGCTACGACCCAGCGCCGAAACGATACCGGAAGTGACGGTTTCGCCCAGGCCGAACGGGTTACCAATCGCCACGGTGTAGTCGCCCACGCGCAGAGCGTCGGAGTCCGCCAGCTTAATTGCCGTCAGGTTTTTCGGATCCTGAATCTGAATCAGCGCGATATCCGAGCGCGGGTCTTTACCGACCACTTTGGCGTCGAACTTACGTCCATCGCTCAGCTGTACCTTAATCACGTTGGCGTTATCAACCACGTGGTTGTTGGTGACGACGTAGCCTTTGGCGGCGTCAATCACCACGCCAGAACCCAGTGCCATAAATTTCTGTTGCTGCTGCGGCTGGGCGCCACCGTTACCGCCGTTCGGGCCAGCCCCCTGGCAGAAAGGCGAGCTCTGGAACGGTGAACCGTCCTGGCAGAACGGCGAGTTGTCGCCGAAGAACTGCTGGAAATTACGGCCCATACGCGGCGTGTTTACCGTTGTGCTGCCCTCAACATTAATGCTGACGACAGACGGCATCACTTTTTCCAGCATCGGCGCCAGGCTAGGCATAGGCTGAGCAGCGGATGCGGTAGAAGATGCCGTCTCGGCCGCGCTAGCGGACAACGGAGACAGAGCCAGACTTAAACTAAGAGCCAGAGCACTCATTGCTAACGTGGTTTTTTTCATGTGTTTCAATCTCAATATCAGATTACGCAAAATTGCTGTGTTCGTGACTATCAGATTCACTTTATGACACTAAGTTCCATTCAACCGCACGTGGGAAAAGTAAAAATTTATTGAGCGTCTTTACAAAACTTCTGATTATTCCACGGCCATCAGCCGTCGATATTCATCCCACGCGTAGAGGTCGGTCATTCCGCTGATATAATCCTGAAGCAGACGACAACGGTAATAATATTCCATCACCGGAAATTCAAGGGCATCGCGTGAAATTTTATTAATAGCCTCAACATAAGCTAAACGATGTCGCGTTGAGAGCTTGCAAAAAAGACGGGATTCGATAGGTAACCGACGTACCCGTTCGTGTTCCACCAGCTCGCTGAAATCGCTTAAGGATAATTTAAGCAACGGTGCGTAGATATCCAGTAGGCCACCAATAACCCGGTAGCCCTGCAATTCCAGCTGTTCAACTTCATGATGACTAAACACATGTTTTATTGCCACATTTTTATAAAGATTAAGCAGCTGACTATAGCTGCTTTCATCTTCCAGCAGCGCGTGATTAAAGTCACCCGCATAAATTTGTGGTAGATTCTCAATAAACCGCTGTGCCGCATAAGGCACCAGTTTATTTAATGTATTCACGCGTAAATACATAAAGAACTGATCTTCAGTACTGCGGCTTAACGAATTAGCGCGAGATTTATCCCAGGCATTTTCCACGACCTGCGCGAACAGTGAACCTTTTGTATGCTCCGGCCAGGAATCGTATAAATGCTGATACAGCTGCTCAACGCTGAAGATACGTTTTTCAACGGCATCCTCAAGATCCGCCACGCAATAAGAGATATCATCGGCAGCCTCCATAATCCAGGTTAATGGAAAACGATTGTAAGGTGCTAAATCCAGTTCTTTACGTAAGCGCGAAATATAACCTTCTTCGGCCAGATAGTAGCCCGGTTTTTTCATTAAATAGCTGTGGGTCACCGGCGTCTCACCCACCCACCAGGCCGGGCGCGTATATTTCAGGATGCACCCTACCTGCGCCCAGGTCAGGTTCATACGCATCAGCGTATGCACCATCCGAACCCCTTGCGCATTACCTTCAAAGTGGCACAGGTCCTGACGCACCTTACGGCGCAATTCATTCAGCGTTTCTTCACCTTCACGCAACTGGAGGCTCACCACTTCACAGCGGTCGTGGCTCAGAGGCTGGCGCAGCGCATCCTTCGGTGCCAGGCGCTGGCTGAACCAGTCATTGATTGCCGCTTCACCAAAGTGACCAAACGGCGGATTGCCGATATCATGCATCAGGCAGGCCATCTCAACGATGCTTTCAAACGGCCCGGTCAGCTCATCCAGCCCGTAGGCTACCAGCAGCTTTTTCTCTTTCAGGCGGCTTAAAATCTCTTTGGCAATATAGCGGCCTACCTGCTGGACCTCCATCGAGTGAGTAAGGCGCGTGCGGACGGCGGCGTTACGCTCCAGCGGAAACACCTGGGTTTTCTGCTGCAAACGGCGAATCGCCGGCGAGTTGATGATGCGCCCGCGGTCACTCTCAAAAATGCGCAGGATCTCATGCTCCGAGCTGACGCCTTGCGGTGAACGATAGCGCCGACGCCAGTTAATTTTGTTGCGAAAATCAATCTTAGCCATAGCCTCTCCGTCGCGAGAAATGCGCTTCCCCTGAACCGCATGATAGACTATGCCTTTAAACATGGCACATCGCGAGTAAATCTATGAAAATCGGCATTATTGGCGCAATGGAAGAAGAAGTTACGCTGCTGCGTGACAAAATCGAAAATCGTCAGACCATCACCCTCGGCGGCAGTGAAATCTACACCGGCCAGTTGAACGGCGTTGACGTTGCTCTGCTGAAGTCAGGCATTGGTAAAGTTGCGGCCGCGATGGGCGCAGCCCTGCTGCTGGAGCGCTGCCAGCCGGACGTTATCATCAACACCGGTTCCGCGGGTGGTCTGGCGCCGACGCTGAAAGTCGGTGATATCGTGGTCTCCGATGAAGCGCGCTATCACGATGCCGACGTCACCGCTTTCGGCTACGAAATCGGCCAGATGGCCGGCTGCCCGGCGGCGTTCAAAGCCGACGATAAGCTCATTGCCGCAGCCGAAACCTGCATCAAGGCGCTGGATCTGAACGCGGTACGCGGCCTGATCGTCAGCGGCGACGCCTTCATTAACGGCGCCGAAGGGCTGGCGAAAATTCGTCGCAACTTCCCGCAGGCCATTGCCGTTGAGATGGAAGCCACCGCCATTGCCCACGTTTGCCACAGCTTTGCCGTGCCGTTCGTGGTGGTGCGCGCCATCTCCGACGTTGCCGACAAAGAATCCCACCTGAGCTTTGACGAATTCCTGGCGGTTGCCGCGAAGCAGTCGACGCTGATGGTTGAAACGCTGGTGCAGAAACTCGCACATGGCTAAGCGCTTGATGACAGGGCTGCTGGCCCTGCTGTTTAGCGCCCCGGCGTGGCTCTATGCCGCGCCGCGGGTTATCTCCCTCTCCCCTGCCAATACCGAACTGGCCTTTGCCGCCGGGATCACGCCCGTTGGCGTTAGCGCCTGGTCCGACTATCCCGCCGCTGCCAAAGCTATCGAGCAGGTCGCCTCCTGGCAAGGCATCAACCTTGAGCGCATCGTGGCGCTGCATCCGGACGTCGTGCTGGCGTGGAAGGAAGGCAACGCCGAGCGCCAGGTTAACCAGCTGCAGTCGCTTGGGATTACCGTGCTGTGGATTGACTCACACAGTATTGAAGATATCGCCGCCGCGCTGCGCAAGCTGGCACAGTGGAGCCCGCAGCCGGAAAAAGCCGAGCAGGCCGCCGCCGCGCTGATGCACGACTACACTCAACTGAAGGCGCAGTACGCCAACGCGCCGAAAAAGCGCGTGTTTATGCAGTTCGGTTTCAACCCCATTTTCACCAGTAACAAAAGCGCAATTCAAAACCAGGTGCTGGAGATTTGTGGCGGTCAGAACATCTTTGCCGACAGCCGCGTCGCCTGGCCGCAGGTGAGCCGTGAGCAGGTACTGACGCGTCAGCCGCAGGCCATTGTCGCCGCCGGTGACGAGAGCCAGATTCCGAAAATTCAGCGTTACTGGGCAAGTCAGCTCACAATCCCGGTTATTCCCCTTAATAGTGACTGGTTTGAACGGGCAAGCCCACGTATTATCCTCGCCGCAAAACAACTCTGTACTGCGCTGTCGCAGGTTCATTAATTGGGTAATTGGTCATGCTTGTCTACTGGCTTGATATTGTTGGCACCATAGTTTTCGCCGTCTCCGGCGTGTTGCTGGCGGGGAAATTGCGCATGGATCCCTTCGGCGTGCTGGTTCTGGGCGTCGTCACCGCGGTAGGTGGCGGAACGATTCGCGATATGGCGCTCGCCAACGGCCCGGTATTCTGGGTAAAAGACCCCACCGACCTGGTTGTGGCGATGGTGACCTGTATGCTGACCATCGTGCTGGTGCGCCAACCGCGCCGCCTGCCAAAGTGGGTGCTGCCGGTGCTCGATGCCGTCGGGCTGGCGGTGTTCGTGGGTATCGGCGTCAATAAAGCGTTTATCGCGCACTCAGGGCCGCTGGTCGCGGTGTGCATGGGCGTGGTGACCGGCGTCGGCGGTGGGATTATTCGTGACGTGCTGGCGCGCGAAGTGCCGATGATTCTGCGCACCGAAATCTACGCCACCGCCTGTATTATTGGCGGCATCGTCCACGCGACGGCCTATTACACCTTCAAGGTACCGCTGGAAAACGCCAGTATGATGGGGATGGTGGTGACGCTGGCCATTCGCCTTGCCGCCATTCGCTGGCACCTCAAGCTGCCGACCTTTGCACTGGATGATAACGGACGCTGATTACCGGATGGCGCTGCGCTTATCCGGCCTACCATCCGGTGTAGCCCGGCCACGCGCAGCGCCGCCGGGGAGCCCCGGAAGCCAGGATGACAACAAAAAGCCCACTCTCGGTGGGCTTTTTAAACTATCTGGTCAACAGGCTTAGATGCTGAAGGAAGAACCGCAGCCGCAGGTGCTGGTCGCGTTCGGGTTGGTCACGATAAAACGTGAACCTTCCAGACCTTCGGTATAGTCAACGGAACCGCCTACCAGATACTGCAGGCTCATTGGATCAACCACCAGGCCAACGCCCTGTTTTTCAATGGTCATATCGCCTTCGTTGACCTGATCGTCAAAGGTAAAACCGTACTGGAAGCCGCTGCAGCCGCCGCCCGTGATGTACACGCGCAGCTTCAGGTTTGGATTCTCTTCATCCGCAATCAGGACTTTTACTTTTTTGGCTGCGGCGTCGGTAAACTCCAGCGGCAGCGCTACGTCATCACTCATTTTATGCTCCCATTACTACAGCTAGTCTGGGCAAATAGTAACCCGACTCTTTGGGTCATTATCTAATACCCTGGTAAATCGTTCAAGTATTCTCCCCAGCAACCTGCCGGGCTTTTGCCTCTTGCTCGGCTTCCTGCTTGGCCAACGTACGCGCCAGGATAGTGGCATAAAGCGGCTGCCCACCGAGGAATTGTGCTAATAGCGTGGCACCGAGCCCGGTGATAATCATTGGCAAAATGAGCTGATAGTTATCGGTCATCTCCAGCACCAGCACAATTCCGGTTAACGGTGCGCGAACGGAAGCCGCCAGCAGCGCGCCCATCCCGGCAATAGCGAAGGTCCCCGCATCCAGATGGTAGGCCGGAAACAGACTCGCTGCCGCCGTACCAAACGCGGTCCCCAGCAGCGTCCCCAAAGCCAGCATTGGTGCGAAAATCCCGCCGGGCGCGCCGGAGGAGAAGCACAGCAGCGTGGTCGCCACACGAACCAGAAACAGGCACAGCAGCGCGCCGATAGTGTAGTTACCCGCCGCCGCAATCGGGATCAGGGTAAAGCCGCCGCCCGATGCCGCCGGTTGAATCAGCCCCAGTACGCCGCAGCAACCGCCGATCAGTCCGCCAATCAGCACCCATTTTTTAATATTGCCGCCGTGGATGCGGAAAAACATATCCTGAGTCTTCAGCACCATGGTGTTGAACAGCGGCCCAAAACAGCCGAACACAATGCCCAGCACCATATACAGCCATAGCGTATTGACCGGCGCGTTGCTCAGCTTACCGACCTCAATCACCGGCGTTTCGCCGTTGAAGATACGGAACACGATGCTCGACATGATAACGCCGGTAAACACCGCTTTAATTGAAATCAGGCTGTAGCGGAACTGCGGTCGCATCTCTTCAATAATGAACAGTATGCCCGCCAGCGGTGCGTTAAAAGCCGCCGACAGGCCCGCCGCCGCGCCGGTTGCCAGCAGGGTGTGGCGCGCTTCTTCGCCGCGCTGGCGGAAGATATCACTCACCATGCGCCCCACGTTGCCGCCAATCTGCACCGTCGGCCCTTCGCGTCCCAGCACCATACCGGCACCGAGCGTGCCCATGCCGCCGATAAATTTCACCGGCAACACGCGCCACCAGCGCACCGGACGTAGCTCTTCCAGCGCGCCTTCAATTTCCGGGATCCCCGAGCCACCGGCCTCCTGCGCAAAGCGACGCACCAGCCAGTAACCCACCATCGCCAGCAGCGCCGACAGAATAAAGGCCAGCGGCCAGACGATAAACCAATGGTCAGCCACCTGCGCCAGCGTGCCAATACGCGCGTTCATCACCCAGTTCACCGCATGCTCAAACGCCACGCCGACTAAACCCACCAGCGCGCCAACCACGGCGGCCATCAGGAGCACCATCAGCGGCGTTTTATCGCGGTTCAACAATTTACGCACCACGTCACGGCGGCGTAAACGGACAATCCGTTGTGCCTCTAAAGGGGGTATTTCAGCTTTCATACCGTCATCACTAATTGGTAATACAAATAGGAAGGGGGAGCATTTTACCCACACCTGTGCGCTACGTCGCGAAAAAATTGCTTCAGGAGGGCTTTGTTGCAATCAGGCAAAAATTTCATAACCTCTACGGAATAATTTAGAATAGCGGACAAAACATTTTTCACGAACCAGGATCCTGGCAATGAGCAAATCTGAAAACCTCTATAGCGCAGCGCGTGAACTCATCCCCGGCGGCGTCAACTCGCCGGTACGCGCCTTCACCGGCGTTGGCGGCACGCCGCTGTTTATTGAACGCGCAGACGGCGCCTACCTGTACGACGTCGATGGTAAAGCCTATATCGATTACGTCGGCTCCTGGGGGCCAATGGTACTGGGGCATAACCATCCGGCTATCCGCAACGCGGTCATTGAAGCGGCCGAGCGCGGCCTGAGCTTCGGCGCGCCGACCGAAATGGAAGTGACCATGGCGAAACTGGTAACCGAACTGGTGCCCACCATGGACATGGTCCGTATGGTCAACTCCGGTACCGAAGCCACCATGAGCGCCATCCGCCTGGCCCGCGGCTTCACGGGCCGCGACAAAATCATCAAGTTTGAAGGCTGCTACCACGGTCATGCCGACTGCCTGCTGGTGAAAGCCGGTTCCGGCGCGCTGACGCTCGGCCAACCGAATTCACCGGGTGTACCGGCAGACTTCGCCAAACATACCCTCACCTGCACCTATAACGATCTGGCTTCCGTGCGCGCGGCCTTCGAGCAGTATCCGCAGGAGATTGCCTGCATTATCGTTGAGCCGGTCGCCGGCAACATGAACTGCATCCCACCGCAGCCGGAGTTCCTGCCGGGCCTGCGTGCGCTGTGCGATGAGTTTGGCGCGCTGCTGATCATCGACGAGGTCATGACCGGCTTCCGCGTCGCGCTGGCGGGCGCACAGTCCTACTACGACGTCGTGCCGGATCTGACCTGTCTGGGCAAAATCATCGGCGGCGGGATGCCGGTAGGTGCTTTCGGTGGCCGTCGCGACGTCATGGACGCGCTGGCGCCAACCGGTCCGGTTTACCAGGCTGGAACCCTGTCCGGTAACCCGATTGCGATGGCGGCGGGCTACGCTTGCCTGACCGAAGTGGCGCAGCCGGGCGTCCACGAGACGCTGACCGAGCTGACCAACCAGCTGGCGCAAGGCCTGCTGGATGCCGCACAAGACGCTGGCATCCCGCTAGTCGTCAACAATGTGGGCGGCATGTTCGGTATTTTCTTCACCGATGCCAAAGAAGTCACCTGCTATCAGGATGTGTTGAAGTGCGACGTTGAGCGCTTTAAGCGCTTCTTCCATCTGATGCTGGAAGAAGGCGTATACCTGGCGCCATCGGCCTTTGAGGCGGGCTTTATGTCGGTTGCCCACAGCGAAGAAGATATTGATAACACCATCGACGCGGCGCGTCGGGTGTTTGCACAGCTGTAAGACAAATACACTTGCCGGGTGGCGGTTTCGCCTTACCCGGCCTATGTGAGTCGCACAATCTGTAGGCCGGATAAGCGCATGCGCCATCCGGCTTTTTTATCGGCTCTGCTTCCTCAGCAGATAGATAAAGTACGGTGCGCCGATAAAGGTCGACAACAGCCCCGCGGGCACCTGATACGGAAACATAAGCATCCGTCCGCACCAATCCGCGAACACCAGCAGCAGGCCGCCCATCAAGGCGGAAATCACCATATGCGGCATCGTCCGTCGGAAGCCCATCATCCGTGCGATATGCGGTGCCATCAGACCGACAAAACTCAACGGCCCGATAGTCAGCGTCGCCGCCGCCGTCAGGCACGCCGCCAGCAACAGCAGCGCGATGCGGGTCGGCGCCAGCGCCATACCGATCGACCGCGCCGTTTCACCGCCCAGCGGCAGAATGGTAAGCCAGCGACGGCACAGCGGTACCAGCAGCAGTAGAACCACCATCGCGGCCGCCGACTGCATCACCTGCTTGCCGGTAGCGTTGTAGGTCGAGCCGGAAATCCACGTCAAAATCTGCGCCATACGCGGGTCGCCGCTTGCCTGTAGCATCATCAGCAACATGGTGAATGCGGTGCTCAACGCCATCCCCGCCAGCAGCATACGGTGCGGCGAGAAGCCGCCGCGCCCGGCTGCAATCAGGATAATCAGCAGCGTGACCGCTGCGCCCACGCTCCCGGCAGGCAGCAGCCAGCCAAAGGCGTTGCCCGGCACGATAAACAGCATCAGCACCACGCCAAATGCCGCACCGGAGCTAATACCCAGCACTTCCGGGCTGGCCATTGGGTTACCGGTCAAACGCTGAATAATGCAGCCCGCGACCGCCAGCATTATCCCGGCGATCAGCGCGGAGGCGATACGCGGCCAGCGCCACTGGAGCAGCTGATCCAGCAGTGAACCGCTGGCCCAGTGCCAGCCATAAGCGTCACGCCCCAGGGACAGCGCGGCAAACACGGCAATGAACAGGAGGACTAACCCGCCCAGCGCAAACCACGCGACGTTCTGCCGCTCACGGGCGACACTGTCGCTGGCGTTCATTGCTGGCGCGCTCATGCTGCGCAAACGCGGCAACAGCCACAGCAACAGCGGCGCGCCAATCAGCGCGGTGACGGAGCCGGTGGAGACCTCCATCCAGACTCGCGACAGCCACAGAATCAGCTGATCGGAGAGCCACAGAATGAGCGCACCAATTAACGGCGCCAGCAGCAGTCGGGAGAGCAGACGTCGCGCGCCCAGCATTTTCGCCAGCAGCGGTGCAAACAGGCCGATAAAGCCAATAATCCCCACCGCATTAACCAGCAAGGCGCTGATGACGATCGCCAGCGTCAGCGCCCCCAGACGAGCCAGCGACAGCGCCAGCCCGAGGTTACGGGCCACGCCGTCATCCAGCCCCATCAGCGTCAGCGGACGCAGCAGCAGCAGCGTCAGCATCACGCCGCCCAGCAGCTGCGGCCACAGACGCTGCACCACGCTCCAGTCGGTCTGCGTCAGCGTACCGGTGCTCCACAGGAACATGCTTTGCAGCTGGTCATGGTGGAAAATCACCATCAATTGGTTGATGGCGCCGCAATAGAGGCTCACCACCAGGCCGGCGAGAATCAGCGTGACCGGCGAAAGTCGTTTGCCCCACGCGACACCAAACACCAGCGCACCGACGATGCAGGCTCCCGCCAGCGCGGCAAATTGAGCCGCCAGCACCCCCGGTATCGCCCACAGGGTGGTGATAGTCATACCGAGCTGCGCGCCAGTGGCCACGCCTAGCGTCGTCGGTTCTGCCAGTGGGTTACGCAAAACCTGCTGGAACAGCACGCCGACCAGCCCCAGACCCGCCCCCACCAGCAGCGCAATCGCCAGACGCGGCAGCAGGCTGTAGTGGAAAATCATCTGGTCAATGGCGTCGATATTCGGCTGGCGCATTGCCTGCAACCAGAGCGAACCCGGCAGCGCGGTGCTGAAGTTAAACCAGGTCAGCGCCAACGCAGCAATAAACAAGAGCCCCAGCAGCAGTGCTGCAAAGGGAGAGAAAGTGGTTTTCACGCATTGCCTCCCAGCGCATTACCCAGGATGCGGGCGAAATTCATCGCCGATAGCGTTGCGCCATAGAACCAGACCGCCGGTACGACCTGCATACGGCCAGCGCGTACGAACGGCATCGCCTGCCATAACGGCGTGGCGGCCAAGCGGTGCATTTCCGCAGCGTTACCGTGATCGAAACAAATCACATCGACATCTTTATAGGCCGCCAGACGGTCAATCCCCACGACCGTACTGCCCCAGAAGTTGGTTTCCCCCTGCCAGGCGTTTTTGACTCCCAGACGGTCGAGAACCTCCTGGAACAGGCAGTTCGGGCCAAACGCCAGCACATGACGCGAATCGAGCAGCGATATCATCAGCAGCGGGCGCTCCCCACGCTGGCGGAAACGCGGCTTCAGTCCATCGATAAAGGCATCAAACTCCGCCAGATGGCGATGTGCAGCCGCCTGTTTACCCAGCAGGTCGGCCATCTCCAGCAGGGAGCGACGCGCCTGGGCCAGCGGTTGTTTACCGTCGCTGAACGCGAAACCGCGCCCCGGCGCGATGCGCGCCAGAATCTCCGGCGAAGGGCCGTAGCCTGCCGACCACACCAGCATCGACGGCTTCATTTGCGTCAGCAGCTCCAGATTCGGCTCCGTGCGCAGGCCAACATCAATCACCGAATCCGGCAGCACCGGCTCGTTGACCCACATACGGTAGTTGGGTATATCCGCGACGCCGTAGGGCGTGACGCCCAGCGCCAGCATCAGCTCAACGGGTAACCATTCCAGCGCCACAATACGTTCGTTTTTCATCGGCGCGGCCTGTGCCATTTGCATCCGCCACAACAGCGGCGACAGCGCCATCGCCGTCAGTAACCGACGGCGGCTAATCAGGTTTACGTCAGCCATCAATAGACAAAACTTACCGGTGCAGCACCGGCTGGATGTGGCAGAATCCCCATCGGGATACCATAAATGCGTTCCAGCGTGTCGCTGCGCATCAGTTCATCCGGCGTGCCCTGGGCAATCATTTCGCCGCCGCGCAGCGCCACCAGATAGTCGCAGTAACGCGCCGCCATATTGATATCGTGCAACACCGCGACGACGGTCAGGCCGCGCTGCTGGCTCAGGCGATGTACCAATGCCAGCACATCGACCTGATGCGCGATGTCCAGCGCAGAGGTCGGTTCATCAAGCAGCAGGCAGCGGCTATCCTGCGCGACCAGCATGGCGATCCATGCACGCTGACGCTCACCGCCGGACAGACTGTCGACCAGACGCTGCGCCAGCGGCTTCAGCCCCACTAGCGCAATCGCCTCATCCACCTTTTCACGGTCGGCAACGCCAAAACGACCTAGCGCACCGTGCCATGGGTAGCGGCCAATCGCGACCAGTTCGCGCACCGTCATCCCTTCTGCGGGCGGCAGTTGCTGCGGCAGATAGGCGACCTTGCGGGCAAACGCTTTGCTGTTCCAGCTTTCGAGCGGCTGACCGTCAAGCAGGATCTCCCCTTCCGACGGCGGCTGATGGCGGCCAAGCATTTTCAGCAGGGTCGATTTGCCCGAGCCGTTATGGCCGATGAGCCCGGTCACTTTGCCCGCTGGAAAGGTTAAGGAGAGAGGATGAAGTAACGTACGGCCTGGAACGCGAAAAACGACCTGTTCGAGAGAAAAGGTCGTATCTGAGTGAGTTGTGTTGTCCTGCATAACCGTCAACATGTTAAAGGGCGCGGAAAATCCGCGCCCAGGAGGTGGTTAGAAACGGAACGTTGCGGTCGCAACAACCTGACGCTCTGCGCCCCAGAAGCAGCCATAAGTCTGGAAGCAGCTGGAAACGTATTCACGATCAAGCAGATTGTTTACGTTGACAGCAAGACTTGAGCCTGCCATGCCGAAACGTGCTAAATCATATTTCACAACCGCATCCATCACGGCTGCACTACCCACTTTGAACGTATTCGCCGGGTCACCATAGCTAGAACCAATAAAGCGGCCACCGGTTCCCAACGTCAGGCCAGACAGAATTCCGTCATGGAAGGTGTAATCACCCCACAGAGAGGCCATATTTTGAGGAACCTGTTCAACGTTATTCCCTTTCAGATTCGTATCTTTGGTGTACTCAGCATCAGTGTAAGTGTAGGAAGCCGTCACGTTAATGTTCGCATTAACAGCAGCTTTAGCCTCAAACTCGAAGCCCTGGGAACGAACTTCCCCCGATGGAACTTGCAGATTGGAGTTATTCGGATCTGTCGTCAGAGTATTTGTCTTGGTCAGATGGTATACCGCAGCCGTAATAACAACCGGCATATCTTTCGGCACATATTTCACACCCGCTTCATACTGCTCACCTTTGGACGGCGCAAATGCCATACGTGGAGTGCTGTAGAGATCGAATGCGTTCGGCTCGAACGACTGGCTATAGCTGATATACGGAGAAATACCGTTATCAAACAGATAATTTACACCACCACGCCAGGTGAACTGGTGATCGTTACGTTCGATATAACCTCCAACCGGTGTGGTGGAGTTTTCGCGGACTGTTGTCGCTTGCTGAGACCAATCATAGCGGCCGCCTAGCGTGAAGACCCACTTATCCCATTCGGCCTGATCCTGAACGTAGATACCCGTTTGTTTGGTTTCGTTCATCTGATACGGTTCCGCAGAGTCGAAATCAAAGCTATTCAGCGTCTGCGGATTGTAGAGATCGAGAGCCGGTGCGGTGCCGAACTTAGCATTGATATCATTACGCATACGCATGAAGTCAACACCTGTCAGTAACGTATGATCGACCATCCCGGTCGCAAAGTTGCTCTGCAATTGCGTATCAACGCTAAAGTTCTGCAAACGCTCATCATCAACAACAGTACCACGACCCAGATAATGATCTCGGTCTGCCGCCGGGATTGCCTGGCAAGGGCCGTTGAAGGTGTTTGTTGTACAAATACCGGTGCCATAAACGCTCTGCTGAGACGTTTTCATTTCAGCAAAACGTAAATTTTGACGAACAGTAAAGGTGTCGTTAAAGCCGTGTTCAAAGCTATATCCAACCATTTTCTGGTTACGTGAATAGCTGTTATTTTTGGCGCCTTCGTTGAAGCTGCTGGACAGACGGGAGCCATTAGGCAGAGGTTCTACAGTCCCTTCTTTAGGTAACCAGCCGTAATAACCGGTTTCAGGCTCATTCTGGAAATAAGAAAGGAACGTGAAGTTAGTCTTATCGTCAGGGCGCCAGGAGAAAGATGGTGCAACAGTATAACGCTGCTGCTCAGCATGATCCTGCTGTTCATTATTGGAACGAGCCAGGCCGGTCAAGCGGTATGAGAACTCACCGTTATCATCCAGCACATCGCTAAAATCAAATCCGGTCTGGAACAGATTATTCGTTCCCATTTTGAACTGGATTTCTTTGAGCGGTTCAGTCGTTGGGCGTTTACTCACCATAGAGATGATCCCGCCCGGGTTGCTCTTGCCATACAACACGGAAGTAGGTCCGCGCATCAACTCAACGCGTTCCAACATGTAAGGGTCAATAACTGCATCGTTGTAGAAGTTACCTTGCAGTTTCAGTCCATCCAGATAGTTGTTCTGGCTCAGACCTACAGAAGTAAAGCCACGGATACTGACGAAGTCGTAGGTATTGGATGCGCCGCGGTTGCTTACAACAACACCAGGCGTATAGCCCAACGCTTCTTTCACCGAACGAGACTGGTGAATCTGCATCTCTTCATTGGTTACAACGGAGATAGACTGCGGCGTCTTCTCAATCGGCGTATCCGTCTTGGTTGCCGTCGCGGAACGTTTTGCCGCGATCGTCGGTGCCGGGCCCCACGCGCTCTCTTGCGAAGCCGGAGCGGCGGTAACGGTGATGGTTTCTTCTTTCGGTTGTTCTGCTGCCTGCGCGTAAACAGACATGCCGCTAACCGCTGTGGCTACTACAACTGCGAGTTTACGCAGCGAGTGGGTTGGCTGAGCAGTTTTAAGACGTGCCATGGGTATTTCTCTGATGAAGTGAATGATAACGTAAACGAGAATTATTATTATAACGAGCAGCATGATAGGCGAAAAAATGCGGTGATAGCAAGCAATACGCACCCCTACAAAAACTAAGGGGTTAAGAAACCAACAGATGAAATAATGAGGTTAAAAAAAAGAAAAAACCTGGATATAAAAAAGCCTCTGTCAGAAACAGAGGCCTTTGAGTGAGTGCAGTACGCGATTAATTTCCGCCGAACATATCCTTGATCCAGCCGGCGACGCCGTCGCTCTCTTTCTTCTCTTGCTGCGCCGGTTGCTGCTGTTGCTGCTGCGGCTGCGATGAAGACGAGTCAAACGGGTTCGTCGACTGCTGCTGTTCTATCTGCTGCTGGCTTTGCTGACACAGCGCATCCGGGTCGGTCGTCCAGACCGGCAGCATCCGCATGCCGCCACCGCCGCAGATAAAGTTACCGCCTTCATCGACGCCCATATTCACCACATCTTCCGGCGGCGTCAGATCCAGCGCAATCGGCGACTCGCTTGCCAGATAGCGCTGATAGATAGACATCGCACCGCTCGCGCCGTACAGCTTGGTCGGCTGGTTATTATCGCGGCCTACCCAGGTGATCACCACTTCACGACCATCGATGCCGGCAAACCAGGTATCGACGTTGTTGTTGGTGGTCCCGGTTTTCCCTGCCAGATGCAGATTCGGGTATTTCGCGCCCAATTGACGACCGGTGCCGCGCTGAACCACCTGCTGCATGGTCCACAGCGTCATGTACGCCGCCTGTGCCGGAACCGCACGCTCGGCCTGCGGGAAGCTCTGGTACAGCACGGTACCGTCTTCCGCAATCACCGAACGCAGCGCCGACAGCGTGGCGCGATTACCGCCGCTGGCAATAGTCTGGAACGCCTGCGCCACTTCAATCGGCGTCAGGTTCAGCGCCCCAAGCAGCATCGCCGGAACGGGGTGCAGCTGATCCTTCGACACGCCCAGCTTCAGCCAGGTATCGGTGACCGCTGGTAACCCAAGCGCCATGCCGAGGTTAACGGTCGGCACGTTCATCGAGCGGGTCAGCGCATCCACCAGCATCACCTGACCGCTGTAGCGGCGATCGTCGTTCTGCGGCGACCACACCTGGCCATTTGGCTGGCGCAGGGCAATCGGCGCATCGGCGATCCAGGTGTTCAGACGGTACTGATTCGGCTGGCTCAGCGCGGTCAGGTAGGTTGCTGGCTTCGCCAGAGAACCGATGGAACGACGCGCCTGCATCGCGCGGTTATAGCCGGCAAACTGCGGCTCCGCGCCGCCGACCATGGCCCGTACTTCGCCGCTGAAGCGGTCAACGACCACCATCGCGGTTTCCAGATCGCTCAGTTTACGCTGCTTCTTCAGCGCCGGGATGCCTTCGGTGGCCGCTTTTTCAGCCGCATCCTGCGCAACGGAGTCAAAGGTGGTGAAAATCTTCACGCCGGAGAGATCTTTCACCTTATCGCCCAGCTTCGCCTGCAGCTCCTGACGCACCATCTGCATAAACGCCGGCTGTGGTGAAATCACCCCGCCGCGCGGCTGCACGCCCAGCGGACGCGCGCTTAGCATGTCGTACAGCTCCTGGTCGATCACGTTCTGCTGCTGTAGCAGACGCAGCACCAGGTTACGACGTTCCAGCGCCAGCTTCGGGTTACGCCACGGGTTATAAATCGACGCCCCTTTTACCATGCCCACCAGCAGCGCCTGCTGGTCGAGGCTCAGCTCTTCCACCGGACGGCCAAAGTAGTAGAGGCTCGCCAGCGGGAAGCCGCGGATTTCGTTGTCACCGCTCTGACCGAGGTACACCTCGTTCATATACAGCTCAAGAATGCGGTCTTTGCTGTAGCGGGCGTCCATAATCAGCGCCATGTAGGCTTCGTTGGCCTTACGCCAGTAGGAACGCTCGCTGGACAGGAACAGGTTCTTCACCAGCTGCTGGGTCAGCGTACTCGCCCCCTGCACCGTTCGTCCGGCGGTCAGGTTCGCCAGCACCGCACGGCCCATGGAGTAGAAGCTGATACCGTCATGCTCGTAGAAGTGGCGGTCCTCGGTCGCAATCAGCGTATCGATAAGCAGGTCCGGGAAGCCGCTGCGCGGCACAAACAGACGCTGCTCGCCGTTCGGCGAGGACATCATGGTGATCAACCGCGGATCGAGTCGGAAATAGCCGAACTGACGGTTGTTATCCATGTTTTCGATGCTATCCAGACGCGCGCCATCGAAGGTCAGACGCGCACGCACCTGCCCCTCTTTGCTGTCCGGGAAATCGAACGGACGACGGATCATCTCGATGCTGTTCGCCTGCACGGTGAATTCACCGGGCCGCGTCATCGCCGTCACCTGACGATACTGGGTCGCCGTCAGCAGCTGAATCATCTCGTTCTTGCTGATGGCCATATCCGGCTCAAGGCTAACCATGCGGCCATACACCGCCGCCGGCAGCTGCCAGACTTTACCGTCAATGCGGCTACGGATTTTTTGATCCAGATAGACGCCATAGATAGCAATCAGTACCGCAAAGACGATTCCCAGTTTGACCAGGAACCAGAACCAGCGGCGTTTGCCGCGCGGTTTTTTCCCCTTGCCGCCTTTACGCGCGCGTGGTTTTTCGTCGTCGTAGCCATCATCATCATAATCGTCGTCATACTCATCATCTCTGAGCTGTCGACGGCTTACCTTTTGTTTTGCCGGACGTGCAGGCTTGCCCTTCCGTCCAATCGGCTCGCGGTCATTCCCCGCCATGCTTTTTCTCCGCAACATTCAGGCATAAAGGCCTGATTCTCAATTCTTCTGTCACAGGACAGAAGAAGATATCTCTCAATTTTACGCTGTGTTTAGGCCGGATGGCGACTTCGGCTTATCCGGCCTACTCGCTTAAACGTAGGCCTGATAAGCGTATCGCCATCAGGCAGAATACTTCTTCGGCCGCCGCGTTGGCGCGGTATTCGCCGGATCGTCCGGCCAGACGTGTTTCGGATAGCGCCCTTTCATCTCTTTTTGCACCTCGCGGTACGCCCCCTGCCAGAACGCGCTTAAATCACGCGTGATTTGCAGCGGCCGCTGCGCCGGAGAGAGCAGCTCCAGCACCAGCGCTACGCGCCCCTCGGCGATGGTCGGCGTACTGGCTTCGCCAAACATCTCCTGCATACGTACGGCAAGCGCAGGCGGATTATCTTCATGGTAGCGAATAACAATACGGCTTCCCGTGGGCACAGTGTAATGAGTTGGCAGCGAACTCACCAGACGTTGTCGTAAGGACCACGGCAGCCAATCGAGTAGCGCCTGGTGAATATCCAGCGATTTCAGGCCGCGCAGCGAATGGATACCGCTCATCTTCGGCAACAGCCAATTCTCCAGTTCCGCCAGCAGCGACGCGTCATCTACCGCGGGCCATGCCTCTTCCGGCAGCCACTGCGCCGCACACCGTAACCGCAAGCGTAGCTGTTCCGCTTCGTTCGTCCAGTTCAGCGCGCTTAATCCTTTCTCGCGAATACCGGTGAGCATCGCCCGATGCAATTCACTTTCGGACGGCCTGGCCAACGGGCGCACACTCAACGTCAACAGGCCAATTTGACTCCGCCGTAGCGCTTTCAGCGTGCCCTGCGTATCATCCCACTCCACGGTGTCAGATTGTTGAAGCAGATGCGGGCAGCGGCTGACCAGCGCGTCGATATCCACCGCGCAGGCCTGCAAAATGCGCGCGTCCGGCGAGGCGTTGCCCTGTAACAGCAGCGGCGCAATCAGCCACTCGTGACGGCCTAACGCATCGTCAGCATCGAGCATCGCCCCCATGCCATTCGCAAGCTGATAACGGCCTTCCTGACCACGACGGCGGGCAATACGGTCGGGGAACCCCTGCGCCAGCAGCGGCGCAATGGCGTCCACATCCGGCTGCCCGGCGCGACGGTTCAATCGCTTGCAAAGCTGCTGGCTGCGCTGCTGCCATGGCCCATGAGAGCGGGAAAACGCCTGCAGCAGGTCGCTATTGCCACCGCGCGGCGGTTCTTCAAGGATGGCCGCCAACCGGGCCGCCGTCGCCACTTCGTCGTCGCTTTGCGCCGCCAGCAGCATCGCCGCCAGACGCGGATCGATGCCAAGCGCCGCCATCTTTTGCCCTTTCACCGTCAGGCGTTCGCCCTCCAGCGCCTGAAGCTGCGTCAGCAGGCGACGGGCCGCCGCCAGGTTCACCGCGGGCGGCCGATCGAGCCAGCTCAGTTGCGCTGGGTCGGCACAGCCCCACTGCATGAGATCCAGCAGCAGCGAGGAGAGATCGCTTTGTAAAATCTCCGCATCGCTCTGGGCCGCCGCGCGCTCGGCCTGCTCTTTCGCCAGCAGATGCACGCACACGCCCGGCTCCAGACGGCCTGCACGCCCCGCGCGCTGGGTCATTGATGCCTGGCTGACGCGCTGGGTGAGCAAACGGGTCAGCCCGGTGCGCACATCAAAGCGCACCACGCGCTCCTGGGCGCTGTCCACCACCAGACGAATGCCTTCAATGGTCAAACTGGTTTCGGCAATATTGGTCGCCAGCACCACCTTACGCTTGCCGGCTGGCGCGGGCAAAATCGCCTTGCGCTGTTCATTCAGCGGCAGCGCGCCGTATAAAGGACACAGCAGCACGTCATCGGCAACGCGTTCAGCAAGGTGATTCTGCACTCGCTGAATTTCGCCGACGCCGGGTAAGAACAGCAGCAGCGAGCCGCGCTCTTGACGCAGAAGCTCCGCAGCCGCTATCGCCACGGCTTCATCAAACCGCTGATGCGTGGGCAGCGATTGATAGCGGCGTTCGACGGGATAAGCCCGCCCTTCGGATACCACGGTCGGCGCGTCCGGCAGCAAACGCTGCAGGCGCTCGTTATCAAGCGTTGCCGACATGATCAGCAGCTTGAGATCGTCACGTAGCCCCTGCTGAACGTCAAGCAGCAACGCCAGCGCCAGATCCGCCTGTAAACTGCGTTCGTGAAACTCATCGAGGATCACCAGCCCCACGCCCGCCAGTTCGGGATCGTGCTGGATCATGCGGGTGAGGATCCCTTCGGTCACCACTTCTAACCGGGTATTCGGCCCCACGCAGGTCTCGGCGCGCATCCGGTAACCGACCGTTTCTCCCGGCTTCTCGCCGAGCAGTTCCGCCAGACGCTGCGCGACGTTACGCGCCGCTAGCCTACGCGGTTCCAGCAGCAGGATGCGCCCATCGATTCCGCCCTCATGCAAAATTTGCAGCGGCAGCCAGGTGGATTTACCCGCGCCCGTCGGGGCATTGAGCAACACCTGCGGGGCTTGCCGTAAGGCGCGGAGAAGTTCAGGAAGGACGCTTGCGACCGGCAACAGGGACACGAATGGCTCCAGAGGGTTAACATTAAACGGCGGACATTGTAGCATCGCCTCAATTCATAACCGAGTCCCCACCATGTCTGAGTCAAAAAGACTGTTTTTCGCCATTGCAATTCCGCCGAAAATCCAGAAGCAACTGGTGCAGTGGCGCGCGGATCATTTTCCCGCCGATGCGGGCGTGCCGGTGGCGGCAGCCAACATGCATCTGACGCTGGCCTTTCTGGGCGAAGTCAGCGCGGAAAAACAGCGCGCGCTGGCGGCCATGGCGGGACGCATCCATCAGCCAGGCTTTACGCTACATCTTGACGACGCCGGTCAGTGGCTGCGCTCGCGCGTGGTCTGGCTGGGCACGCGCCAGCCGCCACGCGGTCTGCTCCAGTTGGCCAACATGCTGCGCGCCCAGGCCGCACGCAGCGGCTGTTACCAAAGCCCACAGCCGTTCCACCCTCACCTGACGCTACTGCGCAACGCCGGACAGGCGGTGCCGATTCCCGCGCCCGGTTTTCACTGGGAAATCCCGGTCACCGAGTTTGCGCTGTACGAATCGCGCTTCACCGGCGGTCGTACGCGATATACGTCATTGCAGCGCTGGACGCTCAGCGAATAACGAAGGAAACCCGATGCAGTTTATCCCCGCGCTTCACTCCGCAACGCTTATCAAACGTTATAAACGTTTTCTCGCCGATGTCATTACGCCTGAAGGTGAAACCTTTACCCTGCATTGCCCTAACACCGGCGCGATGACCGGCTGCGCAACGCCAGGCGACACCGTGTGGTATTCCACATCAGATAACACTAAGCGTAAATATCCCCACACATGGGAATTAACCCAGACGCAAAACGGGGCTTTTATTTGCGTGAACACCTTACGCGCAAATACCTTAGCTAAAGACGCGATTCTGACGGGCCGAATTCCCGAACTGGCCGGCTACAACACGCTGAAAAGCGAGGTGAAATATGGTGAGGAAAAGAGTCGAATTGACATCATGTTACAGGCAGATGATCGCCCCAACTGCTATATTGAAGTGAAGTCAGTCACACTCGCGGAAAATGAGTTCGGCTATTTTCCCGATGCCGTCACCGTGCGCGGACAGAAGCATTTGCGCGAGCTTATGGGCGTTGTGGCCAGCGGCGAACGCGCCGTTTTGCTGTTTGCAATATTGCACTCAGCCATTGAATATTTCTCTCCAGCACACCATATTGATGCTAAATACGCACAGTTGTTGCAAGAAGCGCAAAAACAGGGGGTGGAAATTTTGGCTTATAAAGCGGAACTTTCTGCCGATAATATGACTCTGATATCGCCGTTACCCGTTTCGTTAACGCGGGGTGAAGTTGAATAGAAAGTGTTCGGGCTGCGGCGCAAATACGCTTTTCCTCACAGCATTGTCAAGTGTTACGTTTAGATAATTGCCATCCGGAAAAGCATCTGCTATTTATAGCGGCCTGATTTTTCCCCCGAACACGGGGATCGATAGTGCGTGTTAAGGAGAAGCAACATGCAAGAAGGGCAAAACCGTAAAACATCGTCCCTGAGTATTCTCGCCATCGCTGGGGTGGAGCCGTACCAAGAGAAGCCAGGCGAAGAGTATATGAACGAAGCCCAGCTGGCGCACTTCAGACGTATTCTTGAAGCATGGCGTAATCAACTTAGGGATGAAGTCGATCGCACCGTTACACATATGCAGGACGAAGCTGCAAACTTCCCGGATCCGGTAGACCGTGCCGCACAGGAAGAAGAGTTCAGCCTCGAACTGCGTAACCGCGATCGTGAACGCAAGTTGATCAAAAAGATCGAGAAGACGTTGAAGAAAGTCGAAGATGAAGATTTCGGCTACTGCGAGTCCTGCGGTGTTGAAATTGGTATTCGTCGTCTGGAAGCGCGTCCAACGGCTGACCTGTGCATTGACTGCAAAACGCTGGCAGAAATCCGCGAAAAGCAGATGGCAGGTTAAGAGAACGCTCACACTCTATCTTCAAGGCGGGAATCTCTCCCGCCTTGTTGTTTTTTATTGCAATAAACATGTCAACACAACCTTATATAGGGCGCTTTGCCCCTTCCCCTTCCGGTGAGCTACATTTCGGCTCGTTGATTGCCGCGCTTGGCAGCTATCTCCAGGCCCGCGCTCAACGCGGTATCTGGCGAATCCGGATTGAAGATATCGATCCCCCGCGTGAAGTTCCCGGTGCTGCAACCACCATTTTGCATCAGCTGGAACATTACGGCCTGCACTGGGACGGCGACGTGCTTTGGCAGTCGCAGCGTCACGATGCCTATCGCGAAGCCCTCGCATGGCTGAAAAAACAGGACCTGTGCTACTACTGCTCCTGCACGCGCGCGCGCATTCAGAGCATCGGCGGCACCTATGACGGTCACTGTCGCGACCTGAAGAACGGCCCGCAAAATGCCGCCCTGCGTCTGCGTCAGACGCATCCGGTGACCGAATTCACCGACCTGCTGCGCGGTACAATCAAGGCCGACGAACGTCTGGCTCGTGAAGATTTCATTATTCATCGTCGTGATGGATTATTTGCTTATAATCTCGCCGTGGTGGTCGATGACCATTTTCAGGGGGTGACGGAAATCGTCCGCGGGGCCGATTTGATCGAGCCAACCGTCCGCCAGATCTCGCTGTACCAGCAGTTTGGCTGGCCAGCGCCTGACTATATTCACCTGCCGCTGGCATTGAATGAAGAAGGTGCTAAACTTTCCAAGCAAAATCATGCACCTGCTTTGCCTGTTGGGGATCCACGTCCGGTCCTCATTCAGGCGCTGCGCTTTTTAGGCCAGCCGGTTCCGACACAATGGCAGGATGTCAGCACGGCGGATTTATTGCACAATGCGGTCGCTCAGTGGTCGCTGGCGACGGTGCCTGAGACGGCGAAGATCAATCCGCCATTCTCAAATGCGTTGTGCTGAGCTATGATTAGCCGCTATTTTTACTCGTCGTCTTTCGCGCTGCGGCTACGTTGACTGCGTTTGCTCACCCCAGTCACATAGTTATCTATGCTCCTGGGGATCGCAAACTTGTCGCCTTGCTGCAACGCAAAATCCATAGAGTACATTTTGTCCCAAAGTCAGATACTACCGAGGTGCACCATTTTTACCCGAGTCGCTAATTTTTGCCGCAAGGTGCTGAGCCGTGAGGAGAGCGAGGCTGAAAACGCCGTCGCAAAACCTGCTATGACCGTAATTCCGCGCGAGCAGCACGCTATTTCCCGCAAAGATATCAGCGAAAACGCCCTCAAGGTTCTTTATCGTTTGAACAAAGCAGGCTACGAGGCTTACCTCGTCGGCGGCGGCGTTCGCGACCTGCTGCTTGGCAAAAAACCAAAAGATTTCGACGTGACCACCAGCGCCACCCCCGATCAGGTGCGTAAGCTGTTCCGCAACTGCCGCCTGGTTGGTCGTCGCTTCCGCCTGGCCCACGTCATGTTTGGCCCGGAAATTATTGAAGTCGCTACTTTCCGTGGTCACCACGAAGATGGTCAGTCCGATCGCACCACCTCCCAGCGTGGGCAGAACGGCATGCTGCTGCGCGACAACATCTTCGGTTCTATCGAAGAAGACGCTCAGCGCCGTGACTTCACCATCAACAGCCTTTATTACAGCGTGGCGGACTTCACCGTACGCGACTACGTTGGCGGCATGCAGGATCTGATTGACGGCGTCATCCGCCTGATCGGCGATCCGGAAACTCGCTACCGTGAAGATCCGGTGCGGATGCTGCGCGCCGTGCGCTTTGCCGCCAAACTGGATATGCGCATCAGCCCGGAAACCGCTGAGCCGATCCCGCGTCTGGCCACCTTAATGAACGACGTGCCGCCGGCGCGCCTGTTTGAAGAAGCGCTCAAACTGCTACAGGCAGGCTACGGGTTTGAAACCTACAAGCTGCTGCGCGAATACAACCTGTTCCAGCCGCTGTTCCCGACCATCACCCGCTACTTCACCGAAGATGGCGACAGCCCGATGGAGCGTATCATCGCCCAGGTGCTGAAGAACACCGACAACCGCATTCGTAACGATATGCGCGTTAACCCGGCGTTCCTGTTTGCCGCGATGTTCTGGTATCCGCTGCTGGAAATGGCGCAGAAAATCGCTCAGGAGAGCGGACTGGCCTATTACGACGCTTTCGCGCTGGCGATGAACGACGTGCTGGATGAAGCCTGCCGTTCGTTGGCGATTCCAAAACGTATTACCACGCTGGTACGCGATATCTGGCAGCTGCAGCTACGTATGTCTCGCCGTCAGGGTAAGCGCGCATGGAAGCTGATGGAGCATCCGAAATTCCGCGCCGCCTACGACCTGCTGGCGCTGCGTGCCGAAGCGGAAAACAACCACGAATTACAACGCCTGACCCAGTGGTGGAGCGAATTCCAGGTGGTTGCGCCACCGGCGCAGAAAGAGATGCTCAACGATCTGGGCGACGAGCCGGACACCCGCCGTCGTCATCGCCGCCCGCGTAAACGCGCACCGCGCCGTGAAGGTAGCGCGTGACCGTCGTTTATATCGCCATCGGCAGCAACCTCGCCTCTCCGCTGGAGCAGGTGAATGCTGCCGTTGAGGCTATTGGCGCTATTCCGGAAAGCCGCATTATTCGCGTCTCTTCGTTTTATCGTACCCCGCCGCTCGGCCCACAGGATCAGCCCGATTACCTGAACGCCGCCGTTGCGCTGGAAACGGCCCTCACGCCAGACGCGCTGCTCAGCCATACTCAGCGCATCGAGCTACAGCAGGGACGTCAACGTAAAGCCGAACGCTGGGGGCCCCGCACCCTCGATTTAGACATCATGCTGTTTGGTCAGGAAATGATTCATACCGAAAAGCTGACCGTTCCGCATTACGACATGTACAACCGCGGCTTTATGCTGTGGCCGCTGTACGAAATTGCCCCGAATTTATGCTTCCCTGACGGCGTCAGCCTCCAGCAGCGTCTGGATACCCTGGGCGCGGAAAAACCCGCCAGCTGGTAACGCTGGCCCCCTCATTTTTAGCGATCCCTGCTTTACGCGAAATCGCTTGCCTAAAATAATTGCCCCCCTGAAATCGGCTGCTAGAATGCCGGGTAATATGACCTTACCATCAGGAATAATTATGAAACCGACCACGATTGCCCTATTGCAGAAATGCAAGCAGGAAAAAAAGCGCTTCGCGACGATTACCGCCTACGACTACAGCTTTGCCAAACTGTTCGCTGACGTTGGCATCAACGTGATGCTGGTCGGTGATTCGCTGGGCATGACCGTCCAGGGGCACGACTCCACTCTGCCGGTGACGGTTGAAGACATCGCCTACCACACTCGCGCGGTACGTCGCGGTGCGCCGAACTGCCTGCTGCTTTCCGATCTGCCGTTTATGGCCTATGCCACACCGGAGCTGGCGTTTGAGCACTCTGCCACGGTCATGCGCGCGGGCGCCAACATGGTCAAAATCGAGGGCGGCGCATGGCTGGTTGATACCGTGAAAATGCTCACCGACCGTGCGGTACCGGTCTGCGGCCACCTGGGGCTGACGCCGCAGTCGGTCAATATTTTTGGCGGCTACAAGGTGCAGGGCCGCGGCGACGCAGGCCAGGTGCTGTTGGATGACGCGCTGGCGCTGGAAGCGGCAGGTGCGCAGCTGTTGGTGCTGGAGTGCGTGCCGGTTGAGCTGGCGAAACGCGTGACCGAAGCGCTGTCGATTCCGGTGATTGGTATCGGCGCGGGCAACGTCACCGATGGGCAGATCCTGGTCATGCACGATGCATTTGGCATCACCGGCGGCCATATTCCGAAATTCGCGAAAAATTTCCTTGCCGAAGCGGGCGACATGCGCGCGGCGGTGCGGCAGTATATTGCTGAAGTGGAGTCCGGCGTTTATCCGGGCGAAGAACACAGTTTCCATTAAGGAGTCAAGTTGTGTTGATTATTGAAACCCTGCCGCTGCTGCGCCAGCATATCCGTCGTCTGCGTCAGGAAGGCAAGCGTGTTGCATTGGTTCCCACCATGGGCAACCTGCACGATGGTCATATGACGCTGGTTGAAGAAGCGAAAACGCGCGCGGATGTGGTTGTTGTCAGTATCTTCGTCAACCCGATGCAGTTTGACCGCCCTGAAGATCTGGCGCGCTATCCCCGCACGTTGCAGGAAGACTGCGAGAAGCTAAACAAGCGTAAGGTTGATTTTGTCTTCGCCCCGTCGGAGAAAGAAATCTATCCGCAGGGACTGGAAGGCCAAACCTATGTTGACGTTCCCGGTCTTTCCACCATGTTGGAAGGTGCCAGCCGTCCAGGCCACTTCCGCGGCGTCTCGACCATCGTCAGCAAGCTGTTTAACCTTGTCCAGCCGGACATCGCCTGCTTTGGCGAGAAAGACTTCCAGCAGTTGGCGCTGATTCGCAAAATGGTCGCCGACCTGGGCTACGATATCGAGATCGTCGGCGTACCGATTATCCGCGCTAAAGATGGCCTGGCGTTAAGTTCACGCAACGGCTACCTGACTGCAGAGCAGCGTAAAATCGCCCCGGGTCTGTACAAAGTGATGACCCGTGTGGCCGAGAAGCTGAAGGCCGGCGAACGCGACCAGGAAGAGATGATCGCTATCGCCGAGCAGGAGCTGAACGAGAAAGGCTTCCGCGCGGATGACATTCAGATTCGTGATGCCGACACCCTGCTCGATCTCACTGACACCAGCAAACGCGCGGTGATCCTGATGGCGGCGTGGCTGGGCCAGGCTCGTCTGATTGATAACCAGAGCGTAGAGCTGTAAAGGCGGCGTGATCATCGACAGGTAGGCCGGATAAGGCGTTACGCCGCCATCCGGCATCTGCTTCGTAGCGCCTGATGGCGCTGCGCTTATCAGGCCTACGCAATATCGAACGCGCAGACAGGGGATACGCAATTAATCGTAAGCAAGGTTAATCGCATATAGACACCTGGTATAAATCGGGCAATACTGCCTGCGAAATTTCTCAAGGCAGTCAGAAAACTGCTTTGTTTCCGTTAAGAATTAAAGGTAGACGCTATGATTCGCACTATGCTGCAGGGCAAACTTCACCGCGTTAAAGTGACGCATGCGGACCTGCACTACGAAGGTTCCTGCGCCATTGACCAGGACTTCCTCGACGCAGCCGGTATCCTGGAAAACGAAGCCATTGATATCTGGAACGTGAACAACGGCAAGCGCTTCTCCACCTATGCTATTGCGGCAGAGCGTGGTTCGAAAATCATCTCCGTCAACGGTGCGGCAGCGCATAACGCCGATGTCGGCGACATCGTTATCATCGCCAGCTTCGTCACCATGAGCGACGAAGAAGCGCGTACCTGGCGTCCAAACGTAGCCTATTTCGAAGGCGACAACGAGATGAAGCGCACCGCTAAAGCCATTCCGGTTCAGGTCGCCTGATCTTCTCTGGCGCGCCGCTCATGCGGTGCGCCAGCTTATCCCTGCGGTTGGTTGCTGATTAACCGCGACATGGTCTCCAGCGAATCCGTCCGCAGAATATACAGCCGTTTCAGTAGCATCGGGTTATCGCCCGGCTTCACCTTCCCTTTCACCGTCGTCACCGCCAGATGAAAACCGGCATCTTTCGCCGCCTTCACCGCCGTCGCGTTATAACCGCCAAACGGATAGGAAAGGAACAACACGTGCGGGTTAAACTGCGCCAGGGCCCGGCGCGAGCGTTCAAAATCGAACAGAATATTGTGATAGCTGCGGCTGAGCAGGATGGGCCGTCGATAACCGTCGACACGATGCAGAAAATGCGTGTGCGACTGGAAATCAAAGACGTCCTTAATCTCCTCCAGCTCGGAAACACTCATAAACTGTAGCGACTTCGGCGCCCATTTCTGCGGATGGCGCTTAATACGCGACGAGATGATAAACGCGGTGGCCTTAAAGCCGTACTGCTTCAGAATGGGATAGGCGTAGCGGCTGACTGACTTCAGGCCATCGTCAAAGGTGATGACCACCGCGCGCCCCGGCAGATTCGCGCGGTTATGCACGTAGTCATCCAGCTGATACATCGTGAGCGTGGTGTAGCCCATATCGCGCAGCCAGGTCATCTGGTTGCTAAAGGCGCGTACCGACGTGGTGGTGGAGGTATGACGAAAACGGGTGTTCTCTTCATCCCGCAGAATATGGTGATAGGTGATGACCGGAATACCGTTATCGGGCTGAGCATCAAGCGCGCTGATATAGGCCAGGCGTTCACCGATACGGATCTGGTACCAGGTCTGATTCAGCCGATCTTTGAGCTTATTGACCACCGGATAGCGCAGATTCTCTGCCAGGGTACCGAACGGCGCGCTCCCCACATCCGGCGCGTTGTATACCGGAGTATCTTTCCAGGTGATCACATTCTGGTTACTGAGCGGCTTGTTCAGATCTCCTAGCCCATCCTCCACGCGCTGCCGCCCCTGCACGGGTTCAAGGTGACCTTTATCAATAAATCCTTTCCCGAAGCCAAAGCTAAAGGTGTAGTAATCTTCAGCGCCCGGCTCAATGGCAATAATCTGCCCGGCACGCAGGTTACCGACGGTCTGCGTTTTATTGCCAATGCGTGCCCAGACCGTCGCATCCTCAGTGGTTTGCATATAACGGGCGGGCAAAGCGGCGCTCACGCCACCAGCGAGGAAGAGCAGAAGAAAAACAACCGAGCGTATAGCCATGAGCAATAACCGAAGCGGGAACCGACTTCGCTATTGTAACAAAAGCGCGATCAATACCAATGTTTAAGGCTTATACAAATCATGGAGCAGTATAAATGGCGGATTTTTTTGCTGTTGGTGCCACAGACTCGTCACACCGGGCGTTCCCTGTTCAACAATACGGTTACGGAAGTCGCTACTGCTGAGCGTGTCCCTCAGGGGAACCATTTTTTCAATCAATGGATACTGAATCCCCGCAATCACCTCACAGCCGCTGTGCTTATGGCTCATTAACGAAGCAACGCGATAAGGTGCCGACCCGGCATTGTCGGTCAGAAAAATGACACCGTCGCCGGAGTCGGTTTGATGCAGCGCGTCACACATCATCCGGCTCAGCATATTGGCGCTTAATCCACGCCAGTAGTTCACGGCCCGGCATTGCGGCAGCGGCCCGAACTTTTTTTCCAGACGATCCAGCAGTTCCTGTGCGCGATCGTCATGGCAGGAAATAACCCAACCTAACATAGCTTGCCTCCTTAGCAGGCAAGTAGTTTAGCGGAGTGATTGATAAAGGGGAGTGATGACTGTCAAAGAATACTTCCCGGCAGACGCTGTCTGCCGGGAAATTAGGCACAATCAGCTGCGCAGACCGCGTCCGCGCTGAATGAGATACCAGCACAGCAGGTAGAAGGCGATGATAAACACCACCAGCACACCGAAGGTGGTAACCAGCGGCACATCGTTAATGCCGAGGAAGCCGTAGCGGAAGCCGCTGATCATGTAGACGATCGGGTTCAGGTGCGACAACCCCTGCCAGAACGGCGGCAGCAGCGTCAGCGAATAGAACACGCCGCCAAGGTAGGTCAGCGGTGTCAGCACAAAGGTAGGAATCAGGCTGATATCATCAAAGGTTTTCGCAAACACCGCGTTCAGCAAACCGGCCAACGAGAACAGAATCGCCGTCAGGATCAGCGTCAGAGCCACAAAGACCCAGGAGTGCACCTGGAACGGGACGAAGAACAGCGAAACCGCCGTCACCAGAATGCCCACGCACAGGCCGCGAGCGACCCCACCGCCGACAAAACCGGCGATGATCACGTGCGTCGGTACCGGCGCGACCAGCAGCTCTTCGATATTGCGCTGGAACTTAGCGCTGAAGAACGACGACGCCACGTTGGCGTAAGCGTTGGTAATGACCGCCATCATAATCAAACCCGGCACGATAAACTGCATGTAGGTAAAGCCGTGCATTTCACCGATGCGCGAACCGATCAGGTTGCCGAAGATAATAAAGTACAGCGTCATGGTGATAACCGGCGGCACCAGCGTCTGTACCCAGATACGCATAAAGCGATGGATCTCTTTCGCCCAGATGCTTTTCAGCGCGACCCAGTAAAGCTGCATCATGCGCGATCTCCTTGTTTTTCATTAACCAGCGAAACAAACAGCTCTTCCAGACGGTTCGCTTTGTTACGCATACTCAGCACCTGAATGCCCTGGGCGCTCAGCTGGCTGAAGACGCTGTTAATCCCCTGCTCGCGCAGTACTTCCACTTCCAGCGTTGAGGTATCGACCAGGTTGTACTGATAACCTTCAAGCTTCGGCAGCGGACTTTTCGGCGCCAGATCGAGAATAAAGGTTTCCGATTTCAGCTTGGAAAGTAGCGCCTTCATTGAGGTGTTTTCCACCAGCTCGCCGCGCTGGATAATGCCGATATTGCGGCACAGCATTTCGGCCTCTTCCAGATAGTGAGTGGTGAGAATAATGGTGGTGCCTTTGTCGTTGAGATCCTTGAGGAAACCCCACATGGAGCGGCGCAGTTCGATATCCACGCCCGCGGTCGGTTCATCGAGAATCAGCAGCTTCGGCTCATGCATCAGCGCGCGGGCGATCATCAGACGACGCTTCATCCCGCCGGAGAGCATTCTCGCGCGTTCGTTGCGTTTTTCCCACAGATCGAGCTGTTTCAGGTATTTTTCGCTGCGAATAACCGCTTCTTTACGCTCAACACCGTAGTAACCAGCCTGATTCACCACGATTTGCTGCACGGTTTCAAACGGGTTGAAGTTGAACTCCTGCGGCACCAGTCCGAGCTGACGCTTGGCGTTGACCACGTCTTTTTGCAGGTCATAGCCGAAGACGCTCACGCGCCCGGAGGTTTTATTCACCAGCGAGCTGATGATACCGATAGTGGTGGATTTACCCGCGCCGTTTGGCCCCAACAGCGCGTAAAAATCACCGGCTTCCACCTTCAGATCGATCCCGCGCAGCGCTTGCACACCGCCCGGATAGGTCTTCGTCAGTTGCTCTAATTCCAGTGCAATGGTCATAGATTTTTGCTTACCTTACATTCCGATACTTGATATTGGGTTTTAATAAATCAGGACTTGCCCTATATTAACCCAACGAAAATTACTGGGTTACCGCTTCCATGAACGACATAGATACACTCATCAGCAACAATGCACTATGGTCAAAGATGCTGATAGAAGAGGATCCCGGTTTTTTTGAGAAACTGTCGCAGGCGCAAAAACCACGCTTTTTGTGGATCGGATGTTCCGACAGCCGCGTTCCCGCCGAACGTCTCACCGGGCTTGAGCCTGGCGAACTGTTTGTTCACCGTAACGTGGCAAACCTGGTTATCCACACTGACCTCAACTGCCTTTCCGTAGTGCAGTATGCCGTTGATGTACTGGAAGTTGAACACATTATTATCTGCGGCCACTACGGTTGCGGCGGCGTACAGGCGGCGGTAGAAAACCCGGAGCTGGGTTTAATCGATAACTGGCTGCTGCATATCCGCGATATCTGGTTCAAACATAGTTCATTGCTGGGCGAGATGCCGCAGGAACGTCGCCTGGATACGTTATGCGAGCTGAACGTGATGGAACAGGTGTATAACCTGGGGCACTCCACCATCATGCAGTCTGCGTGGAAGCGCGGCCAGAAGGTGATGATTCACGGTTGGGCCTACGGTATTCATGACGGCCTGTTGCGCGACCTCGACGTCACCGCGACCAGCCGCGAAACCCTCGAGCAGCGATACCGCCACGGGATTTCCAACCTCAAGTTAAAGCATATCAATCATAAGTAGTGCAGGGATTGCCGGGTGACGGCTAACGCCTTACCCGGCCTACAAGCCTGCGCCGTAGGCCTGATAAGCGAAGCGCCATCAGGCACCCGCGCATTACTCGTCTAACAGCACCACTTTGCCGACGTACGGCAGATGGCGGTAACGCTGCGCGTAGTCGATACCGTAACCGACGACGAATTCATCCGGAATGGAGAAACCGACGAACTCAACCGGCACGTCCACTTCACGGCGAGACGGTTTGTCCAGCAGCGTACAGATCGCCAGCGACTTCGGCTCACGCAGGCCGAGTATCTCGCGCACTTTCGACAGCGTATTGCCCGAGTCGATAATGTCTTCGACGATCAGCACGTCTTTACCGCGAATGTCTTCATCCAGGTCTTTAAGGATTTTCACGTCGCGGGTGGTCGACATACCGCTGCCATAGCTGGATGCCGTCATAAAATCGACTTCGTGCGGTACCTGCACTTCACGGCACAGATCGGCCATGAACATGAATGAACCGCGCAGCAAACCCACCAACACCATTTCGCTGCCGCTATCTTTATAGCGCTCGTTAATCTGACGACCCAGTTCGGCGATACGCGCTTTGATCTCCGCTTCCGGGATCATCACTTCAACAGTATGTTTCATTTAACTAACCACATGATTTTAAATGTAAATCACTCAACCTGTTAACCCAGAGCCGCGAGGTTGATCAGCAAGCGGGAAAGTATACCAGCAAAACGATTCATGCGGCTAATTCGATAATAAAGCTCATTTTGTGATTTCGATCACACTTGTTAAATCCTATAATCAAATGAAAGCAATAATTAACAAACAAACGGACACCTTTCTATGGCTGAAACAAAAAACCAACAACCACGACTGCTCGCGAGGCTAACCACCCTCTTTGCGGCTTTTTGTGGTTTGTATCTTCTGATTGGCGGAGCGTGGCTGGTCGCCGTTGGCGGCTCCTGGTATTACCCGGTCGCCGGTCTGGTGATGCTGGGCGTTACCGCGCTGCTGTGGCGCGGTAAGCGTTCGGCGTTGTGGCTGTATGCGGTACTGCTGGTCGCCACCATGATCTGGGGCGTATGGGAAGTCGGCTTCGACTTCTGGGCGCTCACCCCGCGCAGCGACGTGCTGGTGATCTTCGGCGTGTGGCTGATTCTGCCGTTCGTCTGGCGTCGCCTGATCGTGCCGTCCAGCGGTGCCGTGGGCGCGCTGGTCGTGGCATTGTTGATCAGCGCCGCGATTCTGACGTGGGCAGGATTCCATGACCCGCAAGAAGTGAACGGCACGCTGAGCGCCGACGCTATGCCTGCAGAGCCTATCTCGCAGATTGCAGACCAGGACTGGCCCGCCTATGGCCGTAACCAGGAAGGCCAGCGTTTCTCGCCGCTTAAGCAAATTAACGCGGAGAACGTGCACAACCTGAAGGAAGCCTGGGTGTTCCGCACCGGCGACCTGAAGCAGCCAAACGATCCGGGTGAAATCACCAATGAAGTAACGCCGATTAAGATTGGCAACATGCTCTATCTGTGTACTGCCCACCAGCGTCTGTTCGCGCTGGATGCGGCTACCGGGAAAGAGAAGTGGCACTTCGACCCGCAGCTGGGGACCGACCCGAGCTTCCAGCACGTGACCTGCCGTGGCGTGTCTTATCACGAAGCGACGGCGGCGAACGCCTCGCCTGACGTGGTGTCCGATTGTCCGCGCCGTATCATTCTGCCGGTGAACGATGGCCGAATTTTTGCCCTCAATGCCGACACCGGTAAGCTGTGTGAATCCTTTGCGAACAAAGGCATTCTGAACCTGCAAACCGATATGCCGGTCACCACGCCGGGAATGTATGAACCGACTTCACCGCCGATTATCACCGATAAAGTGATTGTGATTGCCGGTGCGGTTACCGACAACTTCTCTACCCGCGAGCCGTCTGGCGTGATTCGCGGCTTCGACGTCAACAGCGGCAAACTGCTGTGGGCCTTTGACCCGGGCGCGAAAGATCCTAACGCCCTTCCGCAACCCGGCCAGCACTATACCTTTAACTCGCCGAACTCATGGGCACCCGCGGCCTACGATGCGAAGCTGGACCTGGTCTACCTGCCGATGGGCGTCACCACCCCGGATATCTGGGGCGGCAACCGTACACCGGAACAGGAACGCTTTGCCAGCTCCATTGTGGCGCTGAACGCCACCACCGGTAAACTGGCCTGGAGCTACCAGACCGTTCACCACGATCTGTGGGACATGGATATGCCGTCCCAGCCGACGCTGGCCGACATCACCGTCGATGGCAAAAACGTACCGGTTATCTACGCACCGGCCAAAACCGGCAACATCTTCGTGCTGGATCGCCGTAACGGCGAGCTGGTCGTCCCGGCACCGGAAAAACCGGTCCCGCAGGGCGCGGCGAAAGGCGACTACGTCACCAAAACCCAACCGTTCTCTGACCTGAGCTTCCGTCCGAAGAAAGACCTGAGCGGTGCAGACATGTGGGGCGCCACCATGTTTGACCAGCTGGTATGCCGCGTGATGTTCCATCAGCTGCGCTATGAAGGCATCTTCACCCCGCCGTCAGAGCAAGGCACGCTGGTGTTCCCGGGTAACCTGGGGATGTTTGAGTGGGGCGGTATCTCTGTCGATCCGAATCGTCAGGTGGCGATTGCCAACCCGATGGCGCTGCCGTTCGTCTCTAAACTGATTCCACGCGGCCCAGGCAACCCGATGGAGCAGCCGAAAGACGCGAAAGGTAGCGGTACAGAAGCGGGGATTCAGCCCCAGTACGGCGTGCCGTACGGCGTTACGCTGAACCCGTTCCTCTCTCCGTTCGGACTGCCGTGCAAACAGCCGGCCTGGGGTTACATCTCCGCGCTGGATCTGAAAACCAATGAAGTGGTGTGGAAAAAACGTCTGGGTACGCCGCAGGATAGCCTGCCGTTCCCGCTGCCAATTCCATTGCCGTTCAATATGGGGATGCCGATGCTGGGCGGCCCGATTTCCACCGCCGGTAACGTGCTGTTTATCGCCGCAACCGCCGATAACTACCTGCGCGCATACAACATGAGCAACGGTGAGAAACTGTGGCAAGGACGTCTGCCGGCAGGCGGCCAGGCGACGCCGATGACCTATGAGGTCAACGGTAAGCAGTTCGTGGTTATCTCCGCTGGCGGCCACGGGTCGTTTGGCACAAAAATGGGCGACTATATTGTGGCCTATGCGTTACCTGACGACGTGAAGTAAACAAAATGCCGCCCCTTAGGTCGGCATCAATCTCTCCCCCGGGTCACGCGTTTTTGTGGCCCGGGGAAACGCTCTGTTATTTATCAAACTTAATCGACAGCAGCGACGCCCTTGCCACCCCCTGATACTGCCCCACCAGGTCCTTCGTCATATTAAACGCGGCCTGCACTGCCTTATCGTTTTCAGACGTGACCAGCAGCATGTTCAGTATTTCCGTATCCGCAGCCTGGGAGCGGAAGGTAATCAACCACGCTTTATGCCCATCAACCGTCACGGACTCCGCCTGCGGCTTAAAGTTACTCAGCATTTTCAGCGTCGCGTCTTTTGCGACATCCAGTTTGTCTGCGGGCAGCGCGTGACGTCCGTTACTTACCCCTAAGGATGCTTTACCACGTTCATCACTATAAATAACCTGCGGACGGTTTTCTGACGGGTATTTGATTTTTGCCATATCGTCAGGCATCGGCGTGAAGACCTGCGGGATCTCGATGCTCAACTTCAGCTCGGGAATGTTTTTACGTTCCATCTTCATGTCAGCCTGTGCTGACACCGCCACCATCATGACAAAAGATGCGGCCAGAACCTTACCAAAGAGAGACATGTTCACCTCGTGATTAATTGTTATCCACACGAGTATATATTTAATTATCCGTTTGATACGGCGAAAATTTGTATCGCCTGGAGGGTGTTACCGGATAGCGTCGCCGCTATCCGGTTTTTTGCTAGACGGTAAAGCCAAGCATCATGCCGGTATCTTCATGCTCCAGCAGGTGACAGTGCGCCATGTAGGCCTGATCTTTCGGGGCCTCATGATCGAACTTCACCAGCACTTCGCTAACGCCGCCTTCCACGCGCACCGTATCTTTCCAGCCCGTGCGATGCGCTGCCGGCGGCTGGCCGTTTTCCCGTAGAATGCGGAACTGGGTACCGTGAATATGGAACGGGTGCAGCATCATGTCGCCCTCGCCGGAAATGACCCAGCGCTCAAACTTGCCTTTTTCCGCCGCGAACATCGGCTGGTTCATATCAAAGGCTTTACCGTTGATCTTATTCGCATTGTGGAAATCGAACCCGCCTTCGCCGTGCTGCATGTGCCCCATGTTGCCGTGGTCCATTTTCATCCCACCGTGGCCCATCATGCTGCCGTGATCCATTCCGCCCATCGCCTGATTGCCGTATTTCTGCATCAATGCCTGCATGCCCATCATGTCGAGCATGGGATCCATTGATAACTGAAGCTTACGCTCGGTCAGGCCGTCCAGCGACGGCAGCGCGGGTATTTTCGCCAGCGTATCCGGCAGCGTACCAGAGCCCGGAATTCCGACCGGCTGGATGTGTAGCACCGGCACAGCCTTATCAAACGGCGCAACCGCCATTCCCATCTGGGTAACCGGCAGCGTCACCAGGTCGAACGCTTTGCCATCGCGAGCATCCACCAGCACTTCAAAACGCTCGCCCATCAGCATGGGTAGCTCGTTCACTTTCACCGGCTCGGCCAGCAGCCCGCCGTCGCTCGCCACCACGTACATCGGGCGTTTGTCGCTGATAGCAAGCGTCAGCGAGCGCGCGTTACAGCCGTTGAGCAGGCGCAGACGCAGCCAGCCGCGCGGCGGCGCGTGCTGCGGGAACGGCGCTCCGTTGGTCAGCAACGTATCGCCAAACCAGCCAACGGCGGCGCTCATCACATCCAGCTGATAATCAATCTCGCCCGCTGCGGTGAATTTTTTGTCCTGCATAATCACCGGAATATCGTCGATACCCCACTGCTTGGGCAGCATCAGCTTTTGGCTGTCTTCATCCTCAATCAGCACCAGTCCAGCCAGCCCCATCGCTACCTGATGCCCGGTTTTACCGTGCTGATGCGGGTGGAACCAGCAGGTCGCCGCTCGCTGCATCGGCGTAAAGCTCACCGTGCGGCTGGCTCCGGGTTGAATGACCCCCTGCGGCCCGCCGTCGACCTCACCCGGCACCTCCAGGCCGTGCCAGTGCACGGTGGTCTCTTCCGGGAGCGCATTCTGGATTTTGATCGTGGCCGGGGTCCACTGCTGTAGACGAATAGCCGGCCCCAACAGGTTGCCGTTATAGCCCCAGGTGGTCGCCGTTTTCCCCGCAAACTGCGTCTTTCCGGCCTGCACGGTCAGCAGGATCTGGTTATTCGCGTCGGCGGTGAGGAGCGGCGGAATGGCGAGCGTAGGACGTTCAGCGGCAAACACCGCACGGCTCCATAGCGGCAAAGCGCTGGCAACGCCGACGGCGGCGCTTAATTTGAGAAAATCACGACGATGCATCGGTACATCCTTTTCGGCTTGTGGTGATTATTTGAGCTTAAACCCTCCCCCTGCAGGAAGGTCAAGCGGAAAGCAATGAATAATGCTCCCGGTCTTGTGGGTAAATATGTTAACGTGGAATATCGACGATGTAAGGTAGAAGAAATGAAGACGTTTTTCCGAACGGTGCTGCTTGGATCGCTGCTGGCGATGTCCAGCTCGAGTTATGCTTTAAGCGAGTCTGAAGCGGAAGATATGGCCGATCTGACGGCGGTATTTGTGTTCCTGAAAAATGACTGCGGCTACCAGAACCTGCCTAATACCCAAATCCGTCGCGCGCTGGTCTTTTTCGCACAGCAGAACCAGTGGGATCTCAGCAATTATGATACGTTTAACATGAAGGCGCTGGGTGAAGACAGCTACCGCGATCTTAGCGGCATCGGCATCCCAACGGCGAAAAAATGCAAGGCGCTGGCGCGTGATTCGTTAAGCCTGCTGGCTTACGTCAAATAATGAAATGGCGGAGCCCTGATGCTCCGCTTATCGTTTAACCGGTAGCGTCAACAACACCGACTCCACCGCACTTTCTTGCTGGGTTACCCGCAATATCGCCTGTCCTAACTGGCGGCCAACCTCTTCATGATCGACAGTAAACAAGCAGGATGATGACATCACCCTCGCCGAGAAATCACTGCTTGCCGTGGCGCACAGCATATTTTTTTCATTTAAGGGGCACGCTGGCAACGAAGCCAGGTAGTGGCTCGCCCCCATCAGCAAGAAGTCGTTGATAAAGATTACGAAATCAGGTGGTTCTGGCTGCTGCATAAACTGGCGCGCCGCCTCTTCACCAGAAAACTCCGCAACGGTGCCATAGAAGATCAACCCATCTGGCTGATGAATTCCCTGCACCGCCAACGCCTCTAAACATCCTGCCAAAAACTGGTGGCCGTGCATGCTCTCCGGTCCAAGCGTAGCAATGGCAATACGCCGGGCACCGCTATCCAGCGCCGCGCGCACACATTGACGCCCCATCTCTTCATGATGAAAATCTACCCAGTTAAAGCAGCCCCCTAGCGTTCGGCTTTGTCCCATCGTCACAAACGGAAACTGCAGTTCATCCAGCAGCAGAATACGTTCATCTTCAATGCGGGTATCGGTGAGAATAATGGCGTCTGCACGGTTTTGTTCTACGATCTTTCGCAGCAGTAGCCGCTCACTCTCACGATCGGTCGAAATGTGGATAACCGGATCGATGGCGCTCTCTTTTAAGCTGGCCTGTAACCCTCTGGCGATCGCCATAAAAAACGAAGCAGTATGGATATTGCCGTCATCGGCAACCGGCAGGAGCAGCGCAACCACGCCCACTTTACCGCTGCGCAAATGTTTCGCCGAGGCATTTGGCCTGTAGCCCAGTTTTTCCGCCGCTTCGCGTACTTTTTTCCGCGTATGACTGCTGATATCGCTTTTGTTATTCAGCGCCTTTGATACCGTCGCCGTCGATAGATTCAGGCACGCCGCCAATTCTTTTATATTCATATTTATTTATGGATTAAATGGCTCTGAACAAGGATATTCCTGCCAATCTAAACCAATCGTTTTCATGTGACAATAAAAAACCGTCTTAACACCTTCGCAATGTGCAGTCACGATCACACTTACGTAGTTAAAGCCATTGCCAACCTTATTTTTCAGATCTAGCATAAAATAATACGAAATCGATTAAGTATTTTAAATAGAACCCTTAATTATAATTACCATGACAAAGGTACTTACACCATGCAATTAGATAGTGTACTTCCTGCTTCAGCTGTAAAAAATAAAACACGACCACAGGTGATATGGATTTGTCTGCTTGCAGCGCTGGCCGGCCTGCTATTTGGTCTGGATATCGGCGTCATTTCCGGCGCCCTCCCACTGATTGCTAAAGAGTATCATCTGCTGGATAGCCAGCAGGAGTGGATCGTCAGCTCAATGATGGTCGGCGCGGCCGTTGCGACGCTATGTAGCGGCGTTCTGGCCTATCGGCTTGGGCGGAAATACTCACTGCTCATCGCCGCCGCCTCGTTTTGCCTGGGCGCCATCATTTGCACCTGTGCCATCAGCCCTGAGATGCTGATTATCGGGCGGTTGATTCTTGGCGTGGGATTGGGCGTCGCCTCCTACGCGACACCGCTCTATCTTTCTGAGATTACACCCAAAAATATTCGCGGTGCGATGATTTCCGCCTATCAGTTGATGATTGCGCTGGGTATTTTACTGGTCTTTCTCACCAATACTGCCTTCAGCTATAGCGGCAACTGGCGCGGTATGTTGCTGGTTGTGGCGATCCCTTCGCTGGTCTTTTTGTTCGGCGCTCTGTTTCTGCCGCGCAGCCCGCGCTGGCTAATGATGCATGGCCGCGAACAAGCGGCCCGCGCCGTCCTGTTACGCCTTCGCAATAGCAGCGAGGAGGTTGAAAACGAGCTGCGGGAGATTAAAGAGCAGCTCAACGTTAAGCAGCAGGGATGGCATTTATTCAAGGAAAACAAAAACTTTCGCCGCAGCGTTGGCCTGGGTATCGTGCTGCAAATCATGCAACAGTTCTCCGGGGTTAACGTGATGATGTATTACGCGCCGCGTATTTTTCATGAAATCGGCTTTACCACCACCGCCGAGCAGATGTGGGGAACCGTTATCGTGGGCTTAGTGATGACCATCGCCACGTTTATCGCCGTCGGTTTCGTCGATCGTTGGGGTCGAAAACCGATGCTGTACATCGGCTTTATAACTATGGGCATCGCCATGAGCGTGGTGGGGACGCTGCTCGGCGGCGATGCGCTGTCGGCCGTGGAGAAGGGAATCACCGTCGCTATGCTACTGCTGTTTATCGTCGGTTTTTCTATGTCGGCAGGTCCGCTTATCTGGCTGCTTTGTTCTGAAATTCAGCCGCTGAAAGGGCGCGAATTCGGCATTACGTGCTCCACCTTTACCTGCCGCATTGCCGGGATGATTGTCAGTGCCACCTTCTTGTCATTGCTGAATACCTTAGGCAGCGCGCATACCTTCTATCTCTATGCGCTATTAAATATCGTGGCCCTCGTGATTATCTACCTATTTGTTCCGGAAACAAAAAATATTTCCCTGGAACAAATTGAGCAAAACCTGATGGCAGGGAAAAGATTAAGAAGCATTGGCCGATAATAAAAGGACAAGTGAAGAATGAGCTTTCTGGAATTTAATGAAGATAATTTTCATATTATCTTTGAGATTGATGACGAGCAGCAGATTTATATCAGCCAGTTTTTAGTTAACGAGCAGCGTGAAGCACACGGCGCGTTCCCTCTTATTCAGGTCCACGCCAGTGGCTACAACCAGAATGATCATCATGCTCGCAAGCATACCGGCAGCGAGCCGGGATCGTCCCTGCGCTACCATGCCCATCGCGAGAGCGAAAACGCGCAGGGGAAAAAACTGGAGATCGATCTTCACGGCCCGGCTATTCATGCTCGCTGGCATTTGCAACATTTTCGCGAGTTACGCTCAGCCCGAGTATGGTGCGAGATCGAAAATGTCAGCACTGAAGTCATTGCTCTGGAATATGTCAGCTCGCTGGCGCTGTTCGCCATTGATAGCCTGCCGTGGGAAAACAACAGCGTCTTACACCTGCCGCACAATAACTGGTACGGCGAAGCACAGTGGAAAAGCGCCACGCCGTCGCAGCTCGGGCTGGATAAAGTTAACCGTTTTTCCCTGGATCGCATCGCTATCGAAAGCACCGGTACGTGGTCCAGTATCGGTTATCTGCCCGTTGCCGCTTTTGAAGATAAGGCGGCAGGCACAACGCTCCTCTGGCAAATTGAGCATAATGGCTCATGGCAGTGGGAAATCGGCGATTTCCGCGACCGCCTTTATCTGCTCGTCAGCGGCCCCACCGAAAATGAAAACCACTGGTGGAAACCGCTGGCCTCCGGTGAAACCTTTACCTCTGTGCCGGTTGCCGTCAGCAAAGTTCAAGGTGGACTGCAGGAGGCATTACAGGAGATAACCCGCTACCGTCGGCGAATCATGCGCCCAGCACTCGATAACAAACAGCTGCCGGTCATTTTCAATGATTATATGAACTGCCTGTCCGGCGATCCTACCACCGCCAAACTGCTACCTCTGATCGATGCGGCAGCCGAGGCGGGCTGCGAATATTTTTGCATCGACTGCGGCTGGTATTCAGACGGTGAGTGGTGGGACGGAGTGGGTGAATGGCAACCTTCGCCACGGCGTTTTCCGGGCGGGATCCGCGAACCTCTCGATTACATAACGACTAAAGGGATGAAATCAGGCCTGTGGCTGGAACTGGAAGTCATGGGCATCGCCTGTCCGCTGGCGCAAACGTTGCCCGACGCCTGTTTTTTTCAGCGTCATGGTAAACGGGTTATCGACCACCAGCGCTACCAGCTCGATTTTCGCCATCCTTTGGTACAGGCCCATGCCGACCGGGTCATCACGCGCCTGGTCGAAGAGTACGGTATCAGCTACATCAAAATGGATTACAACATCAACGCCGGAAGCGGCACGGATTACCAGGCCGATAGCAGCGGTGACGGTCTTTTACAACATAACCGGGCTTATCTTGGCTGGCTGGCTAAAACAATGGACCGCTACCCGCAGCTGGTTATTGAGAACTGCGGTAGCGGCGGCCTGCGCATGGATTATGCCATGATGCAGCTACACAGCATCCAATCGGTAACCGATCAGACCGACTATCGTTTGATGGCCGCCATTGCCGCAGCCGCCGCGTCTGCCGTCACGCCGGAGCAGGCTGCAATCTGGTCCTATCCGCTGCGCGAGGGCGACCGGGAAGAGGTGGTGATGAACATGGTCAACAGCCTGCTGCTTCGCGTACATCAGAGCGGCCATCTGGCCGAGTTGAGCGGAGAACGTCTGGCGTTGGTCAAGGAAGGGATTGTACTGTACAAATCGTTTCGCGAGAAAATTCCACACTTACAGCCATTTTGGCCATTGGGAATGCCCTCGTTCGCCTCGCCGTGGCTGGCATTTGGCCTACGTGATGAGCAGCAGGCGTGGGTCGCGATCTGGCGTATGGACAGCGAGCAGGCAACCATGACGCTGCCAATGGCATCGGTCGAAACCATGACCTGCGTTTATCCACAGGCCGAGCAGTGCCGCTGCCTGCCAACATGCCAGTCGCAAAGCGTTAGCGTTTCTCTACCGGAGAAAATGACGGCAAGGCTATTTCACCTAACCTTCGGGAATTAACCATGTAGCCCGGACGAGGCGTGCAAGCGCCGACTCCGGGGACGTTCCCGGCGTCACTGCGTTCGGCCGGGCTACCTTTTGAACTAACGCTGTTGCACGAACTCGCGATATGCCGCAACGACCTGTAAAAAGTCTTCTACGCCGCACAGAGATAAACTTTCCTCGTCGTAGTAACTCATTCCCTCTTCCATTTCGTCGCCGGAAAATTCCAGCTGATTAGCGCGAACCATCACTTCTTCGCCGTCCATCCACAGAGTGTATTCATGCCCGGCGCGCTGCCATGAGCGTTCGCTGCCTTTAACGGTGCGTGCAGCCTGTTCCACTTCATCCAGTAGCGAGAGGTTGTCTTTAACCTCTTCATTAAACCAGTGACCGACCACCTCGTGGCCCATCGACATTCGTACTTTTACCCCTCCGGTAACGTCGCGCAGAAATTCATAATCCATGATCTGTTCCTCTACAAAGGCAATGCGTCACCGCTGCATTGTACCTATGGGTAATTATCGCAGTCTGGAGGAATAAAAACAGCGTCGCCGCGGGAGGAATAGAAAAATAAAAAAGGTGAGAGCCGAAACTCTCACCTTTCCTGCCCGGCCAAACAACGTGACGCCGGGGACGCTCGCGGAGTCGGCGCTGATGCGCCTCCTCCGGGCTATGCCATTAGACCGCCGTCTGGAAAATCACGCCGTCCGCTTTCTCAGTGTACTGAGAGAGCTGGTCGAAGTTCAGGTAACGGTAGGTATCCACCGCCGTCTTATCCACCTGCGCTACGTAGGTCTGGTACTCTTCCGGCGTCGGCAGTTTGCCGATAAGCGCCGCAACCGCCGCCAGCTCCGCAGAGGCCAGGAAGACGTTCGCACCGGTACCTAAACGGTTCGGGAAGTTACGGGTGGAAGTGGAAACCACCGTTGCACCGTCAGCCACGCGCGCCTGGTTACCCATACACAGGGAACAGCCTGGGATCTCAATACGCGCACCGCTCTTACCGAACACGCTGTAGTAGCCTTCTTCGGTCAGCTGCGCGGCGTCCATACGGGTTGGCGGCGCCACCCACAGACGAGTCGGCAGTTGGCCTTTATGGTTGTCCAGCAGCTTGCCGGCAGCACGGAAGTGGCCAATGTTGGTCATGCAGGAACCGATGAACACTTCGTCAATCTTCTCGCCCTGCACGTCGGACAGCAGACGCGCGTCGTCCGGATCGTTCGGCGCACAGAGAATTGGCTCTTTAATGTCAGCCAGATCGATGTCGATCACCGCCGCGTACTCTGCGTCAGCATCGGCTTCCAGCAGCTGCGGATCCGCCAGCCATTTTTCCATGCCCTGCACGCGACGTTCCAGGGTACGACGGTCGCCGTAGCCTTCTGCAATCATCCACTTCAGCAGGACGATGTTGGAGGTCAGATACTCAACGATCGGCTCTTTGTTCAGCTTGATGGTACAACCGGCAGCGGAACGCTCGGCGGAAGCATCGGTCAGCTCGAACGCCTGCTCGACTTTCAGTTCCGGCAGACCTTCGATTTCCAGGATGCGGCCAGAGAAGATGTTTTTCTTACCCTTCTTCTCAACGGTCAGCAGGCCCTGTTTGATGGCGTACAGCGGGATGGCGTGTACCAGATCGCGCAGGGTGATGCCCGGCTGCATTTTGCCTTTGAAACGCACCAGAACAGATTCCGGCATATCCAGCGGCATCACGCCGGTCGCGGCGGCAAACGCCACCAGACCCGAACCCGCCGGGAAAGAGATACCAATCGGGAAACGGGTATGGGAGTCACCGCCGGTACCCACGGTATCCGGCAGCAGCATACGGTTCAGCCAGGAGTGGATAACGCCATCGCCCGGACGCAGAGAGACACCGCCACGGTTCATAATGAAGTCTGGCAGCGTGTGGTGCGTGGTCACGTCAACCGGCTTCGGATACGCGGCGGTGTGACAGAAGGACTGCATCACCAGGTCAGAAGAGAAGCCCAGGCACGCCAGGTCTTTCAGTTCGTCACGGGTCATCGGGCCGGTCGTATCCTGAGAACCCACGGAGGTCATCTTCGGTTCGCAGTACGCGCCCGGACGGATACCTTTCACGCCGCAGGCGCGGCCAACCATTTTCTGTGCCAGAGAGAAGCCGCGGCTGCTTTCCGCCACGTCTTTTGCCTGACGGAATACGTCACTGTGCGGCAGGCCCAGCGCTTCACGCGCTTTGGTGGTCAGGCCACGACCGATAATCAGCGGGATACGGCCACCGGCGCGGACTTCGTCGATCAGCACGTCGGTTTTCAGTTCGAAGGTTGCCAGCAGTTCATCGGTCTCGTGGTTGCGCACTTCGCCTTTGTACGGGTAGACGTCAATCACGTCGCCCATATTCAGGTTGGCTACGTCCACTTCGATTGGCAGCGCGCCCGCATCTTCCATGGTATTGAAGAAGATAGGTGCAATTTTGCCGCCAAGGCACAGGCCGCCGCCGCGTTTGTTCGGTACATGAGGGATATCGTCACCCATGAACCACAGTACGGAGTTGGTCGCTGATTTACGGGAAGAGCCGGTACCCACAACGTCGCCCACGTAGGCCAGCGGGAAACCTTTCTGCTGCAGGGCTTCGATCTGCTTGATCGGGCCAACGCTGCCCGGCTGATCCGGGTCAATGCCTTCGCGGGCGTTTTTCAGCATCGCCAGGGCGTGCAGAGGAATATCCGGGCGTGACCACGCATCCGGCGCCGGAGACAGGTCATCGGTGTTGGTTTCACCGGTCACTTTGAAGACGGTAACGGTGATTTTGTCCGCCAGCGCAGGACGGCTCAGGAACCATTCGGCATCGGCCCAGGACTGAACAACCTGCTTCGCGTAGGCGTTGCCCGCTTTGGCTTTCTCTTCGACGTCGTAGAAGTTATCGAACATCAGCAGGGTGTGGGACAGCGCTTTGGCAGCAATCGGCGCCAGTTTCGCATCGTCCAGCGCATCAATCAGCGGATGGATGTTGTAACCACCCTGCATGGTGCCTAACAGTTCAATGGCTTTTTCTGGGGAGACCAGCGGGGAAGTGGCTTCACCTTTCGCAACGGCGGCGAGGAAACCCGCTTTTACGTAGGCGGCTTCGTCAACGCCCGGCGGTACGCGATTAATTAACAGGTCTAACAGGAATTCTTCTTCGCCAACAGGCGGATTCTTCAGCAGCTCAACCAGCGCGGCCATTTGGGTTGCATCTAAGGGTTTGGCAACAATCCCAATGGCTGCACGCTCAGCTACGTGCTCACGGTATTCTTTTAGCACGACGGTATCTCCTCGCTCTCATTGTCATATGCGGTCGGCGATCTCTTCACGCTCCTGTGAGACAGCAGTTTGTAGGGTAAAAGCCCGGTACCGCGAGGGCCAGCATAGCAGGATTTCCGGAGACTGTTAATCCGTTTACAAAAAAGCAACATTAAATATTTGCTGAATCGTTAATGTTGATATAAGAGAGCAGGAAATCACCCTTTTAGATAGGAAAAAACCAACTGTTAGCAGCGATGTTAGATGTTTTGTTATTAAATCATTACTTATACGTAACAACGAACTTCAGGCCATGAGTGTGCGCAAGTGTAAACTCCTGTCAGATTTTCCCTGCATCCGCAGAAATCCCTGCTTTAATCAAAAAACAAACAACAGTCTCATTATACTCGCGGCATATCCGATCCCTCATACGGACTGTTTAGTTCTCTGGAGATCCACCATGAACTTGCCCTTTAAGCCCCACTATATTGCACTGGTGTGCAGCGCCGGGCTGCTTGCGGCGGCCGGTACGCTGTATGTGAAAAGCCGCGAACCTGCCGCTCCGGAGGCGCCGCCGGTTGCCGCCGTCGCCGCGCCGGAAGCCGCAGCGACGCCAACCTACTCCACAGCGCAAATCACCCAGTGGGTGGCCCCCATCGCCCTTTACCCCGACCCGCTGCTGTCGCAGGTATTGATGGCCTCCACCTACCCGGATAGCGTCACTCAGGCAGTGCAGTGGTCGAAAGATCATCCCGGCCAGCAGGGCGATGCGGCGGTAAAAGCCGTCGCTGGGCAGCCGTGGGACGCCAGCGTGAAATCGCTGGTCGCCTTTCCACAGCTGACGGGCATGATGGGCGAAGATCCTCAGTGGGTGACCAACCTCGGCAACGCCTTTCTGGCGCAGCCGCAGGATGTGATGGATGCAGTGCAAAAACTTCGACTGCTGGCGCAGCAGACTGGCTCGCTGAAATCGACACCGCAGCAAACGGTGACCACCACCAAACGTGCGGCCTCATCCACCGGCTCCAGCCATACAACCAGCAGCGCAAGCAGCTCACCAACGGTGATTAAAATCGAGCCGAGCGATCCGCAGGTGGTGTACGTTCCGAACTACAACCCGACGGTCGTTTATGGTAACAGCTGGCCTTACACCTCAGCGCCGCCGGTTTATCTGCCGCCACCTCCCGGGGAGCAGTTCGCCGACAGCTTTGTACGCGGTTTTGGCTTTAGCCTGGGCGTGGCGACAACCTACGCCATTTTCAGCAACATTGACTGGGATGATGACGATCACCACCACGATGATGATCACCACCACGATGACGATCATTACGATCACGGCGGCTACCAGCATAATGGCGATAACATCAATATTAATGTAAATAATTTCAACAAGATAACCGGAGCGAATCTGAGCGGAGAAACCCGCAACTGGCAGCATAATCCGGCCTATCGCGGTAATACGCCTTATCCGAATAATACGGTAGCCAATCAGTTCCACCGGACCAACGTCGCCGGCGGGCTGAGCGCCACTCACCAGACTCCGGCGTTAGTTGCGCCGCATCAGACCGATGTCGCGGGCGGCCTCAGCGCCATCCAACATACTGCGCCGAACCGCGATGCGCAGCGTCAAGCGGCAATGCAGCAGCTTAACCAGCGCACGCATAGCAACGGCACAACGCCAGCGGCCACTGACTCGCGGGACGCTCAGCGCCGCGCCGCATCGCAGCAGCTCAACCACACCGTGCAGCGCAATAACTTCCGCGGCTACGATGCCCCGACGAGCCATATCGCCACGCGGAATACCCAGCCGCGAGAGGCCGCGCAGCGCATCCAGCAGTCGCATCCGCAGCTTAACGATAGCCAACGGCAAAGCCTCCAGCGTGAACGTCAGAATGGCGAAAAACTGCATCTTAATCAGGACATGATGGGTCAGCGCAGCGCATTACAGGCACATCGTGAAGGCGCGCGCAGTAATGTTTTCAGCGGCAACGAAAGCCGCGCCCCCTCCTGGCAGTCACAGCAGTCACGCGGGCTTGAGAGCCGTCGTGCTTCCGGCCTCGGCGGTGAGCAGCGCAGCGGTGGGCTGGCTGAGCATCATGAGTTTCGTCGACGCTAAAGGACAACAAGATGAAAAAGCAGATACAGATAGCCCTGCTGGCGCTGGCAATGTCGCCGCTAATGGCATGGGCACAGCAGACGTTCTCCACGCCAGAGCAGGCGGCCAGCGCGCTGGTGGATGCCGTCAGCCACAAAGATGACAACAAACTGGACAAACTCTTCGGCGAAAACTGGCAGCAATTTTTACCGCCTGACGGCGTTGACCAGGAGGCCGTTGCTCGTTTTCTTCGCGACTGGCGGCTCGGTCATCGGATAATCACACAGGGCAACACCGCCTGGTTAGATGTGGGTAACGACGGCTGGCGGCTGCCCATCCCCATGGAGAAAGGCGACACAGGCTGGGCCTTTAATATCGCCGCAGGCGAAGATGAGATTCTGACCCGCGCCATTGGCCGCAACGAGCTTTCGGCTATTGAAGCCATGCACGCTTACGTGGATGCACAGCAAGATTACTATCAGCTGAACCACGCCTGGGCGCAGAAAATTATCAGCAGCGACGGGAAAAAAGATGGCCTTTACTGGCCCATCAAGCCGGGAGAAGATCCCAGCCCTCTGGGGCCAAACTTCAGCCCCTCGGTGCCGGGTGAAGGTTATCACGGCTACCATTTCCGCATCATCGCCGACGGCGATAAAGGCGAAGTCGCCCTGCTGGCCTGGCCGGTTGAGTGGGGGCAGACGGGCATCATGAGCTTTATGGTCGATAAGACCGACCGCGTTTACGAAGCGAACTTAGGCGCAGAGACGGCGCAAAAAGCGCAGGCGATTACTCAGTTCTCACCGGACTCCAGCGTCGGCTGGCAGGCCGTCGCCGAATAAAAAATACCCGGCAGCGTGGAAACGCTGCCGGGTATTTTAAAACCGCAATGCGCGATTACCCCTGATGAGGCATGAGCTCCGGATGGCCTTTCACCGGCGGTTTACTGCTGGTCAACGCGGCTTCATCCGCACTGATGCTGCCGGAGTTATCCGCCCAGACGCCTTCCTGCGTTTTTGTCACCTGCTGATGCTGTGCATTCAGATCCTGGCCCATCGCCGCAATGTGCGTGCTCTCGGTACCGCCGCTGTTATCCGCCCAGGGGATGGTAGCGTCCTGCGCAAAAGCCATACCGGAAATCAGCGTCGCAGCCAGCGCTGCCGTTGTCAGAATCGTTTTCATATCTCGCACCTCTATTTATTAGCATGCTACTATTTTACACCGTGATTATTATTCAAATGACGGCAAGATATAACAGAACGTTTCTCGAAGGGACAGCTGATACAGGGCAATATAACGGGATCGTCGCGTACAGCGGACGTTGGCCAATTGAGCACCGCCGGCAATATGTTACCAGCATCACAATCTTTGCTACGCTTCGACACAGCTTTGTGACCGAAGGCATAAAAAAAGCGGCCCTCAGGCCGCTTATGTCATTCCGATAACCGGGAAAAAGAATTACTTCTTCTTCGCTTTCGGGTTCGGCAGGTCGGTGATGCTACCTTCGAACACTTCGGCCGCCAGGCCCACGGACTCGTGCAGAGTCGGGTGCGCGTGGATGGTCAGCGCGATGTCTTCTGCATCACAGCCCATTTCGATCGCCAGACCGATTTCACCCAGCAGCTCGCCGCCGTTGGTGCCGACAATCGCGCCGCCGATAACACGGTGAGATTCTTTGTCGAAGATCAGTTTGGTCATACCGTCTGCGCAGTCGGAAGCGATAGCACGGCCAGAAGCAGCCCACGGGAAGGTGGCGGTTTCGTAGCTGATGCCTTTCTCTTTCGCTTCTTTCTCAGTCAGACCAACCCATGCAACTTCTGGCTCAGTGTACGCGATGGACGGGATAACTTTCGGATCGAAGTAGTGTTTCTTACCGGAAATAACTTCGGCAGCCACGTGACCTTCGTGAACACCTTTGTGCGCCAGCATCGGCTGACCGACGATATCGCCGATAGCAAAGATGTGCGGCACGTTGGTGCGCAGCTGTTTGTCAACGTGGATGAAGCCACGGTCGTCAACTTCCACGCCAGCTTTGCCCGCATCGAGGTTTTTACCGTTCGGCACACGGCCGATAGCGACCAGCACCGCGTCGTAGCGTTTCGCTTCAGACGGCGCTTTTTTGCCTTCCATGGAAACGTAAATACCGTCTTCTTTCGCTTCAACGGCAGTCACTTTGGTTTCCAGCATCAGGTTGAATTTCTTGCTGATGCGCTTGGTGAAGACTTTAACGATATCTTTGTCAGCAGCCGGGATAACCTGGTCGAACATTTCAACCACGTCAATCTCTGAACCCAGCGCGTGGTACACGGTACCCATTTCCAGACCGATGATACCGCCGCCCATGACCAGCAGGCGTTTTGGCACTTCTTTCAGTTCCAGTGCGTCTGTGGAGTCCCAAATGCGCGGATCTTCATGCGGAATGAACGGCAGCTGAATTGGACGAGAGCCCGCCGCGATGATCGCGTTGTCGAAGTTGATCACGGTTTTGCCGTTTTCGCCTTCCACTTCCAGGGTGTTCGCCCCGGTGAATTTACCCAGACCGTTAACCACTTTCACTTTACGGCCCTTGGCCATACCAGCCAGACCGCCGGTCAGTTGAGTGATAACTTTTTCTTTCCAGGTACGAATCTTGTCGATATCCGTTTTCGGCTCACCGAAGACGATACCGTGTTCAGCCAGCGCTTTGGCTTCTTCGATAACTTTTGCTACGTGCAGCAGCGCTTTAGAAGGGATACAGCCAACGTTCAGACAAACACCGCCGAGGGTGCTGTAACGTTCTACGATTACGGTTTCCAGACCTAAATCAGCGCAACGGAAAGCAGCAGAGTAACCCGCCGGGCCCGCCCCAAGTACCACGACCTGAGTTTTAATTTCAGTACTCATCATGACCTCTATCATTTGTATCCGGCGGTCTGACGTTATAGTTATTACGCCCATCATCCACCGGGACGTTCTATCCGCGTGTATTTTACAAAATTGTTAACAATTTTTAAACAACAAACGGCAAACGATTTTGTCCTTTGTTGCTGATAACCCCTAACCACTCCGAGGTTACCAGAAAAAAGCCGGCCGTCAGGCCGGCTTTTTCATTACATCACCAGACGGCGAATGTCAGACAGCATGTTGTTGATGATGGTGATAAAGCGCGCACCGTCCGCACCGTCGATAACGCGGTGGTCGAAGGAGAGCGAAATCGGCATCATCAGACGCGGCATAAACTCTTTACCGTTCCACACTGGCTCCATAGAGGACTTGGAGACACCGAGGATCGCCACTTCCGGCGCGTTCACAATCGGTGCGAAGTGGGTGGTACCCAGGCCGCCGATGCTGGAGATGGTGAAGCAACCGCCCTGCATTTCGCCAGCGGTCAGCTTGCCATCACGCGCTTTCTTGGAGATGGTGGTCAGTTCGCGAGACAGCTCGGTAATGCTCTTCTTGTTCACGTCTTTGAAGACCGGAACAACCAGACCATTCGGGGTATCTACCGCAACGCCGATGTTGATGTATTTCTTCAGCGTCAGACGCTGACCATCTTCGGACAGAGAGCTGTTGAAGCGCGGCATCTGTTCCAGAGCGGCGGCAACGGCTTTCATGATGAAGACCACTGGGGTGAATTTCACGTCCAGTTTACGTTTTTCAGCTTCGGCGTTCTGCTGTTTACGGAACGCTTCCAGATCGGTGATATCGGTCTTGTCGAAGTGGGTAACGTGCGGGATCATCACCCAGTTACGACTCAGGTTAGCACCAGAGATTTTCTGGATGCGGCCCAGTTCCACTTCTTCGATTTCACCAAACTTGCTGAAGTCCACTTTCGGCCAAGGCAGCATGCCCGGAATACCGCCGCCAGCTGCTGCAGCCGGAGCCGCTTCCGCACGCTTGATAGCGTCTTTCACGTAAGCCTGAACGTCTTCGCGTAGGATACGACCTTTACGGCCAGACCCTTTCACTTTCGCCAGGTTCACGCCGAATTCGCGCGCCAGGCGACGAATCAGCGGAGTAGCGTGGACGTAAGCGTCGTTCTCAGCAAACTCAGATTTGCCTTCCGCTTTTGCCGCCGGAGCAGGCGCTGCTGCCTGGGCAGGCGCGGCGGCCGGAGCCGGAGCTGCTGCCTGAGCCGGAGCGGCCGCAGGCGCTGCGCCTTCCACTTCGAAGACCATAATCAGAGAGCCGGTTTTCACTTTGTCGCCGGTGCTGATTTTGATCTCTTTCACGGTGCCCGCGAACGGAGCCGGAACTTCCATAGAGGCTTTGTCGCCTTCTACGGTAATCAGTGACTGCTCAGCGGCAATTTTATCGCCGACTTTAACCATCACTTCAGTGACTTCAACTTCGTCACCGCCGATATCCGGTACGTTAACTTCTTTGGAGCCCGAAGCTGCTGCCGGAGCCGCTGCGGCGGCAGGCGCTGCAGCCTGAGCCGGTGCAGCCGCTGGTGCCGCGCCCGCAACTTCGAAGACCATAATCAGAGAGCCGGTAGACACTTTGTCGCCGGTGTTCACTTTGATCTCTTTCACGGTACCCGCGAACGGCGCCGGGACTTCCATAGAGGCTTTATCGCCTTCTACGGTGATCAGCGACTGCTCAGCGGTCACGGTGTCGCCCACTTTCACCAGAATCTCGGTCACTTCAACTTCGTCACCGCCGATATCCGGAACGTGTACGTCTTTTGCTGCCGCTGCAGCAGGTGCTGCTGCCGGAGCCGCTTCTTTCTTCTCTTCTGCCTTGGCAGGTGCAGCTGCTGCTGCACCGTCGGCGGAATCGAAAATCATGATCAGTTTGCCGGTCTCAGTTTTGTCGCCAACAGAGACTTTGATCTCTTTAACGATACCAGCCTGAGGAGACGGAACTTCCATAGAGGCTTTGTCGCCTTCTACGGTGATCAGCGACTGTTCAGCTTCAACTTTGTCGCCCACTTTGACCAGGATCTCGGTGATTTCAACTTCATCAGCCCCGATGTCCGGTACATTGATTTCGATAGCCATTGTTCTTTTACCTCTTACGCCAGACGCGGGTTAACTTTTTCTGCATCGATGTTGAATTTGGTAATTGCTTCCGCAACCACTTTCTTATCGATTTCGCCACGTTTAGCCAGTTCGCCCAGTGCCGCTACAACCACGTAGGAAGCATCAACTTCGAAGTGGTGACGCAGGTTTTCACGGCTATCAGAGCGGCCAAAGCCGTCGGTACCCAGTACGCGGTAATCATCAGCCGGTACATAAGTACGAACCTGCTCAGCAAACAGTTTCATATAGTCGGTAGAGGCGACAGCCGGAGCGTCGTTCATCACCTGAGCGATGTACGGAACGCGCGGCGTTTCCAGCGGGTGCAGCATGTTCCAGCGCTCACAATCCTGGCCATCACGCGCCAGTTCAGTGAAGGAAGTCACAGAGTACACGTCAGAGCCCACACCGTAGTCTTTCGCCAGGATCTGTGCTGCTTCACGGACGTGACGCAGGATAGAACCGGAGCCCAGCAGTTGAACTTTACCTTTGCTACCTTCAACGGTTTCGAGTTTGTAGATACCTTTACGGATACCTTCCTCGGCGCCTGCTGGCATGGCCGGCATGTGGTAGTTTTCGTTCAGCGTGGTGATGTAGTAGTAAACGTTCTCTTGTTTCTCACCGTACATACGCTCCAGACCATCGTGCATGATGACCGCAACTTCGTACGCGTAAGACGGATCGTAAGAGATACAGTTCGGGATAGTCAGAGACTGAATATGGCTATGACCATCTTCGTGCTGCAGACCTTCGCCGTTCAGCGTCGTACGACCGGAAGTACCACCTACCAGGAAGCCGCGAGCCTGCTGGTCGCCAGCCTGCCAGCACAGGTCACCGATACGCTGGAACCCGAACATGGAGTAATAGATGTAGAACGGAATCATCGGCAGGTTGTTGGTGCTGTAAGAGGTCGCAGCCGCCAGCCAGGATGCGCCAGCACCCAGTTCGTTGATACCTTCCTGCAGAATCTGGCCTTTCTCGTCTTCTTTGTAGTACGCAACCTGCTCGCGGTCCTGCGGGGTGTACTGCTGACCGTTCGGGCTGTAGATACCAATCTGACGGAACAGACCTTCCATACCAAAGGTACGCGCTTCATCGGCGATGATCGGCACGAGGCGGTCTTTGATAGATTTGTTCTTCAGCATCACGTTCAGGGCACGTACGAACGCGATAGTGGTAGAGATCTCTTTGTTCTGCTCTTCCAGCAGCGGCGCGAAATCTTCCAGAGTCGGCAGCTCTAACTTCTCATCGAAGTTCGGCTGACGGCTCGGCAGGTAGCCGTGCAGTTTCTGACGCTGGGCGTGCAGATAGGTGTGCTCTTCAGAACCTTCCGGGAAGGTGATGTACGGCAGTTTTTCGATATCCGCATCGGCAACCGGCACGTTGAAACGATCGCGGACGTAACGAACGCCGTCCATGTTCATTTTCTTCACCTGGTGCGCGATGTTTTTACCTTCAGCGGTGTCACCCATGCCGTAACCTTTAATGGTATGGGCGAGGATTACGGTCGCTTTGCCTTTGGTTTCCTGCGCTTTTTTCAGTGCAGCGTAGACTTTCTTCGGATCGTGACCACCGCGGTTCAGGGCCCAGATCTGCTCGTCAGTCCAGTCGGCCACCAGCGCTGCGGTTTCCGGATATTTGCCGAAGAAGTGCTCACGCACGTAAGCGCCATCTTTGGATTTGAAGGTCTGGTAGTCACCGTCAACGGTTTCTTCCATCAGCTGGATCAGTTTACCGCTGGTATCTTTACGCAGCAGCTCGTCCCAACGACCGCCCCAGATAACCTTGATAACGTTCCAGCCAGCGCCCGCGAAGATGCCTTCCAGTTCGTTAATGATTTTGCCATTACCGGTAACCGGGCCATCAAGGCGCTGCAGGTTACAGTTGATGACAAAGACCAGGTTGTCCAGTTTTTCACGGGTCGCGATGGTGATCGCACCTTTAGATTCTGGTTCATCCATCTCGCCGTCGCCCAGGAAGGCGTATACGGTCTGTTTGGACGTGTCTTTCAGACCACGGTGTTCCAGATATTTCAGGAACTTAGCCTGATAGATAGCACCGATCGGGCCCAGACCCATGGATACGGTCGGGAACTGCCAGAAGGTCGGCATCAGTTTCGGGTGCGGGTAGGAAGACAGACCTTTACCGTGAACTTCCTGACGGAAGTTGTCCATCTGCTCTTCGGTCAGACGGCCTTCCAGGAAGGCACGCGCGTAAACGCCCGGGGAGATGTGGCCCTGGAAGTACACCAGGTCGCCGCCATCCTGCTCGTTGCGTGCGCGGAAGAAGTGGTTGAAGCACACTTCGTAGAAGGTCGCAGAAGACTGGAAGGAAGCCATGTGGCCGCCCAGCTCGAGGTCTTTTTTAGACGCACGCAGCACGGTCATGATGGCGTTCCAACGAATAGCAGAACGAATACGACGCTCCAGCTCCAGATTGCCCGGATATTCCGGTTCATCTTCAACGGCAATAGTGTTGACGTAACCGCTAGCACTTGCACCCGCCGCTACCTGAACGCCGCCTTTGCGTGCTTCAGAAAGCAGTTGGTCGATAAGATACTGAGCGCGCTCAACACCTTCTTCACGGATGACCGATTCGATCGCCTGTAGCCAGTCGCGAGTTTCGATCGGATCCACGTCATTGTGTAAACGTTCTGACATGGGTTATTCCTTATCTATCTAGTACGTTGATTTGTCTGGAACCTGTCCCATTGCGCTTTCGTGGGAAAACGCAATAAGACAGGTTCTGCGTTTAGTTGCCGCGCTCTGAATGGCGCATTTTCACATTTCCCGGTCAAACAACTGCCGGGAAAAAGCTTAATCCTTTCGCTGCTGGAGGCGACGTAACGAGCGCTCACGGCGGCTCTGTTCACGACTTCTGTCCAACAAAATCTCTTCAATGAAGGCCAGGTGGCGGTGAGACGCTTCGCGCGCCTGCTCTGGTTCGCCAGCCATGATCGCTTCAAAAATACGGGTACGATGATTGCTAACCTGCGGGAGCATCTCCCTACGGGCGTAGAGCAACTCAAAGTTTTGACGAACGTTTTGCGCCAGCATCGGCTCCATACACCGTAGCAAATGAAGCAGCACCACGTTGTGAGCCGCTTCAGTGACCGCAATTTGATACTGGACGACGGCGTCAGATTCAGCGTCAAGGTCGCCAGACTGCTGAGCCCGTTCGATGGCCTGATGCAGTTCGCGAATGCGTACGCGATCTTCATCAGTGCTGCGCAGTGCCGCGTAATAAGCCGCGATACCTTCCAGCGCGTGACGGGTCTCTAGCAGATCAAACTGGGATTCAGGGTGGTCGGACAGAAGCTCAACCAGCGGATCGCTGAAGCTCTGCCATAGGCTGCTCTGAACAAAAGTCCCGCCGCCCTGGCGACGAAGCAGGAGCCCTTTGGCTTCAAGGCGTTGAATCGCCTCACGCAGCGAAGGGCGAGAAACGTCGAACTGTTTAGCCAGTTCGCGTTCAGGTGGAAGTTTTTCGCCGGGGCGTAACGTCCCCTCAAGAATCAAAAACTCCAACTGCTGCTCAATCACATCAGAAAGTTTTGGTTGGCGGATTTTGCTGTAGGCCATTGTTCCCTGTCTCTGCCATTAGCCCGGAGTCAATTGGTCTTACCAATTTCAAGTTCGTAGCGCTAAAGTAACAAAGTATTCACCTTATGTCCATACAGGTTTTGATTGAAATCAGTAAACCCGGCACTTTTTAACAACATTACAGAAATGATGTTTCAGAAATGTAACTTTGCACAAAAAATGACTTTACCTATAAAGAAGTATAATTAACTAAAACAAAACAATATTAAGCAAACTGAACCGTTTCAATTCCGCCATAAATGAATTTTTATTCAATCTAGTGACTATTAATTCAATGTTATCGTGATATCACCATTTCAGCGCGGCGTGACCGTTGTTGTCTTTTTATCCAATCCGTCATCATCCCTTCATAAAGCAGGTGCATTCCTCCGCGCTTACCACTATTCTGCTCATGACGAAAGAGCCTTACCTCTTTTTAAGAAAAGCTTTTCGTAAACATAACAATACAGAAAACGGAATTTCTTAAGTACATACGCACAACAGCGTCACAATAATAACCACACACGAGGTTTCACAATGGAAGGTCAACAGCAAGGCACGCAGCTTAAGCGCGGCCTGAAGAACCGCCATATCCAGCTGATCGCTCTGGGCGGCGCTATCGGCACCGGCCTGTTTCTTGGCAGCGCCTCCGTTATTCAATCCGCAGGTCCCGGTATTATTCTCGGCTACGCTATCGCCGGTTTTATTGCCTTTATGATCATGCGCCAGCTCGGTGAAATGGTGGTTGAAGAGCCAGTAGCTGGCTCCTTCAGCCACTTTGCCTACAAGTACTGGGGCAACTTTGCGGGCTTTGCTTCGGGCTGGAACTACTGGGTGCTGTACGTCCTGGTTGCCATGGCGGAACTCACGGCCGTGGGTAAATATATCCAGTTCTGGTATCCCGAGATCCCAACCTGGGCTTCTGCGGCAGCCTTCTTTGTGATTATCAACGCCATCAACCTGACCAACGTTAAAGTGTTCGGTGAGATGGAGTTCTGGTTTGCCATCATCAAGGTTATCGCGGTTATCGCGATGATCCTGTTCGGCGCATGGCTACTGTTCAGCGGCACCGCGGGCCCGCAGGCAACCGTTCGCAACCTGTGGGAACAAGGCGGCTTCCTGCCTCACGGCTGGACCGGACTGGTGATGATGATGGCGATCATCATGTTCTCCTTCGGCGGCCTTGAGCTGGTTGGGATTACCGCGGCAGAAGCGGATAACCCGGAGCAAAGCATTCCTAAAGCCACCAACCAGGTTATCTACCGTATCCTGATTTTCTATGTGGGCTCGCTGGCGGTACTGCTCTCGCTGATGCCGTGGACCCGCGTCACCGCAGACGTCAGTCCGTTCGTACTTATCTTCCATGAACTGGGCGACTCGTTCGTAGCGAATGCCCTGAACATCGTGGTCCTGACCGCCGCACTCTCCGTGTACAACAGCTGCGTCTACTGCAACAGCCGTATGCTTTTCGGCCTGGCGCAGCAGGGTAACGCTCCGAAAGCGCTGCTGAACGTCGACAAACGCGGCGTGCCGGTGAGCTCCATTTTGGTTTCCGCCGTTGTGACTGCGCTGTGCGTACTGATCAACTACCTGGCACCAGAGTCCGCATTCGGGCTGCTGATGGCGCTGGTGGTCTCTGCCCTGGTGATTAACTGGGCGATGATTAGCCTGGCGCACATCAAGTTCCGCAAAGCCAAACAGCAGCAGGGCGTCACCACGCGCTTCCCGGCGCTGTTCTACCCGCTGGGGAACTGGATCTGCCTGGTCTTCATGGCTGCCGTGCTGGTCATTATGGTCATGACCCCGGGCATGGCGATCTCCGTATGGCTGATTCCGGTATGGATCGCCATTCTGGGTATTGGCTTTATGTTTAAGCAGAAGAGCGCCAAAACCGTAAAAGCGCACTGATCTGACAGGCCCTCTCCTCCCGGAGGGGGCTTTTTCCCTGATGTTACCTGCCTCACAGTTTCATTTTCGCAGCAGCTTTCTCCATATCAACAACGTTATCCTGCTACGCATTTTCCCCTTTAACTGGCAATAATCTTCGCCATATTCCCCAAGAGAGATCTGGCGATGGACGCGAATAAACTGTCAGTAAAAGAGAAGATTGGTTATGGCATGGGCGATGCTGGATGCAACATCATCTTCGGCGCTATCATGCTGTTCGTTAACTATTTTTATACCGATATTTTTGGTCTGGCGCCGGCATTGGTGGGCGTACTGCTGCTCTCAATCCGCGTCATTGACGCCGTCACTGACCCGATTATGGGCGCGCTGGCCGACCGTACCCGCAGTAAGTACGGTCGTTTTCGTCCATGGCTATTATGGATCGCCTTCCCCTATGCCCTGTTCAGCGTGCTGATGTTCACCACGCCAGAATGGACCTACAGCAGCAAAGTTATCTATGCATTTGTCACCTATTTCCTGCTGTCGATCACCTATACCGCCATCAATATTCCTTACTGCTCTCTGGGTAGCGTCATTACCAACGATCCAAAAGAGCGCGTCGCCTGTCAGTCTTACCGCTTCGTGTTGGTAGGTATCGCGACCCTGCTGTTATCGCTGACGCTGCTGCCGATGGCCGACTGGTTTGGCGGTGAAGACAAAGCCAAAGGCTACCAGATGGCGATGACCGTGCTGGCCTTTATCGGCATGTGTATGTTCCTGTTCTGCTTTTCCACCGTGCGTGAACGCGTGCGCCCGGCGGTGCAGACCAACGATGAACTGAAGCAAGATTTAAAAGACGTCTGGAAAAACGATCAGTGGGTACGCATTCTGCTGCTGACGCTGTGCAACGTCTGCCCTGGTTTTATCCGCATGGCGGCCACCATGTACTACGTGACCTGGGTAATGGGTGAAAGCACACATTTCGCCACTATCTTTATCAGCCTCGGCGTGGTTGGCATGATGATCGGCAGCATGCTGGCCAAAGTACTAACCGACCGCTGGTGTAAGCTGCAGGTTTTCTTCTGGACCAACATCGTACTGGCAATATTCTCTATCGCCTTCTATTTCTTCGATCCACACGCCACCGTGCTTATTGTCGTACTCTACTTCCTGCTGAACGTACTGCACCAGATCCCGTCCCCGCTGCACTGGTCGCTGATGGCCGACGTTGATGATTACGGCGAGTGGAAGACCGGCAAACGTATCACCGGCATCAGCTTCTCCGGCAACCTGTTCTTCCTGAAGGTGGGTCTTGCGGTGGCCGGTGCCATGGTCGGCTTCCTGCTCTCCTGGTACGGCTACGACGCGGGTGCCAAAGCGCAAAGCGACACCACCCTCAACGGTATCATGCTGTTATTCACCGTGATTCCTGGCGTGGGCTATCTGATTACCGCAGGCGTGGTTCGTCTGCTGAAAGTTGACCGCAACCTGATGAAACAGATTCAGGAAGATCTCGAAAAACGCCGTAATAACTACCGCGAGCTGAATGAATACCAGCAAGAATTGAAAACGACTGAACACGTAAGGAAAGCCTGATGAAGAACTGGCCTAACCCCTTTATTGAGCAACGCGCCGATCCGTTTATTCTGCGTCACAAGGGAACGTACTACTTTATCGCCTCTGTCCCGGAATATGACCGGCTGGAGATCCGCCGCGCCGACGATCTCGACGGCCTGCGCACTGCGGAACCGGTGGTGGTCTGGCGCAAGCCGGACAGCGGCCCGATGAGCAACCTTATCTGGGCGCCGGAGCTGCACCACATTAACGGCAAATGGTATATCTACTTCGCCGCCGCCCACACTCAGGCGTTCGACAGTCTGGGGATGTTCCAGCACCGCATGTTCGTGCTGGAGTGCAGCGACGCCGATCCGCTCAGCGGGAAATGGGTTGAGAAAGGTCAGGTAAAAACGCCGTTCGACACCTTCTGCCTCGATGCCACCACCTTCGCGCATCAGGGCAAACTGTGGTATTTGTGGGCGCAAAAGTCGCCGGAGATTGCCGGTAACTCCAACCTGTATCTGGCCGAACTGGAAAACCCGTGGACCCTGAAAGGTGAACCTGTGATGCTCAGCAAACCTGAGTTCGATTGGGAGTGCCGCGGTTTTCTGGTGAACGAAGGGCCTGCCGTCGTCACCCACGGCAACCGTCTGTTTATCAGCTACTCCGCCAGCGCCACCGACGAAAACTACTGCATGGGCCTGCTGTGGATTGATAAAGACGCCGATATCACCAAGGTGGAAAACTGGCATAAGTCACCGGAACCGGTATTCACCACCAGCTATGAAAATCGCCAGTATGGCCCTGGACACAATAGTTTCACGCAGACGCCGGAAGGTGAGGATGTGCTGGTTTATCATGCGAGGAACTACACGGAAATTGAAGGCGACCCGCTGTATGACCCGAATCGTCATACCCGATTGAAGACCGTCTACTGGAGGGAGGATGGGATGCCGGACTTTGGTATTCCGCCAGCCGATACGCTGTAAAAGCATTGCCCGGTGGCGCTTCGCCTCACCGGGCCTTCGGGACTCATCGTAGGCCGGATAAGGCGAGGCCGCCATCCGGCCAAAAACTACACTAGCGTCCCATAGATAGTCAGCAGCGCCATCACCACCACGACCGCATACGACGTCTTCTTCGCCATCGAAACCGCCGCCTTTGGCGTCTCCACTTTATCAACATGCGGCTCGCGAGCCAGCGAATACTGCGCCAGCGTCGTCAACACCTGATACTGTGAAGAATGGCGATCGCCCAGCGAAGCAAACCACGCAGGAAGCGCCTTCTCACCGTGACCAATCAGCGCATACACCACGCCAACCAGGCGTACAGGGACCCAATCCACCACGTGCAGAATCGCGTCAATCCCCGACTGTAGACGCTGGTGCGGCGTTTGGTAGCGCGCGAGGTAGGACTGCCACGAGCGCAGGAACGCATAGCCCATAAGCGCCACCGGCCCCCAGGCGCCCCCGACGACAAACCAGAACAACGGAGCGAGGTAGAAACGATAGTTGATCCACAGCAGCGCGTTCTGCAATTCACGCAGGAACTCACGCTCATCGCAACCCGGAGGGACACCATGAATCATCGTCAGTTCGCTGGCCATCGCCTCACGAGCGTGGGCATCATTACGTGATGCCGCCTTCAGGTAAGCATGATAGTGCAGACGAACGCGACCCGCGCCAATACACAGCAGCCCCAGCAGAATCCAGAAAATAAGCTGCGGCACATTAAACAGCAGCCCATCCAACGCACGCTGAATAATCCCGACCACCGCCATCGCCGCGATGGTCATCAGCAGCGTGGCGGCCAGGGAATAGTGTTTCACCCGGCGAAACAGTGCCTCCAGACGATGGTCAAGTTGCCAGTGTTCGCCAAGTTTAAACAGGCGTTCGGCCAGCAGAACCAGAAGCGTGGTAAACAACGTCATGTCATCTCCTTATCTGACGAGGGGGTGACCAGCGCGCGAAAACGTGCCCAGTCAAACGCCGGGCCGGGATCGGTTTTACGCACAGGCGCGATATCGCTGTGACCCGTCATATTGTCGGCAATGAGGGGATACTCGGCAATGAGCAGCTGTGTTAACGCCGCCAACTGCGCATACTGCGCATCGGTATAGGCCAGCGTATCGGTACCTTCGAGCTCAATACCGATAGAGAAATCATTACACCGTTCACGCCCGTGGTAGGAGGAAACGCCTGCGTGCCACGCGCGTTTATCAAAGGGAACGTACTGCACAATCTCACCGTCGCGACGGATCAAGCAGTGGGCCGATACCCGCAGATGGCAAATTTCCGCAAAAAACGGATCGGCGTCAGGATCGAGCGTACCGGTAAACAGAGCATCTATCCACGGGCCGCCAAACTGACCGGGCGGCAGGCTAATATTGTGCACAACCAGCAGCGAGGGGGCCTCATCCTCCGGGCGACTATCATGATGAGGGGACGGCACCTGCCGAACGCCCACCAGCCAGCCCTTATCTAACTGCATTCAGGATCTCCTAAAATATGGTGATACTTGCTGGTTCAGAGTAGCATGTTTCAATCTTTTGCATCGTTACCAATTTGGAGCTTTATTATGCCGCCTCGCCGCTATAACCCAGACCACCGACGTGACGCGCTGCTTGAACGTATCAACCTCGATATCCCTGACGCGGTCGCCCAGGCCCTGCGTGAAGATCTGGGCGGAGAAGTGAATGCCCAGAACGATATTACCGCACAACTCTTACCGGAAAAAACACAGTCTCATGCCATCGTGATTACGCGTGAAGACGGCGTATTTTGCGGTAAACGCTGGGTTGAAGAGGTCTTTATTCAACTGGCTGGCGATGACGTCACCCTGACCTGGCACGTTGAAGATGGCGATACCGTCGTCGCTAACCAACCGCTGTTTGAAATTAATGGCCCGTCCCGCGTTCTGCTTACCGGCGAGCGCACGGCGTTGAACTTTGTGCAGACGCTTTCCGGTGTCGCCACTGAAGTGCGTAAATACGTCAATCTGCTGGAAGGCACCCACACTCAACTGCTGGACACCCGCAAAACGTTGCCGGGCCTACGCACCGCGCTAAAATACGCCGTGCTGTGCGGCGGCGGCGCCAATCACCGCCTGGGATTGTCCGACGCCTTCCTGATCAAAGAAAACCATATTATTGCCTCCGGCTCCGTGCGTCAGGCGGTAGAGAAAGCGTTCTGGCTGCATCCGGACGTGCCGGTTGAAGTTGAAGTGGAAACGCTGCAAGAGCTGCAAGAGGCGCTGAAGGCCGGTGCCGACATCATCATGCTTGATAACTTTGATACCGAGCAGATGCGTGAAGCGGTCAACATGACCCAAGGTCAGGCTCAACTGGAGGTCTCCGGCAACGTGACCTTTGATACCATTCGCGAGTTCGCTGAAACCGGCGTCGACTTCATCTCCGTCGGCGCGCTAACCAAGCATGTGCGCGCGCTCGACCTGTCGATGCGCTTTCACTAACAGCTGATGATGCCCTCCGCCGCGAGGGCTTTTTTCGATCTTCGTTCCACTTCCCCCTGCACATCTGCAACCTTAACAAAAACGCTGGGAAGCAGCGTCCTGAACACCATTTTGCCCCTCGCTGGCCGCCGCAGCCTCTGCCAGAGTAGCGCCAGTTTCAGCAAGGAGCAGAACATGAACAGACAGCAAGGTTTTACCCTTATCGAGCTGATGGTCGTTATTGGCATTATCGCTATCCTTAGCGCTATCGGAATCCCGGCCTACCAGAACTACCTACGCAAAGCAGCGCTAACCGATATGCTGCAAACCTTCGTCCCCTACCGCACCGCCATCGAACTGTGCGCGCTCGACCGTGGCGGGCTGGATAACTGCAATGCAGGCAGCAACGGCATCCCCTCACCGACCACGACGCGCTATGTTTCAGCCATGAGCGTCGCGCAGGGTACGGTTATTCTCACCGGTCAGGAGAGCCTCAACGGTCTGACCGTCACCCTGGTCCCCGGCTGGGATAATGCCAACGGCATCACCGGCTGGCAGCGCACCTGCGATATCCAGAACGATGGCGCGCTACAGCAGGCCTGTGAAGATGTTTTCCGCTTTGACGCACAGTAAGCGAGGTGACAGCGATGAAACAGGAACAGTTGTTAACGCTGTGCCAGCGTCACCACGCGGTGCTGCTCGGCAATGCGGCCGATGAACTGAATATCGCGGTGGTCGGCACGCCGCCCGGCGAGCTGATGGATTCGCTCCGTTTTGCCAGCCAAAAGCGTATCGATATTGAATGCTGGACTCAGGAGAGGATGGACAAATATCTCCAGCAGTCGGCACCTTTAGCCAATGTCACACCGCATGAAGAGAGCGACAACGCGGTTGACCTACTCAACCATCTGCTCAAACAGGCGCTGATTCAACGCGCGTCCGATATCCACTTTGAGCCGGCCGAGCATGCCCTACGCGTGCGGCTGCGGGTCGACGGCGTACTGCATCCTCTTGCCCCTGTCTCGTTCCCGCTAATGGCACCGCTTATCGCAAGACTAAAGGTGCTCGGCGGCCTGGATATCGCCGAGCGTCGATTACCTCAGGACGGGCAGTTCACGATAGATATTGCCGATAAGCCGCTCTCATTCAGACTCTCGACGCTGCCCTGTCGCTACGGCGAAAAAGCGGTGCTGCGTCTGCTGCATAAGGTTGAACAGGCGCTGGACCTTAAGCAACTGGGGTTGTCAGACCGCGAGCACTCGCAGCTTCAGTCCGCGCTGAATCAACCGCAAGGACTGATTCTGGTTACCGGGCCGACGGGCAGCGGAAAAACGGTGACGCTATACAGCGCGCTGCAAAGTCGCAACCATAGCGACGTCAATATCTGTAGTGTGGAAGACCCTATTGAGATTCCGCTTGATGGCCTGAACCAGACGCAGATCAGTCCCCGCGCGGGATTAACCTTCCAGAACGTACTCCGCGCCTTGCTGCGTCAGGATCCCGACATCGTGATGGTGGGTGAAATCCGCGACGGTGAGACGGCAGAGATCGCTATCAAAGCCGCACAAACCGGTCATCTGGTGCTCTCGACGCTGCATACCAACTCTACCGTCGAAACGCTGGTACGCCTGGAGCAGATGGGCGTGGCGCGCTGGATGGTGTCATCGGCATTGATAATGGTTGTCGCTCAGAGGTTGGTACGACGACTCTGCCCGCACTGTCAAAAGAGGTTACCCAATGCACAACCGCTCCCACCATCACTGTGGCCGCGTCCGCTACCGCACTGGACGGCACCAGGCTGCGAGCACTGTTATCATGGCTATCAGGGCCGTCTCGCCCTGTTTGAACTGCTGCCGCTCACGCCCACACTGAGACAGTGTATTGCCGGTGGTTTTAGTCCGGCTGAACTCATGGTCCATGCGCGGGAATCGGGTATGACCACGCTGTTTGAAAACGGCTGCCGGGCCGTCGAGCAAGGGCTAACCACGCAGGAAGAACTGCTGCGCGTACTAGGACTCCCACAGGATGCGTGAACAGCTTTGGTACTGGCGTGGGCTTGACCCCAACGGCATCGAGCATCGCGGTACGCTCTGGGCCAGCCATCGGCCTGCCGCGCTAATGGCGCTCGCGCAGCAAAACATTATCGCCTTATCGTTGAAACGCCGTGCGGTGAACCCATCACTCTGGCGATCGCAGCATAGCTGTGCAGTGATCGGTCAGTTAGCAACGCTTTTGCAGGCCGGTCTTACCTTATCAGACAGCCTGACGCTCCTCGCCCAGCAACACCCCGTAGCGCAGTGGCGCGCCCTCCTCAACTCGCTGGCTAACCGCCTGGCACAAGGTGTCACATTATCGGAAGGATTGAAGTCATGGCCACAGGCTTTTCCGCCACTCTATCTGGCGATGATTCGCACCGGTGAAATCACCGGTAAGCTGGAACAGTGCTGTCTGGCACTTTCTCAACAGCAGAAAGCGCAACGGCTGCTCACGGCAAAAGTGAAAAAGGCGCTGCGCTATCCGCTGATTATCCTGTCGCTGGCCGTGCTGGTGGTGGTGGCGATGGTGAGTTTCGTCCTGCCGGAATTTACCGCCATCTATCGTACCTTCAACACGCCGTTGCCCGCGCTGACGCAGGCCGTCATCGCAAGCACCGCCTTTATTGAACGATGGTGCATTCCCCTTTTTGTTTCTTTGCTGTTGCCTGCGGCGCTCGGCGTAGCGTTAAAAAATCATCCGCCATGGCAACGTGTCCGCCAACAAATACTGCTCGCACTGCCAATTATGGGCAAGCTCAGGCGCGGCCAGATGCTTAGCCAGATTTTTACCGTTCTGTCACTGACGCAACGCGCAGGCATCGCCTTTTTGCAGGGGCTGGAAACCGTTGAAGAGACGCTCACCTGTCCGTGGTGGCGTGAGGTTATCGCCAGGCTGCATCACGATGTGGCGCAGGGTTGTACCATCTGGCAGGCCATGGAAAATAGTCACGTGTTTACACCACTGTGCTTACAGCTGGTGAGAACGGGGGAAGCGTCCGGGGCGCTGGATGAAATGCTGGAGAATCTGGCGCGGCATCACAATGAGAGCACCCAGAATCTGGCGGAAAACCTGACGTCGATGCTGGAGCCGTTGCTGCTTATCGTCACGGGGTTAATCATTGGAACGCTGGTCGTCGCCATGTACCTGCCCATTTTTCATCTGGGAGATGCCATCAGCGGAGCGGGATAACGCTGGCACATACGGTGCCAGCGTTGAAGGGGTTACAGGCTGTTGAACACGCGGTTCTCTTGTTCCTGTACCCGAATAAAGGTGGTGCGTTTGGTCAACTCTTTCAGACGAGATGCCCCGACGTAGGTGCACGCTGAACGCAGGCCGCCAAGGATATCACGCGCGGTGTTATCGACCGGGCCACGCAGCGGTAGCTTCACGGTTTTGCCTTCTGCCGCGCGATACTGGGCCACGCCGCCGACGTGGCGCTTCATCGCCGACTCGGAGCTCATGCCGTAGAACAGCATAAATTTCTCGCCGTTCTCTTCAACGATCACGCCGCCGCTTTCGTCGTGGCCAGCCAACATGCCGCCCAGCATCACGAAGTCGGCACCGCCGCCGAAAGCTTTCGCCACATCACCCGGCATGGTGCAGCCGCCGTCGCTGACGATCTGGCCGCCAAGGCCGTGTGCCGCATCAGCACATTCAATGACTGCGGACAGCTGCGGATAGCCGACGCCGGTTTTCACGCGGGTTGTGCAGACGGAACCCGGACCAATCCCTACTTTCACAATGTCCGCGCCGGACAGAATCAGCTCTTCGCACATCTCGCCGGTTACGACGTTGCCTGCACAGATCGTTTTCGTCGGCCATGCTTCACGCGCTTTCGCCACAAACTGTACAAAGTGCTCAGAGTAACCATTAGCTACGTCAATACACACAAAGTTCAGCGCTGAGTTCAGCTTGAGGATCTGCTGCGTTTTTTCGAAGTCAGCATCGGAGGTCCCGGTAGAGACCATCACGTGTTTGAGCACGTCTTCAGATTCGGCCTGCACAAAGGCTTTCCACTCTTCAACAGAGTAGTGTTTGTGTACGGCAGTCAGGATATCGAAAGAGGCGAGTGCTTTTGCCATCCCGAAAGTCCCCACGGAGTCCATATTCGCAGCAATAATCGGTACGCCTGACCAGCGTTGGCCTGAGTGTTTAAAGGTGAATTCGCGTTCCAGTTCAACATCGGAACGGCTTTTAAGAGTAGAGCGTTTAGGGCGGATAAGAACGTCTTTGAAACCTAACTTCAGATCTTCTTCGATACGCATGTGCGAATTCCTGGGGTTAATGGCAATTAAATTGAGAGCACAACTCCAGTAATGCAATCATACGCACTAATCAGGTCTTCGCAAGACTGCGATTTTCACTTTTTTTAAGCTACAATCCCATAAATTTACCTGGCGAATTGTACCGTGCTTCTTTGATTCGCATACTTTGAGCGCCAGTTTTTTAACCAAATGATTTTCATACTAAAATTCCAGGGCTAAGCGGTATGACTTACACAGTGGCGTTAACGGGCGGCATCGGTAGCGGCAAAAGCACGGTCGCAGATGCGTTTTCTTGCCTGGGAATTAACGTGATTGATGCCGATATTCTTGCCCGTCAGGTTGTCGAACCCGGCACGCCAGCGCTGGCAGCCATTACCGAACATTTCGGTCACCACATTCTGACCGAGGAAGGGGCGCTCAATCGCCGGGCGCTACGCGAACGTATTTTCGCCAACCCGGAGGAAAAAGCCTGGCTCAATGCCCTTCTGCACCCTTTGATTCAGCAGGAAACGCAGCGTCAGCTTCGTCAGGCCACCTCGCCTTACGTGCTTTGGGTCGTTCCTCTGCTGGTGGAAAACAAACTGTATGAGCGGGCCGATCGCGTGCTGGTCATTGACGTATCGCGCGAAACCCAGCTTCTTCGTACCATGCAGCGCGACAATGTGTCGCGAGAGCATGCGGAAAATATTCTTGCTGCCCAGGCCACGCGCGAAGCGCGTCTGGCCGTGGCTGACGACGTTATTAATAACAACGGCACACCAGATGCCATTGCATCGGATGTTGCTCGCCTTCACGCGCACTATCTTGAGCTCGCGGCACAGGCTGTTTCACAGGAAAAATCGTAATGCACACCCACATCCTTTTTGAGCATCCGCTAAACGAAAAAATGCGTACCTGGCTGCGTATTGAATTTCTGACTGAGCAATTGAATGCTAATTTACCCATCAGAGATCACGCCAGCGCGCTGCACTTTTTTCGCAACGTCGGGGATTTACTGGATGTGTTCGAACGCGGCGATATCCGCACAGAACTGCTCAAAGAGCTGGAGCGCCAGCAGCGTAAACTGAACGCCTGGAGCGAAGTCCCGGGCGTTGACCTCAGCCGTATCGACGCTCTACGCCAGCAGTTGAAAAACAGCAGTAGCATCCTGATGGCCGCGCCGCGCATCGGGCAATTCCTGCGTGAAGATCGCCTGATTGCGCTGGTTCGCCAGCGTCTGAGCATTCCGGGCGGTTGCTGCAGCTTCGACCTGCCGACGCTGCATATCTGGCTGAACGCCAGACAGCATCAGCGTGATGCGCTCGTCGAAACCTGGCTGGCTAGCCTGGAGCCGCTGAATCAGGCACTGACGTTAATTCTCGATCTGGTACGTAACTCAGCCCTGTTCCGCAAACAAACCAGCCTGAACGGTTTTTATCAGGACAACGGCGAAGATGCCGACCTGCTGCGCCTGAAGCTCGAGCTCGCCTCGCAGCTTTACCCGCAGATCTCCGGGCACAAGAGCCGCTTTGCCATCCGCTTTATGCCGCTGGACAGCGAGCATGGCGTGGTGCCAGAGCGTCTGGATTTTGAACTGGCGTGCTGCTAAGGAGAGAAGATGTCTGACGTCATTACGGTAAACTGCCCCACCTGCAACAAACCGGTTGTGTGGGGTGAACAAAGCCCCTATCGTCCTTTTTGCTCCAAGCGCTGCCAGCTGATTGACCTCGGCGAGTGGGCTGCGGAGGAAAAGCGAATCCCAAGCAGCGGCGATCTCTCCGACAGCGATGACTGGAGCGAAGAGCAGCAGTAATTTAGCGTAGGCCGGATAAGACGATGCGCCGCTATCCGGCAATCTGCGTCATTTGACCTGATGGCGCTCTGCTTATCAGGTCTACCCCGCAATCAGCTTTTCAATCACCGGTACGTTCGCTGGCGGAAATTCGTCCGCGACGAGATCCTGTTGCGCAACCCAGCGCCCCGGTTGCCCTTCCTTGCCCCACGGCTCGCCTTCCCAGCTATCCACCAGCCAGAACCACAGTGTGATGTGGCGATCGGGGAACTGATACTCCAGCTTATCAAATGGTTGTAACGAGGTGGTCACGATCCCAACCTCTTCCTGCAGCTCACGAATAACCGCTTCCTGCGGAGATTCTCCCGCTTCAATTTTACCGCCGGGGAATTCCCATTTATGCGCCATATGCGCATCAGCAGCACGCTGGGTAATATAGATTTCGCCTGCAGCATTACGAATGATGCCGACGGAGATTTGCAGTATTTTCATTTTGTCTTATCCATAAAAAAGGCGCAGAACTCTGCGCCTTTTGTTTTCTTATTATGATCTTAGCTCAGACGGCCATGACACTGTTTGTATTTTTTACCGGAACCGCAAGGGCACGGATCGTTACGACCCACTTTGCGATCGCCGGTCTGTGCGGCCAGATCCTGTGCGACGGCTTCATCATCGCTCTGATGGCTTAGCTGCTGCATTTGGGCCAGGCGCTCGGCTTCTTCACGACGCTGTTGTTCCATGGCTTCAACTTCTTCCGGCATGCGTACCTGCACCTTGCTCAGGGTGCTGATCACTTCATACTTCAGAGATTCCAGCATTGCAGCAAACATGGAGAAGGATTCACGCTTGTACTCTTGCTTAGGATCCTTCTGCGCATAGCCACGCAGGTGGATGCCCTGACGCAGGTAGTCCATCGCCGCCAGGTGCTCTTTCCACAGGGAATCGAGGGTTTGCAGCATCACGCCTTTTTCGAAGTGACGCATCATTTCAGCGCCAACCACCTCTTCTTTACGCTTGTAGACTTCAACCGCGCTTTCCAGAATACGCTCACGTAGCGTCTCTTCATGCAGCTCCGGCTCTTTATCCAGCCATTCCGCAATCGGCAGTTCGAGGTCAAAGTCGTTTTTCAGACGTTCCTGCAGACCCGGGATATCCCACATTTCTTCCAGCGATTGCGGCGGAATGTGCGCATCGATAGTCGCTTTGAACACGTCTTCACGAATGCTGTTGATGGTTTCGCTAACGTCTGTGACATCCAGCAGTTCGTTACGCTGGGTGTAGATAGCACGACGCTGGTCGTTAGCAACGTCATCGTATTCCAGCAGCTGTTTACGAATATCAAAGTTGCGGCTTTCCACTTTACGCTGCGCGTTAGCAATCGCTTTGGTGACCCACGGGTGCTCAATGGCTTCGCCCGGCTTCATCCCCAGCTTACGCATCATGCCGGACACGCGGTCAGAGGCGAAGATACGCATCAGGGCATCTTCCATCGACAGGTAGAAACGGGAGGAACCCGCATCACCCTGACGACCGGAACGACCGCGCAGCTGGTTATCGATACGACGAGATTCGTGACGTTCGGTACCAATGATGTGCAGACCACCTGCCGCCAGCACGGCGTCGTGACGCACCTGCCAGTCGGCTTTGATTTGCGCAATCTGTTCCGGCGTCGGATCTTCAAGGTGCGCAACCTCTGCCTGCCAGCTACCGCCGAGCATAATATCGGTACCACGACCCGCCATGTTGGTAGCGATGGTGACCGCTGCCGGGTAACCCGCCTGCGCGACGATGTCTGCTTCGCTGGCGTGGAATTTGGCGTTCAGAACGTTATGCTTGATGCCCGCTTTGGTGAGCTCGTGGGAGACCACTTCGGATTTCTCGATGGAGATGGTCCCCACCAGCACCGGCTGGCCTTTCGCGGTACGTTCTTTGATATCTTCAATAATCGCCTGAATTTTTTCCGCTTCGGTCATGTAGACCAGATCCGGCATATCTTTACGGATCATCGGACGGTTGGTCGGCACCACCACGGTATCCAGCTTGTAGATAGAGCTGAATTCAAACGCTTCGGTGTCCGCCGTACCGGTCATACCGGCCAGTTTTTCGTACAGACGGAAGTAGTTCTGGAAGGTGATGGACGCCAGCGTCTGGTTCTCGTTCTGAATCTCTACGCCTTCTTTGGCTTCGACGGCCTGGTGCAGACCATCGGACCAGCGACGGCCCTGCATGGTACGACCGGTATGTTCGTCGACGATAATGACTTCGCCATCTTTGACGATGTAGTCAACGTCGCGGGTGAACAGGACGTGGGCGCGCAGCGCGGCGGTTACGTGATGCATCAGCATAATGTTGCCCGGAGAGTACAGCGACTCGCCTTCTTCCATAATGCCTTCTTTCACCAACAGCTCTTCAATCAGCACCAGGCCGCGTTCGGTCAGGTTAACCTGACGCGCTTTTTCATCCACGGAGAAGTGACCTTCACCCTGGAAGGTGTCGGAATCTTCCTTCTCCTGGCGAACCAGGTGAGGAATGATTTTGTTCACTTTTTTATACATTTCCGAGCTGTCTTCAGCCGGGCCGGAGATGATAAGCGGCGTACGCGCTTCATCGATCAGGATGGAGTCGACTTCATCGACCAGCGCATAGTGCAGTTTACGCTGTACGCGCTCTTCCGGGCTGAACGCCATGTTGTCGCGCAGGTAGTCAAAACCGTATTCGTTGTTGGTACCGTAGGTGATGTCGGCGTTGTAGGCTTCGCGCTTCGCAGGCGCTGGCAGGCCAGACATGTTAATACCGACGGTCATGCCGAGGAATTCGAACAGCGGACGGTTGTTTTCGGCGTCACGCTGGGCCAGATAGTCGTTGACGGTGACCACGTGCACGCCCTTGCCGGACAGCGCGTTCAGGTAAGCCGGCAGCGTTGCGGTCAGAGTTTTACCTTCACCGGTACGCATCTCTGCGATGCAACGGTCGTTCAGCACCATACCGCCGAGCAGCTGCACGTCGAAGTGACGCATGCCGAATACACGCTTGCTCGCTTCACGCACCACGGCAAACGCTTCTGGAATCAGGCTCTCTACGGTTTCGCCTTTTTCGATACGCGCGCGGAATTCATTGGTTTTCGCTTTCAGCTCTTCATCGGAGAGTTTTTCCATCTCCGGTTCCATCGCGTTAATAATAGCGACAACTTTGCGCATACGGCGCAGGGTACGATCGTTACGACTACCAAAAACTTTGGTCAACAATTTGATTAACATAATAAAATCTCAAACGCCCCGCCATTGCGGAGTCAGAAAAATAAAGGAATTAAAACAATTACTTTCAGACGAGGCGCTGCGGCCCGGCGCGAATACCCTGCACCTGACTGACCCAGTCAGGAACACTAAAGGCGGGAGGAGAAAGCGCGGGTAACACCGCGCCTTGCGCAATGACGATAGACGGCTGGCTTTCAACGTTCAGTAACGCATTCAGCGTATCCAGCAGCGCCAGATGCTGTGCCGCCTGCAGCGGAGATGTTGGCTCGGCAACCGGCGATGCGGTAGGCGCCATGGCAAAAGAAAGATGGCGAATAACGGTGCGAATGGCGTGCTGATGCCAGTAGTCGACGCTGAAGGAGGGACGACGGTTATTTTCCAGCCGCGCCAGCTGCGAGAAATCGATTCTCTGCGCCGGATTATGGTTACTGGTTGTTGCGCGGGCGGGGGAAGCTGGCTCGGCGTTATTCGCAAGCGCAGGCAGACCAAAACCGGCAGCAACCATCCCCAACAGGAGATGCGGCCAGAAGTAGCGTCTACCAAACTGTCGCCAACGCGTCAGCATTCCACTCACGTAAAGTTCCACCTTCGGTTTAAGTGCCTATCCCATTAGGCTATTTTATTCGCCATTTTGGGGCCGGGCAGTGTGCTCGAAATCCTCACGTACTACGTGTACGCTCCGGTTTCTGCGCGCTGTCCGGCCCCAAACTGGCTTCAACAATTACGCCTACTGGGATAGGCTCTGAGTACCGTTATTCTATTTTAGCCCGAGAATATTACCATTAATGCCGCGCTACAGCAGCAGGAATGACGAAAACCGCAGCTAAAAACGGGTTAAGAAAGCAGCGGTTGCGCAGGAGTGTGATCTTTAAGAGAGGGCAACGGCAGGAAAACGGAGTGTTGAGGGCAAAAAGAAAAAACGACTGGTTCCCTGACCGGAGAGAGTGCCAGGTTGCCAGTCGAATTTACGAAACGGTCAGGCTTATGCCAGAACCATTGTCGGTGCTTTGAACGCCAGAGGCAGTTCTGCGTCGTCTTCGAAGGTCACAAATTCCCAGGCTTCCTGTTTTGCCAGGACCGCCTGCAGAAGTTTGTTATTCAGCGCATGACCGGATTTGTACGCGGTAAATGCACCAATAATGTTGTGACCACACATGAACAAGTCACCGATGGCATCGAGCATTTTATGACGAACGAATTCATCTTCAAAACGCAGGCCGTCTTCGTTCAGTACGCGATAATCGTCAACAACGATGGCACAATCGAAGCTGCCGCCCAGGCACAAGCCACGGGACTGCAGATATTCGATATCACGCATGAAACCGAAGGTACGCGCACGGCTGATCTGGCGCATAAAGGCGTCTGCGGAGAAATTCATCGCATAACGCTGCGTGCTGGAGTCAATCGCCGGATGGTTAAAGTCGATGGTAAAGTCCAACGAGAAACCATTGTACGGTTTGAATTCAGCCCATTTGTCGCCATCTTCAACGCGAACGGTGTCTTTAATACGGACGAATTTCTTCGCACAGTTCAGTTCATCGATGCCGGCATCCAGCAGCAGATAAACGAATGGCGCAGCACTACCGTCCATAATCGGGATTTCTGGCGCATCGACTTCAACAACGATGTTGTCGATACCCAGACCCGCCAACGCGGCGTTCAGGTGCTCTACGGTAGAAATCCGCACGTCATGCTCGTTGACCAGGCAAGTACAGAGCATAGTATCACGCACAGATTTGGCATCGGCCGGAAAATCTACCGGTGGATTCAAGTCGGTGCGACGATAGATGACCCCGGTATTTGCCGGCGCAGGGCGTAGCGTCAGTGTGACCTTTTTGCCGGTATGTAAACCGACGCCAGTCGCCTGAACGATACGTTTAAGAGTCCTTTGTTTGATCATCGTATAATCTCGCCAAATTAACTATCCAACCGAAGTGTATATCACATTCGGTGGGCCAGTTTAGCACAAAGAGCGCAGATTCCCAAATTCCAGCTAATTCTTAATCAGCTTGCTTGCGCAGGAATGCCGGGATATCCAGGTAATCCGGTTCTTTGGTGGTCTGCGGCGTATTGTCGTTAACCACTTTAGCAGCCGGTTTCTGTTCTTGCGTCAGCGGTGCCATACCGTGCTGCTGATAACGATCCAGCGCCGGTTGCTGCGTCTGCTTGTTGGTCACCAGGGTGATCTCTGGACGTTTGTCCATACCAATACCGGTCGCCACGACGGTAACGCGCAGTTCGTCGTTCATATCCGGGTCAAGAGAGGTACCGATAACCACGGTCGCGTTATCCGATGCAAACGCACGGATGGTGTTACCGACGGTTTCGAACTCATCCAGACGCAGGTCGAAGCCCGCGGTGATGTTGACCAGAACGCCACGCGCGCCGGACAGGTCGATATCTTCCAGCAGCGGAGAAGAGATAGCCATTTCAGCCGCTTCTTCCGCACGGTCTTCACCGCTAGCCACGCCGGAACCCATCATCGCGTAGCCCATTTCGGACATCACGGTGCGCACGTCCGCAAAGTCGACGTTCATCAGACCCGGGCGAGTAATCAGTTCAGCGATGCCCTGTACCGCACCTTTCAGCACGTCGTTCGCCGCGCCAAACGCGTCGAGCAGGGAGATACCGCGGCCAAGTACTTTCAGCAGCTTGTCGTTCGGGATGGTGATCAGCGAATCTACGTGCTTGGACAGCTCGGTGATCCCCTGCTCCGCAAACGCCATACGCTTCTTACCTTCGAAGTTGAACGGCTTGGTCACGACGGCTACGGTCAGGATGCCTAAATCTTTGGCCACTTCCGCAACCACCGGTGCAGCACCGGTACCGGTACCGCCGCCCATGCCGGCTGCGATAAACACCATGTCTGCACCGTCTAACGCTGCACGCAGCGCTTCACGGTCTTCGTCAGCCGCATTACGGCCCACTTCCGGGTTGGCGCCCGCGCCCAGACCTTTGGTAATACCGCTACCAATCTGAATAGTCTGGCCAACAGCCGTTTTACGCAGTGCCTGTGCGTCGGTGTTAACTGCGAAGAATTCAACGCCTTCGATGCGCTCGCGCACCATGTGTTCAACGGCATTACCGCCGCCGCCACCGACGCCGATGACTTTAATCACCGCGTCGTTGGTCAGTTCCATAGGTTCAAACATAGTTTCTCTCCGTTTTGTGCCTGTCGCCCGAGACCGGTAATGTGCGTTGGTCTCTTTAAAAATTAAAACTCTTTGCGTAACCAGCTATTCAGCCGTTTGATCCACGATCCAACCGATGCAGTTACGCGCTTTTCTACTTCCGCTTCACCACTCAAGTGGGACTCTTTCCCGTAGTGCAGCAGGCCCACCGCCGTTGAATAATACGGCTCCTGGGCATAGTCCGTCAGACCGGTAATGTTCAGCGGCGCACCGATACGCACCTGCGTATGGAACACCCGCTGCGCGCAGGCCGCTAAGCCTTCAATTTGCGCCGCGCCGCCGGTCAATACAATCCCCGCCGCCAGGTGGTGTTTGACCCCTTGCTGACGAAGCTGTTCCTGTAACTGTAAAATTTCTTCATTGACGAGGTTTAAGAGCTCGGTGTAACGCGGCTCAATAACCTCTGCCAATGTCTGGCGCTGCAGGCTGCGCGGCGGACGTCCGCCGACGCTCGGCACTTCAACGCTCTCATCTTTGCCCACAATAGAGCCTAAAGCGCAGCCGTGACGCACTTTAATCGCTTCGGCATCGCTTGGTGGCGTACCAAACGCATAGGCGATATCGCTGGTCACCACGTTGCCCGCGTAGGGGATCACCTTGGTGTGGCGCAGCGCACCGCCAGTATACACGGCGATATCCATTGTACCGCCACCGATATCCACCACGCAGACGCCCAGCTCACGTTCATCTTCGGTCAGGACCGAGTAACTCGACGCCAGTCCGGCGAAAATCAGCTGATCGACCTTCAGACCACAGCGTTCAACCGCCTTGACGATGTTTTTCGCCATGTCGTTGTGGCAGGTAATCAGATGTACCTTGGCCTGCATACGCACCCCGGATAAACCGACCGGGTTTTTGATCCCTTCCTGGTAATCAATGGCGTATTCCTGAGGAATCACGTGCAGAACGCGGTGCTCATCACGCACGCGTACGGACTTCGCCGTATGCACTACGTTCTCAACGTCTTCCTGCGTGACCTCTTCTTCAGAGATAGGCACCATGCCTATCTCATTTTGACAGCTAATGTGTTTGCCGGAAAGCGCCAGATATACAGAAGAGATCTGGCAATCCGCCATCAACTCTGCCTGGTCGATAGCGCGCTGTACGCATTTTACTACCGACTCCAGGTCGTTAACTCCGCCTTTATCCATCCCTCGGGATGGGCAACTGCCGACCCCAATGATATTAATCACTCCGTCGGGCAGAACTTCCCCTACTAAAGCGGCTACTTTTGCAGTGCCGATCTCCAGTCCAACTACCAGTTTTCTGTCCGTCGCCTTGATCATTGTTGTTCTGCCTGTGCCTGATTCTGTTGTTGATTAGTGTCCGCCGCAGGAGCAGGTTCCCAGCCTACTGCCGCCCCTGAGTCATAACGCAAATCAACATAGCTAATCCGATTACCCTCAGTTTGCGCCTGCTGTTCCAGAACCGGATACAGTTCCAGAAAACGCGCCAGCCGCTTCATCGTATCGCCCCGTCCCAGATTCAGCTTGATACCGTTATCAAGCGTCAGCTGCCACGAACGGCGCGCGGTCATCGCCGCAACCTTCAACGTGAACTTCCCTTTCGCGAGCACCGCTCCCATGTCGTGATAACCCTGTAAGACTTCGCTTGCGCTGCCTTCCGGGCCATAGAGCATAGGCAAATTCTGCTTGCTGGTTCGATCGGCCGGAATACTGAAGGCCGTACCTTCCGCATCCACCATGTGCTGATCATTCCAACGTGCAATTGGCACATATTCAACCAGATGAATCTTCAATTCGTCCGGCCACTGCTTTCTTACGCTTGCCTGTTTAATCCATGGCAGGCGTTCAATCTGACTCTGAACGATGTTCACATCCTGAGTCATAAACGTTCCCGGCGAGCCCAGTGCCAGTATGGACTGGCGGATATCATCGTTACGCGTGTAATGACGATCGCCGGTGACAACCAGTTTTGAGATGGGCAAACGCTGCGCATCTTCCATCCAGCCAAGCACGACCCAGCCGCTCACAAACACGGTACACAACACCGCCAGCAGGAACAGAATCCCCGCTAAATGCGTTCCATTATTGCGCCGTGAAGCCGCATACTCTTCTTCTTCACGGTTCCGCGTATTCAGCGCAGCCTGCGACATATCACCCCGCCAGGTCCAGAATTCGTACTACCAGCTGCGAGAAACTGATTCCCGCCTGACGCGCCGCCATCGGCACCAGACTGTGGCTGGTCATCCCCGGAGACGTATTCGCCTCCAGCAGATAATACTGCCCGTCGCTGTCCTGCATGACGTCGATACGACCCCACCCCTGACAACCCAAAACTTTCCAGGCTTTCAGCACCAAAGATTGCATTGCTGCTTCCTGGGCCGATTCTTCACAACCAGGGCAGAAATATTTTGTCTCATCAGACAGATACTTCGCCTCATAATCATAGAAGGTTCCGGCCGGTTGGATGCGAACTGACGGTAAAATTTCTTCACCAAGCACCGCAACCGTAAATTCAGGTCCACTCAGCCATTTCTCAATCAGAACTTCGTCATCATGTTGAAACGCCTGCGCTAGCGCTGCTGTCAGCTCCGCACTCTCAGTCACTTTCGACATGCCGACGCTGGAACCTTCCCGGCTCGGCTTGACGATCAGCGGCAGGCCTAACTCGGCAATCTGCGCCTGAACGTCCTGAGATAGCCCATTCTCAAAGGCCTGGCGCTCAATGGCCACCCACGGAGCGACCGGTAATCCGGCCCCCTGCCACAGTAATTTACTGCGCAGTTTGTCCATCGAGATAGCCGATGCCATCACGCCGCTGCCGGTGTAAGGCAGCTGAATCAGCTCCAGCAGCCCCTGTAGCGTGCCATCTTCTCCGCCTCGACCATGCAGCGCAATAAACACTTTCTGAAAACCCATGTTTTTCAACTGAGTAACATCAGTCTCTTTTGGGTCGACCGCGTGAGCGTCAACGCCGGCTTCACGCAGGCCAGCCAGCACCGCAGCGCCGGAGTTGAGTGAGACGTCGCGCTCGGCTGAAGTCCCGCCCAGAAGAACCGCGATTTTATCAGCCATGGCGCGGTTCCTCCTGAGTTTGCGGCTTCAGTTTGATTTCAGCTAAGTTACGCGCGATTTTACCAATATTTCCCGCGCCCTGAATTAGAACAAGATCATTACCCGTCAGTACTGATGCCAGCATTTCAGCGACTTGCGCGGGGTCGGAGACCAGAATCGGGTCCACTTTTCCACGCCCACGGATTGTACGGCACAGCGAACGACTGTCCGCGCCCGGAATCGGCGCTTCGCCAGCCGGGTAAACATCCAGCATCAATAGCGCATCGACCTGAGTCAGCACATGCGCAAAATCGTCGTACAGATCGCGCGTACGGGTGTAGCGGTGCGGCTGGAAGACCATCACCAGTTTTTTCTCAGGCCAGCCGGCACGCGCGGCTTTAATCGTGGCGTCCACTTCCGTTGGATGATGGCCATAGTCGTCAACCAGCATCGCAGAACCTTCCTTACCGTTCACTTCCGCCAGCGGGAATTCGCCAAGGAAGTCGAAGCGACGGCCGGTTCCCTGGAAGCTGGCCAGCGCGCGCAGAATCGCATCATCTTCAATGCCTTCTTCCGTCGCGACCGCCACCGCCGCAGCCGCATTCAGCGCGTTATGACGGCCCGGCGCGTTCAGCGTCACTCGCAGGTTTTCTTTATCCTGACGCACCAGCGTGAAATGCCCCTGCGGGCCGATCTGCTGATAGCCTTCGACGCGGACGTCGGCATCATCGCTAAAACCGTAGGTGGTGATCTGACGACCTACGCGCGGCAGCAGCTCGCGAATGACAGGGTCGTCCACACACATCACAGCACGACCATAAAACGGCAAATTGTGCAGGAAATTAATAAACGTCTGCTTTAAATTTTCGAAGTCGCCCTGGTAAGTATCCATATGGTCGGCTTCGATGTTGGTGACAATGGCCACCATCGGCTGCAAATGCAGGAACGACGCATCGCTCTCATCGGCTTCCGCAATCAGGTAGCGGCTGTTACCCAGACGCGCATGCACGCCCGCCGCTTTCACCAGGCCACCGTTAACGAAGGTCGGATCCAGCCCCGCTTCCGCGTAAATACTGGCCACCATCGCGGTAGTGGTGGTTTTGCCGTGCGTGCCGGCAATGGCGATGCCATGACGAAAACGCATCAGTTCTGCCAGCATCTCAGCGCGACGGATCACCGGAATACGCGCTTCATGCGCCGCGACAATCTCTGGGTTATCGGCAGAGATCGCCGTAGACACCACAACAACGCTCGCATCGCGCACGTTTTCCGGGCGATGGTTGAAATAGATGGTGGCGCCCAGCTTGCTCAGCTGCTGCGTGACCGGGTTTGGCGCCAGGTCGGAACCGCTGATCTGATACCCTTCGTTGGCCAACACTTCGGCAATACCGCCCATCCCGGCGCCGCCGATGCCAACAAAGTGGATGTGCCGGACGCGACGCATCTCGGGCACGATAGAACGCAGTTTCGCCAGTTGTTGTGTATTCATTCTCTAAACGCCATCACTTCTAAAATTCGGGCGACGCCAGTGCGTCGCAATGATTAAGCCTTTGCTGCCAGGCTCACTTCTTTTGCTACCCGTTCGGTAGCATCCGGGATGGCCGCCGCGCGCGCGCGTTCAGCCATCTCTAACAAGGTGTTGCGATCCCAGCTTGCCAGCGTGTCCGCGACCGCTTGTGCCGTAAACTGCGGCTGCTCGTAGATCTTCGCCGCGCCCGCTTTTTCCAGCGGCAGCGCGTTCCAGTACTGTTGGCGGTCTTTATGCTGGAACGGCACGAAAATCGCCGGCAGCCCCGCTGCGGCAATTTCGCTGACCGTCAGCGCGCCGGAGCGGCACACCACCACGTCAGCCCACGCATAGGCTGTCGCCATATCGTCAATAAACTCGGTCACTTTATGCTGAGACTGACCGACATCGGCATAGGCTTGCTCAACGGTCTGTTGACCGCCTTTGCCGCTCTGGTGCCAGATAGTCACCGAATCACCCAGACGTTGCGCCACCTGCGGCATCGTCTGGTTCAGAATGCGCGCGCCCTGCGAGCCACCGACCACCAGCACGCGAATCGGGCCATCGCGCCCGACCAGACGCTGTTCCGGCAGCGGCAGCGCCAGCACGTCGACACGCACCGGGTTACCGACCACTTCAGCGTTCGGGAATGCGCCTGGGAAGGCCTGCATCACTTTAGTGGCAATTTTCGCCAGCCACTTGTTGGTCAGCCCGGCAATGCCGTTCTGCTCGTGCAGTACCACCGGAATGCCCAGCGACCACGCCGCCAAACCGCCGGGGCCAGAAACATAGCCTCCCATGCCGAGCACGACGTCCGGCTTAAAGCGCTTCATGATCGCCCGCGCCTGACGCCAGGCGTTGAAAATACGCATCGGCGCCAGCAGCAGCGCCTTCACGCCCTTGCCGCGCAGACCGGAAATATGAATGAAATCAATCTCAATGCCGTGTTTCGGTACGAGGTCGGCTTCCATACGATCCGCGGTTCCCAGCCAGCGCACCTGCCAGCCCTGATCCATTAAATGGTGCGCAACCGCCAGCCCCGGGAACACGTGTCCACCGGTACCGCCCGCCATCACCATTAACCGCTTTGTTTGACCGCTCATCGAGAACCTCGGGTAAACGCCTGCGCTTTCTCCAGGCGTGTTTCATAATCAATTCGTAACAAGAACATAATGGCAGTCGACATAATCAGAAGACTGGAGCCACCGTAGCTGATCAGAGGCAGCGTCAGGCCTTTCGTCGGCAGCATACCGGCTGCCGCCCCTACGTTCACCAACGCCTGGAAACTGAACCACACGCCGATTGCGCAAGCCAGGAAACCAGAAAAACGTTGGTTAATCTCCAGCGCTTTGCGACCGATGGACATGGCGCGGAAAGCGACGAAGAATACCATTAAAAGTGCCAGTACCACACCGATATAACCCAATTCCTCACCGATGATGGCGAAGATGAAGTCGGTGTGCGCCTCCGGCAGGTACTCCAGTTTCTGTACCGAGTTACCTAAGCCCTGCCCCCACATCTCGCCGCGGCCAAAGGCCATCAGCGACTGGGTTAACTGGTAGCCGCTGCCGAACGGGTCTTCCCACGGGTTCCAGAAGGAAGTCACGCGGCGAATACGATACGGTTCGGCGAGGATCAACAGCACCACCGCCGAGATCCCCATGCCGATAATGGCGATGAACTGCCACAGCTTGGCGCCGGCAAGGAACAGCATCGCCAGCGTCGTCACAAACAGCACCACCACGGTACCGAGGTCAGGCTGAGCCAGCAGTAAAATCGCCAGCACGAAAATCACGCCCATCGGCTTTAAGAAGCCGCGCAGGTTGTTGCGCACCTCGTCCGCTTTACGCACCAGATAGTTGGCGATATAGCAAAACAGCGACAGCTTGGTCAGCTCGGCGGGCTGAATACGCAGCGGACCGAGCGCAATCCAGCGCGATGCCCCGTTAACCGAACTCCCCACCACCAGTACAATCAGCAGCATGCAGATGGATGCAATCAGCATAAAGGTACTGTGGCGCTGCCAGAACGACATCGGCAAACGCAACGTGATCAGCGCCAGGCAGAAGGCCAGAATCAGGTACAGGCCATCACGTTTAGCGAACAGGAACGGATCGTTCGCCAGACGTTGCCCGACGGGCATGGACGCCGAAGTCACCATGATAAAACCAATCGCCGCGAGGCCGAGCGTCAGCCACAGCAGCGTGCGGTCGTACATAATCAGGCTATCGGTGTCTTTCTCCCGAGAACCCATCACCCAGCCCTTCAGCGCGGCGAACATCCAGCCAAACAGCCATGCGAAAATGCGCATGCCCGGCAAACGCGGCAGCCTCAGTTGAGGCAGTCTCAGGCGCGGGAGCGATAAACGCATCAACCTAACTCCTTCGCCAGGCGAGCAAACACGTCGCCGCGCTGCTCAAAGCTTTTGAACTGGTCAAGACTGGCGCAGGCCGGAGACAGCAGCACCATGTCGCCCGCCTTCACCTGCGGTGCAATCAGGCGCATCGCTTCTTCCATGGTGTCGGTCTGAGTGGCGATTTCCGGACGCAGCGCGGCCAGCTCACCACCGTCGCGGCCAAAGCAGTACAGACGAATGTTGTCGCCGGTCAGATAACGCTGCAGCGGCGCAAAATCGGCGGATTTGCCGTCGCCGCCGAGCAGCAGATACAGCGTGCCCGCGACATGCAGGCCGTTTAATGCCGCTTCCGTGCTGCCAACGTTGGTGGCTTTAGAATCGTTAATCCAGCGCACGCCGTTATGCTCAAGCACAATCTGGAAGCGGTGAGCCAGCCCGCTAAAGGTGGTCAACGCTTTCAGGCTGGTCGCGCGCGGCAGGCCGACGGCATCTGCCAGCGCCAGCGCCGCCAGAGCGTTGCTGTAGTTATGCTGCCCGGTAAGCGGCATCTCTTTGACGTTCAATACTTTTTCACCTTTTACGCGCAGCCAGGTTTCGCCCTGCTGGCGGTTCAGGTGGTAATCGCCCACGTCAACGCCAAAGCTGACGCAGCGTTCGTCGGCACCGCGCACCGGCATGGTCAGGCCGTCGTCAGCGTTCACCACGCACACTTTGGCGTTTTCATAGACCTTCAGCTTGGCCGCGCGATACTGTTGCAGACCCAGCGGGTAGCGGTCCATATGATCTTCGGTCACGTTGAGGATCGTGGCTGCCGCCGCGCGCAGGCTGGAAGTGGTTTCCAGCTGGAAGCTGGACAGTTCCAGTACATACAGTTCGCGGGCCGGATCCAGCAGCATCAGTGCAGGCAGGCCGATATTGCCGCCCACGCCGACGTTAACGCCCGCCGCTTTCGCCATTTCGCCAACCAGCGTGGTGACGGTGCTTTTGCCGTTGGAACCGGTGATCGCCACAATCGGCGCCTGCGCTTCACGGCAGAACAGCTCAATATCACCAACAATTTCAATACCAGCATCGGCAGCACGGCTTAGCGCCGGGTTTGCCAGCGCGATACCAGGGCTGGCGACGATCAGATCGGCCGCCATCAGCCAGTCTTCATTCAGCCCCCCCACATAACGTTCTACCGCTTCCGGCAGCTTATCCAGACCGGGCGGGGTTGCTCGGGTATCCATAACGCGCGGCGTGACGTTCTGCGCCAGGAAGAAATCCACGCAGGAGAGCCCGGTCAGTCCAAGACCAATGATGACGACGTTTTTACCCTGGTAATCTGCCATGATTAACGTACCTTCAGCGTTGCCAGGCCAATCAGCACCAGCATCAGCGAAATAATCCAGAAGCGCACGATCACGCGCGGCTCCGGCCAACCTTTCAATTCATAGTGGTGGTGAATCGGCGCCATACGGAAGATGCGCTGCCCGCGCAGCTTGAAGGAGCCCACCTGCAGGATCACCGACAGAGTTTCCACCACGAAGACGCCGCCCATGATCACCAGCAGGAACTCCTGACGCAGCAGCACGGCGATAATGCCCAGCGCGCCGCCCAGCGCCAGTGAGCCCACGTCGCCCATAAAGACCTGTGCCGGATAGGTGTTGAACCACAGGAAGCCTAAGCCCGCGCCGACAATCGCCGTACAGACGATCACCAGCTCGCCCGCATGACGCAGGTAAGGAATGTGTAAGTAGCTGGCAAAGTTCATGTTACCGGTCGCCCACGCCACCAGCGCAAAACCCGCCGCGACGAAGACGGTTGGCATGATCGCCAGGCCATCGAGCCCATCGGTCAGGTTGACCGCGTTACCCGTCCCGACAATCACGAAGTAGGCCAGCAGGATGTAGAGCAGACCCAGCTGCGGCATCACGTCTTTAAAGAACGGCACCACCAGCTCGGTGGCTGGCGTATCTTTACCGGCCAGATACAGCGCAAAAGCCACGCCCAGCGCAATCACCGACATCCAGAAATACTTCCAGCGGGCGATCAGACCTTTGGTGTCTTTGCGTACTACTTTGCGATAGTCATCGACAAAACCGATAATGCCGTAACCAATCAGCACCGTCAGCACGCACCAGACGTAAGGGTTAGACGGATAGGCCCACAGCAGTACAGACACCGTAATCGCGGTGAGGATCATGATCCCACCCATCGTCGGCGTACCGCGTTTACTGAAGTGAGATTCCGGACCGTCGTTACGCACGACCTGGCCGAACGACATTTTTTGCAAGCGGGCGATCATCCGCGGGCCCATCCACAGTGAGATGAACAGCGCGGTCAGCAGGCTGACGATGGCGCGAAACGTCAGATAGGAAAAGACGTTAAAGCCGGAATAATATTTGACCAGATGTTCGGCCAGCCACACTAACATGTCCCGTTCTCCTGTACAGCGCGTACGACCTGTTCCATGGCGGCACTGCGTGATCCTTTCACCAGAATGGTGATCGTTTTATGTTCATTAATAAGCGATTTCAGACGCGCAATCGCCGAGTCTTTCTCGGTGAAGTGCTCCCCTGCCCCGCTTGCCGTGCTAATCGCCTGGCTTAATTTGCCAACGCTCAGCACACGGTCGATACCCGCCGCTTTCGCCGCTTCACCGACCTGGATGTGGCACGCTTCACTCTCAGCGCCCAGCTCTGCCATATCGCCCACCACCAGCACGCGGTAGCCCGGCATTTCGGACAGCACCTGTACCGCAGCGGTCATCGAGCCGACGTTCGCATTGTAGGAGTCGTCTAACAGCAGCTGGCTCTCCGTCAGGTGAATTGGGAACAGACGCCCCGGCACCGCTTTCAGCTGCGCCAACCCGGCTTTTACCGCGTTGAGATCAGCGCCCACCGCCGTAGCCAGCGCGGTCGCTGCCAGCGCATTGGCGATGTTGTGACGACCCGGTAAAGGCAGCAGTACGTCCACGCTGCCCTTCGGCGTATTGAGCGTGAATTCGGTACCTTGCGAGGTAATACGCACGTTGGCGGCGCTAAAGTCGCTGCCCGCCGCATTCGGAGAGAAGCGCCATACGGTACGGTCGCCAATCACCTGCTGCCAGTTGGCCCAGTCGTTGTTATCCGCGTTCAGAATTGCGATACCGTTTTCCGGCAGCCCGGTAAAGATCTCGCCCTTGGCTTTCGCTACGCCCGCCAGCGAGCCGAAGCCCTCAAGGTGCGCAGCCGCCAGGTTATTCACCAGCGCCGCTTCCGGACGAGTCAGACTCACGGTCCAGGCGATTTCGCCCTGATGGTTGGCGCCCAGTTCAATGACCGCAAACTGATGTTCCGCCGTCAGACGCAGTAATGTCATCGGCACGCCGATGTCATTATTTAGGTTGCCTGCGGTATAAAGCGTGTTGCCGCACTGGCTGAGGATCGCCGCGGTCATCTCTTTAACCGAGGTTTTACCGGAGGAACCGGTCAGCGCGACCACGCGCGCTGGCACCTGCTGACGAACCCAGGCCGCCAGTTCGCCAAAGGCGAGGCGGGTATCGCTCACCACCAGCTGCGGCAGGTCGATATCCAGCTTGCGGCTGACCAGCAGCGCGCCCGCGCCGCCGTCTTTGGCGGTTTGCGCAAAATCGTGCGCGTCAAAACGTTCGCCCTTCAGCGCCACAAACAGGCAACCTGGGGTTAATTTACGCGTGTCGGTCGTGACATCGGCAATCAGACGATCGTCGCCATGCAGTTCGCCGCGCAGAATGTCGGCCAGTTGCTTCAACGTGACGTTAATCATGCCACCACTCCCAGCAGACGGGCTGCGGTCACGCGGTCGGAATAGTCGAGACGACGGTTGCCAACGATTTGATAATCTTCGTGGCCTTTACCGGCCAGCAGTACCACGTCGCTCTCTTTTGCCTGCATGATGGCGTTGGTCACCGCTTCCGCGCGGCCTTCCATCACTTTCGCATGCCCGGCATCGACCATCCCGGCCAGAATATCGTTGATAATCGCGCGCGGCTCTTCGGTGCGCGGATTGTCATCGGTGACGACGGCAACGTCGGCAAACTCTTCGGCAATCGCCCCCATCAGCGGACGTTTGCCCTTATCGCGATCGCCGCCGCAGCCAAAGACGCACCACAGCTTGCCCGTACAGTGCAGGCGCGCGGCCTGCAAGGCTTTCTCCAGCGCATCCGGGGTGTGGGCGTAATCGACCACCACCGTAGGTTTACCCGGCGCGCTAAACACTTCCATACGCCCGCAGACAGGCTGTAAGCGCGACGCGGTTTTCAGCAGGTCGCTCAGGGAATAGTCCAGCGCCAGTAGCGTAGCCAGCGCCAGCAGCAGATTGCTGACGTTAAAGGCGCCCATCAAACGGCTTTCAATCTCGCCTTCGCCCCAGCTGGAGTCAAAGCGGATGGTCGCGCCGCTGTCGTGGTAGTTCACGGCGGTGGCTTTCAGCCAGCGGCCATGACAATTCGGATTAATATGGTCTTCCATAGACACCGCCACCGCATCCGGCAGACGGCTGAGCCAGCGACGGCCCACCTCGTCATCGGCATTAACAATCGCCTGACCGCAGTGGTGCGTGGAGTACAGCAGCCATTTCGCGGCTTCGTAGTGCTCCATATCACCATGATAATCAAGGTGATCGCGACTCAGGTTGGTGAACACGGAGGCGGCAAATTTAAGTGCCGCAACACGATGCTGGACCAGGCCATGGGACGATACTTCCATCGCCGCCATCGTTGCGCCTTCGGCCACCAGTCCTGCAAGCACGTGCTGAACGTCAACTGCCGAACCGGTGGTGTTTTCCGTCGGGATCACTTTGCCCAACAGGCCATTGCCCACCGTGCCCATCACCGCGCTGGTTTCGCCCAACAGCTGGCACCACTGCGCAATCAGCTGCGTGGTGGTGGTTTTACCGTTGGTACCGGTCACGCCCACCAGCCGCAGGCTGTCGGACGGTTCATGATAAAAACGCCCGGCTAGCGCCGATAAGCGTTCGTTTAACTGGCTGAGGTAAATAACCGGCACGCCGTGCATTTCACGGATTTCACCGTCGGTCGCTTCATCTTTTGCCTCGGCGACAATCGCAGCAACACCCTGCGCAATTGCCTGCGGGATATAACGACGCCCGTCCGCCTGATGACCCACTACCGCTACGAACAGATCGCCCGATGCAGCCACACGGCTGTCGAGCGTCATCTCTCGCAGTACTCGCTCCGGTGCATTCGGCACCCACGGAGCAAGAAGGTCGCGCAAATTACGATCTGCCACCTGATCCCTCGCCTTGATTTGTCACAAATTCACTCTTATCGCCCGTTGCCAGCGCATCCGGCTCAATGTTCATCGTGCGCAGTACGCCGCCCATGATGGCACCAAACACCGGCGCGGAAACGGCGCCACCGTAGTATTTACCCGCCTGCGGGTCGTTGATGACCACCACCAGCGCAAAGCGCGGCTGGCTGGCTGGCGCGACGCCCGCGGTGTAAGCAATGTATTTGTTGATATAGCGCCCGTCCGGACCGACTTTTTTCGCCGTACCGGTTTTAATCGCGATACGGTAGCCTTTGATCGCCGCCTTCACGCCGCCACCGCCAGGCAGCGCCACGCTTTCCATCATATGAACGACGGTGCGAACGATGGATTCCGGGAACACGCGCTCGCCGGGAACCGGCGGGTCAACTTTGGTTATCGACAGCGGACGGTAGATCCCATAGCTGCCAATCGTTGCGTAGACACGCGCTAACTGTAACGGCGTTACCATTAGCCCGTAGCCGAAAGAGAAGGTGGCCCTCTCTATGTCAGACCACCGTTGTTTTTGAGGATATAAGCCACTGCGTTCTCCGACCAACCCCAAATTGGTCGCTTTTCCCAGCCCAAAACGTGAGTAAGTATCTACTAACGCTGAGGACGGCATCGCTAACGCCAGCTTGGAAACACCGACGTTACTCGACTTCTGTAGTACCCCGGTCAGGGTCAATTCGCTGTAGCGCGCCACGTCTTTGATTTCGTGGCCGTTAATACGGTAGGGAATAGTATTCAGCACGGTATTTTCGCGCACCACGCCGCGCTGAAGCGCGGTCATCACCACCATCGGTTTCACCGTAGAACCCGGTTCAAACACGTCGGTGATGGCCCGGTTACGCATGGTGTCTTTGGCCGTGCCGGTAAAGTTGTTCGGGTTGTAAGACGGGCTGTTGGCCATCGCCAGCACCTCGCCGGTGTTCACGTCGACCAGCACGGCGCTGCCGGATTCCGCTTTGTTAAACGCCACGGCGTTATTCAGCTCACGGTAAACCAGCGCCTGCAGGCGTTCATCAATGCTCAACGCCAGGTTGTGCGCCGCCTGGCTGTCAGTCGAGGAGATATCTTCAATGACCCGGCCATAGCGGTCTTTACGGACAATACGTTCGCCCGGCTGGCCGGTTAACCATTTGTCGAAACTCTTCTCAACCCCTTCAATCCCCTGGCTATCGACGTTGGTGAAGCCGATGAGGTGAGCAGTCACTTCACCTGACGGGTAGTAACGGCGGGACTCTTCACGCAGATAAATCCCCGGCAGCTTCAGCTTTTTGATGTAGTCGGCCATATCAGGGTTTACCTGACGAGCCAGATAGATAAAGCGCATACGCGGGTTGGTGTTGATGCGGTTAGCCAGCTGATCGAGCGGCATATTCAGCGCATCGGCCAGCGCCTTCCAGCGGTTGTTTAGCACCACGCCACCCGCTTCGTGCAGCTCTTTCGGGTCAGCCCAGATGGCTTTTACCGGCACGCTCACCGCCAGCGGACGCCCGGAGCGGTCAGTAATCAAACCGCGAGAAGTCGAGACCTGCTGGACGCGTAAAGAGCGCATGTCACCCTCGCGCACCAGCTTATCAGGGGCAATAATTTGCAACCAGGCCGCGCGTCCAAGCAGGAACGCGAGCGCCATAAAAATACAGCCGCAAAGCAACGCAAAACGCCAACTGATAAAGTTGGCCTGTTCTTCCTGACGTTTTGGCTTAAGCGTTTTTGCCGCCGGTTTCATGCGTTGCAATAATCCTTATTTCTGAACAACAATGTTTTCTTTTGATGGATCAACATGTTGCATCTGCAACTTTTCAGTAGCAATACGTTCGACGCGGCTGTGATCGCCAAGAGCATTCTCTTCGAGGATCAGGTTTCGCCATTCAATATCTAACGCATCGCGCTCCAGCACCAACTGCTCTCGTTGGGCCGTTAACAGGCGGGTATGGTGGGCGGTTGTTACCACCGTCACCGCCGTCACAATAATGCAAATGAACAGACAGAGTGGCAGCTTCCCAAACTGCAAAAGGTCGTCGCGAATTACGCCAGGCAAGGCATGACGTTCGCCATTTCCTAACGACCCGGTTACTTTGCTCAGGGCCTCTGTCACTCTGCCGATCATGCGTTCGTCCTCTCTGCAATACGCAGAACTGAACTACGAGCTCGTGGATTTTCAGCCACTTCTTCTTCGCCCGGCATCAACTTGCCTAACGCTCGTAAATGACGGCCACCCAGTTTCCTGAGTTGCTCTTCGGTCATCGGGATCCCCGCCGGAACCTGTGGACCGCGGCTCTGCTCACGCATAAAGCGCTTCACGATGCGGTCTTCCAGCGAATGGAAGCTGATAATGGAAAGCCGCCCACCCGGGGCCAGCACGCCAAGCGAGCTTTTTAGCGCCTGCTCTATCTCCTCCAGCTCACTGTTCACCCAAATACGCACCGCCTGGAAGGTACGGGTTGCGGGGTGTTTGAATTTGTCTTTCACCGGCATCGCGGCGGCGATCACTTCCGCCAGCTCTTTGGTGCGGGTCATCGGTTCCACGCGGTTGCGCTCAACGATGGCGCGGGCAATACGTTTACCAAAGCGCTCTTCGCCGAAGGTTTTAATCACCCAGGCGATATCCGCTTCTTCTGCCGTTTGCAGCCATTCAGCGGCAGACTGGCCGCGAGTTGGGTCCATACGCATGTCCAGCGGGCCATCGCGCATAAACGAGAAACCGCGCTCGGCATCGTCAAGCTGCGGTGAAGAAACGCCAAGATCGAGAAGAATCCCGTCGATCTTACCAACGAGATCGCGCTCGGCGACGTAGTCCGCCAGCGCAGAGAAAGGGCCATGCACGATGGAAAAACGCGGATCGTCGATGGTCTTCGCCACCGCAATCGCCTCAGGATCGCGATCGATCGCGATCAGGCGCCCCTGCTCGCCAAGCTGCGAGAGGATCAGGCGCGAGTGACCACCGCGACCAAAGGTGCCATCAATATAGATACCGTCCGGACGGATATTCAGGCCGTTAACCGCCTCGTCCAGCAGTACCGTGGTGTGTTTAAAGTTTTCCATCATATTTATAAGGACAAATCCTGCAATCGCTCCGACAGCGCCCCTGAAGCAGATTGCTCAGCGTCGATATCTTCCTTGACCCGTTGATACCAGGCCGTCTCATCCCACAGTTCAAACTTGTTGAACTGCCCGACCAGCATCACTTCTTTGGTCAATCCGGCGTGTTGCCGTAAAACCGGCGCGATTAACAACCGCCCGGCATTATCCATCTGACATTCGCTGGCATGCCCTAGCAGCAGCCGCTGCACGCGGCGCTCAACGGGATTCATGCTCGACAAACGCGATAGCTTTTGCTCGATAATTTCCCATTCGGGCAGAGGATAAAGCAGCAGGCAGGGGTGATGGATGTCAATGGTACAAACCATTTGACCGGTAGCGCTCTCGATCAACGTGTCCCGATATCGGACAGGGACGGCTAAACGCCCTTTGTTGTCGAGATTGACTAACGTTGCCCCTCGGAACATGCCAGCCTCACCCCTTATTACCACTTTAACCCACAAATTCCCACTCAAAGGAGTTTACGGAGCAGAGGAAAAGCTTGTCAAGCCAGCATGAATGCCAACAGAGTCCAAAATACCGCTATTTAAGGCCGACAATAGCTCTGATTAAAAATTATCCAACAGACGAGGCAAATTAACGTCATGAATACCCGCAAGAAAAATACAAAGGGATTCACATCACGTTAACGCGACTAAATATCATCAAAAGAATATATAAAGTGTCAGTTTGCGACGCGAGCGGCATTTTAGGACATTATGATGCGCGTTAACAGTCCTCTGTGGCGCGCCCCGAAGGGGAATGACGTTCTCCTGGCTCGCCCATTCTGGTAGGGGAGTTGAGAAGTGTTTGTTATTTCGGCAATCCGCACGGCGAATGTAACAAAATAATACACAAATAATATATTTTTACTTTGTGTTCACAATAATAAGCACGGAAGGGGGACAAATGAGGCGTATTAAATAGAGTGCTAACCAAAAATGAGGAATAATCTGAATATCCACATAAGAATAATGTTTATACACTTCATCCTTCAACTTGCCTCTGCGTTCGCTCACCCGAATCACTTACTTAAGTAAGCTCATCGGGATTCACTCACTTGCCGCGTTACTCGGCTTATAGCCTCGCCCCTTCGGGGCCAGCGCAAGCGCTGTTCAACACGTTAAAGCGTGTTGTGACGCAACTTGAATGATTTTGCGTATAGTCGATGAAGGCGACATTTCGCCGCCCCATCATGAAAAGCTTATCGACGGCTCAGGCTACCGCGACGATACAGGTTACGACGAATACGGCTCAAACCGGGTTTTGGCTTACGCGGTTCATCAAGGCTCGCCAGCACAATCTCCAGCACGCGTTCGGCCACATCGCGGTGACGCTGGGCAACCGCAAGTACCGGACACTGCAGGAAATCAAGCAGCTCATTATCGCCGAAGGTGGCAATCGCCAGATTAGTCGGCAGCTTGCCTTCACGGCGCAGCGTCACATCCATCACGCCCTGTAACAGCGCAAACGACGTGGTAAACAGCGCCTGTGGCATCGGGTGGGTCTCAAGCCATTTCTCGAACAGCTGCGCCGAGGCTTCACGTTCATAGCTATTGGCATAGAGGAAATGCACCTCACGCGGATCGTCTTTCCAGGCGGTACGGAAGCCCTGCTCGCGCAAATAGCTGACCGACAGCTCCGGCAGCGCACCGAGATAAAGCACGGTTTCAGCCGGGAAGGTACGCAGCTCGGCGGCGAGCATTTCTGCGTCATCCTGGTCGGCACCCACAACGCTGGTGAAATGTTCGCGGTCAAGGGCACGGTCGAGTGCGACAATCGGGAACGCGTCGTTCGCCCAGCGCTGATAGAACGGATGCTCCGGCGGCAGCGAGGTAGAGACAATGATCGCATCAACCTGACGCTGCAGCAGATGCTCAATGCAGCGCATCTCGTTATCCGGCTGATCTTCCGAGCAGGCAATCAGCAACTGATAGCCGCGCTGGCGCGCCTGACGCTCAAGATAGTTGGCGATGCGGGTATAGCTGGTGTTTTCCAGATCCGGGATAACTAACCCGATAGAACGCGTGCGTCCTGCACGCAGCCCGGCGGCGACCGCGTTAGGATGGTAGTTGTGCTCGCGCACGACGGCCATCACCTTTTCGACAGTTTTATCACTGACGCGGTACTGCTTCGCTTTGCCGTTAATCACATAGCTGGCGGTGGTTCGGGAAACACCGGCAAGCCGGGCGATCTCATCCAGTTTCACAATTGCCCCTTGCTTTATAAGTATAATCCGTAACATCTAAACGCAGAATGATCCGATCGGCAATAGGTTTTGTTCGCACTTATTGCTGATTTCGCAAAAAAAAGCCCGACTTCAGGCCGGGCTACGATTAAGCGATGAGTTGTAGGCCGGATCAGCGAAGCGCCATCCGGCAGAACCGCGCAAGTTGCCGGATGGCGGCGTAAACGCCTTATCCGGCTTACCGTTGCTGGTTACGGCTTCAGGACAACACGATTAACGCATAATCTTATCGCCGCGCGACAAACCGACCACGCCGGAGCGTGCTACTTCAACAATTCTTGCGACATCGCGCAGCGAGGCGAGGAACGCATCCAGCTTGTCGCTGGTGCCCGCCAGTTGGACGGTATAGAGCGACGGCGTGACGTCGATAATCTGCCCACGGAAAATCTCCGTATTCCGCTTCACTTCGTCACGGCCATAGCCGCTGGCCTGTACCTTCACCAGCATGATTTCACGCTCAACATGTGCGCCCTGCCCCAGCTCATTGACCCGCAGCACGTCCACCAGCTTATGCAGCTGTTTTTCAATCTGCTCAATGGTTTTCTCATCGCCGACGGTCTGAATGGTCATGCGCGACAACGTTGGGTCATCGGTAGGTGCAACGGTCAGGCTCTCAATGTTGTAGCCGCGTTGCGAGAAAAGCCCAATCACGCGCGACAGCGCCCCGGACTCGTTTTCCAGCAGTACAGATAATATCCGGCGCATAATCAGGTTCTCTCCGTTTTGCTCAGCCACATCTCGTCCATTGCCCCGCCGCGAATCTGCATCGGGTAGACATGTTCGCTACCGTCGACGGCGACGTCGACAAACACCAGGCGATTATTGCGCACCTGCTCCAGCGCCTCAGCGAGCTTGCTCTCCAGCTCGTCCGGACGCGTAATGCGAATACCAACATGCCCGTAAGCTTCAGCCAGGCGCACAAAGTCTGGCAGCGACTGCATATAGGACTGAGAATGACGCCCGGAGTAAATCATGTCCTGCCACTGTTTCACCATCCCCAGATAGCCATTATTCAGGTTCAATACCAGCACCGGCAGCTCATATTGCAGCGCGGTCGACAGCTCCTGAATGTTCATCTGGATACTGCCATCGCCGGTCACGCAAATGACGGTTTCTTCCGGCAGCGCCATTTTGACGCCCAGTGCAGCGGGAAGGCCAAAGCCCATGGTGCCCAGACCGCCGGAGTTGATCCAACGACGCGGCTTATCAAACGGGTAGTACAGCGCGGCAAACATCTGATGCTGCCCAACGTCGGACGTCACGTAGGCGTCGCCCTGGGTCAGTTTCCAGACGGTTTCGACCACCGCCTGGGGCTTAATTTGTTCGCTCTTATCGTCATACTTCAGGCAGTGACGGGCGCGCCACTGTTCAATCTGCTGCCACCAGTCGCGAATATCATCCAGCGGCTGGGCGACGCTTTCTTGATCCAGCAACTCCAGCATTTGATCGAGCACCAGACCTGCGTCACCGACGATCGGAATATCCGCCGGTACCGTTTTAGAAATCGACGTCGGATCGATATCAATGTGCAGTACAGTGGCATCCGGGCAGTACTTCGCGAGGTTATTGGTGGTGCGATCGTCAAAGCGCACCCCAACGGCGAAGATCACGTCAGAATGATGCATGGTCATGTTGGCTTCATAGGTACCGTGCATCCCCAGCATACCTAACGCCTGACGATGGGTGGCCGGGAAGCCGCCGAGCCCCATTAATGAAGAAGCCACCGGCAGGTTCAGTTTTTCAATCAACGTACGCAACTGTGCGTGGCACTCGGCGTTAACCACCCCGCCGCCGACGTAAACCACCGGTTTTTTCGCCGCAATCAGCGTTTGCAGCGCGCGCTTAATCTGCCCTTTATGGCCCGTAGTCGTTGGGTTGTAAGAGCGCATGCTGACCGCATCCGGCCAGACGTACGGCAGTTTATTCGCCGGGTTGAGGATATCTTTCGGCAGGTCGACAACGACCGGTCCCGGACGACCGCTGGCCGCCAGCCAGAAAGCTTTCTTCAGCACAGCGGGAATATCTTCGGTCTGTTTCACCAGGAAGCTGTGCTTCACCACCGGACGGGAGATCCCGACCATGTCGCACTCCTGAAACGCATCATAGCCAATCAGCGAAGTGGCCACCTGACCGGAAAGCACCACCAGCGGGATGGAGTCCATATAGGCCGTGGCAATCCCGGTGATGGCGTTCGTCGCCCCCGGGCCAGAGGTGACCAGCACTACTCCCACTTCACCGGTCGCGCGTGCCAGGCCGTCAGCCATGTGCACCGCCGCCTGTTCGTGGCGAACCAGTACGTGATCGATGCCGCCGACCGTATGCAGCGCGTCATAAATATCGAGGACCGCGCCCCCCGGGTAGCCAAATACCTGCTTTACGCCCTGATCGATTAACGATCGGACGACCATCTCGGCTCCTGACAACATCTCCATGATTTGCCTCCAGGCTTCTCTTTCTTGATGACCGGGGAAGTCATTTTCCGGCGGTCATGCGTCGACGGCGCGTCAGCCATCCACCGGCGCTGAATTAAGGTCACGACCTAACATAACCGCTCGCCACCAGGCAGGCAATTCACCCATCCGGCGTAGGTGCAGTACCCAAAAGAGAAAAAATAAAGAGAAAAGGGAAAATGATGGTGGATTACTTCATTGATAAGAAAAGGAGGACGTAGATACTCGGGCGAATGACGTCATTACAGCAAAACCTGCATTTTTCACTTTCTCACCGCGCCGCGCCAGGGACAACAACAGAGTAATATTCTGCTTTTAGCCTCATATACAAGATAAGCAGAATGCTAATGCATTCTGCTTATGGTCAGAGACTATTGCGGACGGCAAGCATTGACCAGCAGCTCTTCCATCCACTGGTGACCTTTATCGCGGCCCGCCGCCTCATGCCAGGAAAGGTAGCAGGTACGGCTATTTAGCTTCATCGGAAGCGGTAATACCTGCAGGTGAAGCTGCTCGGAAAACTCTTCCGCCAGGCGGCGCGGCGCGATGGCGACCAGATGGGTTTGAGAAACCACATTTAATACGCTGACCAGTGCCATGCCCTGATAGGCAATACGGCTTTGTTTATCTACCGAGTCATACCACGGTTGGCTAAATGACGCATAGCGATCCAGCGAAACCACCGCGTGCTCTTCCTGATAAATTTGAGATTCCGAAACCGGACCGTTAATGCGAGGATGCGTCTTACTGACCACGAGCACCATTTCGTCATTAAATAAAGGGACACACGCAAATTCCGGGCGGCGAAACTCTTCGTATCCCAGGACAAATTCGATTTCCTGGTAACGTAGCTGATGCTCAGTGTTTTGGTTTAAGGATGATTTAAACACCATGTGAATATGTGGTGCGACTTCATTCACCTTATTTAAGATAATAGACGTCAGATAATTATCCAGCGGACTGCAAACACAAAGATTAAATACCCGTTCGCTGCTCAACGGCTCAAAACCCGAACCTGGCAATTCATTTTGCACCAACTGCAGCGCCTGACGAATGGAGCCGAACAGCTGGAAAGCGCGAGCGGTAGGCTGGATGCCGCGGCCGTAGCGAACGAACAGCTCGTCGTTAAACATCACCTTCAAACGCGCCACGGCGTTGCTGACCGCGGGCTGGGACATGCCAAGCATATGCGCGGCACGGGTAATATTTTGCTCCTGCATCACCGCATCAAATACGGTCAGTAGATTTAAATCGACCATTCGAAGCTGCGGTTTGGTTCCTTCATTAACAGAGACTCGCTGCTTCTCCGGCGCGCTAATTACGCTCTCAGACTCCATTGTCATACAAAACTCCCTTTACAGAATCGCAGTAATATATTGAGGCTATATGATTTACCATGCATATAAAATCCAAAAAAGAGAATTAAATAAAAATAGGAATATATAAAGATGCAGAAGAGTGAATTTCCCAAAGAAAATCACCCTTAATTTATATCACCAAGCTAATGGTAGATAGTTTACCCATAGATTAGACGAATATACAACAGACAGAAAAAGACACATTAAATTAAGCATTATTAAATTGTTTTATTTTTGATACTGTCAAAATTAACATTCTGGTAGCAGAAATAGTGTTTTTATCTTCACAGACGGTGAGCTATTAAACAATAAAACCAACATTATCAAATTGATAGGTTAAACACGAAAACGTGACCAACTCATGATAAGTTGCGATTAATCATGTGAATATGCGACAAAATATTAAAACCATGAACAGCCTAAGAAAACGATCTTCTATAAAGTGAGACACTCGTCAGCACAATTAGCTAATTTACCCGTTTCCTTTCCCCCCTTCCTTTGTCCTCTTTTCTTCACTCAGGGTTGACATCAGAAAGCATATCCAGTACCACTAAAAGCATATCGAATTCATCTGGAGAATGATGACATGTTCCGTACCACTCGCTTCAACGGCCTACTACTACTAAACGCCTCTTCTGTGCGCGGTAGGCTGGTGTGCGACGTTCAACGTTAAGTCATCATCAGTTAAACGAAAAACCCGCGCCGCTGCGCGGGTTTTTTTATGCTCGTAGCAAGGCGCCCCAAGTTAACCAAGGACCTAAACCATGAGCCAGCAAGTCATTATTTTTGATACGACCTTACGTGATGGTGAACAGGCATTGCAGGCAAGCCTGAGTGTGAAAGAGAAACTGCAGATTGCTTTTGCCCTCGAGCGTATGGGCGTTGACGTGATGGAAGTCGGGTTTCCGGTCTCTTCTCCGGGCGATTTTGAATCCGTACAAACCATCGCGCGCAACATTAAAAACAGCCGCGTCTGTGCGCTGGCTCGCTGCGTAGAGGCGGATATTGACGTTGCCGCCGAGTCATTAAAAGTGGCTGAAGCGTTCCGTATTCATACTTTTATTGCCACCTCGCCGATGCATATCGCCACCAAGCTGCGCAGCACGCTGGATGAAGTGATTGAACGTGCGGTCTATATGGTGAAACGGGCGCGCAACTATACCGACGACGTTGAGTTCTCCTGCGAAGATGCTGGCCGTACTCCAATTGATCAGCTGGCTCGCGTGGTTGAAGCCGCCATTAACGCCGGAGCCACCACCATCAACATTCCAGATACCGTCGGCTATACCCTGCCATTTGAATTCTCCAACATCATTACCGGTCTGTACGAACGCGTACCAAACATCGATAAAGCGATTATCTCCGTACACACCCACGACGATCTGGGCATGGCGGTGGGTAACTCGCTGGCCGCAGTCCACGCGGGTGCTCGTCAGGTTGAAGGCGCGATGAACGGCATCGGTGAGCGCGCGGGTAACTGCTCGCTGGAAGAGGTCATCATGGCGATTAAAGTGCGCAAAGACATTATGAAAGTGCACACCGCGATTAACCATAACGAAATCTGGCGCACCAGCCAGACCGTCAGCCAGATCTGCAACATGCCGATTCCGGCCAACAAAGCCATCGTCGGTACCGGCGCCTTCGCCCACTCTTCCGGCATCCACCAGGACGGCGTGCTGAAGAACCGCGAAAACTACGAAATCATGACCCCGGAATCCATCGGTCTGAACCAGGTACAGCTGAACCTGACCTCCCGCTCTGGCCGCGCTGCCGTGAAGCACCGTATGGAAGAGATGGGCTACAAAGATACCGACTACAACATGGACCACCTGTACGACGCGTTCCTGAAGCTGGCGGACAAAAAAGGCCAGGTCTTCGATTACGATCTGGAAGCGCTGGCGTTCATCAACAAGCAGCAGGAAGAGCCAGAGCATTTCCGCCTGGATTACTTCAGCGTGCAGTCCGGCTCCAGCGATATCGCTACTGCGTCCGTGAAGCTGGCCTGTGGTGAAGAAACCAAGGCAGAAGCCGCTAACGGTAACGGCCCGGTCGATGCGATTTACCAGGCGATTAACCGTATCACCGGCTACGACGTCGAGCTGGTGAAATATGACCTGAACGCCAAAGGCCAGGGCAAAGACGCGCTGGGTCAGGTCGATATCGTCGTTAACTATAACGGTCGCCGCTTCCACGGCGTTGGCCTGGCGACGGATATCGTCGAATCCTCCGCCAAAGCGATGGTGCACGTGCTGAACAATATCTGGCGCGCCGCCGAAGTCGAAAAAGAATTGCAACGCAAGATCAAGAATAAAGAAAACAACAAGGAAACCGTGTGATGTCGAAGAATTATCATATTGCTGTGTTACCAGGTGACGGAATTGGCCCGGAAGTCATGGCACAGGCATTGAAAGTCCTGGAAGCCGTGCGTCAACGTTTTGACATGCGCATTACCACCAGCCACTACGACGTGGGTGGTATCGCCATCGATCGCCACGGCGAACCACTGCCGCAGGCAACCGTCGACGGCTGCGACCAGGCCGACGCTATTCTGTTTGGTTCCGTGGGCGGCCCAAAATGGGAAAACCTGCCGCCGAACCAGCAGCCGGAGCGCGGTGCGCTGCTGCCGCTGCGTAAACACTTCAAGCTGTTCAGCAACCTGCGTCCGGCGAAGCTGTACCAGGGTCTGGAAGAGTTCTGCCCGCTGCGCGCCGACATCGCCGCTAACGGCTTCGATATCCTGTGCGTGCGCGAACTGACCGGCGGTATCTACTTCGGTCAACCGAAAGGCCGTGAAGGCAGCGGTCAGCACGAGAAGGCGTTTGATACCGAGGTATATCACCGTTTTGAAATCGAGCGTATCGCCCGTATCGCGTTTGAGTCCGCGCGTAAACGTCGTCACAAAGTGACCTCAATTGATAAATCGAACGTGCTGCAGTCTTCTATTCTGTGGCGTGAAATCGTCAGTGAAATCGCTAAAGAGTACGCGGACGTTGAGCTGGCGCACATGTACATCGACAACGCCACCATGCAGCTGATTAAAGACCCGTCACAGTTTGACGTCGTGCTGTGTTCTAACCTGTTCGGCGACATCCTCTCCGACGAGTGCGCGATGATCACCGGCTCCATGGGCATGCTGCCGTCCGCCAGCCTGAACGAAGAAGGCTTTGGCCTGTATGAACCCGCGGGCGGCTCTGCGCCGGATATCGCCGGCAAGAACATCGCCAACCCGGTGGCGCAGATCCTGTCGCTGGCGCTGCTGCTGCGCTATAGCCTGGACGCCAACGATGCGGCCACCGCCATTGAAAGCGCCATCAACCGCGCGCTGGAAGAAGGCGTACGTACCCGTGATTTAGCCCGCGGCGGCGCGGCAGTCAGCACCGATGAAATGGGCGATATCATTGCCCGCTATGTTGCCGAAGGGGTGTAACCATGGCGAAGACCTTATACGAGAAGTTGTTTGATGCCCATGTGGTCTATGAAGCGCCTAACGAAACGCCGCTGCTGTATATCGACCGCCATCTGGTACACGAAGTGACCTCGCCGCAGGCGTTTGACGGCCTGCGCGCACACAACCGCCCGGTGCGTCAGCCGGGTAAAACTTTCGCCACCATGGATCACAACGTCTCCACGCAGACCAAAGACATCAACGCCTCCGGCGAGATGGCGCGTATCCAGATGCAGGAGCTGATTAAGAACTGCAACGAGTTCGGCGTCGAACTGTATGACCTGAATCACCCATATCAGGGTATCGTGCACGTCATGGGGCCAGAACAGGGCGTTACTCTGCCGGGGATGACTATCGTCTGCGGCGACTCCCACACCGCCACCCACGGCGCATTTGGCGCGCTGGCGTTCGGTATCGGCACCTCGGAAGTGGAGCACGTACTGGCCACGCAGACCCTGAAACAGGGTCGCGCCAAAACCATGAAGATTGAAGTGAAAGGCAAAGCCGCGCCGGGCATCACCGCTAAAGACATCGTGCTGGCGATTATCGGTAAAACCGGTAGCGCTGGCGGTACCGGTCACGTGGTGGAATTCTGCGGTGAGGCGATTCGCGACCTGACCATGGAAGGCCGCATGACCCTGTGCAACATGGCGATTGAACTGGGTGCGAAAGCGGGCCTGGTCGCACCGGATCAGACTACCTTCAACTATGTCGAGGGCCGTCTGCACGCACCGAAAGGCAAAGATTTTGACGACGCGGTCGCCTACTGGAAAACCCTGCAAACGGATGAAGGCGCCACTTTCGACAGCGTCGTCACCCTGCAAGCGGAAGAGATTGCGCCGCAGGTCACCTGGGGGACTAACCCAGGCCAGGTTATCTCCGTAAATGACAACATTCCGGATCCGGCCTCGTTCAACGATCCGGTCGAGCGCGCCAGCGCCGAAAAAGCATTGGCTTACATGGGCCTGAAGCCGGGGATCCCGCTGACCGATGTGGCGATCGATAAAGTCTTTATCGGATCCTGCACCAACTCACGCATTGAAGATCTGCGCGCGGCGGCGGAAATCGCCAAAGGCCGTAAAGTGGCGCCTGGCGTGCAGGCGCTGGTAGTGCCAGGCTCCGGCCCGGTGAAAGCGCAGGCGGAAGCGGAAGGTCTGGATAAGATCTTTATCGAAGCTGGTTTTGAATGGCGTCTGCCGGGCTGCTCGATGTGCCTGGCGATGAATAATGACCGCCTGAATCCTGGCGAGCGCTGCGCCTCCACCAGCAACCGTAACTTTGAAGGCCGTCAGGGCCGCGGTGGTCGTACGCACCTGGTGAGCCCGGCGATGGCGGCAGCGGCCGCGGTAACCGGCCATTTCGCCGACATTCGTAGCATGAAATAAGGAAACCATCATGGCAGAGAAATTTACCCAACATACGGGACTGGTGGTGCCGCTGGATGCCGCGAACGTCGATACCGATGCCATCATCCCGAAGCAGTTTTTGCAGAAAGTGACCCGCACCGGCTTTGGCGCGCACCTGTTTAACGACTGGCGCTTCCTCGACGACAAAGGCGAGCAGCCGAACCCCGAGTTCGTGCTGAACTTCCCGGAATACAAAGGGGCGTCGATTCTGCTGGCGCGCGAAAACTTCGGCTGCGGCTCATCCCGTGAGCACGCGCCGTGGGCGCTGACCGACTACGGTTTTAAAGTGGTGATAGCGCCGAGCTTCGCCGACATCTTCTACGGCAACAGCTTCAACAACCAGCTGCTGCCGGTGACGTTAAGTGACGCGCAGGTCGATGAGCTGTTCAAGCTGGTACAGGCGAACCCGGGCATTAAATTTGAAGTGGATCTGGAAGCGCAGGTGGTGAAAGCGGGCGATAAGTCGTACAGCTTTAAAATCGACGACTTCCGCCGCCACTGCATGCTCAACGGGCTGGACAGCATTGGCCTGACCTTGCAGCACGAAGACGCCATCTCGGCCTACGAGAACAAGCAACCGGCGTTTATGCAGTAATCTCTCCCGCTGGTCACCGCACGGTGGCCAGCCTCTTCTTCCCGCCTACAGCGTATCGCCGTAATAGATCTGGTAACCGAGGTTGACGCTGCCCGGCGCATCTTTCCCGTTCAAGCGCTTAATCAGAATATCCGCTGCCGTTTTACCAATCTCAAAGCGCGGCGTAATCACGCTGGCAATTTTTTGCAGCCGCGCGCGGCCAATTTCCAGACCGTGGAAACCGGCAATCGCCATTTTTCCCGGCACGTCGAACTGCTGCGCCTGACACTCCAGCAGCACGCCGACGGCAAGGTCATCGTTGGTACAGAAAATCGCGTCAATATCTGGTTTTTCCGCCATCGCCTGCTGGAACATCTTGCGGCCCAGCGTCACCGACGAAATCGTTTTTGGCGCCAGGTGGTACGCTTCCAGCCCCTGTGCCGCCAGCGCTTTCTCGGTGCCGCGAAAACGGCTGAGATCGCGAGGGTCATCCATCGAACCAAAGAACGCAATGCTGCGCTTGCCGCTGTCGATAAAGGCCTGCGTCATTTCGTACGCCGCTTTTTCGTTATCAAAGCCAACCTGAATATCCAGATACTGGCCGCTAATATCCATCAGCTCCGCCACCGGAACGCCGCTGGCGCGCACGTACTGTACCATCCGTTCGGTATGCAGTTTTCCCGTGAGGATCAGGCCGTCGATATTGTAGGAGAGCAGGTTCAGCACCTCACGCTCCTCGCGCTCGGCGTCGTATTCGTAGTTAGCGATCAGCGTCTGGTACTGGCAGGCCGAGGTGACGGATTCAATCCCCGCCAACACGTCGGCAAAGATCTGATTACGGAACGAAGGGATTAGCACGCCAATGGTTTTGCTGCGGGCGTTGAGCAGAATTTCCGGGGCGCGGTTGGGAATGTAGTTGTTCTCTTCCATGACTTTCGAAATCAATTCGCGGCTGCGCTGCGACACCTGATTCGGGTCACGCAGATAACGGCTGACCGTCATCTTATTCAGCCCGGCCAGCGCGGCAATATCCTGTAATGTCATCCGATTGTTTTTCATGAGGTTCTCTACGACCAACAGCCCATTATGCTCGCAGAGAACCTTATCACAGCCGGTTAGCGACTGCACTCCTCCCTCAACCTTAACGCGTGGCCATCTCAGCCGACGGCGAGGTGGCTTCATTTTGCGCGCGAACGCAGTACATCAGCACCACCGACGCCAGCAGGGCGATCGCCATAAAGGTGTAGGAGACGCCCGGCCCGCCGGTCACGCCGTTGAGGTAGCCCACCAGCCACGCGCCGAGGAAGGCCCCTAACGCACCAAAGCTGTTGATCATCCCCATCGATACGCCGGAGACGTTGCGCGGCAACAGTTCAGGGATCAGCGCAAAGAACGGCCCATAAGGCGCATACATACAGGCGGCGGCCACGACCAGCAGCGCGTAGGAGAGCCAGAAAGATTGGTTGCCCAGCATCCACGAGGCGAAGAACGCGATGGCGGCAATCAACAGCAGCGGCCAGATAAACAGCTTACGGTTCTGGAACTTATCGGACAACCAGGAGACGGTGAGCATCAGGCAGATCGCCGCCAGGTACGGCACCGCCGCCAGCCAGCCCACCGCCACGATATCCATCTGCGCCGCATTTTTGAGAATTGACGGCATCCACATCATGAAGCCATACACCCCAATGCTCCACAGCGCGTGTACCGCGCAAAGCATAATGACGCTGCGCGAGCGCATTGCTTCTCCGTAGTTACGCATCGGCTTGATATCACGCTGCTCACGATCCATCGCCTGTTGTAACGCCTCCTTCTCCTGCGCGCTTAACCAACCCGCATCCGCTGGCTTATCGCGCACCAGAATCACCCAGCAAAACGCCCAAATCACCGCCGGAATGCCTTCGAAAATAAACATTTCGCGCCAGCCCCAGGCTTCAATCAGGTAGCCGGAGACAATCGACATCCACAGCACCGTCACCGGGTTACCGAGAATCAAAAAGGTATTGGCGCGCGAACGTTCGGTTTTGGTAAACCAGTTGCTGATATAAATCAGCATCGCAGGCATTACCGCCGCCTCGACGATCCCAAGAATAAAACGGATCGCCATCAGCGTAGGGATATTGCTCACAAAGCCGGTCGCCGCGGCGCAGAGCCCCCAAAGGATCAGGCTGCAAAAGATCATTTTGCGCACGCTATGCTTAACGGCATACATCGCGCCCGGTACCTGGAAGAAGAAGTAGCCCAGGAAGAACAGCGCGCCAATTAACGATGCGGTTCCCTGAGTAATTCCTAAATCATGTTCAATACCGGCGGCAGCGGCAAAGCCGTAATTGGCGCGGTCGAGATAAGCTAAGCTGTAGGTAATAAAAATAATCGGCATTAAATACCACCAGCGACGCGCCGGCAGTTTTGCGAGCATATTCATACTCACTCCTTGGATTATTGTTTTATCTCTCAGGCCGCGAGTAGCGGCCCATTATTTATCAGACCGCAGCCAGCATGCCGCCGTCCACAAACAGAAGATGCCCATTAACAAAATCAGAGGCCGGTGCAGCAAGATAGACCGCCGCGCCGATCAGCTCTTCCGGATGACCCCAGCGTGCGGCGGGCGTGCGCTGGAACAGCCAGGCGGAGAATGCCTCATCGTTCACCAGCGCGGTGGTCATGTCAGTGGCGAAATAGCCGGGAGCAATACCGTTGACCTGAATATTGTATTCCGCCAATTCCACGCACATCCCACGAGTTAACATTTTGACCGCGCCTTTTGACGCCGCGTACGGGGTAATGGTCTTGCGGCCTAACTCGCTCTGCATCGAGCAGATATTGATAATCTTCCCGCGGCGGCGTTGCACCATGTAGCGGGAAACCTGCTGCGAAACCAGAAAGACCGATTTCTGGTTTACATCAATCACTTTGTCCCACTCCGCTTCCGGGAATTCAGTGAAAGGATAACGACGCTGGATACCGGCGTTGTTAATTAAAATATCAATAGCTCCCACTTCCCTTTCAATTTTCGCGATAGCGTGCGCCACCTCTTCCCCATTGGTCACGTCAAAACCATAGCCAACCGCGCGATAGCCTTCGGCCACCAGGTTCTCCGCCGCCGCCTGCGCGCGCTGCTGGGTGATGTCGTTAATCACAATCTCTGCACCGTGTGCCGCCAGACCGCTGGCCAGCAGGTTGCCAATACCCTGCGCGGAGCCGGTAATCAGCGCGCGTTTACCGCTCAGGTCGAACAGGTTTTTCATTAAAAACTCCTTTTTTGATAACTGTTACGCGTAACTGTATACGCGTAACAGTAGAAAAAAGAAGATCCAGGAAGAGGAAAATGATCGTTATGTGATCAGGTATACATTTACGTGCAAGATGGAAAGAAAGGAGCAGCGCTGGCCAGGCACGTAGCCCAGCCAAGCGCGTGACGTAAGAAAAGCCTCAGCGCGTGTTACACGTCCTTCACCCGCGCGGTCATCGCCAGTGTTACCACCGAAATCCCCGCAATCACCCAGTACACCGAGAAGTGGCCAAAGCTCTGCGCCAGCGCCCCCTGTACAATCCCCGCGAGGATCACCCCGGTCGAGATGCTGTTGGTGAACAGCGTGGTCGCCGCCCCGGCGCGACCCGGCATCAGGTCCTGGAACCACAGCATGCCAATCCCGGCGACAATGCCGATAAACACAGCGTTAAACAGCTGTAATATCAGCAGCGCGGTATGGCTGTGGAAGAAGATAAGCCCAACGTAGAACAGCACCCCAGCGGCTACCGCAGTGACCATCATCCGACGCTTACCGAAGTGCTTCACGTAGTAGCCTGCAACGATCATCGCCGGAATCTCCAGACCGGCGGCAGTGCCCATCAGGATCCCCGCGAGGCTATCCGGCAGGCCGAGATCGCTACTGATCCACAGCGGCATATCAATGATATACATGGTGTTACAGGTCCACATCAGCGTAGAAGCGATAAACAGCATGCGTACGTTACTGTCTTTCCAGCCGCTAATCTGATTCTGCACCACATCAGCAGGTTGCTCGACTCGCGCCACCGAGGGTAGCGTGAGCGCGATCAGCGTCAGGCTCAGGATAAAGATCCCCGCCGCGATGGCGAACATGGTGGTAAAGCCGTAGTTCAGCGCCAGCATAAACGCCAGCGGCGGGCCAATCACCCACGCCAGCGACAGCTGGGCACGCATCACCGAGCTGAACATCACCACCTCGCGCGCCGAGCTGTCGGCGTACTCACGGGCCAGCGCAAACAGCTGCGGCATCGCGGCGTTGGCAATGGACGCCAGCATCACGCCGCAGGTAATCAGCGTCAGGTAGTGGCGGTTGAAGGCAAAAAGCAGAGCGTTACCTACCGCCATCAGGCAGCAAAACATAATCAGCTTGCGTCGGTCGCCCCGGCTGTCGGATCGCCTGGCCAGCGCCAGGCTGACCGCAATCCCGGCGATCGCGTTAACGGTGTAAAACAGGCCGACCCAGAACGGCTGGACGCCCACTTCACGGCTGAGAAACAGGCTCAGCGTCGGCGCCTGTAGCGCTCCCGCTACGCCCATCATAAATGCCACCAGCATAAAAGCGGCGTACACACCGTTGAGACGTCGTCCCATCGTCATTAACCAGAGCATGTGAAATCCTTTAAGCACGCGAAAGAATAAAAAAAAGCCAGCAGATAATACCTGCTGGCAAATACTCAGTCACACATGATTAGGCGAATTAATACTCAGAGGTCGGGTTCGTAACTTCCCACTGCATCAGATAGTTCAGCACTTCAAGCCGCTGTGCCGTTGCCTGACGGGCCAGCCAGGAAACGTTTTTGGTCGCAGAGAAATAACGCCGGTAGAACTGATACATGGTGACCTCCTCGTTTCTCCTTCGCTTCATCGAAATCCATTATTGGCCTAATATAGGGATTAATAAATTGCTGAGTTTTTATCAGGAGTTCCCCTTTTATGCCTTCAGGTCGCTTACAGCAGCAGTTCATCCGTTTATGGCAGTGCTGCGAGGGAAAATCGCAGGAGACGACGCTTAACGATCTGGCGGCACTGCTGAGCTGTTCACGCCGCCATATGCGGACATTACTCAACACCATGGAGGCACGCGGCTGGCTAACCTGGGAGGCGGAGGCCGGGCGCGGCAAGCGTTCCAGACTCACGTTCCTCTATACCGGGCTGGCGCTGCAGCAGCAACGCGCTGAGGATCTGCTGGAGCAAGATCGCATCGATCAGCTGGTACAGCTGGTCGGCGATAAAGCGGCGGTACGCCAGATGCTGGTGTCGCATCTGGGGCGCAGCTTCCGTCAGGGTCGCCACATTCTGCGGGTGCTTTACTATCGCCCGATGCACAATCTGCTGCCCGGCACCGCGCTTCGCCGCTCGGAAACCCACATCGCCCGGCAGATTTTCAACGCCTTAACGCGGGTAAATGAGGCAAATGGGGAACTGGAAGCCGATATTGCTCACCATTGGCAGGAAATTTCCCCCTTACACTGGCGTTTTTATTTGCGTCCCGGCATCCACTTCCATCATGGGCGCGAACTGGAGATGGAAGACGTTATTGCCTCACTGGAGCGCAGCATGACGCTGCCGCTGTTCTCCAACATCGCGCAGATCCACTCTCCCACCGCCTGGGTGCTGGACGTGCATCTGGCCGAGCCTGACCGCTGGCTGCCGTGGCTACTGAGCCAGGTATCGGCGATGATCCTGCCGCGTGAATGGCAAACGCTGCCCAATTTCTCGCGTATGCCGGTGGGTACAGGGCCTTACTCCGTCGCGCGCAACAACCTTAACCAGCTGAAGATCCTTGCCTTTGAAGACTATTTCGGTTTCCGGGCGCTGATCGACGAGGTTAACGTGTGGGTGCTACCAGAAATCAGCGAAGCGCCAAACGGCGGCCTGACGCTCGAAGGCTCTACCGAAAGTGAAAAAGCCGTCGAAAGTCGGCTGGAAGAAGGCTGCTATTACCTGCTGTTCGATGCGCGTAGCACATTGGGCCGCAATCCAACGGTACGCCAGTGGCTGAGCCATCTGTTTCATCCCAACAATCTGCTCTACCGCGCGGGCGAGCAGCATCAGAGCCACTGGTTTCCCGCCTACGGCCTGCTGCCGCGCTGGCACCATGCGCGCAGCCGCGCCTGCGACAAACCGGCCGGGCTGGAGTCTATCACCCTCACCTACTATCGGGATCACGCCGAGCACCGGACCATCGGCCAGATTATGGAAACGCTGCTGGCGGAGCATCAGGTCAAGCTCAACATTCAGGAAGTGGACTATGACGAATGGCATCGCGGCGAGGTGGTCAGCGATATCTGGCTCAACAGCGCCAATTTCACGCTGCCGCTCGATTTCTCACTGTTTGCCTATCTGTATGAAGTGCCGATGATTCGCCATTGTATCCCCATTGACTGGGAGCAGGACGCGCGGCGCTGGCGCGCGGGCAACCTGCCGCAGGCCGACTGGTGCCAGCAGTTGCTCGCGAATCAATCGGTGGTGCCGCTGATTCACCACTGGCTGATGCTCCAGGGGCAGCGCAGTATGCGCGGCGTACGGATGAATACGCTGGGCTGGTTTGACTTTAAATCCGCCTGGTTTGCGCCGCCGGAACCGTAGGGCTTTTGATTTATTCACGTAATCATTACAATGTGCCGTTCTCAACGGGGTGCTGTGCGTTATGCGCGGCTGAGAGAGACCCGTCGAACCTGATCCGGATAATCCCGGCGAAGGGATTTGAGGCTAACTCAAAATCCTTTGCCACCCATTTACTGAGGTGCAAAGTGCTCAAGAAATTACTCCCCCTGCTGGTGCTGGTTGCCGCGCCCGCGTTCGCGAAACCCGTGCTGACGGTCTATACCTACGACTCCTTTGCTGCCGACTGGGGCCCTGGCCCGGCGGTGAAAAAAGCGTTTGAAGCCGACTGCGACTGCGAGCTGAAATTCGTGGCGCTGGAAGACGGCGTCTCGCTGCTCAACCGTCTGCGCATGGAAGGAAAAAATAGCAAAGCGGACGTGGTGCTGGGGCTGGATAACAACCTCTTGCAGGCCGCAACCGACACTAAACTGTTTGCTAAAAGCAACGTTCCGGCCAGCGCCGTCAGCGTGCCGGGCGGCTGGAGCAACGACACCTTCGTGCCGTTCGACTACGGCTACTTCGCTTTCGTCTACGATAAAAACAAGCTGAAAAACCCGCCGAAGAGCCTGAAAGAGCTGGTTGAGAGCGACCAGAAATGGCGCGTCATCTACCAGGATCCTCGCACCAGCACACCGGGCTTAGGTCTGCTGCTGTGGATGCAGAAAGTGTACGGCGATAAAGCGCCGGAAGCCTGGCAGAAACTGGCAGCGAAGACCGTCACCGTCACCAAAGGCTGGAGCGAAGCCTACGGCCTGTTCCTGAAAGGGGAAGGCGACCTGGTGCTAAGCTATACCACCTCGCCGGCCTACCACATCATTGAAGAGAAAAAAGACAACTACGCCGCGGCGCCGTTTGCCGAAGGCCACTATCTGCAAGTCGAAGTGGCGGCAAAAACCGCGGCCAGCAAGCAGCAAAAACTGGCGGACAAATTCCTGCAATTTATGGTCTCTCCGGCGTTCCAGAACGCCATCCCGACCGGCAACTGGATGTATCCGGTCACTCAGGTTGCGCTGCCGGAAGGCTTTAACAGCCTGGTGAAACCGCAGACCTCGCTTGAGTTCACGCCGCAGCAGGTCGCCAGCGAACGTCAGAACTGGATTAATACATGGCTCCGCGCCGCCAGCCGCTAATTCCGGGTTGGCTCTACCCAGGGCTCACGGCCACCGCACTAATGGTGGCCGTCGCTCTGGCGGCTTTTCTGGCGCTGTGGCTCAACGCCCCCGAAACGTCGTGGTCAACGCTGCTCGGCGATAGCTACCTGTGGCACGTGGTGCGCTTCTCCTTCTGGCAGGCGTTTCTCTCCGCGCTGCTGTCGGTGCTACCCGCCATTTTCCTGGCCCGCGCGATGTACCGACGCCGTTTCCCCGGTCGCCAGCTACTGCTGCGCCTGTGCGCGATGACTCTCATTCTGCCGGTACTGGTCGCCGTATTCGGCATTCTCACCGTCTACGGTCGTCAGGGATGGCTGGCGCAGATGTACGCCTGGCTCGGCTGGCAGTGGAATTTTTCCCCCTACGGCCTGCAGGGCATTCTGCTGGCGCACGTCTTTTTCAACATGCCGATGGCCACCCGCCTGCTGCTGCAGGCGCTGGAGCAAATTCCCGGCGAGCAGCGCCAGCTCGCGGCACAGCTCGGGATGCGCGGCTATCCGTTCTTCCGCTACGTGGAATGGCCCTGGATGCGGCGACAGATTCTGCCCATCGCCACGCTGATTTTTATGCTCTGCTTTGCCAGCTTCGCCACCGTGCTGTCGCTGGGCGGCGGGCCTTCTGCCACCACGATTGAGCTGGCAATTTACCAGGCGCTGAATTTTGACTACGATCCGGCGCGCGCGGCCATGCTGGCGCTGATTCAGATGACCTGCTGCCTGGCGCTGGTGCTGCTTAGCCAGCGTATGAGCCGGGCCATTGCGGTGGGCAATAGCCAAATTCAAGGCTGGCGTGACCCTGAAGATCGCTGGCACAGCCGTATCGCCGACGGGGTACTTATCTTCCTGACCCTGCTGTTAATGCTGCCGCCGCTGCTGGCGGTAGTGGTGGATGGCATTCACCCGTCGATGCTTTCCGTCTTTAGCCAGCCGATTTTATGGCAGGCGCTGGGCACGTCGCTGCGTATCGCCCTCGCCGCCGGTCTGCTTTGCGTGGCGCTGACCATGATGCTGCTGTGGAGCAGCCGCGAGCTGCGGGCGCGTAATCAGCCGCTCGCCGGGCAGGCCATGGAACTCAGCGGGATGCTGATCCTCGCCATGCCGGGGATCGTGCTGGCTACCGGCTTCTTCCTGCTGCTTAACAATACCATCGGCCTGCCCGACTCCGCCGACGGTATTGTGATTTTCACCAACGCGCTGATGGCGGTACCCTACGCGCTGAAAGTACTGGAAACACCGATGCGCGATATCACCGCACGCTACAGCATTCTGTGCGAGTCGCTTGGGCTTGGCGGGTTTAATCGCCTGCGGGTGATTGAATTACGCGCGCTCAAAAGACCGCTGGCCCAGGCGCTGGCGTTTGCCTGCGTGTTGTCGATCGGTGATTTCGGCGTGGTGGCGCTGTTCGGCAACGAGAATTTCCGCACGCTGCCGTTTTATCTCTACCAGCAGATTGGCGCCTACCGCAGCCAGGATGGGGCGGTGACCGCGCTGATTCTGCTGCTGCTCTGCTTCCTGCTCTTTACCGTGATTGAAAAGTTACCCGGACGCCATGCTAAAACTGAATGATGTGACCTGGCTGTATCAGCACCTGCCGATGCGCTTTAGCGCCACGATTGCGCAGGGCGAGAAAATCGCGGTGCTCGGCCCAAGCGGCGCGGGGAAATCGACGCTGCTCAATCTGATCGCTGGATTTCTGACGCCCGCCAGCGGCACCATCATGCTGGAAGGCCGCGTCCATACGCATACGCCGCCGTCCCAGCGCCCGGTGTCGATGCTGTTTCAGGAAAATAATCTCTTCAGCCACCTGACGGTGCGCCAGAATATCAGCCTGGGGATGAGCCCGCGGCTGAAGCTCACCGCCGACCAGCAGCGTCGGTTACAGGTTATTGCCGGGCAGATGGGAATTGAATCAATGCTGGAGCGGCTCCCCGGCGAACTCTCCGGCGGCCAGCGTCAGCGCGCCGCGCTGGCCCGCTGCCTGGTGCGCCAGCAGCCCATTCTGCTGCTGGACGAACCCTTTTCCGCGCTCGACCCTGCTCTGCGTCAGGAGATGCTGCAATTAGTCGATGACGTGTGTGAGCGCCAGAGCCTGACGTTGCTGATGGTGTCGCACAGCATTGAAGACGCGGCGCGAATCGCGGCGCGGGCAATGGTAGTGGCGGAAGGGCGTATCGCCTGGGATGGTAAGACCGAAGCGCTGCTGAGCGGTAAGACCAGCGCTTCGGCACTGTTAGGTATCGCTGAGTGAGGGATTGCCGGATGGCGGCTGCGCCTTATCCGGCATACAAATGGGTACGCGCGTAGGCCGGATAAGGCGTAGCCGCCATCCGGCAGGTTACAGCCCCACCACCTTACGCAAAATCTCGATATACACCGGCATCAGCGGGTGACGAATCACGCTGACCAGCGCCATCACGCCAACACCCAGAATCAGCGGTGCCAGAATCAGTAAACGCTGACGCGTCAGCACGTTGCTGAGACGGTCATGATTCTCTTTCGCGCTGCGCCACAGCCGCCAGCACAGCCATGCGCCCAGCCACAGCAGCAGCGCCGCCGCCAGCAACAGCCACTTAAAGCTGGCGCTATTTTCATCGGCAGGAATATCAATCGCCGCCCCGGCGAGGATCCCCGGCAGGAAATAGAGCGGCGGCCACAGCAGACAGCCAATGATATTCGGGGGAATAAACCGGGCAATCGGCAGATCGAGCATGCCCGCGACCATGGGCACCACCGGCCGTGTGGGCCCAATGAAGCGGCCGACCAGAATGGTAAACATGCTGTGCTGATGTAGCGCATATTCGGTTTTATCGAGCAGCGCTTTGTTCTTCTTCATAAACGACCAGCGGTGTAGCGGCTTCTTAAAGCGCCAGCCCAGCCAGAAGGAGATCCAATCGCCCAACAGGCAGCCCGCAATCCCCGCCAGCCACGCCTGCCAGAAGTTCACCTCGCCGCTGCCGATAAGCGCGCCCAGGCCGGCCATCATCACGGTGCCCGGCAGAATCAGCCCCACTAACGCCAGTGATTCCAGAAACGCCACCAGCGCTACCGCTATCAGCGAGTAAGTTGTGGACTGCGTAATAAAGTGTTCCAGCAATGCTTGCATAGTGTGTCCGGTTTGAAAACGAAGCAGGGATTCTCCAGAGCCCCCTCTGCATCGTCAAGCCATCAATTGTCTAAATAGTTTACTGGCAAAGACAAAAGCCGACACACAGCATTTCCTTTTCTTTACTTTTTATTCACAGCCAGCGCGGAATTCGCTGGGGCTGGCGCCGGTACATTTTTTAAATACCCGGGAGAAATAAAGCTGGTCTTCAAAGCCGACATTGCGTCCAACGCTGGCAATCGGCATGCGCGTTGTGCTCAGCAGCAGCTTGGCCTGGCTAATGCGCTGATCTTCTCGCCAGCTCAGCACGCTAACGCCCAACTGCTGCCGGAAAAGATGCGACAGCCTTGATGGCGACAGGCAGACGTGCTGCGCCACGCTGGCAATATCAAACTGGCTATCGGCAAGGTGATCGCTGATGTACTGGCAGGCATCGCGCACGCGGTTATCCATCGGCGGATGCAGCGATTCGTTGATCGCCTCCATCCGCCGCAGCAGAAGTTGCTCAAGCAGGTTGATCGCCAGCAGTTCGGAATAGCGCCCTACACCCTGCCCGGCCTCGATAATTTTGCCGAACAGCTCGGAGATTTCGCTCTGGTGCGCTTCATCCGGGCGATAAAAACCGGTCTGTGCCACGATGGCGGGCCAGTTTAACCACTCGTGCCAGTAGGCGCGCGGACGGAAATAGACCCACTGGTGATACCACTCGCTGGCGTCTGGGTGGCGGCCATAGTGGTGAATTTCGCCCGGCGGGAACAGCAGCATATCGCCCTGGCGGCAGACAAACTGCTTACCCTGATTTTCAATCACCCCTTCTCCGCGCACCGTCAGATTCAGAATGAATCCCTTCATCCCCAGCGGCCGGTCGATAAAAAAGTCCAGGTAGCCACCGGCTTCAATCGGCGTTAGCCCCGCCACCAGGTGGGCGTTAAAGGAATAACCAGGCAGCAGGGGATCGTTTTGCATTTCAGCCATTTCTGCACGCTCTCACTGATATCTAAAGAAACCAATTATCCATATTCGGCTTTTAATCGGTACGGCAGCCGCGCTCAATGAATAACAGAACCGGTGCTGCTGTCAACCCTGTTATTTCAAGGCACTTAGAGAATAAACCCGGAAGATAAACCGGCTAACAACCACAACTGAAGTGTCTATAAAGACGACAGAAAAGTCCACATTGATTATTTGCACGGCGTCACACTTTGAGAGGATACAGCAAGATCATCCATAAGATTAGCGGTTCCAGCCTGACGTTTTTTTGCGGGGATATCTACTGTTTCACTATCACGTATTCTTTGAGATGGAGTAACACGATGGCAATCGCAATTGGCCTCGATTTTGGCAGTGACTCGGTCCGCGCCCTGGCAGTAGATTGCGCGACGGGGGAAGAAATCGCGACCAGCGTTGAGTGGTATCCGCGCTGGCAGGAAGGGCGTTTCTGCGACGCGCCGAACAACCGTTTTCGCCACCACCCACGCGACTATATTGAATCCATGGAAGCTGCCCTGAAGGGCGTGCTGGCCGAACTTTCCAGCGCACAGCGCGCGGATGTCGTCGGCATCGGCGTCGACAGCACCGGTTCCACCCCGGCGCCGATTGACGCCGACGGCAACGTGCTGGCGCTGAAAGAGGAGTTCGCCGACAACCCGAACGCCATGTTCGTGCTGTGGAAAGATCACACCGCAGTAGAAGAAGCAGAGGCCATCACCCGCCTGTGCCACCAGCCGGGCAAAGAAGATTACTCTCGCTATATTGGCGGTATTTACTCCAGCGAATGGTTCTGGGCCAAGATTCTCCACGTGACCCGCGAAGACCGTGCCGTAGCGCAAGCCGCAGCGTCGTGGATTGAACTGTGCGACTGGGTTCCGGCGCTGCTTTCCGGTACCACCCGCCCGCAGGATATCCGCCGCGGTCGCTGTAGCGCCGGGCATAAATCCCTGTGGCACGAAAGCTGGGGCGGCCTGCCGCCGGCGTCGTTCTTCGACGAACTGGATCCCATTATCAACCAGCATCTGCCCTGCCCGCTGTTTAACGAAACCTGGACCGCCGACGTGCCGGTCGGCACGCTTACCGCCGAATGGGCGGAGCGCCTGGGGCTTTCTACCCAAGTCGCCATTTCCGGCGGCGCATTCGACTGCCATATGGGCGCGGTTGGCGCAGGCGCACAGCCTAATGCGCTGGTGAAAGTTATCGGCACCTCAACCTGTGACATCCTGATTGCTGATAAACAGACCGTTGGCAGTCGTACCGTTAAGGGCATCTGCGGTCAGGTGGACGGTAGCGTAGTGCCGGACTTCATCGGTATGGAAGCGGGTCAATCCGCATTCGGCGACATCTATGCCTGGTTTGGCCGCGTGCTTGGCTGGCCGCTGGAGCAGCTTGCCGCACAGCACCCGGAATTGAAAGAACAACTCAAAGCCAGCCAGAAACAGCTGCTTCCCGCGTTGACGGAAGCCTGGGCCGCTAACCCTTCGCTCGACCATCTCCCGGTGGTGCTCGACTGGTTTAACGGCCGCCGCACCCCGAACGCGAATCAGCGCCTGAAAGGGGTCATTACTGATTTAAACCTCGCCACCGACGCCCCGGCGCTGTTTGGCGGTCTGATTGCCGCCACCGCCTTCGGCGCACGCGCCATCATGGAGTGCTTCACCGGGCAGGGAATTGCGGTTAACAACGTCATGGCGCTGGGCGGCATCGCGCGTAAAAACCGCGTCATCATGCAGGCCTGCTGCGACGTACTGAACCGTCCGCTGCAAATTGTCGCCTCCGATCAGTGCTGCGCGCTGGGCGCCGCTATCTTCGCCGCGGTGGCCGCCGGCGTTTATGCCGATATCCCGACTGCGCAGGGCAAAATGGCCAGCCGAGTGGAACACACCTTACAGCCGCGCCCGGCGCAGGCTGCACGCTTTGAAGAACTCTATCAGCGCTACCAGCAATGGGCCGAAAGCGCCGAACACCATTATCTCCCTGCTGCTTCGTCGGAAAAAACCGCCGCTACCCGCGCAGCCCTGACTCATTAAAGGATACGAACATGACCGTTTTTGATAATTATGAAGTGTGGTTTGTCATTGGTAGCCAGCACCTGTATGGGCCGGAAACGCTGCGTCAGGTGACGCAAAACGCGGAGCACGTGGTTAATGCCTTAAACGCCGAAGGGAAACTGCCGTGCAAGCTGGTGCTGAAGCCGCTGGGTACCCGCCCGGATGAAATCACCGCCATCTGCCGCGACGCGAACTACGACCAGAAATGTGCCGGTCTGGTCGTCTGGCTGCACACCTTCTCTCCGGCGAAGATGTGGATCAACGGCCTCGCCATCCTCAATAAACCGCTGCTGCAGTTCCATACCCAGTTCAACGCGGCGCTGCCGTGGGACAGCATCGATATGGACTTTATGAACCTGAACCAGACCGCGCACGGTGGCCGCGAGTTCGGTTTCATCGGCGCGCGCATGCGTCAGCAGCACAGCGTGGTCACCGGCCACTGGCAGGACAAACATGCGCAGGAGCGCATTGGCGCCTGGATGCGTCAGGCGGTCTCTAAGATTGATACCCGTCAGCTAAAAGTTTGCCGCTTTGGCGACAACATGCGTGAAGTGGCCGTCACCGACGGCGATAAAGTCGCAGCGCAGATCAAGTTCGGCTTCTCCGTGAACACGTGGGCGGTAGGCGACCTGGTGCAGGTCGTCAACGCGGTTACCGACGGTGAAATCAGCGCGCTGATTGACGAATACGAAAGCAGCTACCGCTTTACTCCAGCCACCCAGATTCACGGCGACAAGCGCCAGAACGTGCTGGACGCGGCGCGTATCGAACTGGGTATGAAGCGCTTCCTCGAGGAAGGCGGCTTCCACGCCTTCACCACCACCTTTGAAGATTTGCACGGCCTGAAACAGCTTCCGGGCCTCGCCGTGCAGCGCCTGATGCAGCAAGGCTACGGCTTTGCGGGCGAAGGCGACTGGAAAACCGCCGCCCTGCTTCGCATTATGAAAGTGATGTCGACCGGTCTACAGGGCGGCACCTCCTTTATGGAAGACTACACCTACCACTTCAACGGTGGTAACGACCTGGTGCTCGGCTCACACATGCTGGAAGTGTGCCCGTCTATCGCGGTAGAAGAGAAACCTCTGCTCGACGTACAACACCTCGGCATCGGCGGTAAGGCCGATCCGGCCCGTCTGATTTTCAACACCCAGACCGGCCCGGCGATCGTTGCCAGCATGATCGATCTTGGCGATCGCTATCGCCTGCTGGTTAACACCATCGAAACCGTGAAAACCCCGCACGACCTGCCGAAACTGCCGGTGGCGAACGCGCTGTGGAAAGCGCATCCGAGCCTCGAAACCGCGTCTGAAGCGTGGATCGTTGCGGGCGGTGCGCACCACACCGTGTTCAGCCATGCGCTGACGCTGGACGATATGCGCCAGTTTGCTGAACTGCATGACATCGAAATTGCGGTGATCGACAACGACACTCGCATGCCGGCCTTTAAAGACGCGCTGCGCTGGAACGAAGTGTATTACGGGTCCAAACGTTAAGCCGCTTTCCCCTCCCCCTAAGGGGTGAGGGGAAATCCAGCATCGTAGGCCGGATAAGCGAAGCGCCGTCCGGCATTCAGGAGTTAACATGCTAGAAGATCTTAAACGTCAGGTACTCGAAGCCAACCTGGCCCTGCCCAAACACAATCTGGTCACCCTGACCTGGGGCAACGTCAGCGCCGTCGACCGCGAGCGCGGCGTGCTGGTAATTAAGCCGTCCGGCGTCGATTACAGCGTGATGACCGCCGAAGATATGGTGGTGGTCAGCCTGGAAACCGGAGAAGTGGTGGAAGGGAATAAAAAGCCTTCTTCCGATACACCGACTCATCGCCTGCTGTATCAGGCGTTTCCGACCCTCGGCGGTATCGTGCACACTCATTCGCGCCACGCGACCATCTGGGCGCAGGCCGGGCAGCCCATTCCCGCCACCGGCACCACCCACGCCGACTATTTTTACGGCCCGGTGCCCTGCACGCGCCTGATGACCGATGAGGAAATCAACGGCGACTACGAATGGGAAACCGGCGCGGTAATCGTCGAAACCTTCCGTCAGAACGGTATCGACCCGGCGCAGATGCCCGGCGTGCTGGTCCACTCCCACGGCCCGTTCGCGTGGGGCAAAAACGCCGAAGATGCGGTACATAACGCCATCGTACTGGAAGAGATTGCCTATATGGGCATCTTCTGCCGCCAGCTGGCGCCGCAGTTACCGGAGATGCAGCAGACGCTGCTGGATAAACACTACCTGCGTAAGCACGGCGCGAAAGCGTATTACGGGCAGTAATGTTATCTCCACGCCGAGAAAAGTGCCGGATACGGCGCTTTTCAGGGTGAAATTTAATTTTGGATTATTCACTTCCCCTTTTAATGTTAATATCTTAATACAACAGGATGTTTTGGCAGGGGCAGTGATGCAACGAGTATATTTCATCGATAAGAAACTTATCACACGTATTTTGATTAAAAATAACATACTTGATATTTATCATGCGTCATCATTCATTATCCCTGTGATTATTATTTTCTTCGTGGCCGGTCTGGCATTCGCTATAAGCACAGCACTGTGGTTAATCATCGTCTCTCTGAGTCTAAACGTCATGATTGTCGCAGCAACCTATCTGTATTCCCTTTGGGTAAAGACAACAATACCGGAGAAGATCGTTCTGACGCCGCATGATATAACTATTGATAATAAAACCTGGCGTTTAGATCAAATAAAAAAGATAAAACTTACCCCCAACATTTATCCAATAAATAAAAAGTGTTTCTTAACCATTATCGACCACCGCGGACAGCGCTACCGCTATTTTTTAGGATACGGGTATGGCTCCCGTCATGTAATATTTAAAGAGTATGAAGTCTTTTGCCAGGATATGGCCTTTCTTGTGTCTTCCCTTCCTTCAGCATAATAAAATAACATTTTTAGCAAACAGCGCCGGGTCCATCACCGTACCCCGCCATATTATGACCCCCGCCGATCGTCACGACTTTCGCACCAGGCGATCAAATAGCAGAAGACAATCGGTTCGCAAGATTATGATATTTCCCTGGGAACGAACGATGGAGGATCTGCATTTCCTAAGACGCTTGCGGAGAAAAACATCCCTCCCGGCGGCACACCTGTGATGCCATTGAAATCGCCAGCACCTTTTCTGCGTTGCGTAGACTGGAAAACATTGCGGCGCTAACCGCGCGCTTTTTCAGCCTTGATGTCGGCCTTCCCTTTAAGCCTAAATGTATTCATCGTTTCAATGAGTAAACCGCTGTATAAAAAATCAGTAGGCCGCGGTAAACCAGGCTATAATCAAGCCTGGTTTTTTTATCGATGAGAGCACGCGTGACGCAGCCACAACAAGGTTTCCTGTTAACCCGTCACTGGCGGGATACCCCGCAAGGCACAGAGCTAACGTTCTGGCTAGCGACTGACAGCGGCCCGCTACGGGTCACCCTGCCGCCGCAGGAGTCCGTCGCATTTATCCCTGAATCTCAGCGTGCGCAGGTCGAACGCCTGCTGCACGGCGAAAACGGGGTGCGTCTGGCGCCGCTCGCCCTCAGAGATTTCCACCGCCAGCCGGTTTTCGGCCTGTACTTCCGCGCCCATCGTCAGCTGATGCGGCTGGAAAAAGTGCTGCGCGAGAACGGCATCACCGTCTACGAAGCCGATATCCGCCCGCCGGAACGTTACCTGATGGAGCGCTTTATTACCGCACCGGTGTGGGTCGAGGGGACGCCGCGCGGCAACGCGCTGGTGAACGCCCGCATGAAGCCCAACCCGGATTATCGTCCACCGCTAAAGTGGGTCTCGCTGGATATCGAAACCAGCCGCCACGGCGAACTGTACTGCATCGGGCTGGAGGGCTGCGGGCAACGCACCGTCTATATGCTCGGCAGCCCGCCGGAACAGCCGCCAGCAATTGATTTTCACCTTGAATACGTCGCCAGCCGCCCGCTGCTGCTGGAAAAGCTCAACGCCTGGTTTGCGCGACACGATCCGGACGTACTGATTGGCTGGAACGTGGTGCAGTTCGACCTCCGCGTGCTGCAAAAAAGCGCCGAGCGCTATAAGGTGCCGCTGCTGCTTGGCCGCGGCGGCAGCGAGCTGGAGTGGCGCGAGCACGGCTTTAAGAACGGCGTGTTCTTCGCACAAGCCACAGGACGGCTGATTATCGACGGCATTGAGGCGCTGAAATCCGCCTTCTGGAACTTTACTTCGTTTTCGCTGGAAAACGTCGCCCGCGAGCTGCTGGGTGAAGGCAAGGCGATAGATAACCCGTGGGATCGGATGGACGAAATTGACCGCCGTTTCGCCGAAGATAAGCCCGCGCTGGCGACCTATAACCTCAAAGACTGCGAGCTGGTTACACAGATCTTCCACAAGACCGAGATCATGCCGTTCCTGCTCGAACGCGCCACGGTCAACGGGCTGGCGGTCGACCGGCACGGCGGTTCGGTGGCGGCCTTCAGCCACCTCTATTTTCCGCGCATGCATCGCCTCGGCTACGTCGCGCCAAACCTGGGTGAGGTGCCGCCGCAGGCCAGCCCCGGCGGCTACGTCATGGACTCCCGACCCGGCCTGTATGATTCCGTACTGGTTCTCGATTACAAAAGCCTGTACCCGTCGATCATCCGCTCGTTCCTGATAGACCCGGTTGGGCTGATTGAAGGCATGGCGCATCCGGACGCCGCACACAGCACCGAAGGCTTCCTCGACGCCTGGTTTTCGCGCGATAAGCACTGCCTGCCGGGGATCGTCAGCCAGATCTGGCACGCCCGCGATGAAGCCAAGCAGCATAAAAACAAGCCGCTATCACAGGCGCTAAAGATCATCATGAACGCCTTCTATGGCGTGCTGGGCACCAGCGCCTGCCGCTTTTTCGATCCGCGGCTGGCGTCATCGATCACCATGCGCGGCCACGCGATCATGCGCCAGACCCGGGCGCTGATTGAGTCTCAAGGCTATGACGTGATTTACGGCGATACCGACTCCACCTTCGTCTGGCTCAAACGCGCCCACGGCGAGGAAGAAGCGGCGAAAATTGGCCGCTCGCTGGTGAATTTTGTGAACCAGTGGTGGACAGATGAGCTGCAAAAAAGCGGGCTAACCAGCGCGCTGGAACTGGAGTTTGAAACCCACTTCTGCCGTTTCCTGATGCCAACCATTCGTGGTGCCGATACGGGCAGTAAAAAACGCTATGCGGGGATGATTCAGGACGGTGACGAGCAGCGGATGCTGTACAAAGGGCTGGAGACCGTGCGTACCGACTGGACGCCGCTGGCGCAGCAGTTCCAGCAGGCGCTGTATCTGCGCATCTTCCGCAACGAACCGTACAGGGATTTTATCCTCGAAACCATTGATAAGCTGATGAACGGCGAGCTGGACGAACAGTTAGTCTACCGCAAGCAGCTGCGTCGCCCGCTGGCAGACTATCAGCGCAACGTGCCGCCGCACGTCCGCGCCGCGCGCCTGGCCGATGAACAGAACGTGCGGTTAGGGCGTCCTCAGCAGTACCAGCAGCGCGGCAGCATCCGCTACGTCTGGACCACCAACGGCCCGGAGCCGCTGGCGTATCAGCAGTCGCCGCTCGACTACGATCACTATCTCACCAGGCAATTAGCCCCCGTCGCCGAAGGAATTCTCCCCTTTGTTGACGACGATTTTGCTACAATAGTGACGGGGCAACTGGGGTTGTTTTGACAGGTGACTAACGTCCCGCCATCCAGTACCATAGCGCCCTTTCCATTCCTGGACCAAATTCACTCGCCGCCTCCTCTCAGGTGGTGGCTGAATATTGCCTGCAATTTATTAAAGATAGAGCCGAACATATATGCCTTTTACACTTGGTCAACGCTGGATCAGCGATACAGAAAGCGAACTGGGACTTGGTACTGTTGTTGCAATGGATGCACGCACCGTCACCCTACTCTTTCCTGCAACCGGAGAGAACCGTCTGTACGCCCGTAGTGACTCCCCCGTGACCCGCGTAATGTTCAATCCCGGCGACACGATCACCAGCCATGAAGGCTGGCAGTTGCTCGTTGATGAAGTTAAAGAAGAAAATGGCCTGCTGGCATATATCGGCACCCGTCTGGATACCGAAGAAGCCAACGTGATGATGCGCGAAGTGCTGCTCGACAGCAAACTGGTGTTCAGCAAGCCTCAGGACCGTCTCTTCGCCGGGCAGATCGACCGTATGGACCGATTTGCACTGCGCTACCGCGCGCGTAAATACCAGAGCGAGCAGTACCGCATGCCGTGGAGCGGCCTGTGCGGCCAGCGCACCAGCCTGATCCCGCACCAGCTCAACATCGCCCATGACGTGGGCCGTCGCCACGCGCCGCGCGTACTGCTGGCAGACGAAGTCGGTTTAGGGAAAACCATTGAAGCCGGGATGATCCTGCACCAGCAGTTGCTCTCCGGCGCCGCACAGCGTGTGCTGATCATCGTTCCGGAAACCCTGCAGCACCAGTGGCTGGTCGAAATGCTGCGCCGCTTCAACCTGCGCTTTGCGCTGTTCGATGACGAACGCTATGCCGAAGCCCAGCACGATGCCTACAATCCGTTTGAAACCGAGCAGTTGGTGATCTGCTCGCTGGACTTCGTGCGCCGCAACAAGCAGCGCCTGGAGCATCTTTGCGACGCCGAATGGGATCTGATGGTCGTCGACGAAGCGCACCACCTGGTCTGGAGCGAAGATGCGCCAAGCCGCGAATATCTGGCGATTGAAGAGCTGGCCGAGCGTGTACCGGGCGTCCTGCTGCTGACCGCAACGCCGGAACAGCTGGGGATGGAAAGCCACTTCGCCCGCCTGCGCCTGCTGGACCCGAACCGCTTCCACGATTTCGAGCAGTTCGTTGAAGAACAGAAAAACTACCGCCCGGTAGCCGATGCTGTCGCCCTGCTGCTGGCAGGCAACAAGCTCAGCAACGACGAGCTGAACATGCTGGGCGAGCTGATTGGCGAGCAGGATATCGAAGCCCTGCTGCAAACCGCCAACAGCGATCGCGACGGTGCAGAAGCGGCTCGTCAGGAACTTATCAGCATGCTGATGGACCGCCACGGCACCAGCCGCGTGCTGTTCCGTAACACCCGTAACGGCGTGAAGGGATTCCCGAAACGCGAGCTGCACACCATCAAACTGCCGCTGCCGGCGCAGTACCAGACGGCCATTAAAGTTTCCGGCATTATGGGCGCCCGCAAAAGCGCCGAAGAGCGTGCACGTGACATGCTCTATCCTGAACAGATTTATCAGGAATTTGAAGGCGATACCGGCACCTGGTGGAACTTCGACCCGCGCGTTGAATGGCTGATGGGCTACCTGACCAGCCACCGTTCCCAGAAGGTCCTGGTTATCTGCGCCAAAGCGGCCACCGCGCTGCAGCTTGAGCAGGTGCTGCGTGAGCGCGAAGGTATCCGCGCCGCCGTGTTCCACGAAGGTATGTCGATTATTGAACGCGACCGCGCCGCCGCCTGGTTTAGCGAAGAAGACAGCGGCGCACAGGTACTGCTGTGCTCGGAAATCGGTTCTGAAGGCCGTAACTTCCAGTTCGCCAGCAACCTGGTGATGTTCGACCTGCCGTTCAACCCGGACCTGCTGGAACAACGTATTGGCCGTCTGGACCGTATCGGCCAGGCGCACGACATTCAGATCCACGTGCCGTATCTTGAGAAAACCGCGCAGTCCGTGCTGGTGCGTTGGTACCACGAAGGTCTGGATGCGTTCGAGCACACCTGCCCGACCGGTCGTACCATCTATGACAGCGTGCACGACCAACTCATCACCTACCTTGCCGCCCCGGAAACCACCGACGGCTTCGACGAGCTGATTAAAGCTAGTCGTGAGCAGCACGATGCGCTGAAAGCGCAGCTCGAACAGGGCCGCGACCGTCTGCTGGAGATTCACTCCAACGGCGGCGAGAAAGCGCAGAAGCTGGCGGAAAGCATAGAAGAACAGGACGACGATACTAACCTTATCGCCTTCGCGATGAACCTGTTCGATATTGTCGGCATTAACCAGGACGATCGCGGTGAAAACCTGATCGTGCTGACACCGTCCGATCACATGCTGGTTCCGGACTTCCCGGGGCTGCCGGAAGACGGTTGTACGGTCACCTTCGAGCGCGATATCGCGCTGTCGCGTGAAGATGCACAGTTCCTGACCTGGGAACACCCGCTGATTCACAACGGTCTGGATCTGATCCTCTCCGGCGACACGGGTAGCAGCACCCTTTCACTGCTCAAAAACAAGGCGTTGCCTGTCGGGACGCTGCTGCTGGAGCTGATCTACGTGGTGGAAGCCCAGGCGCCGAAGCAGCTACAGCTCAACCGCTTCCTGCCGCCGACACCGGTGCGTATGCTGCTCGATAAAAACGGTACCAACCTCGCCGCACAGGTCGAGTTTGAAACCTTCAACCGTCAGCTCAGCGCGGTCAACCGTCATACCGGCAGCAAGCTGGTGAATGCGGTGCAACAGGATGTACACACCATTCTGCAAAAAGGCGAAGCGCAGATTGAGAAAGCCGCGCAGGCGCTGATTGCCGCCGCGCGTGAAGAGGCGGACGAAAAGCTCAGCGCCGAGCTGTCACGTCTGGAAGCGCTGAAGGCGGTAAACCCGAACATCCGCGACGATGAACTTTCGGCGATTGAAAGCAACCGTCAGCAGGTGCTGGAAAGCCTGTCGCAGGCGGGATGGCGTCTGGACGCGCTGCGTCTGATCGTTGTCACTCACCAGTAACCGGAGTCGTTATGGGAATGGAAAACTACCATCCGCCGCAGGACCCGTGGCTGGTTATTCTCTATCAGGATGAGCACATTATGGTGGTCAACAAGCCGAGCGGCTTGTTGTCCGTGCCGGGCCGTCTTGAGGAGCATAAAGACAGCATCATGACCCGCGTGCAGCGCGACTATCCGCAGGCGGAGTCCGTACACCGCCTCGATATGGCGACCAGCGGTGTGATCGTAGTGGCCCTGACCAAAGCCGCGGAACGGGAGCTGAAACGCCAGTTCCGCGAGCGCGAGCCGAAAAAACAATACGTGGCGCGCGTGTGGGGGCATCCGCAACCGCAGGAAGGTCTGGTGGATTTACCGCTGATTTGCGACTGGCCAAACCGGCCCAAGCAGAAGGTGTGTTATGAAACCGGCAAGGCGGCACAAACGGAATATGAAGTGCTGGAGTATGCGGCGGATAACACCGCGCGGGTGAAGCTCAAACCGATTACCGGACGCTCGCACCAGCTGCGCGTGCACATGCTGGCGCTGGGTCACCCGATTCTCGGCGACCGCTTCTACGCCCACGACGAGGCGCTGGCGATGGCGCCGCGTTTGCAGCTGCACGCCGAAACGTTGACCATCACCCACCCGCAGTTTGGTAATAGCATGACGTTTAAGGCGCCGGTCGATTTTTAAGTTACGTGCCAATTTTTGCCGGGGGCGCTTACGCTTGCCCGGCCTACATGCTTCATCGTAGGCCGGATAAGGCGTCAGCCGCCATCCGGCGATTCAACGCACCTTACTTAAACCCTTTTTGCTCTTTAATCAGCTCGTACGCTTTCTGAATTTCCTGCGCCTTCTGCTTGGCCATCTCCATCATCTCCGGCGGCAGCCCTTTCGCCACCAGCTTATCCGGGTGATGTTCGCTCATCAGCTTACGATAGGCGCGCTTGATGGTGGTCGCATCGTCGCCCGGCTTCACGCCCAGCACGTTGCAGGCATCTTCCAGCGTCGGCCCGCGTTGCGCCTGCTGCCAGCCGCCCCCCTGGCCGCCCTGAGACTGCTGATGATAGCCGCCGCCAAACTGCGCGCCGCCCTGCATCATGCGCAGGAACTGGTCAAACTGGTCGCGGGAGATGCCTAGCTCTTCGGCAATGATGTACAGCACGTCGCGCTCGTTCGGGTGCAGCGAACCGTCGGCAAACGCCGCCTGGATCTGGATCTCAAGAAACATCCGAATTAAATCGAAACGCCCGAAGCACACGCTACGGAATTGACGCATTTTTTCGCGCAGCGGGTAATTGTCCGACTTGCCGACACGAAACGCCTGCTGCGCCGCCGTACGCGACTCACCGTGCAGATTCATGCGGTCCATAAACAAACTGGCAATATGGATATCCGCTTCCGTTACACGCCCTTTCGATTTGGTCAGGTGGCCCATCACTTCAAACGTGGTGGCAAAAAACAGCGACTGACGCTGCTGTTGGTTAGCAAACCAGTTCACGCGACGGCTGCGCGCCTTATCAAACATGTGGCCCACGAGCAGCCCGAGGACAACGCCCCAGAACCCGCCACCCATCATCAGGGCAACCGCCACACCAATCACTTTTCCCCAATACTGCATATACTCCCCAAATCGTCATGCCAGCGGCTAAAATATGCATTATCATACCTGTCATTCAATGCCGTGCATAACACCTCTGGCGAGAACGGGCAGGATAAAACTAGCGTGAGAACGATGAGTACGTTAGTCTCTGACCGTTTGCATGCCGCAATGCTATAGATGACGGAACAACAAATACAACGTATGAAAAAACGTATTCCCACTCTCCTCGCGACCATGATCGCCAGCGCCTTGTACAGCCAGCAGGGAATGGCGGCCGATCTCGCCTCTCAATGTATGCTTGGCGTACCGAGCTACGATCGCCCACTGGTGAGCGGCCCGACAAACGAGCAGCCGGTAACTATTACGGCCGACCACGCCGACGGTAATTACCCGGATAACGCCTCATTTAAAGGCAACGTAGATATTAACCAGGGTAACAGCCGTCTGCAGGCTGACGAAGTTCAGCTGCATCAAAAACAGGCTGATGGTCTGACCGCGCCGGTGCGCACCGTGGATGCGCTCGGCAACGTCCACTATGACGATAATCAGGTGATTCTGAAAGGTCCAAAAGCCTGGTCAAACCTGAATACCAAAGATACTAACGTCTGGAAAGGCGACTACCAGATGGTTGGCCGTCAGGGCCGCGGCACCGCCGACGTCATGAAACAGCGTGGTGAAAACCGCTACACGATTCTGGAAAACGGCACCTTTACCTCCTGTCTGCCGGGTTCTAACACCTGGAGCGTGGTGGGTAGTGAAGTGATCCACGACCGCGAGGAGCAGGTCGCCGAGATCTGGAACGCCCGCTTCAAAATTGGTCCGGTTCCGGTGTTCTATAGCCCGTACCTGCAGCTGCCGGTCGGTGACAAGCGCCGCTCAGGCTTCCTGATCCCCAACGCCAAGTACGGCAGTTCCAACGGCTTCGAGTTCATGCTGCCGTACTACTGGAACATCGCGCCAAACATGGATGCGACGATCACCCCGCACTACATGGATAAGCGCGGCGGCGTCATGTGGGAAAATGAATTCCGCTATCTGAGCCAGGCGGGTGAAGGCCTCTTCGAGCTCGACTACCTGCCTTCGGATAGCGTCTACTCCAACGATCACCCGAACGACGATAATAGCCGCCGCTGGCTGTTCTTCTGGCGTCATGCCGGCGTGATGGATCAGGTGTGGCGCTTCAACGCCGATTACACCAAAGTCAGCGATCCGGACTACTTCAACGATTTTGACTCGAAATACGGTTCCAGTACCGATGGCTACGCCACGCAGAAGCTGAGCGTAGGCTATGCGGATCAAAACTTCGACGCCACCGTATCGAGTAAAAAGTTCCAGGTCTTTGACCGCAGCAACAGCAACTCCTACTCTGCTGAACCGCAGCTGGACGTAAACGTTTATAAAAACGATCTGGGGCCATTTGATACCCATCTTTACGCGCAGGCGGTCAAGTTCACCAACAGTAACAGCAGTTTGCCTGAGGCGACACGTGTGCACCTCGAGCCAACCATCAGCCTGCCGCTGGGCAACCGCTGGGGTAGCCTGAATACCGAAGCGAAGCTGCTGGCAACGCACTATAACCAGGATAACCTCGACAGCTACAACAGCGACGCCAGCAATGTAAACAAGCTGTCCAGCTCCGTCAGCCGCACCATGCCGCAGCTCAAAGTCGACGGTAAACTAATTTTCGAGCGCGATATGGCGCTGAACCCTGGCTATACCCAAACGCTGGAGCCGCGCGTACAGTATCTGTACGTGCCGTACCGCGATCAGAGCAAAATCAACAACTACGACTCCACGCTGCTGCAGTCCGACTACTCCGGTCTGTTCCGCGATCGGACTTACAGCGGCCTCGACCGTATCGCTTCCGCAAACCAGATCACGACCGGCGTCACATCACGCGTTTATGATGACGCCGCCGTTGAACGTTTTAACGTTTCTGTTGGTCAAATCTACTATTTCACCGAGTCTCGTACCGGTGATGACAACATTAACTGGGAGAAAGACAACAAAACGGGTTCACTGGTATGGGCAGGCGATACCTACTGGCGCATCAGCGACAAATGGGGTCTGCGCGGCGGCATTCAGTACGATACGCGTCTGAACAACATTGCCAACAGCAGCTCGGCAATTGAATACCGTCAGGACGAAGAGCGTTTGGTTCAGTTGACCTATCGCTACGCCAGCCCGGAATACATCCAGGCCACGCTGCCGACCTACTCCACCGCCGAGCAGTACCGTAACGGTATTTCGCAGGTGGGGGCAACGGCCAGCTGGCCAATCGTCGATCGCTGGTCCGTCGTCGGTGCCTACTACTTTGACACCAACACGCACAGCTCTGCAGACCAGATGCTGGGCGTGCAGTACAACTCTTGCTGCTACGCGATTCGCGTCGGCTATGAGCGTAAGCTCAACGGTTGGGACTACAACAGCGACAATACCACCGGACGTTCGAAATATGACAACTCCATCGGCTTCAGCATTGAGCTGCGTGGTCTGAGCTCTAACTACGGTCTGGGTACCCAGCAGATGCTGCGTTCCAACATCCTGCCGTACCAGAGCTCGCTGTAAAGTAACTGGTTAGACACATCATCCGCACTGCGGTTAATTGAAATGGAAAAAGTATGAAGAACTGGAAAACGCTGCTTCTCGGTATCGCCTTAGTTGCGAATACCAGCTTCGCTGCCCCACAGGTTGTCGATAAAGTAGCAGCCGTCGTAAATAATGGCGTTGTCCTCGAGAGCGACGTCAATGGCCTGATGCAGTCCGTGAAGATGAACGCCGGCCAGGCTGGCCAGCAGCTACCGGATGATACGACCCTGCGCCACCAGATTCTGGAGCGTCTGATTATGGATCAGATTATCCTGCAGATGGGGCAGAAAATGGGCGTCAAAGTTTCCGATGAGCAGCTCGACGCGGCTATTGCCAACATCGCCAAGCAGAACAATATGACGATGGATCAGATGCGTAGCCGTCTGGCTTACGACGGTATGAACTACAACACCTATCGCAACCAGATCCGCAAAGAGATGCTGATTTCTGAAGTGCGCAACAACGAAGTGCGTCGTCGCATTACCGTTCTGCCACAGGAAGTGGACGCGCTGGCAAACCAGATTGGTAACCAGAATGACGCCAGCACCGAGCTGAACCTCAGCCACATCCTGGTGCCGCTGCCGGAAAACCCAACGTCAGATCAGGTAAACGAAGCGCAGAGCCAGGCAGAATCTATCGTCGAGCAGGCGCGTAACGGCGCCGACTTCGGCAAGCTCGCCATCACCTACTCCGCAGACCAACAGGCGCTGAAAGGCGGCCAGATGGGCTGGGGTCGTATTCAGGAGCTGCCGGCCATCTTCGCTCAGGCGCTGAGCACCGCGAAGAAAGGCGATATCGTCGGTCCAATCCGTTCCGGCGTTGGCTTCCACATTCTGAAAATCAACGACATGCGCGGCCAGTCTCAGAGCATCTCTGTGACCGAAACCCACGCTCGCCACATTCTGCTTAAGCCATCTCCGGTGATGACCGACGACCAGGCGCGTGCGAAACTGGAACAGGTTGCCGCGGATATTCGCAGCGGTAAAACCACCTTTGAGAAAGCGGCTCGTGAGCTGTCTCAGGATCCAGGCTCGGCTAACCAGGGCGGCGATTTAGGTTGGGCCACCCCGGACATCTACGATCCGTCGTTCCGCGATGCGCTGATGAAGCTGAACAAGGGCCAGATTAGCGCCCCGATTCACTCTTCCTTCGGCTGGCACCTGATTCAGCTGCTGGATACCCGCAACGTTGACCGCACCGATGCGGCGCAGAAAGATCGTGCCTATCGTATGCTGATGAACCGTAAGTTCTCTGAAGAAGCGGCCACCTGGATGCAGGAACAGCGCGCCAGCGCTTACGTTAAAATTCTGAGCAACTAATGACTCAACATCGTGTCGTTATCACTCCCGGCGAACCCGCCGGGATTGGTCCGGATCTCGCGATCCAACTGGCCCAGCGCGACTGGCCGCTTGAGCTGGTCGTCTGCGCTGATGCCAGCCTGCTCACCGAGCGGGCGAAACTTCTTGGTCTTCCCATCACGCTTCTCCCTTACGCTCCCGAACAGCCTGCAAAACCGCAACGCGCCGGTACGCTAACGCTGCTGCCCGTTGCGCTGCATGCGCCGGTGACGCCGGGTGAATTAAACGTGGAGAATGGTCGCTACGTCGTCGAGACGCTGGCACGTGCCTGTGACGGCTGTCTGAACGGCGAATTTGCCGCGCTGGTCACCGGGCCTGTGCACAAAGGCATTATTAACGACGCAGGCATCCCGTTTACCGGGCATACCGAGTTCTTTGAAGAACGTTCGGGCGCGGCGAAAGTGGTGATGATGTTGGCCACCGAAGAACTGCGCGTCGCGCTGGCGACCACGCACCTGCCGCTGAAAGCGGTCAGCGACGCCATCACCCCGGATCTGCTGCGGGAGGTGATAACCATCCTGCACGACGATTTGCGTAATAAGTTTGGTCTTGCCGAACCGCACGTACTGGTCTGCGGCCTGAACCCCCATGCGGGCGAAGGTGGCCACATGGGTACGGAAGAGATCGACACCATTATTCCGGTACTCGAAGAGATGCGGGCGAAAGGGATGAATCTGAGCGGGCCGCTGCCTGCCGACACCCTTTTTCAGCCGAAGTATCTTGACCATGCCGATGCCGTGCTGGCAATGTACCACGATCAGGGCCTTCCCGTGCTAAAATACCAGGGCTTTGGCCGTGGCGTAAACATTACGCTCGGTTTACCCTTTATTCGCACCTCCGTTGACCACGGCACCGCCCTTGAACTGGCAGGCCTTGGGAAAGCGGACGTCGGCAGTTTTATTACGGCGCTTAATCTCGCCATCAAAATGATTGTTAACTCTAATGAATAATCGAGTCCATCAGGGCCACTTAGCCCGTAAACGCTTCGGGCAAAACTTTCTCAACGATCAGTTCGTGATCGACAGCATTGTTGCGGCCATCAATCCGCAAAAGGGCCAGGCCATGGTTGAAATCGGCCCGGGCCTCGCCGCACTGACCGAACCGGTTGGCGAACGCCTTGACGAACTGACCGTGATCGAGCTTGACCGCGATCTGGCCGCGCGTCTGAAAACGCACCCGTTCCTGGGGCCGAAGCTGACCATTTATCAGCAGGATGCCATGACCATGAACTTTGGCGAGCTCTCCCAGACGCTGGGACAGCCGCTGCGCGTGTTCGGCAACCTGCCGTATAACATCTCTACGCCGCTGATGTTCCACCTGTTTAGCTATACTAATGCCATTGCAGACATGCATTTCATGCTGCAAAAAGAGGTGGTTAACCGTCTGGTTGCCGGGCCGAACAGTAAAGCCTATGGCCGTCTGAGCGTCATGGCGCAGTATTACTGTAACGTGATCCCGGTTCTTGAAGTGCCGCCGAGCGCTTTCACGCCGCCACCTAAAGTCGACTCCGCCGTCGTACGTCTCGTGCCGCACAGCACCATGCCGTACCCGGTAAAAGACGTTCGCGTCCTGAGCCGTATTACGACCGAGGCGTTCAACCAGCGTCGTAAGACGGTCCGCAACAGCCTTGGCAACCTGTTCAGCGTTGAGGTGTTGACGGAGCTGGGCATCGACCCGGCGATGCGAGCAGAAAATATCTCTGTTGCGCAGTACTGCAAGATGGCTAACTATCTGGCAGAAAATGCGCCCTCCAAGGAGAGCTAAACCATGATCGATTCGCCACGAGTTTGCGTCCAGGTACAGAGCGTCTACATTGAGACGCACTCCCAGCCGGAAGAAGAGCGTTACGTCTTCGCCTACACGGTAACCATTCGCAATCTCGGGCGAAGCGCGGTTCAGCTTCTGGGCCGTTACTGGCTCATCACCAACGGCAACGGCCGCGAAACCGAAGTCCAGGGCGAGGGAGTGGTTGGCGTTCAGCCGCACATCGAACCTGGCGAAGAGTATCAGTACACCAGCGGCGCCGTGCTGGAGACCCCGCTCGGCACCATGCAGGGCCACTATGATATGGTCGATGTCGACGGCGTGCCGTTCTCTATCGATATTCCCGTTTTCCGTCTCTTTGTTCCCACGCTGATTCACTAATCATGTCTACATACCTTATTGGCGACGTTCACGGTTGCTACGATGAATTAATCGCCCTATTGCAGCAGGTGGAATTTACGCCGGGCGAAGATACCCTATGGTTGACGGGCGATCTGGTTGCGCGCGGTCCCGGCTCGCTGGACGTTCTGCGCTACGTGAAATCGCTGGGCGATAACGTCAAAATCGTATTGGGTAACCATGACCTGCACCTGCTGGCGGTGTTTGCGGGTATTAGCCGCAACAAGCCGAAAGACCGGCTGAACCCGCTGCTGGAAGCCGCAGATGCGGACGAGTTGCTGAACTGGTTACGTCGTCAACCGCTGATGCAGGTGGATGAGGAGAAAAAGCTGGTGATGGCGCACGCGGGCATCACGCCACAGTGGGATCTCGAAACGGCAAAACAATGCGCGCGCGACGTGGAAGCCGTGCTCTCAAGTGACTCCTATCCCTTCTTCCTTGACGCGATGTACGGTGATATGCCGAACAACTGGTCGCGGGATCTGAGCGGCCTGGCGCGCCTGCGTTTTATCACCAACGCCTTCACCCGTATGCGCTATTGCTTCCCCAACGGCCAGCTGGATATGTACAGCAAGGAGTCTCCTGAAAATGTGGCCGCACCGCTAAAACCCTGGTTTATGCTGCCGGGGCCGGTGACCGAGGAGTACAGCGTAGCGTTTGGGCACTGGGCTTCGCTGGAAGGCAAAGGCACGCCGGAAAATATTTACGCGCTGGATACCGGCTGCTGTTGGGGCGGCGATCTGACCTGCCTGCGCTGGGAAGATAAAACGTATTTTGTGCAGCCGTCGAACCGTCGGCTGGCGCCGGGCGAGAGCGAGGCGGTGGCTTCGTAGCACCATGCATCCACGACAGCACGTCGTCTGATGGAATAAGCAAAAAAATGCCGGGTCGAAACCCGGCATTTTTATTTCAGCGCCGCCTTAACGGCGCTCAAGCACTTCAAAGCAGTAGCTATGGGAATTCTGCTCGTCCGCATCATGGAACTCGCTGAATACCGACTCCCACTGGTCCGGATCGTAATCCGGGAAATGGGTATCGCCTTCCACTTCGGCGTCAATGTGCGTCAGATACAGCTTCTGCGCTTTCGGCAGGAACTGCTCATAAACTCGACCACCGCCGATGACCATAATTTCTTCCGCGTCGCCGCAGGCGGCAACGGCTTCATCGACCGATTTCACCCACTGCACGCGGTCATCGGTGCCCGGCTGGCTGCTGATAACAATGTTCTTACGTCCCGGCAGCGGGCGACCGATGGATTCCCAGGTCAGGCGGCCCATCACTACGGGTTTGTTTAAGGTGTTGCGTTTAAACCAGGCCAGATCGGCCGGCAGGTCCCATGGCATGGCGTTTTCCATACCGATGACGCGATCGACCGCTAGCGCAGCAATCAGACTGATCATTGAGTGTGTCCCAGATGCGAAAAAAATTGTCGCCACTATACGGAAAGCATAATCTTTCGTCGACTGGCAGCCAGGTGAAGAATAAGAAAATTTTCAGATTTGCTGGCAAGTCCACGAAGGGAAAGTGGACAGCCAGCATTACACTTAGTCCATCACGAGAGCGTCGGTTTGACTTCCGGCTCATCTTCCGGGTTACCGCTGTGTTTTCCCTCTTCCGTACCCTGCCAGCCGTGACGCTGAATCACCGACAGGTGATTACGGTCTTCGCTGATGATTTCGGTCAGCATAGCGCTGGTACGTTTAAACGCCGCCGCTCGCGAGGTCGCGTCGTTCTCAGCCATTTCCACCATCTCTTCCATCAACTGAACGTTAAACCGGCGGAACAGGTCGGCGCGCTCACGCGCTTCGTAAGCCCCCAATCCTAACGACTCCAGCGCCTGACGGCCAGACTTCAGCGCCGCCTCGAAGGTTTCACGCTCTGGCGCGCTAACACCCGCCTGGCGCAGCTTGATATAGTGCTCGACATCGCGAGCGCGGGCGATGATGGTCAGGTTCGGGAAGTGCTCTTTTGCCAGCTCGGTCAGCGCCAGGCTGGCCTGCGGATCGTCGATGGCGTTAATCAGCACCTCCGCTTTTTCCGCCCCGGCGGACTCCAGCAGGTCGGCTCGGGTCGCATCGCCGTAAAACACCTTCATATCAAATTTACGCAGCGTATCCACGTGGTCTGGATCATGATCGAGAACCACCATTTTAACTCCGCTGGAGAGCAGCAAACGACCGGCAATCTGCCCGAAGCGACCAAAACCGGCGATGATCACCCGCGGCTGTTCTTCGTCGATTTCATCCGCTTCGCGCGCGTCGCCTGCGCTGGCGCGTTTTTCCAGACGCGTCAGCAACACGAGCAGGACCGGCGTGGCCGCCATCGATAGCGCAACCGCCAGCGTCAATGCCTTCGCCCATTCGGCATCCAGCACGTTCGCCATCTGAGCGGCACCGAAGACCACGAAGGCAAATTCACTGCCCTGCCCCAGCAGCGCCGCAAACCACAGGCGCTGCGAGCGCGGCACCTGGAGCGGTTTGGCAATCAGCCACAGCAGCACGGACTTAATGACCAGGAAGCCCACCAGCAGCGTAATAATACGCAGCGGGTTGTGAATCAGCGTGCCAAAGTCGATGGACATCCCTACGCCGATAAAGAACAGCCCCAGCAGCAACCCTTTAAACGGCTCGATATCGCTCTCCAGCGCGTGACGGTACTCCGAGCTTGCCAGCAGCACCCCGGCAAGGAACGCCCCCATCGCCATCGACAGCCCAACTTCCTCCAGCAGTAAACCGAAGCCAAAGACCAGGAACAGGGCCACGGCGCTGAACACTTCACGCAGGCCGGAGCGCGCCACGAAGCGTAACAGCGGTCGCGTAACATAGCGTCCCAGAACCACCACCAGCGCCAGCGCACCGGCGACCTTCAGCGCCGAGAACGCAAACGCGCCGAGCGTGGTGGAACCGCCGCTGCTCGCCAGCAGCGGGATCATCGCCACCAGCGGGATCGCCGCAATATCCTGGAACAGCAGTACGGCAAAGGCGCTGCGCCCCACCTGCGTCACCGTCAGGTTACGTTCATTCATCGCCTGCATGGCAATCGCTGTGGAGGATAACGCCAGCGTCATGCCGATAAGCTCCGCCACCTGCCAGCGCAGACCAAGGAAGATACAAAAGACGCCGATCAACGCGCCGCACAGCACCATCTGCAACAGCCCGCCGCCAAACACCGAGGCGCGCAGTTTCCACAGGCGCTGCGGGTCCAGCTCAAGGCCAATCACGAACAGCATCAGCACCACGCCAATTTCGGCAAAGTGCAGAATAGACTCCGCATCGGTAACCAGACGCAGCCCCCAGGGGCCAATAATGCAGCCAGCAATCAGGTAACCGAGCACCGAGCCCAGCCCCAGGCGCACGGCGATAGGCACAATCAGCGCCGCGGAGCCGAGATAAATCAGCGCCTGTATTAGCGTATGGCTATCCATTGTTGTGCTCCTCCTGCCAGGCCAGTAACCGTTGTTTGTAGTGTCGCGCCTGCGCCTGCAGCGTCTCTTCGTCGCAGATAAACGTGCAGTGCACGGCAAACGGCGGTAGCCATTTCATGCCGCAATAGACGGCAGTGGCTTCCAACGGCTGACCCAGGACGTCAAACCCCGGATGTGAACCGATGTCAAAATGACTCTCGCCCCCCCCGGTGGTGACCGCCCACATCACGCTTTTGCCGTGTAGCGCCGTGCCGCCGTGACCGTACGCCCAACCGTGCGCCAGCACTTTATCCAGCCACAGCTTCAGCAGCGGCGGCGTGCTGTACCACTGCATCGGGTGTTGCAGAATAACCAGATCGGCACGGGACAACGCCTCCTGCTCGGCGGCAACGTCGATATTAAAATCGGGATAGAGGTGATAGAGAGAACGGATTTCCACCCCGTCGAGCGTCCTTACCTGCTCAAGCATCCGCTTGTTCGCATGCGAGTGATGCGGATAAGGATGCGCATAAATAATCAGAATCATGATTAGCCTGTCTTACTTCATTATTGTATTGCTGAGTTTAGACAGTTAATGGTGACACTTACAGGATCAGTTAACACAACAGTAGGAATTGGGGGGCATGAGAACCATGCCCCCGACAGGATCAGGAAGGTTGATTGGCCGGTTTATCCGCGACCGGCGGTTGGTCAGATGGCGCGGTCAGGTCACAATGTTTCGGCAGGAAGAAGGTGATCGTCCCGGCGATAATCAACGAGCCCGCCAGCGCACATACCGCCACGTTCTGGCCGTAGAAGTAGATCATCACCCCGACCAGATACGGGCCGCAGAAGCCGCCCAGATTGCCCAGACCGTTGATGACGCCACGTGCGCTGCCCGCCACTTCCGGCATGGCGATACGCCCCGGAATAGACCAGAAAGGACTGGTTGCCGCTTTCAGGAAGAAGCCGCACACCACTAGCGCAATATAGGCTGCCACCACATGGTCACGCAGCACCACCGAAGCCAACAGCGCGGCGGCAAAGCCGTAGAGTGAGAAACGTACCCACAGCCGACGCTTGCCGCTGCGGTCGCTGAACAGGGAGATAATGTAGATCCCGGCAAGCGTGGCAATAAACGGCAGGATAGCCAGCACGCCGACGCTCGCCATATTGGCGCCAGTCAGGTTTTTGAGGATCGTCGGCAGCCACAGCGTGTAGCCGTAATCCCCGGTCTGGTAGAAGAAGTTGAGCAGCACCAGCTTCATGAGCCCGGAGTTGCGGAACACTTCCCGCACCGGCGCATTGCTGACTGGCGCTTCCGAACGGCGGGCTTCTCGCTCAGCGGTCAACGCGGTAATCAAATACTCACGCTCACGTTCCGGCAGCCAGCGCGCCTCTTCCGGGCGGTCGCTGATCATCAGCCACCACACCATCAGCACCACCAGCGATAGCAGCCCTTCAATGATAAACAGCCAACGCCAGTCCAGCGCCGAGATAATCGCCCCGGAGACCGGCGCGGTAAGCATGCCGCCCAGCGGGGCGAACATCATCACGAAGGCGTTAGCGCGACCAATCTCTTTTTCCGGGAACCAGTTGCTGACCATCGTCAGCACCACCGGCAGCATCCCACCCTCGGACACGCCGAGAATAAAGCGCAGCACCAGCAGTTGGTATTCGTGGGTCACAAAACCGGTGGCAATCGAGACAATGGCCCATGCCAGCAGCGACCAGGCAATAAAGCGCTTACCACTGCCATGAACCGCAATGCGCCCGCCTGGTATTTGCAAGAAGAGATAGCCAATAAAGAATATCCCGCTTGCCACCCCCGCCATCTGGCTGGTAATCCCCAGATCGGACTCCATACCACCGGGCAAGGCGAAGCTGATATTAACCCGGTCCATAAACGAAATAATGCACGCGATGAGAACAGGCGCAATGATACGCAGCCAGCGAGTGCCAGGTATTTTCTCAGTCATTATTTATACTCTCTCTCGAGGGGAGCCATGCTCAGCATGGCGAAAAGCATCGATGATTAATCAATGGCATTCGGTAGCGGCGTATCGCTGAAGAAAGCGGCGACGTTATTGAACACCACCTCGCTCATCCGCTGACGCGTTTCGTGGGTGGCACTTGCCACATGCGGCAACAGTACGACGTTATCCATCGCCATCAGCGCCTCAGGCACATGCGGTTCGTCTTCATAAACATCCAGCCCGGCACCGGCAATCACGCCGTTCTGCAGGGCCTGAATCAGGGCTTTCTCATCCACCAGCGTGCCGCGCGCGATGTTAATCAGCCACGCGTGTTTTGGCATCACGTTAAACACGCTGGCATCAATCAGCCCGCGGTTTGCCGCGCCGCCAGAAGCGGCAATCACCAGAAAATCGCTTTCATGAGCCAGAGTGTGCAGGTCGGCGCACCACTGATAATCCACGTGGTCGAGCTTTTTGCGGTCGGTGTAGAGGATCTCCATATCAAACCCGCTGGCGCGACGGGCAATGGCCTGGCCGATATTGCCCATGCCGAAAATGCCGATACGTTTGCCGCTGACCTGAGTCGCCAGCCCCGGCCCTTGTTTCAACCATTTGCCTTCGCGAACAAATTTATCGCCCTGGCAAAGCTGACGTGCGCCTGCCAGCAGCAGCCCCATCGCCAGGTCGGCAACGTCGTTGGTCAGCACGCCAGAAGTGATGGTGACGGCAATGTCATGAGCGCGGGTATAGTCGAGATCCACCGCGTCGGTACCAACACCAAACACCGCCACCAGCCCAGCGTTCGGCAATTGCTCCAGTACGGCACGGGTGACGCCAATATCACCACGGGTGACCACCGCCTGCACCTGATGGCCGACGTCGCGCAAGAATGCCTGCGGGTCAGCCTGTTCATACAGACGATAGACCTGGAAAGCGGTGGAGAGTTTATCCAGCAGGCCGTCTACGACCGGGGCAATCAACAGTACCGTATTTGGGTTTGCAGTATTCATCGTGTTACCTGTTTAAGCGTTCAGAAATTTGTTACGCCTATCAAACGGGTTTTCACGATGTCATTTTGCGATCTGCATCACGCCAGATCGTGTTAGAAATCCGTGTTACGGATGACGTGATCGTGGAAGCAAAAGCCCGCTGGAATGCGGGCTGGGTGGCAACAATTAAATAACATTACGCCGTTAGCGGCAGGCTGATTAGATGGTTTCGCCCATCGATAAACGATAGTGGAGATCCACCTTCTCGATAGTCGGTAAGCCTTTTATTTTCTTGATTAAAATCTCAGTGGCGACCTTACCCATTTCAAAGCGTGGCGTCAAAACGCTCGCCAGACGCGGGCTCACCACCTGACCAATTTCCAATCCATGGAACCCGGCAATCGCCATCTCCTGCGGCACCGCGATACCCGAAGCGATGCACTCCTGTAACACCCCAACCGCGAGATCATCGTTAGTGCAGAGAATAGCGTCCATCTCTTTATACATCTGGCGGGCAAGGGTCATCATGCCAGTGCCAATCGACACCGAAGAGACCTTGTTTGGCGCAATACGTCCAATCGTCAAGCCCGCGTCTTCCATCGCCCGGCAGTAGCCTGCATAGCGCTGCTCATCACGAATATCCGACATTGAGCCAAAATAGATAATCTGCTTTTTACCGCTCGCCAGCAGCATGTTGGTCATATCCAACCCGGCGCGGTAATTATCAAAGCCCACGTTGATGCGGTCGGCGTTATCCGATAAGCCCATCACCTCGGCAATCGGGATTTTCGAGGCTTTCAGGTATTTCTCCGCCCGCAGCGTATGCACCGATTCGGTTAGCAGCAGCGCTTTAACGTTCAGCGCCAGCACGGTGGCAATCTGCTCTTCTTCACGCTGGCTATCGTAATCGTAGTTCACCACCAGCGTCTGGTAACCGTGGGCGGTGGTGACTGATTCAATGCCCGCCAGGACGTCGGAGAATATTTGGTTATTAAACGAGGGGACGAGCACGCCAATGCGCGGCGCAACATTACTGCTGATGGCGGGGTTATCGGCATCCGGCTGGTAGCCCACCTCTTCAATCACGCTGGCAATGCGCTCGGCGGTTTCCGGTTTCACCTTCTCGGGCGTGCGTAAATAACGGCTGACGGTCATTTTGGTTACCCCCGCCAGCGCGGCGATATCCTCTAACGTGATGCGTTGTACTTTCATTAGCCCTGCCCGTCATTGCCGAAATCCTGTGGCCTATTATGCCAGCAGGTTACAAAAAAGAGAAAGCGATAACCCAGCGTCAAAGCCCCGCATGGCGCGGTTTTCGCGCGGTTTTCCCCTTCAGGATCACACATGCTGTAACCCCTTTTTGTAACATAGTCGAGAGTGATCTTCATCACAGTTTCACCGGGGCAAAAACCGTGAGATAGAGAACATCTTCTTAGCGCATCGGATCGCAATACAGGACACTGTGATGAACAACTTATTCAGCCTGCAAGGCAAACGCATTTTAATTACCGGCTCCGGACAGGGTATCGGCTACGTGATGGCCCAGGGGCTGGCCCAGTACGGCGCGGAAATCATCATCAACGATATCTCCGCAGAACGCGCAGAGCAGGCGGCGATGAAACTCCGTGACGAGGGTGCCGTCGCCCATACCGCGGTCTTTAACGTTACCGACCCTGAGTCGGTGGAAAACGCCATTGCCGATATTGAAGCGCGCATCGGCGCTATCGACGTGCTGTTTAATAACGCTGGCATCCAGCGCCGTCACCCGTTCACCGAGTTCCCGGTGAAAGAATGGAACGACGTGATTGCGGTGAACCAGACCGCCGTTTTCCTGGTTTCCCAGGCCGTGGCCAAACGCATGATGACGCGCGGCGCAGGCAAAATCGTCAATATCTGTTCGATGCAGAGCGAACTGGGGCGCGACACCATCACCCCGTACGCCGCCGCCAAAGGCGCGGTCAAAATGCTGACCCGCGGGATGTGCGTAGAACTGGCACGCCACAATATTCAGGTTAACGGTATCGCACCAGGCTACTTTAAAACCGCCATGACCCAGGCATTGGTTGACGATAAAGCCTTTACCGACTGGCTGTGCAAGCGTACGCCAGCCGCCCGCTGGGGCGACCCGCAGGAGTTGGTTGGCGCGGCGGTGTTCCTGTCGTCGAAAGCCTCTGATTTTGTGAATGGGCATCTGCTGTTTGTTGACGGCGGCATGCTGGTCGCCGTCTGAGTCGGGAGCAAAACCATGGCAGGACAGTGCATTATTCTAATGGGCGTCTCCGGCACCGGCAAAACCACCGTCGGGCAGGCGCTTTCTCAGGCATTGGGAGCGAAGTTTATCGACGGTGATGACCTTCACCCACGGGCGAATATCATTAAAATGGCCGCCAGCCAGCCGCTGGAAGATAGCGACCGCCAGCCGTGGCTGGAGCGCATTGGCGATGTGATCTTTAGCCTCGGGCAGAAAAACGAGTCCGGTGTACTGGTCTGCTCGGCGCTGAAAAAGCGCTACCGCGACCAGCTGCGCGCGGGTAATCCGCACCTACGCTTTTTGTGGCTGACCGGCGACTACGACTGCATCTTGCAGCGTATGCAGGCGCGCAAAGGCCACTTTATGCCGGAAGCGCTGCTGAAAAGCCAGTTTGCCGCGCTGGAAGCCCCGGACGATCGCGAGCCAGACATTCTGCCGGTCGATATTTCCGGCGACGTTCCGGGCATCGTTGCCCGCTCGCTCACCCTTTTAGCCCATCAACCCACATTGGGAGTTCCGGCATGATTATCGACACGCTTCATCACGCGGAGAAAACCGCCTTTTATCCGCAGGCTATCCGTAAGGCGCTGCGCGCCGTGATTAATCAGGAGCCGCACGCGCTACCGCCGGGAAAATATATCGTCGATGGCGATAACCTGTTCTTTAACGTGGTAGAAGGGGAAAGCAAACCGCTGGCCGAACAGCGTCCGGAGTACCATCGGCAATATATTGATATTCACATCGTGCTGAAGGGCGAAGAGATTATTGGGGCGGGAAATAAGGGGCTGGAGATTGTCGAAGACGGTGCGTTTAACGACGCGCATGACATCGGCTTCTGCACGCAAATAAGCAGCGAAACGCTGATTCACCTGCACCCCGAAGAGATAGCCATCATCTTCCCGGGTGAACTGCACCGTCCGATGAGCAGCCTTGGCGCGGGCGCGGCGCTGCGTAAGATCATCATCAAAATCAATAGCGCACTCATTTAAACGTCATGCGCTGGCCCCGCACGGCATTCGCGGGGCCACGAATAACGTTTAGTTATCGAGCTCACCCATCGACCGGACCTGATCGCGGTTAATCTGTTCGGTTTTCCCGGTTTCGGCATTTTTATACGACACCAGACCAGTATCCTCATCGACCTGTGGTTTCCCGTCGGTGATGATAGTTTTCCCATCGGTGGTTTTTAACGCCTGGTTGGATGAACACCCAGCAACGGTAAAGAGTGCGCCAGCCGTCAGAATCGCTACGGTGAGTCGCTTATATTGCATCATGTTTCCCTCCTGCTTCTCAGCTAAAATCGTTATCACTCTAACCATTTTAGGTTAGCTGGCTGAAAGCGGGAGGGAAACCAGAACACTCCGAAGCGGCATTTTAGCCGTGTTGTTGCGTAAAGCTCACCGCCGCACCGATAAGATTGGCATCGTTGCGGTACTGGCACAGCAGCAGTTTCGGCATAAATTCCGCGAGATTTTTTTCCGCGACCAGATCGGTTAAGCGAGAGACGATCCCGGCAAAAATGGCATCACTGGCTGAGATCCCACCGCCAATCACCAGACAATCCGGATCGTAGCATACCTGTAAATTGAGCAGGCCAACGGCCATCCAGTGATAGAACTGCGCCACTTCCTGTTTCGCAACCTCATCGCCCTGCTCGGCAAGACGAAACACCTCGGCCCCAGAGACAGAATCCCGTTCAAGCGACATCCGCTGGGCGTAACGACGCGCCATCGCCACGGCGGTGCCCAGCTCGCTGAACGTCTGCCCCCCCTCCAGCGTCATCAGGCCAAACTCACCCGCATAGCCGTGGCTACCGCGGCGCAGCACTTTATCTTCCAGGATAGCTCCACCCACACCGGAGCCGACAATCACAAACAGTACGTGTCGATCGTCACGCCCGGCGCCCAACGCCGCTTCGGCAATGCCTGCGGCATTGGCATCATTTTCAATGCTGACCGGCAGGCCAAACAGCGCCGTCAGCGCTTCGACGATGGGGAAATGGTGGATGTAAGGAATCGCGCTCAGGCCACCTATCACGCCACGTTCAGGGTCTACGCTACCGGGGGCGCTGATTGCCACCCCCTGAATATCATAGCGCTGCTGGTACTGACGGCAGATTTCCAGCAGTTGCGCCTGCATTTTCTCCCAGCTATCTGGCGTTTTAACCGCGCCCGTGTCGCTCAGCGTCTGCTGGTGCCAGACGCCGTATTTAATAGAACTCCCACCCCAATCAAATAACAAAATAGCCATATATATTCCGTAGTTATGAGTAATGTTGGCAAAAGAGAGGGCTATTATGCCGGGTGCTCAAGTGCTGAAACTTGCGCCCTCTCCCAACATTGAACCCTACGTCACGGTGCGGCGAGTCCGTTTCCCCGGCGCACAATTTCTATGGTACAAAGTATCAGCTATTTATTTCAGGGGTTTACCATGTCTGCATCCATCGACATCATTTCCTGCATTACCGACCGCTTTGTCGAGCTGACCGCCACCGAGAAGCGGATCGCCCAGTTTATTCTCGATGACGTTCAGACGGCGACCACCTTACCCATTGCCGAAATGGCGAAGCTGACCGAGACCAGTCAGGCATCGATTACCCGTTTCGCCCGCGCCATTGGCTGCAAAGACGTCCGCGAGCTAAAAGTGAAACTCGCGCAGTCGCTGGCGGTAGGGCAGCGCTTTATTCTCGATGTGCCGGATCTGGAAGGGGTACAGGGGATCTACGAAACGATCATCAACGTGCTGGAGATGAACCGCCGGGCGCTGGATCCCGACTCACTCAGCCGCGCCGTCGAGTGGCTCAGCGGCGCGCGGCAGATCCTCGCAATCGGCATGGGCGGCGGCTCCACCATCTGCGCTCAGGAGGTGCAGTTCCGCTTGTTCCGCCTTGGCCTGCCGGTGGTGAGCCAGAGCGACGGGCTGCTGGTGAGGATGATGTGCTCAGCGGTGTCGCCAAACGATGTGGTGCTGGCGTTGTCGCTCGGCGGCTATACGCAGGAAGTGGTGGATAGCGCGGCGATTGCGCGTCAGTACGGGGCGAAAGTGATTGCCATTACCCCAGAGGCCACGCCGCTTGCCGAGAACGCCGATTTGGTGCTGCCGCTGATCGTACGGGAAAACGACTATATCTTTAAGCCCAGCACCTCGCGCTACGCGATGCTGGCGATGGTTGACGTGCTGGCGACGGAATTGGCGGTAGTGAATAAAGCGGAGACGAAAAACCGTTTGCGGCGGATTAAGCTTGCGCTGGATAGCCATCGGGGCGGTGCTGACCGGCAGCCGTTGGGGGATTAGTGCGGGGATTTCCCCCTCACCCTAGCCCTCTCCCCGGAGGGGCGAGGGGACGGTTTCTGCGAGTTGGCGCTTCGGAGCTCAAAATGGGCCCGCTTTTCTCCCTCTCCCTTCCAGGGAGAGGGCCGGGGTGGTGCGGGTTTTACCCTCACCCCACAAGTTACTTCACCCGCTCCGCGTTGTAACAGGTCAAATCCACCTCAACCTTACAATCTACCACCAAATCCGCCACGCAACACACGCGCGCCGGTGGGTGGTCGGCAAAGAACTCGCGGAACACCTTATTAAAGGACTGGAAGTAGCGTGCATCGGTTAGATACACCTTCACATGCACCACGTCCGCGAGGCTGTATCCTGCGTCCTGCATAATATCCACGCAGTTCTGAATCGCCAGACGCGACTGCTCAACAATACCGCCCTCCACCACTTCACCGTCCTTCATCGGCGTTTGCCCGGAGACATACAGCCAGCCACCGGCCTCTACGGCCTTGGCAAACGGCAAAGACTGCCCGCCGGTCCCCGTGCTGCCGCCGACGCCATAACGTTTAATGCTCATTATTGCTGCTCCTTAATTTTCCGGCTGACCGGCGTAGGAATCGCCCGGCGCGCCCGATAATGTTGTGATTCTGCCCGTAGCTCATCACCCCGTTGACCATCACCGCATCGATACCGGCGGCGGGCTGCTGTGGGTCACTAAAACTCGCGACATCGCTGATAGTTTCTGGATCAAACAGCACCAGATCGGCAAAATAGCCGCGCTTGATAAGCCCGCGGTCGGTGAGCTGAAAACGCGCCGCCGACAGGCCGGTCATCTTGTGCACCGCGACGGTAAGCGGGAACAGTTTTTCATCGCGACTGTAGTGCCCCAAAACGCGCGGGAATGCGCCCCACAGGCGAGGATGCGGCATCGGGTCATTAGGTAAACCGTCCGAGCCCACCATGGTCAGCGGATAGCGCAGCACCCGCTGCACGTCCTGCTCGTCCATGTTGTAGTAAATCGCGCCGGCAGGCATCAACCGCTTGCCCGCCTCTTCCAGCGTCAGCGACCAGCTTTGCGCAATCTGCTTTAAGGTCTGCCCGGCCATCTCCGGATGCGGCGTTGACCAGGTGATAACGATGTCAAAATCGGCGGTAATCTGCTTCATATCGAGCGTCGACGAGCTGGCAGAATACGGATAGCAGTCGCAGGAAACGTCCTGCTGCTGGCGAACATTATCGAACAGCGCCAGGGTTTCCACGGTACGCCCCCAGTTATTCGCGCCCGCGCATTTGTGGTGCGAGACCACCACAGGCACCTTGCCGTGGCGGCCAATACGGAACGCTTCGTCAAGCGCATCGAGAATGGGTTCAAACTCCGAGCGCAGATGGGTGGTATAGATCCCATTCTCCGCCGCCAGCTCTTCCGCCAGCGCCATCACCTCTTCGGTCGTCGACTGGAAGGCAGAGGCGTAGGCGAGCCCGGTGCTTAGCCCCAAAGCGCCCTCCTGCAGTGCCAACCGAAGTTGCCCGCGCATGGCTTGAATTTCTTGCTCATTGGCCGGACGAAACAGCGAGTCCATCTGGTTATTACGCAGCGCGGTATGACCGACCAGCGTGCCAACGTTCACCGCCGGACGCGCCTGCGTCACCGCATCTGCGTAGGCGTTAACCGTCGGATAGATAAACTGTTCCGCATTGCCCAACAGGTTCATCGGATCCGGTACGTCGCCTGCGATCGTCGCACTCGCGGCGCTGATCCCGCAGTTGCCGACGATCACCGTGGTCACGCCCTGGCTGATTTTGGGCAGGTACTCCGGCATGCGGATAACGTTAATGTCGTCGTGGGTGTGAACATCGATAAACCCCGGCGCCAGCACGCGGCCTGTGCCGTCAATCTCATGCTGCACCTGCCCGTCGATAGCAGGCGCTATCTCCACAATGCGATCGCCCTTGATGGCAACATCGCCGCGATACTGCGGGCCGCCGCTACCGTCGATAACCGTGACGTTCCTGAACAGATAATCGAACTGCATCTCTTCTCTACCCCTGTCGTTTCCTGCCTCGAATTTGACCATTTACAAGCGCTGAAAACAGTGAAAGACTACGCAAAACATGCATCAATTAATGATACTTTTATTCATGAGAATCAAATAAAATAATAAAAATATAATATTTACAACAATATAAACAATCAAATATTCATGATATGAACTGAAAATCGGAAGGATTTATGTTATGAAATACCATGAAAGCCTCATCGTACCCCACAAATCCGCGACGCTATTTACTCCAACAAACATCCTCAATGAAGACGTTTGCCTGCCCGCCGCAGTCATTAAAAAAGCGGCGCTAACCAACAACATTCAGTGGATGCAGCACTATGCCGACGCGCGCGGCGTCTCACTCGCCCCACACGGTAAAACCACCATGACGCCGTGGATCTTTTCACAGCAGCAACAAGCCGGAGCCTGGGCCATTGGTGTTGGCAGCGCTTGGCAGGCAAGCATTGCTACGGCAAGCGGGATCCAACGTGTGCTGATGGTGAACCAACTCGTCGGTAAGGCAAATATGGCGCTGATAGCCCACCTCAAGACCGAATACCCGGCTGTAGATTACCTGTGCTGCGTCGATAGCCTCGATAACGCCCGTGCGCTCTCGACGTTCTTCGCCGCGCAAAACCAGACGCTGGATATTCTGCTGGAGCTGGGCGTACCGGGCGGTCGCTGCGGATGCCGAACCGCAGAACAGGCGCTCACGCTTGCGGAGCAGGTTGCCACCTTACCGGCGCTGCGTCTGCGCGGCCTTGAACTATATGAAGGCGTGCTGCACGGCGATAACCCACAGCCGAAGGTGGAAGCGCTGCTGCGCGATGCCGCCGCGCTGGCCTGCCAGCTTGAGCGCTATGTCACGGGCGAGTTTATCCTCACCGGCGCGGGCTCCGTTTGGTACGACGTGGTGTGTAACGTCTGGCTTGCCGAGCCGAAACCGGCCAACTGCCGGGTGGTGATCCGTCCTGGCTGCTATATCACTCACGATGCGGGGATCTATCTGGAAGCGCAGAACGCGATCGTCGCGCGCGACCGGACGGCCTGCGACCTCGGCGGCGATCTGGTTTCTGCGCTGGAACTGGTGGCGATGGTGCAGTCGGTGCCGGAATGCGGCCGGGCGATCGTTAATTTCGGCAAGCGCGACAGCGCGTTTGATGCCGGGCTACCGCAGCCGGTTGCTCATTATCGTGCGGGGAAATCGGTAGAAATAGTGGCGAACAGCATTGAAACCACCGGTATTATGGACCAGCACGCCATGCTGAAGCTTGCGCCCGGCACCGATGTGCGGGTGGGAGACATTCTGGTCTTTAGCACCTCGCACCCTTGCCTGACGTTTGATAAGTGGAAAGCGCTGCTGCTGGTTGATGACGGGTATAACGTGCTGGATACGTTAGAGACGGCGTTCTGAGAACGCCCCGGCGTCGCGCTGCTCGGCTGCGATACGGTTTTGTAGGCCTGATAAGCGTAGCGCCATCAGGCGGGTTGATGCCGATTGCCGGATGGCGGCATCGCCTTATCCGGCCTACAAACTGCAGTAGCCCCCGGCCGAGCAGCGCGACGCCGGGATCGCACCACACTCACATCGAATCACATATCAAATCGACAATCAGCAGCGACCCGTAACGTGAGTCGTTAAGCGGTAGCGTGACGTTTTGCTGATGGCCGAGCGTGCTCTCCTGCTGGCCAATCAGGATAATATCCGCCCCTGCCCAACGCGCCTGATGTACGGCGGCAATCAGCGCGCTGCCCGGCGGCGTACCGGCAAAGACCACCAGCACCTGCCCTGCGCCAAGCATCGAGGCGGTAATCCCCATTAACGCCGGGTCCTGGCAGACGTTGGCCGGATATCCCTGCGTCAGCAGACGGTACTGCAATACGCTGGCGAACGGATTATCGGCGGTGCTGGCGCTGAAAATATGCACCGCTTTAGCCTGTTTAAGCAGGCTTGCAGCACGCTCAACCGCCGCTGGCGACAGCTCGTGAAGCTGCGCGTTCAGCGAATACTGGATCTGGTTAAGCCGCTCGCGCCACGGCCCCGGCATATCGCCGCTGGCAACCGGTGCGCTGGCCTGCGCCAGCTTCATGCGCAAATCGCGAATATCGTCGCAGCCTGCCGCGCGGGCAAAGCGGGTGATGGTCGCCGGGCTGACCCCTGCCGCCGTCGCCAGTTGGTCGATGGTCGCTGAGGCGGCAAACGCTACGTCGCTGAGGATAGTCTGCGCTACACGAGACTCCTGCTGGCTGAAGTCCTGTAGCCTCTGGTGGATCAGGCTTAGAATGTCATCGCTGCCGTCGCGACCGATAGAATGCGAGAAACGATCGAGGATATCGCTGCCAATGCCGGCGTTTTTCGCCAGCTTTTGCAGCGTACCGGCGTCCACCCATGCCGCGTCGCCGAGCATCGGTGCCGCCGTCGTTTTCACACGATTCTCCTGCTGCTGATGGCGCACCTGGCCAATAAAGTCATTGAGGTCGGCACAGCCAATACTGCGCGAGAAATGCTGTAACGTCGCGGGACTCACGCCCGCCTTCGCCGCCAGCTCTTCAATACTTGCCTCAGGTATCTGGGCAAAATTATCGAGGAAAAAGCGCGCCAGCCGGGATTCCTGCGCAGGCAGGCCCGATAGCCCATTCACCAGCTGATAAACAATATCCATAACCAGAGAGTCCTAATGTCGGCAAATTCTGCTCGTTAAAAACATCATAATTTATTGAAATTATTTTTCAATTCATTCGTTCAACAGACGCTAACGTCTTCGCTATCTGAGTAACAAATATTCGTTTTGCTTACCTTGATCACACTTTAACGTGGATAACATACCGTAAAGCAATATTTTAACGCCGATCACACTCACGAAAATAATTTTCATACATGCTACGTAAAACCGCTAATGTGTGAAATATGTTTTCAAACGAGGAAAATATTGTCATGAAAAAGATCATGTTGTGCTGCGCCGCCGGAATGTCCACCAGCATGCTGGTGCAAAAGATGCGTGCCGAAGCGGAAAAACGCGCGCTGGCGGTGGAGATTAATGCTTATCCGGTTGCCGAAATCGAAAGCATGATGGCGCAGGCGGATGTGGTACTGCTGGGCCCGCAGGTGCAGTTCGAACTCTCTCGTCTGCGCGAACTGTCCGCGCCGCTGGGTAAACCGGTCGAAGTGATCGACATGATGGACTACGGCACCATGCGCGGCGATCGCGTACTCGATAAAGCGATCCAACTGATGGCCTGAGGCCCAGGAGAAAGCGATGAAAATTACCGTGATTGGCGGGGGCAGCAGCTACACCCCGGAACTGGTTGAAGGATTAATTGCGCGTCATGCTTCCCTGCCAATGGCGGAACTGGCGCTGGTTGATGTCGAAGCGGGCCGCGAAAAGGTCGAAATTATCGCGGCGCTCTCTCGTCGCATGCTCGATCGCAACGGGCTGGAGGCGGTAAAAGTCTCGGTTCACTTCGATGCGGACGACGCCATCAGAGGCTCAAGTTTCGTGCTCACCCAGCTGCGTGTGGGTCAGCTACCGGCCCGCGCCGCCGATGAGCGTCTGGGCCTGAGCCATAAACTGTTGGGCCAGGAAACCACCGGCGTTGGCGGCTTCGCCAAGGCGCTGCGCACCATTCCGGTGATGCTGGATATCGCCAGGCGCGTCGAACGCCTGGCGCCTGACGCGTGGATCATCAACTTCACCAACCCCGCAGGTATCGTTACTGAAGCGGTGTCGCGCCACAGCAAGGCAAAGATCATTGGCCTGTGCAACGTGCCGGTGACCATGCACCACATGATTGCCGATATGCTGAAGCTGCCTTACGACGACGTCTCGCTGCGCTTTGCCGGCCTGAACCATATGGTGTGGGTACATCAGGTGCTGGCGGCGGGCCGCGATGCAACCGACGAGGTTATCGAGATGCTGTGCGACGGCGAGCAGCTGTCGATGAACAATATCAAGGCCATTCCGTGGCCACCGGAACTGCTGCGCGCGCTGCGCGCCATTCCTTGTCCGTACCATCGCTACTTCTGGCAGACCCGCATCATGCTGGAAGACGAGCTGGCGGATGCCGACAGCAAAGGCACTCGCGCCGAGCAGGTAATGAAGGTTGAAGCGTCACTGTTCAAACTGTACGCCGACCCGCATCTGGACAAGAAACCGGAAGAACTAAGTCAACGCGGCGGCTCGTTCTATTCCGAAGTGGCGGTGCAGCTAATTAACGCGCTGCACAACAATCTTGGCGTTGAGATGGTGGTGAATACCGCCAATAACGGTGCCATTCAAGGACTGCCGGACGACGCGGTGATAGAGACCAACTGCCTGATTGATGCGCTGGGCGCGCATCCGCTGGCCTTTGGCAAACTGCCGCCGCTGATGAACGGCCTGACCCAGCAGGTCAAGGATTTTGAGCGTCTGACCATCGATGCCGCCGTGCACGGTGATAAGCAAAAAGCGCTGCTGGCGTTGGTTGCCAACCCGCTGGTTGCCGATGTGAATCTGGCGTCGGCGCTGGTCGATGAAGTGTTAACCATCAATAAAGCGTGGCTGCCGCAGTTTAGCCAACAATAAATACAACAATAGCCCGGTCGGCAACGTCTGCGCCGGGCAGGGGGTGTCTGTGAATAAGTCGATAATAGATAAATACGTTTTACCGACCGCGCTCAAAATCGCCGGACAAAAACATGTGCTTTCGGTACGCGACGGGATCATCCTGAACATGCCGTTTATGCTGATAGGCTCGTTCTTCCTGATCTTCGCCTATCTGCCGGTGCCGGGTTACGGCACGCTGATGACCGAGCTTTTCGGCCCAACGTGGCAGGAAAAAGTGCTCTACCCGGTGAAAGCGACCTACGACATCATGGCGCTGATCTCCAGCTTCGGCATCGCCTACCGTCTGGCGGAGAAGTACCGCACCCTCGACCCGCTGACCGCCGGAGCAGTCTCTCTGGTGGCCTTCGTGATGACCATTCCACAGCACATCATGTTTACCCCGGCGGGTAGCGACGTGGCGCAGCTGGTCAAAGGCGTCATGCCGATGGGGCAAATTGGCAGTCAGGGGCTGTTCGTGGCGATTCTGATTGCCCTGCTCTCCACCGAAATCTACCGCTTTGTTAACGACCGCAACCTGGTGATTCGCATGCCGGAAGGCGTACCACCGGCGGTGGCAAAATCGTTCCTCGCGCTGATCCCGGGTTTCTGCGTGCTGGCGGTAGTGCTGGCTCTGCGTCTGCTGGTTGAAGCGACGCCGTTTGGCGATATCAATACCATGATTACCGAACTGGTCGGCATTCCGATGAGCCACGTTGGCGGCTCGCTGCCGGGGATGATTATTTCGGTGCTGCTGATTGGTATTCTGTGGATGCTGGGCCTGCACGGCGACACCATCGTGCTGGTATTTATCCGCCCGGTCTGGCTGAGCAACATGTCCGAAAACCTGGAAGCGTTCCAGAACGGTCTGCCGATTCCCCACATTATCACCCAGCAGTTCTACGACCTGTGGATTGCGCCGGGCGGTACCGGCGCGCTGTTAGGGCTGGTTATCTTTATGATCCTACGCAGCCGCAGCGTGCAGATGAAGCAGCTCGGTAAAATTGCCGCGCCGGGCAGCCTGTTTAACATTAGCGAACCGATGGTGTTTGGTATTCCGATCGTGATGAACCCATACCTGGTGGTGCCGTTTATCCTCACGCCTGTGGTGCTGGTGATTGTCTCCTACGTGGCGATGACCACCGGCTTAGTGGCCAAACCGGCCGGGATTGCGCTGCCGTTCACCACGCCGATTGTGGTCAGCGGCTATCTGGCGACCGGCGGGCATATCTCCGGTTCGGTGCTGCAAATCGTCAACCTGGGGATTTCGCTGGTGATGTATTATCCGTTCTTCCGCATCTGGGATAACCTGAAATACCGTGAAGAGCAGGCCAGCAAGTCGCAGCAGACCACCGCGGCAATGCCAGCAACGGAACAGTAATTCACCTATAACCGTAGCCCGGCGTCGGCTTAACGCCGCCGGGGTTAGCGCTAAGCCGACGCCGGGCTACAAAAGATTTCCTTTATCAGAGACCGTACTTCACACCCAGCATACCGCGGGTATCACTGTAACCTTTATCGCCAACCTGCTGCGCCACGTTACTCCATACCTGCAGACGCGGGGTAATTTGTCCTTCCACGCCCACTTTCAGTTCACCGATATCCTTCGTGCCACGCATATCGTTACTCACGTTATCCATTTTCACGCTGGTAGCCTGCGTGTTGTGTATCCAGTTCGCTTCCACAAACGGTTGGAACTCTCGTGACAGGCCATTATCAATGGCGTTGTGACCCTTGATGTAAGCTCTAACCCCAAGGCGAGTCATCAGATTACCGCTGGCGTCATCCTTCACGCGGGTACCGTTCGCTTCGCGGCGATCGTTAGCCTGCACGCCCATCCACACCGCCTGTGCTTTTGGCTGCAGCCAGTAGCTATTGCGTTCGCTTGCGCCCAATTTAATGCTATAGCCAGCTTCAACGGAGGCGGTAATGCCCTTAGATTTGTACTTCTCAGCCGCCTGTTCCTGCCCCATCACCTTGTTATCAAACCAGTTATACAGCGCCCAGGTATCCACATAAGCCCCTGACTTGTCGATATCATTCGCATACCAGGTGCCGTAGATGCCGACGCTATAGCCGCTGACCTCGCCACGAGAATGATAACCGGTAGCCGACGACTGTGTACGACTCTGGTCGTTGGCATAGCCCGCCATCGCGCCAATGTGCCAGCGGTCAAGGCCGTCACGGCTCCACTGTGCCAGGTCGCCACCCAGCTGTAACACATAGCTATTGCTTTGGGTTTTTAGCTGTCCGCTACCGTCTTTGAAGCGGGCATGACCACCGACGTTGCGCATCCACAGGCTGGTGACTTTTTTCTCTCCCGTTAACGCGTCGGTATATTGGCTTTCACCCAGACGGTCATGCAGACGGGTCACAAACAGGGTGTTCGCCGCCGCGTTGTTAGCAAGATAGCTACCCGCTTCCGGGCGTAGCTGATGCTCCACGGTCGGAGAGGATTCAGGCGCAATGTCGCTGGTCAGGTACCAGTTTTTTCCTTTCTGCACCACGTTATAGTCATAGGCCCCGGCCACAATGCGCCCGGCTTTTTCGAACGTCCCGTCCGAGTTGCCGGCCACGCTAACAATCTCAATACCTTCAACCGTTTGCGCCCCATTTCCGCCGATGTTATTCACCGCGATAAACGTGTTACCCGACGTATTACCGAGCACATTCAGCCTATCGGTTTCGGAACCATCGCCGTTGAGAACGGTATTGAAGACCAGCTTGCCGCCATGGCCGACATAATCTTCATTCACCGTAAGCGTCTGCCATGCTCCTTCAGCCATGTGGCTAAAGTTAACGATCGCGCCGCTGTTCAACGTCAGGTAGGTGAGCGTTGAACTGCTGGTCATATTCCAGGTCGCATCGCTCATTTGCAGCGTAATCACGCCGGTGCCCGCAGCGGTGCTGGTGATGTACGACGCCCCGTTCCACTGCGAATTGTCGGTCATCGTCAGCGTAATGGCGCTGTTCTGCTGCGGCTGCGTACCGGTCGCCGCCGTCGCGCCAGCGGCATGAATATCGCCATCAATCAGGAAGCGCCCGCCCGCGGAACCGTCAACGATACCGCCGGTTTCAGTGCTGATAGCATAACTTTCGTGACCGTGATCACCCGCCATAACGATCGTCGCGCCCCCCGCCAGGTTAATCGCGCCGCGAGATATTGCGTAGAGGCCGCGTGGCGCTTTGCTGTAGGACGCCGCTTTGCCCGCGCTATTGACGTGAATCGTGGCGTTATCTCCGAGATTCACGGTGCTTCCGGTCGCATATACCGCATGAGCGCTAGCGCCGTTAACCGTAATCGTGGCATTGTTGCCAAGTTCGGTTCGCGAAGCGGAGGCCGCATAAATCCCCGTTGAGGAGGTACCGCTGGTCTCGATGATGGCGTCATCGCCCAGGCGGATCGATGAACCGCTTTGCCCGGTGCGCAGCCCTTCCGCACTGTCACCGGTAGTGACGATGTGCGCACGATCGCCGACGATAATCGTGTTTTTGGCCTGCGATGCGTCTCGCATCGCGTTGGCGGTAATACCGCGCCCCTGATTACCGGTGGTTTTGATATACAGGTCGTCGCCAACGTAAATATTGGCCGAGCCCGTCCATCCCTGACTGAGGGCGTTATAGCCGGCGTTAATACCGTCGCCATCCTGACCGTCAACGTAGATATGGGTGCGATCGCCGGTAATAATAAACACCGGATTATCCGGCGTGTTGGCGCCGTGCGTACGAATGCCGTCGACCTCTTTTCCTCCGTTTGCGGGATTCTTTGACTGTGTGCGAATGGTCAGGTCATCGCCAAAAATCACGCCCGGGCTTCCCGTCGCGCTATTCTGGATAACGGTCACCGTGTGTTCAAAGGCCTCCATCCCAGGGCCATTCAACGTGAGGCCGTTGCCATACACCGGAATAGTCCCGGCATTCCATTGATACACGTAATTCGGCATAGTGCTGACTTTGGCGAAATTAGTATTTGCCTGGGCCGGAATAAGCGCCTGTAATTCAGGCGGCAGTTGGCTGACCAGCCCACTGGAAGGCAGGCTATCCACATTGATCCAGGCCGCGTGGCTGGAAAAGACCATCGACGCTAACGCAGTCGATACCGCGATAGCAATTTGAGAATAATATTTAGGGTTTGGCATAATTGCATCCTGCATTCAGGCGTAGAGCGCTCTCCACATCGCGCGGATGTGGATATAATTAAAATAGGAACGTCGCTATAAAATATTTGATATTATTTTATGAATACTATGACCCAGCTTATTTTCAAGCTGCAGCTTATGCGCATAGATCTTCTTAACATCTATATTTTCGGATTCGATAATTTGCTGAATACCAGCACCGGACATAAAGCGCTTCAGCAATATAAATTCGGTATGATTAAGCGACCGGCCATCTTTTCCGTTGGCAACACGACCGGTAAATAATCGATGTACTGTCTGCTTCTGCACATGTTCTTCATTGTCCGCGTAAATAACCCCGCGAATGTGGCTATTATGCGCTAACCAGTAGTTCGCCAACGGAGCCAGGCTTCTATCAGAGAGTAGAACAATATACATCCCGCTGTACGCTAACCATTCAATCCACTGCGAGTCAGAAAAAAGACGCAGATACGGAAAAGAAAAATCAACGAAGACAAACCCTCTGGACAAACAGTTTTTACTGTCGGAGAGTAATTTCCCAATGACACCCACCCTCAGAAAATGATTATCATCCGGCCAAACAGCAAACTCAGAATTATTACAGTACTGCACCCGTAGCGCGCTGTCAGGATATAATTGACAGGATATCCCGCAGCTAATACAACGGATACTCGACAAAGGTTTTTGCAGCAGTTCAATCGCCTCCATTTTTATCACCCTTAATATTTAACGAATACCACTCCCGTAGAGTTGCGATGAAATATAAGTAAAAGGCTGATTTAACTGTAATGAATTCTTATTATTAAACTTCACAGAGTTCTTATATAAGATCTTTTAGACAACATCTCTTTGTAATAGAAGTAATTTCTGGTGAGGAAAGGAATGGGTTAATGCGTGCAGAGAAATACCGGTCGCTTACCGATAGTAAACATAAAGCCGCGGTGGCCTTGCGTCAGGATGGTGTAGCTAATGCCTTTGCGAGGATAGACGTAAAAATCAGGTAACATGGTGGCGATAACATCGTCAGATAACGTTTCATCACGACTCACCTTATTCACGGAGGTGGAGATAAAATGGGTGCTGTTCTTATTTTCGCTCCAGATATAGGAGACATCGCGGCGGATCACACCGCTCAATTTGTTATCGACGTAGTATGTCCCGCTGACGGCAACCACTCCGGTGTGATTTTTCAGCGAGTACATAAAATCCAGCGTGAGGTTCGCCTGGGTATTCTTATAAAACACCAGCACCGGAGCCGTACATTTCTCCGGATCGCGATGCTTTTCCACACGCAGATGCAAAAAGTGGCCAATCCCCGCCCCCACAATAAGGAGCAACAGGCAGCTTAATAACAGCAATCTTTTACTCATGCAGCGCTCCACGGAATAAAAGCGTAACGCAGCCGGTATCGCCTCGCGTTTTATAAGGCCGCTGACAAATCAGCGCCACCAGCGCAGGCAGACGGTTACTGGTGGGAAAATAGACCCACGGATATTTCTGACAATCCATGCCGGTTTTGAGAATCATGTTTTTATCGTTTTCAAATCGGCTGGCGCTGACAATATCTTCATTGCGGGAAAAGAAATGGCAGCCCTGCGTTGTTTCGACCAGCGTATAGCGATCGTAGAAATTCTTTTCAGGAAGCGTCTGAACACTGATATAGCCGAGTAAAATACCGCCCGCCAGCGACAGCAGCATCCATAATGGCACGCTGTAGCGTTTAAAGCTCCGACGCGCTAAGGACTGCGCCGCGATCTCTTTTTTTTCGACCGCCACGACGGAGGCTTTGCTCATCGTCTTAATCTGCACGCCAGGCTCAATCTGAAAACCTTTACGCGGAACGGTGGCAATTAGCGCATCGTCAGTTTCGCCAACGGTGCGTAAGCCACGGCGAATAAGGGAGATATTTTGATACAGCGTATTTGCCGGCACCACCATGCCCTCGTCTTCCCATACCTTTTGAAAGAACGTTTGCTGCGTGACGACAGAAGGCGCGCTTTCCAGCAAAAGGCACAAACAACGGCTGGCCGGTGTTGTCAGAATCACGTTGAGATCTGGCCTGGATAACGATGCCAGACGATTTCTCTCTGGATTGAATTCAATATTATTGTTAATTATCCATAACATCGTAGCGTTACCCTGCCCAAGCGGATCGCGGCGGAGCGATCGAGAGATACTACAGAGTATAGCCCTGCCCGGCCTGCCGTAGGGGGCCATCGAATGATTCTCTGAAAACTGCTCGTCCCTGATAACAAAAACGCCGGGCAGTTGCAGATGCCCGGCGTTTTTAGCGTATTACTCGCACTTATTTTTTAATCTGTGCGTGCATTTCCTGTACAGAAATCACTTTCTCTTTGGCATCCGCATTCAGCGCCATGGCTGTTGCGAACCCCCCGTTCAGGGTGGTGTCGTAATGCACTTTGTACTGCAAGGCGCTGCGGCGAATCAGCTTGGAGTCTTCAATCGCCTGACGACCTGCGGTGGTGTTGATAATGTAGGTATATTCGCCATTCTTGATACGGTCCTGAATGTGCGGACGACCTTCATGCACCTTGTTCACCAGACGCGGGTTGATACCGGCTTCACCCAGCACAATCGCGGTACCGTGAGTCGCATCCAGCTCGAAGCCCTGTTTTAGCAGCTTAGCGGCCAGGTCCACGACGCGCTCTTTGTCGCCTTCGCGAACCGAGAGCAGCGCACGGCCCTGTTTCTTCATCGTGGAGTTGCTGCCCAGCTGCGCCTTGGCGAACGCTTCCGCGAAGGTACGGCCCACGCCCATCACTTCCCCGGTGGAGCGCATTTCTGGCCCTAACAGCGGGTCAACGCCCGGGAATTTGTTGAACGGCAGCACCACTTCTTTCACCGAGTAGTACGGCGGGATAATTTCTTGGGTCACGCCCTGCTCGGTCAGCGATTTGCCAGCCATCACGCGCGCCGCCACTTTCGCCAGCGGTACGCCGGTGGCTTTGGAGACGAACGGTACGGTACGCGCCGCACGCGGGTTGACTTCAATCAGGTAGACTTCGTTGTCTTTCACCGCAAACTGCACGTTCATCAGGCCGCGCACCTGTAGTTCGAAGGCCAGCTTCTGCACCTGCTGGCGCATCACATCCTGAATTTCCTTGCTCAGCGTGTAGGCTGGCAGAGAACAGGCGGAGTCGCCGGAGTGTACGCCCGCCTGCTCGATGTGCTCCATGATGCCGCCAATCAGCACCATTTCGCCGTCGCAGATGGCGTCAACGTCCACTTCGATGGCATCGTCGAGGAAGCGGTCCAGCAGCACCGGCGCGTCGTTGGAGACGCTAACCGCGGTCTGGAAGTAGCGACGCAGGTCGGCTTCGTCGTAGACGATTTCCATCGCGCGGCCGCCCAGTACGTAGGACGGGCGCACCACCAGCGGGTAGCCAATTTCTTTCGCCTTCTCAACCGCTTGTTCAATGGCGGTCACGGTGGCGTTGGCTGGCTGTTTCAGCTTCAGACGGTCAACCGCGTGCTGGAAGCGTTCACGGTCTTCCGCGCGGTCGATGGCGTCCGGGCTGGTGCCGATAACCGGTACGCCTGCGGCTTCCAGTTCACGCGCCAGTTTCAGCGGGGTCTGGCCGCCGTACTGCACGATGACGCCTTTCGGCTTCTCGATGCGCACGATTTCCAGTACGTCCTCCAGCGTTACCGGCTCGAAGTACAGACGGTCGGAGGTGTCGTAGTCGGTAGAGACAGTTTCCGGGTTACAGTTGACCATGATGGTCTCGTAACCGTCTTCGCGCAGCGCCAGCGAGGCATGGACGCAGCAGTAGTCAAATTCGATACCCTGGCCGATACGGTTCGGGCCGCCGCCGAGGACCATGATTTTGTCGCGGTCAACGGACGGGTTAGATTCGCACTCTTCTTCATAGGTAGAGTACATGTAGGCGGTATCGGTGGCGAATTCCGCCGCGCAGGTATCCACGCGCTTGTAGACCGGGTGCAGGTTGTACTGGTCGCGCAGCTTGCGGATTTCCGCTTCGCGCACACCCGCCAGTTTTGCCAGACGCGCATCGGCGAAGCCTTTGCGCTTCAGGTGACGCAGGAAGTCAGCGTCGAGGCCGTTGATGCCCACTTCCGCCACTTTTTCTTCCAGACGTACCAGCTCTTCAATCTGTACCAGGAACCAGCGGTCGATGTTGGTCAGGTTGAACACGCCGTCGACGGAGAGGCCCGCGCGGAAGGCATCGGCGATATACCAGATGCGCTCGGCGCCAGCGTCTTTCAGCTCGCGGCGGATTTTGGTCAGCGCTTCCGGGTCGTCGAGGCTCACTTTAGGGTCGAAACCGGTGGCGCCTACTTCCAGGCCGCGCAGCGCTTTCTGCAGGGATTCCTGCTGCGTACGGCCAATCGCCATCACTTCGCCGACGGATTTCATCTGGGTGGTCAGACGGTCGTTCGCACCGGCGAATTTCTCGAAGTTGAAGCGAGGAATCTTGGTGACAACGTAGTCGATAGACGGCTCGAAGGAGGCCGGAGTACGGCCACCGGTGATGTCGTTCATCAGTTCGTCGAGGGTGTAACCCACCGCCAGTTTGGCCGCCACTTTGGCAATCGGGAAGCCGGTGGCTTTGGACGCCAGCGCCGAGGAGCGGGAGACGCGCGGGTTCATTTCGATAACGATCAGACGACCATCTTTCGGGTTCACCGAGAACTGAACGTTGGAACCGCCGGTTTCTACGCCGATTTCACGCAGTACCGCCATCGAGGCGTTACGCATGATTTGGTATTCTTTGTCGGTCAGGGTCTGCGCCGGAGCAACAGTGATCGAGTCACCGGTGTGAATGCCCATCGCATCGAAGTTTTCGATAGAGCAGACGATGATGCAGTTGTCGTTCTTATCACGCACCACTTCCATCTCGTACTCTTTCCAGCCGATCAGCGATTCATCAATCAGCAGCTCGTTGGTTGGCGAGAGGTCCAGGCCGCGTTCGCAGATTTCTTCGAACTCTTCACGGTTGTAGGCGATACCGCCGCCGGTGCCGCCCATGGTGAAAGATGGACGGATGATGCACGGGAAGCCCACGTCAGCGGCAACCGCCAGCGCTTCTTCCATGGTGTGCGCGATACCGGAACGCGCGGTGTCGAGGCCGATTTTCTTCATCGCCACGTCGAAACGACGGCGGTCTTCTGCTTTATCAATCGCATCAGCGGTGGCGCCAATCATGGTCACGCCGAACTCTTCCAGCACGCCCTGACGCTCCAGCTCCAGCGCGCAGTTCAGCGCGGTCTGGCCGCCCATGGTTGGCAGAACCGCATCCGGACGCTCTTTTTCGATGATTTTGCGTACCACTTCCCAGTTGATCGGCTCGATGTAGGTCGCATCGGCCATTTCCGGGTCGGTCATAATGGTTGCCGGGTTAGAGTTCACCAGAATAACGCGGTAACCCTCTTCGCGCAGCGCTTTACACGCCTGGGCGCCGGAGTAGTCAAACTCACACGCCTGACCGATAACAATCGGGCCCGCGCCCAGAATCAGGATACTTTTTATGTCTGTACGTTTTGGCATGGCTTTTATTACTCCTGATTATTTCGCGGACTGACGGTATTGCTCGATAAGCTCGATAAAGTGGTCGAACAGCGGCGCCGCATCATGCGGGCCTGGGCTCGCCTCCGGGTGGCCCTGGAAGCTGAACGCCGGTTTATCGGTACGGTGAATCCCTTGCAGGGTACCGTCGAACAGGGACTTGTGGGTCACGCGCAGGTTGGCTGGCAGCGAGTCTTCATCCACCGCAAAGCCGTGGTTCTGCGCGGTAATCATCACCACATTCTTATCCATGTCTTTCACCGGGTGGTTACCACCGTGGTGACCAAATTTCATCTTGATGGTCTTCGCACCGCTCGCCAGCGCCAACAGTTGATGGCCGAGGCAGATGCCAAATACCGGAATATCGGTCTGGAGGAATTTCTCAATCGCTTCGATGGCGTAGTCGCACGGGGCCGGGTCACCAGGGCCGTTAGACAGGAAGATACCGTCCGGATTCATCTTCAGAACATCTTCCGCGGAGGTTTTCGCCGGTACCACCGTCAGGCGGCAGCCGCGATCCACCAGCATGCGCAGGATGTTGCGCTTGGCGCCAAAATCGTAGGCCACCACGTGGAACGGCAGCTCTTCTGCAGACTTCGCTTCCGGCAGGTCACCCGCCAGCGTCCAGCTACCCTGAGTCCAGCTGTAGGATTCAGCGGTGGTCACTTCTTTTGCCAGGTCCATCCCATTTAAGCCCGGGAACGCTTTGGCTTTTTCTAAGGCCAGCGTAGCATCCAGATTATCGCCTGCAATGATGCAGCCGTTCTGAGCGCCCTTCTCGCGCAGCAGTCGCGTCAGCTTACGGGTATCGATATCGGCAATCGCCACGATGTTATGGCGCTTGAGGTAAGAAGAGAGGTCTTCGGTGTTGCGGTAGTTGCTGGCAATCAGCGGCAGGTCGCGAATAACCAGACCCTGAGCGTGAACCTGAGAGGACTCTTCATCGGCGGAATTGGTGCCGACATTACCAATATGAGGATAAGTAAGAGTGACGATTTGGCGAGAATAGGAAGGATCAGTGAGGATTTCTTGATAACCGGTCATTGAAGTATTGAAAACGACTTCCCCAACCGCCGAACCTGTTGCCCCTATGGCCCGACCGTAAAACTGGGTTCCGTCTTCCAGAACCAATAGCGCTGACTTAATCAAAACACCCTCCAGAGAATATTTACTCGCTTTATTTGCATATTAATTCATAACAAAGGCACAAATCAATGCAAATCTGCTTACCGATGAATTTCTGGCAAACGGCGGCATTCTAGTGACAGCCTCGGCAAAAGTCTACCTCAAAGGACAATTTTTATTATTATTTTGCGCCACTGGTGAAACAAGCCGTCTCCAGGCACCAAAAAGACAAACTAACTCATGGGAGAAAACGCTTGCGGAGCAGGAAGAGTGTAAAACCATGACGCAGCGCCTTAAAAAGTAGACCAGATGGTCAAAATTTACATTTAACCAACACATTTAAGACACATAACATAGAAAATTAATGGCTTGAGAATAAAATAAGACAAAGATCATATAAAATAAAGGGCAATAAAATATTGCCCTGTGTAATCAAATAATTACGACTACAATAACCACATCACGATGGGTAATAAATTCTTATAGTTCATTCAAATTCAGCACATCACGCATATCAAAAAGACCACTTTGCTTTGTCTTAAGCCACAATGCCGATCTTACCGCACCGTTAGCAAACGTCATGCGGCTGGAAGCCTTATGCGTTATCTCCACGCGCTCGCCAATATCGGCAAACATAGCAGTGTGTTCGCCGACAATGTCGCCCGCACGTACGGTCGCAAAACCAATCGTGCCCGGCACGCGTTCACCGGTATAACCTTCGCGCGAGTAGACCGCGCAGTCTTTCAGATCTTTATCCAGCGCCCCGGCGATCGCCTCGCCCATTGCCAGCGCAGTGCCTGACGGAGCATCCACTTTATGGCGGTGGTGCGCCTCAATAATTTCAATATCGGTGTAGTCGCCCATCACCTTCGCGGCTTTCTCCAGCAGCTTCAGCATGACGTTAACGCCGACGCTAAAGTTTGCGGCGAAAACGATCGCAATCTCTTGCGACGCCTCGCGAATGGCCTGTTTACCGGCGTCGTCAAAGCCGGTAGTACCAATCACCATCCCTTTACCCTGCTGACGGCAAAAAGCCAGATGCGTCAACGTGCCTTCCGGACGGGTAAAATCGATGAAGACGTCAAAATCATCTTTTACCGCCTCAAGGCTACTCTGGACAATGACGTTGGTTTTCCCCACGCCAGCCAACTCACCGGCATCGCTGCCCAGTAAAGAGGAGCCCTCACGCTCCAGCGCAGCACCGAGCTGAACGCCTTCCATCGCCACAGCGGCCTGAATTAACTGCCGTCCCATGCGCCCGCCGGCGCCGGCAATGGCGACACGGATTTGTGCTTCATGCATAGCTATTCTCTTTTGTAAAAATTGCGTAAACCGTTTTCAGAGTAACCAGCGCGCCCGGAGGCCGCTAGCTGAAAACGCCCATAATTAGAATTTAATGATAAACAGAGGGGAATATCAGTAAAAGACATGATTCATCCCGCAGGATGAATCATTGCTGGAGCACAGGAAAGAAGTCAAACTCGCTCAGTAAGCGTTGAGCAGATGGGAAAACGATGGGAAAACCGAACAAAATCCAGCCAATCTGCATAGCGACTTTCGCGAGCCCGGTTTTACGACACAAGCGTGTAGTTAACGATCATCTGCCCTTTTTTCATCTTCACCTGGGTAATCGTCACCTGCCCAATGTCGGATAAACGCGCAACATGCGTACCGCCGCAAGGGTAAGCGGGCAGCTCACCGAACCCGACTTCGCGCAAACCGCCGTCGAATGTCACCCGGCGAGGAAGATCCTCCGCCTGCCAGGCGTTGATTTTCGCCAGCAGTGATGGCGCATCCGGCAGCGTGTCGTTTCCGCCAGCGGCGAAAGTAATGCGTCCTTCATTGGGCCAATGGTGTGCTTTCACCGGAAGCCAGCCGAACGCGGTACCCGCCAGGCCGATAAGGTGCCCTGCCGAGTGCAGGCGGGCGTGCAGTTGGCGCTGTGCAGCATCCACGCGCAGGTTCACGACGCCGGGGAGGAGCGGTTTTGCCACGATATGCAGCACATCGTCACCGCGCGCGAGCACTGTTTCGACCGGCTCGTTATCAATCCAGCCCGCATCCGCAGGCTGTCCGCCGCCCTGCGGGTGAAAAAGGGTTCTATCCAGCACCACCGCGTACCGTCCATCCGGCTCAGCAGAGCAGCTCAGCAAGTTAGCCTGTCCTTCTGTGCGATCGCAGGTGTAATAAAGACGTTCAATCATGATTGCTCTCCTCTTGATGGGAAGAGTATATTCACTTTACTGACGGCGATAATCCTGCGCTGGTTCAATGCATCTTTGCCTGGTACGCACAAATGAGTCCTAACCTTCTTCCCGACCTTGCTACCTTTGTGTTGATTATCGACCAGGGGAGCTTCTCCGCCGCCGCCAAAGCCTCAGGCGCTACGCCTTCCGCTATTAGCCGCAGCGCTTCACGCCTCGAGAAGGCGCTGGGCAGCAAACTGCTACATCGTACGACGCGCAAGCTGGCGCTCAGCGAAACGGGCAAAATAGTATATGCACACGCGCAGGAAATGCTGCATGCGGCGCAAATGGCCGTCGACTCGGGAAGCAGCCGACAAAGCATCGCGCAGGGTAAGCTGACCCTCAGCGTGCCCAAGGCGGTGGGACGGTTTGTCATTCATCCTCTGATGGCCGAATTCTTTGCACGCTACCCGCAGGTGGATGTCTGTCTTCGGCTGGAAGACCGCTACATGGATTTAATCGACGATGGCGTCGACCTTGCGCTGCGCATCAGCCAGTCGCCCTCGCCGGGCCTGTACGGGAAACCGCTGATGCCGGTCAGCCATGTGCTATGCGCGACTCCCGCGTACTTACGCGATCACGGTACGCCCGAGCACCCACAGGCGCTTCGCGAGCATAGCTGTATCAGCCTTGGCGAGACCCCTGCGGATTCACGCTGGAAGTTTCGATGCGGTGAGCGTGTGGAAACCATTCAGACTCGCGGCCGCTACGCCGCCAACCATACCGGTGTGCGTCTGGATGCGGTGAAAAATAACCTCGGCATCGGCAGCCTGCCGCTCTTTACCGCCCGCGAGGCACTTACGAGCGGAGAGATCGTCCAGGTCCTGCCAGAATGGGAATTTATCAGCGACTACAGCGGCGACCTGTGGCTGCTGTGGACGCGTAATCAACATATGCCCGCCAGAATGCGGGCGATGATTGATTATCTCAGCGAGAAGCTACCGCTACACAACACCTGATCACGGCGCGCGGGCAAAGACCTCCGCCACCCACTGACGAAAACCGTCCACATCAAGATCCAGCGCCACCTGCGCGTTGGCGGGCTGCCCCAGACGCCCTTCAATATCCACCACGGTGGTGCCAGCGGTATATTGCCCCTGGGTTTCCACCGCCACAAAGCAGCTGTGCAGCGTAAACAGGTCCGGACGGACCAGCCAGGCAATCGCGCAGAGGTCGTGCATCCGCAGGCCGCTCTGCATACTGCCGCTACGATAGTGGCTGAACAGCGCGTGAAGCATGATGCCGGTCTTATTCAGCGCGGGAAGCGTAGACAGATACTCCGGCGTCAGCACGGCCTGATTGGTCACATCCAGCCCGCACATCACAATCTCCAGACCGCTGCGGAACACCAGCGCGGCGGCTTCCGGATCGATAGCGATATTGAACTCGGCGTTCGGCGTAAAGTTACCGCGCCCGGCGGAGCCGCCCATGATCACCAGGCGACGGATATTAAAACGACACTCAGGATACTGAGTCAGCAGCAGTGCGATATTAGTCAGCGGCCCGATAGCCACCAGCGTAATCGGCTGCGGCGCGTGCATCAGCGCATCACGAATCGCCTGGAACGCCGGTTTGGCCAGCGGCTGGCGGTTGTGCTCGACAAAATCATAGCCTTCCATGCCCGACTCGCCGTGAACCGAGGCAGCGTCACGTAGCGGACGCACCAGCGGCGCGGCGGCTCCCTGTGCGAGTGGCACATCGGCGTCCCAGAAATGCAGGAGCTGTAAACCGTTACGGGTGGTTTTTTCGACCGAGACGTTGCCGGCAACGGTGGTCATCAGCTGAAGATCCAGCTCGGGGGCAAAGAGCGCAGCGGCAATCGCCGCCGCATCATCAATACCGGGATCGGTATCCAGAAAAATAGGTAGACGCATGATTTCTCCCTAAAAAAATGCCAGACGTTAAGCCTGGCATTTTTTCACATTCGCGGGAGAAATAATTTATTCAACTTCACGAACATCCACACGCAGCTCGCGCGGAACTTCGAAAACAATATTCTCTTCGCGGCCTTCAAGGGTGATGGCTTCGCCGCCGCCCAACGATTGCAGGCGGGCAATCACGTTCTGCACCAGAATATCCGGCGCGGAAGCTCCGGCAGTCACGCCGACGCAGGCGGCGTCTTTCACCCAGGCTTCCTGGATGTCCGCCGCATCGTCAATCAGATAGGCCGCTTTGCCCATCCGCTGCGCCAGTTCGGCCAGACGGTTGGAGTTGGACGAGTTTTTGGAGCCGACCACCAGCACCACGTCGGCCTGCTGGGCGAGCGATCGCACGGCTTCCTGGCGGTTAGTGGTGGCGTAGCAGATATCATCTTTGCGCGGACCAACGATTTTCGGGAAGCGCTGGCGTAAGGCATCAATAACGTCGGAGGTATCATCCACCGAGAGCGTGGTCTGTGTCATAAATGACAATTTGCCCTCGTCTTTGACCGTCAGCTTCAGCACGTCTTCCGGTGACTCGACGAGGTACATGCCGCCTTTCGGGTTGCTGTACTGACCCATCGTACCTTCCACTTCCGGGTGACCGGCGTGGCCAATCAGAATGGATTCTTCACCACGACGGCTGGCGCGCGCCACTTCCATATGCACTTTCGTGACTAATGGACAGGTCGCGTCGAAAACCGTGAGATCGCGGCTTTTCGCTTCGTTACGTACGGCCTGAGAGACGCCATGCGCGGAGAAGATCAGGATAGCGCCGTCCGGCACCTCGCTAATCTGCTCGATAAAAATCGCGCCGCGTTCACGCAGACTGTCCACCACGTAGCGGTTGTGCACCACTTCGTGACGGACGTAGATTGGCGCGCCATAAATGGCGAGCGCATTTTCAACAATGCTGATAGCGCGGTCAACGCCTGCACAAAAGCCGCGTGGGTTGGCCAACAGGATCTGCATGTTACGCCTCCAGTACCGGATCGACTTCCAGTACTTCAATATCAAAATGAACGGTATGCCCCGCCAGCGGATGGTTAAAATCAACCGTGATGGAATCACCGTTGATTTCGCGGATCACGCCCGGCATTTCGCTGCCATCCATCGCGGTGAACAGCATGATCGCGCCGATTTCCGGCTCGCCCGCATCCATAAATTCGCGGCGGGAGAAATACTGGATCAGGTCGGGCGTCGAGATACCAAACGCCGCATCCGGCTCCAGAGAGAAGGATTTTTTGTCCCCGGCCTTCAGGCCGAGAAGATGCTGCTCCAGCCCTTCAGACAGGGAGGCATCACCCAGACGAAACAGCGCCGGTTTGCCGTTGTTACGGGTTGACTCAGCGGTAGAGCCATCGTCCAGTTTCAGCGTGAAGTGCACCAGCACCGCGCTATTGCTTTGAATCGAGTTAGACATGCAGGTACAGCCTTCTATCTTACGACATTGAAATGACGGTTATTGTTATACGTTCGGCGCAATGATTGCCCGGTGGCGCTGCGCTTACCGGGCCTACAACGGATTGTAGGCCGGATAGTGCAGCGCCATCCGGCACCAGGCTACGCCTGCTTTTTCGGCAGGAAGCCTTCCAGCACAATCAACGCCGCGCCGATACAAATTGCCGTATCGGCCAGGTTGAAGGTGGCAAAGTGCCAGTCGCCGACGTAGAAATCGATCATGTCGACGACAAAGCCGTGCCACAGACGGTCGAACAGGTTACCCAGCGCGCCGCCAATAATCAGCGCATAGGCGATGTTATTCAGCTTTTGCGTAGCTTTGGAACGGTACATCAGTACCGCCAGCGCCACGCAAATACCGATAGCGATACCCGCGAAGAACCAGCGCTGCCAGCCGCCGCTGTCCGCCAGGAAGCTGAACGCGGCGCCATAGTTACGCGCATAATGCAGATTAAGCGACGGGAACAGCGACACCGTATCCCCCAGAGCAAAGTTCTGGAGGATCAGGTACTTGCTGCCCAGATCGATAATCAGCACGGCTACCACCAGCCACAGCCAGCGTAGCCCTGTTGAACAAATCGATTTACTCATCAGGCAAACTTACGTTTTTCGCCGTCACCGGCCACGTTGCTCACACAGCGTCCGCAGATATCTGCGTGCTCCGCCACCTTGCCGATATCCTGAGTATAGTGCCAGCAGCGCGGGCACTTCTCACCTTCGGCTTTATTCAGCGCGACTTTCAGACCTTTCAGCAGTTCACTCTGCTGAGCGTCAGCGGTCGCCGCTGCATAATCGGCAACGGTCGCCCCGGAGGTCAACAGGACAAATCGTAATTCGTCACCCAGCGCCGTCAGTTTGGCCGCCAGCTCCGCATCCGCGTACAGGGTCACTGCCGCTTCGAGCGAACCACCAACTTTCTTGTCAGCACGCGCCTGTTCGATAACCTTGTTCACTTCGCCACGAACTTTCAGCAGCTCTTCCCAGAAGTCGTCGTTCATCTCTTCGGCATTGTCCAGACCGAACAGCCCTTCGTACCATTCGCCGGTAAAGACATACTTCTCACGGTCGCCCGGCAGGTAGCCCCAGATTTCATCGGCGGTGAAGGACATAATTGGCGCCATCCAGCGAACCAACGCTTCTGCGATATGGTACAGCGCAGTCTGGCAGCTACGACGCGCCACGCTGTCCGCTTTCGCGGTGTACTGGCGGTCTTTGATGATGTCGAGATAGAAGGAACCCATTTCAACGGAGCAGAAGCGCATCAGACGCTGTACCACTTCGTGGAAATCGTAGGAAGCGTACGCTTTCACGATATCTTCCTGAGCGGCCTGCGCGCAGGCGACGGCCCAGCGATCCAGCACAACCATCTCTTCCGGCTTCACCATGTCTTTCTTCGGATCGAACCCGTTGAGGTTCGCCAGCAGGAAGCGCGCGGTGTTACGGATACGACGATAGCTGTCGGCAGCACGTTTCAGGATTTCGTCAGACACCGCCATTTCGCCGGTGTAGTCGGTGGATGCCACCCACAGACGCAGGATATCCGCGCCCAGTTTGTTCATCACGTCCTGCGGAGAAACGGTGTTACCGATAGATTTGGACATCTTACGGCCCTGACCATCGACGGTGAAGCCGTGGGTCAATACCTGACGGTATGGCGCTTTACCTTTCATGGCGACGCTGATCATCAGCGAGGACATGAACCAGCCGCGGTGCTGGTCGGAGCCTTCCAGGTACATATCCGCTGCGTGGCCGCCGAATTCCGGACGGGCGTCAACAACGGAGTAGCTGGTTGAACCGGAGTCGAACCACACGTCCAGCGTATCCGGCACCTTGACGTAGTTGTCTGCGTCGTCGCCGAGGATTTCACGCGGGTCGAGATCCCACCACGCCTGAATGCCGTCTTTCTCAACGTATTTGGCTACCGCTTCCATCAGTTCGGTGGTACGCGGGTGCAGCTCTTCGGTGTCTTTATGCACGAACAGCGCCATCGGCACGCCCCAGGTACGCTGACGGGAGATACACCAGTCAGGACGGTTTGCCACCATGGATTCGATACGTGCTTTACCCCATGCCGGGATCCAGCCGCTCAGATCTTCTTTCGCCAGGCCTTCCTGCTCAATGCGGTCGATCTCTTTGAGAGACTGAATGCGCAGGCCTTTCTGGTCCATGCTGACGAACCACTGCGGGGTCGCACGGAAGATGATCGGCGACTTATGACGCCAGCAGCACGGATAGCTGTGCTGCATTTTTTCGACGTGCAGCAGCGCGCCTTTTTCCGTCAGCAGCGCAACGATTTTGTCGTTGGCTTTGAAGACGTTCACACCGTCCAGCTCCGGATAGGTGCCCGCCAGGTAGGCGCCGTCCGGGCCAACCGGGTTCGCGATTTCCAGACCGTATTTCTGGCTGATCACGTAGTCGTCCGGGCCGTGGCCACCGGCGGTATGCACCGCGCCGGTACCCGCATCCAGGGTGACGTGATCGCCGAGGATAGCCGGCACATCAAAGCCCATGAACGGGTGGGTAAAGCGCAGCAGCTCCAGCTCAGCGCCTTTGACGGTACCGAGGATGGTGTAGTCAGCGACGCCAATGCGTTTCATCACGCTTTCAACCAGATCGCTCGCCAGAATCACCGCCTGACCGTCGATCTGCACCAGCGCATAATCGAAGTCCGGTGCCAGGGAAATGGCGCGGTTAGCTGGCAGAGTCCACGGCGTGGTGGTCCAGATAACCAGCGAGATAGGCCCAGTCACGTTGGACGCGCCAAATTTCGCTTTTACCGCGTCCCGATCGGCGGCGTGGAACGCGACGTCGATAGACGGGGAGGTTTTGTCGTAATACTCAACTTCCGCTTCCGCCAGCGCAGAACGGCAGTCAACGCACCAGTGCACCGGCTTCGCGCCTTTGTGCAGGTGGCCGTTAGCGACGATTTTACCCAGCGCGCGAATGATGTTGGCTTCGGTTTTGAAGTCCATGGTCAGGTACGGCTTCTGCCAGTCGCCCAGCACGCCCAGACGGATAAAGTCGGTACGCTGGCCGTCAACCTGAGTGGCGGCATATTCGCGGCACTTAGCGCGGAATTCTGCCGCGGTGAATTTCTCACCCGGCTTACCGTATTCCTGCTCTACCTTCAGCTCGATCGGCAGGCCATGGCAGTCCCAGCCCGGGACGTACGGCGAGTCGTAACCGGAAAGCCCTTTGGACTTCACGATAATGTCTTTCAGAATCTTGTTAACCGAGTGACCAATATGAATGCTGCCATTCGCATATGGAGGGCCATCATGCAGAATGAAGGTTTTTTTGCCTTTTTTGGCTGCACGAATGATGCCGTACAGGTCATCATCGGTCCAACGCGCCAGCATCCCCGGTTCACGCTTGGCGAGATCGCCGCGCATCGGGAACCCTGTTTCCGGCAAATTCAGGGTAGATTTATAGTCACTCATCAGATTATCGATTCCGTATTTAAAACGTGTTCAGGCATTAAGCCGGTGTTGATAGCCCAAAATGCTCCCGGGCCGTTAGCACATCGCGTGCAATTTGAGCCTTAAGCTCATCAAGCGACGCGAATCGCTGCTCGTTGCGTATCTTTTTACGCAGTATCACATCTATATGGCGACCGTACAGGTCCATTGCAACGTCCAGCAAATGAACCTCCAGCTGCTGGCGCATGCCCGCAACCGTTGGACGCGTGCCAATGTTAGCCACGCCCGGCAGCGGCTTGTCGCCCAGCCCTGCCACTTCCACCGCATAAACCCCTTTAACAGGGGAAACCTGACGACGCAGCGGTAAATTCGCCGTCGGGAAACCGATTGTGCGGCCCAGTTCATCGCCGTGCACCACGCGCCCGGAAATAATGAACGGATGGCCCAGCAGGCGTTCCGCCTGCTCGAGATTATCGTCGGCTAATGCCTGGCGCACCGCGGTGCTGCTAATGCGCACTCCGCCATGGCAGAAGGTTTGCGTGCTGGTGATGTCGAAACCGAAGTCCGCGCCCGCCTTCTGTAATAACAAGAAATCCCCCTGACGACCAGCGCCAAAGCGGAAATCATCACCCACGGCAAGGAACTGCACGCCCAGACGCTTCACCAGCAGCTCGCTGATAAAGTCCTGCGCGGTCAACGCCGCAAAGCGGCGATCGAAGCGCAGGCACAGGACGTAGTCCACTCCACTCTCGGCCAGATAGCGCAGCTTTTCGCGCAGGCGCGTCAAGCGCGCAGGGGCCTTGTCAGCCGCGAAGAGCTCCAGCGGCTGCGGTTCAAAAATCATCACCACCACAGGCAAACCGCGCGCTCTGCCCTCGGCACGTAAGCCTTGCAGTAACGCCTGATGCCCACGATGCACACCGTCGAAATTACCAATGGTCAGAACGCACCCATGTGGGGCCTGACTGAGATTATGTATGCCGCGTATCAGCTTCATGTCTGGCTCAAAAGAGTGAAAATCGTCAGAGTATACCTTGTACAGCAGTCAAGGTTAACCGGCGATTACACCTCGTAACGGAAAGAGGGAATGATTTCATCAGCATCCGTTAAAAAGGCAAGAAAATATAGTCGAGATGCGTGATTTTTGTGCCGGAAAGACTGTATTCATCGGCGACAAGCTGGTAGAATCCTGCGCCATCAATACGTAATGCAGCGTTGTCAAATTAACGGCGCTTATTTGCACAAATCCATTGACAAAAGAAGGCTAAACGGGCATATTCCTCGGCCTTTGAATTGTCCATATAGAACACATTTGGGAGTTGGCCTTGGCTAATATCAAATCAGCTAAGAAGCGCGCCGTTCAGTCTGAAAAGGCTCGCAAACACAACGCTAGCCGTCGCTCTATGATGCGTACTTTCATCAAGAAAGTATACGCAGCTATCGAAGCTGGCGACAAAGCTACTGCACTGAAAGCATTTAACGAAATGCAACCGATCGTGGACCGTCAGGCTGCTAAAGGTCTGATCCACAAAAACAAAGCTGCACGTCATAAAGCAAACCTGACTGCACAGATCAACAAACTGGCTTAATCGCCCGCTTGTTATCAGCTTTGTAGAAAAACCCGCGTAAAGCGGGTTTTTTTATGTCTGTTTTTTGCAGGCCGGAGAAGGAAAAGCCCCCTCCGGGCCGATCTTATCTAGCCGGCAACGTCCGAGGATTATTTCGTCGGTTCGGCAAACAGCGCCGAATAGTCGCTATGGCAGATACGCTGTACCGATGGGTGCTGAATCATGCGTTCGGCAAAAATCGCGTGATACTCTTCCATCACGTTATCCATACGGCCAATTTCCACAATGCTGTCGTCAGCATAGAAATCGTGAGAATAGAGCGTCGGCGCGACAAATATGGCGTTATGCGCCGCGCCAAAGGCCTTCATCAGCGCCGCATCGTCAAACTCACCGAGTATCTCGACCTTCAGCCCCTGCACGTTAAACCAGTTCAGCAGCTTGCGTCCGAGCATGGAGCGTCGCCCTGGAATCAGCAAGCGTCTCTCTTCCAGACACGCCGGGAAGGGTTTCTCCGGCGGCGGATTGGTGCACCAGAAGCTCACGCTACACTCACCGATTTTCACCGAGAACAGTCCTTCCTGCTGCGTAGAATCGATCGGGCAGTCAGAGATAATCATATCCAGCTTGTGCTGGCTGAGCTGCTCGAGCAACATTTCATGCGTCGACTCAAAACAGCGCAGATGAATTTGCTCACCTTCCACCACCGCCGCATCCAGTACCCCGCTGACCAACCGTTTCGACAACGCATCAGCCACCCCCACGTCGAACAACAGGTTCGACTCCTTGCGATAGTTCACGATATCCAGCATCTCCTGGCTAAGCGTGAACATCTTGTCGGCATAGCGAAATACCAGCTCACCGAGTTCCGTCGGCTCAATACCGCGCCCCTTACGCTTAAACAGCTTGCCCTGAAGCCGCTCTTCCAGAGCCTTAATCTGGCCGGTAATGGTCTGCGGCGTGAGGTATAGCGCCTCCGCCGCGCCCACGACAGAACCTTCCTTGTAGACATGCCAGAAGTAGTAAAGATGGTTGTAGTTTATATGCGACATGCCCTGTGCTCCTCTTTCCTTTCATTCTCATTTCGCTACCGGCTTTAAGCGTGCACGTAGCAAGCTGTATCCCACCACCGCAGACAGGACGGAGCCGATCAGAATGCCAAGCTTCGCCCAGTTAATCAGCGACGGATCGACGCTGCCAAAGGCCAGGCTGGCGATAAAAATAGACATCGTAAAACCAATCCCACACAGCAGTCCGACGGCCATAATCTGCGCAAAGCTTGCGCCTTCCGGCAGCTTTGCCAGCTTCAGCTTTAGCGCCAGCCAGCAGAACAAGCTGATGCCCAGCGGTTTGCCAATAAACAGACCGGCGATAATGCCCAGAGGCAGCAGCGAAGTCAGCCCGTCGAGCGTCACCCCTTGCAGCGAGACGCCCGCATTGGCAAAGGCAAATAGCGGCAGGATCATAAACGCCACCCACGGATGCAGCACGTGCTCAAGCTGCTTTGCCGGCGACTTGCCATTTTGCTCACGCAGTGGAATAAAGAAGCCCACGATCACGCCCGCCAGCGTGGCATGCACACCCGACTTCAGCACCGCGGTCCACAAAATGACGCCGACCAGAATATAAATACCGGTGCGCCGTACGCCGCTCAAATTCAGGATGGCCAGTGCGGCAATAGCAACGGCCGCGACGGCAAGCGACAGCAGCGATAAATCGCTGGTGTAGAACAGCGCAATAATCACAATAGCGCCCAGATCGTCGATAATCGCCAACGCCATCAGGAAGATCTTGAGGGACGCCGGAACGCGGCTACCGAGCAGCGCCAGCACGCCAAGCGCAAAAGCGATATCCGTTGCCGCCGGGATCGCCCAGCCGCTGCTGGCTACCGGATCCTGCGCGTTAAACGCCAGATAGACCAGCGCAGGCACGACCATCCCCCCCAGCGCGGCCACGACCGGGAAAATCGCCTGACGACGCGTCGCAAGCGATCCCTGCATCATCTCGCGTTTGACCTCAAGGCCAATCAACAGGAAAAATACCGCCATCAGGGCATCGTTAATCCACAGCAGCATGTTTTTGTTGATTTCTAATGCGCCAACGCGCAGTTGCACCGGCGTCTCGAGAAACGCGTGGTACAGGCCGCTGGTCACGCCGAGGTTTGCCATCAGCATCGCCAGAACGGCGGCAATAATCAGAATGATGCCCCCAGAGGCATCGCTGCTAAAGAAACGCTGAAGATGTTTCACTTTTAATCTCTCTATACGTCTTATACATCGATAAAACCATAATATCGCGTTTAAAAGCTCGGAAAAAACAGATTATAACTGGATGACAATTCAGTTTAGCCGAATTAATCAATCACCACCTCTCCAGGAGGGGTTTTAGGGGTGACAATAAAAAAACCCGGAGCGCATGCTCCGGGTTTTGTCGGTTCAGCCCTCGCCTGACGGCGAAAGATTAACGGGTTAAATCGTCAAAGAACTTTTTCACGCCGTCAAAGAAGCTTTTTGAACGCGGGCTGTTGTTTTCACCGGTTGGGCCGCCGAAGCTTTCCTGCAGGTCTTTCAACAGCTGTTTCTGCTTCTCGTTCAGGCCAACCGGGGTCTCAACCACCACGCGGCACAGCAGGTCGCCCTGCGCACCGCCGCGAACGGACTTCACGCCCTTGCCGCGCATGCGGAACAGTTTGCCGGTTTGCGTTTCACCCGGAATTTTCAGCTTCACGCGACCGTCGAGCGTCGGCACTTCAATCTCGCCGCCCAGCGCCGCCATGGAGAAGTTGATCGGCACTTCGCAGTACAGGTTGTTACCTTCACGCTCAAAGATAGCGTGCTGTTTCACCTGCACCTGAACGTACAGATCGCCTGCCGGAGCGCCGTGCTCACCGGCTTCACCTTCACCGCTCAAGCGAATACGATCGCCGGTATCCACACCTGCCGGAATTTTAACGGACAGGGTTTTGGTCTTCTCAACGCGACCGTGACCGTGGCATTTGTTACACGGATCTTTAATCAGCGTACCGCGACCCTGACAGTGTGGACAGGTCTGCTGTACGGCGAAGAAGCCCTGACGCATCTGCACCTGGCCGGAGCCGTGACAGGTTGGACAGGTCTGCGGCTGTGAGCCCGCTTTCGCGCCGCTGCCGTGGCAGATGTCGCACTCTTCCAGCGTCGGGATGCGGATCTCTTTGGTCACACCGCGAACCGCTTCTTCCAGCGTCAGATCCATGTTGTAGCGCAGGTCTGCGCCACGGGATGCGCGCTGGCGACCGCGACCACCGCCGAAGATATCGCCGAATACATCACCAAAGATATCACTGAAGTCCGCGCCGCCGCCGAAACCACCGGCTCCGCCGCCCATACCGCCCTGTTCAAAGGCCGCATGGCCATACTGATCGTAGGCCGCGCGCTTTTGCGCGTCGGTCAGGATTTCGTACGCTTCTTTGATCTCTTTAAACTTGGCTTCGGCCTCTTTATCACCCTGGTTGCGGTCCGGGTGGTATTTCATGGCCAGGCGTTTGTACGCCTTTTTGATTTCGCGCTCTTCCGCTGTTTTGGAGACGCCCAAAATCTCGTAATAATCTTGCTTTGCCATTGGTATTGTTCAGCCCCTTAACATGCGAGCACGGGCGGAGAGGAAACCTCTTCGCCCGTGCCGATTAATTACCCTGCATCAGGGCGATTATTTTTTGTCTTTCACTTCTTCGAACTCTGCGTCAACAACATCGTCGTCTTTCGCATTGTTCGCGGAAGCGTCAGCGCCTGCTGCGCCAGCCTGCTGCTGTGCATGCTGCTGCTGAGCGATTTCCATCAGTTTCTGGGAAACCTGCGCCAGCGCCTGCATTTTCGCTTCGACGTCCGCTTTGTCTTCGCCTTTCAGAGACGTTTCCAGCGCGGTCAGCGCAGACTCGATAGCGGTTTTGTCGTCAGCCGGCAGCTGTTCGCCTGCTTCTTCAACCTGCTTACGAGTGCTGTGCAGCAGATGGTCGCCCTGGTTACGGGTCTGAACCAGCTCTTCGAACTTACGGTCAGATTCTGCGTTCGCTTCTGCATCGCGAACCATCTTCTGAATTTCTTCCTCGTTCAGACCGGAAGATGCCTTGATGGTGATCTTCTGCTCTTTACCGCTGTTTTTGTCTTTCGCGGAAACGTGCAGGATACCGTCAGCATCGATATCGAAGGTAACTTCGATCTGCGGCATGCCGCGCGGTGCCGGGCTGATACCGTCCAGGTTGAACTGACCCAGTGATTTGTTATCGGATGCACGTTTACGCTCACCCTGAATCACGTGGATGGTTACCGCAGACTGGTTGTCTTCCGCGGTAGAGAACACCTGGCTGTGCTTAGTTGGGATGGTGGTGTTTTTGTTGATGAGCGCAGTCATCACACCGCCCATGGTTTCGATACCCAGAGACAGCGGGGTAACGTCCAGCAGCAGCACGTCTTTTACTTCACCGGTCAGAACGCCGCCCTGAACCGCCGCGCCGATAGCAACAGCTTCGTCCGGGTTAACGTCTTTACGCGGCTCTTTACCGAAGAACTCAGCAACTTTCTTCTGCACCATCGGCATACGAGTCTGACCACCGACCAGGATAACGTCCTGGATATCGGATACGGACAGGCCAGCATCCTGCAGCGCAACTTTCAGCGGCTCGATAGAACGGTTAACCAAGTCTTCTACCAGGCTTTCCAGTTTCGCACGGGTCACTTTGATGTTCATGTGTTTCGGACCGGTCGCGTCTGCGGTGATGTACGGCAGGTTCACGTCGGTCTGCTGAGCGGAAGACAGTTCGATCTTCGCTTTCTCAGCGGCTTCTTTCAGGCGCTGCATCGCCAGCGGGTCGTTACGCAGGTCGATGCCCTGATCTTTCTTAAACTCGTCAACGAGGTAGTTGATCAGGCGGGTATCGAAGTCTTCACCACCCAAGTGGGTATCACCGTTGGTTGCCAGAACTTCAAAGGTTTTTTCGCCATCAACTTCGTCGATTTCGATAATAGAGATATCGAAAGTACCACCACCGAGGTCGTAAACCGCGATAGTACGGTTGCCGACTTCTTTATCCAGACCATAAGCCAGCGCAGCTGCGGTTGGTTCGTTGATGATACGTTTGACTTCCAGACCTGCGATACGGCCAGCATCTTTAGTTGCCTGACGCTGAGCATCGTTGAAGTAAGCAGGTACGGTGATAACCGCTTCAGTTACCGGCTCACCCAGGTAATCTTCAGCCGTTTTCTTCATTTTTTTCAGCACTTCAGCAGAGATCTGCGGCGGTGCAGTTTTGGTGCCTTTCACATCAAGCCATGCGTCGCCATTGTCTGCGGCAACAATTTTGTACGGCATGATAGAAACGTCACGCTGAACTTCTTCGTCCTGGAAGCGGCGACCAATCAGGCGTTTAATCGCAAACAGGGTGTTTTGCGGGTTTGTCACTGCCTGACGTTTAGCCGGCTGACCAACCAGAGTTTCACCATCCTGGGTATAAGCAATAATAGAAGGCGTGGTGCGGTCGCCTTCGGCGTTCTCCAGAACGCGAGCGGTAGTGCCATCCATAATCGCTACACAAGAGTTGGTAGTACCCAGGTCGATACCAATAATTTTACCCATCTAAACGTCTCCACTAAAAATTCAGTCAACATGTGGTTGTGAATCTGTAATAAGGGCGAAACCTGCGGTTTCAACTGCCCTGAATCGTTTTTTTTCAGACTCACTCACTGCGGTTGACTACAAGATGGGGTCGCAACGTCATCCATCAAGGGGCAGGATTAAAAATTTTTCATTCAGTGCGGTTTTATTTCCGACGTTTCGCTAAACGCATTCACGACATAAATATAAAAACATCAATTTATTCAGTTAATTGCTGTCATAAGTTGTCATAATTCAGCGCTGAAAACCGAACCAACGAGGAATAAAATTTACCGTAGCATTTTGCTCACTAAAATGGCCCCTCCGGTAAGGAATACGATGAAAACCCTTTTAAACGTCTCAGTCAGTCTGGCGTTTGGCCTGCTGCTGGCCAGTTCCGCCTGCGCCAACGACCACAAAACGCTGGGCGTTATCGCCCTGCCCCGCAACGAAACTAACGATCTCACCCTGAAGCTCCCGGTATGTCGAATTGTGAAGCGCATCAAGCTCAGCGTGGATCGCGGCGACGCGCAGCTGAGCGGCGCTTCGGTGTACTTTAAGGCCGCCCGCAGCAGCAGCCAAAGCCTCAACGTCCCGTCTTCACTCAAAGAAGGCCAGACGACGGACTGGATCAACATCAACAGCGACAATGACAACAAACGCTGCGTGTCCAAAATCAGTTTCTCAGGCCATACCGTCAACTCTTCCGATATGGCATCGCTGAAAATCATCGGCGACGATTAATCTTGCTCCGCTAACATAAGTCACGAACGTAAATGAAAGTCTCCTATCTGAATGATGAAGATTTGCTCTTCCTCCAGCACTGTAGCGAAGAGCAGCTGGCGCGCTTAGCTCTGTTGATGACCCACAATGAAAAAGGCAAACGTCGCCTGTCGAGCGCGCTGCTGCACAATGAGCTGTATATGTCGATGGAGGGCCATCCGGAGCAGCACCGTCGCAACTGGCAGCTGATCGCCGGCGAGTTTCAGCACTTTGGCGGCGATAGCATCGCCAACCAGATCCGCGGCCACGGCAAGCTGTACCGTGAAATCCTGCGCGACGTTGCTAAACGTCTGGGGCTGAAAGCCGACAAAACGATGCCGACCGCAGCCATTGAGAAACAGCTGCTGGAACAGTTTGTTCGCCATGCGTGGAAGCGGATGAACGACGAACAGAAAGCCCGCTTTCATGCAGCAATCCAGCTGAAAGTCATGGAAGTGGAAGCTTTACTGCCGCAGCTTATCGATCACCATCGTCTGGATCACGGCATTGAACACCTGCTGGAGAGTCAGCTCGGCCACATTTTGCATAAACATGCCGCCGTCAGCGTTATCGGCCACGGTTTAATGCGCGGGGCCGGTCTTGGCGGCCCGGTCGGCGCAGCGGTGAACGGCGTGAAGGCCGTCAGCGGTAGCGCCTATCGCGTGACCATCCCAGCCGTGCTGCGCATTGCCTGCCTGCGTCGTCTGATTGCCCGCGCGGCATTACAGCGAGCCGGATAAGCTAAAGGGGGAAAATAGTTCATTTTCCCCCGATCAGATCATAGACAGCCCGTTTACTCCTGATTATGATGCCGCGCCCCCAGCAGTGGGGAGATTATTTCACCATTCAATGATGATTTGAGGAATTATGGGCAACACTAAGTTGGCTAACCCGGCACCGCTGGGCCTGATGGGCTTCGGCATGACCACCATTCTGCTTAACCTGCATAACGCCGGTTTCTTCGCCTTTGACGGCATTATTCTCGCTATGGGTATTTTTTACGGCGGTATCGCGCAGATTTTCGCGGGCCTGCTGGAATACAAGAAAGGGAATACTTTCGGTCTGACCGCTTTCACCTCTTACGGCTCTTTCTGGCTGACTCTGGTCGCCATTCTGCTGCTGCCGAAGATGGGGATGAGCGATGCGCCTAACGCACAATTCCTCGGCGCTTACCTCGGCCTGTGGGGCGTGTTCACGCTGTTCATGTTCTTCGGTACTCTGAAAGCCGCACGCATGCTGCAGTTCGTGTTCCTGAGCCTGACCGTGCTGTTCGCGCTGCTGGCGATTGGTAACATCAACGGCAACGAAGCGATTATTCACGTGGCAGGTTGGGTTGGCCTGGTTTGTGGCGCGAGCGCGATTTACCTGGCAATGGGTGAAGTGCTCAACGAGCAGTTCGGCCGTACCGTGCTGCCGATTGGTGAAAAACACTGATCTCTCTGGTTATAAAAAAGCGTCGGCATGGCCGACGCTTTTTTTTGCCTGCGATTGCGCTCGCTTATGAACGTTGTAACGCACCAACAGCAGCGGGTCGTTCTTTACGCAGCCAGATTCCCAGGCCTAGCCCAATCAACGACAGCGCCAGTACGTACCAGGCGGGCGCCATCGGTGACACGCCCATCAGCATGGTGACGGCAATCGGCGTTAGGCCGCCGAAAATGGCGTAGGAAACATTGTATGAGAAGGAAATCCCGGTAAAGCGGACTTCCGCCGGGAAGGCGCGCACCATGACATACGGTACGGCACCCACCACGCCAACGCACAGACCGACCAGTCCGTAGAGCAAGAACAGCTGTTCAGGGTGCGTTCCGGCAAGATGGTAGAAAAACCAGCTAGAGCAGGCGAGCAGGATGCTGCCCACAATAAAGGTTTTACTGGCCCCGACGCGGTCGACAATCAACCCCGCCAACAGGCAGCCAACGCAGAGCATCACCGTCGCCACGCTGTTGGCCTGTAAGGTCAACGCAGGGGCAAAGCCGTACTGCTTTTGCAGCCAGACCGGTGACATCAGGATAACCACCACGATGCCCGCCGACAGTAGCCAGGTCAGCAGCATTGAAACCACCACCGCCTGCTTGTGCTTGAGGACAACGGATTTAATCGGCAGCTCCTGAGCCAGCGCTTTACGTTGCTGCATTTCCAGGAAGATAGGCGTTTCCTGCAGCCAACGACGCAGGTACATCGCCACCAGGCCAAAAGCCCCGCCGAGCAGGAACGGAATACGCCAGCCGCCGTCATGAATTGCCTGTGCAGAGAGCTGAGTGTTAATCAGCGTCGCCACCACCGAACCCAGCAAGATCCCGACAGTCAGACCCGCCGTTAGCGTACCGCAGGCGATACCAATTCGCCGCGCCGGGACATGCTCGGCAACAAACACCCACGCCCCCGGAACTTCCCCGCCAATCGCAGCACCCTGCAAAATACGCATCAGCAACAGCAGCAGCGGCGCTGCCAGCCCAGCGCTGGCATAAGTCGGCAGCAGGCCAATCGCCAGGGTCGGTACCGCCATCAGCAGGATGCTGAGGGTAAACATTTTTTTGCGCCCGACCAGATCGCCGAAGTGCGCCATAATGATCCCGCCCAGCGGGCGCGCCAGATAGCCAGCGGCAAAGATGCCGAAAGTTTGCACCTGACGCAGCCATTCGGGGATGTCTGCCGGGAAGAAAAGCTCCCCTACCACGGCGGCAAAGAAGACGAAGATAATGAAATCATAAAACTCCAGCGCGCCGCCCAGGGCAGCCAACGTCAGCGTTTTATAATCTTGTCGATTCAGAGGTCGGGTGTAATGTGACATAACAAACCATTCGCAAAGTCGAGCTGTTGATATAAGTCTACGATTTGTGTAAAGCAAAAATTACTATACCGTAAACCTTATCGCACGCCAGAGGAATGATAGGTTATGTCAGAAAAGCATTACATTCAGGATAAAGTCTCGCGACGTGCGCTCTTAGGGCGAAATGCTGCTACGACTTCCGGATGGGTCTCGATATAGGGCCCCTCCAGCAACTGTACACAATACGGTACACTTGCGAAGATACCATTCACCAGCACTTTGCCATCGGCGTCCTTTACCCCTTCCAGCGTCTCCTGGATGGCCTTCGGCTGGCCCGGCAGGTTGAGGATCAACGCCTGTTTGCGAATCACGCCGACCTGACGAGAGAGAATCGCCGTTGGTACAAAGTGCAGGCTGACCTGACGCATCTGCTCGCCAAAGCCTGGCATCACGCGGTCGGCAATCGCCAGCGTAGCATCCGGCGTCACATCGCGACGCGCCGGGCCCGTGCCGCCCGTCGTCAGCACCAGGTGGCAGCTCATCTCATCGACCAGCTCGCACAGGGTTTGCTCAATGATGGTTTGCTCATCGGGGATCAGGCGGGTTTCGATTTCGAATGGCGTCGCCAGCGCGCTGCCCAACCACTCTTCAAGCGCCGGCAGGCCTTTGTCCTGGTAAACGCCGCTGGAGGCGCGGTCAGAGATAGAAACTAAGCCAATGCGTAAAGTGTTCATGATTATTCCGTTTAAACAGTCTCGTTAAACAGAATGATACACTGCGAAGAGAAGGACAGACAGGTTTCAGAAGAGGTAGCGTGACCGCCGTAGCGGCCACGTATCAATGATTACAGCAGGTCGCCGATCATTTTTTCCAGTTTTTCCTGGTCAATCGCAAACTTACGGATACCTTCCGCCAGTTTGTCGACCGCCATCGGATCCTGGTTGTGTTGCCACAGGAACTCAGACTCGGTGATACGGCTCGGACGCGCTTTCACTTCACCGGTGAAGGTCAGTTTACGCTCCAGCGGGCCTTCGCTTTCTGCCAGCTCTTTCAGCAGCGCAGGCGCGATGGTCAGACGATCGCAGCCGGCCAGCTCAAGGATTTCGCCGATATTACGGAAGCTTGCGCCCATGACCACGGTTTCATAGCCGTGTTCTTTGTAGTACTGGTAGATTTCGCTGACAGAAACCACACCCGGATCTTCCGCTGGTGCGTATTCTTTCTTATCAGTATTGGCTTTGTACCAGTCCAGAATACGACCGACGAACGGGGAAATCAGGTACACGCCCGCTTCCGCACAAGCACGCGCCTGAGCGAAGGAGAACAGCAGGGTCAGGTTACAGTTGATACCGTCTTTTTCCAGCTGCTCCGCCGCGCGGATGCCCTGCCAGGTAGAAGCCAGTTTGATCAGAATGCGATCGTTGCTGATGCCAGCATCGTTGTACATTTTGATCAGACGTTTGGCTTTGGCGATGGACGCTTCGGTGTCATAGGAGAGACGCGCGTCAACTTCGGTAGAAATACGGCCAGGGACCAGCTTCAGGATTTCCAGACCGATGTTTACGGCCAGTTTGTCAGTAGCATCAATAACCTGCTGCGCACGGTCGCTGCTCTGGCTACGCGCCCAGGCTACCGCATCGTCAATCAGTTTACGGTACTCAGGAATCTGTGCTGCGCCCAGAATCAGGGAAGGGTTGGTTGTCGCATCCTGAGGCTGATACAGCTTCATTGCTGCGATGTCTCCGGTGTCAGCCACTACGGTTGTGTACTGACGCAGAGATGTCAATTTATCCGTCATGATAGTGTTTCTCTTTAAACAGCTGTTAGGGGGATGTAACCGGTCTGCCTCGATAATATCACGCCGCTCTCTCAGCGCAACCGCCGACATCATGAGAGCGCAGAGTATGATAAACTCAATCATTGGACTTTCAGACGTGGCCGTTCTGCGCGCTGAATATGGTAACGCTTACATTGGCTGAATCGAATCGTGCGAAGCATCGATAGCTTCCCGGGTTCAGCCGTCCGTTTTGGCATAGACAAGAGGACGTTTAATGCCTGATTTCCTGTCTTTTATCAGCGAAATACTGTGGGGCTCGGTAATGATTTACCTGCTCCTTGGCTGTGGTATCTGGTTTACATGGAGAACCGGCTACATCCAGTTTCGCTACATCCGTCAGTTTAGCAAAAGTCTGAAAACAAGCCTGAAGCCGGGCGAAGGCGGATTAACCTCATTCCAGGTGCTGTGCATCAGCCTGGCCGCGCGCGTCGGCAGCGGTAACCTGGCTGGCGTGGCGCTGGCGATTACCGTCGGCGGCCCCGGCGCGGTGTTCTGGATGTGGGTTGCGGCGATTATCGGCATGGCGAGCAGCTTTGCCGAATGCTCGCTGGCACAGCTCTACAAAGAACGTGACGCTAACGGGCAGTTCCGCGGCGGGCCAGCCTGGTATATGACGCGCGGATTGGGCATGCGCTGGATGGGCGTGCTCTTCTCCCTGTTCCTGCTGCTCGCCTACGGGCTCATCTTCAATACCGTGCAGGCCAACTCCATGGCACACGCATTGAACTATGCATTCGATGTTCCCCTCAACTTCACCGGCGTCGTGGTGGCCTTCTTCGCCCTGCTGGTCATGATGCGCGGCATGAAAGGCGTGGCGCGGCTTAGCCAGTGGCTGGTGCCGCTGATGGGACTGGTGTGGGTCGTCACCTGCCTGCTGATCTCGCTGTGGCATATCGGGGAAATGCCCGAGATCATCAACATGATTATTCGCAGCGCCTTTGGCCTGCAAGAAGCGGCGGCAGGTGCCGTCGGCTACAGCGTCAGCCAGGCGATTACCAGCGGCTTCCAGCGCAGCATGTTCTCCAACGAAGCGGGGATGGGGTCCACGCCTAACGCCGCTGCCGCCGCGGCCTCCTTCCCTCCTCACCCGGCGGCGCAGGGCATCGTACAAATGATTGGCGTGCTGATTGATACCATCGTTATCTGTAGCGCCAGCGCGATGGTTGTACTGTTGTCGGGCCACGGCACCAAAACCACGGGCTATGACGGTATTCAGCTTATCCAGCACGCAATGAGTGTGTTGGTTGGCAGTTGGGGCGCCAGTTTTGTGGCGATAGTGATGATCATGTTTGCTTTTACGTCGATCGTCGCTAACTACGTTTACGCCGAAAACAATCTGATCTTCCTACGCTGCAACAAACCCTGGGCCATCTGGCTGCTGCGTATTGGGACTCTGTTGATGGTGGTCATCGGCAGCCAGCTCAGCTTGCCTGTCGTCTGGCAGATGGCTGACGTGATTATGGCGCTGATGGCAATCACCAACTTGTCGGCCATTTTGCTGCTGTCACCGGTGGTCAGAATCATCGCCCGAGATTACCTACGCCAGCGTAAACTTGGCGTCACGCCGGTGTTCGATCCCGACTATTATCCGGAGATCGCCCACCAGCTCGCGCCGGAAAGTTGGGATCAACCGCCGCGCCAATAGCAGCAATCGATCACCTGCGGCCCTTTTTTTGTTAAAGTTGCGTGAAATTTTCTGCAAGGACTGGATATGCTGATTCTGATTTCTCCTGCTAAAACGCTCGACTACCAAAGCCCGCTGGCCACCACGCGCTATACCCAGCCGATGCTGCTGGAGCACTCTCAGCAGCTGATCGGCGTTGCGCGCAAGCTCTCAGCGCCGCAGATTAAAGCGCTGATGGGGATTAGCGACAAGCTGGCGGATTTAAACGCCACCCGCTTCCACGACTGGCACCCGGACTTCACGCCGGAGAACGCCCGCCAGGCGATTCTGGCGTTTAAAGGCGATGTTTACACCGGGCTCCAGGCGGAAACCTTCAGCGAAGCCGATTTTGACTTCGCCCAGAAGCACCTGCGCATGCTCTCCGGCCTGTATGGCGTGCTGCGTCCACTGGATCTGATGCAGCCTTATCGTCTGGAAATGGGGATTCGTCTTGAGAACCCGCGCGGGAAAGATCTCTATCAGTTCTGGGGAGAGGAAATCACCCATACGCTGAACGCCGCGCTGCACGAGCAGGGCGACGATATCGTGGTGAATCTGGCATCAGATGAGTACTTCCGCTCGGTGAAGCCGAAAGCGCTGAAAGGAACAATCATTAAGCCGGTATTCCTCGATGAGAAAAACGGCAAGTTTAAGGTGATTAGCTTCTACGCCAAAAAGGCGCGCGGGCTGATGAGCCGCTACATCATTGAGAATCGTCTGTCGAAACCAGAGCAGCTGACCGGGTTTGATAGCGAAGGGTATTTCTTTGATGAGGAAAGTTCGAGCGCCGAAGAGTTAGTCTTCAAGCGCCACGAACAGTAAGCAGGTCGCCCGGCAGGGCGACCTGCTTGCTTAATTAATGACGCCCCGGCGGTGGGCGATGATCGTCACCGTGGCCGTGGTTATCATGACCGTGGTCATCGTGGCCACGATTATCGTGATGTGGCGGTGGCGGCGTGTGGGCATGCCAACGGTTGTCGCGCCATTCATAGTGATCGTTCCACCAGCCGTGGTCGCGCCAGTGTCCGCCGTCCCAGTAGCGACCGTTATTGTCCTGGTCGCCAATTTGCAGCTTCACGGCCGGAACCAGCGTAATCTCTGCGGCCTGGGTGATAACCGGAGCCGCCAGCACCATTGCCAGTGCAAACATCGCAGGTTTTAACATGGGTAACTCCTTGGTTCTTCGTTCGCCAGTATGGCCGATGAAGAGAGCTTACCGCCGTGGAACCCGCGTTGTTATTCTCCGCAATCCTATAGTGTAACCACCCGCATTTATTGGGAAATTCTCCTTTTTCCCTGCCGAATTTCTGCATAATTTCTCCCTGATTCCCCCTCCATGCAGGAAGGGGAAACGGAGACATTACGCCTTGCTCATCATCAGATTACGCAGCGCAGCGTAGTCGGCCGGCAGGTTGTGCGACAGCAGCGACAGATCGGCGCGATCCGCCAGCGCTTTTGGCAGCGGCAGCGTTTCATCGAGGATCTCTTCCACACTTTCCTTAAATTTCGCCGGATGCGCGGTGCCGAGGAACAGGCCGTATTCACCCGGTTGCAGTTGGTCACGCAGCGCGCGGTAGGCAATCGCCGCATGGGGTTCAGAGGTGTAGCCCAACCCTTGCAGCTCACGCATGGTCGCTTTGGTGGTTTCATCGTCCACCGCCGCATAGCCCAGCTCGTTCAAACGCCAGATTTTACGGCGGAACAGCTCTTCCACACGCGGCCAGTTATTCGGCTGGCTGACGTCCATGGCGTTGGACAACGTCGCCTGAGTGGCTTTCGGCGCCCACTTGCCGTCCTGCAGGAAGCGCGGCACGGTGTCGTTGGCGTTGGTCGCGGCGATAAAGCGTTTCACCGGCAGGCCGAGCGACTTGGCCAGCAGGCCCGCGGTCAGATCGCCAAAGTTACCGCTTGGCACGGAAATCACCAGCTGGTTACGCGCTTCCTGCGGCAGCTGCGCCACCGCTTCGAAGTAGTAGCAGATCTGCGCCAGCAGGCGGCTGATGTTGATGGAGTTGGCGGAGTTCAGCCCCAGCGCGACTTTCAGCTCTTCGTCATCGAACGCCTGCTTCACCAGCGCCTGACAGGCGTCGAAGTCACCGTCGATCGCCACGGTTTCAATGTTGCCACCGAGGGTGCAGAACAGTTTTTCCTGCAGCGGGCTGATTTTGCCGCGCGGATACAGAATCACCACTTTGACGTTCGGCAGACCGTAGAAGGCGTGCGCCACGGCGGCGCCGGTATCGCCAGAGGTCGCCGTCAGGATAGTCACCGGCTTATCGCCTGCGATATGGGTCAGCATCTGCGCCATAAAGCGACCGCCGAAGTCTTTGAACGCCAGGGTCGGGCCGTGGAACAGTTCGAGACAGCCGATGTCGTCCTGCACCTTGTTAACCGGCGCCGGGAAGGTGAACGCCGTCGCGATACGCGCGGCAAGCTCGGCTTCCGGGATCTCGTCGCCGATAAACGCGGAGAGAATTTTCGCGCTGCGGGTGACGAAATCCTGTGTCAGCAGGTCATCAATGTCGGTCAGGCTGAATTCCGGTAAATCTAACGGAAAAAACAGCCCCTGTTGCTTGCCAAGCCCTTGAGTAACGGCCTGCGCGAAGCTGACCTGCTCATTGTGATCTTTTAAGTTATAGAGTTTCATCGATTATCCCACTACTCGTGCGCCCGCCGTGTCCAGCCGGCAAATATGAACGAAGCCTTCTTGATTCTGCAAATAATGCTGACCGAGCCAGTCCGCCACGCGCTGCGCGGTCTCGGTTTTGTCACACAGGGCAAACAGCGTCGGCCCGGAGCCGGAGATGCCACAAGCCACGGCGCCAATGCCGGCCACAGCCTGACGTGCTTCGCTGAACCCCGGTAACAGTTTGGTCCGGTACGGCTCGGCAATCACGTCCTTCATCAGTTTTGCCGCCAGCTGCGGCTGGCGGGAATAACAGGCGTGAATAAAGCCCGCCAGATGACGACCGTGAGCCACGCAGTCCTGCCGACGATACTGAGCCGGCAGAATCGCCCGCGCTTCCGCGGTAGAGACCTTAATGCCCGGATAGGCTAGCACCCATAGCCAGTCGTCAAAGCACGGCACCTGCTGGCTGATAATATCGTTCTCTTCAATCATCAGCTGCATCCCGCCGAGATAGCACGGCGCGACGTTGTCGTAATGTACGCTGCCGGAAATACGCCCTTCCAGCTCGCCCATCAAGGCCAGCATCCGGGTTTCATCCAGCGGCCTGCCGCAGTGTTCATTCATCGCCACCAGCGCAGCGACCACGGAACAGGCGCTGGAACCCAGCCCTGAACCAATCGGCATGTTTTTTTCCAGCGTCATCGCCACCGGGATCTCTTTACCAATCTCCTGGCAGAAGCGCTCCCAACATTGGTAAACGATGTTCTCGCGCGGTTCGCTCGGCAGTTTATCCGCAAAGCGCCCTAAATTTTGCAGGCTGAAACGGTCTGCCGCCTCAACCGATACGTTGTCGCCCAGCAGGCTGCCGTCAACCGGCGTGACGGCGGCACCCAGTACATCAAACCCGACGCTCATATTGGCACTGGAAGCCGGGGCATACACCTTAACCATTTTAAACTCCTAACTTCCATGACAATGTGCGCAGAAGATCGGCAAATACCCCTGCCGCCGTAACATCGTTGCCTGCGCCATAGCCGCGCAGCACCAGCGGCAGCGGCTGATAGTAGTGGCTGTAAAACGCCAGCGCGTTCTCGCCGTTTTTCACTTTGAACAGCGGGTCGTTGCCGTCAACGGCGGCAATTTTCACCCGGCAGACGCCGTCTTCTTCGATGTTGCCAACATAGCGCAGCACTTTGCCTTCATCACGCGCTTTCGCCACGCGGGCGGAAAATTCATCGTCAAGCTGCGGCAGACGCGCCATAAAGCTCTCAGTATCGCCGGTGGCGTCAAAACTTTCTGGCAGCACCGATTCGACCACAATATCACTCAACTCGAGGCTACGCCCGGTTTCACGCGCCAGAATCAGCAGCTTACGCGCCACGTCCATACCCGAGAGGTCATCACGCGGATCCGGTTCGGTATAGCCCATCTCACGCGCCACTTTGGTTGCCGCCGACAGGCTCATGCCTTCGTCCAGCTTGCCAAAGATAAACGACAGTGAGCCGGACAGAATGCCGGAGAAGCGCTGTAGCTCATCGCCCGCGTTGAGGAGGTTTTGCAGGTTTTCAATGACCGGTAGCCCCGCCCCGACGTTGGTGTCGTAGAGGAATTTACGGCGCGATTGGCCAGCCGCGTGACGCAACTGGTGGTAGTAGTCCATCGACGAAGTGTTGGCCTTTTTGTTCGGCGTCACCACGTGGAAACCTTCGCGCAGGAAGTCGGCGTACTGATCGGCTACCGCCTGGCTGGAGGTACAGTCAACGATCACCGGGTTCAGCAGATGATACTCTTTCACCAGACGAATCAGACGCCCCAGGTTAAACGGCTCTTTCGCTTCCGCAAGCTCCGCCTGCCAGTTTTCCAGGTTCAGCCCATGCACGCTGGTCAGCAGCGCGCGGGAGTTCGCCACGCCGCAGACGCGCAGGTCGATGTGCTTTTTCTTCAGCCACGCCTGCTGGCGTTTGATCTGCTCGAGCAGCGCCCCGCCGACGCCGCCGACGCCCACCAGGAAGACTTCGATCACCTGATCGGTGTTAAACAGCATCTGATGCGTGACGCGAACGCCCGTGGTGGCGTCGTCGTTGTTGACCACGACGGAGATTGAACGCTCAGAGGAACCCTGGGCAATCGCTACGATGTTGATGTTAGCGCGGGCCAGCGCGGCAAAGAACTTCGCCGAGATGCCGCGCAGCGTGCGCATACCATCGCCAACAACGGAGATGATCGCCAGACGCTCCATGATCGACAGCGGCTCCAGCAGTTCTTCTTTCAGCTCCAGATAGAACTCATCTTCCATCGCCTTCTTCGCCCGCGCACAGTCGCTCTGCGGCACGCAGAAGCTAATGCTGTACTCGGATGAGGATTGGGTAATCAGCACCACGGAGATGCCCGCGCGCGACATGGTGGCAAACACGCGAGCCGCCATGCCAACCATCCCTTTCATGCCCGGACCGGAGACGTTGAACATCGCCATATTATTCAGGTTGGAGATGCCCTTAACCGGCAGCGCATCATCATCGCTGCTGGCGCCGATTAGCGTACCTGGAGCCTGTGGATTACCGGTGTTTTTAATCAAGCAAGGGATTTGGAACTGGGCGATAGGGGCAATGGTACGCGGGTGAAGGACTTTAGCGCCAAAGTAGGAAAGCTCCATTGCTTCCTGGTACGACATGCTCTTCAGCAGCACTGCGTCCGGCACCTGGCGCGGGTCGCAGGTATAAACGCCGTCGACGTCGGTCCAGATCTCGCAACAGTCTGCGCGTAAACAGGCGGCCAGCACGGCGGCGGAGTAGTCGGAGCCGTTACGCCCCAGCACCACCAGTTCACCTTTCTCGTTACCGGCGGTAAAGCCAGCCATCAGCACCATGTGGTCCGCCGGGATCTGGCTGGCGGCAATACGGCGAGTAGATTCAGCAATATCGACTGTCGATTCAAGGTAGTGGCCAACGGCCAGCAATTTCTCAACCGGGTTAATCACCGTTACCTTGTGGCCACGGGCGCTCAGTAGCCCGGCCATGATGGCGATAGAAAGCTTCTCGCCGCGGCAGATCAGGCCAGCGTTGACGCTGTCCGGACACTGACCGAGCAGGCTGATGCCGTGGAGAATATGTTTGATCTGGGCAAATTCGAGCTCAACGGCCGCCTTCAGTTCCGCCAGCGGAAAACCCGGCTGGGCGGTAGCAAGCCCTTGAAGAAGTTCAGCAAAGATACGTTCGGCGTCGGCGATGTTGGTCAGCGCGTCCTGGCCGCCAATGGTTTTTTCAATCATCGCCACCAGATGGTTGGTGATTTTTGCCGGGGCAGAGAGCACGGTTGCTACCTGCCCCTGCCTGGCGTTGCTTTCCAGGATATCGGCAACACGCAGAAACCGTTCCGCATTTGCCACTGATGTACCGCCGAACTTCAAGACTCGCATGGTTTTTACCCCTTGATCTTCAGTCGAAAAAAAAGCCCGCACTGTTCAGGTGCGGGCTTTTTTCTGTGTTTCCTGTACGCGTCAGCCCGCACCGTTACCTGTGGTAATAGTGGTGGTGGTAATGGTCATAATGCTGCTGATGCGAATCATGGATGTTGTGTGCTCTGTCATTTAGCTGTCTGTGCCTTATACCCCTATTGGTTAAAGTATCTGGCCCACTAAGTCAATGAATTTCTAACTTCGTCACGTTTCGCAATCAATTCACATCCGCCCGTTCATTCGCCGACAAACCACCACAACGGGCATAAGTTTTGCAAAATACCAACCAATAACACCATACGAAAATACAATGACAGAATTTTACTCTGTCATATTTTTTTCAATATCATGCAGCAAACGATGCAACATTGCCGTATCGCGTTGCTCAAGTAAGCCAATACGTTGTTGCAGCCAATCGGCCAGTTTTACATCTCCGGCCACCTCGAGTCGCTCAAGCAATGTGCTGATACGCGCCCTTAACGCAATCAGCTGGTTTTCGTCACCTGTCGTTGCTGCGGGGTTCGCGTTTTGTAACAGCGACGAAAGCTGATAACAATACACCATCACCGCCTGTCCCAGATTCAGCGACGGATAATCCGCCACCATGGGTACACCGGTTAACACATCCGCTAACGCCAGTTCATCATTGGTTAACCCGGAATCCTCACGGCCAAACACCAGCGCGGCATGGCCCATCCACTGCGCTTTTTCTGTCAACATCGGCACCAGTTCCTGCGGCGTGGCGTAATAGTGGAATCGGGCACGGCTACGCGCGGTAGTCGCCACGGTGAAATCCACATCGTGCAGCGCATCTGCCAGCGTTGGGTAACAGGTAATACCGTCAAGGATGTCGGTAGAGCCATGAGCCACCCATCGCGCGGCGGGTTCCAGGTGCGCAACGCTATCAACGATGCGCATGTCATTAAATCCCATCGTTTTCATGGCGCGGGCGGCGGCACCGATATTTTCGGCTCTTGCTGGCGAAACCAGCACAATAGATAAGCGCATTTAAAGTTCTCTTAACTTACTGTTCTCAGGCAATAATGTGATGTACATCAACATATTGCGCATCGCGAATTTACAAAAATGCAACAAAAATCACTGAAATGATGTTTCATAACATATAAAAAACGCTAAACTATTCAGTGCGAAATCTTTCGTTTTATATGTTAACAGATAGCAGATATCTTACTGTTTATATGAACTATTTCGATTCGCACCTTGTGATAGTAATTGGATTCATCACATTTATCAGTTAACCTGTGCAACTACTTGAGTTGTGGAAAAAATGTGATAGGCGTTATCATTCCAAAGCGATGATTTCACCAAACTGTTAACGTGCTACAATTGAATTTGATATATGTCAACGAAGCGTAGGTTTATTGGCAGTCTGGTGTCTCTTTGCCTGTTATGTTGCTGTTAAAATGGTTAGGATGACAACCGTTTTTGACACTGTCGGGTCCAGAGGGAAGAGTACCCACGACCAAGCTAATGATGTTGTTGACGTTGATGGAAAGTGCATCAAGAACGCAATTACGTACTTTAGTCACGTTACGCCGATCATGTTAATTTTCGACATGCATCAGGCAGGTCAGGGACTATTGGTACTTCCTGTTTCGATTTAGTTGGCAATTTAGGTAGCAAACATGCAGACCCCGCACATTCTTATCGTTGAAGACGAGTTGGTAACACGCAACACGTTAAAAAGTATTTTCGAAGCAGAAGGCTACGATGTTTTCGAAGCGACCGATGGCGCGGAAATGCATCAGATCCTGTCTGAAAATGATATCAACCTGGTAATCATGGATATCAACCTGCCGGGGAAAAACGGCCTTCTGCTGGCGCGCGAACTGCGTGAGCAAGCAAACGTCGCCCTGATGTTCCTGACCGGCCGCGACAATGAAGTCGACAAGATCCTCGGTCTGGAAATTGGTGCAGATGATTACATCACCAAGCCGTTCAACCCGCGTGAACTGACTATCCGTGCACGTAACCTGCTGTCCCGTACCATGAACCTGGGTACCGTCAGCGAAGAACGCCGTAGCGTAGAAAGCTACAAGTTCAACGGCTGGGAGCTGGACATCAACAGCCGCTCTCTGGTGAGCCCGAACGGTGAACAGTACAAGCTGCCGCGCAGTGAATTCCGCGCCATGCTGCACTTCTGCGAAAACCCGGGCAAGATTCAGTCTCGCGCTGAACTGCTGAAGAAAATGACGGGCCGTGAGCTGAAGCCGCACGACCGTACGGTTGACGTGACCATTCGTCGCATCCGTAAACATTTCGAGTCTACGCCGGATACGCCGGAAATCATCGCCACCATTCACGGCGAAGGTTACCGCTTCTGCGGCGAGCTGCAGGAATAAGAAAACAAAACGGCGCGTTAAGCGCCGTTTTTTTTGCTCCCTACTTTGCCGCCGTACCCCACGGCATAATCGGCACCGCGCTAATCGCGTTTTTTGGCGAACCGTCTACCACCTTGTCGGAATAGGCCAGATAGGCGAGCACGTTGCGTTTTTCGTCATAGAAACGCACAACCTGTAGCGATTTAAACACCAGCGACGTGCGCTTTTTAAAGACCACATCGCCGTCCGCTTTACCGCTCTTAATTTTGTCGCTGAGCTCAACCGGGCCAATCTGCTGACAGGAAATGGCGGCATCCGAGGTATCCTCAGCCAGCCCCAGCCCGCCTTTAATGCCGCCCGTCTTCGCCCGGCTGACATAGCAGGTCACGTTTTTGACATCGGGGTCGTCAAAGGCCTCCACCACGATTTTATGATCCGGCCCAAACATTTTGAATACCGTATCCACAGAACCAATCTGCTCCGCGTGAACCGCCAGGCTGGAGACGCCGAGTAACAGACCTGCCATTAATTTCTTGTATTTCATATTGTTACCATTTCCGTCGATTGAGTTGTGTGATTATTCAACATCTAATTAGAAAGTGTTTAAAGATCACAGCTTTACAAAAAATAGCGCCGAATCTTATGTAAAAACGCATTTATGCATAAAAAAAACACTGAATGCTAAAACAGCAAAAGATGCTATTATCCGCTACTTTGGTAACAGGCACATAAGATTTTAAGGATGAGGGCACTTTATGGATCAGGCTGGAATTATTCGCGATCTCCTCGTTTGGCTAGAAGGGCACCTGGATCAGCCTTTATCGCTGGATAATGTGGCGGCAAAAGCGGGTTATTCTAAATGGCACCTGCAACGCATGTTCAAAGATGTCACCGGCCATGCCATCGGCGCTTACATTCGCGCCCGCCGTCTGTCTAAATCTGCCGTCGCACTGCGTCTGACTGCGCGTCCTATCCTGGATATCGCGCTGCAGTATCGTTTTGACTCCCAACAGACTTTCACCCGCGCGTTTAAAAAGCAGTTTACGCTGACGCCGGCGCTGTATCGTCGCTCGCCGGACTGGAGCTCCTTCGGGATGCGTCCACCGCTGCGCTTGGGTGAGTTCACGATGCCAAAATACGAATTCATCACCCTACCGACTACCCACCTGGTGGGCGTGACCCAGAGCTATACCTGCAAGCTGGAAGAGATTTCCGACTTCCGTCAGCAAATGCGTGTCCAGTTCTGGACTGATTTCCTTGGCAACTCACCCTCTATTCCGTCAATGCTGTACGGGCTGCATGAACCACGCCCGAGCCTCGAAAAAGATGATGAGCAGGAAGTGTTCTACACCACGGCGCTCACACCGGAGCTGGCTAACGGTCACATCAACGATGCCCATCCGGTCACGCTGGAAGGCGGCGAGTACGTGATGTTCACCTATGAAGGGCTGGGAACAGGCCTGCAGGAGTTTATCCTGACGCTGTACGGCACCTGCATGCCAATGCTCAACCTGACCCGCCGTAAGGGCCAGGATATCGAACGCTTCTTCCCACAGGACGAAGCACGGCATCAGGAACCGCCAATTATGCTGCGCTGCGAGTACCTGATCCCGATTCGTCGCTAACGTTGTAGCTCATCCAGAGCAGGGGTATCAAGATGTGAGATATCCCCTGCCGTTTCCACCCCCCATCCCGGCGCCAGCCACAGGCTTTCCTGGTAGTCTACCCGCGAGATAGAACAGTTACGCAGACGCAGACGACGCTCCGCGTGCGCGGGCAACCCCAGAATCGTGCTCACCAGACAGCCCAGCGCAATGCCGTGGCTCACCAGCAACGGACGGCTGCCCGATGGGAGATCCAAACACGCAGCCAGTGCCGCGTGCATACGCTCGCTCAGCTCCTGCATCGACTCGCCCTGCGGAATACGACCATCCGGCGTGCCGTTAACCACCAGCCGACGCCATTCCTCTTCTTCTGGCGTCAGCGAATCAAGATGACGTTGCTCCAGCACGCCCATATCCAGCTCACGCAGGCGCGCGTCCAGGGTCACGCCGCAGCCGCAGGCATCGGCAATGATCTCGGCGGTACGGCGCGTACGGCCCAGATCGCTGGCGATAACATGGGTAATGCCGTAGGTGCGCACACGCTCACCCACCTGCACCGCCTGCTGCTCTCCTTTAGCCGTCAGGGGGCTATCGGACTGGCCTTGAATACGCCGCTCGGCGTTCCAACGGGTTTCGCCATGGCGAACAAGATATACCTGTAACATGTTTTTTATCCGTTATACTGCGATGACATTTTATTATCTGAGTTGTGTAGATTATGCATCAAGTTGTCTCCGCTACCACCAATCCTGCTAAAATTCAGGCAATTCTTGCGGCTTTTGAGCTGATTTTTGGCGAAGGATCCTGTCAAATCGACGCCATCTCCGTCGATACGGGCGTCCCAGAGCAGCCCTTCGGCAGTGAAGAAACCCGCACCGGCGCGCGTAATCGCGTCACCAATGCCAAAGCCGCGCGCCCGGATGCAGATTTTTGGGTGGCGATTGAAGCCGGAATTGATGAAGGTGCGACCTTCAGCTGGGTGGTGATTGAAAGCCGCAGCCAGCGTGGCGAGGCGAGGTCCGCAACGCTCCCGCTGCCAGAGATTATTCTCGAGCAGGTGCGGGCGGGCGAAGCGCTCGGCCCGGTGATGTCGAAGTACACAGGCATCGATAAAATTGGTAATAAAGAAGGGGCGATTGGCGTCTTCACCGCCGGCGTGCTGACCCGCAGCAGCGTATACCACCAGGCGGTCGTGCTGGCGTTAAGCCCGTTCCATAACGCACTCTACCGCCAGTAGGCCTGAGAAGGCTTAGCCGCCATCAGGCACAACGGTGCGTATTGCCGGATAGCGGCTACGCCTTATCCGGCCTGGCGCTGCGTTTTAGGCAGGGTTTGTTCCAGCCACTGGCGCAGCTCTACCGGCGCCGATTTGAGACTGTTCGATCCACGGGTGATCGTGGCGATCCCCGCCCCCAGCTCATTTTTAAGCTCGCGCTGGCTCATTTCACCGCGCAGCAGTTCTTCAATAATCCGCACGCGGGTGCCCAGCGCTTCGCGCTCGTCCGGGGTCATCATTAAATTAAGCAGCGGCAGAGCAAGGTCGTCGGTATATGCCAGACGCAGAAGCTCAACAAAGCGAAGCCACTCCTGGTTGCGCTGCTCAGCCACCGTCGCTGAATAAGGGGATTGTTGGGTCATGTCAGGCCACCATGTTATGCATGTACTCTTAAACGAGTACAAGCATAACACAGGTCTAACCTATCAGTAACGTCGTTGCCATTCATTACTGCTGAGCACGTCTTCTTTCTGGCCCATAAAGTGCCGATAGTAGGCGTCGTAGGCCAGCACGTTTTTGACATAACCGCGCGTTTCCGAGAACGGAATACTCTCGATAAACGCCACCGCATCAATACGCCCGGCGCTGTTGCCAAGCCAGGTGCGTACGCGCCCCGGCCCGGCGTTATACGCCGCCGAAGCGAAAATGCGGTTATTTTCAAACTGCTGATAGACATACTGCAAATAGCTGGTGCCAATATTGATGTTGGTTTCAGGATCCAGCAGCTGCGCCGGATTGCTGTAACCCGGCAGATTAAACATCTTCACCGTATGGGTCGCGGTACCCGGCATAATCTGCATCAGGCCGCTCGCGCCGACCGGTGATTTTACCTTCGGGTTCCACGCGCTTTCCTGACGCGCGATCGCCATGGCATAGCTCTGCGGGATGTCTTTACCGGAGGTATAACGCACAAACAGGTCGTTATATGCCAGCGGGAAGCGTTCTTGCAGGTTATCCCACAGTTTACCCGCAATCGTGGCCTGCACGCTCAGATCCCACCAGTGTTGATCGAAAGCGTAACGCGCTAACTGTGCCTGCTCCGTCTGGCTACGGCTACTCACCAGGTTGGCCCACTCGCTGCGCGCCGTATTGTCCTGATTCCAGTACATTAACTCGCGTACGCGCGCCATTTCCGCCCCGCTGGTCAGCGCGGAGGAGATTGCCCCCGGCGCTTTCTCTACCCGCAGCGCATAAGGTTCGCCCAGACGCTGCGCGGCAACCATCGGATAGAAACCGCGCTGCTGCATCAGCGACAACAAGATGCTGCGCGCTTCGTCATCACGGCCCCGCTCCATCAGCAGATCGGCCTGCCAGTAACGCCATTCATCTTTCTCTTTCGCTTCCATCGGCAGCCGCGCCAACCACGTATTCAAACCAGAACGGTCTCCGGTGCCGAGCGCCATACGCACCCGGCGCTCAACCAACGAGGTTGACTGCGAACGCATAATGGCATCATCACGCCAGCGCGCCTGTTCGTCGGTCACATCCGATCCCATCAGACGCCAGGCAACGGTATCGCGCAGCTCCTGAGCTTGTTCGTCATTGAGCTGCTGCGCCTGAACCAGCGTCGGAATCATCAAGCGCGCGTTTTCCACGTCCTGACGCGCGACGCTGTTAAACGCCACTGCGGCCAGTTGACGGGTGAAATCAGTCGCCCCTGTGTTCCGCGCAAAGGTCAGCACGGTATTGGGGTTGTTAGCCAAATCGGTAATCGCCGTAGCGATAGTTTGATACTCAGCAGGCATTTGCGAGGCCAGCGCTTTCACCAGCCCGGTGTTACCCGCCTTCATGGCCAGACGAATGCGTTCAAGGTACGCCAGCGGATCCTGCGTGCCCGATGCTCGCCAGGCGCTGAACAGCGGATCGCAGGCGTTAGGCCGACTCTGTCCGGTCAGCCACAGCGTTTTTGCGCCCTCCCAGGCCCCCTGGGTATCACCCACATTGTATTTGGCATAGTAATAGTTGCACTGCGCTTCGGCGGTGCCTGGCTTATCAGGGCTAAAGGCCAGCAGGCCGCGCCAGTCTTGTCGGCGCGCGAGTTCGTTGACGAAGCGGTTTTTTAGGGTTCGTGCTGGCGGCAGCGTCGGGTTAGCCTGCACGAAGCGAGTTACCGTTAGCGTCGGGGTATTCATGAGATCGCCTGTAATCTGGCGGTACTCCAGGTAAGGATACAAAGGGTAATCCCGCAGAGTCGGCATCAGTTGCTCGACCACGTCCATCTGGCGGTTATCCCAGGCCTGTTTGATTTGCGCATAGCGGCTACGTTGTTGATCCAGCGAATCGGCGCGGGCTACGCTACTGATTGTCAACAGGCAGACACTGGCTGCCAGCAGACGCCACGTAAATTGTTGGGCTTTTTGCACAAGCTCTTCCTCATTGTCACGTTACGTCGGTGCAGCATCATGCCGCGTAATCATTTGATGCTAACGACTGATCGACCAATGCGCCACGCCATGAACACTTTTTTACGTTTTATCTGCGATACCGCACAGCTGAATTTGCCTGCTGGGATTGGGCGGGGAAAACAGCTACACTTCGCCTTTGAAAAACTCTATTCATCACGATAAAAAAGAGGCGAAGTCCACGTGGCTCAATTCGTTTATACCATGCATCGTGTCGGCAAAGTGGTTCCGCCGAAACGTCATATTCTGAAAAACATCTCGCTGAGCTTCTTCCCTGGCGCAAAAATCGGTGTTCTGGGTCTGAACGGCGCTGGTAAATCTACCCTGCTAAGAATCATGGCTGGTATCGATACCGATATCGAGGGCGAAGCGCGTCCGCAGCCAGGTATCAAGATTGGCTACCTGCCGCAGGAACCGCAGCTGAACCCTGAGCATACCGTCCGTGAATCCGTTGAAGAAGCGGTGGCCGAAGTGGTTAACGCGCTGAAAGGCCTGGATGAAGTGTATGCCAAGTACGCTGAACCGGACGCCGACTTCGATAAGCTGGCCGCGCAACAGGGCAAGTTTGAAGAGATTATTCAGGCGCACGACGGTCACAACCTTAACGTGCAGCTCGAACGTGCCGCTGATGCGCTGCGTCTGCCGGACTGGGATGCGAAAATCGCGAACCTCTCCGGTGGTGAACGCCGCCGCGTGGCGCTGTGCCGCCTGCTGCTGGAAAAACCAGACATGCTGCTGCTCGACGAACCGACGAACCACCTGGATGCGGAATCCGTGGCGTGGCTGGAACGCTTCCTGCACGACTTCGAAGGCACCGTTGTGGCAATTACCCACGACCGTTACTTCCTCGACAACGTCGCCGGCTGGATCCTGGAGCTGGACCGCGGTGAAGGTATTCCATGGGAAGGCAACTACTCTTCCTGGCTGGAACAGAAAGATCAGCGTCTGGCGCAAGAAGCCTCTCAGGAAGCCGCTCGTCGTAAATCGATTGAGAAAGAGCTGGAGTGGGTGCGTCAGGGCGCGAAAGGCCGTCAGTCCAAGGGTAAAGCCCGTCTGGCGCGCTTTGAGGAGCTGAACAACACCGAATACCAGAAACGTAACGAAACCAACGAACTGTTTATTCCACCTGGCGCACGTCTGGGGGATAAAGTGGTTGAAGTGACCAACCTGCGTAAGTCCTACGGCGACCGCCTGCTGATCGACGACCTGACCTTCTCCGTACCGAAGGGCGCTATCGTCGGGATCATCGGGCCGAACGGCGCGGGTAAATCGACGCTGTTCCGCATGATGTCCGGTCAGGAACAGCCAGACAGCGGTTCTATCACCCTGGGTGAAACGGTGAAACTGGCATCTGTGGACCAGTTCCGTGACGCAATGGATAACAGCAAGACCGTGTGGGAAGAAGTGTCCGGCGGTCTGGATATCATGCGTATCGGCAACACCGAGATGCCAAGCCGCGCCTACGTTGGCCGCTTTAACTTCAAAGGCACCGACCAGGGCAAACGCGTAGGCGAGCTGTCCGGTGGTGAACGTGGTCGTCTGCACCTGGCGAAGCTGCTGCAGGTTGGCGGTAACGTCCTGCTGCTCGATGAACCAACCAACGACCTGGATATCGAAACCCTGCGCGCGCTGGAAAACGCCCTGCTGGAGTTCCCGGGCTGTGCGATGGTTATCTCGCACGACCGCTGGTTCCTGGACCGTATCGCGACCCACATTCTGGACTACCAGGATGAAGGTAAAGTGGAGTTCTTCGAAGGTAACTTCACCGAATACGAAGAGTACAAGAAACGCACGCTGGGCGCTGACGCGCTGGAGCCGAAGCGTATCAAGTACAAACGTATCGCGAAATAATACCGTTAAGGCGAATGATAAAAATCATTCGCCTTTTTATTAAAAACAAATCATCATTTATTAAACAAATAAATCCCGCCCCTATATATATAAACCTTTCATAACCTCACCAAATATTATCAATAATATTCACCGCAATTCGTTCCCATCAACATTGAGATATATTAACCACTGTGTTAAAAATACATTCCCGATAGCGGTGAGCCTTATAACCCAGTCAAATTCGCACCAATTATAAACATATATATTCCATACAAATAATTAATGACAATCACAAGGATTTGATATGTCTTATTACAGCTGCTTTATCTCACCTGATTGATATTGAATTGATAATGGTTAAATAAAATATATTTCATATATAAATTCATTGGACGTACACCGCCAGACTATGAAGAGACTTTTACCACGCACCTTATTTTTAACACGTAAACTGCGAATTATCCGCCAACAAGGATGGAGCCGGGTTCAACGTTTAGCGCGACGCGGTCATCTGTGGCAATGGATGATCGTAGCCCCAATGGCATTATTAATTGTCTACCTGGCAATATTTAGCCAGCCACGCTTTGTGAGCGAATCAAAGGTCGCGGTAAAACGGCCTAATGAAATAGACAGCGCCAGCCTGAACGTTGGTCTGCTTCTGGGGGCATCTAACCCTTCATCCGTTGAGGATTCGCTGTATCTCAAAGAGTATATAAACTCTCCAGACATGCTGCATATTCTCGATAAGCAGCTTAATTTTCATCAGGCATTCGGCAACAGCGGCTGGGACTTCCTCTACCATTTATCCGAACATATCAGCGAGGAACGGTTTTTAAACTACTATCGCCAGCGATTAACCGTCGATTACGATGAAAAAAGCGGACTGCTGAGCATTGAAACACAAGGGTTTACACCGGAATTCGCCCTCGCTTTCAATCGTGCCATATTGCAGGAATCCGAGCGTTTTATTAATGAACTGTCTCACCGGATTTCCCGCGAGCAAATGCGGTTCGCTGAAGATCAACTCAAGGAGGCGCGCGCACATCTCAACGCCAGCAAACAGACGCTGCTCGCCTACCAAAATAGCCACAATATCCTTGATCCGCTGGCCTCAGCGGAAGCCGCAACGACTCTGGTGAATACGCTCATCGCGAAAAAAATCGAGATGGAAGCGGACTTACGTAATTTACGCACCTATCTGCGCCACGATGCGCCGCAGGTCATCAGCGCACAGAATGCCATTACCTCGCTTCAATCACAGATCGACCAGGAACAAAGTAAGATCACCGCTCCTGAAGGCAAAAAACTCAACAGCATGGCTGTGGATTTCGAAGAGATTAAATCTCAGGTGGCTTTTGATACCGATGTGTATGCGCTCACGCTAAAAGCCATCGAAAAAACCCGCATTGAGAGCGCCCGTAAACTTAAAACACTGGCGACTATCAGCTCTCCTCAGCGTCCGCAGGAATCGACTTTCCCCGATATACCTTATCTTCTGGCGAGTTGGTTGCTGGTCTGCTGCCTGCTGTTTGGTGTGACTAAACTGCTGCTGGCCATCATTGAAGATCACCAGGACTAACGTTAACGCCACCACGGAATCAGGTTTATTATGAAACGAGCACAATGCCTTTTTTTACTGCTGTTATTACAGGCTGGCACATCGTTTGCGGTCGGCGTGACGGCAAACCCGGAATTAACCGGCGCCGCGCCGCTTCCTTCAATACTCAATCCGCAGAATACAAACGCTGCCGCGACCAGCGGCTTCGATGAAACGCCTGTGCCGGTGCCGCAAGCAACGCTCAGCCGTATGTTTGGCGCACAGCTGTTTAACGGCACCTCCACCAATGAAGGGGCCAGCATCGGTTTTAACCCAAACTATATTGTCGGGCTCGGGGATACGATTCAGGTCAGGCTTTGGGGAGCATTTAACTTCGATGGCGCGCTCACGGTCGACCCGAAAGGCAATATCTTCGTTCCCAATATTGGCCCACTAAAAGTGACTGGCGTCCCCAATGGTCAACTCAATACGCTGGTGACGACCAAAGTAAAACAAGTTTACCAGTCTAACGTCAACGTCTATGCCTCTTTGCTTCAGGCTCAGCCGGTTAAGGTTTTTGTCACCGGTTTCGTCAAAAATCCGGGGCTCTACGGCGGCGTGGCGTCTGATTCCCTGCTGTCTTATCTCAGTAAGGCAGGCGGGGTAGACAGCGCGCGTGGCAGCTATGTTGATATCACCATTAAACGGGGTAAATCGACGCGTGCGCACATCAATCTGTACGACTTCCTGCTCAACGGCACGCTTTCACTCTCACAATTTGCCGACGGCGACACCATTGTGGTTGGCCCGCGCAAGTACACCTTCAGCGTGGAAGGCGACGTCTATAACGGTTATGACTTTGAGTTCGCGAACGGTTCCATTCCGGTTGAGGAGGCGCTGAACTGGGCACGCCCTAAACCAGGCGCAACGCACTTCACCATTGTGCGACAACAGGGAACGGTTAAGCGGACGGAATACTACCCGCTAAGCAGCGCCCCCGGCAGAAGCCTGCAGGATGGCGACAAGCTCATCATCAGTTCCGACCGCTATGCTGGCACCATCCAGGTCCGTATTGAGGGGGCGCACTCCGGCGAACATGCGCTGGTGCTGCCATACGGGAGCACCATGAAACAGGTGTTATCGCAAATCCGCACCAACAGCATGTCGCAGATGGACAGCATCCAGCTTTATCGCCACTCAGTAGCGATAAGACAAAAAGAGATGCTCGACCTCTCATTGCAAAAGCTGGAAGAAGCCTCTCTGGCTTCCCAATCATCGACGCAGGAAGAAGCACGTTTACGCGTTCAGGAAGCGCAGCTGATCAGCCGCTTTGTCGCCAAAGCACGCAACGTGATCCCTAAAGGCGAAGTCGTACTCAACGAAAACAACATCGGTTCGGTACTGCTGGAAGATGGCGATGTCATCACCATACCGGAAAAAACCTCGCTGGTGATGGTGCACGGCTCTGTACTCTTCCCCAATGCGGTCAGTTGGGAAGATGGAATGGATGTGGATGATTACATTAAAAAATGTGGTGGTTTGACGCAAAAATCCGGCCAGTCAAAAATCATCGTCATTCGCCAGGATGGTGAAGCGGTGGATGCTGATGAGGTTAAAGACGTGAAGGCCGGCGATGAGATTATGGTGCTGCCGAAGTATGAATCGAAAAATATCGAAGTGACACGAGGTATTTCGACCATCCTCTACCAGCTGGCGGTTGCCGCCAAAGTGATCCTGGATCTGTAACGCCAGGGCAGTGGCGGGGGGAACCTCGCCATACGTTATTCCACCCAATACGGAAGCCGTTCAGGATGATAGGCATCTACTCTTCAGGGATCTGCCAGATCCCACACCTTGCGGTCTTCTTAGGCGAGGCCTATACCAAACTGTCGACATTTTCCCCGTTGTATGACGAGGTCAGTGCTATCGCCGTTTGGGGCGTCCGTCCTTCCGCACAACGCCCCGTTGCGGAAGCGAAAAAAGCCGGATTACCGGTGTTACGCCTGGAGGATGGCTTTACACGCTCGCTGGGCCTTGGGGTCAATGGCGCGCCGCCTCTGTCAATGGTGATTGACGACCTCGGGATTTATTACGACGCCAGCCAACCGAGCCGGCTGGAAAAGCTGATTCAACAAGAGGCCGTTGACTCAACGCTGAGAGAAGATGCGCTAAGGGCGATCGCCTTTATCGTCGACAACGATCTGTCAAAGTATAACCATGCCCCTCCCTTCACCGAGGATCACCCAGCTGGTACCGTGCTGGTTATCGACCAAACCTACGGGGACGTTTCGGTCACGATGGGTGGAGCAACTGAAATACAGTTTGCCAGCATGCTCACCTGCGCCAAAGAAGAGCATCCCAATAGCGAAATCTGGGTGAAGACACATCCCGACGTGCTGACGGGGAAAAAGAAAGGCTATTTTTCTACGCTAACCGACGATCCACGCATCCGGCTCATTACCGACGATGTGAGTCCGCAATCGCTGATGCGTCAGGTAACGACGGTTTATACCGTGACCTCGCAATACGGCATAGAAGCGTTAATGGCGGGCAAAAAAGTCGTTTGCTTTGGTATGCCCTGGTATGCGGGATGGGGGCTGACCGACGATCGTCATCCCCAGGCCCACGAACTTGCCAGCAGGCGAGGACACGCCCCGCTGACCGCGCTGGTCAGCGCCGCCTGGCTTCGCTACTCACGCTATATCCATCCCCATACCGGGAAATCCGCCACGCTATTTGAGGTACTGGCCTATCTCCAACGCAATCGGGCACATCAGCTCGCCCGCCCAGGCGTGCTCTGGGCACCCGGTATGACGTTATGGAAAGCGAGTATTGTGAAGCCGTATTTAAAAACCTCAGCCAATCGCGTGAATTTTACTCTGCGCGGCCGTGATGCCACGGCCTGCGTGGTCTGGGGTGTTCTGGGTGAAAAACGTTGGCAAGCCGAAGCGCTCAAACGCGATATTCCACTCTGGCGAATGGAGGACGGTTTCCTGAGATCTTCAGGGCTTGGTTCGGACTTACTGGCGCCGTTATCTCTGGTTCTCGATAAAACGGGGGTTTACTACGACGCCACGCGACCAAGCGACCTGGAAACACAGCTCAACCGCTCTCAGTTAACGCCAGAACAACGAGAGCGTGCCGTAGCGCTGCGCCAGCGGTTAGTCGAGAGTAAGCTCAGCAAATATAATGTTGGTCATTCCTGGCAATCTCCTCCCGCCGGAAATAAACGCATTCTGCTGGTTCCTGGGCAGGTTGAAAATGATGCTTCAATCGCCACGGGAACGCTCAGTATCCGCACCAACCTGGCGCTACTGCAAACGGTTCGCGATCGTAACCCGGATGCTTTCATTATCTACAAGCCTCATCCCGATGTGACCACCGGTAATCGTCCCGGTCAGATCCCTCAAGACGTTATGGCTAAACTGGCAGATTGCATCGCGCACGATGCTGACATTATCGACTGTATTCAACAGGCAGATGAGCTGCATACCATGACCTCGCTGTCCGGGTTTGAGGCGCTGCTGCACGGCAAAATCGTCTACTGCTATGGACAGCCGTTTTACGCAGGCTGGGGGCTGACCATCGATGAACATCCTCATCCAAGGCGACAGCGGAAATTGATGCTGCAGGATCTTATCTATCAGGCTCTGGTGGCTTATCCCACTTACATTCACCCGCAGGAACACCACGTCATGTCGGTAGAAGAGGCGGCTGAGTGGCTGATGGGGCAGGCTCGCCCGGAGATCGCGATGCGCAAAAAAACCAACCGACTGACACGGCTAGGACGAAAAGCCATCAATCTCTATCGCGTAAAATTTGACTGATATCAGGAGAGTGCATGGAAAGCACCGCAATGAACAACCTGCTGGCCGGCAAGCGCTACCTGTTATTGCAGGGGCCAATGGGCCCTTTTTTTAGCGACCTGGCACGTTGGCTGGAAAGCAAAGGGCGTGAGGCCACCAACGTGGTGTTTAACGGCGGCGATAGGTTTTATTGCCGTGAGCGCCCTGTCCTGCACTATTCAGGCACGCCAGCTCAGTTTGCACACTGGTTAAAAGAGGTCTGGCAAACTTATCCCTTTGATACCATCGTCTGCTTCGGAGATTGCCGTCCCTTACACCAGGCTGCACGCCAGTGGGCTCATGCCAAGGGGTTGCGCTTTTTAGCTTTTGAAGAAGGCTATCTGCGCCCTCATTTTATTACCCTTGAGGAAGGTGGGGTAAACGCCTACTCTTCCCTTCCCCGTGATCCAGACTTTTACCGACATTTACCCGACATGCCACCGCGCATCGTTCATCCCCTAAAACCATCAACTCGCCTGCGTTACTGGTATGCAAGCTGGTATTATTTGATTGCCTGGTATCATCGCCGCAGTTACCCCAATTACAAGCATCATAAATCCTTTTCCCCGTGGTACGAAATGCGCTGCTGGATGCGCGCATGGCGGCGTAAACATTGGTATGCGTTTAAAGAACGGCATGTTCTGACACGCTTGCAAACACAACTGGATAATCGTTTCTACCTGGCAATTTTGCAGGTTTATAACGATAGCCAAATCCGCCACCACAGCCCTTATGACGATGTGCGCGATTATATTAATGACGTAATGTACTCTTTTGCCACCAAAGCCCCAGCGGCTAAATTTCTGGTATTTAAACACCATCCGATGGATCGCGGGCATCGCCTGTATGGCCCGTTAATCAAACAACTTAGCCTTAAATACGGCGTGCAGAACCGTGTTCTGTACGTACACGACCTACCGATGCCGGAGATGCTTAAGCATGCCAAAGCGGTAGTGACCATTAACAGTACGGCGGGTTTATCAGCGCTGATTCACCATAAATCGCTCAAGGTGATGGGAAATGCCCTGTACGATATCAAAGGACTGACGTATCAGGGACATTTACACCAGTTCTGGACGGCGGAGTTTAAGCCGGATGTGAAACTGTTGAATCAGTTTCGTGGGTATTTGCTGGAGACTACGCAGATTAATGCGGTGTTTTATGATTCGAATAAAAGTGTCAGCTTTAACTCATTTCAGGAAGAAAAAAACAATAACTACATCGCCACCGAAACACACTAAACTCATCATGAAAAAAATACTTATACCAGCAATAGCATCTCTGCTCATGACCATGCAATCAAGCGCATACGCTGACACATTAACGCATGTATGTCAGGAAAATATAGCGATATCAAAGGATGGGAAATATGAGATTCCAAAAGAGTGTAAAATAGCTAAAACAATAAAAATAACAACATCAGATGTAGAATTAAATTGCAACGATATGACAATAGATGGTCATGGTGAAAAAACACGCGGATTACTCATTGGCGGTACTAAAAAAAGCATCAACAACGTGTCCGTCAGAAATTGTCACTTCGACAATTTTACAAAAAATGCAATAAGAATCACATCTGGTATTGCCATGAGTAAATGGGGAGAGGATCACGAAAAAAATTACAAACTTGCCCCTTCAAATATTAAGCTAGAAAACTGCCAAGCGTTACACAGTGGCGGTGTTGGTATATATATTGATTCTTATGCTCACAATATTACTCTTGATCGTATTTCATCGATAAACTCTCAAGGTGTTGGTATATATCTTGAGCAAGCCACTAAAAACATCAGTATAACAAACAGTAAGATTATTGGTAATGGCTCATCTACAACCCGAAAAAGCCTACGTGAGGGGATAGCCATAGATTCATCTGCTAACAATTATATAAATAACAACACAATATCTTCAAATGCTGCGGGTGGGATATTTCTATACAAAAATTGCGGCGAAAAAATATCATCAAATAAGTCTACATTAAGATGGCAAAGTTCAGACAATAATATAATATCAGGAAATATTTTTTCGAACGAAAAAATTGGAGTGTGGATAGCATCACGACAGAGAAAAAACCTATCAAACTGGGACTGTGGCGATAAAAGCATTGACTCAGAGGGTAAATACTACCAAGATCATGCCGATAGAAACATTATATATAACAATAGTTTTAACGGTTCCATCATAGGAATTATTGTAGAAAGCAGTTTTAATATAATAACAAAAAATACATTCATAAAAACAAAGAATGCAATATCTATTCCCTCAAGAGATATTTTAGACAAAACAAATTACACTCAACAAGGGAATGAAATTCACGACAACATCATTGATAAAAACTGAATAAATCAGATAAAGATCATAAAAATCTAAAGATCACTGAATTTTTAATGATTTTATCACTGATTTTATCAACGCGGAGTCCAAATGCATTTATTTTATCATTGAACCATATTTTCTTTATTTTCATAACTCCATTACCAAATGGAGAACAAATAACTTCAACATTTTCTTTATCAACAAAAAAATACTTGAAGAGATATGACTTATTAATATCAAACCATATAATCCCATTGTTGCTATCAATGATATTATTAATTTCAGAACCTGCATCCTGAGCAAATGATGATGCATAGCTCTGCTTTCTCTTCTTTATCTCTGCCAACGCGGTATCAATATCACTGAAATTTATACCATCCATATCGATAGGATCCATATCCCACCACTTAGATTCAAGTAGTTTTTCTATTGTTTCGTCATCAAATCTACGACGTAACTCTTTGGCTGGAACACCGGCTACGATTGCATATGGACGGACGTCTTTTGTTACAACAGATCCGGCACCTATTACAGCGCCATGACCGATTTTAATACCACCTCTGATAATAGCTTTGGTACCAATCCAAACATCTGATCCAATAATTGCTGTTCCCGTTTTCTTCATTATTTGAGTTAAAGGGGTTCTTGCAATATTGTAGCCAGGCTGTCCCGTAAAATGATGTACATTATATTGAAATGGATGCGTAGAAAGCATCCCTAGCGGATGTGCTCTGGTACCAATCTCAGCACCTCTAGCAATAGAACAATAGGATCCTATAGATGCATTAGTAACATATGTTCCACTGCCTATATAAGTATACTTACCAATACACGATTGCGCATCTACAATAACCTTCCCATACAACCTTACCGGCGGAATTAATTCACTACCATCATCAACCCGAGAGTTATTACCTAATAAATTGACACTAGTATGTCTAGCTATGTTCATATTAGCTCCTTTTTTAAAATTAACACACTGCAATCCACTCATTTATTTTATTTTTAATACAAACAACATCATCTTTCGAAATAGCATAATCATTAATATAATACGTTAAAAAGTTTAAGCGTTGTGACTGTTCAAAATTTATATTATCAATGTTATCAAGAACATTTTTTAACTCATCTTCACTTTTAGGTTGAGCTGCTAATGCACAACAATATTCACATTCCCCAGTGGCAATAACCTTTCTATTATGGATAATCGCTTCAAGACCTACACCACTATTAACAGTAAACACTGCTTTTGCATTTTCAATAAGCTCATGCACTGATGCATCCACAATAATAATCTTTCCAGCATCACTTAATTCATTGAGTTTTTTCTGAATCGATAAGCTCTTACAGTAAGGGTGCCGTTTAACCAATACATTAGTTTTCGTATGAGAAAAATGTTCAGCAACAATAGAAAGTAAACGTCCACCATCAATATATGCTAAGGAGGCAACAACATCTGTAGTAACCTGCATCGGAATAAAGACATACTCCATACTAAGATCCAGCTCTGCGGCTTCATTTTTTTGCGCATATTTAGATATATTATTATCAATATAATATTGAATGCACTTATTCATTGCTTCTATTTTTTCTGGGGAGTTCTTACAGTAATCAAAATATTCATGCTTCATAGCCAGGCTGGAGAACCCAGCGAATCCCATGTTATCAATACTACAACGACCAGCTAAAGTTGATTCCTGAATATGCAGGTGTTTCTTACTTAGAGGCCCATTTGTATGATAGCTAATTACATAGCTCTCTTCGAATAATGGGTCGCACTTTCTCCAGTTCCACTGATTTCGAGGAATAATAGCAACATCCTTATATTCCATAACGGCCTTATATACTGATGATAGAAAAGATCTTACCGTTGCATAGCTTGGCTTTTCTTCCGATGGGATGGTATAAAAGACAGTTGGAATAAATAGTTCAATAATTTTATAGTTATCTTTTAGGCTAGTTAATGGTACAATCCGTCCATTATATAAAGTATTAACCCCATAATGTTCGTCGTTATAACTCGCTACAGCAAATAGAACTTTAAAATCACCAATATACTGTTTTATTGAGTTTACTAAATCAATATTACCCTGAGATATAGGACTTAGGGTGTGTCGACGTCTAGTTATAATTTGTTCAGCCACGTCAATCCATCTATTTTTTATAGAAAGCCTAACAATCTCATCATAGCTAACCCCAGCCTTTGACGGCTGATTTAAGAAAGAATCCTTAATACTACTCCTGATCTTTATTAATACATCACGATACTCCCCAAAAAAAGGACTCGCTCTATTAATAACCGGTAAGAATTTTATCAATGAGTTATGACTAAACGTTAATATATTATCCAGCGTCAAACGAGCACTCTGAATCTGGTCATTATCTATCTCAAAAGATAGTTGTCTGACAGCACCATATTGAGGATAACATGCTTTGGCTGCTTTGAAGAATGAATGTGCCTCGAAAATCCTTCTATCATCTTGTAAAATTTCACCAATCCGCATCAATATTTTACGCTCTGACGGATATTGTTTCTGCGCATTTATTAATATATCAAATGCATTAATCTGATCGTTCAAATTTTGACATGACCTCGAAAAAATAAGTATCTGTTCGAGCGTCAACAATCCATTTACGGATGAAAGTAAAGCAACAATACCCTGATAATCATTACACTTAATTAACGCCTTCAATCCTGGGAGAGCATTTTTAGCTTTGCCCGAAATGTTATTTTTCTTCATTACATTCCCATTACGGGTAGTAGATGTCCTTCCTTTATTTGATAAAATAGGAGAATTGATTAAGATTTTTTTTGCTTTTTCTGACTGCCCCTCCTTTTCATATAGAGAAGCCAAAGATTCATAGCCAAAAGAGTTGTTTGGGTATTTTTTGATCACATATTCACAGTAATTAACGCAAGAATCAAAATCATGTTTATCCGCGAATGAATTATAATATCCTTTCAATTTTTTTAAGCTAATTGTTTTTTTAAGGAAAACTAATTTTAGCTTATCAAGTGTATTTTTTTCTTTCTTTACCGCAGCGTTAATTGTTTTTCCAAATATATATGACATCACAATTTCAACCTTTACCTTTGCTGTTTTTCAACGCGATTTGGAGTTTTCTTTTTGTCGATAGTAATTCTTGATTAACATGCCTGATATAACACTGACTCTGAGTTAAACGGTAGCAGCCATTGAGTAAATTATGAATGGCCTGGACTGCTTGAGTAACCGCATCTTTTGTCTCAACAAATAAACGCTGCTTAATTTTGGAATGAACGGTCGAGAAATGCTCTATATTATCAAAAATATACTTAACTGAAGATGACAATTCTTCAGGTTGGAACACTTCATAACCTATATTATTTCTCTCCGCGTATTCAAGGCTATAAACATCCATTTTTAAACCCATTTCATTTGCATTGCAATTTTTACTCAGCAATACCACTGGTTTATTAAAATATATTGCATCGAATATAGCACCACTATAATCAGATATAACAATATCTGATACTGAGATTAACTCAAGAACATCATCATTTGCGCCAAAATAGTTAATTCGACCATTAACTCTATTTTTCCTACTTCCTTCCAAAAGATCAGTATTATGATGTAACTTCAGAATGACATTATATTCATCAGATAACGCCATTACAGATTCAAGAAAATCATCAATGCTGGATAAGTCTCCCCACGTTGGCACATATAGAATAGTTTTCAAACCAGGAATTAACCTACTTTGAAATTTATCATAGCATTTTATAAATGTATCTGGATTATTCCAGCGATCATATCTTGGATTACCGGTACAAATTGCCGGACAGAATTCCTTTATTTTATCATTTGCATATTCTCCATATGTTAAACAAAGATCCCCCAGCGAACGCCATGCACCATAATTATGAGGTTCTTTAGCATAACCATATTGGATCATGACTATTTTGGTTTTTTCAAATGTTTCCATTCTGAAAAATGGTGTTTGACATACAATAACATCAAATATACCATCAAGCAGAGACATTTTACTTCGGTCCCAGATCATAACTGGAATATTTTCATCATTAAAAAACTCTTCCGAAAACTCATTCAGAGATTCGTTTTTTTTCTCAACAATAAAAACACTTCCTGAAATAGCATTGGCTAAGTCTTTTATATGCAAAAATTGAAATGGGTTCCAACCAATAAAGCCAACTTTAAGATTCTCAACCATATTTTTTTATCTCAGCAATGAGTTTAGTTGTTGAAATTCCATCAGTTCTTGGAAGGTACAATACTTCACAAAGATTTTTAAACATATCAAACCGACCTTTCCAATCATCTCCCATAACAAGAATATCCGCGTTAAACTTTTTTATATATTCACCTTTCAACTCTAATGATTCTTCCAGAAATACGTCATCAACAAATGACAGTGCTGACACTATCTCACAGCGCTCAGTCTCTGGATAAACAGGGTAACGTTTTTTCTTTGAGTAATTTAAGGCATCAGAAGAAACACCAACAATAAGACGGTCACCTAAAAGCCGGGCTCTTTTTAGTATGTTAACATGCCCTATATGTAGTACATCAAATGTACCAAATGTAATTATGGTTCGCATACATAACTCTCCATATTAAATAAACTCTTCATTCTGATAACAAGAAATAGCATCATCGATAGAGTTCAGAATAACTATTTTATTATTCCTACCCACAAACAACGCCACATCACAATACTCTTTCAAACTATTCAAACTATGCGAAACCATCAAAAAGCTCGACTCCTGATGGCGTTCCTTAAATAAATCCGCACACTTCTGCTTAAACCTGGCATCCCCCACTGCGGTCACCTCATCCACCAGGTAATAATCAAACTTAAACGCCATACTCAAACCAAATCCCAAACGCGAGCGCATCCCTGATGAATACGTTTTGATTGGCATATCGAAGTACTTGCCCAGTTCCGCAAACTCTTCGACAAAAGCGACCTTCTCTTTAAGTTCCTCTTTTTTCGCATACAGCCGGGCAACGAACTTCACGTTCTCACGGCCGGTTAAACTTCCCTGAAACCCACCGGACAGTCCAACAGGCCATGAGATGGTGCTATCGGTGACAATTCTGCCGCTACCAGGTTGGTCGATCCCGCCAATCATCCTGAGAAGCGTCGATTTCCCCGCACCGTTTCGGCCAATAATCGCCACGCTTTTCCCCGCGGGAAGTTCAATGTTGAGATCTTTAAAAACATAGTGTCGCCCCTGAGGGGTGCGATAGGACTTGGTGAGATTTTCTATTCGGATCATGATGTCAACATTGCCTTTTCTCGAACACGGTAGAGCGCCAACCCGAAAAAGAGGAGTAGCAGCGTACAAAAAGCCACATAGGATAAACTGACACCCTCACTGACATATCCAACCACCACGCACTCGCGGCTTAGTTCAACGATATGCACAATCGGGTTCCAGAGCAGATACGGCCAATAAGCGCGAGGGATAGCATGTAGAGGGAACATCACGCAGGAGATGAAATAGAGGGGTTTTATCAGTATCGGCAGAAACTTTTCGGTTTCAGGGAAGGTTTTACCCACCACCATAAAGATAAGCCCAACGCCGCAGGAGAACAGCACCAATAGCAGCCAGGTCAGTATTAGCGTCACCAGCTGCGTTATCTCAAACACCTCGCCCGCAAAGCCGACAATGCACATTAAGATGATATAGACGCAACCATAAATAACCGATTCAAGCAGCGCGCGCGCAATAACGGTATCTACCGGCTTGACCGGTCGATAGTTGAATAGCCCCTGATTGGCCTCAATCGCACTAATCGAACGACTGGTGATATGGCTAAACAGAAAATAAGGAATGATGCCGTTAATCAGAAAGACGGGAAATGAGATATCCGGCATGGTGCGATGCATAAAATAGCCAAAAATAGCCAGCATCACCAGCAGGTGCGCAGTGGGTTCCAGTATTGCCCAAAAATATCCAAGGCGATATTTCCCAAACCGCGTTTTTATTTCTCGTAGAAATAATGCCTCTACGGCAGCACGTTGAACTTCGATACCACTTCTCGCCATCACAATCCTCGCCGTTATTCAGGCATGCTACCGCCCTGACCCATTACGGCCTTGGCATTAGCTGAAACTGAATAAATAAAATGAATATTTCGAGGAAATGAATTGACGTTATGAATTAATAATTCACGCAATTTAATTAAACAACATCATTCCCTTGATGTATTCCACTATATTTAATTAACGACGCCAATTTAACTTTTAAAGTTAGTGCTGACTAGGAAAACTGATTTAATAAAACTTAATGCATTAATTAATAATAATCAACCCAATGGTTTGTTATTAAAAATCATGACATTACATATCAACAAGGGGAAATGAATACGCCTAAGCGTTTTTCCGAAAAAATAAGCATAGGATACGCATATATATTATAAATTATTATCATTAATTTATATTGTTTTGAATGCCCCCTTTTAACAAAGGGGCCACCTCTTTTATCAATCGCCCATCAATGCTTTCACCAGCTCCACGCACCGCAGGAAGCGTGAATCGTAATCGGGTTCTTCAACGTGTACAAAATCGATATTGTTCTTCTCAAGCATTGAGACCAGCAGCGTCTGAAACTCTTTGCGATCCACAGAGCTACCCAGGCTGCGCAGCCCGTCCGCCACCCAGGGGGTGTTGTTTTCCAGCAGGATCACCAGGTCAAAACGATATTCGTCAATCAGCGCCTGGACGAACGGATGTTCGCGCCCTTCATACTTTTTACAGAAGGCCTGAGTGCTGACAAAATCGGTGTCGATAAAGGCGACCTTGTTGGCGTACTTCACCGCAAAATCAATATACTGGGCGTGGCCCAGCGCAATTTTGTCGTAGTCGGAATATTGCAGCGCCATCTCGTCGCCGCCAAGATGAGAAAAGACGTAGTCACGGCCATATTCCCAGGCGCTGGTGGTGTTGAAGATATTGGCCAGCTTGTTTACCAGCGTCGATTTGCCGCTGGACTCACCGCCGAGAATCGCGACAGTACGCACGAAGAACGGCTTCACCTCGGTAGGAATGTAATCCCAGTAGCGGAACGGATTCTCACGAATCTGCGCGCCGCTGATATTCATAAACGTCCGCTTCGGGTCCACCAGCACGGTCTCAATGCCAAGGTGTTCAAGATACTGCGGCGCATCTGACTCCTCGGAGGTATAGATCCAGTTCGGCTGAATCCCCTTCTCTTCCATAAAAGTTTTCATCCCCGCACTCCACACGTCCCAGCCGTGCGGATACGGCTCCATGCCCTCTTCATTGAAAGCATGAATACGAATGTTCTTCTGATATTTAAACGTCTGGAGCAGCCAGCGCAGACGGTCAGGCACCGTAGGCTGTTGCGACATCGCGCTCTCTTCAAACAGCGCACGATCGCGCGTGTCGTCATAGCCCATGATGATGTGCAGCTCGTCAACCTGGCTACAGGCGCGCTGGATAAGATAGATATGCCCCGTATGCAGGGGATAAAACTTGCCAAATACCACGCCAATATTTTTCTGCTGACGTGGGAATTCCAGATTCAGGAAGCGATGTAAGGCTTCGAGCTTTTGCGCGCTGGGGCTTTTAATTTTGGCGTTCAGAAGCTGGCTTAAATAGCCCTTGGTCATGCCGCTGGCGTCTGCGACCTGCTGTAACGTACAGCCTTTCTGACGAATTGCGGTTTTGAGATAGTCGAACGACGACACAAGAGCCTCCTGCTAAATTGGGGTGAACCATCTACCCATTATACAAAAAACCCGGATGTACTCACGGTACTATCCGGGGAAAGAGAGCGGCGTCGCAATACGACGCCGGAGTCAGACATTATAAATCGTCAAAGACGTTCAGCGCATCGGAGAGTTTTTTCACACCAAATACTTTCATCCCTTCCGGAACTTTTTTCGGCACGTTGGCAGCGGGGACGATTGCCCGACGGAAACCGTGCTTCGCCGCTTCCGAAATACGTTCCTGTCCGCTGGGAACCGGGCGAATTTCACCGGCCAACCCCACTTCGCCAAACACCACTAAATCCTGCGGTAGCGGTCGGTCGCGCAGGCTGGAGACCATCGCTAACAGTAACGCGAGATCGGCGCTGGTTTCGGTTACCTTCACGCCGCCCACCACGTTCACAAACACATCCTGGTCCGCCATTTGCAAACCGCCGTGGCGGTGCAGAACGGCAAGCAGAATCGCCAGACGGTTCTGCTCGAGGCCAACGGCCACACGACGTGGGTTGCCCATCATCGAATGGTCCACTAGCGCCTGAATCTCGACCAGCAGCGGACGCGTCCCTTCCCACACCACCATCACCGAACTGCCGGAAGTCACTTCATCCCCACGGCTCAGGAAGATGGCGGACGGATTACTCACCTCGCGCAGCCCCTGTTCGGTCATGGCGAATACGCCAAGTTCGTTTACCGCGCCAAAACGGTTCTTATGGCTGCGCAGGGTACGAAAACGGGAATCGGCGTCACCGTCGAGCAGTACCGAGCAGTCGATACAGTGTTCCAGCACTTTCGGGCCAGCCAGCGAGCCGTCTTTAGTGACGTGCCCTACCATGACGATAGCCACGCCACGCGTTTTGGCAAAGCGCGTCAGATAGGCGGCGGTTTCACGCACCTGCGCAACGCTGCCCGGCGACGACTGAACATCCGCCATGTGCATGACCTGGATGGAATCAATCACCATCAGCTTCGGCTGCTCTTCTTCCGCAATCTGGCAAATCTGCTCGATACTGGTTTCCGAGAGCATATTCAAGTTGGCGGTCGGTAGGCCGAGGCGATGCGCGCGCATCGCCACCTGCTGCAACGACTCTTCACCGGTGACGTACAGCGTTTTCATCTGTTCTGACAGCTTGCACAGGGTTTGCAGCAGCAGGGTTGATTTCCCCGCACCCGGGTTACCGCCAATCAGAATGGCGCTGCCGGGCACTACCCCCCCGCCCAGCACGCGGTCAAACTCTTTAAAACCGGTCGAGAAGCGAGGTAGCTCTTCCAGGCTGATTTCCGACAGCTTCTGCACCTTCGCCACGCCAGCATTACCGGCATAGCCGCTCAGGCGCTCATTACGCGCGACCGTGGGAGAAGCCGCTACGCGCACCTCGGTGATGGTATTCCACGCATGACAGGCGCTGCACTGCCCCTGCCAGCGCGGGTAGTCCGCACCGCACTCATTACAAACAAATGCGCGTTTAGGAGCTTTCGCCACGTTAACCTCTTTATTTCTGATTCATGCTGCCGGAGAGGATGCAGAACACCCCCATCAGATCGGCATGACGGATAGTGACTTCCGTCTGTTCATTCACTTTGGGTTTGGCATGATACGCAATCCCCAGACCGGCCTTTTTGATCATCGGCAGGTCATTGGCGCCATCGCCGATCGCCACGGTCTGCGCATGCGGAATTTCATATTTTTCAGCCAGCTGCAGCAGCGTTTTCGCTTTATACTGCGCGTCGACGATATCACCAACCACTTCACCGGTCAGCTTGCCATCACGAATGCCCAGCTCGTTGGCTACTGCGGCGGTCAGACGCAGCTTATCGCGAAGATATTCGGCAAAGAAGGTGAAGCCGCCGGAGGCAATCGCGACTTTCCAGCCCAGCGTTTCCAGCTTCAGCACCAGTTGAGTCAGCCCAGGCATCAGCGGCAGTGTCTCACGTACCTGACGCAGGATATCGGCATCCGCATCCTTCAACGTTGCCACACGCTGGCGCAGGCTGGCGCTGAAGTCCAGCTCGCCGCGCATCGCACGTTCGGTGACTTCTGACACCAGCTCGCCGGTGCCGGCCAGTTTAGCGATTTCATCAATGCACTCAATCTGAATGGCCGTGGAGTCCATGTCCATCACCAACAGGCCCGGCGTGCGCAGATGCGGGATTTTCCCCAGCGGCGCAACATCCAACTCAGCATCATGCGCCAGGCGCGTCGCGCGCGGCGTTAACGATCCCGCCAGACGAATCACCTGATAGTCTTCAACGCACCAGGCTGCCACAATGACCATCGCCGCGCCCAGCTTACGCTGGTAGGTTGTCAGACGCGCTTTATCCAGCCCGCGTCCATACAGCAGCCAGCCGCTACGGCCAGCGTGGTAATCCAGCGGCATGACTTCATCACCGCTGAGCGAAAGCGGCAACCCAGGCCACAAGGAGACATCTTCAGGCAGGTCGCACCAGGTCAAACTGTTTGGCATTACAGCTCCAATCTTCTTTATTAAGCCCAGGAAAATAACGCATGAGGCTACCTTGTAACCAGCGCTTCTGGCAACATTAAGCTGTAAATTTTCAAAGGTGGAATATGGTTCGCGCAAAACTGAAATTTCGACTGCATCGTACGGTGATTGTTCTTATCTGTCTGGCGCTGCTCGTCGCGCTGATGCAGGGGGCGTCCTGGTTCAGTCAGCAAAGCCAGAAACAACGTAATCCGCAGCTTGAAGATCTGGCGAGAACGCTGGCGTATCAGGTGTCGCTTAATCTCGCGCCGATGATGAAAACGGAAACGCCGGACGAGAAAAAGATTGGCCAGTTGCTGAAGCAGCTTACCGCGAAAAGCCGAATCCTCGACGCGGGCGTCTATGATGAGCAGGGTGACCTTATCGCCCGAGCCGGTGAACAGGTTGAATTACGCGACCGTCTGGCGCTGGACGGCAAAAAGGCCGGGAGCTACTTCAATCAGCAGATTGTTGAACCTATTCAGGGAAAAAATGGCCCGCTCGGCTATCTGCGCCTGACGCTTGATACGCATACCATCGCCACCGAATCCCGTCAGGTGGATAACACCACCAATATTTTACGCCTGATGCTGCTGCTGTCGCTGGCCATTGGCGTGGTGCTGGCACGCACGCTGCTGCGCGGCAAACGTACGCGCTGGCAGCAATCGCCGTTCCTGCTCACGGCGAATAAGCCGGTGCAGGATGAAGACAAAGATTAATCAGAAAAGGAAATCGCCATGACAACGCTGCGCCTGCTGCTTTCTGACTCTCACGATCCGTGGTTCAACCTCGCCGTTGAGGAGTGTATTTTTCGCCAGATGCCCGCGACCCAGCGGGTGCTGTTCCTGTGGCGTAACGCGGACACGGTCGTTATCGGCCGCGCGCAGAATCCGTGGAAAGAGTGCAATACCCGGCGCATGGAAGAAGATAACGTCCGCCTGGCGCGTCGCAGCAGCGGCGGCGGCGCGGTGTTCCACGACCTTGGCAACACCTGCTTTACCTTTATGGCGGGGAAACCGGAGTACGATAAGACAATCTCTACCGCTATCGTACTCGAGGCGCTAAATTCACTCGGCATTACGGCGGAAGCCTCCGGGCGTAACGATCTGATCGTCAAAACGGAGGAAGGCGATCGTAAAGTCTCCGGCTCAGCCTACCGGGAAACGAAAGATCGCGGCTTCCACCACGGTACGCTGCTGCTGAATGCCGACCTGAGCCGGTTGGCCAATTACCTGAATCCAGACAAGAAAAAGCTCCAGGCAAAGGGCATTACGTCCGTACGCGGGCGCGTGGCTAATCTGGTAGAACTGCTGCCGGAGATTACCCACCAGCAAATTTGCGAAGCCGTAACCAAGGCGTTTTTCCAGCACTACGGTGAGCGTGTCGAAGCCGAAATTATCTCTCCAGATAACGTGCCGGATCTGCCTAATTTTGCCGAGACGTTTGCCCGCCAAAGCAGCTGGGAGTGGAATTTCGGCCAGGCACCGGCGTTCAGCCATCTGCTGGATGAGCGTTTTACCTGGGGCGGCGTTGAGCTGCATTTCGACGTAGAGAAAGGCGTGATTACCCGTACGCAGGTGTTTACCGATAGCCTGAATCCTGCGCCGCTGGAGGCACTGGCTGAGCGTTTACAGGGCTGCCAGTACCGTGCTGACGTCCTGCAGCAAACCTGCGAAGCGCTGGTTGCAGAGTTTCCGGAACAGGAGAATGAGCTGCGGGAGCTGGCGAATTGGGTAGCGGGAGCGGTACGCTAAGCAGACTGCCGGATGGCGGCTACGCCTTATCCGGCCTACGTCCGGTAACAACCGCAGGCCGATGTAGGCCCGGTAAGCGAAGCGCCACCGGGCACAACACGGTCTTACTCTTTATCGCCCAGCAGAACGGATTCCAGCGCGATTTTGATCATGTCGTTGAACGTGGTCTGACGCTCAGCGGCAGTGGTCTGCTCGTGGGTACGGATATGGTCGGATACGGTGCAGATGGTCAGCGCTTTGGCACCAAACTCTGCGGCCACGCCGTAGATACCTGCCGCTTCCATTTCCACGCCCAGTACGCCGTATTTTTCCATCACGTCGAACATTTCGCCGTCCGGAGAATAGAACAGATCCGCAGAGAACAGGTTGCCCACGCGCGCGTCTACGCCCAGCGCTTTTGCCGCGTCAACAGCGTTACGGACCATGTCGAAGTCAGCGATAGCCGCGAAGTCATGATCTTTGAAACGGATACGGTTCACTTTCGAGTCGGTGCACGCGCCCATACCAATCACCACGTCACGCAGTTTGACGTCCATACGCACAGCGCCGCAGGAGCCCACGCGAATGATTTTCTTCACGCCGAAATCGGTGATCAGCTCTTTGGTGTAGATGGAGCAGGACGGGATACCCATGCCGTGACCCATCACGGAAATCTTACGGCCTTTGTAAGTGCCGGTGAAGCCTAACATGCCGCGAACGTTGTTCACTTCACGGACATCTTCGAGGAAAGTTTCAGCAATGTGCTTCGCGCGCAGCGGGTCGCCCGGCATCAAAACTACGTCAGCGAAATCGCCCATTTCTGCATTAATGTGTGGGGTAGCCATCATTTTATCCTTATCACGTTGTTACTGCCTGATGGCGGCTACGCCTTATCAGGCCTACAAAACCGTAGGCCCGGTAAGCTTGCGCCACCGGGCAATTGCATCACAGCATGTTTTTGCCGTATTCCATTGGCGACGTGCCGAAGTAAGTCGCCAGCGTCTGGCCAATATCCGCGAAAGTTTCACGGTGACCCAGCGAGCCCGGTTTCACTTTCGGGCCGTAGATCAGCACCGGGATGTGCTCACGGGTATGGTCGGTACCGGTCCAGCTCGGGTCGCAGCCGTGGTCGGCGGTGAGGATCAGAATGTCATCTTCCCCCACCAGCTCCATCAGCTCCGGCAGACGGCGGTCGAACAGTTCCAGGCCAGCAGCGTAGCCCGCGATATCGCGACGGTGGCCCCAGGAAGAGTCGAAGTCCACGAAGTTAGTGAAGACAATGGTCTCGTCGCCCGCTTCCTTCATCTCTTTGATGGTGGCGTCAAACAGCGCGTCCAGACCGGTGGCTTTCACTTTTTTAGTGATACCGCAGTTGGCGTAGATGTCCGCAATCTTACCAACGGAAACCACGTGGCCGTTTTTCTCGTCCACCAGCTTCTGCAATACGGTCGGCGCTGGCGGTTCAACGGCCAGGTCATGACGGTTGCCGGTACGCTGGAAGTGACCCGCTTTGTCGCCCACAAACGGACGCGCAATCACGCGGCCAATGTTGTAGCCGCCTTCGGTCAGCTCTTCACGCGCGATTTCACACAGCTCGTAGAGTTTATCCAGGCCAAAGGTCTCTTCGTGGCAGGCGATCTGGAACACGGAGTCAGCAGAGGTATAGAAAATCGGCTTGCCGGTTTTCATATGCTCTTCGCCCAGTTGGTCGAGGATCACGGTACCAGAAGAGTGGCAGTTGCCGAGGTAGCCCGGCAGGTTGGCACGCTTAACCAGTTTATCCAGCAGTTCCTGCGGGAAGCTGTTTTCGTGGTCGCTGAAATAGCCCCAGTCGAACAATACCGGCACGCCAGCAATTTCCCAGTGGCCTGACGGCGTATCTTTACCGGAAGAGAGCTCATGCGCCCAAGCGTATGCGCCCACCACTTCCGCGTTGCCGTCCATACCGGCGGCAATTTTGCCGGTTGAACCTTCATGTGCCTTCACCAGACCCAGACGAGTCAGGTTAGGCAAATTCAGCGGGCCCTTACGACCATTGTCAGCCTCGCCTTTGGCGCAGGCTTCGGCAATGTGACCCATGGTATCTGCGCCGACATCACCAAAGCGGTCAGCATCTTCCGTTGCACCAATCCCAAAGGAGTCCAGCACCATAATAAATGCACGTTTCATCTTGTTCTCCATACATCTTGCGCTGCAAAAAAGCGATCAGATCAGTATATAACTATTCGGTAATGCGACGATAGACGGTTGGCGTAATTTCAGGCGCTTTGTCGTCCAGTTTAATTGCCGCTTTCACGGCTTTCGCCGCGTCCTGCCAGCTTGCTTCATCTTTTGCATGGATCACCGCCAACGGACGCTGCCCGTCGACGCTGTCGCCCAGACGGGTCATGTCGGTAAAGCCGACGCTGTAATCGATGGTATCGGATGCCTGCCGACGGCCGCCGCCCATAGAAACGACCGCCATGCCCAGCGCGCGGGTGTCCATCGCGCTGACAAAACCTTCGGTATCAGCATAGACCGCTTTACTCAGCATCGCTGTCGGCAGATATTTCGCATAGTTTTCAACGAAATCGGTTGGGCCTTTCTGTGCCGCCACCATGCGACCAAAGATCTCCGCCGCTTTACCGTTGTCGAGCACGGCCTGCAGTTTGGCGCGCGCTTCAGCGTCGTCTTTGGCGAGGCGGCCGGAGATGAGCATCTCAACGCACAGCGCCATCGTGACCTCAAACAGACGCGGATTGCAGTATTCACCGGTCAGGAACTGCACGGCTTCGCGCACTTCCACAGCGTTACCTGCGCTGGAGGCCAGCACCTGGTTCATGTCGGTCAGCAACGCCGTGGTTTTGACGCCAGCGCCGTTGGAAACGCCCACGATGGCTTCCGCCAGCGCCGCAGAGAGTTCGTAGGTCGGCATAAACGCGCCGCTGCCTACTTTCACGTCCATGACCAGCGCATCCAGACCTTCTGCCAGCTTTTTGGCGAGAATCGAGGCGGTAATCAGCGGGATGGAGTCCACCGTCGCGGTAATGTCGCGGGTGGCGTAAAAACGTTTGTCCGCCGGTGCGAGCGAGCTGGTCTGCCCAATAATCGCCACACCCACGTCTTTAATAATTTCACGGAAACGGTTGTCGTCCGGGAAGATGTCGAAGCCCGGAATGGCTTCCAGTTTGTCGAGCGTACCGCCGGTATGGCCGAGGCCGCGACCGGAGATCATCGGAATATAGCCACCGCAGGCCGCGACCATGGGGCCAAGCATCAGCGAAGTGACGTCACCGACGCCGCCGGTAGAGTGCTTGTCGACAATCGGGCCGTTGAGGTTGAGGCTCTTCCAGTCCAGGACGGTGCCTGAATCCCGCATCGCCATGGTCAGCGAGACACGCTCCGGCATGCTCATATCATGGAAGAAAATGGTCATCGCCAGCGCGGCAATCTGCCCTTCAGAGATGGTGTTGTCGCGAATACCGTTGATAAAGAAACGAATTTCTTCATCACTCAGCGCCAGGCCATCACGTTTTTTGCGAATAATTTCTTGAGCGAGAAACAAGGTACCCTCCTTTGGAATCGGGGAATCACGGCGGGGAAACCGCCCTACGATCCTGTAGCCCGGCCAAGCGTAGCGCCGCCGGGAAGCTCCCGGAGTCGGCGCGCATGCGCCTCGTCCGGGCTACGATAATGCATTAGTAGCTGCTTGCACTCTTACCGTCGCCGTGGCCCAGCGCCTTCAGCAGGCTAGCCAGCAGAGAGGAAGCGCCGAAGCGGTAGTGACGGGAGTCGGCCCAGTCCGCGCCGAACAGTTCATCAGCGATAGACAGGAACAGCTGCGCGTCTTCAGCGGTACGCACGCCGCCAGCTGGCTTAAAGCCCACGGTTTTCTGTACGCCCATATCACGGATGACTTCCATCATGATGCGCGCGCTTTCCGGGGTCGCGTTTACCGGTACTTTACCGGTAGAGGTTTTGATGAAATCAGCGCCGGCTTTGATGGCGATTTCGGATGCTTTGCGAATCAGCGCTTCTTCTTTCAGTTCACCGGTTTCGATGATCACTTTCAGCAGCACGTTTGCCGCAGCACAGGCGTCTTTACAGGCTTTCACCAGGTCAAAACCAACCTGCTCGTTGCCCGCGATCAGCGCGCGATATGGGAAGACCACGTCAACTTCATCAGCACCATAAGCAATCGCCGCGCGGGTTTCCGCCAGAGCAATATCGATATCGTCATTGCCGTGCGGGAAGTTAGTGACGGTGGCGATACGGATGTCCGGGGTTCCCTGCTCTTTCAGCGTTTTACGCGCAATCGGAATGAAACGCGGATAGATGCAGACAGCGGCGGTGTTGCCCACCGGCGTTTTCGCCTGATGGCACAGTGCGATCACTTTCGCATCGGTGTCATCTTCATTCAGGGTGGTTAAGTCCATCAGTTGCAGTGCACGCAGGCTGCTTGCCTTTAAATCAGTCATTTTGCTCTCCAACGGCGTATTGCCGTTTAAATCGTTACCTTGCGGGTCTGTGATTATTGTAACACCGCCCCGCGCTCACACTTCGACTTTCATCACACTTAGTGAAAACTTCGTACAAATTTGCATAACAACAACGAGATCTTAATCAAACTTTGCCACCAAAGATGGGCCATAAAGCACCACTTCGACGGCTCGGATCAAAAGATGCCCTCATCGTTTCTCATACACTTCGCGCATCGCTCGTCTGAGGAATTCAACATGTCCACTTCGCCAGAATCATCACTGCTGCAACACTGCCAGCAAATTGTGACAAGCTCCGTGTTATCCCCGGAACAAAAACGCCATTTCCTGGCGTTAGAAGCCGAGAATACCCTGCCGTATCCTGAGTTATCCGAGCAGGCGCAAGCCGCGCTAACCGAGGGTGTTATCTGCGATATGTTCGAAGGACACGCGCCGTACAAACCGCGCTATGTCCTGCCGGACTACGAACGTTTTCTCGCCAACGGCTCCGCATGGCTGGAGCTGGAAGGCGCGCAGGATCTGGACGATGCCCTATCGCTGCTGACCATCCTGTATCACCATGTTCCTTCCGTGACGGCGATGCCGGTATATCTCGGTCATCTTGATGCGTTGCTGTCACCTTATGTTAGAATTCTAACACAAGATGAAATCGATATTCGAATAAAACGTTTCTGGCGCTATCTGGATCGCACGCTGCCCGATGCCTTCACGCACGTTAACATTGGCCCTCACGACACGCCGATTACACGGGCTATTTTACGTGCCGAGGCTGAATTAAAGCAGGTTGCGCCCAATCTGACTTTTATCTACGATCCGGAAATCACACCTGACGATCTGCTGTTACAGGTGGCACAAAATATTTGCGAGTGCAGTAAACCACATATCGCTAACGGCCCGGTGAATGATAAAATATTCACAAAAGGTCAATATGGCATCGTGAGCTGTTACAACTCTCTGCCGATCGCCGGCGGCGGCAGCACCCTGGTTCGCATGAATCTGCAGCAGGTTGCCCAGCGCAGCAACTCGATTGACGATTTCTTCAACCGCGTCCTGCCACACTACTGCCAGCTGCAAATCGATATCATTGATGCCCGCTGCCGCTTCCTCTACGAGCAGTCTCACTTCTTTGAGAATAGCTTCCTGGTGAGCGAAGGGCTGATAAGCCCGGACCGTTTTGTACCGATGTTCGGGATCTACTCGCTGGCGGAAGCGGTCAACATCCTGTGCGAACGCGACGGCATTGCCGGGCGCTACGGTAAAGATGAGCAGGCCAATACGCTGGCTTATCGCATCAGCGCGGCGCTGGCCGAATTTGTCGCCCAAACGCCGGTGCAGTACGGCTGGCAACAACGTTCGTTGCTGCACGCACAGTCTGGAATCAGCTCCGACACCGGCACCACGCCGGGCGCGCGTCTGCCTTACGGCGATGAACCGGACCCAATTAGCCATCTGCTGGCCGTCGCGCCGCACCATGCGTTCTACGCCGCGGGCATTAGCGACATTCTGACCCTTGATGAAACCGTAAAGCGTAACCCGCAGGCGGTGATGCAGCTGTGTCTCGGCGCATTCAAGGTGGGTATGCGTGAGTTCAGCGCTAACGTCAGCGGTAACGATCTGGTGCGCGTCACCGGCTATATGGTGCGTCTGTCCGATCTGGAAAAATATCGCGCGGAAGGCTCACGTACCAATACCACCTGGCTCGGTGAAGAAGCCGCACGTAATACCCGTATTCTGGAACGTCAACCTCGTGTCGTGAGCCATGAACAGCAGATGCGCTTTAGTCAGTAAGATTATCCCGTTCTCCTGCGTCGACGGGCCGGGCAGCCGCCTGGCCCTGTTCCTGCAGGGCTGCAACCTACGCTGTAAGAACTGCCACAACCCGTGGACCATGGGGCGCTGCAACGATTGCGGCGAATGCGTGCTGCAGTGTCCGCATCAGGCGCTCAGCCTTGAAGACGGTCGTGTGACATGGCACTCCGCAGTTTGCCAGCAATGCGATACCTGCCTGCATCTGTGCCCGCAGCAGGCGACGCCGATGGCGCAGTCGATGAGCGTTGAGCAGGTGATTGAGCACATCAGTAAGGTCGCGCCATTTATCGAAGGTATTACCGTCAGCGGCGGCGAAGCGACCACCCAACTGCCGTTTGTCTGCGAGCTGTTCGCCCGTCTGAAGAGCTCCCCGGCGCTTAAGCATTTGACCTGTCTGGTCGACAGTAACGGTGAGCTGCCAATCAGCGGTTGGGAAAAGCTGCGCCCGCTGTGTGACGGCGTGATGGTCGATTTAAAAGCCTGGGACAATGCCTGCCATCTCGCGCTAACCGGCAGAAGCAACGTGCGAATAAAGAAAAGCATTCAATGGTTAGCTGAACACGGCATGCTGGCAGAACTGCGATTGTTAGTGATTCCCGACCAAACGGATTATCTCCAGGAGGCGGAGGCGCTGAGCGAGTTTATCGGCGGGTTAGGTGAGGTGGCTATTCGTCTTAACGCTTTTCATGCACATGGCGTTTATGGTGAAGCCAAAGCGTGGCGTAGCGCCGGGCCGCAGGATATTGAAGCCTTAAGCCAGGCGCTACGTGCCGGAGGAATAACGCAGATTATTCCTCCGGCGCTGTACTTATAGGGCGAGGAACACGCCGGCAATGGTGGCGCTCATCAGGTTAGAGAGCGTCCCGGCTGCCACCGCTTTCAGACCCAACTGGGCAATATCCTGACGGCGCTTCGGCGCCATGCTGCCCAGGCCGCCAATCAGAATCGCGATAGACGAAAGGTTAGCAAACCCACACAGCGCGAAAGAGATAATCGCTTTGGTGTGGTTTGAAATCACCTGCAACCCGGCTGCCGCCACTTCCGCATCCGCCTTCAGATATTCACCGAAGTTCATGTAGGCCACAAATTCGTTGATCACCAGCTTCTGGCCGATAAATGAACCCGCGACCGTCGCTTCACTCCACGGCACGCCGATCACCCACGCCAGCGGCGAGAAGACCCAGCCCAGAATCAGCTGCAGCGACAGTTCCGGGTAGTTGAACCAGCCGCCTACCCCAGACAAGATACCGTTCAGCAGCGCAATCAGCGCAATAAACGCCAACAGCATTGCGCCCACGTTCAGCGCCAGCTGCATCCCGGATGCCGCGCCAGATGCCGCTGCGTCCAGCACGTTAGTCGGCGCATCCGGATCTTTCGAATTCTTCTCCAGCGTAGGAGAATCCTGCGGCGTCTCGGTTTCCGGAACCATAATCTTAGCGAACAGCAGGCCACCCGGCGCCGCCATAAACGATGCGGCAATCAGGTATTCCAACGGAACGCCCATCTGCGCGTAGCCCGCCAACACGGAACCGGCAACCGATGCCAGACCGCCACACATCACGGCAAACAGCTCAGAACGCGTCATCGTGGCAATATACGGACGAACCACCAGCGGGGCTTCCGTTTGGCCGACAAAGATGTTTGCGGTCGCAGAAAGTGATTCCGTGCGCGACGTTTTGAGCACCTTACGCAGGCCGCCCCCAAGAATACGGATGACAAACTGCATAATGCCGAGATAGTAAAGGACGGCAATCAGCGAGGAGAAGAAGACAATGACCGGCAGAACGCGCAGCGCAAAGACGAAGCCGCCGCCGCCAAAGACTTCAAACATCTTGTCGGAGACCAGGCCGCCGAACAGGAAGCCGATCCCTTCGTTACCGTAAGCGATAACGTTAGCCACGCCTTCCGACATTGCCAGCAGCACTTTACGCCCGGCAGGCACATAAAGGATTAATGCACCGATACCCACCTGCAAAAGCCAGGCTCCCAGCACGGTGCGAAGATTGATTGCTTTACGATTACTGGAGAGAAGTAAGGCAATGGCGAGCAGCACCACCATGCCGATGAGTCCCATGAGGATTTGCATACAGAGTCCCTGTGTATTGAAAAATATAATAATTACGGCAAACCAACGGCGCCGATTATAACGTTCCGCAATTATCTTTTTTGTTCAAAATCACAGGTTTTACGCAACGGTAACAGACGAAAAGCCAATAATGAGACCTAAGTCACCCTACAAGCCAGGAAATAGCGAATGGGTATTCGCAATGAGCGCGCTGGCAATGTGCTCTGGCGCTTCCGGACGCAGCGAGCACAGGTGCGTGAATACTTCGGCAATGCGCTCAGGGCGATTGGGCTGCCCCTGGTAGCCATTAAGCGGCATATCCGGCGCATCGGTTTCCAGCACCAGCGACGACAGCGGCAGTTGCGCCATGACGTCACGCGTCTTGCTGGCTCGCGGGTACGAAATCGTTCCGCCGACGCCTATTTTATAGCCTAACTGCACAAACCGCTCTGCCTGTTGCAGGCTACCGGAAAAACCGTGAACCACCCCCGTTCTCGGCAGGTTGTGCCGCTTCAGATGTAGCGCCAGCTTGTCGTGCGTGCGTCGCGAATGGAGGATCACCGGCAGATCGTAACGTTTGGCCAGTCTAAGCTGCGCGTCCAGCAGGTACTGCTGACGCTCAAACTGCGGGTTTTCGCGGTAGAGATCGAGACCAATTTCCCCCACCGCAACCAATTTGGAGGGTTTGCGGGAGAGTTCCACTTCCAGCTGCGCCAGGCTCTCATCGCTATGGCGCTCCACAACAATGGGGTGCAGCCCAATCGCGGCATACAAAGAAGGAAAGCGTTCAGCTAATGCCAGCACACGACTAAAATTGTCGGCCTCGGTAGCCGGAATCACTATCTTGCCAACGCCAGCCGCCGCTGCGCATTGAATACTTGCCTCTTCGTCGCCGGTAAACGGCGCAAAATCAAAATGGCAATGGGTATCAATAAAGCTGCCGTTCACGCCAGATCCTTATCATTGAAAAGAGTATCATTAACGGGCAATACATCGGGCATTACCGCTGTGGGGATATCATTAGCAACCGGTCGTGTTGGAATGGACAGCGCGTCTGATGAAACATGGCGCGCCAGCGGCGGTTTTTCTGACAACAGCTTACCAATGGTTGCCAGAAAATAGCGGCCGCACAAACGCCCTGTTTTGTAGTCCTGGCGCAGGGCGGGAATACGGCTTCCAAGCGCCATACTGAGCAACGGTTTTGGTGGATAGATTTCAAAAATACGCAGATTACCCGGCGGGTTTTCAATAAATTTCTGGATTTCGGAATAGCTGGTTTCATGGTGTTGCACCAGATTCACCAGCGGCTGCAGGCTGCTCTCCCCCAGCCAGCGTTCCATACGTTTAAACCACTGCGGCGTATAGTACATCTGAGACGGCACGGTGCGGATCACCACCAGCGTCTTTGCCCCCTGCTTTGCTGCTTCGCGCACCGGGATCGCATCGCTCACGCCGCCATCAAAGTAACTAATACCATCCAGCGCCACGCCGGGGCGATAGAAGCCCGGAATCGCGCTGGACGCCCGAATAATATCGAGCCAGTTATGTCGGGTTGGTGAAAAATAGCTGGGCGTATAATCATCGCTTCGGCAGGCGCAGATATAGAAAGATTTTCCCAGTTCAAACAGACGTTCGGCGGTGTCCATTGCCAGCGGCATTTGCCCGGCGGTTGAGCCGACTAGCCAATCGAGGTCAATAAGGTTGCCGCCGCGGACAAAGCGTACCGGGTCGAAAAACTCCCGCCGGGTGGTGTAACGCATGATGACTTTACGCCCGTATCCCGGTTGGTTGCACAGATAGGCGGAAATATTTTGCGCGCCCGCCGAGCTCCCGTAGTAGAGATCGAAGGGATTGAACTGTGCCCGCATAAACTCATCAAGCACCCCTGCAGTGAAGATACCACGTTGCCCTCCCCCCTCGCAGACCAATGCCATGCGACCGGGAGTGAAACGCCTCAGCGATAATGGCGCAATATTGCCAAGCGTGACGGGTATACGCTGCCCCACCTCTGCCTACCTGTTTTTTATTTCTCAGACTAACAAAGTAGCCTAAATTCTCGTCGGCTAAAACTAATAAAGCCAGTCCGCTGGACTGGCTTTGCTTTCATGCTACTTTGCGCGTGGTGTTCTAGGGTCGTTTACGCCCGGTAAACAGGCTTACCAGGAAGATGATAATCCCCACAACGAACACGATTTTCGCTGCCCATGCTGCGGTACCTGCCAGCCCACCAAATCCTAATGCGGCGGCAATTAACGCGATAACCAGAAATATAATGCCCCAACGAAACATAAGCTTCTCCTTTACCATAGTTAATGTCGACCGCTTGCTATGAGCATCCAGGCCACTCATCGGCACTTTTTTAGTGTGGCGCACATCTTGTCTCCTGCCAAATATCAGGAGACAAGATGCCCCCTTATTACTGCACTTTCAGATCATTTTTGACGCTTTTCACGCCTTCGACTGCTTTAGCGACGCTTTCTGCACGATCGCTTTGCGCCTGAGATTCCACGGTACCCGACAGCTGTACTACGCCATCTGTCGTCTCAACTTTTACGTTGCGTGAAGGTACGATGTCATCAGCCAGCAGCTTGGCTTTCACTTCACTGGTCGTTGCCGTATCACCGGCATAGCCTTTTATCGAGCTTTCTTTACTGTCGCGGACGTGGAGCTTGTCGCTCACAGAAGCAACGCCCTCAACGGTTTTCGCCGCCGCGACAGCCGCTTCAGCCTGAGCCTGACTTTGTACAAAGCCGCTCAGCGTCACGACTTTTTTATCCGTTTTCACAGAGATATCCGTGCTCTTAATACTCTCGTTATCCAGCAGGGCGGCTTTGACTTTTGCCGTGATGGTGCTGTCATCCATGAAGTTACCGACTTTATTCCCTGCACTTTCCGCACTGGCCTGAGCCTTATCCATCGTTGTCGTTTCTGCGTAGACGGAACCGGTAGCCACAGCAGAAGTCAGCATCACGGCAAGCAGCGTTTTAGACATCGTCAGTTTTTTCATCATCAATATATTCCTGTATGTTTTGCCCGCAATTTGAGCATGTGCAACACGCAGGTTGCATTGCTGAATAGGGGACGAAACCCCTGACCACGAATTTCACGACAGCCCCCAATTCTCAGGACCATAAATCACCGCGAAATCGCGCCCTTATCCAGTTATTAATATTGCGATGAAAATAAGTGTCAGCTTTAAGCACTTTACATAGCGTGACTATCAGAATTTAAAGCCGACACAGATGTCATCGCTTTGTTAAATATAGATCACAATTTTGAAAGCGCCCGCTTCGCTGAGCAAAAAACAGACAGTTAATGGAAAAAGGGGCGGAATTAAGAACTTTCCGTAACAGGCTAAAAAGGAAGGAAAAGTGTCAGGGTGCAGCGGCTGCCGCACCCTGAAGGGGGTTTTAGTGCTCGCGAGTTTTGCGGAACTCAACGTCAGGATAACGTTCCTGCGTCAGGTTCAGGTTCACCATGGTCGGGGCGATGTACGTCAGATTATCGCCACCGTCCAGCGCCAGCTGAACTTCGTTTTTACGCTTGAACTCTTCGAATTTCTTCACGTCTTTCCCCTCTACCCAGCGGGCGGTGGCGACGTTTACCGATTCGTAAATCGCTTCAACGTTGTATTCGCTTTTCAGACGCGCAACCACTACGTCAAACTGCAGCACACCCACGGCGCCTACGATCAGGTCGTTGTTGGCAATCGGACGGAACACCTGCACCGCGCCCTCTTCCGACAGCTGTACCAACCCTTTCAGCAGCTGTTTCTGCTTCAACGGATCCTTCAGGCGGATACGACGGAACAGTTCCGGCGCGAAGTTCGGGATACCGGTGAACTTCATCATCTCGCCCTGAGTAAAGGTGTCGCCAATCTGGATGGTACCATGGTTGTGCAACCCGATGATATCGCCCGGATAGGCCTCTTCAACGTGCGAACGGTCACCCGCCATAAAGGTTAGCGCATCAGAGATAACCACATCTTTACCGATACGCACCTGACGCAGCTTCATGCCTTTTTCATATTTCCCCGACACCACGCGCATAAACGCCACGCGGTCGCGGTGTTTCGGGTCCATGTTGGCCTGAATTTTAAACACGAAGCCGGAGAACTTCTCGTCCTGCGCTTCCACCAGGCGGGTATCGGTGTTACGCGGCATTGGCGCTGGCGCCCACTCCACTAAACCGTCGAGCATATGGTCAACGCCGAAGTTGCCCAGCGCGGTACCGAAGAAGACCGGCGTAATTTCCCCCGCCAGGAACAGCTCTTTATCGAACTCGTTGGACGCACCCTGCACCAGTTCCAGCTCGTCACGCAGCTGCTGGGCCAGCTCTTCACCGACCGCCGCATCCAGCTCAGGGCTGTTCAGCCCTTTCACAATACGTACTTCCTGGATGGTGTGGCCTTTACCCGTCTGATACAGATAGGTTTCATCTTTATAGAGATGGTAAACGCCTTTGAACAGCTTGCCGCAGCCAATCGGCCAGGTAATCGGCGCGCAGCCGATTTTCAGCTCGCGCTCCACTTCATCCAGCACTTCCATCGGATCGCGGATATCGCGGTCGAGTTTGTTCATGAAGGTCAGGATCGGCGTATCGCGCAGACGGGTAACTTCCATCAGCTTGCGGGTACGATCCTCAACGCCTTTCGCGGCGTCGATAACCATCAGACAACAGTCGACCGCCGTCAGCGTACGATAGGTATCCTCGGAGAAGTCTTCGTGCCCCGGGGTGTCCAGCAGGTTCACCAGGCAGTCACGGTACGGAAACTGCATCACGGACGTGGTAATAGAGATACCACGCTGCTTTTCCATCTCCATCCAGTCGGATTTCGCATGCTGGCTGGAGCCACGCCCTTTTACCGTACCGGCGGTCTGAATGGCCTGTCCGAATAACAGCACCTTTTCAGTGATCGTCGTTTTACCGGCATCCGGGTGAGAAATAATGGCAAAAGTGCGGCGCTTGGCCACCTCTTGCAAATAAGGAGACAACGTCATAATTCAATCTTCTTAGTAAACGCGGCAACGCGCCGCGCATGTTGAATACGAAAAAATTGCGGCTATTTTACCCATCAAAGGGGGGCTGGCAATCACTGTTTACACAGGAGTCGCTCCAGTTCAGGCAATGAGGTTACCGTCCAGTCAGGCGTGATGCCTTCCGGCAGCGCGCGCTGGTGCGCGTTCAGCCAGCAGGTTGCCCAACCGGCGTTCATGCCGCCGCGAATATCAGACTCGGCGGTATCGCCGACCATCAGCACGCGGGAACGGTCCGGATGGCCGGCCTGTTCAAGGGCGTAATCAAAGATCTGGCGGTCCGGTTTAGCGACGCCAACTTCTTCAGAAATGATCAGCAAATCAAAGTGATTGCTAAAGCCGGTACGCTCAAGGCGCGTTTGCTGTAATGAGGTAAAACCGTTTGTGATGATCCCCATTTTCACTTTGCCTTTCAGCGCATTCAGCAGCGACTCGGCCCCCGGCAAAGGCGCGCAAATCTCCGCCATCGCATTCATAAAGGCGTCGTTCAGATCCCCCGGGTGAACATTCAAACGTTCCGCCCAGCCGGTAAAACGCTGATGCTGAAGCTGGAGCGAGGTGATCGCCCCATTCTGGTAATCCACCCATAGCGGCTTATTCACCGCCTGGTAGTCCTGGAAATCTTCCGCGGTAAAGGTCACGCTATAGTCGAGAAACATCCGCTGTAAGCCGCTAAACGAGTCAAACGTAAACAGCGTCTCGTCGGCATCGAAGAAAATCCAGTCCCACTTCTTCATCTTTTCACCTTGTCTTACATACTAATGGGCAGCGCCATAATAATGGCATCCTCGCGACCTTCCGCCGTAGGATAATAGTTGCGACGAATCGTCGCTTCGTTAAAGCCTAAACTTTCATACAGGGCAATGGCTGCGTGATTCGATGCGCGGACTTCCAGCCATAGCGTGACCACGCCCTGTGCCTCTAACGCATCAATGAGATGTTCAAGCAGCTCGCGCCCCAGACCGCGGCGCTGAAACGCTGGGTCGACCGCGATATTGAACAGCGTCGCTTCATCCAGCACCACCTGCGTGATCGCAAAGGCGGCCATTTCACCGTCGACCGACATCTGCAGGTTCAGATAGCGCTCTCCCTGATTACTGGCGAAGGTTGTTTCACTCCAGGGAAACGCATGGGCGCGCGTTTCAATCGCGAAGGCGCGGGGTAAATCAGTCGTGCTGAGGGTAGAGATCGTGTTCATGGGCGCAAATTTGTTGCCAAAGCGCGGCGCGCGCGGGCGCGCTGGCTTGCAGTTCATTAAACGGCGGCGTCGAAATCACCGCCCCTTCCAGCGTGACGGGTTCATCGTTACCCAGCCGCCAGCAGTGGCAGCGGCTCTCCTGCGGCAGCATCGCCACGCGATCGGGCGTCAGCGGTAAAACCTGGTCCGGCGTCAGACGCAGCGCGCGCAGAATATCGCCCATCAGCGGTTCCGTCAGCGCAGGAAGCTCCTCGCCAACGATCACCAGCCGAACGTGCTGAGGGAGCGTAATGGCAATCTCGCCCTGCAACGCGCCGGGGCGACGCAGTGACCATTGGGTAATACCCAACTGTTGTAATTGCCAGTCTCGCCGGGATGTCATGTACCACGCTCCTGTCTATCAAGGGCGCAAATATAGCAAATTCATCGAAACTGCGCCAATTACACTCTATATACACAAAATCATTCGAGTTGCATCGAGGCGGCAAGCGAATGAATCCCCAGGAGCGTACAAAAGTACGTGACTGGGGTGAATGAGTGCAGCCAACATAGAGGCAACTTGAAGGATGACGTGTATAATCGCGGCCTGAGTTTAATGAGGAACCATTCATGTCTGCTTTTACCCCGGCAAGTGAAGTCTTGCTGCGCCACAGTGACGATTTCGAACAGAGCCGTATTTTCTTTGCCGGCGATCTGCAGGATGACCTGCCCGCACGTCTTGAGACCGCCGCAAGCCGCGCGCATACCCAGCAGTTTCACCACTGGCAGGTGTTAAACCGCCAGATGGGCGACAACGTTCGCTTTGGGCTTGTGGCGCAGGCGGAAGACGTCGCCGACAGCGACACGTTTATCTACTACTGGCCAAAGAACAAACCGGAAGCCCAGTTCCAGCTGATGAACATTCTGTCTCTTCTGCCGGTGGGCACCGATATTTTCGTCATTGGCGAAAACCGCAGCGGCGTGCGCAGCGCCGAACAGATGCTGGCGGAGTTCGCGCCGCTGAATAAAGTCGACAGCGCTCGTCGCTGCGGCCTGTATCACGGTCGTCTGGAAAAACAGCCGTCGTTCGATGCGGAAACATTCTGGGGCGAGTATCAGCTTGATAAGCTGACCATTAAGACCCTACCGGGCGTCTTCAGCCGTGACGGACTGGATGTCGGCAGCCAGCTGCTGCTCTCCACCCTGACGCCTCACACCAAAGGTAAAGTGCTGGACGTCGGCTGCGGCGCAGGCGTGCTGGCGGCGACGCTGGCCAGCCACTCGCCGAAGGTTCGTTTGACCCTGTGCGATGTGAGCGCTCCGGCGGTCGAAGCCAGCCGCGCAACCCTTGCGGCAAATGGCATTGAAGGCGACGTGCTGGCAAGCAACGTCTTCTCTGAGGTGAACGGCCGTTTCGATATGATCATCTCCAACCCGCCGTTCCACGATGGCATGCAGACCAGCCTGGACGCTGCGCAAACGCTGATTCGCGGCGCCGTGCGTCATCTGAACAGCGGCGGCGAGCTACGCATCGTGGCCAACGCCTTCCTGCCCTATCCGGCAGTGCTGGACGAAACCTTTGGCTTCCATGAAGTGATTGCTCAAACAGGCCGTTTCAAAGTGTACCGCACCGTCATGACCCGTCAGGCGAAAAAAGCCTAATCAATGCAGGCCGGATAAGGCATTTACACCGCTATCCGGCGTTGCATCGCACAAGGCCGGTAGGCGCTAACGCTTATCTGGCCTACAACAAACGGTAAAATCCGCATAAACGCCTTTTTTTTCGGCAATCGCGCAGTCTTCGATAATTAACTATTGACGCACAGCGTAAAATCTCTAGAATTCGCCTCCGTGGTAACGATTCTTTCATAAAGAATCGATGGTATGCGAAGGTGGCGGAATTGGTAGACGCGCTAGCTTCAGGTGTTAGTGTCCTTACGGACGTGGGGGTTCAAGTCCCCCCCCTCGCACCATAATCCACGTTATATCGCTCGCACTGTGCGAAGGTGGCGGAATTGGTAGACGCGCTAGCTTCAGGTGTTAGTGTCCTTAGGATGTGGGGGTTCGAGTCCCCCCCCTCGCACCAACGAGGCGATATAACAAAAGTAACGAGATATCTGTGCGAAGGTGGCGGAATTGGTAGACGCGCTAGCTTCAGGTGTTAGTGTCCTTACGGACGTGGGGGTTCAAGTCCCCCCCCTCGCACCAGTTTCCTCGTTCTCTTCCTGATTTCCTTTCTTGCTTCACTCCATCAATTTTAAATTCATTATAATCAGTACAATACCGCCAATTAACGCAATGCAAGACGGCAACAGTACAAAGTGTCTCAGCTGACGATGCCAGATCATCACACTGCTCAGCAGCAGCCCGCAGACAATCACGCCGCGCCAGACATCGGCTGAAAGCCCCATGGTGCTCAGTAGCGCAATGACGGTCCCCGGAAGCAGTACTCCCCAGCCGCTGCCCAACGTTTTTTGCAACATGATCCGCCCTTCAAATGATAATGATTACCAATATCATATAGTCTTTTTTGTCATTTGTCTGCTATTGCGCTAAGGTTTCATATTCATTAATGACATGAATATTATATGGTGTTAAGTTGTCTAAAAAACCAGCATGTCAAATATAAAGCAAGCGCACGACTCTTCCTGCATTATTGTTGCTTTTGATGCAGTTACTTATTTATTTAAGGCTGACTACAACTTCAAACAATGACCGTACAATCCTGGCGTACCCTGCGTGCGCAAAAATATCAGCTAACGTTCCGGCTGTTTTTGTTTCTCAATTTGGTCTCATCGGCGCTGTCGGTGTTTAGTCCGATATATGATGTACATATATTTCCCCTACCGGCAATGCTCATTGCGGTGGGTAGCGGCGCTATGCTGCTGTGGAACTGGCGCTACGCGAGAGTCAAACTCAACCTGCCGATAGTTTCGGCTATATTTGGCTGCCTGTGGGGCTGGCATATTTTAAGTAAAACTTTTGTGCTCCCCGCGGTAAATGATAACTTTCAAATGGTTGCGCTATTTAGCGTGTTATTTGTCGGGACTATTGCCTTTTCAAATAATATCATTGCGTTTGCACTGCATTCATTACCGACTTTTATTGTCTGCCTGTTCAGCAGCAATTCTGAAGAGTGGTGGCGAATGGTCTACTGCTTCGCGCTACCATTAATCGGTATTACCATTCAGCACATCATCCAGCGGCGTAACGACAGCTTTGCCCAGGGGTTGATGTATAAACTGCTGGAGGAACGCGAAACGCTGAACGGCTTGAGCATGCTCGATCCGCTTACCGGCCTGTATAATCGTCGCGGCTTCCAGTTTCGCCTGGATTCACTGAAAGCGCTTGGCCCGGCCCAACACTCGGTTCTACTGCTGGATATCGACCATTTTAAGGCCTATAACGACCACTACGGCCATATGATGGGCGATCAGGCGCTGATGCGTGTTTCCGCCGCCATTCGCAACGCGGTGCGCTCACGCGATATTGTGACCCGCTATGGTGGCGAAGAATTTTTGGTGCTGCTGCCGCAGTGTGATCTGAATAATGCCATCCTGACGGCGGAGCGCATTCGTCAGCAGGTCTACGATCTGAAGATCCCACATATGTTTAATGCCAGCGTCGCCACTCATGTCACCGTCAGTATCGGTATTGCCCCGCTAGAGGATAACGATATCGACGCGGCGATTCAGATGGCGGATAAAGCGCTGTACGAAGCCAAAAATCAGGGGCGCAACAGCGCCCTGACCAGCGAACGGCTTCCCGCCGCCTGAGTTCACAAAAAACAAGCGCGAGCGATAAACCGCTTGCGCTTGTTTTTATCTATAGCTAGGATTGCTAATCATTATCATTTAGTTTTGTATCTAGCTAATCCTATGGCCTATCGCTCCGCACCGATTGCTGATGACCTTATCTGGCGTACGTCGCTTCCCGCTACGGGAAATGTGCTCGCCGAATCGGTACGCGCAAAAATCGCCGAGCATCGTCCGCACATGCTGGAGATGTTTCGCCTAAATGAAACGCCCCCTGACAATGCGAAAGCGCTGGCCGAATGGGCAAAGCCGACAGAACTGAGCTCACTGCTCGCGATCTATTCCGATCATATCTACCGTAACCAACCGACACAGCCGCGCGAAAACAAACCGCTGATATCGCTGTGGGCACAATGGTATATCGGCCTGATGGTACCGCCACTGATGCTGGCGCTGCTGACAGAAGAATCTGCCATCGCCGTCTCACCCGAGCACTTCCACGTCGAGTTCCATGAAACCGGACGTGCTGCGTGCTTCTGGGTCGATGTACGCCACGATCTACGCACGACTCAGAAACCACTCGTCGAACGTATGGATAACTTAGTGACGCAAGGCATTATGCCCGTCATTGAGGCCCTTGAAGCCACGGGTGACATTAACGCTAAACTTATCTGGAGCAACACCGGTTATTTAATTAACTGGTATCTCGGCGAGATGATTGCACTGCTGGGCGAAGAGTCGGTGAACCAGATACGGCAGCGCTACTTCTTTAGCAAGACGCTGGCCGATGGCCAGGATAACCCGCTGTGGCGTACCGTTGTGGTGAGAGATGGCCGTTTGGTGCGCCGAACCTGCTGTCAGCGCTATCGTCTGCCCGATGTTCAGCAGTGTGGTGACTGCACCCTAAAATAACCGACGGGGCAAACGCCCCGTCGATTTCCTACCCATTACGCAACCTGCTGGCTCTCTTCCACCGCACGCTGTGCTTCTTCCTCTTCCTGTGCAAGCAACTGTTTCTCATACACTTTGAAGAACGGATAGTAGATGATTGCCGAAACGCAGGCCAGCAACACGACCAGAATCGCCGCACGGAAATCCCAGCCTAACGCCCACGCTCCACCGATAGGTGCCGGCGCGGTCCATGGAACAACAGAGATGACACGGCCAATCAGATCCAGCTTCATTGCCGCCCAGGCCAGAATGGCGTTAACCATCGGTGCCAGCAGGAACGGAATAAAGAACACCGGGTTCATGACGATAGGCGTACCGAAAATCACCGGTTCGTTGATGTTGAACAGGCTTGGCACCACGCTCAGACGGCCAATAGAACGCAGGTGGGCCGAGCGGCTACGCAGATAGCAGAATACCAGGCCCATGGTGGCGCCGGAACCGCCGACCACGATGAAGAAGGTCCAGAATGCTTCCATAAAGATGTGCGGCAGCGGCGCGCCCTGTGCCAGCGCGGTCTGGTTCAGACCGAGGTTGGTCAGCCAGAACATCTGCAGCATACCGGATACAATCGCCGCCCCGTGAATCCCTGCGAACCACAGCAGGTGGCCAATCAGCACCGCCAGCAGAATAGCCGGTAAGGAGTCAGCCGCGGAAACCAACGGTTTGAACACCGACATGATAGCCTGAGGGATCAGCATATCGAACTGGCTCTGAATAAACAGACTCAGCGGATAGAGCGTCAGCACGACCACCAGTACCGGTATCAGCAGATCGAAAGAGTTTTTGATCATCGGCGGCACCTGATCCGGTAAACGGATCCCGATGTTGCGGATTTTCAGAAAACGCATCATCTCTACGCAATAAACAGCGACGAGGATGGCGGTGAAGATCCCGGTTCCCCCGAGGCTGTCCACCGGCAGAGTGCCGTTAGTTTTCGGTGCGGCAACCAGCAGGAACGCCATAATTGACAGCATCGAACACATGAAAGGATCGAGCTGGTTGGTCTTTTCGTAATGTTTACCTAAGTTATAGGAGATAGCGGCGCAGATATAGATAGACATGATGCCCATCGTCATATCAAACGGCGTCAAAATGCGGCCTTCAAACTGTTTTGCCAGGTCCAACCACGCGCGAGCAAAGCCCCAGGTGGTATCCGGCGAGAACGGCGGGTATGCAAATACCAGCAAGAACGAACCCACAATCATGAAAGGCATAGCAGAGATAAAACCGTCACGGATGGCCATGACGTGGCGCTGAGATGAAATACGCCCAGCAACTGGACTAACGTAGTTTTCTACAAAGCGAAATATCAAATTAAATGCAGCGTGATTAGCAGACATAGCAGCCCTCCTGACAGGCTTTAGACGTAAGCACAGCAACAACGATTTTGCCGACATACGACTGGGCAAACTGTGAACGCTCTGCGGTTGCAGCAACGCGACCTGACATATTGTTCATAGGGATACAGTTCATATATGGCTCTTATTATGGATACAAAGGAAGTTACCCTCGCAGTATCAATCGACTGAATGCGAACCGCAACCGGTTACTGTAACCGGTTGCAGCGAATGTGAAGGAGATCCAGAAATCAAACAATTTTTGCACAACTTCGTCGCAATATTTACAACCAAGGTAGCTTTATGACAGAGTGACTCGCCGAAAAATCAGGAGAGTATGATGAGCCTACAGTCTGTACGAGAATTCTTTGCCGAGCACGCGCCCGACATCAATATTATCGAGCTTGAGCAAAGCACTGCGACCGTCGCGCTGGCAGCCGCCGCTCATCAGGTTGAGCCTGGACAGATTGCCAAAACGCTGTCGTTGAAGATAAAGGACCGTGTGATTCTGGTTGTCGCTAAAGGCGATGCCCGTCTGGACAACAAAAAGCTTAAAGACACTTTCGGCGCGAAAGCCCGTATGCTCAGCAGTGACGAAGTGGTCATGCTGACCGGACACCCCGTCGGCGGCGTATGTCCGTTTGGTCTGGAAAACCCGCTGGACGTCTATTGCGATGTCTCACTGCAGGCCTATGACGAAGTTCTCCCTGCTGCGGGCGCCATTCATAGCGCTGTACGCATCTCTCCACAAAGAATGGCCAGCCTGACCTCCGCAACGTGGGTTGATGTCTGCCAGTCATCATCCAGTTAAGCAGAACACCGCGGCCTCTGCCCGTATGCGGTGTTCCGATCGGGCAGAGAAACCAATAAATCCGCGGCACTCAGCAGACCGACGTCTGAATTCACACCGAGCTTTGTCATGGCATTGAATTTGTGCGCGCGGATAGTTTTGATGTTCCTGTCCAGCCGCTGCGCAATTTCCATCAGTGAATAACCATAGGTCATATAGCGTAGAATCATATTCTCGGTTGGGCTCAGACAGCGACTTTCATGATGCAGTAAGGATGCATCAGCGCATTCATGACCGAGCGCCGCCTCTCGCAGAAGATCCAGCAAACTTTGTTGAAGTTCCGCCAACGAGCTGGATTTACTCAGTACGCCGTGAAGATACGTTGGCGAGAGGTGCTTAATAAGGTCAGCCTCAACGCTATCGTTCGCCAGAATAATACGCACGATCCCGGCGTCATGACGCGCTATTTCCTCCATCGTAAACAGGCACTCAATACGCGGCTCCCTCGTACCGGGCAGGCAGCAGATCAATACATCAAAAGAGGTCTGACGGAGCGCCAGCTTAAATTCGCGAATAGTGCGATAAAAGTGAAAAGTAGAATTCCGGGAGTGGGCATGCATTAACAGATGACGTAACCCCACTTCCGTCATCATACAATGTTCTATGATAGCGATGCACTGCTTCCTGCTGTGCTTTTCCATTCCGCTTGCTCTCCATAAGCTGAGTAGAGATTCAGTTCCTTCATCCCTTGGCTGCTGTTAATCCAGGCATACATCTCCGCATTGCTGCGCAAAGAAAGTCGACGCATAGCGCTATTTTTTTGCGCGCTGATCGTCTTGTTACTTTTCTTCAGCAAGGCGGCAATTTGGTTAATTCCCCAGCCTTTCGCCAGCAGTCGCAGTACCTTGCGTTCTGACAGCGTCAGCATAATTAATCGCTCATTGTCGCCATCGACATCCTCATGGGTTTGCAGAGAAAGCAACGTCTGGCTAATTTTTTCCGTACTGACGCCTCCCTGCCGGACGGCATCGATGACACGCTCGATGGGATCGGAATCTGAAAGTAAAGTGCTTTCCGGGCGCATTAAAAACTCAACGGCCAGCGAATAGTATTGTCGGCTAATCATGAAAATCCAGTGAATATCCCGATACTGGGACAGCAGCGTATAATACTGTTCACACAACGCGCGCGGATGTCTGACTTCCCCAGAGAAATCGACAATAACGACGTCTGTGCGTCGTAACTGAAGTAACGTTAACTCTTCCAGAGACTGGCAAAAATTGAGCTCGTAGTCCGGGAAATACATTCCCATTATCGCGCTGAGCCCAGACTGCATTACCGGTATTTTGCTGATAATCACCGCGAATTTGCAGTATTCTGGCGACATAAAACCTCCGTATCCATTCGAAGATTCATTTCCTGAATATAAAACCACTTAATACTTATGCGAAGTATTAACAGGAAAATGAATCCATCCGTTTCTATTCCCTTTACCGCGATAACATTATTATTATGTCGTCGTCACCGAACCAATAAATATTTTGCTACATGGATGTACTGGTGGGATTGACGAAGGTAGTATGGCATGCCGTCAGGAAAGCACTAACTTAGAAAATATTAATTAAGTCATAAGAGAAATTAAAATTTGCGCTCTGTATTTTCTCCTCGTTATTCCATTTTCATTTTGAATTCTTTCGGCGTCATGCCCCCCCGTTTTCTGAAAAAACGGGAAAAATAGGTTACATCGCTAAACCCCAGATAATCAGATACCTGGGTAATGGTCATACTGGTGTACTGCAGGCTCCTTTTGGCCTCCAGCAGCAACCGCTGGTGCAGCACGTTTAGCGCACTGGTGCCATGGAATTCACGGCACAGGCAGTTCAGATGGGTCGTCGATACCCCGAGTCGCTGCGCGTATTCCGCCAGCGACAAATGTTCACGGTAGTGGCTCTCAATCAGCCGCGCAAACCGCCGTAGCACGCCGCGTTTTCGCTCGCTTTTGTCTTCAATCGTCTTCGATGGCGCCCCCTGCCGATTGAGCCAAACCAATAACGCGCCCAATAGCGAATAGAGCATCATCTCGCGAGCATCATTCTCGTGCTTATACTCTTCCAGCAGCGTCGCGAACATCGACCGAATATGACGGCTTGAACGCTTAACCGGTATACACCTTGGTTGGCTGAGCACATCCAGCTGACCACCAAACTGCGCCTCCAGCTTGCTCAACAGCGGAAGCGCTAGCGACAGCACATAGCCCTGGGTTCCGGGCGAAAAACGAAAACCGTGTACGCACAGCGATGGCACGACCTGAATGCTGGGCTCGTTAACCACGTGCCGCTCGCCTTCCACTTCAATTTCCGCCTGTCCCTTGTGCAAATACAGCAACTGCACCATTTCCGCATGCTGATGCACGCGGATGTGCCACTCATAGAGGCTGCTGCGCTGGAGTATCGACTCACAGTGCAACAGATCGGGCGTGGGCCAGCCCCTATGCTCACCATAGAGCTTAAAGACCGGCACAATATCCGACTGCGGTGTCGCCACGCCCGCACGTTTCATGCGCTATTCCACCGTTTCATAAGGTAACCCAACATAGTTCTCCGCAATGGTCGTCAGCCCGGCACGCGATCCCAGATAGTACTGGCGATCGGCCTCCTGCATCTTTCTGTCGAACGCGCTCTTGTCCTGGAAATCGTGTAGCAGGTGCGTCATAAACCAGCTGAAGCGTTCGCCTTTCCACACCCGGTTCAGCGCCAGCTGTGAATAGTGGCTAAGTAAATCTTCGCGGCCATGGCGGTAGTACTGGCGCAAAATACGCCACAGATAGTTCACGTCTGACACGGCCAGGTTCAGCCCTTTGGCCCCCGTGGGCGGAACGATGTGCGCCGCATCGCCGACGAGGAACATTCGGCCATACTGCATTGGCTCCACCACGTAGCTACGCAGCGGCGCAATGCTCTTCTCAAGTGAGTGACCAGTCACTAACTTTTGACTCAATTCATCCGGCAGACGACGCTTCAACTCTCCCCAGAAGCGTTCATCTGACCACTGCTCGACCTTGTCGCTGAGCGGTACCTGGAGATAGTAGCGGCTTCTTGTTAGTGAGCGCTGACTACACAATACAAACCCACGCTCATGGTGTGCATAAATAAGTTCGTGGTTTACCGGCGGCGTATCCGCGAGCAGCCCCAGCCAGCCGAACGGCCAGATACTTTCGTACTCGCGCAAAATATCGCGGGGGATACTCTGTCGCGAAACGCCGTGGAACCCATCGCAACCCGCAACAAAATCACATTCCAGCCGGCACGTTTCGCCATTTTTCACAAACGTTACAAAGGGTTTATCATTCTTGAGGTCATGCAGCTCAACTTGTTCAACGCCATAAATGGTCTGGGCGCCACATGCCTGACGCGCTTCCATCAGATCGCGCGTCACTTCGGTCTGCCCGTAAACCATCACGGTTTTGCCCCCCGTGAGCTCGCTCAGCGGCACGGGAATGCGTTGGTTGGCAAACAGAAACTCCACGCCGTGGTGAATCAACCCCTCTGCGTCCATACGGCGAGAGACTCCCGCTTCACGCAGCAGCTCAACGGTACCGTTTTCCAGGATGCCCGCACGAATGCGACCCAGCACATACTCCGGTGTCTGGCGCTCAAGGATAACGGTTTTAATCCCGGCGTTATGCAGCAGCTGGCCTAACAGCAGCCCCGAAGGCCCGGCACCGATAATGGCGACTTGCGTGTTCATAGGGTGACCTCACATTCTGGTTAATTATTTGTTTATTTCGTGTATACATAAAGTTTCAGAATGCATTTTTGATAAGTCAGTAACGAAAAAGAAGGCCAGAATCCGTTCAAAATTTGCACTTTCGAACAGTTTTGCAAAAGTGTGGGCGATATCAACTCTTCGCCCTTCAGTGACGAACGCTGAATTTTTGCACATTGTTTGATCCGGAGCGGAGAGTACAGACCAATTCTTCGGGTACAAGTAGGTCATTACACAGGCGTTTTGGGTACCAGGGTTCTTATGGAAGTCGATCAGTCAGAACAACGCATCGTTACGCGGCTATGTATTCAGTGCGGGCTTTTTTTATTGCAACATGGGGCGGAGAGCGCTCTGGTGGAGGAATTGTCCACGCGTCTGGGGCTTGCGCTGGGGATGGACAGCGTCGAAAGCGCCATCTCATCAAACGCCATCGTGCTGACCACCATCAAGGACGGCCTCTGCCTGACGTCAACGCGTAAAAACAGCGATCGTGGGATCAACATGCACGTGGTCACCGAAGTGCAGCACATCGTCATCATGGCCGAGCACAAGCTGCTGGACTATAAAGATGTCGGTAAACGTTTTGCGCAGATAAGACCGCTACGCTACCCGCGCTGGCTGGTCGTGCTCATGGTAGGGCTATCGTGCGCCTGCTTTTGTAAACTGAACAACGGCGGCTGGGACGGCGCGCTGGTCACCTTCTGTGCCAGTACTATCGCCATGTATATTCGCCAGATGCTAACGCATCGCTCAATGCATCCGCAGATTAACTTCGGCCTGACGGCCTTCGTGGCGACGACGGTCTCCGGTCTGATGTTGCAGCTTCCTGCCTTTCATCAGACCTCGACTGTCGCCATGGCGGCCAGCGTACTGCTTCTGGTGCCGGGGTTCCCTCTTATTAACTCGGTGGCTGACATGTTCAAAGGGCATATCAACACCGGGCTGGCGCGCTGGGCGATTGCCAGTCTATTAACGTTGGCCACCTGCGTCGGTGTGGTCATGGCGATGACCTTATGGGGGCTGCGCGGATGGGTGTAATGAATTTTGTCCTGCTGCTGGCTCAGGATATCGTGCTATCGGCTATTCCCGCCGTCGGCTTTGCGATGGTGTTTAACGTTCCGCACCGCGCGTTGCCATGGTGCGCGCTACTGGGTGCTATCGGCCACGCCTCACGCTTCGTCATGATGACCGCTGGCTTCAACATCGAATGGGCCACCTTCCTGGCAGCACTGCTGGTGGGCAGTATCGGTATCCAGTGGTCGCGCTGGTATCTGGCGCATCCGAAAATTTTCACCGTAGCCGCCGTGATCCCGATGTTCCCCGGTATTTCAGCCTACACGGCCATGATCTCTGCGGTAAAAATCAGTCATTTCGGCTATTCCGAAGAGATGATGATCACGCTGCTGAGTAACTTCCTGAAAGCCTCGTCTATCGTGGGAGCGCTCTCCATCGGCCTGTCGATTCCAGGTCTGTGGCTGTACCGTAAGCGCCCACGGGTGTGATCCTGAGGGCGGCACGGGAGAGTGCCGCCCTTCCCCCGGCTTGTGCTACTATGTGCAGTATTCGTGCGGATTTCCCGCACCCTTCCCGTATTTTCCAGTATTGAGATAGTGTGTTATGTCTTCTCGTATTTTAACGCCTAACGTGATTGGTATTGACGCTTTCGTAGCCGATCCCGCGGCCATTCTTGCGCAAACCCAGGGTGGCGCGGTCGCCGTGTTTGCCAATAATGCGCCGGCATTCTATGCCGTCACGCCGGAGCGATTGGCGCAGTTGCTGGCGCTGGAAGAAAAGCTTGCCCGTCCGGGCAGCGACGTGACGCTGGACGCCCAGTTCTTTGAAGAGCCAACGGCAGCACCGGTCTCCGTACCAATGGGTAAATTCGCCATGTACGCAGGATGGCAGCCTGACGCCGAGTTTCTGCGCCTTTCCGCGCTGTGGGGCATCGCCTTAAGCGAGCCGGTTACGCCAGAAGAGTTGGCCTCGTTCGTCGCCTACTGGCAGGCGGAAGGCAAAGTTTTCCACCACGTGCAGTGGCAGCAAAAATTAGCGCGCAGCATACAGATGGGCCGGGCGAATAATAACGGCCAGATGCGCCGTGATGTTAACGCGGTCAGCGAACCTGATCGTCAGATTCCACCGGGTTTCAGAGGTTGAGCATGAAAGACGTTGGCGAATTGATGAAGCGCCTGCAAAAGATGATGCCGGCGCATATTGAACCGGCCTTTAAAACCGGCGAAGAGCTGCTGGCCTGGCAGAAAGAACAGGGCGAGATCCGCGCGGCGGCGCTGGCGCGTGAAAACCGCGCGATGAAAATGCAGCGCACCTTTAACCGCTCCGGCATTCGCCCACTGCATCAAAACTGTTCGTTCGATAACTACCGCGTTGAAAACGAAGGTCAGATGAACGCGCTGGCAAAAGCGCGGCAGTACGTTGATGAGTTCGACGGCAATATCGCGAGCTTTATTTTTTCCGGCAAGCCGGGTACCGGCAAAAACCACCTCGCCGCGGCCATCTGCAATGAGCTGCTATTGCGCGGTAAATCGGTGCTGATTATCACCGTTGCCGACATTATGTCGGCGATGAAAGAAACCTTTAGTAACCGCGAAACCAGCGAAGAACAGCTGCTAAGCGATTTGAGCAACGTCGACCTGCTGGTGATCGATGAGATCGGCATGCAGACCGAATCACGCTATGAAAAGGTGATCATCAACCAGATCGTTGACCGTCGTTCCTCATCCAAGCGCCCGACCGGCATGCTGACCAACAGCAATCTCGACGAAATGAATAAACTTCTGGGCGAGCGGGTCATGGACCGCATGCGCCTCGGTAACAGCCTGTGGGTGATCTTCAATTGGGAAAGTTACCGCAGTCGGGTAACAGGGAAAGAGTATTAAGATACATCCTATGAATGACAGGCGTATACTTATTACGTCCATTGATAACTGCACACACGAGTAAACCCCATGAAATCTGTAAAATCGATGCTTTGCCGCGTAATTATTGCCAGCGCGTTTATTTCTACCGCTGCGGGCGCCGTATCGTTGAATGACCTGAGTAGCGCAGCCAGCTCGCTCGCTGGCAGCAGCAGCTCGTCACAGAGCGGCGGATCTTCCCTCTCTTCGCTGACCAGTCTGCTTAACGGTGGCAGCCAGTCGTTAAGCTCCAGCAGCATGAACAATGCCGCCGGGATCATGGGGTATTGCGCGAAAGAGAAACTGGCCTCCGTGGCCAACGTGGATAACGTGAAAAGCCAGGTGCTGGATAAACTGGGTCTCAACACGGCGGCTGAACAGAAAAAAGATACCGGCTACATGGAAGGACTTGAAGGCCTGCTGAACGCCAAAGACGGCCAGAAGCTCGACCTCGACAGTCTGGGCAACACCGAACTGGGTAAAAAAGTCAAAGCAAAAGCCTGTGATTTCGTTCTTAAACAAGGCGTTAGCTTCATTTCCTGATAGTCTTTTTGGGTGGCAGGAATCACACCGGCCACCCAAAAAACGCTCAAATAACGTTCATTTATAAACCAATTCTGAATAACAGCACACTTTCATTACGTTAGAATTGCAGACAGATGACGGCACAATTACATTGTGAAGTTACTTTCTGTAGAGCCAGAAAACCTGGCGCGGTTGAGGATGTGTAGTGTCAGAGTTGTTATCCCTCGTTCTGTTTCTGGCTTCCATTGCGATATACGCCTGGAAGGCAGGGCGCAATAAATGGTGGTTTGCCGCCACGTTAACGGTACTGGGCCTGTTTGTGGTCCTGAATATTACCCTGTATGCCAGCGACTACTTTACCGGCGACGGTATCAACGATGCGGTACTCTATACTCTGACCAACAGCCTGACCGGCGCGGGCGTCAGCAAATACATCCTGCCGGGTGTCGGCCTCGTTGCCGCGCTGGTCGCTGTTTTTAGCGCGCTGGGCTGGTTATTACGTCGACGCCGCCATCATCCTCATCATTTTGGCTACAGTCTGCTGGCGCTGGTTCTGGCCGTCGGTTCGGTCGATGCCAGCCCGGCGTTCCGCCAGATTAGCGAGCTGGTAAAATCCCAGTCGCGCGACGGCGATCCTGATTTTTCGGCCTACTATAAAGAACCGTCAAAAACGATCCCGAAACCAAAGCTGAACCTCGTTTATATCTATGGCGAGAGCCTGGAACGTACCTACTTTGACAACGACGCCTTCCCGAACCTGACGCCGGAGCTGGGCGAGTTAAAGAACCAGAGTCTGGATTTCAGCCATACCATACAGCTGCCGGGTACCGACTACACTATTGCCGGTATGGTTGCCTCCCAGTGCGGTATCCCGCTGTTCGCGCCGTTCGAAGGTAACGCGTCCGCGTCGCTGTCGAGCTTCTTTCCGCAAAATATCTGCCTTGGCGATATCCTGAAAAATTCCGGTTACGAGAACTATTTTGTGCAGGGCGCCAATCTGCGTTTCGCCGGTAAAGATGTCTTCCTGAAATCACATGGTTTCGACAATCTGTACGGTGCGGAAGAGCTGAAAACCACCGTCGCGGACCCGAACTACAAAAACGACTGGGGCTATTACGACGACACCGTTCTCGACGAAGCGTGGAAGAAATTTGAGACGCTGTCACGCGAGGGGAAACGCTTTTCGCTGTTTACCTTAACGGTCGATACCCATCATCCGGACGGCTTTATCTCCCGTAGCTGTAATCGCAAAAAATACGACATCAACGGCAAGGCCAACCAGTCGTTTAGCGCAGTGACCTGTAGTCAGGAAAACATTGCGGAATTTATCAATAAAATCAAAGCATCACCGTGGTTTAAAGACACGGTGATCGTGGTTTCCTCCGACCATCTGGCGATGAAAAACACCGCCTGGGACTACCTGAATAAACAGGACCGCAGCAATCTGTTCTTCGTGATTCGCGGTGATAAACCCGACGAGCAGGAAATCATGGCCGTAAAACGCAACACCATGGATAACGGCGCAACGGTGCTGGATATACTCGGTGGGGATAACTTTATCGGCCTGGGCCGCAGTAGCCTATCCGGGCAGTCGTTGTCCGAAGTCTTCCTCAATATGAAGGAGAAGGTGCTGGCGTGGAAGCCAGATATCATTCGCCTGTGGAATTTCCCGAAAGAGATCAAAAACTTCTCTATTGATACTCAGAAAAATATGATCGCCTTTTCCGGTAGCCACTTCCGCTTGCCGCTACTGCTGCGCGTGTCGGATAACCGCGTTGAACCGCTGCCGGAAAGCGAATACTCCGCGCCGCTGCGCTACCAGTTGGCCGATTTTGCCCCCCGCGATAACTTCGTCTGGATTGACCGCTGCTACAAAATGGCGCAGCAGTGGTCGCCGAATCTGGCATTGTCCACCGACTGGTGCGTATCGCAGGGCCAGCTTGGCGGTGAACAAAAAGTGCAGCACGTCGATAAAACGCAGTGGAACGGCAAAACCGAGTTTAAAGATACGGTGATCGATATGGTGCGCTACAAAGGCAACGTCGATTCGCTGAAAACCGTCGACAACGATATCCGCTACAAAGCCGACAGCTTTATCTTTAACGTCGCCGGGGCGCCGGAAGAGGTGAAAAGCTTTAGCGGCATCTCTCGTCCGGAAGCCTGGGGCCGCTGGTCCAATGCCCAGCTTGGCGAAGAAGTGAAAATTGAGTACCAGCACCCGCTGCCGAAACGCTTCGACCTGGTGATCACCGCCAAAGCCTTCGGGCCAAACGCGGATAAACCGATCCCGGTTCGCGTGGGCAACAGTGAACAGACGATTACCCTCAGTCATGATGTGACCACCACCACGCTGCACTTCGACAACCCGTCGGATGCCAGCACGCTGGTGATTGTGCCGCCGAGTCCGCAGTCAACGAACGAGGGCAATATCCTCGGCCACTCCCCGCGCCAGCTGGGCATTGGGATGGTGGAAATCAAAGTGATCGATGCACAAGGCTAATGTCTTAAGCGTAAGGGGGCATATCGCCCCCGTTTATTTTCTCTATTTTCGTAAAAATAAAAACCTATAAAACACTTATAAATCAGATTAAAAAACCATATCAATCCAACTTATATTTATAAATATACCAATAAAAGCAAATTGCTTAGCATTTACCAATACTGAAAAATATTGGTCTATATTGCTGCGTAATCATGCTCACTGGTTATAAATTCGAATCCATTCGCGTCTTACATAATGAACGTATCGTTGCCTGGGAAGTCCTCTCAACCGCAGCGGCCCCGATAAACCTCGAGCATTTTTTCAGCAACCTGGCGCTCGATGCCAGAGTTGAGATCTTCTTTGCCCAACTTGTCCATGTCATTCAAACCACGGTCTCCGGTAAGTACTACCTGAACGCCAGCGCAGACGTCATGCTGGCCCCTCATTTTTTGCCGCGTCTCGAAGAACAGGTTGCAGCCCCCGATCGCATCGCCGTTGAGCTGACCGATCTGGATCAGCTGATGCTGCTGACACCTACCGAGAGTCAGCAGCTACGCGATCGCATCAACGCCGTTAGAGATATGGGGATTGCCGTCTGGGCAGATGACGTTCATGACGACGTTCTGCCCTGCCTTGTCGAACAGGATTATTACTTTTCCGGGGCCAAAATTGATAAACATGCGTTCTGGACGGCACGTCAATGCAAAGAACCGTTTCTCAAGCTAGCCCACTGTTGCCAAAAAATTGCCGATGAAGTCCTCGTGGAAGGCATCGAAACGCTCGCTGACTATCAATTAGCCTGTGATTCTCACGCTAATTATGGTCAAGGTTTTCTGTGGAATAAGTAATCAATATGTTTGCACCTTATCAGCTGGTTGTCCTGAGTAAAAATTATTTCCTGTGGCAGGGATTAAAACACTCTCTTCCTTATATGGTTAACCCCTCACCCACGCTACAATGGTTTAATAAAGACACTGACAATTGCGTCTTCGAACTGCGCGAAAAGATCCTCTGTGATAATAGCGAAACAAAATGGCTGGTCATTACGGAAGATAAACGGACACAGGAGGTCCAGCAGTTTCTGCCCCCTGGACGCGTTTGCGTGCACAGCGACAAGCTGTCGATAAAGCAGCTCGCCCAGCAGCTTAAGCACCCTGAATTTCGCCGAAGCATGCGTAAAGAATCGCCGTTAACGCATTCAGAGATCCATATCTGTTTATTGATAATTATGGGTTTTTCCCCTAACACCATCGCCCGCATGCTGCATAAATCACCCAAAACGATCTATACACATCGACGAAATGCGATGGCGAAATTCCATTGCAATACGCTGGCGGAATTACACCGAAAAATACGCACGATAGAAAATCGTTCGCTTTATCAGTAATAAACCAGAGAAACCATACATATTGCGAAGCAAGGATTACGCTAGTGTTTCCATCAGGAAATACTGCAGAAACCTGTACTGAACATTTTTATTACATTATCAGGAATAAGCTTAGATTTAGCAGATAAAGATATCCTTCATCTGGTTGTCGAATTTATTCTCTGCACAATTATCGTGCTGAAAAAATATGTTTATTAAACCACTTCGTTATTTCATCTATGGGAGTTCACCATGAAAAGGATGCCCCTCATCATTTTCAGCTTATTGTGTGCAATTTATCAAACCGCGCTGGCCAATAGCTCAGCAACGGCGACGATGCACGTCTCGCTTGAAGTTTTGAAATCCTGCACGCTGCAGGCCAATGACCTCAATTTCGCCAGCCACGGCTCCGACGAAGCGAGCGAAATCAACGCCACAACACAGCTGAGCGTACTGTGTACCAACGGCACGCCTTTTACCCTATCAGCGGCCAGCAGCGACAGCGAAAGCGACGGTACCTTCTGGCTCAAACCAGAAGACACCAGTATCAACGCGCAGAACATTGCTTATCGACTCTATGCGGATGAAAGCAAGAAAACACCGGTAAACGCCAACGGCGGCATTGAAGGAACCGGCACCGGCCAGGCGCAGTCGGAAACCCTTGTTGGCGTTATCGAAGCGGGCGCGCTAAACAACGCCAAAGCGGGCCTGTATAGCGATAACGTCACGCTGAACCTGGTGTACTAGCATGCGCAGAATCACCCTCTTTGCCCTTTGTTGGCTGGCCGTGCTCGTGGTTTTCGCCCGCTATGCCCTCAGCGCCACGCTCCAGGTCGCGCCGGTCATGCTGAACCTTAATGCTTCCCAGCGGGCGACAGCGCTGTATCTGACCAACACCGGCAGCGAGCCTATTCACGCGCAGATCCGCGTGTATCAGTGGTCGCAGCCACAGGGTAAAGACGTACTGACGTTGACCGACGACATCGTCAGCAGCCCGGCAGTCACCGCGTTAAAACCGGGCCAGCAGCAGTTGGTGCGTATTGTGGTGCTCAATCCCACGGCACACCCACAGGAGCAAAGCTTCCGGCTACTGGTTGATGAACTCCCCGGCGGGCATCAGGCTGGCGCGGATCGCAACGGCGTTCATTTTCTGCTGCGCTACTCTATTCCCCTTTTTATCGCCAGCGGGCAAGCAGAGAGCAAAGATGTCGCGGCTCAGCTTACCTGTACACGACAGGACGCCAGCATCAGCTGCCAGAACCGGGGGACAGCGCACGTACGTCTGAGTCATGTCGAAGCGATCAATGCGCAGGGACAGGTGGCGGAAACGCTGCCCGGGCTGGCCGGTTACGTCCTGCCCGGCCAACGATTCGTGCTGCCGTTTAAACAGCTTCAACGCCATCCGACCTCTTCCCTGCGCGCGTATCTGAATGAACATACTCAAGCCAGCCTGCTTAACGTCCATTCTGCTGCTGTGGCTACTGTCGATGACGCTCCACGCTGAGCCCCCCACCGCCAACACGCAATACCTGTCTGTCACCGTTAACCACTACGCTTACGACGGAGTGTGGGCCGTACGCGTGGTGGATAATGCGTTGTGGATAGCCACTCACGATGCGGTCAGGCTGGGCATTTCATCCGGGCAGGCGAAGACGGAGTGGCTCAATCTGTCCACTCTGCCGGGGATTCAGGTCAACTTCGACAGTCTGCAACAGCAGTTATCGCTTACCCTTCCCGAGCAGGCGCTAACGCACGTTCAGCACCTGGAAAGTCAGCCACGCACAGCGTCCCCCGCTACGCAGCAGGCACAGCCGCTGGGCAACCTCACGCTCGACTATTCCCTTTATTCCAGCGATACCTCCAGCCAACAGCAAACCAGCCTGCAAAGCCAGCTACAAACCTCCGGCTGGCTACCGGGGCAGCTCAGCAGCAGTATGAACAGCCGGTTTCCGCATGGGCAACGCGGCGATGGCACCACGCAGACCCGGTTGATGACCACCTGGCAGCAAGACTTCCCGCAGTGGCTCACCAGCGTTGCGCTTGGCGACAACGTAACGACCGGCGTCAGCTGGAGCCGTCAGGTACGTTTCGCTGGCCTGCATCTGGCGCGCAATTTCCAGCTCGACCCGCAGCTGAACACCGCGCCGCGCGCGCAGTTCAGCGATAGCGTCGTGCTGCCGTCCACCGTCGATTTGTACATTGATGGGTTACAGCAAAGCCACCAGCAGGTCACGCCGGGCAGCTACATTCTCGATACCTTGCCCACCTTTTCCGGCAGCGGACAGGCGCGAGTCGTCATCACCGACATTAACGGCCAGCGCCGCGAGGTAACGCTCGATCTGTACGGCGCGCCGGATATGCTGGCACAGGGCGTGAGCAGCCGTTCACTGGATGTCGGCTGGTTACGCAAAAACTATGCGGAGCGCTCTAACGACTACGCCGCGTCACCGCTGCTCGATGCGGGCTGGCGTTACGGGGTGAGCAATCGCCTGACCGTCAGCGCCCACACTGAACAACATCACGATGCGCACAACATCGGCATTGCCAGCGACTGGCTGATCTCGCCGCTGGCCGGAATTATCAGCGGTCACACGGCCATCAGCCAAAGTCCGCAAGGAGAAGGAAACAAATGGGGTATCGGTTACCAGTGGAATGCACAAGGGCTAGGCCTCTCCGCCAATACCAGCCACAGCAGCAGCGCCTGGGCAGATATCGCTCGCGTTAGCGGTAGCCTGCCGGTGCGGCGCAGCGATAACTTGTGGATGAGTCAGACCGTCTCCGGCTGGGGAACGCTGGGCGTTGGCTGGGTGCGTCAGGATAGCGCCCGCTACCTCAACGCCAGCTGGTCAAAATCCTTTCATAACCGGGTGTCGGCCTCACTGGGGTTTACCCATGCGCTGAACAGCGGTGACAAAACCTTCCAGCTGATGCTCTCAGTTCCGCTGGGCAACCGCGACTCACTCTCACTCCAGGCGGGAAATCCATCGTCTCGCTGGGATTATCGCCACCAGCCGGATAGCCAGTTGGGCGGCTGGTCGTGGCAGGTTAGCCAGAGCGCGGGCAGCGCGTCGCGCCAGGCGCATACGGATATTGGCTACCTTGGCCAATACGGCGAGTGGCATGCAGGACTAGACCGCGACCAAAGCAGCGTCAACCGCTATCTCAGCGGCGAAGGTGCGATGATGCTGCTGGAAAATCACCCCTATGCGCTACGCTACAACCGCCAGGGGATCGCGCTGGTCTCCACCAACGGCATTGGCAATGTACCCATCGCCGTCGAGAACCGTAAAGCGGGCACAACCGATGAAAATGGCTATCTGCTGCTGACGGATTTACCGCTCTACCATAACGCCAAAATCTCGCTCGACCCGCTGAGTCTTCCGCCGGAGATCGTTACGCCGTTAACCGAAATCCATGCGCAGCCGGGAATGACCACGGCGGTGAAGGTCGATTTCCAGGTGCATCGCGCGCGCCTGGTGTCCGCCCAACTTTTCGACCACCAACGTCAGCCAATACCGGTTGGCAGCGGCATCCGCTATTCCAGCGGAGAGTCCATCGTCGGGCGCGACGGCTATATCTGGCTGGAAAACCCGCCAATGCCGGGCTCATTAAGCATTCAAACCCCCACGGGCTCGTGTGACGTGACGCTTCCTGCGGCCTCCTCCTCTGCCACCGTGGTCAATCTCGGAACCTTACCGTGTCATTAAAACTGCTGCTCGCCCCACTGCTGTTGCTGACGTTCGCTCTGCTCTCGTGCCCCGCGCACGCCGCTAACTGTTGGATAACCCAGGGCGCATCCACCGCATTTGGCACATTGGTGGCAGGCAATACCAGCTCGGCACAGTCGAGCGTAAAGTTCAGCTGCTACGCCGATTATGGCGAAACGCGCTACTTCAACGTCTGCCTGAGCAGCCTGGAATCCGCGCCGTTCAAAATGAACTCCAACGGCGATGAAGAAGGCAAGCAGTACACAATGCTATTTCGTCTCTACAGCACGCTGGATAACAGCCTGGAGCTGACCTCTATCGGCGCGGGCCACGCCCTGCAAACCGCGCTAACGATAGGCGGTAATCAAACTTCCAGCGGCAGCTTTCCGCTGCTCGCCACCATTCCCGCCGGGCAAAACAACCTGCCGGTTCGTAGCTACTTCAACTATACTTTGGGGCTGAAACTGACGTGGAACAGTGCCACCCGCAAAGAGGCGCTCACCAGCTGTCAGGATGGCAAGTGGCAGGGGGAAGCAACGGATGCATCATCCAACGCCAGCGCCACGCTATCTGATAGCTGCTTTATTCAGAGCGTCACGTCGCTCAACTTTGGCACCGTGGGCAGTACTGCGCTAACTTCCCGGCTGGCCTCGACGGCCAGTATTCGCGCTCGCTGCCCGGTGGGGAGCAGTTATTCACTGGGCATCAGCAGCGGTGAACATGCCTCTGGCACACGACGCCAGATGTGTAACGATCGCCAGCAGTGTCTGCAATATGCCCTCTGGCAGGATGCCGCCGCCACCCGTCCGTGGGGCGAAGCATTGGGCAGCAATACTATGGAAATGAGTCATCATGACGGGAGCGTGCAGGCGGTGACCGTTTATGGCACGGTGCCCACACAACCCCTCACCGGCACGGGCGTATTTAGCGATAACGTCGTTATTACGCTCACTTATTAATCTAAATAATGCGCGGTTTGGATCAATGTTACCGATAACAATTCGCGGTACAGTTTGCCCTCCCGCACCGGGTCACTCTTTTCTCTCTTGAGCGGATCGCTGACAACTTCATGAAATACCTGCTTGCCGATGCCATCGTGTATGACAACGAGGATGGTTCACTCACCTTACAAAGCGCTGACGCCGAAAGTCAGACATTGACCTGTACGGCGCAAACCATCCTGAACCTGCTGATTGCCCATCACGGGATGGTGGTTGAACGCGAGGTCTTTCTCCAGCAGGTGTGGGACGATCGCGGCCTGCGCGGCTCGAGCAACTCGCTGAACCAGTACATCAGCATCCTGCGCAAAATGCTGGCTGGAATGGTGCCGGACCACCTGTTTATCGTCACCGTTCCCAAAGTCGGTTTTATGCTCAGCGCGGATATCAGCGTCGTGCCGCTCAATGCGCCCGTCTCTGCGCCCGTCTCTGCGCCCGCGCCGGTAAGCAGCAAACGCGCGCTCCCCAAAAGACGGAACTGGCTTTATGGTATCGTGACCGCCACCGTGGCGATCCTGTGCGCCGTCGCGCTCATCTGGAATGCCCAGCGCCAGCAAATTGAACCGCATCTGCTGACTCACATCGACAGTTGTCCGGTCTATACGCTGGCGCAGCTCTCTGACGTGTTCCAAAAGCAAGCCCAGGCGCTGCTCGGGCAGATCAAAAATGAGGGCGCTTTCTCCTGCCTGCCCAGTTCGATTTTTTACGTCCATATTCAGGATCCCGTGCTCTATGGCGACGAAGGCCGCCTGGTCCTGTCGCAGTGTTCCCAGTTCCGCAGCAAGGCCAGCACCTGCCAGACGCTGTACTTTTACGAGTGGTAGAGAGTGAAACAGAAGAAAAAACTTTTTTGCATCATCGCACTCAATGCGTTGCTAATCCTGGGGACATTGCTGTGGATACAGCAAAGCACGCGCCTTTCGATGACCTGTCAGGGCAGCCTGACCTACAAAGATAGCCGCCAGGATAACCATTTCACCTTTGAAGGGATGGTCGTGATGCACTTTACGCCGAATGGTACGGGCTATTTCAATATCAACGGCGACGTGATGAATAACGGCCAGAATATGAAGGTCTCGCGTCAGGAGAGCTTTAACTGGCAATACGTGCATGAATCGTTCTATCAGTTGTACATCACCCAGGTAGAAAAATTTGGCCACGATAACGTGCCTCCCGGCGTTTTCGAACAATACGCTCTGGGCATTACCGCAGGTCAGAAACGGTTACTGAGCGTCCGTACAACGCCGGATAACGCGGTGGTTATCAGTAATTTTTACTCACCGATTCTGCTCTGCACGGGTTAACGGTCACACTAAGGCTCAGCATCGGGTTATACTCAGCGCATGATCTACACCTTTCGACCGACATCCCCGGCGGATATTGCCGCGTTACCGGCGATTGAACGCGCCGCCGCGCAGCGCTTCACTCTGTTGCCTGAATTTAGCTGGCTCGCCGCCGGCCCGGCGATTTGCGCCGCACGTCATCAGCACTTCGCCAGCGAAAACATGAGCTGGTTAGCGCTGGCAGACGATCGTCCCGTTGGTTTTCTGCTGGCGGAAGCGCATGACGCATCGCTCTTTATCGTCGAGTTTTCGATCCATCTTGACTGGCAGGGGCGTGGCCTTGGCCGTCGCCTGATGACTTATGCGATTGAACAGGCGAGAGAAAAAGGCTTCTGTGCACTCACGCTCACAACGTTTCGCGACGTGCCGTGGAATGCGCCTTGGTATGCGCGGATGGGGTTTGAAGTCGTGCCCGAGTCATTGCTTAGCGACGCGTTGCGGCAGAAACTGCGTGAAGAATCGGCGCACGATCTGGCAGCGGAGTCTCGCTGCGCCATGCGCCTGGCACTAGGTTAACGCGCCCGTTAAAGGGCGCGTCGGGTCAGAAGGTTTCCCAGTTTTCCCCAGCGTCGGTTGCTGCCGCTTTACGCAGCAGGGTCGGCGCAGGTATTGGCGCAGCGCTCACCGCTTCGCGCCCACTGCTGGTCTGGCTTTGCTGGATACGGAATACCGCAACGGCCTGCGTCAGGCGGCTGGCCTGCTCTTCCAGCGCGGCGGCGGCGGCGGCGGACTCTTCCACCAGCGAGGCGTTCTGCTGGGTCACGCGATCCATCTCGGCCACCGCCAGACCCACCTGATCGATACCGCGACTCTGCTCATCCGATGCAGAGGCGATTTCCCCCATGATGTCGGTCACACGGGTCACCGCATTTACGATCTCATCCATGGTTTCCCCCGCGCTTTCCACCAGCGTGGAGCCGAGATCGACACGATTGACCGAGTCTTCAATCAGACTCTTAATCTCACGCGCCGCCTGGGCGCTGCGCTGTGCCAGATTACGTACTTCACCGGCCACCACCGCAAAGCCTCGGCCCTGCTCGCCCGCACGGGCGGCCTCGACCGCGGCGTTCAGCGCCAGGATGTTGGTCTGGAAGGCAATGCCGTCAATAACGCTAATAATGTCGGCAATTTTCTGCGAACTGGCGGTAATGTCACGCATCGTCTGCACAACATTGTCCACCACTTTACCGCCCTTCTGCGCGGTTTCCGACGCGCTCAGCGCCAGATGGCTGGCCTGACGCGCGTTTTCGGCGTTCTGCTTCACGGTTGCGGTCAGCTCTTCCATGCTGGCGGCGGTCTCTTCCAGCGAAGCCGCCTGCTGCTCGGTACGCGAGGAAAGATCGTTATTACCCATCGCGATTTCACTCGCGCCGCTGTAAATGGCATCGGCCCCCTGACGCACTTCCCCGACGGTGCGCGCCAGCTCGCCCTGCATATGACGCAGCGAATGTGCCAGCTGGCCCATTTCGTTATCGCTTTCCACATCAATACGTTTGACCAGATCGCCACCGGCAATATGGCGAATGCTGTCAATGAGACGGTTTAGCGGTGCAATCAGCGTCTTACGTACGCCCAGCCAGACGGTGACGATCACCGCCAGCACGGCAATCATCACGCCGAACAGGATCCACATCGCCTGGGTATAAGAGGCATTGCTGTCCTTTACCGCCAGTTCATAAAGGCTGTCGTTCTGTTGCAGATAGTTGACGTACGCTTTCTCAAAACCATCCTGATAACCCTGGGTCGGCTGGTCGAAGAAGTCGTTAATCTTGCCGGCGCCCAGCAGCTGAATCAGCTCCGCCAGCGCACCGTGGTAGATATCGTAGTTACGCTGAATTTCCAGCGCCGCGGCTTCACTTTGACGCGGGTCGCGCGGCATCGCTTCATACTCGGCCCAGCGTTTTTCCGCTTCAGCCAGCGATTTCGTGGCAATCTGCATCAGCTCGGCGACGGTGGCGCCGCTACCGATGTTGTTCTGATCCATCATGTAACGGATCCCGGCGCGGTTAAGCGTGTTGCGGGTTTGCAGCAGGGCAACCCAGCTGCCGTTCAGCCCGGACTGCTGCTGACGCACGGTTTGTAAGATAGTGAAGTTCTCTTTGTCATGCTTCAGTGAGTTAAAGAACAGGCCCCCTGAGACCATTTGCAACAAGCCAAACAACACCAAAACCAGCACAAGGCTGGTGACGATTTTAATACGCTTTAACATGTTTCTCTTTCCTCCAGACGAATAACGAATTTTCGGCGGCGAAAGGAAAAACTTTATAGAAAATGTGACTATTAATACGCGGGGAAGGCGGAATATTCGGACGTTATGGATTGACGCGAGGCCATGGCGTTGTCGCCACATCCAGAGTGGATGTAGGCCTGATAAGCGTAGCGCCATCAGGCGGAGCGGCACAAATTGCCGGATGGCGGCTCCGCCTTATCCGGCCTACTCAGAGAAGCTATTTACGCAGCGCGCAGATTTCGTCATACAGGCTACGCGAGAGATTCAGCCCCTGCTGCTCGCTCTGCTGGCGCGCCTGGTAGCGACGCTCACCCGGCAGCCTCGCCCCCTGCGCCTGCATGCCGCTAAACAGCGTCTCGGCGCGCTCAAGATGGGACGCGGCGTCATCGCCGAGGAAACGTGCAGGGTCAAGCGCCAGAATGAGCTCACCGCCGTAAGGCAGCCCCCCTGCACCGTTGTCCCACGCCAGCGATTCGGCGCTGGTCATATCGCCAATCAGCGGCCCGGCAAACAGCTCCACCATCGCCGCCAGCGCCGATCCTTTATGCCCGCCGAAAGTCAGCATCGCGCCGTCGAGTACCGCCTGCGGATCGGTCGTCGGCTGACCGTTGCTATCGATACCCCAGCCCTCCGGAATGGCTTTACCGGCCCGCTGATGGAGCTGAATTTCACCGCGCGCCGCCGCGCTGGTCGCCATATCGAAAATAAACGGCGGTTTGTCGCCGCGCGGCCAGCCGAAGGCGATAGGATTGGTGCCAAACAGCGGCTGGGTACCACCCGCTGGCGCCACCCACGCGTGGCTCGGCGTACAGGCGTAACCCACTAACCCGACCTCGGTCAACGGCTCAACATCGGCAAACAGCGCGGAGAAATGCACGCAACGATTGATCGCCAGCGCCGCAATGCCGCAGTGGCGCGCTTTTTCAATCAGCAGCGGCAGCGCCTGTTCATAAGCGCACAGAGAATACGCGCCGTGCGCATCGGCTTTGACGATCGCCGGGGCCCGATCGACGATCGTCGGTTCGGCGTCCGGCGACACTTTGCCTTTGCGCAGGGTTTCCACGATGCCGAGCAGACGCCACAGGCCATGCGATGCGCAGCCGTCGCGTTCGCCAGCCGTCACGTTGCGCGCAATGGCGTCGGCATGAGGCTGTGAAAAACCGTTGGCGCGCAGGACCTCGAAGGCCAGTGCGTAAGCGTCGTTGAGTGCGATGTTGACCGTTGTCATGTAGTTCTCCGTATTATTGTTGTACTGGCATAAAGCGTAGACGGAGGCGCAGGTTTTACTTGGTTAACGTAGTGATTTAAATCACATTAATTTCCAGAGGCGCCATTGATGTTCTCCGCAAACTCTATCACGCCTTTAATCAACCGTGGATTATTGATGACGTCGCGCTCAAAGGTGCTACCCAGTTCGCTAAAGCGCAACCGGTGGGTCAGTAGCATTCCGGCACTCAGCTCGCCGCTGCGCATCAGCTCGCCGACGCGGGCAAAATCCTCGGCGGTCGCGTTGCGGCTGCCCATCAGGGTGGTCTCTTTTTTATGAAATTCCGGATCGGAAAACTGCAGATCGCCCTTAAACAGGCCAACAAACACGATGCTGCCAGCGTGACGGATCAGATCCACCGCACGATTCATCGACTGCGGGTTGCCCGTCGCATCCACGATCTTTTGCGCCAGATGGCCGCCAAACAGGCTGCGCAGCCGGGCGTCGAAATCCACCGCCAGCGGATCCAGCGCGGGAAGATCCAACTGTTCCGCCACGTGCGCACGTCGTTCATCGCTGACATCCGCCACCACGACCCTTGCCCCTTCCGCTTTGGCAACGGCCGCCGCGCCCAGACCGATTGGCCCTGCGCCAACCACCAGCACCTCATCCCCCGCTCGTACCGCCGCTCGCCGCACCGCATGGGCGCTGATGGCGAACGGTTCAATGAGCGCAACGGCTTCCGGCGCAATACCTTCCGCCAGCAGTACGTTCTGCTGCGGGACACAAAGATATTCACTGAAGCCGCCGTCGCGATGCACACCGATCACCGCGATATTCTCGCAGCAGTTGCCGCGCCCCTCGCGACAGGCGCTACAGGTGTTGCAACCCACATAGGGGATCACGGCCACCTGCTGCCCAACCTGCCATTGCTGCGCCTCGCAGCCAACCTCAACAATATCACCGCAAATCTCATGCCCTAAAACCCGTGGATAGCTGAAGAAAGGCTGTTTACCTCCCCATGCGTGGATATCGGTGCCACATATTCCTACCGTTTTTATTTTTATTAACACCTCATCTTTCTGTGGCTTTGGAATATTTCTTGATTGCCATGCCCATTCACCCGGTTGCTGACAAACTAACGTTTTCATAATATTCATTTGGACTTCTCCTTTTTTGTTCTCCTTGTTATTGTGGATTTCGTGATAATTCAGCAGTCACGCCGCAAATTCTTGTGAATGCCAGCGCAGAAATAGGTTTTAAATTCGTTTTTAATGATTATCAGGAGGATGTCAGCATGAGCCGTTCGCAGAATTTACGCCGTAGCGTGGTGAACCAGATTATTGAAGGTATCGCCCGCGGCCATATTCCCTCTCCGCTGCCGGTGCAGTCGGCGCTGGCCGAGATGTACAATATTAGCCGCACCACCGTCAGGCACATTCTCACCCACCTGCAGCAGCGCGGCGTGCTGGAAAAAATTGGTAATGATTACATCGTGCTACGTAAACCCGATGCGCTGGACGGCTTCGAGTGTACCCAGGCGCCGCTCGAAGAGCAGACGCAGATTTTTGAACAGGCGTTCTTTTCGATGATTAACCAGCGGCAGCTGAAGGCCGGGGAAGTGATGAGCGAAATTGCGCTGGCAAAAATGGCCGGGGTCAGCCCGGTAGCCGCCAGGGAATATTTACTAAAGTTTGGCCGCTATAATCTTATCGTCAGCGAAAAGCGCGGTTTTTGGCGCATGAAAGAATTTGACCGTGCCTACGCCGAGCAGCTTTTTGAATTACGCGAAATGCTGGAATTACACGCCCTTCAGCGCTTCCTTAATTTGCCCGATGGCGATCCTCACTGGCTGCAAGCAAAAACATTACTGGAACATCATCGACAATTAAGAGATCGCATTGGCGATAACGTAAAAACATTCTCCCAGCTCGATCGGGATTTTCATGCATTATTACTTTCGGCTGCTGATAATATATTTTTCAATCAATCACTGGAGATTATCTCGGTTATTTTCCACTTCCACTATCAGTGGGATGAAAGCGATCTTAAACAGCGCAATATTATCGCCATTGATGAACATATGATGATCCTGATCGCGCTGATCTGTCGTAACGAGATCGATGCCACCGTGGCGCTGCGCAACCATTTAATGACGGCGAAACAGTCGATGATCCGTTCGATCGATCAAACCGCTCGCCGTTGACCCACTAGCACAGCGGCTTCACCTGCCGCTGCGGCGCATCCTGATCGCCCATGAAGTGGCCCATCATCAGCAGCATCTCCAGCGCCTCATTTCGGCGCAGATAGCGGCGCGGGCGGAAGCGCCCTTCTTCATCGCAGCGCATAAAGCCAAAGGCCACCGCGCGCTGGGCGTTAGTCAGGTAGATATCGCGCAAGATACGTCCGTCTTTGAAGGTCGATTGCAGCATCGTTGAGGCATTGCGATACGAGACGCCACAGCTCATCATGGCAACCGTTGCCGCTTCTTCACGGCGGATAGGCCTGTCGGGCAGGAATTTCCCCTGCACCAGCGCCATCATACCCCGCTGAATAAGCGCGGCAATGCCCGGATACCAGACGGAATCCGGCGCAATATCCTGGATGACGATTCCATTCGACGGCTGATACTGCAATCCCCACAGGCGAACGATCATCTGCGCCAGCTCAAAGCGGGTAATACACTCCGCGCCGCCTTCCTCATCGATCACCCCGCGCGCGCGCAAAATACCGCTATTCACCGAATTGGCGCTCGCCAGATCGATGCTGCCCTCCGGCTGAATCAGCCACGGCTTACTCAGCAGGCTCATCTCACCGTGGTTGACCCGACAGCGCACGAAGCGCCCGGCCATCGTCGGCGTCAGCGCCAGAATGCCGCCCTCGCCCAGCGGCGTCATGGGCCCTTCCGCCGTTTTTCCCAGCCACCACGAATAGCGCAGGACCGCCTCATCATCACCCGGCAGCTGCGCAATCGCCCGCAGGTAGTCACCCACCTGCGGCAGTCCGCGAATGAAAAGCTGCACCGGACGCGGATAGGCCAGGCCGTTGATGGTGACGTTTTCCATCTTCACGCCGCCGCCCCAGTGGGCGGCGTGCAGCGGATGGTCGACGTCGGTGATGCGAATATCCTTCAGCACCAGCCCTTCGATCGGCGACTGCGCCAGACCTTCAATAAACAGACCGTATTCACCGCCGCTCGCTTCCAGGTCTTCAATCACGATATTGCGAAAACGCGGTAGATGGCTGCCGTAGACACCCTCGGCATAGTTCATGGTGGCGTGGACCACCGCGTCACGCACCCGCTTAACCCGCGAGTGACGCAGCCAGATGTTTTCAATCACGCCGCCGCGCAAGGCGTTAGCTTTGAGGCGTAGCGGGTAGGTTAGCGCCGGACTATCAAATTCATTCCCGACGGCAAACACGTTGCGGATGCCGCCGCTCATCTCGCTGCCCAGCGCAATACCGCCGTGACCGTCGGCAAAACGGTTATTGCGGATGATGATGTTTTCACAGGGAATGTTTGCCTCACGCCCGTCGCGATCGCGCCCGGATTTTATGGCGATGCAGTCATCGCCGGAGTCGAACAGGTTGTCTTCAATCAGCACATCGCAGCAGCTTTCGGGATCGACGCCGTCGTTATTATGGCCATGAGAGCGTAGCGTCATGCGTCGGACGGTGACGTTGCGGCACATGACCGGATTCACCTGCCACATCGGCGAATTGCGCAGCGTGACGCCTTCCAGCAGGACGTTCTGGCAGCGCAGCGTCTGGATAAACATGGGCCGCAGGTAGTGACCATCGCCAAAGCGCCGCTCCGCCACCGGCACGCCGCTGAGGTTCATTTCACGCAGCCGCAGGCTGGCGGGGCGCTGCAGGTTGCGGGCGGAGGTCGACCAGGCGTGCTCAATCTGATGCGTCCAGTTCCACCAGACGCTGTCGCTGGCCTGACCGTCCAGCACCCCTCGTCCGGTGAGCGCAATATTTTGCGCATCGCAGGCGTAAATCAGCGCCCGGTAGTTCCACAGCGGCGAGCACTCCCAGTGGCCGAAGGCCAGCGGATAGTGCGCTTCGGTGGTCTCGGTCGTGAACAACAGTACGCTCTGCGGGCTGTCCAGATGCAGGTTGATATGACTGAGCAGCGCCAGCGAGCCGGTGAGGTAGCGTCCGGCGGGCACCACCACCCTACCGCCGCCGAGGCCGTGGAGATGAGCGATAGCCCGCTGAATCGCCTGCGTGTCCAGCGTGACGCCGTCGCCGACGGCGCCAAAATCGCGCACGTTCACCTCGGCTGAAGGAATGCGCGGATCGTGGATCCGCGCCAGAATCTTTTGCTCTTCCTCGACGCTCAGCACCGTGCAAGGGTTTGTCGTCATGACCTTGTCCTTAAGTTATCCGTTTAAATGGGCAAGCGCTTCCCCTAGCGCCAGCATGGCCAGCGACTGCCCGTAAGCGCGCTGACGAACGCGAATATCCAGATAGTGCTGGAGGTCGCGCCCCACCGATGTGCCCGCCGACACGTCAGCCACTTCCCCTTGATCGTTAATCCGCGCAATGAGCGCCCGGATGCCCGCCCAACCCGCGTCGCGGCAGCGGTTATCCAGCAGACCCAATCGCGCCCCTTTCAGCAGCGCATAGGTCAGCCCCGCGGTCCCCGACGCTTCCTGATAGCTCTCAGGGTGATCGATTAACGTCGACCACATCCCGTTGTTATGCTGGTAGTGCACCGCCGCCTGCATCTGGCGGAGAAACGCCTCGCGGATAAATCGCGTGTTGGCGGTATCCGCGTTCGCCATCTCCAGAAAATCGACGCTGCCGACCGCCGCCCAGCCGTTACCGCGCCCCCACAGCGCCGCGCCGTAGTTGTTGCGCTCGATAAAGCTCCAGCCGTGCATCCACAGCCCGCTGCGACGGTCGACGAGGTATTTGATGTGCAGTAAGAATTGATACGCCACATCGTCCATGTAGTGCGGTTTATTGAGCAGCTGCGACGCCCTGGCGTGGAACAGCCCGCTCATAAACAGCGTGTCGACCCACAGCTGTTCTTCGTTGAGATGGTCGCTGGTGCAGTGGGTATAGCCGTTTTCCTGGGTGCGCAGCAGGCGCGTGTCGATCCAGTCGGCGTACTCGGCGATATCCGCCAGCCAGCCCGTTTCGCCGAGTTCCGCCGCCATACAGGTCGCGGTGAGCATCGGCGCCATCCGGTTGATATTTTTCTCCGGCAGCCCTTCGGCCATGCGCCGTGAGAACCAGCCCTTCAGGTAGTCAAGGTAGCGCGGCTCGCGGGTAATCTGATAGAGACGCCAGATACCGTAGATTCCCACGCCCTGCGACCAGTCCCAGTTTTCAATCGACAGGTCAGAGGCGATAACCTTCTGTTTTTTGAGCTCGGCGTCATCGGTGCGCACCACAATCACTTCATTAAACAGGGTATCCAGCTTGCTTAAAATGGACTCTTTTAATAATTGCGACATAACCACCTCAATTACATGATCTTTTTCAGCACACGCTGCGCGCGCTGAGGGAATTCATCGGCCAGTTGTTCGAGGGTGAGCTGCCCGTAGTCATAGCGTTGAACGGCATCAAGGAAGTAGGACAGTAGCTGCGGGTTTTCAAACCACGGTGACGGTTCGATTTTGCCCATCAGTTGGTCTACCTGTGCCAGCCCCTGCACCTGAATCTGGCTGTTATCCAACACGCCGTCCTGTTGCAAGACCTTGACCGCCTCGGTGCTCAGCGGTACCCCGCGCTGGAGGCCCATCGCTTTAATGCCCTGTGGGTCATTAAGCAGGAAGTTAATCAGCTTCGCCGCCAGCTCCGGGTGTTTGCTGTTTTTACCGATGGAGAACATCATCGCCGGTTTAAAGAAGATGCCGGCATCGGTCGCGCCGGGCAGCATTGGATAAGGCCCGACTTCCAGACGCGCAGGCGCACGCAGGCTGCCGGCAAAGGTGCCGTCGGTGCTCCAGGTGTGTACGCCGCCAATTTTGCCGTCGAGCCACGGTTTAATTTCCCAGGCGTTGGCTTTGCCGAAGGACGAAAGGTACTTCATGGACGGAATGACGTGATTGTCCACCAGCTTCTTATACATACCGAAGTAGTCCAGCCACTGCTCGCGGGTGTAGGTGAAGTCTTTCTTCTGCGGGTCAATCATCGGGATATTGTATTTCTGCACCATGTAAGAGTTCAGAAACGTCATGATGGTGGTGTCGTGATTGGCGAGGATAAACGGATAGTAGTCTTCTCCCAGCTTGGTTTTAAACACCGGCCCCGCGGCAATCATCTGCTCCCAGGTTTGCGGATAGGCAACGCCCGCTTTTTTCCACAGCTCGGGGTTGTAGTACATCGAGCGGCCGGTCATGGCCACCGGCACGCCGTTCAGCTTGCCGTTCATCGTCACCAGCTGTTTGCCCTGGCTGGAGAACTGGCTGAGGTCGATATTCGCCGACTGGCGGTTAATGTCGTAAAACCCATCGCCGTTTTTTGAAAACATCACCAGCCAGTTCCAGTTAATCTGCATCACGTCCGGTTCGGTGTTCCCTGCCAGTTGGGTACTCAGACGCGATAAGTAACCGTCCCAGCCGCTGGGTTCGGTATTGATTTTGACGTCAGGGTTCTGTGCTTCAAAGGCTTTAATCGCCTCAGTCGTCGCCTGGTGCCGCTGGTTGCCGCCCCACCACGACATGCGTAATTCCGTGGCGGAGTGCCCTACCGCTGGACACAAGATTCCCGCGCCCAGAACCCAACAAAGTGCTTTTAGCCGCTTATTATTCATTGTGTTAATCCTTTTTAGGGGGTACAGGCCAGCGGGCTGATTGGCTCACCGGCCGGGTTGAGCCAATAGTCGGGAAAAAGCGGCGGCGTGGAGACGGTCATCCCCCTGAGTTGTGATCAATTAGTGACAATAGTGTTTTTTATTGGTTTTTAATCATACGTAGTTGCGCGTAGGGAAACGGCGACGGGAAAAAAACTTGCGATCTCAATCACATATTTACGCGTAGAACAAAGGTTGCCCAACCGCTTACCGCGAAAAGTGACCGCTTAGCCTCCGCTTTTAACCGCTCACCCATTTACCCAACTTTACGCGCGCGTAGGTCTGGCACACTCATCAGCAGAATCAATACCTCCTCAACCCCCAAACCCAAAAAACAACGGCAGCTTCGGCTGATTATTAATCTTAAAAACCAGGTTTTACTATGGATACGAAAAAGCTATTCAAGCACATACCCTGGGTGATTCTCGGAATCATCGGTGCGTTTTGCCTCTCGGTCGTCGCTCTGCGCCGCGGTGAGCACGTCAGTGCCCTGTGGATCGTAGTGGCGTCGGTTTCCGTTTATCTGGTGGCCTATCGCTACTACAGCCTCTACATCGCCCAGAAGGTGATGAAGCTCGACCCGACGCGCGCGACGCCGGCGGTCATCAACAATGATGGCCTGAACTACGTGCCGACCAACCGCTACGTGCTGTTCGGCCACCACTTCGCCGCCATCGCCGGCGCAGGCCCGCTGGTGGGGCCGGTATTGGCCGCACAGATGGGCTATCTGCCGGGTACGCTGTGGCTGCTGGCGGGCGTAGTGCTCGCGGGCGCGGTGCAGGACTTTATGGTGCTGTTTATCTCCACGCGCCGTAACGGTTCCTCGCTGGGCGAGATGGTCAAAGAAGAGATGGGCCGCGTACCGGGCTCTATTGCCCTGTTCGGCTGCTTCCTGATTATGATCATCATCCTGGCGGTGCTGGCGCTGATCGTGGTGAAAGCCCTGGCGGAAAGCCCGTGGGGCGTGTTCACCGTCTGCTCAACCGTGCCGATTGCGCTGTTTATGGGTATCTACATGCGCTTTATCCGCCCGGGTCGCGTCGGCGAAGTGTCGGTCATTGGTATCGTGCTGCTGGTTGCCTCTATTTACTTCGGCGGCGTGATTGCCCACGACCCGTACTGGGGCCCGGCGCTGACCTTTAAAGACACCACCATCACCTTCGCGCTGATTGGCTATGCCTTTATCTCTGCCCTGCTGCCGGTATGGCTGATTCTGGCACCGCGCGACTACCTTGCAACCTTCCTGAAAATCGGCGTTATCGTCGGCCTGGCGCTGGGCATCGTGATCCTCAACCCGGATCTGAAAATGCCGGCGGTGACCCAGTACATCGACGGTACCGGCCCGCTGTGGAAAGGCGCGCTGTTCCCGTTCCTGTTTATCACCATCGCCTGTGGCGCCGTTTCCGGCTTCCACGCGCTGATCTCTTCCGGCACCACGCCGAAGCTGCTGGCCAATGAAACCGACGCGCGTTTTATCGGTTACGGTGCGATGCTGATGGAGTCGTTCGTGGCGATCATGGCGCTGGTTGCGGCCTCCATTATCGAGCCAGGCCTGTACTTTGCGATGAACACCCCGCCAGCGGGCCTTGGCATCACGATGCCGAACCTGCACGAGATGGGCGGTGAGAACGCGGCGCTGATCGCTGCGCAGCTGAAAGATGTCACCGCGCATGCGGCGGCCACCGTCAGCTCCTGGGGCTTCGTGATTTCGCCTGAGCAGATCCTGCAAACCGCAAAAGACATCGGCGAACCGTCGGTACTGAACCGCGCGGGCGGCGCGCCTACGCTTGCCGTCGGTATTGCTCACGTGTTCCACAAAGTCCTGCCGATGGCTGACATGGGCTTCTGGTACCACTTCGGTATTCTGTTCGAAGCGCTGTTTATCCTCACCGCGCTGGACGCCGGTACCCGTGCAGGCCGCTTTATGCTGCAAGATTTGCTCGGTAACTTCGTGCCGTTCCTCAAGAAAACCGACTCTCTGGTGGCTGGCGTGGTCGCTACCGCGGGCTGCGTAGGCCTGTGGGGTTACCTGCTGTATCAAGGCGTGGTTGACCCGCTGGGCGGCGTGAAGAGCCTGTGGCCGCTGTTCGGCATCTCTAACCAGATGCTGGCCGCCGTGGCGCTGGTTCTGGGCACCGTTATCCTGATTAAGATGAAGCGCACCAAATACATCTGGGTGACCACCATCCCGGCAGTATGGCTGCTTATCTGCACCACCTGGGCGCTGGGCCTGAAGCTGTTCAGCTCCAACCCGCAGATGGAAGGCTTCTTCTACATGGCTAACCAGTACAAAGAGAAGATTGCCGCCGGTGGCGAGCTGACCGCTCAGCAGATTGCCAACATGAACCACATCGTTATCAACAACTACACCAACGCGGGCCTGAGCATTCTGTTCCTGGTGGTGGTGTACAGCATCATCTTCTACGGTTTCAAAACCTGGATGCAGGTGCGCAATAGCGATAAACGTACCGACAAAGAGACACCGTACGTGCCGGTACCGGAAGGCGGCGTGAAGACCTCTTCGCACCACTAACCCTGATGCCGGATGGCGCTGCGCTTATCCGGCCTACGAGAGTAGGACTTGTAGGCCGGATAAGGCGCTAGCCGCCATCCGGCTTTCTCTATTATCGGGATGGCATAATGTTTGGTAACTTAGGGCAGGCAAAAAAATACCTCGGTCAGGCGGCGAAAATGCTGATTGGCATTCCGGATTACGACAACTACGTCGAACATATGCGGACCAACCATCCGGATAAGCCGTACATGACCTATGAAGAGTTCTTCCGCGAGCGCCAGCAGGCACGCTACGGCGGCGACGGAAAAGGCGGCATGCGCTGCTGCTAAAAGGAGACAATATGGCACCGATTGCAGTCACCCTACTTACCGGTTTCCTCGGCGCGGGCAAAACCACCCTGCTGCGCCACATTCTCAACGAGCAGCACGGCTTCAAAATTGCCGTGATTGAAAACGAATTCGGCGAAGTCTCGGTCGACGACCAGCTGATTGGCGACCGCGCCACGCAGATCAAAACCCTGACTAACGGCTGCATTTGCTGCACGCGCTCTAACGAGCTGGAAGACGCGCTGCTCGACCTACTTGATAACCTCGATAACGGCAACATCCACTTTGACCGCCTGGTGATTGAATGCACCGGCATGGCCGACCCCGGCCCGATCATTCAGACCTTTTTCTCCCACGACGTGCTGTGCGAACGCTATCTTCTGGACGGCGTGATTGCGCTGGTCGACGCGGTACATGCTCACGATCAGATGAACCAGTTCACCATTGCCCAGTCGCAGGTGGGCTACGCCGACCGCATTCTGCTCACCAAAACCGACGTGGCCGGCGAAAGCGAAAAGCTACGCGAGCGCCTGGCCCGTATCAACGCTCGCGCACCGATTTACACCGTCACCCACGGCGATATCGACCTCGGTCTGCTGTTCAACACCAACGGCTTTATGCTGGAAGAGAACGTCACCTCAACGCCACGCTTCCACTTTATGGCCGACCAGCAAAACGACGTGTCGTCGATTGTGGTCGAGCTGGATTACCCGGTGGATATCAGCGACGTCTCCCGCGTGATGGAGAACCTGCTGCTGGACTTCGCCGACAAGCTGCTGCGCTATAAAGGGATGCTGTGGATTGACGGCGAGCCGAACCGCCTGCTGTTCCAGGGCGTGCAGCGCCTGTACAGCGCCGATTGGGACCGCCCATGGGGCGACGAAACGCCGCACAGCACGCTGGTGTTTATTGGCATCCAACTGCCGGAAGAAGAGATTCGCGCGGCGTTTGCCGGTTTACGCCAGTAGCCGCAAGACCTGATGCCCTCCCCTCCGGGAGGGCATCAACGCGCCGTTATTTCCGCACCACCACCAGCTTCTGGTTCACAAACTCTTTAATTCCCAGATCCGACAGCTCGCGCCCGTAGCCGGAACGCTTCACGCCGCCAAACGGCAGTTCGGCCGCGGTGTCGGTCAGCCAGTTGATGTAGACCATACCGGTCTCAATGCGCGAGGCCATTTTCTTCGCCCGTTTGATATCCTGGCTGAACACCGCGCCGCCCAGACCGTAGTGGGAGTCGTTGGCCAGCGCCACCGCTTCATCGTCGTTCTTCACCACGTAAATCTGCGCCACCGGGCCAAAGAACTCTTCAAAGTACGCCGGGTTATCGCGCGTGATATGGGTCAGAATGGTGGGCTCGAAGAAGCTGCCTTCACGCTGCACCGGCTTACCGCCATAATGCAGTTTCGCGCCATTTTTCACCGCCGCGTTCACCTGTTTGGTCAGCGTTTCCAGCGCATCCTTAGAGGATAACGGCCCCAGCGTGGTGCTTTCATCCAGCGGGTCGCCAATCTTCACCTGCTTAAAGGCGGCGGTGAATTTTTCCAGGAAGGCGTCGGCGATTTTCTCATGCAAAATAAAGCGCTTCGCCGCGGTACAAACCTGCCCGGCGTTATTCAAACGGGCATTGACGCCAATTTTCACCGCTTTTTCCAGATTCGCGTCGTCCAGCACCACGAAGACGTCGTTACCGCCCAGCTCGAGGGTCGATTTTTTAATGTGCTTCGCCGCCTGTGCGGCCACCACGCTACCCGCTTTTTCCGAGCCGGTCAGCGCCGCCCCCTGTACGCGGTCATCGGCGATAATCTTCGCCACCTGATCCTGAGAGATATAGAGGTTCGTCCACGCCCCCTCCGGCGCGCCCGCTTCACGGACCAGGTGCGCAAAGGTTTCTGCGCAGTGCGGCACAATGCTGGCGTGTTTGGCCAGTACCGGGTTACCCGCCGCGAGGTTCGGGGCCAGCACGCGCATCAGTTGGTAATACGGGAAATTCCACGGCTCAACGGCCATCAGCACGCCAATCGGGTGATGCTCTACCCACGCTTCGCCAAGTTCAGATTGATACTTTACCGGCGCTAAAAACTGCTCCGCGTTATCGGCGTAGTAGCGGGCGATTCGCGCACAGAGTTTCACTTCGCCACGGCTCTGTTCAATCAGCTTGCCCATCTCCTGGCTGGCAATCTTTGCCAGCTCCTCCACGCGCTCGTCGATCAGATCGGCAAGCTTATGCAGCACCGGCAGCCGCTGGTTTATATCGCCTTTCGCCCAGTCGGAGTGATAGAGCGCGTCGGCGGCCTTCAGCGCCGCTTCGACGTCCGCATCGCTATGCGAGGGGTATTCCTTAATAAGCTGGTTAGTCGCAGGATTAACTGTCTGGTAAGCCATATTGCGTCTCCTTGTTTTACCGCTTAGGGTATTAAGGGTAGTCAATCTGGCTGGTTACGGGCGTAAAGTTGGGTATAAACGGAAGTTTCCGACCCTCAGCCTTTGTTTCAGGATGTGATATAAAACCCCAAATCTCTTTGGACGATCCCATGACCACTGCGCGCGATATACAGCAAACTTTTACCCGTCATCGCGGGCTGGAACTGCGCAGCACCAGGCAGAGTACGCAGCCTTATAAACGCCATAGCCACGCGCAGCTATCGATTGGTGCGATTGTGGAAGGACAAACGCGCTGCGTATGCCACGGTCAGCAGTACCTGCTGCGCCCCGGCGATATCATCGTCATCCCGCCGCACGTGCCGCATAGCTGTAACCCGCTGTTGGGGCAAGCCCGCAGCTATCATATGCTCTACCTGGACACCGAACTTCCCCTCGCGCAGCAGCATATTCGCAGCGAGGCGCTGTTCGGTCTTTATCTTGCCGTCGTTGAGCAGATGTCGACGGCAGCCGTCGACGCGCTATTAGCCGCCCTCACCCTACGCGTTGATGTCGGCGATGCGCTTCGCCCAACCAGCCAGCAGGTCCAGCAAGCGCTGTTATCCGATCCCGCGAGTCCCCCTTCGCTCGACGATCTCGCACAGCGACTCTCACTGCGTAAAGAGACCTTAATCCGTACCTTCAAGCAGGACACGGGGCTGACTCCCGGCAGTTTTCTCAACGTTTCCCGCGTGGAATACGCCAAAGCGCGGCTGCGCGCCGGGGACGATATCGCCGATGTCGCCTACCAAAGCGGCTTTGCCGACCAGAGTCATTTCCATAAAACCTTCGTCAGCTACACCGCCGCCACGCCGCGCCAGTACGCGCTTGGCCGATCAATATCCGACAATAATTAGCGCGTAAGCCAGCATAAGCTGCCTTCAGTATTTTCACTGAGGTCGCTATGGAACAGATCGCAACTTTACTTCCCCCGGCGTTTCCCGCGCTGGCGCTGGCACATTTTATGGCGCTACTGAGCCCCGGGCCGGATTTCTTTTTGCTGGTGGGCTATGCCGTGCGCTACCGGCTGCGCGGCAGCGTCGGGCTGTGCCTGGGCATCGCAGCGGGCAACGGGCTGTATATCCTGCTGGTGGTGATTGGCTCCGGGCTACTGCGCCAGGCGCCGCTGCTCTTTGACATCATTAAGCTCCTGGGCGCCGCCTATCTACTGTGGATAGGCTACCAGCTGCTGAAAAGCCGCGCCGCACCGCTCGAATGGCGCCATTCCGCACAAGTCTGCCCCTCGCTCGCGAAACAGCTGCTTTTAGGGCTGGGTTCTTCGCTACTGAACCCGAAAAACGCGCTGTTTTATCTGGCGCTGATGACCGCGCTGCTTGGGCCAAACGTCACCGTGGTACAACAGGCGGCCTGCGGTATCTGGATGACCAGCGTGGTGCTGCTGTGGGATTTACTGCTGGTGATACTACTCGCGCTGCCGCAGGTTCAGCGGCGGCTGGGGAATCTGATCTGGAAAATCGAACGCGCCGCGGGCGGTATCCTGATCGGCTTTGGCGGCTGGATCCTGTGGCAATTTATGCTGGGCTAAAACGAGAATGGGCGGCGCGTGCGGCGACGCCGCCCAAATTTTAACGCAGCTCATCTCGCCGTAAGCCCACATCTCTCAGCTGTTCGTCGCTCATTCGCTGCAATACGCGGCGCGTTTGCTCCACACGCCACCATGTTTTGATAAAACGCCACACCAGTACAAAGCCGATAAATGGCTGTCTCGCCCTGTTCTCATGAAATTCCATACTTTGCCTCCTCACCTTGCCAGAGGCTTTATCTTCGCGGATTTCTGCTGTTGCAATACAGATTCAAAAAACACTTTTCTTTAACATACAGATTCGCTAAAACGGTATCTGCGTGCGGTTTTTTCGCCTGACTGTACTGGTTTTTCCATCTGTATGGCGACAAACGGGGATACAGCAATGACGCGTTACCAACATCTGGCCAACCTGCTGGCCGAGCGAATCGAACAAGGGCTGTATCGTCACGGGGAAAAACTCCCCTCCGTACGCAGCTTAAGCCAGGAGCACGGCGTCAGTATCAGTACCGTGCAGCAGGCCTATCAGACGCTGGAGCAGCGCCAGCTCATTACGCCGCAGCCCCGCTCCGGCTACTTCGTCGCGCCACAAAAGGCGCAGCCACCGGTGCCTCATATGTCGCGTCCGGTACAGCGCCCGGTAGAGATCACCCAGTGGGATCAGGTACTCACCATGCTTGATGCCCGAAGCGATAAATCGATTATCCCCTTTGGCGGCGGTTCGCCCGACATTGACCAGCCCAGCCTCAAGCCCCTGTGGCGCGAAATGAGCCGGGTGATACAACACAACGTCAACGAAGTGCTGAGCTACGATGAGCTGGCCGGCCGCCGCGAACTGCGCGAACAGATCGCCCGACTGATGCTGGACGGTGGATCGGTGGTCGATGCCGACTCGCTGATCATCACCAGCGGCTGCCACAGCGCGCTGTCGCTGGCGCTGCTCTCCGTGTGCCAGCCGGGCGACATTATTGCCGTTGAATCCCCCTCTTACTACGGCACCATGCAGCGGCTGCGGGGTTTAGGGCTTAAAGCCATTGAGATCCCCACCGATCCCGATACCGGGATCAGCATCGAAGCGCTGGAATTAGCGCTGGATCAGTGGCCGATCAAAGGGGTCATTCTGGTCCCGAACTGCAACAACCCGCAGGGGTTTATCATGCCCGACGCGCGCAAACGTGCGGTGCTGAACCTCGCCCAGCGCTACGATATCGTGATCTTTGAAGATGATATTTATGGCGATCTCGCCACCGACTACCCGCGCCCGCGCACCATTCATTCGTGGGATATCGACGGCCGTGTGATGCTGTGCAGCTCGTTTACCAAGACCATCGCCCCCGGTTTGCGTATTGGCTGGATCGCCCCTGGCCGCTACTACGACAAGCTGTTGCAGATGAAATACGCCGCCAGCGGCACCAACGTGCCCGCCACACAGCTTGCCGCCACAAACTTTATTCGCGAAGGTCATTACCACCGCCATGTCCGACGCATGCGGCAAATTTACCAGCGCAACATTGAGATCTACACCCACTGGCTGCGGGAATATTTCCCCTGCGGGATCTGCGTCACTCGCCCAACCGGCGGTTTTCTGCTGTGGGTAGAGCTGCCGGAGCAGGTGGATATGGTGTGCGTCGCCCAGCAGCTGTGCCGGATGAAGATCCAGGTCGCGCCGGGATCGCTGTTTTCGGCATCGGGGAAATACCGGAACTGCTTGCGGATCAACTGCGCGCTGCCGCCAATCGAGAAACATCGGGAGGTGATGGTGCAGCTGGGGACGGCGGTGAAGGTGGCGATGGAGTGGGATGAATCCACCGCCCATCGCTAGTTTTAAGACGCCGCGCTCACAGCACCTTCCCCATTCGCCGCATCCTGCGGTTTTGAAACCGTGCGGCTTTTGCTCCCATCCACCCCCACCGCAATCTCCCCTTCCACCGTCACCCGACGCACCACGCGCGGCTGGGTGCCGTAGTCGTTCACCGCGTAATGCTGGGTGCTGCGGTTGTCCCAAATCACTACGTCGTCCTGCTGCCACTGCCAGCGCACGGTATTGTCGAGGCGGGTGATGCGGTTTTGCAGCAGTTCGAACAGCTGTGCGGATTCGCGCGAGCTGAAGCCCACCAGCCGTTTAACGAAATGCCCCAGCAGTAAAGCGCGCTCGCCGCTGACCGGGTGGACGTGCACCACCGGGTGCTCGGCTTCCCACAGCGATGAGACAAACACTTTCTGGTGATGTGCCAGGCGGTGCGCTTCAACGATGGTGCGCTCGGCACCGTAGTCATAGTCATTGCTGTGCACCGCGTGCAGAGTGTCGACGAAGCGCTTGAGCGTCTCCGGCAACTGTTCGTAAGCGCGGGCGGTGTTGGCCCACACTGTGTCACCGCCGTATTCCGGGATGGTGACGCCGCGCAGGATAGAAATTTTCGGGAAGGCGTCAACGAAGGTGACGTCGGTGTGCCAGGAGTCGGCTCTGCCGCCGCCTTTCGAGGCGTCGAGTTCAAACAGTTTGGTGCCTTCCGGAGAAGGGACCGTCGGGTGGGCGACAACTTTGCCAAAACGCGCGCCGAAGGCCTGATGTTCGGCATCGGTAAGATGACTTTGCTGGCGGAAGAACAGCACTTTGTATTTGACCAGCGCCGCGTCGAGCTGGGCGAAGGTGTCGGCATCCAGCTCGGCGGAAAGACGGATATCGCGGATCTCCGCGCCGATGTTGCCCGCCACGCGGCGTAAATTTAATAAAGGAAAATCGGTATCAGCAGTGTTCACAGCAGTCATGATTGCGCCCCTTTAAAATCGTCAGAAACCCGAATATAGAAATATCCAGGCGGGTGACAAAGTCGAGTTTGTGATATTGATAGCTGCCAGACGGCAATACACAGGAGCCACTATGACCACGGAAATCACCCTTACCCCTGCCGAACGCGAGAAGCTGCGCGACCAGTTAACCGACTACTGTGAAAAACAGTTCGACCTTGAGCTGGAGCAGTTTGACGCCGAGTTCTTTATTGATTTTATTATCGAAAAGCTGGGACCAGCCTTTTATAACGCCGGGATTGATGAGGCAATTCGTACCCACTTCGCATGGAGCGAACGCATTCAGGAAGAGATGGATCTGAAGAAAATTCTCTAAGCGGATCGCGGATCAATATAACCACACATTATCTATGGCTATAATGGCGGCTCATTTTATCGTCTCCCGTGTTACGGGGAAGGAAAATCATGTCGCTTATCACCGATCTACCCGCCATTTTCGATCAGTTCTCCGAAGCCCGCCAGAAAGGCTTTCTTACCGTGATGGATCTCAAAGAGCAAGGCACGCCGCTGGTCGGCACCTACTGCACCTTTATGCCGCAGGAAATTCCGATGGCGGCGGGCGCGGTGGTGGTCTCGCTGTGTTCTACCTCCGATGAAACCATTGAAGAGGCTGAGAAAGACCTGCCGCGCAACCTCTGCCCGCTGATCAAAAGCAGCTACGGCTTCGGCAAAACCGATAAATGCCCCTACTTTTATTTCTCCGATCTGGTGGTCGGTGAAACCACCTGCGATGGCAAGAAAAAGATGTACGAGTACATGGCCGAATTTAAGCCAGTGCACGTGATGCAGCTGCCGAACAGCACCGCCGATGCCGCCTCCCGCGCGCTGTGGAAAGCGGAAATTCTGCGCCTCCAGCAGGCGGTTGAAGAACGCTTCGGCACGGCGATTACCGAAGCCTCCCTGCGCGAGGCCATCGCCCTCAAAAACCGCGAGCGCCGGGCGCTGGCGAACTTCTACCGCGTCGGGCAGCTCAATCCCCCGGCGCTCAGCGGCAGCGACATTCTGAAAGTGGTATACGGCGCGACCTTCCGCTTCGATAAAGAGCCGCTGATTGACGAGCTGAACAGCATGGCCGAACGCGTGCGTCAGGAGTGGGAAAGCGGCAAGCGGCTGGACGCCCGCCCGCGCATTCTGATCACCGGCTGCCCGATCGGCGGCGCGGCGGAGAAAGTGGTGAAAGCCATTGAGGATAACGGCGGCTGGGTGGTCGGTTTTGAAAACTGCACCGGGGCCAAAGCCACCGAGCGCTGCGTCAACGAGGACGGCGACGTGTACGACGCGCTTACCGACAAGTACCTCGCTATTGGCTGCTCGTGTATCTCACCGAACGACCAGCGCTTAACGTTGCTCAGCCAGATGGTGGAAGAGTATCAGGCCGATGGCGTGGTCGACGTGATTTTGCAGGCCTGCCATACCTATGCCGTTGAATCAATGGCGATTAAGCGCCACGTACGCCAGCAGCATAACCTTCCCTACATTGCCATTGAAACCGACTACTCCACCGCTGATATCGGTCAGCTTAGCACCCGCGTCGCGGCCTTTATTGAAATGCTGTAGGAGCGCGCGTGACGTTATCAATAGGCATTGATTCAGGGTCAACCGCCACCAAAGGCATCCTGCTGGAAGACGGCGAAATTCGTCGCCGCTTCCTCTGCCCAACGCCGTTTCGCCCCGCCGAGGCGATCGTTGAGGCGTGGGAGACACTGTGCGCCGGGCTGGCAACGCGACCCTTTTTAACGCTCACCGGCTATGGCCGCCAACTGGTTGATTTTGCCGACAAGCAGGTGACGGAGATCTCCTGCCATGGGCGCGGCGCGCGGCTGCTGCTGCCGGAAACCCGCACGGTGATTGATATTGGCGGTCAGGACAGCAAGGTGATTCAGCTGGATGAAGAGGGCAATCTCACCGATTTCCTGATGAATGACAAATGCGCGGCGGGCACCGGGCGCTTTCTGGAAGTGATTTCCCGCACGCTGGGGGCCAGCGTCGAGCAACTGGATGCGCTGACGGAAGGCGTTGAACCCCACGCCATTACCAGCATGTGCACGGTGTTTGCCGAGTCCGAGGTGATCAGCCTGCGCTCGGCGGGCGTGCCGCCAGAAGCGATTCTGGCGGGCGTCGTCAACGCCATGGCGCGGCGCAGCGCCAACTTTATCGGCAGGCTGTCGGCGCAGGGGCCGCTGCTGTTTACCGGCGGCGTTAGCCACTGTGCGGCGTTTGGCAGAATGCTGTCGGCGCACGTGAACCTGCCGGTGCAGACGCACCCGGACGCGCAGTTTGCCGGGGCGATCGGCGCGGCGATGATCGGGCAGCGGGTGAGAAAATGACGGAGTATCTGTTTTTGTTTCACTCCACGCTTGGCGTGGTGCAAACCCGTAAAGCGCTCCAGGCGGCGGGCATCACCTTTCGGGTGGCGGATATTCCGCGCCAGCTGCGCGGCGGCTGCGGGCTATGTATTTATCTGTATTGCCCGCAGGGTGAGGAACGACGCTGGGTGATTCCCGGCGCGACGGAGAGTATTTACCGCTGCGACGAGGGTTTTCAGCTGTTGCACACATTCTCTGCATCATCACACAACCCGGGCGAAGCATAACCGCCCGCGGTTTTGCCGGGTGGCGGCTTCGCCTTACCCGACCTACAGAATCGCCCGTAGGCCGGATAAGCGCAGCACCATCCGGCACGCCCCGCCGCTTAATGGCTCCACTTCTCCTGCTGCAACTCCAGCAGCAGCAGCATCATCAGCGCCTGGGCATACGGCACCGGGGCCATGGCGATATCGCTGTAGTATTGCAGATCCGGGCCGACCATCGTCCCTTTTGAGGCTTCCAGCACGATCCCGCCTTCGTCGATCCTGTCGCGCAGCGCATGCCAGGCGCGCATGGCGTTTTCGGCGACCTTTTCGTCGAGGATCCCCATGCGCACGCCGCGCAGCATGCCGTAAGCGATCCCGGCGGTGGCGGAGGATTCCTGCGGCGACAGCGGATCGTCGAGCAGGGTGTGCCACATGCCGTTGTCAGCCTGTAATTCACACAGCGTGTTAACCTGACGCGCCACCACCACCGAGAGATAGCGCTTTACGCTGGCGTCGAGGCTGTCGCCGAGCAGGGCGATAAATTCCGGGATCGCCACGGTGATCCACGCGTTGCCGCGCCCCCAGAAGGCTTCCGAGAAGTGGTGCTTGCCGACGAACGTCCAGCCGTGATACCACAGGCCGCTCGCCGGTTCGCACAGATAGCGGGTATGCAGCAGGAACTGGTATGACGCTTCGTCGATCAGATCCTTGCGCTTGAGCACTACGCCCGCCGTGCCGAGGAACAGGCAGGTCATAAACAGCGTGTCGTCCCACAGATGGCCGGTGTTCGGCTGCTCTTTCACCACGTGCTGGAACCCGCCCTCTTCGGTTTTCGGCAGCGTGCGCAGCAGTGAATCGGCCCAGTCGTTGACCACCTTCAGCAGATCGTCACGTCCGCTATGCCCGGCGACCAGCGCCAGGGTGATCATCGGCGCGGTGGTGTTGATCTGAATCTCCGGCAGCCCTTTCGCCAGCTGATCTTCATACCAGGTGAGGATCGACCGTTGCAGGCTGGCATCATTCTGCTGACGGGCGTACTGCCAGAAACCGTACAGGCCCACGCCCACTTCCCATTCCCACTCTTCAAAGCGGATAGCAAAACCTTCACCGCCGCTGGTGTCAACTTCGCCCATGTTTTTCAGGCGGCAGAAGCCCTGAACCACCTGCTCCAGCAGACGGCTTAATGTTACCTTGTTCATTGTGCGTCTCCTGACAGCGTAATCTGAAGTTCATTGCCCACCAGCGTCGGGAACGCGGCGGTTGTGCCGTTGTACAGGCATTCACCCAGCCAGCTCAGTTGCATCAGCGTTTGTCGGTCATCGTGAACGTTCGCGCTATTCTCTTGCAGCACAATGCGCAGCCCCTGAACGCGCTGGCAGAAGGCGTCAAAATCGCCCTCGCCCACTTCCAGCCACCACGCAACGCGGCGGCCTTCGGCGCGAACTTCGTCACCGTTGATCGTCAGCGGCTGCGAGCAGAGCACGGCGGCAAAGGCCTGACCCGCGCGCACCGCGTAGCCTTGCGCCAGCGGGCGAACCTCATCATAGGCCTCGCTGCACAGGTGGAGATGCGTCCAGCCCAGCACGTCATGTTCGTCTAACCGCCACAGCATCAGCGTCCGGTTTTCTACCTGCATTACCCGCGGCAGCACGCCGTTACCGGCCCAGAAGGAAGGACGCGCTTCGCTACCCGGCGCAACGTCGCCCGGATGGTTGATCCAAAGACGGGCATCCGGACGCGTGGCAAACTGCACGTCAACCAGATGCTGCTGATGCCCACGTTCGCCGGTGTGATGATCGACACAGCTGGAGAGCGACACGCCAGGCTGCTTCCAGGCGACAATATTCCCGCCGCCGCACTGGTAGTGGGCGCTCAACGTACCGTGGTTCAGACGCGCATAGCGTGCAGACTCTACCGGCGGCACATAGTCGCTCAGGCAAAAGAACGGCAGCGAGGCGCATTTGCGGTTAACGTGGCCACCGCCCCAGGCGACGTGACCAAAGGCGGAAAGCTCGCTCATCTGGCTCGCCAGCAGCTCTTTCTCATAGACACGGCCCATGGTGCCCGCGGCAATGCCGGACTGATAGTGCAGCGCGCTGGTCATCATCAGGCGGTCAATCAGGTGGCGAGCACGCTGGCGCAGCGTGGCATCATCGGCCAGCTGATAGAGCGCGAACAGGCCAATATAGTCTACCGGGTAATACGGCGCCGAATTCCACTCCACGAAACCCTGCTGCTCAACCGCATCAAACCAGGCATGCAGGCGCTGGGTGGCGATCGTTTGCTGTTCACGACCGCGACGGCCAGAAGCGGTAAAGAGATCATCAGGGAACATCTGTCCGGCGAGGTACTGAGCCGTGTGGAAGCACAGCGCGTGATTCTCGCTCCAGTACCACATCACGTCGTTGCCCAGTTCGTCATACCAGTAGCGATAGCCCACGATGGCGGAACGCACGCGCTTCCACAGCACCGCCGGGAAGTGTTCGCCGTGGAAGTCATGCCAGATCCACAGCAGCGGTACCATCGAGAAATCCGAGCAGTCCTGGCGGGCGCTGATGCGCTGGAGCGTGCTTATCAGCAGTTCCTGCGCCTGCGGGCCGCTGTCGCCAACGTGCAGCATCGCCAGTAAACGCCCGGTACGCGGCACGCCGTGTTCGGCGATATAGCTCAGGGCCACGCGCTTACGAGTCTCCAGCACGCCTTCACCACCGGGCAGGAGGTCGTCGGCCAGCACGGTGAGGCTCAGGTTGCGGCTCATCGTGACGTCGCCCGAACGGGCGGTTAGTTCAAGACGGTAGTGTCCCATTTCAACGCTTGCCGGGAGGGGTAGCGTTAGCCCCGTTTGGCCAGTCATGACCGAGCCGAAATCCAGCGGACAGGTTGCAATGACGTCGTTACCCAGACTATGGATGGCGCCGCGCAGATGCAGCACACAATCTGCCAGGCAGGGCAGATACAGCCGCTGATGCTGCGCGGTCGCCGTGGCGGGCAGCGAGTCCAGCACCGCCTGAAGCGTGTCGACGTCAGCGTTATTCACGCCCGGTAGCGTCGCGTCCAGCGGCGTGTCGCCGAGGTAGATCATGCGCAAAGCAAAGATCGTGTCGCGCTCAAACAGCTCATCGAGATGAATCAGCAGCGCGTTTTCCCCCTGCTGAAGCGCAATATCAACAACCTGCGTTTGCAGCGCGTTGCGGGTGAACGGCGTAAAACATACGGCCTGCTGTTCATCACGCCAGATACGCACGCCGCCGCAGGTGGCAATCTCGAAGGGATAATCGCCTGTCTGCGGCGCATGCAGCGTCACGCGTAGCCAGCGCTGGCTGTGAGTGGCTACGTTTTGCACGCCGGAGAAGGTGACGGTATTGCTGGCTCCAGTCCAGGTAATGGCCGCCGCCGGAAGGGCACGCGCTGGTGACACCGTGCGCTGGGCCGCGTCACGACGGAAGATGCGTCGGCAGAAGGATTCCTGCGCCGGGCCTTTGCCGTTGGCGAACTGATAGTCCATCGGCTCATCTACCGATTCACCGGTAAAGAATTCGGCAAACCGCTCATTGTGCGGCAGTGACACCGTAAAGCGCGTCAGCGCCTCGCCCGCAATCAGCCTCATCGTTGTTTCCTCAATAACCGCTAAGTAATTAAGCGCTATTTTCTGGAAAGGATGGGAAGCACGCTACGCGCTGGAGCGCGCGCCTTCGCGGAACTGCCTGGTCATTCACAATCTCTTGCCGCTGGAAGGATAAAACGTGACGAGAGTCACAGCAGCAGAGTCTGTGTGACGATGAATGCCGGGAAAACTCACGTTTCCCGGCGAAATGCGCTTAATGATTAGTGATGCACATCACATTTCACCCCTTCAGCTGGGTCAGTTCATGACTCAGACTATCAGCCAGCATGCGCACGCGGGTGGGATCGAACATCACATGTAGCCCCGGAGAGGCCTCGGTATGCCGGGCGCAGAAGCTATCCATTTCCGCCGCGCAGCGGTACAGCTCCTGAATATTGACCTGACAAATCTCACGCATACTCCAGCTGTTCTCGACCAGCCGCGCGAAGTGCAGCGTGAAAAAGGCTTTTTGCGCGTGACGAAACAGCAGGCAATAGAGGTCAAAACCTTGCCACTCCTCCCGCCAGCGCTGGTGCAGCGAGAAGGGAAACGCCGCGCGGTCGGCAAAGGCCAGCGCCTGTTCGCGTAGGGTTACCGCCGCCTGCCAGGCGCTATCTTTCTCTTCGGCAATCAGCGACAGGTTACGCGCGGAAGTCTCGACGTCGCTGGCGCTAAAGAAAATATCCCGCTCCGAGCCGGGCAGCCAATGGTTGCGGTTGAGCTGGCCGTACAGGCTCCACACCGCCTGGCCATAGCTCGCAGGCACCTGGCTGTGGCGATGGAAGACGTGATCGCGCACGTAGATGGCCTGATACAGCACCTGCCCGGCCTGGCCCATCAGCGACTGAAATTCGTCGAAGGTTGCCTCATCGGGACGCCAGCCGTAGCACTCATCCAGCCAGTGCGTCAGCAGCGCCGCGCGGGTCAGATGCTCATTTTCCCGCGCCAGAATCTGGCTACAGGCGACCAGATTGCACTCGCTCAGCGTGCCCATCACCCAGTGGTTGTCCACCCCTTCCCAGCTGGTTTTGCACACCGCGCCGGTGATCGTTGGGTTGCCCCGGCACCACAGCAGGCGGCCCTGAAGCTCATCGATACGTGGGAAGGGGAACACGCCCCAGCCCACCTCTTCGCCCACCAGGTCCAGCTCCACCCACACGTCGCGGTCCTCGACATCCAGCAGCGCTGGGTTGTTGGGGAACGTTGGCCAGAAACGCTCCGGTGTTAGTTTAATGGACACCGAGACGCACTCCGGCAACGTGCGGATGGCCTCCATCACGTTGCTGATATCGTGGTTACCCGCCGGAAAGGCGCGCAGCACCAGATGCTTATTTTCACGTATCACCGCGCGGGCCATGGCGCTGAAGCACTGGGTATAGCGAGAGAGGCTGCGGGGGTCGATATGCGGCGAGGGATCGTCCTGCCCGGTCAGCTCCCAGTTGGGCCGGGAGATCGGCAGCAGGCCGTCGGTGTTGGAAAGCGCCACCAGCAGCCCGCTGATGGCGGGGATCTGTTGGCAGAGCAAGGAGAGTTTATCCGTCAGATACTGGCACCAGAATTCGACGTCGAAGCGGATGCTGCCGTCTTTATCAATCAGCTGCGGGTGCGCCGCCAGCAGGTCGGCGGGGAAGCTCAGTTCCTTGGCCTGCAGATAAAATTTCAGCCCGTGCTGCTGGCAGTAACCCGCCAGCCGGTTGAGGTACACGCAGCGCGCGCGCTGCTGGCTGGAGAGGCGATCGTTGTACTGATGCGGGGTGTAGCCTTTCGGCGAAACGAGCTTATCGAACAGGTCCGTTTGCCCCACCACCACGGTCGTAAACTCATGGCGGGCCGCCCACTGTACCAGCTGGCAGGCTTTGTCCCAGTTCCAGAACTCCTGGTTATTCAGTTCCAGCGCACGCGTCTTCCACATTGTCTCTCTCCATCACGCCACCGCGGCGAGCGGCTATTGTAAACACAGATGGTAGAGAACAATCAGCGTCCTGAAGTGCGCTACTTCACAATAAAGCGCGTTGGCGCAAAGCAGTTGAGCAGGCGGTGCAGAATAAACACCATCGTCAGCGTCGCCAGCAGCGAAATCGTGACCGAGGTGGCGCGGTAGAGATCGCTGAACACCAGGTCACCGTCCGGCTGCAGATTCTGGCCAAACATAATGCCGATGGTGGTGATGCTGGCAAAGCCCACGCCCGCCCCCACTTTTTCCATCACGTGCAGCCGCGCGCTGAAAGCCAGACCGAGGCCAATTAACGGCATCATCAACAACATGTGACTACTGTGATCGTAGAGGAGCAACTGAACCACCAGAATATATAAACAGGCCAGAACAACACCAACGACGCGCCAGATCGAGCTGATCACCGCGCCGCGGTAGTGCATGGGGAACAGGATCAAGATCCCCGCCATCAGCGCCGACAGAGAATCGCTGAGGTCGCTGACCTGGAAGACGATAAAGATAATCGTCGCCACGCTGCCGGAAAGCAGCGATTCATGGCGCACGCGGGCAGCGTCTTTTTCAATCAGCGGCGGCGGCTTGCGCGGCTCGGCGTCCGGAATCAGGTAGTGCATCAGCGCGCTGAGCGCGACCGCCAGAACGCTGGCTTCAATATTCGAAAACAGCAACGTATGCCAGTTGGCCGTCGGGTAGCTCATAAAGTTGAGCATCACGCTCTGGCACACCACGCCCATCGAGCCGAACAGGAACAGCGGCCCTTTGCTCATAAAGCGAAAACGCATCACGTACAGCGCGAACACCACCAGCGTCATCATCACCGGCCATTGGCTCAAATAGCCGATGATCAGCACCATTTCGAGGCAGTTCAGCGAAGCACTAAAAATAAACTGTTTCGCCACATGACGATTAAATACCGGTACCAGCGCGGTGAGTAGCAGCGGGTAAACCACGTAAAAAACGCCGTACTGGGTATCGAAAAAGCTCGAAATACTCAGCGCCAGCATGCCGGCAAAAGAGATGCGCAAGGTCTGACGGAAATCGTTCGCCGTGTAGACGATATTGCCGTGAGGGGTAAAGACCTGCGCGAGGGTGTTAATAGACATAGTGCAACCAGCTTATCAGGTGGATTTGCAGGCCAGAGAAGAAACGGGCAAACGCGCCTTCGCTGTTATACAGCTGAACGGTCGCGCGCGCGCCGGTCGGCAAGGTTTTCTCCAGCGGCTCGTCCAGCGCAACGTGGATACGCATACGCTGCGCGTCGCGTACCCAACGGGTGGACTGCTCCGGCTGCGATAGCTCGCCGTTCACCTCTTCCTGACCGGCAAGGATCCCGGCGTCGCTGCTGGTCACTCGCGCGGCGAAGACTTTACCCGGCATAGCATCAAATACCACCGCGGCGTCGGTTCCCTGGCGCGTGTGGCGCAGACTTTTTTCACGGAAATCAGCGACGATGTCAGTCTGCTGATTGACCACTGCCATCACCGGACTGCCCGCAGAGGCGTACAGGCCGGGGCTAAGCTGTAAGTTACTGACGGTACCGTCAGCTTCAGCGCGAATTTTCGTCCACTCGAGATTGAGCTGCGCTTCCCGTAGCGTGGTCTGATACTGCTGGAGCGTGACGTTGCGATGGTCATCGCGCTCGCCGCGCTGAATTTGCAGATTGTGAATCGAGGCGCGCAGCGCGCTCACCGACTGCTCGCTGGTCTGCCAGGTGGTACGCACCTTATCGAGATCGGCCTGCGAGACGTTTTGCATCCGGCTCAGGCTTTGATAGCGATCGTAGGTCACGCGATCGTTACGCGCGGTAAGCTGGGCGGTTTTGAGGTTGGCCTCAGCGGCGGCAATCTGCGCGTCCAGCTGTTGATTGCTTAGCTTTGCCTGGGCCAGCGCCAGCGTCGCGGCATCGACCTTATTCTGGAACGGCGTCGGGTCCAGCTCATACAGCAGGTCACCCTTTTTCACCGTGCTGTTGTTGTGCACGTACACCTGCGAGACGTAGCCGGAAACGCGGGACGAAATCGGCGTCACCACGCGCATCACCGTGGAATCCGGCGTGAGCGGGATCCAGATATCGGCAACGATAAAATAGGCAAACATCAGCAGGAAAGAGGCAATACTCACCCTTACCCAGCGGGCAAATTTCTGTTCTGGCGTCATCATGGTGTTATTCGGTTTTATTATTTTCTTCGCGGATATTCCGCAGATTGCAGGCTATTTGATTCAGGGTGTCGCTAAACTTCGCCATGTCGGCGGCGGGAATGCCGGTGGACACGCGCGCCTGTAAGGCTTCAATCACCTGGTTTAGCGTCTGGAGCACCGCCCGACCTTCGTCGGTCAGCGTCAGCAGGCGAATTCGTTTATCGTACGGCGATACCGTACGCAGCAGGTAGCCCTGCTGTTCAAGCAGGGTGAGCGTACGCATGAGCGGCGGCAGTTCGATACCCTGCATTTCCGCCAGCTCGCTGACCGAGACGTTATCACCCAGCTGATGCAGCTGCATCAGCACCGTCCAGCTGGACTGGGTCAAGCCGGTGTCGGTAATCGCATGATCGATGATAGAACGCCATTGGCGCACGATCATCGCCATGCGCATCCCCATCGGGCGACAGGCAAACAGTTCATCTTCAGTCATGGCAATCTCCGATCGTGTCGTACGATTACGATAATACTTACCATGATAACTATCAAGGAACAGAATGGCTAAATAGCATGGATTGTAAAATGGCCCTACTGACCGGCGATGTATTCGACGTCCATCGTTTCACAGTCAACGAAGCCAATACGTGCAAGCCTGGCCGATGGCCCTTTCGCCACGAACGGCACGCGATACTCGTCTTCTTCAATCGAGACTTCGCCGAAGGTGAGTTCTGGCGTCAGGGTGCCCAGCGTGCGCTTTTCACGGTACCAGTGTGGGAAGCGGCCGCGTAGATAATCGTCTTTGACGCGCAGCAGCGCTTTACGGGAAAAATCAATGCGGCATACAGAGGTGGTATCAGGATACATCTCATGAACAACAAATATGGTGGTGATGCCCGCAGTCAGCAGGCTACAAAATAGTGCGGTCACTAATAATGTCTTTCTCATGCTGAAGGTAGGTATGTTGAGTTAAATAATTATGGCATCTGAGATTATTCTAAAAACAAATAAAAACATGTAAAGCAATGCATTGGTATTGTTTCGTAAATATCGAATAAATGACTCAATAAAAAGGATTAAACCTCCTCCATTACGAGTATTTCACTGTTAATGCATGGTGGTTATTTTGTTATACAACAACGAAGTAACGGCTTAGTTGCTGCAACGACGCAGTAGTTTAGATCTAATAAATAATGCTACACCATTCGCTATTCCCGCATGACAAACGCAAATTATTTTGAATATTAGTGGTAATGTGTATACAGAATATAATTAAGCATCGCCATCATAATGAAATATCAATACGGTTACGTAACGTTATTATTTTCTGGAAAAAATTGACGCATCACTTCGCAAAAAATTCACCGTACTTATCGAGTCAGGGGTAGACAACCAAGCCAGGTTGATGGCACGATGTCCGGATGAACACAAACGTGACCGTTATCCGCTCAAACCGTTGGTGGCTGCCTTCATAACAGGCGGCACGGGTTACGTTATCTTTTTCAAAGCCGCCGAAAGGCGGCTTTGTTGTTTCTCAGTCTCGTCTTTCGGCTTTATGTCTTACTAAGGAGCGACTGATGAACAACACACATACCATTCTTACCGGCGACCGTCCTACCGGACAGCTACATCTTGGACACTATGCCGGTTCGCTGCGCCAACGCGTTCAGCTTCAGCATGAACACCAACAGTTTATCCTGATTGCCGACCTGCAGGGGCTGACCGACAACGGCAGCAATCCGCAAAAAATCAGCCACAATATACTGGAAGTGATGGCCGACTATCTCGCCGTCGGCATCGACCCGCAGCTTACCACCATTTGCCTGCAATCCGCCCTGCCCGCGCTGGCGGAGCTGACCGCGCTGTACATGAACATCGTCACCGTCGCCCGCGTGGAGCGTAACCCGACGGTGAAAAATGAGATTGCGCAAAAAGGTTTCTCGCGCGCGTTGCCGGTGGGCTTTATGGTTTACCCCATCAGCCAGGCTGCCGACATCACCGCATTTGGCGCCGATCGTGTACCCGTTGGCGACGATCAGCTACCGATGATCGAACAAACCAACGAGATCGTGCACAAGATGAATAGCCTGACGACCGAACCGGTGCTACGCCACTGCAAAGCGCTGCTCAGCGACGTCAGCCGCCTGCCGGGAATTGACGGCGGCGCGAAAATGTCGAAATCGCTCGGTAATACGCTGACGCTGTCAGCCAGCGAGGCGGAGATCCACCAGGCGGTCAGCGCCATGTTTACTGATCCCAACCATCTGCGCGTGGCCGACCCGGGAAAAATTGAGGGTAACGTCGTCTTTACCTACCTTGATGCCTTCCATCCCGATAAAAGCCTGATCGCAGAGATGAAGGCGCACTACCAGCGCGGCGGATTGGGCGACAGGCAGTGTAAAAATGAGCTGGAAGCCTGCTTACAGGAGCTGCTGGCTCCCATTCGCGAACGTCGCGCCACCGTCATTCAGGATAAGGCGATGCTTCTGGATCTCCTACGCCAGGGCAGTGAGCGGGCGCATGAAGTGACACAGCAAACGCTGCACGCGGTGAAGCGCGGGCTGGGGCTCCCCATTCTGTTCTGAGCGCCATAAGGGCATCAGGCTGTGTGGATGCCCTTCGCCTGTTTTGATTAATCGTGTTACACAATCAGCAAGTCCCTGTTAATGGTATGGACATAATCAATGCCGATGTTAGTATGACATTGACAGTAGCTATATTTATGCGTGTTTCATTTACGGCCAGGATTGCTGATGATGACCACATGAGTAGCACACTTCACAGCATCCTTTCCCCCCCTCAGTACGAAACGCGCGCCACTCAGTAACAGGGAACAGAGCGGGTAGCGTATGGACAAATTCAAGCGGCATTGGGCCTGGTATCTCGTCGGTTTCGCGGTGGCGATTGCCGCCGTGGCATGGTGGATGCTGCGTCCACCGGGGCTACCAGAGGGTTTCGCCAGCAGCAACGGCAGAATTGAAGCCACCGAAGTGGATATCGCCAGCAAAACCGCCGGACGTATCGAGGCGATTCTGGTCAAAGAGGGGCAGTTTGTCCGCCAGGGCGAGATACTGGCGAAGATGGACACCCGCGTCCTGAACGAACAGCGGCTGGAAGCCGCAGCGCAGATTAAAGAGGCGCAGAGCGCCGTCGCCGCAGCAAAAGCCCTGCTCGACCAGCGACAAAGCGAAATGCGCGCCAGCGAAGCGGTGGTGAAACAACGTCAGGCCGAGCTGGACTCGACGTCAAAACGCCACGCCCGTTCCAGCACGCTATCGCAGCGCGGCGCGGTATCGGCTCAACAACTTGATGATGACCGCGCCGCCGCCGAAAGCGGTCGGGCCGCGCTCGAGTCTGCCCGTGCCCAGGTCTCTGCGGCTAAAGCGGCCATCGAAGCCGCACGTACCAGCATTATCCAGGCGCAAACCCGCGTCGAAGCCGCTCAGGCCACCGAGCGACGTATCATGGCCGACATTGACGACAGCACGCTGAAAGCGCCGCGCGACGGACGCATTCAGTACCGCGTCGCCGAGCCGGGCGAAGTGCTGGCCGCCGGTGGCCGGGTGTTGAATATGGTCGACCTGGCCGACGTCTACATGACCTTCTTCCTGCCAACCGAGCAGGCTGGCCTGCTGGCACTCGGCAGCGAGGTACGTCTAATCCTCGACGCCGCACCGGATCTGGTGATCCCCGCCCATATCAGCTTTGTCGCCAGCGTCGCCCAGTTCACGCCGAAAACCGTAGAAACCCGCGATGAGCGGCTTAAATTGATGTTCCGCGTCAAGGCGCGCATTCCGCCCGAGCTGCTGGCAGAACACCTGGAATATGTGAAAACCGGTCTGCCGGGCATGGCCTACGTCCGACTGGATAACCAGCAGCAATGGCCTGCCATGCTGATGGTGAGGCTGCCGCAATGAAACGGGACGCACATCCCCCGGTTGCTCGGCTTGAGCACGTCGGGCAGCGTTTCGGCACGACCGTGGCGCTCAACGACATTACGCTGACCATTCCGTCTCGCTGCATGGTGGGGCTGATTGGCCCGGACGGTGTGGGCAAATCCAGCCTGCTGTCGCTGATTGCCGGCGCACGCGTGATTGAACAGGGTAATGTGATGGTGCTTGGCGGCGATATGCGCGACGCCCGACATCGTCGCGATGTCTGCCCGAAGATCGCCTGGATGCCGCAGGGATTGGGTAAAAACCTCTATCACACGCTTTCGGTCTACGAAAACGTCGACTTCTTCGCCCGTCTGTTCGGTCACGATAAACACGAGCGCGAAGCGCGTATTGATGAGCTGCTACACAGCACCGGGCTGGCGCCGTTCCGCGATCGTCCGGCGGGGAAACTCTCCGGCGGCATGAAGCAGAAGCTCGGCCTGTGCTGCGCGCTGATCCACGATCCTCAGCTATTGATCCTCGATGAACCCACTACCGGCGTCGACCCGCTCTCCCGCGCGCAATTCTGGACGCTTATCGACAGTATCCGCGAGCGCCAGCCTGACATGAGCGTGCTGGTCGCTACCGCCTATATGGAAGAAGCCGAGCGCTTCGACTGGCTGGTCGCGATGAACGCCGGGGAGGTGCTGGCCACCGGCAGCGCGGAAGAGCTACGTACGCAAACCGCCAGCCCGACGCTGGAACAGGCGTTTATCGCGCTGCTACCGGAGACGCAGCGCAATGCACACCAGCAGGTGATCATCCCACCGCGCGACGCAAGCGAAGAAGAGATTGCCATTGAGGCCCGTGGCCTGACCATGCGCTTCGGTGATTTTGTCGCGGTCGACCACGTTAACTTCCGCATTGCCCGCGGCGAGATTTTTGGCTTTCTGGGGTCTAACGGCTGCGGTAAATCCACCACCATGAAGATGCTAACCGGGCTGCTGCCCGCCAGCGAGGGCGAAGCCTGGCTGTTCGGCCAACCGGTGGATCCGAAAGATATCGCCACCCGTCGCCGAGTGGGCTATATGTCGCAGGCATTCTCACTCTATAGCGAGCTGAGCGTACGTCAGAACCTGGAGCTGCACGCAAAGCTGTTCCATATACCGGATGAGGAGATCCCTGGCCGTGTGGCGGAAATGAGCCAGCGCTTTATGCTCACCGAGGTCGAGGATGCCCTGCCAGCAGCGCTGCCGCTGGGGATCCGTCAGCGCCTTTCGCTGGCGGTGGCGGTGATTCATCGCCCGGAAATGTTGATCCTCGATGAACCGACTTCCGGCGTCGATCCGGTCGCGCGCGATATGTTCTGGCAGCTGATGGTAGACCTGGCGCGACGGGATAAAGTCACCATTTTTATTTCCACCCACTTTATGAACGAAGCCGAACGCTGCGACCGTATTTCACTGATGCATGCCGGCAAGGTGCTGGCCAGCGATACGCCGCAGGCGCTTGTGGAACAGCGCGGCGCGGCCACGCTGGAAGCGGCTTTTATCGCTTATCTGCAGGAGGCTTCTGACCCGGTTCCCGTCGCGGAAATGGTGGATACGCCGCGTAAGAGTGAGAACGAGCCGCCGCGTCAGGCCTTTAGTCTGCGGCGCCTGTTCAGCTACAGCCGCCGCGAGGCGCTGGAGTTGCGGCGGGATCCGGTGCGCTCAACGCTGGCGCTGCTCGGTACGGTGATCCTGATGTTTATCATGGGCTACGGGATAAGCATGGACGTGGAGGATCTGCGTTTTGCGGTGCTCGATCGCGATCAAACGGTCAGCAGCCAGGGTTGGACGCAGAACATTGCCGGATCGCGCTATTTTATCGAGCAGCCGCCGCTGTATAGCTACGACGATCTCGATCGCCGTATGCGCGACGGCGAGCTGGCGGTGGCGATAGAGATCCCACCTCACTTTGGCCGCGATATTGCCCGCGGCACGCCGGTGCAGATTGGTGTCTGGGTGGACGGCGCGATGCCAAACCGTGCGGAAACGGTGCGCGGCTACGTGCAGGCGATGCACCTTGCGTGGCTACAGGAGATGGCTGGGCGTCAGCCTTCTGCCAGCCGGGATACATCGTTGATTTCTATCGAGACGCGCTATCGCTATAACCCAGATGTGAAGAGCCTGCCGGCGATCGTTCCGGCGGTGATCCCGCTGCTATTGATGATGATCCCGGCGATGCTCAGCGCGCTGAGCGTAGTGCGGGAAAAAGAACTGGGGTCGATCATCAACCTGTACGTCACGCCGACCACCCGCAGCGAGTTTTTGCTCGGCAAGCAGGTGCCGTACATCGTGCTGGGGATGTTCAACTTTCTGCTGCTGTGCGCGCTGTCGGTGTTTGTCTTCGGCGTACCGCATAAGGGTAGCTTCCTGACGCTAACGCTGGCGGCGCTGCTGTACGTGACGATCGCCACCGGGCTGGGGCTCCTGATCTCCACCTTCATGAAGAGCCAGATTGCGGCGATCTTTGGTACGGCGATCATTACGCTGATCCCCGCTACGCAGTTTTCCGGCATGATCGATCCGGTGGCCTCGCTTGAAGGACCTGGTCGCTGGATTGGCCAAATTTACCCGACCAGCCACTTCCTGACTATTGCCCGCGGCACCTTCTCGAAGGCGTTGGGGTTGGGTGACCTGTGGGGATCGTTTATTCCCTTACTGATTGCCGTACCGCTGGTACTGGGGCTTTCCGTATGGCTGCTGAAAAAACAGGAGGGGTAATGCGCGGATTACGCAATATTTATAACCTCGGCGTGAAGGAGCTGCGCAGCCTGCTCGGCGATAAAGCAATGCTGGCGCTGATCGTCTTTGCCTTTACCGTCTCGGTTTACTCCTCCGCGACGGTGATGCCGGGCTCATTGCACCTGGCGCCGATCGCCATTGCCGACATGGACAAATCGCAGCTTTCCTCACGGATTATCAATAGTTTCTATCGTCCGTGGTTTCTGGAGCCGGAGCTTATCACCGCCGATGAGATGGACGCCGGACTGGATGCCGGGCGCTATACCTTCGCTATTAACATTCCGCCTAATTTTCAACGAGATGTGCTGGCAGGAAGGCAGCCTGATTTGCAGGTAAACGTGGATGCCACACGCATGAGTCAGGCCTTTACCGGCAATGGCTATATCCAGAATATCGTTACCGCCGAGGTGAACAGCTTTGTGTCCCGCTACCGCGAAAATAGCGTGCTGCCGGTAGAATTGGCGGTGAGGATGCGCTTTAACCCAAACCTTGAGCAGGAACGATTTGGCGCGGTGATGGCGATTATCAACAATATCACCATGCTGGCGATTGTCCTGACCGGCTCGGCGCTGATTCGCGAGCGCGAACATGGCACGGTGGAGCACCTGCTGGTGATGCCGGTGACGCCGTTTGAGATAATGCTCGCCAAAATCTGGTCGATGGGGCTGGTTGTACTGGTGGTGTCAGGACTGTCGCTGGTATTGATGGTACAGGGCGTGCTGCAGGTGCCGATTGAAGGGTCGATCCCGCTGTTTATGCTGGGAGTGGCGTTGAGCCTGTTTGCCACGACGTCGATCGGTATTTTTATGGGGACGATTGCCCGTTCAATGCCGCAGCTGGGGCTGTTGATGATTCTGGTGCTGCTGCCGCTACAGATGCTTTCCGGCGGTTCCACGCCGCGTGAGAGCATGCCGCAGCTGGTGCAGGATATTATGCAAACCATGCCGACGACGCATTTCGTCAGCCTGGCACAGGCCATTCTCTATCGTGGGGCGGATTTTGCCATCGTCTGGCCGCAGTTCTTAACGCTGCTGGCGATTGGCGGCGTCTTTTTTACTATCGCGCTGGTTCGTTTTCGTAAGACGATTGGTGAGATGGCATAAGATTTGTAGGCCGGATAAGGCGTTCACGCCGCCATCCGGCAATGTGCCCCGGGGTAACCTGATGACGCTGCGCTTATCCGCCCTGCGGAGGACATTAATCGCCTGAGATTTCACCGTATTTTCATTTCGCACAGACGTAAAAAAGCCCATCCGTCAGGATGGGCTTCTTCACTAAATTGATGCCTGGCAGTTCCCTACTCTCGCATGGGGAGACCCCACACTACCATCGGCGCTACGGCGTTTCACTTCTGAGTTCGGCATGGGGTCAGGTGGGACCACCGCGCTACAGCCGCCAGGCAAATTCTGTTTATTAACCCGCTTTTCGCCGGTTAATGTCATCTGTAATCAAGCTGAATATCGTCTCTTCGCCAAAACATCTTCGGCGTTGTAAGGTTAAGCCTCACGGTTCATTAGTACTGGTTAGCTCAACGTATCGCTACGCTTACACACCCAGCCTATCAACGTCGTCGTCTTCAACGTTCCTTCAGGACCCTTAAAGGGTCAGGGAGAACTCATCTCGGGGCAAGTTTCGTGCTTAGATGCTTTCAGCACTTATCTTTTCCGCATTTAGCTACCGGGCAATGCCATTGGCATGACAACCCGAACACCAGTGATGCGTCCACTCCGGTCCTCTCGTACTAGGAGCAGCCCCCCTCAATTCTCCAGCGCCCACGGCAGATAGGGACCGAACTGTCTCACGACGTTCTAAACCCAGCTCGCGTACCACTTTAAATGGCGAACAGCCATACCCTTGGGACCTACTTCAGCCCCAGGATGTGATGAGCCGACATCGAGGTGCCAAACACCGCCGTCGATATGAACTCTTGGGCGGTATCAGCCTGTTATCCCCGGAGTACCTTTTATCCGTTGAGCGATGGCCCTTCCATTCAGAACCACCGGATCACTAAGACCTGCTTTCGCACCTGCTCGAGCCGTCACTCTCGCAGTCAAGCTAGCTTATGCCTTTGCACTAACCTCCTGATGTCCGACCAGGATTAGCTAACCTTCGTGCTCCTCCGTTACTCTTTAGGAGGAGACCGCCCCAGTCAAACTACCCACCAGACACTGTCCGCAACCCGGATTACGGGTCTACGTTAGAACACCAGCCATTAAAGGGTGGTATTTCAAGGTTGGCTCCACGCAGACTGGCGTCCACGCTTCAAAGCCTCCCACCTATCCTACACATCAAGGACCAGTGTTCAGTGTCAAGCTATAGTAAAGGTTCACGGGGTCTTTCCGTCTTGCCGCGGGTACACTGCATCTTCACAGCGAGTTCAATTTCACTGAGTCTCGGGTGGAGACAGCCTGGCCATCATTACGCCATTCGTGCAGGTCGGAACTTACCCGACAAGGAATTTCGCTACCTTAGGACCGTTATAGTTACGGCCGCCGTTTACCGGGGCTTCGATCAAGAGCTTCGCCTTACAGCTAACCCCATCAATTAACCTTCCGGCACCGGGCAGGCGTCACACCGTATACGTCCACTTTCGTGTTTGCACAGTGCTGTGTTTTTAATAAACAGTTGCAGCCAGCTGGTATCTTCGACTGATTTCAGCTCCATGGGTAAACCACTTCACCTACATATCAGCGTGCCTTCTCCCGAAGTTACGGCACCATTTTGCCTAGTTCCTTCACCCGAGTTCTCTCAAGCGCCTTGGTATTCTCTACCTGACCACCTGTGTCGGTTTGGGGTACGATTTGATGTTACCTGATGCTTAGAGGCTTTTCCTGGAAGCAGGGCATTTGTTACTTCAGCACCGTAGTGCCTCGTCATCACACCTCAGCGTTAGTAAGCGTCCGGATTTACCTAAACGCTCCGCCTACATGCTTAAACCGGGACAACCGTCGCCCGGCTAACATAGCCTTCTCCGTCCCCCCTTCGCAGTAACACCAAGTACAGGAATATTAACCTGTTTCCCATCGACTACGCCTTTCGGCCTCGCCTTAGGGGTCGACTCACCCTGCCCCGATTAACGTTGGACAGGAACCCTTGGTCTTCCGGCGTGCGGGTTTTTCACCCGCATTATCGTTACTTATGTCAGCATTCGCACTTCTGATACCTCCAGCATCCCTCACGAGACACCTTCGCAGGCTTACAGAACGCTCCCCTACCCAACAACACATAGTGTCGCTGCCGCAGCTTCGGTGCACAGTTTAGCCCCGTTACATCTTCCGCGCAGGCCGACTCGACCAGTGAGCTATTACGCTTTCTTTAAATGATGGCTGCTTCTAAGCCAACATCCTGGCTGTCTGAGCCTTCCCACATCGTTTCCCACTTAACTGTGACTTTGGGACCTTAGCTGGCGGTCTGGGTTGTTTCCCTCTTCACGACGGACGTTAGCACCCGCCGTGTGTCTCCCGTGATAACATTCTTCGGTATTCGCAGTTTGCATCGGGTTGGTAAGTCGGGATGACCCCCTAGCCGAAACAGTGCTCTACCCCCGAAGATGAGTTCACGAGGCGCTACCTAAATAGCTTTCGGGGAGAACCAGCTATCTCCCGGTTTGATTGGCCTTTCACCCCCAGCCACAAGTCATCCGCTAATTTTTCAACATTAGTCGGTTCGGTCCTCCAGTTAGTGTTACCCAACCTTCAACCTGCCCATGGCTAGATCACCGGGTTTCGGGTCTATACCCTGCAACTTAACGCCCAGTTAAGACTCGGTTTCCCTTCGGCTCCCCTATACGGTTAACCTTGCTACAGAATATAAGTCGCTGACCCATTATACAAAAGGTACGCAGTCACACCCCAAAGGGTGCTCCCACTGCTTGTACGTACACGGTTTCAGGTTCTTTTTCACTCCCCTCGCCGGGGTTCTTTTCGCCTTTCCCTCACGGTACTGGTTCACTATCGGTCAGTCAGGAGTATTTAGCCTTGGAGGATGGTCCCCCCATATTCAGACAGGATACCACGTGTCCCGCCCTACTCATCGAGTTCACAACCTGTGCATTTTGGTGTACGGGACTATCACCCTGTACCGTCGGACTTTCCAGACCGTTCCACTAACACACAAGCTGATTCAGACTCTGGGCTGCTCCCCGTTCGCTCGCCGCTACTGGGGGAATCTCGGTTGATTTCTTTTCCTCGGGGTACTTAGATGTTTCAGTTCCCCCGGTTCGCTTCGTTAACCTATGTATTCAGTTAACGATAGTGTGTCGAAACACACTGGGTTTCCCCATTCGGAAATCGCCGGTTATAACGGTTCATATCACCTTACCGACGCTTATCGCAGATTAGCACGTCCTTCATCGCCTCTGACTGCCAGGGCATCCACCGTGTACGCTTAGTCGCTTAACCTCACAACCCGAAGATGTTTCACTTCTGATTGCGAAAATTTGAGAGACTCGAACACACCGCTTATCTGTTCTTATTACGGAGAACAGACACAGTGTGTCGTTTCAATTTTCAGCTTGATCCAGATTTTTAAAGAGCAAAACTTCGCAGTGAACCTTTTCAGGTACACTCTGAAGTTTTCTTGGGTTGTTGCAGTAAAGATGGTGGAGCTATGCGGGATCGAACCGCAGACCTCCTGCGTGCAAAGCAGGCGCTCTCCCAGCTGAGCTATAGCCCCATCGTATAGTGAATCTCCCTCAAATCCGCGGGACGAATTTGGTAGGCCTGAGTGGACTTGAACCACCGACCTCACCCTTATCAGGGGTGCGCTCTAACCACCTGAGCTACAAGCCTGCAGAGATTCTTTACTGCTATTTTTCATCAGACAATCTGTGTGAGCACTTCAAAGAACGTTTCTTTAAGGTAAGGAGGTGATCCAACCGCAGGTTCCCCTACGGTTACCTTGTTACGACTTCACCCCAGTCATGAATCACAAAGTGGTAAGCGCCCTCCCGAAGGTTAAGCTACCTACTTCTTTTGCAACCCACTCCCATGGTGTGACGGGCGGTGTGTACAAGGCCCGGGAACGTATTCACCGTAGCATTCTGATCTACGATTACTAGCGATTCCGACTTCATGGAGTCGAGTTGCAGACTCCAATCCGGACTACGACATACTTTATGAGGTCCGCTTGCTCTCGCGAGGTCGCTTCTCTTTGTATATGCCATTGTAGCACGTGTGTAGCCCTACTCGTAAGGGCCATGATGACTTGACGTCATCCCCACCTTCCTCCAGTTTATCACTGGCAGTCTCCTTTGAGTTCCCGGCCGAACCGCTGGCAACAAAGGATAAGGGTTGCGCTCGTTGCGGGACTTAACCCAACATTTCACAACACGAGCTGACGACAGCCATGCAGCACCTGTCTCAGAGTTCCCGAAGGCACCAAAGCATCTCTGCTAAGTTCTCTGGATGTCAAGAGTAGGTAAGGTTCTTCGCGTTGCATCGAATTAAACCACATGCTCCACCGCTTGTGCGGGCCCCCGTCAATTCATTTGAGTTTTAACCTTGCGGCCGTACTCCCCAGGCGGTCTATTTAACGCGTTAGCTCCGGAAGCCACTCCTCAAGGGAACAACCTCCAAATAGACATCGTTTACGGCGTGGACTACCAGGGTATCTAATCCTGTTTGCTCCCCACGCTTTCGCACCTGAGCGTCAGTCTTCGTCCAGGGGGCCGCCTTCGCCACCGGTATTCCTCCAGATCTCTACGCATTTCACCGCTACACCTGGAATTCTACCCCCCTCTACGAGACTCAAGCTTGCCAGTTTCAAATGCAGTTCCCAGGTTGAGCCCGGGGATTTCACATCTGACTTAACAAACCGCCTGCGTGCGCTTTACGCCCAGTAATTCCGATTAACGCTTGCACCCTCCGTATTACCGCGGCTGCTGGCACGGAGTTAGCCGGTGCTTCTTCTGCGAGTAACGTCAATCGCTGTGGTTATTAACCACAACGCCTTCCTCCTCGCTGAAAGTACTTTACAACCCGAAGGCCTTCTTCATACACGCGGCATGGCTGCATCAGGCTTGCGCCCATTGTGCAATATTCCCCACTGCTGCCTCCCGTAGGAGTCTGGACCGTGTCTCAGTTCCAGTGTGGCTGGTCATCCTCTCAGACCAGCTAGGGATCGTCGCCTAGGTGAGCCGTTACCCCACCTACTAGCTAATCCCATCTGGGCACATCCGATGGTGTGAGGCCCGAAGGTCCCCCACTTTGGTCTTGCGACGTTATGCGGTATTAGCTACCGTTTCCAGTAGTTATCCCCCTCCATCGGGCAGTTTCCCAGACATTACTCACCCGTCCGCCACTCGTCACCCGAGAGCAAGCTCTCTGTGCTACCGTTCGACTTGCATGTGTTAGGCCTGCCGCCAGCGTTCAATCTGAGCCATGATCAAACTCTTCAATTTAAGTTTGATGCTCGTGAATTAAACTTCGTAATGAATTACGTGTTCACTCAGAGACTTGGTATTCATTTTTCGTCTTGCGACGTTAAGAATCCGTATCTTCGAGTGCCCACACAGATTGTCTGATAAATTGTTAAAGAGCAGTGCAACGCGGCTTTCGCTCACCGTTGCGAGGTGGCGTATATTACGCTTTCCTCTTTCAGAGTCAACCCTCATTTTCAGGTTTTTCTCTTCAACCAACCCGGCTACTTAGTGTGAAGTGATTCACATCCGCCGTGTCGATGGAGGCGCATTATAGGGAGTTTCCCCGGGGCCGCAACCCTTAAATTGCAGAAAAATGACTGACTGCTGCAATCCACAGCAGAACCCCGCCTTATACCCATTTACGCACAGAGTTATCCACAATTTTCGATTCACAATGGTGCACATCGCCCTTCTTCCTCGACTTTAAGTTTCTTTTTCTTCTATCTATAAGGAAGGGAAAGGAAGAACGGAGACGCTCTCCTCCCTTCTTCTTTATTAGGACGTCAATAAAGTACTGCGCCAGCATCGGGAAAGGCCTCAGCCAATGAGGTTCGCTTATCTATATATAGAGGAAGGCGTAGAACAGAGGCGATGGACAAGACCATGGCGGCTATTCATGGTGTAGACCTTAGTCGGTTGCGAACTCACGATCGTGTATCGTCACGATGCGCTTGTCGATCGATATCAATCGATTCTGGATCAGAATGGCCAGCGCGCGGTTTAAGGTTGATGCCGACAGCCCCAGCATTTTTGCGAACTCTTTACGCGTAACGGGCAGTAAGAAGCTATTGTAGCCAACTCCTGAACGTTTATATTTTTGCAGCATCATCCGCAGATAGGACAATGCGCGGCGGGTACTCTCTTCAATCAGCAGGATAGATATAACCTCTTGTTTATCAATGACTACATTTGAAAGCAGACGCGTAATCATGTTTGTGAAATCAAGGGTCACCTGGCTAATACTATAAAAGTCCTTAATGCTGAACTGACATAGCTGGACATCCATGGCGGCAACTAAAGTCGAGGTATATTGGTTATTCTTTATACCATCGACACCCACCACTTCCCCCGGAAAACCCAGGCCACAAATTTCATCACCGACATATACTTTCACTACCCCGCGAGTAATCGCATATATATACTCAGCGTGCTCGCCTTCCGTCACAATAACATCGCCTTTACGATATTTAATACAACGCTTAAGGCTCTTCATGAACATCGAAACCGGCTCTTCATAATAGTAAGCCTGACACATCTCGGCAAAGCCACAATAATCACAAAAATAAGTCTTCGGTTCTACGGGCATTGTTTTATATCCTTTTATCCTGCATTTGTCTTTGCGACACTCCTGTAATACATCGGTTAAAACGAGCAAAACAAAAGGCTGATTCAACTTGTTTGTACAAATTTCACATGGCGAACAGAGCGTTTTGTCAAAAGGATAAAAGGCGATGACTTTCATTTTATCTAACAGGCAAACCTGCGTTGTTATTTTTTAGTGAAGAGAAAGATAAAAAACCATAGTTACAGGGCGTTACTATTTGGGTGATATATTTCCAGGAACATCTAATTTTCTTAAAAAATATTTCAGTGATTTCTTTTTCCTCCGATATTTATTCTGTAGACGGCAGAAAAAGCCGGTGAATAGCACTCTCAAGGAGATCGTATGTCCCAAGTAATCAACACTAACGCCCTTAGCCTGGTTGCACAGAACAACCTGAACAAATCCCAGTCCGCGCTGGGCACCTCTATTGAGCGTCTCTCTTCCGGCCTGCGTATCAACAGCGCCAAAGACGATGCCGCTGGCCAGGCTATCAGCAACCGCTTCACCGCTAACATCACCGGTCTGACCCAGGCGTCACGTAACGCCAACGACGGTATCTCCATCGCTCAGACCACCGAAGGCGCTCTGAACGAAGTGAACGATAACCTGCAGAACATCCGTCGTCTGACCGTACAGGCGCAGAACGGCACCAACTCCGAGTCCGACCGTAAGTCCATCCAGGACGAAATCAACGCCCGTCTCCAGGAAATCAACCGTATCTCCGAACAGACCGAGTTCAACGGCGTGAAGGTTCTGAGCGCTGACCAGACTCTGGGCATTCAGGTTGGTTCCAACGACGGCCAGACCATCGACATCAACCTGAACAAAGTGGACTCGTCCACCCTCGGCATGACCGGCTTTGACGTCACCAGCGTCGCGACGCATGTCACCGCTGGTGCGAGCGTTGTGCAAGGTGGCGAAAGCTTCAAACTGGATGACGATGCGCTGGCAGCGATGAAAACGGCTTCCGGGTTAGACAATGCGGAAATCTACTCCACCACCGATACCAGCGGTAACGTGTCTTACTTCGCGGTAGGTCAGGATGACGATGGCGATACCGTGGCTGTCACAATTGATGTAGACCTGAGCAAAGATGCGCTGGCAGATAAATTCAAAGAAGGTGCTGACGTCACCACGACTCATCTGCCGATGACCACTCAGCTGGACACCATCGACAAAGCGATGGCGCAGGTTGACGAACTGCGCTCTTCCCTGGGTGCCACTCAGAACCGTTTCGACTCTGTTATCAGCAACCTCAACAGCACCGTTAACAACCTCTCTGAGTCCCGTTCCCGTATCCTCGACGCTGACTTCGCTTCCGAAGTCTCCGAGATGAGCCGCGCGAACATCCTGCAGTCTGCCGGTATCTCCGTGCTGTCGCAGGCAAACCAGGTTCCGCAGAACGTTCTGTCTCTGCTGCGTTAATCACCCGGGAATCATTGATAAACCCCAGGGCGGTAACGCTCTGGGATTTTAATTGATATTGAAATAAGGCGCATCCCAACATTTCTGGATATAAGCCATGCTAAACCGAATCAAAATCGCCACCAGTTTAATCGTTCTGCTCGTTCTTCTCTTAGCATTTCAATTAGTCTCCGCCGGGCTTTCTTACAAAGCACAAAAAATGAGTGATGATGCGCTACACACCGTCACAACGCTGAATACTCGCGCCGATTTCCTGGAGTCAGCATGGAGTTCGATGTTGGAAGCGCGTATTTCTATTAACCGCAGTTCTCGTTTTTTAGCCAACAGCGGTGAAAATGGCACATCCTCCCAGGACAACGCACTGGCGCAAGAGTTGCTTTCAAAAGCAGACAGTGAATTAAATGCATCCCAGCGCTACTGGACCGAATTTAATAATGTTCCACGCAACCCTCACGTCGATGATAATATCATCTATGCCATTACCAAAAATTACGAGATATACTCCAAAGGGCTTGCCGAGCTCATCCAGATTTTACGAGCGCATGACTTAGAAGGTTTTGCGACCTATCCGACTCAGGAACATCACGACGGACTGCAGGCCGCTTTCTTTGATTACCGCAAAGAGATTGACCGCGTATCGGACTACCTTTCTGCTGAAACCCGTAACTCATCCAACACCGCGCTGTGGACTATTCTGTGCGTTGTGATGGTCACGTTTTCTATTTTCATTATCAGCCTGTACGGCATCAAAACCGTGCTGATAGCGCCAATGAATAAAATTCTCGCAAGCATCAAGAACATTTCTGACGGCGACCTGGTGACTCCTGTCGGCGTGGAAGGCACCAATGAGATGGGACAAATTGCCAACGCGTTAAACAATATGCAAAAAGCGTTAGCCAAAACCGTCGGAGAGGTCCGCAGCGGCGCCAATGCGATTTATACCGGAGCCAGCGAAATTGCCAACGGCAATAACGATCTTTCCGCCCGTACCGAACAGCAGGCCGCGTCCCTGGAAGAGACGGCTGCCAGCATGGAAGAATTGACGGCAACGGTTAAACAGAACGCCGAAAACGCCCAGCAGGCCAGCCATCTGGCGCACAGCGCGTCTGAAACCGCCGGCCAGGGCGGAAAAGTCGTTGAAAACGTGGTGATGACGATGAACGACATCGCCGATAGCTCGCAGAAAATTGCCGAGATCACCAGCGTTATCGACGGAATTGCCTTCCAGACCAATATCCTGGCGCTGAATGCTGCCGTAGAAGCCGCGCGGGCCGGTGAACAGGGCCGCGGTTTCGCCGTGGTCGCCAGTGAAGTTCGCAGCCTGGCGCAGCGTAGCGCACAGGCGGCCAAAGAGATTAAAACGCTAATTGATGAATCGGTGAATAAAATCTCTTCCGGTGCTAAATATGCCGAAAACGCGGGTCAGACAATGGGCGATATTATCAGCTCAATCAGCAATGTCACCGATATCATGAACGAAATTGCCTGTGCTTCTGAAGAGCAAAGCAATGGCATACAGCAGGTCGGGGTTGCCGTTGCGGAAATGGATCGCGTGACGCAGCAAAACACCTCTCTGGTAGAAGAGTCTGCCGCAGCGTCCGCAGAACTGGAAGCGCAGGCTAGCCGCCTTAATCAGGCCGTCGCTCTCTTCCGTATTGAGGAGGACAGCCACGCTAGCTATAAGAGAGAACCCTTCAGAGCCGCAACGGTCAAAAAAAACGTCGTCAAAAATGAAAGTAAGGAGTCTCACACCTCGGCGACCGCATTAACATCGGACAACGATCGTTGGGAGCAGTTCTAATCACAACGATGTAATTCGCTAATGATAAGCAACGCCTCATGCTAAACATGAGGCGTTTTTGCTTTCAATGAAATAACAATACGGTTATTCGTATTATCAACAATATAATATTAGACAGAAAACATTATCTCCGACACTCAACAAATTAACTACCAAAAAAGGTATACCCTCTTTCAATAATAGCGCTTATTTACCCAATTGAATAAGTGTTGGTAATATTCCGATGTTATATAATCAAGATGTTGTCTAGAAGTATTGCCCGGGGTGTAATCTCTCCATAGCCCATACTCCGGGCCTTTTTCCTCCTGCTTTAACCCATCCTTTTTACGGTATCAAAATAGATTAATGGTTTACATTGAAAGCCATTGCCTGGCTATCAATGCAAGCACCAGGAAAACAACAAAATATGGAAGGTGGGTACAGAGAGGATAATTTAGCGGCCACTAAACATCAGGATAATATTTGATAGATGATCAAAGATATTGGTCATCAGATTTTCGAAGAACGGCGCCAGTGTATACATCTCAATAGTCAGCGCGGTCATCCCCACGGTCAGGGTCAGCGGGAAACCCACGACAAAAATAGAGAGCTGAGGCGTCAGACGGTTCAGCAGACCGAGCGTAAAGTTAATTGATAACAACAGCGTTATAATCGGCAGCCCAAGCATCAGGCCGCTGCGAAACACCAGGCCAGCAACGTGCGCCAGATAATAGAACCCGCTGGTATCGATAGCCTCACTATTGATGGGCACAACAACAAAGCTCTCGCTTAAGATTGTCAGGAACCACAGATGCCCATTAAACGTAAGAAACAGTAGCGTTGCCAGCAGGTTTAATATCCTGGCGATCACCGGCATATTCCCACCGCCGGAAGGATCAAAGAATGTCGCAAAGGAAAGTCCCATCTGCAGCCCCATAATTTCACCGGCGGTGCGTACCGCCACAAAAATGAGCTGGACGGTCAGGCCCATTGCCGCGCCAATAATCAGCTGCTGTGCGGCAACCCATAGCCCCTGATACGAAATCATCACCAGATGACTATCCGGTAAATTACGGCTGATTAAAAATGCGATAATCAGCGCAAGGCCCACCTTCACTTTCTTCGGAATTTCGCTTTCGTTGAAAATAGGCGCCGTGGTGAAAATGGCCAGCACGCGAAGTGCTGGCCAAAAGACATGACTGATTTGCTGGTACAGGCTTTCGACTGGCAGAGTAAGCATGACTAGCCGATCATATAGGGTAGGTTGCTATATAAGGTACGCATGTAGTCAAGGAACAGGCTCATCATCCATGGGCCAAGACAAATTGCTACCGCGAGGATCATGAGGATCTTCGGAATAAACGACAAGGTCATTTCATTTATCTGCGTTGAGGCCTGCAGAATACTGATCGTCAAACCCGTCAGCAGCGCCGCAATTAACAGAGGGGTCGCGATCATCAGGCCAACCTTAACCGCCTGAAACCCCATCGCCATTACACTTTCTGGTGTCATTTGTACTCTGCCTAACTAAAGAAACTTTGAGCTAATGAGCCCATTAATAATTGCCAGCCATCCACCAGCACAAACAGCATCAGCTTAAACGGCAGGGAAATGGTTGCCGGTGGCACCATCATCATACCGAGAGCCATCAGCACGCTCGCCACCACCAGATCGATAATCAGGAACGGGATAAACACCGTAAAGCCAATCTGGAAGCCGGTTTTCAGCTCGCTGGTCACAAACGCCGGGAGCAAAATATTCAGCGGCACGTCATCGGGAGTGTCAAAGTTCTCCGCCTTTGCCATGCGCGTATACAGCGCCAGATCCGTCTCACGCGTCTGGGCCATCATAAAAGATTTCATTGGCACGACCGCGCGGTCGAGCGCCGTTTCCAGCGAAATTTTATCTTCGGTCAGCGGTACCCAGGCTTCCCGATGAATTTCGTTAAATACCGGAGACATCACGTAAAATGTCAAAAACAATGCCAGCCCAAGCAGTACCTGGTTTGGCGGAGTCGACGGCGTACCTAATGCATTACGCAGGAGCCCAAGCACAATAATGACGCGAGTAAAACCGGTCATCATCAACAGAATAGCGGGCAAAAAGGTAATCGAGGTCAGCAGTACCAGCGTTTGCACCGGCAGAGACCAGGTTTCACCACTATTGGATCGCGTCAGCATAAAATCGCTGTTTGCCGCTAGCGCAGAGCCGGTCGGCAGTAGCCAGCATGCGCTGAGCAGTATCAGCACCAGGAATCCGCTTCTGTGGCGATGCCAGAACGCGCTCATTCTGCCCGCTCCGTTTTACGCTTTTTCAGCATCGTTCCCAGCACCGACTGAAAATCGATCGTGCGTGAAACCTCTTCCGCATCCATCACCTCATCCTGCTTTTTTTCCATCGTGGCCAGACAGGTAATATTGGATGGGGTGACACCCAGAAGCAGCCACTTATCGTCAACTTCAACCACCACCACGCGTTCGCGCTGGCCGAGCGACTGGCTGCTCTTCACGGTAATCAGCTTGTTACCGCGAACGGCATGCGGCGCAAAGCCCGCGCGGCGAGCAATCCAGGCAATACCGGCAATGAAGAACAGAATGAGACATAACGCGCCTCCAACATTAAAAAGGACCGAGCCTGGAGTGCTGTTATCAATTATCGGAGATGAAGTTTGAATTTCGGTTGTGGTATGACTCTTCATTATCGACTCAAACGGTGCATACGCTCCGAAGGAGTAATAATATCAGTGATACGAATTCCGAATTTATCGGACACCACGACAACTTCCCCTTGGGCGATTAAATAACCATTAATTAAAATATCCAGCGGTTCCCCGGCGAGCCCTTCCAGAGCGACGACCGAGCCCTGGCTCAGGCTTAACAACTCCTTGACGGTCATTTTTGTACGACCTAATTCCACGGTCATTTTGACGGGAATATCAAGAATTAAATCCAGATCCTGGGAAAAATGCGCAGCCAGATTGTCTTTTGCCGAAAGCGGCGCCGCGGCACTGCTCTCCACGGACAGCTGCTCATTCATTGCATCTCCCCACAGATCGTCAATGGATTTGTTGTCATCATCAGAAGGTGTGGTGGTGTTACTCATTGGTAACTACTCCTTTTTAAAAGTTCCTAAACCTGGATTCATCATCTGCTCAACTTTCAGAGCATATTGGTTGTTCACACAGCCATATTTACCTGACAACACCGGGACTCCGCCGACCAGCGCGAGAATACTCTCTGGTTTATCGACCGGAATAATATCCCCCTGTTTCAGTTTCATAATGTGCGAGAGACGCGAATCAATTTCCGAGAAATTCGCGACCAGCTCCACTTCCGTCGAACGCACCTGCGAAGCCATTTTTTGTCGCCACTGGGCATTTTCCTGCTTCGAATTCTCCATCGGCGGATTCGTCAGCAATTCACGCAGCGGTTCAATAATGCTAAAAGGGATACAAATCTCAAATTCACCCCGATGCGCACCAATCTCTACGTAAAATGGCGTGGTGACGACAATATCGTTCGGTGAAGAAGTAATATTGGTAAATTTCACCTGCACTTCGGAACGGACATAGTCGGTCTTCAGCTTATAAATGGAGCCCCAACCATAGTCATAAGCCTCCAGCGCCATCGCCATAATACGTTGAATAATGCGTTGTTCGGTGGGCGTAAACTCTCGCCCATCGGCTTTAGTTGGGAACCGGCCATCGCCGCCGAACAGGTTATCCACCGCCATAAAAACCAGGTTCGGTGAAAACGCAAACAGAGCGGTACCGCGCAACGGGTTCATATGAACCAGATTCAGGTTAGTTGGCACCGGTAAATTACGCGCAAACTCATGGTACGGCTGGATTTTAATATTCCCAGCGGTAACGTCCGGACTACGGCGCAGTAAATTAAATAAACCAATACGAAACTGACGTGCAAAACGTTCGTTAATAATTTCCAGAGAATGCAGACGTTCACGAACAACACGGCGCTGAATATTCGGATCGTAAGGTTTAACCCCTTCATCCAGTGCCGTATTTAATCTCTCTGTTTCGCTATCAGAACTGCTCCCGCCATTCAACAGGCGATCAATTTCAGCCTGAGATAAAGTGCTATCAGACATTGAAATTACCGTAAGATGAATGCATTAAACAATACGTCAGTCACTATCACACTTTGCTCAGCCGCAAAAGGTTTATTCATGACCGATTTAATCGTCTCCACCAGCTGATATTTCCCTTCATCGGTGGATAACTCCTCCGCCGTTTGCTTAGAGAATAAAACAAGCAGGCGGCTGCGCACTTCTGGTAGAAATTTTTCAATCAATTGCTGAGATTGTTCATCTCTTACCCGCAGCGTCAGACCGATATACAGAATACGGTCATGTTCACGCTGCGTTGGTTTCAGGCTCACGGTAAACGTATCCATCGGAATATATACCGGAACAACCGACTCAACGGCTCTCGGCTGATCGGATGCGCCCTCTACGGCCAGCATTTTGATATTCTTCATTTCATATAATGTATAACCAGCAATTGCACACGTGCCGAGCGCGATTAACAGGAGAAGAATAACGATAAGCGGTTTTTTCTTTTCTCCAGCTGAATTTTGATTCTTTTTTGGCATTATGTGAAAACCTTGTTATAAATCATAGAGAGCATCTGATAAGACTTCTCTAAAAGAGCCACGTATTCTATTACAGACCCTTGCGCAAACAATTCAGCGATGAGGTCGAATTAGTGTCCGTAACTTGAGTGTTAGCTATTTCCATCACGCGAACGTATTTATCCCATGGGGGCGAATGGACCTCTGTAAAACACGTGCTTCAGAATCAGCCTGGTCTGCCAGAATATCGCCATTTTCCTCTTCGCTAGTGCCCTGAGCAGCGTACCGCCCGCTTCTGGCATGGTCTTCCCATGAAGATGACGATTCGGCCCCTACGCTGCTCTCGCCAAGCTGAATCCCGGATTCTGCCAGCGAGGTACGGAGCTGCGGCATTGCGGCTTCCAGAGCGGCGCGAACCTGATGGTTCTCGGAGACAAAGTGCAACGTGGCCTGGTCGCTGTTCAACTGCATATTGATGCGGATAACCCCCAGCTCCTGCGGGTTCAGGCGAATTTCCGCGTTCTGAATGCCGTTGCGGCTATAGAGATTGATCTGCTGATTTAACGACTGTCGCCACGCCTCGGTACCCAGCTCCTGGCTTATCGTAGCGGTAGCTACCGGTGCCGCCACGGTCGGGGCTACCTGCGCCGACGGCGTCAGCGGTGTTGTTGACAAGCTAGCATGCGTCAGAGGTAGCATCTGTCCTTCCTGAATTGACGGCGCATTTGCCCCCATTTCAGGCATTGAAGAAACGGCTGTAATTCGGCTATTGACGGCGTCGGCAGACTGCAGCAGATATTCTGGCGTCTGTGCACCCTGCGGGTTGTCGCGCTTTTCAGCGCCCTCTCCTGGCAGTGAAGCCTGGGCCGCAGCGGTCGGGCCATTGGCCGCCGTCGTACTCGCCAACGTCACGCCGCCATCCCGCTGGCCGCTACGGCTTTGCACCATCGCCAGCGACAGCTCATCTTGATCCCCCCCGGCATCAGCAGGGGCGTCCGGGACCAGCGCCTGGGCAACCTTATCGACCTGAATCATCAGCTGCGGAAGCACGGGCACCGCAGTACGTTCCATTGTCGACAGCTGCTCGGATAGGGCCTCTTCCTGGCTCATTGCGTTGTCCGGCTGCGCGGCGGCAGGTTCCGGCGGATACCCGTCAACGTTGCTTGCCGGCTGCGCCGCCGCGAATTTCTCATCCAGCACCGCTGCGAAAGTATTCGCCTCATCCTGCGGGGTTATGGTTGATAAAGGTCCATTCTGCGCCGCAATAGGTGTTGTCGTTACGTTCATAAAAGCTCCTTGCCCGCGCTGGCTCGCTGGGCGAATTCATCCATCATTTTCTGTTCCTGGCGACTCTCTCTATGCGCCCTGACCGCTTCTGCGCGATTCTTCAGAGTATCGAAGGCGTTAAGCCGCTGCTTATCGTGACGCCATGTGCTCAATACCTGATTGACCGATTGCAGACAGGCTTCGACATGCGTCGCATGCTGCCGCACCACGCTCCCCAGCGAGTCGATAAACGACTGCTGATTGACGAGGTCGGCAATCAGAATGCCTTTATCCGCCACGTTGCTACGCAGTTGTTGCTGATATTCCTGCTGATAAGATTTCAGCTGTTCAAGCTGCAAAACAGCCTGAGAGTGGCTCTGCTGCGCTTTGCCCAGGTTCATCGTGGTATCGTCGAGTTTCTGTTGCGCCAGATCGCGCAGCACGTCCATCGGTGAGTTGCTCATTTCGGTTTTTAACCTTAGTAACCGCTGTTGTTGTCAAAAATCGCATCCAGCTGCTGCATAGAGGCTTCAAAATCACAGCTTTCATGAATGGCCTGCTGTAAAAAGCCCTCCAGCTGCGGATAGATGGCAATCGCTCGATCCAGCATCGGATCGCTCCCCGTCGCATAAGCACCGACGCTGATGAGATCGCGGTTACGCTGATAGGAAGAGAGCAGTTGCTTAAAATTGCGCACCTTCACATAGTGTTCTTTATCAATCAGTTCCGTCATTGCCCTGCTGATCGACGCCTCAATATCGATGGCGGGATAGTGCCCTGCCTCCGCCAGTCGTCGCGAAAGCACCACATGACCATCAAGAATGGCGCGCGCAGAATCGGCGATAGGATCCTGCTGATCGTCCCCTTCGGTGAGGACGGTATAGAAGGCGGTAATCGAGCCGCCGCCCTTAATACCGTTACCGGCGCGCTCAACCAGGGCGGGCAGTTTGGCAAACACGGAAGGCGGATAACCTTTGGTCGCCGGCGGTTCGCCGATCGCCAGGGCAATTTCACGCTGAGCCATGGCATAGCGGGTCAGTGAATCCATAATCAACAGCACGTCCATACCGCGATCGCGGAAATCTTCTGCGATACGCGTGGCGTACACCGCGCCCTGCATCCGCAGAATGGGCGAAACGTCCGCCGGGGCGGCGATCACGACCGAGCGGCTCAGCCCCTCTTTGCCGAGAATATTTTCGATGAAGTCTTTAACTTCCCTTCCGCGCTCGCCAATCAGCCCAACCACGATGACATCCGCTTTGGTAAAACGCGCCATCATGCCAAGCAGAACGCTTTTGCCCACCCCAGAGCCGGCAAAAAGCCCCATGCGCTGGCCGCGCCCAACCGTCAGCAGGCCGTTGATCGCCCTGACGCCGACATCGAGCACATCTTTAATCTGGTTACGCAAAAGTGGGTTAAAGGGCTGGGTAAACAACGTATTGCGGTCATGACGACTCGGCGGCGGCAGGCCGTCCAGCGGCCGGGCGCTGGCATCCAGTACCCGGCCCAGCAGCTCCGGGCCCAAAGGCAGCTGTTTGCCCTCTTCGCTTTCAATCGCGTAGACCCGCGCGCCAGGTAAAATACCGTCGACGTTTTCCAGCGGCATGAGGTACAGCGTCTCACCGTTAAAGCCAACCACTTCACTCTCGACACGATGCAGGGTCTCACCCTGCTTACGCTCGACGATACACAGAGTGCCAATGGGTAGCTTAAGGCCAATAGCCTCCATCACCAGCCCGGTTGCGCGAGTCAGTTTTCCGTACTGACGATAGGGCCGCAACGAAGCCACCTGCGACTCCCGAGCGTTAATCTCCTCCAGCCAGTCGGTAAGCCGTTTCATCATCAGAGGTAATCCTCACGGCTGAGGTTGCACAGCTCCTGCCAGCGCGTCTCCAGCGTGGCATCAATTTCGCCATCCTGGGAGGTTATCCGGCATCCGCCCGGTAGCATGGCGGCATCGCCGCGCAACTCCCAGCCCATTGACGCCAGCGTGGTTCCCAGATGCTCTTCGACAATCGCCACGTCGGCCTGGTTGACCCACAGCTGCGCGTCGCCTTTGAACATCGTGTCCTCTTCAACCAGTTGCTGAATCTTCTCCATTAAAAGCGCGTTATCGGGGACAAAGTTTTTACCCAGCATGGAGCGAACCGCCGTCAAGGAGAGCTGCACCAGGCGAGACGGGATAACGCAGTCCAGACTATCGAGCGCCGATTTAAACTCGGTGAACAACTTATTGAGGCGTTCAATGCTTTCATCCTGCTTTGCCTGCGCCTCAGCCAGACCACTCGCCAGCCCTTCTTTCTTGCCCTGCAACAGCCCCTCTTCGTAACCGCGCTGCTTTCCTTCCTCAATGCCGCGCGCTTCGCCCTGGGCAAATCCTTTTTTTTCCGCCTGCTGGCGAATGCGCGTGAGCTCAGCCTGCAGCAGCTCATCAGATTCATAGTGAGTGGCCGGGTTAACGGTCGATACCGACGGCATTGCGTCCATCTCACTCTGGTTTTCGTCAGCCAGCAGATCCTGCGGCTGCCAGTTTTGCCAGCCATTATCAGACATAGACATCCTCGCTACCGCCAATGACCACTTCGCCGGTCTCCGCTAAGCGGCGAACAATAAGCAGAATGTTTTTCTGCTCGGCTTCCACCTGAGACATACGAACAGGCGCGCGTGAATTGAGATCTTCCAGCATGATCTCGGACTGACGACGCGACATGTTGCGGAAGAATTTGTCGCGCAGCGGCGCTTCGGAACCTTTGAGCGCAATGATGAGCGACTCGTTGTCCACTTCCTGGAGAATGCGCTGGATGCTGCGGTCTTCCATTTCGACCAGATTTTCGAACAGGAACATCTCGTCGATGATTTTCTGCGCCAGCTCGTGGTCGTACTCGCGAACGGCTTCGATAGCGGCCTCTTCCTGCTGAGATTTCATCAGGTTCAGAATCTCCGCCGCAGGACGAACACCGCCCATCTTGCTGCGTTTGAGATTCTGACCGTGCAGCAGGCCGTTAAGCACTTCGGTCAGTTCCTGCAACGCGGCTGGCTGAACGCCGCCGAAGGTGGCAATACGCAGCATAATGTCGTTACGCTCGCGCTCGTCGAATTTCGCCAGCACGTCAGCCGCCTGAGAACGCTTCAGGTGCACAAGGATGGTCGCGATAATCTGCGGATGCTCGTCGCGAATAAGATCGTAAACGGTCGCCGGCTCCATAAAGTTGAGCGTTTCAATACCGTTATTGCCGTTCTGCGAATCCAGCAGGTCTTCCAGCAGGCTGGAGGCGCGCTCTTCGCCCATCGCTTTGACCAGGACGCTACGCAGGTAATCGCTGGTGTTGACGCTGAGTACCGCAAATTCGGTGGCATCGTGCTGAAACTCTTTCAGCACCCCCGCCAGCTCTTCGTGGGTGAAACCACTCATACTGACCATCGCCGCACTGATTTGAGTCACTTCATGGGTATTCAGATGCTTAAACACTTCCGCAGCGCGCTCATCGCCCAGCGTTAGCATCACGACGGCGCTTTTTTCATAAGCATTCATGACTGTGGGTGCTCCTTGTTCATCCACTGGCGAAGGACAAGCGCAATCACCTGAGGTTCCTGCTCTGCCATATCACGCAGCTGCTGCGTGTGCATTTCGGTATCAACGCGCTGCTGGGCCTTAGCACGGGCGTTGTTCTCTTTTTCCTGTTTACGCGCATTCAGCTCGGCTTCACGCGCCTCTTTTTCGAGCTCAAGGCGCTGCAGAATCAGCTCCTGATGGCGCATCCATGCTGGCTGAACGGCTTTACGCCAGAGGACAAAAGCGACGATCGCAATCAGCAGATAGCGTGCGGCGGACATCATCAAATCGATGAATTCCGGCTGCTTCCACAGCGGTGGCATCACCTCGTCATCCGCGGTACTGAACGGCGAGTTGACGATGTTGACGGTATCGCCGCGCGCCTCGGAATAGCCCACGGCCTCTTTCACCAACGCAGTGATCTGCGTCATCTGCTCCGGGGTTAACGCTTCGGCCTCGCCTTCTTTACCCGGCAGATGGTTAATCACCACCGCCACGGAGAGACGTTCGATAGAACCGGTGCTGCGCTTGATATGGGTCAGCGTTCGGTCGAGCTCATAGTTCGTGGTTTCGCCCGTATTGCTGTTGTACGGCACCAGCTGCGGATTTTCGGCATCATTGCCCCCCTGACCGCCTTCCGGGTTGGCGATCGGCTGGGTTATCGGCGCCGTCGCCGGAGCCGGCGGCTGGTTGCTCAGAGCGCCCGGCACACCGCCGTTGATGTTGCGCCCGCCCTGCTGGGAGTCGGAGCTCTGACGGCTGCGGATCGACATTTTTTCCGGCGCGGTATTAGGCTGGTACTGCTCTGCGGTTTGCTCATGCTGAGTGAAGTCAATCTGCGCGGTGACCTGCGCTTTCACATTCTGGCGGCCCACAATCGGTGCCAGAATCGACTGGATGCGGTGCTGATAATCCGCCTCGACTTCGCCGGTATATTTCAGCTGGGAGGTCTGCTGTCCCTGAGCGCCGTTCTGCGTCAGCAGCCGTCCGGTCTGATCGACCACCGTCACCCCATCCGCATTCAGCCCCGGAACGGCGCTGGCGATCAGATAGGAAATGGAGCTGACCTGCCCGGCATCCATCGTACGGCCTGGGTAGAGGTTCAGCGTTACCGAGGCGGTTGGCTGCTTTTGTTCCCGAATAAACAGGGACGGCTTAGGTACGGCCAGATGCACGCGGGCGGTCTGTACCGGCCCCAACGATTCGATAGTTCGGGACAGTTCCCCTTCCAGCGCGCGCTGATAGTTTACCTGCTCGCTGAACTGGCTAATGCCAAACTTCTCCTGATCGAGCAGCTCAAAGCCCACGGCACCGCCCTTCGGTAGCCCCTGCTGGGCCAACTGAAGTCGGGCTTCATGTACCTTGTCGGCTGGAACCATAATGGCGCCGCCGCGCTCATTGAAGCGGTATGGGATATTCAACTGCGACAGCTGAGACACAATCGCCCCGCCGTCCTGATCGCTGATGTTGCTGTACAACACGCGATAGTCAGGCGACTTTGCCCATAGCAAAAGCGCGACAATCACCGAAACCGCTGCCGCTGACGCAATTAACAGAAGGAGTTTTGGGCTAGCGCGCAGGCGATCAAGCGCAGCCATCACGCTGGCGATGTTATTGTTTTTTATTCCGTTTGTTGTGGCATTCATGCCGTAGTCCTGTAGAAAAATAAGTGACGCAATCTGGACGCAATATTGCGCATCAGTACTCCTGTAAGGGTAAACAGAAAACGAAGCGGGCTATCCACTGACAGAATTCCATGGCGAGTATTATCTTCTAAATAAGATTTTTTTAAGTGCTGATAAGCTGAAACTTCTGTCAGCTTATCGAATTATTCTGAGAGGCTGGTGATATGTTAATCTTTCGGCAATAAAAGAGGTATTACCGCTTTTTCATTTTTCGAAATAGAAGGTTGAAATAATGGCTATTCAGTCAATGGGCAGCGTACTTGAGCAAATTCAGTTTCAGACTCAGCAAATATCCAGTTCACCACGGCCAAGTGCGTTCATCTCTGACTTTGGTAATGATAAGACCGCGTCCTTCTCAGAGCTGCTGTTCAACAGTGTAAATAATATTAATCAAACGCAAATTACTGCAAAGACGCAATCAGAGGCTTATCTTTCAGGCGCTTCCGACATTGGTTTAAATGATGTGATGGTTTCTCTGCAAAAGTCGTCAATTGCGCTAAATATGGGTATCCAGGTCAGAAATAAGATGGTCAGCGCCTATCAGGAAATTATGAATATGGGTGTTTAATCACTGAGATTAACACTTAAAAGACATCGCAATGCTATTAACAAAAAATCAACAAAGGAAAACAATACCCTTCTTTACCGTTCTTCAATCTGAGAAGAACGAATTATAAATTTTATCATTACTTATTATACATCGTAGGAGTGTTATTTGTGGGCAACGATTACGATGTCATTAACATGAATGTCAAAAAAGTGAATATTGAACCCAGAGTTTCCGATCGTGAGCTGGAAAAAATTAGCGAGCTAATTTATCAACGTGCAGGTATTGTTTTAACAAACCAAAAGCGCGATATGGTCTATAACCGACTTTCTCGCCGCTTACGTGATTTACGGCTTACCCGATTTGCGGACTATCTCGGGATGCTGGAGAACAATCCCAACAGCGACGAATGGCAGTCTTTCGTCAACGCGCTGACGACCAACCTGACATCCTTTTTCCGCGAGGCTTATCACTTTCCGCTTCTGGCCGAACACGCGCGCCAGCGTCGGGGAAACTATAACGTCTGGTGTACGGCCTCCTCAACGGGGGAAGAGCCCTGTTCCGTCGCCATTACCCTCGATGAGACGCTGGGAAACTACAGCGCCGGCCCACGCGTATGGGCAACGGATATCGATACTGAAGTGCTGTCCACCGCGTCGGCAGGCGTATATCGCCTGAACGATCTCGACAACCTGTCACTTGAGCAGAAGCGAAACTATTTCCTGCGCGGAACCGGCGCCCAGCAGCATCTGGTGAAAGTACGTAAGGATCTGCTGGAAACTATCCACTATCAGCACTTAAACCTGCTCGACCAGAATTGGGATATCCCCGCGCCGTTTGACGCCATCTTTTGCCGCAACGTGATGATCTACTTCGATAATAAAACGCAACAGCATCTGCTGAATCGTTTTTCCCGTCTGCTGAAGCCCGGCGGGCTTCTGTTTGTAGGCCACTCGGAGCACTTCAGCAATATCAACGGGCCGTTTCGTCTACGCGGTCAGTCGGTTTATACCCTGGCCAAGGAGCAACGATGAGTAAGATCAAAGTCCTTTGCGTCGATGATTCTGCGCTAATCCGCAACATCATGACGGATATCGTGAATGAGCATGATGATATGGAAATGATCGCGACGGCGCCCGATCCCATTATCGCCCGCGATCTGATTAAACGCTTTAACCCCGATGTCCTGACCCTGGATGTCGAAATGCCGCGTATGGACGGGCTGGATTTTCTCGAGCGTCTGATGCGCCTGCGCCCGATGCCGGTCGTGATGGTTTCGTCACTGACCAGCAAAGGTTCCGAGATCACGCTGAGCGCACTCGAGCTCGGCGCGGTCGATTTCGTCACTAAGCCGCAGATGGGGCTGAAAGACGGAATGCACGGCTATAGCGAAGCCATTGCGGAGAAAATCCGTACCGCCGCGCGTGCCGTCGTGCATCGCCGCGACCAGCGCAGCACACCATCGGGCGTGATTTCCGCCCCGCTGCTCAGCAGTGAAAAAATCTTCGCCATCGGCTCTTCTACCGGCGGTACGGAAGCGTTACGTCAGGTATTAACACTGCTGCCAAGAAACTGTCCGGGGCTGGTTATCGCCCAGCATATGCCGCCGGGCTTCACCCGTTCATTCGCCGAACGGCTGGACAAACTGTGCCAGATCTCCGTCAAAGAGGCCGAGGACGGCGATCGCGTGCTTCCCGGTCATGCCTATATCGCCCCCGGCGCGCTGCATATGGAAATGGTGCGCAGCGGCGCGAACTACCACATCAGGCTCAACGAATCCGCGCCGGTTAACCGTCATCGCCCCTCGGTCGATGTGTTATTCAACTCCGTCGCCGCCTGCGCGGGAAAGAACGCCGTCGGCGTCATCCTCACCGGAATGGGCAACGACGGGGCGCGGGGCCTGCTGGCGATGCGCAATGCCGGTGCCCATACCTTCGCGCAAAGCGAGAGAAGCTGCGTGGTATTCGGTATGCCGCGCGAAGCCATCGCCATGAATGCCGCCTGCGATGTCGTCGATCTCGCCGACATGAGCCAACAGATGCTGAACAGCGTTGTTGGCCAGGCTCGTCGAATTTAAGCACGTTATTTACTCAATCCCCTACGGGGCTAATTACTATCAGGAAAAAAAATGGCAGATAAAAACTTACGTTTCTTAGTCGTTGACGATTTCGCCACCATGCGACGTATCGTTCGCAACCTCTTAAAAGATTTGGGGTTTAACAACGTTGATGAAGCGGAAGACGGCCAGGATGCGCTTGCCCGACTGCGCGAATCAAAATTCGATTTCGTCATCAGCGACTGGAACATGCCTAACATGGATGGCCTGGAACTGCTGTCCGAAATCCGCAAATCCAGCGAACTGAGCCATTTACCGGTTCTGATGGTCACCGCGGAAGCGAAAAAAGAGAACATCATTGCCGCCGCTCAGGCGGGCGCCAGCGGCTATGTCGTTAAACCGTTCACTGCCGCCACGCTGGAAGAAAAACTCGGCAAGATTTTTGAAAAACTTGGGTGGTAAGGATGGACTCACAAACCAACGATGTCAGTCACGACAGCTACAAAGATATCTTCTCACGCATCGGTCACCTGACCAGACTGCTGCGCGATAGCCTGACCAACCTCGGCCTGGATCGCGCCATCATGGATGCTGCGGAAGCTATCCCGGATGCTCGCGACCGTCTCTGCTATGTGGTCGGTAAAACCTCGCAGGCCGCGGAATGTGCGCTGACCTGCGTGGAAAACGCCCGCCCGCTTCAGGATGAGCTGGATGCGCGTTCAAAAGCGCTGACCGAACGCTGGGACGCCTGGTTCGCCAACCCCATCGAACTACCGATGGCGAAAGATCTGGTTAACGATACGCGCCAGTTCCTGGCCGACACGCCGAAGCTTGCCAGCGAAACCAACGATCAGCTGATGCAAATCATGATGGCTCAGGATTTCCAGGATCTCACCGGGCAAGTCATCCAGCGCATGATGAGCCTGATTGAGAACGTGGAAAAAGAGCTGATTCAGGTGCTGCTGGAGAATATGCCGGAACGCCAGGATGAGGTTATCGAGAGCCAGAATCTGAAAAATGGCCCGCAAATTGACCAGTCCAAAGCGGGCGTTGTCGCCTCACAGGATCAGGTTGACGACCTGCTTGAAAGCCTTGGTTTCTAATCATAAAAGCGCTGCCAGCGTCCGTATGGCACGGCAGCGCTTAACCCTGTCTGACTGTTTCAATAAGTACCCGTGATATGTCGCAAGATAGTGATGTAGAAAAAACAGAAGAACCCACACCCCAGCGAAAAGAAAAAGCGCGAAAAGACGGTAACGTTCCGCGCTCAAAAGAGCTGACGTCGCTGCTGATGCTGCTGATGGGCTGGGGCCTCATTCTGTTGGGCGGCGATATTGCCGTACGCAAGCTGCTATTACTGCTGCAAAACGGGCTAAGTTTTGACCGCATGATGCTCCTCGATGCGATGTCGATGATTCGTCAGCTCAAGCAGCTGTTCACCATGGGCGCTACCTCTGTGCTGCCTATTTTACTGGGGCTTTTTCTGACCGGCATCGCCTCGCCGATGCTGCTGGGAGGGCTGAACTTCAGCGGTAAATCGCTGAAAGTGGATATCAAGCGCATCAACCCGCTTTCCGGGCTTAAGCGCATGGTATCGATGCAGGTCGTTTCCGAATTACTGAAAAGTATTTTGAAGGTCACGCTGGTTGGCATTGCTGCCGGGCTGTTTCTTTACGGCAACAAGATGCAAATGATGCAGCTGGGTACCGGCTCCGTTGCCGATGCGCTGAATGATTCGCGCAAACTGATCACCGGATGTCTGCTGATGGTGATCCTCGCGTTGATCCCGATGGTGGGTTACGACGTGTTCTATCAAATTTTCAGCAATCTTAAAAAGCTGCGTATGAGTCGTCAGGAAATTCGTGACGAATTTAAACAAAGCGAAGGCGATCCGCACGTCAAAGGACGCATCAAGCAGCTACAACGTGCCGCGGCACGTTCGCGCATGATGTCCGACGTACCGAAAGCGGACGTGATCGTGAATAACCCCACCCACTATTCCGTGGCTCTGAGCTACAAGGAAGGTGGGACGGGCGCCCCAATAGTCCTGGCGAAAGGCGCAGGTGAGGTGGCACTACGTATTCGGGAAGCAGGGATGGAGCACAAAATTCCGATGCTGGAAGCGCCGCCGCTGGCGCGCGCGCTCTATCGCCACTGTGACATCGGCAGCCCCATTCCCGCCGAGCTTTATAGCGCGGTGGCGGAAGTTCTGGCCTGGGTTTACGGCCTGCGCCGCTGGCGTCAGACAGGAGGCGTGGCCCCGATGAAACCGAAGAGTTTGCCGGTACCTGCGGCAATGGATTTTGCACAAGAGAGTAAAGAGTGATGGCTGGTTACGCCGCAAAACTACGATTACCTAACCTGAAAGAGACCCAGTGGCAGATCATGGCCGGGCCGGTATTGATCCTCATGATCCTGGCGATGATGGTGCTACCGCTGCCGGCGTTTATGCTGGATTTGTTCTTCACCTTCAACATCGTCTTGTCGCTGATGATCCTGTTAGTGGCGATGTTCACCCAAAAAACCCTGGATTTCTCGGCATTTCCAACCGTTTTGCTGTTCGCCACGCTGCTACGTCTGGCGCTGAATATCGCCTCAACCCGTATCATCCTGATGGAAGGACATACCGGTTCCAACGCCGCGGGGCGCGTGGTTGAAGCCTTCGGTCACTTCCTGGTGGGCGGCAACTTCGCGATCGGTATCGTGGTCTTCGCCATCCTGATCATCATTAACTTTATGGTTATCACTAAAGGCGCGGGGCGTATCGCCGAAGTCGGCGCGCGCTTCGTGCTTGACGGGATGCCGGGCAAGCAGATGGCGATTGACGCCGACCTCAATGCGGGCCTGATCGGTGAAGAAGAGGCCAAGCGCCGTCGTGCAGATGTGACCCAGGAGTCAGATTTCTATGGCTCAATGGACGGGGCCAGTAAGTTCGTTCGCGGTGACGCCATCGCCGGCCTGATCATTATGGCGGTGACCATCATTGGCGGCCTGATGATCGGCGTTATGCAGCACGATATGACGCTGTCGCAGGCCGGTGAAACCTACACCATTCTGACCATCGGCGACGGCCTGGTCGGCCAGATTCCGGCGCTGGTGATCTCCACGGCGGCGGGCGTCATTGTGACCCGCGTCGCGACGGACGAAGACGTGGGTGAGCAGATGATTGGCCAGCTGTTCAGCAATCCGCGCGTGATGGTGCTGACGGCGGGGATCGTCGGTTTACTGGGGATGATCCCGGGGATGCCGAATTTCGTCTTCCTGCTGTTTACCGCCTCGTTGCTCGGGGTAGCCTGGTGGATGCGCGGCCGCGAAATGGAAAATAAAGGCGGCAGCGCGGCGCAGCAAAAAGAGGATAAAGCGGTGGCGAAAGCGCAGGCCGATGCCTCGCGCGTGACCGAAGCCTCCTGGTCTGACGTCCAGATCGAAGATGTGCTCGGTCTGGAAGTGGGCTATCGCCTAATCCCTATCGTGGATAACGATCAGAATGGCCAGCTGCTCACCCGTATTCGCGGTATTCGTAAGAAATTCGCGCAGGAGATGGGTTTTTTACCGCCTGCGGTACACATTCGCGATAACCTCGACCTCTCGCCAACGGAATACCGCATTCTGCTCAAAGGCGTTGAGATTGGTCGTGGGGAAGCGCTGCCGGAACGCTGGATGGCGATCAACCCAGGCTGCGCCGAAGGCGAGCTGCAGGGAACGCCGTGCCAGGAACCGGCGTTTGGTCTCCCGGCTGTATGGATCGATGAAGTGATGCGAGAGCATGCGCAGACGTTGGGCTATACCGTGGTCGATCCTAGCTCGGTTATCGCCACGCACCTCAACCACCTGATCGCGACCCACACCGATGAGCTATTTGGCCGTCAGGAAACGCAGCAGTTGCTGGACAGGCTGACTAAAGAGATGCCGAAGCTGGTTGAAGACCTTATACCCGGCGTCATCTCGCTGACCAACTTCCATAAGGTGCTGCAAAACCTGCTGGCTGAACGCATTTCTATCCGCGATATGCGCACAATTATCGATACGCTGGCTGAGTTTTCCGAACTACAAACCAATACCGATGAGCTGACGGCGCAGGTACGTATCCGTCTCGGACGCGCCATCACGCAGCAGTGGTTCCCGGGCAACGGCGAGATTCAGGTTATCGGGCTCGATTTAAATCTTGAGCGTCTGCTGATCCAGGCAAGCCAGAGCGGTAGCGCCATCGAACCGGGAATTGCCGAGAACCTGATGCGCCAGACGGAAAAATCCATTATGCAGCAAGAGGCTATCGGCGCGCCGGTCGTGCTGCTGGTGAATCAGCCGCTGCGCTTTATGCTGTCGCGCTTCCTGCGCCGGGTATTCCCGCAGTTGGCGGTGCTTTCCAATCTGGAAATCACCAACAACCGCACCGTGCGGATGACCTACATTATTGGTGGGAAAGAGTGACGCCCTTCCCACTTGCGCTGCTCCTGATGTTCAGCGTTCCGCTGGCGGCGAATGCCGCCAGCGGCGCCTGGACGCAAAAGACAGCGGGCGGCTCGATAAGCGTCGGCAAGCAAATCCTTTCCTCCCGCCCGCTCACCCCACCCGACGGTATCCCTAAGCAGGCAACAGCCACCGTCGTGAGCTGGCAGGTGACGCTACTCTCCCCACCGCCGCCGGCGCTGGAAATCAAGCTGTGTACCCCTCAGCGTTGCATACGTTTGCCCGCTTTACGCGGTACCCAAACCCTTACGGTTCCCCTGCTCGCCCACGAATCCTATCGCTTTGTTTATGTCGTCAACCGGCGCGGAGCACTGACGCCCGCGCTGAATGTCGTCAGCAACCAGCTGACCGTTAACTACCGTTAAACGTAAAAGGCGCCCTCTCCTGAACAGGAAGAGGACGCCTTTTACTTGCGTCTTCATTTTCTGGGGATCCCTCACAGAGGCGAGGTCGGTAACAAAGGCATAATCCAGGACTATTTCTAGCGAGCTTAAAACAGCCTGGTTTCAGCTTATTGTAGCGTTGAGGTAAAACTGGAGGAGTATGCCTGATTACATTTCCTGCCGAGATTCAGCGTAGACATATCACGACGCAGCACATCAAGACGGCCCTGAAGCGCCCGAATAATAATCGTTTCATTATCAATCAGGTTTTGCAAAATAGCTTTGAGCTGCTCTTTCTCAAACGCGCTTAAATTATCTGCCTGACCAGCAAGAATATTCTGCAACGTCACGACATAATCAGCGGCAAGCTCAATAAAGTTTTGCCACTCCCCCTGTTTTGCCATTTCCAGCAAAACTAAATTTTGTTGATAGACATTTTCATAACTAGCTGTAATGGATTTTTCCATGGCACACCTATTTCTGCGAAGGTTCAATTTCTTTCCAGGTATTGGCAAGATTCATAAGTAACTCATCAACATGAGTCAGTTTTTCCGGATTGTTGCGCAGATTGCACTCCAGCAGCGTGCGCGACATATATTCGTATAACATCTCAAGTTCCTGAGCGATTTCTTTACCTTGCTCATGATCGAGGGCCGAGCGTAATCCGTTATCAATAATATTGATAGCTTTCGAAATCATTTCACCGCGCTTAGCGATGTTGCCATTTTCGAAATAGATTTTGGCGCGCAAAATGGCATTATGTGCGCCATCGAAAAGCATGCTGATTAATTGATGCGGCGTTGCGCCCGCCAGCTGGCTCTCCAGGTCAACCTGTGCGTAAGCTTTTATTCCTCGACCGTACATAACGAGCTCCGTTTCAAATAGGCAAAGTCATCTCCCCTTTGCCTGGAAATATCTATAGCAACAAAAAATATCAGAGCGTCAGCAACAACGCAGAAAGCTGTGAACTCATGCTGTTCAATTTCGCCATCGTGCTATCTAACTGCTGGAACTGTACGCGATAGCGCTCCACGGAGGCGTCAATCAAACGCTGAGTTTTATCGATTTGGGTTTGCAGAATATCAACCTGAGAGTTCAGACTGTCCGTGGAGTTTTTGATAATGCCATCCACTTTATTTTCTGAATCCCCAACGTACTTGGTGATAATACCGTCCAGCGTCGCCGCCAGGCCGGGGTTGCTTTCGGTGCCAATAAACATTGACGCAATGCCATCAGCATCATCGGCAATCGCCTGATTTAGCTTGTCTTCATCCAGCGTCATCTGCCCGGTAGAGGAATCAATTTTAATGCCGATATCGGCCAGCGAACGATAGGGCGAACCGGGTTCACCGTACACGCCGTTCACCGCTGAACGCAGCTCGCTCACCATACCGCGCAGCGTCGCGTCGCCCATCAGCGCGCCGTTCTCGGAGTTCGTCGTGGCCAAATCCGTATTCGACAGGCTGGAGGAGTCGTAAGGCACATACTTGCTTGAGCTGGTCGTCAGCCCCATCAGCGAATTGTACTGGGTGACAAAATCCTTCACGCTGGAGGCAATCGCCGAGTTATCTTTATTCAGCGTCAGCTGTTCTGATTCACCGGCTTCGGTGACCGATTTCAGCGTGAGCGTGACGCCATCCAGGATATCTGAGATGGTGTTGCTGCTGCGCGTATAGTTACTGCCATCTACCGTCAGCTTCGCGTCCTGCGCCGCCGAGACGACCTTCATGCCGGTGCCCGGGCTGTCATCTTCGCCGGTATCGCCGCCGCCAGTGGTGTTCAGGATCCCCGCCAGCGACTCATCGCCGTCAACGCTGACGCTCATCTGGCCATCTGTGCCCGACGTTTTCGAGCTCAGCACCAGCTGATAGCCCTCGTCCGTACGCTGTACCGATGCCTGCACGTCGCCATTTTCGCGGTTGATCGCTTTCGCGACCTGCGCCAGAGACGTTTCATCATCCGCCAGCTCGATTTTCATTTCGCTGCCATCGTCCTGGGTGATGGTCAGCGTACGTGTACCGCCAACTTTGTCGCCCAGAAGTTCGTCCTGACTCTCGTACGCGTCGGTTTTAATTTTATGGTTCGTCGCCAGCTGATGCACCGTCACCGAGTGCGTATCGGCAAGCGCATCCGAGGTTGCCGTTGCCGAGAACGAGGTGTTATTGCTCACCGTGAGGGTATTAAACGCCTCGCCATTGAGCTTCTGGACGTTGGTCTGTAACGCCGACATAGAATTAGAGATCAGCCCCCAGGCTGAAATTTTAGACTTATAGCTTGTTTGTAAACTGGTATATGGGGTCAGACGTGACTGTTCTCCCAGTTTAATAGACTCAAGCATGCTTGCTGTATCAATACCAGAACCGATACCTAATGATGATATTGAAGCCATCAGACTCTCCTTATAGAGTGGTGTAGCTTTATCTTTTTGTGATTTTATCAATACTCAATTAGATATCGGTGTTGACAAAATAAAGTTTAATTTTTTGTCCTCGAACAGGCAACAGGAAGAACCCGCAAAACTCAGAGTTAAACGCTTTTTAAGACATTAACCAGGTTTTTTTAGGAAATGTCTCTTTATTCACTTTACCTAAACAGCAAATTAGCGACAAAAATGACACCATTTCAATAAATTGTTTACAGAGCTATTTATGGCATCTCCCAGGCATCTTAAAGACGTCATAAAAAAACCTTAAATCCATCTTAATAATTAGCTTCACATTCATCGGCAATTCAACCAATCAAATAATTCAGAAAATTTCTATGTAAAGTTCTTTCCAGCTTTTTTATGAAAATGTAAGTCTGATACCTGAAAGGAAAATAACGTTTCTCGCCCCGCCCACTGTTCATTTATTGAACAAACAAATGTTTTTTGAGAAAAATATTTTTAGAGATTTTTTGCCACGCCGATGTTTTTAGTATGCGACCGAAATTATTTAAAAACGAATTTCGACACGCGTCTTAGCTTATTAATTTTATTAAGAGGACACACTATGTCACAGGTCATCAACACTAACGCCCTTAGCCTGGTTGCACAGAACAACCTGAACAAATCCCAGTCCGCGCTGGGCACCTCTATTGAGCGTCTCTCTTCCGGCCTGCGTATCAACAGCGCCAAAGACGATGCCGCTGGCCAGGCTATCAGCAACCGCTTCACCGCTAACATCACCGGTCTGACCCAGGCGTCACGTAACGCCAACGACGGTATCTCCATCGCTCAGACCACCGAAGGCGCTCTGAACGAAGTGAACGATAACCTGCAGAACATCCGTCGTCTGACCGTACAGGCGCAGAACGGCACCAACTCCGAGTCCGACCGTAAGTCCATCCAGGACGAAATCAACGCCCGTCTCCAGGAAATCAACCGTATCTCTGAACAGACCGAGTTCAACGGCGTGAAGGTTCTGAGCGCTGACCAGACTCTGGGTATTCAGGTTGGCGCCAACGACGGCCAGACCATCGACATCAACCTGAACAAAGTGGACTCTTCCACCCTCGGCATGACCGGCTTTGACGTCACCAGCGTCGCGACGCAGGTCGGTGCTGGCGCCAGCGTCACCAACGGCACTGATTCAGCTAAGTTAAGCTCTGAGGACGTTGACAAAATGAGAACCGCAGCTGGAATCGACGCTGGCGGTTCTATTTACTCCACCACCGACGCGAGCGGCAACGTCTCCTACTTCGGCGTTAACTCTGACGGTACCGCCGCCAACCAGGTTGCAGTGACCATCACCGATGGCAAAGCTACATTTGCTGCCGTAGAAGATGAAGATGATGATCCGGTTGCAGCAACCGCTGCCCAGGTGGCGATGACCACTCAGCTGGACACCATCGACAAAGCGATGGCGCAGGTTGACGAACTGCGTTCTTCCCTGGGTGCCACTCAGAACCGTTTCGACTCTGTTATCAGCAACCTCAACAGCACTGTTAACAACCTCTCTGAGTCCCGTTCCCGTATCCTCGACGCTGACTTCGCATCTGAAGTCTCCGAGATGAGCCGCGCGAACATCCTGCAGTCTGCCGGTATCTCCGTGCTGTCGCAGGCAAACCAGGTTCCGCAGAACGTTCTGTCTCTGCTGCGTTAATCCCGGTTATTCTACAAGCCCGGCTTATTATGCCGGGCTTTTTTGTGCCTGCATCCCACGAACTTCCGCCCTCTTCTCCGTCCCGCACGGTAAATAAGAGACAAAAAAAAGCCTCTGGCTCACGCCTGAGGCAAAAAGAAATGACGACGGCATAACGCAGCCGTCACAGGAAACCCCTGACGGGTAAAAGAGTATTTATTCGTGAGCAGGCGCTTCGCTTACCTGCTCAACCAGCGCCATCTCTTCGCTATTCAGCAGCTTTTCGATATCCACCAGAATCAGCATACGTTCATCAACGCTGCCGAGCCCCAGCAGGTATTCCGTCGACAGCGTCACGGAAAAGTCAGGTGCCGGGCGAATCTGCTCGCTGGTTAACGACAGCACGTCAGAAACGCCGTCCACAATAATGCCGACCACGCGTTCACCAATATTCAGAATGATGATCACCGTGTTTTCATTAAACTCGCCGACCACCTGCTGGAACTTCACGCGCAGATCGACGATAGGCACAATCACGCCGCGCAGGTTAGTCACGCCGATAATAAAATCTGGCGTATTGGCAATGCGCGTTACGCGATCGTAACCGCGAATTTCCTGGACCTTGAGGATCTCAACGCCGTACTCCTCATTCCCCAACGTGAACACCAGATACCCCTGGCCGATGTTCTTTTCACCATACTGTTTTTCGGATACTGAAAACGTCATGATTTTACCTTCGCTAACCAGTAATTAATGTGTGGACTTGTCATACTGACGCTGCGTTTTACACATTGATGCCAACGCTGCGACATCAAGGATCTGCGCCACGCTGCCATCGCCCAGAATCGTCGCCGCAGAAATACCCGGGACCTTGCGGTAGTTCTGCTCCAGGTTCTTCACGACCACCTGATGCTGACCAATCAGCTGATCGACCAGCAGCGCATAGCGACAGCCCGCGCTTTGCAAAATGACCGCCACGCCATCGCTCACCCGCTGCGTCGCACGCTGAATAGACAGGACCTGATGCAGCTCAACCAACGGCATGTACTCATCGCGTACCTGTAGCATCAGCTCTTGACCGGCCATGCGGTAGAGCGCTTTTTCGGAAGGTTTCAACGACTCCATTACCGTACCGAGCGGTAATACGTAGATCTCTTCACCTACCCGCACCGACATGCCGTCGAGAATCGCCAGCGTCAGTGGCAGGATGATGCGGATAACGGAGCCTTTATCTTTTTCAGACTTGATTTCAACGTGGCCGCCCATCTCCTGGATATTTCGTCTGACGACATCCATACCCACACCGCGTCCCGACACGTCGGTCACCTTTTCTGCGGTGGAGAAGCCGGCGGCAAATATCAGCATCCAGACTTCTTCGTCACTCATGTTTTCATTCAGCGCCATGCCCTGGTCACGCGCGCGAGCGAGAATTCTTTCCCGGTTGAGGCCAGCGCCATCGTCGATAACCTCAATCACAATGTTGCCTCCGTGATGCTCCGCGGAGAGGGTTAAGTTGCCTTTCTCCGGTTTGCCTTTGGCACGGCGAACATCGGTGGCTTCAATACCGTGATCGAGGCTGTTACGCACCAGGTGTGTCAGCGGATCGATAATGCGTTCAATCAGGCTCTTATCCAGCTCCGCCGAACCGCCACGCAAGGTCAGCTCAACGTCTTTATTGAGCTTTCCAGCCAGATCGTGGACTAAACGCGGGAAGCGACTGAAAACATATTCCATAGGCATCATACGAATGGACATCACGGATTCCTGCAGATCGCGGGCATTACGTTCCATCTGACCAATGCTGTTGATCAACCGATCGTGGATCGCCGGATCGAGCGTCGAGGAGATCTGCGAGAGCATCGCCTGAGTGATGATAAGCTCACCGACCTGATTAATAATCTGATCGACCTTTTCAACCGCGACGCGGATGCTGCCCGCTTCGGACTGCTGAGCGCGTCCGGTAGGCTTTGACCGTGCAGGCGGTTTAGCTCGCGCTGGCGCTGTCGGTGCGGGAGTGGGTTCTGAGGCGACGGGCGTTTCTGCGGCGGCGGCCGGAGCCGCACGACTCGCCGCTTCGATCGCGATCTGTTCTGGCTCAATCACAAAGCAGAGCACCGAGGTGATGTCATCCGCAGAGGCCGTCGTCTTTAGCTGTACCTGCAGCGTTTCGCCGGCCACGTTTTGGCCGACAATCTCACCTAAATTCGCCAGTTCCTCGGCCATCAGCGCCTGCTCAGACTCTTTAAGCCCTTTCAGGACGATATTCAGCAACGTCTGCCCATCGCTCACCGCGACGGGAGCCGGAGCCGGTTGTTCCGCCGCGGGCGGAGCACCCGCATCGGCTTTCCCTTCCAGCGCAATCTGACGCAGCGCCTCACAAATATACTTAAAGGTATCCTGATCGGGCTCTTGCGATGCTTTATAGGCATCAAGCTGGTCTTGCATAATATCTTTACTCTCGAGGAACAGATTAATAATGCCGCTATTCAACTGAAGCTGTCCGCAACGCGCATCATCCAGCAGGTTCTCAAGAATATGAGTCGTTTCCTGCAGGACAGTAAATCCGAAGGTTCCCGCGCCGCCTTTTATCGAGTGCGCGGCGCGGAAGATGGCATTCATCATCTCCTGATCGGGAGAAGAGACATCCAGCTCTAAAAGATGTCTCTCCATATCCGCCAGCAGCTCATCGGCTTCGGCAAAGAAAGTTTGATAAAAATCACTGACGTCCATTTAGCTCAACCTTTTCCTGGCTTGGTGGATCTTCTCCAGGCTGAACGGCAATTCCTTCGACCTGGTTCAACAATCGATTAACTTCATTTTCTGTCGCGGGCTGAGCATGTAATTTCGCGGGCGGGCGCGGCGGCATTACAGAGTCTTCCTTGAGGATCGCCTCCTCTTTTTCTTTGCTCAATACGAGGATACTGATACGTCGGTTTGAGGGATCGTTTGGCGGCGTATCCGCCAGTCCCATCATGTCGGCGCTACCAATCACGCGCAGAAATTTGTCCTGCTGAAGGCCCGCCGCGGCCATCGTCCGCCGCGAGGCGTTGGCGCGGTCGGCAGACAGTTCCCAGTTGCTATAGCCCACGGCGCCGCCCGAATACGGTAGGGAGTCGGTATGCCCCGTCAGGCTTATACGGTTTGATATTCCATTCAGTACCGGCACCAGCGCCTGCAAGATGTCGCGCATATACGGGGCCGGGACGTAGCTGCCGATATTGAACATCGGGCGATCCTGCGTATCCGTTATCTGGATCAGCAGGCCATCGTCGGTTAACGACAGCATCAGGTTAGACTGGAAATTGTTCAGGCGCGGATCGGTCTCGATAAGCGACTCCAGCCTTTCGCGCGCGCGCTGAAGCGTCTGCCGACTGCGCTGCTCATCAATCTTATTGAGCATCTGGCGCAGAACTTCACCGTCAGATTTCATGAAATCGTCACCACCGCCGGGGATGGGGCTGGAGCTCAGACTGGCGCGATCGCCACCGCTAATGGCGACCTTTAAGGGCATCCGGAAATATTCGGCAATTTGCTGGCGCTCTGTTGGTGACGATGTCGCCAACAGCCACATCACCAGGAAGAACGCCATCATCGCCGTCATAAAGTCGGCGTAAGCAATTTTCCAGGAGCCGCCGTGGTGATCGTGCTTATGCTTCTTTTTACGTCGAACAACAATGATCGACTTATCCTGCTTGCTCATGACGATGCGCTATCCGAACTGCTGCCGCTTTTCACCTGACGCATGTGTTCCTCCATCTCAATGAAGGTTGGACGTTCGGTGGAGAATAGGGTTTTACGACCAAACTCAATCGCAATCTGCGGCGCATAGCCGTTAACAAATGACAGCAGCGTCACCTTGATGCACTGAAGCATTTTGATCTCTTCACTGCTCTTCTGACGCAGCAGCGTCGCCAACGGCAAAATGAAGCCGTAAGCCAGAAGAATGCCGAGGAAGGTTCCAACCATCGCGTGTGCGATCAGCTCACCGAGCTCCGCCGCCGGACGATCGGCCGACGCCAGCGCGTTAACCACGCCCATCACCGCCGCAACGATACCAAATGCCGGTAAACCGTCGCCGACGCCGTTCAGGCTGCTGGCCGGCACTTCATGCTCGTGCTCAACGGTTTCAATCTCTTCATCCATCAACGCTTCCATCTCAAAAGCATTCATGTTGCCGCTGACCATCATGCGCATGTAATCGACCATAAAATTCATGATGAGCGGATCGTTCATCAAACGCGGATAGTTGGTGAAAATAGGGCTGTTCTGCGGATCTTCGATATCGCTTTCCAGCGACATCATTCCACTCTGGCGGCTTTTCGTCATCAGCAGCAGCATCATCCCCAGCAGATCCATATACATGGCTTTGGTGTAGGTCGATCCTTTGAAGAGGTGCGGCAGGGTTTTCATGGTCGCTTTAATGGCTTTCCCATTATTACCCACGATAAATGCCCCCACTGCGGCCCCGCCGATAATCAATACCTCAAGCGGTTGATAAAGGGCCCCAAGATTACCGCCACTGAGGACATAGCCGCCAAATACGGTCAGAATGACGACCAGATAGCCAACGATAACGAGCACGTAAACTCCTTACTAAATAAAAATGCATCCAATCCGTGTGAATGATGCTGTTAAGCCGATATCTGCTGAGGATTCACGTCAGGCGGAAGCACGATGCTCTTTATCGTATCCACGGGCGGTTTCTCCGCTGCTGACACAGTTTCGCCCTGTATATCGAGCGCCTTGCTTTTCTTAATCGCACGCGACGGCGGGCAGCACAGGCTACAGGTGAACGGGTTTTTGGCATGTTCCGTGGTCACCACAAAGCGTCCGCCGCATACGCTGCATTCGGTATGTTCGATCATCCCGCAGTCAATAAAACGCAGCAGCGTCCACGCGCGGGTCAGCCCCAATACCGGTTTATCGCCGGGCGCAATTGGGCACTGTTCCAGGTACAGGCGGTAGGCCTTAACCGTTGCCTCAATTGGACGACAGTTCTCCGTCTTCTGGATATAAAGATGAATGTTGTAAAACATCGATGAGTGAATGTTCTGTTCCCAGGCCATAAACCAGTCTTCGGAGAATGGCAGCATGCCTTTCGGCGGCGGGCAGCCTCTGAGTTCTTTATAGAGTTTCAGGAGGCGGCGGCGGCTGAGGCTGGTTTCGCTTTCAAGAACCTGCATGCGGGCGCCAAACGAGATTAGCGCCATCGCGATCTGCACTTCTTTGATTTCCTCTAAAATACTTTTTTCACTCATCTTTTAAACTCTAATCAGGAAGTTGGGGCGCTTTGCTCGGAGAGCGAGTTAAGCAGGTTGGTCGACAAAATAATCCCGGTATGAATCTGCTGTAACGCTTCGATACGCGAGTTTTTCGTCAGTACATCAATCACCATTTCATTGTCTACACGAAGGCGACAAATCAGCTGATTGGTTGACGCCAGCTTAATCAACTGCGGAAGCGACAAATCTTTAATGGTGTCGATTGTTGCTTCCGGTAATCCCAGGCGAAAGCCTGCCGCAAATTTATCTTCCCTGATCAACTGTTGGGCCAGCAGCAAATAAGAAAGATTAATATCGTGGATACTCTGAAGTTGTTCATCGAAATGCATGGTATTCCTCATAATCAGGCAGCGTTCAATCCGTCTTAACGAAGAGAAGATAATTTATTTACATAATGATCACTGACGCTATAGATGCGCTCATTTGAGAAAGCGGTATGTCAAAGTGACCCTGTTGGTTGAATTCAATTATCCTGACAATACAAATCGAAGCAAATTAAATTTACAGGGGAAGAAACAGACAATCATTGGAATATTAAAAAGAGCTCAATTTTTTTAAAATTAAACGCAATCTAAACAAAACAGGTGTTGTTTCGCAAATTAATGTAATGACGACAAACACCGTTCTACTTTCCTGAAAATTCGCGTTCCACCTCTGTCAGAGACGACATACCCACTATTTTTCTGCATCCAACCGGGCCCTCAGGCGCTTAATTGCCTGGCTATGCAATTGGCTCACCCGAGTTTCCGTCACGCCCAATAAAAGCCCCACCTCTTTCATGTTAAGCTCTTGTTGATAATAGAGATTTAGCAATAGCTGTTCGCGCTCTGGCAGCATCGCAATCTCCTGAGAGACCTGCTTCATCAGCTTCTTCATCATCAGCCCATTCAGCGGGTCAAGCTTCTCGTTCTGAGCGTCAGACTGCTCAATGCCTTCCGGGGATTCTTCCTGCAATTCGTCCAGAGAGTAGATCTGGCTGGTGTTGGTATCAGCGAGCATCTGCTGATATTCCTCCAGCGTAACGGCCATCTCATCGGCAACTTCCTGCTCCATTGCCGCCCGCCCTAGTCTCTGCTCAAGCCTTTGAATTACAGCAGATATCTCCCTTGCATTACTGCGAACTCGTCGGGGAACCCAATCCCTTTCCCGTAGCTCGTCAATCAGCGCCCAGCGTACTCGCTGGACAATATATTTGCTGAGTACAATCCCCTTGCTGGGGTCAAAATCGTCGATTGCCGCCAGTAGCCCCATGGCGCCCGCCTGAATCAAATCATCGAGGTCGACGCTGGCAGGTAGGCGAACCTGCAGGCGTAGGGCCTCGTGTCTTACCAGCGAGCTATAGCGGGCCCACAGTTCATTCTTATCCACCACCCCGACCGGGGTATAGAGACCGTCCATAATTTCTTTATTCCTATTATAAAATACCAGGTAATTATTGTAGAAAATAACGAAATCACACAGTCTGATAAGCTCTTACATTGGTACGCAATTCGACACATCATTTATCTAATTATGTAAAGAAACGTCATTATACCTCACGCCATTCTTTACTTTGCTTTGATTAAAGTGATAACACCGATAATCTATTCGAGAGAAAACAAACAACATGATGGCTGTTTTAGCGGTAAAATTCTCGACTCTTGTTTAATCTAAATTTAGGTTTAGAATTCGTCAAAATAGTCACATCAATAATACTTTCGCCCGGTAACTTTCCATATGGAAATAATCACATAAAATGCCAACAATAATAATTAACGTTTTAATGTCATTTGCGTGAAACAGTGAATATTAGATCTAATACCCACTACAACAAGAAAACATTAACGTAACATATTAAATATCGACATCTGCTGCATGGTCTGGAAAACCATCATTGACGAGCTGAGCGCAAACTCAGCCATCTTTGACTGAGAGACCAGAGTAATCATCGCATCCGGGTCGGAACCTACGGTTTGCTGCAGTCGCGATTCCACAGAGATACGCTGGGTATCCGAGCTATAGCTCAGGTTCTCAATCTGCTGAAGGTTTGTCCCAACCTCCGCCTGTACCTTGCCGAGGTTATCAATTCCCTTCTTGATGGAGATGTTGACGCTATCCAGCGTCGCCTGCAGCGCTTCGCGGTCTTCGTCCGTTTCAATCGGTTTATTCAGCGCTTCAATTGCGCTATCGAGAGCAGCAAAAATGTCATGCTCGGTACCGCTCATGAACACATCGCTACCCGTATGACCCACCTGCATTTCGGTACTGTCGGCTACGATCTGCGTCATTGCGGTATCGCCGCCGACATAGGTACCGTCTCTCAGGAACGGCTCAGTGCCGGTTTTATAACCGCCAAAAATATAGCGACCGTTGCTGTTTTTGCTGTTGGCCAGATCCAGCATGTTATCGCGGACCCCCTCTAGCTCGGTCGCCAGCGCCTGTCGATCGGCATCCGAATAGGCGCCGTTGCCGCCGGCGACGATCATCTCCGAGAGACTGGTCGTCATCAGGTTGCTCAGCGAATTCAGTACGTTATCTTCCTGTGCCAGCGCATCGTAGGCGTACATCCGCGAGGTATCAAACTGGTCTATTGTCGACAGCGCGTTACGGTAGATAATGGCCTGCGACGCGCCGGCCGGATCGTCAGAAGGTTTCAGCAGGATCTGCCCGGAAGACAGGCGCATATAGATATCATTACCACCGACTATCGCCTTTGATAAACTATCAATATTGTTTTGATACATGTACTGAGTGCTGAGACGCATCGCTCTATCCTTATCTTATTACTCACTCTGGCCCTGGTTCCCGGGCAGCGTCATTAACGAATACTTAAAATCGTGTCAAACAGGGTGGTCGCCGTCTGCAGCACCTGGGCATTGGCCTGATAATACTGGGAGTACATCTGTAGGTTGATGTACTCTTCATTCAGATCGACACCGGAAATCGCCTGCTGTTGATACAGCATCGCCTCATAGGTTTTCGCGCTGGTGCTGGCGTTCGCTTTCAGGGCCGTCATGGCGGAACCGACTGAGCTGACCAGGCTGGCATAGGCTTCCGTCAACGTCGACTTACCGATCAGCGCTTCGTCTTTAATCGCAATCAGCGCTTTGATGTTCTCGTTGTTGCTTTCATCATCAGGATCGGGCGAGCTGGAGGCCGCAATCTGGTTACCGTCGGTAATGGCGACGGTCAGCTTATCCGCTACGCCCGCCACCGGGTTAAGGATAAAGCTGTCATTTTCCTGCGGGTTACCCTGTGGCGACACGGAAATGCCGTCAAACATCAGCTCACCATCCGGGCCGATGGTCGTAGGTACCAGCGAACCGTCGGCATTTTTCACTTCCCAGTCGCTCTCGCCCGGGCCTTTAAAGGTCAGGGTATAGTCCTGCGCTTTGACCTGGCTTACGTCGGTGAAAGTGCTATTCAGCGTGGCATCGCCGGCGTTATTGCGGTTGACCAGCGCCACCGGGTCGGCAATGTTGAAAATATTCCCGCCCGGATTACCGTTGAGGTCATAACCCTGCTGGTTAACCTCGTTAAGGCGGTTCGCCATCTGCAATGCCAGCATGTTGAGCTGATTGCGTGAATCCTCCAGATCTTCATTACGGAATTTAAACAGGCCGCCGAGCTTACCGTTGGTTATTTTGGACTCATCCAACGGCAATGAATTACCCGACGCATCGACATAAGAAACGATGGTTTTATTCGGGTTCTCTGGCGATGCGGAGGTTTCCAGCTGGTAGTAGCGGTCGCCGTTCACCAGCGGAAGGCCGTTGGCCATGGTGACATCCACGCGGCCGGTCGTGGGGTTCTCCGTCACACGAATGCCAACCTGATCGTTAAGCTTGCCCAGCAGCTGATCGCGTTGATCGAGCAGGTTCGGCGGAACCGTTCCCGTTTGCCCGTGAATCTTGGCAATTTCCTGATTAAGCTTGGCCAGCTGCTCCGCGGCGGCGTTGATCTCATCAACGCTTTGGTTAATCTGCGTATTGGTGCTTTTTTCCAGTCCGTTCAGCGTCTTGCTGTTGGTTTGAAATTGATATGAGAGAGCATTGAACTGCGACAACGTCTCCTGACGAGCCGCCGAACTAACCGGGTCGCTGCTCATCTTTTCCATCGCACCGAACATCGCGCCCATGGAGACGGAGATATTATAGGTATCGTCACCGAGCATATCGTCAATCTGGCTCAGCTGCTCATAACGGCTGGCCATGGACTGATACTCCGTTGCCGCGCCGCGTACCTGGTTATTCACAAAAGCATCGTAAGCACGCTGTACGCCATTAACCTGCACGCCGTAGCCAAAGTAGCCATAACCGGTCGTTTTACCGCCCGCTTCACCCAACAGAATATGCTGGCGGCTGTAGCCGGTGGTCATCGCGTTGCTGAGGTTATTACCGACCACGTTGAGTGCTGATTGCGCTGAACTGAGACCGCTCTGAGCCAGATACATCAAATTCATGGTTTTGTACTCTCTACTGTGCCAGGTCCCTGAAACGCAGTCACACGGTTTAACCTGGCGTCGAAAATTCTTACTCTCTAATTAACCTATCGGTTCGCGAAAAAATAACTAAAACGCCAGGCCGCTAAAATAGAGAAGAAAGGTCATTTTTATAGGCATTTAACGCTTCATTAACGTTATGTTTAACTTGCTGCATCACGGAAATCAGCTTCTTTGCATATTTCGGATCGGTGGCATAACCGCCCAACTGTAGCGCATGCGCTGCGCTCTCCAGCGTGGGCGAGTGTGGCACCCCCTGGTAGCGCGGATTTTTGGTCAACAGCGCGGCGTGATCCTCAAGCGCATGCGCATAGGAGTCGTAGACGCGAAATGCGGCTTTGATCTTTTGCGGCTTACCGTTGATATATTCCGTGGTGGTGATTTCGGTGGTTTTGCCTTTCCATCCGCCGGTCGCCTTGATGCCGAACAGGTTGTAGCTCGGCTTGCCGTCCTGGGTCAGAATTTCACGATTGCCCCAGCCGGACTCGAGCGCCGCCTGAGCGATAATCAACTGGTGCGGCACGCCGCTTTTTTGCGAGGCTTCAATCGCAGGCTTCAGCAAGCGTGAAATAAAGCTGTCGCTCTTCATGCTGCGGTTAGCGAAACGGGCACGGGCCGTTTCCCCCGCCCCTTCGTTAGCATCCTGAGCCGCCATACGCTGTGGCACCTGTTTAAACCCGGAGGTATCGAGCAGTAACGGTACCTCCGCCGTGCCGGTCGACGTGGTCCCTTCATCGGGTTCGACGCCCATCTGTTTGAGCATCATTTCAGCGAGCCCGAGATCGCCCTTCTGAGCTATCTCCTGGGCAATCTGCTGGTCATACATCGACGTAAACATCTCGGTCTGCTGTGAATTGAACAGCCCATCTTTGAAGGTGGCTTCCCGCATGCTTTTCAGCATCATCTGGACGAACATCCCTTCCATTTGCTTCGCTGCGGCTTTCAATCCCTCCTGCGGGTCCTCTCTTGAGGCCCGCTTCAGGGAATCCAGCGTACGCACATCAAACGCGGCTCCAGTTTGTAATGGCACGCTGTTCATCAGTTCGTCTCCAGCTTCGCGCGCAGGCAGCCTGCACTTTTCATCGACTGTAGAATCGACATCAGATCGTTCGGCGTTGCCCCCAGGCTGTTCAGCGCACGCACCACATTGTTGAGATCCGCGCTGGTGTTTACACGCTGTAGCGAGCCATTGCCTTCACGCACCGACACGCGCGTATCCTGGGTAACCACGGTCTGCCCGCCGGCAAACGGAGTATCTGGCTGATTAACGACGTTATTATTCGATACCTCTACCGTCAGGTCTCCCTGCGCCACGGCGCACGCGTCCAGCCGGACGTGGCGGTTCATCACCACCGAGCCGGTACGAGAGTTCACGATCACCCGCGCATCCATTGGCCCAATCTTGACCTCCAGATTCTGCACGTCGGCAAGGAAACGGACGCGCGCGGCGCTGTCAGCAGGCGCGTAAAGCTTCACCACTCGCGCATCTTCCGGCACGGCGGTCAAACCACCGAAGCGACGGTTAATAACATCGCTAATCTGCTGCGCCAGCGAAAAGTCGCCATCGTTAAGCTGCAAGCGCAGGGCATTCTGCTCGCCAAAATTCATCGGCACTTCGCGCTCAACGGTGGCGCCGTTGGAGATACGCGCGCCGTTCAACTGGTTGCTCTGTACCGAGCTTCCGCCGCTTTGCGCGCCGGTTCCCGAGACCAGCAGGTTCCCCTGCGCCAGCGCGTAAATTTGATTATCAACCCCTTTCAGCGGAGTCATCAGCAGCGTACCGCCACGCAAGCTCCTGGCGTTACCCATAGAGGAGACCACCACATCAATGGTTTCACCGGAGCGTGCAAACGGCGGCAGTTCGGCGGTCACCATGACCGCCGCGACGTTCTTGAGCTGCATGTTGGTCCCTGCCGGGACGGTAATCCCCAGCTGCGAGAGCATGTTGTTCAGGCTTTGCGTGGTAAAAGGCGTCTGCATCGTCTGGTCGCCGGTCCCGTCAAGGCCCACCACCAGCCCATAGCCCATTAAGGAGTTGCTGCGCACGCCCTGTACCGACGTTAAATCACGGATACGTTCAGCATGCGCCGACGGCGGCAAGACCGTCATCAACCCAGCGCAAAACACGCTAAGACAAAGAGTTAAAAAATAGTGTTTCATTATTCACCGATTAAAAAGGCGAAACGTTCAGGAACAGACGCTGGAGCCAGCCCATCTGCTGCGCTTCGTTAATGTAGCCGTTGCCGACATATTCGATTCGGGCATCCGCAACCTGGGTCGATACCACCGTGTTGCTGCCGCTGATCGTGCGTGGATTCACGACGCCGGAGAAACGAATGAATTCCGTGCCCTGGTTGATGGCAATCTGTTTCTCCCCCACCACGTTAAGGTTGCCGTTCTCCAGCACCTGATTCACCGTGACGGTAATGGTTCCGCTAAAGGTGTTCTGCGCCGCGGCGCCACCTTTACCGTTAAATGTGTTGTCCCCGTTAATGGCCGTGTTGGCGCGATCGCTGCCGAACAAACCTTCCAGCATGCGGGGAGTCGTATCAAAGTTCAGCCCGGCCGAGCCTCCTCGCGACGCGTTCGCCGACGAGCTCTTACTGGCGCTGACGTTTTCCTGCAAAACGATGGTCAGCGTGTCGCCCACGTTTCTTGGCCGGCGATCCTCAAATAAGGGCTGAAAGCCATAGTTCATTGCTTGTCCGCTTTGAAAGATCGACCCGTTCGCCGCGCCACGAACCGAAGGAGCCGGACTTGCCGTCGTCTGTCCGCCCACCAATGGCTTATGGGGGACATACGCGCACCCGCCCAGAATCAGCGCCAGCGACATCACGGAAAGCGCTCTGGAAAGGAAAGACAGCGTGCGGGCTTTATCCGTCTCGGTGAGAACGGAACAGGGTTGATTTTTCATATCATTCATTACATCAGGATGCCCGGGTAACGGCGGGATCCCCTACGGGGCCGCTACCCAGGATGCTGTTAAAGTTGCATCAGTCGCTGCAACATCTGATCGGATGTTGAGACGGCCTTACTGTTAATTTCATACGCGCGCTGGGTCTGGATCATATTGACCAGCTCTTCAGCGACGTTCACGTTTGACGTTTCCACGAATCCCTGGCTCAGCGTTCCGGCGCCGTTCAGCCCCGGCGTAGACTCATTCGGCGCGCCCGAAGCCTGGGTTTCGCGATACAGGTTCTCACCGATGCTTTCCAGGCCGGATTCATTGATAAACGTCGCGAGGGTAAGCTGCCCCACCTGCTGCGGCGCGGTCTGACCAACGATGGTCACACTCACGATGCCATCTTTCCCCACGGTCAGCGTGTTGGCATCCTGAGGAATGTTGATCGCTGGCTGAATCTGATAGCCGCTGGAGGTCACCAGTTGGCCGTTCTGATCGAACTGGAACGAACCATCGCGCGTATAGGCGGTGCTGCCGTCCGGAAGCTGGACCTGGAAAAAGCCCTTGCCCTGAATCGCCACATCCTTGCTGTTGTTGGTCTGCGTCAGGCTACCCTGGCTGTGAATACGCTCGGTCGCCACCGGACGCACGCCGGTACCTATCTGCAGGCCGGAGGGTATTGTCGTCTGCTCGGAAGACTGCGCCCCCGGTTGACGCAGGGTCTGATAGAGCATGTCTTCAAAGACAGCACGCTGGCGCTTAAAGCCGTTGGTGCTGACGTTCGCCAGGTTGTTGGAAATCACATCCATGTTGGTTTGCTGTGATTCCAGGCCCGTTTTGGCGATCCATAAAGAACGAATCATCTTGTTTCTCCTTGTCGGCCTTAGGCGATGGTGAGTAGCTGATTGGCGGATCGCGCGTTTTCGTCCGCAGTGCTGATAACTTTCATCTGCATCTCGAAGCTGCGGGCCGTGGCGATCATATCCACCATGCCTTTCACCGGGCTGACGTTGCTGCTTTCCAGCGCGCCGGGGATCAGCTTCAGATCCAGATCCGCTGGCGCCACGCCTTCACCGCCGTGATACAGCCCGTCATCTCCCAGCTGCAATGCCATCGCTTCACCGTTGACTATCTTGATGCGGCCAACCTGCGCCATCGCCGACGGCTCATCGCCGGCACCCAATACGGAAATAGTGCCATCTGGCCCAATCGTCACTTCAGACTGCGGCGGTATGGCAATCGGGCCGCCGTCGCCCACCAGCGCGTAGCCGCGCACGCGCAGCTGGCCATCGGCATCCACATCAATATTGCCCGCACGGGTGTATGCCTCGGTGCCATCGGCCATCTCCACGGCCAGCCAGCCGTTCTGCGGCAGCGCCACATCCAGATCGCGTCCGGTATGGTTAATCGCGCCCATTGAGGTGTCATGGTAGGGAGTTGACTCTGTCACATGCGCGCGCGTTTCCGCGCCCGGCCCGTTAACCGGCACAGCGCGGTAAGCCATCAGCTGCGCTCGAAAGCCCGGCGTTGACGCGTTCGCGAGGTTGTTAGAGGTGACCGCCTGGCGGTTCAGGGCGGCATTCGCCGCCCCCATCGCGGTATAAATCGCACGATCCATATCAGCCCGCCGTTAGCCCAGGTTTACCAGGGTCTGTAAAATTTCAGACTGTGTACGAATGGTCTGCGAGTTGGACTGGTAGTTACGCTGGTAAACGATCATGTTGACCATTTCCTGGCTTAGATCCACGTTCGAGGCTTCCAGACGGTTGCCGTACAGCGTGCCCAGGTTGCCCGTACCGGAAATACCGTTCACCGGCTGTCCGGACTGCGGCGTTTCTGACCAGCAGTTATTGCCTTCAGACTGCAGGCCGCCGGGGTTGGTAAAACTCGACAGCACAACCTGGCCGAGGATCTGCTTCTCGCCGTTGCTGTAGGAGGCGATCACTTCGCCGCTGTCGCCAATCACATAGCCGGTCATCATGCCAGGGGCATAGCCGTTGGTGCTCGGGCTATCCATCGCCGTGTCGGTTGCCTGCTGGGTCATCCCATCCAGAACGAGATCGAAATTCAGCGCCTCGGCGCCGTTATAACCCGCACTCTGAACGTTCAGCCTTGCCGGGTTGGTTTGCAGCTGCCCTGCCGCATCAAAGGAGAGATTGGTCGACTGATACTGCACGTTGCCGTCAGCATCCAGCACCGGTGCGGTGGTATCGCTGGAGTAAGCCGTCCATTCATTGTCGCCTGTTTTCACGTAGTAGACGTTAATGGTGTGCTTGTTACCCTGGCTGTCATAGGCATCAACCTGGGTCACCGAGTTGTAGCTTTTCGGATCGGTCGGATCGAAATCAATATCCACGATCGCCTCAGAGCCGGAGTCCAGATTCCCCTTCATCGTGCCGCCGGTTGACGCGCTTGCCATCATCTGGCCGGATGGGATCTGAATAGGGCCAATCGCTGCCCCTGCCTGGATCGTTGGCGGCGTGCCCGTCGCCTGATAACCGGTCAGATACATCCCCTGGTTATTGATGATGTAGCCGTTCTCATCGCTCTTGAACTGGCCGTTACGGCTGTAGAACACACTGCCCGCTTCATTGACCATACGGAAGAAGCCGTTGCCGGAAATGCCCATGTCCAGGTTGCTGGTCCCCTGGCCCAGAACACCATCGCTAAAGTTCTGGTTCACGCCTGCTACCTGAACCCCCATACCAATCTGTGAACCGGCGAAGACATCAGCAAACGCGATAGAGCCGGATTTAAAGCCGACAGTCTGGGAGTTCGCGATGTTGTTACCCACCACATCCAGTGCCTGTGAAGCGGAGTTCAGCCCGCTAAGTCCTTGTGAAAAACTCATTAATTTCTTTCCTGACGCAAAAAATGATAAAGAGAAACAAACCGTTATTCGACGAGGTAAACCTCGCCAAGGGTTGCGGTGCCCATCAGGCCAAGCTCGAGTACGGCACCCGTAGGGGTATAGGAGACCCCCTGAACGCTGGCTTTCTTCAGGGAGACAATTTCCGGGGTGTTGCCATCTTCATTAGAAGCGGTCAGTGACACCGTGAAGTTGCCGTTTTCAATGGTGCGAGGATCGGCCGGCTGGAAATTTTCCAGGTCATCCATGGTGAATTGCTGCACGCCAGCCTTAACGTTTTTCAGGTCCGCGGTGTAGGCGTTACCCTGCTCGTCCGTCAGCACAACGGTCACCACATCCGCATCGCTGCTAAGGGAGAAAGCAAAGCCCTGATTGCCGCCTTCCGCGTTCGAAATCACGGAATCCCCTTCAATCAGGATGCTGCGCCCGATCCACTGCGTCGCATTCATCTGCTGCATACTGGTTACCAGCATCCCGACTGCGCCCACCGTGGAGTTCAACTGCTGAACGCCCGCCGCCGTCTGGAACTGCGTCAGCTGCGACGTCAGCTGGTTGTTATCCATCGGGTTGGTCGGATCCTGGTTCTGCATCTGCGCCACCAGCAGCGTCATAAAGTTATTCATTAACTCTTCGACGGAATCGCCCATCGTGTTACTGCTGGTACGCGCCGTCGCGCTGGTTTCATTCATTACTGCCGATACGGCCATGTCGCGTTTCCTTATTGACCCAGAGTCAGGGTTTTCAACATCAGCGTTTTCGCGCTGTTCATCACTTCCACGTTTGCCTGGTAGCTACGGGAAGCTGAAATGGTGTTCACCATTTCACTGACCACGTCGACATTCGGCTTACGCACGTATCCGCGTTCATCCGCCAGCGGGCTACCCGGCTCATAGACCAGACGTTCCGGCGCGTTGCTTTCCACCACCTCGCTAACCTTCACGCCGCCGATCTCCTGGCCCGGCGCGGCATTCACCTGAAAGACAACCTGACGCGCGCGGTAGGGGTTACCATCCGGGCCGATGGCGCTATCCGCGTTGGCCATATTGCTGGCGCTAACGTTCAGCCTTTTTGACTGCGCCGCCATAGCAGAACCGGAAATATCTAAAATACTGAATAAGGACATAGCTGTTATTAACCCTGACTAATGACGCTCATCATGTTCTTAATTTGCGAACCGAGAACAGTTAAGCTGGTCTGATACTTCACGTTATTGTCGACAAAGCTAACGCGTTCACGATCCATATCAACGGTATTCCCATCAACACTCGGCTGATCGGGAATTCGATAGAGCAGCTGGCTGTTATCAATAGCCGGAGCCGATGCCGGAATATGGTTCCCAGACGTCATTGACAGATTTAATGAGGCGTGCGTAGACTCGCCTTTCGCCATCACTTCTTTTAGCTGAGAGGCAAAGTCGATATCCCGAGCCAGGTAGCCTGGCGTATCGGCATTGGCAATATTTGAAGCTAATATATCCTGTCGCTTATTCAACAGATTTAATGCCTGCTGCTGAAACTGAAAAGAATTATCAAGCTTATCGATCATGACACTGATGACCCCTACATATAAATTATTTACTCCTCTATATTAAGTCGTAATGATGCAATTCTATACTTTGAAAATACGTCAAAAGTAACGGCTTTTAGATAGCTAATCACGCCAGCGATATTAAATTAATTTTAAAGCGCAATATGCTGACAAACCTGACGCTATTTGGGGCGTTTGGAATTAGCGGTAATGACATATACTTTTTAGCACGAGAATTTCCTGCTAAGGAGTTTTATCCTGCGCACGTATATATAAGGTAATCGCTAAATGTTTCGCCGCTATCGTCATCTTCTGCCATTCCTGGCGCTGCTGCTGAGCATGGCGCCAGCATATGCCAGCGTCACTTCGCTTGAACAACAACTCACCCGGCTGGTGAATAACGGGTTAGATAAAAACATCACCCGCACCGTCACTATTCTCACACCGCAAAAGCAACTGGAGAGCCTGTGCGCGGAGCCCAAACTGTCATTAAGCGGCAACGATACGCGGCTCGCCGGTAACCGCAGCGTCATCGCCCAATGTGGTACAGAGCGCAAGTTCCTGCAGATAGCCATAACGGCAGAGGGCCGATGGTGGGTGGCCAGCCGAACGTTGGCGACCGGCACGAAGATTCAGGCGGAGGATATAAAGCCGCAGCAAGGTTCGATGGATCGCCTGCCGGGCGGCCTGCTGATGAATAAAAATGACATTATTGGCCGCATCACCACGCGGACGGTGAACGTCGGGCAGCCGCTTCAAGCTAACCAGATGCGCCAGAACTGGGCCATTACGGCAGGCGAAGATGTCGAAGTACTCGCCCAGGGCAGCGGCTTCCACATCCGCGCCAGCGGTAAAGCGATGGATAACGCCGCGATAAACGGCACCCTCCGCATCAAAACCAAAAACGGTCAAATAGTGACCGGAAAAGTGATTTCAGCCGGGAAAGTGAGTATTTCTCTGCAACATTAGCTTTAGAGAATTTTGTTCGCTCCGATATATATTTTATAAGCGAGTGAATAAACCATTAACAACATTGGCGAGGATGATTATGAGCATCGAACGAACACTGCCTGTAACACCTGGCAATACCCAACATGACATCACGCTGCGCACCAAAGCGCGCGAGACAAACGCTGCCCCCGTTGAGCATGCGGGTGAGAGTGGATCGCAGTTTAAGCTCAGCGCCCTCACTCAGCAGATCCAAAGCGACAGCGGTAACGATGTTAACTTTGAACGTCTTGCCAGTATTAAAGCCGCAATGGATGCCGGTGAACTGCAAATCGACACCGATAAAATTGCCCAGGCCTTACTGCAGGACATTCTCTAATTCTTATAACGGTTAGCAAACAATTACTATGGAAAACTTACGTTCTATTCTGGTAAAAATCGAAGATACGATGGCTGAACTGGAGGCCATTCTGGCTGAAGAAATGAACCAGTTAAGACGACCACAGATTAATCCGGTGTCGTTGCAGATTGTCTCTGATACGAAAAGCCGCCTGCTCTCAACCATTGGTTACTATGATGAGCTGCGTCGCCAGGAAGAAACTCGCCTGAATCTTACGGCGCCTTATCTTCAGAACACTGAATTTGCTAACCACTGGAAAAATATTACCGAGCGGGCAACATCAGCAAACCAGTACAACCAGAACATCTATAATTTACTGGATATTCACATGCAGAAAATTAATACCCTGAAGAGTATTGTCAACAAGTCCGATAATGGCGCATCGCTGTATACCCAAGCGGGTCAAACCAATAGCGAAAGTGCCGGTAAAGTTTACAACTTCAGTATATAAATATATTTTCACTGTCATTTCCTTACGGTTTTGAAGCATTTTTTCTTTATCAAAGATGCTTCACTCTTTTTATTTATTAGCATTTGACACAAAAAATATTTCCAGCATCGCAAAAACGATAACATAACCATATATAAAAATTCACATTAATCCTGCAATCGGTTTATTAGCCCACATTTCCGCGACGTCATTCCCGGTTCCCCTGCCGTATTTTTCCACATAAAACCGTTAAAATAGACTCAGGTACTTCCCCCAGTTTATTTCGCTTTTAATAGTAAGGTTGATTCGTGGCAAAAACTCTATTGCGCAGTGGTAACTTTGATGATTTTCTCGCACTGGGCGAAAACGGTCAGACAATTTTCAACGCTGCGCTGCAGATCCGCGAAACCTTGCGCCTGCGAAAGCAGCAAACGCTGGCGGACACGTTGGCCATCCCGCAGTCGGACGAAAACAGAGAGAAAATTGACTGGTATGCGCCACACGGCGGCAATGTCATCACCTGGGCGGCCGCCACGCTGCAACAGCGGGAACAGGCGCTGCGTTACCTGGAAACCTGTTTAAGCACGGCCAAAAAGCTCGGCAAACGCTGCCAGCAAAGCGAAAAATCCTCGATACAGCTGTTTGGTATTCTGCTGGAAAACGTGTTTCGTTTTCCCGCCAGCCAGCATATCTATCTGGTTGATAATAAGCCTGTTATTACCTTCTGGGGATTTTCTGCCCTCAACGCGTCTCATCAGGAGGATCCGCTGGCACCGCTGCGCGCCACGCTGATCCCGGAGCCCGAACCAAAACGGGAGCCGCTCCCTGAACCCGAACCCGTTGCGATGAATGAACCGACGCTCATCTCCTTTGCTCCAAAAGAGGAGGTGCATATTGACGATCCGCTCCCGACCGTGGTGACGCTCAGTTCGGTGGAAAAGCCGCAACGTTCAGCCGAAGCGCCGGCGGTGGCTCCGCATTCCGAACCGGCGGCGGCCGTTTCTATCTGGCCGAAGGTCGTTCGTCGCGTGGCCATCGTGGGGTTTGTACTCATCGCCATTCCGACCACGTGGGAACCGCTATCCCGCTATGTTCTGCCGCTCATCGCTCAGAGCGACGAACACGCCGCGGCGCGGGCAGTGGTCCCAGAGCCTGCGCCCATCATGCCCCCCGAACCTGCGTTTAGCTCATCGCTGCCGCTCGCTCAGGCCACGGTGGTCACGCCGCCTGTTACGGAAAAAGAGAAGCCAGAGGCCACGGTGGAAGTACCGATTCCCAAAAATGCCCTGGTCCTGCCGGCCGCATCCGTTAAAGCGGGAACCACACGCTTTCTCAATGGTAACTGGCACGCGACGATTGAGTTCCGCGACGCCATTAGCGGAAAACCGCCCGTGCTTCGCTACCAGATCAACAACAACACCGGAACGGTGCGCCTGACGCTGGGCGATAACACCACCTGCCGGGCCGAAATCACCTCCGGGCTGATGCAGTCAGGCAACCTGGTCATTAAAAATAATGGCAAGGCACGCTGCTCCGACGGCAGCCGCTACACGGTCCCGGAGGTTGTTTGTAGCCAGGGGTTGACCGGCGCGGCCCAGTGCACCGGACGTTTCGATAGCGACACGACGGTGCCCGTGACTTTCCGAAAAGTGAGTAAATAATCCCATGCTGGCAAATCTTATCGCCTATAAAGCTGCCGTTTCACTGATTAAAAACAGCGGCATCCAGTTTCTCGATTTCGGCCTGCGCCCGGAAATGGCCGCGCCCGGCCGCGGCGGCTTCGTCCGTCAGAGCGCCAATGGCCCGCTGCTCCGCCTCGACTTTGATTCGCAGATCGAAAAGTATATCCTCGCCGACGAAGTCCACGGTTCGAGCGAAATCGTCCGCCCGGAAAACACCTGGCCGCTTGAACGATCGTTGAAGATCCTCAACGGCATCTGGCTACCGCTACCTTTCCTGCGCACCAGCGCCCGCCGCACCTTTACCGGCGGGCCGGATAACTGGGCCCGCGTACAGTTTCACCTTCTCGACGCCCCTGATTCCGCTGGCAACACGTTACGCATTTGCCTGGCGTTCGATACCCAGGTGGTCGCCGACAGCGATCCGGGCTGCTCGCTGGCACCGTGCATGGCCGATGTTCGTAACGGTACCCACTTTATGCTCGCGTGGCGTAACAACGAACTGAGCGAATTCCTCGATCAAACCTGGGTCAACGGCTGGCTGCGTGACGCTTTTATGCAGTATATCCAGCAGCATGAAGACTATAGCGATCGTGAGGTCAACAGCGCGTTGAAGGCTTTCGAGTACCAGGGACACTATCTCAACGTCCTGGAGATGCTAGCCGAACAGTTGCAGGTACCGAAAATTCAGATAGTCAGCGAAACGCTGCATGTTCCCCCTATTGCCGTCGATCTGGTGCTCGACGTCGGTAACACCCATACCTGCGGCGTGCTCATTGAAGATCATGGCGCGCAAAATGAAGGGCTGCGCCAGTGTACAGAGCTGATGATTCGCTCCCTCAGCCAGCCGCACTGCTTTAGCGAAGGCCTGTTCTCCAGCTATCTGGAATTCAGCGAAGCGCGCTTCGGCAAACCGCACTTCTCTATGGAGAGTGGCAGAGACGACGCCTTCGCCTGGCCTTCGATTGCGCGCATTGGCGACGAGGCCATCGCACTGGCCACTAGGCGTCGGGGTACGGAAGGCGCCAGCGGTATTTCCAGCCCGCGTCGCTACTTGTGGGATGATACTCCGGCGCATCAGGCCTGGCGTTTCAGCCAGCCTGCCGGAAAAAACCGTCAAGAACCGCAGGCCACCGCCATGCCGCTGATGACGTTAATAAATGATGATGGCGAACCGCTGTATCGTCAGCCGATGGATGAACGTCTGCCGGTGTTCATCCCAACCTACAGCCGTAGCTCGCTCATGACGATGATGCTCTGCGAACTGCTGGCGCAGGCGCTATCGCAGATCAACAGCGTTAGCCACCGCCAGTCACTCGGCCACGCTGGCGCGCCTCGTCGCCTACGGCATTTGATCCTGACGCTGCCCTCCGCCATGCCAAAACAGGAACGCGAAATCTTCCGTCAGCGTACGGAAGAGGCCATTGCGCTGATCTGGAAAGCGATGGGATGGCACCCACAGGATGATGATTTCTCCGCGCGCCGTGGCGAAGAGCATACGACGGTCCCTGCCGCCACGGTTCATATGGAGTGGGATGAGGCCACCTGTGGCCAATTGGTCTGGCTCTACAATGAAGCGCTAATTAACTATGCCGGTCACAGCGATGCCTTCTTCCGTAGCCTTGCACGTCCAGAGCGCCAGCTTGCCGCCGATGAACCGCCGGGCTCCACGCTGCGCGTCGCGTCGATCGATATCGGCGGAGGCACGACGGACATGGCGATTACGCAATACCAACTGGATGGTGGCCTGGGGAGCAACGTCAAAATCGCACCTCGCCTGCTGTTCCGTGAAGGTTTCAAAGTGGCGGGCGACGACATCCTTCTCGACGTGATCCAGCTTTGCGTGCTGCCTGCTATACAGAAAACGCTTCAGGATGCAGGCGTGGCGGACGCCTCCGGGGTGATGGCGCAGCTGTTTGGCGAAGCCGGGCAAACCGACAGCCACCGCGTCCTGCGCCAGCAGATGACGCTCCAGCTGCTTATTCCGCTCGGCCACGCCGTTTTATCCCGCTGGGAACAGAGCGACGCGCGGCACCGCGAAACGGTGCTCGACGGCACCTTCGGGACGTTTTTACCCCATGCGTTAACCGATAACGTGTTGAAAGCGATTCACAAGGTGGTGCACCCGCTGCTGCCGCCGGAAAACCCCAGCTTTAACGTGCTTGATGTACCGCTGCGGGTGGAAATGCGCGCGCTGAATGAGGCAATGGCGAGCGGCCGTTTTTCGATAGTCACGCCGCTAAAAGCGCTGTGTGAAGTGATTTCGCACTATTGCTGCGATGTCCTGCTGATTACCGGTCGACCCGCCTGTCTGCCAGGTATCCAGACGCTAATACGCTCGTTACAACCGGTACCGGTTAACCGCATTCACTGGCTGGATAACTACCCGATCCACGAGCGTTTCCCGTTCGGTCGTCAGGGGCGGATAGGCAACCCAAAATCAACGGCGGCTCTCGGCGCGATGCTGTGCAGTCTGGCGATGGATTTACGCCTGCCGGGGTTCAACTTTAAAGCTGCGGATATTCAGGCCTACTCCACGATGCGCCATCTTGGCGTTCTGGACGGTAGCCATACGCTGAGCAAAGAAAACATCTGGTATGACGATATCGATCTCGATAATCCCCACGCCCGGCTGGATACCCGGCTGCAGTTTCCGCTGCGCGGCAACGTATGTCTGGGTTTCCGCCAGCTCGCGGACGTGCGCTGGCCCGCCTCGCCGCTTTATCTGCTGAAGATAAACTCTGCGGCGCTGGCAAAACATATCGCGGGCGATGGGGTTATCTCCGTTCGGCTACGGTATGACCCTGCCAAATGCGGCGTCACGATCGCCGAAGCCTGGATGCAGGACGGCACCCCCGTCGCGCTCGACATGTTGAGCCTGGAACTGAATACGCTAGCCAACAGCTATCGCGGTGAAAACCACTACTGGATTGACAGCGGGAGCGTCTATACCAAATGAATCAATCAACACTTACGCTCCAGGCGCTTGAACGCTGGATAGCCACTAACCGTACTCGCTCGCCGCGGCTCGAAGTTGAGGCCGATTGTCGCCTGGGACGTCTGTTACCGCTCTCCGGGCAGCCTCTGGACGCTCTCCTGAACACGCCCCTCACGCTGGGGCTTTACGGCCATTCAACCGAGGGGAAGCATCATCTGCTGAGTACCTTACTTTGTGAAGACGGCAACTGGCCGGGCGTCCAGTTGGGCGATAAGACATTGAACTATCTGCTGCATATTAATCCCGGCGTCTCACCGCTGATGGCAGTACGCTTTACCCATACACCGCTGCCGCAGAGCGAAAATTACCCGCTGCTGCTGGAGCTGTTCAACGAGAGCGAGTTGGCGATAAAGCTCATGCGCCGCTACCACGCCCGCGCGGACAAACGGGCCATAACGGCAAGCGATATCTCCGCGCGCATAGACGCGCTACGTCCCTACCGCCTGACGCAGCCAGCGCCGGGAATGACGCGGCATCAGTTCGCCACGGTGCTACAAGAGTGGCGCACGTTACTGTGCAATGATGAAGGGCCGGACGACGGCCTGCTCTACCAGATGGCGGAGCTGGCAGAATCGTTAAGCATTCACGATCGTGCCTCGCTTCTGGGGCTGCTATGGGGAGAAGACCCTGCCGTGACCGCCGCCTGGGAAGCGCTGGCGCTGACCCTGGCCCAAACGGGGCACGCCGGAAGCGTGATGGCTCCCGCGAGCCTGCTGGTCGACAATTTTATGCTGCCTGCCGAAGGATTTCTGTTTCCGGCTCCGGCGGACGTTGAGATCCACGATGAAGACGTGCTGGTCTGCCCGCTGCATGATGGCGTTGTTCAACAACACGTCAGCATCAGCCGCCAAAGGCTGGCCAATCTGTGTCTGTGCGTTAACCTGTCGCTGAGCGAGCGCGCCACGGCAGGTGAAATCGACATTATCGATATTCCGCTCGGCGAGCTGGATACCTTCGCCCGCCGCCTGCTGCCTGATACCCTGCTGCTCTGCAACCCGGCCAGCGATCGGTCCAGCATCACGCAGACAGCCACTCAGCTAGCCGACTGGCTGGACCGCACGCAAGGTAGGAGTGATAGCGCTCTGCCGCGCCTGGTCTGGGCGATCACGCCTTTCGATCGGCGTTTTAGCGATAAAGTCCACCTCGATGATGGCGTACAGCGCCTGCTAAGCCGCGCGGGTAAGCATTGGGGGCTCCTGCAGGCCATGGACCACCGTAACCTGTTCCGCCTGCGGGAATGGCTGGCCGATGCCCTGAGCCCAGCGTCGCGCGAACAGCGGTTCGCCGGGCTGGAGCGGGCTTGTCATGTCCGGCTGCACGCGCAGGTTGCTGATTTACTCGCTCCCGAAATTAGCACAGCAAAAGAGGTCGAAATCCTGGTTCGCGGCCTGCAATCTCAGGCCGCCCATTTTGGCGAACTGACCGGCCTGCTCACGCTATCGCGCAACACCCTCAAACAGTGTGGGCTGCAGTTCCAGCAAAAGCCCGCGCAGACGCTGACTCCAGGACTGGAGCTGGACCTGTTCGCCAGCGATAGCGTCATCGCCACCGCGCCAAAAAACGATTCGCGATTTGCGGCGTTAATTTTTCAGCGCTGGGTTAATCATGTGCGCCAGCTTAGCGAGGAACCACAGATTCTCGCCAGGCTGGATATCCCCGTCGAGCGCCTACGCGGGCTGTGCGAGGTCATTATCGCCACTGCCTATCATCAGGGGCTGAACAAGCAGCTTGAACTGGCGCTGGCACCGTATGAAAGCGATAGGGCGCGCGGCCAGATCTGCGCCGCCAACGTGTTAAGCGATTTTATTAGCTGGCTTGGATATCAGCACACGCCACCCGCGCAGCGGCCTGCAAGTAAGGTCAACCTGGGAAAAGCGGTCTTTGAACCGGCCACGCAGGCCAGCGCCAGCCAACGTTTGACCTCGTTGGGGGAAGAGCCGTTTACGGGACATATCCGTTACATCTATGACTGGCTCGTTGCGCTGTACCATCGCGGCCTGGAACATACCGCGCAAACACAGAGCGATATTCAGGAACCACAGCGGCTGGCGTTACAAAAGATCCTCAAGGCCAGCCCCATTCATCACGCTTAGCCTCACCGGCAATAAGAAAAGCGACAACTTTCGTTGTCGCTTTTTCATGACCTTAGCGAAAATCAGAACGTTTCCCAGCCATCAGCATCCTCTTTTTTCATCTCAACCGGCTTCGAAGCAGGCTGGGATGTCCGCGTCAGCGGCGTTTTCAGCGCGGGGGCTTCATGCGTATGGTGAATATGGAATACCGCGACGGCCTTATTCAGACGACTCGCCTGCGCCTCCAGCGCCGCCGCTGCGGAAGCAGACTCTTCAACCAGCGCCGTGTTCTGCTGCGTGACGCGATCCATCTCTGCCACCGCAATGCTCACCTGCTCAATACCGCGGCTCTGCTCTTCAGAAGCCGAGGCAATTTCGCTCATAATGTCGGTGACCCGCGTCACAGCGCCCACGATTTCATTCATGGTTTCGCCCGCGCTTTCCACCAGCGTAGAACCGGTAGAGACCTTGCTGACCGACTCATCGATTAGGATTTTAATCTCTTTTGCCGCCTGGGCGCTGCGCTGTGCCAGGCTGCGCACTTCACTGGCGACCACCGCAAAACCACGTCCCTGCTCACCCGCTCGAGCCGCTTCAACCGCAGCGTTCAGCGCCAGAATGTTGGTCTGGAAAGCAATGCCGTCAATCACGCTGGTAATATCGGCGATTTTCTGCGAGCTGCCGGCAATTTCAGTCATGGTAGTGACCACATTCTCCACCACTTTTCCGCCGCGCCCTGCCGTCTCTGATGCACTCTGCGCCAGATGGCTGGCCTGCTGGGCGTTTTCAGCATTCTGCTTAACCGTGGCCGTCAGCTCTTCCATACTCGCCGCCGTTTGTTCCAACGACGCTGCCTGCTGCTCGGTACGCGCGGAAAGATCGTTATTGCCCGCCGAAATGTCCATCGTTCCGGTATAGATAGCATCTGCACCGATACGAACTTCGCCGACGGTGCGCGCCAGCTCAGCCTGCATGTCACGCAGTGTGGACGCCAACTCGCCAATCTCGTTGCTGCCATGCACATCGATCTTGCAAACCAAATCACCGTGGGCAATCAGGCGGATGCTTTCCAGCAATGTGTGCAGCGGCTTCAACAGAATCTGGCGGATGCCGTACCACACAAGCGCGAAGATCAGCACAATGCCCAGCAGCACGCTAGCCAGCGTCCATTTCGCCGTACTCATGGAACTGGCCGACTCCTCCTCAACAAACTGGTGAATTCGCGCATTTTCATGCAGATACTGGCTATAACTCGCTTCCAGTTGATCCTGGAAACGCTGAGTCGGCTGGTCGAGCGCACCGTCAAGATCGCCCGCAGCCAGCAGTTTGATCAGCTCATCCAACGCGTTGTAATACGTCGTAAAATCACGTTCAAGCTGGGTTATTACCGCCCGGTTCGTTCGCGGATCGTTCTCAATAGCCAGATGCGCATTCCACAGCCCGCTGGCCTGTTTCAGCGTCGTTTCGGCAATACTGAGCAGTTCAGGAACGGTGGCTCCCGCGCCTATATTATTTATGTCCATCATATGACGTAACGCCGCGCGATTCAGCGAGTTACGCGTTTGCAGCATGGCTGACCAGGTTTTGTTCAGCGTCTCCTGCTTTTCACTAATCTGCTGTAAGTGCGTCAGGTTTTTCTGGTCGCTATTCAATACATTGAAAAATAGCCCGCTGGAGAAGAGTTGCAGCGCTCCCAGCAAACCCAGAGCGATCATCAAACTGGTAACGATTTTTATTCGGTTCAACATCATATTTATTTCCTGAGAGGGTCTACTAATAATTAATCGGTGTTTGCCAAAAAAACTAAACCCTGCTCAGAAGCGAAACCCAATTTGATTAGAATTATTTATGCTTCACATGTAAAGCAGAGGATAAATAAGCCTGAAACACGCAGATGAAGTGAAATGACCCGATAAAACATTAGGAAAAAAGGATGGTTACGGAATGGGATACACCCCGGCACCGTTGATGAAAAAACATGCAACAGCATACAGCACGAGGGGAAAATGGGCCGCAGGATAATTTCACCTGCAGTCGATCGCATACTGGCTGCATAAAACCCGTTCGCTGCGGAAACGTAAAATTGGCTAAAGAAGCGGTAAATTCTTTTATTTTTTCAGGCCCCTGCCGATATTACAAAGATATGTGCTGAACATTTATGGGCCCCACGTATGTCATTAAAGAAAACCTCCCTGATTGTGCTTTTGTTACTGCTCGCCTTCTTCACCGTCAACGCCACCTCGAATATGTGGCTGATGGTGCAAAGCAACCGCTCTCTGGATAATGTGAATAAAGAAATTCAGGTTGTCCTGTCGATTATCGATCCCATCAACCATAGCCGCACAATGCGGGTACAGGTGATGGAATATATGCACCTGCTGGAAAATGGAAACTTACGTTCTGCCGGCGAACGTCTGGACAGTATCAAAGCCGTGATGGCGAAGGCGGATGATTCCTTCAGGAGCTTCAACGAGGCGCCAAAGCTTAAAAACGAGCATGATAGCGTGGCACTCTACGTTCAGGCGTGGAAAAACTACCGGGAGCATGCGCTTTTGCCGCTGCTAGCGGCCGCGCAGTCAAACAACTCTGCGCAGTTTAACGCCTTAATTCCGCAAATCGCGTCCTATGACCGGCAGTTTGAGATCCAACTGGACAACGTTCTGGCTATCCATCAGGACTACGCCAAAATGCTCAACGCCGAGGCAAAGAGCAACTTCCGCTTTGGCATCGGCGCCATTTTCACGTTTGTCGCCCTGTTCTTACTGGTGATTGCCTGTGTACAGCTGCTGATGAAACGCTATGTCTTTACCCCGATCCAGCAAATTGGTGAACAGTGCCAGCAGATCGCCGCGGGCCAGTTGGATCGCCCCGTCATCACCCAGCCGCGTTCGCACAATGAACTCGATCAGCTACAGGGCAGTATGGAGCAAATGCGGCAATCGCTGGTACGCATTATCAGCCAGGTACGCGATTCCAGTCAGACGGTCGCCCAGGCATCTCGCGAAATTGCGAGCGGCAACATTGATTTAGCCTCCCGCACAGAGCAGCAGGCAGCGGCGCTCACCGAGACGGCCGCCAGCATGGAGCAGGTTTCCGCCACGGTGAAAAACAACACGGATAACGTTGCGCAAGCCAGCCATCTCACCCGTGAAGCGGTCAGAAGCGCCCGCGAAGGAGAAAAAGTGGCACAGGAAGTGATCGGCACCATGGATCGCATCACCACCAATTCCCGCAAAATTGAAGATATTACCAGCGTGATTAATGGCATTGCCTTCCAGACCAACATTCTGGCGCTGAATGCGGCGGTTGAAGCGGCGCGAGCAGGCACGCAGGGCCGTGGTTTTGCAGTGGTCGCCAGCGAGGTACGTAGCCTGGCGCAGCGCAGCGCGGTGGCGGCAAAAGAGATCGAGGGGTTGATCACCGAGTCGGTTAAAAATGTTCACAGCGGATCCCAACAGGTGCAACGCACCGGCGCCGCGATCGCTGAGATCATCAACTCAGTCAATAAGGTCAACGGAATAATGGAGCATATCTCTATCGCCTCGGACGAACAAAGCCGAGGTATTATGCAAATTGAGCAGGCCGTCAATGAGATGGACAGCGTCACACAGCAAAATGCGGCACTGGTTCAGCAATCGGCATCGGCCGCCGAATCACTGGAAGAGCAAACCCACAAAATGACGCAGGCCGTTTCTGCTTTCCACCTGTCTTAATGACCGCCCTTCGTTCGGGGGGCTTTTTCGAAACCACCACAAACACACAAAAGGGGACGATATCTCGTCCCCTTTTTGCTTCTCAATTCGCCATCATCGAACGGTTTTTACCAGCCTGCTTTGCCTGATACAGCAGGTTATCGACCTGCTCAATCAATACCTGTTTCTCCTGCTCCTGCCACTGCGCCAGCCCGGCGCTAAACGTCACAATCAGCCCCTCTTCACGCCACTCACGAGCGCGCAGTGCGGCATGGCATTTCTCCAGTACATGAAACGCCTGTTCCGCATTCATACGATTGAATAGAATGGCGAACTCTTCCCCGCCATAGCGATATAGCTGGCAGCCATACCCTTCCAGAAGGTTGCGGCAGGTAAAGGAGATAAATTTCAACACATCATCGCCCACCACATGACCGAAACGATCGTTGATGGTTTTAAAGTTATCAATATCCAGCAGCGCGAATGAAAAATGTTCTTTTTTGGCAATCTTCTTATCCAGCGCCAGTTCCAGCGCCCGCCGGTTCAGCGCACCGGTTAACGCATCGCGTTGGCTTTCATCGGTGAGCGTTTTTTCGCGGTGCTTACTACGACTAATTTCTTCAGAGAGGAAATACTCAAGGTTATCATAACCTTCAGGCGTGCCGGTTTTGATGTGCCCAATAATACTGACCAGCTTTTTCTCCCAGTGATATTTGAGGAAAAAGCCGAAGCTCAGCAGCACCACCAGAAAGATAATAAACCCGTAGACGACTTCCTGGGTATCAGCCCAAATCTGCTGATTCAAATTGCTATCGCTGACGCTGTAGATGAGTGTCCAGCGCGGGCCTTCAAACTGATAGGAGAAGAACCACGCTCTGCTGACTTCATCATAATAAGTGCCGCTGTTTTTCTTTAACAGTGGGTAGATTTGTTCAATATTTTCCGGCTGCCAGACATTATCAATCATGTCGTCAGCAATCACCTGTCCGCTGCTCGAAAGTAACACAATGTGCCCTTCAATCGGTGGCGACATTTTTTCCATATTACGGCTGATTTGCGCCAGATTGATATCGAAAGCCAGGATACCGTTAAAGCGCCCGAGTTCGTTAATCAGCGGAGTTGAGACGGTAACGGTAGAAATGCCGGTAAAAGAGTCATTATGGGGTTCAGTAAAACGGATATGCATCGCCGAGTTGGCATCATGGATGAACCATTCTCGATCTTTTATTTTCCCATTGGGGAACAGATCCTGATAGTTGTTATCGGGTACGCGAATAAAATGGCCGTCTTTATCCGCCAGCACAACCGCATCCAGCTCCGGTGAGTTATTCAGAATCGCCAATGCGGTTCTGGAAATGTCATCCTTCATTGCCGCATTGCTAAGATTCGTATGCCCCAGCTCACGGCTTGCTGTGATGAGCTTGGTCTCGATGTTTTGCAGGATTCTTTCTATATATAGCTTCCCGATATTAGCAGAGTAATTTCGACTAATATCCATATATACCTTGCTAGCTCGAGACTTCAGACTCTCTATGACGTAATACCCCGCCATCAGTACAATAATGACTGAAATGAAGAGACCAAAATTTATTTTTTTTGAAAAGTTCAACATTATTCTCGTACAAGAGGGGCAAAAATTATAATGGCACCTTCCTGGATAAACTATTCACTATAAAAGAATCCAGAGTTCGAATATGCCGAGGAATTATATTTACGACTATCAATAATAGTATAAAGGTAATTTCTGGGCAAACAGGATAGAACGATCGATAGCAGAATCACTGATAGCCGCTAACTATTGTTTTGGTTTGTTCGATCGTTCAAACAGATCATAAGGTTAACATTTTAATCATTTACACCTCTATTTCCCTGGGCGGCTATTATTTTGCAAAAACAAATCATTAACCATTATCACCAACTATTAAAACATTCATTACCCAGGCTCAAAACCAATATAATTCATGATTGACAAATATTTACGCCATATATTTTTGTCACATGACATCCTTTCTACAAAGACAAATCAAATGACATCATTTGCCGACCACCTTAAAATATCAATCATTTTTGATAAAAATATAAAAGATTTACACTACTTACATCAAACAGGTAAAAAGATAGTATTAATTTGGGTATTTCAACGGATTGTCGCGGTATACTTTAAGACATCTAATATATTATAATTAATTCCTGGATTGGTTAGTTCATTATTGCCGAGTAATATCATACGGCGTTTATTGTTCCGTTCGTAGTTGTTGAATCGCACGTCATCATTGCACTACATCATCCGTTATCCGGTCCCCTCGCGGATCATTTTTGAAGTTGGGCGGAGCTAACCTGCGCTTGCTTTACAGTTAGGAACGTCTGGTGAAAAAAAACAGTCAGTTGGTAAAAAAAGCGCTCGTCGCAACCCTTTGCGGGTTGAGCATGTGGCTTATCGGAGCCTTTATTATTGTTACTGAGGTCGAGAGTAAAAATAATATTGATGATGGGCTTGCACTCGACAGCGCGGTGCTGAGGATCGACCAGATGCTGGACACGGTAATCAGTTCAATGACCAAAGCCGCTGAGCTATTCAACGGCGTGTGCAACGTCACCGGCCCCGCGCTCAGCCAACTGGCAACACTGACCCCTTACTCCCGATCTTTCAGCGTTGTAGACAATCAAACGATCGTCTGTACGTCCGCCTCGGGCAATACCGATTTACCGGTGGAAAACTACTTTCAGAAAGGAAAATCACTTTCTCTGAGCTACGGCCCGATTCCGTTAAAAGTCACCATGACGGTCAACCTAAAGCGCGCCTACGGGCAATACGAGCTTATCGCCAGCATTCCCACATTTTACTTTAATAACGATCTGGCAGGCCGCAGCCAGGCCGAAAAATTCTACATCAAAATCGGTTCAGAATATCTTGATAGCCAGGGTAAGGTCAGCGCACGTCTCCCCCAGCAAAACGCAGCAGATAGCAGAGAGAAGACGGCGCAATCCGCCCGCTACGACTATTCGGTGATTTACCACATCCTCGACCAGCGTAGCTTCCTGCAACAGCTGCTGTCCGAAATGACACTGTTCCTGCTATTTCTTTGCGCCGGGCCGGCAATCAGTTTTGGCATCTGGCGCGTTATTGGTAAGCCCAAATCCCTGCGCACCAAGTTCGAAATGGCCATAGAGAAAGGAGAAATTCAGCCCTATTTCCAGCCGCAGATGTCAACGCAAACCGGCGAGCTGGTAGGTTGTGAAGTCCTGGCTCGCTGGATTTCACCCGACGACGGTATCATCCCCCCGAACCAGTTCATCCCCCTGTCGGAAGAGTCCGGACTCATCGTGCCGATGACGCGCCAACTGATGGCGCAGGTGAAGCGCTGGCTGCTGCCTCTCCAGTCATCGTTGCCTGACGGATTTCACGTCAGTATTAACTTCAGTTCACAGCATATTTTATCCGGTGAAATCATCGACGATTGCCGCCAGTTCCTTAAGGATTTTAAAGCCAATAAGGTTCGTCTCGTCGTTGAGATTACGGAAAGCGAGTTATTAAACGACAATACGCAGATCAACGAAACGTTCACCCAATTACAGGAGCTTGGCATATTAATTGCCATTGATGACTTCGGTACCGGCTACTCTAACCTGAGCTATTTAGAGGATTATACGCTTGATATTCTTAAGATTGACCGCAAGTTCATCAACCGTATTACCCCAGAAAATGCTCATGTACATCTGATCGCCAGCATTATTGATATCTCCAACAAAATGGCGATGAAAACCGTCGTCGAGGGGGTTGAAACAGAGATGCAAATTGAGATTATGAAAACGCTCAATCCGAGCTGGCTACAGGGGTTCTACTACGGTAAACCGGTAACGGGAAAAGAGTTTTACTCGCGGTGGCTAAAGCGTCCAAATGGGCCAGCATAAGCTTACAGGCCGGGGGGGGAATTGCATTGATGCCTCATCAGAAGGAATTATTTCTCAGGTTTTCATTAGCGCCTATCAATTAGCAGCACTGGATAGTCCCGTCTTGTTTATTATTTGAGCAAGTATTATTCGAGCGGCATCGTTTAAATAAACGCTAAACAACCGCTGATTTAGTATGGATATACTATTTTTATCCGTTAACCTGTTCTGGCTAACAAACGAACAGTGCTCCTGGAGGAAACTCTCGTCCAGAAATGGAAAACGTTTGGCCACCCGGTGGTCTTTTTTTCTTACCGCTCTAACCGTTATGTTAGCCCCGTAGCAACGGGTTCTGCTCACAGTGACCTTGTTTGTTGTTTTCATTGCTTAGCCGCCTGCGCAGGCGGCTCTTTTTCAGGAGGCAGCATGCCACCAAATAAAATGAAGCGTCATGCCATACTCCACACGCTCTCTATACCTGAACGTAAACTGCGCCCCGTAAAATGGCTTGCCCTCATCTCATCCCTGCTATTAATTTTACAACTGGCAATTGAGAGCCTGGTCATCAGCGAATAGCGGAATAGTCATTTCTGTACAAAGACCAAATCTGGAATGATTTTCTGATACCTGTCAGGTACAGACCTGCCTGGCAGAATCTGAATAAGGAGATGAATCGTGAACAACTACACGCTACATCGTGGCAGACTTATCGACCATATCCAGCTCGTGGTAAACAACTTTGACGCAAGCAAAGCGTTTTACACCGCTGTTCTGGCGGAGCTTAAGATCCCACTGGTTATCACCGATGACGAATATATCTGGGCTGACGAACTGGTCATTTCGTCGGTAAAAAGTTCGGGGTCTGGAGGTATTCCTACAGGACGGCACCATCTGGCCTTTCAGGCCACAGACCGTGAATCGGTTGACGCATTTTACCGCACAGCACTCAATCATGGCGGACGTGATAACGGCGCACCTGCCGAACGAACCTACCATCCTGGATACTATGCGGCTTTTGTTCTGGATCCGGACGGTAACAACATTGAAGCTGTTTACCATGGTGAGGGCGATCGCAGTGCCCGCTCGGTAGAAATCAGCTTCACTGTCTGAGAAAACAGGGAGCATATTTTCCCCCTGTAGCTCCCGGAAACCGCGATGGAGAGCTTTATCCGGGACCGTTATGCCAGTTTGAGATGGAGCTGACATTTTAAAATATCGTTATGCTGTGTTCAGGATGACAGGAGAATAATGGTGAGTTGCAAGTTTGAATGGAGCAATGAGCCCACCATATTGCGTTACGAATAAACGCCCTGTAGGTAATCACTGGTGCGAAGGCCGGACTCGAATAACTTATTCAACCATCTGATTTCAATATTATTTATTTTAAACTATTATGGTTTATACTCGCACTTGTACCCACAAACAAAAATCCGTACAAAAATCAGACAACGCAAGCGGGTACAGAGCCATATCAGTACAACACCGTTATGGCTAACCGTGTACAAGAGAATAACACGTTATTAAATCAATATTTTCCCATCAGGGAAACACAGACCAGAACTTTGCAAACTGTCGCCAATGAAAAATGGCAGAACCCATAAACGCAGCGAGTTTTCCTTTTGATGGCTGAATTCATATGGATGAGGTAACGGCTGACTAAAACCTTCATGCGAAGGATAAATCAGAAGCATGTCCCCTATCCCCTCCTGATAGTTCATACCATAGGCAAGCATCTGGTAGAGGTCAGCCTGCGACTGTTCGAGTCCCGCTTTTCCGCTCTCTACCATTTTCCATTTAACATCACAAATCATCGGCTGATCCCAACTCTTCGCACGAGGCCGTAGATGGATATCGGGTCTAAGCTTAAATAACCCTCTACCATTGAGACGAACCAAGGTGTGTGAATTCACCTGAGCCTCCACATGCCAGTTATCGTTATAACGATGACGCATCCATGCAGTCACAAAAGATTCGAACACAGCTTCCATTGGAAAGAGCAGTGAAATAGCGTTGGCGTCTCCCTGCATGCAATGGGGAGACTGTCCCATCAAAATCAGCCGCGCCCACGCCAAGGCAAGTTCATAGTGACGCATATGTCGGTCGAGACGTACCTGGTCGAAGGCGATGCGGACATCATCGACAGGTGAAATATCGTCAAAGTACACCTGCAAAGAGTTAATTTGTATTAGAAGCTGCGGATCGCGGATTTGACGGCGGATTTTATCAATGGCTGTTTTCAATATCCGGTTTTCCGGGCGTTCGGCGCTGTAATCGTCAAACTCCACCTGAAATCGATCCCGACGCACACAGTTTTTGCTTAATTGAGCGGAGACCCGTAATTTCCCTTTCATCCAGGGCAAATTGTCCTGCTGGCGCAAATAATCACGCTTTAGACCCTGGCGCACAATCTGCTGTACGCTATCGATAAACTGCTGAATAAAAACATCCATCAACGGCATCTTCGAGGTTCTTACTCTGGATGCTGAAGTGGCAATATGGCGAAAAGATTTTAGCGTGCGTAGCATCATCAAAAGCTGCTGACGTGCAATATCAATGTTCTCATCACGCCGCCCCGTTTTTGGCAACACTTCAATAAACGCATTTCCCGGAAGAGAAATAACACCAGCATAATTTTTTACTTGCAGCGTTTTTACACTACCTCGATTGCGCAGGGTTAGCAGACGATGGGTGTTATCCGCGTCATCTTTCAGACACCGTTGCTCAAGCCACTCAAACAGCTTCGTGGGCAGAACGACCGCATTATTTATGCGGTCCCTATCTTTCTCGCCAACCAGGAGTCCGTATTCGAAGACGGTAAAGTTTTGACGAGACGTCATTCCCTACTCCCAGGGTTACTATTTTTTGGCGCATAAATTTGTTGCCAGGCGAGCGGATTATCCCAGACATCGTCGTCCTCAGGGGCCAGATGGAAACTGGCACCGATATCATGCAGATCTTCAGTTCCGCTATTGCCAAAAAGATCCACAAACTGTTTCTGGTCTTTCACCTCACACACGAACTGTAGATGCGGGTTATCGCTTTTCTGATTGTCGCCCAGCACCATGCGAATTTTTTGCCAGTCGTTGTAGAAATACTCCTCGAGCAAAGGCAATACTTTATTTCGCATAATCCTCTTGAGCCTTTCAAAGGCCAATTCTTCGTCCTCTTTAGCCTGTACAACCGGAATGAAAAAGGCATGGCCCAAGGTATGTTCTCTGTCGTACAACACCTGAATGCGGTCATTAAGGGTCTGCAGCAGTCGTGGTAGATCAATGCCTTTGACGACCATATCTTTCAGAACCGTGATGTCCGGCAGCATCGCTTCAAACTCGAATCGGCGACGAAGGGCGGTATCCAGTGCGGTGAGCGAACGGTCAGCAGTGTTCATAGTGCCGATTAAATAGAGATTGTTCGGTACGCTGAACGAGGTAGAAGAGTAAGGCAACATCACGCTAAGTGCCTCCGGCTCCCCGGAACGTTTAGAGGTTTCTATCAGGGTTATCAGTTCGCCAAAGATTTTGGAGATATTGCCGCGGTTAATTTCGTCAATAATCAGAACGTAGTTTTGCCGTTTTTCAGAAACAGATTCCTGTGGATTGGAAGGCAAGCCTTCCTGTTTAATCAGGTAATTAAGGATACTACGTACATATGACGGATTATGTACCTTCGCCTGAGGGTTTTGGTAAACCAGGCTGATATTCTTGAGGTAAGCATTGTAACCCTGCCCTAAATCCTCTTTTTTCGATTGCGACGGGAAGATACCAAAGGTGGTCTGGCTCTTGTAAGCCAGTTGGAAGGCTTTACCCTGCAGAGTTTCAAGGGTAATGCTTCCACTTTCAGATAAACGTTCTTGTAGGCGGGCAAGCGCCTCGTCAAGCTTCTGCTGAACACCGGCGTGGCCAAAAGCGGCATCTTCACAAATTTGCTTAAAAATGCCCGCTTTGATTTCGTAGCGTACATTGCCATCGTCGGTGGTCTCTGCTCTTAGCCCTTCGATAAACTCTTCATAGCCAAAACTCTGATGGAAGGTAATAAAGCGCACTCGCTTTTCAGCAATCAGGCGGTCATAAATCTTTTTCAGCTCGCGGCGTTTTTCGTTTTCCTCTTTTCCTTCCTGCAGCGAGTAGGCTATCGGCTCACAGGCGCGTACGGCCAGGTCGATGGTACGGTAAGTTTTTCCGGTCCCTGGAGGACCGTAGAGGATAGTATTTTTTGGAAGTTGCGGGGTGCTAACCTTCTCGTCTTGCTCATCCTCAGGCAAGGCAGTTTCATTACCGATTAACGCAATATCGTTCTTCTTCTGAATAACCTGCGTATAGAGATGCCAGAGCGACATATTCAGTTCGATAGGATCGACTTCATCGCCCAGTGTTTGGTGCAACGCTTTCTTGAGATCAAGGTTGCGAGCGAACCACTCCTGATCCTCAGAAAGGCCAAGTTGAAAATGGTTATTGCAATAGTTGTAACTACTGAAAAAATTGCTGACATTCACAACGTTGGTAATTTTCGACGGGTAGATCGCGGCAAAAGCACGATGGCAAAGTGCCCAATATACTTTGTTTAATATCCCATCTGTTTTAAGTTTAACAAGGCCCTCAATCACCCGATCGTAGTTCTCCTGCGTACACTCCTCTGCCATCTGTCGGGTGAGATCAAGCAGCTGTTTTTCCGCCGTTTCGAATTCAAACTGGGACATCCCCCCCTGCCTGAGGCTGGAGATACCATTGCTACGTTCGTACCAAATCTGCCGAATTGTATCCGCAGAGAAGTTGGGTTTTTCGGCTTGGATCTGTTCTACGAGCTGACGATAGTGTTTGCCCCAGTCAGGGCTGTATTGATTATTTTTTGCGATATGAGAACGAAAGAAAGGGGCCAATGCAGAGAAATCCTGAACCATCACATACTCCGTGTGTAGGGCGATTTAGAATTGATATATCTGCATCTTATCGGATTAATCTCAATACAGTCACTACCTGTTCAAGGGAAGCAACAGGAAATTTAGTTAGATGTGATTAAGAAAAACTCAGTTAGTTACTCTACAAAATGCCCAATTCGGTATCTCAAGGCTTTAAAAATTACTGCTACTGCCCCAGCATCCCCGGATAGTGTTTCGCAATAATGTCATTAATCCTTTCTATCAACTCCAAACGCTTGAACGTCAGATGGGCTGTTCCCTTTTGAAAGTAACGAATACTGAAGAACTCATCCTCGTACATATCCTTAGCAGGGTTATCTCGAATATGTTCCATCAACCGGGTAGAAATATCACCACGGTTGTCGGGAATCGGTTTGCCATCGAGTAAAAACAGCATCCGCTCCAGATCCGCCAGTTGATCCCGCCTCCAGCCCCAGTTCAGACTAAATCCCCAGCGGTTATGCGTCACCAGATTGTTAATGATGATCTTCTTACCAAAGCTATAAGGGCTATTGGTCTTATAATCCCATGACAGACCTTTGAACACATTGATGATCCCACGCTCAAATACATCCATTTTATTCAGATGTAACTGCTCAAAAGTACTGAGTATATTCGCCTCGCTGATGGCAGGTAGATCGCCCTCCTCCTGGTTCTTATGCCATTGGTCGCGCGCCTGAGCATCCATCAATGCCATCATGCCAGACTTCAACATCAAATCACGCCAGATACTACGGTCAATATTGCGGGTGACAGCAGGGATCGCTTTATCCACAATTTCAGTCAGCCAACTATCGTAGCGGTGCCCAGCTTTCATCGCCCAGTCTTGCGCCGTACCACCGCCAACTTCAGAGGTTAACCGTGAAATGGCATCAAGCTGCTGGATGAGCTTTTCAATTTGCAGCAGTGCAGCATCGCGGCCAGAAACTACTCGTTCGATACTGGTCGAACAGATGAGTTCATTGTGTTCCGTTAATACAACGGGTTCTGTTTGCATCGTCAATCATCCATAAAAGCAAACACGCCTGCCGGAAATGGCAGGCGCATTATGCGATGAATAAATAAGGTGGGAAGTTCAGAGGTAAAAATCAGGAATGATGCTCGAAGAATTTATATATTCATTAATCCGGTAGCTCGCCTAGCTCTGAGAATATCGATAGCGGTCAGAAATGGTGTCTGCTCTTGCCATGTAAACCCTTTGCGGTCAGTGCGTATCAGTTCATAGCGTTCCACCAGAAAGTTCACCGCATCAGCCAGTGTTATTCTGTAGTGGTTTACTGAATTTGGCCACCTGAACAGAGGTGATAACCTGATGGACAGGCGGTCATAATGATCATGTTGTGTTTTCATGGTGAGAACAGTCCTGAACTCCCAAAATAACCAGATATTGATATGGGAGATTATGACGTACTGGTTCGACACGTTATGTCGTACCAAAGGGAGGTGGATTGAAAAAATGATGGGGATAACTGCAGCTACCTAACATTATGAAATGTAAGTTAATTTGTTGATTCCAATGCGGAGGTATCATCAAAAAAACGACACAACCTGTCGTGTTCCGCATTGTCAGAAAGGGAATACCTGGTGCTCACGTAAATGATTTAGTTCTGAAAATAGTTATAAATCAATATATCCGTGTATTGATTTTCTAATCCACTATAGCCCAGCTGAAACAGATCCATATCACCAAAAAACTAGTAATCTATCTTTAGCGAGGGGTATAGCAATATTCAACATGCTAATGTCGCCCCTACCATCTACCTATTTGAATAGACTGGGGAAAGAACACGATCGCTCTTCCCCCCCCCCAGCAAGAGTGCACGGCACTAACAGTTAGCGAATCCTCATCGCCGCTACAGTTAATATCGAGCTTGCGTAATGCTGCTTTGATAGCATTGACCCGCACTGAAAATGGCATCACAACTCCAATTACTATTTGTCACAATGACGTTCAATATTTTCTTTGTGAACCATGAGCCAAGCCGCTATTTTCTCGACCTCAAAACGTTAGAGCAGTTCCCACTGGTTACCGACATACCTTTGTCATCAATATGTAGATAGCCCATAGCAGGAAAAGCGTCTCATTTTCGGTTCCCCGATTTAGTCGTAACTGGCCGTAATAAAACAGAGCAGTAAAGTAGTCGATAATATTATCGAAGCAGCTATGGTACTCGTTTAGCCCCCTCTTTAACCCATCTTAAATGTATCTTAGGTGGCTAGGTTCTATATGAAAAAAGTTGAGGGGAGTTATCATACACAGACCCCCTGCTCCTGGGGTCTGTCCAGCTAGAGGGGCAGGATCGTCTACCGCGGCGGGGTCAGCCAAACGATAGAGCAAGATCGTCTACCGTAGCGGGGTCAGCCCAACTATGCAAGCGGGGTCACAGTTACGATTTAACTTACTAAAAAGTAATAGAAATCATTCTGTAAAAAGTAGATACTCAACCCAAGCAGCCAGTTTTCATAGAGCAAAAATCAATTAAGGATAGTAAAAGATAGCATGCCACAAGTAAGTTTTATTACACCGTTAGATCAGCCTAGCGGATCTAAACGCTTATTGGATATTTTGCGTACGGGTCTAAAAGATCCGCGTTTCACCAAATTACGCATCGTCACTGCATACGCGAAATCTGGCCCTTTACTACGTCTTAAGTCCGATATCGAGAGCTGGGCAGCTTCTGGAAACTCGCTCTGCGCTATCCTAGGAATTGACCAACAAGGTACAAGCAAAGAAGCGTTAACAATTGCAGCCGATTTATGTAAAGAGCTTTATATTACTCGTGAAAATGGGATTACTTTTCATCCAAAAATATATTTATTTGATGGTCCAAAACATGCGAAAGTAATTATCGGCTCTAATAACCTTACGGTCGGTGGTACTGAAACTAATTTTGAAAGTTCGATAATTTTAGATCTAGTGTTGCCTGAAGATGATAGTATCTATAAAGATCTAGACACATTGTGGAGCAATTTATTACCTCACTCATGCGTTGCAACAAAAGCATTTGATCAGCAATTATTAGATGAATTGATAGCCAATGGTGCTGTTCTATCTGAATTAGATAAACAAGTACGCGCCAAGCTTACAGGGAACTATCCGACGGCTCCGAGAACGGGACTGATACGCAAACCAGCAAGCCCACTCCCCGCAACCATAATGAAAGCTTCTAAAACACAAGTGGCAGGAATTATGGGGCAACCCCAATCTCCACAACAAGTTGTTGCAGGGCTAATTATACAGATTAAGCCTCATCATAATGGTGAGATATTCTTAAGTAAAATTGCAGTACTACAAAATCCAAGCTTCTTTGGCTGGCCATTCAAGGGATTGACAATACCGAAGAAAGCGGGTAACCCTGCATATCCACAGAGAACACCCGACCCAGTAGTGAACATAAATGTATATGGCCCCGCTACGACACCAATATTAACTCTTTCAAGTTATCAACTTAATACGGTGTATTATTCAGCAAAAGCGGAAATTAGGATCACGGCATCGCCATTGGTATCTCAAGTACCAGACTATTCAATAATGGTAATGATGCCAGGTAACAGTACCGATATCGATTATGAAATTTGCATCTATCGACCGGACAGCCCGCAATATACGTCATGGTTATCAGCTTGTAACCAGTCAATGCCTAGTGGCGGTAAAAAAGCAAGAAAGTTTGGCTGGTTTTAAACCAGCCTCACACTTATGGTTTCCTAAGTCTTAGAACCACATTTTTGACTATAGCATTTTTAATATGCTTAAAATTTTCAGTAGTAACAGATATATCGATTCTCTCTACTATCACCATCCCTTGTGTACAAGCTATTTCCTCAATCAAGTCTGTACAAGGGATTAGCATAACTTTGCCGTTAATTGTCGTTTTATTATCTCCGATGACAATCATCATTTCTCCGCCTGACCGCAATAATCGTTTGGCTTGGCCAAGGGATGCAGACATGTCAAGAAGATATCGCACCATTAGTGCTGGCATATTACGTTTTCTGAATCCTGCAGATAAATCACTTGCGAGCTCCCTCTGCATTGTTGAAATAAAGTGTTGTGAACCAGAAGGTAGTACCTCTCTGAGCTCAATTTGCTCTAATCGTCGACGTTCAACCGTACTTATCTCGCGACTTCCAATTAACCCATTTTCAACGGGTTTTCTTTCAGAGCTCTTTAAACCCATTATGAAAAGTAGAGATAGTCGATCCGTATCGATATATGGTAACGCGGTTCCATAAGGCGGACTAGTTAACACCAGATCCACGCTACCAGACTCAAGACCTAATTTCATAAATGTATCGGACTTTCTATTATCCCCCTCTGTAATTACGGAAGGCAGGAAGGCCTGAGGAGCATTATTTCGTATCTTCCAGAATTTTTCTATCCGATTGAATTGATCCTCTAATTTATCCAGAAAGAGACCAAGCACATCAGCATCAGTTAACGGCTCAGATCGATAGCGAATACGAAGATCTGTAGGTTCTTGATTAGAAACCTCACGAATAATGCTGCTCAAAATTACTTCGAGAAAATCTAACATTACTCCAGCACTAATTCTTCGCAGAAGCCCCAGGACCCAGTTTAACTTGAAAGCTATAGTTGGTGAAAACCAGCGAAAAATCTCTTCACGGCAACTCTCTTCAACATGATCAAGGTTCTGCGGAAAATTTGAAGGTGGACTCGCAAGAAACTCCCGAACACTTAACACAACCTCACGTACAGTATCTGGGTTTAGCTCTAAGACCCCGAGCTTCGCTCGTGATATCTTAGCTGCTAGCGGATTCATATCACAGCCGAAGGTACGAAAGCCATTCAAATATCCTTCCAACAAGGTAGTTCCGCTACCACAAAATAAATCCAACACTGTAGCGCCAGGACCAAACCCGCTGATATTTAATAAACTTTTCGCTAACTGTGGATAAAACTTCCCTTTATATGAATGGATACCATGAGTGACATATTTAGGATCCTTCCGTGTAGTTGAGCGCCACGCCTCTCCATTCTCCAGAACAGCTTGCCATGTAGGCTCAACATTTCCCCCTTCCAGTTGAACACTATGTGAAAAAGCCGCACGCTTGTACATCCTCCGATCTTCTTCAAGTGAAGGAACACGAATGTCTAAAGAAGGATCTGCATCACCAACTTTAAGGCCCACCTCTCTGAGCCTTAACTCTGCCTCGTATGGCCATAGCTTATATGGCGCTGGAGATATTTGAATGAACGTTGGAGCGACTTTACGTCGTAAAACCAATATATGTTCAGAAGTCGCACGCCTACCCGCATGTGAAAATGATCTCTTCACGGCGTGAATAGCTCTATCTACAATAGTACAGGCTTCAAAACCTAAACTATCAGCTCGCTCATAAAGGGCTTCTGCTGGGTCATATGTCTTTTTATCATATACAGAATCTCCAATTACGAGCGCAGCATATCGACCCGGCTTTAAAGCACGATGCATAGTTGCTAAAGCTGCTTCCATGTCTGCAAGATAGCTTTCAAAGCCACTCGATTCTCTCTGATGTTTTAAATGGGAACCAATTTCGACATGCCCTAATGCAATAGGATCAAAACCCAGCCATAATAAACGAAAACGGTGGTAAAGGTGATAGTCTGTTGCATTTCCATACGGAGGTGAAGTCACTACTAGATCAGCGATCCCATCAGGAAGTTTTTCTTTACTAATCAATCGGATATCATCACATAGGAATTGTGATAGTCCATACCTTGTTGCCGCCTCATTCTTTTCCACAGACTTAATTACTGCAGTAAATTCTCTTAAATACCTGCTTAACGTTTCACCCATGGGTACTTCACGTGGAACGCTTTTATAGCGTGTTTCTGAATCTTGAAAAGAGGCTTTAATTACTATCCTAGAAAGCGCAACTAGGGCTATATCTTGACTGGTGCTATCCAGATCATTTATATAAGCCTTAATTAAGCACAACTCTGCGTATGCAGTATCCGCAAACCATTTCTCCTGATTAACGATCTTTGGTGCATGAGAAGAATAATTATTAATCAAAGATGAAGGTGAGAGATGCCCACCCTCAAGATGAGTAAGTAGCACTGAATGATGGGCATTCAACGCTTTAAGCGTTTCAGGTTCAAGTCTGGCAGTTTTAACTCGACCAATGAGGGCAGAAAGTGGATTAGCATCAATACTGATTGCCTTTCGTCCTAGCTTCACGGCTTCAAGTGCAGTAGTTCCGCTCCCACCAAATGGATCAAGCACAGTTTCCCCGCGTCCGCTCAGACGTGAGATTAAACCATGCGGGAGTTGCGGGATGAACTTAGCGGGATATGGATGTATGTCATGTCCCGGCAGGCGAGTACCCACTTCGGTGAAGCTCCAATCAATGGCCCCCAGTTCATGAGCAACCTCCATAACTGGTCTCAGATGAAGTGCTGGTTCATTATTTATGACTTCCATATCCGTCAAATTAGCAATGTTTACAGCTTTCTGTGTAGGCATAAATGGTAACTCTCAAAATGTTAATTCTGGGATTTTATCAAAATCCCAGAATTGATTCAATTATACAATGAGCTATTGCTATATCGCGATAGCTGCAATTGCTGCTGTTTCCCTAAAAATTAGTTGCTCTTCATTTTCCCGAAATCAAAAGGACTAATGCCCTTCTCCCTATTCGCATCCAGATAATCAGCCCACCACTGCAACATCAATCTACGCTCCCCGAGATGCTCCGCCTTGTGGATATAAGCTGCTCGAACAGAGCTACGCTCCTGGTGACTCATCTGCCGCTCCACCGCATCCCTCGACCACAGCCCCGACTCAATCAATGAGCTACAAGCCATCGTCCTGAAACCATGTCCACATACTTCTGTTTTTGTGTCATAACCCATCACTCGTAGAGCCTTGTTCACCGTGTTCTCACTCATGGGTTTACGCGGATCGTGATCTCCTACGAAGATCAGGTCACGGTTCCCATTCATGCTTTTGATCTTTTCCAAAATAGCCAGAGCCTGCCGCGACAAAGGAACAAGATGTGGAGTCCGCATCTTTGAACCACGCTGAGAATGTTTAACGCCTTCCAGCGGTTCACGCTCCCCTGGAATCGTCCACATGGCAGTATCAAAATCCACTTCTGACCAGTGGGCAAAACGCAGTTCGCTTGAACGGATGAAAACTAACAACGTGAGTTCGACAGCCAGTCGGGTTAACGGTCTGCCAGAGTAGTGATCGATGCGGTGAAGTAATTCAGGAATGCGGTTAAGTTCCAATGCAGCACGATGCTGTCTTTTCGCCGTAGCAACCGCACCGGCAATCTCTTGCGCGGGGTTATAGTCGATTAAGCCGCTCTGCACAGCAAAGCGCATAATCGCGGTAGTACGCTGTTGTAAACGGGCGGCAACTTCGAGTCGTCCGGATGATTCCACCGCCTTAATGGGTACAAGCAAATCTCGTGTCTTCAGCTCCGCAATGTTCCGCTTACCAATAGCAGCAAAGAGATTATCTTCAAGGCTTTTCAAAACACGGGCACTGTGCGATGTAGACCACTTCTGATTGCTGGCATGCCAGTCTCTGGCGACCACTTCAAACGTTATCGCCTCTTGCTCCTGCTCTACCTTAACGGCTTTCTTATTCTCACTGGGATCGACACCATTAGCTAATAGCTTACGGGCCTCATCCCTGCGTGCCCTGGCATCCGCCAGCGAAACTTCAGGATATTTCCCCAACGCCAGCATCTTCTCTTTACCGCCAAAGCGATAACGAAGCCGCCAGTATTTCGAGCCATTCGGGTGAACCAACAATACCATGCCGTCACCATCGGTAAGCTTATAGGCTTTTGCTTCCGGCTTTGCCGAACGAACCTTCACATCACTCAGAGCCATGATGAGTATCCTTTCAAGGGTTCTGTGTGGGTACAAACATTATCGAACCGGGATATACCCGCAGTTGTACCCGCATCAGTAAGTTGATGTAGATTGAATCAGGTTGACTTAGGTTGAGTGAAAAAGCGAGGAAAGCCTTGCGGATACTGGATTTCAGGCACAAAAAAAGACGTCCGTTGACGTCTATTGATGTTCCGATGGTGCCGAAGGCCGGACTCGAACCGGCACGTATTTCTACGGTTGATTTTGAATCAACTGCGTCTACCGATTTCGCCACTCCGGCACGGAAAGGTATGCGGAAAACGTTGTGGATTATACCTGCCACACGCAACCATGCAAGCACCAGCACATGTTAACCTCGCTAAGTGTCGAAAAAAACAGCACAACTTAGCCGCGATCACATTAGTCTTAATCCCCCCTTCCGCCAAGCGCCCTGCCCCCACATGCTCTACACTCTCAGTTCAACACCACACTGAGAGATACACGATGTCTATCATAAAAAGCTACGCCGCGAAAAATGCCGGAGCAGAACTGGAAGTCTGGGAATACGATGCCGGGGAGCTGCTGCCCGAAGACGTTGAGGTTAAAGTAGATTACTGCGGGATCTGCCACTCTGACCTGTCGATGATCGATAACGAATGGGGGTTCTCTCAATATCCGCTGGTTGCCGGCCACGAGGTGATTGGTCACGTGGTAGCGCTGGGCAGCGCGGCACAGAATAAAGGTCTGAAGATTGGTCAACGGGTGGGCATTGGCTGGACGGCGCGAAGCTGCGGTCACTGCGATGCCTGTATTGATGGCAACCAGATTAACTGTACCGAAGGTTCGGTACCAACCATCCTCAACCACGGCGGCTTTGCCGATAAGCTGCGCGCCGACTGGCAATGGGTTATTCCTCTGCCGGACAACATTGATATCGAAACCGCAGGCCCAATGCTGTGCGGCGGTATCACCGTCTTTAAACCGCTGCTGATGCATCACGTCACCGCCACCAGCCGCGTAGGGGTGATTGGGATTGGTGGGCTGGGGCATATCGCCATTAAGCTTCTGCGCGCAATGGGTGCCGAAGTTACAGCGTTCAGTTCTAATCCGTCGAAAGAGCAGGAAGTGCGGGCGATGGGCGCAGATCACGTAGTCAACAGCCGCTCGCCGGAAGCGCTCAAAGAACTGGCGGGTCAGTTTGACCTGATCATCAATACCGTCAACGTCGACCTGAACTGGCAGCCCTACTTTGAAGCGCTGGCCTCGGGCGGCAACTTCCACACCGTCGGCGCGGTGCTAACGCCGCTGCCGGTACCGGCGTTTACCCTGATTGGCGGCGACCGCAGCGTCTCCGGTTCGGCAACGGGTAACCCGTTCGAACTGCGCAAGCTGATGAAGTTTGCTGGTCGCAGCAAAGTGGCACCCATCACCGAGCTGTTCCCGATGTCGAAAATCAACGACGCCATCCAGCACGTGCGTGACGGTAAAGCCCGTTATCGCGTGGTACTGAAGGCTGATTTCTGATGTTTATCCGGCGGCGTTCTGCCGCCGGTTCTTCTCTGCCCCGTTAAGCATTCGCAAACGCCGCGAAGACTTCCGCTACGGCAACGGCTCCCGGATCCGGTACGCCGTTGAGGTTGTCGCTGTTCACGTACGATGCGCGCCCCGCTTTCGCTTTTTGCATCGTCGCCGTGCTTTCAGCCCCCTGTTGCGCCGCCGCAATAGCTTCCGTCAGCCCTTTATCACGCAGCGCTTCCAGCGCCGGTTGTAGGGCATCGATTAACGTACGGTCGCCAGGTGCGGCGCCACCGTAGAATTTCATCTGCTTTAATCCTGCGAGCAGCGCATTCGGCAGCGTCTCTCTCTGTGCTAACGCTTGTCCTGCTGCGGTAAAGAACAACGACATCAGCACGCCGCTGGAACCTCCCATCACCGTTGCCAGCCGTTCGCCAATCAGCTGTAGCAGCTGCGCCGGGTTGTTCAGCGGCAGCGCATTCTGCTCAAGCTGCGTGGCGATATCCTGCGCGCCCAGCGCAAAGGTCGAGCCGGTATCGCCATCGCCCACTTTAGCATCCAGCGCGTTCAGTCGGCTCTCAAGCCCCTGTAACGTCTGGGTCGCCTGCGCCACCAGCGCATGCACCTGCGGATTCTCCGACGGCAGAACCTCCAACGCGTCGTGCACTTTGGCATGCGTCAGCGTTCTCAGAGGCGCAAAGGCCACCGCCTTCACCCAACCGGTGGTCTCAACATCCGCCAGCAGCGCTTGTTCGATGACCTGGTTAAGGACGATCAGCGACAGCGAGAAACCTTTCATATCCAGCGAGCTGACCAGCGTCGCCGGGCCAATCAGATAGGCTATCTGCTCACGTAGCGAAGAGTGCGCCAGCTCTTTGGTGAGCAGCGCCATCTCCAGCTCCGACACGCCGCCCAGGTTGTTGATCAGCACCGCCACGCGGTTGTCGCCTGCTGATGCCCTCAGGGTCTCAACCAGCGTGCCAATCAGCTGTTTGCTGTTATGGCTGTTGACCGTCGAGGCGCCCGGCTCGCCGTGAATACCGAGCCCCAGTTCCACCTGACCGGGTTTAATGCGATCTTCCGTTTCCCCTCCGGGCAGATTGCAGGTTTCCATCGCCAGTCCCAGGCTGAACACGCCCCGGCTCGCCTGCTGGGCTATCTCGTGCACTTCGCTAAGCGATTTCCCCTGCTCCGCTGCGTGTCCCGCGACTTTATGTACCAGTGCCGTGCCTGCAATGCCGCGCGGCTGTTTGTTATCCGGTAGCGCGACATCGTCAGAGACGATGACCATTTCAACCTTCAGGCCGTAACGTTTGGCTTTTTCGGCGGCAAGACCGAAGTTGAGGCGGTCGCCGGTGTAGTTTTTAACAATCAGCAGGCAGCCGCGATCGCCCGTGACCGCCACGATGGCATTCAGTACCGCATCCACACTTGGGGAGGCGAAGAGATCGCCGCATACCGCAGCGGTGAGCATGCCTCTGCCGACAAAGCCCGCGTGCGCCGGTTCATGGCCGGAGCCGCCGCCGGAGATTATCGCCACCCGGCTTTTATCCCAGTCGTTGCGGGCGACGATACGAATCGCCGGGTCGATATCCAATCGCACCAGGTTCGCGTGAGGTGCAGACAACACTAAGCCTTCAAGCGCATCATCGACAAGGTGTTTGCGCTCGTTAAAGAAGAATCTGGACATAACCTTCCAAAAAAAAGAAAACCGTATGCAAAGCATAGTTCGCGCTGGATAAAGCGCCGCAAAACAGACAATTTACCGCCGCGAGATGCCGTTGTTTTGCCTATACTCGACGCAGAATAAATGGAGGATTACCCATGAGCGCACCTTTGCTGATTGCACGCACCCAGGACACACAGCTTGAACTGCTGCCCAATATGGCCAACCGCCACGGGTTAATTACTGGCGCCACCGGTACCGGGAAAACGGTCACCCTGCAAAAGATAGCGGAGTCGTTCTCGGAGATTGGCGTGCCGGTATTTATGGCTGACGTGAAGGGCGACCTGACCGGCGTTGCCGAAGAAGGTCAGGCATCGGAAAAACTTACCGCCCGGTTGACGAAAATCGGCGTCACCAACTGGGAACCACACGCAAACCCGGTAGTGGTGTGGGATATCTTCGGCGAGAAGGGACATCCGGTGCGGGCAACGGTGTCCGACCTCGGCCCACTGCTACTGGCTCGCCTGCTCAATCTCAACGAGGTGCAGTCCGGGGTATTGAACATCATCTTTCGTATTGCTGACGATCAAGGGCTGTTGCTGCTGGACTTCAAAGACCTGCGCGCGATAACCCAGTACATCGGCGATAACGCGAAATCCTTCCAGAACCAGTACGGCAATATCAGCAGCGCCTCTGTGGGCGCCATCCAGCGCGGGTTGCTAACGCTGGAACAGCAAGGTGCCGAACACTTCTTCGGTGAGCCAATGCTGGATATCAAAGACTGGATGCGTACCGACAGTCACGGTAAAGGCGTTATCAATATCCTCAGCGCTGAAAAGCTCTACCAGATGCCTAAGCTGTACGCCGCCAGCCTGCTGTGGATGCTATCCGAGCTGTACGAACAGTTGCCGGAGGCCGGCGATTTAGACAAACCGAAGCTGGTGTTTTTCTTCGATGAGGCGCATCTGCTGTTCAACGATGCGCCTCAGGTGCTGCTGGATAAAATCGAGCAGGTGATACGCCTGATTCGCTCCAAGGGTGTAGGGGTCTATTTTGTTTCGCAGAATCCGTCGGATATCCCCGATGCGGTGCTCGGGCAGTTGGGCAACCGCGTGCAACACGCCCTGCGCGCCTTTACGCCGAAGGATCAGAAAGCGGTAAAAACCGCTGCGCAGACCATGCGCGCAAACCCGGCGTTCAGCACAGAGCAGGCGATTCAGGAGTTGGGAACCGGGGAAGCGCTGATCTCGTTCCTTGATGAGAAAGGCAGCCCGTCGGTGGTGGAGCGGGCGATGGTGATTGCACCGTGTTCGCGGATGGGGCCGGTAACCGATGACGAGCGCAACGGCTTAATCAACAATTCACCGCTGTACGGTAAATACGAGGATGACGTTGACCGCGAATCAGCGTTCGAGATGCTGCAAAAAGGTGTGCAGAACAGCGCAGGACAGGCGGATGCACCACCGGCCAAAAGTCAGCAGGGTGTTGATGACGGCATACTTGGCGGGCTGAAAGATATTATCTTCGGCACCACCGGTCCACGCGGCGGTAAGCATGATGGTCTGGTGCAAACGGCGGCAAAAAGCGCCGTGCGTCAGGTGACGAACCAGATTGTGCGTGGGATGTTGGGTAGCCTGCTGGGCGGACGGCGGCGTTAGTGTCGTATCGTTTGTTTGCCGGATGGCGGCGTAAACGCCTTATCCGGCCTACATGATCCCGTAGCCCAGGCGAGCGACAGCGACCCCAGGGATAGCGCCAATTTACAAAAGGAATACAACGATTTCAGGCATAAAAAACCCGGCGTCGCTATTGCTCGGCCGGGCAACAAGAGGGGTTACGCTTTTCGCATCATCAGCCAGAGGCTTATCAGGAAGAAGCTGGCGCTTGGCAACAGCGCGCCAATAATTGGCGGGATACCGTATACCAGCGTGAGCGGGCCGAATATCTGGTCAAGCACATAGAACACGAACCCAAAGCTGATCCCTGTCACCACTCGCACGCCCATCGGTACGCTACGCAGTGGGCCAAAAATAAACGACAGCGCCATGAGCATCATCACCGCAACGGAAAGCGGCTGGAATACTTTGCTCCACATATTCAACTGGTAGCGCCCGGCATCCTGACCGCTGGCGTGCAGGTACTTCACGTAGTTGTGCAGCCCGCTGATGGACAGCGCATCCGGATCCAGCGCCACGACGCCCAGCTTGTCCGGCGTGAGGGTCGTTTTCCAGGTTCCGCTCACCGTCTGTGAACCGGTAATCTGTTTCGGGTCAGAAAGGTTAGATTCATCCACCTGCGAAAGACGCCAGACCTTCTGTTCAGTATCGAATTTGGCGCTGGCCGCATAGCGCACGGACTGTAGCCGACGCTCATTATTGAAGCTGTAGATACTCACGCCACCGAGCTCATCGGTGCCCTTTACCCGTTCGATATAAACAAAACTATGGCCATCTTTCGCCCACATCCCTTGCTGGGTCGAAAGCAGTGAGCCGCCGTACATCTGCTGCGCACGGTAGTTACGCGCCATCTGCTCGCCCTGCGGCGCGACCCATTCACCCATCGCCATCGTCAGCAGCACCAGCGGAATCGCGGTTTTCATCACCGACAGCGCGACCTGCATACGGGTAAAGCCGGAAGCTTGCATGACCACTAACTCACTGCGCTGAGCCAGCATTCCCAGCCCTAGCAGCGCACCAAGCAGCGCCGCCATCGGGAAGAAGATCTGCACGTCTTTCGGCATGCTGAGAAGGGTATAGATACCCGCACCCAGCGCGTCATAGCTCCCCTGCCCGGCTTTTTTCAACTGGTCGACAAACTTAATGATGCCGGACAGCGACACCAGCATGAACAGCGTCATCATGATGGTGGTGAAAATGGTTTTACCGATATAGCGGTCTAGTACACCAAATGGCTGCATTATACCGCTCCTTTATTGGTCAAGCGGGCGCGGAGGCGGCGCATTGGGACGGTATCCCACAGGTTCAGCCCCACGGCCAGCGCGATATACAGCAGGTTAACCGCCCACATCCATACCGCCGGGTCGAGCTTGCCTTTGCCCGCATTCGACTTCAGCGAGGTTTGCAGCAGGAAGAACACCAGATAGAGCAACATCGCCGGCAGCATCGAAAGCACACGCCCCTGGCGCGGGTTGACCACGCTCAGCGGAACCACCATCAGCGCCATGATAAACACCGTTAGCACCAGCGTAATGCGCCAGTGTAGCTCTGCGCGGGCACGGTTAGTATCCGTATTCCACAACGTACTCATGCTCATCTGCTCAGTGTCTGTCGGGTCGGCAGCTACCGTTTGATGGCCGATAATCGCCTGGTAGTTTTTGAAATCGGTAATGCGGAAATCGCGCAGCATGGCGGTACCTTCAAAGCGGGTACCCTGATTTAAGGTCACCACCTGAGAGCCATCTTTGCGCTGGGAGAGCTGCCCGGAATCGGCCACGACCACCGAAGGACGCGCGCTGCCTTTTGGCCGCAGCTGCGCCAGGAAGACATCGTGGAAGCTAGCGCCATTAACGCCTTCAATAAATAATACCGCGTTTCCGTCAGTTGACTGCTGGAACTGCCCTTGCGCCAGCGCCGCCATGCCTGGGTTGGCTTTGGCTTCAGCCAGCACTTCGTCCTGATGGCGGGACGACCATGGCCCCACCCACATCACGTTGACCGCCGCAACGATACCCGTAAACAGCGCCAGCACCATTGCCGCTTTAATCAGTACAGCTTTACTCAGACCGCAGGCATGCATCACCGTAATTTCACTTTCGGTATACAATTTACCCAGCGTCATGAGGAGGCCCAGGAACAAGCTCAGCGGTAGGATAAGCTGCGCCATCTCGGGCACGCCGAGCCCCAACAAAGAGAGGACCAGGTTTGTCGGGATATCACCGTCAACCGCCGCGCCAAGGATCCTCACCAGTTTCTGACAAAAGAAGATCAAAAGCAGAATGAAGAGGATGGCAAGCTGGCTTTTTAGCGTCTCCCGCACCAGATATCGTATGATTATCACTATAAATACGCCCGTAAAAACCCGTCTTATTGCAGGAAAATAGCTTGTTTCATGGCTTAAACGTCATTTATTCTCTTGAGTCGTCGAAATCATCGCTAAGATTAAATGACTCAGCGGTTTCACGTTTCATGACCTGTTCTGACGTGCCAGGACCGTAATAACGTTAAGATTAACACGAAGTCACCGCAACAGCGGAAATGAGTTACGTAAGCTTGCAATTCTATCCGTAGCCACCGCCGTTGTCTTTAAGATTCAGGAGCGTAGTGCATGGAGTTCAGTGTAAAAAGTGGTAGCCCGGAGAAACAGCGGAGTGCCTGTATCGTCGTAGGCGTATTCGAACCACGTCGGCTCTCTCCCATCGCCGAACAGCTCGATAAAATCAGCGACGGTTATATCAGCGCGCTGCTGCGTCGCGGCGAACTGGAAGGCAAACCGGGGCAGACCTTATTGCTGCACCACGTACCAAACGTGCTCTCAGAGCGAATTCTGCTGATTGGCTGCGGGAAAGAGCGCGAGCTCGACGAGCGCCAGTACAAGCAGGTCATTCAGAAAACCATCAACACCCTGAATGACACCGGTTCAATGGAAGCCGTCTGCTTCCTGACCGAACTGCACGTTAAAGGGCGCAATAACTACTGGAAAGTGCGCCAGGCGGTTGAAACCGCGAAAGAGACGCTGTACAGCTTCGACCAGCTCAAAACCAACAAAAGCGAGCCGCGTCGTCCGCTGCGTAAAATGGTCTTCAACGTGCCAACCCGCCGTGAACTGACCAGCGGCGAACGTGCTATCCAGCACGGTCTGGCGATTGCCGCCGGTATCAAGGCGGCGAAAGACCTCGGCAACATGCCGCCAAACATCTGTAACGCAGCTTACCTGGCCTCTCAGGCGCGTCAGCTGGCGGACAGCTACAGCAAAAACGTCATCACCCGCGTCATCGGCGAACAGCAGATGAAAGAGCTGGGAATGCACTCCTACCTCGCGGTCGGCAACGGTTCACAGAACGAATCGCTGATGTCAGTCATCGAGTATAAAGGCGTGGAATCTGAAGACGTTCGTCCGATTGTGCTGGTCGGTAAGGGACTGACCTTCGACTCGGGCGGTATCTCCATCAAGCCATCCGAAGGCATGGATGAGATGAAGTACGACATGTGCGGCGCGGCGGCGGTGTACGGCGTGATGCGTATGGTGGCCGAACTGCAGCTGCCGATTAACGTTATCGGCGTGCTGGCGGGCTGTGAGAACATGCCGGGTGGCCGCGCGTATCGTCCAGGCGACGTGCTGACCACCATGTCCGGCCAGACCGTTGAAGTGCTGAACACCGACGCCGAAGGCCGTCTGGTACTGTGCGACGTGCTGACCTACGTTGAGCGCTTCGAGCCAGAAGCGGTTATCGACGTGGCGACGCTGACCGGCGCCTGCGTGATTGCCCTCGGCCATCACATCACCGGCCTGATGTCGAACCACAACCCGCTGGCGCACGAGCTGATTGGCGCGTCCGAGCAATCTGGCGACCGCGCATGGCGTCTGCCGCTGGGCGATGAGTATCAGGAGCAGTTGGAATCTAACTTTGCGGATATGGCCAACATCGGCGGCCGTCCTGGCGGTGCGATTACCGCGGGCTGCTTCCTGGCGCGCTTTACCCGTAAGTACAACTGGGCGCACCTGGACATCGCGGGCACCGCATGGCGCTCCGGTAAGGCCAAGGGCGCAACCGGTCGTCCGGTGGCGCTGCTGTCGCAGTTCCTGCTCAATCGCGCGGGTTTTAACGGCGAAGAGTAATGTGTGAATGCCGGATGGCGCTGCGCTTATCCGGCCTACAAAACTGTACGCTGTAGGCCTGATAAGACGCGCGAGCGTCGCCATCAGGCAATAAGGCCGGGTCGCCCGGCCTTGTATTTAAATCCACCACAAGAAGCCCCATATATGAAGAATGCGACGTTCTATCTTCTGGACAATGACACCACCGTCGACGACCTCAGCGCCGTCGAGCAACTGGTGTGTGAAATTGCCGCAGAACGTTGGCGCGCGGGCAAGCGCGTGCTGATCGCCTGCGAAGACGAGCAGCAGGCCATTCGCCTGGATGAAGCCCTGTGGAGCCGTCCTCCGGACAGTTTTGTGCCGCATAATCTGGCGGGCGAAGGCCCAAGAGGCGGTGCACCGGTGGAGATAGCCTGGCCTGCCAGGCGCAACAGCAGCCCACGGGATATACTGATAAGTCTGCGGGTAAACTTTGCAGATTTTGCCACCGCTTTCACAGAAGTGGTAGACTTCGTCCCTTACGAAGAAACTCTGAAACAACTCGCACGCGATCGCTACAAAGCCTACCGCGTGGCTGGTTTTAACCTGAATACGGCAACCTGGAAATAATGGAAAAGACATATAACCCGCAAGATATCGAACAGCCGCTTTACGAGCACTGGGAACAGCAGGGCTATTTCAAGCCTAACGGCGACGAAAGCAAAGAGTCCTTCTGCATCATGATCCCGCCGCCGAACGTCACCGGCAGTTTGCATATGGGTCATGCTTTCCAGCAAACCATCATGGACACCATGATCCGCTACCAGCGCATGCAGGGCAAAAACACCCTGTGGCAGGCCGGTACCGACCACGCGGGTATCGCCACCCAGATGGTGGTTGAGCGTAAGATTGCCGCTGAAGAAGGGAAAACCCGTCACGACTACGGTCGCGATGCCTTCATCGACAAAATCTGGCAGTGGAAAGCGGAATCCGGCGGCACCATTACCCGTCAGATGCGCCGTCTCGGCAACTCCGTTGACTGGGAGCGCGAGCGCTTCACCATGGACGAAGGCCTTTCCAATGCCGTGAAAGAAGTCTTTGTTCGCCTGTACAAAGAAGACCTGATTTACCGTGGCAAACGCCTGGTAAACTGGGACCCGAAACTGCGCACCGCCATCTCTGACCTGGAAGTGGAAAACCGCGAGTCCAAAGGCTCGATGTGGCACATCCGCTATCCGCTGGCCGACGGCGTGAAGACCGCAGACGGTAAAGATTACCTGGTCGTCGCGACCACCCGTCCGGAAACTATTCTCGGCGATACCGGCGTGGCCGTTAACCCGGAAGATCCGCGCTACAAAGATCTGATCGGTAAATTCGTTGTCCTGCCGCTGGTTAACCGCCGTATTCCGATCGTGGGCGACGAACACGCCGACATGGAAAAAGGCACCGGCTGCGTGAAGATCACCCCAGCGCACGACTTTAATGACTACGAAGTCGGGAAACGTCACGGCCTGCCGATGATCAACATTCTGACCTTTGACGGCGACATCCGTGAAACCGCGGAAGTGTACGACACCAAGGGCGAAGAGTCCGACGTTTACTCCAACGCGATTCCGGCTGAATTCCAGAAGCTGGAACGCTTTGCCGCGCGTAAAGCGATCGTCGCAGCCGTTGACGCGCTGGGCCTGCTGGAAGAAATTAAACCGCACGACCTGACCGTTCCTTACGGCGACCGTGGCGGCGTGGTTATCGAACCGATGCTGACCGACCAGTGGTACGTCCGTGCCGACGTGCTGGCGAAACCAGCGGTTGAAGCCGTTGAAAACGGCAGCATTCAGTTCGTGCCGAAGCAGTACGAGAACATGTACTTCTCCTGGATGCGTGATATTCAGGACTGGTGTATCTCTCGTCAACTGTGGTGGGGTCACCGTATCCCGGCATGGTACGACAACGACGGCAACGTTTATGTAGGCCGTACCGAAGACGAAGTCCGCCAGGAAAACAACCTCGGCGCCGACGTTGCGCTTCGTCAGGACGAAGACGTTCTCGACACCTGGTTCTCCTCCGCGCTGTGGACTTTCTCCACCCTCGGCTGGCCGGAAAACACCGACGCGCTGCGTCAGTTCCACCCAACCAGCGTGATGGTTTCCGGCTTCGACATCATCTTCTTCTGGATTGCCCGCATGATCATGATGACCATGCACTTCATCAAAGATGAAAACGGCAAGCCGCAGGTGCCGTTCCATACCGTCTACATGACCGGTCTGATCCGTGACGACGAAGGCCAGAAGATGTCCAAATCCAAGGGTAACGTCATTGACCCGCTGGATATGGTCGACGGCATCTCCCTGCCGGAACTGCTTGCCAAGCGTACCGGCAACATGATGCAGCCGCAACTGGCTGAGAAGATTGCCAAACGTACCGAGAAGCAGTTCCCGAACGGCATTGAGCCGCACGGCACCGACGCCCTGCGCTTTACCCTGGCGGCGCTGGCATCGACCGGTCGCGACATCAACTGGGATATGAAGCGCCTGGAAGGTTACCGTAACTTCTGCAACAAGCTGTGGAACGCCAGCCGCTTTGTGCTGATGAACACTGAAGGTCAGGATTGCGGCTTCAACGGCGGCGAAATGACCCTGTCGCTGGCAGACCGCTGGATCCTGGCTGAATTCAACCAGACCGTTAAAGCGTACCGCGAAGCGCTGGATAACTTCCGCTTCGATATCGCCGCAGGCATTCTGTACGAATTCACCTGGAACCAGTTCTGTGACTGGTATCTGGAGCTGACCAAACCGGTGATGACCGGAGGTTCCGAGTCTGAACTGCGCGGCACCCGCAATACGCTGGTCACCGTGCTGGAAGGTCTGCTGCGCCTGGCGCATCCGATCATCCCGTTCATTACTGAAACCATCTGGCAGCGCGTGAAGGTCATTTGCGGTATTACCGCCGACACCATCATGCTGCAGCCGTTCCCGGAATATAACGCCGCGCAGGTTGATGAAGCCGCGCTGGCCGATACCGAATGGCTGAAGCAGGCGATCGTCGCCGTACGTAATATCCGTGCGGAAATGAACATCGCGCCAGGCAAACCGCTGGAGCTGCTGCTGCGTGGTTGCAGCGCTGACGCGATGCGTCGTGTGAACGACAACCGTAGCTTCCTGCTGAACCTGGCACGTCTGGAAAGCATCACCGTGCTGCCTGCCGATGACAAAGGTCCGGTTTCCGTGACCAAAATCATCGATGGCGCCGAACTGCTGATCCCGATGGCTGGCCTCATCAACAAAGAAGATGAGCTGGCGCGTCTGGCGAAAGAAGTGGCGAAAATCGAAGGTGAGATTGCCCGTATCGAAGGCAAACTCTCTAACGAAGGTTTCGTCGCTCGCGCACCAGAAGCGGTGATCGCCAAAGAGCGTGAGAAGCTGGACGGTTACGCAGAAGCCAAAGCGAAGCTGATTGAGCAGCAGGCGGTTATCGCCGCGCTGTAATCAGCGTGCCTGTACGTTTGCCGGATGGCGCTGCGCTTATCCGGCCTACGGGCAGCATCAGCGTAGGTCGGATAAGCGCAGCGCATCCGACACCGCAGACGACAAAGCCTCTGATGCATATGCTCAGAGGCTTTTTATTGAATTATCCTCGCTTGCGCTTCCCCTCACCGCAGTGGTATTAACTGCATATGTTCCACATTTCTGTCATGAGTTCGCTATGAGTGTTATTACACCTGTCTCGGCGACGCTGCGCCGCATTACCGCCAACGACAACGCTGCCATCGCCCATGTGATTCGCCAGGTCTCTGCCGAATATGGCCTGACCGCCGATAAAGGCTACACCGTGGCCGACCCGAATCTGGACGAGCTGTTCCAGGTCTACAGCCAGCCGGGTGCGGCCTACTGGGTGGTTGAGCAAAATGGTGAGGTGGTGGGCGGCGGCGGCGTAGCGCCGTTAGGCTGTAGCGAGCCGGATATCTGCGAACTGCAAAAAATGTATTTTCTGCCGAGCGTACGCGGCCAGGGGCTGGCAAAGAGGCTGGCGCTGATGGCGCTGGATCATGCCCGCGAGCAGGGGTTTAAACAGTGCTATCTGGAAACGACCGCGTTTCTGACGGAAGCTATCCATCTTTACGAACGTCTGGGGTTCGCGCATATCGCGGAACCCCTGGGCTGCACCGGTCACGTCGACTGTGAAGTCCGGATGCTGAAACCTCTCTGAGGCCACACAGCGTTATTGCATCTCGGCAGACAACATCAGACGTATCACGCCGGCCGCACGCGCGGTCGGCAGTTTAAGGACCTGTGCCCATAAATCCTGCACCATGTCACAGGTCAGCTTCTCTTTTCCCACGCCTTTATTTGGGTCGGCCATGATTTGGATATCCTGGCCATAACGCTGTACCAGCGTCGGGCTGAGGGTTTGCAGGTCCTGAAGCGCCAGCTGTTTTTCTTCTGCCGTCACGGTATGTTTCTTCGGGCCATTGGAGGCATACAGCATGCCCATGTCGCTCGCCATACGACGCTCCATGATCTCGCGAGGAATAATGCGTACCGGATTAATTCCCCCTTTCACCGCCGGGAACAGAAAACGGAAGCATTCATCATCCCCGACTTTCTGCACCGCGGCAATTTGCTCGAGATTAATCTTCATATAGCCAATAACATCGGCATCGGGCGCCTGCTGCAAACGCGCCATCTGCATCTGTAGGATCTGCGGCTGGATGGCGTCAATAATCTGCTGCTCGCTTTTCCCTGCCTCCTTCATCTGCGCCGCCTGGTTGCGAATATGCTCCCACAGCGCAGGTTCCTGCTCTTTAATGACCTGATAAACAGGCATGGTCAGCATCGCATCTTCGAATTTCTGCGCTTCCGTTTTTCCATAGTCCGGGCTTTCGCGCGGAATCAGGTAATGCACGTCGAACAGATTCCAGCCGACAATGGCAACCACGAAGATCACGACGCCCGCGATCTTGCCAATCCAGCCTTTTTTGCGAAATACGCCGACGATGATGGCGATAACTGCACCGATATACCCTGCCAGTAATACGTGTACCCAGTTCATTGAATGTCCTTACCCAAATCAATCGTTATTCCGGAGATTATGCTTCCCCGTGATGAGTTTCGATTATTGCGGTAAAGATGAACGATTTCCAGCCACTAAATTTTTCTGCTGAGAACAGAAAATGGATACCGTGCAGAAAGTTAAGTTATACCGGCACACCGCTGTGGAAGCGGAACTCTTCGTCCGGCGAAACGATCAGCGACGCTTCTACTTCGCCAAAGAAACGCACCCGATCGCGGATATCCACGGCGGAGACCTGTTGCGCCAGCGCCAGATAATCCTGATAGTGTCGCGCCTCGGATCGCAGCAGCGACAGATAAAATGCCTGCAAATCTGCCTCGAGATACGGTGCCAGCGCGGCAAAACGCTCGCAGGAGCGGGCTTCGATATACGCTCCGCAAATCAGCTTATCAATCAGCGTCAGCGGCTCGTGGGTTCGCACCTCTTTGAGCATGCCTTTGGCATAGCGGCTGGCGGTGATTTTGACGTAGGGAATATCGCGACGCTGCATCGCCTCACGCACCTGCCAGAAGTGGTGCAGTTCCTCTTTAATCAGCAGCACCATGCTGTCTATTAACTGCCGGCCCCACGGGTCGTCGGTCTGCGGCATCGCGCTTTTGTTTATCTGCTTATTCAGCGCGGCGAAATCGGGTTCCTCACCCTCGCGAAAGGCAAAAGCTTCATACGGCCTAAGCCAGTCGAGCAGCGCCTGCGCGCCCGCTTTGTCGGCGACATATTTACGCACCAGCAGCATCGCCGTTTGCGCCGCTTTCAGCTCACAAACTAAATGATCGGTCAGCAACAGAGGCAGATTTTCCGGATCGCGAGCTTTATCGAGCCATGCCTGAGGCGTTTTACAGTGCAGAAAGTTAAGAACCGGAGAGAGTATATGCGGGTAATCCATACCAAAATCCTTGCCTACGGCAGCGGGCGCTGCCGTAGGTGATGAGATGACTTAGTGACGTACGCCGTCGTCTTCTTCGTCGACGTAATCGTCGTCGTCATCGCCTTCTTCGCCGTTCGGGTCTTCGTAGTAGGTGCCCCAACCGTCGTATTCCACTTCAAACTTTTCAGCCAGGTTCATCAATTGCTCAACCTGCGCGTCGATGAGCTCAGCATTCAGCGCACATTCACTGAGGATGTCGCAGCAGATCACGGTGTCACCCTCTTCCACTTCCAGCTCTTCCGGCTCGGTCACTTCATAGCCCAGCTTGAACGCTTCAACCGCCGCTTTTTCCAGGCTTTCGAAATCGTCAGCGGAAAGGTGGTGCTCAATGGTGTACAGCGCGTCAGGATCGCTGCCGTCTTCCAGCAGTTCTTCAATAATCAGGCGCGTTTCTTCACGCTGCTCTTCCAGGTGTTCCGGGTTTGCCATGGCTCTTTCCTCATAATGTGGCTGATACTCTTATTGTCACATACCGTTGCCGTTGCCTCCACCTTTCCGATAAAGATTTGTTATTGGGGTTGCAAATGAATATTCATACATATAAAGTGAATTTTAATTCAATAAGTGGCTTGAGCCAGGTGAGGGAATTATGTCTACTCTGTATAAAAAGAACTTCTTAAAATTACTCGATTTTACTCCTGCAGAAATCACCACGCTGCTGCAACTCGCAGCCAAACTAAAAGCGGATAAAAAGAGCGGCACGGAGTCGCCGAACCTGACCGGTAAAAACATCGCGCTCATCTTCGAAAAAGACTCGACCCGTACCCGATGCTCTTTCGAAGTTGCCGCTTACGATCAGGGTGCTCGCGTGACTTATCTGGGATCCAGCGGCAGCCAGATTGGCCATAAAGAGTCGATTAAAGACACAGCGCGCGTGCTGGGCCGCATGTATGACGGCATTCAGTATCGCGGTTATGGCCAGGAAGTGGTCGAAACGTTGGCAGAGTACTCCGGCGTGCCGGTATGGAACGGCTTAACCGACGAATTCCACCCGACGCAGCTGCTGGCGGACCTGCTGACCATGCAGGAGCACCTGCCGGGCAAAGCGTTCAACGAAATGACGCTGGTCTATGCCGGTGATGCGCGTAACAACATGGGGAACTCCATGCTGGAGGCCGCTGCGTTAACCGGCCTGGATCTGCGCCTTGTTGCCCCACAGGCGTGCTGGCCGGAAGAGAGTCTGGTGGCCGAGTGTAAAGCGCTGGCGCAGAAAAACGGCGGCAACGTAACGCTGACGGAAGATATCGCCGAGGGCGTAAAAGGGGCCGATTTTATCTATACCGACGTTTGGGTCTCGATGGGCGAAGCCAAAGAGAAATGGGCGGAACGTATCGCGCTGCTGCGCGGCTATCAGGTCAACAGCGCCATGATGAAGCTTACCGGCAACCCGCAGGTCAAATTCCTGCACTGCCTGCCTGCTTTCCATGATGACCAGACCACGCTGGGTAAGAAAATGGCCGCGGAGTACGGTATGCACGGCGGTATGGAAGTGACCGATGAGGTCTTTGAATCATCGGCCAGCATCGTATTTGATCAGGCTGAAAACCGCATGCACACCATCAAAGCCGTGATGGTGGCGACGCTGAGTCAATAAGCGGGCTATACGCCCTGGCCTGACGGTCAGGGCGTATAAATGTTCAGGCAACCAGCAGTTTCACTACGAGCTTGCGCACTTTCGCCGGCGTGCCGACAGCGCACAGCGGTTTGTGTACTTCCCCCGGGTAAAACACCACGAAGTCACCTTCGCTCATGACGACCATTTTTTCCTGCACGCCTTCCGGCAGGAAAGCGATGTCTTTATCGGCCAGCCAGTCGGTGTCCGGTTTGCCCGCAGGCTGGGTGCTGAACGCCATCCCTTCCTGACCGCTCAGCACTACCTGAATATCCAGGTAACGCGCGTGATACTCGGCACGACGCTCGGCAAACGGCTCGGTCATGTTTTCAGAAACCATATAGAACAGACGGTTGCCGTCGATGTCGTATTTCCCTTCCGGGGTTTCCGCAGTAACGTTCGCTTTAATGTAGGCAATCGCCTGACGAAGTTCTTCCGGCAGCCAGGGCTGCACGTTATGAATGTTGCCAATAATCATGATGACTCCATAAATAAAACAATGTTTCAATTTTAAGTTGTTATACGTAAATTCGCGATACCATACCAGCACTTTTTATCCCGTTATTGCCATCCTGCCGGTTTAGCGCACACTTTGCGCCTGACGGGCGCAGCGCGGAATTTAAATGCATAAAAAGCGAATACTCATTCTGTGAGAATCGTTTTCGTTGATTAAAATGTGAATTCACCGCTTGATCCCTTACCAAAGCTGCGTATAATGCCAGCCGTTTTGCCGGGAGGAATTATGGTTCAGTGTGTACGACATCGCGTCTTACCGCGTCTGAAAAAAGGCGCTGGCCTGCCGTTTTTCCTTTCCGTTGCATCCGTATTCGTAAAGCCCCTTATTTAAGGGGCTTTTTTTTTGCGCCGTCGTCAGGAGATAAACATGGCTAATCCGCTGTATCAAAAACACATCATTTCCATAAACGATCTCAGCCGCGAAGACCTTGAGCTGGTTTTGGCGACCGCCGCTAAACTGAAAGCGAATCCGCAGCCGGAGCTGCTGAAGCACAAGGTTATCGCCAGCTGTTTCTTCGAAGCGTCGACGCGTACCCGCCTCTCGTTTGAAACCTCAATGCACCGTCTTGGCGCCAGCGTGGTTGGTTTCTCCGATAGCGCCAACACCTCGCTCGGTAAAAAAGGCGAAACCCTGGCCGACACCATCTCCGTCATCAGCACCTACGTCGACGCCATCGTGATGCGTCACCCGCAGGAAGGCGCGGCGCGCCTGGCGACAGAATTCTCTGGCGGTATTCCGGTGCTCAACGCCGGTGATGGCGCGAACCAGCACCCGACGCAAACGCTGCTGGATCTGTTCACCATTCAGGAAACACAGGGCCGTCTTGAGAACCTGAATATCGCCATGGTCGGTGACCTGAAGTACGGCCGCACCGTGCACTCGCTGACACAGGCGCTAGCGAAATTTAACGGTAACCGCTTCTACTTTATCGCCCCGGACGCGCTGGCGATGCCGCAGTACATCCTCGATATGCTCGACGAGAAAGGTATCGCCTGGAGTCTGCATAGCGCCATTGAAGAGGTGATGGCCGAGGTCGACATTCTCTACATGACCCGCGTGCAGAAAGAGCGTCTCGACCCGTCCGAATACGCCAACGTGAAGGCGCAGTTCGTCCTGCGCGCGGCAGACCTGACCGGCGCACGCGATAACATGAAGGTGCTGCACCCGCTGCCGCGCATTGATGAAATCACCACCGATGTCGATAAAACGCCGCACGCCTGGTACTTCCAGCAGGCCGGCAACGGCATCTTCGCCCGCCAGGCGTTACTGGCACTGGTACTGAATAGCGAACTGGCTCTGTAAGGGGAAATGACGATGACACACGACAACAAATTGCAGGTAGAAGCCATCAAACGTGGCACCGTGATTGACCACATCCCGGCACAGGTCGGTTTTAAACTGCTGACGCTGTTCAAACTGACCGAGACCGACCAGCGCATCACCATCGGCCTGAACCTGCCTTCCGGCGAAATGGGCCGCAAGGATCTGATTAAAATTGAGAATACCTTCCTCACTGACGAGCAGGTTAACCAGCTGTCGCTGTATGCCCCGCAGGCTACCGTGAACCGTATCGACAACTATGAAGTGGTAGGGAAATCTCGTCCCAGCCTGCCGGAACGCATTGAGAGCGTGCTGGTGTGCCCAAACAGCAACTGCATTAGTCATGCTGAGCCGGTTTCCTCCAGCTTTGCAGTGAAAAAACGTGCCGATGACGTTGCGCTCAAATGCAAATACTGCGAAAAAGAGTTTTCCCATTATGTGGTGCTGGCCAACTAATTGCGGTTGGTATTGGAATTAGGCGTCCCTATAATGGCTACGACCTAATTACTGCAGTTCATCTGGAGATATCATGAGCAAAACTATTGCGACGGAAAATGCACCAGCAGCTATCGGCCCATACGTTCAGGGCGTTGACCTGGGCAGCATGATCATCACTTCCGGTCAGATCCCGGTTGACCCGAAAACCGGCAGCGTGCCGGAAGACGTGTCCGCACAGGCGCGTCAGTCGCTGGAAAACGTCAAAGCTATCGTTGAGGCCGCTGGCCTGAAAGTGGGCGATATCGTGAAAACGACCGTATTCGTAAAAGATCTCAACGATTTCGCGACCGTTAACGCCACCTACGAAGCGTTCTTCACCGAGCACAATGCCACCTTCCCGGCGCGTTCCTGCGTTGAAGTGGCGCGTCTGCCGAAAGACGTGAAGATTGAAATCGAAGCGATTGCCGTTCGTCGCTAATTTCGATGCAGTATAAAGAAAGGCAGCCAATGGCTGCCTTTTTTGTTTGGCGGTGGCGTTTTCAACATCCACCCTATAGGTCGGATAAGGCGAAGCCGCCATCCGGCAACCTGCGCCATTCTGCCTGATGGCGCTTCGCTTATCAGGCCTACAATCGAGGTTACTGCCAGCCATAGCGGCGGCTGAAGAACCCTTTCACCATCTGCGTGAAGGTCATATACCCCACCAGAATCGCCACCAGCCACGGGAAATAGCTCAGCGGTAATGCTTCTAATTGCAGATAGCTTGCCAGCGGTGAGAACGGCAGCGCGATGCCCACCGCCATCACCAGCAGCGTCATCGCGAACAGCGGCCAGGCGGCGCGGCTTTGCACGAACGGAATGCGGCGGGTACGGATCATATGCACAATCAGCGTCTGCGACAGCAGACCTTCAATAAACCAGCCGGACTGGAACAGCGTCTGCATTTCTGGCGTATTCGCTTTAAACACCCACCACATCAGGCAGAAGGTCAGAATATCGAAGATAGAGCTGATCGGCCCAAAGAAGACCATAAAGCGCCCCAGGTCAGCCGGATTCCAGCGCTGCGGTTTACGAATCTGCTCATCGTCAACGTTATCGAACGGCAGCGCCACCTGGGATACATCGTACAGCAGGTTCTGAATCAGTAAGTGTAACGGCAGCATCGGCAGGAACGGCAGGAAGGCGCTGGCCACCAGCACGCTGAAGACGTTACCGAAGTTAGAGCTGGCGGTCATCTTGATGTATTTGAGCATGTTCGAGAAGGTACGACGCCCTTCGATCACGCCCTCCTCCAGCACCATCAGGCTCTTTTCCAGCAGGATGATATCCGCCGCTTCACGGGCGATATCCACCGCGCCATCCACGGAAATACCGATGTCCGCCGCGCGCAGCGCCGGGGCATCGTTGATGCCGTCGCCCATAAAGCCCACCACGTGACCTTCGCGTTTCAGCAGGGTCACGATGCGTTCTTTATGCATCGGCGTCAGGCGAGCGAATAGCGTGGTGCGCTGGGCAAGTTTTGCCAACTCGTCATCGCTCAGGTGCTCAATCTCGCTGCCGACAATCACATCGCCCGCGTCGAGCCCTACTTCGTGGCACACTTTCGCCGCGACCAGCTCGCTGTCGCCAGTGAGGATTTTCACCGTAATACCGCTGGCTTTCAGCGCTTTCAGCGCCGGTGCGGTGGTCTCTTTCGGCGGGTCGAGGAAAGCAATGTAGCCTTCGAGGATCAGATCCGACTCATCAATGCGCTGGTAGTCGCCTTCGCGCGCCGGGAGAAATTTGCTCGCCACCGCGACCACGCGCAGCCCCTGACGGTTCAGGGTATCAGTCACGCGTTTGATGCGGCGCAGCATGGTCTCGTCCAGCGGCACGATTTCGCCGTTGTGATAGACCTGGGTACAGACGTTGAGGATCTCCTGCAACGCGCCTTTGCAAATCAGCTTGTGCACGTCTGGTTTTTCACTCACCACCACCGACATGCGGCGGCGTTCGAAATCAAACGGGATCTCATCGATTTTCTGCCAGTCGCTCGAGAGCTGACGCGCCACCGTTTCATCGACGCCTTCGAGCACCGCGGTATCCAGCAGATTCTTCAGCCCGGTCTGATAGTGACTGTTCAGCCACGCGGTTTGCAGCACGCGTTCGCTGACCTTGCCGGAGATATCGGTATGGTTCTCCAGCACGATTTTATCCTGCGTCAGGGTGCCGGTTTTGTCAGTGCAGAGAATATCCATCGCGCCAAAGTTCTGGATGGCGTCGAGGTGCTTCACGATAACCTTCTGTTTGGACAGCTTCACCGCGCCGCGCGCCAGCGTTGAGGTGACGATCATCGGCAGCATTTCCGGCGTCAGGCCAACCGCCACGGAGAGGGCAAACAGCGCCGCTTCCCACCAGTCACCTTTGGTATAGCCGTTGATCACCAGCACAATAGGCGCCATCACCAGCATAAAGCGGATCAGCAGCATGCTGACGCGGCTGATGCCTTTCTGGAAAGCGTTCGGCTCGCTCTCCTGCTCGCTCACGCGCCCGGCCAGTTGGCCGAACCAGGTATTGGCGCCGGTGGCAATCACCATCGCCTGCGCGGTGCCGCTCACCACGTTGGTGCCCATAAAGCACAGGGTGTCGCACTCAAGCGGGTTGGTTTGCTGCGGCTCGCGGGTCTGCGCCACTTTCTCAACCGGCAGCGATTCCCCGGTCAGCGAGGCCTGCGCCACAAACAGGTCGCGCGCCTGAATCACGCGCAGATCCGCCGGGATCATGTCCCCCACGGCAAGCTTGATAATATCGCCGGGTACCAGCTGGTCGATGGGCAGTTCGACCCAGCTGCTCTCACCTTTGTCATTGATGACGCGCAGCACCGTCGCGGTGTTGCTGACCATCGCTTTCAGGGTATCCGCCGCTTTGGTCGAACGGGCTTCCTGCACAAAGTTCAGCAGCGTGGAAATGCCCACCATCAGCACAATCACCACCGCAGCGAACAGATCTTCCGTGGCGTAGGAGACGGCGGCCAGTACGGTCAGCAGAATGTTAAACGGGTTACGGTAGCAGAGCCACAGATGCACCCACCACGGCTGTGGCCGCTGAGTCGGCAGCTGGTTTTCACCGTGAGCGGCGCGCGCCTGCTCGACTTCAGCCGCGTTCAGCCCTTCCGGATGCGTGTTAAAGGCGTGCCACAGTTCCTGCTCATTGAGCTGGGCCATTTTCAGGCAGTGCTCGCTAAGCGAGGAGGGAATCGGCGTATGGGCGACGCTTTGCTGAGTCGGCATCGGATCGCGCTGTACCAGACGGCGCGGGAGGTGGCGGCCAAGCTGTGCAAACAGCTGCCGGGTTAAATTTTTCAGCATACAAAATCCCCCTGCAGTCGCCGGACGCGACCGCAGTCAGGCCTACGGGCACAGCTAATCTGTACCGCACAGGCACTCAATTTTTATCTTGCAGGGACATGATTAAGGAATGTCACTGCCTCACATCATCGGCAAGGCAGCGCAAAACTGACTTACCGGAACGTTACTCTCCAGCGCGAGAGAGGTGTGGGATCGGGATCCATAAAGCCTCCGGTAAGGTTGATAGTAGAAAACGCCGCGCATTATACGCAGAAAATCATAAGTTTTGTGGCTATTAGGGCGATATAATAACGGCGGGTAATTCAACGACACGTCAACCATCTGTTCTGACGGCAAAATATTCACGTGGGGCAACTATATGCAAAATCGGCTGACCATCAAAGATATCGCTCGTCTGAGCGGTGTTGGCAAATCAACCGTCTCCCGCGTGTTGAATAACGAAAGCGGCGTCAGCGAACGCACCCGCGAACGTGTGGAAGCGGTGATGATGCAGCACGGCTTCTCCCCTTCCCGCTCCGCACGCGCCATGCGTGGGCAAAGCGATAAAGTGGTCGCCATTATCGTCACTCGTCTGGATTCGCTGTCGGAAAACCTGGCGGTGCAGACCATGCTGCCCGCGTTCTACGAGCAGGGCTACGACCCGATTATGATGGAAAGCCAGTTCTCGCCCGCAAAGGTTTTAGAGCATCTGGCGATGCTCAAACGTCGCAATATCGACGGCGTGATCCTGTTTGGGTTTACCGGCGTCACCGAAGAGACGTTGGCCAACTGGCAGCCCTCGCTGGTGCTGATGGCCCGCGATGCCAGCGGTTTCTCCTCGGTTTGCTATGACGATCATGGCGCCATCACTCTGCTGATGCAGCGCCTGTATGAACGCGGCCACCGCCATATCAGCTTCCTCGGGGTACCGCCGAGCGATGTCACCACCGGCCAGCGTCGTCACGACGCCTATCAGGCCTTTTGCCAGCGCCATCAGCTCACGCCGATGGCCGCGCTGCCGGGCCTGGCGATGAAACAGGGCTACGACTTCGCTCGTGAGGTCATTGCCCCCAAAACCACCGCACTCATTTGTGCCACCGATACTCTGGCGCTGGGCGTCAGCAAGTATTTCCAGGAACAGCGCATCGATAACGTCCAGTTGGCGAGCGTCGGCAACACCCCGCTAACCAAGTTTCTGCATCCGGAAATTATCACCGTCGATCCCGGCTACGCCGAGGCAGGACGCCGTGCGGCAGAGCAGCTGATCTCCCTGATTGGCGGTAAGCGCGAACCGCAGCAGATCGTGATCCCCGCCATCCTCGCCTAAGCGTAAAGTCAGCTTTAATGTGATCCTGGCTACGTTTCGGGAACGTTCCCATTTTCCCAAATCGGTAAACCCGCTACGCTTATAATCAGCGTATTAATAACGATTCATTTCCTGAATCCGCCAGGGCGCCCATACCACGGCAGCCTGAATTGGCGGTTATCGGGGAGATCTTATCTCTGTTTGAAGGCCCTATCATGAGCAAAAAAATAGACCAAAAGAACATCGATAAACTTATCGAGCTGGTCGGCGGACGCGAAAACATCGCCACCGTCAGCCACTGCATCACGCGCCTGCGCTTTGTGCTGAACGACCCGGCCAAAGCGGATCCAAAAGCGATTGAAGAACTGCCGATGGTGAAGGGCTGCTTCACCAACGCCGGGCAGTTCCAGGTGGTCATCGGCACCGAGGTGGGCGACTACTATCAGGCGCTGCTCGCTACCACCGGCCAGACCGGCGTGGATAAAGAGCAGGCCAAACAGGCGGCGCGCCAGAACATGAAATGGCACGAGCAGATGATCTCCCATTTCGCCGAGATCTTCTTCCCGCTGCTGCCGGCGCTGATCAGCGGGGGTTTGATCTTAGGCTTCCGCAACGTGATCGGCGACCTGCCGATGAGCAACGGCCAGACGCTGGCGCAGATGCACCCGTCGCTGCAAACCATCTATGACTTCCTGTGGCTGATTGGCGAGGCGATCTTCTTCTATCTGCCGGTCGGTATCTGCTGGTCGGCGGTGAAGAAAATGGGCGGTACGCCGATCCTCGGTATCGTACTCGGCGTGACGCTGGTTTCTCCACAGCTGATGAACGCCTATCTGCTGGGTCAGCAGGTGCCGGAAGTGTGGAACTTCGGCCTGTTTACCATCGCCAAAGTCGGCTACCAGGCGCAGGTTATCCCGGCGCTGCTGGCGGGTCTGACCCTCGGCTTTATTGAGACGCGCCTTAAGCGCATCGTGCCGGACTATCTGTACCTCGTTATCGTACCGGTGTGCTCGCTGATTCTGGCAGTATTCCTCGCTCACGCGATTATCGGGCCATTCGGTCGCCTGATTGGCGATGGCGTTGCCTTCGCCGTGCGTCACCTGCTGACCGGCAGCTTCGCACCGATTGGCGCCGCGCTGTTCGGCTTCCTGTACGCACCGCTGGTGATCACCGGCGTGCACCAGACCACGCTGGCGATTGATATGCAGATGATTCAGAGCATGGGCGGCACCCCGGTATGGCCGATGATTGCCCTGTCGAACATCGCGCAGGCCTCTGCCGTCGTCGGCATTATCATCTGCAGCCGTAAGGCGAAAGAGCGTGAAATCTCCGTTCCGGCGGCTATCTCTGCCTACCTCGGCGTCACCGAACCGGCGATGTACGGGATCAACCTGAAATACCGCTTCCCGATGCTCTGCGCCATGATTGGTTCCGGTATCGCGGGCCTGCTGTGCGGCCTGTACGGCGTGCTGGCGAACGGTATCGGCGTCGGCGGCCTGCCGGGCATCCTGTCAATCAAACCGACCTTCTGGGCGGTCTACAGCGTCGCAATGGTTATCACCATCGTGGTACCGATTATCCTGACGGTTGTCGTCTACAAGCGTAAAGAACGTCAGGGCACGCTGCCAGTCATGTAAACACACCTTCTTCGGGGCGCATTTGCGCCCCTGATTCTTATTCGAGGACAACCCATGAATACACTACCTCACTGGTGGCAAAACGGCGTGATTTACCAGATCTACCCGAAAAGCTTCCAGGACACGACCGGCAGCGGAACGGGAGATCTGCGCGGCGTGACCTCACGACTCGACTATCTGCAAAAGCTCGGCGTTGATGCCCTCTGGATAACACCGTTCTACGTCTCTCCGCAGGTGGATAACGGTTACGACATCGCTAACTACACCGACATCGACCCGTCTTACGGTACGCTCGACGATTTTGATAAGCTGGTTGCCGAAGCACATCAGCGCGGCATTCGTATCGTGCTGGACATGGTGCTCAACCACACCTCCACCCACCATGCGTGGTTTAAAGAATCGCTGAATAAAGAGAGTCCGTACCGCCAGTTCTATATCTGGCGCGACGGCACGCCGGAAACCCCGCCGAATAACTGGCGTTCGAAGTTTGGCGGCAACGCCTGGCAGTGGGATGCGGCCAGCGGGCAGTACTATCTGCACCTGTTCGCTACCGAGCAGGCGGATCTCAACTGGGAAAACGAGACGGTACGCGCTGAACTGAAAAAGGTCTGTGAATTCTGGGCCGATCGCGGCGTCGATGGCCTGCGTCTCGACGTTATCAACCTCATCTCTAAAGACCAGTCCTTCCCGGACGATCATCAGGGCGACGGTCGCCGCTTCTACACCGATGGCCCGCGCGCGCACGAGTTCCTGCAGGAGTTCAGCCGCGACGTCTTTACGCCGCGCAACCTGATGACCGTTGGCGAGATGTCCTCCACCTCCCTCGAAAACTGTCAGCAATATGCCTCTCTCGACGGCAAAGAGCTGTCGATGACCTTTAACTTCCACCACCTGAAGGTGGACTACCCTGGCGGCGAGAAGTGGACGCTGGCGCGTCCGGATTTCGTGGCGCTGAAATCGCTGTTTAGTCACTGGCAGCAGGGCATGCACAACCGGGCGTGGAATGCGCTGTTCTGGTGTAACCACGACCAGCCGCGCATCGTCTCCCGCTTTGGCGATGAGGGTGAATATCGCATTACGGCGGCGAAGATGCTGGCGATGGTGCTGCATGGCATGCAGGGTACGCCGTACATCTATCAGGGTGAAGAGATTGGCATGACCAACCCACACTTCACGACGATAGAGCAATACCGCGACGTTGAAAGCCACAACATGTATAACGAGCTGCTGGCGCAGGGGCGTGATGCCGGGGAACTGCTGGCGATTCTGGCCAGCAAATCCCGCGACAACAGCCGTACGCCGATGCAGTGGGACGCCAGTCCTAATGCCGGATTTACCACCGGCGAACCGTGGATTGGCGTCAGCCATAACTTTGCCGACATCAACGTTGAACGTGCGCTGGCCGACCCTGACTCGGTGTTTTACGCCTACCAACAGTTGATTGCACTGCGTAAATCCGAACCGGTACTGACCTGGGGCGACTATCAGGATCTGCTGCCGGCGCATCCATCGCTGTGGTGCTACCGCCGTCAGTGGCAGGGGCAGACGCTGCTGGTCGCCGCGAACCTCAGCGGCGAGCCGCAGGATTGGGAGCCACCGGCAGGCTCCACCGATGGCGAGGTGCTGATGAGCAACTACGCCACCCCTGCTGGCATGACGCTGCGACCGTTTGAAGCCATCTGGTGGCTTCAGCGTTAAACCGCCGGCCCGGTAGCGCCCTGCTGCCGGGCTTCTTCGCATCCCGCTGTTTTTCAGTCCTTTTTTGGACATTTATTGCGCAACAAAATTTACATAACCTGTAGCGCCTGTCATCTGTACTCTTGCATTTTTACTTTGTTCTGAATCAATAAAAGCGCAAACATCTTTGATGCAAATCACTACATATAGAACTTAAAATGCGTCCCGGCCCAACATATGGTATTTATCGTCTATCATTGCACAATGAGAATCACGAAAAAGATAGCCGATATGTGGATAACCTGGGCCACACGCGGGGGAAAGTGTTGGTTAATGGAGTAAATACGCCAATCGTTGTTTTCCCACCTCTGTGGATAACCTGTTCTTATAAATATTGGAGTGATCATGACACCGCATGTGATGAAACGAGATGGCTGTAAAGTGCCGTTCAAATCAGAGCGCATCAAAGAAGCAATTCTGCGTGCAGCTAAAGCAGCGGGAGTCGATGACGCAGACTATTGCGCCACCGTCGCAGCAATCGTTAGCCAACAAATGCAGGGCCAGCCGCAGGTTGATATCAACGAAATTCAGACCGCCGTTGAAAACCAGCTGATGTCCGGGCCGTACAAACAGCTCGCTCGCGCCTACATCGAATATCGCCATGACCGCGATAGCCAGCGCGAGAAGCGCGGCCGCCTGAACCAAGAAATTCGCGGCCTGGTTGAGCAGACCAACTCGGCGCTGCTTAACGAAAACGCCAACAAAGACAGTAAAGTGATCCCGACCCAGCGCGACCTGCTGGCCGGTATCGTGGCCAAACACTACGCTCGCCAGCACCTGCTGCCGCACGACGTGGTCATGGCGCACGAGCGCGGCGTGATTCACTACCATGACCTCGACTACTCGCCGTTCTTCCCGATGTTCAACTGCATGCTGATCGATCTGAAAGGCATGCTGACCCAGGGCTTCAAAATGGGTAACGCGGAAATTGAGCCGCCGAAATCCATCTCGACCGCCACGGCGGTAACCGCGCAGATTATCGCGCAGGTCGCCAGCCACATTTACGGCGGCACCACCATCAACCGCATTGATGAAGTACTGGCGCCGTTCGTCACCGAAAGCTTCAACAAGCATCGTAAAATCGCCAACGAGTGGCAGATTCCGAACGCGGAAGAGTACGCTCGCTCCCGCACGGAAAAAGAGTGCTATGACGCCTTCCAGTCGCTGGAGTATGAAGTCAACACGCTGCACACCGCCAACGGCCAGACCCCGTTCGTGACCTTTGGCTTCGGCCTCGGCACCAGTTGGGAATCACGTCTGATTCAGCAGTCTATTCTGCGTAATCGTATCGCGGGCCTCGGCAAAAACCGCAAAACCGCGGTGTTCCCGAAGCTGGTGTTTGCCATTCGCGACGGTCTGAACCACAAGCCGGGCGATGCCAACTACGACATCAAACAGCTGGCTCTGGAGTGCGCGAGCAAGCGCATGTATCCGGACATCCTCAACTACGATCAGGTGGTGAAAGTCACCGGTTCGTTTAAAACCCCGATGGGCTGCCGCAGCTTCCTCGGCGTGTGGGAGAATGAAAACGGCGAGCAGGTTCACGATGGGCGTAACAACCTCGGCGTGATCAGCCTTAACCTGCCGCGCATTGCGCTGGAGGCCAAAGGCGATGAAGCCGCATTCTGGTCTCTGCTCGACGAACGTCTGGTGCTGGCGCGTAAAGCGCTGATGACCCGTATTGCCCGCCTGGAAGGGGTGAAAGCCCGTGTGGCACCTATCCTCTACATGGAAGGGGCCTGCGGCGTGCGTCTGAAAGCAGACGACGACGTTTCAGAAATCTTCAAAAACGGTCGCGCCTCCATCTCTCTGGGCTACATCGGTATCCACGAGACCATCAACGCGCTGTTCGGCAATCAGCATATGTACGACAACGAAATGCTGCGTGAAAAAGGCGTGGCGATCGTTCAGCGTCTGCGCGATGCCGTTGACCAGTGGAAAGAGGAAACCGGCTACGGCTTTAGCCTGTACAGCACGCCGAGCGAAAACCTGTGCGACCGCTTCTGTCGTCTCGACACCGCCGAGTTTGGCGTGGTGGAAGGCGTAACCGACAAAGGCTACTACACCAACAGCTTCCACCTCGACGTGGAGAAGAAAGTTAACCCGTACGACAAAATCGACTTTGAAGCACCGTACCCGCCGCTGGCGAACGGCGGCTTCATTTGCTACGGCGAGTACCCGAACATTCAGCACAACCTGAAAGCGCTGGAAGACGTGTGGGACTACAGCTACCAGCACGTGCCGTACTACGGAACCAACACGCCGATCGACGAATGCTACGAGTGCGGCTTTACCGGTGAGTTCGAATGCACCAGCAAAGGCTTCACCTGCCCGAAATGCGGTAACCATGACGCGGCTCGCGTGTCGGTCACCCGCCGCGTGTGCGGCTACCTCGGAAGCCCGGATGCCCGTCCGTTCAACGCCGGTAAGCAGGAAGAAGTAAAGCGCCGCGTTAAACACCTGGGTAACGGGCAGCTCGGTTAAGGCCGAGCGGTTTATCCCCTCACCCTCTCCCTCAGGGGAGAGGGAATCGTTCACAGCGAATTGCACCAACGTAGGCCTGATAAGCGCAGCGCCATCAGGCAAACCTGAGCCGATTGCCGGATGGCGCTGCGCTTATCCGGCCTACAGGTGCCGTTCCATCTGGAATGCGAAAATGAATTACCATCAATACTACCCCGTCGATATCGTCAACGGCCCCGGCACGCGCTGCACCCTGTTCGTTGCCGGCTGCGTTCACGAATGCCCCGGCTGCTACAACAAGAGCACCTGGCGCGTGAACTCCGGCCAGCCGTTCACCGCCGAGATGGCCGACCGCATCATCGCCGACCTCAACGACACCCGCGTCAAGCGCCAGGGAATTTCGCTCTCCGGCGGTGACCCATTGCATCCGCAGAACGTGCCGGAGATCCTCAAGCTGGTGCAACGCATCCACGCTGAATGTCCCGGCAAAGATATCTGGGTGTGGACCGGCTACAAGATTGACGAACTGAATGCCGCGCAAATGGAAGTCGTTGATCTGATCAACGTGCTGGTGGACGGCAAGTTTGTGCAGGATTTAAAAGACCCGGCGCTGATCTGGCGCGGCAGCAGCAATCAGGTCGTGCACCACCTGCGTTAAGCGCTACAGCCGTTTATGCGCGTCCTGATAAACGGCTGATCTTTCACGTTTCCCCACCGCGATAACAAAGACGACCACGACGTCGTCGCGAACCTGATACATAAGCCGATACCCAGACGCTTTGAGCTTTATTTTGTAGCAGTCAGGAAATTCATGCAGCCTGGCAGAGGCGATCCGTGGATTCTTTAACACCTTTGCCAAACGGCTTTTAAACTGTGCTTTTACCGTTTCACCGAGCTTGTGCCACTCCCGAAGCACACGGGGATCAAACTCCAGCTCATAGGTCATCCAGATTAACCTTGATGCCTTTCTCCGGGTTCGCCAGACGCTCACGAACCGTTTGCAGCAACGCCTCTTCGCTGTCGCTAATGATCGCCGTTTTTACCGGCATACGCCCATTTTCAGCAATGTACTGAAAGAAAAGCCGGACGGCTTCGGTTGGCGTGATATCGAGTTTTTCCAGCACGGCATAAGCCTCTTTTTTGAGATTATCGTCCAGTCGGACGTTGAGCGTAGCCATTATGTCTCCAGAAAGCGCAAAGATGTAATGCATTATAGCATTACATTTGAATTACATTGCGTTCTGGATAGCGCCTCTCAAAACCGGCTGACGCACTCCATTGCCACCGCCTTAAACTCATCAAAGCTGCGGGTCGCTGCCAGGCGGGCCATCGCTCGCTCGCGCAGGAAAGTGACAAAAATATCGTAGATGGCCATCGCCTCTTCATACTCGCTTTTGCTGATCGCCAGCAGGAAGATGATGTGTGCGGTTTCGTCGCCCCAGGCGATACCGTGGGGAGCAATAACGGTATACACCACGGTCTTCTGCGCCAGCAGCCCTAAGGCGTGCGGCAGCGCAATGCCGTCGCCGAGCATGGTGCTGACAATCGCTTCACGCTCCACCACCGACGCGTGGAATGCGGCATCAACAAACCCTTCCTGCTGCAGCTGCTGGCATAGCTCGGCAAACAGCGTTTGCCGATCCATCGGCGCGTCAATCACGCGGAAGTGCGCTTCATCGAAGTATTTGTTGAGCATAAATGGGCGGGTACGGTCCACCAGCACCAGCTTACCGATTTGGTCCAGCTGATAGTCGGTGGGGAACGGCGCAATCGTGATTACGGGTTTATCTTTTTCGCTGATGCGTACCGTCGAGATGACGAAATCTTCCGCCACCGTCGCCCGCTGCTCATACTCGCGCTGGGAGAGCGTGGCGCCAATTTCTATCTGCGGGTATTTACGCTGCAAAATAGCTTCAATCATCCGCACCATCGCGTTACCCGCATCGCAGACCAGCAGCACCTGCGGCTGACGTTGATAGCCAATGTTGTAGTGGCGCTCCAGCCCGACGCCGATATGCAGCACCAGGAAACCAATCTCGTTTTCACTGATGGCGTACGGCGTATATTTTCCCCAGCTGGAGACGGCCGCCAGCGTCATGTCCCACGCCATGGGATAGTGCTGCTTGATGTTATCGAGCAACGGGTTGGGGATCATTATCTGGTAACGCACCCGGGTAATCATGGTTTTGATGTGGGTCAGCAGATCGGCATGCAGCTGGGCGTCGTCCAGTAGATTGTAGTTATATTGCTGATTAATATAGCTCAGGATGTAGTTCACCAGCGCTTCGTCATCGTCGGCGCTAATGGTTTCCGGGTCAACGTCCTGCACCTGACGGGCGGCGAGGTGCACGCACAGCCACTCCTCTTCCGCCAGCGAAAAACCTTTCCCCGCCAGTTGCTGCAAAGTATTGGCGAAATCACGAGCCACATCGCGCACGTTTTGCGCCACATCTTCCGCGCTGAAATCCGCCAGTGGATATCCGTCGCGTACGCGGCGTACCGCCACCGCACCATACAGACAAATAAAACGTTCGCCCGCATCGGTCAGACGCACATGGTGACGGGTTAACATCTCCTGCAGCGTGCCTTCCAGCAGCGTTGGCACACTCGCATCAAACGCCTCTTCACGCATCAGCGGGTTCAGCGGCCCCTGCTGGCTTAGCTCCCACAGGAGATCGGTCAGGCAAGCGCGAATAGAGACTTCGCTGCCGAACAGCTTCATGCCGTGACGCGGACGCGTCTCCAGCGTCAGCTGATAGCGCTGAAAATGCTCGCGTACATCGACCATATCGCTCTGCAACGTGGCGCGGCTGACAAACCACGTATCAGCCAGATCCTCAAGCTTGATGGAGAACGCCGACGTTAAAAAGCGCACCAGCAAAAAGTGCACGCGATCCTGAGCGGTGCGCGGGATATGCTGCGTTTTCGGCGCACTCTCTTCCAGCGTTTGGTAGCGCGTGGGATCGTCGATTTTTAGCTGGTAGCCGCTGCCCCGCGTCAGCACAAACTGCGCGCCGTAATGCATCAAAAGCGCATTGAGCGCAGTGATATCGGCGCGTACGGTACGGGTTGAGACCGACAGCCGCTGCGCCAGCTCATCCTGGGGCAGCGTTTCGTTTTGCAGCAGGGTAAAGAGTTGCGCTAAACGTTGGTTGGGAAATCGCATGTCGGTTCCTTCAAGTTACGGCTTAAGGTTGCGTGGAAATCACCATCTGAGACGGGCTGCCAACCGGCGTATAGTCCGGTGAAAACGTCAGCTTGCCGTCCTTCGGCGCCACGCTAAAGCGAGTAATATTATCGCTACGCTGATTCATGACATATAGCCAATGTCCTTGCTTATCAAGCGTTAGCGTTCGTGGATAGTCGCCACGCGTCCAGATATCGTCCTGGTGCGACAGGCTGCCGTCGGCCATCACGGTGAAGTGGGCGATGCTGTTGTGGAGGCGATTGGCGACATACAGCTGCTTGCCGTCCTGGCTTAACACCAGCCCTGCGGCAAAGCTGGTGCCTTTGTACTCTTTTGGCAGCGCCGAGACCGTCTTGCCTTCGCGCAGCTGGCCGCTTTGTTTATCGAGGTGATAAAAGGTCAGCGTGGAGGATTCTTCATTAATCAACCATAGCCCATCACCTGCTGGCGTAAAGACAAAATGTCGCGGCCCTGCCCCTGCCGAGGAGGCGGCGATAAACGGCGGATCGTTCGGCGTCAGCTTGCCGCTGGCGCTATCCAAACGATACTGGTAGATCCGATCCAGCCCCAGATCGGTGGAATACACAAACTGACCGCTCGGATCGCTGGCAACCATGTGCGCGTGCGGGCCGTTATGATCGCTGATAGCAAAACTCCCCTCCGCTGCTGCTGCAGGGCGCGCCGCACCTGCCGGGCCCTGATCCTGATGCACATCGACCGCCTCGCCCAGACTGCCGTCCTCTTTCACCGGCAGCACCGCGATCGACCCGCTCACATAGTTGGCGACCAGAAGATGACGACCGTCCGGCGTCAAGGAGAGATAGACCGGCCCCGCGCCGCCGGAAGCCACCTGATTCAGGCTACTAAGCTCACCGTTCGCGGCGATGCTCCACGCCTGCACCACGCCTTTTTCCACCTCGCTGGCGGCATACAGCGTCTTACCATCGGGGCTGACGGTAAGCTGCGCGACGTTGGGCAGGGAACTGACAAGCGCTTTATCGTGTAGGGCGCCGGTCTTACCATCAATGGTAAAACGGTATAGACCTTCACCATTGGGATTGTAGGTACCAACCCAGGCATACTGAGTTTGGGCGGTAACCGTGGTAGCAAGCAAAGAGAGTGAAGCAACAAGCAGATGACGAGCGGTTGGCATGGTGACTCCTTGATGGTTCGGTGAGGTTTTTCCCCTCACCCTAACCCTCTCCCCACAGGGGCGAGGGGACCGTTCGGCACTTTTACACACGATCGACGTAAAAGGCACGGTCGGTTTTCTCCCTCTCCCCTGTGGGGAGAGGGCCGGGGTGAGGGGCAATCGGCACTACTTAACAAGCTGTTTAGTCATCTCCAGCAGTCGACGCACGTCCGCCGGACGCGTATTGCCGCTGTCTTTATCAATGATTGAGCTGTAGATATGCGGGATAATTTTGCTGACCCCCGCATCCAGCGCAATTTTCAGGATCTCGCCGTAGTTTTCCAGATCGATTCCGCCGGTCGGTTCCAGCCAGAAATCATGGCGCGCGCAGGCTTGTGCCACCGCAATAAACTCATCACGGTGCTTCAGGCCGCCCATCGGGAAGTACTTAATCGAGCTGCCGCCCATATCTTTCAGCAGGGCAATCGCGGTTTCCAGCGGCACGATACCGTCCGGCGCGTTGCTGGACAGCGGGCCGGTAGAAATTTTAACCATGCCGACGGTGCCGGTTGGCGAAACCAGGCCGTTGACCACGGTCTCGTTCTGCCCTAACAGCGCGCGGCTGGTCGCCACGCCGGTGAAGACCTGGTTAACGTGCTGCGGCTGCACCTGGCGGGAGATTTCGCTGACCATCGCCGACTGGTTCGGGTCGCCCGCGCCCAGGCCGACGGAGAGCGCGTTATCAATCCGCTTTGCGTATTCACGCATGTCGGCCACCGCGCTGGCGATGTCCGGATAGTTTTTGGAGAGCACGCCCACCAGCACATGACCTTCCGCCGCTTCATAAATCTCGCTGGCGTTCTCAAGGCTTCCCGCCAGAACGTTCAGGCAGACGCGGTCACGGTAAAAGTTTGGGGTCAGTTTCATGCTTTTTTCTCCTGGTTTAACACTTCAGCAATACGGCGGGAGACAATCTCCAGCTGCTGCGCATCCACACTGCGGACATCGGCTTCGATAATGCCTTCGTTGGCCTTGTAGCCGCGGAAGTAGATGGCGTATTCACCCTGCTTCAGCGCCGCCACCAGCTCGCCGGTATTCACGCCGGTCGCCGCTTCATCAAATTTAATCTCCGCACGGGCAATATCGCGGCCCGCGCTATCCCACACCACACGCGCGGTGACGCCGTTGAGCGTATTAAGCTGGTTGATAAACGGGGTCATCTTCGCCACCATCTCTTCGCCGCTCTCTTTGGTCGCCGTCAGATAGTGTTCAATGGCGCAGGTCAGACCCAGAATGCCTTCTTTACCGACCTTCATGGCACGTCCAATGCCCATCGACTGGCGCTTCACCCACTCTACGTACTGGGTTTTACCAATCACCAGCCCGCTGGTTGGCCCTTCGATCGCCTTCGCGCCGCTGTAGATGACCAGATCCGCCCCCGCACGATAGTAGGCATGCAGATCCTCTTCCGCCGCCGCATCAACGATCAGCGGCAGATTATGGCTGCGCGCGACCGCCGCAGCCTGTGCCACGTTAAGCATGCTTTTCTGCACGCAGTGGTGAGACTTGATATAAAGAATTGCCGCCGTGCGCGGGGTAATCGCCGCCGCCAGCTGGTCGGCAGAACATTCGTTGGCATAGCCCGCTTCCACCAGCTTGCCGCCGCCCAGCGCCACCATAGTGCCGACCGGCGCGCCGAAGTTGACGTTGTGGCCTTTCGGCAGCACGATTTCGTTGTTTTCAATCGGGGTGACGTGCAGGTTTTCCAGCAGCCAGTCGCTGTCTTTTACCAGCACCGCCGCCACGGATTGCGCAATACCGGCGGACGCGCAGGACACCACGGTCGCCCCTTCAACATCCAGCAGCTTCGCAATATAGGCGCCGGTTTTATTCACCAGATCTTTCATCTCGAAGTACTGATTCATGCCCGCCATCGCGGCTTCCACCACTTCCGGGCGCGGCGTAGAGACGCCGAGTGCGGTCATGCGACCAGAAGTATTAATCACTTGTTTTAAATCGTATTTTTCAAAAATTGAAGGCATTTTCCGCGCTCCCTTGTTCGGTCAAATAGCCCTTGCCCGCGCGAATCGCGGCAAGCGGCAGCAGAATCTTGTCAGCCTGAAGGCTCTCTTGTTCGGCATCCACCAGCACCGTTGGCGTCTGCGCGAGGGTAAACAGCGTGATATCCGCGTCGTAACCGACTGCCAGTCGTCCTTTGTGCGTCAGGCGTAACCCCTCGGCGGCATGGCGGGTCACGCAATCAATCACCTGCGGCAGCGACATACCAATAGCGAGGAATTTCGACATCACCAGCGCCAGCGAGCGTACCGGACCGTCGATGCGGTTACGGCAGTAGATATCGGAGCTGATGGTGTGCGGCAGAATGCCCATCGCAATCGCACGGCGGGCCACTTCAAAGCTGAAGCTGGCGGTGCCGTGGCCGACGTCGAGACGCACGCCGCGCTTTAAGGCGCGCACGATGGAACCGCGCAGTTCGCCTTGCGGCGTCAGAATACGGTTCGGTTTGCCGTTGTAGCAGTGGGTGATGATGTCGCCGGAGCTCAGCAGTTCGGCGATTTCATCAAGGTTTGGCGGGTTGTTACCAATGTGCACCATCAGCGGCAGGTCGCCGTTTTCTTGCTGGATGGCTTTACCCCGCTCCAGCGGCGTAATGCCGTTTTCGCCGACCACGCTACTGCTCATGCGCGCTTTCAGGCCGACGATAAAGTCCGGGTGGCGCGCCACCGCCTGCTTCACCGCGTCGGCATCGATATTGGCCATATTGGCCAGTTCGTTCTGGGCAATCAGCCCGACGCGGGAGATGTTGAGCAGTGCATAGACGTCGGTCGCAGCTTTACGGGTCAGTTGGTAGAAATCATCCACGTCGTCCGCGCCGGTGCTGCCGGCATCAATTACGGTGGTGACGCCAGTGGCGATACCGACGCTGTCCGGCTCATCGTGATAAATCGGTGAGTTCGGGTAGCAGTGGACGTGGGAGTCAATCCAGCCGGCGCTGGCGTAATATTTCCCGTCCAGCGTAATGGTTTTATGGGCAGGTGCGCTAATCTCGCCCAGCGCCGCGATTGAACCGTCCTTGATGGCGATATCAGTCAGGGTATCGTCGACGAGGCGCGCACGGCGCAGGAGTAAATCAAACATCTCTCTCTCCTGTTGTAATGGGGGGCGTGTAGGCCTGATAAGCGCAGCGCCATCAGGCGGCGTTGCCGGATGGCGGCTGCGCCTTATCCGGCCTACAACGAAACGCTATCAGCTAATGGCAACCGGGAAGATGGAACCGAGGATCATCGCCCCCAGTATCGCGCCGCCGGTAATCGGCTTCTGCCAGATGTAAAACAGCAGTGCGCCAACCAGAGAACCGATGCCGATAGGAATCGAGGCGGTCATCGCGCTGAGGATAATCAACGGGCCGAGGAAGCGGCCGGAGGCGTTACCCGCGCCCATCATCACGTCGGCCCCGTAGGTGGAGTCGCTCTGGTTGATGGTGAACTTACGCGCCAGGATGATGATGTAGCCAATCGCCAGACCAATCACCAGCCCGGTAATCAGGGAGGCAATAAAGTTGGTCACCGGGAACATGATGCCCGCGCCGAGCAGCAGTGCCGGAACGCCGAGGCCAACGCCGGTCTGAATCGCCCCGCCGATATCCAGAATCCCCACCAGCGAACCTTCGATGATACGGGCAAACAGGAAGCTCGCGCCGAACGCGGCAACCGCACCGTAAGCCCCGGTATCAATCCCGGCTTTCAGCATCGCCACGAAGGCCACTTCGTTGAAAGCGCCGATGCCGTAGAGGTAGTACATATGCGTCCCGGCAAACACGCCGGAGGAGAGCAGGCCAACGAAGATCGGGAAAGACCAGTCGGCATACCAAAAACCTTTATTTTGTTCCATGTCAGGCTCCCGTTATTTGCCGCTGATTGAGCTGTGGATCAGATCCAGCCAGTTCGGTACGGTCAGGTGGAAGGATTCAATCATCTTCATGTCGAAACCGCGGAAGAAGGCGCTCAGGACGAACAGCGCAACGATAGCGCCCATCATTACTTTGGTGACGCGATGCCAGCCGCTCTCTTCAACGCCCTTACCAATCAGGATACCCAGCACCAGACCCGGTACGGCGTTACCCATAATCAGCTGCGCTGCGCCGCCGAAGATGGTGGCCCAGAAGCCTGATTTCTTACCGGCATCAATCGCCGCCAGCCAGAAGATCACCGGCATCACGGTATTGACCAGCAGGTTGGCCGCCGGTACCAGCACCTTCACGGCGGTGACCTGCAGCGCCTGCGGAACGGAAGAGGCCGTCAGGTTGAGGAAAGCTACGACAATCATGCCGATGATGCCGCAGGCAATCGCCATTTTGCGTGGGTCATGCAGCGTTTCACCGACGTTGCGGTTTTTGATCATCAACGCCGCCGCGCCCCAGTTCGGGATAATGCGGTGGTCAACGTCCTGGGTGAAGGAGCCTGCTGCAACGGAAGAAGCCCAGGCGTTAAAGAAGAAACCGAGGCCAAATGAAAAGTGGGAAGCCGGATCGCCTTCACAGGAGTTCAGCTCGCCCAACGTACGAAACGCCCCCATCCCCTGCGTGGTGGGCGCGTGAAACATGCGTGCCGCTCCGGCGCCCACGCCGACGCCAACAAGGCCGCCGATGATGAGCGATTTTATTAAAATTATCAGGAACATAGTCTGACCCTTTGGTGAAAATCAGGTTTGCGTGACGAAATCCACTTTATCGATATCAATGGCGGTCACGTTGACGGTAACGTCCAGCTCCACGCTGTACGCTCGTCGTTCACGGCGTAAAAAGAAGAATAAGAACGCCTCTTTTCGTACCGCTTCGCGCGCATGAACAACCTGCACATCCTGTGGCTCAATACGCAGTAAGATATGCGATGATGTTTTCATCACCGCAGCCTGCACGTGGTTCAGGGCATCGGCGAACGCCCGTGTTTTGCTCTCGCCTTTGCCCGTGACCCTCACCGTGGTGGTGAATTGCTCTTTCATACTCAAGCGCCGTACTTCTTCTTCCAGGCCTCTACCAGGCGTTCGCCCAGCTCTTCTTTGTCCATAAAGCCGAAGCCCAGCACGTTGCAGCCTTCGTTGATGGCAGTCACGCCCTCTTCCACCGAACGCATGCCGTATTTCGCCTTGTAGCCATATTTGGTCTGCGCGGTGATAGCCCCCGCACCGCCGCTGCCGCAGAAGGAGATACCGAAGGTTGCATTCTCGGCCTTCATCATGTCGCCCAGCTTCATATCGGCAGCGACGCCCGGTACCACAACTGCACGAGCACCGGCTTTTTCCGCGCCAGCGGCAACTTTTTGTCCTTTACCCAGGCGGTCGCCAATTACTACGGTGATCTGTTCCATTTGTTGCTCCTTACAGGTTGTCTTTTGCGACTTCGAAGTGAACGGACAGCAGCCAGGCCTCTTCATCAGGCAGGTTGCCAAACGCCGCGACCACTTCTCGGGCAAGCATCATTGAATCGTCAGAAATCTCTTCAAACAGGCTGGCATCCACTTCCGGCAGCGGTTCGCCGCTGATTGACCGGTGGGCCATGGCCCGCACGTGGGAGGTCAGCATTTGCTCCTGCACGTCGTTAGGGGTGATATCGCGGCGGCGTAACAGTGCGAACACCTGCTGCAACATGTTGTCGGCCAGCCGTTCGGTCTGTAGCGCCTGCTCCCCTGCGTCGTGTATTACCGCTCCGTTATTCACTCGTGTTACCCCGCTAATGTCTCTGGGGATAAACCTAACGCCGGGGGATGGGAGTTTGTAGCGAGTTGTTTTCCACTTCGAAGTGGAAAGGTAGACGGCCTGAGTGATCGGATTCACAGATTCGCCACGAAAATAACGATTTCGATATATTCGCGTGATGAATGTCACGTCTGAGGGACAAGGTCATTGGAAATACGAATGGCAAAATGAAGGTGAAAAGTGTGATATCGATGAAGTTTTACGGGAGAGAAATACGGAAGGCATCGGGCGACACCTTCCGGAAAAGGCGTTAGCGGAACTTCTTGTGGTTCTCGTTGCGGGTGGTTTTAAAAGCTTCCGCGGCGGCCTGGGCCTCTTTCACTTTGCCCTCGTTCGCCAGCTTCAGCGCACCGTCAATCTGACCAATCAGCGTATCCATACCGTGACGATAGTCTTTCATTTCCGCGCTATCAGCCGCTTTGCCTTCCAGCTTTGGCGGAGTCTCTTTTTTGGCATCTTCCGCCGCGGTGCGCATCTTCGTCAGCGCCGCTTTCAGCTCGCCCGCGTCGGAGGTTTTCTGCACCACCTGCAGATTTTCCGCCAGGGTGTCCATATCTTCGCCCAGGTCGGCGAACGCTGAAGCCGAACCCAGTGCCAGCGCGGAGACCGCCAGCATCGCTACCAGTTTTTTACGCATTGCTCACTTCCTTTTTATTATTTAAGCGAACGGGCGCAGCAGGATGCGCCCAACACGTGATTACTGCCCGGCGATTTTCATCTCCGGCAACAGTACGGAACCACATTGGATATTACTCCGTGTCTCAATATCGTCAGCGATGGTGACAATATTGCGCCACATATCTTTCAGGTTGCCCGCGATGGTGATTTCGCTCACCGGGTACTGAATTTCGCCGTTCTCCACCCAGAAACCTGAGGCACCGCGCGAGTAGTCGCCGGTGATGCCGCTAACACCCTGCCCCATCAATTCCGTCACGACAAGACCCGTGCCCATCTCTTTAAGCAACTTTTCAAAACTCAGGCCGCGGCCCTTGATGCGCCAGTTGTGGATGCCGCCCGCGTGACCGGTGCTCTTCAGGCCCAGCTTGCGCGCGGAGTAGTTGGTCAGCAGCCACTGGGTCAGGATACCGTCTTTGATAATGTCACGACGCTCGGTACGCACGCCTTCGCTGTCGAACGGCGTCGAAGCCAGCCCTTTCAGCAGATGCGGATGCTCTTCAATGGTCAGCCACTCCGGCAGAATTTGCTTACCCAGCGAGTCCAGCAGGAAGGTCGATTTACGGTACACCGAGCCACCGGCAATCGCGCCGACCAGGTGACCAAACAGCCCGGTTGCCACTTCATTGGCGAAAATGACCGGCGCCTGCATGGTAGAGAGTTTGCGCGGTTCCAGGCGCGACAGGGTACGGCGTGCGCACTCTTCGCCGACCCATTCCGGAGACTTCAGGTCGCCCAGCGCGCGGCCGATGGTGTAGGCGTAATCACGCTCCATGTCGCCGTTCGCTTCGGCAATCACGCAGTTGGAAAGGGAATGACGGGTTGAGCTGTAGCTCTGCAACATACCGTGGCTGTTGCCAAAGACTTTAATGCCGTAATGGCTGTTGAAGCTGCCGCCTTCGGTGTTGGTGATGCGTTTGTCGGCTTTCAGGGAAGCCTGCTCAGCGCGGGCCGCCAGTTCAATCGCTTCATCCGGGGAGACTTCCGCCGGGTGGAACAGGTCAAGATCCGGCGCATCAAAGGCCAGCAGATCTTTGTCTGCCACGCCCGCACACGGGTCCGGCGAGGTGTAGCGGGCAATATCCAGCGCCGCCTGCACGGTACGGGCGATAGCGTCCGGGCTCAGGTCTGTAGAGGAAGCGCTGCCTTTACGATTCTGGTAATAAACGGTGATCCCCAGCGCGCCATCGCTGTTGAATTCGACATTTTCAACTTCACCGTAGCGCGTGCTGACGCTGATACCGGTGGTCTTACTGACCGCGACTTCCGCGCCGTCCGATTGAGCGGCTGCCAGCTCGAGTGCCGTGGAGACCGCTTTTTCCAGCGCAATACGTTGTTCCGCAACTTGTGTGATCACTTTCATCGTCTAAGCCATAATCTGAGGTAAAGTTAAATGAAGTCTAACAGAGAACCCTTTCTCAGTATGCGCTCAAGCTGTTAGTATTAGCCTCTTTTTTAAGGAGCCTGAAATGACAAAGCAGCCCGAAGACTGGCTCGACGAAGTCCCCGGTGATGATATCGAGGACGAAGATGATGAAATTATCTGGGTCAGCAAGAGTGAAATTAAACGTGATGCCGAAGAGCTGAAAAAGCTTGGGGTAGAACTGGTTGAGCTCGGTAAGAACGCGCTGGATAAAATCCCGCTGGACGCCGACCTGCGCGCCGCCATTGAACTGGCGCAGCGCATTAAGATGGAAGGCCGCCGCCGCCAGCTGCAGCTGATTGGTAAAATGCTGCGTCAGCGTGACGTTGAACCTTACCGCCAGGCGCTGGATAAGCTGAAAAACCGTCACAACCAGCAGGTGGTTGTGTTCCACAAGCTGGAGCAACTGCGCGATCGTATGGTCGACGGTAGCGATGAAGCCATCGAAGAAGTGATGAATCTGTGGCCCGCCGCCGATCGCCAACAGCTGCGTTCGCTGGTGCGTAACGCCAGGAAAGAAAAAGCCGGCAACAAGCCGCCGAAATCTTCCCGCCAGATTTTCCAGTATCTGCGCGAGCTGTCTGAAAACCAGGAATAAGCTTCCGTAAAATGCCCTCTTCGTGAGGGTATTTTTTTATCTGCGTGTGACCGCCTGATGGCGCTTCGCTTATCAGGCCTACATTCGGTGCCAATTGTAGGCCGGATAAGGCGTTTACGCCGCCATCCGGCAATGATGACGCGTTACGCCATCACAATCTGGCACAAATCATGGTTGAAACGCTGGTACTGAGCCTCGTCAATCGGCTGCGGATAGCTCAGCACAATTAATTCGTGATCGGCGATACCAGCGTGATAGGTCGGGTGCGCGTGCGGCCACGGGTTAGCGAAGAACCCCATGCCTTCATAAAAACGCAGACGCTTGCGGGCAATCTCGGTGGTCAACGGGTCGATTTCCAGAATCGTTTTCGGCGCGCGCTCGAGAATTTGCCCCAGCAGGCGCTTACCGTAGCCCTGCGAGCGCAGGCTGCCGTCGACGGCCAGATGTTCGATGTAGATATAGCCGTTAAATGCCCATGTCCCACTCATCCCGATGAATAACTCACCGTCGAACCACGCTTCCAGCGCATAGTGTGGGTCATTGAGCGCGCGCTGTTTGGCGGGGAGTTCGCGCTGTTCGTGCCACGGAAAGGCGTGGGTATAGAGGGCATCGAGCGGCGGGAATAAGGGAGAATCGGTGGTAGTGATTTTTTTGGCGGTAAGCATGTTTGGGTACCGAGGGAGAGTGTTGTGTTGAGCGGGGCCCCTCACCCCGGCCCTCTCCCCAAAGGGGCGAGGGAGAAAACCAATCGTGCTAGCTGCTCAATCGGTCCCCTCTCCCCGGTGGGGAGAGGGTTAGGGTGAGGGGCCCAGCTCAGCCGTTTAGTGCTGAGCCTTCTTTTCCAGCCTTTCCAGCAGTTTCTGATGAATGCCGCCAAACCCGCCGTTGCTCATCACCAGAATATGGTCGCCCGGCTCGGCGCTTTTCACGATCATATCCGCCAGCGCGTCAACATCGGCGCTCCAGTGGGCTGGCTGCACGCAGGCTTCCGCCACTTCCGCAACCTGCCACGGAATGTGCTGAGGCTGCAGCAGGAACACTTCATCCGCGCGGCCCAGAGACGGCGCCAGGTCGTCTTTGCAGACGCCCATTTTCATGGTGTTCGAACGCGGTTCCAGCACGGCGATGATTTTCGCCGTACCGCCGACTTTGCCGCGCAGCGCTTGCAGCGTCGCGAGGATAGCCGTTGGGTGGTGCGCGAAGTCGTCGTAAACGCAAACGCCGTTGGCTTCACCGCGCAGCTCCAGGCGGCGACGGGCGTTGATAAAGCTGCCCAGCGCGTTGGCGGCATCGGCCGGCGTCACGCCGACATGACGCGCGGCGGCAATCGCCATCAGGCCGTTATGCATGTTGTGTTCGCCGACCAGGCCCCACTTCACTTCTCCGACCTTTTCACCGTCGAGCAGCACTTCCCACTCGGAGGCGTCGGTGTTCAGCTTTTTCGCCTGCCAGTGGCCCTGCTCGCCCACCAGCTCCTGCTCGCTCCAGCAGCCCATCGCCATCACCTGTTTCAGGTTCGCGTCGTTTTCCGGCAGGATGATACGGCCCTGTCCCGGCACGATGCGCACCAGGTGGTGGAACTGTTTCTGGATAGCTTTCAGATCGTCAAAGATGTCCGCGTGATCGAACTCAAGGTTGTTGAGGATCAGGGTACGCGGGCAGTAATGCACGAATTTGGAACGCTTATCAAAGAAGGCGCAGTCGTATTCATCGGCTTCGATCACGAAGAACGGGCTGTCGCCCAAACGTGCGGAAACCTCAAAGTTACCCGGCACGCCGCCAATGACGAAGCCCGGCTTATAGCCGCACTCTTCAAGGATCCAGGTCGCCATACCGGCGGTAGTGGTTTTACCGTGGGTACCGGCAACCGCCACAACCCAGCGGTCGCGCAGCACGAAATCGTGCAGCCACTGCGGGCCGGACATATACGGAATGTTCTTCTCCAGCACCGCTTCCACGCACGGGTTACCGCGCGTCATGGCGTTGCCGATGATGACCAGGTCCGGCTGCGGGTCAAGCTGGCTGGCGTCATAGCCCTGAATTAAATCAATGCCTTGCTTTTCAAGCAGCGTGCTCATCGGGGGATACACATTGGCATCCGAACCCGTGACTTCGTGACCCAGCGAACGAGCCAGCATTGCCAGACCGCCCATGAAAGTGCCACAAATACCCAAAATATGAATGCGCATACGTCACTATCCTTTTTTTATCTGCCCCGCATTTTACCCATATGTTTGCCGGCAGAGAAATGCATTTCAGGATATTCCGTAGTTTGCTGGCGCGATTCACCTGTGCGTATTTTTTTTATTCTTTGTTAGTATTGTTGCAGCCGTTTTACTCAACATCCACTGTCAGGGAAAGTGTTATGAAAACGTTAGGTGAATTTATTGTCGAGAAGCAGCACGAGTTCTCACACGCAACCGGTGAACTCACTGCTTTGCTGTCGGCAATAAAGTTAGGTGCTAAGATCATCCACCGCGATATCAATAAGGCCGGTCTGGTCGATATCCTGGGTGCCAGCGGCGCTGAAAACGTACAGGGAGAAGTACAACAAAAGCTCGATCTGTTCGCGAACGAGAAACTGAAAGCTGCGCTGCGTGCACGTGACATCGTCGCCGGTATCGCCTCCGAAGAGGAAGATGAAATCGTCGTCTTCGACGGCTGCGAACACGCGAAATACGTGGTCCTGATGGACCCGCTGGATGGTTCATCTAACATCGACGTTAACGTCTCTGTCGGCACCATTTTCTCGATTTACCGCCGCGTAACGCCAGTCGGCACGCCGGTTACCGAAGAAGACTTCCTGCAACCGGGCAACCGTCAGGTGGCCGCCGGTTATGTGGTATATGGTTCCTCGACCATGCTGGTGTACACCACCGGCTGCGGCGTACATGCCTTTACCTACGACCCGTCGCTGGGCGTATTCTGCCTGTGTCAGGAGCGCATGCGCTTCCCACAGCGCGGCAGCACTTACTCGATCAACGAAGGTAACTACATCAAATTCCCGAACGGCGTGAAAAAGTACATCAAGTTCTGCCAGGAAGAAGATAAGTCCACGCAGCGCCCGTACACCTCACGCTACATCGGTTCTCTGGTGGCCGATTTCCACCGTAATCTGCTGAAAGGCGGCATCTACCTGTACCCAAGCACCGCCAGCCACCCGGAAGGGAAGCTGCGTCTGCTGTATGAGTGCAACCCGATGGCGTTCCTCGCGGAACAGGCCGGCGGCAAGGCCAGCGATGGGAAAGAGCGTATTCTGGATATCGTGCCGGAAAGCCTGCACCAGCGCCGTTCATTCTTCGTCGGCAACGACCATATGGTCGAGGATGTCGAGCGCTTTATTCGTGAGTTCCCGGACGCGTAATCGCAGTATCCCGGCCTACATTACGTGGTAGGCCGGATAAGCGAAGCGCCATCCGGCACGATGCGGTGATATTGCCGGATGGCGGCGTACACGCCTATCCGGCCTACAAAATCGGTGTCCCGGTTACGCCACCTGCAGCCGGAACGACGCCATCGCCGCCACCAGCGCCTGCGACTGCTCTTCCAGCGAACGGGTTGCCGCCGAAGACTGCTGTACCAGCGCCGCGTTCTGCTGTGCGGTTTCATCCATCTGACTCACCGCAATATTCACCTGCTCAATACCGCGACTCTGTTCCTGCGACGCGCTGGCAATTTCCCGCATCAGCTTGGTCATCCGCATCACTTCGCTGGCGATCTCATCCATGGTTTCCCCCGCCTGCTGAGCCAGATCGCTGCCTTCGTTGACGTGAGTTTGCGAGTCGGCAATCAGCTGGCGAATCTCTTTCGCCGCATCGGCGCTGCGGCTGGCGAGGTTACGCACCTCACCCGCCACGACCGCAAATCCGCGCCCCTGTTCACCCGCGCGGGCCGCTTCGACGGAGGCGTTGAGCGCCAGAATATTGGTCTGGAAGGCAATACCGTCAATCACGCTGAGAATATCGGCGATACGTTTGGCACTTCCTGAAATATCCTGCATTTTTTCAATCACATAGCACACCATCTCGCTGCCACGATCGGCAGTATCCGAGACATCGCGCGCCAGCTTGTGCGCCTGCTCGGCGTTGTCGGCGTTCTGCTTCACGGTGGCGGTCAGCTGTTCCATGCTGGCAGCGGTTTGCTCGAGCGAAGTCGCCGTCGACTCCGTACGCTGCGCCAGGTGGTTATTGCCCGCCGTCAGCTCGCGGCTGCCGATATCAATCTGTGAGCTGGCGTCGCGCACCCGCATAACCGAGTTCATCATCGACTCGCGCATCCCGGCAATCGCCACGTTCAGACGCTTAATTTCGGCGCTGCTGGTTTTCAGCGGCGAAGGCGTTAAATCCCCGGACGCTACCTGCTCAAGCTGGCCAATCGCCGATGCCAGCGGCTTTAACAGCAGATGTTGCAACTGCAGCCAGGCCAGCGCTATCACCCCTGCGGTCAGCGCAATGGCCAACACCATCAGTGCCAATACGCGATTTTTGGTACTGTGTACTGCCGCCACTTCAATCTGCCCGCGCGACTCCCCCCAATCCTGGAAGGCGTGAACGGCGTTATCAAACTGGCGGGCCACCGGGATCATTGTTTTTTCCAGCAGATCGTAATAACCGTCGACGTTCTGCTGCTCGAGCGCCGCCAGCATCGGTTTGATCGCCTGAGTGTTATAGGCCTCATAGCTTTTCGCGACATCCGCCATCCGTTTTGCGCCATCGGCATCGTCAACCGATGACTGGCTGACGCTGGCGATAATTTTTTGCCCCTGCGTCACTTCGCCGTTGAGGGTTTTGACGGCCTTCGTCGCGTCGTCCAGCATGCCGATTTCCATCAAGCGGACCGCCTGTCCGGCTTCATTGCGTGCACGCAGCAGCAGCGTATAACCCTCATTCAGCTGCGTCATTTGCTCGCTTTGCAGATGGTCGATTCGCTGGAGGGAAGCAGAGCTTTGGGTGAGAGCATAAATGCCGATACCGCTGACCAGAATCAGCAGCAGAGTCATCACGGCGAGCAGGGACAGCAGGCCGGTACGGATAGAGAGCGTTTTTAGCATCATAGTTTTGTCCGGTAGCAGGGGTACTGTTTGGCGTAAATGACTGGTATCGGCTGCTACCGGAAAAACTTTAGCGTTTCAGTATGTTAGTTCTTTGTTACCGGGACGTCGACGCGGGTGACAGCCGCACTCTGCCGGTTCTCCCACAGCACCGTCAGCGCCCGCTGCAGAGCAATAAAAATAAACAGCAGAATGCCGATAGCGATTTTGGTCCACCACGAGCTCAACGTGCCGTCAAAGTTGATGTAGGTCTGAATCAGCCCCTGAATGCCCACGCCAAACAGCGTGCCCAGCACCGTACCGACGCCGCCGCTCAGCAGCGTACCGCCGATCACCACCGAGGCGATGGCATCCAGCTCTACGCCAACGCCTGCCAGCGCATAGCCAGCCTGGGTATAAATGGAGAACACAATGCCCGCCAGCGTCGCCAGCCCCGTCGACAGCATATAAATGCGCACGATGGTGCTACGCGTCGGGATACCCATCAGGTTGGCCGAGGTGGCATTACCGCCGATAGCATAGACCTGATTGCCAAAGCGCGTACGGTGGGCAAGGAAAATCCCCAACACCACGACCAGCAGCATCAACAGCCCCATCGCGCTCAGACGGCCACCGCCGGGAAGGGTCCACGCCAGCCCGGAGAGGGCGTCGTATACCGGATGATCGATAGGAATCGACTCTTCAGACACCAGGTAGCTCACGCCGCGCAGGAAGAACATCCCGGCGAGCGTAATAATAAATGCCGGGATCTTCAGCGCGTCAATCAACCAGCCCATAAACGCGCCGAAGGCGCAGCCCATCGCCAGCACCAGCGGAAAGGCCATCAACGGCGATAATCCCCAGAAGCCGATAGCCTTGGCGAGGAATACGCCGGTGAAGGCGATCACTGAACCGACGGAAAGATCGATACCACCGGAAAGGATCACAAAGGTCATGCCCACGGCAACAATCCCGAGGAAGGCGTTGTCGGTCAGAATATTGCAAATCACCCGCGTCGAGGCGAAACCGGGAAACTGGGTCAGACAGTAGAGATAGCCCACAATAAACACCCCGAGGGTGATCATTAACGGCAGATTACGTTTGATCATGGCCCCGCATCCTCTTCAGTATCTGAATAAAGCGCGGTGACTGGACGATCAGCACGCACATGACAACCACCGCTTTGACCACCTGGTTCAGCTCCGGCGGGAAGCCGGAGAGCAGAATACCCGTATTCATTCCCTGGATAATCAACGCGCCGACCACCGACAGCAGCAGGTTAAAGCGCCCACCCATCAGCGAGCCGCCGCCAATGACCACCGCCAGAATGGCGTCCAGCTCCAGCCACAGCCCAGCGTTGTTGGCATCGGCCCCGCGAATGTCTGCCGCGACAATCGTTCCGGCAATCGCCGCGCACACGCCGCTCAGCACGTAGGCCAGCATCACCACGATACGCGTATTCACCCCGGCGTTTTTCGCCGCACGAATGTTGATCCCCACCGCTTCAATAAACATACCGAGCGCGGTTTTACGCGCCAGCAGCCAAAAGATAACCAGCGTCACCAGCGCAATAATGACCGGCGTCGGGAACAAGAGAAACTTACCGCTGCCGATCCACGCCAGCGACGGCGAGTCGAAGGTGACGATCTGTCCGGAGGTAATGAGTTGCGCCACGCCGCGCCCCGCGACCATCAGAATCAGCGTGGCGACGAAGGGCTGAATTTTGAGGATCGCAACCAGAATGCCGTTCCACAGCCCGGCCAGCACGCCGGATCCGATCGCCGCCAGCAGGACCACCGGCAGGCTATGCCCGGCCACGGTCATCGCGGCGGCGGTGGCTCCGGCAATCGCCATCACTGCGCCAACGGAAAGATCGATACCGCCGGTGGCGATCACCAGCGTCATGCCGATCGCCAGCAGCGCCACCGGCGCCGCGCGGTTGAGGATATCAATCGGGCTGCCGAACAGGCGGCCATCCTGCAAGGTTATCTGGAAAAAGTGCGGCGCCACCAGGCTATCGACCAGCAGCACCAGGATTAATGCCGCAATTTGCGGCATTCCCGGCGGCCAGCGAAAGCGGCGCTCCGGCTTACCGGTTTGGGGAACAGTTCGGGGCATCACGGTTAACTCCTTAGGCCGCAATCGCGTTCATAATGGCGGGAACAGAGAGCTCAGCAAGCGGGATCTCCGCCACCTGTTGGCGATCGCGCATGATGATCACCCGATCGGCGTAGCCCACCAGCTCTTCCAGTTCAGACGAGATCACCAGCAGCGCCAGGCCGTCCGCGCAGAGCGTTTCGATCAGGCGAATGATCTCCGCGTGCGCGCCAACGTCGATCCCGCGGGTCGGTTCGTCGAGGATCAGGAACTGCGGGCGCGTCAGCAGCCAGCGCGAGAGCAGCACCTTCTGCTGGTTGCCGCCGGAGAGAAACTCCACCGGCTGCTCGGCGCTGGGGGTGCGGATCCCCAACTGGCGGATGAAGCGTTCGGCAATCTCGTTTTGTTCTTTGCGCGGAATTGGCCGCAGCCAGCCGCGCTGTGCCTGCAACGCGAGGATAATATTTTCACGTACCGAGGCGGCGGCAATAATGCCGTCCGTTTTACGATCCTCAGGGCAAAAGCCGATCCCCAGACAGGAGGCCTGATGCGGCGATCGCAGGGTCTGCGGTTTACCTTTGATCGTCGCTTGCCCACTGTCGGCGGGATGAATACCGAAGATCACTTCGGCGGTTTCGGTGCGTCCAGATCCGAGCAGCCCGGCCAGACCGACGATCTCACCGGGGCGCACGTGCAGATCGAACGGCGCGATGGTGCCCTTTTTGCCATAGCCTTCAAAGGAGGCCACCGGTTTATCACTCAGCAACGTGCGCCCCGCCCGCTGGAGCGCCTGGTGTTCCAGCTCGCGGCCCAGCATCATTTTTACCAGCTCAATCTGCGGCAGCTCGCGGGTTTCCCGACAGCCCACAAAGGTGCCGTTGCGCAGTACGGTGATCCTGTCGCTGACCGCATACACCTGATCGAGAAAGTGGGTGACAAAGATCAAGCTGACGCCGCGATCGCGCAGCTGGCGCATCAGGGTGAAGAGCATCTCCACCTCTTTGGTGTCGAGGCTGGCGGTCGGTTCATCGAGGATCAGCACTTTGGCGGAGAGATCGATCGCCCGACAGATGGCGACGATCTGCTGCATCGCTACCGAAAAGCGGTTTAACGGCTCGCGCACGTCGAGGGAAAAACCGTAGGAAGCCATCAGCGCGGTGGCGCGTTTTTCCATCTCTTTACGTCGCAGGAAACCAAAACGTTTCGGTTCACGGCCAATAAACAGGTTATCCGCCACCGACATATTCGGCAGCAGGTTCACTTCCTGATATACCGTGCCAATGCCCAGCTGCTGAGCATGCGCGGTATTTTTCGGATGAATTTGCTGTCCTTCCAGCCAGATGCTGCCGCTGTTGGCGTGGTAAACGCCGGTCAGCGCTTTAATCAGCGTGGATTTACCCGCGCCGTTTTCGCCGAGCAGCGCCATAATTTCACCGCGCCGCAGGCTGAAATTGACGTTATCCAGCGCTTTCACGCCGGGAAAATACTGGCAGAGCCCCTCGGTGCGGAGGATTTCCGGGTTGGTTTCAGTGGTCATAGTGCGCTCCCCCTCACCCTAACCCTCTCCCCGAGGGGGAGAGGGAACAGATTGTACCCAACTTGCTACCCGTACCGCTCGGCCCATCACCCGTTCAGGGAGAGGATTAGGGTGAGGGTACCAGTCCTGTAGGCCGGATAAGGCAAAGCCGCCATCCGGCATCGTGCGCCGAACTGCCTGATGGCGCTTCGCTTATCAGGCCTACCGTTACAAAGGTCCGATATGTGAAGCGCCATCAGCCAGGGCTATCTCTTAGTAGCCCATATTTTTCTTCTTATCTAACTCTTCTTTCGCCGTATCCGGCAGGTACAGCGTAGACTTGGTGAGCGTCACTTTTTCCGGCAGGGTGCCGTCTTTCTTGAATTTCTCCAGCGCATCAAACGCCGGGCCGGCCATGTTCGGCGTCAGCTCGACGCTGGCGTTCGCTTCACCGGCAATCATCGCTTTGTAGATATCCGGTACACCGTCAATTGAGCCGGTGAGGATATCTTTACCCGGCTTCAACCCGGCCTCTTTAATCGCCTGAATGGCACCGATCACCATGTCGTCGTTATGGGCGTAAACCATGCAAATATTCTTGCCGTTGTTTTCCGCCTTGATGAAGCTTTCCATCACCTCTTTCCCCTTGCTGCGGGTAAAGTCGCCGGACTGGGAACGGATAATTTTGATATTTGACGCTTTCGAAATGGCATCAGCGAAACCTTTCTTACGGTCTATCGCCACGCTCGCGCCGACGGTGCCCTGCAACTCGACGACATTACACGGCTTGCCGTCGACGGTTTTAATCAGCCACTCGCCAATCAGTTGGCCTTCCAGCACGTTGTTGGCGGTCACGGTAGTCATGTACAGCGATTTATCTTTCACATCGATAGATCGGTCGAGCAGGAACACCGGGATGTTGGCCTCTTTGGCTTCCTTCAGCACAGGCTCCCAGCCGGTCGCCACGACCGGCGCGATAAAGATGGCATCAACACCCTGAGCGATAAACGAACGCACCGCTTTAATCTGGTTTTCCTGTTTTTGCTGCCCGTCCGCAATCTTCAGAGTGATACCGCGTTTTTCCGCTTCCTGCTTCGCGACGTTGGTTTCCGCCGCGCGCCAGCCCGATTCAGAGCCAACTTGTGAAAATCCCACCGTTAAAGGGGCAGCCATGACCATAGACGACATGGCTGCGGAAACTGCTGTGACAAGAAGTAAGCGCTTCCACATAGAGGTATCCTCGTAGGGTTATTGTTGGTCAAATATTCATCTGCGGAAAAACTATAGACAATGAGAGATGTAACGGAATGAGTTACATCACACTTCAAAAAAGTAAATTATTTGTTAATCACCATTAACAGAGCAAGTTCAGTAGGGAGTAGGCGTCGCGCACCCGTTGAAGGCTATCGATTTTGTGGAAATTTTAACCCGTGTCAGACCATTTCCTGGCGCAATGTAAACGGTTCCACGATTTTATTCAGTATGCGGCTAACTTTATGGATTTTCCTGCCATAAGAAGGCACTGAAAAGACCGTGTTTCGCGGGGGGAGATGTAAAACAGGCCAAGACTTTCGCGGTGAGTTGGCTATAATACCGGGCACTAATTTGCCACACATTCTAAAGGAAACAGACATGAGCTTACTCAACGTCCCTGCGGGTAAAGATCTGCCGGAAGATATCTACGTAGTCATCGAAATCCCGGCTAACGCAGATCCTATCAAATACGAAGTCGACAAAGAGAGCGGCGCGCTGTTCGTTGACCGTTTCATGTCCACCGCGATGTTCTATCCGTGCAACTACGGTTACATCAACCACACCCTGTCTCTGGACGGTGACCCGGTTGACGTGCTGGTCCCAACCCCGTACCCGCTGCAGCCGGGTTCTGTGATCCGTTGCCGTCCGGTTGGCGTTCTGAAAATGACCGACGAATCCGGTGAAGATGCCAAACTGGTTGCGGTACCGCACACCAAGCTGAGCAAAGAATACGATCACATCAAAGATGTGAACGACCTGCCGGACCTGCTGAAAGCGCAGATCACCCACTTCTTCGAGCACTACAAAGACCTCGAAGCAGGCAAATGGGTTAAAGTTGACGGTTGGGACAACGCTGAAGCGGCTAAAGCTGAAATCGTTGCTTCCTTCGAGCGCGCGAAGAAATAAGATTTCTTTTCGAGCGTTAAACACACCGCCTTCGGGCGGTGTTTTTGTTTGTAGGCCTCAGCTCTTGGCTGCCTGATGGCGCTGCGCTTATCAGGCCTACAACGCCAGGTGCAGATAAAAAAACAACGCCACCCGAGGGTGGCGTTGTCGTATTCAATACTGGTCTTTATCCAACCAGTTGCCGCTTTCTATCAGCTTCAGCCCATCGACCGGGCGCTGATAAACGTACATCCAGGCGCTACCATACGGCGTCTGAATGAGGTGACGTGCATATTCGCCCGCTTTGGTACGCAGCGCATCCAGCTCGGCTAGCGTCGAAGCATCAATCCGATAAACTTCACCGTGTACCGTGCCATCGCCGGGCACCGCGCCTGGATAGTGGCCCAGGCTGTACAGTTGATAATCGGTCACGCTGTGATCGCCCAGCCACTGAGCGTTGGTCATCCAGTGGCTGTTGCCCTGTTTGCGCCGTAAACTGCCGTAAACAAATATTCGCATTGCTAAAACTCAAACTGATAGAGCAAATCGAGCGCCTGGTCTACGCCAGACACCGCTTCCAGATACAGCTTAGGCATCAGGCGATAGCGTAACGTGAGCGTCGCTAACGAGTCAAAGATCCCAACGCCATATTTCACCTGCAGACCTGGCAATACGTATCCGCTGACCACCACCTGGGAAGAATCGCCCACCCCCTGGGTATCCAGCGCCAGATTACTTACGCCAAACGTCTCGCCGATTTTACCCACAACCTGACCACTTTGTGCAACCCCCATGCCAATAAGCATTGAGGTCATCGCAGCGCTGTCGCTCTGACCGCTTTCCAATCCCTGTCCGCGAACGAGGTAAGAGAGCGCTTCCTGCTGCGACATCGCCGGGTCAGAGAAGACTTCCGCCTTTGGCTGATCCGCCGTGCCGGTAACACGAACGCCAGCGATAACATCGTTTTCGGTAGCATCCGGGTTGCGAATCGCTTCGATATTCAACAGCGGCTGATCCGGCGGGCCAGAGAACAGCAGCTCGCCTTTACGCACGATCAGATCCTGACCGTAGGCATGGAAGCGCCCTTCCGGGATATTGATCTGCCCGTTAAGCCCCAGTCCCTGTTTATCCTGCGCCACCTTCAGGTCGCCGGTCAGACGCGCTTTCAGGCCGAACGCATCCAGACGAACGTTATTGCCGACGTGGATGGTCAGGTTGCTGTTGATTGGAATCGAAGCCGATTTCGTCTCTTTCGGCTGGAGATCGTTATTCAGCAGCACTTCATCGCTGGAAACGCCTACCGCGCTTTCCGGCACCTCTTTCACCACGATACGCGCCCACGGCACATCGACGCTACCGTCAAGGGTAAACAGACTCGGCGTGGCGTTAAACACAACGTCAGGCGAGACGTCGAGACGCACCATCGGCGGCACGGTAATCCGCACGCGAGAGCCCTTCGCCGCAATACGCGCGCGCCAGTTTTCAATCTGCCGCCAGTCAGCGTCACCGTTCAGGCTGATCTGCCCCTGTGAGGTTCGCACTTCCCCCTGCAACGTCGAGGTGGCGCCGTTGAAGTTCATCGTCAGCTGGCTTGGCTGCATATCAAACGGCATAAAGTTACCGTCAACATCAAGGCCGCTAAGCTGAAGTTGACCGAACATCAGCGGGCTCTGGAGATCGCCGCCGAGGCGCAAATTCGCGTTCAGCTTGCCGTCCGCCTTTTCACCGCGCGAGAAGATCGGGTTAACCATCGCCAGCGAGAAGTTACGAATGTTGACGTTGCCGCCGAGATTACGCCGCCCCTGTGGGTCGGTCACCTGCACCTGCCCGTCTAACTGCCCGTTGTTGGTCAGACGAATCAACCAGCCTAGCTCGGCGCGGTTATTATGCAGGTCAGCGCTGAGGTTCAACGTATCGAAAGCCACCGGCAGCGGCGCGTTGTTGACGGTCTGAGTGACCTTAACGTTGCGCCCGGAGAGCGTCACTTTACCCTGTGGCAACCCTTCTTTGGTGGTGTCCCAGGAGACGTCCGCGTTACCGCTAAACACGCCGCTAGCCTGAGTTTCCTCCGGCATAAACGGTTTGAGCATCGCCAGGTCGAAACGGTTGAGGTTGACCACCGCACGCCCCGCCGCGCCCGCGTCAATCGTCTGCGGCACGCACAGTTCGGCGTTCGGGTTCACCCAACAGTGCGGCCCGATGCTGATTTTCTGCTCCAGGTTACGGTAGTCCAGCGCAATATCGCGGTTGATGGACCACGGGCCGACCGGCGTCTTGAAACGGGTATTGCTTAACGCCCCCTTCCAGCGCTCTTCTTTACGATCGAAGCTGCCCGCCAGCGCCAGCTGACCAGAGACCGGCTCGCCCTGAATTTGCAGCTGTAGTGAGTGCTGTTTTTCGTTGCCCTTCGCCGCCAGATGCACCAGCCCGATATTCACATCCGGCTGCACGATGCGTTCAACGCGGACGTCGAGATTACCGCCAATCTGATCGGTGGATTTCACATCGCCGTCGACGCGCACCTGGCCAATCGACAGCTCCTGCCAGCGCAGACCGCGTGCAGTAACGTCTGCCAGCAGCTGCGGCGCATCAACCGTACCGCGAATCTTCACCAGCCCTTTCGCCGTGCCGCCTAATCCCGGCAGCATGTTGTCGAGCTTCGGCGCGTCGATATTCGCATCGAGCTCCAGGTCTTTCACCCCCAGCTCGCCCTTCACGTCGGCGGTGTTATTGCCCAGCGCCACGTGTAGCCCCGGAATGGTCCATTGCAGGTAGCTGTTACCGCGCAGCGAGCCGTCGACGTTCACTTTGTTCTGCTTCACGTTGCCGGTGATTTTCATCTCCGGCACGTTCATCTGCCAGCTGCCGCCGTACAGACTGCCGTTAGTTTTGATCAGGCCATCCAGCTTCGATGGCCAGTCCGGCGCCAGCTTCCCGGTGTTAAGCCCGCGTAGAGCCAGTTCGCCGCGCCAGCTGATCGCCTGCTGCCAGTCAAGCAGCGCGGTCAACTCGGTTTTGCCTTCCAGCGCCGCGACGGTGAGTTTGTCGAGGCTCACCTGACGCTCGTTGCCTTTGGCATCGAGGGTGATATCCGCAGGCGGCACATCCTGCCCTTTCACCGCAGTGCGGAACGACAGCGTGTAATCGGTCATCTTGCCGCCGAGTTTCAGCTTCAGGTCATCGGCCTGGAACTGTTTCTCACCGGTAAACGGCCAATAAAGCTGTTTGCTGTTCACCTCAAGGTTGAACGGTAGCCCGGCTTCCGCCAGCTGCGCCTGCGCGCGAATGCCCATATCCACCGGGCCGGAAAGGTTAACGCCCACTTCCAGCTGCTTACGCACCGCGCCGCCCACCTTGAGCTTCACTTTCTCGCCCTTCAGCGGGTCGATATTCAGGGTGCTGTTGAGCGTGAGATCCACCGGCCAGTCGTTGATGAGCGTGGCGGTACCGCTGGCGTTCACCGTGCCCTGGCTGGAGTCAATATCCAGCGCGTCGAGCTTCATGTTGCCGTCGATGCTGCTGACCTTCAGCAGCATTTTATAGACCGTCAGATCGGTATCGCCGGTAATACGCAGCTGCTCACCGCTGAAGGATTCGATATTCAGGTTCAGCGGCAGATGGACATCGGTCATCTCCGGCAGGACCGGCTTCGAAAACAGCTCGGTCATGGTTTCGCCAAGCGGTTTTTCCTGCGGCTGTGGGTTATCTATCTTCGGCTCCACCACCTCTTTCTGCGCCACGTCGGCGACTTTCGGCAAAGCGATAAGCAACCCTTGCAGCGTCGTTGGCGTCAGCGTCAGGTTCTTCTCCTGCCACGTCAGGCCGCTGCTGAAGTCCATCACCGATACCGTCGTGTCATCAATCTTAATATTGACGTTGTTGAGCGCGAACCGCTTCAAGGTGATTGGGTACGGCGTCGAGAGGTTCAACGGACCGCTGTCTTCTTCCTCTACCGGCGCGGCAGGCGGCATTTTACTGCTGTCGATTGCCACGTTGATATTGCTGAGCGCAACATCGTTAACGCACACGCTGCTGTGCCACAGGCATTTCAGGTCGACGGCCAGGTGAAGCTCACCGGCATCGACCGCGACGCCCGGCTGGGTATAGCGGACGTTTTTCAGCGACAGATCGCGCCAGCCGCCGGTGACCTGACCTATCTCCAGCCCGGGAACCCAGCGGTTCGCCGCGTTAAACAGCAGATGCAGCCCCGTGGTGGTGCCAATCAGAAATCCCACGATGCCCAGCAGCAGCACGACAAAAATCAGTACGCCGAGGCTTATTTTTTTCCATAACGTCATAGCTCAGGCCCCAGACCGATGTAAAACTGTAATCCATGTTCATCTTTGTCGCCCACCGGGACGGCAAAGTCGAGCTTGATAGGCCCGACCGGCGACTGCCAGCGTACCCCTACCCCTGCGCCGGTTTTCCAGTCGCTCTGACGAATATCGCTGACCGCTTCACCGCCGTCCATGAACACGGCTCCCCACCATTTCCCGGTCACGTTGTACTGATATTCCAGCGAGCCGGTGGCCAGTTTTGATGCCCCGATAAGTTTGCCTTTACTGTCTTCCGGGGAGATCGATTTGTACTTATAGCCGCGAATACTGCGGTCACCACCGGCAAAGAAGCGAAGATCGGGCGGAACGCGGTCAAAGTCGCCTGTTTCGATCCAGCCGAGGTTGCCACGAAACACAAAGCGATGGCGATCGTAAAGGGTACGGATCCAGACGTTTTGCGCCTGGAAAACCGAGAAGTCGACGTCTGAACCCCAGGCGGTGTTCGAGTAGTCGATCGAGTAACGCTGAGAGTCGCCCCAGGTTGGCATCAGACCGCCGCGTGAGCGGGTACGGCTGATAGAGACGCCTGGATAGAACAGCATGGTGGTGTTGGTGACGTCGGCCTGCGTAAAGTGGTCAAGACTCCAGCGTAGGTTAATTGCCCGCTGCCAGCCGCTGGAAAGGTCCCAGAAACGTGAAACGGCAAGCGTGGTGGAGTCAGACTTGGTATCGTTGAGGTCGGTACTTTTGAAACCGCCCTGCACCAGGTAGTACTGCTCAAGCGGATTTTTCAGCAGCGGCATCTTATAGCTGAAGTCCAACTGCTGTTCCGGTGCCGAGACGCTGAGACTGGTCGTCAGGCTGTGACCGTAAGAGTTCACCCACGGTTTTTTCCATGATGCTTTCACCCGCGGGCCAACATCGGTGGAGTAACCGCCCCCCAGTTCTACGGTATTTTCGCTGCGCGGCGATACCACACCATGCAGCGGTAACACCTTAGTTTTCCGCGATTTATCAAACTCCGGCGCCACGACCACCGAGTTAAACCAGCCGGTTGCCGACAGACGCCGGTTCAGTTCCGCCAGATCGCTGGACTGGTAATAGTCACCTTTTTTGAACGGGACCAGATGCTGCAAATACTCTTCGCGGATCTGCGATCCTTCAAAGGTAACGTCACCAAAGCGGTAGCGCTCACCGCTGTCATAATCGATATCCCAGAACGCCTGGTGACGATCGACCGCTACGCCAAGCTGACTCTTTTTGAACTCGCTATCAAAATAGCCCTTACGCAGCGCCACGCTGGTTAACGACCCTTTGAAATGGTCGTAATCGCTATGATTGAGCACCGTCCCGATTTTAGGGCGCGTCTTGAGTAGCGCCAGATAGTCGCTGTCGGTACGCGCCCCGCCGCGCAGGATCACATCGGTACCGCCAATGCGCACCGGTTCACCCGGCGTCACTTTGGCCAGCAGTACCTGACGCCCCTTAGCCGGCGGCGGCTTAAGTTCAAAATCGATGGTCGGTTCGTAATAGCCAAGGGCTTTCAACCCCTCGCGAATGGCATCATCCACGCGTGCACGGAAACGGCGATCCGGCGAAACTTCGTCGCTGTCGATGGTCGATAGCTGGGCTCGAACGTTTTTTTGTAGTTCGCCTGAGAGCCCTTCAACCTGTAGTCGGATGTTTGCTGCACTGGCAACACCGCTGGTCAGCAGTAAGCTCACCACACATAACTGGCGGATTTGTCGCACGTTTTCTCCTGAATATCCTTGTTTCCACCCCAAAAGGGAAACGAAAGTCCGCTCCGCGGCCATGACTGCGTTGTGACCTTTTTCGCGCCCTGATGGCGCGCGGTATTCAACGTCAGCTTAAAAAACCCACTCTTTGTCGGGTTGAAATAAAGACAGAGCCCCAAATTATTCTTATGTTTAAATTTAGACGTATTCGGCGTGTTTATTGTGTTAAAAGACACGCCCGGTTACAACCTTAACGGAAATTACTGTTCCCCGGAGGCGGTCCTTATGAGCTTGTTCGACAAAAAACATATTGTATCTCAATCGGATGCACTACCCGGAAGAAATACACCCATGCCGGTTGCAACGCTCAATGTTGTGACGGAACACTCAATGACCCACGTGCCGGAAGGCATGGAGGTCGCGCTGTTTGCGATGGGCTGTTTCTGGGGCGTAGAGCGGCTGTACTGGCAGCTTCCCGGCGTTTACAGCACCGCGGCAGGCTACACCGGGGGCTATACGCCGAACCCGACATACCGCGAAGTCTGCAGCGGACAGACCGGACACGCCGAGGCCGTACGCGTCGTGTATGATCCGGCGGTCATTAGCTATGGCGAACTGCTCAAAGTGTTCTGGGAGAATCATGACCCGGCGCAGGGTATGCGTCAGGGCAATGACCACGGCACGCAGTATCGTTCAGCTATCTATCCGCTGACCCCAGAACAGGAACAGGAAGCGCACGCCAGCCTGCAGCAGTTCCAGGAAGCCATGCGCAGCGCAGGTGACGCACGTGATATCACGACCGAAATCGCCCTCGCGAAGCCGTTCTACTACGCGGAAGATGAACACCAGCAGTATCTGCATAAAAACCCGTACGGCTACTGCGGTATCGGCGGGATAGGCGTGTGCTTACCGCCACAGGTCTGAGTGCTTAACGGGAGATCGAGACGCGCGCAGCGTGGCGCGTGGCGTGCGTCACGGTACCCAAATCATACACTTTCCCTTGCAGCAGCAGGTTAAACACCGGGGCATTGGGGCGGTTTAGCCGCGTTTGCAAAAGATGTACAGCCTCGATACCCAGCGCCCGGCAGGGAATGGCGATGCCCGTGGTTTCATTACGCATTGGCGCGTCGAGTTCCCAGACATAGGTGGTCATCAGGGAGATATCCTGCGGCACCCGCACGCCCCGTTTTTGCAGCACGTGATAGATACCCACGGACATCGGCAGCCCCGCGCAGAAAACCACTTCCGGCCATGCCGACGGCGGCGTTGAAGCAAACCAGTCTGCAAAGGCCCGCTCGGTTTCCTCTTCAGAGAAGCCCTCGGTCACCAGCAGATCGCGCTGGGCATCGAACGGCAGCTGGTACTGTCGATAAACCTCTTTAATCCCCTCCAGCCGCCAGTACATCGTCTCCCGCCGCAGGCTGGTGACGTTCAAAATCCGCCGATGGCCTTGTTCAAACAGATAGTTCGCCGCGCTGTAGCCAATCGCCCGATGATCTGGCGAGACGGAATCCAAAAGTCCTTCTTTATCACGTGAGTTAATCAGCACGCACGGCTTATCCAACGACTGCGCCAGCTTGTGGATGGTCGGATCATCAATACCAATAATAATGATGGCGTTGATATTCTTGTGGCCGGCCTTTTCCATAAACACTTTGATATCAGCGCGTTGTTCATCCAGCCCGCAGTAGCTGACGTACACATCGTGCGGTACCACCGCTTCCGCGATGCCGCGCGTCACTTCCAGATAGTAGGTATCCCCCTGGGCGATAAACGTGCGCTGCGGCGCGAATACGGCGATGCCGTTGATGAGCAGGCGACCGCTCGCTAAATCATCCAGCACGCCAAGCTGACGCGCGCAGCTGACGATCGCCTCGCGCGCCTTATCGCTGGTATATGACTTGCCGCTTAACACCCGTGATACGGTACTGACGGAATAGCCGGTTCGGGCGGCAATTTCATCCATTTTGAGCTTGCCAGACATAGTGTGACCTCTGTCGCAATCATCTTTTGCAAATTTTTGCAGATGCAGTTCGATGATTTTAAAACCTATTTTTATTTTTCCGCGCAAATTCCTTTCCTGGCTGCGAGCATTCTCACAAATTCCATTTGTCCCCCCTCACCTCCTTCCCTATTTTCAGATTTCAGTCATTTCTATTACGTTAAGGTGCGACATGGATAAGGTGCGTTTTGGCATTATCGGCGTAGGCAATATCGGAACCGTTCACGCCCGATACCTGCTGGCGGGTACGGTAAAAGAGGCCTGCCTGACGGCAGTGTGTGACAACAATCCCGACAAACATTCCGCCATTCGCCAGCTGGTTGGCAATGACGTGGCTCTCTTCAGCGACGCCGAAGAGATGCTGAAAAGCGGGCTGATTGACGCGGTCATCGTCTCCACGCCGCACTATGACCATCCAGGTCTCTCCATGCTAGCCATGCGTCACGGCATTCATACCCTGTGCGAGAAACCGGCTGGCGTCTACACCGCGCAGGTGCGCGAAATGAACGAATTCGCCCGCGGCTGCAACGTGGTGTTCGGCATGATGTTTAACCAACGCCCTAACCCGCTGTATCAGAAAGTGAAAGATCTGATCGACAGCGGTGAGCTGGGCGAACTGCGTCGCTCCAACTGGATCATCACCAACTGGTATCGTTCGCAGAGCTACTACAACTCCGGCGGCTGGCGCGCCACCTGGAAGGGCGAAGGCGGCGGGGTGCTGCTGAACCAGGACCCGCACCAGCTGGATTTATGGCAGTGGTTGGTGGGTATGCCGGTGCGGATGCGCGCTTTCTGCCAGTTCGGTAAGCATCGCGATATCGAAGTGGAAAACGAGGTCACCGCCTATGCCGAGTATGCCAACGGTGCGACCGGCGTCTTTATTACCACCACCGCCGAAGCACCGGGCACTAACCGTCTGGAGATCGCCGGCGATCGCGGCAAAGTGGTGGTGGAAGATGGCAAGCTGCGCTTCTGGCGGCTGCGCGAATCGGAAACCGAATTTAATGCCCGCTGGGAGAACGGCTTTGGTGAACCGGAGTGCTGGGAGGTGACCATTCCGGTTGCGCCGGAGTGTAGCGATCACCATGTCATCACCGCCAACTTCGCCGCCGCAGTGCTGCACGGCACACCGCTACTGGCGCCGGGTACCGAGGGCATTCACGGCCTGACGCTGTCAAACGCTATGCACCTCTCCACGTGGACCGATGACTGGGTTGACCTGCCGTTCGACGAGGCGCTGTTTAAAAAGCTGCTCGATGAACGCATCGCCACCTCCATTGATAAACAGGTGGTCAGTAAAACGCTCGATGCCTCCGGCACCTGGTAATCCACAGCAGGAGAACACCATGTTACGCATTGCGATTGTGGGAACCGGCAACATCTCCCACAGCCATATTCAGGGCTATCAGGAATTTGCCGACCGCTGCCAGATTGTGGCGCTGGTCGATATTTACCCGGAAAAGGCGCAGGAAAAGAAAACACGCTACGGGCTGAGTCACGCCACCGTGTTCAGCAGCCATCAGGCGCTGCTGGAGTCTGGCCTTGAGGTGGATATCGTCGACGTCTGCACCCCGCCCTACGTACACGCCGAAATCAGCATTGACGCGCTCAACGCCGGCAAGCACGTGCTGTGCGAAAAGCCGATGGCGGCCTCGCTGGAAGAGTGTGACGCGATGATCGCCGCCCAGCGCGCCAGCGGCAAAATTCTCTCCATCATCGCCCAGAACCGCTTTACCGACGCCTTCTGGCGCTTAAAGCAGGTTGTCGATTCCGGCGAACTGGGCAAAATCTGCCACGCGCAGGTGGACTCGTTCTGGTGGCGCGGCCACTGCTACTACGACCTGTGGTGGCGCGGGACGTGGGAGAAAGAGGGCGGCGGCTGCACGCTTAACCATGCGGTGCACCACATTGACGCCATCCAGTGGATGCTCGGCTTCCCGAAAGAGGTGGTGGCAATGATGACTAACGTCGCCCACGATAACGCCGAAGTGGAAGATCTTTCCGCCGCCATTTTCCGCTACGACAGCGGCGCGCTGACGCAGCTGACCGCCTCGGTAGTCCATCACGGTGAAGACCAGAAAATCGTGATTCAAGGCGATAAGGCCCGTATCTCCGCGCCGTGGGACGTATGGGCCAGCGTCTCTGCCGACAACGGATTCCCGCAAGAGCAACACGATAGCGAACGCGAGGCGCGGCTGGATGCGCTGTTCCGCCATACGCCGCCGATGAAATACACGCTACACGCCGGGCAGATTCACGACCTGCTCAACGCCGTTGAACAGCACGGTGAACCGCTGATTGATGGCGTGCAGGGTAAACGCTCGCTGGAGCTGATCACCGCGATTTATCAATCGTCAATGACCGGACGGGTGGTGACGCTACCCGTCAGCCCGAATGAGCCCTGGTACAAAACCGGCGGCCTGGTTTCCCTCGCCCCGCACTTCTATGAGAAGGCCGCCTCGGTGGAGAACTTCTCGGAAGTGGGCGCAATTCCGTTGGGTAAAAATTTGGATAAAGGAGCATAAGCATGAGCATCAAAGACGGTATGAACTACGCCCCGGTGGGTAAACCGCAACCGGTCGTCGGCGAGGGCGAGTTTATTATTGCCGCCGCCGCGTTGAACCACGGTCATATCTATGGCATGTGCAACGGCCTGATTGAAGCTGGGGCGACGCTGAAATGGGTTTATGACCCCGATCCAGCCAAAGTCGACAAGTTCATCCAGCAGTATCCGCAGGCGCAGATTGCGCCGTCGCTGGAAACCATCCTCAACGACAGCAGCGTGCAGCTGGTTGCGGGTGCCGCCGTGCCTTCAGAACGCTGCGCGCTGGGGCTGAAGGTGATGGACGCGGGTAAAGATTACTTCACCGATAAAGCGCCGCTGACCACGCTGGCACAGCTGGAGGCCGCTAAACGTAAGGTGGCGGCAACCGGGCGCAAATACGCGGTTTATTACAGCGAACGTCTGCACGTTGAAAGCGCCGTGTTCGCCGGGCAACTGGTGCAGCAAGGCGCAATTGGCCGCGTAATGCAGACGCTCGGCGTCGGCCCGCACCGCGAAGGCGAAGGTCGCCCGGGCTGGTTCTACGAGAAGGAATTCTTCGGCGGCATCCTGTGCGATATCGGCAGCCACCAGATTGAACAGTTCCTGTTTTACACCGGCAATACTGACGCGCGCATCGTGGCAAGCCAGGTACGCAACGTTAACCATCCGCAGTATCCGCAGTTCGAAGATTTCGGCGACGCGATGCTGGCCGGGGAGAACGGCGCGACCGGCTACTTCCGCTGCGACTGGTTTACCCCGGACGGCCTCTCCAGCTGGGGCGACGGTCGCCTGACCCTGCTCGGCACCGAAGGCTACATTGAAATCCGCAAATACGTCGATATCACTCGCGGCGAGCAGGACGTGGTGTACCTGGTCAACAAAGAGGGCGAGTTCCGCTATCCGGTCGCCGGTCAGGTGGGCTTCCCGTACTTCGGCCAGCTGATTCTGGACTGCCTGAACCGTACGGAAAACGCCATGACCCAGGCTCACACCTTTAAAGCCGCCGAACTGTGCGTGAAAGCGCAGATGCTGGCGAACGCGGTGGAATAACAGGAGGCGGCGATGAAAACACGTCAGGCGGCAATTATCGGCTGCGGCGCCATTCACACCTGCCATGTGGACGCGCTGCGTCATGTACCGGGCGCGGTCCTGCGAGCCGTCGTCGATATCGATAGCGAAAAGGGAAGCCAGCGTGCTGCCGACTATGGCTGTGATTTTTATCAGGACTATCGCGAGATGCTGCTGGATGACGCCATTGACGTGGTACATATCTGTACGCCGCATTACCTGCATAAGCCGATGATCCTTGCCGCGCTCGCGGCAGGGAAGCAGGTGTTCTGTGAAAAGCCGGTGGTCATGAACCCACAGGAGGTAGACGAAATTCAGGCTGCCGCCGCGCTTGCCCAACGTCACGTTGGCGTTTGCTATCAGAACCGCCTCAACCCGACCAGTCTGGCGATTCAGCGCTGCATCGAGGCGGGCTCGCTGGGCACAATGCACGCCATAAAAGCGGTGCTCACCTGGTCACGTTCCGGCAACTACTATGCCGCAAGCCCGTGGCGCGGCAATTTCTCCACAGAGGGTGGCAGCCTGTTGATCAACCAGGCCATTCATACCCTGGACCTGATGCAGTGGTTTGGCGCGGGCGTTCGTCGTCTTAAAGGGGTTGTCGACAGCACCCTGCTGGCCGACGAAATCGAGACTGAAGACAGCGCGATGGTCACGTTGTGCTTTAACAACGGCGCGCGCGGCCTGTTTTATGCCAGTAACTGCTATGCCAGCGACTCCCCGCTGCTGCTGGAAATTGAGTTCGAACGCGGCATGCTGCGGCTGCATGACAACGCGCTGTGGCAAATTTGCGGCGATGAACGCGTTCTGCTGGCCAGCGACGCCTCGCCAGACGGCGTGGGTAAAAGCTATTGGGGCATCGGTCATCAGCAAGCCGTACTGCATTTTTACCAGGCGTTAGACAACGCCGCAACCGCCAGCTTTTGCGATATTCGCGAAGCAGCAAAATCATTACAGATGGTTAATACCATTTACCAATCGTCACTATTGAGGAAATGGGTGAATATAACCGAGTGATCGTCATCCGATTTTTCCTGCTGTCAATATTATAAGGTGCAGAGGTGACTCTGCACCGACACCCTACCAGTACAGGAATAATAATATTATGGTGAAACCAACCGAACGTCGCGTTGGCTATGGCATTGCTATTGGCTACGGAGTCACTGATTTATTTGGCGGCGGCGCCTTTGCCGTTATCGGAACATGGCTTTTATTTTTTTACACTACCTATTGCGGTTTATCCGTATTAGAAGCCGGTTCAATATTTGCCATCGCCCGTATTATCGACGCCATTTTAAGCCCGGTAATGGGATACATTACTGATAACTTTGGTAATACCTGGCTTGGCCGTAAATTTGGCCGCCGCCGTTTCTTCTTGTTGATTAGTTCTCCGCTGATGTTTCTCTACGCGCTCGTCTGGCTGACCGATATGAACTATTGGTACTACCTGGGCACCTACCTCTCCATCGAACTGCTGTCAGCGATGGTGCTGGTTCCCTGGGAGACGCTGGCGGCTGAAATGACCAACCGCTTCAGCGAGCGGACGCGGCTTTCCGGCGTACGCATGATGTGTTCCGCCCTCGGCGGTTTTCTGGCAGTCTCCGTCCCCGGAATTATTATGCAATATACCGGCAAGGATAATTCCTTTACCTACACCCTGACCGGGATTGTTTTTGCTGTTATTTATTGCGTCGCGATATTTACCACCTGGGCCTGCACCTGGGAAGCCAAAGACGTTCGCGAAGAGTATGAATTTCAGCCCGATAACCAACGCAGCAGCGGTCTTTTAAACCATTTAAAATATCTGGTTATCGATCTTATATCCTCATTCAAAATCAGAATATTTCGTCAGCATATTTTAATTTATATTTGTTCTTTCACCGCCATGGATGTCTTTGGCTCGGTATTTACCTATTACGTGGTTTATGCTCTGCACCACGACGCCGAAATGGTTTCCGGTTTATTAAGTATTGCCGCTTTTGTCTCTATTCCCGGTACTTTCGGTTTTATGATGCTGATGAATAAATTCAACCTCACCCCCTCCGGGGCGCTACGGCTCTCCTATGGCAGTATTCTGCTGGTGCTGGCGTTTCTGTTTACCGTCTATATCGGTAATTTCCAGGTCCCGACGCTGCTGTTTTCTTCGGTCTTTGTCCTACTGGGCCTCGCCAAAGCCGGGCTGTATTACATCCCGTGGAACATCTACAGCTTCATTCCGGACGTTGATGAAATCGTCACGCGCCAGCGTCGCGAGGGCATTTTCGCGGGCGTGATGGTCCTGACCCGCAAAAGCACCGTCGCATTAGCGATCATGCTGATTGGCATCGTGCTCGAAGAGAGTGGCTTCGTCAAAGGCGACGGCGCGCAGCCGGCCAGCGCCCTGCACGCGATTATTGGCCTGATGATTTTCGCCACCGCCGGGCTACTGGCTATCAGTTTCTACATCACCTACCGCTTTAAGCTGACGCAGAAAACTCACAGCCTGTTGGTTAAAGAAGTGGCCCGCCGTAAGCTTGGCGGCAACGCCGAAGACTGCGACGAGGAGACCCGCGATGTCATCCGCGCGCTGACGGGCTATGCCTATAATGAGGTCTGGGATGCGACACCGAAGCGTCGCGCAAAAACCACACCGTTACCGACTAACGGTTAACCTCTGGCAGCTTTACAGTCCCTTACGCTATACTAACCCCTGAAATTGCCGGCCCAACGCCTTCGGGCCGGTTTTCAATGTGTATTTCACACGGATTTATCAACTTCCCTTCCGAGGATCTGGCCCCACGGGTTAGATAAGATATGTTAAACAGTATATTCATCATACTTTGCCTGATCGCCGTCAGTGCGTTCTTCTCAATATCTGAGATTTCACTTGCCGCATCGCGCAAAATCAAACTGAAACTGCTTGCCGATGAAGGCAACATCAACGCCCAACGCGTGCTGAAAATGCAGGAAAACCCGGGGATGTTCTTCACCGTGGTGCAAATTGGCCTCAACGCGGTTGCCATTCTCGGCGGTATCGTCGGCGACGCGGCGTTCTCTCCGGCGTTTCACTCGCTGTTCTCCAACTATATGTCAGCGGAACTCTCCGAGCAGTTGAGCTTTATTCTCTCCTTCTCGCTGGTCACCGGCCTGTTTATCCTGTTTGCGGACTTAACTCCGAAACGCATCGGTATGATTGCGCCTGAAGTAGTGGCTTTGCGTATCATCAACCCGATGCGCTTCTGCCTGCTGGTCTTCCGGCCGCTGGTGTGGTTCTTCAACGGCATGGCCAACATCATCTTCCGTATCTTCAAGCTGCCGATGGTACGTAAAGACGACATTACCTCCGACGATATCTACGCGGTGGTGGAAGCCGGGGCGCTGGCGGGCGTGCTGCGTAAACAAGAGCACGAGCTGATTGAAAACGTTTTTGAGCTGGAGTCCCGTACCGTGCCGTCATCAATGACGCCGCGTGAAAACGTCATCTGGTTCGATCTGCATGAAGACGAGCAGAGCCTGAAAAACAAAGTGGCCGAGCATCCGCACTCCAAGTTCCTGGTGTGTAACGAAGATATCGACCACATCATCGGCTACGTCGATTCCAAAGACCTGCTGAACCGCGTGCTGGCCAACCAGAGCATGGCGCTGAACAGCGGCGTGCAGATTCGCAACACGCTGATCGTACCGGATACGCTGACGCTGTCCGAAGCGCTGGAAAGCTTTAAAACCGCCGGTGAAGACTTCGCCGTGATCATGAACGAGTACGCGTTGGTGGTGGGCATTATCACCCTCAACGACGTGATGACCACCCTGATGGGCGACCTGGTCGGCCAGGGGCTGGAAGAGCAGATTGTCGCCCGTGACGAGAACTCCTGGCTGATTGACGGCGGTACGCCGATCGATGATGTCATGCGCGTACTGGATATCGACGATTTCCCGCAGTCGGATAACTATGAAACCATCGGCGGTTTCATGATGTTTATGCTGCGAAAAATCCCGAAACGCACCGACTCGGTGAAGTTCTCCGGCTATAAGTTTGAAGTGGTGGATATCGATAACTACCGTATCGATCAGCTGCTGGTGACCCGCATCGACAACAAACCCACGGTACTGGTACCGAAGCAGACAGAAATCGCCGAACGCGAACAGGGCGCCGCCTAAACCCCTTTCCGGGCTACGCCTGTAGCCCGGCAAATCCCCCCTCCCCGCAGAATGTGAAGCGGCTCACGCCCGTCTCGCCATAGCAGATTAGTACTGGTCGATAGCGGAACATTTATGACTCCCCGTGGCGCGAAACGGTAACGTTGCTCGCGTCTCCACAACAAGATTCCTGGATAAGGAAACGAGGGTATCATGAATAAAAATTACTCTATGAGCTGCCTGTTCTTCCTGTTTTTCTTTATCGGCTGGGGCTGCTGCTACCCCTATCTGTCGCTGTGGCTGACCGAAACCATCGGTATCAGCTATACCGACGTGGGTCTGGTTTATTCGTTTACCGCCATCATCGCGGTGTGCGTGCAGCCGCTGTTCGGTTTTATCTCCGACAAGCTGGTCTACCGTAAACATCTGATGTGGATGCTGGCCATCATCATCACGCTGTTTGCCCCCTGGTGGATCTACGTTTTCGCCCCGCTGCTGAAATACAACGTTATTCTCGGCGCGCTGGCGGGCGGAGTGTATATCGGCATGGCCTACGGCGCGGGCTGCGGTATCTGTGAAGCCTATATAGATAAAGTCAGCCGCGCCTCCGGCTTCGAGTTTGGCCGCGCGCGCATGTTTGGCGGTATTGGCGCCGCCATCGGCACCTTTGCCGCCGGCAAGCTCTACGGTATCGACCAGAACATGATTTTCTGGCTGGCCAGCGCCGCTGGCGTCTGCCTGCTGCTGATCGTCTGGAAAACCCAGGTGGATACCTCCAGCACAGCCGGTCAACAGCAAATGAAAACCACCCCCGTCACCTTTCACGACGCGGTGGCGCTGCTGAAGCTGAAAAAGTTCTGGTTCTTCGCCATCTATACGATCGGCGTCGGCGCGGTCTATGAAACCTACGACCAGCAGTTTGCCATCTACTACAGCCACTTCTTTGAGAGTAAAGCGCGCGGTGCGGAAGTCTTCGGCTACCTCACCACCGGGCAGATCTTCCTCGATGCGGTAGTCATGTTCTTCGCCCCGTGGTTCGTCAACAAAATCGGTCCGAAAAACGCCCTGCTGTACTGCGGCATGATCATGAGCCTGCGCATCATCGGCTCGGCCTGGGCGGTTGGCCCGGTCTCCATCAGCCTGATCAAACTGCTGCACGGCTTCGAAAGTTCGGTGCTGCTGGTGGCCGCGCTGAAGTACATCGCCGCCAACTTCAATCCGCTGCTTTCCGCCACCGTTTATCTGATTGGCTTCCAGTTCGCCAAGAGCTTTAGCTCGATTTTCCTCTCCACCGGGATTGGCCATATGTACCAGAGCATGGGTTTCACCAGCAGCTACATCGTGCTGGGCGGCATCGCCCTGTGCTTCACCCTGCTCTCCTTTATCACATTGGATAAGGCGCGATTTTTCGCCCCGCAGACCGCAACCACACACTAATGACACGAGGTAACCGCATGTCTGATTTATATTACGGTGTCGCTTATTACGACGAATATATGCCGGAGGATCGCCTTGCTCAGGACATCGCGTTAATGCGCGAGACAGGCATCAACGTGGTGCGCATCGCGGAATCTACCTGGAGTACGCTGGAGCCGCAGGAAGGCGAATACCATTTCTACCACATCGACCGCGTGCTGAACGCCATGCACCAGGCGGGGATCGCGGTGATTATCGGTACACCGACCTACGCGGTACCGGCATGGCTGGTGGCGAAGCACCCTGACATTCTGGTGACCACCGCCGAAGGCCAGCAAAAGTACGGCCCGCGGCAGATTATGGACATCGTGAACCCCACTTTTCGCCGCTATGCAGAGAACATAATCCGCACGTTGATGGCCCATGTGCAGAATCATCCGGCGATTATCGGCTGGCAGTTGGATAACGAAACCAAGCACTACGACAACGTCGGGCGCTATATGCAGGAAGGCTTTGTGCGCAGCTTGCAGGAAAAATATCCCAGCCTCGATCGGTTGAACCACGACTTCGGGCTCGACTACTGGAGCAACCGCATCGACAGCTGGGATGACTTCCCGCCGGTAGAAAACACCATCAATGCCAGCCTCGCCTGCGCGTTCTCGCGCTATCAGCGCCAGCAGGTCACGGAGTATCTGGCGTGGCAGGCGGAGATCGTGCGCGAGTACGCGCAACCGCACCAGTTCGTCACCCACAACTTTGATTTCGAATGGCGCGGCTATTCGTTTGGCGTCCAGCCGCGCGTGGACCACTTCGCTGCGGCCAAAGCGCTGGATATTGCCGGGGTCGATATTTATCACCCCAGCCAGAAGCATTTAACCGGACGAGAAATTGCCTTTGGCGGCGCCATTACCCGCGCGCTAAAAGGCGGCAATAACTACTTCGTGCTGGAAACCCAGGCGCAAGGCTTTGCCCAGTGGACGCCATTCCCCGGCCAGTTGCGGCTCCAGGCTTTTAGCCACGTGGCGTCGGGCGCGGCGATGGTCTCGTACTGGCACTGGCACTCTATCCACAATTCATTTGAAACCTACTGGAAGGGGCTGCTGAGCCATGACTTTTCCCGCAACGCGACCTGGCAGGAAGCGACCACCATCGGCGCTGATTTCGCCCGACTGTCGCCTCAGCTAGCCGGGCTGCGCGCGGAAAACGACGTGGCGCTGCTGATTAACAATGAAGCCATGGATGCGCTCAATCAGTTCCGCCCCGGCGACGCGCAGGGCAACGTCTATAACGATATCTTCCGCCGCTTCCACGATGCGCTGTATGACCACAATATCGCGCTGGATATCATCAACGACGTCACCGAGGAGACGTCGCGCTATAAAACATTGATTGTACCCGGCCTGTACGCCGCCGATGACGGTCTGCTCACGCGGATTAACCGCTACGTTGAGCAAGGAGGACGGGCGCTGATTGGCTTTAAGTCCGGCTTCAGCGATGAAAACGTGAAGGTGCGCAGCAGCGTGCAGCCGGGCATTCTGCACAGCGCATGTGGCGTCACCTACAGCCAGTTCACCCTGCCGGAGGACGTGACCGTTGCCGCCTGTACTTCAGCCCTGGACTGCCGCGAACACAACGCCGCCGAGCTGTGGATGGAGCTGCTAACGCCTGCGCCGGGTACCCGCACGCTGCTGCGCTATCAGCATCCGGCCTGGCGCGAGTATGCGGCGGCGACCGAAGCGGACTACGGCAAAGGCCGGGCGCTGTACGTGGGCTTCCTGCCGCAAAAGACGCTGATTAGCCAGCTGTTTGACACCCTGACCGACGGGCTGGAACTCCGTTCGCGCACGTCGGCCTACCGCTATCCGTTAATTACCAGGACCCTGCGTAACCGCGACGGCAAACGCATTCACTTCCTGTTTAACTACAGCGGCGATAGTCAGGAGATGCTCGCCGAAACCAGCGGCACCGAGCTGCTAAGCGGTAAATCGGTGACGCTCGGCGAGCCATTGCGTCTCAGAGGCTGGGAATTTAGTATCATCGAAAGTTAACGGCAACGGGCGGAGGAGTTATGGAGTTAGATATCAATGCGCTTTTGCACTTCTCACCATTGATAAAAACCTTCACCTTCAACGCCTGGGTCGTCGCCGGCTTTACGCCGATTACTCGCGGTTCAAAGCTCGACTACTACATCAACCGCCCGCAGGGGATGAAGGGTTATATTATCAACCTGACCCTGCGCGGCCAGGCGCGCGCGAAAGCGGGAGAAGGGTCGCTGCTGTTTGGCGAAAACGAACTGCTGCTGTTCCCCCCTGGCGTGCCACACCACTACGGGCGCGATGAGCACAGCGAACATTGGGACCACCTGTGGATCTACTTTATTCCACGTCCTTACTGGGTCGACTGGCTGAAGTGGGACCACACGACCCATAGTATTGGCAAAACCACGGTGAACGATCCCCAGCAGCAGCAGGCGCTACGCGATCTTTTTTATGAGGTTATCCATCACCACAACGATACCGCCCCGCTCGCCGAAGCGCTGGCGATGAACGCGCTGGAGCGGCTTATTTTGAGCTGCTTCCAGCTACAGCCGATCAGCAACCGCCACGCCCACGACCCGCGCATCAACGCCATCTGTGATTACCTGAACGAAAATATTGCCCAGGAGATGAAAATTGAGACGCTGGCAGCGATGGTTTTCCTGTCGCCTTCCAGACTGGCGCACCTGTTTAAGAATGAGTTAGGGCAGACCATCTACGCCTGGCGCGAGATGCAGCGGGTGAATCGGGCAAAGTGGCTACTGCAGACCACCACGCTGCCGCTGAATAAAGTAGCGCTGTCGGTCGGCTATAGCGACCCGGTCTATTTCACGAAGGTGTTCCGCAAACACAACGGCATTCCGCCGGGGGAGTACCGCAAACGCTATGCGGCGATGAAGGGCTAAAAACATCAACGGCTCCCATAAGGAGCCGTTTTTAATTCTACCGCGTGGTATCTACGTTAGGCCATTTCGGTCTGAAGACGCAGTACGTGACGGTTTACTTCAGACATCACAGAAAGGTGCTGGATGTCTCTGACTTTTGGGATAAGAATTTTACCCTTATCAAATTCAAAAGCGCCAACGTCCTTGATATACAACCGTCCACGAAACAGGGTCTTAACATACTTCGCAACCTGAAGCGGGTTGTAGCGTTGGAAAATTTTCATTCTAATCTCCTGCGAGTACTACGCCCTAGTTGATCCACATTTGGCTTCAACGCTCCGGGGCGCAAAGTGAAGTACTCGTTAACTATAGTCCATAACAACAGAGGTCCTCTATCATAGAGGTCCTAATTTACTTTTTTATTACAATAATTCAGAACATTCTTTTCAGCTATACGACGAAGACAGTATAAGGCTTCATTTTCATGAGATTGTGTGCGTTCCTCCACAAACTGGCACCGCCTTTGCGGGAAAACTCCATTAATCGCACTTATGATTAAAAGCATCGGCCAAGTGGTCGGATCACCTGCACATAAAAAGGAAAAACCATGACCCTACGTACGCTTCTGGCGGTTTCATGCCTGTTAATGCCGTTAATGGCAACCGCCCACAATTTCACAAATGGACAACGCGTGGCCCCCGTCGGCGTAGCCGATCGCGGTGAACTCATACTTGATAAGGATAAGTTTAGCTATAAAAGCTGGAATAGCGCGCAGCTCCCGGGCAAAGTACGCGTGGTGCAGCATATTGCCGGACGCTCATCGGCAAAAGAGAAAAACGCCTCGTTGATTGAAGCCATTAAAGCCGCCAATCTGCCGCACGATCGCTACCAGACCACCACCATCGTGAACACCGATGACGCCATTCCGGGTTCATCAATGTTTGTGCGCAGCAGCATTGAAAGCAATAAGAAGCTGTTCCCGTGGTCGCAGTTTGTCGTTGATAGCGACGGCGTAGTGCGCAAAGCCTGGCAGCTTGATGAAGGCAGTTCAGCGATTGTGGTGCTGGATAAAGACGGCCGCGTGCAGTGGGCAAAAGACGGTGGCCTGACGGCGGCAGAAGTGCAGCAGGTCGTCGCCCTGCTGCACAAGCTGTTGAATTAAAAAATCGAAACGCGGAAGCCGGGGTTAAGGAACGATTCGCGCGGGGTGTAATCCAGCGTTTTACCCTGCCAGTCGTTGACGTGCGCGCCGGCAGCGGCGGCGACAGCGTGTCCCGCCGCGGTATCCCAGATGTTGGTTGGCCCGAAGCGCGGGTAAAGCTGCGCTTCGCCTTCCGCCACCAGGCAGAACTTCAGCGACGAACCAATCGACGCCGTATCATGCTCGCCTAACTGTTGCAGATACTCTTTCAGCTCGTCATCGTTGGCATAGTGCGAACGACTGACCACCACTTTCGGCGGATTAGCGTCGCGCACCTGAATTTGCTTACGCACGCCGCACTCTTCTTTCCACGCCTTGCCGTTAGCGGCGCTGTACATCACCTTCAATACCGGCGCGTAAACCACGCCCAGCACCGCTTTACCATTCTCAATTAGCGCGATGTTAACGGTGAATTCCCCGTTGCGTTTGATGAACTCTTTGGTGCCGTCCAGCGGGTCCACCAGCCAGTAGCGCTGCCAGTGCTGACGCACCTCCCAGCCCGGCGGATCTTCTTCGGAGAGAATCGGGATTTCCGGCGTCATTGCCTTCAGTCCTTCAATAATCACATGGTGAGCGGCGATGTCGGCCGCGGTGACCGGCGAATCATCTTGCTTGCTGGCGACGTCTAACGGCTGCTTGCCATCGTACACTTCCATGATGGCATCGCCCGCATCGCGCGCAAGCTGACTGACTTGTTCTAACATTTTCCACCTCGTTAAAATTACAGTGGTGTTAACTTGTTGTTTTATTTATATCGTATTGCCGCTTAATCCGCTATTCCCATCATCGTTCCGGATAACTGTGAACCGCTGCCGATTTCCCGTCATGATTTTCTGGCATGATTCACATCCTTGTAAGCAACAGAAAACAAATACATTTAAATCTGTGTCTTAGCTCGAAAAAAAGGATGCCTCTGATGATCAAGTTTAGCGCAACGCTTCTGGCCACGCTGATCGCCGCCAGCGTCAATGCGGCAACGGTGGACCTCCGAATCATGGAAACCACCGATCTTCATAGCAATATGATGGATTTTGATTACTACAAAGATACCGCCACCGAGAAGTTCGGCCTGGTCCGCACGGCGAGCCTGATTAACGCCGCTCGCGGTGAGGTGAAGAACAGCGTGCTGGTGGATAACGGCGACGTTATTCAGGGTAGCCCAATGGGTGACTACGCGGCAGCCAAGGGGCTGAAACAGGGCGATACGCACCCGGTGTATAAAGCCATGAACCTGCTCGACTACACGGTGGGCAACCTCGGCAATCACGAGTTCAACTACGGCCTGGATTATCTGCACAAAGCGCTGGCAGGTGCGAAGTTCCCCTATATTAACGCCAATATCATCGACGTTAAGACCCAAAAACCGATGTTTACACCGTATCTGATCAAAGAAACGGAAGTGGTCGATAAAGACGGCAGCAAGCACACGCTGAAAATTGGCTATATCGGTTTTGTGCCGCCGCAGATCATGACCTGGGATAAAGCCAATCTTAGCGGTAAAGTGACGGTTAACGACATCACCGAAACCGCCCGCAAGTACGTGCCGGAGATGCGCGCCAACGGTGCGGACGTGGTGGTCGTTATTGCCCACTCCGGCCTCTCTGCCGATCCCTACCAGGCGATGGCCGAAAACTCGGTCTACTACTTAAGCCAGGTGCCGGGCGTTGACGCCATTATGTTCGGCCACGCCCACGCGGTGTTCCCGAGCAAAGACTTCGCCAGCATTAAAGGCGCTGATATCGCCAAAGGCACTCTGAATGGCGTTCCTGCGGTCATGCCGGGCATGTGGGGCGATCACTTGGGCGTGGTCGATCTGGTGCTGAACAATGACAGCGGCAAATGGCAAGTGACCTCGGCACAGGCGCAGGCGCGACCAATTTACGATGCGGCGGCGAAGAAATCGCTGGCGGCAGAAGACCGTAAGCTGGTCGATGCGCTGAAGGCCGACCACGACGCAACGCGTGAATTCGTCAGCAAGCCGATCGGAAAATCCTCCGACAACATGTACAGCTACCTGTCGCTGGTGCAGGACGACCCAACCGTCCAGGTAGTTAACATGGCGCAGAAGGCCTACGTTGAGCACTATATTCAGGGCGATCCGGATCTGGCGAAGCTGCCGGTGCTGTCTGCCGCCGCGCCGTTTAAAGTGGGTGGACGTAAGAACGATCCGGCCAGCTATGTCGAAGTGGAAAAAGGCCAGCTCACCTTCCGTAACGCCGCCGACCTGTACCTCTACCCGAACACCCTGGTGGTCGTCAAAGCCAGCGGTAAAGAGGTGAAAGAGTGGCTGGAGTGTTCTGCCGGGCAGTTCAACCAGATCGATCCACATAGCAGCAAGCCGCAGTCTCTGATCAACTGGGACGGCTTCCGCACCTATAACTTCGACGTGATTGACGGTGTGAACTATCAGGTTGATGTGACTCAGCCAGCACGTTACGACGGTGAATGTCAGGTCGTTAACCCGAAGGCCGAGCGTATTAAGCATCTGACCTTCAACGGCAAGCTGATTGATCCAAACGCCACGTTCCTTGTCGCCACCAACAACTACCGCGCCTACGGCGGTAAGTTCGCTGGCACGGGTGATAGCCACATTGCCTTCGCCTCGCCGGACGAAAACCGCTCGGTGCTGGCGGCGTGGATTAGCGCCGAGTCGAAGAAAGCCGGCGAAATCCACCCGGCGGCGGACAACAACTGGCGTTTAGCGCCGATTCACAGCGACACCAAACTGGATATTCGCTTTGAAACCTCGCCGTCAGAAAAAGCGGCGGCGTTTATTAAAGAGAAAGCGCAGTATCCGATGAAGCAGGTGGCGACCGATGATATTGGCTTCGCGATTTATCAGCTGGATTTGAGCAAGTAAACAACGTGCCGACACAGGCGTTTTACGCCTGTGTCGGGCCCTGTTGCGCCATCACCATCGGCAAGTTCACCTCAATCCAGTCCGCCAGCGCCGCCACCTTTTCGCTCACCTCTTCTCCCAACGGTGTCAGGCTATACTCTACATGCGGCGGTACCACCGGGTAGGAAACGCGGTTAATAAAGCCGTCCTGCTCAAGCGCCTGCAACGACTGGGCGAGCATTTTTTCACTCACGCCGCCCATTTTACGCCGCAGGTCGCTAAACCGGTGCGTGCCCTCACGCAGCGCCACCAGAATCAGTACGCCCCAGCGGCTGGTCACATGTTTGAGTACGTCTCGCGAGGGGCAGCGCTCGGCAAACAAATTGCCGTTACGCATCTTTTGCGTCAGCGTCGGATTATTTTCTTTCATACTTACCTTTCCGTACGTACTTACTAAAAGTTAGTTATGGTGTTAGCTTACCACAACACCATACGAACACGAAGGAGAATACCCATGATCGCGATTACCGGAGCCACCGGCCAGCTTGGCCAGCACGTTGTTGCTAACCTGCTCAACACCACTGCCGCTAACCAACTCGTTGCCGTTGTCCGTAACCCGGCAAAAGCCGAAGCGCTAAGCCAGAAAGGCGTCGTTGTTCGTCAGGCCGACTACGGCGACGAAGCGGCGTTAACCAAAGCCCTACAGGGTGTCGATAAGCTGCTGATTATCTCCTCCAGCGAAGTCGGCCAGCGTGCGCCGCAGCACCGCAATATCATCAACGCCGCGAAAGCCGCAGGCGTAAAATTCATCGCCTATACCAGCCTGCTGCACGCCGACACCTCTCCGCTGGGGCTGGCAGACGAGCACGTCGCCACGGAAAAAATGCTGGCCGACTCCGGCATTCCTTACGCGCTGCTGCGCAACGGCTGGTATACCGAAAACTATCTGGCGAGCGCGCCTGCTGCGCTGGAACACGGTGTGTTTATCGGTGCTGCCGGTGAAGGCAAAATTGCCTCCGCGACCCGCGCCGATTACGCCGCTGCCGCCGCGCGCGTGATAGCGGAAGACGGCCATGCCGGGAAGGTATATGAACTGGCGGGCGACCACGGCTGGACGCTGAGTGAACTGGCCGCGGAACTGGCAAAACAGAGCGGTAAGAACGTGGTTTACCAGAACCTGAGCCAGGCGGATTTTGCCGCCGCGCTGAAAAGCGTTGGCCTGCCTGTCGGACTGGCTGACATGCTCGCAGACTCGGACATCGGCGCCTCGAAAGGTGGCCTGTTCGACGACAGCCATACGCTCAGCAAGCTGATCGGTCGCCCGAGCACGTCCCTTGCCGAGAGCGTAAAAGGTATCCTGTAAGCGTTAAGAATACGTTAAATGGGGTAGCGCCTCGGCGGGTCATCTCTGATAATGAAGGAATGACCCAGAGGGAGAAGTGACGTGCAAGGCGTACCGGAACAGTTCAACGACGAGAAAGACAGCGCGCGCTTTCGCCATCTGGCGCAGCTGCCGGGCGTAGAGCTGTACCATGCCCATATTTCACGTTACGCCTTTGAACCCCATACCCACGAAGCGTTTGGTATCGGCGTGATTGAAGCCGGGGCCGAACGCTTTCGTTATCGTGGTACCCAGCACGTTGCGCCCACTCACTCTATCGTCACCATGAATCCGGACGAGCTACATACCGGCGAAGCGGAAACCGCCGACGGCTGGCGTTACCGGATGATTTATCTCGACCCCAGTCTGCTTGAGCGCGTCACCGGCATTCGCCACTGGTGGTTTGCCGACGCCACCCGCCACGACCCGCAGCGATCGCTGCAAATCGGTCGTCAGATCCATGCGCTGTGGCACACCGACGATCCGCTAGCGCAGAAAGGACTGCTGCTGGATTTAATCGACACCTTCCAGCCGCTCGCTTGTCACGCGCCGGTTCTGGCCGAAGGGGCGCACCGCTTTGCCCACGTCCGCGACTATCTGTACGACAACTATATGCATCCGATCACGCTCGATGAGCTGGCGAACGTCGCGGCGCTCAGCCCGTGGCACTTTCAGCGTCAGTTTAAGTCCCACTTCCACGTCACGCCGCACCAGATGCTGATGGCGGTGCGCCTGTGGCGCGCTAAAGAGTTTCTCACTCACGGCATGCCCGCTGCCGAAGTGGCCGCGGCCACCGGTCTGACCGACCAGTCTCACCTCACCCGAGCCTTCACTCAACGCTATGGTATTACGCCCGTGCGTTATCAAAAACAGGTCATCCGTCGCTAATCAGCAATCTCGTACAATACTGAATCCATTTGCCCTCCTACACTTTGCGCATGTTTAACCGAAGTGGATATCACGATGATTAGCGGTGTGCTGTACGCCCTGTTAGCGGGTTTGATGTGGGGGCTGATTTTTGTGGGGCCGCTTATCGTGCCGGATTACCCGGCGGTATTGCAGTCGATGGGGCGCTATCTGGCGTTGGGGCTAATCGCCCTGCCGCTGGCCTGGCTGGGCCGCGCACGTCTGCGCCAGCTCACGCGCAAAGACTGGTGGACGGCGCTAGGGCTCACCATGATGGGCAACCTGATTTATTACTTCTGCCTGGCCAGCGCGATTCAACGCACCGGTGCGCCCGTTTCCACGATGATCATCGGCACATTGCCGGTGGTGATACCGGTATTCGCCAACCTGCTTTATAGCCAGCGCGACGGCAAGCTTTCCTGGCTACGGCTGATGCCCGCGCTGGTACTGATCGGTTTTGGGCTGCTGTGCGTCAACGTCGCCGAACTGCATCAGGGGCTACCGAACTTTAGCGGCTGGCGCTACGGTTCCGGCATTGCGCTGGCGAGTATTTCGGTGGTGTGCTGGGCGTGGTATGCGCTACGTAACGCCCGCTGGCTGCGAGAAAATCCGCACCAGCCGCCATTAATGTGGGCGACCGCACAGGCGCTGGTGACGCTGCCGGTTTCCATCGTGGGCTATATCGCGGCCTGCGCATGGCTAAATACCCAGACGCCCGATTTCTCACTGCCTTTTGGCCCACGTCCAGCGGTATTTATTGGCCTGATGATTGCCATCGCCGTGCTGTGCTCGTGGGTCGGGGCGCTCTGCTGGAACGTGGCGAGCCAGCGGCTACCGACGGTGATCCTCGGGCCGTTGATTGTCTTTGAAACGCTGGCAGGGCTGCTGTACACCTTCCTGTTGCGCCAGGAAATGCCGCCAATATTGACGCTAAGCGGTATTACCCTGCTGGTTATCGGCGTGGTGATTGCGGTGCGCTCGAAACCGCAGAAACCGGCGGTGGTGCCGGTTTCGGGGGATGCCTGATGGCGCTGCGCGCTTATCAGGCCTACAAGGACGGCACGATCTTATGTAGGCCGGATAAGGCGTTCACACCGCCATTCGGCAAGGCGCTCGCTGTTACCTAAAAGGTTTCCCAGTTCGCTTCGCTCAGCGGCGTAGATTTTGCCGCCGGAGCGAAAGCTTTCTTCACCGGTGCGGGCTGGCGCTGCTGCTGGCGGCTGATTTTAAACACGGCCACCGTCTGGTTCAGGCGTGCGGCCTGCTCTTCCAGCGCCGCGGCCGCGCTGGCCGACTCTTCCACCAGCGAGGCGTTCTGCTGCGTGACGCGGTCCATCTCGGCAACCGCCTGACCCACCTGATCAATACCGCGACTTTGTTCGTCAGAGGCCGAGGCGATTTCGCCCATGATGTCGCTGACGCGGGTCACCGCGTTGACGATCTCCGCCATGGTCTCTCCGGCTTCGTGTACCAGCGCCGAACCGGCGCTGACGCGGTTGCCCGAGTCATCAATCAGCGCTTTAATCTCTTTTGCCGCCTGGGCGCTGCGCTGCGCCAGCGTACGCACTTCCCCGGCGACCACCGCAAAACCGCGTCCCTGCTCGCCCGCCCGCGCGGCTTCCACCGCGGCATTCAGCGCCAGAATATTGGTCTGGAAGGCAATGCCATCAATCACGTTGGTAATTTGCGCGATTTTGCTGGAACTGGCGGCGATTTCGTCCATCGTGCGCACCACGCCGTCAACCACATTACCGCCCTTCTGCGCCGTTTCAGAAGCGTTATGGGCCAGCTGCGTCGCCTGACGGGCGTTATCGGCGTTCTGCTTCACCGTCGCGGTCAGTTGCTCCATGCTGGCCGCCGTCTCTTCCAGCGATGCCGCCTGTTGCTCGGTGCGCGATGAGAGATCGTTGCTGCCGGCAGAGATTTCGCCTGCACCGGTGTAAATGGTATCTGCGCCTTCACGCACCACGCCTACGGTCTTCGCTAATGATTGCTGCATGTCGTTGACGTTACGAGCCAGAAGGGCCATTTCATTGCTGCCCTCGGTATTGATGTCGTTGGTCAGATCGCCTTCTGCGATATGACCAATGTGCGCCATCACGTTATGCAACGGCTTGAGCAGCACGCGCTGCATCGCGACCCAGCTCACCACAATCACCGCCACCACCAGCAGCATGATTGCGCCGAGCGTCCACAGAATACGTACATAGTCGCTTTCATTTTGTTTGATGCCGGCATTCGTCAACAACGCCTGCGCCGCGCGCCAGTCTTGATAGACGGCCTGCATGGCCCGCTGCTTCTGTTCGGCGTTCTGTTTAAACATCTCCTCCAGTTTGCCTTCCGCCAGCAGCTCATTCATGCGTGCCAGCGTGGCGGAATAGATGCCGTACTGTTTCTCCAGGCTGTCCGACAGATGACTATCCAGCCCCGGCGTTTCCGGCAGCGCGTAATATTTGTCGTAATGATGTTTTGCTTCAGCCAGCAGATTATTCGCCGTATCGACCAGCGTTTTCAGCTCGCCGCCGTTGACGCTGCTCGCCATCGTCCCCTGCAGACGCAGCATGCCGCGGTTAAGCGTCACGCGAGCCTGGTTAAGGCTAATCCATGCGTCGGTAAACTCGGCCACGTTCTGGCTGGAAAGCTGAGAGACGGTAAAGTTCTGCTTATCGTTATTCAGCGCGCGTACAAATACACCGGCTGAAATCATCTGCATCGCGCCCAGCGCGACCAGAACAACAATCAGTACGGTGATTACTTTTATTCTTTTAAACATCATTTGCCTTTTTGTGCAGGTGATCTGAAGTCTCACTATCGGCAGCGCGGCGGGCTTATTTAATCGATTCAGGTCTTACCAGCGCTATTCTCAATAAGATTCAGCACGTTAAAGGGCAATAATTTTTTGTGACACCCATCACTTAAAATCCCCTCCCCATAAAGGGGTATATCATCGCCTTAAAGATGTATTTAAAATACACCTTATATTATTGATGACGAGGTAACTGCTATGGCCTTTCGCGACCAACCTTTAGGCGAGCTGGCGCTCTCCATTCCACGCGCATCCGCGCTGTTCCGTAAATATGATATGGATTACTGCTGCGGCGGTAAGCAGACGCTTGGCCGTGCGGCCACTCGCAAAGATCTGGACGTTGCCGTGATTGAGGCCGAGCTGGCAAAACTGGCAGAAGAGCCGGTGGAAAAAGACTGGCGCACCGCGCCGTTGGCCGAAATCATCGACCACATTGTGGTGCGTTATCACGACCGTCACCGTGAGCAGCTGCCGGAGCTGATTCTGCAGGCAACCAAAGTTGAACGCGTGCACGCCGACAAGCCGAACGTACCGAAAGGTCTGGCGAAATACCTGACCATGCTGCACCAGGAGCTTTCCAGCCACATGATGAAAGAGGAGCAGATTCTGTTCCCGATGATCAAACAGGGGATGGGTAGCCAGGCCATCGGGCCGATTAGCGTAATGGAAAGCGAGCACGATGAAGCGGGCGAACTGCTGGAAGTGATCAAGCACACTACCCAGAACGTCACCATTCCGCCGGAAGCCTGCACCACCTGGAAGGCGATGTACAACGGCATCAACGCGCTGATTGACGATCTGATGGAGCACATCAGCCTCGAGAATAACGTGCTGTTCCCGCGCGCGCTCAAAGGCGAATAACGTTATCCCACGCCTCTCCATTCGGGAGGCGTTTTTTGACTACAGCAGACCTTTCTGGCGGAAGGTTTCTCGCGTTGCCACATTAAGATCCATGCCCGCTAACGCTTCGGATTTCACCCAGGCGATCGCCTGAAATTCTTCATTAAACGTCACATCACGATTGGCGCTCACGCAGTCGAAGATGAGATAAATCATATAGATCTGTTCGGTGGTACCGTCGGCGTAGGTTTTCACCCGCACATCGTCACGGAAAGCCCACGGCTTCACGTCGGTAATCTCCAGCGCATCGCCCAGCTCTTCGCGGATTTCGCGACGCAGCGCTTCTTCCATGGTTTCGCCCGCCTCCATGCCACCACCGGATAGCGCCCACTGGCCTGGAAAAACGCCGCGATCGTCGGCCATTTTGCACAGCAGGTATTCGCCCTGGTTTTGAATCACCGGGCAAACAATCGTTCTCTGACGCATTTTATCTCCATATGCTTTTTGGTTATGGCGGGGAAATTAGCACGTTGAGAAAAGGGGGGCTACGAGATGGGGCGCAAAAACGAAGAAAGCGCCACGATGGGCGCTTTAGGTTTCGAGCTCAGTTCTGCCGGGTGACGCTGCACTTACCCGGCCTACAACGGCTGCGCTCGTAGGCCCGATAAGCGAAGCGCCATCGGGCAATACGGATTACTTAGCCAGCTTGTTCTTACGCAAGAACATCCACCCCAGGCCCAGCACGATGAACCAAATCGGCGTCACCATCAGCGCTTCACGGGTATCGGTTTCCAGCGTCAGCAGGACCAGAACAAAGGCAAAGAACGCCATGCACACCCAGCACATCACTTTGCCCAGCGGCATTTTGTAGATGGATTTTTCATGCAGGTGCGGACGCTGCTTACGGTACACCAGGTAGGAGCACAGAATAATCGTCCAGACGAACATGAACAGAATCGCCGATACGGTGGTGATCATGGTGAAAGCCGCGATCACGCTTGGGTTGACCATCAGCATCACCACGCCGCCCAGCAGGCAGATACAGGAGAAGGTCAGCCCTTTCGCCGGTACCGCACGTTTGGAAAGCTTGGCGAACAGGCTCGGCGCTACGCCGTCCTGCGCCAAACCGAACAGCATACGGCTGGTAGAGAACACGCCGCTGTTGGCTGAAGACGTCGCTGAGGTCAGCACCACGAAGTTGATAATGCTCGCTGCAGCCGGCAGGCCGACCAGCATGAACAGCTCAACGAACGGGCTCTTATCCGGCACGACAGAGCTCCACGGCGTCACGGACATAATCACGATCAGCGCGAAGACATAGAACATGATGATACGAATCGGAATCGAGTTGATCGCGCGCGGCAGCGATTTCTCCGGATCTTTGGTTTCTGCGGCGGTGGTGCCCACCAGCTCAATACCGACGAACGCAAACACCGCTATCTGGAAGCCAGCAAAGAAGCCGCTAATGCCTTTCGGGAACCAGCCGCCGTCGTTCCACAGATGCGCGAACGACGCCTCTACGCCGGTTGGCGAGGTAAAGTGCGTCAGCACCATCACCAGGCCGACGATAATCAGCGCGACGATGGCGACGATTTTGATCATCGCAAACCAGAACTCCATCTCACCAAACATCTTCACGGTGGCGAGGTTGAGGCCCAGCAGCAGCAGGACCACCGCCAGCGAGGCGACCCAGTCAGACAATCCGGGGAACCAGAATTGGGCATAGGCGGTGATCGCAACGACGTCCGCCATCCCGGTGACAACCCAACAGAACCAGTAGGTCCAGCCGGTGAAATAACCCGCCCACGGGCCGAGCAGGTCGGCCGCGAAGTCGCTGAACGACTTGTATTCGAGATTGGAGAGCAGCAGCTCCCCCATCGCACGCATGACAAAGAACAGCATAAAACCGATGATCATATAAACGAAGATGATCGACGGCCCAGCGAGACTGATTGTTTTTCCCGATCCCATAAACAGCCCGGTACCGATGGCGCCGCCAATCGCAATCAGCTGAATATGTCGGTTAGTAAGGTTTCGCCGTAGCGACTGTTCAGCCGGCTCCTGCTCTGAAGCAGCAGCGACTTTGATCTGATCAACCATGTGATTTTCTTCCTGTTGTTTCTGTCTGTGTTGTGCGGGCTCTACTGGCCCTTTATGTCGTCATGCAAAACGATCCTGGTTATAGGATGTCTCGATATTAGGTAAGAATCGGAGGGATGAATACTATGATTTAAATATAATGTTAATTTTATGTTTAAAGTGAGTGTTATATCACCTCACCTATGGGAAACAGCTCACAAAAATACACGCAACAGCGGCATTTGCAAGATTAAATCCCAGGATATATCAAACTTAAGGATTTTATATCCCCTCCCCGAATGGAGAGAGGATAAATGCCAGAATTACAGGATTTCCAGCAACTCAACTTCAAAGACCAGGGTGCTGAACGGAGGGATAGAAGCCCCCGCGCCGCGCTCGCCGTAGGCCAGGCTGTGAGGGATAGTCAGTTCCCATTTGGAGCCAACCGGCATCAGGGTCAGCGCTTCGATCCAGCCAGCGATAACACCGTTAACCGGGAATTCAGCCGGTTCGCCGCGTGCCACGGAGCTGTCGAAGACGGTGCCGTCGATCAGTTTACCGGTGTAGTGTACGCGAACGTGATCGGTACGCGCCGGGATTGCCCCCTCGCCCTGAGTCAGTACGCGGAACTGCAGACCAGATTCGGTGCTGTTTACGCCTTCTTTCTCACGGTTTTCTTCCAGGTATTTCACGCCATCTTCCGCCATCGCGGCAAAACGCTCGCGACGCACCGCATCGGCACGTTCGTGGATTTCACGCAGCGCGCGATGAACAACGTCTACCGGCACGGCAGGCTGCTTGCCTTCCAGCGCATCGGCGATACCGGCAACCAGCGCTTCCGGCAGTAAACCCTGCAAACCGGACTCGCTCAGCTGCTGTCCAACCTGCAGGCCGATGCCGTAGCTTGCCTGTGCTTCAATGGTGTCAAAAGTCGGGGTGGCCATCGTCTTTCCTTTCTTCGGGTATAAAGTAGCGGGCAGCATAGCAGCCACGCCGCACAGGGTAAAACTTTGTGTCAGGAAAGATGACAAATTACCGGGAAAAAGAAACAATAAGTTTTGCCTATAGGATATGATGAAAGTGCGCTTTGCCACGTTCATCAGGCAGTTAGCCATCTATACTGGATAGCATCGACACGGAGCAGGAGGAGAGCCATGCCCGGGAGATTTGAAATTAAACCTTTGCTGGTGAAAATCTGGCATGCGCCGGACGATCTTCGCATCCTGGACCCGCTGCCGCCTGCCCACCGTCGCGGCGTGATTGTTGCTGCACTGGCTATTATCGTCGGCTTCCTGCTGCCTTCCGCTGACGATGCTCCGGCGACGCCGGTCAGCCGTACCGCACAGCTCGACTTCCAGTCGCAATCACAGCCGCAGCCAGACACGCAGCCTTTGCATGCCCAACTGGTGACGCCGTCTAACGACCTCGACCAGGTCGCCCCGGTCGCACCAGAGCCGGTGCAGGAAGAGCAGCCGAGTGAACAGGAACAGGCCCCCGTCTCGCGTACTCAGCCGTACCAGGAAAGCCGCAGCAGCAGTACCGAATGGCGAACCTATCAGGTTGAGGCGGGAAAAACCCTGGCGCAGCTGTTCCGCGACAACAATCTGCCACCGACCGACGTTTACGCCATGGCGCAGGTAGAAGGGGCTGGCAAACCGCTCAGCAACCTCAAGAACGGACAAAAGGTACAGATTCGTAAGAACGCCAACGGCGTGGTTACCGGGCTGACCATTGAATCTGATAACGGGCAGGTGCTGTTTACCCGTCAGGCGGACGGCAGCTTTATTCGCGCCCGCTAACCGTGTAGAGTGCCGGATGGCGGCTTCGCCTTATCCGGCCTACAAAACCGTGACGTTTGCCTGATAAGCGGGGTGCCATCAGGCATTACCGCTTAACCTTATTTACCCACCAAATCCCCGAACACACCAGCACCAGGGCAATCGCATATTTCCATTCGAGAATATTTTCCCCGAGGAAAATTGCCGATAGCACCGACCCCGATACCGGAATCAGGAAGTTAAACGGCGCGATCATCCCCACGCGGTTGTACTTAAGCAGGATACTCCACAGCGCAAAGGCCACCGAGGAGAGCAGCGTCAGGTAGCCGAGAATCGCCACCGAGGAGAGACCGTGGAAGGTCAACGTGCCGCCGCTCAGGTAGCCGCCAATCACCAGCGCCAGGCCGCCAATCGCCAGCTGATAGCCGGTCATTACCGTCGGGTCGACCGTCTGGGAAATGCGCTTACCGTACAGCGATGCCGCCGACAGGATAAACGCCGCCAGCACCACCGAACCATCGCCCAGCAGGCTAAAGCTGAAGTCCATCAGGCCGCTGTTGAAGTTCACCACCATCACCCCGGCAAAGCCGAGAATACAGCCCAGCGTCTTGTTATAGCTGAGCTTGTCATTCTGGTAGATGAAGTGCGCCAGCAGCACGCTGAAGAAGGTCCCGGTGGCGTTCATAATCGACCCTTTCACCCCGGTGGTGAAGGCCAGACCGATGTAGAAGAAGATGTACTGTAACGAGGTCTGCGTCAGCCCCAGCAGCGTGAGCTGGCCGAACTGGCGCGGGCTTAAACGTGCGACAGGCTTACGCTGTGCCATGGCCAGCAGCAACAGCAGCATCCCGGCAAACAGGAAGCGGTAGCCGGCAAAGACGATTTTAGTCGGGATATCGTCGGCAGCAATCTGGAAAATTTCGTATCCGCTCTTGATAGCCGGATAAGCACTGCCCCACAGCAGACAGCAGAAAGCGGCACAGAGGTAGACAACGTTCTTGCGGGAAAATAGCGGATGCTGGCGGAGAGTGTCCATTCTTTAACCAAAAAATTAAAATATTGTTTTAATTTTTTGATTATCGCGAAAAGGATGAAAAATAGCCAGTCGAAAAGTGGTGGGCCAGAAAGGCAAAACGCCGGCACGAGGCCGGCGTCTTGTTGTTATCAAAACGTGGGTTGCAGATTACTCAGCAACAACGTTGATGATAACTTTAGCGAACACTTCGCTGTGAACCTGGAAGTCCACTTCATGCTCACCAGTGGTACGCAGAACGCCGTTCGGCAGACGAACTTCGCTCTTAGCAACTTTAACGCCGGCTGCAGTTACAGCGTCAGCGATGTCGCGAGTACCGATGGAACCGAACAGTTTACCTTCGTCGCCAGCTTTAGACGCGATGGTTACGGATTCCAGTGCGTTGATCTGCGCAGCACGAGCTTCAGCAGCAGACAGAACGTCAGCCAGTTTGGCTTCCAGCTCAGCGCGGCGTGCTTCGAAGAATTCAACGTTTTTCTTGGTAGCAGGAACAGCTTTACCCTGCGGGACCAGGAAGTTACGAGCGTAGCCCGCTTTAACGTTAACCTGATCACCCAGGCTACCCAGGTTTGCTACTTTATCAAGCAGAATAACTTGCATTACCTTATCCTCTCAAAGTCGTATTAATGGACCGTGACCGATTACTGATGACGATCAGTGTACGGCAGCAGGGACAGGTAGCGAGCGCGTTTGATAGCGCGTGCCAGCTGACGCTGATATTTTGCACGGGTACCGGTGATACGGCTCGGGACAATCTTACCGCTTTCGGTGATGTAGTTTTTCAGCGTAGCGATATCTTTATAGTCGATCTCTTGAACGCCTTCCGCGGTGAAACGGCAGAACTTGCGACGACGGAAATAACGTGCCATATGGCTAGTCTCCAGAATCTATCAATTCAATCTGCTCGGCATGCAGTACCATTTTGCTCAGGCCATTCTTTGCTTTGTGGCAACAGATAAAACCCTGCACGGTGACTGCGCTACCGACCGTTATACTGTGAGTAATGGCCTGGTTTTCCTGCCCGCTGATTATTACAGGCATTTGGCACCACGCCTGCCGGTGAAACCCGGCTTCCTCCTGCACAGAACGATGCTCAAGCACGAACTGGCAATGAGGAATTCCTGATGGACTGACCTTTCGAAGGGGCATCCTGCACACGGTGCCGGATAACACCAGACGGTTGGTCATCAGAAATTACTCTTCAGAATCCCCAGCTTCAGCATCATCTGCGGTTTCGTTAGCGAAATCATCGCGACGTTCACGACGCTCGTCTTTCGCTTTAACCATCGGAGATGCTTCAGTAACAGCGTGTTTAGTACGCATAACCATGCTGCGGATAACGGCATCGTTGAAGCGGAAGGTAGTTTCCAGCTCATCGATCACTTCCTGCGGCGCTTCAACGTTCAGCAGAACGTAGTGAGCTTTGTGCAGTTTGTTGATCGGGTAAGCCAGCTGACGGCGGCCCCAGTCTTCCAGACGGTGGATCTTGCCTTCTGCACCAGTGATGGCAGCAGAGTAACGCTCGATCATACCCGGAACCTGTTCGCTCTGGTCAGGATGGACCATAAAAACGATTTCGTAATGACGCATCGAATTGCTCCTTACGGATTATTCAGCCTCCTGTCTGGGTCAGCCGCGGCCCATGGAGGCAAGGAACGTGTTAAAGGGCGGCTGAAAAATTGACGCGTCATAATACTTGCCTGCCCCCTGAAACTCAAGCTAATTGCGCAAAAAGTTCGCACAAAGCGTGAAGTTGATCTAAGTAGATGATTTAAAATTGAACAGTAACGGATGATGCATTTTTTTGAACGACAGCATCAGAAATGGTCGCGATACATCCGCCAAAGAGTGATTACACTTAAATCAGAAGCCCCCCACCACCACAGGAGAGCCGAGTAACCGTCAGGGCCGTGAGTCAGGAGTCGAGTATGAAAAACATCATTATTGCCATTATCGCTACGCTACTGGTTAGCGCCAGCGCACAGGCCGCCATTAAGATCGATGGCCGTCAGGCGCGTAACATGGACGATGTTCACAGCCTGGGGGTTATCTATATCAATCATAATATCGCCACTGAGCAAGAGGCCGAGCAGGCGCTCAGTCAGGAGAGCGATGCTCAGGGAGCAAAATACTTCCAGCCTATCCTGGTGCATGAACCGGGTAGCGACGGTTTGATCCACGCCAGCGCCGCGCTGTATCGCTAACGGCGATAATTTGCCCATCACCGGAAAACAGGCCGACCCGGTGCTCCTCAAAAAGCTTGAGGATCAGGGCGTGCAGGTGATCCGCGTTTAAAGATGCTGGCGGAAAAACGCCACCGTGTCGTCCAGCGCCTCTGGCGTAATGCGGTGGCGAACGCCTGCTTGCCAGAGGCAGGTTAGATGCGTATCCAGCCCGGCGTCATGCAGTGCCTGCTGTAGGCGGAAGGTTTCTCCGGCGGGCACCACATCATCTTCTTCACCGTGCCATAGCAGCAGTGGCCTGTCCGACAGGCGCGCCAGCTGATGGCCCACGTCCCATTTTGCCAGCGGAGCCATCAGGCGTTCCCGCTGCTGTGGCTGAGGTGGAAACAGCGTAGTGGAAAGCTCGGTGAAATAGCCCGATCCCATCAGGCTGGCGACACACTTCAGCTCCGGGTGATGCGTCATCAACCCCAGTGCGGTCATCCCCCCCATTGATGCGCCAGCGACTGCCAACCGCCCTTCACTCACCATTCCGCTTGCCAGCAGCGCGTCGCGCAGCGCCGGAAACTCGGTGAAATTCTGTAGCAGAATCTGCCAGAAATGCTGCAGGCGCTCGGCGCCATCGCCGTTAAAACGCTCGCCGTGCTCTGCCGCGTTCGGCATCACTACCCGAAAACCACCCTGCGCCAGGGCCACGGCAAAATAGCTATAAACCAGGTTAGAAGAGGTAAAGCCATGATAAAACACAATGGTTGGCAGCGCCTTTTCCGCGCCTCCTTTAGGCCAGGCATGCAGAACTTGCTGTCCTGCTAACGTGCGAGTTTCCAGTTCAACCATCGGGCCTCTCCTTTAGCTATGCTGATATAGCAGACGAAAATGGATTCAGTAATATAACGACAATACGCTTGATTGATAACATTGAGAACCCGGTTACGGTTTCGTGTTATTTTCATTCGAAAATAGCGCTATGGTTAACAAATCAGGAACATTAACCCAAAAGGGAAATTTTTCCCCACTACACTATGGCTATCAGGAAACGGGAAATGACGATAAAACGGTTAATCCCACTGTTGTTGGCGCTCTTGCTGAGCGGTTGTACCCTGCTGGAAGGCACGCCTGAAGCGCCGCCTCCGGTAACCGACCACCCGCAGGAGATTCGTCGCAACCAGACGGAAGGTTTGCAGCGCATGGGTACGGTTAGCGCGCTGATTTATGGCTCGCCGATGGACGTTGAAGAGACGATCAGGGCGAAAGCCACCGCGCAGAAAGCGGATTACTACGTGATCGTGATGATAGACGATACCGTCGTGCCCGGGCAGTGGTATTCACAGGCAATCCTTTACCGTAAGTAACCTTGAGTAGCTTTACGTAGGTTTGCACCGTTTCACGTTTCCTTGATGCACAATGACGCCTCTGTCGGAGTACAGGACATGCGTCTCTATGGACTGCCCTGGTGGGTTATGTGAAATGGAGCTGACGATGAAACAATCAATTACCTTATCTACCCTGCTTTTGTCAGGCGGCACGCACGCTGCTGCAGCGCAATCTGCAGAGTTCGCCAGCGCCGATTGTGTCACCGGGCTCAATGAGATCGGACTGATTTCAGTAAACAATGTCGCCGGGAGTCTGGAAGACGTCGAACTGGTTATCGCCCGCAAGGCGGATGAACAGGGCGCCTCCTGGTATCGTATTGTTCAAATGTACGAAGAACCCCAGCAAGATAACTGGCGTGCACAGGCGATTATCTATGCCTGAGACCAGCCGCTAGAGGAAGAAGCGTTCATCCACCACGCTTCTTCCCCCCCCTCATGCACTACCTTCCCCTGCCCGTAGCCCGATGTAATACTTCGCTTATCACCTGTTCAGGCAGCAGCACGCCACCGCGCGGATCGAGCATCATTCGACACCAGGCCTGCGCCAACGGCGGAGAAGCGTAACGCAGCATCTGCGCCCCCACGCCCAGCAGATAGAGCTGGCCGGTAATCTCACGGCCCTGCGCTTGTGAAGGCTTGCGAAGCCGCTGCTGAAGCTGACGCCAGTGGCGATCGAAATGGCGATCCAGGCCTTTCACTTCCGCACACTCAGCGGCCAGCAGCGCAAGCGCATCCGGCTGTTTCATCAGCACGCGCAGCACATCGAGACACATGATATTGCCGGAGCCTTCCCAGATACTGTTCACCGGCATCTCGCGATACAGGCGTGGCAGTTCGCTCTCTTCGCAGTAGCCTATCCCGCCCAGCACCTCCATCGCCTCAGCCACGAACGGAATACCCGCCTTGCAGATGGCGAACTTGGCGGCGGGCGTGAAGAGTCGCGCCCATAGCGCGTCGTGTGGCTGCTCCCAGGCGCTGGCCAGGCGGAACAGGAACGCCGTCTGCCCCTCCAGCTGGAGCGCCATCTTACCCAACACCTGACGCATCAGCGGCAGGTCAACCAGGTTATGCCCGAACGCCTGGCGCTGGAAGGCATGGTACAGCGCCACCGAGAGGGCGCGGCGCATCAGGCTGTGGCTGCCCAGCGCGCAGTCAAAACGGGTCAGGCCGCCCATTTTGAGTATCTGACGAATCCCTTCGCCCTCTTCACCCAACGTCCAGCCAAGCGCCTGCTGAAACTCCGCCTCGCTACTGGCATTCGCGCGATTGCCCAGCTTGTCTTTCAACCGCTCAAGGCGAATGGCGTTGCGCGTACCGTCAGGCAGCAGTCGCGGCACGAAGAAGCAGGTCAGCCCGCCATCGGCCTGCGCCAGGACCAGATGCGCATCGCTCTGTGGTACCGAGAAAAACCATTTATGTCCGGTAAGTTGATAGCTGCCATCCTCCAGCCTTTCTGCTCGCGTGCTGTTACTCAGCACGTCTGAACCACCCTGCTTTTCGGTCATCCCCATGCCAATCAGTAGGCCCCGTTTTTGCGCGCCGGGCTGCTGATGTGGATCGTAGCGGTCGCTCAGCAAGGGAGTGCGCCAGTCGGCAAACAGCGGCGGCAGCGCTTGCTGTAACAGCGGCGTCGCGGCGAAAGTCATGGTGATAGGGCACAGCGTGCCGGCTTCAACCTGCGCATGCAGCATAAAGCGCGCGGCGCGAGCCACAAACGCGCCGCTGCGCGCATCTTCTTCCCAGGGAAGGTTATGCACACGGTTGGCGCACAGCCCCTGCATCAACAGGTGCCAGGCCGGGTGAAAGCGCACATCGTCCAGCCGCTGGCCCTGCGGATCGTAGCGCAACAGTTCCGGGGGATGGGCGTTAGCCAACCGCCCCAGCTCCAGCGATTCGGCAGTACCGAGTTGTTGACCAATACTGGCCAGCAGTTCGCTGTCCCAGCCGGCGCCGTGGCGAGTTATCGCATCGCGAAGTGCGGCGTCGGAAAGGAACAGGTTACTGTTATTTAAGGGAATAGGTTGATTGAAAACGGTGTGAGTTTGCCAGTGCATTGTGTCTCCCTCCGTCAATAGGCAACAGATTAATTATGGACGGTCAGGGACGATGCACAATAAAAAGCCACCCAAAAGGGTGGCCAGGATCAAACTGTAGAGGTTGCGCGTTAGCTGCGCTGGCGTACCGCTTCGAACAGGCAGATACCCGTCGCCACGGAGACGTTCAGCGAAGAGACGGTGCCCGCCATCGGGATGCTGATCAGCTCGTCGCAGTGCTCACGGGTCAGACGGCGCATACCTTCACCTTCCGCGCCCATCACCAGCGCCATCGAGCCGGTCATTTTGCTCTGGTACAGCGTGTGGGTCGCTTCACCGGCGGTGCCCACAATCCAGACGTTCTCTTCCTGCAGCATACGCATGGTACGCGCCAGGTTGGTCACGCGGATCAGCGGCACGCTTTCCGCCGCACCGCAGGCCACTTTTTTCGCCGTCGCGTTCAGCTGGGCGGAGCGATCTTTCGGTACGATCACCGCGTGCACGCCCGCCGCATCGGCGCTACGCAGGCAGGCGCCGAGGTTGTGCGGATCGGTTACGCCGTCGAGAATCAGCAGGAATGGGTTATCAAGCGTAGCGAGCAGATCCGGCAGATCGTTTTCCTGATACTGGCGACCCGGCTTCACGCGCGCAATGATCCCCTGGTGCACCGCACCCTCGCTTTTCTCATCAAGGTACTGACGGTTCGCCAGTTGAATCACCACACCTTGCGCTTCCAGCGCGTGGATCAGCGGCATCAGACGTTTGTCGTCGCGACCTTTCAGAATAAAAACTTCCTGAAAACGTTCAGGCGCGCGCTCCAGCAGAGCCTGCACGGCGTGGATGCCGTAAATCATTTCACTCATTAAAAATACTCGTTTGAGGCGGGAATGCGCCGGATTATATGGGCAATACCCATGTCGTTACGGCTATTATAACCGACAACGCCCGTAGAGCGAATGCTCCACGGGCGAAGGCGGGTTAAACGCAGGATTATCTCACGCTATCAACGTGTTCGACCACGCGCCTCTCGCGGGAGGCGGTAACAATCGCCGCCATCAGATTCATCACCCGCAGTACTTCGTCGTTTTTCACCATCGGCGCTTCTCCCTCGAGGATCGCCTGCGCCACGTTGTTGTAGAAACCGGTTTGCGGATGCAGCGGCGCAGGTAGCGGGTGCTCGGCGACGGCGTCCTCATTGGGCGGCGCCATCGTTTTAGTCAGCCCGACCCCGGCCTGAATCGGCACGGGTTCCGGCGCCACGCTCTCGCGTACGCGCGTCACCACGCCGCCGCTGAGATCCCAGTCGGCAATCAGCGCGCTGCCTTCCGTTCCCTTCACATACCAGCGTGGCAGCTTGATAAAGTTAGTGGTGCCCACTTCAATATGCGCCGTTAACCCGCTTTTAAACGCAATATGCGCGGTAAAGCCATCATCAACCTCGTGACCCAGCACATAGCTGAGGGAAGCATACACATGGTCAATCTCGCTATCGTCGAGCAACAGGAGCTGGTCGAGGAGGTGAACGCCCCAGTCCAGCAGCATACCGCCCCCCTGCGCCGGGCAGTGACGCCAGTCGCCCGGAATACCGTTCGCCCCCTGCACCCGCGACTCGACGTGAAAAATATCGCCGATGCGCTTTTCCTGCCACAGACGGCGCACGGTCAGGAAGTCTTCATCCCAACGGCGATTCTGGTGAACGATTAACATGCGGCCCATTTCGTCGGCCACCGCCATCATCGCTTTAAACTCGTCTACCGTCAGCGCCACCGGCTTTTCGCAAATGACGTGTTTACCGGCTTCCAGCGCGCGGATTGCCAGCGTTTTATGGACGTCGTTTGGCGTGGCGATCAGCACGATCGCCACCTCCCGATCGGCCAGCAGTGCGGTAAAACTCGGATAGGCGACCAACCCGCTTTCACTCGCCAGCCGCAGGCGGCCATCGTCAATATCAAAGACACCCTTTACTCGTATGCGATCGCTGGCGTGGGCCAGATGCACGTGATACGCGCCCATCCCGCCATAGCCGACGATCGCCATCTGTAATCTATCGTTGCCCATACTTATACCCACCACATAGTGAGCGGCTGCGCGCGAATCAGGATTGATTGCAGGTTGGTCACCGCGCGCATAAAGCCTTCTTCCACCGACATCAGCGGATCTTCGTGTTCAATACTCACCACATAGTCATATCCCCAGGTACGCAGCGCGCTCATGATATCCGCCCACTGCTGGATACTGTGGCCATAGCCTACGGTACGGAAGTTCCAGGCGCGGGTACGGATCGCGCCATAAGGCTGCATATCCGTTAGCCCGTACATGTTGATATTGTCCTGATCCAACCAGGTGTCTTTGGCATGGAAATGGTGAATTGCTCCCTGTTCTCCGAGAATGCGGATGGCCGCCACCGGATCGATACCCTGCCACCACAGATGGCTGGGATCGAGGTTGGCGCCAATCGCATCGCAGGTTGCCTCACGCAGTTTCAGCAGGGTATAGGGCGTATGGCAGAGAAAGCCGCCGTGCAGCTCAATACCTATTTTCACCCCGTGCGCCTGCGCCAGCTGGCCTATCTCCCGCCAGTAAGGGATCAGCTTGGTCTCCCACTGCCAGGTTTTAATATCGCTGTACACCGTGGGCCAGGCCACCACCGGCCAGTTTGGCGCAGTGGCCTGATCATCGTTGCCCGCCGTGCCGGAAAAAGTATTCACCACGGGCACACCTAACAGCGCCGCCAGCTTGATGGTTTTACGCAACAAACTATCCGCCGCTTCGCGCTCGGCTTTAACCGGTGAAATAGGGTTATCGTGGCAGCTCAGGGCGCTAATCACGATCCCGCGTGACGCGAACTGCGCGAGATAGGATGCCCGACTCGCTTCGCTGGCCAGCAGTTCATCAATCGGGCAGTGATGATTTCCCGGGCAGCCGCCGGTGCCAATTTCAACTGCATCCAGGCCCGCCTGCTGAACTTTATCCAGCATCGCCTCAAGAGAAAGATCGGCAAAGAGTGGAGTAAACACGCCAAGTTTCATTTGACCGCTCCTGTAATTGGATAAATATTTTTTTCATTACCATAAACGGGATAGCTATTTCCACGCGGCGCACAGTAGGTTACGCCGTTGCATATAATCGTCTGTATATGAGGATGGTAATAGGTAGGGTAGCTTTCATGACCCGGTTGAAAATAAAATATCCGGCCATTTCCTCGTTTATAGGTAATGCCGCTACGGAAAACATTACCGCCGGCAAACCAACTTAAAAGCAGCGTTTCATCAGGCGCAGGAATATCAAAATGCTCGCCGTACATTTCTTCTTTTTCCAGCATAAAGCTTTCGGGAATGCCTTTTACAATATCATGCGTAGGATCGATAACGAAAATACGTTCCTGCTCTTCGGCTTCACGCCATTTAAGATCGCAGCTGGTTCCCATTAGCTTCTTAAATATTTTCGACATATGCCCGGAGTGCAGCACAATCAATCCCATGCCTTTCAGCACCCGCTGCTGAATGCGTTCCACTACGCTATCGGCAACCTCGTGATGGGCGATATGCCCCCACCAGATTAAAACATCCGTTTCATTCAGCACCGCTTGGGTTAAACCATGCTCCGGTTCATCCAGCGTGGCCGTTCGGGTGATAAACCCCGCCGTTTGCAGGAAAGAGGCGATTTGCCCGTGAATCCCCTGCGGATATACAGCGGCGATGGCCGGGTCCTGCTGCTCATGGCGATGCTCATTCCATACCGTAACGCGAATCATCAGATTATCCTCTTCAGGAAAAATAGACCGGCTGCCCCGTGGCGGCAGATTGATAGATGGCTTCAAGAATTTGTGTCACCACCAGCGCCTGCTGCGGCGTCACCACCAGCGGAGTATCGTCACGCACGGCGGCGATCCAGGCTTTTGCCTCCAGCAGCGCCGGGTCATCGTCGGTAGCGTCATAAAAATCAACGCCATCCGCGCCAAGCTGGATTCGCTGCTCATAGGTGGCGCCGTAGGCTTCGCCGTTAATCCGTAGCCCATCGAGCATATCCGCGCCGCCCTTCGTCCCCGATAGCGCGGTTTTCGCCTCGCCGATATCCAGGGTATTGAGCGCCCAGCTTGACTCGAGAATGATGGTCGCGCCGTCCTCCATCGTGATAAAGCCGAACGCAGAATCTTCAACGGTGAACAGCTCAGGATCCCACGGCCCCCAGGCGTTGGCCGCGTCTTTCATGGACGATAATTTATGGTAGGTGTTGCCCACGACGTATCGAGGCCGATAGTTGCCCATCATCCACAGGGTTAAGTCCAGCGCATGGGTGCCAATGTCGATCAGCGGGCCGCCGCCCTGTGCTTCTTCATCAAGGAATACGCCCCACGTCGGCACCGCGCGCCGACGTATGGCCTTCGCTTTGGCATAATAGATTTCGCCGAGGTCGCCGTTTTCGCACACCTGGTGCAGATAGCGTGAATCTTTGCGAAAGCGATTCTGGTAGCCAATAGTGAGTTTTTTCCCCGTCCGCTGCGCGGCGTCGACCATTGCCTGCGCCTCAGCGCTGGTTTTGGCCATCGGTTTTTCACACATCACATGCTTACCCGCTTCCAGCGCCGCAATTGAAATAACTGCGTGGGAAATATTCGGCGTACAAACATGAATGACATCAATATTTTCATGCGCGAGCAGGGTGTGGAAATTGGAATACGCCCGCGCGCCCTCCGCGCCGTATTCAAGCAGCGCCTTTTGCGCCCGTTCAATTTTAATATCGCAAAAAGCGACCATTTCAACATCTGGAAGCTGCGCAAGCGCCGGCATATGTTTTGCGTTAGCAATACCACCGCAGCCAATAATACCCACTCTAATCATCCCATGACTCTCCGTTTAATTGCAGCACACGGTCATGGTACAAAACCACAGCGGGTATTTCGTCCTGGCTTTAACTCATTTTATCCCGGATATTGACTTTTTATATTTTCGCGGCGCCATGCCGGCATCCTGTTTAAACACATGATGAAACGTTTTTACGCAGTTAAATCCTACCCGCTCAGCCACTTCAGAGATCGGAATATCTTCATTTAACAGCAGCCACTTCGCTTTATTCAGCCGGTAATTCTGCAAAAAGCGGACGAACGTCGTGCCGGTGTTGCTTTTAAAGAAACGGGTAAAATAGGCGGCATTAAATCCCATATACTCTGAAATATCATCCAGAGTGAGAGATTCATGATAATGGTTCTCCACATAGGAGAAGATTTTATCCAGCCGGGCGAGGGTTTTCTCTGACTTAAAGGCGACGGTGGCGTCCAGCGGACGCGCCGGGCTGTGCGCGTTGAGCGGAATATCACGATAGATGAGGGCAATCACCTCCAGCAGGCGGGCTTTGATCAGGTATTTATAGCCAACCGCCTTCTGTTCATCTTCCTCGTGAATATTGAGCAGTAGACGCTGCATCGCTGCGGTCACATGCTCGGGCCACTGGCGGCTGTTGGTCAGCATGGTTGAAAAGATCTGTCGCAGCCCCGGCTGACCGTTAATCTGCAACGCCTCATCGTCGTGGAAGAGAAAGAAATCGAACTGAACCACCAGCCGTTCACTGTTCGGAGAGGCCAGAAAGTAGTGGGTTTCCCCAGCATTAATAAACTGAATTTCGCCTGCGCGCATCACAATGGGAACGTCGTTGACGCCAAGATGCAGCACGCCGCGGGTGACATAGATGATCTCCACCATCTTATGCCAATGAGGATAAGCCAGCACCTCCCCTTCATGCACAAAGCGCCTAAAAGGAAACTCGCGGTCCAGGCGGGGTATCTCAAGATAGTGACTCACCGGCCACCTCCCTGCTCGCTCTCCGGTGAAATCCCCCTCTCCACAGGAGAGAGGGATCGGCAGGATTATTCCGTCGTTTTCTTCTTCGCTGCGCGCTTAGCTTTGGTTGCCGCCGCGATTTTCTGCGTCTTGGTCGACGGTTTTTTCGCTTTCTTCGCCGCGCCTTTCTCGCCAGAAGCCGGTTTGGCTTTCGCCTTACCTTTCTTCTCGCCGCGGAAGGCGCTATCCGGTTCAAAGTTCACGCGCTTGCCAACCTGACGACGTTTACCGCCCGGTTTGCCACCCGCTTCCTTCTTCGATTTTTCACGCGCGGTTTTGCCAACGTTGCGCGGGCCGCGCTCGCTGGAGATCAGCGAGAAGTCGATCTTACGTTCGTCCATATTCACCGCTTCGACGCGAACTTCCACGCGGTCGCCAAGGCGATAGGTCTGGCCGCCGGATTCACCGATCAAACGCTGGCCAACCTGGTCAAAGCGATAGTAGTCGTTATCGAGCGAGGAGACATGCACCAGGCCATCGATAAACAGCTCATCCAGACGAACGAAGAAGCCAAAGCCGGTGACGCTGGCGATCACGCCGTTAAAGACATTGCCCACCTGATCCTGCATAAAGTCGCATTTCAGCCAGTCGGAAACGTCACGGGTCGCTTCATCAGCGCGGCGTTCGGTCATCGAACAGTGCTGGCCCAGTTGCAGCATCTCTTCCATGGAATAATGGTAACCGCCGGTCTCGGTGCTGTTGCCTTTATGCCCCTGCTCTTTTGCCAGCAGATACTTGATGGCGCGGTGCAGCGACAGGTCAGGATAACGACGAATCGGCGAAGTAAAGTGCGCATAGGATTGCAGCGCCAGGCCGAAGTGACCGCGGTTTTCCGGATCGTAAATCGCCTGCTTCATCGAGCGCAGCAGCATAGTTTGCAGCATTTCGGCATCCGGCCTGTCGGCGACGGATTCCAGCAGCTCGGCGTAGTCGCGCGGCTCCGGCTTGTTGCCGCCCGGCAGTTCCAGGCCCAACTCAGAAAGCACGGAACGGAACGCGGTGATCGCTTCGGTCGTTGGCTTATCGTGAATACGGAACAGCGCAGGCTCTTTGGCTTTCTCAACGAAACGCGCCGCCGAGATGTTGGCCAGGATCATGCACTCTTCAATCAGCTTGTGCGCGTCGTTACGCTGAGTCTGTTCAATACGCTCGATGCGGCGATCGGCGTTGAAGATAAACTTCGCTTCTTCACTTTCAAAGGAGATACCGCCACGTTCAGCACGAGCCTGATCCAGCACTTTATAGAGGTTATGCAGCTCTTCAATGTGTTTGACCAGCGGCGCGTACTGTTCGCGCAGTTCCTGATCGCCCTGCAGCATGTGCCAGACTTTGGTATAAGTCAGACGCGCATGCGAGCTCATCACCGCTTCATAGAATTTAAAGCCGGTTAAACGCCCTTTGTTTGAGACGGTCATTTCACAGACCATACATAAGCGGTCAACCTGCGGGTTCAGCGAGCACAGGCCGTTGGAGAGCACTTCCGGCAGCATCGGGACGACCTGCGTAGGGAAGTAGACGGAGGTCCCGCGGCTACGGGCTTCGTTATCCAGCGGTGTCGGTGGACGGACGTAGTAGCTCACGTCAGCAATCGCCACCCACAGGCGCCAGCCGCCGCCGCGTTTTTTCTCACAGTAGACCGCATCATCAAAGTCGCGGGCGTCTTCACCGTCGATGGTGACCAGCGGTAAATCACGCAGATCGACGCGGCCAATTTTGGCCTCTTCCGGCACTTCTTCTTTTAATCCCGCGACCTGCGCTTCTACCGCTGGCGGCCAGACATAAGGAATTTCATGGGTACGCAGCGCCATCTCAACGGCCACGCCGGTCCCCATATTATCGCCGAGCACTTCGACGATTTTACCGATCGCTTTGGTGCGGCGGGTTGGGCGCTGGGTCAGTTCGACCACCACCACAAAGCCCATACGCGCGCCCATTAGTGACTCTGGCGGGATAAGGATATCAAAGCTCAGACGGCTGTCATCCGGGACCACAAAGCCGACGCCTGCGTCGGTAAAGTAGCGGCCAACAATCTGTGCGTTACGCGGTACCAGCACGCGAACGATGCGCGCTTCGCGACGACCTTTACGGTCCGCGCCCAGCGGCTGTGCCAGCACTTCATCACCGTGCATGCACATCTTCATCTGCTCACTGGACAGGTACAGGTCATCCTTGCGTCCTTCGACGCGCAGGAAGCCGTAACCATCGCGGTGGCCAATAACCATGCCTTTCAGCAGGTCCAGACGTTCCGGCAGCGCGTAGCACTGGCGGCGGGTGAAGACCAGTTGACCGTCGCGCTCCATCGCGCGCAGGCGGCGGCGAAGCGCTTCGATTTGCTCTTCGCCTTCAATATTCAGCTCAACGGCCAGTTCTTCACGGTTAGCCGGTTTTTCGCGTTTTGTTAAATGTTCGAGGATAAATTCCCGGCTAGGGATAGGATTCGTATATTTTTCAGCTTCGCGCTGCTGGAAAGGATCTTGTGACATCTCGGTTCCTCCGTTGTCATCTCTGGTGAAGATATTCGTCACTCCACCAGCAATAATTTGTATAGCGGTTGATTGTGTTCAACCAAATCGGCCAGTGTGTAGTTATCCAGCTCCTTGAGAAAACTTTGCACGGCTTGAGATAACGCCTGTTTCAAACGACAGGCAGGCGTAATGTGGCAAAACTCGCTACTGCAGTTCACTAACGACAGTGGTTCAAGTTCGCGTACCACGTCCCCTACGCGAATATCCTTAGCCGGTTTACCCAGTCGGATACCGCCATTTTTTCCACGCACCGCCGTCACGTACCCGGCGCGGCTCAGCTGATTGATAATTTTAACCATATGGTTACGCGACACGCCGTAGACCTCGGTCACCTCCGAGATACTGGTCATATTGCCTTCCGGCAGCGACGCCATGTAAATCAGCGCGCGTAGTCCATAATCGGTAAAACTTGTTAACTGCACATCAACCTCAGGGAAAAGGGGAAAACAGGATGAGCCTGTTGATATTAATTATATTGATGATAAACCAGCCAGCCTGCGAGCCGCTAATTTATTTCTTTCGGGAAGGAAAAAAGCGAGGGTATAACGCACGATTAAGCCGGATGACGACGCATTGCGTCTTATCCGGCCTACAAAGCGAGTAGGCCTGATAAGCGCAGCGCCATCAGGCGCTGCACCATGAACCAAAATTACGCGTCGAACGGGTCGCGCAGAATCATGGTTTCAGTACGGTCTGGGCCAGTTGAAATAATATCAATCGGCACGCCGGTCAGTTCTTCAATACGCTTGATGTAGTCCAGCGCTGCCTGCGGCAGGCCGCTACGTTCCTTCACGCCAAAGGTGGTTTCAGACCAGCCCGGCATGGTTTCGTAGATTGGCTCGATACCTTCCCAATCATCCGCCGCCAGCGGGGTGGTGGTGACTTCGCGGCCATCCGGCATGCGGTAGCCCACGCAGATCTTCACTTCTTTCAGACCGTCCAGAACATCCAGCTTGGTCAGGCAGAAGCCAGACAGCGAGTTGATCTGTACCGCACGACGCACGGCAACGGAGTCCAGCCAGCCGGTACGACGACGACGGCCGGTAGTGGCGCCGTATTCGTTACCCTGCTTGCACAGGAACTCACCGGTTTCATCAAACAGTTCGGTCGGGAACGGACCGGCACCCACGCGAGTGGAGTACGCTTTGATGATGCCCAGTACGTAGTCAACATAGCGCGGGCCAAGGCCAGAACCGGTTGCTACGCCACCTGCGGTGGTGTTGGAAGAGGTCACGTACGGGTAGGTACCGTGGTCGATATCCAGCAGCGTACCCTGAGCACCTTCGAACATCACAAAGTCACCGCGTTTACGCGCCTGATCCAGCAGATCAGAAACGTCCACGACCATGCTGGTCAGGATGTCGGCAACCGCCATCACGTCGTCCAGCACTTTCTGGTAGTCAACTGCGTCAACTTTGTAGAAATTCACCAGCTGGAAGTTGTGATATTCCATCACTTCTTTCAGTTTGTCGGCGAAAGTGGCTTTATCGAAGAGATCGCCCACGCGCAGACCGCGACGAGCCACTTTATCTTCATAAGCCGGGCCGATACCGCGACCGGTAGTACCGATAGCTTTGGAGCCGCGTGCTTTTTCGCGAGCGTTATCCAGCGCGACGTGATAGTCGAGGATTAACGGGCATGCTTCGGAAAGCAGCAGACGTTCGCGAACCGGGATACCACGGTCTTCCAGGCCTTTCATCTCTTTCATCAGCGCAGCCGGAGACAGCACCACACCGTTACCGATGATGCTGGTGACATTCTCGCGGAGAATACCTGATGGAATAAGATGGAGGACGGTTTTTTCACCGTTGATTACGAGAGTATGGCCTGCGTTGTGGCCACCCTGATAGCGAACAACATATTTTGCACGCTCAGTAAGAAGATCGACGATCTTACCTTTACCTTCGTCACCCCATTGGGTGCCCAGTACGACGACGTTGTTACCCATTTTTCAAAATCACCCATTGCTTAAAAATGGATTCTACCATCGCTTTTTCAGATATACAGCACTTTTTCACCACAAAATGGCACTTTGGCGCTTGTTTTTTAATCAGCCAATCGTTTTCGTCAACATGTAGTAGATCACCACGCCGGCAACCACAAGACCGCCGCCAAATCGACGTAACATCGTATCCGGTAACTGCGTCATCGTAGAAATCATCTTACGCCATGCTTTCGGATAGAGCATCGGACCGAGGCCCTCGAGAACTAACACCAGCGCAAGGGCCAGCCAGATTGTGGAATTCATTTTTCATCCTTATAAAAGAAAACCACCGGCTCCCGAGGGAGGCGGTGGTTTTATTCAGGCGACCGTGCGCTTAGCGAGCGGTAGTTCCCGGGTTTTTCATGTAGCGGAAGAAATCGCTATCCGGGCTCAGCACCATCACGTCCTGGTTGCTATCGAAGCTCTTCTCGTAAGCACGCAGGCTACGGATAAAGGCGTAGAAGTCCGGGTCCTGGCTGAACGCATCGGCGAACAGTTTAGCGGCTTCGGCATCGCCTTCACCGCGCAGGATACGGCCCTGACGCTCCGCTTCTGCCAGCGTCTTCGTCACTTCATAGTCGGCGGTAGCGCGCAGTTTTTCTGCCTCTTCCTGACCCTGAGAACGGTGACGACGAGCAACGGCTTCACGCTCGGCGCGCATACGGTTGTAGATAGCTTCAGACACTTCGGTCGGCAGGTTGATCTGCTTGATACGCACATCGACCACTTCAATACCTAACGCCGCCATACTGTTCGGGTTAATGGTTGGCCCTTTGATGTTCGCCTGCTGCTCAACGCGCTCTGCGGCTTCCGCAATGGCGCTATCGGCTGCCGGAGTCGCCACTTCATCTTCCGCGCCGGAAGAGCCGGAGTTCAGGGCATCGCGAACTTCCAGGGTCAGACGACCGCGGGAGTCGGTAACGATGTCTTTCACGTCCAGACGACCAATTTCAGAACGCAGACGGTCAGAGAACTTACGCTTCAGCAGCACTTCCGCCTGGGAGACGTCGCCGCCGCCGGTCGCCAGGAAGTAACGGCTAAAGTCGCTGATGCGCCACTTGATGTACGAGTCGACGATCAGGTCTTTCTTCTCTTTGGTCACGAAACGATCGGCCTGGTTATCCATGGTCTGGATACGCGCGTCCAGCATTTTCACCGACTGAATGAACGGCACCTTGAAGTGCAGGCCCGGCTCATAAATCAACGGTTTCTTATCGCTGTCGCGCACCACGCTGCTGAACTGGAACTTAATTCCGCGCTCGCCTTCTTTAACTACGAAGATAGAGGTGTACAGCACTACCAGCACGATGATGATAATCGCAATAACTGACTTACGCATCGTTATTCCCCCTGACGCTGGTAGTCGTTACGCTGCGCGTTGGCGCGGCGTTGGTCCATGATATTGCCCTGACTGGCAGACGAGGTGTTGCTCGCGCTACTGCTGGAAGAGGACGCAGGCGGCAGGCGCAACAGGTTATTCGCACCACTGCTATCGCTCTTTGCTGCCGGGGCGTTGCCGCCTTTCAGCATCTGATCCAGCGGCAGCACCATCAGGTTGCCGTTCTTGTTGTCGCTAACCAGCACTTTGCGGGTATGGCTCAGCACTTTCTCCATGGTCTCGATATACAGACGCTCGCGGGTAATCTGCGGTGCGGCTTTATATTCCGGCAGGATCTTGGCAAAACGAGCCACCTCACCCTGTGCTTCCAGAACGGTCTGAGTCTTATACGCACGCGCTTCTTCCAGAATACGCTGTGCCTGACCGTTAGCACGCGGCTGAACTTCGTTGGTGTACGCTTCTGCTTCACGGATGTACTGCTGCTCGTTTTCACGCGCGGCGATCGCATCATCGAAGGAAGACTTCACTTCTTCCGGCGGACGAGCGGCCTGGAAGTTGACGTCCAGCAGGGTAATACCCATGTTGTACGGACGAATGGTCTCTTCAAGCTCGCGCTGGGTATCGCTACGAATAACGGTACGACCTTCGGTCAGAATACGGTCCATGGTGTATTTACCGATGACGCCACGCAGGGCGCTGTCGGTGGCCTGACGCAGACTGTCGTCGGCGCTGGTCACGCTAAACAAATAGCGCTGCGGATCGGTCACTCGGTACTGCACGTTCATTTCGACGCGCACGACGTTTTCATCGGAAGTCAGCATCACGCCAGACGCGGCCAGTTCGCGTACGGCTTCTACGTTCACCGGCGTCACTTCATCGATGAAGGTCGGCTTCCAGTTCAGACCCGGCTCAACCAGGTGGCTGAACTTACCAAAGCGCGTCACAACCCCGCGCTCGGCTTCTTTGATGGTATAGAACCCGCTGGCCGCCCAAATGACGACCACGGCAGCTGCCGCGATACCGACAATGCGTCCGCCCATCGGGGTGCGTGGCCCCTGAGACGAACCGCTGCCGGAACCGCCCTTACCGCCCCCAAAACCACCGAGCTTCTTGCTCAGCTTACGGAAGATATCATCCAAATCCGGCGGCCCCTGATCGCGACCGCCTTTATTTCCATTCCCCCCGGAGTTGCCGCCTTGATTATTGCTGCTTCCCCACGGGTCGCGGTCTTGTCCGTTATTACCGGGCTGATTCCACGCCATGTTTATGCTCCATATTTGTTATGCGGTGATATACCTTTTCCCAGTCCAGATCATTTGGCTGATAACCGCGACGCCGTCCTGGTTGTCGCGGTCGCGCTGAGGCGACCTGAACCGCTGGGTGCCCAAAGGGCTAATGTTTTCAGGCAAGCTGCACGGTCAGACGACGTAGTCTGCCAGTGTCGGTTCTTGTTTACAGAGACGACGCCAGTCGACAATCGGCATACGAACCTGCAGATTGACGCAGCCATCGTCCTCCATCCACTCTTTTTCGATTGCCTGAAGCTGATAAAAGCGACTGCGCAAACGCCCTTCCTGCGGAGGTAAACGCAACGTATGCTGCGCCACTTCGCCGGCCAGTCGTTCGGTCAACGCCTGAAAAAGGAGTGGTATCCCTACCCCGGTTTGTGCAGACAGCCACACCCGGATAGGTTTGTTCTCTTCATCACGGTCGATACGCGGCTCAAAATCCTCGAGCATATCGATCTTATTCATCACCAGCAGGGTCGGAATCTCGTGTGCGTCAATCTCTTCGAGAACGGTATTTACCGCATCGATGTTTTCCTGCACACGAACGTCCGCGGCATCAATCACGTGCAGCAGCAGCGTGGCTTCGCGCGTTTCCTGCAATGTGGCCTTAAACGCCGCCACCAGGTCATGCGGCAGGTGGCGAATAAAGCCTACGGTATCGGCCAGCACCGTTTCACCCACATCCGTCACGTCTATACGACGCAACGTTGGATCAAGGGTGGCAAACAGCTGGTCAGCGGCGTAGACCTCTGCCTGCGTGATATGGTTAAACAGCGTTGATTTCCCGGCGTTGGTGTACCCCACCAGCGATACCGTCGGAACATCGGCTTTCACACGCGAGCGTCGCCCCTGCTCGCGCTGTTTCTCCACGCGCTCAATGCGCGAGAGAATTTGCATAATGCGGTTACGCAGTAAACGACGGTCGGTTTCGAGCTGGGTTTCACCCGGGCCGCGCAAACCGATACCGCCTTTTTGTCTTTCAAGGTGCGTCCAGCCGCGCACCAGGCGCGTGGCCAGATGGCGCAGCTGCGCCAGCTCAACCTGCAGCTTACCTTCATGGGTACGCGCACGTTGGGCGAAAATATCTAAGATCAGACCGGTACGGTCGATAACCCGGCATTGACACAGAGCCTCAAGGTTACGCTCCTGTGCTGGGCTGAGTGCATGATCGAACAGCACAACGGAAGCGCCTGTCGCTTTGACGGCTTCCGCAATCTCGACAGCCTTACCTTCACCAACAAAATATTTTGGGTGCGGCGCTTTACGGCTACCAGTAATCACCTGCATTGCTTCGACGCCGGCGGAAGAGACCAGAGATTCAAACTCCTGGAGGTCTTCCATATCTTTGTCTTGCGTAAAATAGATGTGTACCAGCACCGCCTGCTCACCGGCGTCATAACGGTCAAACAAGCGTTATCTCTCCTGAAATACCAGCGGGGAACCCAGACATGCTGGCTCCCCGACATGGATTAACAGCCATCAACCTTATTCGGTTTCTTCGCTGTCTTGCTGTGCAGAACCCTGCGCGTTGCTACCGTGATGGTAGTTGCTACCGGTGCCGCCGCCAGCATTGTTGCTGTGATGGGAAACCGGACGGGACGGAACAACGGTAGAAATTGCGTGCTTATAGACCATCTGGCTGACCGTGTTTTTCAACAGGATCACGAACTGATCGAAAGACTCAATTTGCCCTTGCAGCTTAATACCATTCACCAAATAAATAGAAACTGGAACACGTTCCCGACGCAGTGCGTTCAGGAACGGATCTTGTAAAGATTGCCCCTTAGCCATTCTCTCTTTTCCTTATATGCTTATTTGTACTTATACACGCCATCCCTCAAGCCGCTTCTGCGTTATCTGCTTTGCTACAGCTCGAACGATGTTGCGTATGAACCTTACGATTCCGAAAATTGCGCACGATACGACTCAATTGTACACATTCAGTCTACACTAGCACCCACTACCTGTAATAGTTGGTTAAACGCCTGCTCCGGCTGTTCACTATCTAACCAGTGAACCCCTTCCCAGCCGCGTAACCACGTCACCTGGCGCTTGGCTAGCTGTCTCGTGGCACAAACTCCTCTATAAACCATTTCATCATAGGTAATTTCGCCTTCAAGGTATGACCACATCTGGCGATATCCCACACAACGAATGGAAGGCATGTCCGTATGCAAATCTCCACGGGCAAATAGCGCCCGCACTTCTGCTTCAAAACCCGAAGCCAACATCTGATGAAAACGCTGCTCAATGCGCTGATGGAGCAGTTCACGGCTCGCCGGGGCGATGGCGAACTGATGCACCTTGTAGGGCAGAGCGTCTCCTGACGTTTGCGTCAGCTCCGTTAAAGTTTTACCCGAAATGAAAAAAACTTCCAGTGCTCGGGAAAGTCTTTGCGGATCATTCGGATGAATGCGCTCGGCGGCAACGGGGTCAATTTCCCGTAGCTGCTGATGCAGCGCCATCCATCCCTGCTCTGCTGCCTGCTGCTCAATGCGGGCCCGAATTTGCGGGTCGGCCGAGGGCAGCGGTGATAAACCTTCAAGCAACGCTTTGAAATACAACATGGTTCCACCGACCAGCAGCGGAATTTTCCCTGCGGCAGTGATCTCGGCCATCTGCGCCAACGCATCACGACGAAAATCCGCCGCCGAATAGGCCTGCGCAGGGTCAAGGATATCCATCAACCGATGCGGCGCAGCAAGCTGCTCTTCCGCGCTCGGCTTTGCGGTGCCGATATCCATCCCTCGATAGATGAGGGCAGAATCCACACTAATCAACTCTACTGGCAAAACTTTACGCAGCTCAATGGCTAACGCCGTTTTGCCCGAGGCGGTCGGCCCCATCAAAAAAATTGCCTTAGGCAGGCTCGCCTCGGTTACGTCACTCATGTCTCAGGGCGTTCATCGCAGAATCTAAATCAACGGGTTGTAACAAACCACCCGGCGGAGCTTTGACCAACTGCGGGCAAAGACGTTCAACGTCAGCCAGCATCGCGATGGCCTGCGCGGTGTTCCACTGCGCGTGGTCGCTTGCCAGATGACGGGCCAACCACTGCGCCACGTTTCCGGCATCAACCTGAGTTTTCTCCACCAGGTAGCCTATCAGTTCAGGAATCAAGATTTGTAAATTTTGTTGTCGTAAGGGTAAAGGCACGGCGCGAATCGTGACGTGCTGCCCTTCCAGCAGGATTTCGATGCCCAGTTGGCCCAGCATTTCCCGCGCATTTTCCAGGGTTTTCCGCTCGTTCTCTGACGCTTTCAGGCGCAGAGGGATAAGCAGCGGCTGGGCGCAAATGGTGGCCCCGCCGGGCGTCAGTTGCGCCTGACGCAGCCAGCGTTCTGCGACCGGTAACGACAGCAGATTAAGCTTACCGTCACGCTCCAGCAGCGCGCAGCGCTCATCGATGATAGCCAGCACACGACCAAAGCTTTGGCTGTGCCCCGCCAGGTTTTCGGCCACCGGTTTCGCGGGCTCCGGGCGACTTGCTGGCGTATCCAACAGCTGGCGATAGAGTGCCCCTTGCTGTTTCTGGTAGCCCGGCTGCGCGTTCGGCCAGTTGGCGCCAGCGCTGCGGCTACCGCCAGAAGCAGATGGGTAGCGCGACGCTTCCGGCTCGCGCGCCACCGCCGGTTCGGCAAACTGATTACGCCCAGCCGCGACGCGGTTTTCCGGCAACGCGCGCGGCGCGGGTTCATCGTCTTCCGCTAATGGCAACGGCGCGTCCAGCTGCTGTTGCAGCACGCTCAAGACGCCTTGATAGATAAAGTCATGCACCAGACGAGACTGGTGGAAACGCACCTCGTGTTTAGCCGGGTGGACGTTCACATCCACCTGGTGCGGGTCAATCTCCAGATACAGCACAAACGCCGGCTGCTGATCCGCGCCGAGCTTGTCTTCACAGGCCTGTCGAATGGCGTGGTTAATCAGCCGGTCGCGCATCATGCGACCGTTCACGTAGCAATACTGAATCTCAGCCAGCGCGGCGGTAGTGTGTTTTGGGTCGGCCACCCAGCCGTGCATCGCCAGGTCGCCGTGCTGCCACTCAATCGCCAGCGCCTGTTCCAGGAACGGTACGCCGCAAATGGCCCCCAGACGGCGTTCTTTCGACGCCCCTTCCGTCACCGCGCGATACTGGCGAATTATTTTGCCATTGTGGGTCAGGTTGAAACTCACATCGAAGCGCGCCAGCGCAATGCGGCGAATGATCTCATCGATATGATTGAATTCGGTTTTTTCGGTGCGCATAAACTTGCGCCGCGCGGGGGTATTGTAGAAGAGATCCAACACTTCCAGCGTCGTGCCGACCGGGTGTGCGGCAGGTTTCACGGTGACGTCCTGATCGCGGCCTTCCGCATAGGCCTGCCAGGCTTCCTGCTGCTGTTCCGTGCGCGAGGTCAGCGTCAGCCGCGAGACCGAACTGATACTCGCCAGCGCTTCGCCGCGAAAACCGAGGCTGACGATCGCTTCCAGATCGTCAAGCGAGGCAATTTTGCTGGTCGCATGACGCGCGAGCGCCAGCGCCAGCTCATCTTTCTTAATACCGCAGCCGTTATCGCGGATGCGGATAAGCTTTGCCCCACCGCGTTCGATATCAATATCGATGCGGGTAGCCCCCGCATCGAGACTGTTCTCCACCAGTTCTTTCACTACCGAGGCAGGCCGCTCAACCACTTCACCCGCGGCAATCTGGTTCGCAAGCTGCGGCGGTAAAACCTGAATCGGCATGAAAACTCCTTAGTTAACGAGCGTCCTGTTGGATGACGCGGCGCTGGCGGTCTGCGACTGTTCGTCACGAGGGCCGGATTGTATCGGATGCGCCGTAAAATAGTTACGTAAACCGTTATAAATGGCTTCAGCAATTTTCTGCTGATAGTCATCGCTGTCCAGCAAGCGTTCTTCGCTGCTGTTGCTGATAAAGCCGGTCTCGACCAGAATCGACGGAATATCCGGCGAACGCAGCACGCCGAGGCTGGCGTGTTCCGGACGACGCTTATGCAGATTACCGACGCGCTGCAGCTGGCTGATGACGTTGGTGGCCACATCATACCCTACACGCTGGGAATGACCGAACTGCAGATCCAGCACCGCCTGGCTCAGATACGGATCGGCCTGGCTGTTTGCCAACACGTCGCCCGCGCCGCCCAGCAGCTCAGACTGTTTCTCATGCTGTTCAAGCCAGCCCGCCATTTCGCTGTTGGCGCGACGGTTAGAGAGCACCCAGACCGACGCGCCGGTAGCGTCGCGGTTTGGCGCGGCGTCCGCGTGAATGGATACCAGGAATGAGGCGTTCTGTTTACGTGCCACATCGGAGCGGCCCATCACCGAAATAAAATAGTCGCCATCGCGAGTCAACACCCCTTTAAACATCGGATCGTCGTTGAGCAACGCTCTGAGTTTCCGCGCAATGGCGATGGTGACATTCTTCTCGCGCGTACCGCCTGGGCCAATTGCCCCCGGATCCTGGCCGCCGTGGCCGGCGTCGATGGCGATGATCACTTTATCGCCGGAAACGCTGCGCGCACGGGCCGCCGGACGCGGCGCGGTATTGCTGGCAATTGCCGGCTGGCGCTCCGAGCTGAAGCTGCTGCCGCTATTGCTGCTGTTGCCGCTAAACGGGTTGCGCGCGGGCTGGCTTGGTACCGGCGCCGGCGTGACGACTGGCGTTTCCACACGCTTCGCGACGACAGGCGGCGGTGGAGGCGGTGGAACGTCGGCATTAATGGTAAACACCACGGTGTAGTTAGCGCCGTTTTGCTGTTTCACCGCGCGGGTTTTGCCGTTTTCGGTGAGATCGACCACCAGACGCAGCGACCGATCGTCTTTCGGCGTGCCGGAACGAATCGCCTTCACCAGGTTGTTGCCGCTAAAGCGCAGCGGCAAGCCTTGAATCACGCCCGTTTGCTTGATGTCGAGCACCACGCTGCGTTTGTCATCCTGGCTAAAGTTATATTCCGGGTCACCCATAAAGCTGAAGGTGATCCGCGCCTGCGTTTCACTATTCGCTACCTGAATATCGGACAAGCTCGCCGCCATTGCCGGTGCGCCCACCAGCATCAGCGCCGCCATCAACCACCCTTTTGCGCGAAAAATCATCCTGGGATCCCTTAAATTAACCGGCAAACCGCGCCAGCAGAGACTCACCTAATGAGGAGACCGCGGCAATGCGCGCCTCACGCCCTTGCGCCTGGTAATCTAAGTGTATTTCGATATCCGGCTCGGGCAGAACACCTGCGCCCTGTTGCGGCCATTCCACCAGGCAGATGGCATCGTTAGCAAAGTAATCGCGGATCCCCATAAATTCGAGCTCCTCGGGATCCGCAAGACGGTAAAGATCAAAATGGTAAACCATCAGGTTATCGAGCTGGTACGGTTCGACCAGCGTATAGGTCGGGCTTTTGACGTTGCCGTTATGCCCCAACGCCTGCAGGAATCCGCGGCTGAAGGTGGTTTTCCCCGCGCCTAAATCGCCGTACAGATAGATGACCGTCGCGCCGACGCAGGCCTGCGCCACTCGGTTGCCAAGGTCCAGGGTTGCCTGCTCGTCAGGTAAAGGAATCACTCGATTAATCATGGTCTACGTCAATCACATCCGGGTTAACAACACGCCGTAGCGTGGAAAAGAGATCGGTCGCCAGCATTCCGCGGGTGCCATAGCGCGCAGCCAGCTTGTCCGCCGCCGCGCCGTGGGCGATACACCCTGCGCACGCAGCATCATACGGCGATAAGGCCTGCCCCAGCAATGCGCCAATAATGCCCGAAAGCACATCGCCCATGCCGCCGCTGGCCATACCGGCATTTCCGGCATCAATAATACTGAGCGAGCCGTGTTCATCAGCCACCACCGTCCCCGCGCCTTTCAGCACCGCAACGCCACCGTACCGTTGTACCAGACGCTGTGCAGAAAGTAAGCGATCGTCCTCAATTTCTGCCACCCGGCAGTTGAGCAAACGCGCGGCCTCGCCGGGGTGCGGCGTGATCACGCGATTGTGACGTTTATCCGGATTGAATGCCAGCAGGTTCAAAGCGTCGGCGTCCCAAAGCGTCGGTTTACGGACGTTTTCCACTTTGCGCAGCGCCTGTTTGCCCCACTCCGCCTGACCCAAGCCGGGGCCAATCACCACCACATCGGCCCATTCCAGACTTTCATCAAGCAGCTGCGGCGTCAGCTCATGCACCATCAGTTCAGGACGGGCGGTGATAATCGGCGCGACGTTTTCCGCGCGGGTGAGTACACGCACCAGGCCTGCCCCCGCCCGCAGCGCCGCTTCACCGGCCATGCGGATGGCCCCGGCAGTGCCGTGATCGCCGCCGATCAGCACCAGACGGCCGTGATCGCCTTTGTGCGAGGTAGGACGACGCGGGGTCAACCATTGCGCCAGCTGCGAGGCATCCAGACGCTGAATATGTGTGGGGTGTTCTGCCAGCCACGACTCTAATTCCAGCGCATGATGATGCAGCGTGCCGACCACATCACGCGCTTTACCGGTCAGTAACCCCGGTTTCAGGGCGATAAACGTGATGGTGTGCGCAGCATCAATCACCGCTCCCGGCGTCGCGCCGGTCTGAGCGTTAAGTCCGGAGGGAATATCCAGCGCGATAATCGGCGCCGGGAAACGATTCGCTTGCGCTATCAGGCTTGCGATGGGGTCACGTGGCGCATTTTGCAGCCCGGTACCCAGTAGGCCATCAATAATCAGATCGGTATCCTTTGGCCACGGGATATCCGTCGCGTGGATAACACCGCCCGCTTCCAGCCACGCCTCGCGAGCGGCGAGCGCCTCGTCCGGCAGCGGTTTTTCGCTATCCTGCGCCAGCAGCGTGACGCGAATCCCCGCCGCCTGTGCCAGGCGCGCGACCACGTAGCCGTCGCCGCCGTTATTGCCATGGCCGCAAAGAATTAGCCAGCGGCTTGAGGCGGGATACGCCGCGCGGGCCACCTCAAACGCCGCCTGACCGGCGCGCTGCATGAGTTCGTAAAGGGAGATGCCAAGATCCGCTGCCGCCGTTTTTTCGGCGCGACGCAGCGCATCCGCAGGCCAAATGGAGTGTGGTATACTTTGGGGGTTTCTTGTCAATGTATGGTCCGTCATGTCACAGCCCCTCGATCTCAATCAATTAGCGCAACAAATCAAACTGTGGGGCACTGAACTGGGCTTTCAGCAGGTCGGCATTACCGATACCGATCTCAGCGCCTCTGAGCCCAAACTGCAGGCATGGCTGGATAAACAATACCACGGCGAGATGGAATGGATGGCGCGGCACGGAATGATGCGCGCCCGTCCGCACGAACTGCAACCCGGAACGCTCCGGGTCATTAGCGTTCGCATGAACTATCTTCCCGCCAATGCAGCCTTTGCCCGCACGCTGAAAAATCCCGAGCTCGGTTACGTCAGCCGTTATGCCCTGGGGCGTGATTATCATAAGCTGTTGCGTAACCGCCTTAAAAAGCTCGGCGAAATGATTCAGGAACAGTGCGTCTCGCTGAATTTTAGACCGTTTGTTGACTCAGCGCCTATTCTTGAGCGCCCATTAGCGGAAAAAGCGGGAATTGGCTGGACAGGTAAGCACTCACTAATCCTCAACCGCGATGCCGGATCGTTCTTTTTCCTCGGCGAACTGTTGGTGGATATTCCGCTGCCCGTCGACCAACCGGTGGCCGAAGAGTGCGGGCGCTGCGTGGCCTGTATGACCATCTGCCCGACAGGGGCGATTGTTGAGCCTTATACCGTCGACGCTCGCCGCTGCATCTCCTACCTGACCATTGAACTGGAAGGCGCGATCCCGGAAGAATTTCGTCCACTATTGGGCAATCGTATTTACGGCTGCGACGACTGCCAGCTAATCTGCCCATGGAACCGCTTCTCACAGCTTACCGACGAAGCTGACTTCAGCCCGCGCAAAGCGCTGCACGCCCCTGAGCTGATTGAACTGTTCGCCTGGAGTGAGGCCCATTTTCTGAAAGTGACCGAAGGTTCCGCTATTCGCCGTATCGGCCACCTGCGCTGGCTACGCAATATTGCCGTCGCGCTCGGCAACGCGCCGTGGAGCGAAGCCGCGCTTAACGCGCTGGAGAGTCGCCGAGGTGAGCACCCACTTCTCGATGAGCACATCGCGTGGGCGATTGCGCAGCAAATTGCCCGTCGTAACGAGGGGGCTGTAGAGGTCCAGCTACCGAAAAAACAGCGTCTGGTGCGAGTGGTAGAAAAAGGCCTGCCGCGCGACGCGTAATCTATTCACAGCCTGTGAGTAAAAATAAAAAGGCATTGCGTTTCAACACGCCAAAGTTCGTCAAGCGATCTCGCTAACATTTTGAAATGATATATTCTCATATATATCAACAACATAATTAAAGTTGTAAAAATCTTAAGAAAATTAGCGTACGAAGAAGCTGATGACAGCCTGTGGATAAGTCTGTTTACAAGAGTGTTTCGGAAACGAAAAAAACAACCTCAACGACAATTTGCGTTGTGGAAGTAATTTTATTCTGGAAGAAAATTTGGAGCGGGAAACGAGACTCGAACTCGCGACCCCGACCTTGGCAAGGTCGTGCTCTACCAACTGAGCTATTCCCGCTTGGGTGTGTCTACTGCTTTCAAATTTTGGAGCGGGAAACGAGACTCGAACTCGCGACCCCGACCTTGGCAAGGTCGTGCTCTACCAACTGAGCTATTCCCGCTTGGGTGCTTGGTACTGCTACTGCTTTCAAATTTTTGGAGCGGGAAACGAGACTCGAACTCGCGACCCCGACCTTGGCAAGGTCGTGCTCTACCAACTGAGCTATTCCCGCAAAATCTGGCAATTTTTGTTGCTGTCGTAATTCGCATTTCTGCTTCGTTACGGGAGGCGCATTATACGAGAATTCTTTTCCCCTGCAACCCCCCCTGAAGCGATTTTTTAAAAAATCCGTTCAACTGCTGGATAAATCGGCAAGTTGATTATTTTAACGCCGATTCATCCCATTTACACCTTAAAGTTGAATAAAATGCTCACGATAGTAGGCCAGCTCCGCCACCGACTCGCGAATATCATCCATCGCCTGGTGAGTGCCCTGCTTTTTAAAGCCCGGCAGAATCTCCGGCTTCCAGCGGCGCGCCAGCTCTTTGAGCGTGCTCACGTCCAGATAGCGGTAGTGGAAGTAGGCTTCCAGCTCCGGCATGTATTTAAACAGGAAACGACGGTCCTGGCCGATGCTGTTGCCGCAAATCGGCGATTTGCCCGCCGGTACCCACTGCTTCAGGAACTCCAGCGTCGCCAGTTCGGCTTCACGGTCGCCCAGCGTGCTCGCCTTCACGCGATCCACCAGGCCGCTACCGGTATGCGTACGTACGTTCCAGTCATCCATCAGCGCCAGTTGAGCATCAGACTGATGGACCGCAATGGTTGGCCCTTCCGCCAGGATATTGAGCTGCGCGTCGGTCACCAGCGTCGCGATTTCAATAATGCGATCGCGCTCGGGATCCAGGCCAGTCATCTCCAGATCGATCCAAATCAGGTTGTTTTCATCTGCACTCATGTTATTTTCCACCCTTCTTGTCTAACCTGCCGCTGCGGGTTAACTAGTATTAATTAGCGTGTATCATAGAGGTTTTGCCCCACTGGGGCGACCAGGAGTCAGCACGATTGAGTAAAAATAAACTCTCCAAAGGTCAGCAGCGCCGCGTTAAGGCTAACCACCAGCGCCGCCTGACAACAGCCGCGGAGAAGCCCGATTACGACGATAATCTGTTTGGCGAAGCCGCCGAAGGCATCGTCATCAGCCGCTTTGGGATGCACGCAGACGTGGAGTCCGCCGATGGCGAAACCCACCGCTGCAACATCCGTCGTACTATCCGTTCGCTGGTGACCGGCGACCGCGTGGTCTGGCGTCCGGGGAAAGCCGCTGCTGAAGGCGTCAACGTAAAAGGGATCGTCGAAGCGGTTCACGAGCGTACCTCGGTACTCACCCGCCCGGACTTTTACGACGGCGTGAAGCCGATCGCCGCTAATATCAATCAGATCGTCATCGTCTCAGCCATTTTGCCGGAGCTGTCGCTGAATATTATCGACCGTTATCTGGTGGCCTGCGAAACGCTTAACGTCGAGCCGCTGCTGGTGCTGAACAAAATTGACCTGCTGGACGATGAGGGCATGGCGTTCGTCAACGAGCAGATGGATATCTACCGCAAGATTGGCTATACCGTTCTGATGGCGTCCAGCCATACTCAGGATGGCCTGAAACCGTTGGAAGAAGCGCTCACTAACCGCATCAGCATCTTTGCCGGGCAATCTGGCGTCGGAAAATCGAGCCTGCTGAACGCCCTGCTGGGGCTGAACGACGATCGCATTCTGACCAATGACGTCTCCGATGTCTCAGGTCTGGGCCAGCACACCACCACGGCGGCGCGCCTGTATCACTTCCCGCACGGCGGCGACGTGATTGACTCCCCCGGCGTGCGTGAATTTGGCCTGTGGCACCTCGACCCGGAACAAATCACCAACGGGTTTGTCGAATTCCATGACTACCTCGGCCACTGTAAATACCGCGACTGTAAGCACGATACCGACCCCGGCTGCGCCATCCGCGAAGCCGTTGAGCAAGGGAAGATCGCCGAGACCCGTTTTGAAAATTATCACCGCATTCTGGAAACCATGGCGCAGGTAAAAACGCGTAAAAACTTTTCAGACATCGATAATTGAGAACTATGATTTTGCCGACTGACATTTGCGTCAACTCTCGCTAGAATCGGCCGCTTTTCTTTAAAGATCCAACGCCTGGCGTTGGATCAGGATCGACACATAATGGCCTGGAGGCTACCTTGTTAAACTCGTTTAAACTTTCACTGCAATACATTCTGCCTAAACTGTGGCTTACGCGTCTCGCAGGCTGGGGTGCGAGCAAACGAGCGGGATGGCTGACCAAACTGGTTATCGATCTGTTCGTGAAGTTCTACAAGGTCGATATGAAAGAGGCGCAGAAGCCGGATACCGCCAGCTACCGCACCTTTAACGATTTCTTCGTTCGCCCGCTGCGTGAAGACGTCCGCACGGTCAACACCGACCCGAGCGTGCTGGTCATGCCAGCCGACGGCGCGATCAGCCAGCTTGGCGCCATTGAAGACGACAAAATTTTACAGGCGAAAGGCCACAACTATTCGCTGGAAGCGCTGCTGGCCGGCAACTACATCATGGCCGACCTTTTCCGCAACGGCACCTTCGCCACCACCTATCTGTCGCCGCGCGACTATCACCGCGTCCACATGCCGTGCAACGGTATCCTGCGCGAGATGATCTACGTGCCGGGCGATCTGTTCTCCGTCAACCACCTGACCGCCCAGAACGTACCGAACCTGTTTGCCCGTAACGAACGCGTTATCTGCCTGTTCGATACCGAATTTGGTCCGATGGCGCAGATTCTGGTGGGTGCCACCATCGTTGGCAGCATCGAAACCGTGTGGGCCGGCACCGTCACACCGCCGCGCGAAGGCATCATCAAACGCTGGACCTACCCGGCGGGCGATCAGGAAGGTTCCGTTGCGCTGTTGAAAGGCCAGGAGATGGGCCGCTTCAAGCTGGGTTCTACGGTGATCAACCTGTTTGCACCGGGCAAAGTCACGCTGGTCGAACATCTGCAAAATCTCTCCGTTACCCGTCTGGGCGAGCCGCTGGCCGTCTCTACCGAAGCGGTAGCCGAACCGGAAGCGGTTGTAGAACCCGTAGCAGAAACGGTTGTAGAGCAGGACGTCGCCCCGCAGGCTGACGACACGCAAGAAAAAAGCTAATAGCCAAATAAGGGTCTGACGTGCGCCTGATTATCACTTTACTGATGGCCTGGTGCCTCAGCCAGGGGGCGTTCGCAGCGACCGCCCCCAACGCCCGGCAAATTGCCCAGGAATTAGAACAGGCGAAAGCGGCGAAGCCCGCTCAGCCTGATACCGTCGAGGCGCTGCAAAGCGCCCTCACCGCGCTGGAGGAGCAAAAAGGCTCGCTCGAGCGTGCCGCGCAGTACCAGCAGGTCATCGACAACTTCCCCAAACTCTCCCAGACGCTGCGTAATCAGCTCAACAATCTGCGCGATGAACCGCGTCAGGTGCCGGACGGCATGAGCACCGACGCGCTGAACCAGGAGATTCTGCAGGTCAGCAGCCAGCTGCTGGAAAAAAGCCGTCAGGCCCAGCAGGAACAGGAACGCGCCCGCGATATTGCCGACTCCCTCAACCAGCTTCCGCAGCAGCAGACCGACGCCCGCCGCCAGCTCAACGACGTTGAACGCCGTATCGGCACCCAGACCGGCAATACGCCGCTGGCGCAGGCGCAAAATTTGAGCCTACAGGCCGACGCCAGCAAGCTGAAGGCGCTGGTTGATGAGCTGGAGCTGGCGCAGCTTTCCGCCAACAATCGCCAGGAGCTGGCGCGCATGCGCTCAGAGCTGGCGCAAAAGCAGGGCGAACAGCTCGACGCCTACCTGCAAGCTTTACGCAATCAGCTCAACAGTCAGCGCCAGCGCGAAGCGGAACGGGCGTTGGAAAGCACCGAGCTGCTGGCAGAAAACAGCGAGAACCTGCCGGCCAGCATCGTTGAACAGTTCAGAATCAACCGTGAGCTTTCCCAGGCGTTAAACCAGCAGGCGCAGCGCATGGACCTGGTCGCCTCCCAGCAGCGCCAGGCGGCAAATCAGACGCTGCAGGTACGCCAGGCGTTGAACACTCTGCGCGAGCAGTCTCAGTGGCTTGGTTCCTCGAATCTGCTGGGTGAAGCCCTGCGCGCGCAGGTTGCGCGTCTGCCGGAAATGCCGAAGCCGCAGCAGCTTGATACCGAGATGGCGCAGCTGCGCGTTCACCGTTTACGTTATGAGGACCTGCTCAATAAGCAGCCGCAGCTGCGGCAAATTCGCCAGGCCGACGGCCAGCCGCTGACCAGCGAAGAAAACCGTATTCTTGAAGCCCAACTGCGAACCCAGCGCGAGCTGCTGAACTCGCTGCTGCAGGGCGGCGACACGCTGATTCTTGAGCTAACCAAGCTGAAAGTCTCCAACAGCCAGCTGGAAGACGCGCTCAAAGAGGTGAACGAAGCCACCCACCGCTATCTGTTCTGGACCTCCGACGTGCGGCCTATCGATTTCAGCTGGCCGATTGAAATTGTGCAGGATCTGCGTCGTCTGATCTCGCTGGACACATTCAGCCAGTTGGGCAAAGCCAGCGTGATGATGCTCACCAGCCGTCAGACCCTGTTGCCGCTGTTTGCCGCGCTGCTGTTGGTGGGCTTCAGCATCAGCTCGAGAAAACACTTCACGCGTTTCCTGGAGCGTTCCAGCGCCCGCGTCGGCAAAGTCACCCAGGACCACTTCTGGCTGACCATGCGCACGGTGTTCTGGTCGATTCTGGTGGCATCACCGCTGCCGGTGCTGTGGGCGACGCTGGGCTATGGTCTCCAGGAGGCGTGGCCCTACCCGCTTGCCGTGGCGATAGGCGACGGCGTCACCGCTACCGTGCCGCTCCTGTGGGTGGTGATGATTTGCGCTGCCTTCGCTCGCACCAACGGCCTGTTTATTGTTCACTTTGGCTGGCCGCAGCTCCGCGTGGCCCGCGCCATGCGCTATTACCTGATGAGTATCGGACTTATCGTGCCGCTGATTATGGCGCTGATTATGTTCGATAATCTCAACGACCGTGAGTTCTCCGCATCGCTCGGTAGGCTGTGCTTTATCCTGATCTGCGGCGCGCTGGCGGTGGTCACTCTCAGCCTGAAGCGTGCCGGGATTCCGCTCTATCTCGACAAAGAAGGCAGCGGCGACAACCGGATCAACCTGCTGCTGTGGAACCTGATGACCGGTGCGCCGCTGGTCGCCATTTTCGCCGCCGCCGTCGGCTATCTCGCCACCGCGCAGGCTCTGTTGGCGCGTCTGGAGACATCGGTGGCTATCTGGTTCCTGCTGCTGGTGATTTACCACGTGATCCGCCGCTGGATGCTGATTCAGCGCCGCCGTCTGGCCTTTGATCGCGCGAAACACAAGCGTGCCGAAATGCTGGCGCACCGCGCCCGCGGTGAGGAAGAGACGCATGCCACCAGCCTGGAAGGGTCTGCCGAGCAGGAGGTGAGCGAAGTGAACCTCGATACCATCAGCGAGCAGTCGCTGCGCCTGGTACGCTCCATTCTGATGCTGATCGCGCTGGTGTCGGTGATCATCCTGTGGTCGGAAATCCACTCAGCGTTCGGCTTCCTTGAGAACATTTCGCTGTGGGACGTGACCTCAACGGTGCAGGGCGTGGAAAGCATTGAACCCATCACCCTCGGTGCCGTGCTCATCGCCATTTTGGTGCTGATTATCACCACTCAGCTGGTGCGTAACCTCCCCGCGCTGCTGGAGCTGGCGATTCTGCAGCACCTGTCGCTGACGCCGGGCACCGGCTACGCCATTACCACCATCACCAAATACATCCTGATGATGATTGGCGGGCTGATGGGCTTCTCGCTGCTGGGGATTGAGTGGTCGAAGCTGCAGTGGCTGGTCGCCGCGCTCGGTGTGGGTCTCGGCTTTGGCTTACAGGAGATTTTTGCCAACTTTATCTCTGGCCTGATCATCCTGTTTGAGAAGCCGATTCGTATTGGCGATACGGTCACCATTCGCGACCTCACCGGCAGCGTGACCAAAATCAACACCCGCGCCACCACCATCAGCGACTGGGACCGCAAGGAGATTATCGTGCCGAACAAGGCCTTTATCACCGAGCAGTTTATCAACTGGTCGCTGTCGGATTCGGTGACCCGCGTGGTGCTGAGCATTCCGGCCCCGTCGGATGCCAACAGCGAAGAGGTAGCGCAAATCCTGTTAACCGCCGCGCACCGCTGCTCGCTGGTGATCGATACGCCCGCACCGGAAGCGTTCCTTGTGGATTTACAGCAGGGAATTCAGATTTTCGAGCTGCGTATCTACGCCGCCGAGATGGGCCACCGTATGCCGCTGCGTCACGAACTGCATCAGCTGATTCTGGCGGGCTTCCGTGAGCACGGCATTGATATGCCGTTCCCGCCGTTCCAGATGCGTCTGGAAAGTTTGAACGGTAAGAAATCCGCCACCACGCTGACCTCAACGGGCCGCGCCAGCCGCAAGCCGGGCAGCCTGTGACAGAGGGGAGCGGTGCGCCCCCCTCTCCCTTGAAAAGGGAGAGGGCTGGGGTGAGGGTTTAGCTCTGTGCCGGAATGCCTCTCCCCAAAGGGGCAAGAGCACCGTTAGGTGCTTATTGTTTATTGAGCGCTCTTCCTGACTTTGCCTGTGCTGCCTCTCACCACCAGCGCCACCGGTAACATCTCATCCGCCGCCGTGGCCTCTTCCAGCAGTAGCCCTACCGCCCGGTAGCCCAACTGATGTTTATCTACCGCGATGGTCGTTAGCGCCGGACGACTCCAGGCGGCGGGTTCAATATCGTCAAAGCCGACAATCGCGATATCCTGCGGAACACGGAAGCCGCGCTGTTCGCAGATATTCATCGCGGCAATCGCCGTCACGTCGTTGTAGGCAAAAATAGCGTCCGGCGGCTCCGTCAGCGACAGCAGCTCATTCATCGCCGCGATCAGCGACTGGCTGGTATCCACCAGCGGCGAGGCGATCACTTCATACTCCGGCGGCATTATCATTTTCGACTCGTACAGCGCCTGACGGTAACCCTTCTCACGCTGGCGAATACTGTAGTGCGTGGCCGTGCTGGCGAGGAAAGCAATCCTCCTGCGACCCGTGTCTATCAGGTGACGTGTCGCCAGATAGCCGCCACGCTGATTATCGACGTTAACGCACGGCAAGCCCGGCGCCCACAGGTCAACCAGCACCATTGGCAGTTGGGTTTTCTGTACTGCCATAATCAGCGTACTTTCAAAGTAGCCTGCGCAGATTAGCGCGTCTGGATGATGCAGCGCGATCTGCTCCTCAACGTTGTCGCCGGGGCCGATCGACAGAAAACTCATCGCGATCCCTTTTTCGCGGCAGTGATCTTCCACCCCCAGCAGCAACAGCGAGTAAAACGGCAGCGCGCGGGCGATATCATGCTGACGATGGAGCAAAAACAGCACTCGTTTTACCTTATCGCCGCGTAGACGGGAAAAGTCATACCCCATCTCCTGTGCCACCGCCATCACCCGCTGGCGAGTCTCCTCTTTAAGCCCCGGCTGCCCTTTCAGCGCCCGGGACACCGCAGCAACGGAAAGCCCGCACGCCTCGGCAATACTTCTGATCCTGACCGGCTTCGTCATGATGCTCCCAAAAAGAAACAAATTTTTGTTCACTATAGTTTTATGCGCTTTTCACCGCAATGACCGATTTCCAGTCCCCACGTCAACGCGCTGCTACGTATGGATAATGCCGCTATCTGCATGAAACATATTGCTCATATCGCGGCTAAACATGATCGTATTCACGCTTCGCCAACCGCTCCCTTTCCCTGAGGATAGGTTAATTTTTAAAGTAACAATATCTTGTTTACTAAAAATGAGGTTTTATATGTTACTGGCAAAGGGTGTTAAACAAGAGAACTACCTGCTCTCCAGCATCTGGTTTCTCTTTTTCTTCATCTGCTGGGGCGCCTGTTTTCCCTGGCTTTCGCTGTGGCTCACGGAAAAAATCGGCATCGACTCCACGGAAGTCGGCATGGTGTATACCTGCATCGCCATCGTGGCCGTAGTCTTCCAGCCGGTTTTCGGCATACTGGCCGACAAGCTGAATTTCCGTAAGCATCTGATGTGGATGCTGGCCGGTCTGATGGTCGCCTTCGCGCCGTGGTGGATCTTCGTTTTCGCGCCGCTGCTGAAAATCAACATTATCGCCGGGGCACTGGCGGGCGGCGCGTTTATCGGCCTGGCGTTTGGCTGCGGCTGTGGAATTTGCGAAGCGTGGATCGATAAAGTCTCGCGCCTCGAAGGCTTCGAATTTGGCCGCGCCAGAATGTGGGGCGGCATCGGCGCGGCGGTCGGAACCTTTATCTCCGGCAAGCTGTTCGCCATCAATCCCGACTATATCTTTATCATGGCCAGTTGCGCTGGCCTGGTGCTGGCGGCGCTACTGTGCTTCTTCCGTCCGGGCCAACAGGGCGGCATGGACGCGCTGAATCCACAGCGGCTGAAGATCGACCGCGGCGACGTGTTCGCCCTGCTGAAAACCCGCCGCTTCTGGTTCCTGGTGCTCTATATGGTGGGCGTCGGCGCGGTGTATGAAACCTATGATCAGCAGTTTGCCGTTTACTACAGCAGCTTCTTCGAAACCCGTGAACGCGGCGCGGAAGTGTTTGGCTACCTCTACACGGTACAAATCTTCCTCGACGCGTTGACCATGTTCTTCGCCCCGGCGATTGTCAACCGCATCGGGCCGAAAAACGCCCTGCTCTACTGCGGCTTTATCATGGCGTTTCGCATCATCGGCAGCGCGATGGCCACTGGCCCGATCCTGATATCTACCATGAAGCTGCTGCACGGCTTTGAAAGTTCAATTCTGATTATCGCCACGCTGAAATACATCTCGGCCAACTTCGACTGGCGGCTCTCCGCCACCGTCTACCTGATTGGCTTCCAGTTCGCCAAACAGTTCAGCCAGATTTTTATGAGCACTGCCATCGGCAACATGTACGACGTGATGGGTTTTAAAGAGTCCTACACCATCCTTGGCGCCATCGCCCTGTGCTTCACCGTTATTTCCGTCTTTACGCTTTCAGGCAACCGGGTGCTGCAACCCGCGCCTGTGGCTTAACTCTGTCATTCAGGAGCCGCTATGTCAGCCTTATTTACCGTGATTGAAAACGGCATCACCATGGTCTTTGATTTACAAGACCGGGCGCGCCTGTTGCACTTTTCCGCCCTACCGTTCGATGCCGAAACCCTCGGCCACAACGCCGATGAACTGTCGCGTTTTAACCTGGTGGAGGTAAATATCTCCGGCCTTGATAAGCCGCTGGAGCGCCACGGCGCGGGCTTCACCGCCACCGCGCCGGGCTATACGCTTCGCTATCGCCAGCATCAAGATACCCGCAACGTCGATGGCCGCAAGCTGGTATTTACGCTGTTCGACATGCATACCGCCGCCGAGGTAGAGGTACACTATCAGTTTTATACCCGCCTATCACTGCTGCGCAGTTGGAGCGTCATCCGCAACCAGGGCAATGCGCCGTTTACCGTTGAGTACCTCTCCAGCTTTGTGATTAACGGCATCGAGAAAGAGAGCGCCAAAAACTGGGGCGACAACTTTAGCCTGCACATTCCCCACAACAGCTGGACCCGCGAGCTGCAGTGGCGGCAATATACCTTCGACGAACTGGGCTTTATGCCATGCATTCAGAAGGGACTACAGCGCTCATCCAAGCCATTGCACTACACCAACACCGGGGCATGGTCGAGCAAAGAATACCTGCCTATGGGCTACCTTGAAGATAAGCACACTGGCGCAGGTCTGTTCTGGCAGATTGAGCACAACGGCTCCTGGCACTGGGAAATTGGCGATCAGGCTAACCATCTGTACCTGCAAATCGGCGGGCCGAACGAGTTTTACCATCACTGGTTTAAACACCTACGGCCGGGCGATGAGTTCAGCTCGGTGCCGGTGGCGGTAGGCGTGACACAATCGGGCTTTACCGACGCCATCGCAACCCTCACGCAGTATCGCCGCCGCACCCGACGCCTTAACGATGATAACCAGCGGCTGGGCGTCATCTTTAACGACTATATGAACTGCCTGTTCGGCGACCCTACCACCGCGAAGCTGCTGCCGCTTATCGATGCCGCCGCCGAAGCGGGCGCGGAATACTTCTGCATCGACTGCGGCTGGTATGACAAAGGCGAATGGTGGAACGGCGTGGGTCAGTGGCTGCCGAGCGCCGAGCGTTTCCCGGAAGGCATTCAGTACGTGATTGGCTACATCCGCGAGAAGGGATTGATCCCCGGCCTGTGGCTGGAGCTGGAAGTGATGGGCGTGAAGTCGCCGAAGCTGGCGGAAACCGACGACAGCTGGTTCTTTATGCGCCACGGAAAGAGGGTGTTTGACCGCAGCCGCTACCAGCTGGACTTCACCTGTCCGGCGGTACTGCGCCACGCCGACGAGGTTATTGACCGTCTGGTCACCGAATACGGCGTGGGCTACATCAAAATGGATTACAACATCGAACCGGGGATCGGTACCGAGCAACACGCCGACAGCGTCGGTGACGGCCTGCTTAAACACAACCGCGCGTATCTGGCGTGGCTGGACGCCGTCTTTGCCCGTTATCCGCAGCTGATTATTGAAAACTGTGGCAGCGGCGGCCTGCGCATGGACTACGCGCTACTGAGCCGCTGCTCGATTCAGTCCACCAGCGATCAGGAAGATTACCTTAAATACGCCACCATCGCCGCCAACGCTCCGACGGCGGTGACGCCGGAACAGGCGGCGATCTGGTCCTATCCGCTGCGCGACGATGACGAACAGGCGGTGATCTTCAACCAGGTCTCGGCCATGCTACTGCGTATTCATCAAAGCGGCCACCTGGCAGAACTGTCCGAACAGGGGTTCCATCAGGTGCAGGACGCAATTCGCTACTACAAAACCCTACGTCAACAGCTAAAAACAGCGCTGCCGTTCTGGCCGCTGGGGCTATCGAGCTTCACCGACGAGTGGGTGGCGCTGGGGATGCAGGCCGAGGATGGAAAAGTGTGGCTGGCAGTGTGGCGGCGCGAAGGCGATCAGGCGAGCTGTGAACTCTCACTGACCGGGCTGAAAGGTAAGATAGTTCAGGGATATCCATCCACCGTGCAACACGCAACGGCCTGGGACAATGACGTATTAACGGTCACGATGCCGCCACGTTCGGCGGCGATTTTTGAGATTAGGCGTTAACAAACTGCCGGGTGGCGCTGCGCTTACCCGGCCTACCATTGCATCGTAGGCCCGATAAGCGTAGCGCCATCGGGCATTATTCCGTCGCCAGACTCGGCTGAACGTTGACGCGGCGATGATAGTTTTCATAAATCGCCATCGCCAGCAGCGAGAAGAAGATCGGCCCGCCAACCATCCACATTGCGCTACTCCAGTCCCCTGCTTCGATCACCGGCTGAATAATGGTGAAGATATTGGCGAAAGTCACCACCAGCACCACCACGCTGGTTGCCAGCAGCGTCGAGACTTTGGTTTTGAAAATCACGAATGGACGCTCAAGGCCCGCTTGCGCTTTAAAGAACGGGAAGGCCAGCGCGAGGAACAGGTACGGCAAGGTCATCGACACGTTCGCCATCAGCGTCAGTTTGTTGTAGAACGCCGATGCGGTATCGCCGCCAAACGACACCAGCAGGATAAACAGACTCACCAGCACGCACTGCATCCACATTGCCGTCGACGGCATGCCGTTTTCATTCAGCCGCGTCATGGAAGCCGGCCACAGCGCCTTCGGCGTGCCCTGAATAATCGCCTTCAGCGGTGAATAGCTGAGGGTAAAGAATGCGCCGGTATAGGCGAGGAACATCGACAGCCCGGTAATGCGTGCAAACCACACGCCGACGGTTGCCGCCGCTTCCGGCGACAGGTGCAGCGCGTTACCCAGCGTAGAACCGAGGCTGGTCATCAGCACGTAGGTAATATTGCCGAGGTTCACCGAACGGTCGCTGAGAATCTGCTGCCAGTTGGTGCTCACACCCCACAGGAAAATCGCCAGTGAATAACCGATAGAAATAACAATTGCAGCGAATACAATCCCTTTGGCGAAGTTCTTTTCCGGCTTATCGGTTTTATCCACCAGACCGCCCACCGCTTCAATACCGCCGTAGGCAAAGATGGCGAAGACCACAAACGATAATATCGCCAGGCCAGATTGGTAACCAGGGTTTGGTGAAGCGGTGAAATTAATCGGCTGGGCAAAGTGACCGCCGTTTAATAACAAAATCGCAATACTGACTAACAATAAAACTAAATTAAGACACATCACGGCGATACCGCCCACGGCGGTAATACGGGCGATTTTATTAATACCCTTCGCCGCCACGGTGGTGACCAGGACCATCCAGATGACGGCCAGCAGGCCCACGACCTGGGTCGATTGCAACCCCGCAACGCCCCAGTGCTGGGTCATGTCCGAACCAAACAGGAAGGTTGAAAACGGCACCCACACTTTCGCGGAAGTGCTGACCATCCAGATAACGTAAGAAGAGAACCACATAAAGGTGCCAATAAACGCATAGCGTGGGCCTACGCTGTTATTCATCCAGGAATAGATCCCGCCCTCTTCTTTGCGGTAGGCCGACCCCATCTCAGCCATCATTAAGGCAAATGGAATAAAAAATAATAATGCTGAAAATATATACCAGGTGATGGCGCTATATCCCATCAGGTAAAACGCGGATGGGCTATTGGCAAAACCAAAAACAGACGTAAATATCATTAGGATGAGACCGATCAGGCTCATCTTTTTTATTGATGGGGTCATTTGACCTTCCCTTAACTCTGGATCGTTTTTTTACACGTCGACAGGGCTACGCACTGCAAACTTGTCAGAGACAAGGCAGTGGGGAAATCGACGCGAGAATGTGCTGGCCGGATGATAGCAAATAACCAGAACTTTCTTGTGACCATAAGAGGGATTTAGGGATGATATGACTGCAAAATGGCGCATAAAGCGCCATTTTATTTTGGAAAATAGGAAGTTATCGAACTTATGCCCGATCCACGCTAAACGCCAGCACCTCGGACAACGTCTCGACGCCCAGCGCCAACATGATCAGACGGTCAACGCCCAGCGCCACGCCGGAACAGTCCGGCAGACCGGCAGCCAATGCATCCAGCAGGTTTTGATCGATAGGCTGCTGCGGCAGGCCGCGCGCGGCGCGTTTGCGGTTATCCTGCTCGAAACGCTGTTGCTGTTCGCGAGCGTCGGTCAGCTCGTGGAAACCATTCGCCAGCTCCATCCCTTTAAAGTACACCTCGAAGCGCTCAGCAACGCGATGATCTTCAGCGCTAATCTGCGCCAGCGATGCCTGGCTTGCCGGGAAGTGATAAACGAACGTCGGGCGATCTTTGCCAATATGCGGCTCAACGCCGAAGGCAAACAGCAGTTGCAGTAAGGTATCGCGGTCTTCTTCGTTATCCGCCACGTTGCTCAGGTCGAGCTTCGCCGCCACTTCGCGCAGCAAGGTTTTATCCGCCGACAGCGGGTCAATTTCCAGATGGCGCTGGAACGCCTGCTGATAAGAGAGACTTTCCGCCGGTTGACATTCCAGTACCTGCTGCAGCAGATCGTCCACTTCGTTGATCAGGCGATACATATCGAAGTGCGGACGATACCACTCCAGCATGGTGAATTCCGGGTTATGGTGACGCCCCATCTCTTCGTTACGAAAACTTCTGCACAGCTGAAATACCGGACCACATCCCGCAGCCAGCAGGCGCTTCATGTGGTACTCCGGGCTGGTCATCAGATAAAGGTTCATCCCCTGGGAATGACCCGGACCGACGAAACGCGTCTCAAACGGGACCAGATGTACGTCAGTCACCGTCGCCTGGCTCATGCAGGGCGTCTCCACCTCCAGTACGCCGCGATCGGCAAAGAAGCGACGGATTTCCGCCATCAATGCCGCGCGTTTTAACAGGTTAGGGATGGATGCGCTCGGCTGCCAGGTTGCCGTCTCGCTCATGGTTTTTTCTCCGATTTCAGACAAGGGCACGAAGTCTACCCGCAAGCGGCACATGACACAAATATTGCTCAGTAATTTCTCGCCAGGCGGAACAGAAGATTTCCTTAGGTAATTCCAGAACGTAATTCATCAGCTACAGTGATAAATAAAGCGCACATAACGACAAAAAAATCGAACACATCAAATTTCCCCATCAACCCGGCGGGTATACTGCTTTACCCATAAAGGAGCAGTGGAAACGTTTTTGCGCAGGCCACGTGATATCCCCCCACGTAGCGTGTTGTGAAATAACAATAATCTGGAGGAATGTCGTGCAAACCTTTCAAGCCGATCTTGCCATTATAGGCGCAGGTGGAGCGGGACTACGCGCTGCTATCGCAGCCGCTCAGGCCAACCCGAAAGCCAAAATTGCTTTGATCTCAAAAGTTTATCCTATGCGCAGCCACACCGTGGCCGCAGAAGGCGGTTCCGCCGCCGTTGCACAGGACCATGATAGCTTCGAGTACCATTTTCACGACACTGTCGCCGGCGGCGACTGGCTTTGCGAACAGGATGTCGTGGATTACTTCGTCCACCACTGCCCAACCGAAATGACCCAGCTAGAACAGTGGGGCTGTCCGTGGAGCCGCCGTCCTGATGGCAGCGTTAATGTTCGCCGCTTCGGCGGAATGAAGATTGAACGCACCTGGTTTGCCGCCGACAAGACCGGCTTCCATATGCTGCACACCCTGTTCCAAACCTCCTTGCAGTTCCCGCAAATCCAGCGTTTTGATGAACACTTCGTCCTCGACATTCTGGTCGACGACGGTCAGGCCCGTGGCCTGGTGGCGATGAATATGATGGAAGGCACGCTGGTGCAGATTCGCGCCAATGCGGTGGTCATGGCGACCGGCGGCGCGGGCCGCGTGTATCGTTATAACACCAACGGCGGCATCGTCACCGGCGACGGTATGGGCATGGCGTTAAGCCACGGCGTCCCGCTGCGCGACATGGAATTCGTTCAGTATCACCCAACGGGTCTGCCGGGTTCCGGCATTCTGATGACCGAAGGCTGCCGTGGTGAAGGCGGTATTCTGGTCAACAAAAACGGCTACCGCTACCTGCAGGACTACGGCATGGGCCCGGAAACCCCGCTCGGCGAGCCGAAGAACAAATATATGGAACTGGGTCCGCGCGACAAAGTCTCCCAGGCCTTCTGGCACGAATGGCGCAAAGGCAACACCGTGCCGACGCCGCGCGGCGACGTGGTCTACCTCGATCTGCGCCACCTCGGCGAGAAAAAGCTGCTGGAGCGTCTGCCGTTTATCTGCGAGCTGGCGAAAGCCTACGTGGGCGTCGATCCGGTGAAAGATCCCATTCCTGTCCGTCCAACCGCGCACTACACCATGGGCGGCATCGAAACCGACCAGCAGTGTGAAACCCGCATTAAAGGGCTGTTTGCCGTCGGCGAATGTTCCTCCGTAGGCCTACATGGTGCTAACCGTCTCGGCTCCAACTCGCTGGCGGAACTGGTGGTCTTTGGCCGCATGGCCGGTGAGCAGGCGATGGCTCGCGCGGCCACAGCTGGTGAAGCCAACGGTAGCGCGCTGGACGCGCAGGTCAGCGACATTGAAAGCCGCCTGAAAGCGCTGGTGAACCAGGAAGGCAACGAAAACTGGTCGAAAATCCGTGATGAAATGGGCCTGTCGATGGAAGAAGGCTGCGGTATCTACCGTACGCCAGAGCTGATGCAGAAAACCATCGATAAGCTGGCCGAGCTACAGGAGCGTTTCAAACGCGTACGCATTACCGATACCTCCAGCGTGTTCAACACCGACCTACTCTACACCATTGAACTGGGTCACGGTCTGAACGTCGCCGAATGTATGGCGCACTCGGCTATGGCGCGTAAAGAGTCCCGTGGCGCGCACCAGCGTCTGGACGAAGGCTGCACCGAACGTGATGACGTCAATTTCCTCAAGCATACCCTCGCCTTCCGCGACGCCGATGGCACCACCCGCCTCGACTACAGCGATGTGAAGATAACGACCTTGCCACCGGCAAAACGCGTGTACGGCGCGGAAGCCGAAGCGGCCGAGAAGAAGGAGACGGCGAATGGCTGAGATGCAAAAGTTAAAAGTTGAAATCGTGCGCTACAACCCGGAAGTGGACAGCGCGCCGCACAGCGCCTTCTATGAAGTGCCTTACGATGAGCAAACCTCGCTGCTTGACGCGCTGGGCTACATCAAAGATAACCTCGCGCCGGACCTGAGCTATCGCTGGTCATGCCGTATGGCGATCTGCGGCTCCTGCGGCATGATGGTCAACAAGGTGCCGAAACTCGCCTGTAAGACTTTCCTGCGTGAATATCCGAAAGGCATAAAGGTCGAAGCGCTGGCTAACTTCCCGATCGAGCGCGATCTGGTGGTCGATATGACCCACTTTATCGAGAGTCTGGAGGCCATCAAGCCGTATATTATTGGCAACCCGCGCACGCCGGAACAGGGGCCGAATACCCAGACCCCGGCGCAGATGGCGAAGTACCATCAGTTCTCCGGCTGCATCAACTGTGGTCTGTGCTATGCCGCTTGCCCGCAGTTTGGCCTGAACCCTGAGTTCATCGGCCCGGCGGCGATTACCCTGGCGCATCGCTACAACGAAGACAGCCGCGACCACGGTAAGAAAGAACGCATGGCGCAGTTGAACAGCCAGAATGGCGTATGGACCTGTACCTTTGTTGGCTACTGCTCTGAAGTGTGTCCGAAACACGTCGATCCGGCCGCCGCTATTCAGCAGGGGAAAGTGGAAAGCTCGAAAGACTTTCTTATCGCTACCCTGAAACCACGCTAAGGAGTGCATGATGACGACTAAACGCAAACCCTATGTACGGCCAATGCCGTCCACCTGGTGGAAAAAGCTGCCGTTTTATCGCTTCTATATGCTGCGTGAAGGCACGGCGGTGCCAACGGTGTGGTTCAGCATCGTACTGATCTACGGCCTGTTTGCACTGAAGCACGGCGCGGAAAGCTGGGCGGGTTACGTGGGCTTTCTGCAAAACCCAATCGTAGTGGTGCTAAACCTGATTACCCTGGCCGCCGCGCTGCTGCACACCAAAACCTGGTTTGAACTGGCGCCGAAAGCCGCCAATATCATCGTGAAAAGCGAGAAAATGGGGCCGGAGCCGATTATCAAAGGGCTTTGGGTGGTGACCGCCGTGGTCAGCGTGGTGATTCTGTTTATCGCCCTGTTCTGGTAAGGAGACTGGCATGATTAACCCTAATCCAAAACGTTCTGATGAGCCGGTTTTCTGGGGCCTGTTCGGCGCGGGCGGCATGTGGAGCGCAATCATCGCGCCGGTCATGGTGCTGCTGGTTGGCATCCTGCTGCCGCTAATGGCTTCCGGCGATGCGTTCAGCTACGAGCGCGTACTGGGCTTCGCTCAGAGCCTGATTGGCCGCGCGTTTATCTTCCTGATGATCGTCCTGCCGCTGTGGTGCGGTTTACACCGTATTCACCATGCGATGCATGACCTGAAAATCCATGTGCCTAACGGCAAATGGGTATTCTACGGTCTGGCAGCCATTCTGACGGTGGTGACGCTGGTCGGCGTGCTGTTTATCTAACGCAGTGAGCGCTGCGCCAGGCCTGTAGGCCTGATAAGCGCAGCGCCATCAGGCCTACAGGCCTGGCGCAGATTGCCGGATGGCGGCTACGCCTTATCCGGCCTACGATGGCCGCCTGAACCTTAATGTGCGCTGATCTTTAAGCCAATAATCCCCACCACAATCAGCGCCAGGCTGGCGATACGCATCGGGCTGGCGGACTCACCCAGCAGCAGAATACCGGTAATCGCCGCGCCTACCGCGCCAATTCCCGTCCAGACCGCATAGGCGGTGCCCACCGGCAGGCTTTTCATCGCCCACGACAGCAGCGCCATACTGGCGACCATCGCCACGATGGTAATCGCGCTCGGCACCAGCCGGCTAAACCCATGGGTATATTTCAGGCCAACGGCCCAGACCACTTCAAGAAGACCAGCAATAAAGAGAATTAACCAGGACATAGTTGGCTCCATAACGATGGGGCCGTCCCCGGATGAGAGATACGCTTACGGGTCGTCCCGCAAGGTGTTAGAAAAAACACAGGCAGTATAGGACACGAAAAACAACGGTACAACATGCTGTTGTACCGTCGCTATGGATTTATTGCTGCGCCTTGGTTGCTGCCCCAGAAATCGCGCTACCACCGTCTGAAATATCCTCACCAATGCCTCGTGTCGTATTACAGGCGGTCAGGGCAGAGGAGAGAACCAGAACCGTAAAAAATGCTGCAATCGCTTTTTTCACCATAATGTCATCCTTAAGAGCCAGTTTTCGTTATCTTGCTTCATAAGCATAGACAACTTCACTCAGGATGTTGGATTTGAGCGATTTTTTTCAGACTAAGACGAAGCGGCAAAACGAAAGGGGGATGGCTGGCGCAGCAGGGCTGCTGCGCCGAACGGATCAAAGCATGAATTATTTCACGCGAGATACGTATTCGCCGGAGCGGGTATCAACTTTGATCACTTCGCCAATCTGGACGAACAGCGGAACTTTAACCACTGCGCCAGTGGACAGGGTCGCCGGCTTGCCGCCAGTACCTGCGGTGTCACCTTTCAGACCTGGATCGGTTTCCACGATTTCCAGTTCAACAAAGTTCGGCGGAGTGACGGCGATCGGCTGGCCGTTCCACAGGGTCACGATGCACTCGGCCTGATCCAGCAGCCACTTCGCGTTATCACCAATCGCTTTCGCATCAGCAGACAGCTGTTCGAAGGTTTCGTTGTTCATGAAGTGCCAGAACTCACCGTCGTTGTACAGGTAAGTCAGGTTCATATCTACAACGTCAGCGCCTTCAGCGGAATCGGTAGACTTGAAGGTTTTCTCAACGCGGGTACCGGTCAGCAGACGACGCAGCTTAACGCGTGCGAACGCCTGACCTTTACCTGGTTTAACGAATTCACTGGCTTCAACCGCGTACGGTTCGCCGTCCATCATGATTTTAAGACCAGCACGAAAATCGTTGCTATAGTAAGTCGCCATAAGGCCCTCTGAAATTGTTAAATGGTAGCTAAGCCACAAAATGGCGCATATTGTAACCCTAAATACCCCATCCAGAGAAGATTGGTTGATGCAACTTGCCGATGTTCTCACCGATCCGGATGAACTATTCCGTCTTTTGAATATAGACGCCGATGAAAATTTGCTCGCAGGCCGTGAGGCTAAGCGTCTTTTTGCCCTGCGCGTACCGCGTGCGTTCGTCGCGCGCATGGAGAAAGGAAACCCTGACGATCCTCTTTTACGTCAGGTACTTACGGCACAAGAAGAATTTGTGACCGCGCCGGGATTCTCCACCGATCCGCTGGAAGAACAGCACAGCGTCGTACCCGGTTTGCTGCACAAGTACCATAACCGCGCCCTGCTGTTGGTCAAAGGCGGCTGCGCGGTAAATTGTCGCTATTGTTTCCGTCGTCACTTCCCGTATGCCGAAAATCAGGGTAATAAACGCAACTGGCAGGCGGCGTTGGACTACGTGAGCGCGCATCCTGAGCTCGACGAAATCATCTTCTCCGGCGGCGACCCGCTGATGGCGAAAGATCACGAGCTCGACTGGCTACTCACCCAACTGGAAGCCATTCCGCACATTAAGCGCCTGCGTATCCATAGCCGCTTGCCGATCGTCATTCCGGCGCGCATCACCGATACGCTGGTCGCACGTTTCGAACGTTCACCGTTACAGATTTTGCTGGTGAACCATATCAACCACGCCAACGAGATCGACGCTGAGTTCCGTACAGCCATGTCGCGCCTACGCCGTATCGGCGTGACGTTGCTCAATCAGAGCGTACTACTGCGCGGCGTGAACGATAATGCTCAAACGTTGGCAAACCTCAGTAACGCGCTGTTCGATGCCGGTGTGATGCCCTATTACCTGCACGTGTTGGATAAAGTCCAGGGTGCAGCGCATTTCCTCGTCAGCGATGACGAAGCGCGCGAGATTATGCGGGAACTGTTGACGCTGGTCTCAGGCTATATGGTGCCAAAGCTGGCGCGGGAAATTGGCGGTGAGCCAAGTAAAACGCCGCTGGATCTCCAGCTACGTCAGCGATAGACGAGATAAAGAGGCAGACTTCGGTCTGCCTTTTTTTGGACATCACTGATGCCTGTGTTATTTTAACGATTCAGAACGCATTAAAAATAAACCAAATCAATAAGTTAAATAACTACATTTAACTAAAAAATGGTTAAGGAGAACCGTTTGTCTATTTCCATCAAAGGTATTAACGCAGGCATCATTCGTCAGGAAAATAATTTCATTGCGCTGGCCCTGAAAGTGAAAGAGCCGCGTAACAAAGAGTCTCTTTTCTTCCTGCCCGCTATCGTCCTGAAAGACCTGTTTATTGCCCTCGAATCCCGCCTCGCACAGATCCCACAGCTCAACGCAGACGAGCGCAGCCGCTACGAAAAGGCGCGCGATAAAGCCGCCCAGAAAATGCACCAGAATATCCCGGCGCTTCAACGTGAAGTACTGGAGCATGCCGACGTGAATCTGCGCGTCAACGCAATCTCACTCACGCATGATGACCATGAATCCCAGACATTTACCCTGACGCTGCACTCCGGCAAAAAGGTCGAGCTGGTCGTTGATCTGCTGCAAATCGAGCTGATGGTGACCGTGATGGTCCATGCCATCAATAACGCGGGGATGAACGAGCTCTCGCTGCGTATCTCTTCCATGTTGGATTTCCTGCCGCTATACAACGTGGACTGCAAGGCAGGCGGTAATCTGGAATATGACTCTTACGACCATCAGGCCTGGAAACGCAATCTGTTTGTTCACCATCTGGCGGTTGTCTATCGTTACACCGATACCGAAGGGAAAACGCAGTTTAGCGGGACGGTGATTAAAACGCGCAGCAAGCCGGGCACTAAAGACGTCGAAGCCGTCACCCGTCGACTGTTAGACTGCAGCCCAAGGCTGAAGAAAATAGCGGGCTTACCGTGCCAGGTTTTTGTCAGAGCGCTCTCTTCTGACAAACGTAAAACCTTCACGGCGGATGCCTGTATGCAGGCGCTGTATCAGCTACAGCAAAGCGCAGAAAAAGCCTGATGCACTACGCCCCCGAAAGCGTGACGGGGGCGCTACGCGTGAATCAGTTCGGGCACTTATAGACCTGACCGTTCATTTCGCTGTCGGTCGGCACGAAGCTTGAGAGCATGCCTTGCGTCGGGCTGCTGACACCGTAAATCACGTTGCCGCCCATTTCGGCCGCATGGTTACGCAGCGCGTTTGCCGCCCCGCGCATTGAGCCGCCTTCTGCGCCCTGCTGTCCGGAAAGCCAGTTACTCTGCGCACCGTTAGCAGTGCCCAGCAGCTGGCATTCTGCACCCGGCTTATCTTCGACAAAGCGCACGTTCTGACCGGCTGAGCTCAGCTCGGTGGTAGAGCTACAGCCCGCTAACAGCAATGCCGCGCCGACAATCCCTGCTAAAAATTTTACCTGCATGTTATTCCCCACAATCAATGAGCTGGACGCATGTCGTCCGCGTGTAAACCTTATACCTAAAAGATGACCAAAAGAAAAACCCCCGAGCATTTCTGCCCGGGGGTTTCTTGTTTCTATGGGGTATAGCGCACGATTACATCATGCCGCCCATACCGCCCATGCCGCCCATACCACCAGCAGCACCTAAATCAGGCGCGTCGCCTTTCGGCAGGTCGGTCACCATGCACTCGGTGGTGATCATCAGACCAGCAACGGAAGCCGCGTACTGCAGAGCAGAACGGGTAACTTTAGTTGGGTCGAGGATACCGAAGTCGATCATGTTGCCGTATTCTTCAGTTGCCGCGTTGTAACCGTAGTTACCTTCGCCCGCTTTCACGTTGTTCGCCACAACAGACGGTTCTTCACCGGCGTTGGAAACGATCTGACGCAGCGGTGCTTCCATTGCGCGCAGCGCAACTTTGATACCGACGTTCTGATCTTCGTTCTGAGCAGTCAGGCCAGCCAGTTTAGCCGCGACGCGAACCAGCGCCACACCACCACCAGCAACCACGCCTTCTTCTACCGCAGCACGGGTCGCGTGCAGGGCATCGTCAACGCGTGCTTTTTTCTCTTTCATTTCAACTTCGGTCGCCGCACCGACTTTGATTACCGCAACGCCGCCAGCCAGTTTCGCTACGCGTTCCTGCAGTTTTTCACGGTCGTAGTCAGAAGTTGCTTCTTCAATCTGTTTGCGGATCTGAGCAACGCGGCCCTGGATCGCAGCTTCTTCGCCCACGCCATCGATGATGGTGGTGGTGTCTTTGTTGATCACAACGCGTTTAGCCTGACCCAGGTCTTCCAGGGTAGCTTTTTCCAGCTCCATACCGATCTCTTCAGAGATAACGGTACCGCCGGTCAGGGTTGCGATGTCCTGCAGCATCGCTTTACGACGGTCGCCGAAGCCCGGTGCTTTAACAGCAGCGACTTTCACGATACCGCGCATGGTGTTGACCACCAGAGTCGCCAGCGCTTCGCCTTCAACGTCTTCAGCGATGATAACCAGCGGTTTGCCTGCTTTCGCAACGGCTTCCAGAACCGGCAGCATTTCGCGGATGTTGGAAACTTTTTTGTCAGCCAGCAGGATGAACGGGCTTTCCAGTTCAACAGCACCGGTTTCCGGTTTGTTGATGAAGTACGGGGACAGGTAGCCGCGGTCGAACTGCATACCTTCTACTACGTCCAGTTCGTCTTCCAGGCCGGTACCGTCTTCAACGGTGATCACGCCTTCTTTACCGACTTTGTCCATCGCTTCTGCGATCAGTTTACCTACAGTTTCGTCGGAGTTAGCGGAGATAGTACCAACCTGAGCAATGGCTTTAGAGTCGGAGCACGGTACGGACAGCGCTTTCAGTTCTTCAACAGCGGAAGCGACAGCTTTGTCGATACCACGTTTCAGATCCATCGGGTTCATGCCCGCAGCAACAGCTTTCAGACCTTCGGTGATGATAGCCTGAGCCAGTACGGTTGCGGTGGTGGTACCGTCGCCTGCAGCGTCGTTCGCTTTAGAGGCCACTTCTTTCACCATCTGCGCGCCCATGTTTTCGAACTTGTCTTCCAGCTCGATTTCACGTGCTACGGATACGCCATCTTTAGTGATGGTCGGTGCGCCGAAGGATTTGTCCAGCACTACGTTACGGCCTTTCGGGCCCAGGGTCACTTTAACTGCGTCTGCCAGTACGTTAACGCCGCGCAGCATTTTCACACGAGCGTCGTTACCAAATTTTACGTCTTTAGCTGCCATTTCTTCTATTCCTCAAATTCGTTCGCGCGTAGCTCTTACGCTTCAACAATTGCCAGGATGTCGCTTTCAGACATGATCAACACTTCTTCATTGTCGATCTTCTCAGATTTCACGCCGTAGCCATCGTTGAAAATCACGATGTCACCAACTTTAACGTCCAGCGGCTGCACGGTTCCGTTTTCCAGGATGCGGCCCTTACCGACAGCGATGATTTCGCCACGAGTTGATTTTGCTGCCGCAGAACCGGTCAGAACGATGCCGCCAGCAGATTTGGTTTCAACTTCTTTGCGTTTGACGATCACACGATCATGTAACGGACGAATACTCATTGATAGCTCTCCTTTGAGAAAGTCATTATCAGTTATGGGTGACGCCGGGCCGTACACGGTTTTCCGGCTAGTGCCAGAGAGATGGGGATGGTTATTTTGGCCTTCAAGGGGTCACCCTAAAAAAAATTTCGTACCCGATACGAATCGCGATAAATCGCTGAAATACCGGCTTAGAACAGCACAATGCCGCTGGGCCATAAGAAGAGGTGATGTGTTAAAATTTTGCCCTTTGCCAGGGTATGGAAACAAGTCATGTCAGGTCTGAAACAGGAGCTGGGTTTCGCTCAGGGAGTTGGGTTGTTATCGACGTCGCTGCTGGGCACTGGCGTGTTCGCCGTTCCGGCGCTGGGCGCCATCGTCGCCGGGGAGACCAGCCTGTGGGCCTGGCCGGCGCTGATCGTACTGGTTTTCCCGGTGGCGATCGTTTTCGCGCTGCTTGGCCGGCACTTCCCCAGCGCGGGCGGCGTCGCGCACTTTGTGGAGATGGCCTTTGGCCCTCGCCTGGCACGTGTTACCGGCTGGTTGTTCCTGTCGGTGATCCCCGTCGGCCTGCCCGCCGCGCTACACATCGCCTCGGGCTTTACCCAAGCGCTATTCGGCTGGCACGGCTGGCAGTTACTGATGGCCGAAATGGCTACGCTCGGCCTGATCTGGTGGCTGGGCCTGCGCGGTGCCAGCTCCAGCGCCAACCTGCAAACGCTGGTTGCGATATTGATTGTCGCCCTGCTGGCCGCAATCTGGGTGTATGGCGATATCTCATTGAAAGCCATTCCTTTCCCGGCGCTACCGGATGTTGAAATATCGCCGCTATTCGCCGCGCTGTCGGTAATGTTCTGGTGCTTTGTCGGCCTTGAGGCGTTTGCCCATATGGCCTCGGAGTTTCGTCATCCGGAGCGTGACTTCCCGCGCGCGCTGATCGTCGGTCTGCTGCTAGCGGGTATTGTCTACTGGGCCTGTACGGTGCTGGTACTGCACTTCCATGCTTACGGGGCCGCCAACACCGCCGCAGCGTCATTGCCGACCATCGTGGTACAGCTGTTCGGCGTGCAGGCGCTGTGGGTGGCTAGCGTGGTCGGGTTCCTTGCCTGCTTCGCCAGCCTTAACATCTACATACAAAGCTTTGCTCGTCTGGTGTGGTCGCAGGCGCAGCATAAGCCAGAGAGCTACCTGGCTCGCCTCTCCCCCGGGCTGGTGCCGCGCAACGCGCTGAGCGTGGTGATTGGCAGCTGCATGGTGAGCACACTTGCCAGCTACTGGCTTAACATCAATCTTGATGCGCTCATCATTTACGCCAACGGCATTTTTATTATGATTTATCTGCTGTGCATGTTGGCCGGCTGCAAGCTGCTGATGGGGCGTTACCGGGTATTGTCGGTGATTGGCGTGGCGCTGTGCCTGCTGCTGCTGGCGATGGTGGGATGGAAGAGCCTGTACGCGGTGATTATGCTGGCTGCGCTGTGGGTGCTGCTGCCGAAAAGAAGCGCGTAGCCATAAAGAAGCGCGTAGCCATATTGATTGCCGGATGGCGGCGTTGCCTTATCCGGCCTACGCGCCATTTGTCAGCCTGATAAGCACAGCGCCATCAGGCAATAAAAAAAGCCGGAGCGCGTCACGCGAGCCGGCTTTTTATCATCACCCTCAGTTACGGGCGGTTATCGTCTTTGTGGTCCAGTTGGTCAGGACGTTCGTCTTTACGCTGATACTCCCCGTCAAAGGTTTGCCCGCCGTTGGTCCCACCGGCAAAACCTCCACCCGGCATGCGCCCGAAATGCAGGTGCGGCATCAGCTTCACGGTCAGGTGCTTTTGCACCGGCGGCAGCAACAGCACCAGGCCGAGGAAGTCGGTAAAGAAGCCCGGCAGAAGCAGCAGAAGGCCCGCGAGGATCAGCGATACGCTTTTGATCATCTCCGCCGCAGGGCTCTCGCCCGCCTGCATTTTTTCCTGCATCAGCATCAGGTTTTTGAAGCCCTGGTTACGGACCAGCGACATGCCGATCACCGAGGTAAAAATAACCAGAATCAACGTCATCAGGACGCCAAACACATGGGCGACCTGGATAAAAATAGATATCTCAATGTAAACATAGAGAAATATGGCAATTAACGGTATCCAGCGCACTGGCATCTCCTGTGAGGTCAACAACGCGTATCACGCGCTTGCAGCGAGTCATCATTCTCTGCATTAAACTAAAGTGGTGGTCAATCGCCGTTTTTCAATCAGAGACGATTGATATTTTTGTCAACAATCGTCAAGCGGTGATTCATTTCACAAATCAATAATTCTTATCTGTTCCGCCTGATAATAAGTGATCCAGATTACTGCAATCCGCTATCATCAGCATATGATCATGGACACCGGGCCGTTTAAGGAAATAATCTGCGGTCAGAAAAACGCATGACCACAAAAATCCTGCGTATTTGGTGAAATCATTGGCAGCTCGCAAAAGAAGGTTCACATGCTAAACAACATTCGTATCGAAGAAGATCTGTTAGGTACCAGGGAAGTTCCTGCTGACGCTTACTACGGCGTTCATACTCTGAGAGCGATTGAAAACTTTTACATCAGTAACAGTAAAATCAGCGACATCCCGGAGTTCGTGCGCGGGATGGTCATGGTGAAGAAAGCGGCGGCCCTGGCGAACAAAGAGCTACAAACCATTCCTAAGGGCGTGGCGAATGCCATCATTGCGGCCTGTGATGAAGTGCTGAACAACGGCAAATGCATGGATCAGTTCCCGGTAGACGTCTATCAGGGCGGCGCGGGCACCTCCGTCAACATGAACACCAACGAGGTACTGGCAAACATCGGCCTGGAGCTGATGGGCCACCAGAAAGGTGAATACCAGTACCTGAACCCGAACGACCACGTCAATAAATGCCAGTCCACTAACGATGCCTATCCGACCGGTTTCCGCATCGCGGTGTATGCCTCAATCGTGAAGCTGGTTGATGCTATTCATCAGTTAGGTGAAGGCTTCCAGCGTAAAGCCGTTGAGTTCCAGGACGTGCTGAAAATGGGCCGTACCCAGCTGCAGGACGCGGTACCAATGACCCTGGGCCAGGAATTCCACGCCTTCAGCGTGCTGCTGAACGAAGAGACCAAAAACCTGCTGCGCACCGCAGAACTGCTGCTGGAAGTGAACCTCGGCGCCACCGCCATCGGTACCCGCCTGAACACCCCGGATGGCTACCAGCAGTTAGCGGTACAGAAACTGGCGGAAGTCAGCAATCTGGCGGTCGTTCCGGCAGAAGATCTGATTGAAGCGACCTCCGACTGCGGCGCATACGTCATGGTCCACAGCTCACTGAAACGCCTGGCGGTGAAAATGTCGAAGATCTGCAACGACCTTCGCCTGCTCTCCTCCGGCCCGCGCGCTGGCCTGAATGAAATCAACCTGCCGGAGCTGCAGGCCGGTTCTTCCATCATGCCAGCCAAAGTGAACCCGGTGGTGCCAGAAGTGGTGAACCAGGTGTGCTTCAAGGTGATCGGCAACGACACCACCGTCACCATGGCCTCCGAAGCGGGTCAGCTGCAGCTGAACGTGATGGAGCCGGTGATTGGCCAGGCGCTGTTTGAGTCTATCCACATCCTGACTAACGCCTGCTACAACCTGCTGGAAAAATGCGTCGACGGCATCACCGCGAATAAAGCAGTGTGCGAAAGCTACGTCTACAACTCCATCGGTATTGTCACCTACCTGAACCCGTTCATCGGCCACCACAACGGCGACATCGTCGGGAAAATCTGTGCCGAAACCGGTAAGAGCGTGCGTGAAGTAGTACTGGAGCGCGGCCTGCTGACGGAAGCGGAGCTGGACGATATCTTCTCGCCGCAGAACCTGATGCACCCGGCCTATAAAGCGAAGCGTTATACCGATGAAAGCGAACAATAGTCTTTCTGACTAATAAACTGAGGCATGTCATGATGACATGCCTTTTTTGTTTCTATAATTCACGAAAACACAACAATTACATATCAACTTGGTAAACAAGGAAGGCTAATATGTTTGGAGCAGAACTGGTCATTGTGCTTCTTGCCATCTACTTAGGGGCAAGACTCGGGGGGATAGGCATCGGCTTTGCCGGCGGCTTCGGCGTGCTGGTGCTGACGCTGATTTTTCAAATTAAACCCGGTGCCATACCGTTTGACGTCATTGAAATCATTATGGCGGTTATCGCCGCGATTGCCGCCATGCAAATCGCTGGCGGGATGGATTATCTGGTCAGTCTCGCCGAACGGCTGCTGCGGCGACATCCCAAATACATCACCTTCCTCGCCCCGCTGGTCACCTGGTTTATGACCATCCTCGCGGGTACCGGGCACACGGCGTTCTCCACGCTGCCGGTGATTACCGAAGTGGCGAAAGAACAGGGCATCCGCCCTTCCCGCCCGCTCTCCATCGCTGTGGTAGCTTCGCAGATTGCCATTACCGCTTCGCCGATTTCGGCGGCGGTGGTGTTCTTCGCCGGTATCCTCGAGCCGATGGGCGTGAGCTACCTGACGCTGCTGGCTATCTGTATTCCGGTGACGCTGATAGCCGTCCTGCTGACCTCCATCGTCTGTAACTTCCTTGGCTGTGAACTGAAGGATGACCCGGTATATCAGGAACGTCTGGCCAAAGGGGAAGTGCGCCTGCGCGGCAGTAAGGTCTTTGACCTGAAGCCGCACGCTAAGCGCTCGGTGCTGCTGTTCCTGGTCGGCATTGTCGCGGTGATGTTCTACGCCACCGCCATCAGCGACACCGTCGGGCTAATTCAGAACCCGGTTCTGCCGCGTAACGAAGCGATCGTGGTGTTTATGCTGACCATCGCGACGCTCATCTGCATCACCTGTAAAGTCGATACCGGCGAGATCCTCAATGCCAGCACCTTTAAGTCCGGCATGAGCGCCTGCGTCTGCGTACTGGGCGTCGCATGGCTGGGCGATACCTTCGTGAAAGCGCACATCGCCGACATTCAGGCGGTGGCGGGCGATCTGCTGCAAAACTATCCGTGGCTGCTGGCAGTGGTGCTGTTCTTTGCCGCTACCCTGCTTTACTCCCAGGCGGCGACCACGAAAGCGCTGATGCCTGCGGCGCTCATGCTTGGCGTCACTCCGCTGACGGCAATTGCATCTTTCGCCGCCGTCTCCGCGCTGTTCGTGTTACCCACCTATCCAACGCTGCTGGCGGCGGTAGAAATGGACGACACCGGCTCCACCCGTATCGGCAAGTACGTGTTTAACCACGCGTTTCTGATCCCGGGCGTGATTGCCATTGCCCTCTGCGTTATCCTCGGCTTCATCTTTGGCGGGCTGATGCTCTAACCCTGTGACGCCGTGTAAAAATCGTTAAGGTCGGGCCGCTCTGCGGCCCGATTCACTCAACCCTCTCCAGGTGCCGTGCTATAGTGCCTCTTTTCATCAATAACGAGGTTTACAATGAGCACTCCCGACGCTGTAGTGGTCCTCTGTACTGCTCCGGATGAAGCCACCGCCCAGGATCTGGCGGCAAAAGTACTGGCGGAAAAATTAGCGGCCTGCGCCACCCTGCTACCCGGCGCGACCTCGCTATACTATTGGGAGGGGAAGCTCGAGCAGGAGTATGAAGTGCAAATGCTGCTAAAAACCGACCTTGCCCACCAGCAGGCGTTGCTGGACTGCCTGAAGTCGCATCACCCGTACCAAACGCCAGAACTGTTAGTGTTACCCGTTACTCACGCAGATGTTGATTATCTCTCATGGCTCAACGCATCCTTACGCTGATCCTGCTGCTGTGCAGCACCTCAGCTTTCGCCGCCGGGTTGTTTGACGGACCCGGCCGCAGCAATTTTATTCCTGCTGACCAGGCATTTGCCTTTGATTTTCAGCAGAGCCAGCATGACGTAAATCTGAGCTGGCAGGTGAAAGAGGGCTACTATCTCTATCGCCAGCAGATCAAAATTAACCCGGCCAACGCCAGCATTGCCCCGCTACAGCTCCCCAAAGGCGAACCGCATAACGACGAGTTCTACGGCAAAAGCGAAATCTATCGCCAGCACCTGGTCGTGCCGGTGACGCTGACACAGGCCAGCCACGGGGCGACGCTGACGGTGACCTATCAGGGCTGCGCCGACGCGGGTTTCTGCTACCCGCCGGAAACCCGAACCGTGCCGCTGAACGCGGTGACGCAAGCCGCACAGACATCTCCCGCGCTCCCCTCCGGAGTGAAGGGCGACACGAGTTCGGATCTCCCGTTCTCTGCCCTTTGGGCGCTCTTAATCGGTATCGGCATCGCCTTCACCCCCTGCGTGCTGCCGATGTACCCGCTGATCTCCGGTATTGTCCTTGGCGGTAAACAGCGCCTCTCTACCGCCCGCGCGCTGCTGCTGGCCTTTATCTACGTGCAGGGCATGGCGCTAACCTACACCGCCCTCGGCCTGGTGGTCGCTGCCGCCGGGATGCAGTTCCAGGCCGCGCTGCAGCACCCGTATGTGTTGATCGGCCTGTCGGCGGTGTTTGTCCTGCTGGCGCTATCAATGTTTGGCGCCTTCTCGCTCCAGCTGCCGTCTTCCTTGCAAACCCGTCTGACCCTGATGAGCAATCGTCAGCAAGGGGGTTCCCTCGGCGGCGTGTTCGCGATGGGGGCGATTGCCGGGCTTATCTGTTCGCCGTGCACCACCGCGCCGCTGAGCGCTATTCTGCTGTATATCGCCCAGAGCGGTAATCTGTGGCTCGGCGGCGGTACGCTGTACCTCTACGCACTGGGCATGGGGCTACCGCTGATTCTGGTCACCGTGTTCGGCAACCGTCTGCTGCCAAAAAGCGGGCCGTGGATGGCGCACGTCAAAACCGCCTTTGGTTTTGTCATCCTCGCGCTGCCGGTGTTCCTGCTGGAACGCATTATCGGCGATGTATGGGGGCTGCGGCTGTGGTCGATGCTCGGCGTGGCTTTCTTCGGCTGGGCATTTATCACCAGTCTCGGGCTGAACAAGCCGTGGCAGCGCATCGGGCAAATTGTTCTGCTGGCCGCGGCGCTGGTTAGCGTGCGTCCGCTTCAGGATTGGGTCTTTGGCCAGACGGTCACGCAGAGTCAGGCGCACCTCAACTTTACCCGCATCAGCAACGTAGAGTCGCTGAACGCCGCGCTGGCCAACGCCCGCGGTAAACCGGTGATGCTCGATCTCTACGCCGACTGGTGCGTCGCCTGCAAAGAGTTTGAGAAGTACACCTTTAGCGACCCGCAGGTGCAGCAGGCGCTGCAAAATACGGTACTGTTACAGGCAGATGTGACGGCTAACAGCGCACAGGACGTGGCGCTGCTAAAACATTTACAGGTACTGGGCTTGCCGACCATCCTCTTCTTTGATGAAGACGGCAACGAGCAGCCCGTCCTACGGGTAACCGGCTTTATGGACGCCGCCGCGTTCCGCGCGCATTTGCGCGATCGCCAACCGTAGACAACACTTTGAGACGGATAGCCGTCGGGAACGGAGGAGAATACCGTGCAACGCGAAGATGTATTAGGAGAAGCCCTGCAGCTCCTTGAGCAAGAAGGGATTGCAAGCACCACGCTGGAGATGGTGGCCGAGCGCGTGGACCGCCCACTCGATGAACTGCGCCGCTTCTGGCCGGACAGCGAAGCGCTGCTGTATGACGCGCTACGCTATTTAAGCCAGCAGGTAGAGACCTGGCGTCGCCAGCTGATGCTCAACGAAGAGATGACCGCCGAAGAGAAACTGCTGGCTCGCTATCCGGCGTTGACCAACTGCGTGACCAAAAACCGCTACCCCGGCTGCCTGTTTATCGCCGCCTGCACCTTCTACCCGGACGCCGAACACCCGATTCATCAGCTCGCCAACCAGCAGAAGCAGGCCGCATTCCACTTCACTCATGAGCTGCTGACCCAGCTGGAAGTGGACGACCCCACGATGGTGGCGAAACAGATGGAGCTGGTGCTGGAAGGCTGCCTCAGTCGCATGCTGGTCAATCGCAGCCAGGTTGATGTGGACACCGCCTATCGTCTTGCAGAAGACATTCTGCGCTTCGCCCAGTGCCGAACAAACGGCGCGCTGACCTGAGCCAGCACGCCCGGCCACGCGAATGACTGCCTGGTGGCAGCTCGATTTGCGCCATCGTTCGGCATGAACGCGTAGATTGCCGCAATAGTAAGCAGTTGAACCGTTTTTCGCTGATTTTGGTTGACGCGAGAGAGCGACTACGGTTTAATGCGCTCCGTTGCCCGGATAGCTCAGTCGGTAGAGCAGGGGATTGAAAATCCCCGTGTCCTTGGTTCGATTCCGAGTCCGGGCACCACTTATTCAGAAAACCCAGCCTATGGCTGGGTTTTTGCTTTTCTGCATCCGAATCTTTATCAGCCAAATTCGCTGATTCAGCCTCTTAAAGTGCGTTCAGCACTTCCGCTTTCACCGTTTTTATCGCCTGCTTCATCTGTTTAAGCTGCTTGCGCAGGGCTTGCACTTCATCGCCGTCAGGAATAAGTACAATGCAGTCTCCGGCAATCTGCACTGTGACACCAGTACCGGTGTAGAAGCCAGCGTCTTTGAGCCATTTCCCGCTCAGGTTAAGAGCTGGTGTGCTGGGGCGGTTCTGGTTGGGAACATAGCTGACGGTGTAGCGGCGCTCGGTTTTGCCGGTTTTTTCGGATGATGGATGAGTTGGGGTGGGGATCGTTGCCATGTGGGCATCCTCCTGTAACGGGTTAAACGTCCGCCACAGGAGAGGTCAATCCCGACACCTGATTTTGCAGGTGCGTGTAGAAAGTACCGCTATCGTTAACCCGCCGCAATCCGCTCCCGGACTGCCTGAAAACGCGATGGTTATTCTGGAATCCCCCTCGCAAAATCCTCTGCAACCCCGCCGTTTTCCGTTACCCTGGTGCCGCAGGCACCCGGCAGATCAACACCCCACCCAGGACTCCCGTATGCTGCTGGCGACCCAGCACTCATAACACGGCGGGTCATCATACCTTCGAACGCTGACGTTCGGCATAATCTCGCGCTAACCATATTGCATATTCCATGCGAGGAATCGCAGCCTCCAGAGCAAAAAACTTTGCCCCGGGACAGCTGTTAACTTCGAAAATCCATAATTTTCCTTCTCTATCAACGCCAATATCAATACCGAGTGCATCAATCATAAACTCTGGATACAGAGACTGAAATTTTGCAGGGAATGATTTCGCCAGCGCTCTTAGGTCATTGAGAATCTGACGGCCTTTGTCCTGTCCAAACTGTACAGTCAGAAAAGAGCTTGCACTCGCCATGCTCCCGCCTGCTGAAATATTAGAAACAATGGTATCTCCTGCACCAATTCGTGCATAGATCTTCACCAACTTCCATCGGGCTTCTGCCCCTCGTCGGACATGAATCCGAATATCGAAAGGAAGTCCATGGCTGCTTCGACTCTCAACATATTTTTGCAGAAGGTAGTGCTTTTCTCCGATAACATCATGATAAAAATTCGCTAAATCAGCGGTGCTTAACTCGCTTACCTTACCGCAGTGATTAACCCTAACCCCCCCCTCAATGCGCTCAAAGTAACTTACATTCGACCCTTGAGATCCGCGCATTGGCTTAATAACAAATCTCTCGAAGACCCCTGCTGCATGAGTAAAATCAGTTAATGTATTAATAGAATAATCAGGGATCAATAACTCTTCGTAGATACCAGCTTTCTTTATTCGGTTGAATGTGGTCAGTTTGCCGCCTAATAAATGCATGGTGAACGGCGCATTCTGAGTAAGAACAGAAAAAATGTCCTTGCGCCTAAGAGAGCGCTCGTCATTTTCAATGACATCAGGGAAATCACTAACGATAGTTCGCCATTGACCATCAACATAATGTAATGCATTTATTTTTTTCTTATTTATATCAACGTCGTCAGGTGTAAAATATATCAATTTCGCATTTTGCATTGCAGCAGCGTGGGCATTGGCTACAATGGCATTACCTGGGCGGCCTGCGCTTCGGATCATCCCTACGACGAGTGTTTTTTTTGTTGATACCCGTTGTTCATCCATTCATTTATTCCTTTTCCGGCACAAACAATTAATTATCCTTAGCCCATTATCTGCATTAGGCCTTACGTTTTATGCATTCTGAGCTACAACTTTTTACTAACGTGTAATATCCTAAACCAGGGTTATATCAGGATAATGCATCATATATTAAGCAAACTACTGCGCGTGCTTGCACAAAACAATAATCATAGTGGTATGCTGAGTAAATAGTTTCTCGATAAGGATGTTCTGGCAAGACAAGGAGAATAAATGCCCCTCAACCATTTACTTGCACCTATCCGGCTCCAGGTTGACAAACTGGCAATTTCCGCGCAACCGTCCCCCTTTCCCGGCTATATCCTTTTCCTGAGCGCTAGCAATGGTGAGGAACGCGCCTATACCGCCTATGCCTGCGGCAGCACGCTCGATGAAGCCTGGCAGCGCGCGGCGGACGATTTACAGCTCTGGGAAAACCAGCAGCCACGGTCTTTACTCTGGCTACGCGCCGATTTTGTCGACAAAATTCAGACCCTGCGCTGGGACGAACTACAGGATAAATTTGGCAAAACCAAGCGTAACTACTTTCGCTTTGGTCTGAGCCTCACGCCTGATTTCCAGCGTCCCATTCTCGAACAGGAAATTTACGCCAACGCACTGCTGTATCACGGTAGTGAAGGCGTTGCGACACCCAATGCGACGAATCTGGCGCACTACGCACGCTGGCGTTTCGGCACCGCACTGAGCTGGCCGGATAAACCAGAACAGCTTATCTGGCGTTTCACCACCCGCAGCCTGTTCTGCGATGGCAAGCAGGTGTACCCCATCGAATCCAATGGTCGCAATTCCGGCTATCGTCAGTTGTCGCACTGGCAGGAAGAGGCGCTCGATCCGATGATCTTCTCCGCCAGCGACTATCTGGCTCGTCAGGTGAAAAAATCGGGGCGCTACCATTACGGTTGGTTCCCCTGCTTCGACCGCGCGATCCCAACCTATAACGCTCTACGCCACGCCAGTTCAACCTACGCGCTGCTCGAAGGCTGGGAAGTGACGCAAAATGAAACCCAGTTTGCGGCGATTGAGCGCGCGCTGCACGACCTGTCGAGCGAACTTATCGAAACGCGCCGCCTGCCGGACGGCAGCGATGCTGACTTCCTGATCGACACCGGCGGCGAGATTAAACTTGGCGGCAATGCGGTCTCTATTCTGGCGATGGTCAAGTACACTGAACTGACCGGTGACGAACGTTATCTCCCGCAGATGCAGCGACTGGCTAACGGCATCGGTTTTATGCAAAAGCCGGAGACCGGCGGCTTTAATCACGTTCTGCACGCCGCCGATCTGTCGCTGAAAGCCGAACACCGCATCATCTATTACGATGGGGAAGCCGCCTTCGCGCTGATGCGTCTGTACGGCCTGACAAAAGCGCCGCGCTGGCTGGCTATCGTTGAGCGCGCCATGGATCACTTTATCGCGCAGAAGCATTGGCAGGCTCACGACCACTGGCTAAGCTACTGTGTAAACGAGTTAACGCTGTACCGTCCGCTTGAGCGTTATTATCAGTTTGGCCTGGACAACGTGCGCGATCACCTGGACTTCGTGATCAACCGGGTCACCACCTATCCGACGCTGCTCGAACTGATGATGGCGGCGTCGCGCATGCTAAGCCGTCTGGCGACTTCCGAGCATCGTCACCTGCTGGACGGGTTCGATCTGGAGAAGTTCAACCTGGCGCTGGAGACGCGGGCGCGCTACCTCGCGAACGGCTTTTTCTGGCCTGAGCTGGCGATGTTCTTCAAAAATCCGTCCCGCATCGTGGGCAGTTTTTTCATTCGTCACCACAGTTTCCGGGTGCGAATTGATGATGTCGAACACTACCTTTCCGGCTATGTTGCTTACCGAAAACACTGGCGCCATCAGCATGACAAGACGACATAATCCCTTAATGATGAGCGTTTGCTGAATGAAGCGCCTGCGGGATATCGTACGTCCACTTATCTGGAAACGCTGGCTGTCGTTGTTTCTGGCCCTACTGCTATTGGTGCCGCCCGAACTGAGCGCGGGATGGGATTTCAATACCATCAACGAGCGAACGCAACGGCTATATGGCCCCACGACGCCCGCTGCCCAGCGCAATATCGATGCCTGGGAGGCGTTGCTTAAACAGCCGACGCAGGGCAACATTCAGGCCACCCTGAACCGCGTGAACCAATTTTTTAATTCGCGCATCCGCTTTGTGGACGATATAACGGTTTGGGGGCAAGAGGATTACTGGGCAACCCCGGTGGAAGCTCTGCGCAAGGGCGCGGGAGATTGCGAAGACTACGCGCTGGCCAAATATTTTACCCTACGTGAATTAGGTGTTCCGGCAAGCCAGCTGCGGATTACCTACGTTAAAGCATTACAATTAAATCAGGCACATATGGTTGTAACATGGTATTCGACGCCGGACGCTATTCCGCTGGTTCTCGATAACCTGAAGCCCGCCATATTACCCGCCACCGCCCGCAGCGATCTGCTCCCTGTTTATTCCTTTAACGGGGAAGGTTTATGGATCCCGCAGGCCAGCGGCAGCAAGCGCGTTGGCGACAGTAAACGACTTTCACGTTGGCAGGATCTTCTCACCAGGATGCGTGCAGAAGGGTTTGTAATTAATGAATAGGAAGCGGTCATGTCCCTTTATAAACAGCTACTGATTGGCATCTGCCTGTTTACGCTGACGATCTTCTGCGGCAACTTTTTTGCCACGCTGGAAAGCTCGCGCGAGCAGTATCATAACCAGCTGAGCGCGCATGCCCAGGATGCCGCCACGGCGCTCGGCCTATCGTTGACCGCACATATCGACGACCCGGTCATGACCGAGCTGATGGTGAACTCCATTTTCGATAGCGGTTACTTCTACCGTATTCAGGTGGTCGATATCAAAACGGGTAAACCCATTATTGAACGCCAGAACATCCCGCCCAGCGCCAACGTGCCGGGCTGGTTCGCCAGCGTGGTACATCTGAATCCTGGCCATGGCGAAGCCATCGTCATGCGCGGCTGGACGCAAGCTGCGCGGGTAGAAGTGGTCAGCCACCCGATGTTCGCGCTGTCGCGCCTGTGGAGCAGCCTGGTCGCCAGCTTCCTGTGGCTGACCGGCTGTAGCGCGCTGTGTATTCTGGGCGCGATGTTCCTGCTGCGCCACCGTCTGCGTCCTCTGAACTATATCGTGGAACAAGCCACCGCGATCAGCCGCCGTGAGTTCCTGAGCCTACCTGCACTACCGAAAACACCGGAGCTGCGTCGGGTCGTCGAAGCGACCAATATGATGGTCACCCAGCTTAAAGCGCTGTTTAGCGAGCAGGCTCAGCGCACCGAAATATTGCGACAGGAAGCCTATAACGACAGTCTTACCGGTCTGAACAACCGTCGCGCGTTTGACATAAAATTTCAGACCCGCCTCAGCGATGAGGACCACGCCGACGGCAACCTGATCCTGCTGCGTGTGCAGGACCTGATGGGGCTTAACCAGCGCCTTGGCGGCGCCAGCACCGATAAATTACTCAAAGCGGTAGCCGATATTCTCAGCAGCCTCCAGCAGCGCTTTTTTCACAGCGAAGGCTTCGTCGCCCGCGTACGCGGCGGTGAGTTCGCGATTATCACCGCCCCCGTTCTTCCCACTGAGATGGAGAGCTTCGCAAACTCGCTGCACACACAGTTGAAGGCGCTCTATGAAACGGGCTTGAGCGACGTCAACCCGGTGGCGCATTTTGCTGAAGTCGCTTTCCACTATGGCGATACACCGCAAAACCTACTGCGTCAGGCGGACCAGATTCTGGTGGCTGCCGAAGCCGATATGCGCACCTTCGTCGACCCGGCATTGGCCGCGCAGCCAACGCCGGATGAGGACCATCACCACTGGCATCAGCGCCTGACGGAGATTCTGGATAAAGAAGCCTTTGAGCTGTATTCGCAGCCCGTGTACGAGTGCAATAGCAAACACGTTGTTCTGCATCGTAAAATTCTGGCGCGTATTAAAACCGCAGAGGGCGAAATTATCCCAGCAGGTCGTTTCATCCCTTGGGTTCGCCGTCTGGCCCTGGGACGTCGTATGGACGTCGTTATGCTCAAACAAACGCTGCGTGCGATGGAAAGCACCACCCACGCTTTTGCGCTCAGTATTAGCGGCGAAAGCGTCGCGGACGACGAGGGGTTGAACGCCCTGCTTCAGCCGCTGAAAGCAGCGCGCCACCTGGCATCGCGGCTGACGCTCGAGCTGGATGAGAACGAACTACCGGAGCCAGAACGCGTCAGCGTGCTGGTGAAAAAACTACAGGAGCTGGGCTGCGGCCTGGGAATTCAGCATTTCGGCGGTCGCTTCCATCTGATTGGCAACCTGCCGCAGTGGGGGCTGGCGTGGATTAAGGTCGACGGCGGCTATATTCACCACATCAATGAAGAAGAAGATAAAAAACTCTTTATAGAAGCTATTTATTGGGCGACACGCCAGATCAATGTCCCCCTTATCGCCGAACGTGTGGAGAACGAAGGCGAGCTGGCCGTGCTGGAGAAAATTGGCCTGTATGGCGCAATGGGCCGCTATTTTAGCGATGCCAGCACACTACAATAATTTTCAGGAGAGCAGCCATGCATTTTATTGAACGCGATGGTGAAGGACGGATCGTTCGGGTTGAGGCCGCTGAATTCAGGGGCATGACAGAGCAAAGTGCGGAGACAACCGCAGAGATTGGCGAATGGCTGAAGGTGGAAAGCCTACGTGCGGCCACGCTACAGCGTCTGCAGCAGAGCGACCTGGATATGGTCCGCGTGCTGGAAGACCTCATTGAGGTGCTGATGAGCAAAGGGGTTATCAGCATCACCGACCTCCCGCCAGCAGCACAAAACAAACTGTTAAACCGTGCGCAAGCGCGTCAGACGCTGAGCGGGTTGGAAGGGCTTATTGGCGATGATGAGGAAAGACTAATATAACCCAATAATTAAGCTGACTATTTAAGGCGCATTAATAATGTGCCTTAAATATTATTAGTGCTCTAACCGTCGATATTTCCCCTCCTATAATTAGCGGCTTCTTACAGCCATACCGGATTAAAACAACATTAAAATCAAAGAATAAATCCTCAATTCGTCATATCTTAGGACAAAGATACGACCTATCGTCGGTTCCGGGTGTATTACAGCGTTCGAAATATCAGTACTATTAATCCGTCTAGCTGAAATCCCCTTCATAGTTCGGCGATAACAAAACGATAAAAAATATTACAGCGGAAACGGAAAAAACCGCGCAAGTCCAATGGGAGAGCAGAATGAGCGGTATAGCCGGAACAATTAAAGCGATTATCGGCCTGGTCTTCGCCATTTCACCAGATGGAACACGACGCCTGCTCGTTGAGGGCGATAAAATTCTCAGCGGCGAGCAAATTGAAACTGGCGCTAACGGAGCCGTCACTCTCGCTCTCCCGAATGGAAAAACGCTGGATCTCGGCCGCGACAGCCACTGGGATGGCAGCCATAGTATCGCCATCACACCTGCGGCAACGGATACCGCGGATATTGCCGCCATTCAGCAGGCCATTGCCGACGGCCAGGATCCGACACAAATTCTTGAGGCTACCGCCGCAGGTCCACAAACAGCCACCGGCAGCGGTGAACCCGGTGCTGGCGGTGCCCATACTCACGTTATCCTGGATCTCACCGGCGAAAGAGTCGATCCCACCGCTGGATATCCGACAGAAGGCATAGATTTCCCCAATACGCCATTAGAAGAGGAACTGACGGTCCTGGAGCGATCGGATGCAGTGGATGAGGGTGACTCTGATTCGGACAGTGACTCGGACTCCGACAGCGATTCGGATTCGGACAGTGACTCTGACTCGGACAGCGACTCGGATTCGGACAGCGACTCAGACTCTGACAGTGACTCGGACTCTGATAGCGATTCGGATTCCGACAGTGACTCTGACTCGGACAGCGACTCGGATTCGGACAGCGACTCAGACTCTGACAGTGACTCGGACTCTGATAGCGATTCGGATTCTGACAGCGACTCCGACAGCGATTCGGATTCGGACAGTGACTCTGACTCGGACTCCGATTCCGACAGCGATTCGGATTCTGACAGTGACTCTGACTCGGACTCCGATTCCGACAGCGATTCAGACTCCGACAGCGATTCGGATTCGGACAGCGACTCAGACTCTGACAGTGACTCAGACTCCGACAGCGATTCGGATTCTGACAGCGACTCTGACTCCGACAGCGATTCGGATTCTGACAGTGACTCTGACTCGGACTCCGATAGCGACTCGGATTCGGACAGCGACTCAGACTCTGACAGTGACTCGGACTCTGATAGCGATTCGGATTCTGACAGCGACTCGGACTCCGACAGCGATTCCGATTCCGACAGCGACTCGGACTCCGACAGCGACTCCGATTCCGATTCCGACAGCGACTCGGACTCCGACAGCGACTCCGATTCCGACAGCGACTCCGATTCCGACAGTGACTCGGACTCCGATAGCGATTCAGACTCCGACAGTGATTCTGACTCCAACGTCACTCTCAACGTCAACGTGAGCGCGACGGAGTCATCAAAAGTCACGCAGGTAAACGGCGGCAGTAAAGATCCAAGCGGAAATGGTTTTGACGTCGATAGCAACGGAATGATCGTCGCGGTTGGTGCTAACGTGGTGGTTTGGGTCTCCGCCGGGGATATTGGAAAATACGTTTCCAGCGATATTCCTGCTGAAAATATTCACGTTTACGACCAGGGTAATGCTCAGGGTAACGAAGGTAAAACAGACATCTTCGTCCTGCATGAAGACAGTACCTATACCCAAGGTGATGGCACACAGCACTCAATGAACGCGGTGAACGGGAATCGGGAACCAGCGTCGAGTAACGCCAACGATTACATTTTTGTTCCAGGATCATCAAGCTGGAGCTCGTCTGCGGGTTCGGCTAACGTCAATAACAGCATCAACTATTACGAAAGTGTGAACGTCACCATTAACGGTAAAACATATGGTGGCAACAACCGAGTGAGTGAAGTCATCTCCAGCGATGGGAAAGAGGGTCTCGATCCTTCACACCCGGATACCCATACCACCTGGCAGTATGAGCTGAATATTGATGCGAATCTCGATGGTGCGGCGGGTAACGACCATATCTCGTCGATTAAACTCACCGGGCTGCCGCCGGGTACGACGATCGGCTACAACGGCGAAGATTATACGGTTGATGCAAATGGCAATGTGATTATCGATATCGCCGGTGATAGCAACCTGGATATCGATCTCACCTTTACCTCATCGACGCAGATAGACGATCTCGGGTCGATCAAAGTGGAGATTACCACGGAGGTTGATGGTTCATCGCACTCGTCAGGCGATATCGATGCCAACAGTGGCGATCACGCGATCACCATCACTGGCGACGAAGATCATCACACAGAGAGTGGCTCCGCAAATCTGATGACCGCGGATGACGACGTGCACCATGCGGCAGAAACCGCCGATAGCTCGCAGGATAATGTATCTGATAATCATACAGATACTACTGCGTCAGCCGATACCTCAGATAACAGTGCCGGCACCGTTCAACCACAAGAGACAGGTTCGGTTGAACAGCCGAACGATGAGTCAACAGCGGATCTGATTGAAGGAGATAGCGCTGCTGAACACAGTGGAGACGCTAACTCAACCGCCTCTGCAGACGGAACAGATACCGTGGGCGATAGTGCTGCAACGGATCAAGATAGTTCAACCTTGCTGGTTGACCACGATGATCTCGACCTGAGCAATGTCGATCAGGATGCGTCGCTGACGCAACCTGCTGAAGAAAATCCTGAAACATCACTCACTCTTTTGTTGGATGATATCGATAGCCAGCTGAACGGCGCCAATACCGCACAGAGCGTGGAAACACCGGCAGACAACTCAGCCGCGGTTGCCAACAACGGTGAGCCAAATCAGGCGAACGTTATCGATCTCAGCGACATTATTCATGATGACGCCAAAGATCTCAGTTCACTCATTCAGGTTGCTGATTCTGCAGGCAACGACCCTGGAGTTGGGCACGTTCAGGATGTGCCCGCCGAAAGTTCGGGTGGAGACAGTGGAGAGCATTGGGGTGCACATGAGGCCGCCGAACTGGATAGTCTTATTGCACAACCGGATACGGATGCTTAATACTAAAGGGCTAGCATAAGCTGGCCCTTTTCTTTTTCACTGATGAATACATTCAAAAAACCAACGTCTATAAGATAATCTTTCTTATCTATTTTTTATACCAGATGGTCTGAAATAACTTATTGCCACCCAAAAAACACCTACAACAAAGCGATTATAAATACGAAACCACGTTATTTTAATCGAAAAACTTTACTCCATGTATTAACTCGTTAAATTCATTTATGAATCATCCAAATAAAACTCAAAAATCACAAATGAGACACCCCATTTTTATAACAAGATAATCTTATGTATTAGAAGTAATATCGAAATAGAAATCAGCCGATACACAAGCATCAGATCACCTCGTTTATTATCAATGAGTTACAAGAAATAATACAGAAACATTGTTCAAAGCAGCTTGCAAAGAAATACACACCGTTTAATATCAATGAGTTAATCATGGATATCCTTATAAAACACCCTTCATCACTTACTCACCATCAGAAAATAATCACATCCTAATTTCTTTACAGAAAATTCCTACTAAAACGACATTAAAATCAAAGAAAACGTTTTTTTTGCATATTACCTTACCACTATAGCCAATTTTTATTTACCAGACCTCATCTCCATGAGGGTCTGGAATACTATCAGCACACACACAAACGTATTAGCCACAGTGTTTTGTGTTGCAGATGCTGCCATGGAGCCAAGTAATACACCACAACTCTATGAGCCATGAACAAATGGAACCGTTCACGTAATATTAAGAGGAGTAAGATATGGCTGATGTAACCGGAATAATAAAAGCGATTATAGGGCAAGCCTTCGCTATTTCACCTGACGGAAGCAGACGCTTACTGGTGGAAGGGGATAAAATCTTTGCCGGTGAACAAATTGCAACAGGTGCCGATGGCGCAGTCACGGTAAGCCTGGCAAATGGCAAAAATCTCGACCTTGGGCGCGATAGCCTTTGGGACAGTACAAGCATTTCCCCTGCCGCTACTCCTGAAACTCCCCCTACTGACGTTGCGGCAATACAGCAGGCAATTGCTGATGGTCAGGACCCGACTCAAATACTTGAAGCCACCGCGGCTGGCCCGCAGACCGTCGTCGAAAGCGGTGGTGCACCCGGCGTCGGCGGCTCACACACGCATGTGATACTGGATCTGACCGGTGAAGTAGTCGACCCTACCGCTGGCTACCCTACGGAAGGCCTGGATTTTCCCGATACGAATATTGAAGAAGAGATCACGATCCTCAACCCCGCTGACAGAACTGTAACCGGGGATGATACCGATGCAGATGCTGACAGCGACTCTGATTCCGACAGCGACTCTGATTCCGACAGCGACTCTGACTCCGACAGCGACTCAGATTCCGACAGCGACTCTGATTCGGATAGCGACTCTGACTCCGACAGCGACTCTGATTCGGATAGCGACTCCGATTCGGATAGCGACTCCGATTCCGACAGCGACTCCGATTCTGACAGTGACTCCGATTCTGACAGTGACTCCGATTCTGATAGCGACTCTGACTCTGACAGCGACTCAGATTCTGACAGTGACTCCGATTCTGACAGTGACTCTGATTCGGACAGCGACTCCGATTCGGACAGCGACTCCGATTCTGACAGCGACTCCGATTCTGACAGTGACTCTGATTCGGACAGTGACTCTGATTCGGACAGCGACTCCGATTCGGACAGCGACTCCGATTCGGACAGCGACTCTGATTCGGATAGCGACTCTGATTCGGATAGCGACTCTGATTCGGACAGCGACTCTGATTCCGACAGTGACTCCGACTCGGACAGCGACTCAGATTCTGACAGCGACTCCGATTCTGACAGCGACTCTGATTCGGACAGCGACTCTGATTCGGATAGCGACTCTGATTCGGACAGCGACTCTGATTCTGACAGCGACTCTGATTCGGACAGCGACTCTGATTCTGACAGTGACTCCGATTCTGACAGCGACTCTGATTCGGACAGCGATTCGGACTCCGACAGTGACTCTGACTCCGACAGTGACTCTGACTCCGACAGTGACTCTGACTCCGACAGTGACTCTGACTCCGACAGTGACTCTGACTCCGACAGTGACTCTGACTCCGACAGTGACTCTGACTCCGACTCCGACAGTGACTCCGACTCGGACAGTGACTCCGATTCTGACAGTGACTCTGATTCGGACAGCGACTCTGATTCGGACAGCGACTCTGATTCGGACAGCGACTCCGATTCTGACAGTGACTCTGATTCGGACAGCGACTCTGATTCGGACAGTGACTCCGATTCAGATAGCGACTCTGACAGCGACTCCGACTCTGACAGCGACTCAGATTCCGACAGCGACTCTGATTCCGACAGCGACTCTGACTCTGACAGCGACTCCGACTCTGACTCTGACAGCGACTCAGATTCCGACAGCGATTCAGACTCGGACTCGGACAGCGACTCCGATTCCGACAGTGACAGCGAAAAAATCACACTCTCCGTCAACGTTACTCCTGGTATACCGTCCGAGATCCCCGGTGAATCAACGGAAGGCAAGGTATTCCAGGTTAACGGAGGCTCTTCAGAACCTTATGGATTTGACGTGGTCGACGGAGTCATTACCGCGATAGGAAGCAGCGTTCGAGTTTGGCTCACTAAGGGAGTTGATCCTGAGCCGACCTGTGATGATCCGTCGCAAATCCAGTATTACACCAGTAAAAACGTGGATGCGACGAAGCTGGATGGCAGCGAAAACTACAGTGATATCTTCGTTATAGGCGCCCACTCAAAGACCACAGACGGAACCAAGCTAGGCGGGGTCGGCGGGGATCAGATCGCTATTGGCGAGAGCGGGTGCAAAGATTACATCTTTTTAGTCGGCAAAGCGGCTGACTATCAATTTAGCGCTACGGAAAAAGATAACGGCCAATTCAACAACCTGACCGCAATCAAAATATTCAGCGCTGATGGTAAAACGCAGCTCATCCCGAATGCCACAAAATTTATCGAAGGCGTCATCTATGGGGATGGTCTCTCCGAGCATCCGGGGCAAACCACGGCGAGCTGGAAGGTCACTCTGGATGTAAACGTCGATCTGGAGAGCGAAAGTGGGACGCAAACCATCACACAAATAACGCTGCATGGGCTACCGAAAGATGCAGTATTCAGTGGTAATGACATGGATCACGTGACCGTCGTGTACAACGAAGACGGCACCTATACGCTGCTCTTTGATGACGGTATTAAGAATTTCAACGGTCAAATCACTATCACCATACCGGATGGCGAAGACACTACGCTCGAACTCGCCATGGATGTAGAAACCTCTGCCGGGCCTTACGAAGGAGATGAGTTCAGCAGCGAAAACGGATACTCCGATACCGCACAATGGGATTACAGCAACGCTGACAACGAAGAACAATCTCCTGACACTCAGGAAATGGATATCGCCATGACAACCATGGCGGCCCCCCCTATCGACGTCGAAACCGAAGAAAACAACAATACCGATGACAACGCCCTGCAATCAGCAGATAGTGGCGACCACGCTGACGATAGTCAGTATGCAGAGGATAGCACCTCAACGGAGCCAACTGATACCGACCAGGAAATGGCAGATAACAGCGAGAGTCCACAGGATACCGATGCAGACAACGTCGATAATCCGCTAGTTGATAGCGACTCGCAGACCCTCGATAACGTCAGTGATGAACCCGATAGCCCAACCACCGACACCGATCTTGTGAACGAGTCAAGTGTCGAAACGGAGCCGAATTCGCTCAGTACGCTATTAGAAAATAGTGATGACACTTCGCTTAATGAAACGGAAACCGCCAGCGAGGAAAGTCACCCCAATGGCGAAAGCAATGAGTCTGGGCAAGAAGCCACCATTATTAGTCAGGATGAACCGTTGTCATTCAGTGATATGATCGACGGTGATAATAAGGATCTCTCCAGCCTCATTCAAACAACGGAGACAACGGAAACGGCAGAAACACCGAATGACGTTGAACATGTTCCCGCAGAAGGCGGCGATACGGATGACAATCAATCCTGGGCCAGCAATGACCCTGATGATTTGATTGCGAAGCCAGAAGTCGAAGCCTGATGCATAACGTCATGGGGCTGTTACCAGCCCCATCTTCGTCAACACCTGGTTGACTTTTTGTCTAATGACATGACCTCTGGTGAATTAAGCCACGAGTCAGGGAAATGAACGTAAGGAAAGGACGTCATGATGAACAAACACATTCGGATATTAACAGGTCTCTCTCTGCCATTACTGTTTGCCAATACGGTTAGCGCAGCTACGCTCGAACAAGCGGTCAAGGACAGCTTACTGTGGCATCCGCAGGTGAGCGCGTCGGTCAACAGTCGCTATTCTGCCGACCAGGATTTGCGCGCGGCCAAGGGCGGGTATCTGCCGACCCTGGATCTGTCTGCTGGCACCGGTTGGGAACAAACCGATAACTCATCGACTCGCGCGGCGGACGATCATCGCCGTAACCTGCACCGCAGTGAGTCAAGCATCAACCTGCGGCAGAACGTGTTTAACGGCTTTGCCACCTCCAGCGAAGTCGCTCGCCAGAAAGCCACCGTTAACTCGCGAGCGTTCTCGGTCATGAACACCAGCGAAGTGACGGCGCTGGATGCAATCCAGAGCTATCTCGACGTGCTGATGCGTCAAAAGATGGTGAAACTGGCGCAGGATAACCTGAAAAGCCACGAACGTATTTTCGATCAGATTCGTTTGCGCACCGAGCAGGGCGTAGGCCGAACCGCCGACTATGAACAGGCGCAGGCTCGTCTCGCGCAGGCGAAAAACAACCTACTGACCGAGCAAACCAACCTCGAGGACGCCCAGGCCAACTACTACAGCGTAGTCGGGAAAGAAGCCACCGGTCTATCGATGCCGATGACCACGAAAATCCCGGCCTCACAGGCCGAAGCGCGTAAGCTGATGCTGGAAAACAGCCCGCTGCTGAAACAGGCGGACTCCGATGTTGAAGCCACCCGTCAGCAGTACGAAGCCGCAAAATCCCGCTTCTATCCGAGCGTCAATATTGACGTTGGCCGCCGCATGGATAACAACGTTGACGGTACCCGCGGTCACGACCAGGAATGGCAGGCCATGGTTCGTATGAACTACAACCTGTTTAACGGCGGCAGCGATCAGGCGCAATTGTCATCCTATGCCTATAAAATGCAGGAAGCGCAGGACGTGAAGCGCAACGCCCTTCGCCAGCTGGATGAAGAGCTGCGGCTGTCGTGGAACGCCTGGCAGAACGCCAAACAGCAGGTGCCGATCGCCAAAGATTATGCCGATCGCAGCGCCGTCGTTCGTACCGCATACCAGGAGCAGTTCAGCATCGGTGAACGTAGCCTGCTGGATATGCTGGACAGCGAAAACGAAGTGTTCAATGCCCAGCGCCGTTACGTTGAGATGCAGTTCACTGAGATGTTCACCACCTACCGTATCAACGCACGCATCGGCGATCTGTTAAAACAGCTGAATATTCAGGCACCGTCTGCCGCGCAGCCGGTCGAGGTACAGCAAACGGCACACAGTAATTTACCTGACCTGAAGTAACTGATTTTGGACCTGCGGGTTATCCCATCTCACGATGGGATAACCCATTATATTCTTTAGCCTTAGCGATTTTTTCGCTGGTATATAAGGTCGGATTATGGCGTCTTATACTGATCCACTTGAGCAAGCAAATACCTCTACTGATGACAACATCAGACTCGACCCACGTCAAAACCATGATGACCCCTTACTCGATTCGCTAATGATTGTGTGCAAACTGCACAACGTCATCACCAGCCGAAATGTATTAACCGCCGGTTTACCGCTTGAAGCGCATCGACTGACCCTGAGCGCTTTTCCGCGAGCCGCTCAGCGAGCGGGGTTAAAAGCGCGTGTGCTACAGAGGCCGCTGGAAAAAATTACCGCCCTCTCGCTACCGGCCATCGTACTGCTCAAAAACGATCAGGCAGCAGTGCTGATCGGCTGGGACGATCAACAGCGCGCCCGCCTGCTGTCCACCGAAACCGAAGGTGGCGAAACGGTGCTTGAGCGCGAAACGCTGGCGGAGAACTACAGCGGGAAAACGATTTTTATTCAGCCGGGACATGAGTTCGGCAGCCAACCCACGGCAACCATTCCTCGCACCAAATCCTGGTTTAAAGACACGCTAAAACTGTCGAAATTCCTCTATCTGGACTCGATAGTCGCCAGTTTTATCATTAACGTGATCGCCATTGCCACCCCGCTGTTCGTCATGAACGTCTACGACCGCGTGGTACCCAATCAGGCAACTGCTACCCTCTGGGTGCTGGCTATCGGCATTTCGATCGCCTTTATTTTTGATTTAATACTGAAGGTATTACGCGGCATCTGCCTCGATCTGGCGGGTAAAAAGACCGATCTTATCGTCTCTGCTGCGCTCTTTGAGCGTCTGCTGGGTATGAAGATGAAAGAGCGCCCGCTGCGGGTCGGCGGCTTTACGCAACATTTCCAGGAATATCAGTCTGTCCGTGATTTTCTCTCTTCACTGACGCTGACGGCACTGATTGACCTCCCATTTACCTTATTGATTTTACTGGTAATTAGCATTATCGGCGGCCCGCTGGCCTTTGTGCCCCTGCTTTGCTATCCGCTGGCATTGCTCGTCAACTGGATGATGCAGCGTCCGCTGCTGGCGCAGGTGCAAAAGACCTATCGCCTTTCCACCGAGCGTCAGGCCATGCTGGTTGAGACCGTCACCGGGCTGGATGCGATTAAGGTCAACAACGCGCAAAGCGAACGCCAGTACCAGTGGGAACAGATTATCGGCCAGCTCAGTAAGCTTGAGCTGCGTGTCAAATCGCTCTCTTACGTGGCGGTTAACTTCACCGCCTGGATTCAGCATATCTCAGGCGTGGTGCTTATTGTCATCGGGGTTTACAGCATTATTGACGGTAATCTCAGTACGGGGGGTCTCATCGCCTGCTACCTGCTCAACCGCCGCGCGATGATGCCGATTGGTCAGCTCTGTAGCCTGATCACCCGCTACCAGCGCGCCAAAATGACTAAAGCGACCATCGATCGCATGATGGATCTGGAGCAAGAGGTCGAAGAAAACGAAGTGCCGCTGAAGCGCGAGACGCTGACTGGCGCCATCGAATTTCGCGATGTCAGCTTCCACTATCCGCAAAACCAGTACCTGTCACTCAACGGTATTTCGTTGAAAATTGAGCCGGGTGAGAAGGTCGGGATTATTGGCCGTAGCGGCTCCGGCAAAAGCTCGCTAGCCAAGCTGCTGGTTGGCTTCTACCAACCCAACGGCGGTACCATCCTGATTGACGGCATCGACGCCCGTCAGCTCGACGTCAATGATGTACGCCACAATATCGGCTACGCGCCGCAGGATATCCACCTGTTCAGCGGCACGCTGCGCGACAACCTGTTAAGCGGCGCCAGCTACGTAGATGAAGAGACCATGCTACGCGCCGCCACGCTGGCAGGCGTGCATGAATTCGCTCGCCGTCATCCGTCCGGCTATAACATGCAGGTTGGCGAGCGCGGGATGAACCTTTCAGGCGGCCAGCGACAGGCCGTGGCGCTAGCCCGCGCGCTGCTGCTCGACCCGCCGGTGCTGCTGATGGATGAGCCAACCAGCTCTATGGATAACACCAGCGAAGACCTGATTAAAAAGGCGCTGGCGCCGATGGTGAGCAACAAAACGCTGCTATTGGTCACCCACCGCGCTTCGCTGCTCACGCTGGTTGACCGACTGATCATCCTCGATAATGGCAAAATCATCGCCGATGGTCCGAAAGAAAGCGTGATGAACGCACTGAAGAAAGGACAAATTCATGCGCAACGCTAACCGACTTACCCGCCTGATGAAGTGGTTGTTTGGCGACAAAAACGCGTCAACGCTCACTGCTAACGAGGTGAACAAGGCGCTCATTGATGACTCCCCGCGCGTAGTACGCATCACCCTGTGGGCTATTCTCGGCTTCTTTATCATCATGATTGCCTGGGCATCACTGGCCGATATTGATGAAGTTACGCGTGGTGACGGCAAAGCGATTCCCTCCTCGCGCCTGCAAAAAATCCAGAACCTGGAGGGCGGTATTGTCGCCGAGGTATTTGTGCACGAAGGTGAAGTGGTAAAAGCCGGCGCGCCGCTGCTGCGTCTGGACGATACCCGTTTTCGCTCTAACGCTGGCGAGTCCGAGGCCGATCGTCTGGCGCTGGAGGCGCGCATTCAGCGTTTGACAGCGCAGTTGGATAATAAAGAAACCCTCACCCTGTCGCCGGAAATCCTCAATAAAACGCCGGATATCGCCAACGGCGAAATGGAACTGTTCGCCAGCGTCAATAAGCGCATTCAGAGCGAACTGTCCGGGCTGAACGAACAGCTGGTGCAGAAGAAACAGGAGCTGTTGGACTATCAGGCAAAAGGCGCACAGTACCGCCGCAGCCTGGGTCTGTTGCAGCAGGAAATCAGCATGTCTGAGCCACTGGTTGCCAAGGGGGCGATTTCCAAAGTAGAGGTTCTGCGTCTGCGCCGTTCTGAAGTCGAAACCCGCGGACAGCTTGAGTCCGTGACGCTGGCCGTCCCCAGAGCCGAAGCGGCGATCAAAGAGATTGAGAGCAAAATCAACGAGACGCGTGGCCGCTATCGCAGCGAAGCGCTGTCGCAGCTCAATGAGGCACGTACCGAGCTCAGTAAAATCGAGGCTTCCGGTAAGGCCATTGAAGACCGGGTTAACCGTACGCTGGTGACTTCGCCGGTACGCGGTATCGTGCAACAGCTGATGGTCAACACCATCGGCGGCGTCATCCAGCCGGGGAACGACCTGGTGGAAATCGTGCCGCTGGACGATACGCTGCTGGTCGAAGCGAAAATCCGCCCACAGGACATTGCATTCTTACGCCCCGGGCAGGAGGCGATGGTCAAATTCACCGCCTATGACTACACCATCTACGGCGGCCTGAAGGCCAAGCTGGAACAGATAAGCCCCGATACGGTCACTGACAAAGACGGTAAGAGTTTCTATGTCATCCGTCTGCGCACCGAAAAAAACCACCTGGGCAGCGACGAGAAGCCGCTGATTATTATCCCGGGGATGGTGGCGTCGGTGGATATCATTACCGGTAAGAAAACCATTCTCTCCTACCTGCTGAAGCCAATTCTGCGCGCAAGAGCAGAAGCGTTCCGCGAGCGTTAAGCATAAAAAAACCCGGCGTACTGCTGTACGTCCGGGTTATCGCTCGTTAAGTCGGTCGGCGCCACCGTCCTGCAGCGCGGAAGACGTTACTCGTTAATCTTCGGATGCTGCATCACCAGCTGCGAACGTTTCTCCTGCAGCGCGGCAATTTCCGCATCGATATCTTCAATCTTGTGCTCAATATGGTCGTGATGCTCCTGAAGAATCTCACGCGCTTCCTCAATGTCCGATGCCGCAGGCGTCGCGCCCTTCAGCGGACGGTTGGCGGTCTCTTTCATCATCACGCCGGTAATCAGGCCAATCACCGCAATCACCATCAGATAGTAAGCCGGCATCATCAGGTTCTGCGTCGACTCCACCAGCCAGGCCGCCAGCGTAGGCGTCAGACCCGCCACCAGCACCGAGATGTTAAAGGCGCTGGCCAGCGCGCTGTAGCGGATGTGGGTTGGGAACATCGCCGGTAACGACGACGCCATCACCCCGGTGAAGCAGTTCAGAATCACCGCGAGCAGCAGCAGGCCGGAGAAAATCAGGCCAATGGAGTTGCTGTTAATCAGGATAAATGCCGGAATCGAGAACACCAGCAACGCCACGCTACCCACCACGACAAATGGGCGACGGCCAAAGCGGTCGCTCAGCAGCCCCATCACCGGCTGCACGAACAGCATACCGATCATAATGGCGATAATAATCAGCACCCCGTGGTCTTCCGAGTAGTGCAGGTTATGCGACAGGTAGCTCGGCATGTAGGTCAACAGCATGTAATAGGTGACGTTGGTGGAGATAACCAGACCGATACAGGCCAGCAGGCTACGCCAGTGCTTGGTGGCAATTTCTTTGAACGAGACTTTCGGCCCGTCCTGTAAGCCCTGACGGTCGCCCTGCTCCAGCTTATCCACGTGCTGCTGGAACGCTGGCGTCTCTTCCAGCGCATGACGCAGGTAGAGACCGATAATCCCCAGCGGCAGCGCGACGAAGAACGGAATACGCCAGCCCCACTCGAGGAAGTTCGCTTCACCCACTGCCGTCGAGAGCAGAACCACCAGCCCTGCGCCCATCACAAACCCGGCGATAGAACCAAAGTCCAGCCAGCTGCCCATAAAGCCGCGCTTACGGTCAGGCGAGTATTCCGCTACAAAGATTGATGCCCCGGTATATTCGCCCCCCACAGAGAACCCCTGCGCCATTTTACACAGCAGCAGCAACACCGGCGCCCAGATACCAATGGTCTCATACGACGGAATAAGGCCAATACAGAATGTACTGAGCGACATAATAATAATGGTGATAGACAGAATCTTCTGTCGACCGTATTTATCACCCAGCATCCCGAAGAACAAACCGCCCAACGGACGAATCAGGAAGGGAACAGAGAAGGTCCCCAGCGCGGCAATCATCTGCACGCTTGGGTTAGCGTCCGGGAAGAAGACTTTACCCAGCGCATAGGCCACAAATCCATAAACCCCGAAATCGAACCACTCCATCGCGTTGCCCAACGAGGCAGCGGTGATTGCTTTGCGTAGTTTGGCATCGTCGATAATGGTGACGTCACGTAGCGTGATCGGTTTTACTTTTTTCCTTCTAAGCATGGTTTTCCTCGTTCAATTTCGCCTTGAACGCACACCCTGTGGGGGCAAACGGCAAGGCGTTTGCGAAGGTGCGTAAAGGGAACCGTGGCAAGTCTGGTTCCGTTTATCCAAGCGTAGCAGGTTTGCATGTCGGCGTTAGAGTATGTTCTCCGACAATCAAACCTGTTGGGCCTGATGGCGAGTCAGTTAATCAGGTGCCTCTCGAAAAATATCCCGCAGAGAGGCAATCCTATTTACCCTAACAGCGATTAATATTGTGATCAACTTAACAAAAGAGTGACACCCGCCACAACGGCGAAATATTTCGCTCACCTTCTCCTTGCCGATTATCGCCTCACCAGTGGAAAAACCTGGCAAACCGCCTCCTTTTCCCCCTCATTTAAGAAAAAAAATATTTCAGAATATTTCACAAAGAATTCACAGCCCAATTCAATTTCACCATAGCGCATTTCTCATTTATGAAATGTGTGATCTATATAACTAAAACGTCGTTTTATTTTCATTGAATCAGCATTCCAGTAAATGCATTATAGCGTCCGAAACAACTTTAAACATGCCAGAAAACATCTTCTTATCCGGAGTGCGCTGGCATGGAAACACCAGACGATATCAACGTAAATAACTGAAATTATTATACTTAATCTCTTCTGCCGTCAGAAGGCGGTACGAGGCGAGGATGCCAGATGAAAATTAAAGCGACAATGGAACGAATCCCAGGCGGGATGATGCTTATCCCGTTACTGTTAGGCGCGGTATTAAATACCTTTGCACCGAGCACCGGCGAATATTTCGGATCTTTCACCAAAGGTATGATCGGCGGAACGGTGCCCATTCTGGCCGTCTGGTTCTTCTGCATTGGGGCATCCATTGATTTACGCGCCACCGGCACGGTATTACGTAAATCCGGTACGCTGGTACTGACCAAAATCGCCGTGGCATGGGTTGTGGCAATGATTGCCGCCATGTTCATTCCGGATACGGGTATTCAGACCGGTTTCTTCGCCGGACTTTCCGTTCTGGCGATCGTCTCTGCGATGGATATGACCAACGGCGGCCTGTATGCCAGCCTGATGAACCAATATGGCACGAAGGAAGAGTCAGGCGCTTTCGTCCTGATGTCGCTGGAATCCGGCCCGCTGATGACGATGGTCATCCTCGGTTCTGCAGGCCTTGCGTCTTTCGAACCGCACCATTTTATCGGCGCCGTCCTGCCGTTCCTGATTGGTTTCACCCTCGGCAACCTGGACCACGACCTGCGTACTTTCTTCAGCAAAGCGACGCCGGTACTGATTCCGTTCTTCGGTTTTGCGCTGGGTAATACCATCAACCTGAGCGTGATTCTCGACACCGGCCTGCTGGGTATCGTACTGGGTGTTGCCGTCATCGTTATCACCGGTATTCCGCTGATTATCGCTGACCGCGTCATCGGTGGCGGTAACGGCACCGCAGGCGTCGCCGCCTCTTCCGCAGCGGGCGCTGCCGTGGCAAACCCGGTGATTATTGCGCAGATTAACCCCTCGTTCGCCCCGGTAGCCGCCTCCGCGACGGCGCTGGTTGCCGCCAGCGTGATTGTCACCGCGATTCTGGTGCCGATTATTACCGCGCTGTATGCGAAACGTTATGGCGCGCCAAAATCGGCAGACGCCGAAACACAGGTGATACCGGAGTCCGCGCACCACTAATCGGTTCCCTCTCCCCGCTGGGGAGAGGGATAATTTCCCCACCATTCCTCATCCCGTCCGGGATAACACCGACAAATGCAGGGTTTTATTGTATAATCAGGGCTATTTTCGGCGATTTGCCGTTTTTTCAGGCCCTTGCCTTTCGCACTGCACTTTTGAGGAAACACTCCATGTCATTACCCCATTGCCCACAATGCAACTCCGAATACACCTACGAAGACAACGGCATGTTCATCTGCCCGGAATGCGCGCATGAGTGGAACGATGCTGAACCCGCACAAGACAGCGACGCGCTGATCGTCAAAGACGCTAACGGCAACCTGCTGGCCGACGGCGACAGCGTCACCGTCGTCAAAGACCTGAAGGTCAAAGGCAGCTCTTCCATGTTGAAGATCGGCACCAAAGTGAAAAACATCCGCCTGGTCGAAGGCGATCACAACATCGATTGCAAAATCGACGGTTTCGGCCCGATGAAGCTGAAATCTGAGTTTGTGAAAAAGAACTGATTGAACCTGTAGCATTGCCGGATGGCGATGCTACGCATCTTATCCGGCCTACAAATTGCGCTGTCCCGTAGGCCGGATAAGCGAAGCGCCATCCGGCAATACGCCCCCGCCACGCTTCGCTCCCTGTACCGACACGCACTACACTTAACTGGCTACTCTTACCTGAGGTAACGATCATGCCGTTAAGTCCCTATCTCGCCTTTTCCGGCAACTGCGCCGATGCCATTGCCTACTATCAGCAGGCGCTGGGTGCGGAACTGCGCTACAAAATCACCTTCGGCGAAATGCCGCCCTCCGCGATGGATGACGAAGGCGGTTGCCCCTCCGGCCTGAAGTTCCCCGACAGCGCCATTGCTCACGCCAACGTCCACATCGCGGGCAGCGACATTATGATGAGCGACGGCGTCTCACCCGACGACGCCCACTACGCGGGCTTCACGCTGGTGCTCGACACCCAGGACGTTAAAGAAGGCAAACGCTGGTTCGATAATCTCGCCGCCAACGGCAAGGTGGAAATGCCGTGGCAGGAGACCTTCTGGGCACACGGTTTTGGCCGCGTGATCGACCGGTACGGCGTACCGTGGATGATTAACGTGGTCAAACAACAGGAGCCAACGCTCTGACAACGCGGGAGGCCACGGCCTCCCGTACTGTCATCAAATCCCTGTCAATTATTCATCATCGAGTCATCCCGTCTTAACCCAAATGTCACATGAGTTCGCCACGATGGGGCCACCTTTTTTGAGGGTCCCAATATGCAAACCATTATTCGCGTTGAAAAGCTCAACAAGACGTTCAATCAGCATCAGGTACTGCACGCTATTGATTTGAACGTCCACGCCGGTGAGATGGTGGCTCTGCTTGGCCCGTCCGGTTCTGGCAAATCCACCCTTTTACGTCACCTTAGCGGCCTCATCGTCGGCGATAAAACGCCGGAGTGTCGTATCGAACTGCTGGGCAATACCGTACAGCAGGCGGGCCGTCTGGCGCGCGACATCCGCAAGAGCCGTGCTCAAACCGGCTACATCTTCCAGCAGTTCAATCTCGTTAACCGTCTGAGCGTACTGGAGAACGTGCTGATTGGCGCGCTCGGCAGCACGCCCTTCTGGCGTACCTGCTTTAGCTGGTTCACCCGCGAGCAGAAACAGCGCGCCCTACAGGCATTAACCCGCGTCGGCATGGCGCACATGGCTCATCAGCGCGTGTCGACGTTATCTGGCGGCCAGCAGCAGCGCGTGGCCATTGCCCGTGCGTTGATGCAGCAGGCAAAAGTCATTCTCGCCGATGAACCTATCGCCTCGTTGGATCCTGAATCGGCGCGCATCGTTATGGACACGCTGCGCGATATTAACCAGACCGACGGCATCACCGTGGTGGTGACGCTGCATCAGGTCGACTATGCGCTGCGCTACTGCGAACGCATCGTCGCGCTGCGCCAGGGACAGGTGTTCTACGACGGCAGCAGCCAGCAGTTTGATAACGAACGTTTTGACCATCTCTACCGCAGCATAATTCGCGTCGAACAGAACGCGCAGGCTGCTTAACGTCCCCACAATGAGGAATGGAAATGAGTTATAAAGCCGTTGCCGCGCTGGCCTTTACCAGCATGTTTAGCCTCAGCACACTACTCAGCCCCGTACACGCGGAAGAACAGGAAAAAGCGCTGAACTTCGGCATTATTTCGACGGAATCACAGCAGAACTTAAAGCCACAGTGGGAACCGTTCCTGAAGGACATGGAAAAGTCGCTGGGCGTGAAAGTGAACGCTTTTTTCGCCCCGGACTATGCGGGAATTATTCAGGGCATGCGCTTCAATAAAGTCGACATCGCCTGGTACGGCAACCTCTCCGCCATGGAAGCGGTGGATCGCGCCAACGGTCAGGTGTTCGCCCAGACCGTCGCCGCCGACGGCGCACCGGGCTACTGGAGCGTGCTGATCGTCAACAAAGACAGCCCGATCAACAACCTCAACGAGCTGCTCGCCAAACGCAAAGAGCTGACCTTCGGCAACGGTGACCCGAACTCCACCTCCGGTTTCCTCGTCCCGGGCTACTACGTCTTCGCCAAAAACAACGCTTCCGCCAGCGACTTCAAGCGCACGGTTAACGCCAGCCATGAAACCAACGCCCTGGCCGTCGCCAACAAGCAGGTGGATGTCGCCACCAACAACACCGAAAACCTCGACAAGCTGAAGGTCTCCGCGCCGGACAAGCTGAAACAGCTGAAGGTTATCTGGAAATCGCCGCTGATCCCCGGTGACCCGATTGTGTGGCGTAAAAACCTGTCTGAATCCACCAAGGACAAGGTGTACAGCTTCTTTATGAACTACGGCAAAACACCGGAAGAGAAAGCGGTGCTGGAACGTCTGGGCTGGGCGCCGTTCCGCGCTTCCAGCGATCTCCAGCTGCTGCCGATTCGCCAGTTGACCCTGTTTAAAGAGATGCAGACGGTGAAGAGCAACGACACGCTGAACGCCGCAGATAAAGCCACGAAGACCGCCGAGATTCAGGCGCGGCTGAACGACCTTGACCGTACCTCGGCGGCGATTGGCGCGATGACGTCGGTGACCAAAGCGGTGCAGTAACCCTGGTGCCCGGTGGCGCTTCGCTTACCGGGCCTACGATGGTAGGCCGGATAAGGCGCTTGCGCCGCCATCCGGCAATAACACACGCACGGAGCCCAACCATGCAACACACCATCACCGTTCCCCCGCCCAAGCGCAGCTGGTTCTCGCTGATTAGCTGGGCCATCCTGCTGGCGGTGCTCGTCGTCTCCTGGAAAGGGGCGGAAATGAACCCGGTCACCCTGTTCACCGACGCGGGCAACATGGCGACCTTCGCCGCCGACTTCTTCCCGCCGGATTTCAGCCAGTGGCAGGACTATCTCAGCGAGATGGCCGTGACCCTGCAAATCGCCGTCTGGGGCACCGCGCTGGCGGTGGTGCTCTCCATCCCCTGCGGCCTGATGAGCGCCGAAAACCTGGTCCCGTGGTGGGTCTACCAGCCGATGCGTCGCCTGATGGACGCCTGTCGCGCCATTAACGAAATGGTCTTCGCCATGCTGTTCGTCGTTGCCGTCGGCCTGGGCCCGTTTGCCGGGGTGCTGGCGCTGTTTATTCACACCACTGGCGTGCTCTCCAAGCTGCTTTCCGAAGCGGTAGAAGCCATTGAACCCGGCCCGGTTGAAGGCATTCGCGCCACGGGCGCCAACAAAATCGAAGAGATCCTCTACTGCGTGCTGCCGCAGGTAATGCCGCTTCTCATCTCCTACTCGCTCTACCGCTTCGAGTCCAACGTCCGTTCCGCCACGGTGGTCGGGATGGTGGGCGCAGGCGGCATTGGCGTAACGCTGTGGGAGGCTATTCGCGGTTTCCAGTTCCAGCAAACCTGTGCGCTGATGATTCTTATCATCGTCACCGTCAGCCTGCTGGATTTCCTCTCCCAGCGTTTGCGTAAGCACTTCATCTGATTAGCGAGGTCTTGTTGACTATGCACCTGTCTACACATCCGACCAGTTATCCAACGCGTTATCAAGAGATTGCAGCTCGCCTGGAGCAAGAGCTGCGCCAGAACTACCGCTGCGGCGACTACCTGCCCGCCGAGCACCAGCTGGCGGCGCGTTTTGAAGTAAACCGTCACACCCTGCGTCGCGCCATCGATCAGCTGGTCGAGAAAGGCTGGGTTCAGCGCCGCCAGGGAATTGGCGTGCTGGTGCTGATGCGCCCGTTCGACTACCCGCTGAACGCCCAGACGCGCTTTAGCCAGAACTTGCTCGACCAGGGCAGCCATCCCACCAGCGAGAAGCTGCTGTCGGTGCTGCGCCCGGCCTCCGGCCATATTGCCGAAGCGCTGGGAATTCGCGAGGGCGACAACGTCATTCATCTGCGCACCCTGCGTCGGGTCAACGGCGTGGCGCTGTGCCTTATCGACCACTACTTTGCCGACCTTCAACTTTGGCCCCAGTTGCAAAGCTTTAGCAGCGGCTCGCTGCACGACTTTCTGCGCGAGCAAACCGGCATTGTGCTCAAACGTAGCCAGACCCGCATCAGCGCACGTCGGGCACAGGCCAAAGAGAGCCAGCGCTTAGAAATTCCCAACATGGCGCCCCTGCTGTGCGTGCGCACCCTGAACCACCGTGAAGGCGATGACCAGGTGATGGAGTACTCCGTCAGCCTGACCCGCGCCGACATGATCGAATTTATTATGGAGCACTGAATGCACCTCGATACCGCAACCCGTCAGCGCTGGATGTCGGTGCTGTCCCACAGCGACCCCGCCAATCTTGCGGAAAAAATGGTCGCGCTGAACATTATCGCCGACTACAAGACGATTCGCGCCCCGGAAACCGGCCTGGTCCAGCTTCAGGGCCGCATGGGCGGCACCGGCGAACGCTTCTTTGCCGGTGACGCCACGCTAACCCGCGCTGCCGTGCGCTTGAGCAACGGAACCGTGGGCTACAGCTGGGTGCTGGGGCGCGATAAAGCCCACGCCGAGCGCTGCGCGCTGATTGATGCGCTGATGCAGCAGCCCATCCATTTTCAAACCTTACTAGAAACCCTGATTACCCCGCTGGAAGCCGACCGTACCGCGCGCATTGCCGCACGCCAGGCTGAAATTAACGCCAGCCGGGTCGACTTCTTTACGCTGGTTCGCGGAGATAACGCATGACCCTGGAAACCGCTTTTACCCTTCCCGTGCAGGATGCCCAGCACAGCTTTCGTCGCCTGTTAAAAGCCATGAGCGAACCGGGGATGATCGTCGCGCTGCATCAGCTCAAGCACGGCTGGCAGCCGCTGAACGTCGCCACCACCAGCGTGCTGCTGACCCTTGCCGACAACGACACGCCGGTGTGGCTATCCCACGCGCTGCACAACGATATCGTCAGCCAGAGCCTGCGCTTTCACACCAACGCGCCGCTGGTTGAGCAGCCGCAGCAGGCAACCTTCGCCGTCTCAAGCGACACCATCAGCAGCGAGCAGTTGAACGCCCTGTGCGAAGGCAGCGCGATAGCGCCGGAAACCAGCGCCACGCTGATTGTGCAGGTCCCAAGTCTCAGCGGTGGGCGCATGCTGCGCCTGACCGGTGCGGGCATCGCCGAAGAACGGATGATCGCGCCACAGCTGCCGAGCTGCATTCTGCATGAACTGACCGAACGCCCGCACCCGTTCCCGCTCGGCGTAGATCTGATCCTCACCTGCGGCGAGCGTCTGCTGGCCATTCCGCGTACCACTCACGTCGAGGTTTGCTGATATGTACGTTGCCGTCAAAGGGGGCGAGAAGGCGATAGCCGCCGCCCACGCGCTACAGGAACATCGACGTCGGGGCGACACCGCGCTGCCGGAGCTCAGCGTCGCCCAGATTGAACAGCAGCTTAACCTGGCGGTGGACCGGGTGATGACCGAAGGCGGCATCGCCGACCGCGAGCTGGCGGCGCTGGCGCTAAAGCAGGCGAGCGGCGACAACGTTGAAGCCATTTTCCTGCTGCGCGCCTACCGCACTACGCTGGCGAAACTGGCGGTGAGCGAGCCCCTGGAGACGAGTCATATGCGCCTGGAACGCCGTATTTCCGCCGTCTACAAAGACGTACCGGGCGGCCAGCTGCTCGGCCCAACCTACGACTACACCCACCGTCTGCTGGATTTTACCCTGCTGGCAAACGGCGAAGCCCCGTCCCTGCAAACCGATGATGGCGAGCCGACGCCCGCGCCGCACGTCTTTAGCCTGCTGGCAAGCCAGGGACTGGCAAAGACGGAAGAGGACAGCGGCGCGACGCTGGACGATATCACCCGCACGCCGCCGGTCTACCCCTGCTCGCGCTCCTCACGTCTCCAGCAGCTCATGCGCGGCGACGAAGGCTATTTGCTGGCGCTGGCCTACTCCACCCAGCGCGGCTACGGGCGCAACCACCCGTTTGCTGGCGAGATTCGCAGCGGCTATATCGACGTTTCAATCGTGCCTGAAGAGCTGGGTTTTGCGGTAAATGTCGGTGAACTGTTGATGACGGAATGCGAAATGGTCAACGGCTTCGTCGACCTGGCTGACGAGCCGCCGCACTTCACCCGCGGCTACGGGCTGGTCTTCGGCATGAGCGAGCGCAAGGCGATGGCGATGGCGCTGGTCGACCGCGCGTTGCAGGCCCCGGAGTATGACGAGCACGCCGTCGGCCCGGCGCAGGACGAAGAGTTTGTCCTCGCCCACGCCGATAACGTCGAAGCCGCCGGTTTCGTCTCGCACCTCAAACTCCCCCACTACGTCGATTTCCAGGCCGAACTGGAACTGTTGAAACGCCTGCAACGGGAGCAGAAAAATGGCTAATCTCAGCGGCTATAACTTTGCCTACCTCGATGAACAGACCAAGCGCATGATCCGTCGCGCCATCCTCAAAGCGGTGGCGATCCCCGGCTATCAGGTGCCGTTCGGCGGCCGCGAAATGCCGATGCCGTACGGCTGGGGCACCGGCGGGATCCAGCTTACCGCCAGCGTGATTGGCGAAGCGGACGTGCTGAAGGTGATTGACCAGGGTGCGGATGACACCACCAACGCCGTCTCCATCCGCCAGTTCTTCCAGCGCGTGACCGGGGTGAACACCACCGAGCGCACCGAAGACGCCACCTTGATCCAGACGCGCCACCGGATCCCGGAGACGCCGCTGACTGAGGATCAGATCCTGATCTTCCAGGTGCCGATCCCCGAGCCGCTGCGCTTTATCGAACCGCGCGAAACGGAGACCCGCACCATGCACGCGCTGGAAGAGTACGGCGTGATGCAGGTGAAGCTGTATGAAGATATCGCCCGCTTCGGCCATATCGCCACCACCTACGCCTACCCGGTAAAGGTCAACGGTCGCTACGTGATGGACCCGTCGCCGATCCCAAAATTCGATAACCCGAAGATGGACATGATGCCCGCGCTACAGCTGTTCGGCGCCGGGCGCGAGAAGCGCATCTACGCCGTGCCGCCGTTTACCCGCGTGGAAAGCCTCGATTTTGACGACCATCCGTTCACCATCCAGAGCTGGGACGAACCGTGCGCCATCTGCGGGTCGCAGCACAGCTATCTTGATGAAGTGGTGCTGGATGACAGCGGCAAGCGGATGTTTGTCTGCTCCGATACCGATTTCTGCCGCCAACAGAGCGAGGCAAAAAACGCATGATGCAACCATTACTCTCCGTTGACCGTCTGACCCATCTCTACGCGCCGGGCAAGGGGTTCTGCAACGTCTCCTTTGATTTATGGCCGGGTGAAGTGCTGGGCATCGTCGGCGAATCCGGCTCCGGTAAAACCACGCTGCTGAAATCCATTTCGGCGCGCCTGACGCAGCAGGAAGGGGAAATTCGCTATCAGGACCGTTCGCTGTACGCGATGACCGAGGCCGACCGCCGCCGTCTGCTGCGCACCGAATGGGGCGTGGTGCATCAACATCCGATGGACGGCCTGCGTCGTCAGGTGTCGGCGGGCGGCAATATCGGCGAACGGCTGATGGCCACCGGCGCGCGCCATTACGGCGATATCCGCGCTACCGCCCAGCGCTGGCTGGAGGAAGTGGAGATCCCTGCGTCGCGTATCGACGACCTGCCAACCACGTTTTCCGGCGGGATGCAGCAGCGTCTGCAGATTGCCCGCAACCTCGTCACCCACCCAAAGCTGGTGTTTATGGATGAGCCCACCGGCGGGCTGGACGTGTCGGTGCAGGCACGCCTGCTCGACCTGCTGCGCGGCCTGGTGGTGGAGCTGAACCTGGCGGTGGTGATTGTCACCCATGATTTGGGCGTCGCGCGTCTGCTCGCCGACCGCCTGCTGGTGATGAAACAGGGTCAGGTGGTGGAAAGTGGGCTGACCGATCGGGTGCTCGACGATCCGCATCATCCGTATACCCAGCTGTTGGTGTCGTCGGTGTTGCAGAATTAATTATCGAGCAGCGAATTGCCGGATGGCGGCTGCGCCTTATCCGGCCTACGGTTCGGCATCGCTTGTAGGCCTGATAAGCGAAGCGCCATCAGGCAATCGAACGCACAAATGCTTAAAGAGGCAAAAATGAACGCGATCCGCGTCGAAAACGTCAGTAAAACCTTTGTTCTGCACCAGCAAAACGGCGTCCAGCTTCCGGTGCTGCGCGAAGCGTCGCTCACCGTCAACGCCGGGGAGTGCGTGGTGCTGCATGGCCACTCCGGTAGCGGCAAATCCACCCTATTGCGTTCGCTCTACGCCAACTACCTGCCGGACGAAGGCCATATCCATATTAAACACGGCGATGAATGGATCGATCTTGTCAGCGCTCCGGCGCGCAAGGTGGTGGAAGTGCGCAAAACCACCGTCGGCTGGGTCAGCCAGTTTCTGCGCGTTATCCCACGTATTTCCACGCTGGAAGTGGTGATGCAACCGCTGCTCAACATTGGCGTGCCGCGCGAAACCTGTGCCGCCAAAGCCGCCCAGTTGCTCACCCGTCTGAACGTACCGGAGCGTCTGTGGCACCTCGCACCATCTACCTTCTCCGGCGGCGAGCAGCAGCGTGTCAACATCGCCCGTGGTTTTATCGTCGACTATCCGATTCTCTTGCTTGATGAACCCACCGCCTCGCTGGACGCTAAAAACAGCGCTGCGGTCGTTAGCCTCATTGAAGAAGCCAAATCACGCGGCGCGGCCATCGTCGGTATATTCCATGACGAAACCGTTCGCAATCAGGTCGCCGACCGCCTCCACCCAATGGGTACACCTGTATGATTATCAATAACGTAAAGCTGGTGCTTGAGCATGATGTGGTCCACGGCTCGCTGGAGGTGCAGGACGGCGAAATTCGCGCCTTCGCCGAAAGCCAGAGCCGCCTGCCGGAAGCCTTCGACGGTGAAGGCGGCTGGCTGCTGCCGGGGCTAATTGAGCTGCATACCGATAATCTGGATAAATTCTTCACCCCGCGCCCGAAGGTAGACTGGCCCGCCCACTCGGCGATGAGCAGCCACGATGCGCTGATGGTCGCCAGCGGCATCACCACCGTGCTGGACGCGGTAGCGATCGGCGATGTGCGAGATGGCGGCGACCGTCTGGAAAACCTCGAGAAGATGATCAACGCGGTGGAAGAGACGCAGAAACGCGGCCTCAACCGTGCCGAGCATCGCCTGCATCTACGCTGTGAACTGCCGCACCACACCACGCTGCCGCTATTTGAAAAACTGGTCGGGCGCGAGCCGGTGACGCTGGTGTCGTTAATGGACCACTCTCCCGGCCAGCGCCAGTTCGCCAACCGTGAGAAATACCGGGAATACTATCAAGGTAAGTACTCACTGACTGACCAACAAATGCGTCAATACGAAGAAGAACAACTTCAGCTTGCCGCACGCTGGTCGCAGCCTAACCGCACCGCCATCGCCGCGATGTGCCGTGACCGCAACATCGCGCTGGCCAGCCACGATGATGCCACCCATGAGCACGTGATGGAATCCCACCAGTTGGGCAGCGTCATCGCCGAGTTTCCGACCACCTTTGAGGCCGCCCAATCATCACGCCGCCACGGGATGAATGTGTTGATGGGCGCACCGAATATCGTGCGCGGGGGCTCGCACTCCGGCAACGTCGCAGCCAGTGAACTCGCGCAGTTGGGGCTGCTGGATATTCTCTCCTCCGACTACTATCCGGCAAGCCTGCTGGACGCCGCCTTCCGCGTTGCCGATGACCAACAGAACGCCTTTACCCTTTCACAGGCCATCAATCTGGTGACGCAAAACCCGGCGCGCGCGCTGAATCTGCACGACCGCGGGGTGATTGGTGAAGGAAAACGAGCCGACCTGGTGCTGGCGCACCGTAAAGGCGAGCACATCCATATCGACCACGTCTGGCGTCAGGGTAAAAGGGTGTTCTGATGAAAGGAAAACTGATCTGGTTAATGGGGCCATCGGGCTCCGGCAAAGACAGCCTGCTGGAAGTGCTTCGTCAGCAGGAGCATGCGCAGCTATTGGTTGCCCATCGTTATATTACCCGTCCGGCTAACGCCGGCTGCGAGAACCACATTGCGTTAAGCGAACAGGAATTTTTCACCCGAGCCGGACACAACCTGCTGGCCCTGAGCTGGCACGCTAACGGCCTGTACTACGGTGTGGGTGTAGAGATCGACCTGTGGCTGCACGCCGGGTTCGATGTCATCGTCAACGGCTCGCGTGCGCATCTGGCGCAGGCCAAAGCGCGCTACGGCAACGCCCTGCTGCCGGTGTGCCTGCAGGTTTCACCGCCGATTCTGCGCGAGCGCCTGCAGGCCCGCGGGCGCGAGAACGGCATGGAGATTGCCGCCAGGCTGGAACGTGCTGCCCGCTATGCGCCAGAAAACTGCTATATGCTCAATAATGATGGAAGTTTGCTACAGTCAGTGGATATTTTACTGACCCTGATGGGACGCAAGGAGAAGGACCATGCCTGTCTGTGAGCTGCGCCATGCCACGTTCGAGGATATTGATGAAGTCTACGCGCTGATGTGCGAACTGAAACAAGCGGAATACGACAAAGATGCCTTTTACTCCGGCTTCGCCGCCAATCTTCAGGACCCGCATCTGCACTATCAACTGGCTTTGCAGGGCAGCGAGGTGGTCGGCATCATCAGCCTGCATTTGCAGTTCCATCTGCATCACGCCAACTGGATTGGCGAGATTCAGGAGCTGGTCGTCATGCCATGCGCGCGCGGTTCAGGCGTCGGCAGCCAACTGTTGAGCTGGGCCGAAGAGACCGCACGTGAGGCGGGCGCGGAGATGACCGAGTTGTCCACCAGTACCCGACGACTCGACGCCCATCGTTTTTATCAGCGTGAGGGTTATGCCCCCAGCCACATTCGATTCACCAAAGCGCTATGAGGATGCCGTATGAGTTTAACCCTCACCCTCAGCGGTACCGGCGGCGCGCAGGGCGTGCCCGCCTGGGGCTGCCATTGCCCCGCCTGCGTGCGCGCCCATCGCGCGCCGCAGTATCGCCGTAAAGCATGCAGCGGCGTCGTCCGCTTTAACGACGCGGTCACGCTGATTGATGCGGGATTGCACGACCTCACCGAGCGTTGGCCCGCCGGATCCTTCCAGCAGTTTTTACTCACTCACTATCATATGGACCACGTTCAGGGATTGTTTCCGCTGCGCTGGGGCGTAGGCGAAACGGTACCGGTGTACGGCCCGCCGGACGAACAGGGCTGCGACGATCTCTTCAAACATCCTGGCCTACTGGATTTCAGCCATACCGTGGAGCCGTTTGTGGTATTTGACTTGCAGGGACTGCAGATTACGCCGGTACCGCTGGAACACTCAAAACTCACCTTTGGCTATCTGCTGGAGACGCCGCACAGCCGAGTCGCCTGGCTTTCAGATAGCGCCGGGCTGCCTGATAAAACGCTCACTTTCTTAAGCAATAATCAGCCGCAGGTGATGGTGATTGATTGTAGCCACGCCCCCCGCGAGCAGACGCCGCGTAACCACAGTGATTTAGCCACCATCGTGGCGCTCAACGAACAAATCCGCTGCCCGCGCATGGTGCTGACCCATATTAGTCACCAGTTTGATGAGTGGATGATGACCCATCTGCTGCCGCCCGGCATTGAAGCGGGCTACGACGGCATGGAAATTCGCCTCGCCTAGCGGTCATAATCGTCATCAAGACGCCGCTCATCGTCCGACAGCTGGCGTCGCTCCTGATCGAGCTGGCGCTGGCGGTCATCCAACTGACGCCGACGATCGTCCAGCTGGCGGCGACGATCGTTATATTGCTGGCTGCTTTGAGAACGACTGCTGCGATCGTCATAAGATCGATCGTCATCATCACGGCTGGAGCGATCGCTGCTGGGGTTGTACGCATCGTTGATCGCCTGCTGAATATTGCCAATGGCATCGTCGATAATATCCGCCCGCACCAGCTGGCTGGTCAGCGAGAGCGAACAAAGCATCACTGCGGTTAGATAACGTTTCATAGGGACGGTCTCATCGGGGTAGCTGTCTGTAGGGTAGGCAAGCAGCGGCTGGCGGAGTAGCGGAGGAATCTCAATTCTGCAGCGTGCGTAACGATAACAATTAAATATTATATTCCATAAAATATATGTTTATTTTATTCATTCATCTTTAAGCACAAATACCTTATAAAAATAACGATCGGCCTCACAAACAAACCTCTTAAATTATCAAAACAGCCTCTAATATAGATCGCCATATCTCAGACGTTAGTGACATGCCGAACATCCAGAATATTAATAATGAAATGGAGTTTAATATGAATAACTCTAGGTTATTTCGTTTCAGCAACGTGTTTATTGCCGTTGGCGTCGCCAGCGGCCTATTGATAAATAGCGCCTTCGCCGCCGAAATGCCGAAAGAAGCCACGCAATATACCCGGGAAATGAATCAGCAGTATGCTAAATCCTTACCCTTTAGCGATCGTCAGGATTTTGAAGATGCCCAGCGTGGGTTTATCGCGCCGTTATTCAATCACGGTGAGCTCAAAGATGCCGATGGCAAGGTGATGTACCGCGCTGAAGATTATAAGTTTGATATTAATGCCCCAGCACCCGATACGGTCAACCCAAGCTTCTGGCGTCAGTCTCAGGTGAACGGTATTTCCGGCCTGTTCAAAGTCACCGATCGTATGTATCAGGTGCGCGGCCAGGATATTTCAAACATTACCTTTATCGAAGGCGATACCGGCCTTATCATCGTTGACCCGCTCGTTTCTCCACAAGCAGCCAAAGCCACGCTGGGCCTCTATTATCAACACCGTCCGCACAAGCCGATTGTGGCGGTGATCTACACCCACAGCCATACCGACCACTATGGCGGCGTGAAAGGGCTGGTGTCCGAAGCGGACGTCAAAGCCGGAAAAGTACAAATCATCGCCCCGGCGGGCTTTATGGAGGAAGCCATCAGCGAGAACGTGCTGGCGGGTAACATCATGAACCGCCGCGTGCTCTACTCCTACGGGCTGCTGCTGCCGCATAATGCCAAAGGCAACATCGGTAATGGATTAGGCGTAACCTTAACCACCGGTAACCCGACGCTGATCGCGCCAACCAAATCGATCACCAAAACGGGCGAAACGTTGACCATCGACGGCCTGAAGTTTGAGTTCCTGATGGCGCCGGGCAGCGAGGCTCCGGCGGAGATGCACTTCTACATTCCCGCGCTGAAAGCGCTGTGCACGGCGGAAAACACCACCCATACGCTGCACAATTTCTATACCCTGCGCGGTGCAAAAACCCGCGATACCAGCAAGTGGACCAATTATCTCAACGAAACGCTCGATAAATGGGGCAGCCAGGCAGAAGTCCTGTTTATGCCTCACACCTGGCCGGTGTGGGGAAATAAACAGATTAACGACTATATTGGCAAATATCGCGACACGATTAAGTACATTCACGATCAGACGCTGCATCTGGCAAACCAGGGCTATACCATGAATGAGATCGGCAACATGATTAAGTTGCCGAAAAACCTGGAAAATAACTGGGCCAGCCGCGGCTACTACGGCTCTGTCAGCCATAACGCGCGTGCCGTCTACAACTACTATCTCGGCTACTTCGACGGTAATCCCGCCAACCTGAATCCTTACGGCCAGGTTGAGATGGGTAAACGCTACGTGAAAGCGCTGGGCGGTTCCGCACGCGCCATTAACCTTGCGCGCGACGCCTATAACCAGGGCGATTACCGCTGGGCGGCAGAATTGTTGAAACACGTGATCGCCGCCGACCCTGGCGATCAAATTGCCAAAAATCTGCAGGCCGATGCCTTCGAACAGCTGGGCTACCAGTCTGAATCCGCCACCTGGCGTGGTTTCTATCTGACCGGCGCAAAAGAGCTGCGCGACGGCGTGCATAAGTTTACCCACGGCTCATCAAACTCGCCGGATACCGTGAAAGGCATGACGGTGGAAATGCTGTTTGATTATATGGCGGTGCGCCTCGATAGCGAAAAATCAGTCGGTAAAGATATCAGTATTAACTTTAACCTGAGCGACAACGACAACCTCAACCTGACCCTGAACGACAGCGTGCTTAACTACCGCAAAGTACTGCAACCGAAAGCTGACGCCTCGTTCTACATCAGTCGTAGCGACCTGCAGCAGGTGCTCACCGGTCAGGCCAAAATGGCCGATCTGATTAAGGCGAAGAAGGCCAGCGTTATCGGCAACGCCGCGAAGCTGGATGAAATCATCGGCTGTCTGGATCGGTTCGAAATGTGGGTGAATATCGTTACCCCGAATTAAACCGGGTTTATCCGAGGGGATTCCCGCCCCTCGGATATATAGAATTCACACAATGAATAAATATAAATTAAATACTTGAATCGTGAATAAGTTATTAATGCGGTTAGTCAACAAAAGATACCCTCCCAGGTAAATAAATCGCCATACTAAGATTTATTTATTCATAAATATTCACTCAAGATATTATTCGATATACACAGGATCGTATTTCATTATGCAAACAGCAAAGTCCCGCGTCGTGACGAGGCTAAAAGGAATAAGTGGTCTCGGTTCAGTGCTCTTATTAACAGGGTGTTCATTGTCACCCTCCATTCCCGTTATTGGCGCTTATTACCCAGACTGGCTGTTCTGTATTTTAGCCGGCGTTATTCTCTCGTCGATCACCCGGCGAGTTATCGTCAGTAAAACAGGTTCAACGCTGGCATTTCCTGCGGTTATCTACACCGCGCTTTTTGCCCTCTACTCCATGCTGTTCTGGCTGGTCTTTTTCTAATTTACGTTGAGATGCGCTCATGGAAAGCTCGCTGAAAAAAGCTCCACGCAATAAACTTCCGGCCCTGCTGTTAGCCCTGCTTGCACTGGTCGTCCTGATTTTCGTCATCTGGCGGGTCGACAGCAAACCAGCCACCGACGATGCCTACGTCTCCGCCGACACGATCGACGTTGTGCCTGAAGTGAGCGGGCGCATTGTGGAACTGGCGGTTGTTGATAACCAACAGGTGAAACAGGGCGATCTGCTGTTCCGCATCGATCCTCGGCCTTATGAAGCCAGCCTGGCCAAAGCGGAAGCCTCGCTGGCGGCGCTGGATAAACAGATCATGCTGACCCAGCGCAGCGTCGACGCACAGAAATTTGCCGCCAGCTCCGTAGAAGCAACGGTCGCGAAAGCCCGTGCTGCCGCTAAACAGGCTGGTGATACGCTTAAGCGCACCGAACCGCTGTTGGCGCAGGGTTTTGTCTCCGCCGAAGATGTTGACCGCGCAAGAACGGCGAAGCGTGCCAGTGAAGCCGACCTTAACGCCGTACTGCTGCAAGCACAGCAAGCCGCCAGCGCGGTCAGCGGCGTGGATGCGCTAGTGGCCCAGCGCGTTGCCGTCGAGGCCGATATTGCGCTCACCAAACTGCATCTTGAAATGGCAACGGTGCGCGCGCCCTTTGATGGCCGCGTGGTGTCGCTGAAAACGTCCATCGGCCAGTTCGCCTCCGCCATGAAGCCCATTTTTACCTTGATCGACACGCGCCGCTGGTACGTGATCGCCAACTTCCGCGAAACCGAACTGAAAAACATTCACCCTGGTACGCCAGCAACGCTACGCCTGATGAGCGATAGCGGTAAAACCTTCAGCGGTAAAGTCGACTCCATCGGCTTCGGCGTGCTGCCGGACGACGGCGGCATCGTGCTCGGCGGGCTGCCTCGCGTCTCCCGCTCAATTAACTGGGTGCGCGTAGCCCAGCGTTTTCCGGTCAAAATCATGGTCGATAAACCGGATGCAGGGCTGTTTCGCATCGGCGCATCGGCGGTTGCCAGCCTTGAGCCGCAATAATCATGAATATATTCCATTATCTGCCTCTGCCGCTGGTCAGGCTGCTGGCGTTTTTCCATGAAGAACTCAGCGAGCGGCGGCCAGGACGGCTGTCGCAGACGCTCCAGCTGTGGACAGGCTGTCTGCTGGTCGTGCTGATCTCAATGACTTTCCAGATCCCGTTTCTGGCGATCTCGCTGGCGGTGCTGTTTTACGGCGTGCAGTCCAACGCGTTTTACACCAAATTCGTGGCGATCCTGTTCGTCGCGGCCACGGTTATGGAAATCGCCAGCCTGTTTTTGATCTACAAATGGGCCTACAGCTATCCACTCATACGCCTGGTCGTCGCCAGCCTGGTGGTGCTTGGCTGCATGTTTATGATGCGCACCTACAAGCTCGGGCTGCTGTTCTTCGCCGTCGCCATTATCGCCGTGTACGGTCAAACCTTTCCCGGCATGCTCGATTATCCAGAAATCGTCGTGCGTCTGACGCTGTGGTGCATCGTCGTAGGCCTCTATCCTACGCTGCTGATGGTGCTGCTGGGGGTGCTGTGGTTCCCTGACCGCGCGGGAACGCAGATGCAGGAGGCGCTGTGCGCAAGGCTTGATGATGCACTCGCCCACCTGACGACATCGTCCGCGCCGTTGGCGGAAAAATACGTTGAACGGGAAGCGCTGGCGCTGCAAAAACTCAACGTATTCTGCCTGGCCGATGATGCCGACTGGAAGGCGCGTAGCGCCTGGTGGCAAAACTGCGTTGCCACGGTCACCTATCTGTACAGCACGCTTAACCGTTATTCCCCCCGCGCTCAGCCCCCCGCGCTGATACAAAACCTACGCGGTGAAATGACGTCGCTACGGCATTCAATCGCGCAGGGTGAGCCATGGCAAAGCGCGCTGGAACTGAGCGCAGATGAACGTGACGTTGCCCGGAAATCCGGCCTGGAAACGCTCTGCGAGCAGCTGCGTCAACTGGGAACAATGGACCCCGATACGCCGCCACCACCTGTCACCAAACAGCCGTCGATGGTACCGGACGCCTTCAGCAATCCGGCCTATCTTCGCTACGCGCTGAAAACGCTGCTGGCCTGCATGATCTGTTACGTCTTTTATTCCGGCGTTGACTGGGAAGGCATTCACACCTGCATGCTGACCTGCATTATTGTCGCCAACCCCAGCATCGGCTCATCGTGGCAGAAAATGGCGCTGCGTTTTGGCGGCGCGGTATGCGGCGCTGTGCTGGCGCTGCTGGTGACAATTTGCGTGATCCCGTGGCTGGATAATATTGCCGAACTGCTGTGCGTGCTGGCCCCCATCCTGCTGCTTGCCGCGTGGATCGCTACCGGATCGGAGCGATCGTCCTATATCGGCACGCAGATGATCGTCACCTTTGCGCTCGCCACCCTCGAGAATGCCTTTGGCCCGGTTTACGATCTGGTCGAGATCCGCGATCGTGCGGTCGGCATTCTGGTCGGCACCGCCGTCTCGGCGGTGATCTACACCTTTATCTGGCCGGAAAGCGAAGCTGCCGTCCTGCCACAAAAGCTGGCGGCCGCGCTCGCTGGCCTCGGCAAGCTGCTGCGCATTCCTCAGCACGATCCCGCGATGCAGCGGACCTGGCTCCAGCTGCGCATCGGTTGTCACGCCGCGTTTAACGCCTGTGAAGAGATGTGCGATCGCGTGGCGCTCGAACGGCAGCTAAATAAGGAGGAACGTGCTCTGCTGCTGGCGCGCAGCAAGGCCGTTATTCGCCAGGGGCGGGAGATCCTCTACGCCAACAACAACATGCCAACCCCAGAACCGGATCTCGCCGCAGCGGTGGAGCAGTATGCCGCGGGAATCGCGACCGCAAGCAGCCACCCGCCCACGGCGAGCATCGACGCATTATCAACATTATCGGAACCGGCGCAGCGCGCGATGCAGCAAATCGCCCGGTTACCTGACTGGACTGGCTCGGCTATCGCTGTTGCCGGGGAACAGGCGCAAGGAGCCACACCACAATGACTCGTCACCTTTCTCGCTTACTACTTTGCGGCCTGCTTACCGGCGCCACGGCGCTCTCCGGCTGCGCGTTAATCCGTAAAGACTCAGCGCCGCACGCGCAGCTTCGGCCAGAGCAAATCAAGCTGGCCGATGATATCCATCTGGCGAGCCAGGGCTGGCCACAGGCGCAGTGGTGGCGGCAGTTTAACGACCCCCAGCTGACGGCGCTGATTGACAAGACGCTCGCCGGTTCACATACGCTGGCCGAGGCCAAACTGCGCGAAGACAAAGCGCGGGCGCAGGCCAGCCTGCTGGAGGCCGGTTCGCAGCTGCAAATGGCGGCCTTAGGCATGATTAACCGCCAGCGCGCCTCCGCCAACGGTTTCCTCGGCCCCTACGCGCTGGACGCACCGAGGCTTGGGATGGATGGCCCGTACTACACGGAAGCCACCGTCGGCTTAGTTGCCGGGTTTGATCCCGATCTGTGGGGCGCGCATCGCTCCGCCGTATCGGCGGCCATCGGCGCGCAGAACGCCAGCCTCGCGGAAACCGCGGCGGTAGAACTGTCGCTCTCTGTCGCCGTCGCGCAGCTGTATTACAGCATTCAGGCCAGCTATCAAATGCTCGACCTGCTCGAGCAGACCCGCAGCGTGATTGACTACGCGGTACAGGCGCATCAGAGCAAAGTTGCGCAGGGTCTCGAAGCCAAAGTGCCGTACCACGGCGCGCGGGCGCAGATCCTGGCGGTGGAGAAGCAGATTGCTGCCACCAAAGGGCAAATCAAAGAAACTCGTGAATCGCTGCGCGCGCTGATGGGCGTAGGTGCCGACGGGTTACCGGAGATTAAGCCCGTAGCGCTGCCGCAGGTGCAGACGGGCGTTCCCGCTACGCTCTCCTACGATCTGCTCGCCCGTCGCCCGGACCTTCAGGCCATGCGCTGGTACGTGCAGGCTTCGCTCGATCAGGTCGATGCCGCGCGAGCGCTGTTCTACCCGAGCTTTGATATCAAAATGTTCTTTGGCCTCGACGCCATTCATATCGACGATCTGTTTAAGGGTACCAGCCGGCAGATTAACGTCATCCCCGGCCTGCGCCTACCGCTGTTCGACGGCGGTCGCCTGAACACCAACCTGCAAAACACGCGCGCCAACAGCAACATGCTGATTGAGCGCTACAACCAGTCGGTGCTGAACGCGGTGCGCGACGTGGCGATCGGCGGTACGCGCCTGCAAACGCTGAGCGATGAACGGCAGATGCAAGCCGATCGCGTCGAGGCGATGCGCTATAGCCAAAGCGCCGCCGAAGCCGCTTTTAACCAAGGTCTTGGCAGCCGGTTACAGGCGACCGAAGCGCGCCTGCCGGTGCTTGCCGAGCAGATGTCGCTGCTGATGCTCGACACTCAGCGGGTGATTCAGAGCATTCAGTTGATTAAGTCCCTCGGCGGTGGCTATCAGGCCGCTGCCGGGAAGTAGGCCTGATAACCGTAGCGCCATCAGGTAGATCGGCGCACATTGCCGGATGGCGGCGTTGCCTTATCCGGCCTACAAAAATGTAGCCCGGACGAGGCGCGCCAGCGCCGACTCCGGGAGTGGCTCGCCTCCCCCCCCCCAGAAATGTCACCTCACTTTTCCCTTCGACACGTCAAATATGACGACAGCCTGTTTTTCGTCAGAGTTTTGACCAAAAATCGCCCGTATTATCAGGGAATGACCACAATAAAAAAGTGGCATAAAAGATGCATACTGAGGGCGACAGCGCGTATGCGCGATTTGATTAACTGGAGCGAGACCGATGAAAAAAGTCGTCACGGTTTGCCCGTATTGCGCATCAGGTTGCAAAATCAACCTGGTGGTCGATAACGGAAAAATCGTCCGGGCGGAGGCAGCTCAGGGGAAAACCAACCAGGGTACCCTGTGTCTGAAAGGCTATTATGGCTGGGATTTTATTAACGATACCCAGATCCTGACGCCACGTCTGAAAACCCCAATGATTCGTCGCCAGCGTGGCGGCAAGCTGGAATCCGTCTCCTGGGACGAAGCGCTGAATTACGTGGCCGATCGCCTGAGCGCGATCAAAGCGAAATACGGCCCGGATGCCATTCAGACTACCGGTTCCTCACGCGGGACGGGTAACGAAACTAACTACGTCATGCAAAAATTCGCGCGCGCCGTTATTGGTACCAATAACGTCGACTGCTGCGCTCGCGTCTGACACGGCCCTTCGGTTGCAGGTCTGCACCAATCGGTCGGTAACGGCGCAATGAGTAACGGCATCAACGAAATTGATGACACTGACTTAGTCTTTATCTTCGGGTACAACCCGGCTGATTCCCACCCTATCGTGGCGAATCACGTGATTAACGCCAAACGTAAAGGGGCGAAAATCATCGTTTGCGATCCGCGCAAAATTGAAACCGCGCGCATTGCTGACATGCATATCGCGTTGAAGAACGGCTCGAATATCGCGCTGCTCAACGCCATGGGTCATGTCATTATTGAAGAAAATCTGTACGACCAGGCGTTTGTCGCCAGCCGTACCGAAGGGTTTGAAGAGTACCGCAAGATTGTCGAAGGCTACACGCCAGAGTCTGTCGAAGACATTACCGGCGTCAGCGCGCAGGAAATTCGTCAGTGCGCGCGCATGTACGCCAGTGCGAAAAGCGCGGCCATCCTGTGGGGCATGGGCGTAACCCAGTTCTATCAGGGCGTGGAAACCGTACGTTCACTGACCAGCCTCGCGATGCTGACCGGCAACCTCGGTAAGCCAAGCGTGGGCGTTAACCCGGTTCGCGGCCAGAACAACGTTCAGGGCGCCTGCGACATGGGCGCTCTGCCGGATACCTATCCGGGCTATCAGTACGTAAAAGATCCGGCTAACCGCGAGAAATTCGCCAAAGCCTGGGGCGTCGACAGCCTGCCAGCACATACCGGCTATCGCATCAGCGAACTGCCGCACCGTGCGGCGCATGGCGAAGTACGCGCGGCGTACATCATGGGTGAAGACCCGTTACAGACCGATGCTGAACTCTCTGCGGTACGCAAAGGGTTCGAAGATCTGGAACTGGTTATCGTCCAGGATATCTTTATGACCAAAACCGCGGCGGCGGCGGATGTGATTTTACCGTCTACGTCATGGGGCGAGCATGAAGGTGTCTTTACCGCGGCGGACCGTGGCTTCCAACGCTTCTTTAAAGCAGTAGAACCGAAGTGGGACCTGAAAACGGACTGGCAGATCATCAGTGAAATCGCCACCCGTATGGGTTATCCGATGCACTACAACAACACCCAGGAAATCTGGGACGAGTTGCGTCATCTGTGCCCGGACTTCTACGGTGCCACCTACGAAAAAATGGGCGAGCTGGGCTTTATTCAGTGGCCGTGCCGCGATACTTCCGATGCCGACCAGGGGACGACCTATCTCTTCAAAGAGAAGTTCGACACCCCGAACGGCCTGGCGCAGTTCTTCACCTGCGACTGGGTAGCGCCAATCGACAAACTCACCGACGAGTATCCGATGGTGCTCTCTACGGTGCGTGAAGTCGGCCACTACTCTTGCCGTTCGATGACCGGCAACTGTGCGGCGCTGGCGGCGCTGGCGGATGAACCGGGCTATGCCCAGATCAACACCGCCGATGCGGCGCGTTTAGGCATCGAAGATGAAGCGCTGGTGTGGGTGAACTCCCGCAAAGGCCGCATCATCACCCGCGCGGCGGTCAGCGATCGTCCGAACAAAGGCGCGATTTACATGACCTACCAGTGGTGGATTGGGGCCTGTAATGAGCTGGTAACCGAGAACTTAAGCCCGATTACCAAAACGCCTGAGTATAAGTACTGTGCCGTGAACGTTGAGCCGATTGCCGACCAGCGTGCCGCCGAGCAGTACGTGATTGATGAGTACAATAAGCTGAAGGCTCGCCTGCGCGAAAGCGCAATGGGCTAAGCGGACTCGTTTCAACGCCCCCACTCGGGGGCGTTTTTTTATCCTGCCAATCTCTTTATACTGCCCACTTCCTCGACTACCTACATAATAAGATGAAACGACTTTTAGCATTGTTGTGGCTCGCCGCGCTGGCGGTCCACGCAGAAGAGCCGGGCAGCCAGTATCAGCAGGCAGCGGAAGCCGGAGACGCACGCGCGCAGTACTATCTGGCCGATACCTGGTTTAGCTCAGGCGACCTGAGTAAAGCCGAATTCTGGGCGCAAAAATCCGCTGACGGCGGCGACGCCGATGCCTGCGCTCTGCTGGCGCAGATCAAAATTACGAACCCAGTGAGTCTCGACTATCCCGAAGCCAAAGCGCTGGCGGAGAAAGCCGTCAAAGCGGGCAGCCGTGCCGGTGACGTTATCCTGGCGCGCATTCTTATCAATAGCCAGGCGGGGCAAACCGACTACCCACGGGCGATAACCCTGCTCCAGCAGGCGTCGATGAACGCCGAGAGCGATTTCGCCGTTGACGCACAAATGCTGTTGGGGTTGATTTACGCCAACGGTGTCGGCGTGAAAGAAGATGATGAGAAGGCGACGGACTACTTCAAAAACAGCTCAGCGCTCTCGCGCACTGGCTACTCAGAATACTGGGCCGGAATGATGTTCCTGGGCGGCGAGAAGGGCTTTATTACGCCGAACAAGCAGAAAGCGCTACAGTGGCTGAATCTGAGCTGTACGGAAGGGTTTGATACCGGGTGTGAAGAGTTTGATAAGCTGAGTGCGGAGTAGGATTTTCCCGGGGTCGCATGCGCTCGCCCGGGCTACGTTGCGGTAGGTCTGATAAGCGTAGCGCCATCAGGCAACCCGGAGCAGGTTGCCGGATGGCGGCGTTGCCTTATCCGGCCTACGAGGCGGTTTTATCAAACTTGCCCAACATCTCGCGCTCATACGCCCGCGCTTTCTTGCGGTCAAATTTGTGTTCCCACTTGGCTATCACCAGCACCGCCAGCGCGTTACCCACCACGTTCAGCGCGGTACGCGCCATATCGAGGATACGGTCCACACCGGCAATAAACGCCAGGCCTTCCAGCGGAATCCCAACGCTCCCCAGCGTCGCCAGCAGCACCACGAAGGAGACGCCCGGTACGCCCGCAATCCCCTTCGAGGTGACCATCAGCGTCAGCACCAGCACGATTTCCTGCCAGATAGACAGGTCGATACCGTACAGCTGGGCGATAAAGATCGCCGCGATGCTCTGGTACAGCGTGGAACCGTCGAGGTTAAAGGAATAGCCGGTCGGCACCACGAAGCTGGTGATCGACGCCGGAGCGCCGTAGGCTTCCATCTTCTCGATAATACGCGGCAGCACGCTCTCAGAGCTGGCGGTGGAGTACGCCAGAATCAGCTCGTCTTTGAGGATGCGAATCAGGATCCAGATGCTCAGCCCGCAAATGCGCGCCACGATGCCCAGCACCACCAGCGCGAAGAACAGAATCGCGAAGTGAACCAGCAGCACCAGTTTGGCCAGCGGCCACAGCGAGGCAAAGCCAAAGTTGGCGACCGTCACGGCGATCAGCGCGAAAACGCCGACAGGGGCATAGCGCATCACCATGTGGGTGACTTTAAACATGGTTTCCGAGATAGAGCGGAATACCGTCACCAGCGGCTCACGGTGCGTCGCCGGCAGCGAGGAGAGGCCCAGGCCGAACAGCACCGAGAAGAAGATGATCGGCAGCATGTCGCCTTTCGCCATCGAGGCGATGATATTGGTCGGCACCAGCGACAGGATGGTTCCCATCAGGCCGTGCGCGTGGCTCTGCACCTCTGCGGTGGTACTCTGGTATTTCGAAATATCCACCGTGGCCAGCTGCGACATATCGATACCGGCACCCGGCTGGAACACGTTGGCCATGGTAATACCGATAATGATCGCAATCGTGGTGATCACTTCGAAATAGATGATGGTTTTGGCGCCAATTCTCCCCAACTGTTTTGCATCGCCAACACCGGCTATTCCGACAATCAGCGTCGAAATAACAATCGGCACAACAATCATTTTAATCAGATGGATGAAAATATCGCCAGCAGGGGACAGCAGATTCATAACCAGCCAGTCGCGGCTATCGCTATGATAATGCAGATAACTACCAAGAATAATACCCAGAATCAGGGCAATAAGAATTTGCCAGGCTAAGCTGACACGTGCTTTCTTCATAACGGCAAACTTCCTCAATGAAAAATACCATGCCATACGGGAATGGTATCCACTTGAAAGGGGGTGATTTGTGTTGCGTTTACTTTTAGAGGTTTTTAACGCGCAATATCAGTATCATCTGCATGGCGTCTCATGCAACCCTTTCAGTTCAGAGCTTTTCACCAGCCAAATCTATATTACCGCTAATTTCTACCAATAATTATTTATAAGTTTTTGTTATAAAAACAAAAAAATTTGCGACTTTTCTATAAATCCCCTTCCGTAATTATTTTTGTTCAAAGAATCAAATGAACGTTATTTGAGCAATTCCAATAATGCGTGATCTGCCGCGCAAATAGTAAACAAAGCGCCATATACCTCTGTTATTAACTTTTATGAGACATATTATTAACATCTTACAAGGAGAAAAAAAGCATGAGCCAAATTCACAAACACCCTATTCCTGCAAATATTGCAGACCGCTGCCTGATTAACCCGGAGCAATACCAGACCAAATATCACCAGTCAGTCACCAACCCGGATGCGTTCTGGGGTGAAGAGGGCAAAATCCTCGACTGGATGCGGCCTTACACGAAAGTCAAAAACACCTCCTTTGCGCCTGGTAACGTCTCTATCAAGTGGTACGAAGACGGCACGCTGAACCTGGCGGCAAACTGCCTTGACCGCCATCTGGCGACACGTGGCGACCAGACCGCTATCATCTGGGAAGGCGACGATGCCACGCAAAGTAAACACATTACCTATCGCGAACTGCATCGCGACGTCTGCCGCTTCGCCAATACCCTGCTCTCGCTGGGCGTGAAAAAGGGCGACGTGGTGGCTATCTATATGCCGATGGTGCCGGAAGCGGCGGTGGCGATGCTGGCCAGCGCCCGTATTGGCGCGATCCACTCGGTGATCTTCGGCGGCTTCTCGCCGGAGGCTGTCGCCGGTCGTATCATCGACTCCAGCGCTTGCCTGGTTATCACTTCCGATGAAGGCGTTCGCGCTGGACGCAACGTGCCGCTGAAAAAGAACGTCGACGACGCGCTGAAAAACCCGAACGTTAAAACCATCAGAAATGTCGTGGTGCTGAAACGTACCGGCGGCAATATCGACTGGCACGAAGGCCGCGACCTGTGGTGGCACGACCTGCTGGAGAAAGCCAGCGACCAGCACCAGCCTGAAGAGATGAATGCGGAAGATCCGCTGTTTATCCTCTATACCTCCGGTTCCACCGGCAAGCCGAAGGGCGTCCTGCACACCACCGGTGGCTATCTGGTGTACGCCGCAACCACCTTTAAATATGTCTTCGACTACCATCAGGGCGACATCTACTGGTGCACCGCCGATGTGGGCTGGGTGACCGGCCACAGCTACCTGCTCTACGGGCCGCTGGCCTGCGGTGCCACCACGCTGATGTTCGAGGGCGTGCCGAACTGGCCAACGCCGGCGCGTATGTGCCAGGTGGTGGATAAGCATAAGGTCAACATTCTCTATACCGCACCGACGGCGATTCGCGCGCTGATGGCGGAAGGCGATAAAGCCACCGCGGGCACCGACCGCTCTTCCCTGCGCATTTTGGGTTCCGTCGGCGAGCCGATTAACCCGGAAGCCTGGGAGTGGTACTGGAAACAGATCGGCAACGAGAAGTGCCCGGTGATGGACACCTGGTGGCAGACCGAAACCGGCGGCTTCATGATTACCCCGCTGCCGGGCGCAACAGAGCTGAAGGCCGGTTCCGCCAGCCGTCCGTTCTTCGGCGTGCAGCCAGCGCTGGTGGATAACGAGGGTCATCCACAAGAAGGCGCCACCGAGGGCAACCTGGTAATCACCGACTCCTGGCCGGGCCAGGCGCGTACGCTGTTCGGCGATCACGAACGCTTTGAGCAGACCTACTTCTCCACCTTCAAGAACATGTACTTCAGCGGCGACGGCGCTCGTCGCGATGAAGACGGTTACTACTGGATTACCGGTCGCGTCGACGACGTACTGAACGTCTCCGGCCACCGTCTGGGTACCGCGGAAATCGAATCGGCGCTGGTGTCGCATCCGAAAATTGCCGAAGCGGCGGTGGTGGGTATTCCGCACAGTATTAAAGGCCAGGCGATTTATGCCTACGTCACGCTGAACCACGGCGAAGAGCCCACGCCTGCGCTGTACACCGAAGTACGCAACTGGGTCCGTAAAGAGATTGGCCCGCTGGCGACGCCGGACGTGCTGCACTGGACCGACTCGCTGCCGAAAACCCGTTCAGGCAAGATCATGCGCCGTATTCTGCGCAAGATTGCCGCTGGCGACACCAGCAACCTGGGCGATACTTCAACGCTCGCCGATCCGGGCGTGGTGGAAAAACTGCTGGAAGAGAAGCAGGCCATCACGATGCCGTCATAAGACTATTTTGCCCGGTAGCGCTCCGCTTACCGGGCCGACTACGGGAGTCAAACGTAGGCCGGATAAGACACCAGTCGCCATCCGGCAATAGACAGCTCTACCTATAACAACAACCCCTACCTGTACCTCTGGAGATTCTGTGATGAATGATCAAATTTGTCAGCAGATAGAAGATAGTGCGCATTTCAGGGAGCTCGTCGAAAAACGGCAACGGTTTGCCACCTTCTTATCGCTGATTATGTTAGTGGTGTACGTCGGTTTTATTTTACTCATCGCCTTCGCGCCGGGCTGGCTCGGCACGCCGCTGCACGCGGGTACCAGCGTCACGCGCGGCATTCCGATTGGTATCGGCATTATCGTGATTTCTTTTGTTCTGACCGGCATCTACGTCTGGCGGGCTAACAATGAATTCGATCGCCTGAACAAGGCCGTCCTGCGCGAGGTAAAAGCATCATGAAGAAAGTCCTGACGGCGCTAGCCGCCACACTTCCTTTTGCGGCCAGCGCGGCGGATGCCCTGAGCGGCCCGGTCGAACGCCAGCCGACCAACTGGCAGGCGATTATCATGTTCCTGATTTTCGTCGTCCTGACGCTGTACATTACCTACTGGGCGTCGAAGCGCGTACGTTCGCGTAACGATTACTACACCGCCGGCGGCAACATTACCGGCTTCCAGAACGGGCTGGCGATTGCCGGTGACTTTATGTCGGCGGCGTCGTTCCTCGGTATTTCCGCGCTGGTCTACACCTCCGGCTACGACGGGCTGATCTACTCGCTCGGCTTCCTCGTCGGCTGGCCGATCATCCTGTTCCTGATCGCCGAACGCTTGCGTAACCTCGGTCGCTATACCTTTGCCGACGTGGCCTCCTACCGACTGAAGCAGGGGCCAATCCGCATGCTCTCCGCCTGCGGCTCGCTGGTGGTGGTGGCGCTGTATCTGATTGCCCAGATGGTGGGCGCGGGTAAACTTATCGAACTGCTGTTCGGCCTCAACTACCACGTCGCCGTGGTGCTGGTCGGCGTGCTGATGGTGATGTACGTACTGTTTGGCGGCATGCTCGCCACCACGTGGGTACAAATTATCAAAGCGGTGCTGCTGCTGTTCGGCGCTAGCTTCATGGCCTTTATGGTGATGAAACACGTGGGCTTTAGCTTCAATAATCTGTTCACCGAAGCCATGGCGGTGCACCCGAAAGGCACGGCGATCATGAGTCCCGGCGGGCTGGTGAAAGACCCGATATCGGCGCTGTCGTTGGGCCTCGGCCTGATGTTCGGTACCGCCGGTCTGCCGCACATCCTGATGCGTTTCTTCACCGTAAGCGATGCGGGCGAAGCGCGTAAGAGCGTGTTCTACGCCACCGGCTTTATGGGCTACTTCTACATCCTGACCTTTATCATCGGCTTCGGCGCGATCATGCTGGTAGGGGCAAACCCGGCGTTTAAAGACGCGGCGGGCGCGCTGATTGGCGGTAACAACATGGCGGCGGTGCACCTGGCCGATGCCGTGGGCGGCAACCTGTTCCTCGGCTTTATCTCGGCGGTCGCTTTCGCCACTATTCTGGCGGTGGTTGCCGGTCTGACGCTGGCCGGTGCTTCAGCGGTCTCTCACGACCTGTACGCCAACGTCTTCAAGAAAGGCGCGACCGAGCGTGAAGAGCTGAAGGTTTCGAAAATCACCGTACTGGTGCTGGGCGTGGTGGCGATTCTGCTGGGCATCCTGTTCGAGAATCAGAACATCGCGTTCATGGTGGGCCTGGCGTTCTCCATCGCGGCGAGCTGCAACTTTCCGATCATCCTGCTCTCCATGTACTGGTCAAGACTGACCACCCGTGGCGCGATGATCGGCGGCTGGTTGGGCCTGCTGACGGCGGTAGTGCTGATGATCCTCGGCCCAACCATTTGGGTGACGATCCTCGGCCACGAGAAGGCGATCTTCCCATATGAGTACCCGGCGCTGTTCTCCATTGCCATCGCCTTTATCGGTATCTGGTTCTTCTCCGCCACCGATAACTCCGAAGAAGGTAATCGTGAACGCGAACAGTTCCGCGCGCAGTTCATCCGTTCGCAGACCGGTCTGGGCATCGATCAGGGCCGCGCACACTAAAATCCCCTCCCCGACCGCTGGTCGGGGATCACATTTTTTTTCCCTTCAGGTGACGTTTATCACGTCACCAAAACGAAAAAAGCCGATGCGCATCACAAGCTTTATCTGCGATTCGCAAAGGCCATCACACTTTTCCCGTTTTCACGCCATTCCTCAGCTTTACCTCTACGACGTTTACAGACAACTCTCGCCGCGCTTTTTATTCTTTAACTCAAGACACATCGCTGAGACTTCTGGCAAAGCGGGTTAAGCGCTCCGGGCTGAGCAACAGCGGCAGGAACAGCGGGCCGCTGGCAGGCGGATTAACCAGCCAGCGTTCCAGCGTGTCGGCGTAGCGCAGCAGCTGCTGTTGATGCTTTTGTAGCATGTCGGCAGGTAGGCTGTGCGGGCCGTAGTGGTCAAGCCACAGGATATCGGTCACCGTCGCCGCCACGCGAGAGAACATCTGGCTGTAGATTTCCGCGCTACGCCAGGCGGCCAGCAGCACCTCCAGCGTGTCGTTCGGGCAGGTCATTCGCGGCATCAGCTCCCGCAGATTTTGTACCGTGCGGGTCGCAAGGAAGCAGGCAGCCTCTTTTTCCAGCGTCACCCGCTCGCGCTGCTCTTTGCCGAGGGTCGGGTCGTCGGTCGGCATTAATGGCTGCCAGGCGTGCATCCAGTTGGCGCTGCGGGTGTCCATATGCAGCAGCTGCTGCGCCTGGGCGACGCTCTCCGGGATCTGGCTTTGGTAGTGCAGCCGTCGTCCAAGGAAGTTCGGCGTTTTACACAGCCAGTCGTAGCTGGCGTGGACGATGACAGAAAGCTGGTGTTTGTCCTGCATCGAACGAAAGCCAAGCTGCTGATGCTCAACCCAGCGTTCAAAGACCGACGGCGCGGAATCGTCGGTCTGATTGGCGGCGCAAAGCCCGAAGAGGTTAATGGCGTTGGCAGAGTCCATGACCCGGCTGTCGGGTAGCCACTGCCAGCTGACGCGAGACGTAATCGCCTCAATTTCGTTTTCGGCGGCGCTCAGCGCCCAGCTCAGGCGGCCGCTGATTTCATCGGCCAGATAGCACGGCAGCGCGGTCCAGCCGTAGCCGGTGCCAAAGAGATCGTACTCTATCCACTTTTTATGCCCCGGCAGCGTGGCGATGTGCGGGTGGTTGGCAAAACCGGGGTGATAGTCCAGCTCGGTGGCTTTAATCGCGGCGCGAACGTCGTCCGGGAGCCGGGCAAGTATGTTCGAAAGCTGCTGGCGCGGCCAGCTGTCATCGATAAAGTCGCGCAACACCAGCTTTTTTCCCTGGGCGCGCAGCAGGCTCCAGACATCGTGCAGGCTCTGCTGCCAGCGAGCGGTCTGAAAGTCCGGGGTGGTCAGGCTGAGAATCATGCCGCTGAGGTGCGGCAACGACGGTAATAGCGGGTGCAGTATCGCGGCATAAAACTGCTGCCAGAAATCCGGCGCGCTGCTTTCGTCGAAGGTCAGTTCGGGAAATTTACGCTTAATAATATCGTCATTCGGCGCAGCCTCTCCCTGTAGCCAGAACGACAGGTTATTTTCCGCCAGATAACGGTCAACGCGTTTTAAATACTGCAACGCGTAATGTTGCTGATGAATTAAGTTCTCGACGTGGAGTTTCTGACTCAACGGCGAGGGCGTCGCAAGAATAGAAAGCAGTTCCTGTTGGTGCAGGATGATGCCGGTGAAACCGTGCTGTTTCGCGCTTTTCACGCCCTGAATAAACCAGGGCCAGTGCCAGATAAAAGTGCTGTTCAGCTCCATCAATTGATGCGGAATACGTTTCATTGCGTCGCCTTGCGGATTTTGGTGTTGATATATTAATCGAGGATGTCATGAAAAAATATGCGTTGGTCGGGACTGGAGGTCGTGCAGGTTTATATATTTCCGCTATTGGTGGAACCTGGCGTAATAACGCCAGAATGGTCGCCTTTTGCGACACCAACCAGACGCGAATGAACTACGCCAATACGCTGCTGCAAAAAGAGGGCGCCGAGCCGGTCTCCACCTGGAAAGCGGCGCAGTTCGAAGAGATGATCCGCGAAACCCGGCCGGATATCGTCATCGTCACCACCATGGACCGCACCCACGATGATTACATCGTCCGTGCGCTGCACGCGGGCTGCGATGTGATCACCGAAAAACCGATGACCATCGACGAGAAGCGCGCGCTGCGCATTCTGGATGCCATCGAGGAGACCGGGCACACGGTGCGCGTGGCCTTTAACTACCGCTATGCGCCGCACCACAGCAAGGTGCGTGAACTGCTGATGCAGGGCGCGATCGGCAACGTTACCTCCGTTCACTTTGAGTGGCTGCTCAATACCGAGCACGGCGCGGACTACTTCCGTCGCTGGCACCGTGAAAAACGCAACAGCGGCGGCCTGCTGGTGCACAAATCGACTCACCATTTCGACCTGATGAACTTCTGGCTGGCGAGCTACCCTGAGCGCGTTTACGCCGAGGGCAGTCTGCAGTTCTACGGCAAAGAGAACGCGGAAAAACGCGGCGTGACCCAGTTCTACCCCCGCGCCCACGGCTATGCCGAAGCAAAGGACGACCCGTTCGCGCTGAATATGGCGGACAACCCGCAGTTGAAAGCGCTCTATCTGGACGCCGAGCATGAAGACAACTACTTCCGCGACCAGAGCGTGTTCAGCGACGGTATCACCATCGAAGACACCATGTCGGTGCTGGTGAAATACCAGAATAATGTGCAGCTCACCTACTCCCTTAACGCCTATCTGCCGTGGGAAGGGTTGAACGTGGTGTTTAACGGCACCGAAGGCCGTCTGGAGATGAAAATCGTCGAGAAATCCTACGTTAACGCTGGCGGCAAGCGCGAAAACGAAGGCAGCCTGGAGCAGTGCGATATTACCGTCTTCCCGATGTTCGCCGAACCGTGGAAAGCGGAGTTTAACCTGGGTGAAGGCGGCCACGGCGGCGGCGACAACGCCATGCTGGCGGACCTGTTTGGCGAGCCGGGTAACGACCCGCTGCAACGGGCGGCAGACCATCGCGCGGGGGCGATGTCCATTCTCACCGGCATCGCGGGCAATATCTCTATGCAGCAGCAGCGCCCGGTGAACTTTAAGGAGTTCGAACTGGTTTCCCGTCTGGCGAAACACTAAAGCGCATTCCGGCGCGGCTTCCTGCCGCGCCGAAGCGACTGGTCAGTATTTTGCAGTTACTCACCTGTTTTATAAAACAATTTCTGCCTCTGTTCCGGAGAGAAATAATGAATAAACTCGTATCAGGTGTTATCGCATCACTGTTATTTTCCTGTACCTCTGCCTGGGCGCAACAGCCCGTCGAATTACGCATGTCGTGGTGGGGAGGCAATAGCCGTCACCAGGCAACCCTCAAGGCGCTGGAAACCTTCGAGAAAAAGTATCCCGATATCAAAGTGAAGGCCGAATATACCGGCTGGGACGGACACCTTTCCCGTCTGACTACCCAGATGGCGAGCGGCACCGAGCCGGACGTGATGCAAACCAACTGGCCGTGGCTGATCATCTTCTCCAAAAACGGTGAAGGCTATTACGACCTCAATAAGCTTAAAGGCGAGCTCGATTTCAGCCAGTATCAGGCCAAAGAGCTGCAATCCACCACCGTCAAAGGCAAGCTCAACGGCCTGCCGATTTCTGTGAATGCGCCGGTGTTTTACTATAACGACGTCACCTGGAAAAAAGCCGGGCTGGCGTATCCGAAAACCTGGGATGAATTCTTTGCCGCCGGGAAGGTGTTCCAGCAGAAGCTCGGCAACAACTACTACCCGTACACGATGGTCGATCAGGATGTGATTCTGCTGCTCAACGCTTACATGATGCAGAAACATCAGCAGCCGATGTTCAACAGAGACGGTCAGTTTACCTGGAGCGAGGCCCAGTGGATTGAAGCCTTCAATTTTGTGAAGCGGCTGAGCGATGACCACGTGCTGCCATCCCCGAAAACGCTCTCCGCCTACGGCAAGGGCAACCTGTATGAGATGAAGCCGTGGATCAACGGTGAATGGGGCGGCTTGTTTACGTGGAACATTACCATTCGCATGTTCGCCAACAACATGACGCCACCGGCAAAATTGGTGCTGGGCGACTATGTGATGCAGCCTGGGACGGATGAATCGGGCGTCTATTTCAAAACGTCGCAAATGTTCTCAGTGGCGAAGTCGACGAAGCATCCGAAAGAGGCGGCGATGCTGCTGAATTTCCTGGTCAGCGATCCGCAGTCGGTGGAAGCGCTGGGGCTCGAGCGCGGCATTCCGCTGAATAAAGCGGCGGAAACACTTTTAACCGAGAAAGGGGTGATTGACCCGAACGATCCGGTCGTCGCCGGGCTACGCCAGGCGCAGTCGCTGCATACTACCGCTATCGCCACGCCGTACATTGAGGATTTGCAGGTGATCGATCAGTTCACGTCAGCGCGTGAAAAGCTGGATCTCGGTAAGCAGACACCCGCCCAGGTGGCCGCCGATTTCCGCCAGCAGGTGGAGCGCATCGTGCGGCGATTGAATCGCTAGTTTTGCCTGACGGCGCTTCGCTTATCAGGTCTACGGGATTGCGCCGTTGTAGGCCGGGTAAGCGCAGCGCCACCCGGCAATAGCGTCAGAACATAATCCAGCCTACTAACGGCGCCACCAGCACCATTACCACGCCGGAGAGCATCATCACCAGGCTTGCCACCACGCCTTCCTGCGGCCCCAGCTCATAAGAGCGCGCGGTTCCCGCGCCGTGCGATGCCGCACCGAAGCCCGCTCCTTTCGCCATACCTTCTCGAATCGACAGACGTAAAAACAGCACGTCGCCAATCGCCATGCCAAACACACCGGTCACTACCACAAACAACGCTACCAGCTCCGGCTGCCCACCGAGGGATTTCGCCGCCGCCAGCGCAAACGGCGTGGTGATGGAACGCACGGCCAGGCTGCGCTGGATTTCATCCGACAGGGTAAACAGCCGCGCCAGCCACACTGAACTGGTCACCGCCACGACCGTCGCCGTGATCACCCCGGCGGAGAGCGACATCCAGTGGCGTTTGATAATGGCCAGATTGTCGTACACCGGTACAGCAAAGGCGATGGTCGCCGGACCCAGCAGCCACAGCAGCCAGTGGGCTTCTCCCATATAGTTCTGATAGGAGATATGGCCAAACACCAGCATCAGCACCAGCAGCACCGGCGTGAGAACCAGCGGCATCAGCGGTAATTTACGAAAGCGGCGATACAGACGTTTATTGGCGAAATAGAGCACCAGGGTAATCACCAGACACAGGACGCTCAGCTGAAAATTATTCATTGCGCATCCGCTTCAGTTCGTAGCGATACACTTTGTCGACCACCCATGCCGTTGCCCCCAGCACCATCATGGTGCTCAGCGCGATGACGAGGAAAATGCGCCACCCATCGACCATCAGCAGTTGAGCGTAATTCACCACCGCCACCACCGCCGGGACAAAGAACAGCAGCATTTCAGCCAGCAGCCAGCGTGAGCCCGCACGTACCCATTTTAGCGGCACCACGTGGCAAACAATCAGCGCCAGCAGGAGTACCATTCCCACCAGGTTCGCAGGCAGCGGCAAATGCCACCAGCTCACCAGATATTCAGCAAAAACAAACAGTCCGGCATACAGCACAACCTGCACCGGTACCTGAAGACGATTTAACACGGAGGGCATTACGCGCCCTAAGGCCTCAGCCATGGAGGGATGTCCAGAAAAAATCACAGGCGCACAGTATAGTGAGACCACGATGATGACAGAAATGAATTAAACTCATCGGTAGCATAGTTTAGAGGCATAATCATGGACATAAGAACGCTGCGCTACTTTGTTGAAGTCGTTCGCCAGCAGAGCTTTACCCGGGCGGCGGAGAAGCTCTACGTTACGCAACCGACGATCAGTAAGATGCTCAAAAACCTGGAAGATGAGCTGAACTGTACCCTCCTGATTCGCGACGGCCGCAAGCTGTTGATGACCGATACCGGACAAGTGGTATTCGAGCGCGGGCTGGCGATTCTTGATGAATTCCGCCAGCTGGAAGCCGAGCTTAGCGATATTAACCATCTCAATAAGGGCGTGCTGCGTCTTGGTATTCCGCCAATGGTCGGTATGCTCATGGCGGGGCCGATCGGCTTGTTCCGCCAGCGCTACCCGGGCGTCGAACTGAAAATCTCCGAATTTGGCGGCCTGACGGTGCAGCAGGCGGTGATGAACGGCGAGCTGGATCTGGCGATGACGGCGCTGCCTGTTGAAGAAGAGAGCGCGCTCACCACCCTGCCGCTGTTCAGCCACCCGCTGTGCGTACTGGTGCCCCGTTCCGGTGAATGGCTGGAACAAACGTCGGTTTCGCCCACCCAGTTAGCCGCGCATCCGTTGCTGATTTATAACGAAGATTTCGCCCTCAGCCGCCAGCTGATGCAGCTGTTTGCTCGCCATGACGTTAAACCGCGCATTGCAGTACGCAGCGGCCAGTGGGATTTTCTGGCGGCGATGGTGCAGGCGGGTGTCGGCGTGGCGATTCTGCCGGAGCCCATTTGCCGCAAGCTGGATGAAAAGACGCTGCGCTGGCTGCCGCTGGAAAGCGAACTACGCTGGCAGTTAGGTATGATTTGGCGAGAAGGGGTCTATTTGTCTCACAGCGCCCAGGCATGGCTGAAGTGCTGTGAGGGGTTTAAGCTGCCGGAGTAGATAGGGTGCCATTCCCGAGGTCGGCGTAAACGCCTCGCTCGGGCTACGCGGCGTTAGTGCCTGATGGCGCTACGCTTATCAGGCCTACAGGTCCGTAGGCCGGATAAGGCGAAGCCGCCATCCGGCGATGGTCGACCGGCCAGGCGCCGCGGGGCGGCGCCGAACTTCACTACGCGTCTTCTATTAACAACGCTTCCAGCAGGTCGAGGTCGTGCAGCAGCTTTTGCAGCGTCTCATTACTGATCTGTCTGGTCGCGCGCAGGTGGTACAGCTCCCCGCGCTCGGAGCGCAGCGCCGCCAGGCGGAAACGCCGTTCAAGCTGCTCTTCCAGCATTGAGGTTTCCACATCGTTACGCCCGTCGACGCGACGGCGCAGGTTACCGATGACGCGCGAACTGACCTCGGTCAGCAGCTGATTATCGATATTCTCGTTGCTATCCGCCGCCAGACGCTCTTCCATTTTCTGGATGGCGACAATCGCCACATCCGCCGTCGCCGCGCGCGCCAGCCGCTCTTCATTACGCTGCTGCACGTGGTCGGTGGATTCGATATGACGCAGTAAAATCGGCAACGCCACCACGCCCACAAATAGCGAGAACAGAATCACCCCAGCGGCGAGGAACACCAGCTCATAACGCGCCGGGAAGGCTTCGCCCGTCGGCAGCAAAAGTGGAATAGAAAGCACACCGGCGAGCGTTATCGCACCGCGCACCCCCGCCACCGAAGAAATCAAGAGCTCGCGGGTCGTCCAGGAGCCGAACTCCATCGGTTTCTTTTTCAGGAAGCGCTGGCTGAGCTTGCGCATCGTCCATAACCAGCCGAAGCGTACCAGCATCAGCGCCGCGTAAATCAGGATGATATCGGTAAACAGCATCCAGGTTTCGACGTTCGGGTCGGCCTCAGCCGCCACCAACGACGTCTCAAGAATCGCGGGTAATTGCAGGCCCAACAGCAAGAAGACCATGCCGTTGAACACAAACTCGAGCATCGCCCAGGTGCTGTTGGCGCGCAGGCGCATGGCCAACGGCGCGGTGCGCATCACGCCGGAACGCGTAATGGTCATCCCCGCCGCCACCGCCGCCAGGATACCGGAAACGCCAATATGTTCAGCAATCAGGTAAGAGGCAAACGGCAGCAGGAACAGCAGCACGATCTGCGTGGCGGGCTCATCGCCGCCCCAGCGGCTGAGGAAACGCATTGAGCGACCGTACAGCCAGCTCACCACGAAGCCCGCGAGGATGCCGCCAATCGCCACCTTCAGGAACTCTACCGTCGCGCCGCCAACGGTAAAGACCATCGTGCCCATCGCGACAGCCACGGCAAACTTCAGCGACACCAGGCCGGAGGCGTCGTTCATCAGCGCCTCGCCCTGCAAAATGCCCATGATTTTTTTCGGGATGCGCCCTTCCCCCACAATGCCGGAAAGCGCCACGGCATCGGTTGGCGACAATACCGCCGCCAGCGCAAAAGCGGGGATCAGCGGAATGCCGGGAACAATCCAGTAGATCAGGAAGCCAATCCCGACCACCGTCACCAGCACTAACGCCAGCGCCAGGCCGAGAATCTCCCTGCCGTGCTCGATAAACTCGCGGGTCGGCGTCTTCCAGCCGTCGGCAAACAGCAGCGGCGGGATGAACAGTACGAGGAAGAGTTCAGGGTCAAATTCAACGTGCAAACCGAAGGTAGGCCAGGCCAGCAGCGCACCGATGGCGATTTGCATTAAAGGTAGTGGAACCTGGAAGGGCAGTACGCGTGTAACCACCCCGGACAGCGAAACCACGAGGGTCATGATGAGTATGGTAAAGAATATTTCCATGCGTTCCCTGTTTACAGCGTTGTCTTATTATTCAAAACATGAAGCGTCGTGCTTCTTATCATACGCGTACCAGAGTAACGCAAAAGGAAACGAGACGCGGCGGAAAATGGAAAAAAAGTCCGAACCAGTCGCGCAGTCGGGCTACAAACAGAAAACCCGCCATCAGGCGGGTTTTCTTATCTGCAAAACGTCAGGCTTAGATAGCCCAGCCGCCCGCATAGAAGACCACCAGCGCAACCGCGATAATAACGGTGCCGATGTTCAGCTTGCGCCATTCGCCCGAAACCACACGGCCCACAACCAGCGTCGCGAAGCCAATCATGATGCCGGTAACGATGTTACAGGTCAGCACGATCATCACTGCGGTGATCAGGCCAGACATCGCATCAACGAAATCGTTGAAGTCGATACGCGCCACGTTGCTCAGCATCAGCAGGCCCACGTACATCAGCGCCGGTGCGGTCGCGTAGCCCGGGACCAGGTAAGAAAGCGGAGAGAGGAACAGGATCAGCAGGAACAGTACGCCAACGGTGATCGCCGTTAAACCGGTTTTACCGCCTGCCGCCGTACCCGCTGCGGACTCGATGTACACCGCAGCCGGCGCGGCGCCCACCACGGCAGAGAACACGCTGCTGAGAGAGTCAGTCGTCAGCGCTTTGCCGCCGTTAATGATCTGGCCATCTTTATCCAGCAGGTTTGCCTGACCCGCAACCGCGCGGATTGTACCGGTCGCATCGAAGACGGCGGTCATCACCAGCGCCAGCACGCTCGGCAGGACAATTGGGTTCAGCGCGCCCATGATATCCAGGCTGCCGATCAGCGAGTTGCCGTTGTCATCGCTCAGCGACGGCATGGCGAATACGCCAGAGAAGTGCACGTTCGGGTCGAAAATCAGGCCGACGATAGACACGCCGATGATGGTCAGCAGAATACCGCCCGGAACCTTCAGTTTTTCAAGGCCGATGATCATCGCCAGGCCCACCAGCGTCATCACCACCGGGAAGCTGTCGAACTGACCCAGCGCGACCGGCAGACCGTCCAGCGGGTTTTTCACCACCATGCCGACGCCGTTGGCGGCAATCAGCAGCAGGAACAGACCGATACCGATGCCGGTGCCGTGCGCAATACCCTGCGGCAAATTGCGCAAGATCCAGCTACGAATACCGGAAGCGGAGATGATGGTGAAGAGTACGCCCATCAGGAACACCGCGCCCAGAGCAACCGGCACGCTGATGTGCTGGCCCAGCACCAGGCTGAAAGCGGTAAAGGCAGTCAGCGAGATGGCGCAGCCAATGGCTAAAGGCAGGTTCGCCCACAGCCCCATCACGATAGACCCCACACCGGCCACCAGACAGGTCGCCACGAACACGGCGGCCGGCGGGAAACCGGCTTTACCCAGCATGCCCGGTACCACAATCACCGAGTACACCATCGCCAGGAAGGTGGTCAAACCGGCGACAATCTCCTGACGAACGGAGCTACCACGAGCAGAAATTTTAAACCAGGCGTCCAATGAACCGCCGGTACGCGCTGAAGGCGTAGACATAGAAAACATCCCCTGAGAGTTTTTATCATTCGTTCGTCTGCGTGGTGGAACATCCACTGCCAGCTAAGCGTCATCTCCATGTGCTACATTGCGGCAAAGGGGAGCCACAAAAAAGCAAACGATTAACTCCGCGCAGACAAAACGAGAATCGGAATACCTCATCTGCGCGAGTGCGTGATGAGGTTGGTCTGCGGATTTACGGCATAAGAAGCGTCCGAAAATCCGAGGCAAACGATTATCTGGCTTTTATGTCCCCTTTTTCAACAGAAGTTTGCCCTGGTTTATGAAAATTAACGATTACCGATGAAGAATTCACCAACCCATGCGCAAACGTTATCGTTTATGCGCAATCCGGCAACAATTCTATGGCAAAAATGTCGCAATCCTGGGGAGAGGATCGCGGAGGATTATTCGTCTTCCAGCAGACGCGCGCCGGTGCCCTCTTCACCCAGCTTATCGCCCGGGTTACGCAGCGGACAGTCGCGCAACGACATGCAGCCGCAGCCGATACAGCCGTCGAGCTGATCTCGCAGCGCCTCCATGGCGTGAATGCGTTTATCCAGCTCTTCCCGCCATTGGGTCGTGAGGTGTTTCCAGTCGCGCGGGCCTAACGTGTGGTTTTCCGGCAGCACGCTAAAGGAATCGCCGATCGTCGCCAGCGGAATGCCCAGGCGCTGGGCAATTTTAATGATCGCCACGTAGCGCAGCACATCGCGCTTATAGCGCCGCTGATTACCGCTGTTGCGCGTGCTGTGGATCAGCCCTTTACTCTCATAAAAATGCAGCGCAGAGACCGCAACCCCCGTTCGTTTCGCTACCTCACCGGGCGTGAGCAGCGATTTTATGCGGGTCGATTTTTTTTCCATAATACGCTTTACCTCAAGTTAACTTGAGGAATTATACTCGCCGCCAGACAAGAAATCGACGCGAAAATAGACAACGGGGAGAGCCTTATGTCCCATCGGGAAATTATTCATACTCTTACTGAATGGATAGATGAACATATCGATCAACCGCTTAATATCGACATCGTGGCCAGAAAATCCGGCTACTCGAAGTGGTATCTGCAAAGAATGTTCCGCACCGTAATGCACCAGACGCTAGGCGAATACATTCGCCAGCGACGTCTGCTGCTGGCGGCAGAAGCGTTGCGCACCACCCAGCGCCCCATCTTCGATATCGCGATGGATCTGGGCTATGTCTCTCAGCAGACCTTCTCTCGCGTCTTCCGCCGCGAGTTCGACCGCACGCCGACGGACTACCGCCATCAGATCTCCGCGTAGCATCGCTTCGCCGCGGCCTATACTGAGCCGCGGCGTTGACAAAAATCCTGCGTTTACCTCTGGTGAATAAAACAACAAACGTGATATAGTTCACACATCGAGATGAAACAAAAACACTGTTTCATTCAATTTGTGAATGCCTTCAGATAGCCTGGGCGCCTCGCGCCTCAATCAATAAGTGCTGTCAGGGCAACTTGTTGTTTATCTCTGAGGATGAAGTCTCATGGTTTCCATTACCGCAGGCGTCGCACTGTTACGCTGGCCGTTAACCAGCGCGGTACTGATGTTTCTCGCCAGTACCCTGAAAATTCAATTCCGTAAATCCGACTACGCCGGTCTCGCCGTCATCAGCGGTATGCTGGGTGTCGCAGCCGCGTGCTGGTTTGCAACCGGGTTACTGGGCATCACGATGGTAGACATCGCCACCATTTTCAACAACATCAAAGATGTGATGGTTGAAGTGATGAGCCAGGCGCCGCCGGAATGGCCGGTGGCCATGTACTGATTAAGAAAAACCCCGACACGTCGGGGTTTTTTATGGCCTGAATTTCGCGGCGGCGAAGCGCATGAAAAAGCCCTGCTCCAACAGGGTGTTTTAGCTTCGCTCGACTAAAATAGAGGGATGCGCCCTGCGGAGTGCCGCACCATGAACGCCATCCCTGTTAGCCGTTTTCTCACCGCCTGCCTGAGCGCCCTGCTGTTGACCGGTACCGCTTTCGCCGCCGTACAGCCAGAGGACTCACCCGACGCGCTTGAGGTCAATATCGAGAGCATTATGCAGCCCTGGAAGGGCGACCTGCCTGGCATGCTCGACCGCCGGGTCATTCGCGTGTTGACCACCTACAGCAAAACCTTCTTTTTTATCGATAAAGGCCAGCAGCGCGGGGCCACCCACGATATCTTCGCCGAATTTGAACGCAGCCTGAATGCCCAGCTTACCAAAGAGAAAAAGCTCAAGCAGCGCCACCTCAAGGTGCGAATTATCTTCGTTCCGGTGACCCGCGATAATCTCTTTACTGCCCTGAACGAAGGTAAAGGCGATATTGCCGCAGCCAATCTTACGATCACCGCAGCACGCCAGCAGCAGGTGGCTTTTACTGCCCCAATTTACAGCGATATTCAGGAACTGCTGATCTCCGGCCCCGCGTCACCGCAGGTGAAAAACGTGGACGAACTCGCCGGTAAGACGGTCTTTGTCCGTCGTTCATCCAGCTACTATGAAAGCCTTGAAGCCCTCAATGCGCGCTTTGCCAAAGCCTCTCTCCCACCCATCGTCATCAAGCCCGCCCCCGAAGCGCTGGAAGACGAGGATCTGCTGGAAATGCTCAACGCCGGGCTGATTCCGCTGATCGTGGTCGATCGCCACAAAGCGCTGTTCTGGAAACAGGTGTTCCCGAAAATCCAGGTTCATGAAGATATTGTGCTACGCGATAACGGCAACATCGCCTGGGCGGTGCGCAAAGATAACCCGCAGTTGCTGGCGAAGCTCAACGGTTTTATTAAAGACAACCGCCAGGGCAGCACCCTGGGCAATACCCTGTTGCTCCGCTATCTGAAAAGCGCGAAATACGTCAAAAATGCCGCAGCAGAGAAAGAACGGCGCAAATTTTTGAAGATGGTCGAGATTTTTCGCAAATACGGCGACCGTTATGACGTCGACTGGCTGCTGATGGCGGCACAGGGTTATCAGGAGTCGCGGCTGAATCAGTCCGTGCGCAGTCACGTTGGCGCGATTGGCGTCATGCAGGTGATGCCGAGCACCGGCAAAGAATTGAAGGTAGGTGATATCAAGCAACTGGATCCGAATATCCACGCCGGGGTGAAGTATATGCGCTGGATGATCGACCGCTACTACGGTGACGAACCGATGACGCAGCTGGATAAGGCACTGTTTTCTTTCGCCTCTTATAATGCTGGCCCGGCACGGATTGCGCGTCTGCGTACGGAGACCAAAAAGCGCGGTTTTGACCCCAACATCTGGTTTGGTAACGTGGAAAACCTCGCCGCCGAGAAGATTGGAGCCGAAACGGTCACCTACGTAAGCAACATCTATAAGTACTACATCGCCTATCGGCTGATTCTCGATGAGATGAACCGGAAGCGGGCAGCGACGGGGAAACCGCCGATTTTGCCCGCCTCCGATAAAAACAACGGCTAGCCCCGGTTACGGTATTTGTTTGACCCGTACCCCCTGCAAACGTCGCAGGGTAATGGTGCTGGCTCCCTGATAAGCATCCTGAATATGCGCGGAGATCAGCGCGACCGCGCGCGCTTCGTCACGCTGTTCAATGGCTTCCAGCAGCTCCGCGTGCTCTTTGTAGGTCTGTGTCACACGGGTTTCATACTCAAAATCGAGCCGCCGCATAATGCGAATGCGGTTGGTGATATTGGTCAGAATCGCCGTCAACTCCCGGTTGCCCGCCGCCTCGGTGAGCGCAAGATGAAACTGCTCGTCCAGCGAGGCGATATCATCGCACGCCAGCCCCTCCCGCGGCGCAACCCGCCAGATAGCGTTCAACCCGGCAAGTCCCTCCCGATTCACCTTTGTCGACGTCGAACGGCACAGAGCGCGCACCGTATTCACTTCAATCAGCGCGCGCGTCTCGTACAGGTCTTCATAGACATCGAAATCAATGGGAAAAACTTCCCACCCGTTACGCAGACAGCGTCTAACCAGCCCCTCGTTTTGCAGCAATAACAGCGCTTCGCGAACCGGCGTGCGGGAACATCCCAGGCGGCGGGCAATGTCCACCTCCGTGAAACGATCGCCGGGCAGCAGGACAAACTGATAAATCTCCTGCCGCAGTTGCAGAAACACCCGCTCTGAATGCGCCAGAAGTGGCGTCGGTTCCGATGTCGTGACCGTCATAAGTGCTCCGCATTAACTGTGCTGGCGAATAAAGCGCGCACGCCAGGGTTTCAGCACCCACAGCGCCAGCCCGGCGGTGATGAAATCAAGGGTAATCGCGCAGCCAAAGACCACGTGCCACCCTTGAGTGTGCTGATACAGCAGCGCGGCCAGCGGCCCGCCGAAAATCGAGCCAATCCCCTGCGAGATATACAGCCAGCCGTAGTTCGAGGCGGCGTGCTCGCTGCCGAACGTGTCGGTCAGCGTGGAGGGGAACAGCGAGAAAATTTCGCCCCAGCCGAAGAACACCACCCCGGAGAGCAGCACGAACAGCAGCGGATCTTCCCGGCAGGTCAGCCATAGCGTCATCGCCACCCCTTCGAGAGCAAAGGCGATAAACATGGTCTTTTCACGACCGTAACGGTCGGAAATAAAACCGAACAGCGGGCGGGTCAGACCGTTGGTAAAGCGGTCGATGGTCAACGCCAACGGCAGCGCGGCCATGCCGAATACCACCGCTTTACTGATACCGAAATCTTCGGCAAAGATGGCCATTTGCGAGGTCACCATCAGCCCGGAGGTGGACATCATCGCCATCATGGCAAACATCAGCCAGAACAGCGGCTGGCGCAGCATTTCGCGAGAGGTGAACTGACGCGTCCCCTGCACGATTTTCCGGCTGATGGGCTGCACGGTCGAGTGAGGCGGCAGGCTCAGCCCCTGGCTGGCCAGCAGACCCACGATAGCGAAGACGATACCGAACATGGTCATGGTCTGCTCCAGGCCATAGTTGCCCAGCGAAATCGAGATCGGGAAGGTGGTCAAAATCGCCCCCATGCCATACCCCGCCGCCACGGCCCCTGCGGCAAAGCCCCGGTTTTGCGGGAACCACTTCACCATCAGCCCCACCACACCGATATACACAATCCCGGTGCCCAACCCCCCGATGCAGCCGTAGACCAGATACAGCGCCACCAGGCCGTTAATGTGCGCGGAGAGCACCCAGCTCATTCCGGCCATTACCGTGCCAATCGAGATCAGCAGTCGGGGGCCAAACCGTTCAACCAGACGTCCCTGGAAAGGAGAAAAGAAGGTTTGCAGAATAATGAGCAGTGAAAAGGTCACCTGCAGCTCAGGCAGGCCCACACCCAGCTTTTCCGTCAGCGGTTTAGTCAGCAGCGTCCACACATACTGCGGGCTGGAGATGGAGGCCATACAGATAAGCCCCAACACCAGCTGCGCCCATTTGCCAAATTTTGGTGCCACCAAAGGTTCTCTGAGAACGGTCATTTTACGCTCCAATAGACGAAAAAATGTCGCCAGAAAGCGGGCGCGTTTTACGCGCCGCGTCATTCCAGGAATGTTTCAGTTGGAAAATGCTGGGTTACCAGCGGGCGACGCCGCCGTCGCTACGCGGGTCGCTTCCGCCTTCCAGCATGCCGTTGCCATGCCGGAGGATTGCCCCGGCATGCCCCATGAGGTCGTCGTAAGGGGGGTAAATCTCGACGTCATGGCCGTACTGTTTGAGGGTGTCGGTAGTCGCCGCTCTCAGGCGGCTTTCAATCTTCAGCGTGTCGCTGCTCTCGCCCCAGGTGCGCCCTAACAGCCAGCGCGGAGCGGCGATAGCCGCCTGAGGCGTCATGTTCTGATGGAGAATGCGGTCAAAAACCGCTGCCAGCGTCTGCGGCTGGCCGTCACCGCCCATGCTGCCGTATACCAGCGCATCGCCGTTGGCCAGCCTCGCCAACCCGGGGTTGAGGGTATGGAACGGCAGACGGCCCGGTTGAAGCGGGTTGGTGGCGCTCGGGTCCAGCGAAAAACTGCTGCCGCGGTTTTGCCAGATGATGCCGCTATCGGCGAGGATCACCGCGCTGCCGAACTCGTGATAGATGCTCTGAATAAAGCTGACCGCGGTGCCGGAGCCGTCGATAACGCCCATCCAGACGGTATCCGCCGGCCCGCGTCCTTTACCCCAGGACTGTGCCCGGTCGGGCACAATCTGCGCGCTAAGCTGAGCGATATTGTCTGCCGTCAGCAGCGACTGTGGGTCAAGCGTCATATGCGCTGGATCTGTGATGTGGCGATCGCGCAGGGTAAACGCCAGCTTGGTTGCTTCGACACAGTGGTGAACAAAATCCGTTTCGTCAGCAATTGCGCCTTTTTTACGCTGCTGCTCAATCATGCCGGTAATCAGCAGCGAGACCAGCCCCTGCGACGGCGGGGGGAGGTTATAAACCGTTCCAATCTCCGTTTCCAGCGCCAGCGGCTTCACCCGCGCCGCGCGATAAGCATCAAGATCGCTAAAGCGCATCAAGCTCCCGGCGGCTTCCAGTTCGCTGGCTATCAGACGGGCGGTTTCACCATGATAAAAATCCCCAAGCCCATGGGTTGCCAGGCGTTCCAGCGTGTTAGCAAGCGCGGGCTGAAGCAGTAAATCGTCAGGGGTGAGCGCCTGACCTTCCGGCGCAAACAGGCCGCAAAATCCGGGATACTGACCGAGCTGCGGCAGCCGCGCGGTAATCTGTTGATGCAGCCCAGAGGTGACCGGCACGCCATGACGCGCATAGTGAATAGCATCGTGCAGCAGACGCGTTAACGGCAGCGCCGCGTTGTCCGTATGTTCTCCCGCCCACTCCAGCGCGCGCTCCCAGCCGCCAACCGTGCCCGCGACGGTATTGGCCGCCAGCGGGCCGCGTACCGGAACCTGCATGTAGCCCGCCTGGCGATAAAAATCGATACTCGCTTTTTCTGCCGCAAAGCCACAGGCCTGAATCGCCACCGGCTCTTCGCCGGGCCGGGAAATTAACCAGAATCCATCGCCGCCGATGCCGTTCATATGTGGGTAAACCACCGCGATGGTCGCCGCCGCCGCGACCATCGCCTCAACCGCATTGCCGCCGTCACGCAAAACGGCCACCGCGCTTTCGGCGGCCAGCGAGTGCGGCGCAACGGCCATGCCCTGCATACATTTAGCTGATTGGATCTGAGTCATCGTCTGCACCTTGCCTACATGTGTGTATACACGGATGTAGGCACAAAGCGTGCCAATTGTTATTTTTGTTAATTATCTGATGGTTATGTGAATGAGATTCAAAAAACGGCGATTAACGCGGGGCAACTCGCGCACCGAAGCGGTGCTGATGTAGGCTGATGGTGCGCATTAAAAAAGCAAAAACCCTGCCGAAGCAGGGTTTTGAGAGTCTTGATGGGCGCCGTCGAAACGGCGGCAAATCAGAACGGGATATCGTCGTCGAAATCCATCGGCGGTTCGTTAGACGGTGCCGGAGCGGACTGCTGCTGCGGGCGAGACTGCGCGCCGCCGCTGAACTGATTGCCACCCTGCGGCTGCTGAGGCTGACCCCAACCGCCCTGCTGCTGGCCGCCGCCCATGTTGCCACCGGCCGGTGCGCCGCCGCCCTGACGGCCACCCAGCATCTGCATGGTGCCGCCCACGTTCACCACCACTTCCGTGGTGTATTTTTCCGCGCCGGACTGATCGGTCCATTTACGGGTACGCAGCTGACCTTCGATATAAACCTGAGAGCCTTTACGCAGGTATTCACCCGCCACTTCCGCCAGTTTGCCAAACAGCACAACGCGGTGCCATTCGGTCTGCTCTTTCATTTCACCGGTCGCTTTATCACGCCAGGATTCGGAAGTAGCCAGCGTAATGTTGGCGACTGCGCCACCATTCGGCATGTAGCGCACTTCCGGGTCCTGGCCCAGATTACCGACGAGAATCACCTTGTTGACGCCTCTGCTGGCCATGATTGTCTCTCCTGAATACGATTCTTGATTAAGTGTAAACGCGCGAGTGTACCATTTCCAGACGGTATTTTGGTAGCTGCGAGGCGTATTCCAGTAAACATCTTACCGCTATGCAAATTTTCATCGGCATCCTGAATCGGCGCCCCTATACTGTATATTCATTCAGGTTAAGTTGTGTCATAATTAGCCGTTTCTGCCGTTTGTCCTTCAAACAAACCAGGCAAGCCGTGTATCTTCTACCGGGAAAGGTGAATGGATAAGATCGAAGTTCGGGGCGCCCGCACCCATAATCTCAAAAACATCAACCTCGTCATCCCTCGCGACAAACTGATTGTCGTGACCGGGCTGTCCGGGTCTGGCAAATCCTCACTGGCATTCGACACCCTCTACGCCGAGGGACAGCGTCGCTACGTAGAATCACTTTCTGCCTACGCGCGCCAGTTCCTGTCGTTGATGGAAAAGCCGGACGTCGATCATATTGAAGGGCTGTCGCCAGCGATTTCTATTGAGCAGAAGTCGACCTCGCACAACCCGCGTTCAACGGTAGGCACCATCACCGAAATTCACGACTACCTGCGCCTGCTGTATGCGCGCGTTGGCGAGCCGCGCTGCCCGGATCACGACGTGCCGCTGGCGGCGCAAACCGTCAGCCAGATGGTGGATAACGTGCTGTCGCAGCCTGAAGGCAAACGCCTGATGCTGCTGGCCCCAATCATTAAAGAACGTAAGGGCGAGCACACCAAAACGCTGGAGAACCTGGCAAGCCAGGGCTATATCCGCGCGCGTATCGACGGCGAGGTCTGCGACCTCTCCGATCCGCCGAAGCTCGAGCTGCAAAAGAAACACACCATTGAAGTGGTGATTGACCGCTTCAAGGTACGCGACGATCTCGCCCAGCGCCTGGCGGAGTCTTTTGAAACCGCGCTGGAGCTTTCCGGCGGTACGGCGGTGGTCGCCGATATGGACGACCCGAAAGCGGAAGAGCTGCTGTTCTCCGCCAACTTCGCCTGCCCGATTTGCGGCTACAGCATGCGCGAGCTGGAACCACGCCTGTTCTCCTTCAACAACCCGGCGGGCGCCTGCCCGACCTGTGATGGTCTGGGTGTACAGCAATATTTCGATCCTGACCGCGTCATCCAGAACCCGGAGCTGTCGCTGGCCGGTGGCGCGATTCGCGGATGGGATCGTCGTAATTTCTACTACTTCCAGATGCTGAAGTCGCTGGCCGATCACTACGAATTCGACGTGGAAGCGCCGTGGCAAAGCCTGAGCGCCACCGCGCAGAAAGCGATCCTCTACGGTTCCGGCAAAGAGTCGATTGAGTTCAAATACATCAACGATCGCGGCGATACTTCCGTGCGCCGCCATCCGTTTGAAGGGGTGCTGCACAACATGGAGCGCCGCTATAAAGAGACGGAATCCAGCGCGGTGCGTGAAGAGTTGGCTAAATTTATCAGCAACCGTCCGTGCGCCAGCTGCAACGGTACCCGTCTGCGTCGCGAAGCGCGCCACGTCTACGTGGAAAATACGCCGCTGCCGACCATCTCCGACATGAGCATCGGCCACGCGATGGACTTCTTCAATAACCTGAAGCTCTCCGGCCAGCGGGCGAAAATCGCCGAAAAAGTGCTGAAAGAGATTGGCGATCGCCTGAAGTTCCTGGTTAACGTTGGCCTCAACTACCTGACGCTCTCCCGCTCCGCAGAGACTCTCTCCGGCGGTGAAGCCCAGCGTATCCGTCTGGCGAGCCAGATTGGCGCAGGGCTGGTTGGCGTGATGTACGTGCTCGATGAGCCGTCCATCGGCCTGCACCAGCGCGATAACGAACGCCTGCTCGGTACCTTGATTCACCTGCGCAACCTCGGTAACACGGTGATCGTGGTAGAGCACGATGAAGACGCCATTCGCGCCGCCGACCACGTTATCGACATCGGCCCCGGCGCGGGCGTGCACGGCGGTCAGGTGGTGGCAGAAGGGACGCTGGACGACATTATGGCGGTGCCAGAGTCGTTGACCGGGCAATTCATGAGCGGGAAACGCAAAATTGAAGTGCCGAAGCAACGCGTACAGGCCGATCCGGAAAAAGTGCTCAAGCTGACGGGCGCGACGGGCAACAACCTGAAAGACGTCACCCTGACGCTACCGGTGGGTCTGTTTACCTGTATCACCGGCGTGTCCGGTTCCGGTAAATCAACGCTGATTAACGATACGCTGTTCCCGATTGCCCAGACGCAGCTAAATGGCGCGACTATCGCTGAACCCGCGCCGTACCGCGATGTCCAGGGGCTGGAGCATTTCGATAAGGTCATTGATATCGACCAGAGCCCGATTGGCCGCACGCCGCGTTCCAACCCGGCCACCTACACCGGCGTGTTTACACCGGTGCGTGAACTGTTTGCCGGCGTGCCGGAATCCCGTTCGCGCGGCTATACGCCGGGCCGTTTCAGCTTTAACGTCCGTGGCGGGCGCTGCGAAGCCTGTCAGGGCGATGGCGTGATCAAAGTGGAAATGCACTTCCTGCCGGATATCTACGTGCCGTGCGACCAGTGCAAAGGCAAACGCTATAACCGCGAAACGCTGGAGATTAAGTACAAGGGCAAGACCATCCACGAAGTGCTGGATATGACCATTGAAGAGGCACGTGAGTTCTTCGATGCCGTGCCGGCGCTGGCGCGTAAGCTGCAAACCCTGATGGACGTGGGCCTGACCTACATTCGTCTCGGCCAGTCGGCGACCACCCTCTCCGGCGGTGAGGCCCAGCGCGTGAAGCTGGCGCGCGAGCTATCAAAACGTGGTACCGGTCAGACGCTCTATATTCTCGACGAGCCGACCACCGGCCTGCACTTTGCCGACATCCAGCAGCTGCTGGAAGTGCTGCATCAGCTACGCGACCAGGGCAACACCATCGTGGTGATTGAACACAACCTGGACGTCATTAAGACCGCGGACTGGATTGTCGATCTGGGTCCGGAAGGCGGCAGCGGCGGCGGTGAAATCCTCGTGTCAGGCACGCCGGAAACGGTGGCGAACTACGAAGCCTCGCATACCGCACGCTTCCTGAAACCGCTGTTGCAGTAATTACGAGTACATCTGCTGCCGGACGGCTTCCGGCAGCAGATCCACCGCCAGCTGATACGACGCGTCCACCAGATAGTAAATTTGCGAATTCGGCAACGAGCCGTCGAGATACACGGTGCTCCAGTGCGCTTTGTTGAGATGACGACTTGGGCGCACGTCTTTATGCTGCTGACGCAGCAGTTCTGCCAGTTCGGGGCTGGTTTTCAGCGCCACAGCCGGGCGGTCTTCCACATCCTTTACCATTGCAAAAAGCACATCAGCGACTTTAATCTGCGTCGCTTTCCAGTCACTGTGCACGCTCTGTTCCGCGCCACGTTTAGCCATGCAGTACAGCAGAAGATCCGAACTGGTCATTGTTATACCCCTTAGTCTCGCGAGCCACCTTGTGCATAAAAGCATCATCTCAGTGTGCAACAAGACGCCGAAAGGATAAACCTTTCAGCGCCTGATTTTGACTAAAAAAGCATCATTTATTGGTAGGGTGTACGTCGCACACTGTAGGCCGGATAAGCGAAGCGCCATCCGGCAGCACAGAGCAGATTGCCGGAGGGCGGCGTAAACGCCTTATCCGGCCTACAGTGGTTTGGGGTTAGTACTCGGAGTTAACGATCACTTCTTCATTAAATGCCCCGGCCTGCGGTAGCGGGCGATAAGTCGAGTTGGAGGCGCGCAGGACGCGGATACCACGGGCACCCACTTCACGCGCGGCGGTGATATCGTTATCGGAATCACCGTAGAACACCCTGATGTTCTTCTCTTTTAGCCACTGGGTCTTGGTGTTCTGGCCCGGCTGATCGCCAGCAAAAATCACCGGATTCATGTTAACGCCCGGGATCAGGAAATCATCCTGCAGCGTTTTCGACACGGTCTCGGTTTTAGTCTGGCTGCGGCCGGTCACGAAGTAAATGCTATCGCCGCGCTTGACGTGCATGGCAATCAGCGAACGGGCGACCTCTTTCGGGATGCTGAATGCGTCCCAGCCGTTGTTCATTTTTTCCCAGAACTCTGGGTTTTTCAGGTAATCCTGGCTGTCCGGGGAGTAGGTTCTTTGCCCGCGCCAGAAGCCAGGGCTTGAGAACAGCACGGTGTCATCGATATCAAAACCTACCGCCATCGGCGGATGGCCCATCAGGCTGTTTTCAATCTGCGCCACGGAAACCCAGTGAATCGGCGCCTGTTCGGCCAGCTTCGCAACATCGGTTCCGGGGTAAAGCGGAGATGGCGACGACGCATGGGCCGTCACCGTAGAATTCAGTGCAAATAACAAGCAGACGGCACTGAGAGCTTGCGTGATCTTGCGCATATTTTCCCTTAATTCGTCGAATCGTTATTGTAATAAAGTGGGCGGTACTTCAAAGAAAGCCACTGGCGACCTTACCGTCTGAGGGGTACGAATGAAAGGGATTTCTAAGATTAATCCTGAAAAAACCTGGGGGATCACATTTTGCTTTCAAGGAGTGACTCTGGCCCGGAATCGACCTCCAGACCAGAGTGAGTACTTGCTTACATTACAGCAGCAAAGGCTTTTGCCACACGCTGAACATTGCGACTGTTCAGCCCTGCCGCACACATACGACCGCTGGCAATCAGGTAAACGCCAAACTCGTCGCGCAGGCGATCAACCTGGGCTGCACTCAGGCCGGTGTAGCTAAACATCCCGCGCTGCTTGAGCAGATAATCGAAATTACCGTCTGGCATCTCTTCTTTCAGCACATTCACCAGCGCATGACGCATCTCCAGAATTCGCGTACGCATCCCTTCCACTTCCGCCAGCCACATCGCCTTCAGCTCCGCATCGCCGAGGACGGCCGCCACAATCTGCGCGCCAAAGTTTGGCGGGCTGGAGTAGTTACGGCGTACCGTCGCCTTCAGTTGGCCCAGCACGCGCAGCGCGGTTTCATTATCTTCACAGATAATCGACAGTCCGCCGACGCGTTCGCCGTACAGCGAGAAGATTTTAGAGAATGAGTTGCTGACCAGCGCGGGCAGGCCAGCGTCGGCAATCGCGCGGATCGCATAGGCGTCTTCTTCCATACCCGCGCCAAAGCCCTGGTAGGCGATATCGAGGAACGGAATCAGGTCGCGCGCTTTCAGCACCTCAACCACGCCGTCCCACTGGTCGTTCGTCAGATCGGCACCCGTTGGGTTATGACAGCACGGATGCAACAGCACGATGCTACGCGCCGGCAGCGTGTTCAGTTTCTCCAGCAGCGCTGCGTAACGCACGCCGTTGGTTTCGCTATCGAACCATGGATAGGTGTCGACGGTGAAGCCGGCGCCTTCAAAGATCGCGATATGGTTTTCCCAGGTCGGGTCGCTGACCCAGACGCCGGAATCCGGGAAGTAGCGCTTCAGGAAATCCGCGCCCACTTTCAACGCGCCGGAGCCGCCAAGCGTTTGAATGGTGGCCACGCGCTGCTGCTGGAGAACCGGGTGATCCGCGCCAAACAGCAGCGGCGCCACGGTATGACGGTAGCTGTTCAGCCCTTCCATCGGCAGGTACAACGACGCGCCGTGCGGCTGCGCGTTAAAGCGCGCTTCCGCTTCAGCGACCGATTTCAGCTGTGGAACAATACCATTTTCGTCATAAAACAGACCGATGCTGAGGTTTACTTTGTCGCTGCGCGGATCTTCTTTGAAACGTTCCATTAATGAAAGAATGGGGTCGCCCGCATAGGCGTCAACTTTTTGAAACACGCGATGGTTCTCCGGGTTTACAGAAGGCAGGAAATAACACAATAAACCGGATGGGAAGGAAGGTCGAGCGGTTGTTGAGGTTGGTGAAAAGATTGCCGGATGGCGGCGTAAACGCCTTATCCGGCCTACGGACAATGCGCGATATAGTGATGTAGGCCGGATAAGCGCAAGCGCCATCCGGCACACGGACAATGCGCGATATAGACAGGATAAACGCAAGCGCCATCCGGCACACGGACAATGCGCGATATAGACAGGATAAGCGTAAGCGCCATCCTGCACACGGACAATGCGCGATATAGACAGGATAAGCGTAAGCGCCATCCTGCACACGGACAATGCGCGATGTAGGCCGGATAAGCGTAAGCGCCATCCTGCACACGGACAATGCGCGATGTAGGCCGGATAAGCGCAAGCGCCATCCGGCACGCTACAGGCTTAATCGATATACTTCATCGCCACCCGCGAGGTCAGGCGCGTAATAAGTTCGTAAGCACTCACTTTCGTCATTTCCGCGATGCGTTCAACCGGCAGACCTTCGCCCCACAGAATGACCGTATCACCGGTTTTGTCCTGTGCCTGCGGGCCTAAATCGACGCAGATCATGTCCATCGCCACGCGGCCAACAATCGGCACTTCGCGGCCATTCACCAGCACCGGCGTACCGGACGGCGCGGCACGCGGGTAGCCGTCACCGTAGCCCATCGCCACCACGCCCAGACGGGTATCGCGTTCACTGACCCAGGTGCCGCCATAGCCAACCGGCTCGCCCGCTTTATGTTCGCGCACGGCAATCAGGCTGGAGGTGAGCGACATCACCGGCTGCATGCCAAAATCCGGCCCCCACGGCTTCTGCTCCAGCGGCGATACGCCGTAGAGGATAATGCCGGGACGCGCCCAGTCGAAATGCGACTGCGGCCACAGCAGAATGCCACCCGATGCCGCGATAGAGCGCAGACCCGGTTTGCCTTCGGTAAAGGTGGTGAAAATATCCAGCTGCCGCTCGGTTGCGCCACAATCCGGCTCATCGGCGCGAGCAAAGTGGCTGACAATGTTCACCGGCTGGCGGACGTTTTTACAGGCGCTCAGGCGCTGATAGAAGACTTCCGCCTCTTCCGGGCGCACGCCCAGGCGGTGCATACCGGTATCGAGCTTCATCCAGACCGTCACCGGCTCGCTCAACGCGGTGGTTTCCAGCGCTTCAAGCTGTTCGATGTTATGCACGGCGGTATGCAGGTGCTGCTCGGCAATCGTCGGCAGATCGGTCGCGTTGAAGAAGCCTTCCAGCAGCAGGATCGGCTGAGTAATGCCGCCCTCACGCAGGCGCAGGGCCTCTTCAAGACGGGCAACGCCAAAAGCATCGGCGTCGGGGAGCGTTCGCGCGGTCTCGAGGAGGCCGTGTCCGTAAGCGTTCGCTTTCACCACCGCAACCAGCTTGCTGGCAGGCGCCAGTTCACGCAGACGTTGCAGGTTGTGTCGCAGAGCGCGGCGGTTAATGACTACAGTTGCCGCTTGCATTTGTGTTCCTTGATATGTGTTTGCTTGAGTAACCTGATTCAGCGTTGTTATTCGTCGTCGTACTGCGGGCCCGCGTAATTATCGAAGCGCGACCATTGACCGTTAAACGTCAGGCGCACCGTGCCGATTGGGCCGTTACGCTGTTTACCGATAATGATTTCGGCGATGCCTTTTAAGTCACTGTTTTCGTGATAAACCTCATCACGGTAGATGAACATGATTAAGTCGGCATCCTGCTCGATGGAGCCGGATTCACGCAGGTCGGAGTTGACCGGGCGTTTATCCGCACGCTGTTCCAGAGAACGGTTAAGCTGCGACAGCGCCACCACCGGCACGTGCAGTTCTTTTGCTAACGCTTTGAGAGAACGGGAGATTTCGGCAATTTCCAGCGTACGGTTGTCAGAGAGCGACGGCACACGCATCAACTGGAGGTAGTCGATCATGATAAGGCCAATACCGCCGTGTTCACGGGCAATACGGCGCGCACGGGAGCGCACTTCCGTCGGCGTCAGGCCGGAGGAGTCATCAATGTAGATGTTTCGTTTTTCCAGCAGAATCCCCATGGTACCGGAGATGCGCGCCCAGTCCTCGTCGTCGAGCTGGCCGGTACGGATGCGGGTCTGGTCAACGCGCGACAGCGACGCCAGGGAACGCATCATAATCTGCTCTGAGGGCATCTCGAGGCTGAAAATGAGGACCGGTTTATCCTGCAACATCGCCGCATTTTCGACGAGGTTCATCGCAAATGTCGTTTTACCCATTGATGGACGCGCGGCGACGATGATCAGGTCCGACGGCTGGAGACCGGCGGTTTTCTTGTTGAGATCGTCATAGCCGGTGTTCACGCCGGTCACACCGTCGTGCGGCTGCTGGAACAGCTGCTCGATACGCGCTACGGTGGCGTCGAGCACTTCAGTAATGTTTTTCGGGCCTTCGTCTTTATTCGCGCGGCTTTCAGCGATTTTAAAGACGCGGGACTCCGCGAGATCCAGCAGGTCTTCACTGGTACGCCCCTGCGGGTCGAAACCGGCCTCGGCGATTTCGTTGGCCACGGCGATCATTTCGCGGACAACGGCACGTTCGCGCACGATATCGGCATAAGCGCTGATGTTCGCCGCACTTGGCGTATTTTTTGACAGTTCTGCCAGATAGGCGAAGCCGCCAACGCTGTCCAGTTGCCCCTGCCGCTCCAGCGATTCCGCGAGCGTGATCAGGTCAATCGGGCTGCCGCCCTCCTGCAAACGCCCCATCTCCGTGAAGATATGGCGGTGCGGACGAGTATAAAAATCTTCTGCGACAACACGCTCGGCGACATCGTCCCAGCGCTCGTTATCCAGCATCAAACCGCCCAACACCGATTGTTCCGCTTCAATCGAGTGCGGCGGTACTTTCAGCCCGTCTACCTGAAAATCGCGGACGCGAGGTTCGGCTTGCGGTTTGTTGAAGGGTTTATTTGCTGCCATAGTGAATGGTATTACCGAGATAAAGAGTGGGTCGAAAGATTACCACATAATTGTTCAGGAGGAAGCATGGCAACCCGTATTGAGTTTAGCAAACATGGCGGCCCGGAAGTGCTGAACGCCGTCGAATTCACCCCCAATGCCCCTGCCGAGAACGAAGTGCAGGTGGAAAACAAAGCGATTGGCATCAACTACATCGATACCTACATCCGCAGCGGACTCTATCCACCGCCGTCGCTGCCAAGCGGCCTGGGCACCGAAGCCGCGGGCGTGGTCAGCCAGGTAGGCGGCAACGTTAAACACGTTAAAGCCGGCGATCGCGTGGTGTATGCGCAGTCCGGCTTGGGTGCTTACAGCTCGGTGCACAACGTCGCGGCGGATAAAGTAGCCCTGCTCCCGGCGGCTATCTCCTTTGAGCAGGCAGCCGCCTCCTTCCTCAAAGGGCTAACCGTCTACTACCTGCTGCGCAAAACCTACGAAATCAAACCCGGCGAACCGTTTCTGTTCCACGCGGCAGCGGGCGGCGTAGGGCTGATTGCCTGCCAGTGGGCCAAGGCGCTGGGTGCGAAGCTCATTGGTACCGTCGGCAGCGCGGAAAAAGCGCAGCGTGCCCTACAGGCAGGCGCATGGCAGGTGATTAACTATCGCGAAGAGAACATCGCCGAACGGGTGAAAGAGATTACCGGCGGGAAAAAGCTGCCGGTGGTGTACGACTCGGTCGGCAAAGATACCTGGGAAGCGTCGCTGGACTGCCTGCAACGCCGCGGGCTAATGGTCAGCTTCGGTAACTCGTCTGGCCCGGTGACCGGCGTGAATTTGGGCATCCTCAACCAGAAAGGCTCGTTGTTCGTCACGCGCCCTTCCCTCTACGGCTACATCACCACCTACGACGAGCTGAAGGAGGCCAGCCACGAGCTGTTCTCGCTGATCGCCAGCGGCATTATTAAGGTGGACGTCGCGGAGAGTCAGAAATATCCGCTGAAGGAGGCGCGTCGCGCGCATGAGATTCTGGAGAGCCGGGCCACGCAGGGTTCAAGCCTGCTGATTCCATAACGTTGCGGTCGCACAAAAGACTAGGGCTTCCCGTAGGAAGCCCTTTCTTTTTTTAGTTCGGCTGTATGTAGGGTACAGCTCGATGAATTCGTTATCGGCGGCAATAGTGACAGATTTATTACGCGAATCCTACGGAGATTTATGCAAAATTATTGAGGTTGTGACATACCCCTCAATACCTCCGGTAATTGCCGCGGTACGACGGATTTTTTGGCGTATTGATCGCCCGGATAATCCACACCGCCGCGACCGCCAGGATTAACCATGGCAGTAGTTTAAGCATAATGGCAAACAGGCCGCCGACAAACATCAGCACCGTCGCCACCACCAGCGCGGCGATAATGCCGAGCAGGGATATCCCTGTCACCAGCAGCATCACGAAAAATCCAATCACAAATAGCAGTTCCAGCATGGTCGCTCTCTCCCGAAAATATCGTTTTCTCTGGGCTGACTATTACAAGAAACGTGCCAAAAATAACTTATTGATTATCAACAAAAACGCCCCGCATAAACAGGCGAGGCGTGGTGAATTTGACCAGGTTTTAGCGAAATAATTAGCGCTTATCGGCCACCAGCTTGAGCGCGTGTTCCAGCACGTTGATATCGGCCCCCGCTTTATGGGCATTTTCGCTCAGATAGCGGCGCCACTGGCGCGCGCCCGGAATACCCTGGAACAGCCCCAGCATATGACGGGTGATATGGCCCAGATAGGTGCCGTTGCTCAGCTCACGCTCAATGTACGGGTACATTGCCCGCACCACTGCCACCGGGTCGGCATCAACATCGGTGGCGCCGAAAATCTCGCGGTCAACGGAGGCCAGAATGCCCGGGTTCTGGTAGGCTTCGCGGCCGACCATAACGCCATCCATGTGTTCCAGATGCCCCTTCGCCTCTTCCAGCGATTTAATACCGCCGTTGATGGACATCGTCAGATGCGGAAAGTCTTTTTTAAGCTGATAAACGCGCGGGTAGTCCAGCGGTGGAATTTCGCGGTTCTCTTTCGGGCTCAGGCCGGAAAGCCAGGCCTTGCGCGCGTGGATAATAAACATATCGCACTCGCCGCGGCCGGAAACCGTGTTGATGAAATCGCAAAGGAATTCGTAGCTGTCCTGGTCGTCAATGCCGATACGGGTTTTGACCGTGACCGGGATAGAGACGACGTCGCGCATCGCCTTCACGCAGTCAGCGACCAGTTGGGCATTGCCCATCAGGCATGCGCCAAACATGCCGTTCTGCACGCGATCGGACGGGCAACCCACGTTCAGGTTGATTTCGTCATAGCCGCGTTCCTGTGCCAGCTTCGCACAATGTGCCAGCGCCGTCGGGTCGCTGCCACCCAGCTGCAATGCCACCGGATGCTCTTCTTCGCTATACGCCAGATAGTCGCCCTTGCCGTGAATAATCGCCCCGGTTGTGACCATTTCGGTGTACAGCAGCGTGTGCTGAGACAGCAGTCGCAGGAAATAGCGGCAGTGTCTGTCTGTCCAGTCGAGCATCGGCGCGATGGAGAAACGGTGAGCAGCAAAAGCGGGAGTCGAAGATTCTGACAGCATGGCGATTATTTAAGCATCCGAAAAAAGGGCGGCCACTATAGCACAGACAAAGAGGGGATACGATCCACCTTGCTGTGATATCAAAAAGTGATATCATCATCTTGTCCGGTGGCCAACATGACAAAGGATTAATTGGCATGAAATCACTCAACGCCAGGCACCAAAAAACGTTACGGTTGATCTTCTCAATGCCCACGCCAGCCACGCTGGAATGGCGAAAAATTGAAGCATTATTTATTGCTTTAGGTGCAAAAGTTTCAGAAGGACAGGGATCCCGGGTACGATTCGAAATCAATCAGGTGGTGGCCTCATTCCATCGCCCTCATCCTGACAAGGAAGCCAAGGTTTATCAGGTTCGCGATGCAATGGCATTTCTTATCGCAGTAGGAGTGACTCCATGATGAATACCATGACGTATAAAGGCTATGCCGCAAAAATCGATTACAGTGACGAAGACATGTGCTTTATCGGTCGCGTTGCGGGGATCAGAGATGTTATTGGTTTCCACGCCGATAACGTAACAGACCTGCGTAAAGCCTTCGAAGAGGCGGTGGATGATTATATTGCTTACTGCAAAGAGCAAGGGCGTGAACCCCTTCGTCCGGCCAGTGGCAAAATCAGCCTGCGCATCTCTCCCGAAGTGCATTCGGCCATCAATATCGCCGCAGAAGTTTCTGGCAAGAGCGTCAATCAGTGGATTAACGATACGCTTTCCAGAGCGGCCCACGGTTAGCCGGTGTAGGCCAGATAAGCGCAGCGCCATCAGGCAATCCAGAGCAGATTGCCTGATGGCGGCGTAAACGCCTTATCCGGCCTACAAGGTCGGTGGTTAGAACGTGACGCTCAACTGGGCGCCTGCGCCCCAGGTTTGATCCTCACCATAAAGGCCCATCAGGTCGACGTGCACCCGGTTAAACGGCGCAAAGCCAACGCCGCCGGTAAAGACGTTGCTGTCGTTGTTTTTCACGTCAGCGCGGTAACCGGCGCGCACCGCCAGCCAGTCCAGCGGGCGCACTTCTGCGCCAACACCCACATACTGCGACGTGTCTTCACTTTTAAAGCCCTTGGTCTCCGTCAAATCGCCATCAGCACTTAACGTCAGGAAATCGGTATGCCAGGCCACGCCAGCGGTCACCAGCGGGCGAATCTGATACGTATCGCGTACGCCAGCCACCTCTTTGGTGTCGATATCGCGCGAGAAGAGGTTTTGCCCGCTCAATCCCACCGTCCAGTTATCGCCAAAATCTGCGGCCATCCCGGCATCAACGTTAAAGCCGGTATCATCGTTGCGATAGCGGCTGCTGTTGATGTCGTCGCTGCTGAAGTTGTAAATCGAGACGGTGTAGTTATAGAGCCAGGTTTGTTGCAGTTTTGGCGTAATGCCCAGCGAAACCGGTACGCCGCCGACATCAAACTGGCGAGCAATCGCCACGCCGTAGTCGGAGACAATCGCCGCACGACCATAACCTTTGGACTTAAGATCTTGTGGATTAACCGCCAACGCCGTCGCCGGAACCGACTGTACGCCGCGCAGGAGATCGATATCCCCCTGATCGATATACGAGCTAACCCTCGCCCGGGCATTCGCTTTTGCCACAAAAGCGACCGCCAGCACGTCGTTTGGAATGCTGACCGCCAGCCCTGCTCCGGCTTTGGCATTAGCGGTCTTCCCTTTCAGGGCGGAGAGCTGATTGGCAAGATCGCCCGCCGCAGCAGACACCTGTCGGGATGCCGCGCTGTTCGGATTGGCGAGATCGGCAAGATTAATGGTGCTCAGCACTCGTCTATAGCGCTGGACATCATCGCTGATGTCGTCGATTTTGTTGCGCAGATCGTCCTTATCGGAGATCTGCGCGCCAATTGACGGCACAATCAGCGTGATATCGTCGTCCGGTTTTGCCTTTGCCAGCAGCGCCGGGTTAATTAACACGCCGCTGCCGTAGTTCGCCGAAGCCACGCCCGTGCCGCCCATCGCGTCGTTACGTGCTTCCGACCAACCATTTGCAGCCCCTGCCTGTCCCGCCACAAAAAAGGAGACAGCCACCCCCATCAGCGAAAATTTGTCTTTTTTATTCACAGTTTGCTCGTCTTATTGTCTGTAATGAAACAACCCTCCACCCGTTATCGCCTGGATGGAGACGAACCGTTGCTGTGAATAGGGAGGGAAAAAGCGTCTTGTTCCCCTAACTGAAATTTTCTTCGGTTATCGTTATTTTTAATAAGCACTCTAATCTTTATAGAAGAAGAGACTAATTTCGCCCAGGTTTTCCATCGTGCGGGCCAAAAAACTGCGGCGGATGGTCAACCCAGCGATCGTCGCGCGTAACGGCGTACGACGCATTCAGCGGATAGTAAATCCGGTTATGTTTCTTATTAGCCTCCCCCACCACCAGCAGACGAACCTCTTCTGACGTGTTGTTGATAAAGGTATGGCAGACGCCCGTTCCGGCCGGAAAGCCTACGCTATCGCCCGGTTCCAGCTTCCATAAATAGCCGTTGATCCACGCCTGTGGGTAGCCTTCCAGCACGTAGATAAACTCCTCTTCGTCGCTTTCAGCGTGCGGGTAGGACGTGCGGCGGCCTGGCGGCAAGCGTTCGTGGTGAATACCAAGATGTCTCAGCCCCAGCGCGCGGGCTAGCGGCGCGCCGATAGAGAAGCGTTCATCGCTGTCGGGATAGGTTGAGTCATCGGGTCCTTCAACGTCGTGCCAATGGCGAATACAGTCGGGTCTTTTCATCATTTTTCATCCTGAGTGTGAAGTACACCTGCTATAACACAGCTATAGCACACCTGTGGAAACTCGGCGTTTCCGGCATAACATGGTAAAGTAGAGGCTCATTTCCCCGTGACCTGAGGACGCCAATGGATAAGACCACCACGCAAGAACTGTTAGCGCAAGCTGAAAAGCTGTGCGCGCAACGCGGCGTGCGCCTGACTCCGCAACGTCTGGAAGTGTTGCGCCTGATGAGTCTGCAGGAAGGGGCCATTAGCGCCTATGACCTGCTGGATCTACTGCGCGAGAAAGAGCCGCAGGCCAAGCCGCCAACCGTCTACCGCGCACTAGAGTTTCTGCTCGAGCAGGGCTTTGTGCACAAGGTCGAGTCTGCCAACAGCTACGTACTGTGCCACCTTTTCGATCAGCCGACTCATACCTCCGCGATGTTCATCTGCGATCGCTGCGGCGTGGTGAAAGAAGAGTGTGCGGAAGGGGTAGAGGACATCATGCATACGCTGGCCGCGAAGATGGGCTTTGCGCTGCGCCACAACGTCATTGAAGCGCACGGGCTGTGTTCCGCCTGCGTGGAAGTTGAAGCCTGTCGCGCGCATGAGCACTGCCATCACGACCATACGATTCATACTAAAAAGAAATCCCGCTAACGCGGGATTAATGGGGAGCGTACCTCCCTGTACGCATGGGCAGGAGGAGTGCGTTACCAGCGGTGGTTGTGCCGTTTATCCCAGCTATCCACCTCTTTTTCCGCCTGATCTTTTGCGTATCCATAACGTTCCTGGATTTTACCGACCAGCTGATCGCGTTTACCTTCGATCACCGTGATGTCATCATCGGTCAGTTTGCCCCATTGCTCTTTCACTTTACCTTTAAGCTGCTTCCAGTTACCGCCGACTTCGTCTTTATTCATCATTGAATCCTCGATCGTCAGTGAATGAATAGCGAGAGAGTGTGAACTCTTTTTCGCTAAGCGTGAGGTTAATTGTAGTCAGTCATTCTGAGCATGATTCACTATTCGGAATCTTTAACCATCACATCAGGAAAACCAGCTGTTATTTCGCCAGTGGCGTCGCCAGATATATGCCAACGACAGGCCGCGCAGCGCGAGGAAAACGGCCAGCGCCAGCCACAGCCCATGGTTGCCGAGTACCGGCAGTGCCAGCAGCGTCAGCGCAAAACCGGCGGCGGCAACCGCCATGCTGTTGCGCATCTCGGCGCCTCGCGTGGCGCCGATAAACATGCCGTCCAGCAGATAACACCAGACGCCAATCACCGGCAGCACCACCTGCCACAGCACGTAACGATCGGCCAGTTGCTGCAGTTCGGGCAGCGAGGTAAGTAACGCGACGATATTTTCGCCAAACACGGCGTATACCAGCGCAAAAGCCAGCGCCACGACACCCGCCTGACGGCACGCGGCGCGCCAGACCTCAAGCAGTTTACTGCCATCGCGCGCGCCATACGCCTGGCCGGAGTGCGCCTCTACCGCATAAGCGAAGCCGTCCAGCGCATAAGCGGTGAAAGTGAGCATCGTCATCAGAACCGCGTTCACCGCCACCACTTCACCACCGAGCCGCGCGCCAAAGACGGTGACCGCGCCGAAGCACAGCTGTAACAGCAGGGAACGCAGCATAATGTCGCGGTTGAGCGCCAGCAGGCGGCGGATGTTGCCGCGCCAGGCGGTTTTCAGCATCGCCCAGGAGATGCCGCGCATCGCCATCACCTTGCGCACCATCCCCAACCCGACCAGCAGGGTCGCATATTCGGCAATCGCCGTGGCGAGCGCCGCACCCTGCACGTTCATGTGCAGACCCATCACCAACCACAGGTCGAGCACAATGTTCAGCACATTCCCCACCACCAGCAGCACTACCGGTGCGCGGGCGTACTGCACGCCGAGCAGCCAGCCCAGCAGGACCAGGTTTGCCAGGGAAGCAGGCGCGCTGAGCCAGCGAATGGCGAGGAAGCGGCGCGCCTGTTCTAACACCTCACCGCTGCCGCCGACGATAGACAGCGCCAGATTAATCAGCGGGGTTTTAAACACAATGATCAGCAGCCCGGCGCCCAGCGCCAGCATCAACGGTTGCACCAGCGCGCGGGCCAGCGCCTGCGGGTTCTTCGCGCCAAAGGCCTGCGCCGTCAGGCCGGTTGTGCTCATGCGTAAAAACAGCAGCAGCATAAACAGGAAGCTGGTCGCCGTCGCCCCGATGGCGACGCCGCCCAGATAGACGGGGCTGTCCAGGTGACCGATCACGGCGGTATCGACCAGACCCAGAAGAGGTACGGTAATGTTGGAGAAGATCATCGGTAGCGCAAGGCGCCACAGCGCTTTATCAGCGGAAGTGAGTAGCGACATGGGTATCAACCAGAACGAAAAAAGGCTGCGATAGCGGATGTATCGCAGCCATTAGAGAGGGAGCGTTTTTACAGCCATTCGCCGTTGCGGATAACGCCAACGGCCAGCCCTTCAATGGAGAAATTCTGCTGACGCAGATCGACCACGATCGGCTTAAATTCGCTATTTTCCGGCAGCAGTTCGACGACGTTACCCTGTTTTTTCAGGCGTTTTACCGTCACTTCTTCGTCGATACGTGCGACCACGACCTGGCCGTTGCGTACGTCCTGAGTCTTATGCACCGCGAGCAGATCGCCGTCCATAATACCAATATCTTTCATCGACATGCCGCTAACGCGCAGCAGGAAGTCGGCGCTCGGTTTGAACAGCGACGGATCAACCTGGTAATGGCCTTCGATATGCTGCTGGGCCAGCAGCGGTTCGCCCGCCGCGACGCGACCTACCAGCGGCAGACCTTCTTCTTCTTCCACTAGCAGGCGGATACCGCGAGAAGCGCCGGAGACAATCTCAATGACACCTTTACGCGCCAGCGCTTTCAGGTGCTCTTCAGCCGCGTTTGGGGAACGGAACCCCAAGCGCTGAGCAATTTCCGCACGCGTCGGCGGCATGCCCGTCTGGCTGATGTGATCCCGGATGAGATCAAACACCTCTTGCTGCCTGGTCGTTAACGCTTTCATTCCGCCCCCTGGGTGTATATACAGTTATGCTGTGAGTATATACAGCTAGTGTTTATTTTGAAACCATAAAACGCACGAAATCAGGCAGTTTTCACAGCTTTAGTGGAAATGCGCCCACAGCAGCGTGCCCCAGGTGATGAGCGCGACGAAAATCGCCAGCAGCACCGCCGCCGACCCCATGTCTTTTGCCCGCCCGGACAGCTCGTGGTATTCGGAGCCGATGCGGTCCACCACCGCTTCCAGTGCACTATTGAGAATTTCCACTATCATCACCAACAGGACGGAGCCGATGAGCAGCACGCGCGTGATGGCGTCGACATCCAGCCAGCAGGCGATAATAATCGCCAGCACCGACGCGACACCCTCCTGGCGGAATGCGGCTTCGTTAATCCACGCCGCGCGAAATCCTTTCCAGGAATAGCCTGCTGCTTTGATGATTCGGGTGAGCCCGGTGGTATTATTGGCCATCTCAAGAACCTTTTTTGTTATTACGTCAATGACAATGCGTGTTATGAAGCGGTAGAACAGAAATTCTGCTGACTTTCTGATATTCTTGCCGCGCATTTGCATGATTAACCAGAGGCTTTACATCGTTTATGTCCGGCTGGCCACGAATTTACTACAAATTACTGAATTTACCATTAAGCGTACTGGTAAAAAGCAAGTCTATTCCCGCAGAACCTGCACAGGAATTGGGGCTTGATACCTCGCGTCCTATTATGTACGTCCTGCCTTATAACTCTAAGGCCGACCTACTGACGCTGCGCGCCCAATGTCTGGCGCATGATTTACCCGATCCGCTTGAACCGCTGGAAATCGACGGCACCCTGCTGCCGCGCTACGTGTTTATCCACGGCGGCCCGCGCGTGTTCACCTACTACACGCCGAAAGAAGAGTCGATCAAGCTGTTCCACGACTACCTCGATCTGCACCGCAGCAATCCAGACCTGGATGTGCAAATGGTGCCGGTCTCCGTGATGTTCGGGCGTTCACCGGGCCGAGAGAAAGGCGAAGAGAATCCACCGCTGCGAATGCTCAACGGCTTCCAGAAATTCTTCGCCGTCTCCTGGCTGGGCCGCGATAGCTTCGTACGCTTCTCGCCGTCCGTTTCGCTGCGCCGCATGGCCGACGAACACGGCACCGACAAAATCATTGCGCAGAAGCTGGCGCGCGTCGCGCGTATGCACTTTGCACGTCAGCGTCTGGCGGCGGTTGGCCCGCGTCTGCCGGCACGTCATGACCTGTTCAAAAAGCTGCTGGCATCGAAAGCCATCGCGAAGGCGGTAGAAGACGAAGCGCGCAGTAAGAAAATCTCGCACGAGAAAGCGCAGCAGAACGCTATTGCGCTGATGGAAGAGATTGCGGCTAACTTCTCCTATGAGATGATTCGCCTGACCGACCGTATCCTCAGCTTTACCTGGAACCGTCTGTATCAGGGGATTAATGTCCATAACGCCGAGCGCGTACGCCAGCTGGCGCACGACGGCCATGAAATCGTCTACGTGCCCTGCCACCGTAGCCATATGGACTACCTGCTGCTCTCTTACGTGCTCTATCACCAGGGGCTGGTGCCGCCGCACATTGCCGCGGGTATCAACCTGAACTTCTGGCCTGCCGGCCCGATTTTCCGCCGTCTGGGCGCGTTCTTCATTCGCCGTACCTTCAAGGGCAACAAGCTTTACTCCACGGTGTTCCGCGAATACCTCGGCGAACTGTTTAGCCGCGGCTACTCCGTTGAATACTTCGTGGAAGGCGGGCGTTCCCGTACCGGTCGTCTGTTGGATCCGAAAACCGGCACCCTGTCGATGACCATTCAGGCGATGCTGCGCGGCGGTACTCGCCCGATTACGTTAGTGCCGATTTACATCGGCTACGAGCACGTGATGGAAGTGGGTACCTACGCCAAAGAGCTGCGCGGCGCAACGAAAGAGAAAGAGAGCCTGCCGCAGATGCTGCGCGGGCTGAGCAAGCTGCGTAATCTCGGCCAGGGCTACGTCAACTTCGGCGAACCGATGCCGTTAATGAACTACCTGAATCACCACGTGCCGGAGTGGCGCGAGTCGATCGACCCGATCGAAGCCGTACGCCCGGCGTGGCTGACGCCGACCGTCAATAAACTGGCGGGTGAGCTGATGGTGCGCATTAACAACGCCGGTGCCGCCAACGCCATGAACCTGTGCTGCACCGCGCTGCTGGCCTCTCGCCAGCGTTCGCTGACCCGCGAACAGCTGACGCAGCAGTTGGAGTGCTACCTGGCGTTAATGCGTAACGCGCCGTACGCGCCGGATGCTACCGCGCCAAAAGCCTCCGCCAGCGAGCTTATCGACCACGCGCTGCAGATGAATAAGTTCGAAGTTGAGAAAGACACTATCGGCGACATCATCATTCTGCCGCGCGAGCAGGCGGTGTTGATGACGTACTACCGCAACAACATCGCGCACATGCTGATTATGCCGTCGCTGCTGGCCACCATCATGACTCAACATCGCCAGATCTCCCGCGACCAGGTGTTGAGTATGATCGAGACGCTGTATCCGATGCTGAAAGCCGAGCTGTTCCTGCGCTGGACGCCTGAAGAGCTACCGGCAGTCATCGATACGCTGATCGCCGAAATGTCGCGTCAGGCGCTGATTAGCGAGCAAAACGGCGAGCTGCGCATCAACGCATCGCACTCCCGCACGCTGCAACTGCTGGCTGCAGGCGCACGTGAAACGCTGCAACGCTACGCAATCACCTTCTGGCTGCTGAGCGGCAACCCGTCGATGAACCGCAGTACGCTGGAGAAAGAGAGCCGTACGCTGGCGCAGCGCCTGTCGGTGCTGCACGGCATCAACTCGCCGGAGTTCTTCGATAAAGCGGTGTTCTCGTCGCTGGTGTTAACCCTGCGCGATGAAGGCTATATCAGCGACAGCGGCGACGCCGAGCCGGAAGAGACGATGAAGGTTTACCAGATGATGGCGGGCCTGATTACCTCGGACGTGCGTTTGACGATAGAAAGCGTGACGCAGGAAGAGGCGTAAAAGATTAAGGGCGAATATTTATATTCGCCCTTTTTTTGCATATAAGTCTATTTATATTTACGGGTTATATATTCCCCGAATACTAAATTCAACAAACCCAAACCATGACAGGGGAAAAACCATCAGCGACAGCAGCAAGAAAAAGGCCAATACCACTTTCACAAGGTCGACCAGATAGTAAACCTCTCGCGTTTTTTCTTGTGCATTACGGTTAAAGCTTGCGACAAAAAAGGGATAGGCGCTGACAAACAGCGCGATGCCGAGCATAATAAGAAAGAAAGTATCAAATCTAAAACCATCACCGTAAAAAGTATCTACTTTCCCCCTGTTTATCAGGGTATAAATGCCCAGAACGATGAACGCCATACCGGCATAGATTGGGAAAGTAAAATCACTATCATGCACCATTTTCTTCACAAACCGACGATTCATTATTCGTGCAAGATATACGAAGGAAAAATATTTTGAGGTGGTCGTTTGAGTATAAAAAGTAGAGATTGTGCTTCTTATACTTTCCAGTGGGGGGAGTTCTAATTTATCGACATATTCAGAATAAAGATATTCAAGCTCTGTTTTCTGTTCCATAAGAATAAATTCCGTGAATAATTCCATTTCGACATATAACAAATAGAGTGATTACATCATTTCCTGATGCAAAAAAAAATAATGGCACAGCTTAAATAATAACGCGATAAATAAAAAAAGTCCCCAACCAAAGGCGAGGACTTTTGTATTCAATGCACGAGAGCGGGCGAGATAACGCTATCAGCCGTGCCAGTAACTCATCGCCAGCCCAATAAACAGCACCAGCCCCACGTAGTTGTTATTCAGAAACGCCTGGAAGCATGGCCCGCGTTCACGGTGGCGGATCAGCTTCTGCTGGTAGACAAACAGCGCGCCGGCGATCAGGATTGACCAATAAAACTCCCAGTTCAAACCGTTCAACCAGCCGATGAGCGCCATCAGCCCCAGCACGCATGCCTGCAGGATACCGATGATCAGGCGGTCGTTATCACCGAACAGAATCGCCGTGGATTTGATGCCAATCTTCACGTCATCATCACGGTCAACCATCGCATATTGGGTATCGTAAGCCACCGCCCACAGAATGTTGGCCAGCAGCATCAGCCAGCAGCTCAGCGGCAGTGACTCGCTGACCGCCGCGAAGGCCATCGGAATTGACCAGCCAAACGCCGCCCCCAGCACCACCTGCGGCAGATGGGTATAACGCTTCATAAACGGGTAAACCCAGGCCAGCGCCAGCGCCGCCACCGACAACAGAATGGTCATCGTGTTGAGCGTCAGCACCAGCAGGAAAGAGAGCGCCACCAGCACGATGAACAGCGTACGGGCCTCTTTCTCCGTGACCGCGCCGCTCGGCAGCGGACGGTTGGCCGTGCGTTTCACGTGGCCGTCAAATTTGCGATCCGCATAATCGTTGACCACACAGCCTGCGGCGCGCATCAGCCAGACGCCCGCCACAAACACCGCCAGGATCCACAGCGGCGGCACGCCCGGTGAGGCAACCCACAGCGCCCACAGCGTCGGCCACAGCAGCAGCAGCGCGCCGATCGGTTTATCCGTACGCATCAGTCGATGGTAAGCCAGCAGCTTGTTCTGCTTCAGACTCCACTCCATTCTTCTTCTTCCTCTTAGTACAGCGGCGATGCCGGTAAAAACAGCTCGGTTAACAGCAGCGGTTTACCGCTCAGGCGGAGACGGGAACGACGCCCCCACAGCGCATCATGACGGCCTATCTCAATAAAGTCTCGCGTCAGCGTCGACGACGTAAACAGATAACGACCCAGCGGCGTCTGCCCCAGGTTTTGTAGCGCCAGCTCGGGCCCACAGAGGGTCGACTCTGGTACCACGGTGCGCCCGGCAAGCCACGGATCACCGCCGACGCACAATAATATTTCTCGCAACCAATAGCGAGACTCTTCTGGCAACAGGTGTTGTTCTTCCACCAGCGCATCGCGGCTGACAAACGCTTCGTTTAACAGCGTTACGCTAACCGGTTTCCCAAACTGCTCAAACCGTTTGGTCATCGAATCTTCCAGCATCAGCCAGTCGCGCTGAGCGGATTCAAGCGGGGGAATGACGTCAAAATAGCGCAGCGCGCGCAGTTGCGTCAGTGCAGGGTGCGACATGCCTGTCTCTCCAATACAAAGCGTTTCGCCATTGTATCGCAGAAAACCGCAGGAGGGGGTGCAGGAATGGTCAAATACGATCATTAGCGCAACAGCAGTGCAACAGTTTGCTTTGCGCTATATCCCGATCGTCATCGCAGCGTGAAGGATGAGGTGTATAAAAAAGGTGTGCCCGACAGGGCACACCGAAAGGCTTCGCCTAAACATCAGCGCTGCGGGGAGAACTTACCCCTTGCCTTTTACAGCGCCGATAAAGGTGGAACGAGCAGATTTAGATCCCAGGCGTTCAGCTTCATTCATCAGTTTCAGGGCCTTGTCGATATCCCCTTTCGCTACGGCCTGTTTAATCCCGTTGTTGAAGTAGCTTTCCGTATCGTCGAGCATCGGTTCTGTTTTTGCTGCCGGAGCCGCAACGGGCGCCACAACCGGGGCCGCCGCTGGCGCGCTGGCAACCGGTGCCGCTGTGTTGCCGACGGTGACCGGCGCCGGGCCGGAGGAGCCAAACAGCGGGCCGACCAGGACGCTGGAGCTGGTGTTAGTTTTCACCTTCAGCTTCACCAGACCGTCGGTGGTGTGTTTAGCAACTGGATCGGGAATATCCGGCACCGCGTTACCGGTGCCTTTGGCGTAAGCTTTGGCCGGGTCCAGCAGCGTGGTGGTTTGCTGGAGATCTTTCTCGGTGGTAAACACCAGAACATAGAGTTTTTGCTGGCCCAGCGCTGGCGTCAGGCGCATCACCCCTTCCAGGCGGTCGGCGCTTATCACGCCAGGCGCCTGATAGGTAAAGTAGCTGCTTGGGAAGTACGCAGAAGGCGTCATATTCTGATCAAGAATCAGCACATTCGGTGCAAAGACGCTGGTTTGTTTGCTCACTTCGCTGGTCAGCGTCAGCGTCAGCTCGCCAATGTTGGCGGGAACGCTGTAGGCCACGACGTTACCGGTGATTCCCGGAACGTTCAGGCTTTGACCACCGGTAGAAATTTGGGTGGATTGAACTTTAGATTGATCGACCGGCGTCCAGGTGAGCTGCTGGAGGGCTGCGGTCGGGATGGTCGGCGCGGCGCTGGTATTTTGCGGCACGTAGTTGACGTCAGCGAGGCTAATGCCCGGGACGCTCGCCATTAATCCAGCGGATAAGCAGAGAGCAACGAGACTTTTTTTCATTTTCATTATGATGACCTCAGAAAGCATGGTTCTAGCGGTGGCCAGGCAATAGCGCGCTAAACCTCAAGGAACAGAGGGGCTTGCGCCCCTCGTCGGTTGTTACGTCAGGTTAATGCTGAATTACCACCAGATTTCCATCTGGGCACCGAAGGACCACTCATCGCTGTCGCCGCGGCTGTAGGTTTTCGCGCTGGTATCTTTGTAAGCGATACCGTTGTCATAACCCCATTTTTCATCCCACTTCGCATAGGTTGCGAATACGCGGATGGCCGGACGGGACCAGATGCTGTCGCCAGCCTGCCATTGTTGCGCCAGGGTGATTTTGTACTGGTTGTTGGTGTCGCCGGTTTTCTGCGACTTGACGTTGTCGTAGCCCACTTCCATCAAGGTGCTCATGATTGGCGTCCATTTGTACATAGGACGCACGCCGACGGTCCACCACTTGGTGCCGTTGCCGTCATCACGGTCGATATTCTGGTACATACCGACGTACATCAGATCAACTTTATCGCCCAGGGAGATTGCGCCGTGGTCGAGGATACGCCACATGTCGCCGTTGTTGTTGATCTTGTTGTCTACAACACCAATTTCGGTGTCTTTGTCGTACTTGTTACCAGTATAGGAACCCTGGGACAGACCTTTACCCTGAGTGGTCATTGCGTCAGTTGCGTACTGAACAACAAACTTGTTGTAGCCTTTCAGCATGCTCTGAGTGTGTTCTGCAGTGAACATCCAGCCGTCTTTAGACGCGCCATCCGCAAGGCTGTAGCCATCGGTGTAGTTTGCACGACCATAGTCAACACCCAGCTCCAGCACGCCGTCCGGGTTGGTTTCCAGGCCCGCTAAACGCACGTCGAATACGTCGTTAGCCGTGTCTTTAAAGTTGTGGTACGTGTTGTTGCTGGTGAAGATGTAAGAACCACCCGCTTCCTGAGAACGGGTCGCTGCCAGAGACAGTTTACCGAAGCCCAGATCGACGTTTTCAATACCGGCACCAGGACCTGAAATATCCCAGTAGTAGAAGTCGATCATGTGAACGTCATGACGCTGATAGAAGCGCTTACCGGCCCAGATAGTGGAGCCCGGCAGCCATTCGATCAGGTTTTTACCCTGGACGTTCGCTTCACGGAACGCCGGGTCGGTTGCTTCCCAGTCGTTCTGCTGTGCGACGGAGTAAGCCACGTTAGTGTCGAAGTAGAAGCTCTTATCGCCTTCTTTCCACACTTCCTGGCCCAGTTTTAATTCGGCATAGGTTTCACATTCGTTACCAAGACGGTACTTACTGCCAGCACCGGTTGCCTGGAAACACTGTTGTTCGCCACCGCTACCCGTCCAGCCAATGCCGGAACGCGCGTAGCCATGAAAATCTACGGCCATTGCCTGAGCAGACATAATGCCTGCTGCGACGGCAACCGCCACGGGGAGTTTGCGCAGAGTAATCATCATTCTATCTCCTGAGATCATTGCTTTTCTTTTCAACATTTCGCCCCTGTATCGCCTTATCGCTGGCGGCGTGGGGGCTGCCTGTTTGCTTTGTTATGGGACGTTTAAACGCCGAGCTCTTTATGCAGCCGACGACATGCGGTGCCATCTTCACGGAACAGATGGCAGCGCTCTGGCGGCAAGCCGATGGCGAATGTGGCTCCCTCTTCGACCAACACCACGTCGTTCTGGCGATAAACCAGGTTCTGACGGATGGCAGGGATCTGGATGTGAATTTGTGTTTCGTTGCCCAGTTGCTCGACAACATGCACCACGCCTTCCAGCGTCACATCGGCGATGTGGCTCGGCATCAGGTGCTCCGGGCGAATGCCCAGCGACATGTTGGCGCCAACCTGCACGTTGTTACTCTCGACCGGCAGCCAAATCTGCTGATGGTTCGGCAGTTCGACCTGCACCTGATCGATAGCGGTGGCGGTGACTTTCACCGGCAGGAAGTTCATCTTCGGCGAGCCGATAAAGCCCGCGACGAAACGGTCAGCCGGGTAGTGGTAAAGCTCGAGAGGTTTACCGACCTGCGCCACGCGACCGGCGTCCAGCACCACGATTTTGTCGGCCAGCGTCATCGCTTCCACCTGATCGTGGGTGACGTAGATCATCGTGCGGCCCAGACGTTTGTGCAGGCGGGAAATTTCGATACGCATCTGCACACGCAGCGCGGCGTCGAGGTTAGAAAGGGGTTCATCGAGCAGGAATACGCGCGGCTCGGCAACCAGCGTACGACCAATCGCCACGCGCTGACGCTGGCCGCCGGACAGCGCCTTCGGTTTACGTTCCAGCAGATGGGCTAACTGCAGTACTTCGGAGACCTGAGTCACGCGCTGGTTAATCACTTCTTTTTTAGCGCCAGCCAGCTTCAGGCCGAAGGACATATTCTCAGCAACGGACAGATGGGGATACAGCGCATAGGACTGGAACACCATCCCCACACCGCGCTCGGCGGGTGGTACGTCGTTCATGCGGGTATCGCCGATCATCAGATCGCCGCTGGTGATGGTCTCGAGGCCTGCGATCATACGCAGCAGCGTAGATTTACCGCAGCCGGATGGCCCGACAAACACCACGAACTCCCCTTCCTGGATATCAAGGTTGATATCTTTTGATACCACCACGTCGCCCCAGGCTTTCGTTACATTGCGTAGCTGTACGTTCGCCATGCCCTTCTCCCTCGTTACAACTTGTCACCAACAGACACATTCAAGATGGGTTCGACTATGCCCTACACATCTATGGGGTGAATCCTCCACCCCCCTTGTTTTTTATGGGGGAGGAGACGGGAGGATGAGAAGGCGCGCTCTGCCCCCGGCGAGATGGCGTGTGGACTAAAATCGTGATGGGCCCGACAAAAAACGGCGCTTTTTTTTGTGCGCCAGGACGCATAACTGGGATTTATGTTATGGCGATCACATTAATAGCCCCGAGGGCGTAGAGGTCAGGAGGATGGAAAGGGGTTGCTAAAAAAGGAAACTCATCGATGTTAAACCACCTCTGTGTATCCACAAGTACATCACCTGGAAAGGACGGGATATATGAAAATCAAAACTGGCGCTCGCATCCTCGCGCTGTCCGCATTGACTACGATGATGTTTTCCGCCTCGGCTTTGGCAAAAATCGAAGAGGGAAAACTGGTTATCTGGATCAACGGCGACAAGGGCTATAACGGCCTGGCCGAGGTCGGTAAGAAATTTGAAAAAGATACGGGCATTAAAGTGACCGTAGAACACCCGGATAAGCTGGAAGAAAAATTCCCGCAGGTTGCGGCAACTGGCGACGGCCCGGACATCATCTTCTGGGCGCATGACCGTTTCGGCGGCTACGCGCAGTCTGGCCTGCTGGCGGAAGTGACTCCAGATAAAGCGTTCCAGGACAAACTCTACCCGTTCACCTGGGATGCCGTACGCTTCAACGGCAAGCTGATTGCTTACCCAATCGCGGTCGAAGCGCTGTCTCTGATTTACAACAAAGACCTCGTACCGAACCCACCGAAAACCTGGGAAGAAATCCCGGCGCTGGATAAAGAGCTGAAGGCGAAAGGTAAATCTGCGCTGATGTTCAACCTGCAAGAACCGTACTTCACCTGGCCGCTGATTGCTGCCGACGGCGGTTACGCGTTCAAGTTTGAAAACGGCAAGTACGATGTGAAAGACGTGGGCGTGGATAGCGCTGGCGCGAAAGCGGGCCTGACCTTCCTGGTTGACCTGATCAAAAACAAACACATGAACGCGGATACCGACTACTCCATCGCCGAAGCGGCCTTCAACAAAGGCGATACCGCGATGACCATCAACGGTCCGTGGGCGTGGTCCAACATCGATAAGGGCAAGGTGAACTACGGCGTCACGCTGCTGCCAACCTTCAAAGGCAAGCCGTCTAAACCGTTCGTTGGCGTGCTGAGCGCCGGCATCAACGCCGCAAGCCCGAACAAAGAGCTGGCGAAAGAGTTCCTCGAAAACTACCTGCTGACCGACCAGGGTCTGGATGCAGTGAACAAGGACAAACCGCTGGGCGCCGTAGCGCTGAAATCCTTCCAGGATCAGTTAGCGAAAGACCCGCGTATCGCGGCCACCATGGATAACGCCCAGAAAGGCGAAATCATGCCGAACATCCCGCAGATGTCCGCATTCTGGTATGCCGTTCGTACCGCAGTGATCAACGCCGCCAGCGGTCGTCAGACCGTCGATGCCGCGCTGAAAGATGCGCAGGGCCGTATCACTAAGTAATGCCGTGAGCCCGTGCCGGATGGCGGCATAAATGTCTTATTCGGCCTACAACATACAGTAGGCCTGATAAGCGCAGCGCCATCAGGCACATCTCCGGCCAGGAAGTTTCAACGCTGTAGAGGAAGATCCCCATGGATGTCATTAAAAAGAATCATTGGTGGCAAAGCGACACGCTGAAATGGTCAGTGATTGGTCTGCTGGGCCTGCTGGTGGGTTACCTTGTAGTTTTAATGTACGCACAAGGGGAGTACCTGTTTGCCATCATGACGCTGATCTTAAGCTCAGCGGGCCTGTATATTTTCGCCAACCGTAAGACCTACGCCTGGCGCTACGTTTACCCTGGCATGGCCGGGATGGGGCTGTTCGTCCTGTTCCCGCTGATTTGTACCATCGCCATTGCCTTTACCAACTACAGCAGCACTAACCAGCTTACCTTTGAGCGCGCCCAGCAGGTCCTGATGGATCGTAGCTATCAGGCGGGCAAAGCCTATAATTTCAGCCTCTTCCCGGCGGGCGACGCATGGCAGCTGGCCCTCACCGACGGTGAAAGCGGTAAAAACTACCTCTCCGACGCCTTTAAAATTGGCGGCGAGCAGAAACTGCAGTTAAAAGAAACCGAAGCGCTGCCGGACGGCGAACGTGCGCAGCTGCGCGTGATTACCCAGAACCGCCAGGCGCTGAACCAGCTGACCGCCGTTCTGCCGGATGAAAGTAAAGTCACCATGAGCTCGCTGCGCCAGTTCTCCGGCACCCAGCCGCTCTACACGCTGGCCAACGATGGCCTGCTGACCAATAACCAGACTGGTGTGAAATATCGTCCAAACAACGATATTGGCTTCTACCAGACCGTTAACGCCGACGGCAGCTGGGGCACCGAGAAGTTAAGCCCAGGCTACACCGTTGGGATCGGCTGGGATAACTTCACCCGCGTCTTTACCGACGAGGGTATCCAGAAGCCGTTCATCGCCATCTTCGTCTGGACGGTAGTCTTCTCGGTACTGACCGTCATTCTGACCGTCGCCGTCGGCATGGTGCTGGCCTGCCTGGTACAGTGGGAAGCGCTGAAGGGCAAAGCCATCTACCGCGTGCTGTTGATTCTGCCGTACGCCGTACCGTCATTTATCTCGATTCTGATTTTCAAAGGGCTGTTTAACCAGAGCTTCGGTGAAATCAACATGATGTTGAGCGCCCTGTTCGGTATCAAACCGGCCTGGTTCAGCGACCCGACTACCGCGCGTTCGATGATTGTTATCGTCAACACCTGGCTGGGCTACCCGTACATGATGATCCTGTGCATGGGCCTGCTGAAGGCGATTCCGGACGACCTGTACGAAGCCTCGGCAATGGATGGCGCCGGTCCGTTCCAGAACTTCTTTAAGATTACGTTCCCGCTGCTGATTAAGCCGCTGACGCCGCTGATGATCGCCAGCTTCGCCTTTAACTTTAACAACTTCGTGCTGATTCAGCTGTTGACCAACGGTGGCCCGGACCGTCTCGGCACCACCACGCCGGCCGGTTATACCGACCTGCTTGTGAGCTACACCTACCGTATCGCCTTTGAAGGCGGCGGCGGCCAGGACTTCGGTCTGGCGGCGGCGATTGCCACGCTGATCTTCCTGCTGGTAGGCGCACTGGCCATCGTGAACCTGAAAGCCACACGTATGAAGTTTGATTAAGGGAGACAACGAACATGGCTATGGTACAACCCAAATCTCAGAAACTGCGTCTCTTTACCACGCACCTGCTGCTGCTGATTTTTATCGCGGCGATCATGTTCCCGCTGCTGATGGTTATCGCTATCTCGCTGCGTGAAGGAAACTTCGCTACCGGCAGCCTTATCCCGGAACAGATCTCCTGGGAACACTGGAAGCTGGCGCTGGGCTTCAGCGTTGAGCACGCCGATGGCCGCGTTACCCCGCCGCCGTTCCCGGTGCTGCTGTGGCTGTGGAACTCGGTGAAAATCGCCGGTATCACCGCCATTGGCATCGTGGCGCTGTCCACCACCTGCGCCTACGCCTTTGCCCGTATGCGCTTCCCGGGCAAGGCCACGCTGCTCAAAGGGATGCTGATTTTCCAGATGTTCCCGGCGGTGCTGTCGCTGGTTGCTCTGTACGCGTTGTTTGACCGTCTGGGCCAGTACATTCCGTTTATCGGCTTGAACACCCACGGCGGCGTGATCTTTGCCTACCTTGGCGGCATTGCGCTGCACGTGTGGACGATTAAAGGCTATTTCGAAACGATCGATGGCTCGCTGGAAGAAGCGGCCGCGCTGGACGGCGCGACCCCGTGGCAGGCATTCCGCCTGGTGCTGTTGCCGCTCTCCGTACCGATTCTGGCGGTGGTGTTTATCCTGTCGTTTATCGCCGCCATTACCGAAGTACCGGTTGCATCGCTCCTGCTGCGCGATGTGAACAGCTACACCCTGGCCGTAGGTATGCAGCAATACCTCAACCCACAAAACTATCTGTGGGGCGACTTTGCCGCTGCGGCAGTCCTTTCCGCCATCCCTATTACCGTGGTCTTCCTGCTCGCGCAGCGTTGGCTGGTAAACGGCCTCACGGCCGGCGGCGTGAAGGGCTAGGTTTCATCAGCAATGCCACTGCTATTATCCTCAACTTGAACGAACCCTAACTTGTGACTGTTTGGCGCTCTACGGAGCGCCATTTTTTTGCTTGTCGTTTGCGCCAGAAGCAGACCTGAGAAGCACAGCACCATCAGGCAACTCCGGCGCACGCTGCCGGATGGCGATCCGGCCTACTCTCGCTTCAGCCGTTTGGAGTTGCACAGCCATAGCGTAATCACCAGCAGCAAAATCGCGGCAGAATAGATCAGCACGTCCAGCGGCGACTTATGGTCGACGATAATCAACCGCACAATCGCGGTAATGCCGATGTAGACAAAGTAACGCAGGGGGAAATGGAAGCCTGACTGAAAGTACTTCACAATCAGGGCGATGAATTCGAAATAGAGGAAGTAAACCACCAGCCCCTCCACCAGCTCGTACTTGCTGGTGCGTTCCGGCGCAAACAGCACGTCGGCCAGATGCACCGTCTCTTTACCGAGAAAAACGATCAGAATCAGGCCAAGGCTGAGCAGACCCAAATTCAACACGGTCTGCAAAATGGTGGAGATAAACTCTACACGTGGGCGAGTCAGTGACGTCATAGCTAGCACCTCTTTCGCTGGGCCGAGATCTCTGTATAGCGCAAAAACGTGATCCAGATCTAGTTTTTATCTCCACCTTTTCGTCGTTGTGCCCACTCGTGTAAATCAGTCTTTCGGTTGATATCCCCGCTGAAATAAAGCGCCAACACTTTCGTTGTTCCCCTGGAACGGATAAAAATTCATCTGATAAGGTGGTAAAAATGACACGTTATTTTTCTACTCTGTGGTTATCAGTCGTGCTTCTGCCCGCCTCTGTCTTCGCTATCAACAACACGACAGTGACTCCGGCGCAGCACAGCAATGCGGCTAGCCCTTTAGTCATTCCAACAGCGAAACACAGCGACATCAAAACGCTTCCCGTCGACAGAAGAACCGAGTGCTTTCGGCTCTACACGCCGGATCGTAAACCGGGCGTGAACTGCATCCCGGATGGCTCTACCGGACATTAAAGGAAAGCATGCCAGCGTAGCGTTGCGCTGGCATCGGCCATCGAAATAAAGAACGCATCGGCGTCATGTTTGTCTTGTGCTCCATCACGCTACACTTAAGGAGAACGTTTTTTATCAGAGGGATACTATGCACTCACTCCGCCAGGTGGCTATCCGCAATGTGGTACGCGGCGACAACGTCGTCATTTATGAACCCGCCAACCTTTATGACTGCACGCTTGGTAACAACGTGTTCGTTGGCCCGTTTGTCGAAATTCAGGGCAACAGCTGGATCGGCGACGAGACTAAAATCCAGTCACACACCTTTATCTGTGAATACGTCACCATCGGTCGCGGCTGTTTTATCGGCCACGGCGTCATGTTTGCCAACGATATGTTCCGTGAGGGAAAGCCTAACGCAGATCGTGAAAGTTGGGGACGCATCGCTATCGGCGACAATGTCTCCATTGGCAGTGGCGCAACCATTCTCTCGGTGTCGATCTGCGATGGCGTGGTCATTGGTGCAGGCAGCGTGGTAACACGCTCTATCAGTGAGAAAGGGGTATATGCCGGAAACCCGGCACGGTTGCTGCGGCGGCTATAATCGTAGCCCGGCGTTGGCGTAAACGCCTCATCCGGGCTACAGCAGCGTTAGCGGAAGTTCAGACTCTTATCGCCAGTCATGTTATACAGCTCGAACTTACGTCCCAGCATTTGGCCGCCGTCGCGGGTCAGCGGCGTCCAGCCGATAGACGCGCGGCTGCGCGTTGGGCCAGAGGTGAAGAGATCCATCGGGATATTCACATAGACCCCTTTGGTGAATTCTCCCTCACCGTACTCATCCGCCGACACGTTGGTAATGGTGGCATAAGCCCCAACCACAATGCCGCTGTCGAAGTGTTTAGAGATATCCAACGTGCCGCCTTTGTCGCCCGCCAGATACTGCCCAACGCTGGCTTTCACCAGCACATCCTGCGCGAACGACGGCGTCCAGTAGGCGGTCAGGTGGCCGGTCTTCACGCTATAGTCAGTAAACTTCATCATATCCTGAGCGCTGCGCCAGTCACGCTGCTTCACATAGTTGGCGTTCAGGCCGAATGCCCAGTTGCTATCAACCGGGCGATACAGCACTTCCGCCCCCGCGCCGCCGTACATGGTTTCCAGATAGCCGCCGTACACCTGGCCGTAGAAATCGTTGCCCAGATACTGGAAGTAGTTAGCCTGCAGGTTATTCACGTAGACATCGTTTTCTACATAGTCACGAATATGTGTACGCACGCGCGGCAGTGTCGAATCATTCGGCGGATTGGTGTAGTTAAACTTGTCATAGTTGTTGGCGATGTTGGCAAACAGGCTACCGCTGGTCAGCAGGTGGTCGGTCACCCACCAGTCCGCCGTGCCCATTACCCCAACCTGATACATGTAGAAACTTTCCGGCCCCCCGATGGACTGGCTGAGTACCGGGTCGAGATGGAAATCAAAGCGTGATTTGTCGATATACCAGCCCTGTTCCGTTTTCTCCGGCACGATCGGCGCCACGCGTTTTTGCGCCAGCGGCGTCTCCTGCCCGAGCGGCTCACCTTCCAGATGACGCTTCAGGCTGGCGACGTCGGTTTCCGTCGTCACTTCAGGCAGGTTAAGGCGCGTTTCGGTAATACGGATCGTACGGATCCCTTCAGGAAGATCGTTCATGACGATCCGATTGGCGCGTTCGATTCCCTCCCGGGAGTCACGATATTTCACCTGCTCGCCGGTCACATAGAGAGTATCGCCTTTCACCTGCATATTCGGCGCGGCAAAGCCGGCGTTGTACTTCAACTGCGTCAGCTGATTGGCCACCACCGAGTGCTGAAGAATGGCATCCTGCGGCTGTGGTCGGTAGGCCGGGCGCGCGTTATCGTTATAGGAGGGACGTAGATCGTTGAAGTTAGTGCGCAGGGTAAAGCCGAACATCACGGTGTTGCCGCGCTCATAGCTAAGGTTGACGTCGGCCCAGTCGGTGACGCGATAAATGGCGCCGACGTTAACCTTGCTTTTTTGCTCAATCTTGCCAGCAAAATCCTGCTGGTAGTTGTTGCCTTCATATTCCAGCTTTAAGCGCAGCGGTTGCCACGGCGTCTGATATTCAATCCCGCCAAACCAGGCCGCCGGGCCGTGGAACATCTGGCTGCCGTCGACAGAGCCAGCCTTACGGTAGCTGTTGTCGCGATAGCAGTATTTATCGCTGTAGGAGCAGAACGGGTTGGTGGCGTTACCGCTGGTGCCCAGGTAGCCCCAGCCTAAACCGAGGGTGAAATCAAACGGTCCCCAGGCCTTACTGGCCACAACATATTCCGAATCGAACAGTCCGGTACCGCCGATATCCCGTGCGCCGACCGCTACCTGCGGCAGCCAGTAGCTCTCTTCCCACAGCCGCAGCTTCACGTCGAAGGCTTTGTCTTTGTAGGTCTGCGAACCGGAGAACGCTTCAACACTGCTGTATTTTTTGGTGCGCACGTCGGTGTAGCGCAGGGTCGTCTCCAGCCACGGGAACAACTGTGCCGAAGCGGAGTAGTAGCGATACTGGTCGTTATCGCGATAGTTAAGGCTGAACTCACCTTCACGCGCCATACGTGCGGTGGGGGTTTGCAACAGGCCCACGCCGCCGAAATCTGACTGCGATGGGCCAATCGGCGCGGGATAGGTTTCAGCATGACAGGCCGCACTGACCGCCAGAGCCAGCAGGCTATATAGACATTTTTTAGGCATTATTCAGGTCTCCGCTGCGACAGGGAGCGAAGAATGTCGGCGTTGAGCGCCTCATATTTATTCGTCCACAACGAGTCAGCAAAGCCGACAAAAAGAAGGCTACCGGGCATGGGTTCAATATGACGTTTATTCCAGTACGCGACCGGCGCTTTCTGCGTACGCCCATCCGGATAAATCACCCAGGCGTAACTGCGGTCCGCGCCGCTCAGCAGATTGATATCATCAAGGTAGCTGGCAACATCGCGTCCCGGCGTAAAGGTCACCGTTCCGGGCTTATCAATCAGCCCGACCAGCGTAATGGTCGACGGCTCATGCCCTAACCACAGGGTATAGTTCCCCTGTAGCGGGGGATTATTTTCGGCATGTACTCGCACCGTATCCGGATCGAGCGGTACCCGCAGGCGGCCTGTGACCGGCATGGCCTGGAGTTGATTTCGCAGGGCGTTGATCGCGCCGGCGGTACTTCCTCCTTCATCTGCCGCCAGCGCCGCAAGCTGCGCCAGCAGCGCCTGGTGTTCACGTTCCGCTTTGGCCGTTGCCTGCGGCGTGGCAATCACCGCACCGGGCCACCAGCTTCCTGCCAGTCGCGGTTGGCCCACAAGGTCTACCAGACGCTCGGCGTCGGTCAATGTCAGCGGTTTCGCCACCCCTTCCTGATGGACTTCAATGGTGCCTGCCGCCTGCGCGGTAGCGGATATGACGCTCAGCATCACGGCGGCAATTAACGTTTTTTTCATGATTTTGCCGCCTTGATAAGCGTGGTTTTCACCGGGAAAGTGCCTGCGCCAAGGTATTGCTCCGACTGGCGAATCTGCCCGTCGCTGTCCACCCAATAGCGGTTACGCCAATGGGCTTCGGAGGTGGTTACCTCTTCTTCCAGTACGCGCACCGCCGTACTCTCACTGCCTATCGTTAGCGTATCGCTGCCGTCCCAGCGGAAAGTGGAGGTCGCCGTGGCGTAGCGTACCTGTTGGTGTTCCGTCCAGCCCATCGTGCGGGTCCAGCGCGTGCCATCGGTTATTTGATTGGGATGCGCCAGCGGATCGTTATCAAGGTTATTCACCGTCAGCAGGTTATCGCCCGCGAGCTGCGTTTTCACCAGACGACCACGCTGAGTCACCAGCATCGCCTGGTCCTGCGTGAGCCATTTCTGCTGACCGTTTTCCGAGAAGGCCAGCACGACAAAAATCTGCGGGCCGCCGTTCAATTGCATGTACTGACTGGCGTAGGGCATATTTTGAATGTCGTCATCGGTCAGCTGTACGCCCGACGCACCAAACACGCTGCTCCATAACGATTGCCCCAGCCCCTTGGTGCTGGGTGAACACGCCTGAAGCAGCAGGCAAAAAAGAGGAATCATAAGTCGCTTCACGGCGCTTCTTCTCCAGGGGCAAAATAACCACACCGAAGTGTGGTTAGCATTAAAGTACCGCGTGTTACTGGGTACTGGTGGTCGTGCTGGTTGTAGTCGTGGTTCCGGTATTGGAACCATCACCGCCAGCCGCTGCCAGCGCCATACCGACCGCAGAGCTGACGGTGCTGGCGCTGGTGGCGGTTGAACTCCCGGCAGACACAGACGTTGCCGCTACGCCAGCCGCTTCCCCGGTTTCTACCGGTGCCGCGCTGACGCTTGCCGCAGCAAACGCCGATATGGCAACAAGGCCATAGAGGATTTTCTTCATACATTTTCCCTTCATTAGATGAATGGAGATATACCTGAAATAATTCAGGCGTCATCGAGTATACACAACCAAATGAACGGAATTCGCACGATGGAAATAGGGAGAAGATTTTTCAGACAATAAGAAAATACAAATTAATAAATATTAATACCCATATAAAACAACACATTGCGAAACTTTAAATAATTTGCAATATACGGAAAATCCGAAAGAGCGGCTGAGTTAATGGGATATTTAGGATTATGCTCAATATAAATATAATGCGGTATTTCAGGATATACAGAATTATCTGACAAAAAAATGCCGGCATGATGCCGGCATTGAGAATATATAACCTTACGCGCGCCAGGATTTATAGCGGTTGATCAGGCCATTGGTTGAGCTGTCGTGGCTGTCGATTGCGCTATCATCGTTCAGCTCCGGCAGGATACGGTTTGCCAGCTGTTTGCCCAGCTCTACGCCCCACTGGTCGAAGGTGAAGATGTTGAGGATAGCGCCCTGGGTGAAGATTTTGTGTTCGTACATGGCGATCAGCGCCCCCAGGCTGTACGGGGTAATTTCGCGCAGCAGGATGGAGTTGGTCGGACGGTTGCCTTCGAACACTTTGAACGGCACCACGTAGTCCAGGGTTGCCGGATCTTTACCCTGATCGCGGTATTCCTGCTCAACCACCTCGCGGGATTTACCGAACGCCAGCGCTTCGGTCTGGGCGAAGAAGTTCGACAGCAGCTTCGGATGGTGGTCGGACAGCGGGTTGTGGCTGATGGCCGGGGCGATGAAATCGCACGGTACGATTTTGGTGCCCTGGTGAATCAGCTGGTAGAACGCGTGCTGGCCGTTGGTGCCCGGTTCGCCCCAGATGATTGGGCCAGTCTGGTGTTCCACTTTATTACCGTTACGGTCAACGTACTTACCGTTGGACTCCATGTTGCCCTGCTGGAAGTAGGCTGCAAAGCGGTGCATGTACTGGTCGTACGGCAGAATCGCTTCAGTTTCGGTGCCGAAGAAATTGTTGTACCAGATGCCAACCAGCGCCAGCAGTACCGGCAGGTTTTTCTCCGCCGGGGTGGTGGAGAAGTGTTTGTCCATCGCATGCGCGCCGGACAGCAGCTGCACGAAGTTGTCGAAGCCTACGGACAGGATAATCGACAGACCGATTGCCGACCACAGAGAGTAACGACCGCCAACCCAGTCCCAGAACTCAAACATGTTCGCGGTATCGATACCGAACTCACCCACCGCTTTACCATTGGTGGACAGCGCCGCAAAGTGTTTGGCCACGTGCTTCTGGTCGCCCGCGCTCGCCAGGAACCAGTCGCGCGCGCTGTGGGCGTTGGTCATGGTTTCCTGAGTCGTGAAGGTTTTGGACGCCACCAGGAACAAGGTGGTTTCCGGGTTCAGCGTTTTCAAAACTTCGGCGATGTGGGTACCGTCAACGTTGGACACGAAATGCATGTTGAGGTGATTTTTGTACGGGCGCAGCGCTTCGGTCACCATGAACGGGCCAAGGTCGGAGCCGCCGATACCGATGTTTACCACGTCGGTAATGGATTGACCGGTGTAGCCTTTCCACTGACCCGAGATGATGGCTTCAGAGAAAGTCTTCATTTTCTCCAGCACCGCATTCACTTCCGGCATCACGTCTTTGCCGTCAACGATAATCGGGGTATTGCTGCGGTTACGCAGCGCTACGTGCAACACGGCACGGTCTTCGGTGCGGTTGATCTTTTCGCCGGAGAACATGGACTTAATCGCGCCGCTCAGATCGGTCTCTTTTGCCAGATCCAGCAGCTTCGCCAGCGTTTCCTCGGTGATGCGGTTTTTGGAGAAGTCCACCAGCATCTGATCGTCGAAGGTTGCGGAAAACTTGCTAAAACGGTCGCCATCTTTGGCGAACAGTTCCGCAATGGTAACGTCCTTCATTTCATCGAAGTGTTTCTGTAGTGCCTGCCACGCAGCGGTCTGCGTTGGGTTGATGTTTTTCATTAGCAATACCCTTCTGATTTAAGAATCGAAACTGTCCTCGATTGTAGCGCCTGTCACAAAAAATTGTGATGGTTTTAATGTTATCCCCCCTCTGGGTGACAAAATCGTGCACAAAACAGACAAAAGTATAGCCTTTATAAGCCCCGTTTCTGTGGGGCTCGCCTGCATGAAAAATCCGCATAACCCCAGCGTTGACAAGCGACCCGCTAACCCTTTATTTATAAATGTACTACCTGCGCGTGCGCAGGCCAGAAGAGGCGCGTTGCCCAGGTAAACGGTGTTGGAGGAACCCATCCTGTGAAAACACCTGAGGGGGAGCAACGCCGAGATGTGTGAACAACAGGTTGCGTTCATCATCGGCTACAGGGGCTGAATCCCCTGGGTTGTCACCAGAAACGTTCGCAGTCGCGCGTTTCACAAGTGGTGGAGCACTTCTGGGTGATATCGTAGTTGTTTATTGCTCTGCGCCCACCCGTCTTCCGCTCTTCCCTTGTGCCAAGGCTGAATAATTTGGTCCGGTTTACGTAAACCCGGCCTCCCCTGACACGAGGTTATTTATGACAGCATTAGTAGTCGCCAAATTTGGCGGAACCAGCGTAGCCGATTTTGACGCTATGAATCGCAGCGCCGACGTGGTGCTCTCCGACGCTAACGTACGTCTCGTTGTGCTGTCTGCTTCGGCCGGCGTCACCAATCTGCTGGTTGCACTGGCCGAAGGGCTGGAGCCCGCGGAACGTCGGGCGAAACTGGACGCTATCCGCGCCATTCAGAACGCCGTACTGGAACGTCTGGCCAATCCGGCCGTAATCCGCGACGAAATCGAACGTCTGCTGGAAAACCTCACGGCATTGGCGGAAGCCGCCTCGGCAGAAACCTCAACCGCGCTAACTGACGAACTGGTCAGCCACGGCGAGTTGATGTCGACCCTTTTATTCGTTGAAATTCTGCGTGAACGTCAGGTTGCCGCACAGTGGTTTGACGTGCGTAAAGTCATGCGTACCAGCGACCGCTTTGGCCGCGCCGAGCCGGACGTTGCCGCGCTTTCAGAGCTGGCGACCCAGCAGCTGGCGCCGCGTCTGAGCGAAGGCCTGGTGATTACCCAGGGCTTTATCGGCAGCGAGAGCAAAGGCCGCACCACTACGCTTGGCCGCGGCGGCAGCGACTACACCGCTGCACTCCTCGGCGAAGCGCTGCACGCGACCCGCGTGGATATCTGGACCGACGTCCCTGGCATCTATACCACCGATCCGCGCGTGGTACCGGCGGCCAAACGTATTGATGAAATCGCGTTTGAAGAGGCCGCCGAGCTGGCGACCTTCGGCGCGAAAGTGCTGCACCCGGCCACGCTGCTGCCTGCCGTACGCAGCGACATCCCGGTATTTGTGGGGTCGAGTAAAGATCCAAAAGCGGGCGGCACATTGGTGTGCAACGAAACCGCTAATCCACCGCTGTTCCGCGCGCTGGCGTTGCGCCGCAAGCAGACGCTGCTGACCCTGCACAGCCTGAACATGCTGCACTCGCGCGGTTTCCTCGCAGAGGTATTCGGCATCCTGGCGCGCCACAATATTTCGGTGGATCTGATCACCACCTCAGAAGTCAGCGTCGCGCTGACGCTCGATACCACGGGGTCGACATCAACCGGCGATACGTTGCTGACGCAGTCACTGCTGATGGAGCTGTCGGCGCTGTGTCGCGTCGAGGTGGAAGAAAATCTGGCGCTGATCGCGCTGATTGGTAACGACCTGTCGAAAGCCTGCGGCGTGGGTAAAGAGGTGTTTGGCGTGCTGGAGCCGTTCAACATTCGCATGATCTGCTACGGCGCATCCAGCCACAACCTGTGTTTCCTGGTGCCAGGCGCCGAAGCGGAGCAGGTGGTGCAGAAACTTCACCATAATCTGTTTGAATAATATTCCACCACGCGATAAATAATAACTATAGCCGGGCTCGAACCCGGCTTTTTTATAACAACACAACAACAATATACACAAAATCATTCGAGTTGGATCACAACACGCTTTAGCGTGTTGAACAGCGCTTGCGCTGGCCCCGAAGGGGCGAGGCTGTAAGCCGAGTAACGCGGCAAGCGAGCGAATCCCCGGGAGCGTACATAAGTACGTGACTGGGGTGAGAGAGCGCAGCCAACGCAGAGGCAACTTGAAGGATGAAGTGTATAATCGCAAGGAATACAATATGCTCACCGCTATCACCCGGCTGTTCCCGTTATGGGCGCTGCTGCTCTCCGTTATTGCCTACTTCACGCCAACCACCTTTACGCCTATCGGGCCGCTGGTTCCGTCACTGCTGATGCTGATTATGTTCGGCATGGGCGTGCATCTTAAGGTGGACGATTTTAAGCGTGTACTGTCACGACCAGCGCCGGTTGCGGCAGGGATTTTCCTGCACTATCTGGTGATGCCGCTCGCCGCATGGCTGCTGGCGCTGATTTTCCATATGCCGCCGGAGCTGTCTGCCGGGATGGTGCTGGTGGGTAGCGTTGCCAGCGGAACGGCGTCTAACGTGATGATCTATCTGGCGAAAGGTGACGTAGCGCTGTCCGTCACCATCTCGTCGGTCTCCACGCTGGTTGGCGTGGTCGCCACGCCGCTACTGACCCGGTTGTATGTGGATGCCCATATTCAGGTCGATGTAATGGGTATGCTGCTGAGTATCCTGCAAATTGTGGTGATTCCGATTGCGCTCGGTCTGGTGATTCATCACCTGTTCCCGCGCGTGGTGAAAGCGGTAGAGCCCTATCTCCCCGCCTTCTCAATGCTGTGCATTCTGGCGATCATCAGCGCGGTCGTCGCCGGTTCCGCCTCGCATATTGCCTCGGTTGGCTTCGTGGTGATTATCGCGGTGATTCTGCACAACACCATTGGTCTGCTCGGCGGCTACTGGGGCGGACGCCTGTTTGGCTTTGACGAATCGACCTGCCGCACACTGGCGATTGAAGTGGGGATGCAAAATTCTGGCCTCGCCGCGGCGCTGGGTAAAATCTACTTCGGGCCGCTGGCTGCACTGCCGGGCGCGCTGTTCTCGGTGTGGCATAACCTGTCAGGTTCGCTGCTGGCGGGATACTGGTCCGGGAAACCTATCGAGAAGAAAAAGCAACAATAACCGCTGTAGCAGTGTGCCCGATAAGCGTAGCGCCATCGGGCACACTGCAAGCACATTGCCGGATGGCGGCGTAAACGCCTTATCCGGCCTACACAGCCTCTCACCTTTGCCGTACACTGGTTGCACCATCCGATTGAGGGCACCCCTATGGCACTCCCCCGCATTACGCAAAAAGAGATGACCGAGCGCGAACAGCGCGAGCTGAAAACGCTGCTCGACCGCGCGCGCATTGCGCATGGCCGTCCGCTGACCAACGCAGAGACCAACAGCGTGAAAAAGGAGTACATTGATAAGCTGATGGTACAGCGTGAAGCAGACGCAAAAAAAGCCCGCCAGTTGAAGAAACAGCAGGCTTATAAACCGGATTCCGAGAGTTCGTTTTCCTGGTCGGCGAATACGCCGACGCGCGGCAGACGTTAACGCCCTTTCTTTTTACGTCCCGGCGCGGTGAAGCGTTTACCGTTACCCGCCGGGCGAGCTGGCTTATCGCTGGTTTTCTCCATCTTCACCACCGGGCGCTTAATGCCCGCCGTTTTCGGCTTGGCTTTCGCTTTTGGTTTGGCTTCGGAAGAAGAGTTTTCAATCAGCTTGAAGAGGTCGATCAGCTCATCGTCCGTCAGGTCGCGCCACTCGCCCAGCGGGATGCCCGTCAGGCTAACGTTCATAATGCGCGTACGCTCAAGCTTAGTCACTTCATAACCAAAGTGTTCGCACATGCGGCGAATCTGCCGGTTCAAGCCCTGAACCAACGTGATACGAAACACAAACGGCGCTTCTTTCTTAACCTTACATTTTTTGGTTACCGTACCGAGAATCGGCACACCCGCGCCCATGCCGCGAATAAACTCATCGGTAACGGGCTTATCGACCGTGACCAGATACTCTTTTTCGTGGTCGTTACCCGCACGCAGGATCTTATTGACCAGATCGCCATGGTTGGTGAGGAAAATCAGCCCCTGAGAATCTTTATCCAGACGGCCAATCGGGAAGATTCGTTTACTATGGTTAACGAAGTCGACGATGTTGTCACGTTCGCCGTCTTCGGTGGTGCTGACGATACCGACAGGCTTATTCAGCGCGATCAGCACTAAATCATCCGCTTCGCGCGGCTCAATCAACCGACCGTTGACTTTCACAACGTCGCCCGGCTTCACCTGATCGCCTATCGTGGCACGCTTACCGTTGATAAAAACGTTGCCTTGTTCAATAAAGCGATCCGCCTCACGCCGCGAGCAGATGCCGCTTTCGCTGATGTATTTATTTAATCGGGTTGATGAGTCTGTCAGCATAAATTCTCCTTTGGCAGCGAAATATACCTCACCTTGCGGGTGAGAAAAAATAGTCCGCGACAAATCCTTTTTTTCATCACGTCGATTTTGCACATAAGTGCATCCCTACGGCTGACAGCGTTTCCGCAAATATGCTTGAACTCCCTGCATGACGGCGCTATACCAGATCGAGAACCCGTTTTTACGTTTTGCACATATGTGCAGGAGCCAGCGACTTCGATGGAAAACAGCGACGATATCCGCCTGATCGTGAAAATTGCCCAGCTTTATTACGAGCAGGAGATGACGCAGGCGCAAATCGCCCACGAACTGGGGATTTACCGCACCACCATCAGCCGCCTGCTCAAACGCGGACGCGACCTGGGCGTGGTGACCATCGCCATCAACTATGACTACAACGATAGCCTGTGGCTGGAAGAGCGACTAAAACAGAAATTTGGCCTGAAAGAGGCCGTTGTCGCACCGCTGGAGAGCGAGGCCGGAGCCTATGGCGCGCAGCTGTTTGAACGGCTACTGTCGCCGAACGCCGTCATTGGGTTCGGCTGGGGACGCGCGGTCAGCGCGCTGGTCGAGGCATTACCGCAGTCCAGCCAGCCTCGCCCGCTGGTGTGCGTGCCTATCGTTGGCGGGCCGTCCGGTAAGCTTCCGAGCCGCTATCACGTCAACACGCTGACCTACAGCGCCGCCACGCGGCTCAAAGGCGAGTCGTATCTCGCTGATTTTCCGGCTCTGCTGGATAACCCGCTGATTCGCCAGGGCATTATGCAATCTCAGCATTTTCAGACGCTGGCCGACTACTGGCAGCGGCTGGACATCGCCGTGGTGGGCATCGGTTCGCCCGCCATTCGTCATGCCACCAACTGGCAGGCGTTTTACGGCAATGCGCAGAGCGATGAACTGGAGGCGCTTCAGGTGTCTGGGGATATCTGTTCACGCTTTTTTGCCGCTGACGGCACGCCTATTGCTACCGCGATGCAGGAAAAAACGCTCTCCATTGAGCTCACCATCTTAAAGCAGGCCCGCTATGTCATCGGCCTGGCGAGCGGCGAAGAGAAGCACGCCGCCATCCTTGGCGCGCTGCGCGGGCAGCATATCAACGCGCTGGTCACTGACCGGGCCACCGCAGAATATTTAGTGCAGTAAGACTTTGACGAGGACATGACCATGATTAACCGTGATACCCAGCTGTGCATGTCGCTTGCCGGCCGCCCCGGCAACTTTGGCACGCGCTTTCATAACTATCTGTATGAAAAACTGGGGCTGAATTTTATCTATAAAGCCTTTACCACGCAGGATATTGAGGCGGCGGTGAAAGGCGTTCGTGCGCTGGGCATTCGCGGCTGCGCGGTGTCGATGCCGTTTAAAGAAAGCTGCATGGCGTTTCTGGATGCTATCGATCCGTCGGCCAGGGTCATCGATTCCGTCAACACCATCGTCAATGACAACGGCCATCTGACCGGGTTTAACACCGACTACATCGCGGTAAAAAGCCTGATTGTCAGCCACCAGCTCGATACCACAGCCCACGTGATGATTCAGGGCAGCGGCGGGATGGGTAAAGCGGTGATTGCCGCCTTCCGCGACGCAGGCTTTAGCAACGTGATTATCGCCGCCCGCAATGAAGCCAATGGTACCGCGCTGGCAAAACAGTACGGATTCCAGTGGCAGGCGCAGCCACAAGCCGACGGTATCGATATTCTGGTCAACGTGACGCCTATCGGCATGGCGGGCGGCAAAGAGCACGAGCAGCTTGCCTTTAGTGAAGCGATGGTCTCACGCGCCAGCGTGGTGTTTGACGTGGTGGCCCTGCCGCCGGAAACGCCGGTCATTCAGCTCGCCCAGCGCCTGGGGAAAAAGACCATTAGCGGTGCCGAAGTGATTGCCCTGCAGGCAGTGGAACAGTTTGTGATGTACACCGGGGTGCGGCCTGACGATGCGCTGGTTGCTGAAGCGGCGGCGTTTGCCAGAGCGGGATAATAAACAGCGTAACGTCAACGGTAGGCCGGATAAGCGAAGCGCCATCCGGCAGACCTCCGCGCAGATTGCCGGATGGCGCTTCGCTTATCCGGCCTACACCAGACTCTCTGCGGCAACATCGTGAACTATATCAGTAAGCTGTCTGACGCAGGGTGATAACATGCCGCCCTGATTGATAATTTCTGATAGATAGGAGAAATGATGGACTTACTTCTGCTGAGTAACTCAACGCTGCCGGGCAAAGCCTGGCTGGAACACGCGCTGCCGCTGATTGAGGCGCGACTCAATGGCCGCCGTCGCGCGGTGTTTATTCCTTTTGCTGGCGTGACGCAGACCTGGGACGAGTACACGGCAAAAACCGCCGCGGTTATGGCGCCGCTGGGCGTGACGGTCACCGGTATCCATAGCGTGGCAGACCCTATCTCCGCGATTGAAAATGCCGAGCTGATTATCGTCGGCGGCGGCAATACCTTCCAGTTGCTGAAAGAGAGCCGCGAGCGTGGGCTGCTGGCACCGATTGTCGACGTGGTGAAGCGCGGTGCGCTGTACGTGGGCTGGAGCGCGGGTGCGAACCTCGCCTGCCAGACCATCCGTACCACCAACGATATGCCGATTGTCGATCCAAAGGGCTTTGATGCGCTGGGGCTGTTCCCGCTGCAGATTAACCCGCACTTCACTAACGCCCTGCCGGAAGGCCATAAAGGCGAAACCCGAGAGCAGCGTATTCGCGAGCTGTTGGTTGTTGCGCCTGAGTTAACGGTGATTGGCCTGCCGGAAGGCAACTGGATTGAGGTGGCCAACGGCGAGGCGACGCTCGGCGGGCCGCGTACGACCTATGTATTTAAAGCGGGTGAGGAAGCCGTGGCGCTGGAGGAAGGGCATCGCTTCTGAGCCATAACCCCGGGGTCGGCGTAGGGCTACAAACCGTAGGCCTGATAAGCTCAGCGCCCTCAGGCCATTCGGCGGACATTGCCGGATGGCGGCGTGAACGCCTTATCCGGCCTACAAGCTAGCCCAGCCGAGGCCGGGTTTACGCTATTACGCTAATAATCGTCGCGCTCATCGTCTTCGTCTGGCTGCTCCAGCACGCTGTAGGCTACCGAGCAGAACAGCGAGTTCAGACGCTGCATATCCCCCAGCAGCGCCAGGTGCAGGGTACTGGTTTCAATACTTTGTACGTTCTGCTGATGCAGACGATCGACGTGCGCGTGCGCGTAGCGGCGATTCAGAATGCGGAACCGGTGCTTGCTGCGGCGCAAGCGGCGGGCGCTGGTAACGTCACCGGCAAAGAAGACCGACATCGCCAACTGCAAATTGCTTAACAGCAGCTCATACAGCGCCTCCAGCTCCTTCAGCCCTTCTACCGAGAAGGCGCGGCGCGCGGCCAGCGATTTGTCGGCAATCTCGCTGCCCATACGCTCGATAATATCCGAAGCCTGTTCAAGGTTGAGCGACATTTCGATAATCTCCGCCCAGCGGCGGGACTCCTCTTCCGCCAGCTCGTCTTTCGGCATTCGCGCCAGGTAGAGCTTGATGGCGGTGTAGAGCACGTTGATATCATCCGCCTGTTTGCGCAGGTTTTTCTCTTCACGCGGCTCGCCGTGCATCACCTTCTTCAGCCCGTCCAGCATCTGCTCGGTGGCATCACCGATGCGCAGCGTCTCACGTGCGGCGTTGGCCAGGGCCAGCGTGGGGGTATCGAGTGCAGTCACATCCAGATGTTTGGGCTTCAGGTGCGCTTCCAGCTCTGGCTCATCGCGGATCAGGCGTTTACAGAAGCGCGCCATCGGCTCGGCAAACGGCACCATCGCCAAGCAGCGGATCAGGTTGTAGAAGACGTGGAAGTAGATAACCAGTTCGGATTCCGCCAGCGGCAGCTTCTGCATGGTGGTCGCCAGCACGTGGACAAACGGCAGAATAATCAGGCTACCCACCAGCTTAAACAGCAGGCTACCCAGCGCCACACGGCGGGCGGCGGCGTTAGCGGCGCTGTTATTGAGCATGGCCAACAGGCCCGAACCAAGGTTAGCGCCAATCACCAGACACAGCGCCACCGGGAAGGAGATGACCCCGGCGGTGGTCAGCGTGGCGGTCAGCAGTACGGCGGCCAGGCTCGAGTAGCTGATAATGGCAAACACGGCGCCAATCAGCGCATCCAGCAGAATATCACCGGTCAGCGACGCGAAAATCACCTGCACGCCGTTGGCCTGAGTGATGGGCGTGACCGCCTGCACAATCAGCTCCAGCGCCAGCAGAATCAGCCCCAGGCCGATACCCACGCGGCCCAATTGCCCTTCGCGGGTTTGCTTGCGGCCCAGGAAGAAGGTCACACCGATAAAAATCAGCAGCGGCGACAGCCACGAGAGATCGAAGGTCAGGATACGCGCCATCAGCGCGGTCCCCACGTCTGCGCCAAGCACGATCACCAGCGCGGGCGTCAGGGCCACGAGATCCTGGGCAACAAAGGATGTCACCAGCATGGTGGTGGCATTGCTGCTTTGTACCAGCGCGGTAACGCCGATACCCGCACAGAAGGCGAGCGGCTTTTTCTCCACGCTGCGGCTAAGCACGGTACGCAGACGCGCGCCAAATACACGCATCACGCCGGTGCGCACGATATGGGTACCCCACACCAACAGCGCGACGGCGGAAAGCAGGTGTAGCAGAGTTAACACGGAATCAGCTTCTCCTTATTGTTATAGGTTCCTGAGGTTCGTATGCCTGATGGCGCTGCGCTTATCAGACCTACAAATCATCCTTCTGTAGGCCAGATAAGACGTTTACGCCATCCGGCAACGGCCTTCTTTCAGTATAAGGGTTTACGCGCGATAAAGAGACAGGGCGCTCATAGAGCGCCCTGTTAGTTGTAAGGAAAGATGACGATTCTGTGAATCAGTCGGCATCATAACCCAGGTTTGGCGCCAGCCAGCGCTCCACTTCCGCTACGCTCATCCCTTTACGCTGCGCGTAGTCCTCAACCTGATCGCGCTGAATCTGCGCGACTGCGTAGTACTTACTGTCCGGGTGACTGAAATACCAGCCGGAGACTGACGCGCCAGGCCACATGGCGAAGGACTCGGTCAGCTTCATGCCGGTATGTTTTTCAACGTCCAGTAACTGCCAGATAGTGCCTTTTTCGGTATGCTCAGGACACGCAGGGTAGCCCGGCGCCGGGCGAATGCCCTGGTAGTTTTCACGAATCAGTTCGTCGTTGCTCAGGTTTTCGTTTGGCGCGTAGCCCCAGTAAACCTTACGCACGCGCTCGTGCAGGTACTCGGCAAAGGCTTCCGCCAGACGGTCGGCAATCGCCTTCACCATGATCTTGTTGTAATCATCGTGCTGCGCTTCAAACGCATCGGCCAGCGCATCTTCTTCCAGCCCGCCGGTGACGGCAAAGGCACCGATATAGTCCGCTTTACCGGACGTTTTCGGCGCGACGAAGTCCGACAGACAGTAGTTGGCAAAGCCCACTTTCTCGGTCTGCTGGCGCAGATGACGGCTGACGGTCAGCACGTGCGTACGCGTTTCATCGCGATAGATTTCCACGTCATCGCCGACGCGGTTAGCCGGGAACAGGCCAACGACGCCGCGTGGGTTGAGGGATTTCTCGGCGCTCAGCTGGTCCAGCATGTCGTTGGCGTCTTTAAACAGGCGCTTTGCCTCTTCCCCCACCACTTCATCTTCGAGGATGCGCGGGAATTTTCCGGCCAGCGACCAGGTCATAAAGAACGGCGTCCAGTCGATGTAATTGCGCAGCGTTTCGATGCTGGCCTCGACTTCCTGCACGCCTAAGCGATGCGCGACCGGCGGAGTGTAACTTTCCCAGTCGAATGCGAGGTCGTTTTCCCGCGCGGCGGCCAGCGTCACCGGCGGCGTGCGCGGCTTTTTGCGGCCATGCTGAATACGTACGGTTTCGTACTCTTTGCGCGTACGAGCAACAAAATCATCGCGCTGAGCGTCGGAGAGCAGCGCCGCTACCACGCCTACGGTACGCGAAGCGTTCTGGACGTAAACCGTCGGGCCGCTGTAGTTCTGCTCAATTTTCACCGCGGTGTGCGCTTTCGACGTTGTCGCGCCGCCAATAAGCAGTGGGATGGTGAAGCCCTGGCGCTCCATCTCTTTTGCCACGTTGACCATTTCATCCAGCGACGGGGTAATCAGGCCGGAAAGGCCGATCAGATCCGCGTTCACCTCTTTCGCCGTTTTGAGGATTTTATCCGCTGGCACCATCACGCCGAGATCGATGATTTCGTAGTTATTACACTGCAGCACCACGCCGACGATATTTTTACCAATATCGTGCACGTCGCCTTTCACGGTGGCGATGACCATCTTGCCGTTGCTGGAGCCTTTTTCTTTGCTGGCTTCAATGTACGGTTCGAGGTAGGCCACAGCCTGCTTCATCACGCGGGCGGATTTCACCACCTGCGGCAGGAACATTTTGCCCTCGCCGAACAGGTCGCCGACCACGTTCATGCCATCCATCAGCGGCCCTTCGATCACCTCAATCGGGCGTGCGGCCTGCTGGCGCGCCTCTTCGGTGTCGAGTTCGATAAATTCGGTAATGCCTTTTACCAGCGAGTATTCGAGACGCTTTTTGACGTCCCAGCTGCGCCATTCCGCCTGCTGGGCGTTGGCGGCCTCGTCGGTTTTACTGCCGCGATATTTCTCGGCCAGTTCCAGCAAACGTTCAGTACCATCTTCACGGCGGTTGAGGATCACGTCTTCAACCGCGTCGCGCAGTTCTGCCGGGAGATCGTCGTAGATAGCCAGCTGTCCGGCGTTGACGATGCCCATGTCCATGCCGTTGCGGATGGCGTAATAGAGGAAGACCGCGTGGATAGCTTCACGTACCGGGTCATTGCCGCGGAACGAGAAGGAAACGTTAGACACACCGCCGGAAATCAGCGCGTGCGGCAGCTCGCGTTTGATGTCCTCACAGGCGCCGATAAAGTCCTGCGCGTAGTTGTTGTGTTCTTCAATACCGGTGGCGACGGCGAAGATATTCGGGTCGAAGATGATGTCTTCCGGCGGGAAACCCACCTCTTCGGTGAGAATTTTGTAGGCTCGGCGGCAAATCTCAATTTTGCGTTCGCGGGTGTCGGCTTGTCCCTGCTCGTCAAAAGCCATCACCACCACCGCGGCGCCGTAGCGACGCAGCAGCTTCGCGTGATGGATAAAGGTCTCCACACCCTCTTTCATCGAGATGGAGTTTACGATGCCTTTACCCTGAATGCACTTAAGCCCTTTTTCGATAACCTCCCATTTCGAGGAGTCGATCATAATCGGCACGCGGGCGATATCCGGCTCGCCGGCAATCAGGTTGAGGAAACGCACCATCGCCGCTTCAGCGTCGAGCATCCCCTCATCCATGTTGATATCGATAATCTGCGCGCCACTTTCTACCTGCTGACGGGCGACATCCAGCGCTTCGCTGTATTTCTCTTCTTTGATCAGGCGCTTAAACTTCGCCGAACCGGTGACGTTGGTACGTTCGCCGACGTTCACAAACAGGCTATCGTCGCCAATGTTCAGCGGCTCCAGACCGGACAGGCGGCAGGAGACCGGGATTTCTGGTAACTTGCGCGGCGGTAAACCGTCTACCGCCCGGCTCATCGCAGCGATATGCTCCGGCGTGGTGCCACAGCAGCCGCCAACCACGTTGAGGAAGCCCGCTTCGGCCCATTCGCGGATTTGCGTCGCCATGGTGTCGGCGTCGAGGTCGTACTCGCCGAAGGCGTTCGGCAGCCCGGCGTTCGGGTGCGCGGTGACGTAGCATTCAGCAATGCGTGACAGCTCCTGCACGTACTGGCGCAGCTCGTCCGGGCCGAGGGCGCAGTTGAGACCAAAGGTCAGGGCATCGGCGTGACGCAGGGAGTTATAGAACGCTTCGGTAGTTTGACCGGAGAGCGTACGGCCCGAAGCGTCGGTAATGGTGCCGGAAATCATGATCGGCAGATCAACGCCCAACGCTTCAAACTCTTCTTTCACCGCAAACACCGCCGCTTTGGCGTTGAGGGTGTCGAAGACGGTTTCAATCAGGATCAGGTCGCTGCCCCCTTCCACCAGCGCTTTGGTGGATTCGCGGTAGGCTGCCACCAGCTGATCGAAAGTAATGTTGCGGTACGCCGGGTCATTGACATCCGGCGAGATAGACGCCGTACGGTTGGTTGGGCCGAGCACGCCCGCGACGTAGCGCGGTTTGTTCGGCGTACGCGCCGTCCATTCGTCGGCCGCCGCGCGTGCCAGCTTCGCCGCCGCAAAGTTGATTTCCGCCGACAGCGATTCCATCTGGTAATCGGCCATGGCGATGGTCGTGGAGTTAAAGGTGTTGGTTTCGATGATATCCGCACCCGCCTCGAAATAGGCGTGATGGATAGCCGCGATCACCTCCGGCTTGCTGAGCACCAGCAGGTCGTTGTTCCCCTTCAGGTCGCAAGGCCAGTCGGCGAAGCGTTCGCCGCGGAAGTCCTGCTCGCTCAGACGATAGCCCTGGATCATGGTGCCCATGCCCCCATCCAGAACCAGAATACGTTCATTTAACTGCGCACGCAGTTGCTCCACTTTGCTGCTCACAGGCACTCCCGACACCGCTCTACGAAATCCAGACCCAAATAGGCAATAGACCATACTGGCATAAAGCGGGGTGGCGGAAAAGAGAACAGCGGTCTACATGAGACATGTTCAACATGACTCATCGGAGCAGTAAGACGAACGGTTGTATTATAATCAATAAAAACGAAAATAATTTCCACGATACAGAAAGGAGTTGCGATGGTCGCCAACGTTCCTGCAAAACGCGGTAGAAAACCCGCCCCGGCAACTGCCGCCGCCGCAACGGGTCAGGTGCAGTCACTCACCCGCGGCCTCAAACTGCTGGAGTGGATCGCGGAATCACACAGCAGCGTGGCGCTCACCGAGCTGGCGCAGCAGGCTGGCCTTCCTAACTCCACCACCCACCGTTTACTCACCACCATGCAGCAGTTGGGCTTCGTGCGTCAGGTTGGCGAACTCGGCCATTGGGCGGTGGGCGCGCATGCGTTTATCGTGGGCAGCAGCTTCCTGCAAAGCCGTAATCTGCTGGCGATTGTGCACCCCATTCTGCGCCAGCTGATGGAAGATTCCGGTGAGACGGTCAATCTGGCGGTGCTCGATAAGAGCGATCATCAGGCCATTATTATCGATCAGGTGCAGTGTACGCAGCTGATGCGCATGTCCGCGCCGATCGGCGGCAAGCTGCCAATGCACGCCTCTGGCGCCGGGAAAGCTTTTTTATCGCAACTCAGTGAGGAACAGGTAACCGGCCTGCTGCACCGTAAGGGTCTGCATGCTTACACGCATGCGACGCTGGTGTCGCCGTTACATCTGAAGGACGACCTGGCCCAGACGCGCAAGCGCGGCTATTCGTTTGATGATGAAGAGCATGCGCTGGGGCTGCGCTGCGTGGCCTCGTGCATTTATGACGAACACCGCGAGCCGTTTGCCGCCATCTCCATTTCCGGGCCGATTTCCCGCATTACCGATGACCGCGTGACCGAGTTTGGCGCGATGGTGATTAAGGCGGCGAAAGAGGTGACGCTGGCCTACGGCGGGATTAAATAAACAAAATGCCCCGTTGGGGCATTCTCGATAGGCCTGATAAGCGTAGCGCCATCAGGCAGATCGGCGCACCTCGCTGGATGGCGGCGCAAGCGCCTTATCCGGCTTACGGTCGGTTTCATAACGCACGCTGAACCGCTGACGGCGGCGGTAAGCGTAAACATCCTCCACGTGCCCATTCTTGATACGCGTTTGCAGTCCGCGCCAGTAGTCGGCGCTGAACAGGTCGGCGTGCATCTCTTCAAACAGCGGCCCGATGCGCGGGTCGGCGCACAGCCAGTGGCGAAACTCCTCCGGGAACACATCGCCCGGCGACACGCTGTACCAGGGCTCGCTCGCCAGCTCGTCCTCGGGATAGCGCGGCGGCGGAATATGGCGGAAGTTCACCTCCGTCATATAGCAAATCTCGTCATAATCGTAGAACACCACGCGTCCGTGCCGGGTGACGCCGAAATTTTTAAACAGCATGTCGCCGGGAAAAATATTGGCGGCTGCAAGCTGACGGATAGCGTTACCGTATTCTTCAATCGCGTCGCGTAGCGGTTGCCCTTCCACCTGCTCCAGCCAGAGATTGAGCGGCACCATCCGCCGCTCAATATACAGATGGCTAATGGCAATTTTATCGCCCATATCGACGATTTTCTCTGGCGCTTCCTGCAATAACAGCGCCATCAGCGCCGGGTCAATTTGTCGCTTTTCGAGGACAAAATTCTCAAACTCCTGGGTATCGGCCATGCGCCCGACGCGGTCGTGCTCTTTCACCAGCTGGTAGCAGGCCCGGACGTGCGCGGCGGTCATCTCTTTCTGCGGGGCAAATTTGTCTTTAATGACTTTAAACACCCGGTCGAAGCCCGGCAGGGTAAACACCAGCATCACCATGCCGCGAATGCCCGGCGCTTCAATAAATTGTTCATTGGCGTTGGCGATGTAGTTCAGGTATTCACGATAGCTTTCCGTTTTGGCGTGCTTCTGACAACCAATCGCCATATAGAGCTCGGCGGTGGTTTTGCCGGGCAGGATTTCGCGCAGCCATTCCACCAGAGCCGCAGGCAGCGGCGCGTACACCATAAAATAGGAGCGGGCAAAACCGAAGACGATGCTGGCCTCGACCGTGGTGGTCAGGCAGGTATCGACGAACAACTCGCCTTCATCGGTACGATGAATGGGAATGAGAAACGGTAGCGTGCCGCTCGGTGTGATCAGCTTTCCAATAAGCCATGCAGCTTTGTTGCGATAAAATAGCTCATTAGCAATTTGCAGGTGCGACTCGCGCAGCGTCTCGACGTCCAGCGTTTCGCTCAGATGCGCCATGATATAGCCCACGTCGCGAAACTTATTCTGCCAGGGCAGACGCAGGGGTAAATCGCTGAGCATTTTGAAAATCACCGCTTCCCAGCCAGCGTCCGGGAAGAAATCCTTGGCGAGTGGCCGGGGAATCGCGCGAAAGCGGCGCTCGGGCTGCGAGCTGAAAATAAATAACCGCTCGGGACTCAGCGAGCGGTGGTCAAATAACCGACAATAGACGGAATTAAAAAAGCTCTCCGCAATCTCGAAGCGAGGGTAATCCGGCAGCAACCGGGTGTACTGCGCCTTTACGCGCAGCAAAAAATCGGCGTCAGTGCTTTTGCCGTCGGTAATGCAGCGCAGCTGTTCGACCACCAACCCCACGTGATGGTCGTACAGATGGATACGGCTTTTCATCGCCTGCTGCACGGCATGCCAGTCGGCCTGTTCAAACCGCTGCTGTGCGCCGGAAGTCACTTCCAGAAAACGTCCGTACTGGGCGTCAAATCCCTGCAAAATGGTCTGCGCAATCAGTAATTCCAGGCCTCGCGTCATTATTTATCCCCATCCGGCACCGAGTCATGCCGGATGGCGCCTTCGCTTATCCGGCCTACATTGCGTTGTAGGCCCGGTTAGCGCAGCGCCACCGGGCATAAATCAGAACTGCGATTCTTCGGTTGAACCAGTCAGCGCGGTCACCGAGGAGGTTCCGCCCTGGATAATGGTGGTGACATTATCGAAGTAGCCGGTGCCAACCTCCTGCTGGTGAGAAACGAAGGTGTAGCCATCTTTCGCCGCCGCGAATTCTGCCTGCTGAACCTTCTCAACGTAGTGCTTCATCCCTTCACCCTGCGCATAAGAGTGCGCCAGGTCGAACATGTTGAACCACATGCTGTGGATGCCGGCCAGCGTGATGAATTGGTATTTGTAGCCCATATCAGACAGCTGCTGCTGGAAGCTGGCGATGGTTTTGTCGTCCAGCTTTTTCTGCCAGTTGAACGACGGCGAGCAGTTGTAGGCCAGCAGTTTGCCTGGATATTTCGCGTGAATCGCATCGGCAAAGCGCTTCGCCAGCTCCAGGTCCGGCGTGGAGGTTTCACACCACACCAGGTCGGCGTACGGTGCGTACGCCAGGCCGCGGCTGATAGCCTGCTCAATGCCTGCACGGGTACGGTAGAAGCCTTCGCTGGTGCGCTCGCCGGTAATGAAGTCGCTATCGTACGGGTCGCAGTCGGAGGTGATAAGGTCCGCCGCGTCGGCATCGGTACGGGCAATCAGCAGGGTCGGTACGCCCATGACATCAGCCGCCAGGCGTGCGGCCACCAGTTTCTGAACCGCTTCCTGCGTGGGTACCAGCACTTTGCCGCCCATATGGCCGCATTTTTTCACCGATGCCAGCTGATCTTCGAAGTGTACCGCCGCTGCACCGGCCGCAATCATCGATTTCATCAGTTCAAAGGCATTCAGCACGCCGCCGAAACCCGCTTCCGCGTCGGCAACGATCGGCAAGAAATAATCAACGTAGCGCGGATCGTTTGGCTCGATACCGTTCGCCCACTGGATCTGATCCGCACGACGGAAAGTGTTGTTGATCCGATCGACCACCGCAGGCACTGAATTCGCAGGATAGAGCGATTGATCCGGGTACATACTTGATGCCAGGTTGGCGTCCGCGGCCACCTGCCAGCCCGAGAGATAAATGGCCTCAATACCGGCTTTTGCCTGCTGTAACGCCTGGCCGCCGGTCAGCGCGCCAAGGCTGTTAACGTAGCCCTTTTTCGATTCACCGTGCAGCAGGCGCCACATTCTGGCCGCGCCCAGCTGGGCCAGCGTACATTCTGGGTTGACCGACCCGCGCAGTTTCACCACTTCTTCCGCGCTGTACGGGCGCTTGATGCCTTCCCAACGTGGCTGCGTCCATTCTTGTTGTAATGCTTCGATTTGTTGAGTACGAGTTTTCATGTGCAGATGCTCCATATTGTTATGTGGTGAATTACGCCAGCAGGCGGTAGCCCGGCAGGGTCAGGAAGTCGATCAGTTCGTCGGAGGTGGTGATTTGCTCCATCAGGCGCGCGGCATCGTCAAAACGACCGCCGTTGAAGCGGGCTTCGCCCAGCTCGTCTTTAATCACCTGCAGTTCTTCCGCCAGCATCTGGCGGAACAGCGGCTTGGTCACCGGTTTGCCGTTGCTGAGGGTTTTCTGGTGATGGATCCACTGCCAGATAGAGGTACGGGAGATTTCGGCGGTGGCCGCATCTTCCATCAGGCCATAAATCGGTACGCAGCCGTTGCCGGAGATCCACGCCTCGATGTACTGGACCGCCACGCGAATATTGGCGCGCATCCCCTCTTCGGTACGCTCACCGTCGCACGGTGCCAGCAGCTGTTCTGCGGTAATCGGCGCGTCGGTGGCGCGGGAAACAGAGAGCTGGTTCGGGCGATCGCCCAGCACCTCGTTAAACACCGCCATGGCGGTATCAGCAAGACCGGGATGGGCAACCCAGGTGCCGTCATGGCCGTTATTGGCTTCCAGTGATTTATCCGCTTTCACCTTGTTCAGCACCTGCGCGTTGCGCTCGGCATCTTTGTGCGGGATAAACGCTGCCATGCCGCCCATCGCGAACGCGCCGCGCTTGTGACAGGTTTTAATCAACAGCCGTGAATAAGCGCTGAGGAACGGCTTATCCATGGTGACGACCTGACGATCCGGCAAAACGCGGTCCGGGTGGTTCTTCAACGTTTTGATATAGCTGAAGATGTAATCCCAACGGCCACAGTTCAGGCCAACAATATGGTCGCGCAGGGCGTGGAGAATTTCGTCCATCTGGAACACGGCTGGCAAGGTTTCAATCAGCAGCGTGGCTTTGATGGTACCGCGCGGCAGATTGAAGCGATCCTCGGCATAGCAGAACACATCGTTCCACCAGGCCGCTTCCTGCCACGCCTGGGTTTTCGGCAGGTAGAAATAGGGGCCGCTGCCTTTGGCTAACAGCGCTTTGTGGTTGTGGAAAAAGTACAGCGCAAAGTCAAACAGGCTGCCCGGAATGGCTTCGCCGCGCCAGGTGACGTGTTTTTCCGGCAGGTGCAGGCCGCGTACGCGACAAACCAATACCGCGGGGTTCGGTTTGAGCTGATAGATTTTCCCTGCTTCGTTGGTGTAGCTGATGGTGCCGTTGACCGCGTCACGCAGGTTGATCTGCCCTTCGATCACTTTGTTCCAGTCCGGCGCTAATGAGTCTTCAAAATCGGCCATGAACACTTTGACGTTAGCGTTCAGGGCGTTAATCACCATTTTGCGCTCAACGGGACCGGTAATTTCAACGCGACGGTCCTGCAGATCGGCAGGAATTCCGCGTATCTGCCAATTTCCATTACGAATGGAATCGGTTTCCGAAATAAAATCTGGCAGCTTGCCGTCGTCGATATCCTGTTGTTGTTGAATGCGTGCAGCCAGCAGCTTATTACGTTTTGGTGTAAATCGGGTCACGAGTTCGGTCAGAAATTCCACCGCTTCCGCAGTCAAAACCTGCTGTTCCTGCTCGCCAGAAGGCTTCAGAAAAGCCAGTTCATCGGTTGTTGTGGCCTGTTGTGTCATGGTGTAGCTCCTCGTGCGTGATCCGAATAGTTTCCCCGTCAGGTGAGCGGAAGATCGTTGTGTAGTTTTCGCTCAACGTTTTTAAGCCTAATCAATAAAATCAAAAAAACAAAAACAATTTCCATTTTTAAATTAAAATAATCACAACATATTGATTAGATTAGAATTAAAAATTTATGACTGAGTGGGGTGTATTTCGGAAACAAAAAAGGCACCCGAAGGTGCCTGATTGAGTATGCTGAAACGCTTTAGGATCGTGATGAGTAGCGGATCAATCCAACGTTGGATTCATATTCCGCAGATCGTACGGTGTGATCTGGTAGACGTAGTAGTTGAGCCAGTTCGCAAACAGAAGGTTACCGTGGCTACGCCAGGTAGCACGCGGTTTGTTTTGCGGGTCATCTTTAGGGAAATAGTTATAGGGCACTTCCGGACTCAGGCCGGCATCCACATCGCGGAAATATTCACTCGCCAGGGTGTGCGCATCGTATTCCGGATGACCCGTCACGAAAGCGATGCGCTTGTCTTTGCTGGCAAACAGATAGGCGTCGCCGTCAGCGGTTTCCGCGAGGATTTCCAGATCGGTAAAGTCACGAATCAGCTTCGCAGGGAAGTCGGCGTAGCGGGAATGCGGTGCCAGGAAAGTATCGTCAAAACCACGGGTTAGCAGGGCATGAGGGTGAAGAATGTGGTGCTCGTAAACGCCAGAAAGCTTGTCGTCGCGGGTTTGCTTAGGAATCCCGTACAGAATATTAAGCGCGGCTTGTACCGCCCAACAGACAAACAGCGTCGATGTGACGTGATCTTTAGCCCACTCCAGCACCTGCTGAATCTGCGGCCAGTAGGCAACATCATTAAATTCGACCAGGCCAAGCGGCGCACCGGTAACGATCAGTCCATCGAAGTTCTGGTCGCGAATGTCGTCGAAATTACAGTAAAAATTATTCAAATGCTCAGTTGGCGTATTACGCGATTCACGCGCATCAATACGCAGTAGCTGGATATCCAGCTGTAGCGGAGAGTTTGACAGCAAACGCAAGAACTGGTTTTCTGTCTCTATCTTCTTCGGCATAAGGTTCAGGATCAGCACCTTCAGAGGACGAATTTCCTGACCTGTAGCACGTGACGTGGTCATCACAAAGACGTTCTCATCACGCAAGAACTTGACGGCTGGTAGCTCGTCCTGCACCCGAATCGGCATAACCTTATTACCTCACAGCATACGTATAAACGTTTAGACATCCAGACACCTAACGATACCCAGAATTCAGTGAAATGTCGAGTCTGCATGTTAAAGGTGAGAAAGTTTCAATTACGATTGCGGTAGAATGCGGAAACGATTCGAAAGGGAGTAAATGAAGTGGTTATTCGACGTTCACAGCGCCATGAAGGCGAACGGTTAGTGGAAATATGGTGTCGTTCGGTGGATGCGACGCATAATTTCTTGTCCGCGCAGGATAGAGCGGAAATTGAGGTACAGGTACGGACATTTTTACCTGAGGCGCCGCTTTGGGTGGCGGTAGATAACAATAATGTGCCTTTAGCATTTATGCTGCTGTCAGAGCACCATCTGGAAGCACTGTTTGTCGATCCGGATGCTCGAGGTACCGGCGTGGGACGAAAGCTGGTTGAACATGCGTTATCGCTGATCCCCGATCTGACCACCGACGTGAACGAACAGAATGGGCAGGCAGTAGGGTTCTACCAGAAGATGGGGTTTGCCGTGACCGGGCGGTCGGAGACGGACGATCATGGGAGACCTTATCCGCTACTGCATTTACGTTATTGTGGTGCATCAGCGGAGCTGGTGTAACACGCCTCTTCCCGAGTGAGCGCAGCGAGCCCGGGATTTCACCGTATTTTACTTTCGTACAGACGCAAAAAAGCCCATCCGTCAGGATGGGCTTCTTCACTTAATTGATGCCTGGCAGTTCCCTACTCTCGCATGGGGAGACCCCACACTACCATCGGCGCTACGGCGTTTCACTTCTGAGTTCGGCATGGGGTCAGGTGGGACCACCGCGCTACAGCCGCCAGGCAAATTCTGTTTATTAACCCGCTTTTCGCCGGTTAATGTCATCTGTAATCAAGCTGAATATCATCTCTTCGCCAAAACATCTTCGGCGTTGTAAGGTTAAGCCTCACGGTTCATTAGTACTGGTTAGCTCAACGTATCGCTACGCTTACACACCCAGCCTATCAACGTCGTCGTCTTCAACGTTCCTTCAGGACCCTTAAAGGGTCAGGGAGAACTCATCTCGGGGCAAGTTTCGTGCTTAGATGCTTTCAGCACTTATCTTTTCCGCATTTAGCTACCGGGCAATGCCATTGGCATGACAACCCGAACACCAGTGATGCGTCCACTCCGGTCCTCTCGTACTAGGAGCAGCCCCCCTCAATTCTCCAGCGCCCACGGCAGATAGGGACCGAACTGTCTCACGACGTTCTAAACCCAGCTCGCGTACCACTTTAAATGGCGAACAGCCATACCCTTGGGACCTACTTCAGCCCCAGGATGTGATGAGCCGACATCGAGGTGCCAAACACCGCCGTCGATATGAACTCTTGGGCGGTATCAGCCTGTTATCCCCGGAGTACCTTTTATCCGTTGAGCGATGGCCCTTCCATTCAGAACCACCGGATCACTAAGACCTGCTTTCGCACCTGCTCGAGCCGTCACTCTCGCAGTCAAGCTAGCTTATGCCTTTGCACTAACCTCCTGATGTCCGACCAGGATTAGCTAACCTTCGTGCTCCTCCGTTACTCTTTAGGAGGAGACCGCCCCAGTCAAACTACCCACCAGACACTGTCCGCAACCCGGATTACGGGTCTACGTTAGAACACCAGCCATTAAAGGGTGGTATTTCAAGGTTGGCTCCACGCAGACTGGCGTCCACGCTTCAAAGCCTCCCACCTATCCTACACATCAAGGACCAGTGTTCAGTGTCAAGCTATAGTAAAGGTTCACGGGGTCTTTCCGTCTTGCCGCGGGTACACTGCATCTTCACAGCGAGTTCAATTTCACTGAGTCTCGGGTGGAGACAGCCTGGCCATCATTACGCCATTCGTGCAGGTCGGAACTTACCCGACAAGGAATTTCGCTACCTTAGGACCGTTATAGTTACGGCCGCCGTTTACCGGGGCTTCGATCAAGAGCTTCGCCTTACAGCTAACCCCATCAATTAACCTTCCGGCACCGGGCAGGCGTCACACCGTATACGTCCACTTTCGTGTTTGCACAGTGCTGTGTTTTTAATAAACAGTTGCAGCCAGCTGGTATCTTCGACTGATTTCAGCTCCATGGGTAAACCACTTCACCTACATATCAGCGTGCCTTCTCCCGAAGTTACGGCACCATTTTGCCTAGTTCCTTCACCCGAGTTCTCTCAAGCGCCTTGGTATTCTCTACCTGACCACCTGTGTCGGTTTGGGGTACGATTTGATGTTACCTGATGCTTAGAGGCTTTTCCTGGAAGCAGGGCATTTGTTACTTCAGCACCGTAGTGCCTCGTCATCACACCTCAGCGTTAGTAAGCGTCCGGATTTACCTAAACGCTCCGCCTACATGCTTAAACCGGGACAACCGTCGCCCGGCTAACATAGCCTTCTCCGTCCCCCCTTCGCAGTAACACCAAGTACAGGAATATTAACCTGTTTCCCATCGACTACGCCTTTCGGCCTCGCCTTAGGGGTCGACTCACCCTGCCCCGATTAACGTTGGACAGGAACCCTTGGTCTTCCGGCGTGCGGGTTTTTCACCCGCATTATCGTTACTTATGTCAGCATTCGCACTTCTGATACCTCCAGCATCCCTCACGAGACACCTTCGCAGGCTTACAGAACGCTCCCCTACCCAACAACACATAGTGTCGCTGCCGCAGCTTCGGTGCACAGTTTAGCCCCGTTACATCTTCCGCGCAGGCCGACTCGACCAGTGAGCTATTACGCTTTCTTTAAATGATGGCTGCTTCTAAGCCAACATCCTGGCTGTCTGAGCCTTCCCACATCGTTTCCCACTTAACTGTGACTTTGGGACCTTAGCTGGCGGTCTGGGTTGTTTCCCTCTTCACGACGGACGTTAGCACCCGCCGTGTGTCTCCCGTGATAACATTCTTCGGTATTCGCAGTTTGCATCGGGTTGGTAAGTCGGGATGACCCCCTAGCCGAAACAGTGCTCTACCCCCGAAGATGAGTTCACGAGGCGCTACCTAAATAGCTTTCGGGGAGAACCAGCTATCTCCCGGTTTGATTGGCCTTTCACCCCCAGCCACAAGTCATCCGCTAATTTTTCAACATTAGTCGGTTCGGTCCTCCAGTTAGTGTTACCCAACCTTCAACCTGCCCATGGCTAGATCACCGGGTTTCGGGTCTATACCCTGCAACTTAACGCCCAGTTAAGACTCGGTTTCCCTTCGGCTCCCCTATACGGTTAACCTTGCTACAGAATATAAGTCGCTGACCCATTATACAAAAGGTACGCAGTCACACCCCAAAGGGTGCTCCCACTGCTTGTACGTACACGGTTTCAGGTTCTTTTTCACTCCCCTCGCCGGGGTTCTTTTCGCCTTTCCCTCACGGTACTGGTTCACTATCGGTCAGTCAGGAGTATTTAGCCTTGGAGGATGGTCCCCCCATATTCAGACAGGATACCACGTGTCCCGCCCTACTCATCGAGTTCACAACCTGTGCATTTTGGTGTACGGGACTATCACCCTGTACCGTCGGACTTTCCAGACCGTTCCACTAACACACAAGCTGATTCAGACTCTGGGCTGCTCCCCGTTCGCTCGCCGCTACTGGGGGAATCTCGGTTGATTTCTTTTCCTCGGGGTACTTAGATGTTTCAGTTCCCCCGGTTCGCTTCGTTAACCTATGTATTCAGTTAACGATAGTGTGTCGAAACACACTGGGTTTCCCCATTCGGAAATCGCCGGTTATAACGGTTCATATCACCTTACCGACGCTTATCGCAGATTAGCACGTCCTTCATCGCCTCTGACTGCCAGGGCATCCACCGTGTACGCTTAGTCGCTTAACCTCACAACCCGAAGATGTTTCACTTCTGATTGCGAAAATTTGAGAGACTCGAACACACCGCTTATCTGTTCTTATTACGGAGAACAGACACAGTGTGTCGTTTCAATTTTCAGCTTGATCCAGATTTTTAAAGAGCAAATATCTCAAACGTCACCCGAAGATGAGTTTTGAGATATTGAGGTCGGCGACTTTCACTCACACAAACCAGCAAGTGGCGTCCCCTAGGGGATTCGAACCCCTGTTACCGCCGTGAAAGGGCGGTGTCCTGGGCCTCTAGACGAAGGGGACACTGAAGTCTCAATCGCAAGACGCCTTGCTATTTACTTTTCATCAGACAATCTGTGTGAGCACTTCAAAGAACGTTTCTTTAAGGTAAGGAGGTGATCCAACCGCAGGTTCCCCTACGGTTACCTTGTTACGACTTCACCCCAGTCATGAATCACAAAGTGGTAAGCGCCCTCCCGAAGGTTAAGCTACCTACTTCTTTTGCAACCCACTCCCATGGTGTGACGGGCGGTGTGTACAAGGCCCGGGAACGTATTCACCGTAGCATTCTGATCTACGATTACTAGCGATTCCGACTTCATGGAGTCGAGTTGCAGACTCCAATCCGGACTACGACATACTTTATGAGGTCCGCTTGCTCTCGCGAGGTCGCTTCTCTTTGTATATGCCATTGTAGCACGTGTGTAGCCCTACTCGTAAGGGCCATGATGACTTGACGTCATCCCCACCTTCCTCCAGTTTATCACTGGCAGTCTCCTTTGAGTTCCCGGCCGAACCGCTGGCAACAAAGGATAAGGGTTGCGCTCGTTGCGGGACTTAACCCAACATTTCACAACACGAGCTGACGACAGCCATGCAGCACCTGTCTCAGAGTTCCCGAAGGCACCAAAGCATCTCTGCTAAGTTCTCTGGATGTCAAGAGTAGGTAAGGTTCTTCGCGTTGCATCGAATTAAACCACATGCTCCACCGCTTGTGCGGGCCCCCGTCAATTCATTTGAGTTTTAACCTTGCGGCCGTACTCCCCAGGCGGTCTATTTAACGCGTTAGCTCCGGAAGCCACTCCTCAAGGGAACAACCTCCAAATAGACATCGTTTACGGCGTGGACTACCAGGGTATCTAATCCTGTTTGCTCCCCACGCTTTCGCACCTGAGCGTCAGTCTTCGTCCAGGGGGCCGCCTTCGCCACCGGTATTCCTCCAGATCTCTACGCATTTCACCGCTACACCTGGAATTCTACCCCCCTCTACGAGACTCAAGCTTGCCAGTTTCAAATGCAGTTCCCAGGTTGAGCCCGGGGATTTCACATCTGACTTAACAAACCGCCTGCGTGCGCTTTACGCCCAGTAATTCCGATTAACGCTTGCACCCTCCGTATTACCGCGGCTGCTGGCACGGAGTTAGCCGGTGCTTCTTCTGCGAGTAACGTCAATCGCTGTGGTTATTAACCACAACGCCTTCCTCCTCGCTGAAAGTACTTTACAACCCGAAGGCCTTCTTCATACACGCGGCATGGCTGCATCAGGCTTGCGCCCATTGTGCAATATTCCCCACTGCTGCCTCCCGTAGGAGTCTGGACCGTGTCTCAGTTCCAGTGTGGCTGGTCATCCTCTCAGACCAGCTAGGGATCGTCGCCTAGGTGAGCCGTTACCCCACCTACTAGCTAATCCCATCTGGGCACATCCGATGGTGTGAGGCCCGAAGGTCCCCCACTTTGGTCTTGCGACGTTATGCGGTATTAGCTACCGTTTCCAGTAGTTATCCCCCTCCATCGGGCAGTTTCCCAGACATTACTCACCCGTCCGCCACTCGTCACCCGAGAGCAAGCTCTCTGTGCTACCGTTCGACTTGCATGTGTTAGGCCTGCCGCCAGCGTTCAATCTGAGCCATGATCAAACTCTTCAATTTAAGTTTGATGCTCGTGAATTAAACTTCGTAATGAATTACGTGTTCACTCAGAGACTTGGTATTCATTTTTCGTCTTGCGACGTTAAGAATCCGTATCTTCGAGTGCCCACACAGATTGTCTGATAAATTGTTAAAGAGCAGTGCAACGCGGCTTTCGCTCACCGTTGCGAGGTGGCGTATATTACGCTTTCCTCTTTCAGAGTCAACCCTCATTTTCAGGTTTTTCTCTTCAACCAACCCGGCTACTTAGTGTGAAGTGATTCACATCCGCCGTGTCGATGGAGGCGCATTATAGGGAGTTTCCCCGGGGCCGCAACCCTTAAATTGCAGAAAAATGACTGACTGCTGCATTCCACAGCAGAACCCGGCTTTATACCCATTTACACACAGAGTTATCCACAAAAATAAGGATCTCTTGCGATCATCACTTCGTTTTACCCCTCGTCTATAAAGCTGAAATTATCGAATTAAGGGAAAGAGAAAAATTCGCGAGCGTTGCGCAAACGTTTTCGTTACAATGCCCCCGCAAAACAAGGATGCCCCGTAAGGGGCGTTAGCTGAGTTTTTAGCCAAGAATTCACCTAACGCTCTCTGTAATAGTCAAATCCAGGGGATTTACCATGCAACAACGTCGTCCAGTCCGCCGCGCTCTGCTCAGTGTTTCTGACAAGGCCGGTATCATCGAATTCGCCCAGGCACTTTCCGCACGCGGTGTGGAGCTGCTGTCTACGGGGGGGACCGCCCGCCTGTTAGCAGAAAAAGGCCTGGCGGTGACCGAAGTTTCCGATTACACCGGTTTCCCGGAAATGATGGATGGACGCGTGAAGACCCTGCATCCAAAAGTACACGGCGGCATCCTCGGCCGTCGCGGCCAGGACGATGCGATCATGGAACAGCATCACATCGCCCCTATCGATATGGTGGTCGTTAACCTGTATCCGTTCGCCGAGACCGTTGCCCGTGAAGGCTGCTCGCTGGAAGATGCAGTAGAGAACATCGATATCGGCGGCCCAACGATGGTTCGCTCCGCCGCCAAGAACCATAAAGACGTGGCCATCGTGGTGAAGAGCAGCGACTACGACGCCATTATTAAAGAGATGGATGCTAACGAAGGTTCTCTGACCCTCGACACCCGTTTCGATCTGGCGATTAAAGCTTTCGAACACACCGCCGCCTACGACAGCATGATTGCCAACTACTTCGGCAGCATGGTTCCGGCCTACCACGGTGAAAGCAAAGAAGCCGCCGGTCGCTTCCCGCGTACGCTGAACCTGAACTTCATTAAGAAGCAGGATATGCGCTACGGCGAGAACAGCCACCAGCAGGCAGCCTTCTATATAGAAGAGAACGTCAAAGAAGCGTCCGTTGCCACCGCGCAGCAGGTGCAGGGTAAAGCGCTCTCCTACAACAACATCGCCGATACCGACGCGGCGCTGGAATGCGTGAAAGAATTCAACGAGCCAGCCTGCGTGATCGTTAAACATGCCAACCCGTGCGGCGTGGCGGTGAGCTCCACTATTCTCGACGCTTACGACCGTGCGTACAAAACCGACCCAACCTCCGCGTTCGGCGGCATCATAGCCTTCAACCGCGAGCTGGATGCCGAAACCGCGCAGGCGATTATCTCCCGCCAGTTCGTGGAAGTGATTATCGCCCCATCCGCGACCGAAGAAGCGCTGAAGATCACTGCCGCTAAACAGAACGTTCGCGTCCTGACCTGCGGCCAGTGGGCACAGCGTGTGCCGGGTCTGGACTTCAAACGCGTTAACGGCGGCCTGCTGGTTCAGGACCGCGACCTGGGTATGGTAGGCGAAGGCGAACTGCGCGTGGTTTCCAAACGTCAGCCGACCGAGCAAGAGCTGCGCGATGCGCTGTTCTGCTGGAAAGTGGCAAAATTCGTGAAATCCAACGCCATTGTGTATGCCAAAGAGAACATGACCATCGGTATAGGCGCAGGCCAGATGAGCCGCGTTTACTCCGCCAAAATCGCGGGCATTAAAGCCGCTGATGAAGGTCTGGAAGTGAAAGGCTCCGCAATGGCCTCCGACGCTTTCTTCCCGTTTCGCGATGGTATCGATGCCGCTGCCGCCGTGGGCGTGAGCTGTGTGATCCAGCCTGGCGGCTCTATCCGTGATGATGAAGTCATTGCCGCTGCCGATGAACACGGTATCGCGATGATCTTTACCGACATGCGCCACTTCCGCCATTAATCCACGGAGCAGACGATGAAAGTATTAGTGATTGGCAACGGCGGGCGCGAGCACGCGCTGGCGTGGAAAGCGGCGCAGTCGCCGCTGGTTGATACCGTTTTTGTCGCACCGGGCAACGCGGGCACCGCGCTGGAACCCGCGCTGCAAAACGTGGCTATCGGCGTAACCGATATCCCGGCGCTGCTGAGCTTTGCCCAGAACGAGAAGATTGACCTGACCATCGTTGGCCCGGAAGCACCGCTGGTGATTGGCGTGGTCGATGCGTTTCGCGCCGCAGGTCTGAAGATCTTCGGCCCAACCGAAGGCGCCGCGCAGCTGGAAGGCTCCAAAGCCTTCACCAAAGATTTCCTCGCCCGTCATCACATCCCGACGGCGGAGTACCAGAACTTTACCGAGGTTGAGCCTGCGCTGGCTTACCTGCGCGAGAAAGGCGCTCCGATCGTCATCAAAGCCGACGGTCTGGCCGCCGGTAAAGGCGTTATCGTCGCGATGACGCTCGAAGAAGCGGAAGCCGCCGTGCAGGACATGCTGGCGGGTAACGCCTTTGGCGATGCAGGCCACCGCATCGTGATTGAAGAGTTCCTCGACGGTGAAGAAGCGAGCTTTATCGTGATGGTCGACGGCGAACACGTGCTGCCGATGGCCACCAGCCAGGACCACAAACGCGTGGGCAACGGCGATACCGGCCCGAACACCGGCGGGATGGGGGCTTACTCCCCGGCGCCGGTAGTCACTGATGAAGTGCACCAGCGCACCATGGAACGCATCATCTGGCCAACCGTGAAAGGCATGGCGGCGGAAGGGAATACCTACACCGGCTTCCTGTATGCGGGCCTGATGATCGACAAGCAGGGCAACCCGAAGGTAATCGAGTTCAACTGTCGCTTTGGCGATCCGGAAACCCAGCCGATCATGCTGCGCATGAAGTCGGATCTGGTGGATCTGTGCCTGGCCGCCTGCGACGGCAAGCTGGATGAGAAAACCTCCGAGTGGGACGAACGCGCTTCATTAGGCGTGGTGATCGCCGCGGGCGGTTATCCGGGCAGCTACAACACGGGTGATGAGATCCACGGCCTGCCGCTGGAATCCTCAACGGACGGCAAAGTCTTCCACGCTGGCACTAAGCTCGCAGACGACGACCGCGTGCTAACCAGCGGCGGCCGGGTACTGTGCGCCACCGCGCTGGGCCACACCGTCGCCGAAGCGCAGAAACGCGCTTACGCCCTGATGACCGACATCCGCTGGGACGGCAGCTTCAGCCGCAACGACATCGGCTGGCGCGCCATTGAGCGTGAGCAAAACTAACGGCTGAGTTTAGCCAGCAGCGTTTTGCGCGTAATGCCCAATTGACGGGCGGCTTCCGTTTTGTTGCCGCCCGTTTTTTCCAGCGCCGCCAGAATAACTTCTTTCTCCACTTCCACCAGAGGTTGAATCACATCATCGGATGATGAGCAAGCATTCACCGGCGTACCGGTAATCGCCAACGGTAGCTCGCGCTCTGATATATATTCTCCCGTTAACAGTACCACCGCCCGCTCCACCGCATTTTCCAGCTCGCGAATATTGCCCGGCCAGTCGTAATGAATCAGCAGATCCATCGCCTGTGGGGTGAATCCCTGTACCGTTTTGCGGTTACGTTCGCCGTAGCGCTGCAGAAAATAGTGCGCTAGCGACGGGATATCAGCACGACGCTGACGCAGCGGCGGCATCTCGATAGTGACCACGTTCAGACGATAGTAGAGATCCTGACGGAAGCGTCCGGCGCTAACTTCTTCGGCCAAATCGCGATGGGTGGCGGCAATCAGCCGTACATCAACCGCCAGAGTCTGATTGCTTCCCACACGCTGCACTTCACGTTCCTGAATCGCCCGCAGCAGGCGCACCTGCATCAGCGGTGAGATATCGCCAATTTCATCGAGGAATAAGGTACCGCCATCCGCCTCGACAAAACGCCCTTCCCGCCGTTTATCCGCGCCGGTAAACGCGCCCTTTTCGTGGCCGAACAGCTCGGACTCCAGCAGAGATTCATTGAGCGCCGCGCAGTTCAGCGTGACCAACGGCTTATCGCTGCGCGCGCTGCTGGCATGTAGCGCGCGGGCAACCAGTTCTTTCCCGGTACCCGATTCACCATGGATTAACACCGTCGCATCCGAAGGCGCCACCAGCGCAATATCATTGAGTAACTCCTGCATCGCCGGGCTGTCACCCACCATGCCAAACGTCGCCGCCGGGGCCACCGTGACACCGCTTTCCGATTGTCGGGTATGCGCCAGCGCATCGGCCAACGTCTGCTGTAAGCTATCAAAATCAAGCGGCTTCACCAGGTAATCCAGCGCGCCGGATTTTAGCGCCTCCACCGCCGTTCCTACGCTGGAGTAGGCGGTCATAATCAGTACCGGAATCGACGGATTACAAGCCTTGATCTCTTTCAGCGTGGCAATACCGTCCATCTCTGCCATGCGGATATCGCAAAGCACCAGGTCAAATACCTGCTGGCGCACCCGCTCAAGCGCCTGCAAGCCATTGTAAGCCACCGATACCTCGTAGCCCCAGCCCCGCAGTAGCGCCTGTAAAATAGTGCAGTGGCTGATATCGTCATCCACCACCAGAATCGTGACCTTTTCCGCCATCATCCTTGTTCATCCTTCTGTTGCCCATTGACCGGCAGAGAGAGGGTAAAGGTCGCCCCCTTGCCGGGTGAGCTCTCAACCTGAATCGTCCCGCCGTGCTGCTCAACGATGTTCTGCACTACCGCCAGCCCCAGCCCGGTACCGTCAGCCTTGGTGGTGAAATAGGGGGTGAAGATGGCCTGCTTTTGTTCGTGCGTCATCCCCTTGCCGCTGTCCGTTACGCTCAACGTCACGCCTCCGTCTGCCGCCTCGCTTATCGTGACCGTAATGACTCCATCACGTCCTATTGCCTGGATGGCGTTAAGGTAGAGATTCAGCAGTACCTGATTCAGGCGGTCTGGGTCCGCCTGAATCCGCTGTAGCGCAGGCCGGGCGGTAAAATGCAGCTGAATATCCCGACCCGATGCGTCCTGACTCACTAACTGAAGCGAATGGGCAATAACCTCGTTGAGATCCACCGACTGCCATTTTAAATGCGCCGGACGTACCAGCTCCAGCAGGTCGCTGACGACACGATTCAAGCGGTCAGCCTCTTTCGCCATCACCTGTGCCAACGCGTAGGCTTCACCTCCCGGCGGCGTGCGCTCAGCAAAATACTTCGCCAGGCCTTTAATCGAGGAGAGCGGATTACGGATTTCATGCGCCACGCCGGCCGCCAGATGGCCCAGCGCCACCAGCTTCTCCCGACGATGGGTAGCTTCCTGCAGTTGTCTGCGCGAACGTTGATAGCGACGGAACCAGAATTGAGCAAGCAGCGTAGCCACCATTACTAACGCGGCGGCACACAGCATAACCACCATATTGCGCTGCGCACGAGCCTGCTCAGCGTCAAGTTCCCGGCTATCAAACGCGATAAAGATCACCTGCGGCGTATCGACAACGTCACGGCGCATCATCATGCGCATATGGTGACCGCGAGAGGCGTCCAGAGGGCGAAACTGGCGATAGATTTCCAGCGCGGGTTCCGGCGTCCCGATGCGTCGCCAGCGCTCTTTCTCGCTGACCTGAAGCGCACGCATCTCGTCCGGCTGATACAGCGTTTTCCCGACCTGCTGCGGATCGCTATGCGCAATCACCTTCCCCTGCTCATCGGTGACGGCAAACCACAACACGCCAGGCTGCCAGGCCATCTCCTCCAGCATCGACTGAAGCTGAGCGTGATGCATACGCATCCCCATTCCGGCGCGCGTTCCAGACTCCAGCGCGCTAACCAGCACGCGCCCCTGCTCGTGGAGCGCCTGCTGTGCGGCGGCGTTTTCGCGGCCATAGTCGCGGACGATCAGCGCAGAGAACAAACACACCAACAGCAAAATCACGCCAGTCAGCAGCCAGCTCAAATAAGACGCGACCGAGTCCTTTCGTAATCGTATGACGCTCATGGGGGTTTCCTTCTTTTGGTCTTTGCATTCCTTCAGCAGAAATCATGCCAGCTTTACCCGCCCGGAACCCGGCCTGCGAGCACAAATGCCCGGACAAAACGAGTAAAAATGACTCGCCTGGGTAGTACGAGCGCGTCATTTTTACTCGCTTCTCGCGCCGCGTATCGCCCAGCGCCGCAATTTTCGCGACACGGCAAGCTGGCACAGAAGATGCAATAGCTAAGGTGACCACACTACAGGAGAATCCACCATGAAACGGAACAACAATTTGGCTTTTGCACTACTGACTTTTGCGGCTTTGGCCTTCACCAGCGGCGCTGCGCTGGCTGGCGCGCATCATTGGGGGAATAACAGCGGCAACGTTGGCGGTTACAGCCAGTTGACCGATGCACAGCAGGCTACCGCACAGAAACTGCACTATGATTTCTACAACCAGACCAGCGCGCTGCGCCAGCAGATCGCCTCTAAACGCTATGAATACAATGCGCTGCTCACCGCCGATAAGCCAGACAGCGCGAAAATTGAGGGGGTCGCTCAGGAAATAGAGACGTTACAGCAGAAGCTGGATCAGCAGCGGGTGAAGTTTGATGTCGCCCTGGCACAGGCCGGCATTCCTCGCCACGGAGGTATGGGAATCGGCTGTCAGGGGGGGAACGGACACATGGGCGGCATGCACCGCTGGTAACGCTTAGAAGTTTTTTTCCGTCGGCTGCCAGGTACAGTAGTCTTCATTCGCCACCAGCAGCAGCTGGGAGCCTTCCGGGGCTTCCAGCCAGGCAATGCTGACTTCAGCAGAAGAACGGCTCTGACGGCTGGCGATATGCCCTAACGCGCGGGCGTCGAAATCCGGTTTCACCGTTTCGCCTTCACAGGTCGTTACCGACTGGTCAGCGTGCCAGCGTCCCTGTCGCAGCACAACTTTCCCCAGGCGCAGCGCATCGCTGGTCTGACGAATCTGTTCAGCACGATAGCGATAGAGCGCGACCTGGTCGCTGGAGAGCTGCTGTTTTTGCCCATCCATCTCACGCTGCATAAAACTCAGTTCGCCGTTGCGATCGAAACGGGCGCGGATGTGTTCGGTGGGTTTGCCGTAGATATTCAGTTCGATCAGCTGCAATTGATCGTTCTGCCAGCGGTATTCGCTGGTTGAAGTGCTACCGCTATGCCACGGGCTAAAGGTGGCCAGCAGGTGTGTCTCGCCGCCGCTATCTTTACGCCAGATGCGCACCGCGCCCTGGGTGTCAGCATAGCCGCTAGCGGTAAACGGAGGCAGCGCGCTGTTATGGCTACAGGCGGTAAGCAATAAGATGCCCGCTAGCCCCGAAAAGCGACGCCAGATGAACGAAAGGGGCGAAACCGCCCCTTCTTTAAAACTGTTCACTGCCACGCAGTCTTACTTAACAGCGTCTTTCAGTGCTTTACCAGAAACAAATGCCGGCACGTTAGCTGCGGCGATTTTGATTTCTTTACCGGTCTGCGGGTTGCGGCCAGTACGCTCAGCGCGGTGGTTCACTTTGAAGGTACCGAAACCAACCAGCTGTACAGCATCGCCTTCTTTCAGAGACTCAGTAATAGCAGCCAGGGTGGATTCCAGCGCTGCTTTAGCCTGGGTTTTAGACAGTTCAGCCTTGTCCGCAATTACATCAATCAGTTGAGTCTTGTTCATAAGTTATCCTTACAATGTGTTTATCGCTTGCTAAGCATCGAGTGCGACGAAAATGCCAGAAAAGCACTCTCCTGCATACACGCACCGATAGCCACTTTTTTTCGCCCTCCAAATGTAGACCAGACGGGGGGCAGATGTGAAGCCTTCAGGCGTGACAATTCAGGCGGTAAATCACGTTTTATTGTCTCATTGCTGAAAAATTATACCAATATTGCTTTCAGCGGCCTCGCGGAGGTCTGCGCGTAGCCCTTTAATCAGTTCAATATCGCGTTCTTCACACTCGGCTAAAAGGCGGAAAATCTCCCACTGAATGTCCCATTCTTGCTCTACCGCGGGGTTCAAACGCAGCTCTTCGTCGGTCATTTCACGATCAGCCTGGGTCATTTCTAACATCGCAACGGTGGTAATAGAACTCTTACTGACTTCAATCGCGTGTTCGAGGGTTTCACCGCTCAAACGCGAATGTATTAATTCGCTCAATGCAACGCAGGCATCGATCGCCGGATAAACGCCGTACATGTCGTAATCGTCCGCCGCCGGAATCGCCTCTTCCAGCTTTTCCAGCTGGCTGTCGAAGTTCACCTTCGCGTCTTTGACCGTCAGCGTTTCCCAGATGAGGTCGAGAATGCGTCGGTACAGCTGCGGCTCGCCAAACTCCGCCTCTTTGCAGAACATGGCGTAGTTTGGGTACATACGTTCGCACAGACAGGCCATAAACGTGACGTGCTGCCAGCTTTCGAGCTTCTCCAGACGCAGATGAATCGGGTTTTGTAACATGTTGAGTTCTCAAATACGGAAATTAGCCGCAGTTTACCTGATATGGGGCATTTTTGCTGCAAGCCGCGTAAAAGCCGGGCGTTCGGATGCTACCGCATCCGCCCAGCGCGTCGGCTCCGGCAGACGGTAACCCTGAGTGCAGCGCTGTACCCAGTTCAAAGCGCTCTCCAGACTGACGCGATGGCCCGTGGAGATAAACAGCGGGTTACAGCGCGCTTTACTGCGCCAGACCCACGCCAGCTGTTCGTCTTTGTCCATCAGCGGCGCCAGCGCGCCCACCTCTGAAGAAGGCAGTTCAAACTTACCGCACAGCCGTTTTTTCGCCACGCCAATGGTCGGGACGTCCACAAGCAAACCAAAATGACTGGCGACGCCAAGACGGCGCGGGTGGGAAATACCATGGCCATCGACAAACAGCAGATCCGGCTTGTGCGAAAGCTGCTGCCAGGCAGCCATCAGCGCCGGGGTTTCACGAAAGGAGAGGAAGCCCGGGATATAGGGCATGGTGGTGGCGACCCGCGCCACCGTGTATTCAACCAGTTCCAGAGAGGGATACTTCAGCAGAACCATCGCGGCCCGCGTCACTTCGCCACCCTGCTCAAACCCGACGTCCGCTCCCCCGATCAGATCCGGCGGATCCTTGTCGAGGCGATCCTCGCGGATCACTGAAGAGGCCAGTTCAAGCTGCTGAGCGCGTAGCGATGCGAGATCCATAATGACTCCTTAGCGGTGGTATTGTTCGGACAGGCGATGCACCGCCTCCACAAATACCCCGGCATGTTCCGGCGGCACATCCTGATGGATGCCGTGACCGAGGTTGAAGACGTGGCCTTCACCCTGGCCGAAACCTGCAAGTATAGTCGCTACCTCGTCTTCGATCCGTGCCGGCGGCGCATACAGCATGGATGGATCCATATTGCCCTGTAGCGCCACCTTATGACCAACGCGACGACGCGCATCGGCGATATCTGTCGTCCAGTCGAGACCTAACGCATCACAGCCGGTTTCCGCCATCGCTTCCAGCCACTGCCCGCCGCCTTTGGTGAACAACGTTACCGGTACGCGACGGCCATCGTTTTCACGCAGCAGGCCATCGACGATTTTATGCATGTAGTACAACGAGAACTGCTGATAGTCGCGCCCGGTCAGCACGCCGCCCCAGGTGTCGAAAATCATCACCGACTGCGCGCCCGCTTTAATCTGCGCGTTCAGGTACAGCGTGACGCTCTGTGCCAGCTTGTCGAGCAGCAGATGCAGCGCTTTAGGGTCGGCATACATCATCTTTTTAATCACGGTGAAGGCTTTGCTGCTGCCCCCTTCGACCATGTAGGTTGCCAGCGTCCACGGGCTGCCGGAGAAACCGATCAGCGGCACTTCTCCCTTCAGCTCACGGCGGATGGTGCGCACCGCGTTCATCACGTAGCCCAGTTCACCTTCCGGATCCGGAATCGGCAGTTTTTCAACGTCGGCTTTGGTCTTAATTGGCGAGGTAAAACGCGGGCCTTCCCCGGCTTCGAAGTACAGCCCCAGGCCCATCGCATCAGGAATAGTCAGGATATCCGAGAACAAGATCGCCGCATCGAGCGGATAGCGGCGCAGCGGCTGCAGCGTCACCTCACAGGCCAGATCGGCGTTTTTGCACAGCGACATAAAATCACCCGCCTGGGCGCGGGTCGCTTTGTACTCCGGTAAATAACGGCCCGCCTGGCGCATCATCCATACCGGGGTAACGTCTACGGGCTGGCGCAGCAGAGCACGCAGGTAACGATCGTTCTTCAGTTCGCTCATGTTTACATTCCTTTAGCGTTGATGCGCCTATTGTAACATGTCAGTCGTAATCAGCCCGACACATTGCCACAGTATCTTCGATCAGGCGACGGGCGACGGTGCCCGGCGGTGGCAGAAGCGGCAGATCGTCATAGCGATACCAGTTAGCGTTAAGCAGCTCTTTCGGATCGATAACGATGTCGCCGCTATCGTACTCCGCCATAAACGCTGTCATCAGCGACTGTGGGAACGGCCACGGCTGCGAGGTAATGTAGCGCAGGTTCTTCACCTTAATGCCGCTCTCTTCCATCACTTCACGCGCCACCGCCTGCTCTAAGGTTTCGCCCACCTCGACAAAACCGGCCAACACGGTATGCACGCCGTTGCGATGGCGAACGTGTTGGGCAAGAAGAATGGAGTCGTCGCGGCGAATGGCCACGATAATGCACGGTGCAATCTGCGGGTAGTAGCGTTCACGGCAATGGCTACACAGCATCGCCCATTCGGTTTTGCTCGGGTGCATGGTGTGCCCGCAGTAGCCGCAGAACTTATGCGAGCGATAAAACTCGGCCAGCTGCACGCCGCGCCCCGCCAGTTGGAACAACCCCACATCCTGGTCGATAACCTGCCGCACTGAGCCCATGTCATGACGGCGCTGCTGCTGAACCAGCCACACCGGAGAGCCTTCCCACTCGCCTATCTGGAGTGCGCGCTGCCCCACAAGATCGAAATTTAGCGCTTCGCCATATGGTAATTCGCCAGCAGGCAACCATAATTTTTGTTCGTGGCTGACGATCCACCAGCCGCGATCCGATTTTTCAATAATACGATCCATATCTCTTGCGCTACCTTTGCTTCACAGGCATGTTGTTAACATTATTATTACATAATGACGTGAGCAGATTTTAATCTTATCGATGCGGGGTCAACCTATGTTAAACCAGTTAGAAAGTCTAAAAGAGCGAATTCATGGACACCACAGACTGGTCGACCGTTGGCTGAATATTCGTAAGCACCTGCTCGTGGCTTACTACAATCTGGTTGGCCTTAAGCCTGGCAAAGAATCGTTTATGCGTCTCAACGAGAAGGCGCTTGATGACTTTTGTCAGCGGCTGGTCGACTACCTTTCTGCCGGTCATTTCAGTATTTATGAACGTATTATCCATAAAATGGAAGGCAACAGCCCGCTTTTAAACGCCAGCAAAATCTGGCCGCTGCTGGACGCCAATACCCAACAAATTATGGACTACTACGACTCTGCGCTAGAGAACGCTATCGACCAGGATAACGTGTATGCGTTTCAGCAGGCGCTGTCCGATATCGGTGAAGCGCTGGAAGCCCGTTTTCTATTAGAGGATCAGCTCATCATGCTGACCTTCGAGGCCCTCGGCCAGGATGAAATAAAACGTCCGGCTTGAGATTTGCCGCATTAACGCGTAGTTTACATTCATTACCTCTAAGATAGAGGTTACTTCTTGTCGGAGTGCCTGGTGCGCAAGCACGGGCTGAGACCGTTAATTCGGGATCCGCGGAACCTGATCAGGTTAAGACCTGCGAAGGGAACAAGAGTAATTCAGCTTTATGCTGCTGCCTTTACGGGCGGCGCACATCCATTACTCCATCCGTCGTCTGACAAGCCACGTCCTTACTTTTTTGGAATGAGCTATGTCTGCCACTACTAAACCATCACGCCGCGAACAGCGCGCCCAGGCCCAACACTTTATCGATACCCTGGAAGGTACCGCCTTTCCTGAGTCCAGACGCATCTATATCACCGGTTCGCAGCCGGATATCCGCATCCCGATGCGCGAAATTCAGCTCAGCCCAACGCTGATTGGCGGCAGTAAAGATAACCCGCAGTTTGAGGCGAACGAAGCCGTACCGGTGTACGACACCTCCGGCCCGTATGGCGATCCTGAGGTGGCGATTAACGTCCAGCAGGGTCTGGCGAAACTGCGCCAGCCGTGGATTGACGCACGCAATGATAGCGAAGAATTAGACGACCGTAGCTCGGCTTATACCAAAGAACGTCTGGCCGACGATGGTCTGGACGATCTGCGTTTTACCGGCCTGCTGACGCCGAAACGCGCCAAAGCAGGCAAGCGCGTCACCCAGTTGCATTACGCCCGCCAGGGGATCGTCACTCCCGAAATGGAGTTTATCGCCATCCGTGAAAATATGGGCCGCGAGCGCATTCGCAGTGAAGTGCTGCGCCACCAGCATCCGGGGATGAGCTTCGGCGCACGCCTGCCGGAAAACATCACCCCGGAATTCGTGCGTGATGAAGTGGCTGCCGGCCGCGCGATTATCCCCGCCAACATCAACCACCCGGAATCGGAGCCGATGATCATTGGCCGCAACTTCCTGGTCAAAGTGAATGCCAACATCGGTAACTCGGCGGTCACCTCCTCCATCGAAGAAGAGGTGGAAAAACTGGTCTGGTCGACCCGCTGGGGCGCGGACACGGTAATGGACCTCTCCACTGGCCGCTATATTCATGAAACCCGCGAGTGGATCCTGCGTAACAGCCCGGTACCGATCGGCACCGTACCGATCTATCAGGCGCTGGAGAAGGTCAACGGGATCGCCGAAGATCTCACCTGGGAAGCGTTCCGCGACACGCTACTGGAGCAAGCCGAACAAGGCGTCGACTACTTCACCATCCATGCGGGCGTATTGCTGCGCTACGTGCCAATGACCGCCAAACGCCTGACCGGTATTGTCTCGCGCGGCGGTTCAATTATGGCGAAATGGTGTCTCTCCCATCACAAAGAGAACTTCCTGTTCGAACATTTCCGCGAGATTTGCGAAATCTGCGCCGCCTACGACGTTTCCCTGTCGCTGGGCGACGGCCTGCGTCCCGGCTCCATCCAGGACGCCAACGACGAAGCGCAGTTCTCCGAGCTGCATACGCTGGGCGAGCTGACCAAAATCGCCTGGGAATACGACGTGCAGGTGATGATTGAAGGCCCGGGCCACGTGCCGATGCATATGATTCAGCGCAACATGACCGAAGAGCTGGAGAGCTGCCACGAAGCGCCGTTCTACACCTTAGGGCCGTTGACGACCGATATCGCGCCGGGCTATGACCACTTCACCTCCGGCATAGGCGCCGCAATGATCGGCTGGTTCGGCTGTGCGATGCTGTGTTACGTGACGCCGAAAGAGCACCTCGGCCTGCCGAACAAAGAAGATGTGAAGCAGGGGCTGATCACCTACAAAATCGCCGCCCACGCCGCGGATTTAGCCAAAGGACATCCGGGCGCGCAGATCCGCGATAACGCCATGTCGAAAGCGCGCTTTGAATTCCGCTGGGAAGATCAGTTTAACCTCGCGCTCGACCCGTTCACCGCCCGCGCTTATCACGATGAAACCCTGCCACAAGAATCCGGCAAGGTCGCCCACTTCTGTTCCATGTGCGGGCCGAAATTCTGCTCGATGAAAATCAGCCAGGAAGTGCGTGATTACGCCGCCGCGCAAACCATTGAAGTGGGGATGGCGGATATGTCGGAAAACTTCCGCGCCAAAGGCGGCGAAATTTATCTCAAACGGGAGGAAGCCTGATGTATCAGCCTGATTTCCCAACCGTGCCGTTCCGCCTCGGTCTTTACCCGGTGGTAGACAGCGTTGAATGGATTGAACGTCTGCTGGAGGCGGGCGTGCGCACCATTCAGTTGCGTATCAAAGAGAAACGCGATGAAGAGGTGGAAGCCGACGTTATCGCCGCCATCGCACTGGGGCGTCGTTATGATGCCCGCCTGTTTATTAACGACTACTGGCGGCTGGCGATTAAGCACAACGCCTACGGCGTGCATCTGGGCCAGGAAGACCTCGAAACCACCGACCTGCAGGCCATTCAGGCGGCGGGCTTACGCCTGGGTGTATCCACTCACGATGATATGGAGATTAACGTCGCACTCGCCGCTAAGCCTTCTTATATCGCGCTCGGCCACGTCTTCCCGACGCAAACCAAGCAGATGCCTTCCGCCCCGCAGGGGCTGGCGCAGTTGGCCAGTCATATTGAACGACTGGCGGATTACCCGACCGTCGCGATCGGCGGCATCAGCCTTGAACGCGCCCCGTCGGTGCTGGCGACTGGCGTCGGCAGTATTGCCGTGGTCAGCGCTATTACTCAGGCCGCCGACTGGCGCGCCGCTACCGCGCAGTTACTGGATATTGCGGGAGTTGGCGATGAATGACCGCGATTTTATGCGCTACAGCCGGCAAATCCTGCTCGGCGATATCGCCATTGAAGGCCAGCAAAAGCTGCTCGCGAGTCATGTGCTGATCGTGGGTTTAGGCGGGTTAGGTTCACCTGCCGCGCTGTATCTGGCGGGAGCAGGCATCGGCAAACTGACGCTGGTAGACGACGACGACATTCATCTGAGCAATTTGCAGCGCCAGATTCTATTTACCACTGATGATATCGCACGTTCAAAATCTCAGGTTGCCCGGCAGCGCCTGACACGGCTCAACCCGGATATCGAACTGGTATCACTCCAGCAGCGACTTAAAGGCGATGCGCTCCGGCATACGGTCGCGCGGGCCGATGTAGTGCTCGACTGTACCGATAACATGGCCACGCGCCAGGAAATCAACGCCGCCTGCGTAGCGCTCAATATCCCACTCATCACCGCCAGCGCTGTCGGCTTTGGCGGTCAGTTGATGGTGCTCACGCCGCCGTGGGAACAAGGCTGTTACCGCTGCCTGTGGCCGGATGATGTAGAGCCGGAACGCAACTGCCGCACCGCTGGCGTGCTCGGCCCGGTGGTTGGCGTGATGGGTACCTTGCAGGCGCTGGAGGCGATTAAATTACTTAGCGGTATTGAGACGCCGGGCGGGGAGCTACGTCTGTTTGACGGCAAAACCAGCCAGTGGCGCAGCCTCGCGCTGCGTCGCGCCAACGGCTGTCCGGTATGCGGAGGGCAGCATGCAAATTCAATTCAATGATGAGCCGATGCAGTGCGCCGCAGGGCAAACCGTCAGCGGGCTGCTTATCCAGCTCAACCAGCTCAAACCGGGCGCGGCGTTGGCGCTCAATCAGCAGATCCTGCCGCGCGAGCAGTGGGAACAGCAAATCGTGCAGGAAGGCGACCAGATCCTGCTTTTTCAGGTTATTGCAGGGGGTTGAGATGTTACGTATTGCCGACAAAACGTTTGATTCACATCTGTTCACCGGTACCGGGAAGTTTGCCTCTTCGCAGCTGATGGTCGAGGCGATTCGCGCTTCCGGCAGCCAGTTGGTGACGCTGGCGATGAAGCGCGTGGACCTGCGCCAGCACAACGATGCGATTCTGGCACCGCTAATTGAAGCGGGCGTCACGCTGCTACCCAATACCTCCGGGGCGAAAACCGCCGAAGAGGCGATCTTCGCCGCCCAACTGGCGCGTGAAGCGCTGGGCACCCACTGGCTGAAATTAGAAATCCACCCGGACGCCCGTTGGCTGCTGCCGGATCCAATCGAAACGCTAAAAGCCGCCGAGGCGCTGGTGAAGCAGGGGTTTGTCGTGCTGCCCTACTGCGGCGCGGATCCGGTTTTGTGCAAGCGGCTGGAAGAGGTCGGCTGCGCGGCGGTGATGCCGCTCGGCGCGCCTATCGGCTCTAACCAGGGGCTGGAAACCAAAGCCATGCTGGAGATCATTATCCAGCAGGCCACCGTGCCGGTGGTGGTCGACGCCGGGATCGGCGTGCCCAGCCACGCGGCGCAGGCGCTGGAAATGGGCGCTGATGCGGTGCTGGTCAACACGGCGATTGCCGTGGCGGACGATCCGGTGATGATGGCAACCGCCTTTCGTCTGGCGGTGGAAGCCGGATTACTGGCGCGGCAGGCTGTGCCAGGAAGCAAAAGTTCGCAGGCCAGCGCCACCAGCCCGCTCACCGGCTTTCTGGAGGCGTTAGCATGAAAACCTTCACCGACCGCTGGCGGCAACTGGAGTGGGACGACATTCGCCTGCGCATCAACGGTAAAACCGCCGCTGACGTGGAACGCGCGCTTAACGCTCCACAGCTAAGTCGTGACGACCTGATGGCACTGCTCTCCCCCGCCGCCGCCGATTACCTTGAACCGCTGGCGCAACGGGCGCAAAAGCTGACTCGCCAGCGCTTCGGCAACACCGTCAGTTTTTACGTGCCGCTTTATCTCTCAAACCTCTGCGCTAATGACTGTACCTACTGCGGTTTTTCTATGAGCAACCGCATCAAACGTAAGACGCTGGACGAGGCAGAAATCGCCCGCGAGTGCGCCGCCATCCGCGAGTTGGGTTTTGAACACCTGCTGCTCGTCACCGGCGAACATCAGAGCAAAGTGGGCATGGACTACTTTCGCCGCCATCTCCCGGCCATTCGCCAGCAGTTCGCCTCGTTACAGATGGAAGTGCAGCCGCTGGCGACCGGGGAGTATGCCGAACTGAAAACGCTGGGGCTGGATGGCGTAATGGTTTATCAGGAGACCTATCACGAAGGGATGTATGCCCAGCATCATCTGAAGGGGAAAAAGCAGGACTTCTTCTGGCGCCTTGACACCCCGGATAGGCTCGGCCAGGCCGGAATTGATAAAATCGGTCTCGGCGCGCTGATTGGCTTATCCGATAGCTGGCGGGTTGACTGTTTTATGGTCGCTGAGCATCTGCTGTGGCTCCAGCAGCGTTACTGGAAAAGCCGCTACGCCATCTCCTTCCCTCGCCTGCGGCCCTGTGCAGGCGGCATTGAACCGGCATCGTTGATGGATGAACGTCAGTTGGTGCAGACCATCTGTGCTTTCCGCCTGTTCTCGCCGGATACCGAGCTGTCGCTGTCGACGCGTGAGTCGCCGTGGTTCCGCGACCGCGTGGTTCCGCTGGCGATCAATAACGTCAGCGCCTTCTCCAAAACGCAGCCCGGCGGCTACGCCGATAATCACCCTGAGCTTGAGCAGTTTTCGCCGCACGATGGCAGGACGCCTGAGGAAGTGGCCAGCGCGCTCGCCGCTCGCGGGCTTCAGCCGGTATGGAAAGATTGGGATAGCTGGTTGGGGCGTGGCGCCCAGCGCTAAAAATCGTCTACACTTATTCACGGCGGCGCGAATTGACGTCGCCCTGCTCTTAATTTTGACGAAAGAATATTTCATAAAAACCGGCTGGTACTAGCAATTTAATCTATAGATGTAGATTAAATACTCATATTTAATTCAATACCGTATAATTATTGAGTCATAAATATGTGTGTGATATTGCCGTACCAGTCTTCGCTGGTTTTCTGCAATTTTCCCCAGGAATGGAAACCATGATGAGTTCTCACAGCAGAAGGCTGTCATTTACCACACCAATCTTTATTAGCTTTGCCGGCATTATTCTGTGCTTTGTCATCATTGCCACACTGGTTACGATTATTCAACGTAACGATATCATTCGTGATTATCATAGTATTAACCGCAATTTCACCCATAACCTCGCGGTCAATTACACCGAATCTATCCTGCACGAAAATGATTATATTCTGGGACGTGCTGCAACCTATTTGGCTCGCAACGATGAGCTAAACAGAATTGTGAATATTGACCCGGAACAGGGGCTGCAATCCATGATGCAGCTGCTGTCGATGATGCCGACAGTCTCGTCGCTGTCCGTCGCCGATGCCGAGGGCCACTATCTGCGAGCGCCGCAGGCGGTCGCGCGCCAGGACTCCCCCACGTTCAATGCTACCTCCCGCCCCTGGTTTGTGCACCAGGGGGATGCGGGTGTCTTTAGTCGCTACACTCAGCCCTATGTCGATTTCTTTACCCAACAGCAGACCGTGACGCTGGCAAAACCGGTTATCTCTACCGACGGAAAATTGAAGGGCACGCTGGCGTTCCACTTTGATTTAGCCGCCATGAGCCATACCCTGCGCCAGATGAGGCCGCCGGTACAGGGCGAATTCTTCGTGGTCAACCGCCAGGGCCAGGCGTTGCTGCATCCGGACAGCGGCAAGCTCTTCCAGGCGGTCGTTTCTGAGCAACTGCTTAGCGCTATGACGGCCGGTGAAGGAGAAGTGTTCGATAAGGCTCACCGGACCTGGTATTACTACTATTCGTTCACCAACCCCGACTGGTTCGTGATTTATAAGGTTTCAGGCCATACGCTCAGCCTACTTGCCCAGCATGAGAGCATCATCATTATGTGGGGCTTCGCGCTGGCAGGCCTGATTATCATCACCTTCGGCCTGTATTTACGTCACGCTTCCCGCGGCATTCTGATGAATATCATCAACGCGATTAAGACGGGCGATACCAACCGCGCCCCGGGTCTTGAAGTGATGCTACATAAAGCCATAGAAACCAACAAAGAACGCGAGCAGGCCTACGTTCGCCAGGCGACCGTCGATTCACTCACCGGCTGTAAGAACCGTTGGGCTTTTGATACCGACATCACTGCGCTAATGAACGAACGTCAGTCATTTGCGCTAGCGCTGGTTGATATCGATAACTTTAAATCGATCAACGATACCTGGGGCCACCTCAGCGGTGATATCGTGCTGCGCAGCGTGGCTCGTGAAGGGATTGCCATTTTACAGGCACATGGTCTGTCGCTTTACCGCTACGGCGGCGAGGAGTTCGCGGTGATTTTCACTGCCGAGCATATCGCCGAGTCTGCCGCATTACTCGAATTGTGGCGGATAAACGTCGCCAACCGTACGTGGCGTGAAGAAGGCCTGCATGTCACCTTCAGCGCCGGGCTTGGCGAATGGCATATGGAAACGCTGGATCATCTGGTCTCCAGCGTCGATGAAGCACTCTATCGTGCCAAACGACAGGGCAAAAACCGTATCGAGCGCACCTCAGAAGCCTGACGCTTTCCTCCTGTTATAGAAAACCCGCTTTGCGGGTTTTTTTATACCGTCATCGCATGAAGATGTAACCGGTTTCAGTTTTTTGAGACGATCTTTGTGATGGCTTACACACAATCGTCGCAAACCGGTTGTTGATCGTTTCAGCTCGCGATAAACATGAGTCATCACGGGTCATGAGGGAGCATTATGAAGAATATCGTTTTATGCTGCGCTGCAGGTATGTCCACCAGCATGCTGGTTCAACGTATGAAGGATGCAGCTCAGAAGAAAGGGGTTGAAGTCTCAATCAAAGCCGTACCAGTGGCCGAATTCAAAGCGAACATCAACGAAGCAGATATCGTTCTGCTCGGTCCGCAGGTGAAGTACGAGCAGGCTAAGCTACAGGCTCTGGCGGACCCTCTGGGCAAGAAAGTCGCGGTCATCGACATGATGGACTACGGCATGATGAAAGGCGACGTAGTGCTTGAGAAAGCCCTTAAGTTAATGGAGTGAGAAAGACGTGGAAGATTTAGAATCAATCATCATGGAACTGCTGGTCAACGCCGGTGCCGCACGTAGTTCTGCCTTAACCGCATTACAGCTGGCACGCAAAAGCGACTTCGAAGGCGCAGAAAAAGCGATGGAAGAATCCCGCGAGTTTGTCAAACTGGCTCACGGTATCCAGACTCAGCTGATCGGCATCGACGAAGGCACGGGCAAACTGCCGGTTAACCTGATTACCGTTCACTCTCAGGACCACCTGATGAACGCGATGGTTATCCAGGACCTGGCAACCGACATGATTGAGCTGTATCGCCGTATTCCACTGGTTAGCTAAGCGCACAACAACGGAATAGAAAAGGCACCCTTATGGGGTGCCTTTTGCTTTTGTAGGCCGTATAAGGCGTTTACGCCGCCATCCGGCAATGTGTACTCCATGGATTGCCTGATGGCACTACGCTAATCAGGCCTACCGGAACCATAAAAAAGGCCAGTCCGAAGACTGGCCTTTTCAACTTATCGCACTAGCGTGAACGATCAGTCGTTATCAGAACCACCCAGACCTGCGTTCAGCAGTTCTGCCAGGCTCGCGGTCGCTTCTTCTGCGCTAACCTGCGGCGCAACGGAAACTTCACCCGCCGCACGGCGACGGATGCGATCCTGGTGATACGCATAACCGGTACCAGCCGGGATCAGACGACCCACGATAACGTTCTCTTTCAGGCCGCGCAGTTCGTCGCGTTTGCCCGCAACGGCTGCTTCGGTCAGGACACGCGTGGTCTCCTGGAACGATGCTGCAGAGATGAACGACTCGGTTGCCAGAGACGCTTTGGTGATACCCAGCAGATCGCGGGAGAAGGTTGCGCCCACTTTGCCGTTCGCTTCCAGCTCGCGGTTAGCGATCTTGACGCGGGAGTATTCAACCTGCTCGCCTTCCAGGAAGTCGGAGCTACCAGCGCTTTCGATGGTGGCTTTACGCAGCATCTGACGAACGATAACTTCGATGTGTTTATCGTTAATCTTAACGCCCTGCAGACGGTATACGTCCTGAACTTCGTTAACGATATAACGAGTTACAGCATGTACGCCACGCAGACGCAGGATGTCGTGCGGCGCTTCCGGACCGTCGGAAACCACGTCACCACGTTCTACACGTTCGCCTTCGAACACGTTGAGCTGACGCCATTTCGGAATCATCTCTTCGTAAGGTTCGCTACCGTCTACCGGAGTGATAACCAGACGACGTTTCCCTTTGGTTTCTTTACCGAAGGAAATGATGCCGCTGATTTCAGCCAGGATTGCCGGCTCTTTCGGACGACGTGCTTCGAACAGGTCCGCAACGCGCGGCAGACCACCGGTGATGTCCTTGGTACCGCCGGATTCCTGCGGAACACGGGCCAGGGTGTCACCAGAACTGATCTGAACGCCATCATCCAGCTGAACAATCGCTTTACCCGGCAGGAAGTACTGAGCAGGCATATCGGTGCCTGGGATCAGAACGTCGTTGCCCTGAGCGTCAACAATTTTCAGTGCCGGACGCAGGTCTTTACCACCCGCAGTACGCTCTGCAGAATCCAGAACCACCAGAGAAGACAGACCGGTCAGCTCGTCGGTCTGACGAGTAATGGTCTGGCCGTCGATCATGTCAGTGAAGCGAACAAAACCGCTTACTTCGGTGATAACCGGCATGGTGTGCGGATCCCAGTTTGCAACGGTTTCACCGCCGGCAACCTGCTCGCCATCACCTTTCGCCATAACGGAGCCGTAAGGCACTTTATAGCTTTCTTTGGTACGGCCGAATTCGTCGATCAGCTTCAGCTCGGTGTTACGGGAAGTGATAACCAGTTTACCGCTGGAGTTCACAACCGACTTCGCGTTGCTGAGCTTGATGCTACCTTTGTTCTTAACCTGGATGCTGGATTCAGCAGCCGCACGAGATGCCGCACCACCGATGTGGAACGTACGCATCGTCAGCTGTGTACCCGGCTCACCGATGGACTGTGCAGCGATAACGCCGATAGCCTCACCTTTGTTGATGATGTGGCCACGCGCCAGGTCACGACCGTAGCAGTGCGCACAGACACCAAAGTCGGTGTCACAGGATACAACGGAGCGAACCTTGACGGAGTCAACGGAGTTAACTTCCAGCAGGTCACACCACTGTTCGTTCAGCAGCGTGTTACGCGGAACCAGAATGTCTGCGGTACCCGGCTTCAGAACGTCTTCAGCAGTCACACGACCCAGTACGCGATCGCGCAGCGGCTCTTTAACGTCACCACCCTCGATAACCGGGGTCATGGTGATGCCTTCCAGGGTGCCACAGTCGTCTTCAGTAACAACCAGATCCTGTGCAACGTCAACCAGACGACGCGTCAGATAACCGGAGTTCGCTGTTTTCAGTGCGGTATCCGCCAGACCTTTACGCGCACCGTGAGTAGAGATGAAGTACTGGAGTACGTTCAGACCTTCACGGAAGTTCGCGGTGATTGGCGTTTCGATGATGGAGCCATCTGGCTTCGCCATCAGACCACGCATACCTGCCAGCTGACGAATCTGTGCCGCAGAACCACGCGCACCGGAGTCGGCCATCATGTAGATGCTGTTGAAGGAAACCTGCTGCTCTTCTTCGCCGTTACGGTTAATAACGGTTTCAGTTTGCAGGTTGTCCATCATCGCTTTGGATACACGATCGTTCGCCGCAGCCCAGATATCGATAACTTTGTTATAGCGTTCGCCGGCGGTTACCAGACCAGACTGGAACTGTTCCTGAATCTCAGCAACTTCTGCTTCCGCTTCGCTGATGATTTCGTATTTCTTCTCCGGAATCACCATGTCGTCGATACCAACAGACGCACCTGAACGGGCTGCGTATGCAAAGCCGGTGTACATGGTCTGGTCAGCAAAGATAACGGTCGGTTTCAGGCCCAGAATGCGGTAACAGGTGTTCAGCATTTTGGAGATCGCTTTTTTACCCAGCGGCTGGTTCACGATAGTGAACGGCAGACCTTTAGGAACGATCATCCACAGAATGGCACGACCAACGGTAGTGTCTTTCAGTGAAGTTTTTGCTACGAACTCGCCGTTCTCGTCTTTTTCGTATTCAGTGATACGAACTTTAACGCGAGCGTGCAGTTCAGCCTGGCCAGAGCGGTACAGACGTTCCGCTTCTTTCGGGCCAGTCAGCACCATGCCTTCGCCTTTGGCGTTGATTTTGTCACGGGTCATGTAGTACAGACCCAATACCACGTCCTGAGACGGAACGATGATAGGCTCGCCGTTCGCCGGTGACAGGATGTTGTTGGTAGACATCATCAGCGCACGCGCTTCCAGCTGGGCTTCCAGCGTCAGCGGTACGTGAACAGCCATCTGGTCACCATCAAAGTCGGCGTTGTACGCCGCACAAACCAGCGGGTGCAGCTGGATAGCTTTACCTTCGATCAGTACCGGCTCAAATGCCTGGATACCCAGACGGTGCAGGGTTGGTGCACGGTTCAGCATAACCGGGTGTTCGCGGATCACTTCGTCCAGGATATCCCAAACGACAGCTTCTTCGCGCTCAACCATTTTCTTCGCGGCTTTGATGGTGGTGGCGAGGCCACGCAGTTCCAGCTTGCCGTAGATGAACGGTTTGAACAGCTCCAGCGCCATTTTCTTCGGCAGACCGCACTGATGCAGACGCAGGTATGGACCTACGGTGATTACAGAACGACCGGAGTAGTCAACACGCTTACCGAGCAGGTTCTGACGGAAACGACCCTGTTTACCTTTGATCATGTCGGCCAAAGATTTCAGAGGACGCTTGTTAGAACCGGTGATCGCACGACCGCGACGACCGTTATCCAGCAGGGCGTCGACCGCTTCCTGCAGCATACGTTTTTCGTTGCGTACGATGATGTCCGGCGCAGCCAGATCCAGCAGACGTTTCAGACGGTTGTTACGGTTAATGACGCGACGATACAGATCGTTCAGGTCAGAAGTCGCGAAACGACCACCATCCAGCGGAACCAGCGGACGCAGATCTGGCGGCAGAACCGGCAGAACGGTCAGGATCATCCACTCTGGCTTGTTGCCAGACTGTACGAACGCTTCCAGCAGCTTGATACGCTTGGTCAGCTTCTTACGCTTGGTTTCGGAGTTGGTTTCGTTCAGCTCTTCGCGCAGAGTTTCACACTCTTGCTCCAGATCCATGCTCTTCAGCAGGGCCTGGATAGCTTCCGCACCCATCTTCGCGTCGAATTCGTCACCGAACTCTTCCAGCGCGTCCAGATACTGCTCTTCAGTCAGGATCTGTTGACGTTCCAGGTTGGTCATACCGCCTTCGATAACCACATAAGATTCGAAGTACAGTACGCGTTCGATATCGCGCAGCGGCATATCGAGCAGCAGACCGATACGGGACGGCAGCGATTTCAGGAACCAGATGTGCGCAGTCGGACATGCCAGCTCGATGTGGCCCATGCGCTCACGACGCACTTTGGTCTGGGTCACTTCAACGCCGCACTTCTCACAGATCACACCGCGGTGTTTCAGGCGCTTGTACTTACCGCACAGGCACTCGTAGTCTTTTACCGGCCCGAAGATACGGGCGCAGAAAAGGCCGTCACGCTCAGGTTTGAACGTACGGTAGTTGATGGTTTCCGGCTTTTTAACTTCACCGAAAGACCATGAACGGATCATGTCTGGCGAAGCCAGAGCAATTTTGATCGCATCAAACTCTTCGGTTTTAGTCTGCGCTTTCAGAAACTTTAATAAATCTTTCACGGATTTGCTCCCGTCGGAGTTAGCACAATCCACTGCCGGGAATGACCCCGGCAGCAGTGACCTGTTTGAGCGAGGATTACTCGTCTTCCAGTTCGATGTTGATGCCCAGCGAGCGGATTTCTTTCAACAGTACGTTGAAGGATTCCGGCATGCCCGGTTCCATCTGATGGTTGCCATCTACGATGTTCTTATACATCTTAGTACGGCCGTTCACGTCATCAGACTTAACGGTGAGCATTTCTTGCAGGGTGTAGGCGGCGCCGTAAGCTTCCAGCGCCCACACTTCCATCTCCCCGAAGCGCTGACCACCGAACTGCGCCTTACCACCCAGCGGCTGCTGAGTAACCAGGCTGTAAGAACCGGTGGAACGCGCGTGCATCTTGTCGTCGACCAGGTGGTTCAGTTTCAGCATGTACATGTAACCTACGGTTACCGGACGCTCGAACTGTTCACCGGTACGGCCGTCGAACAGGGTGATCTGACCGGAAGTCGGCAGGTCGCCCAGCTGCAGCAGTTCTTTAATTTCCGCTTCTTTCGCACCGTCGAATACCGGCGTTGCGATCGGCATACCTTTACGCAGGTTTTCAGCCAGACGCAGAACTTCATCATCGCTGAAGGTGCTCAGGTCGACTTTCTGACGAACGTCTGCGCCCAGATCGTAAGCACGCTGGATGAACTCGCGCAGTTTGGCGACTTCCTGCTGCTGTTTCAGCATGGCGTTGATCTTATCGCCGATACCTTTCGCAGCCATACCCAGGTGGGTTTCAAGGATCTGACCGATGTTCATACGCGATGGTACGCCCAGCGGGTTCAGAACGATATCTACCGGCGTACCGTTAGCATCGTGCGGCATATCTTCGATCGGGTTGATCTTGGAGATAACACCCTTGTTACCGTGACGACCTGCCATTTTGTCACCAGGCTGGATACGGCGTTTAACGGCCAGGTATACCTTAACAATCTTCAGCACGCCCGGTGCCAGATCGTCGCCTTGGGTGATTTTGCGGCGTTTCGCTTCGAGTTTCTTCTCAAACTCGTGCTTCAGTTCGTCGTACTGTTCAGCCAGCTGTTCCAGCTGATTCTGTTTCTCTTCGTCGGTCAGGCCGAGTTCTAACCAGCGGTCACGCGGCAGTTTGTCGAGCTTCTCAGCTTCAACACCACCGGCAACCAGCACAGCGTAGATACGGCTGAACAGGCCAGCTTCGAGGATCTGCAGTTCTTCAGACAGGTCTTTCTTAGCCTGCTTCAGCTGCATCTCTTCAATTTCCAGCGCACGTTTGTCTTTTTCTACGCCATCGCGAGTAAAGACCTGAACGTCGATAACGGTACCGGAAACGCTGTTTGGTACGCGCAGAGAAGAGTCTTTAACGTCAGACGCTTTCTCACCGAAGATCGCACGCAGCAGCTTCTCTTCTGGGGTCAGCTGGGTTTCACCTTTCGGCGTTACCTTACCAACCAGAATGTCGCCACCGGTCACTTCTGCACCAATGTAAACGATACCGGATTCATCCAGTTTGGAGAGAGCAGCTTCACCCACGTTCGGGATGTCAGCGGTGATCTCTTCCGGCCCCAGCTTGGTGTCACGGGACACACAGGCCAGTTCCTGAATGTGGATGGTGGTGAAACGGTCTTCCTGAACCACACGCTCGGATACGAGGATGGAGTCTTCGAAGTTGTAACCGTTCCATGGCATGAATGCCACGCGCATGTTCTGACCCAGCGCCAGTTCACCCAGGTCGGTGGACGGGCCATCTGCCAGCACGTCGCCGCGCTCGATTGGCTCACCCAGAGACACGCAAGGCATCTGGTTAATACAGGTGTTCTGGTTAGAACGGGTGTATTTGGTCAAGTTGTAGATGTCGATACCCGCTTCGCCCGGATACATCTCGTCTTCGTTAACTTTGATAACGATACGGGAAGCATCGACGTACTGAACGGTACCGCCACGCTTAGCAACTGCAGTAACACCGGAGTCGACGGCTACAGCACGTTCCATACCGGTACCAACCAGCGGCTTATCAGCGCGCAGAGTCGGAACCGCCTGACGTTGCATGTTCGCACCCATCAATGCACGGTTGGCGTCATCGTGTTCCAGGAACGGGATCAGGGACGCACCGACGGATACCACCTGCTGGGTGGATACGTCCATGTAGTCAACCTGGTCGCGGCTGAACAAGCTGGATTCGCCTTTGCTACGGCAGGTAACCAGATCTTCTACAAAGTGGCCTTCGTCATCCAGGTTGGAGTTCGCCTGAGCGATAACGTAGTTGCCTTCTTCGATAGCAGACAGGTAATGAATTTCGTCGGTTACAACACCGTCGGTCACTTTACGGTACGGAGTCTCAAGGAAGCCGTATTCGTTAGTCTGTGCATACACGGACAGGGAGTTGATCAGACCGATGTTCGGACCTTCAGGCGTTTCGATTGGACATACGCGACCGTAGTGAGTCGGGTGTACGTCTCGAACTTCGAAGCCTGCGCGTTCACGGGTCAAACCGCCTGGGCCGAGTGCGGAGATACGACGTTTGTGCGTAATCTCAGACAGCGGGTTGTTCTGGTCCATAAACTGAGACAGCTGGCTGGAACCAAAGAACTCTTTCACTGCTGCGGAAATCGGCTTGGCGTTGATCATATCCTGAGGCATCAGGGTATCCAGATCGCCCAGAGACAGACGCTCTTTCACCGCACGCTCTACACGTACCAGGCCAACGCGGAACTGGTTTTCCGCCATTTCGCCTACGGAACGGATACGACGGTTGCCGAGGTGGTCGATGTCATCGACTTCGCCTTTACCGTTACGGATATCGATGAGCTTCTTCATCACTTCAATGATGTCGTCTTTGCTCAGGATACCGGAACCTTCGATTTCGTCGCGCAGCAGAGAACGGTTGAACTTCATACGACCAACCGCAGACAGGTCATAGCGGTCTTCGGAGAAGAACAGGTTCTCGAACAGGCTTTCAGCAGCTTCACGAGTCGGCGGCTCACCAGGGCGCATCATGCGGTAGATTTCTACCAGCGCGCTCAGACGATCGTTGGTTGGGTCGACGCGTACAGTTTCAGAAATGTAGGCGCCGTGGTCCAGATCGTTAGTGAACAGCGTTTCGATACGCTTGTGGCCAGACTGGCTCAGCTTAGCCAGCAGATCCAGGCTCAGCTCCATGTTGGCCGGGCAGATCAGCTCGCCGGTAGATTCGTCAACGTAGTCTTTAGAAGCAACTTTGCCAGCGATGTACTCAACCGGAACTTCGATATGTTTGATATCGTCTTTTTCCAGCTGGCGAATGTGGCGCGCAGTAATACGGCGGCCTTTTTCAACGTACACTTTACCGTTCGCTTCGATGTCGAAGGAGGCGGTTTCGCCACGCAGACGTTCTGGAATCAGCTCCATCTGCAGCTTGTTGTCGCGAATTTCGAAGACAACTTTCTCAAAGAACAGGTCAAGGATCTGCTCAGTGGTGTAGTTCAGCGCACGCAGGATGATGGTCGCAGGCAGTTTACGGCGACGGTCGATACGTACGAACAGGTTGTCCTTCGGATCGAATTCGAAGTCCAGCCAGGAACCACGGTAAGGAATGATGCGCGCGTTATACAGCACTTTACCCGAAGAGTGGGTTTTGCCTTTATCGGAGTCAAAGAAGACGCCTGGGCTACGATGCAGCTGAGAAACGATAACACGCTCAGTACCGTTGATAACAAAGGTACCGTTGTCGGTCATGAGCGGAATTTCGCCCATGTAGACTTCTTGTTCTTTAATGTCTTTTACGGTGCCTTCCGGCGCTTCGCGCTCGTAGATCACCAGACGCAGTTTTACGCGCAGCGGTGCGGAATAGGTCACGCCACGGATCTGACATTCCTGAACGTCAAAGACAGGTTCGCCAAGACGGTAGCTGACGTATTGCAGCTCGGAGTTACCGCTGTAGCTTTTAATCGGGAATACGGAACGGAAAGCCGCTTCCAGACCATACTGACCTTCAGGATCTTGCTCGATAAACTTCTGGAACGAGTCAAGCTGGATAGAAAGGAGATATGGGACATCCAGTACTTGTGGACGTTTACCAAAATCCTTACGAATACGTTTTTTCTCGGTATAGGAGTAAACCATAGGGTTCCTCAGCTCGCTGACAAGTCGACGCATCTGTCCATGGGCAGACAGTTTGTGCAACACTATTTTGTTGACCGGAAAATGGAACACTTTCCGCAATACCTGTTGCTATCACGCTTAAACCATTTCATTGCGATTTACACAGAGCGAGCACCCTGTCGCAATATATTAAGTCGTCGATAGAAACATGCATTGTCAGGACAACCAGTAGTCAAACAGTGTGAAATGCTACTGGCGCCATACAGCGCAAAATGGCTGGTGACTAAAAAGTCACCAGCCATCGGCCTGATTACTCAGGCTTCAACCAGAAAAGTTGGCTTATTTAACTTCAACTTCAGCGCCAGCTTCTTCCAGAGATTTTTTCAGTGCTTCAGCGTCATCTTTGCTCACGCCTTCTTTCAGAGCGGCCGGAGCAGATTCTACCAGGTCTTTAGCTTCTTTCAGACCCAGGCCAGTTGCGCCACGTACTGCTTTGATTACAGCAACTTTGTTAGCGCCAGCAGCTTTCAGAATTACGTCGAATTCAGTTTTTTCTTCAGCAGCTTCAGCCGGGCCAGCAGCTACAGCTACAGCAGCAGCAGCGGAAACACCGAATTTTTCTTCCATTGCAGAGATCAGCTCAACAACGTCCATTACGGACATAGCGGATACTGCTTCAATGATTTGATCTTTAGTGATAGACATTTAAATTGTTCCTGAATATCAGAATAAGTTTATACGTAAGCAGATGCTTTACAAAGATAACTGCGATTAAGCAGCTTCTTTCGCATCGCGTACAGCAGCCAGAGTGCGAACCAGTTTGCCAGCCGAAGCTTCTTTCATGGTTGCCATCAGGCGTGCAATTGCTTCTTCGTAGGTCGGCAGAGTTGCCAGGCGGTCGATCTGAGACGCCGGGATCAGCTCACCTTCAAAGGCTGCAGCTTTGACCTCAAATTTTGCATTCGCTTTCGCGAACTCTTTGAACAGACGAGCAGCAGCGCCCGGGTGTTCCATAGAGTATGCAATCAGGGTCGGACCAACAAACGTGTCTTTCAGGCACTCGAACTGAGTACCTTCAACGACGCGACGCAGCAGGGTGTTACGAACAACACGCATGTATACGCCAGCTTCACGACCTGCTTTACGCAGTTCAGTCATTTTATCTACAGTTACGCCACGGGAATCCGCAACTACTGCAGACAGCGCGCCTTTGGCTACTTCGCTGACTTCAGCAACAATCGCTTGTTTGTCTTGAAGATTTAAAGCCATTAGCTTTGCTCCTGGATGTTTGCCAGAGCTTATGCTCTGGAACTCACTTCACTCATCTCAACGAGAAGAGCGTCTTAATACGGTGAGCAGAAACAAGCCAAAGAGTACTTTAAAAAATAATCTTAGCGTTCTGTCACCGTCTACGCAGGGGATTAAGTTTCTTGCGAAACACCTGCGGTCTTCGACGGAGGCCTGGATAGGCCAGGCTCCAACGAACAAATCTTTTTAGCCGCTAACTTTTGTTAGCAAACGTGGGGGTAAGATTGTAGACAAAATCACCGCCCACGTAAAGGCATTAGTTTGCAGCAGCGCTCAGGCCAGCCTGGTCAACTGCAACACCCGCACCCATGGTGGTGGAGATGCTAACTTTCTTGATGTACACGCCTTTCGCCTGAGTTGGTTTTGCTTTTTTCAGCGCAACCAGCAGAGCTTCCAGGTTTTCTTTCAGTTTGTCAGCGTCAAAGTCCACTTTACCGATGGTGGTGTGGATGATGCCGTTTTTGTCGTTACGGTAACGAACCTGACCCGCTTTAGCGTTCTTAACCGCTTCAGCAACGTTCGGAGTTACGGTACCAACTTTCGGGTTTGGCATCAGGCCGCGCGGGCCCAGAACCTGACCCAGCTGGCCAACAACGCGCATTGCATCCGGGGAAGCAATAACAACGTCGAAGTTCATTTCGCCTTTCTTGATCTGTTCAGCCAGATCTTCCATACCTACCAGCTCAGCGCCAGCAGCTTTAGCTGCTTCAGCGTTCGGGCCCTGGGTAAATACGGCAACGCGAACAGAACGGCCAGTACCGTGCGGCAGTACAGTTGCACCACGTACGTTCTGGTCAGATTTACGAGCGTCGATGCCGAGGTTAACGGCAACGTCAACGCTTTCGTTGAATTTAGCAGTGGCCAGCTCTTTCAGCAGAGAGATAGCTTCGTTGATGTCGTACTGTTTAGTTGCATCAACTTTTTCACGGATCACGCGCATACGCTTGGTCAGTTTAGCCATTTCTTAGTCCTCCACTACCAGGCCCATGGAACGTGCAGTACCTTCGATGGAGCGAGTCATCGCTTCAATGTCGGCACCGGTCATGTCGGCAGCTTTGGTCTGCGCGATTTCCTGCAGCTGAGCGCGGGAAATTTTACCTACTTTGTCTTTGTTCGGCTTACCGGAACCAGACTTAATACCAGCCGCTTTCTTCAGCAGAACTGCTGCCGGAGGCGTTTTGGTAATGAAGGTGAAAGAACGGTCAGCGTAAACTGTGATAACAACCGGAATCGGCAGACCTTTTTCGATGGAATCAGTCTTCGCGTTGAACGCTTTGCAGAATTCCATGATGTTAACACCCTGTTGACCCAGAGCAGGACCAACCGGCGGACTCGGGTTTGCCATACCAGCTGCAACCTGCAGCTTAACGTAGGCTTGGACTTTCTTAGCCATTCTAAAATCCTCTAATTGGGTAATAGCGCCTCAAGGAGGCTCCCCGTGAATAAAAATCGTTTTACAGGCCGTGGCCCATAAAAACAAAAGGCGCGAAATTGTATGTCAATTTCGCGCCCTATGCAACGATTAGATCGATGCTTTTTTGATCGCAGCCTTACGCTTTCTCAACCTGGGCGAAGTCCAGCTCTACCGGGGTCGCACGACCGAAGATAGATACAGATACTTTCAGGCGAGACTTCTCGTAATCCACTTCTTCAACCACGCCGTTGAAGTCAGCGAACGGACCGTCACTAACGCGAACCATTTCACCCGGTTCAAACAGCGTTTTCGGACGCGGCTTATCACCAACCTGCTGCAGGCGGTTCATAATCGCATCAACTTCTTTGTCGCTGATTGGCGCCGGACGGTCAGAGGTACCGCCGATAAAGCCCATTACGCGCGGAACGCTGCGCACCAGGTGCCAGCTCGCATCGTTCATCACCATCTGAACTAATACGTAGCCAGGGAAGAATTTGCGCTCGCTCTTACGACGCTGGCCGCCACGGATTTCAACCACTTCTTCGGTCGGAACCATGACTTCGCCGAACAGCTCTTCCATGTTGTGTAATTTGATATGCTCGCGCAGCGAAGTCGCTACACGGCCTTCAAAACCGGAAAACGCCTGAACGACGTACCAACGCTTTTTAGGTGCTTCAGACATCTTAGAACCTCAGGCCAGTGATAAAGGATACCAGGCGAACCAGAATACCATCCAGTCCCCACAGGATCAGTGACATTACCGCAGTGACCGCAGCAACGATCAGCGTAGTGTGCAGCGTTTCCTGGCGAGTCGGCCAAATCACCTTACGAACTTCCGTTCTCGCTTCACGAGCAAACGCAACGGTCGCTTTGCCTTTCGTCGTCAACAGCGCGACACCACCCGCTGCAGCAATAATAATTACTACGGCCAGCGCACGCAGCGGCAGCATCATGTCGCGATAAAGGTAGTTACCCACAATTGCGACAATCAGCAATACGGCAACAACGACCCACTTCATCGCTTCCAGGCCGCGCCCGCTCCCTTGAGCTTCGGTATTCGCACTCATAAACCAACCTGTCAGAAGTATTCTACAAACATTTCCACCCCGCGATTGCGAGGCGATCCAAACCGAAATAAGTTTCGGACTAAACGCCCTCTACAGAGCCTGTCTCAGCAATGATTATGGCAAAAATAATCACTGATGAGCCAGGTTCTGGTTCGACAGCGTACAAAAAGGGCATCAAATGATGCCCTTTTATTGCGCATTGCGTCAAATGTTATCAGCAATTAGCTCATTACTTTGGCAACAACGCCCGCGCCAACGGTACGACCGCCTTCACGGATTGCGAAACGCAGACCATCGTCCATCGCGATCGGGTGGATCAGGGTAACAACCATTTTGATGTTGTCGCCCGGCATTACCATCTCAACGCCTTCCGGCAGTTCGATGGTGCCAGTCACGTCAGTAGTACGGAAGTAGAACTGCGGACGGTAGCCTTTGAAGAACGGAGTATGACGGCCGCCTTCGTCTTTGGACAGAATGTACACTTCAGATTCGAACTTGGTGTGCGGCTTGATAGAACCCGGCTTAGCCAGTACCTGACCACGTTCGATTTCTTCACGTTTGATACCACGCAGCAGAACACCAACGTTCTCACCAGCACGGCCTTCGTCCAGCAGTTTGCGGAACATTTCAACGCCGGTACAGGTAGACTTAGCGGTGTCTTTGATACCAACGATTTCAACTTCTTCGCCAACTTTGATAATACCGCGTTCTACACGACCGGTAACAACGGTACCACGACCGGAGATGGAGAATACGTCTTCGATCGGCAGCAGGAACGGCTTGTCAATCGCACGCTCTGGTTCCGGGATGTAAGAATCCAGGAAGCCCGCCAGTTCGATGATTTTCGCTTCCCACTCAGCGTCGCCTTCCAGCGCTTTCAGAGCAGAACCACGAACGATCGGCGTGTCGTCGCCCGGGAAGTCGTACTGAGACAGAAGTTCACGAACTTCCATTTCAACCAGTTCCAGCAGCTCTTCGTCATCAACCATGTCGCATTTATTCAGGAACACGATGATGTACGGAACGCCAACCTGACGACCCAGCAGGATGTGCTCACGAGTCTGCGGCATCGGGCCGTCAGTCGCAGCAACAACCAGGATCGCGCCGTCCATCTGCGCAGCACCGGTGATCATGTTTTTAACATAGTCGGCGTGCCCCGGGCAGTCTACGTGCGCGTAGTGGCGAGTCGGGGTGTCGTATTCAACGTGGGAGGTGTTGATGGTGATACCACGAGCTTTTTCTTCCGGTGCGTTATCGATCTGGTCGAAAGCACGAGCAGCACCGCCGTAGGTTTTAGCCAGAACGGTAGTGATTGCAGCGGTCAGGGTAGTTTTACCATGGTCAACGTGGCCGATAGTACCGACGTTGACGTGCGGTTTGGTACGTTCAAATTTTTCTTTAGACATCGATAGTCCCTCTAATACACGGATAAATCGGTGATATCACCACATCAACCAGACAAAACGCCTGAATTGTTGAATGCTTGAATTTGAACAGAGAGAAATGGGAGGGAGAAGAGAAGTGGTGCTGATACCCAGAGTCGAACTGGGGACCTCACCCTTACCAAGGGTGCGCTCTACCAACTGAGCCATATCAGCACGTCTGGAGCGGGCAGCGGGAATCGAACCCGCATCATCAGCTTGGAAGGCTGAGGTAATAGCCATTATACGATGCCCGCATCCTAAAACTCGGCTACCCAGTTCTTTCTGTGCCAAAGGAAAGAGATTTCTCCCTTTCCTTTGTTTGAGCTAGTTATTTTACCAACCAACTCTGGCTTCGCAATGCTTAGCCTGAAAGTGGTGGTGGGGGAAGGATTCGAACCTTCGAAGTCTGTGACGGCAGATTTACAGTCTGCTCCCTTTGGCCGCTCGGGAACCCCACCTGATGGTGCCGACTACCGGAATCGAACTGGTGACCTACTGATTACAAGTCAGTTGCTCTACCTACTGAGCTAAGTCGGCATCAAGTAGCGCGCATTCTATGGAGACATGCGGTGACATGCAACTAAAAAATTGCATAAAATGTTCTATCGCTCACGTTTTGTGCATTTGCGCGTAAAAACTCAGCAAAACGTCTTTTTTACGTCCAAAAATCTCGCCGTGAATCGATAGTCTCGCGATGCTTTACTCGTCTTTAACGATATCCAGAGCAAAAGTTCAGGCTGGATAGCGTAGATTTTCACATTGTCTTCTATTAGTACTCTTTCTTCATTAATGGCAAATCGCCTGGTTGAGAACAAACTGTGGCGTTTTCTCACGAAAGCACCACTAATTTGGATTTTTTCTTCTTTTTCTCTTCTACCTGGTGTTAACCTCCTGCCCATTGTCCTGATTAACTGAATGTGAAGCGTCGCGTGCAGTCAGCGTGGTAGCCAGAACATGCTTATGAGAAAACAAGAGCAAACGTTAATGACACCTTATCTACAGTTCAATCGTAGCCAGTGGGCAGCGCTGCGCGATTCCGTGCCAATGACCCTGACTGAAGGCGAAATTACGCGCTTAAAAGGTATCAACGAAGATCTGTCGCTGGAGGAAGTGGCGGAGATCTATTTGCCTTTGTCACGTTTATTGAACTTCTATATTAGTTCTAACCTGCGCCGCCAGGCGGTGCTGGAGCAGTTCCTCGGCACTAACGGCCAACGCATTCCTTATATCATCAGTATCGCGGGGAGCGTGGCGGTCGGTAAAAGTACAACCGCGCGCGTGTTACAGGCGCTGCTTAGTCGTTGGCCGGAACACCGCCGCGTCGAGCTAATCACTACCGACGGTTTCCTGCATCCTAACGAGGTGCTTAAAGAGCGCGGTCTGATGAAGAAGAAAGGCTTCCCGCAGTCGTATGATATGCACCGACTGGTGAAGTTCGTTTCTGACCTGAAATCTGGCGTACCGAACGTTACCGCGCCGGTCTATTCTCATCTGATTTATGACGTTATTCCTGACGGCGATAAAACGGTCACTCATCCGGACATTCTCATTCTTGAGGGATTAAACGTTCTGCAGAGCGGGATGGATTATCCGCACGATCCGCATCATGTATTTGTGTCTGACTTCGTTGATTTCTCTATTTATGTTGATGCGCCAGAAAAATTATTACAGTCGTGGTATATCAATCGTTTTCTGAAATTCCGTGAAGGGGCTTTTACTGACCCGGATTCTTATTTCCATAACTATGCGCAGCTTTCCAAAGAGGAAGCCATTAACGTCGCAACATCACTTTGGAATGAAATTAACCTACGGAATTTAAACGAAAATATTCTGCCAACGCGTGAGCGTGCAAGTTTAATTCTGACGAAAAGCGCTAACCACTCCGTTGAACAAGTGCGTTTGCGGAAATAAATGAGATAAAAGAAAAGGGAGCCGAAGCTCCCTTTTTTATTCGGCGCTGCGCAGCGAAATCTCACCGCCCATCCACGGTTTAATTACCCCATCTTGCTCAAGTAATAATGCTCCTTGAGTATCAATGCCGCGGGAAATACCGAAGATTTCTTTATCACCGATAATGAGTTTTACCGGCCGATTAATAAAGTTATCCAATTTATCCCAGCGTGAGAGATATGGCGCCAAGCCCTCCTGCTCGAAGAGATGCAATGCTTCATGTAACTCATTAATCAAGCGTGCGGCCAGAACGTTACGATCGATGGTGATCCCTGCTTCCTGGAGGTTGATCCAACCCTGATTAATCACATCGTTTTCAACACGACGCATCACCAGGTTAATACCGGCGCCAATGACGATTTGCGCGGCATCGCCGGTCTTACCGGTCAGCTCCACGAGAATACCCGATAGTTTACGGTCATTCAGATACAGGTCATTTGGCCATTTCACCCGCACTTTATCCGCACCGAGCTCCTGAAGAACTTCTGCCATCACAATACCGATCACCAGGCTCAGGCCAATCGCGGCGGCGGGCCCCTGCTCTAAACGCCAGTACATAGAAAGATACAGGTTAGCGCCAAACGGTGAGAACCATTTACGGCCGCGACGACCACGGCCCGCCTGCTGGTATTCGGCGACGCAAGCATCACCGGACTTGAGCTCACCGATACGGTCAAGCAGATACTGATTTGTCGAATCGATAACCGGGAGAACGGCGACATCACCATAATCAACTGCGCTGCGAATACGTTCAGCATCCAACAGTTGTATAGGTTCCGGTAAGCTATAGCCTTTACCTGGTACGGTAAAGACATCCACTCCCCAGTCACGCAGCGTCTGGATATGCTTGTTAATCGCCGCGCGACTCATCCCCAACGTTTCACCTAAGTGCTCGCCGGAGTGAAAATCGCCATCGGCAAGCAGTGAGATAAGCGTTAATGGCACCGTATTGTCTTTCATTGAATCACCTCTACCGCGTTCACTTCGCCGACGTTACCGATAAAGCGCACTTCAGGTTCCAGCCAAACGTTAAATTTGTCGCCCACCTGCTGTCGCACATAATGAGCCAGCTTCACCACATCGCCACTCTGGGCGTTATTGACGTTCACCAGTACCAGCGCCTGCTGTTGGTGTACCGCTGCGCCGCCCTCAACGTGGCCTTTCAACTGACACTGATCGATAAGCCAGCCAGCAGCTAACTTAACGCTACCGTCCGCCTGCGGGTAATGCGGTGCTTTCGGGAAGTTTGCCAGCAGCGCCTGTGCGTATTCTGCACTGACTACCGGGTTTTTAAAGAAGCTGCCCGCGTTGCCGTTGATCTTCGGGTCCGGCAGCTTAGTCATGCGCATATGGCAGACTGAATCGAAAACATCACGTGGAGTGACGGTTTGCGGATCCAGACGTGTGAGGTCACCGTAAGTCAGTACCGGCTGCCAAGCTTTGGTCAGGCGGAAACCGACGGCAACAATCGCAAAGCGATCCTGGTAGGCATGCTTAAAAATGCTATCACGATAGCCAAATTGACACTCTGCTGCGGTAAGACGTTTACGCTCTCCGGTTGCCAGCTCAATGCAGTCGACATATTCGCAGACGTGCTGTAATTCGACGCCGTAGGCGCCGATATTCTGAATAGGGGATGAGCCCGCGCAGCCAGGGATCAGCGCGAGATTTTCCAGACCGGGCATGTTGTTATCCAGCGCATAACGCACCAGCTGATGCCAGTTTTCGCCTGCACCGACGTGTAGATGCCAGGCGTCAGCGGTTTCATTCACCTCAATGCCTTTGAGGCGGTTAAGGATCACGGTGCCGGAATAGTCTTCCAGAAACAGAACATTGCTTCCTTCACCCAGGATCATGACCGGCTGCCCTTCACGGGTTGCTTTCTGCCAGGCGCTCAATAGTTGTTGTTCATTTTCAGCGCATACGATGTGCTTTGCACAGTGGTCAATGCCGAAGGTATTCCAGGGTTTTAGGGAGTGAGTCATAGCTGCTTTCCTGATGCTAAATCGGCGATAGTTTACCGTATCTGCGTGGGGAAGGCTTGCGGTTATATGTAGGAACAGGTTCAGGTAAATTAGGCGCAGAAGGAATAGAGAGGAAAAAAGTGGAGTATTGTGCATCACTTGCACGTAACTGTGGCGTGGTTGAGAAGCGAAACGTAGGTATTGTAGGCCGGATAAGGCGTTCACGCCGCCATCCGGCAATGTGCCCCGGGGTAACCTGATGACGCTGCGCTTATCCGCCCTGCGGAGGACATTAATCGCCTGAGATTTCACCGTATTTTCATTTCGCACAGACGTAAAAAAGCCCATCCGTCAGGATGGGCTTCTTCACTAAATTGATGCCTGGCAGTTCCCTACTCTCGCATGGGGAGACCCCACACTACCATCGGCGCTACGGCGTTTCACTTCTGAGTTCGGCATGGGGTCAGGTGGGACCACCGCGCTACAGCCGCCAGGCAAATTCTGTTTATTAACCCGCTTTTCGCCGGTTAATGTCATCTGTAATCAAGCTGAATATCGTCTCTTCGCCAAAACATCTTCGGCGTTGTAAGGTTAAGCCTCACGGTTCATTAGTACTGGTTAGCTCAACGTATCGCTACGCTTACACACCCAGCCTATCAACGTCGTCGTCTTCAACGTTCCTTCAGGACCCTTAAAGGGTCAGGGAGAACTCATCTCGGGGCAAGTTTCGTGCTTAGATGCTTTCAGCACTTATCTTTTCCGCATTTAGCTACCGGGCAATGCCATTGGCATGACAACCCGAACACCAGTGATGCGTCCACTCCGGTCCTCTCGTACTAGGAGCAGCCCCCCTCAATTCTCCAGCGCCCACGGCAGATAGGGACCGAACTGTCTCACGACGTTCTAAACCCAGCTCGCGTACCACTTTAAATGGCGAACAGCCATACCCTTGGGACCTACTTCAGCCCCAGGATGTGATGAGCCGACATCGAGGTGCCAAACACCGCCGTCGATATGAACTCTTGGGCGGTATCAGCCTGTTATCCCCGGAGTACCTTTTATCCGTTGAGCGATGGCCCTTCCATTCAGAACCACCGGATCACTAAGACCTGCTTTCGCACCTGCTCGAGCCGTCACTCTCGCAGTCAAGCTAGCTTATGCCTTTGCACTAACCTCCTGATGTCCGACCAGGATTAGCTAACCTTCGTGCTCCTCCGTTACTCTTTAGGAGGAGACCGCCCCAGTCAAACTACCCACCAGACACTGTCCGCAACCCGGATTACGGGTCTACGTTAGAACACCAGCCATTAAAGGGTGGTATTTCAAGGTTGGCTCCACGCAGACTGGCGTCCACGCTTCAAAGCCTCCCACCTATCCTACACATCAAGGACCAGTGTTCAGTGTCAAGCTATAGTAAAGGTTCACGGGGTCTTTCCGTCTTGCCGCGGGTACACTGCATCTTCACAGCGAGTTCAATTTCACTGAGTCTCGGGTGGAGACAGCCTGGCCATCATTACGCCATTCGTGCAGGTCGGAACTTACCCGACAAGGAATTTCGCTACCTTAGGACCGTTATAGTTACGGCCGCCGTTTACCGGGGCTTCGATCAAGAGCTTCGCCTTACAGCTAACCCCATCAATTAACCTTCCGGCACCGGGCAGGCGTCACACCGTATACGTCCACTTTCGTGTTTGCACAGTGCTGTGTTTTTAATAAACAGTTGCAGCCAGCTGGTATCTTCGACTGATTTCAGCTCCATGGGTAAACCACTTCACCTACATATCAGCGTGCCTTCTCCCGAAGTTACGGCACCATTTTGCCTAGTTCCTTCACCCGAGTTCTCTCAAGCGCCTTGGTATTCTCTACCTGACCACCTGTGTCGGTTTGGGGTACGATTTGATGTTACCTGATGCTTAGAGGCTTTTCCTGGAAGCAGGGCATTTGTTACTTCAGCACCGTAGTGCCTCGTCATCACACCTCAGCGTTAGTAAGCGTCCGGATTTACCTAAACGCTCCGCCTACATGCTTAAACCGGGACAACCGTCGCCCGGCTAACATAGCCTTCTCCGTCCCCCCTTCGCAGTAACACCAAGTACAGGAATATTAACCTGTTTCCCATCGACTACGCCTTTCGGCCTCGCCTTAGGGGTCGACTCACCCTGCCCCGATTAACGTTGGACAGGAACCCTTGGTCTTCCGGCGTGCGGGTTTTTCACCCGCATTATCGTTACTTATGTCAGCATTCGCACTTCTGATACCTCCAGCATCCCTCACGAGACACCTTCGCAGGCTTACAGAACGCTCCCCTACCCAACAACACATAGTGTCGCTGCCGCAGCTTCGGTGCACAGTTTAGCCCCGTTACATCTTCCGCGCAGGCCGACTCGACCAGTGAGCTATTACGCTTTCTTTAAATGATGGCTGCTTCTAAGCCAACATCCTGGCTGTCTGAGCCTTCCCACATCGTTTCCCACTTAACTGTGACTTTGGGACCTTAGCTGGCGGTCTGGGTTGTTTCCCTCTTCACGACGGACGTTAGCACCCGCCGTGTGTCTCCCGTGATAACATTCTTCGGTATTCGCAGTTTGCATCGGGTTGGTAAGTCGGGATGACCCCCTAGCCGAAACAGTGCTCTACCCCCGAAGATGAGTTCACGAGGCGCTACCTAAATAGCTTTCGGGGAGAACCAGCTATCTCCCGGTTTGATTGGCCTTTCACCCCCAGCCACAAGTCATCCGCTAATTTTTCAACATTAGTCGGTTCGGTCCTCCAGTTAGTGTTACCCAACCTTCAACCTGCCCATGGCTAGATCACCGGGTTTCGGGTCTATACCCTGCAACTTAACGCCCAGTTAAGACTCGGTTTCCCTTCGGCTCCCCTATACGGTTAACCTTGCTACAGAATATAAGTCGCTGACCCATTATACAAAAGGTACGCAGTCACACCCCAAAGGGTGCTCCCACTGCTTGTACGTACACGGTTTCAGGTTCTTTTTCACTCCCCTCGCCGGGGTTCTTTTCGCCTTTCCCTCACGGTACTGGTTCACTATCGGTCAGTCAGGAGTATTTAGCCTTGGAGGATGGTCCCCCCATATTCAGACAGGATACCACGTGTCCCGCCCTACTCATCGAGTTCACAACCTGTGCATTTTGGTGTACGGGACTATCACCCTGTACCGTCGGACTTTCCAGACCGTTCCACTAACACACAAGCTGATTCAGACTCTGGGCTGCTCCCCGTTCGCTCGCCGCTACTGGGGGAATCTCGGTTGATTTCTTTTCCTCGGGGTACTTAGATGTTTCAGTTCCCCCGGTTCGCTTCGTTAACCTATGTATTCAGTTAACGATAGTGTGTCGAAACACACTGGGTTTCCCCATTCGGAAATCGCCGGTTATAACGGTTCATATCACCTTACCGACGCTTATCGCAGATTAGCACGTCCTTCATCGCCTCTGACTGCCAGGGCATCCACCGTGTACGCTTAGTCGCTTAACCTCACAACCCGAAGATGTTTCACTTCTGATTGCGAAAATTTGAGAGACTCGAACACACCATTTATCTGTTCTTATTACGGAGAACAGACACAGTGTGTCGTTTCAATTTTCAGCTTGATCCAGATTTTTAAAGAGCAAATATTTCAAACGTCACCCGAAGATGAGTTTTGAGATATTGAGGTCGGCGACTTTCACTCACACAAACCAGCAAGTGGCGTCCCCTAGGGGATTCGAACCCCTGTTACCGCCGTGAAAGGGCGGTGTCCTGGGCCTCTAGACGAAGGGGACACTGAAGTCTCAATCGCAAGACGCCTTGCTATTTACTTTTCATCAGACAATCTGTGTGAGCACTTCAAAGAACGTTTCTTTAAGGTAAGGAGGTGATCCAACCGCAGGTTCCCCTACGGTTACCTTGTTACGACTTCACCCCAGTCATGAATCACAAAGTGGTAAGCGCCCTCCCGAAGGTTAAGCTACCTACTTCTTTTGCAACCCACTCCCATGGTGTGACGGGCGGTGTGTACAAGGCCCGGGAACGTATTCACCGTAGCATTCTGATCTACGATTACTAGCGATTCCGACTTCATGGAGTCGAGTTGCAGACTCCAATCCGGACTACGACATACTTTATGAGGTCCGCTTGCTCTCGCGAGGTCGCTTCTCTTTGTATATGCCATTGTAGCACGTGTGTAGCCCTACTCGTAAGGGCCATGATGACTTGACGTCATCCCCACCTTCCTCCAGTTTATCACTGGCAGTCTCCTTTGAGTTCCCGGCCGAACCGCTGGCAACAAAGGATAAGGGTTGCGCTCGTTGCGGGACTTAACCCAACATTTCACAACACGAGCTGACGACAGCCATGCAGCACCTGTCTCAGAGTTCCCGAAGGCACCAAAGCATCTCTGCTAAGTTCTCTGGATGTCAAGAGTAGGTAAGGTTCTTCGCGTTGCATCGAATTAAACCACATGCTCCACCGCTTGTGCGGGCCCCCGTCAATTCATTTGAGTTTTAACCTTGCGGCCGTACTCCCCAGGCGGTCTATTTAACGCGTTAGCTCCGGAAGCCACTCCTCAAGGGAACAACCTCCAAATAGACATCGTTTACGGCGTGGACTACCAGGGTATCTAATCCTGTTTGCTCCCCACGCTTTCGCACCTGAGCGTCAGTCTTCGTCCAGGGGGCCGCCTTCGCCACCGGTATTCCTCCAGATCTCTACGCATTTCACCGCTACACCTGGAATTCTACCCCCCTCTACGAGACTCAAGCTTGCCAGTTTCAAATGCAGTTCCCAGGTTGAGCCCGGGGATTTCACATCTGACTTAACAAACCGCCTGCGTGCGCTTTACGCCCAGTAATTCCGATTAACGCTTGCACCCTCCGTATTACCGCGGCTGCTGGCACGGAGTTAGCCGGTGCTTCTTCTGCGAGTAACGTCAATCGCTGTGGTTATTAACCACAACGCCTTCCTCCTCGCTGAAAGTACTTTACAACCCGAAGGCCTTCTTCATACACGCGGCATGGCTGCATCAGGCTTGCGCCCATTGTGCAATATTCCCCACTGCTGCCTCCCGTAGGAGTCTGGACCGTGTCTCAGTTCCAGTGTGGCTGGTCATCCTCTCAGACCAGCTAGGGATCGTCGCCTAGGTGAGCCGTTACCCCACCTACTAGCTAATCCCATCTGGGCACATCCGATGGTGTGAGGCCCGAAGGTCCCCCACTTTGGTCTTGCGACGTTATGCGGTATTAGCTACCGTTTCCAGTAGTTATCCCCCTCCATCGGGCAGTTTCCCAGACATTACTCACCCGTCCGCCACTCGTCACCCGAGAGCAAGCTCTCTGTGCTACCGTTCGACTTGCATGTGTTAGGCCTGCCGCCAGCGTTCAATCTGAGCCATGATCAAACTCTTCAATTTAAGTTTGATGCTCGTGAATTAAACTTCGTAATGAATTACGTGTTCACTCAGAGACTTGGTATTCATTTTTCGTCTTGCGACGTTTAAGAATCCGTATCTTCGAGTGCCCACACAGATTGTCTGATAAATTGTTAAAGAGCAGTGCAACGCGGCTTTCGCTCACCGTTGCGAGGTGGCGTATATTACGCTTTCCTCTTTCAGAGTCAAGCATTTAATTTCGCTTTTCTCCGTCGAGATTCTCAGGGGAACCTCGCTGACCCGGCGGCTTGTTTGCCGTTGTTCCGTGTCAGTGGGGCCGCATTATAGGGAGAAATTGAGAACCCGCAAGCAGAAATATAAAAAAAACTTTCGTTCGCTCACTTTCCAGGCAACATGCCGAATTCACGCCCTATTTGTGCGAAAGTTGCGCGATTTCTTTGGCAAAATCGGCTACCTGCCCCCAATCGGTATAAACCACTTCTTTACTGGTATCCGTCTCGCCACCGGTCATCTTCATAATTAAACGAATCATGAAGCGATCGAACCAGCCGTAGCGTGGATAACGCAGCGCGCCGGCAAAGACCGCACAGGCATCCGGTTGCCATGGCGAGCGCAGCAGGAACTTGCGCGTATAGCTGTTCGTCTGCGGTGAACGCTTCTCCGGCTTGCGCGCCACCAGGTTTACCGCAAAGAACGCGCTCGGTATCGCCTGCAGCGCCGCCGCATGTTTTTTCACGAAACGATCAAGAGCCGGATGGAAATGCCCATAGCGAATAGACGCACCGATAATCACGCGATCGTACTGCGTCCAATCCACATCCTCCGTCCGATTCAGATCCACCATTGCCGTCTCGACGTCCAGCTCGCTGAGCTGCGAACAGAGATAAGCAGCGATTTCACGCGTCTGCCCATCACGGGTAGAAAAGAGCATTAATGTTTTCAACGCCGACTCCTGTTATTCGCGCCAGAATGTTGGGGTAAACAGCACCAGCAGCGTAAAGACTTCCAGACGACCAAACAGCATGTTCGCGATCAGTATCCACTTCGCCACCGGGTTCATGCTGGCAAAGTTATCCGCTACCACGCCCAGCCCTGGCCCCAGGTTGTTCAGCGTCGCCACGACGGAAGCAAACGCCGAGAAGTCGTCGACGCCGGTGGCGATGATCGCCAGCATGCTAATAATGAAGACCAACGCATAGGCGGAGAAGAATCCCCATACCGCCTCAAGAATACGTTCCGGCAGCGCACGGTTGCCCAGTTTAATACTGTAGACCGCGTTCGGGTGAACAAGGCGCTTGAGTTCTCGGTTTCCCTGCTTGAACAGCAGCAGAATACGAATCACCTTCAGACCACCACCGGTTGAACCGGCACAACCGCCAATAAATGCAGAGCATAAAAGAAGAACCGGTAGGAACAGCGGCCAGCGCGCGATACTGTCGGTCGTAAAGCCGGCGGTGGTCGCCATCGAGACCACCTGGAAGAAGGCCTGGTTGAGCGTTGTCACCGCCGAGGCATAGATATTATGGAACCACAGCACCAGCGTACAGATCACCACCAACGTCAGCTGCACGCCGATAAACATACGGAATTCCGGGTCGCGCCAGTACACCTTCAGGCTACGCCCGCTTAATAAAGAGAAGTGCAGGCCGTAGTTACAGCCAGAGATCAGCAGGAAGATAGCAATAATGGTGTTGATAGTTGGACTATCAAAGAAACCCACGCTGGCATCATGCGTCGAGAAGCCGCCGATCGCGATAGTGGCAAAACTGTGGCCGATCGCATCAAACGCCGGCATCCCGGCAAACCACAGCGCCAGCGCGCAGGCTACGGTCAACAGAACATAGATAAGCCACAGGGTTTTCGCCGTTTCAGCGATACGCGGTCGCATCTTGTTGTCTTTTAGCGGCCCTGGCATTTCTGCTCTGTAGAGCTGCATCCCCCCGACGCCAAGGATAGGCAGAATCGCAACCGCCAGCACAATGATCCCCATCCCGCCGAACCATTGCAGCATTTGCCGATAGAAGAGTATCGCGTGAGGTAATGAATCCAGCCCCACCAGCGTGGTCGCCCCGGTCGTGGTTAAACCCGAGAACGATTCAAAGAACGCGTCGGTGACCGTCAGGTTCGGCTGCTCGGAGAAGATAAACGGCAGCGCACCCACGCTGCCCAGCACCGTCCAGAACAGAACGACAATCAGAAAGCCTTCGCGTGATTTCAGCTCGCGTTTTTCACGACGATTTGGCCACCACAGCAGGGAACCAATCACCAGCGCGACGAAAAAGGTCTGGGTAAATGCGCGCCCGGCGCCATCGCGGTAAATCAAAGCCACTAATCCCGGCAGGATCATTGTTCCCGAGAATAAGATGACCAGAAGTCCAACAATTCGAGTAATGGCACGAAACTGCATGTCCGGCGCGTCCTTTGATAATCAATAAAGTCAGGAGGGGGATTATTCGTCAATCGCTAACAAATGCAATGAACCACGGCTAAAATCGGCCAGTCTTGCGGAAAAATCCGCCACTTTCGCCTGCGGAAGCGCCACACGAAGCTGTACCGAGGCCTGATAGTCGCTGTCGACTATCTGTCCCGCATATTGCTCCACCAGCCCCTCAACGCCCGCCAACTGTCCGTATTCGCATAACAGAGTATATTCGGTTAACGGCACCTTGATCTCTGTCGCCAGCAGATTCAGCGCCTGCTGCACCCCGCCGCCATAGGCTTTCACCAACCCACCGGTACCCAATAAGATACCGCCGTAGTAGCGCACCACTACGGCGGTAATTTCACCAATGCCGCTGCCCATCAGCTGAGCGAGCATCGGTTTACCGGCCGTACCCGCCGGTTCACCGTCATCAGAGAAACCCAGTTGCTGCGAGTCGTCCGGCCTACCCGCTACCCACGCCACGCAATGGTGACGGGCATCCGGGTGTTCAGCGCGAACCGACTCGACGAACGCTTTGGCCGCTTCCACCCCGTCGGTATGCGCCAACAGGGTGATAAAACGGCTCTTCTTGATCTCTTCAACGAAGGTGACCGGCTCCGCCGGTATTCGCCAGCTTTCCATTACGCCAGCTTCAGGTCACGCGTCATATTTTCGATATTGTTCTCGTGGATCACCACGTTATCTTCAATACGAATGCCGCCAAACGGCTTCAGCGCTTCGATTTTCTGCCAATTGAAGTGCTTGCTGAACTGGCCTTCGCGCCACGGCGCAAGCAGAGATTCAATGAAGTAGATACCCGGCTCAATGGTCAGCACCATACGCGGCTCCAGCACTCGGGTGCAGCGCAGATACGGATATTTGGACGGCGCTGCCAGGTGCGTACCGCTATCATCCTGCATAAAGCCCGCAACATCATGTACCTGCAGGCCTAGCGGGTGACCAATGCCGTGTGGCATAAACGGCCCGGTCAGATCGTTGTCGACCATGGCTTCTTCGCTCATGTCGGTAACGATCTGATGTTTACGCAGCAGTTTGGCAATGCGCTGATGGAACTGAATGTGGTAATCCACATAGCTCGTCCCCGCTTTTATGGTGGCGATCAGCGCCAGTTGCTCGGCGTTAACGTCTTTTACCAGGTGCGCGTAGTCGTTATCGCTGTGCGCAGCCCAGGTACGGGTCAGGTCAGCCGCGTAGCCGTTATACTCCGCCCCGGCGTCCAGCAGGAAACTGCGCATTTCCGAAGGTGCGCGGTGATCCAGCTTGGTGTAATGCAGCACGGCCGCGTGTTCGTTCAGCGCCACGATATTGCCGTACGGGACATCGGTATCGCGGTGTCCGGTGGCGGTCAGATACGCCAGGTTGATATCAAACTCGCTCATGCCGGAACGGAACGCTTCCTCCGCGGCACGGTGGCCATTCACCGCCATCTTCTGCGCTTCGCGCATGCACGCCAGTTCGTAATCCGTTTTATATGAGCGATAGTAGTGCAGGTAATCAATAACCCCTTTCGGGTTGATGTTGTTCGCCGCAATGCCAAGACCCAGCGCACGCTCCGGAACCGGACCGATATAGCCGATATTGCCGCGGGCAGCGGGCAGCTGGCTGCCGATACCGTCTGCTTTCGGCAGTGCGATAACGTCAACATCCTCCGTCCAGAATGAGGTCGGCAGGGGTTCAACGTTGTGCCAGTAATCTACCGGCAGGTAGAACCACAGCTTAGGTTTATTGACGCCATCCACCAGCAGCCAACAGTTAGGTACCTGAGTCACCGGCACCCAGGCTTTAAACTGCGGGTTAACCTTGAACGGGTACGCGTGGTCATCCAGAAAAACATTCATCAGCTCGCCAGAGTGGATAAGCAGCGCATCAAGCTTAAAACGCTCGAGTGCGTTACGCGCCCGCTCTTGTAAGGTAACAATATGATTTTTATAAAGTGCGGCCAGTGATTCCATTATTTACCCTTCTGAATTTATTGCCCTTTAGTCCCCGCATAGTAGCACACCTCACTGATCCTGCGTGATTTCCCCCGGACGTGATCCGACCAGCAAATATTTAAAGACTTATTTGCATTTATTTAACACAAAATACACACTCGAGTTTATCTGGTATGACCAGATCATATTGCTGGATTCAGGAGACTGACATGCTCTACAAAGGCGACACCCTGTACCTCAACTGGCTGGAAGATGGCATTGCCGAACTGGTGTTCGATGCCCCTGGCTCAGTTAACAAGTTAGATACCGCAACCGTAGCCAGCCTCGGCCAGGCGCTCGACGTCCTCGAAAAACAAAAAGAGCTGAAGGGGCTGCTGCTGCGCTCTGAAAAGGCGGCCTTTATTGTCGGCGCGGATATCACCGAATTCCTTTCGCTGTTCCTGGTGCCAGAAGAACAGTTCAGCCAGTGGCTGCATTTCGCCAACAGCGTGTTTAACCGTCTGGAAGATCTGCCGGTCCCGACGATTTCCGCGGTGAACGGCTATGCGCTGGGCGGCGGATGCGAATGCGTACTGGCGACCGACTATCGTCTGGCCACGCCGGACCTGCGCATCGGCCTGCCGGAAACCAAGCTGGGCATCATGCCGGGCTTTGGCGGCTCCGTACGTCTGCCGCGTCTGTTGGGCGCCGACAGCGCGCTGGAAATCATCGCCGCCGGTAAAGACGTCGGTGCCGAACAAGCGCTGAAAATCGGTCTGGTCGACGGCATCGTCAAACAGGAAAAACTGTTTGACGGCGCGCTGGCGGTCCTGCGCCAGGCAATTAACGGCGACCTCGACTGGAAAGCCAAACGCCAGCCGAAACTGGAACCGCTCAAGCTCAGCAAAATTGAAGCCACCATGAGCTTCACCATTGCAAAAGGCATGGTGATGCAGACCGCGGGTAAACACTATCCGGCACCTATCACGGCGGTGAAAACCATCGAAGCGGCGGCCCGCTTTGGCCGTGAAGAAGCGCTGAACCTGGAAAACAAAAGTTTTGTTCCACTGGCCCATTCTAATGAAGCCCGTGCGCTGGTCGGCATTTTCCTCAACGACCAATACGTAAAAGGTCAGGCAAAGAAACTGACCAAAAACACCGAACCGCCGAAACATGCTGCCGTGCTTGGCGCGGGCATCATGGGTGGCGGGATCGCTTACCAGTCCGCCTGGAAGGGCGTGCCGGTGATCATGAAGGATATCAATGAAAAATCGCTGACTCTCGGAATGACGGAAGCCAGCAAGCTGCTCAACAAACAGCTGGAGCGCGGCAAAATCGACGGTCTGAAGCTGGCTGGGGTGATCTCCACTATTCAGCCGACGCTGAATTACGCTGGTTTTGATCGCGTTGACGTGGTTGTTGAAGCCGTCGTGGAAAACCCGAAGGTCAAGAAGGCGGTACTGGCAGAAACCGAGCAGAAAGTGCGCCCGGATACCGTGCTGGCTTCTAATACCTCGACTATTCCCATCGGCGAGCTGGCCGATGCGCTGGAACGCCCGGAAAACTTCTGCGGTATGCACTTCTTTAACCCGGTGCACCGTATGCCGCTGGTTGAGATCATCCGTGGACCGAAAACTTCAGAAAGCACCATCGCGAAAGTCGTCGCCTGGGCGAGCAAGATGGGCAAAACGCCGATCGTGGTCAACGACTGCCCCGGTTTCTTCGTCAACCGCGTCCTGTTCCCGTACTTTGCTGGTTTTAGCCAGCTGCTGCGCGACGGCGCGGACTTCCGCAAGGTTGATAAGGTGATGGAGAAACAGTTCGGTTGGCCGATGGGCCCGGCTTACCTCCTCGACGTGGTGGGTATTGATACCGCCCACCATGCGCAGGCGGTGATGGCGACCGGTTTCCCGCAGCGTATGCAGAAAGATTATCGCGACGCTATCGATGCGCTGTTTGAAGCAAGCCGCTACGGTCAGAAAAACGGTCTGGGCTTCTGGCGCTATAAAGAGGACAGCAAAGGTAAGCCGAAGAAAGAAGAAGATGCCACGGTGGACAGCCTGCTGGCCGACGTTAGCCAGCCGAAGCGCGACTTCAGCGACGACGAGATTATTGCTCGTATGATGATCCCGATGGTCAACGAAGTGGTGCGTTGCCTGGAAGAAGGCATCATCGCCAGCCCGGCGGAAGCCGATATGGCGCTGGTTTACGGCCTGGGCTTCCCTCCGTTCCACGGCGGCGCTTTCCGCTGGCTGGATACGCTCGGCAGCGCGAAGTATCTCGATATGGCGCAGCAGTATCAGCACCTTGGCCCGCTGTACGAAGTACCGGCCGGTCTGCGCGACAAAGCGCGCCATAACGAAGCGTATTATCCCCCGGTTGAGCCAGCCCGCCCGGCTGGTGAGCTGAAAACGGCTTAAGGAGTCACGATGGAACAGGTTGTTATTGTTGATGCAATTCGTACCCCAATGGGCCGCTCGAAAGGGGGCGCATTCCGCAACGTGCGCGCCGAAGATCTCTCCGCGCACCTGATGCGTAGCCTGCTGGCGCGTAACCCGGCGTTGGAAGCGGCAGCCATCGACGACATCTACTGGGGCTGCGTACAGCAGACGCTGGAGCAGGGTTTTAACATCGCCCGTAACGCGTCGCTGCTGGCGGAAATCCCGCATTCTGTACCGGCAGTCACCGTTAACCGTCTGTGTGGTTCCTCGATGCAGGCCCTGCACGATGCGGCGCGGATGATCATGACCGGTGATGCGCAGGTCTGTATGGTCGGCGGCGTAGAACACATGGGCCACGTGCCGATGAGCCATGGCGTTGATTTCCACCCGGGTATGAGCCGCAACGTGGCGAAAGCCGCGGGGATGATGGGCCTGACGGCGGAAATGCTTTCCCGTATGCATGGCATCAGCCGTGAAATGCAGGATGCCTTCGCCGCGCGTTCCCACGCACGTGCCTGGGCCGCCACGCAGTCTGGGGCTTTTAAGAATGAAATCATTCCTACCGGTGGCCACGACGCGGATGGCGTGCTCAAGCAGTTTAACTACGACGAAGTGATCCGTCCGGAAACCACCGTTGAAGCGTTATCCACTCTTCGTCCCGCATTTGACCCAGTTACCGGTACGGTGACCGCAGGGACCTCTTCCGCTCTCTCAGATGGCGCCTCTGCCATGCTGGTGATGAGCGAAAGCCGCGCCCGCGAGCTGGGATTAACCCCGCGCGCGCGCATCCGCTCAATGGCGGTGGTCGGCTGCGATCCGTCGATCATGGGCTACGGTCCGGTTCCGGCTTCGAAGCTGGCGCTGAAAAAAGCGGGTCTGAGCACAAGTGATATCGATCTGTTTGAGATGAACGAAGCCTTTGCCGCGCAGATCCTGCCGTGCATTAAGGATCTGGGGCTGATGGAGCAGATCGACGAGAAGATCAACCTCAACGGTGGCGCGATCGCCCTGGGCCACCCGTTAGGCTGTTCCGGTACGCGTATCACCACCACCCTGCTTAACCTGATGGAACGCAAAGACGCTCAGTTCGGTCTGGCGACCATGTGCATTGGCTTAGGTCAGGGTATTGCGACGGTTATCGAGCGCGTATAAAAAACGCGCCCCGGAGACCGGGGCGCGCAGTATATCGCTATTGTAGGCCGGGCAAGCGCAGCGCCCCCGGCAAATAACGCCGGATGGCGACGCAAAACGTCTTATCCGGCCTACAACACAACAAAGTTTAGTTGCCGTTCTTCCCGCCTGTCAGGGGCGGGTTTTTTATTGCCTATCAGATAAAGGCAAACGCATCGCCGAACAGGCGGTCTTCACGCGCCTGACGTTCATTGCAGAACAGGTCGCGAGCAATTTTCGCCATTTCAAAACGTCCCGCGATATAGATATCGTGCTCCGCCAGCGTACCATAATCCTGCAGCACCGCCGTCAGCACGGTACCCGAACGCCCGCGCCACTCTTCTTCCGGCTGTTCCACTACCGGTACCACACGCAGGTTCGGGTGATTCACCGACAGCGCTTCCAGTTCGGAGAGATCGTAAAGGTGTTTCTCTTCACGGCCGCCCCAGTAGATCGCCACGTCGCGATTCGGGTTACGCGCCAGCGCGGTCAGCAGAATGGAACGCACATAGGAGAACCCTGTACCGCCGGCAATCAGCACCAGCGGGCGATCGTCTTCTTCACGTAACCAGGCCTCGCCGTGCGGGATATCTACCACCACTTCACGGTCTTTCAGGATGCGGTCCATCACGGCCATTGCGTACAGATTCAGCTCGGAAGCACCGATGTGTAGCTCGATAAACGCCTTTTCATCCGGCGTTGAGGCCATGGAGAACGGACGCTTATCGCGCTCGTCCATCACCACCATCAGATACTGTCCGGCACGAAATGAGAAGGCAGCTTCGGGTACTAAACGAACGCGATATACCGTATCGGTAATGGCATCCACCGAGGTCACTTTACAGCTTAAGGTTGTCATGCGCTCCCTCTGTCGGGTCTTTTCCCCCATCCTCATTCACGCGGTCGGCGCAACGCCCACGGCGTGAAATCTTCCGGGGTGGGTTATCATTTATTGTCGGGAAATATGGCCAGCTCGTCCCAGATCTCATCAATACGCGCCGTAACGGCGGGATCCTTCTTAATTGGACGGCCCCATTCGCGCTGGGTTTCCCCAGGCCATTTGTTGGTGGCGTCCAGCCCCATTTTCGACCCCAGACCGGAAACCGGCGAGGCGAAATCCAGATAATCAATCGGCGTATTCTCTACCAGCACGGTATCCCGCGCGGGGTCCATACGGGTAGTGATCGCCCATATCACATCGTTCCAGTCACGTGCGTTAACGTCATCATCGCAGACAATCACGAATTTTGTGTACATAAACTGGCGTAAAAACGACCATACGCCCATCATTACGCGTTTTGCGTGCCCAGCATACTGTTTTTTCATCGTCACGACGGCAAGGCGATATGAACACCCTTCCGGCGGCAGATAGAAATCGACGATTTCCGGGAACTGCTTTTGCAAAATAGGCACGAAGACTTCATTCAGCGCCACGCCCAGCACCGCCGGTTCATCCGGTGGACGCCCGGTATAGGTGGAGTGATAAATCGCGTCTTCACGCTGGGTAATGTGGGTGACGGTAAACACCGGGAAGCTATCCACTTCGTTGTAGTAACCGGTGTGATCGCCATAGGGTCCTTCCGGCGCCATTTCGCCCGGCTCAATGTAGCCTTCGAGGACAATCTCGGCGCTGGCAGGCACTTCCAGATCGTTGGAAAGACACTTCACCACTTCCGTTTTCGTCCCGCGTAGCAGACCGGCGAACGCATACTCAGAAAGCGTGTCCGGCACCGGCGTCACCGCGCCCAGAATGGTTGCCGGGTCAGCACCCAGCGCGACCGATACCGGGAAACGTTCGCCCGGATGCGCAGCACACCACTCCTGGAAATCGAGCGCGCCGCCGCGATGCGACAGCCAGCGCATAATCAGTTTGTTTTTGCCAATCACCTGCTGGCGATAGATACCCAGATTCTGCCGCTCTTTATGCGGACCACGGGTTACCGTCAGGCCCCAGGTAATGAGCGGTGCCGCATCTTCTGGCCAGCAGGTCATCACCGGAATGCGTGAGAGATCGACATCGTCGCCGGAGACGACTTTTTGCTGGCAAGGCGCACCGCGCAGGCGCTTGGTCGGCATGTTCAACACCTGTTTGAACTGCGGCAGTTTATCGAACAGATCGCGGAAGCCTTTTGGCGGCTCCGGTTCTTTCAGGAAAGCTAAGAGTTTACCCACTTCACGCAGCGCGCTGACGTCCTCTTGTCCCATTCCCAGCGCCACGCGCTTAGGTGTGCCGAACAAGTTGCACAGCACCGGCATATCATAACCTTTAGGATTTTCAAACAGCAGCGCTGGCCCACCGGCACGCAGGGTGCGATCGGCAATTTCGGTAATTTCCAGATGGGGATCCACCGGGAGGCTAATACGTTTTAGTTCACCCTGCTGTTCGAGTATGGTCAGAAAGTCGCGTAGGTCATGGTATTTCATGGGGTAATTCTTGGCCTCCTGGTAAGCGCCCTAGTATACGGCGAATGGTCCTTTGATGCTGTATTTTTGTTAAATTAGCGTGAATTAAAGCCATCATAATCAACATCGCGATCTGGCTGCACTTTTGCTATGCTTCCGCGTTAACGAGTGGAAAGAGTCATTATGCAAGCCTGGTATTTACTGTACTGCAAACGCGGGCAACTTCAGCGTGCCCAGGAACATCTTGAGAGACAGGCGGTCAACTGCCTGACGCCGATGATCACCCTGGAAAAAATAGTGCGCGGCAAGCGTACATCGGTCAGTGAGCCGCTGTTCCCGAACTATCTGTTCGTGGAGTTTGACCCGGAGGTGATTCACACCACCACCATTAACGCCACCCGCGGCGTCAGCCATTTTGTCCGTTTTGGCATGCGCCCGGCAACCGTGCCATCGTCGGTCATCCATCAGCTCTCAATTTATCAACCTGATGATATCACCGACCCGGAAACGCCCTATCCCGGCGACAGCGTGGTCATTACCGAAGGCGCGTTCGAGGGGCTGAAGGCCATCTTTGCCGAGCCTGATGGCGAAGCACGCTCTATGCTGCTGCTTAACCTGCTCAACAAACAAATTAAGCAGAGCGTCAAAAACACCGACTTCCGCAAGGCCTGAACTAAAAGTCTATCTTCAATAGCCGTTTGGCGTTACTGTCGGTGACGGCTTCCAGCCACTGAACATCTTCCCCACGCCATTCGGCCACGCGTGACAGAATGTGCCGTACATACGCCGGCTCGTTACGACGCGATGCCGGTTTCGGCGTCATGTCGCGCGGCAACAGATACGGCGCATCGGTCTCCAGCAGCAGGCGGTCCGCCGGGATCGTCGGCAGCAGTTCCCGCAGTTCCAGCCCGCGACGCTCGTCGCAGACCCAGCCGGTAATACCGATCATCAGGCCCCGGTCCAGGCACTGCTGCGCTTCTTCACGCGTGCCGGTAAAGCAGTGCAGCACCGCGCCAGGCAAATGGTCGAGCCACGGCTCCAGCAGCGCGAGGAAGCGCTCGTGAGCATCGCGACAGTGCAAAAAGACCGGCATGCCCAGCTCGGCAGCCATCGCCAGCTGACCGCTAAACGCAACTTCCTGCTCGGCCGGCGTGGAGAAGTTGCGGTTGAAGTCCAGGCCGCACTCGCCCACTGCCACCACTTCGGGCTTGTTCACCAGCGCATAGATAGCGTCCGCCACCTCCGGCGACCAGCTGCTGCTGTCATGTGGATGCACGCCTGCCGTTGACCAGCAGCCTTCAAAGCGTTCCGCTAGCCGCTGCGCTTCTTCGCTCTCATGACGGTTGGTTCCGGTCAGCAGCATGCCGTGCACGCCCGCGGCACGTGCCCGCGCGACCACCTCATCACGGTCGCGCGCGAACTGTGAACTGGTCAGGTTAACACCGATATCAAACATCCTTGCCCCCATATGACAACCGCCCTTACGGGCGGTTGGTTATTCTTCAGTTTGTTCCGCTTCCGCGTCTTCATCACGCGTGAGTCGCTTGCCCGCGTAGAAGCGAGAGAAGAAGACCCCCACTTCAAACAGACAGTACATCGGGATGGCCAGCAGCGTCTGCGAGAACACGTCCGGCGGCGTCAGCAGCATGCCGACCACAAACGCGCCGACCAGCACGTACGGGCGCTTCTTGCGCAGATCGTCCGGTGTGGTCACGCCGACCCAGCACAGCAGCACGATAGCAACCGGCACCTCAAACGACACGCCGAAAGCAATAAACAGCGACATGACGAAATCGAGGTAGCTCTTGATATCCGTTGAGACCAGCACCCCTTCCGGCGCGGTATGCGTCAGGAAGCCAAAGGCCAGCGGGAACACCACAAAGTAGGCAAACGCCATGCCGATATAAAACAGCAGGGTGCTGGACACCAGCAGCGGCACCACCAGACGACGTTCATGCTTATACAGCGCTGGCGCCACAAACGCCCATACCTGGTACAGAATAACCGGCGCGGAGAGGATCAGCGAAACCATAAAGGTCAGCTTGATCGGCGTGAAAAAAGGCGACGCCACGTCGGTGGCGATCATCGTCGCGCCAACCGGCATCTGTTTAATCAGCGGCGCGGAGACCAGCTGATAGATATCGTTGGCGAAGTAAACCAACGCCAGGAAAATGACGAGAACCGCGATGATGCAGTTGAGCAGGCGCTTGCGCAGCTCAATCAAATGAGCGATCAGCGGTTGAGTATCTTCTACGCTCATGTTTACGATTTATCACTCGATGCGGGGGAGGATTCAGGAACAGCGGCCGCAGAGACTTTCTCTTTCTCTGCCGGTTTCACCACCTCGGCTTCCGGCACTTCGGCAGACTTAGCCACCACTGGCTCTTCAGCGTGCGTCGCCTGCGGTTCAGCCGCTTGAGACGGCTCAACGTCCTTATCCTTCGCCACCGGGTTATGGATGGTATTGGCCTCGTCGCTCGCCTTTTCAGGGTCATGCATCGAATAGGACCGTTTCATCGACTCTGCCGCTTCACGCAGTTCATCCATGGAAGCCTTAAGTTCAGGCGTCAGGCTATCCAGACTCGCTTTCTCCACTTTCTTCAGGCTGTCCTGAAACTCCTGGAGTTTAAGCTCCTGCGTCAGCTCGTTTTGTACGGTGGTCGCCAGCGAGCGCAGCGCCCGAATCCAGCCCACCACCGTTTTCACCGCTACCGGCAGACGTTTTGGCCCCAATACAATGAGGCCAATAACAAACACCAGCAGCAGTTCACTGAAACCAATATCAAACACGAATTACACCTGCTCGTTGTCGTGGCGTTTCGCTTCGTCTTTCTTTGCACTTTCCTGCTTATCAGCAATGGATTTCGCAGTGAAATCTGCATCCTGGTCCGCTTTAGGTTTGGTGTCGTCTTCATCACTCATGGCCTTCTTGAAGCCTTTGATGGACGAGCCTAAATCGGAACCCAGCGAGCTCAGCTTTTTAGTCCCGAAAAGCAGAACTACGATAACGACGATAATCAGCAACTGCCAAATACTAATACCACCCATACATATCCCTCTGATATGCACTTCATCCTTCAAGCCGCCTCTGCGTTGGCTGCGTTCGTTCACCCCAGTCACGTACTTATGTACGCTCCTGGGGATTCACTCACTTGCCGCCTTGACGCAGCCTGAATGATTTTGTGCATAGATGATGAATTAATCAGCGCGCATTATACGTTATGCGGCGCCCTGTTAGCGACGCATAATTCAGCGCGTCTTCCGCCATCCCGCGAGCCATACCACCAGCCCTCCGGCCATAAGCCACGCGGGCATCAGCCCCCATTCAGGCCGTTGAATCAGTAATACGGTACCGCTCAGGAGTAAAACCGCGCCTATACCAAAGAGATAGCGCGATTGCCCCTGACGGGTGCGGTGCGTCGCCATCTCCTGAGAAAGCTTCTCCAGGCTGGCCTGGACCTGTTTGCTCTGACGTAGGCTGTCGTACACCAGCTCAGGCAATTCCGGCATTTTTTCAATCCAGAACGGGGCTTTATCCTTCAGCGCGCGGAACAACGCCGGAATACCGACCTGATCCTTAATCCACGATTCGAGGAACGGTTTTGCCGTCTTCCATAAATCTAACTGAGGATAGAGCTGGCGTCCTACCCCTTCTACGTAAAGTAATGTCTTTTGCAGTAACACGAGTTGTGGCTGCACTTCCATGTTGAAGCGCCGAGCGGTATTAAACAGGTTCAGCAGCACGTGACCAAAGGAGATCTCCGCCAGCGGCTTTTCGAAAATAGGTTCGCAAACGGTACGAATCGCAAATTCAAACTCTTCGACGTTGGTGTCCGGCGGCACCCAGCCGGAGTCAACGTGCAGTTCGGCCACCTTGCGGTAGTCGCGGTTAAAGAAGGCGATAAAGTTCTCGGCCAGGTAGCGCTTGTCTTCTTTATTCAGCGAACCGACGATACCGCAGTCGATGCCAATATACTGGGGATCTTCCGGATGCTCATAGCTGACAAAGATGTTGCCAGGATGCATATCGGCGTGGAAGAAGCTGTCGCGGAACACCTGAGTAAAGAACACCTGTACGCCACGCTCGGCCAGCAATTTCATGTTGGTATTCTGCTTCTCGAGCGTCTCAATGTCGGACACTGGAATGCCGTAGATGCGCTCCATCACCAGCATATCGACGCGACAGTAGTCGGAATACACCTCTGGCACGTACAGCATCGGGCTGTCTTCAAAGTTGCGGCGCAGCTGGATGGCGTTTGCCGCTTCGCGCAGCAGGTTGAGCTCGTCGATCAGCGTTTTTTCATAGTCGCGCACCACTTCTACCGGGCGCAAACGACGGCCGTCCGGCAGCAGGCGGGGAACCCAGCGCGCCAGGCGGTAAATCAGATTCATATCGGCTTTGATGATCGGCAGAATATCCGGGCGGATCACCTTGATAACCACCTCTTTGCCGTTCTCTTTCAGCCGCGCGGTGTGCACCTGTGCAATAGAGGCTGAAGCCAGCGGTTCAATATCAAAATCGTCAAACCAGCTCTCGACGGGAATATCACCCATCGATTTTTCGATCTGCTGCTTCGCCAGCCTGCCGTCAAACGGCGCAACGCGATCCTGCAACAGGATTAATTGATCGGCAATCTGCGGGGGGAAAAGGTCGCGACGGGTAGACAGCATCTGCCCGAACTTAATCCATACCGGGCCAAGCTCCTGTAGCGCCAGCCGCAGACGTTCACCCAGCGGCTTATCCTTGTGGCGATTCGGCATCCAGAACAACAGCCGACGCCCAAAGCGCAGCGGCAGCGTGATACGCATTTTGGGAATGAGCTCATCAAGCCCGTAACTCAAAAAGGTGCGGATGATAAAATACAGGCGCCGTAATTCTCCTGGCGTCATTTCCCCTCCAGTTTTTCCAACCGTTTGGTCAGCGCCGCAAGCTCACGCTCCACCGCCGCCGTCTCTTCCGCAAACCAGGCGACTTCCAGCGCGCCCGGTGCCAGACGCCACTCTTCCGTCAGGGTTTCAGCCACGTAGCGCTGCTGGCGCGCCAGGCCATGCTGTAAGAGCTTCGCCCCGCCGCGCAGCAGTTTACTGACGCCTTCGGCGGCAATATCGCCTGTATACGGCGCCAGCAGCTCTGCCGGGTCAAACTCAGCGAGATCGGCCAGCGACACCAGGTTTTGTACCACCTGGAGATCGCCCTGCACTTCCAGATCGTTATTGCGGATAAGCGCGGTGAGCTGCTGCCGGTTGCGCAACTGCGGTAACACGCTAACCCGCGTGATGACGGTGCAATCCGCTTCGCCTTCCCACGCGCCCAGCACGTCAACCTGACGTTCGCTGAAGACCAGCACCAGCGGGGAGGAGAACTCTTTCAACACGATACGCAGTACTTTTCCAATAAGGCGCTGACGAGCAGGCTTTAACGCTTTTTCACGCCAGAGCAGCGCGTTTATGGCGGTTTCAATACTGCCGGTCACTAAGGGTTTTAAAGGCATAGCGGCCCCCCACTTATCAGAATTTATAGCCGCGGTGCAGCGCGACAATCCCTGCCGTCAGGTTGTAGTAATCAACATTTTCCAGCCCGGCGTTCTGCATCATCTCTTTCAGCGTGTCCTGATCCGGGTGCATACGGATAGATTCCGCCAGATAGCGATAGCTGTCTGCATCATTAGCCACCGCTTCGCCAATACGCGGCAGAATGTGGAACGAATAGGCGTCGTAGGCTTTGCTCAGCGGGTCGAAAACCGGCTTGGAAAACTCAAGCACCAGCAGGCGTCCGCCCGGCTTCAGCACGCGGTACATAGAGCGCAGCGCTTTGTCTTTGTCGGTGACGTTACGCAGACCGAAAGAGATGGTGATCAGATCAAAGGTGTTATCCGGGAACGGCAGCGCTTCCGCGTTGGCCTGCACGTATTCCACGTTGCCGACCACGCCGATATTGCGCAGCTTCTCACGCCCCATTTTCAGCATGGAGTCGTTGATGTCCGCCAGCACCACGCGGCCGGTTTCGCCCACCATGCGCGAGAATTTCGCCGTCAGGTCGCCGGTGCCGCCCGCCAGGTCGAGAACCGTCTGTCCACGGCGCACGCCGCTGCAATCAATGGTAAAACGCTTCCATAGACGATGAATCCCGAACGACATCAGATCGTTCATTACATCGTATTTTGCGGCGACAGAATGGAATACATGCGCCACCATGTCTTCTTTCTGTGATTTGGCGATTGTCTGAAAGCCAAAGTGCGTCGTTTCTTGTGAATCCTCAACCATCTCTATGCCTGCTTATCAAGAAAATGTTCATGGAGTGTAACAGATTGGACGCAATTGCCCTACGATTCCACCCCGTTACGAAATCCGTCCCGACGCCGGATTAGCGGCGTTCTGCGGCTAACGGATTGTCATCATTCGCGTCGGTATCATCGCGCAGACGAAAATCATCGTCCTGCGCCGTCGCCTGTTCAACCAAATCCGGATTAATCTCGCGCTTCACCTCTACCCCAAGGTGGCGGAAGGCTTCTGCCTGCGTCAGCAGATTGCCACGCCCGCTGGTCAGCTTTTTCATCGCCTGGCGGTAGTTATCCTGGGCTTTATCGAGGCTCTGGCCGATGGCCGACATATCGTCCACGAAAAGGCGCATTTTGTCATATAAGCGGCTGGCTCGTTCAGCAATATGTTGCGCATTGCGGCTTTGATGTTCATAGCGCCACAGGTTAGCGATGGTACGCAGCGCCACCAGCAGCGTGGTGGGGCTTACCAGCATAATATTGTTTTTCAGCGCTTCGCTGATTAACTCTGGCTGGCGGTCAAGCGCCAGCAGGAAAGCCGGCTCGACGGGGATAAACATCAGCACGTAGTCCAGCGAACGCAGGCCCGGCAACTGCTGGTAGTCTTTGCGTCCCAGCAGGCGAATATGGTTACGCACCGCCGCAATGTGCTCCTGCAGCGCCGCTTCGCGGGTGTAATCATCTTCCGCGTTAAAGTAGCGCTCGTAGGCCACCAGCGTCATTTTGGCGTCGACCACCACGTCTTTGCGGTGCGGCAGGCGGACTATCACATCGGGCTGCATACGCGAATTGCCATCGGTATTGATGCTCACCTGGGTTTCGTATTCGTGCCCTTCCCGCAGGCCGGAAGCCTCCAGCACGCGGGTCAGCACCACTTCCCCCCAGTTGCCCTGGGTTTTGTTGTCGCCCTTCAGCGCCCGGGTCAGGTTGACCGCTTCCTGCGCCATCTGAGCGTTTAACTGCTGGAGGTTACGAATTTCATGCGCCAGAGTATGGCGCTCACGCGCCTCCTGACCAAAGCTCTCCTGCACCTGGCGGCGAAAACCGTCGAGCTGCTCGCGCAGCGGCGTAAGCAGGCCGTGCAGGCTCTGCCGGTTCTGTTCATCAACGCGGCGGTTGCTCTGTTCAAAGATGCGGTTGGCGAGGTTTTCAAACTGTTCGCTCAGGCGCTGTTCGCTGTTGAGCATCAGGCGATATTTTTCATCACCATGCTGGCGAGTGGTTTCCAGCAGCGTGGTCACTTCACGGAGATCGACCTCCAGCGACGAGTTGATTTCCCGCAGGTTACGCAGTTCGTTATTGAGCAACTCACACTCTTCACGCCAGTGGGCATTCTGGGCAATCTGCTGTTTCGCCGCGCTCAGCTCACCATACACATCACGCTCTTCCGCTAACTGCTCGGCGCGCTGCTGCGCCACGCGATAGCTCGCCGCCAGCCAGCCAATCGCGATCCCCGCCAGCGCCACCAGCGCATAAATCACCACGGCAATATCCACAATGCCCCCTGCATAAACCGATTATCTGCAAAAATAGGATTGTGCTGTATAAACGTCCAGTTTTAAAGCAGTTTCCTGCGAGCGTCTACGCAAAAAGAAAAAGGCCGAACAAGTCGGCCTTTCGCAAAGGGAGGGGAAATTACAGCAGGCGGCGCGCCGCTTCCACCACGATTTTCACCGCATGGCTTTCGGTCTGCTTCATGGTCTCTGCGTTTGGAATTTCCTGCTGGGTACGGTTAACGATAACGCCGGCAACCATCCCCGCACGCAGGCCCTGGCTGGAACACATGGTCAGCAGCGTGGCCGATTCCATTTCGTAGTTCATCACGCCCATGGATTGCCACTCTTCCATGGAGCCTTTGAAGGCTTTCACCACGCGGCCAGAGAAGGTGTCGTAACGTTCCTGACCCGGGTAGAAGGTGTCGGAAGAGGCGGTTACGCCCACGTGGGTAGTTGCCCCCACAGATTTCGCTGCTTCAACCAACGCGGTGGTACACGCGAAATCAGCAACAGCCGGGTATTCCATCGGCGCAAAGTGCAGGCTCGCACCGTCCAGACGGACGGAAGCGGTCGTCACCAGCACGTCACCGACGTTGATGTTCGGCTGAATCGCCCCGGTGGTGCCCACACGCAGGAAGGTACGGATACCCAACTGCGCCAGCTCTTCCACGGCGATAGAGGTAGATGGGCCACCGATACCGGTTGAGCACACGATGACCGGCTTGCCGTCGAGTTCGGCACGCCAGGAGGTAAATTCACGATGAGATGCCAGTTTGACCGGCTTTTCCATCAGCGCGGCGATCTTTTCCACACGCTCCGGGTCACCAGGGACAATCGCTAACGTGGCCCCTTGTAGATCATTTTTAGTGAGACCGAGATGAAAAACATCAGACTTGGACATAAAGAACTCCTCTGTGGTTCAGTTTTGTCAGAAGAAGCAAAAATGTACTTTATAGAAGACCACAACTCTTTTTCGTGATTACCATCACTAAGAATTAAAAATATTACATTAAATTCCACACAATTAGTGATTCACATCACATTAACAAGTTATTGTTAATTCCTGCTGCACAAAAATACGCCGCATTAAGGCACTGTAATTCGGCTATGCGTTCATTAAAAGGGTACGGAGAATGCCATGACAACCAACAAACAACCTGGATTTGCCCCTGCGGCTTCACCTCATGCCTCGACCATCGTTCATACGCCCGAAGAGGCGATTACGGCGGGAGAAACCTCCATTCCGTCACAGGGCGATCTGCTGCCCGCCTATCACGCTCGCCCCAAACACAGCGATGCGCCGCTTCCGGTAATCATCGTAGTGCAGGAGATTTTTGGCGTCCACGAACACATCCGTGATATCTGCCGACGCCTGGCGCTCGAGGGGTATCTGGCCGTTGCGCCGGAGCTCTATTTCCGCCAGGGCGATCCGAACGATTATGACGACATTCCGTCGCTGTTCAGCGGGCTGGTCAGCAAAGTGCCCGACGCGCAGGTGCTGGCCGACCTCGATCATGTCGCTAGCTGGGCCGCCCGCAACGGCGGCGACGCCAACCGCCTGGCCATTACCGGCTTCTGCTGGGGCGGGCGCATTGCGTGGCTGTACGCCGCGCATAACCCGCAGCTTAAGGCCGCCGTCGCCTGGTATGGCCGACTGGTGGGCGATAAATCGCTGAACAGTCCTAAACACCCGGTCGACGTGGCGGTCGATCTCAGCGCACCGGTGCTCGGCCTGTACGGCGGTAAAGATAGCGGTATTCCGCTTGATACCGTGGAAACCATGCGCCACGCGTTACGCGCAGCGAACGCGAAAGCGGATATTGTGGTTTATCCCGATGCCGGGCACGCATTTAACGCTGATTATCGTCCCAGCTATCATGCAGAGTCAGCCAAAGACGGCTGGCAGCGCATGCTAGCGTGGTTCGCGCAGTACAACGGTAAAAAGGGTTAAGCCGCTCGCCGTTCAGCGTAGTAAGCACAGGTGTATCACGACGATCCGTAAGCAAGGCCTGAAGCCGATCTTCTCTTTCGAGAGACCTTCGGCTTCAGGTCTTTTTTTGCTCTACTGACAGGGACCCGGCATGCCCCCTTTGCAGACGGCACTGGATATCATCCCCCTGGCGGGCGGCACGACAAGGCTGCCGAAAAAGCGGCTCCGCTCACGTTTATTCGCCCCGTTGAAGGGCAAATTATTCCCCTGGAAAAGTTAACGACGATGTTTTCTCTCGCAAAGTCATCTCCTTCACAGTGGGCCTACGAACGGGACGGTGGCCCACATGTTTGTGATGGTGGTAACCAACGGCAAACGCTTCACACTGTCGCATAACGACCACGATGAAAAACATTCCAACCCGCAGATTATTATGACGCTTAAGGAGTCCGTGTAATGGCAAAATCTCTCTCGTTTCCGCAGGGGTTTTTATGGGGCGGCGCGATCGCTGCAAATCAGGCCGAAGGGGCATGGAACGTGGCGGGTAAAGGGCCATCGGTCGCCGATGCAATCTCCTGGAAACCCAATCTGTCGCTGAAGGATTACGCGGGGCACGCCGCGCTGACGGATGAAAACGTGCAGGATGCGCTGCTGGGCCGAAACGATGCGTTGTATCCAAAACGCCGCGGCATTGATTTTTACCATCGCTATAAAGAGGATATCGCGCTGTTCGCCGAAATGGGCTTTAAGGTTCTGCGCGTCTCCATCGCCTGGTCGCGCATCTTCCCCACCGGCGAAGATGCCGAGCCGAACGAAGCGGGCCTACAGTTTTATGAAGACCTGTTCCGTGAGCTGCGCCGCCATCACATCGAGCCGCTGGTTACCCTCTCACACTATGAAATGCCGCTGGCGCTCAGTGAAAAATATAACGGTTGGGTACACCGAAACGTCGTGGATGCCTTCGTACGCTTCAGCAAGGTGTGCTTCGAGCGCTATAAAGATCTGGTGCGCTACTGGCTGACGTTTAACGAAATCGACAGCATTCATCGCCACCCGTTTACCACCGCCGGGATCCGCGAAGAGAAAAGCGCGCCGGGCAAGGCAAAACAGGATATCTACCAGGCGCTACATCATCAGTTTGTCGCTTCCGCGTTAGTCACCCGCGACTGCCACGCCATCATACCCGGCAGCCAGGTGGGCTGCATGCTGACCAAGCTCACCACCTATCCGCACAGCTGCCGCCCGGAGGATGTCGAGGCGACGCTGAAGAAGAATCTCGAAAATTACTTCTATGCCGACGTACAGGTGTTTGGCGAATATCCGCCGCTGATCCTGCGCGATCTTGAACGTCGCGGTATTGAGATCGCCATGCATGATGAAGATCGCCACATATTAAAACAGCATACTGTCGATTTCGTCTCTTTTAGTTACTACATGTCGATGACCGAGTCGACGCAGCCCGATGCCGAGCGCATTCCCGGCAACACGGTGCTGGGCGTGAAAAATCCCTATTTACCCGCATCGGAATGGGGCTGGCAGATTGACCCCCTTGGCCTGAAAATTTCGCTGCTTGAACTGTATGACCGTTACCAGAAGCCGCTATTTATCGTTGAAAATGGCCTGGGCGCGAAAGACGTGGTGGTGGACGGTAAAATTCACGATGATTACCGCATCGACTACTTCCGCGCCCACTTTGAGCAAACGTTGGCCGCCATTCATGAAGGGGTGGAGGTGATGGGATTCACCACCTGGGGCTGCATCGATATCATCAGCGCCGGCACGTCGCAGATGTCAAAACGCTACGGTTTTATCTATGTTGACCAGGACGACGAAGGCAATGGCTCTCTCCAGCGTCTGCGCAAAGATTCTTTCTGGTGGTACCAGAGAGTGATTGCCAGCAATGGCGCTGACATGAATTAAGCGACCCGCGAGAGATGATTCTGTTTGGCCGGTGCGGCACAAAGATGAACTGACGTGGTTGAGCCCCCACCTCAGCCGGTTGATGGGCGGGCAGGCATAACGCCTGCCCGCCGTTACTTACGCCTGACGCAGATTTTGCGCGGCTTTGACCATGTTCGCCAGCGCGGCGCGGGTTTCCGGCCAGCCGCGGGTTTTCAGGCCACAGTCCGGGTTCACCCACAGTCGCTCAGCCGGAATACGCTGCTCCGCCTTCTTCAGCAGGGCCTCAATCCACTCCACGCTCGGGACGTTCGGCGAGTGAATATCGTAGACGCCCGGCCCAATTTCGTTGGGATAGTCGAACTCTTCAAACGATTCCAGCAACTCCATGTCGGAGCGTGAGGTCTCAAGGGTGATGACATCCGCGTCCAGCGCCGCAATGGAATCCATGATGTCGTTGAACTCGCAGTAACACATATGGGTGTGGATCTGGGTTTCATCCTTCGCCACCGCCGCGTTAATACGGAAGGCTTCTACCCCCCACGCCAGATACGCGGCCCAGTCGCTGCGCCGCAGCGGCAGACCTTCGCGCAGCGCCGGTTCGTCGATCTGAATGATGCCAATGCCCGCCGCTTCCAGATCCGCCACTTCATCACGCAGCGCCAGCGCAATCTGCTTGGCGATGGTTTCACGCGTCACGTCTTCACGCGGGAACGACCAGCAGAGAATGGTCACCGGACCGGTCAACATACCTTTTACCGGCTTGTCGGTCAGCGACTGCGCGTACTTCGCCCACTCCACGGTGATCGCTTCCGGGCGGCTGACGTCACCAATCACCACCGGCGGCTTCACGCAGCGAGAACCATAGCTCTGCACCCAACCGTTCTGGGTAAAGACGAAACCGTCCAGATGCTCGCCAAAGTATTCCACCATGTCGTTACGCTCGGCTTCACCGTGCACCAGCACGTCGAGCCCCAGACGTTCCTGCTCGACGATCGCCTGTTTGATATGCTCTGCAATACCGGTGCGATAGTGCGCAGCATCCAGGTTGCCCTTTTTGAAGTCCAGACGCAGGCCGCGAATTTCGGTGGTTTGCGGGAATGAACCGATCGTCGTGGTCGGCCATGCCGGCAGATTAAAGCGGGCACGCTGTGCCTCAGCGCGAACCGGGTAAGCGTTGGCGCGCTGGCTGTCTTGCGCGGTGATGGCCGCCAGACGTTTTCCCACTGCGGCGTTGTGTACGCGGGTAGAGTGACGACGCGCCTGGATCGGTGCGCTCCATTCCACAATTGCCGCCGTATCGCCGCTGTTCAGGGCATCGCGCAGCAGCGCCAGCTCGCCGCACTTTTGCAGCGCGAAGGCAAACCAGCTCTTCACTTCGGCATCAAGGCGGGTTTCCACACTGAGATCGATTGGGCTGTGCAGCAGAGAGCAGGAAGAAGCCACCCACAGAGCACGTTTCCCGACGATGTCTTTAATTTGTGCATATTTTTCGCTGAGATCGGCGCGCCAGACGTTACGACCATTTACCAAACCGGCTGACAGCAGCCAGTCGGCAGGCAGGCGTTGGTGCATCTCGGCAACGTCATCTTTGCCATGAACGAAATCAACGTGCAGACCCTGCACCGGCAGCGCGGTAATGGTATCCAGGTTCGGCGTTACGCCTTCAAAATAAGTGGTCAGCAGTAATTTTACCTGCCCTGCCAGCGCGTCATACGCGGGTTTGAAGGCGTTCAGCCAAACCTGCGGCAGCTCCAGTACCAGCGCGGGTTCATCAATCTGTACCCACTCAATACCGCGTTTCGCCAGCTCGGCCAGCACCTGCTGGTAAACCGGCAGAATGTCGCTGAGCAGGGTCAGGCGGTCAAACTGTTCGCCCTTCACTTTCCCCAGCCACAGGTAAGTGACCGGCCCCAGCAGCACGGGCTTTACCTTGTGGCCGAGCGCCAGCGCTTCGTCCACTTCATCCAGCAGTTGGGTCCAGGTCAGTTTGAACTGCTGACCTTTGGTGAACTCCGGCACCATGTAGTGATAGTTGGTATTAAACCATTTGGTCATTTCTGCCGCCGCCGCTGGCTCACCCGTCGGGGCGCGACCACGACCAATGCGGAATAAGGTATCGATATCAACCGAGCCGTCTTTATTTTGATGGCGCGCCGGAACGTTGCCGAGCAGCAGGCTGGTGGTTAGCACGTGATCGTACCAGGCAAAATCGCCCACCGGCAGCAGGTCAACGCCCGCCTGCTTCTGCTGATCCCAGTGGCGGGCGCGCAGCTCGCGGCCTACAGCCAGCAGTTCTTCACGTGAGGCGTGACCCGCCCAGTAGCTTTCTTGCGCTTTTTTTAGCTCGCGACGCAGGCCAACGCGAGGAAAACCGAGGGTGTGGTTCAGAATAGTCATCATATGCCTCTCATGGATTTTTTGTGTTTTAGCCGTCCAGATGTTTACACATCCATAATGTGAAGGTACTGTATAATCCTCAAGCGCAAATTGTTCATGCCGAAGTGAAGGACTTTCATGATTGAAATTAAACATCTGAAAACGCTCCAGGCGTTGCGGAGCTGCGGGTCGCTCGCAGCGGCAGCGGCGACGCTGCATCAGACGCAATCCGCCCTCTCCCACCAGTTCAGCGATCTGGAGCAGCGCCTCGGCTTTCGACTTTTTGTCCGCAAGAGCCAGCCGCTGCGCTTTACGCCGCAGGGCGAAATCCTGCTGCAGTTGGCCAATCAGGTGTTGCCGCAAATAACCCAGGCGCTTCAGGCCTGTCATGAACCGCAGCAGGCGACGCTGCGCATCGCCATTGAGTGCCATAGCTGTATTCAGTGGCTGACGCCCGCGCTGGAAAACTTCCATAAGCAGTGGCCGCAGGTAGAGATGGACTTTAAGTCCGGCGTCACCTTCGACCCACAGCCGGCGCTACAGCAAAGCGAGCTGGATATCGTGCTGACCTCCGACATCCTGCCGCGTAGCGGTCTGCACTATTCGCCAATGTTTGATTACGAAGTGCGCCTGATTCTGGCGCCGGACCATCCGCTGGCGACCAAAGCGCGAATTACCCCGGAAGATCTGGCGGCAGAAACGCTGTTGATTTATCCGGTACAGCGTCAGCGTCTGGATATCTGGCGTCATTTCCTTCAGCCAGCAGGCATTAGCCCGCAGCTGAAAAGCGTGGATAACACGTTGCTGCTGATTCAGATGGTGGCCGCGCGGATGGGCATTGCCGCCCTGCCGCACTGGGTGGTGGAGAGTTTTGAGCGCCAGGGTCTGGTGGTGACCAAAACCCTGGGCGAAGGTCTGTGGAGCCGGCTGTACGCCGCCGTGCGCGATGGTGAGCAGCGTCAGCCGGTGATGGACGCGTTTATTCGTTCAGCGCGGAACCACGCTTGCGATCATCTGCCGTTTGTGAAGAACGCGGAGCGACCCAGTGCCGATGCACCCACAGCGAGGCCAGGATCACAGCCGCGCCTGTAAGGAAGCTCGGCCAATGCGGCTGTTGGTGCCAGATTGCCAGGTTAACCAGCAGCCCCGCAGGCACATGCATATTGTTCATGATGCCTAAGGTGCCCGCATCCACCTGCGTGGCGCCGTAGTTCCACATAAAGTACCCCATCCCCGACGCGACGACGCCCAGAAACACCAGAATTCCCCACTGCGGCAAGGTTTGCGGCATTTTTTGCGCGTTGCCGAGCAGCATCCAGGCCACCGCCGCAACCAGAAACGCCCCGAGATAAAACCAGGCAAAAGCGTTATGCTGCGGCATCGGCCGGGTTTCCATCAGACGTTTATAGCCAACCATACCGATGGCAAAGACGATGTTCGATAACTGCACCAGAATCAGACCGGTCCAGAAGTGGCTGGTGATGTGGTCGTAACGAATAATGCCCGCGCCGATCACCGCCAGCAGTGCGCTAAAAGCGTAGCTCCAGCGCAGGCGGCGCCCGCTCATCAGGTCATAAATCAGCGTGATATAGAGCGGCGTCAGCACGGTAAAGAGCAGCAGCTCGGAGACCGTCAGATAGAGATAGGCATGGAAGCTCAGCATGTACATGATGCCCAGCTGCATCGCCCCCACCAGCATATACAGCCCGACGGTTTTCAGGCTGTGTCCGCGCGTACGCAGAAATGGCAGGAACACCAGCGCCGCCAGGCCCACGCGCACCAGCACCGCAAAATAGCTGTCTACATGCCCGGCAAGGTATTCGCCGTAGAAGCTGAACGAAAAGGCCCACAGAATCGTGGTAATAATCAGGAGCGCCACAATGAATGTCCGATTGGAAAATGAACACGCATTGTAGCGGAGTTGAAGGCTGACAACTGACCACTAAATAGCCAGTCGTCAATTTTTTATCGCAAGTACATATCGCGCAGGTAGTGAGGTACCGCGTCATCGGCGTTTGACCCGATCACTTCGAGGTCCGGATGCAGATCCTTCAGACGCTGGTGCGCGCCGGCCATGATGCAACCTTTACCCGCCATCGACAGCATTTCGGCATCGTTCATGCCGTCGCCAAAGGCAATACAGTCTTTTAGCGTATAGCCCATTGCTTTTGCCACCGCTTCCAGCGCGTGGCCTTTCGACACGCCACCCGCCATCACTTCCAGACAGGTCAGCGTCGAGAAGCTCACGTTCACGCGATCGCCCCAACGGGCGTTGATCGCCTGCTCCAGCGGCAGCAGCGTTTCGTGGTCGTTGCAGGTGAAGAACACCTTGCTGACGCCTTCCGGTTCCAGCAAACCCGGCTCATACAGGGTGTAGTTGAACACCGCTTCTTTGAAGAAACGCATCTCTTCCGGACGATGGCGGTTCATAAACCATTCGTCGTCACGATAGACGTTGGTCACGATATCCGGGTTGGCATTGACGATGCCGAAGAGATCGGCGGCAATATCGCGATCGAGGTTGTGGGCGAAGACCTGTTTGCCGTCAGCATCGTGCACGCGCGCACCGTTGGAGGTGATCATGTAGGATTTGATCCCCAGATTATCGCGAATCTGACCAACATCAATATAATGACGACCGGTGGCGAACACAAAGTGCAGGCCGCGCTCGGTCAGCAGCTGTAGCGTCTCTTTGGCATACGGCGTTAAGTGGTGGTCAGGGGAGAGTAAGGTGCCATCTAAATCAGATGCGACTACCTGGTACATATTCGAATTTAACCTCTAAAAAGTGCGGCGCTAGCGCCGAATTAAGGGTGTCGACCGAAAAAATCGACGATGGCATTGAGTGCTACTGAGCGCATAGCGTCCTTTTCAAAAAGGATCTCATGATAGGCGCCTTCGATGACCAGCGGTTTACCGCCCTCACAAGGGTGGCCCGCTTCCGCGCGAAGGGCGCAGTAACGATCGTGCATGCGGTTATCCACCACGCGTTCTTCTTCTGCCTGAATCAGCAGCAGCGGAAACGCGTCGTTTGCGGCGTCGGCAAGAATCTGTTCTCCTGCCAGAATGCCTTCTCTGACCCAGTGGTACGTTGGCCCGCCCACGCGCAACCGGGGTTCATCGGCGTAAAAACGCACGTTGCGCCGATAACGTTCGCGGCTATGGGTCAATACGTTAAGGCTAAACGGCAGCGCGTGCCATCGGCCTGTTCCCATTGCATACCCTTCACGAAGACGCTGATGGCCCTCAGCCCAATCGAGAAGCGGCCGCACAACCCATTCTGGCAGACGCATGATAATACCGAACATCGGCGCACAAAGCGCGATGGCATCACAGCCCTGGGGATTACGCTGTAAAAACTGCGTCGCAATTGCTCCCCCCATGGAATGGGCGAGAATAAACCGCTGACGCCAGCGTCCCTGCAGAACTTCTTGCTGCCAGAAGGCGGCAAGATCGTCGACGTAGTCGCTGAATTTCGCCACGTGGCCACGATGGGTGTCGGACAACATACGCCCGGAACGCCCCTGACCGCGGTGGTCGATAATCAGGACATCAAAACCGCTGTGGAAAAGATCGTATGCCAGTTCAGCGTACTTGACGTAGCTTTCAATTCGCCCCGGGCAGACCACAATAACCCGGTCGTGCGCGGGCTGGCTGAAACGTACGAATCGTACCGGAACGCGATCGACGCCGACAAACTCCGCCTCTTCCCGTCCACGCCAGAAATCCATCAACGGGCCGGTGGTAAACGCAGCAAACGCGTTTTCTCTTGTATTCCAATCCTTTTGCTGTTGAAACATCGGGCTTCCACCCCTGTTAACCGCTGAAAATTGTTTTTTTGTGACGTCTCACACAACGTCTGGACAATAGCGTATTGTGGCATAAAAACAGACAATCAGGGAGTTTCTCATGACCTTCGAATGGTGGTTCGCCTACTTACTAACATCCATAATTCTAAGCCTCTCTCCGGGCTCAGGGGCGATCAATACGATGACCACCTCCATCAACCACGGCTACCGCGGCGCGGCGGCGTCGATTGCCGGGTTGCAGGCCGGGCTGGCTATCCATATCGTGTTGGTAGGCATCGGTCTGGGTACCCTCTTCTCCCGTTCAGTGATTGCCTTTGAAGTGCTGAAATGGGCAGGCGCGGCATATCTTATCTGGCTGGGTATCCAGCAGTGGCGCGCGGCAGGCTCTATTGACCTGAAAACGCTGGCCAAAACGCAATCACGCGGCAAGCTGTTCCAGCGCGCGGTGTTCGTTAACCTGACTAACCCAAAGAGCATTGTGTTTCTTGCCGCGCTGTTCCCCCAGTTTATCGTGCCACACCAGCCGCAGGTGATGCAGTACCTGGTCCTTGGGGTCACCACTATCGTGGTCGATATCATCGTGATGATTGGCTACGCCACGCTGGCGCAGCGTATTTCGGCGTGGATTAAAGGGCCGAAACAAATGAAGGCGCTGAATAAGGTGTTCGGTTCGCTGTTTATGCTGGTTGGCGCGCTGCTGGCATCGGCAAGGCATGCCTGACGCAGAGAAAAGGACGAATCGGGCCCACTCATGACGAGTGGGCCTACGCGGTTAGCGCGAAATAATCAGGTGAATACCGAAACCGGCAAACAATGTCCCCGCTACGCCATCAATCCACTTCGCCGCACGCTGATAGCCACGACGCATCGCCGGCAGCGCAAACAGGCTGGCCACCACGGTGAACCACGTCAGCGTTTCCAGGATAATCAACAGGAAAATGCCCCAGCGCGCGCCCGCGCCAACGCTGTCGCCAACGAACAGTGAGAACACCGAGCCAAAATAGATAATCGCTTTCGGATTCGCCAGGTTGGTCAGTAGCCCCTTCATAAAGCTGCGTCCACCCTGCGCCAGTTCAACCTGCGGTTCGGATTCCGTCGATGCTTTCTCTTTCTTCAACGCCCCGCGCAGCATCTGGTAGCCCATCCAGCACAGATACAGACCGCCGCCGACCATGATAATGGTATGCAGCCACGCCATTTTCTCGATAATCAGATGCAGGCCAAGCAGCGCCACGCCCGCCCAGACCATAACGCCGCAGGTAATCCCCAGCACACCCATCATCGCCTCTTTACGCGAGCGGCTGACGGCAGTCTGCGAGACAAAAAAGAAGTCTGGACCAGGGCTCATCAACGCAATGATGTGCACCAGCGCCACGGTAAGAAATAGCGTTATCATGATAGACCTACCCAACGGGACAATAAATTCGCGGAAAATAGTACAGTGAGTGACTATCCTGACACTTTTTCCGTCAACTGACTACTCTTCATCGTCACCATCAACGTGAGCGCGAATCAGCGCCAGGAACTCGCGGCCAAAACGCTCAAGCTTACGCGTTCCCACGCCGTTGACGCTAAGCATATCGCTCGGCGAAACAGGCATCTGCTCGGCCATTTCAATCAAGGTCGCATCGTTAAAGACAACGTACGGCGGGATATTTTCTTCATCGGCGATGGCTTTACGCAGCTTACGCAGCTTGGCAAACAGCTGTTTGTCGTAGTTGCCGACCGCCGCTTTCTGCATCACACGTGGCTTCAGCGCCACGATACGCGGTACGGCAAGCTGCAGCGGCGCTTCACCGCGCAGCACCGGGCGCGCGGCATCCGTGAGCTGGAGAGCTGAATGTTGGGCGATGTTTTGCGTGACAAAGCCTAAGTGGATCAGCTGGCGAATGACGCTAACCCAATGCTCATGACTTTTATCACGCCCCATCCCGTAGACCTTCAGCTTATCGTGGCCGAACTCGCGGATACGCTGACTGTTCGCGCCGCGAATCACCTCCACCACGTAGCCCATGCCAAAGCGCTGGTTCACCCGGCCAATGGTCGACAGCGCAATCTGCGCATCCTGCACGCCGTCGTACTGTTTTGGCGGGTCGAGGCAGATATCGCAGTTGCCGCACGGCTCCTGACGCCCTTCGCCGAAGTAGTTCAGCAGCACCAGACGACGGCAGGTTTGCGCTTCAGCAAAGGCCCCCATCGCATTGAGCTTATGCCGCTCGATATCCTGCAGCATGCCTTCTGGCTTTTCTTCCAGACAGCGGCGCAGCCATGCCATATCCGCCGGATCGTAAAACAGCATCGCCTCCGCAGGCAGGCCATCACGCCCGGCGCGGCCAGTCTCCTGATAGTAGGATTCGATGTTGCGAGGAATATCAAAGTGCACCACAAAGCGCACGTTAGGTTTGTTGATGCCCATACCAAACGCGACGGTCGCAACCACGATTTGCAGGTCATCGCGCTGGAATTTCTCCTGCACATCAGCGCGCACGTCATTTTCCAGCCCGGCATGATAGGCTCCGGCGCTAATTCCCCGGCTTTGCAGACGCGCGGCGGTGTCCTCCACCTTCGAGCGGCTATTGCAGTAGATAATGCCGGATTTACCGCGCTGCTCCTGCACGTAACGCATCAGCTGGTCGAGCGGCTTAAACTTCTCCATCAGCATGTAGCGAATGTTAGGCCGGTCAAAGCTGCTGATTTGAATCAGGGGATCGTTCAGCCCCAGAAGGCGCACAATATCGCTGCGGGTGGTGTCGTCGGCGGTGGCGGTCAGCGCCATAAATGGCAGCGCCGGGAAGCGCTGGCGCAGGTGTCCCAGCGCGGCATATTCCGGGCGGAAATCGTGGCCCCACTGCGAAATACAGTGCGCCTCATCGACCGCCAGCATCACCGGGTTCCAGTGCGCCAGATGCTCAAGGAAGTTATCCAGCATCAGACGTTCAGGGGCAATGTAGAGCAGGCGAATCTGCCCGGTGCGGCAGCCAGCCATCACCTCTTGCTGCTGTTCACGGGTCTGAGTGGAGTTGATGCACGCCGCCGCCACGCCGTTTGCCAGCAGCTGATCGACCTGGTCCTTCATCAACGAGATCAGCGGTGAAACCACCACCGTCAGGCCGTCCATTACCAGTGCAGGAATCTGATAACAAAGGGATTTACCGCCTCCGGTAGGCATCACGACCAGACAGTCGCGGCCGCTGAGCACGGTATCGATGATGGTTTCCTGGCCCGGGCGGAATTGCTGATAGCCAAAGGTCTCCTGCAAAACCTGTTTAGCCAGCGATTCCTGATTGATAACTTCCGCCTGTGCCACGTTGACCCCATTTACCTGAAAATAAAAACAGGCGCTATTTTCAGCGCCTGCGTGCCAAACTGCAATGTTTTAGACGAAATCCTTCGGCCATGCTCGCAACAAACCGTCGGATACCCTGTTAAAACAGGTCGTTAAGCATCACACCCACCCCAACGCGGGTTTGATTGAAGTTGTAATCAATAAGCGATTCACCGTAGCCGCTGTAGACCTGAGTATAGACGCGCACATGTTTGCTGATCGGATAGCTGACGCCCAGCTCTGCGCCGCCGTAGCCGGTGTTCCAGTTGTACTGCCCCTGCGCGCTCAGCACCGCATCACCCAGCTGATAGCCGATTTTCAACCGGTAGTATCCCATATATTTGGTGATATCCGGGTTATCGTCGGTATCGCCGATCACATACCAGGGTTTGACTTCCACCAGCCAGTTGCCGTTTTGCGCCATCAGCCGCGTATACAGGCGGTTCCAGCTGCGCGAGGTCGGGTCAGATCGGCCATTTGAGTCATGGTTAAAGCCCACTTCAACATCGCGCAGCGTCCAGCCGGCAAAGCGATAGTCGGTGGCGAAGCCCAGGAACATCTGCGGCTCGTAGTTGGTTTCGCGAAACGGCGCGGATTCACCGCTGTTAGAAAGCTGCCACCAGGAGCGCTGCGTGTAGGAAGCCGCCAGCACCGAGTTATCTCCCAGAATGCCGCGCCACAGCGGGAAAGCCAGGCTCAGCTGAAACTTCACCTCGTCCTTACGCGCGTTCTCAGCCCAGTCGTAGGAGCGAATCGCCTCTTTATTGAGATCGCTGGTCCAGGTATACAGCAGGTAGTTGCTTTCATAAGGGTAGAGCGTGAACGGATTGTCATGCTCCTGCAGCAGGTTCGCAATAATACTGCCACGCACCGCCGGTACATCATGTACCTCCTTAATCGTCGCTTCCTGCGCCAGCGCCGAGGCAGGCAGCAGCAACGCCAATAACCCACTCCTTGAGAATCGCATCAGTCACTTTCCCCTGAGATATATAAAAACAATGAATAACAAAATGACACTCATTCTACCTTTTTACGTTGTTCTTGCTCATCAAACCTTTCCGAAAGTAGAAATCAACATTCAATCGGCATAAAATCAACATTTTATTAACATACAAAAATAAGGTCATTATGTCTGCCGAACTCACCGCCGCCGAAGCGCTCAAGCTGGTTGGGGAAATCTTTGTCTACCATATGCCGTTTAACCGCGCTCTGAATCTGGAGCTGGAAGTCTACGAAAAAGCCTTTGCGCAGCTGAGCTTTAACAATCAGCCGATGATGGTGGGAAACTGGGCGCAAAGCATTCTGCACGGCGGTGTGATCGCCTCAGCGCTGGACGTGGCCGCCGGGCTGGTGTGCGTAGGCAGCACGCTGACGCGCCACGACACCATTAATGAAGACGAGCTGCGCCAGCGGCTGTCGAAAATGGGCACCATCGATCTGCGCGTGGACTATCTGCGTCCGGGCCGCGGTACGCGCTTTACCGCCAGCAGCACGCTGCTGCGAGCCGGGAACAAGGTTGCCGTGGCGCGCGTTGAGCTACATAACGAAGAGAATACGCATATTGCCAGCGCGACGGCGACTTATATGGTGGGATAACCGCCAGAATCGCGTAACATTACATGACTTTTTCGTAATGGATGTTTCACATGGATCCCAAACAAACGCGTCAGGGCGTACTTCTCGCCCTTGCCGCCTATTTTATCTGGGGCATCGCTCCAGCCTACTTCAAGCTGATTTACTACGTCCCTGCCGATGAGATCCTGACCCACCGCGTCATCTGGTCGTTTTTCTTTATGGTGGCCTTGATTAGCATCAGCCGCCAATGGCCGCAGGTGCGAACGCTGCTGAAAACCCCGAAAAAGGTCTTTCTGCTGGCGCTGTCGGCGGTGCTGATCGGCGGTAACTGGCTGCTGTTTATCTGGTCGGTTAACAACCACCACATGCTGGAGGCCAGCCTCGGTTATTTCATTAACCCGCTGGTGAATATTTTGCTGGGCATGATTTTCCTCGGCGAGCGCTTCCGCCGCATGCAGTGGCTGGCGGTGATTCTGGCTATCTGTGGCGTGCTGGTACAGCTGTGGACCTTCGGCTCACTGCCGATCATCGCGTTGGGTCTGGCGTTCAGTTTCGCCTTCTACGGCCTGGTTCGTAAGAAAATTGCCGTCGATGCACAAACCGGGATGCTGTTCGAAACGCTCTGGCTGCTGCCGGTGGCGGCGATTTATCTTTTCGGCATCGCCGACAGCGCCACCAGCCACATGGGCAACAACTCGTGGTCGTTGAATCTGCTGCTGATCGCCGCAGGCGTCGTGACCACCATTCCGCTGCTGTGCTTTACCGGCGCGGCAACGCGTCTGCGCCTTTCCACGCTGGGCTTTTTCCAGTATATCGGCCCAACGCTGATGTTCCTGCTGGCGGTGACGTTCTACGGTGAGGTACCGGGGGCGGATAAGATGGTCACGTTCGCGTTTATCTGGGTAGCGCTGGCGATTTTCGTGATGGATGCGATCTATACGCAAAGACGGGGGCGTCAGGGCTAAAGCAGTGCCGGATGGCGGCGACGCCTTACCCGGCCTACGGTATTGCCGGATCGGCGAAGCCGCTATCCGGCACAACCATTACAGCCAGTTCTTGCGCTTGAAGTACAGGTACGGCGCAAGCCCCGCCAGAATCATAAAGATAATCGCGCCCGGATAACCAAAGCTCCACTTCAACTCCGGCATAAACTCGAAGTTCATCCCATAGCTTGAAGCCACCAGCGTCGGCGGCAGGAACACCACGGACACCACCGAGAAGATCTTGATGATGCGGTTCTGCTCGATGTTGATAAAGCCCATCGCCGCTTGCATCAGGAAGTTAACCTTCTGGAACAGCGATTCGTTATGTGGCAGCAGGGATTCGATATCGCGCAGGATTTCGCGCGCTTGCTCCAGCTGACTGGCCGGTAAACGTGCTTTGCGCACGAGGAAGTTCAGCGCGCGCTGGGTATCCATCAGACACAGGCGAACCTTCCAGCCGATATCTTCCAGCTCGGCCAGCGTGGACAGCGCTTCGTCGTACTCATCGCCCTGGTGCCCTTCCATAATCACGCGGCTGAGCTTTTCCAGGTCGCTGTAGATGTTTTCAATTTCATCCGCCAGCTGTTCGATTTTGGTTTCGAACAGGTCCAGCAGCAGCTCGTAGGCGTTGCCATCGACCATCGACTGGTTACGTGCACGCATACGATACAGGCGGAACGCCGGCAGCTCGCGCTCGCGCAGGGTAAACAGTCGCCCTTCACGGATGGTGAATGCGACGGTGGAGTTACCGGCGTGATCGTCCGCATCTTCGTAGAAGAAGAAGGAGTGAATATGCAGGCCGTCTTCGTCTTCAAAAAAACGCGCGGATGCTTCGATGTCTTCCAGTTCGGGGCGCGTGGCCAGGTTCTGGCCCAAATCCTTTTGCACACGGTTACGTTCATCGTCATCCGGCTCGACTAAATCGACCCACACCGAGCTGGCGAGGTGTTCGATTTCGTCCGCTTCCAGACGCGTTAAACGATTATTTTCCAGTTGAAATGCGCTCAGCATGACCGGGACTCCCAATGCAAAAAATTATCGGACAGCCGGTGGGCACACAGAAACTACAGGGGTTTCAGACCATTAAACAGCCTGACTCAATGCGACGGGATAAAATACGGGTCGCTGACAACCGCTAAGGCTATCAGCATTTGAGGATAGCCTTAGGAGTTGTTCCTGAATGACAGGAAGGTGAGCCAGCATCTACTGGGTGTGTCCAAGGCTTTGTCCTCTTAGCGTAATCGTGCGCGCATGTTACGCCAGCAAAAAAACGGCGTCAACACGCAACGAAACGCTAACCGGGATTAATTACCTTCTGTTCCGTAAGGCTAGCAGATCGTTACAAAATAATGATATTTTTCTGAAAGTTATACCGTTTCCAGCCTGGCGTAGGCCGCCACCAGCCATTTAATTCCCTGACCCTGGAACGCGACCTGCAAACGGCTGTGTTCACCGCTGCCTTCCAGGTTGACGATGGTGCCCTCGCCAAACTTAGCGTGGCGCACGCGCTGGCCGAGTTTGTAGCCGGTATCATTCTCCGCCATCGGCGTCCCCATTCGCTGATGGCTCACCGGACGGCTGACGGTCGCGCGCAGACGCACCTCTTCTACGCAGGCTTCCGGCAGTTCACCGATGAAACGCGACGGGCGATGATAAACCTCTTTACCATACAGACGGCGGGTTTCGGCATAGGTTAGCGTCAGCTTCTGCATCGCGCGGGTGACGCCGACGTAGGCCAGACGGCGCTCTTCTTCCAGACGGCCGCCTTCATCCAGCGACATCTGGCTTGGGAACATCCCCTCTTCCATCCCGACGATAAACACCTGCGGGAACTCCAGACCTTTGGCCGAGTGCAGGGTCATCAGCTGTACCGCATCCTGCCAGGTATCGGCCTGACCTTCCCCGGCCTCCAGCGCCGCATGGGACAGGAACGCCTGCAGCGGCATTAAATCTTCGTCTTCTTCGTTGTAGCTGAACTGGCGCGTTGCCGTCACCAGTTCATCTAAGTTTTCGATACGCGTCTGGCCCTTTTCGCCTTTTTCCTGCTCGTACATCATGCGCAGGCCGGAATCTTTGACCACCCGATCGGTCTGCACGTGCAGCGGCATATCGGCCGTTTCCTGCGCCAGCGCGTCAATCAGCTCCATAAAGCGCTGTAAAGCGCTCGCGGCGCGGCCAGCCAGCGCTTTCTCTTGCAGCAGCTCGCGGCAGGACTGCCACAGCGTCAGCTGGCGATCGCGCGACGTCTGACGTACCACGTCCAGCGTACGGTCGCCAATGCCGCGGGTTGGCGTATTCACCACACGCTCAAATGCCGCATCGTCGTTACGGTTGGCAATCAGGCGCAGGTACGAGAGCGCATCTTTGATTTCCTGACGTTCGAAGAAGCGCATCCCGCCATAAATGCGGTACGGCATGCTGGCTTGCAGCAAGGCCTCTTCCAGCACACGCGATTGGGCGTTGCTGCGATAGAGAATGGCACACTGGTCCAGCGCGCCGCCGTTGTCTTGCCAGGTTTTAATTCGGTTCACCACAAAGCGGGCTTCGTCGAGCTCGTTAAACGCGCAGTAGAGCGAAATCGGCTCGCCGTCGGCGCCGTCGGTCCACAGTTTTTTGCCCAGACGTCCGTTGTTGTTTTCAATCAGGGCGTTCGCCGCGCTCAGGATATTGCTGGTTGAACGGTAGTTCTGCTCCAGACGGATGGTTTCGGCACCGGGGAAATCGTTGAGGAAGCGCTGGATGTTCTCCACCTGCGCCCCACGCCAGCCGTAGATCGACTGGTCATCATCGCCCACGATCATCACCTTGCCGGTGTCGCCCGCCAGCAGACGGATCCAGGCGTACTGAATGTTGTTGGTATCCTGGAATTCGTCCACCAGAATATTGGTAAAGCGTTCGCGGTAGTGCTGCAGAATGTGCGGCTTGTTGAGCCACAGTTCATGGGCGCGCAGCAGCAGTTCGGCGAAATCCACCAACCCCGCGCGATCGCACGCCTCCTGATAGGCCTGATAGACCTTCTGCCAGGTCTGTTCGACCGGGTTGCCGTAGCTTTGCAGATGGTGCGGGCGCAGCCCTTCATCTTTCTGGCTGTTGATAAACCACATCGCCTGGCGCGGCGGCCACTGCTTTTCGTCGAGGTTCATCGCTTTAATCAGGCGTTTGAGCAGGCGTAGCTGATCTTCGCTATCGAGAATCTGGAAATCCTGCGGCAAGCCGGCGTCCAGGTGATGCGCACGCAGCAGTCGGTGCGCCAGACCGTGGAAGGTGCCAACCCACATGCCGCCCTGCGAGGTGCCCATCAGCTCACCAATACGGTGGCGCATTTCCGCCGCCGCTTTGTTGGTAAAGGTGACGGCCATAATGGAGTACGGCGAGCAGTTTTCGACGCTTTGCAGCCAGGCGATGCGGTGCACCAGCACGCGCGTCTTGCCGCTGCCTGCCCCGGCGAGCACCAGCATGTTGGTTCGCTCCGCCGCGACGGCTTCGCGTTGTTTATCGTTGAGGCTGTCGAGCAGGTAAGAAACGTCCATTGATGGCACCGTCGGTCAATAAAAAGAGAACCACTACGCTAAATCATTCGTACCGCGTCGAAGGACTTAGCGTAGCGAACACTGGGAATTTATACAGAATTATATCAGCGAGGTCAGAGATGCCAACCGGGAAATCTCAATGTGCGGCAACAAACGGCTGTCGGCGGTCTGCATCAGATCGGCATTTTCCGGCTTGATCCAGCAGGCCTGCATCCCACAGCGCACGGCGCCCGCGACATCGGTGGTCAGGTCATCGCCCACGTGCAAAATCTCGCCGAGCGGTACGTTGAGCTTTTCTGCCGCCAGGTGATACATATCGGCAAACGGCTTCGAGCGCCCGTCCGGCCCGGCGCGGAGCACAAACTCAAAATAGCCGCTCAGACCAAATAGCTCCGGCTGTGCGTTACCGTTGGTAATCGCCACCAGCGGCCACTTTTTGCCCAGCTTTTGCAGGGTATCGTGGGTTTCCTGTGGTACGTCAACCCGGCTACGCCAGTGGGCGAAGTTATCCATCGCCGCATCGGCACCGGCTTTCGCTTCCTGGGCCGTTAACCCCAGCTGTCGCATCCCTGACTCCAGCGCACGCCAGCGCCATTCGGTGACGTCGTGATAAATTTCCGGCTCGGTCTTCAGCAGCGCATCGCGCCACTGTTGAAGCGTGCGGGCATCAAAGTTCGCCAGCGCCGGGTGGTAACCGCGCACAAAGTTCAGCGACTCCTGCATCGTGCGGTCAATCACCGGGCGGTTATCGTAAAGGGTATCGTCAAGGTCAAACGTCAACGCGGCAATCGCGCCCAGCGGTCGATAAAAACGCATTATTTCTCCCGTTTGGCGCGCGGATGCGCCGCATCGTACACCGAAGCAAGGTGTTGGAAATCAAGATGGGTATAGATTTGGGTGGTCGAAAGGTTGGCATGGCCCAGTAGCTCCTGCACGCCGCGCAGATCGCCGCTTGACTCAAGCATATGGGTCGCAAACGAGTGGCGCAGCTTGTGTGGATGCACGTGGCTGTTCAGACCCTGCTTCACGCCCCATTCGGCAAAACGTTTTTGCACGTTACGGGCCGAAATACGCTTGCCGAGCTTTGAGAGGAACAACGCATCTTCGTCGCTCCCAAACAGCCCGCGCAGGTCGAGCCAGTGTTCAATCCACGCCACGGCGTTACGGCCAATCGGCAACCTGCGTTCTTTGCTGCCCTTGCCCATCACCCATACTTCACCGGTATCGAGATCCAGATGTTTGATATCCAGATTGACCAGCTCGGACAGACGCAGGCCCGCGCCGTACATCACTTCCAGCATCGCGCGGTCGCGCACCGCCAGCGGGTCGTTAAGGTCAATATCCAGCAGGCGGTTAACGTCGTCGACGTCGATATTTTTCGGCAGGTGGCGCGGCGCTTTTGGCGCGGCAATCCCTTTCGCCGGGTTAGCGGGCAGCACGCCCTGGCTGACCATCCAGTCAAAGAAGCTGCGTAGGGCCGACAGGCGCAGCGCCAGGCTTGCCGCTCCCAGCCCCTTACGGCGGCTGCGGGTGGCGAAGCTGCGTACCATCGCAGCATCACATTGTTGCCAATTCCGCAGGCCCATACCTTCGGCCAGTTCAATAATGGCATCAAGCTGACGCTGATAATTCAGGAGGGTGATGGGGCTGAGCTGCCGCTCAACGCCGAGATAGCGCAGGAAACGGGTAACGTCTTGCCCCAATGCGGTATCGCTGGTCATTCGCGTTCAATCCATCGTTCCAGCAGGCCAGGCAGCATTAAGGCGATTTCCTGCAACAGCTGCGTTCCCTGCCCAGGCTGATAGTGGTGCGGATCACGGCTGCTGAAGAGAATCACCCCGAGGTCGCCATCGCTGCCCATCATCGACATGGCTACCGAACCTACCGCTTTGGCTTCTGGCAGCACCAGCAGCAGTTCCGGACCGTTGAGGGTGCCCAGATAGTGGTTTGACTGACCTAAGCGTTGGATGCGCAGCGGCTCGAACGCCTGACGAGAGAGCACCAGATCGGTGTGTTTAGAGGGAGCGCCAAGCCGCCAGCGGTCGGAGAACAGTCTTATCGACGCCCCCGCCAGCCCCAGCTCGCGCGCCCAACGGTGAAAGCGCAGCAGCAAATCGTCCAGGCTTTCGGCGCACGCCAGCCGGTTTTGCAGATGCAACAAGCGATAGAACAACCCTTCGTTGGCCGTCGCCTGCTCCATCAGTTGGCTCATATTCTCTTCGAGCATCGCGATATAGTTGCGCGAGCGCGCCATATGCCACTCGACCAGCGAAACCATGCCCCGCACCGGGTGCGGGACGCGCATCTGCTCGACGGCAGCGGCATTACGAATAAAGAATTCAGGATGTTGCAACAGATAGTCTACCACCGCGCCGTCATTCAGCACGGTGATGGCGTCCTGCTGTTCTTCCCCAACCTGTTTCATAGATGAATAAATCCGTCATAGACATGTGCCGCCGGGCCAGTCATAAACAACGGTTGGCCCGGGCCTTTCCAGGCGATATCAAGACGCCCGCCCGGCAATTCCACGCGCACTTCTTCCGCCAGCAAGCCCTGCTGAATACCGACGGCAACCGCCGCACACGCACCGCTTCCACAGGCCTGAGTCTCACCCGCACCGCGTTCGTACACGCGCAGGCGGATGTGATCGCGTTTCACGACCTGCATAAAACCAATGTTAGCGCGTTCTGGAAAACGTTCATGGCTTTCCATCACCGGGCCCAGCGTTTCAACGGCCGCCGTATCGACGTCGTCGACCTGAATCACGCAGTGCGGGTTCCCCATGGAAACCACGCCGCACAATACTGTCTGCTCGGCCGCACGCATAATATAGGTCTTTTCCGCTTTATTGGCGCGGAACGGAACCTGCGAGGGCTCAAAGTTCGGCTCGCCCATATTGACGCGTACCAGGTCATCTTCCGTGACGCTTAATACCATACGCCCGTTGGCCGTGCTGACGCGGATATCACGTTTATTGGTCAGCCCTTTCAGACGCACAAAGCGGGCAAAACAGCGCGCGCCGTTGCCGCACTGAGAGACTTCACTGCCGTCGGCGTTGAAAATGCGGTAGTGAAAATCCAGGTCCGGATCGTAAGGCGGTTCGACAACCAGCAGCTGATCAAAACCCACGCCAAGATGGCGGTCCGCCAGTCGGCGGATCAGCTCAGGCGAAAAAAACACATTCTGCGTTACCGCGTCGACGACCATAAAATCGTTGCCGAGGCCATGCATTTTAGAGAACTGCATCATCTACTCCAGTTGCGCGGTACAGAACGGAATCAGTAGTTAACCTGCGTCGGGCCGCCGTCGTCGCCACGATCGTTACGATCCGGCGTTGCGCTCTGCACAGGCGGCGTCACGGGTTTGGTCGGCGGTGCCGCCGTCTTATCAGCCGGAGGGAAATAGAGCGGGCCCTTCAGGCCGCAGCCTGCAAGGCTAAACAGTGCAAGTAACAAAGCCAGCGGTCGAAAAATCTTATTCATTATTAAGATGCCTGTAGTTCAATGCTTTCTATTTTCTATCATCGCAGGAGAAGGCGCAAAAGCAAGCGTTAAGCGCCTGACTGCAACGTGATTTGTTTCACGCTATACTGCCGCTATCACTAAATAGCGGGATAAAACAATGAACGACAGTGAATTTCATCAATTGGCCGATACCCTGTGGCTGACCATCGAAGAACGTCTGGACGACTGGGACGGCGACAGCGATATCGACTGTGAAATTAACGGCGGCGTGTTAACCATCAGCTTTGAAAACGGCAGCAAAATTATTATTAACCGTCAGGAACCGCTGCACCAGGTGTGGCTGGCGACCAAACAGGGCGGCTATCATTTTGACCTGAAAGGTGACGAGTGGGTGTGCGATCGCAGCGGCGAAACGTTCTGGAATCTGCTGGAGCAGGCAGCCACGCAGCAGGCGGGTGAGGAAGTGAGTTTCCGCTAAGGCTGATCGCCGGATGGCGGTGTAAACACCTTATCCGGCCTACAAAAAACACGAAACGAGTCGGCCGGATAAGGCGAAGCCGCCATCCGGCATCATGATTAAGAGAAGTACTGCTGTAACAGCGGCGCGTTATTGTTGTCGTGGTTTGACGGCGGCGGCACGATGGCCTGGCTGCGGAACGGAATCACCTGCGCGCGACCGTCAACCTTCACAATCTGATAGAACTGCGGCAGGTTGAAGTTGATAAAGCTTGAGCCGTAGGTGAAGCGATCGTGCGACGAGGAATAGAAGCGGCTAACGTCGCGCACCAGCTCCTCTTTGCTGCCTTCACAGTGGTGATACACCTCTGCGCGGTTACTCTCGTCGAGAATGTAGATATTAAAGCCCTGATCTTCGCCCGATTCCTCGAAGAAGAACTGGATAATCCCTTCGCTGGCAAAACCATCCACCACCGGCGGCAACTCCACATGGTTGGTCTCAACCTGCACCGACAGACCGTGCAGCTTGTTATGCGAAATCGCGCCGTAAAACTCGATGGCGTTTTCCAGCTTCTGTACCGACACGTTCAGACGCTCAAAGAACAGGCCCCAGGTTTGCCCGGAGACACGCAGCGCTTTGAAGCGGCCGGTTTCCTGACGCGTACTGGAAAGGCGCAGTTCAATACACTCGGAGACCAGCTGCTGCACGCGGGTACGAATCAAGCCGCGCAGATGCTGGCTGTAGCAGAACACTTCGACGCTGTCCGGCGGCGCGGCATCCTGGTGCATTTTACCGAGGATGGTTTTCAGCGCTTCGATCATCGCCTGCTCGCCGTTGAAGTGCAGCGTACGCACTTCGTTCCACGAGTTGCGATACAGCAGGTCGACGCTGCCGACCAGGCACTTCTGATCTTCGCCAAAGCTGAAAGTATCCAGCTTGCGGAAATCGAAGTGCACCACCTGATTGCGGAAGGCCGCCGTCGGGTCGTATTCGAGGTTGACGATAATCGCCAGATGGCGAATTTCACACGGGCTGTACAGCGCTTTCGGCGTTGGCGCAGGCAGACGCAGCGGGAAGTGGTGCGATACGTCAGCAACCATCTCCTGCAGTTTCGCCAGATCAACAATGCCGTTGCCCTTAATAAACAGGCGCGTGCGTGAAGTCAGCAGGCCGTTAAACCAGGCCCAGGCCACCAGCTTGTTGAGATAGCGGTTATATTCCAGCGGCTGATGGCTGATGATGGATTCCATGTTCGGCGCGCGGTTGTAAAGGTACCAACCCGTACGGTTGGCGCGTCCCGGCGGAACGTAGATAAAGGTTAGATTCGGTTCGGACAGGTCCGGGGAGATCTGCGGGTTCACCAGCGTCACTTTGCCCGGCAGCGCTTCAAACGCGGCGTACAGCTTACGCGTCAGCACGCCGATATCCTGCGGACTGGCGGAAACGCTCAGGTTGTTACGACGAGCGAAGCGAATCAGGTTACGGTAGCTCTGCATCATCGCGTCGAGCAGTTCGTTGTGCGCTTCGCGGACCTGGTCGATTTTCCAGTTGGCGCGGTTGTCGAGCATCGCCAGACGCTCTTCACTCCAGCCCCACTCTTTCACCAGTTGGCCCACCACTTCGCGACGCCAGCCAACGCAAGCGCGTTCACGGCTAAGCTTTTCGCACACTTTCAGATAGAAGCAGCGGCGGACAAGGTCGAGACGGGTTTCGTCGTCAATGGCCTTCAGGTATTCGGTCACGCGTTCCAGCATCATGCAGTAAGCATCAAGACCGAAGGAGACGATCTCGCCGTCATGCAGACGCTGTTTAATATCCTTCGCCAGCAGGCGCGTGTTGGGATACTCCCACGAGTAGGCTTCCAGCAGCAGGGTTTTCAACACCGCTTTGTACGGTGAGTCGATACTCTTATACAGCTGCCACAGGCTGGCGCCAAAGTACTCTTCGGCGGAGAGCGAGCTCAATCCACCGAGGTCGAGCCATTCGTTTGGCGTCAGAACGCCCTGGGCGTAGAGCGTCATCACGTAGTCATCGTAATGATCTTCTTCTTCGCACGGCACCATATTCCACAGAATACGTTTGCCCGCCAGGCGCACCGCCGTACGGTAAAATTCGTCGAGCAGTAAAATGTGCTGCGTTGAACCACAGTCTTCCCCACCGAGGCTGCCGCTTTCGTTATGACGGAAACGGTTCTCGTCGATCAGGAAGAAGCTGACTTCAACCCCCAGCGATGCCGCCCAGCTTTCCAGCAGGCTGCATTTGCGCTGTAACAATTGGCGTTCATCATTATCGAGCCACGACTGGTGACAGACCCAGATATCCAGATCGGACGAACAGCTCTGGCCAACGGACGAGGTGCTGCCCATGGTGTAAACGCCGGTAATCGGCAGTTCGCCCTTGGCCGTGCTCTGCGGCGGCATGCCGCGATGCAGCTCGAGTTCGTCGAGGTAATGGCGTTGGGTTTCATCAGGCGTGTAAAGGCAGATGCCCTTGGGAACGTTACCGTCAAGGTAACCCGGCATCAGCGGATGATGATAATGTAATAATGTCGGCAGTAGACTGTATACCTGCTGGAAAGCAGGGCCCATGGCTGCAAGCGCGCGATCCACGCGCAGTTGGTTGATGGCATCCAGTCTCTGTTTTAGCGTCTCAATATAGAGGTACAAGACATATCGCCTGATGTTCAAAACCTCGACGTATCCTGTTAAAGCGGTACGGAGGTTTTAATATTTCAACAAGAAGAACCGTTACCGTTTTTCGTCCGCCGTTGTCATTATCGAATTCTGGACAAAAAATGGTTTAAAACGTGATCAATTTAACACCTTGCCGGTTGACCGTAAAGAATGTTGCACTACAACAAGTGTAGCATTGAATGCTGCTGTAAACCCCGGCATACGATCAAGACAGTGCCAGTAATGAACGGTAAACACAACCCCGTTTATGCTTGTCTCCGTTTAAGCTGAAGGCACGTTTCCTGCATCGCGAATTGTTCAGGGTATGAATCCCTGAAAACTAACATCATTAAGGCAACAATGTTAGGATGGACAACGGACGATAGATGACGGTAACAAGCATGTTAGACAAAGTTTTGAGAATTGCCACACGTCAGAGCCCGCTCGCGCTCTGGCAAGCGCACTATGTAAAAGAACGCCTGGAGGCCTGCCATCCCGGGCTGACGGTGACGCTTGTCCCGATGGTCACGCGCGGCGATGTGATCCTTGATACGCCGCTGGCAAAAGTGGGCGGCAAGGGGCTCTTTGTCAAAGAGCTGGAGCTGGCACTGCTTGAAAACCGCGCCGATATCGCCGTGCATTCGATGAAAGATGTGCCGGTTGAGTTCCCCGAAGGGCTGGGGCTGGTGACCATCTGCGAGCGCGACGACCCGCGTGACGCCTTCGTCTCGAACCATTATGCCTGTATGGACGATCTCCCTGCTGGCAGCGTCGTCGGCACTTCCAGCCTGCGCCGCCAGTGCCAGTTGGCCAAACGTCGCCCGGATCTGGTGATCCGCTCGCTGCGCGGCAACGTCGGCACGCGCCTGAGCAAACTCGACAACGGCGACTACGATGCGATTATCCTGGCCGTAGCCGGTCTTAAACGTCTGGAGCTGGATGCCCGCATCCGCCAGCCGATGTCGCCGGAAGAGTCGCTCCCGGCCGTAGGCCAGGGCGCAGTCGGCATTGAGTGCCGCCTCGACGACGAAAAAACGCGTGCGCTGCTGGCGCCGTTGAATCATGACGACACCGCTGTCCGCGTGCGCGCCGAGCGGGCGATGAACACGCGGCTGGAAGGCGGCTGTCAGGTGCCTATCGGCAGCTATGCTGAACTCATTGATGGCGAACTGTGGCTGCGCGCGCTGGTTGGCGCGCCCGACGGCAGTCAAATGGTTTGCGGCGAGCGTCGCGGCCAGCCGGAAGAGGCCGAGAAAATGGGCATTGCGCTGGCCGAAGAGCTGCTCGATAACGGCGCGCGAGAAATTCTTGCCGCTGTCTACGACGGAGACGCCTCAGTATGACCATTCTGGTTACCCGCCCCGCCCCGCAAAGTGAAGCGCTCGTGAGCCGTTTGCGCGCGCTGGGGCGAGTAGCCTGGAGTTTCCCGCTGATTGAATTCGCCCCCGGTCGCGAACTTAATACGCTCGGTCAGGCGCTTGGCGCGCTGGACGACGGGGATTTAGCCTTCGCGTTGTCGCAACATGCGGTGAGCTTTGCCCAGGCCCAGTTACAACAACAGCGTCTTCGCTGGCCTACCTCTCCCCGCTATTTTGCGATTGGCCGCACCACAGCGCTCGCGCTGCATCAGGTCAGCGGGGCTGACGTACGCTACCCTTTAGATCGGGAAATCAGCGAAGTATTGCTACAATTACCTGAATTACAAAATATTGCGGGAAAGAAGGCGCTTATCCTGCGCGGTAACGGTGGCCGCGAACTGCTCGCCGAAACGTTAATCTCGCGCGGCGCCGACGTGACGCTGTGTGAATGCTATCAGCGCAGCGCCATTCACTACGACGGCGCGGAAGAAGCCATGCGCTGGCAGTCGCGAGGCGTCTCAACGATTGTGGTCACCAGCGGCGAAATGCTGCAACAGCTTTGGGCGCTGATTCCCCTCTGGTACCGGGAGAGCTGGTTGCTCAAATGCCGGTTACTGGTGGTGAGCGAGCGCATTGCAAAACTGGCCCGGGAAATGGGCTGGCAGGAAATTCAGGTTGCCGATAGCGCAGACAACGATGCGCTGCTGCGCGCATTACAATAACTCTCAAAATTGGAAGCCATAATGACGGAACAAAAAGAAAACTCCGCCGTGGTTGAAGAATCCGGGGATGTCGTGAATACCACGCCGCAACCCGAGGTCCGTAAGCCAGAAAATGCTGAGAAGAAAAATACCGGCGGGAAAACCAGTCTGGTGCTGAGCGCCGTTGCTATCGCGATCGCACTGGCGGCGGGCGTCGGCCTGTACGGCTGGGGCAAACAGCAGGCCGTCAACCAATCCACCACCAGCGATACCCTCGCCAACCAGCTCATCGCGCTGCAAAAAGCGCAGGATGCGCAGAAAGAGGCGCTGGAAACCACCATTAAACAGCAGGCCGAGCAGCTTGAGGCGGCGAAAGCCCAGCAGAGCGAAATGGCCAAACAGTTGGATGAAGTGCAGCAGAAAGTGGCCGCCATCTCCGGCACCGATTCAAAAACCTGGCTGCTGGCCCAGGCCGATTTCCTGGTGAAGCTGGCCGGGCGCAAGCTGTGGAGCGACCAGGACGTGACCACTGCCGCGGCTCTGTTGAAAAGCGCGGATGCCAGCCTCGCGGACATGAACGACCCCAGTCTGATTACCGCGCGCCGGGCGATTACCGAAGATATCGCCAGCCTCTCCGCCGTGTCGCAGGTTGATTTCGACGGCATCATTCTGAAGGTGAACCAACTGGCCAATCAGGTGGATAACCTGCGTCTGGCGGACAACAATACCGACGATTCGCCGATGGACAGCGACGATGGTGAACTGTCGGCTTCGCTCAGCGAGTGGCGCGTCAATTTGCAAAAAAGCTGGCAGAACTTTATGGACAGCTTTATTACCATTCGCCGCCGCGACGAGACCGCCGTGCCGCTGCTGGCGCCGAACCAGGAGATCTACCTGCGCGAGAACCTCCGCGCTCAGCTGCTGGCCGCCTCGCAGGCCGTGCCGCGTCATCAGCAGGAAACCTACAAGCAGGCGCTGGATAACGTCTCGACCTGGGTACGCGCCTACTATGATACCGATGACGCCGCCACGAAAACGTTCCTGAGTGACATCGATCAACTCAGCCAGCAGAGTATCGCCATGGACGTTCCGGACACCCTGCAAAGCCAGCCGATTCTGGAGAAGCTGATGCAGACCCGCGTGCGTAACCTGATGGCGCAGCCCGCTGTCGCTCAGCCTACGGCGGAGCAACCGGCCGCCGCAGAGCCAGCGCCAGTGCCAGTGCCAGCACAAGGAGAGTAATCGATGCTTAAAGTCTTATTACTCTTTGCAGTGCTGATTGCCGGCGTGGTGCTTGGCCCGATGATGGCCGGCCATCAGGGCTACGTGCTGATTCAGACCGATACATACAACATTGAAACCAGCGTCACCTGGTTTGTCATCATCATGATTATGATCATGGTGGTCCTGTTCGCGCTGGAATGGATTCTGCGCCGCATTTTCCGTACCAGCGCCCATACCCGCGGCTGGTTTGTGGGTCGCAAACGTCGTCGCGCACGCAAGCAGACCGAGCAGGCGCTGTTGAAACTGGCGGAAGGCGACTATCAGCAGGTTGAAAAGCTGATGTCGAAAAATGCCGATCACGCGGAACAGCCGGTGGTCAACTACCTGCTGGCGGCCGAAGCTGCGCAGCAGCGCGGTGACGAAGCGCGCGCTAATCAGCACCTACAGCGTGCAGCGGAAAATGCCGGTAACGATCTGATCCCGGTTGAGATTACACGCGTCCGTCTACAGCTGGCGCGTCATGAAACCCACGCGGCGCGCCACAGTATTGATAAGCTGCTGGAAGTCGCCCCGCGCCATCCGGAAGTCCTGCGTCTGGCCGAGCAGGCCTATATTCAAACCGGGGCCTGGAGTTCGCTGCTGGATATCATCCCATCAATGGCGAAAGCCAACGTCGGCGATGACGCCCATCGCGCAGCGCTGGAGCAGCAGGCGTGGATTGGGCTGATGGACCAGGTGCGCGCCGACCAGGGTAGCGAAGGGCTGCGTGACTGGTGGAAGAATCAAAGCCGTAAAACGCGTCATCAGGTGGCCCTGCAGGTCGCCATGGCGGATCACCTGATTGAGTGCGACGATCATGACACCGCACAGCAGATCATCATCGACGGCCTGAAGCGTCAATATGACGATCGCCTGGTGATGCTCATTCCGCGTCTGCACACCAATAACCCGGAGCAGATGGAAAAACTGCTGCGCCAGCAGATAAAAACCGTGGGCGATCGCCCGCTGTTGTGGAGCACGCTGGGCCAGTCGCTGATGAAGCACGGCGAGTGGCAGGAAGCGAGCCTGGCGTTTCGCGCCGCGCTTAAACAGCGTCCGGATGCCTTCGATTATGCCTGGCTCGCGGATACGCTCGACCGTCTGAAGCAGCCGGAAGAAGCCGCGGCTATGCGCCGGGATGGACTGATGCTGACGCTGCAGAATAACCCGCCAGCATAATCTACGCGCTAGCAAAAAGGGGCCGAATGGCCCCTTTTCTTTTTTTACCCATAAAAAAACGCCTGCTCTTTGTGGGAGCAGGCGCTAATACAGGTTTAATTCGACAACTAATGGGTGCTTCACTCAACGTTATGTCCATGGTGTCTGATGAGGCAAAAGCGACATCTGTCAGTGGACGATAAGCACCGTCAATGGCTCTGCATCATTCCTGAGTTTATGAGGCACAAGGCGAACATAAGAGATGGAATGAGCATCTACGCGGCGCATTATGTCACAGGATCCCAGGGGAAAAAACCTTCCGTAACAAAAAAATATCGTTCTTTTTCAACGTCTGGAATACGACACTGCGGGAAAAACCAGAGATTCAGCTTTGTACCGAGTGAGATAAATAAACTCAAAACAAAATAATAAATAAAAATGGCTCATTAAACATTATTCACAATATTTATCTCCGAAGATTCAGTAACATTTAACCCTCACGTTCATTTCACATATCCTGCCTGGCAGCATTTACATCATCAAAATATCAGATATAAGATCCTTGCCAGGTGAATTCCCCTCTCGCTTCAACTATCTCATTAATATTTATATATTTTATTATTACCCACATCTATTCACCTGAACAATGCACCAGAATGCTCAATTTTATTTAATAGAAATATATACTTCATGGAGATTATATAATGGATTTATCTTTTTCTCCCAAGCTGCTTGCCATCGCCGTTATGGCAGCACTTCCCGCGCTCGCTAGCGCAACAGATTCCCCTGCTATTGCGACGGCACGGGAAGGTTTTTCCGGTTACGATCATCCCAACCAATATCTGGTAAAAAAAGCCACGACCATTGCCGACAATATGATGCCGGTGATGATGCACCCCGAGCAGAATAAAGAGGCGCAGCAAAAGCTGGCCGACATCGAGAAAAAAACCGGCAAAAAACCTAACGTGATCATCTTCATTCTCGATGACGTAGGTTGGATGGATGTGGGTTTTAACGGCGGCGGCGTCGCGGTTGGTAACCCGACTCCGGATATTGATGCCGTTGCCAGCCAGGGGTTGATTCTGACTTCGGCTTACTCACAGCCGAGCTCGTCTCCCACACGCGCCACCATCATGACCGGTCAATACTCAGTACATCACGGGATCCTGATGCCCCCGATGTATGGCATGCCAGGTGGGCTGGAAGGGTTAACCACCCTACCGCAATTGCTGCACGATCGGGGCTATGTCACCCAAGCCATCGGTAAATGGCACATGGGCGAAAATGAGGGCTCGCAGCCGCAAAACGTCGGCTTTGATGATTTCCGCGGGTTTAACTCGGTCTCCGATATGTATACCGAGTGGCGTGACGTCAACGTGAATCCAGAGGTGGCGCTCAGCCCATCGCGCACCGAGTACATTAAAAATCTGCCGTTCAGCAAAGATGACGTTCACGCGGTACGAGGCGGTAAACAGGAAGCCATTGCCGATATTACGCCGAAATATATGGAGGATCTCGACCAGCGCTGGATGCAGTACGGCGTAGACTTCCTCAACAAAATGGCGAAAAGCGATAAGCCCTTTTTCCTGTACTACGGTACGCGCGGCTGCCACTTCGACAACTACCCTAACGCCAAATATGCGGGGAGTTCACCGGCGCGAACCTCCTATGGCGATTGCATGGTTGAAATGAACGATGTGTTCGCCAACCTGTATAAAACGCTGGAGAAAAACGGTCAGTTGGATAATACGCTGATCGTCTTCACCTCCGATAACGGTCCGGAAGCGGAAGTCCCACCGCATGGTCGCACGCCGTTCCGCGGGGCAAAAGGATCCACCTGGGAAGGCGGCGTTCGCGTACCGACCTTCGTTTACTGGAAAGGGATGATCCAGCCGCGTAAGTCCGACGGTATCGTCGATCTGGCGGATCTGTTCCCAACGGCGCTGGCGCTGGCCGGTAAACCGGGAGCGGAAGTCTCTAAACTGGTACCCACAACCACCTTCATCGACGGAGTCGATCAGTCCTCATTCTTTCTCGGCACTAACGGCCAGTCAAACCGCAAGGCGGAACACTACTTCCTGAACGGCCAGCTCTCCGCCGTGCGTATCGATGAGTTCAAGTATCATCTGCTCATTCAACAACCGTATGCCTTTACCCAAACCGGCTATCAGGGCGGCTTCACTGGCGCGGTGATGCAGACGGCAGGAACCATGATCTTTAATCTCTATACCGACCCACAAGAACGCGAATCCGTCGGCGTCCGCCATATCCCGATGGGCGTGCCGCTACAGACTGAAGTCCATGACTACATGGCTATCCTGAAAAAATATCCGCCAAAAGTCCAAATCAAGCTCTGAGAGCCGCACTGATTCAGCCCGCCGGAGCAATTTCCGGCGGGTTTTTTATTTGTGCGACGGGAATACCAGCTGCGCCTTCATGATATCGCTGGCCGGACGACCGCTGGCAAGAAGGTCACGCATCGCTTTCAGATAGGGAGGCAAATGGCGGAAGTAGTGGCGGAAACCTTCACACAGGTAGTTCTGCTCGCCGCCCTCCGTGGGTATAAAGCGATGCTTAGGGCAGCCGCCCCAGCACGCTCTCAGCACTTCACACTGCTTACAGGCCTCCGACAGGCGGGTAAATTTATCCCGACCGAACTGTTCCTGCTCAGGGGTATCAATCATCTGCGCAAAGCTGTGCTGATGGATATTGCCGAGATGGAATTCAGGGTAGACATAGTGATCGCAGGCATAAACATCACCATTGTGCTCAACGACGATTGAGCGCCCGCAGGTGGGCTGATGGTGACACACCGCACCGGGCACGCCGACAAAGTTGGCGAAGGCCCATTCAATATTCATCACGAAAACTTTACCGACGTCGCGCTGAATCCAACGGTCAAAAATTGCGGTAAGAAACTCGCCGTAGGCTTTCGGGCGAACGGACCAGGCCGTGATGCCTTCGGCAGCCTGTGCAGTGCCTGGCCCATGCAGGGATAGACCCGCGCTGGCTTCCCGCGAGGCGGCCAGCCGCTCGACGACCGGGATAAACTGGATGAATTCCGCTCCGGATTCACACAGAAAATCATACACGTTAAGCGGTTGCTGTGCGCTTTGCCGGTTCACGCAGGCCAGAATATTGTAATCAACACCATGCTTTTGCAGTAGCGCCAGCGCGCGCATCACCAGCTTGTGCGTGGGCTTGCCGCCTTTTGTCAGACGATACGCGTTGTGAATCTCCGCCGGGCCATCCAGCGACAGGCCGATTAAAAAATGCTGTTCGCGGAAAAATAGGCACCACTCGTCATCCAGCAACACGCCGTTGGTCTGAAAACTGTTGCTGATACGTCGACCCGCGCCATATTTTGCCTGTAACGCCACCGCGCGACGATAAAAGTCGAGCCCCAGCAGCGTCGGTTCGCCACCCTGCCAGGTAAAAGCCACTTCTGCCTGCGCTTCAACGGCGGCAATATAGTTTTTAATATATGCCTCCAGCGTCTCATCACTCATACGTAAACCTGCGTCGGGATAGAGCGCTTGTTTCTCAAGATAAAAACAGTAGGTACAGTTGAGGTTGCAGTCAGAGCCGCTGGGCTTGGCCATCGCGTGAAACGCGCGGATTGGAATCTGTTGGGGCATTATCTCGCCTTCCTTATGCACGGGAAGGCTTCATCATAGTGAAGCGTCACTCAGCGAAAGGGGCGTTTTTTGCGCATGGTGAGAAATTCAGAAATGTGCGCGGAACGGAGAAAACAAAAAACCCCGCCGAAGCGGGGTTCAAAATTGGTCGGCGAGAGAGGATTCGAACCTCCGACCCACTGGTCCCAAACCAGTTGCGCTACCAAGCTGCGCTACTCGCCGAAATACTGCTTTTTGAATTTTTAGTTCAATTCGTTAAAGTCGTGGTGCGAGGGGGGGGACTCGAACCCCCACATCCTAAGGACACTAACACCTGAAGCTAGCGCGTCTACCAATTCCGCCACCTTCGCAAATTCACAACTCTATCAAATAATGGGGTGGCTAATGGGATTCGAACCCACGACAACTGGAATCACAATCCAGGGCTCTACCAACTGAGCTATAGCCACCACTGCAAATCTTTTACGCGGTCTTAAAAAAACCACCGCAGCTCCAGCACCGGGTAAATGGTGCGCCCGACAGGATTCGAACCTGAGACCTCTGCCTCCGGAGGGCAGCGCTCTATCCAGCTGAGCTACGGGCGCTTAGCGCCGTTGCGGGGTCGGATAATACGGACTTCCTACCCCGCTGTCTAGTGCCTTTTTAAAGAAAATTATCGTTTGCTCATGGTTTGTGCGTTTTGTTGCTTATTTCTGCACTTTTTGCACTTCAACGCCCTTGCCCATACCAAAAACCTTATAAACCACGGTCACGATGGCCAAAAACAGGGCGCCCACAAACAGCGACATACGGGTATCGTCATTGAAGCCCATACCGATCAGCACGCAAATCAGGAACGCCATGGTCAAATAGTTGGCCCACGGGAACATAATTGACCGGAACGGATGGCTGGCAATCGCCGCTTTATGTGCGCGCCGAAAACGCAGCTGGCTAATCAGGATAACGAACCACGGCACCATCCCCGGTAGCACGCTGGCGCTGTAGACATAGACGAACACGCGCTGCGGGTTAGGAATGATGTAGTTCAGGCAGGAGCCAATCAGCAGGATAACAATCGACACGCTCACCCCAGCCGCCGGTACGCCGCTTTTGCTCACTTTAGCCATCGCCGCAGGCAGCTGACGGTTTTTCGCCAGCGCGTAGAGCATGCGCCCGCAGCTGTACATTCCGCTGTTACAGCCAGACAGCGCTGCAGTCAGTACCACGAAGTTGATAATGCCCGCTGCCGCGGTGATACCAATTTTGGCGAAGGTCAACACAAACGGGCTGCCGTTGGTGCCAATTTCATTCCACGGGAAGATAGTGACGATAACGAAAATCGCGCCCACGTAGAAAATCAGGATGCGCCACAGCACCTTGCCTACCGCGCTGCGCAGGGTCACCTGCGGGTTCCTGGCTTCACCGGCCGTCATACCGATAAGCTCTACGCCCTGATAGGAGGCCACAACGATACACAGCGCCGTCAGGAAGCCCTTCCAGCCGCCCGCGAAGAAGCCGCCGTGTTCAGTCAGGTTGCTAAAACCGATGGAGGTGCCGCCGTTGCCAAAGCCAAAGAAAATCACGCCTAGACCAATGACAATCATCACGATAATGGTGGTGACCTTAATCATCGCGAACCAGAATTCAATTTCCCCGTACAGGCGCACCGCCGCCAGGTTAGCCAGCGCCACCAGCCCCACGGCAATCAGCGCGGGGATCCACTGCGCCATTTCCGGAAACCAGAATTGCACGTACACGCCTATCGCGGTGATTTCTGAAATCCCGACCGCCATCCACATAAACCAGTATGACCAGGCGGTGAGGTAGCCGAAGAACGGGCTCATATAACGGTGCGCGTAAACGGCGAACGAGCCGGTGACCGGTTCGATAAACAGCATTTCGCCCATCGAGCGCATGATGAAGAAAACAAAGACCCCGGCCAGAATGTAGGCCAGCAGCACCGACGGTCCGGCCCACTTCAGGGTGCTTGCCGCGCCCATGAACAGGCCGACGCCAATGGTGCCGCCAAGGGCAATCAATTCAATATGACGGGCTTCCAGACCGCGCTGGAGCTCCGGTTTATTCTCTGCCATAGATCCTCTTGTGTTTGCATATCTATCCGGTCGATGCCGGTTTTATTTTTTATAGAAAAAAGATGTCTTTCGGATGTGGACATATCCGTAGGAATACGGATATGTCATCAGGGCATGCGAATGGTTTAACAAATTCACACAAATGGCAAATATAAATGAGGGATAACGTATCGAGGTTGTGAATGAATCACGCAGGAAATGCGTGATTCATTGCCGATAATACGCGGAATATTCAGAGGTTATTGGTGTAATGCCAGCGTAAATAGCGCAGCAGGCGCAGCTGGCGCGTGATGCGACTCGGCTGAGAGAGCAGGCGATAAAGCCACTCCAGCCCCAGGTTTTGCCACACCTTCGGCGCGCGCTTGACCTGGCCGGTAAAGACATCATAGGTGCCGCCCACGCCCATATAGAGCGCGCCAGGATAGACTTGACGGCAGTCGCGCATCAGGATTTCCTGCTTAGGGGAGCCCATTGCCACGGTCACAATCTTCGCTCCGCTGTCGCGGATACGTGCAAACAACGCGGGACGCTGCTCGGCGGTGAAGTAGCCATCCTGGGTCCCCACCAGATTAACATTCCACTGCTGACGCAGTTTTTGTGCGGTTTCAGCCATCACCTCCGGCTTACCGCCAATCAGAAACACCGGCGTCCCTTCTGCGCCCGCACGCGCCATCAGCGCCTCCCACAGGTCAGCCCCCGCCACGCGCGACACATCGGCCTGCGGGTATTTCTTACGAACGGATCGCACCACCGAGATACCATCGGCATATTTAAACTCAGCGTCATTAATCAGCGCCCGCACTTCCGCATTATCTTCCAGCGTCAGCATCTTCTCAGCATTAATCGCCACCAGCGTGCCCTGCTTCAGATTGCCATCCGCATACAGATAGTCCAGCGCGTGTTGCATATTGCGCCAGCCGATAAGGTTAATCCCGCGTAAGGTGTAAGTCGGCGCGGTCTGTAAGTCAGCCATTTTATCCTTCTCCAACGTGCGAAAGGCGTCTTAACCGCTGATGGATAAGCCCCGCGCTCTCAAACAACCAGTACAGCAATTTCGCCATCAGCAAACAGAAGCCAAAGATAACCATAAAGAAAACGACGCGAGAGCCGAAAGAATCCAGCCCTTCGCGCGCCAGCACGATCATGTTGAAGATTGCGCCAAAACAGAAACTATGCAGGATGGCCGACTTATAGCGGTTGGGCTCCTGGTTACCCAGCATATACAGCCAGTCAAACCATTTGATAATCAGCCCCACCGCGACAGCGCCCAGCGGCACAAACCACATGCCGCCCATCACCACCAGCGAACCAATCAACGTCGGTGAAATCGCCAGGCCTGAGTGGTTGTTGAGCACTTCCCAGGTAAAGTAGTTGGCGGTATTCAGCACGATGCTCGGGCGCGATGGCCACAGCCAGCTGGGGATAAAGACGTAAAAATCGCGCACCATCGGCGCCAGGCCCTGAAAGTCGATCTTATCGTAGTTTTGCAGCAGCAGCGCCAGGTTCTCCCACGGCGAGAAGGTGTCGCGCGTAAGATAGAGGAAGGTGTAAAACGCTTCATCGCCGCTTACGTTCATACCATAGCGTTTGAGCGCCAGCCAGAACATACCAACGATGCCCAGCACGCCCGCCGCCACCAGCATCCACAGCGAAATCCAGCCGCGAATAATGCCGATAAACAAGAAGATAGCGAAAGCGATAATGATATTTGCCCGCGTGCCGCCAACGATGGCGTAGGTCAGTAGGCCGAAGGCCACGGTAGCAATCAGGAAGCCAATCCACGCTTTAAAGCTCGGCTTAAGGAAATAGACCACCAGCATCGCCGGAATAAAGAAGTAGAAGAAGCGTTTAAGCGCGACCCCGGAAACCTCACTGGAGAAAATCTGGCTATAGGAGTGCAGCTTAAACAGCAGAAAACCGTTATGCAGAAAGAACGTGCCAACCGTCAACAGCGCAAGCCCCATCAGCAACACCCAGGTTATATGCGTCTCAACCCGGTTCATGGTAAACAGCGGACGGCGTTTCACCGCCGCATTGGTCGAGCGCAGCCGGGTTTTGTAAGTGACGTAGTACACCGCATAGAAACAAACCGAAATCAGCAACGTTTGCAGCAATACGTCGGGCGGCGAAACGCCGACCCCGAAGCGAAACACCAGGGTGCAGGTCAGCGGGAAACCGAAGAAGAAAGTCAGCAGGAACAGCAACGAGAAGAAAACGTTGAAGTTAAAGCGCACGCGGCGAAACTCAAACCACGTCAGGGTGCCGATAAACAGCGCCGACAGCAGCCAGACGACGAACAATCCAGTAAACTGCATTTCGCTCATACCGCCTCCCCTGCCGCCAGTTGCAGCGCCCGATGCCACGGCGCCAGATAGTTAGGTTTGAAAAAGGCGATGGCGTTTTTGTCCACCAGCGCCAGCTGACGCTGGGCTTCACGCACCACCAGCTCGGTGAGCGCGTCGTCGGTAAACAACACCGGAATATTCTGCTCGGCCATATCCAGCCAGAACGGGTTCTGGCGGTTCAACACGCAGGGGATCCCCGCCTGAATGAGCAGGCACAGCGTGCCAATACCCTGCTGGCGCGCAAAAATAAAATAGCCCAAATCGCAGCGGCGCAACAGGGCAAGATAGGCGTCAAATTCCATCTTTTCGCGCAGAATCTGCACATTTTCTTTGCTAAACAACGCCTGCGCAGCGCTGTCTACCTCAGCAATATAAGCCTCATTATTGGCCGGGTAGCCCATCGGTACGATCACGTTCACCGTGTCGCCAAACTGCTGATGTACCGCTTTCAGCGCGGCAATATGTTCGTTGCTGCGATCGCCTGAATTGCCCACCAGAATAGTCAGCTTACCTTCTCGCGGCGTGGGATCCGCCAGCGAATTCAGCGCCGGATCCATCCGCGTCGGGAAATAGAGCAGTTCGCCGGGGACCTGCGGGTGAATATTACCGAAATAGCTCAGATCGCCGCAGGTGGCGAACACCCGTCCTACGCGGCCTTGTGCCATCCGGCGCAGCGGATAGAACAGGCGGAACTTCAAGCCACGCGAGACTTCATACAGATCGGCCCCCCAGATATGCCAGCTGACTTGCGACGGCTTCAGGCCGCCGCTCAGCAGCGCCAGCCAGATACCGGTATTAAACTGGCCGTGGAAGAAGAATCGCTGCTGGCGATTGGCTTTCGCCTTCGCCACCACGGCTTTCGCCAACGCCGATTTATCGGCGTAGCGTGCAATCATCAGCGAGGGAAACGCGGCCTCCAGACCGTCATCTTTGCTGACCACCATAAACTGACGGGCGTGCGCAGGCTCTGCGGCCAGCTCATCGGTAAAAAACCGTAGCACCGTCTGGTTATGATGGGGGATATCCGATCCCAGGATGTGTATCAGTTCGGTCATTGCCGTTTACGCCAAATTAAAAATACGCCGCTACAGAGCGTGAAATAAACAATATAGGTCGCCATATAGGCCTGCGCCGCCCCCAGCGCGCCGTGCGCCGGGATCAGCCAGTGCGAGAACGCCGTCAGCAGCGTGAACTGGCTCAGTTCCGCCAGAATGTAAAAACGCAGCGACGCCTTCGCGATGACTAAATAACCAAAAACGTAAGCGCCCACTTTCAATACATCGCCTACCAGCTGCCATGCGAACAGGTCGCGCATGGCGATAAACTTCGACGAAAACAGCAGCCAGATAGCAAAGTCGCGCAGCAGCCAGACGGTCAGGCTCGCGGCCGCCACGGCGGGTAAGACAAACTTCAGCGAGCGGCCAATTTCGCGAGAAATATCCTGCTTCGTGACCAGGCGCGATAACGTTGGTAGCAGATAGACGCTAAACGAAGCGGTAATAAACTGCAGATAAGCGTCGGAGATACTGCTGACGCCCTGCCAGATCCCCACTTCATCCCAGCTGTAGTGCGCCGCCATCAGGTTTCGCATCATCACGTAGGCCACTGGCATGGTGACCGAGGTAATCAGCGCCATCAGGGTAAATTTCCCCAACTGACCCGCCAGCGCATTATCCCACTGCGGTTTGAGATACCCCCATGGAATTTGGCCGCGCCGGGTCAACATCACCGCGGCGGGAATGACAATCAGCGCCGGCACCAGCGCCAACCCCAGCAGCGCGCCCTCATAACCGCCTAACCGATAGCAGACGTAATAGGCCACAACGCCGATCAGGCTCCCGGCTATCAACGACAGCGCGTTGCCCGAGGCATCGCGGAACCCTTTCATCAACGCCAATAGCAGGTTCGCCCAGGCAATGCCCATCTGCACCAGGGCGACCAGCCGTACCAGACCCTGATAGTGGGTATGGCCAAACAGGCCCTGACTTATCGGCGCCGCCGCCAGCAGGAAGATCGCTGCCAGTAGCGTCGAGAACCCCAACACCATCGCTGAGGACGTGCCGACGACCTGCCGTAAACGCGCCGGATCGTCGTGATGCTGGGCAACAAATTTTGTCACCCCGTTGAAAATACCGGCCCCGGCGAGCACGCCGAGCACGGTCACCAGCTGGCGGAAGTTACCCGCCTGGCCGACGCCTGAGGGGCCAAACGACACTGCCAGCAGCTTCACCACCAGCAGACCAACGCCAATTTTTACCAGCGTGGACGCGGCGGTCCACACCGAAGCTTTTGCCAGCGACATATCAGGCGAAGTAGCTCAGCAGCGTATTGATCACCGTTCGCTGATCGACCGGCGACAGGTTGTAGAACAGCGGTAAACGAAGTAGGCGCTCACTTTCTTTGGTCGTGAAGCGATCGTCACCGTGGAACTCGCCAAACTTCTCGCCCGCCGGGCAGGAGTGCAGCGGAATATAGTGGAATACCGCCAGAATTTCGGCCTCTTTCAGCCAGTTAATCAGCGCGCTACGGTCTTCAACGTCGCGCAGCTTGATGTAAAACATGTGTGCATTATGGCCGCAGTCTTGCGGAATCACCGGCAGGTCAATGCGTCCGGTGTTGGCCAGTGGCAGCAGCGCGTCATAATAGTTCTGCCACAGCGCAAGGCGCTGCTGATTGATGCGATCGGCGGCTTCGAGCTGCGCCCACAGATAGGCAGCCTGCAGATCGGACATCAGGTAGCTCGAGCCGATATCGCGCCAGGTGTACTTATCCACCAAACCCCGGAAGAACTGGCTGCGGTTGGTCCCTTTTTCACGAATGATTTCCGCCCGCTCAACCAGCGCGCGATCGTTAATTAACGTTGCGCCACCTTCACCACCCGCGGTGTAGTTTTTGGTTTCGTGGAAGCTGAAGCAACCGATATGACCGATGGAACCCAGCGCGCGGCCTTTGTAGGTTGACATCACACCCTGCGCGGCATCTTCCACCACGAACAGATTGTATTTTTTCGCCAGCGCCATGATGGTGTCCATCTCGCAGGCCACGCCCGCATAGTGCACCGGCACGATGGCGCGGGTTTTGTCAGTGATCGCCGCTTCAATCCGCGTTTCGTCAATGTTCATGGTCTCTTTATGCACATCAACAAACACAATTTTCGCACCGCGCAGCACGAAGGCATTGGCGGTGGAGACAAAGGTGTAGCTCGGCATGATCACTTCGTCGCCCGGCTGGATATCCAGCAGGATGGCCGCCATCTCCAGCGATGCGGTACAGGATGGCGTCAACAGAACTTTGGCGCTACCGAAGCGCTGTTCCATCCACTGCTGGCAGCGACGGGTAAAACCGCCATCGCCGCACAGCTTGCCGCTGCCCATCGCGGATTGCATGTAATCGAGTTCAGTACCCACGACTGGTGGGGCGTTAAATGGGATCATGGTGTCACCTGTATAGCCAGTACGCGGTGCTGACGACATTAGCGCCGCTGTGAATATAGCGTTGAAGTGCTGCGGTGTTGCCGGCTTGCGTCGCCACCCGTAGCGTCGATAGGCCGCGAGTATACGCCCAGCGTACCGCAGCCTGCATCAGTTCTGCGCCTGCGCCACGCCCGGCCAGCAGGCCGATACGCGCATCGGAGGCGCTCAATTCTCGTAGGGAAACAAACGCGCGGATAGTACCGTTCTCGTTGCGAAGCACCAGGCACTGGTTATCGAAAGTGCCTTTGACCGCATTTTCTATCCACTGAGCATAGAAGCGGGCGCTGGCGTCGGAGGCATACCACGGCGCACGAAAACGGCTTAAGGCAAACGCCTGCGCCGCCAGCGCCCGTAATTCCGGGATATCCGACTCGCTGGCCACCTGCGCCTGCGAGCGGCTCACCGGCGTAACGGGCAGCGCCAGATCGACCTCGCCTTCTACCAGCTGAAAGCCGAGCGACTGCAGCGCATCAAGCTGCTCAACCTGATGCGCGGCAATTTTCGCCTGCAGCCGCGACCAACCCTGCAGCCGTTCGGTAGTCAGCAGCGGCGCATCGTCGGCAAAGCGGACAATGGCGCTATTGATACCGAAAAACTGATTCTCCCACGTCAGTGGCTCAATACTGGCGCGGACGGGCACGGAGCAGCTCCAGCAGATATTGACCGTAGCCGGTTTTCGCCAGCCCGGCGGCAGCGCGCTTCACGCCTTCATCGTCGAGCCAACCGTTGCGCCAGGCAATCTCTTCCAGACAGGCAATTTTAAAGCCCTGACGTTTTTCGACCGTCTGCACAAACATACTCGCTTCAATCAGACTGTCGTGAGTACCGGTATCCAACCAGGCAAAACCGCGTCCCAGCAGCTCGACGGTTAGCTTACCGTCGTCCAGATACATCTGGTTGATAGAGGTGATCTCCAGCTCGCCGCGTTCGGATGGCTTCACCCGCTTCGCATATTCCACAACCTTGCTGTCGTAGAAATACAGCCCGGTGACCGCCCAGTTCGATTTCGGCTGTTTCGGTTTTTCCTCCAGCGACAGCGCCTGGAAATGGTCATCAAACTCCACCACACCAAAACGTTCCGGGTCCATCACCTGATAACCAAAGACCGTCGCCCCTTCGCTACGCGCCGCCACATGACGCAGTTTTGGGCTGAAGCCCTGGCCGAAGAAGATGTTGTCGCCCAGTACCAGGCACGACGGCTCGCCGTTGAGGAAGGTTTCGCCGATGATAAACGCCTGCGCCAGCCCGTCAGGGCTGGGTTGTTCAGCGTACTGTAGCGAAATACCGAACTCGCTGCCGTCGCCCAACAGTCGCTGGAAGTAACTTTTGTCTTCCGGCGTGGTGATGATCAATATGTCACGTATCCCCGCCAGCATCAGCACCGACAGCGGGTAGTAGATCATCGGTTTATCGTAAATCGGCAGCAGCTGTTTCGACACGCCGCGAGTGATCGGATGCAGACGCGTACCCGAGCCACCCGCCAGAATAATGCCTTTCATTGCTTTTCCTCCTCCGGGCGTTTTAGCCTTTCAGACCCAGGCGTTCACCCTGATAGCTACCGTCCTGTACCTGCTTCCACCAGCTTTCGTTGGCGAGGTACCACTGCACCGTTTTACGCATCCCGCTTTCAAACGTCTCTTCCGGCGTCCAGCCCAGCTCGCGGGCGATTTTCGCTGCATCGATTGCGTAACGTAAATCATGGCCCGGACGATCGGCGACAAAGGTAATCAGGTCATGGTAACGCGCAAGACCCTGCGGCTTCTGCGGCACCAGCTCTTCCAGTAGCGCGCAAATCGTCTCGACCACCTCGATATTTTTACGCTCGTTGTGACCGCCAATATTGTAGGTTTCGCCAATGCCGCCGGTGGTGGCGACAAGATAGAGCGCGCGGGCGTGGTCATCGACGAACAGCCAGTCGCGGATCTGCTGACCGTTGCCGTATACCGGCAGCGGCTTACCCGCCAGGGCGTTGAGAATAGTCAACGGGATCAGTTTTTCCGGGAAGTGGTACGGGCCGTAGTTGTTTGAACAGTTGGTGATAAGCGTCGGCAGACCATAGGTACGCAGCCAGGCGCGAACCAGATGGTCGCTGCTGGCTTTCGACGCAGAATACGGGCTGCTTGGCGCATACGGCGTGGTTTCGGTAAAGAAATCGTCCGTCGAATGCAGATCGCCGTACACCTCGTCGGTAGAAATATGGTGGAAGCGGAACGCCGCTTTACCCGCATCATCCAGCGTAGACCACCAGGCGCGCGCGGCTTCCAGCAGCGTGTAGGTACCGACAATGTTGGTTTCGATAAACGCCGCCGGGCCATCGATAGAACGATCGACGTGGCTTTCCGCCGCCAGGTGCATCACGACGTCCGGGCGGTACTGGGCAAACACGCGGTCCAGCGCCGGACGATCGCAGATATCCACCTGCTCGAAAGCAAAGCGTTCATCGTCCGCGACCGGCGCTAAAGACGCCAGGTTACCGGCGTAGGTAAGCTTATCGACCACCACCACGCTATCTGCAGTGTGGTTAATAATGTGACGCACGACAGCAGAACCAATAAAGCCTGCGCCACCGGTAACTAAGATACGTTTCAACGCCAGACTCCTTTAGTATCGACAATAAACTGCTGGGCAATCGCGTCGCCGCTGATGGCTTTAAACTGGGCATGATCGACCAGCATCACCAGCACATCCGCAGTTGCTAACGCCGTCTCTACCGAGACTAACGAGCACAGTCCATCGAGTTTTTTCGGCAGTTGATGAATATTCGGCTCCACCACCAGCGTTTCGCCACTGTGCCACTGGGCAATAAGCTCGGCGATCTCCATGGCCGGGCTTTCGCGCAGATCATCAATATTTGGTTTAAATGCCAGACCAAAGCAGGCAATTTTCAGCTCGCTGGCGCGTTTGTCGCTGGCAGCCAGACAGTCGGCCACATTCGCCTTCACCTTGTCGATCACCCAGAACGGTTTGTGGTCGTTCACTTCACGCGCGGTACGGATCAGACGCGCCTGCTCCGGGTTCTGCGCCACGATAAACCATGGGTCGACGGCGATACAGTGGCCACCTACGCCCGGGCCCGGCTGAAGAATATTCACGCGCGGATGGCGGTTCGCCAGGCGAATCAGTTCCCAGACGTTAATCCCTTGATCGGCGCAAATCAGTGACAATTCGTTAGCGAACGCGATGTTAACGTCGCGGAAGCTGTTTTCCGTCAGCTTGCACATCTCGGCGGTGCGGGCATTGGTCACCACGCATTCACCTTCGAGGAAAATGTTGTACAGTTCGCTAGCACGCGTGGAGCAAACCGGCGTCATTCCACCGATCACGCGGTCATTTTTAATCAGCTCAACCATCACCTGCCCCGGCAGTACGCGCTCTGGACAGTAGGCGATGTTGATATCTGCCTGCTCGCCCACCTGCTGCGGGAAAGTCAGATCCGGGCGCATCTCGGCCAACCAACCGGCCATCTGCTCGGTCGCGCCGACCGGCGAGGTGGACTCCAGGATCACCAGCGTCCCTTTCTTCAGCACCGGCGCGATGGAGCGCGCCGCCGCTTCGACATAAACCATATCCGGTTCATGATCGCCTTTGAACGGCGTCGGCACGGCAATCAGATAGGCATCCGCCGCTTCCGGCGTGGTGGTCGCGCGCAGATAGCCGTCCGCCACTGCCGTTTTCACTACCCTGTCGAGATCGGGTTCGACAATATGAATTTCACCGCGGTTGATAGTATCCACCGCGTGTTGATTGATATCGACGCCCACAACCAGCTTTTGCCGGGAGGCAAACGCCGCCGCCGTAGGAAGGCCGATATAGCCCAGACCGATCACCGAGAGGGTTGAGAAACTCATAACGTTACCTGATTATTTTTTAATGCTGCCAAAATACGTTCACATGCCCGGCCATCCCCGTAGGGGTTATGGGCCCGACTCATCCTTTGATATTCTTCGTCATCGCGCAGCAGGCGCGTGACTTCGTCCACAATACGTTGGCTATCTGTGCCCACCAGGCGGACCGTCCCCGCATCAATGGCTTCCGGACGCTCGGTGGTTTCACGCATCACCAGTACGGGTTTACCCAGCGACGGCGCCTCTTCCTGAATGCCGCCAGAATCGGTGAGAATCAACCACGCGTGATTCATCAACCAGACAAACGGTAAGTAGTCCTGCGGTTCGATCAATATGACGCTATCGATGTGTCCAAGAATACGATTCACCGGCTCGCTGACATTCGGATTAAGGTGTACCGGATACACAATCTGCACATCCGGGTTGTCCGCGGCAATTTTCGCCAGCGCGTGACAAATATGTTCAAAACCCTGGCCAAAACTCTCGCGACGGTGCCCCGTAACCAGAATCGTCTTTTTGCCGTTGTTGAGGAACGGGTAACGCTGCGTCATATCGCTACGCAGCGCGGTATTATTCAGCACCCGATCGCGAACCCAGAACAGCGCGTCAATCACCGTATTGCCGGTAACGAAAATGCGCTTATCCGGCAGATTCTCACGCAGCAGGTTCTGCCGCGAGTTTTCGGTCGGGGCGAAGTGATACATTGCCAGATGCCCGGTGAGCGTGCGGTTCGCTTCTTCCGGCCACGGCGAATAGAGATCGCCGGTGCGCAGCCCCGCTTCCACATGGCCAACGGGAATGCGCTGATAAAAGGCCGCCAGGCTTGCCGCGGCGGTGGTTGTCGTGTCGCCATGCACCAACACGACGTCCGGTTTAAACGACTCCAGAACAGGCTTTAACCCCTGCAGAATACGACAGGTTATTTCGGTTAAACCCTGTCCTGGACTCATGATGTTGAGGTCATAGTCCGGAACGATGGAGAAGAGGTGTAGCACCTGATCAAGCATTTCCCTATGCTGTGCGGTGACGCATACTTTTGCCTCAAAATGAGGATCCTTTGCTAGCGCATGGACCAGAGGCGCCATTTTGATCGCCTCCGGACGTGTGCCAAATACAGTCAGAACTTTCACATCGATTCTCTTCTATAGATGAACCAGGCCCATCGCCCTTCATCATTGATGGGTATTTACTGCGTGCGACGACGCGCCAGTGCCACCCCAGCACCAACCAATGCGCCGACAATGCCCCACATCACCATCAGGAATACGCGGCGCGGGCTTGTGCGTTTTACCGGTTCCTCCGGTGTACGCAAATACCGATAAGTCTGAAAACTCTTCGCCAACGTCGGCCCCACGTTGAGGGTCGTCAGCATCGCACGCGCCTGGTCGTAATCCAGATCGAAGGTCGGGCCAACGGCCTGCAGGTTTTCCAGTCGAGCCTGCAGCATCGGACGCCCCAGTAAAGAAAGCTCGGAATCCGGCAGTTCATCGGCCGGTACATCCGTGACGCTACGGGTAATATTGTTCTGCTGCGCAATTTTCAGCGCGGCTTCAATGCTGTGCAGACGGCGGTTGAAAATCGCCTGAGCAACCTCTTCCTGACGCTTCACCTGCGCTTTCACCTGGATGGTTCGCGCGGCCCACGCGCCTTTCAGCTCATCATTCAGATGCCCCGCGGCACGTTCGCTGGCAAACGCCACGTACTGGCGCAGCAGGTTATTGGCATCCGGCGCGGTTTCCGCCGTCAGCTTGACGCTGTCGCTAACGCTCTTCTGCGCGTCGCCAGGGATATACTGAATGTCGTTAATCAGCTCATCGAGCAGCGCCGCATCGGCACGAGAGTTCCCCACCATCCGCTGCTTGTAGTAGTCCGTCTGCGACCAGAAATCACGACGGGTGTCCCAGGAGGCGAGCTGCATGACGAACTCTTTGTAAACTTCATCCATCACCGACGGCGGCGTGGTGGTGGTTGGGTTAACCTTAACGTCCAGATTACGCAGGAACTGCTGCTGCGAGTAGTAGCCGCCCAGCATGTTGACCGTTGGCCGGTCGGTGATCGCCGTGGTGCTCCATTCCTGCCGGGCAAAAAAGGTATAAATCAGCACCACAACGGCAAACAGCACCGCAAGGCCGATAATCCAGTGTTTCCCCGACCACAACGCGCGAAACAGGCCACGAATATCCAGTTCATTCTCCGCACTTGATAACTGTGCTTCCGGTAATGGTTGTGTCATTACTACCCCAGTTTTACTTGGTTAATTTTGGATTCTTTTCACTGTTCCGACGCATTCTGCGCTTCATGCGTTTAATAAAACGCGCCACTTTCCAGGCCCGCTTGATGCAGTAACCATAGAGGCCAAAGGCCATCAGGAACAAAATCAGCATGGCCCATTCAGGCACAACACGAGTGTATTCGGCGGCCACGCCAATGCCGGCCAGCAGCGCGGCGGCAAGCGTAATCAGCACCAGCGCCTGACGAGAGGTGAACCCCGCACGCATGATGAGATGGTGAATATGCTGACGGTCAGCGGAGAACGGGCTCATGCCCTTACGCAGACGGCGATACATAATCGCCACCATGTCCATGAGCGGAATGGCGACGATCCACAGCGCGGTAACCGGGCTAATCGGATGGTGCGTCCCCTGAGTGGTTTCCAGCAGGATCCAGATGACCGTGAAACCAATCAGCGTGCTGCCGGCATCCCCCATAAAGACTTTATAGCGACGTCCCAGCACACCAAGGTTGAGCATGATGTAAGGTAAAATGGCGGCAATCATCGCAAAGCACCACATGGCGAGGCTGGTCTGCCCGTCAAACCACAGAATGAGGCCAATAGCGCCAAAGCTGACGCTCGACAGGCCGCCAAGCAGGCCATCGATGCCGTCCACCATATTGAAAGCGTTTATGATTGCCCAGACGGCAAACAGGGTCAGGAAGAAGCCAAACGGGCCGAGCACCAGCTCCCACGACCCGAAAATATAGCCAAGGCTGCGCAGATAGAGCCCCCCCACCGCCATCATCACGATACCAATCAGCGCCTGAATGGTGGCGCGGATTTTAACGCTGATGTCATAACGGTCATCCAGCGCACCAACCAGCACAAGAACGCCAGCACAGGCCAGGTACAGGGAAGCGTGAGGGATGTAGTAATTGGCGATCGCAAAGGTTAAGCAGATCCCGGCATACACAGAGATGCCGCCCACAAGCGGGATAAGCCCCTGGTGACGTTTACGAAAATTTGGTCTATCCACCAAACCGATCTTTTTTGCCACCCGGCGGGCGAAAAAAAGAAATACGGTGGTGAACAAAAAAATACTGATCAAGTCAGTACCGACGGTCAGTAAACTCACAATTTATACTCGCTGCGAATATTAATAGCGAAAGTATACCCACGATAGCAACGCATCAGAAGAGGAAGCCTGATGAATATTGGGGAAACTCGCCTGATTTATAACCGATTTTGCAAACTAGCTATTATTGTAGCCGGAAACCGCAATTGTCCGCGAAAAAAAAGCGGAACCCCATCGGCGAAACTCCTAAAAACAAAAACGCCACACAATTGTGTGGCGTTTGTCGGCGAAAACCGCGTTTTACGAGCGTTTCATCATGTCGAAGAAATCGTCGTTGGTTTTGGTCATGGCCAGTTTGTTAATGAGGAATTCCATCGCGTCGATTTCACCCATTGGATGGATGATTTTACGCAGGATCCACATTTTCTGCAGCTCTTCAGGCGTGGTGAGCAGCTCTTCTTTACGGGTACCGGAACGGTTGTAGTCGATAGCCGGGAAGACGCGTTTTTCAGCAATCTTACGAGAGAGGTGCAGTTCCATGTTGCCGGTACCTTTAAACTCTTCATAGATAACTTCATCCATTTTAGAGCCGGTATCGATAAGCGCAGTCGCGATGATGGTCAGGCTGCCGCCCTCTTCCACGTTACGCGCGGCACCGAAGAAACGCTTCGGACGGTGCAGGGCGTTAGCGTCCACACCACCGGTCAGTACTTTACCGGAAGCCGGAACCACGGTGTTGTAGGCACGTGCCAGACGGGTAATGGAGTCAAGCAGAATGATAACGTCTTTCTTGTGTTCAACCAGACGCTTCGCCTTCTCGATAACCATTTCGGCTACCTGAACGTGGCGAGATGCCGGTTCGTCAAAGGTAGAAGCAACCACTTCACCTTTAACCAGACGCTGCATCTCGGTCACTTCTTCCGGACGTTCGTCAATCAGCAGCACCATCAGCACGCAGTCCGGGTGATTGTAGGCGATGCTCTGCGCGATGTTCTGCAGCAGCATGGTTTTACCGGCTTTCGGCGGAGCAACAATCAGACCACGCTGGCCGCGACCGATCGGCGATGCCAGATCCAGGACACGAGCGGTTAAGTCTTCGGTAGAACCGTTACCACGTTCCATACGCAGACGAGAGTTTGCGTGCAGCGGGGTTAAGTTCTCAAAGAGGATCTTGTTGCGCGAGTTTTCCGGCTTATCGTAGTTAACTTCGTTAACTTTCAACAGCGCAAAGTAACGCTCACCTTCTTTCGGCGGACGAATCTTACCTGAAATGGTGTCACCAGTGCGGAGGTTGAAACGGCGGATTTGGCTGGGGGAAACGTAGATATCATCAGGGCCGGCGAGGTAGGAGCTGTCTGCGGAGCGGAGGAAACCAAATCCATCCTGCAGTATCTCCAGCACACCGTCGCCAAAGATATCTTCGCCACTCTTCGCGTGCTGCTTCAGGATGGCAAAAATAATGTCCTGCTTGCGCATACGGGCCTGGTTTTCCAGTCCCATATTTTCGCCGAGAGTGATCAGCTCAGAAACCGGCGTATTCTTTAATTCGGTAAGATTCATAATGGTGTGGGTTCTTAAACTCGGGGTAAATCTCGAACTTAATTTGTGAATGGTATGGCAGGGTCATCCGTGCCTGTTTACGGCCATCAACTCATGTCTGTTCGCTGCCTGGTCACAGGAAAGAACGCAGAACTGAAACGACAAGACGGAAAGAGTGACAAGCCTGGAATTTTTCAACCTCTGACGTGGCTAAATGCGACGGGAGGTTTGGGTCAAACAAGATTCAAACAAGGTATGTTTAAAACGAAGTCAAACTTAACTTAGCACGACTGAAGCCGGGCGTCCAGAGTTCCGGTCAATTTAAGAACACAGGACGCCCGAGTCGAATTGCTTACGCCAGGTTGGCGTCGAGGAACTCTTTCAGCTGGCCTTTAGACAGCGCGCCAACTTTAGTTGCGGCTACTTCGCCGTTTTTGAACAGCAGCAGCGTCGGGATACCGCGGATACCATACTTCGGTGCAGTGCCCGGGTTCTGATCGATGTTCAGTTTCGCAACGGTCAGTTTACCCTGATACTCATCGGCGATTTCATCCAGAATCGGGGCGATCATTTTGCACGGACCACACCACTCTGCCCAGAAATCGACGAGTGTCAGCCCGTCAGCTTTGAGTACGTCCGTGTCAAAACTGTCGTCAGTCAGGTGAATAATTTTATCGCTCATATTTAACTCCACAGGAATAAGCCTGGTGTGTTGGTGTAGCATTAACCAACGAGGTGTTGATGTTGACTTCGCCAACAAAGGTTGACGTTATTTCACCGGATACGCTTTCTTAATGCAATAGTAAGCTGATATTCTACCACACTATGAGCAAAACACATTTAACAGAACAGAAGTTTTCCGACTTCGCCCTGCACCCTAAAGTGGTTGAAGCCCTTGAAACTAAAGGGTTTTATAATTGCACGCCCATTCAGGCGCTGGCTTTGCCGCTGACGCTTGCTGGTCGTGATGTGGCTGGACAGGCGCAAACCGGTACCGGGAAAACGATGGCGTTCCTGACGTCAACGTTTCATTATCTTCTTTCTCACCCGGCAGTTGCTGACCGCCAGGTGAACCAACCGCGCGCCTTAATTATGGCGCCGACCCGTGAGCTGGCGGTACAGATTCACGCCGACGCCGAGCCGCTGGCTCAGGCAACCGGGCTGAAGCTGGGCCTGGCCTACGGCGGTGACGGCTATGACAAACAGCTGAAAGTGCTGGAAAGCGGCGTCGACATTTTGATCGGCACCACTGGCCGTCTGATTGATTACGCGAAACAGAATCACATCAACCTGGGCGCGATTCAGGTGGTGGTGCTGGACGAAGCCGACCGTATGTACGATCTCGGCTTTATTAAAGATATTCGTTGGCTGTTCCGCCGCATGCCGCCGGCCAACCAGCGTCTGAACATGCTGTTCTCTGCCACCCTTTCTTACCGCGTACGCGAACTGGCGTTCGAACAAATGAACAACGCCGAGTACGTCGAAGTTGAGCCGGAGCAGAAAACGGGACACCGTATTAAAGAAGAGCTGTTCTATCCTTCCAATGAAGAAAAAATGCGTTTACTGCAAACGCTGCTGGAAGAAGAGTGGCCTGACCGCGCGATTATCTTCGCCAACACCAAGCACCGCTGTGAAGACATCTGGGGCCACCTGGCTGCCGATGGTCATCGCGTCGGCCTGTTGACCGGTGATGTGGCACAGAAAAAACGTCTGCGTATTCTGGAAGATTTCACCCGTGGCGATCTCGACATTCTTGTCGCGACCGACGTTGCGGCGCGCGGCCTGCACATTCCTGCCGTCACGCACGTCTTTAACTATGACCTTCCGGATGACTGCGAAGACTACGTACACCGTATCGGTCGTACCGGCCGTGCTGGCGCCAGCGGTCACTCTATCAGCCTGGCCTGTGAAGAGTATGCCCTGAACTTGCCGGCGATTGAGACCTACACCGGTCACTCTATTCCGGTCAGCAAATACAACCCGGATGCCTTGTTAACCGACCTGCCGAAGCCGCTGCGTCTGACGCGCGTTCGCCAGGGTAACGGTCCGCGTCGTTCGGGCGCGCCACGTAATCGTCGTCGTTCAGGTTAAAAGAGTATGCTCACTACCTCGCTGTACGCAGCCATTGATCTCGGTTCCAATAGTTTTCATATGCTGATCGTGCGCGAGGTGGCGGGTAGCATCCAGACCCTCACCCGCATCAAGCGCAAAGTGCGCCTGGCCGCCGGGCTGAGCCAGGACAACATCCTGTCGACGGAAGCCATGGAGCGTGGCTGGCAGTGTCTGCGCCTGTTTGCCGAACGTCTACAAGATATTCCCCCCACGCAAATCCGCATCGTGGCGACGGCAACGCTGCGTCTTGCCGTTAACGCCGATGTTTTTATCGCCAAAGCACAGGAAATCCTTGGCTGTCCGGTTCAGGTTATCCGCGGCGAAGAAGAAGCGCGCCTGATTTATCAGGGCGTGGCGCACACCACCGGCGGCGACGATCGTCGCTTAGTGGTCGATATCGGCGGCGCCAGTACTGAACTGGTGACCGGCACCGGTGCGCAAACCACCTCGCTGTTCAGCCTGTCGATGGGTTGCGTGACCTGGCTTGAACGCTACTTTACCGACCGTAACCTGGCGCAGGAACATTTCGACGAAGCGGAACGTGCCGCCCGTGAAGTGTTAAAGCCGGTTGCGGATGAACTGCGTCACCACGGCTGGAAAGTCTGTGTCGGCGCATCCGGTACGGTTCAGGCGTTGCAGGAAATCATGATGGCGCAGGGGATGGATGAGCGCATTACCCTTGCCAAACTTCAGCAGCTTAAACAGCGCGCCATTCAGTGTGGTCGTCTGGAAGAGCTGGAAATTGAAGGGCTGACGCTGGAGCGCGCGCTGGTGTTCCCGAGCGGGCTCGCCATCCTTATCGCCATTTTCACCGAACTGGATATCCAGTGTATGACCCTGGCCGGCGGCGCGCTACGCGAAGGGCTGGTCTACGGCATGCTGCATCTGGCGGTCGACGAAGATATTCGCAGCCGCACGCTGCGTAATATTCAGCGCCGTTTTATGGTTGATATCGAGCAGGCAAATCGCGTGTCCCAATTGGCGGCAAATTTTGTCGAACAGGTGAAAGAGAGTTGGGATCTGGAGCCGTTAAGCAGCGAACTACTGTTAAGTGCCTGCGCGCTGCATGAGATTGGACTCAGCGTCGATTTTAAACAAGCTCCGCAGCATGCGGCCTATCTGGTACGTAATCTTGACCTGCCGGGCTTTACTCCTGCGCAGAAAAAGCTGCTCGCTACCCTGCTACTGAATCAGACCAACACCGTTAATCTGCCCACGCTCCACCAGCAGAACGCCGTACCGCCGCGCGTGGCGGAGCATCTCTGCCGTTTGCTACGACTGGCGATTCTGTTTGCTGGCCGCCGCCGGGATGACCTTCTGCCAGCCATTACGCTCACCGTCGATGGGGAAAATCTGACCCTCACGCTGCCGGAGAGCTGGCTGGAACAGCATCCGCTGGGGCGTGAAATGATCGATCAAGAGTGCCAGTGGCAAAGCTACATCCACTGGCCGCTGCAGGTTGCTGGCGGCACCGCGCAGTAAGCCAACCATCAAGGGGCAGACGATGCGCGATGAACTGGATATCAAGTCACTGCGTTTTTTCTCTGCTCTCTACCGCTTAGGTAACGTCTCTCCCGCCGCCGATGCCCTTAGCATCAGCCAGCCGACCGGCAGCATTCTGCTAAAACGGCTACGCGACCACTTTGATGACCCGCTGTTTATTCGCGTAGGCCAGCGTATGGAGCCCACGCCGCGCGCGGACTTTATCGCCCAGACGGTCTTTACCATTCTCGACCTCGCCGATAACGCGCTGATGAAAATCCCGGACTTTTCGCCGCAAACCAGTACGCGAAACTTTACTCTCAGCATGACTGATATCAGCCAGATGACCCTGCTTCCACACCTGCAAACCCAGCTTCACGAACTCGGAGCGGAAGGCATCGCCTTCTCGGTGCTGAATATCGACGAGAGCACGCCGGGAGATCTCGAGTCAGGCAAATGTGATTTAGCGATTGGCTATCTGCGTCAGGTACCCGACAGCATCTATCAGCAGCGCCTGTTTAATCAGTCCTACGTCTGCCTGTGCGCCGCCAACCATCCCCGCATCCGTGAGGCCTTTACGCTGACAGACTGGCATCGGGAAAGGCATCTGGCTATTCGCATCAATGGTACCGGACATGGTGATATTGATAACCTGCTTGAAGAAATCGGGCAGTCCCGCCGCGTGGCGCTTACGCTGCCCAGCTTCTTAGGCGCAGGCGAACTGGTAGCCGATAGCAATCTTATCGCCGTGGTGCCGGAACAACCTGCACGTCATCTGATGAAACACTACCCGTGCCGTATCTGGCCGCTGCCATTCTCTCTGCCCGGTATCGCCATCCGGCAGCTCTGGCACCAGCGTCACCACCGCGACCCCGGCCACGTCTGGCTGCGTGGGCTGATTGCCGCCATTGCCGAGCGACACCTCGCCTGATGCCCTATTCGATTTTGTAATAACCTCTATTGCGTTTCACGCATTGCCGCCACTACGCGCAAAAACCTATTCTGCGGGCAGACAAACGTTAGCCCTCTAGCCGAATAAGGAATGCATCATGCGTGGAAAAATCGCCCTCGAAGAACATGTCTCTACCCCAGAAAATAACCGCCTTTGGGACGCCAGCGGCGAAGCGGCGCGTAACGGCAGTGAATACATGAAAGACGTTGAACGCCGCTTAATGGATCGCAGCATCCAGCTTGATGAGATGGCACAGCGCAATATCGACCATGTCATTTTGTCTCTCACCTCGCCGGGCGCGCAGTCGATTCTGGATCAAGCCAGCGCCGTCTCTTTTGCCCGTAACACCAACGACTACCTCGTTGAGCACTGCGTGAAGCCGCACCCGGATAAGTTCAGCGCTTTCGCCACCCTGGCTTTGCAAAACCCGGAGGCCGCCGCCGATGAGCTAGAACGCGCAGTGAAAACTCTGGGTATGAAAGGGGCGTTGATTAACGGCTATACCAACGTCAAGGACAGCGAGCACGGGCTGTATCTGGATGATGAGTCCATGCTGGTGTTCTGGGATAAAGTGAATGCCTTAAACGTGCCGGTGTATCTGCACCCGCGCGAACCTTTAGAAGGCCCGGCCCGCGGAATTTATACCGGCTACGAAAGCCTGATCGGCTCCGCCTGGGGCTTTGCGCAAGAGACCGCCGTCCACGCCATTCGCCTGATGATGAGCGGCCTGTTTGACCGTTATCCAAATCTGAACATTGTGCTGGGGCACCTGGGAGAAGGGCTGGTGCACATGCTGCCACGTACTCAACATCGCCTGTACCGCCAGCGTTTTGGCATCGGTTTAGGCAAGGCAGAGAAACCGCTGATGCACTACCTGCAGAATAATTTCATTGTCACCACCAGCGGGCACTTTAATACCCACTCGCTGCACAATGCGCTGGAGATTATGGGGGAAGATCGGGTGATGTTCTCCGTCGACTATCCTTATGAAGATATTCACCAGGCCTGCGACTGGTTCGATCCGCTGGAGATGGATATGGCGCTGAAAAACAAGATTGCCTGGGGGAACGCCAGCCGGGTGTTTGGTATCAAGTAATGCGGGTAGTGCCGGATGGCGGCCTCGCCTTATCCGGCCTACTATGACCTGTGGCCCGGCCGAGGCAACGTCGACGCCGGGGAAGCGCTGTGCACATTTCCGGCGTTGCTTTACTCGGTCGAGCTGCTTGTTAACCTTTTTTCGCTTTGGCCAGCATTTCACGGATGTTGGCGACGTTCGCCTGCCCTTTGTGCATGCGTTCTTCCGCGGTAATCACCTTCCGCTCCTGTTCCCAGATCACATCATCCTGCGGCAGTTCCAGCAGGAAACGACTCGGCTCCGGGCGAACCAGTTCGCCATACTGACGGCGCTCTTTGCACAGGGTAAAAATCAGCTCCTTTTGCGCGCGGGTAATGCCCACGTAAGCAAGGCGGCGCTCTTCATCGACATTGTCCTCGTCGATGCTGCTCTGGTGCGGTAGCAGCCCCTCTTCCATCCCCACCAGGAAGACGTACGGGAACTCCAGCCCTTTTGATGCGTGCAGGGTCATCAGCTGCACCTGATCCAGTTCTTCCTCACTTTCACCGCGTTCCATCATGTCGCGCAGCGTAAAGCGGGTGACCACCTGGGTCAGAGTCATCGGCTCTTCCAGCTCGCTGCCTTCCAGCATCTCCGTCATCCAGCTAAACAGCGTGTTGACGTTTTTCATGCGCATTTCGGCGGCTTTCGGGCTGGGCGAGGTTTCAAACAGCCAGGATTCGTAATCAATACCGTGAATCAGATCGCGCACGGCGGCAATCGGTTCGCGTTCCGCCAGGCGCTGAATTTCGCCCAGCCACTGGGTAAAGCGCGTCAGCGATTCATAGCCGCGCCCGGTGAGCGTCTGACTTAGCCCCATATCGAAGCTGGCGGTGAACAGGCTCTTGTTGCGGGTCATCGCCCATTCGCCGAGCTTTTGCAGCGTCGCGGGGCCAATCTCGCGTTTCGGCGTGTTGACGATACGCAGGAACGCGCTGTCATCATCCGGGTTGCTCAGCACGCGCAGGTAGGCCAGCAGGTCTTTAATCTCCGGGCGTGAGAAGAACGAGGTGCCGCCGGAAATTTTGTACGGGATGCGGTTCTGCATCAGGAATTTTTCAAACACCCGCGACTGGTGGTTGCCGCGGTAGAGGATCGCGTAATCCTTATACTGCGTCTTGTTGACGAAGTGGTGTGCAATTAACTCGCCGGTAACACGTTCCGCTTCGTGTTCTTCATGGTTGGCGCTCAGCACTTTCAGCTCTGGCCCGTAGCCCAGTTCGGAGAACAGACGCTTTTCAAACACGTGCGGGTTGTTGGCGATCAGAATGTTCGCCGCCTTCAGGATACGCCCGGAGGAACGATAGTTCTGCTCGAGCTTAATGACCTGCAGCGCGGGGAAATCTTGACTCAGCAGCACCAGGTTTTGCGGACGCGCGCCGCGCCATGAGTAGATGGACTGATCGTCATCCCCCACCACGGTAAAGCGTGCACGTTGCCCCACCAGCAGCTTCACCAGCTCGTACTGGCTGGTGTTGGTATCCTGGTATTCATCCACCAGCAGGTAGCGAATTTTGTTCTGCCAGCGCTCACGCACCTCTTCATTACGTTGCAACAACAGCGTCGGCAGCAGGATCAGATCGTCGAAGTCCAGCACATTACAGGCCTTCATATGGGCATCATACAGGCCGTAGCAGTGGGCAAAAATACGATCCCGCTCGCCCTTCGCGCTGGCCGCCGCCTGCGCCGGGGTCATCAGATCGTTTTTCCAGTTGGAGATCGTCGAGATCAGCTGCTGGAACACCACCTTATCGTCTTCAATCAGCCCTTCAGTCAGCTCCTTGAGCAGCGCGGTCTGGTCGGTATCGTCAAACAGCGAGAAGTTCGACTTCATGCCCAGCGCGGCGTACTCGCGCTTAATGATATCCAGCCCCAGCGTGTGGAAAGTGGAGATCATCAGCCCGCGTGCTTCTTTGCGCCCTAACGTTTGCGCCACACGCTCTTTCATCTCACGCGCGGCCTTGTTGGTAAAGGTCACGGCGGCAATATGGCGCGCCTGATAGCCACAGGCGTGGATCAGGTGGGCAATCTTGTTGGTGATAACGCGGGTCTTGCCGGAGCCAGCACCCGCCAGCACCAGGCAGGGTCCGGTGACGAATTCGACGGCTTGTTGTTGTCCGGGGTTCAAACGCATAGGGGGATTGCTCAATCTGTAAACACGGGGGTGTGGATTGTAGCAGAAAGTCTGGCGGGAGGGATCGCCCACCGAGACGCGCCGGAGAAAATCGGCGACGGACGGAATGGAGGCTGATGTTTATGCCACAGGACCACGCTTTTACCCGAGGAAAATCGAAAAACCGTATTCTGCATAATATATTTTGAAAACAATTCATCCTCTGAATAATTAATTTCAAATGAAAACCAATGCGTTATTAATATGGAGAATATAGCTGTATCCCTGCACAAAAAAGAGGGTAACAAGCGATATCAATGAAACATCACAAAATGAAAGCAATGCCGTCAATAGTATTGTCACCGTCATGACTCTCGTTATCTGTTTGGGTTTACCTGTTGTTCTCACTGTTAGCAATAATTAACCACTTACTTTATGGTGAAATAAAGAATGGCACAGGAAATTTTATTACCAGACGTCACCGTGGCCAATAGCACGGAGAGATTGAGCGTTAGGGAGAAGCTAGGATTTGGTTTTGGCGATGCGGCCTGTAATATGAGTTGGGGCCCTGTCACCATGTTTCTCACCTATTTTTATACCGATATATTTGGCCTTGATGCGGCGCTCCTCGCCACCATGTTTTTAGTCGTCAGGCTGGTCGATGCGTTTGTCGACCCCATGCTTGGCGGTATTGCCGATCGCACGCGTTCACGCTATGGACGTTTTCGCCCTTATATTCTTTACGGCTGTGTTCCCTTCTGCCTGATCTGTATCCTCGCGTTCTATACGCCGGACATCACCGCGGGCTGGAAAGGCGTGTATGCTTTTGTCACCTACCTGTTGCTGTCCGTACTGTACAGCACGGTCAATATTCCTTACTGCTCGTTGGGCAGCGTGATTACCGCCAACCCGGTCGATCGCATCTCGTGTCAGTCCTATCGTTTTACCATGGCCAACTGTGCGGTGCTGCTGTGTTCCTTAACGCTGTTGCCGCTCGTACACTATTTCGGCGCGGGCGATCAGCAAAAAGGGTTCTTTATTACCAACACCCTCTTTTCAATTATTGGTCTCTGCATGTTCCTGCTGTGTGTCTTCAATACCCGCGAGCGCATCGCGCCGGAAGAAGGGCCGCAGGAAAATATCTTCAAAAGCCTGCTTTTTGCCTTTAAAAACAAGCAGTGGGTTCTGGTGGTCTCCGGGATGTTTATCGGTTGTATTCCCGCTTTTGTCTGCGGCGGCGCGACCATCTATTTCACCAAATATCTCATGCACCTTAACGACCTCTGGACGACAGTGTTTATCAGTATCGGGATCGTGGCTGCGATATTAGGTAACCTGACCACGAATACGTTAACGAAATATATTTGCAAGGTGAAACTATATATTTACGTTGGTTTTATTACCGCGGCCATCTCCATCCTTATTTACTTTATCGACCCACGAAACATAGAGACTATTTTCGCCCTCAACACTCTGCGCGGCTATATTGGCGCGATTACGGTGCCGATATTCTGGTCCTTTATTGGCGATGCCGACGACTTTGGCGCATGGAAGTTCAAGCGTCGCATGTCCGGCGTCTATGCGTCCGGCAACCTGTTTGCCCTGAAGGTGAGTCTGGCGATTGCCGGCACGATTACCGCCACCATTCTGTCCTTAACGCACTATGTTCCGGACGCGCCTCAGCAAACGCCGGAGACGTTGAACGCCATTATGCTGCTGATCACCGTCATTCCCGCAGCGGGCAGCATCATCACATCACTGCTGTTCCTGTTCTTTTACAAGCTGGACACCCGGATGATGAACGAAATTCAGACCGATTTAAAAGCTAACCACTACCCCGCTTAAGGAGGAACGTTATGTCGAAGCTCCACTTCGCCATTACCCCGGAGAATCGCATCGCCGAGATTAACCCCCGGCTGTTTGGCTCTTTCGTTGAGCATCTGGGCCGCGCGGTATATACCGGTATTTACGAACCCGGCCACCCGGAAGCCGATGCGCAAGGGTTCCGCCAGGACGTGATTAACCTGGTGAAAGAGATGAACGTCACCACCGTGCGCTATCCCGGCGGCAACTATGTCTCCGGCTTCAACTGGCGCGATGGTATTGGCCCAAAAGAAGAGCGTCCGGTGCGCCTGGACTACGCGTGGATCAGCAAAGAGAGCAACCAGTTCGGCATCAGCGAGTTTAACCGCTGGTGCCAACAAACCCACGTCGAGCCGATGATCGCCATCAATCTGGGGACCGGCACGCCGCAGGAAGCGGGATACTTTATTGAATACTGTAACCACCCTGGCGGCACCTCCCTCAGCGATCTGCGCGTGCAGCACGGCGACGCCGAGCCCTATAACTTTAAACTCTGGTGTCTCGGTAACGAGATGGACGGCCCATGGCAAACCGGGCAGATGAGCGCCGACGACTACGCCAAAAAGGCGCGCGAGACGGCTAAAATTCTGCGCTGCGTCGACCCGGAGGTTGAGCTGATCGCGTGTGGGAGTTCAAGCTCGATGATGGATACCTTCCCCACCTGGGATCGGGTCGTGCTCGAGGAACTGTACGACTACGTCGACTACATCTCCTGCCACCAGTATTATGAAAACGAAGGCACAGAGAGCGACTTCCTGGCCTCCTTCGTCAATATGGACAACTTTATTGAGACCATCGTCAGCACCGCCAACTATGTGAAAGCCTACAAGCGCGGTAAGAAGGACATTATGATCTCCTTCGATGAATGGAACGTCTGGTATCTGCGCGGTGACCCATGGGATGCGCCGATGAAGCACAAAGAGAATCGCTTTAAGGTTGCGCCGCCGCTGCTGGAAGACCGTTACTCTTTTCTCGATGCGCTGGTCGTTGGCGGCCTCCTCTGCTCCCTCATTAACCACTGCGATCGGGTGAAAATGGCCAGCCTGGCGCAGTTAGTGAACGTCATTGCCCCCATCTTTACCGAAACGGGCGGCGGCGTGATTCGTCAGACCATCTTCTGGCCTTTTGCGATGGTGGCTAACGTGGCGAAAGGCAGCGCATTACGCCACTTCATTCCTGCGGGCACCTTCAGCAGCAGATACGGTGATGCACGACGCATCCAGTCTGCCGTGGTTCACAACGCCGCTGAGGGTAAACTCTATTTATTCGCGCTGAACAGCGATTTTCACGACAGCTTTACGCTGGATCCGGATCTGTCGGCGTTTGGCCAGACGCGTCTTGCAGAACATCAGATCCTCCGCTGTGACGATCTCTACGCGAAAAATACCTTTGATCGTCCGGATCGCGTTGCGCCGGAGACGCTCACGGTCTCCGACCTCACCCTGCCGCCGCTGTCATGGAGCCGCATCACCTTCGACATCCTGTAACGGCTTTTACATGCTAATATTGCGCCCTGATTTATCACTTAACCCAGGGCGCAAACCATGGCAAAAACAGCAGCAGCACTGCATATCCTTGTAAAAGAAGAGAAACTGGCACTGGATCTTCTGGAGCAGATTAAAAACGGCGCCGACTTCGGCAAACTGGCGAAGAAGCATTCCATCTGCCCATCGGGCAAACGCGGTGGCGATTTAGGTGAATTCCGCCAGGGCCAGATGGTGCCGGCGTTCGACAAAGTGGTCTTCTCCTGCCCGGTGCTGGAGCCAACCGGCCCTCTGCATACACAGTTCGGTTACCACATCATCAAAGTGCTGTACCGTAACTAATAAAAAGCCCGGTGTGTTTAAACACCGGGCTTTTTTTTGCCGGATGGCGCAACGCTTATCCGGCCTACGTAATGGTCACTTTATTGTAGGCCGGATAAGGCGTTCACGCCGCCATCCGGCGATTCCAGCAGCCTCTTATCCAGCTACTGCAATGCGCTTCATATCAGTCATATAGCCACGCAGCTTCTGGCCCACTTTCTCGATAGCATGACCGCGAATTGCGTCGTTCACGTCGCGCAGCTGCGCGTTGTCTACCGCGCCTTCGGCAATCGCTTTGCCCAGATCGCCGGTCTGCAGCGTGGTCATGAACTCTTTCAGCAGCGGTACGCAAGCGTAAGAGAACAGGTAGTTACCGTATTCTGCGGTATCGGAGATAACCACGTTCATTTCGTACAGACGCTTACGGGCGATGGTGTTGGCAATCAGCGGCAGCTCGTGCAGTGATTCGTAGTAAGCAGATTCTTCGATGATGCCGGAATCGACCATGGTTTCGAACGCCAGCTCAACGCCCGCTTTCACCATCGCAATCATCAGCACGCCTTTATCGAAGTACTCCTGCTCGCCGATTTTACCTTCAAACTGCGGTGCGGTTTCGAACGCGGTTTTGCCGGTCTCTTCACGCCAGGTCAGCAGTTTCTTATCGTCGTTGGCCCAGTCTGCCATCATGCCGGAAGAGAATTCGCCGGAGATGATGTCATCCATGTGTTTCTGGAACAGCGGCGCCATGATCTCTTTCAGCTGTTCGGACAGCGCGTAAGCACGCAGTTTCGCCGGGTTAGACAGACGGTCCATCATCAGGGTGATGCCGCCCTGCTTCAGCGCTTCGGTGATGGTTTCCCAGCCGAACTGAATCAGCTTTTCGGCGTATGCCGGGTCGGTGCCTTCTGCCACCAGCTTGTCGAAGCACAGCAGAGAACCGGCCTGCAGCATACCGCACAGGATAGTCTGCTCGCCCATCAGGTCAGATTTCACTTCCGCCACGAAGGAAGATTCCAGTACGCCCGCACGGTGACCGCCGGTCGCCGCGGCCCAGGCTTTAGCAATCGCCATACCTTCGCCTTTCGGGTCGTTTTCCGGGTGAACGGCGATCAGCGTCGGTACGCCGAAACCACGCTTGTACTCTTCGCGCACTTCGGTACCTGGGCATTTCGGCGCCACCATCACTACGGTGATGTCTTTACGGATCTGCTCGCCCACTTCGACGATGTTGAAGCCATGGGAGTAGCCCAGCGCCGCGCCGTCTTTCATCAGCGGCTGTACGGAACGCACCACGTCAGAGTGCTGTTTGTCCGGCGTCAGGTTAACTACCAGGTCAGCCTGCGGGATCAGCTCTTCGTAGGTGCCTACTTTGAAGCCGTTTTCGGTCGCTTTACGCCAGGAAGCACGCTTCTCAGCGATCGCTTCTTTACGCAGGGCATAAGAAATATCCAGACCGGAGTCACGCATGTTCAGGCCCTGGTTCAGACCCTGAGCGCCACAGCCGACGATGACCACTTTTTTACCCTGAAGGTAGCTCGCGCCGTCGGCGAATTCGTCGCGGCCCATAAAGCGGCATTTACCCAGCTGTGCCAGCTGCTGGCGCAGGTTCAGTGTATTAAAGTAGTTAGCCATGATGGTGTACTCCGTGATGTTGTGTGTCTTATTGTTCGGTTCGCTTTTGCGAGAATAGACTCACATTACAACAGGAAATTTATTGCGGAAATTGATATATTCACAACGTCACGTTGCAATTTATGCAATATAGAACCGTGAGGTGAAATCGGTGGATTTACGCGATCTGAAAACCTTCCTGCATCTGGCGGAAAGCCGCCACTTTGGCCGCAGCGCACGGGCGATGCACGTCAGCCCCTCCACGCTCTCCCGGCAAATTCAGCGGCTGGAAGAGGACCTCGGCCAGGCGCTGTTTGTGCGCGATAACCGCACGGTCACGCTGACCGAAGCGGGGGAAGAACTGCGGGTATTTGCCCAGCAAACGTTGTTGCAGTATCAGCAGTTGCGCCACACCCTCGATCAGCAGGGGCCATCACTTTCTGGTGAGCTGCACATTTTCTGTTCAGTGACAGCGGCTTATAGCCATCTGCCGCCAATCCTCGACCGCTTCCGCGCCGAGCATCCCTCGGTGGAAATTAAGCTCACCACCGGCGACGCCGCCGATGCGATGGACAAAGTGGTCACCGGCGAGGCCGATCTGGCGATTGCCGGTAAGCCGGAAACGCTGCCCGGCGCGGTCGCCTTTTCGATGCTGGAAAATCTGGCGGTGGTGCTGATCGCCCCGGCGCTGCCCTGCCCGGTGCGTAATCAGGTTTCGGTTGATAAGCCCGACTGGTCGACAGTGCCGTTTATCATGGCCGATCAGGGGCCGGTTCGCCGTCGCATTGAGCTGTGGTTCCGTCGTCACAAAATCAGTAATCCATCTATTTACGCTACGGTAGGCGGCCATGAGGCGATGGTGTCGATGGTGGCGCTGGGCTGCGGCGTGGCGCTCATTCCCGAAATCGTGCTGGAAAACAGCCCGGAGCCGGTGCGCAACCGCGTGATGATTTTAGAACGAAGCGATGAGAAGACCCCGTTCGAACTGGGGGTCTGCGTGCAGAAAAAACGGCTGCACGAACCGCTGGTCGATGCGTTCTGGAAGATTGTGCTGGAACGCAAAATCGCCGACTAGCCCTGGCGCATTTGGCCCCCAGTCATGCCCCTGATTTGGGAGATTAATTGGTATCAAAGTTGCCAGGTCTAAACGTGCTGCGCAGGTAAAATCGTCACTAAAGAAACAGAACCTTACGAGAGGGAGTGACGATGCAGAAACCCAAAAAGCTGTTCAACAACACCGATAATATCCGCAGCGAAATCATGGAAGGGCTGGTGTACGCCGGGCGCGGAAAGATCCACGCCCTCCCGGAGTACTGTGCGGTTTATCGCACGATGACGCAAACCGGCCAGACCGTTATCGTCAGCGGCGGTGGCAGCGGCCATGAGCCGACGTTTGCCGGGTTCGTCGGTGAAGGTGGCATCGATGCCTGCGCGCTGGGTGAGGTTTTCACCTCGCCTTCTCCCGATCAGATTATCGAAGCCAGCCGGGCCGTTCATCAGGGCAACGGCATTCTGTTCCTCTATGGGAACTACTCCGGCGACGGCATGAACTTTGATATCGCCGCCGAAATACTGGCGGAAGAAGGGATCGAATGCCGCACCGTACGCGCCACGGATGATATTGCTTCTGCGCCACTGGAAAGAATGTCCGACCGTCGCGGCGTTGGCGGCCTGGCGTTCTTGTATAAACTCGCCGGTGCGGCAGCACAGTTTGAGCGCTACACCCTGCCCGCGCTGGAAGCGCTGGCGCAAAAGGCCAATCACAATACGCGTACCATCGGCGTGGCGCTCAGCGGCTGCGCACTGCCGCAGTCCGACGCCTTTAACTTCACGCTGGCAGACAACGAAATCGAGCTGGGAATTGGTATTCATGGTGAGCCAGGGCTATGCCGCATGCCCATGCCGCATAGCGACGAGCTGGTCGAGATGATGATCGCCCGCCTGTGCGATGACCTACCGTTTGGCCACGGCGATAACGTCTGCGTCAGCGTCAATAACCTGGGCGCGCTGAGCAACACTGAGCTCATGGTCATCACCCGTAAGGTCGGCATGGCGCTGGCAGAACGCGGCATTCACACTCACGACGTGCAGGTCGGCCACTTTTGCACCTCGCTGGAGATGTCCGGATTTTCGTTAAGCCTGCTGCGGCTGGACGATGAAATGCAACGTCTGTATGACCACCCCATCAATACCCTCGGCTGGAGAAAATAAGATGAACACCACGCAATTCACCGCCTGTCTACAGCACGTTGCCCAAGGCATGATCGCCAGCGAACCGCGCCTGACCGCACTCGACCAGGTCATTGGCGATGGCGATCACGGCATTGGCATTAAGCGCGGCTTTACCGCTTTGCAGACGCTACTTTCCGCGCCTGAATTTTCTCCCGCCGATATCGGTGACTGCCTGCTGCAAAGCGGCACGCGGCTGATGACCAGCATGGGCGGCGCTTCCGGCGCGATCTTCGGCACCCTGTTCCGCGCGGGCGGCAAAGGGCTGGCAGGACGCCGCGAGCTGGATGCCGCGACGCTGGCTGAATGGCTGGAGATAGGTATGCAGGCTATCCACCAGCGCGGCGGCGCAGAGCCGGGCGATAAAACGATGATGGATGCACTCGCAGCAGCGGCAACGCGCGCACGTTCAGACACAGCCCTGCCATTATCTGAAGCGCTGGCAAATTGCGCACAGGCGGCGATGGCCGGTGCGGAAGGGACATCCACGATGGTGGCCCGCTTCGGGCGCGCGAAAAATCTCGGCGAGCGGGCCATCGGCCACTGTGACCCCGGCGCGGTGTCGATGGCGCTAATTCTGCAATTTATGGCCGAATTCACCCATTCCAGCTAATCCACCCGCCCGCCTAAAAAGGGTTCATGTCCGTACATGGGCCCTTTTACGTTATAGCGAAAATCAGACGTAATTCATCATTGCAGTCGCTTTTCTGTATAATGCCCCGTGCCATAATAGATGTGGGGGGCTTGTTAACCATGATGTTAAACAAGCCAGAACAGACGGTGTCATTGCGCACTTGACAGCGAAAATACAAACTTAATTAGCCATCATTATGATAATCAAACCAAAAATTCGTGGATTCATCTGTACAACGACCCATCCGACTGGCTGTAAAGTCAACGTGGAAAAACAGATCGAATATGTGAAGAAAAACGGGAAAATCGCTAACGGCCCTTCCCGCGTGCTGGTGATCGGTGCTTCCACCGGTTACGGCCTGGCTTCCAGAATTTCCGCCGCGTTTGGTAGCGGTGCCGCCACTATCGGCGTATTTTTCGAAAAACCGGGCACGGAAACCAAACCGGGTTCCGCGGGCTGGTATAACTCTGCCGCCTTCGATGAAGCCGCTAAGCGCGAAGGTCTGTATTCCAAAAGCATCAACGGCGACGCGTTCTCCGATGAGTGCCGCGACGCAGTGATCAAACTGATCAAAGAAGACCTGGGTCAGATTGATTTAGTCGTTTACTCACTGGCCTCTCCGGTGCGTAAAATGCCGAAAACCGGCGAAGTCGTTCGTTCTGCGCTGAAGCCGATCGGCGAGGTTTACACCTCTAAAGCGATTGATACCAACAAAGATCAGATCATCACCGCCAGCATTGAGCCGGCCACCGAAGAAGAAGTTCAGAACACCGTTACCGTCATGGGCGGCGAGGACTGGGAACTGTGGATGGGCGCGCTGAGCGAAGCGGGCGTGCTGGCCGAAGGCGTGAAAACCGTGGCCTACTCCTACATCGGTACCGACCTGACCTGGCCAATCTACTGGCACGGCGCGCTGGGCAAAGCGAAAGAAGACCTCGATCGCGCGGCAGGTGAACTGCGTAACCAGCTGGCTCCGCTGCACGGTTCCGCTAACGTTGCCGTACTGAAATCGGTTATCACCCAGGCTTCTTCTGCTATTCCGGTGATGCCGCTGTACATCTCTATGGTCTTCAAGCTGATGAAGGAACAGGGCATTCACGAAGGTTGTATCGAGCAGATCAACCGTCTGATGACCACCAGCCTGTACGGCGATAAAGTCGCGCTTGATGACAACCAGCGTATCCGTATGGATGACTGGGAGCTGCGTGACGACATTCAGCAGGCGTGCCGTGACCTGTGGCCGCTGATCACCACCGAAAATCTGGCACAGGAAACCGACTATGCAGGTTACAAGCAGGAATTCCTGAACCTGTTCGGTTTTGCCCTCGACGGCGTGGACTACGACGCTGACGTGAACCCTGAAGTCGAATTCGACGTCATCACGCTGTAATGCGTTGAAGCCGGGTGTCGGTTACGCCTAACCCGGCCAACGAAATTTGTCGTCCCGATAAGCGCAGCGCCATCGGGCAAAGGGTTCATGCGCAAGCATGAACCCTTTTTTATTCCGCCTGACAATGCGTGATTAATCGAAACCAAAGCCTTCCGCGAACAGCACCTTCAGCTTCGCCATCGCCTCCTGCTCATCGCTACCGCTACAGATGATCTCAAGCGATCCTCGGCCTTTGATCCCCGCCCCCAGAATGCTCATGATGCTTTTCCCTTTGATGACCTTGCCATCGTAGATCATCTCGATCCGCGATTGATACTGCGCGCAGGCTTTGGCCAGAACCCCCGCCGGACGGGCATGAATGCCGTGCTGATTGCTGATTTTCACCACTTCTTTCAACATAATTGCGTTCCTTCCTTACCGCCCGTCGCTCGGGCAAATAGCCTGCACGAAGTTAAAATAGCCCTGGATCAGCAGTTGCGCGACCATGGCGCCAGGATCGACAAACGTGCGCGACCGCTCACCGTGAATGGCCGCACGCCCGTGCTTCGCCACCATGGTGGTTGTCTGCTGCACGCCTTGTTGCGCTTGCAATAGCGCATTCCTCGCCGTGGTCAGCGGTTCCTCTCCGACAAGCAGCGCCGCCAGCGCGGGGGCCATACCATCGAGGAAGGTTTTTTCGCCCGGCTGCGCTTTCCCGCGCTGCTGGACGCCGTCGTACCAGGCCTGGAACAACACGCCAGCTTCCGTTAGCTCCAGCGTTTGCCGGCCTTTAAACGCCTTACCCGCCTGCATCAGCCCGGAAGCCATCAGCGTCCCCATCGTCGACGGCACCGCCGAGGCCATCGCCTTGCCAGCCATGTAGAAGAATCGCCCCATGTCACGTTCTTCGCTCTGCTGCGCGTAGCGCGCCGCTGCCGCGAAACCGTCGCTCATGGTCAACCCTAAATCACCGTCGCCAACCACGCTATCCAGCTCGGTCAGGACCGATTTGTTGGCCTCCATGATGCGCTCCCACTCGGTAAAAAGCGGTCGCAGACTCTGCGTATCTAGCGTCATCCCCCCTCCTTAAGCCGGAAACTGGCGGAACATCGGGGTATCGGCCCCAGCGTTGAGCAGCGTTTTCAGCTCTTCATCCACCGGCATCAGGCTAATGGACATACCGGTCATCTCCATTGCCGTCGCAAATTCGCCAATCCAGACGCGGAAAACGCGCATCTGGCTCTCGGCCAGAATCTGATATACATGGCGATACATCAGGTACAACTCTTCCAGCGGCGTAGCGCCAAGCCCATTGATCAACACGGCAACTTCATCGCCCTGCTGGCAAGGTGAGTCCGCCAGCAGCCAGGACATCATCTCTTCGGCAATCTGTTCGGCGCTCAGCTGCGGACCCCGGCGGATACCGCTTTCGCCGTGAATCCCCATGCCAATCTCCATTTCATTGTCGCCAATATGAAAACCTGGTTTACCGATTCGCGGCACGATACACGGCGATAACGCAACGCCCAGCGTACGCACGCGATCGCCTGCTTTCTGCGCAATGCGCTGGACGGTTTCAAGGTCATCCATTCTGGCCGCAGACGCCCCGGCGCATTTGTAGACGAAGAAGATCCCCGCGACCCCACGACGGGTGGTGGCTGCTGTACCGTCCGGCACCGCACCTGCCGAATCGTCAGCCGCCACTACCGTCGCGGTACGAATATCACTCTCCATGTCGGCCATTTCCGCCGCCATATCAAAATTAAAAATATCGCCGTTGTAGTTACCGTACAGGTACAACACGCCCGCACCGCTATCGACCGCCTGCGTGACGGCGAGAATCTGCTCTGGCGACGGCGACTGAAACACATCGCCGATCGCACAGCCGTCCAGCATGCCCTGACCGACATAGCCAAGGAATAGCGGCAGATGCCCAGAACCACCACCGGTGACGATCCCCACCTTGCCGGGCACCGGACGCGCCGTGGCAAGACAGTGGAGATCCTCATTAACACGGCGGAATTTATCGGGATGCGCCAGATAGATACCCTCCAGCATCTCCGGGATAAAGTTCTCCGCCTGATTCAGAAATTTTTTCATGCGCTCTCTCCATGAATATTCCGCCCTGAACGGGCGGGCGCCTCAGTTAGCGGGCAAATTTAATCTGTGACGGGTAGGCCCAGCGCTGCAGCTCCTCTGGCGCAAAGGACTCAGGTTCCTTGCCGCCGTTAATCATCAGCGCGTGGTAGTAAATCTGCGCCATCTCCTCAAGATAGGCAGACTTCAGCACCGCTTCATACGGGTCTTTATCCACGCCAATGGCGCCATGTTTTTCCATGAGAATGGCATCAGCGCGTTTGATTGGCTCGATGACGCTGTTCGACAGCGCTGGCGTACCGGGGCGTCCATACGGAGCGACCGGAATCACCCCATCTTTCAGATTGAGGATCGCGCATTCGTACACGACCGCCGGGATCGGTTTATTCAGTACGGCAAACGAAGTGGCATAGAGCGAGTGAGTGTGGGAGATAGCGAACACGTCTGGCCGTGCTTTGTAGATTTCAATATGCATCAGGCATTCGCTGGTCGGACGTAAACCGGCTTCGCTTTCAATCACGTTTGCCTCAACGTCCATCACCACGATATCCCGGGTTGTTAAATGCATTTTATCAATGGTCGTCGGCGTCACCAGAATAAGACCGGTGTCTTTATCTCTGACGCTGGAATTACCCGCTTTATGTTTACACAGTCCCCATTGCTGAGCGGTTCTGGCCATTTCGACAACGTGTTTTTTCTGAATTTCTAACATAATATTTATCCTGTATACGGTTATAGGGGCGAGCGATGTCGCGACAATGGTTGCCGGGAAATAGCGTTGCAGTTTTTGGCTACAACGGTGTTTAATGACTTATTACAGGTGACGGCCTAATTCTTTTATCAATACATATTCATCCTGTGCACGGCGAATAACATTACCGCCATCATAAAACTCGAGAAATTCATTTAATTGCGCGAGTGCCTTGAGATGTTTCTGTGGATTATTAGTCGCCAGGACGATAATAATATCGGCCTGCATATAACCCGCGAAATCAATCCTGGAAGGCAGACGTAATAACGCCATCCCCGTATCCAATGCGCCATCATCGACGCCCGCGTGGGCGATAATCACGCCATCGGCCAGCATGATATAGGGCTGCTCATCGGCGATTTTATTCAGCATAATTTGCAGATAGCGGGGTTCAATCACGCCGCTTTCCAACAGTGACGCAGCAGCCTGAGTAATGGCCTGCTGCCAGTCGCCGGGTCGAGAAGTGACAAACTGAACGTGTTCGCGCTGCAGTAAGTCCGTCAGCGACGGCGTCGGCGGTTCAATGTTGCCCGCCGCGCTCGCGGCGCTTTTCTCATCGTAGATATAGCTGGCCAGCGCGCGCTGCAACCCTTTGTGATCGATAATGTTGCCGAAGCGTTCGAAGATAAGCAGCAGTTGCTCTATCTGAATGATGTTCGGGTCCACACCCTGCAGCGCGCTGATAACATGATTGCGGAATGCGCTCTTATGGATGCTGCTGATAGATGGATTCACCACAAACACCATCTTGCTGGTGTTCAGGTGTGTGGTTGAGAAGACTACATCGTAGTGCCCGGTATAGCGCTCAAACTCGCGGCGCGACATTACCTCGGTAAAGTGCAATTCCGGGAATAGCACCTGCAGCGTCAGAAACAGATAAGTCGAAATCGTGGCGCTATTCTCACACACAACCACCGCGGTTTTCTGCAGTTTAATCTGATGGATAACCCCTTCGCGGGTCAGCCAGCCGCCAAAAAGCACCGTCAAAAATGCCATCTCTTCATCGGGAATTTCACAGTGCAACACCGTTTCGAACGGCACCGCCGCCCGGCGAACCATCTCGTGCAGGTGGCTGAATTCTTTCACCACCAGATCGTACACGCTGCTGGTGTTGGTCAGATGGTAGCGAATACGATAATAGGCCGGTTTCCAGTGCTGATAGATTTTCTCAATCAACTCATTTTTTTCTTTGATGGTGACGCAGCTTATTTTTTCAAAATTATCGACTACCGCGACCACGCTTTCGAGCAGAAGCGTATCAAGGTGGAAATATTTATCGGCAATACTTTGAATATTTGAACTTTGGATCAGTGCCGTCAGGAAAACCAGTTCATTTTCACTACTGATATTGATTTTACTGATAACGCTCTGCATTAACGTAAATTCTCTGCTGCCAATAATATCGGCGTAGCTGCTCGGGATATTGACCAGACTTTTTCCTGAGTCAATACGGTGCAGGACAAAGCAGATAAAATAAATAAGCTCCTGAAGCTGGCGGTCGGTAAACTGAATTTTAAAGCGTTTTTCAATTTCGCTGAAAACATTACCCACCTTTTCCAGATAGTCGCTCATCACATTGTTGTATTGGGCAATAATGTTTTTGGCGACCGGGATTTCCAGCACCCGGCGCAGGCAGTTTAGCAACAGGTAGCGCTTTTCCAGTTCCTCACCCAGAATATGGTAGCCATTGCCCCTGTCATAGCTTATCTCCAGCCCGTGCTCGATAACTTCGGTTCGCACCTTTTTCAGGTCGTTGATAATCGTATTCTGACTGACGCCCAGCGAAGAGGAGAGATGCAGCAATGAAAGCCGCTCGCTGCGGGTTAACAGCATAAAAATAATCATCTGCCCGCGTTCATCTTCCGAGTAGAGATAGCGATGCTCGGTTTCAGCGGTCTGATTCTGGCGAAAATGCTCAATCACATGGCGCGGAATATGCAGCTTCCCGGTTTTCAGGCGGTTGATCCGGTCGAAGTGGTTCGATTCCAGATAATCATTCACCTTTTTCAGCGTATAGCTCAGCTGTTTGCGCGTCAGGCAAAACTGCTCCTCAAGCTTCGTCCCCGTGATGCCCGGATCGTTCACAATGGCATCCAGCACTGCAACCACGCGTTTATCCATAGCCATGTCGACTCTCCTGCAATCAAAAGTCTGGCGGCGACGCCTGCCGCCAGACATGCACATGAAACCTAGAATTACGCCTGCTGAGCTTTCTCCTGCTGCTCGGCTTCCTGCTGCGCCAGATTGCTTTCACGACGCAGCTCGCGGGAGTAGAAGAAGTAGCCGCAGCCCCACCACAGCGCAAACACCAGCGGGATAAAGTTGCCTTCCAGGAATTTGAACAGGAAGGAGAAGGCGTAGGTAAAGACCGGGGCATCAATAGAGCTGTTCGAAATCAACTGCCCTGCCGGAATGGTGATCGCTTTCGTGGCCAACCCGAGGTCGGTAATCATTGGCGCGAACTGCGTGCCCACGAACAGGAAGAACGGCACGCCAATAATGCTCAGGATAACCATGCGCAGCGTATTACCGCGCGTCACCAGATAGGCCGGAACAATCAACGCAATATTGATGATGCCGGCAAACGGCAGGATCTTATTTCCCGGCAGAATCAGTGCCCACAGCAGGGTGAACGGGATGGCGACAATAATGGCAAACCAGATCTCACTCGCACCGCCCATAAACGGCCAGTCAATACCGACAAACAGCTTACGCCCGGAGAATTTCTTGTTCATATAGTCGCTAATGGCCTCAGAGATGGGCGACAGCGCCTGCATAAAGAGCTTAGAAATCATCGGGAACAGCACCAGCGCCGTTGAGGCCTGCACGCCCAGCATCAGCGTTTTCGCAACGCTGTAGCCCGCAATGACCCCAAACAGGATCCCCAGAATAAAACCAATGATGTGGTTTTCGGCAAAGACCCCGACTTTAGCGCGCAGTGCACTGGCGTCCATTGGCTTATTGCAGACCGGAATTTTACGCAGCAACAGATCGAATGGGTAATAAATGGCACCGAAGAAGACCATACGGTGCGTACAGGTCACCCCCGGGATCCCCGTGAGTTTCTCAATACGATGCTGGTGAATATCCCCCGCATTCAGTTCCATGATGATCTGGAAGGCGGCAACCAGGAACGCCAGTACCAGACTCCAGACTGGGCCAAACAATGGGGTGGTGACGCTCACCACGATAAACGCGGTAAAGATTTTCCCCCACACGTTCCAGAGGTCGGCGTTGAAGGTATTGGTCTTGTTTAGCATCAACATCACAATGTTTACGCCAACCTGAAGCGGGAACATGGCGAATGCATAAGGCCAGGCCCAGGAGATATTCGCCATCGTCGTCCAACCGCCGTCGACGATACTTAACTCAAGGCCGGTACGGTTCATCATGGTCTGCGCGGCGACACCGATAGCATCAACCATAAAGCCAATCAGCATGCTCATCCCAACGAAGGCGACGCCCAGCGTAATGGCCGCCGAAGCCGCATCGCGGAATTTCATCCGCACCACCAGCCCGGCTAATAACATAATAAAAGGCACAAAAACCGGCGCGCCTAAATTCAGAATATAATTTATGACTACACCAAGAAAGTCCATAGCACTTCTCCACTAAAATAATTATACGGATTAAAGAGCTACGCCTTATTTACAGGCATCAATGACCTTTTGTAATTCCTGTTCCATACCCATACCGGTCAGAAATGCGATACCGTTAATTACGGGGATAGGATATTGCTTATCAACTTTAGTAATTGCGATATATGCAGCACTATCCTTAATATGGTTATCGAGAGATTTAAGGTCGATTACTTCAACTTTAATATGTGATTGATTACGTTCATTCAATAAGCGAGTCACTTTACTGGCAACTGTTTGTGAGGTCGCAACGCCGCTTCCACAGGCAACAATGACTTTTTTCATTTTATAAATCCTTATCCAATTGCAGTCTTGATGTGAGGGTACAGAGAAAGGTATCTACATCTTCTATCTCGCGTAGGGTCTGGACGACCTGCTCATCAGCAAGGCAGTCCATCAGGTTTTGCAGCGCTGTCAGGTGGCTGCTGTGGTCGATAAAACCAAGGAGAACAATAAATTGAACGTAGAGCGTGTTGTCGTCATTCCCCATTTCCTGCCAGGCGAGAGGTTGTGACAGTCGCGTAACAGAGATAAAGGGGCGGATGACGTGCTGGGGATCGGTATGTGGCAGCGCGATAGCCACCGGCAGCGTGGGTAACCCGGTTGGATAAGCTTTTTCTCTTGCAAGAATGGCATCGAGAAAAGACTCCCGAACGTAGCCTTTTTCTTTCAGCAGTAAAAATATCGAAGAAAAAAAGTCCGTGGAATTATTATAATGCTTGTCCAGGAACGTAAGCTGAGGCGTGAAATATTTACTTCCTTGCGCATTTTCATTCGGGGTATCAACTATATCCGCTCTCATCCGAATATCCTCTCTAACCGCTAAAAATTAACTACCGACAATGTTAATTCAGGAGTTACGGTCGAGCGAGAAGAATTGCCCCCAAAAGATGACCAGAACCTGGCGCAACGCGGTGAGCGTTTTATTATGAATTGCATCACATTTTTATAGTAAGAACACGCTAACAGGAATAATAGAGAGGTGCATAGACAGGAAAATGAAATAATAAGGGATAACCGCGATGGTTATCCCCCGTGAAACGGTGCTTAGCCCGCCAGGAAGAAGCGGAACGCCGGGTTATTGGTCTCGTCGTGGCACTCATAGCCCAGTTCATTGAGCCGGGTTTCAAAGTCCGGTTCATTCTCGCCCAGCTCAAACGCCGCCAGTACACGGCCGTAGTCGGTGCCGTGGCTACGGTAATGGAATAGCGAAATATTCCAGTGCGTACCCAGAGTGTAGAGGAACTTCAACAGCGCGCCCGGCGATTCCGGGAATTCAAAGCTGTAGAGACGCTCTTGCAACGGCTTCGACGGACGGCCGCCGACCATATAGCGCACGTGCAGCTTAGCCATTTCGTCGTCGGAGAGGTCAACAACGCTGTAGCCACCATCATTGAGCAGATTAAGGATCTCCTTACGCTCTTCGAGGCCTCGGCTCAGACGCACGCCAACAAAAATGCAGGCGTTTTTCGCGTCGGCGAAGCGGTAGTTGAACTCGGTCACCGAGCGTCCACCCAGCAGCTGGCAGAACTTCAGGAAGCTGCCTTTCTCTTCCGGAATCGTCACCGCCAGCAGCGCTTCACGCTGTTCCCCTAGCTCGCAGCGTTCGGAAACGTAGCGCAGACCGTGGAAATTGACGTTGGCGCCAGAAAGAATATGCGCCAGACGCTCGCCGCGAATATTGTGCTGGGCAATGTATTTTTTCATCCCTGCCAGCGCCAGCGCCCCGGAAGGTTCCGCCACCGCGCGTACATCCTCAAACAGGTCTTTCATTGCCGCGCAGATAGCATCGCTATCGACGGTAATAATGTCGTCGAGATATTCCTGGCACAGGCGGAAGGTTTCGTCACCGATACGTTTTACCGCCACGCCTTCAGCAAAGAGACCCACACGCGGCAAATCCACAGGATGACCGGCATCCAGCGCCGCTTTCAGGCAGGCAGAATCTTCGGCTTCCACAGCAATCACTTTGATCTGCGGCATCAGCTGTTTAATCAGCACCGCCACGCCCGCCGCTAATCCGCCACCGCCCACCGGCACAAACACGCGGTCGAGGTGCGCGTCTTGCTGCAACAATTCCAGCGCCAGCGTGCCCTGCCCGGCAATCACCATCGGGTGATCAAACGGCGGCACCCAGGTAAAGCCCTGCTGCTGGGACAGCTCAATCGCTTTAGCTTTGGCTTCATCAAAGTTGGCGCCGTGCAGCAGCACTTCACCGCCGAAACCGCGAACGGCATCGACTTTGATGTCGGCGGTCGCCACAGGCATCACAATCAGCGACTTCAGGCCAAGGCGAGCAGAGGAGAATGCCACGCCCTGGGCATGGTTGCCCGCAGAAGCGGTGATCACACCCTGCGCTTTCTGCTCAGGCGTTAAGCCCGCCATCATCGCGTATGCGCCGCGCAGCTTGAAGCTGTGCACCGGCTGACGGTCCTCACGCTTCACCAGAATCACGTTATCGAGGCGCGAAGAGATCTTTTCCATTTTCTGCAGCGGCGTTACCTGTACCGCTTCGTAGACCGGTGCGCGAAGCACCGCTCTCAGATACTCGGCCCCCTCAGGGGAGCCGGATAAGGGTTGTGAATCTGCCATGATTAGCCACCCAGTTTCGATTTATCGCGTACGGCGCCTTTGTCGGCGCTGGTTGCCAGGCTGGCGTAAGCGCGAAGGGCAAAGGAGACCTGACGTTCACGGTTCTTCGGCGTCCACGCCTGTTCGCCGCGGGCTTCCTGCGCTTCACGACGCGCAGCAATTTCTGCATCGCTCAGCTGCAGCTGAATGCCACGGTTCGGGATGTCGATAGCAATCATGTCGCCATCTTCGATGATCGCGATATTGCCGCCGCTGGCCGCTTCCGGAGAAACGTGGCCGATAGACAGGCCGGAGGTACCGCCGGAGAAACGACCATCGGTGATCAGCGCACAGGCTTTGCCGAGACCCATTGATTTCAGGAAGGTGGTTGGGTAGAGCATTTCCTGCATGCCCGGCCCGCCTTTCGGCCCTTCGTAGCGAATCACCACCACGTCGCCTTCGACCACTTTACCGCCGAGGATAGCCTCAACCGCCTCATCCTGGCTTTCGTAGACTTTCGCCGGGCCGGTGAATTTGAGGATGCTGTCGTCAACGCCTGCGGTTTTTACGATACAGCCATTTTCCGCGAAGTTGCCGTACAGTACCGCCAGACCGCCGTCTTTGCTGTAAGCGTGCTCCAGCGAACGGATACAGCCTTCGGCACGGTCGTCATCCAGCGTATCCCAACGGCAATCCTGCGAGAACGCCTGGGTGGTGCGAATGCCCGCCGGACCGGCGCGGAACATTTTTTTGACCGCTTCATCCTGGGTCACGGTGATGTCGTACTGCTCCAGCGTCTGCGGCAGGGAGAGGCCAAGAACGTTTTTCACGTCGCGGTTCAGCAGGCTAGCGCGGTCCAGCTCGCCTAAAATGCCTAATACGCCGCCTGCGCGGTGCACGTCTTCCATATGGTATTTCTGGGTACTTGGCGCCACTTTACACAGCTGCGGAACCTTGCGGGACAGCTTGTCGATATCGCTCATGGTGAAGTCGATTTCCGCTTCCTGCGCCGCCGCCAGCAGGTGCAGAACGGTGTTGGTGGAACCGCCCATGGCGATATCCAACGTCATGGCATTCTCAAACGCTGCTTTGCTGGCAATGTTGCGCGGCAACGCCGAGGCATCATCCTGCTCGTAATAACGTTTGGTCAGCTCAACAATACGCTGGCCTGCGGTGAGGAACAGCTCTTTACGGTCGGCGTGGGTCGCCAACAGCGAGCCGTTACCCGGCTGTGACAGGCCCAGCGCTTCGGTCAGACAGTTCATCGAGTTGGCGGTGAACATCCCGGAACACGAGCCGCAGGTTGGGCAGGCGGAACGCTCTACCTGCTCGCTCTGCGAGTCGGAGACTTTCGGGTCCGCACCCTGAATCATCGCGTCAACGAGGTCGAGCTTGATGATTTTGTCAGAGAGTTTGGTTTTCCCGGCTTCCATCGGACCACCGGAAACGAAGATCACCGGAATGTTCAGGCGCAGAGAGGCCATTAACATCCCGGGGGTGATTTTGTCGCAGTTGGAGATGCAGACCATCGCGTCGGCACAGTGGGCGTTAACCATGTACTCAACGGAGTCGGCGATCAGCTCGCGGGACGGCAGTGAATAAAGCATGCCCCCGTGGCCCATAGCGATACCGTCATCCACCGCAATGGTGTTGAACTCTTTGGCCACGCCGCCAGCGGCTTCAATCTGCTCGGCAACCAGTTTACCGAGGTCGCGCAGGTGGACGTGACCCGGCACGAACTGGGTAAACGAGTTCACGACGGCGATAATCGGCTTGCCGAAGTCGGCATCGGTCATCCCGGTGGCGCGCCACAGTGCGCGGGCGCCCGCCATATTGCGGCCGTGGGTGGTGGTGGCGGAACGATATTTAGGCATGCTTTAGTTACTCCCAGTCTCTGTCTCGTTAATGGGGCGGTGCGTGCCGCCCCATTATTTATCTTATTGATTAACCTGATCCAACCAGCCCCATTTATCTTCGGTTTCACCGGTGAAGAGGCCAAAGAATGCTTGCTGAATACGTTTGGTGATCGGGCCACAGCGGCCTTCGCCCACCTGAATGCCATCAACGCTGCGTACCGGGGTAATTTCTGCCGCGGTACCGGACATGAACACTTCGTCGGCCAGGTACAGGGATTCGCGAGAGAGCACCTGCTCACGGACTTCCAGGCCGAGGTCTTTTGCCAGCTTGATGATGGCGTCACGGGTAATGCCCGGTAGCGCAGAAGAGGTAAACGGCGGGGTGAACAGCACGCCATCTTTCACTTCAAACAGGTTTTCACCCGCGCCTTCGGAGATGTAACCGTTGACGTCCAGCGCGATCCCTTCCTGATAGCCGTGACGGCGCGCTTCGCTGCCGACCAGCAGCGAGGAGAGGTAGTTACCGCCCGCCTTCGCAGCGGTTGGAATGGTGTTCGGCGCGGCGCGGTTCCAGGAAGAAACCATCGCATCGATCCCCTGATCCAGCGCTTCTGCGCCCAGATAAGCCCCCCACGGGAACGCCGCGATGATCACGTCGGTGCTGTAACCGTCCGGCGGGTTTACGCCCATACCAACATCACCAACAAATACCAGCGGGCGAATATAGGCGCTGGTCAGGTTATTTTTACGCAGAACGGCGCGGCAGGCTTCCATCAGTTCATCAACGCTCTGAGAGACCGGGAAACGATAGATTTTGGCGGAGTCACGCAGGCGCTGCATGTGCTCGCGGTGACGGAAAACGACCGGGCCTTTGTGAGAGTCGTAGCAACGGATGCCTTCGAAGACGGAGGTACCGTAGTGCAGAGCATGGGACATGACGTGCACCTTTGCCTCTTCCCAACGTACCATCTCACCGTTGAACCAGATGTAATCCGCTTTTTTCGTCGTCATTTCTCTTCCTATTGCGCTCAGGCGCGAATTTGTTGTTGTGATGTGCTTGTACACTGCTGAACGGCAACCGAGGCCACGTCCACCAGTTTATTTAATTGGCTAAACAGTAAGTCGACCGACCGTGGGCTGGCAACGGTCAATTCGATATTTATGTTCTGCGCGTCGCTGGCGGTCTCCATATTCATCGAGCAAATCTGAAAGCCGCGATGACGCACTACGCGTAAGACGCGTTCTAAGGTTTCCGGGTTGAAGCGAGCCTGCACGTTGACCTGATGTTGCATCATGATAATTTCTCCAGCATTTGTGAGTTGCTGGCGCCAGGTGGCACCAGGGGCCAGACATTCTCAAGTTCGTCGATTGAGACATGAAGCAGGTACGGGCCTTCGCTTGCCAGCATGGTGTCGAGTGCCGCTTCAACCTGGTCTTTACGGGTGATGTGCTGGCCAGGGATGCCAAAGGCGCTGGCCAACATGAGGAAATCGGGGTTATCGGTCAGGGTGGTTTCGCTATAACGTTCCTGGAAGAACAGCTGCTGCCATTGTCGAACCATCCCTAACCGCTGGTTGTCGAGTAACACAATCTTCAGCGGTAACTGCTTACGCTTCACGGTGCCCAGCTCTTGCACATTCATCATGAAAGAGCCGTCACCGGAGATACAGATAACCGTATCGTTCGGGCGCGCGACCTGGGCACCCACGGCGGCGGGCAGACCGAAGCCCATGGTGCCTAAGCCGCTTGAGGTGATGAAGTTCTCCGGACGGGTGTAGGTCATGTGCTGAGCGGACCACATCTGGTGCTGGCCCACGTCGGTAGTGACAACGCTTTCCGCCGGTTTACGATCCGAGAGCTGCTTGAGCAGCAGAGGCGCATAGATAGCGTCACCAGGATGGTCATAGCGCCAGGCGTGCTCGGCGCGCATCACGGCGGTGTACTGGCGCCAGGCTTCGATGGACAGCGGCTGCTGCAACGCGGGCAGCAGCGCATTCAGGTCGCCCTGCAACGCGACGTGCGTCTGGCGCAGCTTATTCATTTCCGCCGGGTCGATATCCATATGGATAACTTTCGCGTGCGGCGCGAAGGTATTCAGCTTACCGGTCACACGGTCGTCAAAGCGTGCGCCGACGGCGATCAGCAGATCACATTCCTGTACCGCCAGGTTAGCGGCTTTGGTTCCGTGCATCCCCAGCATACCGAGGTAGAACGGGTAATCTGCCGGTACCGCGCCCAGACCTTTCAGGGTGCAAGTCGCTGGCATTTGCGTCACAGACATAAATTCGCGCAGCGCCGGAACCGCCTGCGCCATCCCTACGCCGCCGCCTACGTACAGCATGGGTTTGTGCGCCTGCGCCAGCATCTGCTGAGCCAGTGCCATTTCGGCATGCGGGAAAACCTCGTCGCTTTCAACGGTAGAGAAGAACGGATCCAGCTCGCCTTGTGCGATCTGTACGTCTTTAGGAATATCCACCAGGACCGGGCCAGGACGGCCTGAGTTTGCCACCTGGAACGCTTCTGCCATCACGCGCGGCAGCTCTTCCAGAGATTGCACCAGGAAACTGTGTTTGGTGCAGGCCAGCGACAAACCGAGGACGTCCACTTCCTGGAAAGCATCGGTACCGATTAACGGTGCGGCAACCTGACCGGTGATCGCAACCACTGGAACAGAATCGAGCAGCGCATCGGCCAGACCGGTGATCAGGTTGGTTGCACCAGGGCCGGAAGTGGCGATACAAACGCCGGTTTTACCGGTAGCACGTGCATAACCGATGGCTGCCATCGCCGCCCCCTGCTCGTGTCGACACAGCAGATGCTCTACGCCGCCGTCATACAGCGCGTCGTAAACCGGCATAATGGCTCCACCAGGATAACCGAATACCGTTTCAACACCCTGCGCTCGCAACGCATGTACCACCCACTGTGCGCCATTCATAGTTAGTTCCCCGCCGTAGATCGTGAGAAACAGAATTTTATGCTGCGTGTCATCATCTGCCTCCCGTTATTGTTTTTAGGTCATAAAAAAACCCCCGGACCTTTCGGTGCGGGGGTTTTAGTTCGTTAAGGCTTGATTTCTAAGCCTTTCCTCGTCCAAGTGCAGCCCCGCACGGTGGGATAATAATCACCACCACACTAATCACGACCAGGCTAATCACTCGTAGAAGGGCTGTCATTTTCGTCTGTTCTTGCATCTTGCTCGAAGGAATACCTACAGAGTTACCACAGACATCACAAAAAGCACAAGTTTTTTTTATGACGCGGATGGTTACCATGCTAATGATTTGATTAAAACAATTTGTTTTATATAGAGAATTTATGAAATGAAAAAAATTCACCTTTTAGCGCAGACAAGAGGTCGGGGGAAAACTGCATGCTCGGAGCGGGTTACTTTATTCGAGAGCGCTTCCAGAAAAAATGAAATGCACTGAAAATCAGTAAAAACTCAGGAATACGCCGCGTAAATACGACAAACACCGGGTTAATGCCACGATAGTGCGACGCATAATGTCACTATTCAGGGAGGAACTATGTCGCTATCCGTCGTCTATACACGCGCCGCGCTGGGAATCAGTGCCCCACTCATTACTATCGAAGTGCATATCAGCCAGGGGTTGCCCGGTCTGGTCATGGTGGGGTTACCGGAAACCACCGTCAAAGAGGCCCGTGACCGGGTGCGTAGCGCCATCATCAACAGCGGTTATACCTTTCCGGCAAAGAAGATAACCATCAATCTGGCGCCCGCCGATCTCCCCAAGGAAGGCGGGCGATATGATTTACCTATCGCTATTGCGCTCCTGGCGGCTTCTGAGCAGCTTAATAGCCAAAAACTGGGGCAGTATGAGTTTGTAGGAGAATTAGCGCTCACGGGCGCGCTACGCGGCATTCCTGGGGCGCTATCGGCTGCAATGGAGGCAACCCACGCCGGTCGCCAGATTGTGCTGTCCGACGATGACGCTCCGCTGGTTAGCCTGCTGGGCGGTAGCGACTGCCTCATTGCCGGTCATCTTCTTGAAGTCTGCGCCTTTCTTGAAGGAAAACAGAACTTACGCCTGCCACCGCCGGAGAGCCTACCGACGGCGGTGGCGTGTGAAGATTTAAACGAAGTGATGGGTCAGCAGCAGGGTAAACGTGCGTTGGAGGTAACGGCATCCGGTGGCCATAATCTTTTGCTCATTGGGCCGCCGGGTACAGGAAAAACGATGCTCGCCACACGAATGCGCGGATTGCTTCCGCCGCTTAGCGATCGCGAAGCGCTGGAAAGCGCTGCCATTATGAGTCTGGAGAATACCTATCGCGTACAAAACGAATGGCGCCGCCGTCCTTTTCGTGCGCCTCATCATAGCGCTTCCCTGACAGCGATGGTCGGCGGAGGGTCAATTCCTGCGCCTGGCGAGATCTCTCTCGCCCATAACGGCATCCTGTTTCTTGATGAGCTACCGGAATTTGAACGTCGGGTTCTGGATGCACTGCGAGAACCAATTGAGTCCGGCAAGATTCACATTTCACGTACGCGAGCAAAAATTACCTATCCCGCGCGGTTTCAGCTCATTGCGGCCATGAATCCGAGCCCGACCGGGCACTACGAGGGACAGCATAACCGCTGTACGCCAGAGCAGACGTTGCGTTACCTCAATCGGCTTTCCGGTCCATTTCTCGACCGCTTTGATCTGTCGCTAGAGATACCGCTGCCGCCGCCAGGTCTGCTTAGCCAGTCTGTGCATACGGGAGAAAACAGTCAGACGGTACAGCGACGGGTTATCGTGGCGCAGCAACGCCAGTATGCACGCCAGGGAAAGCTTAATGCGCATTTAGGCAGCAGCGACATCCGGCAGTATTGTTCTCTGGGGAAGGCGGATGCGTTATGGCTCGAACAGACGTTAACGCGGCTGGGGCTGTCTATTCGCGCCTGGCAACGTCTGCTCAAGGTGTCGCGTACGCTGGCGGATATGGAGGGGGTTGAGGATATTGCCAAACATCATTTGCAGGAGGCGCTCAGCTATCGCGGTATCGACAGAATGCTCGCCCATCTACAAACCTTACTACAATAAAAAAGGGGCCAAGGCCCCTTTTTTATTAATCGTCGCTATCGGTGTAGTCTTCAGCGCCTTCTACCTGCGGTTTACCACCAGACAGGGTGTGGAAACGCTTCGGACGCTTAATGCGCGTGACATACTTGGTCCATACGCGTTCAGCATCCGTCGCTGGCTCACGTTCACCGCGGCATACCGAGACAAACTGCTGTTCCTCTTCGGTGGCAGGCTCGCGTTTGCCAAGATCGAGTTCGTTAAAGGCAAAGCCATAACGCTCAAGCAGCTGCGCCTCTTTGATGGTGAAATCACCATGACGAGAGAACCCGCGCGGATAATTTTTATTATCGAAAAAACGATTAGTCGTCGTAAAGCTTTCCGCCATCCTACACGCTCCTAATTCTTTGGCCGAGCTATTTATGGCGCGGAGTATTAGATACGCTTGACAGAGTGTAAAACAAAAGATTTAAATCATTACGACAAAAAATTTTGCGGAGAAAGCTGTGGATACCGAATTGCTGAAAACTTTCCTCGAAGTGAGCAGAACTCGCCACTTCGGGCGAGCTGCAGAAGCGCTCTATCTGACACAATCTGCGGTGAGCTTTCGAATCCGTCAGTTAGAAAATCAGCTTGGCGTCAACCTGTTTACCCGCCATCGTAATAACATCCGTTTAACCGCGGCGGGAGAGAAACTTCTCCCCTACGCCGAAACGCTGATGAGTACGTGGCAGGCTGCACGTAAAGAAGTGGCGAGCACCTCGCGGCACAATGAGTTTTCAATCGGTGCGAGCGCTTCGCTGTGGGAGTGCATGCTCAACAAGTGGCTGGCACGACTCTATCAGGCAGATAGTTCTCTGCAGTTTGAGGCGCGGATCGCCCAGCGTCAGTCGCTGGTTAAGCAGCTGCACGAGCGCCAACTCGATCTCTTACTCACTACTGAAGCCCCCAAAATGGATGAATTCAGCAGCCAACTACTGGGCCATTTTGAGCTTGAGCTGTATTGCGCTTCGCCAGAAACGACCAAAGCCGATCTGAACTATCTGCGTCTGGAGTGGGGGGCCGATTTCCATCAGCATGAAGTGGGGCTTATTGCTGCTGACGATATTCCTCTACTGACTACCAGTTCGGCCAGCTTAGCCCGCCTTCAACTGGTGCCGCTAAAAGGTTGCACCTGGTTGCCTGTTTCATGGGCGCAAGAGCAGGATGGCTTATATCCGGTGACTGACGGCGCTGCTATTTTGCGGCCTTTGTACGCAATTTGGCTGCAAAATAGCGACAAACAAGCACAAATTCGCGACATATTGAAAAATAATGTTTTTTGATTAAAGCGATCATTTTTTGGCCCGGAGGATAACGCTGGGCCTTTCAGGAAGGTAAATTTTGGGCAAAAAAAATCCTTCGCCGAAGCAAAGGATTATAGATGGCAGGGGCGGAGAGACTCGAACTCGCGACACCCGGTTTTGGAGACCGGTGCTCTACCAACTGAGCTACGCCCCTAAATTTTCTTATCATTAAGCCTGCTAATTTAGCAGGCTTAATATTGAATAAGTGGCGGAACGGACGGGACTCGAACCCGCGACCCCCTGCGTGACAGGCAGGTATTCTAACCGACTGAACTACCGCTCCACCGAATTTCTTTGTCACTACCCGGATTATTCATCCCGGTTTACTGCAATTTGATGCCTGGCAGTTCCCTACTCTCGCATGGGGAGACCCCACACTACCATCGGCGCTACGGCGTTTCACTTCTGAGTTCGGCATGGGGTCAGGTGGGACCACCGCGCTACAGCCGCCAGGCAAATTCTGTTATCAACACGCATTAGCCTGTCGATGTAATCTGTAATCAAGCTGAATATCGTCTCTTCGCCAAAACATCTTCGGCGTTGTAAGGTTAAGCCTCACGGTTCATTAGTACTGGTTAGCTCAACGTATCGCTACGCTTACACACCCAGCCTATCAACGTCGTCGTCTTCAACGTTCCTTCAGGACCCTTAAAGGGTCAGGGAGAACTCATCTCGGGGCAAGTTTCGTGCTTAGATGCTTTCAGCACTTATCTTTTCCGCATTTAGCTACCGGGCAATGCCATTGGCATGACAACCCGAACACCAGTGATGCGTCCACTCCGGTCCTCTCGTACTAGGAGCAGCCCCCCTCAATTCTCCAGCGCCCACGGCAGATAGGGACCGAACTGTCTCACGACGTTCTAAACCCAGCTCGCGTACCACTTTAAATGGCGAACAGCCATACCCTTGGGACCTACTTCAGCCCCAGGATGTGATGAGCCGACATCGAGGTGCCAAACACCGCCGTCGATATGAACTCTTGGGCGGTATCAGCCTGTTATCCCCGGAGTACCTTTTATCCGTTGAGCGATGGCCCTTCCATTCAGAACCACCGGATCACTAAGACCTGCTTTCGCACCTGCTCGAGCCGTCACTCTCGCAGTCAAGCTAGCTTATGCCTTTGCACTAACCTCCTGATGTCCGACCAGGATTAGCTAACCTTCGTGCTCCTCCGTTACTCTTTAGGAGGAGACCGCCCCAGTCAAACTACCCACCAGACACTGTCCGCAACCCGGATTACGGGTCTACGTTAGAACACCAGCCATTAAAGGGTGGTATTTCAAGGTTGGCTCCACGCAGACTGGCGTCCACGCTTCAAAGCCTCCCACCTATCCTACACATCAAGGACCAGTGTTCAGTGTCAAGCTATAGTAAAGGTTCACGGGGTCTTTCCGTCTTGCCGCGGGTACACTGCATCTTCACAGCGAGTTCAATTTCACTGAGTCTCGGGTGGAGACAGCCTGGCCATCATTACGCCATTCGTGCAGGTCGGAACTTACCCGACAAGGAATTTCGCTACCTTAGGACCGTTATAGTTACGGCCGCCGTTTACCGGGGCTTCGATCAAGAGCTTCGCCTTACAGCTAACCCCATCAATTAACCTTCCGGCACCGGGCAGGCGTCACACCGTATACGTCCACTTTCGTGTTTGCACAGTGCTGTGTTTTTAATAAACAGTTGCAGCCAGCTGGTATCTTCGACTGATTTCAGCTCCATGGGTAAACCACTTCACCTACATATCAGCGTGCCTTCTCCCGAAGTTACGGCACCATTTTGCCTAGTTCCTTCACCCGAGTTCTCTCAAGCGCCTTGGTATTCTCTACCTGACCACCTGTGTCGGTTTGGGGTACGATTTGATGTTACCTGATGCTTAGAGGCTTTTCCTGGAAGCAGGGCATTTGTTACTTCAGCACCGTAGTGCCTCGTCATCACACCTCAGCGTTAGTAAGCGTCCGGATTTACCTAAACGCTCCGCCTACATGCTTAAACCGGGACAACCGTCGCCCGGCTAACATAGCCTTCTCCGTCCCCCCTTCGCAGTAACACCAAGTACAGGAATATTAACCTGTTTCCCATCGACTACGCCTTTCGGCCTCGCCTTAGGGGTCGACTCACCCTGCCCCGATTAACGTTGGACAGGAACCCTTGGTCTTCCGGCGTGCGGGTTTTTCACCCGCATTATCGTTACTTATGTCAGCATTCGCACTTCTGATACCTCCAGCATCCCTCACGAGACACCTTCGCAGGCTTACAGAACGCTCCCCTACCCAACAACACATAGTGTCGCTGCCGCAGCTTCGGTGCACAGTTTAGCCCCGTTACATCTTCCGCGCAGGCCGACTCGACCAGTGAGCTATTACGCTTTCTTTAAATGATGGCTGCTTCTAAGCCAACATCCTGGCTGTCTGAGCCTTCCCACATCGTTTCCCACTTAACTGTGACTTTGGGACCTTAGCTGGCGGTCTGGGTTGTTTCCCTCTTCACGACGGACGTTAGCACCCGCCGTGTGTCTCCCGTGATAACATTCTTCGGTATTCGCAGTTTGCATCGGGTTGGTAAGTCGGGATGACCCCCTAGCCGAAACAGTGCTCTACCCCCGAAGATGAGTTCACGAGGCGCTACCTAAATAGCTTTCGGGGAGAACCAGCTATCTCCCGGTTTGATTGGCCTTTCACCCCCAGCCACAAGTCATCCGCTAATTTTTCAACATTAGTCGGTTCGGTCCTCCAGTTAGTGTTACCCAACCTTCAACCTGCCCATGGCTAGATCACCGGGTTTCGGGTCTATACCCTGCAACTTAACGCCCAGTTAAGACTCGGTTTCCCTTCGGCTCCCCTATACGGTTAACCTTGCTACAGAATATAAGTCGCTGACCCATTATACAAAAGGTACGCAGTCACACCCCAAAGGGTGCTCCCACTGCTTGTACGTACACGGTTTCAGGTTCTTTTTCACTCCCCTCGCCGGGGTTCTTTTCGCCTTTCCCTCACGGTACTGGTTCACTATCGGTCAGTCAGGAGTATTTAGCCTTGGAGGATGGTCCCCCCATATTCAGACAGGATACCACGTGTCCCGCCCTACTCATCGAGTTCACAACCTGTGCATTTTGGTGTACGGGACTATCACCCTGTACCGTCGGACTTTCCAGACCGTTCCACTAACACACAAGCTGATTCAGACTCTGGGCTGCTCCCCGTTCGCTCGCCGCTACTGGGGGAATCTCGGTTGATTTCTTTTCCTCGGGGTACTTAGATGTTTCAGTTCCCCCGGTTCGCTTCGTTAACCTATGTATTCAGTTAACGATAGTGTGTCGAAACACACTGGGTTTCCCCATTCGGAAATCGCCGGTTATAACGGTTCATATCACCTTACCGACGCTTATCGCAGATTAGCACGTCCTTCATCGCCTCTGACTGCCAGGGCATCCACCGTGTACGCTTAGTCGCTTAACCTCACAACCCGAAGATGTTTCACTTCGTGTTGCGAAAATTTGAGAGACTCGAACACACCGCTTATCTGTTCTTATTACGGAGAACAGACACAGTGTGTCGTTTCAATTTTCAGCTTGATCCAGATTTTTAAAGAGCAAAACTTCGCAGTGAACCTTTTCAGGTACACTCTGAAGTTTTCTTGGGTTGTTGCAGTAAAGATGGTGGAGCTATGCGGGATCGAACCGCAGACCTCCTGCGTGCAAAGCAGGCGCTCTCCCAGCTGAGCTATAGCCCCATCGTTTGACAGAATCTCTTAAAACCGTAATGCTTTCTGAGACAAGGCGTGGAACGGCGAAGCATACTGAAGTATGCGAGTCGTTTCACAACGCGGTATCAGGAAGAATTTGGTAGGCCTGAGTGGACTTGAACCACCGACCTCACCCTTATCAGGGGTGCGCTCTAACCACCTGAGCTACAAGCCTGCAGAGATTCTTTACTGCTATTTTTCATCAGACAATCTGTGTGAGCACTTCAAAGAACGTTTCTTTAAGGTAAGGAGGTGATCCAACCGCAGGTTCCCCTACGGTTACCTTGTTACGACTTCACCCCAGTCATGAATCACAAAGTGGTAAGCGCCCTCCCGAAGGTTAAGCTACCTACTTCTTTTGCAACCCACTCCCATGGTGTGACGGGCGGTGTGTACAAGGCCCGGGAACGTATTCACCGTAGCATTCTGATCTACGATTACTAGCGATTCCGACTTCATGGAGTCGAGTTGCAGACTCCAATCCGGACTACGACATACTTTATGAGGTCCGCTTGCTCTCGCGAGGTCGCTTCTCTTTGTATATGCCATTGTAGCACGTGTGTAGCCCTACTCGTAAGGGCCATGATGACTTGACGTCATCCCCACCTTCCTCCAGTTTATCACTGGCAGTCTCCTTTGAGTTCCCGGCCGAACCGCTGGCAACAAAGGATAAGGGTTGCGCTCGTTGCGGGACTTAACCCAACATTTCACAACACGAGCTGACGACAGCCATGCAGCACCTGTCTCAGAGTTCCCGAAGGCACCAAAGCATCTCTGCTAAGTTCTCTGGATGTCAAGAGTAGGTAAGGTTCTTCGCGTTGCATCGAATTAAACCACATGCTCCACCGCTTGTGCGGGCCCCCGTCAATTCATTTGAGTTTTAACCTTGCGGCCGTACTCCCCAGGCGGTCTATTTAACGCGTTAGCTCCGGAAGCCACTCCTCAAGGGAACAACCTCCAAATAGACATCGTTTACGGCGTGGACTACCAGGGTATCTAATCCTGTTTGCTCCCCACGCTTTCGCACCTGAGCGTCAGTCTTCGTCCAGGGGGCCGCCTTCGCCACCGGTATTCCTCCAGATCTCTACGCATTTCACCGCTACACCTGGAATTCTACCCCCCTCTACGAGACTCAAGCTTGCCAGTTTCAAATGCAGTTCCCAGGTTGAGCCCGGGGATTTCACATCTGACTTAACAAACCGCCTGCGTGCGCTTTACGCCCAGTAATTCCGATTAACGCTTGCACCCTCCGTATTACCGCGGCTGCTGGCACGGAGTTAGCCGGTGCTTCTTCTGCGAGTAACGTCAATCGCTGTGGTTATTAACCACAACGCCTTCCTCCTCGCTGAAAGTACTTTACAACCCGAAGGCCTTCTTCATACACGCGGCATGGCTGCATCAGGCTTGCGCCCATTGTGCAATATTCCCCACTGCTGCCTCCCGTAGGAGTCTGGACCGTGTCTCAGTTCCAGTGTGGCTGGTCATCCTCTCAGACCAGCTAGGGATCGTCGCCTAGGTGAGCCGTTACCCCACCTACTAGCTAATCCCATCTGGGCACATCCGATGGTGTGAGGCCCGAAGGTCCCCCACTTTGGTCTTGCGACGTTATGCGGTATTAGCTACCGTTTCCAGTAGTTATCCCCCTCCATCGGGCAGTTTCCCAGACATTACTCACCCGTCCGCCACTCGTCACCCGAGAGCAAGCTCTCTGTGCTACCGTTCGACTTGCATGTGTTAGGCCTGCCGCCAGCGTTCAATCTGAGCCATGATCAAACTCTTCAATTTAAGTTTGATGCTCGTGAATTAAACTTCGTAATGAATTACGTGTTCACTCAGAGACTTGGTATTCATTTTTCGTCTTGCGACGTTTAAGAATCCGTATCTTCGAGTGCCCACACAGATTGTCTGATAAATTGTTAAAGAGCAGTGCCGCTTCGCTTTTTCTCAGCGGCGCGGGATGTGCATATTACGCTTTCCCGCTTCAGAGTCAAGCGTTTATTTCGCTTTTCTCCGTCGAGATTCTCAGGAGAACCTCGCTGACCCGGCGACTTGCAAGCCGTTGTTCCGTGTCAGTGGAGGCGCATTATAGGGAGTTCTGAGACGTTGACAAGCCCTGTTTTAAAAAAACTTTTCAACCGTCTCTTTTTTGAACAAATCAGACTGAAACAGGTAGTTTTTCGAGCGTTTCAAAGCCATAACGCTGCAAAACGGGTAAAAGTTGTTCAGTTTCTGCCGTCAGGGCCATGCAATAAGCCACATTCGCGTCATTAGATTTTGCATCCGGCGCTTCATGTTCCAGCAGCCAGGCCGTACGCCGTGCAATCGCCGCACCAGAATCCACCAGCCGAGTTCCTTCCGGCAGCACCTGTAAAAGCTCCTCTTGTAATAGAGGGAAGTGGGTACAACCGAGCACAACGGTATCCGGCGGTTCCTGCATTCGTAGCCACGGACGTAAAATACGACGCAATTCTTCCAGAGGAACTGTCTGACCGTGCAGCTTCGCTTCCGCCAGTTCCACCAGCTCGGCAGAACCCAGCATCTCAATGCGGCATTCATTAGCAAAGCGCGCGATAAGCTCGTGAGTATAAGGACGCTTTACCGTTCCCCTCGTGGCCAATAGCCCCACGATACGGTTAGCAGACAAGCGAGCCGCCGGTTTAATCGCGGGTACGACGCCGACAACCGGGAAGGCGAATTTGTCGCGCAGCGCGGGCAGCGATACCGTACTTGCCGTGTTACAGGCGATAACCGCCAGCGCTAACGGATAGCGCCGCTGTACCGCAGTGACGATTTCCACGACGCGCTCCACGATAAATTCCTCGCTCTTCTCCCCGTAAGGGAAAGCGACATTATCAAAAGCGTAGATGTAATGGAGGTCCGGCAGAAGATGCCGGATCTCATCATAGACCGACAGCCCACCGACGCCGGAATCAAATACCAGCACGGTGGGACGTGGTTCAGAAGGTGTAGCTGCCAGACAAGGTGTATTCCCGTCCTGCAGTTTGGTAGCCATATGCTGTCTCGTAATCTTTATCGAACAGGTTAGCTATTTTACCACGAACGGTCAGGTGTGAGGTGACAGGATATGACAATCCGATATCCCACAGGCTCACGCCGCCCATTTTCACCCGACTGGAGGAGCCAGTTGTCTCGTCGTAGCTGTTGTCATAGCGCTGTCCCAAATATTGGTAAGCGATATTCCAGCCAAGACCGTAAACCTCCCCTGTGACTTCATACTTCACCTGCTGTTTCGCGCGACGAGCAAGAACCTGGTCGGTTTCGTCATCACGCGGATCAACATACTGCAGTGTCAGGTGATGTTCTACCGAGCCAGTCGTGATGTTCCCCGTCCACTCTACGCCTTTAATGGTGGCCGACTTCACGTTGACGTACTCGCTGTATTGGCTTGAGCTTTTATAATCAATCAGGTTTTGAATTTCATAGTGGTACGCAGAAAGCCTCCAATCCAACGACCCCGTAATGCCGTCAATTCCTGCTTCCCACTGTTTAGATTCTTCAGGTTGCAGATTCGGGTTGGCAATGATGCCTCGGTTACTTCCATATGCATAACGCGTTGCACCATACTGCTGCCCCAAAGAGGGGGCCAGGAAGCCGGTGCCATAAGAAAGCGTTGCGCGATAACCATCAATAAACTCCCAACCTGCAGCTGTTTGCCACGTTCCGTGCCAACCAAACTGCTCATCGTGATCCTCACGGCCAGATGCTTCCAACGTAACGGAATCAATCTGCTGCTGCCCGGTCAGGTAAAGGCCCGTCGTATCACGTTTATAGGCATCGGTTTTTGTCGTGCTGCCGGAAACCAGCTTTTCCTGCTTCCAGTCCACCCCACCGCTAATCGCCCCGTGCCCAACCTCAAGGTTGTTCCCCCACTGGATATAACGCTGTTCCATATCATCCAATGTGGCTTGGCCAGCATAGCGACCAAGGTTATTCGTGTAGTTATAGTCTTTAAGATGCTGATAGTTAGCGATCAGTTGAGAAGAATAGATACCGGAGTTATAACGCAGTCCGGTATCCCAGGATTGGTTGTAGTTCTGAGCTTCGTCATTACCTTCAGGAGAGCCATACATCGTATTCTGATCGTAATCACTGTTGGCCGTGTATCCATAACCACGGAAGAAACCCGAGAAGCTATCATCAAACTTGTGCTGCACGGCCCCCCAGAACAGCTTATTCCGATAGCCATCGCGGTCACTGTCGCCACTGTATGGAGAATCTGGGACGATATTAAATCCCTTCGTTGTCTGGTAGGCGCCTGCTGCCGTTATCATCGTGTCGCCAAAGCGTTTATTCACCGCCCCATCGTAGGTCTGATAGCCGTCCGAACCCACTCCGGCGTTAATCTGCGCACGCTCATCGTCACTCATGGTAATGATATTGACCACACCGCCTATCGCGCCGGAACCGTACACGGCTGAACGCGGCCCGCGAATGTATTCAATGCGCTGTACCAGAGACACCGGGATTTGGCTAATATCAATCGCGTTGCCTATCCCGGCCCGCGCCATCGGTACGCCGTCAATCAACACCAGCACATGGCGCGATTCAGTGCCACGGACATAAAGAGAAGCGCTGTTACCCATGCCGCCGGTCTGCGAGATATCAACGCCGGGCAAACGGCGCATCACATCATTCAGATCTTTCGACTGCCAGCGCTGAATATCATCACGCGTCACCACGTCGGTTGGCGCCAGCACGGTATTAACAGGTTGCTGGAAGCGGTTGGCGGTGACCACCAGCGTGTCTGAATTGCTGCCTTGCGCCCAGCCGGAAAAAGCCGTGACGGATAACGCCGTCATCAGCGAAGCTTTTTTAATCATTTTTCAAAGCATCCGAAACAGAAAAAGGATGCCGCAGGCTTTATCAGTTGCTCGCGACGATAAAACCTCATGCGACGTCATCCGGCAGGTCTTCGGGCTTGGAGGCTATATAAAGAAACGATGACTTCCCACGGCCAGCCGCAGTGTCTGCACTTTGTGCGCTCGTTTCTCACCGTCCTTACCGCTGCGCGTCAGCCCCAGATTTACACTGGGTTCCCTTTTAACTCACAGGACCGGTACGGGGATGCTACATTTAGTTACATATGGATGTCCAGACTGCTATTTATGATTTTCACCTGCATCGACACTGGACATCCCCCGAGCAGGCCCTACAATCCCCGCGTACTTTTATTATTCAGGATGCATCATGACCCCCGAACACCTCCCAACCGAACAGTACGACGCGCAGCTCGCAGAGAAAGTGACTCGCCTGCAAACGATGATGGCGCCGTTTAGCGCACCCGCGCCGGAGGTGTTCCGTTCGCCGGTCAGCCACTACCGTATGCGCGCTGAATTCCGCATCTGGCACGACGGCGATGATCTGTACCACATCATGTTCGACCAGCAGACCAAAAGCCGCATTCGCGTTGATACCTTCCCGGCCGCCAGCGAACTGATCAACACGCTAATGACCGCGATGCTCGACGGCGTGCGCGATAACCACGCCCTGCGTCATAAGCTTTTCCAGATTGACTACCTCACCACGCTGAGCAATCAGGCGGTGGTCTCGCTGCTGTATCATAAAAAGCTCGACGACGAATGGCGCAAGCAGGCCGAAGCGCTGCGCGATGCGCTCCGTGCGCAGGGGCTGAATGTGCACCTGATTGGCCGCGCAACGAAAACTAAAATCGAGCTGGATCAAGATTATATCGATGAGCGCCTGCCGGTGGCGGGCAAAGAGATGATCTACCGCCAGGTCGAGAATAGCTTTACCCAGCCGAACGCCGCCATGAACATCCAGATGCTGGAGTGGGCGCTGGACGCCACGAACAATTCACAGGGCGATCTGTTGGAACTGTACTGCGGCAACGGCAACTTCTCGCTGGCGCTGGCGCGCAACTTCAACCGCGTGCTGGCCACTGAAATCGCCAAGCCGTCCGTCGCGGCGGCGCAGTACAACATTGCCGCCAACCAGATCGACAACGTGCAGATTATCCGCATGGCAGCAGAGGAGTTTACTCAGGCGATGAACGGCGTGCGGGAATTTAACCGCTTGCAGGGCATTGATCTGAAAAGCTATCAGTGTGAAACGATTTTCGTCGACCCACCGCGCAGCGGGCTGGATAGCGAAACGGAGAAAATGGTACAGGCATACCCGAACATTCTGTACATCTCCTGTAACCCGGAGACGCTGTGCCAGAACCTGGAAACGTTGAGCCAGACGCACAAGGTGTCACGCCTCGCGCTGTTCGACCAGTTCCCGTATACCCATCATATGGAATGCGGCGTGCTGTTAACGAAGAAGTAAGACTGAAGGTAGGCCGGATAAGCGTAGCGCCATCCGGCAAGTCCTGAGCAGATTGCCGGATGGCGGCTTTGCCTTATCCGGCCTACGCCATAATTACGATTCCTGCTTGCGGTTACGCAACTTCACGCCAATCCAGAAGACCATCGCCACCGACAGTACCGCCGGGAAGAAGTTAGAACCGATATCCGGGTACTCCGCACGCACCACGGTGCTGTATAGCAACACGCCAAGGATAAAGCAGCCGGCCGCCAGGCCAGGCAGCCCTACCGGCATCGTGCGGTTCTGGTAGCGCTGATGCAGACAGTAGACCGTCAGCACCAGCGAGATAATTGGAAAAATGGAGAAAGGTACGATGGAGCTAAACAGGGCTGCAAACGTGCCGTTAATCGATAAGCCAGCTAACAGCGCCAGCAGCAGCGTACCCTTTTCTTGACCTGACTGTTTCATTGCTCGTTTACCACCTTATTCGGACTGATGTGTCGTCTTCTCTTGTTCACGGCGATACCAGTAGTACGCGCCTTTGGAGATCATCCGTAACTGCAGCACCAGCCGCTCTTCCAGCTGTCGGCGCTGCTCAAGGCTAACATCCAGAGCCTCCGCTCCCGCGCTAAATACGATTGTCACCATCGCCTCGGCCTGCGCTTCCGTGAACGCACGAGGCATATGGTTTTCGATTTCCAGATAGTCAGCAAGTTCCGCAATGAAGTGCTGAATTTCACGCGCCACCGCGGCACGGAAGGCGGCAGACGTCCCGGAACGTTCACGCAGCAGCAGGCGGAAGGCGTTCGGGTTGTTACCAATAAATTCCATAAAGGTTGAGACGGAAGTGCGGATCACGCTGCCGCCTTTGGCGATACGCTGACGTGCCTGGCGCATCAGCTGACGCAGCATCAGGCCGCTTTCGTCGACCATGGTCAGCCCCAGTTCGTCCACATCACGGAAATGGCGATAAAAGGAGGTTGGCGCAATTCCCGCCTCACGCGCGACTTCGCGCAGGCTCAAGCTGGCAAAACTACGTTCAGCACTCAGTTGACTGAATGCCGCTTCGACCAGCGACCGCCGGGTTTTTTCTTTTTGTTGCGCTCTAACACCCATCACGATAACTGAATCCTTCCACATGACATGCTGGCACTATACCAGAGATTAAAACGAATCGACTTACGTCGCTTTGTTAATGATTGTTTACATGCTATTTATGCTATTTCGTATGAAAAAAGCCCAACGATAATTGGGTTATACCTTCGATGATGTTATGATTCTGTTGCTTTTATGTATAAGAACAGGTAAGCCCTACCATGCCACATTCCTACGATTATGATGCAATAGTAATTGGTTCCGGCCCCGGCGGCGAAGGCGCTGCTATGGGTCTGGTGAAGCAAGGAGCCCGTGTCGCCGTTATTGAGCGTTATCATAATGTCGGCGGCGGCTGTACCCACTGGGGTACCATCCCGTCCAAAGCTCTTCGCCATGCCGTCAGCCGTATTATCGAATTCAACCAGAACCCTCTCTACAGCGACCACAGCCGACTTCTCCGCTCTTCTTTTGCCGACATCCTGAATCATGCCGATAGCGTTATCAATCAGCAAACTCGCATGCGTCAGGGTTTTTATGAGCGCAATCACTGTGAAATGCTGCAGGGAGACGCCCGTTTCGTCGATGAACACACCATCGCGCTGGAATGCCCGGACGGTTCCGTTGAAACGCTCACCGCCGACAAATTCGTGATCGCCTGCGGTTCACGCCCATATCGTCCAGCCGACGTTGATTTCACCCACCCACGTATTTACGACAGCGATTCGATTCTGAGTCTGCACCACGAACCTCGCCACGTCATTATCTACGGCGCCGGGGTTATTGGCTGCGAATACGCGTCTATCTTCCGTGGTATGGACGTGAAAGTTGACTTAATCAACACCCGCGACCGACTGCTGGCTTTCCTCGACCAGGAGATGTCAGACTCGCTTTCTTATCACTTCTGGAACAGCGGCGTGGTCATTCGCCACAACGAAGAGTACGAGAAGATTGAAGGCGTGGACGATGGCGTGATCATGCACCTGAAGTCCGGCAAGAAGCTGAAGGCAGACTGCCTGCTGTTCGCCAATGGCCGTACGGGTAACACTGACTCGCTGTCGCTGGAAAATATTGGCCTGCAGGCCGATGGCCGCGGCCAGCTGAAAGTGAACAGCATGTACCAGACCGCGCTGCCGCACGTTTATGCCGTCGGCGACGTGATCGGTTATCCGAGCCTGGCCTCTGCTGCTTACGATCAGGGCCGTATTGCTGCTCAGGCGCTGATGAAAGGTGAAGCCACCGCACATCTGATTGAAGATATTCCGACCGGCATCTACACCATTCCGGAAATCAGCTCCGTGGGCAAAACTGAACAGCAGCTCACCGCCATGAAGGTGCCGTACGAAGTCGGACGTGCCCAGTTTAAACACCTGGCGCGAGCGCAGATCGTCGGAATGAGCGTGGGAAGCCTGAAGATCCTGTTCCATCGGGAGACGAAAGAGATCCTCGGCATTCACTGCTTTGGCGAACGCGCAGCCGAAATTATTCATATCGGCCAGGCGATCATGGAGCAGAAAGGCGGCGGTAACACCATTGAGTACTTCGTTAACACCACCTTCAACTACCCGACGATGGCAGAAGCCTATCGGGTAGCGGCGCTAAACGGCTTAAATCGCCTGTTTTAACGTCTTATCGAAATGACCGTCCATGCTCTCGCGGACGGTCTCTGCCAGCTGCTCATAGCGGCTGCGCAGCGGCGATCCAGGTCGATAGACCAGCCCAACGGTGCGGCGCGGCTCCGGCTTAATGCATGGCAGGTAAACGACACCATCACGTTTACGATCCTGCGGCACGGCCAGCGCGGGCAGTAAGGTAATGCCGCTGCCCGCCGCTACCATATTACGCAGCGTTTCCAGACTGGTTGCGCGGAAGTGGGTATCTTCATCCGCACCGGCTTCAAAACAGAAGCCCATCGCCTGATCGCGCAGGCAGTGACCGTCTTCCAGCATCAGCAGTTTCTCGCCGGCCAGATCCGACATCGGCACGCGATCGCGCTCGGCCCATGGGTGATCTTCATAGATAGCCAGCATCATTGGTTCATCAAACAGCGGCACCTCAATAAAGGCTTCGCTCTCTTTCACCAATGCCAGAATGGCGCAGTCCAGCTTACCGCTATCCAGCTGCGCCAGCAGCTGATGGGTCTGCGCTTCGTGCAGGTACATTTCCAGCTTCGGGAACGTCTGGTGCAGCATTGGGATAATGTGGGGCAGCAGGTACGGGCCAACGGTCGGGATCAGGCCGATATGCAACGGGCCGGACATCGTCTCCCCCTGCTGGCTAGCCATCTCCTTCAGCACTTTGACCTCGCGTAGCACGGTACGCGCCTGGTCCACCAGCAGCAGCCCGGCCTGGGTAAACAGCACCTTACGGCTGGTGCGTTCCAGCAGCATAACGCCCAGTTCATCTTCCAGTTTACGAATCTGCCCGCTCAGGGTTGGCTGGCTGACGTGGCAGGAATCTGCCGCCCGGCGGAAATGCCGGTGTTCAGCTAATGCCACCAGGTATTCAAGATCGCGAATATTCATTATTCATCCTCCATCGCCACGATAGTTCATGGCGATAGATAGAATAGCAATGAATGATTATCCCTATCAAGGATTCTGTTTAATAATAGACCACAGAAACAGCGCGGTTCCTTGTTTAACCCTTTGAAGTCGCCGCGTGGATTTCTGAGTTTCTCTCAAAACTCGACTAACTAAAGCCAACATGAACGTTTGCGGGCCCCGTGGCCCGCTTTTTTTTGCGCATAAAAAACCCGGCGTCGCTGCGCTCGGCCGGGCTGTATCCAACAATGTGCCTCGATGTTGCCTGATGGCGCTTCGCTTATCAGGCCTACAGGCTACGTAGGCCGGATAAGGCGTTTACGCCGCCATCCGGCAATTAAGCGCTAGCTCAGGCGCGCCTTCGCGTCGCTAATCGCCTGCGCCACCTGCTTCGGCGAAACGCCGCCTTTTGCCGCACGCTTATCGAGGCACGATTGCAGGGACAGAATCGGGTAAACGTCATCGCCAATCACCGCGCTGAATTTCTGCAGATCGGCCAGCGGCAGATCTTCCAGCGGCTTGCCCTGGGCAATGGCTTCCACCACCGCTTCACCCACGATATGGTGCGCTTCACGGAACGGCACGCCTTTAGCAACCAGATAATCCGCCAGTTCGGTAGCATTGGCATAACCCTGCTGTGCCGCCTCCTGGCAACGTGGGCGTTTCACCTGGATACCGTCCAGCACCAGCGCCGCCATATGCAGACAGTCCAGCCAGGTATCCAGCGCGTCGAATACGCCTTCTTTATCTTCCTGCATGTCTTTGTTGTAAGCCAACGGCAGACCTTTGAGGGTCATCATCATACCGGTCAACGCGCCCTGCACACGGCCGCATTTACCGCGGATCAGCTCCAGCGCATCCGGGTTTTTCTTCTGCGGCATCAGGGAAGAGCCTGACGTCACGCGGTCGGACAGCTCAACGAAGCCCGCTTCACCGGTATTAAAGAAGATCAGGTCTTCCGCGAAACGCGACAGGTGCACCATACCGATGGAAGCGTTAGACAGCAGCTCCAGCACGTGGTCACGGTCAGACACGCTGTCCAGACTGTTGCGGGTCGCGGACGCGAAGCCCAGCCAGCCCGCCAGCTGTTCACGGTCAATTTCATAAGCGGTACCCGCCAGCGCGCCGCAGCCCAGCGGGCTGACGTCCAGACGCTTGAGGGTATCCTGCAGACGGCTTTCGTCACGCGCCAGCATCTCAACGTAGGCCAGGCACCAGTGAGCAAAAGTGACCGGCTGCGCGCGTTGCAGGTGGGTGTAGCCCGGCATCACCGCGTCCTGGTTCACCTGCGCGGTTTCCACCAGCGCGTTTTGCAGCTGACGATTCGCGTCCAGCAGCTCCGCCACGGTGTCTTTGCACCACAGCTTGAGGTCGGTAGCCACCTGGTCGTTACGGCTACGCCCGGTATGCAGCTTTTTACCCAGTTGGCCGACCTTATCGATCAGCTTACCTTCCACCCAGCTATGGATGTCTTCGGCGTCGCTTTCCAGGATCTGCTGCGGATTAGCGCGAACTTCTTCCAGCAGCACGCTCAGCGCCGCTTCCAGTTGAGATTGCTCTTCCGCCGTCAGTACGCCAACCGTTACCAGCGCTTTGGACCAGGCTACAGAGCCAACGATATCCTGCTCCGCCAGGCGATAATCAAAGCGTAAAGAGTCGTTGAACTGTTTGAACCGCTGATCTGCTGCCTGAGTAAAACGCCCACCCCAAAGTGCCATAACATGCTTCCTTAAATTCTTTTAATTTCACTGCCGGATGGCGCTGCGCTTATCCGGTCTACAGGTTCTGTTCACGTAGGCCCGATAAGGCGCAGCGGCCTTCGGGCATACAAATACTTAAGCCAGAATACGCGTGCCAATCGGCGTGCCGTTAAACAGCGCCGGCAGCTGCTCCGCGTGGCGCCATGAGGCGATATCGACCGGGCGACCAAGCGTACGCGCCGCATCAAGCGCCGCGTTCACCTTCACAATCATACCGTCGGTAATAATCCCCTGCTCGATCAACTGCTCTGCCTTCGCCGCGGTCATTTCCGCAATGCGCTGACCTTTGCCATCGAGAATACCGCTTACGTCGGAGAGCAGAATCAGATCCGCCCCCAGCGTTGCCGCCAGCGCGGTTGCCGCCTGGTCCGCGTTAACGTTCATCAGTTGTCCTTCGGCGGTGACCCCGATTGAGCTCACCACAGGCAGGAAGCCGCCTTCCAGCAGCAGATTAATCAGTTTAGGCGAACCGGGCTGCGCCAGACCGACGTGACCCAATTCTTCATCCAGTTTAGTGACCTGCACGCTGTCACCATCGCCGAGGAACAGACCCACAGAGGCGATATCATGTTTCTTCGCCCAGGCCAGCAGCGTTTTGTTGGCTGTGCCCGCCAGCGCGCCGGTGATAATGTCGATCTGATCGGCAGGCGTCACGCGCAGGCCATTTTTCTTTTTCACCGGCAAATTGAGCTGCTTCATCAGCTCATCCACCACGCAGCCGCCACCGTGGACAATCACCAGCGGGCGTTGATGCGACTCGCGGTAGTTGACCAGCGCGGTAAACAGACGCTCCAGCGCTTCTTCGCTATCCAGCAACACGCCGCCCAGTTTGATAATTAATGGATTCATCGTCATCACACCTTAGATAAGAGACTGCGTCTCAGCGAAGCCGAAACGGATATTGGCGCACTGCACGGCCTGTGCGGCTGCGCCTTTCAATAGGTTATCTTCGGTCGCCACCACGATCAGGTGTTCTCCCTGAACGGCAAAACCGATATCGCAGAACGGCAGGCCAACCACGTTTTTCAACGCCGGAACGCCCTTGTCGTATAAACGCACCATCGGCTTATCGCCGTAGGCCTGCTGTAAGGCTTCCGCCACCTGCGCATGCGTCACGCCCGGCTTCAGGCGGCAGGTGATGGTTTCCAGAATCCCGCGCGGGAAGTTGCCCAGATGCGGAGTGAAAATGACCTCTGCGCCAAGATGACTGGCGATTTCCGGCTGATGGCGGTGGGTAAACACGCCGTAAGGCTGCAAGCTCACTTCACAGAAGCTGTTAGAGATCGCCGCCTTACGTCCCGCGCCGCTCACGCCGCTGGTCGCATTGATCACCGGCCACTGATTGAGATCCAGCAGATCGCCATCAATCAGCGGTTTTAAAGAAAGCTGTGCCGCCGTGGGATAACAGCCAGGCACGGCAATCAGTTGCGCTTCTTTCAGCGCTTCGGCGCTCCATTCAGCCAGGCCATACACTGCCTGAGCCAGCAGCTCAGGGTGCTGATGGGTAAACCCGTAGTATTTTTCATAGAAGGCGCCGTCGTTCACGCGGAACGCGCCGGAAAGGTCGAACACCACGCAGCCCGCCGCGAGGAACTGCGGCGCAAGGTCGTGGCTGACTTCATGAGCGGTGGCAAGGAACACCACATCAACGCCGGCGCTGAATTCACTGATGTCGGACATCGGCTGCAAAGGGAGATCAACAATCCCTTTTAGCTGTGGATGCAAATCGGAGATTAACTTTCCCGCATCATTGCTTTGCGCTGAGACCGTCAAAGCGGTTATGTTCATATGAGGATGGCGATTCACATAGGTCACAAGCTCAGCGCCAGCGTAACCGCTCGCGCCCACAATCAGCGTATTCAACATCGGGGCCGTTTACCTTCTTATGTCTGTTTGCCTGATTAAGCGTCGTCACTTCACCCTACCGTTGGTGGGTTTTCTTACGCCTAATGATAATGTATTTTTATTCACAAATACTGCATGAATATTGATACTATCACGACCCGAGGTGTGTCAACAATGAAAAACAATTTACCACCATTTATCGAGATTTACCGTGCGTTGATCGCCACACCGTCCATCAGCGCAACCGAAGAAGCACTCGATCAGAGCAATGCGTCTTTAATCACTCTGCTGGCCGATTGGTTCGCCTCTCTCGGCTTCAATGTTGAGGTGCAGCCGGTTCCCGGCACGCGCAATAAATTCAACCTGCTGGCCAGTACCGGACACGGCGCAGGCGGCCTGCTGCTTGCCGGTCATACCGATACCGTACCGTTTGACGACGGCCGCTGGACCCGCGATCCGTTCACCCTGACCGAGCACGATAACAAGCTCTACGGTCTGGGCACTGCCGATATGAAAGGCTTCTTCGCCTTTATTCTTGATGCGTTGCGTGATGTTGACGTGACGCAGCTGAAAAAGCCGCTCTACATTCTGGCAACGGCAGATGAAGAAACCAGCATGGCGGGGGCGCGCTATTTTTCCGAATCGACCGAGCTACGCCCGGACTGCGCTATCATCGGTGAGCCCACCTCATTGCAGCCGGTGCGCGCGCACAAAGGTCATATGTCGAACGCTATCCGCGTGATGGGCCAGTCCGGCCACTCCAGCGACCCGGCGCGCGGCGTGAACGCCATTGAAATCATGCACGACGCCATTGGCCGCGTGATGCAACTGCGCGACTCGCTGAAAGAGCGCTACCACTACGAAGCGTTTACCGTACCGTATCCAACGCTCAACCTCGGTAGCCTGCACGGCGGCGATGCTTCCAACCGTATCTGCGCCTGCTGTGAGCTGCATATGGATATCCGCCCGCTGCCGGGCATGACGCTGAGCGACCTCAACGGTCTGCTGGATGAAGCACTGGAGCCGGTCAGCGCGCAATGGCCGGGCCGCCTGACGGTCAGCGAGCTGCACGCACCGATTCCGGGCTATGAATGCCCGCCAGATCATCAGCTGGTTGAAGTGCTGGAAAAACTGCTCGGCACCAAGACCGAAGTGGTGAACTACTGCACCGAAGCGCCGTTTATCCAGACTCTGTGCCCGACCATCGTCCTGGGCCCAGGCTCGATTAACCAGGCACACCAGCCGGACGAATACCTGGAAACGCGCTTTATTAAGCCGACGCGCGAATTAATTACCCAGGTCGTGCATCACTTCTGCTGGCATTAATGTGTTCTGCCCGGTGGCGCTACGCTTACCGGGCATACCTCCACCTGTAGGCCGGATAAGCGCAGCGCCATCCGGCATATCCCCACCTCCGTTTTCCCGCGATCTTCTTCACATTTTCATAAGCATTTCTTATCTGGCACGATGCGAATTAACTTTCGTCAATTGCCGCGATTTATTCGTTTGCTGAAGCGATTTCGCAGCAATTGACGTACGGGTTTTTACGTGGCTTTATAAAAGAGGTGTCTTTATCCCGCCCTTTCGTTCCAAAGGCTGGGATATAACAAAATAAAATGAGATGGGGTGTCTGGGTTAATGAACGAACAATATTCCGCGTTGCGTAGTAATGTCAGTATGCTCGGTAAAGTGCTAGGCGATACCATCAAGGATGCGCTTGGTGAGAACATTCTTGACCGTGTAGAAACGATCCGTAAGTTGTCCAAATCTTCACGTGCGGGCAACGAAGCCAATCGTCAGGAGCTGCTCACCACGCTGCAGAACCTGTCCAACGATGAACTGCTGCCGGTTGCCCGCGCGTTTAGCCAGTTCCTGAACCTGGCCAATACCGCCGAGCAGTACCACAGCATTTCGCCAAAAGGCGAAGCGGCAAGCAACCCGGAAGTGATTGCCCGTACCCTGCGTAAACTCAAAGACCAACCCAATCTCGACGAAACCACAATTAAAAAAGCCGTTGAATCCCTGTCGCTGGAGCTGGTACTCACCGCACACCCGACTGAAATCACGCGTCGTACGCTGATTCATAAAATGGGCGAAATCAACAACTGTCTGAAACAGCTCGATAATAACGACATTGCCGACTACGAACGCAACCAGGTAATGCGCCGTCTGCGCCAGCTGATTGCTCAGTCATGGCACACCGATGAAATTCGTAAGCATCGCCCAAGCCCGGTGGATGAAGCCAAATGGGGCTTCGCTGTTGTGGAAAACAGCCTGTGGGAGGGCGTACCGAACTACCTGCGTGAGCTGAACGAACAGCTGGAAGAGAACCTGGGCTACCAGCTGCCGGTCGATTTCGTGCCGGTACGCTTCACCTCCTGGATGGGCGGCGACCGTGACGGCAACCCGAACGTCACCGCGGAAATCACCCGCCACGTGCTGCTGCTCAGCCGCTGGAAAGCGACCGATCTGTTCCTGAAAGATATTCAGGTACTGATTTCCGAGCTGTCGATGGTGGAATGCACCGACGAACTTCGCGAGCGGGTTGGCGAAGAGGGCGCGACCGAGCCGTACCGCTACCTGATGAAAACCCTGCGCAGCCAGCTGATGGCCACTCAGGCCTGGCTGGAAGCGCGCCTGAAAGGCCAGCGCCTGCCGAAACCGGCCGGTCTGATTAGCCAGAACGAGCAGCTGTGGGAACCGCTGTACGCCTGCTATAAATCACTGCAGGCCTGCGGTATGGGCATTATCGCTAACGGCGAGCTGCTCGACACGCTGCGCCGCGTGAAATGTTTTGGCGTACCGCTGGTGCGTATTGACGTGCGTCAGGAGAGCACCCGCCACACCGAAGCGCTGGGCGAACTGACCCGCTACCTGGGCATCGGCGACTACGAAAGTTGGTCAGAAGCCGACAAGCAGGCCTTCCTGATCCGCGAACTGAATTCCAAACGTCCGCTTCTCCCACGTAGCTGGGAGCCAAGCAACGACACCCGTGAAGTCCTGAATACCTGTAAAGCCATCGTCGATGCGCCAATTGGCTCGGTTGCCGCTTACGTCATCTCGATGGCCAAAACGCCGTCCGACGTGCTGGCGGTTCACCTGCTGCTGAAAGAAGCGGGCATCACCTTCGCACTCCCGGTCGCGCCGCTGTTCGAAACCCTGGACGACCTGAACAACGCCGACGACGTGATGACCCAGTTGCTCAGCATTGACTGGTATCGCGGCTTTATTCAGGGCAAGCAGATGGTCATGATCGGCTATTCCGACTCCGCGAAAGATGCGGGCGTTATGGCTGCATCCTGGGCGCAGTACCAGGCGCAGGATGCGTTGATCAAAACCTGTGAAAAAGCCGGTATTGAACTGACGCTGTTCCATGGTCGCGGTGGTTCTATTGGTCGCGGCGGCGCGCCGGCGCACGCGGCGCTGCTCTCTCAGCCTCCGGGAAGCCTGAAGGGCGGCCTGCGTGTCACCGAACAGGGCGAGATGATCCGCTTCAAATACGGTCTGCCGGAAGTCACCGTCAGCAGCCTGTCGCTGTACACCAGCGCCATTCTGGAAGCGAACCTGCTGCCACCGCCGGAGCCGAAAGAAGAGTGGCGCGGCATCATGGACGAGCTGTCCGACATCTCTTGCGAGATGTACCGCGGCTACGTGCGTGAAAACAAAGATTTCGTGCCTTATTTCCGCTCCGCCACGCCGGAACAAGAGTTGGGTAAACTGCCGCTGGGTTCACGTCCGGCAAAACGTCGCCCAACCGGCGGCGTCGAGTCTCTGCGCGCCATCCCGTGGATCTTCGCCTGGACACAGAACCGCCTGATGCTGCCAGCCTGGCTGGGTGCCGGTGCCGCGCTGCAAAAAGTGGTGGAAGATGGCAAACAGAGCAAGCTGGAAACTATGTGTCGCGACTGGCCATTCTTCTCTACCCGTCTGGGGATGCTGGAGATGGTCTACTCGAAGGCCGATCTGTGGCTGGCGGAATATTACGATCAGCGTCTGGTGAAACAGGAACTGTGGGGGCTGGGTACCGAGCTGCGCGAGCTGCTGGAGGCCGACATCAAAGTGGTGCTGGATATCGCCAACGATGCGCACCTGATGGCCGATCTACCGTGGATTGCCGAGTCTATCCAGCTGCGTAACATCTACACCGACCCGCTGAACGTTCTGCAGGCCGAACTGCTGCACCGTTCACGTAAAGCGGAAGAGGAAGGCCTGGAGCCGGATCCCAACGTCGAGCAGGCGCTGATGGTCACCATCGCAGGCGTCGCAGCGGGTATGCGTAACACCGGTTAATTCATCGGTACGCTGACATCCCAAAAGGCCACATTCTTTGTGGCCTTTTTTCATACCCTCAGTTAAGGTTTCTTTGTTGTTCATCACGACAGGGAGCCCCATGTTTTTCGACATCAACCCGCTGCTTTCCCGCCTTGCCTCCGGCACCACCCCGCTGCAGAAAATCGGTTTTGCCGGCAATCATACGCCCGTTCCCGATATGGCTTTTCAGGTCGACTTTCCGCGCCTCGAAATTGTGCTGGAAGGGCAGCTCGCCGACGCCGGACTGGGCGATGATACGCCCATGCAGGCCCTTGATGCGCTGTACGTTCCCGCTGGCGGCTGGAATTTTCCGCACTGGCTGGAACCCGCCACCACGCTGAGCATTCTGTTCGGCAAACAGCAGTTGGGGTTTAGCGTCCAGCAGTGGGATGGCTACCGCCTGAGCAACCTGGCGAAACAGCATGTTGCCCGTCGCGGGCCACGCGTCGGTTCCTTCCTGCTGCAAACCATGAACGAAATTCAAATGCAGCCGCAGGAGCAGCAAACCGCGCGGCTGATTGCCACCAGCCTCATCAGCCACTGCGCCGACCTGCTCAGCAGCCAAATTCAGACCGCCTCGCGCAGCCAGGCACTGTTCGACGCCATTCGTGAATATATCGATAGCCACTTCGCCGAACCGCTGACCCGCGAATCGGTAGCACAGGCGTTCTATATTTCGCCGAACTACCTGTCACACCTGTTCCAGAAAAGCGGCATTATGGGCTTTAATGAATACCTCAATCACACCCGCCTGGAGCACGCCAGACGGCTGTTGAAGGGGTATGATCTGAAGGTAAAAGAGATTGCCCACGCCTGTGGGTTCGTCGACAGCAACTACTTCTGCCGTCTGTTTCGCAAAAACACGGCGCGTTCGCCGTCAGAGTACCGTCGCCAGTATCACAGCCAGCTGACTACGACAGAATAATATGCGTGTGCTGAGGCGCGGAAAGCAGCTTACGCACCGCGCTCATCACCTTCTGCGGCTCGCGTAAGAAGGCGCTGATACCCGACTGTACGTAGCGACTTTGGATAAAGCGTTCGCTCCCATTGAGCTCTATATCGGTAATCAGCAGCACCGCGTCAGCGCGGCGAATGTCCTCTTCCGTAAGCGCATTCTCAATGCCCAACGCACCCTGGGTTTCAATTTTGATGGTCCATTTTTCCTGCTGACAGAGCTTCTCCAGACGTTCAGCCGCCATATAGGTATGAGCCACGCCGCTTACGCAGGCGGTGACCGCCACTAACATTCGTCCGCCCGTTGCCGTCATCGTCCCCTCCTTGCAGAAAACAAACGCTGGCGGGCGCAAATACTCTTTCGCGCCCGCCAGTCTGTAAGTACCTATAATATCGAGATAATGCTTATGCGCTCTGCGCTAAGTGTGCCTCGATTTTATTCATGATAGCGTCGGCGCGTTTTACTGCATCGCTAATATTGACGCGTACTATCGTTTTCCCGGTGAAGCGCTCTTCAAATTTGATGCCGATATCCTTGGTCAGAATGACCATATCCGCCGCCTCGACGTCGCTTGCCGTCAGCGCGTTTTCCTGACCAATCGACCCCTGCGTTTCTACCTTCACGTTCCAGCCCCTGGATTTTGCCGCGCTCTCCAGCGCTTCCGCAGCCATATAGGTGTGTGCTACGCCGGAAGGACAGGCCGTTACCGCAATAATATTGGTCATAATCTCTACCTTCTCAATTAGTTAATTTCAAAATCTAAATCCAGGTCATCTTCTTTTTCGACAACCGCCTTCTTGTTCTTACGCGCCAGGCTTTTCAGCAGGTTAACGCTAACGGCGGTCACCACTGCCCCCACCACAATCGCCAGCAAATAGCCCAGTTTGCCTTCTACCACCGGCAGGACAATCAGACCGCCCCATCCGGCGTAACACTGTGCCCCCATCAGCGCAGCGGTCACCGCGCCGCAAACGGAACCCAGCATGATGGATGGAATCACGCGTAGCGGGTCGGCGGCAGCGAATGGAATCGCCCCTTCGGTGACACCCACACAGCCCATGACGAGCGCCGCTTTCCCGGCTTCGCGCTCTTCATTATTGAAATTCTTACGATTAATCAGCGTTGCCAGCCCCAGCCCCAGCGGCGGAACGCAGATGCCGACGGCAGCAATCGCCACTACGGTATAAACCCCCTGCGAAACACAAATCAGCATGAAGGCGTAGGCCACTTTGTTCACCGGGCCGCCCATATCGAACGCCAGCATCAGCCCCATGATGACCGCCAGCACCACGATACTGCCCTGCTGCATCCCTTGCAGCCAGTGGGTCAGGCTGGTTGTCAGCAGGCCGACGGGTTCACCCAGCCCCCACATCATCACGCCTGCGGTTATGAATGTGCCGACGATAGGAATCACGAAGATTGGCATCACCGAGCGCAATACTTTGTGCACCGGGATTTTTTTCAGATAGTAGACGACGATTCCGCCGATAATCCCGGCGATCAGCGCGCCGAAGAAGCCCGCGCCAAAACTGTTGCCCACCCATGCGCCGATGGCGCAAGGCGCCAGCGCGGAGCGCTCGGCGATGGAGTAGCCGATATAGGCCGCCAGGAATGGCACCATAAGCGTCAGGCCCGCCACGCCAATATCAAACAGCTTTTTCAGATTAGGATCGGAGGCTGCATCCGGTACGGCCCCCTTGCCGTACAGCATGACCGATACCGCCAGCAAAATACCGCCCGCAACCACAAACGGGATCATGTGCGACACGCCAGTCATTAAGTGCTGACGGGTGTTTTTGAGTATGTGCACCAATTCTTTCATCAGTCGCTCCTGGGCTTCTTCGGCCCATGTCCATTAAGGTGTTGTGGCAAACAATAGGCAATTGGCGACGGGACAGACAGTGGATAAAAAGTGCATTTACTGGATTTTTGTAATATCAGAAGAAAAATGCGAGCGACCTCAAAAGTTAACGCCACTCCCCTCTTTATACGCACTACTGGCAACCTGTGAGATGGCTCGCATTTTCCAGCGGACAATACATTTGTCCAGTTTTTGACATAAATGTCAGATAGCCGCGCCGATAACATGCCCCCTATTCTGTTACCCATATCGACTGATTTGGGAGAGAAGGTTATGGCCTTGGTTGTTGAATTTATCTGTGAATTGCCGAACGGCGTGCACGCCCGTCCGGCCAGCCATGTCGAAACGCTGTGCAATACCTTTTGCTGCGACATTGAATGGCATAACCTGCGCACCGACCGTAAGGGCAACGCCAAAAGCGCGCTGGCGATTATCGGTACCGACACGCTGGCGGGTGATAACTGCCGGTTGCTCATTAGCGGTGCTGATGAAAACGTCGCTCACGACTGCCTGTCCGTCTGGCTGAAAGACGAATTCCCACTGTGCGATGCGCCACTGGCGCAAGTTACCCACGTGGAGCAAGAGCTGCTGCCGGCGTCGCTGACTCGCCTGAATCCAACGCTGTTCCGCGCGCAGCCGGTGTGCAACGGCAGCGCCGGCGGCGTCCTGACCCGCCTGGCCGCGCTGGATCTCAATAACCTCGGCGAGCTGCCTGCGGCACAAAGTCCGGAGCAGGAACAATCCGCGCTGGACGGCGGCCTGGCTCGCCTGGTGAAAACGCTGGAGCTGCGCCTGCTGGACAGCGACAGCACCGCCAGTACTATCCTTGAAGCACACCGTTCGCTGGCCACCGACACCTCGCTACGCCAGCATCTGCTGGAAGGCGTCAATCACGGCCTCAGCTGCGCGCAGGCAATTATCGCCAGCACCAACCATTTCTGCGCCGAGTTCGCCCGTTCCAGCAGCAGCTATCTGCAGGAGCGCGCGCTGGACGTGCGCGACGTCGGCTTCCAGCTTTTACAGCATATTTATGGCGAACAGCGTTTTCCGGCGCCGGGCCAGCTGACCCAGCCGTCTATCTGCATGGCGGAAGAGCTAACCCCAAGCCAATTCCTTGAGCTGGACAAAACGCAGCTGAAAGGCCTGCTGCTGCAAAGCGGCGGCACGACCTCACACACGGTAATACTTGCCCGCTCATTCAACATTCCAACCCTTGTTGGCGTGGAAATTGACGCGCTGGCGCCGTGGCAAAACCAGACGGTCTATCTCGATGGCAACGCCGGAGCGGTTATTGTCGCACCTGACGAAGCCATCACCCGCTACTACCAGCAGGAAGCGCGCGTTCAGGCCGCTATTCGTGAACAGCAAAGCGTGTGGCTGAATAAAGAGGCGCGCAGCGTCGACGGCATTCGTCTGGAAGTGGCGGCCAACATCGCTCACTCCGTCGAAGCGCAGGCGGCCTTTGGCAACGGCGCGGAAGCGGTTGGTCTGTTCCGCACCGAAATGCTGTATATGGACCGCGCCAGCGAGCCGAGCGAGAGCGAGCTCTACAATATTTTCTGTCAGGCGCTGGAGTCCGCCAACGGACGTAGCATTATCATCCGCACCATGGATATCGGCGGTGATAAGCCGGTGGATTACCTGAATATTCCAGCGGAGAACAACCCGTTCCTTGGCTACCGCGCGGTGCGTATTTATGAAGAATATTCCACGCTGTTCATCACCCAGCTGCGCGCCATTCTGCGCGCCTCGGCTCACGGCAGCCTGAAAATTATGATTCCGATGATCTCCTCCATGGAAGAGATTCTGTGGGTAAAAGAAAAAGTAGCCGAAGCGAAACAACAGCTGCGCAGCGAGCACGTGCCGTTTGATGAGCGCATTCCGCTGGGCATCATGCTGGAAGTCCCTTCGGTCATGTTTATCATCGATCAGTGCTGCGAAGAGATTGATTTCTTTAGCATCGGCAGCAATGACCTGACGCAATACCTGCTGGCAGTCGACCGTGATAACGCAAGAGTAACCCGTCACTACAACAGTCTGAATCCGGCCTTCTTGCGCGCCCTGGACTTCGCCGTTCAGGCGGTGCATCGTCAGGGAAAATGGATTGGTCTGTGCGGTGAGCTGGGGGCGAAAGGCTCCGTCCTGCCGCTGCTGGTTGGGCTGGGGCTGGATGAAATCAGCATGAGCGCGCCATCAATTCCAGCCACCAAAGCGCGTCTGGCACAGCTCGACAGCCGCGCCTGTCGTCAGCTTCTGAATCAGGCGATGGCCTGCCGTACCTCGCTGGAGGTGGAACATTTGCTGGCACAGTTCCGTATGAGCCAGCAGGATGCACCGCTGATTACCCCGCGCTGTATTTCGCTGGATAACGACTGGCGCAGTAAAGAAGAGGTGCTTAAAGGCATGACCGATAATCTGCTGCTCGCCGGGCGCTGCCGCTATCCGCGCAAGCTTGAGGCCGACCTGTGGGCGCGCGAAGCGGTCTTCTCAACCGGCCTGGGCTTTAGCTTTGCCATTCCGCACAGCAAATCTGAGCATATTGAACAGTCGACCATCAGCGTCGCACGCCTGCCCGCCCCGGTGGCATGGGGCGATGAAGAGGCGCAGTTCATCATTATGCTGACCCTCAACAAACATGCCGCGGGCGACCAGCACATGCGCATCTTCTCGCGCCTGGCTCGCCGCATCATGCATGAAGAATTCCGTAACTCGCTGGTTAACGCCGCCTCAGCCGACGCGATTGCCAGCCTGCTGCAACACGAACTGGAACTTTAAGAGGAAAGAGCATGGAACTGTATCTGGATACCGCCAATGTGCAGGAAGTTGAACGTCTGGCGCGCATCTTCCCGATTGCCGGCGTGACCACTAACCCGAGTATTGTCGCCGCCAGCCGCGAGTCTATCTGGGATGTGCTGCCGCGCCTGAAAAAAGCGATGGGCGAACACGGCACGCTGTTTGCCCAAACCATGAGCCGCACGGCGGAGGGCATGGTTGCCGACGCATGTCGCCTGAACGAGGCCGTTCCCGGCATCGTGGTGAAAGTTCCCGTCACCGCCGAAGGGCTGGCTGCGATCAAACTATTGAAAAAACAAGGTATACCGACGCTGGGTACTGCAGTTTACAGCGCGTCGCAGGGGCTGCTCGCTGCTCTGGCCGGAGCCGAATACGTCGCGCCATACGTTAACCGCGTGGATGCTCAAGGTGGCGACGGTATCCGCATGGTGCAGGAATTGCAAACGCTGCTGGAACTGCACGCACCACAGAGTAAAGTACTGGCCGCCAGCTTCAAAACCCCACGTCAGGCGCTGGACTGTTTATTGGCGGGATGTGAAGCCATCACCCTTCCTTTAGATGTAGCGCAACAAATGCTCGGCACGCCCGCTGTAGAGTCAGCTATAGAGAAGTTTGAGCAAGACTGGAAAAACGCATTTGGTAATCTGAACCTGTAAGGGAGAAATGTATGGATCGCATTATTCAATCACCAGGTAAGTATATTCAGGGCGCTGACGTCATCACTCGCCTGGGTGATTACTTAAAACCGATGGCAAATAGCTGGCTGGTCGTCGGCGATAAGTTCGTACTGGGATTTGCCGAAGAGACGCTGCGCAAGAGCCTGACCGGCGCAGGTCTGTCCGTTGAAATCGCGCCGTTTGGCGGCGAGTGCTCACAGAATGAAGTCAACCGTCTGCAGGACGTCGCGACCAGTGCAAAATGCAGCGCCATTTTAGGTATCGGCGGCGGGAAAACGCTGGATACCGCGAAAGCGCTGGCCCACTTTATGAATTTACCGGTGGCAATCGTGCCCACCATCGCCTCTACCGACGCGCCGTGCAGTGCGCTCTCCGTGTTGTACACCGATGATGGTGAATTCGACCGCTACCTGATGCTGCCGCATAACCCCAACATGGTTATCGTCGACACCAAAATCGTCGCAGGCGCGCCGGCACGTCTGCTGGCCGCCGGGATTGGCGATGCGCTGGCCACCTGGTTTGAAGCCCGCGCCTGTTCACGCAGCGGCGCCACTACCATGGCGGGTGGTAAATGCACTCAGGCGGCGCTGGCGCTGGCTGAACTGTGCTACAACACGCTGATTGAAGAAGGTGAGAAAGCGATGCTGGCCGCTGAGCAGCATGTGGTTACCCCAGCGCTGGAGCGCGTGATTGAAGCCAATACCTATCTCAGCGGCGTTGGTTTTGAAAGCGGCGGTCTGGCCGCGGCGCACGCCATCCACAACGGTATGACGGCCATTCCTGACGCACACCATTTCTACCACGGCGAAAAAGTCGCCTTCGGTACGCTGACTCAACTGGTGCTGGAAAACGCGTCGGTGGAAGAAATTGAGACCGTTGCCGCGCTGTGCCACAGCGTGGGTCTGCCGATCACCCTCGCGCAGCTGGATATTAAAGAAGATATTCCGGCGAAAATGCGCCTGGTGGCGGAAGCGGCCTGTGCCGAAGGGGAAACCATTCACAACATGCCTGGCGGCGCGGAGCCTGACCGCGTTTACGCAGCGCTGCTGGTCGCTGACCAGTATGGGCAGCGTTTCCTGCACGAGTGGGAGTAACCCCCTCACCCCACCAACAAAAATCCCCGCTTTCGCGGGGATTTTTTTATACCGTCAAACCAGCCTTACAGCAGGTCGAAACGGTCCAGGTTCATCACTTTCACCCAAGCCGCGACGAAGTCCTTCACAAACTTCTCTTTCGCATCGCTGGAAGCATAAACCTCCGCCAGCGCGCGCAGTACGGCGTTGGAACCGAACACCAGATCGGCGCGCGTTGCGGTATATTTCACCTCACCGCTCACACGGTCATGGCCTTCAAACAGCTCAGCCGTTTCGTCCGTTGCCTTCCATTCGGTGCGCATATCCAGCAGATTGACGAAGAAGTCGGTGGTCAGCGCGCCGACGTTGTCGGTCAATACACCGTAGTTGCTGCCGTCGAAGTTCGCCCCCAGTACACGCATCCCGCCGACCAGTACGGTCAGTTCCGGTGCGGTCAGCGTCAGCAACTGTGCTTTATCAATCAGCAGAGACTCGGTGGTCGCTTCACCCGGCGCCGCACGATAGTTACGGAAACCATCGGCAACCGGCTTGAGCAGTTCGAACATCTCGATATCGGTCTGATCCTGACGCGCATCAACGCGGCCCGGAGTGAACGGCACGGAGATGCTAACGCCAGCCGCTTTCGCCGCTTGCTCAACGCCCACCACGCCAGCCAGCACGATAATATCGGCCAGCGACGCCTTATGCGCCGATTTATAGATGCCTTCCAGTACCGGCAACACGCGCGCCGCCGTGACGTTAACATCCCAATCACGCTGCGGAGCCAGCGCCAGACGCGCGCCGTTCGCGCCGCCACGCTTGTCACCGCCGCGGAAGGTTGAGGCTGACGCCCATGCTACCGACACCAGTTCGCTCACCGTCAGACCGGAAGCGGCAATATCCGCTTTCAGACTGGCGATATCTTCTGCTGACGGATTGAAGAACGCGTGCGGCAACGGATCCTGCCAAATCAGATCTTCTTTCGGCACTTCCGGGCCAATGTAACGCGCTTTTGGCCCCATATCACGGTGGGTCAGTTTGAACCACGCACGGGCAAAGGCTTCGTTAAAGGCCTGCGGATCGTTAAGGAAGCGACGGGAAATTTTCTCGAAGTCCGGGTCGAAACGCAGCGTCAGGTCGGTCACCAGCATCGTTGGCTTACGCTTTTTCGACGGGTCGAACGGATCCGGAATGATTTCCGGCGCGTCTACCGCTTCAAACTGGATAGCGCCAGCCGGGCTGCGGGTCTGTACCCATTCGTATTTGAACAGGTTCTCGAAGAAGTAGTTGCTCCACTGGGTCGGGGTCTGAGTCCATACCACTTCCAGACCAGAGGTAATCGCATCTTTACCGACGCCCGTGCCGAAATCGCTCTTCCAGCCAAGACCCTGGTTTTCAATCGGCGCCGCTTCCGGATCCGGACCGACATGCGTAGCCGGGCCCGCGCCGTGGGTTTTACCCAGCGTGTGACCACCGGCGATCAGGGCGACGGTTTCTTCGTCATCCATGCCCATGTTGCCGAAGGTGGCGCGAATCGCCGATGCCGCCGACAGCGGCTCACCGCTGGCGTTTGGCCCTTCCGGGTTAACGTAGATCAGGCCCATTTCAGTGGCCGCCAGCGGGCGTTTTGCCAGCTCTTCCGGGTCACGGTGCGCCAGCCAGGTTTTTTCATCACCCCAGTTCACGTCCTGATCCGGCTCCCACACGTCTTCACGCCCGGCGCCGAAACCAAAGGTACGGAAGCCCGAGTTTTCCAGCGCCACGTTACCCGCAAGAATATACAGGTCGGCCCAGGAAATTTTTTGGCCGTATTTCTGTTTGATGGGCCACAGCAGACGACGCGCCTTGTCCAGGCTCACGTTATCCGGCCAGGAGTTCAGCGGGGCAAAACGCTGTTGACCGCGACCCGCGCCACCGCGCCCATCGCTTGAGCGGTAGGTACCCGCACCGTGCCACGCCATGCGGATAAACAGCCCCACATAGCTACCCCAGTCGGCGGGCCACCAGGATTGTGAATCGGTTAACAGCGCGCGGATGTCCCCTTTCAGGGCGGAGTAATCTAATTTGCTGAATTCTTTACGATAGTCGAAATCCTCACCCAGCGGGTTGGATCGATTGGAATGCTGATTAAGTAGATCAACGCGCAGCTGTTTCGGCCACCAGTCTTTGCTACTGGTGCCGGCACCGGCGCTCTGGTCGTGGCCACCACCGTGGTGGAAAGGACATTTACCTGCGTTCTGGATATCGTCTGGCGTGCTCATCACTATGCTCCCTTACAGTATTTATCATTAAGATATACACCCCTGCTGATAAGTTATAGCTGAAATGACCCACGGATTTGATAGTTAATTCCTCTTATTTTTTCCTTGTCAGCGCGGAATTTTTGCGCAGGCCATACTTATCCTTGCATAGAAAGGGACACGATGACTGTGACCAGGGGGGAATTGGCAAGAAATTCCTTATAAAATATAAGGAATTTCTTATCTCTCATCGACTACGTTGAACCTGAGGGGCACGTTTTTTGAGACTGATCACCGCCAGGGCGCACACGATCAGTACGATACCGACGGTTTCTAATCCGTCCGGCTTTTCCCCCAGCAGCCACCAGGAGAACAGCACGCCAAACACCGGCACCGCCAGCGTACTCAGGCTGGCAATACCAGCAGGTAGGTTTCGCAACACATACAGCCACAGGCTCCAGGCCAGCGCCGTCGCCAGGATGGCGCTGTAGGCCAGCGCCCCGAAAACCGCGGGATGCCATTCAACCGGTTGCTGCGGCACCACTAGCGCCACGGCGCTCATGATCGCTGCGGCATAAAGCATTTGCCAGCTGGTGAGGGCCAACAGATCGAGCCCCGGATGACGTCGATACATACGTTTTGCGACGATGGCGCTCGCCCCCCAGCTGATGCCGGAGAGAATCGCTAACAACGCGCTTTTTAACGAAGAGAGGTCGAGCTGCCACGGCTGCATCACCAGACACAGTCCCACCGCCGCCACGCCAATCGCCGCGTACTGCAGACGCCGCATGCGTTCGCCAAGAAATAGCGCCGCCATAATCACCACCCAGAACGGCATGGTATAGGTCAGAATCGCCACTTTCCCGGCCCCGCCGCTCATCAGCGCCCACTGCGCGAGGCCTATCATGCCGCAGGTTTGCAGCAGCGCAATCGCCAGCGTGTAGCCAAACGGCGTTGGCCGCATACCGCGCCCGCGCAGGAGTAAAACGAGAAACAGCAGTAGCGCGCCGCAGATACAGCGTAGCGCGGTGAAGTCGAAGGCGCCGATGTAGAGCGTCACCTGTTTCATCGCAATCCAGCTGTAGCTCCAGATGAGCGTCAGCGCCAGCAGGCCAACAAGCGCCAGCGGATTGCTTTTCCCTTCGGTGGTCATGGTCAGTCCGTAACGGTGATGTGATAGCCGTTACTATACTGCGCAAAAGCCCTGCATAGACAGGGCTTTTGTCGGGAATTGCCTGGTCGCGCTGAGCTTACCAGGCCTACTCGCTATCGGAAGCGGGATATGGCAGACAATTATGCCGGACGCACGCCCAGCGTGTGGCAGATGGCGTAGCTCATTTCCGCACGGTTCAGCGTGTAGAAGTGGAAATCCTTCACCCCTTCACGGCTGAGAATTTTCACCATGTCCATCGCGATGCTGGCGCCCACCAGTTTGCGGGTTTCCGCATCATCGTCCAGCCCTTCAAACATGGTCGACATCCACGCCGGAATGCGGACGTTGGTCATATCGGCAAATTTTTTCGCCTGCTTGAAATTCGACACCGGCAGGATCCCCGGAATGATTTCAACATCAATCCCCGCAGAGACACAGCGGTCGCGGAAGCGCAGATAGCTTTCAACATCAAAGAAGAACTGGGTGATCGCGCGGTTCGCACCGGCATCCACTTTACGCTTCAGGTTGAGCAGGTCGGCCTGGGCGCTTTTTGCTTCCGGGTGTACTTCCGGATAGGCGGCGACGGAAATATCGAAATCCGCGACGTCTTTCAGCAAGGTCACCAGGTCGGCCGCATACATTTCCGGCTTGCCGCTGCCCGGCGGCAGGTCACCGCGCAGGGCCACAATGTGGCGAATACCGTTGTTCCAGTAATCCTGAGCAATCGCGCGCAGCTCGTCGCGGCTGGCGTCAATACAGGTCAGATGCGGTACCGCTTCCAGACCGGTGCGATCTTTAATGCCTTTAATGATGCTGTGCGTACGGTCACGTTCGCCGGAGTTGGCGCCATAGGTGACCGAAACAAATTTAGGCTTCAGGCTGCTCAGACGGTCGATAGAGTTCCACAGGGTTTGCTCCATTTCACTGGTGCGCGGCGGGAAAAACTCGAAAGAAACGTTAATCTGCCCCTGCACTTCGGCCAGACTCTGATTCAGCGCTTCCCGCTGGTTGGCGTGAAAAAAGCTCATACCTTACCTCTATCAATCGCATGTCATTATTGTTGTGTTGTAAACATCTATCCGTTTAGACGTCTGGATGTAAAAATGCCGCAAAAGACGACGGGCGTCAATAGAAAGATCGGCGTAAAAAGTGAGTAATCTTCAGCGAAGATGAAAAATATTCATCTGACGCGGCGGCGGCCATGACACTGGTAGCAATATAACCCTCACGGCCAGCCGACGTCTCTTCCGCGGCCTCGCCGGTACAATGCCCAAAACGATGAATCTATGCCCACACGACTCCCCACCCTCTAATACATTAAAGTGAGAACTACTTCTCAGTTCTCTCACTCTCCTGCGGCCCTGACAAAAATTCTATTGCAGACGTTAATGGCTTGTTTCACGATAAGTAGAACGTTCTACTATAACGTTATACCTAACATAAACAGGGTTATTAAAAGCACGCACGAAGAGGCGTCTATCCGGGGGAAATCAGTATGAGTCTGATATCGAGTGTCGTTAAATCGCTTTCTAAACTGTCGATGATTGGCCGCGCGTTAATGCTGCCCATCTCGCTACTGCCTGCGGCCGGTCTGCTGCTGGCATTCGGGGATAAATTCCACCTGCCGTTGATGATGAACGCAGGCGGCATTATTTTCGACAATCTGCCGATGCTGTTTGCTATCGGCTCCGCCGTCGGTCTGGCGTCCGAATCCGGCATCGCGGCGCTGTCCGCCGCGGTCTCCGTCTTTGTGACCAACATTACCATCAGTACCGTGCTCGGTATCACGCCGGAAATGGCGGGACAAGGTGGGAAATATGCGATGGTGGTCGGCATTCCGACTCTGCAAATGGGCGTCTTTGGCGGCCTGATTTGCGGTATCCTCGCCGCGTGGTGCTATAACCGCTTCCACAAAATGCAGCTGCCGGAGTTCCTTGGATTCTTCTCCGGCAAACGTTTTGTCGCCATTGCAACCGCCCTGCTGTCGTTTATTCTCGGGCTGCTTCTGCCGTACATCTGGCAGCACATTCAGGCAGGCATCGACGCGCTGTCGGTGGTGATCAACGGCGATAACCAGGCGGTATCGACCTTTATCTTCGGGCTGGTTGAGCGCGCGCTGATTCCACTGGGCTTGCACCACATCTGGTATCCGTCATTCTGGTACTCCTTCGGCGATTACACCACCCACGCAGGACAGGTGATTCACGGCGACCAAACCATCTGGTTCAAAATGCTGGAAGAAGGGGTGAAATCCTTCAGCAGCGACACTTACCAGAACGCCGGTAAGTTTATGCAGGGCGAGTTCCCGCTGATGCTGTTCGCGCTGCCTGCGGCGTGTCTGGCGATGTACCACGAAGCGCACACGAAAAATAAAAAAATCGCCGCCGGTATTCTGTTCTCCGCCGCGCTGACCTGTTTCCTCACCGGGATCACAGAGCCGGTTGAGTTCACCTTTATCTTCGTGGCGCCCATTCTCTACGTCTTCAACGCCATTATGGCGGGCCTCTCCTACATGGTGATGTACCTGCTGCACGCGCACATTGCCAAATCGTTCTCCGCCGGGCTTATCGACTACATTTCGTTTGGCATTCTGCCGTCGTTTAATGGCTATCAGACGAACTTCCTGAACGCGATTATCGTCGGCGTGCCGATGGGACTGATTTACTACTTCACCTTCCGTTTCGTGATTCGCCGTTTTGACATCAAAACGCCGGGCCGTACCGAAACCACGGTGAGCGCTAACGATAAAACCGATGAAGATCTGGCAACGGAAATTATCAGCCTGCTGGGCGGCGAGCAGAATATCGCCTCCGTGGGCTCGTGCATTACCCGTCTACGCCTGGAAGTGTCGGACAAAGGATCGGTGGATAAGGATGGTCTGAACAATATCGGTGCGCGCGGCGTCGTTTTCGTCGGTGATAACGGTATTCAGGTGATTTTTGGCGCCAGAGCGCAATTTATCGCGCAAACCATGTCGACGATGATTGGCAAATAATCATAAGATTGTCGCCGGTTGGAGGTCCCATCCCTGATGGGCACCTCCTTGTTTTCTGCGGATATTCACGATGGTCCAGGGAGCACTTTTTGAAGAAGGTCAGCATAATTGATGTCGCGAAGCGCGCGGGCGTCTCGGTTTCTACCGTGTCGCTGGTGCTACGTCAGAAAGGAAAAATCTCCGATGCGACCATCGAAAAAGTGCAGGCCGCCATCCACGAGCTGGGCTACGTCCACAACGTGGCCGCCGCCAACCTCCGGGCCAATACCTCCAATTTGATTGGCCTGATTCTGCGCGACTTTAGCGACAGCTTCTCCATCAAAGTGATGGCCAGCATCGTCCAGGAGCTGGAAGCGCAGGGTTACATGGTGTTCCTCGGCCAGCCGCTGAACGAGCATGAACATCTTGAGCGCTGTCTGCTATCGTTTAAACAGCAGGGCGTCGCGGGCGTTATCTATCTCGCATCGGATGTCCGTCGCGATACGCTGCCCGCACAAATTCGCCAATGCCCATTGCCGCTGGTCGTCGTCTCACAGTCTCCCATCAAAGAAAAGTGCAACCTGGTGATGCGTGATAACCAACAGGCGGCCAGTCTGGCCACCCGCTATCTGCTGGAGCGCGGCCACCGCTACATCGCCTACCTCGGCGGCCAGGAACACGATCTGATTCGCCAGCAGCGGCTGGTTGGTTTTCGCAGCACCCTCACCCGCCTCGGCATTGCGACTCGCGACGAATTCAGCCCTGCCTGCGGCGACGATACTTACGCCGCCAGCGTCGCGACGCGTCAGCTGCTGGAAAACAATAACGCCATTACCGCACTGCTATGTCATTCACCGGACGCGATGATCGGCTGTATCGATGGAATTCATAAGGTGGGGCGCACCGTAGGGAAAGATGTCTTTTTAACCCAGCAGGTGGCGCTGATTGGCTTTGAAGATATGTTGCACATCAACCTGACCTCGCCGTCATTTACCTACGTCTCCTCGGCCAGCGAAGAGACCGGGCGTCAGGCCGCGACGCTGATGATCCGTAAACTGCGCGAACCAACATTGCAAAATCAGGCGATTACGCTGTCGGGTCAACTGGTGCCGCGCGAGTCGGCCTGAACCATGTTCACCAGCCAATCCAGCCGCGCCGCGTTTTCCGGCGACGTCACGAGCCCGCACTGGACATACAGGGCGGCTTCATCAATGGGCCGAAAAATCACCCCCTGACGCTGGATCGCAGCAAACGATTCGGGAAACAAACTCAGCCCTTCACCACGAGCAATGCGCGCCAGCAGCACGTCGTGTTCCAGCGGCTCTTCAATACAGGCGGGCAGGTAACCCGCACGGCGGAAAATATCGCGAGTAAAGTCAAAGAAGGCGGGGTTACGCTCGCGCTTGAACCAGAATAACGGTCGATCGTTCAGCGCGCGGAGCATCAGCCTATCCTGCTTCGACTCGGGCCATTGTTCCGGCAACGCCGCAATCAGAGGCTCCTGTCGGCTAAGAGGCATCAAGTTTAACCCTGAGGTTTCCAGCGGCAGCGCCACCAGCGCAGCATCCAGTTTTCCCCGACGCACCTGACGCACCAGCTCTGGTGAACCGTGCCGCACAACGTGCAGCGTCTCCACCTGAGCCGCCAGCACGGTTTCCAGCGTAGCAAAAACGCCCTGCTCAAACGCGGTGGTCAATCCAATGCGGAGCGATGACGTGCCAGCCTGAGCGAGCCGGCTCAGGGCATCATAGGTTTCATCCTGCTTCGCCAGCAGTGGACGAATAATTGCCAGCACCTGCCGCCCTTCAGCCGTTAACGTCAGCCCTTTGGTATGCCGGACAAAAAGCGTTACCCCCAGCCGTTCTTCAAGCTGGCGAATGTGACGGCTCAGCGGCGGCTGCGACATATACAGCCTTTCCGCCGCACGACGCATATTGTTCTCTTCCGCCACCACGGCAAAGTAGCGTAGCAGTCGGATATCCAGAGCGTGCAAAGGGGATGAAGTCATACCGAAAAGGTATCACGGAATCGGTATTATCCAAATGATTCTGCGCGCTCTATCCTCTCGCCATACGCTAACAAACGAGGTGATGATGATGGATTCAGAACGCTATATAACCGGTCAGAAAATGCTGCAACAGGTTGATGGAAAAGGTGGTGAGGCCGTCGTGAATAGCCTGAAGGATATCGCACCGGACTTCGCTCGCTATCTGCTCGAGTTCCCGTTTGGCGATATTTATGCGCGCCCGGGGCTGGACCTGCGCAGCCGGGAAATCGCCACCGTCGCCGCGCTGACCGCCATGGGTAACGCCGCGCCGCAGCTCAAAGTGCATATCGCCGCTGCGCTGCACGTTGGCTTAACGCAGGAAGAGATCATTGAAGTGATTATGCAGATGGCGGTTTATGCGGGATTTCCGGCGGCGCTCAACGGCCTGTTCGCCGCAAAAGAGGTGTTTGGGAAGCGGTAACCGTGCCGGATGGCGGCATAAATGCCTTATCCGGCCTACCGAACGATGTAGGCCGGATAAGCGCAGCGCCATCCGGCAATCAGGACTACAGCAGTTGCGCCAGACGGTTAATATCCGACTGAATCGCACCGGCAGTCACGTCGCGGCCCGCCCCCGGCCCACGAATCACCAGCGGGTTATCGCGATACCAGCGGCTTTCAATGGCAAAGACGTTATCACACGGCAACAGCGAGGCCAGCGGATGTTCCTGACGCACCGCTTCGACGCCGACGCGCGCTTTGCCGTTGGCGTCGAAACGCGCCACGTAGCGCAGCACCAGTCCCATTTCCTGGGCGGCTTCCAGACGCTGCAGCATCTGCTCGTTCAGCTCATCGCCGTTCTCAAAGAAATGGTCGATTGAGCCTTCTTCACAGTGCGCCGGCACCAACGACTCCACGCGAACCTGGTCCGGCTCAATGTCATAGCCCGCCTCACGCGCCAGAATCACCAGCTTACGCATTACGTCTTTGCCGGAAAGGTCAACGCGCGGGTCCGGCTCGGTTAGCCCCTGCTGCCAGGCCTGATCGACAAGGTCGGTAAACGGCACGGTACCGTCAAACTGCAGGAACAGCCAGGAGAGCGTGCCGGAGAAGATACCGCTGATCGCCAGAATGCTGTCGCCGCTGTCAATCAGGTCGCGCACGGTATGGTTAACCGGCAGGCCCGCGCCGACGGTGGCGTTATACAGCCAGTGACGGCCGGTTTTTTCAAACGCGTCGTGAATCTGGCGATATTTATCGCTGCTGCTGGCCCCGGCCAGCTTGTTAGCGCTGATCACGTGGAAACCGTGGCTGGCAAAATCGAGATACTGATCGGCCAGCTGTTCGCTGGCGGTAACGTCCAGTACCACCAGGTCGTCGTACGGGTGAGCGCGCATCCACAGGAACAGCGACTCTTCGTCCTGCTCAACCGCTTCATCTTCAAAGAAAGCCAGCGCGCGGCTGGCATCCAGCCCGTCATAGCTCAGCAGGCTGCGGCGGCTATCCACCACGCCTGCCAGCACAAATTCAAAACCGGTGCGCGCCGAGAGCGTTGTTTGCTCACGAGCAAACAGTTCCAGCCAGCGAGAACCGATATTCCCTTTGCCGAACAGCACCAGGCCAATGCGTTTTTCCGCGCGGAAAATCGACTGGTGCAGACCCTGAATCAGGCTTTCCGTCGGGCCAGCACGCAGTACGGCGACCAGGCTGATCCCCTCTTCCGACTGCCAGGTAAATTCAACCGGCTGCCCCTTAAGCTGTTGCCAGAAACGGTGGCAGTGCAGCGGGTTACGCGTGACGCCCGCCCCGACCATCGCCACCAGCGCCAGCCCCTGACGCAGGCGTAGCTCGCCCGGCAAACCCGCTTCATCGAGAATTTTCAGCGCGCTGTCGACCACTTCCGAGGTATAGCAGAACTGCAGCAGACGATGGTCCGCGTGTACGCCGACCGCCAGCGGACGAATCTGCGCGCGTTTGAGTATCTGGTCGATCTCTTTATGCGCCAGCTTAAAGTCCTGGCTGGCGGGAACGCGGAATTCGATTAAACAGACATCATCATGGCTGGTGACAATCCGCGCGCCGGTACCGGAAGCCAGCACGCGCTCAATACGCGTGGACCCCTGATCCGGCGTGTAGCTACAGCGCAATTGCAGATCGATATCGCTGCCGGAAACCGGCTGTAAGGTACGCGCGTGCAGCACCGGGGCGGCCAGACGCGCCAGTTCACTGGCTTCATCCAGACGCAGCAGCGGCAGCAGGCAAGCATCTTTCACTTTACGCGGATCGGCGCTGTACACGCCCGCCACGTCGCTCCAGATGGTGACGCGGGAAACCCCCGCCAGGGCGCCAATCTGGGTGGCGGAATAGTCGGAACCGTTACGCCCCAGCAGCACGGTTTCACCCGCGTTGTTACGGCTGATAAACCCGGTCACCACCAGGCGTTTACCCGGATGCTGCGCCATCAACTGCTGTAACAGCGGGTATGACAATCCTTCATCCACCTGCGGCTGTGCGCTACGTTCGGCACGCAGGAACGCGCGAGCATCGAGCCAGGCAGCGTCCAGACCTTGCAGCTTGAGAACTTCCGCCATCAGGCGCGCCGACCACAGTTCACCGTGGCCGACCACTTCCGCGTACACCGCGTCGTTGACGCCGTTATCCAGCAGCCCGGCTAACCGCTCCAGGTCATGAATAAAGTCGGCAATCATGCCGTCGGCAACTTCGGCGGGCAGCAGGCCGCTAATCAGATCGGACTGATAGCGGCGCAGCGTCTGCTGGACCTGATGCGCAGAGAGGCGATCGGTCTGACTGAGCTTCAGCCAGTTGATCAGCTGGTTGGTGGTGCTACCGGCGGCGGAAACCACCATCATATCGCCCGGCTGAGAGTACTCCGCCATAATGCCGGCAACACGCAGGTAACACTTCACATCCGCCAGACTACTCCCACCAAATTTATGCAGCTGACGCTCTTTCGCCCCTGCCTGCGCAATCACACTCATATTTACCCCTGTGCTGCGACCCGGAATCCATTTTCCAGATCGGCAATTAAGTCTTCGCTATCTTCAATACCGGTTGAGATGCGTAATAGCGTCTCAGAAATTCCCGCAGCGGCGCGCGCTTCCGGCGCCATGCCCGCATGGGTCATGGTCGCCGCATGCGAGATCAGGCTCTCTACTCCGCCCAGCGATTCCGCCAGGGTGAACAACGACAGCCCGCTCAGGAAGCGGCGCAGCGTTTGCTCGTCGCCGTTTAGCTCGAAGCTGAGCATCGCGCCAAACCCTTTCTGCTGGCGCGCGGCAATTTCGTGGCCCTGGTTTTCCGGCAGAGAAGGATGATACAGCTTTTTCACCAGCGGTTGGGTTTTCAGGAAATCGACAATCGCATAGGCGTTACGCTGCGCCACTTCCATACGTGGAGAGAGCGTGCGCAGGCCGCGCAGCAACAGATAGCTGTCGAACGCGCTGCCGGTGACGCCGATATTATTCGCCCACCATGCCAGTTCTGTGACGGTATCCGGATCTTTAGCAATCACCACGCCCGCCACCACGTCGGAATGGCCGTTGAGGTATTTGGTGCAGGAGTGCAGCACCAGATCGGCGCCAAGCGCCAGCGGGTTTTGCAGCGCCGGGCTTAAGAAGGTGTTATCCACCACGCTCACCGCGCCCGCCTCACGTGCCAGCTGGCAGATTTTCGCAATATCGACCACGCGCAGCAGTGGGTTGCTCGGGCTTTCGACCAGCACCAGCTTCGGTTTTTCCGCCAGCGCCGCTTTTAAGGCTTCATCATTGCCCTGATCGACAAACAGCACGCGATAGCAGCCGCGTTTTGCCAGGCTATCAAACAGGCGGTAGCTGCCGCCGTAGCAGTCGTGCGGCGCCACCAGCAGATCGCCAGGTTTCAGGAAGACGGTGGTCACCAGGTGAATCGCCGACATACCCGTATTGGTCATCACGGCGCCCGCGCCGCCTTCCAGTTCAGCCAGCGCGCGCTGCACGACGTCACGCGTCGGGTTACCGCGACGCGAGTAGTCATGCGCACGCGGTTCGTTAAAACCGGTAAAGTTATAGGTACTGGAAAGATGAATCGGCGGGACAACACAACCATACTGCTCGTCGTCATTTAATCCGCTACGCACTGCGATGGTGGCCTGTTTACGGGTCATGAGGATTCGTTCCTGGCAAGGTCTGTGAAAAGTCAGACCCCAGAGTAAACATTGTTGACATAGCCGTCAATACATCTAGACATCTAAACCTCTTTGCGTATAGATTGAGCTATTGGCAAATAGCCGTTAAAATTATATGCATTAGCGCACATCTGCGAAGGCGAAGCGCGTGTCAGCGCAAGGCCACTACGGTACACTACGCGCGATCATGGCCCTGAACCGGCCTGTTAACTAATGACTAGAGGATTAAAGGTATCTCATGGCTGAATGGAGCGGCGAATATATCAGCCCATACGCTGAGCACGGTAAGAAGAGTGAGCAAGTAAAAAAAATTACGGTTTCCATTCCTCTGAAGGTGTTGAAGATCCTCACCGATGAACGCACGCGTCGTCAGGTGAACAACCTGCGTCACGCCACCAACAGCGAACTGCTGTGTGAAGCGTTCCTGCATGCTTTTACCGGTCAACCGTTGCCAAACGACGAAGACCTACGTAAAGAGCGCAGCGATGAAATTCCGGAAGCGGCAAAAGAAATTATGCGTGAGCTGGGGATTGACCCGGAGACGTGGGAATATTGAGTTGCTGAAGAAGCCGGGAAACGTTGACGTTTCCCGGCTTCTTTATTGTCCGCGAGCGTTACTTCACCTCGTACTCCGGCCATGGTCGCGCGGCAATAAACTGTGCCACCGCCTCGCGGTCGGGAATCGCCGAGAGCGCCCCTTTCTGCGTTGTCGCCAATGCGCCACAGGCGCTGGCCTGCGCCATCGCACCATGTAGCTGCGTGATATCGTCAGGCATCCCTTGCTGTGCAATGCTGGCGAGCAAGCCCGCCATAAAAGCATCACCCGCCCCTGTCGTATCAACACTGTCAACGACATAACCGCTGAAGTGCACAACGTTTCCCTGGTACAGGACCATCGCCCCTTGCGCGCCATAGGTCACCACTTTGAGCGCCGCCGGATAGGCCTCAAGCCCAGCAATGGCTTCGGCAAAGCTCTGGGATTGGGTTAACCAGTACCACTCCTCTTCCGAGAGCTTCAGGATATCGGCCTGGCGGGCAAAGTGGCGCACGGTTTCCAGCATGCTTTCGGGGTCAGGCCACATTTGTTCGCGCAGATTGACGTCAAAACTCAGCAGGCCACCCTGCTGTTTAATACGCGTCATTGCCTGCGCCAGCGTATCGCGGCAGGCCGGCGCCACCAGCGCCAGCGAGCAAAAGTGCAGGATATCCGCGTCAAACTCAGGGAGCGCCTGCGCCGACAAGAACTGATCGGCGGAGGGATTCACCAGGAAGGTGAAATCCCGTTCGCCGCCTTTACCGAGCGACACCACCACGGTGCTGGTTCGGTGCTGGCAGTCCAGCTCCATCGCCTGCGTGTTGACGCCGTACTCCCGCAGCGTCTGCTGCAAGAGATGGCCGAAAGGATCGTCACCCACCCGCCCAATAAAACCGCTGCGGCAACCTAATCGCGCGGCTCCCGCCGCGACGTTTACCGGCGCGCCGCCAGGGCAGGCTTCATAGCGCCTGTCGCCAATGGGAAGCAGGTCGGCCACCGCATCGCCTAGCGCCCAGATATTCATCATGCTTCGTCCTCCGGTTATTTATCTAAAGGCCAGTAGCCGCCGCTGTGCAGCGTGGCTCGACCATTGCTGGCGAACAGCATCAATTCACGCTGCCCTTCCAGCGGATAAATCCGGCTACTTAAACAGGCCTCACCGTCATTCACGAAAACTTCCACGGAGGAACGATCGATAAATATCCGCAGCGACAGGCGATCGCCCGCCGGTAACGCAACGCTGCGCGTACCTTCCAGCGCGAATTGCGGATAACGGCGCTCCAGCGTCAGCCGCTGTGCCTGAGTATCAACGGCGATCCGCAGGCCATCGCCTAACGCGAGGCCGTAGCTTTCCGCCGTCGCGTTTTTCATCGACCACACCAGTTCCAGCTCAATCGCCTCAGCTTCATCCACGATGTGTGAACGTTGATTGTGCAACTGCTGCGCCAGCAGCGGGTAATAGCTGCCGCGCAGCGTCGCGACCTCTTCGGCGGGTACCATCTGCAGGCGGTTATCTGCGCCAAGGCGAATTTCACGCGGCAGAGAGAGCATCCCCGCCCAGCCATCCTGCTGTTCCGGCATCGGCGACTCCCACATATCCAGCCAGCCGATCACGATGCGGCGACCATCCGGCGTCAGGAAACTCTGCGGGGCATAAAAGTCGTGGCCGTGATCCAGTTCGATAAACTCGCTTTGGGCGACAAACTGCTGTCCCGGCAGCCAGTCGCCAATCATGTAGCCGCTCTGGAACAAATTGCGGTGACGATAACCTTCCGCCGCCAGCCCCTGCGGTGAAAACATCAGTATCCGCTTCCCGTTGAGCATGAAGAAGTCCGGGCATTCCCACATATAGCCCATTCCTTCCTGCGCCTCGCCCAGAATGCCTTCTTCTTGCCACTGACGGAGATCGGCAGAGCTGTACAGGCGCACCTGTCCGGTATCGCCAACCCGCGAACCGACAATCAGGTACCAGGTATCGCCTTCACGCCAGACTTTCGGATCGCGGAAGTGATGCAGGCCCGCAGGCGTATCAATAATCTGCCCCTGACGTTCAAAATGAATCCCGTCGCGGCTGGTCGCCAGACACTGCACCTGGTAGAGATTATCGTCATTGCCCGGATCGCCATGAAACTTATGCCCGGTGTAGATCAGCGCCAGCGTATCGCCGTCCACCACCGCCGAGCCGGAGAAACATCCGTCCTTATCTTCCGGGCCTTCCGGCGCCAGCGCCACCGGCAGATGCTCCCAATGCACCAGGTCTTTACTCCGCGCATGCCCCCAGTGCATTGGCCCCCACTGGGTTGAGTAGGGATGATGCTGATAAAACGCATGGTACCAGCCGTCGAACCACACCAGTCCGTTAGGGTCATTCATCCACCCGGCGCGCGCGGCAAGGTGATAGCGCGGATACCAGCGCAGATTCAGCGTGGCGCTGCGTTTCTGGAGTTCCTGTTCAGCATCGGCAATTGAAAATGTCATATTCTTCACTCTTGTTCAGACAGCAGAAGATTTTGTCAGCAGCGGCTCGGAAGCCGGTTTGCTGGCGCGTAATAGGAAGATGGAAATGAAGGTGGTGCAGAACACCAGCGCTCCCATAAACAGGTAGGATTCGGCAAAGCCATATTTTTCATAGCTATAGCCCGCAAGCGGTGACAGTACGGTGGCGATAACCGAGCTGGTGCAGGCAAATCCCACCAGATACAGCGTGGAGGAGAGGCGTTTATCAAAGTTGGCGCTGTTGTATTTAAAGATGGAGACCAGCAGCACCGGCAGCTCTACGCCATGCAGCAACTTGGTGATGGAGATCAGCAACGGTCCTTCAACCAGCCCGGAAGACACCATGCGCAAGGCCATGATCATCCCTGCAAAAATCAGCCCGTTTTTCGCGCCAATGCGATTAACCAGCCACGGCGCGCAGAACATCCCTGCCGCTTCAAGGAACACCTGGAACGAGTTCAGGTAGCCGTACATGGCGTTCCCTTCCTGCAGCGTCGGGAACTGTGAGGAGAAGTAGACCGGGAACTGCTGATCGTAGACGCCATAAATGCAGGTTCCGACCACGAAAAAGACCAGAGCCCAGAAGCGCGGTAGCGTCAGCAGACGCAGGGCGTCTTCCAGCTTAATGTTGCTCTTCTCACCCTCTGTTGAAAGCGCCTGCGTATCACCCGGTACTGATAGACGAACCAGCAGGAAGAAAAAGACCAGCCCCGAGCAGCTTGCCACCGCAAAGTTAAGCTGCGGGTTGATGTTAAATAGCAGTCCGGCAAAGAAGGTGGCGACGGCCCATCCCAGCGATCCCCACATCCGCGCTTTGCCAAACTCGAAATGCGTCTGGCGCGCCACGCGCTCAGTGTAAGATTCCAGTACACCGATCCCGCCGTTAAAGGTCAGCCCAATGTAGAGGCCGCCAAAAAGGCTGCCAATCAAGATGTTGATTTTCAGAAGGTAGCCAAAGAGCAAATATGCCGGGCCGGAGAGAATGAGCAGTACGGTGATATACCAGAGTAGGTGTTTACGTAGGCCCAGCTTGTCCTGAATAAAACCGTAGCAGATCTGCGCAAACAGCGCGGAAACCGACAGAACGGAGAAGATAATGCCCGTATCGCCTGGCTGTAGCCCCACCTCCTGGTGCAGCCAGATAGAAAGCAGCGAACCTGAAGAGGACCAGGTGACAAAAAAGAAAAACAGCAAGGCGCTAAGTAACAAGTAACTGCTGGAGTGATGTTCTTTCATCATAGCAATCTCATCGTGGGTTAACGCCATAATGGTAACGTTAACAAAAAGAGATTCTCATGTCATTTTGCTGCGATATCCGATGTTAATCACAAAAGTTAACGTTAACATTATAAAAATAAGATCATGATCAACTATTTCCTGCCGTAACGGGGAAGTAGAGTACGCTAGAATAACGCGCTATCCTTTTACATCAGTAAGTTAGTGGTTGTGTTGCAATCGTGGAGTCTGAAATATGGCATCTTTAAAAGATGTAGCGAAGCTGGCAAACGTCTCCCTGATGACGGTTTCTCGCGCCCTGAACAGCCCGGAGCGGCTCAAGCCGGAAACGCTGGCTCGCGTACAATCCGCTATTGCCCAAACGAACTATGTCCCCGATCTCTCCGCCAAACGTATTCGTGGCGCGCACGATACGCCGAAAACCATCGGCGTACTGGCACTGGATACGGTCACCACGCCCTTTTCGGTTGAGATCACGCTGTCGATTGAAGAGACCGCGCGCGCACACGGCTGGAACAGTTTCGTGGTGAATATGTTTTCTGACGATAGCCCGGAGGCGATTGTCGACCTGCTGCTCTCTCACCGTCCAGGCGGCATTATTTACACCACCATGGGCCTGCGTCAGGTGCCCATTCCCGCCAAACTGCTCACTCTGCCGTGCGTGCTGGCAAACTGTGAAAGCCTGAACGCTCCGGTCGCCAGCTTTATTCCGGACGATGAGCAGGGGCAATATGAAGCGGTGAAGGGGCTGCTGGCGGCAGGTTATACCCGCCCGCTGTGCCTACATCTGCCGGAAAATCATCTGGCTACCGTACGCCGCCGACAAGGTCTGGAGCGCGCCTGTCGGGAAGCGGGTATAAACCCTGATACGCTGACGCATTACTACATGGAGTACGGCGATGCGCACTATCGCGATATGCCAGCCAGAGTTCTGGCGCATATCAAGCAGGGTAAACCCCAGTTTGATTCGGTAATTTGCGGTAACGATCGCATCGCGTTTATGGTTTACCAGACGCTGCTGGCACAAGGGTTGAAGATCCCGCAGGACGTCGCGGTATTGGGTTACGACAATATGGTGGGCATTGGCGATCTGTTCCTGCCGCCGCTGTCGACGGTGCAGTTACCGCACTACGAGATTGGCCGACTCAGCGCGCTGCATATCATCAATGGCGACAAACATCGCGAGACGGTTCGCGTTTCCAGCCCGTGGCTACCCGGAGAATCGATATAAAAAAACCGCCGTTCGGCGGTTTTTTTGAATTTTTTCAGCGCGTTAGAACCGTGTTACTTCCGGATGCAGCTCAGACATTGAGATCAGGTAGGAAACAAAAACGTTTTTGATTGCAGTCAGCATAGTCACACCTTTACCCATAGTAATTTTGTGGTCGTTTGATGGGCAAATAATAAGCTTATCCGCGCTGTGGTGCAATATTTTTGTGATGCGCATCACAAAAATATTTGCGACTGACGAAATTCAGAGACAAAAAAAGCGCCCTGAGGCGCTTTTTTCTGCCAGGCAACTTACTTGCTGCCTGGAATGCTGAAACGCTTGTTGAAGCGGTCAACACGGCCACCGGTAGCAACATCACGCTGCTTGCCAGTATAGAACGGGTGGCATTTACCGCACACGTCCAGGTTCAGGTCGTGACCGACGGTAGAGCGGATCTGCATGACGTTACCGCAAGAACAAGTTGCAGTAATTTCTTCGTATTTCGGGTGAATATCTTTTTTCATGGGAAAACCTCGGTTAAGGCCGCGTCGCTCTTCCAGCCCTAACGCCAGACACCACGCGATGTTGATAGTATATATACTGCATCATTCAAGCCGCCTCGGCGTTGGCTGCGTTCGTTCACCCCAGTCACTTACTGATGTAAGCTCCTGAGGATTCACTCTCTTGCCGCCTTGATGCCGCTCGAATGATTTTGTCTATATGTTCCTGATGCCAAAATGCACCAAAGGCGGCGAATCATACAGAATTTGACCAGCAGATGCAAACTGATCCGCACCCCTACAATGTGTATACTGTCTCGCCAGATTTCAAGTCAGGAAGAAAACATGCCCGTTGCTCACGTTGCCCTGCCTGTTCCACTGCCCCGCACGTTCGACTACCTGCTGCCTGACAACCTCAGCGCCAAAGCGGGCTGCCGCGTGCGCGTGCCGTTTGGTAAACAAGAGCGCGTGGGGATTGTGGTGTCGGTCAACGAAAGCAGCGAACTGCCGCGCAATGAGCTCAAAGCGGTGATCGACGTGCTGGACGGCGAATCGATTTTCTCAACCTCGGTGTGGCGTCTGCTGCTGTGGGCCGCGGAGTACTATCATCATCCGATTGGCGACGTTCTGTTCCACGCCCTGCCCATTATGTTACGCCAGGGAAAACCGGCCAGCGCCGCACCACAGTGGTTCTGGTTTGCCACCGAGCAGGGGCAGGCGGTGGATATTAATAGCCTGAAGCGCTCACCAAAGCAGCAACAGGCGCTGGCGGCCCTGCGTCAGGGAAAAATCTGGCGTCACCAGGTGGCAGAGCTGGAATTTAATGAAAGCGCGATGCAGGCGCTGCGTACCAAAGGGCTGTGCGAGCTGGGTAGCCTGGCACCGGAAATTATCGACTGGCGCTCCGCTTATTCCGTTCCCGGCGAACGCCTACGCTTGAATACCGAGCAGGCCACCGCGGTTGGCGCGATTCACAGCGCCTCCGACGAATTTTCCGCGTGGCTGCTGGAAGGCGTCACCGGCTCGGGGAAAACCGAAGTCTACCTTAGCGTGCTGGAAAACGTGTTGGCCAAAGGCAAGCAGGCGCTGGTCATGGTGCCGGAAATCGGCCTGACGCCGCAGACCATCGCCCGCTTTCGCGAGCGTTTTAACGCTCCGGTGGAAGTCCTGCACTCGGCGCTCAACGACAGCGAGCGGCTGGCCGCCTGGCTGAAGGCGAAAAGCGGCGAGGCGGCGATCGTCATCGGCACCCGTTCCTCTCTCTTTACGCCATTCAAAAATCTCGGCGTGATCGTCATTGATGAGGAGCACGATAGCTCATACAAGCAGCAGGAAGGCTGGCGTTATCATGCCCGTGACCTCGCCGTATGGCGCGCCCACAGCGAGCAAATCCCGATTATCCTCGGCTCGGCCACGCCCGCGCTGGAGACCCTGCTCAACGTTCGCCAGCATAAATACCGTCTACTGCGCTTAACCCGCCGCGCGGGCAACGCGCGGCCGGCCACTCAGCACGTCCTCGACCTCAAAGGCCAACAGCTGCAGGCCGGGCTCTCCCCTGCCCTGATCAACCGCATGCGCCAGCATTTGCAGGCCGATAATCAGGTGATTTTATTCCTCAACCGCCGCGGTTTTGCCCCCACGCTACTGTGCCATGACTGCGGCTGGATTGCCGAATGCCCGCGCTGCGACAGCTACTACACGCTGCACCAGTCGCAGCACCATCTGCGTTGTCACCACTGCGACAGCCAGCGGCCTATTCCGCGCCAGTGCCCCTCCTGCGGCTCAACGCACCTGGTACCGGTCGGGCTGGGAACGGAACAACTGGAACAGGTACTGGCACCAATGTTCCCCGGCGTTCCGTTGTCGCGTATCGACCGCGACACCACCAGCCGTAAAGGGGCGCTTGAGCAACACCTTGCTGAAGTGCACCGCGGCGGCGCACGTATTTTGATCGGCACCCAGATGCTGGCGAAAGGGCACCATTTCCCTGACGTCACGCTGGTCGCACTGCTGGACGTCGACGGCGCGCTTTTCTCCGCCGATTTCCGCTCGGCGGAACGCTTTGCCCAGCTGTATACCCAGGTCTCTGGCCGCGCCGGACGCGCGGGCAAGCAGGGTGAGGTGGTGCTGCAAACTCACCATCCCGAGCACCCGCTGCTGCAAACGCTGCTGTATAAAGGCTACAACGCCTTCGCCGAACAGGCGCTGGCCGAACGCCAGACGATGCAGTTGCCGCCATACACCAGCCACGTCCTGATTCGCGCGGAAGATCATAACAATCAGCAGGCGCCGGTATTCCTGCAGCAGCTACGTAACCTGATACAGGCCAGCCCGCTGGCGGACGATAAGCTGTGGGTGCTCGGCCCGGTTCCTGCGCTGGCACCCAAACGTGGCGGCCGCTATCGCTGGCAGATTCTCCTGCAACACCCCTCTCGCGTACGTCTGCAACATATCGTTACCGGCACGCTGGCGCTCATCAACACGCTCCCGGAATCCCGCAAAGTGAAGTGGGTTCTCGACGTTGACCCGATAGAAGGTTAATTCAGAGTTGCGAGCGGGATCGTGAAATCAAACAATCATCACACTTTTGATGAAAATTCTGTAACAGATCCCCCTAACTATCTGATAAAAGTGTGTCAGATGTCAGGCCACAAAGGACGTGCCTGCGCCAGTCAGTGAGGAGAGAATCAGGTGAAGGCTAAAAAACCGGTTGTTGCCGCAACCATGAAAGATGTCGCCCTACAGGCTAATGTCTCTACGGCAACCGTATCCCGTGCATTGATGAACCCTGAGAAGGTTTCGCAGGCTACCCGTAATCGCGTGGAGCAGGCGGCGCTGGAGGTCGGGTATCTTCCGCAAATGCAGGGCCGCAACATGAAGCGTAATGAGTCGCGCACCATCCTGGTGATTGTTCCGGATATCTGCGATCCCTTCTTTAGCGAAGTGATCCGCGGGATCGAGGTGACAGCGGCGGCGCAAGGCTATCTGGTGCTGATTGGCGACTGTGCGCATCAGAATCAGCAGGAAAAAACCTTCATCGATTTAATCATCACCAAACAAATTGACGGCATGCTGCTGCTCGGCTCCCGTTTGCCGTTCGACGCCAGCATTGAAGAGCAGCGCAACCTGCCGCCGATGGTGATGGCCAACGAATTCGCCCCGGAGCTGGGCCTACCGACGGTCCACATCGACAACCTCACTGCCGCCTTCGACGCCGTTAACTATCTTCACGAGCTGGGCCATCAGCGCATCGGCTGTATCGCCGGGCCGGAAGAGATGCCGCTATGCCACTACCGCCTGCAGGGATACGTTCAGGCGCTGCGCCGCAGCGGGATTACCGTTGACCCTCACTACATTGCCCGCGGCAACTTCACCTACGAAGCGGGCGCCAGCGCGTTGGAACAGCTGCTGGCACTGCCCAAGCCGCCGACGGCCGTATTCTGTCACAGCGATATTATGGCGCTGGGCGCGCTCTCCTGGGCCAAACGCCAGGGTCTGAAAGTGCCGGACGATCTGTCCATTATCGGCTTCGATAACATTTCGCTGGCCGAATTCTGCGACCCACCGTTAACCACCGTCTCTCAACCGCGTTTTGATATTGGCCGTGAAGCCATGCTGCTACTGCTAAACCAGCTCAGCGGGCAGTTTGTTGATAGTGGTTCCCGTCTACTCGACTGCGAACTGATCGTTCGCGGCAGTACAAGCAAAATTTGATGTAAAGCCGGGCGCTTTAGGACTTGCTTGTCTGGTCAAAGCCCCGTCGCTTAAGTAACATGTCGGGCTAACTAACGGAAAAAGACAGCGAAACGATAGTGGCACAACGAGACTATGTACGCCGCGGCCAGCAGGCACCTTCGCGGCGCAAGAACAGCGCTTCACGGAATACACGGAAAAAGCAGAGTAACTTTCCGGCAGTCTCTCCTGCCATGGTGGCAATTGCTGCCGCGGTAGTGGTCGCTTTTATCGGCGGTTTGTACTTCATCACGCATCATAAAAAAGAAGACGCCGAATCCCTGCAAAGCCGCCAGATGACCGGTAACGGCCTGCCGCCGAAGCCGGAAGAACGCTGGCGCTATATTAAAGAGCTGGAAAGCCGCCAGCCGGGCGTACGTGCGCCAACGGAACCGTCCGCGGGCGGGGAAGTCATCAACCCGAATCAGCTTACCGACGAACAGCGCCAGCTGCTGGCACAAATGCAGGCGGATATGCGTCAGCAGCCCACGCAGCTAACCGAAGTGCCGTGGAACGAGCAGACGCCAGCGCAGCGCCAGCAAACGCTGCAACGCCAGCGTCTTGCCCAGCAAGCGCAGCAGCAGTCACAACAGCAGCAGTGGACGCAAACGCAGCCGGTACAGGCACCGCAAACCCGCACCACGCAGCCGGCGCAGCAGCCACGTCAAACGCAGACTCAGCAGCAGCCGAAAGCCGTTGCGTCGAACTCGCCGTACCAGGATCTGCTGCAAACACCGGCCCACACGGCTTCACAGCCTAAAACCCAGGCCGCTGCACCGGTAACGCATGAAACGACGCCGCCGAAGGCGACCGAGAAAAAAGATGAACGCCGCTGGATGGTTCAGTGTGGTTCCTTCAAAGGTGCCGAACAGGCGGAAACCGTCCGCGCTCAGCTGGCGTTTGAAGGCTTCGACTCGAAGATCACCACCAACAACGGCTGGAACCGCGTGGTCATCGGCCCGGTGAAAGGTAAGGATAACGCCGACAGCACCATCGCCCGTTTGAAGATGGCGGGTCACGGAAACTGCATCAGGCTCGCTTCAGGGGGTTGAAACCCCCAAAAACCCCCCCCATCTATACTTACATTCTGCCCCGTACGCGGTACGGGGCCACTCTATCCGTATTGGTAAAGGGGTCTGCTCGTGACAACAATAGTAAGTGTTCGCCGTAACGGCAACGTCGTCATTGCCGGGGATGGTCAGGCCACGCTGGGCAATACCGTCATGAAAGGCAACGTGAAAAAAGTTCGCCGTCTGTACAACGACAAAGTGATCGCCGGTTTTGCGGGCGGTACTGCGGACGCCTTCACGCTGTTCGAACTGTTTGAACGTAAACTGGAAATGCACCAGGGTCACCTGGTTAAAGCCGCCGTGGAGCTGGCGAAAGACTGGCGTACCGACCGTATGCTGCGCAAACTCGAAGCGCTGCTGGCCGTGGCCGATGAAACCGCTTCGCTGATCATCACCGGTAACGGTGACGTTATTCAGCCGGAAAACGACCTGATTGCCATTGGCTCTGGCGGCCCCTATGCCCAGGCCGCGGCCCGTGCGCTGTTGGAAAATACCGATATGAACGCGCGTGATATCGCGGTGAAAGCGTTGGATATTGCAGGTGATATCTGCATTTATACCAACCACAACCACACCATTGAAGAATTACCGTCTAAGGCGTAAGGATCTCCCATGTCTGAAATGACCCCACGCGAAATTGTCAGCGAACTGGACAAACACATCATCGGCCAGGACGCCGCGAAGCGCTCCGTCGCGATTGCCTTACGTAACCGCTGGCGTCGTATGCAGCTGGATGAAGAGCTGCGCCACGAAGTCACGCCGAAAAACATTCTGATGATCGGCCCAACCGGCGTCGGTAAAACCGAAATCGCCCGTCGTCTGGCCAAGCTCGCCAACGCGCCGTTCATCAAAGTTGAAGCCACCAAGTTCACCGAAGTGGGCTATGTGGGTAAAGAAGTTGACTCCATCATCCGCGATCTGACCGATTCGGCGATCAAGATGGTGCGCGTACAGTCGATCGAAAAAAACCGCTACCGTGCGGAAGAGATGGCGGAAGAGCGAATTCTCGACGTGCTGATCCCGCCGGCAAAAAATAACTGGGGCCAGGCTGAGCAGCAGTCTGAACCGTCGGCAGCGCGTCAGGCATTCCGCAAGAAGCTGCGTGAAGGCCAACTTGACGACAAAGAGATTGAAATCGATCTCGCCGCTGCGCCGATGGGCGTAGAAATCATGGCGCCTCCGGGTATGGAAGAGATGACCAGCCAGCTGCAGTCCATGTTCCAGAACCTGGGCGGCCAGAAGCAGAAACCGCGTAAGCTGAAAATCAAAGATGCGATGAAGCTGTTGATTGAAGAAGAAGCGGCGAAGCTGGTCAACCCGGAAGAGCTGAAACAGGACGCCATTGACGCGGTTGAGCAGCACGGCATCGTGTTCATCGACGAAATAGACAAAATCTGTAAGCGCGGCGGTAACTCCTCCGGCCCGGACGTTTCTCGTGAAGGCGTTCAGCGCGATCTGCTGCCGCTGGTTGAAGGCTGCACCGTCTCCACCAAACACGGCATGGTCAAAACCGACCATATCCTGTTTATCGCTTCCGGCGCGTTCCAGGTGGCAAGCCCGTCAGATCTGATCCCTGAACTGCAGGGCCGTCTACCGATTCGCGTTGAGCTGAAAGCGCTGACCACCCAGGACTTCGAGCGTATTCTGACCGAACCAAACGCCTCCGTGACCGTGCAGTACAAAGCGCTGATGGCCACCGAAGGGGTGAACATTGAGTTCACCGAGTCCGGCATCAAGCGCATTGCCGAGGCGGCATGGCAGGTCAACGAAACCACCGAAAACATTGGTGCGCGTCGTCTGCATACCGTTCTCGAGCGCCTGATGGAAGATATCTCCTACGACGCCAGCGATCTCAATGGCCAGAGCATCACAATTGATGCGGAATACGTGAGTAAACATCTGGATGCATTGGTCGCAGATGAAGATCTGAGCCGTTTTATCCTATAATCGCGGTCACTGCATTTTCATCTTTAATTGATGGGGCTGAAAAGCCCCATTTTTATTGGCTGATTACTATGACAAATACACCTGTAAGCCGCACTCAGGCCTGGCTGGAAAGCCTGCGTCCCAAAACATTGCCTCTGGCCTGCGCGGCGATTATCGTCGGCACCACCCTCGCCTGGTGGCAGGGCCACTTTGACGCGGGCGTCGCCGTGCTGTCGCTGATCACCGCCAGCCTGCTGCAAATTCTCTCTAACCTCGCCAACGACTACGGCGATGCGGTGAAAGGCAGCGACAAGCCGGACCGCATCGGCCCGCTGCGCGGGATGCAAAAAGGAGTGATTACCCAGCAGCAGATGAAGCGCGCGCTGATTATCACCGTCGGCTTGATTTGCGTCTCCGGCCTGGCTCTGCTGTTCACCGCGTCCCAGACGACCGGCGACTTTATCGGTTTCCTGGTGCTGGGGCTGCTGGCGATTATCGCCGCCATCACCTATACCGTCGGCACGCGCCCGTATGGCTATATCGGCCTTGGCGATATTTCAGTGCTCATCTTCTTCGGCTGGTTGAGCGTTATCGGTAGCTGGTACTTACAGACTCACAGCCTGAGCAGCGCGATTATCCTACCCGCCACCGCCTGCGGCTTGCTGGCCACGGCGGTGCTGAATATCAATAATCTGCGCGATATCGACAGCGACCGTGAGAACGGCAAAAATACGCTGGCAGTGCGTTTAGGGCCGGTTAACGCCCGCCGCTATCACGTTTGCCTGCTGATGGGTACGCTGGTGTGTCTGGCGCTGTTTAACCTCATCTCCCTGCACAGCCCGTGGGGCTGGCTGTTTATCCTCAGCGCACCGCTGCTGGTGAAACAGGCCCGCTACGTGGTGCGTGAACGCTCGCCGCAGGCGATGCCGCCGATGCTGGAAAAAACGGTGAAAGGCGCGCTGCTGACTAACCTACTGTTCGTCATTGGGATTGTGCTCAGCAAGACGTTCGCTTAACTGACAAATATCAATTAACAATTGATGATTTTGCCAACAATGCGTAGAGCGCGATATACTAAAATCACTCGCAGCAACTGAGCGTTAATCCTATGAAATACGATACTTCCGAGCTTTGCGACATCTACCAGGAAGATGTCAACGTAGTAGAACCCCTGTTCTCTAACTTTGGCGGACGGCTGTCGTTCGGTGGGCAAATCATCACCGTGAAATGTTTCGAGGATAACGGGTTGCTGTACGATCTGCTCGAACAGAACGGCCGTGGCCGCATTCTGCTGGTCGACGGCGGCGGTTCTGTCCGCCGTGCGCTGATCGACGCCGACCTCGCCCGTCTGGCCACTCAGAACGAGTGGGAAGGCATCGTGGTGTACGGCGCGGTGCGTCAGGTTGATGATTTAGAAGAGCTGGATATCGGCATCCAGGCTATTGCCGCCATTCCGGTCGGCGCAGCAGGTGAAGGCATCGGCGAAAGCGACGTGCGCGTCAACTTCGGCGGCGTGACCTTCTTCTCCGGCGATCATCTCTATGCCGATAACACCGGCATTATCCTGTCGGAAGATGCGCTGGATATTGAATAAGCGCCCTGAACCTGTAAAAAAGCCTTCTCAATGAGAAGGCTTTTTTTTCGCTTAAATCTGCCCGTTTCCGGGCAAATGTGAATTAGTACAGCTGCTTAGCGCATTCCAGCCAGTCACCTTTAAACGGACGTTTCATGTTTTCGATCGCGTCGATGATGTCATGGTGAACCAGTTTTTCGTTCTGAATGCCGACGCAACGACCACCAAAGCCCTGCTGCAGCAGTTCAATGGCATACGCGCCCATACGGGATGCCAGGATACGGTCGTAAGGCACCGGGGAGCCGCCGCGCTGGATGTGGCCCAGAACGGTTGCGCGCGTTTCACGGCCAGTTTCCGCTTCGATAAAGTGCGCCAGCTCGTCAACATCACACATGTGTTCGGTAATCGCGACGATGGCATGTTTCTTACCTTTTGCGATGCCCGCTTTGATTTCTGCCACCAGGTCGTCACGTTTGAATTCGATTTCCGGCACCACGATAAACTCGCAGCCGCCCGCGATAGCTGCCGCCAGAGTCAGGTCACCGCAGTAGCGGCCCATCACTTCAACAACAGAGATACGCTGGTGAGAAGAAGAAGTATCACGCAGACGGTCAATCGCTTCTACCACGGTACTCAGCGCGGTGAAGAAGCCGATGGTGTAGTCAGTGCCTTTGATATCGTTGTCGATGGTGCCCGGCAGACCGATGCACGGGAAGCCCATTTCGGTCAGACGCATAGCGCCCATGTAGGAACCGTCACCACCGATAACCACCAGCGCATCAATGCCGCGTTTTTTCAGGTTCTCGATAGCCACGTTACGGACGTTTTCGTCGCGGAATTCCGGGAAGCGCGCGGAGCCGAGGAAGGTGCCGCCACGGTTGATCATGTCGGACACGCTGTAACGGTCAAGCGGGACCATGCGGTCTTCATACAGGCCCAGATAACCGTCGTAAATGCCCATCACTTCCAGGCCTTCCGTCAACGCCGCGCGCACCACGCCGCGAATCGCGGCGTTCATGCCTGGCGCATCACCGCCACTTGTCAACACACCGATTTTCTTAATCATGACTACCTCTGAACTTAGGAATGCTAAAAATTAATTCTTCTGCCCGAAGCGCTCCCACAATTGGGGGAGAGAACGACTCTATGTAGAGATAGTATATCAAGCGCTTCTTGCTGAATTGATTCAGGTCAGGCTAAGCGGCGGTTATTTATACAAATAATGCCGATTTAGCTCACACTTTGTACAACCACTGCGAAAGTTCAAATGCCGCTCTTGCCTTGCGGGACAACAGAGCATGGATCCTGGTGAATAATCACGTCGGAACCGGGAAAACGATGCAAAATCGCCTGCTCTACCTGGTCGGCAACGTGATGCGCCTGAACCAGCGGCAGGTTATCTTCCATTTCCAGATGGATCTGAATAAAGCGGGTCGGCCCTGACTGCCGCGTACGGAGATCGTGAGCACCGCTTACGCCCGGCCAGGCGGTCACGATGTCGATAATTTCCTGGCGTTCCTCATCGGGCAACGCGCGATCCAGCAGCGACTGAACCGCTTCGTACCCCATACGTAACGCGCTATATAGAATATAGATGCCAATTCCTAATGCAAACAGCGCATCGGCACGATGCCAACCGTACCAGGAGAGGCCGAGTGCAATAAGAATTGCGCTGTTCATCATAACATCAGACTGATAATGAAGCATATCCGCCCGAACGGCCTGGCTTTGGGTTTTTCGCACCACCCAGCGCTGAAACGTCACCAGAACCAAGGTACTGATAAGAGCAATGACCGTTACCGCCACGCCAATTCCCGGTTGGCTCATCGGCGTGGGGCGTACCAGGTGTTCAATACCGGTCAAAAACAGGAACAGTGCGGAACCGGAGATAAACATACTTTGCGCCAGCGCCGCCAGCGATTCCGCTTTTCCATGGCCAAACGTGTGTTCTTCATCGGCCGGTTGCAGCGAGTAACGCACTACCAATAGGTTGGTCAGCGAGGCAGCAATATCCACCAGTGAGTCCACCAGCGCCGCCAGAATACTGACCGAACCGGTAAACCACCATGCAAAAATTTTAATGATCAGCAACAGCGAGGCCATTACCGTTGCCGCAATTGCCGCGCGGCTGACCAACTGGCCATAAGATTGATTCATAAACACTCCTGACTTCAGATCTGCGTAGTATAGCGGAATGTTTATGCAGCGCACCGTGTCGAATTTAGGGCAAAAAAAACCCCCTCATCATGAGGGGGAAGACAGGGATGGTGTCTATGGCAAGGAAAAACAGGGTTTGTTACTGGTTGCTACGGGTATTGCTACTAAACAGATTCACATTCGAACCTTGTTGCATCCGTGCAACGTCACGCAGCTGCTCCATTCGCTGCTGGTGATTCTCATTTAAAGCCACCTGCTGCTCTGGCGTGAGCAGGCGATACATCTGGTTGCGAACCTTCGCCATTTCAACCTGGCGGTTCACCTGCTCCTCGGCCATTTTTTCGGCCTGGGCGCGCACAGCGGCTTCATCAAATTTTTCTGCGATGACAAGGCGATGCATTGTCTCGACTTCGCTAACATTAACGGGTGAGCGATCGTGTCGCGCCCGTTGCATCAAATCGCGCATTTGCTGGCGTTGATGTTCGGTTAAACTAATACCGTCGAACATATGACCCTGGCCATATCGCAGCGAATTATCTTCCGCTGGGTGCCAGTTAACGCTGGTGACGACTTCATCGGCCTGGCTTAGTGCACTGAATGCCAGCGTTGAGGCCATGACGGCAGCGATAACATTGCGCATCACATGCTCCCAAAAACTTTTGTGTCGCGATTCAACGAGAGACAGTTTACGATTCAGGCTGAAAACATCCGTCAGGGGGTGTAAAACAACGTAAAGTCATGGATTAGCTGGCTCTGATGACGTAATTTCTGCCTCGGAGGGATGAAAATATGAATAAAATTTTATTAGTTGATGATGACCGAGAGCTGACTTCCTTACTTAAGGAACTGCTTGATATGGAAGGCTTTAACGTTCTGGTTGCCCATGACGGCGAACAGGCGCTTGCGCTTCTTGATGACAGCATCGACCTACTTTTACTCGACGTGATGATGCCGAAAAAGAACGGAATCGACACGCTGAAGGAATTGCGACAAACACACCAGACTCCCGTCATTATGCTAACCGCCCGCGGAAGCGAGCTGGATCGCGTTCTGGGCCTTGAACTGGGCGCGGATGACTATTTACCTAAACCCTTTAACGATCGCGAGCTGGTCGCGCGTATCCGCGCTATTTTGCGCCGTTCGCACTGGAGCGAACAGCAGCAAAGTAGTGATGCCAGTTCGCCTACCGTAGAAGTTGACGCCCTGAGCCTGAACCCAGGCCGCCAGGAAGCCAGCTTCGATGGTCAAACTCTGGAGCTCACCGGCACCGAATTCACCCTGCTCTATCTGCTGGCGCAGCATTTGGGTCAGGTGGTGTCGCGCGAACATTTAAGCCAGGAAGTGCTGGGCAAACGCCTAACGCCGTTCGACCGCGCAATTGACATGCACATTTCCAACCTGCGTCGGAAACTGCCGGAACGTAAAGACGGTCATCCGTGGTTTAAAACCCTGCGTGGTCGCGGCTACCTGATGGTCTCCGCTTCATGATAGGAAGTTTAACCGCCCGCATCTTCGCCATCTTCTGGTTAACCCTGGCGCTGGTGTTGATGCTGGTTTTGATGTTACCCAAGCTCGACTCGCGTCAGATGACCGAACTGCTCGATAGCGAGCAGCGTCAGGGCATCATGATTGAACAGCACGTTGAAGAAGAGCTGGCCAACGATCCCCCCAACGATTTGATGTGGTGGCGTCGGCTGTTCCGCGCAATTGATAAATGGGCTCCGCCGGGCCAGCGTCTGCTGCTGGTCACCAGCGAAGGTCGCGTGATTGGCGCAGAACGCAACGAAATGCAGATTATCCGTAACTTTATCGGGCAGTCGGACAACGCCGACCATCCGCAGAAGAAGAAATACGGGCGCGTGGAGTTAGTCGGGCCATTTTCAATTCGTGACGGTGAAGATAACTATCAGTTGTACCTGATCCGTCCGGCCAGCAGTTCGCAGTCTGACTTTATCAACCTGCTGTTCGACCGGCCGCTGTTGCTGCTGATCGTCACCATGCTGGTCAGCGCGCCGCTGCTGCTGTGGCTGGCGTGGAGCCTGGCAAAACCGGCGCGTAAGCTGAAAAACGCCGCGGATGAAGTCGCCCAGGGCAACCTGCGTCAGCATCCCGAACTGGAATCCGGGCCGCAGGAGTTTCTGGCGGCAGGGGCCAGCTTTAACCAGATGGTCATGGCGCTGGAACGGATGATGACCTCCCAGCAGCGTCTGCTCTCCGATATCTCCCACGAGCTGCGCACGCCGTTAACGCGTCTGCAACTGGGCACTGCGCTGCTGCGTCGCCGCAGCGGTGAAAGCAAAGAGCTGGAGCGCATCGAGACAGAAGCGCAGCGTCTGGATAGCATGATCAACGACATGTTAGTGATGTCGCGCAATCAACAGAAGAGCGCGCTGGTGAGCGAGACGCTGAAGGCGAATCAGCTGTGGGGCGAGGTGTTGGATAACGCCGCGTTCGAAGCCGAACAGATGGGTAAATCGTTCAACGTTGACTATCCGCCGGGGCCGTGGCCGCTGTATGGCAACCCGAACGCGCTGGAAAGCGCGTTGGAGAACATCGTCCGTAACGCACTGCGCTACTCGCACACGAAGATCGCCGTGAGCTTCTCGGTGGATAAAGACGGCGTCACCGTTCACGTTGATGACGACGGCCCAGGCGTAAGCCCGGAAGATCGCGAGCAGATTTTCCGTCCGTTCTATCGCACCGATGAGGCGCGAGACCGTGAATCTGGCGGCACCGGGCTGGGGCTGGCGATTGTCGAAAGCGCCATGCAACAGCATCGCGGCTGGGTGAAGGCCGACGACAGCCCGCTTGGCGGGTTGCGGCTCACGCTGTGGCTACCGCTTTACAAGCGAACCTAAAAACCATCGGCCTGCATATGCAGGCCGATTTTTTTTGGCCATGGGCGTTTGACCGCCTGATGGCGCTACGCTTATCAGGCCTACTTGCCCCACAATCTTCGGCTGTTATCTTCAATTCTTCCGCTCAGGCGGCGCTTCTGCATGGTTCTGCTCCAGCTAACTGACAATCCGGCTGCGCTCAGCAGGCGGTGATACTGGTCGTCATCGAACGGCATATGCCAGGCAATGGCGGCGGCGTCATACACCGAAACATCGCTCAGGCGCGACACCAGCGCCAGCGGATCGTCAGTAGAAACCTTACCCGGCGCAATCACCCGGTACAGCCAGCCCACCTTGCCGCTGCGCTGCATCTGAGAAGCCATATCACTGATAGCAAAGTGGAAATTGAGTTTAAAACACGGAGAGCGGGGCTGAGTCACCTGAATCAACGTCTCACCCCAGCGGTAAATATCACCGATAAACACGTTGTGCTCGGTCATCCCTTTCGTCGACAGGTTCTCACCAAACGCCGGGGCGCAAAACAGGGCTGCCTGTTCGGGGAATTCACGAATCAGGTCTTCATAATGTTCGCGGGGGAACTGACACAGCGCGCGGTCGGGCCCACCGTGGATTTTTTTCTCGGCCTGTTCATCACCCAACAATCCCAGCTCGGTGAGTTCCAGTTCGCCATCCATCTGGACCTTTGCAATGGCGCTTGGGCGACTGCCGTCATAGTCGCGGATTTTGCCAATAAACACGTCTACCGGATAATGCATCTGCTGCTCCTTACGCGGATACAAAAAAAGCGAGTCATCAGACTCGCTTCTACAGAGGTGCAATGCAAATTATTTTTTAGCGGCGAAACGCGCAGCTGCTTCGTCCCAGTTCACCACGTTCCAGAACTCTTTGATGTAGTCCGGGCGGCGGTTCTGGAATTTCAGGTAGTAAGCGTGTTCCCAAACGTCCAGGCCCACGATCGGGAAGCCGGAAGCGCCGGAAACGGCTTCACCCATCAGCGGGGAATCCTGGTTTGCGGTAGAAACCACCGCCAGTTTGTCGCCTTTCAGCACCAGCCACGCCCAGCCGGAGCCGAAGCGAGTTGCTGCTGCTTTTTCAAATTCAGCTTTGAAGTTGTCAACGGAACCGAAGTCACGCTCGATAGCCGCTTTCAGATCACCCTGCAGGGTGGTGCCTTTTTTCAGGCCTTTCCAGAAGAAGCTGTGGTTAGCGTGGCCGCCAGCGTTGTTACGCAGAACGGTTTTCTTGTCGGCCGGCAGCTGGTCCAGTTTCGCGATCAGTTCTTCAGCAGACAGAGAAGCGAACTCCGGCAGGCTTTCCAGCGCTGCGTTAGCGTTGTTCACGTAAGCCTGATGGTGTTTGCTGTGATGGATTTCCATCGTCTGTTTGTCGAAGTGCGGTTCCAGGGCATCGTACGCATAAGGCAGTGACGGCAGGGTATAGCTCATAATCATCTCCATTATTGTCGGGCGGCAAACCTGTAAACGCCGCGTAATCAGTTGGTTCATTATAGTTAATTAAATGATATTGAAAATGATTATCAATGCCGTAGTTTTTATAAGGTTATAACTTTAGTGGATAGCCCATTTTTTGTTAACCAGAACAGTCGATTACACCACGTACTGCCCAGGTCAGCACCTCTCCTGTGAGGCGGCCTCTTGATGAAAAGGCAGCCTCACAGCAGCGTTTAACGTGCTGAAATTTCTCCCGTCTCCAAATCCAGATGGAAGTTTCTGGAAGGATTGCCCTGCAAATACTTGTCGATCACCGTAAAAATACTGCCAAAACGCAGACGATAGATTGTCTCAAAATCACTGTTCGCCGTAAGCGCCGGCATCGACGCCGGTAACGACTCGGCCAGCACACGTGTAAGCAGCTGATACTGACGTAATCGCGTGGCGGAAATATCGCGCAGCGCCAGCTCATCGGCATTGCGCAGACGGTAAAAATCGACGGCGAGATCGAAGCCATTCCATTCAGAAAAATCGGCCAGCTTCATGCCCGTATTTTGCGCCAGGCTTTGTGCTTTCTGTTCCGCCCGATGCCATGCAGCAGCATTTTTTTTCAGATATTGTTGACGGACATCCCGCACGGGTGGCGTGACGCCTTTAGCGCAAATGGCATGATCATCGCTAACGGGCACGCTCAATACGCTCTGAAAATCGCTATGGCTGCTTATCTGGCTCAATATCAACATCTCTGCGCCATTCAGGCTGAACAGCATCTGGCGGATATCACATGGCCACTCTTCGGGAATGAAGCGTAAACGGGTCAGTTCGGTGATATGCCAATTGGTAAAGTCATAGTAGTTCTTCGCCCCCAACACGGCCTTATTCCACAAATGCGGAGAATGAGTCATGTTCAGATGATCCCATTCCTGCTGGTAGTGTTCAAAAAGCTCATTGAAACGCGGGACGCTGTCCAGAATAACGGTCTGCACATCAATGCGGGTGCGACTAACAAAATCGAGGATCTTATAAGCGGGTACATATGCCGCCATTGAAGGGGCCTGAATATTAAAAAGCAGGCTGCCGTCCGGATATTTGCGTACCCCGGTATCATTAAAATGCATATGACCGCCCACATGTACGCCAATACCCGTTTTAGCCAGTGCATGGCTGGTATCTTCTTTTGGCGCCCGAGCCAGCTGGAATTTTCCTTTACCAAAGATGGCTTCCAGATCCGCTGCTGCGCCGTTATCAAACTCAACCATCGGGAAATGGCTGAAAGTGACTAACGTTTTATTATTCGCTCTGGCGCGCTGGGCGACGGACGTCATCCAGGCCACCGTTTGTTGCTTGTGGGTGAGCATCTTGTTGTAGCCCGCATCTCCCGAGCCCGCGAAATTATTTGCCGACTCCGGTTTGGTCAGGTCGGCGTTTTCGCGGGGGAGGTACACATTCGCATCCACCGCCATCAGCCAGAGCCCCGGGACGGGTTCAACGAGATAACTACTGTCCGCCACCGTGAAACAGGGGCCATAGCCCGGCTGGCGATATTTTCCGCCGGTTCCCTGCGCACAAATTTCATACTGCCGCTGATGGAAGTCGCTTGCCTGTTGCGCTTTCGCATAGGAATAGCTTGTCTCATCATAAGTGGAATATGGCGTTTCCCAATAAATATCATTCGGTTGAGGGTTCATACCAAACGGCGACATCATTTTCATAATGTATTCATAGCCGCTACTCACCATCTCTTCGCTGCAAATTGTGGGCAGCTCGGCGCCCGTTGCAATCACCGCAGTCTTGCCCCGGTAGCCTTTACACTCATGGGCTCCGGCACTAAAAATGCGCTGCGTTTTGCCACCCGCGCCAAGGAAATCCTCTTCACCGCCCGGTAGGTCAAAGGGTCGATTGGGATCGTGGTTACCCGGCGTCGCAAAAAAACGCATACCATATTTTTGCTGGTACTCTTCAAGTAGCTTCACCAGCCCCCGAATATGCACCGGTTGACCATCGTCGCTAAAGTCACCGGGTAGCGCGATCAGTTTGATGCCTTTCTTGCCCGCATCGTCCAGTGCGGCCCGCAGGGCGAAATAGTTTTCATTGAATAATCTGGTTGACGTTAGCTGGGCGTACATCGTGCGAATCATCGCATTTTGCCCGCTTTTGCTGTTTTTCAGTCCGTGGAAGGCACCGTCCTGAAATTGACCATAAACATCATGAAAATGGATATCTGGCATAAATGCCACACGATATGAATAATGCTCCGCAGCCTCAACAACAGAAGAACAGAGGAAAAACGCGGCAATATTAGCAATGAATATTTTTTTCATTGGTATCACCTTAAATTAATAGTTATCAACGAATTGTGTTACTTTGACTTTGTCCTTAAGCCCGTTAATCAGTAAAAAAACATATCCCAGGGCGGGAACCAAAAAGCTAAACCTTAACCCTACTGAATCAATCGCCATTCCCTGGATAAAAGGCAGCACCCCTCCGCCAATTCCCGCCATGATCAGGCATGCAGAGATCGGCGCGGAATAGCCTTCAAGACCAGACAATGTGCGAGAGAAAATGACCGGATACATCACTGAGTTCATCAGCCCTACGGCAACCAAACAGTAGCCGCCGGTACGGTTGGCAAGAACCATTGCCGCCACCGTCAACAGCATGGCTCCTGTCGTACAGAGACAAAACAGCAGCCGTACACGGCAATAACGTGCTAATAGGCCATAAAGAAAGCGTCCAGCGAGCGCTCCCCCCCAGTACAGCGCGATGAATGACGTCGCCTGAGCAAGCGAATAGCCCCCCAACGCGGCATCGTTCAGGTAGCTGATCACCGTAGTGCCAATACTGACTTCCACCCCCACATACACAAAAATACTGCTCACTCCGGAACGGAACTGCGGGTAACGGCACAAGGTAAAAAGCGATGACGCCACACGATTTCCAACATCATGAAAATCATCGATCCTCGAGAGATAGAGGATAAGGAGTAGAGAGCTGCCGCCCAACATCAGCCCAATGTATAAAACCGAAACCAAAACGCCCGAACTCGTCAGTACCCCCGCAAGCAGGAGAGGCGCCAGCGCGGCGCCAAAAGAGTTGATGGATGAGGCAAGGCTCAGTCGCCCAGCCGCACTTCGTCCATCGCCCAGGCGATTAACATAGGGGTTTGCCACTACCTGCATGGCGGCAACCCCCATCGCCATAATAAATATGCCCGCAAGGCAGCCGACAAAAGAAGGTCGCCACAGCGACCCGGCAATAATCGCCGCGCCGCTCGCCGCCAGCCCCAAAGCCAATACCAGCGCTCGACGATAGCCAAACCGCATCATCCATTTTGCACACGGTAGGCAGACCACAAACGGTGCTAGATAAAATGCGACGTTCACCAGCATGGCGTCTCGCCAGGAAAGCAAAAACAGCTGGCGGAAAAAGGGAATCATGGCGCTATTAATTGCCGTCAGGACTCCCCAATAAAAAAAGGTGCTGGATAGCAAAACGAATGCCTGGCGGGACTTATTCACTCTGCCTTACCCCGCGATTTCCTGAGCCAAAAGTTCAGCGACATCCTGCGGTAAAGCACGGTCCAGTAGCTGCTGTCGAAATTCGGCATGCATTAACTTTCGAGCCAGTCGGGAGAAAATTTTCATGTGATCGCCTTTCTCCTGCTCGCTGACCGTTAACATGATAATCAACGACACATCGACCTCATCATTCCACGCCAACGGCTTAGTCAGCCGCATCAGCGACACGCTGCTATGGCTGACTGCGGCTGATTTACAGTGCGGAAGCGCGATGGCGAAACCTAATGCGGTAGAGAAAATCGCCTCACGCTGCCAGATAGCGCTCTCTACCTCTGGACCTGAAATCACCCGCTGTTCAACCTCCAGATTATCGGTCAGTACCTTGATCACCTCCGCCTTGTCGGCCACCGGGCGATCGAGCAGGATCAATGCGGGATCGACCACGGGCTTCGCTGCCACCGTCACCTGCTGCTTTAGCGCCATCATCACCGCCTGAGCACCGTCACTGGCCAGCGCCTGCGCAAGCTTCTGCTCGCCACTGGCAAGCGTCAGCGAGGATAAATGCGCTTTCGCCGCGGCAATGCGACTGACCGACATACTCAACTGTCGCAATCCTGCGCCCAGCAATAACGCCAGCGCCGACGGGTCGCCACCCATCTCACCGCACAGGCTAATCGCAATACCGGCACGCTGCGCGCGCGCCGTCATCTCGGTGAGCAGCTGGAGAAACGAGGGGTCGAAATAGTTATAGAGATGGCGCACCTGTGGGTTACCCCGGTCGCAGGCCAGAAAATACTGCGTCAGATCGTTACTGCCAATGGAGACAAAATCGATATAAGCGGCCGCTTTCTCCAGCAGGTACAGCACCGATGGTACTTCCGCCATGATGCCCAACGACCATATCCCGGTAGCGATACCTTCAGCGCGCAGCTGCGCCTCAGTCTGCTGAAACTGTTCGCGCAGCCACTTAATTTCCTCCAGCGTGGTCACCATGGGCGCCATAATATGCAGCGGCCCGGTGGCGCTCGCACGCAGCAGCGCCCGCACCTGCGTGCTGAAAACGGCGTTAAAGGCGGGATATAAACGAATCCCCCGCCAGCCGAGAAACGGATTTTCCTCCGGCGGCATATTGAGATAATCACAGGGCTTATCGCCGCCGATATCCAGCGTGCGAATCACCACTTTGCGTCCCTTCGCTTGTTGCAGAACGTGGCGATAGGCCTGATATTGCTCTTCTTCATCCGGCGGCGCCGCGCGTTCGCAAAACAGCATTTCGGTACGGAACAAACCAATACCTTCCGCGCCCGCGGCAAACGCCGCTTCAGCTTCAGCAGCCAGCGCAATATTGGCCAGTATGGCAACCGACTCGCCGTCTTGCGTCACTCCAGGACGCTGAATCAGCGGCTGTAAACGCAGATGCTGTCGCTGGCGTTTTTCCTCTTCTAATTGATACCAACGCAGAGCCTGCGCGTCCGGGGCAAGAACCGCCACGCCGTAGCGCGTATCCAGCATCAGCGATTCGTTGCTGCGAATGCGGGTAATTTCTGCCGGTTCAACGCTCAACAGCGGAATACCGAACGAACGCGCGAGGATCACCGTGTGCGACGTTTCCCCACCCGCCCCCATCACCACGCCTTTCAGATGCGGGCCGCGCAGCGCCAGGAATTGACCCGGCGTGATTGGGGTTGGGCTTATCACGATGGTGTCCTGCCGCAGTACCGTCTCAGGCATCAGCGGCTGCTCACAAAGATGTGTGGCCAAACGCAAGCCTAAATCCTGGATGTCCAACACACGTTGTTGAAGATAGCTGCTGCGGCTCTCCCGTAGCGGCGCACTCAGTTCATCCAACGCCTGCGCTAACGCCGCAAGCGCATTACGCGCCGGACGTTCGTTTAACAGCGCGCTTTCAAAAAGGTCATCCTCCAGCAGGTTAATGTGCGCCTGCAGCACCGTCGCGGCTTCGCCCTGCGCATGATGGAACGCATCGCGAAGTTGCATACGTACCTGCTGTAGCGCGGCCTGCAGCGCATCACGTTGCACCTCAGACGTCGTTGCAACCTCCCGTTCAGCAAGCTGATAGAGATCCGGCGTTCCCGAATACATAGCCACGCCAAGCGCCAGTCCGCCGCTAACGCCACTACCCCGCAGAGTTTCCGCCGTTGTCTGTGCCAGAAAAACCGGTAACGGCGTGTCGATTTCGTTTTGCGACGGGGGCATAGACTCGTCGCAGCTGGCGAACTCTTGCGTGATGAACTGCTGTAATGCCTGAAACGCCGCCGCCTCATCGTCACCGGTAATCACCAGTTCGCAGGGATCCTGGTACAAAATGTCAGTACCAATCATTGCCAGCACGCTGCGCGCATCGGCCTGGCGTTCATTGCGTAAATTCACAATCAGTACGTGAGCACCGAAAGCGTTAACACGCTGCTCCAGCGCGCTGGCTGGGCGAGCATGCAGCCCGTTTGGCAACGGGCAGGTAAAATGAATCTTCAACACAACTTTATCCTCTTACTGCGGGCGTAATACGCCACGAGACAGGAGCACACTGCGGAACGATTTGCTGGGGCTGCGCTTCAGTCCGCTCATCAAGCATGACTTCATTTAGCGTGGCCTCCACCGTTGGCGCAGTACAAGGTAAGACTTGAGAGCCGGGGTTCCAGCCGCGCAAAATCAACGCCTCTCCGCGTTCTGCTTTTTTCAGGGTGCTGAAATGTAGCGACGTCTCCCAACTCAGCAGGCTGTAGCGTGCAGGGAAGGAAAGAGAGTGCGGGTTGGTTTTAAAACGGGCCCAGCCGGAGTCGAGCCAACCCACCGGCGGCGTGCGCCAGGCTTCCACGTCGCGCCAGAAGTCCTGAGTCTCTCCCTCACACAAAGGAATAAGCGCAAAGCGGACGGTGAATTCGCCGGGAATCTGTGAATCCGGAGACGGTAGCGCCATGCCGGACGCTCGCCCAGGCCGCCATGGCATCCCGGCGCGCCCCAGCCAGCCGACGCTGCGCAGCAGGGTAATCGCCATGACCGATGGCCGCCCTTCCGGGATCTCATATTCACGCAGCCCGTCCGTCACAACGCTCATCCCCTGCCCGCCATCGTGCATCATCACCAGACTTTGCATTGGCCATAACGAGGCGGGCGCTTCACCCCACTGTTCCTGCTGCCAGACGTCCAGCGCAGCAGGGCGGTTGGGACGGCGAATCAAGCCAAAGGGCTGATCGGCAAAATGGCAATCGGTAAATACATCGGTTGGAATTTCGACCTGCAGGCGATGATCCTGCAGCGTGTTATTGACGCTAACCTGCACATCGAGCACCGGCCGCTGATGCGCCAACGTGATCACCATACTGACGTCCAGTCGCGTATTAAGACGCCGCTGTTGTCTGTCGGTGAGGTTACGCGGCGCGGCAATGGACCAGCTTAGCGTCAAGGTATCGGCCAACGCGCCGCGCTGCCAATCGACGCTTTGCAGCGCACCCGCACCGGTCACGCGCCAGTCGTCTTCCGGCGGTGAATAGTTATAGGTGTCGCCAGCATCGCCGCCATCCACCAGTTGAATCAGATCCTCCCAACGCTTGCCGCTGCGCTTGTCCACCAGCACGACCTTTTCCCCCTCCAGCGTCAGCCGAAGCCAGGCGTTTTCTAGCGCAGCTTCCGCCACGTCGGGCTCGTCAAAGCCCGCGGGTTCATCTTCCTGGAGGTACAACGTGAGGTAACCACAAGCGGGGAGTGCGACGGTCTCCAGCAAGATCTCGCATTTACGGTAGAAAACGGGTTCGGCACTGTTTGAAAGCTCCTGCACAATCACCGACATATCCTGCGACGTTTCGCGCACAATCTGCCAGCGGCAAGGAACACCGTGTTCATCGACAATACGGAACACCGACCCAGGCAGGTACAACGTAAGCGCCGTCAGCCCATCGCGGGCCGAGGGCAGCGCATTGAAGATAATGATTTTTTTACCCTGTTGCTGGGCCGAGATCCCCTGCGCCAGCATCTGCATATTGAGCTCAAAGAGCTGGTTCGCTTTTTCCTGACCGGAGAGCACGCGGGCTTTAACCATCGCATTCACACGGTCGGCATTGCAGCCGCCAATGCTGTCGTGCGCATGCGACTTCATCGCTTCGCGCCAGATATTTTCAACCACCTTCTGCGGATAGGGCAGACCCAGCCGCCAGACGACGCTGAGCAGCGGCTCCAACTGGCGACTGACGACGTTCTCCAGGCGGGCGTTGGCCTGTTTAATATCCATACGGGTAGAAAAAATACCGCGATGGACACGCATATATTTCGGGCTCAACAGTTCGCCTTCAAAGGTAGCGAGCGGCGTCTGCGCCAGTGCGGCAAAGTAGCGGCTGAAGTCGCTACGCACAAAATGGTACTGGTCTTGCTGCGCGTTGAGGCGTTCCAGCATCGCGGGAACGCCATATTCAAATGGCGATTGATCGTTACCGTTGGGTAGCAATAGCTGTGAACTGCCGCTAAATGACGCCTGCTTTTCCAGGATGGCCGATAGACGCGGCCACGCCTGCTGTGGTTCCGTCGGTAACCATTTGGCGCAGCCATAGCCTTGTGGCAATACTGCCGCCGTCACCTCGCTGCCATCCAGGCTGCGCCAGCGAAACTCCGTCACCGGCGTGTCATATTCGCTCCAGCCGCGCCAGACCACCGCGCTGTCGATCGCAAACTGCTTGAGAAACATCGGCAACTGCGCACTCTGGCCAAAAGAGTCTGGCACATAGCCCACCGCCATTCGTGGGCCAAGCGCATCACAGTCGGCCTGGCCGAGCAGCAGGTTACGGGTAATCGATTCGGCGCCAACCACCAGAAAGTCGGTCTGCGTGTACCAGGGGCCAATCAGCAGCCTCCCGCTTTTCACCAGCGTTCGTACGCGCTCACGGTTCTCTGGCGCAAACTGGAAATAATCTTCCAGTACCACCGTTTGCCCATCAAGCATAAATGGACCTAATGATTCATCCGTTTCCAGACGATTAAGAAGATCCGCCATGAAATAATAAAGAAGAACCTGAGAATCATTCTCCGTAAAATACCACTCACGATCCCAGTGCGTGTGCTGAATTAAATGAACCGTTTTCATTCTCTTTATTCCTGTTTACAGGCGTGCGTATCCGGCACGGATATTTATCCGCGCTGAGCGCAGGGGAAATTAATTCAGATGCGCCGATGGCGCGTTTAACGGCTGGCTTTAAATTTCGGTGCCGTTACGTCTTTTTTTACCTCTGGCGTTGCCGCCTGGCCGCGGAAAATCAGCAGCGATCCGCAGGCGATAATCGCGGAACCGCAGACAATCGACAGCACATAAACCGGCCATTTTTCGACCGCCAGCCACCCGTAAAACCCGGAAATCGGGGCATGGTTCACGGCACCCAGGCCAACGGCCATGGCGGCACCCACCGCAGACCCCACCACGTTAACCACGATAATGCGCGGATTGGATAAGGCGAACGGGATGGCCCCTTCAGATACGCCGATCAACCCCATGAGCGTAGAGGCCTTACCCGCCTCACGCAGTGATTCCGGGAAGCGTGATGACCACAGCAGCGTTGCCACCCCCAGCCCAATCGGCGGAACGATAATCGCCACCTGTGCCGCCGTGTTCGGGTCGTAGATACCTGACGCCAGCAGCGCCATGGCCGTTGTGACCGCCGCCTTATTGACCGGCCCACCGAGGTCGAACCCCACCATCCCGCCAATCACCGCTGCCAGCACAACTTTGTTGGTCCCGGACATCGACAACAGCCAGCTTTCCATACCGTGATTCAACGCCGCCAGCGGCGTGCCAATCACAAAGGCCATGATGACGCAGGTTAACAGCGTACCGCCCACAGGCAGAATAAAGATCGGGCCAGCGGACGCCAGCGACTTCGGTAATTTGATATAGCGGTTGAGCGCCCGCACGATGTACCCGGCCACGAAACCTGCGGCCAGAGCGCCCAGGAACCCGGTACCCAAATTACTTGCCAGCAGACCACCCACCATGCCCGGCGCCAGGCCCGGCTTGTTGGCCAACGCAAAGCTGATATAGCCCGCCACCACCGGCAGCATCAGCGATAATGCCAGACCGCCGAAGCCGTCAAACTTATGCAGCAGCTGTACCACCATACCGGCGTGTTCGTAGCTGGCATCCCATATATTATCAATACCATAGATGGAAGCGCCTATACGGGCGATCCCCATCAGCACCGCACCCGCAATCACGAACGGCAGCATCCATGATACGCCGGTCATAATGGCATTTTTCACCTCAATACCTGCTGACGGCTTACCTCCCCCCTGAAACTTAGCCATTTGCCACCTCCTGCTCTACGGCCTCAAATACCGCATCACCATATTTGATCGGATCGGAAACGCTACACTCAAGTTTAACCATCCCGTCGAATCGTTCCTTGCCGCTAATCGCAACATCTGCGGCAATGATCACCGCATCAGCACGCGCCAAATCGTCCGGCATAATCTCGTTTTCCGCGCCAAGGCTACCCTGCGTTTCAACCTTCACTTCATGTCCACGATTTTTCCCTGTCATTTCAAGAGACTCAGCGGCCATATAGGTATGAGCCACGCCGGTTGGACAAGCAGCAACGCAAACAATGTACATAATGATTCCCCTTAGATTCTGGCAATAAAAAAAGCACAATGGCTAAAAAGCGCATTGTGCTTTGTGTAGGACTAACATGTTGAAAAATATGATGCTCAGCGTCCGCCCCGCTTGTGTGGCGGCAGATTAACAGCTGATGGAGGCTGGAATTACGGAAACTAAACGCCAGTTCATCGCGTTTGCGACGACACAGTAACACCTGAGGAAAGCGTAGACTGAAGCGGGCTAGTCGATGGCAGCGTTGGCGAACGCTCACGCAAAGCGCTTCACCCGCGCAGTCCCATAGAGAGGACCAGCTCTCCGCCATTTGCGTATCCATGCATTCCTGTTCAATTTCCTCGTTTTCCGCAAGGGCGTTAACAGAATTAAACCAACATATTTCATCAAGCATAGTTTTAATTTTGCGATCGATTGATAGCAAAATTAAAACTATGCTCTTAATAATGAATGAGTTGGTCATCATTGATAAAGCACCCCCGTGAATAGATTGATAGAGAGTAAAACAAAAACAAAAGAACAACTGTGATTTATTGCACAGAGCGCTGACTTTTATTTATTCCTGCCTAACAATAAGTATCAAGATATTTTAAATATATAAATAGATATTATGTATTAGGCTGCAATCCTGCTGCGCTGACGCCACTGCCCCGGCGTCATACCAATCTCGCGGTTGAACACGACCGAAAAATAGTTGCTGTCTTCAAACCCACAGCGCATCGCCACTTCACCAATCAGTAGCTCTGTGTGCTGCAACAGATATTGCGCGTGGCAAATGCGCAGCTGACGCAGGTAATGGTTTACGGTCATGCCGGTCTGGGTACGGAACTGTTGGCGTAGCGCACGCTCGCTGCATCCCTGTTGTGTGCAGAAGGAATCTAATACGAAAGGCCGGTTCAGGCTGCCCGCCAGCGCGGTAAGCAGTTTATCCAGCAGCGCTTCACTTTGCGTTGCCGCAAGGTTGTCGGTGGCATAACGGTAGCGCTTCAGACACACCACCAGTTGGGCAAACAGCAGTTCAGACATCTGGTTTGCCAGCGCGTCTTCTTTGCGGCTCTCGTGCTCCAGCTGGGTCATAATCTGCCGCGCCTGTGTCATTCCGGTACTGCCAATGCGCCAGTGTGGTACCCAGGGCGAACCGTGTAAGCCGGGAATATGGCTTACCCAGTCGAGATTGAGCTTCAGGCGTTCGGGGCAGTAGATAATATTCTGCAAAACCAAATCATTAACGGAAGCGTAGGAGTGTTTATCTTCGGCGCGAATATAGAACAAATCGCCGCGGGTAATACGGTAGGGACGGTCATTGAGGATATGCAGGCCGTTGCCGCGCCAGACCAGCACCAGCTCGCAAAATTCGTGGGTATGCTCAGCAAAAACGTTCTGCGGATAACGATCCGCCACCGCAACGGCCTGTGCGGAACTGGCGAAAAACTCGTCTTTTCGAAGGATTAACTGGCCTGACACGCTGATACCTCAACGACTAACAACTTACTATTATTAGCCGTTTTACGGTAAAAAACGGTGATTGCCTTCGCGTTACTGAAGCACCGTATCCCGGCCCTGGCGGATATCGCGCGGCGACCAGTTAAACTCACGACGGAACAGCGTAGAGAAGTGGTTGCTGTCACCAAACCCGCAGTGGTAAGCAATATCGGTCACGCTTTCATCGCTGTGACGCAGCAGATGCCGCGCTTTAATCAGCCGCAGGCGGTTCAGATAACGCTGCGGCGTCAGGCCGGTGCAGTGCTTCAACTGGCGGTGCAGCGTGCGCAGCGATAGCGAGAATTGCTCGGCCAACGCTTCCCAGCATACGTCCTCGGCAAAGTGATCTTCCAGCCACGCCATTAGTTGGTTCAGGCGGGCATCGTTATCAATAGCGCCCTGCACCTGACTGCCTTTACGCAGCAAAACCAGCAGCTGCATAAAGAGGATTTCGCGGTTGGCCAGCGACATCATATCGGTACTGTCTTTGGCTTCTTCCATCTGACCCACAATCGCCCGCACCTGCTGTAACGTACTCTGGTTAACCCGCCAGTGGGAAGGATAGTGGCCATCCTGTTCCTGCGGCAGTAGTTTGTTAAGACCTGACAAGAACTGGAAAGCATCCGGAGCGCGATATAACACATTGGTCAGACAGAGATTATCGGTATGTTCATACAGATGACGATCGACGTCGCGCACGAAGCAAACGGTGCCACCACAAATCGTATGCGGCTGACCATTGAAGACATGAATACCCGTACCGTGTTCAACGATAACAATCTCATTAAAATCATGATGATGCTCAGGAAAAGCCGCCTGAGGAAGCCGAGGTTCGATCGCAACAGGCAACTTACCGGAAGAGAAGAAATCCACGCTGTGTAATACGGTCATAACAACGCCCACCAAATGAGAAATGTTATCAGGATAGTAATCTTCACTGAGGGATCTCACCTTGACGTTTTGACAGCAAAGCGCGCAAACCCGGTCTTTTTTTCAAGAAACAGCCGGAAAGTTCGGGAAATGCGGTCAGTATCACACCCCCTGAAAGCCGCATTATCGCGGGAATTTGTGAACTCTCTCACGTTCATCTTTGCTTTCTTGCCAGCGGCCAATGGCGTCTGTCAGTAACGAGAAGGTAGTGACGATGTCCTTTTTTTAGACTGAGCGGTAATGACTCTCAGAAGGACTTTTGCCATGACTTTTCGCCATTGTGTGGCCGTCGATTTAGGCGCTTCAAGCGGACGCGTAATGCTGGCGCGCTACGATGCCCGGTCGCGTTTGCTTTCACTGCGCGAAATCCACCGTTTCACTAACAGCCTGCATCAGCAGGAGGGTTTTGATACCTGGGATATCGACAGCCTGGAAGCGGAAATCCGCGCCGGCCTTAACAAAGTGTGCGATGAAGGCATCCGTATCGACAGCATCGGTATCGACACCTGGGGCGTTGACTACGTGCTGCTGGATAAAAACGGTCAACGCGTCGGTCTGCCGGTCGCCTATCGCGACAGCCGCACCGACGGCGTGATGGCCATGGCGATGGAACAGTTAGGTCAAAGTAATATTTACCGCCGCAGCGGCATTCAGTTCCTGCCGTTCAATACGCTATATCAGCTGCGCGCGCTGGTTGAACAACAGCCGGAGCTGGTCGCTCAGGCGGCGCACGCGCTGCTGATCCCGGACTATTTCAGCTACCGTCTGACCGGCAAGATGAACTGGGAGTACACCAACGCTACAACCACGCAGCTGGTGAATATTCACAGCGATAGCTGGGACGAAGACCTGCTCAACTGGAGCGGCGCGCCGGCCTCCTGGTTCGGCACGCCGACGCATCCGGGTAACGTGATTGGTCATTGGGTTTGCCCGCAGGGTAACGATATTCCGGTCGTTGCCGTCGCCAGCCATGACACCGCCAGCGCGGTGATTGCGTCGCCGCTGGCGAGTGACGATGCCGCCTACCTCTCTTCCGGCACCTGGTCGCTAATGGGCTTTGAGAGCAAGACACCTTACACCAGCGAGCAAGCGCAGCGCGCAAATATTACCAACGAGGGCGGTGCCGAAGGCCGCTATCGGGTGCTGAAAAACATTATGGGTTTGTGGCTGTTACAGCGCATGCTGAAAGAGCAGAACGTGGGCGACCTGCCAACGCTCATCGCTGACACCGCGAAGCTGCCCGCCTGCCGCTGGCTGATCAACCCCAACGACGATCGCTTTATTAACCCCCACAACATGAGCGCCGAAATTCAGGCTGCCTGCCGCGAAACGGCACAGCCGGTGCCGGCCAACACCGCCGAGCTGGCACGCTGCATTTTTGACAGCCTCGCGCTGCTGTACGCCGACGTGCTTAACGAGCTGGTGCAGCTGCGCGGCAAGCCATTTAGCCAACTGCACATCGTGGGCGGCGGCTGCCAGAACCATCTGCTGAACCAACTGTGCGCCGATGCCTGCGGCATCACCGTGGTGGCAGGCCCGATTGAGGCCTCTACCCTCGGCAATATCGGCATTCAACTGATGACGCTGGACGAACTTTCCAACGTCGATGATTTCCGCAAGGTCGTGACCCATAACTACGGTCTCACCACCTTCACCCCTCATCCTGACCATGAAATTGCCCGCTACGTTGCGCAGTTTCAGCAACAACGACAGACAAAGGAGCTTTGCGCATGACCACTCAACTCGACCAAGCCTGGGAACTCGCGAAACAGCGCTATGCCGCCGTCGGTATCGACGTCGAAGAGGCGTTGCGCCAGCTGGATCGCCTGCCGGTATCCATGCACTGCTGGCAGGGCGATGACGTCGCGGGTTTTGAAAATCCAGAGGGCAACTTAACGGGTGGGATCCAGGCAACCGGTAACTATCCGGGCAAAGCGCGTAACGCCAGCGAACTGCGTGCCGATCTGGAGCAGGCGTTGAGCCTGATCCCGGGGCCAAAACGCCTGAACCTGCATGCGATCTATCTGGAGTCTGATACACCGGTCGCGCGTGACGAAATTAAGCCAGAACACTTCAAAAACTGGGTTGAGTGGGCGAAAAAACACAAGCTGGGCCTCGACTTCAACCCGTCCTGTTTCTCACACCCGTTGAGTGCAGACGGCTTTACCCTGTCCCACGCCGATCCGAAAATCCGCCAGTTCTGGATTGACCACTGCAAGGCCAGCCGCCGCATTTCCGCTTATTTCGGTGAACAGCTGGGCACGCCGTCGGTGATGAATATCTGGATCCCGGACGGCATGAAAGACGTCACCGTTGACCGTCTGGCACCGCGCCAGCGTCTGGCCGCCGCGCTGGATGAAGTGATCGGCGAAAAACTGGACCCGGCGCACCACATTGATGCCGTGGAAAGCAAACTGTTCGGTATCGGCGCAGAGAGCTACACCGTAGGCTCCAATGAGTTCTATATGGGCTACGCCACCAGCCGCCAGACCGCGCTGTGCCTGGATGCTGGCCACTTCCACCCGACGGAAGTGATCTCCGACAAAATTTCCGCCGCCATGCTGTACGTGCCACGTTTATTGCTGCACGTCAGCCGCCCGGTGCGTTGGGATAGCGACCATGTTGTGCTGCTGGATGACGAAACCCAGGCCATCGCGAGCGAAATCATTCGCCACAATCTGTTTGACCGTGTGCACATCGGCCTCGATTTCTTCGATGCCTCCATCAACCGTATCGCGGCATGGGTTATCGGCACCCGCAACATGAAGAAAGCCCTGCTGCGCGCACTGCTGGAGCCAACCGAACAGCTGCGTCAACTGGAAGCATCCGGCGACTACACCGCGCGTCTGGCGCTGCTGGAAGAGCAGAAGTGCCTGCCGTGGCAGGCGGTGTGGGAAATGTACTGCCAGCGTAACGATACCCCGGCAGGAAGTCAGTGGCTGGAGAGCGTGCGCGGCTATGAGAAAGAGATTCTGAACAAGCGCAAATAATCGAGTGCAATAGCCGGATGGCGGCTTTGCCTTATCCGGCCTACGAAACAACAGCCATTGTAGACCCGATAAGCGCAGCGCCATCGGGCATCAAAGTACACAGGACAACAAGACTATGCAGACCATTACCGACTCCTGGTTCGTCCAGGGCATGATCAAAGCCACCTCTGACGCCTGGTTAAAAGGCTGGGACGAGCGCAACGGCGGCAACCTGACGCTGCGCCTCGACGAAGCGGATATCGCACCATTCACCGCCGATTTCCACGCCGAACCGCGCTATATCGCCCTGAGCCAACCGATGCCAATGCTGGCGAACACGCCGTTTATCGTCACCGGTTCCGGTAAATTCTTCCGTAATGTGCAGCTCGACCCGTCCGCTAACCTCGGCGTCGTGAAGGTGGATAGCGATGGCGCGGGCTATCACATTTTATGGGGGCTGACTCACGAAGCGGTGCCTACCTCCGAGCTGCCCGCGCATTTCCTGTCGCACTGCGAACGTATCAAACTGACCGACGGCAAAGACCGCGTCATCATGCACTGCCACGCGACCAACCTGATCGCCCTGACCTACGTGCTGGAAAACGATAGCGCGCTGATCACCCGCAAACTGTGGGAAGGCAGCACCGAGTGTCTGGTGGTCTTCCCGGACGGCGTCGGCATTCTGCCGTGGATGGTGCCAGGTACCGATGAAATTGGTCAGGCGACCGCCGTTGAAATGCGTCAGCATTCTCTGGTGCTGTGGCCGTTCCACGGCGTCTTCGGCAGCGGCCCAACGCTCGACGAAACCTTTGGTCTGATTGATACCGCCGAAAAATCCGCAGAAGTGCTGGTTAAGGTGTACTCAATGGGCGGCATGAAGCAAACCATCACGCAGCAAGAACTGATTGCTCTCGGCCAGCGCTTTGGCGTGACGCCGATGGCCAGCGCATTAAATCTGTATAAATAAGCATATCGCCTGACCTCAGCCATTGAGGTCAGGCTTCAGAATGCATCCCATTATCTCAACGCTGAGCTAATGGGATGAGTTCTTAGCCCGCTTGAGGCGCAACTCTTACCCATTCTCCCTCCCTGACCATCACCGCAAACCAGCCGAGGGAACACAGGATTTCACAAGTTAGGTATCAAGGAGAACACCATGAGTTTTATGTTAGCACTGCCAAAAATCAGCCTGCACGGCGCGGGTGCCATTGCCGATATGGTTAACCTGGTTGCCGGGAAACAGTGGGGCAAGGCGCTGATCGTCACCGACGGTCAGCTGGTGAAGCTGGGTCTGCTGGACAGCCTGTTTACCGCGCTGGATGCGCATAAAATGTCTTACCACCTGTTCGATGAGGTTTTCCCCAACCCGACCGAAGCGCTGGTGCAAAAAGGTTATGCCACATACCAGGCCGAAGGCTGTGATTACATCATCGCCTTCGGCGGCGGCAGCCCAATCGACACCGCGAAAGCGATTAAGATCCTGACCGCCAACCCAGGCCCATCCACCGCCTACTCTGGCGTGGGTAAAGTGCTGAACGCGGGTGTACATCTGGTGGCGATCAATACCACTGCCGGCACCGCCGCCGAGATGACCAGCAACGCGGTCATCATCGACACCGACCGCCAGGTGAAAGAAGTCATCATCGATTCGAATATCATTCCGGACATCGCCGTGGACGATGCCAGCGTGATGCTTGATATTCCTGCCTCAGTCACCGCAGCAACCGGTATGGACGCGCTGACCCACGCGGTCGAAGCGTATGTTTCCATTGGCGCACATCCGCTGACCGACGCCAACGCGCTGGAAGCGATCCGCCTGATTACCCTATGGCTCCCGAAAGCCGTCGACGACGGCCACAATCTGGAAGCCCGCGAGCAGATGGCCTTTGGCCAGTATCTGGCGGGAATGGCGTTCAACAGCGCCGGTCTGGGCCTGGTGCATGCGCTGGCGCATCAGCCGGGCGCAACCCACAACCTCCCTCACGGCGTGTGTAACGCTATCCTGCTGCCGATCATCGAAAACTTTAACCGCCCGAACGCGGTGGCGCGTTTTGCCCGCGTCGCGCAGGCGATGGGCGTCGATACCCGCAATATGAGCGACGAAGCCGCCAGCATGGAGGCAATCAACGCTATTCGTCAGCTGAGCGCGCGCGTTGGCATTCCTGAAGGTTTCAGTAAACTGGGCGTGACCAAAGAAGACATCGAAGGATGGCTGGATAAAGCGCTGGCTGACCCTTGCGCACCCTGTAACCCGCGTACCGCCAGCCGCGATGAAGTCCGCGAGCTGTACCTGGAGGCATTATGATCCGTAAAGCCTTTGTGATGCAGGTTAACGCCAACGCACACGAAGAGTACCAGCGCCGCCACAATCCCATCTGGCCGGAGCTGGAAACCGTACTGAAATCCCACGGAGCGCACCACTACGCGATTTATCTCGATCAAGCGCGCAATCTGCTGTTTGCTACCGTCGAAATTGAGTCTGAAGAGCGCTGGAATGCGGTGGCCAATACCGACGTGTGCCAGCGCTGGTGGAAATACATGACCGACGTGATGCCGTCAAATCAGGACAACAGCCCGGTAAGTGCAGAGCTAAAGGAAGTGTTTTACCTGGATTAACCCACGAAAAAGGCCTCTGCTTCCAGAGGCCTTTGTTTTTTAGAAGTAATATTTAAAACGAACGCGCGCACCATAGCGATCGTCAGATCCATCACCGTTGTGACCATCACCATCGCTGTTCAGGATAGAGTAATAGGTACCGAGATAGATATTAAAATTCTGCATATCCATGACGTTGGCAAACTGGTAGGAAGCATGGAAGGTATGAATGTCATAAGTCCCTTCATCGTCAATCCAGCAATCGTTGTCACACACAACACCCGCATAGTCATCAATCTTGTTATGTGCATAGATATAGCCCAGTTCAAAACGCTTCCACAGTACGTTAGCCGCCGCAGTGAAGTCTTTTTCGTTGTTCGCATCAAGATAGGCTGTATTGACGTTAACCACGATGCCATCATCCGGATCGTTTTTCAGCCCATTCCATGTCATGGTCAAGCCGTAGCCGGTACGGTCTGACTGATCGACAAATTCACCTTTACTATTGGTGTAGCCGTAAGCGTTATTAACAACGTTACTTTCCATCGCAGCAGAAATGGTGAGTTCATCCGTCGGGGACCAGGCCACAACCGGGCGCAGATAAGCCACATTTTTCTGCTGTTCCATCTCACGCCCGTGATAATCGCCATCGTTATACAATGACGTACCATCTTCCAGCAGGGTGTTTAATTCGAAATACCAGTTATCAATTTGTTTGCTCATCAGGAAATTGCCGCCCGAATCAGAACGGCCACGGCCTTCTTTCATCATATAGATATAACCGCTACCATCGTCATAAAGATCGTTGGCAGTATTCCCTGAATGTTCAACGAAGGTATCCTGATTAAGCGGGAACATATCGTAGGCTTCGAAACGGCCAACTTTAATTTTCCAGTCGTTTTCCTTACCAAAGAAGAAGACCGAGTCATCGATATTCACTGAACCGGAAAGATCACCCAAAGGTTGTGCCGAGAACCCTGCGAAATAGCCGTTATCCAATTTACGCATACCATCAAAACCCAGAAGAATACGACCGTTCACGTCCCATTTTTCATTCGTCGGGTCACCATCATAGGTTGAGTTTGTCATGGCCAGTAAGCCATGATTACTTTCGGCATCCATATTGAATTCCACGTCGCCGTAGATTTTCAGATCGCCATAACCGGATAACACAAGGTTAGGCGTAGAGGCGTTTTTCTTCGTTTCTTCGGCTGAAGCCTCTCCGTTCACAGGCGTGTTGCCCTGTGCCGCCTTAATTTGTTTAATCTCAGCCGCCTGCTGCACCTGCAGGGCCTGAACTTTTTGTTCAGCCTGCTCGGCACGACTTTCTGCTGCTTCCAGACGAGTTTCTAACTGTTCCAGTCGCTGTTCCAACGTCATCTTCGTTGTTTTAGCGAAACCGGTATTGGCCACTAATAATAATCCAATAGCGATAGCTAATGTCGACTTCTTCATTATTCACTTTCCTTGAAATAAAGAACATCCCAGAAATCCCAGGAGAGATTTCATGCGCACTTGTATAACGGCGATGAATTTTTTATCATCTACTCCATAAAGGACATTAACCTTTATAGAAAGATATATTTCTTAATAGATGCAAAAACACTAGCTAATAAACTTTAGTGCGTAAATAAGGTTCTTTAAAAGATCGTGAGCGAGATAACACTGAAAGAGAATAAAAGATGAATATCGGATAGTATTTATAACAACCAACCAATAAAAATGAAAAACAAATAAAAATTAAATATTATTTAGATAATATGATTATTAAAGATAGATGCAAAATTCTATATATCTACATCCCTGTACACTCAGTTTTGCTCTGCCAGCAGAATCGCCATTGTGTTCGGTTCCAGCACTTTAAACAGATGTTCGTCATCGGCAGGGTAGCAGATGTCATCCCCGGCATTGAGTTCTTCCGGCACGCCCGGCAGACAGGTCGCAAGCAACGTTGCCTGGTCGTTGGCCTGCCCGGCAATCACCCTGGAGCCTTCGACCGACGAATGACCTGCGTTTTATTCGCCTGCGACTCAAGCAGACGCGCAAAAGGAATAGCCAACACTAGCGCATTGCTGCGTCTGCCGGGTATAAACGAAAAAAGCGCCCCGAGGGCGCTCTTTCGACACTAGCTAATGGCTTATTTGGTCAGTTCAGCGGTCATATGCACGCGGTTACCGGCGTAAGCCTGAGTAATTTTGTAAGAGCTGGCGCCTGCCTGTTCAGCCTGAGCGGCAATTTTCGCTTCTGCACCGTCAATAGTAGAGGCAGTTGCGGTCACTGTTTGCGCAGCGAAAGAACCGAAAGAAGCGGCCAGAGTCATAACTGCGACAAAAGTTTTGATGCTTTTCATGATATAAACCCTTTAATTTAGTTGTTTGGATAAGGCGTATTGCCTTGATGTGATAAATATTAGGTCACATCTCGATCAACTAAAAGCGGAATGATTTGCATTTGTCTTTCAATTTTTTTGAGATAAAAATATGCCGTTGAATCAGCAGTTACTGACGAGTCGTAAAAAGTCGCAGAGCGCGGGGGCCTGGCTGCTGCATCAGGGTGAGGTGCAGAGCCATTTTTACTATTTACATCAGGGTGTTGTGCGAGCGGTTTATCACTCCGATAGGGGCGTGGAGCGCGTTAAAGAGTTCTATTTTCCGGGTGAATGCTGCTTTTTATACCTTAACTGGCTGACGGCAACGCCGGCGGATTATAGTCTGCAGATGGTCACCGCAGGCGAAACCAGCGACATTCCTCTCTCCTTTTTCGAGGCCGCTGAAAACCAGGATTTCAAGATGCAACTCCTCATTCAGCAGTTGATCTACAAAGAAAAGAAAGAACAGATGCTGTTGTTCAACACGCCAGAGCAACGCTACCGCTACGTCCAGACTCAGTTCCCACACTGGGAATCACAGCTAACGCAACGGGATCTCGCTAGCTATATCGGTATTACCCCCGTGAGCCTCTCACGTATTCGCCAGCGTCTTAACAAAAGTTAACGCGAGGTCGGATTAAGCCCATTATGGTGATGCCATTGATTTGCGAATTGGCTGCCGTGATGACCGCTTTCCTGCTTTCCCAGATACTTGCAAGCGTCAGCTTTGCGCTTGATATTACCGCTTTTCATTTTCATCGTCGGGTGCAAACGCTGACGGTACTCGCCTGTTCCACCGGTCTGCTGGCATGGCATTTTTATCTTCTACAACAGCCTGTTGCTGCCGTGTTGATGGCGATTGCGGCCTGCCGCTTTGCGATTGCTGTCGTTACGCTTCGTCTGTGGGTGATGTGGGGGTTTATGGTGGTATCGATGGCCTGTAGCGCCTACTTCTGGCAGGGAATAGCAAGCCTTTTGCCGCTGATGGGTAGCCTGCTGATGACCTTTGCCGCGTTTCAAGGTCAGAGCACCAGGCTACGCGGATACACGCTTTGCGGCAGCGTGTGTTGGCTACTGAACAACATAATGGCGGGATCGCCGGTCGCTGCGGTCATGGAACTCGCGTTTTCAGGCAGTATTCTGCTGGCTGCCTGGCGGCATTACTCCGCAACCAGACGTTCCGGATGGGTATAAATCGTCGCTCTTCCCGGCTTACAGAAGCCTACCAGCGTCAGATTGCAGCGTTCAGCCACTTCGACCGCCAGCGTGGTAGCGGCAGAGACGGCGAACAGAATTTCAACGCCACACATCGCGGATTTTTGCACCATTTCATAGCTGGCGCGGCTGGAAACCAGCGCGGCTCCCTGCTGCCACAGCACGCCTTCTTTAGCGCGACGCCCCAGCAGTTTATCCAGCGCGACGTGACGACCGACGTCTTCATGGCCGCCCACCAGCTCGCCGGAGGGCATAATCCATGCCGCCGCGTGCGTACAGCCCGTTTCACGGCCAACGGGTTGCACGTCATCTAAATGCCTGAGCGCGTAATCGAGATGAGCCAGATCGAACGTCTGGCTAAAGGGCAGCGGTTTTATCGGCCTGCCAATATCGTTGAGTTGCTCAACGCCGCACACGCCGCAGCCCGTACGGCCAGCCAACGCCCGACGGCGCTCTTTCAGCCCCATAAAGCGGCGGCTGGAAAGCTCGATGCGAACCTCCATGCCGTTACAGGCAGGGACAACATCCATACCGAAGATTTCCCGGGGATGCTCAATGATGCCTTCCGACAGTGAAAAGCCGATAGCGAAGGCTTCAAGATCTTTTGGCGTCGCCATCATCACGACGTGGGAGATGCCGTTGTAGACCAGCGCAACGGGAACTTCTTCGGCAAGAATATCCTGTGTGGGTTGCATAATTTGTGGCCTTCTGAAGACGGTACGCTCGGCTGCGCCAACCAGCTGTAACGAGGGCTCGACTTCATCTTTAACATTAAACACGGCAAATACTCTGAACGGCGTAAAAATAAGGGGCGTCTATTCCATCACAACATCAGGGAATTGAGGCTTATTATGGATCAAGTTTGTGGTGCAATAACGCACAATCTTGATTTATTTCGCCGCTGATTGCGCCAGACCGGCGCATTAATCCCTTATGGTTAAGGTCGTTGAGGGCGCGCCTGGGGGATGTTTTATTTCGGCTAAATTGCGATCGATATCACAGTTCAATGTTAATGCATACAAAATCAATTCACCTACCATTAACCGCGTTAGAACAAGCCTACCGATAATGTGGTATTCTGGATCAAAGCCCTCCTGGAACTGAGGGCATCGCATTATTCAGCATCTTTGCCGAGATAGGGCGAAGGACAACTACAAGCAATGACAATGTCGAAACAAGGAGTGAACCATGCAGGTCAGCAGAAGGCAGTTCTTTAAGATCTGCGCTGGCGGTATGGCAGGAACCACGGCAGCAGCACTGGGCTTTGCCCCGAGCATCGCACTCGCGGAAACACGGCAGTATAAATTGCTGCGTACTCGTGAGACCCGTAACACCTGCACTTACTGCTCTGTCGGCTGTGGGCTTTTAATGTATAGCCTCGGCGACGGCGCAAAAAATGCGAAAGCCTCGATTTTCCATATCGAAGGGGATCCGGATCACCCGGTAAACCGTGGTGCACTGTGCCCTAAAGGTGCAGGTCTGGTGGACTTTATCCACTCAGAAAGCCGTCTTAAGTACCCTGAATATCGCGCACCTGGTTCTGATAAATGGCAGCAAATCAGCTGGGATGAAGCATTCGATCGTATCGCTAAGCTGATGAAGGCTGACCGCGACGCCAACTTCGTCGAAAAAAACGATGCCGGCACCACCGTTAACCGCTGGCTCACGACCGGTATGCTGTGTGCCTCGGCGTCCAGCAACGAAACCGGCTATTTAACCCAGAAATTTACGCGTGCACTCGGTATGCTCGCGGTCGACAACCAGGCGCGTGTCTGACACGGACCAACGGTAGCAAGTCTTGCTCCAACATTTGGTCGCGGTGCGATGACCAACCACTGGGTCGACATCAAGAACGCCAACCTTATTGTGGTGATGGGCGGTAATGCCGCTGAAGCTCACCCGGTCGGGTTCCGCTGGGCGATGGAAGCCAAAATTCACAACGGCGCTAAGCTGATTGTTATCGATCCCCGCTTTACGCGTACCGCGTCGGTGGCGGATTTCTACGCCCCAATTCGCTCCGGTACTGACATTACCTTCCTGTCAGGCGTGATGCTGTACCTGTTGAACAACGAAAAATTCAACCGCGAGTATACCGAGGCGTATACCAACGCCAGCCTTATCGTGCGCGAAGACTTTAGCTTCGACGACGGCCTGTTCAGCGGTTATGACCCGGAAACGCGCAAGTACGATAAGACTTCCTGGAACTACGAGCTGGATGAAAACGGTCACGCGAAACGGGACGCCACCCTCACCCATCCGCGCTGCGTCTGGAATCTGCTGAAACAGCACATTTCGCGCTACACGCCGGAAATGGTTGAGAAGATTTGCGGTACGCCAAAAGCTGACTTCCTGAAAGTGTGCAAATACATCGCCGAAACCAGCGCCCACGACAAAACCGCCTCGTTCCTTTATGCACTGGGCTGGACGCAGCACTCCATCGGCGCGCAAAACATCCGTACCATGGCAATGATTCAGCTGCTGCTGGGCAATATGGGGATGGCTGGAGGTGGCGTAAACGCCCTGCGCGGGCACTCCAACATTCAGGGGCTGACCGACTTAGGCTTGCTGTCACAGAGCCTGCCGGGCTATATGACGCTGCCAAGTGAAAAACAGGCTGACCTGCAAACCTATCTGACCGCCAACACGCCAAAACCGCTGCTGGACGGCCAGGTTAACTATTGGGGCAACTATCCGAAGTTCTTCGTCTCAATGATGAAATCGTTCTACGGAGATAAAGCCACGGCGGAAAACAGCTGGGGCTTTGACTGGCTGCCGAAATGGGACAAAGGCTACGACGTTCTTCAATATTTCGAGATGATGAATCAGGGCCTGGTCAACGGCTATATCTGCCAGGGCTTCAACCCGGTTGCCTCATTCCCGAACAAAAATAAGATTGTCGCCTCGTTGTCAAAACTGAAGTATCTGGTGACCATCGACCCGCTCAACACCGAAACCTCGACCTTCTGGCAGAACCATGGTGAGTCGAACGATGTTGATCCGTCGAAAATCCAGACCGAAGTGTTCCGTCTGCCGTCCACCTGCTTTGCCGAGGAGAACGGTTCTATCGTTAACTCCGGACGCTGGCTGCAGTGGCACTGGAAAGGCGCGGATGCCCCTGGGGATGCGATCACCGACGGTGAGATCCTCGCCGGTATCTTCATGCGTCTGCGTAAAATGTATGCCGAAGAAGGCGGCCCGGCGCCAGAGCCCGTGCTGAACATGACCTGGAACTACTCGACGCCAAATGAACCGGCTTCCGAGGAAGTGGCGATGGAGAGCAACGGTAAGGCGCTGGCTGATATTATCGACCCGGCAACCGGTGCGGTTATCGTGAAAAAAGGCCAACAGCTCAGCTCGTTTGCCCAACTGCGTGATGACGGGACAACCGCCAGCGGCTGCTGGATCTTCGCCGGTAGCTGGACGCCGGAAGGCAACCAGATGGCGCGCCGCGATAACGCCGACCCATCCGGCCTTGGCAACACGCTGGGCTGGGCCTGGGCGTGGCCGCTCAACCGCCGTATTCTGTATAACCGCGCTTCCGCGGACCCGCAGGGCAACCCGTGGGATCCAAAACGCCAGCTCCTGAAATGGGACGGCGCGAAGTGGGGCGGCGTGGATATTCCGGACTACAGCGCCGCGGCGCCGGGCAGCAACGTCGGGCCGTTCATCATGCAGCCGGAAGGGATGGGTCGCCTGTTTGCCCTCGATAAGATGGCAGAAGGTCCGTTCCCGGAGCACTACGAGCCGTTTGAAACGCCGCTGGGGACGAACCCGCTGCACCCGAACGTGATTTCCAACCCTGCCGCCCGTATCTTTAAAGGCGACAAGGAAGCGTTAGGAAAAGCGGACAAATTCCCGTACGTCGGTACCACCTATCGTCTGACCGAACACTTCCACTACTGGACCAAACATGCGCTGCTTAACGCTATTGCGCAGCCGGAACAGTTTGTGGAGATCGGTGAAAAGCTGGCAGATAAGCTCGGCATCGCCCACGGCGATACCGTCAAAGTCTCCTCCAACCGTGGCTATATTAAAGCTAAGGCGGTGGTGACCAAGCGTATCCGCACGCTGAAAGTGGACGGTAAGGATATCGATACTATCGGTATTCCAATCCACTGGGGCTACGAAGGCGTAGCGAAAAAAGGCTTTATTGCCAATACGTTGACGCCATTCGTCGGCGATGCGAACACGCAAACGCCGGAATTTAAGTCCTTCCTCGTGAACGTGGAAAAGGTGTAACGGAGACGACCTATGGCTTATCAATCGCAAGATATTATTCGTCGTTCCGCCACTAACGGTTTCACTCCCGCGCCGCGCGCGCGGGATCACCAGGAAGAGGTGGCAAAGCTTATCGACGTCACCACCTGTATCGGCTGTAAGGCCTGTCAGGTGGCGTGCTCGGAGTGGAACGACATCCGTGATGAAATCGGCAGCAACGTCGGGGTGTACGATAACCCCGCCGATCTGACCGCTAAATCCTGGACGGTCATGCGCTTCTCGGAAGTGGAGCAGAACGACAAACTGGAATGGCTGATCCGTAAGGATGGCTGCATGCACTGCGCTGACCCAGGCTGCCTGAAGGCCTGCCCATCGGAAGGCGCAATCATTCAGTATGCCAACGGTATCGTCGACTTCCAGTCCGAGCAGTGCATTGGCTGCGGCTACTGCATCGCAGGCTGCCCGTTCAACGTCCCGCGTCTTAACCCGGAAGACAACCGCGTCTACAAATGTACGCTGTGCGTCGACCGCGTGACCGTGGGGCAAGAACCGGCCTGCGTGAAAACCTGCCCAACCGGCGCTATCCACTTTGGCTCCAAAGAGGAGATGAAAACGCTGGCGGGCGAGCGCGTAGCCGAGCTGAAAACCCGTGGTTACGACAATGCAGGGCTGTACGATCCGGCCGGCGTTGGCGGTACGCACGTGATGTACGTGCTGCACCATGCCGACAAACCGAATCTGTACCACGGCCTGCCGGAAAACCCGGAAATCAGCGCTACCGTGAAGTTCTGGAAAGGCGTCTGGAAACCGTTAGCCGCTATCGGCTTTGCCGCCACGTTCGCCGCGAGCGTCTTCCACTACGTCGGGGTCGGTCCGAACCGTGCGGAAGAGGAAGAGGATAATCTTGATGAAGAGAAAGACGAGGTGCGCAAATGAAAAGACGTGACACCATCGTGCGCTACACGGCGCCGGAACGCATCAACCACTGGGTCACCGCCTTCTGCTTCATTCTGGCGGCGGTGAGCGGGCTGGGCTTTTTCTTCCCGTCCTTCAACTGGTTGATGCAAATCATGGGCACTCCGCAGCTGGCGCGCATTCTGCACCCGTTTGTCGGCGTTATCATGTTTGCGTCGTTTATCATCATGTTTTTCCGTTACTGGCACCATAATCTAATCAATCGGGATGATATCTTTTGGGCGAAGAATATTCGTAAGATCGTCGTCAACGAGGAAGTAGGTGACACCGGGCGTTATAACTTCGGCCAGAAATGCGTATTCTGGGCGGCGATTATCTTCCTGGTACTGCTGCTGGTAAGCGGTGTGATTATCTGGCGTCCGTACTTTGCGCCTGCTTTCTCAATCCCGGTGATCCGATTTGCGCTAATGCTGCATTCATTTGCCGCAGTGGCGTTAATTGTGGTTATCATGGTGCATATCTACGCCGCCCTTTGGGTGAAAGGCACCATTACCGCGATGGTGGAAGGATGGGTTACCAAAACGTGGGCGAAGAAACATCACCCGCGCTGGTACCGTGAAGTCCGCCAGAAACAGGAAAAGTCATCTGAATGAGTATTCGCATAATCCCGCAAGATGAGCTGGGTTCGAGCGAGAAACGTACGGCGGAAGTCATTCCGCCGTTGTTGTTCCCCAGACTCAAGAACCTCTACAATCGTCGCGCCGAGCGTCTGCGCGAGCTGGCAGAGAACAACCCGCTGGGCGACTACCTGCGCTTTGCGGCGCTGATTGCCCACGCACAGGAAGTGGTTCTGTACGACCATCCGCTGCGGATGGATCTGAGCGCGCGTCTTAAAGAGGCAAACGACCAGGGCAAGCCGCCGCTGGATATCCACGTTCTGCCGCGCGATAAACACTGGCATACGCTGCTGCACTCCATGATTGCCGAACTGAAACCGGAAATGAGCGGCCCGGCGCTGGCGGTGATTGAAAATCTGGAGAAATCCTCCGAACAGGAGCTGGAGCAAATGGCCAGCGCGCTGTTTGAGTCCGATTTCTCCTCCGTCAGCAGCGATAAAGCGCCGTTCATCTGGGCCGCCTTGTCACTTTACTGGGCGCAGATGGCCAGCCTGATTCCGGGCAAAGCCCATGCAGAATACGGTGAACAGCGTCAGTACTGCCCGGTGTGCGGCTCGATGCCGGTTTCCAGCATGGTGCAAATTGGCACCACGCAGGGGCTGCGCTATCTGCACTGCAACCTGTGTGAAACCGAGTGGCATGTCGTGCGCGTGAAGTGCAGCAACTGCGAACAAAGTCGCGACCTGCACTACTGGTCTCTGGATAACGAGCAGGCTGCGATTAAAGCCGAAAGCTGCGGCGACTGCGGCACCTACCTGAAGATTCTGTATCAGGAAAAGGACCCGAAAGTGGAAGCCGTGGCCGACGACCTCGCCTCGCTGGTGCTGGACGCGCGGATGGAGCAGGAAGGGTTCGCCCGTAGCTCTATTAACCCGTTCCTGTTCCCGGGGGAAGGGGAGTAAGTTCTCTGGTAAAGCCGGGCGGTCGTCCCTGCCCGGTTTACAATGCGTAAGGTACTATCACGCCGGGTAGCGTGGCAAAATCCTTTGTATTACGCGTGACTAGCTCTCTTCGGTGTATATGCGCAGTTGCCAGAATGATGGCATCCGGCAGCTTCATGCCATATTCCTGCCTCAGGTTGACACTCTTTTCGGCAATCTCTGGCGATATCTCTATGACCTCAAAAGCATTCAGGGCCATCCTTGTGCGTCGCTCCTGATGGAATCGCTTTGCGCCAACCATCACCTCCATCCATGTAATCAAGCTAATAGCATGCTGAGGTGGATACAAATCTAACGTCTTTTTAGCTTCAACCCGGCCACTGAACAGATCGATTAAAATATTGGTATCAAAGATGACTGGACAGTTCATCGCGTCCACTCCTCGCGGAGCTGCCTTTCGAATTCAACGCCATCGTCTTCACACTCTTGCCAAATCCCAAGCGCGCCGGCAATGGCCTGTTCAGCCTGATTTTGTTTCTCCAGATACATTTCTACCGCTTCACGTAATAGCTCCGCGCGTGGCATATTCCGCTGCTGCTTGAGTTCATCGAGACGCCTGATCACCTCATCTGATAAATCGAGAAGTATTCTGCCCATATCCCTTTCCGTCATCATGCTCATATATACCTCAAGTATATCATCCATGCTCAATAAGCGAACAAAATACACGCGATTCGTTAAACGTGGCACGCTCATTTTGTAGAAATAATCGTTTTTGCGAGCAGCTATCCAGAATACTGCTGCAACTTTATTTACCCATTTCCCTTCTCATTAAACCAGGTTATAAACTGTACATACATACAGCAAAAGGAGCGTTATATGCCACTGGAAAAAGGAATTGCCGAACTGGTCGCCGGGTTTATCGCCGCGGGTCGCCCCTCTTCACGAGAACAGAATATTGATGACCGGAGAGCGGGCTACATTGCCAGCACGACGCTGGCAGGCGAGAAAGAAATTCGGGTGAGTTCGGAAGATATCGTGCTGGAAGGCATGACATTTCGCGTCGTTTCGCCGCTGAACGCATCCGGTTCGCTGCCCTGTATCCTCTACTATCACGGCGGCTGTTTTGTTAGCGGCGGTTTTCTGACTCACGACCCCCAGCTACGGCAACTGGCCTGGAGAAGCGGCTGTAGGGTGATTGCCATTCAGTATCGTCTTGCGCCAGAGCACACCTTCCCTGCGGCTCATGACGACGCTGAACGCGGGGCAAATATCGTCCATCAATACGCGGAGCAGTTAGGTATCGATCGTGAACGTATCACGCTTGCTGGCGACAGCGCAGGCGGGCATTTGGCATTGGTCAGCGCGCTACGCCTGAAATCCGCCGCCCAATGGTCTCCGGCAAAGCTGCTGCTGATCTACCCGATGCTTGATGCTACCGCCAGTTTCCCTAGCTATACCAGCAACGGGCAAGACTACATCATCACCCGCGATACGCTGCTATCGGGCTTCGAAATGTATCTCCAGGGTACCGACGTCCGCCACCCGGAAGCCAGTCCGCTATGGCGTGATGATTTTGCCGGTTTACCGCCGGTACATATCCTCACCGCAGAGTTCGACCCGCTGCGTGATGAAGGCGAGGCGCTATATCACCGCCTGAACAAGCAGGGCGTGGCATGTACTTGCCAGCGCTATCTCGGCGTGATCCACGGATTTTTCCAACTGGGCGGCGTAAGCAAGGCAGCGCGGGACGCAATATACGACGTGGCCTGGCGCGCGGCCGCGGCCACTCGTGAATAAATAGCATCAGGAATCGCGGGCGCTACTCCTCTTCGTTGCCGCCTTCTTCGAAGGCGCCGAACGGCTTGGCCGGAAGCACAATATAAGTGCCTTCAAATACCACGCCCGCTTTTTCATCACCGAACAGCTCAACCTGTAGCTGAACGCGCGCTTTGCGGCCACGGGCCAGACGGTCCAGATCGCCGCTCAGCGACCCCAGATCGGCGATCGCTGTTGGTCTGCCGGTGATCGGCCTGCTGTAGCGGATATGGGCATCGGCTAAGATAATCGTGCCGCCAAGGTGGCGCTCACGCAACATCAACCAGATAAGGCCCCAGCCGGTCAGTGTCGCCAGCGAGAACAGGCTACCCGCGAATAACGTGTGGTGTGGATTCTGGTTGCCGGTTTCCGGCATGGTGGTGATAAATTTCTGCCCGGTGTACTGCTGAATACGCACGCCCATTTTTTCGCTGAGCGGGATATGATCGTACCAGGCCTGCTGCAGCTGTGCGCACCAGTCACCACGGTGCAGAATATCGTCCAGAGAGGCTACCGGTTTAATCATCAGAAAGTGGCGCACCGGCGTGGTTTGCGGGGTGGTAATTTCCCCCTGATTCACGAAGCCCAGCTTGGCGAAAAACGGCACGGCATCTTCACGTGCGCTACAGGTTACGCGCTTCACGCCTTCCTGTCGGGCGACAGATTCCAGCGTCATGGCGATCAGTGTCCCCAGACCTTTGTCCTGCACTTCAGGATGGACTGCCATAAAACGAATCGACGCTTCGTTATCGGCGTTGATGTACAGCCGCCCGACAGCGACCAGCTTTCCCTGTTCATCCACCACCATCTGATGGTGCGCCATCGCGTCCCAGGCGTCTCGCTCGGAGCCTTTCGGCTGATGCAGCGGCTTACGCAGCATTTCCCAGCGAAACTGGTAGTATTCCTCTAACTCTTCTGCCGTTTGCGGTACTCGGAGATGGTACATAATCGCGCTCTCTTTTGCCCCCCGCGTTCTTCCGGGAAGTGGGTTCATACCTGTAACCAGAATGTCACGGGCCCGTCATTGACCAGCGACACCTGCATATCCGCAGCGAATCGTCCCGTTTGCGTGTTGATCTCCTGCTGGCGACAGCGCTGCACAAAGTACTCATAGAGTTCTTCTGCGCGATCCGGAGCGGCTCCTTTGGAGAAACTCGGACGCATTCCGCGCTCGGTATCGGCCGCCAACGTAAACTGTGATACCACCAGCACGCTCCCGCCTGCCTGCTGCACGTTCAGGTTCATTTTGCCGTCGGCATCGCTAAAAATTCGGTAGCCGAGCACGCGCTCGCACAGGCGATTCGCTTTCTGTTCGTCGTCGTCTTTCTCTACGCCCAGTAGCACCAGTAGTCCAGGGCCAATCTCCCCCGTCACCTCGTCCGCCACGCTTACGCTGGCACGTGTGACGCGCTGAATTAATGCAATCATGGTTCTTCTGCTTCTTGTTGTTCTGATTTCAGTTTTCGGTATTCACCGAGAGTGACAGTTATTTCTGCGCCAAGCAAGACGATACACCACGTCCAGTAGACCCAGACAAACAAAATGGGGATCACCGCCAGCACGCCGTAAATCAACTGGTAAGAGGGAAATGCGGTGATATAGAGCGAGAAGGCTTTCTTGCCAAGTTCGTGCAGCAGCGCGGCGACCAGCGCCCCGACAATCGCATCGCGATTCGGCACCTGTGTTGTCGGAACGATGCTGTAGAGCAGCCAGAAAGAGAGCCAGGAGAGCAGCAGCGGGAACACCCGCAGCAGGTTATCAATCACGCCGTGCAGCTCGCTGGCCCAGCGCAGGGAAAGCAGATATGAGCTAATTGCCAGGCTCACCCCTGCCAGCAGCGGCCCGAGGGTGAGTATCATCCAGTAAACGGCGAATGAGTAAATTCTGGGGCGCGTACGCTTGCTGCGCCAGATGGTGTTTAGCGCGCTATCGATTGAGTACATCAACAGCAGCGCGGTAATGATCAGACCACAGGCGCCAAACGCGGTCATCTTGTTGGAGTTGGCGACAAACTGCTCGATATAGCGCTGAATAACGTCGCCGGTCGCGGGCAGGAAGTTAGCAAAAACGAAGTGGCGAATTTGCAAACTCACTTCCGAGAACATAGGAAAGGCCGCAAACAGGGCGAAAATCACCGCCACCAGGGGCACAAGTGAAAGCAACGACACATAGGCCAGATTGCCTGCCAGCGTCGTCATATTATCTTCTTCAATACGCCGCCAGAGGAATTTACTCCACGCCACCAGCGGCCGGGTATGATGAATACATTTTTGATGAACGGTTTTTAACATAACGACTTCATAAAATAGTCAGGCAGGGCTTCTCTCCCTGTCACCAGTACGCTGGCGATCCCCAACTGATTGGCTCCCTCTATATTATCGGCGTTATCGTCAAAAAAGACCGCATCGGCGGCAGAAAAACCTTCCAGCTCAAGTACACGCTGGTAAATACGGGCCTCTGGTTTACGCATGCCCATCTCCTGAGAGAGGTAAACATGGTCAGCGGCAGCATAAATTTGCGGATATTCATCCGGCCAGAAAGTGGTGTGCAGCGCGTTGGTGTTCGAAAGCACCACCACCCGGTGCCCCTGCTCGCGTAGCGTCTGCATGATATCGATAACTTCGGGACGCAGCGCGACGAATACCGCCTGCCAGCCGTGGGCAAACTGTTCGTAGCTCAGCGGAAGTTCCAGGTCGTGACACATCGCCTTCGCAAAAGCTTCATCCGATATTTCACCGCGTTCATGCTGGTGAAATGCCTCTCCCATCGTAAAGCGCTGCTTCAACTGCGCCAGCGGCACACGAGCAAGGTCGCTCCACGTTCCCAGAACACGGTTGAAATCAATGTCGACAATCACATTACCTAAATCAAAGATATAGAGCATTTTTGCCTCCGTTCACGCCGTGGAATTTTTACTGTAGCGGGAAAGGCGGGGTTTGACCATGAGCAAAAGCGCGCTATCAGAAAAAGAAAAACCCCGCCATAAGGCAGGGTTTTGGTCACGGAAAAAAGAAGATTACTCTTCTTTCGCACCGCGCATTGCGCGACGACGGTCGTTTTCCGTCAGGTGACGTTTACGGATACGAATAGACTGCGGAGTCACTTCGACCAGTTCGTCATCATCGATGAACTCCAGAGCTTGCTCCAGAGTCATGCGGATAGGCGGAACCAGAACAACCGCTTCATCCGTACCGGATGCACGCATGTTGGTCAGTTTCTTACCGGTCAGGCAGTTTACGGTCAGGTCGTTAGAACGGCTGTGAATACCGATGATCTGGCCTTCGTAAACTTCTGCGCCGTGGCCCAGGAACAGCTTGCCGCGGTCCTGCAGGCTGAACAGTGCGAACGCAACTGCTTTACCCTGACCGTTGGAGATCAGTACGCCGTTCTGGCGCTGGCCCACTTCGCCCTGACGGATATCGTCATAGTGGCTGAAGGTGGAGTACAGCAGACCGGTACCGGAGGTCATGGTCATGAATTCTGAACGGAAACCGATCAGACCACGGCTTGGGATCACGTAGTCGAGACGTACGCGGCCTTTACCGTCTGGATTCATGTTTTTCAGGTCGCCTTTACGCTCGCCCAGTGCCTGCATGACAGAACCCTGGTGCTGCTCTTCGACGTCCAGCGTTACGTTCTCGTATGGCTCTTGTTTGCGGCCATCGATTTCGCGGAAGATAACTTTCGGACGGGATACCGCCAGTTCGAAACCTTCACGACGCATGTTTTCAATCAGAACGGACAGGTGCAGTTCACCACGGCCAGAAACGCGGAACGCATCGGCGTCAGCGGTTTCTTCAACGCGCAGCGCTACGTTGTGCACCAGCTCTTTGTTCAGGCGGTCAAGGATCTGACGAGAGGTAACGAATTTACCTTCTTTGCCACAGAACGGAGAGGTGTTAACGCAGAAGAACATAGAAACGGTCGGTTCATCGACGGACAGTGCCGGCAGCGCTTCGACGTTCTGCGGATCGCAGATGGTGTCGGAGATGTTCAGCTCGCCCAGACCGGTGATGGCGATGATGTCGCCAGCTTCCGCGAGGGTGCTGTCGATACGTTCCAGACCCAGGTGAGTCAGCACTTTACCGACTTTACCGTTACGGGTTTTGCCTTCGCTATCGATGATAGTGATCTGCTGGTTCGGTTTCACTTTACCGCGTTTGATGCGGCCGATACCGATAACGCCAACGTAGTTATTGTAGTCCAGCTGGGAGATCTGCATCTGCAGCGGACCATCAAGGTCTACGTCCGGTGCCGGTACATGGTCAACAATCGCCTGATACAGCGGGGTCATGTCTTCAGCCATGTCTTCGTGATCCAGACCCGCGATACCGTTCAGCGCCGAAGCGTAGATGATCGGGAAGTCCAGCTGCTCGTCGGTCGCGTCGAGGTTAACGAACAGGTCGAAGACCTGGTCAACAACCCAATCAGGACGCGCGCCCGGACGGTCAACCTTGTTGATGACAACAATTGGCTTCAGGCCGTGAGCAAATGCTTTTTTGGTCACGAAGCGCGTTTGCGGCATCGGGCCATCAAAGGCATCAACTACCAGCAGCACGGAGTCAACCATGGACATAACGCGCTCAACTTCACCACCGAAGTCGGCGTGCCCCGGGGTATCAACGATGTTGATACGGTAGTCATTCCATTTGATAGCGGTGTTTTTTGCGAGGATGGTAATCCCACGCTCTTTCTCCAAATCGTTGGAGTCCATCACACGCTCTTGAGTTTCAGCACGCTCGTCGAACGTACCGGATTGCTGCAGCAGCTTATCAACCAGGGTAGTTTTACCATGGTCAACGTGAGCAATGATGGCGATGTTACGCAAATTTTCGATCACAACTTTGCCTCGGGCATTAGAAATAGCGCGTTATTGTACACGGATTAATCGCACTACAAAACAGGATCACAGAGATCCTCCGCAAACAAGTATCGCAGAGTTTCTTTGTGATCGCTTTCACGGAGCATAAAAAGGGCACCTAATCACAATTTGCACCAATATGGTGCTCAACGCTCGCGTGTAAGCACTATAATGGTGCAAAACGGCTATCATGGTGCAGCCCTTTTGCACTATGGTGCGCATGATAGCGCCTTTTGGGGGTGATTTAAAAGTTGGCACAGATTTCGCTTTATATTTTTCACGGCAACAACGCCATTTTTAAGCAGTGATAGAAGACCTCGTTACCACGACGACGACAATGACAAATCCGGGAGATGTAAAGTATGTCCGCTGAACACGTTTTGACGATGCTGAATGAACATGAAGTGAAGTTTGTCGATCTGCGCTTCACCGATACCAAAGGTAAAGAACAGCACGTCACGATTCCTGCCCATCAGGTTAATGCCGAATTCTTCGAAGAAGGCAAAATGTTTGACGGCTCCTCTATCGGCGGCTGGAAAGGCATTAACGAATCTGACATGGTTCTGATGCCGGACGCATCTACCGCTCTCATCGACCCGTTCTTTGAAGAGTCTACCCTGATTATTCGTTGTGACATCCTGGAACCAGGCACCCTGCAGGGCTACGACCGTGACCCGCGCTCCATCGCTAAACGCGCTGAAGAGTACCTGCGCGCGACCGGCATCGCAGACACCGTTCTGTTCGGGCCAGAGCCAGAATTCTTCCTGTTTGACGACATCCGCTTCGGCGCATCTATCTCCGGTTCCCACGTGGCTATCGATGATATCGAAGGCGCATGGAACTCTTCCACCAAATACGAAGGTGGTAACAAAGGTCACCGTCCTGGCGTGAAAGGCGGTTACTTCCCGGTTCCTCCGGTAGATTCTTCTCAGGACATCCGTTCTACCATGTGTCTGATCATGGAAGAAATGGGTCTGGTCGTTGAAGCGCACCACCACGAAGTGGCGACCGCTGGCCAGAACGAAATCGCGACCCGCTTCAACACCATGACCAAAAAAGCGGACGAAATTCAGATCTACAAATATGTGGTTCACAACGTCGCTCACCGCTTCGGTAAAACCGCGACCTTTATGCCAAAACCAATGTTTGGCGATAACGGTTCCGGCATGCACTGCCACATGTCCCTGTCCAAGAACGGCGTAAACCTGTTCTCCGGTGACAAATATGCGGGTCTGTCTGAGCAGGCGCTGTACTACATCGGCGGCGTTATCAAACACGCTAAAGCGATCAACGCCCTGGCGAACCCGACCACCAACTCTTACAAGCGTCTGGTCCCGGGTTACGAAGCGCCGGTAATGCTGGCTTACTCTGCCCGTAACCGTTCTGCTTCTATCCGTATTCCGGTAGTGGCTTCTCCGAAAGCGCGTCGTATCGAAGTGCGCTTCCCGGATCCGGCTGCTAACCCGTACCTGTGCTTCGCCGCGCTGCTGATGGCTGGCCTTGACGGTATCAAGAACAAGATCCACCCGGGCGAAGCGATGGACAAAAACCTGTACGACCTGCCGCCGGAAGAAGCGAAAGAGATCCCACAGGTTGCTGGCTCTCTGGAAGAAGCGCTGCAGGCTCTCGATGCAGACCGTGAGTTCCTGACTGCGGGCGGCGTATTCACTGATGAAGCTATCGACGCTTACATCACGCTGCGCACTGAAGAAAACGATCGCGTTCGCATGACTCCGCACCCGGTTGAGTTCGAGCTGTACTACAGCGTCTAATACGTTTTGAGTTGTACTTTCCCGATGATGTCGCGTCACTGCCGATGGGTGCTGACGCGATACTCGGGAATTGAGTTGCCGTGGAAACTTTCAGCCCATCTCAGGATGGGCTTTTTTCTCCACCAACAACCTGATTTCCCGCGCTTTTTATCCGTAAAAAGCTATACTGCACTAAAAGAGTGCAAGCCTTTTCAGGAGACTGCTAAATGGCAACAGGCGCGCTGCCCGATGCTGGGCAGATCCTTAACTCGTTAATCAACAGCATCTTACTGGTCGATGACGACCTGGCCGTTCACTATGCGAACCCTGCGGCGCAGCAGTTGCTGGCGCAGAGCGCGCGTAAACTTTTCGGCACGCCGCTTCCCGAGCTTCTGAGCTATTTCTCGCTCAACGTCGGTTTAATGCAGGAAAGCCTGCAAACCGGCCAGGGGTTCACCGATAACGAAGTGACGCTGGTTATCGACGGTCGCTCACATATTCTTTCGCTCACCGCGCAGCGGCTGCCTGACGGTTTTATCCTGCTGGAGATGGCACCGATGGACAATCAACGTCGCCTCAGCCAGGAGCAGCTACAGCACGCCCAGCAGATTGCCGCGCGCGATCTGGTGCGTGGCCTTGCCCACGAGATCAAAAACCCGCTGGGTGGCCTGCGCGGCGCAGCACAGCTGCTGAGCAAAGCGCTGCCCGACCCCGCGCTCATCGAATATACCAACGTCATCATTGAACAGGCCGACCGCCTGCGTAATCTGGTCGATCGCCTGCTTGGCCCGCAGCATCCCGGTACGCACGTTACCGAGAGCATTCATAAAGTGGCTGAGCGCGTGGTGAAGCTGGTTTCGATGGAGCTGCCGGAAAACGTCACTCTGATACGCGACTATGATCCAAGTCTGCCGGAACTGCCTCACGATCCCGACCAGATTGAGCAAGTTCTTCTTAATATCGTGCGTAATGCGCTTCAGGCCCTCGGGTCAGAAGGGGGCGAAATCGTCCTGCGCACCCGCACCGCTTTTCAGTTAACGCTACATGGCGTTCGCTACCGCCTGGCCGCCAGAATTGATGTCGAAGATAACGGTCCCGGCATTCCATCACATTTGCAGGATACGCTGTTTTATCCGATGGTCAGCGGCCGCGAAGGTGGCACCGGGCTGGGTCTGTCGATCGCGCGCAGCCTGATCGATCAGCACTCCGGCAAAATTGAATTTACCAGTTGGCCAGGCCATACCGAGTTTTCGGTTTTCCTGCCAATTAAAAAATAAGGTGTGTTTATGCAACGAGGGATAGTCTGGGTCGTTGATGACGATAGCTCCATCCGTTGGGTGCTTGAACGCGCCCTCACCGGCGCAGGGCTGACCTGCACGACGTTTGAAGGCGGGAAAGAGGTGCTGGACGCGCTGGCCACCAAAACCCCTGACGTGCTGATGTCCGATATTCGCATGCCCGGAATGGATGGTCTGGCGCTGTTAACACAAATCAAGCAACGCCATCCAATGCTTCCGGTCATCATAATGACGGCACATTCCGATTTGGACGCCGCCGTCAGCGCCTATCAGCAAGGGGCGTTCGATTACCTGCCAAAACCGTTTGATATTGACGAAGCGGTGGCGCTCGTTGAACGCGCTATCAGCCACTACCAGGAACAGCAGCAGCCGCGCAATGTGCAGGTTGATGGGCCAACCACCGATATCATCGGCGAAGCGCCGGCCATGCAGGACGTGTTCCGCATTATCGGCCGTCTCTCCCGCTCTTCCATCAGCGTGCTGATTAACGGCGAGTCCGGTACCGGTAAAGAGTTAGTCGCTCACGCCCTGCACCGTCACAGCCCACGCGTCAAAGCGCCGTTTATCGCGCTGAATATGGCGGCAATCCCCAAAGACCTGATTGAGTCCGAACTGTTTGGTCACGAGAAAGGGGCATTTACCGGCGCCAATACTGTCCGTCAGGGCCGCTTTGAGCAGGCCGATGGCGGCACGTTGTTCCTCGATGAAATCGGCGATATGCCGATGGACGTCCAGACTCGTCTGCTGCGCGTACTGGCCGACGGTCAGTTCTACCGCGTCGGCGGTTATGCGCCGGTAAAGGTTGACGTACGCATCATCGCGGCCACCCACCAGAATCTGGAACAGCGCGTACAGGAAGGTAAGTTCCGTGAGGATCTGTTCCATCGCCTGAACGTGATTCGCGTCCACCTGCCGCCGCTGCGCGAACGTCGGGAGGATATTCCACGCCTGGCGCATCATTTCCTGCAGGTCGCAGCACGCGAGCTGGGCGTTGAAGCCAAGCTGCTGCACCCGGAAACCGAAGCCGCCTTAACGCGTCTGGCCTGGCCGGGTAACGTGCGTCAGTTGGAAAACACCTGCCGCTGGCTGACGGTGATGGCCGCCGGGCAAGAGGTACTGATTCAGGATCTGCCGGGCGAGCTGTTTGAAGCCAGCCAGCCGGATAGCACCGCGGCCGCGTCGCTACCGGATAGTTGGGCAACGCTGCTGGCGCAGTGGGCCGATCGCGCGCTGCGTTCCGGTCATCAAAATCTGCTGTCCGAAGCCCAGCCAGAGATGGAGCGTACGCTACTGACGACCGCGCTACGCCATACGCAAGGACATAAACAAGAAGCCGCACGCCTGCTCGGTTGGGGTCGTAATACCCTGACGCGCAAGCTGAAAGAGTTAGGAATGGAGTAAGGCCGGTGTGAAGTGTAAATATTGCTCGATTCGCGCAAGTTGCTGCAATTTTGTACTTTACTGTTCCGATGAGTTAAGTATCATTCTGCCCGCGAATACCGGGGGGAAGAAACATGCTTGAATCATTAATTAATCTGGCGTCGAGCGGTGCGGCCAGCCACTCACCGCAAACGGCGATGGCCGCGGTGCTTTGCGCTGCGCTGATTGGGCTATTTAGCTAAGCCGGATGGCGCTTACGCTTATCCGGCCTACAAATCGACTGTAGGCCCGGTAAGCGTAGCGCCACCGGGCAATATCATCGCTAAATCACCCGCGAGAACTGCTGCATACGCGCTTTCTGGCGCAGGTAGGCGTCAAAGCACATACAGATGTTGCGAATCAACAGGCGGCCTTTGGCGGTCACCTGAATGCCCTTCTCATCCACATCCACCAGCCCATCTTTCGCCAGCGGTGCCAACAGCGCCAGGTCCTCAGCAAAGTAGTCGCTGAAGTTCAGGTCCCACTGTTTTTCCACCGCGGAGAAATCGAGGCTGAAATTACAGATCAGCGCCTTAATCACGTCACGACGAATGCAATCATCACGGGTTAAGGCAATACCGCGCCACAGCGCGTTGCCCTGCTCGGCGACCTGCTGATAGTACAGCTTCAGCTCTTTCTGGTTCTGCGCGTAGCAATCGCCAATCATGCTGATGGCGGAGACGCCCATGCCCAGCAAGTCGGTGTCGCCCTGGGTGGTATATCCCTGGAAGTTGCGGTGCAGCACACCTTCACGCTGGGCCACGGCCAGCTCGTTATCCGGACGCGCAAAGTGGTCCATGCCGATAAACTGATAGCCCGCTTGCGTCAGCGAGTGAATGGTCTCCTGCAGGATATCCAGCTTCTGCTGCGCCGACGGCAGGTCGGCGTCTTTGATTTTACGCTGAGCAGCGAAGAGCGTCGGAAGATGCGCGTAGTTAAATACGCTCAGGCGATCCGGATTCAGTTCAGCCACACGCTGGAGGGTAAAAGCAAAGCTCTCCGGCGTTTGCTTCGGCAGGCCGTAGATCAGGTCGATGTTGGTCGACGTAAAGCCAATCTCACGGGCGTGGTTGAGCAGCGAGAAGATAAAGTCTTCATCCTGCTCACGGTTAACCAGGCGCTGTACCTCTTTATTGAAGTCCTGAACGCCCATGCTCAGGCGGTTAAAACCCTCGGCGCGCAGATGGTCGATAACATCCAGCTCAATTTCACGCGGGTCAACTTCAATAGAGATCTCCGCATCAGCATCGAAGTGAAAGTTCTCGCGCAGCAGCGTCATCAGACGGCTGATTTGCGCCTTATTGAGATAGGTTGGCGTACCGCCGCCCCAGTGCAGTTGGCTAACATGGCGACCGGTAAACAACGGCGCGCGCTGGCGTATTTCCTGCTCCAGCACGTCAAGGTATTTGTCAGCTTTGTGCTGCTGGCGGGTAACGATCTTATTGCAACCGCAGAAATAGCAGAGTTTGTGGCAAAACGGGATATGAACGTACAGCGACAGGGGCCGCTCAGGATAGCGCGCAACGGCGCTCAGAAACTCCGCTTCGCCAAAGGCATCGGAGAACTCCAGCGCCGTAGGATATGAGGTATACCGTGGCCCGGAATAGTTATATTTCTGGATCAGGGCCAGATCCCAGTCGATTAACTGCACAGACATGCTCACTCCTTGCGATGATGTCGAAAACGACGACGGCTTGCCGGCCTGGCCGCATTACGCAGCGCCAGCCGGTTGCGCAGCCAATTTTGACGCCGCGACAACCGTCGTAGTTTAACGAATAACCACCCCAGATAACATACAACCAAAAGGGTTATAAGCAGGACTGGCAGGCCTATCGGGTGCAAACGTTAGTTTCCGCCCCTCAGCAGACGCATGACGTCTTCCTTGCCCTCTTCTTCTTCCTCTTCTTCTTCGTCATCATCGTAAGAGAGGCCGAGTTGCTGCATCAGTGCATCAATGCGATCCAGTTTAGCGTCAACCCAGGCCTGCTCTTCAGCAGTCAGGGTTTCGCCCTCTTCCAGACGTTCCAGCAGCGCATCCAGGCGCTCATCAGTCTCCAGCATGTCCAGCTCAGCCTGCGGTGAAAGCATAGGTTTCTCGCTCTTCGGTTTGTGCTGCTTGACGACCGGCGCCTCAGTCACGCCCAGTGCGATCGGTTTTTTACTGCCAATACGGGGGTCTTTTTGCTGCTTCTGTTTGTTAGAACCGGATGCACCCTCACTGCCGCTGGCGCGGCTGCCCGGCGCATGGCCACGGTGCTTCTTGTCGCGTTTACGGTCACGAGCTTCCTGGTTCAGCTCTTCACGCGTTTTACGACGCTGTTTGCCTGGCGCTTTGCTGCGCGGTGCAGAGGTTGGTTTTTTCATGATGTCAGATCTTTTAAGCCGTTTTATTCAGTATAGAATTGAGCCGGAATCTAGCAGAAAGCAAACAAAGAAAAAAGGCGACAGAGTAATCTGTCGCCTTTTTTCCTGACTCACACCCTTAACGGGTTCTACATTCCATGTTTGCTTACAACGCGCCCTGTCTATCCGTTAGCTCTATAACAGTCCCTGTTATTGTTCCCTTTCCCTGCGTAACGTCTCCAGACGTTGGTCATCCTGACAGATTCCGTAGGTCTTCGCCTCCTGGCGTTCCTGACCCCTCATCCTGAGTCTAAATCCTTCTGGCGCCCTTGCCGATGGGTGCTACTTTACCTCGTTGCGTTAAACTAACAAGCAACGAAATGGCGAAAAATGGATAAATAAGATTATTGCCCGAGTGTAATATTATGATTTTAAATAATTTGCATATAATCTCGCCGAGATTCTTTCCTCAATTTCCCATAGCGGATATGGCAAATGTCTTACAAACGGAAGGGCATCGGCTTACAGTTGACGATGCTGGAGGAAATCCAGCCTTTTTCTACCGATCGGGTATAATCGCCCCCATTGCCTGATTTAACGGAGACGACCGTTTTGACTAACTGGAACTATCAACTGACGCACTTTGTCACCAGCGCGCCAGATATCCGCCACTTACCTTCCGATACCGGAATCGAAGTGGCTTTTGCCGGCCGCTCCAATGCGGGGAAGTCCAGCGCCCTGAATACGTTGACCAACCAGAAAAGCCTGGCGCGTACTTCGAAAACGCCGGGTCGTACGCAGCTGATTAACCTGTTTGAAGTGGCCGACGGCAAACGTCTGGTCGACTTGCCGGGCTACGGCTACGCGCAGGTACCGGAAGAGATGAAAATCAAGTGGCAGCGTGCTCTGGGTGAATACCTGGAAAAACGTCTGTGCCTGAAAGGATTAGTGGTACTGATGGATATTCGCCATCCGCTGAAGGACCTCGACCAGCAGATGATCGAGTGGGCTGTCGCCAGCGAAATCCCGGTTTTGGTGTTGTTAACCAAAGCTGACAAGCTCGCTAGCGGTGCGCGTAAAGCGCAGCTGAACCTGGTGCGCGAAGCGGCGATTGCCTTTAACGGTGACGTGCAGGTTGAAGCATTTTCTTCACTGAAAAAGCAGGGCGTGGATAAACTGCGCCAGAAGCTGGACAGCTGGTTTAACGATATTCCGCCACAAGAAGATCCAGAAACAGCCGCAGAGTAATTCAATCTACGTCCCGGATAGCGGCGCCTGGCGCCCTGTTCCGGGTACTTCCCCTCATCCCTCTCTTCTCACGCTCGCTGGCTGGCGCAAAACGTTTCTTTCGCCCAATAAAAAACGCCCCAGTCATTACTGACTGGGGCGGCTAAAATATTCAGCCAAATCCGATTACGTGAAGTAAAAGGTCTGAAAGATAGAACATCTTACCTCTGTACCCTACGAGATTAACTCTACTCTTTTTTAATGCTGACAGAAAGCATTTTTTGTAGTTTTTTTTCACTTGTTACATAACGAATTCTAATGTTCATCACAAAATTAGATAAGTTATGTTGCTTACTTACATAAAACACCATTATTCATCGAGCACTTAATGAGCTTGATCCCAATTTTCGCCACTCCCCACTTCCACCAGCAACGGCACGTCCAACGTGGTGCTGTTTTCCATCAGTTCGTGTACTTTCTTCGCCACGGCATCCACGTCGTCTTTGTGCACTTCAAAGACCAGTTCATCGTGAACCTGCATGATCATGCGCACACGCGGCTTCTCGGTTTCTAACCAGCCGTCAACGGCAATCATCGCCCGCTTAATGATATCGGCCGCAGTGCCCTGCATCGGGGCGTTAATCGCTGCACGTTCGGCACCGGCGCGGCGCGCGGCGTTGCTGGCTTTGATGTCCGGCAGGTACAGACGGCGGCCATCAAGCGTCTCTACATAGCCCTGATCTTTCGCCTGCGCGCGGGTGCGCTCCATGTACTCCAGTACGCCAGGGTAACGTTCGAAGTAGAGATCCATATACTTCTGCGCTTCTTTACGTGGAATGTTCAGCTGACGCGCAAGGCCAAAGGCGCTCATGCCGTAAATCAGGCCAAAGTTGATGGCCTTGGCGCTGCGGCGCTGCTCGCCGGTAACGCTCTCCAGCGGCAGTCCGAAGACCTCCGCCGCGGTAGCGCGGTGAATATCCTTCCCTTCGGCAAACGCCTTCAGCAGGCCTTCGTCGCGCGACAGATGCGCCATAATGCGCAGCTCAATCTGTGAATAGTCAGCCGAGACGATGACATAATCTTCAGGCGCGATAAACGCCTGACGGATACGACGTCCTTCGTCGTTACGTACCGGGATGTTTTGCAGGTTCGGGTCGGTTGATGACAGACGGCCGGTGGCGGTAACCGCCTGGTGATAAGAGGTGTGAACGCGGCCAGTTTTCGGGTTGATCATCAGCGGCAGCTTGTCGGTGTAGGTCGACTTCAGTTTCGCCAGACCGCGATACTCAAGAATCACCTTCGGCAGCGGGTAGTCCAGCGCAAGCTCTTCCAGTACTTCTTCAGAAGTGGACGGCGCGCCGCCCGGCGTTTTCTTCAGCGGCTTAATGCCCTGCTTTTCAAACAGGATGGTTTGCAGTTGCTTTGGTGAAGAGAGGTTAAACTCTTCACCTGCAATTTCGTAAGCTTTCTGCTCCAGCTCGACCAGCCGCTTGGCGATCTCCTGCGAATGCGCGTGCAGTACGGCAGGATCAATCTTCACGCCATTACGCTCAACGCGCGACAGTACTGGCACCAACGGCATTTCAATCTCGTTGAAAATGCGCAGTGGACCTTCATTTTTTTGCAGCTTCGGCCACATTTTCAGGTGCAGCTGTAGCGTCACGTCTGCGTCTTCTGCCGCATAGCGCCCGGCTTCTTCCAGCGCAATCTGGTTGAAGGTGAGCTGGTTCTTACCTTTGCCTGCAATTTCTTCAAAGGTGATGGTTTTGTGCTTCAGCCAACGGTCGGAGAGGCTGTCCATATCGTGACGCCCGGCAATGCTATCCAGCGTGTAAGACTCCAGCATGGTGTCATAGGCGATCCCGCGCAGTTCAATACCGTAGTTGGCCAGAATTCCGCGATCGTACTTCAGGTTTTGGCCTACCTTCAGCAGCGCGTCGTCTTCCAGCAGCGGCTTAAGCAGTTCAAGCACGCGTTCGCGGGCTATCTGATCGGGTGCATCCAGATAGTCGTGGGCGACCGGCACATAAGCGGCGACGCCCGGTTCAATGGCGAACGACAGGCCAACCATGTTGGCGGAGATATTATCGAGACTGTCAGTTTCCGTATCGAAAGCAAACAGCGGAGCCTTCTTCAGCTTCTCGATCCAGCTCACCAGGGTGGCTTCATCAAGAATGGTGACGTAGTTTTCTGACGAGAGGGTGGCGGCCGTTTCTTCAACCTCTACCTCTACTTCAGCCACTATCGCTTTGCCCGCCGGTTTCGCTGCCGGTTTCGCCCCTTTAGCCTGCATCCAGGTGCCGGATTCAACATCAGCGATCCAGCGTTTAAATTCGTATTTCTTGAACAGCGTTAACAGGTCATCTGCTGCGGGTTCCGCCACGGTCAGTTGTTCACAGCCGAGCTCCAGCTCAACGTCCGTTTTAATGGTTGCCAATTTGTAAGAGAGGTAGGCCAGATCTTTATTCTGCTCCAGCTTTGCTGCCATCGTTTTCGCGCCGCGGAAGGTTAACCCGGCGATTTTTTCCGGCTCGCCATACAACGCATCCAGGCCGCCAAGCCCCTGCAGCAATGCCTGCGCCGTCTTCTCGCCCACGCCAGGTACGCCCGGAATGTTATCTGAAGAGTCGCCCATCAGCGCCAGAAAATCGATAATCAGCTCTGGCGGTACGCCATATTTCGTGACCACTTCATCCGGGCCAAGGATAGTGTTGGTCATGGTGTTGATGAGCGTGATGCCCGGCGTTACCAGCTGCGCCATATCTTTATCACCGGTACTAATCAGCACCGGACGCCCCGCCTTTTCCGCTTCGCGCGCCAGGGTGCCAATCACGTCATCTGCTTCCACGCCGGAGACGGCCAGCAGCGGCAACCCCATCGCTTTCACCATCGTGTGCAGTGGTTCAATCTGCGCACGCAGATCGTCTGGCATCGGCGGACGGTGCGATTTGTAGTCCTCAAACAGTTCGTCACGGAAGGTTTTCCCCTTCGCATCAAATACGACTGCGGCATGGGTAGGCTGATATTGCAGAATCAGGCTGCGCAGCATGTTCAGCACGCCGTACATGGCGCCGGTCGGCTCACCCGCGCGGTTTGTCAGCGGCGGGAATGCGTGATACGCCCGGTAGAGATAAGAGGATCCATCAACGAGGATAAGAGGGTTTTCTGGGATCTGAACCATAATTTCCGTGCCTGTTTATCAGATTATGGGTAAAGGATGCCACAGACGGCATGAAAACATGAATTTTTCCCCAAAATAAGGCGAAAAGATTTCACGATCCTGACGATCGCACGCAAAATAAATTGTGGATAACTTTGTGAATAGTTTTATTTTACTTATAACAAAGTATATGTAACTCTCGATTAAATTCAAAATAATCTATGTTTTTCAATCAATTAAAATCAGATCATGGGAATAAAAAGCGATCTGGTGATAATTCACACTATGTGGATAGACATATTGACTATTTTTCTAATCTGGTAAGACCCGCCATTTGGTGCGTTTTCTGGTAAAATCAGCCTCTTGTGCTCGTTTATATGTGCGCGTTAAATAACTAACTATCTGAATAAAAACACTATGTCGAGATTTCTCGCTGCGATAACGCTGCCTGTAAGCATCGTACTCACTATTTTAGTGACGATTTTATGTTCCGTGCCGATTATTCTCGCCGGACTTATTAAGCTCATTTTGCCTATCCCGTTCATCTGGCGTTCAGTCTCAGTGTTCTGCAATTTTATGATGTATTGCTGGTGTGAAGGGCTGGCCGCGTTGTTACATCTCAATCCGCACCTCAAGTGGGACATTCAGGGGCTTGAGACACTCAGCAAAAAGAACTGGTACCTGCTTATCTGCAACCACCACAGCTGGGCCGATATCGTGGTGCTGTGCGTCATTTTCCGCAAGCATATCCCGATGAACAAGTATTTCCTCAAACAGCAGCTGGCCTGGGTTCCCTTTATGGGACTGGCCTGCTGGGCGCTGGATATGCCGTTTATGCGCCGTTACTCTCGCAGTTACCTGATTCGTCATCCGGAACGCCGCGGCAAAGATGTGGAAACCACCCGTCGTTCCTGCGAGAAATTCCGCGCGCACCCTACGACCATTGTGAATTTTGTTGAAGGTTCACGCTTCACGCCGGAAAAGCGTCTGCAAACACGGTCACCGTATAACAATCTGCTACCGCCGAAAGCGGCAGGTATTGCAATGGCGCTGAACGTTTTAGGTTCTCAGTTCGATAAGCTGCTGGATGTGACGCTTTGCTATCCAGAAAACGACAAGACGCCGTTCTACGATATGCTTAGCGGCAAGCTAACGCGAATTGTGGTGCGTGTAAATCTTCGCCCGATTGACCCAGAGATGCACGGTGACTACGTGGGCGATAAGAACTTTAAGCGTCGTTTCCAGCTGTGGCTGAATACGCTGTGGGAAGAGAAAGATAAACAGATTGATGCAATAAAAGCAGAATACAAAAACGCCGGTCAGTGACCGGCGTTTTCATTTTTATTTCTTTTCAACAAGCTGCTTCACGGTCTCAGCATACTGAGCCACGAAGACATCCATATTGCTGGTGTCCATACCTTGCGGGTTCAGCTGATATTTACCGTTAACAAACATCGCCGGCACGCCCTGCAGCTGCAGATCGGCCGCGGCTTTCTCCTGCTGTGCAACCAGTGATTTCACGACGAAGCTGTTCCAGGCGGCATCATAATCTTCACCCTTCACACCCGCGTCGGTGAAGACTTTGCGGATATCCGCAACGGTCTGCACAGTCTGGTTTTTTTGTACGGCTTCAAACATCGGCGCGGTGATCTGATCTTCAACGCCCAGCGCCATTGCCACCGCCCACGCCTGAGTCAGATCTTTGCCCAATGGGCCCAGGAACTCAACGTGGTATTTGGTCATTTTGGTGCCTTCCGGCAGTTTTTTCTTCACGTTGTCAGAAACGTGCAGAACTTCCTCAAACTGGTAGCAATGCGGACAGTAGAAGGAGAAGAACTCCAGCACCTGCGGCTCACCTGCAACCGGCTTATCGATCGTAACGTACTGTTTGCCGTCGGTAATCTGAGCAGCGGATGCGCTGAATGCCAGAATCATACCTGCCAGCGCAAGCCAAACCTTTTTCATAACTCACTCTCTCCTGACTGTGTCGAATTAATACATGGGCGTTAACTGAAGCGGTGGTTCCTGAAGAACCTTTACCTGCTCCACAAAAGTTGCGATCTGCCGATGCCAGAAATCCTCCCCGGTTAACCAGGGGAAATTTTTCGGAAAGGCGGGATCATCCCAGCGCCTGATTATCCAGGCAAGATAATAAACCAACCGCATTGCACGTAAAGGTTCGATCAGCGGCAACTCGTCTGAATTAAAGCTGCTGAACTCTTCGTATGCCTCTACGATGGTTTCCAGCTGCATACGTCTTTCGGCAAGGGAACCGTTAAGCAGCATCCATAGGTCCTGAACCGCGGGGCCATTACGCGCATCGTCGAGATCGACAAATAGCGGGCCATCGCGCCAGAGGATGTTCCCTGCATGGCAATCACCATGCAGGCGCAGAGCCTCAAAGCGTCCGTGCCACAAGCCCATAACCGCATCAATAAGATCGTCGGTGGCCTTCAGGAATTGGGCTTTTAACCCCGCAGGGATCAGCGCCGAGCGCTCAAATACCTCACGAGGTTCAATCAGATACTCTTTGACGCCAATCGACGGGCGCGCGGTAAAGCGAGATTTGCGCCCGGTTTGATGCAGCCGCCCCAGATAGCGTCCCACCCACTCCATTTGATCCAGGCTATCGGACTCAAACTGGCGGCCTCCCAGGCTTGGAAAGACGGCAAAGTAAAAACCTTCATGGGTCAGTAGCGTCTGGTCATTAAAGAGAATAGGTGCCGCAACCGGCACTTCATCCTGGACCAGCTCCAGCGCGAACTGGTGCTCTTCGAGAATCTGCGCAGCCGACCAGCGCTCCGGACGATAGAACTTCACCACCATGCGGCGACGGTCCTCATCCTGAAACTGGTAAACCCGGTTCTCGTAGCTGTTTAGTGGGGTGAGGCCAGAATCAACCCGGATACCCTGCTCGAATAGGGCATCAATAATGGTATCCGGGTGGAGAGTCTGGAAAGTGAAAGCCTTGTCGTTCATCCTGACATCCGATAACGATACGAATGATTCAGGATATCATTTCGCGAGGGATTGAGCGGCTCTGCTTACAACCTTTTACTCTTTAATCACGCCGCGCGCGCGCAGCAGTGCAGTTTTGAAGTCCTCTTCATAATCTTTCTGAATGCCCGGAATGACCGCGTCTTTCGCGGAATCGCGCATTTTGAGATGGTAGATCAGAATATCGTCCGTTAAATCGGCCAATTCGCCATCATAGCCTGACTCCTTCGCCAGTTTCTGCAAAAATTGCATTAAATTCAGCTCAGGTTCTTTCTGCCAGGCTGGCTGGAGGAGTTCAATAACTTCGTTCAGACGTTTACATTTCATGGTCGTGCTCCTTACGCTTGATAGAGACACGTTAGCAGGGTAAACCCCACAATAAAAGAGGCGATAGCGGTGAATGCAGAGAGCCAGATAACCGGCGTGGTGCTGGCAGGCGGTAAAGCCTCCAGAATGGGTGGGCAGGATAAAGGATTAATGATGCTCGACGGTAAGCCGCTGTGGCGACACGTGGCCGATCGCCTGTATCCGCAGGTTAATCGCATCGTTATCAGCGCTAATCGCAATCTGGAGATCTATCGGGCTAGCGGGCTTCCGGTCATGGCCGATACGTTATCTGACTTTCCCGGGCCGCTGGCCGGTATGCTTTCGGTGATGCAGCAGACAGACGATGAATGGTTTTTGTTTTGTCCGTGTGATACCCCGTTTATTCCCGACAATCTCGTCGCACGGTTAGCGGCGGAACGCCAGCAGGCAGCCGTGGTTTGGGTTCACGATGGCGAGCGAGATCATCCGATAGTGGCGCTCGCTCATCGTAGCCTGGCGCCACAGATTGCTGATTATCTCGCGAAAGGTGAGCGTCGAGTCATGGTATTTATGCGTCAGGTTGGCGGCCATTCGGTAGATTTTAGCGACATGATTAGCGCATTTTGCAATATGAATACACCTGAAGATTTGCAGCACAATGAGGGTAAGCCATGATTCCGTTACTCGCTATTGCCGCCTGGAGCGGGACGGGAAAGACGACGCTGTTGAAAAAGTTGATCCCAGCACTTTGCGAGCATGGCATTCGTCCAGGGCTGATAAAGCACACCCATCATGATATGGATGTCGATAAACCAGGCAAGGACAGCTATGAATTGCGTAAAGCCGGAGCGGCGCAAACGCTGGTCGCCAGCCAGCAGCGTTGGGCATTAATGACCGAAACGCCGGAGGAAAATGAGTTGGATCTGGCGTGGCTGGTGAGCCGGATGGATGCATCAAGGCTGGATCTGGTGCTGGTAGAAGGTTTTAAGCATGAGGCCGTCGCCAAGATCATGCTGTTTCGTCAGGATGCCGGACACCTGGTGAGTGAGCTGGCGATCGATGAACATACGATTGCGGTGGCCAGTGATGTTAGGCTAAATGTGGATGTGCCAGTACTGGATTTGAATAATTTACAGGAAATTGTGTCGTTTATTGTGGCGTGGTTGAGAAACGAATTGTAGGCCGGATAAGGCGTTCACGCCGCCATCCGGCAATCTGCGCCGGGGTAACCTGATGACGCTGCGCTTATCCGCCCTGCAGAGGGCATTAATCGCCTGAGATTTCACCGTATTTTCATTTCGCACAGACGTAAAAAAGCCCATCCGTCAGGATGGGCTTCTTCACTTAATTGATGCCTGGCAGTTCCCTACTCTCGCATGGGGAGACCCCACACTACCATCGGCGCTACGGCGTTTCACTTCTGAGTTCGGCATGGGGTCAGGTGGGACCACCGCGCTACAGCCGCCAGGCAAATTCTGTTATCAACACGCATTAGCCTGTCGATGTAATCTGTAATCAAGCTGAATATCGTCTCTTCGCCAAAACATCTTCGGCGTTGTAAGGTTAAGCCTCACGGTTCATTAGTACTGGTTAGCTCAACGTATCGCTACGCTTACACACCCAGCCTATCAACGTCGTCGTCTTCAACGTTCCTTCAGGACCCTTAAAGGGTCAGGGAGAACTCATCTCGGGGCAAGTTTCGTGCTTAGATGCTTTCAGCACTTATCTTTTCCGCATTTAGCTACCGGGCAATGCCATTGGCATGACAACCCGAACACCAGTGATGCGTCCACTCCGGTCCTCTCGTACTAGGAGCAGCCCCCCTCAATTCTCCAGCGCCCACGGCAGATAGGGACCGAACTGTCTCACGACGTTCTAAACCCAGCTCGCGTACCACTTTAAATGGCGAACAGCCATACCCTTGGGACCTACTTCAGCCCCAGGATGTGATGAGCCGACATCGAGGTGCCAAACACCGCCGTCGATATGAACTCTTGGGCGGTATCAGCCTGTTATCCCCGGAGTACCTTTTATCCGTTGAGCGATGGCCCTTCCATTCAGAACCACCGGATCACTAAGACCTGCTTTCGCACCTGCTCGAGCCGTCACTCTCGCAGTCAAGCTAGCTTATGCCTTTGCACTAACCTCCTGATGTCCGACCAGGATTAGCTAACCTTCGTGCTCCTCCGTTACTCTTTAGGAGGAGACCGCCCCAGTCAAACTACCCACCAGACACTGTCCGCAACCCGGATTACGGGTCTACGTTAGAACACCAGCCATTAAAGGGTGGTATTTCAAGGTTGGCTCCACGCAGACTGGCGTCCACGCTTCAAAGCCTCCCACCTATCCTACACATCAAGGACCAGTGTTCAGTGTCAAGCTATAGTAAAGGTTCACGGGGTCTTTCCGTCTTGCCGCGGGTACACTGCATCTTCACAGCGAGTTCAATTTCACTGAGTCTCGGGTGGAGACAGCCTGGCCATCATTACGCCATTCGTGCAGGTCGGAACTTACCCGACAAGGAATTTCGCTACCTTAGGACCGTTATAGTTACGGCCGCCGTTTACCGGGGCTTCGATCAAGAGCTTCGCCTTACAGCTAACCCCATCAATTAACCTTCCGGCACCGGGCAGGCGTCACACCGTATACGTCCACTTTCGTGTTTGCACAGTGCTGTGTTTTTAATAAACAGTTGCAGCCAGCTGGTATCTTCGACTGATTTCAGCTCCATGGGTAAACCACTTCACCTACATATCAGCGTGCCTTCTCCCGAAGTTACGGCACCATTTTGCCTAGTTCCTTCACCCGAGTTCTCTCAAGCGCCTTGGTATTCTCTACCTGACCACCTGTGTCGGTTTGGGGTACGATTTGATGTTACCTGATGCTTAGAGGCTTTTCCTGGAAGCAGGGCATTTGTTACTTCAGCACCGTAGTGCCTCGTCATCACACCTCAGCGTTAGTAAGCGTCCGGATTTACCTAAACGCTCCGCCTACATGCTTAAACCGGGACAACCGTCGCCCGGCTAACATAGCCTTCTCCGTCCCCCCTTCGCAGTAACACCAAGTACAGGAATATTAACCTGTTTCCCATCGACTACGCCTTTCGGCCTCGCCTTAGGGGTCGACTCACCCTGCCCCGATTAACGTTGGACAGGAACCCTTGGTCTTCCGGCGTGCGGGTTTTTCACCCGCATTATCGTTACTTATGTCAGCATTCGCACTTCTGATACCTCCAGCATCCCTCACGAGACACCTTCGCAGGCTTACAGAACGCTCCCCTACCCAACAACACATAGTGTCGCTGCCGCAGCTTCGGTGCACAGTTTAGCCCCGTTACATCTTCCGCGCAGGCCGACTCGACCAGTGAGCTATTACGCTTTCTTTAAATGATGGCTGCTTCTAAGCCAACATCCTGGCTGTCTGAGCCTTCCCACATCGTTTCCCACTTAACTGTGACTTTGGGACCTTAGCTGGCGGTCTGGGTTGTTTCCCTCTTCACGACGGACGTTAGCACCCGCCGTGTGTCTCCCGTGATAACATTCTTCGGTATTCGCAGTTTGCATCGGGTTGGTAAGTCGGGATGACCCCCTAGCCGAAACAGTGCTCTACCCCCGAAGATGAGTTCACGAGGCGCTACCTAAATAGCTTTCGGGGAGAACCAGCTATCTCCCGGTTTGATTGGCCTTTCACCCCCAGCCACAAGTCATCCGCTAATTTTTCAACATTAGTCGGTTCGGTCCTCCAGTTAGTGTTACCCAACCTTCAACCTGCCCATGGCTAGATCACCGGGTTTCGGGTCTATACCCTGCAACTTAACGCCCAGTTAAGACTCGGTTTCCCTTCGGCTCCCCTATACGGTTAACCTTGCTACAGAATATAAGTCGCTGACCCATTATACAAAAGGTACGCAGTCACACCCCAAAGGGTGCTCCCACTGCTTGTACGTACACGGTTTCAGGTTCTTTTTCACTCCCCTCGCCGGGGTTCTTTTCGCCTTTCCCTCACGGTACTGGTTCACTATCGGTCAGTCAGGAGTATTTAGCCTTGGAGGATGGTCCCCCCATATTCAGACAGGATACCACGTGTCCCGCCCTACTCATCGAGTTCACAACCTGTGCATTTTGGTGTACGGGACTATCACCCTGTACCGTCGGACTTTCCAGACCGTTCCACTAACACACAAGCTGATTCAGACTCTGGGCTGCTCCCCGTTCGCTCGCCGCTACTGGGGGAATCTCGGTTGATTTCTTTTCCTCGGGGTACTTAGATGTTTCAGTTCCCCCGGTTCGCTTCGTTAACCTATGTATTCAGTTAACGATAGTGTGTCGAAACACACTGGGTTTCCCCATTCGGAAATCGCCGGTTATAACGGTTCATATCACCTTACCGACGCTTATCGCAGATTAGCACGTCCTTCATCGCCTCTGACTGCCAGGGCATCCACCGTGTACGCTTAGTCGCTTAACCTCACAACCCGAAGATGTTTCACTTCTGATTGCGAAAATTTGAGAGACTCGAACACACCATTTATCTGTTCTTATTACGGAGAACAGACACAGTGTGTCGTTTCAATTTTCAGCTTGATCCAGATTTTTAAAGAGCAAAACTTCTTAATGCACTCGAAAGTACATTCAGAAGTTCATCATTTACCAGACAATTTGTGTGAGCACTTCAAAGAACGTTTCTTTAAGGTAAGGAGGTGATCCAACCGCAGGTTCCCCTACGGTTACCTTGTTACGACTTCACCCCAGTCATGAATCACAAAGTGGTAAGCGCCCTCCCGAAGGTTAAGCTACCTACTTCTTTTGCAACCCACTCCCATGGTGTGACGGGCGGTGTGTACAAGGCCCGGGAACGTATTCACCGTAGCATTCTGATCTACGATTACTAGCGATTCCGACTTCATGGAGTCGAGTTGCAGACTCCAATCCGGACTACGACATACTTTATGAGGTCCGCTTGCTCTCGCGAGGTCGCTTCTCTTTGTATATGCCATTGTAGCACGTGTGTAGCCCTACTCGTAAGGGCCATGATGACTTGACGTCATCCCCACCTTCCTCCAGTTTATCACTGGCAGTCTCCTTTGAGTTCCCGGCCGAACCGCTGGCAACAAAGGATAAGGGTTGCGCTCGTTGCGGGACTTAACCCAACATTTCACAACACGAGCTGACGACAGCCATGCAGCACCTGTCTCAGAGTTCCCGAAGGCACCAAAGCATCTCTGCTAAGTTCTCTGGATGTCAAGAGTAGGTAAGGTTCTTCGCGTTGCATCGAATTAAACCACATGCTCCACCGCTTGTGCGGGCCCCCGTCAATTCATTTGAGTTTTAACCTTGCGGCCGTACTCCCCAGGCGGTCTATTTAACGCGTTAGCTCCGGAAGCCACTCCTCAAGGGAACAACCTCCAAATAGACATCGTTTACGGCGTGGACTACCAGGGTATCTAATCCTGTTTGCTCCCCACGCTTTCGCACCTGAGCGTCAGTCTTCGTCCAGGGGGCCGCCTTCGCCACCGGTATTCCTCCAGATCTCTACGCATTTCACCGCTACACCTGGAATTCTACCCCCCTCTACGAGACTCAAGCTTGCCAGTTTCAAATGCAGTTCCCAGGTTGAGCCCGGGGATTTCACATCTGACTTAACAAACCGCCTGCGTGCGCTTTACGCCCAGTAATTCCGATTAACGCTTGCACCCTCCGTATTACCGCGGCTGCTGGCACGGAGTTAGCCGGTGCTTCTTCTGCGAGTAACGTCAATCGCTGTGGTTATTAACCACAACGCCTTCCTCCTCGCTGAAAGTACTTTACAACCCGAAGGCCTTCTTCATACACGCGGCATGGCTGCATCAGGCTTGCGCCCATTGTGCAATATTCCCCACTGCTGCCTCCCGTAGGAGTCTGGACCGTGTCTCAGTTCCAGTGTGGCTGGTCATCCTCTCAGACCAGCTAGGGATCGTCGCCTAGGTGAGCCGTTACCCCACCTACTAGCTAATCCCATCTGGGCACATCCGATGGTGTGAGGCCCGAAGGTCCCCCACTTTGGTCTTGCGACGTTATGCGGTATTAGCTACCGTTTCCAGTAGTTATCCCCCTCCATCGGGCAGTTTCCCAGACATTACTCACCCGTCCGCCACTCGTCACCCGAGAGCAAGCTCTCTGTGCTACCGTTCGACTTGCATGTGTTAGGCCTGCCGCCAGCGTTCAATCTGAGCCATGATCAAACTCTTCAATTTAAGTTTGATGCTCGTGAATTAAACTTCGTAATGAATTACGTGTTCACTCAGAGACTTGGTATTCATTTTTCGTCTTGCGACGTTAAGAATCCGTATCTTCGAGTGCCCACACAGATTGTCTGATAAATTGTTAAAGAGCAGTTGCGACGCGGCTTACAGCTCACCGTCGCGAGGTGGCGTATATTACGCTTTCCTCTTTCAGAGTCAAGCATTTAATTTTGCTTTTCTCCGTCGAGATCCTCAGGAGAACCTCGCTGACCCGGCGGCTTGTTTGCCGTTGTTCCGTGTCAGTGGGAGCGCATTATAGGGAGTTTATTCTGCCTGACAAGGGGAAATTTGAATTATTTTATCGCTCGCTATTTTTTTCATCAAATTGCTTATGAATACGCCGTAAAATGCCCGGATTGCTGTTTTTAACACCGATTCAGCACGTCAAATGGCATACTAAAGAAAGATAAATAATAGGAATGGCATTTATGTCTCTAAGCGCACAGCAACTGGCCGCTCAAAAGAACATCTCCTGGGTCCTGGCTGAGAAAATAGCCCAGAAGATATTAACCGGTGAGTATCCCCCGGAAAGCATCCTCCCCGGCGAGATGGAGCTAGGTGAAATTTTCGGCGTCAGCCGAACCGCCGTTCGTGAGGCGGTAAAAACGCTGTCAGCAAAAGGTATGCTGCTTCCTCGTCCGCGCATTGGTACCCGCGTGATGCCGCAAGCTCACTGGAATTTTCTGGATACTGAACTGATCTCCTGGTGGCTGACGACGGATAACTTCCAGGACGTCATGAAACACTTCCTGGTGCTGCGACGCAGCCTGGAGCCGCAGGCATGCATGCTGGCCGCCACGCTCGGCACCGCCGAGCAGAAAGCCCAGCTCAATACCTTAATGGAAGAGATGGCGACGTTGGAGAAAACATTCGACCGCGAGCGCTGGATCGATATCGACACCTCCTGGCATGAACACATCTATGAAATGAGCGCTAACCCGTTTCTGACATCATTCGCCAAACTGTTCCACTCGGTGTACCACATCTATTTTACCTCTATTACCGAAGATGAGGTGATTGAACTGGCGAGCCACCAGGCCATTGTTGATGCGATACAGGAAGGCGACGGCCCACGGGCATACCAGGCCTGCCAGGCCCTATTAAACGCGCCACATATTCTGGCCGCAGAATAAAGGACAGCGAATGACTGAGAAGAAAGCGCGGAGTATGGCCGGGCTACCGTGGATAGCCGCGATGGCCTTCTTTATGCAGGCGTTAGACGCCACCATTCTGAATACAGCGCTGCCCGCTATCGCGCACAGCCTCAACCGATCGCCACTGGCGATGCAATCAGCGATTATCAGCTACACCCTTACCGTAGCCATGCTGATCCCGGTAAGCGGCTGGCTTGCTGACCGCTTCGGTACCCGACGCATCTTTATGCTGGCGGTCAGCCTGTTTACTCTTGGGTCACTGGCGTGTGCGCTTTCAACTTCGCTCGGCGAACTGGTGATCTTCCGTATTGTTCAAGGGATTGGCGGCGCCATGATGATGCCCGTCGCCCGTCTGGCGTTGCTGCGCGCCTACCCGCGTAGCGAACTACTACCGGTGCTTAACTTCGTCACCATGCCGGGGCTGATAGGGCCTATTCTGGGCCCGGTACTGGGTGGCGTTTTTGTCACCTGGGCGACCTGGCACTGGATTTTCCTCATCAACATACCGATCGGCGTTATTGGCATGCTGTACGCACGAAAATACATGCCGAACTTCACAACGCCGCGGCGACGCTTCGATCTCTCAGGATTCCTGCTGTTTGGTTTAAGCCTGGTGCTGTTCTCCATCGGGATGGAGCTGCTCGGCGAGCAGATTGTGTCGGGTTGGGTCGCTCTGATGGTGGTACTGTTCAGTATTATTTTGCTGCTGGCCTATATTCGCCACGCGCGTAAGCATCCTACGCCGCTTATCTCTCTGGGCTTATTTAGAACGCGGACGTTCTCGGTCGGTATTGCAGGCAACCTGGCGACACGCCTGGGCACCGGCTGCGTGCCGTTCCTGATGCCGCTGATGCTGCAGGTCGGCTTTGGCTATCCGGCACTGATTGCGGGCATCATGATGGCACCCACGGCAATCGGCTCTATCGTGGCAAAATCAACCGTCACCCAGGTGCTACGCCGGTTGGGCTATCGGAAAACGCTGGTCGGCGTCACGCTGTTTATCGGCCTGATGATCGCACAGTTTTCACTACAATCGCCGTCAATGCCGGTGTGGATGCTGATTCTGCCGCTGTTCGTGTTGGGGATGGCCATGTCGACGCAGTTCACTTCGATGAACACCATTACGCTTGCCGACCTTTCCGACGACAACGCCAGCGGTGGTAACAGCCTGCTAGCCGTCACACAGCAATTGTCGATTAGCCTTGGGGTGGCGATCAGCGCCGCGGTGCTGCGCTCGTATCAAAGCATTGTGGGCTCGACGATTGAGCAGTTCCACTACACCTTTATCACCATGGGTGTGATAACGGCGGTGTCAGCGCTGATGTTCATGCTGCTGCGCCCGAAAGATGGACGTAACCTGATAAAAGAAAAACACTAGCCTCACACGGACCCGCGCACCACCAGCTCGGGCGTCAACTGCATACGCTGCTGTTTTTGCCCGGGCTGCGCGATACGATGAATCAGGACATCGATCGCCAGTTCGCCCAGTTCGTCTTTGGGTTGGTGAATGGTGGTGAGCGGTGGCGTCATATAGCGCGCCAGTTCGATATCATCGTAGCCAATCACCGCCATATCCTGCGGAATACGTAGACCAGCCTGATACAACGCCTGATAAACGCCCACCGCCATAGCATCATTTCCAACGAAAACCGCATCCGGACGTTCAGGATGTGCCAGCAGTTTCTGCATCGCGTCGAACCCGCCGCCAAACTCAAAATTGCTGGTAATTTCATAGCCAGGCAGAATTGGCAGTTGCGCGTTATGCATGGCTTCCCGATACCCTTCCAGACGCAGTCGCGCCGGGGTTTTATCCAGAGGACCGGCAATACAGGCAATGCGCGTATGGCCACGCTCGATCAGATAGCGAGTCGCCATATCGCCGCCCAGCAGCGAGTTATCCTGAATCAAGTCGCTATCGCCGTCGAACGGTGCCCAGTCCATCATCACGGAAGGAATAGACGGATAGCGCTGCATAATTTCCAGCGATGGCTGATGCGTTTCGGTGCACAGCAGCAGCAACCCGTCGACACGCTTTTGCATCAGCGTTTCCAGGTTGCGGTTCATCCGCTGTTCGTCGCCTTCGGTATTGCATAGCACCAGACTGTAGCCGCGCTCGAAACAGCTGCGCTCCACGCCGCGCACCAGCTCTGAATAAAAGGGATTGGTACTGGCGGTAATCAACATACCGATGGTGTGGGTCTGATTCAGCTTGAGGCTACGCGCCAGCGCCGACGGCGCGTAGTTCAGCTCTTTGATGGCCGCATCAACCTTCTCGGTTATCGCATCGCTGACAAACCGGTCTTTGTTGATGACATGAGATACCGTGGAGGTGGAAACGCCCGCCAGGCGAGCAACATCCTTCATCGTGGCCAAGCATTACCCCTGCTGACGTAAAAATTCGTCGATCTCTTTACGCCAGGGCACAGAGGGCTGTGCGCCTTTGCGTGTAACAGCAATAGCCGCAGCAGCGTGTGCAAAGCGCAGCGCGTCGGCCAAGGGCGTATTCTCCAGCAACGCAGTCATCAGCGCGCCGTTAAAAGTATCGCCCGCGGCAATGGTGTCGATAGCCTGCACTTTAAAGCCGGGTACGCGACGCCCTTCTCCCTTAACGCTGGCCCATACGCCGCGGCTGCCAAGGGTAATAATCACCGTGTCGATACCTTTCGCGTGCAGTACCTGTGCGGCCTTCGCGGCATCGTCATCGTTTTCCACCCGAACACCGGTTAACTTCTCAGCTTCGGTCTCATTGGGGGTAATGATATCCACCAGCGACAGCAGTGTATCCGGCAGCGCGCGAGCGGGGGCCGGGTTCAATACCACGGTGGTATTATTCTGGTGGGCAATCTGTGCCGCCAGCAGTACGCTATCCAGCGGTGATTCAAGCTGCATCAGCAACGCATCTGCCTCGGCAATACGCTCACGCTGCGCTTCGACCAGCGCAGTGGACAGTGCGGCGTTAGCCCCCGCGTGAATACCAATCACGTTCTCGCCTTCGCCGTTCACGAAGATCAGCGCCACGCCGGTCGACTCACCGGCTACCGCGCTCACGGGCGCAATGTCGATGCGGTCAACCTGCAACTGTTTACGGATACGCTCACCGATATCGTCATCGCCAGTGCAGGCAATAAACGCGATATCCGCGCCGCTGCGCCCGGCTGCAACCGCCTGGTTCGCGCCTTTACCGCCAAACGCGACCTGATAATGGCTACCGGTGACGGTTTCGCCAGGCGTCGGGAAAGATTCAAGATTGAGAATGTGATCGGCATTGATGCTGCCAAGGACGACGAGTTTGCCTGCGGTTTTCATTTTCAGAGTGTCCGGTAAGATGCGCCACCGGCATCCCGGTGGCGCGTGCCCTGCTTTTCTTTTATAGATGTAGTCCCTCAGGCTGTGAGAGCCTGAATCGCATTCACGTTATTACTGCTTAATTACCAGCTTCAGGTCAACAGGATATTTTGCCTGTACCTTTTCGCCTTTCAGCACTTTGTCGGCGGTTTCCACGCCTTTAGCACCAATCTGATCAGGCAACTGCGCGATAGTCGCTGCCAGTTTACCGTCGTTTACCGCTTTTTCGCCATCCGGCGTACCGTCAAACCCGACTACCATCACATCGGATTTACCGGCAGTTTGCAGCGCACGCAGCGCGCCCAGCGCCATTTCGTCGTTCTGTGCGAATACGGCCTTCACATCCGGATGTGCCGTGAGCAGGTTCTGCATGACGTTCAGACCTTTAGTACGGTCGAAGTCTGCCGGCTGGCTGGCCAGCACGTTAAATTTATGAGCCGCCACGGCCTGCTGGAAGCCTTCACCACGCTCGCGCGCGGCGGAAGTCCCGGCAATGCCTTGCAGTTCGATGACTTTAGCGCCTTCACCGGCTTTTTTCGCGATGTAGTCACCGGCGATTTTACCGCCCAGTACGTTATCGGAAGCAATGTGGCTCACAACGTCACCTTTAGAGGCCACGCGGTCGAGGGTAATCACCGGGATTTTCGCCTGGTTTGCCATCTTGATGGCGTTACCCACCGCGTCGGAGTCCGTCGGGTTGATCAGCAGAATCTTGGTGCCACGAACCGTTAAATCCTGAACGTTAGCCAGCTCTTTCGCCGGGTTGTTCTGTGAGTCCAGAACCACCAGGTTATAGCCCAGTTTGTCCGCTTCTTTCTGCGCGCCGTCCTTCAGAGAGACAAAGAACGGGTTATTCAGGGTAGAGATAACCAGTGCAATGGTATCTTTCGCCATCGCGTTCGCACTGACGGTGGCGCTCAGCGCAACCGCGGAAACCAGGGTAGCCAGTTTTTTCATATTCATATCTAAGATGTCCTGTAGTGTCGTTTGTTACTGCTTTTTGTTGTCCACCAGCACCGCCAGCAAAATGACGACTGCTTTAACGATCATCTGGTAATAAGAAGAAACGCCTAACAAGTTCAAACCGTTGTTCAAGAACCCAAGAATCAGCGCACCGATAAGCGTGCCGACAATACGACCTTTACCGCCCGCCAGGCTGGTACCGCCCAACACTACCGCCGCGATGGCATCCAGCTCATAGCCGGTACCCGCAGTCGGTTGTGCCGAGGAGAGGCGCGCTACTTCAATAATCCCCGCCAATGCCGACAGTAACCCGCACAAAGAGTAGACGATAATTTTGACTTTATTGACGCTGATACCGGAAAGACGCGTTGCCGCCTCGTTACCGCCCAGCGCATAGATATAACGACCTAAGCGGGTGTGGTGCAGCATGTACCACGCCGCGAGGAAGACAATCGCCATGATCCACACCGGCGTAGGGATCCCCAGCGGGCGACCAATACCGAACCAGCCAAACACATCGGCGTTGTCGGTAAAGCCGGTATTGATCGGGCTACCGTTGGTGTACACCATGGTCACACCGCGCAGCAGCAGCATCATCACCAGCGTAGCGATAAACGCCTGCACCCGGCCTTTCGCTACGATCACGCCGGTAACGGCCCCAATTGCGGCACCTAATGCGAGTGCGGCAGCAACCGCCACCAGCGCATTAACTTCGATACCCACAATCGAGGCGGCGACCGCGCCGGTCAACGCCAGCAGAGAACCGACGGACAGGTCGATCCCCGACGTTAAAATGACCAGCGTCATCCCAACCGCCATGATCGCATTCACGGAGGTTTGCTGCAGGATGTTGAACAGGTTATTGACGGTAAAAAAGTTGGGGCTCATGGTCGAGACAATCGCTATCAGCACCAGCAGAGCTATCAGCGATTTTTGCTCCAGCAGCCATGCCTTAGTGAAATAGCGGCGACCCGCCACAGACTGGGTTGTCATCTTTTTTACTCCTGATTCACGCGGTTAAGCTTGCCCACTGCGGCAGCCATTAATACTTCCTGGGTGGCCTGCTCGCGTGAAAACTCACCGCCGAGATGCCCTTCATGCATCACAATAATGCGATCGCTCATCCCCAATACTTCCGGCATCTCCGAGGAGACCAGAATAATGCTCAGGCCGTCGGCCTTGAACTGGTTGATAAGCTGATAAATTTCTTTCTTCGCGCCCACGTCAACGCCGCGCGTCGGCTCATCGAGGATCAGTACCTTCGGACGCGTCATCAGTCCGCGCGCGATGGCGACCTTTTGCTGATTACCGCCGGAGAGCAGACCGATCGCTTGCTCCATGGAAGGCGTTTTGACGTTAAACAGACGGATAAAATCACTCACCGCCTGCTGTTCGTCTTTATGCTTCAGGCCACCACCGGCGCGGCTGAAATAGCGCAATGCCGTCAGCGACATGTTCTCTTTCACCGACATGCCCAGCACCAGGCCATCACGCTTACGGTCTTCGGAAATATAGACAATGCCGTTTGCCAGACCATCCTGCGGTGAACGCGTCACCACTTCATGGCCGTCGAGCGTCACGTAGCCGCTGGTTCGCGGCAGCGCACCGTACAACACTTTCATTAACTCGGTGCGCCCGGCGCCCATCAGCCCGGCCACGCCGAGAATCTCCCCTTTGCGCAAGGTAAAGGAGACGCTGTTCACGCCCGGCCCGCACAGTGCGTCCACCTTCAGGCGGATCTCACCCGGCTCTTTGTCCAGATGCGGATATTGATCTTCGAGTTTGCGGCCCACCATCATCTCAATCAGCAGATCTTCATTCAGGCTGGCGACTTCGCGTTCGGCAATAAACTGCCCGTCGCGGAAGACCGTCACGTCGTCGCAGATCTCGAAAATCTCTTTCATGCGGTGGGAGATATAGACAATCCCGCGCCCCTGCGATTTCAGCTCGCGGATGACGCGGAACAGGGATTCGGTTTCGGTGTCGGTCAGCGCATCGGTCGGTTCATCCATGATGATGACCTTTGATTCAAAGCTCAGCACCTTGGCAATTTCGACCATCTGCTGATCGCCGATCGAGAGGTCACCCACCAGACGGTCGCTCTTAAAGCGCAGATTGAGTTTGGCCAGCAGAATATCGGCCTCGGCATACATCTTCTTCCAGTCTATTTTGCCAAAGCGATTCACAAACTCACGGCCGAGGAAAATGTTCTCGGCAATCGTCAGCTGCGGGATCAGGTTCAGCTCCTGGTGGATGATGCCAATACCGGCTTCCTGTGAGGATTTTGGGCCGTTAAAGGTGGTCTCTTGACCCAGCCATAATAAAGAACCGGCGTCGCGGGTGTAGATCCCGGTCAGCACCTTCATCATGGTGGATTTACCTGCGCCATTTTCGCCCACCAGCGCCATCACGCGGCCAGCGTAGACGTTCAGCGCGGCGCCGGAGAGCGCTTTGACGCCCGGGAACGATTTATCGATCCCTTTCAGTTGTAAGAGTGCGTCCATGATGGCCTCAGAAGGTGACGCCAGCACAGAGAATGATATTCGCATACGGGGAACATTCCCCGCTGCGAATCACCGCCTGACTGTCTGCGGTTTGTTGTTTGAACTGCTCGTGCGAGACGTAACGAACGTCAATGCAATTTCCCTGGTGTTGCTGCAGTTGCTCGATGTGCTTGAGCAACGTTTCGTGAAGCTGCGGATTATGTTGTTGAATTTCCGCGGCGAGAATGGCGGCCTCGACCTGCATCTCTTGCGTCACCACGCCCAACACCTGCATGAAGGTGGGAACGCCCTGGGTTAGCGCCATATCAATGCGCGCCGTGCTACGAGGGATAGGTAAACCCGCATCGCACACCACCAGCGTATCGGTATGACCCAAACGGGAAATAACCGACGAGATTTCAGAGTTGAGTACCGTACCTTTCTTCATATTGTTTTCTTGCTCCACTAGCGAAACGTTTCGCTGTCATAAGTGTAGTCTGAAGAACGCGCAGAAAACCATCATCAGGTTATAGAAATGTGATCGATATCGAAACGTTTCGCGAACAAAGAAGAGGGGATAAAAAAACACCCTCCGTCAAAATGAGGGAGGGTGTTGATAGCGTTAAATTTCGACCTGGGTGCCCAGCTCAATAACGCGGTTTGGCGGGATCTCGAACTGATCGGGCGCGCGCAGCGCGTTGCGCTGGAGCAGCAGATACAGCTTACCGCGCAGGCGCAGGTACCACGGACGCTTGCCGACAATCAGCGACTCATGCGACATAAAGAACGACGTCTCCATCATCCGGCAGCTTAAACCTTCCAGACCACAGCGGTGGAACACCTCTTCCACATTTGGCGTTTCACGCCAACCGTAGCTGGCCACCACGCGCCAGAAAGTTGGCGAGAGCTGCTCAATCTGCACGCGTCTCACGTTGTGCACGTACGGCGCATCTTCAGTACGCAGTGTCAGCAGAATAACGCGCTCATGAAGCACCTTGTTGTGCTTGAGGTTATGCAGCATGGCAAACGGAATGACGTTCAGCGCGCGCGACATATATACCGCGGTGCCCGGCACGCGGACCGGCGGCGATTTCTCCAGCGAGGCGATCATCGCTTCCAGAGAGTTGCCGTGTTCGTGCATCCGGCGCAGCAGGCGGAAACGCTCGCTTTTCCAGGTGGTCATGATGGTGAGCATGATCAGCGCTAACGTCAGCGGCAGCCAACCGCCGGAGACGATCTTATCCAGGTTCGCCGAGAACAGCGGAATGTCGATGCACATAAACGCCACAAACAGCAGCGCGACAAAGAACTTATTCCAGTGCCAGTTTTTACGCGCCACCGTGGTAAACAGAATGGTCGTCAGGACCATCGTCCCGGTAACCGCAATCCCATACGCCGCTGCCAGGTTTGAGGAGTGCTCAAAGCTAACAATCACGATAACCACGGAGATATAGAGCAGCCAGTTGATGAACGGAATATAAATCTGCCCCGATTCCATCTCTGAAGTATGGATAATGCGCATCGGCGACAGATAGCCCAGACGTACGGCCTGGCGCGTCAGCGAGAAGACGCCGGAGATCACCGCCTGAGAGGCGATAACCGTCGCCAGGGCGGCGATAATCAGCATTGGAATCAACGCCCACTCGGGCGCCAACAAGAAGAAGGGGTTCTTAATCGCTTCCGGATGCTTGAGCAGTAGTGCGCCCTGCCCAAAGTAGTTCAGCACCAGCGACGGCAGTACCACCGAGAACCAGGCCAAACGAATCGGCAGCTTCCCGAAGTGCCCCATGTCGGCATACAGCGCTTCCACACCGGTAATCGACAGCACCACCGCCCCCAATGCAATAAAGGAGACGGTTTTGTATTGCAGGAAGAAATTGACCGCCCAGTATGGATTCAATGCCTGCAACACTTCCGGGTTGGCGATAATACTGCGCGCGCCGAGGCCTGCCAGCAGCAGGAACCAGATGAGCATAATCGGCGCAAACAGTTTACCGACCATGCTGGTACCGTGCTTCTGAATCGCAAACAGCAACGTCAGGACAATAATCGAGATGGGAACGACCCAGGTATCGAGCTGCGGGGCGATAATTTCCAGACCTTCTATCGCCGACATCACCGAAATCGCCGGGGTGATAACCACTTCGCCATAGAAGAAGCTACCGCCAATCAGCCCAAGAATGACCAGGACAGAAGTCGTGCGCGCAGACGTATTACGCCCCGCCAGAGACATCAGCGTCAGGATCCCCCCTTCGCCGGCGTTATCTGCCCGCATCACGAAGGTGATGTATTTGAGAGATACCGTTAACAGCAATAGCCAGAAGATTAATGACAGAAAGCCAAAAACCGCGTCACGTTCGACGCCAAAACCAAACTGGCCAGATAAACATTCACGAAGCGTATAAAGAGGGCTGGTACCAATATCGCCGTATACCACGCCAATTGCAGCGAGTGTAATCGCTGATAAAGATTGTTTCTTATCAGTGCTCATAGACTAGTCTTTCGTTTACGAAACAAATGTGTGCCTAGTCCCTTGGCCCACGAAAAGCGCACAGTATGCACGATTAGCGTCAAAATCGTACCCCTTAATCACGTCATATTAACCTGCCTCAAGAAACTGTGAGGTACTATTCAGGCTATTCACCTAAAGACTTAAACGTCTATACTCAGCCAGTTAGCTGATTAAACGGCGAAAGGACGCAAGTTAATTATGGCCCAACCACATTTATTAGCAGAAAGAATTTCGCGGCTGAGTAGCGCGCTGGAGAAAGGGCTATTTGAACGTAGTCACGCCATTCGCCTCTGCCTACTGGCAGCCCTGAGCGGCGAAAGCGTCTTTTTACTTGGCCCACCGGGGATCGCGAAAAGTCTAATTGCTCGCCGTCTCAAGTTCGCCTTCCAGCACGCCCGCGCGTTCGAATATCTGATGACCCGCTTCTCCACGCCGGAAGAGGTCTTTGGGCCGCTCTCTATCCAGGCGTTAAAAGATGAAGGCCGCTATGAGCGCCTGACTGCTGGCTATCTGCCAGAGGCTGAGATCGTCTTCCTTGATGAAATCTGGAAAGCGGGCCCGGCCATCCTGAACACCTTGCTGACCGCCATCAACGAACGTCACTTCCGCAACGGCGCCAGCGTTGAAAAGATTCCCATGCGCCTGCTGGTCACCGCTTCGAATGAATTGCCGGAAGCCGAAAGCAGCCTCGAAGCATTGTATGACCGTATGCTGATTCGCCTGTGGCTCGATAAAGTGCAGGATAAGGGCAATTTCCGCTCGATGCTGATTAGCCAGCAGGACGAAAACGACAACCCGATTCCGGCGAATCTTCAGGTTACCGACGAAGAGTACTTCCAGTGGCAGAAAGATATTGGCAACGTGAAGCTGCCGGATGCGGTGTTCGAGCTGATTTTTACCCTTCGCCAGCAGCTGGATAACCTGCCAAATGCGCCTTACGTTTCCGATCGTCGCTGGAAAAAAGCGATCCGTCTGCTGCAGGCCTGCGCTTTCTTCAGCGGCCGCGACACGATCGCGCCTATCGATCTGATCCTGTTAAAAGAGTGCCTGTGGCACGATGCGGAAAGCAGAAATCTGCTGCAACAACAAATAGATATTTTGATGACAGGGCATGCATGGCAGCAGCAGGCCATGCTCAACAAGCTGGGTGCCATCACCCAGCAGCGCCTGCAAATTCAGCAGCAGCAAAGCGATAAAACCGCGCTGAAAGTCACCCGTCTGGGCGGCATGTTTAGCCGCAAACCGCATTATGAGCTGCCGCCGGAGATTCAAACGCCAACGGTGACCCTGCTGCTCCAGCAGCCGCTAAAGCTGCACGATATTGAGGTCATTCACATTACCTTCGAGCGCCAGGCGCTGGAGAACTGGCTGGAAAAGGGCGGTGAAATTCGCGGTAAGCTCAACGGTATCGGTTTTGCGCTGACGTTAAATATGGAAGTGGATGCCGCACAGCATCTGGTCGTGCGCGATATCAGCCTTCAGGGTACACGTCTGTCGCTGCCGGGTTCGGGTTCAGCAGAAAGTATGCCGACCGAGATCCGCCAGCAGCTGCTCGCCTTAGATGAAGAGTGGCACCAGCAGCACAACCGCTTTAGCGAACAGCAAAAATGTCTGTTCATTCATGACGAGTGGCTGGGACGCATCGAAGCCAGCCTTCAGGACGTGGCCGCGCAAATTAAGCAGGCGCAGAGTTAATGCTGACTATCGACACGCTCAACGTCATGCTGGCGGTCAGCGAAGAGGGGATGATTGAAGAGATGATCATCGCCCTGCTGGCTTCCCCGCAGTTGGCCGTGTTCTTTGAAAAATTTCCACGCCTGAAAAGCGCCATTACCGACGATCTTCCCCGCTGGCGCGATACTTTCAGAAACCGACTCAAAGATGCCCCGGTGCCGCACGAGCTGGAAGAGGAGGTCATCTGCTATCAGCAGAGTCAGCTTCTCTCCACCAGCCAGTTTATCGTGCAGCTGCCGCAGATTGTGGCGCTGCTCACCCGCGTACAGTCGCCTTTTGCGGCTCAGGCTCAGCAACTGGCGGCAAATAACGCCACCTTTACCCCTGCGCTACACACCCTTTTCCTGCAACGCTGGCGCTTAAGTCTGGTCGTTCAGGTCACCTCCCTGAACCAGCAACTGCTGGAAGAAGAGCGCGAGCAGCTGCTGAGCGAAGTGCAGGAGCGGATGACGCTAAGCGGACAGCTGGATCCGGTGCTGGTGGAAAACGACAGCGCCGGTGGGCGGCTGTGGGATATGAGCGCCGGACAGCTTAAGCGCGGCGATTATCAGCTGATTGTGAAATACGGTGAGTTTCTCAGCCAGCAGCCTGAGCTGCTGCGCCTGGCTGAACAGCTGGGCCGTTCGCGCGAAGCCAAATCGGTACCGAAGAAAGATTCCCCGATGGAGACTTTCCGTTCGCTGGTGCGCGAGCCCTCCACCGTGCCCGAACAGGTCGATGGCATCCAGCAAAGCGACGATATTCTGCGTTTACTGCCGCCGGAGCTGGCAACGCTTGGGATCACCGAGCTGGAATATGAATTTTACCGGCGGCTGGTGGAGAAACAGCTGCTAACGTACCGTCTGCACGGCGACGCCTGGCGCGAGAAGGTGACCGAGCGTCCGGTCGTACATCAGGACGTCGATGAACAGCCGCGCGGGCCGTTTATCGTCTGCGTGGATACGTCCGGTTCGATGGGCGGCTTCAACGAACAGTGCGCAAAAGCGTTCTGCCTCGCGCTGATGCGCGTGGCGCTGGCGGACAACCGTCGCTGCTACATTATGCTGTTTTCCAGCGAAGTGGTGCGCTACGAGTTAACCGGTCGTCAGGGTCTGGAGCAGGCAATCCGCTTTTTAAGCCAGCGATTTCGTGGTGGTACCGATATGGCCAGCTGTTTCCGCGCCATTATCGAGCATCTGCAAAACCCGCAGTGGCAGGATGCCGACGCGGTGGTGATTTCAGATTTTATCGCCCAGCGGCTACCGGATGAGGTGGTCAAAAAGGTGGGGGATCTTCAGCATAAACATCAGCATCGTTTTCACGCGGTGGCGATGTCCGCCCATGGCAAACCCGGGATCATGCGCATTTTCGATCATATCTGGCGCTTTGATACCGGGTTAAGAAGCCGCCTGCTGAGACGCTGGCGGCGATAGATTAGTTACAGCAGAGCGGAGACGCTTTCACGTACCTGAGCCGGCCATACGCCGCACTGCACCTGGCCGATATGAGGCAGTTGCAGCAGCAGCATCGTCAGACGAGACTGGCCAATACCGCCGCCGATAGTCTGCGGCATTTCGCCACGCAGCAGCGCCTGGTGCCATTCCAGCTGTAAACGGTCTTCGTCGCCGGTTATCTGCAGCTGATGTTTCAGCGCTTTCGCATCCACGCGGATCCCCATTGAAGAGAGCTCAAACGCGTCTTCCAGCACCGGGTTCCACACCAGAATATCGCCGTTCAAACCCGTCAGGCCGGAGGCGGTCTGGGTGCTCCAGTCGTCATAGTCCGGCGCACGTACATCGTGGCGCTGACCATCGGACAGTTTACCGCCGATACCAATCAGGAATACCGCGCCCAGCTCTTTGGCGATGGCGCGCTCGCGCCCTTTTGCATCAAGGCCAGGATAGCGGCTCAGCAGCGTTTCGCTGTGCACAAAGTGAATTTGTTCTGGCAGGAACGGTGTCAGCCCAAACTCTTTGCTTACGGCAGCTTCGGTTTCTTTAATGCCCGCCCAAATCGCCTTTACGGTGCTTTCCAGCGTGCCGGCGTGGCGTTCGTCATCTCCCATCACACGTTCCCAGTCCCACTGGTCAACGTAAACGGAATGAATCGGAGAGAGTCGGTCTTCATCGGGGCGAAGGGCCTTCATGTGCGTGTACAGCCCTTCGCCCGCGCTGAAGTCGTGTTGTCCCAGGGTTTGACGTTTCCACTTCGCAAGGGAATGAACCACTTCGAACTGGGCATCTGGCAGTGTTTTCACTTTCACCTGAACCGCCTTCTCGCAACCAGACAGGTTGTCCTGCGTCCCATCCCCCACGCGGCTTAAGATCGGCGCCTGAACTTCTACGAGCCCTAGCTTCTCTTCCAGCTGACGGGAAAAATAGGATTTAACGAAACTGATCTGGCGTTGTTTTGCGATGTATGCGGTTTTCATTATTTTTACTCCTGCGTCCTGTTGCCATTGATTAAGCAACAAAATAGGGCATCAATTCAATAATCAAACAATAAAAAGCCTTATCGACTTTTGATTCATTAAAATAAGAGGCTAAAATAGAGAGAATCATTAATCTTCATAAGAAAAACCTATGGAAAATTATCAGATCGACAATCTGGATCGCGGCATTCTTGAGGCTCTGATGGCCAATGCCCGTACCGCCTACGCCGAATTGGCCAAACAGTTTGCCGTTAGCCCAGGCACCATCCACGTTCGCGTAGAGAAGATGAAGCAGGCCGGGATCATTACCGGCGCGCACGTCGACGTCAGCCCCAAACAATTAGGTTATGACGTGGGCTGCTTTATCGGCATTATTTTGAAGAGCGCGAAAGACTACCCGTCGGCGCTGGCGCGGCTGGAAAGCCTGGATGAAGTGACCGAGGCGTATTACACCACCGGGCACTACAGCATCTTTATTAAAGTGATGTGCAAATCGATCGACGCGCTCCAGCAGGTACTTATCAACAAGATCCAAACAATTGATGAAATTCAGTCCACTGAAACGCTGATCGTCCTGCAGAACCCGATCATGCGTACCATCAAGCCCTGATCGCTTTTTTTAATCCCACATTTTTCCACAGGTAGATCCCAGCTCGCTCACAGCGTACAATGCGCCTTCTTTATAAAGGTGGGCGAGCATGGCAGACATCACTCTAATCAGCGGCAGCACGCTTGGCAGTGCTGAATATGTTGCGGAACATCTGGCGGAAAAGCTGGACGACGCTGGTTTTTCCAGCGAAATGCTGCATGGCCCAATGCTGGATGAAGTTCCTGCTGAAGGGATCTGGCTGGTGATCAGCTCCACACACGGTGCGGGCGACATTCCTGACAACCTGCTTCCTTTATATGAAGCATTATGCGAGCAGAAACCGGATCTCTCCCAGGTTCGCTTTGGTGCCATCGGTATCGGTAGCCGTGAATATGACACGTTTTGCGGCGCGATCGACAAACTGGAAGCCGAACTGAAAGCGTGTGGCGCAAAACAGGTGGGTGAAACGCTGCGGATCAACGTCCTTGAACATGAGATTCCGGAAGATCCGGCTGAAATTTGGCTGGGATCATGGCATCCATTGCTCAGAGATTTGTAAAGATCGTACTTTTTTATGTGGATAACTCTGGTTAAAAGCTTGGATCAACCGGTAGTTATCCAAAGAATAACCGTTGGCTAGTTTTTGAGTTGTGTATAACCCTTCACTTTGATCCCAGCTTATACGGACCAGGATCACCGATCATTCACAGATAACGATCCACCTTAAACGGTTGATCTTAATGTCTGGATCGCACTTATCCACAGAGACTGGCGATCCTAATAAGAGATCACAATAGAACAGATCTCTAAATAAAAAGATCTTCTTTTTAATACCCAGGATCCAGACGCTTTCTCCATCGACTAAAGTTGAGTAGAATCCACGCCCGGACTTCAATCCATTTAAAAACCGCAGTACGCGAGGCAAACCACCATGTTTTATCAGGATCCTTTTGACGTCATCATCATTGGCGGGGGTCATGCAGGCACTGAGGCCGCGATGGCCGCAGCGCGAATGGGTCAGCAGACCCTGCTTTTGACACACAATATCGACACCCTGGGGCAGATGAGCTGCAACCCGGCGATTGGCGGCATTGGGAAGGGACACCTGGTAAAAGAAGTGGATGCGCTTGGCGGCCTGATGGCAACGGCGATCGACCACGCCGGTATTCAGTTTAGGATACTAAACGCCAGCAAAGGCCCGGCCGTTCGCGCCACTCGTGCTCAGGCGGATCGCGTGCTCTACCGTCAGGCAGTCCGTACCGCGCTGGAGAACCAGCCCAACCTGATGATCTTCCAACAGGCGGTTGAAGATCTGATTGTCGAGAACGATCGTGTTGTTGGCGCCGTCACCCAGATGGGCCTCAAATTCCGTGCAAAAGCGGTCGTGCTGACCGTCGGGACCTTCCTGGACGGCAAAATCCATATTGGCCTGGATAACTACAGCGGTGGCCGTGCTGGCGATCCGCCATCCATCCCGCTGTCTCGCCGTCTGCGCGAACTGCCGCTGCGCGTCAGCCGCCTGAAAACGGGGACGCCGCCGCGAATTGACGCGCGCACCATCGATTTCAGCGTATTGGCTCAGCAAAACAGCGATGATCCTATGCCGGTCTTCTCGTTCCTCGGCGAAGTGTCTCAACACCCGCGCCAGATGCCGTGCTACGTCACGCACACCAACGAGAAAACCCATGACGTGATCCGTAATAACCTCGATCGTAGCCCGATGTACGCAGGCGTGATCGAAGGTATCGGCCCACGCTACTGCCCGTCGATCGAAGACAAAGTGATGCGCTTTGCCGATCGTAACCAGCACCAGATCTTCCTGGAGCCGGAAGGGCTAACCTCCAACGAAATTTACCCGAACGGTATCTCCACCAGCCTGCCGTTTGACGTACAGATGCAGATCGTCCGCTCGATGCAGGGGATGGAAAACGCGAAAATCGTCCGTCCTGGCTATGCTATTGAGTACGATTTCTTCGACCCGCGTGACCTGAAACCGACGCTGGAAAGCAAATTTATTCATGGTCTGTTCTTTGCCGGGCAGATCAACGGCACCACCGGCTACGAAGAAGCCGCGGCGCAGGGGCTGTTGGCGGGTCTTAACGCCGCGCGGCTGTCCGCAGAGAAAGACGGCTGGGCGCCGCGTCGCGATCAGGCTTATCTTGGCGTACTGGTGGATGACCTCTGTACGCTGGGAACTAAAGAACCGTACCGTATGTTCACCTCTCGCGCCGAATATCGTCTGATGCTGCGTGAAGATAACGCCGATCTGCGCTTGACCGAAATTGGTCGCGAGCTGGGAATGGTGGATGACGTCCGTTGGGCACGTTTCAACGAGAAGCTGGAGAACATCGAGCGCGAGCGCCAGCGTCTGAAGTCGACCTGGGTAACGCCATCGGCGGAATCAGCAGCCGAAGTGAACGCTCACCTGACAGCGCCGCTGTCCCGCGAAGCCAACGGTGAAGATCTGCTGCGTCGTCCGGAAATGACCTACGAGCAGCTGACTTCCCTGGCGCCGTTCTCTCCAGCGCTGGAAGATGCCCAGGCGGCAGAGCAGGTGGAAATTCAGGTGAAATACGAAGGTTACATCGCGCGTCAGCAGGACGAGATTGAAAAACAGCAGCGCAATGAAAACACGCTGCTGCCAGCCACCCTCGACTATCGTCAGGTGAACGGGCTGTCAAATGAAGTCATTGCCAAGCTCAACGATCACAAACCGGTTTCGATCGGCCAGGCGTCGCGTATCTCCGGGATCACCCCGGCGGCAATTTCGATTCTGCTGGTATGGCTGAAAAAACAAGGTCTGCTGCGCCGCAGCGCTTGATTACCGCCCCGGCGGCTCTTCTGGCGAGCATCTTACGCTCGCCCACTTGATTCATCGGCCCGGTACGCGTCATGCTACCGGGCAGTTATTTTCTGATAGGGTCATCAACGTGCTCAACAAACTTTCTCGTCTGCTGGATGAAGCAGGTATTTCGCTCACCGATCACCAGAAAAATCAGCTTGTTGGCTATGTCGATATGCTGCACAAGTGGAACAAAGCGTACAACCTGACGTCGGTACGCGATCCTAACGAGATGCTGGTGCGCCACATCCTCGACAGCATTGTGGTGGCGCCGTCGCTGAAAGGTGAACGCTTTATTGATGTTGGCACCGGACCGGGGCTGCCGGGAATTCCGCTGTCTATCGTTCGTCCGGATGCGCACTTTACGCTCCTCGATAGTCTGGGCAAGCGCGTTCGCTTCCTGCGTCAGGTCCAGCACGAGCTTGCGCTAACTAACATCACGCCGGTACAGAGCCGCGTTGAAGCGTTTCCGGCCGAGCCGCCGTTTGATGGCGTTATCAGCCGCGCCTTCGCGTCGCTGAACGATATGGTGAGCTGGTGTCATCACCTGCCGGGTCAAGAAGGCCGTTTTTATGCACTAAAAGGCCAGTTGCCTGAAGATGAGATTACGCAGCTTCCGCCGCAGTTCAGCGTCGAATCCATTGTTGAACTGCGGGTTCCTCAGCTGGAAGGGGAGCGTCATTTGGTGATTATTGCACCAAAGAAAATTTAATATTTATCAAAAAAAGTAGAAAAAAAATGCGGTCTCTGGTGTTAACAAATTGGCGACACAACGCGCCAGCGACCTGCTTAATTTAACTCGTATTTAACGTGTTTTTATCTTCTCAATAACCAAGCTTTTTTTGTTAATGATGAAAATAGTAAACATGGAAAATATCAGCTTGCTATAAGTCATCACGTTAGCCATTTTGTCATGTTAATAATTTATTATGAATGTCAATGAATGGTTTTTGTTCTGTTTCTACGTGTTTTTAAAAGAGTGCTCTGATTTCGTCTTAGATATCAAAACGATGAGATGTCATCTTTTGCTACGTTGATACAGATGATGAGCGCTAAAATGTTTAATATGTGATCTTGTGCACGCTTTGTAGCCACTGTTTTAGCTGTATTTGCAGTTTTGTACGATCGTTCACACTTTGGCGAAAAGTAGAAAAATAGCGTGAATGAAAAATATTTAAATATTTATTCACGTTTTGGCTACTTATTGTTTGAAATCACGGGGCGTCACCGTATAATTTGACCGCTTTTTGATGCTTGACTCCGAGCTTTAAAGAACGTTTTATACGACACGCGGCATACCTCGAAGGGAGCAGGAGTAGAAACGTGATGTCTATGTCGCTCGTGAGTCGAAACGTTGCTCGTAAGCTTCTGTTCATTCAGCTTCTGGCAGTGATAGCAAGCGGATTGCTGTTCAGCCTAAAAGACCCCTTCTGGGGCATCTCCGCCGCGTGTGGAGGCCTGGCAGTGTTACTGCCTAATATGTTGTTTATGATTTTTGCCTGGCGTCACCAGGTGAATACACCCGCGAAGGGCAAAGTGGCCTGGACGTTCGCCTTCGGCGAAGCGTTTAAGGTGCTAGCGATGCTGGTGTTACTGATTGTGGCGCTGGCGGTTTTAAAGGCGGTATTCTTACCGCTGATCGTTACATGGATTTTGGTGCTAGTTGTTCAGATACTGGCACCCGCTGTAATTAACAACAAAGGGTAAAAGGCATCATGGCTTCTGAAAATATGACGCCGCAGGAATACATAGGGCACCACCTGAATAACCTTCAGTTGGACCTACGTACTTTCTCGCTGGTAGATCCGCATAACCCCCCAGCCACCTTCTGGACGCTCAATATTGACTCCATGTTCTTCTCGGTGGTGCTGGGTCTGTTGTTCCTGCTTATGTTCCGTAGCGTTGCCAAAAAAGCGACCAGCGGCGTACCAGGTAAATTTCAGACCGCGATTGAGCTGGTAATCGGCTTTGTTCATGGCAGTGTCAAAGACATGTACCATGGCAAAAGCAAGGTTATCGCCCCGCTTGCCCTGACTATCTTCGTCTGGGTCTTCCTGATGAACCTGATGGACTTACTGCCTATCGACCTGCTGCCGTATATTGCTGAGCATATACTGGGCCTGCCGGCGCTGCGCGTGGTTCCGTCTGCGGACGTAAACATTACCCTGTCTATGGCACTGGGCGTGTTTATCCTGATTCTGTTCTACAGCATCAAAATGAAAGGCATCGGTGGCTTCGCTAAAGAGCTGACACTGCAGCCGTTCAATCACTGGGCATTTATTCCTGTCAACTTAATCCTTGAAGGGGTAAGCCTGCTGTCCAAACCAGTATCTCTGGGTCTGCGACTGTTCGGCAACATGTATGCCGGTGAGCTGATTTTCATTCTGATTGCTGGCCTGCTGCCGTGGTGGTCACAGTGGATTCTGAATGTGCCTTGGGCCATTTTCCACATCCTGATTATTACGCTGCAAGCCTTCATCTTCATGGTTCTGACGATTGTCTATCTGTCGATGGCGTCTGAAGAGCATTAATTTACCAACACTACTACGTTTTAACTGAAACAAACTGGAGACTGTCATGGAAAACCTGAATATGGATCTGCTGTACATGGCTGCCGCTGTGATGATGGGTCTGGCGGCAATCGGTGCTGCGATCGGTATCGGCATCCTCGGGGGCAAATTCCTGGAAGGCGCAGCGCGTCAACCGGATCTGATTCCTCTGCTGCGTACTCAGTTCTTTATCGTTATGGGTCTGGTGGATGCTATCCCGATGATCGCTGTAGGTCTGGGTCTGTACGTGATGTTCGCTGTCGCGTAGTAAGCGTTGCTTTGAATTAAGTAAGAGCAATATCAGAACGTTAACTAGATAAGAGGCATTGTGCTGTGAATCTTAACGCAACAATCCTCGGCCAGGCCATCGCGTTTGTCCTGTTCGTTCTGTTCTGCATGAAATACGTATGGCCGCCATTAATGGCTGCCATCGAAAAACGTCAAAAAGAGATTGCTGACGGTCTTTCTTCTGCAGAACGAGCTAAAAAGGATTTGGACCTTGCACAGGCCAATGCGACCGACCAGCTGAAAAAAGCAAAAGCGGAAGCCCAGGTTATCATTGAGCAGGCGAACAAACGTCGCTCCCAGATCCTGGACGAAGCCAAAGCTGAAGCAGAGCAGGAACGTACTAAAATCGTGGCACAGGCTCAGGCAGAAATCGACGCCGAGCGTAAACGTGCTCGCGAAGAACTGCGTAAGCAAGTCGCTATCCTGGCTGTTGCTGGCGCCGAGAAGATCATCGAACGTTCCGTGGATGAAGCTGCTAACAGCGACATCGTGGATAAACTTGTCGCTGAACTGTAAGGAGGGAGGGGCTGATGTCTGAATTTGTTACGGTAGCTCGCCCCTACGCCAAAGCAGCTTTTGACTTTGCCGTCGAACACAAAAGCGTAGATCGCTGGCAGGACATGCTGGCGTTTGCCGCCGAAGTGACGAAGAACGAACAAATGGCAGAGCTTCTGTCTGGCGCACTGGCGCCGGAAACGCTCTCTACGTCGTTTATCGCAGTATGCGGTGAGCAACTGGACGAAAACGGTCAGAACCTGATTAAGGTGATGGCTGAAAACGGTCGTCTTAAAGTGCTCCCTGATGTTCTTGAGCAGTTTGTACACCTGCGCGCCGCGAGTGAAGCTACCTCTGAGGTAGAAGTCATTTCCGCTAATGCGCTGAGTGAAGAACAGCTCGCGAAAATCACCGCCGCGATGGAAAAGCGTCTGTCACGCAAAGTTAAGCTGAATTGCAAAATCGATAAGTCTGTAATGGCAGGCGTTATCATCCGAGCGGGTGATATGGTCATTGATGGCAGCGTACGCGGCCGTCTTGAACGCCTTGCAGACGTCTTGCAGTCTTAAGGGGACTGGAGCATGCAACTGAATTCCACCGAAATCAGCGAACTGATCAAGCAGCGCATTGCTCAGTTCAATGTTGTGAGTGAAGCTCACAACGAAGGTACTATTGTTTCTGTAAGTGACGGTGTTATCCGCATTCACGGCCTGGCCGATTGTATGCAGGGTGAGATGATTTCCCTGCCGGGTAACCGTTACGCTATCGCACTGAACCTGGAGCGCGACTCCGTTGGTGCTGTAGTTATGGGTCCGTACGCTGACCTTGCCGAAGGCATGACCGTCAAGTGTACTGGTCGTATCCTGGAAGTTCCGGTTGGCCGCGGCCTGCTGGGTCGTGTGGTTAACACCCTGGGTGCACCAATCGATGGTAAAGGCGCGCTGGACAACGACGGCTTCTCCGCCGTTGAAGCTATCGCACCGGGCGTAATCGAACGTCAGTCCGTCGATCAGCCGGTTCAGACCGGTTATAAATCCGTTGATGCCATGATCCCAATCGGTCGTGGTCAGCGTGAACTGATCATCGGCGACCGTCAGACCGGTAAAACCGCGCTGGCAATCGACGCCATCATCAACCAACGTGATTCCGGCATCAAGTGCGTCTACGTGGCTATCGGCCAGAAAGCGTCCACCATTTCTAACGTGGTACGTAAACTGGAAGAACACGGCGCGCTGGCTAACACCATCGTTGTTGTGGCAACCGCGTCTGAATCCGCTGCACTGCAATACCTGGCGCCATATGCCGGTTGCGCAATGGGCGAATACTTCCGCGACCGCGGCGAAGATGCGCTGATCATTTATGATGACCTGTCTAAACAGGCTGTCGCATACCGTCAGATCTCCCTGCTGCTGCGTCGTCCGCCTGGACGTGAAGCATTCCCGGGCGACGTATTCTACCTCCACTCTCGTCTGCTGGAGCGTGCTGCGCGTGTTAACGCCGAATACGTTGAAACCTTCACCAAAGGTGAAGTGAAAGGGAAAACCGGTTCTCTGACCGCGCTGCCGATTATCGAAACGCAGGCCGGTGACGTTTCCGCATTCGTTCCGACCAACGTAATTTCCATTACCGATGGTCAGATCTTCCTGGAAACCAACCTGTTCAACGCCGGTATTCGTCCTGCGGTTAACCCGGGTATCTCCGTATCCCGTGTTGGTGGTGCAGCTCAGACCAAGATCATGAAGAAACTGTCCGGTGGTATCCGTACCGCGCTGGCACAGTATCGTGAACTGGCAGCATTCTCCCAGTTCGCATCTGACCTTGACGATGCAACCCGTAAGCAGCTGGACCACGGTCAGAAAGTAACTGAACTGCTGAAACAGAAACAGTATGCGCCGATGTCCGTTGCGCAGCAGTCTCTGGTTCTGTTCGCGGCAGAACGTGGTTATCTGGCGGATGTAGAACTGGCGAAAATCGGTAGCTTCGAAGCCGCTCTGCTGGCTTACGTTGACCGTGATCACGCTCCGTTGATGCAAGAGATCAACCAGTCCGGTGGCTATAACGACGAAATCGAAGGCAAGCTGAAAGGCATCCTCGATTCCTTCAAAGCAACCCAATCCTGGTAAAGTCTGACGGCCTGTCTTAGGGCAGGCCGTAGGCATTGAGGAGAAGCTCATGGCCGGCGCAAAAGAGATACGTAGTAAGATCGCAAGCGTCCAGAACACGCAAAAGATCACTAAAGCGATGGAGATGGTCGCCGCTTCCAAAATGCGTAAATCGCAGGATCGCATGGCGGCCAGCCGTCCTTATGCAGATACCATGCGCAAAGTGATTGGTCACCTTGCGAACGGTAATCTGGAATATAAGCACCCGTACCTGGAAGAACGCGACGTTAAGCGCGTGGGCTACCTGGTGGTGTCTACCGACCGTGGTCTGTGCGGTGGCTTGAACATTAACCTGTTCAAGAAACTGCTGGCGGATATGAAGGCATGGACCGAAAAAGGCGTTCAGTGCGACCTCGCAATGATCGGCTCTAAAGGTGTGTCCTTCTTTAATTCCGTAGGTGGCAACATTGTCGCTCAGGTTACCGGTATGGGCGATAAACCAGCCCTGTCCGAACTGATCGGTCCGGTAAAAGTGATGTTGCAGGCCTACGACGAAGGTCGTCTGGACAAGCTTTATATTGTCAGCAACAAATTTATTAACACCATGTCTCAGGTGCCGACGATCACCCAACTGCTGCCGTTACCGGCTTCAGAAGATGATGATCTGAAACGTAAAACCTGGGATTACCTGTACGAACCCGATCCGAAAGCGCTGCTGGATACCCTCCTGCGTCGCTATGTCGAATCTCAGGTCTATCAGGGCGTGGTAGAAAACCTGGCCAGCGAGCAGGCCGCACGTATGGTTGCGATGAAAGCCGCGACCGACAATGGCGGCAGCCTGATTAAAGAGCTGCAGTTGGTATACAACAAAGCTCGTCAGGCCAGCATTACTCAGGAACTCACCGAGATCGTCGGTGGTGCATCCGCGGTATAACCAGGTTAATTCGTAGAGGATTCAAGATGGCTACTGGAAAAATTGTCCAGGTAATCGGCGCCGTAGTTGACGTCGAATTCCCTCAGGATGCCGTACCGCGCGTGTACGAAGCCCTTGAGGTACAGAATGGTAATGAAGTGCTGGTGCTGGAAGTTCAGCAGCAGCTCGGTGGCGGTATCGTGCGTACCATCGCCATGGGTTCCTCCGACGGTCTGCGTCGCGGTCTGGAAGTTAAAGATCTCGAGCACCCGATCGAAGTTCCGGTAGGTAAAGCAACACTGGGTCGTATCATGAACGTACTGGGTCACCCGGTAGACATGAAAGGCGACATCGGTGAAGAAGAGCGTTGGGCTATCCACCGCGCTGCGCCTTCCTACGAAGAGCTGTCCAGCTCTCAGGAACTGCTGGAAACCGGTATCAAAGTTATCGACCTGATGTGTCCGTTCGCGAAGGGCGGTAAAGTCGGTCTGTTCGGCGGTGCGGGTGTTGGTAAAACCGTAAACATGATGGAGCTGATCCGTAACATCGCGATCGAGCACTCCGGTTACTCTGTGTTTGCGGGCGTAGGTGAACGTACTCGTGAGGGTAACGACTTCTACCACGAAATGACCGACTCCAACGTTATCGATAAAGTATCCCTGGTGTATGGCCAGATGAACGAGCCGCCGGGAAACCGTCTGCGCGTTGCGCTGACCGGCCTGACCATGGCTGAGAAATTCCGTGACGAAGGTCGTGACGTACTGCTGTTCGTCGATAACATCTATCGTTACACCCTGGCCGGTACTGAAGTATCTGCACTGCTGGGTCGTATGCCTTCAGCGGTAGGTTACCAGCCGACTCTGGCGGAAGAGATGGGCGTTCTGCAGGAACGTATCACCTCCACCAAGACCGGTTCTATCACCTCCGTACAGGCGGTATACGTACCTGCGGATGACTTAACTGACCCATCCCCAGCAACTACCTTTGCTCACTTAGATGCAACCGTAGTACTGAGCCGTCAGATCGCATCCCTGGGTATCTACCCTGCGGTTGACCCGCTGGACTCCACCAGCCGTCAGCTGGATCCGCTGGTTGTTGGTCAGGAACACTACGACACCGCGCGTGGCGTTCAGTCCATCCTGCAGCGTTATCAGGAACTGAAAGACATCATCGCCATCCTGGGTATGGATGAATTGTCTGAAGAAGACAAACTGGTGGTAGCACGCGCTCGTAAAATTCAGCGCTTCCTGTCCCAGCCGTTCTTCGTAGCAGAAGTATTCACCGGTTCTCCGGGTAAATACGTTTCGCTGAAAGACACCATCCGTGGCTTTAAAGGCATCATGGACGGCGAATACGATCACCTGCCGGAGCAGGCGTTCTACATGGTCGGTTCCATTGACGAAGCAGTGGAAAAAGCCAAAAAACTTTAACGCCTTAATCGGAGGGTGATATGGCAATGACTTACCACCTGGACGTCGTCAGCGCAGAGCAACAAATGTTCTCTGGTCTGGTCGAGAAAATCCAGGTAACGGGTAGCGAAGGTGAGCTGGGTATTTACCCGGGCCACGCCCCGCTGCTCACCGCCATTAAGCCTGGTATGATTCGCATCGTTAAACAGCACGGCCACGAAGAGTTTATCTATCTGTCCGGCGGCATTCTTGAAGTGCAGTCTGGCACCGTGACCGTTCTGGCTGATACCGCTATTCGCGGCCAGGACCTCGACGAAGCGCGAGCTCTGGAAGCGAAACGTAAGGCCGAAGAGCACATTAAGAGCTCTCATGGTGACGTGGATTACGCTCAGGCGTCTGCGGAACTGGCCAAAGCGATCGCTAAACTGCGCGTTATCGAGTTGACCAAAAAAGCGATGTAACACCGGCTTGAAAGTCAAAAAGCCAGTCTGGTCTCCAGGCTGGCTTTTTTTATGGTTTGTTTTAATTTAAATGAAACTGAAAAGGTATTTTAAATATTTTGTGATTTGAGTCACAAAAATGTTGATCGATAAAATCCGGAGGAGTAGACTTTGTTTTGTGAGTTGAGTCACAAAAAATATCACTACTATCGCAGGATAAAAATCATGAAACTGATCAACAAAATCATCGCTCTCTTCAGCTCTATGAACATCTCTTTCGGTACTTTCAACCTGTAAGGTTGATGACCGCGCTGACCGCCCACCTGTAGGTCAGATGCTGTTCTGTGATGCGCTGTACCGCTAACGAAAACCACAACACATGCGGTGTAAACAGAACCCAAAAATGAAGAAGGTCGCCTTACGGCGACCTTTGTATTTTGTAGGCCGGATAAGGCGTTTACGCCGCCATCCGGGAATGTCTTCGTGGCTTGCCTGATGGCGCTGCGCTTATCAGGCCTACAGCACTAACCTACGCATCAATCCTTGGTCAGGAAATTCCCGGTATCAAAACTCCCGTCCGCATTACGCTCCAGCGGCTGCGGTAACGACAGCGACTGGAAGTCTTGCGCACGCAGTTCCTTACCTTCCGTGTTCACGCTTTTTCCCTTTTCGATGAAGTAGTTCGTGGCATCGATATTCCCTACCACCGCATCGTCATATTTTCCGGGTTTGCTGCGCAGCGAAATGTTGTCGCTGAATACACCTTGCGTAGATGCATCGCCATAAGGGCTGGGGCGGAAGATGAAGTTAAAGCGCTGGTTGTCGACGGCGACGTTATTGACCACCACTAACTTGCCCGGGTTGAAGTTATCGGTGAAGCCATCAAGGTGGTTGCCGATCGCGATGCTGTTGCGGATTTCGTGAGCCACCGGCTGCCCCTCACCGCCCAGCTTGAAGCCGTTGCTGGTGTTGTCGCGGGCGACAGAGTTCTCGATCACCACCACGCCGTTGGCGCCGTCCTCAATCTTATTAAACAGATCGAAACCGTCATCAATATTGTTGTGTGAATAACACCCTTCCAGGCGGTTACCCTCACCCACGCGCATCTTTACCGCAAAACCATCAGCGTTGATCTTGCCCGGATCCTCATTACTATGGGATTCCGAGTTCACCACGCGGTTATAGCTTGCCCACAGCGGACGGCCAATCTTATCTACCGAGGAAATTTGAATCCCGGTATCGTCATTGCGATAAGCCGTGACATTCTCGATCAGGTTATGGCTGCCCTGAATACGCAGGCTCTTCCCGGTGATATCCACACCGCGTAGCGTCCAGTAGTTACCGTCCAGCAGCATGCCGTGGATAACCGCTTTACCGTTGGCTTCCAGCGTTTTACGGCCATTTTCAAGACCGCTGGCAGAGAGCGGAATATCGGTCTTCGGATAGTCGCCTGCCGCCAGCACAATTTTGCCGCCCGGCGCGACCAGATCGATGGCGGTTTGCAAATCCATCGGCGCATCGGCGGTACCTTTTGCATCTGCCTTGCCATTTGCTGCTGCGTACAGCGTGCTGGTGGAGATACCTTTCTGCTGGTTAACGGTCAACTGCTGCTCAACCGGCGTCCGGTCTTTACCGCTGGTGGGGGTAAAGGTCACCTGAAAGGTATTGCTCTCTTTCAGCGTGGCGGGCTGAGTGAACATCTCGCCGGCCTTCACCGCTTTATTCTCCCCGATCACCACTTCATTGTGCCGTACGGTAAACAGCCCGTCATAATTGGCGCGCGCTTGCAGAGTGTACTCTGGCGTCAGGCTCTTGCTACCCGAAGCGACCTGCATCACCACCGGCCATGATTTGGCAACGAACGGTTTAGAGACCACGGTTTTCGCCTCAGAGGTGGTCAGCGAAGCGTCTTTAACGGTGATTTTGGCATTACGCGACGCAAAGAAGCCCACGTAATACTGCTTTTTATCCTGCACGGAGATCATATCTGCGTGCGGTACGCGCTCGGTCACCCACTCTTCGCTCCCGACAGGGGCCCAGGCGGTCACGAAGCCGTCATTCGTCCGTTCTAGCTTCAGGCGGAACGTCGGCGACTGACGCAGATCAACCCCTTCCTTATAGCTGACCTTTTTAATCTCGGACCCGGCATTACCCCAAGGTTGGGTAATACCGTTACGCGCGATCGCCTGTAGCTTTACGCGGTAACTGTCTTTCTTGTCCTGGGTCATAATGGCGTTCATCACCATATTTGATGCCGCAGGGAACTCTTCATAACCTTCTTTCAGCGGTTCCTGGCGTGGAATGCCGATGATATCGCGCACCAGTAGCCCCGCACCTTCCTGTGCGGCTGGTTTAGCGCCGTTTTCCGGACCAAACTGATCGACGGTCACCGTGGCTGAGAGAACAAAGTTCTCATCGCTCGGTAACGTGGTGTAGAAGAAGGTTAAACCGTCGTGTGAATTGGCGATTTTGCCACCGCGGCTTTCAATAGTGATAGGTTTGCTGAGATCGGCAATCTGCTGTGGCGTCAGCGTTTTACCGTCGATGGTGACGTTATTCACGCCAACTTTCTCCGGAAGAACGTTGGAGGAGAAGTTAACGTCGGTGGACTGCCCAAAAGCGATCGCCTTCCATTGCTGGGGCGTCTGGGCCTGCGCCGAGAGAGAGAGCGCTGCGCTACAAAGGGTAAGAGCCAGAGGTATCTTCTTGTTCATATTATCTTCCTGAATGGTTGAGCGCCGTAATTATCAACAAATTAAAACGGTGTTTCTTTTTTGCGCGTCACAATAATGAGTAAATAAAACACCGTTTTGAAATGGTTTATCCTTTATTCAGGTGATAAAAAAACAGCATAAGCAGTGAGATAGCGCTGAATCTGGCGCTGAGCCTGATTTCTTACAAGACAAATAGATTTGATATAGACGAAAATAAGGGCAGAAAGTCAGGACTAAAGGGGATGTTGGACGTTTTATCAGCAGGCCATTTCATGCTGAAAAATATGTAGAATTTTCAACAAGAACCCGGTTTACTTCATACTTAATCTACAGACAGGATACCTATGTCTAACCGTACCATGAGCGTTGTGATCCTTGCCGCAGGCAAAGGCACGCGTATGTATTCCGATCTTCCTAAAGTGCTGCACACGCTGGCTGGCAAGCCGATGGTGCAGCATGTCATTGATGCCGCGAATCATGTTGGCGCGAACCAGGTTCACCTGGTGTACGGTCACGGCGGTGATTTACTTAAGCAAGCCTTATCCGACGACAACCTGAACTGGGTGCTGCAGGCTGAACAGCTGGGCACCGGACATGCGATGCAGCAGGCTGCGCCGTTCTTCGCGGATGACGAAGATATTCTGATGCTGTACGGCGACGTGCCGCTGATCTCTGTTGAAACGCTGCAGCGTCTGCGCGAAGCCAAGCCGCAGGGCGGAATAGGTCTGCTGACGGTAGTGCTGGACGATCCGAGCGGCTATGGCCGCATTACCCGTGAAAACGGCAAAGTAACCGGTATTGTCGAGCACAAAGATGCCACCGAAGCACAGCGTCAGATTCAGGAAATTAACACCGGTATCCTGATTGCTAACGGTGCGGACCTGAAGCGCTGGCTGGCGAAGCTCGACAATAACAATGCGCAGGGCGAATTCTATATCACCGATATTATCGCCATGGCGTATCAGGAAGGGCGTGAAATTGCCGCGGTGCATCCGGCGCGTATCAGTGAAACCGACGGCGTGAATAACCGCCTGCAGCTTTCCCGCCTTGAACGTATTTATCAGTCTGAGCAGGCTGAAAAGCTGCTGCTGGCCGGCGTGATGCTGCGTGACCCGGCGCGTTTTGACTTACGTGGTACCTTGTCTTACGGGCGCGATGTCGAAATAGATACTAACGTTATCCTTGAGGGCAACGTGGTGCTGGGCGATCGCGTCAAAATCGGCGCGGGCTGCGTGATCAAAAACGCCACCATCGGTGACGACTGTGAAATCAGTCCGTACAGCGTGGTGGAAGATGCGCATCTGGAAGCGGCCTGCACCATCGGGCCATTCGCGCGTCTGCGTCCGGGCGCTGAACTGCTGGAAGGCGCTCACGTTGGTAACTTCGTCGAAATGAAGAAAGCGCGTCTGGGCAAAGGCTCGAAGGCCGGCCATCTGACCTACCTCGGCGACGCGGAAATTGGCGACAACGTGAATATCGGTGCGGGTACCATTACCTGCAACTACGATGGCGCGAATAAGTTTAAAACCATTATCGGCGATGACGTGTTCGTCGGCTCCGACAGCCAGCTGGTGGCCCCAGTGACGATTGGCAAAGGCGTGACGATTGCCGCCGGGACCACCGTCACCCGCAACGTCGCGGATAACGAACTGGTACTCAGCCGCGTACCGCAGGTACACAAGCAAGGCTGGCAGCGTCCGGTAAAGATTAAGAAGTAGGCCTGATAAGGCGTAGCCGCATCAGGCAACAACGGCGAGGAGATAACATAATCTCCCGCCGACCATGCAGTACCTATAAAAATAACCCCACTCTCTACAAGGCTCGGGGCGCCCGGTATACGGGCAACAGGTTGACCGACAACGCGTAAAAAATCGGAACATAAACTTATGTGTGGAATTGTTGGCGCAGTCGCGCAACGTGATGTAGCTGAAATCCTTCTCGAGGGCCTCCGTCGTCTGGAATACCGTGGATACGACTCTGCGGGTTTGGCTGTGGTGGATGCAGAAGGTCATATGACCCGTCTGCGTCGTCTGGGAAAAGTCCAGATGCTGGCTCAGGCAGCGGAAGAACAACCGCTCTCCGGCGGCACCGGTATTGCTCACACCCGTTGGGCAACCCATGGCGAACCATCGGAAGGCAATGCGCATCCGCATGTGTCTGAGCACATTGCGGTGGTGCATAACGGCATCATCGAAAACCACGAACCGCTGCGCGAAATGCTGCAAGCGCGCGGCTATGTCTTCGTTTCAGCGACCGACACCGAAGTGATTGCTCACCTGGTGCATTGGGAGATGGAACAGGGCGGTACCTTACGTGAAGCGGTGCTGCGCGCGATTCCACAGCTGCGCGGCGCTTACGGTACGGTCATTATGGACTCCCGCGATCCGAGCACGCTGCTGGCAGCGCGTTCCGGTAGCCCATTGGTGATTGGCCTTGGGATGGGCGAGAACTTTATCGCTTCTGACCAGCTGGCGCTGCTGCCGGTAACCCGTCGATTCATCTTCCTGGAAGAGGGGGATATCGCGGAAGTGACCCGCCGTACCGTGGCTATCTTCGATAAGACCGGCGCGGAAGTGACGCGTCAGGATATTGAATCAAACGTGCAGTACGATGCCGGTGATAAAGGCATCTACCGCCACTACATGCAGAAAGAGATTTACGAGCAGCCGAATGCCATCAAAAACACCTTAACCGGGCGTATTAGCCACGGCCAGGTGGATCTGAGCGAGCTGGGGCCGGAGGCCGATGCGCTGCTGGCGAAGGTTGAGCACATTCAGATTATCGCCTGCGGGACTTCCTATAATTCGGGAATGGTGGCGCGCTATTGGTTTGAATCGCTGGCCGGTATGCCGTGCGATGTCGAGATCGCGTCGGAATTCCGCTACCGCAAATCCGCCGTGCGCCCGAATAGCCTGGTTATTACTCTCTCGCAGTCCGGTGAAACCGCCGATACGTTGGCAGGCCTGCGCTTGACCAAAGAGCTGGGTTACCTGGGCTCGCTGGCGATTTGTAACGTCGCGGGCTCGTCGCTGGTGCGCGAATCCGACCTGGCGATCATGACCAAAGCGGGCGCGGAGATTGGCGTTGCCTCCACCAAAGCGTTTACGACTCAGCTGACCGTTCTGCTGCTGCTGGTGGCAAAAATGGCTCGCCTGAAAGGTCTGGATGCCGCCGTTGAGCACGATATTGTGCACGGTCTGCAGGCGCTGCCAAGCCGCATTGAGCAGATGCTGTCGCAGGACAAACGCATTGAGCTGCTTGCAGAAGACTTCTCCGACAAGCATCACGCGCTGTTCCTTGGCCGCGGCGATCAGTACCCGATCGCGCTGGAAGGCGCGCTGAAGCTGAAAGAGATCTCCTATATTCACGCGGAAGCCTACGCCGCTGGCGAGCTGAAGCACGGCCCGCTGGCGCTGATTGATGCAGATATGCCGGTGATTGTCGTCGCACCGAACAACGAGCTGCTGGAAAAACTGAAATCCAACATCGAAGAGGTTCGCGCGCGCGGCGGTGAGCTGTATGTCTTTGCCGATCAGGACGCGGCGTTTACCGATAGCGACAACATGCACATCATCGAGCTGCCGCACGTGGAAGAGGTCATCGCGCCTATTTTCTACACCGTGCCCCTACAGCTGCTGGCCTATCACGTGGCGCTGATTAAGGGCACCGACGTTGACCAGCCGCGCAACCTGGCAAAATCGGTGACCGTGGAATAATCGTCACCCTTTGATGAATCATCCGGCTATGCCTCAGGCATAGCCGGATTTTTTTTATCCGCTATAACTGTCATAAAGCACGACGGTTTTGCTGTCATAAAAAGAAAATCCCTCTGAAATTTTAGTGTAAATATTTTTCACAACTAACTGATTTTAATGGTTTTAATTATCCTGTTTTTTATAGGTGTTTCTGTGTCATTAAACTGTCATAAACCTTACATATAACTGTCACCTGATTGTCCTATTTTGCTCCTCGTAGCCACTAAACAATCATTTACGGATTCTTGCAGGAGACATTATGAAAGTTATGCGTACCACTGTCGCAACTGTTGTCGCCGCGACCTTATCGATGAGCGCTTTCTCTGCATTCGCAGCAGCAAGCCTGACAGGCGCGGGTGCAACTTTCCCAGCGCCGGTGTATGCCAAATGGGCTGATACCTACAACAAAGAAACCGGTAATAAAGTGAATTACCAGGGTATCGGCTCCTCCGGTGGCGTAAAACAAATTACTGCAAATACCGTTGATTTCGGCGCATCCGATGCCCCGCTGTCTGACGAAAAACTGGCTCAGGAAGGCCTGTTCCAGTTTCCGACGGTGATCGGCGGTGTGGTGCTGGCCGTTAACATCCCTGGCCTGAAATCCGGCGAGCTGGTGCTTGACGGTAAAACGCTGGGTGACATCTACCTGGGCAAAATCAAGAAGTGGGATGACGAAGCCATCACCAAACTGAACCCAGGCGTTAAGCTGCCTTCTCAGAACATCGCCGTTGTGCGTCGTGCTGATGGTTCCGGTACCTCCTTCGTGTTCACCAGCTACCTGTCTAAAGTGAACGAAGAGTGGAAATCGAAAATTGGCGCGGGCTCTACCGTAAACTGGCCGACCGGTCTGGGCGGTAAAGGCAACGACGGTATCGCGGCGTTCGTACAGCGTCTGCCTGGCTCTATCGGCTACGTTGAATACGCTTACGCCAAGCAGAACAACCTGGCTTACACCAAACTGGTTTCTGCCGACGGCAAACCGGTTAGCCCGACCGAAGATAACTTCGCTAACGCGGCTAAGGGCGTTGACTGGAGCAAAACCTTCGCACAGGACCTGACCAACCAGAAGGGTGACAACGCGTGGCCGATTACTTCCACCACCTTCATCCTGGTACACAAAGAGCAGAAGAAACCTGAGCAGGGCGCTGAAGTGCTGAAGTTCTTTGATTGGGCATACAAAAACGGCGGCAAGCAGGCGAACGAGCTTGACTATGCTTCTCTGCCGGAAAGCGTGGTTGAGCAGGTTCGTGCTGCATGGAAGACCAACGTAAAAGACAGCAGCGGTAAAGCGCTGTACTGATGACGGTCGCCCGGCGGGAACGCCGGGCAGCTGTAAATGTCGTGGCGGATTTTAAACTGGAAAGAGTGATTTATGGCTGCAACTAAGCCTGCTTTTAACCCACCGGGTAAAAAGGGTGACATGATATTCAGCGCGCTGGTAAGACTGGCTGCGCTGATTGTGCTATTGATGTTGGGCGGGATTATCGTCTCTCTCGTGATCTCCTCGTGGCCCAGTATGGAGAAGTTCGGCTTCGCCTTCCTGTGGACCAAGGAGTGGGATGCGCCTAACGACATTTACGGCGCGCTGGTACCGATTTACGGTACGCTCGTGACCTCCGTTATCGCCCTGCTGATCGCCGTTCCGGTGAGTTTCGGCATCGCTCTCTTCTTGACCGAACTGGCACCAAACTGGCTTAAACGCCCTCTGGGCATCGCGATTGAACTGCTGGCGGCCATTCCCAGTATCGTTTACGGCATGTGGGGCCTGTTTATCTTCGCGCCGCTGTTCGCGACCTACTTCCAGGAGCCGGTCGGCAATATTCTTTCTAACATCCCGTTTGTCGGTGCGCTGTTCTCCGGCCCGGCCTTTGGTATCGGTATCCTGGCGGCTGGGGTTATCCTCGCCATCATGATCATCCCCTATATCTCTGCCGTAATGCGTGATGTGTTCGAACAAACCCCGGTGATGATGAAAGAGTCGGCCTACGGTATCGGCTGCACCACCTGGGAAGTTATCTGGCGTATCGTCCTGCCGTTCACCAAAAATGGCGTGATCGGCGGTGTGATGCTCGGTCTGGGCCGCGCGCTGGGTGAAACCATGGCGGTCACCTTTATCATCGGCAACACCTACCAGCTCGACAGCGCGTCACTGTATATGCCGGGTAACAGCATTACCTCCGCGCTGGCGAACGAATTTGCCGAAGCGGAATCCGGCCTGCATGTTTCTGCGCTGATGGAACTGGGTCTGATCCTGTTTGCGATTACCTTTATCGTGCTGGCGGCATCTAAGTTCATGATTATGCGTCTGGCGAAGAATGAGGGGGCACGCTAATGGCAACGCTGGAAATGCAAAACACCGCTGCGCTGGCTGAGTCCCGTCGCAAAATGCAGGCCAGACGCCGCATGAAGAACCGTATCGCGCTGACGCTGTCGATGGCGACCATGATCTTCGGCCTGTTCTGGCTGGTGTGGATCCTGATGGCCACCATCACCCGTGGTATCGACGGGATGTCCCTGGCGCTGTTTACCGAAATGACGCCACCGCCAAATACTGCAGGCGGCGGTCTGGCGAACGCCCTGGCGGGCAGCGGCCTGCTGATTCTGTGGGCGACCGTGTTTGGTACGCCGCTGGGCATTATGGCGGGTATTTACCTCGCCGAGTATGGACGTAAATCCTGGCTCGCCGAAGTCATCCGCTTTATTAACGACATTCTGCTTTCCGCACCGTCGATCGTCGTGGGCCTGTTCGTCTACACCATCGTCGTGGCGCAAATGCAGCACTTCTCCGGTTGGGCGGGCGTGATTGCGCTGGCGCTGCTGCAGGTACCGATCGTTATTCGTACCACCGAGAACATGCTCAAATTGGTGCCGGACAGCCTGCGTGAAGCCGCCTATGCGCTGGGTACGCCAAAGTGGAAGATGATCTCCGCGATTACGCTGAAAGCGTCGGTCTCCGGGATTATGACCGGTATCTTGCTGGCTATTGCGCGTATCGCCGGTGAAACAGCGCCGCTGCTGTTTACCGCACTCTCGAACCAGTTCTGGAGCACCGACATGATGCAGCCTATCGCCAACCTGCCGGTAACCATCTTTAAATTTGCGATGAGCCCGTTTGCGGAGTGGCAGCAACTGGCCTGGGCCGGGGTGCTGATTATCACGCTGTGCGTATTGCTGCTGAACATTCTGGCGCGCGTTATTTTCGCCAAGAAGAAACACGGTTAAGTTTAATACCTTGCCGGATGGCGGCGTAAACGTCTTATCCGGCCTACGGTTGACATATATGTAGGCCTGAAAGCTGCGCGCCATCAGGCATGATGAGGAAGAGATTGAGATGAGTATGGTTAACACGACTCCGGGTAAAATTTCAGTTCGTGACCTGAACTTCTACTACGGCAAATTCCATGCCCTGAAGAACATCAACCTGGATATCGCCAAAAACCAGGTGACGGCGTTTATCGGCCCGTCGGGCTGTGGTAAATCAACGCTGCTGCGTACCTTCAACAAGATGTTTGAGCTGTACCCGGAGCAGCGTGCGGAAGGCGAAATCCTGCTGGATGGCGACAATATTCTCACCAACACCCAGGATATCGCGCTGCTGCGCGCCAAGGTTGGGATGGTGTTCCAGAAGCCGACGCCGTTCCCGATGTCCATCTACGACAACATTGCTTTCGGCGTGCGTCTGTTTGAAAAACTGTCGCGTACCGACATGGACGAACGCGTGCAGTGGGCCTTGACCAAGGCCGCATTATGGAATGAAACCAAAGATAAACTGCACCAGAGCGGGTACTCTCTCTCCGGTGGTCAGCAGCAGCGTCTGTGCATCGCGCGCGGTATTGCGATTCGCCCGGAAGTGCTGCTGTTGGATGAACCGTGTTCAGCCCTTGACCCGATTTCCACCGGGCGTATCGAAGAGCTGATCACCGAGCTGAAAGAGGATTACACCGTCGTTATCGTCACCCACAACATGCAGCAGGCTGCGCGTTGTTCCGATCACACGGCGTTTATGTACCTGGGCGAGTTGATTGAGTTCAGCAACACGGACGATCTGTTCACCAAGCCCGCGAAGAAACAAACAGAAGATTACATCACCGGTCGTTACGGTTGATTCAGGAGCGCGTTGTGGACAATCTGAACCTTAATAAACATATTTCCGGCCAGTTCAACGCAGAACTGGAGAGCATCCGCACCCAGGTGATGACCATGGGCGGCATGGTTGAGCAGCAGCTTTCTGATGCGATTACCGCGATGCACAACCAGGATAGCGAACTGGCGAAGCGCGTTATCGATGGCGATAAGCACGTCAACATGATGGAAGTGGCGATTGACGAAGCCTGCGTGCGCATTATCGCCAAACGCCAGCCAACTGCGAGCGACCTGCGTCTGGTGATGGCGATTATCAAAACTATCGCCGAGCTGGAACGTATTGGCGACGTAGCGGACAAAATTTGCCGCACCGCGCTGGAGAAATTCTCCCAGCAGCACCAGCCGCTGCTGGTCAGCCTGGAGTCGCTGGGCCGCCACACCGTGCAGATGCTGCACGACGTGCTGGATGCGTTCGCGCGCATGGATCTCGACGAAGCGGTTCGTATCTACCGTGAAGACAAGAAAGTTGACCAGGAATATGAAGGCATCGTGCGTCAGCTGATGACCTACATGATGGAAGACTCGCGCACCATTCCAAGCGTGCTGACCGCGTTGTTCTGCGCTCGCTCTATCGAGCGTATCGGCGACCGCTGCCAGAATATTTGCGAATACATCTTCTACTTCGTGAAGGGACAAGATTTCCGTCACGTGGGCGGCGATGAGTTGGATAAGCTGCTGGCGGGGAAAGATCCGAAAGAGTAATCGCTAAATTTTGCGCCGCAAAACCTGTCGTCTTCGCTGAAGCGGCAGGTTTTTGCTTTCTGGCTTTAGCTCTTAGCGCTATTGCCCGTAAAACTGGTGGAACATCACACCGCAAGTTTCCCTATCCCGGTTACTCTGAGCGTCCTGCTTCAAACATGGATAAGGAAATAACGTGAAACGACAACTGAGTTGTGCAGCTTTTCTCATCTCCAGCGTGCTGGGATGCGCCTCTTTATCTGCAGTGGCCGCGCCATTACCTGCTACGCCGAGCCAGGCGATTCCCGTCAGCCAATACATCACACAGGTTAATGCCGACAACAGCATCACCTACCGCCTGTTTGCGCCAACGGCAAAACGGGTATCCGTCGTAACGGGCTCCACATCAGACAGCTTTGTCTCGCATGATATGACCAAAGATGAGCAGGGGGTCTGGACGTGGCGAAGCGACGCCCTGAAACCCAACCTCTATGAATATTATTTTGATGTCGATGGTTTCCGTTCCATTGATACCGGCAGTCGTTACCCAAAACCGCAGCGACAGGTGAATACCAGCCTGATTCTGGTGCCGGGAAGCATTCTGGACGATCGCGCGGTCGCGCATGGTGATGTGCGAACGCTAACCTATCACTCGACGGCGCTCAGTGCCGAACGCCGCGTTTATGTCTGGACGCCACCGGGATATACCGGCAGCGGCGAACCATTGCCGGTACTCTATTTCTACCATGGCTTCGGTGATACCGGGCTATCGGCGATTGACCAGGGGAGAATTCCGCAGATGATGGATAACCTGCTGGCCGAGGGCAAAATCAAGCCGATGCTGGTGGTCGTGCCGGATACGGAAACGGACGTACCAGAAGCGATTGCCGAGAACTTCCCGCCGCAGGATCGAAGGAAATCATTCTATCCGCTGAATGCGAAAGCGGCGGACAACGAGCTAATGCACGATATTATTCCGCTGATCGGCGAGCGCTTTAATGTCCGCAAGGATGCCGATGGCCGCGCGTTGGCAGGGCTATCGCAAGGCGGCTATCAGGCGCTGGTCTCCGGAATGAATCATCTCGACAGCTTTGGCTGGCTGGCCACCTTCAGCGGCGTGACAACCACAACGGTACCGAACGCTGGCGTTGAGGCACAGTTTAATCATCCGCAGGCCATCAATAAACAGCTGCGTAATTTCACCGTCGTTGTGGGGGAGAAAGATAACGTCACGGGGGCGGATATTGCGGGTCTTAAGAAAGAACTTGAACAGAAGGGGATTAAATTCGATTACACGGTCTATCCGGGATTGAATCACGAAATGGATGTGTGGCGTCCAGCTTACGCTACGTTTGTGCAGAAACTGTTTAAGTGACAGGTCGCCGGGTGAGGTGTTGAACGTAAATGCCGGATAGCGACGCTTTGCGCCTTATCCGGCCGACCAATGTTTCCCGGTACATACGTAGGCTCGATAAGCGTAGCGCCATCGGGCAATCACACAGACACCGTTATTGCGTAATATCCCAACCGCGGGCCTTCCACAGTGCCGGCAGCTCCGCCAGATCGGTAAACGTCGTCACCTTCGGGTGGTTAATCGGCTTATTGTGCGGATCGGCGCAGAAATAGAACACCTCCATCCCCGCATCAATACCCGACTGTGCGCCTGCGCTGGAGTCGTCCACGAGGATGCAGTTCTCGACGTTGACGTTCATCGCTTTTGCCGCGTGGTGCATCAGCGCCGGATCCGGCTTCCAGCGCTGGATATCGTAACCGCTAAACAGTTTGTCTTCGAAATAATGCAACATGCCCAGTTTGCCCAGCGAATGCTGCATTTTGCTGACCGGGCCGTTGGAAACGATGCACATCGGAATCGCTACGGAATCGACCAATGCGTTAGCCCCGGCAATCACCTCCAGCTCCGAGTCGAAAAGGCGTGCGACCTCGGCGCGATAAACCGGTTCTAAATCCGCCCGGGCAAGGTTCACTCCGTGCTCGGCGTTGATGATATCGATGATCTCGTAGAGCTTTACGCCCTTGAAACGTTTAAAAATCTCTTCCAGATCGAGCGTGATGCCAAATGTCTTGAACATGTGGACGTAGGCCCGTGAACAGATCACTTCGCTGTCGACCAGCGTACCGTCACAGTCGAAAAAAACCGCTTCAACTCCGGACATGTCATTTCCTTTTTAACAAGTTTAACGTTTACGTAATGCTGAATTGAGAGACGCAATCGTTGCCGTATAAGCAAAATCAATGAAAAAAAGTATCTCACAACCGCGCCTATTGTCGCATTTTGGTATAGGATAGCGACGAATTTTCCTTCCTTGTCTGCGGAAATTGATAATGAGTCAACAACACACCACCCCGGCTTCCGGCCAGGGGATACTGGAGCGCGTGTTTAAACTGCGCGAGCACGGCACGACGGCACGCACCGAAGTGATCGCCGGTTTCACCACCTTCCTGACGATGGTCTACATCGTGTTTGTAAACCCGCAAATTCTTGGCGTGGCCGGAATGGACACCAGCGCGGTGTTCGTGACCACCTGTCTGATTGCGGCGCTCGGCAGTATCCTGATGGGCGTATTTGCTAACCTGCCGGTGGCGCTGGCGCCAGCGATGGGTCTGAACGCCTTCTTCGCGTTCGTGGTTGTGCAGGCGATGGGCCTGCCGTGGCAGGTAGGGATGGGCGCCATTTTCTGGGGCGCTGTCGGCCTGCTGCTGTTGACCATTTTCCGCGTCCGCTACTGGATGATTGCCAATATCCCCGTGAGCCTGCGCGTCGGTATCACCAGCGGTATCGGTCTGTTCATCGGCATGATGGGCCTGAAAAATGCTGGCGTGATTGTCGCAAACCAGGACACGCTGGTTTCCATTGGTAACCTGACTTCACACAGCGTGCTGCTGGGCGTGCTGGGCTTCTTTATTATCGCCATTCTGGCTTCGCGCAATATTCACGCGGCGGTGTTGGTCTCTATCATCGTGACCACCCTGCTGGGCTGGATGCTGGGCGATGTGCATTACAGCGGTATTGTCTCCGCGCCGCCGAGCATTACTACCGTCGTGGGCCATGTCGATTTGGCCGGGTCGTTTAACCTTGGTCTGGCGGGCGTTATCTTCTCCTTCATGCTGGTAAACCTGTTCGACTCCTCCGGTACCCTGATCGGCGTGACCGATAAAGCGGGCCTGGCGGATGCGAAAGGTAAGTTCCCGCGCATGAAGCAGGCGCTGTTTGTCGATAGCGTCTCCTCGGTAGCCGGTTCCTTTATCGGTACCTCTTCCGTGACGGCCTACATCGAATCTTCCTCCGGCGTTTCCGTGGGCGGTCGTACCGGCCTGACGGCGGTTGTCGTGGGTATTCTGTTCCTGTTGGTGATTTTCCTGTCGCCGCTGGCGGGCATGGTGCCGGGCTACGCAGCCGCGGGCGCGCTGATCTACGTTGGGGTGCTGATGACCTCCAGCCTGTCACGCGTGAAGTGGGATGACCTGACCGAAGCCGTTCCGGCGTTTATTACCGCCGTGATGATGCCGTTCAGCTTCTCCATTACCGAAGGTATCGCGCTGGGCTTTATCTCTTACTGCGTGATGAAAATCGGTACCGGTCGTTTCCGCGACCTCAGCCCGTGCGTGATTGTTGTCGCACTGCTGTTCGTGCTGAAGATTGTGTTTATTGACGCACACTGATGAAATAAACCCTCGCCCATCGGGCGAGGGTTTTAAAGAACTTACGCTTTAACACGCTGAATATACTCGCCAAATGCGGTCAGCTGACCGGTCAAATGATCTAACGTTCCCTGCTCAATCACTTCGCCCAGCTGCGGGTCGACTTTGTTCTGAATCACGCCGCCCATAAACTCCGGCTTGTTCATCACCATCGCATCGAGGAACACCAGAATCTGACGCAGGTGATACTGGCAGCGCGCGCCGCCGATTGCGCCCATTGAGCTGGTCTGAATCAACACCGGTTTACCTGCCAGCGGCTGGTCCGGCAGACGCGACAGCCAATCGATGGCGTTCTTTAACCCGCCCGGAACGGAATAGTTATATTCAGGGGTGACGATGACCACGCCATCGGCCTGGCGAATTTGCTCAGCCAGCGCTTCCACGCTCTGCGGGAAGCCTTCATCTTGCTGGAGATCGGCATCGTACAGCGGAATATCGCCAATTGACGGCAGCGCGGAAACGCTCATGCCCGCCGGGGCGATCTTAGGCAGGGTGCGTGCCACCATGCCGTTGAATGAACCTTTGCGCAGGCTTCCCAATAACGTAACTACTTTCAACGTTTCTGACATGACTACTCCTTTGCATCATGAGGCTGTTTTCCAGCCGAATCAGTTGAGTATAAGCGCTTTCTCTGCCGGTAGGCTGGTGAATCTCATCAACCTTGCTGCCGGTTCGTTGGCCCGCGTCTGCGCGTCGGGCAAGCTGCGCCAGCCGTATTTACCGTCGAACTCCCACACCTTCAGCTTTTCAATCGCCGGCGAGGCGCATAGTGACCATACCAGCACGTCTTCCGCATCGCAGATAGCTTCGAGATGATCGGTATTGGCCGAACGCAGGCGACCGGAACCCGGCAGTAGCTGGAGCATTTGCGGAGAATCGTGGTTCACGTCGCCGGACATTTTGAGCACGCTCTGGCGCAGCGTAATCAGCTGGGCTCGCGCTTCATGTGGGTCGTTTTGGTTGTTGATCCACAGATTTTCATTGCTGGTAAAACGGTAGTTTTCCATGATGGTGGCCTGCGGGGTGTTGCGCAGTACGCGCAGCAACTCCATATCGAGGCCGCAGTGCCCTTCGGTGGTCAGCGCGACGCCGACGATATTACCCGCATAGGCAATGGAAAAATCAGGCAGATGGCTATCTTTGAAGTACGGTTTGCCCTCATCAGGCGTGACAATTTCCGGTAATTCACTGATGCCGTAAAGCATAAACAGCAGCTCGGCGAGCAGCGCGCGCGAAGCCAGGTAGCGCGTACGGCGATGGGCCGGCAGCTGGCGTGCGATGTTATGACTGGTGGAGGACAACCGTACCGATAGTAGATGCCCGTCCTTAAGGATCCCTCTTGCAAAGTGCGTCGCCATTTTTCGCTCCGTGATTAATGGACTGTGGTGATGAGGAGAGTATCATTTACGACACTGATGATCAGGTTTTACTGCCTAAAAATGCGATTGAAAAGGGGTATTACGAGACTTTTACACTTTCCCCTAACTGAAATGGACTATTTTTACGAATAATCAATCAGGAAACAGCGAGATATAAGGCTTTAAGCGTTTCGCGCAGCCAAATTATTTTCGGGTTGTGACTATTTCGTTTATGCCAGAGTAGGGTAAACGGCACCTGCAGTTTATCTCGTTGCGCAGCATCGAAGGGGAGAGGACGAGCGACCAGCGGTAGCTGATGAAGCTGATTATAATACCGGCAGTAGCGCGGTGCGGTGGCTAGCATATTGTGATCCGGCTGAGCGGCCATAAACAGCGACTGTTCGAACCCCGGCAGGCTCAGGGCGATATTGCGCTCACGTCCCATTTCCTGTAGCACATCATCCAGCGCCCAGGTATCACTCTGTTCCCAGCAGATGCTGATGTGCGGATAGCGTAGAAACGTCTCCAGATTCCACTCTTCCTGTAGCGCGGGATGATCCTCGCGCAGCCACACCCATGGCAAATCGGTAAACAGTACCTCATAGTCGATCGACAGCGGCAGCAGGCTTAGCAGCTCGCGGGATTGTGGATGGCTTTCGCGTCCGGTGAAGCCGATATCCACTTCGCCGCGAATGATGGCATCCAGGGAATCATAGTCCCAGCTACGGACTTTGATCGTTGCCTGGGGATAACGTTGATAGATCTGTCTGGAGAGTGCGTTGAACATGATCATGATCAGCGGCGACTCGGCCACCAGATCGAACTTCAGCCCGCGCGGCGTTTCATGATGCGGCTTATCGAGTAGCTGATTGCCCATCTGCATCCACTCCGCCAGGCTCTGCTCCATGCTGAACATCAGCGGTGTAGGCGCCAGCCCTAGCGGGGTGTTCACAAACAGCGGATCGTCGAACCAGGCCCTCAGCTTTGCCAGCGACTTGCTCACCGCCGACGGCGTGACGTTCATCCGTTTGGCGGTTTTGGTGACGCTGCGCTCCTGCATCAGGAGCTGCAGGCAGAGCAGTAGATTAAGATCGAGACTGGTGAGCGATTTCTTCATGAGCAGGCGCGGACCGGTTAGGGGCAACTGAGATAATCAGCATGATGCTCACTATGCTACAGCCAATCAGAATCCCGATCAGCATATTCAGCGCATCAAGACCGAGGATAGCCGCCAGCCAAATCCACAGCGACGAACCGCAAACCTGCGCAATACCCAGCGCAGAGCTGGCGACGCCTGCGCGCAGCGAGAACGGACCTAGCGCCTGGCTCATCGCCACGCCGAAACCGACCGAGAATCCGGCACAAATGAAGGTCAGCCCAAAAAGGATGAATGCATGGGTTGTGGCGAGGATTAACACAATGCCTGCGGCCAGGAACAGCGCTTGTGAGGTGAGCATCAGGGTGCGGGGTTTAAACAGGCTCAGAGCGAACGGCGTAGAGAACGAGACCGCCATGCTGATACCTGCGGTCATTGCCATGGTTGTCGCGTATTCGCCGCGGTCGAAACCCATCACTTCCATCAGCAGCACCGGAGACGTATTCACGAACGTCAGGATAACCGACACGCTGAGGGTGGTTATCGCCAGGCGGCTGAGGAAAAAGCGGTTGACCAGCGACTCGGCGCCATCCCTGGGTTTTGAAGAAGAAGCCAGCGCATTCGGGCGCGATTCACGCAGAATAAACACGGACAGCAGACACACAACCACGCCCATACCAATCATGGTGTAGAACAGGCTCTGCCACGGGTATTTGAGCATAATCAGGTGCCCCATCACCGGTGCCAGTACCGGGACGATGCAGGTAATACCGTTCAGCAGCGATAGCACCTTGGCCCGGCGACGATCGTCGAGCGTATCGCGCAGAATAGCGAATGCGACCACGTAGCAGCAGCCCGCGCCGACGCCCTGAATAAAACGGCCAACCAGAAATGGCGTGCCGCTCTCCGCTAACGAACAGAGCCCGGAAGCCGCGATGTAAATCAGCGAACCGACAATGGCGACGGGTTTACGTCCGGACTGGTCGGCCACCTTGCCGGCAAACAGCATTGCGGTCGCCATCCCTGCCAGATAGACCGAAAACGCGATATGCAGCTGCGCCTCGCTGGCCTGCAAATCAGCCGCAATGCGGGGCAATCCGACCAGGTACATGTCGATACCGGCGGGATAAAGTAAAACTAAGGCAAAACTACAAAGAAGAAAGCGTGTCATGGCGGCCTCACGAAAAGTGTGGCGCTAAGCATACGGGGTGTCGCGCGGGGCGACGAGTTGCCATTTGGACAACAGTGATTGCCTGAAAGGAAATCTACTTCCAGACTCTCGCCATCCCTTCGCTTTCCGGACGCACGGATTCAAAGCCAAATTTGGCGTACAGCTCCGGAACGTCCGCCACCAGGGTCACATAAGCGCCTTTAAAAGCGTTAGCGTCCAGCCAGGCGATGAGCGCTTCCATGATCTGCCGACCCAAGCCTCTTCCCTGGTGATCCGGGTCGACGGCGATGTCCACGATATCAAAGTTCAGCGCGCCGTCGCCAACGATGCGACCCATGCCGACTGGCGTACCTTGCCAGAGGATATGCACGCCGTAGCAGCTGCGCGGTAGACCGGCCTTTGCGGCATCCAGCGGGCGGGGGGACAGGCCGGAAATTTTGCGCAGACGGCAAAAGTCCTCAGCGGAGGGAACGGTGGGGATTAAGGTATATTCAGCGGCCATCTCGATAACCTTTTAATGAGGGGTTATCTGGTTTTAGCAGCTGGAAGACGGAAAGTAAAAACCCGAATTCACTGACGCGAATTCGGGTTTGATCGCTTACTTACCGATACAGAAGCTGGAGAAAATCCGCCCCAGCAGATCGTCGGAGGTAAATTCCCCGGTGATCTCACTCAGGCACTGCTGAGACAGCCTCAGCTCCTCTGCCAGCAGCTCACCGGCCCACGCGCCTAACAGCTGCGCCTTGCCCTGCTGAAGGTGTTCTGCGGCGTCGGAGAGCGCCTGCAGGTGGCGACGGCGCGCCAGGAAGCCGCCTTCCATGTTGTTTTCGAAGCCCATGCTCTGCTTGAGATGGTTACGCAGTACGTCAACACCTTCGCCGGTGCGCGCGGAGAGGCGCACAAGTGAGTAGTCATTCACTTCGCTCAGACCCAGCGTCTCGCCGGTAATATCCGCTTTGTTACGCACCACGGTAATCGGCAGATTTTTCGGCAGACGGGCGATAAAGTCCGGCCAGATCTCCGCCGGATCGGTGGCGCTGGTGGTGGTGCCATCAACCATAAAGAGCACGCGGTCGGCCTGCTCAATTTCCTGCCACGCGCGTTCAATACCGATACGCTCCACTTCATCGTTAGCGTCGCGCAGACCCGCGGTGTCGATGATATGCAGCGGCATGCCGTCGATGTGGATATGCTCGCGCAGGACGTCACGGGTGGTGCCGGCAATGTCGGTCACAATCGCGGCTTCACGGCCCGCCAGGGCGTTCAGCAGGCTCGATTTCCCGGCGTTTGGACGACCGGCAATCACGACCTTCATCCCTTCACGCAGCAGGCTGCCCTGACGCGCTTCGGCGCGCACCGCATCGAGGTCGGCAATCACATCGTTGAGCTGCGCTTCGATTTTTCCATCGGAAAGGAAGTCGATCTCTTCGTCCGGGAAGTCGATAGCCGCTTCCACATAGATGCGCAGGTGAGTAAGTGCTTCCACAAGGTGATTAACACGTGCCGAGAAGGCACCCTGTAGCGAGTTTAGCGCGGAGCGGGCCGCCTGCTCGGAGCTGGCGTCAATCAGGTCGGCAATCGCCTCAGCTTGCGCCAGGTCGAGCTTATCGTTGAGGAACGCGCGCTCGGAGAACTCCCCCGGGTTGGCGATACGTACGCCCGGTAGCGTCAGAATACGTTTCAGCAGCAGGTCGAGGATCACCGGGCCGCCGTGGCCCTGAAGCTCCAGCACGTCTTCACCGGTGAATGAGTTCGGGCCCGGGAACCACAGCGCAATGCCCTGATCCAGCGCGCTGCCGTCGGCATTTTTAAACGGCAGATAGTCGGCATAGCGTGGTTTCGGCAGCTTGCCCAGCACCGCCTGCGCAACGTCACGCGCTTTCAGGCCGGAGATGCGCAGAATACCCACACCACCGCGTCCCGGTGGGGTGGCTTGGGCGACGATAGTGTCGTTATGGCTCATGGTTTTTCTCAACTGTGATGCAAATAAAAAAGGCGGTCATTCGACCGCCTTCCATTTTAGCTTGTGCTTAACACCGAATCAGGATTTTTTCTTCTCGCGGCTATGCAGGCCACGTTTTTCCAGACCACGGTAAATCAGCTGCTGCTGGATGATGGTGACCAGGTTGCTGACGATGTAGTAAACCACCAGACCAGACGGGAACCACAGGAAGAACACCGTGAAGATGACCGGCATAAAGGTCATGATCTTCTGCTGCATCGGGTCGGTTACCGTGGTCGGAGACATCTTCTGAATGAAGAACATCGTCGCGCCCATGATGATCGGCAGGATGTAGTACGGGTCTTGTGCAGACAGGTCGTGGATCCACAGGATAAACGGCGCATGACGCAGTTCAACCGAGGCGCTCAGCATGTAGTACAGCGCAAGGAAGATTGGCATCTGGATAATCAGCGGGAAGCAGCCACCCAGCGGGTTAACCTTCTCAGCTTTATACAGAGCCATCATTTCCTGGCTTTGACGCTGTTTGTCATCGCCCAGACGCTCACGCATGGCCTGAATCTTAGGCTGCAGCATACGCATCTTCGCCATGGAGGTGTACTGCGCTTTAGTCAGCGGGTACATGATGCCACGAACGATAAAGGTGATAACGATGATGGAGAAGCCCCAGTTGCCCAGGAAGCTATGGATCCATTTCAGCAGTTTGAACAGCGGCTGAGAGATGAACCACAGCCAGCCGTAGTCAACGGTCAGATCCAGGTGCGGCGCAACGGCAGCCATTTTGTCCTGGATTGCCGGGCCGACCCACAGGGTGCTGTTCAGCTTATCTGCCTGGCCTGGTTGAACCAGAACCGGCTGAGATTTGTAGCCGATAGCCACAACGCCATTACCGAGGTTAGCGGTATAGAAGTTGTTGGTACCGTTGTTCTGCGGAACCCATGCAGTCGTGAAGTACTGCTGCAGCATGGCAACCCAACCATTTTTGGTGTTGGTGTTCAGGTTCTCGTTATCAACGATGGTATCGAATTTGTATTTTTCGTACTTGGAGTCAGACGTTGAATACGCTGCGCCACGGAAAGTGTGCATGGTAGACAGGCCGCCGGTCTGCGTATCGCGCGCAGTAGGCAGGGTCGCAGTCTGCTTCAGCTGACCGAAGGTAGACACTTCCAGCGGTTTGTCGCTGGCGTTCTTCACGTCGTAACCCACGCTCACCGCATAATCACCGCGTTTCAGGGTGAAGGTTTTGGTGAAGACGTTACCGGCTTTATCGGTGTAGGTCAGCGGAATGACGATTTCGTTCTGACCATCGGCCAGTACAAACGCATCTTTATCGACGTTATACAGCGGACGCGGGCCGTTAGCCGGGTTGTCCGGGCCGTCACGACCGGTTAAGCCGCTCTGTGCCTGATAGACGAACTGTGGGGTGGTTTCCAGTAACTGGAACGGTTCGTCAGACTTCAGCGCTTTCGGGTATGCCGGAAGCAGCGCTTGCTCAATATCACCACCGCGAGTGTTGATAGTCAGCTCAAGCACATCAGTTTTAACCGTAATCAGTTTTCCTTGGCCACTGGCCGGTACGCCCTGGTCGGCGGCGCTACCCGCTGCTGTGGTCGTAGTCTGCGTGGTCTGCTGCTGGGTCTGCGGATTGTTATCCTGCTCCCAGGCTTGCCAGATCATGAAAGACACGAACAACAAAGCGATGATAAGAAGATTGCGTTGCGAATCCATCGTTAGTGTTCTCTGGTATCAAATGGTCCAGGCGGGACGGGGTCGTCACCACCAGGGTGTAAAGGGTGGCATTTTAATACGCGTTTCACTGTCAACCAACTGCCTTTTATCACTCCAAACCTGCGCAATGCCTCAATTCCGTATTGAGAGCAGGTTGGCGTGAAACGACAATGCGGCCCGAGTAGCGGACTAATCAGGCGCTGATAGACCCGAATGAGGCCTATCAGGAGCCGGGATACAGGCGACAGTGACGGCGCCATAATTTTTCCAACGCTTCCGAGAGAGCACGGTTATCGAGGTCGGCAACCCCTTTCTTCGCCACCACCACGAAATCCATGGGTGGGAGTTCATGTTGACGCAAACGGAAACTTTCACGCGTCAGACGTTTAATCCGATTGCGTTCATGTGCGCGTTTAACGTTTTTCTTGGCGACGGTAAGACCGATGCGGGGATGCCCCAGCGAATTCAGGCGGCCGAGGATGGTGATTTGCGGCGTGCCAGCCCGTTGTGGCTGCTGGAAGACGAATGTGAAATGATTGGGAGTTAACAAACGTAACTCCCTGGGAAATGCTAGCTTAACCACTCGAGGGGTTAGCTTTATTACTTGGAAACGGTCAGACGAGAACGGCCTTTAGCACGACGACGTGCCAGAACCTGACGACCATTTTTAGTAGCCATACGAGCACGGAAGCCGTGAGAACGGTTGCGCTTCAGTACAGACGGTTGAAAAGTGCGTTTCATGGCGATTTCTACCTAAACTTGAATAAATTCAATGGCTTTATTGGATATCCGAACGAAAATCGAACGACGGATGCCGAAGCCATGGGTGATTAAAGAGGCCGGATTGTAATAATTGTACACTCCGGAGTCAATTCTCTTTCCTTATTTACCGCGTAAAAAACCGCGTTTGACCGCTGTTTTTTGCCCGGCAAATGGGCAGCGTCCCTCACCGAAATTCGAGCGGTACACGCCGGGTGGGGGATTATACGGGCTGCCGATTAAAGCGCAAGGATCATCCTGGATCTTTGTTAGATCATTTAAGCAGAAATTTGTCGCTAGTCATTAATTTTTCCAATATGCGAAGGAAATCGTGCCTTCTCTTTGCCGGGATCGTTTACACTTAGCGCTTCTGGATCCACCCTGTGGATAAATCGGGAAGAATCTGTGAGAAACAGAAGATCTCTGGCGCAGTTTACGCTATGATCCTCGGCCCGATCGCGATCGGTGGATCGTAAAAGGGGAAAATAACCGCGTTCTTTCAGCACAGCGTCTGAGAGAGGCCGTTGAAAACCGCAGATAGCGGTTCGCGCGTCACCCGCTTGCATCGGGTCTTTTCGACGTGTGCCAAAAATCACGAATTTTTAATCTTATACACAGCATCGTTCGGGCTGCATTTGCGCAGCGGCTGAATGAATCCCCGACAGCATTGCGTTTCGCTGACGGCAGGATCGTCAGAAGGTAGCCTACAGGTTTGCCTGGAGGATGATGTGTATCGACTTTTTTCGAGTGGAGTCCGCCGTGTCACTTTCGCTTTGGCAGCAATGTCTTGCCCGATTGCAGGATGAGTTACCAGCCACAGAATTCAGC